>JADJGV010000039.1 GCA_016707895.1 Myxococcales bacterium | reverse complement strand
GGTCGTGCACCAGCCCGACGAGGTGCTGGCGGCGATGGACAAGTGGAACACCGAGCACCACGGCGCGTCGGGGCTGACCGCGCGGTCGCGCGCCTCGGCCGTCACCGAGGCCGACGCCGAGGCCCAGACGCTGGCGTTCGTCGACGCCCACTTCCCGGCCAAGGATCGCCCGGTCCTGTGCGGCAACTCGATCCACCAGGATCGCCGGTTCATCCGCCGCTACCTGCCGGCGTTCGACGCCCGGCTGCACTACCGGATGATCGACGTGTCGACGGTCAAGGAGCTCGGCCGCCGCTGGTATCCCGGTCCGATGGCGACCCAGCCGCCCAAGACCGAGCGCCACCGCGCGCTCGAGGACATCCGCGAGTCGATCGCCGAGCTGCGCTGGTACAAGGCGCAGCTGTTTCGGTAGCCGGCGCCTACTCGCCGAGCCGGACCTCGACCACCGCGCCGCCGCCGGGCGAGGCGGTCTTGACGATCCGCCGCGGGCCGTCGGCCAGCACGACGTCGACGGTGATGGTCACCGCGCCGCCGGGGGCCGGGGTCGACAGCGTCAGCGGCGTCGCGCCGCCGTCGCGGTGCTGCCACGCCAGCACCCGATCGCCGACCGCCAGCGTCACGTCGATGGCGCGGACGTCGGCGCCCAGCGGCCGCGGGTCGATGGTCCAGCGCACCGGCCCGGCGTCGCCGCCCTGATCGCGGAACACCAGGATCGCGACCGCGGCGACCGCGGCGGCGATCACCATCCGACCACCGATGCGACGGAGCGACACCATGCCGCGGTTGTAGCCTGCGCCCTGGCGGCTGTCATTGCGGCCGCGGTCCGCGCTACCATCGGCGCGGATGAAGGACACGCTGGCGATGATCATGGCAGGGGGCAAGGGCTCGCGGCTGGGACCGCTGACGCTCCACCGCTCGAAGCCGGCGGTGCCCTTCGCCGGGCGCTACCGGATCATCGACTTCGTCCTGTCGAACTTCGTCAACAGCGGCTACCGCCGCATCTACATGCTGACGCAGTACATGGCGTCGAGCCTGATCAAGCACCTGTCGCGCAACTGGCGCCTGTCGGGCTTCGGCGAGTACATCGAGGTGGTGCCGGCGCAGATGCGGCTCGGCGAGTTCTGGTACCGCGGCACCGCCGACGCCGTGTACCAGAACCTCAACCTGGTGCGCGACGCGCGGCCGGCCCACGTCTGCGTGTTCGGCGGCGATCACGTCTACAAGTTCGCCGTCGACCAGATGGATCAGTTCCACCGCGCCAACCACGCCGACCTGACGGTCGCGGTGTTCGCGGTGCCGCGCGCCGAGGCCAACCAGTTCGGCTGCCTGCAGGTCGACGAGCGCGGCCGGATCATCGCGTTCGTCGAGAAGCCAGCCAACCCGCCGGCGATGCCGGGCCGCCCCGACTGGTCGCTGGTGTCGATGGGCAACTACGTCTTCAAGGGCGACGTCCTGACCCGGGTGCTGGTCGAGGACGCCGCCGACCCCGCCAGCCGCCACGACTTCGGCAAGGACGTCATCCCGCGCCTGCTGGGCGCCGGGGCCCGGGTGTTCGCGTTCGACTTCGGCGCGTCCCGGGTGCCGGGCGATCCCGCCGACGCCGAGCCGTACTGGCGCGACGTCGGCACCATCGACAGCTACTTCGACGCCAACATGGAGCTGCGGGCGCGGGTGCCGGCGATGGACCTGTACAACCGGCGCTGGCGCATCCGCTCGGCGCAGCGCGACTACCCGCCGGCGCGGTTCGTGCGTGCCGGCGAGGGCGAGCAGCCGGCCGAGATCGACGACAGCCTGGTGTGCGAGGGCTCGATCGTCGCCAGCGCCAAGCTGCGCTCGGTGGTGCTCGGCTACGACTGCTTCATCCACGCCGGCACCGAGCTGGCCGAGAGCGTCGTGCTGTCGGGCTGCGACATCGGCGCGGGGTGCAAGCTGCGCCGGGTGATCCTCGACAAGAACTGCAAGATCGAGCCCGGCACCGAGATCGGCTACGACCCCGAGGCCGATCGCGCGCGGCTGCCGTTCGTCACCGACAGCGGCATCGCGGTGTTCCCCAAGGGCACCGTGGTGCCGGCCCACGGCCCGGTGGTGCTGGCCAACGACGTCTCCGAGCTGATCGAGAACGACCCCGAGCTGCGCAGCCAGCTCAAGGCCGGCACCTACGCGATCGCCATGCACGGTCGCCACAGCTACGACTCGGCGGGGCCACGGTTCCAGCGCTTCGCGCACCGCCCCGACGAGCCATGACCGCGCCGTCGCTGCGCATCCTGGCGGTGGCGTCGGAGGTCGCGCCGTGGGCGCAGACCGGCGGGCTGGCCGACGTCGTGACCGCGCTGCCCGCGGCGCTGGCCGCCGCCGAGCCGGGCGTCCGGGTGGCGACGGTGGTGCCGCTCTACCGCGGCGCCCGCGAGCGGCTGGCCGCCGCCGGCGTCGCGCTCGGCCCGGGCCACGGCGTCGTGATCGCGATCGGCGAGCGGGTGCTCGCGGTGACGGTGCGGCCGGCGGCCGGGATCTGGTTCGTCGAGTGCGACCCGCTCTACGATCGCGACGGTCTGTACGGCGACGCCGACGGCCGCGAGCACGCCGACAACCCGCTGCGGTTCGCGGTGCTCGCGCGGGCGGCGCTGGCCGCGGCGCCGGCGCTCCTGGGCGGCGCGCCCGACGTCATCCACGCCCACGACTGGCAGGGCGCGCTGGCGCTGGTCTACGCCAAGCTCGACGGGCTGCCCGCCGCGCGGGTCGCGACGATCCACAATCTCGCCTACCGCGGGCTGTGCGACAAGCACTGGACGCCGGCGCTGGGCCTGCCGTGGACGCTGTTCGATCAGCACCACGGCGAGTTCTACGATCAGCTCAGCCTGCTCAAGGCCGGGCTGGCCGACGCCGACGTGGTCATCACCGTCAGCCCGACCTACGCGCGCGAGATCCTCACGCCGGGCCGCGGCGAGGGGCTCGACGGGTTCCTGGCCCACGACGTCGCGCGGGTGGTCGGCATCACCAACGGCATCGACGACGCGGCCTGGGATCCGCGCACCGATCCCGCGCTGCCGGCGCGGTTCACCGCCGCCGATCGCCGCGGCAAGGCGGCGTGCCGCGCGGCGCTGGCCGACGAGCTGGGCCTGGCGATCGCCGACGACACGCCGGTGATCGCGGCGATCGCGCGGCTGACCCCGCAGAAGGGGATCGATCTGCTCGCCGACGTGGCGCCGCAGGCGCTGGCGGCCGGCGCGCGGCTGGTGGTGCTGGGCAGCGGCGACCGCGGGCTCGAGGGGCGGCTGCGCGGGCTGGCGGCGGCGTACCCGCGGTCGGTCGCGGTGCGGCTCGGCTTCGATCCCGATCTGTCGCGGCGCATCTACGCCGGCGCCGATCTGTTCGCGATGCCCAGCCGCTTCGAGCCGTGCGGGCTGGGCCAGCTGTACGCGATGCGCTACGGCGCGGTGCCGGTGGTGGCGGCGGTCGGCGGCCTGGCCGACACGGTGATCGACGCGGTCCACCCCGACGGCACCGGCTTCTGCTTCGAGGTCGTCGACGGGCCCGGGCTGTGGTGGGCGCTCGAGCGCGGCATCGGCTGCTTCCAGCACACCCGGCCGTGGTTCGACGCGATCGCCGGCCGCGCGATGGCGCGCGACTCGTCGTGGCGGGCCGCGGCCCGCGACTACCTGGGCACGTTCCGCGCGGCGCGCCGGACCCACGGCGCGCCGTGAAGCGCGCCGCCATCGTCGGCGCCGCGCTCTTGCTGGCGCTCGCGCTGGCGCTGGTGGCCCGGGGCGCGCTGGGCCGCTGGCTGGCCGGCGACGGCGTCGGCCGCGCCCAGCGCCCGCTGCGGACCGGGCCGGCGGCCCCGCGCCCGCCGCGCGCGCCGCTGCGGGTGGTGATCCTCGACGGCCTGGCCGCGGCCGACGCCCACACGCCGGCGCTCGATCGGCTGTGCGCGCGCGGCGCCGAGCTGGCGATCGACGTCGGCTTCCCCACCAAGTCGTTGCCGGTGCAGGCGGCGCTGTGGACCGGGCTCACCGCGCAGCAGCTGGGGCTGGGGCCGACCAACGCGGCCCGCACGCTGCCGCCGGGCGCGCTGCCGACGCAGGTGCCCGACGCGCTGGCGGTGGTCGAGGCGTGGACCGTCATCGCCCGCACGGTGGGCTTCGCCGAGGTGCGGCCGACCGCCGACGCCGACTGGGCCAGCGCCGGCGCCACGCCGGCGGCGGTGGCGCGCTGGCGCGCCGAGTTCCCGGCCGCCGCGCGCGCGGCGGTGGCGTCGCCCCGCGCGCTGGTGCTGGTGCACGTGCTGGCGATCGATCGCGCGGCCCACGCCGGCGGCCGCGGCGACGCCGGCTACCGCGCCGCGATCGCCGACGCCGATCGGCTGCTCGGCGCGCTGGTGGCGGCGCGGCCCGACGCGACCTGGGTGGTGATGAGCGATCACGGCCACCGCGCCGGCGGCGGCCACGGCGACGTCGAGCCGGCGGTGCGGCTGGTGCGCGGCTGCGTCACGCCGGCGCCGCCCGGCGCCCCGCCCCGCGGCCCGGCGCACCTGGTCGACGTGGCCCGGCACCTGCGCGACGTGCTCGGCGTGGCGCCGCGCACCGGCGCGGTCGGGCGGCGGCTGGCGACGGCGATGGCCGCGCCCGATCCCGACGCGACCTTGCCGCGCGCGGGTTGGCTCGCGCGGATCGCCGCGGTGGTGACGCTGGCGCTGACCGGCGCGCTGGCGCTGCGCCGCGCGCGCCCGCGCTGGCTGATCGCGTGGCTGCCGCTGGCGGTCGCGGCGTATCTCGCCTGGCGCGGGGTGCCGAGCCTGTCGTCGCGCGATCGCGCGGGGGCGCTGGCCTGCGCGCTGATCGCCGCCGCGCCCGCGCTGGCGCTGGCGCGCCGCGATCGTCGGGCGCTCGGCGCGATCGCGATCAGCGCGGGCGGCGCGGCGCTGGCGCTGGTGATCGCGGCCGGGGTGCCGCCGGCGATGCTCGACGGGACGCCGCCGGCGCGGCCGTACGTGACCGCCTGGCTCGACGTCGGGGCGCCGGCGCTGGCCCTGGTGGCCGGGCTGGCGGGCGCGCTGGCGGCGCTGTCCGCCACTCCGGACCGGGGCGATCGCGGCCAGCGTCCGGGCCCCGGACGCGTCCGGCGACGGTCCGACCAGTGACACCTCGCCAGGCGTCCGACCTCCGGACACCCCGGGGCGGCGACCTGTCCGGAAACCGGACGCGGGTGTCCGGCGCTCCGGATGCCTGTTGGTAAGTCGGCGGGGATCGGCGGTTATTCACAGCCCCTGTGGATGGCTAAGCTCCCGGTTCCGATGACCAATGGTGGCAACTCGAGCTGCCTGTGGAGAAGTTGTTGGTTTGGTGTGCCGCCACCGCCTCGGGCCTCGGGGATCAGCGGCCTTAGGTGGGACATGTCACCGTGCGGGACGCCCTGTGACTCCATGACACAGCGCGTCCATAGGTGAACATCTGGGCAGTATCAACGACTGATACAATGGCCTGGTGACCGCCCGAGCGGCCGCGCTGCGCCGCGATCTCGAACCGTTCACCTGCGTCCGCGGGCCCAGCGAAGACGGCGGCGGCCTGCGCGCGGTGGTGCGCGCCGGCGAGCTCGACGTGACCGTCGCGCAGCACGCCGACGTGATCGAGGCCAGCTGCCCGCTGCCGGTGTCGGGGCTGTACGTCGACGTCGCGCTGTCGCCGCTGGCCGAGCTCGACGTGCGGTCGAGCGACGCGCCGTACGCGCGCGCGCTGGTGGCGACCACCGAGGCGCGGCTGGCGCGGGTCATCGCCAACGGCGGCGACGCCCAGCTGCGGTTCGGCGCCTGGCGCGTCCGCGGCGGCCTCGGCGCCACCCCGCGCGCGGTGGTCGAGGTGGTGGTCGCGCTGGCGACGCGCCCGGCCCGGCTCGCCGAGGCCTGGCAGGCGCTGGCGGCGGCGCTGGGCGGCGCGTGGCGCGGCGCGTGGGGCACCCGCGGCGAGACCGCGTTCGCGGTCGCGACGACCACCGGCGCGGTCACCGTCGAGATCGCGCCGCGCGCCGACGACGACGGCGTCGAGCACGTGCACACCTGCGTGTCGGCGCGCGATCGCCGCCGGGTCGCGCGGCCCGGCGTGATCCTCGACCCGCTGGCCATCGCCGCCGCGATCGTCGAGCTGACCGGCGCCCCGCTGGCGATCGGCGCCCCCCGGGTGACCGCCACCTCGGCCCCGGCCGCGGCGCCCCTGGCCTTCGCCGACTGGCCGGCCACCCGCGCGCCGGGATCCACCGCCGCCGCCGCGCCGCGCGGCTGGCGCCCGGGCCCGCCGATCGGCGCCGACGCGTGCCGCGGCCTGTCCGAGCAGGTGACGCTCGACGGCGTCGCGGTCACCACCGCGTGCAGCGACGACGCGCGGGCCGCCACCACGATCGCCGCGGCGGCGCCGGGCGCGGCCGGCCTCGCGCTCAGCGCCCGCCCCGGCTACCGCTTCTTGCGCGGGCTGTTCGTCCCCGAGCCGCGGCTGGGCGACGCGGCGTTCGACGATCGCTACGTGCTCGACACCAGCGATCTGGCGTGGGCCCGCTGGTGGTTCGGCGCCACCGAGCGCGAGGCGATCGCCGCCACGTTCCACGCCGAGTCGGCGCAGCCGCTGGGCTTCGCGCTGGCCGACGCGCGGGCGGCGTTCACCGCCGACGGTCCGCCGGCGCGCGGCTACCTCGACGCCGCCCGCCACGCGGTGGCGTTCCTGGCCGCGCGCGGCGCCCGGGCCAGCGCCGAGTGGCGGCACCTGGCCAGCCAGCTCGGCGCCACGGTGCTCGGCGACGGCTTCACCGCCGACGGCGGCATCGTCGCCCGCACCGGCCGCGGCGCGGCCACCATCGAGGTCACGACCGCGCGCCACGCCGGCCGGCTGGTCACCGTGGCCCGCGCCGGCACCGCCGCGCCCGACGAACCGCGCCACCTGGCGATCCGCGCCGATCGGGTCGCCGCGCCGCTGCCGCCGACCCGCGGCCGCGCCGACCCGACCATCGACGGCCCCGACGATCACACCGTCCGCGCCAGCGATCCGGCCTGGGCCGCCGCCCACGTGCGCGCGCTGACGCCGGCGCTGGCCGCCGCGCGGCCCGATCTGATCGAGGTGGCTGGCGACCGGGTCGCGGTGCTGTGGGCGGGGCCGCTGTTCGACCTCCGCCGGCTGACCGCGGGGATCGACCTGGTGGCGCGGGTCACCCGCCACGGCGCGCTCGGCCCCGCGCCGTACCGATAACTGCGCCGCCGATGGCTGCACCGTCTGGCGCGGTTCGACTAGGCTCGCGCCGTGACCAGGCCACCTGGGTTCGGCGCCGCGCTGGTCGGCGCGCTCGCCGATCGCGAGACCCGCGGCCGGTGGGCCACGCTCGGCTTCGTCGCGGTGGTGCTGGCGCTCGCGACGTGGTGGTTCCAGCGCGGCCACGACGCCCGCGGCTGGCGCACCGATCGCCCCTACGCCGACGCGCCGTACTACTACGCGTACCTGCCCTCGCTGGCGCTCGACCACGACGTCGATCTCACCGACGAGTACCGGGTCACGATGAACTGGTACCGGCTCGGCCCGACGCCGACCGGCAAGCCCGGCAACGTGTTCGGCGTCGGCCCGGCGCTGCTGTCGCTGCCCGCGTTCGCGGTCGGCCACGCCACCGCGATCGCCACCGATCAGCGCCGCGACGGCTTCGCCCCCAGCGAGCTGACCGCGGTGATGTGGATGTCGGTCTTGCTGTCGACGATGGCGATGGTGTTCCCGGCGCGGGTGATCGCGCGGCGGATCGCGCCCGGCGCCGGCGGCATGCTCGCCGCGTTCTTGATCGCCGCCGGCGGGCCGGTCGTCTACTACGCGGTCCGGCAGCCCGGCTACGCGCACCCCTACGCGACGTTCTTCGCCGCGTGGCTGATCGACGCGTGGGACGCCTCGTACGATCGGCCGCGCACCGCGCGCACCTGGGCCGGGCTCGGCCTGCTGCTCGGCCTGGCCACGCTGGCGCGGCCGCAGCTGGCCACCTGGGGCCTGTTGCTGGTGGCCGCCGCCGTCGACGATCTGCGTCGGGCGCGCCCCGAGCCGCGGCTGCTCGGGCGCTGGGCGCTGGGCGCGGCGGTCGCGGCGCTGTGCGTGCTGCCGCAGCTCCTCGTCTGGCGCGCGCTGTACGGCCACCTGTACGTCGTGCCGCAGGGCGCCGGCTTCATGCGCTGGGACGCGCCGGCCTGGAGCGAGGTGCTGTTCTCGGCGCGCAACGGGCTCATCCCGTGGGCGCCGATCTACGCGGTGGCCGGGCTGGGCCTCGCGCTCGGCGCGCTGCGCCGCGGGCGGCTGGCCGGCCTGCTGATCGTCGGGATCGCGCTGCAGGCCATCGTCAACGGCGCCGCCTGGGACTGGTGGGGCGGCGGCTCGTTCGGCGGGCGCCGCTTCGACTCGTGCTACGCCGCGTTCGCGATCGGCCTGGGCGTGCTGATCGCGCCCGGCTGCCACGCGCTGGCGACGATCGCCCATCGCCCGCGCTGGCCGCGCGCGCTGATCGCGACCTTGACCGCGCCGGTGATCGCGCTGGCGCTGGCGCTGGCCATCGCCAACGTCGGCATGGCGATCCACTACGACTCGACCCTGGCCCGCATCGGCGGCGGCGATCGCGCGGCCAACGTGTTCCGCATCCACCTCAAGACCGGCGTGCGCAAGCGATCGGCCCGCTACGCCGCCACCGCCTCGTCGCTCGCGTCGTGGCCCGCGCGCGCGCTGTTCGCCTGGCGCCACGGCGTGCCCGAAGACACCTACGATCGCGTCGTCGGCGTGCACTTCCTGGGCGAGACCTACCCCGGCCTCAACTCGGTGCCACCGCCGCGCGAGGATCGCCGCGACGTCGGCGCGCTGCCGCGGCCGTTCCGCTACGGCCTGGTGCCGACCCGCGGCCGCCCCGGCGTCATGTCGCTCGCCTGGCCCGCCGCCACGATCTTGATCCCGCTCAACCGCCAGGGCGGCGTGCGCTTCACGCTGCGCGCGCGCCACGCCGTGCCCAGCCGCGCCCGCGTCCGCTGGAACGGCGCCCTGGTCGCCGACGTCGCCGTCGGCCCCGGCGAGGCCCCGATCACCTGGACCACGTTCGAGCTGATCCGCGGCGTCAACGAGCTGCAGATCGAAGGCGATCTCGGCCTCGAGCTGGCGCGCCTCGAGCTGCTCGCGATCGATCGGTAGCCGATCGCGATCGGGATCGGGATCGGGATCGGGATCGGGATCGGGATCGGGATCGGGATCGGGATCGGGATCGGGATCGGGATCGGGATCGGGATCGGGATCGGATCGGATCGATCGGATCGGGATCGGATCGGGATCGGGATCGGGATCGGGATCGGAGTGCGCCGGGCCGACGGCCCGGCGCGCCGACTAGCGGCGCGGGTGGCGGAGGCGCCAGAGGACGGCGCACAGGCGATCGGCGAGGGCGAGCGCGGGCGCGCCGGCGGCGGCGGGCACGTAGCCCCAGCCGGTGGCGACCTGCACGGCGGTGGCGGCCTCGGCGCACTCGCCGGCGGCGATGCGGAAGCGGGCGGCGCGATCGCGGCCGTCGCGACGGTTCCCCTCTGCGGTGTTGAGGGCGGCGCTGGTGGCGGCGCGGCGCAGCTGATCGGCGAGGCTCTTGTCGCGCAGCTCGATGCGCTCGACGAGCGGGCGGACGGCGGCGATGAACTCGTGGGCGATGGTCTGGGCTTCGAACATGACGGGCTCCTTGGGTGTGGCTCTCACCCGCCACGCGCCCTGGAGCGCACGGGCCGTGACCACGACCAGCCAAGGGCACTGGAGTCCCCGCCGGGTCGTGGGCGCGGCCCGCTGCGCGACGGGCGCGCAGGGTGAGCCACACCCAAGGAGCCGGCGTGCGAGACGCGACCTGCGCGCGGCGAGGCGGCGGGCGGCGTCGCGCGTGTCGAGCGGGCGGCGCGCGAGGCTCGCGGAGGTGCGCGCGACCGGCTGCTGCGCGCGATGCTGCGAGGTGAACGCCGACGAGCTGCGCGCAAGCGGCGCGACGGCGAGGTGAGGTGCGAGGACCGAGACCGTGCAGGTGGCCTCCGTGGTTGGGGCGCCCTTCGCGGCCCCCGCGCACGGCCCGCGCCGTCGGCCGCAGCAGGCGCGCAAGCGACCGAGCGTCGCGGAGCGGCGGCCGACACACGGGCCCTGCGCGTGTGGCCGCGGCCGGGCGAACCCCAACCACGGAGACCACCATGCTCGATGCTCAACACCTCGTCCTCGATCTCATCCGCGCGCTGCGTCCGCTGTGCGAGCAGATCGCGCGGCCGTCGCCCGACCTCGCCGATCAGCTGCGGCGCTCTGCCAGCTCGATCGCGCTCAACCTCGGCGAGGGCGTGCGCCGCACCGGCCGCGACAAGAAGCGCGCGTACCGCATCGCCGCCGCCGAGGCGCAGGAGACCAAGGTCACCCTCGAGGTCGCGCTCGCCTGGGGCTGGCTCGACGACGCGCAGGTCGCCGCGGTGCGCGCCCTCGCCGATCGCGTCGGCCGGGTCACGTACGCGCTGGCCCGGTAGCCGCGGCGGGGGCCGCGCGCCCCCTTCGGGATCGGGATCGGGATCGGGATCGGGATCGGGATCGGGATCGGGATCGGGATCGGGATCGGGATCGGGATCGGGATCGGGATCGGGATCGGGATCGGGATCGGGATCGGGATCGGGATCCGCTCACCCCGGCGTCGCGCCCGTCCCCGTCCCCGTCCCTGCGCCCGTCCCCGCGCCCGTCCCCGTCGTCGTACACGCCGCCTTCTCCCCCAGCTCACACGCCCGCGCGAACAGCGCGACCGCCTTCGCCGCGTCCTTGGCGACCCCGCGGCCATCGCGATTGAGCTCGGCCAGCACGCGGCACGACGCGCCGTCCGACAGCGCGCAGCCCTTGCCCAACCAGACCGCGGCCGGCGCGGCGCCCGGCGCGGTGCCCACGCCGTCGAGGTACGCGGCGCCTAGCTGCCGACAGCCGCCGGGGTCACCGCCCTCGCAGCCGCGCTGGTACCAGCCCAGCGCCTTGGTCGGCTCGCGCACCGTCGACTCCGGCGACGCCACCGTCGTGCCGGCGTTGGTGCACGCCATCGGCAGCCCGCCCTCGCAGGCCTTGGCGAACACCGCCAGCGCGCCGCCGTCGTCGCGCGGCCCGCCCTCGCCGCGCGAGCGCGCGAGGCCGAGGTTGCGGCACGCCAGCATGCTGCCGCCGTCGCAGCCGCGCTCGAACTGCGAGCGCGCCGCCGCCGGGTTGACCGGCGTGCCGAAGCCCTTCATGTTCATCAGGCCCAGGTTGTTGCAGCCCGACGCGTTGCCGCCGTCGCACGCGCGCTGGTACAGCGCGATCGCCTTGGCGAGGTCCTGCGCGACGACCTTGCCGTCGGCGTACAGCACGCCGAGGTTGCGGCACGCCTCGAGGTCGCCGCCGTCGCAGCCCGCGGTCACCTTGGCCACCGCCTCGTCGACGGTCATGCCGCCGTCGCTGGCGCTCGCGCTGCCGGTGCCGCTGCCGGCCGCCGGGCCGCGCTCGGCCGCCTTCTTCTTGCACGCCGGCGCCAGCGCCAGCGCGATCGCGATCACCAGGGCGGTGCGGGTGCGGTCCATCGCCGCGGAGGTAACGTCAAACCCCGCGGCGGCGCAAGCCCTCACCGCGGCGCCACCGCGACCGTCGGCCGGACGAACTTCACGTAGGCGTCGTCGGCCACCTTGCCGCCGCGCGGGAACCCGCGGTAGCCGACGATCACCAGCGCCGCCAGCGCCGCCGCCAGCGCCGCGTCGCGCCACCGCGTGCGCCAGGCGTCACCGACCGCGGCGGCCAGCCACAGCCCGGCGATCAGCGCGAACCACGGCACCACGCTGGCCACCCGGCCCAGCCCCAGCGCCGCGCCCAGGTTGGGCGACGCCAGCCCGTCGCCGAGCAGCCGGAACGACACCTCGTAGAGCGGGTTCTTGAACTTCTCGGGGTAGTGCGGAAACGTCGCCACGCCGATCGCGTAGATCGCCACGCCGGCCGCCACCGCGCCCCAGCCGATCGCCCGCCACCACCGGCGCCCGTCGAGCCAGTCGAGCGTCGCGGCGATCGCCGGCACCAGGAACGGCAGCATCACCGTGATGTAGCGCGGGCCGAACTGCCAGCCGCCGCGCCAGAAGTTCAGCGCCGAGATGAACGCCAGGTACATGACCGCGATCGCCGCCGACACCAGCGCGTGGCCGCGCTGCCCGCGCCACCACAGGATCGCCCAGCCCGGCAGCGCCAGCAGCGCCGCCGGCATGAACACCACCAGCCCGTTGTCGCCGGCCACCGTCGAGCCGGTGAACGCCGACCAGCGCAGCTGGTCGAGGCCGAGGAAGCCCTTCTGGTGGTGGAACGCGAAGGTCTCCGACGCGTCGTAGCCGGTCTTCCACGGCGAGCCGAAGCACGCGCGGTGGTACAGCAGCAAGATCGCGATCGGCACCGCGGCGCCGGCGACGGCCCACGCGATCGGCCGCCAGCCGCGCCGGGTCTGCACCAGCCGCACCGTCGCCCACGCCGCGATCGGCAGCGCCGCGAACAGCGCCTGGTAGTCGACCAGCGGCGCGCAGCCGGCCGCGAACCCCGCCGCGAGCATCCAGCGGTCGCGCTTGCCGTCGTCGAGCACCCGCACCGTCAGGATCCACGCCGTGCCGATCGCCACCGCCGACAGCTGGTGGGCGATGAACAGGACCGAGTAGACGAACGCCATCGAGCCCAGCCCGTAGCCGACCAGCGCCAGCCGCCGCGCGGTCGGCGACGGCGCGAACCGCGGCAGGAACCCCGCGAGGAGCCACAGGAACAGGAGCGTCGGGACGATCCCGGTCCACAGCCGGAACGTCCAGGTCATCTCGCCCAGCGTCGGCTCGCGCCCGGCCACGGCGTGGGTCACGCCGGTCAAGACCAGGTAGGCCGGCACCGCCAGCATCGACGAGCCCGGTGCCTTGTTCGAGTAGTGGTGGCCGGCGTGGGGCGAGACGTCGGCGGTGGTGCCCCAGCGGGCCACGCCGCGATCGATCGCGAAGGTGCCGTCGTGGACCATCGCCTGGGTCAGGTACACGCGCGGCAGCTCGTTGGCCGAGCGGATGCGCGGGAAGTACGGCACCACGTAGACGAACGCCACCACCATCGCCAGCGCGAAGCGGTGGCGGCCGAGCCAGGCCCAGGCGCGCGCGGCGCGTGACGTGTCGGGCACGCCGTGCTGTAGCACGGCAGGCATGGCCACCGGTCGTGTCGCCGTGGTAAACGCCCGGGACCGATGCGGCTGTCGATCCTCATCCCCGCCTACCAGGAAGAAGCCACGATCGGCGAGATCCTCGACCGGGTGGCGGCGGTCGACACCGCGGCCCTCGGGTTCGACAAGGAGATCGTGGTCTGCGACGACGGCTCGCAGGATCGCACCTTCGAGCTGGCCAGCGCGAAGGCCGCGGCCAACCCGTGCATCCGGGTGGTGCGCCACCCCGAGAACCGCGGCAAGGGCGCGGCGATCCGCACCGCGCTGGCCGCCGCCACCGGCGACTACTGCCTGATCCAGGACGCCGACCTCGAGTACGAGGTCAGCGACTACCCGGCGCTGCTCGGCGAGGTGGCCAAGGGCGCCGACGTGGTCTACGGCTCGCGGTTCCTCGCCAACCCGCGCCCGACCGGCATGCGCACCGCCAACTACGTGGCCAACCGCATGCTGACCGTGGCCGCCAACCTGCTCTACGGCATGGCGATCACCGACGAGGCGACCTGCTTCAAGCTGTTCCGCACCGACCTGCTGCGCGAGCTGGGCCTGACCTGCACCGGGTTCGAGTTCTGCCCCGAGGTCACCGCCAAGCTCGGCCGCAAGAAGATCCAGATCGTCGAGGTGCCGATCGCGTACACCGCGCGGGCCATCGAGGAGGGCAAGAAGGTGCGGTGGACCGACGGCGTCGAGGCGATGTGGGTCCTGGTCAAGCACCGGCTGCGCCGCGCGCCATGAGCCGCCCGCGCCTGCGCTCGCGGCTGCTCGCGGACGTCCGCGCCGGGATGGCGGTGGCGGGCGCCGGGTTGCTGGTGGCCGCGCTGGTCGAGGCGGTGGTGACGTGGAAGACCTTCCGCGGCGACCTCGGCGCGATCCTCACGCTGCGGCTGGTGGCGCTGGCGCTGACCTTGTTCGGGCTGACCTGGCTGGCGCTGGGCCCGCTGGGCGGCGCGGCCGCCGCCGGCCCGCGGCTGTGGACCTGGATCACCCGCGGTCGCGCCGCCGCGCTGGCCCGGCCGGCGCCCGGCGCCCCGCCCAGCCAGTGGTCGGCGGGCGCGGTGGCCCGGCTCCTGACCGGCGGCCTCGCCACCGTCGGCTACGTCGCCGCGCTGACCCACGTCGGCGCGCGCTTCATCCGGACCTACAAGGAGCCCACGCTGACCGCGCTGGTGACGGCGCTGGCCGCGGTGGTGCTCGCGGTGATCGCCGTCGGCGTCGCGCGGGCCGCCGCCCACGGCGTCGAGCGCCTGGTCGCCCGCTGGCCGCGCGTGCTGCGCTACACGCCGCTCGGCTCGGCGTGGCTGGCCGCCGCCGCGGTGATCGCGATGGCGGTGGTCGCGCTGATCGTCGCCGGCTCGCTGCACCGCCACCTGCGGCCGGTCTGGCCGTGGCGGCGCATCGTCACCGCGGTGGCGTTCCTCGCCGGCTGCGGCCTGCACCGCGAGTGGGCCGCGCGCCGGGTCCGGGCCGCGCGCCCGGCCGCGTTCGGCCTCGCGCTCGCGGCGTTCGCGCTGGTGTTCGTGCCGCTGACGCTGACCCGGATCGGCGCGTCGCCGCAGGTCAAGGCGGTGGTGTCGTCGGCGTCGCCCAGCCTCGAGGCGCTGGTGCGCGCGGTGCGCCGGGCCAACGACCTCGACGGCGACGGGTTCGGCTCGCTGCTCGGCGAGAACGACTGCCGGCCCCGCGACAAGCGGGTCCACCCCGGCGCCCGCGACCTGCCCGACGACGGCGTCGATCAGAACTGCGACGGCCGCGACTTCTCGATGCGCGACCTCGCGGTGCCGGCCGGCCCCGAGCGCCCGGTGCCGCCGGCGTTCCAGAAGCCGTACAACGTCCTGCTCATCACGATCGACACCGTCCGCTACGACTACACGACGTTCGGGCACCGGCCGGGCGGCCGCACCCGCGACACCACGCCCAACCTGGCCAAGCTGGCCGAGGTCGCCACCGACTTCACCTTCGCCCAGGCGCCGTCGGCCGGCACGATGGCGTCGGTGCCGGCGATCCTGACGTCGAAGTTCTTCCACTCCGGCATCGCGCTCGACGAGACCAACATCAAGCCCGGCATGCCGCCGCGGCTCAAGCCCGAGAACCTGACGCTGCCCGAGATCATGAAGCAGGGCGGCTACCAGACCGGCGCGATCCTGTCGCACGAGTACTTCAACGACTGGGGCATGACCCAGGGCGTCGACGAGTACGACAACGACATCGGCAAGACCCACGATCCCAACCGGGTGTCGTCGGATCGGGTCACCGATCGCGCGCTGGCGTGGATCGCGCGGCGGCCGACCGGCAAGTGGTTCCTGTGGCTGCACTACCTCGACCCGCACGCGCAGTACGTGGCCCACCCCGACGACACCAACTGGGGCGACAGCCCCGAGGATCTGTACGAGGCCGAGCTGCACTACACCGACAAGCACATCGGCCGGCTGCTCGACGAGCTGCGCCGGATGCCCGGCGGCGACCGCACGATCGTCGTGGTCACCAGCGATCACGGCGACGCCTTCAACGAGCACGGCTTCTCGGGCCACGCGATCGCGCTGACCCGCGAGATCCTCCACGTGCCGCTGGTGATCTACGTGCCCGACAACCTGCCGCGCCGGCTCGGCCAGGTGGTCTCGAACCTCGACATCGTGCCGACCTTGGCCGCGCTGTGCGGCATCCCCACCGGCGACGCCAGCTTCGAGGGCCGCAGCCTGGTGCCGCAGATCTTCTACGGCCAGGAGGACCCCGATCGCACGGTCTTCGCCGAGACCAACTACCCGGTGCCGCTGCGCGCCGCGGTCACGACCACCAAGAAGCTCATCTTCAACATGAAGAGCAACTTCTACGAGCTCTACGACCTGGTCGGCGATCCGCTCGAGCAGAAGAACCTCGCCGGCAGCCGCCCCGAGGAGCTGGCCCAGATGCGCGAGCGGCTCGATCGCTGGCTCGAGCGGGTGGTGTTCTCGCGCGACGCGCTGATGAGCCAGGTCGCGACGCGCATGCAGAAGGTGCTGCTGCCGGGCCCGCCCACCCCGCAGGTGCCGGTAGCCGGCAGGAGCTTCGACGGCGGCAAGGTCGAGGTGATCGGCTACGACCTCACGCCGGCCGGCCCGGGTGGCAAGGCGGTGCTGGCGGTGTACCTGCACGCGAAGGAGCGTCCGAGCCGGGTGTTCCGGCTGGGCGCCGCGCTGTGGGCCGCGCCGCCGGGCGTGGTCGGCGCCGCCGCCGAGACCGTCGCGATGTCGCCGACCCAGGTCCGGGTCGGCGCCCGGGTCACGCTCGACGGCCTGTTGCCGTCCGACCGCTGGCGCGCGGGCGAGTACCTGCGCGAGGAGTTCACGCTGGCGATCCCGCCGGCGTGGGGCGCCGCGGACGTCCTGGTCGGCCTGGTGGTCGGCACCAACGACGGCTCCAAGCCCGAGTTCACCGGGCCGCAGCCGTCGAGCGATCCGTCGTGCCTGACCCTGGGCACCGGCCGGCTGCCGGTCCCGGCCACGCCACCGCCGACAACACCAACGATTCCCGCGCAGTCGCCGATGCCGGCGATCGCCCCGCGGCTCACGCCCTAGACCGCGCCCGCTCCTCGGGGGGCATTTTTCGGCACCGGTCCGTACTACGATACGAGCCATGATCACCGACTTCGCGAGCCTGCTCTACCAACAGACGCGCATCGCCGAGGAAGAGGGCGCGCACGTCTACGAGGCGGTGATCGGGATCGTCACCGACATCAAGGACGATCAGAAGCTGTGCCGGGTGAAGGTGAAGATTCCCAGCCTGCCGATCACCGACAACACGTGGTGGTCGAGCTGGATCTCGATCGGCGGCGCCAAGGACCGCGGCTGGTTCACGGTGCCCGAGGTCGACGACGAGGTGCTCATCATGTTCGAGCACGGTGAGATCCACCGGCCGATCATCCTGGGCGCGCTGTGGAACGGCAAGGACAAGGCCCCCGACAACAACGGCGACGGCAAGGACGCGCGCCGGGTGTTCAAGTCCAAGACCGGGCACAAGATCACCTTCGAGGACGATCAGGGCTTCATCCAGATCGAGGACGGCGGGGGCATCGGCACCATCAAGATCGACGCCAAGGGCAACAAGGTCGAGATCACCGCGAAGCAAGGCTGCGGCGCGTTCCAGGCCATCGACGAGCTCACCATCCTGGCCGGCGAGATCGCCATCACCGCCAAGGGCAACTGCGACCTGATGGGCAAGTCCTCGGGCGTCGACGCTAGCTCCACCGGGCCGTTCACGATCAACGGCAACATGGTCGCCCTCAAGGGCTCCGCCATCGACATCAACCCGGGCGGCGTCGCCAAGGCCGCCAAGGCCTCCGGCGACGTCGCCGACGTCCCCGACCCCGTCAAGTAGATCTCTGCACCCGGTGCGTGGGGACGCACCGGTGGTGGCCTCGACCGGGCGGGGTGCCGTGACGCGTGAGGCTCCGGTGCTCCAGCGCGGCGTCCGATCCGAATCCCGATCCCGATCCGGATCCCGATCCCGATCCCGATCCCGATCCGGATCCCGATCCCGATCCCGATCCCGACCCCGATTCTGTCCCCGATCCCGATCCCGTCCCCGATCCCGTCCCCGATCCCGTCCCCGTCCCCGCTCCGCCCGCTACTGAACGATGCGCCCCGAGCCCTCGCTCGGCGGCTTCGGCAGGTGCGCCGGCTTCACCTCGGGCACCGGCAGCGTCGTGTCGGGGTTGGTGCCCTTGCGCAGGTACCGCGTCACCGGCTTGTAGGTGAGCGTCCACTTGTCCGTCTTCACCTCCTCGTCGCCCTTGTAGTACTTGCGGTAGCGGACCACCTTGTAGCCGTCGAAGCCGCCCTGGTCCTCGCTCTCGAAGCCCACCGGCAGCCGCTCGTCCGGGCGATCCTCGGTGGTGAACGGCGTCACCTCGATGATCTTGCGCTCGAAGGCGATCTTGTCCCACGGCCGCTCCTTGCCGAGGATCTCGACGACCGCCTCGCCGCGCGCCACCCGGTAGTGGATCACCACCGGGAAGTCGTACGGGTTCTTCATGATCAGGTCGGTCGTCGGGTACACCACCGTCGCGTCGAGGCCCATCGTCACGTAGGTCGACGGCCGCGAGTGCGGCGAGGTCTTGACCACCTCGAGGCCCGCGAAGAACGACGCGCCGAACAGCGTCGTCGAGATCTGGCAGGTGCCGCCGGCCAGGCCGTCGACCATCTCGCCGGCGGTGATGACGTGGGCGATCTTGTAGCCCTCCTTCTCGGTGCGGTCGCCGACCACGCCGTTGAACGAGAACTCGACGCCCGGCTGCAGCACGTGGCCGTTGAGCTTCGACGCCGCCAGCTTGAGGTTGAAGTTGCGATCCTTGTCGCCGACCGGGAAGGTGGTCTTGAACGTGCCGAGCACGTGCGAGATGTCGGCGATGCCGATCGTGGCCTTGGTGGTCGCGGCCGGCACCGGCACGCCGACCAGCTCGACCGTCGGGCTGCCGCTCTTGGCCGCCGCCTCGATGCGATCGAGCGAGGCGTAGACGTCGATCGCGAAGCCGGGCGCGTCGTCGTGGATGGTCCGCCCCTCGAGATCGAGGAACGCGTCCTGCGGCGCGCGGTCGACCTCGGCCTTGAGGCCCGACAGCGCCTTGACCGCGGCCGCGCGATCGAGGCGGATCGGCAGGGCGCCGGCCTGCGCGAGCGTGGCCACGTCGCCGCCCTTGCGCGCGGCGTACGGCAGCTCGTCGGCGTCGACCGTGACCCCGAGGTCCTTCCACGCCAGCGTGCGCTCGCGGCCCACCGCCACCAGCTTCACCGCGCCGGCCAGGTTGGCCTCGACCGCCTGGGCCAGCGCAGCGTGGTCGCCCGCGACCGCCGGCGCCGCCGCGCCCGCGCGAGCGCGCGGGGCCGAGGCCGGCTGCTCCGAGACGAAGTAGCCGCCGACCAGCGCGCCGCTGGTGACGAACAGGCCGGCGGCCAGTCCGAGGTAGATCGAGCCACGTCGACGATCGCTACGGCGAGCCATGGGACCTCTTAACACAG
>JADJGV010000038.1 GCA_016707895.1 Myxococcales bacterium | reverse complement strand
CCGCCTCGACCGCCACCACCAGGAGCGCGTTCGCCACGGTCTTTCGCCGGCGAGATCGCCAGCCGCGGCGCCGGCGACAAGCAACGCGCGCATCGTGTCCCCACGCGCTCGCTCGAAGGCCGGACCCAGGCCGATCGATCGGCGAACACCACCGCCGCCCACGCCACCCGCCCGGCACCGCCGCCGCCAGCGCCTTCGATCCTTGACGAGGAACGCGGGCAGAACACCACCACGATCACCGCCGCGAACAGCGCCATCGTGTAAGAGGATCTCGCGGCTGCGCGAAGCTCGACCTTCAGGTCCTTGCCCGCGACGGCGACGAGGCGCAGGGGTACCCCACGGGGGGCGGTTGTACGCCGGCCCACCGCGGCGGGCAACTGGCCGGCACCGCATCGCCCGCCGGCGCCGTCGGCAGCGCCCTACCGGCATGGGGCGTGGTGGCGCTCGCGCAGCGCCGCGTACAGGTACCCCGCCGGGTCGCGGTCGTCGCGCGCCAGCTTGCCGCCCGGATCGCGACGTGATCGGTGACCCCGGCGATGACCCGAGGTCGTGGGTCACGCACGACGATCGCCGTCGACCGTGGCCTGCCCCAGCCGCGCGCCCAGCGCGAAGCGCGCCGCCGCGATCGAGGCCGGTGAACGGCTCGTCGAGCAACAACTGGCGACAGCCGGGCCAGGAACGCGCGGGCCAGCGCCAGCCGCTGCACCATGCCGCGCGGTAGGTGCGCTGCGCCCGGTCGCGGGCCGGCCGTCGAGCCCGACCTCGTCGAGCAGCGTCCGCGCCCGCGCCGCCGTCGGCCACCCCGTACAGCGTCGCGAAGAACTCGAGGTTCTCGACCGCGGTCAGCTCGCCGTAGCACAGCGAGCTGTGGGCCAGGAGGCCGATGTCGGCCCGCAGCCGGTCGTCGAGCTTGCGCCGGCGATCGCCCTCGAGGTAGCCGACCGTGCCAGCGGTGGCCCGCACCAGCGTCGACAGGATGCCGAGCAGCGTCGACTTGCCGGCGCCGTTGGGGCTTTCGAGCAGCGCGCGCACCGACCCGGCGGTGAGCGTCAGCTCGACCCGCCGCCAGCGCGCGGTGATCGCCGTAACGCTTGCTGACCTTCTCGACGACGATCGACGAGGCATCCGCTACTTCGGCTGCTGGCGGTACAGCGTCTCGAGGCTGGGTCATCGGCTCGGCCTTGCGCGCCGGGTTCTCGCCGCTGGCCTCGAGCGCGGCCAGCTCGTCGAGCAGCGCGTCGAAGCGCGCGGTGGGCCAGCGATGCCCGGCTTGGGCCGCACCAGCGCGAACACCGTGCCCAGCGTCAGGAGCAGCGGCGCCGGGCCGCCGGCCGGCCGGCGGACCGTAGGTCACCACCACGCCTCGTGGGGCAGGTCGTGGATCTCGAACTGCATCGTCTTGCGGGCAGGATCGTGATCGGCGACAGCACCATCCAGCCGCCGCGCTCGTCAGTGGCCTCCTCGACGTGAACTTCACGCCGTCAGGCACCACCCGTTGGCGTTGCCGGCCTTCGGGATCGGCCGCCGGATCACGAAGCCCTTGGCCGGGTCGACGCCGACCATGGCCTGGAACTCGTCGCGCACGATCGCGCCCTGGAAGCCGTCGGGCAGCGGGATGACCAGGTCGTCGGGCCGCGCGTCGGTGCCGGCCAGGTACGGCGCCCACGACGCGTTGCGGACGCCGAAGCTGCCACGCACGCCCAGGTACACGTCGTCGAGGAAGCTGGTCGGGCTCCGCTGGAACATGATGCGCGGCATCACCGGCACGGTGATCGCGGCGCCGCGGTCGGGGCCGAGCTGGAACAGCGCCGACAGGTGAACCTGGTTGTGCATCACCCGCGCACCGCGTAGGCGTGCTCGCCGCCGGTGGCACGCCGGTGAACGCCGCGCCAGCCTCGCCGCGCACCAGCCAGGCGACGTCGACCGTCGAGCGCGCGCCGACGCCGGTGGTGGTGAGCGTGGTCGTGACCGGCGGCGTCGCCGTCGATCGCCACCCGCAGCTCGAACGCGCCGGCCGGCACGCCGGTGAAGGTGGCGACGCCGTTGTCGACCTGCCCCACCAGCTCGGCCTCGGTCGGCGTCGCGCCGACCTTGCGCAGCGTGACGGCGCGGCCGGTCAGCGGCGCGCCCTCGTGGGTCAGCGTCACCACCAGCGCGCCCTTGGTCAGCGCCGGATCGGCGGTGACCGGCGTCGCCTGCAGCTTGATCGAGTCGAGGTCGACCAGCGGCCGGCCCAGGCCGGCATTGCCGCCCGGCGCGCCGGTGAGCAGGTCGATCAGCTCGGCGGTGGTGCCGTCCTCGGGCACGCCGGCGAACTGCACTGCACCGAGCCGGCCGGGATGCCGGCCTTGGGCTGCTCGTCGAGGCGCGACAGGTCGTCGACCGGCGGGGCCTCGGCGGTGCGCTTCTCGCCCGAGAGGATCACGCGCACGCCGGCCATGCCGTCGAGCAAGACCGGCAGCGTGGTCAGCCGATCGAAGCCCGCCCCGCGCGGCAGGCGCCATCGCGAAGTACGTCGTGGCGCCGCGCCGATCGAGGCCGGTCCAGGTCACGCGGCCGGTGGCGTCGGTGCGGCCCAGCTGCGCGCTGATCTGCTGATCGTGGCGGTACGCGGCCAGCACCACCGGCAGGCCGGCCAGCCCGGCGATGTCGGCGAAGTCGTCGTAGCTCAGGCGCGCGGTGATGGTGTCGCCCTGGTCGCCCTGCTCGGGCCGCGGCTGGCCGCTCATGGTGCGCGGGCTCATCGGCGGGCCGCCGGCGGCGCCGCCGCCCATCATCGGCGCGTCGCCGGCCATCGGCTTGGTCGACAGCATCAGCCGGATGCCGCCGGACTGCGGCATCGGGAACTGGCTCGACTCGATCGGCTGGGCCTCGCCGGGGATGCTGGCCTTGACCAGCGTGCCCATCGCGATGTCGGTGAACTGGGCGCGGCCCTCGGCGTCGGTGCGGGCGCGCTTCTCCTCGGGCGTGCCCTGGCCGTTGGGCGCGGCCAGGGTCAGCGTGATCTCGGCGCCGGTGACCGGCTGCGAGCGATCGCCGGCGATGATCCGCACCGTGAGGGTGCCGTCGCGCAGGCTGCTGTCGGGGGCAGCGGCTGGCCGATCGCCGCGGCAGGCTGCGCCGCGGCCGTCGGGATCGCGACCAGCGCGCAGGTCGCGGCACATCGCGGCGATCAGCGCCGCGGACAGTCGGACGATCATGACGCCACCTCTTCGGACGAGCCCGCCGCGTCGGTCGCGCGCGCCTCGTCGATCACCGCCGCCGGGGTCTCCACCGTCGGCGCGGCGGCGGGGGCCTCGGGGGCCGGGGCCTCCACCGCGGGTTGCTCGGTCGCGGCCGCCGCCGGCGCGGCGGTGACGGTCGCCGCCGCCGCCTCGGGCGCCGGCTTGCCGTTGTCCTTGGTCGCCTTGCCCGCCTTGGCGGCCCTAGCCGCCTTGCCTGCGCCTTGCCGGCCTGGCGATCGATCTGGGCCCGCGCCTTGAGCTCGGCGAGGACGCGGTCGCGCGGCGACAGCCCGGCGGCGTCGAGGTCGAGGGCCTTGATCACCTCGATGGCCCGCGCGCGGTAGGCGGTCAACAGCGCGGCCGCGTCGGCGGCCGACAGCTTGCCGGTGTCGCGATCGAACTCGATCTCCTTGATCGCCCGCACCAGGCTCTTCTTCTCGCGCTCGAGCTCGGCGTGGGTCCCACCGGCGGTGAACCAGTCCTCGGGCACCTCGTCGAGGAAGGCGTTGCCGGCGCGCACCAGCGCGTAGCCGGCGCCGACCACCGCGGTCCACGCCAGGCACAGCACGATCACCGACGGCGTCAGGTGCCAGCGGTGGGCGTGGGCGATGAACATCCAGCCGGGCGGCAGCAGCGCCGCCGCCACCAGCGGCGCGATCAGCGTCGACGCCCCCGCCGCCCGGGCGGGCGGCAGCGGACGCGGCGGCGGGGCCTCGGGGCGCGCCGGCTCACGCATCGTTGTCTCGCAGCTCGTCGTCGAGCCGATCGGCGTACTTCTCGTCGGCGGCGGTCACCCCCGGCGCGGCGGCGGCGGCCGCGGCCGCGGCCCGGCCGCGCTTGACGAAGCTCGCGGTGATCACGCCCAGCACCACCAGCCCGCCGACGATCGCCAGATACGGCACCAGCCAGGTCGACTTGCCGCGCGGCGTGGCCAGCACGTCCTCGCCGCCGTACTCGCGGATGAACGCGTCGCGCACCGCCTTCTCGGCGGCCTCGGGGCCGCCCGGCTTGGTCAGGTCGAAGCCGGCCAGCTGGTCGAGCACCTTCTTGCGCTCGGTGGCCGCGAACCCGCACTTGCAGTCGAACAGCGTCTCGCGCTGGCAGCCGCCGCACATGCACACCAGCTGCCTTCATCAGCTGCTCGGCGGTGGCCGAGTCGGGCCGGTGGCGGTGCGACCAGCCCGAGTCGTCGGCGTGGCCGCGGGCCCGGACCTCGGCGTCGGCGTGCTCGGCCGGCGGGCCGGCCTGCGCCACCCGCAGGGGCGGCTCGTCGTCGGCGCGCGCCGCTGCCACCATCGGCGCCAAGAGCGCGCCGACGATCAGCAGCAGGCCGGCGACGTCGGCGGCGCGCCAGCGCGCTCTTGGGCCGCCCCGACACCAGGTCGACCAGGCCCTGCGGGATGAGGCAGATGAACGTGCCGATCGCCAGGAACACGAAGCCGATCCACACCCAGTTCACCAGCGGGTTGACGTAGATGCGGAAGTTGGCGGTCTTGGTGTCGGTGTCGAAGCCGGTGAGCACGACGTAGACGTCCTCGCTCAGCCGCTCGTGGATCGCGACCTCGGAGGTGGGCTCGGTGCCGCGGCGGTAGCTGTTGCGCGCCGGGTGCATCAGCTCGAGCTTCTCCTTGCCGCGCGACAAGGTGACGTGGGCGTAGGTCGCGATCTTGTTGTCGTCGGCGACCTGCTCGAGGGCCTCGTACTGGAAGGTGTAGCCGCGCACGGTGAACCGCGACGCGTCGACCGGCTGCTTGGCCGCGGCCAGCTCGACCGCCGGCTTGGCGATCGTGCGGTCGACCATCGTGTCCCAGGTCTTGCCGGCGAAGCCGATGAACAAGACCGCGATCGCCAGGTGGATCACGTAGCCGCCGTACTTGCGGCGCTTGATCAGCACCAGCCCGACCAGCGAGGTGAACGGGTCCGAGCCGGTCTGCTTCATGCGCGCGCCCAGGCCGCGGATGTACTCCTGGATGATGCTGCCGAACACGAAGCCGCACAGGCCGAACGTGAACAGCGGCACCGGCAGCCGGAGCGCGTCGTCGAGCACCGGGGTCAGCGCGCGGCTGGCGGGCACCAGCGCGCCGAGCAGCCCCATCGTCACGACCGCGGCCGCGGTCGGCCACAGGAACTGCGCGATCAGCCGCTCGCCGGTGGTCTTGCGCCAGGCCAGCAGCGGCGCGGCGCCGGCCAGGAACAGCAGCACCAGCCCCAGCGGCGTCATCCACAGGTTGAAGAACGCCGCGCCGATCGTCTTGCGCTCACCGAACAGGTGCTCGGTGATGGTCGGCAGCATCGTCACGAACAGCACGAACACGGCGCACGCCAGGAGGATCCAGTTGTTCACCAGGAACGCGGTCTCGCGCGACGCGAACGACTCGAACGCGCCGTTGTTGCGCAGCCGCGGCAGCCGGTAGATCACCAGGCCCAGGCCGACGATCAGGAAGAACAGCATGAAGACGATGAACTCGAGCGCGATCTGGTCGTCCTTGCCGAAGGCGTGGACCGACTGCACGACGCCCGAGCGGGTCATGAACGTGCCGAAGATCGTGAAGAAGAAGGTGAGGATGACCAGCACCAGGTTCCACGCCTTCATCATCCCGCGCTGCTCCTGGATCACCGCGGTGTGCAGGAACGCCGTCATCGTGAACCACGGGATCAACCCGGCGTTCTCGACCGGGTCCCACGCCCAGTAGCCGCCCCAGCCCAGCTCCTCGTACGCCCAGCGGCCGCCGAGGATGAGGCCGAACGACAGGAAGAAGAAGCAGATCAGCGACCAGGTCCGCACCGAGCCGAGCCAGAGGTCGTCGAGGCGGCCCGACGCCAGCGCCGCGATCGCGAACGCGAACGGGATCGTCGCCGCGACGAAGCCGATGTACAGGCTCGGCGGGTGGATGACCATCCAGTAGTTCTGGAGCAGCGGGTTGAGGCCCTGGCCGTTGGTCGGCGGGTCGGTGAGGAACGTCGTGAACGGGTCCTTGTTGAAGATGAGCAGGGTGATGAAGAACACCTGCACCACCATGATCGTGCCGACCACGAAGCCGATCATGTCGCGGTGGCGGCGGGCGTTGACCGCGACCGCGATCGTCGAGAACGCCGCCAGCACGAACACCCAGAACAGCAGCGAGCCGTCGAGGGCGCCCCAGAACGCGGTGATCTTGTACGACGTCGACATCGACGTATCGCTGGTCGCCGCGACGTACTTGATCGTGAAGTCGTGGGTGAGGAACGCGTAGACCAGGAGCGCCGAGGTGATGGCGATCATGGCGAAGAACCCGTACAGGCCGTACACCGAGGCGGCCACCAGCCGCGGGTTCTTGCGGGCGTTGCCGACGATGCCGGTCGCGGCGGTCGCCGCGGCCAGCACGAAGGACAGGTAGAGCGCGATCGTGCCGACCGTTGCGATCGGCGACGATGGGAGTTCGTTCACGAGGTCACTGCTTTCACGCCGTTTCGGAGCGAAACCACGGTGAAGGGCTACGTGTCAGCGGGCCGCGCCGACGGCGGTCACTTCCCCTGCTCGAACATCTTGTCGCGCTGCGCGCCCTCGTACTTCGAGGGGCACTTCGCCATCAGGTTGCTCGCGTAGAGCACGGGCTTGCCGTCCTCCATCACCAGCTTGCCGTCAGCGACCACCTCGGCCTTGTCCCGGAAGGTGTCGGGCTTGGGGCCGGTGTTCTTGACCAGGATCGTGGCGCCCTTGTGCTCCAGGACGAAGGTCCTGTGCATTTCCTGGCCAACGATCTGTTCATCGATCGTACCGGCCTGGACCCAGCCGTGGACCTTGATCTCCTTCCCCTGCCACTCGGGAGCGACGGCCACGGCCTCGTCCACCATCTTGTAGGCGCCGGTGTGACTCGACGAGGAGTGCCAGAAGAACCCGACGACGCCCAGCGCGATCGCGGCGGTGAGAACGATCTTGGCAATGGTGGTGTTGGTCATCGGGGTCAGCCTCCGTAGCGGTGGTTAGCATGACACGGGCCAGGCTCGTACCGGGCCGCCTGTGGCCTGTTGCCGCGCATGCTTTGCGTCTGGCCGGCAAGATCTCGCAGAGTTGGCGCGGTGGTAGGTCCCATCGAGATGCCTAACCGCCGATGGCGATCATATGCTTCCCGGGACCGCCGGCCCCTGTGCGCTGGAACTCGTGCCCCGGCCGCTTGCCGGCCAGGGCGTAGGCGATGGCCCGGCGCAGGTCGTCGTCGCTGCCGCCCTGCCGCAGCAGGTCGCGCAGGCTGATGGCGTCGTCGTGGCCGAGGCAGGCGTGGAGCGCGCCGTCCGCGGTCAGCCGCACCCGGTTGCAGTCGTCGCAGAAGTGCTCGGTCATCGCCGAGATGATGCCGACCTCGCGGCGCGGGTCGGCGGCCAGCGCCCAGTAGCGTGACGGCCCGACCGCCCGGCGGTCGCGGTCGGCGGGCACCAGGGGCCCGAACGCGGCGGTCAGCGCGGCGCGGATCGTGGCCGCCGACAGCTCGCGGGTCGGCTGGTACAGCGCGCCGCTCGACAGCGGCATGTGCTCGATGAACCGCAGCGTCACGCCGCGGTCCCAGGCGAACCGGCACAGCGCCGCCAGCTCGTCGTCGTTCTCGCCGGCCAGCGCCACCGCGTTGAGCTTGACCTCGAGCCCGGCGGCGAGCGCGGCGTCGATGCCGGCGATCACCGTGGCCAGATCGCCGCCGCTGGTGAGCCGGGCGAAGCGCGCGGCGTCGAGGGTGTCGAGCGACACGTTGACGCCGCGCAGGCCGGCGGCGACCAGCGGGCGGGCCAGCTCGGGCAGGCGGTGGCCGTTGGTGGTCATCACCAGCGCGCCGACCCGGGGCGCCAGCCGCGCGACCAGCTCGACGACGTGGGCGCGGACCGTCGGCTCGCCGCCGGTCAGGCGGACCCGCTCGACGCCCAGCGCGGCGAACACCGCCACCACCCGCTCGATCTCCTCGAAGCTGAGCAGGTCGGCGCGGGCCTGGTGGGCGATGCCGTCGTCGGGCACGCAGTACGTGCAGGCGAAGTTGCAGCGGTCGGTCACCGACACCCGCAGGTAGCGCAGCGGGCGCCGCTGGGCGTCGAGCGCGGCGCCGTCGGCGCGGGGCGCCGGGGACGCGAAGCCGGCGGGCACGGCGAGCGCGGGTCCGGCCACGACCGGCAGGCGAAGCCGCCCACGGGCCCCGGGATCACTTCCGGACGGCGCCGAACCCATGGCGGCACTCTGGGCGGATGCCCGCGAGGCGTCAAGGCGCGGCGCGGCGTTGGCCCGTGAGGGCGGGTGGTGGCTACTCGACCCGCCGGGATCGCGGCGCGTCCGCTCCAGGATTTCCCTTGACATTCCGGTCGAAAAGCCGCATCACGGCCCCCAAAAGAAAGAACTGGAGCGAACACACGCATGCAAGAGATGGACTACGGCCGCCGGGGATCGAACACGCAGTCTCCGCCCCGCGCCGCGCGCGCCACGGGCCCGGTCAACGCCGGCCCGGGCAGCGTCCTCGATGGCCTCTGGGTGCTGCTCATCGCCAACGAAGAGCAGCTCCCGACCGCTGACGCCGACGGCCGGGTGCCGATGATGGCGCGGTCGAGCGAGACGCTGATCTACCTGCTCGGCTTCAAGACGGTCGTGAAGGCCCGCCAGTTCGTGACCGAGCTCGGCATCGAGGGCGCCGAGCCCCGTATGGTCGTCCGCGGCAACCGCGACGAGGTGGCCCGCATCGCCCAGGCCGCTGGCGCGAAGTCGGTCATCGTCGACTACGAGGCCGGCAGCCAGGCCTACGCGGCGATCCAGCCGTTCTGAAACCTTAGGAGGGTCTTTCGCAACGACCCTCCCGTTCCCAGAGGAGGGTCTTTCGCAACGACCCTCCCCCGGCATTCGCCGGGGCCCCCACCGGAAACGGCCCAGAGCGTCGCCACGACGATCTGGTGAGACGCGCGGCCGAGACGGCCCGGCGCCTGAACACGCGGCGCAGGCCTTGCGCTGTGGCGATCGGTCGCGTGCGGAGGGGATCGCGGGGTGGCCCTTCAGAAGGGGCGGAGACCGTCGACCCAGCGATCAACGCCATGGCCAACGCCCCGCCGATCGACGTCGCGAACCTCGCGACCCTGCGCGACGCGATCCGCGCCGACGCGACGGCGGCGAGCACCGACGCGGACGCGGTGGTGATGAACGTGCGGATGGTGGGCGGGCTGGTCAGCCAGCTCCACCACGGCATCGCCGACGTCAACACCCAGACCGAGCGCGCCAAGGTGATCGGCGACGACGCGCTCATCCAGGTCGCGACCACCGACGAGCGCATCTCGCACGTCGCGGCGCTGACCGACGAGGTCGACGCGCGAGTCCGCACGATCGGCCGGATCGCGGGCCAGACCCGGATGCTGGCGATCAACGCCGCGATCGAGGCGGCCCACGCCGGCGAGGTCGGCCGCGGGTTCGCGGCGGTCGCGACCGAGGTCAAGCAGCTCGCCCGCGAGACCGGCGAGGCGGCGGCGGCGATCCAGGGCCAGGTCAGCGCGGTGCGCGCGGCGACCACGGCGGTCGCCGAGGCGATGACCATCGCCCGGCAGCGGGTGGCCGAGATCCACGCCATCATCGCGGCCATCGCCAGCTCCGCCGAGGAGCAGCGCGGCCTGGCCCACACCGTCACCGGCATCATCGACGAGGCGGCGCAGACCGTCGAGCAGCTCGGCCGCACGCTCGCGGCGGCCGGCGACCGGCTCGACGCCGCCCTCGAGGCACCCACCCCGGTCGGAGACCGGCAAGGAGAACCGTCATGCTCATGGAATGGGGTCCCAAGCTCAGCGTCGGCATCCAGTCCTTCGACGCCGAGCACCAGAAGCTGGTAGCGATGGTCAACGACCTGTTCGACGCCATCAACACCGGCAAGGGCAAGGAGAAGCTCGGCGTCGTGCTCGGCGCGCTCATCGACTACACGGTGACGCACTTCCAGCACGAAGAGCGCGAGATGAAGGCCCACAACTTCCCGGCCTTCGCCAAGCACAAGGAAGAGCACGACGCGCTGACCAAGCAGGTCGCCGAGGTGCGCCAGAAGTTCGCCGCCGGCAACAACGCCGCGCTGTCGGCCGAGGTCATGGCGTTCCTCAAGAACTGGCTGATCAAGCACATCATGGGCACCGACAAGGGCTACACCGCGTTCCTGGTCAGCAAGGGCGTCAAGTAGCGCGGCGCGAGGCGGCGCGGCGCGAACAGCGTCACTGGCGCGCGGCGTCCCCGGCCGCCGCGGGCACTGTCCGGTGGACGGCCGGAAAGCCGGACAAATCCGGCCATTTTGTCCGAGATTCGGACAGCGGGCGCGAGGCGTCGCGGGGTTACGGCTGGCGCGCGGCTTGCTGAGGGGCTGGGCATGGTGGACGGAGCAGCGGGCGGACAGACGGTGGGCGCGGCGGCGGCGGCAGCCGCGGCGGCGGCGGGTGCGGCGGCGGGCGCGGACGACTGGCGCGTCGTCGACCGGACGCTGCGCGGGCTGGCGCGGCGGCGGGCGGCGCTCGACGTCGAGGAGGCCGCGTGGCTGCGGCGCGCGCGGGCGCTGGGCGTCCATCGCGAGCTGGGCTTCGCGTCGTTCTTCGAGTACGTCGAGCGCGTGCTGGGCTACGCGCCGGGGCCAGCGCGGGAGCGGCTGCGGGTCGCCGACGCGCTGGCGGCGCTCCCGAAGCTGCGGGCGGCGATGTCCGCCGGCGAGGTCGCGTACAGCGCGGCGCGCGAGCTGACCCGGGTCGCGACCGTCGACACCGAGGCGGCGTGGCTGGCGGCGGCGGCCAAGCACACCGTGCGGGACATCGAGGACATGGTCAGCGGGCGGCGGCGGGGCGACTCGCCGGACGATCCGCCCGACCCCGCCGCGCGGCTGCACGAGCTGCGGCTGCTGCTGCCGGCGGCGGTGCTCGGCAAGTTCACGGCGGCGCGGCGCGCGCTGGAGACGGCGTGCGGGCACCCGCTGACCGATGGCGACCTGCTCGCGACCTTGTGCGATGGCCAGCTGGCGGGATCCCACGCGGGAGACGCGGGAGCGGGATCCCATGCGGGCGATGCCGCGGCGGCGTCCAGGCCCATGCATCAGATCGCGATCACGCGGTGCCCCGACTGCATGCGCGCGTGGCAGGACGTCGCCGGGCACACGATCGAGATCAGTGAAACGGAGCTGGCGCAGGCGTCGTGCGACGCCGAGCTGCTCGGGCGCGTCGACGGCGACAAGCCGGCGTGGGTGACCAAGACGATCCCGCCGCGGACCCGGCGCGCGGTGCTGCGGCGGGATCGCGGGCGGTGCGTCGTGCCGGGGTGCCGCAACGCGCGGTACGTCGACGTGCACCACATCGTGCCGCGGGTCGAGGGCGGCAAACACACGCCGACCAAGCTCGCGGTGATGTGCTCGGCGCACCACAAGGCCGCGCACGACGGCCGGCTGCGGATCGGCGGGACCGCGCCCGCCAACCTGCGGATCACGCACGCCGACGGGCGGCCGTACGGGGCGCCGCCGTCCCACGTGGGAGATGAGGACGCGGCGCCGCCGCCGGCAGGAGGCGAGGTCCCGGTGGCTCCTTCGCAGGTACGCGTCGAGGCCGGAGCGCCGCCGGCCGCACGCAGGCGCCGACGAGCCAAGGCCCCACCGGCCCGGAGAACACGGGGATCCTCGAAGGCCGGTGGCCGCTGATGGCGGCTGACCCGCGCTCCGCCGCTCAATCGGCCGCCGGCAGGCGCGCCACCAGCACGTCGGTGGCGGCGCCGCGGATGACGGCCTCGGCGACGCTGCCGACCAGCGCTCGGCGCAGGCCGGTGCGGCCGTGGGTGCCGACGGCGACGAGGTCGCTGCCGCGCGCGCGCGCGGTCGCGAGGATCTGCGCCCGGGGATCGCCCTCGACGACGTCCAGGTGCCAGGCGACGTCGAGGCCGAGCTCGGCGAGCCACGCGCCCACCTCGGCGCGCGCCCGCCGCTCGACGTCGCGCGGCGCGGTCGGTGCCAGCGGCAGATCGCCCCCGATCGGCGCGTGGGTCGGCGTGAGGACGTGCACCACGTCGATCTCGGCCTGCGGGCTGGCGGCGCACAGGCGCGCGGCCAGCTCGAGGGCCAGGCGCGCGCTGGCCGAGCCGTCCACCGCGACCAGCGGCCGTCGGTACGGCGCGGTCGGCGGCCCGGCGACCACCAGCACCGAGGTCGAGCCGGTGCGCACGACGCGCTCGGCGGTCGATCCGATCAGCAGCTCGCCGAACGTGCGCTCGCCGTGGCGCCCGACGACGATCAGCTCGGCGCGGCCGTGGTGGGCGCGATCGGCGATCTGCGCGTACGCCGCGCCGCGCGCCAGCGCCACGAACAACAGGCCGTCGTCGACGCCGCGCCCGCACAAGGTCGACGCCGCGGCGCTGCGGGCCAGCGCCAGCTGGCGGCCCGCCTCCGACTCGGCGCGCGCCGCAACCGCGTCGTCGTGCGGCGTCGGCAGCACGTGGAACACCTCGAGGCTGGCGCCGTCGCGCCGGCACAGCTGCAGCGCGCGATCGAGCGCCCACCCGGCGTCCTCCTCGAAGTCCGACGCCACCAGGATGTTGCCAAACGGCGCCAGGCGGCCGGCGCGACGCGCGACCACCGGTGCGGCGACAGGTTCGACCCGATCGACGGCCATGACGAGTCCTCCACCGACCTCGAGCGGGCCGGCTCAGCACGGAACCACGCGAACGACGTCAACCTGGGTCCGCCGCGGCGGTTCGTCTACCCCTCGCGACCATGTGCCCGTCGCGCGACCTCGCCGCACGATCTGCGCGGGCGGTGCGCGCCCGTCAGGCCTGCCGGCGCGGCGCCGTGAGCAGCTCGAGCTCCTCGAGCATCTCGCGCTGGGTGAGGCGCAACGCGGCGGCGGCGCCCTTGAGCAGGCCGAGCGAGTAACAGACGTCGGGCGTCAACATCGTCGGCGGCAACGCCGCCAAGCCGATGACCTCGTCGGTGGTGAGGTCGGTGGCGTCGCGCAGTTGCTCGACCGCGGTGGACAGGAGCGCGCGCAACGCCTGATCGGACATCGGCGCACTCTGCCACGCGGCGCCCGGATTCCCAACTGCGGGCCGGCGCGGCTCGACGTCGCGGCCGACGCAACCCGCCAGAACCATACGGACATCAGGGCCGCGCGAGCCAGCGGCGCACGGCCTCGGCCGAGTCCTCGGGCACGGTGTTGAAGCACAGCGCCGCCCCCGGGCAGGCGACCCGGACCGCATTGACGATCTGCTCGAACAGCACCAGCACCTGATCGGTCTTGCGCAGGCCGGCGCCGATCAGCACGCAGTCCACCGGCGTCGTCGCGACCGCCGCGCGCACCAGCGCCACCGCGGCCGCCGGGGCGGTCGGGACGCCGCACCAGCGCGCTTCGACGCCGAGCGCGCGCAGCTCGGCCATCGCCTGGGCGATGCCGGCCTTGATCCGCTGCTTGACCTCGGGGGCGAACGAGTCGGGGAGCTGGTCCCATTCGATGCCGACGTAGAGGACGACCGGCGCCGGGCCGGTGGCAGGGCTGGGCGACATGCGCCGAGCCTACGCGGTGTCGGGCGCGATCGCGCGGCGCCCGCACGGCTTGCTGTCGGTTCACGCACCGGCGCGCCGATCTGCGCGGCTGCCGGGCGCGGGCCTGCGGTTCCGCGCGGTTCTCGCGGCACGGCCGATGCAGTCTCCCGCGCACATGCGGACCATGCTGATCCAGCTCGCGCTCGCCAGCGCCGGGATCGCGGTCGTCGCGAGCACCGGCTGCATCAAGGCCGACGACGATTGCGCGGTCGCCCCGGCGGAGGCCGGCGACTCGCGCGTGCTCGCGCCAGGCGGCCCGACGACGGCGACGGTGCAGACCCCCGCCGCCGCCAAGGACTGCCACGCGACGTTCGACGTGGTGGCGTCGTTCACCGGCGACGATCTGTACGATCCCGACCTGCCCCAGCCGCAGCTCATCGCGTCGGCCAACGCGGTCGGCGTGCTGGGCGAGCAGCCCGGCCTCGTCGGGATCTTCGATAGCTGGACCCAGGAGGTGGATCCCGACAGCGGCGAGGTGCTCTGGTCGGCGACGCTGTCGGCCGGCGCCAAGAACATCGACGCCACCGCGGTGCGCTACGGGATCTTCGTCGACCTCGCGCCCGGCGAGACCCGCCCGGTGCAGGTCGATCTCGGCATCACGTACTCCCTGCCGCCCGCCGAGTAGCGCTCACAGCCGCCAGCTCGCGAACACCCGCGGCCCGAGGCCAGCGCCGGGTCCGCCGTACAGCATCACGTCGATCGCGACCATCAGCCCGAACGCCAGCCGCGGGGTCGCCGCGATCCCGACGCCAACCTCGACGTACACGCCGTACTGGCGCACCGCCGGATAGTCCGACACCAGCCGGTGCTGCAGCTCGACGCCGGCGCCGACCGCCGGCTGCACCCGCTGGCGTCCGCGGAACATGGCGCGATAGCCGAGCGACAGCGGGACGAACAGCTGGTCGGGGCCATCGAGCACGCCCACCGCGAGCCGCAACCGGCTCGCGCTCCCCAGCGCGCCGGGGCGATACGCGACCTCGGGGCGCAGACCGTAGGTCAGCCCGACCACCGTGACCTCGGCTGGCACCGCGATCGTGAAGCGCGCCGGGGCCGTGGCGCACTCATCGGGCGGGTCGGCGCGTGCCGCGGTGGCCGCGAGCAAGACCGCGAGCAGCGGCCGGGCGATCGCGCTAGTACGCATACAGGCTCCAGTCGTCGAGCGCGGCCAGGTAGCCGCCCCCCTCCTCGACGCCAAATCCCAGCCCGAACTTGCCGGTGGTCTTGGCCGGCGACCACACCCAGATCTCGCTCGGGCCGGCGGGGAACACCACGGCCAGCGGCTCGCTGGTCCAGTAGAAGCGCCGCATGATGCTCTCGAACAAAACCGGCCGCGGCGTGACCTGGTTGAGCTCGACCTCGGCACCCCAGCCCGCCGGCAGCGGCGCGGGCAGCGCCGCCAGCTCCGCGGCGCTCGGCGCCGGCAGGCCGGGCCCGACCACCGCGTAGGCCGGGCGGTGGCGACGCAGCTCGTCGACGTGCGGCACGAAGATCTCGACCGGCGCGGCGAACCGGGTCGCGTGGGCGAGCTTGACGACGAAGCGCTCGGCGCCGGTGTGGAACACCCCGAACAGCGCGTAGCTGTCCGCCGGGTTGCGGACCTCGTAGGGCGTCGACGCCAGCAGCTTGCCCGGCGTGTGGGCCACGGCGAGCCGCTCCGGCAGCAAGAGCAACGCAGCGAGCACCAGCGCCCGCCTCACGGCGCACACTCCACGGGCAGCGCGGGCTCACGCGCGCGCAGCCGGTCCAGCGCGCGCCGGCACGACGTGGTGCAGCCCTTGCCGAGCTCGGGGTTGCCCCAGCAGGCGCCCCCGTCCTGGTAGCGGTCCAGATCGGTCACTTGCGGCGTGCCGCTGGCCGCGCTCGCGGCGCGGTCGATCGCCTCGATGCAGCGCACGTAGGCCGCGCACTCGGTCGACTGGTCGACCGGGAAGCCCCAGCAGGCGGCGGCGAACGCGGCGGTGATGCCCCCGACGAACGTTGGTAGACGCATGCCGTGAGGCCTTTGCATCACCCGCGCCATGCCGGCGTCGGACCTGGCAACGGCCCTCGACCTGGTCGATGCTCGCCGCCACCATGGACCACGACGTCACCTCGGCCGACGGCACCCGGATCCACGTCGAACGCAGCGGCCGCGGCCCGACCGCGCTGCTGTTCGTCCACGGCTGGCTCGGCAGCGCGCGGTGGTGGGACGCGCAGCGCGACGCGCTGGCCGACGCCTACACGATCGCCGCGGTCGACCTGGGCGGGCACGGCGCCTCGGCGGCGCGGGCCCAGCCGTCCTTGGCCGGCTACGCCGACGACGTGGTCGCCGCCGCCGCGGGGACCGAGGCCGAGCGCGTCGTGCTGATCGGCCACTCGATGGGCGGCGCCTACGTAGTGGCCGCGGCCGAGCGCGTGCCGCGCGCCGCGATGGTGGTGCTGGTGGACACCCTGAAGAACCTCGACCAGACGATGGCGCCGGCCGAGGTCGAGGGCATGCTCGAGCTGTACCGTCGCGATCTGCGCACGGCGGTCGAGCAGGTCCTGCCGCGGTACCTGTACGCGCCGGCCACGCCGCCCGCGGTGATCGAGCGGCTGCGCCAGGAGTTCGTGGCGGTGCCCGGCGACGTCGCCGCCGCGCTGGTCGCGCCGCTGTACCGCGACGACTTCCGCGCCGCGGCGCGCCGCCTGCGCCTGCCGGTCCACGCGATCAACGGCGACCTCCACCCGACCGACGTCGAGGCCAACCGCCGCTGGTTCGCCGACTACCACCTGCACACGATGCCGGGCGTCGGCCACTACCCGATGCTCGAGCGCCCGGCCGAGTTCACCGCGGCGCTGCGCGCGGTCCTCACCGCGTGAGCGCCGACCGTCACCGCCGCGGCGTCGCGAAGACGTCGTGGCGCGCGGTGGCGCAGATCGCGGCCACCGCCGGGTGGCGGATCGTGCGCTCGATCGAGATGGCGTAGAAGCGCTGGCGCACCGACGGCAGCGGGGCCACGACCTCGACCCGGTGCTGGCGGCGGACCTCGGCGGCGATGACCGCCGGCACGGCGAACGCGCCGAGCCCGCGTTGGCCCAAGGTCGCCAGCACCGCGAGGTCGTCGAGCTCGGCGACGACCTGGGGCCGGACGTCGGCCGCGGCCAGCCAGGCGTCGAGGCCGCGGCGGACCGCGGCGCTGGCACCGGGCAAGAGCAACGGCAACCCGCGCAGCCGCTGGACCCCGCGGCCGCGCAGGCGCCTGGCCAGCGCCGGCGCAGCCAGGAGCACGCTCGCGCACTCGCCGAGCAGGTGGCTCCACACGCGCACCGCGGTGGTCGCCGGCGCCGGCGCGTCGGCCAGCACCAGATCGACGGTCTGGGCCGCCAGCTCGGCCAGCACCGCGACGGTGGCCTGGGCGTCGCGGCCGACGATGCGCACCGGCGGCTCCATCCGCAGGGCCGGCTCGAGCATCCGGTACACCATCGCCTGCGGCACCGCCGGGGTGATGCCGATCACCAGGGTCTGCGGCGGCGCCGCGGCGCCGGCGGCCAGCCGATCGAGCAGGCCGCCGCCGAGCTCGAAGATCTGCTCGGCGTAGCGCAGCGCCACCCGGCCGGCGTCGGTCAGCGCCAGGCCGCGACCCTTGCGCGCGAACAGCCGCACCCCGACCAGCTCCTCGAGCTGGTGGATCTGGGCGCTGACGGTCTGCGGCGCCAGCCCCAGCTCGGCGCTGGCCGCCGCCACGCTGCCCAGCCGCGCCGCGGCCCAGAAGTACTGCAGGTGGTGGTAGTTGAGCCAGCGCCGCACGCCGCACCATACATCGGGAATCTCGATGTATCGACGTCAGAATTCCTCGTATTCGATGAGTCGGGATGCGGTACGAAGGCCCATGGCCTCCGCACCCGTCGTCGATCCCCGCACCCGCCTCCGCACCCTGATCGCTGCCGTCGACGACGCGCTGGTCGGCACCCCCACCCCGGCGGTCAGCGCCGCGTTCGCCGCGCTGGTCGAGGCGATGGCGCTCGGCCCCGAGCCGGCCACCCGCGCGTGCCCGAAGTGCCAGGCGCCGTGCCGGGCCGACGCCCAGCGCTGCGGCTTCTGCTGGGAGCTGCTGCCGGCCCGCGCCGGCGCCAGCGCGACCGCGAGCGCGGTGTCTGCGTGAGCGCCACGCCCCGCGGCCCGCGCGGCTACACCACCGGCGGCCGCGACTGCCGCGCCGGCACCATCGCGCTGCGCGCCGACGAGGTGATGGTGATGCTGGCCGAGCTGCGCGCCGCCGCGATCACGCCGGCCGCGCTGGTGGTCGATCACGACGACGAGCGCCGCGCGCGCACGATGGCGATGCTGGCCGCGCAGGGCTACGCCGGCTCGGCCGCGTGGACGCCGCTCGACGCGATCCACTACCTGGTCCACGCCCCGGCCGACGTCGCGATCGCGATCATCGCCGAGGACGTGGTCGGGGGCTTCCACCTGCGCGCGTTCATGGCCGAGCACTACCCCGAGGTCCCGGTGGTGGTGCTCGCCGATCGCCTGCGGGCCGGGACGCTGCTCGAGGCCGGCCTGTCGGGACGGGCCAGCGGCGGGCGCCGGCCAGCGCCGATGCCGTTCCTGACCGAGCCGCGGGCGCTGTCGCCGTGGACCCACGCGGCGTGACCGGCGCGCGCTACCGCGCGTAGCGCAGCAGCCGACCGCGGTAGCGCTCGTCGAGCCCGGGCGCGTGGGCGACCGCCGTGGTGGACACCGCGAAGCCGAGGTCGCCCATCGCGCGCGAGAAGCGCGCGCGCTCGCCGCGGTTGGGATCGACCAGCACGATCTGGCCGTCACCCTCGAGGTGCTCGACCAGGAACCGGCTCAGGTGCGCGCTCGGCGCGCGCTCGTACAGCACGTCGCTGCCGATGATCAGGTCGAAGCGACCGAGCGTCGCGCTGGCGCGGGCCCAGTTGGCCGCCTGGTACGGCATCGCGCCCAGCAGGTTGAGCGCCAGGTTGCGCGCCAGGAACTCCGGCACCAGCGGGTGGCAATCGCTGGCGGTGACGTCGCCGTCCCGGCGGTGGACGATCAGGCTGGCCAGCGCCAGCCCGCAGCCGACCTCGAGGATGCGCTGCCCGCCCAGCGGGTACGCCGCCATGTGGTGAGCCAGCACGCGCGCCGAGGGCCACAGCCGGCCGAACACCGGCCACATCTCCGGCGAGATGCCCTCGCGCGCCGCCGCGCCGTCGGCGTCGGCGTACTGGTTCAGGTCGGCCAGCGAGCGCAGCCGCAGGTCGGCGCCGCAGGCGGTCACCGTCTCGATCTTGCTATCGTAGGTGGGTCGTTCCGCCATCCGCGCCGCGCCTCCCCGCGGCCGCGAAGGCCACGCGTCACGCTAGCACGGCGGGACGCGCGCCCCGGGGCCCACGCCTCGTCGAGGAGCGCGGCGCACGCGTGCCCGATCGTTCAGAACGCGCCGGCCACGCCGCCGCCGGTGCCGGTGGCGTAGACCGCGAGCCCGTAGCGATCGAGCGGGCGCACCTTGGCCCGTGGCAGGCCGGCCCGGATGAGCCAGATCCCGCCCAGCGTCGTGGCGATGCCGGCGCCGCCGGTGATCAGCCCGGCGGTGCACATGCCGTCGCGGTCGCCGCCGCAGCCGACCGCGGTGAAGACGATCCCGCACACCACCGCCATGCCGCCCAGCGTGGTCGCGGTGATGCCGGTGACGTACTTGCCAGTGCCGAGGTCGTGGGCGGTCACCTGCGCGGCCCCGCCGCCGAGGTTGCCGACCTCCAGCCGCAGCGGTCGCCGCTCGCGGGTGCGCATCGTGATCCAGTGCGGGCGGTCGAGCTGCACCCGGCACGGCGTCGTGCAGGTCGACTGCCGATCGACCATCACCTCCCACGCCTGCTCGGTCGCCGACAGGAACTCGACCACGTTCGGCGGCGGCGGGACCGGCGCCGGCATCGACGGCCCGACCGTCGGCGGGACCGGCGCGTTGGCGGAGGGTTGCGCCGTCGCCACACCGATCCACGCGGCCACTGCGGTGGTGGCGGCCAGGAGGCGCGTCAGGTTCGACATGTTCGTACCTCGATCGAATCAGCGGACGGCGATCCCATGCTCGCACGACCGGGCGCGGCGGCTCAAGCCCCGGCCGCCAGCCCAGCCAGCGCCTGTGCCAGCTCGACGCCACGCGCGGTGTCCTCGTGCTTGAAGAACACCCACGCGGACGCCGCCCCCAGCGCGCGCAGCCGATCGACCCAGCCGGCCAGCTCGGCGTCGGCGTAGTCGTCCTTGCGCAGCCGGACGTAGACCCACGGCGCGGTCACGACCAGCCGCGCGGTGCCGTCGTCCTTGTCGGCGATGCAGCGCGCGCAGCCGCGATCGGCCAGCACCTGATCGATCTCGTCGTCGTCCCAGCTCGACGACGCCAGCTCGAACGCCACCGCGCGCCCGGGCGGCACCGTCGCGGCCAGGAACTCGCGCAGGAGGCCGGCGTCCTTCTTGAGGTACGGCGGCGTCTGGATCAGCACCGGGCCCAGCTGCTCGCCCAGCGGCTCGGCCATCCGCCACAGGTACGCCATCGAGTCGTGGGCCTCGGGCGGCTTGAGCTTGGCCTGGTGGCTGATGCGCCGCGACGCCTTCCACACGAAGCGGAAGTCGGGGCGCGCGGCCTGGGCCCGCCACTTCGCGACCACGTCCTGCTTGGGCATCCGGTAGAAGGTGTTGTTGATCTCGACCGTGGCCAGCCGCGCGGCGTAGTAGCCGAGGTAGTCGTCCTCGGGGAGCTCGGGCGGGTAGAAGCGCCCCTTCCACTGCGGGTACGCGAAGCCGCTGGTGCCGACCAGGAACTGCACGCGGCGATGGTGCCACGGACGGCGCGCTCACCGGGCCGGGAGCGCCATCGTCAGCGCCCCCTCCAGCGCCAGGTCGCGGCCGGCCAGGTAGTCGTCCGCGCCGAGGACGACCTCGACCTCAGGCGCCAGCGCGGGGCCATCGTACCCGGTGAAGGTGTAGGTCCGGGTCGAGTACTGGAGCTTGACCTTGGTGCCCAGCAGCTCGTCGGTGGAGGTCTGGCCGTACATCGTGGCAGGCGATCCCGCGGGCTCGCCGATCAGCAGCGCGCCCATCTGATCGAGGTCGATCGCGGCGGTGATCCCCGACGAGAACGTGGCCGATCCGATCAAGGCCGCGATCCGGACGTGGGGATGCGCCCGCAACGCCTCGTACAGTGGCGTGATGAGGGTCGAGTCGCCGCCCTCGTTGTCGCGCAGATCGACGACCAGCCGCGCGCGGGGGTGAGAGACAAGGCTCGCGGCGACCTCCGCCGCGACGTCGGCCAGCGGCTGCCGGGGATCTGGCTTGCAGCGGCGGTAGCTCAGGTACCCGCGTCGGCCTCGGGCAGGTAGCGGCTCCAGTAGTAGCGGTCGGGATGCTGCCGCGCCAGCGGCGCGTCCGCGGCGACGACGCCACCAGGGCAAGGGCGCCATCGCGACCTCCAGCGGCCGCGCGACGCCGGCGCGATCGACGACCTCAGGCGGACCGGCCCGTCCGACGGCGCCAGCCCGACGCCGCGGAGGAACACCACCGACGTCAGCCGCTCGCCGAGGCGCTCGCGCCGGAAGCCGTCGGCCTGGTAGCCGAAGGTGGCGGTCAAGCGGTCGGCCGCCGCCGCGATCGGCTGACCACCGACGGCCGTCACCCGTGCGCCGATCGCCCAGGCGTGCGCCGGCGCCGCCGCGATGACGACCGGGCCCTCGCGGAACCAGCGGACGCGCGCTCGAACGCCGCGACCGCGGCGCGGAACGCCGGCTCGGGCGTGTGATGGAACGGCGCCGGGTGCCGGCGGACGATGGTGCCGACGACGGTCGCGAGATCGGCGCGCCACGCGTCGAGCGACGGATCGCCGGCGGGCGCCGCGTCGGAGGGAAGCGACGGCGCCGCGTCGAAGCGCGCCGGCGGCGGGCGCGGAGCCGGGTCGCGACATCCAGCCGGCGATCGAGGCGCCGACCAACGCGGCGAGACGTGGCGACGAGGACACCCCGGACAGTAGTCGCCCACGGCCGCGCCCGCCGCACGTCGCGACGACGATCACACCCGCGCTGCGCGCGCGGTCGCCACCCACCGCGGCCGGTGCGCTACGATGCGCCATGCGCGCGCTGCTCCCGCTGGTCCTCCTCGCGGCGTGCGGGGGCGACACCCCTGGCGACCCCGGCGATCCCAACCCCGACGAGCTGGTCACCTACGGGCCGCGCTACGAGGGCGGGCAGTTCCACCTCGGCCCGGTCGACTGGGCCGAGAGCCAGTGGCACAACGCCTGCGCTCCCGGCGGTGGCTACGATCCGCGGGTGCAGGCGGTCGAGGGCGTCTACCTCGCCGGGCTGTGGGGCGGGCTGCCCGACGTCGCCGACGCGTGCGACGCGTGCATCTACGTCACCACCGCCGCCGGCAAGTCGGCGCTGTTGCGGGTGGTCACCTACGGCGACACCACCACCAACAGCATCGACGTCAGCCCCGACGCGTTCGCGATCCTCGACAGCGGCGAGTTCCCGCGCGCGATGACCTGGCAGTTCGCGAAGTGCAACGCCACCGGGCCGATGCTGTTCGAGTTCCAGTCGGGCTCGAACCCGTTCTGGACCAGCTTGTGGGGGTGCGCAACGCCCGAGTGCCGCTGGCCAAGGTCGAGGTCACCAGCGTCAACCACGCCGCGCCGGTCGAGCTGGCGCGGGCCGGCGACGGCACGCTCACCGACGCCAGCGGCTTCGGCGAGGGCGGCTTCACGCTGACCATGACCGGCGTCGACGGCCAGGTGGTCACCGAGACCCTCGCGTGGCCCAGCGGCGGCATCGGCGGCGCGTTCATCACCGGCCAGGGCAACTTCCGGTAACGCGCGCAGGCGTGCGACGATCCCGGTGATGGGCGCCAAGACCAAGTACCGCTGCGCGATCTGCTCGCACGTCTACGATCCCGCCGAGGGCGATCCGGCCAGCAACGTCCCGCCTGGCACCGCCTTCGCCGACCTGCCGGAGGACTGGTACTGCCCCGACTGCGGCGCCACCAAGGCCGACTTCGAGCCGATGGAAGACTGAGCGTCGCTACGCGCTCAGCCCGGCGGGCACGCCGATCGCCCCGTCGGCGGCGACCGGCAGCGGCAGCGCGGCCTCGACCGCGTCGAGCGCGAGCGCGCCGTACAGGTGCGGGAACTGCGCGCCATCGGGCGCCGGCGGCGCGCCGTCCTCCCAGCGCACCTCGGCGGTGAGCCGCGCGGCGGCGATCACCAGCAGCAGCAGATCGCGCTGCCCGCGGTAGAAGCGGTTGGCGGTGGCCAGCCACTGATCCTCGCCCGACAGGTGGATGAAGCCATGGCTCGCGAGCGACGGCGCGCGGTACGCGCCGGCGGCCTGGGCCGCGGCCCAGGCGTCGACGGTGGTGATGTGGAACAGCACGCGGCCGAGTGTGCCACTCACTCGGCCGGCCGATCGATCGCCACCTCGACCTCGACCACGCCGCCGGCCGGCACCGCCACCGGCGCGCAGCCCCAGCGCACCACCGGCGGGGCGTCGTCGCTGGCGCCCGCCAGCTTGGCGATCGCGCACGCGAGCCGCGGCCCGGCCGGCGCGACCCGGTGGAACTGGTACGTGTTGCCGGCGTCGACGCCGCCGAGCAGCGGCATCGCGCGCGCGCGCGCGCGCAGCGCGGCCAGCGACGCGGGCGCCGGCGGCGGCACCAGGGCCCACTCGACGGTGCGCACCGCCGCGCCCTCCGCGACCACCGGCACCGCCGCGACGGTGGCGTTGGCGCTGTCGAGCGCGATCGTCCGCCGCACCACCTCGCCGGCGACCAGCGTCACGTCGACCGGCGACACCGCGTCGGCGCCGCTGGCGAACTCGAGGCTGGCGCCGACGGTCAGCCGGGCCGGCCCCGGCGGCAGCGCCGCGAAGCGGAACACGCCGTCGGGGGCGCTGACCGTGCCGGCGACGACGCCGTCGCCGAGCGTCAGCGCGAGCGTCGCGTCGAGCGGCGCGCCGTCCTCGCGCACCGTCACCTCGAGGCCGGCGGCCGCGGGCGCCAGCGCGATCGCCAGCTCGCCGTCGGCGACCGGGGTGAGCGCCGACCAGCTGTGCGGCCCGAGCGCCAGCGCCCAGCGCGCGGTCGGCGGCGCCGCCAGCGTGAACCGCCCGTCGCCGTCGGTGACCGCCGCGGCCGCGCCGTTCAGGTGGCCGGCGAACACCATCAGGCGATCGCCGACGACCACCGTGACGCCCGCCGCCGGCGCGCCGCCCTCGAGCACCCGCCCGCGCACCTCGCGCGTCGGCGGCGGATCGCCCGGCGGCGCCATGGCGTACACGGACACCGGCTCGCCGGTCAGGCTGACCGCGACGTTGGCGGGCGACAGCGCCTTCATCGGATAGGTCGGCGGCAGCGTGGCCCAGGCCCGGCCGTGATCGATCGCGCCGCGCGGGCGCGCCTCGGCGGGCAGCGCGCCGCCGCCGACGGCGGGCGCCGCCGGGTCGGTCGCCGTCGCGCCAGGCGCTGCGGCCCCCAGCGGGCCCGCGCTACCCGGGCGCACCATCGGCGTCGGCGACGTCGGCCGCGCGGTCGGGTGCGCCGGCGTGGGCCGCGCGGCCATCGGCGCGTCGGCGCCGCGCAACAACAACCAGACCGCCAGCGCCAGCGCGCCGGCGGCCGCTACCGCGATGATCCACGTCCGCATCGCGCGCGATGACAGCACGAACCGTGCCCGCGCGATCGCCCCGCGGCGCGCCGTCCACGCCGTCCACGCCGCGCCCGCGCGTCACCGTGGCACCGCCGCCGCCGGCCGCGTGCCAGCGTGGCAGCCGCTCACGCGCCCGGCGTGCTGGCCGCGACGATCGCCTGCAGCTTGCCCAGCGCGCTGAGCAGGTCGGGGCGCTCGGTCAGGATCGCGCGCACCGGATCGTCGCCCATCGCGTCGATGCGCGCCCGCGCCGTGCGGATCGTGAACGCGCGCGGATCCAGCTCCGGCGTCACCTCGTGCCAGCGCAACGGCATCGACACCGGCGCGTGCGGCACCGGCCGCACCGAGTACGGCGCGACCAGCAGCTGGCCGTGGGCGTTCTGGCCCCAGTCCAGGTACACCCGGCCCTGCCGCTTGGCCGGGTTCTTGTGCGTGGTCGCCATCGTCGGGTGGCGCCCCTCGATCACCATGCCGATCAGGTACGCCAGGTTGCGCGCCTGCTCGAACGTGAGCTGCCCGCCCAGCGGGATCAGGATGTGCAGCCCGGTCTGGCCGCTGGTCTTCACGTAGTGCGGCAGCCCGATCGACTCGCACAGCGCGTGGATCGCCAGCACCAGCGGCACCACGTGCTCGCGCGGCGCGCCCTTGGGATCGAGGTCGACGATCGTCCAGTCGGGGCGGCCCAGGTCGACGGTGCGGCTGGCCCACACGTGGATCGGGATCGACGCCAGGTTCGCGAGGTAGGCCAGGCCGTCGGCGTCGTCGATCAGCACGTAGTGGATCTCGCGCTGGCTGTGCTCGCTCCACAGGGTCACGGTGCGCAGCCACGCCGGCGCCCAGTCGGGCAGGTCCTTCTGGTAGAACCACTTGCCGTCGATGCCGTCGGGGTAACGGGTGATCACCACCGGGCGATCGACCAGGTAGGGCAGCAGCACCGGCGCGACGTCCCGGTAGTACGCGATCAGGTCGCCCTTGGTGATGCCGTCGTCGGGCCAGAACACCTTCTTCAGGTTGGTCAGGTTGAGCGCGCGCCGGGGCGCGTCGTCGGTGACGTCGCCCAGCGTCGCCGGCGCGTTGGCCGCGCGCTCGGCCAGCTCGCCGGTGTGCCGCGCCGGCATGCCGCACTCCTCGATCGGCTTGTCGTCGCGGAACCGCACGAACACCGGGAACCGCAACGTCGAGTCCTCGGGCCACTCGCGGTAGCGGACCTGCACCACGCGCGCCGGCTCGATCCAGATCGCGTCGGCGGTGTCCTCGGGGCGCGGGAACGGGATCGCCCACCGCGGCGCGGCGTCGAGCTCCTTGCGCAGCGCCACCAGCTCGGCGTCGGTGAAGCCGGACCCGACCTTGCCGGCGTAGCGCCACGCCTCGCCGTCGCGCACGCACAGGTGCAGCGCGCCCAGCCCGGCCCGCGAGCCCTTGGGCGGCGTGTAGCCGCACACCGCGAAGTCGGCCTCGGGATCGACCTTGAGCTTGACCCAGTCCTTGCTGCGCGCGCCGGCCCGGTAACGCGAGCCCAGCTTCTTGCCGACCACGCCCTCGAGGCCGCGGCCGGCCGCCGCCGCCAGGAACGCCGCGCCGACCTCGGGCACGTGCTCGGCGAACCGGATCGGCCCGGCGGCCGGCACGATCGCCGCGAGCAGCTGCTTGCGCGCCTCGACCGGCAGCCCGCGCAGGTCGAGCCCGTCGGCGGCCAGCAGGTCGAACACGAACCACGCCACCGGCGCGGCCACCGCGGCCCGCGCGATGTCGGTCTTCTTGACCACCTGCGCCCGCTCGGCGAGCGCCTTGAAGTTGGGCTTGCCCTCGCCGTCGAGCACGACGACCTCGCCGTCGAGCACCAGCCCCGGCACCGGCAGCGCGCGCAGCGACGCCACCAGCTCGGGGTAGCGCACGGTGGCGTCGGCGTTGGACCGGTAGCGCAGCATCGCGGCGCCGGCGCCGCCCCAGCCGATCAGCCGGTAGCCGTCGTACTTCAGCTCGAAGATCCAGTCCTTGCTCGAGAACGGCGCCGGCGCGGTCTCGCACAGCATCGGCGCGAAGCCGACCGGCGCGATCGCCTTCTTCGGCGCGCCGACCGCAGCCAGCGCCGCGCGCCACGCCGCGATCCGCGGCGCCCCGGCGGCCAGCTCCTCGGCGGTCAGCCCCGACAGCACGCTGGCCGACGGCAGCGGCCCGGCGGCCAGCGCCGCCTCGCTCCACGCGTCGCGCTTCTTGATCAGCAGCCAGTTGTCGCCGCCCTTGGCCGCCGCCGAGCCCCGGGGGCCGCGGCCGCCGGTCTGGACCAGCGTGAACGCGCCGCGCAGCTTGTAGCCCTGGAGGCTGAACTTGATCTCGCCGCCGCGCAGGCCGTCGCGCGGATCGATCTCGGGCACGAACCGGCCGCGATCCCACACCACCATCGGCCCGGCGCCGTAGTTGCCCTCGGGGATGACCGCCTCGAAGTCGCAGTACTCGAGCGGGTGGGCCTCGACCTTGACCGCCAGCCGCTTGACGTCGGGGTCCATGGTCGGCCCGTGCGGCACCGCCCACGACACCAGCACGCCGTCGATCTCGAGGCGCAGATCCCAGTGGGTGCGGGTCGCGTGGTGCTCGTGGACGACGAACACGCCGGCCGAGGCGCGGCCGGCGGCCGGGCGCGCGCCGATCGGCTCGGGCGTGGCCCCGGCGGTGCGCTTGTCGCGGTACTTCGCGAGCGGATCGTCGTCGTCGGGGCTACTCATGTGACCGAATCCGGCGGGACCGGTATCATAGCGCCATGCCCGCCCGCGCCATCGGCACCGCCACCATCTCGTTCGGCCTGGTCTCGATCCCGATCAAGCTCTACACGACGAGCGAGAGCGGATCGGACGTCTCGTTCAACATGCTCCACGGCGCGTGCGGATCACGTCTGAAGCAGCAGTACATCTGCACCAAGGACGGCGAGGTCGTCGAGCGCGACCAGATGGTCAAGGGCTACGAGTTCACCAAGGGCCAGTACGTCGTGCTCACCGCCGACGAGCTCAAGGCGCTCGACGCGGTCGCCACCAACGCCATCGACCTGACCGAGTTCGTGCCGGCGACGACCGTCGACCCGCTGTTGTTCGAGAAGTCGTACTACCTGGGCCCCGACAAGGGCGGCGAGCGCGCCTACCGGCTGATCAACGAGGCGATGGTCGAGAGCGGCCTGATCGGCATCGCCACCTACTCGGCCCGCGGCAAGCAGTACGTCGTCGCGGTGCGGCCGTTCCAGAACGGCCTGATCATGCACCAGCTGCGCTACGCCGACGAGGTCAAGGAGTGGGCCGAGGTGCCGCTGCCCGACCTGCCCGAGGTCAAGGCCACCGAGCTGGCGCTGGCCCGGCAGATCATCTCGCAGATCACCGTCGCGACGTTCGACAACAAGAAGTACAAGGACGACGTCAAGGGCCGGATGCTCGAGCTGATCCAGGGCAAGATCGACGGCCAGGAGATCACCGCCGCCCCCGAGGCACCGCAGGGCAAGATCATCGACCTGATGGAGGCGCTGAAGGCGTCGCTGGGCATGGCCGCGTCCGCCGGGCAGCCGGCCAAGGCCGCCGAGGCCGCGCCGGTCGAGGCGGTCGACGCCAAGAAGAAGTCGCGCAAGAAGTCGGCGTAACCGGCGTGTGATGTCGCGGCACGGCGCTCGCAGGTACGCTGCGATCGTGCTCCGCTCGTGGTCCTGGCTGCTCGCGATCGCCGCCCTCGTGGGGCCCGGGGCCGCCAGGGCCGACGAACCGCCCCCCACCCCGCCGCCCGCCCCGCCGCCGGCCGGCCCCGAGACCATCGACCTCGCCACCGCGCTGGCGCTGGCCCAGGCCGAGGTCATCGAGATCTGGGACGAGCGCCCCGACAAGCCGTTCGATCGCGACACCCAGCCGCGCCAGGACGCGCGCGAGCTGGCCCGGCGCGGCGCCACCGACGTCGCGGCGGCGATCGCGTACCTGCCCGACGTGGTCATCCGCGAGGCCGGGCGCGGCGGCCGGCAGATCGACATCCGCGGCGCGCGGCGCAGCGCGGTGAAGATCCTGATCGACGGCGTCGCGATCGACGATCCGTACTTCGGCAACTTCGATCTCTCGAGCCTGCCGACCACCGACCTGGCCCAGGTGCGGGTGTCGACCGCGCCGGCCTCGCCGATCGACGGCCCCGGCGGCCCCGGCGGCGTGGTCGAGCTGCACACCTCCGACGCGATCGGCCCGGCGGCGCTGCTGGCCCGCGCCACCGCGACCACCGCGCGCGCCGGCGTCGCCGCGGTGACCGGCCGCCACGCGCTCGGCGCCCACACCGCGCTGCGCGTCTCGGCCACCGGCGAGCTGGGCGCCCGAGCGTTCGACATCCCGGGCGAGGTCGACGTCGACGAAGGTCGCCGCGCCGCCGGCCTGGCGCTGCGGCTCGAGGATCGCCGCGGCAAGGACCGGCTGGTGATCGACGGCTTCGGCCTGGTGCGCGGCTACGTCGTGCCGCCGATCGAGGACGACACCGCCGAGATCACCCAGATCGATCGCGAGCTGCTGGGCCGCGCCAGCGCCCGGTACGAGCGGACGATCGGCCGGTGGCAGCTCCTGGCCGACGCCTACGGCCACGGCACCACCCGGCTGACCCACTTCTTCCTCGACCCGACGCTGACGACGCCCGAGGCCAAGGAGGACGTGCGCGCCAACCGCGCCGGCGCCGGGTTGCTGATCACCCGCGGCCTGGGCCCGCGCACCCGCGCGGTGGCGTCGGCCCACCTCGACAGCGAGGCGGCCCGGGTCGACGACGGCCTGACCTTGTCGCGGGGCCGCTCGACGGTGGCCGAGGTCGCGGCCGGTGGCCAGTACGAGGACGCGCGGCTGCGGCTCGACGCGGCGCTCGGGCTGGCGGTGCCGCTGGGGCTGGGCGCGCCGGTGCGGCCCGAGGGCAAGCTGGTCGCCGCCTACGCGCCGGTCGCCGACGTCGCGTTCACCGCGACGGTCGCGCGCAAGGGCCGCCTGCCGACCCTGCGCGAGCGCTACCGCAGCGACGCTGGCACCGCCGGCCTCGACGGTGAGGTCAACGACTTCGCCGAGGCGCGGGTCGCGATCGGCGGCGCCCGCCACCGGCTCGAGTCGGCGGCGTGGGCGCGGTGGAGCGACGGGCTCATCAAGACCGATCCCGCGACCCGCCGCTTCACCAACAGCGGCGCGCTCGATCTGCAGGGCGTCGACGTGAGCGCGGTCATCGGCCGCGATCAGGTGGTCGAGGGCGGCGCGGCGTACAGCTTCATCGAGGCCGGCGCGCCCGGCCGCGGCGAGCCCCTCGACTTCCTGGCCCGCCACCGCGCCCAGCTGCACCTCGCCGCGCGGCCGATCGAGGGGCTGTGGACCGAGGTGCGACTGCGGGTGATGGGTCGGCGCCTCGATCGCCAGCAGTGGCTGCCCGAGTACCAGGCCCTCGACCTGGCGGGCAGCTACGAGGCCGGGCCGTGGGTGATCTCGGGGCAGCTCACCGATCTGCTCGACCGCCGCTACCTCGCCCGCGCCGGCGTGCCCTCGACGGGGCGGGCCCTGGCGGTGACGGTCACCCGGCAGTGGTGACGATCACTGGGAATGGCAGGGGGTGTGGTCGCGGTTGAGTTTGGCTAAGATGCGCTCGATGGTGGACACGCTGGGTGCGACGCTCTCTCTGGCCGAAGACGCGGGCCCGCGCCCCGACGCGACGCGCCTGCGGCCCGCACTCGTGCTCGCGCTCGAGTGCCAGCGCCCGCGCGCGCTGTCGGCGCGCTACGACCTCGGCGACGTCGCCGCCGTGGTGCTGGGCCGCGGCAGCGAGCGCAAGGCCGACCGCACCGGCGCCGAGCTGTTCGTCCGGGTCCCGGACCGGTGGATGTCGTCGAAGCACGCCCGGCTCGAGCCGTCGTTCGGCCGCTGGGTGCTGACCGACACCGACTCCAAGAACGGCACCTTCGTCAACGGCCAGCCCACCAAGCGGGCGGTGCTGGCCGACGGCGACCTGATCGAGTTCGGCCACACGCTGTTCGTGTTCTGCGAGCGCCTGCCGCTGGGCGATCAGGATCCGCCGATCATCGATCTCGAGCGCAGCCGCGAGCCGATCGCCGGCCTGGCCACGCTGATCCCCGAGTACGGCCGCGACCTGGCCCGGATGCGGCAGGTGGCCGGCTCGGCGGTGTCGATCCTGGTCGAGGGCGACAGCGGCACCGGCAAGGAGGTGCTGGCCCGCGCCGCCCACGCGCTGTCGGGGCGCAGCGGCGAGTTCGTCGCGGTCAACTGCGGCGCGCTGCCCGACAACCTCATCGAGAGCGAGCTGTTCGGCCACAAGAAGGGCGCGTTCTCCGGCGCCCACGCCGATCACACCGGGCTGGTGCGCGCCGCCGACAAGGGCACGCTGTTCCTCGACGAGATCGGCGACCTGCCGGCGGCGTCGCAGGCGACGCTCTTGCGGGTGCTGCAGGAGCGCGAGGTCACGCCGGTGGGCGGCACCCGCCCGGTCTCGGTCGACGTGCGGATCATCGCCGCCACCCACCGCGACCTCGACGAGATGATCGCCGAGGGCCTGTTCCGCCACGACCTGTTCGCGCGCCTGGCCGGCTTCCGCATCGCGGTGCCGGCGCTGGCCGAGCGCCGCCCCGATCTCGGCATCCTGATCGGCTCGCTGTACGAGCGGCACTTCCCGGCCGACGCGGTGGGGCTCGACCTCGACGCCGCGCGGCTGTTGTTCCGCTACCCGTGGCCGCTCAACATCCGCGAGCTCGAGCAGGCGCTGACCACGGCGTCGGTGCTGGCCGGCGCCACGCCGGTGCTGGCGAGCCACCTGCCCGACGCGGTGCGCTCGGGCCGCCCACCCGGCGCGGCCCGCACGACGCCGCTGACCCCGGCCGACGAGGCGCTGCGCGACAGCCTGTGCGCCGCGATGCGCGATCACCGCGGCAACATCAGCGCCGTGGCGCGGGCGCTCAACAAGGATCGCAAGCAGATCCAGCGCTGGGTGAAGCGGTTCGCGGTCGATCCCGAGAAGTTCAAGTAGCGGCCGAGGGCGAGGACGCCTCGACGTTCTGTCGCGGCGGGTCACCCGCTGTGGCGGGAGCGCGACAGGTGCGACCGGTGCGACCAGGCTGCGACCGGTCGCAGGCGCGCGTTTTCGGTGCAACCGGGGCGTGGCGTCGCGGGTCTACCGATCGTCGGCCATCGGCACGCGGTGTGCTCCGTACCTCCCCCCATGCGCCCCGCCCACCTGCTCCTCGCCTGCGCGCTCCTCGCGGTCCCCTCCGCTGCGCAGGCTGGTGGCGTGCGCCGACCTGCCACGCCAGCCCCGACCAACCTGGCGCCCAAGCGAGAGGTGCCGCTCGCCAGCGCGCAGGTGGTCGGGCGCGTGGTCGATCACGCGGGCCAGGCGATCCCGGGCGTCACCGTGGTCGCCACCCACGCCGATCGCCGCGGCCCCGCCCCGCGCCGGGTCAAGAGCGATCGCGACGGCCAGTTCCGCTTCGCGCTGCCGCCCGGCGAGTACGTGTTCGTCGCGCTCGACCGCGAGCTCAGCGGCGCCACGCCGGCGATGGCGGTCGCGCGCGCGCTCGACGTCGTGCTGATCGTGACCCGCGCGATGACCTCGGCGTAGCAGCGCTAGCTAGCGCGTCGGCCGCGCCTGCGCCGTGCGCCCGGCCAGCGCCACCAGCCGCGCCTCGACCCAGCGGCTCCACGCGCTCGGCGGCAGCCCGCGCAGCCGCCGCTCGGCGTCGCGGTAGGCCGGCACGTCCCACGCCGATCGCGGCGTCACCGCCCGCGCCGCGCGCACCGCGGCCAGGGTCGCCATCGCCAGCGCGCGCTCGCGCCGGCCGAACGACAGCCCGAACTGCGCGCGCACCGACGGCGGCAACAGCGCGGCGCTGACCGCGCGCGCCACCAGCCCCACGCGGCCGCCGAACAGGAAGCCGGCCATCTGCCGCGCCGGCGCGGTCACGGTGATCACCGGCGACGCGATCGTCGCGGCCACGTACGCCGCGAAGCCGTCCCAGGTCGCGGGCACGTCGCCGGGGCCGATGCCGAACAGCCGCGCGAACCGGATCGCGCCCCGGTAGTACGCCTCGCGCTCGGCGCTGGTGAGCGGCTCGCCGATCGCCGCGTAGACCGCGACCACCGAGTCGACCAGCGTCGCCCACACCCAGATCAGCCCGGCCAGCTCGTTGGCGTGGTAGGGCGCGCCGCGCGGGAACGCGCCCGCGTCCTCGCCGATCGTCCCGGTGATGTGGGTGTGGATGCGGTGGACCCGCCGCGCCGAGGTCAGCGCGTCGTCGAGCGTGCCGAACGCCATCGCGAAGACGTTGTCGAAGGTGCGCCGGAACCGCCCGACCACGTCGTCGCGGGTGCGCGAGTGCTGGTGCACGCCGTAGGCGACGTAGGGGTGGGCCAGCTGCAGCAGCGCCGCGCGGCCGCCGCCGAGGAAGATCACCAGATCGCGCTCGATGCGCCACGCCGGGCTGCCCGGCCCGTGGAGGCCGGCCGCGGGCTCGCGCACCTCGGCGGCGAGCGCGGCCAGGCTCGCCTCGTGCGCGGCCGTCGACACGATCATAACCTCGACGATCGCGCCAGCGCCGACGGCGGTCAAGCGCGGCGTTTGCGGGCGTTGTCGACCGCTGGCGATCGAGTACGCTGGTAGCGATGCGTTGGGCCTCGGCCATCGCCACCGCTCCCGATACGATCGCCGCTTGCGATCAGGCCGCCGCCGAGGCGGCCGAAGCGCTGGGGGACGCGCGCGCCGACCTGGTGCTGGCGTTCGTCACCGACCACCACGCCGCCGGCTTCGCGCACCTGTCGCGGACGCTGGCCCGGCAGTTCCCTGGCGCCGCGATCGCCGGGTGCACGGTCGGCGGCGCGATCGGTGGCGGCCTCGAGATCGAGCACCGGCCCGCGCTGGCGGTGACGGTGGCGCGGCTGCCCGGCGTCAACGCCGCGGTCCACCACCTCGGCCCCGATCCCGACACCTGGCTGGCGCCGGACCTCGACGCCCGCGCGGTGATCGCGCTGCCCTGCCCGATGACCAGCCCGGTCGACCGGCTGGTGCCCTGGCTCGACACGGTGTGGCCCACCGCCACCACCGTCGGCGGCCTGGCGTCGGGCGGCATGACCGGGCGCGGCCGGCCGGGCAACACGCTGTTCGCCGGCGAGGCCCGCCACCGCGAGGGCGCGGTGCTGGTCACGCTCGACGGCGACGTCGCGGTCGACACCATCGTCGCGCAGGGCTGCCGGCCGGTCGGCCCGCCGCTGTTCGTGACCAAGGGCCTGGGCAGCGTGATCCTCGAGCTCGACGGCAAGCCCGCGCTGGCCGCGCTGGCCGAGCTGCACGCGTCGATGCCGCCAGCCGACCGCGCGCTGTGCCGACACTCGCTGTTCATCGGCCTGGCCCGCGACGGCGCGCGGCTCGGCCGCCGCGACGTGCTGGTGCGCAACCTGGTCGGCTGCGATCGCGCCAGCGGCGCGCTCACCGTGGCCGCGAGCGTCGAGCCCGGCCAGGTCGTGCAGTTCCACCTGCGCGACGCCGCGACCTCGGCCGAAGATCTCGCCGAGCTGCTGGCCGAGCCGGCGGCCCCGGCGGCCGGCGCGCTGCTGTTCTCGTGCGTCGGCCGCGGCCAGGCGCTGTACGGCGCGCCCAACCACGACAGCGAGGCGTTCGCGCGCGCCCGCGGCCAGGTGCCGATCGGCGGCTTCTTCTGCAATGGCGAGCTGGGCCCGGTGGCCGGCAAGACCTTCGTCCACGGCTACACCAGCGCGTTCGCGACGTTCCGGCGCCGCGGCGCCGTCGCGTGAGCGGCGGCGGGGTGGTGTAGCCTCGCGGCCATGCACCGCACGCTCCTCCTCGCCATGATCGTGGCCGGCCTCGCCGCCGGCTGCGGCAAGAAGACCGACGACGCCAGCGGCGGCGGCAGCGCCAAGCCCGCCGCCCCCACGCCGCCGCCCGCCCCGGCCGCGCCGCCGCCGCCGTTCACCGGCAAGCTCACCATCGAGCGCGTGATGGGCCTCAAGGAGGCCATCGGCACCCCGCCACCGCGGGCGCTGGCCGACGCGCTGGCCCGCGCCAAGGGCCAGGCCGGCGAGCCGACCAAGGTCGACGGCGACACGCTCGGCTGGGCGGTGATCGAGGGCGACGACTGCGCCTACGCGTCCATCACCAAGGACGGCGACAACGTCGCCTCGGTGACCAGCCCGATGAAGATCGCCAAGGGCGAGCTGCCCGGCAACCGCAGCGAGTGCATGAAGATGGCCGGGGTCGAGCCGGGCCCGCCCGAGGATCCCAACGCCGCGGCGCCGCCCACCGACGGCAAGCCGGTGACCGTCGACGCGTTCCGCGCCACGGCGCTGGCTGGTCGCTCGAAGTGGAAGGACCAGGTCGTGAGCGTCACGGGCGTCGTCGCCGGCGTCACGACGTCGACGTCGAACGGCGTCGGCTGGACCACGGTGACGCTGTCGACCGGCAAGGACGACGCCGGCAAGCCGGTCGCGTGCGGCGCCAAGGAAAACGAGGCCGCCACCGTGAAGCTCGGCGACGCCGCGGTCGCGACCGGCAAGGTCAAGATCAACGAGTGGACGTCGATGGGCTCGGGCGAGACGACGCTCGAGGCCGCGCTCGCCGAGTGCACCGCGGTGGTCGCGAAGGGGAAGTAGACCGCGGCCGCGGCCGCGGGTCCCGGGGTCACACCCCCGGCAGATGGATGCGGTCGTAGTCGGTGGCCGCAAATGGCAGGTCGAGGCGGGGGACGCGGACCGGGCGGGCGGCGTACGGAGAGACGTGCTCGGCGAACCGCATCGGTTGGTAGTTGCGCGCGAAGATCGTGGCCAGCGCGCGCGCGCCGAGGTCGGGGATGGCGCGCAGGCGGGCGGCGAGCGCCGGATCCTTGCAGGCGGCGAGCTGGGCCTCGAGGCGGGCGTCGTCGATCGCGGTCGGGGGCAGATCGCGATCGGCGGCGCCGGGGGCGGGGTCGTTGGCGCGGCGCCACAGCGAGACCTCACCCGGCGCGGCGAACGGGTCGACCGGCACGCCGTCGAGCCAGGTGTTGAAGTGCAGGTGCGGCGGATCGGCGCCGAGCGCGGCGACGAAGTTGAGGCCCGACGCTCCGGACAGCGCGATGGGCTCGCCGCGGGCGACCACCTGGCCGGGCTCGACCAGCGCCCGCGCCAGGTGCGCGCAGCTGGTGGCCAGGCCGTCGCCGTGATCGAGCAGGAGCTTGAGGCCGCCGCGGTGGAACTCGCTGACGACGAGGATCACGCGGGCCGCGGCCGGGGCGACGATCACCGTGCCTGGCGCGGTGGCGAAGTCGGTGCCGTTGTGGCTGTCGTAGGTGAGCGTGCCGCCGCGGTAGTCGCGGACGTGGGTCTTGCGCACCGACCAGCCGTCGACGATCGGCGTCGGGGTGCGGTTGAACAGGTTGTAGATCGGCACCGCGCGACCGAACGGCCGCTGGCCCCGCCACAGCGCGGCGGCCAGCCGCGGTTGCAGGATGCGCAGGCTGGTGTGATCGAACCGGCTGGGCGGCGTCAGCGCGTCGCCGCGCACCGCGAAGACGGTCTCGCGCAGGCGCTGCCGCCACGGCGACAGCCCCAGCACCTCGATGAGCGACGGACGATCGGCCACGCCCCATCGTGCCTGGTGGCCGCGCCGATTGAAATCGCCGCGCGCACCGCCGATGCTGGTCGGATGCACCGCACGCTCTGGTTCGCGGCCGCCGTCCTCGCCTGCGCCGCCACCGCCGCCCCCGCGCGCGCCGGCGGCTTCGGCATCCCCGAGGTCGGCGTCCGCCGCACCGGCATGGCCGCGGTGGTGGGCCGCCCCGACGAGCCGTCGGCGGTGTTCCACAACCCGGCTGGCCTGACGCTGCTCCCCGGCGTCCGCATCTACGCGACGTTCGGGCTGGCGGTGCTCAACACCGAGTTCAAGCTGCGGCCGTGGGACCAGAGCGACCGGTGGCTCGACGCGCCGGTCGACGCCGAGGGCTACTACCCGACCACCCGGCCGACCCGCGCCATCGGCGCGATCCCGATGCTGACCGCCTCGGCCGAGATCCTGCCGGGCAAGCTGTGGGGCGCGGTCGCCGCCTACGTGTCCAACGGCACCGGCGCGCAGTTCGCAGACACCGACGTCACCCGCTACCACCTGATCGACGGCTACATCGTGGCGCCGACGGTCACCGCGGTGGCCGCGTACCAGATCAACCGCAAGCTCTCGGTCGGCCTCGGCGCCGGCATGATGAACGTGCGGGTCCACGGCAAGCGCCACCTGTTCCCGATCGTCAACGGCATCGACGCCGAGCGGCTGCTGGGCTCCAACGCCGAGCTGGTGATCGACGGCGAGGACTGGAAGTTCACCTGGAACGCCGGCGTGCTGGCCCGGCCGATCCCCAAGCTCACGCTGGGCGCCACCGTGATCGGCCGCGTCGACCCGATGCTCGAGGGCGAGGTCCGGCTCACCACCGGCGCCGACGCCACCGTGCCGGGCGATCAGTACGTCGGCAACCAGAAGACCGGGCTAGTGCTGCCGTGGACCTTCCTCGGCGGCGCCAACTACGACGTCACGCCCAAGCTCGAGATCGGCACCGAGGTCCGCTACTACCTGTACCGCGCGTACACGGAGCAGCGCACCCAGATCAACGGCCTGCCGCTGGTCAGCCAGCTGCTCACGCCCAAGAACTACAACGACTCGTGGCAGGCGGCCGGCGGCGTGCGGGTCCACGACCTGCCGCAGGCGCCGTGCGTCGAGCTGATGGCCGGCGTCCACTACGACCGCACGCCGGCGCCGGCGCAGACGGTCACGTTCGATCAGCCGACGTTCTCGCACTGGGGCCTGCACACCGGCGTGCGGTTCCCGGTGGGGCGCTTCAAGCTGGCCGCCAGCTACCTGCACTACTGGTACGACATCCCCGAGATCCGCGACAGCATCACCAACCCGCCGTCGAACATCCGCGGCAGCGGCGGTAACAACATCATGACGGTGTCGGTCGAGGCCGCGCTGGGAGGACCGATCCTGTGAACCGCGCCACCGTCCCCGCCCACGGCCGCGGCGCCGACGAGCTGCTCGCCGACCTCGAGGCGCGCAAGGCCAAGGACACCGACTGGAAGCGCGGCCGCGTGTTCTCGCTGGTCTACCACGCCGGCGACGAGCACAGCCGCTTGCTCGAGCGGGCCCACGCGCTGTTCGCGTCGGGCAACCTGCTCAACCCGATGGCGTTCCAGAGCCTGCGCGGGCTCGAGGCCGAGATCACCCAGATGGCCGCCGACCTGATGCACGGCGGCCCCGACACCGTCGGCGCGGTCACCTCGGGCGGCACCGAGTCGATCCTGGTCGCGGTGGCCGCGTACCGCGATCGCGCGCGCCAGCACAAGCCGTGGATCCGTCGGCCGGTGATCGTCCTGCCGATCACCGCGCACCCGGCGTTCGACAAGGCCGCGCACTACTTCGGCGTGCGGCTCAAGAAGGTGCCGGTCGACGCCGACCAGCGCGTCGACGTGCGCGCCCTCGAGCGGGCGATCGGCCCGTCGACGATCGCGGTCGTGGTGTCGGCGCCGCAGTACGCCCACGGCGTGATCGATCCGGTGGCCGAGGTCGGCGCGGTGTGCGCCCGGGCCAAGCTGCCGCTGCACGTCGACGCCTGCGTCGGCGGCTTCGTCTTGCCGTGGGTCGAGCGGCTCGGCCGCGCGCTGCCGGCCTGGGACTTCCGGGTGCCGGCGGTGACGTCGATCTCGGCCGACCTCCACAAGTACGCCTACGCCGGCAAGGGCGCGTCGGTGCTGCTGTGGCGCGCGATGAAGGACATGCAGCACCAGTTCTTCGTCGCCGCCGACTTCCCGGGCGGCATCTACGTGTCGCCGACCTTGATCGGCACCCGCCCCGGCGGCCCGATCGCCGCGGCGTGGGCCGCGCTGCAGGGCCTGGGCGCCGACGGCTACCAGCGGCTCACCGCGGCCGCGCTCGAGGTCGCCGACCGGGTGCGCGCCGGCGCCGCCGCGATCGACGGCCTGCAGGTGATCGGCGACAGCCAGGCGACGATCGTCGCGTTCGGCGCCACCCCCGGCGGCCCCGACATCTACACCGTCGCCGATCGGCTCGAGGCCCGCGGCTGGTCGGTCGATCGCAGCCAGCACCCGGCCGCGATCCACCTGACCTGCACCGCCAACCACCTGGCGATCGTCGACGATTACCTGGCCGACCTGCGCGCCGCGTGCGCCGAGGTCCGCGCCGACCCGTCGCTCAAGCAGAGCGGATCGGCGCCGATGTACGGGATGATGGCCAAGCTGCCGCTGCGCGGGATGGTCAAGCAGTCGGTCAAGAAGGTGATGCAGGCGATGTACATGCCCGGCGTGGTCGTGCCCGACGTCAACGCCAGCGCGCAGGACGGCGTGGTCGGCAAGCTCATCGATCGCTACGGATCGCAGATCGACGCCGCGCTCGACAAGCTGGCGGCGGTGCGCGGCGCGCTCGGGCGGCGGCGGTAGCGCGTGCGCCGGATCGCGTTCGCGCGGATCATGCAAGAGACCAACGCGCTGACGCCGGTCCCGACCGAGCTGGCCGACTTCGAGCAGAGCCACTACCTGACCGGCGACGCGCTCCTGGCCGCGGTCGACCGCACGCCCAACGAGGTGCCGGGCTTCTTCAAGAAGGCCGAGCTGGCTGGCGCGGTGGCGGCGCTGCGCGCCAGCGGCGCCACGCCGGTGCCGATCATCTCCGCGTGGGCCTCGTCGGGCGGCAAGCTGTCGCGGGCGTGCTTCGAGGCGCTGGCCGATCGCCTGACCGACGGCCTGCGCGCGGCGCGCCCCGACGGCGTCGTGCTGGCGCTGCACGGCGCGATGGGCGTCGAAGGGCTGCGCGACCCCGAGGCCGAGCTGTTGCGGCGGGCGCGCGACGCGGCCGGCGGCGCGCCGCTCACCTGCACCCACGACCTGCACGCCAACCTGACCCGGGCGCGGGTCGAGGCGGCCGACGCGATCGTCGCCTACCAGACCAACCCGCACCGCGATCACGCCCGGGTCGGCAGGCGCGCGGCCGAGCTGCTCTTGGGCATGCTCGACGGACGGCGGCCGACCGCGGCGTGGCGCACGCTGCCGATGCTGCTGGGCGGCGGCAAGACCATCGACTTCCTGGCGCCGATGCGCGCGGTGTTCCGGCGGATGGCGCGGGCCGAGCGGCGCGGCGAGGTCGCCAGCGCCTCGACGTTCATGGTCCACCCGTGGAACGACGATCCGGCGCTGGGCTGGGCGACCTTGGCCTACGGCGAGCCGGCCGCGGCCGAGCGCCTGGCCGACGAGCTGGCCGAGATGTGCTGGGCCCGACGCCACGCGATGCCGCCGACCTTCGCGACCGCGTCGGAGGGGCTGGCCGCGGCGCGCGCCGCGCGGGTGCGGCGCAAGCTCGGCGTGGTGATGATGTCCGACGCCTCCGACGTGGTCACCGCCGGCGCGCCCGGCGACTCGACCCACCTGTTGCGCGCGATGCTGGCCGAGGGCGGCGGGCTGCTCACCTACGCGGCGGTGCGCGATCCGGTGGCGATCGCCGCGCTGTGGGACGCGCCCGAGGGCAGCGAGGTCGACGTGGAGGTCGGCGGCCACCTCGATCCGGCCTCGGGGCCGCCGCTGGCGGTGCGCGCGCGGCTCGAGCGCAAGCTCGATCAGCCCGGCTTCCTGCGCACCGCGGTGCTGGCGATCGCGCACCTGCGGCTGGTCGTAGTCGAGGGCCCGGCGATGGTGATGCGGCCGTCGTTCTATCGCGACGTGGGCCTGCCGCTGATGAAGGCCGACGTGGTGATGGTGAAGAACTTCTTCCCGTTCCTGTTGTTCTTCCTGCCCTACAACCGCAAGACGATCTTCGTGCGCACCCAGGGCGCGACCGACTTCGACGCCGCCCACCGCCTGACCTTCGACGGCCCGATGCACCCGCGCGATCCGGTCGACGACTGGCGCCCGCGCGACCGCGCCCGCCGCGGCGTCGACGCGTAGCGACCTGCACGCGCCGCAGCGCTGCACCTGCAGGAACCGCAGGCCGCGCCACGCGACCACGCGCCAAGCGCGCGGCGAGGCCCTGCCCGGCTGGCCCGCCGGGTGCACTACCGACGCTCGTCCCGGTGCCGGGACAGGAGCCGTCGAATCTCATGAATACCAGCCGTCGCTTCCGCGTCTTCACCTCCCTCACCACCCTGGCCCTCGCCCTCACGGTCGCCGCCGGCCTCGCCAGCGCCGATCGGCGCGATCGCGGCGGACGCGGCGGCGCCGCGCCCGGCGCCGCCAGCTGCGACCACGACCAGGCTCGCGCCGATCGCGATCCGGCCCGGCGCCGCGACCTGGCGATGGGCCGCGATCGCGACGACCAGCGCGCCGGCGACTTCTGGCGCGACCGCGCCGGCCGCGATGACCGCGACCAGGGCATGCGCGGCGGTCGCGACGATCGCGACCAGGGCATGCGCGGCGAGCGCAAGGACGATCGCGCCGACGCGCGCCCTGGCCGGCTGACCCGCCTCGGCAAGCACCACGGACGCGCCCCGGGGCGGCGCGGCCCAGGCCGCGGCCGCTGACCGTTACGGCAGGACCGTCGAGGTCCGGGCGCGGGCCCAGAAGCCGTCGCGGGCCTCGACGATCGCGGTGCGGCCCGCCGCGCCCGGGACGAGCTCGAGGTCGGTGACGAACCGGCCCTCGCCATCGGCGCTCATCCACAGCCAGTCGGTGTCGAAGCTGCCGTCGCCGTCCCAGTCGACCCGCGCGAACCGGGTCGGATCCCAGGTGGTGCTGTCGTCGGGATCGACGACGGTGATCTGCAGGTGGTTGGCGCCGATGCCGTCCTTGGGCGGCACGACCGCGGTGGTCACGCTGGTCGGCGCGTGGTCGTAGGGGACGACGTGGACGTGGCGGGTGACCGTGGTGGTCGCGCCGGCGCTGGTGGTGGCGGTGATCGTCAGGCGGTAGACCCGCGACAGGATGCTCCACGCGTCGCCCAGGGTCGCCAGCCGCGCCATCGCGCCGAAGTCGAACAGGATGACCTCGGGCAGCCGCAGCGGCACCAGCCGCGTGGTGTAGGTGCGCGCGAAGCGCTCGACCACCGTGACGCTCGCCGGGTTGGCGACGTTCAGCCGGTCGACCGAGCCCTGCTCGTTGACGGTCCACACCGTCGTCGCGTCGCCGAACGCCCAGCGATCGACCCGCAGCGGGGTGGTGCCCAGGCGCCAGGCCCAGCCGCGCGCGAAGCCGCGGGCGTTGCCGACGATCGTCGCCGGCGGATCGCACGCGCCGTCGTCGCGCTGGCACTTGCCGCCGGTGCCGACGTACAGCCGGCCGGCGATCTGCGCGTGGTCGCGCGCCTCGAGCGTGGCGTCGCAGCGGACCAGCCGCGGCGCGGCGTAGGTCAGGTCGATCGCGCACAGCCCGCGCACCGGGGCGGTCGACGTCGAACCGTCGGGGGTCTTGGCCTCGAGCGGCGCGCTGACGATCACCGCGTCGTCGATCATCGTCGCGCTGTAGGTGCCGGTGCCGGCGATCGCGCCGACCGGCATCATCCACTGCGGCACCGCCACGTCGACCACCTGCACGCCGTCGCCGGCGACCACCAGCTCGCCGTACGAGGTCACGCCGGCCAGCTCGGCGGCGTTGGTGATCACCCGGGCGGCGCGGCTGCGGGTGGTGAAGTCGAGCTGCGAGCCCACGAGCTGCCCGCCCTGACCGTTGGCCTGATCGTCCTGGACCTCGATCGACCAGTAGCCGTCGGCGAACGCGCCGTCGAGCGCGCGCAGCGCCGGGGTCGACGTCGACGAGAAGGTCAGCGTGCGCAGCCCGCCGGTCGCGGCGCGGTGATCCCACAGCACCACCGGCGGCAGCGCCGAGCCCTTCCACGGCACCAGCCGGATCACCAGGTCGGCCGGGTTGGGGTGATCGATCGTCACCCGCACGGTGGTGCGGCTGATCCGCCCGCCGAGGCCGGTCGACAGGCCGTGGACGGCGTAGCCGCCGTCGCCGTCGCTGATCCCCATGGCCTCCTGGCTGGCCGTGGTGGTGGTGTCGCTGGTGGTGAACCACTGCTTCAGCTCGCGCGGCGCGCGCGGATCGGCGACGTCGAGCACGGCCAGGTAGCTGCCGAGCACGTACAGCTTGGTCCCGACCTTGCGCAGCCGGTGGGCGGTGGTCTCGAGCGGCACCTGCGCGACCACGCGCGGCGCGGCGCGGTCGGTGACGTCGACGATCCACACGCCGCCGGTGCCGGCGGCGACCGCGATCAGGTTGCCGTCGAGCACCGCCAGGTCGCGGACGTCGTTGTTCCCCAGCGTGCGGTCGCCGGCCGCCAGATCCAGCGGCCGGGTGCGCAGCGAGCGCGGGGTGGGCAGGTCGACGGCGAGCGTGCCGTCGGCGGCGATCGTCACCGGCGCGGTCGCGACGTCGTCGTCGGTGGCCAGGATCGCGGTCGCGCTCAGCGTCGCGCCGGGCGCGGCCACCGCGGCGGTGATCCGCGCCGGGTTGGCGGCGTAGACCTGGCTCGGGACGGCGCCGAGCGTGATGGTCGCCGGCGCGGCGCCGGTCACGACCGGCACGGTCGCGGTGAGCACGCGGGTCGCGTTGCGGGCGTCCTTGAGCTGCGCGCGCACCGTCCGCAGGCCGGCGGCCGGGGTGAAGGCGTAGGCCCCGAGCGCGCGGTAGCTGGTGTCCCAGGTGCCGTTGCCGTCGAGGTCGTAGCGCACGGTCACCGCGTCGCCGTCGAGGTCGACCGCGGCGGTGGTGAGCGTCAGCGCCGACGCCGAGCCCGCGCGCGCTGGCAGGTCGAGCCGGCCGTGGGGCGCGCTGTTGGCGTTGCCGGTGGTGGTCACGCTCAGCGCGACCGGCCGCGGCTCGACGTTGCCGACCGAGTTGACCGCGCGCAGCCACACCGTGCGGGTGCCGCCGGGGAGCTGGCCGAGCTCGACGTCCACCGCCTGACGGCCGCGGGTGTCGCCGGGCAACGGCAGCCGCAGCCACGGGCCGGTGGCGGCGAACGCGTACTCGAGCGCGACGATCCGGTTGACGCTGTACGGCGCCGCCCACACCCGGGTGGCCGGGCGATCGACGATCGTGCCGGTGACCCGCACCCGCTGGCGGTCGGCGACCAGCCGCAGCTCGCTGGCCGGCGCGGTGTCGCGGACCTCGATCACGCCGTCGCCGTCGCTGTCGATCCAGCCCCAGGCGCCGCGGGTGTAGCCGTTCACCGCGCCCGGCTGGTTGTAGATCATCAAGGACGAGGCGGCCTCGCCGTGGCCGTCGTCGATGCCGCCGGCGCCCGGCTGGGCCTGGGCGTTGGCGTTGTACACGCCGAGGTAGCCGGCAATCGAGGTCGGCGGGTTGCACGCGTCGGGGCAGTACTCGTCGAGCGCCCCGAAGATGTGCCCGAACTCGTGCATGAACGTCTCGTGGCCGTAGCCGGTGTCGAGCACGGTCCACGGGCCGTTGATGAACGCGTGGGCGCGCAGGCCGGCGGTGCCGTTGCCGTTGGCGGCGACGATCACGAAGAACGCGCCGTCGGCGCGGTAGCGCCGCTTGAGGTCGGCGGTGTACTCGACCGCGGCCGGGCCCACCTCGACCTCGGTGAGCGGCCGCCCGAGGATCTTGCCGAGCACGTCGGCGGTCGCCAGCCACTCGGTGTTGGCGCCGCCCCAGTTGGCGCGCTGGCCGAACTCGTAGGCGGTGTCGACGGTGCCGACCAGGCCGCCGGCGGCCGGCGCCGACTCGGCGTGGATCACGAAGCGCAGGTCGGCGTTGCGATCGGTCGCCGCGACCTTGTCGAGCGCGGTCGCGATCTTGAGGTAGGTCTCGCGGACCATCGCCTCGCTCCAGTCCTCGGTCGACGCGTCGATCGCGCCGTTGGACTCGGGCAGCACGATCGACACGACGATCGTCCCCGCGGCGTAGGGCACCGCGACCGCGTCGTCGGGATCGCTCGGCGCGCCGGGCTCACCGGCGGCGATCCGCGCGGCGGCGAACGGGGCCACGGTGCCCTCGCGCTCGCCGTCGGCGCGCAGCCGGGCGGTCGGCGCCAGCCGCGCCGCCACCGGCACCTCGGCCGGGAACCAGCGGGCCGCGTGGACGGCGAGGAAGCGCTCCTCGGCGATGGTCGGCGCGGCCAGATCGGCCGGGGTCACCGCGCGGTCGAAGCGCGCGACCACGCCGGCGTCGGTGAGCACGCGCTCGGCGCCGGCCGGGATGGTGGCGATGAGCAGCCGCGGCGGCAGCGATCCGACGACGGTGCCGCCGAGCTGCGCGATCGCGCCCTCGACGCGCGCGCGATCGGCGGCGGTCGCGGTCGGCGCCAGCACCACCAGCGACGCCGGTTGATCGGCGCGGCCGACTTGATCGAGGTACGTCGCCGACGTCGCCGGCGCATCGGAGGTGGTCGCCGCATCCTCGGCGCAACCGACCAGCAGTGTGCTCGCGAGCGCGAGCACCGAAATCTTCGAGATGATCGACATGACGCGGCGGCTTCTAGCCCGTGACGCGATCGCACGAAAGATCCTGACGACCCAAAATCGTGATGGCTACTACAGTAGCCACGCGAGGTGTACGCGCCTCAGACGGCGCCGCATAGGACGCAACTGCCTGCGCCGCCAGCGACATCCGCGCGACGCTCGAGCGCACCCGCCGATCGCGGGCCACGCGGGTGCGACGATCTGCGCGCGCCGCGATCGGCCCGCCTGCGACCGCGATCACGCCGCTCACGCCGCCGGAGGCTCGTCGCGGTCGCCGGCGCGCGGGATCGCCGCCTCGAGCTGCTTGCGGGCCAGCGCCGTGGCGCGCTCCAGGCGGATCAGCCGCGTCGACGGATCGAGCGCGCGCGCGAAGAACACCACGACCTCGATCGCGAGCGACAGCAGGATCGCGAACGCGTACAGCGCGACCGCGACCTGCAGCGACGGGATGATCACCAGCATGCGCGGCCCCGGCACCTCGGTGTACGGCGGCGGGAACAGCGCCCACAGGAGCAGCGCCGGCACCATCGTCAAGAACAGGCCGACGGCGGCGTTGCCGTTGGCCAGCGCGAGGCGCTCGGCCAGCGATCGGTGGCGCCGCAGCACCATCCAGCCGATCGCGACGTGCGCCAGCGCGCCGAGCACGCCGTACTTGGCCAGCTCGAACGCGAGGTCGCCCTTGGCCGGCAAGAACGACGGCGAGAACCGCTGCCCCATCGCCGCGACCATCACGTAGTAGACGACGAAGAACGCCGGCATCCCCAGCACCAGCGTGCGGCGATCGAACCACAGCCCGCCGCGCCGACGCAGCCACAGCGCCACGGCGACCAGCGCCAGCGCCAGGCCGGCGACGCCGCCGAGCCGCAGCCCGCGCCGCGCCAGGGCGCGCGCCAGGCTGGTCGAGCGCGAGTCGGCGACCACCCGCGTGGTGGTGGCGCGGCGGGCGTCGTCGGCGGCGGTCCGCGCCGCCGCCGCGGCCGGGTCGAGCGTCAGCAGCTCGGTGAGCGTGCGGCCCAGGCCGTGGCCCGGCGCCGGCATCGCCAGCAGCGCCGCCACCGTCGGCGCGACGTCGATCAGCCGGGCGTCGCGCGGGGCGGCGCCGGCGCGGATGCCGGCGCCGGCCGCCACCAGCGGCACGGTCATCACCTCCGGCTCGACGCCGCCGTGGCCACCGCGATCGGTGTGGCCGTGATCGGCGATCACGATCACGGCGTCGCGGTCGAGATCCACCGCGGCGACGATCCGCGCGACCATCCGATCGGCGGTCGCCACCGCCGCCGCGTACTCGTCGCTGGCCGCGCCCTCGGCGTGGCCGGCGTCGTCGACCACGCCGATCAGCACCACCTCGAGCGCGGCGCCATCGGCCAGCTGGGCCCGGGCCGCCTCGACCACGCCGCCCGGCCACGGCGCGTAGCGGGCGTCATCGAACGGCGACCGCACCTCCATGCCGGCGGCCGCGCGCGCCTCCTCCGAGTCGCGGTCGTCCATCGCGTCGATGTCGAGCTCGTCGAGCTCGGCCAGCCGCGCCGGATCGAGCGGTCGCAAGAACAGCGCCGGCAACGGGCTGTTGTCGCTGGCCGCCGCCGAGCGGACGTGCGCGGCCTGCGCCCGGTCCATCAGCGTGTCGAGGGCCACCGGCGAGTAGTGGCGGTTGGTGCGCACCCCCGACGCCTGGGGCGAGACGCCGGTGAGGATCGAGACGTAGTTGGGGCGCGACCAGCTCGGGTAGTGCGACGTCGCGTGGCCGTCGACGCCCCGGCCGCGCAGCCGATCGAGGGACGGCATCCGGCGCGACGCGTCCCAGCGCAGCCCATCGACGATGATCAGCAGCACCCGCTGGGCCAGCCGCGGCGTCGCCGGATCGATCACCACCGGCGGCGTGCGCGCCAGCGCGCTGCGCGGCTGCTCGAGGTCGTACATGAAGTCGGCGCCGGTCAGCGCCGCGCGCACCGCGCCGATCGCGCCGACCACCACCAGCACGATCGCGGCGATCACCGCCCAGGGGGTGCGGGCGATCCGGGGTGAGCCAGCCACGCCTGACCCTACGACGCCGCGAGCGCGGCGACCAGCTCGTCGATGATCGCCTGCGGGGCCCGCACCGCGATCCGGGTGCCGTCGTCCTCGTGCGCCTCGCTCACCACCTGGCACCGCTCGTGGATGTCGTGGACCAGCTTGTGCCGCGCCCACGGCACGAACAGCTCGGCCTCGACCGCCGCGCCGGCGAAGTGCTCGACCAGCCGCGCCCGCAGCGCGGCCACGTCGGCCGGCGCCTTGGCCGACATCAACACCGCGTCGGGGAACGCCGCGGCCAGGGCGGCGCGCTCGTCGAGCCCGACCCGATCGATCTTGTTGAGCACGATCAGCTCGTCGGCGTCGACGCCGATCTCGCCGAGCACGCCGCGGGTGACCGCCATGTGATCGCGGAACGCGGCGTCGCTGGCGTCGACCACGTGGAGCAGCAGGTCCGCGTGGGTGGCCTCGTCGAGCGTCGAGCGGAACGAGGCCACCAGATCGTGCGGCAGCTTCTTGATGAAGCCGACGGTGTCCGACAGCAGGATCGGCGGCTTGGTGCGCGCGTCGAGCACCCGCACGGTGGTGTCGAGCGTCGCGAACAGCTTGTCGGCGACGTAGACGTCGCTGCCGGTGAGCGCGCGCATCAGCGAGCTCTTGCCGGCGTTGGTGTAGCCGACCACGGCGATCGTGCGCGCGTCGTCGCGCCGCGCCCGCCGGGTCCGCGCGCCGCCCTCGATGGTCACGAGCTCCCGCCGCAGCTCGGCGATGCGATCGCGGATGCGCCGACGATCGAGCTCGAGCGAGCTCTCGCCGGCGCCCTTGCCACCGACGCCCCCGCGGACGCGATCGCCGCCACCGCCCGACTCACGCAGCCGCGGCGCCAGGTACGCCAGGCGGGCGATCTCGACCTGCAGCCGCGCCTCGCGGGTCTTGGCGTGGCGATGGAAGATCGACAGGATCACCGACGTGCGATCCATGACCTCGGCGTCGGTCGCGCGCTCGAGGTTGCGCTGCTGGGTCGGCGACAGGTCGTGGTCGACCAGCACCACCGCGCACCGCGGCCCTTCGGGACCGACGCCGGGCGCGGCGTCGGCGTCAGGTTCGGCGGCGTCGGCCGCGTCGGCGTCATCGGCGTCGTCGGCGTCGTCGGCGTCGTCCTCGTCCCGCTTGTTGGTCCCGGGCTTCTGATACGCCGGCACCTCGCCGCTTCCGCCGGTCCACTGCGCCAGCTCGCGCAGCTTGCCTTCGCCGAGCACCAGCCCGGGCGCCAGCCGCCCACGGCGCTGGGTCACCGCGCCGACCACCTCGAGGCCGAGCGTGGTCGCCAGGCGGCGCAGCTCGGCCATCGACGACGCGAAGGCGCCGTCGTCGGCGTCGGGCAGCTGCACCGCCGCCATGACGGCGCGGACGCGTTCGGGAGTTGGCTCGGACACGGCGGGCCAATCTGCCCGACCCGGCGCCCTACCGCAAGCGCCGTCGCCTCAGTCGTACCAAACGCTCAATGCAGGTCGAGCACGAGGTCGTGGAACTGCGCGGTCGCCGTCGGGTTGGTCGTCGCCGGCGTCGTGCCCTTGGTGAAGGGGAACGTCGCGTAGGCGCCGGCGGCGTCTTGATCGGTCAGCTCCATCACCACGCGGTACTGCCCGGCCGGGACCTCGCAGCGGTTGCGATCGGTCAGGTTCCACGTCACGGTGTGCGTCGTGTGGCTGGTGAGCGTCGCGCCGGTGACCGCGTCGGTGATGTCGCCGCCCGACGCGGCGGCGTAGCGCGTGAGGTAGCGCAGCCGCCGATTGGCCCAGCGCTTGACCGTCTTCACGTACTGGCCGGCCGCGGTCTCGATCCAGATCGCGCCGATGTTCTTGGGCTGGTAGCGGCCGCCGAACGGCGTGGTCCGCACGACGATGCGCAGCGCCGACAGCGGCGAGCTGTCGCAGCCGCTCGCGGCGTCGATCGCGCCGCCGGGCGCGTCGATCGCCGGCCGCCCGTCGGTCGGCGTCGGGCCGCCGCCGTCGGAGAACAGATCGACCGGCGCTTGCACCGCGTCGTCCAGCTCGTCCTTGCCGACGCCGGGCTCGTAGCAGCCAGCGATTGCGAGGCTCGCGCACATTGACATCGCGGCCCAGAGGGGGAACATGCGCGCGTGGCTCGCCGTACTGCCGCGCTCCTGATCACCGCCATTGCCGTTGACGGGTGCGCCGCCGCTCGCGAGCGCGAGGTGCGGGCCGCCAACACGATCTACCTGCGCACCGACTCCGACGCCACGACGGTGATCTCGCCGACGGTGTCCGCGTCGGGCCAGGCCACCGAGCAGACCAACCTCTCGGCCAGCTACACCGTCGACGCCTGGACCGGCGCCTCGGTCGACGTCGTCACCGCCGCCACCAAGGCGATCAGCGAGCGGCGCAACGAGGGCCAGGTCGGCCTCGCTTACGACAACGGCACCACGCGGCTGAACACTCGGTATCGCGTCTCGTACGAGCACGACTATGAGTCTCACGGCGTCGTGCTCGGCGCCAGCCGAGATTACGCCAAGCACAACACGACGCTGTCGTTCAACGTGATGGGCAGCCGCGACCTCGCCGGGCGCGCCGGCGACCCGGTGTTCGCGCAGCTCATGCTGTCGTACGGCGCCCGCGCCGGGTTGTCACAGATCATCGACCGCCGCACCGTGATCGACCTCGCGCTGGAGTCGATGGTCCTCGACGGGTACCAGGCCAGCCCGTACCGCTGGGTCGCGGTCGGCGCCGACGGCACCTGCGGCCACGGCGCGCCGTTCTGCGTCCCTGAGAACGTCCCTGATCTCCGGGTCCGCAACGCAGCCTCGGCGCGCCTCCGGCGCGCGATGGGCGAGCACGCCTCGATCGGCCTCGACTACCGCTACTACCTCGACACCTGGGGCGTGCGCTCGCACACCGTCGAGCCGGTGCTGTCGTGGCTGCCGGGCGAGGCCACGACCGTCACGTTCCACTACCGCTTCTACAGCCAGGGCGAGGCGTCGTTCTATCGCCCGCGCTACTTCAACTTCGACGACGCCGACGGCTACCTGACCCGCGACCGCAAGCTGTCGGCGTTCTACGGCAACGAGTTCGGCGTGGCCCTCGACCACGTCTTCGCGTTCGACGACGACGAGCGCCACCTCGACGTCGGGTTCCGCGCCAGCCTGTCGCAGCTCGTCTACCAGGCCTACGTCGGCCTCGAGGCGGTCAACGCGGTCGAGGCGACGTCGCTGGTCGGCCTCGACTTCTGAAGCAGGCCTGAAGCGCGCTGATCAAGCTTGATCAGCGAAGCAGCGATTGTCCCGCGAAGCGGCCTAATCGCGTCGTTTGCGGAACAACGTCAATCCGAGGACGGCCAGCGCCAGCGCCAGCCCTGAGCTCGGCTGTCCGTTAATTGCACAGCCGGTGGTGCTGGTCACGCTGGAGGTCAGCTTGCGGCGCAGCTCGAACGTGCCGTCGCCGTCGGAGGTCTCGAACCCGTCGGCGGCGACCACGCCGGCGCCGATGAACAGGTCCTCGTCCGACGGCGGCGTGAAGCGCACGGTGACCTGGTGCGCCCCGCACGGCTCGACGTAGACGATCCGCCGCGCGCCGACGCTGACGATCTGCGCGGCGCTGGCGCCGGTGCGATCGCCGGCGCACCGCATCTCGGGCGGCTGATCGGCCAGCGCTGGCAGCGCGGTGGCCGGCGGGTTGCCGTCGGCGTCGACCAGCTCGAGCGCGAGCGCGTACTTGCGCCCGTCCTCGGGCCAGGCCAGCGTCAGATCGTAGGTGGCGCCGGGCTCGACGTGATCGGGCAGCCCGGTGACCGTCACCGGCGGCGCCGCGACGTCGTCGTGACACACGTGGCACGAGTAGCCGTCGGTGGGCGCCCCGGTGAAGTACCGGCCGCCGCCGCCGCCGTCGACCGCCGGCTCCCCGAAGCGCTCGAGCTCGGAGTAGGCGTGCGCCGCCGGCGGCGCCGCGGCGATCAGCGCCAGCGCGATCGCGGCCTTCACTGGCTCCCCCCGAGCGCCCACGCCGCCAGGATCTGGAACCGCGGATCGTCCTTCGACCGGTACAGCGCCTGGCCCCACGGGTCGGAGCCCTTGTGGCCGACGCCGCCGTCGTCGAGCGCGAGCGGCTTGCGCAAGAGCGGCGCCCGCTGGACGCCGTCGGGGCTGATCAGCATCGAGCGCGCGCGGGTGTAGCTGACGGCCAGCTCCTCGGGGGTCACCGGCGCGTCGAGGTCGGTCGCGGGATCGAGGCGGGCCCGGGCGGTGCCGAACACCGCGAAGAAGCGATCGGGGTTGCCGTGGCACCCGGTGAACCCGCAGTCGCTCAGCAGGATCGGGTAGACCTGATCGCGGAAGACGATCGGGTCGGCCTCCGGAACCTCGACGATGTCCTCGCCGAGATCACAGGCGGGTGCGGCGCCGAGGGCGCACACCGCGCCGAGCACGAACGATGATGTATACGACTTCATCGGCGGCGGGACTATGCGCCTGTCAGCGCCGGTGTGCATCGATTTCCGCTCACAACCGCTGCGATCGTGTAGCTTCCTCGCGTGGTCCGCACCGCGCTCGCCGTCGTCCTCCTCACCGCGCTCGCCACCGGCTGCATGCGGGTCAAGCCGCACCAGCGCCAGACGCTGGCCCGCCCCGACATGGTGATCGGCGCCGACGCCGAGCTCCGCGGCGGCGAGTCGCACGCCCGCAGCTACCGCGAGGGCTCGAGCGGCGGCGGCGAGGCCAAGGCCGGCGGCTGCGGCTGCAACTGAGCGGTCAGCGCCGCGCGGCGCCGATCACGGATCACGCTCCTTGATGGTCGCCGGGACCACCGTGAGCTGGGTGCGGACGTAGTCGACCGCGCGCTCGATCTCGGCGCGCGAGTACAGCTTGTGGTAGGCGCGCATGTGCGCGAAGGCCGAGCCGTCGGCGAGCCGGCCGGTGCTGCCGAAGGCGACGATCCGCGCCTGGGTCTTGGCCGTCGTGTCGAGCCAGTTGGTGGCGGTCCGCGTCGAGCCCGGCGGCAGCCACAGCTTGAACTTGGTCATGTCGGGGCCGGTGGCGCTCCACTCGGCGTGGCAGTTGATGCACGACCGCGGGCCGGTCTCGGGCAGATCCTCCTCGTAGATCTGCTGCCCGGTCTTGCCGCTGTCGGCGGGCAGCACCACGCACGAGATGCCGTTGCAGCCGTTGAGCCCCGCGCAGGTGTGGTACGTCGTGAGGCCTGGGTCCCAGTCGCCATACGAGAAGCCGGCGCAGCTGTTGTTGCCCGAGCACGCGGCGGTGACCTGGGTGTAGCCGTGCAACGTGTCGCACTCGGCCTCGACGTCGGCGAAGGTGCGGTTGCCCTTGACCTCGCTGGTGATCGGGTTGGCGTCCGGCGCCGGCGCGGCGTCGATCGGGCCAGCGTCGACGTCGACCACCGCGGCGTCGACGCGCGCGTCGACGCCGTGGCTGTGGGTGTCGGAGTCGCAGGCGGCGAGGCCGGTCAGGCCGGCCAGGGCCGCGGTGAGGAGGCCGAGCGAGGGGAAGGCGTGCGAGTCGTCGGTCATGCGATGGGCTCCAGGGCGATCGAGGGAGAGTGACGCGAAATCATCCCGGCGCGGCGCCGGTCCAGAGGCCGAGCTCGACGGTGCGCGCCAGCGCGGCGTGCACGGCCGCGGCCAGCGCGGCGGGGGCATCGGCGGGGTGCGCGCGCTCGACCTCGGCCAGCGCCGCCGCCACCGGCAGCGCGGTCAGGCGATCGACGAGCGCCGCCTCGAGGGGGCTCAGCGGCGACACGCGCTGGCCGTCGGCGACCGCGGCGATCACCCACGCCTGCGGGCCGGCGGGGTGCGGCGGCGGCAACCCTACGGCGGCCTCGGGCGCGTGGCGCTGCCCGTGCCGCAGCGCCACCAGCGGCCAGCGCTCGACGACCACGACCGCGGCCGGTGACCGCACCAGGCGCGCGCGCGCCAGCCCGGCGCGCGACAGCCGCGGCGGCGGCGGCGGCGGTTGGGCGAAGACCGCGCGGAACGCCTGATCGATCGTGGCCGCCTCGAGCAGCGCCGCGCGCGGCCGGGCGTCGCCGGCCGGCAACGCGACGCCGTCGATCGGCAGCGTCGCCTTCAGCCAGGCGTCGAAGCCGTCGGCGACCCGCGCCAGATCGTGGCCGCGCGGCGGCGTCGCGGCCAGGAACCCCTCGGCGAGCTGGTTGAACGTCCACGCGCCAACCAGCGCGCAGGTGAGCGGGAACTCGTGCTGCAGCGCCTCGAACAGCCGGCACCAGTACTGCACGTGGTACGCCGCGAGCCCGCGGCGATCACCGCCGAGCGCGGTCACGATCGCGGCCGGGTAGGCGTCGCGCGGCGGCGTCAGCGTCCCGGCGCGGCGCGCCAGCGGCGCGCGCAGCACCGCGCCGAACGCCCGTTGCCAGGTCGCCAGCTCGTCGGTCACGGCGCCGCCTCGGCCACGGCCCCCTGGACGGTGCGGGCGCGGGCCGCCTCGGCCATCACCACCGCCAGCGGTGGGATCCGCGCGTCCCACTCGATCAGCGTCGGGAACGGCCCGCCCCGGCGCCACGCCGCCGCGTACAGCGCCCACACATCGTCGCAGATCGGCTGATCGTGGGTGTCGATGATCAGGCCGTCGGGCTGGCGGGTGTGGCCGGCGAGGTGGACCTGCACCACGCGCCCGAGGTCGAGCGCGGCCAGGTACCCGTGGGGATCGAACCCGTGGTTCTGGCTCGACACGTAGACGTTGTTGACGTCGAGCATGAAGCCGCAGCCCGCGGCGTCGACCACCCGACGGTAGAACGTCGCCTCGTCCATGGTCGAGGCCGCGAAGGTGACGTAGCTCGACAGGTTCTCGAGCGCGAACCGCCGCCCCAGCCGGCGCTGCACGTAGGCCGCCCGGGTCGCGGCGAAGTCGACCAGCGCCTCGGTGTGGGGCGTCGGCAGCAGGTCGTGGTGGCTGACGCCGTGCGCGCCGGTCCAGCACAGGTGATCGGAGACGAACGCGGCGTCGACGTCGTCCGCGAGCCGGGCCACCTGATCGAGGTACGCCTCGTCGAGGGGCTCGTGGCCGAGCAGGTTCAGCGACACCCCGTGCAGCACGATCGGGTAGCGCGCGGCGAGGCGGGCCAGGTGCCGCCGCGGCGCTGGCGCCGGTCCCAGGAAGTTCTCGGTGATGATCTCGAGGTAGTCGGGGCCGACCTCGATCTCGGCCAGCTCGCGGTAGTGGGCCGGCCGCAGCCCGACGCCGACGCCGTCCTGGCGCGGCGCGCGCGCGGGGCTGGCGGGAGGCGCGGGGGTGGCGAACACGCGCCATGACCTACCGCGGCTCGCCCCCCGCCGCGGAGCCCGCGAGGTGCGTGGAATTTTCGCACCCGGCGGCTCGGCGCTCGCGGCGGCCGCGCTCCCCGTACGATGCGGCGGTGCGCTGCGCCCTCCTGGCCCTGGCCCTCGCGGGCGTCGTCGCGTGCGACGACCACGCCGCCCCTCCGGCGCTCGACGCCGCCGTCGACGCCGCCGTCGACGCCCCGCCCGACGCCCCGATCGACGCGGCCGTCGACGCGCCCAGCGTCTGCGATCGCGAGACCCGCGCCGACACCTACCAGCCCGGCATGACCCGCACCGGCGCCGCCGGCTTCACCGCCGCGCTGCTGGCGTCGGTGCCGGGGCCGCCGCCGCGCGGCAACAGCGCCTGGGACCTGCGCCTCACCGACGCCGCGGCGGTCGCGCGCGACGATCTGGCCCTGCGGATCACGCCGTTCATGCCCGACCACGGGCACGGCACCGCCGTCGTCGCCCACGTGACCGCGGCCGGCGCCGACGGCCGCTACCACGTCGCGCCGGTCAACCTGTGGATGCCCGGGCTGTGGTCGATCCGCGTCGCGGTCGCCGACGCGGCGGCGCCGACCGTCGAGCTCGACGCGATCACGTTCTGGTTCTGCGTCCCGTGACCGGTCAGCGGCGGACCGGGAACTTGGCCAGCTTGTACTGCAGCGTGCGCCGGTGCATCCCCAGCACCCGCGCCGCCTTCGACACGTTGCCGTTGCACTCGCGCAGCACCCGCTCGATGTGCTCGAACTCGAGGCGGGCCAGGGACGGCACCTCGTAGGGCAGCTCGGCGTCGGGCACCGGCTCGGGCTCGACCTCGAACGCGGCGAGGATCTGGTCGGCGTTGCACGGCTTGGTGAGGTAGTCGCGCACGCCGAGACGCATCGCCTCGACCGCGGTCGCGATGCTGCCGTAGCCGGTCACCACCACCACCGCGATGGCCGGCTGCGCCGCGAGCAGGTCGCGCACCACCGCCAGGCCGTTGGGCCCGGGCATCCGCAGATCGACCACCGCGCGATCGAGCGGCGTGGCCTGCGCGGTCGCGACCGCGGTCGCGTGATCGGCGGCCAGGTGCACCGCGAGGCCGCGATCGGCGAACGCGCGGCCGAGACGCTCGCGCAGGCGATCGTCGTCGTCGACCACCAGGATCGCCAGCGGCGCGGTCACGCCGCCCCCAGCGCCACCGGCAAGGTCGCGATCGCCTCGGTGCCGGCACCGGGCGCCGACCGGAGCTGCAGGGTCCCGCCCTGGCTCTCGAAGAACGCCCGCGCCAGGAACACGCCGAGGCCGAGCCCGCGGCCGGGCTGCTTGGTGGTGAAGAACGGCTCGCCGATCCGGGCCAGGGTCTCAGGGCCGATGCCCGGCCCGCGATCGACCACCGCGATCTCGGCCCGATCGCCGCGCGTCGACATCCGCACCTCGACCGGCGCGCCGGCGTCGCTGGCCTCGAGGGCGTTGCGCACCAGCGCCGCGATCGACTGCGCCAGCTGCTCGATCGGCGCGCGCACCGCGAACGCGGGCGGGGGCGGCGCGATCGCCACGCCGGCCGCGCGGTCCGACGGCAGGTGTTCGCGCAGCTTTTCGGCCAGCGCCGCGCCGCTGATCGCGACGCCGTCCTCGAGCCCGCGGCTGACCCGCGCCGCCATCTTGTCGAGGATCGCCTGACAGCGCTCGACCTCGGCCAGGATCAGCGCCAGATCGGCGCCGACCTCGGCGGTGCCGGCCGCCAGCCGCGCCTCGTGCGCCGCCACCGCGATCGTCGCCAGCGGGCTGCCCAGCTCGTGCGCCGCGCCCGCCGCGAGCGTGGTCAGCGCCGCGAGCCGGGCGTTGCGGGCGGCGGTCTCGCGCAGCGACGCGATCTGCTCGCGCTGGCGGGCGATCGCCTGGCCCAGGCGCCGGACGAAGAACCCGGTCAACACCGCGCCCAGCCCGAACGCGATCCACATGCCCTGCAGGTGGGTCCCGAACTGGCCCTCGCCCATCATCGCGTGGTGGTGGTGCGAAGGCGCCGCGTCGGCCGGGCCCTGCGGCAGGACGAACAGCGCGCCGTACCCCACCACCGCCAGCACCGTGAGCACGGTGGTCCAGCGCGCGCTGAGCACCACCGCCGACAGCGTGATGTAGACCAGGTAGAAGATCGTGAACGGGTTCATCGCGCCGCCGGACGCAGCCATCAGCGCGGTCAGCAGGCCGACGTCGAGCGCCAGCACCCCGCCGAGCCTCCCCGCCGACGGCTGCGGCGCGCGCACCAGCCAGACGTTGCTGGCGGCGCCCACGACGATCGCCGCGACGAACACCCACGCCGCCACGTGGACGCCGCGGGCCTCGGCGATCGCCAGCGCCGCGGCCTGGCCGACCAGCAGCACCCAGCGCAGGCGCACCAGCCAGCGGACGGTCTCATCGGGCTCGAAGGCGCGGGCCACGGGTCGCGCAGCTTCGCCGCCCGCCGTCCGCGCGGTCAACCGGCCGGCCGGGGTGCGCAATGATACCGCACCCCCGGCGCGTCGCGGCTAGCCGGTCGCCGCGGCCAGCGCGTCGACGTGCTCGGCGAACGCGCGCGGGGCCTCGGCGTGGAGCATGTGGCCGGCGCCGGCGATGATCGCCAGCGTCGCGCGCGGCAGCGCGGCGGCCAGCGCCTCGAGGGTCGGCCGGAAGTACGCCGCCGAGCGGTCGCCGCCGAGCAGGCGGATCGGCACCGCCACCTCGCCGAGCGTCGCGTACCGCACCTGGTAGGCGTCGAGGGCGTAGCAGTCGCCGCGGATCTGCGGCCACTCGCGGGCCGCGCGGGCGCGGAACAGCTTGGGCAGGCGATCCCACGCCGCCTGGCCGAGCACGGTGATCAAGAACCGCTCGGCGGCGGCCTCGGGCCCGACCTCGACCGCGAGCCGGTCGAGCTCGGCGAGGAACCCGGCCGGCACCGCCGGCGCGTCGTCGCTGGCGGCCAGCGGCGGCTCGATCAAGATCGCGCCGCGCACCGCGGCCGGGTAGCGGCGGCAGGCCTCCAGCACCACCGCGGCGCCGCAGCTCGAGCCGGCCACCAGCGCCGGCGCGCCGGCCTCGGCGATCAGCGCGGCCAGCTCGGCGGCGTGCTCCTCGATGGTGTGCCACGCGACGCCGGGCGCGCGCGGCGAGCGCCCCGCGCCGCGGCGATCGTAGGCGACGACGCGGTAGCGGCTGGTCAGGGGCGACGCGAGCTGGATCGTCCAGGTCGAGGCGTCGGTGGCGCTGCCGTGGACCAGGATCAGCGGCGGCCCGGCGGTCCCGGCGCGGACGACGTGGAGTGGCGAGGACATCGGCGGTACATTGCTAGCAGATGAGCGCCGGCGATCCGCCGCCCAGCGATCCAGAAGCGTTCGCGCCGACGATCGCGCCCGCCACCGCCCAGCGGCCGGCGCCGGCGACCACCGCCGACGGCAGCCCGTCGACCGCGCGCCGGTCCCAGGGCGTCGAGTCGTACCAGGACACCGTCGCCGGCGGCGGCGACCCGCGGCCCGAGCTGGTGATCGCGGTCGACGACCTGCCGATCACCGACCCCGGGCAGTACGTGTCCGAGCGCGAGGTCGCCCGCGGCGGCATGGGCCGCATCATCGCCGCCACCGATCGCATCCTCGGCCGGCCGGTCGCGCTCAAGGAGCTGCTGCACGCCGACCCCGAGCACAGCGCGCGCTTCCGCCGCGAGGCGCTGATCACCGCGCGCCTGCAGCACCCGGCGATCGTGCCGGTGTACCAGGCCGGGCGCTGGCCGTCGGGCGAGCCGTTCTACGCGATGAAGCTGGTCAGCGGCCGCCCGCTGGATCGCGCGATCGCCGACGCCAAGACCCTCGAGCAGCGCCTGGCGCTGCTGTCGACCATCACCGCCGCGGTCGACGCGATCGCCTACGCCCACTCCAAGCGGATCGTCCACCGCGACCTCAAGCCGGCCAACGTGCTGGTGGGCGACTTCGGCGAGATCGTCGTCATCGACTGGGGCCTGGCCAAGGACCTCGACGACGACAGCCCCGACTCGCTCCCCGGCGGCCGCACCGAGCGCGATCGGCCGCGGGCGCCGTCCACGTCGGAGGAGCCGATCCTGACCGTCGCCGGCGCGGTCATGGGCACGCCGGCGTACATGCCGCCCGAGCAGGCCCGCGGCGAGCCGGTCGACGAGCGCGCCGACGTGTTCAGCCTCGGCGCGATGCTGTACCACCTGGTGGCCGGGGCCCCGCCCTACGCCGCCAAGACCGCGACCGACGTCATCGCCGCGGCGATCGAGGGCAAGGTCGAGCCGCTGGCCAAGCGCGCGCCCGACGCGCCGGCCGACCTCACCGCGATCATCGCCCGGGCCATGGCCCACGAGCCGGCGGCGCGCTACCCCACCGCGCAGGCGCTGGCCGAGGAGCTGCGCCGCTTCCAGACCGGCAAGCTGGTCGCGGCCCACCGCTACACCGTGCGCGAGCGGATCGGCCGGTTCGTGCGCCGGCACCGCGCGGCGGTGGCGATCGCGGCGGTGGCGCTGGCGGCGTTCGTCGTGCTGGGCACGCTGGCGCTGCGGCGGATCGTCGTCGAGCGCGATCGCGCCGAGGCCCAGCGCCGGCTGGCCGATCAGCGGCGCGCCGCCGCCGAGAGCGTCGTCGACTACCTGATCTCCGACATGCGCACCCGGCTGGGCGCGATCGGCCGCAAGGACCTGCTGGCCGGCATCGGCGCGCAGGTCCGCGACTACTACACCCGGCTGGCGCAGAACCCCAACGGGCTGTCCGACAGCGATCGCGAGCGGCTGGCGATCGCGCTGTACACGCTGGGCCAGGCCGAGGAGGAGCGCGGCGACATGGACCTCGCCGCCGAGACACTCAGCGAGGGCAAGCGCCAGCTCGAGCGGCTGCTGGCCGACGCCGACCACCCGCGCACGCTCGATCGCCGGCGGATCCTGGCCGAGATGCTGGTCGAGTACGGCCGGGTGCTGCACGCGCGGGCCGCGTTCGCCGAGGAGCTCGCCACCTACCGCGACGCGCTGGTGCACTACGAGGCGCTGCTGGTGCGGCGCCCCGACGACCGCGCCGTGTTGCTGGGCAGCGCGACCGCGCGCGATCTGATCGGCGACGTGCTGCGCAACCAGGGCCACCTCGACGAGGCGTTCGCCGAGTACCAGGCGTCGATGGCGGCGCGCCAGCGGGTGGTCGACGCCGACGCCGCTGGCGGCGCGGCCGGCGACGGCGACGCCCGCGCCGACCTGGCCACCAGCCACCTGAAAATCGCGTCGACCTTGCAGTACCGCGGCGACTCGGCCGGCGCGCTGGCCGAGTACCGCGCCTGCGAGCAGCTGCGCGCCGAGGTCGCGACCGCCGAGCCCGACAACTCGAGCCGGCAGTTCGATCTGGTCAAGGCCCGGACCCAGGTCGCCGACATGCAGAAGGAGCTCGGCGAGATCACCTTGGCCGAGGCCACCTACGGCAAGGCGGTGGCCACCCTCGACGGCCTGCTGCGCAAGGATCCCGGCAACGCGACCTGGCGCCGCGAGCGCGGCCTGGCGCTGTCGTCGTGGGGCCTGGCGGTGATCGACAAGGGCGACGCGCGCAACGCCACCCAGCTGCTCGACCTGGCGCTGGCCAACCACACGACGCTCCTGACCAAGGATCCCAGCAACCGCAGCTGGCAGGTCGACCTGTCGCGCATCCACTTCCGGCTGGCCGACGCCCGGCTGTGGCGCGGCGACGTGCGCGGCGCGCTCGACGGCTACCAGGCGGCGCGCGCGATCCGCACCGAGATCCTCGCCGCCGATCCCGGCAACCCGCTGTGGCGCCGGCTGGTGGCGTGGAGCGACGCCAAGATCGGCGCGGCCCAGCTGCAGGCCAACGAGTTCGACGCCGCGCTGGCGTCGGCCACCACCGCCCGCGACGCGCGCGCGGAGCTCTTGACCGCCAGCCCGACCAACGCCGGCATCAAGAACGAGCTGGCCCAGGCCGAGACGCTGATCGCCCGCATCCACGCCCGCGCCGGCCGCACCGCCGAGGCCACCGCCGCCGTCGACCGCGCCATCGCGATCGCCGCCAAGCTGGTGGCCGACGACGAGGTCAACCTCGAGTGGAAGGAGGCGCTGGCCGCCGGGCTGATCCTGCGCGGCGACCTGGCGCTGGCCCGGGGCAAGGCCACCGCCGCGCTGGCCGACGCCGACGGCGCGGTGGTGCAGAGCATGGTCGCGATCGCCAAGTCGCCGGAGTCGGCGGTGTGGATCATGCTGGTCGCCGAGGCCCGGTTCCTGCGGGCCCGGGCGGTGCGCGCGATCGGCGCCGCCGCCACCCCGTCCCAGCGCGACGGCGCCGACGAGGACGTCACGGCCGCCTACGACCTGCTCGACAAGCTGGCCGAGGCCAGCCGCCTCGCCGCCGATCACCAGCCGCTGTGGACCCGGGTCAAGGTCGCGCGGCTGAGGTGAGCGCGGCGGCGATCTCGCGTTTCGGGTGGGTCGACGTCCCCGTCAACCCCACGGCGTGCGATGGCGCCCGTCGAGCCACCGACCTCCACCTGGGTCTTTGCGAAAGACCCTCATCGGATCACGGCTTGACGACGAACTTCCAGCTGACGTTGTCCTCGCCGACGCCGGTGGCCTTGTTGGGCGCGTCGTAGCCGAAGCGCAGCGCGGCGCGCAGCTCGTAGGCGCCCTTGACCGTCGACGAGCACAGGAACGACGCGCGCAGGAACTTGCCGTCGATCGTGACGTCGCCGCCGCGCTTCATCTTGGCGTCGCAGGTGACGTCGGGCGGCACGGTGGTGAGGAACACCTCGGGCACCATGTTGTTCCAGGCCAGCCAGCTCGCCAGCTTGACCTCGACCGACACCGGGAACTTGTCGCCCGTCTTCACCGGCGCGGTCGGCCCCTGCTGGGTGGTCGTGAACTCGGTGATGCCCTTCACCAGCTCGGCGATCTTGGCGTCGCGGGCGTCGAGCTGATCGAGGTCGCCGGTGGTGGTGACCAGCGCGACCTTGCCCTCGGTGTCGACGACGATCGACACCGGCACCGCGGCGAAGCCCAGCGCCTTCACCAGCTTCTTGACCGGCGCGCCGTAGGCCACCGCGCCGGCGCCGACCTCGCCGCGCACCGGGTCGAGCTTCTTGGCGTCGCGCGCGGTGCCGTTGATGTAGGCGATCACGTAGACCGTCGTGGTCGACTCGCGCATATTGAAGATGCGCGCCAGGTCGTCCTTGCAGGCCTCGACCTTGGGCTTGCAGAACCAGTGCACCACCACCTTGCCGGCGGTGTCGGCGGGGACCGGGGCGCCCTCGAGCCAGGACTTGAGCGTCGGCCAGGCCCACGCGTTGCCGGCCACCGGCACGTCGGCGGCGGCGGTCGAGGTGGTGGCACCAGCGAGGGCCAGCGCCCCCAGCACCACGAGCGAACGAAGCGAAGATCGAACCATGGGGCAGATACTACCTTCCTCCGGCCGCGGGCGCGCCGGCTGGCGGGTTGGACGATCGGCGCGGCCGGATCTTCACTCGGCGGGCGGCGCGGCCAGCAGCGCGGCCAGCGCGGCCGGATCGTCGACCGGCAGGGAGCACACCGGGCCGCGGCACACGTAGGCCCGGGCGGTCGCGCCGGCGTCCTTGCCGGCCAGCACCGCCGCCGCCGCCCACGGGCCGACCATCACCCGGGTCGGGGCGTAGGCCGCCCGCGCCGCGGCGCGCAGCTCGTCGGCGCCGGCGCCGGCGGTGACCACCACGCACTGCGCGTGGAGGAACAGATCGAGCGCGCCCAGCAGCCGCGCCGCGCCCAGCGGGCCCAGCGCGCCCGACACCAGCCGGCGCTCGAGGTAGCGCTCGGCCATCGCCAGCGCGTCGGCGTCGCCGCGCACGTAGCCCAGGCGGATGAGGCCCTCGACCGCGACCGCCACGCCCGACGGCATCGCGCCGTCGTGGTGCGACTCGGGTCGGTGGATCAGCGGCTCGGGATCGTCGGCCGCGGTCAGGTAGAACACGCCGCCGTCGGTGGGGTCGTAGAACCGCGCGCGCACCGCGCCGATCAGCGCCGCCGCCGCGTCCCAGTACCGCGCGTCGAGCGTGGCCTCACCTAGCTCGAACAGGCCGCCGGCGACGAACGCGTAGTCCTCGAGCGTGCCGTCGAGCTTGGTGGCGCCGGCCTTGTACACCCGAGCCAGGCGATCGCCCGTGATCATCGTCGTCAGCAAGAAGTCGCCGACCCGCCGCGCCAGCGCCAGCGCCGCCGGCTGGCCGGTAGCGTTCCACGCCCGCACCAGCCCGCTGAGCGCCAGGCCGTTCCAGCCGGCCAGCACCTTGTCGTCGGTGGCCGGCGCCACCCGCGCCCGCCGCGCCGCGAACAGCGTGGCGCGCAGGCTCGCCAGGTGCGCCTCGTCGGAGCGCGCGCCCGGCGGCGTGACCCGGGCCAGCACGGTGGCGCCGTGCTCGAAGTTGCCGGCGCTGGTGACGCCGTAGGCCTTGCAGAACGACAGCGAGTCGACCAGCCCCAGCGCCGCGCGCACCTCGGCCGGCGTCCAGACGTAGAACTTGCCCTCCTCGCCCTCGCTGTCGGCGTCCTGCGACGCGGCCAGGCCGCCGGCGGCGTCGCTCAGCTCGCGCCCGAGGTACGCCACCGTCTCCTCGATCACCTGCGCGTAACGCGGCGCGCTGGTCAGCGCGTAGCCGTCGGCGTAGATCGCCAGGAGCTGGCCCTGATCGTAGAGCATCTTCTCGAAGTGCGGCACCGCCCAGCGCTCGTCGACGCTGTAGCGGGCGAAGCCGCCGCCCAGGTGATCGTAGAGCCCGCCGGCCGCCATCTGGTCGGCCCAGCGCACGAACGCCTCGCGCGCCGGCGCGCCGAACCCCAGCCGCGCCACCCGGCCCAGCAGCTCGTGGGCCGAGCTCGACGGGAACTTGGGCGCGCCGGCCAGGCCGCCGTGCTCGGCGTCGCAGCGGGCGACGATCTGCCGACCGGCGGCGACCAGCATCGCCGCGTTGACGCCGCCGGCCACCGGCTGCCCGCGGTAGTGGCGATCGACCTGGCCCAGGCCCTCGACCAGGCCCTCGACGTTCTCCATCACCTTCTCGCGCTCCTCGCGGTAGGCCTGGGCCATCGCGCGCAGCACCTTGGAGAAGCTGGGCCGGTTGTAGCGGTCCTGCACCGGGAAGTACGTGCCGAGGAAGTACGGACGGCCGTCGGGCAGGCAGAACGCCGACAGCGGCCAGCCGCCGCCCTCGCCCAGCACCTGGATCGCGTTCATGTAGATGGTGTCGACGTCGGGGCGCTCCTCGCGGTCGACCTTGACGTTGACGAACAGCTCGTTCATCAGCGCCGCGATCGCCGGGTCCTCGAAGCTCTCGTGGGCCATGACGTGGCACCAGTGGCACGCCGCGTAGCCGATCGACACGAACACCGGCTTGTCCTCGCGGGCCGCGCGGGCGAACGCCTCGGCGCCCCACGGGTACCAGTCCACCGGGTTGGCGGCGTGCTGCACGAGGTACGGCGACGACTCACCGGCCAGACGGTTGGGCATACCGCCGATGCGTAGACGGTCCCGGGCGCCGGCGCAAGTTGCCGCGGGCGATCAGTCCTGTGCGTCGCGCGCGCGCGGCCACCACAGGAACGCGGCCACGGCGATCACGATCGGCAGCGCCATCATCGCGGCGACGATGTGCAGGTGATCGAGCAGCAGGCCGACCGCCGGCGGCGAGCCGAGGTCGCCGAAGATGTGGATCGCGAAGATGCCGAACGCCATCGACGCCGCGCGGAGCTCGGGCGGCACCGTGCGCAGGAGCGCGGCGTTGACCGGCGAGGTCGACAGGAAGATGCCGAGCTCGGCGACGAACGCCATCGCGAAGAACATCCACGCCGCCGGGGCCGCGAACGCCGCCGCGGTGAACGGCGCCGCCAGCAGCACGCCGAGCGCGCAGATCTTGAGCAGCGCGTTGGTGCCGCGGCGCGTGGCGGCGTCGTCGTGAGCGGGGCCACCGGGGTGGCGGGCCAGCGCCGCGTCAGACCAGCGGCCGCCGACGATCGTCGCGATCGCGCCGGCCACGACCGTGACCGCGCCGAAGTAGGTGCCGGCGGCGCCGAGCTTGAGCCCGAACCGCCGCACCAGGAACGTCGGGCCCCAGTGGGCGAACGCGCCGACCGCGGCGGTGTGGGCGATGTAGCCCGCCACCGCGCGCCGGTACTGCGGGATGCGGAGCAGCGCCTTGGCGCTGGCGACGATGCCGGTGTGCGCGACCGCGCCGCGGCGCGCCGGCTCGGCGATCCACAGGCAGGTGATCGCCAGCAAGAGGCCCGGGCCGCCGCCGACGAAGAACGCGGTGCGCCAGCCCCAGTGCTCGGCGATCTGGCCGCCCAGCACCATGCCCAGCGCCGAGCCCAGCGGCGTCGCCAGGTAGAAGATCGCCAGCGCCTTGCCCTTCTTCTCCGGCGGGGTGATGTCGTCGATGATCGTCGGCGACAGGGTCGCGTAGCTGGCCTCGCCGATGCCGACGATCGCGCGCGCGGCCAGCAGCATGCCGAGGTTGGCCGCGGTGCCCGACAGCGCGGTGGCGACGCTCCAGGTCGCGACGCCGAACGCGATCAGCGACCGCCGCGAGTAGCGGGCCGCCAGCGCGCTGAACACCGGCGCGGTGACGAAGTACCCGAGCAGGAACACCGTCGCGGTCAGGCCGCCCTGGAAGTCGGACAGCCCGAGCTCGGCCGACATCTTGGGCAGCACCGCCGCCACCAGGATGCGATCGAGGTAGTTGAGGAAGTTGAGCCCGGTCAGCAGCGCGAGGATCGCGCGCGGGCTGGAGATCGTGCGCCGGCCGCTCATGGGGCCGCGATCAGGCGGACGTCATCGAAGATCGCGTACTCGTCGACCTGCGCCGAGACGTTGTTGAGCGTGACCCACACGCCCGCGCTGGCGTCGGTGGGCAACGTGAAGGTCGTGCTGGCGCCCTCGCCGTAGGTGGCGAACGTCGCGTCGTTGGTCTGGGTGCCGACCCGGACGTGGTAGCTGCGCGGGTAGCTGCCGGCGACGAACGTCGCCGACAGCTGGTAGGTCGCGCCCGGCGTCAGGAACACCATCTGCCACGCCAGCCCCGGCCCGCCGGCGGTGACCTGGCGCAGCTCGAGCCCGCCGTTGACGATCGTCAGCGTCGTGTCCACCGGCGTCCAGTGCAGCGTGCCGGCGGCGAAGTCGCCGTTCATGATCAGGTTGGGCGCCTCGGGGGCGTCGACGGCGACCGGCGCGTCGATGGTCGACGCGTCGGGCACCTCACCGCAGGCGGCGACGGCGAGGAGCGCGAGCAAGGGCGTCCGCATCGCGCCATCGTACCGCAACCGCCCCCGCCGCGGCCTCAGCCGGCCGGGATGGCGTCGAGCTCGGCCCAGCGCGCGTAGAGCCGCTCGACCTCGGCGCGGGCGGCGTCGAGCGCGGCGTTGAGGCCGGCGACCTCGAGCGGGCGCTCTTTGAACAGCGCCGGATCCGACAGCGCGACCTCGAGCTCGACCACCCGGGCCTCGGCGGCGAGGATCGTCACCTCCATGCCGGCCAGCTCGTGGGTCTCCTTGAAGGTGCGCTTGCGCGGCTTGTCGGCCTTGGCCGGCCCGGCCTTGGGCGCGGCGGCGGCCACCGGCGCGGCGGCCCGCGCGGCCTGGGCCCGGCGGGCGTCGCGCTTGGCCTCGTAGCTCGAGTAGGTGCCCTCGTAGAACGTCACGCCGGCCTCGTCGAACGCCAGGATGCCGGTGGCGACGCGATCGAGGAACCAGCGATCGTGGCTGACGATCAGCGCGCAGCCGGGGAAGTCGAGCAGCGCGTCCTCGAGCGTGGCCAGCGTGATCAGGTCGAGGTCGTTGGTCGGCTCGTCGAGCACCAGCAGGTTGCCGCCCCGGCGCAGCAGCCGCGCGAGCATCACCCGGTTGCGCTCGCCGCCCGACAGCTTGCCGATCTTGGCGTCGGCGGTGGCGTCGGCGAAGCCGAGCTGGCGCAGGAACGTGCGCACGTGCAGCCGGCCGCTCTCGAGCTCGACGTGATCGTAGCCGCCGGCGACCTCCTGCATGACCGTGTGATCGGGGTCGAGGTCCTCGCGGCCCTGCTCGAGGTAGGCCGGCTTGGTGTTGACGCCGAGCGTGACCGTGCCGGCGGCGGGCGCCAGCTCACCGAGCAGCGTGCGGATCAGCGTGGTCTTGCCGGCGCCGTTCTTGCCGACGATGCCGATGCGATCGCGCGCCTTCATCGTCAGCGTCAGGTCCTTGAACAGCGTGCGCGCGCCGACCCGCTGGGTCAGGCCGCGGGTCTCGAGGATGGTCGAGCCCAGCCGCGGCCCGGCCGGCAGCGTCAGCCCCATCCGCCGCGGCGGCCGATCGTCGACGCCGGGCGCGCGCTCGACGGCGGCGTCGAAGCGATCGACCCGGGCCTTGGACTTCACCGTGCGCGCCGGCGGCGCCCGGCGGATCCAGTCGAGCTCGCGGCGCACGAACATCGCGCGCTCGTGCTCGTGGGTGCTCTCGATCGCCAGGCGCTCGGCCTGGCGCTCCAGGAAGTAGGTGTAGTCGCCGTCGTAGGCGAACACCTGGCCGCGATCGACCTCGAGGATGCGGGTCGCGACCCGATCGAGGAAGTAGCGATCGTGGGTGACGACGATGACCGCGCCGGGGAAGCCGCCCAGCCGATCCTCGAGCCAGGCCACGGTGTCGGCGTCGAGGTGGTTGGTCGGCTCGTCGAGCGCCAGCACGTCGGGCTTGCCGAGCAGCGCCCGGGCCAGCGCGACCCGGCGCAGCTCGCCGCCCGACAGCCGGCCCAGCACGGCGTCCTCGGGCGGCAGGTCGAGCGCGGCGGCCACGGTGCGCTGCTGGTGCAGCTCGACGCCGTCCCGGGCCAGCGTGGCGCCGACGGTCGCGTCCAGATCGAGCACCGGCTCCTGCGGCACGTACTCGAGGGTCAGGTCGCGGCGCCAGGTGATGACGCCGCTGTCGGGGGTGATCGCGTCGCGCTCGGCGGCGTCCTTGACCGTGACCCCGACGCCGGCGCCGGCCGCCCCCGCCACGATCATCTTGAGCAGCGTCGACTTGCCGGCGCCGTTGGCCCCGATCAGGCCGATCCGATCGCGCTCGTCGACGACGAACGACGCGCCGTTGAGCACGCGGCGATCGCCGAAGCGCTTGTGCAGCTCCTGGACGGTGAGGACGGCGGTCACGGCGGGCTTCTATAGCGCGACCGGAGGCTGGCGTCGCCGGTCGCGGTCTTGCATGATCGCGGCATGCGCCGTGCGCACGCGTCCGTGGTGCTGGCGGTGGCCATCGCCGCGTGCGGTGGCGGGCGCGAGACGCCGGCCGGGCCGCCGGGCAAGGTGCAGGCGGTCGTGGCGCCGCCGACCGGCGACGCCGCGCCGTGGATCGCCGCGCAGGTCGCCGCCGCCGCCGAGCGCCAGGTCGTGGTCTACGTCGGCGCCGCGTGGTGCGAGCCGTGCGGCTACTTCCACCGCGCGGTCGAGGCCGGCGAGCTCGACGCGGCGTTCCCGCGGCTGACGCTGCTCGAGTTCGACCTCGATCTCGATCAGGCGCGCCTCGAGGCCGCCGGCTACACCTCGCAGATGATCCCGCTGTTCATGCGGCCGGCCGCCGACGGCCGGGCCAGCGGCCGGCAGATCCAGGGCTCGATCAAGGGCCCGGGCGCGGTCGCCGAGATCACGCCGCGGCTGCGCCGCCTGATCGCCGATTGATCGCCTACCATCGGGCGCGATGATCGCGATCGATCCCGACACCCGCGCGCTGCTCGACCGCTTCGGCTTCGACGAGGCCCGCCTGGACGCGGCGGCGGCGGCGCTGGCCGCCGGCGGCCCGGCCGTCGACAACGCGGTGCGCGGGACCGTGACCGCGCCAGCCGACGGCGACGTCGTGGCCCTGCCCGCCCCCGGCACCGCCGCCCGCGCCGCGCTCCACGCCCGCGGCGCCGAGGCGATCCGCGCCGGCCAGGTCGGCGTCGTGTACCTGGCCGGCGGCATGGCCACCCGGTTCGGCGGCGTGGTCAAGGCGGTGGTGCCGGTCGTCGGCGACCGCACCTTCCTCGATCTCAAGCTGGCCGACGCCGCGCGGGTCGCCGCCGATCACGCGACGACGGTGCCGGTGTGGCTGCTGACGTCGTACGCCACCCACGCGCGGCTCGAGGACGACCTCGCGGCCCGCGGCGCCGATCCGCGCACGCCGATCGCCTGCGTCCCGCAGTTCGTGTCGCTGCGGCTGACCCCACAGGGCGCGCTGTTCCGCGAGGGCGACGGCGGGCTGTCGCCGTACGCGCCGGGCCACGGCGATCTCAGCTTCGCGCTGCGCCGCGCCGGCGTGCTCGATCGGTTCCGCGCCGCCGGCGGCCGCTACCTGCACATGTCCAACGTCGACAACCTGGCCGCGACGCTCGATCCGGCGATCATCGGCGCCCACCTCGCCAGCGGCGCGGCGATCACCGCCGAGGTGGTGGCCAAGGATCCCGGCGACCGCGGCGGCGCGCCGGCCCGGGTCGACGGCGTGCCGCAGATCCTCGAGGCGTTCCGCTTCCCGCGCCGCTTCGACCAGGACGCGATCCCGGTGTTCAACACCAACACCTTCGTGCTCGACGTCGACGCGATCGATCGCGACTTCCCGCTGACCTACTTCCACGTCGCCAAGCAGGTCGACGGCGCCACCGCGATCCAGTACGAGCGGCTGGTCGGCGAGCTGACCGCGTTCCTGCCGACCCACTTCGCGCTGGTGCCGCGCACCGGCGTCGACGGCCGGTTCCAGCCGGTCAAGGACCCGCCCGAGCTCGAGGCCCGGCGCGCCGAGATCGAGGCGATCCTGCGGGCCCGCGGCGTGCTGGGCTGATCACGATCGCCCGGTCACCACCGCGGGCTACGGCGTCGCCGGATCGTAGTCGGCGTTCACCGGCGGCCGGCCGTCGCACTGGCACAGCGCGCGCAGCGACGCGTCGGTGAAGTCGCGGTCGTAGATCGCGCCGGAGTCGCGGTCCATGCGCACGACGTACTGGGTCTGATCGCCGCCGTTGTCGGGCTGGCCGGTGGACCAGCCGAACGGCTCGACGCCGGCGCCCCCGGTCACCCAGTGCCATTGCCACGGGCCGGCGGCGCCGCTCTGGTCGCGCACCAGCCCGACCCACAGCTCGGCGCTGGTGTTGGACCGCTGGGCCGCGGCCACCGCCGCCGCCCGCGCGGCCGGGCTGTCGAGCACCGCCAGGTGGCCGTTGTCGCGCTCGCACTCCTGCTCGGCGTCGAGCCAGGTGCCCTGGGTCGCGTAGTAGCGGTAGCCGTCGACGTAGTCGGGGCCGCACGGCCGGGCGTCGATCGGCGCGTCGACCGCGTCGACCGCGGCGTCGTCCGTGACGCCGCCGCTGGGCGTGAACGAGCACGCGGTGACGCCGAGCGCGAGCCAGATCCAGCGACCAGTCACGCGCGCATCCTAGCGCGAACCCTCACCGCAGGAGCGCCAGCAGCGCCGCCGCCGCCGGCGTCAGGTGACGCTCGCCACGGTGCCTCACCCCCAGGCGACGACGCACCGGCGACCAGCGGAACGGCACCTCGACCAGGCTGCCGCGCGCCAGATCCGACGCCACCGCCAGCCGGCTCACCAGCGCCAGGCCGATGCCGGCGCGGACGTTGGCCTTGACCGCGGCGATCGAGCCCAGCTCCATCACCACCGACGCGGTCGGCAGCCGCTCGAGCAGCAGCGCCCGGGTCGGCGAGCCGGGCGCGAACGTGATCCACGGCGCGGTGCGGGCGTCGGTGTCGGGGCCGGCGACGACGATCAGCTCGTCGTCGGCGTGGCGGCCCAGCCGATCGAGCGGGCCGCCCGGCCGCCGGTGGCGATCGACGGTGATGATCGCCAGGTCGAGGCTGCCGTCGTCGACCGCCTGCTCGAGCTCGTCGGTGTTGCCCTCGCGCACGCTGAGCCGGATGCCGGGCCGGGCGCGGCGGAACCGCGCCAGGATCGGCGGCAGCAGGTAGGTCACCGCCGTGGCGCCGCCGCCGACGCGGACCTCGCCGGCGGCCAGCCCGGTGATCTCGGCGACCGCGCGCTTGCCGTCGGCGAACGCCGCCAGCGCCGCCTGGGCCCGCGGCAACAGCTCGCGGCCGGCCGCGGTCAGCGCGGCGCCGTGCCGGCCGCGATCGAACAGCGGCGCGCCGACCTCGTGCTCGAGCCGCTGGATCGCCGCGGTCAGCGCCGGCTGCGACAGGTGGACCCGGCGCGCCGCCGCGGTGAAGGTGCCGGCGGTGGCCACCGCCACGAACTGCTCGAGCTCGCGCAGCATCGCGGCGATCGTATCATCGGATTCATCGATGGAAACCATCGAATCGTTCGACAAGACAGCGGGCCGACGCCGCCCCATGCTGGGACCATGTTGCAGCTCGTCGCGATCGGCCTCCTGGGCGGCGCCCTCACCACGGTGACCGGGGTCGGCGGCGGGATGGTGGCGCTGGCGCTGCTGTCGTTGATCATGCCGCCGGCCACCGCGCTGGCGCTGTCGGCCGCCGCGCTGACCGTGGGCAACGCCCACCGCGCCGCGCTGTACGCCGGCGCGATCGATCGCCGGGTGGCGCGGCGGTTCGGCGTCGGGCTGGCGGCCGGCGCGCTGGGCGGCGCGCTGGTGGTGACCGCGCTGCCGCCGGCCGCGCTGCACGCCGCGCTGGTGGTGGTGGCGCTGGTCGCGATCGCCCGCGCGCTCAAGCTGTTCGCGTGGACGCCGTCGCCCCGGGCGCTGACCGGCACCGGCGCGGTGGTGGGCGCGGTCGGCGCCTCGGCCGGCGGCGCCGGCGTGCTGGTGTCGCCGGTGCTGCTGGCCGCCGGCGTGCGCGGCGACGGCTACGTCGCCACCGTCGCGGTGTGCGCGCTGGTCCTGAACGGCGCCCGCGCCGCCGGCTACGCGCTCGGCGGCCTGTACCACCCGGCGATGGCCCCGGCGCTGCTCGCGCTCACCGCCGCGCTGATCGCCGGCAACCTGATCGGCCGCCGGCTGCGCGCCTGGGTGCGCGGGCCGTGGCTGGATCGCCTCGAGCTGGCCGCGCCGGTGGTCGCGGTCGCCGTCACCCTCGCCGGCGCCTGAGCGCCGCTTCCTCCTGGAGCCGCACCATGTCGATCACCTTCACGCTCACGCCCATCGGTCGCGTCGCCAGCCCGCGCGCCGACCTCACCGACGACCACTGGGGCGCGGTCGACGCGATCATCTCGCTCGAGCGCGCGCTGTTCACCCAGGACGCGGTGGCCGGCCTCGGCGCGTTCAGCCACCTCGAGGTGGTGTACCTGTTCGATCAGGTCGATCCCGCCGCGGTGCGCACCGGCGCCCGCCACCCGCGCGGCCGCCGCGACTGGCCCGCGGTCGGCATCTTCGCGCAGCGCGCCAAGGCCCGGCCCAACCGCCTCGGCGTCTCGCGCTGCCAGCTCCTCGCCGTCGTCGGGCTCGAGCTCCACGTCCGCGGCCTCGACGCGATCGACCGCACGCCGGTGCTCGACGTCAAGCCGTGGTTCGACGAGTTCGGCCCGCGCGGCGAGGTCCGCCAGCCGCCGTGGTCGCACGAGGTGATGGCCGACTACTGGTGACGCGTCACCCCGCCTTGCGCGCCGGCGTGGTCGCGGCGATCGCGTCGACGATCGCGACGGCCAGCCGGTCGACGTCGGCCCGGCGATGGGCCCGGGTGAGCGTGATCCGCAGGCCGCCAGCGTCCATCGGCACCGCCGGGAACGCCACCGGGTTGACCAGGTAGCCGGCGGCGACCAGCTCGGCCGCCGCGGCGATCACCGTGTCGGCCGCGCCCAGCGTCACGTACAGCACCGGCGTCGGCGCGCCGGCGACCACCGGCAGCCGCGGCCCCAGCGCGGCGTCGTCCTCGAAGCGCGCCCGCGCGTGGTCGACCACCGCCGCCAGCTCGGCCTGCATCGCGGCGAGTTCGTCGGTCAGGTGCAGCCGCGCGCTGGCGACCACCGCGCCCAGCACCGCGGGTGGCAGCTGGATGCTGAACATCAGCGACGGTCCCAGGTTCTCGATCCGCTCCTTGGTCGCGCGATCGGGCACCACCAGCACGCCGCCGGTAGCGCCGAAGCCCTTGGCCAGCGAGGTCGCGATGATCGTGCGATCGACCGGCAGGTCGGCGTCGAACAGCGTGCCGGCGCCGCGGCGACCGGCCCAGCTCATGCCGTGGGCGTCGTCGAGGTACGCGTGCAGCGCCGGGTAGCGCGCCATCAGCGTCGCCAGCCCGGCGACGTCGAGGCGGTCGCCGAACATCGAGTACACGCCGTCGGCCGCGTACCACACCCGCCGGGCGCCGCCGGCCAGCGCGTCCTGGATCGCCAGCTCGAGCGCGTCGAGATCGGCGTGGGGCAGCGCGACCGAACGCGGCCCGCGGCTGCCGAGCGCCGCCAGCGCGGTCTGCACGCTGTGGTGGACCTGCCGGTCGAACAGCACGACGTCGTGGCGCTCGAACAGGATCGGCAGCGCCGCGGCGTGGGCCAGCGTCGTCGAGCCGGCCAGCACCACCGGGCGACCGAACAGCTGCGCCAGCGCCGCGTCGGCCTCGGCGTACAGCGGGCTGGTGACGAAGCACCGCGACGCCGACAGCGCCACGCCGTGGGCGCGGATCGCCGTGATCGCGCCCTCGGCCAGCCGCGGATCGCGATCGAGGCCGAGGTAGCTGCAGGTGGCGAACGACACCACCTCCTGCCCGCTCGGCTCGAGGACGAGCGTCCGCCCGTCGCCGCCGATCGACCGCGCCACCCGCTGGGTGACCCCCGCCGCCCGCCCCCGCGCCATCAGTGCTTCGAGTCTGGGATGCATGCCCAGACAGAGTCGGTCACCCCGCCGGCATGTCCCGGCGTGCCACCGATTGCCAGGCTAGAACTTGCTCCAGAGGTACTGGTTGGTGATCTCGTGGTGGAACTGGATCTCGTTGGTCTTCACCGTCGAGCCCAGCGCCTTCGGGCAGCGCTCCGCCGACGCGGTCTTCAGCTCGGCGAACTTGGTGTGGACGGTCTCGCCGTACAGCTTCTTGGTGAACGCGCTGCCCTTGAACAGGCGGATCGCGTCGTAGATGTTGTCGGGCAGGAACCGGGTCCGCGACTTCTTGCCGTCGTCGTCGGCCTCGACCGGGCCCTCGAGGCCGGTGCGCAGGATCGTGTAGACCGACATGTACGGGTTGGAGTCGGGCGCCACCGAGCGGACCTCGATGCGGGCCGAGCGCTCGTTGCCGAGCGGGATGCGGACCATCGAGCCGCGGTCGATCGCCGAGGCCTTGATCTGGTTGGGCGCCTCGTAGTGCGGGTCGAGCCGGCGGTAGGCGTTGACCGACGAGTTCAGCGTCAGGCAGATGTCGGGCGCCGCGCCGAGGATGCGGGCGATGAACTCCCAGCCGGCCTTCGACAGGCCGTCCTTGCCCTTCTTGTCGTGGAACAGGTTCACGCCCTTCTTCGACAGCGACATGTTGGTGTGCATGCCGTTGCCGTTGACGCCGGTGACCGGCTTGGGCAGGAACGAGGCGGTCATGTCGAGCTGGCTGGCGACCTGGCGGGCCAGCAGCTTGTACAGCTGGACCTGGTCGGCGGCGACCACGGCGTCGGCGTACTTGAAGTTCATCTCGAACTGCGACGGCGCCACCTCGGGGTGGTCCTTCTCGTTCTCGAAGCCCATCGCGCGCTGCACCTCGGCGGCGCGGTCGATGAACGTGCGCAGCGCGTCGCCGGGCAGCGAGTGGTAGTAGCCGCCGGTCGAGATGAACTCGAACGCGCCCTTCTCGTGGTAGTGGCGCTCGGCGTCCTTGCCCTTGAACAGGAAGCCCTCGATCTCGTGCGCGACGTTGCACACGGTCTGGTCCTTGGCGAACAGCGCCTCGGTGTAGGCCTTGAGCCGGCCGCGCAGGTCGCCCTCGTACGGCGAGCCGTCCTTCTCGAGGACCTCGCCGAACACCAGCACCTTGCCGGGGCCGAACACGTCGGACGGCAGCCAGTAGAAGGCCGGCCAGTCGATGCCGAGGCGGAGGTCCGACTCCTGCTGGGCCGAGAAGCCGCGGATCGAGCTGCCGTCGAAGGTCAGGTTGTCGGCCGACCCGAGCAGGAACTTCTTGTCGTAGTCGAGCATGTGCAGCCGGCCCTCGAGGTCGGTGAAGCACACGGTGACGGCCTTGATGCGCTTCTCGTCGGCCAGGTACTTCATCCGCTGCTCGCGGATCTTGTCCGGCTTGACCCGGCTCAGGCGCTGGTTCTTGGCCTCGAGGTTGAGCTCCTCGAGCTCGTCGTACGGGATCTCGAGGAAGTCGCGCAGCCCGCGCGGGGCGGTGGGTTCGGATGCGGTGCGGCTCTTACGGGTGTCCACGGGTGCCTCCTGGCGGGCACTTTGGACCGCGTCCAAGCCTTGATCCAGCCTGAACAAGCTTAACTGTCGCGATTTTTATCGTTCTGCGCTGCCCCGATCGGCTTGCAGATCTGCCCCGATCCTGGATCAGCCCACCGTCACGGCCCCACCGACGCCCACGCCGGGTCGCTGAGCGCGAACTGCCGGACCCAGTCGGCGAGGCCCGCCCCGCCGGTGGGCTGCGGCGGCGGGCTGGTGGTGGTGAGCACGTGGCTGGCGGCGTCGATCACGAACGCGGCCTGGCCGGTGCCGGCGGTCATGCCGTCGCGGATCGCCAGCGTGCGGGTCGCGAGGTCGGGCTGGCTGACGCCGAAGTAGCTCGCGATCGTCTGGTCGCGGGTGTTCATCAAGAGGCCCCAGCGCGCGTCGCGCGGCGCGGTGGCGCGCAGGTGCGCCGGCCAGCCGCCGAAGCCAGTGGCGCAGGCCGGGCAGTCGACCGGGACGTCGAGCCCCCACGCCAGGCGCATCGCGTCCCACCGCGCGGGCTCGGGATCGATCGGGTGCGACGAGTCCGACAGCACGTCGACCCGGACGCTGCCGAACGCCGCGCGCATCCGGGCTTGCTCGAGCATCGCGCCGTAGCCGCCGGCCGACGCGCCGACCAGCCACACGCGATCGGCGGCGGGGCGCGCCTCGCGCAGCCGCGGCCACAGCGCGTCGAGGTTGAGCTGGCCGACGTGCTGCACCGTGCGCGGGCCGCTGGCGGTGGTGTACTGCGTCGCGACGTGGCCGGCGTGCAGGTCGCCGGTGCAGTACGGCACGAACACGAAGCTGGCGTTCTGGAACGGGCTGCCGGCGACCCGCCCGAACAGCGGGTAGGCCTCGAGGTTGGCGCGCAGCGCCGCGAACTCGGCGGCGCCGAACGGCGTGTCGATGCTGGCCGCGGTGCGCAGCTCGAAGCAGGTCTGGGCGTCCCAGCACGCGCCGCCGCCGTTCAAGAACACCACCAGCCGGTCGCTGCGCCGGGTCAGGTTGACGCCGATGCCGGTCGGCGAGCCGTCGCCGCACGTCATGCCGGCGATCGGCACCCAGGTCCAGGTCTCGAGCGGCGCCTCGATCGGCGGCCCCGACGCGTCGCGCGGCGGCAGCGGATCGTAGCCCCCGGCGTCGGTCGGGCTGGTGCCACCGCAGGCGGCCGCCGCGACCAGGATCAAGGCCATCGAGATCACGCGCATGGGGCACGGTACCAAGCGGCGGGTCGCGGCTGGGGCCGCCGCGCGCGGCATCGTGCGCGCGATCACTGGCACAATCGCGGCCGATGCAGCCCGGCCACCACGTCGTCGTCACCGCGCTGGGCGAGACGCCCACGGACGCGCTCGAACACCACGCCCACCTGGCGCCGCAGCCGCCGCCCGATCCAGCGACGCTGGCGGCGACCGACGTGATCGTGCGCGTGGCCGCGGCCCAGGTCGGCTGGGTCGACCTGATCATGATGAGCGGCCAGTACCAGCACGTGCCCAAGCCGCCGTACACGCCGGGCCTCGAGTACGCCGGCGAGATCGCGTGGTGCGGCCCGGCGGTCACCACCTGCGCGGTCGGCGACCGCGTGCTGATCGACGGGTTCACCACCGGCCCGCGCTCGCTGGGCGCCTACCAGCGGTGGGGCGGCTTCGCGACCTACGCGGTGGCGCCGGCCGCCGCCGCGATCCCGATCCCCGGCGCGCTGACCTTCGACCAGGCGTGCTGCCTGCTCGGCAACTACGAGACCGCGTACCACTGCTTGATCACCCGCGGCCGGCTGCGCGCCGGCGAGACCGTGCTGATCCTCGGCGCCGCCGGCGCCACCGGGCTGGCCGCGGTCGACGTGGCGCGCCAGGTCGGCGCGACGGTGATCGCGGTCGGGCGCTCGCCGGCCAAGCTGGCGGTGGTCGCGGCCCACGGCGCCGCGCACACCATCGCGCTCGGCGACACCCCGCTGCGCGACGCGGTCAAGGCGATCGCGCCGGCCGGCGTCGACGTGGTCTACGACGGCGTCGGCGGCGAGCTGTCGCTGGCGGCGCTGCGCTGCGTGCGGTTCGGCGCGCGCTACCTGATCGTCGGCTGGGCCGCGACCCCGTTCGTCGCCGCTGGCAAGGGCGGCCGCGGCGCGCCCAACGCCAACCAGCTGCCGACCAACCTGATCATGATGAAGGGCCTCGACGTGCTGGGCTGCCCGACGGTGATCTCGACGGTCAACGATCCGACGCTGCGGCCGCCGCGGCTGGCGGCGGTGCTCGACTGGGCCGCCCGCGGCGCGATCACGCCGCACGTGTCGCACGCGTTCCCGCTGACCGCGTGGCAGGAGGCGATGACCGCCAAGTGGCGCGGCGAGGTGGTGGGCGGCGCGGTCGTGCATCCGTAGCGCGCCTCGTCGCGCGACCCGTGGCACCATCGCGGCATGGCCCGCGCGGTGCTCGTGGCGATCTTCCGCGCGATCATCCGGCTGTACTTCCGCGCGATCGAGCGGGTCGGCGAGCCGCCGAGCGACGACGTCCGCGGCCGCGTCTTCGTCGCCAACCACTTCAACGCGCTGATCGATCCGGTCGTCGTGCTGACCGCGGCGCGCTGCCCGATCGCCCCGATCGCCAAGGCGCCGCTGTGGAAGATCCGCGGGCTGGCGTGGCTGCTCGACGCCGCCGGCGCGGTGCCGATCGTCCGGGCCAAGGACGAGCCAGGTAAAGCGCCGGGCGCCAACGACGCGACCTTCGCGCGGGTGGCGCGCCACCTCGCCGACGGCGGCAACGTGCTGATCTTCCCCGAGGGCATCAGCCACAGCGCGCCGAAGCTGGCGCCGCTCAAGACCGGCGCGGCCCGGATGCTCGCGGCGGCCGCGGCGCTCGGCGGCGTCGCGCCGAGCTTCCAGGCGGTGGCGCTGGAGTTCGACGCCGCCGACACCTTCCGCTCGCGCTGCCTGCTGGTGTGGGGGCCGCCGCGCGCGTGGGCCGCGGTCGGGGGCGCGCCCGCCGAGCACGTCGCCCGCGCCACCGCGCAGATGGCCGACGATCTCGGCGCGCTCCTGGTCGAGGCCGATCACCACGACGAGCGACGCCGCATCGCCCAGGTCGCCGAGATGCTGGCCAACGACGACGGCGACGACACCCTGGCGGCCTGGAGCACGATCGGCCGGCAGGTGGAGCTGGCGACGCAGACCCTGACCCAGGTCGCGCCGGCCGAGCTGGCCGACGCGCGCGCGGCGGTCGACGGCTACCGCGCGCTGCTCGATCGCCACGGCGTGCGCGACGCGCAGCTGGCCCGGGGCCGCACCCCGCCGCCGCGATCGCCGATCCGCTGGCTGCGGCGGCTGGCGCTGGCGCCGCTGGTGCTGGCGGGCGTGGTGCTGTACGCGCTGCCCTATCGGCTGCCGCGCCACGTCGCGCGCACCGGCGAGCCCGACGTGGTGTCGACCTACAAGCTGGGCGCCGGCCTGGTGGTGTTCCCGCTGTGGGCGATCGCGCTGACCGTCGCCGCGTGGGTGTGGCTGGCGGCGCCGCTGGCCGCCGCCGCGACCGCGGTGGCGTGGCTGTCGCCGCTGGCGGCGCTGCGCTGGCTCGACTGGCGCGACCGCCGCGATCGCCCGCTCACCGCCGGGCAGCTCGCCGCGCTGGTGGCCGCGCGGGCCCGGGCGATGGCGGCGATCGAGCGGGCGCGGGCGCTCCTCGCCGGGCCGGGGTGAACAGCGGCGGAACAGTCCATCCCACGGCATCGATCGCCGCCCCGCGCGAACCGCGCTACGGTCCGCGCACCATGATCAAGCTCTTCGGCAACCCGCTCAGCACGTGCACCCGCAAGGTGCTCTGCACCCTGCACGAGACCAACACGCCCTTCGAGTTCACCGTCGTCGACTTCACCAAGGGCGAGCACAAGCAGCCGGCGCACATGGCGCGGCAGCCGTTCGGCCAGGTGCCGGCGATCGACGACGACGGCTTCGGCCTCTACGAGTCGCGCGCGATCTGCCGCTACCTCAACCAGAAGGCCGGCGGCAGCCTGGTGCCGAACACGCTGCAGGGCTGCGCCACGATGGAGCAGTGGATCAGCGTCGAAACCTCGAACTTCACGCCGTCGGCGATGAAGCTCATCTACAACTACGTGTTCTTCCCGATGCAGGGCAAGGCCGAGGACCCGGCGATGATCACCGACGGCAACGCCGGCGTCGACCGCGCGCTGAAGGTGCTCGAGACCCGGCTGGCCGCGAGCACGTACCTGGCCGGCGACAGCTTCACGATCGCCGACATCGGCTACCTGCCGTACATCGAGTACCTGATGGCGACCCCGGCCAAGGCGCTGTTCGCCGGCTATCCCGCGGTCCAGGCGTGGTGGACCCGCTGCAGCGAGCGCCCGAGCTGGCGCAAGGCCGCCGGCCGCGCCTGAGCTCCAGGGGGCTCGTCGCCCGAGCCCCCCTCGACCCCGGCTGAGCCGGGATCGAGCCTCCCCCCGCGACGCCGCGACGATTTCGGCGGGGGTCGTTAACGGTCGCGGCGGGCCGCCGTCCTGGGAGCAAAGGAGCTCCCATGGCCCACCTGCCCACCACCGCCTTCGCCCTCGCCACCACCCTCGCCCTCGCCGCCGGCGTCGCCGAGGCCAAGCCCCACCGGGGCCGCCCGCGCCCGCCGGCGGCCCGCCCCTTGCTGCGCGCCACCCCGGCGCCCGCCGCCGCGGTGTCGCAGCCGCGCGTGAGCGCCAGCGAGCGACCGGTGTGCGGCAACATCGCGACCAAGGGGCCGATGCGCCGCGAGTGCAAGGACAGCCTCGGCGTGACCTACCTGACCGACGCCGGCGACGATCGGTGGCAGACCCTGGCCCGGGTCTGCAAGCTGGGCGCGGTCCAGGTCTCGCTCGACGCGACCGGCCGCGCGACGATCGCCTACGACCGGGGCACGCGCCCGGCGCGCATCGACCACGTCGCCGCCAACGCCACCTCGACCGAGCCGCTGGTCGCCGCGTGCCGCCGGGGCCTGCCGTGACCGAGCCGCCCCCCGGGACGGTGTTCGCGCTCGACTGGCTGGGCGGCTGGAGCGAGCGCCGCCTGCGCCGCCGCCGCCCCGGCATCGACGACCTGCCGTGGGGCACGCTCGACCTGGCCGCGCTCGCGCCCGACGACGTCGTCGAGGCGCGCCGGGTGTGGACCAACGGCGCGTTCACCGAGTACGCCAGCGCCGCGGCGTTCGCCAACCTGACCACCGCGCTGCTCGAGTGCGGCGCGCCGGTCGATCTCACCGCGGTCGCCGCCGACGTCGTCGTCGACGAGCTCGATCACGTCGAGCTGGTGGCGCGGCTGGTCGGCGAGCTGGGCGGCGCGGTGCCGTACCACTACGACGTCGCGCGGATCTCGCAGGTCACCGATCCCGCCGCCACGCCGCTGATGCGGGCGCTCGAGCTGGCGGTGACGGTGTCGTGCGTCGGCGAGAACCTCAGCGTGCCGGCGCTGACGCGGTCGCGGGCGCTGGCCACCACGCCGCTGATCGCCGCGGTGCTCGACCGGCTGCTCGCCGACGAGGGCCCCCACGCCGAGCTGGGCTGGCGGATCCTGGCCTGGGCCGGGCCGCGGCTCACCGCCGCCGAGCGCGCGCGGCTGGGCGCCATCGCGGTCGGCGCGATCGCCAGCTTCGCGACGCTGTGGCAGGCCCCGGCGTGCTCCGCCTGCCAGGCGCCCGACCTCGGCGTCACGCCGCCCGAGGACCACGGCGCGCTGCTGCGCCGGGCGGTGCGCGAGCGGGTGCTGGCGCGGCTGGCGCGGGCCGCGATCCCCGTCGATCCGGCCGCCGTCGAACCGCTGCTGGCGTGACCGCGATCTCGCGGGTGCGAATGCCTCCGCGGCGGCTTCCGCGCGCGCCCGGCTCGGGCTAAACATGGCGCTCGTACGCCGCCGGTTGTCGTCGGTGGCGCGCCCCTGACGCCGAAGAAGCGAGCCGCCGATGTCCGACCCCGCCGCCAACGCCAACATCACGCCGATCGCCATCGAACAGGAGATGCGCTCCTCGTTCATGGACTACGCGATGAGCGTCATCGTCGCGCGCGCGTTGCCCGACGCCCGCGACGGCATGAAGCCGGTCCACCGGCGCATCCTGTTCGCCCAGAAGGGCCTGAACAACGTCTACAACCGGCCGTACCTCAAGTGCGCCCGCGTCGTCGGCGACGTCATCGGCAAGTACCACCCGCACGGCGACGCCTCGGTCTACGACGCCCTCGTGCGCATGGCCCAGGACTTCTCGATGCGCTACATGCTCGTCGACGGCCAGGGCAACTTCGGCTCGGTCGACGGCGATCCGCCGGCGGCGATGCGTTACACCGAGTGCCGCATGGCCAAGGTGGCCAGCGAGCTGCTCGCCGATCTCGACAAGGAGACCGTCGAGTGGCAGCCCAACTACGACGACAAGGAGCTCGAGCCCACGGTCCTGCCGACCAAGGTGCCCAACCTGCTCCTCAACGGCGCCACCGGCATCGCGGTCGGCATGGCGACGTCGATCCCGCCGCACAACCTGACCGAGATCGTCACCGGCGTGCTGGCGCTGATCGAGCGGCCGACGCTGCCTGACGAGGAGCTGTTCCGGATCGTCACCGGCCCCGACTTCCCCACCGGCGGCATCATCCAGGGCCGGGCCGGCATCCTCAGCGCGTTCAAGACCGGCCGCGGCTCGGTGGTGGTGCGCGGGCGCGCCTCGGTCGAGGAGATCCGCAAGGATCGCATGGCGATCGTGGTCACCGAGCTGCCGTACATGGTCAACAAGGCGCGGTGGATCGAGAACTGCGCCGACCTGGTCCGCGACAAGAAGCTCGAGGGCATCTCCGACATCCGCGACGAGAGCGACCGCACCGGCATGCGGGTGGTGTTCGAGCTCAAGCGCGACGGCAACGACCAGGTGATCCTGAACAACCTCTACAAGGCCACCGCCCTGCAGAGCTCATTCGCGGTCAACATGCTGGCGATCGTCGACAGCCGGCCGGTGCTGCTGACGCTGCGCCACGCGCTGCGGGTGTTCATCGACCACCGCCGCGACGTGGTCACCCGCCGCACGCTGTTCGATCTGCGCGAGGCCCGGGCCCGCCGCGAGATCGTCGAGGGCCTCGGCCTCGCGGTCATGAACATCGACCGGGTGATCGAGATCATCCGCGGGTCGAAGGACACCGACATCGCCAAGGAGCGGCTGATGGCCGAGCGCCTGGGCGGGCTCGACGGCTTCCTCGAGCGGGCCGGCCGGCCCGAGGCCGAGGTGCTGGCGGCGCGCCAGGCCGGGTTCGTGCTGCTCAGCGCCCGCCAGGCCCAGGCCATCCTCGACATGCGGCTCGGGCGCCTGACCGGCCTCGAGCGCGAGAAGCTCGAGGCCGAGTACCGCGAGCTGTGGTCGTTGACCGACTACCTCGAGGGCCTCCTGGCCGACGACAAGAAGCTGATGGCGGCGATCGTCGACGAGCTGCGCGCGATCAGGGACGAGTTCGGCGACGAGCGCCGCACCGAGATCGTCGAGGCCGAGGGCGAGATCCTCACCGAGTCGCTGATCGACCAGGAGGACATGGTCGTCACCCGCACCCGGCTGGGCTACGTCAAGCGCACCCCGCTCAAGGAGTACCAGGCCCAGGGCCGCGGCGGCCGCGGCATCACCGGCGCGGCCCAGGGCGGCGACGACGACTTCGTCGCCGACATGTTCGCGGCGTCGACCCACGACCACCTGCTCTTGTTCACGTCCAAGGGCCGGGCCTACTACAAGAAGGTCTACGAGCTGCCCGAGGGCGCGCGCACCTCCAAGGGCAAGCCGTTCGTCAACGTGATCGAGCTGCAGGACGGCGAGGAGGTCGTCTCGATGCTCCCGCTCAAGGAGTTCAGCGCGGACCGCTTCGTGTTCCTCGCCACCGAGAGCGGCACGGTCAAGAAGACCGAGCTGACCGCCTTCGAGAAGATCCGCGTCACCGGCATCCGGGCGATCTCGCTCGACGACACCGACCGGCTGGTGTCGGTGGCGATCACCAGCGCCAACCACGACGTGCTGCTCACCTCGGCCAAGGGCCTGGCGGTGCGGTTCCGCGACGACAAGGTCCGGGCCATGGGCCGCGACGCCGGCGGCGTCCGCGGCATGAAGCTCGGCACCGGCGACCGCCTGGTCGGCATGGTGGCGTTCGAGCGCGACAGCGGCGTCACGCTGATCACGGTGTGCGCGCGCGGCTACGGCAAGCGCACCTCGCTCGGCGACTACCCGACCAAGAACCGCGGCGGCAAGGGCGTCATCACGATCAAGACCACCAGCCGCAACGGCCTGGTCGCGGCGGTGCGGATCGTCGCCGACGACGACCACCTGATCCTGATCAGCGACAAGGGCAAGATCATCCGGCTGCGGGTCAAGGACATCCCGACCCAGGGCCGCGCCACCCAGGGCGTGCGGGTGATGCGCCTCGACGACGGCGAGTCGGTCGCGGCCATCGAGCGCCTGGCCGACCCGTCGGACGAGAGCATCGAGGAGGGCGCGCCGATCGAGGCCGCCGACGACGGCGACACCGTGCCCATGGACGCCGGCGAGCTCGAGGGCGAGGACGAGGGCGACGAGGGCGACGACGACGAGGCCGACGAGGGCGACGACGGCGAGGCGTGATCGCGGTCAGCCGCCGAGGCCAGCGGCGGCCAGCGCCGCCGCCAGCGCGGGGTCGGGGCAGGTCAGGCCGAACTGGATGACGTCGGCCACGGCGTCGGTGGTGCCGGCCGCGAACACCGTCCCCGCGTCGACGCAGTAGGTCCACGCGACGAAGCGGAGGTCGCCGCGCTCGTCGTGCAGCTCGATGACCGCCAGCGACGACAGCATCACGTCGTCGTCGCCGTCGGGGTGCGAGATCCGCGCCGCCGCCGGCAGCGCCTCGCCGTCGTAGCGCTCGCCGGCGACCGCGAGCTGCGCCTGCTCGAGGGGCGTGAGGTCGTCGAGGGATCGGGGCTGGCGGACGCGGCCACGCTGGAGCTGCATGTCCGGATGATGCCGCCCCCGGCGGGTGTGAGGGCGAGCGGCCGCCGTCGCCTCAGGCGCGCCGCGCCAGCCAGCCGTACAGCGCCGGGACCACCAGCATGTTGAGGGCGGTCGCCGACAGGAGGCCGCCCAGGATCACGACGCCCATCGGCGCCTGCAGCTCGTTGCCGGGCTCGCCGCCGGCCAGCACCAGCGGCACCAGGGCCAGGCCGGCGCACAGCGCGGTCATCAGCACCGGCGACAGGCGCTCGAGCGACCCGCGCTCGACCGCCTCGGCCAGCGTCGCGCCCTCGCTGCGGCGCAGGTGCTCGTAGTGGCTGATCATCATGATGCCGTTGCGGGTGGCGATGCCGAACAGCGTCACGAAGCCGACCAGCGAGGCCACGCTGATCACGCCGCCGCCGAGGAACACCGCCAGCACGCCGCCGATCAGCGCCAGCGGCAGGTTGACCATGATCAAGAGCGCGTTGCGCAGCGAGCCGAACGCCATCAGCAGCAGCACCAGGATGCCGACCACGACCGCGCCGCCGAGCAGCGTGATCGTGCGCGACGCCGCCTGCTCGCTCTCGAACTGCCCGCCGTAGACCACGTAGTACCCGGTCGGCAGGGTCACGCCGCGCTCGATGCCGCGGCGGATGTCGTCGATGACGCCGCGCAGATCGCGCCCGCTGACGTTGGCCGAGACCACGATGCGGCGCTGCACGTTCTCGCGCATGATCAGGTTGGGCCCGACGTCGTCGCGGACGGTCGCCAGCATCTTGAGCGGCACCCGCACCCCGGCCGGGGTGTCGATCGGCGTGGCGCGGATCGCGTCGAGATCGGCGCGCTGATCGTCGCGGTAGCGCACGACGACGTCGTAGGTGCGCTGCCCCTCGAGCACCCGGGTCACGACGGTGCCGGCGTAGGCGGTCTCGACCAGCTCCGCGAGGTCGCCGCTGCGCACCTGGTAGCGGGCGATCGCCTCGCGATCGAAGACGATCGCGACCTGCGGCACGTCGACCTGCTGCTCGACCGACAGGTCGACCACGCCGGGGACCTTCGCCATCACCGCCTTGACCGCCTCGGCGCTGACCCGCAGCTGCGCCAGGTCGTCGCCGAACACCTTGATCGCGATGCTCGACCGCGTGCCCGACAGCATGTGGTCGATGCGGTGGGCGATCGGCCCGCCGATCGTGGTCACCATGCCGGGGATCGTGGTCAGCCGCTGGCGCAGCTCGGCCAGGAACACCGCCTTGGGCCGATCGGTCGCGCGCAGCCGCACGTCGATCTCGGCGGCGTTGACGTCCTGGGCGTGCTCGTCGAGCTCGGCGCGGCCGGTGCGCCGCGCCGTCGACACCACCTCGGGGAACGCCAGCAGCACCTCCTCGACCCGGCGGCCGAGCTGGTCCGACTGCTCGAGCGACGTGCCCGGCAGGGTCACCGCGCTGACCGTGAGCGCGCCCTCGTTGAACTCGGGGAGGAACGTGCGGCCGAGGAACGGGCCGACCGCCACCGCCGCCGCCAGCATCGCCAGCGCGCCGATGATCACCACCGCCGGGCGCCGCACCGCGCGGACCAGCACCGGCCGGTAGCCGCGCTTGAGCGTCCGCACCAGCCACGCGTCGCCGTGCGCAGCGGCGGCGGCCCGGCGCGGCAGCACGTACGAACACAGCGCCGGCGTCAGCGTCAGCGCGACCACCAGCGACGCGAAGATCGCGACCAGGTAGGCGACGCCGAGCGGCCGCAGCAGGCGGCCCTCGACGCCGTCCAGGAAGAACAGCGGCACGAACACCAGCATGACGATCAGCGTGGCGAACACGATCGAGCCGCGGACCTCGCGCGACGCCTCGAAGATCACGTCGTCGGCCGCGCGCCGCTGGTCGGCCGGGCGGGCCGCGTCCTCGCGCAGGCGCCGCACGACGTTCTCGACGTCGATGATCGCGTCGTCGACCAGCGCGCCGATCGCGATCGTCAGGCCGCCCAGCGACATCGTGTTGACCGTGATCCCGAGCGCGTCCATCGCGATCACCGCCACCAGCAGCGACAGCGGCAGCGACGCCAGCGAGATCAGCGTCGGCCGCAGCTGGAACAGGAACAGGAACAGGATCACCGCGACCAGGATCGCGCCGTCGCGCAGCGCCACCGACACGTTGCGCACCGCGGTGCCGATGAAGTCGGCCTGGCGCGCCTTGTCGCGCTCGATGATCATCCCCTCCGGGAGGCCGCGCTGGATCGCGTCGAGCTCACGATCGATGCGGGCGGTGAGCTCGAGGGTGTTGGCGCCGGGCTGCTTCTGGATGCCGATCACCACCGCCGGCCGGGCGTCCGACGAGCCGGTGCCGCGGCGGATCGCCGGCCCCAGCTCGACCTCGGCCACCTGGCCGACCACGATCGGCACGCCGTCGCGGACCGTCACGACCGCGCTGGCGATGTCGGCCTCGCCGCCGAGCCGGCCGACGCCCCGGATCAGCGCCTCCTGGCCGCCGCGGACCATGAACCCGCCGGTCGAGTTCGCGTTCGACGCGTGGAGCGCCGCGAGCACGTCAGGCAGGCCGACGTCGAACGCCGCCAGCCGCTCCGGCGCCACCCGCACCTGGTACTGCCGGACCTCGCCGCCGATCGGCACCACCTGCGCGACCCCGGGGATGGCCAGCAGCCGACGGCGCAGCGTCCAGTCGGCGGCGTCGCGCACCTCCATCGGGGTGTGGCGGTCGCTGCGCACCGCGATGAACAGGATCTCGCCCATGATCGACGAGATCGGCGCCAGCGTCGGGGCCGGGATGTCGGGCGGGAGCTGCGCGGCGACCAGCTGCAGCTTCTCGTTCACGATCTGGCGCGCGATGTACTTGTCGGTGCCCCACGCGAACTCGACCCAGACGATCGAGATGCCGATGCCCGACGCCGAGCGCACGCGGCGCACGCCGGTCGCGCCGTTGACCGACGACTCGATCGGGAACGTGACCAGCGTCTCGACCTCCTGCGGCGCCAGCCCGTGGGCCTCGGTCACCACCGTCACCGTCGGCGCGGTGAGATCGGGGAACACGTCGACCGGCATGCGCAGCGCGGTGACCGCGCCGTAGGCGGTGATCGCCAGCGCGGCGATCACCACGAACAGGCGGTTGGCGATCGACCAGCGGATGATGCGATCCATCAATGACATCGGGCCCTCAATGCACGTGGCCGTGGGCCGGCACCGAGCCGGCCGCGGCCTGGAGCTTGATCTCGTAGGCGCCGCGGGTGACGACGTGCTCGCCCGCGGTGACGCCCTCGAGCACCTCGACCCAGCCGTTGCCCCGGATGCCGAGGCGCAGCGGCCGCCGCTCGAACGCCTCGCCCTCGACCATCACGTAGGCGATCGGTCGGCCGGCGTCTTCGACGACGGCGGCCGTGGGGATCGCCAGCGCCCGACGCGGCGCGCCGGTGGCGATCACCAGGCGGGCGAAGTTGCCGATGCGCAGCTTGCCCGCGCGGTTGTCGAGCTCGAAGATCACCGGGACCGTGCGGCTGCGCGGATCGATGACCCGCCCGATCGTCACCAGCCGCGCGTTGGTCTCGTCCACCGTGAACGGCTGCTCGTAGCCCTCGACCGTGAACCACGCGCTGCGCGCACCCTCGACCCGCGGCACGTCGGGCTCGAACACCTTCGCCACCAGCCACACCCGGTCGAGATCGATCACCGAGAACAGCGCCCGGCCCTCGTCGACGTTCTCGCCCGACGCGGCCGACATCGCGACCAGCGTGCCGGCGATCGGCGCCCGCAGCTGGAACCGCCGGGCCCCGCCGCCGCCGGCCGCGCTGGCGTCGAACTGGGCCAGGCGCCCGCGGGCGCCGGTGGCCCGCGCCTCGGCGATCGCGAGCCGGGTCCGGGCCTCGTCGCGCACCCTCGCCGGCGCGGCCTGATCGGCGACCAGCCGCTCGGCCCGGGCCAGCTCGGCGCGGGCCGCCTCGAGTTCGGCGCGACCGGCGTCGACGTCGGCGACCATCGTCGCGCGATCTCCGCCGGACGCGGCCCGCGGCGCGATCGTCGCGAGCACCTGCCCGGCGGTCACGGGCATGCCCAGGATCGGCGCCGGCTCGCTGAGGCTCACGCGGCCCGCGACCGGCGCGCCGACCTCGGCCTCGCGCCCCGCGACCGGCCGGATCTCACCGGTCGCGCGGACGCCGTCTTGCAGATCCTGCTCGCTGGCCGCCACGGTGGCGAAGTCGGTCTTCCACTGCTGCTCCTTGAGGAAGGTGATCCGCCCTGGCACCTCGGCCTCCTCGCCGAGCTTCGCGCGCGCGGCCGCCTCGTCCGCGAACACCTCGCACGGGCCGGCCGCGAACGTCTCGCTGACCTGGGGGCTGGCGATGGTGAAGCGCAGCTCGCAGGGCCCGGCCTTGGACGGCGTGAGGACCGGACGGAAGATGCCGGGGTTGGACGGCGCGTCGACGGCGCCGCTGACCTCGGCGCCGCCCGCGTAGATCACCGTCAACGTGGCGCGCCCGCTGGTGACCGCGCGGAACGTCGGCATCTCGGTGACGTGCGCGGCGAAGCGCGCCTCGCGACCGACGATCAGCGGCGGGTACTCCATGAACAGCTCGGTGCGCTCGGCCCAGGTGGTCACCGACTGGCCGGGCAGCTCCGGCGCCGCGGTCGCGCCGCCGTGCCCATGGTCGTCGTGGGCGGCCTCGGAGCCGCCCCGGCCACAGCCGAGGGAGAGCACGATCGGGATCAGCGGGAGTGTGCGCATCGGCGTCCTCACGTTCGTCACGGGCGGCGGCCCACGGCGAGCCACAGGTCGAGTTCGGCGAGCCGCGCGTCGCGCCGCAGCTCGAGGTCCCGCAGCCGGGCGGCGCGGGCGGTGCGATAGGCGTCGAGCAGCTCGACGATGCCGGCCTCGCCCTCGCGGTAGCCGGTCTCGGCGGCGCGCAGCAACGGGTCCAGGCGTGCGAGCTGCTCGCTGGTCAGACGGTCGGCCTGGGCGCGCAGCCGCACCACCGCGTCGTGGGCGATCGTGATCTGGGATGGCACGGTGGCAGCCAGCCACTGCTGCTCGGCCGCGGCGACCGCGCGGGCCGCGCGGGCCTGGGCCGCCGCGCCTTGCCCGCGATCGAAGGTGGGCAGCGACAGGGCGAGGCCGAGCGTCGCGCCGATCGCGTCGTCGCCAGCGCCGTCGGTGGCCATCACGCCGACGACGACGCCGAGGTCCGGGATCGACCCGCGCGCGGCGAGCCCGGCCCAGGCGTCGGCCGCGGTCCGCCGCGCCGCGGCGGCGCGGTAGTCACCGCGGGCCTCGACCGCCCCCGCCGTGAGCCCGTCGATCGCCGCCGGCGCCACCGGGAGCGCGAGGTCGGACGCGGCGTCGACGGCCGCGACGCCGATCAGCGCGCCGAGCTGCGCGCGCGCCGTCGCCAGCGCCGCCTCGGCGGCGGCCACCTGATCATCGTAGGCCGCGAGCTCCAGCTCGATGCGCTGGACGTCGTAGCCCGAGCCGGCGCCGGCCGCGCCGCGGCGGCGGACCACCTCGACCGCGCGGACCAGCGGCTCACGCTCGGCCTGCAGGAGCGCGAGCACGCGCGCCGCGTAGGCGGCGTGGTTGAACGCGCGCAGGCCGTCGATCGTGCGCACGACGCGCGCGCGGTCGGCCTCGGCGCGCAGCGCGTCGACCTCGGCCCGCGCCACCGCGATCCGACGCGGCCGCCGGCCGGCCAGATCCACCGGCACCGCGACCCGCGCGTAGCTGGTCGCGGCGCGGTCGGGCGCCAGCGCCTGCTCACGCTCGAGCTGGAGCTCGGGGTTGGGGCGCACTCCGGCGGCGAGGACGTCGGCGTCGCCGCGCGCGATCGCCGCGGCGAGCAGCGGCGCGCGCGGATCGGCGCGCTCGAGCGCCGCGATGAACGCGGCCTCGTCGAGGGTCACCGCGTCGCCCTCCGCCCGCGCGGTCCCCGCCAGGGCTCCAGCCAGGCTTACTATCGCCAGTAGTACTCGATGACGCACGTGTGGTTCCTCTCGCGCCCGCCCGGCCTCAGCCGAGCAGCGTCTCCAGGGCGTGGTGGATCGGGTCGACGAACGCCACCAGGGCGACGATGACCGCCGCGCCCAGCGCGGCGGCGACGATCGCGAGCCTGCGCGCACCGCGGGGCTCGTCGTCAGGCGTCGCCAGCACGGCCTCGACCCGGCGGGTCAACGCGTGGACCGGCGGCGCGTAGTTCATGCTGGCCGCCCACGCCGCCTCGCCCCGGCACATCGCGATCAGCGCGTGCGCGACCGCCGCCGGATCGGTCGCGCGCGCGGCGTCGCGATCGCGCAGCCGCTCGGTCGCGTCGTCCCAGCGCCGGGCCAGGAAGCCCGGCGCCAGCGGCGCGGCGACCAGGGTGGCGACCTCCAGCGCGCGCCGCCACAGCAGATCGCGGGCCCGGACGTGGGCGCGCTCGTGGGCCAGCATCGCGGCCCGCTCGTCGTCGGCGAGCGCGCGCAGCGCCGCGGTCGAGGCGTAGATCGCCGGGCGGCGCACGCCGGCGACGAAGCAGAACCGCCGCGGCGAATCGACGACCCGCACGTCGTCGACGACCTCGGCCACCGCGGCCAGCGTCCGCACCCGCGCCCGCGCGCCGACCAGCGTCGCGAGCAGCAGCGCGGCCCGCCCGATCGTGACCACCGTGGCGGCCGCGGCCACGGCCACGGCCCACGGTCGCGCCAGCCACGCGCCGCCGTGGGCGACGCACAGGTGCGCGTGGTGATCGTGGGCCTCGCAGTGGTCGATCGTGGTCGCCGAGTGCAGCGCGAGCGCCGCGACCACCAGCACGCCCGCGATCGGCGGCACGACCGCGGCGAGCGCCGCCGCGCGCCGCTCGGCGACCGGCCCCCGGGCGGCCAGCGCGCGCCCCCCGACCGCGACCACCGCGCAGCCGAGGGCCGACGCAGCGACGACGACCAGCAAGAACACCACGCCGAAGCCGACGGCGCTGCCGAACGCGGTCACGGCCGCCTCCGCTTGGCCGCGATCAGCTGCTCGAGCGCCGACAGGTGCTGCGGGCTCAGCCCGGCGGCGACGTCGACGAACGCCGCCAGCACCGGCCCGGCGCCCTGCTCGAGCAGCGGCCCCACCGCCGCCTCCACCACCCGCCGCTGATACGCGGCGCGATCGATCGCCGGGCGATACACGAAGGCCAGCCCGTCCTTGTCGCGCGCCAGGAGCCCCTTCTTGTACAGCCGGTCGAGCGTGGTCATCACCGTGGTGTAGGCCGAGCGCGCGCCGAGCCGCGCCTTGACGTCGCGCACCGCCAGCGGGTGCAGCTCCCACAGGATGTCCATGACCCGACGCTCGAGGTCACCGAGGACCCGGGCCGCGTCATCGAACGAGCGCATCCGTCGGATCTACCGCGCCCTCCTACGACTGGCAATCGTAGTCCACCGCGGTTGGGGTACCGTGCGCCCATGGTCGGACGCTCTCCCATCGCCGCGGGGGTCGCGCTGGCGGTGGTCGCCGCGGTGTCGTTCGGCGCCACCACGCCGGTGGTCGCGTGGGCGGGGCGCGGGCTCGGTCCGTTCGCCACCGCGGCGCTGATGTACGGCGGCGCGGCGATCATCGCGCTGGCGCTGCGACGCCGACCGCAGGCGCGCGGGGCCCACCTGCGCCGCGCCGACGGTGCACGGCTGGTCGCGATCGCGCTGATCGGCGCCGCGGTGGCACCGGTGTTGCTCGCCTGGGGCGTGCAGCGCGCCGGCGCCACCGTCACGGCGTTGCTGCTCAACCTCGAGGCGGCGTTCACCGTCATGCTCGCGCGGCTGTGGTACCGCGAGGTGATCGGCCACCGGGTCGCGCTGGCGCTGGTGGCGATGGCGGCGGGCGGCGCGGCGGTGGTCGTGCCTGGCGCGGCGTGGACCGCCGGCGCGGCGCTGGGGATGGCGGCGGTGGCCGGCGCGACCCTGGCGTGGGCGACCGACAACGCGCTGACCCGCCCGCTGGCCGAGCGCGAGCCGCTCGACGTGGTCGCGGCCAAGGCCGGCCTCGGCGCGCTGTGCACCAGCACCGTCGCGCTGATCGCGGGCGAGCCGCGGCCCACCGCCGTCGCGGCGGCGGCGCTGCTGGCGTGCGGCGCCACCGGCTACGGGCTGAGCCTGGTGTGCTACCTGCGGGCGCAGCGGGCGATCGGCGCCGCGCGCACCGCGTCGGTGTTCGCGCTGGCGCCGTTCCTGGGCGCCGCGCTGGCCATCGCGACCGGCGATCGCACCGGCGACCTGTGGACCGCGGTCGCCGCGGCGTTGATGGGGCTCGGGGTGTGGCTGCACGCCACCGAGCGGCACGCGCATCCGCACGACCACCCCGCGATCGAGCACGACCACCTGCACCGCCACGACGACGGTCACCACGGGCACGACCACCCCGAGCCCGTCGTCGGCGAGCACGCCCACCCGCACACCCACGCCGCCGTCAACCACAGCCACGAGCACGCGCTCGACCTACACCACGATCACCCGCACTGACCCGCGGTCGCGGCTCACGGCGCGTGGACGAACGTGTCGCCGCTGAGTCGGTACTCGCGGCGGCCGACGAAGCAGTCCGAGGGCGCGTCGCCGGGCGACGTGACCGTGCCGACCGCGACGACGATCTGCGACGCGCCCTGCGCCACGATCGTCGCGTCGACGTTGCACTCGACGGCCTCCTCGGGTCCGACCTCCGCCGCGTTGTCGTAGTGGGTCTGCAGCCACAGCGCCTGGGCGATCGTCCTGCCGCTCAGCCGCTCGACCGCCAGCCAGGCGACGTCGGTGCCGCCGTGGTTCTCGCTGCCGCGGCTGGTCAGCTCGTCGACGCCGTCGCCGTCGAAGTCGACCACCTCGAACAGCGCCCCGCCGTAGCCCTCGTTGCGCGCCCACGGCGGGATCGCGTGCTGCTCGCTCTCGGCGATCACCGCGCGGTCGCTGGCGGCCATCACCACGATCCGATCCCAGGCCTCGTCCTCGGACAGGTCGACCACCGCCGAGATCGCCCAGCCGGCCTGGGGGAACCGCCCCGGCGTGCAGGTGGTGTCGACGTCGGCGTTGGTCAGCGCCCAGCGCGCCCGCAGCGCGTCGGCCAGCTCGGCCTCGGGCGGGCACGGGACGGTCGCCACCGCCGCGCCGCCCTTGGCGCCGATCACCGGCGTGGCCGGCTTGCTCGCGCCGCCGCAGGCGCCGAGCGCCACCAGCGACAACCCGAGCGTCAATGAGGCGACGTGGCGCGACACGGCTTGCATCATGGCGCGCACGATACACCAGCGCACGCGCGCGGTTGGGCGGCGCCAGGCCCCCGATCGCACGCGACCGCCCGCGCGCCCCGACGACCACGCGCGCGCGGCGGCGGCCCGCCCTCGGCGCCAGCTCAGGGCGTCGCCACCTCGAGCTCGCCCATCATCCCGCGCTCGGCGTGCTCGAGGATGTGGCAGTGGAACATCCACCGCCCGGCGTGGTCCTCCAGGCGGGTCCGGAACACCACGGTCTGGCCAGCCGGGATGTTGATGGTGTCGCGCCACGCGACGTCCGCGGCCGGCGCGATGAGCTGGAAGCGGAACCCGTGCAAGTGGAACGGGTGATCCATCTCGGTGGTGTTGACGATCGACCACTCCTCGACGTCGCCGAGCCGCGCCGCCAGCGGCGTGATCGCCGGGAAGGTCTCGCCGTTGATCGAGAACGTCGGCGCGTGGTGGCCGCCGCTTTCCGCCAGGCGCAGCTCGCGCTGCACGGTCGCCGCGGGGAGGGCGGCGATGGTGGCCAAGGTCGCGGGCACCGGCGGGGTCGCCACCGGCGCGGCGGCGTCGTTGCGCTGCTGGAACACCGTCGCGGTCGGCTTGCCGCCGGTGCCGTGGCCGCGGTCGTACGGCAGTGACTGCCACTCGAGCGCCTCGCCCGCGGCGCCGGTCGCGGTGACCAGCACGTCCGCGCGTTCGCCCGGCACCAGCAGCACCTCATCGACCTCGCGCGGCGCCGGCACCAGGCCGCCGTCGCTGCCGATCACCGTCAGGCGATGGCCGGGCAGCGCCAACCGGAAGTAGCGCGCGTTGGCGGCGTTGACGAAGCGGTAGCGGTGCCGGCCGCCGCGGGTCACGTCGGCGATCGGGTGGGCGCGCCCGTTCGCGAGGATCAGGTTGCCCTGCCGACCGACCATCGCCTGCATGACGTCGACCTCCGCGATCGACCAGTCGTCGGCGATCAACAGGTCATCCAGCACGACCACCCGGTCGGTGGTCGTGGCCGGCTCGTCGGGGCCGTGCACCACCAGCACGCCGTACAGGCCGCGCTCGACCTGGACGTCCGAGCGCATGTGGGGGTGGAACCAGAACGTGCCGGCGTCGGGCACGACGAACTCGTAGGTGAACGCGGCGCCCGGCGCGACCGGCGCCTGCACCGCCTCGACCCCGTCCATCGCCGCCGGCACGCGCACGCCGTGCCAGTGGATCGTCGTGGCCTCGGGCAGCGAGTTCCGGAGGTGCACCTTCACGGTGTCGCCGACGTTGGCCTCGATCCGCGGGCCCGGCAGCGTCCCGCCGTAGGTCCACATCGAGGTGACGTGGCCCGGGGCCAGCTCCACCGGCGCGACCCGCGCCTCGAGGTCGACCTCGACCACCGTCGGCGACGGGTCGCGATCGACCGCCGCGACGGTGTCGAAGCGGCCGGCGGACGCGGGGACGTCGATCACGTCGGGGATCATCATGCCCATGTCGCCCATGCAGGCGGCGAGCGCGATGGTGGACAGGGCGGCGGCGGGGACCAGGCGCATGGAGACCTCGGGGCTTGGGATCAGATCGCGTAGTCGACCGGCGCCGCGGCGGTCGCCGGGGTCGGCGGCCCCTCCGGCAGGCCGCGGCCGCGCCACAGATAATAGATCGGCGGGTAGACCAGCAGCTCGAGCACGAAGCTGGTCGCCAGCCCGCCGACCATCGGCGCCGCGACCCGCTTCATCAGGTCGGCGCCGGTGCCGATCGACCACATGATCGGCAACAGGCCCAGCATCGCCGCGAACACCGTCATCGCCTTGGGCCGGACCCGCTTGACCGCGCCGTGGATGATGGCCTCGGTCAGATCGCCGCGCGTGCGCAGCCGCCCGTCGGCGGCGCGCTCGTCGATCGCCAGGTCGAGGAACAGCAGCATGAACACGCCGGTCTCGGCGTCGAGGCCCATCAGCGCGATCATCCCGACCCACACCGCGATCGACAGGTTGTAGTCGAGCAGGTGCACGAGCCACAGCGCGCCGATCGCCGAGAACGGCACCGCCAGCATCACCAGGCCGGCCTTGAACACCGACCGGGTGTTCAGGTAGAGCAGGAAGAAGATCAGCACCAACGTCAGCGGCAGCACCAGCTTGAGGCGCGCCTTGACCCGCAGCATGTTCTCGTACTGGCCGCTCCACACCATCGCGTAGCCAGGCGGCAGCTTCACCGACGCCGCCACCGCGCGCTTGGCCCGCGTCACGTACCCGCCGATGTCGATCTGGTCGGTGTCGAAGTCGACGTAGACGTAGCCGGCCAGCAGGCCGTTCTCGTCGCGGATCATCGCCGGCCCCTGGGTCAGCACGACGTCGGCGATCTCCTCCATCGGGATCTGGCCGCGGCCGCCGGGCAACGGCAACAGCACCCGGCGCAGCGCCGGCAGGTCCTCGCGGTAGTCGCGGGCGTAGCGCACGTTGATGCCGTAGCGCTCGCGGCCCTCGATGGTGGTCGACTGGTTGTCGCCGCCGACCGCCGTCATCACCATCAGGTTGGCGTCGTCGACGGTCAGCCCGTAGCGGGCCAGCCGGTCGCGCTTGAGGTTGAAGTCGAGGAAGTAGCCGCCGGCGGCGCGCTCGGCGAACGCGCTGCGGGTGCCCGGCACCTTGGCCACCGCCGCCTCGACCTCCTGGGCCACCCGCTCGATCGTGCGCAGGTCGGCGCCGAGGATCTTGATGCCGACCGGCGTGCGGATGCCGGTCGAGAGCATGTCGAGGCGCCCCTTGATCGGCATGGTCCAGGCGTTGGAGATGCCGGGGATCTGCAGCGCCCGGTTCATCTCGGCCTCGAGCTGGCTGTGGCTGATGCGGTCGTCCCAGAACGGCCGCAGCGCCGGCGTGAGCCAGGCCGGCGCCCACGACGAGTACCAGCGCGGCCGCCGCCGCCACTGGTCGCGCGGCTTGAGCACGATCGTCGTCTCCATCATCGTGAACGGCGCCGGATCGGTGGGCGTCGTCGCCCGCCCGGCCTTGCCGAACACCCGCTCGACCTCGGGGAACGAGCGCAGGATCTTGTCCTGCACCTGCAGCGCCTTCTGCGCCTCGGCCACCGACATGCCGGGCTGCACCGCCGACGGCATGTACAGGATCGTCCCCTCGCGCAGCGGCGGCATGAACTCCGAGCCCAGCCGCTGGTAGACCGGCACCGTCGACGCCACCAGCGCCAGCGCCGCCGTGATCGTCAGCCACGGGTGGCGCACGACGAACCGGCACGGCCGCTCGTACAGCCAGTGCAGGAGCCGGCTGATCGGGTGGCGCTCCTCGCTGCGGTAGCGCCCGACCACGATCGCGGTGGCCAGCCACGCCAGCCAGCGCGGGCGGAACCGGTAGGGATCGACGCGGGCGAACATCATCCGCAGCGCCGGATCGAGCGTGATCGCCAGCACCGCGGCGATCGCCATCGTCAGGTTCTTCGAGAACGCCAGCGGCTTGAACAGCCGCCCCTCCTGGTCGACCAGCGTGAAGATCGGCAGGAACGCCGCGGCGATCACCAGCAGCGAGAAGAACACCCCCGGCCCGACCTCGGTCAGCGCCGCCAGCCGCACCGCGTGGAAGTCGCCGCGCCGGCCGCTCGCCTGCCAGTGGTAGATCTTGTTGTAGGCGTTCTCGACCTCGACGATGGCGCCGTCGACCAGCACGCCGATCGAGATCGCGATGCCGGCCAGCGACATCAGGTTGGCGTTCATCCCCATCAGCTTCATCGGGATGAACGCCAGCGCGACGCTGATCGGGATCGTGATGATCGGCACCAGCGACGACGGGAAGTGCCACAGGAACACCAGGATGATCAGCGCGACGATGATCATCTCCTCGATCAGCTTGGCGGTGACGGTGGCGATCGCCTCGTCGATCAGGACCGAGCGGTCGTAGGTCGTGACCACCTCGACCCCGGCCGGCAGCGACGGCCGCAGCTCGGCCAGCCGGGCCTTGACCCGGCCGATCACCGCCAGCGCGTTCTCGCCCTGGCGCATGACGACGATGCCGCCGACCACGTCGCCCTCGCCGTCGAGGTCGGCGATGCCGCGCCGCATCTCGGGCCCCAGCGCCACCTTGGCCACGTCCTTGATCTGCACCGGCGTGCCGCCGGCGGCGGCCAGCGGCAACGACTCGATGTCGGCGATGCTCTTGATGTAGCCGCGCCCGCGCACCATGTACTCGCGCCCCGACAGCTCGACCAGCCGGCCGCCGACGTCGTTGTTGCCGGTGCGCACCGCGTCGATCACCGCGGTCAGCGGCAGGTTGTACGCCGCGAGCGCGTTGGGGTTGACCGTCACCTGGTACTGCCGCACCTGGCCGCCGACGGTCGCCACCTCAGCCACGCCGGGCACCGCCTGGATCGCGTAGCGCAGGAACCAGTCCTGGTACGAGCGCAGCTCGTCGGTGGCGTGGCGGCCGCTGCGATCGACCAGCGCGTACTGGAACACCCAGCCGACGCTGGTGGCGTCGGGCCCGAGCTCGACCTTGGCGCCGGCCGGCAGCTGCGGGGTGATCTTCGACAGGTACTCGAGCACCCGGGTCCGCGCCCAGTACGGGTCGGTGCCGTCGTCGAAGATCACGTAGACGTAGCTGAAGCCGAAGTCCGAGAAGCCGCGCACGGTCTTGACCCGCGGCGCGCCCAGCAGCGCGGTCGTGATCGGGTAGGTGACCTGATCCTCGATGATGTCGGGGCTGCGATCCCAGCGCGCGTAGACGATGACCTGGGTGTCGGACAGGTCGGGCAGCGCGTCCTTGGGGATCGTCCGCATCGACCACCACGCGATCACCAGCAACACCACCGCGGCCGCGAGGACCATGACCCGGTTGTGCGCCGACCAGCGGATGATCGCCTTGATCACGGCGCGGCCCCGGTGGCCGGCAGCACCTGGGCGCGGTCGGGGCCGGCGTCGGGCGCGCCCAGCGCCTCGAGCGACCCGCGCAGCCGCGACTCCGAGTCGATCAAGAAGTTGGCGCGGGTCACGACCCGCTCGCCGACCGCGAGGCCGCGGACGATCTCGACGAAGGCCTCGTCGCGCTGCCCCAGCTCGACCTGGCGCGGCACGAACCGCCCGCTGCCCTGCGCGACGAACACCACCTGGCTGATGCCGGAGTCGATCACCGCGTCGACCGGCACCACCACCGCGTCGCGCGGCGCCAGCGCCAGCAGCACCTCACCGAACATCTCCGGGCGCAGCTCGCCGGTGGGGTTGGCGAAGCCCAGCCGCACCTTCACCGTGCGGGTCTGCGGGTCGAGCATCGGCGCGATGAACGCCACCGCGCCGGCGAAGGTCCGGCCCGGGTACGCGGTCAAGGTCAGCGTCGCGCCGGTGCCGACCGTGACGTGGCGGATCTCGGCCTCGTAGACGTCGGCCACCACCCACACCTCGGCCAGGTCGACGATCTCGTACGGCATCGCGCCGGCCTCGAGCTTCATGCCCTCGACGACGTCCTTCTTGGTCACCACCCCGGCCGCGGGCGAGCGGAACGTGATCGCCTTGATCGGCTGGCCGGTGGTCTCGAGCCGGCGCAGCTCGGCGCCCGGCACGTCCCACAGCGCCAGCCGGCGGCGGGCCGCGTCGATCAGCGCCTGGCCGTCGTCGCCGCCCAGCGCGGCGCGGCTCCGCAGCGCGACCAGGTACTCCTCCTGCGCCGCCAGCAGGTCGGGGCTGAACAGCGTGAACAGCGGATCGCCCTTGCGCACGCGCTGCCCGATGTAGTTGACGAAGATCCGCTCGACGAAGCCGGCGTTCTTGACGTTGACGTGGCGCACCCGGGTCTCGTCGATCGCGACCCGGCCGACGACGCGCAGCTGGCCGCCGATCGGCGCGCGGGTCGCGGCGGCGGTGGTCAAGCCGATCAGCTGCTGGCGCCCGGGATCGATGTCGACCGGCGCCAGCCCGGCCACCGCGCCGCCGACCTCGTCCTCGTAGATCGGCAGGTAGGGCATGCCCATCTCGTCGCTGCGCGGCGTCGGCGAGGTCACCAGCGGATCCATCGGCGAGCGATAGCCGATGACGTGGCGCGCGCCGGCGTCGACCGGCGCCGCGGCGGGCGCGCGCTCGGCCTGCTCGAGCGGCATGCCGCAGATCGGGCAGTCGCCGGGGTGGTCCTGGACGATCGTCGGGTGCATCGGGCACGCGTAGCGGTCGGCCGCAGCGGCGCCGCCGGGCGCGACCGTCGCCGGCGCGTGCCGCACCAGCACCACCGCCGCGACGAACCCGGCGATCACGCCAGCCACCGCCATCACCAGCGCCGCCGCGGCGCTGACCCGACGCCGGCGCGGCGGGCCGGCCGACGGCGCGGGCGCGGGCTCGAGGACCGGCGGCGGCGTGGTGGTCATCGGATCACATCCCGCCCATGCCGGCGGAGGTCGAGACCGGCGTCGCGTCGAGGGGCGCCGCGCCCGCGCCGGTCGACGACGGCCGCGCGGTCGCGGGCGCCGTGGCTCGCCCGGCCATGCCGCCGGTGGACATCGCGCCGGCGTCGACGGTCGCGTCGTCGACCAGGCTCAGCTCGCGCATCGCCACGTCGATCCGCACCGCCGCCGCCAGCGCGCTCAGGTACGCGTCCTGGTCGGCGAGCACGCCGGTCGACGCCTCGAGCACCGCGACCAGCGACGACTTGCCGACCTGGTACTGGGCGAGCGTGCTGTCGGCGGTCGCCTGCGACAGCCCGAGCAGCCCGTCGCGGTACAGCGCGATGGTGTCGGCGAGCGCGCGCTGCGCGGTCACGCGATCGTGGATCCGCTGCCGCAGCACCTGCGCCACCGCCTCGACGTCGAGCCGCGCCGCCACGCCGCGGGCCTGCCCCTCCTCCACCGCGCGCCGCTGCTTGCGCCCGGCGAAGATCGGCAGCGGGCCGCCGATCGACACCTGCCACATCGGCGGCAGGTCGACGCCGCGCACCATCACGCCCACGGCCACCGTGAGGTCGGGGTACCAGGCCTTGCGCGCCAGCGCGACCGTCCGATCGGTCGCGGTGACCGCGGTGGCCGCGGCCGCGAGCTCGGGGCTGTGCGCCAGCGCGAAGGCGATCGCCGCGGCCTCGTCGATCGGCCCCGGCGCCGGCGCGTCGGCGAGCCCGCCGGCGGTCGCGATCGGCTCGTCGAGCGGGTGGCCGCGCAGGCGATTGAGCGCGTGCACGGCCTGCGCCTCCTCGGCGGCCAGCGCCAGCCGCCGCTGACCCAGGCGCCGCTCCTCGAGCCGCGCCCGCAGCACGTCGGCCTGGCTGCCCTGGCCAGACGCGTAGACCAACCGCGCCACCTCCGACGCGCGCGCCCACAGCGTCGCCTGGCGATCGAGCAGCGCGTGGCGCTCGCGCACCAGCCGCAGCCGCAGGTAGCCGCGCTCTACGTCGGCGATGGTGGACAACCGCAGGCGCTCGACCGCGCGCGCGGCCTGCTCGACCCCGCTCTGCGCCAGCGCGGTGCGCAGGCCGCGCTTGCCGGGCCACGGCAGCGTCTGCGACACCGCGATCGACGCGAAGCTGGTCTCCATCGTGCCGAGCTCGATCGACGTGAAGCCGTCGTTCTGGAGCCCCAGCTGCAGCATCGGATCGGGCAGCGCGCCGGCGGCGGGCACCCGGGCCGCTTGCGCGCGCACCTCCGCCGCGGCCGCCGCCAGCTCGGGGCGCGCGGCGAGGCTGTCGGCCACCAGCCCGGCCAGCACCGGGTCGGCCGCCCACGCCGCCGTCGCCGCCTGGTCCGCGCGCGCGCCGCCGTCGCCCATCAGCGCGACGGCGAGCACGACCAGCGAGAGCGCGGCAACGCGGTGCACGGGCGCGCTCACTTCACCGCGATCTCGCCGGCGACCATGTCCATCGCGCACGCGAAGCGGATCGACCCGGGCTTGGTCGGCGTCAGCTCGACCGTCACCGCCTGATCGAGCGGCAGCGGCTTCTCGATGCCGAAGTCCTTGATGACGATCTCCGTCGCGCAGGTGCGCTCGACCTTGCGGGTCACGACCAGGGTCAGCGGCTTGCCGACCTGCGCCTGGACGGTCTTCGGCTCGAAGCCATGCGCGGTGACCGCGATCGCGACCGGGCCCCCCGCGGGCTTCGCCGAGCCGGACCTGGAACAGGCACCGCCCGCCATGGCGAGCGACATCAGGCCGAACAACCATGGCTTCGAAGACATGGCCTCCCCCTGTGCACACGGCAGGCCAGCGACCGAGCGCGCCTGCGAGGCGGGGCCACCGCCCCCGCGCGGAGTTTCGCGCACGGCTTGCGTGGCGTTCGCTCGCGCGGATCACACTGTGACCGTGGCGGTTACGCGCGGTGGGCTCACGGCCGCGGCTTGAAGTCCTCGGAGCGGACGCCGTAGCGCTTGAGCAACCGGTGGAGGCTCTCGCGCTCGACGCGGGCCCGCCGCGCCGCCTCGGTGACGTTGCCGCCCAGCTCTTGCATCAGCGCGATCAGGTACTCGCGCGACGCGCGGTCGCGCGCGAGATCCACCACCTCGCGGTAGCTGAGCTGGGCCTCGGTGCCGCGGGTCACCCGCGGCCGCAGCACCGCGCTGACCTCCTCGGGCAACGCCTCGAGCTCGATGCGCGGCCCGTCGGTCACGGCGATCGCGCGCTCGATCGCGTTCTCGAGCTCGCGCACGTTGCCGGGCCACGCGTAGCGGACCAGCGCCGACAGCGCCTCGGTGGTGAAGCCCTGCGGCGAGGCCGGCTGACGCGCGCCGTGGCGCTCGAGCAGCACCGCGGCCAGCGCCGGGATGTCCTCGGGCCGCGCCCGCAGCGGCGGCAGCGGCACGTGCAGCACGTTCAGGCGGTAGTACAGGTCCTCGCGGAACCGCCCGGCGGCGACGCTGGCCTTGAGGTCGACGTTGGTCGCGGCGACCACCCGCACGTCGATCGCGCGCTCGGCGGTCGCGCCCACGCGCCGCACCCGCCGCTCCTGCAGCGCCCGGTTGAGCTTGACCTGCATCGTCAGCGGCAGGTCGGCGATCTCGTCGAGGAACAGGGTCCCGCCGTCGGCCTCCTCGAACAGCCCCCGGTGATCGGCGGTGGCCCCGGTGAAGCTGCCGCGCGCGTGACCGAACAGCTCGCTCTCGATCAGCGCCTCGGGGATGGCGCCGCAGTTGACCGCGACGAACGCCGCCGCGGCGCGGCCGCCCGACGCGTGGACCGCGCGCGCCACCACCTCCTTGCCGGTGCCGCTCTCGCCGGTGATCAGCACGGTGGCGTCGCTGGTGGACGCGCGCTGCACCAGCCCGAGCACCGGCCCCATCGCCGGGCTGCGCGCCACCAGGTTGTCGATCCGGCGGATGCCGTCGAGGGCGCGCTTGAGGTCGCGGGCCTGCTGGCGCAGCCGGCGCCGCTCGAGGGCGCGCTCGACCACCAGCACCGCCTCGTCGGGCTCGAACGGCTTGGCCAGGTAGTCGTAGGCGCCTTGCCGGATGGCGTCGACCGCCGCCGGCACGCTGGCGAACGCGGTCATCAGCACCACCTCGACGTCGGGGTCGTGGGCCCGCGCCGCGCGCAGCACCTCGAGCCCGTCGGCGCCGGGCATGCGGATGTCGGTCACCACCACGTCGAAGTCGCCGGCGGCGATCAGCGCCAGGGCCCGGGCGCCGTCGGCGGCGGTGGTGACGTCGAAGCGCTCGGCCGGCAGCAGCCGGCGGAACAGCTTGGTGAAGTTCTCCTTGTCGTCGACGACGAGCACGCGGGCGGTGGTCATCGCGCCTCCGGGGCGGCGCACGGCACGGTCACGCTGGCGACCATGCCGCCGCCGTCGCGCGCCCGCAGCGCCACGTCGCCGCCGTGGGCGCGAGCCAGCGAGCGGGCGATCGCCAGCCCCAGGCCGTGGCCGCGGGCGCGGGTGGTGAAGAACGGCTCGAACACCCGGGGCAGCGCCTCGGCCGGGACCCCGGGCCCCCGATCGCCGATCGTGACCTCGACGTCGGCGCCCACCCGGTGCCACGCCACCTCGACGGTCGCCGCGCTGGCGGCGGGCTCGCGCGCGGCCTCGACCGCGTTGCCGAGCAGGTTGTGCACCACCTGCCGCAGCTTGCGCTCGTCGCCGACGATGGTCGTCGCCGCGCCGCCCTGCACCGCGATCGCGACGCCGTCGGACTGGCCGCTGTCGGCCAGGCGCTCGACCGCCTCGGTGATCAGCCCGGCCAGCTCGACCTCGGCGCGCTCGATCACCACCGGCCGCGCGAGCTCGAGCAACCCGGCGACGATCGCCTTGCACTGGCGGATCTCGTCCTCGATGATCCGCAGCTCCTCGCGATCGCCGTCGGTGCGGCGCATCACCTGGACGTAGCCGAGCATGACGCCGAGCGGGTTGTTGATCTCGTGGGCGACGCCCGACGCCACCTGCCCGATCGACGCCAGGCGGCCGGCCT
>JADJGV010000037.1 GCA_016707895.1 Myxococcales bacterium | reverse complement strand
CGCCGGGCACCTGGCAGCACAGCCTGGCGATGGCCAACCTCGCCGAGGTCGCGGCCCAGAGCATCGGCGCCAACGGCCGGCTGGTCCGGGTCGGCGCGTACTTCCACGACCTCGGCAAGTCGCTGCAGCCGAGCTACTTCATCGAGAACCTGCGCCAGGGCGAGGCCAGCCCCCACGACCAGCTGGCGCCCGAGGTGTCGTGCGACGCGATCTTCGCCCACGTCACCGAGGGCATCGCGGTGGCGCGGCGGGCCCGCGTGCCCGAGCGGATCATCGACTTCATGCACATGCACCACGGCGACGGCGTGCTCGAGTACTTCTGGGCCAAGTGCCAGGAGCAGGGCAACCCGCGCCGGCTCACGATCGAGGACTTCCGCTACCCCGGCGTGCCGCCGCAGAGCCGCGAGACCGCGATCCTGGCGATCTGCGACGCCGTCGAGGCCGCGTCGCGCACGCTCAAGCGCCCCGACGAGCGCGCCATCGAGTCGCTGGTGCAGCGCATCGTCTACGGCAAGCTGCACCTCGGCCAGCTCGACGAGTCCGGCCTGTCGATGGCCGACCTGCGGCGCATGAGCGACTCGCTGCGCGAGGCGATCCGCGCCGCCCACCACGATCGCATCGAGTACCCGTGGCAGCGCGAGGCCGCGGCCACCGCGACCGTCGCCACCGTCGCCGCCCGCGCCGCGACCGCGACCCAGCGGCTGATGCACGAGCCGCGGCTGGACTCGCTCGACTCGCCGCGCCCGCTGCAGTGGGAGCACCGCAGCCGCCCGGCGCCCCACGCCGAGCCGGCGATCGCCGCCACCGAGCCGATGGCGTCGCCGATCCCGATCGCCGCGACCAGCGCGCTGCCGGTGGCCCCGGCCGCGCCGCCGATCGACGCGACCGTGCCGCTGCGCCCGAGCGCGCTGGCCGCCGCCGAGCGCGACGCCATCGCCACCGCGCCGACCGCGCCGCCGCTGGCCCCGATCGATCCCGCTGGCGCGCCCACGCTGCCGCCGCTCGCGCCCGACGCCCCGCTGGCGCCTGACGTCGCCGCGGCGCCGGTCGGCACGCCGGCCGCGGCGATGAGCACCGCGGTCCCACCGACGATGACCGGCTCGCCGCCGCCGCCGCCGCCGCCCGCGGCGATCGCGATCCCGGCCGCGGCCGCGCCGATCGTCGCCGAGGCGCCCGCGGCCGACGTCGTCGTCGAGCCCGCGATCCCGCTCGACGCGCCGCCGCTGCCGCTGGCCGCGCCGCCGCCGTCGGGCGTCATCGAGCTGCCGGCCAAGGGCACGTGGGCCGCGACCTTGTCGTCACGCCTCGACGCGATGCTCGAGCAAGAGGAGGAGGCGTTCGCCCACGCGCCGACCCACCGCACCCAGCCGCCGCCGCCGCCGCGCGTGCTCGCCGCCGGCACCGCCACCGCCGCGGCCGCCACCGCCGCCGCCGAGGTCACCCACGAGGTGGCGCCCGAGGACGTCGAGGCGACGATCGATCTGACGCCCAGCCCGCGCTCGGAGCACAGCGGGCTGTTCAAGGGCCCGCCGCCCGCGACCCGCCCGGTCCGCACCATCCCCGCGGTCCCCGAGCCGGAGGCCGATCGCGACGACGGCCCGACCGTCGTCCGGCCGCGCCCCGCCGGCGGGATGCTGCCGCCGCGATCGCGCACCAAGGCCGACTGAGCTCCCGGGAGGGCGTGTCGCCACTCCCTCCCCCGTCCGACGGGGCCCCTCGGTGTGCGCCAGGGCACGCCCGAAGCCGGTCGCGGCCAGCGACGGCGGCGCGCCACGATCGTAGGGTCGCGCCGTGCCCCGCCCCCTCGCCCGCACCGCCCTCGCGCCCGCCCTCCTCGCGCTCGTCGCCGCCTGCGCCTCGTCCTCGCCCGCGGCGGACCACGCCGCGGCCCCGGCGCCCGCCGCCCCGCCGCCGCCCGCGCGCTGGCCCGCCGGGACGTTCGACGTCCGCACCAAGCTCGACGTCGCGACGTCGGGCCTGGCCGGGGCGCGGCTCTCGGCCAGCCTGCTCTTGCTCACCGAGCTGGACGCGCACCCCGGGCGCGCGCTGCTGTCGCTCGCGGCGATCCAGGGGCTGCCGGCGGTGGCCAAGCTGCGCAAGGTGCCGCGGCTGGGCGCCAAGCTCGAGGCGTACCTCGACGACGCGGTCGCGCGCGAGGCGCCGGCCGGCGCCGACCGGTTCGCCGCGCTCGCCGAGGACCTGCGCGCGTTGACCCGCGTCATCGAGCTCGGCTCGACGCTCGCGGTGACCACGCCCGCGGCCGGCGACGCGACGGCCACCCACGCGCTGCGGGCGCTGACGTTCACGATCGCCGACCAGCGGCTCGAGGTGCCGGTCCCGGCCGCGCTGGTCGACGCCGTCCGCCCGACCACGCCGGCGCTCGCGGCCGACGGCGCGGCGCTGACGCTCGGCGCCCACGCCTTCGCCGTGCCCTACGGCGCGATGCTCTTGACCGCCGCCGGCCCGCTGGTGTTCCAGCCGCTCGGCGGGCCCACGCTGCGCGAGGCGCTGGCGGCGCAGGTCGGCTGCCCGCGGGTCGCGGCCCGCCTCGGCGCGAACTGCGAGCTGGGCGCCTGCGTGCGCGACGCGGTGCCCGAGGCGACGCTGGCGGCGGTGTGCGACCAGGCGGTGGCGGCCCTGGCCGCGCAGGTCGAGGCGCAGGTAGCCGCGCAGCGCTTCGACGTGCTGGCGCTCGAGGCCGGCCGGGCCACGCTCGCCGACGCCGCGCTGCGGGGCACCTGGACCGTGCGGGTCGAGGCCGAGGGCGAGGTGGCGACGGGGACCGCGCCCTTCACCGCCGCGCGGGTCGCCACGCCCTGACGACCGCGGCCCCGCGCGGGCCCGTCGTCACCCGGCCTGGTCGTTGAGCGCGCGATCGATCTTCAGCTTGATGTCGACGTAGCGCCGCAGAAAGTCGTAGTTCTTCTCGCGGAAGTTCTGGGTGTAGCGGCGCTCGCGGGTCTTGGCGCGGAACGCCTCGGCCAGCTCGTCGAGCCGGTTGGCCAGCTCGGCGGCGTCGGTGAACGGCACGACGATCGGCCGCTGGCCGCCGACCTCGACCAGGTTGACGTAGCCGCCGGGGCCGGGGCCGCGGAACGCCAGCGGCACGGTCTCGGGGCTCTGGCTGCGCACGGTCTGGACCACCATCGACGCCGGCAGGTCGGACAGCTCGTCGGAGATCAGCGCGTAGTGGAACTTGTCGCTCGAGATGCGATCGAGCGCCTCGCCGCCGCTCATCGCGTGCAGGAAGCGGAAGCCCGGCACGCCGGCGCCGTTGAGCTCGTCGACCAGCGAGTCGACCTCGTCGACCACCAGCACGCTGAACGCGTCGAGCTCGAGCGAGCGCCCGGGATCCTTGCCGGCCAGGCGATCGCTGGCGTCGAGCGCGCGCCGCTCGGCCTCCATGAACCGCTGCAGGAACTCCTCGTGCACCGCGCGCACGTCGACCAGCACGGTGTCGACCTCGCGCCGGCCGACCGAGCGGCTCGCGGCGTCGAGCACGCGGTCCTTGAGGTAGGCCACCGACTCGGGCGACTTGAGGATCAGGTCGACCGCGCCGGCGCGGATCGCGGCGACCGCGTCGTCGAACGACCGCCGCGGCGTCAACCCGATGATCATCGAGGTCGGCGACGCGGTGCGCACCGAGCGGATCACGTCGAGCCCGGCGCCCGCGCTCGGGGTGTCGAGATCGATCAAGACCACCGAATAGAAGTGGCGGCCCAGCTCGGTCAGGCCGGCGTCGGGATCCTTGACGCAGGTGACGTGCAGGCTGGCCGCGGTCAAGAGCTCGGTGATGCCGGCGTGGATGCGCACGTCGGAGTCGATGACCAGCACCTGGGCACCGACCAGATCGCGCGTCGGCGTGGCCGATCGCGAGCCCGACATGTCGCGCAGCGTCGTCATTGCGGCTTGAAGTCGATCGACTTGGAGAATTGTAGCGGACCGGCCCCGTCGTGCGGCGAGAACTGCCACGAGCCGATCACGCCGACGATGCAGTTTGCCAGCGTCTGCGATCCGGTGGTGTTGACGTCCACGCGCACGTTCTCCGTGCGTCCAGTAGGCATGACCGCCAGCGAGATGTCCAATTTGCCGACCAGCGGCTGATCGTCGGGCAGCGCCTTGGTCGCCGACTGGTAGCACCGCGAGAACCGCGACTCGGACGTGACGCCCAGGCGGGCGAACTGGCTCTGGATCACCGCCGCCGACACCTCGTCGTCGGCGCCGGCGTCGACCTCGCCGGGCGGCGGCGGATCGCCCGCGGCGTCGACCTCGGGCGCCGCGGCCTCGGCGGCGTCGGGCGGTGGCGCGATCGCGCCGCTGGCGTCGACCTCGGCGAGCGGCGCCGCCGGCGCGTCGGTGAGCCGATCGTCGAGCGAGCGGGCGTCGACGCCGCCGACCGCGGGGCCGCTGCCGCTGCCCGTGCCTGCGCCGCTGCCGCTGCCGCTGCCCCCGCCGCCCGGCGTGGCCGCGCTGCCCGTGCCCCCGCCCCCGCCCCCGCCCCCGCCCGCCGCGCCGCCGTGGCCGCCCCGGGGCGAACCGCTGCCGGGATCGACGAACGTGGTGGGCGGCGTGCCGCCGTCGGTGCCGCCGCCGCCGGGCTCGACCGCCGCCACCTTGGCCGGCGCCGCCGCGCCGGGCGGCCGGGTCCACAACACCACGCCGGCGATCACCAGCGCCGCGTCGACGCCGAGCACGATCCCCAGCCGCCCGCCGCGCCCGCTGCGCACCGGCGCCAGGCTCGCGGCGCTGGGCTCGATCGCCTGCGGCATGCGCACCACGGTCGGCGTCGTCGCCGACGCGGCCGAGGTCGGCGCCGGGGCCGGCCCGGGGACCGGCGTCGGATCGAGCCGGAACCCGCACGAGCCGCAGAACTTCGCGCCATCGACGTTGGCCGCGCCGCAGCCCGGGCAGAACATGGAGCGCGAAGCGTATCGCGGATGCGGCGGCGACGCCACGCGGCGCGGCCCGCGCGTCGACCGCCGCTGGGATCGCGACCCGCCGTGTTAGGCTGGACGGACGCGATGAGCCAGATCCTCGACCGGGTCCTGTCGGCCGCGCGCCAGCTCGGCGCCTCCGACGTGCACCTGAAGGCCGGCCTGCCTCCGATCTTTCGCATCAAGGGGGAGCTGCGCACCGTCCGCGACGTGCCGGCGCTGACCCGCGAGGCGATCGCCGGGTTCGCCGCCCACATGATGAACGACAAGCAGAAGGCGCAGTTCGAGGACGCCCTCGACCTCGACCTCGCCTACGGCACGCCCGACGGGGTGCGCTACCGAGCCAACGTGTTCCAGCAGCGGGGCGCGGTCGGCATGGTGCTGCGGCTCATCCCGCCCGAGGTGCCGCCGTTCGATCGCCTCAACCTGCCGCAGACGGTGCTGCAGCTGACCGAGCACTCGCGCGGCGTCATCCTGGTCACCGGCGTCACCGGCTCGGGCAAGTCGACCACGCTCGCGGCGATGGTCGACTACATCAACACCCAGAGCGCCTACCACATCGTCACGATCGAGGACCCGATCGAGTACACGTTCCGCGACAAGCGCTCGGTGGTCAACCAGCGCGAGATCGGGTTCGACACCCAGTCGTTCTCGCGGGCGCTGCGCGCGGCGCTGCGCCAGGATCCCGACGTGGTGCTGGTCGGCGAGATGCGCGACCCCGAGACCGCGTCGATCGCGATGACCGCCGCCGAGACCGGCCACCTCGTGCTGTCGACGCTGCACACCTCGGACGCGACCGAGACCGTCAACCGCATCATCTCGATGTACCCGAGCCACCAGCAGGGCCAGGCCCGGCTGACGCTGGCGTCGGTGTTGCGCGGCGTCATCTCGCAGCGGCTGCTGCCCCGGGCCGACGGCAAGGGCATGGTCCCGGCGCTCGAGATCCTGGTCAACACCGAGCGCGTCCGCGAGATGATCGAGGATCCGATGCGCACCCGCGAGATCCGCGACGCCATCGCCCAGGGCCTGCACCCCTACGGCATGGTCACCTTCGATCAGAGCCTGGCCGAGCTGGTGAAGCAGCGGCTGGTGACCTACGAGGAAGCGGTGAAGCACTCGAGCAGTCCGTCCGACTTCGCGCTCCTGTTCCGGGGCGTGTCGGGCGGCACCACCGGCGGCAACACCGTCGACGCGTCCGGAGGAGCCCATGAAGAGTTCTCGATCGATCGCTTCGGCAAGTAGGTCCGCCCTGGCGGTGGTCGCGGCGCTGGTCGCGCTGCTCGCGCTGGCCTGGCCCGGCGTGGCCCACGCGCGCAAGCGGCTGGTGGTGCTGGAGTTCACGGGCCCCAAGGCCGAGGAGTTCCAGGCCGACCTCGAGAAGATCTTGAAGAAGCGGCACTCGCTGGTGCCCCAGGCCAAGTGGGACGCGGCCGCCGACGACCTGGGCGCCACCAAGCTCACCGACGCCAACGTCAAGCGCATCGCCGGCAAGCTCAACGTCGACGGCGTGATCGTCGGCAAGAGCGAGAAGCGCGGCTCCCGCTACTACCTGCACCTCAAGCTGCGCGCCGGCGCCTCGGGCAAGGTGCTGGCCGAGCCCGAGGTGATCGAGCGCTCGGGCGGCCTGGGCCCCGACGGCCGCGACACCATCGACGAGTCGCTGCTGCCGGTGATCGACGACCTCCCGCGGCTGGGCGGCGGCGACGACGACGATGAGGACGCCGACGACGACGCCGACGACGACGACGACCGTGGCAGCCGCGGCAAGGGCAAGGGCAAGCCCACCGGCAAGGGCAAGGGCAAGCTCGCGGACGACGACGACGACGACGACGACGACGACGATGGCGACGACCGCCCGGGCTGGGGGCGCGGCGACGACGACGACGACGCGGACGACGACGACGACCGTGGCAGCCGCGGCAAGGGCAAGGGCAAGCCCACCGGCAAGGGCAAGGGCAAGCCGACCGACGACGACGACGACGACCGCGGCGCTGGCCGCGACGACGACGAGGATGACGACCGTGGCCGCGACGACGACGACGACGACGACGATCGGGTCGCCGACCGCGACGATCGCGACGACCGGGACCGCGACGACGAGGATGACGAGGACGACGACCGCGATCGCGGCCGCGGCCGGGACCGCGACGACGGCCCGGCCGATCCGCGCCCGGCGCTGGACCTGTCGGCCGGCCTGTCGTTCACCGGCCGCAAGCTCGGCTTCACCACCAACCTGGTGCAGAACGCCCCCCAGGGCTACAGCGGCGCCCCGGTGCCGGGCCTGCGCATCGCCGGCGACCTGTTCCCGCTGGCGTTCAACAAGAAGAACCGCTCGTTCACCCGCAACCTCGGCGTGACCGGCCTGTTCGATCGCGCGATCAAGATCTCGTCGGAGCTCAAGACCGCGACGATGACCTACACGCTGCCGACCGTCGAGCAGCACCTGGCGTTCGGCGTCATCTACCGCCACCCGGTGTCGCCGACGCTGACCATCGAGGGCTCGGTCCGCTACAACAAGCGCAAGTTCGTCATCAACAAGTCGAGCGCGCCGATGGACGCGGTCGACATCCCCAACACCAACTACTCGTACGTCGACCCGGGCGTCGGCGTGCACTACGTGCTCGGCCCGAAAGCGGCGCTGTCGGCCGACGCGCGGTTCTTGCTCATCACCGACACCGGCGAGATGCAGTCGCCCGATCAGTACGGCGCGTCGACGGTGACCGGCGTGGACCTCGGGCTCGCGGTCGACTACCTGGTGGCGCCGAAGATCGTGATCCGCGCGGCGCTCGGGCTGGCGACGATCGGCTACGCGTTCAAGGGCAACGGCGCGCTGACCAACAACCGCGACGGCCAGCCGGCGTCGGTGGACGTCTCGGGCGCGCGAGACACGTACTACGGCGGATCGGCGGGCGCGGCGTACTTGTTCTAGGGACGGGATCGGGGACGGGGACGGGATCGGGGACGGATCGGGGACGGGGACGGGATCGGGGACGGGATCGGGGACGGGATCGGGATCGGGATCGGGATCGGGGACCGGCTCCTGCTCCGGCTCCGATTCCGGGATTGTCGTGATCGCGCCCACGGCGGCGCGACCGGGGGCGCGCGGCGGGCTTGCGAGGCGGGCCCGGTCGGGCGACCGTCGAGGTCCCATGCGCACCCTCCTCCCGGCCGCCCTGGCCACGCTCACCCTCGCCGCCTGCACCGACACCCCCGCGCTCGACAGCCGCAGCGCCGAGGTCATCGGCGGTGTCCGGACGCCGGACGACAAGTTCCCCGGCGTCGTCGGCCTGCTCTACGACTTCGGGGGCGGCCAACTCGGGCTGGGCTGCACCGGCACGTTCATCGCCCCCGACGTGGTGCTGACCGCCGCCCACTGCCTCGACCCCGACGTCACCGGCGGCATCACCCCGGGGTTCATCACCTTCGGCCACGACACCACCAGCGCGCGACCGCCCACCTACGCGGTGAGCCGCGTGGTCAAGCACCCCAGCTTCGACATCAACGCCAACGTCGGCGATGGCCTCGGCCAGTTCTTCGACATCGGCCTGGTGTTCCTGGCCGCGCCGATCACCGACCACACGCCGGTGCGGATGCCCACGCCGGAGCTGGGCACCGCGCTGGCCATCGACGACGAGCTGGCGATCGTCGGCTACGGCCAGACCTCGGACGCCGATCCCAACAGCGTCGGCGTCATGTACGACGCGGTCACCGGCGTGCGCGAGCTGGCGCCGACCGAGCTGCGGGTGTCGAGCGGCGGCGGCGATCCGCAGAACTGCCACGGCGACTCGGGCGGCCCGGCGCTGGCCACGTTCGACGGCGAGCAGCGCGTGGTCGGCGTGGTGTCGCGCAGCTACCAGAGCCCGCAGTGCAACAACGGCGGCGTCGACACCCGGGTCGACGCGTACCTGACCTGGATCCACGAGACCGCCGACGCCGCCGCGTTCCCGTGCGGCTCGGGCCTGGCCGCCGCCTGCCCCGTCGAGGGGACGGACGACGGTGGCTGCTGCTCGACCGGCGCCTCGGCCCCGGGCCCGCTGGCCGTGGGCGCGGCGGTCGCCGCGCTGCTCGCCCGCCGCCGCCGCCGCTGATCGAACGCTGATCGAATCGAGCCGCTACTTGGTGGTGGCCATCGTGTGGCAGCCCAGGCAGCCGAAGCCCTGCTGGGTGGCCGGGTCGTAGGGCTGCTCGCCGAGCAGGTCGGCCATCTTCGGCACGACCACCTCGTGCATCCAGTCGGCGACCTTCTTGTGCTCCTCATCGAGCTGGTCCATCTTCGAGAAGTCGAGCGGCATCAGGTCCGGGTTGGGCATCTCGAACGACTCGTCCTCGGCGCCGGGGCCGTGGCAGGTCTTGCAGTTCATCTCGCCGAACTCCTCGGCGTCGAAGGCCACGAACGCCTCCTTCATCTGCGGCAGCACCGTCTCCTTCATGTAGGCGTGGCGCTGATCGGCGTTCATGTCCTTCCACGCCGAGGTGGCGCCGACCGGCTCGGTGGGGGTCGGCTTGGACTTGGAGCCGCAGGCCGCGGCGAGCAGGGCGAAGGCGAGGAGCGAGGTGCGCATGGCGCGGACCATACCTATCGCCCCCTGCCCGCGCCAGCCGCGGCGGATCTTTGCTAGGGTCCCGCGGTCATGAAGGCCGCCGCTGTCCGTTCCGCGTTCCTCGACTTCTTCGCCGCCCGCGGCCACGCCCGGGTCGGCTCGAGCGCGCTGGTGCCCGCCAACGATCCGACGCTGTTGTTCACGGTGGCCGGCATGGTGCAGTTCAAGGACGTGTTCACCGGCAAGGAGGTCCGCGGCTACACCCGCGCGACCACCAGCCAGAAGTGCGTGCGCGCCGGCGGCAAGCAGAACGACCTCGACGAGGTCGGCAAGACGCCGCGCCACCACACGTTCTTCGAGATGCTCGGGAACTTCTCGTTCGGCGACTACTTCAAGGAGGACGCGATCACCTGGGCGTGGGAGCTGCTGACCGGCGTCTACCGGCTCGACCCCGACCGCCTGGTGATCACGGTGTTCGGCGGCGAGGGCAAGCTCGGCCCCGACGACGAGGCCCGCGCGATCTGGAAGCGGGTCACCGGCTTCGCCGACGACCGCATCATCGGCCTGGGCAAGAAGGACAACTTCTGGTCGGCCGGCGACGTCGGCCCGTGCGGCCCGTGCTCGGAGATCCACTACAACATGGACGGCGCGGCCGGCGCCTGGCCGACCACCGACCCGCGGTCGTGGCAGGGCTGGCTCGAGATCTGGAACCTGGTGTTCATGCAGTTCGAGAGCAAGCAGGCCGACGGCCCGCTGACCGCGCTGCCGGCGCCGTCGATCGACACCGGCGCCGGCCTCGAGCGCATGAGCTCGGTCCTGCAGGGCGTGAAGTCGAACTACGACACCGACCTGTTCACGAACATCCTGGCCACCGCCGGCGAGCTGGCCGGCGTCCGCTACGGCACCGACCCCGAGAAGGACACCTCGCTGCGGGTCATCGCCGATCACGCCCGGGCCTCGGCGTTCCTGATCGCCGACGGCGTCCTCCCCGACAAGACCAACCGCGAGTACGTGCTGCGGCGGATCTTCCGGCGCGCGGTGCGCCACGGCAAGCGGCTCGGCATCGAGCAGCCGTTCATGCACAAGGTGTGCGCCCAGGTCGTGGCCGACATGGCCGACGTCTACCCCGAGCTGCGCGAGCGGGCGTCGGTGATCGAGCGAAACGCCCTCGACGAGGAGCGCCGGTTCCGCAGGACCCTCGACCAGGGGCTGGGCCTGCTCGAGGACGAGTTCGCGCGCATGCGCGGGGCCGGCGAGACCACCGTCGGCGGCAAGGTCACGTTCACGCTGTACGACACCCACGGGTTCCCCGACGATCTCACCGAGATCATCGCCGAGGAGCGCGGCTTCACCGTCGACCGCGCCGGCTTCAAGGCGGAGCTCGAGGCGGCGCGCGAGCGCTCGCGGTTCGGCGGCTCGGGCCAGGGTGGCGTCGGCGCGGTCTACCACCAGCTCGCGGGCGAGCTCGGCACCACCAGCTTCCTCGGCTACGACGGCACCCGCGCCGACGGTGCGGTGCGCGCGATCGTGGTCGACGGCGAGCGGGTCGACCGCGCGTCGATCGGCGCCCAGGTCGAGGTCGTGCTCGACCGCACGCCGTTCTACGGCGAGAGCGGCGGCCAGATCGGCGACGCCGGCACGCTGACCACCGCCGGCGGCGGCCGCGTGCGGATCGATCGCACCGACAAGCCGGTGCCCGACCTGTTCGTCCACCACGGCGAGGTGGTGGCCGGCGTGATCGCGGTCGGCGACGCGGTCGAGGCCCAGGTCGACGACGCCCGCCGCGATCGGGTGCGCGCCAACCACTCGGCTACCCACCTGCTCAACCACGCCCTCAAGGCGGTGCTCGGCGATCACGTCGCGCAGAAGGGCTCGCTGGTCGCGCCCGACCGCCTGCGCTTCGACTTCGCCCACTTCGCCCCGATGACCGAGGCCCAGCTGCGCGAGGTCGAGGATCGCGTCAACGCCGAGATCCGCCGCAACCACGACTCGCTGATCGAGGTGCTGCCGATCGCCGCCGCCAAGGAGCGCGGCGCGGTGGCGATGTTCGGCGAGAAGTACGGCGAGACCGTGCGGGTGGTGCGGATCGGCCACGACTCGCTCGAGTTCTGCGGCGGCACCCACGTCCGCCGGGCCGGCGACATCGGCCTGATGAAGATCGTCAGCGAGGCCGGCGTGGCCCAGGGCGTGCGCCGCGTCGAGGCGGTCACCGGCGCCGGCGCGCTCGAGTACCTGCGCAAGCTCGAGGACGAGCTGGGCCGGGCCGGCGCGCGGCTCAAGGCGCCACTCTTCGAGGTCAGCGACAAGCTCGACAAGGCGCTGGCGTCGGCCAAGGCGCTCGAGAAGGAGCTCGACAAGCTCAAGGCCAAGCTGGCCTCGGGCGGCGGCGGCCGCGATCTCCTGGCCGAGGCGGTCGACGTCGGCGGCGTGCGGCTGCTGGCGACGACGCTGGACGTCGACGACGCCAAGGTGCTGCGCGAGACCGGCGACAAGCTGCGCGACCAGCTGGGCTCGGGCGTGCTGGTGCTCGCCGGCGTGGCCCCCGACAAGGTCATGCTGGTGGCGATGGTGACCAAGGACCTGCTCGACCGGTTCCACGCCGGCAAGCTGCTGGGCATCGCCGCCGAGATCCTCGGCGGCAAGGGCGGCGGCAAGCCCGACCTGGCCCAGGGCGGCGGCAAGGACGCGGCCCGGCTGCCCGAGGCGCTGGCCGCGGTCCGCGCGACGGTCGAGGCCGCGGCCCGCGGGTCAGCCGGGCGGTAGCTTCCGGGTAGGTCGGCCCCGACGGCGGGGCGCTTGGTCTACGCTCGGCCCCGCGGATATCCACCGCAGGAGGCGCGCATGACCGACATGAGGAAGCTACTGGCAGAAGCGATCGGGACGGCCTGGCTGGTGATCGGCGGGTGCGGGACGGCGATCTTGACCGGCGGCGAGGCCGGCGGCCTGCTCGGCATCTCGCTGGCGTTCGGCCTGACCGTCGTGACCATGGCCTACGCCATCGGCCACATCTCGGGCTGCCACCTCAACCCGGCGGTGTCGATCGGCCTGTTCATGGCCAAGCGCTTCGACGGCAAGGACCTGGGCCCGTACATCGCGGCGCAGATCGTCGGCGGCCTGATCGGCGCCGGCGTGATCGCGGTGATCGTCAAGACCGGCGGCACCGGCACCCACCTGCACGGCAAGCTGGGCGCGTTCGCCGCCAACGGCTTCGGCGAGCACAGCCCCGACAACTACAAGCTGGTCGCGGCGCTGATCGCCGAGGCGGCGATGACGTTCTTCTTCCTCTTCATCATCCTCGGCGCGACCTCGAAGCGGGCGCCCGCCGGCTTCGCGCCCCTGGCGATCGGCCTGGGCCTGGCGCTGATCCACCTGATCAGCATCCCGGTCACCAACACCTCGGTGAACCCGGCGCGGTCGATCAGCCAGGCGGTGTTCGCCGGCTTCGGCGGCGACTGGGCCTACCTCAAGCAGGTGTGGCTGTTCATCCTGGCGCCGGCCGCCGGCGCGGTCGGCGCCGGCGTGGTCTACCCGTACCTCGACAGCGAGCGGTAGCCGCCGAACACGGGCTCGCGTTCGGGTGGGTCGAGGTCTCAGCTGCGATACACGCGGGCGAAGTACTCCTCGACCATGCGGTCCGAGGAGAACCGCCACTGCGACATCGCGATCGAGCCCTGCATCACCCGGACCCAGGCGGCGCGGTCGTGGAAGGTCGGCAAGACCTCCTTCGTCAGGACGTCGTAGAGCCGGCCGCGATCGCGGACGTCGACCGCCGCGACGTGGGCCTCGTCGACCGCGTCGTCGCCGGGCTCGGGGTCGCCGATCTTCCAGCCGGTGACGCCGTGCTCGCAGCCCTCGGGCCACCATCCGTCGAGGATCGACACGTTGGGCACGCCGTTCATCGCGGCCTTCATGCCGGAGGTGCCCGAGGCCTCGAGCGGGCGCCGCGGGTTGTTGAGCCAGATGTCGCAGCCGCGGGTCAGCGCCGCGCCCAGCGTCATGTCGTAGCTCTCGAGGAACACCACCTTGCCCGGCCAGCGGCGGGTGGCCTCGGCCAGCCGCGTCACCAGCGCCTTGCCGGTGGTGTCGCGCGGGTGGGCCTTGCCCGAGTAGACGATCTGCGCGTGCTCGAGCAACGCCGCCAGGCGGTCCTCGTCGCCGAGGATCAGGTCGGCGCGCTTGTAGCCGGCGGCGCGGCGGGCGAAGCCGATGATCAGCTTCTCGCGATCGAGCGCGACGCCGGTGCGGGCGTGGACCAGCGCCGCCAGCTCGGCGCGCAGCGTGCGGTGCGCGGCCCACAGCCCGGTGGCGCGCTCGCTGTCGCCCTTGCCGGGCGCCAGCGCGGCGCGGATCCGCGGGTCCTGCCAGGTCGGGACGTGGACGCCGTTGGTGATCGAGATGATCGGCGCGGCGCCCTCGACGCCCTTCCACATCGCGCGGGCGGTCTCGCCGTGCAGCGCCGCGACCGCGTTGGCCAGGCGCGCCATGCGCAGGCCGGCGACGGTCATCGAGAACGGATCGCCGCCGATCGCCGCCAGCTCGGCGTCGGTGAACCCGAGATCGGCCGAGGTCCGACGCATCGTCGGCAGGTCGTGGACCTCGTTGCCCGCGGCCACGGGCGTGTGGGTGGTGAAGACGCAGTGCGGGCGCAGCCGGGCCAGGCGCTCGGACAGCTCGCCGCCGCCGAAGCGGTTGGCCCGCAGGAGCTCGAGGCCGGCGAACACCGCGTGGCCCTCGTTCCAGTGGTAGACGTCGACCGCGCGGTGCATCGCGGCCAGGAGCCGCACGCCGCCGACGCCGAGCACGATCTCCTGCGCCAGGCGATCGTCCGAGCCGCCGCCGTACAGCCGCGCGGTGATCCAGCGGTGCTCGGGGCGGGCCGGCTCGAGCAGGTACAGCTCGCCCGACAGGTAGCGGCGCACGCGCCACGCGATCAGCGGCACGGTCTCGCCGCGCACGGTCACCTCGACGCCGCCGTGCGGCAGGGTCACCTGCTCGAGGCCGTCGCGGTCGGTGGCCAGGTAGCGATCGACCGGGCGGCCGTGCTCGTCGAGGCGCTGGTCGACGTAGCCGTGGTCCCACAGGAGGCCGATGCCGACCACCGGCAGCCGCAGATCGCTGGCGGACTTCATGTGGTCGCCGGCCAGGATGCCGAGGCCGCCGGAATAGATCGTGAAGCGGGCGTCGAGCCCGAACTCCATGCAGAAGTACGCGACGGTGGGACGACTCGGGGGATCGCTGGCGAACATCCACCGTCGACGATGCAACGCGCGCGCCGGTGCAAGCAAGCGCGACCGCACGGATTGGGCGCGGCGATCGCGTTGCCAAACGCAACACGGGTGGCCGATCGCGGCGCGCGCCCCGGCGCTCGCGCCGCCGCCGCGCCTGCTGTAGGGTGCGCCGGCCATGCTGCCCTGCCCGCCGCGCCGCCGCGCGCTCGTCGCGCTGGCGCTGATCGCCGCGTGCGGTCACGCCCCGACGCCGCGCCGCCCGGCGCCGCGCCCGGCGGTGGTCCAGCTGTCCGCGATCCGGACCACGCCCTTGCCCGAGCGCGCCGCCGCGCGGGTCAGCGCTGGCACGCATGCGCCGGCCCGGTCGGCCGGCACCGCCGACGCCGTCGCCCACGTCCTGCGGGTCGGCCGGCCCGGCTTCGTGCGCTGCTTCCGCGCGGCGCGCCAGAGCGATCCCGCCCTGACCGGCGCCCGCCTCGCGCTGCACGTGACGATCGACGCGCGCGGCGCGGTCGCCGCCGCCGCCCCCGCCCGCGGGGATCGCGCCCTGGGCGACTGCATCGCCCGCGGCCTGCGCCAGCTACGCCTGCCCCGCGCCCTGGCCCCCGCCGTGATCGACGTGCCGATCGTCCTCGCCGCCCCGACCGCCGGCTGATCGCGACACGGAGCCCGGGAACGGAGCCGGGGACGGGGCCGGAGCCGGAGCCGGAGCCGGACCCGGGAGCGGTGACGGAGCCGGTGACGGTGACGGTGACGGTGACGGTGACGGTGACGGTGACGGGATCGGGATCGGGATCGGGATCGGTGACTGCTGCGCTCTCCAGTCCCTCACCCCGCGTCGCGGATCGCCCGAAAGAACCGCCGCATCTCGGCCTGGGCCGGCGTCGCCGCATAGCACGCCACCTTCGCCCGGTTCGCCGCCGCCAGCCGCCGCCGCCGCGCCGGATCGGCCGCCAACCGATCGATCGCCTGGGCCAGCGCCGCCGCGTCTTCCACCGGCACCAGCTCCTCAGCGTCCAGCAACTCGGGCACGCCGCCGACAGCGGTGGCCAGCGCCGGCAGGCCGACGGCCATGGCCTCGAGCAGCGAGCGCGGCAGGCCCTCGGTGCGCGACGGCTGGACGAACGCGGCCCGGGTGCGCAGGAACTGATAGACCGGCGCGCCCGGCGGCAGCGCACCGAGGAACCGCACCCGCGCGCCCAGGCCCAGCCGCGCGGCCTGCGCCTCGAGCCCCGCGCGCAGCTGGCCGTCACCGGCGACCTCGAGGGTGTGCGGCCGCGCGGTGCGCGCCAGCGCCTCGAGCAGCACGTCGAGCCCCTTGTACGGCCGGAACAGCGCGCCGACGAAGCCGAGCGCCAGCACCGACTCGTCGGTGATGACCGCGCCCGGGCCGGCGACCACCGCGTCCGGGATGTACGCGTCGGAGATCGCGAAGCTCGGCGTGCCGGCGCGCGGCGGGTACAGGCGCTGCAGCTGGGTCCGCGTGACGTAGCGGGTCGCGCACGCGCCGGCCACGATCGACCGCAGATCGCGCGCGGCCACGCCGCGGAGCGCCGACAGCACGCGCCCAGCGCCGACCAGCGCCTCCTGCGGATCGCCGACCACTTCGACGCCGTAGCGCCGACCGCGGGCGACCAAGGCCGGACGCAAGACGCTCGCCATGACGCCGGGGGCGTGCAGCAAGAACGCGTCGCCGCGCGCCACCGCGCGCCGCGCCGCAACCGCCAGGCCTGGCAACGCCGGGACCAGCCCGCGGGTCCCGACGAAGTCGGGCGCCGCGATCACGCTCACGCCGGGGCCCTCGACCGGTTGCATCGTCGGCGTCTGGTCGCCCGGCGCGAGCCGCGCGAAGACCTGCACCTCGTCGAACACCGCCAGCAGCTGCGCCCAGTAGGCGTAGTCGCACTTGCCGTCCACCATCACGCCGCGTGCAGTCGCGCGATAGTGGAACTCGGACGTGACGACGACGCGCATCGCGGCACCGGCAGCGTACCGCGAACGCGGCGGCAGGTGCTAGACTGCGCGCGATGTGCGGCATCGCCGGGTTCGCGCAGCTCGCGCTGGGTGATGACGACGCCGCGCGGCTCCTGGGCGCGATGACCACCGCGCTGGCCCACCGCGGCCCCGACGGCCACGGCCGCTACTGGCGCGGCGGCGTCGGCCTGGCCCATACCCGGCTGGCGATCGTCGACGTCGCCCGCGGCCTCCAGCCGATGCACGTCGACGACGCGACGATCGTCTACAACGGCGAGGTCTACAACGCGCCGGCGCTGCGGGCGGCGCTCGAGGCCGACGGCGAGCGCTGCGCCACCAGCAGCGACACCGAGGTGGTGTTGCGCCGCTACCTGCGCGACCCCGACGGCTTCGAGGCCGGGCTGGTCGGCATGTGGGCGCTGGCGATCCACGATCGCCGCCGGCAGCGGCTGGTGCTGTCGCGCGATCGGTTCGGGATCAAGCCGCTGTTCGTCGCCGCCGCCGGCCGCGTGCTGGTGTTCGGCTCGGAGCTGGGCGCGGTGCGCGCGGCTGCCGGCCACCTGCCCGGCGCGCTGGCGATCGACAGCGACGCCGCCCACGCGATGCTGGCCTGGGGCTACGTGCCCGAGGACCGCACGATCTTCCAGGGCGTGCGCCGGCTGCCGCCAGGATCGCGGCTCGAGCTCGACCTCGCCACCGGCGCGATCCGCGAGACGGTCTACTACCGGCCGCGCGCCGATCCCGCGGCGGCGCAGGTCGCGTCGCTCGACGACGCCGCCGATCTGATCGCGCCGCTGATCGCCCGCGCCGGCCGCGAGCACCTCGAGAGCGACGTGCCGGTGGCGGCGTTCCTGTCGGGCGGCATCGACTCGTCGCTGGTGCTGGCGGCGGCGGCCGACGCCAGCGCCCGGCCGGTGCGGGCCTTCGCGATCGGCTTCGCCGACCCGCGGTTCGACGAGGCGCCCCACGCGCGGGCCGTGGCCGAGCGGCTCGGCGTCGCGCTCGAGGTCGAGGTGCTCGACGAGCGCGCGCTCCTGGGCGCGCTGCCCGACGCGCTGATCGCGTACGACGAGCCGTTCGGCGACTCGTCGTCGTTGGCCACCTTCGTGCTGGCGCGGCTGGTCGGCGCCAGCCACAAGGTCGCGCTGGGCGGCGACGGCGGCGACGAGATCTTCGCCGGCTACAAGAAGCACCGCATCGTCGGGCTGTGGGACGCCGCCGATCGGGTCCCGGGCGCGCGCGCGCTGGCCGCCGCGGCGCTGGCCCGGCTGCCGACCCGCACCGATCGCACCACCCGCGTCGGCGAGCTGCTGCGCACCGTCGGCCGCCTGGCCGGCGGGCTGGCCGGCGACGACACCGCCGGCTACGTGGCGCTGACCCAGGTCGCCAGCCTGGCCCGCACCGCGCCGATGGTGGTGCGCCCGGGCGGCGCGGCGCTGGCGGCGCAGGTCGCGGCGCGGTTCCGCGACGCCGCCGGCGATCGCCTGCGGCGCACGCTCACCGCCGATCTCGGCAACGTCTTGCCCAACGACATGCTGACCAAGGTCGATCGCGCGACGATGGCGCGCCAGCTCGAGGCCCGGGTGCCGCTGCTCGATCACCGCATCGTCGAGGCCGGCCTGGGCCTGCCGCGGCGGTTCACGCTCGGCACCCGCGGCAAGGAGGTCATGCGCCACCTGTTCGCGCGGCGGTTCGGCCTGGGCCTGGCCCGGCGCAAGAAGCAGGGCTTCGGCGTGCCGGTCGAGCGCTGGCTCGGCACCGTGCTGGCGCCGGCCTGCGATCGGCTGTTCGCGCGGGCGCGGCTCGCGCGCTACGGCGTGCTGTCGCCGAGCCTGGCCGACGGCGGCCACAAGGCGTGGCTGGCCGAGCACCCGTACCTGGTGTGGCACGCGCTGGCGCTGGCCGCCTGGTGCGAGCTGGCGCTGGGCGACGGCCCCGACGCGGTGCGCGCGCTGCTGGCGCCGCCGGTCCGCGGCCGCACCACCTCGCACGCGGAGACGATCCCATGAACCGTGACGACGCGACCGTCGATGGCTTCGGCGACGAATGGCGCCGCTTCGATCAGCGCGCCCTCGACGACGCCGAGCTACGCGCGGTGTTCGACGGGTACTTCGCGGTGTTCCCGTGGGCGGCGCTGCCGGCCGACGCGGTGGGCTTCGACCTCGGCTGCGGCAGCGGTCGCTGGGCCGCGCGGGTGGCGCCCCGGGTCGGACGCCTGCACGCGATCGATCCCGCGGCCGACGCGCTGGCGGTGGCCCAGCGCAACCTGGCCCACCTGCCGAACGTCGAGACCCACCTGGCCAGCGTCGACGCCATCCCGCTGGCCGACGGCTCGATGGACTTCGGCTACTCGCTCGGGGTCTTGCACCACGTGCCCGACACCGGCCGCGGGCTGGCCGACTGCGTGAAGAAGCTCAAGCCGGGCGCGCCGTTCCTCTTGTACCTGTACTACGCGTTCGACAACCGGCCGTGGTGGTTCCGCCAGGTGTGGCGCGCCTCCGACGTCGTGCGCCGCCGCGTATCGCGGCTGTCGCCGACCGGGCGCTACGCGGCCAGCCAGGCGCTGGCCGCCGGCGTGTACTGGCCGCTGGCCCGGGCCGCGCGGGTGCTCGATCGGCTGGGCGTCGACGTCGAGCGCATCCCGCTGTCGGCGTACCGCGAGCGCAGCTTCTACGTGATGCGCAACGACGCGCTCGATCGCTTCGGCACCCAGCTCGAGCAGCGCTTCACCCGCGCCGCGATGCAGGCGCTGATGGAGGGCGCCGGCCTCGAGCGCGTGCGCTTCCACGACGCCGTCCCATACTGGACCGCGGTCGGCTACAAGCGCTGAGACCTTGGAGGGGCTTTCGCGGCGTCGCGATCACGGCGCCGCGATCACGGCGCCGCGATCACGGCGCCGGGGTCAGCGGCGTGAACCGCGCGGTGAAGTGGCGCAGCGCCGGCGGCTCGTCGACGATGCGCAACCCGGTCAGCTCGCGCGCGCGGGCCGCCACCCACGTGACCACCTCGATCACGTAGTCCATGTGGCTCTGGGTATACGTGCGGCGCGGCAACGCCAGCCGCACCAGATCCATCGCCGCCGGCGCCTCGCTGCCGTCGGGGCGGCGGCCGAACATGACCGTGCCGATCTCGCAGCCACGGATGCCGCCCTGGCGATACAGCTCGACCGCCAGCGCCTGCCCCGGGTATGCCAGCGGCGGCACGTGCGGCAGGAGCGCCCGGGCGTCGAGGTAGACCGCGTGGCCGCCGGCCGGACGCACCGTCGGCACGCCGGCGCGCTCGAGCGCCTCGGCCAGGTAGGCCGTCGAGCGGATGCGGTAGCGCAGGTAGTGCTCGATCGACGACCTCCTCGAGCCCCTGGGCGATCGCCTCGAGGTCGCGGCCGGCCAGGCCGCCGTAGGTCGGGAAGCCCTCGGTGAGGATCAGCAGGTTGCGGCAGCGCGCCGCCAGCTCGGGTCGTTCATCGCCAGCCAACCGCCGATGTTGGCCAGGCCGTCCTTCTTGGCGCTCATCGTCATGCCGTCGGCGAGCGCCGCCATGTCGCGGACGATGTCCTTGATCGGCCGGCCGCGCTGGCCGTCCTCGCGCTCGTGGATGAACCAGGCGTTCTCGGCGAAGCGGCAGGCGTCGAGGAACAGCGGCAGGCCGTGGCGATCACAGACCTGCCGGACCGCGCGCAGGTTGGCCAACGACACCGGCTGGCCGCCGCCCGAGTTGTTGGTGATCGTGACGAACACCGCCGGGATCGCCGCGGCGCCGCGGGCCGCGATCAGCGCCTCGAGCGCCGCGACGTCGAGGTTGCCCTTGAACGGGTGCAGGCACGCCGGGTCCTTGCCCTCGGCGATCACCAGGTCGACCGCCTCGGCGCCGGTGTACTCGACGTTGGCGCGGGTGGTGTCGAAGTGGGTGTTGTTGGGCACGACCTTGCCCGGCCCGCCGATCACCGAGAACAGGATCTTCTCGGCCGCGCGGCCCTGGTGGGTCGGGATGACGTGGGTGAACGGGAACAACTCGCGCACCGCCGCCTCGAACCGGTACCAGGACGGCGAGCCGGCGTAGCTCTCGTCGCCGTGCTGGATCGCGGCCCACTGATCGCGCGACATCGCGCCGGTGCCGGAGTCGGTCAACAGATCGATCAGCACGTCGTCGGCGTGGAGCGCGAACAGGTTGTAGCCCGCCTCGGCCAGCCGCGCGCTGCGCTGCGCGAGCGTGGTGAACCGGATCGGCTCGACCGAGTGGATGCGGAACGGCTCGATGATGGTCTGGAAGCGATGCACCGCGGGATTGTCGGCGGTCCTGGGCCCTTGCCAAGCGCTAGCGGCTGGGGCCCGGTGCGGCATGGTGACCGAGGCGATCCGTCACACCGGCGCCATGGCCGCGCGTACGATCCCGCCATGCAGCTCACCCGCCGGCAGTGGTTCGAGTGGAACGACCTGGCCGCGACGCCGGCGCCGCTGCGCGACGCGATCGTCGAGACGCTGTCGCGGACGCTGCGCTGGGGCCGGATGATGGAGGGGCTGGTGGCGCCGCTGCGCGAGTTCCTGGCCGCCGCCGGCACCGACGAGGTGCTCGACGTGTGCGCCGGCGCCGGCGGCCCCGCGGCGGTGCTCGCCGACGAACTGACCCGGGTCCGGGCGGCGCCGCGGTTCTTGCTCACCGATCTGTTCCCGCGGGTCGCCATGTGGGAGCCGCTGCGCGCGGCTCACCCCGGCGTGATCGACTACGTCGCGGACTCGGTCGATGCCACCGCGATCCCGGCGGCGGTGGCCGCGGGCCGGGCGCGCATGGTCATCAACGCGTTCCACCACTTCCCGCCCCCGCTGGCCCAGGCGATCGTCGACGACGCCGTCGCGCACGGCCGCGGCCTGTTCATCTCCGAGGCGTTCGAGCGCAACCCGCTGGCCTTCGCGCGCTTCGCGCCGGCGGGACTGGCGGCGCTGGCCGCGACGCCGCTCCTGACGCGCACCGATCGGCTGGCCAAGGCGATGTACACGTGGGCCACGCCGCTGGCGCTCCTCGCTGGGACCTTCGACGGGCTGGTGTCGACGCTGCGCATCTACGACGAGCGCGACCTGCGCGCCATGGTCGCGCGCCACGGCGACCGCTTCCGCTGGACGTACGGCACGTACCGCTATCCGTTCGGCGGCGTCGGCACGTACTTCTGGGGCGTGCCGCGCGCGCCGGACGCGCGCGAACCGTAGCGAGCGCTCCGCGCACGACGTCTTGGCGGCGGCGGCGGCGGCGGCGGCGGCGTAAGGGGCACCTCGGCGCCCGCCTGAAGCGCTCCCCGTCCTCGACTCCCACGTGGAACAGCGGCGGCGCCGCCGACCGCCGCGTCCCGATCTCCCACGTGGAACAGCGGCGCCACCGACCGCTGCGTCCCGATCTCCCACGTGGAACAGCGGCGCCCTCCCACCTGAAAGCCCGCGCCCGCTCGCGGGCGGTCGCAGCGAGTCGCCAGTACGTCGCCGTCGGTGGGCGGGTGCCGGCAGGCCGTCGCCAGCGCGCACCAAGCCGCCGACGTCGCCCCGCCCGCGCTCTGGCCACCCGCTGCGCTGTCCACCATGCCAACCCCTTGAGCAAGCCGCACGCCAACCGCAACCCCGCGAGACCTCGAGCCGCCTGTCCGAATTTCGGACACGGCGTCCGGCTTTGTCCGGGCGTTCGGACGTCCACCGGACAATCCGCCGTGTCCGCCCCCGGTCACCCGCCAGCCCGACCGCCACACCGCGGCCGTCGCAGAAGCCCGCTAGCGCTCCGCGCCTTGGCGCTACCGCGCCAGCTGGTGGGTCGGGTACAGGACGATCTCGATGCGGCGGTTCTTGGCCTTCTGCCGCGCCGCCGGCCGGTATTGACCGAACGCCACCGCCGCCAGCCGCCGCGGATCGACCTTGGCATGATCCTGCAGGTAGTGGACGACGGTCAGCGCGCGGGCGCTGGCCAGCTCCCAGTTCGACGCGAACCGCGGCGGCGCGCCGCGGCTGCCGCGCATCGGCGTGTCGTCGGTGTGCCCCTGCACCCAGATCTGCTTGTCGGGCACGTCGTTGAGCGCGGCGCCGACCTGCGCGAGGACCTCGGCGCCGCGCGGCGTCAGCTCGGCCTCGCCGACGCGGAACAGCACCTTGTCGACCAGCTCGAGGGTGATCTCGTCGCCGCGCTGGCTGACCTCGCCCTGGGCACCGACGACGCCGGCCAGCTTGTCGCGATCGGCGGTGGCCGCCGCGGCCTGGGCCGCCAGCGCGCGATCGCGGGCCCGTAGCTCGTCGATGGTCTTGGTCGCCGCAGCCAGCTTGGCCTCGACCTCGGCCACCCGCGCCTCGGCCGGCTGGCAGTCGGGCGCGGGGGGCGCGGCGGCGGCGATCGCAGCCGGCGCCGGGTCGCCACCGCGACGGCCGCCGTTGCGGAGCGACCACACGCCGGCGGCGCCGCCGGCGAGCACGGCGAGCCCCACCGCGAGGAATGCCCACCGGCGACGACCGCGCGCCCGCGGCGCGCGATCGCCCTTCGACGGCCCGCGCGCCTGAGGGCCGCGCACCACGATGCCGCTCGCGTCGATGCTGGAGATCGCCATGCGCGTAGGTCAAAGCAAGGACCCTGCCGACGTGGCAGCGCGGTGCGATCGCGCGGTTGCGATGCCGCGGAGTGGCGACCCGCGGCCCCAGGCTGACCGCGACGGTGACCGCGACGGCGACGGTGACCGCGACCGGCTCCGACTCCGGCGCCGGCGCTGGCGCCCTCCGCCTCAGACGGCGAGCAGGGTACGGGCGCCGGGGGCGGCGCGGGGTGGCGGCGGCGGGGGCTGCGCGCGGCCGGCGGGGCGGCGGTCGGTGGTGAGATCGTCGTCGTCGTGATCGAGCGCGCGGTCGAGCGCGCGATCGAGCTCGACGTCGGGCGCGGGGATCGGGACGGCGACGGGCAGCGACGGGCGCTCGGCCGCGTCGCGGCCCAGGCCGGCGGCGTCGAACAGCGCGCGGTACGGCGGAGGCAGCGCCGCGTACTTCTCGATCAGCGCGGCGCGCGCGACGAACAGCTCCTCGCGCCGGCCCTGGCCGAGGTCGCGCTTGAGCGAGAGCTCGCCGGGCACGCGGCTGCGCTCGCTGATCCCGCGGATCGTCGGCGCGAGCAGCTCGAGCAGCGCGCGGCCCGGCTCGGCGGGATCGGTGAGCGCGCGCAGCTCGGTGCCGCCCAGCGTCACCTCGCGGGTCTTGCGGTGCGCGAGCGCGACGGTCATCGCGGCGTCGACCGCGGCGACGAGCGCGCCGACCGCGGCGGCGTCGTCGCCGCTCAACAGCTCCTCGTGCCGCGAGGCGCCGCCGCGCTCGTCGAGCAGCACGGCGGTGACCTCGGGCGCGTCGGCGCGCGGGCTGATCAGGCGCCAGCCGGGCGACGGCTTGTGCGCGTGCTCGCGCAGCACCAGGGTCACCTGCGCGCCGTCCTTGCGCGCCTCGAGCAGCGCGGCACGATCGAGGGCGATCCGCGCCAGCGCGGGCTTGCCGATCAGCTTACGCCGCGGCAGCCGCAGCGCCGCCGTCGGCGCCAGCGTCGCGAGCCGCACCGGCCCGGGCCACGGCGGCTCGGTCAGATCGAACGCCATGCCGAACCGCGCCGAGGTCGCGGTGGCGTCGCTGCCGCCCGAGGCCTTCCACGCCCACGACCACGCGGTGCGCGGCAGGGCGCGCTTGGCGAACAGCGCGGCGGCCGCGGTGAAGCTCACCGCGAGCGCGCGATCGAGGCGCGGCTCGGCGGCGGCCTGCGCGACCTTGCGCTCGAGCCCGGCCCGCGCGCCGGCCAGGGCCTGGCGCGCACCGTCGAGCGCGCGCTGCGCCGCCTCCTGCACCGCGCTGGCGTCCTTGCCCAGCGCCGGGCGCAGCGGCGCGACCGCGGCCTCCAGCGCTTGCGCCAGGCCGGCCAGCTCCGCGCCCTCGGCGTCGGCGTCGCGCCGCGCGTCCTTGGCCTTGGCGCGCAGGCCGTCGAGGTGCGCCGCGGCGCCGAACATCGCCGCGCACGCGTCGATCACCGCGGGGAGCAGGTCGATGACGTTGTCGTCGAAGGGGAACGGGGTGCCGTCGCCATAGCGGTACATGTGGCCTCCTCGCGACGCCGCGCGTCGGACGATGGCGAGAGGTTCAGCAACCGATGTGCCAGCGCGATCGCCGGCTGCCGGTCGCACGAGGCGGTCGATCGCCACCGCGCCGGGGCCGCCCGCCCCACCCTGGGAGCCCCCGCCCCGCCGCCCCTGAACCGGTCTCGCAGGTGGCGCCTCGAGTCGCCACCTCGGGGCGGCGATCGAGACCGGCGCGTCACGGTGGCGGCGGCGCAGCGCGGCAAGTCTGCGCAGCCCGGCCGCGTGCGCCACGGTACGCCGCATGCATCCTCGGTGGACGTGCGCGCAAGCTCGGTCACGACGGATGGTGGCTACACGGTCGTGGAGGACCGCTTCGACCACGGCAACCTCGACCCCAGCGAGGATCGCAGCGGCGATCGCGGCGAGGCCGAGGACCGAACGCTCGATGGCCGGCCGCGCCCCGGGCCGCTGTCGCCGAGCCTGGCCGAGCAAGTCATCGAGCTGGTGCTCGAGCGCCCCGACGCGCGCGTCCCGCAGCGCACCCTGGGCCCCCGGGTGCCGGTGATCGCGATCACGCTCGGCGCCCGCGCGATCGACCTCGGCGGCACCGGGCTGGCGCTGGTCGCGCTCGCCGAGGTGGCCGCACGCGCGGTCGCGACCTTCAGCGACGCCGGCGCGCTGACCGTGGTGCGCCCCGGCGACGGCCCGTCGTTCTTGTTCCCGCTGGCCCAGGATCGCGACGACGACGACGACGAGGTCGTGCGGTGGTGCCGCGCGCAAGACGACGAGCAGACCCGCCACCGGGTGGTCGCGCTGGCCGAGCGGTTCCAGCAGGAGCTCGATCGCTCGGCGCTGTTGCGCGACGTCCTGGTCGAGGTCCGGCTCGGCGAGGGCGTGATCGTGGGCGCGCCGGCGCGGGCCGGCCGGCTCTTGCCCGGCGCCACCTGGCGCCCGGCGTGAAGCGCCTGGCGTGATCACCCGCGGCTCGCGCCCGCACCGCCGGCTGCGGTAGCGTCGGTCATGGCTTGCTTGTTCCGCCGCGCCCACGTCGTCACGTGCGCCGGCCCGCCCGCCGATCCCCTCGGCGCGATCGCCGATGGCGCGCTGCTCACCGACGGCGACCGCGTCGCCTGGGTCGGCCCGGGCGCTGACGCCCTCGCCGCCGCCGGCGCGCTCGGGCTGGTCGTCGACGATCAGGTCGATCTCGGCGGGCGGCTGCTGACGCCTGGGCTGATCGACTGCCACACCCACGCGGTGTTCGCCGGCGATCGCGCCGGCGAGTTCGCGCTGCGCGCGGCCGGCGCCAGCTACCAGGCGATCGCCGCGGCCGGCGGCGGCATCGTCGCCACCACCGCGCCGACCCGGGCCGCGTCGATCGCGCAGCTCACCGCGCTGGCGCTGGCGCGGCTCGAGCGCGCGCGCGGCTTCGGCACCACGACCATCGAGATCAAGACCGGCTACGACCTGACCATCCCCGGCGAGCTGCGCTTGCTCGACGTGATCGCCGCGGCCGCCGCCGCGACGCCGATCGCGGTGGTGCCGACCTTGCTGTGCCACCTGGTGCCCGCCGAGCGGCGGGCCGATCGCGACGCCTACGTGCGCGAGCTGCGCGAGTCGCTGGTGCCGCAGGCCCGCGGCCGCGCGACCTCGGTCGACGTCTACTGCGACGACGGCGCGTTCACGCTCGCCGAGGCCCGCGCGATCCTGGGCGCCGCCCGCGCCGCCGGGCTGGCGGTGCGCGCCCACGTCGGCCAGTTCGCCGATCTCGGCGGCGCCGAGCTGGTGGCCGAGCTGGGCGGGCTGTCGATCGATCACGTCGAGCAGATCGGCCCCGCCGGCATCGCCGCCGCGGCCGCCGCCGGCACCGTCGCGGTGATGCTGCCCGGCGCCTGCGTGCAGCTGCGGCTGCCGGTGCCGCCGATCGCGGCGCTGCGTGCCGCCGGCGTGCCGCTGGCGATCGCGACCGACCTCAACCCCGGCTCGAGCCTGACCGAGAACCTGCCGCTGCAGATGTGGCTGGCCACCACCCACTACGCGATGACCGTCGACGAGGCCTGGCTGGGCGTGACCCGCCACGCGGCCCGGGCGCTGGGGCTGGCCGATCGCGGCGTGCTGGCGCCCGGCGCCCGCGCCGATCTGTGCGCGTGGGACGCGGCCCACCCGGCCGAGGTGCCGTACCACTACGGCGCCCAGCGCCCGAGCCTGGTGGCGATCGCCGGGCAGCGCGTCGAGCTCGCCCCCGTGGCATGATCGAGGGTCCCGATGCCGCCCGACCACGAAGGCCGCTACGAGGCGCGCGACCGCGGCGTCGATCAGCCGTGGCACGCCGCGATCGTCGGCGACGACGGCGCGTGGCACGACCTGGGGCCACGCCCCGACGACGAGCGGCGCGCGCTGGTCGGCCGCCGGGTGGCGCTGCGCGGCGGCGCGATCGCGCCGGTCGGGGCCCTGCGGCGGATCGATCCGCTGCCGCTCGAGGTCAGCGGGCCGCGCGCCGAGGTCGAGGTGGTCGAGGTGTCGCTGGAGATGTCCCGCGACCAGGCCGCGCCCGCGCCCCCGCCCCCGCCCGGCGCCGCCGCCGTCCCGGCGAGCGTGTCGGTGCGCTTCTATCGGTACCTCTACGACGCCGTCGGCGCGCCGCACCACTGGTGGGATCGCAAGCGCTGGAGCGACGCGCGGCTGGAGGCGTGGCTCGGCGATCCGCGGATCGAGCTCCACGTCGCCACCGAGCGCGGCACGCCGGTCGGCTACGCCGAGCTCGATCGCCGCGAGCCGGCGAGCTGCGAGCTGGCGTACTTCGGGCTGATGCCCGAGGCCACCGGCCGCGGGCTCGGCCGCTGGTTCCTCGGCCACGCGATCGCCGCCGCCTGGGCCGATCCGGCGCTGGCGCGGCTGTGGGTGCACACCTGCAGCCTCGACGGACCGGCCGCGCTCCACACCTACCGCCGCCTCGGGTTCGTGGCCTACCGCCACGACCGCTTCTTCCAGGCGATCCTCGCCGCAGGGACAGCACCATGATGACCCACTCCTCCGACTTCGATCAGCTCGCCGCCATCGGCGCGGTGCGCTACCTGCGCGCCGATCGCCCCAGCGCCCCGCCGATCGCCGGTGGCGACGAGCCCGGCTGGGTGCGGTCCATGCCGTTCCCGTGCGGCGAGTCGTCCGAGCACCGCGTGCCGTCCGAGACCAAGGCCAACATCCACATCTGGGTGCAGATCGCGCCGATGAACCTGGCCGACCTCGGGCTGGCGCGGCAGGCGCTGTGGTCGTTGCACCCGCAGCTCGAGCTGGCGTGCCCCGACCCCGACGGCCGGCTGCTGCGGGTCGCGTTCGCGGGGGCGGTGCTGTCGCCGCCCCGGGACTGGGTGCGATCCATCGTACAGATCCCGCTGGTGGCGTTGCACGCGTCGCGGCCGATCCGCTCGGTGCTGATCGGCCTCGAGCGGGCGTGACCGATGTAGGTGCGGCGCGCCGTCGGTGACTTTGGTTGCGCGCGTCCTTCGCACGACGCTCGCGTTCGCCCCGGGACTGTCGATAGAATGGTCGTCATGCGCAAAGCCTTGCTGGCAGTGTTCGTGGCGGCGGCGGCGTGCGGCGGCAACTCCCAAACGAGCCTGTGCGATCAGGATCCGGTGCCGGTCGAGTGCAACGCGGTCTGTGACCCCGGCGGCGGCCAGCCGGTGTGCCCGACCGGCTACCACTGCACCGCCAGCGGCCACTGCGACGCCGAGTGCACCGCCGGTGGCACCGAGTGCGGCGCCGGCCGCCACTGCACGCCCGACGGGCGCTGCATCGACGACGGCCAGTGCGTCGGCCTCGAGTGCCAGGTCGCGAACTGCGGGGCGATGAGCATGCCGCCGACGACGATCACCGGCACGGTCTACGCGCCCAACGGCACGCTGCCGCTGTACGGCATCGACGTCTACGTCCCCAACGCCGCGCTGCCGGCCCTCGACGAGGGCGCGGTGTGCGATCGCTGCAACGCCACGCTGCCCGGCGCGCCGCTGGTGCACATCCAGACCGACGAGACCGGCGCGTTCCGGCTCGAGAACGTGCCGGCCGGCGCCAACATCCCGCTGGTGATCTCGAGCGGCAAGTGGCGGCGCGAGCTGACCATCACCAACGTCCCGCAGTGCGCGACGACGACGCTGCCCGCGACCGACACCCGGCTGCCCAAGAACGCCAGCGAGGGCCACATGCCCAAGATCGCGATCTCGACCGGCTCGGCCGACGCGCTCGAGTGCCTGGTGCGCAAGCTCGGCATCGACGACGCCGAGATGGGCACCAGCGGCGGCGCCCAGCGCATCCACCTGTTCGCCGACAGCGGCGCCGGCGGTGGCCAGGGCGCCAACTCGTTCCAGGGTGGCTTCCCCGGCGGCAGCGGCGCCTTCGCCAACTCGACCAGCCTGTGGGGCACCGTCGACAGCCTCAAGAACTACGACATCGTCATCCTGTCGTGCGAGGGCGGCCAGCACCCGGAGACCAAGCCCCAGGCAGCGATGGACGCGCTCAAGGCCTACGCCGACCTCGGCGGCCGCGTGTTCCTGTCCCACTGGCACAACGTCTGGATCGAGGGCTCGACCCAGGGCGGCGGCAACCAGGCCCCGGCGGTGTGGTCGGGCGCGAACGGCATCGCGACCTGGAACAACAACAACACGACGTTCTCGACGCCGCCCGACACGATCGACGAGACCAACAACCCCAAGGGCCCGTCGTTCGCCGACTGGATGGTCAACGTGGGCGGCTCGACGGTGCGCACCCAGATCGAGATCGGCGCCAACACCGGCAAGAACACCTGCCAGGCGGTCGACAACAGCAAGGCCGAGCGCTGGGTCTACTGGAACAACGGCGGCACCCAGTTCCCGCAGATGTTCCAGTTCACGACGCCCAACGAGATGGCGGCCGAGCAGCGCTGCGGCAAGGTGGTGTTCTCGGACATGCACGTCTCGGGCGACTCCGACTCGTCGTCGAACGTCCCGTTCCCGGGCGACTGCGCGGCGTCGGCGCTGACCCCGCAGGAGAAGGCGCTGGCGTTCATGTTCTTCGACATCGCGTCGTGCGTCGGCCCGCCGATCGGCAAGGCCGTGCCCGCGGCCGTCGCGCCGCTGGCCTCGACGCTGGAATAGGCGGCGGCGCGATGCGCCTGCGCCTCGCGACCTTCAACCTCGAGAACCTCGACGCGTCGCGCCGCGGCGTGCCGCTCGAGCAGCGGATCGCGGTGCTGCGGCCGCAGCTGTGCGCGCTCGACGCCGACGTGCTGTGCCTGCAGGAGGTCAGCGCCCACGCCCGCCACGACGGCCGGCGCGCGCTCGACGCGCTCGATCGCCTGCTGGCGGACACGCCCTACGCCGGGTTCGCGCGCGCCACCACCCACGCCGCCGGCGGCGGCCCGGCCGACGTCCACAACCTGGTGGTGCTGAGCCGGTGGCCGATCGTCGCCACCCAGCAGCACCTCCACGATCTGGTGCCGCCGCCAACCGTGCACCTGCGGACCACGCCGACGCCGCAGGACGTCGCCGTGCGCTGGGACCGCCCGCTGCTCGAGGTCCACGTCGAGCTGCCCGGGGCGCGGACGCTGGTGGTGTGGGACGCGCACCTGCGCGCGCCGCTGGCCGCGGCGATCGAAGGGCAGAAGGCGGCCCACCAGTGGCTGAGCAGCGCGGCCTGGGCCGAGGGCTACCTGCTGGCGACGATCAAGCGGGTCGGCCAGGCCCTCGAGCTGCGCCACCACGTCGATCGCCGGCTCGACGCCGATCCCGACGCGTGGATCGTCGTCGCCGGCGACCTCAACGCCGGCGTCGACAGCGCCGCCTACCGGCTGCTGCGGGCCGACGTCGAGGACACCGGCGCGCCGGCGCTGGCCGGCCGCGCGCTGATCGCGCTCGAGGAGCGGGTCGCCGCCGACCGCCGCTACACGGTGCGGCTGCGGGGCCGGCCGCTGCTGCTCGATCACCTGCTGGCGTCGCCGGCGCTGGCCCGCCACCTGGTCGACGCCGCGATCGACAACGCCGCCCTCGAGGACGAGCACGACCTCGAGGTCGCCGGCCGGGCCCCGGTCGGCTCGCTGCACGCGCCGCTGGTGGCCGAGCTCGAGCTACCCACGCCCGCGGCGTGATCGAGCGCGCACCCGCGCGGCGTGGTGATGCAATCGCCGCGGGCCGCGTGGTTCCATCAGCCATGGGACGACGCGCGTGGATGCTCCTGGTGGCGGCGGTGGCGGCGGCGGTGGTGATCGCGGTGTGGACGCGGACCCGCGCGACCGCGCCCGACCGCGCCGACCGGCCCGATCGCGCGCCCGCCGCCACCGCGCCGGCGCCGGCGCCCCGCCCCGTGGCGCGGCCGGCCCGCGATCCCGATCCGCCGGGGACGCTGCGGCTCGAGGGCCTGGTGCTCGACGAGCGCGACCAGCCGGTGCCGGGCGCCGCCGTCGAGCTGGCCAGCCGCCCGCCGCGCACGGTCGCCACCGACGCCGACGGCTCGTTTGCGATCGACGGCCTCTTGCCGACCGCGTACCAGGTCACGGCGTGGAAGGACGACCGCTACGCCGCGCCGCTGTCGCTGGTCGTGCGCGCGGCCACCGAGCCGCTGGTGCTGCGGCTGGTGCGCGGCGCGACGCTGGCGGTGCGGGTGGTCGACGACGCGACCGACGCGCCGGTGGCCGGCGCGACGATCGACGACGGCCGCCAGGCGGTCACCACCGACGCCGCCGGCGCCGCCGCGCTGCGCGGCCTGGGCCCGCACTTCTACAGCGCGGAGGTCCGCGCCGACGGCTACGCGCCGGCGACGATCGCGCGCTCGCTGGGCGACGATCCGGGCGGCACGATCGTCCACGCGGTGCGGCTGGCCCGCGGCGCGCCGGTCCAGGGCCGCGTGGTCGGCCCCGACGATCGCCCGGTGGCCGGCGTGGCGGTGGCCGCGCGCGGCGAGGCCGGCGACGCCGAGGTGACCACCGACGCGGCCGGCGCCTGGACCATCCCGCGGCTGGCCGCTGGCCACTACACGCTCGGCGTCGAGGCCCCCGCCGGCGTCGGCCAGGTCGAGGTCGAGCTCGACGGCGCCGCCCCGCGCGGCGACGTGGTGATCCGCCTGGCCCGCGGCGCGACGCTGGGCGGCGTGGTGCTCGACGCCGCCGGCGCGCCGGTCGCCGAGGCCACCGTCACCGCGCAGCGCACCCAGACCTTCGACGAGCGGTACGCGATCACCGGCGCCGACGGGCGGTTCCGGATCGACGGCCTGGCGGCGACCACGCTGGCGGTGTTCGCGACCCGGGCCGGCGACGCGTCGGCGGTGACGACCGTCGACCTCGCGACGCCGCCCGGCGAGCTGCGGCTGACGCTGGCGCCGGCGACGATCGCCGGCGTGGTGGTCGACCCGAGCGGCCGCCCGGTGCCCGAGGCGCGGATCGACGCGCTGCCCGACGGCGCCATGGCGGCGCTGATCCGGGCCGCCGACGTGGCCGACGGCGCCGGCCGCTTCGAGCTGGGGCCGCTGACCGCCGGCAGCTACCGGCTGCAGGCGGCGTGGCCCGACGCGCCCGCGACCAACATGTACCTGACGCCCGACGCCACCACCGCGATGGCCGGCGCGCGCGACGTCCGGATCGAGCTGCCGGCGGCCGGCGCGATCACCGGCGCGGTCGTGCGCGACGGCCGCCCGGTCGAGCGGTTCGCGATCGCGGTGAGCAGCTTCGAGGCCGGGCTGGCGTTCGCCGAGCCCGAGGCCCGGGCCGCGCCCGACGGGCGGTTCACCCGCGGCGCGGTGCCGCCCGGCACCTGGGTCCTGCGGATCATCGGCGACGACTTCGTCGGCCGCACGCTCACCGACGTCGAGGTCACCGCCGGCCACACCACCGACCTCGGCATGATCGCGGTCGAGCGGGGCGCGGTGGTCCGCGGGCGCGTGGTCGACGGCGCCGGCGCCGCGGTGGCGGGCGCCGACGTCGCGATGGGACGGCAGCTGATGATGTTCGGCGAGGCGTTCGGGCTCGACGGCGACCCGCGCAAGGCGGCGCTGCTCGGCGGGTACGCGACGACGACGGGCGACGACGGCAGCTTCGCCGTCGCCGGGGTCGCGGCCCCGCGCGGCCCAGCGCCGCTGCGGGTGGTGGCGCTGCACCCGCGCCGCGGGCTGTCGGCGACGCTCCCGGTGACGCTGCCGGCGGCGACGCCGCTGACCCTGACGTTGGCACCGACCGGCGCGATCGCCGGGACCGTGCGCGGCGCCACCGGCCGCGCCTCGGTCGAGATCACGCCCGCCGACGGCGGCTACGTCGTGGTCGCGCCGGTCGACGCCGACGGGCGCTTCCGCGCGCCGCGGGTCGGCCTGGGCGCCGCGCAGGTGGTCGCTCGCACGCGCGGCCGCGGCGAGGATCGCGCGTCGCCGCCGGTCACCGCGACGGTGGTGGCCGGGCAGACCGCGACGGTCACGCTCGCCCTGCCCGCGCCGTGACCGCTACACCAGCGGCGCGCCGGTGAGCTTCGCGACCGTCTCGCGATCCACGCCGGGCGCCAGCTCGATGACCTTGAAGCAGCCGTCGGCGGTGGGATCGAACACGCCCAGCTCGGTGATGACCCGGCTGACGACGCGGGCGGCGGTCAGCGGGTAGGTGCACGTCGCGACCAGCTTGTGCTCGCCGTCCTTGGTGGCGTGCTGCATCACCGCGATCACCCGCCGGCAGCCGCTGGCCAGATCCATCGCGCCGCCGATGCCCATGATCTTGCCGCCGGGCACCGCCCAGTTGGCGAGGTCGCCGCGGGCCGAGACCTGCATCGCGCCGAGGATCGCCAGATCGACGTGGCCGCCGCGGATCATCGCGAAGCTCTGCGCCGAGTCGAAGGTCGAGCCGCCCGGCAGCACGGTCACGGTCTGCTTGCCGGCGTTGATCAGCTGCGGGTCCTCCTCGCCCTCGAACGGGAACGGGCCCATGCCGAGCAGGCCGTTCTCCGAGTGCAGGAACGCGTGGCCCTCGGGCAGGTAGTCGGCGCACAGCGTCGGCAGGCCGATGCCGAGGTTGACGATCGCGCCGGCCGGGATCTCGGCGGCGGCGCGGCGCGCCATGTCTTCCTTGGAGTACGCCATGGCTACTTGCCCTCCGGGCGCTTGCGGCTGGTCTTGTACTCGAACGGGTCCTCGTGCTCGGGCACGTGGACGACGCGGTGCACGTACAGCCCGCTCAGGTGCACGTCGTCGGGATCGATCGCGCCGACGTCGACCAGCCGATCGGCCTCGACGACGGTGGTGCGCGCCGCGGTGGCCATGATCGGCGAGAAGTTCCGCGCGGTGCGGTAGAAGCGCAGGTTGCCGAAGGTGTCGACCGTGCGCGCGCGGATCAGCGCGAAGTCGGCCGGCAGCGCCCGCTCGAGCAGGTACTCGCGGCCGTCGATCGTCCGCTTCTCCTTGCCCTGCTCGACGACGGTGCCGACGCCGGTCGGCGTGAAGAACGCCGGGATGCCGGCGCCGGCGGCGCGCATGCGCTCGGCCAGCGTGCCCTGCGGCGTCACCTCGACGGCGATCGCGCCCGACGCCATCCGGCTGTGCAGGTCCTCGTTGGTGCCGAGGTAGCTGCAGATGACCTTCTTGACGACGTCGGCGCGCAGCCAGGTGGCCAGGCCCTTGCCCAGGTTGCCGGCGTTGTTCGACACCAAGGTCAGGTCCTTGACGCCCTTGTCGATGACGCCGCGGATCAGCGCCTCGGCGTTGCCGCACAGCCCGAAGCCGCCGACCATCACCGTCATCCCCGACTCGAGACCGTCGAGCGCGGCCGCGACCGAGTCGCGGACCTTGTGGTGGTGTCGTCCCGTCACGAGGCTCCTCCGAACGCGGCGACCGCGGCGTCGCCGAAGGCGCGCACGCCGGCGACCAGGTCGGCCTCGGCGATGCACAGGGGTGGCGCGATGATCGCGGTGGTCTTCTTGCCTTCGAGGTGGAGCGACAGCTTGCGCGCCGCCAGCGCCGGGCCGAACGCCGCCCACTGCGCGGCGGTGCACTCGACCTCGAGCGCGGCCAGGAGGCCCAGCCCGCGGACGAAGCTCTTGACGCCGAGGCGGGCGGCGACCGCGCGCAGCTCGGCGAGCAGCACCGGGCCCAGCCGCGCCGCGTTGGCGTACATGCCCTCGTCCTCGTAGACCTTGAGCGTCTCGAGCGCCGCCGCGCAGCCGGTCGGATGCGCGTAGTACGTGAGCCCGCACGCCAGCACCCGCTCATCGAAGTGCTTGGCCACGCGCTCGTGGACGATCACCGCGCCGATCGGCTGGTAGCCCGAGGCCAGGCCCTTGGCGCAGGTGATGATGTCGGGCGTGACGTCCCAGTGGTGGTGGCCGAAGGTCTTGCCCAGCCGGCCGAAGCCGCACAGCACCTCGTCGGCGATGAGCAGCGCGCCGTCGGCGTCGCAGGCGCGCCGGAGCAGCGGCCAGTAGTCATCCGGCGGCACCAGCACGCCGTTGGCGCCCGGCACCGGCTCGAAGATGGCCGCCGCGAAGCCGCCGCCCTCGAGCCGCATCGTGGCGTCGACGTTGGTCGCGCACTCGCGCTTGCAGCTGGCCAGCGTGTGGCCGAACGGGCAGCGATCGCAGTAGCAGTCGGCGACGTGGACCACGCCGGGGATGCCGGGCTCGAGCGGCGGCCGGCGCCAGTCGCCGGTGAGCGTCAGCGCGCCCATCGACGCGCCGTGGTAGCTGCGGTACCGGCTCATCAGCTTGTGCCGGCCGGTCACCAGCCGCGCCATCTTGATCGCGTTCTCGTTGGCCTCGGCGCCGCCCAGCGTGAAGAACACCTTGCTGTAGCCGGGGCCGGCCAGCGCGAGCAGCTTCTCGGCCAGCTCGACCTTGGCCGGGAACACCGCGGTCGGCGACGCCAGGCACAGGCTGTCGGCCTGGCGCTTGATCGCGTCGATGATCCGGCGGTGGCCGTGGCCGGCGTTGACCTGGTAGCTGAGCGCGCCCAGGTCGAGCCAGCGGCCGCCGTCGGCGGTGGTGAAGTGCGCGCCCTCGCCGCCGACGAGCTCGAACGGCTTGGCCTGGTGCTGCGCGGTCCAGGTGAAGAAGAACGGGTAGTCGGTCATGCGGCGCCTCCGTCGAACTCGAACTCGGTGGGGACGACGTTGGTGATGAAGCCGCCCTGGGCCCAGACGGTGCGGGTGTCGAGGTTGATCGCGATCGCGCCGCAGGTGGCGGTGCCGTGCGGGTTCTCGGGCGTGGCCATGTTGGTGCACACGCTCTTGGGCCAGCCGTCCTGGCTGCCCATGCGCACCCAGACGTCGTCGAGATCGGCGATCGGCCGCGCCGCCAAGGACGCGGTCAGCCAGGCGTAGCGCTCGCGGGTGGTCGAGGTCGGCGAGATCGACGACACCGCCGCGACGTCGGGGTCGAGGCAGTGGTTGGTGTGGCAGTAGCTGGGCGCCGGGCGCTCGGGCGACGACGCGAACATCGTCTTGCGCAGCACCCCCGAGGTCTCGATCGCGAACGCGTCGTCCCGATCGGCCACGAAGTAATGGTGGCCCGAGCCGATCGGCGCGCCCAGCACGTGGCGCTGCGCGGCGGAGGCGGTGCGCTGGTGCAGCGCGCGCCGGACCACCGCCGGCCACACCGCGCCGACGGTGGCGTCGTTGGAGTACAGGTTGTTGATGCCGATGCCGACGCCGTGCCGGTTGGCGCCGGCCAGGCCCAGGCAGCCGGTCAGCGTGAGCAGCCACGCCTCGGGGCCGTCGGCCGACTCCGGCACGTGCAGCATCATCACGTACGGGATCGCGGTGGCGTGCATGTCCCAGGTCTGGGCCAGGATGCGCCCGGTCGGGGTCTCGGCCCAGATCACCGAGCAGCCGCCCTCGCCCGCCTCCGGCGCCGGTTTCCACTGCGCGTGGTCCGGCGACAGGTCGCGCAGGTCGGTGTAGTGGTTGGCGACGACGATCTCGGCCGGCGTGACGGCGGCGCCCTCGGCGATGCCGAGCAGCTCCTCGTACAGCCCGGCGTGGTAGCGCGCCAGCACCGGCAGGTGGGCCTCGGCGGCGGCCAGCACCGCCAGCCGATCGGCGAAGCCGCCGACCCGGGTGCACAGGTACGTCCGGATCGCGGACAGCGCCTTGACCTCGCCGCGGTACGACTCGCCGTGGACGCGGCCCCAGTCGCGCGAGGTGCCGCCAGCGGGAAGTTCGAGGACTCTCATCGGTTCACCATGCCAGGGGGGCGTCGCGAGGCCAGCGGCCTCGATCGCAGGACTCGCACGGGAGCGGCGGACCTGTCTCGGGTGCGGCGCGAATTCTAGCGACCCGAGCGATCCACGCAACTTACACGAGCGGCGGCGATCCGCCGTGGTAGCGTCGACGGGTGCCGGGGCCACACCGCCACCGCGTCGCCGCGGCCTGCGCGGCCGCGATCGCGGCGCTGATGATCCGCGCCGGCGCGGCGAGCGCCGACCCGCCGTGCGCGCAGGCGCCGACCGACTGGGAGGCGGTCGAGGGCGCGCTGGCGCGCGGCGCGGGCTGCGGTCGCTACGTCGCGACCACGAACGGCGCGCGCACCGCGTACTCGCTGGGCCAGCTGGTGTGGCGCGCGCCGGTGACCGTGCCCTACCGCGCGTCCGTCACCTGGCGGCGCCTCGGCGCCGACCCGCGCGCGCTCGAGCTGGGCGTGCTCGGCGGCGTGGTGATGGTGGCCGACGATCGCGTCGGGCTGTGGATCGACGACGCGAGCTTCGAGCTCGACGGGTGGCGCCCGCTGCCCGGCCACCGGGTCCGGCGCACCCACGCCGTCACGGTGATCCAGCGCGCCGACGAGCTGGCGCTGGAGATCGACGGGGCGATCGTCGCGCGCTGGAAGCTCCGGCCGCGGGCCACCACCGGGCGGCTGTCGATGATGTGGAAGGGCGCGCCGGCTGACCGCGGGGCGATCTGGTTCGCCGGCTTCGCCGCTCACGGGCTGGCGCAGCCGTCGGCGGCGCGCCCGAAGTGAGCCAGCCGGGCGCAGGCCCGGGCCACGGCCAGCGCCGGATCGACCGGCACGATCTGCAGCCCGCCGCTGGCGCCGGCGATCGCGATCGCCCGATCGCCGTCGACGAACGTCAGCGTCGTGACCGCGCCGCGACCCGGTAGCGCCAGGGTGGCCGCCGCGCCCGGCGCCGGGGACAGCGCCCACACCCGGACCTCGCCGTCGAGGTCGGCGGTGGCCAGGCGCGCCCCGTCGGCGCTGGCCGCCGCCGCCACCACCGCGCGGCCGTGCCCGCGCAACACCGTCGGCGCGCCACCGGCCAGCGGGTACAGGTGCACCGCGCCGTCGGGCGCGAACCCGACCTGCAGGCCGCGGCGGTGGAGCGCGTCGGTCGCCGCGCCGCCGAGCCGGGCGTCGATCGCCTGGCGCACCGCGAGCGTGGCCGCGTCGACCAGCCAGGCGTGCGCCGCCGCGTCGCCGACGATCAGCGTCGCGCCGTCGGGCGTGAACGCGATCCGCGCGATGCCTACGGGACGGGCCTCGGGCTTGGCCGCGAGCACCCGCTGACTGCGCGCCGCGCCGGTGGCGGCGTCGATCACCGCGACCGTGCCGTCGGCCGCGCCCACCGCGATCGTCCGGCCGGCGGGCGCGAGCGCCCCGGCGGTGAGATCGGCGGCGCCCGGCACGATCAGCGCGACCACCGCGCGTCCGGCGGGCGCGAGCGTGGCCCGGCCCCCCGCGCCGCCGAACACCAGCGTGGCGCCGTCGGGCCCGAGCGCGGCGAAGCCGGCCGAAGCATCGCGATGGACCAGCGCCGCGCCGCCGGTGGGCCCGCCGAGGCGCCAGATCCCACCGTCGGTGTCGATCACCAGCGCCGCGTCGCCGTCCGTGGTCGTGGCGAGCGCGAGCGCCTCGGCGCCCAGCGCGAAGGTCCGCGGCGCGGCGTCGGCGTCGCCGGCGCGCAGCGACCACGCGCGGATGGTGCCGTCGGTGGCGGCGGTCCACAGCGTCTCGCCGAGCGCGACCGCGCCGACGATCGACCCGGTGTGCCCGAGCAGCGTGCCGCTCGCCGCGCCGCTGCGCAGGTCCCACAGCAGCGCCTCGCCGCTGGCCGCGGCGACCAGCGCCCGCGCGCCGAACCGGGCCAGCACCACGACGTGCGGCGCCGCCGGCGGCAGCACCAGCGCGTCGCCGCCGTCGGCGGGATCGACCAGCCGCACCCGATCGACGGTGGTGCTGGCGATCAGCCGAGCGTCGCCGCGCCCGTCGGCGACCACCGACTGGCCCACGAGCGTGCGCCGCGCCGCGCCGTCGATCAGGACGGTGTCGACCGCGCGCTGATCGGTGCGGTTGCGCGGCGCCCCGAGCGCGATCCGCCCGCCGCCGCCGTCGTGGATCATCGAGATCGGCCCGGGCCAGCCGTCGACCAGCACCTCGGCGGCGCCGGCGCGATCGCCGGCGATCGGCCAGGCCAGCGCGCGCCCGTCGGCGCCGCCCGAGATCAGCCGCCCGCCCCCGTCGGCGAAGCGCAGCGCCTGGGTGCCGCCGGCGTGCGCGGCGAAGGCCACCGGCGCGCCGGCCGCGGGGCGCCACAGCGCGATCGCACCCGCCACGGTGCCGATCGCGATCAGCCCGTCCGGCGCGATCGCCAGCGCGGTCGCCGCGGCGTCGAGCGCGCCGCGTTGCGCGACGGCGCCGGCGCGATCGAGGACCAGCACCTCGCGCCCGGCGGCCACCACGGCGCGACCGCCGGCGTCGATCGCGCAGCGGGCGTCAGGCGCGGTGAGCGGCACCGCCACGGCGGGGCCACCGTCGAGCGGGTGCAGCTCGGCGACCGGATCGAGGCCGCACACCAGCGCCCGCGCCGGCGCGGCGGCCAGCGCCACGGTGAGCGGGCGATCCAGCGCCAGCGGCCGCGCGCCGATCGCGCGCCCCGTGGCCGCGTCCCACTGCAGCAGCTGGTGATCGATGCCGACCGTGACCAGCCGCTGGCCGTCGGCGGAGAACGCCGCGTTGCTGATCGTCACCCGGCCCGGTAGCGGCGCGGCGATCGGCGCGGCCGCCAGCGCGACCACCAGCCCGTGCCACGCCTCGGGGAGCGGCGGCTGGCCGGCCGCGACCTCGGGCGCGACCGCGGCGACGCCCGCGGCGAGCGCGTCGATCCGGCGCGCCGGCTCATCGGCCAGCTGCGCCGCGGTGACGCCGAGCTGCCGGCGCAGCGCCTGCTGCGCGGCGCGCTCGCTGGTCTCGGCCGCCTGGCGGGCGCGCTCGGTCGACGCCCGCGAGCGCGCCAGGCCGCGCACGGCGAGGCCGCCGATCACCGCTACCACCACCAGCGCGAGCCCGCCGATCGCGATCGGCAGCCGGAAGCGCCGCAGGTAGTAACGCGCCAGCTCGCCCGGCGAGTAGCGGTGGCTGGCCATGAGCTGCCCGGCGGTGAAGCGCGACAGCTCGGCGGCGACCTCGGCGGCCGACGCCGGCCGGGCCGCCGGATCCGGATCCATCGCGCGCGCGATCAACGTGACCAGCGGCGGCGGCGCGTCGGGGCAACGCGACGGCAGCGGCCGCGGCGAGGGCTCCGGCGGCTGCCCGGCGATCAGGTGATACAGCGTCGCGCCGAGCGCGTAGACGTCGGCGCGGGCGTCGGCGCGCACGCCGCGCGCCTGCTCGGGCGCCATGTAGCCCGGCGTGCCGACGCCGTACGCGGTGAGCGGCAGCTCGCCGGCGCGGTACGGCGCCGCGTCGACCGCGCCTGCCCCTTCGGCGTCGGCCGCCAGCCCCCAGTCGATCAGCACCGTCTCGCCGAACGCGCCGATCATGATGTTGGCCGGCGTCACGTCGCGGTGGGTGACGCCCTGGCCGTGGGCGTAGGCCAGCGCCTCGGCCACCAGGATCAGGTTGGGCAGGAGCGCCAGCCGCTCGGCCAGCCGCGGCCGCGCCGCGATCAACTCGCCCAGCGGCGCGCCCTGCACCCGGCGCATCGCGTAGAACACGTCGCCGCCGACGAACCGCCCGACCTCGTGGACCGCGACGATCGCCGGGTGCTCGAGCCGCGCGGTCAGCCGCGCCTCGCGCTCGAAGCGCGCGCGCAGGGTCGCGCGCAGCACCGGGTCGGCGACCTCGGCGGGCCCCAGCGGCTGCTTGAGCGTGACCTCGCGGCCGATCCGGCGATCGCGCGCGCGGTAGGTGCGGCCCATGCCGCCCCGGGCCTCGCCGCCGTCGACGCGCTCGTAGACCGCGGGGTCGACCAGCGGCAGCGCGTCCTCCGCCGGCGCCTCGACCGGCGCGGTCAGCGGGCGCGCCCGCGCCACCACCCGCCGGCAGGCGGCGCACCCGGCGAGGTGGTCGGCCACCGCCGGGTCGTCGGCGGCCAGCAGGTCGTGCACGGACGGATGCGGCATGGCCGAGATCGAAGCGGCACCGCGACCAGCGAACGTCAGCCGCCGCGTGCGCGATGGTATCATGGCCCCCGATGCCGGCCTGGGACGCCGCGTTCGAGCGCGCCTGCCACGCCCTGGTCGAGGAGGTCTGCGCCGGCCCGGCGGCGACCGCCCGCGAGCGCGCGTGGCAGCGGCTGCTGATCCACGTCGCGCCGCACGTCGAGCGCTGGGCCGCGCGCAGCCCGGCGCTGCGCCGCACCGGGCTCACCGGCGAGGACGAGCCGCGCGCGGTGCTGGTCGACGTGATCGATCGGCTGTGCGATCGCGACTTCGCGGCGCTGCGCCGCTACCTGGCCTACCAGCGCGACGCCGCCGCGGCCGAGGCCGCCGCCCGCGACGAGGCCGCCGAGCACGACGAGGCCGGGCTGGTCGAGCGGCTGGCGCGGCTGGCGGGCGGGCCCGACGATCCGCCGGCGCCGGCCGCCGACGCCGACCTCACCACCGGCACGCCGCTGCGCGGCTGGCTGCTGCTGCAGACCCGGTTCGTGATCAAGGACCACGTCAAGCAGCGCCTGGGCTGGCGCGCGGTGGCGCGCTGGGCCGCCGAGGTCGCCGCCACCGATACCGCCGCCGATCGCCGGGCGCTGGTCGACGCGCTGGCCGCGCTCGACGGCGTCGTCGAGGTCGACGACGAGCCCGCCGCGGCGCGCCTCACCGTGCGCTACCGGCCGGCGCGGATCCGCGCCGACGAGCTCGAGCGGGTGATCGCGGCCCGCGGCTTCGCCGTCCGGCCGCTGCCGGCCGCGAGCAAGCGCGACGCCACCAGCGGCGCCGAGCGCCTCGACGCCGCGCCCGAGCGCGGCGAGCGCCCGCCGCTGTCGACGCTGCTCGGGGTCCGGCAGGCGCTGACCGAGATCACCGCCCACATCGGCGAGTTCCCGCCGCCGATGCAGGCGGCGCTGCGGCTGTGGCTCGACGAGGCCGGCTTCGACGCGATCGCCGCCGCGCTGGCGCTGCCCGACGCCCGCGCCGCCCAGGCGCTGGTGCGCGCGGCCCAGGCCCGCCTGCGGGCGCGGTTCCGCGGCGCCTGGCCCGAGCTGTTCGGGTGATCGCGCCGCGCGCCTGACGTCGGGCCGCGGCGGTCCGCTTGTCCGGACATGGCACCCGCATCGATCGCCAGCGCCCTGCTGGTCGCCGCCGGCTGCGCCGGCTGTTTCGCCGAGGCCTGGGTCGGCGCCGAGCGCCAGACGCTCGACGGCCAGCGCGGCACCGGCTGGGTCGCCGGCGCCTCGGTCGGCACGTTCTGGGGCGCCGAGTCACCTGAGCGCGCGGTGATCGTCAACGGCGGGCTGGCCACGACCACGCGGCGCGGCGGGCCGCTCGAGCGCAGCGACGCCGACGGCGTCCACGCGCGCCTCGACCTGATGGCGACGTCGCGGCTCGGGCTCACCGCCAGCGGTGATCTCGGCTGGGTCCGGACGCTGGCGCGCGACGGCATGACGCTGCGCCAGCGCGGCCGGCTGCGCGGCGGCGCGGTCGGCCTGGCCTACGACGCGATCCGCCGGCCGTACAACACCGGCACGCTGTCGCTGGCGGCCACCTACGCCCGGTGGGACGATCTGCCGGTGGCGCTGACCGCGGTCGGCGCCGAGGTGCGGTTCCGGTGGCTGTGGGCGTCGCCGCTGGCGTTCGCCTGCAACCCGACCGACTGTTACGAGGGGCCGCGCCCGGTCGAGGGGCCCGGCCTCACCGGCGCGTTCTTGAACTACACGCCGTCGGCGCTGCCGACGCCGGCCGGCGCGCCGCCGCGCACCTGCCGCACGGTCGAGACCTGCAGCAGCGGCCGGTTCGGCATGCGCTGCTCGTCGAGCACGGAGTGCTCGTGAGCGCCCGGCGCGCGCGCGGCGCGGCGATCGTCGCCGCGATCATCGCCGTGATCGTCGCGAGCACGGCCGGCGCGCCGGCGGCCAGCGCCGGCCCCGGCGCCCCGGTCGCGGTCGCCGATCTGTGCGAGCACCTGCCGCACCTCGAGCTCTGCGCGGGCGTGACGCCGGCGCCCGGCGGCGCGCGCGACGTCGCGATGACGATGGCCACCGCCGTGAAGCTCGGCGCGATCGAGGCGCCGGCCGCGGTCGACGCCACCGAGCGCATCTACGCCCTCGAGCTCGACGCATCCGCGACCTTCGGGCGGTGGAGCGCCATCGCCCTCAACCTGCAGATCGGCGGCGGCTCCGACGGCGGCACCTGGCTGCGCAGCGAGTTCGGCTACGGCCTGGGCCGGACCTGGCCCAACGCCGCGCTCGCGGCGTGGGGGCTGGCGGGCTTCGACGTGCTGACCGAACGGCTCGGCTTCAGCCTGGTGGTCGGCGGCGCCGCCCGCGCGGCGGTGCGCCTGCCGCGGCTCACGCTCGAGGTGGTCGGCGACTACCGCTTCCGCAACTTCGACGACCTCATGGACCCGACCGCGCCCGGCCCCAACCGCTGGGTGCCGCGGCTGCGGCTGGCCGCGCTGGTTGGCCACCGGGTCACCGACTTCAGCGACCCCACCTATTACGGCACCCGCGTCGCGGTCGAGGCCGAGCAGTGGGAGGGCACGCGCGTCTACTGGCTGTCGTTCGGCACGGCGTTCGTGCTGGGCCCGCTCCCGCGTTGATCGAAAGGACTCGCATGCGCACGTCGATCGTCTGGTTCAGTTGCGTCCTCCTCACCGTCGGGTGCGGCGGCACGAGCGGTGGTAGCGCCGGTGGCGGCGCGCGCGACGTGTGGGCGCGGGCGCCGGCCCAGCCGACCTGCGCCACCGCCGGCGAGATGGTCGACGCCCGGGTCGGCCGCGACCCGACGGCCCCGGTCACCGCCCACGCCGACGCCGCGGCCGTCACCGTCGAGCGGTGCGGCGCCGACGCGTGGTCCGCCGACGCGCAGGCTTGCGTGTCGAGCCCGGCGATGAGCTTCGACCTGTGCGTGCGCATGAAGCTCACGCCCGACCAGCGCACCGCCTACGAGGGCGCGCTGGCGGGGCTCGGCTGCACCCTCGACTCTGTGCTGCGCTGCCGCTGACCTGACGTCGAGCCGCGGCGGTCCGCTTGTCCGGACATGGCACCTTCGACGAGGCCCCGCCCGATGCGCGGTCGCGCTGGCGCACAGCTCGCCGGCTGGCTCCTGGCGCTCGGAGCTGGCGCGGCGCCGGCGGCGGCCGGCACCCCCACCCACCTGCCCGCGATCGGCCTGTGGCTCGACGCCGACCCCGCCTGGCGGATCGCGCCGGCGGGCGCTGGCCACCGGATCACCGTCGGTAGCGTCGACGTGATCGTCCACCACGCCGACTTCACGCGGGACCGCTTGCACCCCTTCGAGCGATGCGCCGACCTGGCCACGAACTGGCAGCGTGGCCAGCGGCGCCCGAACGACCCGAGCATCGGCCCGGCCCCGCGCTGGGCGACCGCCGTCGGCTACGGCCCCCACGCGCTCGCCGCTGGCGGCACGACCCGGCTGTGCGTCGATCGCAGCGGCGTCGCGCTGACGGTCGGGATCGGCGCCGCCCAGCTCGACGACGCGGGCGCGCAGCGGGTGGCCGCGGCGGTCGCGCGCGTCAGCCCGGTCAGCCCGTCGGGACAGCTGGCCTTCGCGTCGCTGGCGATCGAAGTCCCCGCCGCCGCCTGGCCGTCGACCCTGGTCTCCCAGCAACAGGACGGGCTGGGCGAGTCCATGCCGGGCCCGGCCCAGCCCCGGTGGGACGCCTGGGCCGGCCTGGTGCCGCAGCAGCCGGTCAGGTTCCGGACCGACGCGCGCCCGTGCTCGCGGCAGCTGCTCGACGAGGTGTCGCGCCCGTCGCGCCCCGGCGCCCCCGCCGACGCCCCGGCGCAGCTCCTCGACGTCGCCGGCGGGATTGCCCAGGGCTACGAGCCCTACCTGCTGGACGCCGGCGTGTTCGGGAGCTTCCTGTGCGCGCGCGTCGCGACCGGCGCGCTGATCGCGCACATCGGCGCCGTGGATCACTCGGACGCACAACACGAGCGCCTCATCGACGGCCTCGAGCTGGTGGCCAGGCTGGTCGCCGCCAAGGCCGCGGCGGCGGTGGCGCCCGCGGTCCTGCCGCTGGTGGCGACCGGGGGGCCGCCGCCCGCGATCACCCCCGATGTCCTGGTACCCGCGCGGCCGCGCCGGCGTCCGCGGCGATGGTGGGCGCATCCGACCGCCCAGCTCGAGGTTGCGATGTTCGAGTCCAACATCATCGGGCGTGACTTCGCGTATGGCCTCGGCGTCGGCGCGCGCTGGGAGCGTGACGTGAAGTCGCTGCGCCTCGACCTGCGCGGCGAGCTGGTCCCGCTGGGCGGGCCGCTGACCTGGACCGCCGAGGCGCGGGCCGGGCTCCGCCTGGGGCTGCCCATCGACGTGACGCTGTCGGCGGGGTTCGGCGCCGACGCGGTGGGGACCACGGCCGAGGAGCTCCCGGCGGCGCCCTACGTGTTGATCAGCGGCGGGCTCCGGCTCGCCTGGTTCCGCTTCGAGTACACCCACGTGAGCCGCGTGGGGGCGGCCGACGCGGTCGACACCGAGCGCCGCCAGCTCTACTTCCTGCGGGTCCCGGCCGGCGGGCGGACCATCGAGATCGGCGGCGGCTGGATCGCGTATCGGCTCGACGAGTTCCAGCACGCGCGCGGGATCCGCATCGCCATGGGCATGTCGCTGTGACGGCGCCCACGGCCGGCGCGTGATCGGCGCTCGCGGTGCGCCGCCGCGCCGCGCTACGCTCGCGCGATGGCGAGCGGCGACGAGACCCTGCCGGTGCGCGACGCGGCAGCGGTGGACACCGCGGCGGCGACGGCGGGCGGCGCGCCGGCGCTCGCGCCGGGCGGCACGATCGGCCGGTTCGTCGTCGTCGGGGCGCTCGGGGCCGGCGGCATGGGCGTCGTGCTGGCGGCGTTCGATCCCGAGCTCGACCGCAAGGTGGCGATCAAGGTGCTGCGCCACGGCGGCGCCGGCGTCGAGGCGCGCCTGACGCTGCAGCGCGAGGCCCAGGCGATGGCCAAGCTGGCGCACCCCAACGCGGTGACGGTCTACGAGGTCGGCCGCGCCGGCGAGCAGGTCTTCGTCGCGATGGAGCTGGTCGACGGCCGCACGCTCAAGGCCTGGCTCATCGAGGCGCGGCGCGGCTGGCGCGAGACCGTGGCGATGTTCATCGGCGCCGGCCGCGGGCTGCAGGCCGCCCACGACGCCGGCCTGGTCCACCGCGACTTCAAGCCGGAGAACGTGCTGATCGGCCAGGACGGGCGGCCGCGGGTCAGCGACTTCGGCCTCGCGGAGAGCGGCGTCCACGTCGACGCCGCGGCGGTCGCCGACCTCGGGCGCAGCCTCAGCGTCGACGGCGCGGTGGTCGGCACGCCGACGTACATGGCGCCCGAGCAATGGCAGGGCGGCGAGGTCGACGCCCGCAGCGACCAGTTCGCGTTCTGCGTCGCGCTGTGGATGGCGCTCGCGCAGCAGCCGCCGTTCGCGGGCGACACCGTCGACGAGCTGCGCGCCGCGGTGATCGCCGGGCGACGCCGCGCGGGCGCGCCGGACGCCGGGCGCGACGTGCCGGGCTGGCTGTGGGCGCTGCTCGATCGCGGGCTCGCGGTCGAGCCAGCGCGCCGGTGGCCCAGCGTCGCCGCGCTGCTCGACGCGCTGACCGAGCGGACGACGCGGCGGCGCCGCGCCTGGGTGCTGGCCGCTGGCGCGGCGGCGGTGGTGGCGGCCGGCGGGGCGGCGCTCGCCGCCGACCGCGGCGACGAGGCGGTCGCCGAGGTGTGCGCGCCGCCGTCCACGCGGCTCGACGCGGTGTGGGGCGCCAATCGCAAGGCGTCGCTGGCCACCCACCTCGCCACGATCGACCCGACCTACGGCGGCGCCCGCCACGCGGCGGCGGCGGCGGTGTTCGATCGCGCGGCGCCGGCGTGGCGCGCGATGTTCGTCGAGGCCTGCCGGGCCAACCGCGTCGAGAACCGGCAGTCCGACACCGTGCTCGACGCCCGCATGGCGTGCCTCGACCGCTGGCTGGCCGGGCTCGACGGCGCGGTGCGCACGCTCGAGGGGGCCGGCGACGCCGCCGCGCTCGAGGGCGCGATCAAGGCGACCACCGCGATCACGCCGCTCGACGGCTGCGCCGACCCCGACGCGCTGCTCGCCGCCCAGGACCTGCCCGAGGCGCCGGCCGCGCGCGCCGAGGCCAAGGCCATCCTCGCCGAGGTCGACGCCGCCAACGCCGATCGCCGGGCCGGCGTGACCGACGGGCTCGCCGCCCGCGTCGACGCCGGCATCGCCCGCGCCCGCGCGCTCGGCCACGATCTCACGCTGTCGCGCGCGATCGCGGTGCGCTGGCGCATCGCGGTCACCACCGGCGACATCCCCGGCGGCCTCGCGTTCCTGCGCGAGCTGACCGAGGTCGCGTCGCGCGGCGGCGACGACGTCGAGGCGGCCAAGACCTGGTCGCTGATGGGCCGGCTGACCGCGCAGTTCCAGGGCCAGCCCGACGAGGCCCGCGTCATGATGCTGGCGGCCCGCGCCGCCGCGGCCCGTGCCGGCGATCCGCCGCTGGTCCGCGCCGAGGTGCTCACCAACGAGGCCGACGTGCTCACCGCGGCCGGCGACGCCGACGGCGCGCTCGCCGCGCTCGACCAGGCCCGCCAGCTCCTCCAGCGCGCCGGCGCCGACCAGCCCGGCTCACCGGTCGCGTCCCAGCTCGCCGGCCTCTTGCAGTCGCTCGGCGAGGCCCACTGGTACGCGGGGCGCTACGACGCCGCGCTGCCGCCGCTGCGCGAGGCGATCGCGCTGTTCGATCGCGCCTTCGGCCCCGACACCGCCGAGGCCGCCGGCGTCTACCTCGACGTCGCCCAGGTGCTGCGCGATCAGGAGACGTACCCCGCCGCGCTGGTCGCCGTCGATCAGGCGGTCCGCGTCCGCACCCGCCGCGATCCCGACGCCGTCGACACCGCGCTCGCGATCTCGACCCGCGCCTCGATCCTCGCCTACCTCGGCCGCCACGCCGAGGCCCTCGCCGACGCCGAGCGGGCCGTCGCGCTCGGCGCCGCGGCGCTCGATCCGGACGACGCCGTCTTGCTCGCCCTCCGCTCCACCGTCGGCGACGTCCTGCGGGAGGCCGGCCGCCGGGCGGACGCCGCCGCCATCTACCGCGACCTGCTCGCGATCGCCGCGCGCACCGGCATGGACTCCGCCAACGTCGCCGGGTGGCGGCGCAACCTCGAGCGCCTCGACGCCCGGCGCCCCTGACGGCGGGCGACCGGACGGGGCTCCGGCCGAGGCCGCGGTCCACCCGAGCGGGCGCGGTCAGCGCATCGACTCCTCGAGCTCCTCGTCGGTCGGGCCCTGGGGCGGCCGCTGCCAGTCGCGGCGCTTGTCCTCCTCCTTCTTCCACTCGCCGTCGCTCTGCTTGTCGAGTTGTTCGCGCTTCTTCTTGTTCTCGGCGTTGTCGCGGTGGGTGCCGTGCGCGACCTGCACCCATTGCCCCATGCGCCCGATCCCGTTGAACAGCTTGATCGCGTTCCACGCGACCGTGCCCGGATCGTCCGGCTTGTTGTCGGTCATGTAGTTGAGCGCGCCCACCGCCTCCGGGCCCATCGCCGCGATCGCGTCCTGGTACCTGCCGATCGAGTGCGGGTCGCGGCCCTCATAGCTCGGCTTGAGCTTGGCCTTCACGCCGGCCGCGAGCTTGTTCGCCTCGAGCCTCATGTGCTCCTCGATCTGCGCCTGCACCTCCGCCTGCATCGTCGGATTATTGGAGTAGGTGTGCCCCGCGTAGCGCTCGCTGATCGCCGCGAACGCGCGCGCGCCGGGCTCGCCCACCCTGGCCGCGTCCTCGACGAAGCGGGCCACGGCGTTCACCTCCTGCACGTGCGGGATCTCGCGCAGCAACTTCCCGACGTTCAGGCACTCGCGGATCGTCTCGACAAAGATGTACGCGAGCGCGGCCGCGCCCATCGACGCGCCGAAGCCTGCGCCGGCGCCGGTCATCAGGACGCCGGCGCCGCCGGACAGCACGTTCCGCGCGCCGGTGATCGCCCGATCGCTGTCGCCGCTCGCGAGGCCGCCGATCAGATCGTAGAGCCCCTTCGCGACCTGGAGCACGTTGAGCGCCTGGCCCAGCACGTTGGACGACTTCGCCGCGAAGTCGCCGTCTTTCATCACCCGCTCGGCGAACTGGCGGAACAGCGTGCCGGCCTCCGGCTTGGCCTTCCACACCGCGCTCCCGAGCATCGCGACCCCCTGGATCATGGCCTTGGCGACGCGGAGCACGTGGCGCGGCCACTCCAGCGGGTGCTGGCCCTTGATCGCGATCCCGACGCGCTCCGCGACCGAGAGCGACTCGGAGAGCGTCTCGTGCTTGGTGACGATCTGCGCCGTCGCGTCGAAGTCGGCGACCTGCTTGTGCAGGTTCGCGGCGTCCGGGAGGTGCTTGGTCTTGCCGAGCACCTGCACGACCTCGATCATCGCGGCACGCGCCGCCGCGTACTCTGCCTGGTGGAGCTTCGCGTCGACCTTGAAGTCGCCGCCGAGGTCCTTCACGCCCTTGTCGATCGCGTCCTGCGCCGCCGTGTCGATCGTGTACGTCTCCATCCGGTCGAAGCCGTCGTGGGCGCGCTTCAGGTCCTTGTGCCAGTCGGCGCCGCGCTTGTCGGCGCGCGCGAGCACAGCCTGGACCGCCGCACGATGCGTGCCCCAGAGGTCGAGCGCGCGCTGGATGTGATCCGCCTTCCGGTCGTCCTGGATCGCGAGCACCGTCTCGCGCACGCCCTGCAGCGCGGCGTCGAGCTTCGGATCGCTGATCGCGGTCTTCGCCACCGGGTGGCCACCGGCGCTCAGGCTGCGGAACGAGCTGAACGCGGTGTAGCCCGAGAACGCGTGGAGGAAGTCGTCGTCGTCGAGCATCGCGACGGAGTCGTCCTTCGCGTTGCCCGCCTTGGCCGGCGCCTTGTGCTGGATGGCGTGGCGCTGGATCGCCGCCGACGGCGCGCCGGCGGGGCCGAGCAGCAGCTCGGCTGACTCGCCGCGCACCACGGCGTCGGCGACCTCGTCGGCGTGGCGTTCGTAGGCGTCGCCCACCGCGCCGACGCCGCCTGCGAGGTGCACACCCGCGCGCTGCTGCACCACGTGCGCCGCCTCGTGTGCCGCCGTGTGCAGGTCGGGCGCGCCCCCGAACGCGACGTGGTTGCCAGTGGCGAATGCGGTCGCGCCCATGCCGCGGGCAGCCGCGGCGGCCCGGTCGTCGGTGTGCGCCTGGACGCCGGTGACGTCGTGGCTCCCGAACGCCAGCTGGATCTGGTCGAGGAACGGCAACGCACCGCCGCTCCCCGCGGTTCCCTGCGCCGCCAGCGCGTGCATCGCCTCGGGCCCCGCCGCGTCGCCCCCGCGGCATTGCACCGGCATCGCCAGCAGCTGATCGACGAAGGCCGCGTCGCCGAGCGTCGGGTCGACGTACTTCGGGGCCGGCGCCGCGCTGGCGGGCGACGCCACGTCGGACGCCTTGCGCTGCAGTCGATCGGTGAGGCTTCGCTTCCCGGGCGCGCCCCGGGACGTGCCGGCGGCGTCGTGCGGACCGTCGAGCTCGCGTTCGAAGCGGTAGGACATGGGGCGATGCTTCAGCAACGGCCACGCCAGCCCCGGTGGCTTGCCCAAGTGCCCGTCACGGCTCGGGACGTCGTCGCGTGACCACGTCGATGGTCAGATCGACCGGACAGATCGACGGTCAACCCGTCGCGCGACGGCCCGCGTCCTGGTCGAGCGCCGGTCCCCGCGTCGGCGTCTCGCGTCGCGGGGGGAGGCTCGATCCCGGCTTCGCCGGGATCGAGGGGGGCTCGGCGACGAGCCCCCTGGATCAGGTGCGCGGGCGCGGGATGCGGTACAGGCCGAGCTTGTTGGCCAGCGTGGTGCGGGCGATGCCCAGCGCGCGGGCGGCGCGGGTCTGGTTGCCGGCGCAGTCCTCGAGCGCGGCGATGATGCGCGCCCGCTCGGCGAGCTGGTCGGCGTCGAGCCCGACCAGCGCCGGGTCGTCGGTGGCCAGCGTGGCCGACCGCGCGCGTCCCGCCCCGGCGACCGGCGGCGCCGCGACCGCGGGCGGCTCGTCGAGGGCGAGCGAGCGGGTGAACGCCAGGTGGCGCACGCCGATCGCGCCGGCGCCCGCCAGCAGCACCGCGCGCTCGATCACCGCCCGCAGCTCGCGCACGTTGCCGGGCCAGGCGTAGGCCTCGAGCGCGGCCAGCACCTCGCGGTCGAGCCGGGCCTGCACGCCGGCGCGCTTGCCGGCGGCCTCGAGGAAGCCCAGCGCCAGCGGCCCGATCAGCCGCACGCGCTCGCGCAGCGGCGGGATCACCAGGGTCATGCCGTCGAGCCGGAAGAACAGGTCGCGCCGGAACCGCCCGGCGGTCACCTCGGCCGGCAGGTCGCGGTTGGTGGCGGCGATGAAGCGCACGTCGACCGGCACCGGCCGGGTGGCGCCGATGCGCAGCACCTCGCGGTGCTCGATGGCGCGCAGCAGCTTGGCCTGGATCGACAGCGGCAGCTCGCCGACCTCGTCGAGGAACACCGTGCCGCGATCGGAAGACTCGAGCAGGCCCGCCTTCTGGGCGGCGGCGCCGGTGAACGCGCCCTTCTCGTGCCCGAACAGCTCGCTCTCGAGCAGCGTGTCGCTCAGCGCCGCGCAGTTGATGCGGGTGATCGCGCCCGGCCGGCCCGACAGCGCGTGCACCGTCTCGGCCAGCACCTCCTTGCCGACGCCGGTCTCGCCCAGGATGACCACGTTGGTCAACGTCGCCGCCACGTCGCGCACCAGGCGCGGCACGCCGGCCGGCGTCGGATCGACGATGCGGGTGGCGTCGCGCGCCGACAGCGAGCGGTCGTCGCGGGCGGCGCCGGCCACCACGACGAACGAGAACGGCCCGATGTGGAAGCTGTCGTTGGCGGCCAGCGCGACCGGCGCGCCGCCGCGGCGCTGCTCGCCGCCGACCCGCGTGCCGTTGGTCGAGCCGAGGTCCTGGATCGTGCACGGCGGCCCTGCGCGCAGGATCGCGTGGCGCCGCGACAGCACGCGGTGATCGATCTGCACGTCGCAGCCGTCGCCGCGCCCGATCACCAGATCGCGACCGGCGAGCACGTGGGTCGCGAACGTGCCCTCGCCGGCCACCAGCAGCAACGCCGCGCCGGTGCCCCCGGCGCCGGGGTCGACCACCGGGGTCAGCTCCTCGGAGCCAGGCGCACGCCGCATGCCCGCGTCAGCCTACCATGGTGCCCGGCAGAGGCGCCGGGCATCATCCCGGTCGGCCTCAGCGCCAGTCAGCGAGCGCGGCGCCCAGGCGCTCGGCCACCTGCGCCGCCTGATCGAGCGTCGGCACGACGCCGAGCCGGCCACCGGGGAACTTGCGCAGCGTCACGCCGCGGGCGGCGACGTGGGCGTGCAGCGCGTCGGCGGCGCCGGCGCCGGGGTCGAGCACGCGGTACAGGCCGAGGCCGGCGTGGGGCACGCGGCCGGCGGCCAGCGCGCGATCGAGCGCGGCGCCGGCGCCGGTGACGTCGAGCTTGCGCGCCGCGCGCAGCTGGTGGTGGTTGCGCACCAAGGACAGCTCGTCGCCGTCCCAGGTCGACACCAGCGCCAGCGGCGCGGCGTTGAACCACTTGCTGGCGACGTGGAGGTAGCCGGTCTGGCCGCCGCCCCACCACGCCAGCACGTCGGGCCGCGGGCCGGCCGGGAACGCGAACGCGCCCAGCCCCGAGCGGTACATCGCGGTGGTGTGCTCGACCGCCACCAGCGGCACGCCGGTGTCCTTGCGGATCGCGGCGAGGCCGTCGAGGAAGTCGACCGGGACCACCCAGCCGGTGCGCTCGCCGACCCGCTCGTAGACGATCGCGAACACCTTGTCGGGCCCGCCGGCCGCCGCGATCGCCGCGCGGATCGCCGCGAGCGACGCCGCAGTGCCGGCCTGCGCCGGGTGCGGCACCCGCGGCCACGCGAAGTGCGCCGGGCCGCCGCGGTGGACCTCGGGATCCGACAGCGAGCGGCACGACGCGACGGTGTGGCCGTAGTAGCCGCCGCCCAGGCCGATCGCGACCGTCGCCTGCTTGCGCGCGGTGCGCAGCAGGCGCAGCGCCTTGTCGACGGTCTCGTCGCGCGACGACGTGAGGTAGATGTGCGGCAGGTCGGGCGCCAGCGCGCCGATCCACTCGAGCGCCCGCACCATGCCGGGCGTGACGTAGTTCATCAGCGTGATCTTGTTGACCGCGGGGCCGTACAGGAGGCCGTTGCCCTCGGCGGCGCGCAGGCTCGCCGGCGGCGTCGCCAGCACCTTGGTCAGGCCGCTGGCCGCGTCGAGGGCCGCGCCCCGTTCCACCGCGCGCTCGCCGGCGCGCTCCCCGGCCCAGCGCGCGCGCTTGTCGGCCACCACCGCGGCGGTGCGCTCGCCCGACGGCGCGATCGCGCCCAGCGGGATGCGGTAGTAGATCGCCTGGCCCTCGGGATCCTCGTACTGGCCGGTCAGCACCGCGACCAGGTGCGCGCCGAAGACCCGGTTGAGGTGGGTCATCTGCGCGGTGCGGCCCACGCGGTTGCGGCCGGTGACGTGGGCGTAGCGCGGGCTGCCGTCGGCGCCCTTGCGGCCGCTGGCGTCGCGCAGCTGCAGCTCCTTGAGCCGCCGGCCGATGCCGGTGCCCTGGTAGCCCGGGGCCACGGTGACCGACACCGAGTACATCGTGTTGTGCTTGCCGAGCATCGGATCGCGGTCCGGGCCCTCGACGTCGTGGCTGGCCTCGAGCGGCCCGCCGATCGCGAAGCCGACCAGCTGCGCGGCGGCGCCCTGCCCCTTCTCGGCCACCACGAACGAGCCCTCGGCGTCGTCGAGCGCGGCCTTGATCTCGGCCGGCGGCGTGCGCCGGGCCGGCTCGTAGACCTGATACTCGATGTCGAGGATCGCCGGCAGGAGCGCCATCGCCTCGGCCGAGGGCACCAGCCGGAACGACACGTCGGCCGGCAGCGCCGGCGCGGTGGCCTCGGCCGGCTCGGCGATGTCCTCCCACTCCGGCGGCTTCTTGCCGGGGTGGGCGTCGATCCACGACAGCGACCGGCGCACGGCGTCGAACAAGAGCTCGATCTCGCGCACGCCGAAGGTGTCGGCCAGCCGGTAGCGCGCGGTCCGGGTGCCGGCGGCGAAGACGATCGCGCCGCGCCAGAACCGCTGGCCGATGAACGCGTCGAGGTGGGCCGGCGTCGGCAGATCGAACGCGAACGCGTAGCCGCACACCCGCGGCGCGCTGACCAGGTGCGGGAACGCCTTGGCGATCGCCTCGAGCCGCGGCTTGACCAGCTTCTCGATGCGGGTCGCCGCGTGCGAGGTCGACATCATCTCGGCGTGGATGCGCCCGCGCACCAGCGACGCGTTGTGCGCGCTGGCCGGCTCGGGATCCTCGAACCGCGACATCACGACGCCGACCTGCGCGCGCTTGGCGAAGCACACCGCGTCGGGGTAGTCGGGCTGGCCGCGGCTGGTCAGCAACCGAAACTTGGTGTGCCACGCGAACGGGCCGCCCAGCCCGAAGCCGCACTGCACCTCGTCGAAGATCAGCGGCAGGTCGTGGCAGCGGGTGAGCAGCCGCAGCGCGCGGAAGAACCGCTCGGTGGCGTAGCGATCGCCGCCCTCGGACTGCATCGGCTCGATCGTGACGCAGTAGTGCTGGCCGCCGCTGAGCGCCGCGTGCACCGCGGCCAGGCTCTTGACCTCGGCGGCGAGCAGCGGGTCCTCCTTGGCGTCGCCGAACCGCTCGACCAGCTCGTCGATCTGGCCGGCCGCGCACGCGGCGTAGAAGCCCGACGGCGCCGCCGGCTCGTCGCCGGGCGTGGTCCACACCGGGAACGGCGCGAAGGTGGCCTCGTAGCCGGGCAGCTCGAACGGCGCCCGCTTGGCCGGGCTGTGGGTGGCGTGGATCGACAGCATCGCGCGGCCGTGGAAGCTGCCGTCGAAGGCGAGGATCTTGGACGCGCCCGGCTTCTTGCTGTAGTGCCGGCACAGCGCGAACGCCTTCTCGTTGGCCTCGGCGCCCGACGCCACGAACGTGACGTGGGGCAGCCCCGGCACCAGGTGGCGCAGGGTCGCGGCGTACTCGGCGGCGGCCCAGGTCTCGCCGACCGCGGTGTCCTCGTTGACGGTCAGCGTGTCGCCGAACTCGCCCTCGACCAGCGCCTGCACCACGGGATCCTCGGCGAACCCGCCGCACACCGTCGCGGTCTGCGCCATCGAGTCGAGCACGCACAGCGGGTGCGCGTCGATCGAGACGTACCAGGGGCCGGCCGAGCGCAGGTGATCGAACACCGCCGGCTTCTTCTCGCGCACGACGCGATCGCCGGCGTACAGGCGGATCAGCCAGCGGTCGCTGTCGGGGAGCACGCCGCCCTTGGGCCGGCGCAGGCTGAGCGGCCGCGGATCGTCGATCAGGTTGCGCGCGGCCTCGACCGCGTCCTCGGCCTCGTGCTGCGCCTCGAGCCGATCGAGATCCGGCGCCGGCAGGTGATCGGCCAGCATCGGGTGGGTGGCGATCGTGCCGATGACGTTGTCTTGCACCGCGACCGGCACGACCACGTTGCGGTGGGCGGTCGAGCCGGCCGGGCGGTAGTTGCCGCTCTTGCCGGCGCCGCCGAACGGCAACCGCGGGCTGGCCAGGTTGGTCGAGCGGTTGCGGTTGAGGATGCCCGAGGTGGTCTCGCGGTAGATGCGCTCGAAGCGGGCGCTGTCGTTGGTGAAGACCGCGTTGGCGAAGCCGTAGGGCGACGCGTTGACCACCGCGATCGCCTCGTCGTCGCTGTCGATCAGCTCGACGCCGAGATCGGGGCCGAACAGCTCGACGTCGGTGTAGCCGGGGGCGTCGTGGGTGCCGGCGGGCAGCACGTGCAACGACGCGGTCCGGTAGAAGCCGCCCGGGCGGCGCTCACCGGCGATGACCGGCTCGGCGCCGGCGGCGACCGCGGCGGCCAGCGCGCGCTCGAAGCGATCGCGCCCGGCGGCGGTGGCCAGCGGGCCGGCGAAGCTGCCGGCGTCGTCGGGGTGACCGAAGCGGAGCGTCGGCGCTGCCTTCTTGAGCGCGTCGAGGAGCGGCTGCGCCACGGCGCGGTGCACCAGCACGCGATCGGTGGCGGTGCAGCGTTGGCCCGCCGACAGGTAGCCGCCGACCAGGATCTCGTGGGCGGCCTGGCGGATGCTGGCGTCCTCGAGGACGATCGCGGTGTTCTTGCCGCCCATCTCGAGCGCGACCAAGAGCTCGGGGCGATCGAGCGCCGCCTCCTGGATGCGGCGGCCCACGGCGTAGCTGCCGGTGAAGCACAGGCCCTTGACCCGGCGGTCGGCCACCAGCGCCGCGCCGATCGCGCCGGTGCCGATGACCAGGTTGAACACGCCGGGCGGCAGGCCGGCCGCGGCGGCGGTCTCGGCGTAGCGCTGGCCCGCCAGCGGCGTGATGTCCGACGGCTTGACCACCACCGCGTTGCCGGTGAGCAGCGCCGGCACGACGTGGGCGTGGCACAGGTGGATCGGGTAGTTGTACGGGCCGATCACCGCGACCACGCCGAGCGGGTGGTAGCGCAGCTGCTCGTGGGGCGAGCCGGCGATCGGGCCCTCGCGCAGGTCGGCGGCCGCCAGCTGCCGGGCCACGTCGAACCGGCCCAGCACGGTCTGGATCTCCTGCTCGGCCTCGCTGCGGATCTTGCCGGTCTCCAGCACGATCGCCTCGACCAGGTCGGCCTTGCGGGCCGCGATGGCGTCCTTCCACCGGCCGAGCGCGGCGGCGCGGTCCGCCAGGCTCAGCCGGCCCCAGCCGACCGCCGCGGCCGCCGCGGCGTCGCAGGCCGCGGTGACCGCCCGCTCGTCGCCCGCGGTCTCGAACACCACGGCGCCATCGGCGGCCGGGTTGTGCGAGCGCACCGCGACGCCGCTGGGGGGAACGAACACTCCACCGATGAAGTTGCCAAGCGCGTTCACCGAGGCTTCGTACCCGGGGGGCATCGCGGGGTCAAGGCGACCCGGGGTATCCGCCGATTCCCCTGCGATCTCCACGTTTTCGCTGGCCGTCCCGGGTGTCGATGGTCGGGCCGATCACCCCGGCCACGGGATCGCATCGACAGCGCTTCGCGCGCGCATGTGCGGTGGTGTATCTATGCGCTTCCGTGACCGCGCTCGTCTTCATCGCCGGCCCCAACACCGGGCGCCGCTACGCGCTGAGCGACGGCGAGTACGTGATCGGGCGGCGCTCGGACTGCCAGATCTTCGTACCCGACATGCGGGTGTCGCGGCAGCACGCGCGGCTGCGACCCAACGCCGGCAAGTGGGAGGTCGAGGATCTCGGCTCCAACAACGGCACCTGGGTCAACGGCGCGCGCATCGCCGGCGCGCAGCCGATCCGCCACGGCGACGAGATCGCGATCGCCTCGAACCGCATCCGGGTCGAGAGCCCCGACGAGCAGGCGGTGCACACGCCGGCCGGCGACGCGCGGCTGACCATCGTCGACGCCCACGGCTCGGTGGTGCGCAGCCGCGAGGAGTCGGGCAACCACAGCATGGTGCGCGCGACCGGCGTGCTGACCTCGTCGACCGAGCTGCGCCACCTGCGGCTGCTCGAGCGCAAGCTGACCGCGCTGACCGCGATCCTCGACGCCGCCGCCAAGACCCCCGATCCCGACGCGCTGCTCGAGGCGGTGCTCGATCCGCTGCTCGACATGTTCCCCGACGCCGAGACCGTCGGCGTGCTGGTCGAGGAGGAGCGCACCGGCGAGCTGCAGGTCAAGCACCACAAGTCGCGCAAGATCGGCTTCGGCGGCGGCCTGCGGGTGCCGGGCACGATCATCACTCACGTCGTCCAGGACCGCCGCGGCGTGCTGCTGGGCGAGGCGGCGGCGTCGGGCGGCGGCGAGGTCGCGGGCACCCGCATGGGCGCGCCGCTGTCGGCGCAGTCGGCGCACTACGGCGTGATCTACGTCGAGGGCAAGGCCGCCGGCTTCCGCCAGGAGGACGTCGACCTGCTGCAGACCGTGGCCTACCAGACCGCGCTGGCGATCCACGCCGCCCGGGTCGCGGTGCAGCTGGCGCAGAAGGATCGGCTCGAGCGCGACCTGCGGGTGGCGCGGCAGATCCAGCGCTCGCTGCTGCCGGCGGTGGTGCCGCAGGTGGTCGGCCTCGACTTCGCGGTGCACTACGAGCCGGCCTACCAGATCGGCGGCGACTTCTACGACTTCATCTGGCACGACGAGGGCCACCTCGGCGTCGGCATCGGCGACGTCGCCGGCAAGGCCATCAGCGCGGCGCTGTACATGGCGCGGCTGTCGAGCGAGCTGCGCAGCCGGGCCGGCCTGGCCCGCACGCCGGCGCGGCTGTTGCGCCGGGTCAACGAGGAGATGGTCAAGCTCGGCGACGACGGCATGTTCGCGACCTTGGTCTACGCCATCTACGAGCTCGAGACCCGGACGCTGGTGTTCACCAACGCCGGCCACTGCGTGCCGCTGCTCCGCCGCGGCGAACGGGTGTTCCCGCTGCAGGCCGATCGCGCCCACATCGCGCCGATCGGCGTGGTCACCGACCTCGAGGTCGGCGAGGCCCGGGTGCAGCTGCACGCCGGCGACATGCTGGTGCTGGTGACCGACGGCATCCTCGAGGCGCGCGATCCCCGCGGCAACGAGTACGGCATGATGCGGCTGTCGCGCCGGCTGCGCACGGCGCGGGGCGCCGCCGAGGACGTCGTCAAGGCGATCCTCCAGGACGTCGACAGCCACGTCGGCTCGGGCGGCCTGTCCGACGACATCACCGTCGTGGCGATGGGCATCGACGAGCGCCGGGCCCGGCGCCGGACCTCGACCGTCCCCGGCGTGCCGATCGACCTGCGCCAGGACCCGACCCCGACCCGGCCAGGCGTGGTCCCCCCGACCCGCCCCGGCAGCAACGCCGGCCCCGGCAGGCCGGGCGGTGGCCCAGCCGGCAGCGGTGGTGACACGGGGGCTTGAAAAGCCTCCGGCCCTGTGCCATAAGCGCGGACCCGTCCGGCACCCCCGCCGGACCGACTCTCACGATTGCGGAGCACCTGTCATGGCGAAGAAAGGCAAAGGCGGCCGCGAGCTCATCCGGCTCGTCTCCACCGCGGACACCGGTTACTTCTACACCACGTCGAAGAACCGCAAGCGCACGCCCGACAAGCTGGTCTTCAAGAAGTACGACCCGGTCGTGAAGAAGCACGTCGAGTTCAAGGAAAGCAAGATCTAACGTGTTGCAGAGGAGGGTCTTTCGCAAAGACCCTCCCCCGGCATTCGCCGGGGCCCCCACCCGAAACGGCCCGGAGCGTTCTGCGCAAGTCGGAGCTGTTGGAGTTCGCCATGTCGCGCGTCTGTGAAGTCACTGGCAAGAAGCCGCTCGTCGGCCACAACGTGAGCCACTCGAACCGCCACACCAAGCGGCGCTTCGAGGTGAACCTGGTCACCAAGCGGTTCTGGCTCGAGGGCGAGAAGCGCTGGATCACGCTCAAGCTGTCGACCCGCGCGATGCGCACGATCGACAAGAAGGGCCTGGGCGTGGTGGTGGCCGAGCTGCGGTCGCAGGGCAAGAAGATCTGATCGCCCTTCAGGCGACGGCTGGGCGGCTGCCGCGCGTGATGGCGCTGGCGGCCGTCGTGCTTTTCGGTGGCTGCCCGCGCGGTGGGGCGCAGGCCCCGCGTGGCGACGGCGCGGCGGCGTGGCTGGCCAGCGGCGAGGCGCCGCTCGGTGGCGTGGCGATAGCGGGCGACGCGGCGGTGGCGAGCCGCGGCCGGTCGCTCGTGCGCACCGACGCGGGCGCACCGACGTGGACCCAGCCGTTGCCAGCCGATGGTGGCGCGGTGGCGATCGCGGGCGACGTGGTCGCGGTGGCGGTGAGCGGCAGCGGCGCGGTCGACGGCCTGCCGCTCGGGCTGCGCGGCGAGCCTGGGGCGGCGGTGATCGGCGTGGCCGCGGCCGATGGCAAGCGGCGCTGGATCGTCGGGATCGGCGCGACCGAGTGGGCCAGCGTGCGCGCGCTAGCGGCTGGCGCCGACGGGTTGCTGGTCGCCGGTGGGTTCGCCGGCACGCTGCGGGTCGGCGATCGCGTCGTCACCAGCGCCGGCCGCAGCGACGGCTTCTGGGCGCGGCTCGGCCCCGACGGCGTAGTCCGCGGGCTGTGGCGGATGGGCGGCCCGGGCGCCGACGACGTGGCCGGGATCGCCGCCCTGCCCGACGGCCAGCTGGCGATCGCCGGCACCTACGGCGATCGCGCCGAACTGGGCGACCTGACGATCCCGGCGCTTTACGACGACGTGCACGGCGACGGCTTCGTCGCGACCGTCGCCGCCGACAGCGCGGTGCGCTGGGTGCGGACCTTCGGCGGCCCGAGCGCCGACGCCTGCGCCGGCGTCGCGGCCACCACCGACGGCGTCGTGGTGGCGGGCACGGTGCGGGGCGCGGTCGACGTGGCCGGCCGCCGGCTCGACGCCGCCGGCGCCGCCGACGGGCTGGTCGCCTACTTCGATCGCGCCGGCGCGGTGCGCGCCACGGTGCTGGTCGGCGGCCCCGACTTCGACGGCCTGACCGCGGTGGTCGCGCGTGGCGACACGGCGGTCGTCGCGGGCTGGTTCTCCGGCACCGTGGGCGGCGCGACGGCGGCCGGCGGCGACGACGCGATGCTGGCGACGGTGACGCCGGCGGGCGTCGCGGCGATCACGCCGATCCGCAGCGACGGGCTCACGACGGTGCGGGGACTCGCCGGCGATGAAGGCGGGTGGGCGGCGGCCATCGAGTCGACGGTCGCGGTCGAGGTTGGGGGGCGGGCGATGGCGGCGGGCGCGACGATCGCGGCGACGCGCTGGTAGCGCGGGGCGGCGGCGGCGACGGCGCGGGGGCCAGCTCCGACGCCGACTTCGGCTCCGGCGCGGCGCGATCCGGACGCTGCCGGTGCCGGTACCCGAGCCGGTGTGGGTGCCCGCGCCGGTGCCGGTGTCGGTGCCGGTGCCGGTGCCGGTGCCCGAGCCGGTGCCGGTGCCGGTGCCGGTGCCGGTGCCGGTGCCGGTGCCGGTGCCGGAGCCGGTGCCCGAGCCGGTGCCGGTGCCCGAGCCGGTGCCGTCCCACGTGGGATTGAGCATGCACCGTCCCACGGGGGATCGAGCAGCGCCGTCCCACGTGGGATCGAGCAGCGCCGTCCCACGTGGGATCGAGCAGCGCCGTCCCACGGGGATCGCGCAGCGCCGTCCCACGTGGGATCAAGCGACGCCGTCCCACGTGAGATCGCGTGGCGCCGTTGCAGGTGACGATCCCTGGCTGACGCACCGGCTCCGGCTCCGGCTCCGGCTCCGACACCGGCTCCGACACCGGCTCCGGCTCCGGCTCCGACACCGGCTCCGACTCCGGCTCCGACACCGGCTCCGACACCGGCTCCGGCTCCGGCTCCGGCTCCGGCTCCGGCTCCGACTCCGGCTCCGGCTCCGGCTCCGGCTCGGGCGCCGACATTGGTCTACCGCCGCCGGCGGCGCACGAGCAGCGCGCCGATCGCAGCGACCAGGGCCAGCGAGCCGCGGCCGCCGCCGGCGGCGCAGCCGTCGCTGCCGCTGCCGCTGCCCTCGTTGGCGTCGGCAGACGGGACCCAGCCGCCGTCGCAGATCAGGCCGCCATCGACGCCGGCGTCGACGGGCGGCGGGCAGGCGGAGCCGCTGTCGTCGATCTGGCCGCGCAGCTCGCCGTCGGGGTAGGTCGACGAGTGGATGTCGATGTAGAGCTGGCCGCCGACGAGCGCGCTGAGCACCTCGGGCGTGACGGCGAACGAGCCGGACTTCGGGCTGCCGGCGGGTAGCGTGAACAGGATCGGGCCGACCTGCCCGCGCGCGGCCGGGCCGTGGATGTGGGCCGCGGTCTCGACGCCCGCGAAGCCGCCAAAGCTGATGCTGTACTGCAGCTCCTGGGCGCCGAAGTGCGGCAGGACCAGCACCGCGTGGCCCGACGCCGTCGTGCTGACCGCGGTCGGCTCCTGGCACGCCTCGAGCGGCACCGACCAGGTGCGCTCGGCCGGCGGGCTCTCGGCGCGCGCCGGGGCGACGCCGCCGAGGAGGATCACGCACGCACCGACGGAGGCGAGGCTCGCGATAGGCTTCATAGGCGTCGATTGTCGGCCCCGCGCGCGCGCCACCACAAGCGCGGACCACGTGGCAACCGCCGCGCGGGTGGTGGCCATCACCGACCGCGACAGCGCGGTCGCGATCGGGGCACGCGGCGCCGCGACCACGACATCGGCGCGCTCACCCGCTCAGGGTGAGCCGGCGGCGCACTCGCGGCGGCAGGCCTCGCGGATCGCCTCGACGCTGGTCGCGACCATCTGCCGATCGCGCACGCAGGCCTCGACGCACGCGCCGTCGCCAGCGTCGGCCCCGGCGGCGTCGACGGCGATCGCGCCGCCGCGGTTGTCGATCGGCGGCCGCGGCGATGGATCGCGCGAGCACGCGCCCGCGGCCACCAGCAGCGCCAGCGCGGCGCCCCGCATCACAGCCCCAGCAGCAGGCGGTCGGGAGCCTCGAGCCGGTCCTTGACCGCGACCAGGAACGACACCGCCTCGCGGCCGTCGACGACGCGGTGGTCGTAGGTCAGCGCGAGGTACATCACCGGGCGGATCGCGATCGCGTCGCCGACCACCATCGGCCGCTTGACGATGTTGTGCATCCCGAGGATGCCGGTCTGCGGGTAGTTGAGCAGCGGCGTCGACATCATCGAGCCGTAGATGCCGCCGTTGGAGATGCTGAACGTGCCGCCGGTGAGATCGGCGATCGCCAGCTTGCCGGTGCGGGCCTTGTCGGCCAGCGCGGCGATGCCGCGCTCGACCCCGGCGAAGTCCAGGCCGTCGCAGCCGCGCAGGACCGGCACCACCAGGCCCTTGGGGGTCTGCACCGCGATGCCGAAGTCGTAGTGCTTCTTGTAGATGATCTGGTCGCCGGCGACCTCGGCGTTGATGCCGGGGAACGCCTTGGCCGCGCTGACGCAGGCCTTCACGAAGAACGACATGAAGCCGAGCTTCACGCCGTGGGCCTTCTCGAACGCGTCCTTGTGCTTGGCCCGCAGCTCCATCACCGCGGTCATGTCGACCTCGTTGAAGGTCGTCAGCGACGCCGACTCGTGCTGCGCCTGCACCAGCCGCTCGGCGATGCGCTTGCGCAGCGGCGACATCGTCACCACCTCGTCGCCGGGGTGGATCGTGGGCGGCGGCGCCGGCGGGGCGCTGGCGCGCGGCGGCGGCGCGGCGGGCACGTCGTGGGGCAGCTCGCCGCGCTCGCGGGCCAGCCGGCGCTGCGACGGCGGCAGCCGGAGCAGCGCGTCCTCGTCGATGGCGGCGGCCGGCGCGGGCGCGGGGGCCGCAACCGGGGCCGCGACCGCGACCGCGACCGCGACCGGGGCCGCGACCGCGACCGGGGCCGCGACCGCGACCGGGGCCGCGACCGGCGGCCGGGCAGCGACGGTGCCGGCGACGACGAAGCCGACGACGTCACCGACCTTGACGGTGGCGCCCTCGGCGACGGTGCGGTTGGTCAGCGTGCCGGCGACCGGCGACGGCAGCTGCACGGTGATCTTGTCGGTCTCGAGATCGACGACCGGCTCGTCTTGGGCCACGGCGTCGCCGACGTTCTTCAACCAGCGCGACACCACCGCTTCGGTGATCGACTCGCCAAGGGCGGGGACAACCAGATCTGCCATTGCGTTGCTCCGATGAGCGCGCATCGTAGCGCGCGAGAGGTCGTGGGGCGGCGGGAGGATCAGCCGAATGCGGCGGTGACGATGCGGGCGAACTCGAGGGCGTGGGCCTTGTGCGAGCCGGTGGCCGGGCTGGCGCTGTCCTCGCGGCACACCGTGCGCACCGGCCGGCCCAGCATGGCCGCCAGCCGCGGCACGATGAAGGTCGCGGCGCCCATGTTGCCGGGCTCGTCCTGGACCCAGGCGACGTCGGCGTCGGCGCCGAGGCCGTGCAGCGCCGCGGCGACGTGCTCGGCGCGCAGCGGGTACAGCTGCTCGAGCCGCACGATCGCGGTGGCGGCGTCGCCACGCTTCCGCCGCGCCTCGACCAGCTCGTAGTAGATCTTGCCGGTGCACAGGAGCACGCGGCGCGCGCCCGCGACCGCGATCTCGGGGTCGGGCAGGATGCGCTGGAACGTGCCGGTGGTCAGCTCGGCCAGGGTCGAGGTCGCCGCCGGCAAGCGCAGCAGGCTCTTGGGGGTCATCACGATCAGCGGCTTGCGCCACGGCCGCTTCACCTGCCGGCGCAGCAGGTGGAACATCTGCGCCGGCGTCGTCGGCTGCGCCACCTGGATGTTGTCCTCGGCGCACGCCTGCAGGTAGCGCTCGAGCCGCGCGCTCGAGTGCTCGGGGCCCTGCCCCTCGTAGCCGTGCGGCAAGAGCATCACCAGCCCCGACAGGCGGTTCCACTTGTCCTCGCACGACGTGACGAACTGATCGATGATCACCTGCGCGCCGTTGGCGAAGTCGCCGAACTGCGCCTCCCACAGGATCAGCGCGTCGGGGTAGTCGAGCGAGTAGCCGAACTCGAAGCCCAGCACGCCGGCCTCGGACAGCGAGCTGTCGTAGACCCGGGCGGTGCCCTGCTCGGCGTCGAGGCTGCCCAGCACGAGGTGCTCGACGCCCGAGGTGGTGTCGGTGAGGATCGCGTGGCGGTGGCTGAAGGTGCCGCGGCCGCAGTCCTGGCCGGTGAGCCGGACGTTGGTGCCCTCGACCAGGAGCGACCCGTACGCCAGCATCTCGCCCATGCCCCAGTCGAGCGGGCGCTCGCCGCGCCCCATCTGCGCGCGCTGCTCGAGCAGGCGCAGCACCTTGGGGTGCGCGGTGAAGCCGTCGGGCAGCCGCACCATGCGCTCGGCGATCTGCGCCAGCCGCGCCAGCGCCACGCCGGTGTCGACGTCGGGCACGTTGGCCGCCGGCCCGCCCAGGTAGCCGCGCCACAGCCCGCCGAGCGCGGCGTTGCGCGGGCGGCGGGTCGACGAGCGCGCCGCCGCCAGCTCGGCCTCGAGCCCGGCGGCCCGGGCCGCCACCAGCTCGCCGATCGCGGTCGGGGTGACGACGCCGTCGGCGACCAGCCGCTGGCCGTAGGTCTCGACGACGCTGCGCCGGTGCTGGATCCGGTCGTACATGATCGGCTGGGTGAAGCTCGGCTCGTCGCTCTCGTTGTGGCCGTACTTGCGGTAGCAGTACAGGTCGATCACGACGTCGGTGGCGAACGCCGCGCGGTACTCCATCGCCATCTCGCACACGTCGGCGACCGCGTCGAGGTCCTCGCCGTTGACGTGCCAGATCGGGCACTGGATCATCTGCGCGACGTCGGTGGCGTACGGGGTCGACCGCGACTCGTGGGGCGACGCGGTGAAGCCGACCTGGTTGTTGACGATGACGTGGACGGTGCCGCCGGTGCGGTAGCCGGCCAGGTTGTGCAGCTGCAGCACCTCGGTGACCAGCCCCTGGCCGGCGAACGCGGCGTCGCCGTGGACCAGGATGCCCATCACCTTGCGCCGCTCGTAGTCGCCGTGGCGGCGCTGCTTGGCCCGCACCCGCCCGACCACCACCGGATCGACGGCCTCGAGGTGGCTGGGGTTGAACGCCAGGGACAGGTGCAGGTGGTTGCCGTTGGGATCGACGCGATCGCTCGAGTAGCCCTGGTGGTACTTGACGTCGCCGCCGCCCGACAGCGCCTCGGGCTCGATGTCCTCGAACTCGGCGAAGATCTCGCGCGCCGCGCGCTGCATGATCTGCTCGAGCGTGGTGAGGCGGCCGCGGTGGGCCATGCCGATCACCGCCTCGATCGCGCCCAGCCGCGCGCCGTGGGTGAGGATCAGATCCATCGCCGGGATGAACGCCTCGGAGCCCTCGAGCGAGAACCGCTTGGTGCCGGGGTACTTCACGTGGCAGAAGCGCTCGAAGCCCTCGGCGCTGATCAGCTGCTCGAGCATCCGCCGCCGCACCGCCGGATCGGCCCGGCGCAGCCGGCGGGTCTCCATGCGCTCGGCCAGCCAGGTGCGCTTGGCCGGCGAGTCGATGTGCGCGCTCTCGACGCCGATCGAGCCGCAGTAGGTCTCGCGCAGCGCCCGCACCAGCTCCTCGCCGGTGGCCTGCGGCAGGCCGTGGACGCCGGTCGGCGCGATCGTGCGGGCCAGGTCGGCGCCGACGAAGCCCCAGGTCGCGGGGTCGAGCTCGGACACCGAGACCCGCTCGACCAGGCCCAGCGGATCGAGGTCGGCGGCGAGGTGGCCGCGGCTGCGGTAGGCGTTGACCAGCGGCCACGCCGAGGCGGTGGCGGTGGCGGTGAGCGGGCCCATCGTCACCGCGCCGGGGCGACCGTGGCCGTTGACCGGCCTGGCGCTCGGCGGCGTGACCACCGTGCGCGCGCGCGCGCCATTGGCGGGCGCCGCCCCCGAGGCCCCGAACGCCGCCGCCCAGCTGGGATCCACCGACGCCGGATCGGCGCGGAACTGCTCGTACATCTCGTCGACGAACGCCAGCGAGCCGGACAGGTCAAGGACATCTACCGTCATGGAGCGCGGCATACTACCAGGGACGGCCGGAAGCGCATCCCGTGGAGGACGTCGAGGACGCCTCAGCGGCGGCGGCGGATCTGGAGGCTGGGGCTGCCGCTGTCGGCGGCCAGGCGCTCGAGCTCGGCCACCCGCGCCGCCTCCCAGGCCGGGTCGACCGCGGGCCGCAAGGTGGCGCCGGGCTTGACCGGAATCAGGCTCATCGCGCGCTCGGCCAGGGCGGTGATGGTGAGGCTGGGGTTGACCCCGAGGTTGGCCGGGATGGCGGCGCCGTCCACGACGTAGAGGCCGGGGTAGCCGAACACCTGGTGGCTGGCGTCGACGACCCCGGCCTCGCGGTCGGCGCCGATGACCGCGCCGCCCAGGACGTGCGCGGTGGTCGGCACGTCGAACAGCACCTCGAACACGCTCGACTTGGGCACGCCGTCGACCTTGCGCGCGAACGCCCGCGCCACCTCGTTGCCCAGCGGGATGTACGTCGGGTTGGCCGGGCCGTCGCCGGCGCGGGTGTCGAGCGCCTTGCGCCACAGCCGGCGCCACCGCCGCGTGAGCGCCAGGCCGATCGAGTTGTCGAGGCTCTGCATCACCAGCAGGTACACGCCGCGGCGGGCGGTGCCGAACGGCCACAGCCCGCGGGCGAAGTCGATCGGGTGGCGGACGACGTTGCCGAGGTAGCGCAGCCAGCGCGGCGCCTTGCCGCCGCCATCGGTGAGCAAGGTCGACAGCGGCGCCATCGCGTCGCTGCCGTCGGAGTAGCGCACCACCTCGACGTGGGTGGTGGCGTCGACGTGGATCGACGAGGTGATCGCGATCCCGCGATCGAAGCGCACGTCCTTGCGCTTCGAGGTGACGCCGAGGATCGCCTCGCTGTTGGTGCGCACCGTCCGCCCGAGCGCCGGCGACAGCTCCGGCAGGCTGCCGCGGGCCTGGCACTCGAGGAGCAGCTGCACGGTGCCGAGCACGCCGGCCGCCAGCACGACGTTGCGCGCGCGCAGGGTCTGGCGATCGCGCGCCACCCACGCGCCGCTGGCGCGGTGATCGATCGCGTAGCCGCCGCCGGCCAGCGGCCGCACGTCGGTGACGGTCCGCAGCGGGCGGACCTCGGCGCCGCGCTGCTCGGCGAACCACAGGTAGTTCTTGTCGAGCGTGTTCTTGGCGCCGTGGCGACACCCGACCATGCAGCCGCCGCACAGCGTGCAGCCGCTGCGCGCGGGACCGGCGCCGCCGAAGTACGGATCGGGCGCGGCCCGCCCCGGCTCGCCGAAGTACACGCCGACCGGCGTCTGCACGTAGCTGTCGCCGTGGCCGAGGTCCTCGGCGACCGCGGCCAGCACCCGATCGGGCTCCTCCTCGATCGCGTGCTGGGTGACGCCGAGCATGAACTGCGCGCGGCGATAGAACGGCAGCAGCGCGGCCTTCCAGTCGGCGAGGTCGCGCCACGCCGGCGCGGCGAAGAACGCGTCGGGCGGCACGTACAGCGTGTTGGCGTAGACCAGCGAGCCGCCGCCGACGCCGGCCCCCGACAGCACGAACACGTCGGACAGGAACGACAGGCGCAGGATGCCGAAGCACTTGGCGGCCGGCATCCACAGCGCCTTGCGCAGGTTCCAGTTGGTCTTGGGATAGTCGGAGGCGGCCCAGCGCCGACCGCGCTCGAGCACGCACACCGAGTAGCCCTTCTCGACCAGCCGCAGCGCCGCGACCGAGCCGCCGAAGCCGGAGCCGACGATGACGTAGTCGAAGTCGAAGGCGACGGCAGGATCGGCGGCCACGCGGGAGGTATAGCCCGCGGGCGCGGGCGGGCACCTGCTAGCGCACGGGATCGACGCGGACCAGCTCGGCGGTGTGGCTGCCGTTGAGCCCCGCCCCCTGGTTCCACACCACCTCGACCCAGGTCAAGCCGCGCCGCGGGTGGTAGCAGCGGGTCCGGCTGCCGTCCTCGAGCTCGACCGTCGCGCACCGCGACCCTTTGACCTCGAACGAATCGACGGCGGGCGAGGCCTGGGCGATGGCGGGCGGCGCGGCGGCCCCGCTCGCGGGCCCGGTCGCCGGATCGTCCCCGAGCTCCCACAGCCCGGCGGCCCCGACGGCGAACCGGCCCTCGAGCGCCTCGCGCGCGCCGAACATGCCGGCCTCGGGATCGCAGCGCAGCGCGACCACCCGCCACGGCGCGGCGGCGGTAGTGGTCTGGGTGCACGCGACCTCGCCCGCCTCGCGGGTGCGCACGACGCCCTCGGCGTCGGCCTCGGGGCTGTCGGGGCTGTAGTCCTCGGTGATCGACGTCAGCTCGTAGTGGAGCACCCAGGTGCCGACCAGCGCGTCGTCGGGGTCGGCCACGGTCGGCGCGTTGCGCGGCGCGGCCGGCGAAGGCGGGGAGCCGCAGGCGCCCACGGCGACCAGCACGGCGAGCGGGGCGGCGAGCTTCATGGGCGCCGCATTACCACGGGTCACCCGTCACAGCCGACCGGCGTCAGCGAGATGTGGCAGCGTAGGCACACGCGGCCGTTGCCCGCAGCCAGCGCCCGACAGCGGGCGCTGCCGCGCCAGCCGGGGCCGTGCGGCGAGATCCGCGCCCCGCCCGGCTCGGCCGAGTGGCAGCGCAGGCAGGTGTCCTCGCGGTGGCACGACGTGCACTCGGCGAGGTTGGCGCGCGCCGCGGCGGCGTGGCGGTTGGGGCCGGCGCGCCCGACCGAGGCCCAGTCGAGGGGATGAAAGGTGCGCCCGGGCACGCCGGCCCGGTAGTCGGACGCGCCGCGCATCGCGACGCCGCTGCGCTCGTGGCACGCGACGCAGAACGACTGGGTCTTGTGGCAGGTGCCGCAGTCGGGCGCGCCGCGGCGCGAGTCGACGGCGTGGACCGCCAGGTAGCCCGCGGGGTGGAAGTCCATCACCCGGATCGCGCCGGCGTGGCAGTCGCTGCAGTCGCGCTCCTGGTGGCAGGTGGCGCACGCCGCCGGCGCGCTGCGCGCGATCGCGCCGTGATCGCGCGCGAAGTCGCCGCCGTGATCGGGGCCGGTCACGCCGCCGCGCGGCGTCAGCGCGCCGTCGGCCAGCGCGGTGCGCACCCGGCCGCCGGCGGTGGCGAGGTGGCAGGTGGTGCACGCGCGCTGGGTCAGCGCCGCCGCGTGGCAGCCGGCGCAGGTGTCCATCGTCGGCAGCGCGGCGACGGTCGCCAGCTCGGCGGTGGCCGCGCCGGCGTGGCAGGTCTCGCACCCGGTGGCGGCGTGGGCGGCGTGGCTGAACGTCAGGCTGGGCGGCGGGATCGTGACCCGCGCGACCGCGGCGCCCGGGGTCCAGCCGGGGTGGCACGCCGCGCAGGCGCCGGTGGCGGTGGCGGTGCCGGCCGGCGGCGTCGGGCCGCGGGCGATCGCGTGGCAGCGGCGGCACGGCTGCTCGGTCGGCGTCAGCAGATCGACCGCCGAGGTCGAGGTCACCGCGCGGTCGTGGCAGGTGACGCAGGCGATCGCCAGCGGGCCGGTGTGCTGCGCGTGGGAGAACGTCAGCGGCAGGCGCTGCGCCGGGAACACCGCCGGCGACGGGCCGCGATCGCCGCCCGCGAGCGCCCACGCCGGCACCAGCGCCAGCGCGATCGCGACCAGGGAGAGCCAGCGGGCGCGCATCACATGTCCGGCTCGAAGGCGAGGTCGAGCACCGCCAGGGTGCGGAACGCCAGCGGCGCGAGCGGCGCGTGGCCCAGCTCGCCGGTGACCAGCACCGCGATGCCCTCGTCGAGCCGCCACGCCGCGTGGCCCAGCACGGCCGCGCTGGTGCCGTCGCTGCGCGGGCTGGCGCCGGCGACGTCGACGACGGCCAGCCCGCCGGTCAGGTCGACCGCGCGGGTCGCGGGCCAGCGGGCGTGGACGCTGCCGCCGATCCGACGACCGCCGTAGCCGCCGTCGACGTACAGCTCGCCGCGCAGCGCCAGCCGGCGCAGCTCGGCGGCGGCCGACGCGGCGCCGCCCAGCACCAGGCCGGTGCCGTCGGGGTCGCGATCGTAGCGGCGCAGCCAGGCCAGCGCGCCCAGCCGGCGCGCGCCGCGGCGGAGCCCGTAGCGGACGCGGGCGTCGAGCGCGGGGCGGATCGCGAAGACGCTCCAGATCGAGTCGCCGTCGAACACCGGCACCGTGCGCGCGACCTCGGGCTCGAGCTCGTGCGCGCCGCGCGCGACCCGCACGCCGGCGCCGGCGCGCTCGAGGCCGGCGTGCAGCAGCGAGTAGCGGGCGTAGGCCCACGGCTCGAGCGCCAGCCGCGCCACCCGGCGGCGCGCGCGGGCCGACGCCGACACCAGCTCGGCGTGGTCGCCCCAGGCCGGCGCCTGGCCCTGCTCGTCGGGGTACAGCCCGGCGTCGGGGTGGTCGAGGCGATCGACCGCGCCGATCAGCCCGACCGTGCGCGAGCGGGTGCGCCGGTACGCCAGCCGGGCGTCGAGCCACGGCACGCCGTCGGCCGCGATCGCCAGCTCGACGGTCGGCTGCCACGCCTCGCGCTGCGGGCAGAACCCGCGATCGCTGGCCAGCCGGGTGTCGCGCGGCGCGCGGCTGCGATCGATGACCTGCCAGCTGCCGGTGCCGGGCGTGGCGCCCTCGACGTACTCGCGGCAGTCGGCGCCGGCCAGGCCGTCGAGGTCGCTGCCGGCGATCGCGAGCGGCGAGCGATCGCGCACCCGCAGCCCGCCCTCGACCTCGATCGCCACCGGCGCGCCGGTGTGGACCCGCAGCGCCACGCCGTCGAGGCCGGCGCCGCCGAACTCGTCGAAGCGCAGCTGCCGCCCGAGCCGGACGTCGAGCGCGCCGCCCAGCCGATCGATCGCCAGGTAGGCGTAGGGGATCGTGAAGCCGACCGCGCCGCTGGCCAGCTCGGGGATGGCGTCGATCGCGTCGAGGCGATCGTCGCCCAGCGCGACCTGCCCCATCGTCCACGCGCCGAAGTCGTGATCGAGCTGGACGTCGGCGGTGACCCACGCGACCGGGCCGCGATCCGGGATCCCCGGGTGCCGCCGCGCGCGCCGCGCCGCCAGGTCGCCGAGGTCCCACGCGGTGACGGTGAGGTCCTGGCGGAACTGCCGACGCGACAGCGAGAGATCGCCGCCGATCAGCCGCAGCGCCGGCAGCTCGTACAGCTTGGCCAGCGTGCGCGCCGACAGCTCGAGCCGGTAGGCCCGCGCCGGGGCGGCTGGCGCCAGCGCCGCGAGCACGACCGCGGCGGCGAGGGTCCGAGCCACGGACCGACGGTAGCAGGTCACGCGCACGCCGGTCGCCTCACCGCGACACCGCGATCGAGCCGATCGCGACCGCCCCGCCGCGCGCGGCCAGGCCGAGCTGGCCGCGCCGGCGATCGTCGAGCGCGCACGACAGCACCGCGACGCCGCCGACCACCGCGCGCACGCTGGTCCGGGTCAAGATCACCTGCAGCGCGGTCGGCCCCGCCGGCGGCACCGCGGCGCCGCGGCACGGCGTCGTGCGCTGGCCGGCGCGCACCCGCTCGAGCGTGGCCGCCTGCCCCGGCACCAGCACGAGGTCGTCGTGGTTGGCGGCGTCGGTGAACCCCGACAGCACCGCCACCCCGGGCGCCGGGACGGTGAGCACGACGTCGAGCCGGGCGTCGCCGGCGGTCGGCCCGCCGACCACCGCCCACGACGCGCCGCCCAGCCGCCAGCCGTCGCTGCGATCGACGTCGGCGGGATCGAGCGGCGTCAGCGCCGGCGCCGAGCCGGCGTCGCCGGGCACCACCGTGACCGCGCCGGTCAGCGGTCCCAGCAGCCGCGGCCGGAACCGCCACGCCGCCGCGCTGCGCGCGCCGCCGCCGTCCTTGCCGCCGAACACCAGCACGCTGCCGTCGCGCCAGCGCACCGCGGCCGGCGCACCGCCGAGCGTGACGCCGGGGTCGGGCAGCGCCTCCCAGCCGCCCTGGCTCGGCTGGTAGCGCAGCGGCACGCCGCCGCCGAGCGCGAGCACGGCCCCGTCGTCCTGGGTCACCAGCGCCGGCGCGGTCCGGGCCGCGACCGCGCCGGTCGGGCGCGGCGTGGCGCCGGCCGGCACCACCACCGCCGCGGTGGCCGCGGGCGACGCGCCGACCGGCGCGAACGCGGTGAGCAGCGCGCCCGCGTCGAGCCGCGCCAGCGCCGCGCCGGTGCCGGGCAGCGCCACGGGCGCGCCGCCGTCGAGCGCCAGCCGCTCGCCGGTGGTGACCGGATCGCCGTGCTCGTCGGTGCCGCCGGTCAGGACCGCGGTCACGCGCCCGCCGCCGTCGATCTCGAGCGCGCCGACGCCGTCGCGGCGCGCGATCGCGAGCGTGGGCCCGGCGGTGACGACGCCGGTGGTCAGCTCGACGATCCGGCTGTCGCGGCGCACGTTGTCGCCCTCGCAGGCGCCGGTGTCGTCGACCACGCCGCAGCCGGCCGCCACCAGCACGCGGTGATCGTCGAGCGCGATCGTCACGTGGTGGGCGCGGGTCTCGGCCAGGAGCGTCGCCGCGCCGAAGCCCTCGCCCGGCGTGTAGATCGTGAAGCCCGGGCGCAGGCCGCCAATCACCACCGCGCGGCCGTCGGGCAAGGCGGCCACGCCGGCGCCGACCACGCCGGCCCCGCCGGCGAACGCCGGCGGCAGCGCCAGCGGGGTCGCGGTCTCGGCGTCGGGATCGTAGCGCTCGGCCGAGGCCTCGGTCGCGCCGCCGACCACCAGCACGCCGTCGCCCACCACCACCGCGGTCGCGCGATCACGCGGCGCGGTCAGCGCGCCGGCCGGGCACATGCCATCGGGCGGCGCCATCGCGATCGGGATCGCGTCGCCGTCGGCGAAGTCGGCCAGCGCCAGCGGCGCGGTGCGCCCGATCGCCAGCTCCTCGCCGGCGGCGCCCAGCACCTCGACCGCCAGGCCGCGGGTGTCGGCGGGCAGCGTGGGCAGCGTGAACCGCCCGTCGAGGGGCACGCTCAGGCGCTCGCCGACGAAGTCGCCCAGCGGCGTCACCAGCAGCGTGCGCGCGCCGGCCACGGCGCCGCACGGGCTCGCGTGGACCGGCGCCAGGTGGAGGCGCGGCCCGTCGTCGCCACAGGCGACGAGCGCGAGGCAGCCGAGCGCCAGGGCGCGCACCCGCACATGATACACTCGCGCGGCATGCTCGAGCTGCCGACGACGTTCGGCAAGTACTACCTGACCGAGCGGCTCGCCGTCGGAGGCATGGCCGAGATCTTCCTCGCCAAGCTGATCGGGCCGGGCGGGTTCGAGAAGCAGCTCGTCATCAAGCAGATCCACCCGGCGCTGTCGAGCCAGCGGGCGTTCGTCGATCTGTTCGTGGCCGAGGCCAAGACCCTGGTCAGCCTGTCCCACGGCAACATCGTCCCGGTCTACGAGCTGGGCGTGGTCGACGACACGTACTTCATCGCGATGGAGTACATCGACGGCCCGACGCTGTGGCAGCTGACCGAGGCGGTGTTCGCCCACGGCGCGCCGCTACCACCGCCGGTGGCCGCCCACGTCGCCGCCGAGATCGCCCGCGGCCTGGACTACGCCCACCGCAAGGGCGCCGGCGTCATCCACCGCGATCTGTCGCCGCGCAACGTGATGCTGACCCGCGACGGCGAGGTCAAGCTGGTCGACTTCGGCATCGCGGTCGCGCTCGGCACCGGCCCCGACCCCGCCGACGGCGGCCTGCCGACCGGCTCGTTCCCGTACATGTCCCCCGAGCAGGCTCGCGGCGACGCGCTGACCGCGCGCACCGATCTGTTCTCGCTGGGCGTGAACCTGTGGGAGATGCTGACCGGCCAGCGCCTGTTCGCCCGGACCCAGCCCGAGGACACCCTCGCCGCCGTCCAGCACGCCGAGATCCCGCCGCTGCGCAGCGTGCGCCCCGACCTGCCCGAGCGCCTCGAGGCCATCGTCGCCAGCGCGCTGGTCCGCGACCCCGCCGCCCGGGTCGCCACCGCCGGCGAACTCGCCACCGCGCTCACCCGCTTCCTCGCCGACGAGACCGACCTGCAAGGCGCCCGCGAGCTGGCCGCGATGATCGCCCGCGCCGTGCCCGAGCTGGCCGCGCCGAGCGCGAGCGCGCCCGCGACCCACGTCGACGCCACCGACGATCCCGCCGGCCCCGCCACCCAGGTCGTCCCGCGCTCCCAGCCCCGCGGCAAGCGCCGCCCGACCGTCCGCGAGGCCACCTTCGCGACGCACGTGGACATCGAGCGCGCGTTGGCCCCGACGACGGTCGTGGTTCCGAAGACCGGAGCCGGAGCCGGAGCCGGAGCCGGAGCCGGAAGCGGAGCCGGAGCCGGAGCCGGAGCCGGAACCGGAGCCGGAAGCGGAGCCGGAGCCGGAGCCGGATCCGGAACCGGAGCCGGAACCGGAGCCGGAAGCGGAGCCGGAGCCGGAGCCGGAGCCGCCCCGTCCCGTCGCCGCCTCCTGCCCGCCATCCTCGCGCTCGCCGCCCTGTCCTCCTCCCTCGCGGTCTGGCGCCTCACGCGCACCTCCGGCGGCGCCGCGGCGCCGCCGTCGCTCCCCGTCGACGCCGCCGCCACCGCGCCCCTGGACGCCGCCGACGCCGCCGCGCCTCTCGACGCCGCCGCTACCGCGCCACCCATCGACTCCGCCGCGGCGCCCCCGCCCGACGCCCGCGAGCCCGCGCCCGCGCCGCGCGACGCCCGCGGCGGCGAGCCGGCCGGCCGCGACGCCCGCGGCGGCGAGCCGGCCGCGACCCGCGGCGAGCTGCGGGTCGGCGCCAACCCCTGGGGCGAGGTCTTCGTCGACGGCCAGCGCCTCGGCCGCGCGCCCAACCAGTGGTCGCTCGCCGCCGGCCACCACACCGTCGTCGTGGTCTACCCGGGCGACGACGGCGAGGTGCGGCGGCAGTTCGAGGTCGACGTGCCGGCCGGCGATCGCGCCGCGGTGTTCGCCGACTTCACCGGCCCGTGAAGTCGCCGGGATCGAGCGACACCACGGGCGCGCCGTCGGTGGCGGTCAGCCACAGCGCCGCGGTGACCGCGGCCGCCACCGCGACCGCGCCGCCGCCGATCCAGTACCAGCGCCGGCGCCCGGCGCGCCCGCCGCCGCCGAGCTTGATCGGCGCCCGGGTCACCCGCGGATCGGCCGGCAGCACCACGCCGAACCGCGGCTCGGCGCGGGCCAGCCGCTCGCGCAGCGCGGCGATCGCCGGCGCCAGGCCGCGGGCGTCGGCGTAGCCGACCTCGACGATCGCGGTGCAGGCCCGGCCGCCGACGCAGCGCTGCCCGACCAGCGCCGGCGCACCGGCGCGCGCGATCGACGCCACCAGCACGACCTCGTCGACCTCGGCGTAGGTCAGCGCCGCCTCGACGACCACCGCGAGATCGTCGTCGGTGAGCCCGCCGAGCCCGCGCCGCGCCGCCGCCAGCGCCACCGCGGCGCGGTCGGGCACCAGCTCGATCGACAGGAGCGGCGTGGCCGCGCCCAGCTCCACCGCCAGCGCCCGCGGCTGGTAGCGCGGGTGCCGGACCACGACCACGTGCGGCCCGGTGGCGACGGTGACGACCAGCGGCGCGGCGCCGACCACCGCGCCGTCGATCGCCACCTCGGCGCCAGCCAGCGCGTCGATCCGCACCTCGGCGGCGGGCGGCGTCGCGGCGATCGCGGCGGTGAACGCGTCGACCGCGTCGGGCGTGAACTCGCTGGCGGTGACCGGGCGCCCGGGATCGAGCGCGTGGGCCAGGCGCAGCGCGCGCGCCGCGGCCTCGCGCTGGCCGAGGTGCAGGAGCGTCACGCCGAGCCGCAGCGACGCGTCGGCGTAGACCTCGAGCCCGCCGGCCAGCGTCAACAGCGCCTCGGCGGCGGTGCGCGCCGCCGCCAGCCGCGCCGCCGCGAACTCGGGATCGGCGGCGACGTAGGCGCGCCAGCCCTCGCTCACCATCTGCTCGACCGCCGCGAACCCGGCCAGCGCCGCGCGCGGCTCGGTGCCCAGCGCGCGGGCCGCCGCGGTCGCGTCCACCACCTCGGGCTCGGCGACGCCGGCCGCGGCCAGCGCCGCGGTCAGCGCCACCGCGTCGACCGCCGGCTCCGTCGAGCGCACGACGACCGCGCCGACGCGATCGGCCGCCGCCGGCCGGGCCAGCCCGAGCGCCAGCGCCCCGGCGAGCAAGGCCCGTGTGCCACGATCGCGCACCCCGTGACGCTACTCTCCTCGGCGACCGGCGCCAAGCCGCTGGCGGGCGCGGCTGGTATAGTGCGCCGGTGAGCTTCCCCTGGTTGACCGTCACGTCTGCTCCCGGTGGCGCGGCGCGCCGCGTCGCCATCGCCCAGGCCGAGCTGCGCGATCGCGCGGCGCTGCTGGCGCGGCTGGGGTTCACCCCGGCCGCCGCCACCGCGCGGCTGGTCGCCGCCGCCGCCTGGGACTTCGATCCACCGTCGGCGCACGGCGGCCCGCACCGCCGCCCGGCCGAGCTCGGCGACGCCGCGATCGCCGCGCTGGTCGACGACGTCTTCAAGCGCCAGCGCGGATGAGCGAGCTGCCGGGCCTCCCGCGCGACCTCGATCGGTTCCGGCTGCTGGAGCGGATCGCCACCGGCGGCATGGCCGAGGTCTACCTGGCGCTCGAGCGCTCGCTGCTCGGCGGCGATCGCTGGGTCGCGATCAAGCGGGTGCGCGCCGACCTGTGCGACCAGCCCGAGTTCATCGAGTACTTCGTCACCGAGGGCCGGATCTCGCTGCGCTGCGATCACCCCAACCTGCCGCGCGCGTTCCACATCGGCAGCGCCGGCGGCCGCCCGTACCTCGCGCTCGAGTACATCCCCGGGGTCTCGCTCCTGACGCTGTTCCGGGCCGCGCTGCGGCAGCGCCGGCCGGTAGGGCTGGCGGCGGCGATGACGATCGGCGTGGCCGTGGCGCGCGCGCTCGATCACCTGCACCGCCTGACCGACGTCGAGGGGCGGTCGCTCGAGGTCATCCACCGCGACGTGACGCCGCAGAACGTGCTGCTCACGCCCGACGGCCGCTGCGTGCTGATCGATTTCGGGGTCGCGCGCGCCGCGCTGCAGACCCACCGCACCCAGGCCGGCGTGGTCAAGGGCAAGTACGCGTACGTCGCGCCCGAGCAGCTCGAGCGCGGCCGCAAGGTCGATCAGCGGGTCGATCTGTTCTCGTGGGGCGTGCTGATGCACGAGCTGGTGGTCGGCGAGCCGCTGTTCCACGGCAACAGCGACCTCGACACCTGCGATCGCGTGCAGCGCCAGCCGATCGGCGCGCCGACCGCGCGCCGCCCCGAGCTGCCGACGGCGATCGCCGACATCATCATGACCGCGCTGGCCCGCGAGCCGGATCAGCGCTGGGCCAACGGCGCGGTGCTGGCCGACGCGCTCGAGGACGCGGCGGTCGAGGCCGGGCTGTGGCCGACCGCCCGGGCGCTGGCGCGCGAGGTCCACGCGCTGGTGGGCGGCCTGCGCACGCCGATCTACGCCGGCGACGGGGTCACCTGGCGCGAGTGCGCGCCGCCGCCCGAGGCGCCGGTCGACGACGACGACGTGACGCCGGTGATCGAGGCCCGCGGCGCCGACGGGCCGTGGGCGCCGGCCGCGGTCGAGCGCGACCCGCAGCTCGGGTACTTCCTGACCGCCGGCGCGGTGGTCGAGGCGTGGCAGGGCGGCGACTCGACCGACGTCGGCGCGCCGTGACCGCGCCGGGGCGCACGCTGGCGGCGCTGGCGGCGCTCGCGCTGGCGGGGTGCGCCGCGCCGCCACCGGCGGCCGGCGTGACGATCGCCGACGCGACGATGACGCGCGCCATGGCCGGCGCCTGGGAGTGGCGCCACTCCACCACCGCCGGCGGCGTGCGCACCGACGAGCGCGAGCGCTGGGAGCTGGCGCCGACCGCCGACTGGCTGACGCTGGCCGGCCACTACCAGCGCACGGTCGTGGTCACCGCCGTCGACGGCGTCCCGTTCCCGTGCCTGCAGCGGCCGCGCTACGCGCTGGCGTCGACCGTCGCGGTCACGGTGACCGCGGCGCCGGGCGGCGCGCAGATCGTCGAGACCAGCTACCAGGCGGCGCCGTCGCCGTGCGACCGCGGGCTGCGCCGGCTGGCCCGGTACCACGCCGCGCTCGACGGCGAGCGGCTGGCAGTGGCGTGGGCCGGCGGCCAGGCGACGCTGACCCGCGCCGCCCCCGAGGTGCCCGCCCCACCGCCGCCGGTGGCCGCCGCGCCGGCCGGCCCGTGGGCCTGGTCGACGACGTCGTGGACCGTCGACGGCCGGGTCCAGCGCGAGGACGAGGCGTGGGAGCTGACCGTCGGCGACGACGGCGCGCTGGCCGGCTGGTACCAGCGTACCGTCGAGGTGCGCGACCCGCGCGGCGAGGCGATCGCGTGCGCCGGCGGCCCCGGCTACCGCTACGTCGATCGCTACCTGGTGCGCGGCGCCCGCCAGCCCGACGCCGACGAGCGCGGCGACTGGCGCTTCGCCGAGGTCGCGGCCGACGCCGCCCTGCACCCGTGCCTGGCCGCCAACCCGACCCGGGCCATCGACGGCGCGACGATCGACGTGGTCGGCGACGCGCTGGTGCTGACCTGGCGCGGCGCGCGCCGCCAGGTGCTGACCCGACCGCCGGCCTACTCGTCCGAGTACGCCGGGTTGTAGCGGGCGTCGCCGCGGGTCGAGACGAACAGCTCGTAGGTCGCGAGATCGAGATCGGCCGGCACGACCGCGTCGATCGAGAAGCTGCCGTCGGGGTTCGACACGCCGCGGCCGATCGGCGTCCCGTCGGCGCCGCCGCGCCCGACCGGCGCCAGGAACACGTCGACCCGGAGCCCGGCGACGCCGCGCCCGTCGCGGGCCTCGACGCGGCCCTCGACCATCAGGCCCTCGCCGCGGTACCCGACCGGATCGGCCAGGGTCACGGTCAGCCGCGGGGTCGGCTTGGTGTCGTCGATGGCCAGCCCGGGGGCGTCGGCGCCGGGGCCGAACACCGGATCGTCGCCGCCGGGGTTGTCGCCGGGGCCGCCGCCGCCGCCCGACGAATCGAACGCGCCGCTGGGCGGCGCGTCGCTGAGCGGCGCGTGGGCGTCGTCGAGCTGGGCCTGGGACAGGCCGGTGATGTCGCCGGTGAGCTGGGTGTAGTTGTTCGTGTACTCGGGCGGCTTGGCGAACGGATCGGCCGCGCGCGGCCGGTGCACGGTCTTGTCCTCGGCGTTGGACACGTCGAGCCGCGCCGCCGCGCCGCCGAGATCGATGCGCTGCCAGCCGCGCTCGGGGAACCACACCTCGACGAACGCGTGGGCCTCGTTGAACACGTAGCGGGTCGGGATGCCCAGCGCGTTGGCGGTGACGGTGAACGTCGACGAGCGGTGCCGGCACACGCCGGCCTGGTGCTTGAACAGATCCCAGTACACGTCGCCGGTGGCCTCGGCGACCGGCTTGGCCTCGAACGCGCGGAAGTACGCCACCAGCTTGTTGAACGCCGCGCCCAGCTCGTCGGTGTCGCCGACGCCCAGCTCGGCCAGCGCCTGGCGCGCGGCCGGCACCACGTCGGGCGGCAGCGTCGGCAACAGGCCCTCGCGCTGCGCCAGCTCGCGCACCCGCGCCACGCTGTACGCGCGGGTCGGCAGCTGCGGCGCGAAGTAGCCGGCGTCGGCGTCGGCCAGGAACACCAGCCGGAACTGGCCGCGCGCGCCGCGATCGTCGGTGCGCACGTAGAAGTTGTCGGCCGAGTCCTTGCTGAAGGTCACGCGGATCGCCGGCTGGGTCTCGTACGACAGCACCCGCATGTCGGGCGCCACCGACGGGATCGCGATCGGCGCGCCGGGGGTCAGCTCGACCATCAGCGACGCCCAGAACCGGTCGCGGGTGCGATCGGTGGCGCCGCCCACCGGCAGGTCGCGCAGGGTCGCGTCGCGGATCACGTTCTTGTAGCCGGGGTCGATGCCGTCGAGCGAGCTCATCCGCTTGAACGGCATGACGTCGGGGTTGAACACCGCGGTGTAGTGCAGCGTGCCGTCGGCGTCGGTCTGGTAGTCGGGGCGGGTCTCGGTGTCGCGATCGGTGACCGAGCCGTCGCGGCCGAACACCGCCTCGCCGGGGTCCTTGGGCGCCAGCTCGGGCTCGGGCAGCACCTTGTCGCCCGACGCGAACGCTTCGGGGTTCTGGCCGGCGGTCGGATCGCTGCCGACCAGCGGCGAGTCCGAGCCGCCCGGGCTGGGCAGATCCTCGTGCAGCACCCGCGGCGGCGCGGCGGCGCCCTGGGCCCAGGTCACCGCGGCGGCCGCGGCCAGCCCCACGGCCACGCCCACCGTGCCGAGCGCCGCGAACCCCAGGCGGTGACGCACCATGGGCATGAGGATACGCGGTGGACACCGCCGCGCCAGCCGCGGTTCCCGATTACCATCGCGCCGTGGTCAGCGACTCGTCGGCCCCGACGGCCGGGCGCAGCGCGGCGGCGATCCTCGCCGGGGCGGCCGCCGGCAGCCACCTGGCCGGCGCCGCCGCCGACGCGTGGTTCCTGGCCGCGATCGGCCCGGGGCGCCTCGGCCTCGCGGTGGCCGGCTCGAGCTTCCTGGTCGCGCTGGTGGTGGCGGCGGTGGGCGGCCTGGCCGATCGCCGGGATCGCCAGCGCACGCTGGTGGCGCTGGCCGGCGGCGGCGCCGTCGCGCTGGCGGCGATCGCCGGGCTGCACCAGGCCGCGCCGCGCGCGACGGCGGTGATCGCGTTCGTCTGCGTCAAGCAGCTGCAGGCCGCGGTCGAGCTGGCGTTCTGGGTCGCGGTCAGCGAGTGGTTCGACGCGCGGACGCTGCGCCGGCTGGTGCCGCGGCTGGCGGCGGCCAGCGGCGTCGGCGGCGTGGTCGGCGCCGCGCTGGTCGCGCCGATCGCCCGGGCCGCCGGCACCGGCGTGCTGTTCGCGACCGGGGCGGCGGCGTTCGCGCTGGTGGCGATGATCGCGGCCCGCGCGCCGGCGACCCGGCGGGTCGGCGCGGCGCTGGCCGGGCGCGCCCGCGGCAGCTGGGCCGACAGCCTGGCCGCGCTGCAGCGGCAGCCGCTGGCCCGCGGGCTGGCGGGGCTGGTCGCGATCGCCGGCGTCGCCGCGTCGCTCACCTACGTCGCGCTCGGCGCCGCGGCCGCCGCCCATCACGCCGACGACGCCCGGGCGCTGGCCGCGTTCCTCGGCGCGGTGCGCATGATCGGCCAGCTCGCGATGATCGGCGCGCAGGTCATCATCGCGCCCCGGCTGCTGGGCCGGCTCGGCGTCGGCGGCGCGCTGGTGGTGGCGCCGCTGACCGCGTGCCTCGGCGCGCTCGGCGTGGTCGCGAGCGGCAGCCTGACCGCCGCGGCGCTCTTGCAGATCCAGGCCCGCATCACCGACGGCGCGATCGAGGGGCCGGCCGAGAAGCTGGCCCAGAACCTGTTGCCGGTCGAGCTGCGCGGCCGGCTCGGCGGCTGGCTCGAAGGGCCGGCCAAGCGCACCGGCGCGATCGTCGGCGGGCTGGCCGCCGGCGCGGTGGCGGCCGATCGGCTGGGCGGGCTGGTGCTCGCGACCGCGCTGGCGTGGCTCGCGGTCGCGCTGGTGGTGCGCGCGCGCCTGCCGCGGTGGGCGCTGGGCGCGCTGGCGCGGCCGACCGGTGGCGACGAGCCGGTGGCGCTCGGCGGGCGCGCCGCGCGCCGCGTGGTGCAGGCGCTCGCCGTCGGCGATCCGGCCCGCGCCGCCGAGGTCGCGGCCCGGCTGCACCGCGACGGCTTCGACGCGCGGCCGCTCTTGTGCGAGCTGTACCGCGACGCGCCCGCCGCCCGGGGCGCGGTGCTCGACGCGCTGGCGCGCACGGTACCGCCGCGCGCGCTCGATCCGGCGACCGCGGCGGCGCTGGCGGCCACGCCCGACGACCGCGACGACGTCGAGCGCGCCCGGCTGTCGTTGATCGGGCGGCTGGCGCGCGCCCGCCGCCTCGCGATCACCAGCGACGCGCGGCCAGCCACCGCGGCGGCCCGGGCCATCGCCGCGGCGCGGCTCGCCGACGACGCCGACGCGATCGCCGACGCGCTGCGCGACGCCATCGACGCCGACGATCCCGCCGTGGCCCACGCCGGCGTCGTCGAGCTCACCCGCGAGGTCGCCGATCAGGCCGCCGCCACGCCGCCGGGGGAGCTGGCGCTGGCCCGGCTGCTGCTGCGGCTGGTGCGGCGCCGCGACGGCCTGCCGCCCGAGACCGTCGCCGGCGCGGTCGCGGCGCTGGCGGCGCGGGCCACCGCCGGCCCCGACGACGCCGAGGCCCGCTGGCTGCGCGCCGACGTCGGCGAGCTGGTGCGCTCGCTGGCCGCGCCCGCCGGCGCCGCGCCGCCGGTGACCGCCGCGGCGCTGACCGCGCTGGCCCGCTGGCCCGACGGCGCCGGCCCCGACGATCTCGCCACCATCGCCGACGCGCTGGGCGCTCGCGACGACGAGATCCGCCAGGCCGCCGAGGCCGCGCTGCGCGGCCTGGGCCCGGCGGCGGTGGTGGCGCTGGTGCGCACCGCCGGGCTCGGGCGGCGCGGTGCGCGCGATCGCGCGGTGGCGCTGCTCGGCGAGCTGGCGGTCGACGCCCGCGAGCTCGATCGGGTCGTGACCGCCGAGCTCGACGCGCTCGATCGCCTCGCGGTCGACGCCGGCGCGCTGGCCGCGCTCGGCGATCCGCACGTCGATCGGCGGCTCGACGAGCGGACCAGCGAGGTCGCGCACACCGCGCTGCTCCTGGTGGCGGTGCAGGCGCGCTCGAGCGCGATCGCCCGCGCCGCCCGCGCCGTGCGCAGCGCCAGCGGCCTCGGCGAGCGGGCCCGCGCCGTCGAGATCCTCGACGCCACCCTGCCCCGCGCGGTCGCGGCCCGGGTGGTGCCCCTGCTCGATCCCGGCGCGCTGGCGGCCCGGGTCCACGGCGCCCGCGGCCGCCGCGGCGCGGTCGCGCTCGACGACGCCATCACCGCCGAGCTGACCGGCGGCGATCGCCTGACCCGCGATCTGCTGCTGCGCGCGCTGCCGCCGGCCCGCCGCCGCGAGTTCAAGGGCGCGCTGACCTCGGCCGCCCACGCCGCCGCCGCCGCGATCTCGCCGCTCGACCTCTTGCGCCGGGTGACCGCCGACGTCGACGATGACGACGTGCCCGCGATCGACGTGCTGCTGGTGCTGGCCGAGGTCCCGGCGCTGGCCGGCCTCACCACGCCGCAGCTCGCGGCGGTCGCCGATCGCGGCGACGTGCTGACCCTGGCGCCGGGCGCCGCGGTGGCCTCGGACGGCGAGCGGCTCGACGCGCTGCTGGTCGTGCTCGACGGCGCGGTGGCCGCCGGCGACCGCCGGCTCACCCGCGGCCAGGCGGTCGACGAGCTCGCCGCGATCGCCCCGCGCCCCACGCCCCGCATCGCCGCCCTCGAGCCGACCCGGCTGTTCCGCCTGCGCCGGCTGGATCTCGACGAGCTGATCGACGACGAGCCCGGCCTGGGCAGCGCGCTGGTCCGCTACCTGGGCGAAGCGCTGCGCGGGAAGTGACGGAGCCGGTGCCGGAGCCGGAGCCGGACCCGGAGCGGGAGCCGGAGCCGGAGCCGGTGTCGGAGCCGGAGCCGGTGTCGGAGCCGGAGCCGGTGTCGGAGCCGGTGTCGGAGCCGGAGCCGGAGCCGGTGTCGGAGCCGGAGCCGGAGCCGGTGTCGGAGCCGGTGTCGGAGCCGGAGCCGGAGCCGGTGTCGGAGCCGGAGCCGGAGCCGGTGCCGGAGCCGGTGTCGGAGCCGGAGCCAGTGTCGGAGCCGGTGTCGGAGCCGGAGCCGGTGCCGGTGCCGGTGCCGGTGCCGGTGCCGGTGCCGTGATGACTCGTAGGCTTCATGGTGCCTTCGTGGGTTGACTGGCTCTCACCCTCGCGGCCCCCGCGCACGTCCCCCGCCGCGCGCGCTGGTGGCGATGGTAGAGGGCGGAACGCTTGCGAGGAGCGCGCGGCATGGGACCTGCGCGTTGGGCCGCGGAGGGGTGTGAGAGCCAGTCAACCCGCGGAGGTCCATCATGTGTGAAGCCAGCGCCGTCGCCCTCGAGTTCATCAGCAGCCTCGTCCCCCTCGTCAGCAGGATCCGGATCGCCGATCCGGACCTCGCCAGCCAGCTGCGGCGCGCCGCCACCAGCGGGGCGCTCAACACCGCCGAGGCCTGGCGGCGCGACGGCCGCGACCGCGCCATGCGGTTCCGCATCGCCGCCGCCGAGTGCGCCGAGGCCGCCACCGCGTTGCACGTCGCCCGCCGCTGGGGCTACGTCGCCGACGACGCCACCGCCCCCGCCCTCGCGCTCGCCGACCGCCTCGGCGCCATGCTCTACCGGCTCCAGCACCCGCGCCGGTGACACCCGCCGCGGCGGCGCTCGCCGCTTCGTCCGCGTTCCGGACGACGGGTCCGCGATCCGGACACCGGCTCCGGCTCCGACTCCGGCTCCGACTCCGGCTCCGGCTCCGACTCCGGCTCCGGCGCCGGCGTCGCGGGGGCCGGCGCCCCGGCGCCCGGGCTACCGCGCGAGGCGGTAGGTCATCGCGCCCAGGCGCTCCGCGAGCGCCAGCGCCGCCGCGACCTGCGCGGCCTCGACGTCGCCCCAGGCGGCGGCGACCGCGAGCGCCGTCTTCAGCTCCTGCGCCTCCGCCGCGGCGATCCGGTACACGCGCTTCTTGTCCCGGCCCTGCCGCCGCGTGCCCTCGGCGAGGTTCAGCGCCACCGACGTCGCCGCCCGCCGCACCTGGTCCGCCAGCTCCGGTGACCCGGTCCGCACCCGCGCCACGATCTCCCGCAGCACCTCGATCAGCTCCATCGAAACCCTCTGTGCATCCAGCATGACGTCCTCCGTGGTTGGTGTTCGCCCCGTCCGCGGCCCAACGCGCAGGTCCTGTGCCGCGCGCTCCCTCCCCACCTTCCTGCTCGCCACCATCGCCCCCAGCGCGCGCGGCAAAGGACGTGCGCGGGGGCCGCGAGGGGCACACCAACCACGGAGGAACCCTTGCTGCACCAAGGAATCGAGGAGGAACGTGCGCGAGCCGGAGCCGGAGCCGGAGCCGGTGCCGGTGTCGGAGCCGGTGTCGGAGCCGGTGCCGGTGTCGGAGCCGGAGCCGGTGGCGGAGCCGGAGCCGGTGTCAGAGCCGGTGTCGGAGCCGGAGCCGGTGCCGGTGCCGGAGCCGGAGCCGGAGCCGGTGCCGGAGCCGGTGCCGGAGCCGGTGCCGGAGCCGGAGCCGGAGCCCGGAGCCGGAGCCGGACCCGGAGCCGGAACCGGAGCCGGAGCCGGAGCCGGAGCCGGACCCGGTGCCCGCGCCTACCGCCCCACGAACGGCCGCGCCTGCACGATCCACATGGTCTCGCCCTCGAGCACCCACTCGACGTCGAGCGGCGTGCCGGGCGCGAACAGCGGGATGAACTGCCGCACCGCGGTGACCAGCCGCTTGGCGCGTTCCTCGGTGAGGATCACCTCGGTGCCCGCCACCGGCACCTCGCGGATGCCGCCGCCGGGCTCGAAGATCAGCATCGTCGGATCGTCGGTGCGCGAGATGATCTTGGTGCCGTCGTTGGTGGCGTCGAAGATGATCTGCTCGGGCACCTTCTGACCCTCCACCACCTTCATGCCCAGGCCCCACTTGGCGTTGATCGTGAAGCCGTCGTCGTCGCGCGGGTCGTACAGGTTGGTCGAGACCAGCACGCCGGCGGCGGTGGCGTTGACGCCGACCTGCACCAGCACCGCGGCGAACACCTGGCGGTGATCGATGCCGAACGCCGAGCGCTCCTCGACCGCGCGCAGGTTCCACAACGACGCCCACACCGTCCTGAGCGCGACGCCCAGCGCCGCCTTGCCGCGCACGTTGGGCACGGTGTCGTACAGGCCGGCGCCGTTGAACCCGGGCAGGTCCTCGGCGTTGGTCGAGCTGCGCACGAACACGCCCTTGCCGCCCAGCTTCAGCCGCACCCGCCGGTAGATCACGTCGAGCACGTCGGGATCGATCGGCGCCGCCAGGATCGCCGCGCGCAGCTCCTCGAGCGCGGCCTTGCGCCACGCCGCGTCGCTGCCGAACCGCGCGTCGGCCAGCATCGCGGCGACCTTGGCGTCGAGGCCGTGCTGCGTCATGTGGCGCACGTAGTAGAAGAACGGCACGCCGAAGCCGTCGGGGATGTTGACGCCCGGCAGGTTGGCGGTGCGGATCTCACCGAGGTTGGCGGCCTTGGTGCCGTAACGCACGACGTCCTTGGCCCGCATCCGGGTCAACATCGCCAGGTGCGGATCGCCGGTGTCGGCGGCCGGCAGCGCGACGTGCTTGGCCTGGGCCTTCTGCGCCTCCCAGTCGGCGATCTCGGCCGGGCTGGCCTCGCGCACCACCGCGTGGGTGTCGTCGACGTTGTAGTAGACGATCTTGCCGTCGAGGGCGCCGAACTCCTCGCGCGCCTTCTTGTAGCCGGCGTTGGGGATACCCCAGGCGCCGGCGCGCAGGTTGACGTGGGACAGCGGCGTCGAGAACGTCGTCGCCAGGATGCCGGCCACCGGCGTGATGTCGGGGTAGCTCTCCTGCAACAGCACGATGTCGTGGCGGTCGAACGTCAGCTGATCGTACGGCGTGCCCACCGGCACCACCTTGAGCCGGCCGATCGCCTTGCCCTTGTTGAACGCCTGGAACGCCGCCGCCTTGTAGAACTCGTCGTTGGTGACGACGGTGAAGCCCTTGGCGGCGACGGCCTTGGCCATCTTCTCTTGCTGCGGCGAGTCGGGGCGGAACGCCAGATCGGTGCGCCAGAACGTGCCCTTCAGCCGATCGCGCACCTTGAGCACCGTCGGCGCGTCGATCTGATCGCCCTCCCAGAACGACAGCGCCCAGCGATCGACCTTCGTGTGGTGGGTGACGTAGCCGAGGATGAACTTGGGCTTCACCCGCTCGTAGTTCTTGTTGTAGGTGATGATGTTGTCGCGGGTCCACGGCTGCTTGAGCAGCACGCCGAGGACGAAGTCGGCGTGCAGCTCGAACAGGTTGACGTCGAAGAAGTAGATCTCGTTCGACTTGATGTCGATGACGAACTTGCCGAACTCGTCGGCGCCAAGCGTCTTGGAGTACTTCTTCCAGGTCGCCTCGTCGGGTACCGCCTTGATCCACGCCCGCTGGACGTCGGCGGCGGCCGGCCGCGGCCGCGCCAGCGCGGCGATCACGACCAGGAGCAAGGCGGCGAGCGCGACTACGCGAGGGCGACGCATGGGCTACAGCCTACAACGCCTGACCGCGCCGCGCGGCCTGCGCTCCCCGCGGGAACCGGGTCGACGCGCTCAGCCCAGCGTGCGGGCCAGGCCGTCGGCCAGCGCCACCTCGGCCTGCCAGCCCAGGGCCGCCTGCACCCGCGCGACCGCCGCCAGCGACCGCACGATCTCGCCGGCGCGCGCCGGCGCGTGGCTGATCGCGACGCCGGTGCCGGCCAGGCCGACGATCAGCTCGGCCAGCTGGCGCACCGTGGTCTCGCGGCCGGTGCCGATGTTCATCGCGGTGCCGTCGCCGCCGTCGGCCATGGCCGCGGCCACCACCGCGCGCGCGACGTCGCCGACGTAGACGAAGTCGCGGGTCTGCTGGCCGTCGCCGAAGATCGTCAGCGGCCTGCCGGCCCGGGCCCGGTCGGCGAAGATCGAGATGACGCCGGAGTACGGGCTCGACGGATCCTGGCGCGGGCCGTAGACGTTGAAGAACCGCAAGGGCGTCGCCGCGACGCCGTGGGTGGCGGCGTAGGCGCCCAGCATCAGCTCGCTGGCCAGCTTGTCGACGCCGTAGGGCGACAGCGGCCGGCACGGCGCGTCCTCGACCACCGGCACCACCGGGGTGTCGCCGTAGACCGCCGCCGACGACGCGAACGCGATCTTCTTGACGCCAGCCGCGCGCGCGTACTCCAGCACCTGCACCGTGCCGACGTAGTTCACCGCGACGTCGACCAGCGGGTTGGCCAGCGAGTGCACCACCGACACCTGGGCCGCCAGGTGGATGGCGCGGGCGATCGGCCCGTGGGCCGCGGTCACCGCCGCCAGCGGCGCGAACAGGCCGTGGCTGACGTCGGCCACCACCAGCTCGACCGGCGAGCCGGCGGCGAAGCTCAAGGCCCCGTGCTGGGCCAGGTTGGCCCGCTTGCCGGTGCGCAGATCGTCGACGACGACGACGCGGTGGCCGTCGGCGACCAGCCGATCGACGGTGTGCGAGCCGATGAACCCGGCGCCGCCGGTGACCAGGATGAGCGACGAAGCGGATGCCACCGGTCGGTGCTACCACGCAGCGGCGCCGCGGTGCACGATGGCGCCATGGCCGATGCCGATTCGCGCGCCGGGGAGCGCTACGCCACCCGCCCGATCCTCGACTGGTGCGTCGACGTCCACGCCGCCCACGACGACGCGCTGGCCCGGGCCTTCGCGACCCCGGCCGACGTGCCCGCGATCATGGTCGGCCCGTCGGAGGGGCAGCTGCTGGCGCTCGTGTGCCGGCTGGCGCGGGTCCACCGCGCGGTCGAGATCGGCACGCTGGTCGGCTACTCGGCGCTGCACATCGCGCGCGCGCTGCCGCCCGACGGCCACCTGTGGTCGATCGAGTTCGAGCCGCGCCACGCCGCGCTGGCCCGGGCCAACCTGGCGGCGGCCGGCGTCGGCGCCAAGGTGTCGGTGCTCGAGGGCGCCGGCGTCGACGTGCTGCCGTCGCTCGAGCCCCACGGCCCGTTCGACGCGGTGTTCATCGACGCCGACAAGGCCAGCTACGCCCACTACGGGCGGTGGGCGATGGCCAACCTGCGCCCGGGCGGCGTCGTGCTGGGCGACAACGCCTACCTGTTCGGCGACCTCCTCGACGACAGCCCCCGGGGCCGCGCGATGCGCGACTTCCACCAGATCGTCGCCGCGAGCTGCGACTCGGTGTGCATCCCGACGCCGGACGGGCTGGTGCTCGGGATCAAGCGATGACCGCGCCCCGGCCGGCGCCGCCCGGCCCGCGCCCCCACGCGGCGCCGCGCCGCAGCTGGCCGCGGCGGATCGCCACGATCGCCACCGTCGGCGTGGTCGCGGTGGCGGTCGGCGTCGCGGTCGCGCTGGTGATCGTCAAGCGCATGCGCACCGGCGAGTGGCGGGCGCCCACGATGGACGACCTGGTCGAGATCAAGCGCGACGTCGCGCAGCGGCTCGACGGCCCGCCGCCGGTGCCGCGGGTGATCTTCCTCGATCCCCGCCCGCGGACGTTGACCGCCGGCACCGACGACGCCGCCGCCGGCAGCTCGAGCGTGATCGCCCACCAGGGCGACGCGCCGCGCGACCTCCCCGGCTGGAAGGGCTCGGCCAAGCAGTGGCGCGACCTGGTGACCTGCGTGCAGGCGCAGTTCGCCGCCTTCGACGTCGAGGTCACCGATCAGCCGCCGACCACCCGCGAGCACGTGCTGGTGGCGGTCGGCGGCCGGCCCAAGGACATCGGCGTCAAAGACACGCAGGTCGCCGGCCTGGCCCCGTTCAACGGCGAGGTCATCCCGCGCGCGGTGGTGTTCGCCTTCGCCGCCACGCAGCGCCACCAGCCCCGCGGCGTCTGCGAGACGATCGCGATGGAGGTCGCCCACGCCTACGGGCTCGATCACGAGCACCTGTGCAGCGACGTGATGAGCTACCTCAAGCCGTGCGGCAAGCGCGGGTTCGTCGACAAGGACGCGCCGTGCGGTGAGAAGAAGCCCCGGACCTGCGCCGGCGGCGCCGCCACCCAGAACTCGTTCCGCCGCCTGCGCGCGGTGCTGGGCCCGCGCCCGGCGGCCACGCCGTAGCGCCGCGCGCCTCGGGCGGACGCCCGCTCAGCCGAACGCGACGCGGCCCAGCGTGCCGAGCAGCACGTCGAGCGCGACCTTGTTGTCGCCGCCCTCGGGCACGATCAGGTCGGCCCAGCGCTTGGACGGCTCGACGTACTCGATGTGCATCGGCCGCACCGTCGCGTAGTACTGGTCGCGGACCGACTGGAAGCTGCGGCCGCGCTGCTCGAGATCGCGGCGGATCCGGCGCATCAGCCGGATGTCGGCGTCGGTGTCGACGAAGATCTTGATGTCGAGCTGATCGCGCACCGGCGCCTCGACGAACACCAGGATGCCCTCGACGATCACCATCGGCGCCGGCTCGACCCGCCGGGTCTCGCGCTTGCGGGTGTGGGTGACGAAGTCGTAGTTCGGCACGTCGACCGCGCGCCCGGCCTTGAGCTCGCGCAGGTGCTCGGCCAGGAGGCCGCTGTCGAGCGACGACGGGTGATCGTAGTTGAGCTCGGCCCGGGCCGCCGGCGTCAGGTGGCTCTGGTCGCGGTAGTACGAGTCGTGATCGACGACGACGCAGCGCCCCGGGGGCGCCGCGCCGGCCAGCTTGGCCGCCACGGTCGACTTGCCGCTGCCGGTGCCACCGGCGATGCCGATCGTGAGGGGTCGATGGGGATCGCGCTGGGTCACCGGCGCGGATATCGCACGACCGGCGCCGTCACGGCAACGCCCGCGCCATCTGCACGCCGGCCTTCGCCAGCAGGTCGACCGGCATCCGCCCGCGCATCCGCACCGTGGTGCCGTCGCGCTCGACCGCCAGCGCCGGGATCGCCAGCCCGAGGATCGGGTCCTCCTTGGCCTTGGCGATCATCGCATCGACCGCGGCCTGGGTGGCGTCGGCGCGCTTGCCGTCGGGCTGGTACAGCGCGACCGTGCCGACCAGGCCGGCGTCGTCGAGCTCGAGCCGGACGCTGACGTCGGCGGTCAGCGCCGGGGTCTCGACCGCGGCCGCCAGCGCCGCGCGGGTCCCGACCAGCCACGCCGACGCCTGGCGATCGATCCGCGAGCCGATCTGATCGAGCGCGCTGGGCTTGCCGGTGCGCGGGGTCAGCCGCGCGGCGATCGCGGCGGCGTCGGCGGTGCTGGTGGTGCTGTAGAAGGTGTGCTCGTCGAGCCAGCCGATCAGCACCGGCGGCCCGTCGGTGGGCACGACGGTGATCGGCTCGCCCGGCAGGCCCGGGGCGGTCGCGCGCGACACCGGCCCCGGCCGGCCCTGGCCGAAACACGCCTCCATCTCGGCGCGGCTCCAGTCGCCGCGCGCGATCAGCTCGTACTCCTTGAGCAGCGCGCCCGGCCGCTCGACCATCGCCATCGACAGCCACTCGCCGCGCGCCCCCAGCGCGAGGTCGCAGCTGCCGACCATCAACATGCGCAGCTGGGTGAACGTCGTCGACTCGCCGGCCCGCAGCAGCACCGGCGACAGCTCGGCCGAGGCCCGCACCTCGAGCACCGACAGCGCGACGACGACGGTCGCGTCGGGGCTGTGGTGGGCCAGCACCTTGCCGAGGGCTGCGTGGATCTCGTCGCGCTTGGCCGCGGTCAGCGCGATCCGCGCCACCGCCGGCGGGGTCGGCTCGAGCGGCTCGCTGTTGCCGCTGCCCGGCGCCACCGCGCCCGACGCCGACAGCGCCCACGGATCGGGGCGCGCCGGTCCCGGCGTGCCATCACCGCCCAGCACCAGCACGCCGATCACCGCGGCCCCCGCCGCGACCACCGCGCCCCCCGCCCACAGCGGCCAGCGCCGGCGCGTCCGCGCGGCGACCTTCGGCGCCGGCTCGACGCGCTCGCCCGACGCCGCCGAGCCAGTGGTGGCCGCGCCGCCGGACTGCCGCCACGGCTGTCGCGGATCGTTCGGCCGATCGGTCGGTCGATCGATCGGTCGATCGGCGACGGCGGTCGGCACCGTCGGCGCCAGCGGCAGCTCGAACGGCGCGGTGACCCGGGTCGGCGGCGCGGCGCCCAGCCCCGCCGCGCGGCGGACCCGATCGCGCAGCGCCAGCACGTCGGGCGGCCGGTTGGCCGCGCGGGTCGACAGCGCGCGCGCCACCTCCTCGTCGAGCGCGCCCGGCACCTCGACGGTCTCCGCCAGCCGCGACGGGTTGAGCCGGACGTCGGGATCGGCGGTGTCGTCCCACGGCAGCCGCCCGGCCAGCATCGCGAACAGCGTCACCGCCAGCTCGTAGACGTCGGTCGCCACCGACGCCGGCGACCCGAAGAACCGCTCGGGCGCCATGTACGCCGGCGTGCCGCGCACCTGCCCGGTCTCGGTCAGCGTGACCACGCCGTCGCGCATGGCCTTGGCGATCCCGAAGTCGAGCAGCACCGCGTGCAGCGCGCCGTCGCTCTGCACCAGCATGACGTTCTCGGGCTTGAGGTCGCGGTGGATCAGCCCCGCCGCGTGCATCGCCGCCACCGCCTCGCACAGCTGATCGAACAGCGCGATGGCCTGGGCCAGGGGGATCGGCCCAGCGCCCAGCCGGTCGGCGAGGGTCTGCCCCGGCAGCTTCTCCATGGCCAGGTACGACCGGCCGTCGGGCAGGGTCCCGGCGGCCAGGACCTTCACCACCCCCGGGTGGGCCATGTCGATCAGCAACCTGGCCTCGTCCAGGAATCGGCGCGCCTCGGCGCCGGCGAGATCGGCCCGGATCACCTTGAGCGCGACCGACCGGTGCCCCCAGCGAGCGTCGTAGACGGTCGCGCTGCCCCCCTCCCCCAGCACCCCAACCACCGTGAACTCGCCCAGTTCGGTGGGGTTGGTGGGAGTCGTGGGAACCGCGGTCAAGGAGGCCTCGGGCGGCAGTGTATCGATCTGGCGGGCCCGATCAACGCCGTTGCGGGGCCCGAGGGGGAACCCAGCGCTACCCGTGCGCGCGCCGGCGTCACCCCGGTGGCGTGGTACGTTGTGGCAGTTACCGTCATGCGCCGAGGACCTCCATGATCCGTGTCGTAATCGCTGAAGACCACACGCTGATCCGTGAGGCGCTCGCCAAGATGCTCATCGCCAGCCATCGGATCGACGTGGTCGGACAGGCGGCGACCGGCACCGAGGCGGTGTCGCAGGTGAGCCGCCTCCACCCCGACGTGCTGCTGCTCGACGTGTCGATGCCCGAGAAGGACGGCATCGCCGCGCTGGCCGATCTGGCGGCGCTCGAGACCGGCACCAAGACCATCATCCTCACGATGCACGAGGACGAGGCCCACGGCGTCCGCGCCATCCGCGGCGGCGCCGCTGGCTACGTCAAGAAGTCCGCGAACCTCGACGAGCTGCTGGCGGCGATCGAGCGGGTCCACCGCGGCGAGCGGGTCATCCCCGAGGAGGTCGAGGCCGCGCTTGGCAAGAAGCGCAGCGATCACCCGGCGCAGGTGCTGTCGTCCCGCGAGTTCCAGGTGATGGAGTACCTGGCCGCGGGCAAGACCAACCGCGAGATCGCCGAGATGCTCGCGATCAGCGTGAAGACCGTCGACACCCACCGCGGCCACGTGCTGAAGAAGCTGCGGCTGCGCAACAACTCCGACATCACCCGGTTCGCGATCCAGCACGGCCTGATGCCGGTGTGATCGCCGCGGCGCGCGCGCTCAGCGGCGCGCTGGCTGGACCCATGCCATCGCGCCGTCGGCCCGGGTGACCGCGGCGCGGACGTAGCTGGGCGCGGGCGGGATCGGGTGGCGCGCGGTCGCGTCGTGGCTGGTGGCCACCACCCGGCCGTCGACCACGAACTCGATGGTGTGCCCGGCGGGGTCGCCGGCGATCGCGACCTCGAGCGCGTCGCCGGCCGCGCCGGCCCGCGCGAGCGTCACGCCGGTGGTCGCGTAGAACCGCCCCGCGGCGAGCGCGGCGATGATCGCGTCGGCGTCGCGGGGCGCGTCGACCATCACCCACGCGCCGCCCGCTGGGTACTTGCCGACGCCGTCGTAGGAGTGGGCGTCGTCGGAGGCCACGCCCCACAAGGTCGCGCCGGTGGCCAGCGCCGCGTCCCACAGCGCCACCATCGACGGGTGCTCGGCGTCGCCGGCGTTCCACCGCGCGAACTGCGAGTTGCCGATCTCGACCAGCGCCACGCCGTCGCCGGCCAGCGCGGTGAGCAGCGCCGCGGTCATGCCCCAATGCCACTGCGGGTGGTTGAGCTGCGGCACGCCGCCCAGCGCCTGGGCCCGCGCGATCGCCGCGCGGTACATGTCGCGGCGCGCGGTGGCGGCGCGGTCGGCCCACTCCAGCTTGCCCGCCGGGCGGCCGGTCGCACCGAGCACGTTGACGTGGATGCGGCACTTGCCGTCGGGCGGCGGCGCCGGCTCGGCGCACGCGGTCGGGTTGTAGGTCAGCTCGCTGCCGGCGATCACCAGCAGCGCGCCGTCGTCCGCGGCGACCCGCCCGCCGGGATCGGGGCCAGGGATCGTGACCCGGTTGTGATCGGTCAGGACGATGAAGTCGTAGCCGTGGGCGACGTACCAGGCCGCCACCTCCGCCGGCGCGGTCGCCGAGTCGCCCGACGGCGCGGCGTGGACGTGGGTCGAGCCGCGCAGCCAGCGCGGCGGCGGCGGCGCGGCGTCGATCGCGGCGTCGGGCCCGGCATCGACCGGCGGCGGCCGGCGCACCGAGTCGGGATCGCGGGCCGGCCCGGCGCACGCGGCCAGCGCGAGCAGCGCCAGCGCGCGGCTCACGGCGTCTGCTCGAGCAGCGCCGCCGCGCCAGGCGCGAGGTTGGTCACGACGCCCATCGAGCGCTTGTGCCAGCGGGTGCGGGTGGCGAGGAACAGCCCGAGGCTATCGGTGAGCAGGCGCCGCACCGCCGGCCGGGTCGCCGACTGATCGATGCGCTCGTCGGGATCGCCGACCACGTCGAGGGTGGTCGGCACGCCACGCTTGCCGACCTTCAGCTTCCACCGGGCGATCCGCATCGTGTGCGCGTACTCGAACTGCGACGCGTACGACGGCCGGGCCCAGCCGCGATCGACGCCGGCCGCGAGCGGCGCCAGCGACTGGCCCTGCAGCTGGGCCGGCAGGTCGGCGCCCAGCGCGTCGAGGATCGTCGGCAGCACGTCGACCTGCTCGACGCCCTCGTCGACGACGCCGGGCGCGATCCGCGCCGGGTAGTGGATCAAGAGCGGCACCCGCACCAGCGTCTCGCGCAGCGAGCCGCCGTGGCCGCAGCGCCCGTCCTCGAACAGCTCCTCGCCGTGATCGGCGGTGACGATGATCATCGTCTGCTCGTAGATGCCCATCGCCTGCAGCTTGGCGACCAGGTCGCCGAGCCGCGCGTCGTGGTAGCTGATCGCCGAGTCGTAGATCGCGCGCAGCCGCTCGACGTCGGCCGGCGGCGGGATGATCGTGCAGCCCATCTGCCCGGGGATGATGCCGAGGCCAGCCGCGGTGCCGCCGACCACGAACGGCCCGCGGTACGACGGATCCGAGTAGCGATCGATCCACGGCTTGCGCGCGACCCACGGCCCGTGGGTGTCGACGGTGCCGAGGAACAGCAGCGTCGGCTTGGCCTGGTGGACCTCGAGGCGGGCCAGCGCGGCGTCGAGCACCAGCCGCCCCGGCAGGTAGCCGTTGATGACGCCCTTCTCGCGCATCATGTTGCGGAACTCGGTGAAGCCGCGGCCGTAGCCGCCGACGTCGGTGACGAAGCCGTTGCCGGTGACCGCGATCGGCTCGAGCCCGGCGGCGCCGACCAGCTCGCCCAGCACGGCGAGCTGGCGCGGGATCCGCCAGGTGCCGCCGACGCCGGCCTGGCGCACGTTGTGGATCGCCGGGTAGGTGCCGGTCCACAGGCTGGCGTGGGAGGTCTGCGACTCGTTGCCGTGGACGTAGTACTGGCGGAACACCGCGCTGGTCTGGGCCAGCTGATCGAAGTTCGGCACCTCGGCGCGGGCGCCGGGCGTGAACGTGCGGATGCGATCGGCGCGCAGCGCGTCCATGATCCACAGGACGACGTACTTCGCCGGCGGGCCCGGCGTGGGCGGCGGCGGCGCGGCGCCCGGGATCGTGATCCGCGGATCCGCCAGGCCGGCGCGCGGACACTCGCGCGCGGTCAGCTCGAGCCGCACCGGGCGATCGCCCACCGCCGACAGCTCGACCCGATCGCGGCCGCCGCCGAGCAGCCCGCCGACCTGGGTGCCGTCGTCGGTGCGCGCGGTGACCTCGACCCGGCACGGCGCGGGCACGGCCGCGATCAGGTGGGCGTCGGCCGGCAGGTGCACGTACCACGCGACCCCGGCGTTGCGATCGAGGTCGAGGGTGCGCGTCGCCGGCGTCCACGCCGCGTGCTCGATCGGCTCGTCGTCGGCGCCGGCGCGCGCCAGGTCGGCCGCGACCCGCACGGTCTCGACCGCGACGGCGCCGTCGAAGATGATCGGGTTCTCGCCCTCGCGCCACGCGCCGGCCGGCGTCGGCAGCGCGTACCACCCGCGGCCGACGGCGACGTCGAGGCGGCCCAGCGCGCGCAGCCCGGCGCGCACGGTCACCTTGCCGGCGCGCTCGGCCACCAGCCGCACCTGCAGGCCGGTGGCGGCCGCCGCCTGCGCCGCCGACAGCGGCACCTCGATCGCCCCGCCCTTGGCCGCCACCGCCACCCGCTGGCCCAGCGCCACGCGGCGCAGCTGCCACCGGGGCGTCGGCAGATCGAAGCGGGTGTAGCGGGCGAAGCCGATCGAGCCGGCGTCGATCACCAGATCGCCGTCGACCACGCGATGCGCGGTGAGCAGGTTGTCGCCGAGCGCGAACACCGCGCGCTCGGGGCGGACCACCGCCGGCGCGGCGTCGTCGGCCGGCGCGGCGTCGGACGCCAGCGCGGCCAGGCCCGCGTCATCGACCATCGCCGCCGCATCGGGGGTGCGCCGCTTGGGATCGCGGCACGCCGCGGCGGCGATCACCGCGGTGATCGCGACCAGCAGCTCAGCGCTTCTTCTTGATCTCGGCAAGCTTCGCGAACGGGTTGTTGACGAAGCCGGATACTCCCATGCCGTTGGGCTCGCCGCGGCGATCGCCGCCGCGGTCGCGATCGCCGGGGCGATCTCCACCGCGATCCGGCCGCGGGCCGCGATCGCCCTCGGGACGCGGGCCGCGATCGGGACGCGGACCGCGATCGCCCTCGGGCCGCGGGCCGCGATCAGGACGCGGACCGCGATCGCCCGCGGGATGCGGGCCACGATCCGGCCGCGGGCCGCGATCGCCCTCGGGCCGCGGGCCGCGGTCGCCCGCGGGCGCGCCGTCGGCGCGGGGCGCTCCCTCGGGGCGCGGACCGCGATCAGGACGCGGGCCGCGATCAGGACGCGGGCCGCGATCACCGCCGGGCGCGCCATCGGCGCGGGGGCCCCAGTCGGGGCGCGGCGCGCCGGGTGGCCGCGGGCCGCGATCCGGCCGCGGACCGCCGTCGGGCCGCGGACCGCCGTCGGGCCGCGGGGCCCCCTCGGGGCGCGGGCCGCGATCAGCCGCGGGCGCGCCATCGGCGCGGGGCGCTCCCTCGGGGCGCGGGCCGCGATCGGGGCGCGGGCCGCGATCGGGGCGCGGGCCGCGATCGGGGCGCGGGCCGCGATCGGGGCGCGGGCCGCGATCGGGGCGCGGGCCGCGACCGCCCTGCTCGGCGCGCGGGTGGTGCAGGCCCAGCGCGATGCGCCGACGCTGGAGATCGACGCCCAGCACGCGCACGGTGACCTTGTCACCGACCTTCACCACCTCGCTGGCGTCCTTGACGAAGCGATCGGCCAGCCGGCTGACGTGGATCAGGCCGTCCTGGTGCACGCCGACGTCGACGAACGCGCCGAACGCGGCGACGTTGGTGACCAGGCCCTCGAGCACCATGCCCTCCTTCACGTCCTCCAGCGTCATCACGTCGTCGCGGAACTTGGGCGGCTCGAACAGCGCGCGCGGATCGCGGCCCGGCCGCACCAGCTCGGCGCAGATGTCGGCCACCGTCGCCGCGCCGACGTCGCCGGCGACGTAGCGCGCGCGGTCGATGGTCTCGACCAGCGCCGGGTTGCCGAACAGGCTGACCACGTCGACGCCGAGGTCGGCGGCCATCTGCTCGACCACCGCGTAACGCTCGGGGTGCACGGCCGAGCCGTCGAGCGGCTGGGCCGCGTTGCGCACGCGCAAGAACCCGGCGCACTGCTCGAAGGTCTTGGGCCCCAGGCCGGGCACCCCCAGCAGCTGGGCGCGCGACGCGAAGCCGCCGTGGTCGTGGCGGTAGCCGACGATCTTCTTGGCCAGCGACGGGCCGATGCCGGCGACGTAGCCGAGCAAGCTCGGGCTCGCGGTGTTGACGTCGACGCCGACGAAGTTGACGCAGCTCTCGACCACGTCGCCGAGCTTCTTGCCCAGCAGCGGGGCGTGGACGTCGTGCTGGTACTGGCCGACGCCGATGGCCTTGGGCTCGATCTTCACCAGCTCGGCCAGCGGGTCCTGGAGCCGGCGGGCGATCGAGATCGCGCCGCGGATCGTCAGGTCGAGGTCGGGGAACTCCTCGCGGGCCAGGTCCGACGCGCTGTAGACGCTGGCGCCGGCCTCGTTGACCGCCACCACCACCCGGTCGCCCAGGCCGCCGGCGCCGAGCAGCCGGCGGATGAACACCTCGGCCTCGCGGCCGCCGGTGCCGTTGCCGACCGCGACCGCCATCGGATCGTGCTTCTTGATGAACTCGCCCAGGTCGGCCTTGGCGCGCTCGAGCGCGGCCTCGCCCTGGGTCAGGTACACGGTGATCGAGCCGAGGAAGCGGCCGGTGCTGTCGACCGCCGCGCACTTGCAACCGGTGCGCAGCCCGGGGTCGACGCCGATCACCGACTTGGCGCCGAGCGGCGCGCCCAGCAGCAGCGCCCGCAGGTTGCCCGCGAACACGCCGGCGGCCTCGAGGTCGCTCTTGTGCTTGAGCTCGGCGCGCAGGTCGTTCTCGATCGCCGGCGCCAGCAGGCGGCGATAGCCGTCGCCGACCGCGCGGGCCAGCTCGGCCGCCCACGCCGACGCCGGCGCGTGGCCGACCAGCCGCAGCACGCCCGCGACCACGCCGTCGGCGCCGGCGGCGTCGCCGGCCATGGGCTCGATCGTCGCGCGCAGCACGCCCTCGGCCTCGCCGCGGCGGATCGCCAGGAAGCGGTGCGACGGGATGGTCGCGACCGCCTCGCGGAACTGGTAGTAGGCCTCGTACTTGGTCGGCTCGGCGATCTTGTCGGCCACGCCGCTCGCGACCACCGCGCCGGCGGCGAACGCGCCGCGGACGAAGGCGCGCACGTCCGCGCGATCGCTCACCACCTCGGCGACGATGTCGCGGGCGCCGGCCAGCGCGTCGTCGACCGACGTCACCTCGCCGGTGACGAACGCCGCCGCCGCCGCCTGCGGATCGCCCTCGCCCTGGGCGAGCAGCTGCTCGGCGAGCGGCGCCAGGCCCTTGTCGCGGGCCGCGCTGGCCCGGGTCTTCCGCTTGGGCCGGTACGGCGCGTACAGATCTTCCAGCTGCTGCTTGGTCGTGGCCGCCGCCAGCGCCGCCGCCAGCGCCTCGGTCAGCACCCCCGCCGCCGCCAGCTCGGACCGGATCGCCTCGCGGCGGGCCTCGCGCTCGACCAGGTACGCGTGGCGCTCCTCGATGGCGCGCAGCTGCACCTCGTCGAGGCCGCCGGTCTTCTCCTTGCGGTAGCGAGCGATGAACGGCACCGTCGCGCCTTCGGCGAACAGGGCGATCGCCGCCGCGACAGCGGCAGGCGCGAGCCCCAGCTCGGCGGCGAGATCAGGGACAGGATCGTAGGCGGGAGCGGCGGTCATGGCGAAGGGGCGCCGAAGCTAGCCCCGGGGTCCCCCGGGCGCAACCACAACCGGCCGCAGGGTTGGATTCCGCGAACATGCCTGTGGCCGCGACCGGCGCCGGCGCCGAAAACCGGAGCCGGAGCCGGAGCCGGAACCGGAGCCGGAGCCGAAAACCGGAGCCGGAGCCGGAGCCGGAGCCGGAGCCGGAGCCGGAGCCGGAGCCGGAGCCGGAGCCGGAGCCGGAGCCGGAGCCGGAGCCGGAGCCGGAGCTGGCACCGCACCGCCGGTGTCCGCGGTGTCCCACGTGGGAGATCGCGGCGGGGTCCGCTCCGGCCATCCCACGTGGGAGATCGCGGCGGGATCCGCTCCGGACATCCCACGTGGGAGATCGCGGGTCGCCAAACCGGAGCCGGAGCCGGAGCCGGAGTCGAAGCCGGAGCCGGAGCCGGAGCCGGAGCCGGAGCCGGAGCCGGAGCCGGAGCCGGAGCCGGAGCCGGAGCCGGAGCCGGAATCCGGAATCCGGAGCCGGAGCCGGAGCCGGAGCCGGAGCTGGCACCGCACCGCCGGTGTCCGCGGTGTCCCACGTGGGAGATCGCGGCGGTGTCCGCTCCGGACATCCCACGCGGGAGATCGCGGTCGGCGGTGGTCAGGCCGGCCGCAGGCGATCGCGGAAGAACGCCAGCACCTGATCGAGGGCGGCGCGCGTGGGGTGCCCCGGGCGGTCGGTCAGGTCGTGCGTGAGCACCGCGTGGGCCATGCGGCCTAACCCGTGCGGGTTGCCGGGGCCCGAGTCGATCTCGACCGCGATGAAGCGGTCGCCCAGCAAGTCGCGGAGCGTGGCGAACCGCTCGGGTGGCACCATGCGATCGTGGGTGAAGCGCAGGCCGAGCACGGGGACGTCGGCGCGCGCCGCGATCCGCGCGCAGGTCGCGTCGTCGAGCCCGATCGCCGCCTTCTGCGCGGCGGTGACGGCGAACGGCAGCGACGGTTGCGACAGCACCGGCGCGATCACGCGATCGTCGACCATCATGCCCAGCGCGAAGCCACCGGTCAGGCACATGCCGATGGCGCCGACGCCGGGGCCCCCGCACTCGCGGTGCGCCAGGGCCGCCAGCTGCCGCATCCAGTCGACGATCGGGCTACCGCGGCCCGTCGCCCACGTCGCGAACTCGCGCGACACGCAAGCGCGGGCGATCGAGCGCGCCGTGTACGAGCCCGTCATCGCCCGCCCCGGGGTGCCCAGCAGCGAGGGCAAGTACGTCGTGAGCCCCAGCGCCCGAAGCCGCGCCGCGAACGCCAGCACGCCCGGATGCAGGCCGGGGACCTCGTGCATCACGATCACCGCCGGGCCCTCACCCGCCACGTACACGTCGCGGGTGACGCCATCGAAGGTGAGGGCGCGGCGCGCGAGGCCAGGGAGTTCGACGGCTGACATGAGGCGCGCAGTATAGGGGTAGCGATCGGTCGCGCGGGCGGAGCTCCAGCGCGCGGCCGATCCCGACGCGGTGACCGACTACGAGCCCGGCGCCGGCTCCGGATCCCACGGGGGACACCCCGCCGACGGCCCGCGCCGCGCCCGCGCGCTCCCACGTGGGACATGTCCGGCGCGGACACCGCCGCGATCTCCCACGTGGGACACGTGGGACGGGCGGACTGCCTTACGGACCGGCGATCACGGCGGCGTAGGCGTGGTACGCGGCGCGCGGCACGCCGCGATCGGGCGCGCCGTCGGGGCCGACGATGCCGAAGTCGACGCCGTGGGAGTCGTACCAGAAGGTCTTGGCCCAGAACGGGCGCGCCGCCATCGCGGCCATCGTGTCGGTGAGCAGCGTCGCCTGCTCGGCCTCGGTGACGTCGTTGCGGCTCCACCCGATCTCGGTGATCCACAGCGGCTTGTGGCCCTGGCCGCGGGCGACCAGGAACGCACGCAGCAGATCGATCTCGGCGGCGCGGCCGGGGACCGTGTCGCCGCCGTCGTACTGGTGGTGGGTGATCACGTCGAGCTGACCGCCCGCGGCGTCGAGGATCGGCCCGAGCCACCCACCGCGCTCGTCGCCAGCGCTCGACAGGTCGGGGCCGCAGGTCACCTGCTCCGGCGCCTCCATGTGGATCGTGAACAGCCCGGGCACCAGGATCTCGGCGAGGTACTGGGCCTTGGTGCCGGCCCAGAACTGCCGCAGGTTGGGCTCGTTCCACACGCCGAGGCACGCGATCCGCCCGCGGTAGCGGCGCACCACCTGGCGCACGAACCCGACGTAGTCGGCGGGATCCAGCGGCGGCGCGGCCCGGTCGGCGCGGCCCGACGCCCACGCCGGAGTGTACGCGATCGACCCGAACAGCTGGAGCCCCAGCCGGTCGGCGTCGGCGACGACGCGGTCGAGGTCGGTCCAGTCGGGCTGGCCGCGCGCGGCCTCGATCACGTCCCAGTCGATGTCGATGCGGTGCCAGCGGATGCCGATGGCCGCGAACGCGTCGAACAGATCGTCGCCGGCCAGGTGGCTGTCGAGGCCGTAGCGCGACGGCTCGAGCGCCAGCACCCGCGGCGGGTTCACGCCGGCGTCGGTCACCAGCGGCGGCGCGTCGGGCACGGGGCTGGCCGGCTCGCCACCGCAGGCGGCGAGGGCCACGATCATCGCCAGCGCGCGTCGCACCCCTCCACGATACACGTCGCCGCGACCGGGGGCGGCCCGATCACGGGGTCGGCGCGCGCGACGCCCCGAGCGCGCGGGTCAGCCGGCGCTCGACGGCGGCGGTCGCGCGCTGGGTGCCGTCGCACTGCCGCACGGTGAACCGGCCGTGGTCGTTCCTGGCGACGAACACCAGCGTCTCACCGGGGGACAGGCCGCGCCGACACGACGTCGGCGAGTCGTGGACCTTGACCTCGCTGGCGACCGCGCCCTTCCACACCGCGCGCACGGTCACGGTCGCGACCGCGTGATCGGCCTGGTCGACCCGCTCGATCGTGCCGACGAACACCACGTCCGCGGCCCGCGCGGCCTTGCTCAGGCTGGGCGGCAGGCAGCGGCAGGCGTCGGCGGGGCGCGCGGCGACGAGCAGCGCGACGAGCGCGATCAGGGTGAGCGTGGGGCGCGGTGGGGCCATGCCCGATCCTGTCAGCGACCGCCGCCGAGGTGTCGCCCGGCGTGTTACCAGGGATCATGATCGCCGCCCTGCCCGCCCCGCTCGAGCGCCTGATCGCCACGCTGCCCAAGGTCGAGCTGCACCTGCACATCGAGGGCACGCTCGAGCCCGAGATGGTGATGGCCAAGGCCGCGCGCCACGGCGTCGACCTGCGCTGGGGCTCGGTCGAGGCGCTGCGCGGCGCCTACCAGTTCTCCGACCTGCAGTCGTTCCTCGACATCTACTACGCCGGCTGCGACGTGCTGCGCGACGAGCAGGACTTCTACGACCTGGCCATCGCGTACTTCGCGCGCGCCCACGCCGATCGCGTCATCCACGCGGAGATCTTCTTCGACCCGCAGACCCACACCGCGCGCGGCGTGGCGATGGGCACGGTGATCGACGGCCTGGTGCGGGCCCAGCGCGACGCCGAAGCGCGCTGGGGGCTGACCTCGAAGCTGATCCTGTGCTTCCTGCGCCACCTGTCGGAGGCCGACGCGTTCGCGACGCTCGACCTCGCGCGGCCGTACCTGCAGCACCTGGCCGGGGTCGGCCTCGACTCGGGCGAGCGCGGCAACCCGCCGGCCAAGTTCGAGCGGGTGTTCACCGCGGCCCGGGCGATGGGCCTCACGCCGGTCGCCCACGCCGGCGAGGAGGGCCCGGCCGCGTACATCCGCGAGGCGCTCGATCGGCTGGGCGTGGTGCGGATCGATCACGGCGTGCGCTGCGACGAGGATCCGGCGCTGGTCGACGAGCTGGCGGCGCGCCGCGTGCCGCTGACGGTGTGCCCGCTGTCGAACCTCAAGCTGTGCGTGGTCAAGGACCTCGCCGATCACAACCTCGGCCGGCTGCTGGCCGCCGGGCTGTGCGTCACGATCAACAGCGACGACCCGGCCTACTTCGGGGGCTACATCGCCGACAACTACCGCGCCACCGCCGCCGCGCTCGGCCTCGACGCCGCCGCGCTCAAGCAGCTGGCGCAGAACGCGGTCGAGGCGGCGTGGTTGCCGCTCACCCGGCGGGTGCAGCTGCTGTCCGAGATCGACGCGCTGTGAGCGGCGCGCGCTACTCGCGCTCGCCAGCGAGGTAGCGGTACAGCGAACGCGAGCTGATGCCGAGCGCCGCCGCGGCGGCCTCGCGGTTGCCGCCGTGGTGCGCGAGCACCGCCGCGCAGTAGGCGGCGACGTAGGCGTCGCGGGCCTCGGTCAGCGGGCGATCGAGCGGGCCGAGCGCGCCGACCTCGGCGGGCCCGCCGGGCGCGGGCGCGGCGACCGCGGGCGCGACGGGCGCGACGGACCCAGGCGCGGCGACCGCGGCGGGCGCCGTGGCGCGCGGCGTGGCGAGCGGCGCGGCCGGTGGCAGGCCCAGATCGGCGACGCCGATCGTCGGCCCCGCCGCCATCACCGCGGCCCGCCGCATGGCCGCGCGCAGCTCGCGCACGTTGCCGGGCCACCCGTAGGCGGCGAGCGCCGCGCGGGCGTCCGCGCCGAGCAGGTGGCGCGCCGTGCCGAACGCCGCCTCGGCCTCGGCGAGCAGCTGCGCCGCCAGCGTCAGCACGTCGGCGCCCCGCGCGCGCAGCGGCGGCAGCTCGATCGTCACCTCGCGCACGCGGTACAGCAGGTCGGCGCGGAACCGGCCGGCCGCGACCTCGGCGTCGAGATCGCGGTTGGTCGCGCACACCAGCCGGAAGTCGACGGCGCGCGCGACGTCGTCGCCGACCCGCGTGACCTCGCGCTCCTGCAGCACGCGCAAGAGCGAGGCCTGCATCGGCGGCGGCAGCTCGCCCAGCTCGTCGAGGAACAGGGTCGACCCGCCGGCGGCCTCGACCCGCCCCACCCGATCGCCGGCGGCGCCGGTGAAGCTGCCGCGCTTGTGACCGAACAGCTCGGACTCGAACAGGTTGGCCGGGATCGCGGCGCAGTTGACCGCCACCATCGGCCGCGCCGCGCGCGGGCTGGCGGCGTGCAGCGCCCGCGCCACCAGCTCCTTGCCGGTGCCGGTCTCGCCGGTGACGAGCACGGCCAGCGGCGTCGGGCCGATCCGCGCGATCAGCCCAGCGACCGCGGTCATCACCGGCGACGCGCTCGCCGGCAGCGCCACGGCGGTGGTCCGCCGCAGCTGGGCCACCACCGGCACCGCCAGGCTCGCGGCGACCGCCAGGTCCGCTGCCAGCCGCGGCGGCAGCGCGCGGGTCGGGCGACGCGCGCCCAGGTACAGCGCGCCGGCGACCTGATCGCCGAGCATCATCGGGATCGCGATCACCGAGCGCAGCGCCAGGTTGACCACGCTCGGCACCGCGGCCAGGCGCGGATCGTCGGCGACGTCGGCCACCGCCACCGCGCGGCCGTGGGCCAGCACCTCGGCCAGCACGGTGTCCGACAGGATCGCCGCGCCGTCGGCGATGCCGCCGCCGGTCGCGTCGCGGGCCACCGCCACCGCGTGGCCGCCACCGTCGCGCAGCACCACCGCGCCCACGTCGGACCCGGTCGCCGCCACCGCCTGATCGATCAGCCCGGCCAGCGCGCTGGCCGGATCGTCGGCCTGGGCCAGCGCCAGCGCCAGCGGGCCGATCGGCAGCGCGGCCTCCTCGCCGACCAGCGCGAGGGCGACGCCATCGACGATGACCGCCGCCTCGCCGAGCTCGTGGCGGGCGCCGGTGGCCAGCACCCGCACGACGACGCGGTCGCGATCGCGGTGGATCACCAGCCACTCGCGCGCGACGCCGTCGACCTGCACGTCGGCCACGGTCGACGCGCCGACCGTGGTCAGCATCCGGGTCAGCTCGACGGTGCGCGGCGCGGCGCCGGGCGCGGTGAGCGCGAGGCGGGGCGCGGTCACGGCGCCTCCGATCGCGGCGCTGGCGTCGACGGCCGCACGTGGGCCGGCCGGGTCTCGCCGGTGGTCGGCGCCGACGGTGACAGCGGCGGCGCGGGCGCGGCGGCGGCCGGCGCGCTGGGGGCCACCGCGGCGGGCACCGTGGGCTCGACCGCGTGCTCGACCGCGCGCTCGGCCGATGGCGCCGCCGCCGCGCGCGGGCCGCGCGCCCACGGCCGCGCGGCGATCACGCCGACGCCGATCACCACCGCCACCGCGCCGGCGATCAGCCACGGCCAGCGCCGCGGCCGCGCCGCGGCCCCCGACACCGGCGCTGACGCCGGCGCTGACGCCGGCGCCGGCACCGCCGCGACCGCGCCGCTGGCGACCAGCCCGGCGGCCCGCGCCGGCGCCGGGGCCGCGCCGCGGATGGTCTGCGCCGGCGCCCGCCCGCCGAGCACGCGCTCGACCAGCGCCCCCAGCCCAACGTCGTCGGGCCGGTAGCCCAGCCCGCGCTCGACCAGCCGGGTCGCCAGGAAGCGATCGCCCGCCGCGTGGGCCGCCTCGGCCGCCGCCGCCAGCTCGACCGCGCGCCGCGCCGCGATCCCCGCCGCCACCTCGGCCGGCGCGGCGATCCACCGCGCGCGCTCGGCCGGCAGCGCCGCCACCGAGGTCCAGTCGACCAGCCGCTCGAGCTCAGCGGCCAGCGCCGCGCCGGTCGCCGGCCGGCGCGCCGGATCGGCGTCGAGGCAGCGCGCCACCACCGCCGCCAGCTCGTCGCTGGCTGCCGGCGCCAGCTCCGCCAGCCGCGGCGCGCGGCCGGCCAGGATCGCGGCCACCTCCTCGCTGCCGCGCCGGCGCTGGAACGGCCGCCGCCCGGCCACCGCCTCGAACAGCACCACCGCCAGCGCCCACACGTCGGAGGCCGGCGACGGCAGCCGATCGTCGATCTGCTCGGGCGCCATGTACGGCACCGAGCCGGTCAGCGTGTCCTCGGCGGTGTGGCGGCTGTGCTCGGGCCCGAGCGCGAGGCCCAGGTCGATCACGATCACCGCGCCGTCGCGATCGATCACCAGGTTGTCGGGCTTGAGATCGCGGTGCACCAGGCCAGCGGCGTGGATCGCGCCGACCGCGTGGGCCGCGGCGATGATCAGCGCCAGCGCCACCTCGGGGACCAGCGGCCCGACGGCCAGCGCGCTGCGCAGGGTCGGGCCCGCCACCACCGGCGTCACCAGGTACGGCGCGGCGCCGTCGACGCCGGCGTCGATCAGCCGCACCACGCCGGGGTGCTCGATGCGGCGCAGGCTGTCGACCTCGCGGTGGAACCGGGCCAGCGCGTCGGGGCCCAGATCGTCGCGCAGCCGCTTGAGCGCCCAGCGCTGCCCGGCGGCGTCGACCACCTCGTAGACGGTCGACCAGCCGCCGGCGCCGATGACGCGCTCGACGCGGTAGGGCCCGATGCGCGTGCCGGCCGGCGCGGTCGTCACGCCCCCACGCTACCCGAAGTCCGGACCGGCGGCCGATTCTGGCGGACAATCCTGTCAGCGCCCCCGGCCCCCATCGGCAACTGCGCGAAGCTACGATGGTCTCGGTCCGGCACGGGACTTGGATTACCGCCCGCCATGCACCGCCTCCGCCTCGCCAGCGCCCTGTGCGCGCTCGCCGCCTGCGACCAGGGTGGCAAGCCCGCCGCCGCGCCCCCGCCGCCGCCCGCCCTCGACGCCGCCCGCGCCATCGCGCCCGCGCCGCCCGCCCCCGCCGCGCCCGCCGAGGCGATGCCCCCGGTCGCCTACCAGGGCGCGCCCGGCCCCGCCTACCTCGGCATCGACGGCGCCGGCCTGTACCGCCTGGTCGACGGCACCGTCACCAAGCTGATCGGCCACAAGTACCCCATCAAGCAGATCGTCGTCGGCGCCGACGGCGCGGTGTTCGCCGTGGCGATCGGCGGCATGTGGAAGCTGGGCAAGGGCGCGCCCGAGCGCCTCGACAGCTCCGGGCGGCGCTCGCTCGAGCGGATCGCGCTGGGCCCCGACGGCGTGCTGTGGGGCACCGACCGCCGCGGCGTGTTCCGCTGGGACGGCACCTGGACCGAGGAGCCGGCCAGCACGTTCGGCGGCGCGCAGGATCTCATCTACGACCTCGCGGTCGATCGCGATGGCCGGGTGTGGGTGATGCAGAGCGGCGCGCTGTGGCGGCTCGACGGCGATCACTGGAGCAAGCTCGACATCGGCTTCGCCGGCACCAGCCAGCCGTTCTTCTCGGCGCTGGCGATCCACCCCGACGGCACGGTCGTCGTCGCCGGCAACCCGGGCACGTTCGCGTTCGCCAACGGCCGCTGGCGCAAGACTGGGCTGGCCGGCCGCTACGGCTCGCTCGACGAGCTGGCGATCAGCCCCGCCGGCCACGTCGCCGGCTCCGGCGGGGTCGGCACGATCGCAGTGCAAGCGCCGACCGGCGCGGTGCGCACGATCGAGCTCGACGACGGCCCGGCCCGCGCCCACCGCGGGGACGTGCTGGCGATCGACGGCGCCGGCCGCACCTGGATCACCACCGACAACGGCCTGGTCATCCTCGATCGCGACGGCGCGCTGGCGCAGCAGTGGCTGCCCGGCACCGTCGCCGGCGTCACCGGCAAGCTCACCGCCGCCGCGGTCGTCGGCGACGGCCCGGCGCTGCCGACGCTCACCGCCGCCGCCACCGGCACGATCGCCGGCAAGGTGCTGCGCGCGGGCAAGCCGGTGGGCGGCGCCGCGGTGGAACTGTGCGACTCGCCGCTGACGATGTTCACCCGCACGCCGTGCGAGTCGTCGACCGCGTCGTTCCGCGCCACCACCGCGGCCGACGGCACCTTCGCGCTGCCCGGCGTGCCGGTCGGCACCTACGGCTTCGCGGTCAAGCCCGCGGGCCAGTGGATCATCCTGATCGGCGGCGACTGCTGCACGGCGCTGACCGCCGGCGGCACCTACGACGTCGGCGCCATCACCCTCGACTGAGCCACGCGCGCTGGGCAGGCGCGCTGGACCTCCTGCCTCGCGGCGCCACCCACGCCGCCCGTCCCGCGCCGTCGATCCTCGACGGCGTCCCACCGACCTGCGGCGTCCGCCGCCAGGCCACGCCTCCGCTCGTCTCGCTTCGTGAAAGGAATCGCCATGACCTCGACCGCGCTCACCACCACCGCCCCCGCCCCCATCGCCAAGAGCCACGGCGGCCTCATCGCCGGCAAGCTCAACGTCCGCCTCGGCAAGGTCGAGCTGACCGCCAGCGAGCTGCGGGTGCTGACGATCAGCCGCGCCTACCAGATGTTCGGGCTGATCGGCGTGCTGCTCGGCCGCCGCGCCAAGGGCACGCTGGCGCTCACGATCGAGCTCGGCCGCGTGCGCACCGTCGCCCGCGGCAAGTACGGCCTCAACAAGAAGATCCTCGACCTCACCGTCGAGGACGGGCAGACCCACCGGGTCATGGTCGAGGACTTCGACCGTTTCGGCGCGGCGCTGCGCGATCAGCTCGCGGCCCGCGGCACCGCCGCGTGGAACGTCGCCTGAGCCGCGCCGGCCACCTCCGTCGGGCTTCGTCGGGCACCGGTCCGCGCGCCGGGCGGCTCGCGTCCTGGTGGGAGGCTCGGCGCGGACCTGGCCCCGCCGAGGGAGGTGCGGCGACGCACCTCCTGCAAGTCAGCTCAGCGCACGACGTACGGTCGGGCCTGGACGATGTACAGCTGATCGCCGACGAACAGCCACTCGATGTCGAGCGGGCTGTCGGGCGAGAACAGGCCCCAGATGTCGCGCGCGGCGCGGCCCAGCACCTCGGCCCGGGCCTGGGTGATCACCGGCTGGCCCTTCTTGGGGTTGGGCACCTCGCGCACGCCGCCCTGGCCGTCGAACACCAGCATGGTGTCCTCGTCGGAGCGCGACAGGATGCGCAGGCCGCGGTTGTGGACGTCGTAGAGCAGGCTCTCGGGCACCTTCTTGCCCTCGACGACGCGCAGCCCCAGGCCGCTCTTGGCGTTGATCGTGTACGTGGTCTGCTGCGCCGGATCGGTCGGGTGCGCGGTGACCAGCACGCCGGCGGCGGTGGCGTTGACGCCGACCTGCACCAGCACCGCGCCGTAGACCTTGGTGTGGTCGATGCCGAACAGCTGCCGCTCCTCGTAGCCGCGCAGCGTCCACACGCTGGCCCACACGTCCTTGACCGCCTGCCCCACCGCGTCGACGCCCTTGGCGTTGGGGATCGTGTCGTAGAGCCCGGCGCCCGAGAACCCCGGCAGGTCCTCGGCGTTGGTCGAGCTGCGCACGAACACGCCGACCTTGGGGTCGCCGCCGGTCAGCGCGCCGAGGCCCTTGGCCAGGAGCGCGACGAACGCTGGGTCGAGCGGCGCCGCGCTGATCGCCGCGCGCAGCTCGGCCAGCGCCTGCTTGCGGTAGCCGGCGTCCTTGCGGAAGCGCTCGTCGGCGAGCAGCGCCGCGATCTTGGCGTGCAGCCCGGCGGCCTCGAGGTGCGCGTCGTAGTACGCGATCGGCACGCCGAACCCCGGCGGCACCAGGAAGCCGGCCAGCTTGCCGTGGACGATCTCGCCGAGGTTCGAGGCCTTGGTGCCGTAGGCGCTGGCGTCGGGGGCGCGCAGCGCGTCGAGGCCGCGCAGGTCCTTGGCCGCCAGGTCGGCCGGCGGGATCTTGACCGTGCGCGCGGTCTGGACCCGGGCCTGCCACGCGGCGATCTCGTCGGGCGTGGCCTCGCGCAGCGTGTGGCCGCCGCCCTGGGCCTCGAACACCACGGTCTTGCCGACCAGCCCGGCGTAGGTGGTGGCGGCGCCGCGCAACCCGACGTTGGGGATGCCCCAGGCCCGGGCCCGCAAGCTCACGTGGGCCAGCGGCGTCGAGAAGGTCTCGGAGATGATGCCGGCCACCGGCGTGATGTCGGGCAAGCTCTCGGGGAGGATCACGATCTCGTCGGGCGCGAACGTGAGGTCCTCGTAGGCCACGCCGGCCGGCACCAGCCGCAGCGGGCCGATCGCCTTGCCGGTGTTGAACGCCTGGTAGCTGGCCGCCTTGTACAGCTTGTCGTTGGTGATCACCGGGACGTCGGTGAGCTGCGTGGCGATCTGCTCCTGGTAGTCGGAGTCGGGGCGGTACTTCACCTGATCGCCGAGGTAGAAGGTCGCCTTTAGCTTCTGGTAGGCGCGCCGCACGTGGGCGGCCGAGGCCTTGTCGCCCTCCCAGAACGCCAGCGTCCAGACGTCGGCCGCGAGGTGGTGCACCAGGTAGCACATCATGTAGTCGGGCTTCTGGTAGCCGTAGTTGCGGTCGACCAGCCGGTTGAGCTGCTTGGTCTTCGGCGTCTTGAGCAGCTCGCCGAAGATGAAGTCCTTGTGCACCTTGTAGACGTCGACGTCGAAGTAATAGATGGCGTCGGTCTTGGTATCGAGGATGAACTTGGTGAAGCGCTCGCCGCCGATCTCGACGGAGTACGCCATCAACGTCGCCTCGTCGGGGATGTGATCGGTCCACAGCCGCCGCGGCGCCGGCGCCACCGCGGGCGCGCCGGCGTCGATCGGCGGCGGCGCCGCGTCGATCACCGCGACCTGGGCGGCGTCGAGCGCCGGCGGCGGCGGTGGCGGCGCCTGGTCGCCCCCGCGCTTGCAGGCGAGCACGAACACCACGACCAGCGATACGGACAGCGCGAGCCTCGACATGGTCGTCGACGCTACCACCGCGGCGGCCGGTCCAGCCGCGGTCGCGCGGATTCGAATCCGGGCGGGGGGCCCGCTACGGGTGGCCGTCTGCCCAGGCGACGTGGGCCGCCAGCTCGGCCGGCGGCTCGCGCCAGCGCTCGCGGCGGCGCGCGCGCAGCGCGTCGACGATGGCGAGCAGCTGCGGGTCGTGCTTGCTGCGGGTGTCGTGGCGCTTGCCCTTGCCGCGGTTGCACGCGCCGCAGGCCAGCGCGATGTTGGCCAGCGCGTTGTCGCCGCCGTGGCGCTGCGGCCACAGGTGCTCGATCGTCGCCGCCGAGATCGGCGTGCCGTCGCTGGCGATGGTCAGCGGGCTCTTGCAGTGGATGCACGCGCCGACCCACACCGCGGCGGTGCCGTGGCGGCTGGGCTCGAAGGTGCGATCGGTCGCGACGATCGCCAGCACCCGCCGCTGCTTGCCGGTCACGGGAAGAAGCAGCCCGGCGGCGTCGCGGTGGCGCCGGTGACGGCGTTGTCGGCCATCAGCAGCTCGCGCTTCCAGAAGCACAGGTCGCTGGCGAAGCGCAGGTAGCCGTACTGGTACAGGGTGGGGTTGCCGGTGTTCTCGATCAGCCGCCGATCGGGATCGTGGCGATCGCCGTGGCGGCGCGCCACCACCGCCGCGGCCGCCGCCAGCGCGTCCCGCGCCTCGCCCAGCCGCAGCGCGCCGATGGACCGATCGCCGTCGGCCGCCGCCACCGCCGCGGCGTAGACGTCGGCGATGAACGCCGCCCGCAGCCGCGCCATGACGACGCCGTCGATCACCTCGGCCGCCCAGCGGTCGTCGGCCGGCAGCCGCTGCGTGCGGTCGGCGATCTCGCCGAGCCGGGCGGCGTAGGCCTCGAGCTTGGCCAGGATCCCGTCGGCGAAGGCCCGCCGCGCCGACGGCGTCAGCTGCGCCACCTGGTCGACGTCGACGCGATCGGGCGCGGACACGATGCCGGCCTCGACGCCCTGATCGGTCAGCGCGTCGCGCCCCGCCTGGTACGCCGCCAGCCGCTGCCCGATCAGCGCGTCGTGCTGGGCCAGCGCCAGCTCGACGATCCGCGGCGGGAGCTCGGGGTGATCGGGCGCGTACAGCTCGGTCAGCTGATCGAGCACCGAGCTCGGCTTCTGGTAGCTGGCGCGCAGCGCGGCCAGATCGTTCTGCCAGTAGCCCCACTCCCACCCGGTCGAGAACAGCAGCTGCTCGTCGAGCTGGGCCCAGCCGCCGGCGGTGGCCGCCGCCGCGATGCGGTCGACGTCGAGCTGCCGCGACAGCAGGTACAGCGGCAGGTAGGCCGGCACCGAGTCGTCGAAGTTCACCCAGTACGCGGTCTCGGGCTTGTACTGCACCCGCAGCCGGGCCCGCAGCCGATCGAACAGGAACTGCCGGTGCTCGTCGAACTCGTCGTGGTGGTAGGCCCCGCCAGCGTCCTCGAACAGGTTGTAGTACATGACCGTGTGGACCTGCGGCACGATCCGCGGGTCGCAGAACTTGACCAGGAAGTAGTAGATCAGGTTCTCGCCCATGTAGTCGACGCGCTGGTCGGGCGAGTCGCCGACGTGGATCACCGTCGTGACCTCGGCCTGGGGCGCCAGCGCGTGCAGCTGCGCGTAGGCGTCGTCGACGGTGGCCACGAACGTCGCCGGGTCGGCGCCGAAGAACTCGCCGAACGACAGCTCGTAGCCGTCGAACGGCAGGCCGTCGACCAGCCGCGGCAGCCGCTCGGCGATCTGCTCGTGGCTCGGCCGGGCGCTGTCGTCGATCAGGTCGTAGCCGTTCTGCAGGCTCGACGCGCCGAACAGCTGCAGCCCGAGCCCGGCCTTGAGGCCGCGGCGGTGGGCGGCCTCGAGCAGCGCCGCGGTGGAGGCCTGCCACGCCGCGCCCCGGGTCGGCTCGAGGATGTCGTCGAGCGCGACCCACTGCACGTAGTTGCCGCGGTTCTTGAGGATCCAGTCGAAGATCCGCCGGGCCTTGGCGCCGTCGTCGGTGGGCACCCACAGCGCGAACATCGCCTCGGTCGGGTGCAGCGTGTGCAGGTGCAGCCCGCGCACGCGCATCTCGGGCGCGTGGACCACGCCCAGCCGCGCCACCGCCGCCGGATCCGGCGCGGGGCGCGCCGGCACGTAGGTGTCGAACGGGTGGCGGAAGCGGTAGCCGAGCAGCTCGAACACCTCGGCGACGCCGTATTGCGCGCCCAGCCGATCGCTGGCGTGGACCACCCAGCCGCGGCCGTCGGCGGCGCCGTCGACCCGGTAGCACTCGCTGCAGCCGCCGAGATCGGTCGCGACGACGATCCGGTACTGCGCCGCCGGGGCCGGCTCGCCGGTGGCGTCGACGGTCAGGCCGCGCGCGGGGATGAAGGCGACGAACTCGTCGAACGTCGACACCAGCTCGGGCGGCACCTCGAGCGCGATCGTCGCGCGGACGCCGTCGCCGCAGCCGACCGCGGCCAGCGCCAGCGCGACCGCGAGCCCGAGCGACGCGCCCCGCGTCACTGGACGTTGATCGGGTAGGTGAAGGTGAAGCTGGCCTTCTGCACCGCGGGGAACGTCACCGCCTTGGCCGCCTTGTCGATGCAGCGCCCGGTGGGCGTGTCGACGAAGTCGCCGGTCTGCTCGTAGGCGGTGATCGTGCCGGCGCCGGCCACCGTGTAGATCAGCTTGGCCTTGCCCGGCACGCCGTAGTCGTCGAAGCAGGCGCGGGCCGCCGCGGCCACCGGCTTGAGCACGGTCTTGAGATCGTCGGGCGACAGCGTCGCCGGCAGCGTGACCGCGCCGCCGGCGGTCTCGGGCTCGACCTCGGCGACGAGCTGGCCGCAGGCCGCGGGCTCGGCCGGCAGCGCGTCGGCCTGGGGGCTGGCGCAGACGATCGCGCCGTCGCACGGCTGCCACACCCGGAAGCCGAGGATGTCGACCGCCAGCACCCGGTGGCCGTCGGTGGCGGCCAGCGCGTCCTGCGCGGCCGCCAGCTTGATCACGAACTGGCCGCGGGCGGTGGCGGCCTGGGCCCGCCAGCGATCGGCCGCGCCCTGGTTGGGGAACGACCGCGCCGCCTGGTGCACGCCGACCGCGGTGGCGACGTCGCCGGCCCAGCTCGGCGGCGCCTTGGCGCTGACGATGTACAGGCCGCCGACCGGCTTGGCGCACGCGACGCAGCCGGTCAGGTTGAGCAGCATCGCCTTGGCGTCGGGATCCCACGGGCTGATCGAGAACGCGCCCGGCTCCGCGTCGACCAGCCAGGCGCCCGCGCGCAGCGTCGCCAGGCGGTGATCGCGCACGGTGCGGCACAGCCGCTGGCTCATGCCGTCGCCCTGATCGCACGGCGCGGTCAGCGCCCACGCCACGCCGGCCAGGTCGGCGCCATCGAGCCGGCCCGCGCCGCGCGCCAGCTCATCGAAGCTGCCGTCGGCGTGCGCCGTCGGCGTCGACACGAACGCGACCGCCACGGTCGCCACAGCGAGAGCGCATCCCCGGATCCGCATAGGCCCGGGTGGTACCGCGGCCGGGCGGGCCTTGCAACTGCGCCTCTCGCTGCAACGGCGCCGCTACTTGAGCTTGTGGCTGAGGTACGCCTTGAGCCGGACCTCGGCGTCGGCGGCGTCGGTGATCACCACCGGCACGGTCTTCTTGACCTCGTCGTCGACCTCGGCGAACAGCGCCTTGCGCGCCGCGGCGTCGGCGAGCACGTTGGCCGGGGTCCGCCCGCGCACCGCGGTCTCCGACAGCTTGGCGCAGTAGGTGCGGAGCTTGTCGTACGCGGCGCCGCCCAGGAACTCGCCGATGCGCTCGGCCTCGTTGGCCATCCGCGACAGGTTGATCTCGTGGCTCTCCGCCACCGCCCCCAGGCCGTGGCCGGCGGCGAGCTGCGCGCACACCCGCAGCACCATCACGTCGTCGAGCGCGCCGATACCGCCCTCCCAGTCGGGCACCAGATCCATGCGGGTCACCAGGTAGCCCAGGGCGCCTGCGGCGAGACGTCGCGCCTCGGGCTCGGCGGTCGACTCGATCAGCGCCTTCAGCGCCGCGACGTCGCTGACGATCGACTCCGACCACGACTTGAAGGTCTCGATGTGCTTGGTCACCCGCCGACGGTATCCCTTGGCCTCTGGCTTGCCAAGCCGGCACCGGCGGGGGTATGCACCGCCCACCATGATCAAGCGTCCCAAGATCGCCATCGTTGGCGCCGGCGGTAACGTCGGCGCGGCCGTCGCCCAGTGGGCAGTCCAGAAGGAGCTCGGTGACCTGGTCCTCATCGATCTCAAGGCGCAGGCCGCCGAGGGCCGCGCCCTCGACCTGACCCAGTGCGGCCCGTGGGAGGGCTTCAACAACACGTCGTTCGTCGCCAGCGCCGATCTCGCGGCGATGGCCGGCGCCGACGTCGTGGTCATGACCGCCGGCGTGCCGCGCAAGCCGGGGCAGTCGCGCGAGGAGCTGATCAACATCAACGCCGGCATCGTCCGCGACATCTGCAAGGGCGTGAAGGAGCACGCGCCGAACGCGGTGCTGATCGTGGTGTCGAACCCGCTCGACGCGATGGTGTTCGTCGCCAAGCAGGTCACCGGCTTCCCCCGCGAGCGCGTGATCGGCTCGGCCGGCGTGCTCGACAGCGCCCGCTTCCGCACCTACCTGGCGCTGGCCGCCGGGGTCTCGGTCGAGGACGTCCACGCGATCGTGCTCGGCGCCCACACCGACAAGGACATGGTCCCGGTGCTGTCGACCGCCACCATCGGCAACGTGCCGGTGAGCAAGTTCCTGTCGGCCGAGCAGCTGACCAAGGTCGTCGACGACACCAAGAAGGGCGGCGCCACGCTGACCGCGCTGATGGGCACGTCGGCGTGGCTGGCGCCGGGCGCCGGCACCTGCCTGATGGTCGAGGCGATCGTCCGCAACCAGGGCCGCATCCTGCCCTGCTCGGTCGAGCTCAACGGCGAGTTCGGCGTCACCGGCGCCTTCGTCGGCGTGCCGGTCAAGCTGTCGGCCAAGGGCGCCGAGGCGGTCTTCGAGTTCGAGCTGTCGGCCGCCGAGAAGGACGCCTTCGCCAAGTCGGTGGCGGCCAACGTCGAGCTGATGGGCATCGCCAAGGGCTTCCTGTGATCGGTTGAGTCGGGGACGCCGCTCGGTCCCCGATCCCGAACGCGGTCAGGCTGCGACAGCGGCCTGCCGCCCACGGCTCGCAGGCTGCGAGCGGCGGTGGGTGACGCCGGCAGCGCCGTTGGCCGCGCCGGGCGTGGTCACCGCATGCCGCGCCGCCTGCTGTCTGTCGCCGCCCTGCTGCTCGCTGCCCGCTGCGCCCCGGTCCCTTCGACGACCGACGCGTTCGGGTACCGCCGTCCGCCGCCGGGACGTGAGGCAGGCACGTCGTTCGCGGCGCTCGATCGCGCGCTGGTGCGGGCGCTCGAGCGCGGCCAGCCGGCGTCGCTCGACGCACCGCCGCCGCCGCTCGCGCTGACCACCAGCGACGGCGCGGGGCTGGCGCTGACGGCGCTGCACGTCGAGGCCGTCGTGGTGGGGCCGCTGGCGCTCACGCAGTTGCACCTGACGTTCCACAACCCCGAGCCGCGGGTGCGGGAGGGCCGCTTCACGATCGCGTTGCCGCCCGGGGCCGCGGTCAGCCGGTTCGCGATGAAGAACGAGGCGTGGCTCGAGGCCGAGGTGGTGCCGCGCCAGGAGGCGCGGCGGGTCTACGAAACCTACCTGCACCGTCAGACCGACCCGGCGCTGCTCGAGCAGGACGCCGGCAACGGCTTCTCGGCGCGGGTGTTCCCGATCGCCGCGTCGGGCGACAAGGAGCTGATCATCGCGTACGGCCACGCGCTGACCGACGCGGCGTCGCGCCGGGTGGCGCTGGCCGGCCTGCCAGCGGTCGACGACCTCACGTGGGACATCACCGCCGCCGGCCACACCGACCACGGCCACGCCGCGCGGACCGCGCCGGCTGATCTGGTGCTGCCGGCGACCGACGCCGGGCCGGTCGCGATCGCCGCAGGCGGCGCGTTCGTGGCGCGGGTGCCGCTGCCCGCCGCGACCGCGCGTGATCCGCTCGACGCGGTGACGCTGCTGATCGACACCAGCGCGTCGCGGGCGGCGCTGATCGGGCGGCAGGCCGCGCTGGTCCGGACGCTGCTCGCGGAGCTCGCGGCGTCGGCGCCGGCCGCCGCGGTCCGGATCATCGCGTTCGATCAGACCGCCGAGCTCCTCCTCGACGGGCGCGCCGATGCGCTCGTCGACGCGGTCGGCCCGGCGCTGATCGCCCGCGGCGGGTTGGGCGCCTCGGACCTGGGCGCGGCGCTGGCCGCGGCCGCCGACGCCGACCGGGTGATCATGATCGGTGACGGTATCGCCACCGCCGGCCCGCGCACCGCCGCGCAGCTGGTGGCGGCAGTACGGGCCTCCGCGATCGGCCGGCTCGACGCGCTGACGGTGGGTGATCAGCGCGACCTCGGCCTCCTGACCGCGCTGGCCGCGGCCGGCGCGCGGCCCGGCACCGTCGGCGACGGCGAGGCGGCGGACGCGCGCGTGGGGCTGGACCGCGCGGTCGTCGGCGACCTGCCGGTCGCGATCGACGGCGTCGATCAGGTGTGGCCGCCGCGGGTGGCCAGCGGCGCGCCCGGCGCCACGGTGGTGATCGCCGGACGCCGCACCGGCGCCGACGACGCCCCGCTGCGCATCGCGATCGGGGCGGCGCCGCCGATAGAGGTGATGCCGAACGCGGCGCCGGCCCCCCTGGTCGACCGCGCGGTGGCACGCATCGAGATCGCCGCGCTCGAGCAGCGGGCCGCCGCCGCGAGCCGGAGCGAGGCCGAGCGCGCGGCCGATCGCGCCACGATCGAGCGGCTCGGCCTGGCCCACCGCCTGGTCACGGCGGCGACGTCGCTGCTGGTGCTGGAGACTGACGAGGACTACGCGCGGTTCTGCCTGCGCCGCGACGCGCTGGCCGACATCGTCACCGTGGCCCACGGCGATGTCGCGGTGCTCGATCGCAGCCCCGGCCACGCGCCGGCCGCGCCCTGCGCCGCCGCCGCCGCTCCGCCGACCCCGACGCCCGATGCCGCGCCCGCCACCTCCGCCGGCGCCACCGGCGCCGACGCCACCGACGTCGTCGATGGCATCACCACGCCGGTCGGCGAGGTGATCGTGATCGTCGGCCACGCGCCGAGCATCGACGTCGGCTCGACCCACACCGGCGTCACGATCACCGAGGAGTACACGCGCAACATCCCCACCGGGCGCACGTTCGGCGCGGTGCTCGGCACCGCCGGTGGCGACGGCCCCGAGCTCGACGCCCTCGGCAACCTGCTCCAGCCGCGCGACGCACATCCGATCCCGACGGTGTTCCCGACGCCCGCGCCGCCGCCGCCGCCCCCGCCGCCGCCCCCGTATGACGGGCGCCTGCTCACGGTGATGACCGACGTCGCCGCCGGCCGCAACCAACCGGCGCTGGCCAACGCGCTGGCGTGGTACGTCGCCGAACCTGGGGAGCTGGCGGCGATCGTGGCGCTGGGTGAGGCGCTCGAGGCGCGTGGCGCGGTCGGGCTCGCGGCCCGCGCCTACGGCTCGTTGCTCGATCGCTTCGGCGGGCGCGCCGAGCTGGCGCGTTACGCCGGCGAGCGCTTGGATCGCCTGGGCCCGGCGGGCCGCGCGCTCGCGATCGACGCCTACCGGCAGGCGGTCGCAGATCGCCCCGACCAGCTCGGCGGCCACCGCCTGCTTGCGGTCGCGCTGGCGCGCGCGGGGGACACCGCCGGCGCGATCGACACGCTCGTGGCCGCGGTGCCGCGGGCGACCGTAGCGTCGATCGCCGCCATCTTGCGCGCCGATCTCGGCGACGTGGCGGCGGTCGCGATCGCCCGCGATCCCGATCAGCGCGCCGCGCTGACCGCCCGCCTGGCCCGGGTCGGCGCCCGCGTCGCCGCGGCGCCGTCGGTGCGCGTCGTGCTGCAGTGGGAGACCGACACCAACGACGTCGACCTGCACGTCCACGATCATCGCGGCGGCCACGCGTACTATCAGGACCGCGCGCTGCCGTCGGGCGGCGCGCTGCTCGACGACATCACCAGCGGCTACGGCCCTGAGCAGTTCGCGATCCCCGGGCGCGGCGACGCCGGCCCCTACCGCATCGCCGTCCACTACTACGCCCGCGGCCCGATGGGCCTGGGCCTGGGCACCGTGCAGGTGCTGCGTCACGACGGCGCCGGCCACCTCACCGTCGACGATCGCCCGTTCGTGCTGTCGCGCGACGACGCGATGCTCGACGTGGGGGAGTTCTGACCGCGCGCCGCCACGCTCACCCCACCAGGTCGGCCTCGCCGCCGTCGTTGACGCGCTGGCCGCGCACCACCCGGCCGATCGCGTCGAGCAGCGCCGCCGGCGAGCACGGCTTGGCGATCAGGCCGTAGGCGCCCTCGGCCAGCAGCGCGCGCGCGTCGGCGGCCGAGGTGAAGCCCGAGATCAGCAGCACCCGCAGGTCGGGGTGCGCCGCGCGCGCCTTGCGGAACATCTCGGGGCCGGCCATCACCGGCATCGCCATGTCGAGCAGCACGACGTCGAAGCCCGCCGGCGTGGTCGCCAGCGCCTCGAGGCCCTCGCGGCCGTGGGCGGCGACGGTGACCTGGTAGCCCTCGCGCTCGAGGTGGCGCTGGGTCATCGCCCGCAGCAGCGGCTCGTCGTCGACGATCAGCACCCGGCCCCGGCTGGCGGTGGGCGGCGCGGTGACGCGGCTGGGCTCGCGCGCGACGTCGGCGTCCGCCGCCGTCTTGTCGCTGATCGGCACCAGGATGCGGAAGGTCGCGCCGGCCCCGGGCGTGCTCACGACGTCGATCGCGCCGCGGTGGCGCTGCACGGTGGCGTAGACCATCGCCAGCCCCAGGCCGGTGCCGCGCCCCGGCGCCTTGGTGGTGAAGAACGGCTCGAACACCCGCTGCCGGGTCGCCTCGTCCATGCCGGGCCCGGTGTCGGTCACCGTCAGCACCAGGTAGTCGCCGGGCGGCAGCGTCGGGTGGTCGGCGAGCGTCGTCACCCGCAGCGCGATGGCCACGCGGCCGCGGTCGCCCATCGCGTCGGCGGCGTTGAGGCACAGGTTGAGCAACGCGTGGTACAGCTGGCCGGCGTCGCCCTCGATCGCGCCCAGCGTCGGCGCGAACGACGTCTCGACCTTGAGCTGCGGCGGCAGCGTGCGCGCCAGCGTCGCGACCACCGAGGTCACCACCGACTCGGGCCGCAGCACCTCGAGCTGCGCCAGCGGCCCCTGCCGGGTGAAGCCGACCAGGTTGCGCGTGAGATCGGCGGCGCGCCGGGCCGCCAGCAGGATCGCCTCGGCGTCGGCGCGCAGCTCGTCGCTGGGCGCGTCGGCGGCGATGAACTCGGCGGTCGACATGATCGCGGCCAGCGCGTTGTTCATGTCGTGGGCGACGCCACCGGCGAGCCGGCCGATCGCCTCCATCTTCTGCGCGTGCTGCAGCTGGCCCTGGCTGGCCTCGCGTTCGGCCCGGGCCTGCTCGCGCTCGCGCTCGAGCACGACCCGCTCGGACACGTCGCGCGCGTTGAGCACCAGGCCGGCCACCGTCGGGTCGGCCAGGCCGTTGGTGCCGACCACCTCGACGTGGATCCACCGGCCGTCGCCGTGGCGCTGCCGCCAGGCGGTGGTCGCCGGCGCCCCGGGCTCGGCCAGGAGCCGGGCGATCAGCGCGTCGACCGCGGGGGCGTCATCGGCGTGGACCAGCTCGACCTGGGCCCGGCCCACGCAGCCGCCCTCGACGTCGCCGAACACCCGCGCCGCCGACGGGCTGACCCACCGCACCCGGCCGTCGCGATCGACGATGCTGATCACGTCGGCCGACTGCGCGACCAGCGCCCGGAACCGCGCCTCGCTGGCCCGGGTCGAGTTCTCGGCCGCGATGCGCGAGTTCTCGCGGCCGGCGACGATCTGTCGGGTGACGACCAGCGCCACCAGCAGCGCGGCCGCCCCGAGCACGACGCGCTGCCCGACGGTCTCGGTGTGGCCGAACGACGCCACCAGCACCGCGAAGGTCGCGAGCAGCGCGGCGTGGGGCAACCAGCTGGTCAGCCGCGGCCGCGGCGCCGCGGCGGTCGGCGCGTCGGTCGCGCCGGCCCCGCGTTGTTGCAGGTGCCCGGCCACCGCCATCACCGCGTAGCCCAGCGCCCAGAAGCTGTCGGTGATCCGGGTGCCGAGGTAGCGCCCCGACAGCAGGTCGTGGGCGTACGCGAGGTCGGCCACGAACAGCGCCGCGAACCCGCCGATCAGCGCGTACAGCGGGCGCCGGGTGCCAGCCGGCAGCTGCCGCGCCAGCACCGCGATCACCGCGACCCCGAGCACCATGTCGGCCAGCGGGTACAGCGACAGCAGCGTCACCTCGAGGGCCGAGTGGTCGCTGACCACCGGCAAGAGGACGAACTGCAGGATCGCGGCGCCGCCGCCGACCATCATCGTCGACGCGTCGAGCGCGAAGGTCAGCCGCTCGGCCCGCGAGCCGAGCCGCTCGGGGAAGTGCAGGAGCCCCACCAGCGCGATCGGGAAGCACGCGGTGAAGAACGCGTCCCCCACCGACGGGAACGCGTCGCGGTGCGCGATCAGCGACAGGTAGTCGTAGATCAGGTTGGCGATCAGCCACGCCCCGCACCCGAGCGCCATCAGCCACCACCCGCGGCGCACCCGCGGCGACGCGACCGCGCGCGCCGCCCGCGCCATCACCACCACCGCGGCGATCAGCACCGGGTAGTCGGCCAGCTCGCCGATCCAGGTCGGCGCGCCGGTCGCGTCGACGTTGGCGGCGGTCCACCCGACGTAGGCGAGCGTGTACAGCACCACGCCCGCGACCAGCCACGACTGCCAGCCAGACTGCCAGCCACGGGCCTGCGGGTGGCGCCCCATCCTCGTCAGGATCGCGCGAACCCCGCGGCGGCGCAACCGCCGCAGACCGGCATCGGCCCGCCCCGCGGGCCGGGCCGGCGGCGACTACCAGCTCGCCATCTCGGCCTTGAGGTTGGCGTCGAGCGTGTCGAGGAAGTCCTGGGTGGTGAGCCAGGGGTGGTCCTTGCCGATCAGGATCGCCAGGTCCTTGGTCATCTTGCCGCTCTCGACGGTCCGCACGCACACCTTCTCGAGCGCGTCGGCGAACTTCACGACGTCGGGCGTGCCGTCGAACTGGCCGCGGTACTTGAGGCCCTGGGTCCAGGCGAAGATCGACGCGATCGGGTTGGTCGAGGTCGGCCGGCCCTTCTGGTGCTCGCGGTAGTGGCGGGTCACGGTGCCGTGGGCGGCCTCGGCCTCGACGGTCTGGCCGTCGGGCGTCAGCAGCACCGACGTCATCAGCCCGAGCGAGCCGAAGCCCTGGGCCACCGAGTCCGACTGCACGTCGCCGTCGTAGTTCTTGCACGCCCAGACGAAGCCGCCGTCCCACTTCATCGCCGAGGCGACCATGTCGTCGATCAGGCGGTGCTCGTAGGTGGTGCCCGCGGCCTTGAACTTCTCGGCGAACTCCTCGTCGAAGACCTTCTGGAACAGGTCCTTGAACCGGCCGTCGTACTTCTTGAGGATCGTGTTCTTGGTCGACAGGTACAGCGGCCAGCCGCGGTTGAGCGCGTAGTTCATGCAGCTGCGCGCGAAGCCGAGGATCTGCTCGTCGAGGTTGTACATGCCCATCGCCACGCCGCCGCCCGGGAACTCGAACACCTTGTACTCGACCGGCTTGCCGCCGTCGGCCGGCGTGAAGGTCATCGTCAGCGTGCCCTTGCCCGGCACGACGAAGTCGGTGGCCTTGTACTGATCGCCGAAGGCGTGGCGGCCGACGACGATCGGCCGGGTCCAGCCCGGCACCAGCCGCGGCACGTTGGCGCAGATGATCGGCTCGCGGAAGATCGTGCCGCCGACGATGTTGCGGATCGTGCCGTTGGGCGACTTCCACATCTCCTTGAGGCCGAACTCCTTCACCCGGGCCTCGTCGGGGGTGATCGTCGCGCACTTGACCGCGACGCCGTACTGCTTGGTCGCGTTGGCGCTGTCGATCGTCACCTGATCGTTGGTCGCGTCGCGGTGCTCGATGCCGAGATCGAAGTACTTGAGGTCGATCTCCAGGTACGGGAGGATCAGCTTGTCCTTGATGAACTGCCAGATGATGCGGGTCATCTCGTCGCCGTCCATCTCGACGACGGGGTTCTTCACCTTGATCTTGGCCATCGGAGCGTTCCTTTGCGGGGCGGCCGCGAGGTGCGGCGCGCGGCGTTCTTAGCGCACGCCGACGGTCGTCGGCAACCGATGCGCCGGGGCGGTGTCGGAGGGTGGTACCGTCAAGCCCCGGAGGGCCCGATGCACCGCCACGTCACCTGGATCGCCGCCGTCGCCCTCGCCGCCGCCGGCTGCGGGAGCGATCGCCCGGCCGGACCACCGCGGCTGGGCCAGCGCGCCGACGTCGCGGCGCTGACCGCCGGGCTGGTCGACGCGGTCGCCGCGCCGGCCGACCAGCGGGCCGCGCGCCTGGCCGCCGCGGTGTTCGCGCAGTGCGGGCCGGCGTGCGCGTGCCTGGACGCCGCCCCGGGCGCGCCGGCGTGCCCGGCGGCCAACGCCTCGGTGCCCGCCGGCTGGCCCGCCCTCGAGCTGGTCGGCCGCTACCTGCGCGAGCAGCTCGAGCAGGCGTCGCCCGAAGAGCGCGCGCGGCTCGCCGGCGCGCTGGCCCAGCTCGCCGTGCCGGTGGCCCGCCTCGACGCCGGCGTCGCGCTCCCGACCGCGACCACCGTCCGCCCGCTGTCGCTCGCGCCGATCGTCCGGGTCGACGGCCAGGCGGTGACCACCGTCGCGCGCCACCCGGTCGTGACGTTCGGGGACGCCGGCGCCGCGGTGACCGACCCGCCGCCGGCCCGCCCGGTCGCGGGCGGCGCGCTGCCCGACGCGATCGCCGCCGTGGCCGCCGAGCTCGACGCGCGGCCCGCGCCGGCGGCGCCGCCGCATCCCGACGCGGGTGTCGACGCCTTCGCCAGCGGGCTCGACGACGCCGACGCGATCGGCGGGTTGCTCGGCGACCCCAACGCCGGCGGCTTCGGTTTCGGCCGCACCGGCTTCGGCCCCGGCGGCGGCACCGGCTGGGGCACGATCGGCACCGGCCGCTACGGCACGATCGGCGGGGGCGAGCGCTTCGAGCTGTGGTCCATCCCCGCCGATCGCGAGGCGCTGGCGGCGGGCCAGGCGGTGTTCGCGTTCGCCCCGACGCTGGCCGTCGACACGCTCGATCTGCTGGCGACGCCCGGCGGCGCGCTGGCGGTCCGGGCCGGCGACCGGGTCGCCGAGCTCCCGTGGACCTTCCGTCCCGGCGCCCGCATCGACAGCGTCGTCGGCGTGTCGCTGGCGCGGACGCCCGACGGGCTGGCGCTGGCCAACGACGGCGGGGCGCTGGTGAGCTGGCCGATGCCGCTCACGCCAGCCGACCGCGCGACCCTCGAGCAGCGCCTGGCCCAGCTGCCGCCCGCCTCGCGCGAGCGCCTCACCGTCGAGGTCTACGACGTGACCGTGGCCGACGCCGTCGCGACGCTCGAGCTGGCCGCCGCGCTGGCGCCGCGCATCACGCTGGTGCGGCGGCGGACGGTCGCCTGGGGCAGCGGGCTGTACAGCGGCTCGACCCCGACCGGCCCGCAGTTGCGCATCGGCACCCCGCAGGCGGTCGGCGATCTCGACAAGGCGATCATCCGCCGTTACATCAAGCGCAACATCAACAAGATCACCTACTGCTACGAGAAGGCGCTGCTGGCGACGCCCGGCCTCGAGGGCACGGTGACCACCCAGTTCTTCATCAGCCCCACCGGCAGCGTCAGCACCGCCAGCGCCACCGGCGTGTCGCCCGAGGTCGCCAGCTGCGTCGCCGGCGTCATCAAGGCCATCGAGTTCCCCAAGCCGCGCGGCGGCGGCGGCGTCCAGGTCAACTACCCGTTCACGTTCCGGGTCGCGCCGTGACGCCGCGGTGGTGGCCGCGGGCGCTCGGCGCCGCCGTGGCGGTGGCCGCGATCGGGTGTCCGGGCGATCGGGCGCGCGACGAAGCGGCGCCGGCGCCCACCGACGCCCGGCCGGGCGAGTTCGCCCCCGTCGCCGACCCCGCGGCCCTGCGGCACCGCCTCGTCGCCGTGGCCGCCGCGCCGGCGGCGGTGCGCGCCGAAGCGCTCGGCCACGCGGTGCTGGCGACGTGCGGGATCGACTGCGGGTGCGTGGCGATGCTGGTGCCGACGGCGCCCGGACCGGGTTGCGCGTACACCGCGCGTGAGGTCGGGCCCGTGGGCCCCTCGCTCCAGGAGGCCGGTGGGTACCTCGCGCAGCAGGTCGCCTACGCGGCCCCCGCCGATCGCCCGGCGCTCCTCGACGCGCTCGCGGCGATCGCCATCGCCGTGCCGCGTCTCGACACGCGCGGGCTGCCGCCGGCCGCCCGCGTCGCGGCAGCGCCGGCGAGCGCCGGGTGGATCGGGCTCGACGGCGACGCCGCCTTGGTGGGCGCCTGGGACCAGGCGCGGTTCGGCCCGACCGGCGCGCGGCTCGACCGCGCGCCCGCCCCGCGCCGGGTCCCCGACGACCAGCTCGATGCGGCGATCGCCGCGTTGACGCCGCCGGCCGCCGCGCCCGCCGCGCCGGCCCCGGCCGACGACGCGACGATCGTCCTGGCTGGCACCTTCGATGGGCCGCCGGCCGAGGGCCAGGTCGTGGTCGCCGCCCGCGCGCAGGTCGCGTTCGCGCGCGCGGCCCAGTTCCTGCGGCGCCACGGCGGCACGATCGCGGTCGCAGCGCCCCGCGGTCCGAACGTGCTGCGCTGGACCTTCGCCGCCGGCGCCGCGCCGTCGCCGACGACGACGCCCGGCCGGGTGGTGGTGACGGTCCGCCGCGGTCACGTCGCAGTGACGCACGGCCGCGCGCACGTCGGAGCATGGACCGGACCGCCGCCGCGCGACGCGCTGCTGCAGCTGGAGTACGGCCCCCTCGACGCCCCGATCGTGGTGGACGTCGGCCCCGCGACCACCGGCGAGGCCGTCGCGGTGCTCGACGCGTTGACCGCGCTGCGACAGCCGATCGTCGTCGTCGCCACGCCGCCGATCGCGGACGCGACCCGCGGCGTGAGCGGCGTCCCGCACGTCGAGCTGGGCCCGTTCGCGGTGGTCGGCACGCTCGCGCCCGATCGGATCGCGCGTCACCTGGGCCAGCGCCGCGCGCCGCTGCTCGCCTGCTACCGGGAGCTGCTGGCGGAGGCCCCGACGGCGGCGCCGACGCTCGACGCCGCGTTCTTCATCGATCCGGACGGCCCGGTGACCGGGGCGCAGATCCAGGTCGGCGATCCGGCGCTCGCCGCGTGCGTCGAGGCCGCGCTCAAGCGGATGCGCTTCCCGGCGCCGCGGCCCGGCACCGGCGGCGTCCAGGTCCGCGGGCCGATCCGGTTCAGCCTCCGCTGACCCGCCCCGCGCGCGTCGACCGGGTACCTTCGCCGCCATGCACCTCGACGCCATCGGCATCGTCGTCACCGACCTCGCGGCCGCGGTCCGCTTCTACCGGCTGCTCGGCCTGCCCTTCGCCGACCCGGGCCCCGACGAGGATCACCTCGAGGCGACCACCGCGGGCGGCGTGCGGGTGATGCTCGACAGGGAGGCGCTGATCAAGAGCTTCGCCCCCGACTGGGTCGAGCCGCGCGGCCAGCGCGTCGGGCTGGCGATGCGCTGCGCGTCGCCGGCCGAGGTCGACGCCACCTACGCCGCGATCGTCGCCGCCGGGTTCACCGGCGCCAAGCCGCCGTGGGACGCGTTCCGGGGCCAGCGCTACGCCCAGGTCGCCGACCCCGACGGCAGCAAGGTCGATCTGTTCGCGCCGCTGTGAGCGCCGCGCCGGCGCGGCGCGCCTACACCACGGTGCCGAACCACGCGCCGATCGCCGCCGACGCCGCCATCGCGACCGCGCCCAGCGCGCCGACCCGCAGCGCGCCGCGGGCGATGCCGGCGCCGCCGACCCGCGCGGCCAGCGCGCCCAGCCCGACCAGCGCCGCCAGCGACGCGCCGGTGATCACCGCCACCGCGGCGCCCATCGGCACCAGCGCGGCCAGCGCCAGCGGCCACGCCGCGCCCAGCGCGAACGCCGCCGCCGACGATGCCGCCGCTTGCAGCGGCCGCGCCGCGCCGGTCTCGGTCAGCCCCAGCTCGTCGCGGGCGTGGGCGCCCAGCGCGTCGTGGGCCATCAGCTGCCTCGCGACCTGCTCGGCGAGCGGGCGCTCGAGGCCGCGGGCGACGTAGATGCTGGCCAGCTCCTCGTGCTCGTGCTCGGGGCTGGCGGCCAGCTCGCGGGTCTCGCGCGCGAGGTCGGCGCGCTCGGTGTCGGCCTGGGAGCTCACCGACACGTACTCGCCAGCCGCCATGGACAGCGCGCCGCCGACGAGGCCGGCGACGCCGGCCACCAGCACCGCGCCGCGGGTCGCGTCGGCCGCCGCCACGCCGGCCAGCAGGCTCGCGGTCGACAAGAGGCCGTCGTTGGCGCCGAGCACCGCGGCCCGCAGCCAGCCGGTGTGCTGGCTCTTGTGGATCTCGTGGTGGCGCGCCGGCATCGCGCCGGCACCGTACCGCGGATCGGGCGCGCCGCCCGCCGCGGCGCCGCCGCGCGAGCGTTGCAGCCGCCGCGGCCGCGGCGAATACTCGGGCCATGCCCCTCGCGACGCTCGGGCGCGCCGGCCGGGCGCTGCCGCTGGCGCTCCTGTTGCTGGTCCTCGCGCCGCCCGCCGCGCGCGCGCAACCCGCGGCCCCGAACCTCGCGCCGATCGACGACGCGTCGCCGGTGATCGAGCTGGTGACGATGGGCGTCGGCGCGCGGATCTGGGAGCGCCACGGCCACATCGCGCTGTGCGTGCGGCCCCGCGAGCCGGCCGGCGCGGTCTGTTACAACTACGGCCTCGGCGACTTCGCGCACCCGCTGGCGATGGGCTGGGGCTTCTTCCGCGCCGCCGGCAACTTCTGGGTCGGGCGGCAGTCGCCGCGGGTGCTGACGACGATCTACGAGGCGGCGGACCGCGACGTCTGGGTGCAGCCGCTGCCGCTGACCACCGACGAGAAGCGCCGGCTGTTGGCGCGGCTCGAGCACGACGTGCAGGACGCCCACAAGCGCTACGCCTACGATCACCTGACCGACAACTGCTCGACCCGGGTCCGCGACGCGCTCGACGAGGCCACCGGCGGCAAGCTGCGCGCGATGCAGGTGCCGTCCGACGGCCGCACCTACCGCGACCTGGCCCGGCGCGGCTTCTTCGGGATGCGCGTCGCGCTGCTGATCACCGACCTCGCGATGGGCCGCGCGGCCGATCGCGTGCCGACGTACTACGAGCGCATGTTCCTGCCCGAGTACCTGCGCGAGGCGGTGCAGCGGCTGTGGGGCGTCGAGCCGGTGGCGGCCTACCGGCGCAAGGGGCCGCCGCCGCCGAGCGACGGCCCGAGCGGCCGCGTCCTGCTGGCGCTGATCGTCGTCGCGCTGGCGGCGCCGGCCGGGCTGGCGCGCTGGCGCCGACGCTGGCAGCGGACCGCGCTGTGGGTCGCGCTGACCCCGCAGCTCGTGCTCGGCCTGACCTTCTGGGCGCTGGCGATCATCAGCCCCCTGCCCTACGTGCGCTGGAACGAGACCTGCCTGGTGTTGCTGCCGCTCGATCTGCTGCTCGTGATCGGCCCGGCGCGCTGGCGCGTCGGCTACGCCCGCGCCCGGGTCGCGATGATCGCCGCGGTCGCGCTCCTGCTGGCGGTCGGCGTGCTGCGCCAGCCCCTGTGGTCGATCCTGGCCTGGCCGCTGATCCCCGCCGCGATGGTCGCCCTGCCGCCCCGCGCCCGCGCGACGTCGGGGCCGAGCGGCGCCGCGGTCGGCTGACGCGAGCGGGTGGCGGAGGTCAGCGCGGCGACGATCACAGCGCGCGCACGACCGGCGCGCCGTCGACCGCGTCGAGGACGTGCAGCGAGCGCTCGGGCAGCTCGCGCCACGCCTCGTCGGTGAGCGGCTCGCTGGCCACCACCAGCGTCCCCGCGCGGCGATCGTCGACGGCGCCGTGGCGCACCAGCACGAACAGCGCGCGGCCCAGCCGGTGGGCGTAGATCTGCCGACCGCAGGCCAGGAGGAAGTTCAGCGAGCCCGGCTCGCCGCCGGCGTGCAGCGCGTCGACCGCGGCCCGCACCCCACGCTCGACGTCGCCGGCGCGATCGATCTGGGTGGCGACGAACGCGAACAGCCGCTCGCTGTCGGTGTCGCCGACGATCGCCGCGCGCCGCGCCGCCGAGGTCTGCGCCGCCAGCGCGTCGAGCCGCGCGACGGTGCCGTTGTGCGCGAACACCAGCGGGCCGCAGCGGAACGGGTGGGTGTTGGCAAGCGCGGTGGCGCCGACGGTCTTCTGCCGCACGTGGGCCACCACCACCCGCGCGCGGGTCGCGGCGGCGACCGCCTCGAACGCCGCCGACCGCTGCGCGCACGCGGTGTCGCGGTGCACCGCCCAGCCGTCGCCGTCGTCGATCGCCACGCCCCAGCCGTCGGGGTGCTCGGCCGACAGCGTCCACAGGCTGCGCGGTGCGTCGCGCAGGAGCGCGCGCGCGCTCACCGGCCGGGCCGCGAGCATGCCGAACATCCTGCACATCGATCCCATTATCGGCCGCCGCCGCCGCGGCGCGAGTTTCTGGTGGGGTAGCCGCTACCGACCGGCGCGCGCCCGGCGCCGCCGCGCCACGACCGCCGCCACCAGCAGCGCGACGCCACCGCCGGCGCTCCCGCCCGCGCTGCAGCCGCCATCGGGGCCGAAGCACGCCTCACCGTCGACCCGGGCCAGCTCGACGCGATCGAGGTCGACGGTCGCCACCAGCGCGCCGGTCGACGACAGCCGGCGCAGCACCAGCCGCGAGGTGCCGCCCTCGGGCGAGGCGGCGTCCTCGGCGGTCACCAGCCACAGCTCGTCGCCGGCCGGCACCGCGACCGCGTCCGCGACCCCGGCGACCTGCAGCAGCGGCGCCGCGGTCCCGTCGGCCGCGACCCGGGTCAGCGTGACGACGCGATCGCGCGGAAACTCGATGGGCCCGGTCGGCGACAGGGTGAGCTGCGCCGCGGCTCCGGACGCCATGCCGATGAGCGGCGTCGCCGCGGCCGCGCCGGTGGGGCCGCGCGGGGTCACGACGCCGTCGGCGCCCAGCTCGAAGGCCTCGACGACACCCGCGCCCGACGTCGCGTAGACCCGCGGCCGGTCGCCGGCGTCGACCACCGCGAGCAGATCGTGGACGCGGGCGATCTCCACCGGCGCCGCGTCGAGCGGCTGCCCCGCCGCCGAGAACCGCCGGCCCAGGATCTGCGGCGCCGGGCCCTCGCTCCACACCAGCCACACCACCGGGCCGGCGATCGCCGGCACCGGCACCGCCGCCACCCCGGCCACCGGCCACACCGGCGCAGCGACCACCGCGCCGTCGGGCTGGACCAGCCGCAGGTGGATGCCCGCCGCGCCGCCGGCCTGGTACCAGGCCACCGCGACGACCCCGTCGCGCGCATCGGCCCGCGCCGCGGTCGGGACGTCGGCGGCGGTCGCGAGCACCGCGGGCTCCCCGACGGCGCGCCCGGCGCGGTCCAGGCGCCGCAGCGTGAGCCGACGCAGCTCGCTCTCGATCTCGACGAACCCGTCGTCGGTGGCCAGGTAGGCCATCGTGTCAGGCAGGGTGAGCTCGTCGCGCGCGCCGATCGTGGCGCCGGCCAGGTCGGCTACCAGCAGGCGGTCGAAGCGCCGCACGACCACGCGATCGCCGCCGGCGGCCGCGCGCAGGGCGCGGATCGGCTGGCCCTCCCATTGGGTGGTTGGCGTGCACTCGTCGGCGCGGGCGGCGGTCGCGGCGGCGGTGGCGAGGGCGCAGACCAGGAGGCAGGACGTGACGGGGCGCATGGCCCGACCATCGAGCAAGCGTCAGGCCAACCGCCGATCGGGCCGCCAGGGCGGCGTGGCGCCGCCGCTGTCCATCCTCGAACGCACCGCGCCGCCGAATCCACCGCGCGCTGTCGAACCGTGGACGCCTACCAGGACCGGCGGGCCCGCGGGCGGCGCTGGCCGTACGCGGCGAACTGCCGGCGGGCGTCGTCGAGCTCGGCCTTGCCCAGCACGTGGGGCGCGCCCAGCTGCGCCGCGTGCCAGTACTGGCTGGCGAGCGTCTCGACCTCGGCCGCCAGCCGCAGCGCCGCCGGCAGGTCGGCGCCCAGCGCGACCATGCCGTGGTTGGCCATCAGGCAGGCGTCGCCGCCGGCCAGCGCGGCGACCACGTTGACCGCCAGCTGCGCGCTGCCGAAGGTGGCGTAGTCGGCGCACGGGATCTCGTCGCCGCCGGCCCGCACCACCATGTAGTGGATCGCCGGGATCGGGCGGCGCAGGCACGAGATCGAGGTGCAGAACAGCGAGTGGGTGTGGACGATCGCGTGGACGTCGGGGCGCGCCGCCAGCAGATCGCGGTGCAGCTGCCACTCGCTGGTCGGCGTGCGCTGCCCCGGCGCGATCGCCCCGTCGGGCTTGACCTCGACCGCGTCGTCGCCGGTCAGCTCGCCGTACGGCATGCCCGACGGCGTCACCAGCACGCCGCCGGGGCTGCGCACGCTGACGTTGCCGGTCATGCCCGGCGACAGCCCCAGCTCGCTCATCCGGCGCGCGGTCCGCACCAGCTCGTCGCGCAGCCGCATCGTCATGGCCGGGCGTGCTCCGGGAACAGCGCGGCGAGGCCGGCGGCCGACGCCGCGGTGGTGCCGCGCTCGGTGATGAGGCCGGTGACCAGCCGCCGCGGCGTGACGTCGAACGCCGGGTTGGCCACCGCGCCGCCGGGGGCCACCACCGCCACCCGCGCCGGGCGGCCGTCGGCGTCGAGCCCGGCGACCCAGCGCACCTCGTCGGCGGCGCGCTCCTCGATCGGGATCTCGGCCGGCTCGCCGACCGTCCAGTCGATGCTGGGCGACGGCGCCGCCACGTAGAACGGCACGCCGCAGTCGTGGGCCGCCAGCGCCTTCAGGTAGGTGCCGATCTTGTTGCAGACGTCGCCGTTGCGCGTCGTGCGATCGGTGCCGACGATGCACAGGTCGACCTGGCCGTGCTGCATCAGGTGGCCGCCGGCGTTGTCGGCGATCACCGTGTGCGGCACGCCGTGCTGCGCCAGCTCCCACGCGGTCAGCAGCCCCTGGTTGCGCGGCCGGGTCTCGTCGACCCACACCTCGACCGGCAGCCCGGCCTCGTGGGCCTTGTAGATCGGCGCCAGCGCGGTGCCCCAGTCGACGGTGGCCAGCCAGCCGGCGTTGCAGTGGGTGAGCACGCGCACCGGCCGCCCGGCGCGGCGGGCCGCGGCGGCGCGCACCAGCGCCTCGCCGTGGCGGCCGATCGCCTCGCACTGCGCGGCGTCCTCGTCGACGATCCGCGCCGCGGCGGCGAAGGCCGCGGCCACGCGGTCGCCGGGCGCCACCGGCGCCAGCTCGGCGCCCATGCGATCGAGCGCCCAGCGCAGGTTGATCGCCGTCGGCCGGGTGGCGGCCAGGGTCGCGCGCGCCGCGGCCAGGCCGGCGTCGCTGGGGTCCGCGCGCAGCGCCAGCGCCACGCCGTAGGCCGCGGTGGCGCCGATCAGCGGCGCGCCGCGCACGTGCATGTCGCGGATCGCCCGCGCGGCCCCGGCGAGATCGTCGATGCGCAGCCACGCGATCGCGTACGGCAGCCGGGTCTGATCGAGCACGACGACCGCGCCGCCGTCGGCGGCCAGCTCGATCGATCGCCGCCAGCGGCCCTCAACCTTCATCGTCGGTGAACCCGCACAGGGCGTGGACCGCGCCGCCGCCCTGGGCCAGCCGCGCCCGGCCGCCCAGCCCGAAGAGCTCGATCACGAACGCGCACTCGACGACCACCGCGCCGACCCTGGCCAGCAGCGCCAGCGCCGCGCCCGCGGTGCCGCCGGTGGCCAAGAGATCGTCGATCACCACGACCCGCTCGCCGGCGGCGACGCCGTCGACGTGGACCTCGACCCGGTTGGTGCCGTACTCGAGCTCGTAGTCGTGGCCGATCGCCGCGTGCGGCAGCTTGCCCGGCTTGCGCATCGGCACCAACCCGACGCCGAGCGCGGCGGCCAGCGGCGCGCCGAAGATGAAGCCGCGGGCCTCGATCGCGACGACCTTGTCGACCTTGCCGCGGTAGCGCTCGACCAGCGCCGCGGTCACGGTCGCCAGCCCGCGCGGATCGGCCAGGAGCGGCGTGATGTCGCGGAAGCGGATGCCCGGCTTGGGGAAGTCGGGGACGGTGCGGATCAGCGCCTTGAGGTTCACGACGCCACCGCCGGCTGCAACACCCGGCCGGCGACGACGTCGAGCCGCCGCACCAGCTCGGGGTCGCGGACCTCGGGCGCGGTCATGACCGCCGACTCGAGCGCGCGGTCGCAGCCATGCGGGCACGGATCGGCGCCGGCGGCCAGCCGCGGGATCGCCCGCGCCAGCAGCGCCCGCGCGTGCCGCCCGTTGGACTTCATCACCGCGATCACGTCGGCGACCTGGACGTGGTCGTGGTCCGGGTGCCAGCAGTCGAAGTCGGTGACCATCGCGATCGTCGCGTAACACAGCTCGGCCTCCCGGGCGAGCTTGGCCTCGGGCATGTTGGTCATGCCGATCACGTCGGCGCCCATCCCGATGTGCACGCGCGACTCGGCCAGGCTCGAGAACTGCGGGCCCTCCATCACGACGTAGGTGCCGCCGTCCTGGTGCGGCAGCGCCAGCTCGCCGGCGACCGCCGCCAGCCGGCCGCGCAGCCGCCCGCACGTCGGGTGCGCCATCGACACGTGGGCCACCAGCCCGGTGCCGAAGAACGACTTGGGCCCGCGCAGCGTGCGATCGATGAACTGATCGACCAGCACGAACGCGCCCGGCGGCAGCTCGGCGCGCAGCGAGCCGACCGCGCTGACCGAGATCACCGCGGTCGCGCCGGCCCGCTTGAGCGCGTCGATGTTGGCCCGGTAGTTGATCTCGTGCGGCGGGATGCGGTGGCCGCGGCCGTGGCGCGGCAGGAACACCACCCGCTGCTCGCCGAGCTTGCCGAACAAGAGCTCGTCGGACGGCGCGCCGAACGGCGAGTCGATCCGCACCCAGCGTTGATCGGTGAGCCCCTCGAGCTCGTACAGGCCCGTGCCTCCGACGATGCCGATCGCGCCGGTGTCCGACATGGGCCAAGAGCTACCACGGAACCGCGCGGCCTCGCGGGAGCTCGGCGACGAGCCCCTGGAACGCTGCGCTTGTCAGGCGTTCGGTCGAGCACCGGTCGACGAGGCGGGCGTCTCGCGTCCTGGGGGGAGGCTCGTCGGGGACCTGGCCCCGACGAGGGGGGCTGGGCGACCAGCCCCCTGGAGCTCAGACATTCTCGGTTGACCGTCGACGGGTGAGGCGGCGCGGCCGGCGACCGCGCCGGGGTGAACCCGCGCGCGGCGATCGCGAACTTTTTTCGGCGCCACGAAACCGAGGCGTGACGCGCACCTCGCTCGTCCTCGCGGCGCGCGCACGTCATCGCCCTCACGCTGCCGACCGGTTGTAGGTCCAGCGCGCTCTTGCGAGGCGCGTGCGCGCGCTGCGAGCTTGCGACCATGCGAACGGTCTCACCGCTGCTCGTGACGTCGGTCGCGGCGCTCGCCGCGGCCTGCTCGACCACCTTCACGTCCCAGCCGTGCGCGGTCGACGGCGACTGCGGCGACGGCCGGGTCTGCGCGCTGGTCGACGAGGCGCCGGCGTGCGTCGCCGCCGAGGACGCGCCGATCGTGATCGGCCAGAGCGCGCCGTTCACGGGCGGCAACCAGGCGCTCGGGGTCGGCATGCGCCAGGGCATCGCGCTCGCGCTCGCGGAGGCCAGCGCCGCCGGCGGCGTCCGCGGCCGGCCGATCCGGCTGGTGTTCAAGGACGACGGCTACGACCCGCTGCAGGCCGAGGCCAACGCCCGCGCGCTGGTCGACGCGCGGCCCGGCCCGCCGACGCCGGCCTGCCCCAGCACCGCGACGCCGGTGTCCAACGGCGCGGTGCCGCCGACGCTGGTGCCGGTGTCGACCACCGGGCTGGTGCGCGGCGACGACGCGGTGCTGGCGCTGGTCGGCAGCGTCGGCACGCCGACGATGGTGCGCGCCGCGCCGGTGGCCATCGAGACCGGCACCGTCTACTTCGGCGCGTTCACCGGCGCGGCCTCGCTGTTGCGCGACGACAGCGCCGGGCCGTGCCAGCGCTTCGTCTTCAACGTCCGCGCCAGCTACGCGCAGGAGGCCCACGCCACCGTCGAGTACTTCCTCAACCGCGGCCTGACCGACTACCGCCGGCTGATCTCGTTCGACCAGAACGACACCTTCGGCAACGCCGGCTACACCGGCCTGGTCGCGGCGTGGCTCGACGAGCGCGGCGCGTTCCCGCCCACGGCCGACCCGACCACGCCGATCGCGCGGTTCCGCTACGCGCGCAACGACGTCGACAGCGTGCCGGCGCAGGCGGTCGCGGCCGAGGCCTACCTGGCCACGCTGCTCACCGCCACGCCGACCGGCACGCTGCGGGTCGGCGTCATGCTGACCAGCACGTACGGCCCGGCCGCGACGTTCATCGAGCACCTGCGGCGCTGGCAGTTCGACGGCCAGGACGCCCCGCTGGGCAAGGCCACCCGCCTCGAGCTGTACTTCTCGACGGTGTCGTTCGTCGGACCCGACGCGCTGGCCGCCGCGCTGGTCGACGCCGGCACCGTCGCGACGCCGAGCGGCCCGATGCCGTTCACCCAGGGCGTCGCGGTCTCGCAGGTGGTGCCCAACTACCAGAGCGACCTCGGCGACGGCGTGGCCGCGTACCAGGCGGCGGTCGCCGCCGCCGGCGAGGCGCCCGGCTTCACGTCGCTCGAGGGCTACCTGGCGACCCGGGTGTTCGTCGCCGGGCTCATGCACCACCAGGGCCCGTTCACGCCGACCGGGCTGATCGACGCGTTCGAGACGCTGCCCGACCTCGGGCTCGGGCTCGGCGCCAACGCCGGCTTCGCCCGCGATCGCCACCAGTACCTGCAGTCGGTCTGGGGCACCACGATCGGCGCCGACGGCCGCTTCGCCAACCTCTACTACTGGACGGTCGGCAGCCCGATCCAGTTCTTCCAGTGACCATGACCGCCCCAGCCCCCGCGGATCTGGCCGGCGTGCGCGTCGGCCGCTACCTCCTGCACCAGCCCATCGCCCAGGGCGGGATGGCGACGATCCACCTGGCGCGCCTGACCGGCGACGAGGGCTTCACCCGCATCGTCGCGGCCAAGCGCCTGCGCCCGGAGTACGCCCACGACGCCGAGTTCGTGACGATGTTCCTCGACGAGGCCCGGGTCGCGTCGAAGATCCACCACGCCAACGTCGTGCCGGTGCTCGACGTGATCAGCGCCGGCGGCGAGGTGATCCTGGTGCAGGAGTACGTCCACGGCGTCGCGCTCGACAAGCTGTGCCAGCTGGCCCGGGCCCGCGGCGTGACGGTGCCGGTGCCGATCGCGGTGGCGATCGCGACCCAGGTGCTGGCCGGGCTCGGCGCCGCCCACGCCACCACCGACGAGCTCGGGGCGCCGCTCGCGGTGATCCACCGCGACGTGTCGCCCCACAACATCATGATCGCGAGCGACGGCACCGCCCGGCTGCTCGACTTCGGCATCGCCAAGGCCTCGGTCGCCGCCCACGTCACGCGCGAGAACTCGTTCAAGGGCAAGATCGCGTACTCGGCGCCCGAGCAGCTCCAGGGCGGCGCGACCCAGGCCAGCGATCTGTTCGCGTTCGGGGTGGTGCTGTGGGAGCTGCTGGCCGGCGTGCGCATGCACCAGGGCGCGTCGGGCGAGCGCGAAATCGTGGGCCGCATCATGTCGGGCACGCTGCCGCGGCTGGCGGTCGCGACCGCCCAGGCCGACCCGTCGCGCCGCGCGGCCGTGCTGGCGCTGGCGTCGGTGGTCGAGCGCAGCCTCGCGGTCGAGCCCGCCGATCGCTGGCCCGACGCCGCGGCGATGGCGCGGGCGCTGACCGATCGCGTGACGCCGGCCAGCAGCACCGACGTCGCGGCCTGGCTGCGCGACCTCGGCCGCGAGCTGCTCGAGCAGCGCGAGCAGCGGCTGGCCGCCGACGAGGTGAGCTGGCGCCGCACGCTGACCCCGACCCGGGCGCGCCGGGTGTCGGAGCCCGACGTCGAGATCACCCGCGATCCCGGGCCCGCCGCCCGCGCGCGCCGGACCCGCCGGGCCGCGCTGGCCGCGGCGGCGGTCGCGATCGCCAGCGGCGCCGCGATCGCGTGGCTGTGGCCCCGGCCATCGCCGCAGCGCGCGGCGCCGTCCGCGCCGCTCACCGCGCCCGCCACCACCGCGCCGCCCGTCACCACCGCGCCGGCCGCCCCCGCGCCCGCCACCGCCGCGCCGCCCGTCGACACGCGCACCGCCCCGCCCGCGTCCACCGCCGTGGCCGGCGCGCCGCCCGCCGTCGAGCCGGCGTCGGCCACCCAGCCCGCGCCGAGCACCGCGGCCACCGGCCATCGCCGCCGCGGCCCGCGCGCCGCCACCACCGCGCCGCTGCCCGCACCCACGTCCGCGCCCGCCGCGCCCGCCGCCGTGCCCGTCGACGCCTGCGACCCTCCCTACACCTTCGAGGGCACCAAGAAGGTGTTCAAGCCCAGCTGCCTGTGAAGGAGACCGCCATGACGATCCCACCGTGTCGCGCGTCGCGCTTGGTCGCGCTGGTCCCGCTGTTCGCGGTCGCGCTGGCCCACGCCGAGCCGCCGTCGAAGGAGGAGTGCGTCGCGGCCCACAGCCGCGGCCAGGACGAGCGCACCGCCGGCCACCTCGCGCTGGCGCGGCAGCAGTTCCTGCGCTGCGCGCAGGGCGCGTGCCCGCGGGTCGTGCAGGAGGACTGCGCCCGCTTCGCCGACGATCTGGCCCGGACGCTGCCGTCGTTGACGTTCGCCGCCCGCGACGACGGCGGCGCCGATCTGCCCGACACCCGGGTGTTCGTCGACGATCGCCTGGTCGCCGAGCGCCTCGACGACGGCGCCGCCCACGACGTCGACCCCGGGCGCCACGTGATCCGGTTCGTCCACGACGGTCGGGCCCGCGAGCTGACGGTGGTGGTGGCGCTCGGCGAGCAGGCCCGCGCGGTGGTCGCGCGGTTCGACGCGCGCCCCGCACCCGCGCCCGCACCGACCGCGACCGCGCCGGCGCTGCGCCCCCCGCCCCCCGCGCCCCCGGCCTCGCCGCGTCGGGTCCGGCCCGGCGGGGCGCGCCTGCTGATCGGCGCGGGCACGGTGCTGATGCTCGGCGGCGCGGCGCTGGCCTGGTACGAGCTCGGGCAGCTGCCCCCCGGCTGCTCGCTCGATCGCCACACCTGCGCCGCGCCGCCGGGCGATCCGGTGTTCGATCGCGCCAGCACCGCGGTGCGCTGGTTCGACGTCGGCGTCGGCGTCGGCGTCGTCGGCGCGGTCGCCGCGGTCGCCGGCGTCGCCTGGTACGTCGGCGGCACGCGCACCGAGCGCCCGCGGGTCGCGATCGCGCCGTGGCTCGGCGGCGACGCCGTCGGCCTCGCCGCCGCGACCGCGCTGCCGTGAGCCGCGAGGACGAGCCCCGGGTAGCCAAGAGCTTGACCGTGTCTGAGTCGAGCACCGGCGCGCGCGCCGGGAGTCTCGCGTATCGGAAGGGGGACCCGCCGGGGCATGCCCCCGGCGGGGGAAGGTTTGTCGACAAACCTTCCCAGGGATTCAGTACGACTTGGCCCAGACCACGCGCTTGGCGCTGGGCTTGCCGGTGAACGGGCAGGTCCCGGCCTCGCCCTCGCCCAGCGGGATGCAGCGCACGGTCACGCCGAGGTCGTCCTTGATCTGCTTCTCGACCGCGACGTCGCCCGAGAAGTGGGCCATCGCGAAGCCGCCGTGGATCGGCGTCGGCGCGTTGGGGTCCTTCTGCTTGGGCGGCGTGAAGTACGCGTAGAAGTCGGCCTTGCTGTCGACGTCGCGGGTGTGCTCGGCGCGGAACGCCTTGGCCCGGGCCAGCATCGCGTCCTGGATCGACTGCAAGGTCGCCGCCACCGTCGCGACGAACTCGCCGCGGCCGACCGACGTCTTGTCCTTGGGCGCCTTGTCGCGGCGGCCGACGAACACCGAGTCCTTGTCGATGTCGCGCGGGCCGATCTCGAGCCGCAGCGGCACGCCCTTCTTGATCCACTGCCAGACCTTGTCGCCGCCGCGCAGGTCGCGGTCGTCGAGCTCGACCCGCAGCGGGCCGCCGGCGAACTGCTGCTGCCGCAGCTCGGCCTTGAGCGCGTGGCAGTAGTCGAGCACGCGCTGGCGATCCTCGGGCTTGTGGGTGACCGGCAGGATCACGACGTGGGCCGGCGCCAGCTTGGGCGGGCACACCATGCCGTCGTCGTCGGCGTGGGTCATGATCATCGAGCCGACCAGCCGGGTCGAGACGCCCCACGACGTGGTCCACGCGTGCTGCAGCACGCCCTTGTCGTCGAGGAACTGGATGCCCGAGGCCTTCGCGAAGTTCTGGCCGAGGAAGTGCGAGGTGCCGGCCTGCAGCGCCTTGCGGTCCTGCATCATCGCCTCGATGCAGTAGGTCGAGACCGCGCCGGGGAAGCGCTCGCCCGCGGTCTTCTCGCCCTGGATCACCGGCGTGGCCATCCACTGCTCGGCGAAGTCGGCGTAGACGCCGAGCATCTTCATCGTCTCGACGACCGCCTCGTCGGCGGTGGCGTGGGCGGTGTGTCCCTCCTGCCACAGGAACTCGGCGGTGCGCAGGAACAGCCGGGTGCGCATCTCCCAGCGCACCACGTTGGCCCACTGGTTGATCAGCAGCGGCAGGTCGCGGTAGCTCTGCACCCACTTGGCGAACATCTCGCCGATGATCGTCTCCGAGGTCGGGCGCACCACCAGCGGCTCCTCGAGCTGGCTGGCCGGATCGGGCACCAGCTTGCCGTCCTTGGCCACCAGCCGGTGGTGCGTGACCACCGCGCACTCCTTGGCGAAGCCCTCGACGTGCGCGGCCTCCTTCTCCAGGAACGACAGCGGGATGAACAGCGGGAAGTACGCGTTGACGTGGCCGGTGTCCTTGAACATGCCGTCGAGGACGCGCTGCATGTTCTCCCACATCGCGTAGCCCCACGGCTTGATCACCATGCAGCCGCGCACCGGCGAGTTCTCGGCGAGGTCGGCGGCCTTGACGACCTGCTGGTACCACTCGGCGTAGTCGTCGGAGCGGGTGGGGACGATGGCAGTAGCGGCTTTGGCGGACGACATGATCGCCACTCTCGTACCGCGCCGGCCGCCGCGGCGAAAGGCCCGGGCGACGCCGGTTGCCCGGGGCGGCCGGTCGCGGTACCGGTAGAGGGTGCACGTCGTCCCCCGCCCGGGCTGGTACCGCCCCGCCACGCCCCGCACGCTGGGCACGCTGGCGGTGGTGTTCGGCGTGGTGGTCGCCAGCTTCAGCGCGCTGACGCTCTTGACCGGCGGGCGCATGCAGCAGGACGACGAGCGCTACCCGGCGGCGGCGGTCGAGGCGTTCACCGCCGCCACCCGCCACGCCACCGTCGGCACCAGCCTGATCCTGGTGGCGATGTCGCTGACGCTGGCGACGCTGGGCGGCGCGCTGCGCCGCTACGAGCGGTGGGCGGTGCGCGCCAGCCAGCGCTGGGCGGTCGGCGCGCTGTTCATCGTCGCGGCGCTGACCTACGTCAACGCCGCGGTGGTCGGCCCCGCCGCCGCCGCGCTGTTCGACAGCGCCAAGGACGAGGAGCTGGCCCAGATGGTCAAGGTCATGCGCTGGGCCGGCCTGGGCACCGCGCTGATCTACGCGCCGTTCCCGCTGGTGTTGCTGAGCCAGCTCCGCCGCCCCGAGGTGGTCGCGGCGATGGATCAGCCGCGCCGGGGCTGATCACCGGCGCGTTCGGCTCCGCCGGGTCGATCAGTTCTGGCGGTACATGAACTGGACGATGCTGCACACCTTCACCGCCGAGCCGTTGATCACGAACGGCCGGTAGCGCCAGGCGCGGACGCCGGCGCGCAGCGCCTCGTCGTAGGCCGGGAAGCCGCTCGCCTTGAGGATGACCACCTGCTCGACCGCGCCGGCGGCGTCGACACAGACCTTGAGCGGGATGACCAGCCGGGTCTTGCCGGCCTGGGCGATCGCGGCGCGGGTGACCTCATCGGGGTAGATGTCCTTGTCGCCGGCGACGCGTAGCGACTCGAGCGCGGTCGGAGGCACGATCTGGGGCGGCGGCGGCGGCGGCGGTGGCGGTGGCGGTGGCGGGCCGACCACGCCTCCGACCACGCCTCCGACCACGCCTCCGACCACGCCGCCCTCGACGCCGCCCTCGTCGGCCGCGACGCCATTCTCGGCCGGCGTCCACGGCGTCGCCGTGACCGACGTGATCACCAGCCCACCGGCCGCCGGCGCGAGCTCGATCGTCACCTCGCGGATCCCCCGATCGTCGCCCAGGTACACCTGGAGCGTGGTGCGCCCGCCGCGCCGGGCGACCGACGCTGCGCCGTCGGGCACGCCGAGCGCGGTCAGGCACCGCGCCACCGCGTTCCGCCGGGCGGTCGTCGCCGAGCCCTTCTTGCGCACCGCGCGCGGGCACGTGGTCTTGCGCAGATCGAAGCGCACGCGGGCGTCCATCAAGGCCACCAGCGCGCCGGGCTCGCGGTTCACCAGCGCGGCCTGCACCAACCCGATCGCCGGATCGGCCGGCGGCGGCGGTGGCGGCGGCGGTGCCGGCTGCGCGCGCGCCACCGACGCTGCCACGATCACTGCGAGGGCCCCGACCAGCTGCACACGGTGCGTCATCGCGGCCGACTATCCCACATGCCGCGGCCCGACGATGCGGTTGTGGCGGGGGCGGCACCGCGCTACCACTCGGGGATGCACCCGGGCTACCCGCCTCCGCCTCCCGGTTACGGCTATCCCCCCGGCTACGGCTACCCGCCGCCCGGCCCGATCAAGCCGAGCGCGCCGCGCACGCTGGGCACGCTGTCGATGGTGTTCGGCGGGCTGGTGTCGGCCACCAGCCTGATCGGGCTCCTGGCCGGCAAGTCGTTCGGCACGATGATGAACACCAACCGCATCAGCCGGGCGGCGTTCGAGCGGTACCTGGCCGAGATCCACAGCGCGTCGATGGTGATGTCGGCGCTGATGCTGGCGCTGTCCTTGGCGCTCGTCTACATCGGCACCGGCCAACGCGGCTACCAGCGCTGGGCGGTGCGCGCGTCGATCTGGTGGGCCATCGCCGCGCTGGTGTACCTGGTGGTGCAGCTGATCGTGCAGCTGGTCGTGATGCTGCCAGCGATCGATCACCTGATGGCCGACATCGGCAACCGCCAGTTCCGCGACACGATCGGCACGATCATGAAGGTCAGCATCTTCAGCAGCGTCGTCTTCTACGCGCCGTACCCGATCATCCTGCTCACGACGTTCCGCAAGTCGGCCACCGTCGACGCGATGGATCAGCCGGCGCTGCCGACCGCCGAAGTCCTGCGCTCGTGAGCCGGCGCGACAACGCCGCGGTGCGCTGCGCGCGCTGCCGGATGCTGCCGTGGCTGTGCGTGTGCCCGCTGATGCCCACCCCCCGCCAGCCGACCCGGACCCGGCTGACCCTGATCATGCACCGCGACGAGGCCCGCAAGCCGACCAACACCGGGCGGCTGGCGGCCGAGTGCCTGGCCAACAGCGAGGTGCTGGTGCGCGGCCACGAGGATCAGCCGAGCGCGGCGTGGCTGGCGCCCCCGGGCACCCGGCCGCTGCTGCTGTTCCCCGCCGACGACGCGATCGCGCTCGACCGGCTGCCGGCGACGCCCCAGCCGACGACGCTGGTCGTCCCCGACGGCACCTGGCGCCAGGCCCAGCGGGTGCGGACCCGGGTGCCGGGCCTGCGCGACGTGCCGTGCGTGGTGCTGCCGCCCGGCCCGCCGACCCGGTACCGGCTGCGCAGCGAGTCGCGGCCCGGCGGCCTGGCCACGCTCGAGGCCATCGCCCGGGCGTTCGCGATCCTCGAGGGCCCCGAGGTCGGCGCCATGCTCGAGCGGGTGTTCGACGCGGTCGTCGAGCGCACGCTGTGGTCGCGGGGGCTGCTCGCCGCCGATCAGGTCGCGGCCGGCATCCCGGCGCTTCCCGCGTGACCGGCGCCGACGTCGTTCAGTGCTGCGTGTAGAGGAAGGTGACGAGCGAGCACACCCGCGCGGGCGCGCCGTTGATCTGGAACGGTCGGTAGCGCCAGGTCCGGACCCCGGTGACGATCGCGCGATCGTAGGCCGGGAAGCCTGACGACTTCAGGACGGTCGCGGTGACCACCGCGCCGGACGGATCGAGGCAGAGCTTGACCGGGACCAGGAGGCGGGTCTTGCCGGCGCGCGTGATCTCGGCCTGGGTGGCGTCGTCGGGGACGATGTCCTTGTCGCCGGCCACGCGCTGCGACTCCAGCGCCGTCGGCGGGACGACCTGGGGCGGCGGCGGTGGCGGCGGCGGCGGCGGCGGCGGCGGCGGGTAGACCACGCCACCGATCACGCCCCCGACCACGCCGCCCTCGACGCCGCCCTCGACGCCGCCCTCGTCGTCCCAGGCCGGCGGCGGCGGGGCCCAGGGCGTCGCCGTGACCGCGACGATCGCCAGCGCGCCCGCCACCGTCGCCAGCTCGATCGCGACATGGCTGGCGCCCCGATCGTCGCCCATCCGCAGCCCGAGCGAGGTGCGCCCGGCGCGCCGCGTGATGGCCGCCCCGCCGTCCGGCGCGCCCAGCGAGGTCAGGCACCGCGCCACCGCCGTGCGCCGCGCCGCGGCCGCCGTGCCCTTGCGGCGCACCGCGCGCGGGCACGGTGTCTTGCGCAGATCGAACCGCACCCGCGCGTCCATCAGCGCCACCAGCGCGCCGGGCTCCCGGTTGGTCAGCGCCGCCTGCACCAGCCCGATCGCGGGGTCGGCCGGCGGTGGTGGCGGTGGTGGCGGTGGCGGTGGCGCGGGCTGCGCGTGCGCCGCCGCGGCGATCACGATCACCACCAGGGCCCCGACCGTGCGCGCGCGCAGCATCATCGCCGCACTATCCCATACCCCGCGCCGCCCAGCGGTACGATGCGCCGATGCGCACCCGCCTCGCCGCCGCGTCCCTGCTGCTCGTCGCGTGTGGGCCCAGCAGCGGCGGCGCCCACGACGGCCCCGACGGCGCGCTCGGGCCCGACGCCGTCGTCGACAGCGGCGCCACCGGCGACGGCGCCGAGTGCGCCCCGCCGCCGGTCGTACCCGGCCCCGAGGTCCGGCTGGCCGCGCCCTTCGACGCGCTGTACTCGGTCTACGATCTGGGCCCGGTGCCCGGCGTGCCCAACCCGCTCGGCGGCGCGGTGATCAAGGCCAGCGATCCGTCGAAGCTCTTGATCGCCGGCGCCTCGGAGCGGCCCGAGGGCGCGATCTACGAGATCGGCGTCACCCGCGATCCCTGCGGCCACATCGTCGGCTGGAATGGCACCGCGACGCAGGTCGCCAGCACGCCGTACGTCGACGCCAACCTGGTCTACGTGCGCAACGACCTGCTGGTCTACAGCGAGTGGCCGCAGTTCAACTTCTCGCAGCTGCCGGCCGGCGCCACCGCGCCGGCGCTGACCACCGACCTGCGCACCGTCGGCCTGCCATCGGCCGGCGACCAGGGCCCGGGCGGCGTCGGGCTGGTGCCGCCGGGGCTGGCCGCCGCCGGCCAGCTGCGCCTCGTCACCTGGCCGGTCGGCACCTGGGTCCACGCCGCCACCGTCCCCGCCGGCAACCTGTTGTCGGTCACCGGCGTCACCCCGACGGTGACCTTGCCCAACAACCCCGGCGGCTTCGCCTACGTGCCGGCCGGCTCGCCCGGCTTCGCCGCGCAGTCGATCATCGTCGCCGAGTGGCGGCAGTCGGGCCAGGCCGACGATCGGGTCGCGGTCTACGAGGCCGACGCCCAGGGCGATCCGATCATCGCCACCCGGCGCGAGTTCATGAGCGCGTTCCCGCGGCCGTGGGGCGCGTACTTCGAGCCCGTCACCGGCGACTACCTGTTCCTGTCGTGGGGCCTGGGCACCGATCGCGTCTACGTCGTGCAGGGCTTCGTGCCGCCGCCGCCGGTGCTGTAGCGCGACCGGCGCGCGTCGATTCCACGCAACCGGCGCACCGAGCGGTCGATAGCCGGCGCGAAGCGAGGTCATCCCGACCCGCACGCACCGTACCGACCGGAGTCACGCACATGTCCAAGCTCACCCTCGCCCTGTCCCTCGCCGTCGCCGCCGCCCTCGCGATCCCGGCCGCCGCCGGCGGCGCCCCCACCCTCCACAACGCCGACTCGAGCGAGTACAGCTACGATCTCGAGTGCGGCGCGTCGACCACCCACAGCTCGGTCGGCGGCAACACCACCGTCACGCTGAGCGACGGCTGCACGCTCAAGGTCGCCGGCAGCAGCAAGGAGCTGCGCAGCGGGATGACCTGCGAGATCAGCGGCGGCTCGCTGTCCTGCCGGTAGCCCCACCCAGGTCAGCGCGCGCGCACGGTCGGCGCCACCCAGTCGACGCCGACGATCTCCAGGCCGCCGCGCGCCGGCCGCAGCTCGAGCACCAGCGACGGATCGAACTCGGCCGGCGTGCCGCGCAGCTCGAGGCGCGCGCGCACCCGGCGCTGGCCGCGGACCGCGAGGACCGCCACGCCGGCCGCGCTCACCCGGGCGCGCAGGCACGCGGCCAGCTTGCGCCGCTGGCCCCCGCGCGCCACCGCCGCCACGCCGCGGCAGCCGACGCGCTTGCTGACCCGCACGGTCGGCGCCAGCCGCGCTTCGAGGTCGGCCGCGGCCGGCGCGGTCAGGGTCGCGGCGATCGCCTCGACCTCGCCCTGGTTGGCGTTGGGCCGGGTCAGCTCCGGCGGCGGGCCCGGCGGGTTCGGCGTCGCGCGCGCGCCTCCGACGGCGGCGACCAGCGCGATGGCAGCGACGATCCAGGGACGCGGCGACATGGCCGGAAGGTAGCCCGCATTCGCGCCGATCGCTGCTTGCGCGCGCCGCCACCGGGGCGATACACCCGCGGCGCGCGGCCGCGTGGCCCGTGAGGACCCGATGAAGATCCACGAGTACCAAGGCAAAGAGCTGTTCCGGAAGTACGGCGTCCCGGTGCCGATCGGCATCGCGGCGCAGAGCGTCGAGGAGGCCCTGGCCGCGATCCCCGCGTCCAGGAGCAGGCCAAGACCGACGTGGTCGTCGTCAAGGCGCAGATCCACGCCGGCGGCCGCGGCAAGGGCGGCGGCGTCAAGGTCGCCAAGACCCGCGCCGACGCCGAGGAGGCGGTCAAGCGCATCTTCGGGATGCAGCTGGTCACCCCGCAGACCGGCCCCGCTGGCAAGAAGGTCCAGCGCCTGCTCGTCGAGCAGGGCCTGGCCATCGACCACGAGTTCTACCTCGGCATGCTGCTCGACCGCGCCACCGGCCGCGTGACCGTGATGGCGTCGCGCGAGGGCGGCATGGACATCGAGGAGGTCGCCGCGACCCACCCCGAGAAGATCCTCAAGGAGTCGGTCGACCCCGGCCTGGGCTGGCAGGACTACCAGTCGCGCCGCCTGGCCAAGCAGCTCGGCATGACCGGCGGCGCCGCCGCGTCGCTGACCAAGTTCCTGCGCGCGCTGACCCGCTGCTACGACGACATGGACTGCTCGCTGCTCGAGATCAACCCGCTGGTCACCACCAAGGACGGCCAGGTGCTGGCGCTCGACGCGAAGATCAACTTCGACGACAACGCGCTGTACCGCCACCCCGAGCTCAACGACTGGCGCGACCCGTCGGAGGAGGACGCGTCGGAGACCGAGGCCAAGAAGTGGGACCTCAGCTTCATCGCGCTCGAGGGCAACATCGGCTGCATGGTCAACGGCGCCGGCCTGGCGATGTCGACGATGGACATCATCAAGTACTACGGCGGCCAGCCGGCCAACTTCCTCGACGTCGGCGGCGGCGCCACCGCCGAGAAGGTCACCGCGGCCTTCAAGATCATCACCAGCGACCCCGAGGTGAAGGCGATCTTCGTCAACATCTTCGGCGGCATCATGAAGTGCGACACCATCGCGACCGGCGTGATCACCGCGGTCAAGGAGGTCGGCCTCAAGGTGCCGCTGGTGGTCCGGCTCGAGGGCACCAACGTCGAACTCGGCAAGAAGATGCTGGCCGAGAGCGGCCTGAACATCGTGGCCGCGGCCGACATGGCCGACGGCGCCCAGAAGGTGGTCGCGGCCGCCAAGGGAGGTGCGAAGTGAGCGTCCTCGTCGGTTACGACACCCGCCTCGTGGTCCAGGGCATGTCCGGCTCGACCGGCGCCTTCCACACCAAGCAGGCCATCGAGTACGGCACCCGCGTGGTCGCCGGCGTCACGCCCGGCAAGGGCGGGTCGAAGGTCGCCGGGCTCGAGCAGATCCCGATGTACGACACCGTCGACGAGGCGGTCCAGCTCGCCGGCGCCAACGCGTCGGTGATCTACGTGCCGCCGCCGGCCGCCGCCGACGCGATCCTCGAGGCCGCCGCCGCGGGCATCGAGCTGATCATCACCATCACCGAGGGCATCCCGGCCCGCGACATGGTGCGGGTCAAGTCGATCCTCGACCGCGACTACCCGTACGTGCAGACCGTCGGCCCCAACTGCCCCGGCGTGATCACGCCCGGCCAGTGCAAGATCGGCATCATGCCCGGCTACATCCACAAGCCGGGCGGCGTCGGCGTGGTGTCGCGCTCGGGCACGCTGACCTACGAGATCGTGCACCAGCTGTCGACGCTCGGCCTCGGCCAGTCGACCGCGATCGGCATCGGCGGCGACCCGGTCAAGGGCATGGACTTCATCGACGCGCTGGCGCTGTTCGCCGACGACCCCGGCACCAGCTCGATCTTCATGATCGGCGAGATCGGCGGCGACTCCGAGGAGCGCGCCGCGCAGTTCATCAAGGACAACGTCAAGAAGCCGGTCGGCGCCTTCATCGGCGGCCAGACCGCGCCCCCGGGCAAGCGCATGGGCCACGCCGGCGCGATCATCTCCGGCGGCAAGGGCGCCGCGGCCGACAAGATCGCCGCGCTCAAGGCCGCCGGCATCGCCGTCTCGCCGACCCCGGCCGAGATGGGCAAGACGCTCGCCGCGCTGATCCGCTGAGACCGAGGCCGCCCTCGCGGCCCTCACGTGCGCGTGGGCAGGGGACGGAGGCGTGCTCCGTTACCCCGCGAGCGCGACCAACTCGACCGCGAGCCGCTCGAGCAGCACGCGCTCGCCGAGGCCGCGGCCCAGCGTCTTCTGGGCGGCGCCGGTGGCGGCGCCGTCGGTGAACACGCCGACCAGGCGGGGATCGGGGTGGCCCTTGAGCGCCCAGTCGGCGGCGGCGACCAGCTCGATGGCGCGGGCCAGCGCGGCGGGGCGGTAGCGCCGGGCCTGCGAGGTCAACTTGTCGACGACGAACGGCGGGACGCCGAGGCGCGCGGGCAGCTCGCGGGGGCCGACGCCCTCGGCGCGGGCGACGTGGCACAGCTCGAGCTGGCGCAGGTGGCGGGCCAGCATGGCCAGCACGCCGATCGCGCTCTGGCGCTGCTCGGTGAGCGAGTCGACCGCCAGCAGCGCCGCGGTCGGATCGCCGGCGCCGATCGCGTCGGTCAGCTCGAACACCGAGCGCTCGCGGGTGTCGGCGACCAGGTCGTCGACGTCGTCGGCGCTGACCGGCCGGCCGCCGGCGTACAGCGCGAGCTGATCGATCGTCAGCGCCAGCCGCGACAGGTCGCCACCGATCGCGCCGGCCAGGCGATCGACCGCGTCGGCCGCCAACCGCACGCCGCGGCGGTCGGCCTCGGCGCGGATCCAGCCGTCGATCCGCTTGGGCGCCACCAGCTCGTGGATCACGCCGCGCTTGGCCGCGGTCGCGTAGAACTTGAGCCGCTTGTCGAGCTTGCTGGTGACCATGAACAGCACCGTCGACGGCGACGGCGCGTCGAGGTACGGGATCATCGCGGCCAGCTCGTCGGCCACCATCGGCGCCAGGTCGCGCACGAACACCATCCGCCGGGCGCCCATCATCGGCAGCGTCTGGCACGCGCTGACGATGCGCGCGCCGGTCGGCTTGCCCTCGATGACGTCGTAGTTCCAGGCCCGCATCGACGCCGGCACCGCCGCGTCGCGCACCGCGTGCAGCGCGCGCTCGACCAGGATCGGGTGCTCGGACGCGACCAGATAGATCGGATCGAGCTTGCCGGCAGCGGCGGCGGTGACCAGGTCGCTCACGGCCCGCAAGGTACACCGCCGGACCGACGTCGGGGGCGGCTGGCGCCGCCGCCGCCTCGCGCCGCCGGGCGGGTCGTGGTAGATGGTCGGGAGATCGCGGGCACGCACCGGGATCGCCGCCCGCCATGACCTCGCGCACCTCCGGCAAGCCCGATCCCGACTCCGACGACGAGGCCGCCGACGCCCCTCGCGGCGCCAGCGAGCGCCTCGCGATCGACTTCGTCCACGCCCGCGGCCAGCACCTGCGCTGGATCCTGATCGGCGGCATCGTCGGCGCGCTGTGCATCCGCAGCCTCGGCACGCTGGGCCAGGTGGCCGGGTTCGCGCTGGTGGCGTGGGGGCTGTGGAACGCCTGGAAGTTCGCCCAGACCTTCCGCTTCCCCGCCGGCACGCTGGTGGTGGCCGGCGACGACGTCGAGCTGCCGCGCGGCCTGTGCCGCGGCGCGCCCAGCAAGCTGCGGCGCGCCGACGTGTCGGCCGTCTACTTCCTGCGCCGCGCGGTGCCCTGGACCCAGGCCGCGCCGGTGCTGGTGGTCGAGGCCAAGGGCGAGGCGTTCATCTACCCGCGCGACTGGTTCGACAGCGAGTCGGATCAGCGGCGCATCGTCGACGAGCTGACCCCGTCGTGAGCGGCCGCGCCGCCGCGGTGGCGGTGGCGGTGGCGCTGGCGCTGGCGGCGACGCCGGCGGCGGCCGAGCCGGTCGATCTGGGCCCGGCCACGCTGGCCCTCGACGCCGCGTGGACCGGGCCGCCGGCCGCCCCCGACGGCGTGACCCGCACCCGCGGCGACGCCACGCTGATCGTGGCGCGCTACGACGTCGGCAACCTGCCGGCGTGGCGCGAGGCCACCCGCGCGGCCCACGTCGACGCCATCGTCCGCGGCTTCGCCGCCACGGCGGGCTACGCCGAGCTGGGGCGGACGCTCGGCAAGACCGGCCCGGCCGGCGTGCCCACGCTCGATCTCACCTTCCGCCGCCGCGGCCCGCGCGGCGCCGAGGTGGTCGCGGCCCGCGTGCTCCTGTTCCGCACGCTGACGATGGTCGTGATCGCCGCCGCGCCGCGCGACCGCGCCGCCGTCGACGCCGCGGTGCGCGCGCTGACTCCGGACTGAGCTCCTAGAGGGCGTGTCGCCACGCCCTCCCCCGTCGGGTCACGCCCCGACGGGGCCCCCTCCCAAGACGCGAAACTCCCGGCGCGTGGACCGGTGCTCGACGCGGGCCGAAAGCGCCCCAAGCGCCGAGGCGCGGGCTCCGGATTCCGGGCGCCGGCCTTGTCACATCACGGTCCAGCCGGGCTCAATCGTGGCATGAGCGACGCCACCATCCTCGAAGCCCTCGCGCGCGCCGGCCACGGCGCGTTCGCTGACGATCTCCGCGCCGCGCTGCGGCCGGGGATCCACCTGACCGCGACCGCGCTGGCCGGCCGCCCCGCCGATTGGCGCCGGGCCGACGACGAGGAGGAAGGCGACGACGACGACGCGGGCGACGACGGCGCGCCCGATCGGGTGGCGGCGTTCGACGCGGCGATGGCGGCGCTGCCGCTGGGCGCGACCCGCTTCGGCGGCCTGCCCGACCTGCCGCCCGGCGCCGCGTGGCCCGAGCGGGACGGCGTGCCGATGGAGTTCATCGCCCAGTTCCGGCTCGACGAGCTGGCCGGCCTCGACCCGCGCGGGCAGCTGCCGCCGAGCGGCGCGCTGCTGTTCTTCTACAACGCCCAGTGGGCCCACTCGGACATGGAGCCCGACGCCGCGTGCTGCGCGGTCTTGTTCCACGCCGGGCCGGTGAGCGAGCTGGTGCGCGCGACCCCGCCGGCGGTCGAGTGGCAGAGCGAGTTCTCCGACACGCCGCAGATCGCGCCGTTCGTCCACGGGCTCGCGGCGGTGACCGCCGCCGCGTGCACGACGGCGCCGGGCGGCGTCGGGCCGTTCGTGCCGGCGAGCCTGAAGGAGGTCTACCAGGACTTCACCGCCGACCAGCAGCGCCTCTACCAGCCCGGCGGCGAGGACGCGCCGCAGAACCACCTGCTCGGACACGTGTCGGGCCAGGACTACGTCGACGCCCAGCAGCCCGACGACCAGCTGCTGTTCGAGATCAGCTCCGACGACGCCGCGCAGTTCCAGTTCGGCGACTGCGACTCGCTGTACTTCATCCTGACCGCGGCCGAGCTCGCCGCCCGCGACTTCAGCCGGGTGCGCGTCTACCAGCAGCTCGGGTGATGGTCGATCCGCGGGTCACCGACGCGGTGCGCGGCGGCGGGGTCGGCGTGCTCGACGGCCGCGGCCTGATGCGGCTGGCCGACGCGCGCGCGCTGCTCGCCGGGGCCACCGCGTTCGTCCGCGGCGACGACGCCGACGCCGCGCACACGCCGGGCGGCTTCGTGCTGACCAGCGATCGGCTGTGGGCGGCGCTCTTGTCGCTCGCCGACGGCGCCGAGTTCGTCCAGGTCGCGACCCGGCTGGCTTGGGAGTTCCACCCGCGCGGCTTCGACAACATCGATCTGCACCTGCGCTACGGCGACGCGATCGTGCCGTGGCTGGCCAGCCGCGTCGACGGCGCCGGCGCGCTGCACAACCAGCCGTGGTGCGTCGTCCCGTGCCTGCTGGCCTGCGGCGACGCGGCGGCGTTCGAGCTGGCGTGGCGGATCGCGCGCGTCGACGGCAGCCCGCTGGATCTGCTGCGCGCGTGGTGCGATCGCCACCCGGCCGAGGCGGCCCGCGGGCTGGCGGCGCGGCGGCCAGCGCCGCGCGCGGTCGCGCACCTGACCGCGCTCGGCTGGCGGCGCCCCGACGCGCCGGTGCCGCCGCCGGCGCGCCCGGCGACCGCGTCGGACATCCTCGGCCACCTCGACGCGTGCGCGCTCGAGCTCACCGCGGCGCCGGTGCGTGCGTGGCCCGCGATCGGCGGCACGCGCGATCGCACGCCTCACGGCTTCCGCGCGGTGGCGGCGCGCGCCGGCGACGACTGGGCGCTGGTGATCGAGCGCGTCGAGGGCGTGCGCGCGGCCGGCGTGCAGGCGGCCCGGGTGCTCGGCTTCGGCTTCGGCCCGCGGCTGCCCGGCGGCGCCGCCCAGCGCCCGCGGCCGCTGCGGCTCGACGGCGCGCCCGCCGCGGGCCCGGCGTTCACCGCGTGGCTGCGCGCGCGGTTGGCCGACGACGCCGAGGCGGTGCTGGGGCCGCCGGCCGCCGCGCTGGCCCCCCTGGGGCTGCCCGACGCGCGGGTGGTCGCGGTGGCGTGGCCGTTCGCGTGCGTCGATCCGCGGGTCCGGCTGCCCAGCGCGTCGCTCGAGATCCGCGCGCTGGCCGCGGCCCTCACCGACGACGCGGCCGCCGCGCCGCTCAGCCCGGGCGCGTGAACGTCGCGACCAGCTCGACGTGGGCGGTCTGCGGCATCAGATCGAACGGCGCGATCGCGCCGGCCGCGAAGCCGCCGGCCAGCAGGCGCTCGCCGTCGCGGGCGAAGGTCGCCGGATCGCACGACACGTAGACCACGCGGCGCGCGCCGGTGGCCGCGATCAGGTCGATCACGTCCTTGGCGCCGGTGCGCGGCGGATCGAGCACGACCACGTCGAAGCGCTGCTCGGCCGCGAGCAGCGCCGGCACCACGCCGGCGGCCGGGCCGACGACGAACTGCGCGGCCAGCGCGCCGGGGTGGCGCGGCGCCACGACGTCGGTCGCGGTGACCTGCCCGCCAGCGGCGATCAGATCGCGGGTGAAGTTGCCGCCGCCGGCGTACAGCTCGAGCACGCGCTCGCGCGGCGCGATCGCCGCCGCCGCCACGACCGCGGCCCGCAGCGCCAGGTTGCCGGCCGCGCCAGCCTGCGCGAAGCCGTCGGCGCGCGCCCGCAGCCCGCCGTCGATCGTCACCGCGTCGACGCCGGCCGCGCCGTCGGGCCAGGCCACACCGACGATGCCGCCCTGCCCGACCAGCCGCCGCGCGCCGTCGGCGTGGGCGGGCGCGGCGATCACCGCGTGGACGCCCTCGGCGCCGGCCACGAGGTGCAGCTCGCCGTCGCCGGCGAACACCGCGGCCCGGGCGGCGCGCACCGCGGCCAGCGCGGCGGCCAGCGCCGGGGTCAGCTGCGAGCAGGCGTCGACGTCGGTCACCCGGTGCGAGCGCGGGGCGTGGAAGCCCACCGCGCCGCCGACGACCGCGAACCGCGCCCGCCGCCGCCAGCCCCAGTCGTCCTCGGGGCACGCCAGCGGCGCCAGCGTCGCGCCGGCGGCGACCAGCCGCCGCACCTGGCCGGCGACGATCGCGTGCTTCTGCGCGCGCTGGGTCGCGAGGTCGACGTGGGCCCAGTCGCAGCCGCCGCAGGTGCGGGCCGCGAACTTCGGGCACGCTGGCGCGATCCGCCCCGGCCCGGGCGCGTCGAGCCGCACCAGCTCGCCGCGCGCCCACCGCGCGTGGCGCTCGGTCACGCGCACGCTCACGCGATCGCCCGGCGCGGCCGCGGCGACGAACACCGTCCGACCGTCGGGATCCTTGCCGACGCCGTCGCCGCCGGCCGCCAGCGCGTGGATCGTGACCTCGACGTGCGCGGTCACGCGGCCTCGCCGACGCGCGGTGGAGCGACGAGGAGCAGGACGGCGACGCGGGCGGGGACGACGGGGGTCACGGGCCACGCTACCACACGTCGAGATTGACGACATATCGATGCCATTCTTGCGTATGGACCGCATCGCGATTCCGCCCCACAACTGATCCACGACTCCCAACTACCACCGGAGACACTCATGAAGATCGTGATCCGCGCCCACCAGGTCGACCTCACCCCCGAGCTCCGCGACCACGTGCGCCGCCGCCTCGAGTTCGCGCTGGGCCGCCTGGGCCCCGCGGTGCGCGCGGTCCAGGTCACGCTGGCCGACGTCAACGGGCCGCGCGGCGGCGTCGACAAGCAGTGCCGGATGCGGATCGCCGGCGATCAGCTGCCGGCGCTGGTCATCGAGGCCGCCGCCGCGGACCTCCCCGCCGCGATCGACCTGGCCGCCGAGCGCGCCGGCCGCACCGTCGTGCGCGCCCGCGAGCGCCGCCGCGGCTTCGCCGCGCTGCCCCGCTTGATCCCGGTGGCCTGAGCCAGCGGGCCCCGGGCCCGAGCTACTTCGCCGTGAGGTAGCCCTCGGCGGCCAGGAGCTCGGCGGTCAGCACCGCGCCGCCGGCCGCGCCGCGCACCGTGTTGTGCGACAGCGCGACGAAGCGCCAGTCGAACAGCGCGTCGGGGCGCAGCCGACCGATCGAGATCGCCTGGCCGTCGCCGGCGTCGCGATCGAGCCGGGTCTGGGGCCGGCTGTCGTCCTCGAAGTAGCGCAGGAACGGGGTCGGCGCGCTCGGCAGCGCCAGCCGCTGCGGCTTGCCGGCGTAGTCGCGCCACGCCGCGAGGATCTCGTCCTTGCCCGGCTTCTTGTCGAAGCCGACGAACACCGCGGCCATGTGGCCGTCGGACACCGGCACCCGGATGCACTGCGCGCTGATCGTCGGCGAGCTCGCCGGCACGATCCGGCCGTCGACGACCGTGCCCCAGATCTTCAGCGGCTCCTGCTCGCTCTTCTCCTCCTCGCCCTTGATGAACGGGATGACGTTGTCGACCATCTCCGGCCACGAGGCGAAGGTCTTGCCGGCGCCCGAGATCGCCTGGTAGGTGCACACCGCGACGCGGTTGGGGCCGAACGCCTTGAGCGGGTGGATCGCCGGCACGTAGCTCTGCAGCGAGCAGTTCGGCTTGACCGCGACGAAGCCGCGGGTGACGCCGTGGCGGCGGCGCTGGGCCTCGATCACCTGCGCGTGATCGTCGTTGATCTCCGGGATCATCATCGGCACGTCGGGCGTGGGCCGGTGCGCCGAGTTGTTGGACACCACCGGGGTCTCGGCCCGCGCGTAGTCGTCCTCGAGCTTCGCGGTCGCGTCCTTGGCCATGTCGACCGCGCAGAACACGAAGTCGACCGCGCCGGCGACGCCGGCGACGTCGGCGGCGTCGACCACGGTGAGCGCGGCGGCCGCGGCCGGCGTCGGCGCGGCCAGCGCCCAGCGGCCAGCGACCGCGTCGGCGTACGACTTGCCGGCCGAGCTGGGGCTGGCCGCGACCACGGCGACCTCGAACCACGGGTGGTTGGCGAGCAACGCGACGAAGCGCTGACCGACCATGCCGGTGGCGCCGAGGACTCCGACCTTGAGCTTGGGCTTGGACATCGCGGCGCGAGCCTACCAAACACGTCCGCGCGCGCCAGGCTTGATGCAGGTCAAGGCGCGCGCGCCGGCGCCGACCCACGCTCGGCGCATGATCGATCCGCCGTCCGCCAACCGCCTGGCCACCGCGCTGGCCGCCACCGCCGCCACGCTGCTCACCGCGATGGTCGCCATCACCGCCGCCACCGGCGTCGCCCAGGAGCCGTTCGAGGTCGTGCGCGCCGACTACCTGCCGGCGATCGCCGCCGGCGCGCCGGCGCTGCGCGCGATCGTCGCGCTCGACGCGCTGTTCCTGATCGCCTACGCCGGCTTCTTCGTGATGCTGCCTCGGGCGCTCGGCGTCGCCGACGACCCGCTGGTGCGGCTCGGGGTGCGCGCGATGCTGGCGGTCGCGGTGCTCGACATGATCGAGGACCACCACCTGCTCGCGGTGGCCAAGGCCGCCCGCGCCGGCCTGCCGGTCGACGGCACGATGCTCGAGCTGCAGCACGTGCTGTCGCAGGTGAAGTTCCACCTGAGCTACCTGGCGGTGGCGTTCCTGGCGCTGGGGCTGCCGCGCGGCACCCGCGCCGAGCGGACCTTCGCGTGGATGATCGGCCTGCCGCTGCCGGTGATGGGCGCGCTGGCGTGGGCGACGCCGACGCTGGAGGCGGCGGTCAGCGTCGGCCGCTGGGGCGCGTTCATGGGCGGCTTCGGCGCGGCGATCGTGATGCTGCGGCGGGCCGCGCGCGCGCCAGCCCCAGCCGCCGGCGCAGCCGCGACAGGTGCTCGGGCGTGATGCCCAGGTACGACGCGACGTGGACCAGCGGCAGCTCGTCGCCGGCCGCGCCCATCCGCGCGCGGAACCGCTGGTAGCGCGCCGCCGCGTCGAGCGCCATCAGCTCGTACTCGCGCTCGGCCTTGATCAGGTACAGCCGCTGCGTCGCCGCCGCCAGCACCGCGCGCCACGCCGGGCGCGTCGCGATCGCCGCCAGCACCGCCGCCCACGGCAGCGTGACGATCCGGGTCGGCGCGCACGCGACCACCTCGCAGCGCGCCGCGCCGCCGCTGAGCAGATCCGACAGCGAGCCGGCGAAGTCGCCGGCGATCCCGAACGCGCGCACGCGCTCGCGGCCGTCGGCCACGAGGAACGCCTCGCGCAACAGGCCGCTGCGCACCAGCCCGACCGCGGTCGCCGGCGCGCCGCTGCGCAGGTAGGCCTCGCCCTCGGCGAGCATCCGCATCCGCAGCTGCCCCGCCACCGCCGCCACGTCGGCGTCGGCCAGCGGCGCCAGCCGCGTCACCTGGGCGCGCCACCACGCCAGCTCGGCGGAGGTCAACGCCCGCATCGGCACACTCTACCCTACCCGCGCGCGACGATCGCTGCGACCGCGGCGCGCGCTGGCGCGACTCACGGTCATGCGCCCCATCTGGTTTGCCCTGGCCGCGGTGCCGCTCCTGATCGCGTGCGCCGATGACGACGCCATCGACTCCGACGAGGAGGCGCGCCGCGCCTACCTCGGGCTCGACGGCTCGGTCGCCAAGTCGCTGGCGCTCGGCTTCGCCGGCTTCAACGCCGCCACCTCGGCCAACATCCCGCCGCAGATGACCACCGGCGACGCCGCCGGCACGCTGGCGATCACCGGCCAGGTCGATCAAGGCGCCTCGGCCAACAAGGAGATGCGCCTCTACGTCGGCATGGTCGACTACGACGACGGGCCGTTCCCGATCAACGACGCCGGCGACACGATCTCGATCCACTACGACACCGACGCGGCGACCGCGACCCAGCCGTACCTGCACCTGTCCTTGCGCGGCATCCCCAGCGGCACGTTCACCGGTGAGCTGACCGGCACCTACCACCTCACCGGGGCGATCGAGGGCGACGCCACGCTCGACCTGACGATGAGCGGCGCGCTGATGGACGACGGCAGCGGCGGCACGCTGCGCATGCCCGGCGCCACGACGGTGACCGGCACCGCGACCAGCGGCGACGGCCTGTACCAGGTGACGCTGACGCTGTAGCTACGGTCGGGTATCCGCCAGGATGATCAGGTCGCGGTTGGAGTCGGCGACGTAGATCCGCTTGCGCGCCAGGTCGACGTCGATGCCGACCGCGCCCTCGAAGAAGCTGTGGCCGTAGCCGCGATCGTAGCCAGGCCAGGTGTTGAACCACGCCACCGGCCGCGGGTGCGCGGGGTCGGCGATGTCGATCAGGCGCACGCCGTCCTGGTAGTACGCGACGTAGACGATCGAGCCGAACGCCATGATGTTGTGCGCGCTGACCTCGTCGCGGGTCTTCCACTCGCCGGTCTGCTGCAGGAAGCCGGCGGCGCCCTCGGTGACGTCGACCAACCGCAGGTGGCTGCCCCACTGCTCGTCGCCGTGGGCGGCGATGCGGCGCGCGCCGACCTGGGTCACCCAGTTCGAGTGGCTCGAGGTCTCGCCGTAGTCGGCGAAGGTGCCGACGACGGTCGGCGCGGCCGGCGTCGACACGTCGGCGATGACCATGCCGGCGGCCCAGAAGTTGAGGTACGCGCGCGGCCCCTGCACCGACAGATCGTGGAGGAAGACGTCGCCAGCGGCGGTCGGGTTGCGCACCTCGCCCAGCCGCACCGGCGCCGCCGGATCGGCGACGTCGTAGATCTCGAGCCCGAGGTCGGTGTTGGCCAGGTAGGCCTTGCCGCCGTCGACGAACACGGTGTGGACGTTGATCGGATCGCCGCCGACCGACGTGCCCATGTGCGCGACGATCGTCGGCGTCGCCGGCGCGGTCACGTCCCACACCACCGCGCCGGCCAGGTTGGAGCCGATGATCGCGTAGCGGCGACCGCCGGCGTCGACCAGCTTGACGTCGTTGTAGATCTCGCGGCCGGTGGTGTCCTCGGTGGGCGCGTGGCCCAGCTCGACGATGTGGGCCGGGTCGGCGATGTCGAGGATGCGCAGCCCGTCCTCGTAGCGCGCCAGGTACGCGCGATCGCCGGCGACGCGGACGTTCACGCCGATGCCGTCCGGCCACGCCGGGTCGTGGTACTCGCCGAGCAGCGTCAGCCCCGACGCCGCCGGCTCGTTCAGCCGCTCGACCTTCTTGCCCGACACCTGGCCGACGAAGCAGCCCTGGTCGTTGCAGAACGCGTACTGGCCGGTGACCAGCCCGCCCGCGGCGGCGCACAGGTCGAGCGTGCGCGTGTTGCTGGGATCGATCTCGCGGTACAGGAACAGGTCGTCGGCGGTGGCCTGCGCCCGGGTGACGTCGCGCCCGCCGAGCAGGCCGCCGAACTGCCCCGGCGCCAGCACGTCGAAGCGCATCGCGGTGGTCGAGGTGAAGCCCTCGAAGTCGATCTGCAGGTGGTAGATGCCTTGCGGGTCGAGCCCGGCGAGGCTGCCGGCCACGCAGCCGGCGCGATCGAAGTCTTCGGGGTCGTCGAACATGCCGGGCGGCCGCGGCGCGTCGATCGCCACCGCCGCGTCGGGCACCACGGTCACGCCGTCGTCGCCGCCGCACGCTGCCGCGCCGAGGATGAGGATCGGGATCAGCTTGGACATCTGCCGCCGACTGTACGGACCGGCCCGTGCCGGCTCAGCCCGGCCGGGCTCACACCCGCTCGCCGCCTGTGACGCCGGCGCCGCGCCCGGCGCCACGGGGGTGGGCCACCGCACCTCGGCGGTGAAGATTTCTGGCTTGCGCCGAGGCGTTGCCCTAGGTTGGAGGTATGGGTCGGTCACCCAAGCCAGCCAGGGCGCCCAAGCCCCGGGTCAGCCCCGAGGACGAGGCGCTGTTCCTGGGCGCCATCGACGGCGCGGTGCCGCTGGCCGGCCGCGATCGGGTCAAGCTGGTGCCACCCAAGGTGCTGGTGACGCCGCCGGCGGTGCTGCCGCCGCGCCAGGCGATCACGCTCGAGGGCACCGCCGACGAGGTCGGCGGCCGCGGCCCCGGCGTCAACCGCACCCAGCTCGCCGAGCTGCGCCGCGGCAGCGTCCGCGCCGAGGCCACGCTCGACCTGCACGGCCTCACCACCGCCAGCGCGACCCCGGCGCTGGACGCGTTCCTCCTCGAGTCGGCGCGCCTGCGTCGGCGCTGCGTGCTGATCATCCACGGCAAGGGCCTCCACGCCGGGGGCGTCGCCACGCTGCGCGAGCTGGTCGTCGAACACCTGGCCGGCCCCGCGTCGGGGCTGGTCGCCGCCTTCTGCCCGGCCCGGGCCGCCGACGGCGGCGCCGGCGCCAGCTACGTGATGGTGCGCGCATGAAACGATCGATCGTCCTGGTCACGTTGCTCGCGCTGCTGGTCGGCACCTCGCCGGCCTCCGCGCAGCCACGCACCCGCGGCAAGCACCCGGTCGCCACCTCGCGCTCGCGGCCGACCCGCGCCGCGGTGCGCACCAAGCGCCCGCCCCGCCCCGCCCCGCGCGCCGCGCTCCGCCCGGCGAAGCGCCAGGACGCCGCGCCGCGGGTCATGATCGCCGGCGCCGTGCGCGGCCCCAGCGAGCCGCGCGGCCGCATGGACGCGGTGGCGCTGACCCCGGCCGAGCGCACCGCCGACGCCCTCGACGCGATCCTGCGCGGCCCGCTGCGGTTCGGCACCACCGGGCTCTACGTCGTCGACGCCGCCACCGGCGCGGAGCTGTTCGCGATCCACCCCGACGACCCGCTCAACCCGGCGTCGAACGTCAAGCTGATCGCCACCGCCACCGCGCTCGATCAGGTCGGCCCCGCGTTCCGCTACACGACCCGGCTGCTCGGCGCGCGCCCCGACGCCGACGGGGCGGTCGCCGGCGATGTCTACCTCCACGGCAGCTTCGATCCCACGCTGGCGGTCGGCGGGCTCGACGACCTGGCCGGCCAGGTCGCCGCCGCCGGCGTGCGCGCGATCCACGGCGACGTCGTCGTCGGCGAGCAGGCCACCCGCGACGGGATCTACCGGGCCCGGCTCCACGTCGAGGTGGCCGCCGCCGCTCCCGGCGCCGCGCCGACGGTGGCGGTGGGCCCGGCGTCGGACTTCCTCGAGATCGTCAACCGCGCGACCACCAGCAAGCGCGCCAAGGTCAAGAAGAAGGCCGGCATCAGCGTCACCACCGCGCTGGTCGATCGCGGCGGCCACAAGCGGCTGCAGGTGATCGTCGCCGGCACGATCGGCAAGGGCAAGACCTCGGCCCACTTCCTGTCGACCAAGGAGCGGCACCTGTACGCCGCCCACCTGCTGCGCGCGGCGCTGGCCAAGGCCGGCGTGACCGTCGACGGCGACGTCCACGTCGCGCCGCTGGCCGACTACGTGACCGCCGCCACCGCCCGCGGCGTGTTGCCGGTGCCCCTGGGCGCGCACCGCTCGGCGCCGCTGGCCGACATCGTCGCGCAGGTCAACAAGCGCAGCATCAACTGGCTGGCCGATCGCGTGCTGACCACGACCACCGCGCTCGCGCGCGGCGAGCTGCCGTCGATGGCCGACGGCGTCGACGCGATGTACGGCTGGCTCGAGCGCACCAGCGGCATCGGCCGCAAGGACGCCGTGGTCGACACCGGCTCGGGCCTGTCGTACCGCACCGAGCTGTCGCCGCGGCAGCTGGTGGCGGTGGTGCGGGTCGCGACCGGCGCCGCGGCGCCGACCGACCCCACGCAGGCCGCGTGCGCCGACGCGTTCCGGCGTTCGCTGTCGGTGGCCGGCGTCGACGGGACGCTGCGCGGCCGGTTCCGCTCGAGCCTGCGCGGCCGGGTCGTCGCCAAGACCGGCACGCTGACCGGCGTGATCGCGCTGTCGGGCCTGCTCGACGGCCCCGACGGCCGCACGCTGGCGTTCTCGCTCGTCACCAACGGCCACAGCCAGGGCCGCAAGCCGGCGGTGCGCGCCGCCCACGAGCAGGTGCTGGCCGAGCTCGATCGCTACCTCGCCGCCACCGCCCCCGCCGCGCCGGCCGTCGAGCCCGCCGAGCCGGCCACCGCGATCGCGGGCGCCGCGGCGCCGGTGTCGGAGATCGACACCGCCGACGACGGCCTCGCCGACGACGCCGCGCCCGCGACCCCATAGCGCACGGCCCGCCGCGGCGCGCGCCGCGGGATCCGTGGCACGATGGCCCATGTTGTCTGCGTCTGGATCGCGTACCGCGATCGTCCTGGCGGGCGCGTCGGCGCTGGGGGCCTACCAGGCCGGCGTGCTGCGCTACCTCGTGCGCGAGGCCGCGCGCGATCTGCCGCGCCGGTTCCGCTTCGAGATCCTGTCGGGCACCTCGGCCGGCAGCATCAACGCGCTGGGCCTGGCGGCCCACGCCGCCGATCCGTGGGTCGCGGTCGATCGCCTGTGCGACGCCTGGACCTCGCTCGACCTCAGCGCGGTGCTGCGGCCGTCGGCGATCGAGGTCATCGCGATGGTGGCCGACGTCGCCGGCCTGCCGCGCCGCCTCAAGCGCGCGCTGCAGGGCTTCGGCGCCCGCGGCGGCCTGCTCGATCCGCGGCCGTTCGAGCGCATCCTGGCCCGCGAGGTCGCGCCGTCCGCGATCACCGCCAACCTGGCCGCCGGCGCGCTCGACGCGGTCGCGCTGGCCACGACCCACGTCGCGTCGGGCCGGGCCGCGGTCTTCTACCAGGGCCACCTCGCGCCCCGCCCCGGCCCTGACGCCGGGGCGATGATCGCGACCGCGCTCGAGGTCCGCCACGCGCTGGCGTCGGCCGCGATCCCGCTGTTGTTCCCGGCGGTCAGCATCGACGACGATCTGTACTGCGACGGCGGCCTGCGCCAGATGGTGCCGCTGTCGCCGGCGCTCAAGCTGGGCGCCAGCCGCGTGCTGCTGGTCAACCCCGGCAGCGGCGCCCGCCCCGGCAGCGCCGAGGCCGCCGCGCGCCGCCAGGCCGCGTCGTCGCCGCTGTACCTGGCCGGCAAGGCGCTCAACGCGCTGTTCGTCGACGGCCTCGACAGCGATCTCGATCGCCTCGACAAGGTGAACCAGCTGCTCGCCGCCGGCACCCGCCGCTACGGCGCCGGGTTCGTCGACGCGATGGCCGAAGAGCTGACCGCGGTCGGCGCCGCGCCGCTGCGCCCGATCGACGTGCTCCACTTCGAGCCGTCGCGCGACGTCGGGGTCATGGCCGCCGAGCACGTCACCGCCGGCCGGTTCGCGCTGGGCCGCGGCGCCGCCGGCCTGGCGCTGCGCTGGCTCGCCGACGGCGACTCGCACCGCGCCGGCGACCTGCTCTCCTACTTGCTGTTCGACGGCGCGTTCGCCCGCGCCCTCATCGAGCTCGGCGAGGCCGACGCCCGCGCCCGCCACGCCGACCTCGTCGCCTTGTTCAGCTAGAAGGTCAACATGCCGCCGAGGCGGACGCGCGAGTAGTTCTCGTCGGCGGACGGGATCGCGCGGGCCATGTTGGTGTCGGTGGGCGTCGCGACCGGCTGGTCCTCGGCGAGCTGGCGCTGGCCGACGCGGACGTCGCCGAACAGCGAGAAGCGCTCGCTCAGGCGGTAGCGCAGGCCGGCGCCGATCTCGGCCAGGCCCTGGTTGTCTTGCCACGTGTCGCCGACCTCGACCTGGGTCGTGCCGACCGCGGCGGCCAGGTACGGCGTCATGCGGCGGTGCGGCCGCAGCTCGAGCTGGAGGCCGGCCATGATGCGGCGATCGACGCGGGCGCCGCCGGCCAGCTCGTTCTTGGCCACCTCGCCCTCGAGGATGAGCCCGCGGCTCAGGCGGAACTGCCCGACCAGGCCGGCGTCCTTGCCCTCGTGCTCGCCGTCGACCGAGACGCCGCCCATGAACACGCCGATGCCGAAGCGCGACAGCGGCGCGGGCGCCGGCGCCGGCGCGGCGACCGTGGCGTAGCCGACCGGCGCGGGCGCGATCGGGTAGTAGGTCTGCGGCTGCTCGCAGTTGCAGCCCATCGGGGGCGGCGGCGGGGGCGGCGGCTGCGCGAACGGCTGGTAGTAGCCACCGCCGCCGATCCAGATCGAGCCACCGACGTGCACCGCGGGGCGGTGGACGTGGCGGTGGACCCAGTGGGCGCGGATGGGCCCGCCGCCGATGCGGATGCCGCCGCCGACGCTGATGCGGACGTCGGCCGAGGCGGCCTGGGCCCCGGCGATCAGGGCGCTACCGGCGAGGAGGAGGGCGATGCGGTGGGTGCGGGTCACGGGCGGACTCCTTGGCGGGCGGTCGTCATGGTCAGACGCGTAACGCCGGGGAACGGTCTAGCGTACGGGCGGCGTCGCGATGCATTGCAGGCCGCACGCCAACGGCAATCTGGGCGGGTGGCGCGTGTCCCATGCATCGACCCAACACTTCTCCGAAGGTTAGCTCGACGACGCCGCGGCGGCTCGCGATCCCGTGAACGGCCCTTCACGGTGGCCGTGAGCCGGCCGCACACGTCGATGATCGCGGCGAAGTAGGCCGAATTCTTTGCCAATGCTTGACAGCCACAGGTTCGGGTCCCTAATGTCCCCGGGCCGAACGGAGGCCCCCTACGTGAGCCAGCAGCAGCCGCCCAAGAAGTCGGGAAGCCGCGACATCAACGACCTGAAGGCCCGCCTCGGGCTCAAGAAAGGCACGTCGCCTCAACCCGTGGGTACGAAGACGGCCGGGATGCCGGCGGTCGTACCGCCGCCCGGCCTGGCCGTGCCGCCCCCACCGGGCGCCGTCGCGCCCCAGCCCGCCGGGCCGCCCCAGCCCGTCGTGCCCAACGCCGCCGAAGATCCGTTTGGCGCAATGAACGCGATGGCGCAGATCGGCGCCGCGCAGCGCGCGCCCGAGATCGTCATCGTCAACGACGGCAAGCCGGTCGAGAGCGTCAGCGCCAGCGCCCGCGGCGCGACGATCGCCAAGTACGCGGCGATCGCGCTCATCCCGTTCATCCTCGGCGTCGCGATCCGCGGCGTGTCGAAGGACGCCAACTTCTACAACGCCGGCATCCGCGACTCGAAGTTCATCTTGAAAGACGTCAAGTCGGTCAAGAAGTCGGTGTTGCAGCTGGCCGAGTCGGTCAACAAGGCCAAGGACAACCAGGGCAAGGAGGTGACCAACGCGCTCACGGCGTTCGACAAGATCGAACTCAAGGACGCGATCATCTTCAAGGCCAAGCAGAACAACCTGAACCCGGAGATCGCGTCGAAGATCCTGCAGTTCTACGCCTCGGTGGCGCAGCTCAAGCAGATGATCAACGATCACATCAAGACCGCGAAGTTCGACGACCAGGGGCTCAACGCGGCCCGCGACGGCGTCGAGAAGATGAAGCTGGCGCCCAACTCCGGCTTCGAGAAGGCGGTCGGCGTGCGCTACGCGGTGCTGGTGTCGAACCCGACGCCCGAGGAGGGCGGCGATTTCGGCGCCAAGCTGGTCGAGCTGGGCCCGCCGATCTGCGCGGGCGACACCAAGCCGGCGTCGAGCGGCACCTGCGCCGACGGCAACGTCGAGACGCTGACCTACCGCGCGTCGGCCAGCGGCTTCTGGGTGCGCGGCGACTTCGCGATCCCCGGCCAGGGCCTCGACCCGGGCGCGGCGATCCCCAACAAGAAGCTGCTGATCATCTCGCCGTCGGCGGTGTTCGACACGATGGTGCAGACCGCCGGCGGCAGCGCCGCGCTCGCGCACTACGCCAAGCGCGTCGACGCGATCCGCAAGAAGCTGCAAGAGGTGATCGAGGCCGGCAACGACCTCGAGGGCGTGCTGGGGCCCAAGGCCAACGAGAGCGAGAAGTTCACGTTCTTCATGTGAGCGGATCGAGCCGCTGGAGCTGAGCTTCGAGGGGGGCGGCGTTGGTGGAGATGCCCGCGGCGGCCTGCGCGCCGCGGCCGTCGGCGCGCACCGCCGCGAACGCCATCGTCGGCGTGCGGTGGGTGGCGGCGATCCGCCCGGCGCGATCGACCGCGATCACGCCGGCGCCCGCGGCCACGCCGCCGGTGGCGATCATCTCGTCGAGCAGCGCGGCGGCGGCCGCCGCCGGCGCCGCGCCGGCCTCGACCGCCAGCGCCAGGCGTCGGGTCAGGGTCGCGCGGATGATCGCCTCGCCGGGGCCGGTCGCCGACGCCGCGAGCCCGCGGTCGGCCCAGGTGCCACAGCCCGGCAGCGGCGAGTCGCCGACCCGGCCGGGGCGCTTGCCGAGGACGCCGCCGGTCGACGTCGCCGCCGCCAGCCGCCCCGCCCCGTCGATGGCCACGGCGCCGACCGTGCCGCCGCCGACCGAGGCGACCTCGGCCTGGCGCGCGCGCCAGCGGGCCAGCGCGCGGGCGGTCACCAGCGTCCCGGGCGGCGCCGGCGCGTGGCCGTGGCGGCGCGCGAAGGCCCACGCCGCGGCGCCGGCCAAGAGCACGTGCTCGCCGTCGTCGAGCACCGCCCGCGCCAGATCGATCGGCCGCCGCAGGTCCGGCACCGCCGCGATCGCGCCGATCCGCCCGTCGACGCCGTCCATGATCGCGGCGTCGAGCTCGACCTGGCCGTCGCGGGTCAAGACCGCGCCGACGCCGGCGTTGAACGCCGGATCGTCCTCGAGCGCGCGCACCGCGGCCTGCACCGCGTCGAGCGCGGCGCCGCCGGCCGCCAGCCGCGCGAACCCACGCTGCGCCGCCGCCGCGCAGCCCGCGATCGCCCCCGCGTGGCGGGCCAGCTCGATCGTACCGGCGCCGCCGTGGACGACGATCGCGATCATGCGCCGGCGCAGCGGAAGCCGACGATGACGTGGCGGGCGTGGCGCGGGCGGCCGTGCCACGCGGCGCCGCGGCCGAGCCCGGCGTGATCGTCCCAGGCCGAGCCCTTGACCGTCATCTGCGGCGTCGGCCCGTCGCCGTCGGCGCCCGGCGGCCAGCGCGTCGCGGTCCACTGGAACACGTTGCCGGCCAGGTCGAGCACGCCGGTCGGGCTGATCGCCCCGGAGAAGCTGCCGACCGCGACGGTGTCGCGCGGACCGCCGTCGGCGCTGTTGAGCAGCGCGCGATCGAAGGTGGGCCCCCACGGGTACGCCATGCCGGCGTCGCCGCGCGCCGCCTTCTCGAACTCGTGGGCGCCCGGCAGCCGCCGCGCCGCGCCGACCACCTGGCCGCGCCACGCGCAGTACGCCGCCGCGTCGTCCCAGTCGACCAGCACGACCGGGTGATCGGCGCGCCCCGTGGGCGGCCGGCCGTCCTTCCACACGAAGCGCTCGACCTCGGTGGCCCAGTCCTGCACGAACCCCTGCGCCGCCCAGGTCGCCGCGTCCATCGTCGGCGCGGGCGCGCCGCCGTCGGCGACGAACTCGGCGTAGGCCGCGTTGGTCACCGGCAACAGGTCGATGCGGTAGCGCGGCAGCTCGACGATGTGACGGTCTTCCTCGCGATCGAACCAGCCGTTGTCGCGGGCGGTGGTGGCGCCGGCGGCCGCGCTCCAGTCGTCGTAGGCGCGCTGGCGCTCCTCGGGCGTCGACCCGGCGATCGAGCGGCTCGTCGCGACCACCACCATCTGCGCGTCGGCGGCCATCGACAGCGCGGCCGCGCCGCCGTGGTAGGTCACCGCGCGCGGCGGCGTCGCGACGATCGGCGCGACGGCCTGGGCGGGGGCGTAGCGCGGGCGGTGGCCGCCACCGCAGGCCGCGGCGCTCACCAGGAGCGCCGCGAGGCATCGACGGGTCATGGGCGCGACTATAGCCCGGCGGCGTCGGGCGCGCCGGCGTCGACCGCCGCCAGGCTGCGCTCGTAGGCGCGCTCGCGCAGCGCGGTGGCGACCGCGTCGACGAACGCCGGCCCCGCGGCCAGCGCCGCCGCGTCGAGCGCCACCGGCATCGGCGCCGGGCTCTGGCGCGCGATCGCGCCGACCTGATCGCGCAGCATCCGCGGCACCGGCGTCGGCGCGGCGGCGTCGACGTACACCACCGCCGGCAGCGCGCCGCCGTCGTCGACGATCACCGCGGTGGCGAACAGCCAGCGGCCGTCGGCCGACCACCGCGGGCCGCTCTCGTCGGTGCCGGCCAGGTCGACCAGCGCCCGCGGCTCGCCGTCGAGCGGCTGCACGAACAGGTCGTAGTCGCGGCCGCCGCCCGGGCGCTCGACCGCGCGCGCGAACGCCAGCTGCGCACCGCCCGGCCGCCACGCCGGGGTCACGTCGCGCGGCCCGTCGGTCAAGAACGTGACGCTGCCGTCCACGGCGCGCAGCGCGATCCGGCTGCGGCTGCCGTCGCGATCGATCTCCTGATAGGCGATCTCGCCGGTGACCGCCACCGACGGCGCGACGTGGTGGACCGGGCCCTCGGCGACCAGCTCGACCGGCCCGATCGCCACCGCGTCGCTGCGGGCGCCGATCGCCACCCGCGCCAGCGCGAACGTCGCGTCGGTCCGCCGCGCGAACACCACGGCGTCGCCGGCCGGCGTCCACACCGGATCGACGTCGTCGCCGGTGCCGTCGGTGACCCGGACCGCGGTCGCGCCCACCGCCGCCGGCATCACCCACAGGCTGGTCCGCGCCAGGTCGCGCCCGCGCGACGACACGAACGCCACCCACCGGCCGTCCGGGGAGAACACCGCCTGCTCGTCGCGGCTCGGCGCCGAGGCACGCCCCGCCGACAGCACGGCCCAGCGGTCGCCGCGCTCGTCCACCAGCACCAGCCGCGTGCCGCCGTTCCACGCCTCGCTCACCGCCAGGCGCAGCTCGGGCGCCGGCATCGGACGCTCGACGCGCGCGCAGCCGACCGCGACCAGCACGGCGGCTAGCACGGCTCGCCGCACGTCGCGACCTCGACTACTTCGCGGGCGTCGGCGCGGCCTCGGCCGGCGCCTTCTGCGTCTGCGCCTTCTCCGGCTCGGCGGCGTGCTTCTTGGCCGGCGGCGGGAAGCCGAAGAAGATCACCACGCTCAGGAGGCCGATGCCGACCGCTGCGATCAGCGCGATCATCATCGACTTCTGCAGGTTCTCCTGGGTGCTGCGCTCGAAGACGACCATGGAGGCTTCGTCCTGCGGGGCCAGCGACGTGAAGTTCGAATACTCGTTCATGGGATCTCCGGCGGTTACGGTAGTGCCTGGGGCGGGGTCGGGTCAACGCGCGCGGGCGGTCGGTGGAATGGAACTTCCCGGTCGTTCGTTCGTCTGCAGAGCATGGCGATCTCGCTGGTTGGTCAGGCGCGCGACCGCTCGAAGGCCGGTTGGACACCGCCCGGCGCCGCCGGTTCCCGGTTTCTGCTCGCCGCGGCGCTGGGGCTGGCCGCCTGCGCCGACGGACGCGCCGAGCCGCCCGCCGCATCGGCGCCCAGCCCCGGGCACCCCGCGACGCCCACCGCGCCCACCGCCCGCCACCCCGCGGCCGCGGCCGAGACCTGCCTGGGGGTCGCCGACCGCGGCATCTGGTCCGATCTCGACGACGATCTGCAGCTCACGCTGCCTGGCGACCTGACCCCGGACCGGGTCACCGCCACGGTCGATCCCGCCCGCCCGCTGCTGGTGCTGGCGGTCGACGGCTGGCCGACCAAGCCGTACCCGCTGACCGGCGCCGCCGAGCTCGTGGTCGGCGATCACCGCCTGGCGCTGCGCCCCGGCGATCGGGCCGAGCTGGCGCCGCTGCTCACCGCCGCCAACCTGACGTCGGCCGCGGCCACGCCCGATCGCGATCGCGACGGCATCCCCGATCCGCTCGACGTGCTGCTGGGCGCCCGCAAGACCGCGATCAACGCCGACGCGTACGTCGGTGGCTACGAGTCGCTGCGCTACCCGATGGGCGACGTCGCCCGCGATCACGGCGTCTGCACCGACGTCGTCGTGCGCGCGCTGCGCAACGCCGGCGTCGATCTCCAGGCCGAGCTGCACGCCGACATCGCCCGCGCGCCGCGCAGCTACCCGATGGTCAAGGGCAGGGGCGATCCCAACATCGATCACCGCCGGGTGAAGACCCTCCTGCCCTACCTGCGCCGCCACCTCGATCAGCGCTCGGCCGCCCTCGACGATCCCGCCGATCCGGTGCGCCCGGGCGACCTGGTGCTGTTCGACACCTTCCCGTCGCGCAGCGGCCCCGACCACATCGGCGTGGTCTCGGATCGCCGCGGCGAGCATGGCCACCTCCTGGTCATCAACAACTGGACCGACGGCAGCGTCACCGGCGAGATGGACCTGCTGGCCTGGGTGCCGGTGACCCACCGCTTCCGGCTGCGCTGAACTCCTGGGGAGGTTTGTCGACAAACCTTCCCCCGCCGGGGTCATGCCCCCGGCGGGTCCCCCTTCCGATACGCGAGACCCTGCTCGGGGATCCGAGCGCTGATCGACCCGCTGGGCGAAGCGCGGTCGCCGAGCGGGCCGCGCGCGACGGCGGATCCCGATCTTGCCGGCGCCATCCGCCGTCGGCGATTGCGAGCGGCGGGCCGGTTGGCTACCGTATCGGCGATGGCGACTCGCTCCCTGGTGGTGTGCGCGCTGGTCGCCGCGGTGGCCGCGCGACCCGCGGTCGCCGGCGAGCGCGATCACGCGCTGATCGACAAGGTCGACGTGCGGCCGTCGCCGATCAACGGCCTGGCCCGGGTGCGCGCGCTGGTGTCGGCCACCGAGCTGCAGGGCGCGCGCATCCCGCAGGAGGGCAAGCCCGACCTCACCGTGAAGCTGGGCGGCGCCAAGATCCCGTTCGCCTGGGGGGTGGCGGCCCAGGCCGAGGTCGAGCTCGACGTCGTGCTGGTGGTCGCCACCACCGACGCCTTCGCCGGCAGCCTCGACGCCATCCGCGACGCGCTCGGCGCCGGCCTCCTGACCCCGCTCGAGAAGCTGGGGCCGCGGGTGCAGATCGCGGTCCTCGGCTACGGCAACACCACCGTCGGCCAGAAGCGGCTGGAGACCGTGACCAAGGCCCGCGCCGCGCTGGCCAAGCTCGAGGTCGACGACGTCACCACCGAGGTGGCGCTGGTCAAGGCGGTGAGCGACGCGGTCGCGATGGCGGCGCGCCAGAAGCCCAAGCAGGTGGGCGTGATGCAGCGGCCGATCGTGATCGTCGTGTCGGACGGCGACGGGATCACCGACGAGGAGCGCCACGAGATCATCAAGGCCGGCGAGGTGGCCGCCAAGAAGGGCGTGCGGATCCACGCGCTGGCGTTCTCGCCGACCAAGGCCCGGCGGCCGCTGCTCACGCTGGGCGAGCTGGCCAAGCAGTCGAGCGGCACGTTCCGCTGGATCCAGGAGGTCGAGGGCTGGCCGGTGGCGCTCGGCCAGCTGGTCGATCAGCTCGCCAACCAGTACGTGCTGACCGCGCTGGCGCCGCTCGAGGAGGTCGCGGGCAAGAAGCTGGCGGTGGCGATCAACTTCGCCGGCGACCCGCTGGCGGCTCCCGACGTCAAGGTGCCGGCGCCCAAGTGCGGCAAGGAGGTGTGCGAGGCCGACGCATACTGCGTGCGCGACGTGTGCGTCGTCCGCGCCCGCGCGCCGGGCCGCGGCGTGATGCTGTGGATCATGCTCGGCGGTGGCGGCCTGCTCGGGCTGGTCGCGATCGGCCTGGGCGGCCGCGCCATCGCCCGCCGCCGCGGCGCGCCGAAGCCCGCCCCGATGCCCGCGCCGATGCCGATGCCGACCGGCGTCGCCGGCCCGGCGCCGGCCATGGCCCCCTCCCCCGCGGCGCCTGCGGGCGGGCCGGTGCTGATCGTCATGTCGGGCCCCGAGGCCGGCCGCCAGGTGCCGCTGCACCACGGCTTCACGCTGGGCAAGGCCCCGGGCCACCACCTGTCGTTGGCCCACGACGGCACCGCGTCGGGCAACCACGCGCAGATCACCTTCGACGGCCAGGCCTGGACGCTCACCGACCTGGGCTCGACCAACGGCACCTTCGCCAACGGCAACCGCGTCACCACCGTGCGGTTGTTCCCCGGCATGACCGTGCGCCTCGGCTCGACCGACGTGCGGTTCTGGCAACCCTAGGAAGCACCATGGGCAAGCTCATCATCGCCGGCGAGGGCCGGGTCGAACTCGGCCCCACCTTCATCAACTACGAGGAGGGCAAGCGGTGGAACTCCACCGTCGAGGGCCTGATCGATCTCAACACCGGCTACATGACCCAGGCCGGCGGCTGCACCGGACCGACGGCCAAGAACCGCGGGCCGCGCCGCTTCAGCACCCGCCCAGCGCTGCGGCGCATGCCCAACCCCAGCCTGTCGGCGGTGCAGGCGGTGATCAAGAAGTTCGTGCTGCACCACGACGGCGTGAACTCGTCGCAGGTGTGCATGAACGTGCTGCACAACGAGCGCGGGCTGTCGTGCCACTTCTTGATCGACAACGACGGCACCATCTACCAGACGCTCGATCTGGCGCTGATGGGCTACCACGCGGCCGCGTTCAACTCCGACTCGATCGGCGTCGAGTTCTGCAACCGCGGCATCCTCGACAACCCCGACTACTACGCCACCGCCGCGGTCAAGCACCCTATCTCCGACGACTACTTCATCAACGGCCACAAGATGAAGTCGTTCGACTTCACGCCGCAGCAGTACGAGGCGTTCTACATGCTGTCCGGCGCGCTGGTGAAGTACCTGCCCAACCTCGCGCTCGAGTACCCCCGCGATCCGCAGCTCCCCGCCAAGCCGGCGTGGGGCACGGTCGGCCCGGTCACCGCCGAGGGCGACAGCCTGCCGATGCCGTCGTTCGCCGGGTTCTGCGGCCACTACCACCTGACCACCCGCAAGTGGGACCCGGGGCCCTTCGACTTCAAGAAGTGGATCGATAAGCTGCGCGGCCAGCGGGTGTTCCCGGTCAAGGTCGCGGGCGCCAAGGGCGACGACAAGCCGGTCGTCCCCGAGAACCCGGTCGACCTGCCGGCGGCGATCCAGCCGTACTACGACGCCAACGAGTTGACGGCGTCGGCCGGGTTCTTCCCGGTCGGGCCGTGGGGCACCAGCCGGCTGTGGCACGGCGGCGTCCACCTGCCGGCGCCGGCCGACAGCCCGGTGTACGCGCCGTTCGCCGGCCGGGTGATCGCCGCCCGCATGGGCCCCGACACCGACATCGGCTCGAGCAACTTCGTGCTGATGCGCCACGACCTGACGATCGCGTCGCAGGCGGTCCGGGTGTACTCGCTGTTCATGCACCTGGCCGACGAGTCGTCGGCCAGCGACCCGCCGGGGTGGATGGCCAGCTCGGGCACCGAGCTCGACGCGTCGGTCGGCGTGATGGGCTACGACTTCGTCATCGACGCCGGCGCGGTGATCGGGCGGGTCGGCACCGTCGGACCTGGCGATCTGTCGAGCCCGCAGCTGCACCTCGAGATCTTCTCGACCCAGCGCTGGTTCGATCGGCCCGACTCGCCGTTCAAGCTGATCGACGGCTCGTCGATGGGCCGGTTCTGCGACGACGACGGCATCGACGCGCTGATCGACAAGGACAAGGACCAGCGGCTGTCGCGCAAGGAGATCGCCGACTTCTACAGCGGCGCCGACAACGGCCCCGAGCGCGACCTGATCACGCTGCACGTCAGCGAGTGGACCAGCGAGCCCGACTGGACCGAGGCGCTGCAGTCGCGGCCGCAGCAGTTCCAGAAGAAGTGGAACGGCAAGAAGGGCAAGCCCAAGAAGACCGACGCCGACGACGAGGATCTCGACATCGCGCGGATGGTCAAGGAGCAGCTCGAGCCGTTCACGTGGTGGACCGACCTGGTGGCCAAGGGCCTGGGCCTGCCCGGCTCGGGCATCGTCTATCACTACCACCCGCTGCGCTTCATCGAGTACGCCAACGCCGCGCACTCCAACGCCGAGACCAACGTCAAGACCCAGACCGTCGGCATCGACGACAACGACGACGTCGAGGGCAACTTCGGCTACGTCGGCGATCCGCCGCCGCCGCCGTCGGACCTGCACCTCAAACTCGAGAACCTCGTCGACGGCTACGCCGGGGACGTGCCCGCGCCATGAAGCCCCCCGCGACCCCAGCCGCGAAGCCTCCCGGCACGCCCGCTTCGCCGACACCCGCCCTGGGCCTGAGCCGCCGCCGCTTGCTGGGCGGCGCCCTGACCGCCGCCCTCACCGCCGCGCTGGTGCCGCGCGACGTCGCACCCCGCCCGGCCAAGACCCGCTGGCGCGAGACCACGCGCTGGATCGGCCACGCGTGATCGGTCGCCGCGCCGCGCCATGATCGCCCGGGGCCGGTGTATGGTCCCCGCATGGTCCGGTTCACCGTAGTCGCCCTGCTCCTCGCCGTCGCCGCGCCCGCGGCGGCGCAGGTGATCCCCGACGAGCCCGCCGGCGACCCCGGCGCTGGCGGCGAGACCGAGCTCGACGACGACCCGCCGCCGGCCACCACCGACGGCGACACCGGCGCCGAGGAGAATCCCGACGCGCCGCGCATCCTCGGCGAGCCCACCGACACCGGCCCCAAGGCGCCGGCGCCGCGCGCCACCGGCTATCCGATCGAGGAGGTGCTGCGGCCGCTGACGCTGCCCGACTTCACCTCGGAGATCCGGCTCGACGCCGCGATCTACCCGTCGCCGTTCGACGCCGAGTTCGGCCTGCGCGCGCGCTACGGCATCACCCGCCAGGCCCAGCTCGGCGTGCGCTACGCGATCGGCGGCCTGTACGACGACGGCAAGGTGACGCCGGCCAAGACCCGGTGGAACACCGGCAAGGCGGTCGAGATCAACTTCCAGTTCCTGGTCACCGACTGGGTGGCGCCGCGCATCGCGATCCCGATGTACGTCGACCCGTTCACGATCGGCATGACCCTGGGCGCGCCGGTGAAGTTCCGGTTCGGCAAGAAGTTCGCGATCATCGGCTTCGAGGACGTGGTCGGCTTCAAGTTCCTCAAGAAGAAGTTCCTGCCGACGCTCGAGGGCGAGCGCCCCAACGAGGCGGACGCGGCGACGCTCGACATCGGCGAGATCAAGAGCGACGGCTTCATCCGCCTCGACTTCGGCGCGGTCTACCAGTACAAGCCCAACGTCGCGTTGACCGGCCGCTTCGGCATCAACTTCGACGACTTCTCGCAGCGCGGCGACACCGGCTCGTCGCTGCGGGTGCAGGTGCAGTACTCGCCCAAGCGCAAGATCGACCTCCTGGGCCTGATGGGCTTCGATCGTCTCGACGAGCCCGGCGACACGTTCCACCTGGCCGGCGCGCTGGCGGTGCGGATTTGACCGCGCGGACGGTCGCGTAAGGCGGCTGTCGATGGCTCCCCCGCGCGCGATCTTCATCGGCACCGCGACCCCCGCGCTGGGCGCCGCGATCTGCACGACCCTGGGCGTGGCCCCAGCGCGCGCGCGGCTCGATCGCTTCTCCGACGGCGAGGTCCACGTCGAGCTCGACGACAGCGTCCGCGGCGCGCGCTGCTTCGTGGTGCAGTCGACGTGCGCGCCGGTCAGCGACACGCTGCTCGAGCTGCTGGTGATGGTCGACGCGCTGCGCCGCTCGTCGGCCGGCAGCATCGTCGCGATCATGCCGTACTTCGGCTTCGCGCGGCAGGACCTCAAGGCGCGGCCGCGCACGCCGATCAGCGCCAAGCTGTGCGCGAACCTGCTGACCGCGGCCGGCGTCGACCGGGTGCTGTCGGTCGACCTCCACACCGGGCAGCTCCAGGGCTTCTTCGACATCCCGGTCGATCACCTGTTCTCGAAGACCGTGCTGGTCGACGAGCTCCGCCACCTCGGCCTGGGCGGCCCGGGCACGGTGGTCGTGGCGCCCGACGCCGGCGGCGTCGAGCGCGCCCGCGCCTACGCCAAGCGCCTCGACGCGCCGCTGGCGATCGTCGATCAGGCCCACGCCGGGGCCGGGCGCGCGCTGGGCGTGGTCGGCGACGTCCGCGGGGCGGCGGCGATCATCGTCGATGACATCGTCGACACCGCCGAGACCTTGACCACCGCGGCCCACGCGCTGATCCAGGCCGGCGCGGCGTCGGTGGTCGCGTGCGTGACCCACCCGGTGCTGTCGCCGGGCGCGGTCGCACGCATCGACGCCTCGCCGCTGGCCGCGGTGGTGGTCACCGACACGATCCCGCTGGGGCCGGACGCGCGGGCCTGCGCCAAGCTGCGCACCCGCTCGATGGCCCCGCTCATCGCCGAGGCGATCCGGCGCATCCACCGCGACGATTCGATCAGCTCGCTGTTCGTGTGAGCCGCGGGCTACACGCCGCCGGCGCCGCGCCGCACCCACAGCTCGAGCGGGCCGGTGGCGACGGTCTCGGTCGACACCTGCTCCAGGCAGCGCGGCCACTGGCCGCCGAACCCGTGGAACGTCACGACCCGGGCGCCGGGGCGCAGCGTCCACGCCTTGGCCGCGACCGCGTCGACCAGCTGCTGGTAGTAGGCGTTGCGGGTGGTGTACGGCGCGGCGCCGTCGAGCATCCCGACGCTGCGCAGCGAGGTCTCGTCGGCGCGCATCAACAGCTCGCCGAACGGGTTGTAGAGGTAGACGCCGTCGACCGCCCCCCAGTCCCAGGCGGCAGCGTCGACCTGGGTGAACGTCACCTGGCGCTCGACCTCGAGCTGCCGCGCCGCCACCGCCGCGGCCTGCACCAGCGCCGGCCGCAGCTCGAGCCCGACCCAGCGCGCCGCGGACAACAGCGCGCCGACCAGGCACAGCTTGCCGGCGCCGGCGCCGACGTCGAGCATGGTCTCGTCGGCGGTCGGCGCCAGCAGCGCGACGACGCGCCGGGCGATCGGCAGCGGCGTCCAGTGGACGCGCGACATCTCGCGCAGCCGCACCGGGAACAGCCGCTCGAACTGCGCGTCGGTCACCTCGCGCCCGTCGCGCAGATCGCGGGCGATCTGCAGCGGATCGAAGGGCGCGCGCGGCGGCGGCGGCGGGCTCGACCACGACATCGGCCGCGATTGTGGCGCATCCGCCGGTGCGTGGTGGGCGGCGGCGCGCTAATGCGCGTGGTCGTGCGGCGCGGCCGCGGGTGCCGGCGCGGTCGGCGCGGGCGCCGCCGGACGGAACGCGGCGTGGCAGCCCTGGCACCCGCCGAGGGTGCGGCCGAGCGCGGCGGCGGCGGCGGCGTGATCGCGCGCCATCGACGCCTCGACCAGCGCCTCGAGCTCGCGGTGGAACGCCTGATCGAGCGCGACGAACGCCTTGACGTCGCCGGTCGCGGGCGCCCAGGTGCCGGCGGCGATCGCCTGGGCCGTCGCCTCCTTGGCGGCGTGGACGACGTGCAGCTGGTGCGCGATCGCCGGCAGCTCGTCGCGGCCGATCGCTGCGACCGCCTGCTGCAGCGCGCACTCCAGCCGACGCATCTCGGTCTGCACCGGGTTGGCGCCGGTGGGCGCGGCGCAGTCGGCGGCCGCGGGCGGCGTCGGCGCGGGCGGCACGATCGGCGCCGGGGTCGCGACGGGTGGGCACGGCGTCGCCGGCGGACACGCCGCGGGCTTCGCTGGCTCGGTGCGGCCGCACGCGGTGGCCAGGGCGATCGCGATCCAGGCGTAGCGCATGACCGCACTCTACGCCGACGCGGTTGCCGCGGCGCCAGCACTGGCGACCCTGCGGCAATGGGTCACCTCGCCGTACGTACCGTCGCGGCCGGCCGCGACCGCGCGCGGTGAGCCACCGCCGCGCTCACGGGCAGCCGCCGGGCATCGCGGTGATCCACGCGCGGATCAGCGCGACGCCCTCGGCGTCGATGAGGTTGCGCCCGAGCGCCGGCATCCGCAGCTCGGCGTCGGTCGACTCGAGGCGGAACACCAGGATCGACTGATCGGGCTGGCCGGGGACGATGTCGTAGCGGCGACCGCCGGACGCCGCGCCGCCAGCGACCGGCGCCTTGCACACGCCGAGCGCCTCGCGGTTGAGCTGGCCCACCGCCAGGTCGAGCCCGACCGTGCGCGCCGCGCCCGTGCCGTTGTGGCAGTGGGCGCAGGTGACGTCGAGCCAGGCCCGGGCGCGATCCTCCAGCGACGCGGCGGCCTCGTCGATCGTCGGGTCGCGCGGCCACGTCGCGGGATCGGGCGCGCCGGTCAGCGCGCCGGCGTCGATCCACCGCTGCAGCTGGTTGCCAGCGCCGTCGAGCGCGGGCCGGTTGAGGTGGCGCGCCTTGAGCCCCAGCGGGGCCATCCGCGCCATGTGCTCCCCATGGCAGTTGAGGCACTGGTTCGGGTCGGGCACGACGTAGCGGTTGCTGCGCGGGGCGCCGTCGTCGTGGATCCAGGTCGCGTCGAGCACGTCGCCCGCCGCGGCGAGGTCGGCGTCGCGGCCGTCGTCGCGGTAGACGTACGCGGCCGCCTTCCAGCCGCCGACCTGACGCAGCAGCAAGCGGGTCTCGAGCAGGCGCTGCCCACCCGCGGGCGCGCGGCGATCGTCGAGGTAGGCGAAGCTCTTGACCAGCATCGCGCCGACCGGCAGCTCGAACGCGTCGACGTCGCGCCACGCCGCCGCGCCCCCTGGCGGCAAGTACATCCAGCGCTGCTTGACGGTGTAGTCCGTGAACAGCGGCACCGCGACGTCGAACGGCACCAGCGCCGGGTCGGCGGTCTGCTGCGGCAGGTCGGCGAACAGCCGGTAGCTCGACAGCCGCTGGCAGAGGCCGCTGGCCGGCATCACCGGCCCGGTCCCCGCCGCGACCTCGCAGTCCGGCGGGTCGTCGGCGCCGCAGCCGGCCAGCGCCAGCGCCGTGAGCAGGCCCGCCATCCACACGCGCGCCGCCGGTCGGTGGGCCATCGCCCTCGAGGCTCGCCCGCCGCCACCGCCTCGTCAACCGCCGCGTCAGCTGCCCCGTCAACCGCCGCGCCAGCTGCCTGCCAAGCGCCGTGCGCTAGGCGAGCTCCTTGCGCAGCGTGTCGATGATCTCGGCGTAGCTCGTCGAGCGCACCACCTCGGCGAGCTCGGCGGTGTAACGCGCCACCAGGTCGGCGCGGCCGCGGGCCACCGCGTCCTTGCGCGCGTGCGACAGCGTCACGAAGGCGCGCTCGGCGTTGACGAAGTACTCGACCACCGCGATCACCGCCCGGGCCGCCGACACGGTGACCGAGCGCGAGGTGTCGGCGAACGCGAAGCGGCGGCCGTCGCTGTTGACCACCGCCACCTCGACCGTCGCCATCGCGTCGAGGCCGGCGCGGCGGACCTTGGACTCGATCGCCGCCGACACCGTGAAGCCGGCCAGCTGCACCGTCTTGAGCGACTGGTACTCCTTGGCGTAGCGGCCGACCAGCGCGCCCCACAGCGCGTCGATCGGGCCGACGCCGTCCCCCTCGATCGTGGCCGCGGCGCCGCTCTCGGTCACCTCGACCTTCACGCGCGTGGCCAGCTCGGGCACCTCGTCGACCGCGAGGCGGGTCAGGCGCAGCTCGAGGTAGCCCTTGCCCAGGATGCGGCGGATCAGCTCGGCGTTTTCGGCGGGGATCTGGGTCACGACCTCAGTGTAGCGCACGGCGCCAGCGAGGCTCGCGGCGGCCGTCACAGCGGCGTGGCATGGTGCCGCGGATGTCGCCACCGGTCCGGCTCGCGGCGCTCTCGGCGCACGTGACGCAGCTGCTCGCTTGTCGTGCGTGTCCCAAGATGATCGGCCCGGTGGTCAGCGGCCAGCCGGTGCTGTCGCCGGTCATGTTGATCGGCCAGGCGCCCGGCGCGCACGAGGGGCCGGCCGGCAAGCCGTTCGCGTGGACCGCGGGCAAGACCATGTTCCGCTGGTTCGGTGAGCTGGGCGTCGATGAGGCCGCGTTTCGTGAGCGCGTGTACATGGCGGCGGTGTGCCGCTGCTTCCCCGGCAAGGGTGACAAGGGCGGCGACCGAGTGCCGGCGCCCGACGAGATCGCGCGCTGCGGCGCCCACCTGGCCGCCGAGGTGCGCCTGGTGGCGCCGCGGCTGGTGATCCCGGTCGGCAAGCTGGCGATCGCGCAGGTGCTGCCCGAGGCCGCGCAGCTGGTCGACGTGGTCGGCCGCGTCACCCGGGCCCGCTTCCACGGCCGCGACCTCGACGTGGCGCCGCTGCCGCACCCGTCGGGCGCCTCGACCTGGCACCGCACCGAGCCGGGCAAGACGCTGCTGGCGGCGGCGCTGGCGGCGATCGGCGCGCATCCGGCGTGGGCGGCGGTGCGCGATCGCGTGTAGAACTGCGCGGTGAACGTCGTCGACTTGCTGTGTCAGCTGGTGCGTCGCCCTACCCACCACGCGGCGCGCGCCGAGGAGGCGGGCGACGAGCTGGCGCTGTGCCACGACGTCGCGCCGATGTTGCGCGCCGGCGGCGCTGACGAGGTCGTCGTCGCCGCGTGCCCGCGCGCCAGCGGCCACCCCGGCGGCTACGTGTTCGCGCGCTGGGGCACGCCGCGCACGCTGATCAACGCCCACGTCGACACCGTCCCCGCCAACCGCGGCTGGAGCCACGACCCGTGGACGCCCGAGGTGAAGGGCGGCCGGATCAGCGGGCTCGGCAGCGCCGACACCAAGGGCGCGATCGCCGCGGCGATCGTCGCGCTCGATCGGGCGCGGCCGCGCGACGTCGGCGCTGTTGTTCTCGGGCGACGAGGAGCGCGGCACCGCCGCCGTGCGGGCGTTCCTGGCGTCGCCGCACGCCGCCGCGGTCGAGCGGGTCGTCGTGTGCGAGCCGACCGCGCGCCAGGCCGGCGTCGCCCACCGCGGCGTGCTCGCGTACACCGCGCGGGTGCGCGGCCACGGCGGCCACTCGTCGCGGGCCGACCACCAGCCGGCGCCGATCGTCACGATGGCGCGGCTGGCGATCGCGCTCTACGACCTGGGCGTGGCGCGGCGGGGCGCCGGCCCCGACGGCATGCGCGGCCTGTGCATGAACGTCGCCGGCATCGACGGCGGCGTCGCGTTCAACGTGATCCCCGAGGAGGCCGCGCTGACGTTCTCGATCCGCCCGGCGCCCGGCTTCGATCGGCCCGCGTGGGAGGCCACGCTGGCGGCGACGCTCGCGGCGATCGATCCGGCGATCGCGCTGACCTGCGAGATCGACCACGCGCCGTTCGGCGGCGGCGACGACCGCGGGCTCGGCGCGCTGGTGCGGCCGCACGTCGAGGCGCTGGTGCCGCTCGACTTCTGGACCGAGGCCGCGCTGTACCAGGCCGCCGGCAAGGCGGCGATCGTCGTCGGCCCCGGCGACATCGGCTGCGCCCACGCCGCCGACGAGTCGGTGGCGATCGCCGATCTCGAGTGGGCGGTGGCGCTGTGCGCCGACGTCTACGCCGAGGCCGGCCGTGGCTGATCCCGAACCCGCCGACCTGGTGCTGCGGTTCCTGACCAGCATCGGCCGCCCGGCCGAGGCCCAGCAGTACCTCGACCTGTTCCGCGCCGAGCACCCCGAGCGGTTCGCGATCGTCCACGTCGCCGAGGGCGTCGTGCGCCACGCCGCCGACGCGCTGGCCGTCGAGCTGCGCTACCTGGCCGAGCTCGGGCTGTTCCCGGTGGTGGCGTTCGGCGTGATCGAGCCGGGCAGCGCGGCCCGGGCCGCCGAGCGGCTGGCCCAGGCGCTGGCGCCGGGCGTCGCGACGACGATCGTCGCCGCGCCCGATCCGACGGCGTGCCGCGCGGCGATCGACGCGCGCACCCTGCCGCTGTGCGTGCTCGACCGCGACGACGGCTCGGTCGATCGGCGGTTCGACGCGCTGGCCGACCTGGCGGCGGCGCTGGGCACCCGGCGCGTGGTGTTCGTGACCCGGCGCAGCGGCCTGGTGCCCGCCGACGGCCGCGCGATCTCGCTGATCGAGCTGTCGACCGAGGCCGACGCGCTCCTGGCGCCCGGCGCGTTGCCCGGCGAGCAGCAGAAGCTGCTGCGGCAGATCGCGCGGGTGATCGATCGGGTCGCCGCCAGCGGTCAGCGCGGGCTGACCGTCAGCGTGACCTCGCCGCTCGATCTGCTGCGCGAGCTGTTCACCGTGAAGGGCGCCGGCACGCTGGTGCGCCGCGGCTCGGCGATCACCCGGCACCTGGCCTGGGACACGGTGGATCCGACCCGGCTGCGGGCGCTGGTCGAGGAGGCCTTCGCGCGGCCGCTGGTGCGCGACTTCGACGCGCGGCCGATCCTGGCGGTGTACGTCGCCGACGACTACCGCGGCGCCGCGATCGTCACGCCGGCGCCGCTGGCGCCGTACCTGTCGAAGTTCGCCGTCGGCACCGTGTCGCGCGGCGAGGGCGTCGGCCGCGACCTGTGGCGCGCGATGCAGGCCGACTTCCCGCGGCTGTTCTGGCGCAGCCGCGCCGACAACCCGATCACCTCGTGGTACCGCGAGAACTGCGACGGCATGGCCCGCATCACCGTCGCCGGCGCCGCGTGGTGGGTGCTGTGGCGCGGCCTGGCGCCGCTCGAGATCGCCCCCGCGATCCAGTTCTGCCAGCACGCCCCGCCCGACTTCACCGACTGACCGGCTCGCGGCCCCGCTTCCACGTGGGACTGCGCGGCCCGCTTCCACGAGGGACAGCGCGGCCGCTTCCACGTGGGACCTCGCGGCCGGCCGGCTTCCACGAGGGACTGCGCGGCCCGCTTCCACCACGTGGGACTGCGCGGCCCGCATTCACGTGGGACTGCGCGGCCCGCTTCCACCACGTGGGACTGCGCGGCCCGCATTCACGTGGGACAGCGCGGCCCGCTTCCACGTGGGACAGCGCGGCCGCTTCCACGTGGGACCTCGCGGCCCGCTTCCACGTGGGACATCGGTAGCCGCTTCCACGTGGGACAGCGCGGCCGCCTCCACGTGGGACCTCGCGGCCCGCTTCCACGTGGGACATCGGTAGCCGCTCCACGTGGGACAGCGCGGCCGCTTCCACGTGGGACATTGGTAGCCGCTTCCACGTGGGACAGCGCGGCCGCTTTCAGCTGGGCCGCCCCTCCGCTCCGAAACGACCAACGGCCCGGGCTGAACGCTCCGGGCCGTCTTGGGAGGGTCCCCGGCGAATGCCGGGGGAGGGTTTGGCGACAAACCCTCCAACTATCTCAGCGGCGCAGGCTGAGGGTCTCGATCAGCTTCTTGTAGCGCTCGACGTCCTTGCGCTTCAGGTAGTCGAGCAGGCTGCGGCGCTGACCGACCATCTTGAGCAGACCACGGCGCGAGTGGTGGTCCTTGTGGTTGGTCTTGAGGTGCTCGGTCAGGTGAGCGATGCGCTCCGACAGGAGCGCGATCTGCACCTCGGGCGACCCGGTGTCGCTCGCGTGCTGCTTGAACTTGCCGATGGTCTCTTGCTTGCGAATGGTCGAAACAGGCATGGGATTCCTCGTCGCCAACGCGCCCGCCCGGCTAATCCGGACCCGGCTCGTGGCCTGGTTGTTTGAGCCGCGGAGATTGCGGCACCCGGCCGCGGTCGTCAAGGGCTTCGTACACCAGGACGCGGTGCATGAACATGCGCCCGTCCCGGCGCTCGCACACCGCCACGGTGTCGCCGTCGGCGGTCACCAGCTGGAAGCGGTCGCCGTCGGTGAAGCCGTCGACGTAGCGGGCCACCCGGAGCTCGTGGCCGTTGTAGACGTCGGCCACCCCGGCGGCGTCGACCACCACCTCGGGCAGGCCCAGGGCCACGCGGGTCGGGATCACGTGCGGTGCGATGGTGCGCCAGTTGATGGCGGCCATCGGCACCGCGCGGTCGATGGTGAACCGGCCGCTGGCGGTGCGGCGCAGCGCAGTCAGGACCGCGCCGGTGCCGAGCGCGTCGCCCAGGTCGCGCACCAGCGCCCGCACGTAGGTGCCCTTGCCGCAGGCGATGGCCAGGTCGACCTCGGGCGGGGCCAGGCGCGTCACGGTCAGCTCGTCGACGCGCACCGGCCGCGCCGCCGGAGTCACCGCCACGCCGTCGCGCGCCAGCTTGTGCGAGCGCTCGCCGTCGATCCAGATCGCCGAGTGCAGCGGCGGCACCTGCGCGTGCTCGCCGCGCAGCCCGGCCAGCGCCGCCTCGAGCGCCGCCGGATCGACGTGGTCGACGGTGGCGCGGCGCGTGACCTGGCCCTCGCTGTCGAGCGTGGTCGAGGTCAGGCCCAGGGTCGCGGTGCAGGTGTAGCGCTTGTCGTCGGCCGCCAGCCACTGCGCGATCTTGGTGGCCTGGCCCAGGCAGATCGGCAGCACGCCGGTGGCCAGCGGATCGAGCGTGCCGGTGTGCCCCGCCGATCGCACGCCCAGCGCCAGCCGCACCCGCGTCACCGTGTCCTGCGACGACACCCCGGTCGGCTTGTCGACGACCAGGACCCCGTGCAGCCGATCAGCCCGCCGCTGGACCACGGGTCACGGGGTCGGCGGCAGGCCGGCGATCCACGCGCGCACGGTCTCGGTGCCGGTGGGGTCGACCACCTCGCGCCCGACCGGCGGCATGCGCTGCCCGCCGGTGGTGGTGAGCCGGTAGTAGAGCGCGCTCTGCGCCGGCACCCCCGGCTCGACGACGACGGTGGCCCCCGGCACGCCGAAGGTCGCGGTCACGTCGACGGTGGTCTCCCACGGATCGGTGGTGTTCCACGCGGTCAGGTCGCTCACCGTCAGCCGCAACCTCACCGGCGTGATCAGCGCGACGTCCGAGCCGGCGTTGTGGCAGTTGCCGCAGTTGGCGTGGAGGTAGCCCAGCGCGTCGCGTGCGGCGTCGCCGGCGGGCAGCGGGAAGTACGGGCTCCCGGCGCCACCGCTGGCGGTCGGCGGCGCCGACAGGCGGTTCTCGGCCACCAACTGCGCGAGGTTCCACAGCCCGGTCGCGGTCGGCGTGTCGAGCTGCAGCGCCGAAAAGCCGATGAGCACCGAGGCGACGCGGGTGTTGACGTGGCACTTGCGGCAGTCGGAGCGCCCGGGGATGTCGTTGTACCCCGGGTCGTCGATCACGCCCGCCGGCACGGCGGTGGCGTCGGTCTCGCCGGCGTTCCACTGGAAGGACACCGCGAACCAGTCGGTGATCCACTCGTCGCCGGGCCCGATCTTCTCCAGGTAGCGGGTCTCGATCCGGGTGCCGCCGCGGACGAACTCCTTCCACACCTTCGTGCCCACCGGGAACTTCCAGTCGTCCTGGTTGGACGTGTCGATCGTCGCGCCGGGTGGCAGCCAGATCCACCGCCGCTTCACCGCCTCGTCGCTCCACAGCTGCCAGCGCGGCAGGAACTCGTGGACGTCGGCGGCGATGGTCTTGGTGCCGATGTCGCTGTACAGGCCGGTCTGCGACAGCAGGGTCGGCTCGACGAAGGGCGCCGCGTCGACGCTGGCGTCGATCGGCGGCGGCGGCGCGTCGATGGCGATCGGCGCGTCGATGGGCACGGCCTCGTCGTCGCCGCCGCAGGCGGCCGCGAGGGCGAACAAGATCATGGCAGAGCGGGTACGCACGGCCGCGGATGGTACCACCGGGCGCGCCGCCCGCAGGCGATCGATCTCACGCGTCGGCGTCGGGGCCGGGCCCCGCATCCGCCGCGTCGGCAGCGCCCGCAGCCGCTGGCGTCTCCTCGGCAGGCGACGCCGCGCGCAGCGGCGGCGCGACCGGCACGTCGTCCCGCCCCGCCGCGACCGCCTTGGCCGCGTCCTCGCGCACCACCTCGGTCAGGCGCAGCGACATCTCGGCCGAGCGATCGTGGACGAAGCGCAGCTCGGGCGGGCGCCCTAGCGACAGCCGCCGCGCCAGCGGGCCGCGCAGGAACCCGGCCGCGGCCTTGAGCCCGTCGATGGCCTTGGCCGCCACCGCGTCGTCGGCGAAGATCGACACGTAGACCTTGGCCACCGAGAAGTCGGGGGTGCACTCGACCCGGGCCACGCCGACGACGCCGGCCGCGCTCACCCGCGGGTCCTTGACCTCGCGGGCGATCAACGTGGCCAGCTCGTCACGCATGGCGTGCTCGACGCGATCTTTGCGGCTCATGGCGTTCCGTCTTCCTCGCGCCACGCCGCCGGGATCCAGGCGGCGTCGGCGTCAGCGTCCTCGGGTTTACCGTACGGCGCGGCCGCCGCGTACCAATCTTCGCCGAATCCCAGCACCTCGTGCCGGACCGCCGTGACCTCGCCGCCCGCGGCCTGCGCGCACAGCCCGACCACGCGGCGCACCGCCGCCGTCGCCTCGTCGCGGTCCTGCCCCACCACCGCGAACCCCAGCTCGGCCCGCTGCCAGGTGTCCGCGCCGCCCACCTCGCGCAGCGTCACGCCCGCCTCGGCCACGCGATCGCGCAGCCGGCGCAGCACCGCCCGCTTCTCCTTCAGCGAGTGGCTCTGCACCACCCGCAGCGTCAATCGACAGACTCCGACGAACATGAACTGCTGCTCACTACCGACGCGCCGACGTTCCAGGCCGTGTGCAGGTGGAGCCGCGGCGAATCACCACCCCGCGCGCCCACGCTCCGGGCCGTCTTGGGAGGCGACCCCGGCGTATGCCGGGGCAGTCCCCACCCCGTGCCCACGCTCCGGCCCGTTTCGGGTGGGGGCCCCGGCGTAGGCCGGGGTGGACTCCACCACCGCCCGAGCCGAATGCCGACGTGGTCTCCCCCACCGCCCGAGCCCACGCTCCGGGCCGTCTTGGGTGGGGGCCCCGGCGAATGCCGGGGGAGGGTTTGGCGACAAACCCTCAATTCTCACAGCGTCGCGGCTTCCTCGATCACCTCGTAGGTCTCGATCACGTCGCCCACCTTGAGGTCGTTGTATCCGGCGATCATCACGCCGCACTCGAAGCCGTTCTGGACCTCGCTGACGTCGTCCTTGAAGCGACGCAGCGAGCCGACCCGGCCCTCGTACACCTGGACGGCGTCGCGGATGACCCGGAGCAGCGACTTGCGGGTGATCTTGCCCTCGGAGACGCGGCACCCGGCCACCGTGCCCATCTTCGGCACCGTGAAGGTCTCGCGCACCTCGAGCTTGCCCACCGCCTGCTCGCGCTTGATCGGCGCCAGCAGGCCGGCCATCGCCGACTTCACCTCGTCGAGGCAGTCGTAGATGATGTCGTAGAGGCGGATCTGCACGCCTTCCTGCTCGGCCAGCTTGTTGGACTTACCGGCGGGGCGGACGTGGAAGCCCACGATGATCGCGTCGCCGGCCTTGGCCAGGTTGACGTCGCTTTCGGTGATGCCGCCGACGCCGGTGGCGATCACGTTGACGCGCACCTTCTCGGTGGTGAGCTTGACCAGCGCGGCCTTGAGCGCCTCGGCCGAGCCCTGCACGTCGGCCTTGAGGACGATCTTGAGCTCCTTGGCGGAGCCCTCGTTCATCCGCTCCATCAGGCCCTCGAGGGAGACCTTGGTCTTGACCGAGAGCTCCTTCTTCCGCCACTGCTGGACGCGGTGCTCGACCACCTGCTTGGCGGTCTTGTCGTCCTCGGCGACGTTCATCTGATCGCCGGCCTCGGGCACGCCGTCGAGGCCCAGGATCTCGACCGGCGTCGACGGCCCGGCCTCCTTGAGCGTCTCGCCGCGGGCGTCGAGCATCGCGCGGACCTTGCCGTAGCAGCGGCCGGCCACGAGGATGTCGCCGACCTTGAGCGTGCCCTCCTGCACCAGGATGGTCGCCATCGGGCCGCGGTTGCGATCGAGGCGCGCCTCGATCACCACGCCGGTGCCCAGCTTGTCCGGGTTGGCCTTGAACTCGGCGAGGTCGGCGATCAGCGCGATCGTCTCGAGCAGCTTCTCGATGTTCTCGCCCTTGAGCGCCGACACGTTGACGTACTGGGTGTCACCGCCCCACTCCTCGGGGATCAGGCCGTGATCGGCGAGCTGCTGGCGGATGCGGTCGGGCTGCGCGTCGGGCAGGTCGACCTTGTTGACCGCCACGATGATCGGCACCTTGGCGTCCTTGGCGTGGGCCAGCGCCTCGAGCGTCTGCGGCATCACGCCGTCGTTGGCCGCGACCACCAGGATGACGATGTCGGTGGCCTGGGCGCCGCGGGCGCGCATCTCGGTGAACGCCTCGTGGCCGGGCGTGTCGAGGAAGACGATCTCGCCGTGGTTGTCCCCGGCCGGGACCTTGTACGCCGCGATGTGCTGGGTGATGCCGCCGGCCTCGCCGGCCGCGACCTTGGAGTTACGGATGCGGTCGAGCAGCGAGGTCTTGCCGTGGTCGACGTGACCCATGACGGTCACGACCGGCGCGCGGTGCTGCAGCTTGTCCGCGTCGTCGGGCGCCTCCTTGAAGGCGTCCTGCTCCTGGAACGCGACGTTCTGGACCTCGTAGCCGAACTCGCTGGCGATGATCTGCGCGGTCTCGAAGTCGATCGACGCGTTGATGTTCACGCCGGCCATGCCCATCGACCACAGCTTCTTCAAGACCTCGGTGGCCTTGATGCCCATGCCACGCGCCAGGTCGGCGATGGCGATGGTGTCCTCCATGCGGATGACGCGCTTGTGCTCGGCGGGCGTGGTGCGCAGCGGCTGCTGCCCCTTGCCCTTGCCCGACGAGAACGGCAGCTTCTTCTTGCCGAAGTCCTGACGCGGACCCTTGGGGCCACCCTTGGCCTGCTGCTCGGCGAACCGGCCGCGGATCTGGGTGCCGGGGGGGCCGGCCGGCTTGGCCGGCGCGGGTCGACCGCCGACGCCGGGGCGCTCGGTGATCTGGATGCGCGGCGCCAGCTTGATGACGGTGCCGACCGCCGGGCGCGACGGATCGCGCGGCGGGGCCACGATCTCGACCACCGGCGGCGGCGCGGTCTCGGGCACCGCGGGGCGCTCGGCGGCGCGCTCGGCCGACCGGGCGCGGGCCCGCTCGAGCTCGAGCTCGAAGCGCGAGCGCGCGCCCTCGGCGACCTCGGCCACGGTCGACGGGCCGACCATGGGGGCCGGCGGCGGCGCGGTCTCGCGCGGCCGGACGATGACGGTCGGGCGCGGGCCGGTGACGGTCGGCGGCGCGACCGGCGCGGGCGCCGGCGCGGCGGCCGCGGGGGCGGCGCTGGCGATCGCCGGGCCGGCGACGAACACCCGGGTGCGGGGCTCGGGGCGCGGCGGCGGCGGGGGCGCGACCGGGGCCGGCGGCGGCGCGGGCTCGGCCACCGGGGCCGGGCTCGCGGTGCGATCCTCGACCTCGATCGGGGCGGGCGCGGGGCGCTCCTCGGGCGCGGGGCGCTCGACGGGCGCCGGGTGGGCCTCGACCTCGGGGGCGCGCTCGACCACCGGCTCGGCGACCGGGGCGCGCTCGACGACGGGCGGGTGCTCGACGACGGGCGGGTGCTCGACGACGGGGGCGCGCTCGACGACCGGCGGCCGCTCGACGCGGACCGGGGCGGCGACCTCGGCGCGGGGCGCCTCCTCGACGACGCGGCGGCGGATCAGCGGCGGTGGCGCGTGAGCCGGCGCGACCGGAGCGGCGGCCACGGGGGCCTCCTCCTCGGGCTTGCTCGACCGGCGACGGATGACCGCGCCCGACGGGTTGACCTTGGAGGTCTCCACCGGCGTCGAGGTCGTCGTCGTCTTCTCCCGCTCCAAGGACTTCTTGATGCGCGCCACGTCGTCGGCGTTGAGCGACGACATGTGGTTGTTCACCTCGAGGCCGAGCGAACGGATCTTCGCCAGGAGCTCCTTGTTGGGGATCCCGACCTCTTTGGCAATCTCGTAAACGCGCATCTAGGCTCCGTGGGCTCCGTGACGAGTGCGACCGTTGGGATCGGTCTCAAGTGACGACGTGGATGGGGGGCGTGGCGTGGGCGGGAGGTGAGGAGCGCGTTCTACTGCGTTCGCGCCCCCTTTGCTAGCCGCTGCGACCCCCGCGATCGCATCGAGCTCCGCCCGCGACACGCCGCGCTTGAGGGATCGCGCCAGGCCGCCCTTCCCGGCCGCCCGCAGGCAGTCGGGCTGGGCGTGGACATAGACCCCGCGGCCCGGGGCTCGCCGCCCCGGATCCGGCACCACGCGCTCGTCGATCACCGCCAGCCGCAGGAGCTGATCCTGGGGCGCGACCTGCCGACAACCGACGCAGGTGCGCATCGGGGCGGCCGGGGGGGTGATGGAGGAGGTGGCGATCATTCGGCGGTGATGTCCGTTCGCTGCGTGAGTGACGTTTCTCGCGTTTCGGGTGGGGGCCCCACGTCTTGTGGGGGAGGGTCTTTGCGAAAGACCCTCTTGGAAACACTAGGGTCTTTGCGAAAGACCTTCTTCAGGAATCGCTGCCCGCGGCGAGGTACGAGATCACGCGCTGGCGCAGCTTGGCCAGGTCGCTCATGTCGATGCCGGTGACCGAGGCGATGTGCTCGATCGGGGCCTTGACCAGCTCCTCGGGCGAGCGGACGTTGGCCTGGGCCAGGATCTCGAGGACCTCGTCGTTGACCCCGGGCACCTCGAGCAGCTGCTGCTCGCCGGTGAGCTGGGCCCGGCGCTCGGTCTCGCGCTTGAGGTCGTCGGGCCGCCGGCGCGACTGCGCCAGGTACTCGCCCGCCCCGCCGATGATCTTGCGCGCGCCGTCGACGCCGCCGACGCCCGGCACCTGGGCCAGCTCCTCGGCGACCGCCCGCGACAGCTCGCTGACCGACCGCCAGCCGAGCTTGAACAGGGTCTCGGCGAGCTCGTTGGACACCGCCGGGATCGACGAGATCTGCTCCTTGGCGCGGCGCTCGAGCTCGTAGATCTTCGACTCCGAGTGGATGTCGATGCGCCAGCCGGTGAGCTGCGACGCCAGGCGGACGTTCTGGCCCTTCTTGCCGATGGCCAGGGACAGCTTCTCGTCGGGCACCACCAGCTCCATGCGGTGGCCCTCAGCGTCGATGATGACGCGCGACACCTCGGCCGGGGCGATCGCGTTGCACACGAAGCGCGCCGGGTCGTCGTCGTAGGGGACGATGTCGATCTTCTCGCCGCGCAGCTCCTGGACCACCGCCTGGACGCGGCTGCCCTTCATGCCGACGCAGGCGCCGACCGGGTCGACGTCGCGGTCGCGCGACGACACCGCGATCTTGGCGCGGGCGCCGGGCTCGCGGGCGCTCGACTCGATGCGGACGATCTTCTCGAAGATCTCCGGCACCTCTTGCTCGAACAGCTTCTCGAGGAAGCCCTTGTGCGCGCGCGACAGGATCAGCTGCGGGCCGCGGGCCATGCGATCGATGTCGAGCAGCAGCGCCTTCATCGTGTCGCCGACGCGGAACGACTCGCGCGGGGCCTGCTCGCGCATCGGCAGGAGCGCCTCGGACTTGCCGATCTCGACCACCAGGTTGCCGCGCTCGAAGCGGCGGACGATGCCGGTGACGATCTCGCCCTTGCGGTCCTTGTACTCGTTGTAGACGTTGTCGCGCTCGGCCTCGCGCACGCGCTGGCTGATGACCTGCTTGGCGGTCTGCGCGGCGATGCGGCCGAACTTCTTGTGCGCGGCCTTGAGGTCGATGATGTCGCCGAACTTGGTGTCCTGCTCCGAGGCGCGCTCGGCCTCCTCGGGGCGGTAGAAGATCTGGAACAGGAGCTCGTCGCCCAGCTCGGCCTCGAGGCCGTACTTGTGCGCGTCCTCGACCGTGATCTCGCGGCCCTCGATCGCGTCGTCCTCGACGACGTTGATGATGAGGAACAGGTCGACCGAGCCGGTCTCGACGTTGTACTTCGCCTCCATCTCGCGGTTCATCCCGAACGCGCGCTTGGCGGCGGTCAGGATCGCCTGCTCCAGGGCCTGGAGGAGGACGGACCGGTCGATGTTCTTGTCTCGACCGACCTGGTCGATGACCATGCTGAGGTTGGCTTCCATGGCGGAGTCTCCGTCGGACGCGGGGCTAGTGGCGAGGGGACTTGCCGGCGTGCTTGCCGGCCCCGGGCTTGGTGGGTTTGCCGGGCTTGCCGGCGGGAGCATCGGCGGCGCGGACCTGACCGCGACCGCCCTTCATGACGACGTCCCAGTCGGGGACGATCTTGGCGACGTCGACGTCGGCGATCGGGAACCGCCACAGCTGGCCGTCGACCAGGATCCGCGCCTGCGCGGTGGCCGGGTCGTCGGCGCCCTCGACGCCGTCGAGGACGCCGCGGAAGTTCTTGCGCTCGCTGCCCTGCGGCGTCGGCACGCCGCGCTCGAGCGTGACCTTGACCTCGGCGCCGATGAAGCGCTGGAAGTGGGGCACGGTCACCAGCGGCCGGTCGATGCCGGGCGAGCTGACCTCGAGGCTGTAGGCCTGAGGGATGGGATCGGCGACGTCGAGCGTGGCCGACAGCTCGCGCGACATGCGCTCGCAGTCGTCGAGATCGACGAGATCGGGCGCGAAGCCGTCGGGGCCCGGCACCGCGTCGGCCGGGGCGTCGGCGACGTCGATGAACACCCGCAGCACCCAGCCGCCTTGCTCGAGGGTGAACCGCACGTCGACCAGCTCGTAGCCGGCGTGCGCGCACACCGGCTCGGCGAGCTGCCATACGCGCTGGCGTAGGGCCTGGGGGCTGGGATGGTTCGACATGCGGCGTCGGAGGTGCTGGAGGCGAAAAAAAAGGTGGGCCGATGCCCACCTCACGGAAACGCGAAGTGGCAGACGGATACCACCCCACCAAGAAACCCGCAAGTGGCTTGTGGCCACCGGGGCCACCGGTTAGGACAGGCCATGGGCTCCGCTCCGGTCACGATCGCCGCCGTGCAGATGTGCTCGACCGACGATCTCGCTGCCAACCTCGCGACCTGCAAGCGCCTGGCGGCACAGGCCGCGGCCGCCGGCGCCAAGATCATCGTCCTGCCGGAGTGCTTCGCGTTCCTGGGCAGCCGCGAGGGCGACAAGATGGCGATCGCCGAGACCATCGACGACGCCCACCCCGGCCCGATCGTCGAGACGCTGCAGGCGATCGCCACCGAGCACCGCGCGGTCGTGATCGGCGGCGGCCTGCCCGAGCGGGTGCCCGGCGACGATCAGCGCGCCTACAACACGGCGCTGGTGGTCGGCCCGGGCGGCGAGCTGGCGGCCCGCTACCGCAAGATCCACCTGTTCGACGTCGACATCCCGGGCGGCGCGACGCTGCGCGAGTCCGACGCGACCGCGCCCGGCGACGCCGGCCTGGTGGTGCGCACCCACGGCGTCGCGCTGGGGATCACCATCTGCTACGACGTGCGCTTCCCCGAGCTGTACCGCCGGCTGTGGCACGCCGGCGCCGACGTGCTGCTGGTGCCGGCGGCGTTCACGGCGCACACCGGCGCCGCCCACTGGCACCTGCTGTTGCGCACCCGCGCCATCGAGAACCAGGCCTACGTGGTCGCGGCGGCGCAGGGCGGGCGGCACAACGCCAAGCGCGAGTCCTACGGCCACGCGCTGATCGCCGATCCGTGGGGCACGATCGTCGGCGAGCAGGCCGCGGGCGAGGGCGTGGTGGTGGCGACCCTCGATCCCGCCGAGATCGCGCGGGTGCGCCGCAACATGCCGTGCGCGATGCACGCGGTCACCTACGATCGCCCGCTCGACGTGGCGATCGCCAGCGCGTAGCGACGGCCGCCTCAACGCGCGTCGCCGGCGGCGGCCGCGTCGTCGGCCACGCCGGCGTCGAGCCCCTGCCCGCGCGCCGCGGCGATCGCCGCCGCCTGCTGCGCCGGCGTCATGTCGGCGCGCAGGATCACGCCCGAGGGCATGACCGCGGCGTCGACCGCGGGCGGGCTCGAGACGCCGGCGTCCTTGGGGCCGAAGCCGGTGACGAACTGCGACACGCTCTTGGCGCACGGCTTCTGCAGCACCAGCAGCGCGAGCAACGCGGTCGCGACCACCAGGATGCGCAGGATCTCGGCGAACGAGAACGACAGCCCGCGCCCGCGGGGCAGCTTGGGCACGTCGTCGTCGTTGGACTGCTTGGCCACGGGGCTTCCTACCGCGAAGCGCGCGGCGGTGCCAGCGCGAGGGCGAACAGCGCGGCGGCGGTGAGCGTCGCGGCCAGGCCGGCCGGCACCGACAGCCACCACCGCAGGTCGTGCTGGGTGGCCTGAGCCAAGAGCTCGCCCCACGACGGCGTCGGCGGCGGCGGCCCCAGGCCGAGGAACGACAGCGCCGCCTCGGACAGCACCGCGGTCGCGGCGGTGAGCGCGGCGGCGATCGCCAGCGCCGGCCACACCGCGGGCAACGCGTGCCGCACCAGCACCCGGGCCGGCGACGCGCCCAGGCCGCGGGCGGCGACGACGTAGGGGGCGGCCAGCTCGGCGGTCAGCTGGGCGGCGACCAGCCGCGCGGTGTCGGCGCCGCGCGGCACCGCGATCAGCGCCGCGAGCGCGATCAGGCCGCGGTGCCCGACCAGCGCCGCGGCGACCAGCGTCACCAGCAGCGCCGGCGCGCTGGCGATCGCGTCGCACACCGCGAGCGCCGGCGCGCGCAGCCGGCCGGGCCCGAGGCCGATCGCCAGCGCCAGGCCGAGGCCCAGCAGCGTGGCCAGGCCGGCCGCGCCGGCGCCCAGCGCCGCGCTGGTGCGCGCGCCGTGGATCAGCCGGGCCGCGACGTCGCGGCCGCGATCGTCGGTGCCGAGGCGGTGGCGCGCCGACGGCGCCGCCAGGATCACCAGCCCGCCGTCGGTGCGGACCGCGATCGGATCGGCGGCGATCGGCGGCCACACGGCCCAGCCGTCGGGGCCGAGCCGGGCGCGCAGCGCGTCGCCGCGGGCCGCCGGGCGCCAGGTCAGGCCGGCGTCGGTGCGCGCGACGATCGCGCGATCCGAGGCCAGCAGCTCGGCGGCGAGCGCCGCGAACGCGACCAGCGCCAGCCACGCCAGCGCCAGCCGCCGGGTCACGCCGCCTCCGCGCCGGGCCGCGCGGCGACCCGCGCCGCCAGCCCGCCGACCAGCGCCACCAGCGCCGCGGCGGCGGCGGCCAGCGTCAGCACCACCGGCGCGTCGCCGGCGGCGGCCGCGGCCACCAGCGTCCGCCCGGCGCCGGGCAGCGCCAGCGCGCGCTCGACCACCGCGCCGGCGGCGAGCGTGAAGCCCACCGTCGACGCCGCCAGCGGCGCCACCCGCGGCGCGATCAGCGCCAGCGCGTGCACCGCGTGCCAGCGGCGCCGGCTGGCCCCGCGCGCCGCGACCGCGATCGCCAGCGGCGAGCGATCGAGCGCGGCCAGCGCGGCGCCGACGTGCAAGGCCACCACCGCGGCCGGCGCGATCGCCAGCGCCGCCACCGCGCACGCCGAGGTCAGCGCCGCGGTGGGCGCGACGGCGACCGCGAGCTGGCACAGCCACACCGTCGGGACGGCCACCGCCACCGCCGCCGCGCCGGCCACCGCCGCCGCGCCGCCGCGCCGCCGCGCCACCGCCAGCGGGACCGCGACGCCGACGGCGAGCGCGATCACCAGCGCCGCCAGCGCCCGCGCCACGGTGGCCCCGGCGTGGCGGGCGGCAGCGCCGCCGGCCCCGCGATCGTCGCGCCACGATCGCGGCAGCTGCCCGATCGCCGCGCGCGCGGTGATCCGCGCCCAGCGCGCGGGCGCGCTGCCGTCGAGCCGGTGGGCGTGCGCGACCGCCGCCACCGCGCGGTCCCGGGCCGCCGGCGCCGCCTCGTCGGGGGGCAGCCGCCCGCCGGCGCGCGCCGCGGTCAGCGCGGGCGACGCAGGGGCCAGCTCGACCAGCGCCCAGCCGATCATCCAGGTCGCGACCCACGCCGCCAGCACCCGCGCCGCCAGGCGCGCCGCGGTGGTCACGGCCGCGCTCGCCACAGCCGCCACGCCGGCGGCACGCCGCGCCCGTCGCCGACCAGCCCGCCGATGTCGGCGCGGGCCAGCCCGCCGCGGGTGTCGACCGCGATGTACACCAGCGGCGCCAGCGCCTGCACCCGGCGCTCGATCGCGTGGGCCGCGGCCAGCCGCTCGTCCGCGGCCGTCGCGCGGTGCCACGCGTCGAACCAGCGCTCGAGCTCGGCGTCGACCAGCCCGGGCCACGCCTGGGTCGGCGGCGCGTGGGCGCTCAGCCGATCGGCGGGATCGACCTCGGGGCCGGCCGACAAGGACGTGATCGCCAGGTCGAAGTCGCCGGCGGCCAGGCGCGCCAGCAGCTCGGCGAACGGCACCGCCTCGACCTCGAGCGTGAAGGCGCCGCGGGCGTCGGCCGCCCAGATGTCGGCGATCCGCGCGCTCGCCGTCGAGCCGGCCGGCACCAGCAGCCGCACCACCGGCGCCGGCGGCGGGCGCAGCGCGGCGGCCGCCGCCGGATCGAACGGCAGCGGCGCCAGCGCCGGATCGCGCTCGGGCTGGTCGGGCAGCCACGGCCCGTTCAGCGTCGGCGCGCCGCCCAGCACCGCGCGGGCGACGCCGGCGCGATCGAGCGTCATCACCAGCGCCCGGCGGGTGCGGGCGTCGGCCAGCGCCGGCCGGCGGGTGTTGATCACCGCCACCAGCGCCGCCGGCTGGCGGTAGCGGAACCGCACCAGCGCCGGGTGCAGCTGCGCCGCCGCCACCGCCTCGGCCGCGGGCACCTGCGCGACCACGTCGAGCCGCCCGGCCGCGAGCTGGCGGATCGCGTCGGCGCGATCGGCGACCACCACCAGCTCGACCCGCGCCGCCGACGCGCGCCGCGCCGCACCTGAGACGCGGGCCAGCGCGATCCGCTCGCCGCGCACCCACGCCGCGACCGCGAACGGCCCGCTGCCGATCGGGCGCTCGGCCAGGCTCGGCGCCGCCAGCTGCGCGGCCGGGACGATCGGCACCATCGCCAGATCGCGCAGCCGGGTCGGGCGATCCTCGCGCACGACCAGCTCGATCTCGTCGGGGTGCGGCGCGGTGATCGCCACCGCGTCGTCGAGCGCGAAGCCCAGCGGCCCGCTGGGGTGGCCGACGCCGCGGCTGGCGTCGAGGCTGGCGATCACGTCGGCGGCGGTGATCGGGCCACCGTCGGCGAACCGCCGCGCCGGATCCAGCGTGAACCGCCAGGTGCGGCGATCCGCCGAGGCCCGCCAGCGCGAGGCGACGCACGGCTCGACGCCGCCGTCGGCGGTCGGGCACGCCAGGCCCTCGACCACCTGCGACAGCACCCTCGCCGACGCCGCGTCGAGCGTCGCGAACGGATCCAGCGTCGCCGGCTCGGCCTCGAGCGCCATCCGCACCGTCGCGTCGGGGTCGATCGCGCCCGGCGGATCGCTGGCCAGCCAGCCGTCGGTGGTGGGCGCGGCCGTGGCCGCGGGCGGCGGCGCCGCGCGCTCCCCGCCGCCGCCCCGCTCGAAGCAGGCGCCGCCCGCCAGCGCCGTCAGCGCCGCCAGCGCGAGGAGCCGATCGGCCGAGCGCAGCATCGCCGTGAGCGTACCCCCGCCGCGCGGCGGCGCCGAGCCGGTCATGGCGCCGGATCGGCGACCAGGCGGCACGCGGTCACGTCGAACCAGCCGTCCCACACCACCACGCCAGCGACCCGGTGGTGCACCAGGCCTTGCGGCGCCACCCGCACGATGCCGGCGATCGGCAGCTCGTCGGCGAGGATCGCCGCGAGGTCGCCGACCAGCGGCCCGCGCGACTCGGGCTCCCACACCGCCGCGATCGCCGCCAGCGCCTGGTCGACCCGCCGCGAGGAGAACCGCCCCGCGTTGTCGGCGCCGCCGGTGCCGACCAGCCGCGCCAGATCGCTGTCGACCGCGCCGTTCCACTCGAGGAACGCCAGGTTGATGCCGTCGTCGTTGACCTTGTTGCGCAGCACCGCCTCGGTGCCGAGCCGCACGTCGAGGCCGATGTTGGCGCGGCGCAGGCCGTCGAGGATCTTGTCGACCTCGGGGCCGGCCTTGCCGTTCTTGGCCTCGAGCGCCAGCACCGTCAGGCGCAGCTTCTGCCCGGCCTTCTCGCGCAGGCCGTCGCCGTCGCCGTCGATCCAGCCAGCCTCGTCGAGCAGCCGCCCGGCCGCGGCCGGATCGATCGCCGGCGGGGTCGGCCCGGGGCCGTCGCCGGGGCCGCCGGGCCAGATCGGGCCGGCGATCGGCCGCGCCAGCCCGCGGTCGACGTCGCTGGCGATCGCCTCGCGATCGATCAGCAACCCCAGCGCGCGGCGCACCCGCGGATCGTCGGTCGGCGGCGTCATCGCGCCGAACAGCGCGTAGCGGAACCTCGGCGGCGCCAGCTCGAGCGGCGCGAAGCTCGCGGCCAGCCCCGGCGCCGAGGCCTGCCCCGGCCAGTGCTCGGGCACCAGCGCCGGGATCACATCGAACTCGCCGCGCTTGGCCGCCATCAGCGCCTGCGCCGCGTCGGGCTGGTAGGCGTACTCGATGTCGGGGATCGCCGGCCGCGCGCCCTTGTAGCCGTCCCACCGGCCGAGGTGGACCACGCCGTCCTTGTTGTCGACGACGCGGTACGGCCCCGAGCCGATCAGCGCGCCGCCGGCGAGGTCGGCGCCGAACACCTGGTACGGGACGATCGGGATCTCGGCCAACCCGCGCAGGAACCAGCCGTCGGGGTGAGACAGCCTGACGCGCACGATCCGCGGGTTCACCAGCTCGACCGACACCACGTTGGCCAGGCCGCCGCGCAGGTGATCGAGGTGGCGGCCGGGATCGCGCGCGGTGTCGAGGGTGAACTGCACGTCGACCGAGGTGACCGGCCGGCCGTCCTGCCAGCGCGCGTCGGGATCGAGCTCGAGGATGACCTGGGTGCCGCCCAGCTCGATGCGCCACGACCGCGCCAGCCCGGGCACGTACGCGCCCGGGCCGGTGCCGGCGCCCGCCGCCGGCGGCGCGTAGCGGACCAGCGGCTGGAACACCGGCCCGACGAGGATGCGCCGGCTCCACACCGACGGCGACAGCAGCGGGTGCAGCGTCCGCGGCTGCGCGTCGACGTGGATCCGCAGCGTGTGGTCGCGGCGCTGCCGCAGCCCGAGATCGTCCTCATCCTTGGCCAGCGCCGGCGAGCGGGGCGCCTGCTCGGCGACCGCCAGCGGATCGGGCGCGTGGCGCCACGGTTTGACGCGCGCCGGCGTGGCGTCGCAGGCGGCCAGGACCACCGCGGCGACGACGACGGCCGCCAGCCTCGCTTGAGGGGGGTAGTGGCTCATGTTATGACGCCGCCATGGCGAACTCGCGCGCGCACGCGGCCTCGATCGGGGCCGTCTTGATCGCAGGCACCTTGGTCTTCACCGCTGGCGGATGCAACAACAACCAGCTCGAAGGTGCCAAGGCCGAAGTGCAACAAGGTGCGATCAAGGTGACGGTGCCGGCGGTGCCGGCGTTCGAGGTGCCCAAGCCCAACGCCGACGGCTCGCACACGATCAAGGAGCTGCGGGTCCAGGGCCAGAAGTACCTCAAGCAGGAGATCTCGGTCTCCGGCGTGGTGGTCTGGGCCTACGACTGCGCCACCGCGATCCGCCAGCCGAGCGAGGACGACGCCGCGGTGAAGAAGCGCATCGAGGATGATCCGACGCTGTGCCGGCGCCCGGCGTTCTACCTCGGCGACGCCGCCGACACCCCGGTCGAGCGGGCCGCATGGATCGTCGAGGTCCCGCGCCTGCCGACCGCGGCCGAGAAGAAGAACCTGCCGAAGGAGGCCATCGAGGTCTGGCCGGCGGTGCCGCCGTACAAGGTCGGCGATCAGGTCGTCGTCACCGGCACGTGGACCACCTCGTCGCCGCACGGCGAGAACAACACCGACGGCCTCTTGGTCTACAAGCAGATGAAGAACGTCACCCAGAACTGGGAGACGCCGCCGCTCGATCCGAACGCGCTCCCCGCCGCGACCATCGCGCCGCCGGCGCACTGAGCTATCCGGAGGGTTTGTCGACAAACCCTCCCCCGCGTGGGCAAGCCCCGCGGGTCCCCCACCCGATACGCGAGACACCTGGCCTCGCACGCGTGACAATAGAGGGTCTTTCGCAAAGACCCTCCCCCACAAGACGTGGGGCCCCCACCCGATACGCGAGACGCTAGCGGCCCCACCGACGGGGCCGTCGCTGTTTTCGGGCGCGGGCGCGGGCGCTCAGCGCGGGTGCAAGATGCGGTCGACGCACGCGGCCATCGCGGAGCTGGCCTTGTTGGCGGCCTCGTTCTGCGCGGCGGTGCTCTTGAGCGACTGCATCTCCGGCCCTTCCTTCAGCAGCCAGGCGCGCATCGCCATCTCGACGTCCTCCACGCACGCGGGCGCCATGCACGCGCACGCCGCGTCGCGGAAGCCCTCGAGCTTGGCCAGCACCGCCTCCGGCGTGACCGGCGTCATCGCCGCCGCGTCGCTGCCCGCGGTCCCGCCCGGCCCCGCGTCCTGCGCCCACGACGGCTTGGCGGACTTCTGACAACCAGCGGCCCCAGCGGCGACCGCGACCACGGCGAACACGACGACGGACAGGCGAACCATGCGCCCGCAGTATACGCGGCGGGCCCGAAAACGCCGACGGGGAGCCGCGAGGCTCCCCATCGACTCGTCACGCCCGACGAACGTCAGCGCGTGGCGCGGTCCAGGTGACGTGAGATCACTGGGCCGGCGCGGCCGGGGGGGCCTCGCCACCGGCGGGGGCGTCACCGGCGCCCATCGCCTTCATCATGCACTTGCCGTACTCCTCGGCGACCTTGCCGGCTTCCTTGATCTGCGACTCGGTCGCCTTGGTGTCCTTGTGCTTCTCGCCCATCTTGGCGAACTTCTCGGCGACCTTGTCGGCGCACGCCTTGTCCTTGCAGGCGCACATCTCGTCCTTGAGCTTCTTCATCTCGCCGATCGCCTCGCCGGCCTTACCACCGCAACCGGTGAGACCGAGGACCAGAGCGAGGACAGCGCCACTACGCAGGATGTTCTTCATGGGACATTCACTCCTAGAGTTTCGTAAGCGCAGCGACGCCACTGCGACGGCGCTGGAGCTGTCATCCAGCTCGATGCGCCGGAGACGTTACATGACCCGCCGCGGCGCGTGCACCGTCTGACGGCGAGTTCCATCATTACGGATGAGTCGTCAATTCAGCGGAAGCGCTTGATCACGGGCCATCCTTGGACTCCTCCTGCGCGACGGCGACCTCGGCGGCCGCGCGGGCCTCGGGCGACGCCTCCCCCATCATCACCAGCTGCATCGCCGGGGTCACCGGCACGATCGCGTCGGCCTCGTCGCCGAAGAACTGGGTGGTCTCGTAGTAGCGCACCGCGTGGCGCAAGAGCACCGCGACCGTCGCCGCGATCGGCACCGCCAGCAGGATGCCGACGAAGCCGAGCAGCTTGCCGCCGGCGACCACGGCGAACAGCGCCGCCGACTCCGACAGCCCGACCTTGTGGCCGACGATCTTCGGCGTCAGCACCGCCGCCTCGAGCAGGTGCAGCACGAAGAACGTGCCCGCGACCGCGCCGACCGTGCCGCCGCCCGGCCAGTCGAGCAAGAGCACCAGCATCGTGATGCCGGCGCCCACGAACGTGCCGACGAAGGGGATGATCGTCAACGCGCCCACCAGGAGCCCGATCGGGATCGCCAGGGGCACGCCGATGATCCAGAACGCCACCGCGTACAGGATCGCCAGGATCGTCGTGACGATCGCCTGGCCGCGGACCCAGCCCGACACCACCGCGTCGATCTCGGCGAGGATGTCCTTGACCCGGGCCCGCCGCCGCGGCGGCACCATCTTGATGACGCGCTCGGCGATGTGCGGCCAGTCGAGCAAGAAGTAGTACGCGAACACCGGCACCAGCAGGAACTCGGCGAGCACCGCGAGCACGGCGAACGCGCCGCCGAGCGCCACCTTGGCGATGTGCTCGAGCGGGCCGGCCGCGTCGCCCATCAGCGCCTGCAGCTCCTCGGCGTTGAGGTGCGACTGCAGGTCGAAGTCGAAGCGGGCCTTGATCCACACGCTCAGCCGGTCGATCATCGCCGGCACGTCGGCGGCGAACACCCGGATCTGCTCGATCGCCTGGGGGATCAGGATGATCAGCACGCCGACGACGGTGCCGAGGAACCCGAACAGCAAGAGCGTCGCGCCCAGCGCCCGCGACATGCCGCGCGCCACCAGCTTCTCGAGCACGGGGTCGAGCAGGTAGGCGATGCCGAGCGCGGCGAGGATCGGCGCCAGGACCGTGGCCAGCTCGGACAAGACCCGCCAGCCGATCACGACGAACACCAGGATGAGCATCCACCGCACCAGGCTGACGATCAGCGGATCGGTGGTGAGCGTACGGGTCGGGGGTCTCTGCTTCGGCGCCACGCAGCGACAGTAGCGCAACCTCCGCGCGGCGCCCGGACCGCGGCGCAGGTATGTCCGCGCCGGCGTCTCGCCGCGGCGCGCCGCGCGCCGCGCCCGCGGCTACGGCAGGATCGGCGCCAGCTCGATCGGCAGCCGCAGGCGCTGGGCCGGGGCCAGGTCGAGCGCCTGGTAGTGGCTGAAGTACGCGTCGTGGTGCAGCTCGAGGCGGTGGTGGCCCGGCTCGAGCGCGAGCCCGCGGGCCACGTCGGCGATCGCGCCGACGTAGACGCCGTCGATCCACACCGCCGCGTCGGCGACCGCGTCGACGTAGACGATCGCGTCGTCGGCGTCGACCCGGGTCGGGCGGTCGACCGCGCCGTGGGCGCAGCCGGCGAGCGCGAGCGCGACCGCCGCCGCCCTCACGGCGCCCCGACCGCCTTGACCTGCACCACGACGACGCCGTCGACGACCTTGGTCCGGGCGCTGAAGCCCGGCGTGGCCTTGGCGATGCTCGCGGCCTTGTCGACGGCCAGGCCGTCGACCGCCAGCGCGACCGTGTCGGCGCCGACGCCGGCCACGCCGACCGAGGTCGCGCCGGGCGCCGCCGCGAGGTCGGCGCGCACCAGCGCCGCGGCCTGCCACGCGCCGGGGCCGACCACCCGCACGGTCACACCCTTGCTCGCCACCAGCGGCGGGCCCGCGGCGACGTCGGGCCGCGGCGCCGCTGCGCCGAACGCCCGGGCCGCGAGCGCCCGGCTGGCCTTGGTCGCGGCCGCCAGCGCCAGCGGCTCGCCGCTGCCCCACGCCGCGGTGGCCACCGCGGCCGCGACCGGCGCCGGGCCGCCGCCGACCTCGACCAGCCGCAGCCACGCGCGCACCGGCGCCGCGCTCAGCGGCGTGCCGCGCACCGGGCCGGGCGCGCCGACCGCGACCCCGACCACCAGCGCGGCCTCGGCCTTCACGTCGGCGGCCAGCGCCCGGGCGCTGTCGTCGTCGACCGGCAGCTCGCCGTCCGCGTCCGGCGCCGGCCCCGCCGCCGACGCCGCCACCGCGCGGTAGCCGCCGCGGGCCAGCGCCGCGGTCAGCTCGTCGACGCCGGGCAGATCGGTCGCGGCAGCCACGCCGAAGCTGGCCTGCACGCCGGCCACGCCGGTGACCCGGTACAGGAGCGTCGCGGCCCGCGGCTGGATCGCCGGCGGCCCCGGCTCGACCGGCGGCGCGTCGGCCAGCACGACGCCCAGCTCGAGCAGGCGGGTCCGCACCTTGTCGCGATCGATGCGCACGTCGACGTCGACCTCGAAGCGATCGGCCCCGGGGTGCTCGGTGGTCACCGCGAACGACGCGACGAAGCGGCGGGCCCGGCGGACGATCTCGCGATCGACCGCCGCGGCCTGGGCCCGGGCGTTCTTGCCGGCCAGGTCGGCCACCGCCTCGGTGACCGCGCTGGCGAAGGCGGCGTCGAGCGCGCGGGTGCGGGCGTCGGCGTCGGTGGCCGCGGCGCTGCCGTGGCTGGGATAGGTGACGACGTCGGCGTGGGCGACCGCGGCCAGCGCGATCAGGGCCAGGCCCGCGGCGACCCGACGGGGCGCGGGCGAGGCGGTCCGGGCTCGTGCGCTCACGGATCCGGTGGTACCACCACGACGACGGCGGCGCTACCCGCGACCGGGTTCGGCACGGTCAGGCCGTCGGTGCTGGCCGCGATCGCGATCATCGGCACGACCCCGTCGGGCACCGCCGCGACGAACCGGGTCGGCCCGGCCCAGCGATCGCCGCCGTGCACCACCGCCAGCCCCACCGCCGGCGCCACCGGCAGCCGCCGCGCGTCGACGTACGCCGTCACCAGCGCGCCGTCGTCGCCCGCCACCGGCCGCGGCCCCGAGCGCGCCTGGCGCAGCGCCTCGAGCCCGAGCGCCACGGTCACCCGGGCCGAGCCGTCGGTGCCGCGGGCGATCGCCACCACCGGCGCCAGCGCCAGCTCGCGGGCCACCGCCGCCGTCCGCGGATCGAACCGCCCGCCGACCGCCGGCACCTGCGCCACCGCCGCCGCCAGCGCCGCCCGCGCCGCCTGCTCGGCCGCCCGCGCCGCGCCCACCCGCGCCACCGTCGGTGACGGCGCGTTGCGATCGGCGGGGCCGACCCCGGTCGCGACCAGCGCCCCGCGCGACCAGTCGAGCGTCACCCCGGGCGCGACCGCGACCACCAGCGGCGTCGCCGCGGCCGGGGCCGGCGGCGGGGGCCGGCGCCCCCGCCCCCCGCCCGCTGCGCTACCCCACTCGATCGTCCCCGGCGGCTTCGACGTGATGTCGTAGACCACGCGGTTGACGCCGCGCACCTCGTTGATGATGCGGCTCGACATCCGCGCCAGCAGATCGTGGGGCAGCGGCACCCAGTCGGCGGTCATGCCGTCGAGCGAGGTCACGGCGCGGATCGCGATCGCCTCGTCGTAGGTGCGGTCGTCGCCCATCACGCCCACCGAGCGCACCGGCAGCAGCACCGCGAACGCCTGCCAGATCGCCTCGTACAGCCCGGCGGCGCGGATCTCTTCCTCGACGATCGCGTCGGCGCCGCGCAGCGTGTCGAGCCGCGGCCGGGTCAGGTCGCCGAGGCAGCGCACCGCCAGGCCGGGGCCGGGGAACGGCTGCCGGCTGATCATCCGCCGCGGCAGGCCCAGCTCGGTGCCGAGCAGCCGGACCTCGTCCTTGAACAGCTCGCGCAGCGGCTCGACCAGCGTCAGCTGCATGCGCTCGGGCAGGCCGCCGACGTTGTGGTGGCTCTTGATCACCGCCGCCGGGCCGCGCACCGAGACGCTCTCGATCACGTCGGGGTAGAGCGTCCCCTGGGCCAGGAACCGCGCGTTGGCGATGGTCTTGGCCTCGTCGTCGAAGACGTTGATGAACTCGTGGCCGATGATCTTGCGCTTCCGCTCGGGGTCGGTGACGCCGGCCAGCGCGTCGAGGAAGCGATCGGTGGCGTCGACCACCCGGAGGTCGACGTGGAAGTGATCGTTGAAGATCGCCGCCACCTGCTCGCGCTCGCCGCGACGCAACAGGCCGTTGTCGACGAAGATGCAGGTCAGGCGATCGCCGATCGCCTTGTGGATGAGCGCGGCGGCGACCGACGAGTCGACGCCGCCCGACAGGCCGCAGATGACCCGGCCCTCGGGCCCGACCTGGGCGCGGATCCGCGCGACCGCCTCGTCGGCGAACGACGCCATCGACCAGTCGCCGGCCAGCCCGGCCACGCCGAACAGGAAGCCGGCCAGGATCTCGGCGCCGCGCGGCGTGTGCACCACCTCGGGGTGGAACTGCACGCAGTGGATCTTGCGCGCCAGGTCCGCGAACGCCGCGAACGGGCAGTTGTCGCTCTCGGCCAGGTGGACGAAGCCCGGCGGCAGCGCGTCGACCGAGTCGCCGTGGGACATCCACACCGCCAGCTCGTCGCCGGTGGCGATCGTCCGCAGCACCCCGGCCCCGCCCTGCTTGATCCGCACGACCGCCCGGCCGTACTCGCGCTTGTCCGACGGCTTGACGTCGCCGCCCAGCATGCGCGCGGTGATCTGCGCGCCGTAGCAGATGCCGAGCACCGGCACGCCGAGGTCGAACACCCCGGCGTCGACCTGGGGCGCGCCCGGCGCGTAGCACGACGACGGCCCCCCCGACAGCACGACCGCCGCCGGCGCCAGCGCCCGCATGCGCTCGAGCGACAGCGAGTGGGGGTGGACCTCGCAGTAGACCGCGTGCTCGCGGATGCGCCGCGCGATCAGCTGGGTGTACTGCGAGCCGAAGTCGAGGATGAGGACGAGCTGGTGAGCCACGGACGCCTGCTTTCGCTACTCGACGCGGTAGTTGGGAGCTTCCTTGGTGATGATCACGTCGTGGACGTGGGACTCGCGGAGGCCCTGCGAGGTGATGCGGACGAACTGCGCGTTGGCGCGCATCTCGTCGATCGAGGCGCAGCCGACGTAGCCCATCGCCGAGCGCAGCCCGCCGACCAGCTGGTAGATCGACTCGCGCAGCGGGCCCTTGTAGGGGACGCGGCCCTCGATGCCCTCGGGCACCAGCTTCTGCGGCGCCGAGGCCTCGACGTCGTCCTGGAAGTAGCGGTCCTTCGAGCCGTCGCGCATCGCGCCGATCGAGCCCATGCCGCGGTACGACTTGTAGCTGCGGCCCTGGTACAGGATGATCTCGCCGGGCGCCTCGTCGGTGCCGGCGAACAGCGAGCCGATCATGACGGTCGACGCGCCGGCCGCGATGGCCTTGGCGACGTCGCCCGAGAACTTGATGCCGCCGTCGGCGATGATCGGCACCCCGCCGGCCGCGGTGGCGGCGGCGACCGCGTCGGCGATCGCGGTCAGCTGGGGCACGCCGACGCCGGCGACGATGCGGGTGGTGCAGATCGAGCCGGGCCCGACGCCGACCTTGACCGCGTCGACGCCGGCCTCGATCAGCGCCAGCGTGGCCGCGCCGGTCGCGACGTTGCCGGCCACCAGCTGCAGCCTGGGGAAGTTCTTGCGGGTCGCGCGCACCGCCTCGATCACGCCGGCCGAGTGGCCGTGGGCGGTGTCGACGCAGATGACGTCGCAACCGGCGGCGATCAGCGCGTCGATCCGCGCCTCGCGATCGCCGCCGACGCCGACCGCCGCGCCGCAGCGCAGCCGGCCCAGCTCGTCCTTGGCCGCGAACGGGTGGGCCTCGGCCTGCTCGATGTCCTTGATCGTGATCAGGCCCTTGAGCCGGCCCGCCTCGTCGACCACCAGCAGCTTCTCGATGCGGTTCTTGTGCAGCAGCTCCTTGGCCGCCTCGAGCCCGACGTTGTCGCCCACGGTGATCAGCTTGCGCGTCATCACGTCGGCGACCTTCTGGGTCAGGTTGCGCTCGAACCGGACGTCGCGGTTGGTCAGGATGCCGAGCGGGCGCTTGTCGGCGTCGACCACCGGCAGGCCGCTGATGTGGTAGTGGCGCATCAGCGCCAGCGCGTCCTCGAGCCGGCGCTCGGGGGCGATCGTCACCGGGTCGACGACGATGCCGCTCTCGGCCTTCTTGACCTTGGTGACCTCGCGCGCCTGCTGCTCGATGGTCATGTTCTTGTGCAGGAACCCGATGCCGCCTTCGCGCGCCATGCGGATGGCCGTGGCGGCCTCGGTCACCGTGTCCATCGCCGAGCTCACCAGCGGCATGCGCAGGGCGATCTTGGCGGTCAGCCGCGTCGACACGTCGACGTCCTTGGGCAGCACCTCGCTGTAGGCGGGAGCCAGGAGCACGTCGTCGAACGTCAGCGCCTCACGCAGGGTCTCGGGGAGCATCGCGATCTCCTTGCCGTGCCAGGGGGGCCGGATGGGCGCGGACCATACGGCCCGGCGCCCGGCGAGACAAGCGCAGGCGGCATCCGCCGGGATCGTAGCGGGGCGCGCAGTTTGTACGCCGTTCATGGTGCCGCCACCCTCGGTCGGTGGGGGTAAGCCCCCCAGGGCCGTCGACCACGGGCGACATCATTCCGGGGCCCTGGTGATGGCACGCACCTTGTAATCGAGCCCACCCATGCGCCGCCTCGCCTCTGGTGTGACTCCCCTGCTCTCGATCGTGCTGGCCGCCGCGTGCGTGGGGGATCCGCCCCCCGCGACCGTCGACAGCGGCGAAGGCCCCGACGCCGGCGGCGATGTCGATGCCGCGCCGACCCCCACGGTCCGGGTCAGCGGCAAGGCCAAGGACTATTTCACCGGCGCCGCGCTGGCCACGGTGGCGGTCGAGAGCGACGGCATGGAGCCGCAGCTCAACGCCACCAGCGACGCCGCCGGCGACTTCGCGTTCGACACCGTGCCGCCCGGCAGCGTGTTCTACCTGTCGGCCAGCCGGACCAACTACCGGGCCACCCGCGGCCTGCCGGTCCGCGTCGAGGCGATGCCGGTGACCGCGGATCAGACGCTGGTATCGGTGAACGACGCGCGCCGCCAGTACACGACGCTGGGGCTGCCGCTCGCCGCCGGCAAGGCGGTGGTGTTCGCCGACCTGCTGCGCCGCAACGGCACGCCGCTCATCGACGTGCCGGTCGCCGACATCAAGCTGCTCGACGCCGCCAACGCGCCGGTCGGCCTGGGCCCGTACGTGTTCGGGCTCAATGGCGACCTGGTACCCAACGCCACCCTCGCGGTCACCACCGACGTCGGCGGGCGCTCGCGGGTCGGCTTCCTCGACGTGCCGCCCGGCCAGTACACGCTGTCGGTGACCTACCTCGCGGGCGGCGGCGCGCCGATGACCGACACCACGCGGGTCGACGCGAGCGCCGACGGCGCCAGCCTGGCCCGCACCGGCGACACCGGCGGCATGGGCCCGGGCATGGGCGCCCGCACCTTCACCGCCGACGTGTTCCCGCGGCTCCAGACCGCGGCCAACGGCGGCCTCGCCTGCGCCAACTGCCACACCGCCGGTGGCGTCGCCGCCGTGCTGCCGTTCGACGGCCCCGTCCAGGCCACCTACGACGCCATCCGCGCACGCCCCGGCGTCGTCGTGCTCGCCACGCCGGCCACCTCGACGCTCTTGACCAAGCCGCTCTACGAGGACCCCGCCAACCACCCCAACGCCACGTTCCTCGACGTGAGCGACCCGGACTACATCGTGATCCTCCAGTGGATCACCCAGGGCGCGAACCTCTAGCGCGTTCCCGCCGATCCGATCCGGACCCGACCGATCGCCCGCCGTCGATCCCGATCCGACCCGTGCCCCGATCCCGTCCCCGATCCCGTCCCCGATCCCGTCCCCGCATCCGTCCCCGCGTCCCCGCATCCGTCCCCGCATCCGTCCCCGCATCGCTCACCGTCCGCCCATCGGCCACCCCCGCGTCCACCGCGGGCGCGGCGCCGCCCGCGCCGCGGCCATCGCTGCCGACGATCGTGAACCGCCGGCTGCCCACCAGCTGGCCGCCCTCGGTCTCGGTGACGCAGGTCCACACGCCGGTCGGATCGGCCGGCAGCCGCTCGGGCGGTAGCTCGCTGACGAACACCACGCCCTCGCCGTCGCACTCCATGCGCACCGGCACCACGCGCGCCGCGTGGCCGCGGTGGCGCCAGACGTGGACGACGTCCTCCTTGAGGCCGCCCGGCTCGACCAGCAGCGAGCCGCAGCGCAGCCCGTCGAGCTGCCCGACCCGCAGCACGTGCTTGGACGGCGGCAGGCACTCGTAGCTGCCGCGGGTGCCGTGGCCGACCGCGGTCTCGGGCATCGCCAGCGGCGCCGGCGGGATGGCCCGCCGCCCGTAGGCCACCGCCGCGAACAGGCCGCCGGTCGCCAGCACCGTCGCCACCACGCCCTTCGCCGACAGCACCGCGCGGGTCGAGAACGTGAGCAGCGCGACCGCCGGCGGCGTCGCGAGCGCGGCGATCAGCAGGCCGTCGGAGTGGGTCACGCCGAACACCAGCGGCAGCACGACGTTGAGCACGCCGAACATCGCCAGGCCGTACATCATCGACGCCAGCCAGCGCCGCTCCATGATCACGTTGTCGAAGACCAGATCCATCGTCGACACCACCGCGCACACCAGCAGCACCGGCGCCATCCACCAGTTCCACGAGCTCAGCGACCAGGTGGCGCTGGCGCCGTACAGCGGCACCAGGAAGAAGAACATCTGCTGGTAGAGCTGCTTGATGACGTAGTTGGTCCCCAGCCGCACGCCCTTCTTGATCAGCTTCTCGTCGGGCGCGCGGTTGGCCGGCCCGACGATGAAGCGCAGCGCGCCGAACATCAGCAGCCACGACAGGAACAGGACCATCAAGATCTTGTCCGCGTAGGCCAGGCCGTGGCGCGCGAACAGCATCACGCCGACGCCGAACGACAGCGCCACCAGGCTGTGGAGCCACCAGATCTTCTTGATCAGCCGCGCCAGCCGCCCCGGGGGCGGCGGCGCGGGCGCGCCTGGGGCGTCGGCGGTGCGGGCCATGCCCCGTCACTACCAGCCCCCCCGCGCAGGCACAAGCAGGGGCCTGGCGCGCGGGTCCGGCCCCGTCCATCCGTCCCCGACCTACGGCCCGATGCGCGCTGCGCGGCGCCGTCCTTGGACAGCGACTGCGACGCGCCGGTCAGCGCGTCAGGCGTGATCGTGACGTCGAGCTCGCTGCCGCTCACCGAGCCGTGGCAGGAGCCGCAGACCGCGTCGAACAGCGGCTCGCGGATGCCCATCGAGATCTGCTCCCCCGGCGCCAGCTGGTGCTCCTCGCCCATGTTGACGACGACGTTGCCGCTGCCGTCGCGCAGCTCGATCACCACGCCGACCCCGGCGGGGGCGTTGAACTTGACCGAGCCGTCGCTGGCCAGGTTGACGCGGCCGGCCTCGACGCGGTTCTGGTAGACGCCGTTGGGCTGGTTGCCGGAGGTGGTCCCCGCCGGCGGCGGCACCTCGGCGTAGGCCACGAGCTGGGTGGCGCTCCGGAACGCGTCCACCGGACGGCCACGGCGCAGGTTGCCGGTGAGCATGGTGAAGATCATCGGCGCGTCCGGCATGTGCACCACCGCGCGGCCGGCGCCCGTGGCCTGCTCGTCGACCGAGCCGCCGAACACCAGCTGGCGGCGGTTGAGGTACGGCTTGCGCGGCGCGGCCTTGATCGCGATCACGCCATCGACCTGCGCGCCCGCCCCGCCGATCAGCACGGTGCGCGCGCCGGTGCGCGGATCGACCGCGACCAGGTCCCAGTCGAGCGAGGTGACCGTGCCGAGGTCCGCGGTGGTGGCCGCGTACGACACCAGGATGCGGCCGTCGGGCATGCCGAACGGCCCGCGGTAGGCGCCGTCGGTCGCCGCGCCGACCCGCCCGGTGGCCGCGGGATCGGGGAACGCCGCCGAGCGCAAGAAGCCGGGATCGATGCGCCCGGCCTCGAACGGCCCGATGCTGCGGTTGAAGATCGCCAGCGTCCCGGCGCCCCCGCGCGCGCCGGCGTCCGACGCGATGAACATCAGGTTGCCGTTCAGGTCCTCGCGGATTTCGGTCGCCTGATCGTAGCCGATCGAGTCGCGCTGGACGGTCAGGTCGTCGGGGTCGGCGTACGACGAGCGGTGGCGCTGCGCCAGCAGCGGGTGGTAGTCGGTCCGATCCCAGTTCAGGCGGCGCCCGGAGAGCTGGTACAGCGTGTCCGACGCCTTCTCGGTGGTCATGATGATGCGCCCCTCGCGCAGCACGTTGGGGTTGAACTCCGAGTTGGTGAGGAAGGTCAGCTGCTCGGGGTTGCTGCCATCGGGCGCGATCCGCCACAGGTCCGACGCCGGCAGGAACAGCTTGCGGCTGCGCACCGGCCCGGTGACGCCGCCGGCGTGGGCGCCGCCGCGCGTCGACGCGAACACGATCGCGCTGCCGTCCGGGCCCCAGGTCGGATCGAAGTTGTGGACCTTGATGCCGTTGACGTCGGGCTGGGCCGGCGTCACCCGGCGGCAGTTGCTGCCGTCGACGTCGACCACCCAGATCCCCAGCGGATCGGCGGCGCTGGCGCGACCGGCGAACGCGATCGTGGTGCCGTCGTAGCGCACCGTCGGGCCGGACACGTCGGCGGTGCCCGGGTCGAGCCCCGCGCACCCGCCGAGCAGCGACGTCGACCCGCCGACGCCGGTGATCTGACCCAACGCCCCGAGCGTGGCCGGCGCCACCCGCAGATCGCTGCCGCCCTGGTAGGTGTCGAACTCGAGCGGGCCGGCCACGTGGGCGGCGGCGCGCTGCACGTAGACCAGCGGCACCGTCGAACCCGACGGCAGCGAGGCCAGCTCGCCGCGGGCGATCCGCGCGGTGCGCTCGACGTCCACCCACTCCTGCAGCGTGCAGAACGGCGTCGCCGTGTCGGGATCGTAGGTCGCGGGGCAGGCGGCCGGATCCGCCGCGCCCAGGATCGGCCCGCCGCGGTGCGCGATGCCACCGTCGGACGGCAAGATCACCTTGGCGACGGCGCGCCCGCGGCGCGCGTCGGGCACCTCGAACGCCATGAACTCGGACAGCAGCGTGTCGTAGTTCTTCTCGAGCGTGATCGCCGAGACGAACCCGTGGCTCGACGGCCGCATCTTGAAGTCGTTGCCGGCGGCCGGGCTGTGGCAGGCGGCGAAGCCGCAGCCCCGCGCGTAGAGCATCGGCTGGACGTTGTCGCGGAAGAACTCCTTGCCGGGGTCGCCCTCGCCGAACAGCCTCGGGCCGACCTGCTCCGCCCAGGTCCGCAACGCGACGTAGTCGCCGTTGGCGCGGTCGGCGAAGCGATCGCCCCCGGTGTGCGGGCCGCCACCGGCGTTGGCGGCCAGCGGCACGCGCAGGATCTGCGACTCGTCGACCGGGTTGTCGACGAACGCCCACGCCTGCGAGAAGTTGAAGGCGCGCTGCTCGGCGGTGTCGCCGCAGGTGATGAACAGATCCGACTGCGGCGCGCCGTGGCAGTTGCCGCTGGCGCACCCGGCCAGCACTGGCTGGACGTCGCGCTCGAAGGCCGCGCGGTTGGCGACGAACACCGGATCGGCCATGAACGCCACCGGGTCGAAACTCGGCGGCAGCACCGACGTACACGCGCCCTCGCCCTGGCGCGGCGGCGACGGCGGGCGCACGCCGTTCTCGGTGGCGCCGTTCTCCATCCAGCTGAGCAGGATCAGGTACGCGTCGGAGCCGGGCTGCATGATGCCGCCGCCGGCGTGCAGCACGTCGAGGTCCTTGAACTCGTCGCCGTACGCCATCTGCAGCTGGCCCGGCCCCACGGCCTTGACCAGCAGCAGCGGCACCGGGTAGCTGCCGAACGGCACCAGCGTGTCGCGCCGCTTCTGGATCGCCTCGAAGCTCGTGACGTCGAGGTTGCCGGCCGCGAACTGGTACGGGTCGTCGACGTTGGTGCGGTGGCAGCCGCTGGTGTTGCCGGCGCAGGACTGCGTGAGGATCGGCTGGATCGTGCGCTCGAAGTAGGTCCGCCCGGGCGGCGGATCGCCGCCGCACGCCGCCGCCGCCGAGATCACCGTCAGGAAGAACGCCGGGACTCGCATGGTCATGAGTGTACTCCAGAGGCAGCGCGGAGACGTGGGCGATCACCGTCGACAAGCACGACCGTCGGCCGCGCCGCGGCGTACCGAAAACGCGCATCGCCGCGCGAGGCGGCGATCGCGAGCGGCGCGCGCGCGGCGGTCACCGCAGCGCGTAGGTGGCGGCCTTGGCCGTCGACCGCACCAGCGCCGAGGCGTCGCCCTGCGCCGCGACCAGCGCGGCGCGCGACGCCGGGTCGCCGATCTGGCCGAGCGCCCAGGCGGCGTTGCGGCGGACGTTGGCGTCGGCGTCGCTGGCCAGCGCGGCCTCGAGCGCGGCGCGGCCGCCGGCGAAGCGTAGCGTGCCGATCACGCCGGCCGCGGCGGCGCGGACCCGGGCGTCGCCGTCGGTGACGCGGGCCACGACCGGCGCCGCGTCGGTGACCTTGCGCAGCTTGGGCCAGTCGGTCAGCGCCTCGAGCCGGACGCTCGCGTCGCTGTCGCCGAGCGCGGTGGTCAGGCCGGCCTTGCCGTTGGGGTGGCCGATCATGCCGAGCGCGCGCACCGCGGCCAGCCGAGCCTCGGCCGACAGGTCGGCGCGGCCGACCGCCGTGGTCAGCGCCGGGATGGCCGCCGGGTGCATGAACGCGCCGAGCAGGTCGGCGCCGTTGCGGGCCAGGCGGCTGTCGGCGCCGGTGAGGTCGGTGGTGGCGCGGGCGGCCAGCTCGGTGCGCAGCGCCGCGTGGCGCGCGAACCACCAGCCCGCGACCTCGCGGACCTCGTAGCGGTCGTGATCGAGCAGGTCCATCACGACCGGCACGCAGGCGTCGCAGGTCAGGCGCTCGGCGCGCTCGACCTCGGCGATGATGGCGTCGACCGAGCCGGTGGCCGCGGCGCCCTGGATGCGCGCCGCCGAGCCGCCGCGGCCGGCGAGCGCCGGCGAGGCCAGGCCCACGAGCAGCGCCGTGGCGACGAAGGTAGAGAGGCGGAGTTGCGTGTTCATGGCGGTCCTCCGAGGAGCGGGACGGTTGGTTCCGGGGTGAGACGGGCGGACGACGACGCTCACGGCGCGCCCGGCGCGTTCTCGCGCGAGTAGAACTGACCGCCGGCGTCGGCCATGGCGTTCAGCAGGAAGTACTCGTCAGCGGTGAGGTCGGCGCCGACGTCGCGGGCGTGGACCGGCATGCCGGGGAACGCGCGGACGTTGCCGTCGGGGCTCGGGTACAGCTGCATCGGGTTGAGCTTCTTCATCAGCTCCGAGCCGCGGGCGTTGCCGGGCTCGATGTAGACCTTGAGCTCACCGACCACGACCAGGTCGGCGCGCTCGAGGTCGCGCATCGACGGGCCGATCAGCGAGAGGTGCGAGGCCGAGTAGCCCGACAGCATCGCGTCGCCGACGCCGTAGGTGGCCGGGCCGCCGCGCAGGTCGAAGGTCCAGGTGAACGACGCGCCGGTCATCGGGTCCATGATGCTCCAGCTCGGGTTGGCCGGGCCCGGCGTGCCGTTGTGGCAGCTCACGCACTTGGCGTCGAAGATGGGCTGCAGCGCCCGATCCCAGGGGATGCCGACGGTGCCGGTGCGGGTGAAGCCGGTCGAGACGCGGTCGCCGCGCGGGGTGGTGGCGTGGAGGTTGGCGGGGCCGCGGCCGATCGCCTGGGTGACGCCGGGCTGGATGACGGTGGCGTCGGTGCGGCTCTCGTGGCAGCCGCCGCAGAAGCGCGACTCGCCCTTCTTGCCGCTGAACCACACCGGCTCGTTGACCAGCGCCAGGCCGAACTTGTCGATGGGCTGGACGTGGACCGGCACGTTGGCCGGGATGAGCGCCGCCCACGAGCCGTCGGCCTCGACCGGCGCGTCGCCGAGGATGGCCGCGCCCTCGTGCTCGGTCAGGCCGAAGTCACGCGGGATGCCCTCCTCGGTCGAGAAGCCCTCGATGACCCGGACCGCGACCGCGTCGCCGCGGGTGATGGTCGCGACCGAGGACTGGTAGACGTCCATCGAGCCGATCAGCGTGGTCTCTTGATCGAACTGGTGGGTGCCCGAGGCCGGGATCTGCGGCGGCGCGGGGCGCGGCGCCAGCGGGCGGGCCAGCACGTCCCACTTCTCGAGGTCGTCGTACAGCGGGCGGCGGGCCTTGGCCTTCGAGTCGTAGACGTACAGGCCGAACTGGGCGCTCTTGCCGGCGGCCGACAGCGTGCCCGACTCGACGGTGCCGTCCGACCAGCTGACCACCAGCGTCGGGTAGTCGGCGGCGTCGAGCGGGTACGCGTCGTAGTAGCGGCCGATCGTCATCGACGACGGCTCGCGACCGAGCGGCACGTTGGGGGTCAGGATGCGGGCCTCGGCGTTGGCCTCGGACATGTTGACGTCGGCGCGCACCGCGCCGTCCGCGGTCACCGGCGTGCCCAGGCGGATGTCGAGGATCGCCCCCGACTGGACGGTGCGGTCACGCGAGGTGCCGATCGCGACGAACCGCCCCGGCGAGACCTCGCGCGCCTTCAGGTAGCTGTTGGTGACCCCGGTCGACTCCTTGCCGAACGCCTCACGCAGCGTCGTCATGTCGGGGTTCATGAACATCAGGTGTCCCGCGTTCATGTTGCCCAGGTGGTCCCACTGCGTGAGCAGGATGCGGCCATCCGAGGTCAGCGTCGGGAAGACGCGGTGCGACAGGTTGCGCGGGCCGAGCACCAGGCCGGTGCCGTCGCGGTTCATCGAGCCGACCTGCAGCGTGACGCCGCGCTCGTACTCGTCGCGGTGCTGCGGCGCGCCCTCCTCCACCGACTTGCTGGTGGTGAAGAGGATCTTGTCGCCCGGCATGAACACCGGGTTGAGGAAGTCGTACATCGGGTCGGTCGGGAGCTGATCGACCGCGCCGGTCTCGAGGTGCAGGATGAAGAGGCCGTAGTTCTGCGCGTCGCTGAGCTTGCCCGAGAACACGATCTCGCCCTTGGGCGGGTTGGCCTGGGCGTCGAACGACAGGTCGTAGTTCGAGATGTCGATGTCGGCGAACTCCGAGCCGGCGTTCGAGCAGCACAGCTCCTCGAGCTTGCCGTCCGCGGTGGGCGGCGACAGCTTCACGATCCGGCCCCCCGGCCGGTAGCTGCGGTACTGGAAGATGTCACCCATCTCGTTGCGGGGGGTGCGCTGCAGGAAGACGATGGCGTCGACGCGGTCCAGCGGACCGGTCGTGTCGTCTCCCCCGCAGGCGGCCACCCCAGCAAGAGCGACGCTGAGCGCGATGCCAGTTTGGATTCGGTTCACGGCGAGCCTCCTCATGCCGGGCAGATACAGCAAGGCCCGCGCCACGACCTAACTCGCTGAGATAACAGGATCGCCTCGCCGACCACGCGAGGGACGCCGCCCCCCATTGTCCCCCGAAAGGGGGCGCCGGCCCCCGAGCCGGGGTTGGAGCCGGAGCCGGAGCCGGAGCCGGAGCCGGAGCCGGAGCCGGAGCCCGAGCCCGAGCCCGAGCCCGATCCCGATCCCGTCCCCGATCCCGATCCCGATCCCGTCCCCGTCTCCGACGCCGTGCCCGTGCCCGATCCGCTCCCCCCTACTCCGCCCCGATGATCCCGCGCTCGGCCGCCAGCGTCCGCAGCATCGTCTTGGCCCGCTCGAACCGCTTGCGCAGCACCGCGGCGCGCCGGTCCACCGACTCCTCGCCGTCGCCGGGCATCGCCTGCGCGACCTCGCGCCACGACATCTTGCGATCGATCCGCAGGATCAACAGCTCGTGATCGTCGGGGTCGAGGGCCTCGCGCAGCCGGCGCACCTCGTCCTTGACCTCGGTGCGCATGAACTCGACGGTGCCGGTGCGGATCTGCTCGGCGCGATCGAACACCTCCTTGGCCAGGTCGAGCGGCACGTAGGCGCGCTCGCGGCGGCGCGGCGCGCGGCGGAGCCGGAACAGCGCGTTGCGCGCCAGCGCGTAGAGCCAGGTGCGCAGCGACGAGCCCCAGCGGAAGCCGGGCAAGCCCCGCCACAGGTCCTCACAGGTGACGGCGTAGGCCTCGGTGGCGAGGTCCTCGTCGCGGGCGATGGCGTGGAGGAAGCTGGCGAGCTCGCCGCCGTAGAGCTCGATGGCGGCGGTCGCGGCGCGCGTCAGGTCGCCGGCGGCGACGAGGTCGCGCACCGGGGCCTCGTGCGCGGTGCGATCGATGACGGTCACGGCTGCCCGGACTGTAGGGCCCGGCCGGCGCGAAGTCGATCGCGGGCGCCGCGGATCCCGGGCCCGCGGCGCGGCGCCGCGGTCATCACGGCATGCGGGCGCGCAGCGCGGCGATGTCGGCGAGCTGCTTGACGAACACTGCGGGGTACTGCGCGAACTGCGGCTCGGCCTGGTCGAGCAGGCGCCGGGCCTCGGGCAGCCGCTCGCCGAGCGCGACGTCGGCGCGCGCCACCTCGACGCCGAGGTCGAAGTACGCGGCGCCCTCGAGCGCGTCGGCCAAGGTCAGGCCGCGCCGCGCCGCCGCCTCGCCCTCGCGCGCGGCCCCGGTGGTGGTCAGGGCCTCGGCCAGGAGCCGCAGCGCGTAGACGTGGCGCGCCGAGCCGGGCGCCGCCTGATCGTAGATCGCGACGCAGCGGCGGGCGACCGGCAGCGCGTCGGCGGGGGCGCCGGCGCGCAGGTGCGCGGTGCCGAGGTTGAACAGCGTCGCGGCCACGTCCTGGTGGCGCGGGCCGAGGTACCGCTCCTGGATCGCCAGCGCGCGGGCGTGGGCCGCCGCCGCCTTGGCCCAGGCGCCGTTCTTCATGTCGATCACCGCCAGGTTGCTCTCGGCCTTGGCGACGTCGGGGTGGCTGGGGCCGTGGATCGTCACGTATAGATCGCGGGCCAGCGCGAAGTCCTGGGCCGCGCGCGCCCGGTGCTCCGGCTGATCGGCGAGCACGGTGCCGACCGCCATGTACGCCGCGGCGCGATCGCCCAGCGTCGACGCCGGCGCGCGATCGAGGTCGGCCTGCACGGCCAGCGCCAGGCTCGCCGCGCCGTCGACGTCCTCGGCCTCGCTGCGGTGCAGCGCCAGCGCGGCGCGGAACCCGATGCAGGTCGGGTGCGCCACGTCGAGCGCCTGCGCGCACGCGTCGACCGCCGCCTGCTCGTGGGCGATCGCCTCCGGGTACCGGCTCGCGCCGTCGAGGGCCTGGGCGATGGCGTGCTCGAGCATCGCGGTCGACAGCGGATCGCGGCCGGCGCCGATCAGCGCGCGGGCGGCCTCGGTGTGCGCGACCGCCGCGGCGGCGTCGCCGACGCGATCGGCCACCGCGGCCAGCGCCAGCAGCACCGACGTCACCGCGACCGGCGCGCGCCGGCGATCGCGCTCGACCGCCGCCTCGCCCAGGCGGACCCACGGCCCGACCGCGACCGGATCGGCCTCGACGTCGCCGTGGATCTCGATCAGGTTGGCCAGCGCGCCGAGGTAGACGTCGACGTCGTCGACCGCCTGCGCGGCGTAGTAGGCGTCGGTGAGCAGCTTCACCGCCGCCGGGTAGTCGGCCCGGGCGGCGGCCAGCGCGCCGCGGGCCCGCAGCAGCATCGCCTGGGTGCCGCGATCGCTGGCGCCGGCCGCGGCGGCGCGGGCGATCCGCGCCTCGGCGTCGTCGAGCTGATCGACGTCGATGTCGACCATCGCGACGTCGAGGTCGGCCCGGCTGGCGACCGCCGACGCCGGCGGCGCGATCGGGGTGGCCGCCAGCGCGACCGCGTCGAGGCACGCCAGCGCGTCGGGCGCGGCGCGCACCTTGCGCGCGTAGGCCGCCGGATCGCGCGCGATCAGCGCGGCGTCGTCGACGATCGCCGCCGCCACCTGGGCGCGGTAGGCCAGGCACGCGACGCTGCGCTGGTACAGCTCGCCCGACAGCGCGGCCTCGACCTTGCCCGCCTTGCACGCGCGGGTCGCGACCGCCTGGAAGTGGGCCTGCAGCCCGCGCACGCGATCGCCGGCGTAGCCCGCGCTCCCCGCCGGGCCGCTGGCCAGCGCCGCGTCGACCCGCGCCAGCAGCGCCGGCGACAGCACCCGATCGACGACCGCGGTCGCGTCGCGGCACGGATCGGGCGCGCGGCGGCCCGCGAGCCACAGCCCGGCGGCGCCGCCGACCAGCACCACCGCGGCGCCGGCCCCGAGGGCGACCCGCCGACGACGCGCGCCGACCGCGCGATCGAGCGCCGCCAGGAACGCCGGCACGGTCGGGTAGCGCGCCGCCGGCTCGACCGCGAGCGCGCGCCGCAGCACCCCGGCCACCGCGGGCGGCACCGGCGACCGGCGCGGCGCCGGCGGCGGGCCCTGGCGCGCCGCGGCCTCGAGCGCGCGCGCGTCCTTGCCGGCGAACGGCCGCTCGCCGTACAGCGCCTCCCAGGTCATCACCGCCAGCGCGAACTGATCGGCGCGCGCGTCGACCTTGCCGCGGAACTGCTCGGGCGCCATGTACGCCGGCGTGCCGACCATCGCGCCGGTCATTGTCAGGCGATCGGACAGCACGTCCCGCTTGCCGGTCGGCGTGCGCAGGCTGCCGCCGGCGCCGCTGTCGCCCGCCGTCGTGCCGGCGCTGCCGTCGAGGCTGTCGGGGCGCTCGTCGTCGGAGGCGCGGGCCAGGCCGAAGTCGGCGACCTTGGGCACCCCCGCCTCGGTCAAGAGCACGTTCTCCGGCTTGAGGTCGCGGTGGACCAGCCCGGCGTCGTGGGCGGCGGCCAGGCCGAGCCCGGCGGCGCGGCAGCGGGCCAGCGCCTCGCGCCACGGCCGCCGCGCGCCGCGCAGCCAGCCGCGCAGCGTGCCGCCGGCGACGTACTCCATCGCGACGAAGACGTCGTCGCCGACGCGCCCGACCGCGTGCACCGTGACGACGTGCGGATGCGACAGCCGCGCCATCGCGGTGGCCTCGCGCTGCAGGCGATCGCTGCCGCGCAGCGCCCGGTGCAGCTTCACCGCGACCGGGCGATCGAGCGAGCGGTCCTGCGCGAGGTAGACCACGCCCATGCCGCCGGCGCCGATCCGGCGCACCACCTGGTAGACGTCGCCGATGACCGTGTCGGGCGCCAGCTCGGCCTCGGGCGGCGCGCCGGTGGCCGCCACCGCCGCGAGCAGCGGGTCGAGCTCGCTGCCGGCGAGGTCGTCCGAGGTCAGCCCGCCCGGCAGGACGGTCGACAGCTCGGGATCGACGTCGCCCCGGCCGATGCGCATCGGCGACGGCTGCGTCGACTTGTCACTCGCGTCGGCCACGACGCCATCATGATAAGGGCCTGGGAAAGGGGAAGTCGATCGTTCTCGCGGCCGATGCATCCCCGCTGGCGGCGTTGCCGGCTCCGGTCCTCACGTCACGTCCAACGAGGACGCTCGGCTCCGGTCCTCGCCGGCGCCTTGCCATCGGGGCGCCTCGACCGCGATCATCGAGCGCCTTCCCCATTCCCAGGCCCTAACAGCCCGCGCAGCTCGGCCAGCGCCGCCAGCGCGGCGATCGGGGTCATGCGGTCGGGGTCGAGCGCGCGCAGCCGCTGCGCGACCTCGGCGGCCGGCGCGTCGACCGCGGCGGCCAGCGCCGGCAACAACGACAGCTGGCCCGGCGGCGCCGCCGCCAGCCGTCGGCCGCTGGGCAGCGCGGCGCCGTCGCCCTCGAGCCGGGCCAGGATCGCCCGGGCCCGGGCGATCACCGAGCGCGGCAGGCCGGCCAGCCGGGCGACGTCGATGCCGTAGCTCTTCGACGCCGCGCCCGGGACGATCCGGCGCAGGAACGCCACCTCGCCGTCCTGCTCGCGCACCAGCGCCGACACGTTGTGCACCCGGGGCCGATCGTCGGCCATCGCGGTCAGCTCGTGGTAGTGCGTGGCGAACAGCGTCCGCGCGCCGATCGCGTCGTGCAGGTACTCGGCGACCGCCCACGCGATCGACACGCCGTCGAAGGTCGAGGTGCCGCGGCCGACCTCGTCGAGCACCACCAGCGAGCGCCGGGTGGCGTGGGCCAGGATCGCGGCGGTCTCGCGCATCTCGACCATGAAGGTCGAGTCGCCGCGGGCCAGGTTGTCGGTGGCGCCGACCCGGGTGAACACGCGGTCGCACACGCCGATCGTCGCGGCCGCCGCCGGCACGAAGCTGCCGACCTGCGCCAGGATCACGATGTGCGCGACCTGGCGCATGAACGTCGACTTGCCGGCCATGTTGGGCCCGGTCACCAGCACCACCTGCTCGCGATCGGCGTCGAGCCGCGCGTCGTTGGGCACGAACGTGCCGGCCGGCACCAGCGCCTCGATCACCGGGTGGCGGCCGTCCTTGATGTCGATGATCACCGAGTCGTCGACGATCGGCCGGGCCCAGCCCCGGCGCTCGGCGACCTCGGCGAGGGTCAGGCACACGTCGATCGTCGCGATCGCCGCGCCGGCGGCCAAGAGCGGCTGGTACAGCGCCGCGACCTCGGCGATCAGCGCGCGGTGGACCTCGGCCTCGCGGGTGGCCAGCGTGTCCTGGGCCGCCAGCACCTTGGCCTCGAGCTCGGCCAGCTCGCGGGTCACGTAGCGCTCGCCGCCAGCGACGGTCTGCTTGCGCAGGTAGTCGTCGGGCACCCGGGCCAGCTGGCTCTTGGTGATCTCGATGTAGTAGCCGAAGACGCGGTTGTAGCGGACCTTCAGGCTGCTGATGCCGGTGCGCTCGCGCTCGCGCGCCTCGATCGCCGCGATCGCGTCCTTGCCGCCGTCGGCGAGGCCGCGGCACTCGTCGACCACCGCGTCGAAGCCGGGCCGGACGAAGCCGCCGTCCTTGACCAGCGCGCCCGGCTGCTCGACCAGCGCGGCGTCGAGGTGCGCCGCCAGCGCGGCCAGCGCCGGCGTCGCGACCGGGCGCAGGTCGGTCAGGGTCGGCGCGCCGTCGAGCCGCGGCGACGGCACCGCCAGCGCGGCCAGCGCCGGCAGCGCCAGCAGCGTGTCGCGCAGCCGGCCCAGATCGCGCGGCCCGGCGACGCCCAGCGTGGCCTTGCCGGCGAGCCGCTCGAGATCGCTGGTGGCCTTGAGCTCGCGGCGCAGCTCGCGGCGCACCTCGGCGGCGGCGAGGAAGTCGGCCACCGCGTCGGCGCGCTGGGCGATCGCCGCCCGATCGGTAAGCGGATATAGAAGCCAGCGCCGCAACAGCCGCGCGCCGGGCGCGGTGGTGGTGTCGTCGAGCACGTCGAGCAGCGAGCCCTGGCGCCGGGCGCCGACCAGGGTCTGGCACAGCTCGAGGTTGGCGATGGCCGCCTCGTCGAGCACCATCGTCGCGCCGGGCTGGTAGCAGGCCAGCCGCGCGATCGGCAGCGTGCCGCCGGGCTGGGTGGCCCGGGCATAGGCCAGCACGGTGGCGGCGGCCTGGACCAGCGCCGGCTGCGCGGCCAGCTCGGCGAGCGCCTCGGCCAGCGCCGCGCCCAGCGCGGCGGTCGCGTCGGCCAGCGCCGGCACCGGCGCCGCGCCCCACACCGCGGCGTAGCGGCGCAGCGGCGCGCCCGGCGCAGCCATCCCGCCCGGCGCCAGCTCGTCGGCCGCGACGATCACCTCGCGCGGGCCGACCCGGGCCAGCTCGTCGACGGTGGCCGTCGCGGTGGCCAGCTCGGTGGCGCGGAACTCGCCGGTCGTGACGTCGAGGTAGGCCAGCCCGAACCGCGGCTCGGGCGCCGGCTCGGGCGCCGGCTTGCGCGCGCCGCGGGCGACCGGGGCCGGCGGCGCGGCCGGCGGCGCGGCCCGCACCACCGCGGCGACGTAGCGCCCGGCCTTGGGATCGAGCGCGTCCTCGTCGACCACCACGCCGGGCGTGACGATGCGGACCACGTCGCGGCGCACCAGCCCCTTGGCCAGCTTGGGGTCCTCGACCTGCTCGCAGATCACGACCTTGTGGCCGAGGTCGGTCAGCTTGGCGACGTAGCCGCGGGCGGCGTGGTGCGGCACGCCGCACATCGGCACCGCGTCGACCTTGCCCTTGTCGCGGGTGGTGAGCGTCAGGTCGAGCAGCCCCGCCGCCACCACCGCGTCCTCGAAGAACATCTCGTAGAAGTCGCCGAGGCGGAAGAACACGATCGCGTCGGGGTGGCGATCCTTGACGTCCAGGAACTGCCGCATGAGCGGCGTCTGGGACGGTGAGCTGGCTGAGCTGGCGCGCACGAGATCGGCGTCTTGTAGCCGATCGCTATGACGCCGCGCTGACGAGCCGCGCCGATACGCCCCGTCTCGCGGCGACGAGCCCCCTGCCGTTCAGAGCCGGATGACGTAGGCGATCTTCGGCACCTTCTTCTCGAACTCGGCCTTGGCCGCGACCGCGTCCTCGTAGGTCGGGTACTTGCCCAGGCGGACCCGGAAGAACTTCTTGCCGTCGACGTCGGCCGACGTGACGTAGGCGCCGTAGCCGGCGGCCTTCACCGTGGCCAGGAACGCGTCGGCCTCGGCCTGGTCCTGGAACGCCGACAGCTGCAGCGTGAACTTGGCAGGCCCCGCCTCGGGCGGCTTGGGGGCGGCCGGCTTGGGCTCGGCGGCCTTGGGCTCGGCGGCCTTGGGCTCGGCGGCCTTGGGCTCGGCGGCCTTGGGCTCGGCGGCCTTGGGCTCGGCGGCCTTGGGCTCCTCGCCCTTCGCCGCCGCCGGAGGCTCGACCGCCTTGGCCGGGGCCGCGGCCTTGCGCGCGCCGAGCGCGGCGATCTCGCGATCGACCGCCGCCGCCGGGCCGCCGCTGCCGCCCAGCGCGTTGGGGAACGTCATCGAGCCCTCGCCGTTGCCGAGGCGATCGAGCGCGGCCAGCGGATCGCGCTGGGCCGAGGTCGCGGCGACCTTGTCGACGTGGCCGCGGGCCTCGAGCCGCCGCCCGACCATCACGCCGAGCACGAACACCAGGCACGCCACGACGGCGCCGCCGAAGAACAGGTAGAAGATCTGGCGCCCGTCGAGGCTGACCTCGATCTTGTCCTTGTACAGCTCGCTATCGGTTCCAGCCATGGGCAGCTCCTACCCCGACGCTTGCGCAGGCGGAAGCGGGGAGCAAGTTTTCCGGTCCCGCCAGCCCGCCGCGCGGTCGATTCGCGGTCCGGTGGCAGCCGGGCTACTCCAGGTGGACCGCGCCGTCGGGAGCCCGCGGCGAGATCCGCACGAGCTGGCCGCGGAGGTCGGTCCCCGACTCCGGCGTCGGCAGGATGTCCCCGCCGTCGACCACCCAGATCGCCCCGTCGGGCGCCCGGACGATGTTGGCCGGCTGCCCGATGGCGTCACCCATCGTCCGCGGCAAGAAGCCGTCGACCACGCGGAACTGGATCGACGCGTCGCGGTGCACGGTGGGGACGTCGACCAGCGCGCCGGCGCGGTCGCCGCGGCACATCGCGTCGCCGGGGTACGTCGGATCGACGAAGGTCAGGCGGAGCAGCGGGTTCTGGAAGCGGATGCCGCGGGTGCTCCGGGTCACCAGCTTGGTCCCGGCGGTGGTCAGCTCGCACGTGCCGGGCTGGTAGTCGGGCGCCTTCTCGACCTGGTCGATGGTCTCGCTGCACGGGTTGGGCGTGAGGTCGGTGGGGCCGGTGCCGGTGCACGGCGGCGCGGTCAGCGGGACCCGGCCGATCATCAGCGGGCCGGCGGTCGGGTCCTTGACGCAGCGGCCGGCGCTGTCGGCGATGAACGGGTGCAGGTACCCCGAGCGCGACCCGATCGCGACGAACGCGTCGGTCGCGCGCAGGTCGTAGCGCTGCAGGCCGCTGGCGCACTCGGGCGCTGGCACGATGCCCTCGATGCAGTGGCCGGCGCGGCACAGCGTGCCGGCGTCGCACTGGTCGTCGGACTGGCAGGTCATGACGCAACGGTTCTGGGCCGGCGTGCGGAAGGTGTCGGGCTCGCACGCGTAGGTGCGGTCGGGCGCGGCGGTGTCGTCGTCGACCGGGTGATCGGGCGAGGCCAACCTGGCGTCTTCGAGGGCCAGCGTCGTGCACTGTTCGTTCGAGGTGCAGCCGGTGATCGGGGTGGTGCGCAGCTCGCGCTTGCGCTCGCGCAGCGTGAGCCGTCCGGCGAACGCGTCGACCACCGCGTAGCGCCGCAGCGACACCAGGTAGTCGCGACACAGGCTCGGCAGCACGTCGAGCCGGTTCTTGGGCAAGCACGCGCCGGTCGCGACCGTCGCGTCGGGGTGGACGAAGCAGGTCTCGCCGAGCCCGCACTGGGCGTCGCCGCGGGACGGATCGCACCCGCGCAAGGTCACGAGGTCGCGCGGCTCGACGCCGGCGGCGCAGAACGGCGCGCTGGGGTCGACGACGCTGATGCCGCCGCCGCCGATGTCGACCAGGCCGGTGCGCACCTGGGGGCCGTCGAGCGCCTGGCTGCCGTCGGTGCGGTCGTTGGACAGGAGGCCCTCCCACACGAACTGCCAGTCCTCCTCGAACCCCAGCGCGTGCCAGTCGGGGTAGGTCGCGAGGCGGACGTCCAGGGGCGCCGAGAAGTTGGTGTCAGGCACCGGCACGCCGCCATCGGTGCCGACGCACAGCGACTGGTGCACCGCCGGCAGCGCGTAGCTCTTCTCGCTGGCCAGCGACGCGCCCGAGAAGATGCGCACCGGGTTGGCGTCGCTGTGGGGGCCGCCGATCACCAGCGCGGTCGCCGAGACGTCGCTCGGCGGGGTCGGCGACAGGGCGTCGCAGACTCGCGTTCCATCGTTCAGGTTGTCGGCGTCTCGCGCGAAGCCGCTGTCGCGGATCTGGTGCGGCAGCACCAGCGGCAGCTGGGTGGCCAGCGGATCGCTGGCGACCCGGGTGTCGTCGATGTTGTCGTCGTCGATGTTGACGACAACCGTGAAGCCGCTCGACAGCGCCACGTACGCGAAGTGGCCAGCCAGCCGCTCGGGCCGCGCCGGGACCCCGTCCCCGCCCTTGTTGTTGACCGCGCCGATCGCCACCGCCACCGGCCGCGCCGGGCCGGCGAACTCGACGCCAGGGCTGCGGGCGCCGGCGCGCCGCGGCGGCGTTGCCGGGTCACCCACGGCCATGCAGATGAACGCGTCGCTGTTGTTCTCGGTCAGCAGGTAGCGCGGATCGACCTGGGTGTCGCACTCGCGGTTGGCCACCAGCACCTCGGCCACGCGCACGGTGCTGTCGCTGGCGACCGCGTAGACGAACTGCGCATCGGTGCCGGCCGCGCCGTCGTTGATCCCGGTCTTGCCGCCCATCGTGATCTGCTCGGACAGCGCGACGTCGGTGACGCCGACGTCGCCGTCGAGATCGACCTGGCTGACCGTCGCCGGCAGGCCGGTCGCGGCCAGCGTCACGACGGTCACCACCGGCCGGTTGGCCACGCCGATCGCCAGCTTCTGGGTGCCGACCCGCTCGTCGCGCACGATGTCGAGCGAGGTCGGGCGGGCGCCGTCGACGATCGGGTCGCGGGCGCCGCACTCGCGGGGGCAGCTGAGCTCGCCGTCGCCCAGGGTCGCGGTGCCGTCGGCGGCGAAGCGGATCGACGCGACCGCGCGACCGGTCGCCGCGTCGATCGCCGCCACCGCGTGGCAGTCGGGGTACGCGACGTAGTGGATGCCGACCGGCGTCGGCGGGCACGCGGCGCCCACCGGCGAGGCCAGGTCGGTCGCGGCCAGCGCCGCCGGGCGGGCCAGCAGCGGCGCGCCACCGGCCGTGGTCAGGGTCAGCTCGGACACGATCGGCGTGTCGCCCTTGGCGACCACCTGCAACAGGTCGATCACCGATAGATCGCAGCTGCCGGCGTTGGCGGTCAGCAGGTGGCAGCCGGCGGTGTCGGTGTCGATGGCGATCGGCGACGCGCCCACCGCCAGCGCGTTGTGGCCGGGGATGTAGCGGTCGGCGTCGTCGACGGTGAAGTCGCGCTCGCCGTACTCGGGCACCCCGGTCTGGACGTCGGCGTCGGCGAGGCCGAGCAGCTTGGTGTAGGCGAAGGTGACGGTGCCCGCGGTGGGCTGGACCGCGGCCGTGTACCAGAACATGGCATCGTTCGCGATGCCCTCCTGGCCCGGGGGCACGTCGATCGGGTTCTCGGCGAAGGCCGGCGCGCCGATGGCGCGGGTCCGGCACGACGACAGCGGCTGCGGGGTGACGACGGTCTCGCCGGAGTCGGTGCGCTTCATGCTGCCGTAGCAGCCGAACGCGACGTCGACCGGGTTGGTGAACCGGCGGGTGACCGACACCGCGTCGCCGGTCTCGCCACAGGCGGCGACCACGACGGCGAGCGCGAACAGCGATCGGGAATTCACGACTTGCCTCCCAGGCGGAGCACGACCCGGTACGCGTTCGACGACGTCGGGTCGAGATCGACGACCGCGAGCGAGTCGTCGAGGAAGTTGGCCACCAGGAGCAGGCGGCGGCTGGGCACCGGGGCGCTGGCGATCGGGCCGCGGCCGGTGAGCGCGGTCGCCTCGACCGCGCCGCCGCCGCGCGGGTCGACGACGTAGACCTGGCCGTCGGCGTAGCACGTGACGTAGGCGCGCTCGCCAGCGCCGGTGTCGGCGGCGGCCACCGAGGTCGCCTGGCGGCAGATGTCGGTCGACGCGATCACCCGGTTGACCGGCACGCCGGTCGGCCCGAGGCTGGTGTCGAACTCCTGCAGCGCCGGCGGCATCCGGTTGACGAAGAACGCGCGATCGCCGCCGTCGCGGAAGACGATGCCGCGCGAGTCGTCGGCGACGCCGCCGGTGTTGGTGCCGCTGCCGACCGCGTTCTGGAAGAAGAAGCCGCCGCTGACCAGCGCCGGCTGGCGGCCGGCCGGGCGGGCCACCGAGAACAGGAACACCCGATCGGTGTCGACGCTCTGCGCGTACAGCAGGTCGTCGGGGCCGGCCTGGCGCCCGGCGATGCCCGACATGCCCACCGCCAGGCCGATCGACCGCGCGTCGACCAGGCTCGGCACGCCGGTGGCCGGCGAGTCGATCAGCGAGATGATGCCGTTGGCGAAGTGCGACACCACCGCGAACTGGCCGAGCGAGTCGGCGAAGACCCCGTACGGCTCGCTGGGCAGGCCGGGCGGATCGTCGAAGCCGGTCAGCTCGACCAGCCGGTGGTCGTCGTCGCACAGCGGGAAGCCCTGGCCGGTGCTGCACGCCAGCTTGCGGGTCGCCGGGTCCCAGTCCATCCAGGTGATCGACGGATCGCCGCGCACCGGGACCAGGAGGCGCAGCTTGCCGCCGCCGAGGTCCTGGGTCGTCACCGCGCTGGCGAAGTTGCCGATGCGGACGCCGGCGTCGTCGATCAAGAAGTCGGCCTCGGGGCAGGCCAAGGTCTCGGTGGCGTCGGTGTCGGCGCTGCAGCCCGCCGGGACGGTGCGGTTGCTCTTCCACGCCGCCACGACCTGCTCGACCGCCGCCAGATCGACCACCTGGACGGTGCCCGAGTCGTAGGTCAGGTCCGAGTTGGCCGACACCACGAACGCGACGGAGTCGTCGGGGGCGACCGTCACCGCGGTGGGGTAGAAGATGCGGTCGGGATCGGGGCGGACCTCCGACTCCGAGGCGGTACACGCCACCAGGCCGGCGGCGAGCAACGCCCAGCGAGACGAACGGACGAGATCCATGGCAGCCAGCTTGGACCGGCGGCTGCCGGCGGGGGTTGCCTGGGTGACGCGGCGCACAATCATGAACGGTCTCCGGCCAGCGCAGCCCGGGCGGCGGCCACCCGGGCGATCGGGACCCGGAACGGCGAGCACGACACGTAGTCGAGGCCGTACCGGTGGAACGCGAGGATCGAGGCGGGATCGCCGCCGTGCTCGCCGCACACGCCGATCTTGAGGCCGGGCTTGGTCCGGCGGCCGCGCTCGACGCCCATCGCGACCAGCTGGCCGACGCCGGCGGTGTCGAGGGAGGCGAACGGATCGGCCGGCACCAGGTCGGTCTCGAGGTAGGTCGGCAGGAAGCTCGCGACGTCGTCGCGCGACAGCCCCAGCGTGGTCTGGGTCAGGTCGTTGGTGCCGAACGAGAAGAAGTCGGCGTGGGCCGCGATCTGGTCGGCGACCAGGCACGCGCGCGGCAGCTCGATCATCGTGCCGATCGTGTACGGGATGGTCGCGCCGGCCGCGGCCAGCTCGCGATCGACGACCGCGGCGACCTCGGCGCGCAGCCGGGCCAGCTCGCCGGGCACCATCACCAGCGGGATCATGATCTCGGGCAGCACCCGGGCGCCGGCCCGCTGCGCGGCGATCGCGGCCCGGGCGATCGCGATCGCCTGGGTCTCGTAGATCTCGGGGAACGTGATCGCCAGCCGGCAGCCGCGGTGCCCGAGCATCGGGTTGGACTCGGTCAGCGCCCCGACCTTCGCGGCGATCACCTCGGGCGTCGTGCCCAGGTCGGCGGCGACGCCGGCGATCTCGGCGGCGGTGTGCGGCAGGAACTCGTGCAGCGGCGGGTCGAGCAGGCGGATCGTCACCGGCAGGCCGTCCATCGCGGCGAAGATCTCGGTGAAGTCGGCCTGCTGCATCGGCAGGATCTTGGCCAGCGCCGCCTTGCGCCCGGCGACGTCGCTGGCGACGATCATCTCGCGCACCGCCAGGATGCGGTCGGTGGCGAAGAACATGTGCTCGGTGCGGCACAGCCCGATGCCCTCGGCGCCGAACTTGCGCGCGGTGCGGGCGTCGGTGGCGGTGTCGGCGTTGGTCCGGATCTTGAGCGTGCGCGTGGTGTCGACCCAGGCCATCAGCTCCTCGAGCTCGGGCGACAGCGCCGCCGGCGCCAGCGGCGCGCGCCCCGCGAACACCTCGCCGGTCGAGCCGTCGATGGTCAGCACGTCGCCGCGCTTGAACACCTGATCGGGCGCCCCGCCCTTGCCCAGCACGGTCAGCTGGCCGCGCGCCGCCTCGACCCGCAGGCCGGTGGCGCCGGTGATGCACGGCTTGCCCATGCCGCGCGCGACGACCGCCGCGTGCGAGGTCATGCCGCCGCGGGCGGTGAGGATGCCGACCGCGGCCTTCATGCCGACGATGTCCTCGGGCGAGGTCTCGGTGCGGCACAGCAGCACGTGCTCGCCCTTGGCCGCGGCGGCGTCGGCCTCGGGCGCCGAGAACACCAGCGTGCCGATCGCCGCGCCGGGCGACGCCGGCAGGCCCTTGGTCAGGGCCGGCGGGCGGTGCGCCGCGTCCAGCGTCGGGTGGAGCAGCTCGTCGAGCTTGCCCGGCTCGATCCGCAGGATCGCGGTGGCGCGATCGATCAGGCCCTCGTGGACCTGATCGACGGCGATCTTGACCATCGCCTTGCCGGTGCGCTTGCCGGCGCGGCTCTGCAGCATCCACAGCTTCCGGTCCTGGACGGTGAACTCCAGGTCCTGCATGTCCTTGTGGTGGCCCTCGAGCCGCGCGCACACCTCGTTCAGCCCGGCGAAGGCCTCGGGGAAGTCCTGGGCCATCGCGGCGATCGGCAGCGGCGTGCGCACGCCGGCGACGACGTCCTCGCCCTGGGCGTTGACCAGGAACTCGCCGTACAGGGCCTTCTCGCCGCTGGCCGGATCGCGGGTGAACGCGACGCCGGTGGCCGAGGTGTCGCCGAGGTTGCCGAACACCATCGCCTGGACGGTGACGCCGGTGCCCATCGCCGCCGAGATGCCGTGCATCCGGCGGTAGGCGTCGGCGCGCGGGTTGTCCCACGACCGGAACACCGCCGCGATCGCGCCGTCGAGCTGGGCCCAGACGTCGTCGGGGAACGGCGCGCCGGTGGCCGCGCGGATCGCCTGGTGGTAGTCGGCGCACAGCGCCTCGAGCTGCGCGGCGTCGAGGTCGGAGTCCTTCTGCACCCGCGCGGCGTACTTGCGATCGGTGAGCAGGCGCTCGAACACGCCCTCGTCGTGATCGTCGTCGCCGGCGCCGACGCCCAGCACGACCTCGGCGTACATCGTCAGGAACCGCCGGTAGCAGTCCCACGCGAAGCGCGCGTCGCCGGTGCGGGCGGCCAGCCCGGCCACCGTCGTCGGGTTGAGCCCGAGGTTGAGGACGGTGTCCATCATGCCCGGCATCGACACCGGCGCGCCCGAGCGCACGCTGACCAAGAGCGGCCGCGCGGCGTCGCCGAACGTGGTGCCGGTGGCGGCGCCGACCGCCGCGACCGCCGCGCGCAGCTCGTCGGCCAGGCCGGCGGGATCGGCGCCGTGCTCGAGCCGGTGGCGGCACACCTCGGTGGTGAGCGTGAAGCCGGGCGGCACCGGGATGCCGAGCCGGGCCATCTCGACCAGGCCGGCGCCCTTGCCGCCGAGCAGCGCCGCCGCCGCCTTGTGATCGGGGATGCGATCGACCGGCGCGCCGCTGTCGGGCGCGCAACCGAACGTGTAGAGCCAGCGGTTCATGACGCGCTCCCTTGGGCGGCCAGGCCCGGTGCGGCCGGCCCCTGCGAGGCCAGCCGGAAGTCCGCGATCGCCGCGAACGGCGCGAGGATGCGGTGCAGCAGCGACAGCCGGTTCTCGCGCAACCCGGCGTCGGGATCCATGACCATCACGCCGCCCTTGTCGAAGAACGCGGCCACCGTCGGCTGCAGCTCGACCAGGATGGCCAGCATGTCGCGGTAGGCCTGGCCGGCCTGGGCCGCGTCGAGGCGATCGACCACGCCCTGGAACGCGCTCCACAGCCGGTGCTCGGTGTTGCCGTCGGCGACGAACATCGCCGGCTTGACCTCGCCCGAGATCGCGATGCCCTTGGCGTGGGCGTCGTCGAGGATGTTGGCGATGCGCTTGAACACCTCGCGGGCCGCCGGCGGCACCACCGCCAGCGCCTCGGCGCGCAGCCGCGCGTCGCAGACGTCGTCGAAGCCGGCGCCCAGCGCGGCGTCGACGTCGGGCCCGGCCAGGCCGCGATCGATCAGCACCGTGCGCAGCCGGCCGCGGAAGAACTCGTGCAGCTCGCCGCAGTCGGTGTCGGTGATCTCGACCTTGCCGGCGAACTGGTGGGCGGCGATCTCGATCAGCGTGTCGAGCTTGATCGGGAAGCCGCGGCCGGCGCCCAGCGTCGCGTGGCGCTCGCCGCCCTTGCCGAGATCGAGGTTGATCGCCAGGATCGCGTTGGCGGCGCGGCGCAGCCCGTAGGGGTCGGCCGAGCCGGTCGGCTCGAGGCCAGTGCCGAAGCAGCCGACCAGCGTGTCGATGCGATCGGCGACGCCGACGACCGCGCCCTCGAGGCTGGCCGGCAGCGCCGCCCCGGCGCCGCGCGGCATGTAGTGCTCGGCGATCGCGTCGCCCACCGCCGCCGCGGCGTCGGCCCAGGCCGGATCGGCGGCCAGCTGGCGGGCCGCGTAGTGCTTGCCCATGACGCCCTGCAGCTCGGGCAGCTCGCCGACCACGCCGGTCAGCAGGTCGCTCTTGCACAGCTCGGCGGCGCGGCCCGCCACCCGGCGATCGAAGCCGACGTGATCGGCCAGCGCGTCGACGATGCCGACGATCCGCCGCACCTTGTCGCCGGTCGACTTCGCGTCGCCCAGCTTGGCCTGGAAGACGACGTCGTCGAGCTTGGCCCGCAGCGCGCCGAGGTCCTTCTTGCAGTCCTCGGCGAAGAAGAACCGGGCGTCGGACAGCCGGGCCGCGAGCACGCGCTCGTTGCCGGCGCGGACGATCGCGGCGTCCTTGGTGACCGTCGCGGCGATCGTGGCGAAGCGCGGCGCCAGGCGGCCGCCCTCCTCCAGCGCGAAGTAGCGCTGGTGGGTGCGCATGGTCAGCACCAGCGCCTCCTCGGGGACCTCGAGGAACGCGCGGTCGAAGCTGCCGGCGATGCCGACCGGGTACTCGCACAGCCCGGTGACCTCGTCGAGCAGGTCGTCGTCGGGGCGCACGACGCAGCCGGTCTCGGCGGCCAGCCGGCCGAGCTCGGCCGCGATCATCCGCCGCCGCGCGACCGGGTCGACGATCACGAACGCCGGGCGCAGCACCTCGACGTAGTCGGCGGCGCCGGTCAGGTCGATCGCGCCGGGCGCCAGGAAGCGGTGGCCGCGGGTGGCGCGGCCGGCGGCGACGCCGGCGAAGCGCACCGGCACCACCTCGCCGCCGAACAGCGCGACCAGCCAGTGCAGCGGCCGGACGAAGCCGACCTCGCGCCAACCCCAGCGCATCGACTTGGGCCACGGGATCGCGCCGATGAGGTCGGTCAGCAGCGCCGGCAGCACCGCCAGCGTCGGCTGGCCGGCGACGTGGCGGGTGGCCACGACGTACAGGCCCTTCTTGCCCGGCACCTCGGCCTTCTCGAGGGTCGCGGGATCGACGCCGTTCTTGGCGGCGAAGCCGAGCCCGGCCTTGGTGACCGTGCCGTCGGCGGCGAACGCGGCGCCGATCGGCGGGCCGACGACGCGCTCATCGAGATCGGGCTGGCGATCGGCCAGGCCGCGCACCACCAGCGCCAGCCGGCGCGGCGTGCCCAGCGCGGTCACCTCGCCGTAGGTCAGGCGGGCGGCGTCGAGGCGGGCCTTGGCCAGCGCCGGCAGCTCGGCCAGCGCGCGCGCCAGCATCCGCGACGGGATCTCCTCGGTCCCCAGCTCGAACAGCAGATCACTGGCCACGGGCCACCTCCGTCGCGAGCGGCGACACCGCGCGGGCCGCGGCCAGCGCCGCGGCGTTGACGCCACCCTCCTCGGCGGCCGCGAAGGCCGCGGCGGCCTTGGCGCGATCGTCGCCGGTGAGCAGCGGGAACCCCAGCTTCGCGCGGGACCGCACGTAGGCCTCGGCGCAGGCCCGCGCCATCGCGCGGACCCGGCCGATGAAGCGCGCGCGCTCGGTGACGCTGATCGCGCCGCGGGCGTCGAGCAGGTTGAACGCGTGCGACGACTTCATGCAGTGCTCGTAGGCCGGCAAGGTCAGCCCGCGCTTGAGCAGCCGGTGGCACTCGGCCTCGTAGCGCTCGAACAGGCCGAAGTAGAACGCGGCGTCGGTCTCCTCGAAGTGGAAGTGCGAGTACTCGACCTCCCACGGGTGGCGGATCTGGCCGTAGGTCACGTTCTTGTCCCACTTGATGTCGAAGATGCTGTCGACGTTCTGCAGGTACATCGCGATGCGCTCGACGCCGTAGGTCAGCTCGGCGGTGACCGGCAGCAGATCGATGCCGCCGGCCTGCTGGAAGTACGTGAACTGCGTGACCTCCATGCCGTCGGCCCACACCTCCCAGCCCAGGCCCCACGCGCCCAGGGTCGGCGACTCCCAGTCGTCCTCGACGAAGCGCAGATCGTGGGCCGCCGGATCGAGGCCGATGCGGCGCAAGGACGCGAGGTAGAGGTCCTGCACGTCGGGCGGCGACGGCTTGAGGCCGACCTGGAACTGGTAGTACGCGCCGAGCCGGTTGGGGTTTTCGCCGTAGCGACCGTCGCCGGGGCGGCGGCAGAACTGCGCGAACGCCGCGTTCCACGGCTCGGGACCGAGCACACGCAAGAAGGTCGCCGGGTGGAACGTGCCGGCGCCGACCTCGACGTCGACGGGTTGCTCGATCACGCAGCCGTGATCGGCCCAGAACCGCTGGAGCTCGAAGATCAGGTCTTGTAGGTACATGGGGGATCCGGGGGCGCGCGAAAGGCGGCGCACCGTACCTCGCGAAAAACGCCCCGGTCAAGGAGCTAACCCCTTGCGATCTCTTGACGATCGGCAACGGGCCGGCTAGCGTCGTGGCGATGCAGAGGGGTGCACCGCTGCGCGCTCGGGTCGAGCGTGGATCCGCCGTTGGGCTCGTCGGCGCGCTGGCGCTCGCCGCCTCCGGTTGCTCGCTCGTGCTCGACTTCGACAAGCCGACCGACGCCGCGCCCGCCGACGCGCCGGTGACGCCGGAGCAGTGCGGCGCCAACGAGCCGAACGACACGCCCGCCACGGCTACCGCCTGGGCCGGCCAGGACATCAGCGCCGCGATCTGCCCGACGGGGGCCGTCGGTGACGTCGACCTGTTCGCGGTCGGGCTGGTCGACGGCCAGCCGATCCGCGCGACGATCACCTTCATGAACCGCAACGGCGCCGGCGATCTCGACCTGCGCCTGCTCACCGGCGACGGCGGGATGGTGCTCGACGACTCCAAGACCTCGGCCGACACCGAGATGGTGCTGTGCCCGGGCGGCTCGCCCTGCCCGCCCATCACCAACGGCACGTACTTGATCGAAGTGAAGGGCTTCACCGCCTCGGTGACCTCCGCCTACGTGTTGCACATCGAGACCACCGCCGACGTCGACGCCGGCGTCGACGCGATGTGACGTCGCCGCGACGCGGCGAACCTCAGGCCGGCTTCGGCTCGACCTCGCGCAACGCCGCCACCAGCGGATCGGCACGGTCTTTCGGCTCGGCGTGGACGTCGGGGTTGATCGCCTCGCCGTCGGCGCCGTGGACCTCGGGCGCGTAGGGATCCTGGCCGTAGGCGTCGCGCACCAGCACCGCCCGCTCGGGCTCGGGGTGCACCGGCGCGGGGACGTCGTCGGGATCGGTCGGCGCGGTGGCGGGCCGGGCCGGGAGGTTCGGGATCGCGACCGGCGTCGTGGTGCTCATGCTTCGAGCTCACTGCAACCGCAGGACCACGCGCACAGCGCGCGCCCACGCGCCGGGTCGCACACCACCCCGGGCGGACGCGCCCATCGCGCGCCAGCGCACGTGCCTCGCCTCCGCCTCCGACTCCGACTCCGGCTCCGGCTCCGGCTCCGGCTCCGGCTCCGGCTCCGGCTCCGCGCACAGGGCTCCGGAAATGCGAACGGCCCGGTCGTTCCGCTGAACGCTCCGGGCCGTCGTAGCGGCCTACCTCCCCGACCACCGTTGGCGTGGTGCGCGGGCCGCCGCGCCACCTGCCTCCACCTGGGCCCCGGGGAATGCCGGGGGAGGGTCTTTTCGAAAGACCCTCTCTACATCACTGCGGGATCTTCGGGGTGCCGCAGGTGCCGGCGGTCTTGTAGCCCATGGTCAGGTCGTACAGCTGCTGCAGGGCGACCAGGGCGTCGTCGTTGCGCGCGGTGTTGAACGCCGGATGATCCTGGTGCGGAACCATCCGCAGCCCGACGCGCTCGAACGTGCCGAAGTTGGGGACCATCTTCGGGTTCGCCATGTCGGTCAGGTCCACCGCGAAGAACGACATCATGTAGTACTTGTTTGACGAGATCGTGTTGTACATGAGCGTGTTGTCGTCGTTGGCCATGAAGCCGTAGGCCCCCGATGTGTGGCACTGCTCGCAGTTCCCCTGGTTCGAGCCCTTGTTCGACCAGCGCCCACCGAAGTTGTTGCCGGTGAAGTCCTCGAGCTTGAGGCACCCCGACCACTCGCTGATGAGGCGCGCCGTGGCCTGCGCCGGGGTCTCGGGGCCAGGGCCGGGGCCGGGGCCGGGGCCGCCGTTGCGCTCGGTCACCTCGGCCGCCAGCCACGCCTTGATCTTGGTCTGCTCGTCGGCGCTGTAGGTCTTGCCTTGGTGGCCGCCGGCGGCGATGACCTTGGTATACATCGCCGCACCGGTCTCGGTGAAGTTGCCCACCACCGAGGTGAAGCCGACGATGGCCTCGTACGCGTTCGCCGCGCTGGCGCCGACGAACGGGGTGGCGTTGGCGGCGGTGGTCGAGTGGCACCCGGCGCACTTGGCCTGCATGATCGGGTAGACGTTGCTCAGGTAGGCCTGGCGCGCCGCGCCGCCGCCGCCGCCGTCACCGCCCGTGTTGCCCGCGTCCGTCGCCGGGGTCGGGTCGAGCGTTCCCACGCAGCCGGCCGCGGCCAGAAGCGCACTCGCGACGAGGATTCGGATGGACATGGTCGGGTTCTCCGAGGCGTTTGGTTGGAGAGAGGTGGTCGAGGGGGGCACGGACTACTTGCGACGGCGGCGCAGGAGGGCGGCGAGGCCGAGGCCCAGGGCCGCGAGGCCACCCGCCGAGCCACCACCGGTCGAGCAACCACCCGCGGCCGAACCGGGGACAAAGGGCTCGGGCTCCTCGGGGGCCGGGTTGTCCGGGGTGTTGTCACCGGGGACGTTGTCGTTGTAGCCGCCCTGCGGGTCGGGCGCGTCCGCCGAGAACGCCGTCGGGAAGATCGAGAGGTACGCCGAGGGCTTGATGGCCGAGTCCGGCTGATCCGCGGCCTTGCCCGTCAGCGCGCAGGCGGTGAAATACTGGACCTTCGAGGCGGAGGTGGTGCCCGCGCCGGTGCCGTCGAGGAACGGGTTCTTGACGAGATCGCAGCCGGCGTAGTTGCGCCCCTGGTTGCCGGGGTTGTCGCCCAGGTAGTTCGAGTACAGGTGGCGGTCGTAGGGCGCGCGGGCCGAGTGCTGGCCGAGGTTGAGCATGGTCTTGGCGATCGGGTCGAAGCCGATGGTGCGGACGTCCGCGTCCTGCTGCAGGCCGCCCGTCTGGCTGCCCTGGACCTGGACGAAGCCGGGCATCAGCTGGTCGCCCTTGCCGAACATGGCCGGGGCGCCCGAGAGGTGGGTGCCGTCGGTGCCGAGCAGCATCGGGCTGGCGAGGTTGATGACCGACAGCGGCATCGTGAAGGTGTAGCCGGTACGGCTGGTCTTGATGACCGCCATCTCGAGCGCGTCCGAGCGGCCGCCCTTGCGGTCGTTCACGTTGTTGCCGCGGTTGAGCGTGGCCTGGAAGATGATCTCGTCGGTCGGGGCGAGCGAGCCGTCGGCCTGCTTGGCCATCACGCGCATCTGCTGGGCGCGCATCGAGTAGTACTCGCGGTCCTCGCCGTTGACCTGCAGCGTGGTCTTGTAGCTGAGCCGGTCCTTCCACAGCACGCGGGCGTTGTTGGCGACGCCCTCGGACAGGTCGACCGCGGCGATCCAGGTGCCTTCGTGCTGCGGCTGGGTGTTGCCCTCGGTCCAGGTGCAGACCGTGTACGAGCGGTCAGCGGCGTCGACGGTGCACGAGCCGCGCGAGCGCTCCTCGCGCTGGGCCAGCGACACGCTGTACAGCTTCTTGACCTGGCACTCGGTGGCCGCGGCGCCGGGGTTGTTGCACTTGAACTCGGTGGCGAACAGCCACCCGTCGTCGCTGCCGTTGCCGTTGCAGCCGCCCCACGAGGCGATGCGGGTGGTGCCGCCCTGATCGTAGTACGGCAGGCCGACCTCACCCGAGCCCGACTGGTGCATCGAGCAGTTGTCGTTGTTCTTGGCCTGGATCGAGACGATGTTGCGCGTCTGGCCGTTGCCGTCCTTGAGCGTGACCGGGTTCATGTCCCAGTCGTAGACACCCATGACCCAGCGCTCGGTGTTGGTGGCGTTCTCGGGCTGGTAGTTGGCGACCAGCGCGACGTTCTTGCCGCCGTTGATGACCACCAGCTCCGGCTTGTGGCACTGGCGGTACTCTTGGCCGTTGTTGGAGGTGGCCCAGATGTCGTACTGCGCAGTCGCCGGCCGGCCCACCGCGAGGCGGCCCTCGGCGTTGACCTTCAGCTCGAGCGCCGACAGCGCGCACTGCACGCGCTCGACCGGCGGCGCCTCGCGGCCGGTGCCGATGTTGATCTTGCTGGTGCGCATGTGCACGTAGAGGGCGCGGCGACCGTCCGGGCTGAACTTCACCGCGGCCTGCTCGTTGGTGTGCTCCTCGTCGGTCATCTTCAGGCGGGCGATCCCATCGGTGCCGGTGCGGACCGGCGCCCGGTCGTCATCGGCGGCGGCCGAGATCTGATACGCCTCGGCGCGGCCGACCTCGTTGATGGCCTGGGCCGACGCCTGGCCCGCGAGGCCAGCCAGGGCGCTCACAAAGATGGTGGTCTTCAGCATGTTCATGGTGGTGGCCTTCTCGGGTTGGGTTGTTACCTGGCTGTTATCTTTGCAGCCCTCGTGCCGGGCCAAGAAGGCCGTAACCATCTGAGATCATGAAGAAGGGATCGTCTCCGAGCGGGGGGACAACTCCCCGCCGCCGGGGCCTAGAGTTCCTCGGGATCCGGGGCCGGGCGCTCCGCCGCCGTGAGGGGGCGGGACCGGAGGATCAGCGCCTGGGCCTTCACCTTCTGATCGCCGAGCTCGATGTGGCCCTTGGCCTGGGCGCCAGCCGCGAACCAGATGGTCTCGAGCTGCGCTTTGTCGAACCGCTCGGCCCACGCCTCCTGCCGCACCACCCAGCCCTCGGCGACGTCGCTCAGGTCGACGCCATGGCTGATCAGGTAGGGGAACAGCTGCCAGCGCGGCTCGCCCGACGTGGTGTTGGCCTGATCGGTCGGCAGGTCCTGGCGCTTGATGTACGCCACCAGGCGATCGTCCTTGTAGACCCGGACGCCGCCACGCAGCGGGGTCCCGAAATACGGCACGCCCTGCTGAACCTCGCCGTCGAGGATCAGGCCGCGGGCGCGATCCAGGACCGGCGGTGCCTTCTCGATGTAGATCATCACCGCCGACACCTTGTCGGCGGCGACGCCGTTGCCGAGGCCGTCGGGCAACGCCTCGATCGCCTTGCCGCGCACGTTCCCGCCGAACCGGAAGTACCACTCGTCGGCGAGCTTGCTGGCGAGCTGCTTGCCGGTGACGATGGTGGTCTGCGAGAAGCGCGGCCCGTAGACGTGGATCTCGCGCACCTTGGCAGGGGCGACCCCGAGCGCGGTCACCAGGTCGCGGAAGCGGTAGCGGCGCTCCCGGGCCCACTTCCAGCCGGTATCGCTCGTGCCGTAGCGCTTGGGCGCCGAGGCCTTCACCTTGATCCACACCGGGGCCAGCGCCAGCGGCAGCTCGGGCCAGTTGAGCAGCCCGACGAACTTGCCGTCGATGTAGATGCCGGTGTCGCGCCAGCGATCGGCGCCAGCCTTGAACTCGGCGGGGATGTACTCCTCGCCGTCCTCGGGGACGGTGAGCGCGACCGCGTCGGGCGCGGGCGCCGCGTCCGGCGGGCTCGGGGTCGGCGCCGGTGCCGACGATGACGACGAGCCGCACGCCGCGAGCGCCAGCGCGCACGCCAGCCCCCACGCGATCGAGGTGACGCGAGTCCCCATGCTCCGACCATCATATGCACGGCGCGGGGGCGCGAGACAACCTAGGGAGTCCGGAGTCCCCACCACGTGGGGAGCCGACTTCCCGCACGCCGGCGCGGACCGGCCGCCCTGCGTGCTGCTACGATGGTTCGAGGTGGGGGATGGCATGGCACTTACGTTGCTTCACGATCCGTACCGGAGGCCTGCATGCGCAAACGGACCCTGTTTCTCGCGACCGCGCTGACCACGCTCGCGCTGGGCTGTGACGGCTCGGTTGGCGACAGCGGCGACGAGCTGCTGTGCTCGACGCAGTTCACCGCGAGCGGCAGCGCGGTGCTCGAGACCAAGCCGGCCGACGTCAACGGGTGCTGGCCGGTCGGGACCTGGACGTTCACGCTCGCCCAGGTCGCCAACACCTGCAACCCGATGCCGACGCCGCTCGGCCAGTACCAGATCCGGATCGAGCGCGACCTGGCCGCCGAGGAGCCCGACCACACGTTCCTCTACCACTACCAGACCGACCCCGCGGACCCGACCGCGTCGGTCAGCGTGTCGTCGTCCGCGGGCGGCGTCTGCGAGGGCATCCTCCTCATCTACTCCGCCGACGGCACGCAGGTGTGGAACCTGCACCCGGCGCTGCACCCCGACGGCACCATCGACGGGCTCGGCGACTTCGAGACCCACTCGTCGAACCAGATCCCGCAGGCGTGAGATGAAGTGGCTCGCGCTCGGAGCCGTGGCCGTGCTGATCGGCGCGCTGCTGCTGTGGCGCAGCCTCCGGGCCGAGCCGCACGCGGCGGCGCCAGCCCCCGCGCCCGCCGCGGCGACGCCCCCCGGCCCGGCCCCGGGCGCGCGACCGGCGCCGAGCCTGCCCGACCACCCGACGGGCGAAGGCCCGGTGGCGGCGTTCGAGCGCGACGAGCCCGACGAGGACGCCCCCATCCCGATCGACTCCGACGAGTTCTACGAGACGATCGACGAGGTCTACAGCCGCCGCCTGACCGGCGTCGCCCACGACTGCTACGAGGGCGGGCTGCCGCCCAAGGCCAAGCTGCGGCTGCTGTTCCGGTGGGAGATCAAGGGCGGCGCCGTGTCCATCCACGACGTCAAGGTCCACGAGAGCACGCTGGGCGACGCCAAGGTCGAGGCGTGCATGGTGAAGGCGGTCGCGAACGCGCGCTGGACCGATCCGCGGATGCCCGACTGGTCGACCCGGGTCGGCGAAGAAGAGCGCGTCCTGATCCGGATCGAGAACCTCAAGCGGTTCGATCGCGCCAAGGGCGACTGACGCGCGGTCACGGCGACGCACGGCGGCGCGCGGCGGCGCCGCCGTGGTAAGCCATGGCGGTCATGACCGACGCCCGCGCCAAGGACTTCCTCCGCACCATCGTCGACGAAGACCTCGCGGCCGGCCGGCACCAGCACATCGCCACCCGGTTCCCGCCCGAGCCCAACGGCTACCTGCACATCGGCCACGCCAAGGCGATCTGCGTCGACTTCGGCATCGCGCGCGACTACGGCGGCACGTGCAACCTGCGCTACGACGACACCAACCCGACCAAGGAGGAGGTCGAGTACGTCGAGTCGATCGAGCGCGACGTGCGCTGGCTGGGCTTCACGCCCGATCGCGTGCTCTACGCCTCGGACTACTTCGAGGAGATGTACCGGCTGGCCGAGGGGCTGATCGCCCGCGGCCTGGCCTACGTCGACGAGTCGACCGACGACGAGATCAAGGCGCTGCGCGGCTCGCTGACCGAGCCCGGCCGCCCCAGCCGCTGGCGCGACCAGCCGGCGGACCTCCACCTGGCGCGGTTCCGCGAGATGCGCGCCGGCGGCCTGCCCGATGGCGCGTGCGTGCTGCGCGCCAAGATCGATCTCACCGCGTCGAACATGAAGATGCGCGATCCGCTGCTGTACCGGATCCGCCACGCCCACCACCACCGCACCGGCGACGCGTGGTGCATCTACCCGATGTACGACTACGCGCACCCGCTGTCGGACGCGCTCGAGGGCATCAGCCACTCGATCTGCACGCTCGAGTTCGAGAACAACCGCGAGCTGTACGACTGGGTGATCGCCGCCACCGGCGTCGCGCCCCGGGCCGACCTGATCGGCGGCCGCGCGCCCGCCGCGACCCCGCCCCGGCAGTACGAGTTCGCGCGGCTGGTGCTCGAGTACACGATGATGAGCAAGCGCAAGCTGCTCAAGCTGGTGCAGGACGGCGTGGTCGCCGGCTGGGACGATCCGCGCATGCCGACCCTGGCCGGCATGCGCCGGCGCGGCTTCACCCCCGAGGCCATCCGCGGCTTCTGCGACCTGGTCGGCGTGGCCAAGAACAACTCGACCGTCGACGTCGGCAAGCTCGAGTACGCGGTGCGCGACGATCTCAACGCCCGGGCGCCGCGCCTGCTCGGCGTGCTGCGGCCGCTGGCGGTGACGCTGACCAACGTCGACGCGGCGTCGCTCGTGAGCGGGCCGCTGTTCCCCGAGGACATCGACCCGACCGGCGCGCGCGGGCGGCGCGAGCTGCCGCTCGATCGCGCGCTGGTGATCGAGGCCGACGACTTCGCCGAGGCGCCGCCGGCGGGCTGGAAGCGCCTGGCGCCCGGCCGCGTCGTGCGGCTGCGCCACGCCGGCTGCGTCCGCTGCGACGAGGTGATCAAGGACGCCGCCGGCGCGGTGATCGAGCTGCGCTGCACGCTGCTGCCCGAGCCGGTGACCGAGAAGGTGGCCGGCGTGATCCACTGGGTGTCGGCCAGCCGCGGCGTGCGCTGCGAGGTGCGGCTGTACGACCGGCTGTTCGCGGTGCAGAAGCCCGACGCGGCCGAGGACGTCACCACCGTGCTCAACCCGAAGTCGCTCGAGATCGTGACCACGGCGATCGTCGAGCCGGCGGTGGTGGCCCGGGCCAAGGCGCCGATCCAGCTCGAGCGGATCGGCTACTTCATCGCCGACGAGGTCGACTCGCGCCCCGACGCGCTGGTGCTCAACCGCGTCATCACGCTGCGCGACTCGTGGGCCGCGGCCGCCGCCGAGGCGGCGCCGGTGGTCGCCAAGAAGAGCGCGCGCTCGGCGACCCGCCCCGACAAGAAGTCGGGCCGCGAGTACCGCGACGAGGCCCGTCGCCGCGACGAGGTGCTGGCCGCGCGCCACGCCGCCGCGGTCGACGCGCTCGGCGCCGACGCCGCCGACCTGCTCCACGGCGATCGCGCCACCTCGGACTTCGCGGACGCGGCGATCGCCGCCGCGCCGGCCCAGGCCAAGGCGCTGGCCCGGTGGCTGGTCAACGAGGTGCCGCGGGCGCTCGGCGACGACGAGCTGGCCGCCAGCGCGCTGACCCCGGCGGCGCTGGCGGCGCTGGTCGGGCTGTGCGAGGCCGGCACGATCACCGCCGCCGTCGGCAAGGAGCTGCTCGCCGAGCTGGCGACCCAGGGCGGCGATCCGGTCGCGCTGGTCGACGCCCGCGGGCTGCGCCAGGTGGCGGCCACCGACGATCTGGCGCCGATCATCGCCGCGGTGCTGGCCGCCAACCCGGCCAAGGTCGCCGAGTACCGCGGCGGCAAGGCCGGCCTGCTCGGCTTCTTCGTCGGCCAGGTGATGAAGGCCTCGGGCGGCAAGGCCAACCCGGCCTCGGTCAACCAGCTGGTCGCGGCGGCGCTGAGCGCGGGCTGATCCGCGGAGTCGCGCGGCCCGCGATCAGCGCGGCGTGAAGGTGGCGCCGTTGGAGCTGCGCCCGGCGACCTGCACCCGCACCTGCACCGGCACGGTCAGCCCCGCGGGGACACCGACCTGCACCTCGTGGTCGCTCCACGCCGAGGCGGCGGAGGGCACGCTGCCGAAGACGACCGTGCCGGTGTGCAGACAGGTCGCCTCGTCGTCCGGCTCCGGGTTCTGGCAGAAGTCGCTGCCGGTGATCACGATCGCGTCGCCGGCCGCGCCGCTGGCCGGGGTCAGCGCGGCGATGGCCGGCGCCGGGACGTCGTCGCCGCGGGTGCAGCCGACGAGCGCGACCAGGAGGGCCAACGGCGCGCGCACCCGGCGAGTCTAGCCGCCTTCGGCGCCCCCGGGCAGCGCCCGCGCGCGACGACCGGCTCGCCGACGAGCGGCGGGGCGCCACCAAGGCTAGGCTAGCGGCATCTCATGGACGTGCCCGCCGCCATCCCGCAACCGGTCGTGCTGTACGACGGCACCTGCGGGCTGTGCCACCGCTCGGTGCGCTGGCTGATGAAGCGCGACCGGCGGCGGCTGTGGTACGCGCCGCTGCAAGGCGAGACCGCGGCGGCGCTGCGCGCGACCTACCCGATCCCGGCGACGCTGGAATCGGTGGTGCTGATCGACGGCGATCGCATGTTCCTGCGCAGCAAGGTGTTCCTCCACGCCGCGCGCCACCTGACCCGGCCGTGGCGCTGGGCCTACGCGTTCCGCTGGCTGCCGGCGTGGCCGCTCGATCTCGGCTATCGCGTGGTCGCGCGGCTGCGCTACCGGCTGTTCGGCCACTACGACACCTGCCGGCTGCCCACCGCCGACGAGCGCGCCCAGCTGCTGCCGTGACCCTGCTCGTCGACGGGCTGGCGGCGGCGCTCGCGGTGGTGGTCGCGGTGCTGGCGCCGATCGCGGCGGCGGCGGTCGACGGCCGCGATCGCGACGGCGCGCGGGCGCCGCTGGTGGTCGTCGCGCGGCGGCTGGCGCTGCCGGCCGGCGCGCTGGCGGCGATCGCGCTGTGGCTGCCGGCCGGCGCCGGCGCGACGCTGCTCACCCTGCCCTACGCGATCGCGTGCGCGCTGTTCGGGCTGCACGGGCTCGGTCGGCTGGCGGCGCGCGGCCTGCGCGTGCCGGCCGAGGTCGCCACCGCCGCCGGCCTGGTCTTGTGGCCGGGCGGCGCGCTGTGGCTGCTCGCGCACCGCGCCGGCGTCGATCTGCTCGGTTACCCGCCGCTGTGGGTCGGCCTGACCGCCGCGCACTTCCACGTCGCCGGTGCGTTCTTGCCGATCATCGTCGGGCGCGCGGTCGTCGGCCGCGGCCGGGTCGCCGGCGCGGTCGCCATCGTCGCGGTGCTCGCGGTGCCGCTCACCGCCGCCGGCATCGCCGGGCCGCGCTGGCTCGAGCAGGCCGCCGCGCTGACGATGGCCACCGCCGGCCTGGGCGGCGCGCTGGTCCTGCTCACCCGCGGCGCGCTGGCGCGCGTCGCCGGCGCCGCGCTGATCGCGACGATGATCCTGGCGGCGCAGTACGCGAGCCGCGGCTGGCTGGCGCCGCTGCGGCTGGGCGACCTCGACGCGCTGACCACGATGCTGGTGGCGCACGGCGCGCTCAACCTGCTCGGCGTCGCGCTGCCGGGCCTGCTCGCGACCGCGCGCGCCGGCGCGCTGGCCGGCCACGATCACCCGCCGCTGTCCCGCGTGCGCGGCCGCGCCCACGTCGGGCCGCGGTTCTTCGACGATCAGCAGGTGGGCGCGCCGCGCGGCCTGGTCGACGACCTCGCCGCGCTGGGCCACGCCGGCCTCGACGCGGCGGCCGTCGCGCCGGCCATCCGCGCCTTCTACGAGCGCACCGCCGATCACGATCTGGTCGTGCGCCCGACCTGGCGGCGCGGCTTCCGCGTCGGCGCGCGGCTGTGGCAGCGGATCGGCCGTCGGCTCGGGCAGCTCGATCTGCCCACCGACGCCGAGCGCGGCGACGAGGGCATCACCAGCCGGATCGTCGGCCTCGCCGCGGCCCGCGACGGCCGCCGCGATCCGCGCGCGTGGATCCGCCAGTACGCCGACGGCCGCGCGATGTACGTCGCCGCGTACGCGACCCACGCCCACGCCGGCCGCGCGTACATGAACATCGCGTTCCCGCTGCCCGGCGGCTCGATGACCAGCGTGCTGCGGATGGATCACCTCGCCCGCGGCGTGCGGGTGTCGACGCAGGTCGGCGGCGACGCCGGCATCTACTACGTCGCGCGCGTCGGGCGCTGGACCGCGCCGATCCGCCTGCCGCTGTCCGAGGTGATCGACGTCTGGACCGCCGACGATCCCGCCGCCCCCGCCGACCTGCGCGCGGCCACGCCGGCGGGCTTCACGACCATCGCGCGCCACCAAGTATGGCTGTGCGGTGTGCGGTTCGTGACGCTCGACTACGCGATGCGCCCGCGGCGCTGACCGGCGCGCCCGGCACCGACGTCGCCGCCTGTGAGGCCGAGGTCGAGGGCGAGGTCGTGGGCGTGCTCGCCACCAGCGCCGACTGCGTCGCGTGCATCAACGCCAACGCCGGCGGCGCGGCCAACGCGCAGACGTGCGCGGCGCTCAGCGCGACCTGCAGCGCGCAGTGCGGTTTCGGCGAAGGCTGAGGCGGCGCCCCACCAACGGCGGTTGACGGTGAAGGTGTGACGCCGCGTGGACAGCGCGCTCGGCGACGTGACCAAGCACCACCACCGCGGCGGCGGCAACGGGGCCGGCGCGCCCTGACCGTGACGGCGCTCGCACGGCACGCGCCTTGCCTTGGGCCCGCGCCATGCCGCTCCCCCGCCTGCGCCTCCCCTCCCTCCTCCCCTCCCTCCTCACCACCTCGCTGCTCGCCGCGTGCGCCGACGACGCGGCCGATCCCGACCTGTTCCCGGGCCGGGTCCCGTGCGCCAGCGAAGGCGCCTGGGACAGCGACCCGCCGACGCACCGCACCTTCGCCTACGACGCCGACCAGCACTTGCTGTCGCGGCGGACCGTCGCCGACGACGGCACGGTCGTCGAGACCATCACCAACACGTGGGTCGATGGTCGGCTGGCGACCAGCGAGCGGCAGACGCCCACGATCCACACCCGCAGCACGTACACGTGGGACGGCGACCTGCTGACCACCTACGACCGCACTGACCTCGCGCTCGACGACGGCGACAACGGCTTCACGATGACCAACACGTACCGCGACGGCGTCCAGCTCGCGCAGCGCTTCGCGTACCACGACGCGTCGTTCGGCGGCACGCTCACCACCATCACCGGCGACGACACCACCCGCGCGACCTGGCGCGAGTGCGCCGAGCCCGCCGACGGCAGCCCGTGCACGGTGTCGGTGTGGGAGCAGCCCGACCGCGACCCGGCCCACTGGACCCGCGGCACCTTCGACACCGGCGAGGACGGCACGATCGACGACGAGTTCACGATGACCTACGACGCGCACTTCCTGCCGCTGGTGATGGCGTGGAACAGCTTCGACGGCACCGCGCTGGCGCCGTGGCAGCGCGACACGTCGACCCGCGAGGCCGACGGCACCGAGACCCGCTACACCATCGAGCGCTTGCCCGGGCCGGCCTCGACCTACGTCGAGACGTTCGCGTTCACCTGCGCCGCCGCGCGCCCGACCCCGCCGCGCGCGGGGCGGTCGATCGTCGATCGGCCGGCGCGGCCGCTGGCGCTGGTGCGCCGCGATCCGACGCGGATGTGATCGCGCCGACGGTGGCGGCGCCGGCTGTCAAGATCCGTTGACGGGCCCGTCGTGGCCCGCCCTTCACGACCTTCGCCACCACCTCGAAATCCGCGACGCCGACGCGACCGGAGCCCGGAGCATGGACCTTGCATCGTCGCTGGCCATGCCCGTCCCACGCCTGCTCCTACCCGCCATCATCACCTCCACGCTGCTCACCGCCTGCGCCGACGATCCGGTCGACGAGGCCATCTTCCCGGGGCGGGTCCCGTGCGCCAGCGACGGCAGCTGGGACGGCGGCCTGCCAACCCACCGCACGTTCACGTACGACGAGGACAAGCACCTGCTGTCGTCGCAGGCCCTCGCCCCCGACGGCACGGTGATCGCGACCCTGACCAACACCTGGCAAGACGGGCACCTGACGGTCCACGAGATCGCGGGGGCGAGTCGGATCACCTACACCTGGGACGGCGATCAGGTCGCGGCGGTCGAGTCCGAAGATCTCGTGCCGACCGACGGAGACGATGGCTACACGCAGACCAACCGCTACGCGGGTGGTGTGCAGGTCGAGCAGCGCGTGACGTTCCACGATCCGACGCGGGGTGCGTCGTTGACGACGATCACCGGCGACGGCACCCCACGCTCGACCTGGCGCACCTGCCCCGACCCCGCCGGCGGTCGCCCGTGCGCGGTGTGGGTGTGGGAACAACCGGACCGCGATCCGGAACATTGGACCCGCGCCACGCTCGACTCCAACGAGGACGGCGCGATCGACGCGGAGTTCACCCAGTCCTACGATCGCCATTTCCTGCCGCTGGTGAACGACTGGATCATCCTGACCGGCAGCACCCCGCTCTTGCAGCAGCGTGAGACGCACGCCCGCGAGCTCGACGGCACCGAGACGCAGTACACGATCGACATCCGCAGCGGCACCCAGGTCTACGTCGAGACCTTCGCCTTCGAGTGCGCCGCGGCCCGCCTGCCGGCGTCGCCCACCGGCGCTGCCGTCGCTTCGGCGGCGGCGCACGCGTCGCCCTTGCCGCTCGGCCGACGGCGCATCGCCGATCGCTGATCGCGGCGACCGCGACGGCGCAGATCGAGTACGCTGCCGCTGTTGTCCGACGCCCCGCAGCCGACGCGCAGCTTCCCGGGCGGCCCGCGCCGGCGGGTCGCCTTCCTGGTCGCGGTGGCGGTGGGCGTGTTCTTCATCCCGCGGTGGTGGGGCGTGGCGATCGCGCTGGCCGCGATGGTGGCCGCGTGGGTGTGGCTCGGGCTCGGCGGCCAGCGGGTGCGGCGGCAGATCCGCAAGCTGATCCCGATCTCGCTGTTGTTCATCGCGGGCTACGCGCTGTTCTCCGACGATCCCGCGCGCGACCAGTGGTGGACCCTCGACCTCGGGTTCGTGCACCTCGACCTCAACGCCTGGGGCGCCGAGCTGGGCCTGACGATGGCGCTGCGGATCATCACGGTCGTGCTCGCGTCCCACGTCGCGCGCGCCGGTGACGCGCGGGCCCTGGCCCACGGCCTGCGCAAGCTCGGCATGCCGCGCCTGGCGGCGGTGGCGATCGACGCGACCCTGATGCTGCTCGACGGCAGCATGCGCGGCGGCGGCGGACGTGGCCGCGGGCGCGGCGGCGGCGGTGGTGGTGGCGGCGGTGGCGGTGGCGGTGGCGGCGGTGGCGGCGGCGGCGGCGGCGGCGGTGGCGGTGGCGGTGGTGGCGGTGGCGGCCCGCACGACGACGAGGCCACCCCGCGCAGCTTCGTCGCCGGCCTGCGCCGGCTCGCGCGCGGCGACGTCGGCGCGCTGGTCGATCCGTTCCGGCGGCACCTGCGGCGGGTCGACCGCCACCTGCGCGAGCAAGACCCCGACCTGCCGCCCCACGTCGCCACCGACGCCGGCGCGATCGCCGCGGTCGCGCTGACCATGCTCGGGGTCAAGGCCCTGAAGATCCTCCCCGGCATCCCGTTCTTGCCCGGCTACAAGGGCGTGCTGCTGTTGCCGCTGTACCTGGTGGCGGCCGAGGTCACGCGAACCAAGGTTGGCGCCACGCTGACCGGCCTGACGATGGGCACGGTGGCCTTCCTGCTCGGCGACGGCCGCTACGGCGTGTTCGAGATCGCCAAGCACGTCACCCCGGGCATCATCGTCGACCTCTTGTACGGCGTGGCCCGCCGGGCCGCCGGCACCCACCGGATCCGCCGGATCGTCACGTACTCGACCCTGGGCCTCCTGGCGGCGCTGGGGCGGTTCGCCACGATCACGGTGATCGCGCTGGCGGTGCAGCCGCCGGCACTTGTTTACGCCGTGTTACTTCCCGGCCTCCTCGTCCACGGTATTTTCGGCGTCCTGTCGGGGGTGGTCACGGCGCCGCTCCTGACCGCGCTGTCGTCCCCGAACGCACCGAACGCCACGAACGCACCGGAGCCTCCATGAGCAACCTCGTCAGCGGCGATGGCCGCACCCACATCGAGTCGCGCCTGATGCGCGAGTCGCTCCAGGATCGGCGCGTCGTCGCCGGCACCGACAGCGACCGCGACGTCCACATCTTCCCCGACGCCGCGCTGATCGGCATCGGCGGCCAGAGCATCTTCGACCGCGGCAAGGACGCGATCCTGCCGCTGGTCGACGAGATCGCCGCGATCAAGCGCGACCTCGGCAAGAAGATGGTGCTGGCGGTCGGCGGCGGCACGCGGGTCCGGCACACGCTGTCGGTGGCGCTCGACCTCGGCCTGCCGGTCGGCGGCATCGCGCAGCTGATCGGCGCGATGGAGGAGCTCAACGCCATCCTGCTCAACACGCTGCTGGCCAAGCACGGCTCGATGCCGATGCAGCGCGATCACTTCTGGGATCTGCCGCTGTACTTCTCGTCGGGCATCCTGCCGATCGCGATCTCGATCCCGCCGTACCACTTCTGGGAGCCGCCGCCCGACGAGGGCGTGCTGCCGCAGCACGGCTCGGACTTCGGCTTGTTCCAGCTGGCCGAGGTGCTGTCGATGGGTCAGCTGATCTTCGTGAAGGATCAGGACGGCCTCTACGACAAGGATCCCGCGGTCCACGCCGACGCGCGCCACATCCCGCGCATCACGCTGGCCGAGCTCCTGGCCAACCCGCCGCCGACCAACATCCTCGACGCCGAGCTGTTCCGGGCGTGGTCGACCGCCAAGAACATCACCCGCATCCAGATCGTCAACGGCCTCAAGCCCGGCATGCTGACCGCCGCCATCCGCGGCGAGGACGTCGGCACGGTCATCGTCAAGGAGGGCGGCCGTGGCTGACCGCAAGATCATCGAGTCGACGCTCGCCCGCACCAACCTGACCGATCACGACCTGGCCAACGTCGCGTACTCGCCCACCGCGGTGATGCCCGACGTCCGGGTGGTCAAGATCGGCGGCCAGTCGGTGATGGACCGCGGCCGCGCCGCGCTGTTCCCGATCCTCGACGAGCTGGTCGCCGCCCGCAAGGAGGGCATCCAGGTCGTCGTGCTGGTCGGCGGCGGCACCCGCGCCCGCCACATCTACTCGATCGCCAGCGAGCTCGAGATGCCGGTGGGCGTGATGGCCACGCTCGGCAAGTACATCCCGATGCAGAACGCGCGGATGGTGCAGATGCTGCTCGCCAAGCACGGCGGCCTGTACATCCTGCCCGACGACTTCGAGAAACTGCCGCTGTACCTGCAGCTCGGCTGCCTGCCGGTGATGAGCGGCATGCCGCCGTTCGGCTACTGGGAGAAGCGCGAGGAGGGCAGCCGCATCCCGCCGCACCGCACCGACGCCGGCGTGTTCCTGTCGGCCGAGTTCCTGGGCGCGAAGCGGGCCATCTTCATCAAGGACGAGGACGGCCTGTACACCGACGACCCGAAGAAGAACCCGGCCGCCGAGCACATCCCGCGGATCTCGGTCGCCGAGCTCAAGGCCCGCGACCTGCCCGACCTGGTCGTCGAGCGCGTCGTGCTCGACTACCTGCCCCGGGCCCGGGCCTGCAAAGAGCTGCAGATCGTCAACGGCACCAAGCCCGGCAACGTCCTGGCCGCCCTGCGCGGCGAGGACGTCGGGACGATCATCCACGCCTGAATTGATGGGAGGGTTTCTCGCGAAACCCTCCCCCGCCGGGGTCACGCCCCCGGCGGGGCCCCCACCCAAGACGTTCTGAAGACCACCAACGTCCGGGTTCATGACGACGGTGACTGCGACGCCCCCACGCAGGCCGTCGCCCAGCCCGGTCAGCGCGGTGTGTTCGGTCTACTGCGCGGGTCCGCCCTGCGCGGCCTCGCGCTCCTTGCCGTGGCCGTCGCCCTCGCCCGAGTGGTTCCCGCCGTGGTCGCCCTGGCCGCCGCCGGCGCCGGCGCCCTTGCCGGCCTCGCCGTCGGCCGGCGCGGTGGCCGGCCGGAACGCGGTCATCTTGTCGATGCGGGTCACGACCTCCTTGGCCAGATCGGCCGCGGTCATCGCGCCGGTCGAGGTCATCACGACCTTGACGCCGCCCTCGATCTCCGACGACGCGATCGTGACGTCCTTGGCGGTGATCACCGGGCACATGCCGGCGCCGCCGCCGGTGCCCTCGCCGCTGTGCTTGACGTCGGCGTCGGGCGCGGCCTGCACCGCGACCAGGTGCGCGGCGCGCTTGCGCACGGTGGCCACGGCGTCGGGATCGGTGGCGGTGATCGCCAGCGCGATCGCGTTCTTCAGCGTGGCGTCCTCGAGCAGCTCGGCCTTGGCGCCGGCGACCGCGGCGGGGCAGTTGCCGGCCTTGTTCGACATGCCCGGGTCGACCCCGGTGGCCGCGGCGCTGCCGCTGCCGGCCGGGTCGCCGCTGCCGGCGGTGGCGGTGCCAGCCCCGGTGCCCGCGGCGGTGCCGCTGCCGGTCCCGGCGGCGGTGCCGCTGGCCGTCCCGGCGGCGGTGCCAGCGGCGGGCGCGGGCTTGTCGTTCTGCTTCTTCTTGCAGGCGGTCGCCGACAGGGCGACGGCCGCGATCACAACGGTCAGCGTGCGCAGGCGCATGGATCCTCCTCGGCGGATGCTACCCGGCGCCGCCGCGGCGCGCACCTCTTGACGGCGGGCCAGCGACCGAGTAGATAGCTGTCGCCCTTTCCAGGGTGATCCTCGGGGATCGTCTAATGGCAGGACGTCAGTCTCTGGAGCTGACTATCTTGGTTCGAATCCAAGTCCCCGAACGCAGGCCTTGACGCAGAGCTTCGGTTCTGCGACAAGAACGCCGACCGGCCCCATAGTCTAGCGGTCTAGGACGTCGCCCTCTCACGGCGAAAACAAGGGTTCAAGTCCCTTTGGGGTCACGATTCAAAGTGAACGGTGCCAGCTCGTCGACTCCGGCGAGCTGGCACAGGTTCAAAGATCCTTCGATTTCCCATACTTGGTGCGTCCCTACGCGCCCCGGGTGAAATCGCAGGCCCTCCGGAAACAGCCGGAGGAACGTCAGGCGCAGGCCCTCGGGGTCGTTCGCCAAAGTGAGCGCCGAGCGCGCCTGGCCGAGCTTGGCCCGGACCTGCGCCTCCGCCCGATCGACGGTCCCGCGTAGGTCGTCAGGCGTCCGCCGGACGGCTGCGATCCGGGCCTCCAGGCTACGAGCCCGGGTGGCACGGTCGCGCAGCTCGGTCACCAGCTCCGGCACGTCGTCCGCGATGGCGACCGCCTTGGTGAGCCGCTTCTGCTCCGCCTTGACCTGCCGGAGCTGGGCTTCCAGGTCGGCTACGTCCGCCTCCCGGTCCGGGATCTCATCCTCGACCGCCGCGCGGATCTCGCGTGCGTAGTGATCGATCACGTCGGCCGTCAGGACGCTGCTCTCGAGGTACGTGAGGAGCGCGGTCTCGACGTCCGCCATGGGCTGGTGGACGCTGGCCGCGCACGCCCGCGGCCCGCGCTGGTGGCGCCGCCGGCAGGCGTACGACTTCACGTAGCCGCCGTTCTGGCGGGTCGACGCGCAGCCCACCGCGCCGTCGCACACGCCACAGCGCGCGATCCCCGTGAGCGCGTACTTGGCCGCCGACGACGTCATCCGACGAGTCGGCGAGGTCGGCGCGAAGTGTTCCTGCGCGCGCGTCCAGGTCTCGTCGTCCACGATCTGCCACTCGGGGAGCTCGACGGTGATCACCTCGCTCGCCTCGGCGCGGACGCGTGCGACGACTCCGCCGTGGCGCACCTTCTTGACCCTGCCATGAACGTAGACGCCGCGGTAACGGGGGCTGAGCAGCATGGCGCGGATCGAACCGGGCCCCCAGGTTCCGGTGCCCCGCTTGCCCGCGCTCGGCGGCGGCACGCCCTCCTCGGTGAGCGTCTGGGCGATCTTCTTGTAGCCCAGGCCATCGCACCGCATCGCGAAGATGCGACGCACGACCTCAGCCTCGGCCTCGTCGACGACCGCGATCGTGAAGGGTCGCCCCGAGCCGTCCGCCTTCCGCTCCAGGCGGTAGCCGTAGCAGCGGCCGCCGGCGATCCTGCCGGCGCGGACGCGCGAGCGGAGCGCTTCTCGGACGCGCGACCGGATCGCTTCCAGCTCCATCTGGTGCCCGGTGCCCTGGATGAACGTGGTCGCCTGATCGATCGCGTTGGCGAATAGCGCTTCCTGGCCGTTCACGTAGTAGAAGAGCCGGCACCCGCGGTCCCGCACCAGGTCGCGCACGACGAGGGTCACCTCGATCGCGTCACGGCCGAGGCGTGACTGGTCCCGGCAGCAGATGACGTCGCCGCGTCGGGCCTCGCTGAGGAGCTGCCGCAGCCCGGTCCGGCTGTGGAAGTCGTCGCCAGCCTTGCCGTCGTCCACGTACTCGACCACCTTCGCGCCCGCGAACGGCGACGCTGCCAGGAAGTCGCGGCACCCGCCGGCCTGGACGTCCAGGCTGAACTGCTGCTTGCCCTCGTCGTTCTTCGAACGACGGACGTAGGTACGAACGATCATCGCTTGCCCTTCCCCTTGCTGGTATCGCGTCGCGTCGCGAGGAGCCGGATCGCCTCCTCGATCAGCGCGGTCTGCGTTGGCGCGTCCTCGCGATCGATGCCGAGCGAGGACCAGCCGTGGCGCGCGGTGTAGGCCGCGAGCTCGCGCAACGTGGCGTGGGCTTCGGCTGGGATCTTGACCGGGGTTGATGTCTCTCGCTTGGTCGCCACGCGCCGACACTACCGCGGCGCACTACCCTCTACTACTTGGGTGATGCGCCTTCGTTGGCGGGCAGCACGCCGAGATCGATCAGCGCGTGCCGCGCGAACAGCCTGATGAGGTGGCGGACAACGGCGTCACGCACCTCCGGCGTCGGTGGCGCGAGCTTGATGATCGGCGCCGGCGCGTCCATCTCGCCCGGCGTGAGGTTGGGTGGGAGCGGACCGGCGATGGTCACGGGCAGTCTCCTCTCGGCGCGGGGGCGGGGATCATCGACCGCACCAGGGCGACGGCTTGGTCGACGGTGAGCGCGGACAGCTCACGGAGCCACTCCACGCGCTGCTCGTCCGTCATGCGCTTGATCACGGTGCGGGCGATCGTCCGCTCCCTGGGATCGAGGGCCGCCTGGATCGCGAGCAGGTGCTGGGCCTGCTCCGGCGTAGGCATGACCGTGGCGGCGTTGCGGGTGTCGGCCGCGGGCGCGGGCGCGGGTGCGACGGGGGCCGGCGGCGGGGGAACAGGCTCGACCGGCGGCGGCGCGGCCGGGGGCGTGCTGGGCGCGGGGGCCGGCGGCGGCGGTTCGGCGGGCGGCGGCGATACGGCCGGCGGCGGCGGTTCGGCCGGCGTCGGCGGCGCATCAGGCAGCGAGCTGGGCGGCGGCGCGGCGGGCTTCGCCGCGCGCTGAAGGAGCCACGTCTCGAACAGGCTGAACGCCTGATCGGCGATCGGCTTGATCTCCTTCAGCACGGCGGCGGCGGCGTTCGTCGGCTCCTCGTCCTCCTCGTCGTACTCATCATCCTCGTCATCCTCGTCGTCGTCGGGCTCGGGCGGAGCCTGGCGCTGGAGCAGGTTCGCGCCGGTGAAGACTCGCAGGACCTCCGAGGTCTGGCGCAGCATCTCGGCCGCCTGCTCCATCATCCCGGCGAAGCGCTCGGCGATGACCTCGGTCTGCCGGACGTTCGCGCTGATCACGTGCCGGAGCAGGTCGTCGGTGGGGCTGCCGGTCGTCGCGTTGCGCGGCGCCTCGGTGATCGTGACGTAGAACGGCGTGGCGCCCGGGACGAGCCGGCGCGCGGCGTCGACCTGGTCGCCGCGGTAGCGGCCGGGCACGCCGTTCACGCGCGTCGAGAACTCGAGATAGGTGATGTCTGCCGACGTGTAGAGCTGCGAGCCATCCTTCTCGTGGACCACCTCCGGCGCGCCGCGCATGCCCGGGTTGCGGAACCGCCGCCACCGCACCTCCACGCACTGCGGGTGCTGCTGCGCTGGCTCGCCGTCGTTGTCGAAGTGCAGCTCAGACATGAGCCACCTCGTGCGCCTGGTGGTCGATCGCGTTGCCCATACTCCTATCCGCTGGCGAGCGACCCGAAAGGCCCCACGGCGTCCGCCGCTCCTTGTCGATTTCTGAGGCCAGCCCGATCGCGTTGCCCATACGCCTATCCGCTGGCGAGCGACCCGAAAGGCCCCTCGCCCCGTGCAGCTCACGATCAATGTGGGCCAGCGCCACACGCCCGCGGGCGCGCCTCATTGATCTCGAGCTGGATCGGCATCGTGAGCGCCGCCAGCCGACCGATCGGCCGCACGGCAAGATCCTACGACCGAGCGCCGCGGAAAATCGGCGCCCAATACCGCGGGACCAATTCCAACCCCACCGCGATCGAGCACTTACGCCGACCCGATTTCTCGACGAGAAAGCCTCGTCCGGCCGCCGTCACGACTGTCAGAGCGGCGGTGTAGATATTCTTCCCGGTGCCAGCCGGGAAGAAAGGACGTCCCGATGTCCCGCAGGGCTCCCACCCCTCCCCCGCCCGAGTTGCTGGCGCGGATCAAGCTCGAGATTGCCGCCCCCGGCTTCCTCGCTGACCTCACCGCCTGGGCCGATCGGCAATGCGGCAAGCTGCTGTCGATCGAGAACCGCATCGAGCCGCACAAGGCGACCGACCTGGTCAACGGCGCCATCGTCGCCACCTGTGACGGCGTGCGCACCTGGCACCACGAGGCGCGCACGCTGCGCCGTCACCTGGAGCAGTCGATCAACTCCGCCATCTCGAACGAGTGCGAGAAGCTGCGGCGCCGCCGACACATCCCACTCGACACCACCAGCGTGGACGACTCGCAGGACGGCGCCTCGATCGATGTCGAGATGTCGCTCCAGCGTGAGGACGTCCGGACCCGCCCGGATGGCCTCTTCGCCCAGCGTGAGGTCAGGGCCAAGGTCTTCCACGCGTTACGCTCGCATGCTGCCGGTGACGCCGGCCTGCTGGCCTTCCTGGACGCCTACGAGGCCGGCCACAGCCGCGAGGGCGAGGTCGTCGCCCGCCTCAATCTGCACGACCAAGCGTTCCGGAACGTCCTCAAGCGCTTCTACCGCCTGCGCACCCACATCCCGGACGAACTGCACCGCAACGTGCGTGAGGTCATGATCCAAGATGGCGGCGCGCCGGTCGCGACGGTTGCGCGCCGCGCCAGGCGCGTGGTCGGGATCGTCGCGGACGAGGCGGCGAACGACTCGCGCGACTCGTTCGGGACGCTCGACACGTCCGACGATGCTGGTGACTGGGCCGGCGATAGCGACGACGGTTCAGAACGCGGAGCGGCGTAGAAATCGCCCGGGTCGGTGGCATCAGCTGTCCCGGAACGACCAGGGAACGCCTAATGTTCCCGTGAGCACGAAGTCATCGATGTGGTCCGGCCCCCGAACCCCGCTCTTGCTCGGTGCTGCCGCGTGCGCGGCTTGCTGCGCGTTGCCACTAGCCGCCGTGGTGGTCGGCGCCGGCGCCGCCACGACCGCGGCATTGATCCTGGAGCCGCTCGGCGCGGTGTTGGTCGCAAGCGGCGTGCTCATGGCGGTGGTGGGCTACGCACGGCGGCGACGGCGCGCTGCGGCGAGCTGTGAAGCCACCCGCGCGTGCGCGATCGATCAGAGCTGCGGCTGCGGGCCGACGATGCAGGACCGTGCGGCCGCGGTCGGTTGCACGCTCCCCCCTGAGGACATGTCTGGGCGCGGTGACGAGTTCCGGCGACTGTTCGAGCGCGGCCTCGTGCGGCGCGAGGTCACTGGCACGCTCGCAGTGTGGACGTTCACGTGGACGCCGGAGCTGGAGCGAGATGCGCGCGCCCTCGCCGCGATGGAGCAAGAATGCTGCTCCTTCTGGCGGTTCAATCTGCGACGGCGCGGCGATGAGCTGCGCTGGGAGGCGACCGTGCCCGACGAACGGGTCGAGGCGATCACGATGCTCGACAGCATCGCGGCTTCGGCGATGACATCCTCCAGCCGAGCATGACGCCCGCCCGGCGCCGCGAGATCCATGCCGCGATGGTTCGCTTCGCCGACGGCGAGCGTGCGGCGTTTCGCGACGTATTCGACGCGCTGTGGCCGGTGCTGCTGGGCGTCACCAGCCGGACGCTCGCGGTGCGCGCCGATGCCGAGGACGCGGCGCAGCGGACGCTCCTGAAGGTGTTCGATCGGATCGCCGACATGGACCGCGCCCGCGACGGGGTCGCCTGGGCGGTCACCATCGCGGCGTACGAGGTCATGACGGTGCGACGGCAGCAGCATCGGCGACGCGAGCAGTCGACCGACGTGCTGGCCGTGGCCGTGGCTGCGGACGATCGCGCGCTGCCGGTCGAGCGGGTCTTGCTCGCGGAGCTGCGCGCCGCTGTGCACGCTGCGATCGGCGAGCTGCCCAAGCGCGATCAGGCCGTGCTCGCGTCGGTGCTCGATGACGTGACCTTTTCCGGTGAGACCGCGCGCAAGCGACGGCTGCGGGCGTCCGAGCGGCTCCGCGCCCTGTGGAGGAAGACCCATGGTTGATCTCGAGGTGCTTGCACGTCGCGCGCAGCGAACCGCCGAATGGAGTCGGGTTCGGATGGCCTGTCGGGTTGCGGTTGTGGTCGCGGGGCTGGGCTTCGTCCCGCTAGCAGGAGGCGCGCGGCCCGACTTCTGCATATGCCTCGCAGTGGTGCTGTTCGTCGCGGCGGCGGCGCTGCGCTGGCGCAGTCAGATGGGCGTCGAGGCCGTACGCGACGGGTTGCTCCTTGGCGGCGTGCCGCTGGTAGCGGCGCTATTCCTGCGCGGGTGCGGCGTCGAGTGCTCGTCGTTCGGTGCGTTCGGCAAGGTCGAGCTTGCCTGCGTGATCGCCGGCGCCGCGGCGGGCCTCGGGGTCACGTGGCGGGCGGCGCACGCGCCGGTGGCACGCGCACGACGTTGGCTCCTCACCCTGCTGGTAGCGTCGATGACGGCCGCGCTCGGCTGCGCCGGGCTCGGGCTGGGCGGCGTGCTCGCGGCGGCTATCGCACTGCCGGTCGTCGCCGGTCTCGCCTGGATCCCGGTGGCGCTGCGTCCGGCGTGAGGGTGGTGCATTCTCCCGAGATGTTCGTGGCAAAGACCGTCGGCCTGTTCGTCGTGACCGCGGTGGCGGAGATCGTTGGCTGCTACCTGCCGTATCTGTGGCTTCGGCAGGGGCGGTCGATGTGGCTACTCGCGCCGGCAGCGGGGAGCCTGGCGCTGTTCGTGTGGCTGTTGACGCTCCATCCGCAGGCTGCGGGCCGAACGTACGCGGGCTACGGCGGCGTCTACGTGGCAATGGCGCTGATGTGGCTGTGGCTTGTCGACGGCAACCCGCCGGATCGCTGGGATCTCGTGGGTGGCGCGGTCGCGATCGGCGGCATGGCCATCATCGTGTTTGCCCCGCGTACGGCATGAGCTGTCCCGGATCGCACGCGCGCCGCCTACCGCGGCATGCAGCATTCCAAACTTCCCCTCGCGTGTGACGTCGCGGCGCTGGTGCCGGACGGAGCGAAGCCTTCTCCTGCGGCCCTGAAGGAGGCGCGCGAACGCGCCGAACGGGTCGCCGCAGACGTGTTCGCGGCGGCCGTTGCGGTCCTCGAGCTGCCAGACGGCTACCGGATCCAGCTCCGCGACGTGCCGGCGATCCTCGTGCGCGCCGCCGAGTTCGTCGATATCGATCGCCGATGCTGCGGACTTCTGCGGCACGCACTGGTGGTCGACGTCGGCGGCACGGGCATCTGGCTCGAGCCCACCGGCGACGATGACGCGAAGGCGGTTGTCACGCCCGACCTGAAGCGCCTGCTGCCCGCATCGGTGACGTCGTGCTGATCCGCGTTCTCCTGGGCGTCGCGCTCGCGTCGCCGCTCGCGGCGTGCGCCAGCGACGTCCGCGCCATCCCGAGCGGGTCGGTCGCGACAGGTCTGATCGTCGAGTTGACCCCGGCGGCCGTGGCGGAGCTGATCGCGCACAAACCCGCCCCAACAATCGTCGACGTCAACCCGCGCGAGATCTACGACGAGGGGCACCTGCCGAGCGCGATCTGGATGTCATCGATCGAGCTGCGGCTCAACGCCCTCCCGCAGGACCGCGACGCGAAGGTCATCTTCTATTGCTACAACGAGCTCTGCGGCGCGTCCCATCAAGCGGCCTCGGCGGCAGTCGCGAAGGGCTGGAGGAACGTGGCGCGCATGCCGGCCGGGATCCGCGGTTGGCACGCCGCCGGCCTCGACATCGAGGAGTAGATGCGGCCTCGACCATCCAGCGCGCGAGACGCGCCTCGAGCTCGGCGAAGCTGGCCAACGACAGGCCGGCGATGGCGTTGCGCTTGACGTAGCCGACCCCCGACTCGGCCGAGCTCGGGGGTGCCGCGACCCAGCTTGAGGGACTCGATCGCTGCCAGCACCTCGGCCTGAGCCACGTCGTCGGGGCGTTCGACCGCGCCGTAGAGACCGGCCTGGTGCGTCACCGCGCCGCCAAGTACCAGCGGCCGTTGCAGATGTGGGGCCCGGGCGCGGAGGGCCTCCCGCGTTGATACGACCGGATCAAGGATCGGGGTGACCACCGCCGCGCGGACCGGGCCGAGGAAATACGTGACGCTGTTGCAGGGCACCGCGATCAGGCCAGCGCCCGCCTGTTCCAGACGACGGGCGCCTTCGATCAGATAGGGGATCGGCGAGAGCTTGAGCATGGCGGCCGACTTCCAGCGTCCCGGGCTCGCGGCCGTCGTGGGATCGCGATGGATGTCCTGACCGAGGATGCGGCCCGTTCCGTCGGTGTGAAGGCGGCTGCCGGAATGACCACGACGCCACGCGTCCGCAGCCCAGCACGAGCCGGCGCCGCTCCACGCCGCGAGCCGCTCGATGGCGGCGTCCGACGCCGCGATGTCGCCTTCGATCAGGTAGCCGCCCTCTGCCAATGCGTCGATGCCGAGCAGCGTCGAGTACATCGTGTTGGTCTCGGCGTAGACCGGGTTCGCGACCAGCGTGATCTCCATCGCCCCGAGCCGTGCCGGCAGGATCACGCGCGCGCGATCGGCACGATGTCCGATGACGACAGTGGCGCGCCGTACCCCGTGGCCGGCGAGCTGGCGCAGCAGGCGAACCGCCAAGGGCTCCCCAGCAAGCTCGATCCGTCAGCGGGCGCGGGCGCGAACCGAGTCCGGCACCGAGCAACAGCGCGGAGATCACGCCCCCCCGTATCACGCGACGGCCGCGGGTCAGGTGCGATGAAACTTCGCAGTGTGCCGGAACCGGGTTTGACACCAACCCGGGGCGCCCTTAGGCTGTACGTCGTGTTTGTCCGTCTGATCGCGCTCCTGCTGACCGTGGCCATGTGGCCCGGACTGAGCGAGCTCGTCGAGCTGACGGTGCATGCGGCCGAACACGGCGATGTCGCGCATGGCGACGACGACGAGCATGAGAACGCTCCGCTGGGGGAAGACGAGCATGGCTGCTCGGGGACCTTCCACCTGTGCCCGTGCCACCAGCCCACGCCGGCGGTGGCCACGACTGCAATCGCCGTGATCCAGATGTCGGCAGCGAGCGACATGAACACGCACCTGGCGCCGCCGTTCCAGGTGGGCCTGGGGCTGTCCGCGCCGCCGACGCGCCCTCCGATCGTCTGACCTCCGTCGTCTCGTGAGCGCCGGGCTGTCCCGGCTGGACGGATCAGGAACCCGTGTCGTTCGCGACCGGGAGGTCAACGATGTCAACGTTCGCTCGATGGCGAGCGGTGATCGGCGCCGTGCTGGCGTTTGGAGTCACCGTGGCGCATGCAGATTCGATCACGTTCGATCAAGCCGTCGCACGTGCGGCCCGCCGTCCATCGGTGGCCATCGCCGGCACCGATGTCGAGGCCGCCCGCGGCGAGGCCGACGGGGCGCGCCGACCGATCTACAACCCGGAGGTCGGCGTCGCGGCGGGACCTCGGTTTGGCGGGGGCAAGACTCTTCTCGAGGTCCAGGTATCGCTGGCCCAGACCATCGAGCTCGGCGGCAAGGGCCAGGCGCGACGCGACGCCGCTGCCGCGCGAGTCACCGCCGCCGAAGCCGAGCTGGCACGTGCGGTCTATGACGCGCGGGTCGAGGTGTGGCGCACGTTTCAGCGCGCCTTGGTCGCGCGGACCCGCGTGGAGGGCACGCGCGAGACCGAGGCGCTCGCGACCCAGCTGGTCGCGGCCTCGAGCGACCGCCAGGCGCTTGGCGCCGGGACGCAGCTCCAGATCAACCTGGCCAACCTGGAGGTCGCCCGCGCCCGTCACGAGCGCGTCGACGCCGAGAACGCGTACGAGACCGCGCTGGCCGAGTTGGGCACCTCGATCGGCGCCGGGCCAGGGGAACGGCTCGAGCCCAGCGGAGAGTTGCCGGTCCTTCCCGAGGCGACCACCGACGAAGCCGCCATGGTGGCGCGCGCGTTGGCGGAACGCCCCGACCTGGCGGTGGCGCGCGCAGAGGTCGCCGCGGCTCGCGCGGACGTGCGACTTGCCGATGCGCTGAGCCGTCCCGACCTGACGGCGAGCCTGAGCTACGGGTACGAGCAGGATCTCGACACCGACTTCCACGCCGTCCTCGGCGGGCTCTCCATCTCGCTGCCGGTACGAAATCGCAACCAAGGCGCACGGGCGGCGGCGCGGGCGCGCAGTCACCGTGCCGAGCTCGAACAGGGGCGCCGCATGACCGAGGCCGAGCGCGAGATGCGGACCGCGGTGCGCACCTACGTGCGCGCGCGCGACGCCGTCCTCGGGTTCGACCGCGAGATCAACGCACGCCTGCACGACAACCTCGAGCTCGCGCGGCAATCGTTCGAGGCGGGCAAGATCGACTATTTCGAATTCACGGTCGTCCGTCGCGAGCTGGTTTCCAACCAGCTCGCCTACCTGGACGCGGTCAACGAAGCCATCGACGCCTGGACTGCGATCCAGCGCGCCGCTGGGAAAGAAGGTGCGCGATGAACGCGCTGCGAACCATGACGATCATGCTCACGATGGCTGTGGCCGTCGCTGGCTGTGGCAAGGGTGCGGCTCAGGGTGAGTCAGGGCACAAAGACGAGCACGCCGGCGAGAAGGGCGAGCACGCCGGCGAGAAGGGCGAGCACGCCGGCGAGAAGGGCGAGCACGCCGGCGAGAAGGGCGAGCACGCCGGCGAGAAGGGCGAGCACGCCGGCGAGAAGGACGAGCACGGCGAGGAAGAGTCGGGCATGGTCAAGCTCACGCCCGAACAGGTGGCGTCGGCCAAGATCGCGATCGCGCCGGTCGAGCGTCGTGCCGTCACCTCCGAGATCATCGCCACCGGCGAGATGGTGCCGCCCGATGATGGCATCGCCCGCATCGGCGCCAAGGCGTCAGGCCGGGTGACCAAGCTGACCAAGGGCGTCGGCGACCAGGTGACCCGCGGCCAGGCGCTGGCCACCATCGACTCGCCCGACCTGGGGCGGGCCAAAGCCGACTACATCGCCGCCGCCAGCGCCGCCACGGTGACCCGCGAGAACGCCGATCGCGAGAAGGCGCTGTTCGAAAAGAAGATCGCCGCCGAGCGCGACTGGCGAATCGCCGAGGGCGAGGCCACCCGCGCCCGCGCCGAGAAGGAAGCCGCGGAGTTGCGACTGCATACCCTCGGACTCTCCGACGCCCAGCTCAAGAACCTGCGCGCCGACCAGCACTACGCATCGGCGGTGTCCGTCGCTTCGCCGCTCGACGGCGTCGTGGTCGAGCGCCTGGTGGCGCTGGGCCAGATGGTCGAACCGCAGGACACCATGTTCGTCGTCATGGACCTGCGCACGGTGTGGGTGATGGTCGACGTCTACGAGCGCAACCTCGGCCAGATCGCGGTTGGACAGAAGGTCTCGGCCACGGTCGAGGCCTGGCCCCAGCGCTCCTTCGAGGGCACCATCGAGTCGATCGGCGCGGTGCTCGACCGGCGGTCGCGCACCATCAAGGTGCGCGTGGCCCTGACCAACGCCGACGGCGCGCTCAAGCCTGGCATGTTCGCCAAGGTGATCCTTGCCGGAAGCACCGGCGAGCCCCGCGAAGGCACGTACGTCCCGGCTGCCGCCATCCAGCGCGACGGCGACGGGTCGATCGCCTTCGTGCCGGTGGGCGACACCGAGTTCCAGCTCCGCGAGCTCGAGCTGGGCGTTCGCAGCGGTGACTGGGTCGAGGTCACCAAGGGCCTGGCCCCGGGTGAACGCGTGGTGACCACCGGGTCGTTCCTCCTCAAGTCCGAAGCTCGACGCGAGAGCTTCGGCGGCCACGAGCACTAGGAGGACGCCATGATCGAACGCATCCTCGAGTGGTCGCTCAAGAACCGGGTGATGGTGATCATCGCCTCGGCACTGATGATCGTCGGCGGGTTGTCGGCCATGTTGCGCCTGCCCATCGACGCCGTCCCCGACGTCACCAACGTCCAGGTCCAGATCCTCACCAGCTCTCCGGCGCTCGGGCCGGAGGAGGTCGAGAAATTCGTCACCACGCCCGTCGAGCAGGGTATGAGCGGCCTGCCCAACGTCGTCGAGATCCGCTCGTCGTCGAAGTTCGGCCTGTCGGCGGTCACCGTTGTCTTCGAGGACGACACCGACATCTACTTCGCCCGCCAGCAGATCGGCGAACGCCTCGCGGCGGTCCGCGAGAACATCCCCCCCGGTTACGGCGAGCCCGAAATGGGGCCGGTGTCGACGGGGCTGGGCGAAATCTTCCAGTTCGAGATCCGCGGCGACGGCAAGAGTCCGATGGAGCTGCGCACCATCCTCGAGTGGGAGATCGCGCCACGGCTTCGCACCGTCCCCGGTGTGGTCGAGGTCAACGCCTTCGGCGGAGAGCTCAAGACCTACGAGGTGCAGATCCGACCCGCCGACCTGGCACGCCTCGACATCTCGCTCGACCAGGTGGTGACGGCGCTGGAGCGCAACAACGCCAATGCCGGCGGCGCCTATCTGGAACAGAACGGCGAGCAGTACCTGATCCGCGGCGAGGGCCTGATCACGTCGAGGGACGACATCGGTGACATCGTGGTCTCCACCGACGACGACGGCACGCCAGTGTACCTGCGCCACGTGGCCGACGTGAACCTCGCCGCCATGGTGCGGCAGGGCGCGGTGACCCGTGACGGGCGTGGCGAGATCGTCACCGGGATCGTGATGATGCGCATGGGCGCCAACTCGCGCGAGGTCGTCACCGCGGCCAAGGAAGCACTCGAGGGCCTCGCCCCATCGCTAGCCAAGCTGGGCGTGCACACCGAGCCGTTCTACGACCGCACCGTACTGGTCAAGAAGACCATCAGCACCGTCGCCATGAGCCTGCTCGAGGGCGGCGTGCTGGTGATCGTCGTGCTGTTCTTGATGCTGCGCAACCTGCGCGCCGGCCTCCTGGTCTCGATGGTCATCCCTCTGTCGATGCTGGCGGCGTTCATCGGCATGTGGCGGTTCGGAGTCTCCGGCAACTTGATGTCTCTGGGGGCCATCGACTTCGGCCTGATCGTCGACGGTGCGGTCATCGTGGTAGAAAACTCGGTGCGGCTCCTGGCCCAGCGATCGCACGAACTCGGGCGACCGGTGACCAACGAGGAACGCAGCGCCATCGTGTTGCAGGCCAGCCGCGAGGTGCTGCGGTCGGCGACCTTCGGCGTGATCATCATCGCCATCGTCTACCTGCCGATCCTGTCGCTGGTGGGCATCGAGGGGAAGATGTTCCGGCCCATGGCCATGACCGTGCTGTTCGCGCTGGCCGGCGCGCTGGTGTTGGCCATGACGTTCATCCCGGCGGTGGCGTCGCTGCTCCTGCCCCGCAAGATCTCGGAGAAGGAGAGCTTCATCGTGGCCGGGGTCCGGCGCGTCTACGAGCCGGCCCTCCGCGGCGCGCTGAGGGCGCGCTGGTTGGTCGCCGCCATCTCGGTCGTCGTCCTGGCGGCCAGCGGGGTGGTGGCGAGCCGGCTGGGCTCGGAGTTCGTGCCGCAGCTCGACGAGGGCGCGATCGCCCTGCAGGCGATCCGCTTGCCCAGCGTGTCGCTCGAGGAGTCGGTACGCCAGACCACCGAGCTGGAGAAGGTACTCAAGCAGTTTCCCGAGGTCGACACCGTCATCTCCAAGACCGGTCGCGCCGAGATCGCGACCGATCCCATGGGGGTCGAGATCTCCGACATCTTCGTCATGCTGAGGCCGCGCGATAGCTGGCCGAAGGAGCAGACGCGCGAACAGCTGGTCGAGAAGTTCGACGAGGCGCTGAAGCGCAACCTCCCGCGCAGAACTTCAGCTACTCGCAGCCCATCCAACTGCGGGTCTCGGAGCTCATCTCCGGCGTCCGCTCCGACGTCGCGCTCAAGATCTACGGTGACGATCTGGCGGCCCTTGAACGTATCGCCGCCGAGGTGGTGACGGTGCTATCGAAGGTAAAGGGGGCGGCCGACGTCAAGGCCGAGCAGACGGCGGGGCTGCCCGTGATGCGGGTCCGGATCGACCGCCGAGCCATCGCCCGCCACGGCATCAACGCCGGCGACGTCCTCGACGTGGTGTCGACCATCGGTGGCCGGGAGGTAGGGGTGGTGCTGGAAGGCCAGCGCCGCTTCGCGCTGACCGTGCGCTTCGCTGCCAGCGCCCGTGACTCGGTCGAGGAGATCAAGGCGCTGAAGGTGCGTTCTCCAGCCGGGGCCCTGATCCCGCTCGACGAGCTCGCCGACGTCAAGATCGAGGACGGTCCGGCCCAGATCAGCCACGAAGCCGGCCGCCGCCGGGTGACGGTGGAGATGAACGTTCGCGGCCGCGACCTGGGCGGCTTTGTCGCCGACGCCAAGGCCACGCTGGAGAAGTCCGACGTGATCCCGGCGGGCTACTTCACGGACTGGGGCGGACAGTTCGAGAATCTGCAGGAGGCCAGCCGGCGGCTGATGATCGTCGTGCCGCTGGCCTTGGCCTTGATCTTCGTGATGCTGTTCGCCGCCAACGGGTCGGGCAAGCTGGCCGCGCTGATCTACCTGAACGTGCCGTTCGCGGTGACTGGCGGGCTGTTCGCGCTCGCCATCCGAGGGATGCCGCTCTCGATCTCGGCAGGCGTCGGGTTCATCGCGCTGTTCGGGGTGGCGGTGCTTAACGGCCTGGTGCTGGTCGGCTACATCGAGGAGCGACGGCGCGGCGGACTGTCGGCGCGCGCGGCCGCCTACGAAGGTGCGAAGGTGCGGTTGCGACCGGTGCTGATGACCGCCCTGGTGGCCTCGCTCGGCTTCATCCCCATGGCGCTGGCCAGCGGCGCTGGAGCCGAGGTGCAGCGGCCACTCGCCACCGTCGTCATCGGCGGGCTGGTGACGGCCACGCTCTTGACCCTGCTCGTGCTGCCCACGCTCTACGCCTGGATGATGGGACGTTACGAGGAGAAGGTCGGGAACCTGTGACCACCACCCGCTTTCACGTGCCGCGCATGGACTGCGCCACCGAGAAGGAAATGATCGGTCGACGGCTCGCCGGCGTCGCGGGGATTGAGCGGGTCGAGTTCGACTTGCTGGATCGAGTCGTGATCGTGCAGCACGCCGAGGAGACCACCGCGGTGGCGACCCTGGCCGCGCTGCGCGACATCGACATGGATCCGGTCCGGCTCGACGGCGCCGCACCGGCGCCGCGGCCGGCGGGCGAGGATGATCACGACCACGACGCGCCCGGCCACGACCACGCTGCACCGGCTCACGCGGCCGTACCGGCGCTACCAGTGGCCAACATGCGTCGCGAGTACGCGCTGCTGGGGGTCTCGGGCGCTGCCGCCCTGGCCGCCGAGGTCGTGGCGTGGACCACCGGTGACGAAACGAGCGTCCCGGTGATCGGCCTCGCCGCGCTCAGCATGCTGTCCGGCGGTCCCAAGACGCTCCGCAAAGCCGTGGTGGCTGCTCGCACCCTTACCCTGAACATCAACCTGCTCATGTTGATCGCGGTGGTGGGCGCCATCGTCATTGGCCAGTGGCCCGAGGCCGCGATGGTCACGTTTCTGTTCGCCTGCGCCGAGGTCATCGAGGCTCGCTCGGTCGACCGGGCGCGCGACGCCATCCGCAGCCTCATGGTGCTGGCGCCCGATCTCACCCATGTACGAAGGGGCGGCGCCTGGGTCGAGGTCGACACGACGACTATCACGCCGGGCGCGACCATCCAGGTCCGGCCAGGGGAGCGGGTGCCCCTCGACGGCAAGATCAGCGCTGGCCGCACCTCGATCGATCAGGCGCCGATCACCGGGGAGTCGCTCCCGATCGACAAGGTGGTAAGCGATCCGGTGTACGCGGGGTCGGTGAATCAGCAGGGCATGATCGAGGTCGAGGTCACGGCCGGTGCTGGCGACACCACGCTGGCCCGGATCGCCCGCACCATCCGCGAGGCCCAGTCGCAGCAGGCACCGACCGAGCGCTTCGTCGATCGCTTCGCCCGCGTCTATACGCCGGCGGTGGTGCTGCTGGCACTCGCCATTGCGATCGGCGCCCCCATCATCACCGACGACCCATTCCGCCCCTGGCTGTACAAGGCGCTGGTCCTCCTGGTCATCGCTTGCCCCTGCGCGCTCGTGATCTCGACGCCAGTGAGCGTGGTCAGCGGTCTCGCCGCCGCCGCCCGCCGCGGCATCCTGGTCAAGGGTGGGGTTCACCTCGAGAACGCCCGCCACATCCGCATGGTCGCGCTCGACAAGACCGGCACTCTCACCGAGGGCAAGCCTCGCCTCACCGACGTCGAGCCGGTGGGGTCGATGTCGAAGGAGGACGTGCTGGCGCGTGCCGCCAGCCTCGAGGCCTCCTCGGCCCATCCCCTCGCCCACGCCGTCACCGAGGCCCACGCCGGCGAGCTCCTGCCGGTCTCCGACGTCACCTCTACCGACGGCAAGGGCATCGAAGGTACGGTCGGCGGCGAGAAGATCGGCGTCGGAAGTCATCGCTTCGCCGAGGAGCGCGGGGTGTGCCGGCCAGAGGTCGAGACCGCGCTCGCCCGCTTCGAGGCCGACGGCAAGTCCGTGATGGTGGTGTGGCGCGCCGGCGAGGCCCTGGGCGTCATCGCCGTCGCCGATACCATCCGCAGCACCAGCATCGAGGCCGTGAAGTCGCTGCACGCCCTCGACGTGAAGCTGGTCATGCTGACCGGCGACAACCCCACCACGGCCAACGCGGTGGCCAGGAAGGTAGGCGTCGAAGAGGTCCGGGCCGACCTGTTGCCCGAGGACAAGCTGGCGATGATCCAGACCCTGAGCCGCGAGCACGGCTCGGTGGCCATGGTGGGGGACGGCGTCAACGACGCTCCGGCGCTGGCCAAGGCGTCGGTCGGGTTCGCCATGGGCGCCGCCGGATCCGACACCGCGCTCGAGACCGCCGACGTCGCGCTCATGAGCGACGACCTGCGCGGCGTACCCACGCTGGTGGCGCTGAGCCGCGCCACCGCCACGGTCCTCAAGACCAATATCGCCTTCGCCATCGCGGTCAAGGCGGTGTTCTTCGGCCTCGGCCTCGCCGGCATCGCCACGTTGTGGATGGCCGTCTTCGCCGACATGGGCGCCAGCCTCGTCGTCGCTGCCAACGGCCTCCGGCTCCTGCGGTGGCGCCCATGATGCGTCGCGGATCAGCGGCGGCGGCGACGGCGGGGCACCAGCAGCAACACCGCGGCCGCGAGCTCGACACGCCGACCGCCACCAGCGTCACAGCAACCACCGCCACCGCGGTCCGCACCGGTTCCACCGTCGATGCCGGCGTCGATCGCCTCGGCGGCGTCGGTGCAATCGATCTCTGTCGAAGCGATGCCGAGCTGGTCCTTGACCCCACACCACAGAAGGCCCTCGCAATCCTCTCGTTGCAGCGTCCCGCTGTCGCACCGAAAGGGTCCAGCTACCGCGGCGAAGGCGAACACGGGGGCCCACGAAGATCCGTCGAGCGTGCGGGTGAGTGCGGCGCTATCGGGGGGCAGGTTGTTGCCACAGGCGTAGAGCTGCCCGTCGCTGCGTTCGCGCAGGCACCGCGGGTTGACTGGGGGCGTGGCAGCGACGGGCGCGAAGGTCCGGCCGCCGTCGATCGAACGGAACAGGCCCTGGGTCAACGCCCCGGCCCAGACCTCGCCGTTGGCGCGGATCGCGAGGTCAAGTCTCTATTTTTGTGTAAATGCCTGACGAGAGAACATCGGGCTCAAGTGGTTCATGCCGCGGCGGCGTGATGGTCGTCGAGCAGGGATACGTCGAGGTAGATGCGGTCGCTCCAGATGCTGGTGACCTGGAGGGCGACAGCGGTGATGAGGCGCAGCGCGCTCGCGCGGTCGGGGAAGGCACCGATGGCGCGCGTGCGGCGTTTGATCTCGCCGTGGAGGCGCTCGAGGCCGTTGGTCGTACGGATGCGCACGTGATGCGCCTCGGGGAACGCGAAGTACGTGGTCGCGTCGTCGAAGCCGCGCTCGAGGCACTCGACGGCCTCGGGGAACTGCTTGAAGAACTGCAACCGGAACGCCTTCAGGTTCCGCTTGGCGTCGTCGAGCGCTTCGGCGTGCAACACCTTGACGACCTCGCGGCCGAGCCGCTTCTGGTGCCGCTTCGGGACGTTGGACATCACGTTCCGCGTCAGGTGCACCGTGCACCGCTGCTGCTTGGCCTCGGGCAGCACCTTGCGCGCCGCGGCGGCGAGCCCGGCGTGCTCGTCGCGGATGATGAGCTGCACGCCGGACAGGCCGCGCTCGACGAGCTCGGTGAGCAACTCGGTCCAGCTCGCTTCGGACTCGGAGACGCCGATGTGGATGCCGAGCAGGTGGCGCTTGTTGTCGGTGCCGATGCCGTACGCGACGAGCGCGGACACGTTCTCGACGCTGCGCGCCCACCGTGCGTCGACGAAGGTCGCGTCGAGGTACAAGTACGCGAACGGCTCGGTGAGGCGCTGCCGGCGAAGCTCGTCGACCTGGTCCTCGAGCCGCTTGGTCACGCGGCTCACGGTCGACTTGCCGACACGCTTGCCGAGCAGCGCCTCGGTGACGCCGGCCATGTCGCGCGTCGACACCCCGCGCACATACGCCTCAGTCACGGCGTCGTCGACCTCGGCCTGCCGGCGCGCGTACCGTCCGAGCGGTGCGGTCGCCGCGCCCCCGGCGCGCGTGCGTCCCACGCGCACGGCCACCTCGCCGGCGGTGGTCACCACGTGCCGGTCGTACCGGCCATTCCTGACGTCGACGCGCTGGTCACTGCGCTCGTACGGCCCGGCCCCGACGAGTCTCTCTAGCTCCTCGTCGAGGATGACCTGGATGGTCGCCTGCACCGCGCCGCGCACGCGCTCGGTGAAGTCGATCTGAAAGTCCTCTTGCGTCGGGATCATGGAGTCGATAGCGTCGAGGCGGAGCGATCGTTTTGGTTGCTTCACGGGAAGTCTCCTTGGTCTCAGCAACCCGGAGGCTCTCTCGTCTTTTCTTGCGGCTCAAGAAACCGGCTTCTACACAACTATAGGGACACCACCACGGTCACGGGCGGAAGCTTCGTCTCGGAAGATCAGGGTGCCTCGTTCTTGCCACTCCCCAACGCGCCGCAAGCGGCATGCCTGGGTGATCGAGGGGACGCACTGTTCGCCTGTGGCGCCAACTGGGAACCTGACTTCTTTTCGCTCGGGCGGTCGGCGGATGCCATCGCGTGGAACAAGGATTTCCGCTTCGTCGAAATGATGGGACCGCTGGCGTGCCCTGCCGGCACCGTGCAACGTGACCAGTGCGAAGCCGTGCTGTGGCCGGCGATCCGCGAGCAGTTCGGAATCCCGACCCCCGATGGCGAGCGCGTCGATGCGCCGGGGCCCCCGAGCGATCCGCGGGGTTGCTGCGGTGTCGGCGCCGGCGGTGCAGGATTCGGGGCACTCGGCCTGGGCGTGCTGTTGGTCCTGTGTCGACGCCGGAGTGGATCCGACGCATTCTGCCCATCGCGTTCTGACGACACCTCCAACACCGAGGCCGAAGCCGACTCGATGCCGGCGACCTCGACGACGACGCTCACGCCGCGCGGGGAGCGAAGGCGGTGATCGCCATGCCCGCGATGGGCATCCGTGGGCAATGCGGTACGCGCGTTGGGCTTACGGCCGACCGAGACCCGGGATGAAGCGACCGACTGCGGCGCGGTATCGGTGATAGGTCTCACCGTGGGTGCGTTCGAGGTAGGGTTCCTCGACGAAGCGAACCTGGAGCTCGATGGCGAGCACCAGCATGGCGTAGGACGCGACGGCGAGTCGGGTGGGTAGCAAGAGGACGAAGCCGGCAGCGGAGAGCATCATCCCGCTGAAGATCGGATTTCGGACCCAGGCGAACGGTCCTGCGGTCACCAGGCCGGTGACCTCGCTCGCGTCGACGCCGATACGCCAGGACGTTCCCATGGCGCCCTGCGACCACAGCAGAAAGAGCGTTCCGCCGGCGAAGGCCCCGGCGCCCGCGATATCAACGGGCCATGACGACGGCACGAGCGGTGCGTCCACGCTGGTGAGCGCGAGGAACGGTGCAGCGATGCTCGCGAACAGGGCGAGGGCGAAGAGGACGCCACCCAACCAGGCGGCAGAGAACGGGCGGCCGGAGATGCCGCGGAAGCCGCTTGAGCCGGTGCGGCGGAACTGGAGATACGTCCGCAGGCCGAAGGCGAGGCCGACGTACACCGCCAGCAAGACAAGGACAATGATCGGGCGCGTCATCGCTGTCATGCCTCCTCCGGCGCAGGGCAGCAGCCTCGCTCGCCGCATCCGCAGTCATCGCAGGACCGGGTCGTGGCGGTCCAGCAATGCGCTTCCATACGCTCGCGCAGCGCCCGCCGCGCGCGGTGGAGACGAACCGTGGCGGCGTTGGCCGAAACCCCGAGGTCACCGGCAAGCGTGCTGATCGAGACACCGTCGAGGATGACCCGTCGCAGAAGCGCAGCCTGATCGGCGCGGATCTGATCGAGCTGCGCTACCACGCACGCGCACGCCACCGGTACCAGCACCGGCACCAGCACCGCGGCGCGCGACTCGTCCAAAGACGACTCTTTGCGGCGGCGGCGGCGGCGGATCTCGTCGACCACCGCCGATCGGACGATCCGCGACAGCCACGCGGGCGCCCGCGCCGGCTCCCGGAGCTGGACGGAGTGCGCAATCGCGCGTTCGATCGCGGACTGGACGACGTCCTCCGCGTCGTCGCCGACCCAGCGGCGTGCGTGATCGACGAGCGCGGGGCGCCGGCGGACGGCGGCGGCGCACAGCGGATGCTGGGCACCGCAAAGGTCAGGTGAGTGGGAAGGTTGCATCGACTGGAATGACGCCGGACGACCCCTGACCTTACCGTGAGATGCACGGCGTAGCTCCAAGTGTTCGAAACAACGAGAAGTGGGACGATCTGGTGCCGATGCCAAGCGCTCCAATAGCGGTGCCATGAGGGTAGGTCGGCTCGGGATGCCTGGCCCGACGGAACTGCGACCGGTTGCCCGCGGATCGACGCTGCGTCTGAAATCGCTCACACAGAAATCGTGCGACGGGGTGCCTCTGACGGCCACGCCACCCACCCGCGCCCCTTACCCCGCCGGGATCGGCGTTTTCTGGACCACGGCGCCCTTGAAGCTACCGAAACGAAACGGTATCTGGTGCTGCACTTTGGGGCTCGCCCCTTTGGGGTCACGACAAGACGACGGTCCACTCGGACCACAAGAGCGCCCACCCGGGCGCCTCGTCATTTTCGGGCTCTGATCGGGCGCCGCTCACGTCCGGCGACGCCGGCCCGCCGCCCCGCCGGCGCGGCGCGGCTATCGTCTGCCACGCCGGCGCCGCGGGCCGCGTCGTCGAGGCGTACGGCGGCCACGGCATCGGCCGCGCGATGCACCTCGATCCCCACGTCTCGCGCGTCGGCCGCGACGCTCACGCCGCCGGCGCGACGGCGCACGCCGCGGCGCGGTCGCGCTGGCGCCCGGCGATGTAGCGCTCGACGCGCTCGAAGGCGGCCGGCGACACACGCCACACGCCGGCGAACGCGTCGTCGAGATCGATGACCAGGTACAGCACGTGGGACACCGCGCCGGCCATCGCCCCGGTCATGATCGCGTGGATCGCGAAGCTGTCGACCTGCACCAGGAACATCGACGCCACCATCACGAACGCGCCGACGTAGAGCAGGAGCTTCAGGCCGAACGGGATGCGCATCCGCGCGCTGGTCAGCCGCTCGGTCCGGGCGTCGGACAGATCGTTGAACCGCGACAGCGCCTCGCCGTGCAGCGCGCGCTGGCAGTCGTCGGCGGGCGCCAGGCAGTGCAGCCCGTCCCACACCCGATCGAGGTGCGCGCCGGTGCGCTCGAGCACGGCCTCGCCGTGGGTCGCCATCGCCGGCCACTCCTCGCGGATGACCGCCGCGACGTACGCGGTCAGCTCGCGCTGGACGTGGGCCCGCGCCGCCGCCGGGAAGCCGTCGGCGGTGCGGAACAGATCGATCACCTCGTTGGCCTCGTGATCGACCTGCTTGCGGGCCGCGTCGAACTGGCCCCACACGACGTAGACCACGAACGCCAGCAGCACCGCGTAGATGGTCCCGACCGCCTGCAGGTAGTTGCCGACCTCGGGGTTGGACGCCCGCAAGGTCGCGGTCGGCAGGTGCGGCCGCAACAGCGCCAGCGCCAGGATCGTCACCGCGCTGGCCCCCAGCACGATGACCGCCAGCCGCGCGACGGCCATCAAGCGAATGCCCATGCGGCCCGATCATACAGGCATGTCTACGAGATCACTCATGTCGGCTCAGGTCGCACTTCGTGGTTGAGTGTGGACGTCGAGTGAACTAGGGTCGCCGACCATGCGCACCCTGTACGCCTGTCTCATCGCCACCTCGCTGGTCGGCGCCGCCTGTAGCGGCGACGACGGCGCCTCACCGCTGGTCGACGCCGGCATCGACACGCCCACGACCGACGCGCCACCTGCGGGCGCGTGCGGCGTCGCGGCGACGACGCTGTCGACCTACCCGGCCAACTACGCGGGCACCACCGCGACCACCGGCGCCGACTTCACCGTCGGCATGGGCGCGTGCGCCGACGAGGTGAGCTGGTACGAGCCGGCCGGCAACGACGCCGTCGTCGATCTCGAGAACCTGACCGCGGGCCAGACCTACGCGGTGACGCTGACCGCGACCACGGACATGTCGCTGTACGTCGCGACCGCGTGCGGCGCGACCGGCCCCAGCGCCGGCGCCTGCCTGGCGTTCCGCGACCAGACCACCACCGGCGAGGCGCTGAACTTCGTGGCGCCGGCGTCGGGCAAGGTGTCGGTCGTCGTCGACGCCGAGACCACCGGCGCGGCCGGCGACTTCACGCTCGACGTGGCCGAGGTCGAGTGCGTCGACAACATGGACTGCGCCGACCCCAACGCGCCGTTCTGCGTCGACAACGCCTGCGTCCAGTGCGGCGACTCGTTCGACTGCACCACCACCGGCGCGCCGGTGTGCGACGGCACCACCAGCACCTGCGTCGCGGGCCCCGGCACCTGCACCGGCGACACCACCGGCGAGAACGACAACGGCCCGGCCGCCGCGCGCATGATCGCGTTCCCGACGACCGGCACGCCGACCAACTCCGGCGCCTCGCTGTGCAGCACCGCCCAGGGCGACGACTGGTACAAGTTCACCGCGCCGGCCGCGGGCGGCCTGCGGGTCGTCGTGGGCTGGACCGCCACCGCCGACCTCGACTTCCGCGTCTACGACGCGACCGGCGCCGTCGTCGTCAACTCGGGCAGCACCGTGGCCCAGAGCGAGACCCGGCTGGCGAACCTGCCGGCCGCCGGCACCTACTACCTGCAGGTGACCCAGTACGTGGGCAGCGGCACGCCGGCCAACGACCCGGTCGCGTACACCGTGCAGCTGGCGATCCCCGAGTGCACCACCGCGTTCCAGTGCACCAACGCCGGCACGCCGGTGTGTGACGCCGGCGGCACCTGCGTGGCCGGCCCGGACATGTGCACCGGCGACGTCAGCGAGCCCGACGACGGCCCGGCCGCTGCGCGCGACCTGACCGGCGCGGTCGGCACCCCCGTGATGCTCACGGGCGCGGTGTGCAACACCCCGGCCGGCGAGGCCGACTGGTACAAGATCACCGTGGCCGCGGGCCAGGGCGTGACCATCAGCACCGCGTTCACCGCCCCGACCGACATCGACGTGTCGGTGTTCGACAGCGCCGGCCGTCTCGAGGGCCTGACCTTCTGGAACAACCCGGAGGCGATCACGCTGACCTACCTGCCGGCCGGCACCCACTACGTCCGCGTGGTGATGTTCTCGTCGAGCGCGGTCGCGGCGGCGGCGGCGTACACGATCACCGCGACCCGGACCGCGGCCCAGACCTGCGCGACCCGCGCCGACTGCGCGTCGACGTACACCACGCAGATCTACCGCGGCGCGTGCACCGCGGGCGCGTGCCAGTTCATCGCCGCCGGCACCGCCGCCGAGGGCCAGCCGTGCGACTCGGCGGACGACTGCGCCGGCCGCCAGTGCTCGTACTTCGCGTTCGAGCGCGACGCCGACAAGAGCGTCTGCAACAAGACCTGCGCGACCAACGCCGACTGCGCGTCGCTGGGCGCCAGCTACACCTGCACCACCGGCTTCCAGACCAACGTCTGCGTGCCGTCGTGCGCGGCCGACCTCGACTGCGGCGCCGACACCGGCACCGAGCCGGCCGCCGGCTCGACCTGGACCTACTTCGTGTGCACGACCGGCAGCTGCGGCGCCCCGTGAGCTGACGCGGGCGGCGCGCCCTCGGCGCCGCCCTGGCGGGTTGGGGTAGGATCGGCCCGATGGCGACGTTCGCCCTCGGCGAGGCGGTGGTGGCGGTGCTCGCCGCCATCGATCGGGCGTGCCACCTGGCGCCCGGCGCCGACCTGGGCGCGCTGGTGGCCAGCGCCGCCCGCGCGCTGCGCGGCGGGCTGGGCCTGGCCTACGTCGGCATCGCCGTCCACGTCGAGGGCGCCGGCGCGGTCACGGTGCGCGGCGAGGATCGCGACCGCCACGGCGGGTTCGCCGAGGTGCTGCCGCTGACCGCCGGCGGCCACGTCATCGGCGTGCTGTCGGTCGAGGCCACCGACGACCTGGCGGCGCGCGGGCCGCTGCTGGCGCTGATCGCCGGCCGTCTGGCGGTCACGCTCGACCACGCGCGGCTCTTGCGCGAGCAGCAGGTGGCCCACGCCCGGCTGGCGGCCACCGCCCGCGAGCTGGCGCTGCTCAACGAGATCGCGGTGGCGGCGACCGCCGACCTCGAGCTGCGGCCGATGCTGGGGCGGATCGTCGACGCGATGCACGCGCGGTTCGGCTGGGAGTTCGTCGCGTGCATCCGGGTCGATCGACCGCGCCAGCGCTTCGTCTGCGAGGCGGTGGCCACGGCGCTGCCGACCGCGATCCACGTCGGCTACAGCCGACCGTTCGGCTCGGGCGTGGTCGGCGAGGTCGCGGCGACCGGGCGGCCGATCCTCATCGACGACGTCGCGACGTGGCCCAACTACGTCGAGACCCTGCCCGGCGCCCGGAGCGAGCTGTGCGTGCCGGCGATCTACCGCGGCGAGGTGGTGGCGCTGCTCAACCTCGAGAGCCCGCGGCCGGCGGCGTTCCGCGATCAGGTCGCGCTGGTGACCACGGTCGCCGAGCAGGTGGCCGGCGCGATCGCCAGCGCGCGGCTGCTCGACGAGGTGCGCGCCCAGGCCGGCGAGCTGGCGATCCTGTCCGAGGTGTCGCGGGTGGCGACCTCGTCGGTGCACATCGACGAGGCGCTGGCCCGGGTGACGGCGCACCTGCAGGCGCGGCTGGGGCTGCCGCTGGTGTCGCTGCACCGGCGCGACGGCGACGCGCTGGTGCTGGTGGCGGCGAGCCACGCCGCCGCGGCGCTCGACGCCCCGCTGGGCCTGCGCACGCCGCTGACCACCGGGCTGATCGGCCAGGCCGCGCGCACCCGGGTCGCGGTGCGGTGCGACGACGTCACCGCCGCGCCGGCGTACCACCGCGTCCGCGCCGCCACCCGGGCCGAGCTGGCGGTGCCGATCGGGTTCGGCGACGAGCTGCTCGGGGTGCTGAACCTCGAGGCCGATCACCCGGCCGAGCTGGCCGCGCTCGAGGGCTTCGCGGTGACGGTCGCCGACCAGATCGCCGGCGCGGTGCGGCTGGCCCAGCTCAACCGCCACCTCACCGATCGCAACCAGGTGCTGACCGATCTGTTCTCGCGCTACGTCGCGCCCGATCTGGTGGGCGTGCTGCTCACCGATCCCGAGCGGTTCCGCACCCGCGGCGAGCGGCGCGAGGTGTCGGTGCTGTTCGCCGACATCCGCGGCTTCACCGGGCTGGCCCAGCGGCTCGACTCCGCGCAGGTGCTGGCGCTGCTCAACGAGTTCTACGCGGCGATGGGCGAGGCGATCTTCGGCCACCGCGGCAGCATCAACCGCATCCTCGGCGACGGCCTGATGGCGGTGTTCGGCGTGCCCGAGCGGCTCGACGGCCACGCCGCCGCCGCCGTGGCCGCGGCCCTGGCGATGCAGGCCAAGGTCCTCGCGCTGTCGCCGAGCTGGCAGGCCCGCACCGGCGCGCCGCTCGAGATCGCGATGGCGATCAACTGCGGCGACGTCACCGTCGGCAGCATCGGCGATCCGCGCCACCTGGCGTTCACCGTGCTGGGCGACGTGGTCAACGTCGCCGCGCGGCTCGAGACCGAGGCCAAGGCCCGCGACGCGCGGCTGCTGGTGACCGACGCGGTCCGCGCGGCGTGCCCCGAGGTGGCCGGCGAGGAGCTGGGCGCGATCGAGCTGCGCGGCCGCACCGGCGCGGTCGGCATCCACCGGCTGGCGTGACGGCGCCCCGTCAGCAGGGCGGGCGCGGCCCGCTGTCGGCCGGCTCCGCCGACGGCAGGATCTGCCGCAGGTAGTCGTACTCGCCGTCGCAGAACACCGCGGGGCCCTGCCCCTGCAGGATGCCGCGCTCGAGGAACGGCCGGTCGCCGCCGGCGTCCATCAGCCGGTCGACCTCGTCGCCGGCGTTGTGGAAGCCGTCGCCGCCGGGGTTGGCCAGGCCGAGGCTGTGGCCGATCTCGTGGGCCAGGGTGGTGCCGATCAGCCCGCCCATCGTCCACACCGCGCACGCGATGCGATCGCGGCGGCTCGACGCCGGGCAGGCGCTGCCGTCGATCGTCGGGGCGCCGCCGGCCAGGTCGGCGCCGACGATGACGTCGCCGCGATCGGGGCGGAACGGATCGAAGATCTGGTCGAACACCGGATCGGCGCCGGGCAGCGACGCGCCGGTGGCCGGGTGCTGCGAGAAGCCCATCAGCGACTCGATGAACACGCCGCCGTAGCCGGGGAAGCCGTCCTGCTGGGTGGCGGCGTTGACGCCGCCCAGCCGGTCGTACAGCCGCTGGTTGCCGTTGTCCTTGCCCGGCGTGTTGTCGTAGCCGAACAGCCCCATGCCGTTGGGATCGGGGCCGTGGATCTCGACCAGCGAGAACAGCGCGAAGTCGGTGGGCGCGGCGGTGCGGAACTCGATGTTGACCGCGGGGTACGCCGCGCGCACGACCGCGAGCACGCGCTGGCGGATCGCGGCGTCGACCGCGCGCAGGCCGAAGCCGCGCAGCGCCTCGACGTAGCTCGGGCGGAAGTCGAGGTAGACCACCTGCTTGACCGGCGCGATGCCGAGGCTGACGGTCTTGGCCGGCCCGGTGACGGTGTCGCCGCCGTAGCGGACGATCGGGCGGATCGTGCCCTGGAAGCTGCCGGTGACGGTGCGCAGATCGATCGCCATGCCGAGCGCGTCGTTGGTGTTGATGACGTAGCGGACCCGCTCGCCGGCGACGAACTCGGGGATCAGCACCAGGTCGACGGCGCGGCCGCCGGGGGCGCCGGTCGGCGTGAACGTGCCCTGCAGCCGCACCTCGGTGGAGGCGCCGGCCTCGCCGCCGACGAAGCCGCCGCCACTGATCTCGACGTACTGGCCCAGGCTGGCGGCCGGCGGGTCGATCTGGAAGACCTGCGCGGTCACGAGGTCGTAGCCGACGTCGACCGCGCCGGCGGCGCGCGGCGGCCCCGCGTCGGGCCGGTTCTCGATCGTGACGGTGCCGGTGAAGGCGCCGCCGCGGATGCCGGCGATGGCCGGGACGAAGCGGAAGCTGCCGCGGTCGCGGGCGAACGGCCCGGCCGGCGCCACCGCGACCACCTGTTCGGCCACCGGCGCGCAGGTGGCCATGCCCTGGGGCGTGAAGCAGCCGCGCACGACCGCGACGGTCTGGCCCTCGCCGCCGCCCAGCAGGAAGCCGTCGCCGGTGACCTCGAGCTGGTCGTTGACGAAGATCACGCCGCTCTGCTCGAGCGAGCCGATCGTCGGCGTCAGCGCCGGCGCGGCGTCGAGGCGGATCGCCAGCGGGTCGGAGCGGTAGGTCTTGCCGTCGACCGCCGACACCACCTCGAGGGTGGCGTCGCCGACGAACGTGACCGGCCCGGCGTCGGCGTGCAGATCGACCAGCACCAGCTCGTCGATCGCCGCGGTCAGGTGGTCGTAGTCGACGAACGCCGCCGGCAGGCGCAGCGCGACGTCGGCGCCGCCGGCCTGCCCGGCCAGCACCAGCGTCGACTCGCCCCAGGCCGCCTCGACGAACGAGTCACCCTCGATGACCAAGGTCGAGCCGGGCACGACGGTGTCGGGGGCGACGCCGGTGAGCGCCAGGCCCTCGAGCGCGACGTCGGGCACGGTCGACGACGCGCAGCCAGCGCCGGCCACGCACGCGAGGACCAGCGCGCGCCTCATGGGGGCGCCAGGATCGAGATCGAGTAGCTGTTCTGCGAGTTGCTCCAGCCGTGGACCACGACGTAGTAGGTGCACAGGGTCGAGCACGCCGCCGGCGCGGTGAAGCTGTAGTGCTCGTTGGACGACGTGCCCTGCCCCTGCGCCGCGGTGCAGGTCGCGGGGCTGGCCTCGGTGCACGGCGTCAGGTCGACCCCCGACGAGTTGTAGAAGTGCAGGTCGAGGTCGCCGGTGGCCGAGTGGGTAAACGTCAGGTCGACGGTGACGGTCTCGGCGTTGAACAGCGAGACCTTGTACCAGTCATCGTCGCCGGCGCAGATCTGGTTGCCGGTCGACGTGAAGCCGCCGTAGGTGATGGTCCGGGCCTGGGTGGCGTTGTCGTCGGGCTCGCGCGGATCGTCGGTGCACGCCATCGGGCACGCGCCGGGGCTGCGCGCGTAGGTCAGCTGGTAGGCGTTCATCGCGCCGGCGCCCCAGGCGTAGACCCGGACGTAGTAGCGGCCGGCGACCAGGCACTGCGAGACGGTCTCGTTGGAGCTGGGCCCGGTGGCCGACACCAGCCGGGTGCCGGCGCTGTCGTAGAGCGCGAGGTCGAGGTCCGACACGCTCTGGCCGGCCAGCGTGAAGGTCACGGTGGCGTCGGCGGTGAGCGTGATCGGGAACCAGTCCTCGTCGTCGTTGGAGCCGTCGGCCAGCGGGCAGCTGGTGAAGTCGTAGGTGTCGGGGTCGAGGTCCGGCAGGTTGGTGTTGGCCTGGGCCCGGGTGTCGTTCTCCTCGAAGATGTCGTCGGTGCAGGTCGGCGCCGCCGAGCAGGTGCCGGCGGTCGGGATGCACTGCCGGGCCGACGCGCCGTTGACCGAGACCACCGCCGACGCCGAGCACGTGTAGCCGCTCGGGCACTCGCCGGCGGCGCCGGTGCACAGCTTGAGGCACGAGTCGACCTGGCCGACCCGCACGCAGTTGTCCATCGCGCCGCCGCACTGCACGTCGGCCGAGCAGCTCTCGCACAGGCCGAGGTTGCCCGAGCCGCCGGGGTTGGTGATGTTGGCGCGGTAGGTGCCGGTGGTCGGCGCCTGGGTCTCGTGGTCGCAGGTGCCGGCAGGATCGTCGTCGTCGTTGGCGACGATCACGTAGTACAGCGGCACCGTGGTGCCGGTCGGCTGCGCCGCCGCCGGGTTGGGCACGTCGGCGGCCCACGTGCCGCTCTGCATGGTGCCGCTGATCAGGATCATCGTGACCTGGGTCATCGCCGCCAGATCGGGCGGCGTGGCCGGCGCGGTGGTCGAGTAGTAGAGCAGCGGCGGCTGCTTGAGGCCCATGTCGTCGGTGACCGTGGCGTCGATCGTGAGATCGACGATCGTCGACTCGTTCATCGGGGTGTGGGTGATGACCGGCGGGTCGCCGGGGCAGTTCATCGGCGTGGGCCGCCGCAGCACCACCAGGTAGTTCTTGAGCACCTTGGGGTTGTCGGCGTCGTCGGCGGCCAGGGTCAGCGTGTAGCGATCGTCGGCGTCGATCTGGGCCCGGGTCGGGCACCAGTGCCAGACCGCGGCCAGGCCGCTGACCGGCTCGAGGGTGGCGCCCTCGATGACCGGATCCTCCTGGGTCAGCGCCACCTCGGGCGAGTCCTGATCCTCGACGACGACGTCGAGATCGAGGCACTGCCGGGTCGCGAGGTCCAGCGTGGTGCCCGAGCCCAGCGGCTGGCGGAACACCGGCGTGGTCTGATCGCCGACCGCGCTCTTGACCTCGATCGTCACGGTGACCGTGGCGTCGTTGTCGCCGTCGGAGGCGACGAAGTCGAAGTGCCAGGTGCCGACGTCGGCCGCCAGCGGCCGCCAGCGGAACAGGCCCGCGCCGGCCGGGGTGGTGGTGATGGTTGCCCGGTCGCCGAGGTCGGGCACGTCGGCGTGGAACGAGTAGTTGATGGCGTCACCGTCAGGATCGGTGGCGCGGAGCGTGAGCGTCAGCTCGGATCCGACCGCCACGATCTGGTCGTCGATGCTGTCCAGCACCGGCGCCTCGCCGCCGCCGCAGGCTACGAGAGTAGCCAGGAGCGACAGCGCGATCGGGATGACGATGGACCGCGCGGCGATAGCGCGCATGCGATTTCCTCCAGTTGCCGATGATAACCCAGGCACAGGCCCCGACCTATCGCAACCTACGGGCCAACGCCAGCTGTGGGCGCGATCACGGCGTCGCGCCGCCTCACCTCACCCCTGGCAGATCGCGGCCAGGGCGGCGAAGTCCTCGCTCACCGCGTACTGGACCAGCGCGGTGACCGCGGGATCGCGCCCGCCGGCCGCCAGATCGGCCGCCCCGGTCCGGGCCAGGAGCAGCGCGATCGGCGCGGCGGCGCCGCCGGCGGCGACCAGGCCGGCCCGGTGGGCGGCGGTCTCGAGCCCGCGGTGCAGCTCGCGGTGATCGAACGCGTGGCCGTCGATCGACAGCGCGTACGGCCGCAGCTCCGACGACAGGCCCGACGGGATCAGCCGGCGCAGCCGCTGGATCTGCAGGCCGACCTGCTCGTTGTCGACCGCCAGGTACGGCAGGTCGGGCTGGAACAGCCGCAAGAGCGCGACCACCAGCACGCCGAGCTCCTCCTCGGGCAGGCGGGCCAGGATCGACAGGTGCGCGGTGGCCAGGCGCAGCGCGCCGGTGGCGGCGAAGCGCACCGCGGCCAGGCGGTTGCCGTCGGCGATCGCGCTGCCGATCACCAGGGACAGCGGGCTGGTCGGCTCGGCGACCATCGCGTACGGCTGCTTGGTCGAGACGTAGACGTCGATCTCGCCGAGGCCCAGGCCCTCGGCGACCTCCTGCGCGGCGGCGGCGACCGGGCTGTCCTTGGCCCGCAGCCGATCGCCGCGGGTCACGCCGTAGGGTCGCAGGTCGATGCCGACGTGCTTGGCCAGGCGATCGCCGAGCAGCGTCATCATCTGCCGCAGCCCCGACGACACCGCCGCCGGCCACAAGAGCTCATCGGCCTCGGGCCGCATCAGCCCGGCGATCGCCACCGGCGCGGTGGCCGGGCCCTGCTCCGCGTCGGCCCCGAGCAGGCGGGCGACGTCGACCGCGTTCTTGTGCACCGCGGCCTGGCCGGGGACGCCGGCGTCGTGGCGCGCGCGCGCGACCCGGGCCAGCACGCGGAACGCGCTGCCCTCGAGGTTGCCGGCGATGCGCTGCCGCATCGCGGCCGCGACCATCCCGAGGTGGACGCGGATCGACGCGGCGTCGCCGGCGGCCTCGTAGAACTTGATCAGCGCGGCCAGCGCGACGTCGCTGTCGGGCGCGGCGTCGACCGCGAGCTGGTACGCCCGCTCGGCCTTGCGCCGATCGGCGAAGCCTTCGGCGAAGATCCGGCCGACCCGGTGCAGGTGGGCGACCTTGCGCGCCGGCACGGTCTCGTTCTTGACCAGCCGCTCGCAGGCGCCGAGCGCCATCCGCCACTCGGCGGTGGCGATGCCGAGATCGGCGAGCCGCTCGAGCGCGGCCTCGTCGTCGGGATCGTGGGCCAGCACCCGCTGGAACGCGCGGATCGCGGCCGGCGGATCGGGCAGCCGGTCGGCGTAGATCATGCCGAGCCGGAAGTGGATGTTGCGCTGCATGCCGGGGTCGCGCTCGAGCCGGGCCCGCGCCAGCAGCGCGTCGGCGGCCTCGCCCCACGCGCCCTGCTCCCACGCGATGTCCGACAGCGCGGCGATCGCCCGCAGGTCCGACGGCGCGCGGTCGACGATCGCCCGGTAGTGGTACTTGGCGCGATCGCGATCCTCGAGGAAGTTGCGCGCCAGCTCGGCGATCGCGCGGTGCAGCGCGACCCGCTCGACGCTGTCGGTCTCGACGGTCAGGCGATCCTCGAGCAGCTGCGCCAGCGCCTCGTGCTCGCCCTGCTCGTCGAGCAAGAGCCGCAGCCGGACGAAGGCGTCGGTGTGCTGGGGATCGGCCGCCAGCGTGGCGCGGAACGCGTCGATCGCGCGCTCGCTGGCCAGCGCTCGATCCATCAGCGCGACGCCGGCCAGGTGCCACAGCCGGGCCCGGGTGGCGGCGCCCTCGGCCGAGTGCGGATCGGTGAGCGCGGCCTCCTTGCCGGCGGCGTCGGCCAGGTCGGCCCACAGCTGCCCGCGCAGCGCGGCGTCGCGCCAGCCCTCGAGCGCGGCGGGGTAGCCCCCGCGCAGCTCGTTGGCCTCGCGGAAGTGGGCGATCGCGTCATCGATCTTGCCGAGGTCCGACAGCGTCTCGCCGCCGCGGGTGAGGAACGCCGAGCGGGTGCGCGGATCGCTCTCGAAGTACGCGGCGATGGCGTCCTCGAGCGCGGCCAGCTCGGGCGAGCTGCCGCCGCGGCGGACCAGGCTCTCGAGCTGGAACAGCGCGCGGCGGGTGCGCGGGGCCTGGGCCAGGATCTCCTGGTAGGCGGCGCGCAGCTCGTCCTCGGGGCGATCCAGCCGCTCGAGCAGGAGCGCGCGGTCGGCGGCCAGCGCGACCCGATCGGCGCCGACCGGCTCGCCGGCCAGCTGCCGCTCGCGCAGCGCGACCAGGTCGGCCCAGCGGCCGGCGGCGGCGTAGGCCCGCTCGAGCTCGCGCACCAGCGCCAGCCGGGCCGGATCGGCCGCGGCCGCGGCCTCGATCGACATCAGCGCCGAGGCGCGATCGTCGCGCAGCCCGGCGTCGACGCGGGCCAGCGCCTCGTAGGCGTCGGCGGCGCCGCGGTGATCGCCGGCGTCCTCGGCCATCCGCAGCTCGGCCAGCGCGGCGGCGGTGATCGGCCCGGCCTCGCGCACCGCGGCGGCGACCCGCACCAGCGGCTCGCCGGCGAGCGGATCGTGCGGGCGCAGCTCGAGCGCCTTGGTCAAGAGCGCCAGCGCGCCCAGGCCGTCGCCCTGCTCGGCGAGCTGCTCGGCGTCGCGCACCAGCCGGGCGAAGCCGTCGGCGCGGTTGCCGTCGACGCGGGTGGCCCGCGGCGGCGGCGCGGCGTCGCCCAGCCGGCGGCGGGCGGTGGCCAGCGCGTCGTGGACGAAGCCCAGCCCGGGCTGCTCATCGGCGATCGTCGCCAGCAGCGTCGACGCGCGCGCGCCGTCGTTGGCGCGATCGAGCGCGAGGCCGGCGGCGCGGTAGCGGAGGATCAGCGCCTCGGGGCTGCCGGTCGGCAGCGCGCCGGCGCGATCCTCGTAGGCCAGCACGACGTCGGTCCACAGGCCGGCGCCGCCGGCGAGCGCGGCGGTGGCGGCGAGCCGGCGCGGATCGGTCGCGGGCACCTCGTGCAGGAGCTCGTCCTGCGCGGCCCACGGCGCGCCGTCGCCCGCGGCGATCCGCGCCCGCGCCAGCGCGATGGTGGCGGCGGCGGCCGGCGACTCGGCCGCGGCCTGGGCCCGCCCCCAGTGGGTGGCGATCAGCGCGGCGTCGCCGGTGGCGGCGGCCAGCACCATGGCCCGCGGGTGCGCCAGCTCGGCGTCGGCGCCGAGCTCCGCGACCTGGCCCCAGGCCTCGAGCGCGCGCAGCATCGTGGCCGGCTCGTCGGGGCGCGCCGCGCGATCGAGCGCGGTGGCGGCCTTGCGCGCCCAGGTGCGGGCGTCGACGCGCTCGTCGGAGCGCGCCGCGATCGCGGCCAGCAGCTCGCCGCGGCGATCGACCTGCCCGCCGGCGCCCAGCACGTCGGCCCACGCGTCGGCGGCGGCCGGGCTGTCGACGGCCTCGGCGGCCGGCACCAGCGGCAGCGCGCGATCGAGCTGCCCGGCGGCGGCGAACAGCGTCGCCGCGCGCACCCGATCCAGCTCGTCGCCGGCCTCGGCGGCCAGGCGGAGGATCAGCTGCTCGGCGGCGCCGGCGGGATCGCCGGCGGCCAGCCGCGCGTCGACCAGCGCCGCGGTGGCCAGCTCGTCGGCGGGCTCGCAGCCGAGCACGGCCTGGTACAGGCCGACCGCCTGCGCCGCGCGCGCCGGATCGGCCGCGACCCGGGCCGCGGCCCACAGCGACGCCGCGCGCAGCAGCGCCGGATCGCTGGCGCGGGCCGCCATCGCGATCGCCTCGTCGGTGGGCGCGCCGCCGGCCATCGCCGCGGCCAGGTACGCCGCCTGGACGGTGGGATCGTCGGGCGCCAGCGCCGCGGCCGCGGCCAGGCTGTCGGCGTGGCCGCGCTGCGCGGCCTCCAGCAAGAGCGCGGCCTGGGTCGCGCCGGCCGGCACCCGCGCGGCCAGCGCCGCCGCGGCGTCGCCGCCGTCGCTGTCGCGCAGCAGCCCGACGTGGGCGGCCAGCGCCGCGCCGTCGGCGCCGATCGCGCGCGCGAAGCTCGCCGCGGCGCCGGCGCGGTCGCCGGAGCGGTCGCGCAGGTGGCCGCGGGCGACGTCGACCGCGGCGCGCAGGCCGCCGTCGGCCAGCACCGCGCCCAGCCGCTCGAGCGCCTCGTCGAGCTCGTCGGCGCGGCCGTCGAGGAACGCCAGCTCGAGCTGCGCCAGCTGCGCGCGGACGTCGCTCTTGGCCTCGTCGATCAGCTCGCCGACCGCGACCCGCGCCAGGTCCTGCTCGGAGGCGGCCATCAGCAGGTCGACCCGGTGCAGCGCCAGCGCGCGCCGCTCGAGCGGCCCGGCGATGCCGAGCTCGGCGTCGAGGTGAGTGGTGGCCTCGGCGACGTCGCCGGCGCCGCGGGCGATGCGGCGCAGGCCGCGCAGCGCCGCGGTGGCGCGCGGATCGGCCAGCAGCGCCGCGTCGTAGCTGGCGCGCGCGCGATCGACGTCGCCGAGCCGCTCGTACAGGCGGCCGGCCTCGATGCGCAGCACCGCCTGGGCGCGCGGCTCGTCGATCAGCTCGAGCTCCTGCTCGAGCCGCAGGATGCCGTGGGCCGCGGCCTCGCCGAGATCGAACCCGGCGGTGGGATCGACGTGCTCGGGTAGGCGGACGGCGTCGAGCTCGAGCGTGGGCAGCGTCGCCGCGAACAGCGCGGGGGGCAGCGCGACGTCGGCGACCACCGGCGGCGCGGCCGCGATCGGCGGCGCGGTGGGGGCGCGCGTCGGCGGCGCGGTGGCCGGGCGGGCGGCGGGCGCCTCGACCGGCCCCGAGCGATCGGCCGTCGGCCGCGGCGGCGGCGGCACGCCGATCTTGGTCTGGCTGCCGGCGTCGTCGGCGAACGCGGCGGCGCTGCTGGGCGCGACCGCGGGCGACGCGCTGGCGATGGCGGCGAACGGCGCGACGCCGAGCTGCGTCGCCGGTCCGGACGCCATCACCGGCGCCGCCTCGACGGCGGCGTCGGCCTCGACCGCCAGCTCCGGCGCGGCCTCGAGCTCGACCGCCAGCTCCGGCGCGGCCTCGAGCTCGACCGCCGGCTCCGGCGCGGCCTCGATCTCGACGGACGGCGCCGGCTCGAGCTCGAGCGCCAGCTCCGGCGCGGCCTCGAACCCGGCCTCGGCGACCACCTCGGGCGCCGCCGGTTCGGCGTCGATCGTGGCGAGCATGTCGCCCAGCGGATCGGCGGCGACGTCGGCCACCGGACCGCCCGCGAAGGCGCCCGACTCGGCGACCGGCTCGGGCACGGCGTCCGGAATCGCGTCTTCGATCGCGGGCGCCGGCGGCGGCGCCGCGTCGACGCGGGCGCCGACCGGCGTGACCTCGGGCGTCATGAACTCGGCCATCGCCGCGTCGAGCCCCAGGTCGTCGTCGACCGGCGGCTTCGCCACCGGCGCGGCCGGCTCAGGCTCGGCGGCCGAGATCTGCAGCTCGGGCTCGTCGTCGTCGTCCGCGATCGGCCGGGCGGGCGCGGGCCGCGTCGGCGCCGCGGGCGGCGGACGCAGGGCCGGGCTGTCGCCGGTGCGGCGGACGACGTTCGCGGTCACCCGCTTGGCCGAGGCCGGCGTGCCGGTGACCTCCTCCTCGTCGCCGCCGATCTCGATGTCGGCGTAGAAGTCTTCCTCGGGCTCGGGCGGCGGCTGGTAGGCGGTGGCCGGCGTCGGCCGCGCCTGGCGCGGCGCCTCGGGGTGGCTGCGCAGCTTCTCGAGCTCGCGCAGGTCGGCCACCCGCGTGGACTCGCCGCCGCCGAAGCCGCCGGTCGATGCGGGCTTCTTGCGCACCGACTCGGCGCCGCGGCGCACGATCGCCGGGGTGCGCACCGGCTTCTTGGCGCCGGCCTCGGCCAGGAGCGCGTCGTTCGGGTCGAGGATGCGCGTGCGGTTGGCGCGGTCGAAGGTGTCGTCGGCCGGATCGGCGGCCGGATCGGAGAAGTCCTCGGGCGGCGCCTTGGCGACGCCGCGATCCATCGTCTCGTCGACCTCGAACAGCTCGGCCGGCACCTGCGCGACCCGCGTCATCTCGCCGCCCTGGCGCTGCGCCATGCGCTGCAGCTCGTCGAGATCGTCGGCCGAGGGCGCGAACGGATCGTCGTCGACCGGGGTCGGCGCCAGCCCGGCCATGGCCGCGTCGGGGCGGACCGCCGAGGTCAGCACCTCGTCGTCGTCGAACGAGGCCAGCGCCACGTCGGGCGAGACCTCTTCGAGGGGCGGCAGCGGCGGCGGCTGGCCGAGCAGCGAGCCCAGCGCCTCGGGCGGGCCGCTGAAGCCGAGATCGGAGAAGTCGGTCTCGTCGACGGCCGTCGACGGGCGCGGCGGGCTCACCGGTCGGGCGGCCACCGGCGGCGGCGGCACGGCCACCGGCGGCACCGCGACCACGCGCGACCGCGGCGCCGGCGGCGGCGTGGTGCGCGCGGCCGAGCGGCGCGGCGGCGGCACCACGACGACCGGCGGCGCGGCGGGGGGCAGCGGCGCCGTGGTCATGACGGTCGGCTCGTCGAACACCGTCGACGCAGACGCGCTCGGCGCGCGGACGCCGGTCGGCTCGTCGAACGCCGGCGGCGGCTCGGGCGCGCCGCCGACGCCGGTCGGCTCGTCGAGGGCCGCGGCCTCGGCCGCGCGCTGGGCGGCGGCGCTGGGCGGCGCGAGCGCGACGGTGCGGGTGACGTCATCGTCGCCGGCGTCGAACGCGGGCGGCGCCGGCGCCGGCGGCGGCACGACGGGCGCGGCGGGCGCGGCGGCGGCTGGCGAGAACAGGCTCTCCTGATCGTGGAGCGCGTCGAAGGTCTTGTCCCACGCGTCGAGCTCGGCGAGCAGCTCGTCGCCGAAGCCGGGGCCGTTCTTGGGATCGTTGCCGCTACCACCGGTCGTCATCGCGTGCCTCCGCTGGCGGTCGCGCGCAGCTGGGCGTACGCCGCCGACACCGACCACCGCACCAGGTCGACCGCGCCAGGATCCAGGTGCCGCCCGCCACGGCCGACGTCGAGCGCGGCCAGCGCCACGCCGAGGTCGCCGCCCAGCCACAGGCCGGCGCGCTGGCTCGACGCCAGCATCGCGGCCCGCCACGCCGTCAGGTCGCCGAGCTCGCCGATGCGCGGCGCCAGCGCCACCACCAGCTTCTTGTCGCGACGCGCCAGGTGCTTGTCGATCAGGCGCGTCCGCTCGGCGATCGCCGCCTCGTCGCCGGCGACCCGCGCCGCCAGCGCCGGCGGCACCGGCACGCCCGCGACCTTCAGGCCGGCGATCACGAACCACGCGACCTGCGCGTCGTTGAGCTCGAGCAGCGCCGCGGCGCCCTCGGACGCCAGCCACGCCGCGCGCCCGAGCGCGAACCGCGCCGCCGCCGTGGCGCCCGCGGCGACGTCCGCGCCGCAGCACACGATCGGCGTCTCGCCCGAGAGCACCCGGGCCTGGCCCTGGCGGCCCTCGCTGACGTACAGCTCGACGTCGTCGACGCCGACCGCGGCCAGCGCCGCGCCCAGCGCCTCGTACTTCTTGCCCAGCGCCTTCATCGCGACGCGATCGCCGCGCACGAACCCGAGCTTGGCCGGGTCGATCGCCAGCGACGCGGTCACCGCCGGCGCCAGCGCCTTCCACAGCTCGCCGGCCACGCCGCCGGCGCCGGCCGCGCGCAGCGCCGCCCGGGCCGCGGGATCCAGCAGCTGGCGCGACGGCGCCGACGCCGGACGCTCGCGCCCGGTGGCGATCAGCTTGCGCTGGTCCGGCCCGGGGGCGCCGAGCGCCTCGAGGGCGACCAGCGCCAGCCACTGCCCGTCGCGATCGCCGGCCCAGCCGTGGACCGTGGCCAGCCGATCGTACAGCGCGACCGAGGTGGGGCTGGCGTCGATGGCCCGGCGGAAGTCGTCGACGCCGCGGGCCAGGAGCTCGGCCCGGGCGGCCGGCCGGCCGCGCGCCGCCAGCTCGACCTGCTCGCGCAGGAGGTCGAGGTGCAGCGGATCGAGCTGCCGGCCGCGCTCGAACGCGGCCAGCGCCTCCTCGGCGTCGCCGAGGTGATCGCGGGTCACGCGGCCGAGCCGCAGCTCGTCCTTGGCGCGATCGCCGGGCGTCGCGCGCAGCCGCGCGATCTCCCGCAGCTCGCGCGCGACCCGGGGCCACGCGCCGGCCTGGGTCGCGAGCCCGACCAGCCGCTCGCGCAGCGTGAGGTCGGCGGGCCGCTGCGCGATCACGCGCTCGACCTGCTCGATGGCGCCGTCGACGTCGCCGAGATCCTCGGCCAGCGTCCGCGCCAGGATCATCTCGGCGTCGGCGCGCGCCGACGGATCGGTCTCGACGGCGAGGTAGCGGCGCCACAGCGCGGCGGCGGCGGCGCCGTCGCCGAGGTCGCCGGCCAGATCGGCGCGGCGGCGCAGGGCGTCGACGTGCGCGGGCGCGATCGCCAGCAGGTGATCGAGATCGTCGGCCGTGCCGCGCATGTCGCCCAGGGCGCGCCGCAGCTGCGCGCGCTCGGACAGCAGCGGCACCTCGGCGTCGCGATCGTCGCCGGCGGCCAGCCAGCGCAGCCGATCGGTCAGCGCCTCGAACAGCGTGCGGATGTCGCCCTTGCCGCGGGCCAGCTCGGCCAGCCGCGGGAAGCAGGCGTCGCCGGCGTCGTCGGCGCACATCCGGCGGTACACCGCGACCGCCGCGGCGCGATCGCCGCCGGCGTCGTCGCGATCGAGGATCGCCGCGGCCCGGGCGTACAGCTCGCGCTTGGCGGCGGGGCCCGCGGTGACGGCGGCCAGGGCCAGCGCGGCCCGGGCCTCGGTGGGGCGATCGCCGCCGCGGTGGGCCAGCCGGACCAGCGCCTCGAGCGCGCGCACGTCGTGGGGGTTGCCGCGCAGCACCGCGGTGACCGCGGCGCCGGCCTCGCGCAACCGGCCGGCGGCCTCGAGCGCCTCGGCGCGATCGAGCTCCCAGCCGTCGCGGGCCGCGGGATCGTCGGCGAGCGTCGAGCGCATCGCCAGCACGTCGGCGCGGGCCAGCAGGCGATCGATCGCCGAGGCGACGTCCTCGCCGGGCGCTGGCGGCGCCGCGGTGGCCTGCTGCTCGGCGGCCACCAGCAGCGCGCCGACGTCGTCGGGCGCGACCGCGCGCGCGGCGCTGACCCGGGCCATCGCCGCGTCGTGCTCGCCGGCCGCGGTCGCGATCGCCGCGGCGCGCAGGTGCAGCGCCGCCGCAGCCTCGGGCATCGTCAGCCGCGCCGCGAGCCGCGCGAACGCGGCGGCCTGGGCGGTGCGATCCTGGCGCCGGGCCGCGACCAGCGCCGCGCCGAACAGCGCGCCGACGCTGCCGCCGTCGTCGCCGTCGGCCGCCGCGAACTCCTCGGCCGCCTGATCGAAGTCCTCGAGCACCAGCGCGTGCAGCCAGCCCAGCTCCTCGCGCAGCGCCGCCGCCAGCGTCGGCACGTCGACGCGCGCCGCCAGCGCCCGGGTCGCCGCGACCCGCTGGATCACGTCGCCGCGCGCCGCGCCGACCCGCAGCGCCGCGATCGCGGCCTCGAGCCCGGCCACCGAGCCGGGCGCCGCCGCCGCCTCGGCGCGCAGGTACGCCTCGCCGACCTCGTCGAGCTCGCCGGCCCGCTCGCGGGCCTGGGCCCAGGCCAGCGCCGCGGTGCCGCTGTCGTCGACGCCCAGCTCGAGCGTCCGCACCGCGCTGGTGGCGTCGCCGGCCGCCAGCGCCGCGCGCACCGCGCCCGCGCGCGCGTGCACGTCGTCGGGATCGCGCTCGAGCAGCTGGCGGTACACGGCCAGCGCGTCGCGCGGGCGCGCGAGCCGGTCCTCGTACAGCCACGCCGCCTCGCGCAGCGCCCGCCCGACGTCGGCCCCGTCGCCCAGGCCGTCGGCCTGGGCCCGCCGCGCCGCCGCCAGCTCCTCCCAGCGCCCGACCCGGCGCAGCGCCGCCAGCAGCGCCGCGTGGGTGAAGCGATCCTCGGGCCAGTCGGCCAGGGTCTGCTTGTACAGCTCGATCGCCGCGGCGTTGTCGCCGGCGGCCTCGGCCAGCCGCGCCGCCGCCACCCGGGCGAAGCCGCGCCGCGCCGGATCGCGCTCGCGCTCGGCCAGGGTCGCCAGGTGCACCAGCCGGTCGTCGTCGAGGCCGAGCTCCTCGAGCGCGCCATCGATGCGCCAGGCCGCGGCCAGATCGTCGGGGGCCTTGGCCGCGCGCGCACGATCGACCGCGAGCGCGTCGGCGACCCGGCCGGCGCTGCGGAACATCCGCGCCATCCGCGCCGCGGCCTCGGGGCTGTCGAGCGCGCCGAGCACCGCGGCCGCGTCGTCGATGCGCCCCGCCCGCTCGTGGACCTCGACCAGCGCCTCGATCACGATCGGATCGGCCGGCGCCAGCTCGCGCGCCGCGCCCAGCGCCGCCAGCGCGCCCGCGTCGCCGCGCTCGCCACCGACGTCGTGCAGCCACGCGTGGGCCGCCATCACGTAGCCGGCGATCGCGCCCTGCGGATCGGGCGTGCCGGCCGGCCCCAGCGACTCGCCGAGCCGTGCGGCGTCGGCGGCCCGCTGCCAGGCCTCGGCCAGCGCCGCGCGATCGCCGGTCACCAGCGCGTCGCGCTCGCGCAGCGCGATCGCCGGGGCGAACCCCGGCGCGCTGGCCTCGACCGCCGCCAGCGCCGCCAGCGCCGGCTCGCGCTGGCCGGCGCGCAGGAGCGCGTCGGCGCGGCGGATCGACAAGGTCAGCACCCGCGACGGATCGCCCTCGACCGCTTGCCAGCTCTGCACCAGGTCGGCGAGCTCGTCGTAGCGGCCCAGCTCCTCGGCCAGATCGGCCAGGTCGGCCAGCAGGATCGGCTCGCCGGGGGCCAGCGCGATCGCCGCCTGCAGGAAGTCCCAGGCCCGATCGCTGGCGCCCATCGCGCGCGCCACCTGCGCCTGGCGCCGGCGGAGCGCGACGACCTGCAGGCGCAGGATCGCCGCCCGCCCGGGCGCCTGCCCTGGCGTCGCGCCGGCGACCGCGGCGTCGGGCACGCCGGCCGCGGCGCGGCCGGCCAGCTGGCCGGCGATGGCCGCGAGCGCGGCCAAGAGCTCCTCGCGATCGCCGGCCTGCTCGGCCAGCCGCAGGCGCTCCTGGTTGACGCGCTCGCTGTCGACGCCCAGCGCCGCCGCCTGGCCGATCAGCTCGCGGGCGCGATCGAGATCGTCGCCGCGCTCGCTCCAGAACCGCACCTGATCGAGCAGGTAGACCAGCTTGCGCTCGGGGCGCTGGCTGGCCTCGGCCAGCTGCGCCCACACCTCGACCTGGCGCGCCGGATCGTCGGCGACGCGCTCGAGCGCGATCAGCGCCGCCAGGGACGCCGGCGCCAGCAGCACCGCGTCCTCGAGGGCGGCCCGGGCGTCGTCGGTCTGGCCCAGCTTGTCGGCCAGGATCGCCGCCTTCTCGATCGACAGGTCGGCGCGCTCGTCGTCGTCGATCGCGAACCGCGACTCGGCGTCGATCAGCTTGATCAGGTTGGGCCACAGGCCGCGCCGGTAGAACACCCGGCGGATCGCCCACAGGTTGGCGCGCAGCGACGGATCGCTGGCCAGCGCCCGACCGAACGCCTTGACCGCGCGGGCCTCGTCGACCAGCCGGCGCTCGCACAGCTCGCCGAGCTCGTAGGCCAGGTCGGCGACCTGCGCGCGGTCGGTGGCGGCGTCGAGCCGGCGGGTCAGCTCGGCGGCCCGCTCCTCCCACGCCGCCTCGCCGAGGTCGCCGAGCGCGCGCTCGATCGCCGTCGGCGACTCCAGGCGCTGCTCGAGCGGGACGTCGGACGGCGCCGGCGGCGGCGCCTCGACCGCGGCGACCGCCTCCTCGGGGAGCGCGATCACGCCGGACACCTCGCTCACCGCCTCGTCGGCGACGTCGAGCGGGATGCCGACGTCGGACACCTCGCCCACGTCCTCGGCGGCGGGCTCGACGTCGACCTCGACCGCGACCGGCGGCGCCGCGACGGCGTGCGACGGCGACGGCGACGGGATGCTGACCACCGGCGGCGGCACCACCACCGGCGGGCGGACCGGCGGCACCAGCGCCGGCGGGCGCGGCGGCGGGCGCAGCGAGGGCACCGGCGGCAGCGGCGGCCGCATCGGCGGCCGGGGCGGGATCGCCAGCGGCGGCGGCGCGACCTTGGGGACGGCGACCGCCTCGGACTCCACCGAGAGGTCGTCCATCGACAGCTCCTCGTCCTCGCTCACCACCAGCTCCGGCGTCGAACCGGCCGGGCCGTCGCTGCCGCCCTCCTCGTCGTCGAGGGTCTCCATCAGCGCGTCGATCCGCGACGCCATCGACGGCGGACGCGCCGGGGCCGCATCGCTCCCCGCACCAGCACCGTCGCCTGCAAGCGCCGCTTCGGGCGCGCCCGGATCCGTGGGGTTGGACACCTCCTTTACCTCATCACCGCGGGCCCCCTTCCGTCAACGGAACCTGGCGACATTTGGGCCTTTCTCGGCCCTCGCGCGCTCCGGCGCCCGCCCTCGTTGACCGCGCCGCCGCGGCCCGACTACACACACCCGGTGCCGGTCACCACTCCCCTGCCCCTCGGCGCCGCGCCGCTCACGCTCGAAGCCATCGCGGAGGTCGCCCGCCGCGACCGCCCCGTGACCATCGCCGACGACGCCCGCGCCACCATGGCCACGGCCCGCGCGTCGATCGATCAGGTGGTGGCCGAGGGCGATCGCGCCCGCGCGGTCTACGGCGTCAACACCGGCTTCGGCGCGCTGGCCGAGGTGCGGATCTCGGCCGCCCAGGTGCGCCAGCTGCAGGTCAACCTGGTCCGCTCCCACGCCGCGGGCGTCGGCGAGCCGCTGCCGCGCGACGCGACCCGCGCGATGATGCTGTTGCGCGCGGCGGTGCTGGCCACCGGCCGCAGCGGCGCCCGCCCGGCGGTCGCCGATCAGCTGTGCGCGATGCTGGCCGCCGGCGTCCACCCGCTGATCCCGCGCCGCGGCTCGGTCGGCGCGTCGGGCGACCTGGCGCCGCTGGCCCACCTGGCGCTGGGGCTGATCGGCGAGGGCGAGGTCGAGCACCGCGGCCAGCGCCAGCCGGCCGCCGCCGCGCTGGCCGCCGCCGGCCTGGCGCCGATGCCGCTCGAGGCCAAGGAGGGGCTGACGCTGCTCAACGGCACCCAGCACATGACGGCGATCGGCGCGCTGACCGTGCTCGACGCCGAGGACACCTGCCGGATCGCCGACCTCGCGGGCGCGATGTCGCTCGAGGCGCTCAAGGGCACGGTCGCGGCGTTCGACGAGCGCGTCGTCGGCGCCCGGCCCCACCCGGGGCAGATCGCGGTGGCCGCCGGGCTGCGCGCGCTCTTGGCCGGCTCGGCGATCGCCGAGTCCCACGCCGACTGCGGCAAGGTCCAGGATCCGTACTCGCTGCGCTGCATGCCCCAGGTCCACGGCGCCACCCGCGACGCGCTGGCCTACGGCCGGGCGGTGCTCGAGCGCGAGGCCAACTCGTCGACCGACAACCCGCTGGTGTTCGCCGGCGGCGACATGGTCTCGGGCGGCAACTTCCACGGCCAGCCGGTGGCGCTGGCGCTCGACTTCGCGTGCATCGCGATCGCCGAGCTGGCCAACATCAGCGAGCGCCGCGTCGAGCAGCTGGTCAACCCGCACCTGTCGAGCGGGCTGCCGCCGTTCCTGGCGCCCGACAGCGGCCTCAACTCCGGCTTCATGATCGCGCAGGTCACCGCCGCGGCGCTGGTCAGCGAGAACAAGGTGCTGTGCCACCCGGCCTCGGTCGACTCGATCCCGTCGTCGGCCGGCCGCGAGGATCACGTGTCGATGGGCGCCCACGCCGCGCTCAAGCTGGCGCAGGTGCACGATCAGGTGCGCCTGGTGCTGGCGATCGAGCTCCTGTGCGCGGCCCAGGGCCTCGACCTGCGCCGGCCGCTGACCTCGACCGCGCCGCTCGAGGCGGTCCACGCGGTGATCCGCGCCAAGGTCCCCGCGATGATGACCGACCGTCCCCTGGCCCCCGACATCGCCGCGGTGCGCGGGCTGATCGACGACGGCTCGCTCGTCGCCGCCGCCCGCGCCGCCGGCGTCTCGCTGTGAAGGAGCTGCCATGACCACCGACGCCCCCATCGTCCGCGCGCCGCGCGGCACCGAGCTGTCGTGCAAGGGCTGGCCGCAAGAGGCCGCGCTGCGCATGCTGATGAACAACCTCGATCCCGACGTCGCCGAGCGGCCGAGCGACCTGATCGTCTACGGCGGGCTGGGCAAGGCCGCGCGGTCGTGGCCCGACTACCACGCGATCGTGCGCGAGCTGCGCCGGCTCGAGAGCGACGAGACGCTGCTGGTGCAGTCGGGCCGCCCGGTCGGCGTGTGGAAGACCCACGACGAGGCGCCGCGGGTGCTGATCGCCAACTCCAACCTGGTCGGCCGCTGGGCCACCTGGGAGCACTTCCGCGAGCTCGATCGCAAGGGCCTGATGATGTACGGCCAGATGACCGCGGGGTCGTGGATCTACATCGGCACCCAGGGCATCTTGCAGGGCACCTACGAGACCTTCGCCGCGGCCGGCCGCACCCACTGGGGCACCGACCTCACCGGCAAGCTGGTGCTCACCGCCGGCCTCGGCGGCATGGGCGGCGCGCAGCCGCTGGCGGTGGTGATGGCCGGCGGCGTGTGCCTGGCGATCGAGATCGATCCCACCCGCGTGCAGCGCCGGCTCGAGACCCGCTACCTCGACGAGGTCGCCGACTCGCTCGACGACGGCCTGCGCCGGGCCCGGGCCTACGCGGCCAAGGGCGAGGCGAAGTCGATCGCGGTGGTCGGCAACGCCGCCGACGTCTACGCCGAGCTGGTCCGCCGCGGCGAGCTCGCGGATCTGGTCACCGATCAGACCTCGGCCCACGACCCGCTCAACGGCTACGTGCCCCAGGGCTACACGCTGGCCGAGGCCGCCGCGCTGCGTGTCCGGGATCCGGACGACTACGTGGCGCGGGCGCGGGCGTCGATGGCGGTGCAGGTCGAGGCGATGCTGGCGATGCAGGCCCAGGGCAGCCACGTCTTCGACTACGGCAACAACCTGCGCGCCGAGGCCGAACAGGGCGGCTGCAAGGGCGCGTTCGGCTACCCCGGCTTCGTGCCGGCCTACATCCGGCCGCAGTTCTGCGAGGGCCGCGGGCCGTTCCGCTGGGCCGCGCTGTCGGGCGATCCCGCCGACATCGCGGTCACCGATCAGGCGGTGCTCGAGGAGATCGGCGACAGCCACGGCCTCGCGCGGTGGATGCAGATGGCCAAGGACCGGGTCGCGTTCCAGGGCCTGCCGGCGCGCATCTGCTGGCTCGGCTACGGCGAGCGCGATCGGGTCGGGCTGCGCTTCAACGAGCTGGTGCGGCAGGGCAAGGTCAAGGCGCCGATCGTGATCGGCCGCGACCACCTCGACTCGGGCTCGGTCGCCTCACCCAACCGCGAGACCGAGGCGATGAAGGACGGCTCCGACGCGGTCGCCGACTGGGCGATCCTGAACGCGCTGGTCAACACCGCCGCCGGCGCCACCTGGGTGTCGTTCCACCACGGCGGCGGCGTCGGCATGGGCTACTCGCTGCACGCCGGCATGGTCGTCGTCGCCGACGGCTCCGCGCGGGCCGATCGCTGCCTCGCGCGCGTGCTGCGCTGCGATCCGGGCATGGGCATCCTGCGCCACGCCGACGCCGGGGCGCCGCCCGGCGCAGCGGGCCCCGGCGCCGGATCCCGATCCCGATCCCGATCCCGATCCCGATCCCGATCCCGATCCCGATCGCGATCCCGATCCCGATCCCGATCCCGATCCCGATCCCGATCCCGATCCCGATCCCGCGCGGGCCCCTCCTCTACGGCCGTCGCGCCCGAAACACGAACGCGCCGCCCAGCCGCAGCTCCTCGTACTCGGCGAAGCCCAGCCGCGCGAGCTGTGCCCGCAGCTCCCCCGGATCATACCGGCGGATGCCGGCGAGGCGCGCGGTCACGCGGCCGACCAGCGTCGGCGCCTGGGCGAACGTCGAGCCGACCAGCACGCCGCCGGGGCGCAGCACGCGGTGCACCTCGCGCAGCGCCTGCTCGGCGTCGTCGTACGCGTGCAGCGCGCCGGCGTTGTTGACGCCGGCGAAGCTGCCGTCGGTGAACGGCAGCTTGTGGGCGTCGGCGCGCACCAGCACGACGTTGGCGTAGCCGCGGGCCCGCTGCGCCGCGACCTCGAGCATCGCGCGCGAGATGTCGAGCCCGACCACCAGCGCGCCCGGCGCGGCGGCGGCCAGCGCGCGGGTGAACAGCCCCGGCCCGCACGACAGATCGAGCACCGGGCCGGCGCCGTGCTCGAGCGCCAGCGCGCCCTTGTGGATGAACAGCTCGCCGGCGAAGCCGCCGACCGACGCGCCGGCGCCGCGGCCGGCCAGCACCCGCACGAAGGTCGGCCGCCACACCCGCTCGTACAGCCGCGCGACCACCGGGCTCTCCATCAGCCGCTGCTCGGAGCTGGTCGCGGTGGGCTCGGTGCCGGTCGCCAGCAGATCGAGGTAGCCGGCGCTGGCGTCGACCGCGACGCCGCACGGGCAGCGCACGGTGCGCCCGAGCGTGAACGAGCCGGCGCGCTGACAGGACGGGCAGACCAGGATCGGGACGACGTGCGGATCCACCGTCGCACCGTACACGATCGGCGCCACTACCAGGCGCCGGCCACGACCGCGATCGCCAGCCCGCGGCCACCCTCGGGCGAGCGCACCGGCGCGAGCGCCGGGCCGCCGAGCCGCCAGCCGCCGCGCGAGCCGCGCCGGGCCAGCGCCAGCGGCGCGTCGTCGGTCGCGGCGACGCCGCCCTGATCGCGCGTGAGCTTGGCGCCCAGGTACAGGCCGCCGGCCATGCCGGCCAGCGACAAGAGGCCGAAGGTCTGCTCGTCGTCGTCGGTGGTGTCGTCGTTGGTCGCCGACCACAGCAGCCACGGCAGCGCCGCCCCCACCGCCGCCAGCGCGGTGACCTTGGCCACCCGCGCCGGGGTCACGTCGAGCTTGCGCGCGGCCAGGTGCCCGATCACGTAGCCGCCGGCCGCGCCCAGCGTGCCGTTGAGCGTGTAGGCCTCGGACTCGGGCGGCGCCATCACGAAGCCGAGCTGGAAGCCGGCCAGCGTGCCGAGCGCGGCGCCGGCGTCGACCACCGCGACGTCACCCAGCGTCAGCTCCCCCGAGCGCATGCCCAGGCCGATCAGCGCGCCGATGCCGCTGCCGATCGCCGCACCGACCGCGACGTCGCGGGTGTCGGTGTCGGTCAGGCCGCTCACGACGTCGGCGAACAGGCCGCCGGCCACCCCGCCCCACACCACGCCGCTGCCGATCACGTGGGCGGCCACGCGATCGCCGCCGAGCCGCTTGCCGACGGTGTAGCCGAGCACGCCGCCGGCCAGCCCGCCCAGCGCCAGCCCGGCCGCGACCGCGCCCTGCGAGTCGACGCCGGCGATCGCGCTGCCGATCGCCGCGCCGCCCAGCACGCCGTACAGCGCCAGCGCCGACCGCGCCGAGCCGCGGGGCGCCTCGGGCGGCGGCGGCGGCAGCGCGTCGGCCGCCGGGCGGCGATCCATGTAGATGTCGGCCGGGCTCACCACCGGCGGGCCGGCGACCGTCGGCGGCACCCGCGCCGCCAACCGCGCGTCGACCTCGGCCAGGAGCGCCGTCGCCTCGCCGCGGGCCGGCTCGGCGGGCTCGCGGGCCAGCGCCTCGGTGAGCAGCTGGCGCGCGCTGGCGTCGTCGCCGTCGGCGATCAGCGCGCGGGCCCGGGCCACCAGCCCGGCGGCCACCGCGGTGTCGACGTCGACGTCGCGCGGGGCGCCGGCCGGCGGCGGCGCCGGCGCGTAGGGATCGACCGGCTGGGCGGCGATCGCCGCCGGGGCGAGCGCGAGGGTTGCGGCGACGACCAGGCTGCGCACGCGGCGAGTATGGGCGCCCCCCCGCGTCGGTTCAACCGATCGCGATCGGCGTCACGCGGCGCGGCTCACGGCGCCGCCGGGGCCGACGGCGGCGGGATCGTCGGCACCGCGCCGGTCGGCGGCCGGCCGTCGCGCCAGCTGCGCCGGTAGAAGAACATGAACACCACCGAGATGATCGACAGCACCGGCACCGCGAACAGCGCGCCGATCAGCCCGTAGCTCTTCTCGCCGAGGATCAGCGAGAAGATCACCAGCACCGGGTGGATCTTGGCCGCGGTGCCGATGATCTTGGGGTTGAGGAAGTTGGCCTCGATGAAGTGGATGCCGACGATCCACGCGACCATCACGACGCCGCGGAACACGTCGATGCCGGCCTTGCCCGACACCAGCGCGGCCAGCACGATCGGGATCGTCGACAGGATCGAGCCGAAGATCGGGATCAGGCTCATCGTCGCCGCGACGAACGCCAGGATCAGCGAGTACTTCACGTCGAAGATCAACAGGCCGATGTAGGTCAGGATGCCGTTGATCAGGCAGATCAAGAGCTGGCCGCGGATCACCCCCGACAGCCCGCGATCGATGCCGGCGATGATCACGTCGTAGTCGTCGCGGACGTTGGGCGGGAACAGGCTGCGCAGGAAGCCGTGCACCTTCTCCATGTCGATCAGGATGAAGGCGCCGATCATCAGCACCAGGAAGAACGTGAAGACGCCCTTGATCACGCCGCCGATCAGCGCCTGGCCGAAGCGCACCAGATCGTCCATCTGCGACTGCAACCCCTCCATGCCCTTGCGCAGGTAGCCGCGCAGCTTCTCGTCGAGGGTCTGGGGCTCGGCCGGCAGCTCGGCCGGCACGACGCGGTAGCCGCCGCCGGCCTCGGGGCGGATCAGCACGCCGGTCGGCGGCACCTGCGCGGCGAACGTGCCGTCGGGCAGCGGCGTGATCACCAGCGCGGTGCCGGGCGGCAGCGGCACCTCGGGGACCAGCGGCGCGGCCTCGGGCGCGATCGGCTTGGGCGCCAGCGACGGGAAGCGCTTCTCGAGCGTCCGCGACAGCTGCGGGATCCACACGTCGTTGGCCTTGGTGTAGAGCGCCGGCGCCTCCTTGCCGATGCGCGCGACGTCCTTGGACAGCCGCGGCACGAACACCACGAAGAAGCCGACCACCGCGCTGATGAACGCCAGGTAGCAGATGATGATCGCCAGGCCGCGCGGCATGCGCCGGGTGCCGTCCTTGCGCTCGACCATCCACCGCACCACCGGCGCCAGGATGTACGCCACCAGCGCGGCGAACACGAACGGCAGCAGCACGCGCCGGCCGAGGTAGGCGACGAACACCACGAACACCGGGAAGCCCCAGCGCCGCAGCACCCGACGCACCGGGCCGCCGGGGCCGAACACGTCCCGGCCGGGCGCCGCGATCGGCCCGGTCTGGATCGGCCCAGTCTGCATCGGTTCGACGGGAGCGGGTGCGTCGGACATCGCCGGCAGTCTTACCCCACGGGTCGCCGCCGGTCGACGGCGCCGCGCGCTACTTCGCGACCACCGCCGGGCGCCCGCGCGCTACGGCTGCTTGCGCCCGCCGGGCCAGGCGCCCGCCAGCCAGCCGCCGACGCGGCCCAGGAGCGAGCGGCGGGTCGCGCGCGCGGTGAGCTCGGCGCCGGTGAGGCCGTGCTCGACCTCGCCGGCGGGCAGGCTCAGATCGGCGCGCGCCCCGAGCAGCGCGGCCGACGGGCGACGCTCGGCGCGGCGCTCGCGCGGCGGCGGCAGCGCCGCGGCGGTGCGCTCACGGCCCAGCTCGGGCGCGGCGGTGGCCCAGCGCCGGCAGCCGCCGCACCGCCACGCGAACCGATCGCCGCGCTGACCGCAGTGGCGACAGCGCCACGCGCTGCCGTCGGCCCACGCCAGCGCGGCGCACAGCGCGGCCAGCTCGCGGCGCAGCGCGGCGCCGTCGTCGCCGGCCAGCGCGGCCCGGGCCGCGACCAGCCGGGCCGGCAGGTACGCCGGGGCCGCCGCCTCGATCGCCGCGACCCGCGCGTCGCTGGCCGCGCGATCGATCGGCGCCAGCGCTGCGGCGGCGGCCAGCGCCAGGTGCGGCGAGCGGGTGCGCTCGGCCAGCTCGTCGAGGGTGGCCGCCACCGCGCGCTCGGCCGAGGACGCCGGCGGCGCGGCGGCGCCGGCCGCCAGCTCGCGGGGCGCGGCGCCGTCGCCGTCGAGCTCGTCGACCGCGGCGGCCGGGGGCGCGTCGCCGGCGGCCAGCTGGGCCTCGGCGGTGGCCAGGCCCGGCACCAGGTACGGCACCAGCTCGGGCGCCGCGGTCAGCGCCTGGCACAGCCGCTCGCGCGCGCCGCGGGCGTTGCCGCGCGCCGCCGCCAGCTCGGCGGCGACCACGAAGAAGTGCGGCGACTCGCCGCCGCCCTTGGCCTCGCGCAAGAGCTGCTTGGCGCTGTCGAGATCGCCGGCGGCGATCGCCTGCTGCGCGGCCGCGCAGAGCAGGTGGTGGTGGCGGCGAGGCGGCGGCTCGCCCTGCACCTTGCCCAGCCGGGCCCACGCGCTCGCGGCCTCGGCGAACCGGCCCTGCTCCTCGTACAGCCCGCACAGCGCCCGCAGCGCGCCCTCGTGGCCGGCGTCGTCGGCCAGCACCTGCTCGAGCGCCTTGACCGCGCGGCGCGGCATGCCGGCGGCGCGGAAGTCCAGGCCCAGCTCGAACAGCGCGCGCTGCCGCAGCCGCGCGCTGGCGCCCTCGCGCACCGCGAGGGCCTGGTGCACGCGCACCGCGCGCTCGTGCTCGCCGCGGCCGCGGAACAGCGCGGCCAGCGCGAAGTACGGCTCGCTGTCGTCGACGTTGTCGTCGACCACCTTGCGCAGCTCGGCCACCACGACGTCGTGATCGCGGGCGATGTGGTGGGTCAGCGCCTTCAGGTAGTGCTGCGCGTGGCGGGCCCGCCGCTTGAGCGCGCGATCGTCGGGCACGTAGTAGCGGCCGACCAGCACGCCGGCGGCCAGCGCGCCTAGCGCGATCAGCAGGATCAGCAGCGCGGCCACGCCGGCTCCTTCACGCGGACGCCTCGTCGCGCTCGTCCTCGGCGTCGACCGCGCGATCGATCGCCGCCAGCACCCGCGCCGCGCCGGGGTCCGGCGTCTCGGGCAGGTCCTCGAGCGGCGACGGCTCGGCGAGCGGCAGGTTGCGCAGCCGCGCCAGCTCGCGCTCGAGCCGCCCCACCAGCGCCTCGTACTGCCGACGCCGCCACACGTAGTACATGCTCCACAGCAGCAACGCCGCCAGCACCAGCGTCGCCACCAGCCAGCCGGCGATCAGCGCCGGCAGCCACACCTGCACCCGCGGCTCCGGCGTCAGGTCGGCCAGCCACGGCGGCACGTCGACCGGCACCCACGATCCGTTGGCCACCAGGAACAGGCCGACCAGGATCCCCAGCGCGATGAACGCCAAGGTCGCGGTGGCCTTGGCCGCGATGCGCAGCCAGCGGATCACGGCGCGGTCCCCTGCATCGCCGGCGATGGTACCAGAGCCGGCGCCCGCGGTATCACACGACGCCGGTGCGCCCGGCCAGGATCTGGGCGTTGGCCAGCCGCCGCGCCTCGGCCTCGCCGCGCATCGCGGTCCACAGCGCCGGGTTGCCCGAGACCACGTCGTAGAAGTCGCGCGGCGGCAGCACCGCCAGCTCGCACGGGCCGACCGCGATCACGCTGGCCGACGCCACGTCGCCCGACAAGAGCGACATCTCGCCGAAGTACGCGCCCTCGCCGAGCGAGGCCAGCACCGTCGCGGTGCGCAGCCCGAGATCGCGGATCACCTCGACCGCGCCCAGCACGATCAAGAACAGCCCGCCGGCGCGCTCGCCCTGGCGCACCACCGCGGCGCCCGACTCGACCCGCTGCGGCTGGAACCGCGCCAGCAGCGCCGGCCGCTGCTCCGCCGGCACCAGCGCGAACAGCGGCGTGGTCAGGAGCAGGTTCGACAGCAGCCGCTCGCGGTAGAAGCCCTCGAGCGCCGGGCCCACCGCCGGGAACGCCGCCGCCAGCTCGCGCAGCAGGTGGCGCGGGATCTCGTAGATCTCGCTGTCGACCGCGGCCACCACGGTGGCGTGGCGGCGGCGATCGGCCAGCAGCGCGAACTCGCCGAACAGCGCGCCCTCGCCCAGCCGCGCCAGCTCGACGTCGACGCCCTCGGGGCCGCGCTTCTGCACGACCACCTCGCCCCGGACGATCACGTAGCAGGCGTCGCCGAGGTCGCCCTCGCGGATCACCACCTCGCCGGGGTCGTAGGGCTTGACCACCGCGCGCCGCGCCAGCTCGGCGCCCGCCTCGGGCGGCAGGATCGCGAACACGCCCAGCGGCCCCTCGAGGGTGAGCCCGGCCGGATCGAGCTGGGCCAGCGTCTCGTCGAACGATCGCTCGAAGGTGGCGCCGCGGTCGGCGAAGTCGTCGGTGGGGTGGCGCCCCGGCGGCGTGGTCGGCTCGTCGTCGTCGAGGATCGCGGTCTCGGCCTCGGTCTCGACCTCGACCTGGCGCCCGCCCAGCCGCGGCCGCGGATCGGTCACCGCGCTGTCGCCGGGGGCGAGGTCGAGCAACTCGAGGTCGCGCGAGCTGAGCTTGGGCCGGCGCCGGGTCACCATCTCGGCCGCGAAGTCGGCGATCGACGGCCGCTCGCCGCGGACGTGGGTCAGCGGGATGACCGTCTCGCCCGAGTCGTTGGAGTCGTCGGCGATCAGCGCCGACGACGGCATCTCGACCACGCTGTCGCGCGCGGCGTCGTGCAGCGGCAGCGGCGGCGGCAGCGGCGTGTCGAGCTCGCTCGAGCTGGCCCGGATGTTGGGCAGCGGGCGCAGCGGCGCCGGCGCGGGGCGCGGCGGCGGCGGCACCCGCTTGACCGTGGCCAGCATCGGGTTGTCGCCGCGGGTGGTGGTGACCGTCGGCGGTGGCGCGCTGGCGATCGGCGGCGGGTGCAGGCGCGGCGCGGCCGGGCGCAGCGGCGGCTCGACGGTCGGGGGCCGGGGCGCCGGCGGCGGCGCGGCCGGGGCGGTGTCGGGCGGCGGCGCGAGCGGGGCGGCCGGCGTCGGCGCGAACGGCGGCGGCATCGTCGTGGTGCGCTCGAGGTGGCGGAGCAGCGAGAACAGCTCGCCGTCCTCGGGCGCCAGCTCGAGCGCTGAGCGGCACACCGCGGTGGCCTGGGTGGCGCGCCCCTGCTCGGCGTAGGCCAGCGCCACCGAGCGGTACAGCGCCAGGGCCTCGACCGCGCGGCCGCTCTCGCGGTAGCCGGCGGCCAGCGTCAGCCGGAGCGCGAGGTTGTCGGGCTCGCGCTTGAGCTGGCGTTCGAGATCGCGGATCGGGCGCTTCAGGGTCATGGCCGGGCCGGCGAGGCGCGTCCCTGGCGCCTCCCTCCCATGGTTGTACCCCAGGCGCCGCCAGCGATCCCAGCGGCGCCGCCGGCGATCACCGCGGCGCGGCCGGCGATCACCGCGGCGCGACCGGCGATCACGACGGCGACAGCGTCACCGTGCTCTGGAAGCTCATGCCCGCGGCGGTCTCGGGCAGCTTCCAGTTCTTCGCGACGCCTTGCATGCAGCCGTCGAACGCGGTGCCCAGCGAGTCGGGCTTGAAGCTGGACTTGGTGACGTCGCCGCCGGCGCCGTAGCGGGCGGTCACGGTCAGCGAGATCGTGCGCGCCTGCAGCGACGCGTTCTTCTTGAGCGCCTGCTCGTAGCACTTGGTGATGTTGCCGCGCGACTTGCGCACCAGCTCGATGAACTTCTGCGACAGCTCGGTCGCCACCGCGTCCGACACGCCCGGGTTGCCGCCGCTGCTCGGGCGCGCCTTGATCTCGAGCGCGTCGCCCTGGATCGTCACGACGAACTCGTTGGCGTTGCCGCCGCCGGCGGCCAGCTTGCACGCCGCGAGGTCGCCCTCGAGGGTCTTGATGTACGTGTCCTTGTCGGCGAGCTTGGTGGTGAGGTCGCCCAGCTTCTTGACCGTCTCGGGGTTGTCCTTGACGGTCGTGCCGCCCTTGCAGCCAGCCATGACCACCAGCGCGAGGGTGATCCCGGCGAGCGACGACAGCGCGGAGCTACGGAACTTTGACATCTTCACGGACCTCGGGGGCGGTGGGCTCCGCGGGGCGCGGAGGCGGGGCGGCAGGCGACGCGGCGACCAGCGGTTCGATCAGGTGACGAACCACGGCGCCGCGACCGATGTGGCTGGCGACGATCTCGGCCGCGTGCACGGGTGAGACGTGATTATACAGCGCCGTCGCGGCGCGGGGGCCGCCGCCGAGGCGCTGAGGGAGATCGGCGAGCCCGCGGCGGATCGGCGCGGCCACGACCTCCCGGACCAGGACGTTGGGCCCTTGCGAGCACCGCCCGAAGCAGCTCTGCCAGTCGAGCTCGCAGACCGCGCCCAGGCCGGCGTCGGCCACCGCCCGCGTCAGCGCCGCGTGCACCGACGCCGAGTCACGGCGGTCGCCGCAGTCCGGGCCCCGACACACCACGATCCGGTAGCGACGCTCGGGCACCGCCGACGATCGTGACGCCACCCCGGCCGGGTGTCAACCAGCGCCGCGGCGCGGGCGACGAGCCCGCCGGTGAGCTTGCGGCGCGCGGCCGGTCTCGCGTCGTGGGGGGAGGCTCGATCCCGGCCTTGCCCGGCCTCCCCGACGAGCCGTCGAGGTTACTCAGGGCTGCGACGCGGGCTGCAACGCCGCTTGCGCCGCCGCCGCCACCGCCGGGTGCGAGCGCGCGTCGGCGGCGATCCACCGCACGACCTCGCGATCCTCGGGCCCGCCCGCGGCCACCGCCGCGGTCATCGCCACCACCAGGTCGGCCTCGGCGGCGAAGCCGGGGTCGGCGCGGTACTGCACCAGCTCGGCCTTGAGCCGGGCGCGCTCGCGGCCGTGGCCGATCGCGATCAGCGCGCGCACCAGCTCGAGCCGCGCCGGCGCCGCCGTGGCCGGGTCGAACGCCTGCAGCTCGAGGGCCGCCATCGCGCGGGCCTGCTCGGCCTCGGGCAGGCTGACGCCGCCCAGCGCGCCGATCGCGCGGCCGACCTCGATCAGCCCGACCGGCTGGGTGTTGGTCAGGAAGTCGGGGCGCACCGCCAGCGCGTCGATCAGCGCCGGCAGCCCGGTCGGATCCTTGCGCGCCACCAGCAGGTCGGCGACGGTGTCGTGCAGCTTGATCGGGGTGCGCGGGTCGACCACCAGCGCCACCAGGTCGCGGGTGACGTCGGCGCCCTCGAGCTTGGCCATCGTCGCCACCGCGTACTGCTTGATCGCCTCGAACCGCGCGTCGCGGTCGCGGGCGATCGTCGCCAGCGCGGTCACCGTCGACGGCGCCTCGCCGGCGTCGCTCGGCGCCCAGCCGTCGCAGTCGATGGTCGCGCCCAGCACCGGGCCGCCGACCTCGAGCTTGGCGCTCGCGCGCACCGCGCCGGTGGCCGCGTCGAGCGCGACCAGCGTGCCGTCGCCAGCGACCGCGACGATCACCGGGCCGGCGTGCTCGCTGGCGACCAGCTCGACGCGCGGGTGGCTGTAGGCCCAGCGGAACTCGCCGGCCGGGGTCAGGCCGAAGACGAAGCGGAAGAAGTGCACCGCGATCAGCTCGCCGCTCCAGCGGAACGGACCGTCGGCGGTGGGATCGGCCCGCCACAGGATGCGGCGGCGATCGAACGCGCTGTAGCCGGCCTGCACCGGATCGAACGCGTCGTGGCCGTAGTCGGCGGTGGCCAGCTCTTTGGGCAAGGTCACGGTGCCGTAGGTCGCGCCGGCGCGGCTGCCGGTCGCGGCCTTGTCGTCGAGCCGGAACACGCCGGCCTTCGAGCCGAAGAACGCCGCGGTCGCGGTCACCCGCAGCTCGCTGATCTCCTCGTCGAGGCCGCGCACCCGGGTCAGCTGCGCGCCGGTGCGGGCGTCGAGCACCGCCAGCCACTGCTTGAGGAACGGCGACAGCACCAGCCCGCCCTGCGCCACCGGCGCGCCCAGCGCGCCCGGCGAGTCGTTCTGCCACAGCTGGCTGCCGTCGCCGGAGTAGGCGATCAGCGACCACACCGGCTTGGGCCCGGTGCCGGCCTGGACCACGACGTAGACCCGCTCGCCGTCGGTGGTGACGCCGACCAGCTCGCCGGCCAGCGCCAGCTTGGCGCGGACGCTGCCGTCGGCCAGCTTGCGCACGACGACGCCGCCGGCCTCCTTGGCGACGACCAGCTCGCCGGCCACCGCGACCCGCGACTGCACGTCGGCGTCGACGGTCCACAGCGCGCTCCCCGCGCCGGCGTCGAACGCCACCAGCTGCTTCTTGGCGCCGCCGACCGCGGCGAACACCAGCGGCTTGCCCAGGGCGTTCAGCGGCGCGTCGGCCTTGGCGACGGCGCGCTTGGCCAGCGCGGCGCCCAGGCGCTCGGCGTTGTTGTCGTCGGACGACAGCCCGTAGACGGTCTTGGGGCCGCAGCCCGCGGCGAGGACGGCGGCCAGCGCCACCGGTGCGAACACGCGTGCGAGCGACATCAGCGATCCCCCTGGCGAGCCTTGAGCACGGCCTCGGCCTCGCGCCGCGACTGCCGCGGCGGATTCTCGGGCGCGATCTCCACGTAGCCCTCGAGCGCGTCGAGCGCCTCGACGCCCGACAGCTTCGACAGCGTGCGGACCAGATCGACCCGGATGGTCTCGGGCCCGAACTCCAGCCGCGTCAGCATCGCGCCGAGCGCGACCGCCAGGGTGGCGTCGGGGGCGACCCCGAGGTGCTCGGCCACCGTGCGGGCCAGCGCCTCGTCGGCCATCGCGCCCAGCGCGAGCGCGGCCGGGGCCTCGCCCTTGTCGAGCAGCACCAGCAGCGCCGGCACCGCGGCGGTGAGCTTCATCCGCCCGGCGGCCTCGGCCGCGGCGGCACGGACCGGCGCGTCGAACACGCTGAGCGACTCGATCACCAGCGTCGGGTCGCCGATCGACTTCGAGAACGCGCGCAGCGCCGCGGCCCGGACCGCGCCGTTGCGGTACCGGACGTAGGCGCCGATCGCCTGCAGGTCGGTCTTGGTGGCGGTGCCGGTCAGCGCGGTCAGCCCGGCGACCAGCACGTCGGGGTGGACCCCGGTGGCCAGCGCGTCGAGCAGCGGCTCGTGGTGCGCGGGGTCGGGGGACCCGCCCAGCTCGGCGGCGGCCTTGGCGGCGGCCGCGACGTCGGCGCCGCGCAGCGCCGCGGTGGCCTTGGCCACGTCGACCTTGCCCGGCTTGGCGCGGACCGGCCGGGCCGGCGCGGCCGGGCGCGCGGGCTGCGCGGGCTGCGCGCTCGCGGTGGCGACCAGCCCGAACAAGATGGCGACTAGCAGTTTGCGCATCGAAGCTCCCCGACGGCGAGCGTGCCGCCGTCCGGCCGGAGCGTAGCCACCCGCCGCCCGAGATCAAGCGCTGCAACCCGGTTCCGCGTGCGAGGTCCCGGATCCCGGCTGGCAGCTGGTGTGGCGTGGAACCAGAGATAGCCTCGCTGGCGCTCGGCTACTCCTCGTCGTCGGTCTTGTGGGTGTCGTCCTCGCTGAAGTCGACCTTGCCGCTCAGCCGCTCCTCCTGCCCGAGGATCTTGAACTTGCCCGACGCCACCGAGCGGCCGCCGACCTCGATCACCATCAGCACCTGCTTGTTGACCCCGACCAGCTTGCGCTCGAGGGTGAACTGCGACAGCAGCGCGGTCTGGCCGCGCTGGTCGACGTACTGCTCGAAGCTGGCCATCAGGTTCTTCTGCGCGTTGGTGACGTCGTACAGCTTGACCACCACCTCGATGTCGGTGAGGCCCTTCTTGAAGAACGCGGCGAAGTGGATCTTCCAGGTCTGCTTGGTCTTGTCCTCCCAGAACTGGTTCTTGCTCTGCTTGCGCAGCGCGGCGGTGTAGGCGCCGGCGCTCTTGGCGGAGGTCGGGAACTTCTTGTCGCTGGTGAGGATCTTGCCGGCGAACACCTTGTCGGGGCCCCCGCCGGCGCGGGCCGGCGACGCCGCGACCAGCGACAGGACCAGGGTGAGGACGGCGATCACGGGGACGAACGAACGGCGCATGGACGATCCTGGCTCGGGTCGAGGCCGCCGCGCGGGCAGCCGAGGAGGGACGCAGGGTACCCAAAAATGTTCATCGCCGACCAGCGCGAAAAACGCCGGTGATCGGATGTAAGTCGTTGCGGCGCGCCGGCCTCAGCGATGGATGTTCACGCCAGCAGGCGCGCGAGCGCGGCCGCGGCGTCGTCGCTCAGGCCCGCGCGGGCCAGGCCCAGCGTCCGCCGCCCGAGCACGCGGTACAGCTGCGCCAGCTCGGGGTCGTGGGCCACCGCCGCCAGGTGGCGCTCGATCGTGCCGACGTCGCCGCGGCGGATCGGCCCGGTCAGGCCGTCGACCAGCCCGCGGGCGCCGGCGTTGGCGATCGCGCCCTGGGCCAGCGGCGCCAGCGCGGCCAGCGCCGCCGCGCGGTCGACGCCGCCCGAGGCCAGCAGCTCGACCGCGGCGTCGAGCACCGCCACCGCGAAGTTCGACGCGATCGCCGCCGCGGCGTGGTAGGCGCCCATCGTCGCCCCCTCGACCGCCAGCGAGGTGCCGCCGAGCGCGGCCACCAGCTGGTGCGCCGCCGCCGCGCCGCGGGCGTCGCCCTCGACGCCGAACACCGTGCCCTTCAGCGCGCCCCGGGTGCGGACGATGTCGGCGGCCGACGCGATCGCGCGCAGCGGGTGCAGCGTGCCCACGCCGCCGACCTTGTCGACGACCGGCGCGAACGCGGTGGCCGCGGCGGTGGCGCCGGCGCAGTGCAAGAGCACGTGGCGGCTGCCGACCAGGCCGGTCGCGCACAGCTGGGTCGCGACCGCGCCGATCGCGTCGTCCTTGACCGCGACCAGCACGACCTCGGCCTCGAGCAGCAGATCGGGCGGCGCCGGCGAGAACGCCGCGACCCCGGCCAGCGCCGCCGCGGCGCGGGCCGCCTCGGGCCGCCGGGCCCACAGCCCCAGGACCGGCACGCCGGCCTGGCGCAGACTGCCGGCGAGCGCGGTGGCGACCGCGCCGGCGCCGACGACGAAGGTGTTAGGGCTTCGCGCTGTCACGGTACAGACCTCGGGCGCCGATATAGCGAAAAACCGAGGCCGGCAACAGGTCCGCCACCGCTTCTCCCGCGGCCAGCCGACGCCGCAGCTCGGTCGACGAGATCGCCGGCATCGTGACCTCGCTGAGCGACGCGCCGGGCGGGGCCGCCACGCCGCCGCGGCCGATCACGATCGGCGGCGCGCGCCGGCACACCTCGTCCCAGCCGAGCCAGCCCGCGGTCTCGCCCAGGATGTCGGCGCCGATCACCAGCCGGAACCGGCGATCGGGCTCGGCGGTCGCGAGGTGCTCGAGCGTGTGCAGCGTGCGGCTCTCGCCGCCCCGGGCCCGCGCCACCGTCTCCTCGACCCGCGACACCCGGGCCCGCGGCCCCAGCGCCGCGGCCACCAGCTCGCACATCGCGATCCGATCGTCGTAGCTGGCCAGCTGCTTGCCGAAGGCGTGGCGCCACGTCGGCACCAGCCACAGCTCGTCGAGCCCCTGGGTCTCGAGCGCGTACAGCCCGACCAGCGCGTGGGCGACGTGCGGCGGGTTGAAGCTGCCGCCGAACAGCCCGACGGTGATCACGCCGCGTCCGGGTACAGGAGGTGCGGCCGGCGCGCCTCACGGAACGCCTGCTCGGCCTCGGCCCAGGTCGCGACCAGCTCGGGCAGCGCCGCCCCGGCCTCGATCAGCGGCCGGGCCCGGGCGTCGCCGGTCAGCAGATCGATCGCCGGCACGTCGTCGACGAACTCGTAGGCCTTGGCCCGCCACGCCGCCGCGCCGTCGGCGACCTGCCACGCCGCCTTGAGGAACGCCAGGCCGGTCAGGTACGGCCGGTAGGCGTGGGCGTCGGTGACGTGCTGCTGCACGCCGCCGCACGGCTGGCCGGCGTGCTTCTGGAACGTCGGTCGGAACACCACCGGCCGGAACCGCACGCCGGGCAGGCGCTCGGCGTCGAGCGCCGCCGCCAGCCGGTACGGATCGAGGTACGGCGCGCCGGCCAGCTCGAACGGCCGGGTCGTGCCCCGCCCCTCCGACAGCTCGCTGCCCTCGACCGCGCACATGCCCGGGTAGACCAGCGCGGTGTCGACGGTCGGCATGTTGGGCGACGGCATCACCCACGGCAGCCCGGTCGCGGCGAACCCCATGCCCCGGGTCCAGCCGCCCAGCTCGATCACCGTCAGGTCGAGGTCGAGGCGCTCCTCGGCCATCCGCCAGCGCGCGATCTCGCCGGCGGTCAGGCCGTGGCGGTTGGGGCAGCTCACCAGCCCGACGAACGACGCGAACCCGGGCGCGATCGCGCCGCCCTCGACCAGCGCGCCGCCGATCGGGTTGGGGCGATCGAGCACGATGAACGGCTTGCCGGCCGCCGCGCACGCGCGCATCGCCAGCACCATCGTCCACACGAACGTGTAGTAGCGGCTGCCGACGTCCTGGACGTCGTAGATCATCACGTCGATGCCGTCGAGCATGTCGGCGGTCGGCGACAGCGACGCCAGATCGTGGCCGTACAGGCTCCACACCGGCACGCCGGTGCGCGGGTCGCGCGCGGTGTCGACCCCGATCATGTCCTGGGCGTCGCCGCGCACGCCGTGCTCGGGCCCGAACAGCGCCGCCAGCCGCAGGTGCGACCGCGCCGCGAGCGCGTCGGCCGCGTGGGTCAGCGCCGCGTCGACCGTCGTCGGGTTGGCGATCAGCCCGATCCGCCGCCCGCGCAGGATCGCGTCGTCGGCCAGCAGGCGCTCGAGCCCGGTCGCGACGCGCATCAGACGATCGGCACTGGCTTCAAGGACACCTTGCCGTCCTTGGCGACGACGCGGAACCGCACCGCCTTGCACTGGAACTGCGCCTTGAGCCGGCCCTCGTTGACCCGCAGCTTGGCGATGAAGCCCTCGAAGCTGACCTCGTCGGGGGTGCCGGCCGCGCGCTTGGCGTCGGTGTACTCGGTGAAGACCCGCTTGTAGTAGTCGGGCTCGGGCTCCTGGGCCAGCGCCGCCAGATCGGGATCGCCCGCGGGGCGCGCGTCGCCCTCGTCGAACTCGACCCGGCCGGCCTGCATCGGGTTGCCGTCCTCGTCGTAGTCCTCGTCGCCGGGCTCGGGCCGGCCCAGCAGGCGCGCCAGCATGACGTTGAGCCCGTTGGCCAGGCCGTCGAGCTCCTCGCCGACGGGGCGGAACGTGCGGTCGATGTTGCCGTTGATGATCTCGGCCACGCCCAGCTCGACCTCGTCGACCTGGTGCAGGATGCGCTGGGTCGACAGCAGCACGCCGCCGACCGCGAGCAGGATCGCGACGACGCCGAGCACCAGGATCATCAGCGTCGCGGTGCCGTGCTCGGGCGCGGTGCGGTCGAGCTCGGTCAGCACCAGCGCGCCGGCGGTCGGCTGCGGGTAGCCGTCGGGGAACGGCTTGAGCGACAGCCGCGGCAACAGCACCGCCGACACCAGGTAGGTCTTGCCGCGGACGCCGACCTGGATGAACCGGCCCGACTGGCCCTTGGCCAGCGCGGTCTTGACCAGATCGTCCTTGGTGAGGAGCGGCGCCAGCGCGCCCTGCATGCTGGTGTCCTCGGCGTCGTCGCCGCGGCGGAAGCTCGACGCGAACACCTGGCCGGCGTCGAAGTACGCGACGTCGGCGCCGAGGATCTGCTGCTGCAGGCGCGCGGCCTTCGACGTGAACGCGTAGGCCACGACCACCGCGCCCAGGACCTTGGGCTGGCCGGCGGCGTCGACCTGCTCGGTGTCGAGGACCGAGCCCAGCCCGACCCGCATCACGCCCTTGCCCGGGTAGTTCCAGATCTCGGTGAGCAGCGTCGGCTGGGCGATCGCCAGCGCGAGGCCCTGCCACACCAGCTTGTCGTCCTTCTTGAACTCGCCGGCCACGGGGTTGGCGACGCCGTCCATCGCGACGATCGCGCCCGAGGCGTCGACCAGCGCCAGCATGTCGGGGCTGGCGCCCTCGGTCTTGGCCTTGAACTGGTCGAACACCGCCTTGACCAGCCGGCTCCGCTCCTCGGGCACCGCGGTCTTGAGCGCGCTCAGCATCGCCGGGTCGTGCGACAGGACCTCGACCTTGTTGTAGGTGTCGAGCGCCGACAGCTTGGCGTTCGACAGCGCCTGCTCCGGCGCCCGCTTGATCAGCGACCGGGCCTCGCGCTGGAGCGGCCGCGCCAGGCTGCCGCTGACGACGAAGTACAAGACGGCGGTGAGCGCCGCGATCGCGATCGCGACGATGCCGCCGATGACGGTGCGTGACATGTGGCCTCCAGCCTCGGCGGCTAGTATCCAAGCCTGCGGATCCTCGTGTCAATCGCTGCGGGCGTCGACCGGGATCGCGGTGCGCCGGGGGCGCGGCGCCGTCAATGCGCCTTGATCGCGGCCTTGAGCTCGTCGGCGAAGCACGGCGTGACGTCGTTGTACAGGCACGACACCTCGCCCAGCCCCTCGGCCAGCTGGTTGTCGCGCAGCTCCTGATCGTCGGTGTCGACCAGCAGCAGCGTCTTCTCCTTCAGCCGGTAGTAGTTGCCGATGTCGTTGCACTTGCGCTCGATCGAGTCGACCACGCCGGGCGCGCACATGACCTCCTGCGGCACGACGACGATCGTCAGCGGCGTCACCACCGGCGCGGCGGTGCGGCCGTGGGCGGTGAGCAGCCCCGGGATCAACGCGCGGATACGACCCGCGGCGGCGGCGATCTCGGCGGGCTGCCACTTCGACGCGGCGACCACCTTCACCGTGAGCTGATCGTCGGGGAACGTCGCCTCGGGCTTCCACGCCACCGCGGGCAGGGTCAGGCCGGGGGCCGGCGGCGGCGGCGGCGGCGGCGCCTTGGCCGGCGACCGCTGCAGGCGCCACAGCACCGCGGCGGCGGCGACCAGCACCAGCGTCCCCGAGCCGATCCACAGCCACGGCAGGCCGCGCGCCGGCGGCGGGCGCGGGCCGTCGGGCTCCAGCTTGTCGGCGATCGACGTGAGCTTGGCGGCGTCGCTGCCGGCGGCGGCGGCCTTGGCGGCGCGGGTGCCGGGCGTGGTCGACTGGATCGGCCCGGTCGGCGGCACCGCCAGCACCGGATCGCTGGCGACGACGCCCGAGCGCGCCTTGGCGACGGTCTCGCGCGACAGCCGCTGGGTCTCGGCGAAGCCGTCGTGGGCGTCCTTGAGCGCCTCCTCGAGCTCCTTGCGGAAGTCGCGGGCGGTCGCGAAGCGGTCGTCGGCCTTCTTGGCCAGCGACCGCATCACCGCGGCCTCGAGCAGCGGCGGCACCCGCACGCCGCGGTCGGTCAGCGACGGCGGCGCCTCGGACAGGTGCTTGGACATGATCTCGAAGTGGGTGTTGCCGTCGAACGGCGTGTCGCCCACCAGCGCCTCGTACAGCGTCGCGCCCAGCGAGTAGATGTCGGAGCGCGCGTCGACCTCCTGGCCGCGCACCTGCTCGGGCGACATGTAGCGCACCGTGCCCATGGTCTGGCCGGTGGCGGTCAGCTTGGTCGACGTCGTCATCTTGGCGATGCCGAAGTCCATCACCGTCGCGGTGCCGTCGTCGTCGCGCACCAGCACGTTGGACGGCTTCATGTCGCGGTGGACCACGCCGCGGTTGTGCGCGTACTCGAGGCCGCGCAGCACGTCGACCGCGATCCGGGTCGCGGTCGGCCACTCCTGGCCCTCGCTCTCGATGATCAGCCGCTCCCAGGTCTGGCCGTGCACGAACTGCATGGCCAGGACGAAGCTGCCGTTCTCCTGGCCGAAGTTGTACAGGTGGACGATGTTGGGGTGGTCGAGCTGGGCCAGGGCCTTGGCCTCCTCGAGGAACCGCGACTTGACCTGGCTGTAGGCGGCCAGCTCGGGCGGCAGCACCTTGAGCGCGACGTCCTGATCGGTCAGCGCGTGCTTGCCCTTGTAGACCACGCTCATGCCGCCCTGGCCGAGCACGTCGACGATGCGGTACTGACCCAGCACGGTGGTGCCGACCAGCCGCACCGCGCCGGTCGGCGACAGGTTGGTGCCGCACGCACCGCACTTGACGTCGATGTCCAGGACGTCGGCACCACAGCTCGGACAGGCAGGCATCGGTCGGCGCCAGTCTACTCGCTGGCGGGGCCCAGCTGCCAGCCAGGGACGCGGGCAAGCAGCCGGTGCAGCTCGTCCTTGATGATCGCGGGGTACTCGACCGGCGTGTAGTGGGTGCCGCCCGGGATCACCCGCAGCCGGGCGCCGGGGATGGCCTGGCGCAGCCGCTCGGCGGTGGTGGGCGGGGTCAACACGTCCTTGTCGCCGGTGACGATCGCGGTCGGCACCCGGATCGTCGGCAGCACGTCCTCGGCGTCGTGCTGGTTCAGCCGCTCGAGCAGGTCGCCGTAGATGCGCCAGTCGAGGGTGCGGAACCCGGCCGCGACGTCGCGGAACGCGTCGACGTCGAGCGTCTGCGACACCATGCCGAAGGCCTGCATCGCGGCGATCAGCGCGTCGGAGCCGGCCACCTTGTCGGCGGCCTTACCGACGAACGCGGCCTGGGCCCGCATCAGGTTGATCACCGACGGGATGACCTTCTCGAGGAACGCCATGCCCATGATCGTGCGGAACGGCCGGCCGCTGGTGCCGTTGATCGCCAGGATGCCGGCCACCCGCTCGGGGGCGCGGCGCCACAGCTCGAAGTTCACCTGCACGCCCATCGACCAGCCCACCACCACCGCCTGCGGCGCGTCGAGGTGATCGAGCAGCTCGATCAGATCGTCGACCTGGTGGGCGACGGTGTTGGCCGCCGGATCGGGCGGCGCCTCGGAGCTGAACAGCCCGCGGTAGTCCCAGCACAGCACGCGGAAGCCGGGCAGCGCCGCGAACACGTGACGGTAGGCCTCGAAGGTGCCGCCCAGGCCGTTGCTGAGCACCACCAGCGGTGCGTCGGGGCTGGAGCCGGGGCGGAACTGGTAGCCGATGCGCGTGGCGTCGCGCATGCGGAGCGTGTGTTGACCGAGGCCGGGGACCACTGTGCGCGCGATGGTAGCTGATCCGCGGGATCGGATCGGGAACTTGCTAGGGTGTCGGGGTGGCAACGGCAGCGGTGCGAGCGACGATGGCGCGGCGGGACGATGGATCGTTGCGGATCGCGGCGGTAGCGGACACGCACGGGCGGCCGCACCCGGACCTGCTCGGGCGGTTGCGGGCGTGGGGGCCCGACGCGATCCTGCTGGCGGGTGACATCGGCGCGATGGCCGTGGTCGAGGCGCTGGAGGCGGTGGCGCCGGTGTTCGCGGTGCGGGGCAACATCGACGGCGATCTGGCGCTGCCCGACGACGTGGTGCTCGAGGTGACCGGCGGCAGCGCGTTGACGATCTTCATGACCCACATCGCGGTGGCCGGGCCGCGGTTGCGGGCCGAGGTGGCGCGGCGGGCGACGGCGGCCGGCGCGCACCTGGTGGTGTGCGGCCACTCGCACGTGCCGTTCCTCGGGCGCGATCGCGGCCTGGCGATGTTCAACCCCGGGTCGGCCGGGCCGCGGCGGTTCGAGCTGCCGATCGTCTACGGCACGATGACGCTGTCGGCGCGGGGGCTGGCGCTGGCCCACGTCGACGTGGCCAGCGGACAGCCGTGGTCGCCGCCGTGACACGGTAGGATGTCGCGGTGCGCATCGGCACTCGCATCACGGCGGCCACGGCGTTGGTGATCACGCTGACCTTGACCGTCTACGCGGCGTTCGAGGTGCGGGCCCGCGCCGACAACCGGCAGCGCGCGATCGAGAGCGAGGCCCGGGCGACCGGGCTGGCGCTGCGGACCACGCTCGAGACGCTGGGCGCCGACATCGCTCACCTCGATCCGCTGCGGCTGACCCGCGACCTCGGCCGCGAGCTCGGGCGCAGCGGCGCCGGCTGGCGGATCAACATCGTGACCGCCGACGAGCCGGGCCCGGGCAAGCCGCCGGCGCGCCCGGCGCTGTCGGTGACCCAGAGCCGGCGCCTGGCCGCGCTCACCAACGCGCCGCAGCTGGCGCTGCTCGAGCGCGAGCGCGGCGACCTGGTGCTGGCGCTGCCGCTGCGCGCGCAGGGCAAGGACGGCATCGAGGTCACCGGCATGCTCGAGCTGGCGCGGCCGGTGGCGTACCTCGACGCGGCGTGGCGCGGCGACGTGTGGCGCGCGATCGGCTGGGTGGTGGTGATCGCGGCGCTGACCACCACCGCGGTGTTCCTCGCCACCCGCAGCCTGATGACCCGGCCGATGGCCAAGCTCCTGGGCGGCGTCGACGAGGTGGCGCGCGGCGATCTGTCGCACGTGCTCCTGTCCGAGCGCGACGACGAGATCGGCGCGATCGCCACCCGGTTCAACGACATGACGTTCTCGCTGCGCGAGTCGCGGGCCGAGACCCGGCGCTCGGCCGACGCCAAGCACACGCTGGAGCAGCGCCTGGCCCACACCGAGAAGCTGGCGACGATCGGCCAGATCGCCGCCGAGATCGCCCACGAGGTCGGCACGCCGCTCAACGTGATCGCCGGCCGCGCCCGGGCCACCCACAAGAAGGCCGGCGACCCCGAGGTGGTGGCCAAGAACGCGACCATCATCGAGGAGCAGACCGCGCGCATCACCCGCATCATCCAGCGCCTGCTCGACTTCGCGCGGCGCCGGGTCGGGCCGCCGGGCATGGGGCGCCTCAACCTCAACGAGATCACGCTGACCACGATGGAGCTCCTGGGCAGCCAGTTCGCCGCCGCCAAGGTCAAGACCCGGCTCATCCGCGCCGAGGGGTTGCCCCAGGTGGTGGCCGACAGCGATCGCGTGCAGCAGGTGCTGCTCAACCTCTTGCTCAACGCCATCCAGGCCATGCCCGACGGCGGCGCGGTCACGGTCGAGACCTCGGCGGTCACCCAGCAGCGCCCGGGCCTCGAGCTGGCGCCCGAGCAGGCGTTCGTGCGGGTCGAGGTCTCCGACACCGGGCCCGGCATCCCCCGCGACCGCCGCGACAAGATCTTCGAGCCGTTCTACACGTCGAAGGACGGCCAGGGCGGCACCGGCCTGGGCCTCGCGGTGTGCGCCGGCATCGTCAAGGAGCACGACGGCTGGATCGAGGTCGACGAGGCCGCCACCGGCGGCGCGGTGTTCCGGGTCTACCTGCCCGCGGCGCCGGCCGGCGAACGACCGCGGGCCGAGGCGTGACGCCGCCGCCCGCCGTGGGGTAGCGTGGCGGCCATGGCCGAAGTGCCCGCGACGGTCCTGGTGGTCGAAGACGACGACGCGATGCGCGAGCTCCTGACCGAGGAGCTGGCCGACGCGGGCTACCGGGTGCGCGCCGCCAACGGCGGCTCGGCCGGCCTCGAGGCCGCGCGCAGCGAGCCGGTCGATCTGATCATCACCGACCTGCGCATGCCCGACCTCGACGGCTTCGATCTGATCCGCGACGTCGGCGCGCTGCCCGACCCGCCGCACATCGTCATGATCACCGCGTTCGGCTCGATCGAGACCGCGATCAAGGCGGTCAAGCTGGGCGCCTACGACTACATCACCAAGCCGTTCGAGCTCGAGGAGCTGATCCTCCTGGCCGGCAAGGCGCTGGCCGAGCGCGGGCTGCGCCGGCAGGTGGCGCGGCTGCAGCGCGAGGTCGAGCGGCAGTACGGCTTCGAGAACGTCGTCGCGCGGTCCGAGGCGATGAAGGAGATCCTGAGCCTGGTGGCGCGCATCGCCAGCTCGACCGCGTCGGTGCTGATCACCGGCGAGAGCGGCACCGGCAAGGAGCTGATCGCCCGCGCGATCCACTACAACTCGCCGCGGGCCAAGGCGCCGTTCGTCGCGGTCAACCTGGCGGCGGTGCCCGAGTCGCTGATCGAGAGCGAGCTGTTCGGCCACAAGCGCGGCGCGTTCACCGACGCCCGGGCCGACCGGCTGGGGCTGTTCGCCGAGGCCGACACCGGCACCATCTTCCTCGACGAGATCGGCGAGCTGGCGCTGCCGCTGCAGGCCAAGCTGCTGCGCGTGCTGCAGGAGCACGAGATCCGGCCGCTGGGCGGCACCAAGACCCAGCGGATCGACGTGCGGGTGGTGGCCGCGACCAACCGCAACCTCGAGGCGATGCTCGCCGACGGCGGCTTCCGCGAGGATCTGTACTACCGGCTCAACGTCATCCAGCTCGACCTGCCGCCGCTGCGGGCCCGCCCCGAGGACGTCGTGCCGCTGGCCGAGCGCCACCTGGCCCAGCTGGGCGGCAAGAGCACGCCGCCGCGCCGGCTGCACCTCGCCGCCGACGCGCAGCAGCTGCTGCTCGGCTACGCCTGGCCCGGCAACGTGCGCGAGCTGCACAACGTGCTCGAGCGCGGCGCCGCGCTGTGCCAGGGCGAGGTGATCGGCGCCGACGACCTGCCCGGCCACGTCCGCGAGCGCAAGCCCGGCGACTTCCTGGCCGCCGCGGTGGCGCGCCACATGACCGTGGCCGACCTCGAGCGCGAGTACATCGAGCGGGTGCTCGACGACGAGGGCGGCAACAAGACCCGCGCCGCCCAGCGGCTCGGCCTCGATCGCAAGACGCTGTACCGCAAGCTCGAGGAGTACGCGCGCCAGAGCGGCGCCGCGGCGCCGGCCACCACCGGCGACGGCGAGAAGTAGCGATCAGCGCCGGCGCGCGCGCCACGCGGCGGCGGCGGCGGCGGCGACGAACCCGGCCAGCGCGGCCAGCCCGCCGCGCACCAGCCACGGCGACGACGCGTCGCCGGCGCGGACGCCGACCACCCGCGCGGTCACGCCGGGCGGCACCAGCTTGCCGCCGCCGTCGAGGCTGCGGGCCAGCGCGAACGCCTCGCCCGCGCGCGCGATCGGATCGCCGCCGCCCATCGAGATCACCGCGCGGCCGCCGCGGATCGCGCCGCGCACGACCGGCGCCGACGCCACCTCGCCGTCGATGACGATCGCCAGCTTCGCGCCGACCCGGGCCGCGGTCTGGTCGCCGAACACCGTGCCGGCGTGATCGCTCCAGGTGAGCTCGACCTCGGGCCGGCCGTCGAACTGGTTCGCGGCGACGCGCGCGCCGGCCACGTCGGCCTGGGTCAGGATCGGCGCGGCCTCGACCAGGTAGCTGCGGTAGGCCGGCGCCGCGGGCGCGTCGGGGCGCGGCCCGAGGCGCTCGAACACCAGCGCCCGCCCCGACGGCACCGGCGCGTCGGGCGCGACCTCGGCCAGCGCCGCGGTGATCGCCGCCGGAGTCGGGCCGGTCAGGTAGACCTCCTCGCGCGCCGCGCCGCGGTCGTCGCTCCACGCGTCGGTGGCCGCGGCCACGCCGTCGGCCCGCGCCGGGCCGCGCGCCGGATCCAGCCGCTGGAACCAGTCGCGGGCGACCGCCGCGTCGCTGTCGACCCAGTGGAACCCGAGCGAGCCGGGGCGGACCAGCGCGTCGGCCAGCCCGGCGGCGTCGCGCGGCGCCGCGCCACGGACCGCGATCCCGACGGTCGTGGTCTCGTCGGTCGCGTCCAGCACGCGCATCTTGATCTCGTAGGCGCGCAGCCGCGCGTGCCACGCCCGCTCGCACGTGCCCAGCGGCGCGTCGCCCGGCACCGTGGCCACCAGATCGATGGTGGGCGCCGACGGGCCGAGCAGCCGCTCGGCGCGCAAGCCGATCGCGGCGCCGAGCACGACGACCGCGACGCCGAGCCCGATCACCGCCGCGCGGATCACGCGGCCCCCGCGAGGTGGTCGCGCAGCCGGCGCAGCCCGAGCTCGGTCTTGCCGTCGGCCAGCGCGCCGGCGACGCACGCGGCGATCGCGGCGTCGAGCGACCACCAGCCGGTGCCGGCGCCCTCCTCCATCGGCGAGCCGTCGCCGGGCAGCGGCTGCTGCGCCGCCGGATCGACCTCGGCGGCGACGAAGTAGTACTTCTCGGGCACCGTGCCCGGGCTGGGCAGGCTGCCGGCGCCGAGGATCACCATCGCCGCCGGCGCCACCGCGAAGCCGCCCTCCTCGAGCGCCTCGGCCGCGGCCCGGGCGCGCAGGCCGGGCTCGCCGACGTCCCCGCGCTCGATGATGCCGGCCGGCAGCTCGATCAACCAGCCGTCGCCCGCCAGCTCGGGCAGCGGCGCCCGCGCCGGGTCGCGCCCGAACGCCAGCGACGGCCGCATGCCCTCGCGCAGGAGCACCTGCACCGCGCCGGTCGCGTCGCGGTGCCACAGGACGATCACCACCGCGTCCTGGCCGTAGGGTCGGTGGACGAAGTCGCACACGAAGCCCGCCGACGTCGAGCCGTCGCCGCGCCGGTTGTGCATGCGCAGCCGGCGGATCGCCAGGAACCCGCCCTCGCCCACCACCTCGTCGCGATCGATCACGAACGCCAGCGCGAGGTCCCGCATGGCCGGGACTCTACCCGCGCCGCGCCTACGGCTGCAGCGCGAAGCAGTAGATCGCGCCCCAGCCGCCGCCGGCGCCGACCGAGTAGCCGGTGCCGGGCCCGTTCTGGACCAGGTTGATGCCGGGCTCGCAGCCGCGCAGCCGGTGGGCCTGGATCCAGTGCATGCCGCTCATCGCCGGCCAGGCGTGGCCGCAGCGCACCAGGTTCTCGGTGCCCGGCCCCTGGACGCTCGTCCAGTCGTTGCAGGTGTTGGCCGCGCTGGTGCCGTCGAGCTGGCCCTGCGTGTTCGAGCCGGTCATGACGTCGTGGGTGTCGCCCAGCCGGCGGGTGCCCTGGCCGGTCTCGTCGGGGAGGTCGTTGATCACCGCCGCGTCGCCCGCGGGCCGCTGCATCAACAGGCCGGCCCGGTTCATCGCCACCAGGCGCCCGTTGCGGTCGTACCAGGGCCCGCTGCCGATGCGATCGATCGCGTGGATCGGCGTCCCGTTGTTGTACGCCGACAGGAACGCGCGCCAGGTCTTGTGGCCGTAGCCGACCGCGGCCGCCGCGGTCTGGCAGATCGCGTCGGCGCCGGCCAGCCCGCCGAGGTTGCCGCCGAAGCCGTTCTGGCTGCCCGACTGCGCCCGCATCGTGTCGAGGCTGGTGACGAAGAAGCTGAAGTTGCCAGTGCCGGTCGGGGCGTCGACCGCGCCGGCCGCGTCGATGGTGGTGGCCGCGTCGTCGCCGGCCGCGCCGTCGCCGGGGTCCGCGTCGATGGCGGCCGGGTCGTCGCCGCCGCCACCGCAGGCCGCCAGGGCCGCGCCGATCAGGATCGAGGTGAAGCCGCGCATCACGGCATCCTGCCCGCGCCGCGCCGCGGCCGTCAACGCGCGATCGCGACCGGTCGACGCATCGCCAGCGCTTCAGGAATCGGTTAGGTTTCGTCGATGCGTGAGGGAGCGCCGTGACGACTGTCGAGGACAACCTGCCGCGGTGGGACGGCCAGCGGCGCGGCTTCTACGAGGTGTGGTTCCTGACCTGGAACGATCCGGTCACGCGCGACGGCTACTGGCTGCGCTACGTGATCGAGGCGCCGCTGCCCGACGTCGGCGAGCCGTACGCGCAGGTCTGGTTCGCGCGGCAGTCGGCCAGCGATCCCGCGCGCAGCTTCGGCGTCAACCGCCGCTACCCGATCACGTCGCTGGTCACCGGCCGCGATCCGTTCGCGGTGGCGATCGGGCCGTCGCGGCTGGGCCACGACCACGCCAAGGGCGCGGTGTCGGGCGACGGCCACGCCGTCGAGTGGGACCTGACCTGGCAGCCCGGGGTCGCGACGCTGTACCAGCTGCCGGCGGTGATGTACCGCAACGGCGGGCTCGGCGAGACCACCGTGCAGTCGCCCAACGTCGACGTGCCGATCACCGGCGCGCTGACCATCGACGGCGTCAAGGTCGCGCTGGCCGGCGCCCGCGGCGGCCAGACTCACCTGTGGGGCGTCAAGCACGCCGCGGCGTGGGCCTGGGGCCACTGCAGCGCGTTCGACGATCGGCCCGGCGCGGCGCTCGAGGTGCTGCACGCGCGGCTGCGGCGGCGCGGCGTCAACCTGCCGCCGCTGACGGTCGCGGTGCTGCGCCTGCCCGGCGAGGATCTGGCGTTCAACCGCTTCGATCAGGCGCTGTGGTCGGGGCCGGCTGAGCTCGGCACCGGCCGGTTCAAGTTCCGCGCCGGCGGGCTGCTGGCCCGGATCGAGGGCGAGCTGTCGTGCGCGCCGGCCGATCTGATCCGCGCCCACTACCACGACCCCGACGGCGAGGAGCGCTGGAACCACTTCACCGCCATCGGCGACCTCCGGCTGACGCTGTCGCGGCGGGTGCGCGGCCGGTGGCAGGTGACCGAGCAGCTGACCGCGCCGCGCCGTGCCGCGTTCGAGATCGCCGGCCCGACCGCCGATCCGGCCGTCACCTGCGACCACGTGGCGGTGTAGCGGCGGGGCCGCGTGTTGTAGGATGCGCGCCGTGGCAGGCCTTCGCACTCCGCTCAACGACGCTCACCGCGCCCTCGGCGCACGCATGATCGACTTCGGTGGCTGGGACATGCCGGTGTCCTATCCCGCCGGCACGATCAAGGAACACAAGGCGGTCCGCGAGGCCGCCGGCGTGTTCGACGTCTGCCACATGGGCGAGGCGTTCCTGCGGGGCCCGCGGGCCACCGAGGCGGTGCAGCGCCTGACCACCAACGACGTCGGCGGCGTCGCCCCCGGCAAGGCGGTCTACACGCTCCTGTGCCGGCCCGACGGCGGCATCGTCGACGACTGCATCTTCTACAAGCGCGCCGAGGACGAGTACTTCGTCATCATCAACGCGTCGAACCGCCACAAGGACGTGGCGTGGATGCGCGAGCAGATCGGCGGCATCGTCGACCTCGACGACGTGTCCGACGCCACCGCGCTGATCGCCGTGCAGGGCCCCAAGGCCGCGGCGATCCTCGACGGCCTCGCCGGCGGCACGCTGGCCAAGGTCGGCACCTTCTGCTTCACCGACACCACCGTCGCCGGCGTCGCGGTCACCGCCGGCCGCACCGGCTACACCGGCGAGGACGGCTTCGAGCTGGCGTGCAAGAACGCCGACGCGCCGGCGCTGTGGCAGGCGATCATCGACGCCGGCGTGCAGCCGTGCGGGCTCGGCTCGCGCGACAGCCTGCGGCTCGAGTCGCGGCTGCCGCTGTACGGCAACGACCTCGACGACACCACCTCGCCGCTCGAGGCCGGCCTGGGCTGGGCGGTCAAGCTCGACCGGCCGTGGGTCAAGGCCGGCGGCGACTTCCTCGGGCGCAGCGCGCTGGTCGCGCAGAAGGCCAGCGGCCTCGCCCGGGTGCTCACCGGCTTCCGCATCGAGGACCGCGCGATCGCCCGCCACGGCTACCCGGTCGTCGACCGCGGCCGGCCGGCCGGCGAGCAGGTCATCGGCACCGTCACCAGCGGCGGCCCCGGCATCTCGATCACCGGCGCGATCGGCCTGGCCTACCTGCCGCCGAGCTACGCCGCCGAGGGCACCGCCCTCACCCTCGACTGCCGTGGCAAGGACGTCGCCGCCACCGTGGTCAAGGGCAAGTTCTACAAGCGCGCCTGAGCGCGCCGCATCGACACCCTCCTGCATCGAACCTTCAGGCCAGCGAGAACCCGATGTCCAACGTCCCGAGCGACCTCCGCTACACCCCCGACCACGAGTGGCTGCGCCCCGGCGCGACCTGCGCGGTCGGCATCACCGCCTTCGCCGTCGAGCAGCTCGGCGACATCACGCTGGTCGACCTGCCCGCGGTCGGCACCGTCGTCGAGAAGGGCGCGCGGTTCGGCACGATCGAGAGCGTCAAGTCGGTGTCCGACCTGTACGCGCCGATCTCGGGCACCGTGACCGCCGTCAATGGCGCGCTCAAGGACAGCCCCGAGGCGGTGAACGGCGACTGCTACGCCGCGTGGATGGTCGAGATCACGCCCAGCGACGCCGGCCAGATCGACGCGCTGCTCGCGGCCGACGCGTACAGCGCCACCTTGCACTGACCTCCGCGCTCAGCAGTCGGGATCGCCGGCGGCGCACGGCTGGATGACCAGCGTGTACGCGCCGGCCTGGGCGCCGGCGGCGGTCACGAACGAGTCCACGACGATCCGGTGATCGCCGGCGGGCAGCGTCCGGTCGAGCAAGCGGTCGGCGCGCTCGACGCAGGCGCCGTCGGTGAGGACGTGGACGTCGACGTCGACGCCCGCGCGATCGAGCGCGATCACGCGCAGCGCGGCCGGCGCGTCGAGGTGCAGCGCGTAGACCCGCTCGGGCCCCGCCTCGTCCTGGCCCTGATCGCAGCCGGCGTAGCCGGCGTGCGTCGCCTGGCCGCCGACGGTGTCGCCGCTGTGCGTGAACGGCAGGCGATCGACGATCAGCGGAGCGGCGTCGGTGCCGGCGCCGACCACCGCGGCCAGCGGCGGCGCGGTCGGGGCGGGCTCGCCGGCGAGCACCGTGCGGCGCGCGGCGTCGAGCAGCTCGAGCGAGCGCAGGTTGCGGACGTCGTAGTTGAAGGCGAGCCCGGCCGGCGTGAACACGCACGGCTCGGCGCGCCCGCCGGCGACGTAGACGTTGCCGTGGAGCCCGTCGGCGAGCAGGCCGTGATCGGCCAGCGGCGCCGACGCCACCCACAGGCTCAGGTACGGCAGCTGGCGCGCCTCGGCCAGCGCGCGGGTGACGCTGTCCCAGGTCGGCACCCAGCGCGCCGCGGCGGGATCGTCGTCGCGCGGGTTGAGGCCGGTGAGGATCGGCACCACGCCGGCGGCCTCGAGCTGATCGAGCAGCGTGCCCATCCGCTCCCAGAACGGGCCCAGCGCGGCGCCGTAGCTGGCGGCGGCGTTCATGTCGTTGGTGCCGTAGTTGACGAACGCGAACCGCGGCGTGGTCGCGGCCAGCTCGGCGGTCAGCGGCGACGGCGCGCCGGTGATCGCCCACGCCGCGGTGCGCCCGACCTCGGCGGCCAGGGTCGCGCGATCGAACGGCGTGGCGCCGCCGATCAGCCCGGTCCGGAAGTGGTCGAGCGTCGCGACGAGCGCGTCGCGCCCGGCGAGGTCGATCGCGTACGCCGGCTGGTGCGCGGCGCCGGCGAGGCAGTACAGGAAGCGGGTGCTGACCGTGCCCGACGCGCCGACCTTCATGAACACGTCGTCCCGCTGCCCGGGCCCGGCGGCGGCGATCGCCCGCATCCGCGCCACCACCGCGGCGGTGACCGGCGCGGTCTCGACGTCGGCCGGGTAGCGGGTCGGCCCCGTCGCCACGCTGGCGTCGGGCGGCAGGCCGGCGTCGAGGCTGGTGGCGTCGGGCCCGCCGGCGCCATCGCCGTCGCACGCGCCGATCAGCGCGACCAGCGCGAGCGCGCCCGGCGCCCCGACCGTCACGGCGCCTCGACCGCGCCCGCGGTGCACGGCTCGCCGCGCGGCCGGCCGCGCTGATCGGTCGGCGGACAGCCGGTGCCCAGGCCGATCGCCGGGCTGCCGGCGGCCGGCGCCATCGTCGCGGTCGGCCCGCCGTTGTCGCCCAGCGCGCCCAGCAGCGGGTCGGCGACCAGGGGCCCGGTCGTGCACAGCGATCCGTCGGGCCACTGCAGGTCGCCGCTGCCGTCGGCGCGCGCGCCGTCGCAGCCAGGCCGGTACATCGCGCTGTTGCCGGCGACGATCGTGTTCACCAGCGTCATCCCGCCGCCGAAGATCGCGCCCGCCACCTGGCCGTCGGCGGTGGCGTGGTTGTCGGCGATCGTGCAGTTGCGCATCGTCCCGGTGGGGCCGTTACCCAGCCACACGCCGCCGCCGTTGCTGCCGGTCGCGACGTTGCCGGCGATCGTCACGTTGGTCAACTCGGCCGCGCCCGCGTTGATCCAGATGCCGCCGTTGTAGAAGGCCTGGTTGCGCGAGATCGTGCTGGCGGTGATCGCCAGCGCCAGGCCCTCGAGGTACAGGCCGCCGGCGTTGCCCTCGCCGCTCGCGGTCACGGCGTTGTGGTCCACGGTCGTGCGATCCATCGCGAAGCTGCCGGTGTGATCGTTGGACACGCGGAACACGCCGCCGCCGATCGCGCCGGCGGTGTTGTCGGCGATCGTCACGCCGCACAGCGAGGTCCGCTCGTCGCGGCCGTCCATGTACAGCGCGCCGCCCGCCCCGCCGTCGCCGGGGTTGCCGCCGGTGCCGGTGGCGGCGTTGCCGGTGAACCGGCTGTTGACGATCGTCAGGTCGGCGTTGAGGCTGCCGATCGCGCCGCCGTCGCTGGCCGAGTTGCCGGTGAACGTGCTGCCGGCGACGATCGTGTCGCCGCCGCCGAAGCCGTAGATCGCGCCGCCGGCGACGTCCTGGCCGGTGGCCGGCGCGTGGTTGTCGTCGAAGCTGCAGTCGATCACCGTCAGGCTGCCGCCGTCGCGGTAGATCGCGCCGCCGCCCTGCGCGGTGTCGGCGCCGGTCGCGGGCGCCTGCCCCCGGCGGAACGCCAGTCGCTGCACCGTCAGCCGCGGCGTCGGCTGGTCGTAGCCCGAGTCGAGGTACAGGATCCGCGTCGCGCCGCCGCCGTCGAGCGTGATCCGCCCGCCGCCGTCGATCACGGTCTCGGCGGTGACGACGATCGGCGCGGTCACGGCGAGGGTCAGCGGCGCGGCGCCGCAGGCGAAGGTGATCACGCCACCCGCCGCCGCCGCCGCCCGCAACGCGGCCTCGGTGCAGCTCCCGGCGCTGCCGTCACCGATCACCGTCGTCGGCGTCGCGGTGTCGACCAGCGCCGGCGCGTCGCAGGTCGCGCTGGGCGGCGCGGCGTCGGGTCCCCCGCCCTCGCCCGCGCCGCCGCACCCGAGCACCATCGTCACCAGCAGCAACGTCGGCCCGCGCGGCATGACACCCATGATCGCACGCGCGCCGGCCACCGGGAAGCGTATCCTCGACCGGTGGAGCTCGAGCTCATGCCGTGGCGGCCGGTCCCGCGCAGCCACACGATCGCCGCGCTGATCGGCCTGGGCCTGCTGGCGCTGTGGATGGCGGTCGACGACGACGCGTACCTGCGCCCGCTCGACGACGCCAACCTGGCGTTCCACGAGGCCGGTCACCAGATCTACGGCCTGTTCGGCTCGACCCTGGCGTTGTACGGCGGCACGCTCGGCCAGCTGACGTTCCCGGCAGTCGCCGCCGCGACGTTCTTCTGGCGGCGCGAGCCGATCGGCACCGCGGTCGGGCTGGCGTGGCTGGGGCAGAACTGCGGCAACATCGCGCGCTACGCCGCCGACGCCCGGGCCCAGGCGCTGCCGCTGGTCGGCGGCGGCGAGCACGACTGGTTCCACATCCTGTCGCGCTGGCACGCGCTCGGCGCCGATCACACCGTCGCCGCGGCGTTCCGGCTGATCGGCTGGGCGCTGGTGCTCGGCGCGGCGGCGTGGCTGGCCTGGCCGCTGCGCCCGGGTGCCGACCGCGCTACTGGATCATCGGGTTCTTGAACGTGTACGGGATGCGCACCCGCAAGGCCGCGCGCCCGCCGAGCAGCGCCGACGGCACGGCCGGCAGCTTGCCTACCGCCTTGAGCGCGTCGGTCACCTCGCGATCGAACGCCTCGTAGCCGCTGCCGGCGTGCAGCGCGATCTCGCCGAACGAGCCGTCGGCGCGCAGCACCAGCGACGCCACCACCCGGCCCGAGGTCATCGCCAGCGCCAGCTCGTGCGGGTACTCGATGCGCTGATCGAGGCGGCGGAACAGCTCGAGGAAGTACGGGTCGCGCCGCGACGCATACGTCGGCGCGCCGTCGTCGCCCGCCGGCGACTCGGCCCGGGACGCCGCGGTGCCCTGCCCCCAGCCGTCGGGGGCCACGCCGGGCCCGGCCACGCCGCGCACGCCCTCGCCGCGGGTGCCGCCGGCGCGCGGCGGCGTGAGGTCGAACGGATCGGGGCGCCGCTGATCGGACGACGCCGCCACCGCGCGATCATCGGCGGTCGCGCCGCGGCGGGCCACGTCGACCGCGCGCTCGCCGCGATCGACGTACGCCGCGTCGCGCGCCGTCGCCGTCGCGCCATCGACCCGCGCCGGCGCGGTCGCGCCCGGCATCCCGGCGCGCGCGTCGTCGGCGCCGACGCTGGTCGGCAGGCCCGGCGTCCCCGGCCCGGTGGCCTCGCCGACCCGCGGCTGCTCCTCGCCGGCCCGCGCCAGCCGCTGCGGCGCGCGATCGCCGTAGGCGGCCTCGGGCGCGCGGGCGATCGCCTCGGGCGACCGGGCCGCGCGATCGCCGGGGCTGCGCGGCGCCAGGTACGCCTGATCGGACGTCCACACCTGCTTGCGCAGCGCCGCGTCGTCGGCGCGATCCCGGCGATCGGCCCAGGTGTCGGCGCCGCCCTCGGCGCCGCCGCCGCGATCGGCCGCGCGATCGCCCGGCAGGTCCGCGCTCGACGGCCGCGCCGCCCGCCCATGCCCCGCCGCGTCGTCGCCGGTGCCGAGGATCGCCTCGAGCGGGATCGCCGGCGGGATCACCGTCACCACGCCGAAGCCCTGCAGCCCCGCCGACGTCAGGCTGGGCGCGGTCGGCACCGGCGGCGCGGGCGCCGCGGCCGTCGGCCAGCTCAGCCGCCCCATCGCCGGGACGACGCGATCGAGCACCAGCACCGCGCCGGCGTTGAGCAGCGCGGCGGCCGCCAGGGCCTCCCACGCGCGGCTCGATCGTCGACGCACCATCGGTCCAGTATGCACCACCGCCTTCGCGCCGCCGGCCCATTGTGACCGGGCCGACACCCGCGCGCCGGCGGCGACCGGGCCGCTGCGCGTTTGCGTCGGCCGCGATCGCGTGGTTCGCTCGGCGGATGCGTCTCATCGCGCTCGTCCTGAGCGCGCTCGCGCCCTGCCTCGTCGGGTGCGCGCGCGCGGCGAGCCCCGCCGCGACGCCAGCCCCGCTGGTCGTCGAGCCCGCGGGCCCCGATGCCGCCGTCAGCGTCGGCGTCGCGCAGCCGCCGTTCGAGGTGCTCGGCCGGCGCTACCAGCTGTGGGGCGCGTCCGGCGTCGCCTGGGACGCCGCCGCGCGCACGTGCGAAGCCAGCGGCGCCGCGCTGGCGCAGCTCGCGACCACCGCCGAGCTCGAGGCGGTCGGCGCCGAGGTCCGCACCGCGATCGACCTCGACGCCGTCTGGATCGGCGGCGGCGCGTGCGCCGACAGCGTCGACGACCCGGAGCGCCTGTGCTGGAGCTCCGGCGCGCCCGTCGACATTCCCTATCGGGGGCCATACTGGGTGCGCAACGGCCGCGGCGAGCCGCGCACGCACCTGTTCTTGCGCGACGGCTACCAGCTCACCGCCAACGCCGACATGCTGCCGACCGACGGCGCCGACGGCTTCCTGTGCGCGTGGCCCGCCGCCGCCAGCCGCTGACACCGACGTCGCCCCCGCCCATTGTGGGCCGCCCGCCGCCTGTGCCACGCTGCGCGACGGAAGCGCATCCGCGGCTGGTGCGCGGCTCGGCCTTCAAAGCCGGTGGTGCTCCGCGCGAGCGGCGGCACGGCGGGTTCGATTCCCGTGCGCTTCCGCTAGTTGTCATCGACAATCGAGCCGAGGCCGTCGCGGTCACGCGCCGCGTCCGCGGGGCCAGGATTCGAGTTGGCGGCCGGCCCATGCGCCGACCGCGAGTGGGCCTGGCGCGCCGAGCCGTCGAGTCGAAATATCGGATATTCGGGCGACTCGCTTGATACCGTCGAGCTGCCGTGATCGAATGAACCGACGGAAGTGAGGTTGGTTTGGGCGACTACTTCGTGCCGCTGTCGGTGTTGCTACCGTTGCCGTCGTTTGTCAGGCACATCCCGGTCATCGGTACGGTCTATCCGTACATCGGGGTGCGCGACCTCCGCGATCGCTGGAACGACCAGACGTTCGTCGTGACCGGCGACGCGGTGGTGCTCGACGAGGTGGTCATTGGCGGCGAGTGGGGCGGACTGGTCCTTGGAAGTGGCAGCGCCGGCGAGACCATCGTCCGATTCGAGGTAGCGGCCGCCCGGCTGTCGATCGCCAGCCTCATCATCGGCCACGGCGAGGAGTACTTTGGCCTAGAGCCGTCGGTCATCGACGGCGAGCACGGCGCCGTGCGCGTGTTCTGGGAGGCTGACGGACCATGCCTTGGCTTCCGCCTGGCGATCCACGATCTGACCGCTCGCCTGCGTCTGCCCCCTGGCCTGCACCTTGGCGAGCTGATCGAGGACGCAGGGCAGGTGGTCGGCATCGAACGCTTCGAGCCACCCCGGCGGGTCGAGGTCAGCTTGCCATCGGCGTCCCTGGTGTTCGACACCGAGCGCGGCATCTCGATAGCGCTCGATCCCAGCGCGGCGGTCAACGTGCCGCCATTCGTGTTCGGTGAGACAGGCATCGGGCTGCAGGTGCTCGACCTGAAGGTCGACCTGTCCCGCGACCAGGGCATCCCCGAGTTGCTCAGCCGGCCGAACTTCGACGAGTCATGGCGTGGCTTGTACCTGAACCGCGCGCGCCTGCTGGGACTGGACAACCTGTTGCCAGTGCTGCCGTCCCAGATCGAGCTGCATGACGCGATCATCGACAGCGACGGCGTCAGCGGGGTCGTCGAGGCCACGCTGCCACCCGACGCGCCGTTTCTGGCGCTGGCGCTCGACGCATTCAGCTTCGAACTGGAGCGGAGCGTCTTCATCCGCGGCACGGTCGAGACCACGTTGCACTGGGATCGCCTCAACAGCGACTGGGCGGCGTGGCATCCGCTGCGCTTCCTGTTCACGATTCGCCACAACCCGGCGATGGCGTCGGCCCTGGACTCGCTGGGCTTCGACATCGCGGTGGCGTCGACCCAGGACGACACCGACGGGCTCCTGCATCTCGGCCGCTCCGCCATCGCCGCGATCGAGGGCGGCCTGTGCGGCGCGGTGCTGCTGGCGACCGGGCTCACGACCGACCCGGCGCTGTCACCCGGCCAGGTGCTGGTGGCCGGCCTCCTGGCTGCCGCATCGGTCCTGCAGACCCGCGGCGCGCTGCGAATCGAGGAGATCGACCTCACCAAAGTCACCGGCCGCTACTTCACCGAGATGGTGAACGGCCACAAGGTCCGGTTCATCGACCTGGCGCTCGATCTGCGGCTGCGGCTGTCGATCGACATCGATCTGCCGGGGCCGCCGATCATCGTGCCCACGATCAAGACCGAGCGCCCGATCGGGCTCGAGCTCCGCGGCCTGACCCTGCGCGCGTCGATCGGCGGTCAGACCGCCGGGGTGAAGGCCCTCGACATCGTGTTTGACCCTAGCAGCGGGATCAGCTTCGACGTCGGCGACCAGACCCTCATCGCCGGCTCGCCCCTGGTGATCGCCAAGGCCGGCCTCGGCAGCTGGGATGGCGGCATCTGGGTCGATGTCGGGGTCAAGGTCAACGCCGAGATGGGCGAGGTCGCGGTATCGGTCGTGCCCTCGGTGGTGCGACTGTGGTTCCGCCAGGACGGCACCTTCGATCACGTGTCGTTCTCGGGGCTGTCGTTCTCGGTGCTGGTGCCGCAGCTGCTGCACGCCAAGGGCCAGCTCGAGTGGGGCGACCCGGTGCGGCTGGGGACCGGACGGGCCTACCTGCTGCGCAAGGACTACACCGCCAGCGCCGACGAGCGGTCGAGCTGGCTGTGGGATCTCGAGGTGGCGCTACGCGAGGAGACTCGCGACGGGCTGTCGTCGACCGCGGTGTCCTTGGAGGTGACCAACGCCGACGGCTGGAAGCTGTCACCGACCATCGCGCTGTACGGGCTGTCGATGCTGCTCGGCCGCAACACTGCGCCGGCGGTCACCGATCGCGAGCATCCCGACTACGTCCAGTGGTATCGCGAGCTGCCGCCGCGCAACCGCATCAGCGCCCTCAAGTGGGGCCACCACGCCGGTGGCTGGGCCGGGGCCTTCGGGGCCATCCTCGGCTCGGCGCCGGACGGTGGTCGCGCCTGGAGCGCCAAGGCCGCGATCATCTACGCGCCGGGCGTGTTGATCATCCCCGGCTCGCTGAACCTGTTGACCGATCGACCGAAGCTCGCCGACGACCGCGCCGCGGCCTTCGGCATGGTGCTGGCGTTCGACTGGGAACACGACATCTACGCCGCGTCGATCACCATCGACTACGTCAAGCCCGAGGACGGGAAGCTGCTGCGCATCCACGTCCCCATCGACTTCTACTCGAGCAAGTCACCCAAGACCTTGCACCTCTACGTCGGCGAGCACATGCCGGTGGCCAAGCGCGTGCTGGTGAAGGTCCTCGGCAGGTTCGACGGGTCGTTCTACCTGATGATCGATCGCAACGACATCGCCGATCTCGGCGGCCACGCGCAGCTCGACATTCCCGGGACGGCCATCGTCCTCGGCGGCGCCGCGGGCTTCGACTGGCAGTTCGGCAGCGGCCGCATCAAGCTGTTCTTCCGCGCCGGGTTCGAGGTCCACCTGGCGCTGGGCTCGCTCGGCAACTCGGGTGACGCGGGCGACGCCACCGATGGAACCTTCTTCGGTGGCCTCCTGCACCTGACCGGCGCCGTCGGCCTCAAGGTCTTCGGCATGGGCTTCGAGCTCGGGCTCGACGCATCGATGATCTGGATGACCCCGGCCCCGAAGTACTTCGATCTCGCGGTGTCGGTCTCGATCGGCCTGCCGTGGCCGTTGCCCGACATCGACGCGGTGGTCCGCTATCAGAAGGGCGCGGACGGCCTCCTGCCCGCGCCGGGGCGCACCTGCGCGGCGCTGACCCTGCATCCTCGCGCCCGCCACGCCCCGGTCGAGGTGGTCGAGGGCCAGACGCTGGCGGAGGTCCCGATCGATCCAGCGTTCACGCTGACCTTCACCTATCCGACGCGCAACGCCACCGGCACCGTCGGCGCCTTCCACCTCGACGGTGTGGACACCCAGGTCCACTGGCCGATGAGCGACGACAAGGGCTACGCCTTCGAGCTCGTCGAGCTGGCCCTCGCCGTTGAGCAGCCCGACGGCACCCGGGTCCCGGTGACGCCCGGCGTGCCGGCGCTCTGGTTCGACACTGGCGAACCCGGGCCCGGAGGCCAGCGGTCGCGCAAGACCCTGCAGCTCTTCGCCTACGATGGACCGCTCACCTCGCGGTACATCGGCGGAACCGCCGACTACATCCGCTCCATCGCCGAGACCTTCGATCCATGCCCTGGCGACCGCCCGCGCCCGGTGTGTTATCGGCTCGACGGCCTCCCTGGCGGCGATCTCGCGAATGGGATCGTAGTCGCCGGCGATCCGCCGGTGACGCTCCGCTGCATCCCGGCTCCGGAGGGCGCCGAGACCCTGCGACGCCTGCTCGCGCGCGATGCCACGGGTTGCGTGCGCGGAGGGCTGGCCGCGGAGTTGCTGCGCGGCGTCCTGCTGCCCACCACCTACGGCCTGACGCTGCCCGGCGCCGCGACCGAACCGATCCTGTCGGCCTCGCTACGAATGGACTGGCGACGGGCCCACCGCGCGGTGGTGTCGGCGTACCGCGACGGTCGACGGGCCCGGGTCATCGCGCGCTTCTTCGATGGCGACACGCTCGTGCTCGAGGACGCCAGCGGTGTTGTGGTCGGCAACGTGCTCGATCGCTACGACGATGTCCGCTTCGTTTGCTCCGTGCCGTCGACCCGCGTCGAACTGGCGGCACTGCAGCAGGTCCCGGACGGGGCCCCGCTGCGACCGCTGTCCGAGACCTACGAAGCGTGCCTCACGTACGAAGACCACGTGCGCGACTGGCAGGACAGCCTGGCGACCGCCGACGCGTGGTCGCAGCTCTGGTCGGATCTGCTGGTCAGCAACGCCGCGACCTCGGACGCCTTGCTGCTCGAGCCGGGGACCACCTACGTGCTCGACGCCCGCGTCCGCTGGTCTCAGGTCCAAGGCAACCAGGAGATGGTCGGTGGCACCGAGGTCCGCAGCTTCCGCTTCCGCACCGTCGCCGCTGATCAGCCACCACTCGAACGTCTGCGCACTCGGGCCCAGGCCGTCGCTGCCGGGGCCTGGGAGGTCGACACCACGCCCGCCGACGGCGCTCCGGCTCACTACCGCGACCGTGGCGTCACGCTGCACTTCCTCGACCCGCGCACCGACGCTCGCTACCGCAAGTTCGGCAGGCGCCTGGTGCTGCGCCTGGTCGATGACCGCGGCCAGGACCTGTTCGACCGCCTGGCCTTCCTGGCCGACCATGGCGCCGAGCTGCCCGAGTACCAGGAGCTGTGGCGCGACGTCGTCCTCGGCACCGGCTGTACCGACCCGGGGGTGGCGTCGCTGTGGGCCGTCGGTGTCGCCCACTTCGGCTCGCTGCTCGCGCTGGGCACCGGCTACCGCGGCGATCTGGTACCGGTGCCTGACCCGACCGGCAGCGTCGACCTGGCCACCGTCGACTGGGCCAGCCTGCCGAGCCTGCACACGTTTCACTTTCGCACCTCGCGCTGGCCGTCGCTCGCGGCGCACCTGGCGGCGCACCAGGTCGTCGACGAACTCCTGGAGCGACCGCTCGAAGTCGCCACCCTGGGACCGGCCGTCCCGCAGGTGAGCGATGCCGCCGTCGCCGCGCTGCTCGAGCGGCTCGAGCTCCCGCCGCGACCGCCGGCGCGCGAGCCGGAGATCGTGCGCGTGTGGAACCGGGGCAGCAGCGCCGGGGCCCCGTGGTCGGTGATCGCCCTGCTGATCGATGGCCCCGAGCCCGTGCTCCGCGACGGTGTGCAGCTGGCGGCTGCGTCGGCGGTCGGCGGCGTGACGATCGCGATCGTCGCCGCGCTGTCGCGCAGCCGGGCGCTGGTGCTGTTCACGGCCGGCGCCGGTGTCGGCGTCGCGCCCGTGGGGCCGCTGGTCCTGACGGTGTCCGACGGCACCGAGTCGGCGACGATGACGCTCGTGGTTTCCACCGCCCCGGCGGTGCTGGCCGAGGAGCTGCCGCCATGAGCTACTGGATCGATCCCGAGCTGCTGCAGCTCGTGGGCCTGGGGACCAAGGGTGACAGTCACATCGCCGATGGCCGTCACCTGCGCTGGTTCTTCGGCCGGTGGCTGGGGTTCCCACGCTCGGGCTTCCGTCTGCGCCGCAGCGCCAGCCCCACGACACCCGCACGGTGGAAGGCGATCTACACGAGCGGCGACGTCGGCCGGGTCCAGGAGCTCACCCAGGCGGCGATCGGCCCGGTGCGTCGACGCTTCGCCACCGGCCTCACGGTCGACAAGGCCGGCGGACTGGTGTTCCAGGCCGCCGGGCCGGCCAGCGTGCCGTACCTGCGTCTCGACACCCGACCGGCGTGGCTCGACCTCGGCTTCGAGGGGCCGTCGGCGACGCCACCGCCGCCGCCGCTGTCGGTCAACCCCGCCGCCTGGGTGCGCCTCACGATCTTCCGCCGCGTCGAGAGCGGCGGCGTGATCGCGACCGCCTTCGCCAATGGCCGGGGGAGCTGGCACTTCCAGGATCGCGCGGCCATCGGCCACGGGCTCGACGCCCACGTGCCAGCGACGCTGCGGTCGGCGATCCGGCGCACCAGCCGCCAGGATCTGCTCGGGCCGGTGACCGAGCGCGTGTACCGGGACCGCGAGCCGTGGCTGCGCCCCGACGAGCTGCGGATCCCGCCCTGGCCCCGTCGCAACCCGTGGGTCGCCGACACGTTGCTCTTGCACGGCGGGCTCATCGAGCGCATCGAGCTGGTGGGGCACGACGCCGTGGTGGCGCGCATCGAGTGGCTGCCGTCGCGCGCCTACGCCCAGGCGCCGGTATGGACCGAGGTCGATCGCTTCTATCTGCCGCTCACCGATCAACCGGCGATCTACCCGGCGTGGACCGCACAGGCCGGCCAAGAGGTGGCCAAGAACCGTTTGTTCGCGGCGCCGCCACGCGCGCTGGCCCCGTGGGACACCGCGGCGATGCCGCCACCGCCGGCACCGCCGGCCGAGATCGCGGCCGATCTGTCCCAGCGCTATCTCGGTGTCGGCTACCAGCGCATGTACGCCGCCATGAAGGGCTTCCTCGACCACGAGCTGGCGACCAGCGAGCCACAGGCCATGTTCATCTACGACGACGCCGTCGCGACGGTGCCCGACGACGACGACCTCGGCGGCGGCACGATCCGGCTGTCCCCCTACGACGTGCTGCGCGGCGCCGCGCTCGATCCATGCGTGGCCCGCCTCCTGGGGCTCATGACCACCGACGCTGCGACTGACGCGTCGCCGTGGGACTACGCCGTCGATGCCGGCTTCCCGACCCGCTGGCTCCAGCGCCAGCTCGTGGGTGGCCTGCGCGAGGCGCCCCGCGCGCTGGTCGCCGCACTGCCGCACTTCGACTCGCTCGAGCGCTCGGCGCGGGCGGCGTCGAATTCACAAGAGTGCGTGTCACTCGCCACCCACATCGCCCAGGAGGCGCGGCCGCCGCTGACACCACCGCTCGATCCGCAGGTCGAGATCCGGCCGCGCCCCGGCGCCCGGCCGATCGAGGCCGAGGTGATCGCCAGCTGCCGCGGCCACGACAGCAACCTGTTCGAGGCCCAGGCCCGGGTCATGTTCGCGGTGCGCCGCCGATCGGCAGCTGGCGACGACGTCGCGCTGCATGCCAAGGATGACGAGTCGGGCCGCCGGGTGCCCCTGGTCCCGACGCGAGCCGCGACCACCAGCGGGCGGGTCGCGGTCCACGACCGATCGGTGCCCGCGTATGGCACGTACACCTGGCGCCTGAGCGGCATGGATCTGTGGGGACGCTGGAGCCCGTTCGCCGACGTGTCGCGGTCGGTCGTCGATCACGTGCCACCGCCGGCGCCAGCGGCGCTGGCCGCCGAGCTGGTCGGCGCCCCGGAGCTGGCCCCGACCTGGGCGCGACTGCGCGTCGGCTTCGACTGGGGCGACGGGGCCGCGGCCGCCGCACCCGATCTGGCCCGCTTCGAGCTGCACCTGCGCCAGGGCGCCGCCGGCTTCGCTGACACCGACGTTCCGACCCTGTGGGGGCGGCTCGAGACCGCACCGGGCGCGACGACCCCGCCGCTGATCGTGGCGTGGCCGAGCGGCGCCACCGTCGTACCGCCGGGGCTGACCGCGACGACCACCATGGCCCACGTCATCAGCGGTGGCGGCGGTGCCACCCGGGTCACTATCGAGCTTGGCCCGGTGGTGGTGCCGTTCGACGGGCGCGGCCGCGCCCAGATCAGCGCCACGGTCCGCGCGGTCGATGTCAGCGGCAACGCCAGCCGCCTGGCCCGGTGCGCCATCGCGTCGCGGGCTGATCTGGCGCCGCCACCGCCGCCACCAGCTCACGGCACCCTGCGCTACGCGCCCCACGCCGATGCGCAGGGCCGGGCCTCGGTGCGGATCGCCTTCGTGGTGCCGCCGCACGGGTCGGTCCAGGTGTATCGCTGCCCGGCCGCGGCGCTCCTGGCGGCGGGCCAGGTCGATGACGCGGTCTTCCAGACGCTCGATGCCACGGCGCGGGTCGACCTGCTCCAGGGGCTCGCGATCCAGCATCGCCCGAGCTTCCGGATCGATCACGCGGCGCCGTATGTCGACACCGCCACCCACCACGATGGCGAACTCGGGGGCATGGATCGCGGCTGGACACTGTTCGTCGTCCTGGCGGTGTCGGCGCACGGCATCGCCGAGGCGTGGCCGGTGGAACCGCTGCGTTTCGAGGTGGTCGCCGTGCCGGCGCTCGAGACTCCGGATGTGCCGCGGGTGGTCGAGGCCCGCGGTGGCGATCGCAACGCGACCCTGCGGGTCGCGCCCGACCCCAGCGGCCGCGCCACCGAGTTGCGGCTGTACCGCACCCGCGACGCGGCGGCCGTCGATGACGTGCGTCGGATGCGCCCAACCGCCGTCGTCGCCGCCAGCGCCAGCGTCGTGGTCCTCGCGGACAGCGACCTGCTAGCCGACGTCGACTACTACTATCGCGTCGTCGCCGTGAACGCCGACGGCGTGCGCTCGACCCCATCGTCGCCGGTCACGATTCGGGCCACCTCGAGCCAGCCGCCCGAGACGGCGACGGTCGAGGAGGTGTCGCGGCCGCCGGACCCGAGCCGCCGCGGCGTGCGCGTGCGTCTGCCGCGTCGCGACTACACAGTGACGCTGCTCCGCCGCCAGCGCGGTGTACCGGGGTGGAGCCCGGCGAACACGCCGGTGACCCGCGCCGACGGTTCGTTCGACGTCGCGGCGCTGCCCACGGTCGTCGACGCCGGAGCCTACGTGGTCACCACCGAGGACCTGGTGCCCGCGCCGGCCGCGCGCTGGGCCTACCGCGTCGAGATCGTCGACCCGCGCGGTCGGCGATCGATGAGCGCCGTCGTCGAGGATTCGCCATGAGCTTGATCGACGACCTGCAGATCTGGCTGGCTAGCGGCCCCGGAGCACCGCTGTTCGGGCAGATGTTCGAGCGCGTCCATGACGTCGACCGCGAGTTCCACCAGGCGTCGCTTGCCGATCCCGGCGGCATCGGGGGCGAACTCGCCCTGATCACCGCGACCAGCGACTCACTACGCGCACCGTTCAACTGCTTCGTGACGCGGGTTCCTGACGTCGCGACGCTGTCGACCGATCAACGCCGAGCCTTCACCGACAGGCTTCCGCCGCTCCGCGACACGGCGGGACGCCGCGTCAGTGTCGACGACGATCGCCTGCAACCTGACGACCTGGTGCTCGAGGTCACCGGTGGCGCATGCCGACGACTCGAGTACCTGTGGGCTGCGCTGGACTTCAGCGGCCCCACCCCGACGGCGACCGACCTGGCGCCGCAGATGCCGGTCCCTCGCTGGCTCATCGTTCGCGGGATCCGTGCGACGTCTCTCGTGGCGGCGACCACCGCGATCGCCACCAGCCAGTTCGCTGGACTCCCGGTGCCGGCAGCATCCCTCGGCAACTTCCAGTCTGGACTCGAAAGGCTCTACGTCGCGTGCCACCAAAGTCTGGGTGAGCTTCCTGCGGGCAACGCAGTGAGCATCCGGATGTTCGATGTCGCCGGCCTGCCCCTCGACCCGGTCTTTGTCTTCGCGCAGCTCGCGCGCCTGGCGGCCGGTGGCTTCGGCCGTCTCGCGCGCCCCGATGCATCTACGGTTGCGGCCTGGTCGACGAACTGGGTATCGGCCACGCCACCCCGCCACACCCTGGTGCTGAGCGACCACGTCGGTACGCCGTACGAGCCATGGCTCGACAACGATCCGGCGCCACCGCCACCCGAGCCGCCATCGCCGGCACCGGAGCGCCTGCTGCTAATGCCGTCTGCCAACATCGAGGTCGCGATCCCCACCCACGGGGTGGTGTCGTTCGCCCAGGGCACCGGCGAGCACAGCGCACTCGCCTCGCAGCTCGCCGAGGTGGTGCTCCCGGGCGAGCACGTGCGGCTGGCGCCCCACCCGCACGGTGTGCTCGCAGCGACGACCCGCCTTGGCTTCTCCCGCTGGAGCTTCTTCCGGCTGCGCGTGATCGACTACGCGCGCTGGCTGCCGCGCAACCCCAACCCGCAGAGCCAGCTCCAGCGCTACTCCGAGGGCAACCACGTCGACGCGCTGGTCGACGCGCGCGCCGCGTTCCGGGCGATCTACCGAGCCATCCGCGCCACCTACGTCGACGAGACTTACGATCGCGACGACGCCATGCCGTCGGGGGTCCTGCGCGACCCGGCGGCCAACGCCGGGGCGAAGGTCCTCGGCATCAATGCCTGGGTCGCCGCCGATGTGCCGGTCCTCGGCCGACGCGCGATGCTCGAGGTCCCGCGCACGCAGGCGCCGGTGGTCCTGCCCAAGGACGTGACCGCGATCTGGCGCGCGCTGCCGTGTCACCAGCAGAACCGGCTGCCGCGGCCGCCCGGTGATCCCGAGCCGCTCCCGGGTGATCCGCTCATCGATGACGACGATGACGGTGACCAGAGATTCTACTGGGTGCTGTTTCCGGCCGGGACCTTCTCGCCCGGCATGTACGTGACCTTGACCCAGCTCGAGTTCTCGACGGTGTTTCGCGGCGACGATCCGCGCATCGTCGGGGACGATGCCGGGGCCGACCTGTTCGGCCGGGTCACCGAGCCGTCCACGGCGCGGCGCTTCGGCGCCTTCGTGGGCCCCGGCGGCGAGTGTCTGCTGCGCGCGGTGCACGACCCCGACTGGGCCGGCGAGGTCGAGTGCCGCGCGGTGTGGTGGTCCCCGGCGCCGGATGATCCTGCCCCCCAGGACACCGCTACGGCGGGTCGAGGCGCGCTGCACGTCCACGGATATGGTCGCTTGACCTTGCCGGCGGCGCCGGGTGGCATGTCCCCGCCGCCACCGCTGCGCGCCAGCCCGGCGGCCACGGTGCGGCTGCTGTGGAACGGCACCCCGGGGCAGGCCGAACTGCAGTTCCCGTCAGGCTTCGTGACCAGCCCGCCATCGTCGATCGCGATCGTCAACACGCGCACCAGCGCGGTGCAGTGGGTGGATGCCGCGACCAGCGCGGCCAGGTCGGTGACCGTCGACAATGTCGCCCGCGACGATGGCTTCGCGGTCGGGGTCGCCGCCGCCGGGGCGCGCGATCTCGCCGGGTGCGATGGGTTCTTCGAGATCCGCGCCGCCGACAGCCAGCTCGCCAGCGGCCTCGTGCCGATGCACCCCAAGGAGATCGGCGGCCTGGTTCGGCAGAGCATCCAGCGCGGCGTCGATGTGCGGTGGCTGCCGTGGCGCGACAAGTTCGAGCCCGAGGCCGGAGTGCTGGTGCGGCGCAGCCTGGGGATGGCGGCCCTCGTCAACGCCGAGGTCGACGGCCGCCGCGGCCAGGCCATCGTCGATGAGCTCACTCGCGAGACCGGGGTCCATCATCAGAAGTCGACCTTCGTCGAGTCGCCGAGCGGGCCGGTGGCATTCGTCGGGGGCATCGATCTCAACATCGGGCGCTTCGACGAGCCGACCCACCCCGATCCCAACCCCGATCGACCGACCGGCCTGTGGCACGACATCCACTGCCAGGTCCGCGGTCGCGCCGCGTGGGACGTCTACCGCAACTTTCAGGAACGGTGGAACGCGGCGGTGGCGCACCCGAGCCGCCACCCGGTGCCGGCCCATGCCACGCCGCTACCGCCGCCGACCGCGACCCAGATCCTGTCGGCGGTGAACGACGGCCCCCACACCGTGCAGATCAATCGCACCCTGGCGCCCCACATCCCCGAGTACACGGCCATCGTGCCGACCGATCGCGGCGACCTGTCGGCCATTCAGTCGACCTTCCGGGCGATCGAGCAAGCGCGACGGTTCCTGTACTGCGAGGAACAGTACCTGTGGAACCCCGAGCTGGCGCAGCGGATCCGAGCCCGGCTCCTCGGACCCGATGCCCTGGAGTGGGTGGTGTTTATCCTGCCGCGCCAGCTCGCCGAGTTTCCGGTCCTCGATCTGGTGCTCTATGCAATCCGCCGTCGCTGCATCAACCTGATCCTGTACGGCAAGGAGGCCCTGGAGCCCGGCGAGGACGGGACCACGCTGCCGGACTACACCGGCGACCGCGTGGTGTTCGCCCACCCCATCAACGAGGACGGGACCCCGGTCTATGTCCACGCCAAGACCGTGCTGGTCGACGACCTGTGGGCGTCGATCGGCTCGGCCAACATGAGCCGGCGGTCGGCCACGCTCGACTCGGAGATCACCGCCGCCACCATCGACACCCGGCTGCACAGCGGCCGGCATCGCTTTGCCCACGAGCTGCGCGTGCGCTTGATGGCCGAGCACCTGCGCGTGCTGCCCGAGGAGCGCGGGCTGCTCGAAGACCCGAGCGATGCGTTCCGCCTTCTCAAGGCCACCCTGGCCGGGCAGCGCCCGTGGGTGCGCCGCGGCCTGCTTGCGTACACCCCCCTCCTCACGCAGTACGGAACCCAGCCGCCCGACTTCGATGCCTACCTGCCCGACGCCCTGGCCGCAGGCATGGATCCGGATGGTCGCAGCCCGCATGAGCTCCGCCTGGTCGACTTCATGGCGCTGCTGCAAGATCTCACCGCCGCTGCGGATCCGACCACGCTCGGCGGACTTTCGGCGGTGCGAGCCACCGCAGACCTGTCGGCGCTGCCGGCGTTGCCAGGCGCGGAGCGATACCTGTGGCAGGTCGACCTCGCTGATGGTGCGGCGCCGCCGCTGCGCACAGTCGGGCCGCTCGAGGCCGACCAGGCCGCGAGCCTTGGACTAGTGGACGCGATCCGGCCGTGGCGTGTCGCCGGGGAGGTATTCCTTGCATCGGCGCCGGGCACAGTGCTAGCGAGGTCTCAGGTCGACGTGACGCCGACCAGCTTGGTGACCACAGTCACACTGACCTTCACCCCACCATGATCGCGCCGCTCAATGTCCGTGGGTGTTCGCTCGTAGCGATCGTCGCGTCGCTCGCGTGCAGCGGCTCGGGCGAGACGCTGATCGACGGCGCCGTCGATGCCGTCCCCCCCGACACTGCGGTGGATGCTGGCTGCGACGCCTCCTGGCGCCGCGAGGTCCTGGCCACAGGCGACGTCAGCGTCCAGAACTCGATCGCCATCGACGCGAGCGGCGGTATCCACATCGCGCGCTACGACCGGGCCACCGCCACCATCGTCTACACGACCAATGTGAGCGGTACGTGGTCGAGCGAGACCGTTGCGACGCTGACGGACCCGGGCCTACCCGACCCCGCGATCGTCGTTGATTCCGAGGCTCACGTCGACGTCGCGTACCTCGACCGACGGGGCCGCGATGTGTGGTTCGCCTCCCGTACGGCATCGACCTGGACACACGAGCCGGTCGAGACGAATACGCCCGGCGGTTCGTCGCTCGACATGGTCGTCGGCAGGGACGGCGTCATGCGCGTCGCCTATTCTCGAACCCAGGCCGGTGGCGTGGCGCTTGCCATCCGGCCATCGATGACCTGGGACGTCACGACGGTGGATGGCGCCGCGGCGAGCGGCGACGTGGCGGTGCTCGACAACCCGCCGGGCAAGACCACGGTTGCCTACCGTCGATTCTCACCGCCAGCCGCGATGATCGCCTCGGATGCGTCCGGAGCGTTTTCGCCCATCCCCCTGCCCTTCGATGGTGCGTTCGCGAACCTGGGTCGGGCGCCGAACGACGACGTCCTGCTGGCGTACACCCGAGAGCCATCGGGCGAGCTGGGCTACTCGCTGTACGCAGGAGGCACCTGGACGCACTATCCCACTGGCGTGGTCGCCGACTACGTCCACGACGTCGCCACGCTCCGGGACGGCTCGTTCGCGGTGCTGTATCGGGCGACCGCTGGCCGCGAGCTCCGTCTCGGCACCGTGCGTGGCGGCCAGCTCACCTCGGAGCCCATCGATGCGGTGGGCGACGCAGGCCTGTCGGCGGCAATCGCCACCCACGGTGCCGAGATCCACATCGCCTATCGCCGCGAGGGCGCGCAGCCGGAGCTGGTCCACGCGTGGACTTGTCGATGAAGGCTCAGCGACAGACGTAGGGAACGACAGTCGCATCGCAGGTGAGCCCGACCTCGCACTCCTCGGGCCGGCCGCCGCAGCGCGCGCCTGCCACGCCCGGCGGGTGGCATTCGTCGGGCGTGTAGCCGGTGTTGCACACCAGGCCAGTCATGCAATCGGCGTCCTGGTCACAGAAGGCGGCAACCTGACCACTGAGGTCGCACACCGCGCCCAAACCGCAGGTCAGCGGGGCCGCGCAGTTCTCGTCGGCGCCGCAGGGCTGCCCCACCCCGTTGACGTGCGGTTCCTCGCACTGGGACGTGGCGACGTTGCAGACCAGCGTGACCTGGCAATGGTCGCAGTCATACCGGCCGAGGCAATCGTCGCCGACCTTGAGCACATTCCTGGGAGTGCAGCCGCACTTCCCAGGTCTTGGGAGGGGGACCGTCGAATGCTCGGGGGGCGGGTCGTCGTCGCAACACCCGTGCGTTCCCGACGCGACGACCGCAACGACGATGCACACAGCGCGGATGTTCATGGTCTGATCTCCAGCGACACCTGGGTCGCCAACCACTGCGATGGGCCATCGTGAGGACCGGACCACGGCGTAACGACGACCCGGACGCCGAGCCAGGGCAGCGGATCCCAAAGCGCGCCGAGGTACAGATCGGGCGATACCGCGAGCGACGTGCCGAAGAAGCTCGGATGCTGGCCGAGCTCGCACTGACCGAGGGAGTTGCACTGGAAGTTCGCCCGGTCGGCGGTGTTCATCGCCGGCAGCAGCTCGACCTGCGCGCCGCCGAGCAGCGCGATGCCGTGACCGACGTCGTGCCAGTAGGTGAACCCGACCTGCGCGCCCGGACGCCACGCGGTGCCGCTCACCGGCCCGGCCTTGCGGTCCCAGGCCAGGCACGCGCCGTCGACCTCAAAGCAGTCGCCGGCATCCCACGTGTACGGGATGCGGTACACGCGCACGCCCAGGTGCCACTGCACCACGAACTGACTCAGATCCGCGACGTCGCGCACCTCGAGGCCGTACCGCTGGGACGTCGCGCGCCGCGGCGTGAACGGTAGGTGCTCGCCGCGGCCCGGGGCGCTCACCGCCACAGTCGCCGCGACCTCGGCATCGTTGCCCAGCCCGACGCCGACCCAGCCGCCGCCCGCGGGCCCCGGGGCCTGACGCGCGCCCTCGTTGGGCGGGCGCGCATCGTGCCCTGACTGCCACGCCGCCGCCGAACCGAGGCCGCCGATGCGGAGGTCGCCGCGCTCGACCGCGGCGCCCAAGAGTACCGGCGCCGGCTGGGCCGGGGGCGTGCTGACCATGCGCTCGCGTACACCGGTGCCCGACTCGAACGGCACGCACCCGGCGACGAGCCCCACACCGAGCAGGCACCAACGCCACATGGCACCGTGTTACCCGAGGCGCCAGCGCCAGACAAGCGACGGAGCGCACGTCGGCCGTCGCGGCGCCGGAGGCCGTGGCAAGTTCTTGCCACGCCGGAGCGGATCCAGGCCGACCAGGGACGATCACGACGGACGGCGCACGGGGCGAACCTGCTGGAATCGCTGCAAGGCTGCGCGGTCGTTGAAGGTTCCGCGCGGTTCCACCAGGGTTCGATTCCCGTGCGCTTCCGTTTGTTTTCGACGGCCTCGGGCGAGCGCGATCACGTCGCCGACCATCAGCAGCTCGGCTGCTTCACGTTGCTGATCTCGCTGCGGGTGCGCCCCCGCCACCGACCCGGATGGCGGTCACGACCTCGCGGTAGCATGCGGCGATGAGCCGCGAGGCGAACTTGACGTGGTTGCGTGCGCGCGGCTTCAAGGTAGCGGCGTCGCTGCCAGAGCAACGAGGTGACGCAGAGGCCCTGCGGCCGGTACCGGAGATGGCCGCGCGGCTGATGGCGCTCCAGGCGCTGTACGCTTGGGTCGCGTACGACGCGCGCGAGGCGCCGGACGCGAGGCTACGCCGCTACGTGCAGCGCAATGGGCTGGAGCCGGCGATGGCCGCCGACGAGCGCCGGATCTACCGACAGACGCGGGCCCGGGCCAGACGGTATGGCCCCATGATCGGCTGGGCGTTGGAGATGATGTGGCCGCTGGCGTGGGTCCTCGGCTTCCCGACGGCGCCGCGGATCGAGGACAAGGCCATCACGCGCGCCACCAGCACCGCCATCCAGGCGACGATCCCGCCCCTGGACCTGAGTGTCGACGCGCTGCTGGCGCGTGCGCGTCCGCGGTCGTATGCGGTGGTGGCCCGGCTGGAGGACCGCTTCTATTGCGCACACAACGCCGTGCGCAGCGCTCACCTCGGCCGACGAACCGTGCCGCGCGACTTCGATCTGGATTTCGGCGGCCTCCTCATCGCGGCGCGTCGCCACGCGCTCGCCTGGTGCCTGTCGCCCGGCAAGAGCTGGGCAAAGACGCCGCTCGATACCTAGCGTCCAGGACGCACGGCCGCGCCGGGCCGACCAGGGCCGATCACACAGGATGGTGCCGGTCAGCCTCGCTGCTTCGCCGCGTAGCGAGCGATGATCTCGTCGACCGACGCCTCCCTCCAGCCGCGGCCGGCTGCCGTGAGGTTGCGCAGGAAGTGCTCGCCCTGGACGTCCTCGAGCTCGGCGGGGAACGCGGCAGCCTGGATCCGCGCCTTGACGACGCCCAGGTGGGCGCGCCGAACACGTTCGGCGTCGGCGACCAACTGCGCGCGCGGCACCTCTCGTGCAATCGCGCCGCGCAGCCTGCGCTCGGCGCTGGCGAGCTTCCGCTCGCACGCGGCGGGAACCGCCTTGGATGGAATCTCGAGCTGTTCCTCGACCGCCACGATCCCAGCGTAGCTGCTCATCGCACGATCGGGATCTTCGCCGACCAGGTCGTTCGAACGACTCGCGGGCGCGGCGGGCCCGGGGCACCGGCGCGCGGCGTTCCAGATCTACGGTGCGCGCATGCCTCGTCGATGATTCCAGATGAGTGGGTCTGCCTCGTCGAGATGAACCGGGTCGAGGAGCACAACTTCGAGTTCCGCTCCGCCCGCGTCGTCGGTCATGGCCCGACGCGACGGGAACCGCTCGATCAGGCGCGTCCGCTGCGTGGACGCTACGACACGATCGGCCGGCGACGAGACGCGAGCGGGATCCGCGGCCAGCGAATCGCACTCCAACCGCGCGGTCATTGCCCATCAGGCGGGTCGCCGCGGCGGAGGTCGACGGAGCAGGTGCCGGTCCAGCTATCGGTCTGGTCGTACTGGCTCGCGAAGTCGCGGTCGAGCGTGTAGCGGAAGTCCGCGCTCCAGCCTGTGGCGGTCGCGCGCACGTGGTCGACGGCGACGGCCTCGTCCTGACTGATCGTGAGTGTGGGCCAGCCAAGCTGGGCGCGGATCGCGGCCAGCACGACCGCGCGCGCGCCGGGCGGTGCGTCGGCGGGCATGGTCCAACGGACGCGGTGGTCCTGCGCCGTCCGGGCGGCGGCGCCGGCGAGGTCTGGATCGACGGCGTCGTCCTCGATCGCCGCCAGGACCGCCTCGAGCGCGCGCTGGGCCGGACCGTGGACCACGGCCGCGCGAGTGGCGCCGCCGCGGCTCAACTCGAGGGCGCCGGTACCCTTGGCGCGCGGGCCGGCCGGTGCGCCCGTGGCGAGCGCGGCGTCGACCGCCGGCCACAGCGGCGCGAGTCGCGCGTCGTCGTACGCCAGGCGCGCGCGCCGTGGCGGCCCGCCGCTGTAGAGGCCGCTCGAGCTGCGCGCAGGCGTCACCGGCTCGTACACGAACGCGACCTCGCGGCCGTCAGTGACCAGCCGGTACCGGTTGGCGGCGCCGTCGGCGTAGGTCAGCGTCCAGGCCTGGGCGGCGGGCATGAGACGATCGCCCCCGGCGATCGCGTCGCGAAGATAACACCAACCCACGGCCGCAGCCGGTCTCGCCACGTTCGCGATCCGCGTGCCGCGGACGGCCGCCGCCGTGGAGTCCGCAGCGGAGCCCCGCGCGCCCGCGGAGTCGAAGGCGCCGGCCGCGTGGCGGACGGCGCGACCGCCCGGGCTGGTGCGCCCGACGACGGGCCTGATACCATGCCCTATGCAACACCGGCAGGTGGCACGTGTGGTGGTCCTGGTCGCGGCCACGCTCGTCGCGGCGCTCGTCACCGGCTGCCCGCGGTCGGCCAAGCAGACGACGCCCGCCGAAGGCGACCCGACCGCGCCGCCCGCGACCCAGGTCGAGCTGGCGCGGCGGTTCCCGGCCGAGCCGACGGTCTACCGGTGCCGCGACGCCGACATCTCCCAGATCAAACAGGTCGGCGGCGTGGTCCCGGACGACCTCGAGCCGACCGAGCGCGAGACCACGTTCGCCATCGACGAGCACGCGGTCACCGAGATCGATGCCTCGGGGCGGCGGCGCGAGTACCGCCTCACCGAGTTCGAGTTCCCGCCGCTCAACGGCTACAGCCTGGGCCCGACGTACCTGGACTGCGAGGTCGAGTGCAAGAAGACCTTCGACCGGGACACCGGCACCGAGCGCCCCGCCGTGGTCCTGCTCGACGACCTGGTGTACGTGTTCGCGAGCTTCGACGTGACCGAGGGCGACATGTTCTTCAACTACGTCTGCGCCCGGGGCGACGCCCAGGCCAAGCTCCGGAGCCTGAACGCCGACGGACACCGCTCGAAGCTCTTCAGCTACAACGACGCCCGAGAGCAGATCGCGCGCCTCGCGATGCGGGCGCACGACGAAGCGATCCAGCTGGCGGCGAAGGCCAAGGAGGAGGCGGGGTGGGAGGCCGAGGCACAAGCGGAGGCGGAGGCGGCGCGGCTCGAGCGGGAAGCCAAGCTCGCGCGCGCGCGCGGCAACATCGCGTCGATCACCGCGACCGCCGGCGGCAACAGCCCGACCGACCCGGTCTGGATCAAGGTGACCGCGCGGCTCGCGGATGGCACCTCGATGGTCATCCGCAACGACGAATCGATCTTCCGCGAGCTGTTCACCGCCGAGGTCCTCACCGGTGACTACAAGATGACCGTCGAGGTGCACGCGCAGGACGACGCATCGATCGGCGCCGAGACGGGCGAGATCGCGTTCAGCTTCGCCGACGAGCACCGCTTCGCGTGCACCGGCGCCGCGGGCGCGAACGGCGTCGACACCGACTGGCAAGGCGCGATGAACTTCACCGGCCGCCGCGGCGACGATGGCCCGGCGCTCACGGTCGAGATCGCGTCGACCGGCGTGCGCACCCGCAGCGGCGAACAGCTCCTGCGCTACCGGCTCTCCTGCCAGGACCGGAAGGAGACCTTCACGGCGAGCGCGTCGGCGCTGGTCGACGTCGTCACCACCGGCGGCAAGGGCGGCTACGGGGTCCCGCGCGCGTACGGCGCGACCGCCGATGGCTCCAACGGCGGCAACGGCGGCGACGGGGGCGTCATCACGGTGATCGTCGATCCGTCGGTCGAAGCCTACAACCTGAAGGCGGCGTCGCGCGGGGGCGCCGGCGGCGCCCCCTCCGAGGCGACCGACGCCGCCCGCGCGGGCACCCGTGGGACGCCCGGGAGCGAGGGCCCGATCTCGAAGGAGACTGGGGAGGTCGAGATCCCGTGACCCCCGCGCGCTCCTGGGTATCCTCGCGCGAGCCGGCGCAGGCCTGACGGTCGCCGCTCAGGAACACCGTGCCGCCGCACCCACCCGAGGACTGGAACGACGTCGACGCGTGGGATCGCTACCTGCGCTCGCAGGCGCGCGGCGCGCCCCGGAGCGCGGACGACATCGAGAGCCTCCGCTTCGCGCCGATGGTGCTGCGCGAAGGCGGCCGGCTGTGGGTCCCGGGCTGCGGCGTGGACCCGGGCCCCGCGCTGTACGCAGCGCTCGGCTGCCGCGTGACCGTGACCGACATCTCGCCGTTCGCGATCGGCTGGCAGACGGCGCTCGCGGCCAAGCCCGCCGCCCGCATCGCGCGAGACTGGAAGGCCTTCACCGACGCGAACCAGCTCGTCCCGACCCGGGGCTCGTTCGTCGCGCGGCGTCAGGACTTCACGCGCGATCCACCCGACGGCGGGTTCGACGTGGTGATCAACTGCCGCGCCTTCTCCCAGCTCCCGCCCGACGTGCAGCGCCGCGCGGCGCGGTCCTTCGAACGCGGTCTCCGCCCGGCCGGCCACCTGATCATCGACACGCTCAACGTCCAGGGCGACGAGCGCACGATCCTCGAAGACAGCCTGCTCGAAGCCGGCTTCTTCATCCCCGGCCAGGAGGCCGAGCGCTGGTACCGCGACCAGCTCGCCGCCACCGGCATCGCCCACGTGATGGTGCTGGGCCGGCCGTTGATCCCGCGCTGGGACCAGTACCCGCCCGACGAGTTCGCCGCGTGCGAGCGCCGCGACAAGGCGATCCTGGCGTCGTTCCGCGCCGCGTACGAGGCGCGCGTCGACGCCGCGGTGCCCGAGGCGAAGCGGCGCCTCGCCGACGGCGTCACCAAGATCGCGCACGTCCTCTACGCGACCGGCTAACGCCTCGCGGCGCTACGGCGCCGTCGCCGCCGCGAGCTCGGCGTGCATGTCGTCGAGGTTGCGCTGGCTGACGTGCACCGCCGACTGGTGCGCTTCGTGCTCCGCACGCGCGCATGGGCGCCGCCACATCGAGCCGGCACCTCGACGACCGCGACCTCGGAGACCACCACATCCTCGTCGCGATCGGCCGCTCGCCGTTCGCGGATGTGGCGCCTGGGCGTCGAGGCGATCCTCGGGATCCAGCGCGCCGCGGGCGGCCTCCGCATCGCGCCCTGCATCCCGCCGACCTGGAGCGGGTTCGAGGCCTGGGTGCACGTGGGACGACAGCAGGTCCACGTCGTGGTCGAGAACCCCGACCGCGTCGCGCGCGGGGTCGCGCGGATGACGCTCGACGGCGCGCCGCTCGACGCCGACCGCGTCCACCTCGACCCCGGCGTCGCCGGCGCGCACGAGGTCCACGTCTGGCTGGGCGCCCGCGCGCCAGCGGCCACCGCGCAGGCCTGAACCGGAGGGTCCGCGCCGACGCGCGCACCGACCTTCGCGATCACGCCATCCGCTCGTCGAGCCGGGCAGATGGTCACTCTTCCGCGATCCAGCCCGCGCCGTCCCAGCGGATGATCTTCGGGTCGCCGGCGTCGTCGCGGCCGATCGCCCACATGCGGTCGCCGCGGTAGGCGATGGCGATCAGGTGGTCGGTGATCGCGTCGCCGCTGTAGTAGGTCCACACGCCGCCGGCGTACTTCGAGGTGCCGCTCGCGGCGCGCCCCGGCTCGCGGCTGCCGACCACCCACGCCCCGTCGGTGGCGCCGGGCGCCCCGGCGGCGACGTCGGCGAGCGTGCTGCACTCGGTCGGCGCGCCGGCGACCTCGGCCCACGCCGCGCCGTCGCGGCGCGCCAGGCCGGCGATCCCGCACGCGGCGCCCGCCGGGTGATCGACGCCGACCGCCCAGAGGTTGGCGCCGTCGCTGCCGTGCAGCGCCAAGAAGCTGGCGACGCCGTAATAGCGGGTGTCGCGTAGCTCGAGCCCCCACGTCGCGGTGGTCGGCGCCCAGCGATAGACGATCCCGGAGCTGCCGTCGTACGAAGGGTTGCCGGGGTACGGCGCCGGCTCGGTGCCGGCGATCCAGACGTCGTCGCTCGACGCGCTCCACACCGCCAGCAGCGTCTGATCGGCCGCGAGGTCGTGGCTGGCCCAGGCCGCGCCGTCGAAGTGACGCACGGTGCCGGCGGCGCCGACCAGCCAGACGTCGTCCTGTCCGGTGCCCCAGACGCCGGCGAGCGCGGCGGTGGCGCCGACCGCGACCGGCGTGAAGGCCGTGCCGTCGTAGTGCACCACCGCGCCCGCCGTGCCGACCAGCCAGACGTCGTCGTCGCCGCTGCCCCACACCGCGCGCCAGTCGGTCGCGGCGTCGACCACCGTCCAGCACCACGCGGCGCGCGCGTCGTCGCGCACGCCGACGGTGCCGGCCGCGCCGACCGCCACGACGATCGACGGGCCGACCCAGACGTCGGCGAGGGCGGGCGGCCCCCCCGGCGTGACCGTGCGCCCCGCGGCCAGGGCGCCGCAGGCTGCGATCGGGGGGGGCGACTCGGCGGTGCACGCGCTCGCCAGCGCCGCCGCGAATAGCCAGGGCATGAGGTGCATGCGGCCCGGACATGCACCCACCGCGCCACCGGGCGACGACGACCCCGTCATGGCGCCGACACCCGCAACGCCAGATCGAAGGTGAGATCGCTCGAGCTGCCGCTGGCCTGGTGGACCTCGACGGCGAGGACGTTGGGGCCGGCCACCAGCAGGCCCTTGCCCGCGGTCCAGTCGATGGTCGCGTAGTTGTCGCCGGTCTCGTATCCGGGGGCCAGCGTGGTGGCGGTGATCGGCCCCGCCGGCATCGACGCGCGGCCGAGCTCGACGCCGTTGAGGTACGCGACGAAGCCGTCGTCGTAGATCGCCTCGCCGACCAGCGCGGTCACCGCAGCCGGGTCCACGACCGCGAAGGACGTGACGAAGTACGTCGTGAGGTACTTGTTCGACGCGCTCGGGCCGTAGGCGACGGTGGTCTGCAGGTAGCTCTCGCCGTAGCCGAGCGGCGCCGCGCCGGTGTGCCAGCCAGCGCCGGGGGTGGCCTGGGTCCGCCACGCGGTGCCTTGATCGCCGCCGCCGTCCCAGTAGCTCCAGGTCGCCCCGCGCGGCACGCCGCCGACGGTGACCGGTGGCGGCGGCGGTGGCGGCGGCGCGGCCGCGAGGAGCAGCGCCAGATCGAACACCAGGTCGCTCGAGGTCGCGCCGGCCTGGTGCACCTCGACCGCGAGGGTGTTGGTGCCGGCGACCAGCAGGTTCGTCCGCGCGCTCCAGTCGAGCGTCGCGTAGGTGGCGTTCGCCTCGCTGCCCAGCGCCAGGGTCGACGCGGTCACCGCCCCGGTCGGCATCGACGCCCGCCCGAGCTCGACGCCGTTGAGGTACGCGACGAAGCCGTCGTCGAACATCGCCTCGCCGCGCATCGACGCGACCGCCGCGGGATCGGCCAGCGAGAAGTACGTGACGAAGTAGGTGGTGAGGTACTTGGACGCCGCGCTGGGACCGTACGACACCGGCGTCTGCAGGTAGGTCTCGCCGTAGCCGAGCGGCGCCAGGCCGGTGTCCCAGCCGGGCCCGGGGCTGGCCTGGGTCCGCCACGCGGTGCCCTGGTCGCCGCCGTCGTCCCAGTAGGTCCAGGTCGCGCCGCGCGGCACGCCGCCGACCGAGAGCGGGGGCGGCGGCGGCGGCGGCGGCGGGGCGCTGGTGTCCAGGCGCAGCGCCAGGTCGAACACCAGGTCGCTCGAGGTCCCGCCGGCCTGGTGGACCTCGACCGCGATGGTGTTGGCGCCGGCGACCAGGAGGCCCTTGCCCGCGCTCCAGTCGAAGGGCACGTAGAGGTTGTTCGCCTCGTTGCCCGACGCCAGCGTCGCGGCGGTGACCGCCCCCGCCGGCATCGCGACCCGGCCCAGCTCGGTGCCGTTCAGGTACACCACCGCGCCGTCGTCGTACATCAGCTCGCCGCGCAGCGCGGTGACCGCCGCGGGATCGTCGACGACGAAGCCGCGCCGCACGTAGGTCGTGAGGTACTTGCTGGTGGCGCTCGGCCCCCAGCCGACGATGCCGTGCAGGTAGGTCTCGCCGTACCCCAGCGGCCCGGCGCCGCTGCCCCACGCCGCGTCGTCGAAGCTCCTCGCCCGCCAGCCGGTGCCGAGATCGCCGCCGCGGTCCCAATAGCGCCACGCCGAGCCGCGCGCGATCGCCACGATCGTGGTCCCGGCCACCCCGGCGTCGATCGCCGGCGGCGCGGCGTCGGCCACGCCAGCGTCGAAGGCCGGCGGCGCGGCGTCGGCCGGGCCCGCGTCGACCAGCGGCGCGTGGGGCAAGCTGCTGGCGTCGCAATAGCCGATCGGCAGGCTGGTCGCGGTGCCGGCGCCACCGTCGCGGGTCGGCGCCGGCGCGCAGCCCTGCCCGGCGCTGTCGAGCGGCACGCACGCGCTGGTCCCGGGGACCGCGTCGATCCGCGCGATCACGTCGCCGCCGTAGGCCTCGCCGTCGTCGGCGCGCACCCCGGTGACCGACACGGGCGTCGCGCGCGCGACGTCGATGACCAGCGCGCGACCGCGGAACAGCGTGGCGCGCACGCCAGCGGTGTCGGCGCTGGCGCGGCGGGCGAACTGCGCGCCGATCGCGTGCATCGGTGGGGTGCCCACCGGCACCAGCGAGCGCGCCGCGAGCTTGGCCAAGGTCGCGTCGAGCAGGTCGCCGAGCAGCGAGTGCGTGCCGTCGTAGGCGCGGAGGTTCGCCTGGTGGAACATCCAGGGATCGCCCTCGCCACGCAGCAGGTAGTGGATCAGCACGTCGGCCTCCTGATCGAGCACCTGGGCGTAGGTGGAGTCCCGCCCCCACTGGGCGCGGTGGTTCGCGTTGTAGCTGGTGACCCACGCCGCCGGCGTCGACACGTTCCACGACAGGTTGGTCGGGCGGCGCGGGACCAGGAGGAGGCGGGGCTCGACCGCGTCGTAGAACGTGGTGTTGGGGGTGGGGTTGTTGCAGCCCGGCATCGAGGTGTCGGTCACCGCGTAGCGGATGCCGAGGTCCGCCGCCGCCCGCATCGCGTTGCCGTTGACCAGGCCGGAGACGCTGGGCGTGACCAGGTCGCGCACGTCGAAGCCCTCGAGCGGCAGATCCGCGGCGAGCTGCGCGTTCTGGGCGAACGCCGGGTAGGCCGCGGCGAAGCTCGCCGCGTCGAGCCCCGCGTGGGCCCAGGTGTGGTTGATCCAGTACCAGTCGCCGTTCTGGGCGACCGCCTCCTCGGTCAGCGCGTCGCCGCTGGTGGCGCCGGCGCCGTTGAAGGCGAGCGACACCCGAAACCCCGGCGTCTGGGCGTTGCCGCGCCGGGCCATCAGCCACGCGCGCGCCGCCCGCAGGTCGAGGTCGTCGATCCGGAAGTTGCTCCCGTTGGTGAGCACGCCGGCGAAGAACAGATCGTCGACCTGCGCGCTCAGGTCGATGCGCCGCTCGCCGAGGTACGCGCCACCGGCGACCCAGCCGAGGACGCCGTGCAGGAAGAGGAGCGAGTGCAGCCGGTTGGGATCGTTCCGGAACAGCAGCAGCAGGGACTCGCGGCCGTCGGCACCCCGATGCACCGCGGCGAGCGCGTGGCCGGCGCCGTCGGCCAAGAGCGGTGTCAGCGGCGCGCCGGCGACCGGCGCGGCGAGGTACGCGACGTCGCCGTTCAGCTGCTGCGCGGCGCCGCAGTTGACGTCGCGGAACACCGCCGCGCCGGCCGCGGTGCAGGTCACGGCGAGCGGCGCGGCGGTGGTGTCGCGCTGGCTCGAGCTGCCGAAGCCGAGCGCCGGATCGGGCCACGCCGCGAGCACCGCCCGCCTTACCAAGAACGTCGCCTCGTAGTCGGCCAGCGCCGCCCACTCCGCGGCGCTCAGCGTCGAGGCCCCGCCGACCGCGAGCGCCGCGCTGGTGAGGATCGTGCCCTGGTACAGGCCGTGGGTGGCGGTGCCCAGGCGGCTCGCGGTCAGCGCTGGCTGCTGGGTCGCGACGAAGACGTCGTACGGCACGCCGCGGAAGTCGAGCGCCGCGCGGATCGCGCCCAGCTCGGGCTCGCTGCCATTCGCCGCCAGGACCAGCAGGCGCGCCTCGACCGGGAGCGTCGCGTCGCCGAGCAACGCCGCGCTCACCGGGCGATCGAGCGCGGCGACCGACACCGGCGCCGCCGATCCGATGTCCGGCGCGACCAGCGCCGCGGGCGCCGGCGCCCCGGTGTGCGGCGGCGCCACGACCGGCGCCGGCTCGTCGCGACAGCCGAGCAGCCAACCCGTGAGGAGGATTACGCGCAGGACACGGCCAGGACTCGCCATCCCCCGGGTAGATGCAAGCCCGGCCCCACTCCCACGTCCGCTGCGGTCGGAACGCGGTCGGAACGCGATCCGCTCGCCGCCACCGGCGTCATCCACGCGATCGGCCGACCTCGGATCGCGCAGGCAGGTGTCGCGCGATCGCCGACGTCGGCGCAGCGGTCGGCGCCGGCGGCCTGGGCGTTGCACTGCGCCTCGCCATGGCGAACCAGAACCTCACCAGCACCGGCGCGATCGTCCCGATGCGCAACGAGCTCGCGTACCGGACGACGTCGATCGCCCCCTGGAGCGCGGTGGTGGCGGGTGGCTTCGTCACCGCGGCCCTGTGGCTGGTGCTCCACCTGTTCGGCATGGGGGTCGGGCTGACGACGATCGAGCCCGACGCGCCGGGCACGCTGGCGGGGCTCGGCGTCGGCGTCGGCGTGTGGAGCTCGATCGCGCCGGTGATCGCGCTGTTCGCCGGCGGCGCCATCGCCAGCCGCTTCGCCCCGACGCCCAACCGCGTCAACCGGATGATCCACGGCGCGCTGGTCTGGGCGCTGGCCTCGCTGGCGGCGCTCGCCGCGATGTACGCGGTCGGCGCGTCGCCGGTCGGCGCGTCGCCGGTCGGCGCGTCGCCGGTCGGCGGCCAGGTGGCCGACGGCGAGCGCGCGACGCTCGCGGGGCTGGGCATCGCCGCCGGCGACCTGCTCGGACCGATCAATCAGCGCTTGCAGGCCGAGGGCGAGGCCGCGGTGACCGCGACCTCCGTCGAGACCGCGGCGCTCGAGGTGCTGGCGACGTCGGTCGACGCCGGGCAGCTCGATCGCGCCGATCTGGTCCAGGCGCTGGCGCGCGACACCGCGCTGACGCGAGGCGACGCCGAGGACGTCGCGACCACCATCGAGGCGCGCTGGCGCGCGGTCACCCGGCGCGCCGCCGACCACGCGGCGCGGACGCGGCGGGCGGCGCTCCACGCGGCGACGAGCACCGGCCAAGCGATGATGTGGCTGGCGCTCGCGCTCCTGGCCGGGCTCGGCGCGGCGCTCGGCGGCGCGCTCCTGACCGGCCGCCACGACCGGCGACGGGTCGACGTCGACCGCGGCGGCCGCGGCTTCCGGGCCACGCCGGCGCGCTGATCGAAGATCGCGCCGCCGCGGGTCGACGCCGCGCGCCGCGTGGGCGCGATCGCCCGGCGAGCGCGGCCGCACACCGGCACCGGCCTCGCGGCTGGGTTCTGGTCGACGCCGCGGGGCGGGCCACGTTCGTCGAGTGGCACTGGCGCCCGTCGCTCGGCGCCCAGGTGGTGCTGTGGGATGAGGCGTGCAAGATCAACGGCGTTCGAGCTGGCCAAGGTCGAGCTCGCGGCGATCCGGACCCGCGTGCTCGGCCACCTCGCGGGCGACCGGGTCGCCTACCGAGCGCGCGCGAGCCAGACCGTGTGGTCACCACACGCAGGATCCCGATCCCGGTGCAGGACGACGTCGAAGCCGTGCTGCTCGAGCAGCCGGGCGTAGGCCGCCGGGTCGAGGCTGGCGTGGTAGAGCGGCGCGCCGTTCACCTGCCCGATGGCCTCCCCGTCCGCGTGGCCGCTGGTGAACAGCAGGAGGCCGCCGACGACCAGGTGGTCCCGGAGCACCGGGAACATCCCGCGCTGCGCTGCGCGCCGGAGGTGAAAGAAGCTGTCCCAGGCGACGATCGCCGCGAAGCGCGCACCCAGCGCCAGCGATCGCATGTCGTGCTCGATCCAGGTCGCGGCTGGCAGCCGCGCGCGCGCCAGGGCGAGCATCGCCGGCGCGGCATCGACGCCGGTGACCAGGCAACCGACGGCCACCAACCACTCCGCGATCGGCGCACCGGCGCCGCAACCCAGGTCGAGCACCGTGGCGGGACCGGGCGGCAGGCCGTCGACCAGCCGGCGCAGGTAGGCCGCCTCCATTCCAGGAACGGTCGCGGGCGCGGTCGTAGGCGGCCGCGTGGATCTGGTACAGGTGAGCGACGTCGTCCACGGCGGGCCTCGCGGGACCGACATGGACGACGCAGCGCGCGCGTCACGGCCGCGTGGCCCGGCGAGCGCAGCGTACCCCGCGGGCGTCCCGGCGCCGGCCGCGGCGGGCGTCCGATCGTCGACACTTTCGGCCTGGCAAGCGGCTTGCTGCGAGGGCGCGCCATGCACGGCCGCACGCTGGGATCGCTCGTCGCGCTGAGCCTGAGCGCCGCCGCCGCGCAGGCGGAGCCGGTCACCCAGGAGGCCGCGGCCCGCGACAGCTGGTTGCTCCCGACCGGGGCGGGCCGCCTCCACGCCCGCGGCTTCGCGCAGCTCGGCGCCGACGTCGTCGAGGGCGGCGCGGCGATCGGCGGCGAGGTGAGCTACGCAGGGCCGCGCTGCGACTACCTGCGCGCCGGCGGCCAGCTGCGGCTGGGCGTCAACGACACCGCGCGGGTGTCGGCCGAGCAGTGGGCCAGCGTCTGCGTGCCGGTCATCACGATGGAATTCGGACACCACCTGGAGTGGGACGTCCGGCCGTCGCTGCTGGCGCCGCTGGGCCAGCGCGCCGGCCTGAACCGCCGCGAGACGCTGCGCTTCCACTGGCAGCCCCTGCGCGGGCCGCTGCCCCGGGTGCTGGCCGCGGTCGAGCGCGGCGAGGCCGCCAAGCAGGGCCTGCCGCAGCCCCGCGCGCGGACGGCGGCCGAGGAGGCGCGCCTGCCGCAGGGCGAGCTGATCATCTTCGACATCGACGTGCAACACACGATCCTGTGGGACGCGTCGACGATGGCCCCGGCCACGTGGCTCGAGCGCGTCGAGGCGGTGCCGTTCCGCTACGCCCACGATCGGTTCACGCTCGACATCGGCGCCGGCGGCGGTGAGTTCAACGACGCCGGCTCGCTGGTCCACGCGTGGGCGGTGAAGCTGGAGGACCTCGGCGTCGGACCGATCGACGTCACCGCCGGCATCGGCATCGCGTCGGGCAGCGCCGGGCCCTTCGTCGAGCAGTACACCCGCGAGGTCGACGTGACCTCGCCGCGCGCCGTGGTCGGGCTGGCGCTGCCCGGCGAGCGGGTCGCGGCCTCGCTGCGCGCCACCCGCGACGTCGCGCTGGCGCCCGACGGCTACGTCACCCTCGACTCGCGGCTGGCCGCCGCGCTGGCGGTCACCAGCGCCACCACCCGGGTGACGCTCGACGCCACGCTGGGCCGCACCGAGGTCCACGTCCCGGGCATGCCCGCGGCGACCCGCGCGACCACCGGCGGCGGCGCGCTGGCCATCGCGCACCGGCTGTCGCCGCGCCTCACCGCCAGCGCACGCTTCGAGCTGGCGCGGTCGTTCTACGCCGCCGACGTGCTCGGGTTCGCGGCGGCGCCGCGCTGGGGCGTGACCGGGTTCGCCGTCCTCGAGGCGGCGATCGCCCGGTGAGCGCGGACCGCGGCGTCACACCGCGGTCCGCGATCCCGGCGTCAGCCAGGCCACGCGATCGGCGAGCGCGGTGGCCGCGAAGGCCCGGCGCGCGTCGGCCGCGTCCTCGCGGAAGTGGGTCCAGCCGTCGTAGTGCACCGGCACGATCGCGCGCGGGGCCAGCGCGCGGGCGGCGGTGATCGCGCCGGCCGCATCGAACGTGTAGCGGATCGGGCCGGTGGTGCGGAAGCCGACGCCGCCGAGGTGCAGCACCGCGGTGTCGACCCGCCAGCGCCGCGCCACCTCGGCCACGCCGCGGAACCACACCGTGTCGCCCGACAGGTACAGCGGGCCGGCGAGGCCGGGCCCCTCGATGACGAAGCCGATCACCGGGCCCACCAGCGGCCGCGAGCACGCTGGCCCGTGGCGCGCCGGGGTCGCGGTGACGCGCAGCGGGCCGAGCCGGGTCGCGGCGAACGGGGCCAGGCCGATCGCGCCGGGGTGGCCGAGGCGGCGCGCCGCGGCGCGGGTCGTGATCACCGTGGCCACCGACGGCAGCAGCGCCCGGCCGGCGCCGTCGAGGTTGTCGGCGTGCTGGTCGTGGCTCAGCAGGACCGCGTCGATCGGCCCGAGCGCGGCCGCCGGCAGCGCCGGCCCGGCCAGCCGCCGCGAACGGGTGCCCCAGCCGAAGCCGTAGGTCGCGCCGGGCGGGTCGAACGCCGGGTCGGTCAGCAGCCGGACGCCGTCGATCTCGATCAACAGGGTCGCGGTGCCGAGGTGGGTGAGGTGCAGCGCCATGGGCCCAGCGTGCCGCGTGCATGTGTGCAAACTCCAGCAGGCTGGTGCACACTCGATTTGCACCCATGCAAGTTGAGCCAGTCGCGCGCGTGCGGTTCCGCTGGGACGACCTGGCCCTGTTCCTGGCGGTGGCGCGGACCCGGTCGCTGGCCGACGCCGCGGCGGCGCTCGGCGTCGACACCGCGACCGTCAGCCGACGGCTGGCCGGGCTGGAGCGCGACCTGGGCGCGGCGCTGGTGCGCCGGGGCGTCGGCGGGCCGCGGCTGACGCCGGCCGGCGCCGCCGTGCAGGCCCGGGCCGAGGAGGTCGAGCGCGCGGTGCGCGCGGTGGCCCGGTGGTCGGCCGACGACGCGCTGCCGAGCGGCCCGCTGCGGGTCACCGCGCCCGAGGAGCTGGTCAACCTGGCCCTGGCGCCAGCGCTGCCGCGGTTCCGCGCGCGCCACCCGGGCATCAAGCTCGAGCTCATCGGATCGCCGGCCAACCTCGATCTCGCCGGCGGCGCGGCCGACGTGGCGCTGCGGATGGCTCGGCCCCGCGGCGCGGCGCTCTTGGCCCGCGCGGTCGCCCGCATCCCGTACGCCGCCTTCTGCACCGACGGCTACCGCCGCGCCCACCGCGGCCCCCACGCGTACCTCGCGCTCGACGGGGCGATGGCGCGGACCCCGGAGGCGCGGTGGACCGCGCGGGCCCTCGGGGGCCGCGCGCCCGAGCTGCGCGCCACCAGCCTGGCCGCGCTGGCCGCCGCCGCCGCCGCGGGCCTCGGCGTGGCGATCTTGCCGACGCCGCTGGCCGCGCTGCACGGGGCGCTCCGCCGGCTGGCGCCCGCCGCGCCACCGGTGGGCGAGCGGATCCTGTACGCGGTGGTGCCGGCGGCGCTGCGGCGCGACCCGCGGGTGCGCGCCGCGCTGGCGTGGTTCGACGACGCGCTGGCGCCGTTGCGCGCCGCGGCCGATCGCTGACCCCGCGACCGCGCTACCCTCGGCGGCATGCGCGCCCTGCTCGCCAGCGTCTGCTTCGCGATCGGCTGCAGCTCGCGGGCCGCCCCCGGCCCGAACGCGGCGCCGACCAACCGCGACGCCGCGCCCGACCACGCCGTCGCCACCGGGCCCGACGCCTTCGCCGGCGTGCTGACCGCCCCCGCGTCCGTCGCCAGCTCGGCCGAGCTGACCGCGCACCTGGCGATCACCAACCCGGGCCCCGACCCGCTGGTCGTCACCCGCGGCGCCCTCGACCTCGCGGTGCTGGCGGTGGAGGTGCGCGACGCCGACGACCGCCGCGTGCCGACGATCCCGCCGCCGGTGCCGCGGCCCGAGGACGCCGAGGCGATCGAGATCGCGCCGGGCCAGGCGCTGGTCCGCGACTACCGGCTCGACGTGTTCTCGCCGCCGCTGCCGCCCGGTCGCTACACGCTGCACTGCCGCGTGGTGGCGTGCGCGCCGTGGCCGTTCGTCGTCGCGCCCTGAGCGCGGCCGGCTCCGCTCAGCGCCTGTCAGGTTTTCAGTCGAGCACCGTCGCCAGCGCCGGGAGTCTCGCGTCGCGGGTGGGGGCCCCGGCGGGGACCTGGCCCCGACGGGGGAGGGCCTGGCGACAGGCCCTCCCAGGAAGTCAGCGTGGCGCCGGCGAGATGATCGCGGCCGGATCGACGCTGATCGCCGGGCTGTCGAGCGAGATCCAGCCCACCGCGCCGCCGCCACCACCACCGCCGCGGCGGGCGCGAAGCCCGACGAGCGCGCCGGTCGCCGCGGCCCCGCCCGCGCCGCCATCGCCGCCCATCCCCTGCCCTTGGCCTCCGGCGGCCGCGGCCGCCGACGGTTGTCCGTCGCGCCCGGCCAGCGCGGGGTTGCCGTCGCTGCCGCCGCCGCCGCCGCCGCCGTTCGCCGCGATCACCGCGCCAGCGCCGATCGCGATCGTGGGCGCCGCCAGGACGACGACGCCGCCCGCGCCGCCACCACCACCGCCGCCCCGGCCGCCCTGTGCCGCGCCGCCGCCCGCGCCGCCCGCGGCGATCACGCCGTCGAGCTGGACGCGGTCGCGCGCGGCGATCACCACCGCCCCACCGCCCGGGCCACCAGCGCCCGCGAGCGCGTTGCCACCCGCGGCCCCCGCGCAGCCGCCGCGGACTCCGACCGGCGTGGCCGCGCGCCCGCCGCCGTCACCGCCTCCGGCCGCGCCGTCGACACCGGCGCCGCCCGCCGCACCCACCGCGCCGAGACCGCCGCCACCGCCACCGCCACCGCCCTCGGCGTTCGCGGTGCCGATCGCCGCGGCGGCGGCCGCGCACGCGTCGGGATCCGCGCCCGCCGCCGGCGCGCCGATGCGGCTGGTCGCGTCGACGGCGCCGGCGATCGACGCGTCGGACCACGCGACCACCACCAGCGGCCGCTTGCCGCTGACGCGCAGGACCGCGCCGGGCCCGACGTCGAACCGCGCGATCGACACCGCGCGTAGCTCGGGGCCGCCGGCCGGCATCACCAGCGCGCTGGGCGGGAACGTGACGTCCTGGGCGGGATCGGTGAGCGCGCCGCTGTTGGTGTCGTAGCCCCAGGTACCCGCGGTGAGCGTCAGCGCGGGCCCCGGCGCTGGCAGCGCGCACGGGTCGAGGGTCGCCGGCGCGAACGACCACGGCTGGCAGGTCGGATCGGGGCCGGCGGCGTCGACCTCAGCGGCCGGGTCCGACTCGACCAGCTCGACCACCGCGCGGCATCCGCCGGCGGCGACCAGCGCGATCGCGATCGCGGCCGCGCGCGCGGCCCGCATCTACGGCGCCCCCGGCGTGCGGAGGATCGTCGCGGTCGCCGATCGGCCGCGGCCCAGCCGCCACGCGGCGACCAGCGCGGCCGCCCCGACGACGAACAGCGCGTCGGCGACCAGCGCGCGGGTCTTGCCGCGATCATGATCGGCCGGGATCGGGCTCGCGACGTCGCGCAGCGCGAGCACGCCCACCACGCCACCCGCGGCGAACCCGGCGACGCCGAGGCCGCGCAGGCCCCACCGCAGCGACGCCCGCGCCGGCGTCGGGGTCGGCGGCAGCCGCAGCGCGACCTCGACCGCCTCGCCGAGGACGACGGCCACGGTCCCGCGCCACGGGACGCGGCCGGCGCGCTCGACCCGCAGCTCGCGGACGCCGACGTCGATGCCGCCGAGCGTCAGCCCGCCGCCGTCGCTGGGCGTCGCGCCGACCACGCGCGCGTCGAGCCGCACCGTCGCGCCGGCGATCCCGCGGATCACCAGCGCGGTCGTCGCCGGCGCCGCCCGGAGCCGCACCCGCTGCTCGTAGGTCCGGCCGGCGACCGCGTCGATCGCCACCTGCTCGTCGACGAAGCCGGGCCGACCGAGGGTGATCAGGTGACGCCCGGGCGCCACCGCGGCCTCGAGCCGGCCGCGCACCGGCGCGCCACCGTCGAGCACGATCTGGGCATCGCCGGGCTCGACCGCGACCGCGATCACCGCCGGGCGCGGCAACTCGACCCGCAGCGCGGTCACGCCGTCGGCGATCACCTCGACGGCGCGCTCGACCGCCGCGTCCCCGGCGCCGATCCGGACGACGTGGCCGCCGGGCTCGAGGGCCAGCGTCAGCGGCGTGACCCCGCGCGGGCCGCGCTCGCCGTCCACCTGCACCGCCGCGCCCGGCGGATCCGACTCGAGCGTCACCCGCCCTCGCAGCCGCGGTCGCAGCGCGTCGAGCCGCGCGCGCGCCTTGGCGACGATCGCCGCGTCCCGGGCCTCGGCCTGCGCGAGGAACGCGCGGTAGCCGTCGACCGCCTCCGCCAGCTGCCCGAGCTCCTCCTGGCACGCCGCGATGTTGAACTGCGTGCGCGGGCGCGGCGCCAGCGCCAGCGACCGCCGGTAGTGGACCAGCGCCTCGACGCAGTCGCCGGCCTGCAGCGCCTGGTACCCGCGCCGGAACTCGCGCTCGGCCTCGGCCACCGCTGGTTGTGCGCGCGCCACCCCGGCGAGCAGCGCCAGCGCCACCACCAGCGCCGGCCAGCGCGCGGCGAGCCTCACCACTCGGCCACTCCCAGCTCGGCGGCGCCGCGCGTCGGGCGGCGCGGCGGCGACAGCGGCGTGAGCGTCACGTCGACCGCGTCGCGCCCGGCCGCGAGCACGACCCGCCGCGGGCGGTGGCCGCGCGCCTCGACCGACACCGTCGGCGCGGGGCCGTCGGCGTCGATCGCGATGGACAGCGGCGTCACGCCGAGCCGCGCGCCGTCGCGGCGCACGGTGGCCCCCGCCGGCGATGACGTCAGCCGCACGACGCGTGGCCCGGGTGCGACCGCGACCGGCGCGGCCGGCGGCGCTGCGTCCACCGCGACGGCGGGCGCCGCGGGCACGGCGACGGCGGGCGGCGCGGGCGCCGCGGGCGCGGCGGTGGCGGACGGCGCGACCACCGGCGCGACCACCGGCGGCGCCGGCTCCGGCCCCCGTGCGGCGTGGCCGCCGAGCCCGACCACCGCCACGGTCGCCAGCGCCACCGCGCCGAGTGCGAGCCCGACCCAGCGGCCGCGGGCCGACGGCGCGCGGGCCGCCGACACTTCCGACGAGCAGGTCAGCGCCTCGCCAGGGTCGGTGAACGCATCCGTGGTCGTCGCGACCCGTTCGGCGGCGGCCGGATCGATCCCGCCGAGGCACCCCAGCAGCGCGTCGCCGAACGCCGCCATCGACGCGAACCGATCGCCGGGATCGACCGCGAGCGCGCGCACCACCAGCGCGTCGAGCCCGGGGCACGCCGCCAGCTCGGGCCGCAGCATCGACGGCGGCACCCGTGGCGCCTTGACGTGCTGGACCAGGATCTCGAGCGGCGCGCGCCCCGTGAACGGTCGCTGGCCCACCAGCATCTCGAACAGCACCACGCCCAGCGCGTAGACGTCGCACCGCCCGTCGAGCTCGCGGCCACGCGCCTGCTCGGGTGCCATGTAGCACGGCGTGCCGACCACCTTCGACGCGCTGGTGACGTCGGTGTAGTCGCCGGCGAGCTGGGTCAGCTTCGAGACGCCGAAGTCGATGATCTTCACCGCCTCGCCACCGTCGGGGCGCCGCACCAGGTAGATGTTGGCCGGCTTCAGATCGCGGTGCAGCACGCCGACCCGGTGCGCGGCGGCCAGCCCGCGCGCGCACTGCGACGCGATCGCCAGCGCCCGCGCCGGCGCCAGCGGCCCGTCGTCGGCGAGCGCCTCGGACAGGTCGCGCCCGTCGAGGTACTCCATGACGATGAAGTGGCCGCCGTCGCCGTCGACGTCGAAGTCGGCGACGTCGACGATGTGCGGGTGGCGGATCCGGCTGGTCGCGATCGCCTCGCGGTGGAAGCGCGTGAGCGACTCGGCGTTGGCCGTGGCGCTGGGCGCCAGCACCTTGATCGCGACGCGGTCGCCGGTGAGCTGATCCTCGGCGGCGAACACCACGCCGTAGCCGCCGACGCCGAGCTCGCGGCCCAGGCGGTAGCGACCGCCGATCGTGCGCCGCCGGCGCGGCCCGCGCGCCGGGACCTCGCCCGACCGCGGGGTGTCGGCGAGCGCCAGCTCGCCGCCGCCGGGTGTCGCCGGGCGCGCGAAGTCGAACGGCGTCGCGACCGGCAGCGCGCTGTGCTCGACGTCGGTGAACGCCGCCGTCGCGAACTCGGTCCACGGCTCGAGCGTCACCTCGTGCGCGCGGCAGCGCGTGGCGCGGTTCGGATACACCTCGCCACACTGGGGACAGATCCTCATCGGCGGGCCACCCGCGGCAGGGTCGAGCGATGGGGCATGCGCACGATCGTGCTGTTGCAACTCGCAAACCAACCGCCGCCGCGCCCCGCCGCGCGTAAGCCACGTGAGCCAGCCCACGCCATGCGCGCCGCCGCACCGGCCGCCCTCGTGTCACCAGGCCCAGCCGTGGAACGTCCAGCCCCACACACATCGCCCCACGCGCCGCCGCGCTGACCGCGCGTCACCTTGGCGGCGCGCCGCGGACCGCGCCTGGCACCAGCATCGCGATCATGTCCGCGATCACCGCGACCTCGGCCTCGGCCAGGCCGTCGGCCCACCAGCGGGCCTCGCCGTCGCCGACGGCGAGCTCGAACCGGCGCGGACCGTCAGCCAGCGTCACCCGCGCGGCCTCGCGCGCGGTCGTGTGCGGGTTCCACGACGCCCGCTCCCACGCGTAGCGCACCTCGCCGCCGTCCCGCGCCCCGACCACGTCGACGCGCTCGACCGCGCCGTCGCGGCGGCCGTCGATCGCGACCGGCGTCACCGCGACCGGCGCGTCGCGAACTCGGCCCGGCCGCAGCCCCACTCGGAGTCGAGGCGGGCCCCGGCGACGTCGCAGTGGACCCCGTCGGCGTCGACCCACACCCGATCGGCGCCGGCCTCGCGGCGCACCTCAGGCCACCGCCAGCAGCACCTTGCCGCTGGTGGCCCGCGCCTCGAGCGCGTGGTGGGCCGCGGCGGCGTCGGCGAGCGGCACGACGCGATCGATCCGCACCGCCAGCGCGCCCGCCGCGATACGCCCGAACAGATCGGCGCACCGCGCCTCGAGCTCGGCCCGGGTCGCGACGTGGTGGAACAACGTCGGCCGGGTCACGAACAGCGAGCCCTTGCGGCTCAGCACCTGCAGATCGAGCGGCGGCACCGCGCCGCTCGACTGCCCGAACAGCGCCAGCAGCCCGCGCGGCCGCAGGCAGTCGAGCGACGCGTCGAAGGTGGTCTTGCCGACCGAGTCGTAGACCACGTCGACGCCGCCCGGGTGGAGCGCGCGGACGGCCGCGACGACGTCGTCGCGATCGTAGCGGATCGGGTGCGCGCAGCCGGCGGCCGCCGCCAGCGCCGCCTTGGCGTCGCTCGACACCGTGCCGAGCACGTCGGCCCCGGCCGCGCGCGCCAGCTGGCACAAGAGCAGGCCGACGCCGCCGGCCGCGGCGTGGATCAGGCAGCGGCTGCCGGTGGTCAGCGCGTACGTGGACGTCGCGAGGTAGTGCGCGGTCAGGCCCTGCAGCATGACCGCGGCCGCCACGTCGAGCCCGACGCCGTCGGGCACCGGCACCAGCTTGTCGGCCGGCGCGACGATCGCCTCGGCGTACGAGCCGCCGACGTCGCACCACGCGACCCGCGCGCCGACCGCCAGCGCGACCCCGGGCCCGACCGCGGTCACCACGCCGGCGCCCTCGCGACCGAGCGGCAGCGGGGCCGGCAGCGGGTACTGACCGGTGCGGTGGTAGACGTCGATGAAGTTGACCCCGGCGAACGTCACCGCGACCTGGGCCTGCCCGGGCCCGGGCGGCGGCAGCTCGACGTCGGTCAGCGTCAGCACGTCGGCAGTCCCGGGAGCCTTCGGACGGATCGCGCGCATGGCGGCATCATGCCCCGCAACCGCCGCCGCCGCAGCGGCCCGGGCGATCGCGTCGGTGCGCGCCGCCGGAATGGCGCCGACCGCTGGCGCGTTGTCAGGCGATGGACCGGCTCGTCCCCAGCCTGGATCGTCCGCGCGCGCGGGTGGCGCCGCGGGCCTGGCTCGCGCTCGCCGCGGCGCTGCTGGTCGCGGCGCTGGCGCTCGCGCTCGCGCTGGCCGCCACCGTCGAGCGGACGGCCGGGCGCTGCCTGACCGCGGCGCCCACCGCCCCCGCCTGCGCCGCGCCGACGCTGGCGCCCACGCCGACGCCACCAGCCGCGCCGTCCGCCGACGAACCGCCGGTCGACGAACCGCCGCCGGTGATCCCGGCCGGCACCTGCCGCGCCATGATCGCGCCGCTGCGCCAGCCGACCACGGCGGCCGACGCCGCCGCGCTGCGGGCGATGGTCGGGGCGTGGCTCGCCGACGCGCGCACCCCCGGCCCCGGGATCGAGCACCGCCGCGGCGTGGTCCACATCGACAGCGAGGAGGACCGCGGCGACGAGCCGCCGTACCCGCGCTCGGCGGAGCCCGAGGCCACGCGGGTGTGCGGCAGCGCGACCGGCTGGCTGCGCACGTACCTACGCGAGGCGCTGGCGTGGCAGGCCGACGCGCTGGTGTGCGACGGCAACGTCTGCTGCTACGACGGCATGGAGTACGCGCCGAGCGGCTACGTCGTGTTCCACCACGGCCCCGGCGACGACGCGCCGTGGACGCTCGACGCCTGGGTCGAGGTCTACGACGCCGGCCTCGGGCCCGAGTACGTCGACGCCAACCTGCGCTTCGTCAGCCGCGCGATCCGCCGGCTGGCCCACGGCCGCTGCGCCGGCGAGCCGGCCGGCCGCATCGACTGATCACGCCGCGCCCGGCACCAGGATCGACAGGCAGGTCAGCGAGCCGTCGGCCTTGCGCACCTCGGTGGTCGGCACCGCGTGCACCGCGAAGCCGGCCCGCTCGAGCGCCGCGCGGGTGGCGGGGAAGCCGTCGGCGCACACCACGCCGTCGCCGATCGCCACCGCGTTGGCGGCGTAGGCCTCGTCCGCCGGCACCCGGACGATCCCCGCGCCGACGAACACCGCCGGATCGATCGTGCCGTCGGCCAGCAGCACGCGATCATCGCCCAGCCGCGCGCACACGCACTTCAGGTGCAGCACCGCCGGCGGCAGGTCGACCGCCACCACCCGCACGCCGCGCGGCGCGAACACCTCGGCCGCCCGCGCGATGCCCGCCGCGTTGGTCCGCGCCGAGCGGCCGATGTAGAGCGTGCGGCCCAGCCGCAGGCAGTCGCCGCCGTCGAGCGTGGCCGGCGCGTCCATCGTCGCCAGCTCGACCAGCGGCGCCAGCGCCGCCGCGATCGCCGCGCCCTCGCCCCGCCGCGACGGCGCGCCGGGGCGGGTCACCAGCGCGAGGTCGTCGATCACCACCGCGGTGTCCTCGACGAAGCAACCGTCGGGGTGCGCGTCGTCGGGCGGCAACGCCACCACCCGGGCCCCCAGCGCGGTCAGCGCGGCGCGGTACGCCGCGTGCTGCCGCCGGGCCAGCGCCGGATCGATCGCCGGGTCGGGCGGCAGCGCGGCCAGCGCGTCGACGAAGCGATCGGACATCGGGCGGGTGATCGCGAGCACGGCGCGACCATAGCGCGGGCCCGCGCGCGACGCGGCCTCACCGCGGCAGGAGCGGCGGCCCCACCAAGAGCGGCGCCGGCTCCATGCCCAGCGCCAGCCGCTCCCACGTCGTCGACCACGCCTCGGTGCCGACCGGCTCCTTGCCGAACAGCGCGCGCTGGCCGGCCAGCGTCGGCACCGCGCCGGCGTAGCCCGCGCCGCGCACCGTCACCGGCAGCGCCGCGGCGCCGAGGTCGTAGCTCAGCTCGACGTCGAACCCGGTCCCCGGCCACACCACCAGGCGGTCGTCGGCGACGTCGTACGGCACGCCGGGCAGGCCGCCCGCCGCCAGCGCCGCCTCGAGCTGCTCGCGCACCAGGTCGATGCCGGCCAGCTTGTAGAACCCGGCCAGCGCGATCTCGGCGACCCGCCGCTGCTGCTCGCCGAGCGCCGCCAGCCAACCGGGCTGCGGCACGCTGGCCAGGAGCCACCCCGACTGCTCCTCGATCGCGATCGTCGCGACGCCGGCGCCGACGCTGGGGCACGCGATCTCGACCCGCACTCGGTTGGCGCCGACCTCGACGCCCAGCATCTGCACGTCGGTGGCGCGGAAGGTCAGGTCCTGGTTGAGCACCGCGACCAGCTGGCGGTCGACGAACTTGCCGACCGCGTCCTCGACGTGGTGGATGCCCTCGCGGGCCCGGGCCACGCCGCGCTCGTCGCCCTTCCAGGTGGCGCGCCGCAGCCGCGCGAACAGCTTGGGCAACGTCCCCGAGTGGAACCCCGGGCGGAGCAGCGCGCCCATCGTCTCGCCGTGGCCGCCGAACGACTCCGGCGTCAGCACCGGTCGCCGGTTGGCGCGGTACAGCTTCCAGTTGCTGTTGAGCTCCCACGCCAGGAACCCGGCGATGCCCGGCAGCACCAGCACGGTGAACGCCGCGAACGACGTGCCCAGGGTCGGACCGACGACGACGCCGATCGGCCGCGCGATCGCGGTGGTCATCTGCGGGATGAACGGCAGGATCAGCTTGGCCGCCACCGTGACCACCGGGAAGTGCTTCACCGGGTTCACGGTCGGCTCGATCAGCAGGTTGACGTAGATGCGCAGCACGTACGCCACCGCGAACCAGATCGTCGCCAGCACGCCCTTGACCACCGCCACGCGCGACGACTGGTTGGGGCGGAACCGCAGCGCCTCGTCGACGCGGTAGATGCCGCGCTCGACCAACTCGATCAGCCAGCCGAACAGCTCGAGCGCGTACTTCACCAGCCCGGGCAGGATGCGCTGCGCGACCTGCCGGCCCGAGCGCAGCAGCCAGTCGCTGACCACCTCCTCGGCCACCGCCGAGTTGATCAGCACCGCGGTCACGACCAGCGTCGCGCCGGCCACCGGCCAGCGCAGCCACGGCGCGGCCAGCCACGCCACCAGCGCGGCCGGGATCGCCGGCAACAGCACCCAGCGCACCACCAGCCGCGCGCCGCGGACGCGCCACAGCGCCGCCACCGGATCGACGACGATCGCCCGCAGCACCCGCCCGACCGCGCGGGCCGCCGCCAGCATCCAGCGACGGAACCACGCCGCGTGCAGGAGCAAGAAGACGATCACCGCCATGCCGCCCAGCACCGGCCGGGTCGAGATCTCGGGCGGCACGCGGTGGAACATCTTGGCCACCGGCGCCGCCATGTGGTGGGCGCCCTCGACGACGAAGAACGCGCCGACCACCGGCAGCAGCACGTACAGCGACAAGAGCCGCCCCAGCCCGGTGCCCGACAGCACCGACGACACCTTCTGCAAGAACCGCAGGTAGATCTCGCCGCGGCGGTAGACGCCCTCGAGCGAGGTGGCCAGGATGCGGTCGGCGCGCAGCAGCTGATCGCCGGTGGCCAGCTCGACCACGCCGAGGTCGGGCAGCTTGAGATCGTTCTTGGCGATCGCGTCGCGCAGGTCGCCGAGCGACAGCCGCCCCACTGCCACCGCGCGATCGAGTAGCTCGTCGACCAGCTTCTTCTGGGCGACCCGCCCCGGCAGGTGGCGCGGCACCAGCCCGACCTCCTCGAGCGTCACCTCGATCACCGGGCGCAGCACGGTGCGGACCCGCGCGTTGGCGCGATCGACCATCGCGTGGACCGCGTCGGCCAGCTGCTCGCGCGCCGGATCGCCGTCGACCTCGCAGCGCGGGATCTGCCGCGCCGCCGCCCGCACCCGCCGCGCCACCCGGATCTCGCGGGTCGCCGGCAGCCGGCGGACGATCGCCCGGCGGCCGCGCGAGCGGATCCACGCCGCGGTGTCGACCACCTCGACGTCGCGCTCGCCGTCGACGCACGCCGCCTGGAGATCGAGCAAGAGCCGCGCGCTCGCGGTGTAGCGCAGCACCGCCTGGGTCGCCGCGGCCTCGGCCACCGGCAGGAGCGCGTCGACCCAGCCGTCGGTGGGCGCGCCGCCCAGCGCCTGGCCGAGCCGCGCCACCAGCGCCTCGAGATCGGCCCGCGCCTGGTCGCGCTCGGCGACGCGCAACCCGAGGATCGCCGCGCGGACGTGGTTGCCCTTGCGGCGGGCGGCCTCGGCGTCGCGGCGCAGCGCGCGCTCGCCCAGCCGGATCGTCACCGCGCGCCGCACCGCCGAGGCCCGCGGCGGCGGGCGCGCGCCCTCGACCGAGGGGCTGGCCGGCGCCCGGGCCGGCCGGGCCGCCGCCAGCAGCGCCGCCGCGTCGACGTCGGCGGCGATCGCCTGATCGATGCGCTCGGTCGCCCCCAGCACCGAGAAGGTCTCGGCCAGCGTCCGCGGCGCGAACGCGCGCAGCTCCAGGTACAGCGCGACGAACTCGACGTAGGTGGTGGTGTCGTCGGCCGGCGGCAGCAGCAGGTCCTCCTGCCGCAGCACCAGGCGGATCTCGTCGAACGCCAGCTGGCCGATGTCGTTGATGCGCTGGCGGATCGCCGCCGGGGTCAGCGCCAGCGCGTCGAGCGCCTGGTGCACCCGGGCGTGGAAGATCGCCCGCCAGGCCTGGCGCCACGCCGACGGCGCGCCGGCCGCCAGCGCGGTGCGCACGCCGGCGATCAGCGCGATCGGCTCCGGCAGCGACGCGACCGTCGGCGGCAGCTCATCGGCGTCGACCAGCGCGGTCAGCTCGCCGCGGCCGAGCGCGTAGCAGGCGGCGTGGGGCACCTGCAGGCCCAGCCCGGGGATGTGACGGTGCCGCTTGATCACCCGGCGCAGCAGCCGATCCTCGAGCAGCACCGCCCCGACGGCGGCGAGCTCCTGGTCGACCTGGTCGGCGGGCGCAGACATCGCGGGGGCCTCACCATGTCGTCGCTCGGGCGCCGACGCAACCCGGCCGCGGCGCCAATCACACCTCGCCCCCGGCCGCGGTGTTACCGTCAGCGCACGGGAGGCTCCATGATGCACGGGCTCGGTTCGCGCGCGCGCTGCGCGGCCCTGGTGACGCTGGCGCTCGCGGCCTGCGCCGATCGCGACGACACGCCGGCGACCGTCGACGCCGCCGCCGAGCGGCTCGGGGTCGTGGCGCCGGTGGCGACGCCACCGCTGACCCAGGCCGCGCTCGATCGTCACCTGGCGGCGGTCGCGCTCGACGACGACGGTCGGCCGCGGCTGGTCCGCGCCACCGCGCCGCTGCCGCCGCGGCCCGGCGCGCCGCGCGACGTCGCGGCGATCGAGTTCGTCGCCAGCGCCACGCCGATCTGGGGCGTGCGCACGCCGGCCGACCTCGGGGTCGACGCGGTCCACCGCCTGCGCGGCGGCGCCTCGCTGGTCGCGCTGCGCCAGGAGGTCGACGGCGTCCCGGTGTGGGGCGGCCGGATCAGCGTGCTGACCGGCGCCGACGGCGGGCTGCTGGCGATCGGCGGCACGCGGGTGGCGCGCGGCGACGGGATCAAGGGCGCCTTCACGCTCGACGCCCGCGCCGCCACCGCGATCGCCGTGGCCGATCGCTTCGCCGCCGACGCCGCGCTCGGGCCGTCGCAGGCCAAGCGCGCGCTCCTGCCCGAGCCCGACCGCCTGCGCCCGACCTGGATGGTCGAGGCCTACGGCGCGCCGGCCGGCTCGACCGACGCGCGCCTGTGGCGGGTCTTCGTCGACGCCGGCACCGGCGACGTGGTCCGCCGCGACGACCTCACCGTCGACGCCGCGTTCACCTACCGGGTGTTCGCCGACGCCGACGCGGCCGGCCGCCCGTTCGACGGCCCGCAGCAGAGCTTCCTGCCGCACCCGAGCGGCACGCCCGACGGCAGCCAGCCCGCGTTCGTCGCCCCGAACCTGGTCACGATGGACGGCTTCAACACCAACCCGATGGGCGCGGTCGATCCGTGGCTGGCCGCCGCCGCCACCACGACCAACGGCAACAACGTCGACGCCTACGCCGACCGCGCGGCGCCCGACGGCCTGTCCGGCACCGACTTCCGCGCGTCGACGACCGGCACCCGGTCGTTCGATCGCGCCTACGATCCGGCCCAGGGGCCGCTGGTGTCCCAGGCCCAGGGCATGGCCGCGGTGACCCACCTCTTCTACCTGAACAACTGGCTGCACGACTGGTGGTACGACTCCGGCTTCGACGAGGCCGCCGGCAACGCCCAGCAGGACAACTTCGGCCGCGGCGGCGCCGGCGGCGATCCGATCCACGCCGAGGCCCAGGACGACGCCAGCGGCGGCAGCCGCAACAACGCCAACATGTCGACGCCGTCCGACGGCATGTCGCCGCGGATGCAGATGTACCTGTGGAGCGGCGCCTCGACGCACACGCTCACCATCAACCCCGGCAACCTCAGCCTCGGCAACTCGACCGCCGGCTTCGGGCCGCAGGTCTTCGACGTCACCAACACCGTCGTCGACGCCAGCGACGCCGCCCACGAGGCGTGCGGCGCGATCACCGGCGCCACCGGCCGCATCGTCGTGGTGACCCGCGGCAACTGCACCTTCGTGCAGAAGGCCCAGAACGTCCAGAACGCCGGCGGCGTCGGCATGATCCTGGTCAACACCGGCCCCGGCACCGAGACGATGGCCGGCAACGGGACCACGCTGCCGCCGTCGCTCATGATCAGCCAGGCCGACGGCGCGACGCTGCGGTCGCTGATCGCCGCGGGCGCCACCACCGCGCGCATGGTCCGCAGCGCCGCCGGCGTCGAGCGCGACGGCGATCTCGACACCGGCATCGTCGCTCACGAGTGGGGCCACTACCTGCACCACCGGCTGGCGGCGTGCGGCGCGACGCAGTGCCGCGCGATGAGCGAGGGCTGGGGCGACTTCAGCGCGCTGTTCGCGCTGGTCCGCCCGACCGACGATCCGCACCGCGCGTACCCGATGGGGGTCTACGCCGCGGTGTCGTTCGCCGACGCGTACTACGGCATCCGCCGCGCGCCCTACAGCACCGACCTCACCAAGAACGGGTTCACGTTCGGCCACATCCAGCAGAGCGCGACCTTGCCGACGACGTTCCCGATCGCCTTCACCGGCATGAACGAGGAGGTCCACAACGCCGGCGAGGTGTGGGCGGCGATGATGTGGCAGGCCTACGTCGCGCTGATCGACAAGGACGGCTACGCCGCCGCGCGCCGCGCGATGTCCGACTACGTCGTCGCCGGCCTGCTGCTCACGCCCAGCGACGCCACCTTCACCGAGGCCCGCGACGCGCTGCTGGCCGCGGCCCAGGCGCTGGACCCCACCGATACGATCGCGCTGGCCCAGGCGTTCGCGGTGCGCGGCGCCGGCTCGTGCGCGGCATCGCCGGCGCGGACGTCGACCAACCTCGACGGCGTCGTCGAGGACTTCTCGCTGCGCGGCAAGCTCGGCGTCGGGCCGATCGCGATCACCGACGCCGGCGTCACCTGCGACACCGACGGCATCCTCGACGCCGGCGAGACCGGCCAGCTGCGGGTCACGATCGCCAACGGCGGCATGGCCGCGCTGACCAACACCACCATCACGGTCTCGACCACCACGCCGGGCGTCACGATCGTCGCGCCCAGCCGCACCGCCGCGCCGGTGGCGCCGCTGGCCAGCGCGATCGAGGCGTTCACGATCCGCATGGCGCCGACCGTGACCGCGCAGACGCCGATCGCGATCACCGTGCAGCTGGCCGACGCCGGCGCGTGCGTGACCAGCGCGATGGCCACCGCCACGATCGCCGGCAACTACGACGTCGTCCCCAACGCCGCGACCACCGACGACGTCGAGGCGGCGCAGACGGTGTGGACCACCGCCGGCACCGCCGGGATGTGGGGCCGCGAGCTGCTCGGCACCAGCATGGGCTGGCACGGCCTCGACCTGACCTCGACCGGCGACGGCCAGCTGGTGTCGCCGCCGCTGCCCGTCGGCGCCGGCCCGCTGACGCTGGCGTTCGCGCACCGCTTCGACTTCGAGTGGTCGACCGGCACGTTCTGGGACGGCGGCGTGATCGAGCTGTCGACCAACGGCGGCGCCACCTGGGCCGACGCGTCGACGTTCGGCGTCACGCCCGGGTACACCGGCACGCTCAGCGCCGCCAGCGGCAACCCGCTCGGCGGCCGCCAGGCCTACGGCCGGCGCAACGCCGCGTACCCCAACCGCAACAACGTCAGCCTCGCCTTCGGCACCCAGTTCGCCGGCCAGACCCTCCGGCTGCGGTTCCGCATCGGCACCGATCAAGCGGCCGGCGTCGGCGGCTGGGAGCTCGACGACATCGCGATCACCGGGCTGACCACGCCGCCGTTCCCGCGGGTGACCGCCGAGGGCCCCAGCTGCCAGGCGCCCCCGACGGTGAGCGCCGGCGCCGATCGCGCGGTCGCCGCGAGCAGCGCGGTCGTGCTGGCCGGCTCCGCGAGCGACCCCAACGGCGACGCGCTGACGCTGGCCTGGACCCAGACCGCCGGGCCGGCGGTGACGCTGGCCGGCGCCACCACGCTGACGCCCAGCTTCACCGCGCCCGCCGCGGCCGCCGCGCTGACCTTCCAGCTCACCGCCAGCGATCCGTTCGCCAGCGCCAGCGACACCGTCGTGATCACCGTCGGCGCGCCGCCGCCGATCGACGCCGGCGCGCCGATCGACGCCGCGATCCCGATCGACGCCGCGCCGCCCGACCCCGACGCCGGCCCGGTCGATCCCGACGCCGGCCCGGTCGATCCCGACGCCGGCCCGGTCGATCCCGACGCCGGCCCGGTCGATCCCGACGCCGGCCCGCCGCCCGTCGACAGCGGCGCGACCATCGACGCCGCGCCCGCCGGCGGCTCGCAGGACGGCGGCTGCTGCTCGACCGGCGACGCCAGCGCGCCGGGCTCGACGCTGCTGGCGCTGGGCGCGCTGGGCCTGGTGTTCCGGCCGCGGCGTCGCCGCCGCTAGCGGACGGCGCGGGTGTCAGTTCCTCGACGGTGTCCGATCGTCGACGGCCGCGATCGAGCGCACACCGTCGCCGCGCGGTCAGACCCTCGGACCGCGCCGCGCGTCGATCGAGGCACCCCCATGCTGCCCCGCACCGTCCCCGTCCTCGCGCTGCTCGCGCTGCTCAGCACCGGCTGCTTCACCGCGCGCGCCGCGGTCGGCCCACACCTCGGCACCGCGGGCGGCGCCGGCGTCAACGCCAGCGCCGGCGTCGGCATGGGCTACAGCTTCGGCGACCACCAGGCGGTCTACGCGATCCTCGACGGCGGCGTGGTCACCGACGCCCACGCCCACGGCCAGCTGTTCGACGTGTTCAGCTACGTCAACTACGACCTGCCGCTGCCGGTGCGCGTCGACGCGCGGCTCGGCTTCCGGTTCGGGCGCGCGCGCTACGGCGAAGACACGCGCGCGATGTACGGCGCCGCGATCGCCGTGCTGCCCTGGCACCGCGTGACCCGCAGCGGCCGCGAGCGCTCGGAGAAGGGCTGGGCTGACCTCGGCCCGGATCTCGACGCCGTCCGCGGCCTCGGCCTCGAGGTCGCGGTCGACACGCTGCCGGCGCCCGGGCCGACCGAGCGCAGCCTGACGATGGTCACGGTCAGCGTCGTCGGCGACCTCGGCACGATGCTGGCCCGCTGATCCCTGGCGTCGCTCGCGCGCACCTCACGCGCCTCACACGCCGATGAAACCGCGGCGACCTGCCGCCGCACCATCGCACCATGCGCACGCTGCCTGGCGTCTTGCTCTGGCTCACCGCCACCGCCGCCCACGCCGAGGTCGCGCCGGATCGCGACGTCGTCGTCGACGCGGATCCCGCCGTCACCTGCCGCGCCGCCCACGCCGTCGGCGCGCCCGGCTGCCCGCGCCTGGCCCGCCGCACCGCCGCCGGCATCGAGCTGTTCGAACCGGTCCGCTTCGAGATCGACAAGCCGGCGCGAGAGCTTCGCGATGCTCGACGAGGTCGCCGCGCTGCTCGCCGCCCACCCGACCGGCACGCTCGAGATCCAGGGCCACTACCGATCTACCGGCTACGCGGTGTCGCTGTCGCAGCGCCGGGCCGCCACCGTGCGCGACTACCTGATCGCCCGGGGCGTCCCCGCCGCCCGCCTGATCGCCCGCGGCTACGGCGAGGACGTCCCGCTGGTGCCGCCGATCAGCGACCCGCGCAACCGTCGCATCGAGCTGCGCTGGGCGCCGTGATCGCGTGAACCGCGGCGCCGCGCCGGCTACGCTGGGGCCGATGCCGACGCCAGATCTCGATCGCGCGCGCGCCGCGCTCGCGGCTGGCGACGCGGTCGCCGCCGAGGCCGCGCTGCGCGGGGCGCCGCCGTCGGCGCAAGCGCTGGCGCTGCGCGCCGGGGTCGAGGCGATGCGCGCCGAACCGGCGGCCGAGGCGTCGGCGCGCGCGGCGCTGGCGATCGATCCCGGGTGCGGCCTGGCCCATCGGCACCTCGCGGTGGCGTTGATCCAGCGCGGCGATCCCGCCGCCGCCCTGCGCCACGCCGAGCGCGGCGCCGCCCTCGAGCCCGACGACCCCGGCGCGCACGAGGTGGTCGCCGTCGCCGCCGCCGGCGCCGGCCGGTTCGGCGCCGCGTGGGACGCGTTCGTCCGCGTCGCCGCCCTGCGCCCGGACGACGCGACGCCGTGGCGCAACGCCGGGCAGGTCGCGCTGGCGGTCGACGAGCACGCCGCCGCCGCCCACGCGTTCACCCAGGCGCTGGCGCGCGCGCCGACGCTGGCGCCGGCGCTCGAGGGCCAGGCCCGGGCGCTGGCCGCGCTGGGGCGCGACGCCGACGCCGCCGCGGCCTGGGCCCGGCTCGCGGCGCTCGATCCCAGCCGCGCCGACGCCCGGCACCTCGCGACCGCCCTCGCCGGCGGGCACGCCGACGCCCCGCCCCCCGGCTACGCGCGCGCGGTGTTCGACGCCAACGCCGCGCGCTTCGACGAGCTGCTGGTCGATCGCCTCCAGTACTGCGGGCCGGCGCTGGTGCGCGCCGCGCTCGCCGATCGCGCCCCGTTCCCGCGCGCGCTCGATCTCGGCTGCGGCACCGGCCTGGTCGGCGCCGCGCTGCGCGACCGCTGCGCGCACCTGACCGGCGTCGACGTGGCGCCGGCGATGCTCGCCCAGGCCGCGCGCCGCGGCTGCTACGACGCGCTGGTCGCCGCCGAGCTGATCGACTTTCTCGCCGCCGGCGCCGACCGCTTCGAGCTGGTGGTCGCCGCCGACGTGTTCATCTACGTCGGCGACCTGGCGCCGGTGTTCGCCGCGCTGGCCCCGCGGCTGGCGCCGGGCGCCGCGGTCGCGTTCACCACCGAGGCCGGCGCGGGCCTCACCCTCGCGCGCACCGGGCGCTGGTCGCACGGCGGCGATCACGTCGCCGCGCGGGCCGCCGCCCACGGCCTGGCGGTCGCCAGCCGCACCGCGGCCACGCTGCGCCGCGAGCCGTCGGGCCCGGTGGCCGGCGAGGTGTGGGTGCTGATCGCGCCGAGCTGACGCCGGATCACGCCGCGCGCACGCGGCCCGGGGCCGCCGCCGCCGCCAACAGCGCCGCCATCCGCGCGTTCATGACCTTCTCGGCCCGCGCGGTCGGGTGGTCGTAGCCGAGCAGGTGGCACAGCCCGTGGGCCGACAGGAAGCACAGCTCGTGGGTCAGCCCGGCGACGCCGCGCCGCTTGGCCTGGCGCCGCGCGGTGTCGACCGAGACGATCACGTCGCCCAGCACGCCGAGGTCGGTCGCGCCGGCCGGCCCCTCGCGCTGCGCGAACGCCAGCACGTCGGTCGGCTTGTCCTTGCCGCGGTAGTCGCGGTTGAGCGCGTGGATCACCGCGTCGTCGGTGTAGCGGAACGCCGCCTCGAGCGGCCGGCCCTCGGTGGCCGCCGCCGCCGCCACCATCCGCCGCACGCAGCGGCGCAGCGCGGCGCGGTCGAAGCCCACGCCCAGCCCGCGATCGATCGCGACGTCGACGGCAGCGGCGGCGGCGATCACGGCTTGAGCTGATCCCAGACCCGCGCGCCGACGAACACGTCGAACAGCTCGTCGTCGAGCAGGCCCTTCTTGACGTCGGTGGCCAGGATGTCGAGCGCGCGCTCGACCGGCATCGCCCGCTTGTACGGGCGATCCTTGGCGGTCAGCGCGTCGAAGATGTCGGCGATCGTCATCATCCGCGCCGGCACCGGGATCTCGTCGCCGCGCAGCTGGTTGGGGTAGCCGGTGCCATCGAGCTTCTCGTGGTGGGCGCCGGCGATGTCGGGCACCTGGCGGAACTGCCGGCCCCACGGGATCTGGCGCAGGAAGTTGTAGGTGTGCACCACGTGGCTCTCGATCTCGAACCGCTCCTCGCGGGTCAGCGAGCCGCGCATCACCTGCAGCGCGGTGGCCTCCTCGGGGGACAGGTACGGCCGGCTCTGGCCCTCGGGATCGACGAACACCCGGCCGGCGATGTCCGAGATCCGCTCGAACCCGCCCTGCTCGAGCACGGTCGGCTCGTTGGCGCCCAGGATCCACCGCACCATGTCGTCGAGCTCGCCCAGCGATCGCTTGGCCAGCTCGTCGATCGCCGGCACCTCGTCGGCGTGGCCGCACAGGTAGCAGTCGAGCTTCTTGGCCAGCGAGTCGACCTCGATGCCGCGGCGGATCAGGTGGAACCGCTGCACGACCATGTCGCGCTGGTGCTCGTAGAGCTTCTTGGCCTTGACCAGCACGTGCTCGCGCACGCCGACCTTGCCGAAGTCGTGGAGCAGCGCCGCGTACTCGATCTGGGTCAGGTCGTCGGCGGTGAATCGCAGGTCCTTGTAGCGGCCGCTGTCGAGGCGGTCGGTGGCCCGGGCCAGGCCCAGGGTCAGGGTCGCGACCCGCTCGGAGTGGCCCGACGTGGTCGGGTCGCGCGACTCGATCGCGGTGACCGACGCGCGCACGAAGCCCTCGAACAGCGTCTTGACCTCGTCGTACAGCCGCGCGGTCTCGAGCGCGATGCCGGCCTGCGACGCCAGCGAGGTGGCGTAGGCGATCGACGCGTCGTCGAACGGCACCACCCGCTCGGCGAAGTCCTCGGGGGTCTCGAGCATGATCGTGCCGCGGGCCCGCTTGTTGATCAGCTGGATCACGCCGATCACCTGGTGGCGCGCCGAGATCATCGGCACGGTCAGCATCGACCGGGTCTGGTAGCGGTACTTGTCGTCGAAGCTGCGGTCGTGGACGAAGCCCCACGGGTTGTTGCCGGTGCCGCGCGGGTCGAGCTGGTACAGGTCGGGGATGTTGATGACGTCGGACGACAGCACGCAGGTGCCGACGATCGAGCTGCCCGACACCGCCATCGTGAAGCCCTTGGAGTCGATCCGCCGCGAGTCGTTCTGGCTGACCATGAAGCGCAGCGAGCGCTCGGTGGCGTCGTCGTCGCCGAGCACGATGTACACCGACCCGGCGTCGGCGCCGGTCACGTCGCGGGCCTGGCGCAGGATGATCTCGAGCAACGACGCCATGTCGCGCTGCTGCGACAGCGCGCGGCCGGTCTCGATCAGCAGCCGGTTCTCGTGCTGGGCCTGGGCCAGCTCGAGCTCGAGGCCCGCCGCGATCTGCCGCAGCGCCGAGCCCTCGGCCCGGGCCCGCAGCGCCAGCGCCACCCGCTCGATCGATGCCGGCACCGCCAGCGCCGCGACGTCGGCGTCGTCGGCCAGCGCCAGCGCGCCGGCCGCGGTGAACTCCTCGTCGTTGCCCACCAGCATCAGCGCGTAGTTGCCGCTGCGCGCGCGCAGGAGGTGCGGGCGCACCGCGACCGGGTCGCGCCACACCGCCGGCCACGCCAGCACCAGCAGCAGCGGCGCCTTGATCCGGGCCAGGTCGCGGCGGGTCTCGAGCTCGATCCACCCAGGCCCGGCGCGCCGCACCTGCCACGCCGCCAGCCGCGGATCGCCGTCGATCGCGGCCGCGACCTCGTCCTGGGTCCCGATCTGCCCGATCTGCACGCCGCTAGTCTACCGTGGCCGGCGGCGCCGCGGCGGCGGCGGCCCCCGCTTCCGGCGCCGGCTCGCCGCCCGGCCGGGGGGCGAACCGGTCCTCGCCGTGCATCCGCTCGCTGCGGGCCCGATCGCGGGCGTCGTAGGCGCGGATGATCTCGGCGACCAGCGGGTGGCGCACCACGTCGGTGTCGGTGAAGCGGGTCACGCCGATGCCGCGGATGCCCTCGAGCAGGTGCAGCGCGTCGCGCAGCCCCGACGGCTGGCCGCGCGGCAGATCGGTCTGCGACGGATCGCCGGTGACCACCGCCTTGGCGCCGAAGCCGAGCCGGGTCAGGAACATCTTCATCTGCTCGACCGAGGTGTTCTGGGCCTCGTCGAGGATGACGAACGCGTCGTTGAGCGTGCGGCCGCGCATGAACGCCAGCGGCGCGACCTCGATGACGTCGTCGGCCATCATCTTCTGGACCTTGTCGACGTCGAGCATGTCGCCCAGCGCGTCGTACAGCGGCCGGACGTACGGGCTGACCTTCTCCTCGAGCGTGCCGGGCAAGAACCCGAGCTTCTCGCCGGCCTCGACCGCCGGCCGGGTCAAGACGATCCGCCGCACCTGCTTGTCGAGCAGCGCGCGCACCGCCAAAGCCACCGCCAGGTAGGTCTTGCCGGTGCCGGCCGGGCCGACGCCGAAGACGATGTCGTTGGCGCGGACCTGATCGACGTACTGCTTCTGGTTGGCGCCCTTGGGGGCGATCGGCCGCCCGGCGCGCGGCACCAGCACGGTGTCGGTGAAGATCGGCGCCAGCTCGGCGCCGCTGTCGGCCGACAGCACCTTGACCGCGCGCACGACGTCGTCCGACGCCAGGTGCTTGCCCTTGCGCGCGAAGCCGTACAGCTGCTCGAGCGCCGAGCGCACCACCCGGACGACGTCGTCGTCGCCGTCGATGGTGATCTCGTTGCCGCGCAGGTGGATCTGGGCGCCGGCGGTGCGCTCGATGAGCTTGAGCCGGGTGTTGTTGGTGCCGCACAAGGCCTGGAGGGCCTCGGGGTCGTCGAACGCGAGCTTGTCGCGGCGGAGGGCGGGCTTGGTCACGATCGGGGGTTTCTGCCGGCGCGAGCGAAGTCGACCGGCTCGACCCGGGGACGGGGTTGTAGCAGGAACCCGGGCGGCTGGCACGCGCGACGGGCGACGGGTACGGTGCGCGCCATGGCCGCCGACACCCCCGCCGTCCCCCCTGCCCCTGGGGCCTCGCTGGCCCGCCTCGTCGAGATCATGGATCGCCTGCTGGCGCCCGACGGCTGTCCGTGGGACCGCGAGCAGACGCTGGCCACGCTGCGCCCGTTCCTGGTCGAGGAGACCTACGAGGTGCTCGACGCCCTCGAGCGCGACCACGTCGCCGATCACCGCGAGGAGCTGGGCGACGTGCTGATGCAGATCGTCTTCCAGGCCGCGCTGCGGCGGGCCGAGGGCGCGTTCGCGATCGACGACGTCGTCGCCGAGATCTGCGACAAGCTGGTGCGCCGCCACCCGCACGTCTTCGGCGCTCCCGGCGACTCGGACGCCAAGACGTCGGCCGAGGTGCTGACCCAGTGGGAGCAGATCAAGGCCCAGGAGAAGGCCGCCAAGGCCGCGGCGGCCGCGCGGACGCTGGGCGGCGTGCTGCCCGGGTTGCCGGCGCTGGCCCGGGCCCAGAAGCTCGGCGACAAGGCCGGCCGGGTCGGGTTCGACTGGGGCGGCTGGCAGGGCTCGATGGCCAAGGTGCGCGAGGAGGTCGACGAGGTCGCCGAGGTGGCGCCGACCGCCGGCCCCGCCGCCCACCACGAGATCGGGGATCTGCTGTTCGCGGTGGTCAACCTGGCCCGCAAGCTGGGGGTCGACGCCGAGAGCGCGCTCCACGACGCGTCCCGGCGCTTCACGCGTCGGTTCGAGTACATCGAGGACCGGCTGGGCGAGGCCGGCCGCCGCCCGGCCGACTCCAACCTCGAGGAGATGGACGCGCTGTGGAACGCCGCGAAGGCGGCCGGGGTCGGCGTGCGGGGATGACGGCGCCGCTCCCAGAGTATTGGTGCAAGTTTTTTGAGCACGCGCGGTGGAAGTCGCGGGAACACAGGCGCTCCGGACCGTCCCGAGGCCACTCGCACGCAGGTTGTCCACAAGCTCGCGCCAGGACGGTGACCGGGATGCGACCAACCGATCTCCAGGGGGCCCGTCGCCGAGCCCCCCTCGGCGGGGCCATGTCCCCGCCGAGCCTCCCCCGACGACGCGAGACGGGCCGTGAGCCGAAAGCCCCGAGGCCCGGACGTCCGACGAACCACCCCGCTTGACAGGGCGGCCAGCGGTGCGCTACCTACCGGCGCTCGTTAAGGGAGACTCACGTGGCCAACAATCCTTCGGCCGAGAAGGCGAACCGTCAATCGATCAAGCGTCGCACGCGCAACCGCGCGGCCATGTCGGCGCTCCGCACTGCCGTGAAGAAGGCGCGCACCGCCATCGACGGCAAGGCGGCCGAGGCTGCCGATCTGCGCAAGACGGCGATCTCGATCATCGACAAGGCGGTCTCGCGCGGTGTGCTCAAGCGCAACACCGCCTCGCGCTACGTCTCGCGGCTCGCTGGCCGCGGCACGGCGTCGTAACCGCGGGTCCTGCCGACCCACGCCCCGGTGCACCGCCGGGGTCCGCTGCCCGAGATGTCAGCGCGCCGATCGTGGCGTACTGGCGCTCGGGTTTCTCATTGCCCTACTCCCCCTGGCGTCGCCGGGGCTGCGCCTCACTGGGCCTGCGGTCCGCCTTCGCGGGCGACCGCTGCGCTCGGTAGGTCCGTGTGCTAACCCTGCCGCTGCCATGCGGTGGGCCTACAGGCGCTGGCCGGCCGCCCGCACCCGGCCGCGGGACCGCGAGTTCGCCTGATGCTCTGGCGCCTGCTCCGCACCTACCTGCGCCCGTACCGGCGGCACCTCGCGGTGATCGTCGCGCTGCAGCTGTGCGGCACGCTGGCGTCGCTGTACCTGCCGAGCCTCAACGGCCACATCATCGATCGCGGCGTCGCGACCGGTGACACCGGCTACATCCTGCGCCGCGGCGGCCTGATGCTGGCCATCGCCGGCCTGCAGATCGCGTGCGCGGTGGCCGCGGTGTGGTTCGGCGCCCGGGTGGCGATGGGCTATGGACGCGACCTGCGCGCCGGCATCTTCCACCACGTCGGCCGGCTGTCGACCCGCGAGGTCGGCAAGTTCGGCGCGCCGTCGCTCATCACCCGCACCACCAACGACGTCCAGCAGGTGCAGATGCTGGTGCTGATGAGCGTCACGATGCTGGTGGTGGCGCCGATCATGTCGATCGGCGGCATCGTCATGGCGCTGCGCGAGGACCTCGCGCTGTCGCGGCTGCTGGCGGTGTGCATCCCGGCGCTGGCCGGCAGCATCGGCCTGGTGATCTCGCGGATGGTGCCGCGGTTCCGCGCGATGCAGCCCAAGCTCGACCGCGTCAACCAGGTGCTGCGCGAGCAGATCACCGGCATGCGGGTGGTGCGGGCGTTCGTGCGCGAGCCGGCCGAGGCGGCGCGGTTCGACGCCGCCAACGCCGACCTCACCGCCAGCGCGCTGGCGATCGGCCGCCTGCAGGCGCTGATGTGGCCGACGGTGATGCTGATGTTCAACGTCTCGACCGTCGCGGTCATGTGGTTCGGCGGCGAGCGGGTCGCCGAGGGCGGCCTGGCGATCGGCGCGCTGACCGCCTACCTCAGCTACCTGCTGCAGATCCTGATGGCGGTCATGATGACGTCGTTCATGTCGATCATGATCCCGCGGGCCGCGGCGTGCGCCGAGCGGATCGTCGAGCTGCTCGACACCGTGCCGGCGATCGCGGCGCCGACGACGCCGGTGGTGCCGGCCGCGCCGACCGGCGTGGTCGAGCTGCGCGCGGTCGAGTACCGCTACCCGGGCGCCACCGCGCCGGTCCTGTCCGAGGTGTCGCTGGTGGCCCGCCCCGGCGAGGTGACCGCGATCATCGGCGCCACCGGCGCCGGCAAGACCACGCTGCTCGAGCTGATCCCGCGGCTGGCCGACCCCACCGCCGGCGCGGTGTGGCTCGACGGCGTCGACGTCCGCGATCGCGACCCCGACGAGCTGCGGGCGCGGATCGCGGTGGTGCCGCAGCGGGCGTTCCTGTTCTCCGGCACGGTCGCGTCCAACCTGCGCTTCGGCAACCCGGCCGCCACCGACGCCGCGCTGTGGGCCGCGCTGGCGATCGCCCAGGCCGACGACTTCGTGCGGGCCATGCCCGAGCAGCTGGCCGCGCCGATCGCCCAGGGCGGCACCAACGTCTCGGGCGGCCAGCGCCAGCGGCTGGCGATCGCGCGCGCGCTGTTGCGCGACCCGGCGGTGATCCTGTTCGACGACGCGTTCGCCGCCCTCGACCTGGCCACCGAGGCCCGGCTGCGCGCCGCGCTGGCGCCGCGGCTGGCCCGCGCCACGACGATCGTCGTGGCCCAGCGCATCGCCAGCATCCGCCACGCCGCGCAGATCGTCGTGCTCGACGGCGGCCGGGTCGTCGGCTGCGGCCGCCACGACGCGCTGGTGGCCGGCTGCCCGACCTACGCCGAGATCGTCACCTCGCAGACCGAGGAAGGCGGGGCCGCCGCGTGAGCCGCCCCGCCGCCCCGCCCGCGCGCTCGGGCGCCGCCGCGATCCCGATCCGCGGCCCGTTCGGCCAGCTCGGCCCGCCGCAGAAGGCGCGGCGGTTCGGCCCGTCGGCGCGCCGGCTGATCGGCCTCCTGGCGCCGCAGCGCCGCACGATCGCCGTGGTGATCGCGCTGGCGATCGCCAGCGTCGCGCTGTCGGTGAGCGGCCCGCGCATCCTGGGCCGCGCGACCGACCTGATCTTCCGCGGCTACCTCGGCCAGCGCCTGCCCGCCGGCGAGTCCCGGGCCGAGGCGGTGGCGCGGCTGCGCGCCGCCGGCAACGATCGCACCGCCGAGCTGATCGAGGCGATGGACGTCGAGCCCGGGCGCGGCGTCGACCTGACCGCGCTGGCCCACCTGCTGGCGTGGGTGCTGGCGATCTACGCGCTGGCGTCGCTGCTCCTGTGGCTGCAGGGCTACCTGCTCAACCGCGTGGTCCAGGGCACGGTGCGGCGGCTGCGCGCCGACGTCGACGCCAAGCTGATGAGGGTGCCGCTCGCCTACTTCGATCGTCAGGCCCACGGCGAGGTGCTGAGCCGGGTCACCAACGACATCGACAACGTCGCGATGGGCCTGCAGCAGGTGCTGTCGCAGCTCCTGGTCGCCGCGCTGACCGCCATCGGCGTGCTGGCGATGCTGGTGTGGATCTCGCCGCTCCTGGCGCTGATCGCGCTGGTCACCGTGCCGCTGTCGGTGGTGGTCACCGCGCGCATCGGCAAGCGCGCGCAGCAGGACTTCACCGCCCAGTGGCGCCACGTCGGCGCGCTCAACGGCCAGATCGAGGAGGCGTTCGCCGGCCACGCGCTGGTCACCGCGTTCGGGCGGCGGCCCGAGGTCGAGGCGACGTTCGCGGCCACCAACGCCGCGCTCTACGCCGCCGGCACCCGCGCGCAGTTCGTGTCGAGCCTGTTGATGCCGGCGATCCAGTTTCTCGGCAACCTGACCTACATCGCGATCGCGGTGGTCGGCGGCCTGCGGGTCGCCGCCGGCACGATGCTGCTCGGCAGCGTCCAGGCGTTCATCCAGTACGCCCGGCAGTTCACCCAGAACCTGTCGCAGCTGGCCCAGGTCGCCAACGTCCTGCAGTCGGGCGTGGCCTCGGCCGAGCGGGTGTTCGAGCTGCTCGACGAGCCCGACCAGTCAGCCGATCGCGCCGACGCCAGCCTGCCCGCGGCGCCGCGCGGCGAGGTGCGGTTCGAGGAGGTCGCGTTCCGCTACCGCCCCGACGCGCCGCTGATCGACGGCCTGTCGCTGACCGCCGCGCCCGGCCAGACCATCGCGATCGTCGGCCCGACCGGCGCCGGCAAGACCACCCTGGTCAACCTGCTGATGCGGTTCTACGACCTCGACGGCGGGCGGATCCTGCTCGACGGCGTCGATCTCGCCGCGGTGCCGCGCGCCGCCGCCCGCCGCCCGTTCGGCATGGTGCTGCAGGACACCTGGCTGTTCGGCGGCACCATCCTCGACAACATCCGCTACGGCGATCCCACCGCCAGCGACGAGCAGGTCCTGGCCGCCGCCCGCGCCACCTACGTCGACCGCTTCGTGCGCGCGCTGCCCGCGGGCTACGCCACCGTGCTCGACGCCGACAGCGGCAACCTGTCGGCCGGCGAGCGCCAGCTGATCACGATCGCCCGCGCGTTCCTGGCCGCCCCGGCGGTGCTGATCCTCGACGAGGCGACCTCATCGGTCGACACCCGCACCGAGGCCCTGGTCCAGCGCGCGATGGCCCGCCTGCGCGCCGGCCGCACCAGCTTCGTGATCGCCCACCGGCTGTCGACGATCCGCGACGCCGATCGCATCCTGGTGCTCGACCACGGCGCGATCGTCGAGCAGGGCACCCACGCCGAGCTGCTCGCCACCGGCGGCGCCTACCACGCGCTGTACCACGCGCAGTTCGCCGCCCCGACCGCCTGAGCGCGGCCCGCGACGAGATGACCGCCTGAGCGCGGCCCGCGGCCGCTACTTGATGACCGCGAGGCGCGGCGACTTCTTGGGCTTGCCCAGCACCGTCGCCGCCATCTTGAGCGCGACCGTCGACGCCAGCTGCATGAAGCCCTGGCTGACCGCGCTGTCGGGGCTGGCGATCACGATCGGCACGCCGGCGTCGCCGCCGAAGCGGATGCGGGTGTCGATCGGGATCTCGCCCAGGAACGCGGTGCCGACCTCCTGCGCCAGGCGCTTGCCGCCGCCGTGGCTGAAGATCTCGTCGCGGTGGCCGCACGCCGGGCAGGTGTAGTGGCTCATGTTCTCGACGATGCCGAGGATCGGGATCTCGACCTTCTCGAACATCGCGATGCCCTTGACCACGTCGACGATCGACACCTCCTGCGGCGTCGTCACCATCACCGAGCCGGCGATCGGGATCAGCTGCGACAGCGACAGCTGCACGTCGCCGGTGCCCGGCGGCAGGTCGCACACCAGGTAGTCGAGATCGCCCCACTCGACGTCGCCCAGGAACTGCTGGAGCAGGCGGTGGACCATCGGCCCGCGCCACACCACCGCCTCGCCCTTGTCGACGAAGAAGCCGACCGAGATCACCTTGATGCCGTGGTGGACCGCGGGGACGATCTTGTTCTCGCCGGCGGTGCCCGGCGGCCGCTCGGGCGGGCCGAGCATGGTCGGGATCGACGGGCCGAACACGTCGGCGTCGAGCAAGCCAACCTTGGCGCCGTGGCGGGCCAGGGCCAGCGCCAGGTTGGTCGCCACCGTCGACTTGCCGACGCCGCCCTTGCCGGCGGCCACCGCCAGCACGTTCTTGGGCCCCTTGAGCAGCGCCTTATCGCTGGGCGCCGGCGTGTGGGCCGTGACCACCGTCGGCACCACCGTCACCCGGCGGGCGCCGGCGGCCTGCAGCGCGGCCTCGATGCGGGTCGCCAGCTCGCGGCGCAGCGCCTGTGGGTAGGCGTGGGTCGGCAGCTCGACCTTGACCAGCACATCGGCGCCGTCGATCTCGCAGCCGGCGAAGATGCGGTGGCTGATCAGATCGGCGTTGATCGCCGGATCGATGACGGTCGCCAGGACGTCCCGGACCTTGGCGTCGGTGATGCTCATGCGAGGTGTCCCATCTTGGCCTTCTTGACCGTGAGGTAATCGGCGCTGGCCGCGCCCGCGTCGACCCAGTGCGACTCGTGGGTGGTGGGCACGCCGGCCGCGACCAGGCCGGCGATCTTGTCGGGGTTGTTGGTCATCAGCCGCACCGACCTCACGCCGAGATCGCGGAGGATCGCGGCGGCCAGATCGTAGCTGCGGTGATCGGCCTCGAAGCCGAGCTGCAGGTTGGCCTCGACGGTGTCGGCGCCCGCGTCCTGCAGCGCGTAGGCCCGGACCTTGTTGCCCAGGCCGATGCCGCGGCCCTCTTGCACCAGGTAGACCACGACGCCCCGGCCCTCGACGGCGACCCGGGCCAGCGCGGCGTCGAGCTGGGCTCGACAGTCGCAGCGTTGGCTGCCCAGCACCTCGCCGGTGAAGCACGACGAGTGGACCCGGGTCAGCACCGCGTCGCCGGTGACGTCGCCCATCACCATCGCGACGTGCTCCTCGGCGGCCTGGTCGACGGCGCCGCCGACCGCGGTCCCGCCCGGGCCGAGCGCCGCGCCAGTGCGGTACACCACCAGGCGGAACTCGCCGTGGGGCGTCGGCAGCTTGCTCGCGGCGTATCGGACCACGTCCATGGCGGGCGGATCCTTGGCACCCGGCGGGGGGCTTGTCAACGGCGCCCTCGTCGAGGTTTGACAGCCCGCCTGGTCCTTCGTAGGGTGCGCCCATGTCGGTTCGTGAAGTCGTCGTGTGGCCCGATCCGCGGCTGCGCCAGCCGTCGGTCGCGGTCACCGAGTTCGGGCCGGCGCTGCGCGCGCTGTACCAGGACCTGGTCGACACCATGTACGCCGAGCGAGGCCTCGGCATCGCGGCCCTGCAGCTGGGTGACCCGACCCGGATGTTCATCGTCGAGCCCGAGCTGGCCGGCCGGTCCAAGGAGGACCCGCCGGTGGCGTTCGTCAACCCCGAGGTGATGTTCGAGAGCGACGACAAGCAGAAGTCTGACGAGGGCTGCCTGTCGTTCCCCAACATCTACGTCCAGGTCGAGCGCCCGATGCGCACCACCGTCAAGGCCCAGGACCTCGACGGCAACTGGTTCGAGGCGTCGGGCGAGGGCCTCCTGGCCCGGTGCCTCCTGCACGAGAACGATCACCTGACCGGCAAGCTCTTGGTCGACTTCGTCGGCCCGCTCAAGCGGCAGATGATCAAGCGCAAGCTGGCCAAGCGCGGCGACCGCGACGAGGAGTAGCGCCTCGTGACCGACGCCGTCTTCGTCCGCGGGCTGGTGTTCGAGGGCAACCACGGCTACACCGCGGCCGAGCGCCGCGGCACCCGGCGGTTCCGGGTCGACGTGATGATCGAGCGCGATCTGTCGACCGCCAGCAAGAGCGATCGCCTCGCCGACACGATCGACTACGGCAAGCTGTCCGAGCTGGTGGTGCGGCTCGGCACCCAGTCGACGTGGAAGCTCATCGAGGCGCTGGCCGGCGCGATGGCCGACGCGATCATCGCCGCCTACCCCGGCGTGACCGTGACGATCACCCTCGAGAAGCTGGCCCCGCCCTGCCCCGGCGTGCCCGACGCCTGCGGCGTGCGCCTCACCCGCCGCGGCGACTGACGACTGCTAACGCCACGAGCCCGTCAGCGGCCACCCGCCTTCTTGGATCCCCGCGGTCTCCTTTCGGGTGGAGCCTGGACTCGGCGGCGCCTGCGTGCGGCCGACGGCGCCCCCACCTCGCCCCCCACCTGGGCCGGAGCCACCTCGGCGCCGGCCTGAGACGGAGCCACCGCTGCTTCGCCGCCCGCAGGAGGCGGCGGCCCGGCTTTTCCGTCTCCCACGTGGGACGGCGGCGCCCCGTAGGGCCGCCCGTCAGCGTGCGTGACCCGCAGCTTGTCAGGCGCGGTCCCGTCGATCCGCAGCCGGCCGTCGTGCGCAGCCTTGTGGTGCGCCGAGCACATCGCCGCCAGCTTGGTCGGCGTGTGCTTGCCGCCGGCCGCGCGCGGCACGATGTGGTGGACGTCGACGTACCGCGCGTTGCGACACCCGGGCACCACGCACCGCCCGCGATCCCGCCGCAGCACCGCGCGCCGGGTCCGCGGCGGGATCGTCTTGGTCACCCGCGCGGGCCTGTCGCCGTCGACCCGCCCCAGCAGCTCGGCGTCGCACGACGCCTGCGCCAGCTCGGTCTCGCTGATCTCGATCGTGTGCCCGGCCACGTCCTGCCACGCGCGCATGCAGTCGGGGCACCGCGTGATCGCGATCTGGTACATGGGCCTGGACGCCGCCGCGGCATCTCCCTCGTGCGACGCCGCCGCGGCACCTTCCACGTGGGATCCGGCACCCGCCAGCTGGCCATCGCACAACGTCGCGAGCAGGTCGCCGTCGGTGAGCGGGTGCCCGCACGCCGCCTCCAGCGCGCGCCGCGCCGCGGTGAACTTGCCCAGCACCGCCGCCGGCAGCAGCAGCCGCAGCTCGTGCAGCCGCGCGGCGGGGTCGGGCGGATCGTCCGGCGAGTCGCCCCGCCGCCGTCCGGTGACCATCTCCTCGATCTCCCGCACGGTGTGCCGGCGCCGCCGTCAGCCACGCCGCCTCGGTGTCGACGGTCGCGACCCGGGTCAGCTCGCGCGCGGCGCTGTACGCGACGTCGCCGGCGGACATCGCCGCCCGCAGCTTCGGCAGGACCGCGAGCGCGTCGGCCACCCGCAGCCGCTCCCGCGCTGGCCCCGGCGCGTAGCCCAGGATGCGCTCGACGTACTCGAAGAACGTCGCGAAGCCGAACTCGCGGTGGACGCCCAGCGCCCGCGCGCGCCGCAGCCACGCCGCCTCCTCGACGTCGAGCGCCGCCCGCCGCCGCGCCAGCCCGCGCAACGTCCGGTCGACCACGCGCCAGTCGTCCGCGCCCGCCGCCGCGGCCGCCGCCGCGCCCGCCGCCGCCGCCGCCACCACCTCGCTCACCTTCGGTCCGCCCTCTCCACCATCCACCATGCCCAGCCCCCAAGCAACCCGCACGCCAGCCGCAACCCCCCGACACCTCGCGTCGCCTGTCCGAATCTCGGACAAAACGGCCGGATTCCGTCCGGATTGTCCGGCGTTCCGGCCATCCCCGGACAGCCGCGGGTGTCCGGCCCCGGACGCCACCCGCCCGCGCCGCGCCGACGATCCCGTCGCAGCGGCCCGCCGGCAGCGTCGCCGAGCCTAACGCTCGATCCGCGGCACCAGCTGGCGCAGCTGCCACGCCGCCAGCTCGGCCTGCTTGGTCTGGGCCAGCATGCGGGTGCGGATACGGCCGACCGCGACGGTCACCATGATCAAGAACAGCGCCGCGGCGCCCAGCGTGATCACCGTGGCCTGGGGCTCCTGGAAGGTCACGACCGCCGAGGTCACGTGGATCGCCCCGCCGCTGGTGGTGGTGGTCGCCGCGATCGCGCCGGTGGCCTCAAGCACCGCCGGGGCGATCATGGCGACCAGCGACACCGCGATCGTCGGGTACAGCCAGGCCCGGCGCCCGGCCGCGGCGAAGCCCACGGCGTTCATCGTGAACAGGGTCGGCGTCAGGATCATCGTCCCGAACACCCGGCTGGCGATCGCGATCGCCGTCGACGACAGCACCAGCCCGGCGAAGAACGTCAGCGCGTCGTGGCGGCCGCGGGCGCGCGCGGTCAACATCGCGAACGCGGTGGCGACGGTGAAGCCGACCCAGCCCAGCAGCGGGTCGACGTGCTTGATGCCCATCCACGCCAGGAACAGCGCCAGCGGCAGCCACAGCACGTAGATCCACGCGCCGGCGGCGGCCAGGGTCGCGTAGGTCGCGTCCTCGGCGGCGACCACCGCGCGCTCGACCTCGGGCGGCGTCACCGGCGGCGGCGCCACCAGCAGCTCCATCAACAGCGCCTGAGCCCGGGCGTGGCTGGGATCGAGCGCCAGCGCCTGGCCCAGCTCGCCGAGCGCGACCGCCCGGGCCCCGGCGTCGCCGGCCAGCGCCGCGGCCCGCTCGCGGTGGGCACACATCGCCGCGCGATCGGCCAGCTCGCGGCGGCGCTCGAGGTCGCGATCGCCGTCGAGGTAGCGCTCGATCGCCTCGCGCATCGCCGCCACCGTGCGGAAGCGATCGCCGGGCGCCAGCGCGGTGGCGCGGATGCACACGTCCTCCAGTTCGGGCGCGACGGCGCCGTGGGCGCGCAGCGACGCCCGCGCGTCGACCCCGACCAGCGTCGCCGAGATCACCGCGGCCGGCGTGCCGCGCGCGATCAGCGGCCGGTAGGTGAGCAGCTCGAACAGCGTCGATCCCAGCGCCCACACGTCGGCGCGCTCGTCGAGCGGTTCGCCGCGGGCCTGCTCGGGGGCCATGTAGCCCGGCGTGCCGAGGTACTGCCCGGCCTCGGTCAGCGCGCCGTCGAGCCCGGGCGGCAGGCTGGGCGTCGACGACGGCACGTCGCCGACCCCGGCGACCTTGGCCAGCCCCCAGTCGAGCACGTACACCTCGCCGTGATCGCCGAGCATGATGTTGGCCGGCTTGAGGTCGCGGTGCAGCACGCCGCGGGCGTGGGCCAGCTCGATCGCGTGACAGGCGCTGACGAACGCGGTCAGCAGCCGACGGGGCGAGGCCCGGCGGCGCGCCTCGACGTCGCCGGTGGCCAGCAGCGCGCACAAGGTCGCCAGCGTCTCGCCGCGCACCCGCTTCATCGTGAAGTACGTCGAGCCGTCGCGCGCGCCCAGCTCGTGCACCGGCACCACCGCCGGGTGATCGAGCTGGCCCTGGATGCGGGCCTCGCGCAGGAAGCGCGCCAGGCCGTCGTCGTCGATGCCGGCCCGGGCCACCTTGATCGCCACCTCGCGGCCGATCTGGCGGTCGTCGGCCAGCCACACCTCGCCCATGCCGCCCTTGCCGATCACCTCGCGCAGATCGTAGCGGTCGTCGGTGGCGACCGGCGTCGCCAGGCCGAGGTCGATCGTCGACGAGGTCGACCGCGGATCGCGCAGGGTCTCGGCGGTCGGGAACGCCGGCTCCGCGGCGTCGCGCGTGCGCGGCGCGGTGGTGGTGGAGTCGTCGGTCGACGACGGGGCCCGGGGCATGCCGCATCAAACCACGCGCGGCCCCTCCGCGCGCGGGGCGCGGTCAGTCGACCAGGCGCAGGTGGCTCGGGCGGCGGGCCCGCCGCGGCGGGTCGGGCTCGGGCTCGGGGTCGGGCTCGGGCTCGCCGGCCTCGCCGTCGGTCGCGATCGCCTCGGGCGCGTCCTCCGGCCACACCATCCCGCGCGACTCGCCGTCGAGGATCAGCGCGAAGATCGCGGTCCATGGCAGGTGGCAGCGGAACGGCACGCCGCCGAACACCAGCGTGCCGGTGATGCCGTCGTCGTCGACGGTGAGGTCGGGGATCGGCGGGGTCAGGCCGTAGCCGAACCGCAGCACCAGCTTGGCCTCGCGGGTGAACCGGCTCGGCACCGCGACCCCGTCGCGGCGGGCGTCGAGGTGGACCAGGATCGGGCCCTTGGCGAGGAGCGCGTCGGCGACCGCCCGCTTCTTGGGCCGCTCGGCGACCGGCGGCGGCGGGGCCTCGGCCAGGGTCGGCAGCGGCTCCTTGGTCAGCGCCTCGCGCTCGGCCTCGTCGAGGAAGCCGGCCGACACCGCGGCCGCGACCAGCTCGTCGGGGCGCGTCGCGGCCGCCATGGCCTCGCGCATGATCGCGTCGGCGCGCTCGACGTGGCGGACCACCGCCTCGTGGGCGCCGACGGTCTCGAGCTCGCCCTCGCGCCAGCGCGCCAGGGCTTGCTCGACCTCGGCCAGCGAGCTGGCGAACCGCTGCTCGGTGAGCATCGCGAGGAGCTCATGCAGGCGGGCCAGGCGGGGATCGGTCGCGGTCATGGGCGGGTTCTATCAGGACTCGACGAGATCGGCGACCAGCGCGCGGATGTTCGCGGGGATGGGCAGCGGCTTGAACCGGGCCAGGTCGACCACCGCGCACACCACGGTGCCGGTGGCGCAGCGGACGTCGTCGCGCCGCACCTGATAACGGAAGGTGATCGACGTGGCGCCCAGCTTGGCCACCGACAAGGCGATCGTGGCGGTGTCGCCGAACTTCAGCGGCGCGTGGTAGTCGGCCTCGGCGTGGACCGCCGGGAAGCCGACCCGGTCCTTGTCCAGCAGGTCGACGTAGGCCCGCGGCCCCAGCCGGGCGCGGAACAGCTCCTCGAACGCCATGTGGAAGTAGTGGAAGAACCGCGGGTAGTAGACGATGCCCGCGTGGTCGACGTCGGCGAAGCGGACCGGGGTCGAGAACTCGAACGGCACGGCCGCACCCTACCGGTTCAGCGCCCGGCGGTCGAGGCGCGCCGCCTCACGACGCCTTGGAGGCGCCGCGCAGCTCGGGGTGCTCGTCGAGCCAGGCCTTGAGGCTCTCGGGGCTGATCGTCACCACCACGTCCTCGGCGGCCACCTGGGCCTGGCAGGCCAGGCGCGACTCCGGCCGCACCGCCCACGCCTTGTCCATGATGTCGTTCTCCTTGTCGCTGATCTCGCCCAGCGAGTCGACGCCGCGCTCGACGTAGACGTGGCAGGTCGAGCAAGCCAGGTTGCCGCCGCAGGCGTGGCCGACCCGGGCGCCGCACTCCTCGGCGACCTCGAGCAAGGTTGCGCCGCGGGACGCCTCGACGGTGACCGTCGCGGTCCCGGCGCCGCCGGGGTTGGTGAACGTGACCCGGGTCATCGACCGAGCTCCGCTTCGACGGTGGCCACCGACTTGCCGGCCATGGCCGCGGCGATCGCCAGGTTCATGCGCCGCTCCGCGAACGGCTTGGACGCGCGGTCGAGGCCCTCGACCGCCGCGCGGATGGCCAGGTAGTCGTCGCCGGCGCGCGCGGCCTCGAGCGTGGCGATCGCCGCCTCGGTGGCGACCGCGACGTCGGCGTCGAGCAGGTGGACGTCGGTGATCATCGCCGCCCGGGTGGCGGCCAGGATGCGCTCGGCCTCGACCCGCTCGGTGCGCAGGTTGCGCGCCACCAGGTCGTCCTCGGCGTGCTCGAACGACTCGATCAGCATCCGCTCGACCTCCTCGTCGGTGAGGCCGTACGACGGCGTCACGTCGATCGCGGCCGACACGCCCGAGGTCAGCTCGCGGGCCGCGACGTGCAGGATGCCGTCGGCGTCGACCTGGAAGCCGATCTCGACCCGGGCGGCGCCGGCGATCATCGGCGGCACGCCGCGCAGCGTGAACCGGGCCAGCGACCGGCAGGCCTCGACGGTCTCGCGCTCGCCCTGCAGGACATGGAGGTCGAAGCCGGTCTGGTTGTCGGCGTAGGTCGTGAACGTCTGGGTCGCGCCGCACGGGATCGTCGAGTTGCGGACGATCAGCTTCTCGACCACGCCACCCATCGTCTCCAGCCCGAGCGACAGCGGCACGACGTCGAGCAGCACGACGTCGTGCTGCCCGCCGGCCAGCACGTCGGCCTGGACCGCGGCGCCCAGCGCGACCACCTGCTCGGGGTCGAGCTCGCACAGCGGCTCCTTGCCGAACAGCGCGCGCACGTAGTCGCGCACCACCGGCGAGCGGGTCGAGCCGCCGACCAGCACCACGCCGTCGAGCTCCTCGGGGGTGAAGCCGGCGTCCTTCCAGGCCCGGCGGCAGGCCTTGCCGGTGCGATCGAGCAGCGGCCCGGCGATGGCCGCCAGCTCGTCGCGGGTCAGCGTGCGGGTGATCGTGCGGCCGCCGACGGTCGCCGCCAGCGCGGTCGTCGCGGCGTCGGTCAGCGCCTCCTTGGCGGCCCGGGCCGCGCCGACCACCGCGCGCACCGCGGCGCGATCGTCGGCGGCCACGCCGGCCTCGGCCAGCACGACCTGGGCGATCGCGCGGTCGAGATCGTCGCCGCCCAGCGCCGAGTCGCCGCCGGTCGACCGCACCTCGAAGACGCCGTCGACCAGGGTCAGGATCGAGATGTCGAAGGTGCCGCCGCCGAGGTCGTAGATCGCGTAGGTGCCGCGGGTGCCGCGATCGAGCCCGTAGGCCAGCGCCGCCGCGGTCGGCTCGGCCAGCAGCCGCAGCACCTCGAGGCCGGCCAGCCGGCCGGCGTCGCGGGTGGCCTGGCGCTGGGCGTCGTCGAAGTACGCCGGCACGGTGATCACCGCGCCGCCCAGCGGGCCGCCGAGATCGGCCTCGGCGCGGCGGCGCAGCTCGTCGAGGATCGCCGCCGACACCTGCACCGGGCTGCGCTCGCGGCCGTCGGAGAACCGCAGCTTGACCATCCGGCCGGCGTCGTCGATGAGCTGGTTGGGCAGGAGCGGCGCGACCGCCGCGACGTCGGCCAGGCTGCGGCCCATCAGCCGCTTGACGCTGGCGACGGTGTCGACCGGGTTGGCCTCGCCGCGCGCGACCGCGGCCCGGCCCACCACCGCCTCGGCGCCGTCGTAGCTGACCACCGACGGGACGATCGCGTCGGCGCCGCCGGTGAGCACGGTCGGCTGCGCGTCGAGGACGGTGGCGACCAGCGAGTTGGTGGTGCCGAGGTCGATGCCGACGACGCGCTCGCGGCACGCGGCCTTGGGGGTCGACGCGCCGGGTTCGGAGATCTGGAGCAACATGGCCTACTCGTCGAGCGCCGCGTCACATTCGTCGAGGTAGCGGTCGACGTAGCGCAGCGTGATCAGGTCGTGCTTGACCGCGGCGAGGATCGCCGCGTCGTCCCCGCCGCCCAGCGCCGCGAACCGCGGCGCCAGCCCGTCGATGAGCGCCCGCTGCCGCGCCCGCATCACCGCCGCCAGCCGGCCGACGGCGGCCTGGTCGCCGGCGACCCGCGCCGTCGCCAGCTCCTCGCGCAGCTCGAGGATCTCCATCAGGAACGCCGGCTTGAGCACCTCGCGGTCGCCGATCGCGACGCCGGCCTGGGCCAGCAGCACCTCGGCGCGCCGCTGCGGCCGCTTGAGCACCTGGTAGGCGTCGTTGATCGCCCGGGTCCGCGACAGCGCCGCCGCCCGCTCGCTGGCCGGCGCCCCGGCGAAGCGATCGGGGTGCACCTCGCGGCTGAGCTGCCGGAAGCGATCCTCGAGCGCGCGCGGATCGACGTCGTAGCGCGGCTCGAGGCCGAGCGCGCCGAACGGATCGGGGAGGTGGGTGGCGGTCATCGCGGTGGGGCTAGAACTGCACGGATTCGCCGCAGCCGCAGGCGCCCTTGGCGTTGGGGTTCAGGAACTTGAAGCCGTGGCCCATCATGCCGCGCACGAAGTCGAGGGTCATGCCGCGCAGGTAGACCAGGCTCTTGGGGTCGGTGACCACCTTGACGCCGTGGGCCTCGAACAGCTTGTCGGTCGGGCGCAGCTCGTCGGCCCACTCGAAGACGTAGGTGAAGCCGGTGCAGCCGCCGCCGCGGATGCCGACGCGGATCGCCGCGTCCGGCGTGCCGCGCTTGTCGCGCTGGCGCGCGATCTCGGCGCCGGCGTTGGCGGTGATGACGATGCCCGTGGCCGGGGGCGGCGCGGGCTGGGGCGTGGCGGCGGTGGCGGTCGACATCATGGCTGGCCTTTGCTCACGCCGGCTGGGCGGGGGTGGCGGCGGTCGCGGTCGCGGCGCTGGCGCTGGCGGCCTCGGTCCGGGCCGCCTGCTTCTTCTTGTAGTCGTCGATGGCGGCCTTGATCGCGTCCTCGGCCAGGACCGAGCAGTGGATCTTGACCGGCGGCAGGTTGAGCTCGGCGACGATCTGGGTGTTCTTGATCTCGGCGGCCTGATCGAGGGTCATGCCCTTGATCATCTCGGTGGCCAGCGACGACGACGCGATCGCCGAGCCGCAGCCGAAGGTCTTGAACCGCGCGTCGGCGATGACGCCGTCCTTGACCTTGATCTGGAGCTTCATCACGTCGCCGCACGCCGGCGCGCCGACCAGGCCGGTGCCCACGTCCTCCTCGTCCTTGCCGAGCGAGCCCACGTTGCGGGGGTTCTCGTAGTGGTCGATGACTTTGTCGGAGTAGGCCATGGCGGGTTTCCTTGGTGCCCGACCATCGGCGGTCGGGCGTGCGGTGTCGGAATCGGGTCTCAGTCTCGGTCTCGGGTCCGGCTCGGGGCTTCGTTCGCGTTCGTTCGAGGTCGCTCGCTACCTTCGTGGTCTCGCTCCGGGCCGTCTCGGGTGGGGGGCCCCGGCGCATGCCGGGGGGAGGGTTTCGCGAGAAACCCTCCGGATATCTCAGTGCGGGGTCCAGGCGATCGACTTGAGGTCGATCCCGTCCTGGTGCATCTCCCACAGCGGCGACAGCTCGCGCAGCCGCTCGACCGCGCTCACCACCACGTCGATGGTGTAGTCGATCTCGGCCTCGGTGTTGAAGCGGCCGATGCCGAAGCGGATCGAGGTGTGGGCCAGCTCCTCGCCGATGCCGAGCGCGCGCAGCACGTAGCTGGGCTCGAGCGACGCCGAGGTGCAGGCCGAGCCCGACGACACCGCGATGTCCTTGAGCGCCATCAGCAGGCTCTCGCCCTCGACGAACGCGAACGAGATGTTCAGGTTGCCGGGCAGCCGGTGCTCGAGCGAGCCGTTGAGGTAGACCTCGGGCAGCCGCTTGGTGATGCCGGCGTGCAGGCGGGTGCGCAGCCGCAGCAGGCGCTCGGCCTCGTCGACGCGCTCCAGCCGGGCCAGCTCGGCCGCCTTGCCGAAGCCGACGATCAGCGGCACCGCCAGGGTGCCCGAGCGCATGCCGCGCTCGTGGCCGCCGCCGTCGATGATCGGGTCGATGCGCACCCGCGGCTTGCGGCGCACCCACAGCGCGCCGACGCCCTTGGGGCCGTACATCTTGTGCGACGACAAGGACGCCAGGTCGAGCTTCATCGCCTCGACGTCGCACTCGACCTTGCCGGCCGCCTGCACCACGTCGGAGTGGATCAGCGTCTTGGGGTTCTTGGCCTTCACCGCGCGGGCGATCTCGGCCATCGGCTGGACGACGCCGATCTCGTTGTTGGCGAGCATGATGCTCACCAGGATGGTCTGGTCGGTGACCGCGGCCGCGACCTGCTCGGGGGTGACCAGGCCGTCGGCGGCCGGCGTCAGGTAGGTGACCGTGAAGCCGTCGCGCTCGAGGCGCTTGCAGGTGTCGAGCGTCGCCTTGTGCTCGGTCTCGACGGTGATGAGGTGCTTGTTGGTCTTGCCGTAGTACGAGGCGACGCCCTTGATCGCCAGGTTGATCGCCTCGGTCGCGCCCGAGGTGATGACGATCTCCTTGGCGTCGCCGCCGATCAGCGCGGCGATCTGGCCGCGGGCGGCCTCGACGGCGGCCTCGGCGGTCCAGCCGAACACGTGGTTGCGGCTGGCGGCGTTGCCGAAGTGCTCGGTGAAGTACGGCAGCATCGCCTCGAGCACGCGCGGATCGACCGGCGTCGTCGAGTGGTTGTCCATGAAGATGGGCAGCTTCACCGACGGCGGCGGCGCGACGAGGCGGCCGAGCGTGGAGGTCGAGGCGGGGGTTGCGTTGGTGGCCATGGCAGTCCTAGTTGCGCGGGTCCTTGACCAGCTCGGTGGCGGCGACGTCGAACTCGCGCTCGCGGCCGTGGATCGGCAGCGCGCGCCGCGACAGCCCCGCGAACAGCCGCGGCGCCTTGGCGCGCTCGTGGCCGTTGTGGCCACACTCGCCGCACTCGTGCGGCGTGTACTCGGTGGAGCACGACGTGCACGAGTCGAGGTAGGCGAGCGCCTCGTGCAAGTCATTCTCGATGACCTGCAGCTGGGTCATCTGATCGCGGATCTCGCCGAGCTTGCCGGCGAACACCGCGCGCACGCGATCGGTCGCGTCCTTGCCGCTCCCCGCGTCGCGGAAGTCCTGGACGAAGCCCTGGATCTCCGCCAGCGTGAAGCCGATCGCCTGCAGCTTGACGATCCAGTGGATGCGGTCGACCGCGCTCGGGCCGTACAGCCGAAAGCCGCCCTCCGACCGCGCCACCGGCTCCAGCAGCCCGAGCTCCTCGTAGAGGTGCATCGCGCGCACCGTCTTGCCGACCACCTTGGCCAGCTCACCGACGCGCAGCAGCTTGATTTCCGGCTTGTCCATCTGCTTCCAGAACCCTCACGTTCACGTAAGGGTACTGCTTCCTGCGCGCACTATGGCGGCGCATCACCTCCTCTGTCAAGCCTCACCCTGACGTGCGCGTAAGCTTTCGCCCTCGGGGACAGGATCCTACTCCCGATCACACTGACATCATTCGCGAATTAAGCCGCGCCGCGTCGCAGAAAGGGACACTTCCCTACTGAGCAACCCAGCGAAACCCATCGGGAAAACAGCCGAGATATCCCCAACGATCCCGGCTGGTTAATGGCCAGGAACGTGTCCCTTTTCGCGTCGCGGCACGGTCAAATACCTGAGCGATCCAGGTCTCTTGCGACCCCGGATCCTGTCCCCACGGTCAGTTGGCGGTGGCGACGGCCTCGAAAGCGCGGATGACGGTGACCTTGATCTGGCCGGGGAAGACGAGCTCGTCGGAGACCTGGGCGGCGATCTCGCTGGAGAGCTCGACGACGCCGGCGTCGTCGACGTCGCGCTCGCGGACGTAGACGCGGAGCTCGCGGCCGCCCTGGACGGCGTGGGCGTGATCGACGCCGCGGTGGCGCTCACCGATGCGCTCGAGCTCTTCGATCTTGGTGGAGAAGCCCTCGGTCTGCTCGCGGCGCGCGCCAGGCCGGGCGCCGCTCATGGCGTCGGCGGCGGCCACGAGATAGGCGTAGACCGAGTTGGCGGGCTCGTCGGCGTGGTGCGAGCCGATCGCGTTGGCGACCAGCTCGGGCTCGCCGAGCCGCCGCGCGATGTCGGCGCCGATCACCGCGTGGCTGCCCTCGATCTTGTGGGTCAGCGCCTTGCCGATGTCGTGCATCAAGGTCGCGCGCCGCGCGAGCTTCTCGTCGAGGCCGAGCTCGGCCGCCATCATGCCGGCGAGGAACGACGCCTCGACCGCGTGCAGCCACTGGTTCTGGGTGTAGCTGGTGCGCCAGTTGAGCGCGCCGACCAGCCAGACGATCTCGGGGTGCGCCTTGGGCACGCCCAGCGTCTGGAACGCCTTCTTGCCGAGCGTCTTCACCTCGCCGTCGAGGTGCTCCTTCACCTTGGTGACGAAGTCGGCCGGGTTGGTCAGCGCCTCCTTGGCGGCGTCGGCGCGCTTGGCCAGCTTGGCCAGCGCGCGCCGCACCACCTCGCGGCCGAGGCTGTCCTGGCCGTCGAGCCGCACCGAGGTCTGATCGTCGGCGACGATGACCTTCACGCCGCCGATCTCCTCGAGCGCGGCGTGGACGATGCCGCCCTGCGCCAGCACCGTCTCCATGACCGGCGCCTCGAGGCGCAAGGTCGACAGGTTGCGCTCGGTGAGGAAGTGGTTGTGGTAGCGCCCGCTGGCGATCTCCATCACCCGCTTGGCCTCGCGATCGAACGCGGGATCGGCCGTGGTCTCGCCGGCGGTCCGCACCATCGCCGCGGCCTCGGCGCGCGCGGTCTCGGTCCAGCCCTGCACCAGCCCGGCCGACAGCGCGTCGGCGCCGACGCCGGCCCGGGCCTCGAGCGCGGCGTCGGCCTCGCGGGCGCGGCGGGCGACGTCGCCCTCCAGGCCGCGGGCGCGATCGCCCTTCGATCGCCGGTCTTGTTCGTCGGCGGTCAGCGCCGCCTCGCGCTGCTCGAGGTCGTCGGCGCGACCGTCGAGCTCGGCGCGCGCCGCCGCCACCGCCGCCTCGCGCTCGCTCACCAGCTCGTGCGCGCGGTCGAGCTCGGCGTCGACCGCCGCCCGCTGGGCCAGCACCTCGGCGCGCGCCGCCGACTCGGCGGCCTGCCGGAGCGCGGCGGCCTCGACCTTCGCCGACGACCGCACCGCGTCGGCGTCGGCGCGCGCGCGGTCCACGGCGGCCCGGGCCTCGGCGTCGCGCCGACCGCGCGCCAGCGCGAACGCCAGCGCGGCGGCGGCGACCAACGCGACGACGGGGACGACGATCACCCGCTAACCCTCGCCGATCCCCGGCGGCGACGCAACCCGCGACCCACCGCGGGCGCGGCGGCCGCGCGCGCGACGCTCAGCGGTACGTCGGCTCCATCAGGTCGATCTTGTCGCTGCCCGATCCCGAGCCGGGCCCGGGCTTGCCGCCCGGAGGCTTGCGCCCGCCCGGCCGCCGCCCGCCGCTGCCGTCGGCGTCGAGCAGCACCGAGACGGTCATGTCGCCGGTGACGGTGATGACCTTGTCGCGCGGCTTCGAGCCGGCGCGGCGGAAGCTCAGCGTCCACGGCTTGCCGTCGACGACCGCGTCGACGGTCACCGGCGTCACGCCGAGCGAGCCCCCGCTGGCGTCGAACACCTCGGCGCCCGGCGGATCGCTGGTGATGGTCACGCGGGCCGTGGCCGGCGCGGCGTCGGGCGCCGGCGGTCGCGCGTCGGTCGACGTCGCCGCCACCGCGGCCCCCGCATCCACCGCCGTCGCGCCGCTCGCGCCGCCGCTGCCGCTCGCGCCGGGATCGCCCCCCGCCCCGCCGCCCGCCTCGCCGCCGCCGGACGATCCGCCCGCGAGGATCACCGCCATCGTCACGCCGACCACCGCCACCACGGCGAGCACCGCGATCAGCGGGCCGCGGCGGCTCGGCGGCTTGCGGCTGTGCCCGGGCGGCGTGGCGATCACCAGCGTCTGGTTCTGCGGCACCGCGATCGGCGGCGCGGTCATGCGGCGCGGCGCGGGCTGCTCGGGCGACGCCGCCGCCACCGCCATCGCCCCGACCATCGCCGGCCCGCCCAGCGGCGGCCCGCTGTCCATCATCATCGTCGCCTGCTGCGACGAGACCGGCCCGGTGAGGCGCGGGGGCGCGACCGCCGCGTGGCTCGCCGTGGCGGCGCCGCCGATCCTGGCCGCGCCCATCGCCTGGGTGCTGTACGGCGCCATGCCGGCGGTCGCGGCGTAGCCCATGGCCGCGTTGGTCTCGACCGCGTACATCGTCGCCGCCTGGGCCGCCGCGCTCGGCTGCGCGGCCGGCAACGTCGCGGGCGCCGCTTGCAGGTACAGCGCCGGATCGATCAGCGCCGCGCGCAGCTCGGCCATCGACTGGAACCGCGCGTCGGGGGCCTTGGCCAGGCAGCGCAGGATGATCTGCTCGACCGCGGGCGGGATCAGCGGCGACAGGCCGCGCGGGGCCGGCGGCGGCTGCGACACCTGCTTGATCAGCACCGAGCCCATCGTCTCCCCGTCGAACGGCACCTGCCCGCACAGCATCTGGAAGAGCAGCACGCCCAGCGCGTAGATGTCGGTGCGGTGATCGACCTTCTTGCTCTCGCACGCCTCGGGCGACATGTACTGCGGCGTGCCGAGGATGACGCCGGCGGCGGTGAGGTTCTTGGCGCCGCTCTCGGACATCACCTTGGCCAGGCCGAAGTCGAGCAGCTTGACGAAGTCGGGGTCGCCGCTGCGCTCGAGCAGCATGACGTTGTCGGGCTTGAGATCGCGGTGGATGATGCTCACCGTGTGGGCGGCGGCCAGCGCGTCGGCGATCTGCGCGCACACGTGCAACGCGCGGCGCACGTCGAGGATCCGCTCGCGGGTCAGCACCTGCGCCAGCGTCTTGCCGTCGAGGTACTCCATCACGAAGAACAGATCGCCCTCGGGCGACTGCCCGAAGTCGTGGACCTCGACGATGTGCTCGTTGCCGATCAGGTTGACCGCCCGCGCCTCCTGGTAGAAGCGCCCGATCACCTCACGGTTGGCCGACAGCTCGCGGTGGATGACCTTCAGCGCGACCTTCTTGCCGATGATCGGGTGCTCGGCCAGGTACACCACGCCCATGCCGCCGACGCCCAGGCGCGCTTGCACCCGGTAATTGCCGACCTGCTGCCCAGGCGCGATGGCCACTGCGGCGAGTGTCCCGTGGCCCCGCCGGTGGGTCAAGCTGCCCACCGTCAGATCCTCGACACCGCGACCAGCCGGCGACACACCGTGGCGCGAAAGACCGGCCCCCGCGGCGGCCCCCCGGCCGCCCCAGGGCGCCTCCGCCCCTGGCCAGCCATTTGCTGATGGGGCTGGCATGTCCTGACCTCCCCTCGCTCGCTCCTCGCCGCCTCGATCCACCCTGATCGCGGCTCACGCGCCGGCGCAGAACGCCGCATAGTCGATCAGCGGGATCGCCGCGCGATCGACGCCGTCGCCGCAGGTGGGGCACGCGGGATCGCGCCGCAGCGCCAGCTCGCGCAGCTTGGCCCGCAGCGCGTCGTAGATCAGCAACCGCCCCGCCACCGACGGCAGCCCCAGCACCAGCTTGATCGCCTCGGTGGCCTGCAGCACGCCCATCACCCCGGGCAGCACGCCCAGCACGCCGGCCTCGGCGCAGCTCGGCGACGCGCCCGGCGGCGGCGGCGCGGGGTACAAGCAGCGGTAGCAGGGCCCGCCGGCCGCCGGGAACACCGTCAGCTGGCCCTCGAACCGCCAGATCGACGCGTGGACCACCGGCACGCCGAGCCGCAGCGCGACGTCGTTGACCAGGTAGCGGGTCGCGAAGTTGTCGCTGCCGTCGATGATCACGTCGTGGCCGGCGAGCAGCGTCGGCGCCTCGGCGCTGGTCAGGCGCACCTTGTGGCCGACCACCGCGACGTCGGGGTTGAGCGCGGCGATCGCCCGCGCCGCCGAGTCGACCTTGGGCTGCCCCACCCGCTCGGTGGTGTGCAGCACCTGGCGCTGCAGGTTCGAGGCGTCGACGACGTCATCGTCGATGATCGTCAGCGTGCCGACGCCGGCCGCCGCCAGGTACAGCGCCACCGGCGACCCCAGCCCGCCGGCGCCGATCAGCGCGACCCGCGCCGCCAGCAGGCGCTGCTGCCCGGCGAGCCCGACCTCGGGCAGGATCAGGTGGCGGGCGTAGCGCGCGCGCTGCGCCGTCGACAGCCCGCCGTCGCCGCGCGCGACCGGGCGGCCGGCGGCCTTCCACGCGGCGAACCCGCCGGCGAGCGAGCGCACGTCGCCGTAGCCCAGCTCGCGCAGCGTCCGGGCGGCGAACACCGAGCGGGCGCCGCCGGCGCAGTAGACCACCACCGGCGCGGCCCGATCGGGCAGCGCCGCCTCGACCCGGCTCTCCAGGTGGCCCCGGGGGATCGCGATCGCCCCGGGCAAGCCGCCCTCGCTCAGCTCATCGGGCTCGCGCACGTCGAGCAGCTGGACCTCACCCAGCGCCACCTCGGCCGGCGCGACCTCGCGGATCTCGGCGCGGGTGGCGGCCAGTAAGTCGGCGTAGCTAGGCACCGCGCCAGGGTAGCCGTGAGCGATCCGGTTGCCAACCGCGCCCCAGGTAGGTACACCTGTAAATCCTGGCGGCTAGATCGCTGGAGGTCCCATGGCCACACTGTTTCGCGAAACCACTCCCTCGGCGGCCCCACCGCCGGTTACCGACGAGCCCGTCGGCCTCGACACGCTCGTCTCCCTAACCCCGATCGCGGCGACCAAGGTCAACGAGATCCGCGACGCCGAGCAGATCGAGGCCGAGATGGGCCTGCGGCTGCGCGTCGTCGGCGGCGGCTGCGCCGGCTTCAGCTACGACCTGTACTTCGACAACCCGACCGAGGTCGACCAGCAGTTCGCGGTCGCCGGCGTCAAGGTCGTCGTCGACGAGATGAGCCTGATGTACCTGGTCGGGACCGAGATCGACTACGTCGAGGGGCTGTCGGGCGCGGGCTTCAAGTTCAACAACCCGAACGTGAAGTCCACCTGCGGCTGCGGCTCCTCGTTCTCGGTGTGAGGTGGCGGGCGGCGTCGACATCGGCGCGCTCCTCGCGCGCGAGCTGCCCGCCGGCGCGGTGATCCTGCCCGGCGACGAGCGGCTCGCCGACTACGGCCGGGACGAGAGCCCGGCCGGCCCGTTCCCCGCCGACGTGGCGGTCAAGTGCGCCACCACCGACGAGGTGGCGGCGGTGCTGCGGCTGTGCGCCGAGCACCGCGTGCCGTGCACCCCGCGCGGCGCCGGCAGCGGCCTCACCGGCGGGTGCCTGCCGGTGCGCGGCGGCGTGGTGCTGTCGGTCGAGACCATGCAGCGGGTCAAGGAGATCAGCCCCGACGATCTGGTCGCGGTGGTCGAGCCCGGGGTCATCACCGGCGAGCTGCAGGCCGCGGTCGAGGCCCAGGGCCTGTTCTACCCGCCCGATCCGGCCAGCCTCGAGTACTGCTCGATCGGCGGCAACGCCGCCAACAACGCCGGCGGCCCGCGGGCGTTCCGCTACGGCGTCACCCGCGAGTACGTGCTGGGCCTCGAGGTGGCGCTGATGGGCGGCGAGGTGCTGCGGGTCGGCCGGCGCACCACCAAGGGCGTCACCGGCTACGACCTGACCGCCGGCTTCGTCGGCAGCGAGGGCACGTTCGGCGTGATCACCGAGCTGACGCTGCGCCTCTTGCCCAAGCCACCAGCGGTCGCGACGCTCTTGGCGATCTTCCAGGACGTCGCCAGCGCCGCCCGCGCGATCACCGCGCTGATCGGCCGCGGCGTGCGCCCGCGGGTCATCGAGATCGCCGATCGCACCTCGATCGATCACGTGCGCGGCCGCTCGCGTTACACGTTCCCGGCCAACGCCGGCGCGATCGCGCTGATCGAGGTCGACGGCGACGCCGACACGCTCGACGGCCAGATCGAGCGGCTGGGCGAAGACTGCGAGGCCGCGGGCGCGCTCGACGTGTTCGCCGCCAACGATCCCGCCGAGCGGCGCGCGCTGTGGGAGGCCCGCCGGCTGATCTCGCCGTCGCTCAAGGAGGCCCACGCGATCAAGATCGGCGAGGACGTGTGCGTGCCGCGCGGGGCGATCATCGAGATGCTGGGCCGGGTCGATCGCATCGCCGCCGAGGTCGGGCTGCCGATCGCGGTGTTCGGCCACGCCGGCGACGGCAACCTCCACGTCAACGTGGTCTCCGACGAGGATCCCGCCGATCCCGCCAGCTGGGCCAAGGTCGATCGCGCGTGCGCGCGGGTGTTCGCCGACGCCGTCGACCTGCGCGGCACGCTGTCGGGCGAGCACGGCATCGGCCTGATCAAGCGGCCGTACATGCACCTCGAGCAGAGCGAGCGCGTGCTCGCGTGGCAGCGGCGGTGGAAGGCGATGTGGGATCCGCTCGACCTGCTCAACCCCGGCAAGCTCATCCCCGAGCGCCGGCCCACGTGCAGCGAGTGACGACCGGCGGGCATCGGATCGCCATGCCGTCCCACCGCGCGTTGATCGAACGGCTGGCGGCGGCGCTCGCCGATCGCCCCGGCGTGCGGCTGGCCGACGACCAGCTGCGCCGCTCGGCGGTGGCGCTGCTCCTGGTCGAGCGCGACGGCGCCACCTGGGTGCCGCTGATCGAGCGCGGCGCCGACGCGCCGACCCACTCCGGCCAGATCGCCCTGCCCGGCGGCGGCTTCGACATCGCCGACGTCGATCTGATCGCCACCGCCCGGCGCGAGGCCGAGGAGGAGCTGGGCGTGCCGCGGGCCGCGCCGCGGGTGCTGGGCACGCTCGACGACGTGCCGACGCCGACCGGCTACGCGATCACCCCGGTGGTCGCCGAGCTCGACGCCGCCCACCCGCTCGCGCCCAACCCGCGCGAGGTGGCCAGCTGGTTCTGGGTGCCGCTGGCGCGGTTCTTCGAGCGCACCGACGTCGAGCTCATGGGCACCCGCACCTGGCGCGGCCGCGCCTGGACGATGCGCGCGTACCCCTACGCCGGCCACCGCATCTGGGGCGCCACCGCGCGCATCCTCGAGGCGGTCGTCGAGCTGGCCGGCGGCCCGCCGCGGGAAGATTGAGCGCCGGGCGCTCAGCGATCGCCGTCGACGAACGCGGTCAGCTTCCACACCCCGCCGCGCAGCCGGAACTCGGCGTGGGCCGCGGCGCCGCTGGCCGGGCACACCACCTGCTCGCCGTCGCCGTGGCAGCCGGCGGTGATCGCGGCCTCGAGCGCCGCCAGCACCGTGGGATCGGCCTGCCACATCGCCATCGCGACGTCGGCGCCGGGGGCCGCGCCGCGGCTCCACACGACGTCGTCGGCGACCTGGGCGCGCAGCGCGGCGTAGTCGCGCTTGTGCAACGCGCGCACGACGTCGGCCGCCGCCTCCTGCGCGCCGACCGGGATGTCGCCGTCGACCACCACCGCCTCGAGCTCCTCGGGCGCGACCTTCTCCTCGGGCGCCGCCACCGCGTGCTTCTTGAGCCGGCGGTAGATCTTCACGATCAGCTCGTCGGTGCGCCCGGCCAGCCAGTGCGGCACCGCCTCGCCCTTGAGCTCGGTCGGCAGCGCGTCGCCGGGGCGCAGCTCGGAGGCGCTCCCCACGACCCGCACCCGGAACGGGCGGATGCCGGCGACGACGACGCTGAACTTGATGAAGTACATCCGCCGCGCGAACGACGGGTTGTAGCCGAGGCCCGCCGGGTTGGGCGACGCCGACCCGACGCCGGCCGCGCGGTCCGCGACCTGCGTGGACTTGGGATCGTCGGCGTTGGGGTCGGAGAACTTCACCTGGTGCCACGCCGTCTTGATGACGCCGTTGGTCGGGTTCTCCTCGAACGTGGGGTACAGCGACCGCACCGCCTCGACGGCGGCCGAGTACACGTTGGCGAACTCGGTGTCGTAGACCGAGTTGCGCGCGGTCTTGATCTCTTTCTTGGAGAGACAGCCGCAGGTCATCGCGACCACCGCGATCGCGAGCGCGCGAGCGATGCTACCGTGCCAGAGCTTCATGGGTCACCGCCTTCGGTCTACCACGTCTCCCGCGCCGGCGACGCCCGCCGCGCCGTCCGCGCTGATCGCGGCCCTGGCCGCGGCCTGGCCCGACGCCACCTGCGAGCTCGATCACCGGGACGCCTACCAGCTCCTGTGCGCGACCATCCTGGCGGCGCAGTCGACCGACAAGATGATCAACACGCTGACCCCGGCGCTGTTCGCGCGGTACCCCGACGCCCGGGCGCTGGCGGCGGCGGCGCCCGAGGAGCTCGAGCCGCTGATCTACAAGTCGGGGTTCTACCGGGCCAAGGCCCGCAGCTTGACCGGCATGGCCCGGGCGCTGGTCGAGCGCCACGGCGGCCAGGTCCCGGCCGAGCTCGACGCGCTGGTCGCCCTGCCCGGCGTCGCCCGCAAGACCGCCAACGTGGTGCTGTCGACGGCGCTGGGCACCACCGTCGGCGTCGTGGTCGACACCCACGTCACCCGGCTGGCGGCGCGCCTGGGCCTGACCCGCGAGACCGACCCGGTCAAGATCGAGCGCGATCTGATGGCGTGCTTGCCACGCGCGGAATGGAAGACGTTCGCCGACCGGCTGATCTGGCACGGCCGTCGGGTGTGCTTCGCCAAGAAGCCGGCCTGCGAGCAGTGCACGTTGGCGCCGCTGTGCCCGTCGGCCGAGGTGCCAGGGTCAGGCACGCCGAAGACCAAGGCGTCCGCCAAGACCAAGACCAAGGCCAAGGCGACCGCCAAGGCCACGCCGGCCCGCGCCGCGAAGCCCCGCCGATGACGGCGCCCGCCGCGCACCCGGTGGTCGCGGTCGCCGCGGTGGTGTTCGACGCCGCCGGCCGGGTGCTGTTGATCGAGCGCGGCCGCCCGCCCGGGGTCGGCCAGTGGACCGTGCCCGGCGGCAAGCTCCACCACGGCGAGGCGCTGGCCGCGGCGGTCGCCCGCGAGGTCCGTGAAGAGACCGGCGTCGAGGTCGAGGTCGGCCCGCTGGTCGAGGTGGTCGAGCGCGTGGTCGCGGCCGGCGACGGCGCCTACCACTACGTCATCCTCGACTACCTGGCCAGGCCGACCTCGACCGCCGCCCCGCGCCCAGGCGACGACGCCCGCGCCGCCCGGTTCGTCGACGCCGCCGAGCTGGCCCGATTGCCGCTCACCGACGGCCTGGTGCCGGTGATCGACCGCGCCCGCGCGCTGGCGGTTGCCAACCGCGGCGGCCCGCGGTAACCGACGCCGATGCTCCCGGTCCTCGACCAGCCCGCCCCGGCGCGCTCGCTCGCGCGCGCCGACGTCGCCGACCGCGACTGGTCGAGCTGGCGCTGGCAGCTGCGCAACATGATCACCAGCGGCGACGAGCTGGCCCGCGTGCTCGACCTGGCGCCGGCCGAGCGCGCGGGGCTGGCCGCGTCGGCGCACCTGTTCCGCGTCGGCATCACGCCCTACTACGCCAGCCTGATGGACCCGCGCGATCCCAGCTGCCCGGTGCGGATGCAGGCCATCCCGCGCGCCGCCGAGCTCGACATCCGCGACGAGGAGCTGCGCGATCCGCTGGGCGAGGATCACCACCACCCGGCGCCGTGCGTGATCCACAAGTACCCCGACCGCGCGCTGTTCCTGGTGGTCGATCGCTGCGCGATCTACTGCCGGCACTGCAACCGCCGGCGGCTGGTCGGCGGCGACGCGCCGCCCAGCGCCAGCGACATCGACGCCGGGCTCGCATACCTCGCGCGGACGCCGCGCATCCGCGACGTGCTGATCTCGGGCGGCGACCCGCTCTTGATGACCACCGAGAAGCTGGCCGGCATCGTCGGCCGGATCCGCGCGATCCCGCACATCGAGACCATCCGCATCGGCACCCGCATCCCGGTGGTGTGCCCGATGCGCATCGACGACGAGCTGTGCCGCGCGCTGCGGGCCCACGCGCCGGTGTTCATCAACACCCACTTCAACCACGCCAAGGAGCTGACCCCCGAGGCGCGGGCCGCGTGCGAGCGGCTGATCGATCACGGCATCCCGGTCGGCAACCAGACCGTGCTGCTGCGCGGCATCAACTCGTCGACGCGCAGCCTGCGCGCGCTGTTCCGCGGCCTGTTGCGGGCGCGGGTGCGGCCCTACTACCTGTTCCAGGGCGACACGGTGATCGGCACCGATCACCTGCGCACGCCGGTCGACGCGGCGATCGAGCTGTACGGGTCGCTGCGCGGCTGGATGAGCGGCATGTGCATCCCGCACCTGGTGATCGACGCGCCCGGCGGCGGCGGCAAGCTGCCGATCGGGCCCGACTACATCGTCGAGCGGCACCCCGATCGCGTCGTCGTGCGCACGTACCGCGGCGAGCTGGTCGACTACCCCGAGCCACGCGAGCGCGACTGCACGGTGCCCTACGATCAGGTGTACTTCGCCGGCCAGCCCGCCGACGACGACCGCGAGGGCTCGGCCGAGGCGGCGCCGCCGCTGTGACCGCCGATCCCGCGGCGCTGCGCGACGCCGCGATCGCGGCGTGCAAGGCCGCGGGCTTCCACCGCGTGGGCATCGTGCCGCTGGCGCCGTCGGCGCGGGCCGACGGCTACCGCGCGTGGCTGGCCGCCGGCCACCACGGCGAGATGAGCTACCTGGCCACGCCGGAGCACGTCGCCGGCCGCGCCGACGCCACGACGCTGCTGCCCGGCGCGCGCACCGCGATCGTCGTGGCGCTGGCCTACGGCGCCGACGCGCCGCCGCCGGACGGTCCGGTCGCGCTGCGCGGCGCGATCGCGCGCTACGCCCGCGGCACCGACTACCACCTGGTCGTCCGCGATCGCCTGCAGACCGTCGCCGCCGCGCTGGTCGCGCTGGCCGGCCCGCTGGCCTGGCGGGTGTGCGTCGACGCCGCGCCGCTGGCCGAGCGCGAGCTGGCCGAGCGCGCCGGCCTGGGCTTCACGGCCAAGAACACGATGGTGATCGCGCCGGGGCTGGGCTCGTACGTCGTGCTCGGCGAGCTGCTGCTCGCGGCCGACGTCGCGCCGGTGATCGCCGAGGCCAGCCGCGCCCGCTGCGGCGACTGCCGCGCGTGCCTGGACGCCTGCCCCACCGGCGCCTTCGTCGACGCCTACGTCCTCGACGCGCGCCGCTGCATCTCGTACCTGACGATCGAGCACGCCGGGCCGATCCCCCGCGAGCTGCGCGCGGCGATGGGCACGCGGATCTTCGGCTGCGACGTGTGCCAGGAGGTGTGCCCGTGGAACGCCGCCGCGCCGGCCCGCGCGCAGCCGGCGGCCGAGCTGATCGCCCGCGATCGCGAGCACGCCGCGCCCGCGCTCGCGCGGCTGGCGACGATCGGCGCCAACCAGCTGCGGCAGTTCGTCAAGCGCACCGCGCTGCGGCGGATCGATCGGCCGCGGCTGTTGCGCAACGTCGCCGTCGCGCTCGGCAACACCGGCGACGCCGCGGCGCTCGCGCCGCTGTGCGCGCTCCTGGCCAACCCGGCGGCGCAGGTGCGCGGCCACGCCGCGTGGGGCCTCGGCGCGCTGGCCGCCGCGGTGCCCGAGGCCGCCGCCGCCGCCCGGGCCGCGCTCGCCGCCGCGGCCGCCGCCGAGGCTGACCCCGACGTCTGCGCCGAGCTGGCCGCGGCGCTCACTCCATCGTCATGACGTAGGCGGCGACCGCCTTGATCTGCGCGTCGGTGAGCGCGCCGGTGAACGCCGGCATGCGGCCGCTGGCGGCGCCCTGGCGCACCTGGTGCTCGATGGTCGCGAGGGCGCGGCGGCCCTTCCACTCGGCGCCGGTCAGGTCGCGCACGCCGAGCTGGTCGACCATCTGCTGCGGCGGTCGGCCGTGCTCGCCGTGGCAGCGGGCGCACGCGGCCGCGAACACCTTGGCGCCGTCGGTGGAGCCACCCGCCACCTGGCCGCTGCACGCGGCGGTGAACACGACGATCGAGATCCAACGCATGCCGTCGGTTACCACGGCCGCGGGGGGGCGCGCGATCGGGTGCGGGGGCTCGACAACCGCGCCCGGTCGTCACACCATCAGCGCATGCGAAACGCCATCTGGGTGGGCCTGGTCATGGCCGCGGCCGTCGCCTGCGTGAAGAACGTGCCGCAGGACCTGAAGACCGGCGAGGACGGCCGCAACAAGGGCGCCAAGGAGATGAAGATCGAGAACGACGAGGCCAAGGCCCACGGCATCGTCACCTACCCCGGCGGCGATCGCGTCGACTGGAAGGTCCTCGAGCTGCCCAAGGATCAGACCGGCACCGTCGAGCTCAAGCTGCGCTGGACCCCGCCGCGGCCCGGCCTCGACCTGTCGTTCGACGTCTACAACGAGTACGGCCGGCTGCTCGACAGCGCCCGGCCCAACACCCGGGCGCGGTCGCGCAAGACCCAGAAGGCGATCACCGTGCCCAACGCGAAGGGCAAGCTGTTCATCGAGATCTACGCGTCGGGCCGCGGCGACGCCGGCAAGTACACGCTGACCGCCGGGTGGAAGGCCGACGTCGTCGACAGCGGCCTCGACTGGCTCGCGGTGCAGCTGATGGATCCGCCCAAGCTGCCGGCGGTGCCCGAGCCGATGAAGCCGTGCGACCCGTTCGACAAGGCCAACCCCGCCTGCAAGAACGAGTGCCCGCTGACCGCCTACGACCCCACCTGGCCGGCGTGCGCCAACGTCTGCCCGGTGCCGCCCGATCCCAAGATCAAGGCGTGCAAGCTCTGCAACAAGGACCAGATGGATCCCTGCCTGCCGGACTGCCTGCAGTACTACCCGCCCTGCGATCCCGACAAGGTCGACCCGACCAACCCCAGGTGCGACGGCGTGACCAAGCAGCCCCAGGCCGGCGAGATCACCGACATCAAGTCGCTCGCCGACGGAACCCAGGTCACGATCAACCTCGGCACCGAGAACGGCATCGACAAGACCAACTGGGTCGGCGACATCCTCGACCCGGCCGGCGCCAAGCTGACCGGCACGTTCAAGCTGGTGAGCGTGGGCAAGCGCGCCTCGGTCGGCAAGACCACGAACACCAGCGTGCCGCAGGGATCGACCATCGTGATCAAGCCCAAGCCGGGCCCGGCCATCAAGGCCTGCCATTAGTACGAGGGGGGCCTTGCGCCGGCCCCGCGTTTGGTCGCACGATCGCGCCATGGCTCGGGTTTCCAGGCGTCTACGCCTGATCGTCGCCGCCGCGGTCGCGGCGTGTTTCGTCCTGTCCGCGTGCGCGAAGAACGTCCCCCAGGACTCACGCACCGGCGAGGACGGGCGCAACAAAGGCGCCCAGGAGATGAAGCTCGAGAACAACGAGGCCAAGGCCCGCGGCATCGTCACCTACCCGGGCGGCGATCGCGTCGACTGGAAGGTGCTCGAGCTGCCCAAGGACAAGGTCGGCACCCTCGGTCTGCGCCTGCGCTGGACCCCGCCGCGGCCCGGCCTCGACCTGTCGATCGCCGTCTACAACGAGTGGGGCCGGCTGCTCACCGAGGCCAAGCCCAACAAGCGCAAGCGCTCGCGCAAGACCACCAAGAACCTCAGCCTCGAGAACATCCGGGGCAAGCTCTTCATCCAGATCTACGCCTCGGAGCGCGGCGACGCGGGTCGCTACACCCTCACCGCCGACTGGAAGGAGCTGACGGTCGAGACCTTCGACTGGCTCGCCGTCGAGATGCTCGACCCACCCAAGCTCCCGGCCGTGCCCGAGCCGGTCAAGCCGTGCGACCTCGCGGCGTTCGACAAGAAGAACCCCGACTGCGCCAACAAGTGCCCGGTGCCGGTCGACCCGACCTGGCCCGGCTGCGCCGGCCAGTGCCCGACCCCGCCGGATCCGAACATCCCGGCCTGCATGAAGACGATGCCGTGCCCGACGCCGCCCGACCGCAAGTTCGCGCAGTGCAAGCCGTCGAACTGGCCGCCGTGCGATCCGGCCAAGATCGATCCGGGCAACCCGAACTGCGACGGCTACAAGCCGCCCGATCGGCTCGGCGAGGTGACCGACGTCCAGGCCGACGCCGGCGGCAGCGGCATCCAGATCACGATCAACATCGGCACCGACGACGGCGTCGATCGCGGCTGGAAGGGCGTGCTCCTCGACTCCAACGACAAGCCGATCCGCGGTTCGGAGTTCAAGCTGTCCAAGGTCACCAAGAAGTCGTCGGTGGCCAAGGTGAAGCTCGACGCCTCCAAGCTGATCCCGAACAACCCGGTGCGGCTCAGCGCGCCGTGATCCAGAGAGGGTCTTTCGCAGTGACCTTGAGAGGGTCTTTCGAAAAGACCCTCCCGGCCAGCACTTCCCCCACAACCTGGTAGTCAACCGACGTGCATGACCCTCTAGTCGGCAAAGTCTTCGATGGACGCTACGAGATCCTGGCTCGCATCGGCGAGGGCGGGATGGGTGTCGTCTACAAAGCGCGCCAGGTCTCGATCGACCGCGTCATCGCGATCAAGGTGCTGAACCCGCAGATGGCGTCGGATCAGCAGTGGGTGCAGCGCTTCTCCAACGAGGCGAAGGCCTGCTCGCGGCTGCAGCACCCCAACACCATCCGCATGTTCGACTTCGGCCAGACCTCGGACGGCCGGTTCTTCATGACGATGGAGTTCCTCGAGGGGAACGTCCTGCGGGCGGCGATCAACAACCAGCCGATGGCGCCGAATCGGGTGATGAAGGTCCTGATCCAGTGCTGCGCCTCGCTGGCCGAGGCCCACGCGATCGGCATCATCCACCGCGACATCAAGCCCGACAACGTGTTCCTGCTGAACATGGCGGGCTCGCCCGACTTCGTGAAGCTGCTCGACTTCTCGGTGGCCAAGCTGCTGCAAGAGGGCGGGCAGATGAAGACCCAGGCCGGCGTGGTCTTCGGGACGCCGCAGTACATGTCGCCGGAGCAAGGCCGCGGCCTGCCGCTCGACGCGCGCTCCGATCTCTACGCGCTCGGCATCCTCGGCTACGAGATGCTGACCGGCCGGGTGCCGTTCAACGACGACAACCCGATGACCGTGCTGCAGATGCACCTCCGCAGCGAGGTGCCGCCGATGCCGCCGTCGGTGCCGGCCAACGTCCAGAACGTCATCAAGCGGGCGCTCGACAAGGAGCCCGGCCGCCGCTACCAATCGGCGGGCGAGATGATGCAGCACTGCCAGCAGGTCTTCGCGGAGCTGTCGGGCGGCGTGGGCATCGGCGTCGCCGGTGGCGGCGCGCCCAAGACGATGATCGCCCCCGGTCCCGGGATGCCGGGCGGTCCGCAGATGCCGCCGGGCATGGCACCGCCGGGCATGATGCCGCCCGGCATGGCCCCGCCACCGGGCATGATGCCGCCCGGCATGGCGCCGCCGCCGGGTGCCCCCGGGTGGAACCCGCAGCAGATGCCGCAGCCCGCGGGGCCACCGCCGGGGGCGCCGGGCTGGAACCCGAACGCGGCCGGCGCGGGCGCCGCGCAGAAGACGATGATCGCCGGCATGCCGGCGCCGGGCTACCCGGGAGGACCAGGCGGACCGCCGCCAGGTGCGCCGGGCGGCTATCCACCGCCGGCCGCGCCGCCGGGTGGGCCGGGCGGATACCAGCCCGCGGGCCATGCGCAGAAGACGATGATCGCCGGGCTGTCGCCGCTGATGATGCCGCCGGGTGGGCCGTCGCCGATGGCGCCACCGCCGGGCATGTCGCCGCAAGGCATGCCCCAGGGCATGCCGATGGGCACGTCCCCCGGGGGCGCGCCGTATCCGGGCGCGCCGGGCGGCCCGCCACAGGCCGGCCCACAGAAGACCATGATGCTGCAGCCCACCGAGGGCGTGGTGTCGTTCGCGCAGGGCGGCCCCGCCGCTGCGGCGAGCGGCCCCGGCGCGGCCCCGGCCGCGGGGGGCGCGTCGACCGGCTTCTGGATCGGCAGCATCCTCGCCGGCGCCGCGGTCGGCGCGCTCGCGTACGTCATCGTCCTCCAGCTCTGATGCCGCCCGACGACGACGACCTCCCGGCGCCGGCCCCCACCGACGCCGCCTCCGACCCGCCGGCCGCGCACAGCGACCTGCGCGCGAAGGACGTGCTCACGCGCAGCGCCGCCGAGCTGGAGGAGCTCGAGCGCAGCCTCGACCCCGCCGTGCGCGCCGAGCTCGAGAGCTGGTTCGCGCGCCCGAGCGCGATGGTGGTCGAGGAGCAAGTCGAGGCCGAGGCGGTGCCGAGCCCGGGCTTGCAGCTCGGCTTCGGCGATGGCATGGAAGCGCAGCTGGCCGCCGAGGCCGCCGCGCGCAAGAAGCGGGTCGAGGCCGCGGCTGCGGTGATCTACCCGTGGATGTACGACCTGCTCGAGCGCCACCAGCGCTACGACGTCCGCCCCATCGTCCCGCCAGCGCCAGTGCTCGACACCTCGATCCTGGCCGTGGCCATCCCTGGCGAGGAAGAGATGGCGACGATCGGCGAGCCCCGCGAGTACGGGCTCAGCCGGGAGATCGAGGCGGCGCTGGCGGACGCCGCGCCCCAGGCCGTGCTGCGCGACCTGTACCGGCCCGAGACCGAGTTCACCATCCAGCTCACCGCTCCCGAGGAAGAGGGCGACCAGCCGACGGACGGCCACCGCGAGGTGCTGGCGGCCCTCGACTGGCGGCCCGAGCCGGTCGAGCGGCTGGCGCTGGCGGCGAGCGCCCGCACGGCCCACGCCGAGTTCCGCGAGATCACCGCCCCGCCCTGGCCCGAGACGGTCGCGGCGGCCAAGGCGATCCGTCACCAGCGGAGATCGTCGTGACTCCGAGGGAAGATGGATCGCCTTCGATCCGTACGATGAGCGGGCAGGCCGCTGGCCTGCCGAGGCGGTCATGACTCCCGAGCCCAAGATCATCCCGGTGGAGCCGTTCGTGATGCGTGGCGTCGGCCTCACCGATGTAGGTGTGCAGCGCACGCAAAACGAAGACGCGATGTACTTCGACGACTTCCTCGGCATGTACCTGGTGTGCGACGGGATGGGCGGCCACGCCTCCGGTCAGGTCGCCTCGGACATCGCCATCCGCACGATCGTGCACGCGATGAAGACCGGCGATCCACGCCCGGCCCCGGGGCAGGATCCGCTGGTGGCCGCGATGAAGGCGGCCAACGCCGCCGTGTTCCAGCGCGCGCAGGTCGACCCGACCTGTCACGGCATGGGCACCACCGCCGTCGGTCTGCGCATCGAGGGCGCCACCGCGCACATCGCCCACTGCGGCGACTCGCGCGGGTACCTGCTGCGCCAGGGCCAGTTCCACCCGATCACCCGCGACCACTCGCTGCGCAACCTGTACCAGGACCGGCCCGATCTGGTCGGCCAGCTCGGCCCCGCGACCTCCAACGTCATCATCCGCGCGGTCGGCCTCGACGCCGCCGTCGAGATCGAGCACAACGCGCTGCAGATCGAGCACGGCGACATCTTCCTCCTGTGCTGCGACGGCCTGTCGGACCTCGTCGACGACTGGATGATCCGCGAGATCATGACCGCCGGCGATCCGCTCGAGGTGACCGCCGAAAACCTCGTGCGCGCCGCCAACAACAACGGCGGCACCGACAACATCACCGTCGTGCTGACCCAGGCGTTCTTCGACACGCTGTGGGCCGCGCCGCAGCCGCACTACGGCTACCAGCAGGCGTATTGATCGCTGCGGCGCCCGCGCGCGGGCGGCGGCCGCGTGACGCTCGCTAGATCGAACCGGCCGACGCGCGCTTGAGCTGCGCGACGGCGTCGGGGTAGCGGCCGAGCTTGGCGTAGACCCGGGCCAGCCCGGCGGCGGCGCGCACCGCGAAGTCGGGGTGCGTGGCGGCCTGGCGGAACGCCTCCTCGGCGCCGAAGAAGTCGCCGGACAGCGTGAGCACGTCGCCCAGCGTGGCCCACAGCGCGGCCACGCCGACCGGCGACACCGCCCGCCCCAGCCCGGTGCGGACGACGTTGGCCGCGCGCGGCGCGTCGCCGAACTTCGCCAGCGCCACCGCAAAGGCGACGCGCGCATCGCCGAACGCCGGCGCCAGATCCACGGCGGCCTGCAGCTGCTCGACGGCGATCTGCAGCTCGCCCGAGCCGATCGCCTGGACGCCACGGGCGTAGTACCGCCGAGCGACGGCCGACATCAGTCGAGCTCCAGGAGCGAGAAGCGCGCCGACGCGTCGTCGCCGCCGCCCGCGGGATCCTCGCGCCGCTCAGGCGCCGCGGGGGCCGCCGTGGCGGTGGGCGCCGCCGGGGCCGCCGCGGGGGCCGGGGCCGTCGTGGCTGGCGGCGCGTCGCCGCCCTCGGCCGCCATCGCCCCGCCCGGTCGACCGCGCAGCGACAGGCCGCGGGCCGGCGGCGGCGCCGCGCGCTCGGTGACCATCGCGGCCGGGACCATCGGCGCGGCCGGCGCCGCGGACGGCGCGGGGCGGGTCGCGGTCTCGACGACGCGGACGCCCGCGGCCGGGCGCGGCAGTTCGGCCGCCGGGGCCGCCGCCGCCGGGCCACGGCCGAGGACCTGCATGACCCCGCCGATCCGCACCGAAACCTGCTCGCCGTCGACGGCGAACAGCCCGAGCTCCGGCAGGTCGAGGCGGGTCTGCAGCGCGATGATCAGCTGCGCGAACGTCAGCCGGTTGAGATCGGCGAACGACTCGGTCTGGTGCATCAACATCGGCGGCGGGCCGTCGACCACGTACTCCTTCATCACGAAGGTGAGGATGTCGAGCAGCGTGTCGCGATCGCAGTCGGCGAGGGCGTCGCGGACGCCGGTGGTGATGTCGCGTAGATCAGGTCGGGTCGGCATTGCAGCTCTCGCGTTGGTGGGTGCCGGGACAATCGCTACCCTGCGCTGGACGATACCCTGCGCTGAACGTTCTCGTGGCTCCGGTGGGGGGCCCGTCGGGAAGAAACGAGGTGATAGGGAGCAGGCTCTCGCGTTTCGGGTGGGGGGCCGCTGGGAAGAACGAGGTGTTGGATCTAGCGATACCCTGCGCTGAACGTTCTCGCGTTTCGGGTGGGGGCCCCACGTCTTGTGGGGGAGGGTCTTTTCGAAAGACCCTCTCAAGGTTACAGCTCGGCGCCGTCGAGATCGGCGCCGGCGGTGGTGCAGCCCACCAGGCGGGCGCCGCGCAGGTCGGCGCTGGACAGCCCGACGCCGCGCAGGTCGCACTTGAACAGCACGGCCTCGCGGAACACCGCGCCGTAGAGGTTGGCGCGGCGGAAGTCGACCTCGCACAGCGCGGCGCCGGTCCAGTCGGTGCGCGACAGCGACACCGTCGAGCCGTCGTAGCCGTCGAACACCACCTTGGTCAGCACCGCGCCCGAGAAGTCCGCCGAATACAGCTCCGACTGCTTGAAGGTGGTCGACATCAGCCGCGCCTTGTGGAAGCTGGCCTTGGCCATCCGCACCGGGCCCAGCTCGCACCGCAAGAGCTGCGCGCCGTGGAACTGGATCTCGGTCAGGTCGCACTCGGCGACCTGCACCCGGTTCCACAGCGCGCCGGTCCAGCGCGAGCGCCGGCAGTCGGTCTGCTTGATCTGGGCGCGCTCGAGGCGCGCGTCGTCGCCGATCGCCTCCTGCAGGTCGAGGCGCTCGATCGTGACGCCGTCGAGATCGAGCCCGCGCAGCAGCGCGCCGCGGGCGGCGAACCCGACGATCTGGCGGCCGGTCAGCTCGTCGTCGGCGACCAGGCGCTCGAGCTGGAACCGCGACTGCACCACGCCAGCGTCGGCGGAGCTGTCAGCCATGACGCACCGGGCGGCTCGGGATCGACATCGTCTTCGACGGTACCGCGAATCGCCGCGCCCGGCGAGTCGCCGCCGCCGCTTCGATCGTGGACGCGCGCACCCGCGACGGGTGCCCGGCGATCACGGCCGCCGCATCGCGTGGCCCGAGCGCATCTCCTCCACCCGCCCCCACTCGCCCAGCATCTCGAGCACCTTCTCTTTGATCTCTTCCCGGAGCTTCTCGGTGTTCTGCTTCTTGGCGGCGCCCTGCTCGTGCTTGGCGTGGCCCGCCCCCTGGGTCTGGGCCTCGCCCTTGTGCTCGGCCGCCGCCTGGGCCTCGGCCGCCTCGGCCTCGGCCTCGTGCTCCTCGCTGGCCAGCACCAGGTCGGTGCCGTGGCCGGCGCGGTGGACGCCCTTCTCGGCCTGGGCGACGTGGGTCAGCTCGTGGGCCAAGAGCGCCTGCCCGTCGGCGGTCGCCATCGACCGGTCGGTCGAATTGCCCATGAGGATCATGCCGGTGCCGCCGATGGTCACGGCGTCGGCGTTGCGCTGCCGGTTGAACTCCTCGGCGAAGGTGCCGGTGAACACCCGGACGTGGCCGAGGTCGACGCCCAGCTTCTGCTCGTAGCGCTCGCGCAGCGTGTGGTCGAGCTGCTCGCCCTTGCCGGCGCGCGCGGCGACCAGCTTCAGCAGGCGCTCGGGATCCCAGCGCTTGGCGATGTCGCGCGCCAGCTCGTCCGAGAGCTGCTCGGGCGGGAGACTCGCGAGGTCGTCGAGTTCTTCGTCTTCGTTGTTGGACACGAGGCTCCAGCCGGGTGAGGCGTTCACCCATTGTACGCGATCACCCCGCCCAACCTTCCCGGGACGCGATCACTCGTCCTTGCCGTCGCTGCCGGCCCAGGTCGAGACGTAACCCTCTGATTGTTCGTAGTATTCGCCGGTCTTCTGCTGGTCCAGCACGCCGCCGCCCAGCGCCTGCTCGAGGAACTTGGTCTCGTCCAGGCAGCTGGATCCCTTGATGCCCTTCGCGGTGAAGGTGACCTCGCCGGTCGGGCTGATGACGATCTCGATGTCCTGCTTCCTCATCGTCGTTGCTCCTCTCGTGGGGCCTGCTGCGGGCCGCGCCTGCTGGGGGAAATCGCTCCTACTCGGCCGACCACTTTCGCATCACGAGCCGTATCTCGCCGTTCTCCTCGACCTCCTCCTCGAGCGCGTAGCCCTTCTCTTCGCAGGCCTGCTTGACGTTGTGGTACTGGTAGCGCTGGGAGAGCTGGTTCTTGAACTCTTCCTCGGAGACGCCCTTGGTGGTCTCGACGCCCCACCAGTCGGCGGTGATGTCGTAGGTGCCGTTCTCGTTGGCGATCACGCCGATGTCGTAGCGGCCCATGTCGATCTTGAACGCCGCCTTGAGCGTGTCGCCGCGGTAGCCGCGGACCACGACCTGCTGGCCCTGCGCGGCCTCTTCGTAGGTGAGCTTGAGGTCCTCCAGCGCGGCGCGGATCGCCGCCAGGTTGGTCATCTTCAGCTCGCACTTGGTGAAGTGAGACATCGCGTTCTCCTGGCGTGAGCCTGAACTCTACAACTCTAGCTTGCGTTCGCCGTCGTCGGCGGTGTTCTCGCCGGGCTTGTCGCCGGGCCCGCCCCGGGGGGCGCCGTACTTGGCCATCCAGCCGGCGCCGGCCGCCTTGGGCGGCGCGTTGCGGCGCGACGACGCCGGCCGGGCGCGGGTGCGCGCCCACTCGCGCATGCTGTCGATCATCTCGCGCATGGTGATGGCCAGGGGCACCGTCTCCTTGAGCGTGTGGATCAGCAACTCGTCGTTGAGGTCGCCGCCGGTGTCGAAGGCGTCGTAGAGCGAGGCGATCACCGCCTGCTCGATCTCGGCGCCCGAGAAGTCGACGGTGATGTCGACCAGCTTCTCGAGATCGAACTGGCTCGGGTCGCGCCGCTTCTTGCGGATGTGGATGTCGAGGATCGACCGGCGATCCTCGCGATCGGGCAGATCGCAGAAGAAGATCTCGTCGAAGCGGCCCTTGCGCAGCAGCTCCGGCGGCAGCTGGTGGACGTTGTTCGCGGTCGCGATGACGAACACCGGCGAGGTCTTCTCCTGCAGCCAGGTGATGAACGAGCCGAAGACGCGCGAGGTGGTGCCGCCGTCGGTCTGGCCCGAGCTGCCGGTGCCCGAGAAGCCCTTCTCGAGCTCGTCGATCCACAGGATCGCCGGCGCCACCGCCTCGGCGGTCTTGATCACCGTGCGGATGTTCTCTTCCGAGCTGCCGACCAGGCCGGCGAAGATCTTGCCGACGTCGAGACGGAGCAGCGGCATCTGCCACAGCGCGCCGACCGCCTTGGCGGTGAGCGACTTGCCGGTGCCGGGCACGCCGATCAGCAGGATGCCCTTGGGCAGCGGCAGGCCGAAGTCGCGGGCGCGGCTGGAGAACGCGCTGCGGCGCTTGACCAGCCAGTCCTTGAGCGTGTCCATGCCGCCGACGTCGCCGAACTCCTCGCGATGCTCGTAGTACTCGAGCAGGCCGCTCTTGCGGATGATCTGCTTCTTCTCCTCGAGGATCGTCTCGAGGTCGAAGGTGTGGGTGCGGACCATCGCCTTGGCGAAGACGTTCTCGGCCTCGACCGCGGTCAGGCCCAGGGCGGCCTCGACGACGCGCTCGATGTACGTCGCGTCGCTCTCGGCCAGCTGCTGGGTCGCCGGCGGCGCGCTGCGCAGGAGGTTGCGGGCGATCTGCTCGATCTCCTGCCGGTTGGGCAGGTCCCAGTCGACGATCGCCGAAACGCTCTTCTCGAGCTCGGGCGGGATCTTGGTGACCGGCGACAGCACCAGCAGGCTCTTCTTGGTCTTGCGCAGCTCGGTGGCGGCGTCGCGCAGGCGCCGCACCACCGCCGGCTCCTTGAGGAACGGGTGGAAGTCGCGCAGCACGTACAGCGCGCGGCCCTCGCCACGGATGACGTGGTCGATGGCCTTCATGGGGTCCTTGACGTCGCGCGTGCCCTGGCCGTTGGCCAGCACCTTGAAGCCCTCGGTGATCGACCACACCTCGAGGCGCATCTCGCGCTCGACGCACAGCTTCTTGAGCGACTCCTCGACCCGGGTCTCCTCGGGCGAGGTCACCCAGATGAGCGAGTAGCGGGCGCGGATCAGGTCCTCGATCTCGCCGCGGGAGCTTCGTCGCATGTCGTTGGTGAGCATCGGCAGGTCCTTCCAGTCTCTCACACGGACGGCGTGCTGTGCGGGCGGCGCCGTCGGGCCGTGGCGGGACGCAGATCGGTCAGCGGAGGCCCAGCCGAGGCCCCCGCGCGCTCAGCCACCGGCGAGGTCGCGGAGCCCGCGCAGCGAGCCCTTGGCGTCCTCGGCCTGGCCGACCAGGGTCTCGATGGTGTCGCTGACGATGGTCAGGCTGTCGGCGTTGGCGCCGCCGAGGTTGGGCAGCTCGCCCTTGACCAGGTTGATGTTGTTGCGCAGCTCCGACAGGACGTCGTTGATCTGGTCGTAGACCTCGCGGGCGACCTGGGCGATGTCGTCGGTGGCCGCGGCCGGCGCCGCGGCGGCCGGCGCGGCCGTCTTGGCGCGCTCGGACTCGCTCTTGGCCGCCTTGAGCTCGACCCGCAGCGCCTCGAGCTCGGCTTGCATGCCCTTGACCGAGCGCTCGGCGGTGCTGGCGCGGCCCTCGGCCTCGGCCAGCTTGGCGCGCTGGGTGTCGAGGTCGGCTGACAGCGCGGACATGTCCGAGGCTGACACCGCGGCGGCGGTCCGCTGCTCGAGCTCGAGCAGCTTCTTGCGCAGCTTGTCGAGCTCGCGGGCCGCGGCGGCGTCGCCGGTGGCCTGGGTGTCCCGGGCCTTGGCCGCAGCCAGCGCCTGCTCGGCGGCCTTGTGCCGCGCCACCTCGGCCTTGGCCAGCGCGTCCTCGGCGACCGAGCGCGCGCTCTCCGCGGTCAGCTTGGCGTGGGTGACCTCTTGCAGCTCGACCTCGAGCTGCGCCACCTTGCCCTCGATGCGATCGAGATCGCGCGAGGCGGTGTCGTAGCGCTCCTGCAGCCGGTCGCGATCGGCCTCGATCTTGCGGTGCTCGACCCGCAGGTCCTTGAGCTCGTTGGTCAGCCGCAGCACGTTCTCGCCGGCGGTGCCGCCGCCGCCGGTCTGCTGCTCGACCATCATGCGGCCGAGGCGACGGTTCTCCTCCTCGAGGGCCTGGGTCTGGGCCTCGCGGCGGGTCGAGTTCTGGGTGGCCTCGTCGCGCTCGGCCTTCAGGCTGGCGACCTGGCGCTGGTACTTCTCGCGCTCGGTGCGCAGCTCCTTGATGACCTCCTCTTGCGAGATCAGCCCGACGCGCCGCTCCTCGAGCATGCGCTCCTGCTCGTTGATCACCTCGCGCAGGTGCTCGATCTCGGAGAGCTGATCGTTGAGCTTCTTCCAGCCGTCGTCCTTGGTCTTGGAGACGTCGACCAGCTGCTTGGAGACGTCGTCGATCTCGTCCTTCAGCTTGGCGACGTCGTCCTGCGCGCGCGCCAGCTGACGCTCGCGGGTGGCCATCGTCTCGGCCATCTGCGTCATCTGCTGGCGGACCGTGCCCAGCTCCTCGCGCAGCTGCCCGATCTCCTCGCGCAGCTCGTCGGCGACGCGGCCGTGGGCCGCGACCTGCTCCTCGCGATCGCGGACGGTCGCGCGCAAGTTCTCGATGGTGTCGCGCAGCGTCGCGGCCTCGGCGCGCATGCGCTTGCCGTCGGCGACCTCGCGGTCGTAGCTGCTCTGGACGCTGTCGAGCTCGGAGCGGATCTTCTTCAGCTCGGCCGCGGCCTTGCCGCCGTCGCCGCCGACGCCGTCCATGTCGACGACGATCGACGGCTCACGGCCGCCCGCGCCAGGCATCGCTGGCGGGCCGCCGGGCATCGCCGGGGGACCACCCGGCATCGCCGGGGGACCACCGAGCGCGGGCGTGCCGCCACCGAAGATCCCGCCGCCCGCGCCAGGCATCGGCGGTGGGCCGTGCTGCGCGTACGCCGGCGAGCCGCCAGCGCCGCCGGGCATGCCGGGGGGACCGCCGCCAGGCATCCCGGGGGGACCGCCCATGCCGGGCATGCCAGGGGGACCGCCGGGCATCCCCGGCGCGCCGCCCATGCCACCGGGCATCCCGGGGGGACCGCCAGGCATCCCCGGCGCGCCGCCCATGCCGGGGGGACCGCCGGGCATCCCCGGCGCGCCGCCCATGCCGCCGGGCATTCCGGGGGGACCGCCAGGCATCCCCGGCGCGCCGCCCATACCGCCGGGCATCCCGGGGGGACCGCCAGGCATCCCAGGGGCGCCGCCGGGCATCCCAGGAGGACCACCCATGCCGGGGGCCCCGCCGATGCCGGGACGCGCGGCGCCCGCCGCGCTGCCACCGAAGCCACCGGACGATCCGCCGAAGGTGCCGCCCGCGGGTGGCTGGTAACCAGGTGGGCCGGCCATGCCGGGCATCCCAGGCGCACCGCCCGGATAGCCGGGTGGACCGCCGCCATAGCCGCCGCCGGGCATCCCGGGCGCGCCGCCAGGCATCCCAGGCGCGCCGCCAGGCATCCCAGGCGCGCCGCCGGGCATCCCAGGCGCGCCGCCGGCCATCCCAGGTCCGCCGCCGCCGGGGTAACCAGCAGGTCCGCCGCCGCCCGGGTAGCCTGGCGGACCACCGCCGTAGCCACCCGGTCCGCCCGCCGCGCCAGGGTGCCCGGGGATGTTGCCCTGATCGAGGGCCATCGTCCGGTTCGCCTTCGGCGGCGGATCGCCGCCGGCGATCGGCGGCCGCGCCTGGTGCGGCGGGATCAGCGGCCCGTCCTCGACGTAACGGATGATGATCGAGCCGCACTGGACGACGTCGTTGTGGGTCAACACGTGGCGCTGGATGCGCTGGTTGTTGATCACCGTGCCGTTCGCCGATTGCATGTCCTCGATCAGGAACCGGCCGTTCTCCATCCGCACGGACGAGTGCCGGCGCGAGACCATGCCGTCGTCGGTTCGCACGGCGCACTCGAGGCCGCGGCCGATGAACAGCGTGATGTTCGGATCGAGATCGACCGCGCCTTCGCGACCGGTGGCGTCGCGGAACAGAAGCCTTCCGCCCATGGGTGAAAACGATCCTACCCGACGCCCGCGGCCACCGCTATGTCTCGACGGAACTTACCAGCATCCACCAGCCGCGATCTGGCGGCGGGATGCGGGGCCCGGACCTGGCCCCGCCGAGGGGGCTGGGCGACCAGCCCCCTGGTACTCAGATCGTCGCCTTGAACTTCAGCTGAGTCTGCCCAAACGTGACCACGTCCGAGTCCATCAGCTCGTGCTTCGACACCCGCTGGTTGTTCACGAAGGTGCCGTTGCGCGAGCTGTTGTCCTGGAGCGTGAAGCCGTCGGGGGTGGTCAGCACGATCGCGTGGCTGGTGCTCATGTAGCCGTCGTCGATCACGATGTCCGACTCCTTGCCGGTGCCGATCTTGGTGACCCCCGACCCGAGCTTGTGGGTCTTGAACTTCTGCGGCCCGTTCAAGAACACCAGCCAGCCGACGATCGGGAAGACGTCGTCACCAGCCAGGTTGATGAACTGGGTCTTCATCGGCTTGCCCGGCGCGCCACCCGGCGCGCCTGGCGCCCCGGGCCCACCTGGCGCCCCGGGCGCCCCACCCGGCGCACCCGGCGCACCGACGCCCGGCGCACCCGGCGCGTTGGCCCCGGCCGGCGTCGCCCCCGCCGCCGCGGGCTTCTTCTTCATGCCCATCACCACCGCGGCGCCGATACCGATCAGCGCCACCGGGATCACGATGAACAGCCAGATCGGCGAGCCGCCGCCGCCGGCGCTCCACTTCGGCTCGAGGGTCGCCTCGACGGTCGCGAGGTCGTTGCCGTCGACGCGCAGCACCAGCGGGTGGGCCTTGCCGTCCCAGCTGAGGCCGGCCTTGGCCACCTTGTCGTAGCCCGGGAACTGCAGGTAGAAGCGATCGGCGAGCTCGCCGGCCAGGCTGTCGGCCGCCACCGCGAAGCCGGCCTTCGACGTCAGCTCGGTGGCGTGATCCGAGGTCATGAACTTCGCGTCCTCGATCGCCTGCTTGAGCGTCTGCCGCCACGCGCGCTCGAGCTCGGCGCCGGCGTCCTCGTCGGGCACCTGCTGCTTGGTGACCGGGTCGAGCTTCATCGGCGTCTCGGGCTGGCCGAACTCGGCGGCGCGGATCTGGTAGATCATCGCCACCGCCATCACCTTCTTGTCGAGCAGCTGCTTGCCGATGTCGCGGATCGCGGTCGAGGGCGCGCTGGCGCCGGCGCCGTCGACGCCGTCGCCGATCAGCACCAGCACCTTGCGCTTGCCAGCCAGCTTGTCGAGCTCGGCGACGCCGGCCTTGAGGCCCGCGGCCAGCGCGCGCTGGGCCTTGGGGCCGGTCGGCCCCGGGGAGAGCTTGACGCTGGCGAGGTCGGCCAGGGGCACCGCCGACTTCACGACCGTCGCGCCCTCGGCGTAGCTGACCACGGACACTTGCGAGCCCTTGGGCCCGGCCGCGGCGAGGCTGGCGAACGCCGCCTGGACGCTGTCGCCGATGTCGGAGCGGCCCTGGTTGGCCAGCCAGTTGCCGTCGGCGAGCACCACCACGACCACGCCGATCGCGTCCGGCCCCTCGAGGAACGGCACCAGCTTCGACGCCTTGATCGCCGCGGTCGCCTTGTCGGCCTGCTTGAGCGAGTAGCTCGCGAGCTCGCCCGGGGTCGCGCCGATCACGGTCACCTGCAAGGTCGGCGCGCCGCCCTTGGCCTCGGGCTCGAGGACGGCGGTCTCGAGCGTGACGTCGGCGCGGGCGCTCGCGGTCGTCGCGACCACGGCCACCAGCGCGGAGAGGAGGATCGAACGAGGCAGGTACATGCGGACTCTCTTGGGACCTACTGCGGTCGGAACACGCACTCGCTGTTGCCGACGCGGATGACGTCGCCGGGGGCGAGGTTCTTCTTGGGGAGGCGGTGGCCGTTGACGTAGATGCCGTTGGTCGAGCCGAGGTCGGCCAGCTCGTAGCCGCCCTCCATCCGCCGGATGCCGGCGTGCTTGCGCGACACCGCCGGATCGGCGAGCACGATCGAGTTGCCCACCACCGAGCCGACCGTCGTGACGTCCTCGCGCAGCTCGATGACCTGGCCGGTCAGTGGGCCCAGCACGAACTCGAGGCGCGCCACCGGCATCCAGCCGCAGAACATGCAGCGCGGCCACTCGGGGCGCATCGCCCGACGGCAGCCGGGGCACAGCCCGCCGCTGGCGCCCGCGCCCTTCCCGCGGCCCCGGGCGATCGCGAAGACGAGCAACGCGACGCCCAGCACCGAGCCGATGATGACGACGAGGAGGATCGGGGTCGACACGAGAACTCGGAGGGGTTGGCAGCGGACGGGACGGGCACAGGGGGCACTGCGAAAGCCCCTCCAGGGTCACGGGGCCAGACGAAAGCCCCTCCAGGGTCACGGGGCCAGGCGTCTCGCGTTTCGGGTGGGGGCCCCACGTCTTGTGGGGGAGGGTCTTTTCGAAAGACCCTCTCTTGATCACGTGCCGAGGATCGTCTTGAACTTGCAGACGGTCTTGCCGAACATGATCATGTCGTTGTCGACGAGCTCGTGGCGCTGGATGCGGCGCTCGTTGGCGAACGTGCCGTTGGTAGAGTTGTTGTCCATCAACGTGAAGCCGGTCGGCGACATGACGATCTTCGCGTGATCGGTGCTCATGAACCCGTCGTTCAGGACGATGTGGGCGTTCGACGTGGTGCCGATGCGGGTCTCGCCGTACTGCAGCTTGAAGGTCTGGAACTGCTTCTCGCCCTGGATCGGCACGATCCAGCCCACCACCGGCAGGCCGTCGCCGCTCGAGATGTTGACCATCATCGTCTTGGCCGGGTTGGACGGCGCCGACATCATCGGGGCCGGCGCGGCGGGCGCCGGCGCGGCCACCATGACCGGCGCAGGCGCCGGCGCCTTCTTGCCGCCCATCGCGGCGATGATGATGCCGAGCAAGAGCACGCCGCCGGGGATCGCGACCCACAGCCACCACAGGCTGCCGCCAGCCGACTGGCCCCACTTGGGCGCCATCACCATCGCCGTGACCTTCTCGCTGCCGTCCGACGCGTAGTTGATGATCTCCTCGTCGCCGCGCTGCAGCTTGAGGATGTGCTCCTTCTCGTCCCACTTGAAGCCGGCCTTCAGCTTGGTCTTCGGGTCGATGGCCTGGCCCGGGAACACCAGCGTGAAGCGGCTGTTGAGCTGGATCACCGCGGCGGTGATCGCCGCCTTGAGCGTGTCGGAGTCCTTGGCCTTGACCGCGGAGCCGCCGCTGGCCAGCGTGTCGAGCTTGGTCTTCGACTGCTTGAGCGCGTTGGCGTCGTCGGGGATGAAGTCCGACGAGGCCTCGAGCGAGAACGCGAACACCTCGACCTTGTCGGCGTCGAGCTTCTTCTTGAGCGCGACGATCTCCTCGTTGGAGCCGGCGTCGAAGCCGTCGGAGAAGATGAACAGCGCCTTGCGGTTGGTGCCGATGCGCTTCAGCACGTCGGACGCCATCTGCAGGCCCGCGAGGAACTCGCGCGAGGTCTTGCCCTCCTGGGCGCGCTGGTCGCCGATCTTGTCGGCGGTGAGGTTCTTGAGGTCGCCCTCGTACTTCTTCTCGGCGCCGGCGCTGTAGATGATCATCGCGCCCTTCGAGCCGGGCGGCCCGGCGCGCGAGATCGTCGACGGGATCTCCTCGTCCTTGGCGCCGGGCGCCTCGAGCGCGCCGCGGATCGCGGTGTAGACGCCGGCCGACACCTTGACGATGCGGCACGGCTGGCCGCTCGCGGCGATCGCCGGGTCCTTGCAGTCCTGCGCCTGCTTGTAGGTGTCGTTGCCGAAGTAGTACTCGTGGCCCTCGATCAGGAGGACGATGCCGAGCGTCTCGCTCGACTTGTGGTACGGGATCGCCTTGATCGGCTTGACCCCCGGCATCTTCTTGACCTCGGCCGGGTCGTGCTTGAGCAGGAACGTGCTCCACACGTCCTGGGTCGGCAGCGGTTCGCCGACCAGCTTGACCTTGATCGACGGCGGCGGGTTCTTCTGCTTCTCGGTGGGCTCGCCGGGGATCGACTCCGGCGTCCACGTGAGATCAGCCAGCGCCGTCGACGCGAGCGCCGCCAGCGCGAGGAGCGCGAGGGAAAGCCGATGGTGCTTCATAGGCTTTTGAACTTGCAGAGGAACTGACCGAACTTGATGAAGTCGTTGTCGACCAGCTCCTGCTTGTCGACACGCTTGTCGTTGACGTAGGTGCCGTTGGTCGAGCCCATGTCCTTGAGGATCCAGGTGCCGGCCTCGACCTTGATCTCGGCGTGCTTGGACGACATGAAGCTGTCCTGCAGCACCAGCGTGCACGCGGACGGATCCTTGCCGACCACGGTCGACGAGCCGAGCGTGAACAGCTCACCGCGCTGCGGGCCCTGCAGCGGCACCAGCCAGCCGATCATCTGCATGCCCGCGAACGGGTTGCCGCCGCCGCCGCCGCCGCCGCCACCGCCGATGGCGATGGCCTGCGTCTTCATGGCGGGCTTCGGCGCGTTGGCCAGGGCCGCGGCCTGCGCGCAGTGGGGGCAGCTGTCCCAGGTCTTGTCCAGCTCCTTCTCGCACTGGCTGCAGAACTTCTTCTTCCACAGCCAGAAGCCGGTGGTGCGGATCGGAGGGTTGGGATTCATCGGCGGCGCCGCACCCGGCGCGCCGGGTGCGCCCGGCATTCCTTGCTGCATGTACCCTTGTGCTCCTTGCACTTGCTGTTGCGCGCCGGCGGCGGCGGCCTGGCCCTGCCCCGCGAACTTCTGCGCGTCCTTGCCCATGTTCTGGACGTTGGTACCCAGGCCCTTGGCCCGGGACACGTCGGCCTGCAGGGACCCCTTGATGCTCTTGACCCCGACCCACTTGTTCCGGATCGCACGGAACGGAGCCAGGATCGGGCCGAAGACTTTCTCGAAGAACATGGGGCGTGCGACTCCGCGCCGGGGTCAATCCCGGAATTCCCGCTGCGAGATACTAGCACCGGCCGCGCCGCGGGAAACAAGTCTCGCGCCGGTCTTCGCGACGATGTCCACCGCCCTCGCCGCCGGGATCCGCTCCGGCAAGCGGCGGCAAGGCAGGGCCGCCCGCTCGCCCCGCTCACCTCGCCCGCCGCCCCTGCGCCCTCGAGCACGTCCTCGCGCTTCGGGGGCTGTCACCGCCTGGGGCCGCGCAGGCCCCGCGCCTTACTTCGGCTGATAGACCCAGATGTGGAACATGTTCACGTCGCGACCGGCGGTGAGCGCGACCTGCTTGATGGTCAAGGTCGAGTCGGTGACCTGCTCGGCGGGGATCATCGCCGGCCAGTTGCGCCAGCGGTGGACGCGGTCGGTGCCGGTGCACGCCACGACGCCGATGGCCTTGTTGTTCACCTGCATCTCGAGCTCGTAGTCGCCGTAGACGTAGTCCATGCGGCGCAGGATCACCACCGGGCGCCCGGCGGTGACGTTGACCTTGAACTCGGCGAAGCCGCCGACGTGGGCGCGGCCGACGCCCTCGATCACCGTGCCGTCGGGGTACTTCAGCTTCTGCCGCGACCGGTAGCTGTCCTTGGCTTCCTTGATGTTGAACGCGTGCTTGGCCTCGGAGTCGTTGTCGAGGATCTTGATCTCGTCGACCAGCACCCAGGTGAGCCCCTCGAGGTCCATCGACTCCTTGGGGTACGGCATCACCTTGACGCCCTCCCAGTCGCTGATGTTGGCGACCTTGGGCTTCTCCTCCTTCGGCTCCTCCTTCACCTCGACCAGCAGCTTCTCGCCGGCGATCGCCTGGTTGGCGATCTCGTTGAGCTTGCCCTGGTAGGCCAGCATGTTCTGGAACGCCTCGAGGTTGAACTTCCCCTCGGCGATCAGGCCGCGGAGGATCTCGACGTGGCGGCGGTACTCCGAGAACTCCTTCTTCTGCGCGATCGCCGGGTGGTGGGCGTCGATGTCGAGCGCCATCTCGCCCTCGCTCTCGATGAGCAGGTAGAAGATGTCGAAGATGTTGCGCAGGTCGACCATGTTCGACGCGTCGAGCATCAGCGCCGTGTTGCAGCACTGGATGACGTTGTTCGCCGAGTGGATGCCGCGCCGGCTGTACTCGAGGCCGCCCTTGCGGATCTGCCACAGCAGGTTCTGCAACCGCAGCCGCTGCGCCGGGTGCATGAACGAGCCGGCGCGCCCGGCCTTGGGCACGAACCGCATGTCGATCTCGTTGGCGCGCGGGTCGGCGGCGTCGCGGGCGTCGCGGACGCGGTTGGCGCCCTTCTCGAGGTAGATCCGGCACAGCTCGACCTCGCGGCCGATGTCGGGCTCGGTCTGCGAGACCTCGATCTTGCAGCTCTCGAGGACGCGGCGGTGGCCCTTGTACTCGAGGTTCTCCTTGTAGGCGATGAAGTCGGACATCTCCTCGTAGAAGCGCAGCACGACGTAGATCGTCTGCGGGAGCCGGAACTCCTCGGGGTTGATGTTCTTGATCGCCGCGTCGAACAGCATCAGGTCGTGGCCCACGCCGTCGATCGCGTAGCCCGGCTGGATCTCCACCGACAGGTCGCCGCGCGCGCGCGCCGTGACGCGCAGGTCGCCGCCGTAGCCCATCGCCACGCCCGGCGAGTGGAACAGGCGGTTGTGCAGCATCCGCTTGTCGATGTGGTACTTCTCCGCGTCGTTCCAGTCCCTCTCGGTGGTGAGGAACCCCTTGAAGAAGTTGATGCGCTTGTAGCCGGTTTCTTTCTGATCGCTCATGGACGTGCTCCAGACTGGGGCGTGGCGAGGAGGCGGGCCTAGCGGTCGCCGTCGAGGGGCTCGATGACCTCGGCGCCGATGCCGATGCCGGACCGGGCGCCGATCACGAAGAACTCGCGCAGCTCGACGTCGCCATCTTCTTCGAGGAACTTCAGGTAGTAGTGGGTGTGGGTCGGCTTCTCCATCGACACGATCTGGTGGATGCGCAGCACCAGCTCGGGCGTGACCTTGTCGAAGGCGACCGGCACCGTGATGACGTAGCAGTGGGCCAGGTTGACCGGCGGCAGGATCACCGAGTCGATGCCGATGCGGGCCTCGCTCTCGACACGGAAGCCCTTGAACGGCCAGACGTTCTCGTCGATCGTCGGCTCGTAGCCGGTGAACAGCTTCAGGAACAACGTGAGCGCGCGCTTGGTGCCGCGGATCCGGTAGAGGTCGACGGCGCGCTTGATCAACGCCCGCTTGCGCTCGTCGGGCCAGTCGAGGTCCACCGTGAACGCCATCCACGACGCCAGCCAGGTCAGGAACTCGTTCGGCGTGGTGTGCGGGTCGTAGTACCGGGCGTTGTCCTCGATCTTCTCGGCGATCGCGCCGAACATGTGCTCGAACAGGAAGCACAGGTCGCGGACGACGTTGTGGCCGACGGCGTCGGAGCGGCGGTACAGCGCCGGCAGGTGCTGCAGGTAGCCGCGGCGGGCGATCCACAGCACGACCTCGGTGGTCTCGTAGACCATCTGGCCGCGCGCGGGCCGCTGGTCGACGACGGTGTCGTGCTCCTCGTACCCCTCGCGGTACAGCACCGCGACCTTCTTGAGGCCGGCGTCCTCGAGGATGATGCGGGCCTTCGCGATCCCGAGGCCGTTGACCTCGGGCACGCGCACGACCTTGCGGTTGATGAGCTCGGTCGCCATTAGCGGATGTCGTCGCGGACCTTTTCCGCGATGGTGACGTTGATCAGGAACGGCAGCTCGTCGTCGTCGATGCGGACGTGCTCGACGGTGACGTCCTTGAGCTCGTCGCGCATGTCGATCGAGTCGACGCCGTCCACGCCGGGGATCTCCTCGATGTGGTGCACGAGGTCGCTCTTGAGCACCGGGCGGCCGAACTCCCAGCCCTTGCCGTCCTTGCCGCCCAGCAGCGGGTGGAGGAAGCGCCGGACCTTCAGCTCGATCTCGCGGCGCAGGCGGTCGGAGGTGCCGACCGTGCGGCGCAGGAGCGTGATCTTCAGCGACAGGTCCTTGTAGCGCGGCTTGATCACGTTCACGACGGTGCCGACCAGGCGCCGCTCGTCGAGGTAGCGCTTGATGTAGCGCATGATCTCGTGCGACGGCAGCAGCCGCTTGGTGAGGTCGTCGGAGCGGGTCTCGGCCTTGGGGATGAGCACCAGCGTGATCTCGCCGCGGTTCGAGCGGTCGGGCACGCACTTGGCGCGGGCCAGCGAGGTCGACGCCCGCAGCGCGAGCATCTCGAAGTCCTCGGCCGTGACCGCGCGGTCGCGGCTCTTGATCGTGTACGGCGCGCGGGCCTTGGCCTCCTCGACGCCCTCGCGGTCCGAGCCGCCCGTGGCCTGCATCGGGTTGGTGACGGTGTCGATGTACGACAGCGCGCGGACCAGCGAGGTGACGGTGCCGGCGTTGACGTTGCCGGCGGCGCCGCCGCCGATGCGGTAGGTGCGCATGACGATGCCGTTGCGCGCGTCGGGCGGCGCCATGCCGCGGCGGCCGTCGCCGAACGCCACCACGCCGGTCAGGTAGTCGAGCGTGTAGTGGCGGCTGGTCGGGGTCGACTCGAAGAAGCTGTCGACCCGCTTCCACCGCACCCACACCTCGTTGGAGTCGGCGTTGTCGGGCTCGACCTTGCGCACGGCGTTGGCGCCGAGGTCGGCGAGGTCCTCCTCGCGCGGCGCCTGGCGCTCGCGCACGTCGAGCGTCTCACCCTCGAGCACCGGGCCGTGCAGCAGCTTGAACTGCTGCAGCGGGCTGCCGTCGCCGTTGCCGAGCACCTCGTCGACGATGGTCTGGTGGTGGAAGGCCTCGACGACGTTGGACAGGATCCGCCGGATGCGCGGGAACCGGACGTAGCCGCCCATCTCCAGGCGGGCCCGCACCCAGAACTTCTCCTCGGTGAACTTCTGCACCTTGGCCATGCCGTCGGGGGCGATGAACTGCACGAACCCCGAGCCGGTGAAGCTGGCGGTGTCGTCGGTGACCGGCAGCGGCTCCCAGGTCTTGCCGTTGTAGAACTCCCACACCACCCGCTGCTCCGACTCCCACGCCATCTTCTTCATCGTCTCGTACTGCGTCAGCTCCGGCGTGATGACGTCGGCCTCGTCCGACGGCAGCGAGCCCAGGCCCAGCTCCTCGTCCATCTGGAAGTACAGGCCGATGAGGTCGTTGGGCAGCTTGTCGGCGAAGCCGAGGTACAGCGCCGGCGACTCGTCGCTCTTGGGCGTGAACGGCTGGAAGATCGTGTACTCGGTGCGCGCGACCTCGGTCACGTCGGTGAACGAGAAGTCGTTGTAGGTCATCGCGAACTTCACGTCGCGGTAGTCCTCGCGGTACTTCAGCGTGATCGCCCGCAGCGCCGGCGGCCGCAGCGGCCGCTCGTCCTTGGTGATCCACTTGTCGCCCTCGAGCGCGTACTCCGGCGCCTGGCCGAAGTCGCCCTTCTCGATCCGGCACCGGATCCACCGCCGGCTCTCGCCGTTGATCTCGATGAACTCCATGTCCTTGGGGCGGCGGAAGCTGACCGTGCCCGACTGCGAGATCGCGCGGGTATCGTCGTGGTAGCCGTACTCGTCGCCGGCGCCGGGCAGGATGCCGCGCGGGCTCGAGCGGCCCAGGAAGCGCCAGCGCTTGCCGTCCCAGAACTCCCACGCCAGCACCAGCTGATCGCTGGGGTTGGGCCGCGGGAACGCGCCCTGATCGGCGAGCTGCAGGTCGACCGAGATGTACGCGTCGGGGGTCTGGACCAGCTCGTCGCACGCCAGGTACAGCACGCAGTCGGGCTTGGGCTCCTTGCCGAACGGGAAGGTGTTCTTGCCCAGGTCGAGCGGGATGAACGCGCCGTTGTCGAGGTTGGCGAACGCCTTCTCGGGCAGCACGCCCTCGCCCGAGACCTCGACGCGGGTGCGGACGGTGTCGACCTCGGTCTCGCCGGGATCCTGGGGCACCTCGGCCAGCCGGCCGCGGATCCACAGGCCCTCGACGTCGTTGACCGCGACCGGCGCGAACGCCATCGGGCCGAAGAACGCGACCTCGCCGCGATCGACCTCGATCGGCGCCTGGGTCATCTCCTTCCACCGCTCGCCGTTCCAGTACGACCACTCGAGCATGCGCGCGAGGTCGCGGCCGCCGCGCTCGGGGCAGCCGACGTAGATCCGCATCACCGCCGAGTCGCCGACGCCGGCGAAGCGCGGGTCCGACAGGTACAGGAAGCGGTCGATGCGCTGCGCGCCGGCGAACACCTCGAACGAGCCGTCGCCGGCCTGGTTGGTGTAGCGCGAGTTGTCGGTGTACGTGTCGTCGAAGTACGAGAAGCAACGATCGAGCGGGACCGCGGTGATGACGACGTCGCGCGCGGTCTCGAAGGTGACCGTCGAGTCGTCGCCGGCCTGCGGCGTCGACACCTGGGTCGCGACCGGCACCCGCTGCACGGCGGTGCCGTCGACCAGCTTGAACTGCAGCAGCACCTTGGCCGCGCGCGGGGCGCGCAGCTTGATGCCGAGCAGGTTGAGGAACGCGACGTAGTTCTTCTCGGGGACCTGGTTCAGGCGGTGGATCAGGATGTCGGTCATCCACGCCGCGAGCTCGATCAGCGTGATGCCGGGGTCCGCCGGGTTGTGATTGGTCCACTCCGGCGCGTAGCGCGGGATGAGGCTGATGGCCTCATCGACGATGTCCTTGAACTTGCGGTCGTCGAGTTTGGGACTTGGGATCATGGGGCGCGCTCGCTGGGGGTCGACGGGCTACCGGAAGCGATCATGGTTTCGCCTCGTCGGGCTTCCGCAGGTAGAAGGGGTAGACCAGGTTCTTGGGGTAGGTCTGGCCGATGATCGTGTAGTTGATCCGGATGTCGAGGCGGTTGGGCTCGTGCGGGTTGGGCGCGGCCTTGACCGCCAGCTCCGAGATGCGGGGCTCGTACTTGTAGAGCGCCTCTTCGCAGTAGTACTCGGCGCGGGCCGACGTCGCGTAGTTGTTCGGCTCGAACATCAGGTCGTGGATCCGGCAGCCGAAGTCGGGCCGCTGCACGCGCTCGCCGGGCGCGGTCCCGAGGATGATGAAGATCGACTCGCGGATGTTCTCCTCGAGCGAGGACGACGCGATGCCGCCGGTCAAGTTGATGGCGACCGGAAAGCGCCATCCCTTGCCGAGAAACGAGCGATCGTCGGACATCAGGCTCCCTCGACCGAACCCGGGGGTCGGTCACGTGCGTGTGTGAGAACGAGCCGGCCTGCGTCCCCCGCGTGCCGGCTCGGTGGCGGTGTGGCTACTGCTGCGCGAAGCGACCCTGCAAGTACTTGCCGCACTTGCTGCACGAGATCTTGGTCGAGTAGTCGACCTCCTCGACGAGCAACGGGCGGTGGCGGCAGTACGGGCAGGCCAGATCGTTGGGTCGCCCCGCGACGATCATGTCGAGCACGTCCTGCCACGCGATCAGCTCTTCCTCGTCCACCGGAGATCCTTTCGCGTCGGAACAATTCCGAAGCGAGACACATCCTATGGAAGGGTCCCGCGCACGGTCAACGCGTCGACGGGTCTTTTCCCGTCCGAACCAGGCGGAAGAACACGGCACCTGCCGGCATCACCCCGCGCGCGCCGACGCGACGCGTCAACGCGCGAACGGACGTGGCACGTGCGTGGCGCGCACGAGGCGCGCGCGGGTCACGTCGGCTTCAGCTTGTCGCCGAGCGAGGTCGGATCGTTGACCTCGATCTCGGCGTCGACCGAGCCCTGGACGTCGGCGGCGCTGGTGGCGCGATCGACGGCCAGATCGCGGGCCCGATCGGTCGCGCCCTGGGCGTCGCGCACGCCGCGCGTCGCCTCGAACGAGTCGGCGACGACGGCCTCGCCGGTGGCGGCGGGACGCGCGCGCGCCTCCTCGGCGAAGGCCACGTGGCCCTCGACCTCGGCCTTCTTGCCCTCGGCCTGGGCGCGGCCCGCGTCGACGCGCGCCTGGGCGTCATCGACCGGCTTGGTCTGCGCGCGGACCTGGGCCTGGGCGTCCTCACCGACCTGGGTCACCGGCGCGGCCTGCGCCTGGGCGTGGGCCTCCACGTCGACCGCGGCGCGCGCGCTCGACTCGGCCGAGTCGGTCTCGCTGTTGACGCGCGACGTGGCGCGATCGCGGGCCGACATCACGTCGTCGGCGCCGGTGTCGCTCTGCACGCGCGCCTGGGCGCGGGCCTGCGCGTCGGTCGCCACCGAGGCGTCGGGCGCGCTGTCGAGCGTCGACGTCGCGACCGAGGCGTCGCCAGTGGCGATCGCACCCGCGGTGCCACCACCAGCGGCCGTCGAAACGTCGCCCCGCGCGACCGCGGAGACCTCGGCGTTGCCGACGCCGTCCATCGACGGCGCGGTGGTGCCACGGTCGACGCTGGCCTCGGCCTGGGCGCCGGCGTTGGTCGCGGCGCGGGCGTTGCTGCCCGCGGAGGCGCCGCTCGAGACGGAGCCGTCGACGGACGAGCTGCCCTTGACCGCGCCGCTGCTCGCGGAGCCCGCCGACGCCGCGCCGTCGCTGGCCGACGACGCGCCCGCGCCGACCGACGCGCCGTCCTGGGCGCCTGCCGCGCTGCCGGCCGACGCCGAGCCGCCAGCCGAGGCCGAGCCGCCCGCGCTGGTAGACGCCGAGCCACCGGCCGAGCCGCCGCCGGAGGCTGCGCCGCCCGCGCCTGCGCTCGCTGAGCCGCCGGCAGAGCCACCGCCGGAGGCTGCGCCGCCGGCGCCAGCCGAGCCACCAGCGCCAGCCGAGCCACCAGCGCCAGCCGAGCCGCCAGCGCCTGCCGAGCCACCAGCGCCAGCCGAGCCGCCGGCGCCAGCCGAGCCACCAGCGCCAGCCGAGCCACCAGCGCCAGCCGAGCCGCCAGCGCCTGCCGAGCCACCAGCGCCCGCGGAGCCACCGGCGGAGCCGCCAGCGCCCGCTGAGCCACCGGCGCCCGCAGAGCCGCCAGCGCCCGCAGAGCCACCGGCCGAACCGCCAGCGCCCGCTGAGCCACCGGCCGAGCCGCCGGCGCCCGCAGAGCCACCGGCCGAGCCGCCTGCGCCCGCAGAGCCACCGGCGCCCGCAGAGCCACCGGCAGAGCCGCCAGCGCCCGCAGAGCCACCCGCGCCGGCTGAGCCGCCAGCGCCCGCAGAGCTACCAGCGCCCGCAGAGCCGCCGGCGCCCGCAGAGCCACCGGCCGAGCCGCCAGCGCCCGCCGAGCCGCCAGCGCCCGCCGAGCCACCGGCGCCCGCAGAGCTACCAGCGCCCGCTGAGCCGCCGGCGCCCGCAGAGCCACCGGCCGAGCCGCCAGCGCCCGCAGAGCCACCAGCGCCTGCCGAGCCACCGGCCGAGCCGCCAGCGCCCGCAGAGCCACCGGCGCCTGCAGAGCCACCAGCGCCCGCTGAGCCACCAGCGCCTGCCGAGCCGCCAGCCCCCGCAGAGCCACCGGCCGAGCCGCCAGCGCCCGCAGAGCCACCGGCCGAGCCACCAGAGCCTGCTGAGCCACCGGCAGAGCCGCTAGCACCAGCGCCTGCCGAGCCACCAGCGCCTGCCGAGCCACCAGCGCCTGCCGAGCCACCAGCGCCCGCAGAGCCACCGGCGCCCGCAGAGCCACCGGCGCCCGCAGAGCCACCGGCGCCCGCAGAGCCACCGGCGCCCGCAGAGCCACCAGCGCCCGCAGAGCCACCAGCGCCCGCCGAGCCACCGGCAGAGCCGCCAGCACCAGCGCCCGCCGAGCCACCAGCGCCCGCAGAGCCGCCCGCGCCTGCCGAGCCACCAGCGCTCGCCGAGCCACCGGCGCCCGCAGAGCCACCAGCGCCCGCAGAGCCACCAGCGCCTGCAGAGCCACCAGCCGAGCCACCAGCGCTCGCCGAGCCACCGGCGCTCGCCGAGCCACCAGCGCCCGCAGAGCCACCAGCGCCCGCAGAGCCACCAGCGCCTGCAGAGCCACCAGCGCCTGCAGAACCACTAGCGCCCGCAGAACCACTAGCACCCGCAGAGCCACCAGCGCCTGCAGAGCCACCAGCGCCCGCAGAGCCTCCGGCGCCCGCAGAGCCGCCAGCACTCGCCGAGCCACCGGCCGTCGCCGAGCCGCCGGCCGACGCCGAGCCGCCGGCCGACCCGCCTGCGTTCTGAGCCGCCTGATCCCGGCCCGCCGGCGTCCCCGCCTGCGGCGTCTGACCAGTCGATGCATCGCCACCAGCACCCGTCGACGCGGTACCCGCGCCGGCACCAGCCCCTGCCGTCGCTGCGCCCGAGCGCTGTCCCGGCGTGCCCGCGGTCGGAGCTGCGCCCGCACCAGCACCACCCGCACCCGCGCCGCCGGCGCCGCCCGCACCCGCGCCGCCCGCACCCGCGCCGCCCGCACCCGCGCCGCCCGCACCCGCGCCGCCAGCACCACCAGCACCCGCACCGCCCGCGCCCGCCCCACCCGCACCACCGCCCGCAGCGCTGCCAGCCTTGTCCTTGACCTGCTCCTTGGCCTGGTTGCCCTTCTGGCCCGCGCCCTTGGCGCCGCCCTTCCCGCCCTTCGCCGAGGCGCCGGCCATCTGCATCGTGACCTTCGAGCCGATCGTCATCGTCGCGTCGGCCTTCATGTTGATCGCGCCGCTGGTCGCGACCGTCATCACGCCCGTGGCCTCGGCTTTGATCCCGCCGGTCTTGGACGTCATCTTGACGTTCTTGCCGTGGATGATCACGTCGCCCGACGACGCCTTGATCGTGATGTCCTTGGACGACTCGATCGAGACCGTCTTCTCCTTGGTGTCGAGGACGACCTTGTTCTTCTTGGTCGAGTCGACGACGGTCACCTTCTCGGCGCCGTCGGTGTCATCGAAGATGATCCGGTGGCCGGACTTCGACTTGATGACCTTGATCTCGTTCTTGCCGTTCGCGTTGGTCTCGGGCGGCAGCTGCTTCTCGTTCCACAGCGAGCCGATCACGATCGGCCGCTCGACGTCGCCGTGCTCGAACACCACCAGCACCTGATCGTCGACCTCGGGCAAGAAGTAGGTCCCGCGATCCGGCCCCGCCATCGGCACCGCGATCCGGGCCCAGTAGGTCTTCTCGTCGCCCGGGAGCCAGGGGAACTTGACCTTCACCCGGAACGGCTGCCCGTCGTCCTTGTTGTCGGTGACGATGGCGAGCCACACGCCGCGCAGCTTGTCGGCGCGGATCGCGGCGGGGTCTGGACGATCGGGGTTGATCACGACGTCATCCGATGTTGACCGTCGCGCCTTCGTACTTGCTGGCGCCCGACGAGGCGACGGTCGTGGAGGCACCCTTGAGATCCAGGGTGGCCGCAGAGTTGATGTCGAGCTTCTCGTCCGCCGAGACCTCGACGTTGATGCCCTCGATCGTCAGCTTGCCGGAGGGGCACAAGATCTTCAGCTTGCCGCTCATCGACGCGGCGCCCACGCCCTTGTCGGCGGCGCCCTGCGGCTTGGGCAGGTCGTGGCCGTTGGGGCCGCCGCCGCCCTTGGCGAAGTTGCCGACCGACAGCGCCAGCGCGTCGGTCTTGTCGTGGAAGGTCACCTTCGGCTTGTCGCTGTCGTCCATCAGGAAGCGGTGGCCGCAGCGGCTCTTGTAGCCGCGGAACTCGTTCTTGCCGTCGGTGACCGGCTCGGGCGGCGCGTCGACCTTGCTCCAGATGCCGCCCAGCACCACCGGCTGGCGGACGTCGCCGGCGATGAACATCACGGCGACGACGTCGTCGACGTCGGGGATCATCCACCAGCCGAACTTGTTGCCCGACATCGGCGTGGCGATCTGGGCCCAGTGGGCCTGGTCCTGATCACCGTGATCGAGCCACGGGAAGCGCACCTTGATGCGCCCGAGCTTCTTCTCGTCGTCCTTGTTCTGACAGACGATCGCGAAGTAGACGCCGGCCAGCACCGGGTCGCTGCCCCACGAACGAGCGCCGCCGGCGCGCACGGATCAGCTCCCCTTCTCCGCGTCGCGGGCCAGGCGCAGGAAGCAGGCGTAGCCGCCCTGGCTGCCCTTGTTGTCGGCGCTGTACCGGTGGGTCACGCCGCGCACCAGGTACTTGCCGTTGAAGCGATCGTCGGCCTTGTCGAAGTTGACCTTGATCTTGATGACGATGCCGGCCTTGAGCTTGTTGTTGCCCATGACCTCGCACTCGGCGGTCAGGTAGCTCAGCGAGGCCTCGTCGAGCATCGACTTGGCGATGGCCTTGGCCTCCTCGACCGAGGCGATCGGCCGGTCGACCGCGTAGGTCTCGACCTCGCCGAAATCGCCGAGCGACGCCGCCGCGTTCTTCGAGCCGAGCTTGGAGGCCTTGGCCTGCTCCTCGCCGACGACCTCCGCCTTCTTCTCCGGATCCCAGCCGCGGACGGTGACCTTCTTGACCACCTGCGCGTTCGACAGCCGGCCGTTGAAGCTCTTGAGCTTGTCGCCCTTGCCGTCCTTGGGCTGCTGCTCGTACGAGAACTCGAGGCCCGAGTCGGCGTCGAGCTTGGGCGCGTCGAAGAACATCTTGCCGTCGTCGACCCAGATCGAGTAGCCGAGCCGCGCCGCGCGGGTGCGCAGGAACGACAGGTTGTCCTGGTTGTGCTGGTAGACGTGCTCGTGCTTGATCTTCGGCGTCGAGCCGCACTGCGCGGACAGGCCGGCCTGGCCGGCGATGGCGCTGGCGATGTCCTGATCGGTCTGCTTCTGGTAGGTCTTGGACTTCTTCCCGCGGGTCAGGCGGTGCAGCTTGTCGAACGCGCGCACCGACAGCTTGGGCTCGCCGCCCTGCTTGTAGTGCGCCTCGATGCCGACCACCTCGCCCTTGAAGACGGGGCCGGTGTCGCCCGAGCCGGTGCCGGCGTCGCTGCGGCGGGTGCCGCCGCCGAGCTTGATCTCGACGGCGTCGCCGGGCTTGTACTCTTCGTTGAACTTGTTGCTCGGGTTCTTCAGCGTGACCAGGCACATCGCGGGCAGATCGAGATCGTGATCGACCAGGATGGTCATCACGTCCGTCGCCTCGACGTCCTTGCCGCCGATCTTGACCTCGAACTTTACGCCGGTCGAGGTGTTGGCGTTGTCGCCGCTCATGCCGCGCCCCCCGCCGGCGCCGCCCCACCCTTACCGGCGGGCGGAGGCGCCTTCGCGCCCTTGGCCCGCGAGGCCTCCTTGACCTTGATCGAGCACGTGCACCGGCACGGGGCGCCGCTCGGTAGGAACATCGTGTACTTGGTGGAGACCGACTCGATCACGCCCTCGAAGTCGGGGATGCCGCCGCCCCAGGCGATGCGCACGCGGGTCGGCCGGCGCTTGTCTTCGGGGGCAGACTTGCTCGGGTCCATGACCCGGGTGAAGCCCAACAGCTTCTCGACGTAGGTCGTGTGCACGTTGCCACCCGACTCGTACGCGTCGAAGAACAGCTCGAACGACATCGAGCGGCCCTCGGCGGAGGTGAACTGGAGCTCGGGCTGGTCTCCCGACGAGGTCGGCGACTTCTGCCACGGCACCGACTTGTCGATCCCGACCTCCTTGGGGTTGTACTGGGCTTCCAGATCGCCCCCAGCCTCGAGACCAATGATGTGGAGCTTCGCCAGTGTGGTCATTGGAATGGATCTCCGCTGCGCTTGCGAGCGATGTCGAGGAGGTGCATGACCTCGTGATAGACTTCGAAGGCCAGTTGCTCGACGTCTGGCTTCTCGGCCGGCGCGTGCTTGCCTGCCCCTTGTGCGGGTGAGCCGCCGCCGCCACCCGCGCTGGTGCCACGGGTCGCCGCGGCCACCTGCTGCTGCGGCATCGCGGTGACGAGCACCATCTGCGCGAGGTTCATGCCGGCGCCGCGATCGTCACCGGACGAGAACATCCGCTGGGCGGCCGACTCGAACCAGGCCGGCACCTCGGGCTCGCCGCCGCCGAACTGGCCGAACGCGCGGCCCGGACGTGGCGCCGAGAACGGGCTCGGGGTCGACGGACGGGCGGGCGCGTTCTCGACATACACCGGCGAGGCGGCGCGGCTCGCGGCCGCGCTCGATCCGGCGCTGCCCGACTCGCCGCTGCCCGCGAAGCCCGAGGCGGCGACGTCGCGCACCTCGGCCATCGAGGGCGAGACGAACGAGCCGAGCGATTCACCGGCGCGCGCCGCCAGGCCCGCGAGGCCCGGCCGCGCGTCCAGCATGTCGGCGGCGCCGTCGCGATCGGTGCGCGCGTCGTGAGGCGCGACCAGGTCGAGGCCGCCGCGGTAGACGTCCGGTAGCATCGACCACGTGGCCGCCGCCGCCTCGCGCGGCGACAGGCCCGGCGTGGAGCTCGCGACCAGCGACATCGCGCGCGCCGCGCGCGCGGCCGGCGACAGCGACTGCCCCTCGACCGAGCGGGTGAGCGCGATGTAGACCGACTCGAAGCGCTGGCGGGCGAGCGACGGGACCGCCATCGCGGCCGACGCCTGGGCCGCCGACTCCTCGGCGTGGGCCACCTCGGCGGCGCGGGCCAGCTCGAGCGGCGAGGTCGCTGCGCCCAGCGGCGAGACCACCGAGGTCGGGCCCTGGGGCCCCTGCACGACGCTGGTCAGCGGCATGGCCGCCTCGGCGAAGCGCGAGGCACCGGGGGCGCCCGGCCCGCCATACGCGGCGGCCGCCGCGGCGTCGCTGGCCCGGGCCATGCCCGGATACGCGGTCACCAGCGTGCCGAGCTCGGCCACGGCCTGAGCGGCCAGCAGCTCGAGCGCGACCACCGGCAGGCCGGCGGCGCCGTCGGGCGAGAGCGCGCGCAGGCCCAGCGCAGCGACCGCGCCAGGCGGCCACAGGAAGGCACCGCGCGGCAGCTTGGCCGACGAGGCCATGGCGGCCGACGGCCAGGCGGCGCTGGCGTAGACCGGATCGAACGCCGGGGCCGCGTAGGTCGCAGCGCCCGCGTACGGGGCTGCCGCCGGCCCGCCCGCGGCGGCGGACGCGGCCATGGCAGCTTCCGCGGCGGCAGCCTGCGACGGCGCGGCGGACGACGACGGCGCGACGCCGGGATAGGCGATGTCCAGACCAGCCGCGGGGCCCGACGCGCTCGTCGCCGTGGCCGACGCAGCGGTCATCGCGGGCGCTTGTCCCGCCGACGCGAACGGCATCCCGCCCGCGGTGCGGCGAGCGGCCTCGGCGGGGCCGGCCTGGAACGCGCGCAAGAGCGTGAGGTCGAGCTGGGTCGCCATCGACGCCATCGACGCAGGTCCGGCGGCGGCGAGGCGCACGGCCTCGGCCGCGGCGCCCGGCGACAGGCCGTAGACCTTGGCGGCCAGGATCAGCTCCGGCGTGACGAAGTCGAAGGCCAGGTTGGCGGCCGAGCGCTCCTCGGCGATCGACCACGCCAGCGCGGCCTCGGCCAGCCCGCCCGGCCGACCCGAGGCGGCCGTGAGGCGCGGCATCCCCGGGGCGCCGGCGGGCACGCCCGCCATCGTCGGCGCGGCGCCCGGCAGCGACGCCTGCGCACCGGGCATGGTGGGCGCCGCGTACGTCATCGCGATGCTGTCGCCGAGCGAGGCGGCCGCGCTGCGCGCCTGCGCGGTGGCGAGCGGCGCGGCGGTCGACGGGGCCAGGCCCGCCAGCGACGGCAGGGCGCTGGAGGTCGCGGACGGCACCGCGACCCGCCCCGACACCAGCGGCGCGTGCTCCGCGTGGGCCAGCGGGACCGACGTGACGTCGGGCGCGGCGAGCATCGCGGCCCGAAGCGTGACCAGCTCCTGCTCGAGGGCCCGGGTCTCCATGGCGGCCGGCGCCGATGCGTCGACGGCCGACGCGCTGGACGCCGTCGGCGAGGCGGCGAGCTCGCTGCCGGCCGGGGCCGCGCCAATGGGGGCCGCGGCGACTGGCGCGGACGTCGGCGCGACGAAGGTCTGCTCGATCGCGGCGCCCGCGCGCTCGCGGCTGCCCGCGACGGCGCTCGCCGACAGATCGAGGCCGCGCGTCCGCGGCTGGCCATCGGGGCCACGGGTGATGAACGTCTGCTGCGGCGCGGCCTCGGCGAGGCGCAGCGCGGCGGGCGCGAGCGCCATGTCGCGCGCCATCCACGCGTTCACGCCAGCGGCCGCGGGCGCGTCGACGCCGGCACGCGCGAGGGCGGCCAGGCTGGGCGCACCGGCCAGCACGCCGATGGGCGCCGCGGAGCGCGCGACGAGGCCGCCGAGGTACGCGGTCGCGAGGGCGTCGCCGTGCAGCGCGCGCGGATCGAACACCGGCGCGGCCGGCAGCGGCAGCATCGACGCCAGCGCCGGCGCCATCGGCGACGACGCCAGGCCCGGGGCCAGCCCCGCGTCGGGCGCAGCCGGGGTGGCGACGGCGACGAGGTCGGCCATCGACAGGCGGCGGCCCGCGGTGGAGAGCAGGTCGACCGGCGCCGAGACGGTCGGGGCCGCGGTCGGCGCAAGGCCGAGCGTGGGCGAGATCCCAGCCGCTTCGGAGCGAGGCGAGGCGGTGTCCGTGGCGCGCGCGCTCGAAGGCGCGGTGGCGGCCGTCGTCGCGCGCGGCGGCGGCGCGACCGACGCAGCGGCGATCGCAGCGAACACCGAGTCCGGCACCGCCTCGCCATCGTCGATGCGGAGCGGCGCCGGCCGGCCGTCGGGGCGGGTCGCGACCGGCGGGGCGACCACCGGCATCGCCGGCGCCGCGGCGCCGCGCTCGGGGGCCACCACGCTCGACGAGCGAGCCAGCGCGGCGATGTTCGCTGGCGCCAGGCGCGGGTGGACGTAGACCACCTCGGGAGAGCCGACCTGCAGCGGCCGCAGCGAGGGGCCACCGACGTCGCTGGCGCTGTCGAAGGCCGACATCGCGAGGGGCGACGCGCCCGAGAAGCGGGCCAGCCAGCGATCGCTCCAGGTCAGGTGATCGACCGCGCGGGAGTGCGACGCGGAGACTGCGGCCAGCGCGCCGGTCGGCGCGGCCCACACCGGGCTGAAGGCCGGCGTCGACGGTCCGGTCGCGGCGCGCCCGCTCGGCGTCGCGACGCCGGCGAAGGTCGGCGCCGACATCGCCGCGGGCAGCATCGTGCTGGTCATCGCCATGCTGGCGGTCGGCGCGAAGGCGCCGCTGTCGCGGGTCTGCACCATCGGGCGGCCGACCGCGTCGGCCGCCGACAGCGCCTGGACCAGGCCGCCCAAGCCGACCGGCATCGCGACGCGCGGACCCGCGGCCGGCGCGAAGTTCGCGCTCGCCATCGCACCCGCGGTGGCCCCAGTCGCCGCCGACGGCGCGATGCCCGCAGCGCTCGGGCTCGCGGTTGCGCTATCAGCCGTCGAGGGGGTCGCCGACGCGATCGCGGCGGCCGCGCTGGTCGCGGCGGTCTCGCGGCGGCCGCTCAACGCGCCGAGCAACAACTCGACCGTGCGCAGCGCGCTCGAGGCCGCCGTCGAACCGTGGGCGACGTCCGCGAGGCGCTGCTCGGTGTTCGACAGCGCGGGCGCCGACGACGCGGCCGCCTCGCCGGTCGCGAACGAGGCCCCGGCGTCCGGTGCCGCCGTCGACGCCGCGGTGGAGGCATCGCTCGACGGGTCGCCCGACGTCTGGCTCGCCGGCGCGGTAGCCGGCTGCCGCATCTCCTCGACGCGTGACTCGATGCGCGCGATCGACTGCTGCGCGGCCTCGACCACCGACGGCGAGACCGGCGCGGTGTACGTCGGACGCGGCGCCGCCAGCGAGATCGCGCTGGGCGTCGACATCGCCGACATCGTCGACGCGGACATCGGCGTCCCGAAGCTCGACGTCGTCGACGCCGGCGCCAGCCCGCGCGGCGTCACCATCGACAGCCCCGACCAGATCGGCGAGCGCTCGGCGATCGCTGGCAGGCCCGCGCCCGCCACCGACGACACCGCGCCCGCGACCACCTCGGCCGCCGCCGCCGCCGCGAAGTCGACACCCGGCGACCAGGCGCGCAGCCCGGCGCCCTCGCCGCCGCTCATCGACGGCGCCACCGCCGCCATCACGTCGGGCGACAGCACCGGCATCGCGACGCCGGCCCAGCTCGACTCGCCGCTCGGGGTCACGAAGGTACCGCGCGTCGTCATCGCGCCGCGGCGCTGGGTCGACTCGAGGCCCATGCGCGCCGCCGCCATCCAGTCGAGCTCGTCCTGGAACCACGGCCGCGGGAACAGCCACGACACCTGCGGCACCGCGCGGTCGCTGTGCCCCGTCGACGACATCGCGAACATCTGGGTCATCCGCGAGTAGTTCGCGGTCGACATCCACGGCGTGGCGACGCGATCGGCGAATGCCAGCGACCGCATGCCGCTGGCCTTGCGCGCGCCCTCGCCCTCCGGCGCCCAGCGCTCGGCGTGGCGCTCGCTGGCGTGCGTCGCGGAACGCGACGCGGCTCCGTCGAAGGCGGGGCCGGACAGGGCAGCGGTGAGGGCGCGGGGCTCGGTCATCGGGGGCTCCGGATCAGGTTAGGCGCGCTTCACGCCAGAGTGAGCGATCTCGAGGGTCTCCATCGAGACTTCGTTCTTGCCCGCGTCGAACTCGCTCATCTCCCACTTACAAGGCCAGCCGCCGGTGAACTCCCACTTGGCGATGGTGTTGCCTTGGGTGTCGAGTTGCTCGATGAACCCGTTGGTTCGCAGGCTTTCCTTGCCTTTGCCGCTCGCCAAGCCGCTCTCCCAGTTCGAGCGCCAGTCCATCAACTCTGGGCCGACCACGCCGCGCTTGAGAACGATGTTCTTATACTTCGCGCCGCCCACGAGCTTGTGGGTCATGTCATTGACCCCGCCCTCCTTGAAGTCGACGACCTCGGTCTCGACCCCGAGCCCGCTAACCGACTTGAACAAGCCGGACGCCTTGTCGAGCTTCACCCCAAGCGAACTCTTGGTGATCGTCACGCGAAAACAGAACGCGAGAGCAGGGTCTTTGCGGGCCATGTTTCACTCCTTCGCGGGCGATCAACCCTGGGCTGGGTTGTTCATGTCTTGAACCAGAGAAACCATGATGAATTCAGTCGGGGAGATCGGGGCGACACCGATGTCACAAACAAGTCGGCCAGCGTCGATGTCGTCCTTGGAGTTCGTCTCGCCATCACATTTTACGAAGAACGCCTCCTCATCCTTCCCTCCGGCGAGCATCCCCCGCTTGAACAGATCCCTGAGGAACTCTCGGCAGGTGCTCTGAACCGTCTCCCAGGTCTGATGGTTGTTTGGCTCGAACGTAACCCAAGAAAATCCGGTCTCTAGGCTGCGACGCAGCATGATGAACAGGCGTCGAACCGTGATGTAGCGCCAGTCCGGGTCCGATGACGCAGTGCGTGCGCCCCATGGGCGCACCCCCCGTTGCAACCTGAACGTATTTACAGCGTCGTGATTCAGGAGGCCGACGTCATCCTCCGAGACCCGGATCGACAGATCCACGGCGCCAACCATCTCCACGTTGGCCGCAGCCACGTGCACCCCGTACTGCTCGTCGCGCTGACCGAGGATCCCGGTCAGGTAGCCCGACGGCGGCAGCACGCGTTGCTGATCCGCCCCGTTCACGCTCTTCACCCACGGCCAGTAGTACGCGCAGTACGAGGAGTCCGTGCGCCGCCGCCAGGTGCGGACCCATTCGACCAACTGCGCCGGCGGCACCTGCTTGGGCAGCGGGTGCGGGATGTCCAGCACCGCGAACCGGTCCTTCAGGTTCTCGCACAGGTTGATGAGCTGATCCTGGATGCGCTGGGCGCGGAGCTCGCCCGCCGGCCCCGGCTCGCGCTGGTAGAACACCATCGCGTCGGGGCACGCCATGATGGCGACCTCGTCGATCGGCGTGAGCGACAGGATGCCCCGGCGATCGTCGGGGCCGCCGTCGATGCCGATGACGTCCTCGGTGGTGAGCGCGTCGGTGCCGTCGCTACCGCCGCCCAGGCGGGTCAGCGGCAGCGGCTCGGGCAGGTTGTGCGGCACCGGCGACTTGGTCAGCAGGTCCTCGAGCCGCACGATGCGCGAGCCCTGCTCGACGACGCGCGGCGCGTAGTGGCGCGACAGCGGCGACATCTGCAGGTGGCGGAAGACCTCCTTGCGGTCCTTCAGCGTCACGTGCAGGTCGAACTCGAGCACCTCCATGTGCGTCGGCGCGGCGGCGCGGTGGCGCCGGTTGACCGGCGTCTCCTTGCCCCACTTGATGAGGCGATCGCCGATCTCGGTCAGCACGACGTAGTCGGAGTTCTCGCGGTCGTAGATGCGCACAAGCGAGCCGACCTCGAACCCGCGGGTCGACTTGACGTGGGCCTCGCCGGCGCCGACGTCGAGGTCGCGGGTGAGCAGCGTGGTCGCGCCCTGGGCGTGCTCGCACTTGACCCAGATGTTGTTGCCCCACACGCCCTCGTTGAGCGCGCGGATCTTGAGCGACGGCTTGTTCCAGTCGTCGACCTGGATGTGGGCCGCGCACTGCGCGTGGGTCGCGTCGGCGGCCTCGCCGCGCGCCGGCACGTGGGCCACGCGGACGATCCAGCACGGGCCGCCGCTGTTCTTGAAGTGCGCGAACACCGAGTCCGACAGGTAGAACTGGTCGGTGTAGCCGAACACCTCGACGAACTCGTCCCAGTTCGAGACCCGCACCGGCTGGTTGATGGGTCCCTTCTGGCTCAGGCCGGTGAAGCCGGTGCAGCGCGTGTCCGCGATCGCCAGGTCCGGACGGACTGGCTCGGCGAACGTGGCGTACACGCCCGGGGCACGAAAGTCGGCGGCAGAACGCATGGGCTCCTCGGTGCGAAGCGTCGGCGCTCAGGTAGAGCGCGGTGGCGAAGCGATGTGACTGGGCGACGGTCGGCGAGCCGAACTACTGGCGCCTGGCCTCGTTGATCTCCCGGTTGATGCGGGCGATCTCCTTGAGCCAGGTGTGGCGCTCCTCGTGTTCCATGTCGAGGATGGCGTCTTGCGACCAGTGGAAATGGTACGCGATGTACGCGATCTCCTGGTAGAGCTGCTCGCGGGGATACGTGGCGACCGCCGCCCAGACTACCCCGGGGGCCGGCCCTCGCTTCCCTCGGTGATGAGCGCACCAGTCGCCATGTCGATGTCGAACTCGTGGGCGCACTTCGGGCAGGCCACGTGGTGCTTCGGCGTCCCCTGCTCCTCGTTGATCTTGCGGTAGAACTCCTGCAGGTACGCGAGGTCCGTCGAGAACAGGTTCTCGATGGTCTCGACGGTGATGCGCTCGACGCTGCCGAGCTGTGTGACCACGCGGGACAGCAGCACGATCACCAGGTACGCGCGGTTCGACTGCACGCGGTAGTCCTGGAGCGGCACGATCTCGTCGCGCGCCGTCGCGAGGCGCATCACGCCGTCGCGTTGAACGTTCCCGTCGCCGTCGACGAAGCCGCGCGGGAGGCGAAACCTGAACTCAGTCTTCATGGCCATGTGCGGAATCCGGCGGTTGTGTGGATGGTGAATGCGGGGGCAAATGCTAGCGCACGCCGTGCGCCCCCCGAAAAGCGAACGGCCCACCCCTGGCATGGGTGAGCCGCACCTTAACACGTTGAAAGCTGCGAGTGTCTAGGGGGACTACGCCTTGTGCTTCGGCTCGATGCGCATCTCTTCCGTGATGCAGTCGATCGTCCAAGTGGCCATGCTGTCGCCGCCACCCTTGAGCTCCGGCGCCCAGGTGAACTTCTGCGGGGCGGACTGGATGAACACGACCTCGCCAATGATGTCCTTGTTGTTCGGCGCCATGATGTTCACCGACCAGTCAACGAAGTCACCCTCGTTGATCTCGCCATCGTACAGGCACTTCACCACATGGTCCTTCGCGGCCTCGAAGCCGCTCGGCTGACCCTCGATCTTGTGGCCGGCCACCTCCCACGCAGCCGCTTGGCGGGTCGGCTGGCGGAGCATGCCGGTGTGCTCCTCGGAGATCTTCGCCGTGTACTTGCACAGGTCGATCGCGGTGATCGACTGCGGGGGGATGCCACCGAAGATGCCGACCGGGTGGAAGTGCGCGCAGAGCCAGCTCTTGGCCTTGTTGGACAGGTTGCTCTTGATGGCATCTCCGCCCTTCTCGTACTTCATGTCCTCGACAGCGAAGGTGAGGTTCACCTCGAACAGCTTCTTGCCGTCCTTCGAGTCGAGCTTGCTGAAGCCGAGCTCCTTCGGAAGGCAGCCGAGCATCGAGATGGCGCGCTGAATCTTGTAGTCTTGATTGCCCAAGGCGACGTACGCGTCGAAGTGCGTGACGTTCTTCTTGAGGATCTGGTTCATCAGGTCGATGAGTGGACCAGCCTCCGAGATATTGTACGAGCACTTGGCGTCGCCGATCTTCGGCTTGCCGACCATCATCTTCGTGACGCCGTCGGGGCCGAGGGCCTGCTTGATCGCGTCGCCCTCGTAGGTAGGCGGGCCGAACTGGGTCAGGTACCCACCGTTCATGCCGTTGACGACCGCGTGGAAGTTCGTCACGTTGTAACCGCGAGAAATCGCCATTTCGTTCTCCTTAGCTGGTGGCCCCAGCACGGAGACTGCCGGGAATCCTCAAGAACCTGTGAGGATTCGCGGCACCCCCCCTGCGTCGGAGCAGTGTTGGTGCCTGGTTTCGCGCACTAGTACGGGGGGGCGGGGAAAAACCTTCCCTGCCTCCCCATACCTAAGAGATCACTCCTCGACGCCGCCACCCGCGGCCATCTGGCCGATGCGGAAGATGACGAATTCCGCGGGCTTGACCGGGGCGAGGCCGATCTCGCAGACCAGCTGGCCGGCGTCGATCACCTCGGGCGGGTTGGTCTCGGCGTCGCACTTGACGTAGAAGCTCTGCTCCGGGGCGGTGCCCATCAGGGCGCCGGTGCGCCAGAGCAGCGTCAGGAACGACGAGATCGTCCGCTGGACGCGCTTCCACAGGCGGTGGTCGTTGGGCTCGAAGACCACCCACTGGGTGGCGCGCTCGATCGACGTCTCCACCATGATGAACAGGCGGCGGACGTTGATGTAGCGCCAGCTCGGGTCGGTCGACAGCGTGCGGGCGCCCCAGATGCGGATCGCGCCGTTCATGAAGCGGATCGCGTTGATGCCCTTCGGGTTCAGCAGGTCCTGCTCACCCTTCGACACGTTGTACTTCAGGCCCAGGGCGCCGCGGACGATCTCGTTGGCCGGCGCCTTGTGGACGCCGCGCTCCGAGTCGACGCGCGAGTACACGCCGGCGATGTGGCCCGACGGCGGCACGAACACGTTGCCCTGCTCCGGGTCGTAGACCTGGATCCACGGGAAGTAGTACGCGCCGTACTTCGAGTCGCGGGGCTTCGGCAGCTTGTCGACGCCACCCGAGATGGTCTCGGGCGAGTCGAGGATCGCGAAGCGGTCCTTGCGGGTCTCGCAGTGCGACAGGATCGCGTCCTGGATCGCCGGCGAGGTCTGGCCGGGAGCGGCCACGAGGGCGATCTCGTCGATCTCCTCGAAGCACTTCAGGCCGGTGCGGGCGCCGGGGCCGCCGTCCTTGCCGATGAACAGGCCGTCACGGCCGCCACCACCGACGGCCGGGGCCGCCGCCTTGGCGGCGTCCTTGTCGTCCTTGCCCGCGGTCGCGGCCTTGGCCGGCGCGGCGTCGGCAGGGGCGCCGACGTTCACCACGAAGCAGCGCGAGCCGCCGTTGTTGAAGAAGCCGTAGACGCCGTGGACGAACGACTGCGAGCACTCCTTGAAGTCACCGAAGGTCTTCACGAACTGCGACCAGTTGGTGATGAGCACGGCCTCGTTGACCGGGCCCTTGCTGGACTCACCGAGGAAGCCCACGGTGTTGGTGCCCACGGCCTCGATCGGCTTGGAGCCGCGATCGACTTCTTCGACGTACACGCCTGGAGAGAGGTAGCTGGTCGCCATGTTCGAGTGTCCTCCTGCTGTTTTTCTTCCGATGGCGGTCGGTCGTTAGCCCGGCTGGCAATAGGTCGAGGTCGTCGACGCGCCTGGGGCCCTTGGACCGCTCGGTTGAACCGGTTGATGAGGCGGCTAGGTGCCGCCCTTCTTGCCGCGCCCCAGATCGAGGCGGCGTGCGAACGGGTTGGGGTTCGGGCCCTGCTCCTTGACCACAGGGTCGTGGACGTTGCGGTACTCCAGCTGGCGCGAGCGCACGCGCTGGAATTCCTCCATGCGCTCGGGAATGATCGGCACGGCGGTCCAGAACTGGATCGCGGGGCGGATGGGCTGGTTGAGGCTGCCCCAGAAGCGGGCGAGCGTGCCCTCGTCCATGCGGGTGTTGAGGATCAACGGGAGCCCGGTGAACTCATACCCGTGCATGCTCTCCTCGAAGGTCGTTCCCTTGAGCTTTTCCTTCGTGATCTCGGCGTTGTCGATGATCGTCCGAAGCAGCAAGCCGCATAGAAGCTGCTCATCCTCGGGCGTCTGCGCCCACGCCGAGGCGAGGTAGTCGAGCCGGACCCACAAGCGGCGGCGGCGAGCGTACTCCTTGATGGTCCCGTCTTCTTGCGCGACCTCAACGACCTCGTGTACCGCCGTGTTCTCGGTGGCGGGCGGGTCCAACGCGATCTGGTAGAGATACACCGAGACCGCGGGGAGCTTACCTTCGATGGCGTCGGGCTTGGGCGCGCCGTCGACAATATGGACCCGCTTGTAGCCGTTGCGCTTGAACTCGTCCTGGAACAACCGGGTCAGGGTGTCCGAGGTTTCCTTGATGACGTGGTGCTGCGGCGTGGTGGTCATCGAGCCTGTCGATTCGTCGGAACGCGCCCCTGGCTGGCGAGAGCCGCTCGCCCTTCCTCGAGCGACTCAGGAGCCGACGCGAATCGTGGCGAAAGGCCGCCGAGGTCACAAGAGCAAGCGCCTACTTTCTATCCCCGCCTCGTCCGGCAATCTTCGATCACATCGCTGCTGACGCAGCGCGCAACGACCGCCGACATCTAGAAGTTGTACGTGCGCTTCCGGACCTTCTTCGCGACCGGCAAGTCGTAGGTGCGGTTGGGCTCGATCACCGGGAAGACGTATGCCGTGCCGATCGAGAGGATCTTCTCCGTTGTCGACGCGCCGCAGGCAGGGCAGACCGGCAAGGGCTCGCCGGAGCGATGCATGTCCTCCCACCGGTGCTTGCAGGCTTCGCAGGCGAAATCGAAGAGCGGCATCTCGAAACGATGCCGCAAACCGCGGGAGCGCGCAATCCAGCTTTCTGCGCGCTCAGCGGGCTCACCGCGGAACGCGGCCCTTCGCGATCTGCGCGAGATCGCGGTCGATCATCTCTACGATCCGCTGTTGCCCGAGACGCGCGAAGCCCTCGCGGGCCTCGCGCAACAGCGCGACGCCTTGTGGGCGCGTCCCCGGATCGTTGGTCAACAGCTTCCCCAGGTTGGCGCGGAAGTTCTCGGCCGTGCCAGGCGCGCAGCCGCGCTCGACGCACAGCGCCAGCCCTGCCTGATAGAGGCGCCCCGCCTCGTCGGGATCCGTCGCCTCGAGGCACGAGCCGAGCTGACCGTAGATCGGCGCCAGCGACGGGTGGCGCAGCGGCTCGAGGATCTGGCGCGCATGGGTGAGCAGCCGGACACCCTCCGCGCAATCCTGGTTCGCTTGGTGGATGCCGAGGCTGGCCTCCATGTCGACGTACTCGAGCGAGTCGCGCCCGCGCGCCCGCGCCATCAACGCGAGCGCGTCGTTGAAGTAGCGGAGCGCCTCCGCGGGGCGGCCCCGGTCGACCTCCGTATTCCCGAGGCTCCGCACCACCTGCGCTTCCTTCTCGAGCTGTCCGGTCGCGCGGTAGACCGCGACGGCGTCCTCGAGAAGTCGGACGGATTCATCGAACCGCGTGCGCTTGCGCGCGATCGAGCCCGCGATCTGCAGATAGTCGGCCCACGGGGGTGACGCACGCACGATGCCTGCATCCACGAAGATCGCGCGCGCCGCCTCCAGGCGGCGCTCCGCCGACGCCAGGTCACCGTCCAGGTACGACAAGCGCGCCAGCCGGATGTGCGCGGTCCCCACGGCGACATCACGCGGGCCAACGGCGTCGATCGTGATGCGCAGCCCCTCCTCGGCGTACTGGATGCGCGCGGCGTTGGTGCCGGCGACCTCCGCGTGTGCAGCCACCAACCACGCCTTCTCCTTCGGCGCGGCGGCGAGGCGATCGGCCTCGGCGAGCAAGCCCGCGGCGCGCGGCCCGTCGTGTTGCTCGATCGCCAAGAGCGCGAGCTTCCACAACCCCTGCACGCGCATCACGCGGGAGACGCCATCGCGCGCGAGCGCTGCCCGAAGCGCCTCGGCGATACCCGCGGCCTGCTCGAGCCTCCCGCTCGACACGTAGTGACTCAGGAGCTGGCTCAGCCCGAACACCAGGTACGAGTCATCGTCGGCAGCGGAGGCGACCTCGATGAGGCGCTGCGCTGGCGCGACGAACGCCAGCCCGAGCGCGGCACGCAGCCCGACGATCTCGACCAGCGCCGCCGCCTGCGCGGGCGGCCAGCGCAGCCGATCGGCCTCCGTCAGCGCGCGCTCATACGTGCGCAACGCGTCGACGATCCGGCCTCGCCGCCGGAGCTCCTCCCCCGCGGCGAGCGCGCCATCGACGACGGCCACCGGGTCGCGCAGCGCCGGGGGCGGTTGCTCGGCGAGCGATCGAAGGCGTCCGGCGTTGTCGCACTCCTCGATCTCCTCGAGTTGCCCGATGGCGTCCAACGCACCGGCGACGACGGCGCGATCGGCGCGCTCGAACGTGGCCAGCAACTCGGCGAGCTTGTCGCGGCGCCGCTCGAGGCAGAGTCCGCGGCGATCGGACAGCTCGGACGGGCCACGCTCGCCCCTCCGGACCTCGCACACGGCGAGCGACTTCGAGCTCAGCTTCGTCGCGTACGCGTCGAGGGAGCGCACCAGGCGCGGGATCACGTCCTCGGCGATCGCGCTCTGGGTGCCTCGAAACGACGCCTCGAGGCGGGCCTGAACCGCAGGGCTCCAACCGGACCCGGGCGCGACGCACGGCGCGGCGCGGTCGCCACGGGTCGCGCCCCACGTAACCGCAACGACGATGCCGGCGACCGCCGCCGCCCCACCTCCGAGCATCGCGAGCCGCCGCCCCCGGCCGATCCGTCGCTCGACCGCATCGAGCAACGCTCCAAGCGTCGGCCAGCGCTTCTCGGGATCCGGCGCGAACCCGCGCGCCACCGCGTCGGTCAGCCAGCCCGGCACGCGCCGTCGCGACTTCGGCGCCGCCGGCGACCGCTCGAGCAGCGCGCCCTGCGTCCGGGTCTCGGCCTCCTGCGGCCGCTGGCCGTGCAGGCCTTCCCACAAGCTCACGCAGAAGCTGTACTGATCGGCGCGCGCGTCGACCGCCTGCCCCGCCGCCTGCTCCGGCGCCATGTACGCCGGCGTCCCGACGATCGACGTCGCCTCGCGCGCGCCGCCCGCGACCCCGTCGGCATCCCCACCGTCCGCGCTGGCCGACGCGATCCCGAAGTCCGCCACCATCACCTCGCCGCCCTCGCCCATGAGCACATTCCGCGGCTTGAAGTCGCGGTGCACGATGCCGGCCGCGTGCGCCGCCACCAGCCCGCGCCCCGCCTCCAGGAACCGCGCCACCACCTGCCGCCACGGCCGCGCCTCGGCGTGCATCCAGTCGTGCAGCGTCCCGCCCTTCACGAGCGCCATCGCGACGTAGACGCCGCCGGCGTACTCCCCGACGTCGTGCACCGGCACCACCGCCCGGTGCCGCAGCTTCGCCATCGCCCGCGCCTCGGCCAGCAGCCGATCGCGCCCCTTCGGGCCCGCCACCGTCGGCTGCACCACCTTGATCGCCACCTCGCGCTCGAGCTCGGTGTCCTTGGCCCGGTACACCCAGCCCATGCCGCCGCCGCCGATGAACTCGACGATCTCGTAGCGCCCCAGCTTGGTCCCGGCCACCAGCCGCACAGCGTCGACGGCCGCGCCCCCTGCCCTCAGGCCGGCGTCGTCCGCCGACATCGTCTTCTCGAGCGCTGGATCGTTTGCCGCTGGTTGCTCAGATCGTGTCACGTCCACCTCGGTAGGACGGCGTCCGCCTCGACGGCGTTTCGGCGTCACCAGTCATTCGAACCAGCGCGGACTTGCTTGAGCAGGGTTCGTCCGCTGACGCGACGCCGGCTCGCTCGGCCGCTTGACCGACGCCATCGATCGCCAGGCTAGCCCAAGACGATCCGCGCAGCATGTGCTCGGACGCAATTCCGCCTGCTACCTGGGCCACTTCCTCAGCTCCCGGCGAACCTCCTCCGCGTCCTCCAAGAGGTTCAAGCGAAGAAACCCTTCGAGCGCCGTCTGCAGCAACGTCCGACCACTCGCTCGTGTGGATGGCGACGCCATCAGCAGCCGACCCCGGGAAAACGAGATCTGTTCCTTCAGCCCCGCCATGCAGCCTCGCTCGTTGCACATCGCGAGCACGGCCTCGTAGTACTGCATCGCACGCTCCGGATTCTCCAGCGCCACACAGTCGGCGAGCTGCCCCAGGGTTCCGGGAAGCAGCGGGTGCCGTAGGGGGCCGAGCACTTGCTGTGCGTGCTCGAGGTACGCGACGCCGCGTGGACAAGACTCTGACGCCAGATAGATGCCGAGGCTGGCTTCCACGTCGGCATACTCCACCGAGTCTCGCCCGTACTCCGCCTCCAGCAACGCAAGAGCATGCCGGTAGTAGCGTTCCCCTTCGGCGGCGCCACCGGCCTTGTAAGCCACGATGTTGGCCAGGTTTCGTTCTGCTTGCGCCTGCGCTCGCACCATGCCGGCGGCACCGTAGATCTCCGCAGCCCGGCGCACCTTGGCGATGCCGTCATCGTCGTCGCCGCGCATCTCTGCGAGCATGCCGCCGAGCTGGAGGTAGTCGGCGACCATCGGGTTGTCCACGTCACCATACGCCTCGTCGTAGAGCCGCCCGGCAGCCTGCCACTCGCCCACCGCCCCCTCCAGGTCGGCGGCGCGATACCTCGCAACCGCCAAGTCTAGATACGCCTTTCCGAGAGCGGGATGGTGGTCGCCAAAGCCCTTCGCGGCCTCGGCGAGTGCCTCGCGGTAGAGTTCGATCGCCCGCTTCGCGCTCAGTTGTCCCATCCCGCGCGCACCGAGCACCGCCGCACGCTGCGCCGGGGTCGTCGCCAAGTGCTCCGCTTCATCGAGCAGTTCCTTCGCGCGCGGCTGGCCACGCCGCGCAGCCATGACGACGCGCGCACGCACTTGGAGCCAACGAGCGCCGTCGACACGCGCCAACGTGCCCAGCAAGACGGGCTCCAATGCCACGGCGCGGTCGAGGTTCCCGCGTTGCGCTTCCATCGCGTACAGCTCCAGCTGCGCCGTCAGGACCCCAACATCATCCTTGGCGCGACCAGCCTCCAACGCCAGCTCGGCCAGCGCAGTCGCTGACGGGCGTAGCATCTGCCCGCGCAGCCCTGCTACCTCCGAGAGCGCTTCTGTCGTCAGCGGCGACCAGCCGATCACGCGAGCATCCGCGACGGCACTCTCGGCTAGCTCGAGCGCCGGCTGCCAGCGCCCGCGGTCGCGAGCGCTACGGGCGCTCACGATCTTGGCGTAGACGGCCGCGACCTGGTCGGCCTTGTCTGGAGGTGGCTGCGGGCGGGACAGGAGCGCCTCGCTTTGGTCGCAAGCCTCGAGTGCTGGCAAGCGCGCGACTGCATCGGCGGCGTTCGCGACGATGATGCGATCGGCCTGAGCGAGCGTCTCGATCAGGCCGGTGGCATATGCTCGTCGTGTCTCGAGGCACACCAGGCGCCGATCGAACAGCGACGTGGACTGTGCGTGTTCGATGTTCGTCGCGCGACACGAAGCCACCATCCGCTCGCGCCAGCCGGACACGTAGAGATCGAGATCGGCCACGACGCGCTCTGCAGCGTCCTCACCGTAGGCGACCCTTGTCTCGCGGAACGCCCGCACGATCTTTGCGCGGACGCTCGCATCCCAGGTGAGCCCGCTTGGCACCGGGCACAGCGTTGGGGCCGCGCGCCGAGTGAGGAGGGACGCGCTCAACGCGATGACCACGACGGTCGTCGTGGCAGCTGCAACGACCGCCGCTCGGCGGCGCCACGCGAGGCCGCGCTCCAGCTGGTCAAGCAACTCCGCCAGCGTCGGCCACCGCTTCTCCGGCGCCGGGGCGAACCCGCGTGCCACCGCGTCGGTCAGCCAGCCGGGCACGCGGCGGCGCGACTTTGGCGCCGCCGGCGACCGCTCGAGCAGCGCGCCCTGCGTCCGGGTCTCGGCCTCCTGCGGCCGCTGGCCGTGCAGGCCTTCCCACAGGCTCACGCAGAAGCTGTACTGATCGGCCCGCGCGTCGACGGCCTGCCCCGCCGCCTGCTCCGGCGCCATGTACGCCGGCGTCCCGACGATCGACGTCGTCTCGCGCGGGCCGCCCGCGACGCCCTCGCCCTCGCCCTCGCCGACGTCCGCGCTCGCGGACGCGATCCCGAAGTCCGCGACCATCACCTCGCCGCCCTCGCCCAGCAGCACGTTCCGCGGCTTGAAGTCGCGATGCACGATCCCAGCCGCGTGCGCCGCGACCAGCCCGCGCCCCGCCTCGACGAACCGCCCAACGACCTGTCGCCACGGCCGCACCTCGGCGTGCAGCCAGTCGTGCAGCGTCCCGCCTTTCACCAGCGCCATCGCGACGTAGACCCCGCCCGCGTACTCGCCGACGTCGTGCACCGGCACCACCGCGCGGTGGCGCAGCTTCGCCATCGCCCGCGCCTCGGCCAGCAAGCGATCGCGGCCCTTTGGGCCCGCCACCGTCGGCTGCACCACCTTGATCGCCACCTCGCGCTCGAGCTCCGTGTCCTTGGCCCGGTACACCCAGCCCATTCCGCCGCCGCCGATGAACTCGACGATCTCGTAGCGCCCCAGCTTGGTGCCAGCCGCGAGGCGTCCGCCATCAGGCACCGCCGCGCCCGCCGTCACGCCGGCTTCCTCCGCCGACACCGTCTTCTCCAGCGCCGGGTCGCTCACGCCCTGGCCGTCGTCGCTCGACATCGTCGCCGACACTACCGGAACACCGGTCGCGACACCACGAGATCACCGGCGCACCGTAGGATGCGACACCATGGCAGCGAGCAAGAGCATGCCGCCAAGCGTGAGGACCGTCGGCGACGTGAGCGGGCCCAGGATCTGGGCGATGGCCCGACCTTCGGCGAGGCGCTGGCGGCCACGGGATTGCTGGCGGTTACGTCGCGCGCGACCCGCAGCATCATCGAGCGCGCGGAGGCGGTGATCCGGGACGGCGCGCGAGTCCAGCTCAGCGTGGTGTCGTGCGACACCTGCACCGCCACCAAGTCCTGCTGCACGCTGCGCACGACTGCCTGGCTGCACGAGGCCGTGCCGATCGCCGATCGCTTGCGCCGCGAAGGCCGCGACACGCCCGAGCTACGCGAGGCCCTGCGCACCTCGGCGCGACTGATGGACACGCTGACCTCCGACAGCTACTCGCGGCCGTGCGTGTTCCTCGACGCCAGCGAGCGCTGCACCGTCTACACCGACCGCCCCTCGGTCTGCGGCACGACCTTCGTCGCGACGCCCCCCGAGCTGTGCAACACCCGCGGCGCGCAGGTGCGCAAGTACACGCACCCGCTGGCCGAAGCCAGCGCCACCGCGCAGTCGGTCTTCGAGCAGCAGCTCGCGTTGCCGCCGGTGCCGGGCTCGTATCTGCGGCCGCTGCCCCGCGTGGTGCTGCTATGCCTCGAGGCGTGGGATCGCCGCGACTTCGCGAGCTACCTGACGTCGAAGCTCACCGCGACCGCCGCCGGCTGAGCCCCCACGCGGCGCCCGACGCGCTACCTTGTCGCGGTGCCGCCGCGGGTCCACGTGTTCGTGTGCGACAACCGCCGTCCCGAAGGCGGACGGCCGGCGTGCGGCGCGCGCGGCGACGACGTGGCCCTGGCGCTCACCGAGGCCATCCTCTCGCACGGCGCGGGCGGCCAGGTGGCGGTCACGCGCTGCGGCTGCCTGGGTCGATGCTTCGATGGACCGACCGCCGTCGAGTACCCGGCCGGCCGCTGGTGGATCGACCTGACGCCGGCCGCCGCCGGCGAGCTGGCCGCCCTGGTCGCGGGCGATCCGACGGCCGCGGTGCCGGCCTCGCTGCAGGCGCACCTGGTCACCGACGACGACTGAGCGCGCGGCCGAGAATCGCCGCGCCTCACGCAACCGCGCCGGCGATCGGTCGATAGCCGCGGCACTCACCACGAGGTGCTGCCGTGTCGTCACTGTCCATGCGTCCCCTGCCCCGCCGCGCGCGCTACGCGCTGGCGGCGGCGATCACCGCGGTCGTGCTGAGCCTGGTCGGGCGACCGCCGGCCTCGCGCGCGGCCGGCGCGCCTCCGGCGTCGCACGCAACCGCGCCGGCGATCGGTCGATAGCCGGCGCATGTCGATGTTCGAAGTCCCGCGGCGCGCGCCGCGTCGCGCGATCGGCGCGCTGCTGATGACTGCGGCCTGCGCCCACGTCCCGTCCACCGCGCCGACGGCGCCGCGCCGCGTGCCGGCCGCGCTGATCGCGGCGACGGCGCCGCCGCAGGTGGTGGCGTGGATCGATCTGCCCAGCCTCGACCATGGCCTCGACGGGGCGGCGGCGTTCGTCGGGACGTTCCCGCTGCCGCCGCTGGACGTGGCGCACCTCGACCTTGCGGTCGGCGGGCTGATCGGCGGCGCGCCCACGGGGCTGCGTGTCGATCGGCCGGTGCGGCTGCTGGTGGCGATGGAGCCGGGCGCGGCCGACGCGGCCTACGCGCTGGTCGGGACGATCGGCGACGCGGCGGCGCTGCCGGCGGGGCGGCACGCGCGCGGCGAGGCGCTGGCGATCGTCGGCCCGCGGCCGCTGCTCGACGCGGCGGCGCCGTGGGCGCTGGCGAGCTACGCGCGGGCGACGCCGCCGTCGCTGCCGACGCTGCACGTGGTCCCGGAGGCTGCGTACCGCCAGGCCGGGCGCGCGCTGCTGGCGGGCATGGCGTCGGGCATCGCCGAGGCCGGCGATCAGGCCGTCGCGGCGCCGCTGGGGGCGGCGTTCCAGGCGGCGGTGGTGGCGACGATGGCCGAGGCGAGCGCGATCGACGTTCGGCTCGACGCGACCGGCGCGCGGCTGCGCCTCGACCTCGACGTCACCGCGCGCCCCGGCACCGCGCTGGCGCGGTTCTTCGCGGCGCAGCGGCCGGTGGCGCCGGCGCTGGCTAGCCGGATCACCGCGCCACACGACGGCGCGGCGGTGGTCGCGCGCCTGCGCGTCGGGCCGTACCGCGCCGCGGTGGGCGCCGGCGTCGCGCGCTGGCTGCGCACGCTGCGACCGGAGCTATCGGCAGGGGACGTCGGCGCCGTCGTCGACGGTCTGGGCGCGACGCTCACCGGCGACGTGGCGATCGGCGACGGCGTGATGCTGCTCGGCCTGACCGACGCGCCGCGGGCGCGCGCGCTGTTCGAGGACGACGCCGAGCTGGCGGTGCTGGCCGACGCGCTGATCATCCCGTCCGACGCCGACAGCCCGGCGTTCGGCCAGGCGATCGCGGTCGCGACCGGCGCCGACGCCGACGCCGCCTGGCCGTCGTGGCCGTCAGCCGCGCTGGCCCGCGTCGCGGCGAGCGGACCGAGCCTGATCGCGATCTGGGACGTGTCGAGCTGGGGCTTCACCCGGCCGGGCCTGGGCGATCCGATCATCACGGCGACAGCCACCTTCGCGGGCGATCGCCTGCGGCTGCACCTCGACGCGTCGCCGGTGGCCGGTTGGTCGGCGTTCGCGGCGTTCGCGGCCCGGCAGACCGCGGCGGTGGCAGCGCGCTAGAACGACGAGCCGGGCTCGCGCAAGAACGCCTCCTCCTCGGCGGTCGACGCGCGGCCGAGGATCGCGTTGCGGTGGGGGAAGCGGCCGAAGCGCCGGACGATCGCGCGGTGGCGCTCGGCGAAGTCGACGCTCTGCGCCGCGCCGGGCACCTCGGTGAACAGCGCGACGCACGCGTCCTGATCGGCCAGGTCCTCGCTGTGCATGTATGGCAGGTAGAAGAAGCCGCGCGGCGCGACCGGCAGCGCGCGATCGTGGCCCGCGGCGACCGCGGCCTTGGCGGCGGCCAGGGCCTGGCCATCGGCGGCGAACATGCCCGGTCCGCCGCGGAACAGGTTGCGCGAGAACTGATCGAGCACGACGACGTAGGCCAGCGCCCCGCGCGGCTCGATGCGCCAGGCCTCGCGCTCGCCGGCCACCACGGCGCGGTGCAGCGCGCCGAACCGCGCGCCGATCTCGGCGTCGAGCGCCGGATCCTTGATCCACCAGCGGCGCTGGACCTCGGGGGCGGCGTTGCCATCCGCGTCGAGCGCACCGAACCAGAAGTCCCAGACCGCGTCGATCTCCATCGCGCCAGGGTGGCCCGGCCGGCGTGGCCCCGCAACCCGCTCACATCGGCGGGCGCCGGGCTCTGCCACACAAGCCCCTCTGGCAGGAGTCTCCATGCGCGCCGTCTTCGCAGTGCTGTCATCCGTGTTCCTGGTCGCCGCCTGCGGCCAGGTCCAGGCCCCGATCGCCGACGCCCCGCCGGCCGACGCGCCGCCGATCGACGCCCCGCTCGCCGACGCCCCCATCGACGGGCCGACCGACGCGCCGACCATCGACGACGTGGTCCTGACCATCACTCGCTCGGGCCCCGGCACGGTCACCTCGACGCCGGCCGGCATCGCCTGCGGCGCGGCCTGCACGCTGACCGTGCCCCGCGGCACCCAGGTCACGCTCACCGCGGCGGCCGACGCGAACGCGGCGTTCGGCGGCTGGGGCGGCGCCTGCACCGGCACGGCGCCGACCTGCGTGCTGACGCTGGCCGCCGACGCCACCGCCACGGCGACCTTCGCCCCCGCCCGCCGCACGGTCGCGGTCGCGGTGACCGGGCCGGGCTCGGTGACCTCGACGCCGGCGGGCATCGCCTGCCCCGGCCAGTGCACGATGCAGGTCGATCACGGCGCGGCGGTGACGCTCACGCCGACGCCGCAGGGCACCGCCACGTTCCTCGGCTGGGCCGGCGGCGCGTGCACCGGCACCGGCGCGTGCGCGCTGACCGCCACCGCCGACGTCGCGGTCAACGCGGCGTTCTCGCTCGACTACACGCTGGTGGTCACGCGCAGCGGCACCGCCGCGGCCTCGGGCACCGTGACCTCCAGCCCGGCCGGCATCAGCTGCGGCGCGACCTGCAGCCACACCTACGGCGCGGGCGCGACGATCACGCTGACCGCCAGCGCCGCGGCCGACGCGACCTTCACCGGCTGGAGCGGCGGCGGCTGCAGCGGCACCGGCACCTGCACCGTGACGCTGTCGACCGCGCTGGCGGTCGACGCGGCGTTCACGCGCCGCACCTACCCGCTGACCGTCGCGACCGCCGGCGCCGGCAGCGGCGTCGTGACCTCGAACCCCGCCGGCATCACCTGCGGCGCCGGCAACCTCGACTGCGGCGCGTCCTACGATCACGGCACCGCGGTGACGCTCACCGCCAGCCCGGGCGCGACGTCGACCTTCACCGGCTGGAGCGGCGCCTGCACCGGCGCCGGCGCGTGCGTCGTCACCATGACCCAGGCCCGCAGCGTGAGCGCGACCTTCGCGCCCATCATCACCACGCTGACGATCAGCCGCGGCGGCGCTGGCAGCGGCACGATCACGTCGAGCCCGGCCGGCATCACCTGCGGCGCCGACTGCAGCGAGCCGTACGCGGCGGGCACCGGCGTCACGCTGACCGCGACGCCGGCGGCGGGATCGAGCTTCGGCGGCTGGAGCGGCGGCGGCTGCGGCGCGGCCACCACCTGCACGCTGACGATGGGGGCCACCGCGCTGACCGTGACCGCGACCTTCGACCTCGCCGCGTACGACACCCAGATCACGCTCGGCCCGCCGACCAGCACGCAGGTCACCACCGCGACCTTCCAGTTCACGTCGGTCCCCGCGGGCGCGACCAGCTTCGAGTGCGCGATCGACGAGGAGCGCTTCGTCGCCTGCGCCTCGCCGGCGACCTACGCCGACCTCGCCGGCACCGTGCACCGGTTCAGCGTGCGCGCGCTCAACGGCGCGCTCGCCGATCCGACCCCCGCGACCTACGCCTGGACCATCAGCGGCACCCAGCCGCGGCTGCCCGACTCGCCGACCGCGCTGTGCTCCAGCGGCGCCGGCCCGGCCGGCTGCCCCGACGGCCCCGCCGGCCAGGACGGCCACTACCGCATCGACGTGCCGTTCTACCAGGGCGGCCAGAGCTCGGTGTTCGACAGCGTCACCGGCCTGGTCTGGGAGCGCAACCTGGTCGCGGCCACCACCGCCGCCGCCGCGCTCACCTACTGCCAGAACCTGACGCTCGACGGGCTCACCGAGTGGCGGCTGCCGTCGCGGCTCGAGCTGCTCACGATCGTCGACGCCGGCCGAGTGCTCGCGCCGTTCGATCCGCAGGCGTTCCCGGCGATCCCGCAGGCGTCGTTCCTGCGCACCCGCACGCCGGTCGCCGGCGCCACCGGCACCACCTGGGGCATCAACACCAACTACGCGGTGCTGGCGCCGATCGCCGACGGCGACGCCCACCTGGTGCGCTGCGTCCACAACACCCAGGGCGGCGGCGCGATCGCCAGCTACAGCGCGGGCACCCTGTTCGACGGCCGCACCAACCTGTACTGGCAGCAGGCGACGCTGCCCGCCGCCACCTGGACCGGCGCGCTCGCGGCTTGCGAGGCCTCGACGGTCGACGGCCTCACCGACTGGCGCCTGCCGTCGCTCAAGGAGCTGGCGTCGATCGTCGACGACACCCGCAGCGACCCGGCGATCTCGACCGCGTTCACCGATCGCCCGGCCACGGGGTTCTGGTCGTCGTCGCCGCAGCCCAACACGCCCAGCGAGGCCTACGCGATCAGCTTCGCCAGCGGCGCCAGCGCCGGCATCGGCACCCCGATGACGACCAGCCTGCGGGTCCGCTGCGTCCGCTGATCGGCGGCGCCACGCGCGCGCCCGGTGCTATGCTGAGCAGCGTGAGCCGCCGCAACCTCGCCGACCCCGACTACGAGCCGACCGACGAAGACCTGGTCGAGCTGGCGCACGAAGCGTTCGCCGGGGTGCGCGAGGCCAACGAGGCGGCCCTGACGCGGATGCGCGCGGCGATCGCTACGGAGCGACGCGCGGCGCAAGAGCGGATGAGGGCCCGGGGAGCCAGCCAGACGTGAAGCCGGTCCTGTTGGTCATCGCCGGCCCAAACGGTGCCGGGAAGACCACGGTGACCACGCGCTTGCGGGTCGAGCGCTGGAGCGACGGCGTCGAGTACATCAACCCCGATGAGGTCGCGCGTGACCGATTCGGCGACTGGAACTCGCCAACGGCGGTGCTGCAGGCCGCAGAGTGGGCGGCGGAGCGCCGCGAAGCACTCCTGGCGCATCACCAAGGCATCGCCTTCGAGACGGTCTTCTCGGCCGACGACAAGGTCGCCTTCTTGGAGCGTGCCCGCGCGGCGGGGTACTTCACGCGCGTGTTCTTCATCGGCACCTCGGACCCGCGAATCAATGCTGCACGCGTGGCGGGACGAGTGATGCAAGGCGGCCACACAGTCCCGATCGACAAGATCATCAAGCGCTACGCGCGCTCGATGGCGAACCTGGCGTTGGCGGTCACGATCGCCGATCGCGCCTACCTCTACGACAACTCGGTCGACGGCGTCGACGCACGCCTCTGCGCGCGCACCGCCGACGGTCAGCTGCGCAAGGTCTACGGGCCGCTGCCGGCGTGGATCGCCGACGCGCTCGACGGGCTCCCCCGCCACCCCGACCTCGTCGACCTGCGGCTCGCTAGTACGTGAGCAGCGCGTCGAGGTTGGCGCGCTCCCAGGCGCGGGCCTCGACGTAGCGGTCGAAGCCGGCCTCGGCGTCGAGGAACGCCTTCGAGTGGAACTCGCGGCGGCCGTTCTTGACCTTGATGTCGTGGACCTGGTGCAGCATCTCGTGGAAGACGATCCACTCGACGAAGAACCGCGGCACGAACCCGCGGTCGAGCGAGCGGTGGATCCGGATCAGCCGCTCCTCCACCGAGTAGCTGCCCATCTTGACGCTGGTGCGGCGCCGCGGCGCGCCGGTGCGCGCGCCCCAGGTGATCGCGGCGTCGATCGTGTTGTCGAAGTAGCGGGCGTTGAGCTCGTCGAAGATCGTCCGCAGGTCGTGGTGGTCGCCGGTGGTGATCAGCACCGGCGCGGTCGGCTTCTTCTTGCCGCGCACCGCGTCGGCGTTGGCGTCGATGAAGTCGCCCAGCACCCGCGACGCGTCGCGATCGTTGTCGGCGACGTAGCGGGCCAGCGCCTTGACGATCACCGGATCGGCGTCGGCGAACATGCAGTGCAGCCGCACGTCGTAGCTCTTCGGGCCGTGCCCGCGCGCCGCGCGCCGCACCGAGATCATCGTGTAGCGGTTGCCGGTGAGCGTCACCTTCACCTCGCCCCGCGGCACGTGGGCGCGCAGCCGGCGCGCCAGCGCGGCCTCGGCGTCGGCCAGCTCGGCCTCGGCCGGCGCGTTGCCCTTCTTGGCGCGCTTGAGCGCCTCGGTCAGCCGCGTCACGGTCGCGATCGCGTGGTCGCCGGGATCGGCGAGCGCGTGACCGTGGGAGCAGGGGGCGGTGCGCATCGAGGCGGGGAACTCGGCAGCAGAGACTTCCGGGTGGACGGCCGAGGCGAGGATCGGCCCCGAGTCGTCACAGGTCGCAAGGTCGGAAAGCCGCAACGCTGACTCCTATTATATAAGCAGATCGAGAAACGGACGGGACCAGGGCGCAGCGCGGCCATGGCGGGACCACTACCAGTGGGGGCAGGCGGCGATCCGCAGCCCCACGGCAAGTGTCCTGGCAACTGAGCGGCCGACCCGTGCAAGCGATCGAACCGACGAACAAAATGCTACCAGTCGCGATTTCGAGGGATCAAGTTATCCACAGCTCCCGGGATCGGATCGATCCGACAACCGCATACGATCATTCAAGAATAGGGGATCTGATCGGCATGTACGATCAGATCGCACATCGCCCGACCGCACGAGCAGCCCGACGGATCAAGTTTTCAGTTCGGCCCGGACGATCCCGGTCTGCCAGCGTCCGCGGCGCGATCGACCCGGACTGAACGCGCGCCAGCGCACGGATCGTCCACACGGCGGGCCCGCCCCATTCCCGGCCCCGACGCACCGCGATATGGTGCGCCGCCATGGCTACGTTCCTCGAGCGCCACGGTCGCAGCCACACCTGCGGCCAACTTCGTGACACCGACGTGGGCTCCCACGTCGTCCTCACCGGCTGGGTCGGCAGCTACCGCGATCACGGCGGCTGCGTCTTCATCGACCTCCGCGATCGCGAGGGCATCACCCAGATCGTCTTCGATCCGTCGGAGTCGTCCCCCGCCCTCCTCGCGCTGGCGGCCGACCTGCGCACCGAGCACTGCATCGGCGTCGCCGGCGTCGTGAAGTCGCGCGGCGGCAACAAGAACCCCAACCTCGCCACCGGCGCGATCGAGGTGTGGGCCGACGATCTCGAGGTGTTCTCGACCTCGGACACGCCGCCGTTCCCGATCGAGGACAAGCTCGACACCAACGAGGCGCTGCGGCTCAAGTACCGCTACCTCGATCTGCGCCGGCCCAAGCTGCAGAAGAACCTGATCGCGCGCTCGCAGATCACCAAGACCGTCCGCGAGTACCTCGGGGCCAACCGGTTCCTCGAGATCGAGACGCCGTTCATGGTGAAGTACACGCCGGGCGGCGCCCGCAACTTCCTGGTGCCGTCGCGGCTCAACCCCGGCAACTTCTACGCGCTGGCCGAGTCGCCGCAGATCTTCAAGCAGCTGCTGATGGTGGCGGGCTACGACCGCTACTTCCAGATCGTCCGCTGCTTCCGCGACGAGGACCTCCGCCTCGACCGCCAGCCCGAGTTCACGCAGATCGACATCGAGATGTCGTTCGTGACCGAGGAGATCCTGCAGACGATCATCGAGGGCATGGTCGCCGCGCTGTGGAAGGACGTGCTCGGCCTCGAGGTCAAGCTGCCGATGCGGCGCATGACCTACGCCGAGGCGATGGACAAGTACGGCGTCGACAAGCCCGACCTGCGGCTCGACCTGACGCTGTGCGACCTGTCGGCCGGCTGCGTCGACACCGGCTTCCGGGTGTTCGACGACGTGGTCGCCAAGGGCGGCATCGTCAAGTGCCTGCGCGTGCCCGACGGCGATCGCCTGAGCCGCTCGCAGCTCGACAAGCTGACCGACTTCGCCAAGCCGTACGGCGCCAAGGGCGTCGCGTTCGTCCGCGTCGGCGACGGCGGCGGCTGGGCCGGCGCGCCGGCCAAGAGCGTCACCGACCTTGCCCGCGCCCGGCTCAACGAGCTGGCCGGCGCTGGTCCCGGCGACCTGCTGCTGTTCGTCGCCGACAAGGCCAAGGTCGCCAACACCTGCATGGGCGCGATCCGCCTGCACATCGGCGAGCTGCTGGGGCTCATCCGCAAGGGCGAGTTCCAGTTCATGTGGCTCACCGATCCGCCGCTGTTCGAGGTCGACGACGCCACCGGCGAGGTCGCCGCGTCGCACCACCCGTTCACGTCGCCGCGCCACGTCGACGAGGGCCTGCTCGAGAGCGCCCCCGGCCAGGTGCTGGCCCGCGCCTACGACCTGGTGCTCAACGGCGTCGAGGTCGGCGGCGGCTCGATCCGTATCCATCGCTCGGATCTGCAGGCCCGCATCTTCAAGGCGCTGGGCATCAGCGACGACGACGCCCGCGCCAAGTTCGGCTTCTTGCTCGACGCGTTCAAGTACGGGCCGCCGCCCCACGGCGGCATCGCCCTCGGCCTCGACCGGCTGGCGATGATCATGGCCGGCGCCGAGTCGCTGCGCGACGTGATCGCGTTCCCCAAGACCCAGAAGGGCTCGGACCTGATGACCGACTGCCCGACCGGCGTGTCGAAGAAGCAGCTCGACGAGCTGTTCATCCAGCAGGCGCCCAACCTGCCCGGCAAGCCAGGCGCGTAGCGCCGGGAGACGCGGGGGCTCGGCGACGAGCCCCTGGCGCTCACCGCGGCGCGTCGTCGGGGATGGTGTCGTGGAACTGGCGGTAGTCGAGGTAGCGGGCGCCGGTCTCGGGATCGTCGTGCAGCACGTCGACGTAGCGGTGGTGCCACGCGATGCGGTCCCAGGCGTACGCGTAGCGGGCGTGGACGGTGGTGGCCAGCGCGTCGTCGATGCCGGTGAACGTCACCAGGATGGTGGCGGCGCGCTCGACCAGGAGCGCCGCGGTGGCGCCGTGGAGCGGGCTCTTGTCGTCGATCGCGTGGAACGCGGTCCACGACAGCGCGAACAGCGGCGAGGTCGCGCGGCGCAGCGGCAGGTCGTAGATGCGCCGGGCCTCCTCGCCGGTGGGCAGGCGCTCGGACCACGACAGCGAGACCCGGATGGTGGCCTCGACGATCGCCGAGGCCCGAGCGTTGGCCATGCGGAACTGCAAGGTCGGCACGCCGCTCTCGCGGTTGATCACCGCGGTGCGCGCCCACAGCACCTTGGCGGTGGTGGTGCCGAACTTGGCGAACACGATGCCGGTGGTGATCGCGGTGATCAGGATCCCGCAGAAGCTCTCGATCGTGACCACCCAGTGCGCCAGCGCGTCGCCCGGCGCCATGTAGCCGTAGCCGATCGTCGCCAGCGTCTGCACGCTGAAGTAGAAGCGATCCCAGAACGACCCGGGGCGGGCGTTGATGATCGTGGCGTCGCCCAGGTACAGCACCGCGGCGAAGAACAGGTTGGTGACGAAGAACAACAGCCCGAACGCGCCGAACAGGCGGGTCCAGGTGGTGCGGCGCAGCGCGTGGTAGACGTCGGCCCACAGCGTCTCGCGCCACGAGCTGGGCAGGCCGCGCCGCTCGACGGCGACGGTGCCGTCGGGCCGGAACATCGTCGCGAGGCGGGGTGGTGGATCGGGATCAGGCACGGTGGGCCATCGTAGCGCGCGTCAGCGCTCGACCGGCGTGACCGGCAGGACGATCAGGCGGCCGCGCCGCACCAGCCGCAGCGGCGCCGCGGCGTCGACCGGCACCGCCCGCAGCGCGCGCACCAGCTCGTCGACCGTGGTCACGTCGTGCGGGCCCAGGCCGATCACCAGGTCGCCGTCGCGCACGCCGGCCTCGGCCGCGGGGCTGCCGGCCTCGACGCTCATGATCTCGACGGTCGACGTGGCGAGCACGCCGTGGGCCCGCGCCAGCCGACGATCGAGCGGCCGGGTGGCGCCGCCGACCCCGAGGTAGCTGCGGCGCACCCGCCCGCGGGCCAGGAGCTCGGCCAGCACCCACGCCGCCGTGCTGGCGCCGACCGCGAAGCCCAGGCCCTGGGAGCGCGCGATGATCGCGGTGTTGATGCCGACGATGCGGCCGCGGCTGTCGGCCAGCGGCCCGCCCGAGTTGCCCGGGTTGAGCGGCGCGGTGTGCTGGACCACGCCGTCGATCAGCCGGCCGTCCTTGCCGCGGAGGCTGCGGCCGAGCGCCGAGACCACGCCGGCCGACACCGTCGACGCGAAGCCCAGCGGGTTGCCGATGGCCACCACCAGCTGCCCCGGCCGCACCGGCTCGGTCGCCAGCTCGCCCGGCGCCGGCGCCGCCAGCGCCACCGGATCGGCGTGGAGCAGCGCGAGGTCGGTCGACGGATCGCTGCCGACCACGCGCGCGGTGGTCAGCTCGCCGGCCGGCGCGCGCACCCGCACCTCGCGGGCGCCGTCGACGACGTGGTGGTTCGACAGCAGGTAGCCGTCGGGCGTGCACACCACGGCCGAGCCCGCGCCGTCGGCGTCGCGCAGCCGGCCGCGGCGGATCTCGACCGCGACCACCGCCGGGCCGAGGCGCTCGGCGACGCCGATCACCGCGCGCGAGTACGCGTCGAGCGCGCCGGCGTCGTCGGCCACCGGCGCCGCGCTCACGGCCGGGTCCCCACCGTGGCGGTCAGCGCCGTGCGGACGCCGCCGCGCACCAGGTCGATCGCGATGGTCGCGCCGGCGCGATCGTAGAGCCCGAGCCGCAGCTCGTCGGGGCCGGTGATCGCCGCGCCGTCGATCGCGATCAGCACGTCGCCGACCAGCACGCCGGCCGCCGCGGCGGGGCCGCCGTCGTCGAGCGACACCACCAGCGCGCCGCGGCCGCGGCCGTCGGACACCGCCGCCGGGATCGCCGCCGCCTGCACGCCGACCCCGAGGTAACCGCGCGCGATCCGGCCGTGGGTCGCCAGCGCGCCCACGACGCGCGCCAGGGTCTCGACCGGCACCGCCAGATCGGCGCCGCCGATCAGCGTCCGGGTGTTCATGCCGACCAGGTGGCCGGCGAGGTCGACCAGCGGGCCGCCGCCGAACCCGCGGGCCAGCGCGCGGTCGGTCTCGAGGTACTGATCGACGCGGCCGCCGGCCGGCGTGCGCACCGCCGGGCCGATCACGCCCAGCCCGCGCAAGGACGCGCGGATCGCGCGGCCGGGGCGGGCCAGCGCGAACACCAGCTGGCCGGGGGCGAGGTCGCCGACCCGGCGGGCGATCGGCACGAGGCCGCCGCCGTCCACCGCGATCAGCGCCACGTCGGTGCCGGGATCGCGCCCGAGCACCCGGCCGGGACGGTCGACGACGTCGGCGCCGGCGGCGACGCCGATCACCGGGTCGTCGGGCGTGTGGTAGTTCGAGGAGACGATCAGCGTGTCGGTCCAGGCGATGCCGGTGCCGGCGCCGCGCTGGCGGGCGACGCGCACGACGCTGGCCTGGGCGGCGGCGACCGCGCCGGTGAGCGCGCGATCGAGCGTGGCGAGCGAGGCTTCGATGTCGGGCTGTGCTTGCATGGGCCCAGCGTGGGCGCGCCGGCGCGCGGCGACCATCGCCCGATGGGCGAGGCCTGCGGCGCCATTTCGGGGTGGTCCCCTGCCCGTTCGACCGGGCGATCGCCCGCACGGCCCACCTTGACGAGGGGGCCCGGCGGACCCACGTTGATCCCCACGTTCTCCATCCGGCGGATCCGATGACCCGTAACCCAGTCCTCTCGCTCGCTCCCTCCCAGATCGGCCCGGTCCGGGTGGCGGTCACCTCCGACGACCCGCTGATGCGGGCCAGCGTCCAGCGCCTGCTGGCCGCCGTGCCCGAGGTCGCGGTGGTGCCGACCGCCGACGCCCAGGTGGTGCTGGTCGACCTCGGCACTGATCGCGAGCGCGCGCTGGCCCGCCTGCCCTCGCTGCGCGCGATCGCCGCGCCGGTGGTGGTGGTGGTGCCCGACGGCAGCTTCGTGACCGCCGCGCTGGCCGCTGGCGCCCGCGGCGTGGTCCACCGCGACTCGATCGGTCCCGAGTGGAGCGCCGCCTTGACCGCGGTCGAGGCCGGCCTGACGGTCATCGACGCGCCGCTGGCCGAGAACCTGGTCAGCCCGCGCCCGGCCCCGGCGCCGGCCAGCGCGCCGCGCCCGGCGGTCGGCCAGCTCACCGAGCGCGAGCGCCAGGTGGTGTCGCTGCTCGCCGAGGGCCTGTCGAACAAGCTGATCGCCGACCGCCTGGGCATCAGCGACCACACCGCCAAGTTCCACGTCAACGGCGTGATGGCCAAGCTCGGCGCCGGCACCCGCACCGAGGCGGTGGTCGAGGCCGTGCGGCGCGGCCTGGTCACGCTGTAGCGCGCCTCGTCTCGCGTTTCGGGCCCCTCCGTGTCTCAGGGGCCGAGGCCGACCCAGACCGCGCCGTCGTCGCCGAACTCCTTCTTCCAGATCGGCGCGCGATCCTTGAGCCGGTCGATCGCCGCGCGGCACGCGGTGAACGCCTCGGCGCGGTGCGGCGCGGCGGCGGCGATCACCACCGCGGCGTCGCCGATCGCCAGCGCGCCGACCCGGTGCTCGATCGCCAGCCGCGCGCCCGGCACCTCGGCCTCGATCTCGTCGACCAGCGCGCGGATCACCTTCTCGGCCATGCCGGCGTAGGCCTCGTACTCGAGCCGCTCGACGGTGACGCCGCGGCTGTGGCGGCGCACCAGCCCGGTGAACGTGCACACGCCGCCGGTCTCGGGCGTCACCACCGCGGCGACGCAGCGATCGAGCGACAGCGCCGCGTCGAGGATCGCGACGTGGACCCGATCGTTGCCGCCGGCCACCGGCGGGATCAGCACCAGCTCGTCGCCGGCGACCAGCACGTGGGTGTCGTCGACCATCGCCTGGTTGACCGCGACCCGGAAGTGGCCGCGCAGCTGACCGACGATCGGGTGGCGCGCGGCCAGCACGGCCACCGCGTCGGCGACGCGGGCGCCGTCGGGCACCTCGAGCGCCTCGGTGTCGCGGCCGAGCCGCTCGCGGAACACCGCGAAGTACAGCACCTGGATCTGCATCGCCGCCCTGTCGTACCGTGCCGGCATGGCCGCGTCCAGCCGAGAGCTCACCGCCCACGGCCAGGCGGTCCGCGCGGCGATCCACGCGGTGGTGCGCCGCATCCCGCGCGGCAAGGTGGCCACCTACGCCCAGATCGCCGAGCTGGCCGGCTTCCCCGGCGGCGCCCGGGTGGCCGGCGCGGCGATGAAGACCTCGACGCCGGCCGATCGCTTGCCGTGGCAGCGCGTGGTCGGCAAGCGCGGCGGCCTCGGCGTGATCGCGATCCACGATCCGGTCGGCGCGGCCGTGCAGCGCGGGCTGCTCGCCGACGAGGGCGTCGTGATCAGCGACCGCGGCACGATCGCGCTGGCCCGCTTCGGCTGGCTGCCGCTCGCGCGGCGACCGCGGCGACCGGCGCCGCGGCGGCGCTGAGCGCGACCGCATCGGCCCCAGCCGCCGCTCAATTCGGCTGCGGCTGCGGCGGCGTGGCGGTGTCGCCGTTCACGACGTTGCCGCCGGGCCGGGCGCTGTCGCCCGGGTAGGCCGAGCCCGGCGGCGGCGGCGGCGCCGGCTGGACGATCGGGGGCGGCGGCGGCTGCGGGATCCCGGCCGGGTTGGCGCCGCTGCCGACGCCGTTGATCGCGGCGCCCTCGGGCCGAGGCACGTCGTCGCGCGGCTGCAGCATCGCGGGATCGATCGCCGGCGGGGGGGGCGGCGGCGGCGGCGGCTCGACCGGCGCGACGCCGGCGTCGACGATCGGCTGGACGACCTCGACCGGCCCCGGATCGAACCGCGGCCGATCGTTGCCGCCGCTCGCGGCCCCGCCGCCGCCGGCGTCGGTCTGCTGACCGTCGCACAGCGCGCCGATGCGGCGCACGTTCGACAGCTTCCCCATCAGCTTGATGTGGTGCATGCCCTTGCCGTCGATGACCGGGCTGCCGAAGTCGCACTGGCTCGAGAACTTGGGCTCGCGCGCGTACAGCTCCTTGCTGCACTTGTAGCGGATGCAGCCGGTGATCGTCGATTCGGTGATGACCTTGGCCAGCTTGATGTCGACGTCGACGTCGGCCTCGCCGTCCTTGGACACCAGCTCGAAGGTCCGCTTCTTGGCGTTGCCCTTGACGATGTCGATCGCCAGCTTGAACCGCGTGATCTGCAGCGCCGGCACCGCGACGCCGTCCTTGGTCCACGCCTCGTCGCCCGGGCGCTTGCTCTTGGGGTAGATCTTGGCCTCGCCGTTGCCGATCGTGCAGCCGACGGTGCAGGCCAGCTCGAACACGCCGTTGGCCTTGCTCCAGTCGTTGCGCACCAGCTTGAGCCGCACCTTGCCGTCGGCGTTGCCGTACATCGGCAGGCCGACCGCGTCGCTGACGCCGGGGATCATCGTCAGCGGCACCTTGGCCAGATCGAACGCGTACGCCGTCTCGTGCTTGGCCTGGACGATCGAGCCGGTGATGCGGCCCTTGTTGGTGGTGATGGCGAGGCCGATCTTGACCTTGCCCGACACGAGCGGCGCGAAGGCCAGGTCGATCTCGATCCGCTTGAAGTACATCGTCGTGGTGGGCTGGCCGGCCACCGACGGCCGCGACCGCAGCGTCACGCCGGTGAGCGCGAACCGCCCCGGCACCAGGCTGCGCTCGACGCCGTCGATCGTGACGTCGTACTTCGACTGCAGCGCCTCGAGCGCGCGGTCGCGCACCCGCTCGTAGGGGAAGGTCAGGTGCAGCGCGAACACGAACGTGACCAGCGCCAGCACCACGTAGCCGACGTAGCGCAGCACGCCGCGCACGCGAGGGGACATCGCCATCTCAGCCTCCTGCCTTGGCCGAGCCGGAGCCCGAGCCCGAGCCCGAACCGGATCCCGAGCCAGCGCCCGCGCCGCCGGCCTCGGCGATCCGCGAGTACGTCGAGATCTCGGCCGACAGATCCATCTTCTCCTGGTCGCGGAAGTTGCGCTTGATCGACAGCGACGTCACGACCACCGCCGGCGAGTCGGTCTCGATCGCCTGCAGGAAGTCCTTCACCTGGGTGATGTTGAGGTCGCGGATCTCGACCGACGCCGCGTGGACCATGTACTTGCCGCGCGGCACCGGCGTCCGCGGGTTGACCCCGGGGATCGTGATCTGCGCGGTCGAGCCGGCCTTGTAGATGTAGCTCTCGAGCTTGATCGCGTCGGCCGGGATGGCCGCGGTCGGATCGTTGCCGACCGGCACCTTGGCCGCCGCCCGGTAGGCGGTGAGCTTGCGCAGCGCGGTGCGGGCCTGGGCGTTCTTGGCCTCGAGCGCGTCGAGGCCGTCGTGGATCGCCAGCGCCACGTAGAGCACCAGCACCACCACGGTCGACACCCCGAGCAAGACCACCATGCGGCGCTCGCGCGGGCTGATCGACTCCCACTTGTCGCGGACCTTGTCGAAGGCGGCCATGGCTACATGCACTCCGTGCGCAGCGCGAACGAGAACAGCTTCTCGCCGTCCTTGCCGCTCTTGGATGGCCCGCGCGACACCTCCTTCACGCAGGCGATGCCCTTGACCGCGGTCTCGAGCGCGTCGACCTCCTCGGGCGTCTTGGCGGAGCCTTCGATCGTCACCTTGTTCTCCTTGATGTCGATCGACGACACGTTGAGCGTGATGTTCTCGCGGGCCGGCAGCTTGCCGTTGATCTCGAGCAGCAGGTCGTAGGCCGACATCTTGGGCATCGGCGACTCGCCGGCGCCGCCGCCGATCGCCGCCAGCGACAGCAGCTCCTTGACCTTCTTGGGCTTGCCGTCGAAGGCCTCGGCCGACTCGGTCGCGATCCGCTGATCGAGCGTCTTCTCGGCCTTGCGCAGCGTCTTCATCGACGCGTAGGCCGAGCCGCCGGCGAACGCCAGCACCACCAGCGCGGCGGCGCCGACCTGCATCAGCTTGGTCTTGATGAAGGTCATGTCGACCTTGAACGCCAGCGCGCCGTGGCGCAGGTCGAAGCTGGCGCGGCCGCCGGCGACGTCGAGCGCGGTGGCCACCGCCAGCGCCCCGCCGTCGACCGCGCCGGCCTCGGCCTGGCGCGGGGTCAGGAAGCTCGCGGCGTCGGTCGGGCTGATCGTCGCCACCGGCAGCCGCAGCTCGTCGGCGACGAACCCGGTCAGGCCGCGCAGCCGGCTGCCGCCGCCGACCAGGACCACCCGGCCGACCGCCAGGCCGGTCTTGGCCCGGGCCGCCGACAGGCTCTGGCGCAGCTCGCGCACCCACGGGCCCAGCTCGGTGACCAGCACCTCGTGCACCCGCTGCCAGGCCTCGCTCGGCGCCGGGTTGCCGCTCGACGCGACGAAGCCGTCGGTGTGCTTGGCGTGCTCGGCCTCGGGGAACGCCAGCCGCCAGTGCTTGACCACCGCGTCGGTGACGTGGCGGCCGCCGCGGGTGATCGACCGCGACCACTGGGCCTTGCCGTGGCGGGCGATGACGACGTGGGTGTGCTCGTGGCCGACGTCGACGATCGCGGTGGCGACGTCGTCGGTCGCGCGGTCGAGCCGCGCCAGCGACGCGACCGTGACCAGGCCGCGGGCCTCGGCGCCGGCCGCGCTGGTCAGCGCGATCAGCTCCTGGGCGCGGGCCTGCGGCATCGAGTAGGTCAGCACCCGCATGCCGTCGGTCGGCGCCGCCACCCGCCCGCGCGCCGGGGCGCCGGGATCGATCGGCTGAGCCGGCACCGCGGCCAGCGGCTCGAACGCGTAGACCAGGTCGTCGAGATCGACCGGCACGACGCCCTCGAGCTCGGCGCCCACGGCCTTGTCGAGGTCGGCGCGGCGCAGCGACTTGAAGCCGAACTCCAGCACGTGGACGAACACCTGGGCGCCGCCCACGGCGAGGTAGCCGGTGTCGTGGTCGAGCTTGTGCTCGCGGATGATGCCGGCCAGCACCCGGCCGGCCCGCTGCTCGTAGGGCTCGTCCCCGGCCGGCACGACGCGCTCGATCACCTCGCCGACCGTGGCGTGGCGGAAGCCGGCGCTGGCGATCGCGACCTTGACGCTCCAGGCGCCGAGATCGACGGCGAACGTGCGGCTCATGGCTGGGTCCTCGGGATCGGGTGGTTCACGACGCTACTCCTCACGCAGGTACAGCCAGGTGCCCTTGTTCTTGCCTGGCGGAAACTTCTTGGCGACCCGGCTCTCTTGCATCTGGAACTCCTGGTCCCAGGTGCCGCGGATCGTCCGGCGCAGCGGGTTCAGCGCCCCGCCGCGCGTCACCTCGCCGTAGACCTCGACCTCGTAGACGCGGGCGGGGCCGGCCTTGGCGATCGCGTTCAGGCGATCGCGCAACAGCTCGATGCCGACGAGGTTGGGCGGGATCGTCAGCGTCGGCGTCGTCGTCGCGCCCGTGCCGGTGGGGGTGGCGCCGCCGCCCTCGCCGACCGGCGGGGCCAGCGCGGTCTTGGGATCGGCGACGAACGCCCGGAACTCGTCGTTGGTCGGCTGCACCAGGCCCAGCTGCACCGCCTGCAGCCACAGCTGGGCGAGCTGCCAGGCGTTGCCGAGGTCGACCTGCTCGGGGACCTTGGCCGCCAGCTGGATGACCGCCAGCAGGATCTTGGGATCATCGGCGACCCGCAGGTTGACCTCGCACGCGCCCAGCGTGCGGAACGCGGTGCCGAACAGCGCCCAGAACCGCGCGTCGACGCCGCGCACCAGCTTGAGCTCGGCCACCGAGTCGATCGCGTTGTTCTTGGGCTTGTAGCGATCCTTGAGGTTCTCGTAGCCGTAGTCCTCGGCGCCGGCCCGCTGCTCGCCGCGATCCTGGTCCTTGTCGATGTAGTCCATGATCGCGTCGATCTGGGTGGCGCGATCGCGGCGCCAGCCCTCGCCGTCCTCCTCCTCGAAGACCGGATCGAAGGCGTTGGGGTACAGGAGGCCCTGCAGCGCGCTGCGGACGACGCGCTGGTTGCTGGCGGCCAGCGACGCCGCGCAGTTGACGTTGATCTTGCCGTCGATCGGAGTCATCCGCAGGCCGAAGGTGCCGAACGACACGCCCATGCCCTTGGTCTCGCCGAACGACACCCCGACCGCGCTCTCGACCTGCTCGGCGTCGCCGCCGAACGCGGCGACGAAGGTGTCGGCGTAGGTGGTGATCTGGATCGGCCCGATCTGATCCTCGAACTGCTCGATCTTCTTCTGCAGCCGCAGCATCAGGTCGGCGAGGTTGAGCCCCGACCGCGCCAGGAAGTGGGCCCGGACCTGATCCAGGTTGTTGCGCGCGCCGAGCTTGTCGACCTGGGTGCGGGTGCCGAAGTCGTTGACCAGCACCAGGCACAGCGCGATGGCGGTGACGACCATCAGGATCGCGATGCCGGCGCGGTGGCGCGCCGACGCCGGCGCCCGGCGCCGCCGGGGCTGGGGGGAGCGGACGGCGGTCACGAGCCGTTCCCCAGGCGCTCCTCGAGGAGCGGCCGCGCTTGGGTGGTCATCGTCAGCTCGTCGCCGCGCGCGTTCTTGTAGGTGACCTTGATCCGGATCCGGGTCGGGATGCGCCCGGCGACGCCGTCGGCCTTGCTCGAGTCCCACTCGCGCCGCCACTTCTTGTCCTTCCAGTCCCAGTACTCGAACTCGAGCTTCTCGACCCCGCGGGTGAGCACGTCGAGCTCGCCCGGCTGGCGCTCCCAGCTCTCGTTGGACGGCCGGCGCAGCTCCTTGCGGAACAGGCTGTCGACCCGCGGATCCTCACGATCGTCGTCGAGGAAGTACGCGATCATCGTCTGGTCCGACTCGTTGGTGTCGGCCCACAGCGTCATGTGCCCGAACGCCGAGAACCGCACCTCGTCCTCCTTGCCGACGAAGATCGTGCGCCGGTTGTCCAGCGTCTTGTCCTCGTTGTCCGACAGGTACGCGCTCTCGAGGTCGGCCACCAGCCGGGCCAGCCCGAGCCGGATCTCGTGGTTGCGCTCCTCGATCGCGGTGTAGGTGGTGCGCGCGTCGGACGCCGACTTGAGCGTGCTCCAGGCCAGCACCATCATCAGGCCGAGGATCGCCATCGCGATCATGATCTCGATCAGGGTCATGCCCCGCCCGGCCGGCCGGCCGCGCCGCTGGGTGGATCGCGCGCTCATATCGGCAACGCCTTCTGCATCCCGGCGGGATCGGTGACGTACAGGATGAAGTCGACCTGCTCGTCGTGGATGCCGGTCGACCACGACACCGTCAGCGTGATCTTGCGGACCGACGCCTTCAGGACGTTCTGGATGAGCGTGTACTGCGCCTGGATGAAGCCGCCGGTCTGGGCGCCCTGGGCCGAGTCGGCGCCGCCGCCGCCGCCGCCGAACATGCCCATCATGCCGCCCAGCGCGCTCGACTGGAACTTGTCGGTGGCCGACGTGCCGTCGCCACCCTCGCTGCCGCTGCCGCTGCCGCTGCCGCTGCCGCCGCCGCCCGGCCCGCCCTCGGCCAGCGCCATCAGCTTCTCGTAGCTGGGCAGCTCGGCCGGCTCGATGACCGCCTTCCACTTGATCCGCGGGAAGCCCTCCTCGCTGAAGTCGCCCTCCTCCTCCTGGACGCCGTCCTGGAAGCCCTCGTCGAGGCGCTCTTCCTCGAGGTCGTACATCTTGCCGCGCGCCAGGTCGGCGACGACGCCCATGTAGTAGGACGACGACGACGCGGAGATGTTGGTCGCGACGCTCTTGATGAGCAGCACCAAGGCCATCCCGAGGATCGCCAGCGCGATCATCACCTCGACCAGCGTGAGGCCGGCCCGGCGCAACGCGGCGCGGTGGTGGCGGCTCATCGCTCCTCCTCGTCCTCGCCCTTGGCGTTGCGCAGCAGGTGGTCGTTGGGGTTGCGCGGCTCGCCGTCCTTGATCTCGACCCGGCCGGTCAGGCCGTAGAGGTAGATCGCGTAGGTGGCGCGGCCGTCGCCCAGCGTGATGATCGCCTTCTCGGCCCAGCCCATCGGGAAGAACGAGATCGACACCTGGCCGCCGGTGACCGACTCCTCGAGGTGCTGCACCCAGACCTCGCGCACCTTGACGCCGCGATCGCGGTTGATCGCGCGCCGCAGCTCGCGCCCCACCGAGTCGAACGACCGGACCTCGCCCAGCTTCTCGGCCAGCTCGGCGGGCAGCTTGTCGACCGGGTAGCAGACCTTGCCACCGACGTCGCGGCCGGCCAGCGCCATCGCCATCTTGGTGGCCTCCTCGGCCGACTCGACCTTGAGCTGCCCGGCCGGCAGCGTCGCCAGCCGGCCCTGGGCCTCCTCCAGCGCCTTGGCCGCGGCCTCGGGCGTGGTCGCGACCTCCTCCGTGGCCCGGGTCAGCGTGGGATCGCCCAGGCAGGCCTCGACCCAGTACTGCTGGGTGTCGAGATCGATCACCAGCCGCACCGGCGTCGCGCTCTCCATCGCCAGCATCTGGGTCCGGCGCATCACCGCCGCCAGGTCGAGCGTGTCGCGGGTCAGCGCCTGCGACGACAGCACCCGGAAGCCGCTGTACCCGAGGTACGCGAGCAGCCCGATGATCGCCAGCACGATCATGATCTCGAGCACCGTCATGCCGCGGGCCGCCCGCGCGCCGAGGCCGGCCCGGGCGGTGCGACACGAGGGGGCCCGAGCGGTCATGGCCTACTCCCAGCTCTTGATGTCGTCGCCGGTGCCGTCCTTGCCGTCCGGCCCCTTCGAGTACACGGCGATCGAGCCCGGGCTGAGGCCGGCCGGCAGGTCGCCGCCGCACTTCAGCACGTACTCCTCGCCCCACGGATCCTTGGTGTCCTTCGAGTTCATGAACTCGGTCAGGTCCGACAGCTGCGGGCAGCCCTTCGAGCCGGGCTTGGCCGACCAGTCGGTGTAGGCCTCGAAGGCGAACTTCTTGACCATGTTGCGGGCGGTCTCGACCTTCGACGACGACAGCGCCTTGAACACGCGCGGGCCGACCAGGAAGCCCATGACCAGCGCCAGGATGGCCAGCACGATCATGATCTCGAGCAGCGTCATCGCGACCAGGCCACGGGCCGTGACCGTGCCGGTGCGCCGGCGCTGCCGCCGGGTGAGTAGAGCCTGGAGGTTGAACGTACGCATCGGAGTCTCCTTGAGCCTGGCGGTCACAGTCACTTCCCTCCGAACGAGCCCATCGACATGATGGGCTGGAGGATCGAGAACACGACGAAGGCCACCGACCCGCCCATCGCGACGAGCATCAGCGGCTCGAGCATCGAGGTCAGCCGCGACAGCCGCAGGTCGACCTCGTTCTCGTAGGTGGTGGCGACGCGCTCGAGCATCTGCTCGAGCTGGCCGGCGCGCTCGCCGACCGCGGTCATGTGGGTCATCATCGCCGGGAACTGCCCCGACTTCTTGAGCGTCACCGCCAGCGACTCGCCCTCGGTGACCGCCTGCTTGGCGTCGTCGATCGCCTTCTTGAGGACGACGTTGCCGAGGATCTCCTTGGCGGTCTCGAGGGCGCGCAGCATCGGCACGCCCGAGCGCAGCATCGTCGACAGCGTCCGCGAGAAGCGCGCGACGTTCACCTTGCGGGCGAGGTCGCCGACCATCGGGATCTTGAGCACGAAGCGGTGCCACACCGGCCGGCCGGCGGCGCTCTTGACCCAGCGGCGGAAGCCCCAGATCGCCAGCGTCCAGCCGCCGATCACCAGGATGACGTGGTTGCGCAGCGTGTCGGCGCCCCAGATCAGGAGCCGGGTGTTCCACGGCAGGGTCTTGCCCTGCGACTTGAACATCTTGGTGACCTCGGGGATCACCGCGACCATCAGCACCGCCATGATGACCGCGCCCACGATCAGCATGATGATCGGGTAGATCATCGCCGACTGGACCTTGCCCTTGAGCTTCTGGGCGCTGTCGAGGAAGTCGGCCAGGCGATCGAGCACCTCGTCGAGGTTGCCGGCGACCTCGCCGGCGCGGACCATCGACACGTACAGCTCGTCGAAGATCTTGGGGTGCTTGGCCAGCGCGTCGGCGAACGAGCTGCCCTCGTTGACCGCGGTGCGCACCTCGCCGACCGGCACCTTGAGCCGGACGTTGTCGGTCTGCTCGAACAGCGTGTTGAGCGACTCGGCCAGCGCGATGCCGCTCTTGAGCAGCGTCGCCAGCTGCCGGGTGAAGTTGGCGACGTCGGACTTCTTGACCCCGCCGAAGATCGCGCCGAGGTCGACCTCCTTGGACAGCCCCGAGCCGGCCTTGACGCCGGCCTTGGCCCCGCCCTGCTTGGACAGCTCGACCGACGTGACGACGACGCCGTCCTTGCGCAAGAGCGCGCGCACCAGCTTGGGCGAGTCGGCGTCCTTGACGCCGCTCACCGCCTTGCCGCTGGGGCCGATGCCCTTGTACGCGTACATCACCATCAGCTGGCGTCCGCGGTGGCGAGGAGGACCTCCTCGGCAGTGGTGAGGCCCTGGAGCACCTTGCGCGCGCCCTCGGCGCGCAGGCTGACCATGCCGTTGGCGATCGCCGCGTCGCGGATCGCGCCGGCGTCGGACTTCTGCATCGCCAGCTGGCGGACGGCGTCGTTGACCACCAGCATCTCGTAGACGCCGGTGCGGCCGCGGTAGCCGATGCCGCCGCACGCCGGGCAGCCGGCCGGCTCGAGGATGTGGCCGACCGGCAGGTTGCGCTGGCCCTTGACGCCCGGCAGCCGGACCGCGCCGGCGTAGACCTGGGCCGGGTCGAGGCCGAGCTCGCGCAAGAGCGCCTCGGACGGGCGCACCGGCTTGGCGCACTCGTAGCAGGGCCGCCGCACCAGGCGCTGGGCCATCAGGCCGCACACCGACGAGGCGATCAGGAACGGCTCGATGTTCATGTCGGTCAGGCGGGTGATGCCGCCGGCCGCGTCGTTGGTGTGGACGGTCGAGAACACGAAGTGGCCGGTCAGCGACGCGGTGATCGCGATCTCGGCGGTCTCGCGATCGCGGATCTCGCCGACCATGATCACGTCGGGGTCGTGGCGCAGGAACGAGCGCAGCCCGGTGGCGAAGGTCAGCTCGATCTTGGGGTTGACCTGGGTCTGGCTGATGCCCTCGAGCTGGTACTCGACCGGGTCCTCGATGGTGAGGATGTTGACGTCGGGGGCGTTGATCTCCGACAGGCAGGCGTAGAGCGTCGTGGTCTTGCCCGAGCCGGTGGGGCCGGTGACCAGGAGGATGCCGTAGGGCCGGCGGATGATGCCGCGGATGGCCTCGAGCGTGTCCTCGGCCATGCCGATGTCGGCCAGGCCCAAGAGCACCGAGCTGCGATCGAGCAGACGGGTCGTGACGCGCTCGCCGGTCGCGGTCGGCACGGTCGCGACGCGCATGTCGACGTCCTTGCCGCCGATCTTGCGGCGGATGCGGCCGTCCTGCGGCAGGCGCTTCTCGGCGATGTTGAGCCCGGCCATGATCTTGACGCGGGCCAGGATCGACGCCAGGAACTTGCGCGGGGCGCGCTTGGCCTCGCGCAGCGCGCCGTCGACGCGGAACCGCACGACGACGTCCTTCTCGCCCGGCTCGATGTGGATGTCCGAGGCCCGCTCCTTGACCGCCTGGAACATCAGCGAGTTGACCCAGCGGATGATCGGCGCCTCGTCGTTGAGGTCGAGGATGTCGACCAGCTCCTCGCCCTGCCCGAACTCGTCCTCGCCCTCGTCCTTCTTGTGGTCGGGGTCGAGGTCGGCGCCCTGGCGCAGCCGGCCGTAGGCCTTGTTGATGTGCTCGACGATCTTGGTCGGCGAGGCCACCACCGGGTCGACCGCGCCGCCGAGCAGCACGGCGATGTCGTCGAGCACGTCGAGCGCGAACGGGTCGCAGATCGCGACCTGGACCCGGCCGGTCTCGGCGTCCTTGCCGATCGGCAGCACCCGGTGCTGCTTGGCGAAGTTGATCGGCACCGCCTCGAACACCTCGGCGGGGATGTCGTCGGCCTTGGGCAGGTCGCGCAGCGCCGGCATCTCGGCCTGCAGGCCGAGCGCGGCGGCCAGCTGGTCCTCGTCGACCAGCTTGAGCGTGACCAGGATCTGCCCGAGCAGGCCGCCGCCGTCCTCGCGCTGCTTGGCCAGCGCGCGGTCGATCGCCGTCGGGGCGACGCCGAAGTCGCGGACCAGGAGCTCGCCGAGCAACGGCGCGCCGCTGGCGTCGAGTGCGAAGCCGGGCTGGGTCACGGCGCCTGGCCTCCGGTCGGCTTGGCCGGCTCGGGCTTGGCCGGGGCCGGGGGCGCCGGGGTGGGCGCCGCGGGCGGGGCCTCGCCGTCCTCGAGATCGTCGCCGGCGCCCGGCAGCTGGTAGTCGACCGGGCCGGTCGGCATGCCGCCGGTGTCGGCGTCGAGCGCGCGCAGGATCTCGCGGTCGCGCTCGGCGTTCTTGACCTGGCGGTTGATCTCCTCGACCACGCCGCGCTTGCGGCGGTAGTCGATGTCGCCGACGTACTTGTGGTGATCGAGGTTGCCGAACGAGCGCAGGAACTCGTTGCGCTCGCGGGTCTTGCGCTCGAGGATCCGCTGCAGGTCCATCTGGTCGTGGACGACGTGCGGGGTCAGGAGCAGCAGCAGGTTGGTCTTCTTCTTGTCGCGCTTGGTGTACTTGAACAGGTAGCCGAGGATCGGGATGTCGCCGAGCAGCGGCACCTTCGACTCGGTGTACGAGGTGCGGTCGGAGATCAGGCCGCCGATGACCACGCTCTGCTGATCGCGCACGACGACCGTGGTCTTGATCTTGCGCTTGGTCCAGGTCGGGCCGAGCTGCGGATCCTTGTCGCCGACGTCCTGGATCTGCTGCTCGATCTTGAGCCGCACCATGTCGCTGGCGTTGATGATCGGCGTGATCTTCATCGACAGCTCGATGTCCTGGCGCTGGATCGACAGCTGGCCGAAGCTCGACCCGCCGCCCTGCACCTGGCCGAAGCCGCCGAAGTTGATGCCGCCCTGGTACGGGATGTTCTGGCCGACGGTGATCTCGGCCTCCTCGTTGTTGGTGGCCAGGATGTGCGGGCTCGACAGCACGTTGACGTTGGACGACTTGGCCAGCGCCTGGAACAGCATCGCGTACGACGGGATGCTCTTGCCGAGCAGCTCCTGGCTCTGCGGCAAGATCGGGCCGATCAGCCCGCTGATCAGGCCGGTGGCGGTGGCCAGCGACGACAGGTCGAGCGACCGCAGGTCGTTCGACTGCACGCCGCCGAACAGCAGGCTGTCGTCGTCGGAGCCCAGCGGCGCGCCGCCGTGGAAGCTGGTGCCGAGATCGAGGCCGCTGCCGACGTTGAGCTCGAGGATCACCGCCTCGATGAAGACCTGGCGGCGCGGCACGTCGAGCTCGCGCACGACCTCCTTGAGCGCCTCGAAGTCGCGGCCGCTCGACAGCACGACCAGCGCGTTGGTCGGCGCGTCGTGGGTGATCCGCACCTGGCCCTCGAACGAGGCGCCGCCGACGTTGCCGAAGTCCTGCGCGGCCGGCCGGCTGGGGTTGGCGGCGCCGCGGCGGTTGGTGTTGGCGCCGGCGCCGCTGAGCGCGCCCGACAGCGTCTGGGCCATCTCCTCGGCGTTGGCGTTCTCGAGCCGGTAGACGTGGATCGAGCCGGCGTCGCTGCCGGCGCCCGAGGCCGGGACGTCGAGGCGCTCGACCAGCCCGCGCACCCGCAGGTAGCCGGCCTCGCTCGACAGCAGGATCAGCGTGTTGGTGCGCTCGTCGGACAAGATCTTCGACGGCACCGCCGCGGCGATCTCGTCCTTGCCGGTGCCGCCCTTGCCGCCCGGCATCGGGCCGCCGGGGCCGCCCTGGCCGGTGCCGAGGATCTCGCCCAGCTTCTGCGCCAGCGCGACGGCGTCGGCGTACTTCACGGCGATCGTGTAGATGCCCTCGCCCGACGCCGGCCGATCGAGCTCCTTGGTCATCGTGACCATGTCGCGGATGGCGCTCGAGTAGTCGGTGATGACCAGCACGCCGGCGCGCGGCACCGGCTGGATGATGCCGATGTTCGACTTCACGACCGACAGCGCGTTGGACAGCTCGTCGGGCGAGATGTGCTGCGGCCGCAGGATCAGGCGCGACACGTCGTCGGAGTTGGCCGGGGTGCCGCGGCGGTAGATCGGCACGGTCTCGGACTTGGCGTTGGCCGCCTCGACGATGCGCAGCACGTTGCCCTTGGGCACCACGGTCAGGCCCATCGTCGACAGCCCCACCAGGAACAGGCGGTAGGCCTGCTGCGGGGACATCGAGTTGGGCGCGATGACCGTCAGCTTCTTCGAGCGCTGCAGGATGCTCGACTCGTAGATGAAGTTCTTGCAGGTGAACCCCATCGCCCAGGTCAGCAGGTCCTTCAGCTCGGTGTCGGGCTTGAGCGTGACCGCGAACGACTTCTTGGCCTTGCCGCAGTTGTAGAGCTGCTGGTCCTCGCCCGGCGCCGGCGCGTCACCGCCGGTCGGCTGGGCGAAGGCCGTCGGAGGCACCGCCAAGGCGGCGACGAACGCCGCCACGACGGCGGCACACAGGCGAGGGGTTCGGGGCGAGTGCTTCATGAGGTTTGACTTCGCAGCGGGGAGCATCGGGACGCTCAACGGATCGTGTAGTTAAGGGTGACCGGCTTGCCCCGGCGGGTGACCTCGACCTGGATCGAGCTGGCGTCGCGCACCTTGGCGTAGACCTCCATCGCGCGATCCATCGAGTTGAGCTGCATGCCGTTGACGCCGTTGAGCGTGTCGCCGTTGGAGAACCCGAGCTTGGAGAACACCGAGTTGGGCCGCACCGCGTACAGCTTGAAGCCGTTGGGCTCGCCGTTCTTCGACGACGGCATCACCCGCGCGCCCTTGGCCAGCGCCATCGGGTTGGCCAGCACCTTGTCGACCAGGCTGCGATCGATCTCGTAGGTGGTGTCGTCGATCTTCTTGATGCCGGCGTCGATCGCGGCGGTCATGTCGTCGCCGTCGGCCGGCGGCGGGGTGTCGACGGCGGCCACGGTGGTCGGCGGCGGCGGCGGCGGCACCTCGCCGGTCAGCGAGATGCGCTCCTTGCGGCCGCTGCCGGCGTTGGTGAAGTCGACGTACTTGTAGTGGACCTCGACCACCTTGCCGGCGCCGGGGATGTCGTCGCCGACCCAGTACGCGCCCTGCTTCTGGGTGCCGGTGTTGAGGATCGTCGCGAAGTTGGCGGGGTCGGCCGGGCGCTTGGGCTCGGCGACGTGGGTGGCGATCAGCGACAGCGGCAGCGCGGTCAGCGACACCGCGTTGGGATCGATCGGCCCCTGGGCGCCGGCCGTCGCCACCACCGGCGGCAGGCAGGCGGCGCAGAACATGTTGCGCTCGACCAGCGGCTGGCCGAGCTTGGAGCGGGTGGCCACGGCGGCGCTCGGCGACGGCGCCGGCGGCTTGACCTTGGGCCCGCGCGGCGGGTCGGCGAGGTACTTGCCCTCGACCACGTGGTTGGTGGTCTTGGCGGCGAAGGTGGCGGCGCCGATGATGGTCACCACCACCACCACCCAGAAGTAGCGTCGGAGCAGGTCCTGCATGGTCACTCCTCGCCGTGCGTGGGGGCGGCGTCGTCGGCGTCGCCGCCGTCGCTCGAGGCGGCGCGATCGCCGGGGTCGCTCGACTCGGCGAGCCGGCGGTAGATGGTGCGGGTGGCGATGCCGAGCAGCGTCGCGGCCAGGCGCTTGTCGCCGCGGGTGTGGCGCAAGGTCTCGCGGATGACCCGCATCTCGATCTCGGCCAGCGGCGTGCCGACCGCGAAGGTCAGGCCCGGCGCGCCGACCGCGGCGGCGTTCTTGACCTCGAGGGGCAGCGCGTCCTCGTCGACGGCGTTGCCGCGGGCCAGCACCACCGCGCGCTCGATCGCGTTCTCGAGCTCGCGGACGTTGCCGGGCCACGGGTAGTCGGCCAGCCGGGCCAGCGCCGCCGGCGTGCAGCCGGAGATCGCCTTGCCGTTCTTCTCGGCGTAGATCGCGACGAAGTGCTGGGCCAGGATCGCGACGTCCTCGCGGCGATCGCGCAGCGGCGGCACGTGGACCGGGATCACGTTGAGCCGGTAGAACAGGTCCTCGCGGAAGCGGCCGGCGCGCACCTCCTCGGCCAGGTCGACGTTGGTCGCGGCCACCAGCCGGATGTCGATCCGCCGCGGCTTGCCGCTGCCGCCGAGGCGCTCGATCTCGCCCTCCTGCAGCACCCGCAGGAGCTTGACCTGGACGTGGCGCGAGATCTCGCCGATCTCGTCGAGGAACAGCGTGCCGCCCGACGCCGCCTCGAAGCGGCCGTCGCGGGCGGTGGTGGCGCCGGTGAACGCGCCCTTCTCGTAGCCGAACAGCTCGCCCTCGAGGATCGACTCGGGGATCGCGGCGCAGTTGATGGCGATGAACGGGCCCTTGGCCCGGTGCGAGTTCTCGTGCAGCGCGCGCGCCAGGAGCTCCTTGCCGGTGCCGCTCTCGCCGAGCAAGAGCACGGTGGCCTCGGACGGCGCGGCCTGGTGGACGATGTCCATGGTCCGGCGCCACGGCAGCGAGGTGCCGATGATCGCCCGGCGTCGGCGCTCGGTGAGCTGGGCCTTGAGCGCGCGGTTCTCGGTGACCAGCGACTGCTTCTCGAGCGCGTTCCGGACCACCCGCACGACGTGGGCCCGCTTGAGCGGCTTGGCGACGAAGTCGTACGCGCCCTCCTTCATCGCGTCGACCGCGGTCTCGACCGTGCCGTACGCGGTCATCAGCACGACCTCGGTCTCGGGCGCGACGGTCTTGGCCGCGCGCAAGAGGTCCATGCCGGTGGTGCCCGGCATCATCAGATCGCTGAGCAGCACGCCGACCCGGTGCCGGCGCAACAGCTCGAGGCCCTCGGTGCCGCTGGTCGCGGTCAGCACGGTGAAGCCCTCGCGCTTGAAGATCTTGTCGAGCGACTCGACGATCGACGCCTCGTCGTCGACCACCAGCACCACCCGCGCCGGATCCCAGCCGGCGGTCCGGCCGTCGTCCGGCGCCGGGGCGTCGGCGCCGCGCTCGCCGGAGCTGGCGGTCATGGCCGACACTCCCGCCGCGCCGGCCTCGCCTGCCCAGACGCGACGCGGCACGCCGCCGGGGTTACGCATCGACGTCGGCCAGGCGCGAGTCCCAGGAGCCCGAGGGTGGAGCATGACGAGTCAGGGTGCATTACAAGCCTGGTGCCACCCAGAACACGATCCAACCATCTGATATTCCGTGAACGAGGCGCGTGACGGCGACGGTTCGCGTGCCAGGGTGGCAGCCCGTCAACCCGCCGCTGCCAGTTTGGCATTCCAGGACCGGATCCCCCGCTGCGCGCCCCTCACGCGGCCGGCTTGGGCGGGCGCCCGTCCTGGCTGCGCGGCAGCGTCACGGTGAACGTGGTCCCCGCGCCCACCTGGGTGTCGACCTCGATCGTGCCCGAGTGGCGGGCGACCAGCTCGTGGACGATCGACAGCCCGAGGCCGGTGCCCTCCCCCACGTCCTTGGTCGTGAAGAACGGATCGAAGATCCGCGGCACGACGTCGGGCGGGATGCCGGGCCCGTTGTCGCCGACCTTGACCTCGACCTGCTCGCCGGTGGTGCGGGTGGCGATCGTCAGCGTCGCGGTGTCGCGCCCGGCCATCGCCTGGATCGCGTTGGTGAACAGGTTCATGAACACCTGGCCGAGCTGGCCGGCGTGGCCGCGGATGCGCCCGACCTCGCCGTACTGCTTGACCACGCTGACGTTGCCCTTGAGCAGGTGGCGCAGCAGCTCGAGGCTGTCGTCGAGGCTGCGGTTGAGATCGAACTCGACCACCTTGTCGTCGTCGGTGCGCGAGTAGTTGTGCAGCGCGGTGACGATGGCCTTGGTGCGCTGCGCGCCGCGCTGGACCACCCGCACCATGTCCTTGATGTCGTCGGCCGCGTCCTTGTGGGCCGGGTCCGACGCCAGATCGCCGATGGCCTCCTCGAGCGGGCCGATCGTGTTGACGATCGCGTTGACCGGGTTGTTGATCTCGTGGGCGATGCCTGCGACCAGCTGGCCGATCGAGGCCATCTTCTCGGACCGCACCAGCTGGGCCTGGGTGCGGGTGAGCTTGTCGAGGGTCTCGGCCAGCTCCTTGTTCTTCTTGGCGAGGTCGTGGGTGCGGCGCTGCACCGCGCGCTCGAGGTCGAGGTTGACCTCCTCGGTCGAGCGCAGCTTGTCGCGCAGCGCCCGGCGCATCTCCTCGAGCGCGAAGGTCAGGCGCCCGACCTCGTCGCCGTCGCCGCCCGCGGTCACCGGATCGGCCAGCTCGCCGCGCGCCATCGCGTCGGCCCGCTGCTCGAGGCGGCGGATCGGGCTGACGAACTGCGACACCGTCACCAGCACGATGCCGGCGCACGCGGCGAACAGCACGACGAAGAACACGGTCAGCTCGCGCAGCGGCTGCACCATCGACTCGCCGCGGCCGCGGTAGTTCGGGTACATCACCGCGACCGCGCCGAGGTCGTAGTCGCGCCCGTGCCAGCGCACCCGCAGCCGCTCGCTGCGGCCGGCCAGGCCGGCCGGGCCGATCGACAAGAGCCCGGCCTGGGCGCGGATCATCGACGCCGCCGCGTACCACGGCAGCGCCGGCGCCCCCATCGGCCCGCCGCCGACCGCGGCCACGGTCATCGGCTGGCTGGCGTCGTCGACGTAGTACACCACCGCCGAGGCCTCGGGGTTGCGCGCGCTGATGTCGCGCAAGGTCGCCGCGACCAGCTCCGGGGTCGGCGGCTCGGCGCGGATGGCCGCCACCGCCTGGACCTCGGAGTGGACCCAGGCCAGCCCCAGGTGGGCCTGGCGCGCGACGGCGTCGTTGGCGAGGTTCTTGTACTGGACGAAGCCCCACAGGAGCGCCATGCCGCACGCCAGCACGACGACGCCGCCGAACGACAGCAACATCTTGGCGCCCAGCGACAAGGGCGTCGCCACCGCGCGCACCGGGATCCGGTAGCGGGTCGACAGGTGCGAGAGCAGCGGGCGCAGCGTGTCGCGGTGGCCCAGCGTCTCGTAGATCGCGGCGGTGAGCGCGACCACCAGCAGCGCGACCATGCCGACGATCGTGTCGTCGAGCTCGACCGCCAGGTTCCAGCGCGCGATCAGCCCGACCACCACGGCGATCGCGATCCAGATCGCCAGCGTGCCGGCGGCGAGGCGGTACGGCAGCGCCTGGGCCAGCCGGTACACCGAGGTCGCGTTGCCGACCTCGCCGGCGTCGCCGCCGTCGCCGGCCGCGGCCGCGAGGTACCGCACCAGCGGTCGGGTCTGCCAGTGCGCGACGCCGGCCCACGCCGCCCAGCCGATCGCGGTGGCCGCCGGCAGGTAGGTCTCGATCCCGAGGTAGTGCTCGAACGAGATCGGCACGAAGTAGTACAGGAAGGCGGCCTGCATGATCAGCGCGCCGGCGGCGGCGCCGACCGACACCAGCAGCAGCTGCCGGAAGTGCTCATCGGCGAAGATCCGCACCGGCGGCGTGATCACGAACAGCCGGCCGCGGATGCCGCGCAGCACGTGATCGAGCCAGGCCGCGCGGATCGCGGCCAGCGGCGCGGCGTGCAGCCCGGCCACCGAGGTCATCGCCAGCGCCCGCGCCTGCGACCAGTCGCGGTAGCGGACCAGGAACGCGCCGAGCGTGCCGGCGATGACGATCCACAAGAGCGTGCGGCCGATCAGCGCGCGCACCGGGGTGTTGATGCACGCGCGGTAGCCGCGGGTCGCGAGCGCCTTGGCCGCGCGCTCGCCCTTGCGGTGGGCCACGACGCAGGCCCGGATCGGCACCAGCCACGCGGTCATGATCGCGACCCACGCGACGGTCGCGCCGATCGCCGTCGGCAGGCCGAGCCGCAGCACGGTGCTGGAGCCGAGCCCGGCGAGATCGAACATCGCCCACAGCGGGTAGGCGACGAACGCCAGCTCGGCGGCGGCCATCACCAGGCCGAGCATCAAGAGGTGGCGCTTGAACGGGACGACGGTGGCCTCGCCGGCCTCCGCGGGCGAGAGCCGGACGTCGCCGCCGTCCTTCACGACCGCCATCGGCTCACCGCTCGTCGGCGCCGGCGTCGTGGGGCCCGGCGGGGCGGGCCTCGCCGTCGATGTCGTAGCCGACGGTGGCCGCCGGATCGGCGCGGCCCTCGGCCGACGAGCCGGCCGGCAGGCGGAAGCCGGGCGCGGTCAGGCCGGGCGAGACGTCGGTGTTGGTCGCGGCGGCGGGCGTCACGTCGATCACCGAGTGGGTGACGGTGCAGTCGCTGTCGTCGCCGACCGGCACGCTGTCGGCGCGATCGTTGCCGAAGATGATGCTCGAGGTGAGCGGCACCGGCCGCGACAGTTGCGCGCAGGTGACGCCGGCGACGTTGGCGCCCGCCGCGCTGTTGCCGATCAGCGTGTTGAACTCGAACCGCACCTGCTGGGCGCTGGTGAGGTCGAACAGCGACACCGCGCCGAACGTGCTGGTGGCCGAGCCGCAGCGGGTGATCGCGGTGTTGACCAGCGCGAACGAGCAGCGGTTGATCGCGAAGCCGCCCTGCGCGATCCCGTCGACGTGGACCCGGAACGCCGCGACGGTGGCGTTGTCGCAGCGCACCGCGGGCGCGGTCGGCGGCGCGCCGGTGAGGCTGAGCCCCTCGAGCGTCAGCGCGCCGCCGGTGTCGACGGTCAGGAACGCGGCGTCGGGCACGGCCGAGAAGTACGCGAGCGTGGTCGCGCCGACGCCGGCGCCGTGCAGCGTGATCGCGCGGCCGGCGCTGATCGCCGCGGTGCCGCGGTGCAGCCCGGGGCCCAGCTTGATGACGTGGTCGCCGGCGATCATCAGCGCCTGGGCGAGCGTGCCGCACGGCGCGACCTGGGTGCACGCCGTGCCCGAGCCGTTGACCTCGACGTAGAGCACGTCGCTGGCCGGCACGCACAGGCCGGCGTCCTGCGCGCACACCTGGCTGGCGCACTCGGCGTCGGCGACGCAGCCGCGGCAGGCGTGGGTGGCGGTGTCGCAGACCGCGGCCGCGGGCGCGGTGCAGTCGGTGGCGTCGTCGCACTCGACGCAGCTGCCGTCCACGCACACCGGCCCGCCGGGATCGCCGGCGCAGTCGGTGGCGCCGCCGCACGGCACGCACAGGTGGGTGCTGGCGCTGCACGCCGGCGTGGGGTTGGCGCAGTCGGCCTGCGCGTCGCCGTCCTGGCACTCGACGCAGCGGTTGTCGATGCAGTAGGGCCGGGTCGGATCCACGCAGTCGCCCGGCGCCGCGCAGGCGCCCCCGGTATCGGCGATGCACGTGCGCGGCGCGGCGACGTCGCCGTTGTCGTCGCACACCGGCGCCGCGGGATCGGTGCACGCGGTCACCGCGACGTCGACGCCGCTGGCAGCGCACGACAGCGCGTTGCTGCAACAGAAGTCGGGATCGCGCCGCGTGCCGCAGCCCGCGTCGAGCGACAGCGTCAGCGCGCACAGGGCGAGGGTGGGCCAGACGGCGGACCAGAGGCGAGGCATCGCGCGGCCGGACGATAACACAGCCGCGATCCCCGGCCGGCGCCGCCGGCTACTTGCGGAGGATCGTCACCTTCTTGATCGTCACCGGCGTCAGGGGCTTGTCGCCCGCGTCCTTGGGCACGCCGGTGATCTTCTTGACCAGGTCGACCTCGTCGCACTTGCCGAACACGGTGTGGCGCCCGGTCAGCCACGGCGTCGCCTTCTCGGTGATGAAGAACTGGCTGCCGTTGGTGCCGGGGCCGGCGTTGGCCATCGCCAGGATGCCAGCCGCGTCGAGCTTGAGGGTCGGCACGATCTCGTCGTCGAACTGGTAGCCCGGGCCGCCGACGCCCTGCCCCAGCGGATCGCCGCCCTGGACCATGAAGTCCGAGATGACGCGGTGGAAGATGAGGCCGTTGAAGAACGGCGTGCCCTTCATCGTCGCCTGCGTCGCCGGATTGATCCACGGCTTCTGGCCGGTGGCGAGGCCGACGAAGTTGGCGACCGTCATCGGCGTGTCCTTCTCGAACAGCGCGCAGTGGAAGCTGCCCATCGAGGTGTCGATCACCGCGCGCAGCGTGCCGGTGCCCTTGACCGCCTTGAGGTAGACGGCGAGGTCGGCGGCCACGGGCGCGCGGACGCTGTCCATGTCGGCGCCACCGACCGCGGCGGGCGGCGTCGGCGCGGTCGAGCCCGGCGCGGTCGAGCCCGGCGGCCCCTCGGCGGGTGCGGCGTCGGCGGCGCCGCCGCCACCGAGCTCGGCGGCGTCGATCGCCACCGCGGCGTCGACCTTGGGGGCCGGCGGCGGCAGCGGCTTGGGCGTCGAGCCCTTCTGGATCGGCGCCTCCTCGGAGGTGCCCTTGGACTTCTCACACGCGGCGAGGCTGAGCAGCGCGATCGCCGCGATCGACATGGTGCGGTGCATGGCGCGCATCCTGGATCGAGCGGCCGGCCGCCGCAATACCGAGCGCCGAGCCACGGCCCGCGCGGCCGGGGCGTATAGTCCGCGCATGCCGGACGACTACGCGCCGCTGACCTGGGTCGAGGCTCCTCCCGCGCCGGCGCCCGCTCCGGCGGCGGTCGCCGACGCGCTGGCCGCGGTCCGCGCCGACGGCGCGGTGACGCTGACCGGCGGCGACGGCAGCGGCCGCCGCACCACCGCCCTCCACGTCGCCGCGGCGCTGGGGCCGCCGTCGTACTTGATCCCGGGCGTGCCGTGGCGCGCGCCCGAGGCGCTGCGTGAGATCAGCGCGCGCCTGGGCCAGTGGATCCCGCCCCGGCAGCGGCCGCAGGTGCTGGTGACGATCGCGCAAGCGACGCTCGCGGAGCGCCCGGGCGGCACGCTCATCGTCGACGCGCGGATCCAGGCCGACCCGGGGCTGCTCGCGGCGCTGCGCCCGGCCCCGGGCTGGCGGGCGATCCTGCTAGCGCCGCGCGACATCGACGCCGACAGCGCGTGGGGCGCGCGCATCGACCTGCCCGACGTCGCGCCGCCCGCGCCGCTGGCGGGCGACGACGCGGCGGTGCTGACCGCGGCCTCGTACTTCGATCCGTGGGAGGGCGCGCCGCGGGCGCTGCTGGCGGCGGTGGCCGATCTCCCGACCGCGGCGACCGATGCCGCCATCGCGCGGTTGCGGGCGACCGGGCGGCTGCGACCGGCGAGCGATCCCGGCCGGGTCCTGCCGACGCTCCACGACTACCAGGCCCGCCCCGAGGTGACCGATCCCCGCGAGCGCCCGTTCGCCGAGCGCTTCGTGGCGGCGATGGCGACCCTGTGCGGCCGAACCATTCACGACGCGGAGCGCGTGCTGGCCGCCGACCGCGCCAACGTGATGACCGCGCTGGCGACCTGGCCGGCGGTCGCCCCGCCAGGCCTGGTGACCGGCTTCGCCCACGCCCTGCCGATGTTGCTCGACGACCTGGGCTGCGAGGAAGCGGCCAAAGCGGTGATGTCGGTCGCGCGGCACGGCGACGACGCGGCGCAGCGCGCCATCGATCACGCGCAGCAACGCCTGACGGGTGGATGATCGGGAAGGTATCGAGTCCGGTTACCGTATTAGTCCCTGGAGGCTCCGTGTCCCAAACCGCCGAAGGTCCGTCGAACGCTACGCCCGCCCCCGCCCAGCCGAGCTTCGAGTCGCAACTCGACAGCAAACTGCAGAGCGGCGGTGGCGCGTCTCTGTCAAGTGATGTCGCCTCGCGCGCCTCGTCCGCCTACGGCACCGACATGGGCGCGGTTCGAGTCCACACCGACAGCCAGGCGGCGTCGATGGCCGAGTCGAAGGGCTTCCAGGCCTTCTCGTACGGCGGCGACGTGTTCGGCAAGTCGAGCGCGCTCGACACCGGCACCGAGCACGGCTCCCACGTCATGATGCACGAGCTGGCCCACGTCGCGCAGACCGGCGGCCAGCGCGCCGGCGGCGTCCACGGCAAGGTCGAGATCGGCACCGCCACCGACTCCGGCGACGCGCTCGAGGTCGACGCCGACAAGGGCGCGGCGGCGGCAGTCGCCGGCGGCAGCTACAGCGTCCAGCGCGCGCCGCTCGCGGTCCGCGGCTTCGGCGCGACCTCCAAGGATCCCAACGCGATCGTCCACCAGAACCAGACCGAGCAGGAGGCCAAGAAGGCCGGCTTCTCGGGTGACGACGCGTCGATGATCTACTCGGGCAACTGGAACCGGGACATGAACCAGCTGCTCATCCCGACTGTGCGGGAGAAGCTGGAGGCCAAGGGCGGCCCGATCGTGTTCTCGGCGATGGACCTGATGCACACGCTGCACTTCGGGTACCCGATCGGCGGCGCCCCCGGCGAGGGCGGCAAGGCGCCGAAGCCGGGCTCGAGCCCGGGCATGGCCGGCGTCAAAGAGTTCGGCACCTACGACCCCGTCGAGCACATCGACAACCCCGGCGGCCTGACCGGCGCCGACGTCAACAAGCCGGGCAGCCACGCCGGCGACATGCAGAACGCCGGCGGCAAGGAAGAGGTCTACGCCGAGATCGATCAGCGCTACAAGGACCAGTTCGCCAAGATGAAGGCGGGGTTGAAGGCGGGCGAGAACGAGCTGGCGAACCCCGAAGAGAAGATGGACGCGTTCAAGGTCGACGAGTCCGGCATCCCGGTCTACATGCAGGCCAGCCGGACCCAGCTGATCAAGCACCTCGAGGACGGCCTCAAGCAGGCGCAGAGCGGCAAGCCCGAGGACTACAACCGCGCGCTCCGCTACGCCGGCGAGTCGCTGCACATCATGCAGGACTACTACGCGCACTCGAACTTCACCGAGATCGCGATCAACATCCTGATCGACTCGAAGTTCAGCGGCAACGAGGTGTCCAAGGAGGGCAAGTCGTTCGTCGAGACCCTCGAGCTGTCGCAGCTCGAGCCGTCCCTGGCCGACCCCAAGAAGACCCCGAACCACCTCAACAGCTTCGTCCACAAGAAGGACGGCAAGGGCGTGGACGGCAACAACATGACCACCAAGGGCGGCAAGGAGGTGATGGCCACGGGCACCTTCACGCTCGAGGACACGATCCACTCGCTCAAGGAGAAGCTGGGCATCGCGCTCAACAGCCTGAACCCGTTCGAGAAGGGCGCCGGCGAGAAGGCCGAGAAGCTGGTGACCTGGCTTGAGTCGAACCCGACCTACTTCAAGTTCAAGCCCACCGACAGCGCGGCCTGGATCGGCGAGAAGATGTCGTCGGTGCAGAAGGGGGTCGACGTGCTGGGCAAGGGGCTCAACATCGGCCTGGGGGTGCAGGGCAAGGTCGCCGCGGCCACCGAGAAGGGCTGGGGCCACGTGAAGGGCGCCTGGCACTCGGTGTGGGGCGACGACAAGCAGGCTGCGGCGGACGTCGAGGCCGGCAACGCCAAGTCGGCGCAGACCGAGGCCGAGTCCGAGGCGCGGCAGAAGGCCGTCGCCAACTTCACCGACGAGTGGGCCGCGACCGCGTCCAGCCTGAAGTCGGGCAGCCTGCGGAGCTTGCTCAAGTTCGTGTCCGACACCGGCGCCGGCCTCAAGCTGTCGAAGCTCGCCAAGATGATCCCGGTGGTCGGCGACGACGCCGCCAAGCTGGTGGAGGAGGCGGTGACCGCGATCAAGGAGTTCCTGCGCGAGAAGCTCGAGGCCGCGTTCCACTCGTGCATGCTGCAGCTCACCGCCGAGATCAACGCGGCGCTCGCGGCGGCGCTGGGCTCGTCGGAGGTGCACGACAAGACCGGCGCGTCGAGCATGACCCAGCCGACCCACACCGACATCGCCAAGGACTTCGACTCCGGCCAGAACGGGACCGAGGACCGCTTCAGCCTGATCGAGGAGGTCGGCGAGTTCTTCCACCGCGTGGGCGGCGCCAAGAAGGCCGGCCAGACCCTGGTCGACAAGGCGAAGGCGCGGTTCGACGCGGTGATGAGCAAGAAGTCCGGCGTCATCGAGGGCCTCAAGGGCGCGGCCAACGACATCTCGGAAGAGATCAACGGCCCCGCCTCCGAGGAGGGCACGCACAAGCACCAGCACCGCCACGACGGCGCGTGGCTGGCCCCGCTCGCCGACACGCTGGCCCACTCGTCGTCGAAGGCGATCCTCGACGCGTACAAGCCGCAGCTCGACGTGGCCAAGACCGGCAAGGGCTACGACATGTCGAACATCACCTCGACCGTGATGCAGTACTACCAGCACCCGGCCGACTGCACCGGGCTGTGGCAGGGCCCGTTCATGGGGGTGCTCAACGGCCAGGTCGCCGGCCGCTCCGAGAAGGAGGGCAAGGAGATCGCGCACCACATCAAGGAAGAGCTGGCGCACCGCATCGCGCGCCCGCCGATGGAGCAAGGCGCCAACGACCAGCACACCACGGGCGGCGAGAACCGCCACGGCGAGCAGGACAAGGGCGACAACAACCACGGCAAGGGCCACGACGGCCACTCGTACACCGACGACGACGACAACCACGATCACGATCACGACAACCACCCCCACGGCCCGCACACCCACTGAACCACTGGGGGCCCCTCGCCCACCGGGTGGCGCACGCAGACGATCACCTGACGTTTGTGGCGCCGGGTGACGGCGCCGCCGGCGGCGCTGGCCGTACAATCGCCGGCGATGTCGATCGTCGCGGTGCCGACCGCGGATGGCCACGTCGCCGTCGTCGCTGACGGGCGGCTTTCGCTCTACGAGCTGGAGCACGGGATGCGGGTGGCGGCGGTCGAGGTGGTGGGCGACCGCGTGGTCGCGTGCGGCGGCTACCTGCTGGTCCACGCCCACGACAACCTGGCCAGCTTGCTGACGCTGTTCTCGACGCCGGACCTCACCGCGGTCGCGTGCGTCGAGCTGGCGGCGCCGACCCGGCTCCTGGCCGCGACCGGCGGCTACGCGCTGGTCGACCGCGGCGATCAGGCGTTCATCGCCCAGGTGAGCGGCGGCAACCTGGCGGTGGTGCCGCTGCGCCCGCCGGCGACCTTCGATCAGGCCTACGGCCTCGATGGGGGCGCGTTCCTCACGTTCGGCCGCCGCGGCGCCGAGAGCTGGGACGCCAGCCAGCGCACCCCGACGTCGCGCCTGGCGCTGGCGCTGCCCGACGACACCAAGGAGTCGGGCGTGACCTTGCGGAGCTCGAGCCTGTGGGTCGCGACCGGCCAGGCGTCGCTGACCACGATGCGGCTGTCGGACGGGCGCGCCAGCGTGCTCAAGCTCGACGCCGCGCCGCGCCGGGTGCACAGCCACCGCGCCGTCGGCTGGATCACCGCGCAGGTCGGCGCCGACGACGTGGCGATCAACCTCGCGGTGCGGGTGATCGAGCCGCTCGATCGCCGCCACGGCCCGGTGATCGGGCTGACGCCGGTGAAGGACCGCGAGGCCTGCGCCACGGTGCTGTGGCTCGACGGCGATCGCCTGCAAACCCACCTCCTGGGCGGCGAGGCCGCGCGGGCGTGGAGCTCGGCGGTGTCGACGACGATCGACGATCCGGCCCGCGCCGCGCCGCCGCCCGCGAGCGTCGCGCCGCCGCCGCCCGCCGCCGTGGCCGCGCCGCCGACGCCGCCCGAGCCGGCCGCGCCGCCGCGCGCGCAGACCGTGAGCGAGCGCCTCGCCGCGCGGCTCGGACGCGGCGCGCCTGGTGGCACGGCGCCGATCGCCGCGCCGGCAGCCGCCGTCACGAGCGCGCCTACGCCCACGCCGGCCGTCGCGCCCACGCCGGCCATCGCGCCCACGTCGGCCACCATCGCGCCCGCGCCCACGCCGGCCACCATCGCGCCGACCGCGCCACCCGCGACCGCGCCACCCGCGACCCCGCCGGCCCGCGCCGCGCTGCGCCCTGCCCCGCCGGCGTCGCCGCCGACCGCGGCCGGCGAGTGGAGGGACGAGCTGCTGGCCTGGGCCGCGGCGCCGACGGCGCCGCCACCGCCGCTCGCCGACACCTCGCTGCGCGCGCTGGGCGACCAGCTGGGCGGTCCCACGGCGTGGCCGGTGCTGTGCGCGCTCTACGCCGCGTGGTTGCGCGGCGACGCCGGCGTCGGCACGGCGATCGCGACGCTGGCGGCGCTGACCCCGAGCGCGCCCGATCGCTGGGCGGAGGCGCTGGGCACCGGCGCGCTCGGGCGCCTGGGCGTCGCGCGCTGGGAGCGCGGGCGGGCGCGGTTGACCGCCGCCGCCGGCGAGTTCCTCGACGGCCTACCGCCGCTCGAGCTCGAGGCGCTGGTCGCGGGGCCGCCGCGCGCCGCGCTGCCCGGCCTGTTCCGCCTCGATCTCGACGCCGCGACGACGCCGCGGATGGGCGCGTACGCGCTGGCCGAGCAGCTGGGCGTGGTCGCGTGGGCCAACCCGGCGCGCGATCGCGTGCGCGCGGGCCTGGCCCAGGCACGGCTCGAGGCGTGGCTGCGCGGGCTGGTGGTGGTGACGCCGCACGACGTGTCGGCCGCCGAGCTGCGCCCGGGTGAGTGCGTGATCTGGCTGGCCCGCCCGGGCGCCGCCGATCACCCGGCGGCGCCGCCGCCGTGGCCGATGCGCTGACCTGCGCCGCGCGCGTCGCTCAGGTGCTGGCGCCCTCGAGGTAGACCCGGCCGCTGGTGGCGGCCTCCTCGGCGGCGGCGGCGGTGAGGTGGCGCATGCGGATCTCGGTCTGCTCGCGCGCCGCGGCGTAGGCCGCGCGCAGCACCGAGTTCTTGATCTCGCCGCCCGACAGGTCGAGCTTGGCCAGGCGGTCGTAGTCGATGCGCTCGGCGGTCGGCACCGACGGCGGCAACATCAGGCGCCAGATCTGAGCGCGCTCGTCGGGATCGGGGCGCTCGAAGTGCACCTTGAAGGTGATCCGGCGCTCGAACGCGGTGTCGAGGCCCTTCTTCAGGTTGGTGGTCAGGACGGCGGTGCCCTCGAAGCGCTCGATCAGCTGCAGGAGCACGTTCACGTTCATGTTCGAGAAGCGATCGGACGCGTGCTGGACCTCGGTGCGCTTGGTGAACAGCGAGTCGGCCTCGTCGAACAACAGCATCGTCGTGTCGGGGCGGGCCTGCTCGAAGATCCGGGTCAGGTTCTTCTCGGTCTCGCCGATGTACTTGTCGACGATGCTGGCGACGTTGATGCGCAGCAGCGTCAGCCCCAGCTCGTGGGCGATCACCTCGGCGGCCAGGGTCTTGCCGGTGCCGGGCGTGCCGTCGAACAGGCAGCTGATCGACAGGCCGCGCTTGATCGTGCGGCGCAGGCCCCAGCGGCGCAGCACCAGGTCGCGGTTCTTGGCGGCGCTGATGATCTGCTCGAGCTGGCCGCGGGTGTCGGGGCGCAGGATCAGATCGTCGAGCGACACCGTCGACGCCGACATCTCGGCCAGCCCGCCGATGCCCTGGGTGATCTGGGCGCGGGCGGCGGCGTCGAGGATCGGCCAGGTCAGCGGCTGGCCCGGGCCGGCCACCGCGACCGCGGCGCGGCCGGCGGCGCTGACCTGCGCCGGGGTCAGGTGGATCGACCGCGCGAAGGTCTCGAGATCGAGCTCGCCGTCGAGCTCGGCCGTCGACGGCAGGTTGACCAGCCACAGGTGGCTGGCGTCGACCGCCTGCGGGCGCAGGTGGTGCTGGTGACGGAACACGACCACCCGCTCGACCTCGGGCGCCAGCGGCGCATCGTCGAGCACCATCAGCACCGCCACCACGCCGTGCCCGGCCAGCGCCCGGCCGACCAGCGCCGCGGTCGAGGACCCGCCCCCGCCGCCCACCGCGTTGACCCACTCGTGGGCGTTGGCGATCACCAGCCACTCGTCGCAAGCGGCGGCCTCGGCGGCGGCGCTGTCGACGACGTCGGCGATCAGCGCGAGGCTGGCCCCGCGCAGCCGCGCCGCGTCGAGCACCAGCAGCCGCTGGCCGAGCTGGCCGGCGAGCGCGCGCACCAGCACGCCGCGGCCCGATCCCGCGCGGCCCTCGACGACGATCGCGACGCCACGCGGGTGATCGAGCCCGGCGGCGGCGAAGCGCGGCTCGGGCGCCGCGACCACCAGCCCGCGCAGCACCACCGCCAGCTCCTCGGCGCGATCCGGCAGCGGCACCTCGGCGGGCGTGATGCTGGGGCTGAGCAGCGTGGCCAGGCCGTCGAGGCGACCGCCGACCGCGCGCTGGCCGCGCAGCGCCGCCGGCAGCCAGGTCGCGGGCTGCAGCTCGCGCCGGGCCAGCGGCTCGCCGGCCGCCGCGCGGATCAGCTGGGCCGCGCGCAGCGGCGCGCCCGGCTCGAGATCGGCGTAGACCGCCATCCGCGCGGCGCGGCTGGCGGCCAGCGCCCGCGCCGCGATCACCGGATCGACCCAGTCGCGCGGGCCGCCCTCGAACCGCCGCAGCAGCGCGCCGACGGTGGGATCGATCGCCGGCGCGGCGATCAGCCACAACAGATCGAGCGTCGACGGCGCCAGGTGGTAGCGCCGCGCCAGCTGCTGATCGGGCAACAGCAGCCCCGCCGCCGCCGCCGCCGCCGCCGCCTCGGCCAGCGGCCGCGTCGGGTCGGCGATGTGGTCGCCCTTGCCGTCGAGCGTGCGCAGCAGCATGGCCTCGGCCTGCGCCATGCGAGCGTCGAGGTACGCGGCCACGAGCGGCAGGTGCACGGCGGCGGGCGGGACGATGACGGCCATCGCCGCCGATAGTACGCCGGCCCCGCGCCGCCGACGCGGGTGGCTCGGGGCTTTGCCACCAAGCCCCGATGAGGATCTCGCGTTTCGGGGGGCCCCACGTCTTGTGGGGGAGGCGCTTTGCGAAAGCCCCTCTCAGAAAAACAGTCGGCCGCGCAGCTCGGGGGCCGGCTGGGCGATCCGCTCGAGCTCGACCAGGCGATCGCCGGCCGCCGCCGCGGCCGCCGCCGCCGCCGCGTCGACCGCGTCGAGGTCACCGGTCATCGTGAAGTAGGCCTTGCCGGCGAGGTCGACCGCCAGCCGCACGTCGCGCACGACCACGTCGGCGGCCTTGCACGCGGCGTCGGCCGCGGCGATCGCGGCGCACACCGTCGCGGTCTCGACGATCGCCAGCGCCTCGGCGGCCGCGTCGTCGGCCCAGTCGGCCGGCACCACGACGCCGGCCGCGGCCAGCATCGGCCACACCTGGGCGTCGGCGTAGGCCAGCTCGACCCGATCGCGCAACCGGTCGCCGGCGGCCAGCTTGCCGGCGGCCATCGCCTCCTCGACCTCGGCGACCCCGCCGGCCAGCACCACCAGCAGCTTGCCGCCCGACAGCGTCCGCGACGACAAGAGCACCGCCGGCGCGCGCTTGAGCGCGGCGTCGGCGACGACGACGCCGCGGGCCACGGTGGCGAGCTCGAGCAGCCCGAGCGCGGGGCCGTCGGCGGCGGTCGGCCCGCCCGCGATCGGCGCTGGCGCGCTCACACGAACCGGAACGCTTCCTTCAGCGTGCAGCGGCGCTCGCGGGTGAAGTGCACCGCGGTGGTCAGGCCCTCGCCGGTCGGGCTGGCGATCGTGAACGAGGTGTAGCCCTCGCCGCCCAGGCCGAGGCCGGCGTACGAGGCGTCGTTCTTGACGAAGATGGAGCAGTTGCAGACCCGCGCCATCGCCGCCATGTGATCGACGTTGGTCGACTGCATCGTCGCGGTGTGGTGGAAGCCGTGCTCGACCCGCAGCGCCATCGCGATCGCGTCGGCGGTGTCGCGCGCGCGGACCAGGCCGATCACCGGGGTCAGGAGCTCGTGCTGGACGAACGGGTGCTGCTCGTCGACCTCGGCCAGCAGGATCTTGAGGTCGTGGCCGTGGCCGCGGATGCCGGCGGCCGCCGCGATCACGCCGGCGTCCTTGCCGACCCAGTCCTTGTTGACGTGGTCGCCGTCGAGCACGACCTTCTCGACGTCCTTGACCTGGCGGGCGTCGAGCAAGAGCGCGCCGTGGCGCTGGAGCTCGCGGACCAGGTCCTTGGCGATCGCGTCGACCGCGATGATCTCTTTCTCGGCGATGCAGACGATGTTGTTGTCGAGCGAGGCGCCGCGGACGATCGCGTCGGCGGCCTTGGCCAGGTTGGCGGTCTCGTCGACCACCGCCGGCGGGTTGCCGGGACCGGCGGCGACCACCTTCTTGCCCGACGCCATCGCCTGCTTGACCACCGCCGGGCCGCCGGTGACCACCACCAGCCGCACCAGCGGGTGCTTCATCAGGATCTGCGCGCTGTCGATGGTGGGCTGCTCGACCGACGTGATCACGTCGCGCGGCCCGCCAGCGCCGACGATCGCCTCGTTGAGCAGGTGCACGAACCAGTTCGACGTGCGGCCGGCCGACGGGTGGACGTTGAACACCACCGCGTTGCCGCCGGCGATCATGCCGATGGCGTTGCACAGGATGGTCTCGGTCGGGTTGGTGGTCGGGGTGACCGCGAGGATGACGCCGTAGGGCGCCCGCTCGGTGATCATCAGCCCGTCGTCGCCGGTGTAGGCCTGCGGCCGCAGGATCTCGACGCCCGGCGTCTTCTCGGCGACCAGCCGGTTCTTGTTGAGCTTGTCCTCGTAGCGGCCCAGGCCGGTCTCCTCGACCGCGTAGCGGGCCAAGAGCTCGTTGTTGGCCAGCGTGACCGCGCGCATCGCGGCGATCATCCTGGCCCGCACCTGCACCGGCAGCCGCTCGTTGGCCTCGAAGCCCTTGCGCGCGGCCTTCACCGCAGCGTCGGCGTCGGCGTAGACGCCGAGCGTGCCGCGCGGGATGTTGGGCCCGGCCTTCTTGCCCGGCTCGGGCGCGGCGGCCGACCGCGGCGGCGCGGCGCTGGGCCCGGCGCCCAGCCGCTCGACCACCTTGCGGACGATCTCCTCGATGCGCGCGTCGTCGAGCATCGCCATCGCGGCTACGCCTTCACGTAGCGACGATCGTCACCGACCGTCACCTGGTCGACGATGGCCATGATCGTCGCGTCGACCGGGCGGTTCTGCGTGACCTGGGTCTGGCGGGCCGAGCTGCCGGAGCAGTACAGCACCACCTCGCCCACGCCGGCGCCGACCGCGTCGACCGCGATCACGATCGCCCCCTTGGGGTTGTCGTTGCCATCGACGTCGCAGGCGCGCACGACCAGGAGCTTCACGCCTTCGAGCGTGGGCTCCTTCTTCGACGCGACCAGCGTGCCGATGACCTTGCCGAGGACCATGGGCAGGTCCTACTTGGTCGGGGCGCCGGCGCGGCCGAGCGGCAGCACCGCGTCGACGTTGGCGTGCGGGCGCGGGATGACGTGCACCGAGACGACCTCGCCGACGCGCTCGGCGGCGCGCTGGCCGGCCTCGGTCGCGGCCTTCACCGCCGCGACGTCACCACGGACGATCGCGGTGACGTAGCCGCCGCCGGTCTTCTCGAACCCGACGAGCTCGACCTTGGCGGCCTTGACCATCGCGTCGGCGGCCTCGACCATGCCGACGAAGCCTTTGACTTCGATCATTCCCAGAGCGTCAGCCATCGTTGTCTCCTAGTGGCGCTGCCGTACGGCAGCCGGTGCGTGCGCGTGCCGGCGCGGCGCCGGCGATGCGAGCGGTGGGACCGCGCTACTTGTCTACAAACTTTTCGGTGGCCTTGCCGGTGACGCTGTTGATCGCGCCGATCGCGGCGGCCGCGGCGGCGTCGATCTCGGCCTCGGGGCCCGACATGTACAGGCGGCCGAAGGCGCCGTACGGCGTGACGTTCACCAGCGACACCTGCGCGGCCTTCTCGGCCTCGTTGGCGGCCAGGACGACGTAGCCGGCGGGCTCGCACTCGAGGATGAACAGCGACTGGCCGGGGAGGATCATCATGCCCTGCGAGGTGCGGTTGATGATCTGGGTCTGGTAGGCCTCGACGCCGCGGATGATCTGGTTGGTCAGGACCTTGGGCTTGAGGCGCTCGCCCTCGCCGACGCCGAGGTGCTTGAGCACCGTGGCGCCGGCTGACAGCACCTCGCCCTGATCGTGATCGTGGATCTCGAGCAGGCCGTAGGCGCGCTCGACGACCTGGACCGCGGGCTGGACCCGGGTGGCCTTGAGCGCGGCGTCGGTGACCTGGTTGATGGCGATGCCGGGGGCGATCTCGACCCACAGCGACGCCTGCCCAGGCACCGGCAAGAAGCCGCGCGCGGTCTTGGCGATGAAGGTCGCCAGTTGCGGCTGGAGCGCGTCGAGGAAACAGTAGGTGCGGAGGACCGTCGCCATCGCGTCGGACGACCCTACCACGCAGCTTCGGCGCGTTGTCACGCCGGCCGGGCGAAATCGCGGGCCGCGGGTGCGCGGAACAGCCGCGGCCCGCCCGCGGTTGACACCCCGCCGATGCCCACCCATGGTAGCGCCCGCATGCTCCGCCGCGCCGTCACGGCCATGGTCGTCTGCAGCGCGGCGACCGCGGCCGCCGATCCGCTCACCGTCGCGCTCCACATCGTCGCCGACGACGGCGCCGGGGGCGGCACCCCGACGGGCCAGCCGTTGTTCGGCGCGCTGACCGGGCCAGCCGAGCCGGCGGCGCTGCCGACGCTCTTGCGCGAGGCCATCCGCACCGACCCCGACCTGGCGCGGGTGACGATCGATCTGGAGATCGCGGCGGCGTCGATCGACGCGGCCCGGGCCTGGGACGACTGGCAGGTCGGCGCGGCCGCCAGCACCGCCACCAGCGTGACGGCGACCGCGCTCGGCGACGCCCGGCTGTGGAACGCGTCGCTGAGCGGCGACCTGACCCGGCGGCTGTCGACCGGCGGCGTGGCCGGCGTCGAGGTCCTCGGGCGCTGGTCCGACTCGTCGCGCTCGGCCAGCCAGTACACCGAGGCGATCACCGCGACCCTGACCCAGCCGCTGATGCGCGGCCGCGGCGAGGAGCTGGTGCGCGCCGCCGAGCGCGCGGCCCAGATCGATCGCGACGCGGCGGCGCTGGCCGGCGACGCGGCGGCGGTGACCGTGGTCCAGGACGTCGTGCTGGCGTACTTCAACCTGGTGGCCGCCGAGCGCGAGCTGGCGATCCGCCAGGCCAGCCTCGAGCTGGCGCGCGAGCGCCTGCGCGTGACCCAGGCCGGCATCACCGCCGGCGGCGTGGCCCCGGCCGAGCGGATCTCGGTCGAGCAGGCGATCGCGACCCGCGAGGAGGACATCCTGGCCGGCGAGGTGTCGGTCATCGAGGCGTCCTTGGCGCTGCGGCGCGCGGCCGGGCTGCCGATCGGCGCCGGCCAGCTGCTCCTGACCACCGACGTCGCGCTGGCGATCACGCCGCGCAGCTGGGACGTCGGGGCGATCCTGACGGCGACCATCGCCTACAGCCCCGAGGCGGCGCGGCTGCGCGCGCTCGAGGCCGGCGCGACGATCGACGTCGAGGTCGGCGAGCGCGGCGTGCTGCCGTCGCTCGACCTGGCGATGTCGCTGGGGCCGTCGGGCAGCGCCGACGATCCCGGCGAGGCGGCGCTCGACGTCGTGACCTTCCAGGAGTTCGCGGCGGCGCTGTCCTTGACCTACCGCAGCACCGTCGGCGAGGTCGCGGCCCGCGCCACCGCGCGCAGCGCCCGGGCCCGGCGCCAGCGGGTGCGCATCGACGCCGGCGATCTCGACAAGCAGCTGGCGCTGGCGGTGACCCGCGCGGTGGTCGCGGTGACCGCGGCCGAGCGGCGCCACGCGCTCGCGGTGCGCACCATCGGCCTGGCCGAGCAGGCGCTGGCCGCCGAGCAGGCGCGGCTGGCCAGCGGCAAGTCGCGTAACGTCGACGTGCTGGCCCGCCAGGACGAGCTGCGCGCGGCGCAGCTGCGGCAGATCCGGGCCATCGTCGAGTGGCACCGGGCGGCGACGACGATCGCGGCCTTGACCGGCGAGCTCCTGCCCGCCTACGGCGTCACCGTCGCGCGGCGTTGATCGATCCGACGCCGGCGCCGGCGCTGGCGCTCACCCCGCCAGGCCGATGAAGCCCATGTGGATGCCGCCGGCCTGGCCGTCGCGGCGGTACGAGAAGAACCGCTCGGCCTCGCAGCGGGTGCACGGCGGCGCCGCGTCGACGTGATCGCGGGCGACGCCGATCGCGGTGAGGCTCGCGGTCAGCGCGATCCGCAGGTCGACGTGGTCCTTGTGCGGGCCGCGGACGACCATCCCCGGCACGTCGCCGAACGCCGCGCGGAACGCGTCGACCACCTCGGGCCCGACCTCGAAGCAGCACGGCCCGATCGACGGGCCCAGCGCGATCCGCACGTCGCCGGCGCGCGCGCCCAGCTCGACCATGCGCTCGACCACGCGCGGCGCGACGCCCGCGACGGTGCCGCGCCAGCCGGCGTGGGCCGAGCCGCACACGCGCGCGACCGGAACGGCGAACAGGATCGGCACGCAGTCGGCGGCGAACGTCGTGAGGATCGGGCCGACCTGGTTGGTGACCAGGCCGTCGAACTCGGCCGGCTCGGGCAGCGGCTCGCCGACCTGCCACACGCCGGTGCCGTGGACGTGCCGCATCATCTGCAGGTCCTCGGCGGCGAAGCCGACGTGGGCCGCGAGCAGCGCGCGGTTGCGATCGACCAGCGCCGGATCGTCGCCCCAGCGCTTGCCGAGGTTGAGCGACGCGCGGGCGCCGGTCGAGACGCCGCCGGTCCGCTCGGGGAAGCCGTGGACGAAGCCGGCCGGGATCACCGGCGAGCGCAGCACGCGGATCGGCGTGGTCATCGCGGCTGTCTTAGCGTGGCGGCGCGACGATCACCAGCCGACGCCGACCTCGAACGACGCGAACGGCTGCAGCTGCTCGCGCGGCAGGACCAGCGCCGGCGCGCCGTCGATGTAGGCGCCGCCGACGGTGAACGTCGCGACCGCGTCGACCGCGCCGACCAGGCCGCGGGTCCACTGCGCGGAGATCGACGCCTCGGGTCCGGCGGCCGACGCGCCGGTGACGTCGGGGTCGCCGAACTGGAAGCCCAGCTGATCGGCGGCCACCGACAGCTCCGCGAAGCCCAGCCCCGCGCGCAGCCCGAGCCGCCCGCCCGCGATCGGCCGCCGCACGACCTCGAAGGTCGACCGCAGGTGCATCATCTCGGCGCCGTCCTGGTTGTGCCAGGCCTGGGCGCCGGTGCCGCAGCCCTCGACGGCGAGCCCGCCCCACAGCCGGGCCTCGCCGCACACGGTGGGCATGCCGTTGCGGTCGCTCGACGCGCCGCCGATGCGCAGGTTGATGCGGTAGGGCGGATCGCGGGTGATCGGCGGCGGGGCGCCGCCGCGGTCGTCGCCGTCGCCGTCGGCGCGGGCGACGCCGCCGAGCACGAGCAGGAACAGGAGGGCACGCACGCGGGGAAGATACGGCCCGCGCCCGGGCAAGTCGATCGCGGAGGCGGTCGAGGTGGCGCCGGCCGCCACCGTGTTATCGTCGCCACATGATCGCCTACGCCGACCTCGCCGCCGCGCTCGATCGCTGGCGCGTCCGCAACGGGCTGCCGATCACCGGCAGCGCGCCGCCCCCGCCGGCCGCGAACGTCGCCGCGGTGCTCACCGCCCGGCCCGCGCCCGCGCCCGCGCCCGTGGCCGCGCCCCCGCCGCCGGTGGCCCGCACCGCGCCGCCGCCGGCGCCCGCCCCCGCCCCGGCGGCCATGCTGGTCGACGACGAGGTCGACGCCGACATGCTCGAGAGCGCCGACGAGTACGACAACGAGGGCCAGGATTTCGCCGTCTCGTTCAGCGGGCCACCGGCCGCCGCCAGCGGCAGCGTCGGCGGGACGATCGGCGGGACGATCGGCGGGACGATCGGCGACGAGGACGTCGAGGAGTCGACGCACATCGGCGCCGCCGTCGGCGGCGACGAGGCGTTCGGCGCGTCGCCCACGACCGCGGTCCCGCCGCCGTCGCAGTGGCCCGAGGCCAAGGAGTGGCCGGCCGAGGCCACCGCCGCCGCCGCCTACGGCTGGGGCCAGAGCCACCGCCCCGAGACCGCGTCCGGCGACGACGACTCGACGATCGTCGGCGGCGGCAAGAAGCGCTGATGGCGACGGCGTGGCGGCGTGAGCGCGACGGGCGCCTGACGCCGACCGAGCTGACCCCGCCGGCCCCCGGACCGGGCCGGGTCGCGATCGACGTCGAGGCGGTCGCGGTGGATCGCGTCGACGCCACGCCGCCGGGCCGGGTGCCGGGCGTCGCGGCGGTCGGGCGGGTCACCGCGGTCGGGGTCGCCGCCGACGAGTGGCTCGGCGCGCGCGTGCTGGTGCCGTCGGTCGACGCCTGCGGCGAGTGCGACCGCTGTCGCCGCGGCGGCGCCGCGCTGTGCGCCGACGGCGGCCGCCTGGGCGCGACCGCGCCGGGCGCGCTGGCCACCACGCTCACCGCGGCGGCCCGCTGGCTGGTGCGCCTCGAGGGGGCGCTGGCCCTGCCCGCCCCGACCGCGGCCGCGCTCGGCGGCGACCTGGCGCGCGCCTACGCGCTCTACGCGCGCGCCGGCGTCGGGCCGCGCGATCCCGTCGTGGTCCTGGGTGGCGGCGCGCTGGCCCGCGCCACCGTCGAGATCCTGCTGCAGAAGGGCGCCGCGCCGGTGTGCGCGACCGACGACGCCGCGACGATCGCCGCGCTCGGGACCCGCGCGGTCGTGACCGCGATCCACACCGCGGCCATCGAGGACGCGCTCGGCGGCGCCGGCGCGCGCCCGCGCCGGGTGATCGTCGCGGACGCCGCGCTGCTCGAGGCGGGGCTGCGGGTCGCCGGGCCGCGGGCGACGGTGGTGGTCGCGGCCGGCGACGTCGACGTGGCGCCGCCGCTGGCGATCGCGCTGGCCCACGAGGTCACGCTGGCCGGCGTGCTGGACTGTCACCCCGACCTGGTGCCCGAGCTGGCGGCGCTCGCCGCCCGCGGCGACCTGCCCCTCGACGCGCTGGTCGAGGTGGTGCCGGTGGCGGACCTGGCCGACCGGCTGGTCGCGCGCGCGCGCGTGCGGCCGGCGACCACGCTGGTCGCCACGCTGGCCTAGCCCGGCGCGCCGCCCTACAGCGCGAACATCGCGACGATCACCGCGATCGCGACCACGCCCACGCCGATGGCGATGAACACCTTGGTGCGCCCGCTCTTCATCTCGCCGATCAGATCGCGCTCGGACACCGACGACGACGCGCCCGGCTGATCGCGCATCGCCGGCATCGACGAGGTCTGGCCGGTGCGCAGGCTGTAGCGCTCGGCGTCGGTCGACGTCACCGAGCCGTCGTCCTTGTAGCGATCCTCCATCGGCAGCATGTCGGCCTTGTCCTGGGCCGCGGCGTCGCCGGATCGGGCGGCCTCCTCGGCCGCGACCGCGTCGAGGTCGCCCTTCTTGAACCACAGCGTCTCGCGGAACTGGCCCTTCTTCTTGGCGTCCTTGCGCTTGCCCTTGTCCTTGCCGCTCATCGACTGCGCCGGCGCCCCGGCGGGCACCGACGGCGCGGCCGGGGCTGGCGCGGCCGCTGGCATCACCGGCGCCGGGGGCGCGGCCGGCATCACCGGCGCGGCGGGCGCCGCCTGGGGCAGCGGCATGGTCGCGACCGCGCTCGGCGGCGGCGCCGCGGCGATCGCGCCCAGCGCCGGGGCGGCGGCCGCGACCGCGTGCACGGCGGGCGTCATCGGGCCGGGCGCGGCCGGCGCGGGCGCGGCCCACGGCGACGGCGCGGGCTCGGCGATCGCCTGCGGGATCGGCTGCGACGGCGCGACCGCCACCGCGGCGGGCGCAGCGATCGGAGGCGCCGTCGGCGGCGCCGGCGGCACGACGGTCTCGAGCGCCGCGGCCTCGCGCAGCGCCTCCACCGGGATCTGCACGTCCATCTGCCGGGTCTTCTGCTCGCCCGGGTTGGGGCCGCCGCCGATCGGCGCGACGCCGAGCATCGTCGACGCCAGCTCCTTGGGCTTGCCGACCCGGCCGAAGGGCGCGGTCGAGGCCGGCGACGGCTCGCCGCCCTTGCGCACCCGGTCGATGTCGTCGAGGAACTGCTTGAGCGTCAGGTGGCGCTTGGCCGGGTTGCGATCCATCGCGCGGCCGATCACCTGATCGACCTCGGGGGCCAGCGGCGCGCGCCGCGATGGCGGCGGGATCGTGCCCGTCAGCTGCTGGTTGGCGATGCTGGCGGCGTCGCCGTCGAACGGCGGCGCGCCGGTCACCGCCGCGTAGTAGATCGCGGCGAGGCTGTAGGTCGCCGAGCGCTGATCGATGGGCTTGCCCTCGATGGCCTCGGGCGGCACGTAGCCGGGGACGCCGGCGTAGCGCTCGCCGGGGATCGGCAGCGGGAAGTTGATGACCTTCACCGTGTCGCCCGCCACCAGCACGTTCTTGGGCGACAGGTCGCGGTGGACCACGCCGACCTTGGCGGCGTCGAGCAGCGCGCCGCCGATCTCGGTGACGATCGCCGCCGCGCGGTCGCTGTCGAGCGCGCCGTGGCCGAGGCTGGTGGCCAGCGGCGTCGCGCCGTCGACCCACTCGGTCGCGACCCACAGCTGCTCGCCGTGCTTGCCCGAGCCCAGCACCTTGGCCGCCGCCGGGTGCGCGACCCGCTCGAGCAGCTTGAGCTCGCGCTCGATGCGCTGGGCGCTGGCCGGCTGCGCGGTCAGGCTCGGCGCGATCAGCTTGACCGCGGCCGCGGCCTTGGTCTGGCGATCGATCGCGCGGAAGACCTCGCCGGTCGCGCCGCCGCCGATCCGCTCACCGAGCTCGAAGCGTCCACCGATCACGTTGGCCGCGGCGGCCGCTGGGGCTGCCGGGGCCGCCGCGGGCGCGCTGGCGGCCATCGCGATCAAGCGTCCGGCGTCGTTGGTGCAAAAGTTCGCGTCGTCGCCGTATTGCTTGCCGCACTTCGGACAAACTTTCATGGGCCTGGCCTATCTTGCAATGCAGCGGATCGTAAGAACATCCTCCGCTGAAAGCAACCGGAGCAACCATGCGCCTCGTGACCCTGGCCTTCGCGACCGCCGACGACTTCCTCGCGGCCTACCACCCCGCCGACGGTGGCACGCTGTCGACCCGCACCCGCACCGACGGGACGATCGGCGAGCGCGTGCTGCTCGAGGTGTCGTTCCCTGGGCTGCCCAACCGCGCGCTCCTGCGCGCCGACGTCAGCGGCATCGCCCACGAGCACGGGCTGCGCTTCACGATCGCCACCGACGACGGCTCGACCCGGGACTTCCTGGTCGCGATCGCCCACGGCGAGGTCCGCGTCGAGTCGGCGGTCCACCGCGGCCACGCCCGGTTCCCGGCGGCGCTGTCGGCCACCTGGCAGGCCGGCGGCGACATCCTGCCGACCACCGTCGAGGACCTGTCGGCCGGCGGCGCGTTCCTGCGCACCGACACGCCGCCGCCGCTCGGCGCCGAGGTCGCGGTGACGATCGCCGCGCCAGGCGGGGAGCCGCTGGCGCTGGGCGGCAACGTCGCGTGGATCCGGCAGGGCAAGCTGCCCGGCTTCGGCGTCGACTTCGTGCCGGCGGTGGGCGACGCCGGCCGGCGGCTGCGGGCCCTGCTCCGCCACGCCTCCGAGACCGCCTCGGTCGACCTCGGCACCGCCGACGAATGACACCGACGATTGACGCCGCCAATTGACGCCGCCGATTGACACGGGGGGGGGGCGCCGGCTAATAACCCCCGCTCTCTTCAACCGGACGAACGCACATGGCCTCGAACACCGCCGCCTCCGAGAACAAGCGCAAGCGCTCGCACAAGAACATGGGCCGTAAGCGCAAGAACAAGCTGGCCCGCCGCTCGACCGTCTCGGCCACCGAGCTGTTCGCCGCCCTCGGCGAGCCCGGCAAGCCGGCGCCGAAGGCCAAGTAGTCACGGCCGCGCGCGACCGCGCGTCGCGGTGAACGACTCGACGGCGCCGCGGTTGACCCCGCCGGCGCCGAACGTGTGATGGCTGCGCAACCGGATCCCGATACCGATCCCGATCCCGATCCCGTTTCCGTCCCCGATCCCGATCCCGATCCCGATCCCGATCCCGATCCCGATCCCGTCCCCGCCCCCACTCGCACCACCGGTGGTGGTGGTCTAGCTGGACCGCGCGAGGAGGCCCAGGGGCAAGGCGACGGTGGGGCCCCGAGGCCGAGCGTACGTCTGTACGTGAGGCGCTCGGGGGGGACCGGCAACGCCGCCCATGGGCTCCGCAGCCGGTCCGGTGGATCGAGCACCCGGGCTAGGGGGGGACCGGCAACGCCGCGGGCGAGTCCCGCAGCCGGTCCTCCTGCTGAATCTCCTAGGCCGGTTCTGCGGAGACGCGATCGACGGAGTACACGCCCTTGATCCGCGACAGCGAGCGGATGACGGTCTTGAGCTGATCGAGGTCCTTCACCGACGCGTGGAACGTGTTCACCGCGCGGCCGTGCTCGGTGGCGCGGCAGTGGGCCTGGCTGATGTTGACGCCCTGATCGGTGAACGACTGGCTGATCGTCGCGAGCAGGCCGGGCTTGTCGGCGCACAGCACCTGGATCGCGACCTCGTGGGTGCCCTTGCCGTGCCCGTCCCAGGAGACGTCGATGCGGCGCTCGGGATCGAGATCGAGGCCCTTGTCGCAGTCGCGGCGGTGCACCGTGACGCCCTTGCCGCGCGAGATGTAGCCCACCACCGCGTCGCCCGGCAGCGGGCTGCAGCAGCGCGCGAAGCGCACGAGGATGTCGCCCTCGCCCTGCACCAGGATGCCCGACGAGCTCTGGCGCCGCGTCACCTTGCGGATCAGCTGGCGCAGCACGCCCTCGGTCTTCTCGGCCTCGACGACGGCCTTCTTGCCGTCCTCGGCCGGCAGCTTGTCGATCACCTGCTGCACGGTGATCTTGCCGTAGCCGACCTGCAGGATCAGCTCGTCGGCGTCGCCCAGCCGCAGCTCGCGGGCGGCAGCGTCGAGCTCCTTCTCGGCCTTGGCCAGGGTCAGGCCGCGCTTGCGCAGGCCCTTGTCGAGGATGTCCTTGCCCAGCGCCAGCGCGCGCTCGCGCTGCTCGTGGCGCAGCAGGTAGCGGATCTTGGTGCGCGCCTTGGCGGTCTTGACCAGCGCCAGCCAGTCCTTGTTGGGCTTCTGGTTGGGGTTGGTGATGATCTCGACGGTGTCGCCGTTGCGCAGGTGGTAGCGCAGCGGGACGATCATGCCGTTGACCCGCGCGCCCGAGCAGTGGTCGCCGACGTCGGAGTGCACCGCGTAGGCCAGGTCGATCGGCGTCGAGCCCATCGGCAGCGCCTTCACGTCGCCGCGCGGCGTGAACACGTAGACCTCGTCGCCGAACAGGTCGAGCTTGACGGTCTCGAGGAACTCGGTCGGATCGACCAGGTCCTTCTGGTGCTCCATCAGCTGGCGCAGCCAGGCGAACTTCTTCTCGTCGTCCGACGGCTTGCCCTCCTTGTACTTCCAGTGGGCGGCGATGCCGTGCTCGGCGACCGCGTGCATCTCGCGGGTGCGGATCTGGATCTCGATGCGCTCGCCGCGCGGGCCGATCACCGCGGTGTGCAGCGACTGGTACAGGTTGGGCTTGGGCAGCGCGATGTAGTCCTTGAACCGCCCGGGGATCGGGGTCCAGGTCTGGTGGGCCACGCCGAGGGCCTGGTAGCACTGCATCTGGTTGCCGGTGACCACCCGGAACCCGATCGCGTCGTGGATCTCGTCGAAGCTGCGCCCGGTCTTGCGCATCTTCTGGAAGATCGACCAGAAGTGCTTGGCGCGGCCCGAGACCTCGCACTCGACGCCGTTGGCCTGCATCTCCTTGGCGATCAGCTCCTCGACCGAGCGGATGTACTCGGCGCGCTCGGCGCGGGTCTTCTGGATCTCGGTCGCGAGCTGCTCGTACTCGCCGGGGTGGAGGTACTTGAACGACAGGTCCTCGAGCTCGACCTTGACCCACGCCATGCCCAGGCGGTTGGCCAGCGGCGCGTAGATCTGCATGGTCTCGGCCGCGATCCGCTCCTGCTTCTCGGGCGGCATGTGGCTGAGCGTCCGCATGTTGTCCAGGCGGTCGCACAGCTTCACCAGGATGACGCGGATGTCGCGCGCCATCGCCAGCAGCATCTTGCGGAAGTTCTCGGCCTGCTGCTCCTCCTTGGTCGACCACGGCAGCTTGCCGAGCTTGGTGACGCCGTCGACCAGGAACGCGATCTTCTTGCCGAACAGCTCCTCGAGCTGCTCGACCGTCGCCGAGGTGTCCTCGACGCAGTCGTGCAGGAGCCCGGCGCACACGCTCGGCACGTCGAGCTTGAGCTCGGCGATGATGCCGGCCACCGACAGCGGGTGGGTGACGTACGGATCGCCGGAGCGGCGGGTCTGGCCCTCGTGGGCCTTGGCCGCGAAGTCGTAGGCGCGGCGAACGACGTCGAGATCGGCGTTGGGATCGTAGGCGGCGATGCTCGACAGGATCTGCTCGAAACTCATACGGCGGCGGACACCTCGAACTCACGAGGATACCCGGCCCGGCGGAGGGGCGCCAGTACGCGCCGTGCGCCCGCCGTGATCGTCACCAGCTGTCGCGGCGATCGTCGTCGATCGGCGACAGCGGGACCGCCGCTACCGGTCCTCGAAGTTCCACTCGAACTCGAACGCCTGGCCCGGGCGGCGCACCACCAGGGTCATGCCGCGCATGTCGGGCGTGAACAGATCGCGCTGGTAGAACACGAAGTCGGCGGTGCCGCGGAACACCGACAGCGAGCCCAGCGTGGTGCGGCGCTTCCAGCCGTCCTCGTTGATCGCGACGATGTCGCCGAAGTAGTTGCGCTGGGTCGAGCGGATCTCGTAGTCCCACATGCTGACCATGTGCTTGGTCTTGGCGTGCTCGATGCCCTCGGGCAGGTAGCGCTGGCCGCGATCGTCGACCAGGTAGACCTCCCACGACGACAGATCGGCCCACTCGATCCACTTGTGCTCGAGCTGCACGTGGAAGCGCAGCCGATCGCGCGACACCACGGTGAACGACGCCTCGTTGAACAGCGGGTAGCGCTTGTGCCGGAGCAGGCTGACCCGCGACTCGGGGTCGCGCGGCACGTTGAGCTCCATGTCGCCGGTGATGATCCGGACGATCTCCGAGTCGCGCAGCGTCTCGGTCGGGCGCACCAGCGGGTTGGGCTGCACGACCTCCGAGTGGAAGGTGCGCGTGCACGCGCCCGATCCCAGCGCGAGGCCCGCCGCCGCCACCACGGCCAACATCAGCGATCGACGATTCCCCATAGGCCAAGCGTGAGCCTCGCCGCGGCGGCCCGTCAAGCAAAACCACCGTCGAGGAACCCTGTCGCACGCGAGGCGTTTCGGCATCGGCGATCGCCGCGGCCGCTGTCGCAGCGCGGGGTTGCGCGGCGATCAACCGGCCGTGGCGATGAGCCGGCGGGCGTGGGCGGCGGGGTCGGACGCGGTGTTGGCGTCGCGGGCGGCGGCCAGCGCCGGCAGCGGCAGCGCGACGTCGGGGCGCACGACGTCGCCGTAGCGGCGGGTCAGGTAGACCGCGCGGAGCACCTGGTACGCCGGCTCGAGCTCGGCGTTGACGATCAGGTGGTCGTACTCGCCGAAGTGCCCGAGCTCCTCGATGGCCTTGCGCAGCCGGCGCTCGATGACGTCGGCGGCGTCGGTCGCGCGCGAGCGCAGCCGCGACGCCAGCGTGGCCAGGTCCGGCGGCAGGATGAACACCCGCAGCGAGTCGGCCGGCCAGGCGCCGGCCAGGGCCCGGGCGCCCTGGAAGTCGACGTCGAAGATCATGTCGCGGCCGGCGGCCAAGGACGCCTCGATCGGCGCCTTGGCGGTGCCGTAGCGGTTGCCGTGGACGACGAACCACTCGGCGAACTCGCCGTCCTCGACCATGCGATCGAAGCGCGCGTTGTCGATGAAGTGGTAGTCGACGCCGTCGCGCTCGCCGGGCCGCTGCGGTCGCGTGGTGTACGACACCGAGAAGTCGATGGTGTCGTGCTCGCGCAGCAGCCGCCGCGTGAGCGTGGTCTTGCCTGCCCCGGAGGGCGACGAGACGATGAGGAGGAAGCCACGCGTACTCACGCTTACTCGAGGTTTTGCACCTGCTCGCGCATCTTCTCAAGCTCGGCCTTGGCTTGTACGACGCGGGCCGAGATCGCCGCGGTCGCCGATTTGGCGCCGGTGGTATTGATCTCGCGGCCCAGCTCCTGGAGCAGGAAGTCCAGCCGCCGCCCCACCGCGCCGGTCGCCACCAACGTCGCGGCCAGCGCGTCGAGGTGGGCCCGGGCCCGGACCAGCTCCTCGGTGACGTCGGCGCGCTCGACCAGGATCGCCACCTCCTGGGCCAGGCGATCGGGGGCGACGGCGCCCGGCGCCAGCGCCTCGGCCAGCCGATCGCGCAGCCGCGCGGCGATGGCGGGCGCGGCGGCCGCGGCCTCGGTGGTGAGCTCGGCGACCAGCGCGCGCAGGCCGTCGACCCGGGCGGCGAGATCGGCGGCCAGGGCCTGACCCTCGCGCTCGCGGTGGGCGCACAGCTGTTCGAGCGCGGCGGCGAGCGCCTGGCCGACCGGCGCCGCGGCGGCGTCGCCGTCGACGACGTGGGCGGCGATCACGCCCGGCACCCGCAGCACCTCGGCCAGGTGCGGCGGCGGCAGCGCCAGCTCGCGGGCCAGCTCGGCCAGCTCGGTGTAGACCCGGCGTGCGGCGGCGCGATCGATGCCGGCCGCCGCGGGGCCGCCGCGATCGACGGCGATGACGACGGTGACCGCGCCGCGCTCGAGCCGCTCGCGCACCCGGCCGACCGCCAGCTCCTCGAGCACCGGCGCCGCGGTGCCGCGGACCTTGACGTCGAGGAAGCGGTGGTTGACCGCGCGCACCTCGACCGTGACCTGGAGGTCGCCCGCGCGGGCGACGCCGCGACCGAAGCCGGTCATGCTGCGCACGCGCGGTTGATACCACGCGGTAGGCTGCCAACGTGCAAGTCAGGATCTGGATCGCCGGCGCGCTGGCGCTGGCGGCGTGCGACCGCGCGCCCCGCGCCGAGGGGCCGCCGGTGCGGTTCGCCCACACGCTGGCCCCAGCCGAGGCGGCGGCGCTCGACGAGCTGATCGCCGACCGCGCGCCCGCGGTCGAGGCGACGCTCCTGCCGTTCTCGCGCGCCGAGGCGGTGCTGGGCGCGACCTTGGCCTCGGCCGACGACTGCCCCGACCTCCTGCGCATCGACGCGACCTGGCTGCCGGCGCTGGCCACCGCCGGCCGGGTGAGCCCGCCGCCGCCGGCGCTGGCGGCGCGGGCGTGGCTGTCCGCGGGGCGCGAGCTGGCGAGCTGGGACGGTCGCCTGCTCGCGGTGCCGATGTCGCTCGACGGGCTGGTGCTGATCCGGCCAGCGACCGCCGCGCCGCCGACGCCGTGGCCGCCGGCGGATCTCGCGCAGCTCGAGGCCGCCGCGACGGCGGCGACGACGCCGGGTCGCCACGGCCTGGGCCTGCGGGTCGACGGCTACTGGCTGGTGCCGTTCCTGCGCGGCCACGGGGCTGACGTCGCCGACGGCACCCGCGGCACGCTGGGCATCGACGGCGCCGGCGCCGAGGCGGCCCTGGCCGACCTGGCGGCGCTGTTCGCGCGCGGCGTGGTCGCGCCGCCGCCGGCGCCGGGCGCCGAGGCCGAGCACGAGGCGGCGGCCTTCGCCCGCGGCGAGCTGGCGATCTTGATCAGCGGGCCGTGGGCCTACCCGGCGCTGGCCACCGACGGCCCCGACGGCCTGGGCGGGCTGGCGATCGCTGCGCTGCCGGGCGCGCCGCGCGGCGCGCAGCTGCTGGCGGTGCCGACCTGCGCGCGGTCCCCCGAGCGCGCGTGGGAGCTGGCCGGCGAGCTGACCGCGCCGGCCACCCAGGCGGCGTGGTCGCGCCGGCTGGGCGCGGTGCCGACCACCGAGGACGGGCTGGCCGCCGCGGCGCCGCTGGCCCGCGCGACCTACGCGGCGCTGGCCGCCGCGCGCCCGCTGCCGCGGCACCCGCTGTCGGCGGCGCTGTTCGACGATCTGTCGCCGGCGGTGGCGGCGGTGGTGGCCGGCGACGCGACGCCGGCCGAGGCGCTCGACGGCGTGCGCCGGGCCTGGACCCGCGCGCTCGCGGCGGGGGCGCGATGAGGCGGCGCTCGCTCGCGCTGCGGGTGATCGGCGTGCTGACGCTGGCCGCGCTGATCCCGACCCTGGCGATCGGCACGCTGGCGTTCGCCCGCACCCGCGCCGATCTCGAGCGCGAGGTGGTGCGCGGCCACCTGGCGCTGATCCGCGCGCTGGGCGCCGGGCTCGACGCGACGCTGCAGGACGCCCGGCGCACCGTCGAGATCGCCGCCGCGACCTGGGCCGACACCCGGGTCGACGCGGCGCCGGCCAGCGAGCTCGATCGCCGCGCCACCGAGCGGCTGCTGGCCCGGCTCGATCGCGACGTGCCGGTGATCGCGCGGGTGACGATCGTCGATCCCACCGGCGCGCCGGTGGCGGGCGGCGCGCTGCCGCCCGGCGTCGACCTCGGGGCGCGCAGCTTCGGCGGCTACGTCGGCGACGCCGCGTTCAGCGCCGAGGGCGCCCACGTGCCGCTGGTGGTGCAGGCGCGCAGCCGGACCGGCGCGCTGGTCGGGGTGTTCGTCGCCGAGATCGATCTCGGCTTCGTCGCCGACGCGCTGCGCGGCGCGCGGCTGGGCGCCGGCGCGACGGTGACGGTGGTCGACGGCCGCGGCACCGTCGTCGCCAGCACCGATCGCCGCGCCGCGGTCGGCACCTCGCGCAAGGGCGACGTCGCGATCGATCGCGCGCTGGGCGCCGCCGCCGAGGGGCACACCAGCCGCGCCGACGAGCTGGCGGTGTTCCGCAACCTGGCCAGCTACCAGTCGCTGCGCGGCGTGCGCTGGGCGATCGTGCTGACCCAGCCCGAGCGCGACGCCTACGCGGTGGCGGCGGCGACCCGCCGCCTGACGCTCCTGGTCGCGGTGATCGCGCTGGCGCTGGCGCTGGCCGTGGGCGCGTTCCTGGCGGCGCGCCTGACCCGGCCGCTGGCCGCGCTGGCGACCCGCGCCGACGCGATCGCCCACGGCGACACCGCGCCGGCGCCGCCGATCCGCGGCCCGGGCGAGGTCGGCGTGCTCGGCGCCCGCATCGAGGAGATGGCCGGCCGCATCGGCGAGCGCGCCGAGCTGCAGGCGGCGCTGGCCCGGGGCGATCGGCTGGCGTCGGTGGGCGTGATGGCGGCGCAGGTGGCCCACGAGATCAACAACCCGCTGACCACCGTGCTCGGCTACGCGGCGCTGCTGGCCGAGGACAAGCCGGCCGACCACGCCGACCGCGCCGGGCTCGAGCTGATCGCCGACGAGGCGACCCGGATGAAGGCGATCGTCGCCGGCCTCCTGGGCTACGCCCGCGCCGAGACCGACGGCGATCGGGCGACGGCGGTGGCGCCCGGCGAGATCGGCCGGCTGGTGGCGGCGCTCTTGGCGCCCGCCGTGCGCAAGGCCAAGGCGACGCTGACGGTGACGCTCGACGACGCGCCGGCGATCGGGTTCGACGGCCACGCGCTGCAGCAGGTGCTGGTCAACCTGGTGACCAACGCGCTGCACGCCGCGCCCGGCGGCGCGATCACCGTGGGCTGGAGCCCGCTGCCCGGCGGCCGGATCGCGCTCGACGTGTGCGACGACGGCCCCGGCGTGCCGCCGGCCGAGCGGGCCCGGGTGTTCGACCCGTTCGTCACCACCAAGCCGGCCGGCGTCGGCACCGGGCTCGGGCTGGCGGTGGTGCGCCACCTCGTCACCCGGGCCGGCGCGGCGATCGCCGTCGACGACGCCCCCGCCGGCGGCGCGCGCTTCCGCCTGACGGTCGCGACCGCTCTCGTGGTACCACCGGCGGAGCCACCGTGACCATCCCCGAGCTCCGCGGCAACATCCTGGTCATCGACGACGAGCGCGGCATCCGCGCGCTGTGCGGCGACGTCTTGCGACGCGCCGGCCACCAGGTCGAGGTGGCCGAGACCGCCGCGGCCGGCCTGGCCGCGGTGACCCGCGGCGCGTTCGATCTGGTGCTGTGCGACATCAACCTGCCCGATCAGGACGGGGTGTCGCTCCTGCCCCGCCTGCTCGATCGCGATCCCGCGCCGACCGTCATCTTGATCACCGCCTACCCGTCGATCGACACCGCGGTGCGCGGCATGAAGCTCGGCGCCCGCGACTACCTGGGCAAGCCGTTCTCGCCCGACGAGCTGCGGCTGGTGGTCGGCCGCGCGCTGGCCGAGGACGCGCTGCGCCGCGACAACGCCGCGCTGCGCCGGCAGCTGGCGCTCGGCGGGCTGCTCGGCGACTCGGCGCCGATGGTCGAGCTGCGCCGCACGATCGAGAAGGTCGGCGCCAGCGACGCCACCGTGCTGGTCACCGGCGAGAGCGGCACCGGCAAGGAGCTGGTGGCGCGCGCGCTGCACCTGGCGTCGCGGCGCTCGACCGCGACGTTCGTGCCGGTCAACTGCGGCGCGCTGGTCGGCTCGCTGCTCGACAGCGAGCTGTTCGGCCACGTCCGCGGCGCGTTCACCGGCGCCGATCACGCCAAGCGCGGGCTGGTGATCACCGCCGACCAGGGCACGTTGCTCCTCGACGAGATCGCCGAGCTGCCGCTGGAGCTGCAGCCCAAGCTCCTGCGCACGCTGCAGGCCGGCGAGGTCAAGCCGGTCGGCGGCACCGACACCGTCACCGTCGACGTCCGGGTGGTGGCCGCGACCAACCGCGACCTGCGCGCCGAGGTGGCGGCCGGGCGCTTCCGCGAGGATCTGTACTACCGGCTGGCGGTGATCACGATCGACGTGCCGCCGCTGCGCGATCGCAAGCGCGACATCGGCGACCTGGCCCGGGCCTTCGCCGCCGCCGCCGCCCACCGCGCGCGCCGCGGGCACGTCGAGCTCACCGACGAGGCGGTGGCGTGGCTCGAGAGCCAGAGCTGGCCCGGCAACGTCCGCGAGCTCGAGAACACGATCGAGCGCGCGGTGGTGCTGGCGGCCGGCGATCGGATCGGCGTCGACGACGTCCGCCCGCCGTCGGCCAAGCACCAGCCGGTGGTCGCCGCGCTCGATCCCGCCGGCCCGGTGCTGACGCTCGACGAGCTCGAGCGCCGCCACATCCTGGCGGTGCTGGCGGCGTGCGAGGGCGGCAAGACCAAGGCCGCCGCGCTGCTCGGCATCAACCGCACGACCCTGTGGAAGAAGCTCAACCAGTACGGCCTGGAGTGACGCCTACGCCGGCGCGATCCGGCTGAACGTCAGCGCCGACGGCGGCCCGCACGCCGCGCAGTGCGCGGTGAACGCCTCGACCGCGACCGCCGCGTCGGGGAACCGGGTCGCCGCCATCACCGACGGCGGATCGAGGCCCTCGCCCAGCCCGCAGCGCGGGCACGGCGCGATCGTCCACGCCGCGCGCTCGGCCAGGTACGCCGCGGTCACCATCAGCGGGTGGCGGCCGCCGGGGTCGGCGACGAACCGCACCCGGTCGCCCTGGGCCAGCGTGGTCAGCGCGTGCGGCTGGTTGAGCAGCGTGCCGACGTAGACCACCGCGCTGCGATCGATCGCGACGCCGTCGCTGGTGGCGCTCGGCCGCGCCGGGGCCGGCTCGCTGGCGTCGACCCGCACCCAGCAGCCCTCGGCCGCGCGCTGCGTGCGGCGCGGCTCGCCGTCGTGCACCAGCACCTGCAGATCGTCGGGGAACTGCTTGTGCCAGCGCCCGCGCAGCAGCGGATCGCGGCGCCACGGCGCGTCGATGGGCGGCTGCGGGCCGAAGTGCGCCACCCACGCCGGCGGGGTCGCCCGGGCGCCGACCTCGGCGGCCTCGAGCACGCGGCTCGGCGCGCCGATCGGCAGGCGCACCGTGAGGCTGGGGGGATCGTCGGGGCGATCGGCCGGGCCGCCCTTGGCCGACATGCCGGCCTCCCAGTCCATGTAGACGAAGCCGACGAACGGCACCGGCCGCCCCCACGGCGCGTCGGGCAGCGCGATCTCGACCCAGCGGCCGAGCGCGGTGCCGTCGAGCACCGCGGTCACGCGGGCTCCATCGCGGCGCGCAGCACCGCCTGGTGGGCGTCGCGCAGCGCGGCCAGCTCGGCCTGGCCCCGGGCCCGCGCCGCCGCCAGCGGCTCGTCGGCGCCGACCGCCACCCGCACCTCGTAGTAGCTCTTGAGCTTGGGCTCGGTGCCCGACGGCCGCATGATCACGCGGCGGCCGCCGGCCAGCGCGAAGATCAGCACGTCCGACGGCGGCAGGCCGTCGTCGCCGCGGGCCAGATCGCGCACCCGCTCGACCGCGACCGCGCCCAGCGCCGCCGGCGGCGTCGCGCGCACCGCGGCCATGCCGCGCTTGATCGTGGCGATGCCGTCGGCGCCGGGCAGCGTGATCGACACCTGCTCGGTGACGAACAGCCCGACCCGGCGGTACAGCTCGTCGAGGTGCTCGGCGACGCTGCGGCCGCGGGCGCGGTTCCACGCCGCCAGCTCGGCGAACAGCAGCGCCGCCGAGACGCCGTCCTTGTCGGCGACCAGCTCGCCGACCGAGTAGCCCAGCGCCTCCTCGTAGCCGAGCACGAAGCGCCCGCCGGTGGCCGCGGTCCACGCCATCGCCTCGTTGGCGATCCACTTGAACCCGGTCAGCGTCTCCTTGTTCTCGGCGCCGTAGGCCGCGGCCAGGAACCCCAGCATCTGCGACGACACCAGCGAGCACGCGACCAGGCGACGGCCATCGCCGGCGTGGGCCAGCAGGTAGTCGGCGAGCAGCACGCCGACCTGATCGCCGGTCAACATGCGGTAGCCGCTGGCGGCCGCCGCGTCGGGGATCGCCACCGCCAGGCGGTCGGCGTCGGGGTCGTTGGCCAGCACCAGCGCCGCGCCCTCGCGGGCCGCCAGCGCCAGCACCCGATCCATCGCGCCCTTCTCCTCGGGGTTGGGGAACGCCACCGTCGGGAACGCGCCATCGGGGGTGCGCTGCCCGGGCTCGGTCGTCACCCGATCGAACCCGGCCGCGGCCAGCACCCGCTCGACCAGCGCGGCGCCGACGCCGTGCAGCGGCGTGTACGCGATCGGCAGCGCCGCGCGATCGAGCGTCGGCTCGACCTGCAGCGCCAGCACCGCCGCGACGTAGTCGCGCTCGAGGTCGGCGCCGATCGAGCGCACCAGGCCGGCGGCGCGCGCCGCCGCCAGGTCGGTCACCGCGATCGGCTGGGCGGCCGCGGCCTCGATCGCGCGGGCGATGCCGCCGTCGATCGGCGGGATGATCTGCGCGCCGTTGCCCCAGTAGACCTTGTAGCCGTTGTACTCGGGCGGGTTGTGGCTGGCGGTGACCATGACCCCGCCGGCGGCGTCGAGCGCCCGCACCGCGTACGCCGTCACCGGCGTCGGCCAGTGATCGTCGGCCAGCCACACGGCGATCCCCGCCGCCGCCAGCACCGCCGCGGTCTCCTCGGCGAACTGCCGCGACTTGCGACGGGCGTCGTGGCCGACCACCACGCCGCGAGTGCGAGCGTCGGGGACCTCGGCGAGGAGATAGGCCGCGAGGCCGGCGGTCACCTCGCGCACCTGCAGCTGGTTCATGCGCTGCGGGCCGGCGGCCAGCACGCCGCGGATGCCGGCGGTGCCGAACTCGAGGCGGCCGCCCATGCGCTCGTCGAGGTCGGCGCTGGCGGCGGCGTCGCCGCGCTCGGCGCGCTCGATCAGCGCGGTCAGCTCGGCCTGGGTCTCGGGATCAGGATCGCGGGCCGCCCAGGCCCGCGCGCGGTCGATGGAAGACATCGCGCGGGACTATACGCGAGCCGCACCTACCTGGACCGACGCTGGCGCCGGGACCGCGAGGCCCCGGCGCCGCAACCCCATCGCTACCTTGGCGCTGGCCCGGGTCTTGGAGAGGATCGGGTCATGCGGACCAACCCCTGGAAGCTCACGACCATCGCGCTCCTGCTCGGCCTCGCGGCCTCGCAGCTCACCCACACCGCCGAGGCCGACCGCCAGCCGCACATGCGCGTCGCGCTGGCGACGCTCAAGAAGGCCAAGAACCAGCTCGTCGCCGCCACGCCCGACAAGGGCGGGCATCGGGTCAAGGCCATCGAGCTGGTCACCAGCGCCATCGCCGAGGTCGAGGCAGGCATCAAGTTCGACAACACGCACTGACGAACGGGGTCGGTCGCAGAGCTTGGGCTTCGTGTGGGCGTGTGGGTGAAGGCGTGCAAGCGACGACAGATCGCACCTTGTCCGTCGAGGCATGACCACGCCCTCCGTCCGCCCACGGAGTCGCTGTGGCGGAACTCCGCCGCAGCTAGGACAGGCTGACACACCGAGTCCCCATGGTGGGGTGGAACTCCTCCACCGATACATGTAGGTCGGCGTCGTGTCCCGTGGTGTCCCGTCGTTTCCGAAGCAGCTCAAGTAGTTGCAATCGCGTAAGGGCGTGTGCGTCGCGGCGCGTCAGGTGATCCGATCTCTGCCTTGGAACGCCACGTGCTGAAGAGTCCGCCACCACAACGGCCAAACGAGGGAGCTACTGATGCGTCTTGCTTCTCGCGCTTCGATTCTTCTGCCGCTCGGTCTGCTGGCGCTCGGCGCCTGCGTGATGGAGGACCAGGACACCATCGACGACAGCGGCCCCGTCGTGGAAGGCGATCAGCGCCCAGGCTGGTCTGAGTCCAACAACCGCCTGTGCGCCACGCCGGACGTCGACGTCGCCGAGATGCAGGCGATCGACGACGAGGTGGGCACGTACCTCGCCGCGCACAAGAACGACACCGTTGCCAACGCGACCGGCGGGATCATCCCGGTCTACTGGCACGTCATCCGCAACGGCACGGGCGTCGCCAACGGCGACATCACCGACCAGCAGATCGCGAACCAGATCACCGTGCTCAACGCGGCCTACGCGTCGACCGGCTGGGAGTTCCAGCTGCGGGCGACGGACCGCACCACCAACGCGAGCTGGTACACCTGCAGCGGCGGCACGTGCGAGTCGCAAATGAAGAATGCGCTGCGCCAGGGGACCGCGTCCGCGCTGAACATCTACTCGAACAACATGGGCGGCGGCCTGCTCGGCTGGGCGACCTTCCCGTCGAGCTACGCGTCGAGCCCGAAGATGGACGGCGTGGTCCTCCTGTACTCGTCGCTGCCTGGCGGCACGGCGGCGCCGTACAACCTCGGCGACACCGCCACCCACGAGGTCGGCCACTGGATGGGCCTGTACCACACGTTCCAGGGTGGCTGCGCGCGCCAGGCCACCGGCGGTGACGGCGTCGCCGACACCCCGGCCGAGAAGAGCCCGGCCTATGGCTGCCCGGTCGGTCGCAACACCTGCGCGAACATCGCCGGCAACGACCCGATCACCAACTTCATGGACTACACCGACGACTCTTGCATGAACACGTTCAGCGTGGGCCAGGACACGCGCATGGACTCGATGTTCACCACGTATCGCTTCGGCAAGTAGCGGCACGCTCGCATCGCCACGCCACGCCCGGGCCGCTCGGTCCGGGCGTGATCGTTTTCGGGTCGCGGCGAATCGAGGGTTGACGCCTGGAGGGTGAACCGGGACGATGCCGCTGATGCGCGCCGCCGTCGTCCTCGGGCTCGTGTTCGCCGTGGCCGCGTGCGGCAAGGGCGGCTCGAAGATCATCGACGCCGGGCCGATCGACACGCTCGCGGTCGACGCCGGTGGCGACGTCATCGACGCGCCGATCGACGCGCCCGGCCTGGACGCCGCCGTGGGCCACCCGGGCACCGGCACGGTGACCGGCGCGGTCGAGGCCCAGAGCCCGAACTACAAGCTGTACGGCACGCTGCGCAGCGGCGACGGCTCGACCCGCTCGCCGTCGTACCAGCGCCGCGGCGGCATCACCGGCGCCACCCAGCCATGACGCGGAGCCATCGCATGCGCTCACTGCTCGCCACCCTCGCGTTCCTCGCCATGGCGATCGCCGCCGCGCCGCGCGCCGACGCCGCCCCCGGCGACGTGCCGGCGCTGTGGACCCAGACCGGGCGCCTGTTCGACAACGCCGGCGCGCCGGTCGTCGGCGACATCGCGATGGAGTTCGCGCTGTACGACCTGCCCAGCGGCGGGACCGCGCTGTGGACCGAGGCGCACACCGTCACGCTCGACGACGGCTACTTCATCGTCGGCCTCGGCGGGACGGTCGCCCTGCCCGCGCTCGACGGCACGCCGCGCTACCTCGGCATCAAGGTCGGCGCCGATCCCGAGATGACGCCGCGCGAGGAGCTGGTCAGCGTGCCGTACGCGACGTACGCGGGCGACGTGCTCGGCGCGATCCACCCGGACAGCGTGTTCATCGGCGCGACGCCGGTCATCGACGACGCCGGCCGCTGGGTCGGCGATCCGACGGGGCTGGTGGGTCCGCAGGGACCGATGGGCTTGGCCGGCCCGATGGGTCCCCAGGGTCCCATCGGCCTCACCGGCCTCACCGGCGCGACCGGCCCGCAGGGACCGATCGGCCTCACTGGCGCGACCGGCGCGACCGGCCCGCAGGGACCGATCGGCCTCACCGGCCTCACCGGCGCGACGGGCCCGCAAGGACCGATCGGCCTCACCGGCCTCACCGGCGCGACGGGCCCGCAAGGACCGATCGGCCTCACCGGCGCGACGGGCCCGCAGGGACCGATCGGCATCACCGGGCTCACCGGCGCGACGGGTGCCACCGGCGCCGCCGGCCCCCAGGGGCCGCAAGGTCTGCAAGGCCTCACCGGCCTCACGGGCGCGGCGGGTGCCACCGGCGCCACCGGGCCCCAGGGGCCGCAAGGTCTGCAAGGCCTCACCGGCCTCACCGGCGCGACGGGCGCCACCGGCGCGACAGGGCCGCAAGGGCCCCAAGGTCCGCAGGGCCTCACCGGCCTCACCGGCGCGACGGGCGCCACCGGCGCGACAGGGCCGCAAGGTCCCCAAGGTCCGCAAGGCCTCACCGGCCTCACCGGCGCGACGGGCGCCACCGGCGCCACCGGCGCCACCGGCCCCCAAGGCCCGATCGGCTTCACCGGCCTCACCGGCGCGACCGGCCCGCAAGGCCCCATCGGCCTCACCGGCCCGCAGGGCCCGGCCGGCCCGACGTCGGTCACGACCTGTCCCGCGGGGATGACCCAGGTCGACCAGGCGTTCTCCACGCTGTGCTTCGCGTCCGGCCCGTTCGCCACCTGGGACCAGGCCGCCAACTACTGCGACGGGCAGTTCCGCGCCGGCATCTGCTCGCTCAACCAGTGGCGCGCGGCGATCTGCTACGCGGGCCTGCCGAACCCCGGGCGGTCGTGGACGTCGCAGATCGTCGGGTCCTTCACCTTCGCGTTCGTCCAGGCGTGCACCGCCGACGGCGTCGGCGCGTCGCAGGCGTCGAGCCAGCTGGTCGCGGTGTGCTGCCACGAGTGGCCCAAGTACTGAGCTGCTGGGCGGCCTCCCTCCCCCGCGGCCGCCGCGCCGCTCACGGCGCCAGCGGCGCGGCGAACACCAGCAGCTCGTCGGGGCCGGTGATCGTGCGGTACTGGTTGTCGACCACCGCCACCAAGCGACCGTCCGGTAACCGGACGAGCCCCTCGAGGTTGAGGCTGCCGCGCAGGATCGGCCCGAGATCGAGCAGCACCTCGGGCGTGATCGTCGCGTCGGCGCCGCCGAGCTCGAAGCGCAGCAGGCGGGTCACGGCGAAGTGCCGCTCGACCGCGACCGCCCAGGTGCGCGCGCCGTCGCGCCAGCAGTCGAGCGCCGACAGCTTGCCGGTGGTGGTGGTCAGCGCCACCCGCTGCACCCGCCGCGCGCCGCCCGCCACGTCGACGCTGACGATCGGCGCCCACCGTTGGGCGCCGCTGCCGCCCGCGGTCTCGAGCGCGATCGCGACGACGTCGCCGGCGCCGCACACGCCCTCAGCGCCGTGGTTGGCGCCGATCTCGACGCCGACCTCGGCCTGGCGCAGCTCGATCGGCGCGCCGGTCGCGACCAGCGCGTCGCCCTGACGCACCAGGTGGAACACCCGCGCGACGCCGCGCTCGCGGCCCTCGGTGCCGACCCACAGCCCGTCGGCCGCGATCGCCACCGCCTCGAGATCCTCGTCGGCCGGCACGCCACGCACGGGGTAGCGGACCGCGGTCGCGCGATCGCCGTCGAGCGTGATCGCCAGCGCCACCGCGCCGCGCTCGGCGACGGTCCACATCGTCCCGCCGGCGTCGACCGCCAGCCCCGACAGGCCGTGATCGCCGCGGGTGTCGATCGCGACGCGGGTGAACGTCGCGGCCGCGCGCTCGCGATCGATCCCCGGCCCGCGCGACCCGCAGGCGACCAACGCGGCCAGGCCCGCCACTGCCGCCAGCGCGCGCCTCACGCGGCCGCCCGCAGCACGATCCGCGCGATCTCCGGCGGCGCGCCGACGCGGACCGGCGGGCCCCAGTAGCCGGCGCCGCGGCAGACGTACAGCGTCGTGCCGCCCTCGTCGTAGCGGCCGGCGACGCGCCCGCCCTGCTGCAGCGCGACGACGAAGTGCCACGGCCACACCTGCCCGCCGTGGGTGTGCCCCGACAGCTGCAGCGCGACGCCGTGGCGGATCGCGTGGACGATCTGCCGGGGCTGGTGCGCCAGGAGCACCACCGGCGCGGCGGCCGGGCGCCCGGCCAGCGCGTCGTCGTAGCGCGGCGCGTGGGCGGCGCCGAACCTGCCGCCGGTGTGATCGTCGACGCCGGCGATCACCAGCGCCGCGACGCCCCGCCGCAGCACGACGTGCTGGTTGCGCAGCGGGGTCAGCCCGAGCTGCGCCAGGTGGCGCCGCCACGGCTCGACGCCGGCGTACAGCTCGTGGTTGCCGATCACGAAGTAGACGCCGTCGGGCGCGCGCAGCTCGGCCAGCGGCGCGACGTCGTGGGCCAGCGCCGCCACCGTGCCGTCGACCATGTCGCCGGTCACCGCGATCACGTCGGCGCCGATCGCGTTGACCTGCGCCACGACCCGCGCGACGTAGTCGCGATCGATCGTCATGCCGACGTGCAGATCGGTGAGCTGCGCGATCACGAACCCGTCGAAGCGCGGGTCGAGGCCGCGGATCGCGACCTCGACGGTGGTGACCTCGGGGTCGCCCAGCGCGGTGCGCAGCCCGGCGGCGACGGTCGCGGTCGACGCCACCACCGCCGCGCCGCCGGTCATCCGCGCCAGCGCCCGCCGCCGCGACGGATCGCGCGGGGCCTCGGCCGCGCCGCCGCGCCGCGCCCGGACCCGCCGCCAGCCGGCCCACGCCAGCTGCCCCAGGTCGAGCGCGCCCAGCACGCACACGGTGATCGCGACCAGCGCCATCCACGGGAACGCGACCCAGCCCAAGGTCGGCCCGATCCACGCCACGTCGGCGCGGTTGAGCCAGATCGTCGTCGGCGTCGACACGCCGAGCAGCACGATCGCCGCGGTGGCCGCGCGCCGCGCCCGCGCCGACCAGCCGGGATCGCGCACCAGCCGCCGCCACAGGACGTAGTGGAAGCCGACCTGCACCGCCGTGCCGATGACGATCGGCGCCAGCTGGCCCAGCGTCATCGCCCCTCGCTGGCCGCCGTGAAGATGCTCTTGGCCATCAGGCTGGGCTGGCTATCGGCCCGGCGCTTGTACAGCGCCGCGCGCACCCGGCGCACGCCCTCGTCGTCAGGCGCCGCCGCCGCCGCCCACTCGGCGAGCTGGCAGGCCAGTGCCAGATCGGCGTCGGCCACCGCCTCGGCCCGCGCCGCCAGCGCCGCGGCGCCGCCGGCCAGGCTGGTCACCTCGGCGGCCAGCGCGCGCTCGCGCGGCGGCAACAGGTGCGCCGGGTTGCCGTCCCACCAGCCGCCGTAGCGGCGCCAGACGTTGCGGATGATGAACGCGGGATCGTCGTAGACCGGCCGCAGGTACGGCCGCTCGAGCAGCTCGCGCGGCACCGTCACCGCGGCGATCACGTCGTCGAGCGTCAGCCCCTGGTTCATCGCCGCCACGGTCTGATCGTGCAGCGTGCGCAGGAGCGTCGCCGTCTCGCCCAGCGCCTGCGCCACCCGCGCCTCGCCGATGATCGGCGGGCCGTGCCCGGGCAGCAGCACCGCCGGCGCCAGCGCGCGCATCGCGTCGAGGGCGTCGGCCCACTCGCGTACGTAGCGCTGGACCTTCTGCGGGTTGCCGCAGTTCGGCGCGGCCCAGATGAACAGATCGCCGGTGCACAGCACCCGCGGCCCCGGCAGCCAGATCCAGGTGTGGTCGTCGGTCTCGCCGAGCGCGTGGTGCAGCTCGGCCTTCTGCTCGCCGATCGCCAGCTTCCACTGGCCGCGGTACGTGACGTCGGGGTAGCGGTACTCGGTGGGCCAGGCCAGGCCCGGGATGCGGAACTGGCGGCGGTTGATCGCGCCGTTCCAGCCCGCGGTCAGGCGGTACCGATCGAAGCGCGCCGCGACCGCCTCATGGGCGTAGACCCGGGGCCGCGGCCGGCCCGCCGCCACCGCCGCGGCGTCGAACGGGCCCATGCCCATCGCGTGGTCGACGTGGCCGTGGGTGTAGATCGCGGCGACCACCGGCGCCGCCCGCCAGCGGCCGACCTCGTCGAACACCCGCGACGCGGTCATCGGGCTGCCGGTGTCGATCAGCCCGAGCTCGGCGCCGCCGTCGACGGCGATCACGTTGGCGAAGTTGGCGAGGAACGCCACCCCGGGCGCCACCTCGGTGATCGGCGCGCCGATGCCGCCGGTGAGGATCGACCCGTGATCGGTGGTGACGGCGCCGGTCCACAGCGACTCGGCCCAGGCGAGGAGCGTCGACATGGCTGCCACTTTACTCCATGGCGCCGACCCGGCAGCGCCGTTACCATCGGCCGATGGTGCGTCTGACGCTCGCGGTGCTCGCCCTCGCTGCATGCTCGTCCCCGGCCGCGGTCGAACCCGACGCCGCGGGCGCGCCCGCCCCGCTGACCAAGCGCATCGACACGTACACCGTCGCCGCCGGCGAGGAGGTCACCAACCGCTGCGTCAGCTGGACGCTCGGCAACGATCAGCCGCTCTACGTCAACGCGGTGACGCTGGCGACCGGCAGCGGCTTCCACCACTCCAACTGGTTCTGGGTGCCCGAGACCTCCTACGCCGGCCCCGACGGCAGCTGGGACTGCGACAGCCGCAGCTACGACGAGGCGCTCGCGGCGGCGATGGGCGGCGTCTTGTTCGCGCAGTCGACCCAGGCGATCGACGAGACCCAGGCGTTCCCGCCCGGCGTGGTGATCGTCATCCCGCCCCACGCCAAGGTCGTCGCCGGCGTCCACCTGCTCAACGCCAGCGATCAGCCGCTGACCACGCCGCTCGATCTGACGCTGACGCCGATCGCCGCCGCCGACGTCACCACCCGGCTGGCCGCGCTGTCCTTGACCTACGAGGCGCTCGAGATCCCGCCCGGCCGCACCGCCGAGTTCACCGTCGACTGCCCGCTCGGCGAGCGGTTCGCCGAGGTCATCGGCGGCCCGCTCGACCTCAAGGTCTACTACGCGCTGCCGCACTACCATGACCTCGGCCGCAAGATCGAGATCGTCGCCGGCCGCGCCAGCGGCGACGCCACGGTGTTCTCGACGATGAGCGCGATCGGCGAGCCGGCCGGCCAGGCGCTGACGCCGGCCTTCGATCTGACCGGCTTCGATCGCCTGCGGTTCTCGTGCACGTTCCAGAGCGATCGCACGCGCACGGTGCGCTGGGGCGTCGGCGATCAGGAGATGTGCGTGATGCTGGCGTTCATCGACGGCCAGTTCAACTGGGGCGGCGGCGTCCTGCACCGCAACAACCCCGGCACGCCGGTCGACGACGGCACCACGCTGCACTACACGCAGCCGTGCGAGCTGTACGCGCTGCCCGCGCACCAGGGCCAGTAGGTCGCCACGCGCGGCGCGCCCGCTCGAGGTCTCAGCGGACGATCGCGGTGGCGCGGTAGTCGCCCGAGCGGGTCGGCGTCAGCACCACGCCGAACGTCGCCTTCGACGCCTCGACCAGGATGACCATCGCGCCGGCCTCGGCCGTGACCGCGATGTGGCTCTTGGCGGTGAACGCCGCCGCGGTCAGCACCTCGAAGCGCTTGAGCGCGCCCGACTCGACCAGCAGGCCCTCGTAGACCGCCTTCAGCTCCTCGGGGCGCTCGGCCGCGACCGCGTCGCCGGCGCCGAACGGCGTGCCCGACACCCGCAGCATGCGCGCGGTCGACGCCGAGGCGAAGCCGGCCATCCACATGTTGGCCGCGTAGTCGACGTGCTGATCCTTGGCCACCGGGCTGGGCGCCGGCGTGGTGTCGTCGGCCGACGGCGTCACCGGGCGATCGCCGCGCCGCGGCTTGCCGGCCAGCGCCAGCTGGCTGTCGTCGAGCGGCTCGGCGTTGGGCACCGAGTCGAGGATGTACGGCTCGACGTTGAACGTGCCGCACTGCCGCCAGTTGCGGTAGAAGCCCCAGCGCAGGTAGACGCGGCCGTCGGCCGAGCGGATCGCCTCGGGCGTCTCCTCGAACGGCGACGCCGAGATCAGCGTGTCGATCGCGGCGACGTCGAACTCGAGCTTGCCCGAGCTGTGGGTGATCGTCGTCTTGTGGACGGTGCCGTCGGGGTTGATCGACGCCTCGATGACCGTGTACAGGTCGAAGTCGTTGAGCGGGTGGCTCGACGACTCGCCGTCGAGGTGGGCCAGGAAGCCGAAGCCCCACAGCTCGTGGACCCGGCGGTGCATGCGCGCGATGAAGACCGCGAACGGCGACGCCCGGGTCTTGAGCGCGGTCTGGTTGCCCGGCTTGACGTCGGGCGTGAAGTTCTCGAGCGAGCTCTTGATCGCCTCGAGCTTGCGCTCCCAGCGGCCCTTGCGGGCCGACATCCGGGCCTTGGCCAGGAGCTGCTCCTTGTCGGCCTTGTCCTTGCCGATCGCGCGCTCGTAGTCGCGATCGGTGATCGGCAGGTTGAGGCCGGGCAGGCCCTTGGGGCCCTCGCGCTTGCCGTCGCCGCGCTTGTCGTCGAGGAGCTTGCCGCGACCACCGATGCCGCGCATCGCCAGGAGGCCCGGGTTGGGGTCACCGCCCTCGCCGTCCTGGCCGTCGTCGCCGGCCTCGCCGATCACCTGGCCCTTGGCGTGGTCGTCGTCGCCGCTGCGATCGCTGGTGCGATCGCGATCGTTGAACTCGGACTCGGCGGTCTCGAGCGCGGCGATGCGATCGTCGGGGCCGCCGATCTCCGGGCTGGTGGTGTCGGGCGACTCCTCGCTGGGCGGGGTCTCGCCGTCGGACGCCTGGTCGAGGTTGGTGTCCTTGGCGGCGGTCTCCTCGGCGACGTCGCGGTTCTTGTCCGAGAGGTGGGTCGCGTCCTCGGGCGCGTCCTTGACCTCGTCCTGATCCGGCACCTCGACCATGCGCAGGTTCGACGGCGGCGGCTGGACGGGCGGCTTGGGCGCGGCGGCCTCGGGCGGCGGCGGCGGCGGCGGGGTCGGCGGCTTGATCTCCGGCGGCGGCGGCGGCAGCGGCGCGATCGCCACCTCGAGCGGCTCGTCCTCGAGCTTCTCGGCCTCGATCGGCGGCGGCGGCGGCTTGGGCACCAGCAGCGGCGGCAGCGTCAGGTCGGACGGCGCCACGGTCGGGATCACCGCGACCTCCAGCTCCTCGGCCGGCAGGCCGAAGCTGGCGACCACCTTGCGGTCGACGAACATCATCGCGTCGCACACCAGCACGTCCTCGCCGCGCCCGACGCAGCCGTCCCAGCCCTCGAAGGTCATCTTGTCGCCGCGCTCGGCGGACAGCGTCACGTAGGTGTCGCGCGGCAGGTCGAGGTGACACGCCTTGGCGCCGCCGCACACCTTGAGCAGCTTGCCGCTGCCGACCTCGGTCACCCGGACCTGGCCCTCGCCCTCGCCCTCGATCGCCACCGTCAGCGTCCACGGCGGCGGCGGCGGCACCGGCCGCATCGCCTGGTACGCCCCGGCCACGCCGAGCTGGACGATCGCCGACGCAGCGAGCGCCGGGCCGATCAGCCAGTGCTTCCGGTACGGACGAACCCGGGCCACGGCGCTCAGTGTGACACGGCCCGGCCGCCGTGGGGACAGGACGTAGTTGCCGCCGCTAGCAGCCCTGCGGGGTGCGACCCGCAGGTGATCTCGCGACGTTTGCCCAGACGGACCGCCACGGACCTTGGACCCCGCCCACGCCCGATCCGTTGCCTGGTCGCGCCTACAGCTTTCGGTAGACGCCGACCACGATCCCGATGATGTCGACCGACTTGAACTCGGCCTTGCGCACGATGATCGGCGCCATGTTGGCGTTGGCCGGCTGGAAGCGGATCCGGTCGCCCTCGGGGAAGTAGCGCTTGACCGTCGCCTCGCCCTCGATCATCGCCACGACGATGTCGCCGGTGCGGGCGGCAGCGGTCTTCTTCACGAAGACGTAGTCGCCGTCGAAGATGCCGTCGTCGATCATCGACTCGCCGACGATGCGCAGGCCGAACACCTCGCGGTGCCCGCCGAGCAGGACCCGATCGACCTTGACGGTGTCGGTGGCCTGCTCGACCGCCAGGATCGGCTGGCCGGCGGCGACCTTGCCCAGGATCGGCACCTCGCACAGGTCGCCGTCGTCCGACAGGAGCGACACGTTGCCGATGGCCCGGCGCCGCTCGGCCAGGGACACCACGTTGTCCATGGCGACCGGGCGCATCGCCCGGGACTTCAGGTCTTCCCGCCGCAGGAACCCCTTCTTCTCCAGGGCCTTCAGGTGGTCGTTGACCCCGTTGGTCGACTTGATGCCGAAGTGCTCGCCGATCTCGCGCAGGGTGGGCGGAAAGCCCCGACCGTTGATCGATTCTGAAATGAAATCGAGGATCTGCTGCTGGCGGTCGGTCAGTTGATCGTGCATTTGGCTCCCCTTGCCGTACCTGAACGGAATGACCGTACTGAACGTCCTATCACGTGTCAATTTTTGTGGCGACCAAAGTGCGCCGTTGTCCCCGCCGCCCGGGCCATCGACACCGCCACGCCGCCGGCGGTATCAGTGACCATGCGCGTCACCGCGGCGATCGGGGGCTCCGTCTGCGTGGTGCTGGGCCTGATCGGCGGGGCCGACGCCGCACCCCCGACGCGGCGCGCGCTGTACCTCGCCGGCGAGCTGGCCGAGCTCCGGCGGGCGGCCGACGCGGCGCCGGTCGCCGCGCTGGTCGCCGAGGCGGGCGGCGCCGATCGCGCGGCCGCGCTGGCGGCGATCACCGCGCTGCCGCACCACCCCGACGCGCCGCTGGCGCTGGCGGCGCTGGCGCAGGTGGCCGGCGGCTGGGATCGCAGCGTCGCCGCGCCGGCCGCCCAAGCCGCGCGGGCGATCGCCGGCGGGCTCGACGGCGACCGCGCGATCCGCGACGACCTCGACGACGACGCGCTGGCCGCGGCGGCGACCGCGTGGGCGGTGCTGGCGGCCCGCCGCGATCGCTGGAGCGACGTCCGCGCCGACGCGCTGGGCGTCGCGGTCGCGCTGACCGCGGCCCGGGCCGCCACCGCCGACGCGCCGCCGGCGATCGCCGCGATCGTCGGGCCGGGCCTGGACGACGCCGATCCCGAGGTGCGCCTGGCCGCGCTCGAGGCGACGCCGGCCCCGGCCCCGGCCGAGCTGCGCGCCGCCATCGCCGCGCTGGTCGCCGGCGATCCTCTGGTCGACGTGCGGCTGGTGGCGGCCCAGGCGCTGTGCGCCGGCGATCCGGCCGCCGGGTTGGCCGCCCTCGACGACGCCGGCAAGGAGGCGCTGCGCGCCGCGCTCGCGCCGACGCCGGCCGGCCGCCCCGGGGCGCTGCTCGACGCCGCCCGCTGCGTCGCGCTCGACGACGATCCCCGTTCGCAGCGGGCGCTGGCCGCGCTACGCCACCGCGCGCCGCGGGCGCTGCGGGTGCCGCTGGCGACGCTGCTGCGTCGGCGCGCCCCATGAGCGAGCGCCGGCTGGGCCGGGTCGCCGGCCTGGTGTCGCTGGCGACGCTGCTGTCGCGCGTGCTCGGCCTGGTGCGCGAGCAGGTGTTCGCGGCGATGCTGGGCGCGTCGACGCTGGCCGACGCGTACATCGCGGCGTTCCGGGTGCCCAACCTCTTGCGCGATCTGCTGGCCGAGGGCGCGCTGTCCCAGGCGTTCGTGCCGGCGTTTCGCGGCGAGCTGCACAAGGGCGGGCGCGCCGCCGCCGATCGCCTGGCGGCCCGGGTCGTCGGCAACGTGATCGTCGTGGTCGGCCTGCTGGTCGGCGCCGCGATGCTGCTGGCGCCGTGGCTGGTGTCGGCGATGGTCGGCGACTTCGACGCGGTGCCGGGCAAGGTCGACCTGACCGTCACGCTGACCCGGGTGATGCTGCCGTTCCTGTTGATCGCCAGCCTCACCGCGATCGCGATGGGCATGCAGCAGGCCCAGGAGCAGTTCGCCGCGCCGGCGCTGTCGCCGGCGACGTTCAACCTGGTCGCGATCACGATCGGCGTCGGCCTGCACGCGTCGGGGCTGCCCGGGCGCGGCGTCGTGATCGGCTGGGCGCTGGGCACCGTCGTCGCCGGGCTGGCCCAGCTCGGGCTGCAGCTGGCCAGCCTGCGCGGCGGCGGCTGGCGGCCGCGCCTGGGCCTCGATCTGCGGCTGCGCGATCCGGCGGTGCGGCGGGTCGCGCTGATGATGGCGCCGGCGATCATCTCGGCGGCGGCGGTGCAGGTGAACGTCTTCATCAACACCGCGTTCGCGTCCGAGGATCCCGGCGCGGTGTCGTGGCTGGCCTACGCGTTCCGCTTCCTGCAGCTGCCGATCGGCGTGTTCGGGGTGGCGATCGCGACGGTGTCGACCACCCGCTACGTCGACGCGGTCACCCGCCACGACGACGCCGCGCTGGCCCGCCACGTCACCGACGGCCTGCGGCTGGTGGCGTTCCTGTGCGTGCCGGCGATGGTCGGCCTGCTGGTCGACGCCGACGCGGTGATCCGGCTGATCTACCAGCACGGCCGGTTCGCGCCGCGCGACACCGCGGCCACCGCGCTGGCGCTCGAGCTGTACGTGATCGGCCTGCCGGCCTACGCCGCGGTCAAGGTGATGGCGCCGGTGTGCTACGCCGCCGACCGCACGCGGCTGGCGGTGATCGCGTCGCTGACCGCGGTCGCGGGCAACCTGGCGATCAACGCGAGCCTGCACCTGCGCTACGGCTTCCGCGCGCTGGCGGTCGGCACCGCGGTCGCCGCGATCGCCAACGCGGCGATCCTGTACCTCGGCATCCACCGCGCGATCGTCCGCCTGCCCCACCGCGAGCTGGCCGGCCACCTGCTGCGGGTCGGGCTGGCGGCGGCGATCATGGGCGGCGCGGCGTGGGGCACCAAGCTCGGCCTCGACGACGTCGCCGGCCACGCCGGGCTGGGCGCCCGCGCGCTGGTGGCGCTGGGCCCGGTCGTCGTGGGCGCGCTGGTCTACGCGATCGCCACCACCGCGCTCGGGATCGCCGAGACCCGGCCGCTGCTCGATCGCCTGCGCCGACGGCGGTGAGGGTGTACCGTCGCCCCATGGGAGGAGCCGATCGCGACCGGGTTGCGTTCGAGACCGCGCGGCTCGAGCTGGCGCGGATGCGGGTCACGATGGCCGGCCACGAGGTCGCCCTGCAGGGCGCGCTGCGGCTGTGCGCGCGCACGCTCAAGGTCGACCGGGTCGGGTTCTGGCGGTTCGCCGAGGATCGCCAGTCGCTGGCCCTGGCGCTGGGCTACACGCTGTCGACCGACGAGTGGAACGCCGGCGACGTGCTGCTGGCGTCGAAGTACCCCGCGTACTGGGTGGCGATCGAGTCGCGGCGCATCGTCGCCGCCCACGACGCCGCCCACGACGCCGCCACCCACGAGCTGGCCGCGTCGTACCTGGCGCCGCTCGACATCGGCGCGCTGCTCGACGCGCCGGTGTTCCGCGCCGGCGAGCTGATCGGCGTCGTGTGCTTCGAGCACGTCGGCGCCGCCCGCACCTGGAGCCCCGACGAGCTGTCGTTCGCGTCGGCCACCGGCGACCTGGTGGCGATGGTGCTGGAGCAAGGCGCGCGGCTGACCGCCGAGGCCGCGCTGCGGGTGGCCGCCGGCCGCGCCGCCGCCGCCGAGAAGCTCGAGCTGGTCGAGCGCCTGGCCCGCGGCGTCGCCCACGACTTCGCCAACGTGCTGCTCGCCGTCGAGCTGGTGGCGGCCCGGGTCGCGCGCGACGGCGACGGCGACGCCGCCGCCAGCTTGCGCGCGTGCGCCGAGGTCGGCGGCAACCTGGTCGGTCAGCTGCGGCGGTTCGGCGATCGCAACAACCGCGGCGCGGCCGCGCCGCTGCGCACGGTCGTCGAGCACATGATCCCGATCCTGGTGACGCTGCTGCGCGACGCCGCGACCATCGAGGTCGACCTCGACGCGCTGCCGGCCGACGTGACCGTGGCGATGCCGGCCGGCCACGTCGAGCAGCTGGTCTTGAACCTGTGCCTCAACGCCAAGGACGCGCTGCCCGGGCACGGCGCGATCCGGCTCGCCGCGCGGGCCGCGGGGGCGGCGGTGGTGGTGACCGTGGCCGACGACGGCGCCGGCATGACGCCCGAGGTGGTGGCGCGGATCTGGGAGCCGTACTTCACGACCAAGGCCACCGGCACCGGCCTGGGCCTGGCCACCGTCAAGGCCATCGTCGACGAGGCCGGCGCCGAGGTCGCGGTCGCCAGCGCGCCCGGCCACGGCACGACGTTCACGGTCACGATCCCGGTGGCGTGACGGTCGCCGCGCGCCGCCGCGCGCCTCAGCGCGCCGCGAGCGCCCAGCGCGCGAACGCGGCCAGCAGCTGGCGCGGCTCGTCGATCGCGCGCTCGTCGTCGGTGCGGCCGGCGCCGTCGGTGGTCGCGTAGGTGACGCGGGTGCCGCCGTCCTCGGCGTCGAACCGGGCCCAGCCCGCGACGCCGTCGCGCTGGCCCAGCCGCGACGTCCAGCTGACGCGGCGCGCGGCGTCGTCGTAGGCGTAGACCAGCGCGTAGGTCCGCGACGCCGCGAACTCGAACGCGACCTCGTGGGCCCGCCCCTGCGCGTCGGTCGCCACGATCCGCGCGCGGCGCAGCCCGGGCACCCACGCGGTCAGCGCCGCGGCGTCGATGAACAGCCGCCAGCAATCGGCCGGCGACCGGGCGACGAGCGTCGAGGCGGTGGTCATCGGCGCAGCGTCACACCGTGAAGATCGCCGCGCCCCAGGTGAAGCCCGAGCCGAACACCGTCGACAGCACCCGGTCGCCCTTCTTGACCTTGCCGGCCTGGCGCCAGTGGTCGATCGTCAGCGGCACGGTGGCGGCGGTGGTGTTGCCGAAGAACTGGATCGTGTGCAGGCACTTCTCGGCCGGGATCTTGGCCAGCGCCGCGACCTGCTCGTTGATGCGCAGGTTGGCCTGGTGCGGCACGAACCAGTCGATGTCGTCCCAGGTGAAGCCGGTCTCGGCCAGCGCGCGCTGGGTGGCCAGGTTCATCTCGCGCACCGCGCGAACGTAGACCCGCTTGCCGTCCATCTGCGGGTAGATGTCCTTGTTCACCTCGCGGTCGCGGGTGTCGTAGGCGAGGTACGGCGCCTTGGTGATGTCGAAGATCTTGATGTACAGGTTCTCGGCGCCGGTGCCGTCGGCGTGGACCTTGGTGTAGATCACGCCGCTGCGCGGATCGTCGGTGGGCGCCGGGCCCAGCACCATCGCGCCGGCGCCGTCGCCGAACAGCGGGGTGACGTCGCGGCCGCGGGTCGAGAAGTCCATCGAGTGGCTGTGGATCTCGGCGCCGACCAGCAGCACCCGCTTGTACATGCCGCTCTTGATGAAGGCGTCGGCCATCTGCAGGCCGTAGAGGAACGCCGAGCACTGCTGGCGGATGTCGTAGCAGGGGCACGAGGTCTTGTCGGCGATGCCGAGCTTGCGCTGCAGGAACACGCCGACGCCGGGGAAGAAGATGTCCGGCGACAGCGTGCCGACGATGATGCAGTCGATGTCGGTGGCCGCGCAGCCGGCGTCGGCGAGCGCGCGCTTCGCGGCCTCGGCCGCCAGATCGCTGGTGGCCACGCCCGGCGTCACGTAGCGGCGCTCGCGGATGCCGGTGCGCTGCTGGATCCACGCGTCGTCGGTGTTGATCGTCGGCTCGGCCTGCCGCTCGTGCTTGTCGTCGAGGAAGCGCAGCTCGTCGTTGGTGACGACGCGATCGGGCACGTACGAGCCCAGCCCGAGGATGGCAGTGCGGATCATCGGCGCGTGGTACCGCACCGAGCCGAGGGCGGCCATCGCGCGCCCGTCACGAGTTGGTCACGGCGCGCTGGCGCACCGCGTCGGGATCAGGCAGCTTCCGAGGGTGCGCTGGCCCGCGTCCGTCTGCGTCCTGGTGATCGCCGCGCTCGCCGCGCCGGTGGCGGCGGCCCCGCCCGACGGGCCCGCGCTCTACGATCGGCTGTGCCTGGCCTGCCACGGCGCCGCCGGCGACGGCCGCGGCCCCGCGGCGGCCTGGCTCGATCCGGCGCCGCGCGACCTCGCGGCCGGCAGCTTCAAGTGGATCTCCACCGGCGACGCCACCCGGCCCGCGCGCGACGATCTGCGCGCGACGATCCGCTGGGGCGCGCCGGGGGCCATGCCGGGGTTCGGCGCGATCCTGACGCCGGCCGACGAGGACGCGCTGATCGACGTGGTGCTGGCGCTGGCCCGGCTGCCGCGCGATCCGGCGCCGCCCGGGCCGGCGATCGGCGGGCGCGCCGGCGACGCCGCCCGCGGCGCGACGTTGTTCGACGAGCTCGGCTGCCCGCGCTGTCACGGCGTCGGCGGCCGCGGCGACGGCCCGCCGCAGCCCAGCGCCTACGGCCCGCCGGCGCCGGCCCGGAACCTGGTCGCCGACGGCGTCCGCCGCCCCGGCCCCGACCGCGCGCGCGCGGTGATCGCCACCCTGCGCCACGGCGTCGGCGGCACCGCGATGCCGGCGTTCCCGATCGACGATCGCGACGCCGGCGATCTCGCGGCGTACGTGCTCGGCCTGGCCGCGCCGCGGACCGGGCTGCCGCCGCTGTCGGCCGCGGTGATCGCCCGCGATCGCGCCGACCGCACGACCGCCGGCGGCTACCGGCCGGGCGCCGACGACGATCCCGACGGCCTGCCGTTCGGCCACGTGATCGCCGCCCAGGGTCCGCCGCCGCCGAGCCTGGCGCCCGCCGAGGCGTCGCTGTCGTCCTTGCGGTGCGGCCGCTGCCACGCCGCGCAGGTGCAGCAGTGGCAGGGCTCGATCCACGCCGCCGCCGGGTCGCCGGGGCTGCTGGCCCAGACCGGGCGCATGGACGGCGCCGCGGCCGAGTCGTGCCTACGCTGCCACGCGCCGCTCGCGGAGCAGCAGGATCGCGTGCGGCCGGCGCAGCGCGGCGGCGATCCCGCCGATCGCAGCTACGCCGCCAACCCGGGCTTCGATCCGGCGCTGCAGCGCGAGGGCCTGACCTGCGCCGCGTGCCACCTGCGCAGCTGGACCCGGCTCGGGCCGCGCGGCCTGGCGGCGTCGCTGCTGAGCGCGCCCGGCTACCCGCGGCGCGAGCTGCCGATCTACGAGCGCGCCGATCTGTGCCTGCCGTGCCACCAGCTGCCGCCACGGGTCGCGGTCGCCGGCCGGCCGCTGCTCGACACCTACCGCGAGTGGCTGCTCGGCCCGTACATGCCGCGCGGCATCCAGTGCCAGCACTGCCACATGCCCAACCGCGAGCACACCTGGAAGGGCGTGCACGATCCGGCGACGTTCCGCCAGGGCATCGCGGTGGTCGCGGTCGCGGCGCGCACCGCCGGCGGCGTCACCGCGCGCGCCCGCGTCACCAACGTCGGCGCCGGGCACTACCTGCCGACCACGCCGACCCCCGCCGCGTGGCTGAGCATCGAGCTCCTCGACGATCGCGGCGCGGCCATCCCCGGCGCTCGGGTCGAGCGGCGCATCGGTCGCGCGATCGAGTTCCGCGGCGGCGGGTTCGTCGAGCGTGAGGACACCCGCATCCCGCCCGGCGCCAGCCTCGAGCTGGCCCAGGGCTGGCGCGGCGACGCGGTCGCGCGGGCGGCGGTCGCGCGGATCACCGTGCGGGTGCGCCCCGACGACTACTACGAGGGCCTGTACCGCCAGCGGCTCGCCGGGCGCCTCGACGCCGCCACCCGCGCGATGTTCGAGGTCGCGCTGGCCCGCGCCGAGGCCAGCCCCTACGTCGCGTACCAGGAGGACGTCGCGATCAATACGGCAGCGCCGCCGCCGTCGCCGCCGCCGGCGGCGCCACCCCGAGCAGCTTCGCCACCGTCGCGGTGACCGCCAGCGCCGACACCGGATCGGTCACCTCCCGCGGCGCGACGCCGGGGCCGTAGACGATCACCGGCACCGTGCGATCGTCGGGCGACGGCGCGTCGTGCGACGTGCCGCGCGGGTAGCTGGTCACCAGCCCGCCGTCGGTCGGCCACACCAGCAGCTCGCCGCTCTCGCCCGGCACCGTCGAGCCGCACACCCGCCGCACGCGGTCATCCGCGCTGGCGCAGCCCGCCGCGTCCATCGGCACCACCGCCGCGACCCCGGGCACCGCCTCGACCGCGCGCGCCATCGCCGCCAGCACCTCGGCCTGGCGCGGCGACGCCAGCACCGCCGGCCGGGCGTAGATCATCGCCGACGACACCGCCTCGACCCAGTCGCCGGGGCCGAGCAGCGCGGCCGCCGCCGCCTCGGCCGCCGCCTCGATCGTCGCCGGCAGGATCCGGGCGCCGCCGGTGAGATCGGGCATGCGGGTCGCGCCGTGATCGCTGGTCAGCACCACCGCGTAGCGGCCGCGCCCGACGCGCACGTCGAGCACGTCGAGCAGCCGGCCCAGCTGCGCGTCGAGCCGCCGCTCGAGATCGAACATCTCCCACGACTCCTGGCCCCACTGGTGCCCCGCGTAGTCGTGGGCCGAGAACGAGATCGCCAGCAGGTCGGGCACGTCGTCGGCGCCCAGGCCCTCGCCGGCGATCGCCGCGATCGCGGTGTCGACCTCGAGCTCGTCGAGCGCCGGCACCAGCCGCAGCGCCTTGGCCGGGTCGCCCAGCGCCGCCAGCCGGTGCGGGAACCGCGCCTCGGTCTCGCCGGGCCCGTCGTCGGGGCCGCCGGTCGCCGCCCCGACCACGTCGGGATCGGCCAGCGCCCACACCCGGGTCAAGAGCGGCGCCACCGGGTGCGCGCGATCGAGGTCGGCCGCCCACGCCGGGCGCGCGCCGTAGGCCGCGCTGGTGGTCATCGCCTGCGCCGCCGGCTCGTACCACAGCACCACGTCGGGGCGCTTGCCGGCGACGAAGCACGCGGCCCGGGCCTTGCCGGCGATCGCCACCGACCGGCCGCGGCCGCCGGTGCCAGCGCGCAGCGCCTCGGCCAGGCCGTCGACGCGCAGCGCCGCCGCCGACGCGCCCTCGACCTTGGCCAGCGGCGCGCCATCGACGCCCAGCACCGGGCTGGCCGGGTCCAGCTCGCCGTTCTGCTCGACGCCCGCGGCGCGGCGGTACCAGGTGTTGGCGACGATGCCAGTCTCGTGCGGCGGCGCGCCGGTGCCGATCGCGGCGTGGCCCGGCGCGGTGAAGGTGATCGCGTACGGGTACTCGGCGCGCGCGAAGTGGACGCCACCGTCGAGCAGCCGGGCCAGGCCGCGGCGGTACGCGCCGCGCCGCGCGGCCAGCCCCCACGCCGGCAGCTGATCGATCACCACCAGCACCACCAGCCGCGGCGCGACGGTCGGCGCGGGCGGCGGCGCCGGCGGCACCACCACGCGCGGCCCGGTGGGCGAGGAGCAGGCGAGCAACGCGAGACAGCAGGCGACGGCCGAGCGCACGCGACACGGTAGCGCATCGCGCGACCGACACGGGCTGTCGGGCCGGCGCCGCGCGCGAATTGGCGCCCCGCCGCCGCGCCGCTGCGGTAGCGTCCGCCCCCATGCGCCGCCCCGCCCTCGCCCTGCTCCTCGCCGCCGCCGCCTGTGGTGGCGACGACGCCACGTCCGCGCTCGACGCCGGCGCCGACGCCGCGGTCATCCCGCCGACCGCCGACGTCACCCGCGACGTCGTGGCCACCGGGTTGACGATCGACCTCGCGGCGATGAGCGGCACCGCGGTGATCGAGCTGGGCGCGTCGGCCGGCCCGGGCGCCAGCCTCGAGGTCGGCGACCTCGACATCCGCGCGGTCCGCGCCGACGGCGTCGACGTGCCGTTCGCGCGCACCGGCGCGCAGCTCGATCTCGGCGTCGGCGCCGCGCCGGTCGCGATCACGATCGACTACGGCTGGCGCTACCACGACGACTCCGACGGCGCGGCCGCCGCCGGCTTCACGCTGACCTGGCCGTACTACTGCGGCAACGTGTTCCCGTGCCGGTCGCTGCCGGCCGACGGCAGCCGCTTCACGCTCGCGGTCACCAACCCGCCGTCGGGGCAGACCGCGGTGTACCCGGCCACCATCCCGACCGACGCCGCCGCGTACCAGCTGGCGTGGGCGGTCGGCCCCTACGTCCGCACCTCGCTCGGCCGCACCACCGCCGGCACCGAGGTCGTGGTCTGGGCCTACGCCAACGAGGCGACCGCGGTCACCGCCGGCACCAAGCACCTGCGCGCGGCGTTCGACTGGATGGAGCAGCACCTCGGCCCGTACCGCTTCGGCGCCGAGGTCGGATCGGTGTCAGCGCACTGGGGCGGCGGCGCCTACGGCGGCATGGAGCACCACCCGCTGTGGCACGTCGCCTCCGACGCGATGGGCGACGAGAGCGTCCACGTCCATGAGGCCGCCCACGGCTGGTTCGGCGACGGCATCCGGCTCAAGTGCTGGGAGGACTTCGTGCTGTCCGAGGGCGCCGCCACCTACTACGAGGCGCGCGTGATCGAGGAGGTCGGCGATGCCGGCGCCGGCACCGCCGCGTGGGCGGCGCTCGATCAGGAGCTGGCCAACCTGCGGGCGTCGGGTGGCGGCGCGATCGCGTGGCCCCAGAGCTGCGGCCAGGTCGACGTGCTGACCATCTTCACCCGCGTGCCCTACGTGAAGGGCGCGCTCTTCCTGCGCGCGGTCGAGCGCAAGATCGGCCGCGCGATGTTCGACGCGACGATGCGCCAGTTCTACGACGCCCACGACGGCGAGGCCGCCGGCGTGGCCGATCTGGTCGACGCGGTCCGCGCCACCAGCGGCTACGACGCCGCCGCCTGCGCCCAGGCCTGGCTGGCCCAGCGCGCGATCCCCACCGACCTCACCTGCCCGTAACCTGGGGAGGTGTGTCGCCACACCTCCCCTCGGCGGGGTCATGCCCCCGCCGAGGCTCCTCTCCCAGACGCGCCACGCCTCGGCGGCGGGGACCAGCCCCGCCGCGCTCCCCATTCGAGCGGTCCCGCCTCCAACCCGACCGGCTGCTCCCCCCGGACGCCGGCTCCACCCGACCGCCTGGAGCGCTGCGGATCCCCCCGGCTCCGCAGCGCCCCGCCCCGTCACGTCCCCGCCGTCACGTCGCTGAATCCTTTTGCACGGCCGACGCGAACAGGCCCTTGGGGCCCTGCATCTCCGTGTATTCGACCGGCTGCCCCTGCGCCAGCGTGCGGAAGCCCTCGCCAGTGATCGCCGAGTAGTGCACGAACACGTCGCGGCCGTCCTCGGCCCGCGAGATGAACCCGTACCCCTTGGCGTCGTTGAACCACTTCACTGTTCCGTTCGCCATCGTTACTCCTCCAGGTCGTCCTCACGGCCGTCCGGCCAGCCGTCAGTTTCGTTTCACCACGCCTCGGAGGAGTTCTCAACGCAGCGATCGGAAAACCCGTCCGCGCATTGGAATTGTGCGCCCCCGGTGAAACGCGACCGCCGCCGCGCCCGTCAGATCGCGCGATCGACGCGCCAGCAGACCGCGCCCGCGCCGCCCAGATCGACCCGCTCGCCGTCGCCGATCGCGTGGACCCGCACGCTCTTGCCGCCGACGGCGATGCCGTTGGTCGACGCCGCGTCGATCATCCACACCCGACCGCCGATCTCGATCACCAGCACGTGGACCCGCGAGATCCGCTCGAGCGCCAGCGACCGCGCGCCGGCGGTGTCGCACCGGCTGTAGCGCCCGAGCAAGAGCCCGCGGCGCAGCGCCTCGGCGCCGACGTCGATCACGTCGTGACCCAGCCGCGACGTCAGCTCGAACTGCCCCACCTTGGCCTCGCCGCCGTCGATCGCCGCGATCCGGGCCCGGGCCGGGCCGCGCACCGCGGTGATGACCGACGCGCCGATCGGCTTGACCGAGGTGTCCTCGACGTTGGTGCCCTCGGCGAAGCCGCGGCGCTGCCGCTGCCAGCGATCGGGCTCCGCGTCGCGCTCGTCGACGTAGATCCGCTCGGGCAACATCGCCATCGCGAGGTCGAGCTCGACCGGCCAGTCTTCGCCGCCGGTGGGGAAGCACAGCAACAGGTAGCGCCCGACCATCACGAACGCCGGCCCCAGCGCGGTCGCGGCCTCGAGCATGCGGCCGGTCTCGTCGACGAAGCCCGAGCCCGTGCGCAGGTCGATCAGCCGGTAGCGCACGTCGGCGCCGCCCGGCCCGCCCCAGTCGGTGGCCGGCTCGACGATCAGCACCAGGTGGCGCAGCGACAGCCCGGCGTCGCCGTCGAGGAACAGGTCGCACTGGCCGTGGCGACCCACGACGCCGACGTTGATCATGCCGGGCTTGGCGGCGATCCACATCGAGCCGGCGACGCGATCGCGCTGGGTGTCGATCGCGACGACCGCGACCCCGACCTCGCGCGCTGACGCCAGTGTGGCGTGGACGTCGCGCCAGCGCAGCGCGATCAGCGGCAGCGGGCGCGGCCGCTCGGCGCGCGCGCGGGGCCCCACCATCGCCATCGTCCGCAGGTTGCCGGCCCCCGCGCGATCCTGACCGTCGGCCAGCTCGATCACCCGGGTCCGCATGAACGTCAGTCTACCTGGCTTCGCGCCAACGTCCAAGTAGGCGGATCTCGTATGATCTTGCCGACTCAGGCCACCTTGTCATCGAGAAAGCCAAAGAATGTCGACATCTGCCGACGCTGGCCGGCCGGCATGAACTCGAAGTTGCGGCCGCGATCGATGATCTCCCAGAAGTCCTTTGACTCGACGCGCTCGAGCTGCTCGCGGATCGCCTTGAGCCGGTCGGCCGGCTCGCCGCGCATGTCGTCGGCGATGCGCTGGGCCAGCGGCGCGGCGTCGGCCGCCAGGTAGAAGCACGCCAGCTTGACCTGGGCCTTGCGGATCCCGATCAGGCCGCCCTCCTGCCGCTTGGCGCGCAGCGGCTGATCGAGCTCGAGGAACTGCGCCAGCAGCGCGTCGCCGCCGCGGTGGGCGTGGGCCAGCTCGCACAGCGCGCCCACGTCGTAGGCCACGGTCTCGGTGATGAAGCCGAGCTGCAGGTCGTAGCTGGTGCGGCCGTAGTAGATCATGTGGCCGACCGCCTCGAGCGCGATCTCGTCCTCGCCGCGCTTGATCATGGCCTCGACCAGCAGCCGGTACTGGTTGAGCACGTTGTACGCGGTGCGCACCGCCTTGGCGTTGATGGTGGCGCGCAGGTACGAGTTCATGAACCGGAACACCAGCCGCACCACCTCGCCATCGCCCTTGGCCGCGGCCGCCTCGCCGACGTACCGGGTGTCGATCGCGACGAGGTAGTTGATGTCCGGCATCGCGCCCTGGGCCTCGTTGTAGATGCCCAGGTACTGGCGCAGCGCCTTCCATTCGACCCAGGTGCGCCGGGTCTCGAGGTCGCGCAGCGACTCGGGGTCCATCGCGACGAAGTCGGGGTTGTCGCGGATGGTCGGCCCGATCGCGAACCACGCGGCCGGCGCCGAGGCCTTGTGGGTCAGGTAGCCGACGACGAAGTCCTTGAGCGCGTCGACCGCGCGGCTGGCGATGATCTTGTCCTTGCCGGAGATCGAGTTCGAGGTGATGTCGGTCAGCTCCTCCATCGCGGCCAGCACCTCGCCCTGGGACGCCACCGCCCGGGCGGCGTCGTGGGTGGTCACGGCGGCCTCGACGGTGTCGACCGCCTGCTCGCGGATGCGGGCGACGATGCTCGACGGCTCGAGGAAGCGGAACACGTACGCGAAGTACGGCAGCATCACCACCAGGCCGAGCGTCGTGAACACCAGCATCGCGACGATCGCCACCTGCGGCACGAAGGTGGACTTGACCGCCATCGACAGCCACACGCCGCACACGCACGCCACGACGAAGTACGCCATCACCGCGACGTTGACCTTGTCGCGCAGGAACATCTGGGCGACGCCGGTGTAGCGCTCGCTCGACAGCTGCACGATGATCGACACCACCGTGATGACGATGCCGAGCACCGCGGCGATCATCGCCGCCAGCGACGGCAGCGCGTCGGTGATCATGTCCGACTGGAAGTGGAAGTAGCCGCCGACGCCGTGGTCGCTGTCGGCCAGGTAGAACCCGGCGAACAGGGTCAGCGACACCGCGGCCAGGAGGACGACCGGCCACAGCCACAGGCGACGACTGCTCATGGGAGGCGGCAGTGTAGCGGCGGCGCCCCCGGTCGACGCAAGGGCGACCGTGGCCCACGCCACGCCGGCGCGGCCCGGCGCTCGGCTATGCTTGGCGCGATGTCGCCCTGGGCTCGCGTCGCGGTCACCGCCGGCCTGTTGGCGACCCTGGGCGGCTGCGGCGACGATCGCGATCCGCCCGCCGACGCCGCGGTGGCGCCGGGGCCGATGCTGTGTGTCTTCGACTACGACCTCACGCTGTCGAGCCACGCCTGCCCCGCCACCGACGCGCGCGCCGGCTACCACTGCCGGGTCACCGGCTGCGCGACCTACGGCTGGCACGAGCAGTGCCTCGGCCTCGACGCGCAGGCGGCGATCGCGAGCTGCGTCGCGCGCGGCGCCTACGTCGGCATCGCCAGCCACGCCGACGTCGACGCCTGCTGGGTCGACAAGGTGACGCCGATCGTCAGCGAGGCGCAGTTCCCGGCCTGGACCAGCTCGCCGCGCTACGCCGCGCGCGACGCCGACTGGCACTACCCGGCGCTCGACGATCGCGCGCACTGGAACTGCGCCGACTGCCCGTACACGATGGAGGGCGGCCTGCCCAAGCCCGAGGGCATCGCCCGGGTGATGCGGGCGTTCGGGCTCGATCCCGCGGCCGCCGCCGATCGCGCGCGGGTGCTGTTCTGGGACGACGAGCCGGCCAACATCGCGGCGGTGACCGCGACGATGCCCGAGGTGACCACCGTGCTGGTGCCGCGCAACGGCGCCACCGGCGAGGCCGGCGGCTGCGGCATCACGCAGCGCGAGATCGACGCGGGCTGGGACCGCGCCCGCGGCGCGCGCTAGGGCTCAGGGCACCAGCGCCGCCGGGACCTGGCCCGGCGTCGGCGCGGTGTAGGGCGACGCGTCCCAGGTCGAGCCGAGCTGCTCGCTGGTCTCGTCGTGGCCGGCGACGCCGTTGCCGGTGCCGGCCTGGGTCTCGACCAGCGTCGACTCGAGCGCGATCCGCTTGGTCGACTTGGCCGCGCCGGGCGCGGACTGGGTCGGCAGGGTGTTGGCGTCGGTGGCGTAGGCGCCGGTGGCGCTGTCGGCGTCGGGGCCGTCGATCGCGACGGCGCTCTTGTTGGCCAAGAGGTTGGCGGCCGTCGGGGCGCCAGCGATCATGATGTCGACGTCGGTCACCTTGTCGGACGCGCCGTCCCAGAAGAACAGCACGATCGGCTCGCCGGCGTTGGTCAGGGTCGCGGTGCCGGTGGTGACCACCGTCATCGTCGCCGAGGCCACCGAGTAGGTCGGCGCGACGCCGGGGTAGGCCAGCGTGAAGTTGGCGGCGGTGTCGAGGGCGACGGTCACCACGCCGTGGGGCGGGATCGACGCGCCGGCCGGGAACCGGGCGACGAAGTCGGTGGCGTCGGCGGCGACCGCCGCCACGCCTGCCGGCAGCCGGAAGTACTGCGACGCGTCGCTGACGTAGAAGTTCGACAGGTTCACCGCCGCGGCGGTGGGGTTGACGATCTCGACGAACTCGCCGCCGGTCGGGGTCAGCACCACCTCCGACAGGAGCAGCGAGGTGATCACCGGCGGCGGGCCGTCGATCGGCGGCGCGGCGTCGATCGGCGGCGGCGCGTCGATCACCGTGGCGTCGATCACCGCGGCGTCGATGGCGGCGGCGTCGACCACCCGGGCGTCGGCCACCGCGGCGTCGGGGCCGGGTCCGGGGCCGTCGGGGGTGGCGGCGTCCTCGTCGGCGGCGTCGACCGTCCGGCCGTCGATCGGCGAGGTCGCGGCGTCGATCGGCTGGTCGCTCGCGCCCGACGCGCAGGCAGCGGTAGCGACAAGGACGCACAGGAGCGGGCGCATGGCTGGCGAGTACCAGCCGGCGCCCCCGCTGGCAATCGAGATCCGACGACGTTCGTGCAACAGTGACGTCGCGCCTTGCTCCGCGGCAACGATGGTATACAAGCCCACGGTTCTTGCACTTCCGGCACCCGACGCCGCGCAAAGGAGTTACCCGTGACCCGTGATTCGATGGAAGAGCGCAGGAGCGCGCTCGAAGACGAGTTCTTCCACAAGCAGGACCAGGCGAAGCTGGCGGCGATGAAGGACAAGCTGTCGGCGCAGGCGACCAAGGAGGAGCTGCGCAAGGTCTCCGGCATGACCGACGAGGACGTGCTCGACAAGCTGGTCGCGCTGGGGCTGTCGGGCAAGACCGTCGCCGCGCTGTCGCTGGTGCCGCTGATCACCGTGGCGTGGGCCGACGGCACCATCCAGGACAACGAGCGCGACGCGATCCTGCACGGCGCCGCGGGCAAGGGCATGGAGGCCGGCACCGATGGCCACGAGTTCCTGTCGAGCTGGCTGGCCAAGAAGCCCGACGACTCGCTGTTCGAGGCGTGGGAGGGCTACATCAAGAGCCTGCTGGCGCAGCTCAACGACGAGCAGACCCGCCTCCTGAAGAAGCAGGTCGTCAACTTCGCCAGCCTGGTCGCGGGCTCGGCCGGCGGCTTCCTCGGCGTGGGCAAGGTCTCGGGCAGCGAGCAGAAGGCGCTGGCCCGCATCGAGGCGGCGTTCACGAAGTGAGCTGAACCCCTGGGAGGGTTTGTCGACAAACCCTCCCCCGGCGGGGTCATGCCCCCGCCGGGGCCCCCGCCCGATACGCGAGATCCGCCTCGCGGACTCAAGCTCTCCTCAATCCTCCCCGGATCATGACCACCCCTGTGAGCCGCTGGCTCGGCAAGACCGGCGTCCGCGTGTCGCCGCTGGCGCTGGGCTGCATGTCGTTCGGCGGCGACGCCGACGAGGCCGCCAGCGCCGCGCTGTACGCGCGCGCCCGCGACGCCGGCGTGACGTTCTTCGACACCGCCGACGTCTACAACCACGGCCGGTCCGAGGAGCTCCTCGGCCGGCTGACCGCCGGCGCGCGCGACGAGCTGGTGATCGCGACCAAGGCGTACTTCCCGACCGGCCCCGACGGCAACGCCCGCGGCACGTCGCGCTACCACCTGGTGCGCGCGTGCGAGGCCAGCCTGCGCCGGCTCGGCCGCGATCACGTCGACGTCTACTACCTGCACCGGTGGGACGACCGCACCGATCTCGACGAGACGCTGCGGGCGATGGACGACCTCGTGCGCGCCGGCAAGGTGCTGTACCCGGCGTGCTCGAACTTCGCGGCGTGGCAGGTGGCGCGGGCCCTGGGCGCCGCGGCGCTGGCGCGGCTGGCGCCGCTGGTGGCGATCCAGCCGATGTACAACCTGCTCAAGCGCCAGGCCGAGGTCGAGATCTTGCCGATGGCCGCGGCGCTGGGCGTGGCGGTGGTGCCGTACAGCCCGACCGCCGGCGGCCTGCTGACCGGCAAGTGGGGCGTCGCCAAGCGTCCGGATTCCGGACGCATGACCAGCAACCCGATGTACCAGACCCGCTACGCCGACCCGGCCTACCTGGCGGCGGCCGACGGCCTGACCGCGATCGCCGGCGAGCTCGGCGTGGCGCCGGCGGCGCTGGCGGTGGCGTGGGTGCTCGGCCACCCGGCGGTGACCTCGGTGCTGCTGGGCGCCCGCGACGTCGCGCAGCTCGAGCAGCTGCTGACCGCGACCACGATCGCGATGCCGCCCGAGCTGCGGGCGCGGATCGCCGCGCTGGTGCCCGAGCCGCCGCCGGCCACCGATCGCAACGAGGAGCGCAGCCCCGCCAACTACGGCGCGCGGTGAGCGGCGCGCGGCCGCTGCCGGTCGGCTACCGCGGCCTCGCCGAGCTCGACGCCGGCCTCGCGATCGGCGCGACCCGCGGCGGCCGGACGATCCGCGCGATCGCGATCGGCGCGCGCGGGCCGACGACGCTGGTGATCGCCGGCGTCCACCCGATCGAGTGGATCGGCGTCGAGGTCGCGCGGGCGCTGACCGCCGCGCTGGTGGCCGCGCCGCCCACGGATCGCCGCGTGGTGATCGTGCCGGTGCTCAACCCCGACGGCTACGCCGCGGTCGAGGCCGATCTGCGCGCCGGCCGGCGGCGCTGGCACCGCACCAGCGGCCGCGACGGCCGCGGCCTCGGCGTCGATCTCAACCGCAACTTCCCGATCGCGCACCACGCGGCACCGCCGTGGTGGCGCGGCCTGCCCCACGGGGGCGCGGCGCCGTGGAGCGAGCCCGAGAGCCGGGCGCTGCGCGCGGTGGTCGACGATCCGCGCTGGGGGCCGATCGATCGCGCGGTGTCGTTGCACTCGGTGGGCCGGGTGATCCTCTTGCCGTGGGCCCACACCGGCGCGCGCCCGCCGCGCTACCGCGAGCTGCGCGCCCACGCCGACGCGGTCGCCGCGCGCATGCCCGAGCGCTACCGGGTGTGGCAGGCCGGGCGGTTCCCGCCGTTCCGGCTCGGTGGGCTCGAGCTCGACTGGCTCACCAGCCAGGGCGCGCTGACGCTCCTGGTCGAGTGCACCGGCGGCGGCCTCGCGCTCGGCGCGCCCGCCACGTGGGCCTCACCGTTCGCCTGGTACAACCCGGCCGACGGCGCCGCGCGGGCCGCGCCGATCGCCCGCGCGCTCGAGCCGTTCGTCCGCGGGGCCTGACGCGCCGGCGGCGGGCGCGCGGCGGCCGGATCAATACGTCGCTTCGAGCAGCAGCAGGTTGGCGCGCGGGCGCCGGCGGAAGCGCCGCGGCGGCTCGCCCGCGTCGCGCGCGGCCTCGGCGCGCAACGGCGCGCTGTCGCGATCGGCGGTGGCGGCCAGCGCGGCGCGCCAGGCGCTGGCCTGCGCCACGTCGTCGGCCGCGGCGGCGGCGCGCGCCCCCCACAACAGCAGCTGCGCGCGGCGGAACGGCAGCGTCTCGAGCGCGAGGCCGGCCTCGGCGTGGGTGCGGGCCGCGCGCCACTGGCCGCGCCCCAGCTCGGTCCACAGCATCGCCAGGCGCAGCGACGGATCGACCGGCGCCAGCGCGATCGCCTCGGTCAGCGCGGCGGCGATCGCGTCGACGTCGTGGCTCGACTGCTCGACCGCCATCGCCCGCGCCACCGCGTCGGTGGCCGGCGCGCGCGGCCGCGACGGCCCCGGCGTCACCGCGATCCCGGCGGCCGCGGGGATCGCCGCGCCCAGCTCCCACGCGCCGGGCACGCCGTCCCAGCCGATCGTCAGCGTGGTCCACGCGCCGTCGCCGACCGGTGCCGCGGCGGCGCCCAGCGTCACCCGGTCGTGCTCGGGCTCGACGACCACGCTGTGCACCTGGCACGGCTGCGCCACCACCGCGCCGAGCTGCCGCGGCACGGTCGGCGCCGCCGGATCGCAGCGATCGGTCAGCATCGCGATCAGCGCGTCGACGTCAGCGCCGCCGGTCCGCTGCGCGTGGGCGATCAGCTCGGCCAGCCGCAGCTCGCGGCGATCCGAGTGCAGCGCCCACGCCGGCGTCGCGGTGACCTCGCCGTCGGCCATCGCCGGATCGCGGTAGCGGTTGGCGACGATCAGGTGGTCGTCGCCCGGGTGAGGTCGCACGACGCCGACGCCGCCGCGGTGCAACTCGAACGACCGCGCGGTGCGCTCGCGCCACGACGACACCGCCAGGCCCCAGCTCGACGCCGACGCCCGCGCGCGCAGCAACCGCTCGACGTCGGCCAGCGACTCGGCCTGCATCGCCAGGCCGTGGACCAGATCGACCACGGTCGCGCCGTCGAAGCCGACCTGCCGGTGGAAGCGGGTGTGGCTGGTGAACGTCAGCCCGGCCTGGTTCCACACCGTCACCACCGGCGTGTCGCCGCCGCGGGTGGTGATGAACGCGTAGCGCTGGCCCGCGGTCGGGTGACACACCACCACCGCGGGCGCGGCGTCCCACACGCCGATGCCGGGGAAGTCGAAGTTGCGGGCGTGGCGCAGCGTGCCGTCGGCCGACGCCGCGCCCCACACGATCGCCGTCGAGCAGGCCGGCTGCGCCGCGATCGTCGCCAGCCGCTGGGCCGGGCGCGCGAAGCGGCCGACGCCGAGCCGCGCGGCGACGCCGACGACGTTCTGGAACAGGTCCATCACCGCGAGGTAGCGCGACCACGCCGCCGGTCGGCCGGTGGCGGTCAGGAACGCGCGGCTGCGCTCGACCAGCGCCGGCGGCCGCGCCGCCTCGAGCCGCGCCAGCAACAGCTCGGCCGCGGCGCGGATCGCCACCCGCGCCGCCGGGCGCAGCGCCGCCGGCACGTCGCCGGCCAGCATCTGCCCGGGCAGATCGCGGTAGTGCTCGATGGTGGCGTCGGCGCCGCCGGCGGCGGCCAGCAGCGCGCCGTGCTGCCGGCCCATCTCGGCCTGGGTGCCGGCGACGCGCGCGATCCACAACGGACGGGGGACGAGAGTCATGACGCACCTCGGGTCGATCGACGCGCGCGACGGCGGGCCGACGGGTTGACGATCAGCGGCGCCAGCACCTGGCGCCAGAGCTCTTCGACGGCGACGGCCGGCGCGCCGCTGCCGGTGACCGCGGCGACGATCGTCCCGTCGAGCACGGTCAGCACCAGGTCGACCGTGCGCTCGGGGTCGCACGGCGCGACCACGCCCTTGTCGACGCCGGCGCGCAGCCGCGCCACCAGATCGGCGCGCAGCACCTGCCCCGCCGCGCGGCTGCGCGCGAGCAGGAGCTCGGGGTCGGCGTCGCCCGCGGCCCACAGCTGGAACAGCAGGATCACCAGGTCGCGCCGCTCGCGCTGGTACGCGACGGTGGCCCGCGCCAGCTCGCCCAGCGCCTCGATCGGGTGATCGATCGGCGCCAGCCGCGCGGCGACGTGCACCGCGTACGCCCGGTAGACCTCCTCGACCGCGGCCAGCAGCAGCCCCGACAGGTCGCGGAAGTAGAAGTACAGGGTCGGCCGCTTGACCCCGAGCTCGCTGGCGAGCTCGCTCATCGTCAGCCGCCCGCGCCGCCGCGTGCGCAAGAGCTCGAGGGTCTGCGCCACCAGGGCCGTGCGGCGAGCCGCGTCGAAGGTCCGAGCCATAAGCTGACAGTTCGTCAGCCTATTCATTGTCTGACACGTTGTCAAGGAACGATCGGACGGCGCTCCGGAGGAAGGTCGCGCGCGCGCCGCTCGTATTCCTTGTGCCGGATTCCCGGCGTCCAGCGGCCGCGGTTCTGCCAGGGATTTCCTGGCGCCGGGTCCGTATCTCTCGCAGCCGGTTCGTGTAACCTCCGAGCGCCAATGGCCGAGTCGCGGCTCCGTTCCCCGGGTGATGACGACGTGGTCCTCGAGCGGCCTCAGGACTCGCGCGTCGCGATCCCGGTGTTCCACACCCAGTCGCAGTGCGCTGGGTCGGCGGCGGCGTACCTGCTGCGCCGCATCGCGTACCGGGCCGGCGCCTACGCGCCCGGCATCCAGGAGTACGTGTTCTTCGAGCTGTCGAACCACGCCGTGGCCGGCGGCTCGATCGACGCGGTCCAGCGCTGGTTCGGGGCCAAGGTCGGCGACCTGCAGGACATGGGCTACCGGCTGAACGCGCGTCGCGTCGCCGAGCCCACGCCGACGATCCTCGAGTGGGTCAAGGAGGGCCGCGGCTTCCGCGGCGCGCTCATCCCCACCAACTTCCGCAAGCTGCACCCGGCCGAGAGCGAGGACGTCATGCACGCCGTCGCGGTCTCGGTCGATCGCCTCGAGCCGGGCGCCGACGAGCAGCTGGTCATGGTCGACCCGTGGCCCGGCGTCGCCAACGGCGCCCGCGACAAGGTCGCCGTCCCGCCGATCCTCGAGTCGGCCCACCGCGACTACAAGTTCAACGCGATCATCTTCTACTGGGCCGGCTGGAGCTGAGATAGAGAGAGGGTTTTTCGCAAAAACCCTCCCCCGGCATTCGCCGGGGCCCCCACCCAAAACGGCCCGGAGCGTGGCGCGGAGGCTCGGCGCCCGTACGCAGCGATCGACGTGACGCCAAGCGCGCGCTGCGATCGTGCGCTTGCTTGAACTGCGAATCGCGCGTTTGCTCGAGCTGCGCTCGTGCGTCTGGTGGTGGTGATCTAGCTGGACCGCGCGAGGAGGCCCAGGGGCAAGGCGACGGTGGGGCCCCGAGGCCGAGCGTACGTCCGTACGTGAGGCCCTCGGGGGGGACCGGCAACGAAGCCCATGGGCCCCGCAGCCGGTCCGGTGGACCAAGCACCAGGGCTCGGGGGGACCGGCAACGAAGCCCATGGGCCCCGCAGCCGGTCCGGTGGATCGAGTGCTAGAGTCCGCCGCCATGAGTGAAGTCGACAGCTTTGGCGCGCGGGCCGACCTCCAGATCGGCTCCCAGACCTACCGCATCTACCGCCTCGACGCCGTCGCGAAGGCCGGCGTCGGCGACCTCGCCACCCTGCCCTACTCGCTGCGCATCCTGCTCGAGAACCTGCTGCGCTACGAGGACGGCAAGACCGTCCACCGGCAGGACATCGTCGCCGTCGCCGCGTGGAACCCGGCCAAGCGCGAGGAGCACGAGGTGCAGCTGCGCCCGGCGCGCGTGCTGATGCAGGACTTCACCGGCGTGCCCGCGGTGTGCGACCTGGCCGCGATGCGCGACGCGTTCGCCAAGCTCGGCCTCGACCCGACGCAGATCAACCCGCTCAAGCCGGCCCACCTGGTGATCGATCACTCGGTGCAGGTCGACGTCTACGGCACGCCGCAGGCGTTCGGCAAGAACGTCGGCCTCGAGTTCGAGCGCAACACCGAGCGCTACACGTTCCTGCGCTGGGGCCAGCAGGCGTTCGACGACATGAAGGTCGTCCCGCCCGGCACCGGCATCGTCCACCAGGTCAACGTCGAGTACCTGGCCGGCGTGGTGTGGACCGAGGCCAAGGGCGGCGTCACCGAGGCGTTCCCCGACTCGCTGGTCGGCACCGACTCGCACACCACGATGGTCAACGGCCTGGGCGTCATGGGCTGGGGCGTCGGCGGCATCGAGGCCGAGGCCGTCATGCTCGGCCAGCCGATGGCGATGCTCATCCCCGAGGTCGTCGGCTTCGAGCTCAAGGGCAAGCTGCCGGTCGGCGCCACCGCGACCGACCTGGTGCTGACCGTCACCCAGCAGCTGCGCAAGAAGGGCGTCGTCGACAAGTTCGTCGAGTTCTTCGGCGACGGCATCGCCGCGCTGTCGCTGCCCGACCGCGCGACGATCGCCAACATGGCGCCCGAGTACGGCGCGACGATGGGCTTCTTCCCGATCGATCAGGTCACGGTCGACTACCTGCGCTTCACCGGCCGCGACGAGCAGCAGGTGCAGCTGGTCGAGCGCTACGCCAAGGAGAACCACCTGTGGCACGACCCGACGGCGAAGCTGCGGTTCTCCGACACGCTGAGCCTGGACCTGTCGACGGTGGTGCCGTCGATCGCCGGCCCGGCCCGCCCGCAGGACCGGGTGCCGCTGGCGACGTCCCGCGCCGCGTGGCGCAAGGCGGTCGGCGCGATCCTCGGTGACAAGGCCGGCGCCCCGGCCGAGTTCCAGGCGTGGGCCGACGGCGGTGCCGCCCCGGCGGTGGCGGCCAAGCAGGTCGCGGCCGCGACCGACCGCGGCGCGTTCCAGCTGGGCCACGGCGACGTCGTGATCGCCGCGATCACCAGCTGCACCAACACCTCGAACCCGGCGGTCATGCTGGCCGCCGGCCTGGTGGCGCAGAAGGCCCGCGCCCGCGGCCTCACCTCCAAGCCGTGGGTCAAGACCAGCCTCGCGCCCGGCTCGCAGGTCGTGACCGAGTACTTCAAGGCCGCCGGCGTCATGCCCGACCTCGAGGCCCTCGGCTTCCACGTCGTCGGCTACGGCTGCACCACCTGCATCGGCAACTCGGGCCCGGTCCACGACGACATCGCCCGCGCGGTCAAGGACGGCGACCTGGTCGTGACCTCGGTGCTGTCGGGCAACCGCAACTTCGAGGGCCGCGTCAACCCGGTGGTCCGCGCCAACTACCTGGCGTCGCCGCCGCTGGTGGTCGCGTACGCGCTGGCCGGCACGATGAACATCGACTTCGCCAGCGAGCCGATCGGCCACGACGCCGACGGCAAGCCGGTGATGCTGGCCGACGTGTGGCCGTCCTCGGCCGAGATCGCCGCGCTGGTGGCCAGCGCGGTCACGCCGGCGCAGTTCAAGGATCGCTACGGCGCGGTCGACCGCGGCCCCGACGAGTGGCAGGCGCTGCCGGTGCCCGCCGGCGCGACGTTCGCGTGGGACGCGGCCTCGACCTACATCCGCAAGCCGTCGTTCTTCGACGACCTGCAGCCGACCCCGGCGCCGCAGACCGACCTGCGCGGCGCCCGCTGCCTGGCCATCCTCGGCGACTCGGTCACCACCGACCACATCTCGCCGGCCGGCAACATCGCCAAGGGCAGCCCGGCGGCGACGTACCTCGCCGCCCACGGCGTCAAGCCTGCCGACTACAACCAGTACGGCGCGCGCCGCGGCAACCACGAGGTGATGGTGCGCGGCACCTTCGCCAACATCCGGCTCAAGAACCTGATGGTGCCCGGCGTCGAGGGCGGCGTCACCAAGCACCAGCCGTCGGGCGAGCAGCTCGCGATCTACGACGCGGCGATGCGCTACGCCGAGGAGCGGACCCCGCTGGTGGTGCTGGCCGGCGATCAGTACGGCACCGGCAGCTCGCGCGACTGGGCGGCCAAGGGCACGATGCTCCTGGGCGTGAAGGTGGTCATCGCCAAGAGCTTCGAGCGCATCCACCGCTCGAACCTGATCGGCATGGGCGTCTTGCCGGTCGAGTTCGAGCGGGGCCAGGACGCCGCGTCGCTCGGCCTGACCGGCACCGAGGTGTTCGAGGTCGACGGCATCGCCGCCGGCCTGGCGCCCAAGAAGCGCTTGACCGTCCGCGCCGGCGACAAGACCTTCACCGTGGTCGCGCGCGTCGACACCCCGCAGGAGGTCGAGTACCTCGCCCACGGCGGCATCCTGTCGTACGTGCTGCGCCACCGCGCCGCGGCGGCGCTCGCCGCGAAGTGAGGCGAGCCGCGCTGGCGCTCGGCTAGCGCCGGCCACGGAACGGCAGCGGGACGCCCAGGCGGCGGGCGCGGTCGGCGAAGGTCGACTTGGCCATGCCCATCGAGTCGGCGGCCGAGCGCAGCGACCCGTAGCGCTGCAGCGCCTCGACCATGGCGTCCTTGACCATCGCCTCGTAGCCGGCCAGCGACGCGCTCGCCAGCGACATCGACGCCGCCGGCGGCACCAGGCCGGGGCCGATCGGCGCGATGTGCGGATCGATCGGCTGGCGCCAGGCGGTCGGGAACAGGTGCTCGGCCTCGATCACGTCGGTCGAGAACGTCACCGCCCGCAGCACCGCCTGGCGCAGCTCGCGCACGTTGCCCGGCCAGGTGTGCTCGCGGATCGCGCGGCGCGCGCTCGGCGACATCCGCCGCGGCCCGTGCTCGCGGCCCAGCTCCTCGAGGAACGCCCCGACCAGCTCGTCGAGATCGCCGGGGCGCGCGCGCAGCGGCGGCAGCCGCACCACCACGGTCGCCAGGCGGTGGAACAGATCGACCCGCAGCGCGCCGCGCTCGGTGCCCAGCCCGCCATCGCGGTTGGTCGCGGCGATGACCCGGGCGTCGCAGGCCAGCTCGCCGACGCCGCCGACCGGCCGCACCCGGCGGGTCTCGAGCGCGCGCAGCAGGTGCGGCTGCTGCTCGAGCGGCAGCTCGCCGAGCTCGTCGAGGAACAGGGTGCCGCGGTGGCCTGGACGAACACGCCCGCCCGGTCGCCGACCGCGCCGGTGAACGCCCCGCGCTCGTGGCCGAACAGCTCGGAGCCGATCAGCTCGCGCGGGATGGCGCCGCAGTTGAGCGCGACGAACGGCCCGGCGGCCCGCCGCGACGTCTCGTGGATCGCCTGCGCCACCACCTCCTTGCCGGTGCCGGTCTCGCCGAGGATCAGCACGCTGCAGTCGGTGCCGGCCGCGCGCGACGCCAGCTCGACCGCGCCGCGCAAGGTCGGGTCGCGGCCGAGCAACCGGTCGAAGCCGGTGCGGACCCGGGTCGGCGGCCCGAGCGCGACCAGGTTGGTCAGCCCGACGGTGAGCACCGTCCCGGGCGTCAGCTCGGCGCTCTCGATGCGCCGGTCGTTGATGAACGTGCCGTTGCGGCTGCCGGAGTCGCGCACGAACCACACCCCGCCCCGGCGCTCGAGCACGCAGTGCACCCGCGACACGCACGGATCGACCAGCGCGATGTCGCAGCTCTCGCCCTTCCCGACCACGTAGCGGCGGTCGTCGATCAATGGGATCTCGGCGCCGCTGCGCGCATCCCGCAGCGCCGCCACCCGCCCGAACCCTCGCCGGGGCGTCGGCCCCGACTGCGTCACCGGACTCCCGTTGCGCGGCTCGACTTTCATCTCCCCCGCGCTATCGACCACCCCGAGCGGCGGTTGCGTGTAGACCGCCCGGCCGCCCACGATTCCCTCCAGCAGCATCATGGGGCGGCCTCAAAGCACGCTCGATGCCAAGCCCAACCCTGCGGGATCACGTCGCACGCTGTCCGGAGTGGCCGGATTTGTCCGGGTCTCGGACAAAACCGGCCGGACACCGGACACGCGCCGCTGTCCGGGCCCGGACACCCGCCGGCTCACCCGCCGGCGGCGACGCGGCGCTGGTAGGTGTTCTGCAGCTCGTCCTGGACGACGGTCGCGGTCCCGGCCGCCCGGACCTCGAGCGGCGCGGCCAGCGTGCGCACCTGGTAGCGCCAGCCGGCCGGGGGCGCCAGCCGGGCGCCGAGGCCGGGCAGCGCCGCCTCGGTCAGCGCCGGGTCGACGATCTGCGCGTACGACTGCATCACGTAGATCGCGCCGTCGGGGGCGATCAGCTCGTAGATCTCGGCGCCGGCGAAGAAGGTGAACGAGGTGTCACGGGCCACGGTGCGCGTCGTGTACGGCGCGTTGCCGAGCTGGCTGATCGGGAAGCGCACCGTGGCCAGCAGCTGCATCTCGAGGTCGCCGAACATGCGGTGCTCGGCGGTCGGCAGCGTGAACGCCACGGCGCCGTCGATCACCCAGTGGCGCGGGCCGTTCATCACCACCATGACCGCGCCGAGCTGCTGCTGGATGGCCGACGGGTCGAGCGCGGCCCACGCCGCCGCCGGGCAGTCGCTCAGCCCCTGCGTCCCCCACACCTGGGCCTCGACCTGATCGCCGGTGATGAACACCGGCAGCACCTCGCAGTAGCGCGCCCCGCGGATGCTGACCGCCGCGTCGACGCCCGGCGGCCCGTCGGCGCCCGGGACCGGACGATCGTCCCCGCAAGCAGCGGCGATCACGAGCGACAGCAGCAGCGCACGGCGGGACATCGCATCAGCGTACCGCGGGCGGCGACGAACCGCCGCAGGTGTGCTGTGTATACCCGAGCACCCCGACGTTCCAGTTGTGAAGCGCGACGTGCTCGCCGCCCGCGGCGTCGCCGACCATGCTCGCGGCGGTGACGAACGCGGGCGTGATCCACTCGGGCGCTCCGACCGCCGTGCCGGCGCGCACGATCCCGGCGCCGCCGCGGCTCCGGGCGCCGCGCACCAGCAGCGCCGGCGGATCGGCCGCCGTGACGGCGAAGCCGAGCCCCGAGAGGCCCGGGCGCTCCAGCTGCGCGACGACGCCGTCCGGACCGAGCTCGACGATCGTCGTGGAGTGCACGCCGTCGACCGGCAGCCGATCGAACGCGAGCCACAGGCCCCGCGCGGTGGCGGTGAGCGCCGGCCTGAGGGCATCGGCCGCCGGGATGCGGGTGATGGACCAGCCGGCCTCGCCGGGGCGGGCCACCGCGACCTCGCGTTCGGTCGTGTAGGCGATCGCGAGCTCCCCATCGGACGTCGTCGCCAGGTCGACGCCGGTCACCGGCCCCGCCGCGACCGCTTCGACGCCCGCGCTGCCCCACCGCCACAGCGACAGGTGGCGCTCGGGCCAGGAGCTGACGACCGCCACGGCCGGCACGCCCTCGTGCACGACGAGCGCGACCCCGTTCACGCCGAGATGATCGCGCGGGATCGGCACCGTGGTCGTCGTCCACGCGCCGGCCTCGGCCCGGTGGGCTAGCTGCACCAGGCCATCGGAACCGGCGTACGCGACCCAGAGATCACCGTCGCTGACCGCGTCGAGCCGAGACGCCATGCCGGTGTCGGTGCCGACGGCCAGGGTCTCGACCTGCCAGCCGCCTGCGTGGGCGGTGGCCAGGCGCAGCTCGCTCCGCCGCGAGGCCGGCGTCATCTGGTAGACCACCATCGGTCCCGAACGGCCCACCAAGATCTGGTTGACGGCGCCGGCGTCGCTCGCGTCGATGGTGGTTGGCAGGCACCACGCCGCCGGGCCGGGCGCGTCGGGCGCCGCGGCGGCGTCGACCGGCTCGACCGCGTCGCGCGACGCCGCGTCGAGCGCCGCATCGGGCGCGGCGGGCGGTGGACTCACGCAGGCGTACAGGACGCCGCTCAAGAGGGCGGTGGCGGTGCGGCTCATGGCGCACACGCTAGGCGCCGCGCGTCGCCTGGACCAGCTCGTTTTCCTCGAGCGGATCGTCAGGAATCCTGAGCGGTGCCGGCGACGCCGCGCTACGGGAACTGCCGGGTGGCGATCGTGCCGGTCGAGAACTTGGTGCGGACGACCGCCATGCCGTCCTGCACCAGCGGCACCCGCGTGTTGAAGCGGGCGATGCCGATCGATCCGCCGCCACCGCCGGCGTCGGCGCTGCCGCCGAAGGTCCCGGAGACCGGGCACCCGGCGCCAGCGCCCGGACAGGTCTCGAGACCGCCGGCGCCGCCGGCCGCGCCCGTCGAGGTCCCGCCGGGGGCCGCGGCCCCGCCGGGGCCGTTGAAGTCGCCGTCCTTGCCATGGTGGCCGGCGGCGCCGTTGCCCGCGGACGCGCCGCCGCCGCCCTTGGTCGAGACGATCGAGCTCGCGGCCAGCGACACCGTCGGCGCCTCGAGCAGCACGCCGCCGCCCGAGCCGCCGCCGCCGCCGCCGATGAAGCTGCCGAGCGGCGTGGTCCCCGACTGACCGCCACCGCCGGTGGCGTTGATGACACCGCTCGAGGTTATGGAGATGCTGCTGCGGCTGACGATCTGGATCACGCCACCGCCGGCGCCGCCCGACGACGAGTCGGCGAAGCCAACCTGATCGGACGACTGCGAGGTGTAGCCGCCGGTGCAGCCACCGAGCAGCGGCACCAGATCGAGATCGCCGTACGCCGCGCCGGCCGGGCCGGCCGGGATCCCGGTCGACGAGCCGCCGTTCGCGCCGCTGCCCCAGTTGCCGGCGCCGCCGCCGCCCGACGACACCGTGCCGCCGCTGCCGCCGCTCGAGCCCGCGCCGCCGACGCAGGCGCCGCTGGTCTGGGCGCCGGGGCCGCGGGTCAGGAAGTCCGCCGACACGTCGATCGTGCCGCCGATGCTGACGGTGCCGTAGATCAAGAACACCGGCGCGGCGGTGCCGGTGATCTTCAGCGTACCCAGGATGTTCATCGAGGCGCCGCGCACCACGCGGCCGACGCCGGCCACCGACGACTGTGGCGGCAGCGTGCCCTGGAAGCCGGCCATCGCGCCGGTGCTGGTGTTGAGCGTGCAGGTCGTCGCCGCCGGGCACACGATCGCCGGCGCGGTCGCGGCCATGTCGAGCAGGGTCGACAGCTCGTTGGTGGCGGTGTCGTTGCTCGGCTTGATCTCGAGGCACTTCTCGACGCCGACCGCGCAGCCCATCGAGCAGCTCAGCTGCTGCAGGCGCTGGCCGGTGGCCGAGCACTGGGTGTACGTCTCGGTGGCCTCGGCGCAGACCTCGGCCTGGGCGCGGTTGCACTGATCGAAGGTGGCGGTGACCGTGGTGGCCGCGGTGACGGTGGTGGTGCACGCGCCAGCGCCCGAGCAGCCGCCGCCCGACCAGCCGAAGAACACGTCGCCGGCGGTCGGCGTCGCGGTCAGCGTCACCATCGCCCCGTGGTTGACGGTCTCGGTGCAGTCGCCGCCGCAGCTGATCGCGCCGGCCGGCGCGGTCGACGTGACGGTGCCGGTGCCGAACCCGGTCTTGGCGACGGTCAGCACCCAGGTCTTGAGCGTGAACGTCGCGGTGACGGTCCGCGCCGTGTCCATCGTGACGGTGCAGGTGGTCAGCGTGCCGCTGCAGCTGCCACCGCTCCAGCCGGCGAAGTCCGACGTCGTGGCGCTGGCCGTCGCGGTCAGGGTGACCATCGTGCCGTGGGCGTAGGGCTCGCTGGTGTCGGTCGGCGCGTTGATGCCGGCCGGCATCGACGTCACGGTGCCAGCGCCGGTGCCGGCCACCGTCACCGTCAGGGTCTTGTCGGTGCGCTTGAAGTCGGCGCTGACGGTGCGGTCGGCGGTCATGGTCAGCGAGCAGGTGGCGCCGCTGCACGATCCGCCCCAGGCGACGAACTGCGAGTCGGCGCCGGCCAGCTGGCTGAGCACGACGACCTGGCCGTGGTTGTAGGTCGCCGACTGGGTGGCGCAGGCGGTGCCGCAGCTGATGCCGGTGACGTCGGAGGTGACGGTGCCGACGCCGGCGCCGGCCTTGTTGAGCGTCAGCGTGTAGGTCTTGAGGTTGAATGTGGCGGTGACCGAGCGCGCCTGATCCATGGTGACGGTGCAGCTGGTCATCGCGCCGGTGCAGGCGCCGGCCCAGCCGGCGAAGTTCGATGTCGCGGCGGTGGCGGTCGCGGTGAGCGTCACCATCGTGCCGTGCGGGTAGGCCTCGGTGGTGTCGCCGGGCGCGCTGACGCCGGCCGGCGTCGAGACCACCGTGCCGGTGCCGGTGCCGTTGAGCGCCACGGTCAGGGTCTTGTCGCCCTCGAAGGCGGCGCTGACGTTGCGCGCCTGCGACATCGTCACGCTGCAGCTGCCGGTGCCGGCGCAGCCCTCGCCGCTCCAGCCGAGGAACACCACGCCGGGCATGGTGGTGGCGGCCAGCTGCACGCTCTGGTTGAAGCTGAAGCCGGCCGAGCACGTGGCACCGCAGCTGATGCCGGCCGGGGTCGAGGTCACAGTGCCGAGGTTGGTGCTGGTGCCGGTCTTGGTGACCGCCAGCGTGAGCTGCTGCAGCGTGAACGTCGCGGTCACCGACTTGGCGCCGTCGACGAAGACGTCGCACGAGCCGACGCCGGGGCAGCCGGCCAGGCTCCAGCCGGTGAAGTTCGAGCCGGCGGTGGCCGACGCGGTCAAGGTCACGGTGGTGCCGTAGGCGTACGCGGCGGCCGGCGTGGTCGGCGCGTTGATGCCGGTCGGCAGCGAGGTGACGGTGCCCGAGCCGGTGCCGCCGTTGACGGCGACCGACACGGTGTGCGAGCGGATCGCGAAGGTCGCGGTGACGGCCTGCGCCTGGTTCATGCGCACGGTGCAGGTGGTGGCCGCGCCGCTGCAGCCGCCGCCCGACCAGCCGGTGAAGGTGGCGGCCGCGGCGATCGGCACCGACGCGGTGAGGTCGACGAAGGTGTCGAAGGGGTACCCCTGCGCGCAGTCGGCGCCGCAGTCGACGCCGGCCGGGCTCGACAGCACGCGGCCGTAGCTCGCGCCGGTGCCGGCGCGCGACACCGTGAGCGCCTGATCGGCCTCGAAGGTCGCGGTGACGGTGGTGGCGGCGGTGACCGTCACGACGCAGGCGCCGGCGCCGCTGCAGCCGCCGCCCGACCAGCCGATGAAGGTCGCGCCCGCCGCCGCCGACGCCATCAGCGTCAGCTGGCTGCCGTAGTTGACCGACTCGGTGCAGTCGGCGCCACAGCTGATGCCGGCCGGCGTCGACGTCACCGTGCCCTGGGCCGCGCCCGAGCCGGCGCGGGTCACGGTGAGCAGGTGCGTGGTGAGCGTGAACGTCGCCTGGACGCTGCGCGCCGCGGTCATCGTGACGGTGCACGAGCCGGTGCCGCTGCAGCCGCCGCCCGACCAGCCACCGAACGTCGAGCCGGTGCTGGGCGTGGCGGTCAGCACCACCGGCGCGCCGTGGGTGTAGGGCTGGGCGCAGTCGGACGGGCAGTTGATGCCGGTCGGCGCCGAGGTCACCGCCCCCGCGCCGTTGCCGGCGAGGGTGACGGTCAGCGGGCGATCGTTCTGGAACGTGGCGGTGACGGTGACCGCGGCGGTGACGGTGACGTTGCACGCGCCGGTGCCGGTGCAGCCGCCGCCCGACCAGCCGGTGAAGGTGGCGCCGGCGTCGGGCGTCGCGGTCAGCGCGACCATCGTGCCGTAGTCGAAGGCCTCGGCGCAGTCGGCGCCGCAGCTGATGCCGAGCGGGTTCGACTCGATCGTGCCGCCGCCGTCGCCGGCGCGGGCCGCGGTCAGCGTGTACGGCACCAGCGCGAACGCGGCGATCGCGTTGGTGGCCCCGGCCACGGTGACCACGCAGGTCGGGCTGGTGCCCGAGCAGGCGCCGCTCCAGCCGGTGAACGTGGCGGCGCCGGCGGTGACCGTCGCGGTCAGCGTCACCATCGCGCCGACGCCGAAGTTCTCGGAGCAGTCGTTGCCGCAGGCGATGCCGGCCGGCGCTGACGTGACGGTGCCGTACAGCGCGCCGGTGCCGGTCTTGGTGACGGTCAGCGCCTCGTTGAGCGTGAAGGTCGCGGTGACGGTCTTGGCGGCGTCGACCGTGACCACGCAGGTGCCGCTGCCGCTGCAGCCGCCGCCGGTCCACCCGGCGAAGGTGCTGCCGGCGCCGGCGGTGGCGGTCAGCGTCACCTGGGTGCCGAACGCGTAGGGCTCGTCGCAGTCGTTGGTGGCGGTGGTGCACGTGATGCCGGCCGGCGCCGACGTCACCCCGCCGCTGCCGGCGGCGTTGCCGGCGCGCACGACGGCCAGCGTGTAGTTGTCGAGCGTGAAGCTGGCGGTGACCGCGGTGTCGCCGGCCAGCGTCACGACGCAGCTGCCGGTGCCGGCGCAGCCGCCGCCGCTCCAGCCGGCGAAGGTCGCGCCGCTGGCGGCGGTCGCGGTCAGCGTGACCGACTGGCCGAACTGGTACGGCTCGCTGCAGTCGGTGCCGCAGCTGATGCCGGCCGGGCTCGAGGTGACGGTGCCCAGCGAGGCGCCGCCGCCGGTGCGCGCGACCGACAGCGTGTACTGGTTCAGCATGAACGTCGCGGTGACGCTCTGCGCGCCGACGACGGTGACGACGCAGTTCCCGGTGCCCGCGCAGCCGGCCCCCGACCAGCCCATGAACGAGGCGCCGGGCGCGGTCGTCGCCGACAGCGTGACGACGGTGTTGGCGTCGTACAGCTCGTCGCAGTCGGCGCCGCAGCTGATGCCGGTCGGCGTCGACGTCACGGTGCCGAGCGCGGTGGCGTTGCCGGCCTTGGCGACGGTCAGCGGGTAGCGGTTGAGCGCGAAGGTGGCGCCGACGGTGCGGGCGCCGGTCATCGTCACGACGCAGGCGCCGAGCCCGGTGCAGCTGGGATCGGACCAGGCGGTGAACGCCGACACCGCGTCGGGGGTGGCGGTCAGGGTCACCTGGGTGCCGTGGTCGTAGACCTCCTCGCAGTCGGCGCCGCAGCTGATGCCCATCGGGTTCGACGCGATCGCGCCGCCGCCGGCGCCCGAACGCGTCGCCGTCAGCGTGTAGCGCTTGAGCTCGAAGTTGGCGGTGACCGCGACCACCGCGTTGACCGTCACCATGCAGGCGCCCATGCCGCCGCACGCCCCGCCCCAGCCGACGAAGTTGGAGTCGGGGTCCGCGGTCGCGGTGAGCGAGACCATCGCGCCGGCGCTGTAGACCTGATCGCAATCGACGCCGCAGTCGATGCCGGCGGGCGACGAGGTGACGCGGCCGTGGCCGTTGCCGTTCTTGCTGACCGTCACGGTGTAGTTGAGGACGAACGGCGCGTCGATCACCTCGTCCTGGGTGACAGTGAAGGTGCACGGGACGGTGCCGGTGCAGCCGACGTCGTTCCAGCCGGCGAACAAGGACGGCGCCACCGCCGCCGGGGTCAGCGTGATCTGGGTGCCGTAGGGCACGACCGCCTCGCAGGTGCCGGGGCACACGATGCCGCCGACGTTGGCGGTCACCGAGCCGACGCCGTTGCCGGTCGGCGTGATCGTGACGCGGTGCTGCGCGACGTCGAAGCTGGCGGTGACCGAGCTGTCCTCGGTGAGCGTGAACGAGCAGGTCGGCGTCGTGCCGCTGCAGGCGCCGCCCCAGCCGGCGAAGGTCGCGCCGGTGTCGGGCGTCGCGGTCAGGGTCACCAGCGTGCCGATCGGGAACGCTGCCATGCAGGTGGTCCCGCAGTCGATCATCGCGCCGCCGGCGCTGTTCGACGCGACCGTGCCGGTGCTGGTGCCGCTGCGGACGACCGTCAGCGTGGCGGTCGGCACCCCGTCGATCGACGCGTCGACCGGCGGCCCGTCGGGCCCGATCACGTCCGCGGGCATCTCCCACTGACATCCAACGAGGCCCACGGACAACAAGACCAACGTCGCCACGATGCGACAAGACCAAACCGCCATGCCGCACGCTAGCGTGCAGGGAGATCCACGATCAAGCGACAACGATCGCGGTCACCCGAAAACGCCGAACGCCCAGCCGGAGCCGGGCGTTCGGGAGCGACCGAGGTTCGCGCTAGGCGCGCTTCACTCGGGGCTGAGCGTGTCGGTGTTGCCGGCCATCTCGGCCAGGTAGCGGTTGGAGTGACCGAAGGCGCCGGTGAGCATCATCGGCATCTTGATGCACCAGAACTGCAGCGGGTCGATCAGCCCGGTCGGAGGCAGCGTGTCCGAACCCGTGGCCAGCGTGATGCAGCGCGGGGTCTTCATGTCGCCGGTCATGTCGTTGTTCGAGTCGTACCAGAGCAGGGTGTGATCCCAGCAGAAGCCGAGCGTGTTCGAGAACGGCGAGAGGGTCGTTCCCGAGAACTGCTCGCGGGCCCAGAAGTAGCGGCACGACTCGCCGCCGACGACGGTCTCCGGGGGCGGCGCGTTGAGGTCCGCGCAGGTGTGGTTGCCCACGCCGCCCTCGTCGCCGACGTTGAGGTTCTGCGACACGTCGTTGGGCACGCAGAGCGCGCCGCACTCGAAGGTGGTCGCGCCGGGAGCGGTGCGGCGCGGCGTGTGGAACGGCCGGCAGGCGTTGGCCGACGCGGTCCCGGGGATCGCATCGTTGTGGCCGAGCGTGGTGCCCATCATGTCCCAGACGACGGTGCGCGCACACACCGCGTTGGTCTCGGTGGTGCTGGTCAACGTGTAGCAGCCCTGGCCCATCGGGCACGCCTGGCTGTTGTCGTCGCGCAGCTGGGTGACCGGGTCGCACTTCGGGTTGCAGGCGCCCGCGATGGGATCCTCCATCGAGTTCGCGAACGTGTTCTGGTAGCGGGTGCAGGCCTGGCCGGTGGCGCAGGCAGCGGCGGCGCTGCCGTCGAAGCCGCAGATGTCCTGGCAGACGCCGCCGGTCGCCGGGCCGATGCAGATGCTGCCGGCGACGCAGGTGTCGTAACCGGTGGTCTGGCCGTCGGCGCCGCGGGTGCAGGTGCCGCCGAGCGCGACGGTGCCGTCGGGCACGCAGCCCAGCGCGCCGATGATCGTCGGGGTGGTCTGGACGCGGATCCAGGTGCACTTCTCGTTGGCGGCGCAGCCCTGCATGCCAGGGGGGGCGATCGGATCACAGACCAGCGACACCGGCGCGTCGGTGGTGTCTCCGGCGTCGATGGTGTTGTTCGTGGCGTCGGTCCGCGCGTCGATCGCCGGAACGACGTCGTCACCGGAGCCTCCGCCGCCACACGCGGCGAGGAACCCGGCCAGTAGTGCTCCCAAAGCTAGCGTCTTCATCAGGTAGTCTCCTCTTCGGTTGGGTCCCAGCGGCCACGCTGGACGAGAATCAGCGGCGTACGTACCCGACCTTCCCCTACAGCGTCAAGGAAGAACCTTGGAGCTGAACGCCGACCAGTATGACCGTGCGGCGGGGCAAACCATGCATGAGGTCGATCACAGTCGCGGCTAACAGCGCCTGTCAGCCCCGCCGCCTCGCCGCCGCCGCTCGCGCCCTAGGGCGTCACGGTCACGCGGCCCGGCGGCAGGCTGCCGTCGTCGACCTGGCCCGAGGCCGCCCAGATCACCGCGCCGGTCGCGCCCGCCGCCAGCACCGCCGCGCCGGTGATCACGTACCAGCGGCCGTACCAGGGGCGACCGCCGCCCCCACCGGCCCCGACCGGGATCGACAGCGGCGTGTCGGGGCTGGCGATCCGGGCCAGCACCGCGCCGGCGGTGCCGCGGGCCTCGACGTAGTATTCGACGGCGTAGGCTTGGCGGGCGGCAGGCAGCGGCACGGCGGCGCGCCAGCGATCGTCGGCCGCGCTGCGCGCCGGCTGCTCGCGGTAGCCCAGCGCGCCGAGCCGGCGGTACAGCACGACCACCGCCCGCACCTCGTCGGCGCCGCGGGTGGCGCGCACGTCGAGCTCGACCTTGCCGCCGGCGATCGCGCCGCGCGGCGCGGCGTGCTCGAGGTCGACGTCGCTGGCGGCCGCGGCCGGCACCACCTCGGCGCGGATCTTGTCGAAGAAGGCCCGGATGCGCGGGGAGCCCGACGTGTCGCGCAGCTGGAAGCCGGGGTCGGCCTCGAGCAGGCGCTCGAACGCGTCGCGGGCGCCGCCGAGATCGCCGTCGATGTAGCGGGCCAGCGCGATCAGCTCCCACGCGCGGACCCGCACCGCGCGCGCGGCGTTGCCGTCGCGCGTGACCGGGATCAGCGCCTTCACCGCGCGGGCGTACTCCTGGTCGGCGAACAGCCGCTCGCCCTCGGCCAGCGCCTTGCGCGCGCGGGCGTCGGGGGCGTCGGCGTGCGCGGCGACCGCGACCACCGCCACCGCGACCAGCGCGCCCGCGGCGACCCTCATCGGTGCACCCACGTCGCGCCCGCCGGCCCCAGCACGACCCGATCGTCGGCGCCGTCGTCGTCGAGATCGACCGCCACCACCGCGGCGGCCGCGGCCAGCTCGGCCTCGACGGTGAACGGCGCGTCGCCGGCGCCGTGGAGCGCGACCGCCGGCGTCGCCGCCAGCACCAGATCGGGCTGGCAGTCGCCGTCCCAGTCGCCGATCGCCAGCGCGGCCGCGGTCGGCGCCGGCTGCGGCAGGCGATCGAAGCTGCGATCCTCGAGCAGGCCGCCGCGGTTGACGAACAGCCGTGGCCCGCCGCCCACGACCGCGATCGCGACGTCGGTGTCGAGATCGCCGTCGACGTCGCCGGCCACCACCGCCGCGACGGCCCGCGCGGTGGCGGGGAACACGCCGGGCGCGCCGGTCAGCGCGCCGGTGCCGCCGGGATCGCCGAGCAGCGCCACCACCGGCGCGGCGGTCTGGCCGACGATCAGATCGGCGTGGCCGTCGCCGTCGAGATCGCCGGCGGCCAGCGCCGCGACCGCCGTGATCACGCCGCGGGGATCGATCGCGCCGGCGTCGGCCGCGAACCCGCCGGCGCCGTCGCCGCGCCACAGCGTCACCGCCGCGCCGGCGCCGGTGATCAGGTCGAGGTCGCCGTCGCCGTCGACGTCGGCCGCGGCGAGCGCGACCGCGGCGGTGGCCACGGCCGGGCCGGCGACGAAGCCGCGCCGCTGCCGCCACCAGATCTCGACCTGGCCGCCGCGGGCGATCGCCAGATCGTCGTCGCAGTCGCCGTCGAGATCGGCGGCCACCAGCGCGTCGCCGCCGCCGCCCGGCAGCGGGTCGGTGGTGAGCGCCCCGCCCCGCGCGTCGACGATCGCCCCGGCGCTGGCGTCGATCGCCACCACCACCGCGCCGCCGGGACCGTGCGACGCGACCGCGGGACCGGCCGGGGCCGCGACCGCCGCGGCGCTGATCGCGGCGCCGCCGCGGGCCTGGGGGCAGCGATCGATCCGCACCACCGCGTCGCCGGCGAAGTCGAGGCCGGCGCTGCCGCGCGCGACCACCACGCCGGCGCGGTAGCCGGTGGCCCACACGCTGGCGGCGTCCGCGCCGCCGGGCTCGACCGCGAGCGTCTGCGGCAAGGTCGCCAGGCGGTCGATCAGCCGGTAGCTGCGGCCGAAGCTGCCGCCGCCGACGTCTCGGTCGGCGATGCCGAGGCACATCGCGTCGAGCTCGGCCGGCACCGCGCGATCGCTGTCGATCGTGAGCGTGACGCCGGCCTGGCACCCGGCCAGGCTAGCGAGCGCGGCGACGACGGAACAGCGCACCGGCGGCGAGGATGACACAGAGGGTCGACGAGCCGCCACCGCCGGCGGCACAGCCGCCCGAGGCGTCGCCGCCGGGATCCGGGCCGGCGCCGCCGTCGGGGCCGCCGGCGCCATCGCGCGGCATCACCATGATGTCCATCGTCACCACCGGGCCGAACCAGCCGACGCCCTCCTGCACCAGCTGGAACGCCTCGTGGTACGGCGTCGGCGTGGTCACCTCGGGCGCCTTGATCGCGAACGTGAAGCGGCCGGTGGCGCCCGGCGCGTAGTCGGAGTGATCGGCGCCGGTGGCGCGGTTGGGCGCCAGCCAGTTGCCGTCGACGAAGAACGCCGACGCGCGATCCATCGGCTCGGCGGTGCCGAGCCGGGTGGCGTCGAGGCCCCAGGTGATCGTCGAGCCGTTGACGAACTCGAAGTACGCGACCGCCTCCTCGCCGGAGATCATCGTCGTCGGGTGCTCGGCGCTGGCCGCGGTGGCGGCCAGGGTCGGCGTGCCGTTGCCGCCGACCAGCGCGAGGTAGTGGGCCCAGTCCCAGCCGGGGCCGGGGTCGGTGTGATCGGAGCAGTCGGGCGCGTCGCCGTGCCCGTAGATGTGCATCCGGTCCTTGGGGATGCCGTACTGATCGCACAGCCACGCGGTCAGCGCCGCCGACCGCATGTACATCGCCTCGGTGTACCAGCGGCCGGGATCGGCGACGAAGCCCTCGTGCTCGATGCCGACCGACTCGGTGTTGAAGCAGGCGTCGTGGTAGGCGACGTCCTTGTCGTCGACCATCTGGGTGAGATCGCCGTCGCTGCTGCGCACGACGTAGTGCGAGCTGACGCCGGCCGCGGTGTTCTGGAACCAGCTGATCGTGCCGGCGTAGCTGCCCTGGGTGGTGTGGACGACGACGTAGTTGATGTCGGCGGCGCCGCGGCTGGCGACGCGGTAGTTGCCGGCGACCGCGGGCACCCAGCGGGCGCTGGGGAAGCCGAGCGCCGTGGCGGTGTCGTCGCCGGGGACGCCGGGCCCACCCGGCAGGTCGGCCTCGGGGCGGGCGGTGATCGTGACCGCGCGGCCGAGCTCGTCCTGGCCGCGCGCGCCGCGGGCGATCGTCGCGAGCACGCCGTCGGCCAGCCCGGCGCCGGCCGCGCCGCCGCCGCCGAACGCCACCAGCGCGGGGCGCCAGCCGGCCAGCGACGCCGGCGCGGGGCCGGCCAGGTCGGCGAGCAGCGCCGCCGCGGCGCGGGTGGTGGCCAGCGCGTCGGTGCGCACCGCGGCCGGGTCGAGGCCGGCCAGCGCGGCGCCGCGGGCCAGGCCGCGCGGGCCGTCGCCATCGGTGAGCGCGAACAGGCCCCAGGCCGGCGGGCCGTGGGCGCCGTCGTCGGGGGCGATCATCGCCAGCCGGGTCTCGTGGTACGCGAGCGCGGCGAGCAGCGACGCCGGCACGCCGGTCTCGCCGGCGACCTGCGCGAACACGTCGACCAGCGGCGACGGGCCGCCGACCGCGCGGCCATGGATCGGCGTCGGCGTCGGCGCGGACGCGGGATCGCCGCCGCAGCCGAGCGCGATCACCGCCAGCAGCGCCAGCGCGCGGCGGCGCCACGCGACCAGCGCCAGCACCGCCAGCGCGGTGAGCAGGCCGGCCCCGCCGCCGGTCGAGCAGCCGCCGTCGGCCGCGCCGGGCTCGACGCCGTCGCCGCGCGGGTTGACGGTGATCGTCCACGCCACCGCGAGCTCGTCGGGGCCGAACCACGCGCCAGCGGCGGTGACCAGCGCGAAGTGCTCGACGAACGTCGTCGGCGCGTCGACCTCGGGCGCGACCATCGCGAACGTGAAGCGGCCGGTCGCGCCCGGCGCCACCGACGCCTGGTCGAGCGCGGTCGGGCGGCTGGCGCTGATCCAGTTGCCGTCCTTCCAGAACGGGCTGGGGCGATCGCGCGGGCCGCTGGTGCCGAGCTGCACGTCGGCCGGGGTCCAGGTGCGGCCGCCGGCGTTGACGTACTCGACGTACACCACCATCTCGTCACCGCTGGTCAGGGTCGCGGCGTGGTCCTCGGCGGCCAGCGTCGCGGCCAGCGCGGGCGCCGGCGTGGCCAGCGTCGCGCCCGGGTAGTAATGCGTGACGATCCAGTCCCACGACTTGCCGTCCTGGGCCCAGCGCTGCGTGCCCCACTGGCAGGTGCCGCGGCCGTGGCCGTTGACCGCGCGCCCGGTGCACAGCGGCTCGCTGACGCCGGTCGCGGTGGGATCGCCGTTCTCGGCGCTGTACTCGGCGAACACCAGCGCGTCGTTCTTGATCACGTAGACGCCGGCGGTGGCCGCGACCGCGGCGTCGCTGTCGGCGAAGAACTCGTCCTTGTAGACCTGGGACGCGGTGGTGTCGTCGAGGTCGGCGCAGTCGTACTTGCCGCCGGCGGCCACCCAGTACGCGGCGTAGGTGCGGATCGCCACCGCGCCGGCCTTGAGCGACTCGGGGTTCCACGAGCGGATCCACTCGTGCGGCAAGACGCCGCGCACGTACTGCTCGAACGGGATCACGTCGACCCGGCCGCTGCACGACGCGGTCGAGCCGTCGAGCGCGCGCCGCCACACCCGGATCGTCGCCGGCGGCTCGAGCGCCGGCGCCACGGCGCCGAGGTCGCCGAGGTCGGCCGTGGTCAGCACGCGATCGGGCGCGGCGTCGGCGGCGTCGAGGATCGCGTGGGCGATCGGGCGCAGGTCGCCGCCGCGATCGGCGCCGAGCGCGACGTCGCGCTGCCAGCGCTCGGGCAGCGCCGCGTCAGGAGCGGCGACCGCGGTCGAGGTCGCGGCCAGTACGAAGATCCCCCAGAGCAGGCGCATGGCCCACCATTATTGCACCGCTGGTGCCAGAACCGAACCCTGGTGCGCACGGTGTAACCGCGCCCACGCGCTGTCGACCGCGGTCGACGGCGTCACCCCCAGTGCAACCGGTCGTGGGCACCTGCACACGCCGAGGCGATCGGCTTGCACATCCAAGGTTGCACCCGGCATGGTTGGTCGAGCGCGTGTCCGAGCCCGCCGGCATCAAGTTCGGTCACTTCACGCTGGGCAAGCGCCTGGCGCGCGGCGGCATGGCCGAGGTGTTCCTGGCGCGGCAGCGCGGCCCCGAGGGCTTCGACCGCAAGGTCGCGGTCAAGCGCATCCTGCCCCACCTCGCCGAGACCGCCGACTTCGTGCGGATGTTCCTGTCGGAGGCGCGGCTGGCGGCGCGGCTGTCGCATCCCAACATCGTCCACATCTACGAGCTGGGCCAGGTGGGCGGCGACTACTTCATCGCGATGGAGTACGTCGACGGGATCCACGCCGGCCAGCTGATCAGCCACGCCGAGCGCGAGCGCCTGCCGCCCGAGCTGGTGGCGCGCATCGGCGCCGACGCCGCGGCCGCGCTGGCCTACGCCCACCGCCTCGAGGACGCGGACGGCACGCCGCTGGCGCTGGTCCACCGCGACGTGTCGCCGCACAACCTGATGGTGTCGTTCGACGGCGTCACCAAGCTGGTCGACTTCGGCATCGCCAAGGCGGCGATCAAGGCCGACGAGACCCGGCCCGGCGTGGTCAAGGGCAAGTACGCGTACATGTCCCCCGAGCAGACCGTGGGCCGCGCGCTCGACGGCCGCTCCGACGTGTTCTCGCTGGGCGTCGTGCTGTGGGAGCTGATGGCCGGCAAGACCATCGTCGATCGCGGCGACGTGGTCGAGGCGATGAAGGTGATCCGCGACGGCCGGTGGACGCCGATCGAGGTGGCGGCGCCGCGCACGCCGCCGGCGCTGGCCAAGGCGATCGGCTGGGCGCTGGCCCACAAGCGCGACGCCCGCGCCACCGCCGCGCAGCTGCAGGTCGCGCTCGAGGAGTTCCTCAAGACCTGGCCGCAGCTGGCGACCGCGGCGCAGCTCGCCGACTGGATCCGCCCGCGGTTCCCGCGCCAGACCGGCGCGCTGCCGGCGCTGGGCGACGGCCGCGGCGGCCGCCGCACCGAGCCGCCACCGACGACGATGCCGGCCGGCACCGCGATGTCGGCGGCGCTGCCCGCGCGGCCCGGCACCGAGCCGGTGGCGGTGACCGACGGCGCGCCGGCGGCGCTGGGCACCGCGGTGGTGGCGATCACGATGTCGGCGGCCGAGCTCGAGGCGGCCACGCCGCAGCCACCGCCGCGCCCGGCGTCGCGCCCGCCGGTGGGCCTGGCGTCGCGGCCGCCGTCGGGCCAGCCGGCGCGCCCACCGTCGCGCCGCACCGCGCCCCCGCCGCTGCCACGCTCGGTGCGCGCGCCGACCCACCTCGACGAATCGAGCGACGTCGACGACAGCCCCGACGCGCCGACCCGCGAGCACCAGGCCTCGGCGATGATGCGGCGGCTGCCGCCGGCGCCGCGCGCGCGGTGGTGGATCCCGGCGGCGGTGATCGCCGCGCTCGTGGTGGCGATCGCGCTGGCGTTCGTGATCGGCCGCAAGGGCGGCGCGCCGGCGGCGCCGATCGACGCGGCGGTGGTGACCTCCGCTGACGCGGGGCTCGACGTGGTGGCCCTGCCGATGCCGATCGACGCCGGGGTGGCGCGGGGCGACGCCGGCGTCGACGCCACGGCCGCGCCCGCGACCGCGACCCTCGACCTGATCACCCGGCCGGCGGGCGCCAAGGTCCGGGTGGCCGGCGGCGCGTCGGTGACCACGCCGGCGACGCTGGCCCTGCCGCCCGGCACCGTCACCCTCGGCATCAGCCGCGACGGCTACGCGGCGATCGAGCGCACGCTCGAGCTGGCGCCCGGCGAGCACCGCAGCCTCGAGCTGGTGCTCGACAAGAAGAGCGGTGGCGGCGGCGGTGGCAGCGCGCCGCGCCCGCCCGCCGACGTCGGCTACCTGACCGTGCGCACCAACCCGTACTCGATCGTCACGCTCGGCAAGAAGCGGCTCGGCGAGACGCCGTTCGCCGGCGTCGAGGTGCCGGCCGGCACCCACGTGCTCACCTTCACCAACCCCGACCGCGGCACCGTCAAGCGCACCGTGCTGGTGCGCCCGGGCCAGACCGTCAAGCTCAGCTTCCAGCTGCCGTAGCGGGCAGCGCGCGCCAGGCGACCGCCCTACCGCCCGCCGGCCGCGAAGTACGACGGCTTGGTGTCGAAGCGGTGGGTGGCGTGGATCCGGCGCACCGTGCCCGACTTCGAGCGCATGACGATCGACTGGGTCTTGGCGCCGCCGCCGGTGAAGGTGACGCCGTCGAGCAGGTAGCCCTGGGTCACGCCGGTGGCGGCGAACATGACGTTGCCCTGGGCCAGCTCGTCGGTCATGTAGATGTGGTCCTCGGGCTTGACCCCCATCTTCGCGGCCCGCGCCCGCTCCTCGTCGTTGCGGTAGCGCAGCCGGCCCTGCAGCTCGCCGCCGGTACAGCGCATCGCCGCCGCCGAGATCACGCCCTCGGGCGAGCCGCCGGTGCCGAACAGCACGTCGATGCCCGACTCCGGCATCGCGGTCAGCACCGCGCCGGCGACGTCGCCGTCGGTGATCAGCCGGATGCGGGCGCCGGCGGCGCGGACCTCGGCGATGATGTCGTTGTGGCGGTCGCGCTCGAGGATGATCGCGGTGACCTCCTCGACCTTCTTGCCCTTGGCCGCGGCGACCCGCTGCAGGTTCCAGGTCACCGACTCGCGCAGGTCGATCTGGCCGCGGCACTCGGGGCCGACCGCGATCTTCTGCATGTACGTGTCCGGCGCGTTGAGGAACTGGCCGTCGTCGGCGATCGCGATGACGCTGATCGCGTCGGGCGCGCCCGTCGCGCACAGGTTGGTGCCCTCGAGCGGATCGACCGCGATGTCGACCTTGGGCGAGTCGGCGTCGTTGTCGAGCCAGCCGGCGCCGACCTTCTCGCCGATGTACAGCATCGGCGCCTCGTCGCGCTCGCCCTCGCCGATCACCACCGTGCCGCGGATGTCGATGGTGTCGAAGGCGCGGCGCATGGCCTCGACCGCGACGTGATCGGCGAGCATGCGATCGCCGCGACCCATGAGGCGGGCCGACGCCAGCGCGGCGGCCTCGGTGATGCGGACGACTTCGAGGGCGAGGTTGCGGTCGTTCATCGCCGGCGAATAGACCACGGCACCCGCGAAGCGATCAATCGCGGCGGTCGACGCTCGGGCGCGCGTGGGGTAGCCCGCGGTGATCGCCGCTCACGCCGGGGGCAGCGGCTCGACCGGCAGCTTGGCGCGCAAGCCCGGCGGCAACGCCTTGGGCTTGCCGGCCGCGCCGATCACCGCGTGGCGGGTCCAGCCGTCGGCCAGCAGCTCGGCGCCGCGGCGGATCTGGTAGCTGAACGTGAGCGACGCGCCGCGCAGCTCGCTGACCACCACCGCGATCGCCAGCAGATCCTCGTAGAACGCCGGGCGGCGGTAGCGGCAGTGGGCCTCGACCACCGGCAGCGCGACGTCGGCGGCCTCGAGGTCCTTGTAGCTGTGGCCCTGGCCGCGCCAGTAGGACGCGCGCGCGCCCTCGAAGAACCGCAAGTAGTTGGCGTAGTACACGACCCCCATCTGGTCGGTGTCGCCGAAGATGACCCGGTGCTCGACGATCACACGACGATCCGGATCAGCCGCGGCGCCGCCAGCGCCGCCGGCAGCGCGCCGATCTTGGCCAGCGCCGCCGCGACGTCGCCCTCGCGGGCGTCGTGGGTGATGACGAACACCTGGGCCGGCCGGTTGCCGTCGCCCGGCGCCTCCTGCACGACCTGCTCGATCGACACGTCGTGGGCGCCGAGGATGGTGGTGAGCTGGCCGAGCACGCCCGGCTTGTCGGCCACCGAGAACCGCAGGAAGTAGCGCGACCGGATCTCGGCCATCGGCAGGAGCGGCCGCCGGGCCAGCGCGCGGTGGCGGCGGGTCGGCGCGACGCCGGTCAGCTGCGCGCGCAGGTTGCGGCTGATCTCGATCAGGTCGGAGACCACCGCCATCGCGGTCGGCATCATGCCGGCGCCGGCGCCGTAGTACATCGACGGGCCGAGCGCGTAGCTATCGACCGCCACCGCGTTCTTGGCGCCGGTGACGCCGGCCAGCAGCCAGCCGGCCGGCACCAGCGCCGGGTGGACGCGGGCCTCGATGCCGCGCGGGTGGTCGCGGCCGATCACCACCGGCTTGATCACGTAGCCAAACTTGGCGGCGTAGGCGAAGTCGATCGCGTCGAGGTCCGAGATCGCGTCGCAGTGGATGGCGTCGGCGTCGATCGTGGCGCCGAAGCACAGCCCGCACAGGATCGCCAGCTTGTGCGCGGCGTCGCCACCGCCGACGTCGAGCGTCGGGTCGGCCTCGGCGTAGCCCAGCCGCTGCGCCTCGGCCAGCACGTCGGCGAAGGCGCGGCCGCCGGCGGCCATCGCGGTGAGGATGTAGTTCGAGGTGCCGTTGACGATGCCGTGGAACTGCTCGACGCGATCCGAGGCCAGGCCCTCGCGCAGCACCCGGATGATCGGCACGCCGCCGCACACCGCCGCCTCGTAGTAGACGTCGACGCCGTGGCGCTCGGCGGCCGCGAACACCTCGGTGCCGTGGCGCGCGAGCAGGAGCTTGTTGGCGGTGACGACGTGCTTGCCGGCGGCGATCGCGGCCATCACCGCGTCCTTGGCCTCGCCGTCGCCGCCGATCAGCTCGCAGACGATGTCGACGTCGGGGCGGGCGATCGCGCCGGCGATGTCCTTGGTGAGCAGCGCCGGATCGACCTCGACCAGCCGCTTCTTCTTGCCCGGCGCGCGCACGGCGATCGCCCGGACCACCAGCCGGCCGCCGAGGCGGGCGCCGATCGCGGCGGCGTTGTCCTCGAGCAGCTTGACCACGCCCGCGCCGACGTTGCCGAGGCCGAGCAGGGCCACGCCGATCTCGCGCACCGGGGGGCTGCCGCGCTCGGCGGTCACGGCCCGGCCCGGTACGAGTAGTGCTCGGCGACGATCTCCCACGCCGCGCCGGAGCGCGCGAAGGTCAGCGTCAGGTAGCCGGTGTCGGACACCGTGACCGCGCCGTCGGAGATCTCGCGGGTCAGGCGCGCCGCGTAGGTCGCGCCGCTGTCGCCCAGCGCGGCGACCTGGCCATCGGACACGGTCAGGTGCACCTCGCGCGCGCCGTCGACGACGCTGCGCAGGAAGGTCTCGGCCTGGGGCCAGCCGACGTGGGCCTGGCCCTGGTAGACGACGACCGTGTGATCGTCGTGGCGGTAGAGCGGCGCCAGCGCGTCCATCGACCGCACCTCCCAGCCCTGGCGCCACTGCTCGACGGCGCGGAACACCGCGCTAAACGGATCGATCGCGCCGGGCACGGTGGGTGCGCCCTTGGCCCCGCCGCCCCCGCCGCAGGCGGCCGCGGCGATCGCGCAGGCGAGGATCGTGGGGCGCCACATGGTCGCGGCTTCTTAGCACACGGTCGGGCGTTGGTGGCGGCGGCGGCCTCGTGTAGGTTCCGCCCCATGACCGACATCGTCTGGATCCACGCCCGCGAGGTCCTCGATTCGCGCGGCAACCCCACCGTCGAGGCCGAGGTCGGCCTCGAGAGCGGCGCCCTCGGGCGCGCGATCGTCCCCTCGGGGGCATCCACCGGCGAGCACGAGGCGCTCGAGCTGCGCGACGGCGACGCCGGCCGCTTCCTCGGCAAGGGCGTCGAGAAGGCCGTCGCCAACGTCATCGAGACCATCGCGCCCGAGCTGATCGGCGCCGACGCCGCCGACCAGGCCGCGATCGACGCCGCGCTGTGCGAGCTCGACGGCACCGCCACCAAGAGCGCGCTCGGCGCCAACGCCATCCTCGCGGTGTCGATGGCGTGCGCCCGCGCCGCCGCGGTGGCCCACGAGCTGCCGCTGTACCGCTACCTCGGCGGCGTCGGCGCGCTGACCCTGCCGGTGCCGCTGATGAACATCATCAACGGCGGCGCCCACGCCGACAACGCGCTCGACATCCAGGAGTTCATGATCGTGCCGGCCGGCTTCGACCGGTTCGAGGACGCGCTGCGCGCCGGGGTCGAGGTGTTCCACCACCTCAAGGCGATCCTCAAGAAGCAGGGCCTCGCCACCAACGTCGGCGACGAGGGCGGCTTCGCCCCGGCGATCGACTCGGCCGAGCAGGCGATGACGACGATCCTCGAGGCGATCGGCAAGGCCGGGTACAAGGCCGGCGAGCAGATCTTCCTGGCGCTCGACGTCGCCGCGTCGGAGTTCTTCGACAAGGCCAAGGGCACCTACGCCTACGAGGGCAAGCACCGCACCTCGGCCGAGATGGTCGAGCTGTACGCTGGCTGGGCCGGCAAGTACCCGCTGGTGTCGATCGAGGACGGCCTCGATCAGGACGACTGGAGCGGCTGGAAGGCGCTGACCGATCGCCTGGGCGGGAACGTCCAGCTGGTCGGCGACGACCTGTTCGTCACCCAGACCGCGCGGCTCAAGCGCGGCATCGAGCAGGGCATCGCCAACTCGATCCTGGTGAAGGTGAACCAGATCGGCACGCTGTCGGAGACCCTCGACGCGGTCCGCACCGCCCAGCACAGCCGCTACACCGCGATCATCTCGCACCGCTCGGGCGAGAGCGAGGACGCGTTCATCGCCGACCTCGCGGTCGCCACCAACGCCGGCCAGATCAAGACCGGCTCGGCGTCGCGCTCGGATCGCATCGCCAAGTACAACCAGCTGCTGCGGATCGCCGACGAGCTCGGCGACGACGCGCGGTTCGGCGGCAAGGCGCTGTTCCGGCGCTAGCGCGGTGAGGCGGCGCGCGGTGCGGTGGGCTACGGGCGAGGGTAGCGCGTGCGCAGCGTAGCGAGCGCCGCGGTGGCGGGGGCGTCGACGAGGCCGAAGCAGTCGGCGAGCAGCGCGCCGATGTCGGCGTCGCTGCCGGTCGTGACCGCGGTGCGCAGGCCCATGGCCCTGGGCATGAACGCGGGATCGGCCATGCGACCGCGGAAGTGGGCGGTGGCGGCGGTGGCGGTGGACGTGTCGAGGCCGAGCAGCGTCGCCAGCACCGCCTCGGCGGCGGGCGCGTCGTTGCCCATGATCGCCGCGGCGAAGTCGCGGAAGGTGACGTCGGTCATGCAGCGACGGTAGCGGCCCGGCGTGGCTCGCGGCAAGTCACCACGACGCGCGCGCCGCAGCCGCGGCGTCCCACTGATCGAGATCGGCCTCGGCGTCGGCGTAGTCGCGATCGCCACGCTGGTCGGGGTGCTGCTGGCGGAGTCGGCCGCGGAGCAACCAGACCAGGAAGCCGGCGCGGTTCTCGGCGCGGGCGGCGGCGCTGGCCGCGCGGCCTTCGCCCACCAATGCGCGCAGCGTGTCGGGCGCCAGGCCGGCGAGCAGCAGTTCGCGCACGACCGGGCGCGGCAGGTCCAGCCCCGCGAGGCGTTGCCGGGCCAGGGTCCGCAGCCGCGTACGTTCGTCGCCGTCCACCGGCGGCGGCAGCACGGCGGGGATCCAGTGGCGATCGGGATCGAACCGGCTGGCGCAGCCAGGCCCGCAGCACGGCGATCGCTTGCGGCTCCGCTCCCAGGCGTCGGCGTAGTGCGCGTCGCCGGCCACCATGTCTCCACACACTACGCAGCGCAGCGTCATGCGCAGCAGCGTGCCACAGGCGCCTCGCCGGGTCAGGCCGCGGCGCGGGCGGCGGCGATCGGCGCGGTGACGCCGAGGCGGGCGCGGACCTCGGCCAGCGGCAGGGTCCACAGGTCGGCCCAGCGGACGGCCAGGAACGGGCGCGCGGCCTGGCCGAGCTGCCAGCCCCGGGCGATCGCGTCGGTGCGGGCGTCGCGCTCGTCGAACGCGTAGAGGAACGTGTTGAGGAAGCCGATCGCCAGGATCGCCGCGGCGAGGCGCGCCGGGAACTGCGCCAGGTAGAACGCCTGCAGGCCGAGCTCGCCCGCGACGTCGGTGTCGAAGCCGGTCACGACGTGCCACAGGTCGTGGGTCTCGTAGAGGTGCGCGCGCACCCAGGCCTTGCCGTCGGCGGCCGGGCGGCGCGGCAGATCGGCGGGGTCGAGGCCGCGGGCGTCGAGGAAGCGGGCGGTCTCGCGGCCAAACGTGCCGTCGGGGAGCTGCCGCAGGCGCGGCAGGTCGAGGTCGACCCGCGGGCGCTCCGCCATCGCCGCGCGCCCACCCGGCATCTCCTCGACGTGCCGGACGATCGCGTCGAACGCCGGCGACTCGCCGAGATCGTCGGCCATCGCGATGACCTCGTCGAGGCGGTTGGGGTCGCGGACCAGCCGGAGGGCGGCGCGGGCGATGCGGAAGGCGGCGAGCGGGTTCTGCATGGACTCATAATGCGAGCTTTTGCTCGCGTTGTCAGCTCGCGTCCCGGTGATCGCGGGTGATCAGCCGCCCCCTGGCACAACCCACCGAGATCATGCGACGCAGACGGAGCATCGTGCCACGATGACACATCGATGCCTGGCGCCGGCGCTCGTGTTTTGCTTGACCTACCTTCACCCGGCCTGCACGCTCACCGGATGCGAGCAGACACTCGTGTTTCGCCCCGCCCTCCCCCGCCGCGCCGCAAGGCCTCGCGCAAGCAGCCGCAGCAGGCGCGCTCGCGGGCGATGGTCGACACCATCCTCGACGCGGCGGCGCGCGTGCTGCGCAAGCACGGCTACGAGGAGACCTCGACCAACCGGGTCGCCGAGGTGGCCGGGGTCAGCGTCGGCTCGCTGTACCAGTACTTCCCCAACAAGGAGGCGCTGGTGCACGCGCTGCTCGAGCGCCACGACGCCGCGATGTGGTCGGTGTTCACGCACCACGCGACCGCGGCGATCGGCCGGCCGTTCGCGGTCGCGATCCCAGCGGTGATCGACGCGCTGTTCGCCGCGCACCTGGTCGATCCCGAGCTGCACCGCGTGGTGCACCAGCAGATCCCGTGGGTCGGCGCGCTGGCGATCCTGCAGACCACCAACCAGCGCTCGCGCGCCGTGGTCGAGGATCTGCTCCGCGCACGGCCGGATCAGCACCAGCGCTCGGACGACGTGGTCACCGCCGCGCTGGTCGTGGTCGAAGCGGTCGAGGCACTGATCCACGCGTCGATCGAGCTACCGCTGGAGCAAGCCAAGGCGGTGCAGCGGCACACCAGCGAGCTGATCCTGCGGTACCTGGGCAGCCCCCAGGTCGACTGAGCGCGGCGGCCCCCGCAGCTCAGTCCCCTGTCCCACGTGGAATCGACGCCGGTCGTCCCACGCGGAACCGGACGCCGCGTCCCACGTGGAACCGGACGCCGCGTCCCACGTGGAACCGGACGCCGCGTCCCACGTGGAACCGGACGCCGCGTCCCACGTGGAACCGGACGCCGCGTCCCACGTGGAATCGGACGCCGCGTCCCACGTGGAATCTGGGCCCCCACGTCGGCGTCCCCACCAAGTCCCACGTGGAACCGGACGCCGCGTCCCCACGTGGAACCGGACGCCGCGTCCCACGTGGAATCTGGGCCCCCACGTCGGCGTCCCCACCAAGTCCCACGTGGAAGCCCCGCCATGTCCCTTGCCTGGAAGCTCCGCGCCCAAACCAGCCGTCAGAACATGTGATTCCTCGACGCGGCGCCGTCAAGCCGGCGCGCCAGACGCCGGCAGGCTCTGGCAAGCGTGTCACATCAGACCGCCGACCCGCTCTACAAGAGCATGTACAGGTCTCTCGTCCCGCTCGTCGCGCTCGTGGCCGTGGCCGCCTGCGGTCAGATCACTCCCCCCATCGCCGACGGGCCGACGGCGCCCGACGCTGGCACTGACGGTACGATCGAGCCGCCGATCGACGCCGCGATCGACGCGCCGCCGGTGCAGCCGGTGACGCTCACGGTGAGCCGCAACGGCGCCGGCACGGTGACGTCGGCGCCAGCGGGCATCGCGTGCGGCGCGACGTGCCAGGCCGACTTCTCGATGGGGACCCAGGTCACGCTGACCGCGGCGGCCGACGCCGGCAGCGTCTTCACCGGCTGGACGGGCGCGTGCACGGGCTCGCAGCCGACCTGCACGCTGACCCTGGCGGCGGCCACGTCGGTGACGGCCGCGTTCGCGCCGGTGATGTTCACGGTGACGACCGCGATCGTCGGCAACGGCACCGGCACGGTGGCGGCGACGCCAGCGGCGCTCGGGCTGTCGTGCCCGTCGGCGTGCAGCGCGACGGTCGCCTACGACACCCCGATCACGCTGACCGCGACGCCGACCGGCGCGTCGCTGTTCGTCGGCTGGAGCGGCGGCGGCTGCAGCGGCACCGGGCCGTGCACGTTCAACGTCCGCGACAACGCGACGATCAACGCGGCGTTCGCGCTCAACTACACGCTGGTGGTCACCCGCACCGGCAACGGCGCCGGCGGCGTGACCTCGACGCCGGCCGGCATCGACTGCGGCGCCGACTGCAGCGAGACCTACAGCGCCAACCAGCAGGTGACGCTGACCGCGGCGCCCGACGCCACGTCGACGTTCGCGGGGTGGAGCGGCGCCTGCACCGGCACCGGCCCGTGCGTGGTGACGATGGACGCGGCCAAGACGGTGGCGGCCGACTTCCGGCTGCGGCAGTACACGCTCACGACCTCGGTGGGCGGCACCGGCGCCGGCACGATCACCTCGAACCCCGTCGGCATCACCTGCGGGGCGACCTGCGCGGCGACCTTCGACCACGGCACGATGGTGGCGCTGACCGCAACCGCCGGCGGCACCTCGGCGTTCTCGGGCTGGACCGGCGCGTGCACCGGCGTCGGCGCCTGCGTGGTGACGATGGACCAGGCCCGCACCGTCGGCGCGACCTTCACGGTGAACCAGGTGGCGCTGACGGTGAGCAAGACCGGCACCGGCAGCGGCACGGTGACCTCGACGCCGGCCGGCATCGCCTGCGGCGCGACCTGCACCGCCCCGTTCAACGCCGGCACCTCGATCACCCTGGCCGCCACCGCCGACGCCGGCTCGACGTTCGCCGGCTGGAGCGGCGGCGGCTGCAGCGGCCTGGGCGCGTGCGCCGTGACGCTCGCCGCGTCGACCACGGTCACCGCGACCTTCACGCTGAACCGCTACACGCTCACGGTGACGCGCTCGGGCGCCGGCGCCAGCTACGGCACGGTCAGCTCGGCGCCGGCCGGCATCAACTGCGGCACCGACTGCAGCGAGCCCTACGACCACGGCACGACGGTGACGCTGACCGCCAGCGGCGGCGCCGGCGGCACCTTCACCGGCTGGAGCGGCGGCGGCTGCAGCGGCACCGGCGCCTGCACGGTCGCGCTGACGGCGGCGGCCACCGTCGACGCCGCGTTCGCGGTGCGGCAGTACACGATCACCGCGGCGATCGGCGGCGCCGGGCTGGGCACGGTGACCTCGACCCCCACGGGCCTGAACTGCCCGAGCACGTGCGCGCGGCCCTTCGACTACGGCGCCACCGTGACGCTGACCGCGACACCGACCGCGGGTGGCCACGTCTTCACCGGCTGGTCGGGCGCGGGTTGCACCGGCACCGGCACCTGCGTGATCACCGTCGCCGCCGCGGTCACCGCGACGGCCAGCTTCGCGCCGCCGCCCAACATCGCGTTCGTGACGTCGACGGTGCACACCGGCGCGCTCGGCGGCCTGGCTGGCGCCGACGCGATCTGCCAGGCCCGCGCCACCGCGGGCGGCCTCGCGGGCACGTACCGCGCGTGGCTGTCGACCTCGACCGTCAACGCGTCGACCCGCTTCGGCGCCGCGTCCGGCTGGGTGCGCGTCGACAACAAGCCGTTCGTGAACTCGATCAGCGACCTCGCCGCCGGCCGGATCTTCTACCCGCTGTCGATCAACGAGCGCGGCTCGAGCGAGCTGGGCTCGACGGTGTGGACCGGCACCGCCGCCAACGGCACGCTGGCCGGCACGGCTTGCACCGACTGGACCGACGGCACGTCGACCACGATCTCGGGCGTGATCGGGTTCCCGGAGTACGGGACCTCGGGCTGGACCCAGAACGGCGGCTCGACCTGCAACAACACCCAGCACCTGTACTGCCTGGGCACCAGCTGGACCGCGACCGTCGCGCCACCGGCCGCGCCCACCGCGCGCCGGGCGTTCATCTCGAACGTGGCCTGGATCCCGAGCGGCGGCCTGGCCGGCGCCGACGCGCTGTGCGCGAGCGAGGCCAGCGCGGCTGGCCTGACCGGCACGTTCCGCGCGCTCCTGGCCACCACCGGCGCCTCGGCGGCGTCGCGGTTCTCGACCACCGGCACGCCGTGGGCCCGCGTCGACAACGTGCTGCTGGCACCCACCGCCGCCGGCTTCCTCGGCAGCGCAGCGGCCGGTCCGCCGACCTACTGGGACGCGGCGCTCAACGTCACCGCGGCGGGCGGCTACCGCTTCGATCGCTCCTGGGCCGGCGCCGCGTCGGTGCAGACCGTCGGGACCGGCACCAGCTGCAGCGGCTGGTCGACGGTGGCCAACACCGCGTTCGGCTCGGTCGGCATCTCGGCGTCGACGCGCACGGCGACCGCGTTCGCCAACTACTCGGGGTCGAGCAGCATCACGACCTGCGACAACGCCGCGCACAAGATCATGTGCCTGCAGCAGTGAGCGGATGGGACTAGCCCGGGAAAGGCACGGCCGGGTGGTGCGTGACATGCGGCGGGGCGTCGACTAGGGTGGCGGCGTGTACGCGGTCAAGGAGCTGTTCCTCACGCTGCAAGGCGAAGGCGCCCACGCCGGGCGGGCCGCGGTGTTCGTGCGCTTCACCGGCTGCAACCTGTGGTCGGGGCGCGCGGCGGATCGCGGGCGGGGGACGGGGGGCTGCGCGGCGTGGTGCGACACCGACTTCGTCGGCATCGACGGCGCGGGCGGCGGCAAGTTCGCCACGGCCGACGCGCTGGCCGACGCGGTGATCGCGGCCTGGGCGCCGCGGGCGGCGGCGCCGTACGTGGTGTGCACCGGCGGCGAGCCGCTGTTGCAGCTCGACGCGCCGCTGATCGCGGCGCTGCGCGCGCGGGGCGCGACGATCGCGATCGAGACCAACGGCACCCAGCCGGTGCCGGCGGGGATCGACTGGGTGTGCGTCAGCCCCAAGGCCGGCGCGCCGCTGGCGATCGCCGGCGGCGACGAGCTGAAGCTGGTCTACCCGCAACCGGCGGCGCCCGCCGAGCTGTCGCCCGAGCGGCTGCGGGCCCTGCCCTTCACCCACTACTTCTTGCAGCCCCTCGACGGCCCCGACCGCGACGCCGCGATCGCGGCGTGCGTCGCCTACTGCCGGGACCACCCGCCGTGGCGGGTGTCGCTGCAGACCCACAAGCTCTTGCGCATCCCGTGATCGATCACGGCGTCGCCGGCGCGCCCAGCGCCTTGAGCGCCTTGTCGTAGCCCATCGCGGTCAGGCCGCCGCTGTCGCCGGCCTTGCCCTTCTGCAACAGCTCGATCAGCTCGGCCTTGAGCTCGGCCGGCGCCTTGTCGGCGACGTCGGCCAGGAAGTTGGCGGCGTCGGACCGATCGTAGACGTCCTTGGACTTGAGCCCGGCGACGAACACGTCGAAGTGCGCGGTGTCGCCGAGCGCGATGGCCTTGGCGGCCAGCCGGTGCCGCGCCATCAGGTCCTTGGTGACGCCGAGCAGCTCGACGATCGTCGGCAGGTCGGCGGCGGTGGCGCTGTCGGTGATCAGGTCGGCGAGGTAGGTCTGGTCGTCCTTGGCCTTGGCCATGTTGGCCTTGACCCACGCGACCGACTCGGCCGGGAACGCGCCCAGGCCGTGGCGCAGCGGGATCTCGCGATCGTCGTCGGTCGACGCCGCGGCCTTGGCGAACTCGGCGATCAGCGCGTCGAACACCGCCTGGCCGCCGCTGGCGCCGGCGGCCTCGTACAGGTCGCCCTGCAGCATGCTGTCGTCCTTGACCGCGTTGGCGGCCTCGATCAGCTTGGCGCCGACGTCGGGCGCCTTCAGCTTGGTCAGCGCCGCCGCGGCGAGCTGCCGGGCGTCGCTGGTGGCGGCGGCGTCGACCGCGAGCGCCAGCAACTCCGGGGCCGCCTTGGCGCCGAAGCCGATCAGCGTGTCGAACGCGGCGCAGTTGAACTCGCTGGAGCACTTGGTGAGCTCGCCGACGGCGGCCTTGGCGGCCTCGGGGCTGTAGGTCGGGGCGGCCGGCGGCGGCGGCGGCGCCGGCGGCGCGGCGACGGCGGGCTCGGTCGGCTTTGGCGCCGGCGCGGGCGCGGGCGGCGCGTCGTCCTTCTTCTTGCCGCAGGCGAGCGTGGCGGTGAGCAGGAGCGAGGTCAGGATCGCGGTGCGCTTCATGATGGGCGACGATGAGCAAGGCCCGCGCCAGGACGCAAGCCTCACGGAACGCAACCGCCGCGCGCGGGTGGGTCGCGCCGGCCCCAGCGGTCGCCGCCCCTGCGGCCACAGCGCCCCACCGCTTGACCGGCCCGCCCGCCCGCGGCCTGATGCGCGCATGAGCGAGCTCATCCTCCGCCAGCCGCCGCGCCGCGCCTGGGGCACGCCGAACATGAGCCCGTTCTGCGGCAAGCTCGAGACGTATCTGCGCGCGACCGAGACGCCGCACCGGATCGAGCCCGCGGACTTTCGGCGAGCGCCCCGGGGCAAGATCCCGTACGTCGAGCTCGACGGCGCGGTGCTCACCGACTCGCAGCTGATCATCGAGGAGCTCGAGCGGCGGGCCGCGGCGCCGCTCGACGCCGGCCTGACCGAGCCCGACCGCGCGCTGGCGCGGGTGGTGCGGCGCACGCTCGAGGAGGGCACGTACTTCCTGTCGGTGCGGATGCGGTGGGTCGAAGACGACGGCTGGCCGGTGGTGCGGGACGAGATGAAGGCGCTGATGCCGGCGCCGCTGCGGCTCGTGCTGCCGCTGATCCGTCGCAAGGTGACGAAGATGGTCCACGCCCAGGGCACCGGTCGGCGCACCCGCGCCGAGGCCAGCCAGCTGATCGCCGACGACTGGGCGGCGATCGCCGCCCTGCTCGGCGATCGTCCCTACCTGCTCGGCGATCGGCCGCGCACCGTCGACTGCACGGTCTACGCGTTCCTCGAGGGCATCCTCGGCTTCCCGGTCGAGAGCACGCACCGCGCCGCGGTCGCGGGCCACGCCAACCTCGTCGCCTACCGCCAGCGCCTGCGCGCGGCGTACTGGAGCGACCTGCCGGCGCTGTGACCCGCGCGCCCCGCCGCTACCCGCTGACCGGCAGCACGTTCAGCCGGCGGATCGGCCGCGCCACCGCCGCCGCCTCGGCGGTCACCACGCCGACGTCGAGCCGGGTCCGCACCACCGCCAGGTGGGTCGTGACGAAGTCGGCGGCGGACGCGACGTCGACGTAGCTGGGCGGCGCGAAGCGCACCAGCGTCGACGCGACGGCGGGCCCGGCGCCGGTGGCGCCGCTGGCCAGATAGCGCGGCCAGTCGTGCCCGAAGCTCACGCTGATCGGCGCCGCCGCCTGCCAGCGCGGCGTGATCAGCCGCTGGTACGCGAACGCCTCGGCGGTCAGCGCTGGCGCGGACGCCGTGAGCGGCGCCAGCGCGGCCGCGGTCTCGACCAGGAACTCGTCGTAGCGATCGAGCGCGATCGCCGCCAGCGCGTCGTCGACCGGCACCGGCGTCGCGGCGGGGTCGGCGCCCGGCGCCGGCAGCACCAGCGGGCCGCTCGCCAGGATCGAGTCGGCGTAGCGATCGAGCGTCGCGCTCAGCGCGGCGTAGACGCTGCCCGGCGGGGCGCTCGCGAGCGCGTCACCCAGCGCCAGCAAGAGCGTGCGGCGCGGCACGCCGCCGGCCTCGACCACGGCGTGCATGACCACGCGCAGGAGGCGCAGGTTGTACAGCGCGGCGGTGAGGAAGCACAGCCGGTAGGCCTGGCGCCACGCGGCGATCGGCAGGTCGCGGGTCGCGACCACCAGCTCCTGGGTCTCCTCGACGATGGCCTCGACGCCGGTCGAGCTGGGCCAGCGGCAGCGGCGGGTCTCGAGCCCGTGGCGCGCGCGCGACGCCGGCGAGCCCAGCTCGGCGTTGTCGATCAGCCGGCACAAGAACAGCACGAAGTCGTGGCGCGGCCACGGCGGCGTCGCCTCGGCCAAGGTCGTCGCGATCGACGCGTAGGTCTGGCCGGGCAGCCCCAGGATCAGCTCGTTGAACGTCGGGATGCCGCGCGCGCCGCAGATCGCGCGCAGCGCGCTGGCCTCGCCGGTCTGGATGTTGTCGCGCTCGACCGCGGCCAGCACGCCCGCGTCGAAGTCCTGCACCGCGAGGCCGACCCAGGTGCCGATGCCGGCGCCGTGCAGGATGTCGATGGTCTCGAGGTTGCGCGCGTGATCGTTCTTGGTGAGGTAGAAGTAGAAGGTCGCCGGGCGGCCGGTGCGCGCGCGGTGCGCGGCCAGCCCGCGCGCGATGCCGGTGTCGCGCGGGCGGATGCCGAAGTTGGCGTCGGCCAGCATCAGGTGCGACAGGCCGTGCTCGACCACCCACGCCAGCTCGGCCTCGACGCGGGCCAGCGGGAACTCGACCACCTTCTTGGTCAGCGACCAGTCGCAGAACGTGCACGAGAACGGACAGCCGCGGTTGGTCTCGAGCAGCGCCATCGCGATCCGCGCGCGGTGCGACGCCAGCAGCGCGTCGAACGTGCCGTCGAGGAACGGCGAGCCGGTGGCGCCGAGGTCGAGCACCCGCTCGGGCGGCGCGGTGATCACCACCTCGTCGCCCAACCGCAGCGCCAGGCCGGCCTGGTGGCGGGCGTCGCCGCCGCGGAGGCGGGCGCGCAGGAGCTCGCGGAACGCGACCTCGCCCTCGGCGAACACCAGGGCGTCGAGCGCCGGGTGCGCGGCCAGGAACGCGCGGGCCTCGTCAGGGCGGCGCGGCACCGACGGCCCGCCGGCCACCAGCAGCGCGCGCGGGTACGCGGCCCGGGCCGCGGCGGCGACGGCCAGCGCGTAGCGGGCGCTCCACGGGTACAGCGAGAAGCCGAGCACGTCGGGATCGCGGTAGGCCGCGACCGCCTCCGCGATCGGGCGGCGCTCGATCTCGATCGCGAGCTCGCACGCCGGCCCGAGCTCGGCGTCGGCGCGCGCGGTGGCCACCAGCACCCCGGCCGCCAGCGGCAGCACCGGCGTGGTGTCGATGCCCTCGAACTGGCTCACCACCACGCGCATCGCGCGATCATGCCACAGCCCCGACCACGGCCGGCGGTGTACGCTGGGCGCGATGAGCGCGTGGCCTCCGCCGTCCGGCACGCCGACCGAGCAGTTCGCGACCACCGGCGCCGCGGTGCTGGGCCGCGTGCTCGATGACGATCAGCTGGCGACCGCGCGGGCGGCGTTCACCGAGCTCCTGCCCTTCGGCACCACCGGCGGCTACGCGACGATCGTCCACGACGGCTGGCGCCGCGCGCCGGCGCTGGCGGCGCTGGTGCCGACGGTCGGCCGGGCCGCCGCCGCGGCGGTCGGGGTGCCGGCGCTGGTGCTGTTCCACGAGCACCTCCTGTGGAAGCCGCCCGGCGGCGAGGCCATGGCCTGGCACCAGGACTACTCGTACCTGCCGCTCGATCGCCCCGACGGCTGCACGCTGTGGATCGCGCTCGACGACTGCGACGCCACCAACGGCTGCATCTTCTACCAGCTCGCCACCCACACCTCCGGCGAGTACCGCGCCGCGTGGGGCATCTGGGAGGACGACGACCCGCGCGCCGCGCTGCCGCCGCTGCCGCTGGGCGACGGCGACCTCGGCCTGCCGGCCCCGACCGCGGCCGGCCACGCGATCGCCCACCACACGCTGACCTTCCACCGCTCGCCGGCCAACCACACCGACCGCCCGCGCCGCGCCTGGGCGCTGTCGTTCGTCACGCCCGACGCCCGCTGGGCGCCGCGCCACGCGCCGCACCCTCGCAGCGCGGTCGCGCCGCGCGCTGCCGGCGATCCGCTCGAGGCCGATCTGCTGCGCGCCGCCCGCTGACCGACTCTGCTAACCTGTCGCGATGCGCGTCGTCTTCGTCGAGGTCGACACCGAGCGGAGCTGGGCGGTGGCGTCGATCGGCCCGGGCTTCCTGGCCGCGTACCTGCGCGAGCACGGCCACGAGGTCGCGTTCATCCGCGCCACGGTCGAGCTCAGCGACGCCGAGGTGGTGGCCAAGGTCGTGGCGGCGGGGCCGCAGCTCCTGGCGTTCTCGCTGACCACGCGGCAGTGGCTGCGCGGCGCCCACCTGGTGGCGTGCCTGCGCGCCGACCCGGCGCTGGCGGCGGTGCCGGTGGTGGCCGGCGGGCTGCACCCGACCTTCGCGCCCGAGCAGGTGCTGGCGACGCCGGGCTTCGACTACGCCTGCCTGGGCGAGGGCGAGGAGGCGCTGCTCGAGCTGGTCACCGCGCTCGAGGCCGGCAAGCCGACCTGGCGCATCGCCAACATGTGGAAGCGCGATCGGCCGCGGCCGGGGCTGCGCCCGCCGTTCGAGCCGCTCGACCGCCTGCCGTTCGCGGCGCGCGACGTGCTCGACGAGCCGCTCGGCACGGTGCACATGTGCACGCAGCGCGGCTGCCCGTTCCCGTGCACCTACTGCGCGGCGCGCATGTACAACCAGCTCTACGACGAGGCGGGCGCCGGCGAGTACGGCCGCCGCCGCAGCCACGACAACGTGCTGGCCGAGCTGCACGCGCTGCGCGCGGCCGGCCGGCTCGGCTACGTGATCTTCCTCGACGACACCTTCACGATCAACCACGGCTGGGTGCGCGAGTTCTGCCGCCGCTACGGCGAGGAGCTCCACGCGCCGTTCTCGCTGCACGCCCGGGTCGAGACGGTCAACGAGAAGATGCTGCACATGCTGGCCGCGGCCGGCTGCCAGATGATCACGTACGGGGTCGAGAGCGGCAGCGAGCGGGTGCGGCGCGAGATCATGGATCGCCAGGTGACCAACCAGCGGTTCAAGGACGTGTTCCAGTGGACCCGGGACGCCGGCATCTTGCTCACCTGCAACTTCATGCTGGGGCTGCCGGGCGAGACCCGCGACGATCTGCAGCAGACGCTCGACCTCGCCGAGGAGCTGGGCGTCCACGACTTCGGCTACTTCGTGTTCTACCCGTACCCCGGCACCGCGCTGTTCAAGGTGTGCCAGGAGCGCGGCTACCTGCCGGCCGACTACCTCACCCGCCCGGCCAACCACCGGCAGTCGATCCTGACCCTGCCCGGCCTCAGCCAGGACGACATCGGCGAGTACTTCGATCGCTTCACGGCGCTGCGCCGCCGCATGTACCTCGCGCGCACGGGCACGCTGCCGCCCGAGGAGCAGCACGGCGCGTACGATCACGTCGATCGCCTGGCCGCGACCGGGTGAGCGGCGGCGCGGCGGCTACGCCGGGCGCGGGGTGCGCGCCAGCCGCAGCAGGTGCAGCCGGTAGTGCATCGTCGAGCGGGCGTTGAGCGTGAGGTGCCACGGCACGTCGTCGCGCTCCGCGGCGATCGTCAGCCCGGTGTCGATGCCGGCGGCGAGCTCGGCCGACAGCAGGCGGCGCAGCTCGGGCTCGCTGGCGCCGCGATGGTCGCCGCGCTGCGAGTGGCCGCCCAGCCACTGCTCCATCGCCGAGGCGTTGGTGGCCCAGTCGTACGGCGTCGACAAGAGCACCGCGCCGGCGTCGGCCACCACCCGGCCCAGCTCGCCGAGGTGCCCGACCGGCGACGGCACGCAGTCGAGCACGTTGAGCGACAGCGCGCCGGCGAAGCTGGCGTCGGCGAACGGCAGCACGCCGACGTCGCCGCAGACGAACGCGACCCGGTCGCGCGGGAGGTCGTCGCAGGTCGCGCGGCCGGGGTCGAACACCTGGCCGACCCGGCGCCGCGGCCAGGTCGCGACGCCAGTCCGCCGCGCCTGCTCGGCCCGGCGCAGCATCGCCATGTTGAGGTCGACGCCGACAACCAGCTCGGCCCCGGCCGCGGCCAGCTCGAGGCTGCCGCGGCCGACCGAGCAGCCGGCGTCGAGCCACACCCCGGCCGGCGGCGCCGGCAGGGTGGCGGTCGCGGTGGCGACCAGGTCGGCCATCCGCCCCGCGGCCGGCAGCGGATCGAGCTCGGCGCGATCGCCCCAGTGGGCCTGGCCGTAGGTCGACAGATCGTGGCGCTCCTTGTCGAAGCTGCCGCCGCGGCCGAGCGCGTCGCCCAGCATGCCCTCGGTGATCGGCGACAGATCGTGACGGCGCAGCACCGCGTCGCCCTGGTGCTCGGCCCAGCTCGCGATGTTGGCCACCGCGACGACGACCCCGTCGAGGATGGGGTGTTCGCGCATGCACGCCGGGCACACCAGCACGCCCTCGATCAGATCGTCGCCCCACCGGGTGGAGTCGACCTGGATCATCGTGCCCAGCCCGAGGCGCGGCGCGGCGCGGCCGTAGGCGCGGCAGCTCGGGCACACCAGGCCGAGCCGCTCGAGGTGCGAGATCAGCACGCGGTGGTCGTCAGCCGCCGATGATGACGGTCGGCGAGCACGGCGGGATGATCTTGCCGGTCGGGCTGGGGATCGGCGCGACGCACCCGGCCCACTGCACCATGTCGCCCATGCGCGCCGCCGGCAGGCCGCTCATGATCACCGTCGAGCTGCCCTTGGCCACCATGCCGGGGCCGTTGGGCACGCACGGCGGGATCGTGCACACCTTGGTGATCGAGGTGATCGTGGCCGCCTCGAGGTTGTTGATCTTGATCGTCGGCTGGGTCGCGCTGATGAGCGGGTGCGGGATCGGCGGGTGCGGCACCGGCGTCGGCACCGGCGCCGGCGGGTGGATCGGCGCGTGGCAGTGCGGGCTGTCGTGCAGCACGTTGTCGGTCTTGCGCGCGGCGGGTGGCATGGTGTTCCTCGCGGTCGTGGGTGCGGCAGCGGCGCGGCGCCCGCAGCACTGGGTGCGGTGAAGCGCGGAGCGATCGGCAGGTCAATTCAGATAGATCATCTTGCCGTTGATGCGGACCTCGCCGTTGGCGTCGACCCGCACGTCGGCCTCACCGGTCAGCTTGATGTCGCCCTTGGACGTCACGTTGACGCCCTCCTCGGTCTTGACGTTGAACTGCTTGGCCTCGACGTCGACCGACTCGGCGGCCTTGAGCGAGAGCCGCACGCTCTCCATCTGCAGCACCGGCCCCTGCTCGGTCATCTTGATGCGCAGCTCGAGCATGCCCGACGACGCGTGGATCTCGACCAGCTCCTCCGCGCCGCGCCCCGACACCGTCAGGGTCCGCCCGTCGCGCAGGTAGAGCTGGCGGGTCTCGACGCTGTCGGTCGCCTCGGTGGCGACCTCGGCGGTGGCGAGCTCCTGGGTCTCCTTCGGATCGGCCATGTCGGGTGACGCTACCATATCTTACGGATCGGGCGGCCGGGACCTTCCCGGTGGCTGCGGCCGGACCGGCAGCGCCGGGCCGAACTCGTCGAGCGCCAGCGCCTGGCCCCACAGCCGCACCGTCGCGCCGGCCCGCGGCGCGCGTGACCCCCACGCCGCGACCAACCTGGCCGCGACCACCGCCGGCGCGTGGGCGTCGACGCCGGCCACCCCGAACCACGCCCGGGCTTCGCCCACGATCGCGTGGCCGGTCTCCCCCATGAACGCGCCGAGATCGCTGGCCTGGCGGTGATGGACGATCGCCGCCATCACCTGGGCCGCCAGCGGGGTCCCGACCAGCTCACCGCCGACGCCCGCGATCGCGCCGGCCAGCCGCCAGGCCGCGGCGATCCCCGACGCGGCCGTCGGATCCCATCCGGCGACGCACGCCGCCATCATCGGCGCCAGCGCCACGTCGGCGAGCGCGCGGGCCCAGGTCGCCTCGATCAGCGCGCACGCGCCGTGGTGCATCGACGCGGCGTCGACCGCGGTGCCGGTGCGCGCGGCGGCGACGTCGGCGATCAGCGCCCGGGCGCCAGCGGCGCGCAGCGGATCGGGCCACGCCGCCTGCCGCGCCAGCGCCGCCTCGGCCTCGGCGATCACCGGCGCGGCGCTCAGCCCGACCAGGTGCCCGCCGTCGGTCCAGATCGCCAGCAGCGCCTGCGGGCTGCGGGCGCCCCCGGCCGCGTCGATCATCCGGCGGGCCGCGGCGCGCAGCGCGGCCAGCGCGGGCGCGTCGCCCGGCAGCTCGAGCAGCCCGCGGTACGGCGCGATCACCTCGGCGACCGTGGGCTCGTGGCTGGCCGCCGGCGCCGGCGCGGCGGTGGGGAGCGCGGCCAGGTAGCCCGCGACGCGCGCCTCGATCCGCGCGCCGATCGCCGCGACCGGTTCGACCGCGAGCGGCTCGCCCGGTGTCGTTGGCAGGTGCGGCGCGAGCAGCGCGGCCAGCGCGTCGAGCCCCGCGTCGGTCCACGGCAGCACCGCCCGGTGGCGGGGCGCGCGCACGAGCGCGCCGATCGTCCCCGCGGCCAGCGCCTCGAGCTCACCCAGCGCCTCGACGCTCGCGGCGATCAGCGCCGCCGCCTCGACCTGGCTGCCCGGGCGCGCGTCCCACGCGGCCTGCGTCGCCCCGGCGATGAGGCCGGCGAACGCCGCCTTCGCGCTCGCCGCTCGCGCGTGCCACGGCTGCCCCGCCGTCGAGCCGGCCGTCAGGCACGCGGTCCAGTCGCCGTGATCGCAGGCCGCCAGCGCCGCCTCGAGCTCGACCAGCGCGGCGGTCGCGGTCCACGGATCGTCGCGCTCGATCGCCACCCGCGCGTGGGCCACCAGGCGATCGAGCCAGGCGGCGCGGGCGGTCTCGAACAGGTCGCCCGAGGTGCGGCGATAGGTCGCGCTGTCGGGCGCCGCCGCCGCCAGCGCCTGTTCGCGCGCCAGCGCCGCCAGCTGGCAGCGGTGCAGCCCGGGCTCGGGCGCGGCGGCGGCGACCAGCGCGGCCAGGTAGCGCCGCTGATCGTCGAGCGCGAGATCCACGCCTCATCGTACCGCGGTACACTCGCCACATGGACATCAACCAGGCGACCGACGCGGTCGAGCGGTTCGTCACCTCGTTCAGCGATGCCAGCAAGCGCACCGCGCGCGAGCTCAAGGTGCGGCCGTCGGGCGACGACGCCACACACATCAAGGTGTGGGTCGATCTCGGGCCGGGCGTCGACGACGCCACCTGCTCCGCCTGGGCCGAGGCCTGCAAGGCCGCGGTGGCCAAGGTCACCGGCGAGTTCACGGTGGAAGTCCGCGCCGAGTCGCTGTAGCGGTCGCGGCGGTGTGCACGATCGCGATCCTGGTCGACGTGCTGGCCGACGCGCCGGTGGCGATCGCGGCCAACCGCGACGAGTTTCACGCCCGGCCGGCGCGCGCGCCGGTGGCGCTGGCCCCTGGCGTCGTCGGCGGGCGCGACGAGCTGCTCGGCGGCTCGTGGCTGGCGTTCAGCGTCGACGGCCGGTTCGCCGCGGTGACCAACCAGCGCGAGCCGATCGTCGGCCGCGCCCCGCGCTCGCGCGGCGCGTGGGTGACCGGGCTGCTCGCCGCCGGCGATCGCCGGGCGATGGCGGCGTTCGTCGACGCGCTCGACCCGCGCGCGTACGCCAGCGGCAACCTGGTCTACGGCGACGCCAGCGGCGTCGAGGTGGCGTACCTGCGGCGCGACGGCGGCCGCGCCCGCCGCGCGCTGCCGCCCGGGCTCACGGTGCTCGCCAACGATCGGGTCGACGCGCCCGGCCAGCCCAAGCAGGCGCGGCTGCGCGGCCTGCTCGCCGGCGCCCACGACCTGGCCAGCTTCGCCGCGATCGCCCCGACGGCGCTGGCCGATCACGCGGTGCCGGCCGAGCTGCCGCCGCTGGCGCCCGGGCTGCCGGTGCCGCCCGAGGCGTGGGGGCCGCTGCAGGCGGTGTGCGTCCACGCCGGCCCCTACGGCACGCGCAGCGCGACGGTGGCGGCGCTGGTGCCGGGCGGGATCGCCGCGCTGGCGTGGGCCGACGGGCCGCCCTGCACCACCGCGTTCACCGACGCCCGCCCGCGCTTTGCTACCCTCGGCGGATGACCGACGACGAGCTGCGCTGGCGCGAGATCGCGCGGGCCCCGGCCCACGACTACCGCATCTTCCAGAGCCAGCGCATCCGCGCCAGCCACCCGCACACCGGCGCCGAGCGCGAGTTCGTCGGGCTGCACGCGCCCGACTGGGTCAACGTCATCGCGCGCACGGCGGCTGGCGAGGTCGTGCTGATCCGCCAGTACCGCCACGGCACCGCCGCCGTCCACGTCGAGATCCCCGGGGGCATGGTCGATCCCGGCGAGGATCCGCTGATCGCCGCGCAGCGCGAGCTGGCCGAGGAGACCGGCTACCAGGCGGCGCGCTGGCTGCGGCTGGGCGTGGTGTCGCCCAACCCGGCGATCATGGACAACCGGCTGCACATGTACCTGGCCGACGGCGCCGCCCTGGCGGGCCACCCCGAGTTCGACGAGGGCGAGGTGGTGACCACCTTCACCGCGTCGCTGGCCGAGGCCTACGCGATGATCCGGCGGGGCGACATCGACCACGCCCTGGTGGTGGCGGCGTTCGCCCACCTGGCGATCGCGGGCCCCGCCGGCCCTTGATAGCGCACCGACGCGGCGCGTACGATCGGCGGCGATGAGGCTGCGCCTGCCGCTGACCGCGGCTGCCCTGGTGATCGTGTCGGCGCTCGCGGCGCCATCCGCCCATGCCGGCTCGCTGGCGGGCAAGCTCGAGCTGCCGCCCGACGTCGGCGCGCCGCCGGTGTTGCCGCGTGGCTACCTGCCGCGCATCGACAACCCGCTGGCGCCGGTGCGCCCGCTCGACCCGCTGCCCGCGATGGTGGTGGTGCTGGTGCCGGCCAACCCCGAGCTGGCGCCGGCCGGCAAGCCGGCGACGCTGAGCTGGGAGCTGCGCGGCGACTCGTTCGCGCGGCCGGTGGTGGCGGCGCGGCTGGGCGACGCGATCGAGATCAAGAACGCCGGCCGCGCGGCGCCGGTGCTGGTGGCCCACGGCCAGCCGCAGCTCCTGCCCAAGAAGCCGCTCAACCCCACCGATCGCGTCGCGTTCACGCCGACCGCGGCGGGGCTGGTCGACGTCGTCGACGAGTCGACCCCGCACCTGCGCGGCCGGGTGCTGATCGTCGACCGCGCGCTCTACGCGTTGCCCGACGCCGCCGGCAAGTTCGAGTTCGCCGACGTGCCGGCCGGCGACTGGACGGTGCGGGTGTTCTACGCGCCGCGCAACCTCGCCCGCGCCACCGCCGCGCCCACCGCCGCCGGCTGGATCGATCGCACCGACGACAAGGTGACGATCGGCGCCAAGAAGAGCGAGCTCACCATCAAGCTGCCGCCGGCCCTGCCGGTCAAGCCGTAGGCCGAGGAGCCCCGATGTTCTGGTCGAAGATCTGGCTGTTCCTCCTCGCCGCCGCCGCGGCGATCGCGTTCACGATCGCGCTGCTCTTGCCGCGCCCGGCGCAGCGGGCCCGCACCGACGACGATCGCCAGCGGCTGGTGGTCGCGTGCGACGTCGTCAACATCCAGCTCAAGAGCGCGGCCCGGGTGCAGATCGACGTCGCCAGCGCGTTCGCGCGCCAGGCCGAGCTGGTCGCCGCGCTCGATCGCGCCGGCGGCCTCGAGACGATCGACGAGGCCACCTCGAAGGCGGCCCGCGAGCTGGCGGCCCAGACCATCGCCGGCGTCTCGGGCACCCGCCCCGACTTCGCGATCCTGATCGATCGCAAGGGCCGGGTGCTGGCCCGCGCCGGGTCGGCCGGCGTCGACGAGTCGCTCTACGGCGACACGATCGCCGGGCGGTTCCTGGTCGACGACGCGCTGGCCGGCTACCTGCGCGACGACCTGTGGCAGGTCGGCAAGCGGCTGTACCGGGTGGCCGGCTCGCCGGTGATCAAGCGCGATCCGCCGGTGACGTACGTCGGCGCGGTGGTCGTCGGCAACGCGGTGTCCAAGCAGTTCGCCGAGGAGCTGATGAAGCCGCTGGGCGCGACCGTCGGCTTCTACGTCAAGGGCGACCTGGCGATCTCGTCGTCGGCCACCGTGCTCGATCGCGAGGTGCTGACCGAGTACGCCAAGCTGGCCGCCAGCCCGGCCGACCTCGACACCGACTGCAAGTCGAGCCAGCCGTTCATCGCCACCTCGGGCAAGCAGCGGCTGTCGGCGGTGGTGGCGCGGCTGCCCGGCGAGGCGCGCTACGACGACGCGTTCTTCGCGGTGTACCTGGAGCAGCAGCCCCCGGCCGGCCTGGGCCGCACCCTCGATCAGGTGCGCAAGGACGACCTGTCGTTCGCCAACTTCCCGTGGGTGCTGCTCGGGCTCGGCTTCGTCGGCGCGCTGGCGATCGGCCTGGGGCTGATGGTGTTCGAGCACGACCGCCCGGTGCGGCGGCTGGCCGCCGACGCGGTCGAGCTGGCCAAGGGCAAGGGCGAGCGCCTGCCCGAGGAGCGCCACGGCGGCCGGCTCGGCTCGGTGGCGCGCTCGGTGAACATCCACATCGACAAGCTGGCCCGCGAGGCCCGCGCCGCGCGCCGCGATCTCGACCAGCTGCTGGGGCCGGCCGACGGCTCGTTCGGCTCGCTCGACGCGATCGACGTGCCGGCGCCGCCGCCGCGCCCGGCGCCGCCGCCCGCCGAGTTCCGGTTCTCGTCGCCCGGCGTCAAGCCGCCCGAGCTGGACCTGGCCCCGGCGCGCCCGACCCCGCCGCCGGCGCGCCCCGCGACGCCGCCGCCGGCCCCGACGCCGCCGCCCACGCCGCGCACCAAGACGCCGCCGCCGTTCGCCGCGGTGCCGACGCCGCCGCCGCCGGCCAAGAACCTCGACGACGACATCCTGGCCAGCCTGGCCGGCGCCCGGGTGCCGGCGCCGCCGCCGCCCGAGCCCGACGAGGAGGCGTACTTCCGCTCGGTGTTCGACGAGTTCGTCGCGCTCAAGGCCAAGTGCGGCGAGCCGACCGCCGGGCTGACCTACGCCAAGTTCGTCGACAAGCTGCGCAAGAACCAGGACGAGCTCATGGCCAAGCCGGGCACGGTCGGCGTGCGGTTCTCGGTCTACGTCAAGGACGGCAAGGCCGCGCTCAAGGCCACGCCGGTCAAGGACGCTTGACCAGCGACGCCAGCAGCGGCTGACCGCGCTCGAGCGGCAGCTCGATCATGAACCGGGCGCCGCCGGCCGGCGCCTCGCCGATCACGATGCGCCCGCCGTGATCGCTGACGATCCGGTGGACGATCGCCAGGCCCAGGCCGGTGCCGCCCTGGCCGTGCTTGGTCGTGAAGTACGGCGCGAACACCTTGTCGCGCAGCTCGGCGGCGACGCCCGGGCCGTTGTCCTCGACGATCAGCTCGATCCGATCGCCGGCGTCGCCCCGCCTGGTGGTCACGACGATCGCGCCGTCGGGCTTGCCGGCGATCGCGTCGCGGGCGTTCTCGACCAGGTTGAGCACCACCTGCGTGAGCTGGCCGCGATCGGCGGCCACCGGCGGCAGGTCCGCGGCCAGCCGGCGCTCGACCGGGGTCTCCCCCTGGTACAGCGCCAGCGCCGCGCCCACCGCCTCGCTGAGATCGAGCGGGTGCGGATCGGCCTTGGGCATGCGCGCGAAGTCCGAGAACTCGCTGACGATGCGCCGCAGCCGATCGGACTCCTCGAGCACGGTCGCGGTCGACTCCTCGAGGATGTCGCCGAACGACGGGTGCTGCTTGCGCCAGGTCTTGCGCAGGTTGTCCATCGCCATCTGGATCGGCGTCAGCGGGTTCTTGATCTCGTGGGCCAGGCGGCGCGCGATCTCCTGCCACGCCGCGATGCGCTCGGCGATCACCAGCCGCTCCTCGGCGGTGCGCAGGTCCTCGAGCATCAGGTTCATCGCGCCGGCCACCTCGCCCAGCTCGTCGGTCGACGTCACCGGCACCCGGTGCTCGAGCTCGCCCTTGGCCGCGGCCTGCGCGCCGGTCACCAGATCGTCGAGGCCGGCGGTGATGCGCCGGGCCACCACCGCGCCCAGGAGCATGGTCAGCCCCAGCGCCAGCACCGCCAGCACCGCGGCCACCAGCGTCACCTGGCGCTGCAGCCGCGTCAGGTCGCGGTCGCGCACCAGCACCTCGATCCACGCCGCCTCCGTGGCGCCCTCGCCGGGCAGCGCGATCCGCACCCGCTGGCCGCCGCGGGTCTGCCAGCCGGCCTCGGCCGGCGCCGCCAGCTCGCGGCCGTCGGCGGCGACGATCCGGGTGTCGATCTGCCCGGCCCGGCGCACCGCGGTCACCAGCCGGGCGTCGATCGCGCGGCCGACCGCGACGACGACGGTGTACGGCCCGTCCTTGGCGATGCGCGCGGTCTCGGCCACCAGCACGGTCTGCATCGCCCGCGCGCCCATGATCTTCTCCTCGCGGTAGACCACCTTGGCCGACGCCGCCAGCGCGCGCAGCGCGGGCGCCGGATCGCCGACCACGCCGCGGTTGTGCGGCGCGGCCAGGATCTGATCGTCGGGGCCGACCACGGTCAGCACGTCGATGCCGCGGCCGGCCATGCCGGGGCCGGCCTGCTCGCGCAGCCGGCGCCGCGCCTCGGGCGGCAGCGCGACGCCGTCCTTGACCAGATCCTGCAAGAGCGTGCCGATGATCGGATCCTCGCGGCGGGCCAGCGCGGTCGCGGTCTCGGCGAGATCTTGCTCGAGCCGCTCGACCTCGGCCCGGGCCGCGCGCTCGGCGGCGCCGCGGGTGCGCTGGTACTCGTCGCGGTAGCTGCGCGCGACCACCTCGCGGGTGACCATCGCCGCCACCGCGATCGGCACCAGCGCCGCGAGGCCGAACCACAGCATGAAGCGGTTGCGCAGGCGCATCAGCGATCCCACCGGAACAGATCGGCGATCGCCAGCCGGGCGCCGGCGTCGAACCACGCGCCGCGCAGGTCCTTGCGCACGTGCAGCCGCACGCCGCGATCGAGCAGCGGCACGATCGGCAGCCGCTTGCCGAACGCCGCGCGCACCCGGGTCGGATCGATCGTGCCGCCGGCGGCCAGCTTGTCGGCCACCGCGCGCTCGCCGCCGGCGGCGTAGGCGGCCGCGAACAGCAGCGCCGGGGTGGTCACCGTCGCCGCCAGCTGGCCGACGTACAGATCGCAGGTGCCGGCCTCGACCCGGCGCGCCAGCTCGGGCGCGGCGACCGCGGCGATCGTCGCGGCCAGGCCGAGCTTGTCGAGCGCGTTGACCACCCGCTCGGCGACCTCGCGATCGTCGGGCCGCGACGCGTCGACCAGGATCTCGAGCGTGGTCTTGCCGATCGCCGCCGGGGCCAGCGCCGGCACCGCGGCGGCGGCGGCGGCCAGCGCGGCCTGGGCGTCGGCCAGCTGCGCGCCGGTCTGGGCGTCGGTCAGCTCGGGGCCGCCCAGCTCGGCCGGCACCGGATCGCGGGTGGGCACGGTGCGCTCGCCGGCGCCGATGCCGTCGAGCCCGCCGCGGGCGATCGCCGCGTCGAGGGCGATCCGGAAGTCGCGGTTGTCGGTGATCGCGGCGTGGGCCTTGCCGAAGCCCAGGTACACCAGGATCGTCGCCGGCCCGTCGAGCTGCACGGTCGGGTGCTTGGGCGCGCCGCTGGCGAACACGGTCGCGCCGTGCACCGACCAGTCGGCGCCGCCGGTCTCGTACAGCCGGGCCTCGCCGTCGGCGCTGGTGAACCAGCGCAGCGTCACCCGATCCAGGTAGGGCCGGCCGCCGTGGTGCTCGGCGTAGGCCTCGAGCTCGAGGCGATCGCGGGCCACCCGCGCCACCCGGAACGGGCCCGAGCCGATCGGCTGGCCAGCCCGCGGCGCGGCGCCCTTGGGCGTGATCGCGGTCGCCGGCGCCGCCAGGATCGCGGCCAGGTCCTTGCGCGTCGTGCCCAGCACCACCGCGTCGCCGTCGACCGCGACGTCGTCGACCGCGGCCAGGAGCCACCCGGCCGAGGCGCTGGCCTTGGCCCGGGCCAAGGACGCGGCGACGTCGGCCGCGCCCAGCGCGGCGCCGTTGTGGAAGTGCACGCCGGGGCGGATCACCACCCGGGCCTTGCCGTCGACGATCTCCGGCATCGCGGTGGCCAGGTGCGGCGCGATCCGGCCGTCGGGGCCGAACCGGTAGAGCGTGTCGAACACCAGCCCGACCACCGTGGTCTCGGCCACCGAGCGCGCCGCCACCGGATCGAGGCTGCCGGGCTCGCCCAGCGCGCTGCCCACCACCGCGCGGCCGTAGCGTGGCCGCGACTCGGCGCGCACGCCGGCGGCCAGCGCCGCGAGCGCGAGCGCGACGCCCCACGCCACGCCACGGGCACCCCGTCTCGCGTCTCGGGTGGGGGCCCCTTCGGGGCATGACCCGACGGGGGAGGGCCTGGCGACAGGCCCTCGGATCAATCGAGGAGCCACAGGTCCACCTTGCGGGCGCCGGTCAGGCGCACCGCGGCGAAGGCCTCGCGATCGCCGTCGCCGTCGACGTCGCCGACCGCGATCGCGACGACGCCGCCGAGGAAGGCGCGGCGGAACCGCGGCTTGGCGGCGAAGCCGTCGGCGCCCAGCGCGTGCACCACCACCGCGTCGGGATCGCCGGGCGCGCCAGCGCCGGCCACCAGCACCTCGAGCGCGCCGTCGCGATCGACGTCGGCCACCTCGATCGCCGTGCCGACGCCGGTCAGCGTCGCGCGGGCGGTGGCCGGGCACGCGGCGGTGCTGCCGCGGCAGCGGGTGTCGACGGTGACGGTCAGCTCGCCGTCGGTGGTCACCGCCGCGGTCGCCACCACCGCGCGGCCGAGGCGATCGACCTCGCCCAGCCGGCAGCGCACCGCCCACAGCTCGGCGCCGCCGTCGACGGCGTAGTTGCGGCCGGCCGCCAGCTCGAGCACGCGATCGGCGCACCACGGGAACCCGGCCAGCTCGCCGACCTCGATCAGCGCCCCGCCCTGCCACGCGTAACGCGCGCCGCGGGCCGCGCTCGACGCCCGCGCCCACAGCTCGACGCCGCCGCCGCCCGCCACCACCACCGCGGCGCCGACCGGATCGCGCGGGCGCAACGCCGGCGCCGCCGCCGGCACCGCCACCCGCGCGCGCTCGCGCAGGCCCTTGCCGTGGGGCCCCAGCACGATCACGTGGCGCTCGGTCACCGCCACCAGCTCGTCGGTGCCGTCGCCGTCGAGATCGCCGGCGGTCAGCGCCAGCAGCGCGCCGCCGAGGTCGAGCGACGCCACCCGCCGCGCCTTCCAGGCCACCGGCCGCGGCGTCGGCGGCACCAGCGCCGGGACGCGGGCGCGGCTCGCGGCCTCGAGCTCGTCCACCGCCTGCCGCCACAGCCCGCCGATCGCGCCGCCCCCCTCGGGCGCCGGCGGCGGCGCGAACGGCGCCGCGGTCGCGACGCTCGTCAGCGCGGCCAGCGCAAGCACGCCGCCGCGCCAGCTCACGGTGGCGGGGCCTCGGGCGTGGCCTCGTCGCCGTACTCGTCGGTGACGAAGGTGGTGGCGTCGATCTCGCCCGGCAGCGGCGCCACCTCGGTGGGCGCGGTGCCGTCGAGGAACACCTCGGTCATGTGGGTCTTGGCCGGCGCGCCAGGCGCCGCGAGCAGGCCGGTCACCAGGTCGATGTCGGCGGTGACCACGCCCGGCGGCCGCGGAAACGGCTGGTGCTTGGGCGCCATCGCCTTGACCGTCGCGATGAACGCCGGCAGCGCGGTGACGCCGCCGGCCTCGTGGCTGCCCAGCGGGCGGTTGTCGTCGTTGCCGATCCACACGCCGATCACGACGTCGGCGGTCATGCCGACGAACCAGGTGTCGCGCGCGTCGTTCGAGGTGCCGGTCTTGCCGGCGATCGTCAGGCCCAGGCTCTTGGCCTTGGTCGCGGTGCCCTGCTCGACCACCGACCGCATCATGTCGGTGATGGTGTAGGCCACCGCTGGCGACAGCACCTCGCGGCTCGGCGCCACCGGCACCGGCCCGTCGGGGGTCTCGGTCAGGAACCGCGGCGGCGCGTACTGGCCACCGGCCGCGAACGTCGCGTAGGCGTTGGTCAGCTCGAGCGGCGTCACCTCGCCCGAGCCCAGCGCCAGGGACAGCGTGCGCGGGAGCTTGCCGGTGATGCCGAGCTGCGCAGCCAGATCAGCCGCGGCGTCGGGCCCGATGTCGTGCAGCACCTTGATCGCGACGGTGTTGATCGACTTGGCCAGCGCGTGGCGCAGCCGCACCGGGCCCTCGAAGCCGTCGGAGTGGTTCTCGGGCTTCCACAGGTCGTAGACCTCGGGCGAGTCGTTGACGATCGACGCCGGCGTGTAGCGCTTGCTGGCCAGCGCCGCGGCGTAGACGATCGGCTTGAAGCTCGAGCCGGGCTGGCGGCGCGCGGCCATCGCGCGGTTGAGCCCGCCGGCGACCCGCTGGTAGCCGCCGACCATCGCCAGCACCTCGCGGGTCTTGGGATCGATCACCACCACCGCGCCCTCGGCGCCCGGCGCGAACGCCACCGCGCGATCGCCGTGCTTGACCTTGGGCGGCAGCTTGCCCAGGGTCGCGGCGATCGGCGTGACCTTGACGACGTCGCCGGCGGCGAACCGCGCGCTCGGCTGCTTGCGCTGGCCGTCGTCGGCCGGCGGGTTGAAGCGCTCGTCGTCGGCGCCGCCCAGCACCACCACCGCGCGCCAGCCGCCGAGGTCGACCTCGAGCTCGGCGTCGCCGTCGTGGACCGCGGTGACGATCGCCTCGTAGACCTCGCCCTTGGCCGGCCCGCCCTTGGGCAGCTTCTTGCCCAGCCGGGCCAGCTCGTCGGCGATCTTGTCGGCCTTCACCTTGCGCACCGGGCGGCCGATCTTGTGGCGCGCGTCGACCGCGCGCAGCGCGGCCTGCAGCCCGGCGCGCGCCGCCTCCTGGATCTCGGGGCGCAGGGTCGTGCGCACGACGCCGCCGAGGTGATCGAAGCCGTCCGCACCGTGCGCCTTCGCGAGCTCCGCGCGCGCGACCTCGACCCACTCGGGCGCGTCGCCCAGGTGCGGGAACGGATCGCGCACCACCTGGATCGGCGCGTCGATCCACTGCTTGGCCTCGGCGGCCGTGATCTTGCCGTGGCGGGCCAGCTCGTTGAGCACGTAGGTCTGGCGCACCTTGGCCCGCTGCGGGTTGACCAGCGGCGAGATGTTGTTGGGCGACTGTGGCAGGCCGGCCAGGAGCGCGGCCTCGCCGATGTTGAGGTCCTTGACGTCCTTGCCGAAGTAGAACCGCGCCGCCTCCTGCACGCCGTACCGGCCGTGCCCGAAGAAGATCTGGTTCATGTACAGGGTCAGGATGTCCTTCTTGGACAGGCTCTCGTCGAGCCGGCGGGCCAGGATGATCTCCTGGATCTTGCGCTTGAAGGTCCGCTCGGGCGTGAGCAGGAAGGTCTTCACCACCTGCTGGGTGATCGTCGACGCGCCCTGCTTGGTCTTGCCCGAGCGCAGGTTGGTGAAGAACGCGCGCACCATGCCGCGGTAGTCGATGCCGGCGTGGGTCCAGAAGTTGGCGTCCTCGGCGGCGACGAACGCGTCGACCAGGATCGGCGGCACCTCGTCGAACTTCACCACCGTGCGCCGCTCGTCGGTGTACAGCTCGCCGATGCGGTCGCCGTGGACGTCGAGGATCGCGGTGACCTGGCGCGGGTGGTAGTCGCCGACCTTGGTGATCGCCGGCAGGTTGCGCGAGTACATCCAGAACACGCCGGCGATGACCAGCGCGCCCAGCGCGGCCAGCGCCAGCCCGACCACCGCCAGCCACCCGCACACCCGCAGCACCTTCTGGCCGGGCGTGCGCGGCGCGCGGGGCGGACGAGCGACGGGGCGCTTGGGCGCGGGGGCGGCGGGGCGTGGTTGCATGGGACGACCGGGGGAGTGCAAACCCGGGACCGGTCCCGGGAGCGCGTGTCAGGGGTTATCGCGCGAATGCGGCTGGGTGGCCACACTCGCGTGTGTCTCGCCAGCCACGATCCGCTCGATCATCCCCACCGCGCCGCGCACCTTGAGCGCGAACCAGCGGGCGCGCAGGGTGTGGATCTGCGCCGGCGTCAGGTCGCCCAGCGCGCCCAGGTGCGCGCGGCGGCGGCTGGCCAGCTGGGCCAGCGCCAACGCCGCCGACACCGACAGGTTGAAGCTCTGGGTGAAGCCGTGCATCGGCAGGCTGACCGCGCCGTCGCACGCGGCCACCGTGGCCGCCGGCAGGCCGGCGTGCTCGTTGCCGAACACCACCGCGATCGGCCGGCTAACGTCGACGGTGTCGATCTGGTGGGTGGCGCCGGGCGCGGTGGCGTAGACCGCGAAGCCGCGGGCGTGGAGCGCGTCGACGCAGGCGGCGGCGCCGGGCCAGCGCTCGAGCTGCATCCACCGGTGGCAGCCGCGGGTGATGCCCTTGGCCGCCTGAAACCGCAGCCCGGTCTCGATGACGTGCAGCCCGTGCAGGCCCAGCGCCTCGGCGGTGCGGATCACCGCCGCGCCGTTGAACGGATCGTAGACGTCCTCGACGACGCCGACCACGCTGGCCAGCCGCGCCGCCAGCACCGCGTCGATGCGCGCGGCGCGCTCGGCGGTGACGTAGGGGGCCAACGCGGCGATCACCGCGTCGGGGCCGAGCCGCGCGATCATGCGGTCGATGGCGTCGGGGCCGCGCGGCACCACGACGGCGTCGGGGTCGTCGGCCGGCGCCGCGGCGCCCGGCCCGGGCTCGGCGGCGAGCCCCCTGGGACTGGGTTGTGGAGGGCGCGCCTTGCGCATCGAGCAGCGGTGGATGCCACAGATGCGCGCGCGCGTCCATCTGCGGCGCGCGGTCGCGGCGCCTGCCGGTTGCCGGCGGCGGCGGCCCGCGGTACACGGCCGCATGCGCCTCGTCGTCGCCATCGCGTTGGTCCTGGGCCTGGGCGTCGCCGACGTCGCCGCGCAGCCCGATCCCGGCGGCTTCGGCGCGCCGCCGGCCGAGACCGAGGGCATGCGCAAGCCCGAGGTGCTGGTCGGACGCCCGTCGGGGTTCTGGACCTCGACCCGCCCGGCCAAGGGCGCGCGCTACCGCTGGCGGATCATGGCGGTCGGCGGCCTCGCGCTCGCGCTCACCAGCTTCTTCGTGGCCCGCGCGATCAGGCGCGCCAACGCCGCCTCGGTGCGCGGCGACCGCAGCAACTGGCAGCCGTCGCGCGCGCGCCGCTAGGCCGGATGCCGGCTACGTAGCACGCTGCGTCGACGGGCGCGCCGGTGCGGCGAGGGCTGGCGGTGTCCGGGGCCGGACACCCGCGGCTGGCCGGGGATGGCCGGAACGCCGGACAATCCGGACGAAATCCGGCCGTTTTGTCCGAGATTCGGACAGGCGGCGCCAGCCGTCGCGGAGTTGCGGCTGGCGCGCGGCTTGCTGCGGGGTTGGGCATGGTGGACAGGGCTGCGGGCGGACAGACGAAGGGCGTGGCAGAGGCGGCGGCAGCCGCGGCCGGCGCGGCGGCCGGCGTGGACGACTGGCGCGTCGTCGACCGGACGCTGCGCGGGCTGGCGCGGCGGCGGGCGGCGCTCGACGTCGAGGAGGCCGCGTGGCTGCGGCGCGCGCGGGCGCTCGGCGTCCATCGCGAGTTCGGCTTCGCGACGTTCTTCGAGTACGTCGAGCGCATCCTGGGCTACGCGCCGGGACCCGCGCGGGAGCGGCTGCGGGTCGCCGACGCGCTCGAAGCGCTGCCGAAGCTGCGGGCGGCGATGAGCGCGGGCGACGTCGCGTACAGCGCGGCGCGCGAGCTGACCCGGGTCGCGACCGTCGACACCGAGGCGGCGTGGCTGACCGCGGCGGCCAAGCACACCGTGCGCGAGATCGAGGAGATGGTCAGCGGGCGGCGGCGGGGCGACTCGCCGGAGGATCCGCCCGACCCCGCCGCGCGGCTGCACGAGCTGCGGCTGCTGCTGCCGGCGGCGGTGCTGGGCAAGTTCACCGCGGCGCGGCGCGCGCTGGAGGCGGCGTGCGGGCATCGGCTCACGGATGGCGACCTGCTGGCGACCCTGTGCGACGGCCAGCTAGCCGGCGCCGGATCCCAGGCGGGCGATGCCGCGGCGGCGTCCCACATGGAAGATGCCGCGGCGGTGTCCAAGCCGATGTATCAGATCGCGATCACGCGGTGCCCCGACTGCACGCGCGCGTGGCAAGACGTGGCGGGCCACACCATCGCGATCAGCGAGACGGAGCTCGCGCAGGCGTCGTGCGACGCCGAGCTGCTGGGCCGGGTCGACGGCGACAAGCCGGCGCGGGTGACCAGGACGATCCCGCCGCGGACCCGGCGCGCGGTGCTGCGGCGCGATCGCGGGCGGTGCGTGGTGCCGGGGTGCCGCAACGCGCGGTACGTCGACGTGCATCACATCGTGCCGCGGGCGGTTGGCGGCAAGCACACGCCGAGCAAGCTGTCGGTGCTGTGCTCGGCGCACCACAAGGCGGCGCACGATGGCCGGCTGCGGGTCGAGGGGACCGCGCCAGGGAAGCTGCGGTTCACACACGCCGACGGGCGGCCGTACGGGGCGCCGCCGTCCCACGTGGGAGATGGGGAAGCGGTGGTGGTGGCGCCGCCGCGTGCGGCTGGCGCGGTCGCCGTCGCTCCGCGCCGCGGGAGCGCCACCGTCGAGGTCTCGCCGGCGGCACGCCGTCGACGCACCAAGGCCCCAGCGTCCAGGAGAACGCGGAAAGCCTCGAAGGTGGGTGGCCGCATGCGCGGGTAGTCGCGCGCGGCCGGCCGGCGAGGCTCGACGCGCCGCCGGGCGCTCATCTACAATGGCGCGATGAAGCTCCGCGCGCTGGTGGTGCTGACGCTGATCGGCTGCGGCGGCGACGACGGCGGCGCCACGATCGATCCCTCGATGCCCGACACGCCGTACTGCGCGCCCGCGGCCGGGTTTACGTCGACCGCGCTCGAGGACGAGATCCTGACGATCGTCAACCAGCACCGCGCGGCCGGCGCGACCTGCGGCGGGCAAGCGACGGCGGCGGTGCCGCCGCTGACGATGGTGCCGAGCCTGCGCTGCGCGGCCCGGGTCCACACCAAGGACATGGTCGATCGCGGGTACTTCGATCACACCAACCCCGACGGCGAGGCGCCCTGGGATCGGATGGAGCGAGCCGGCTACGCCTGGAGCTCGGCCGGCGAGAACATCGCGGCCGGCAACGCCACCGCCACCGCGACGATGGACCAGTGGATGAACAGCGCCGGCCACTGCCGCAACATCATGAGCGCCGACTTCACCGACATCGGCGTCGGCCACGTCGAGGCCGCCGCGATGTGGACCCAGGTGTTCGGCGCGCCGCGGTGATGCGCGGAGAGCTTCGAAGCCCTCCGCCTGCGAGCGAAAATAAGTGCTCTCCGTCAGAGAGGCTCGTAAGCCGAGTTCTGTCCGGCTCGCGCCGGCAGCGATCATTCTTCTAGGCCCACCGTTGCCGGTGGGCTCGAGCGACCAACCCGGAGTCATCGTGCGGGCCGCACGACCCCTGTCTGGTCTTGCTTCGGGTGGGGTTTGCCGTGCCCCGACGGTCACCCGCCGGGCGGTGCGCTCTTACCGCACCGTTTCACCCTTACCCCGTCTCGCGACGAGGCGGTTTGTTTTCTGTGGCACTTTCCTGCGAGTCACCTCGACTGGCCGTTAGCCAGCACCTTGCCCTGTGAAGCTCGGACTTTCCTCCCGCGACGCGAGGTCGCCGGCGATCGCCTGATCCTCTCTGACGGAGAGCGCGCCGTCTGTACCACGCCCGGCGGCGCCGGTCACGGCCCTAGCGTCACCGCCTCGAACCGGCTGTCGCCGGTCGCCGCGCCGTTGTACTTGGCGACGCCGAACGACAGCTCGACCGCCCGCGGATCGATGACGTCGGCCGCGCTGTGCACCACGGCCCAGGTGGCGCCGTCGGGGGACGCCTCCCACAGCAACGTGGCGCCGGCGTGGCGGAAGCGCAGGTGGCGGTGGGCCACCGGATCGTAGGGGACGCCGCCGATCAGCGTCGGCTGGAAGGCGACCAGGGTGGCCGCGGACAGCGTGGGCGGCCGCAGGTAGTACGCGACGCCGTCGCCACCGCCGAGGTGGCGCAGCTCGATCTCGACCGTCGCGTCGCCGCCGGTCAACGACGACGCCAGCGCCACCGCGGCGGTGCCGCCGCGCAGGTCGAACGCCGCCAGCCCGGCGAAGCCGGCGGCGCCGCCCTGGCCCGCGGCCAGCGGCGGCGCCAGCCGCGCCGCGCCGCCGGCCTCCACCGCGACCGCGCCCGGCTCGGCGTGGATCGTCCACGCCGGCGAGACGCCGTCCTCGAAGTCGTCGCCCCAGCCAGCCGGCGCGCAGCCGATCGCCAGACCGCGCAGGTTGTCGGGCGGGCCGCCGACGCGCGCGGTGTCGAAGCGGGCGACCGCGGGCCCGGGCGGCGCCGAGAAGTTGCTCACGCCCACGCGCACGTAGGCCGGGCCGGTCAGCGCCGGCGTCCCGGTGATGACCGCGTCGGCGCCCCAGGTCACGCCGTCGGGCGAGGTCGCGAACCTGAGCGCCGCGCCGGTGCGCGTCAACCGCCACCAGCTCATCGTCGCCGCGACGAACGGCTGGGTCTGGGCCACGACGCCCGGCGCGTCGAAGCGCAACTCGGCGCCGCCGGCCCCGACGCAGATCGAGGCGAACGTGAACGCATCGTCGCGGATCGCCAGGCACACGTCGGCCCGCGGCGGCGCGGCGTCGATGCCGATCAGGTGCACGATCGCCGGCTGGGCGCCGACGTCGTAGGCCAGCACGGTCTCGATCCACGCCTCGCCCTCGACGGCGGCGGTCAGCGTCACCACCCCGCCGCCCTCGGCGAACGTCGAGCCGTTGCTGAGCACCGGGCCCCAGCCGTCGCCGAGCGCGCCGTCGTCGAAGTCGTCGCCGAGCGGGCGCGGCGCGCACGGCGCGCAGGCCGCGGTGCAGGCCGCGAGCGGGCCGTCGGAGTCGCCGTCGAGCCCGGCGTCGGCGACCGCGTCGTACCCGATGCGACCGCAGCCGATCGCCAGCGCGAGCGAGGCGAGGAGGACGACGCGCACCACCCGCCGAGTGTACCGACCGCCGCCGCCGTCGGCGCGCGGCGCGATCGCGATCACGGCCCGGCGTCGGCGCCCGGCGCGCCGGCCGGCGCGGCGCCGCCGTCGAGGTCGAGCTCGTCGTCGTCGAAGCCGGGGTCGTCGGGCTGCGGGTCGGGCTCGGCGAACGGCGGCGGCTCGGCGTCGCAACGGCGGCGCGGCCCGACCGCGGTGGTGGCAACGCCGGCGCCGCCGGCGACCCGGCTGACCACCTTGCCGGTCGCGACCGCCACCACCGTCACCGCGTCGGCCTCGCCGAACGCGACCCGATCGGCGTCGATCCACACCGGCGCCGCGACCGTGCCCTTGGCCAGCGTCCGCACCCGCCCGGTGGCCACGTCGGCGACCATCAGCCGCCGCTCGTCGTCCTCGTCGCACGGCGGCTCCAGCGCGGTCACGAACACCAGCCGCGCGCGATCCGGCGACAGCGCCGCCGACTCGCCGTCGATGAGGCCGCCGCCCGGCTCGGTCACGACCTTGCCGGTGCGCTCCAGCCGCACCGCGCTGGCGGTGCCGCGATCGTCCCAGTCGGCGGTCAGCCCGGCGATCGGCAGGCGCCGCCGCGCGGCCGCGCCGCCGCCCAGCTCGAGGCGGTCGCCCCGGAACGGCGCGGACTTGGCCAGGGCCGCACGCTTGCCGTGCTTCCAGTCGATCGCGAACGCGGTCGGCTTGCCCCGGCCGGGATCGACCTGGGCCTCGAGCGCCGGGCCGTCGGGGCGCTCGCGCCACGCCAGCGCCAGGCCGTGGACGTCGGCCAGCGCGACCTCGCGGCTCGCGCGGCCGGTGGTCAGATCGACCACGCCGATCGTCACCACGCCCCAGCCGTCGTGGCGACCGCCGCGGCTCGCGGTGACGTACGCGACCAGCGCCGCGCCAGGCGCCGGCAGCGCGCCGGCCACCACGCCGCCCGAGCGCGTGAGGCGCAGCCAGCGGCCGCCGTCGGGGTCGACCGCGTACAGCTCGCGGCCGACGCCGGAGCCGCGGCCGGGCCGGGCGCCGACGACGATCACCGCCCGCGCGGTCAGCGCCGCGACCGCCGCGCGATAGCCCTCGGCGGCGCGCACCCAGCCCCGACCGGTCGGCGTGGCGCGGAAGTCGGTCAGCGCGGCCAGCTCGAGCGAGCGCTCGCCCCACTTGGCCCAGTCGCCGGCGGCCGCGATCTCGAGCGGCGCCAGCACGTCGGCGGTGCGGCCCAGCCGGGCCCGCGCCACCGCCGACAGCCACGCGGCCTCGAGGTGCCCGGCGTCGGCGGCCAGGGCCGCGCTGGCCTCGCGCTCCACCGCCGCGAGATCGCCGCGCTTCTCGGCCGCCAGCGCGCGCTCGAAGGCGGCCGCGCCGGGCCCGCTGCGCCAGCCGAACTCGTCGAGCGACGGCTTGCCCAGCGGGCGCAGCGCGACCTCCACCTCGGCCGGCGCGGCGCTGACGGCGATCCCCGCGTCAGCGGCCGGGCGCGCGCGGTCCTTGCGCCCGCCGCACGCCGCGCAGGCCAGCGCCACCGCGGCCGTCGCCCCGAGGGCGCGGCGCGCGACCCGGCGCCGGATGCGACCGCGGGCGGACATGGCCGACGCGGGCGTACCACGACCGGCGCGCCGGTGCGAGATCCCACCCGGCCGAGCAAACGTGCTACATGCCCGCCGCCATGCGTGCTCCCATCGTGCTCGTCGGCCTGGCTGCGTGCCAGACCGCCTCGGCCCCCGCCGAGCGGGCGATCACGCTGCGCGGGGACGGCGACGGCGTGACGCTGGTGCGCACCGCGGAGGGCTGCCGCGCCGACGACGTCGCGATCCGCGTCCACGACGGCGAGGCCCACGGCGGCGGCTGGCACCTGACGCCGGCGGCGGCCAGCCGCGCGCTGGCGCTGCGCGACGCGCCGATGGCGCGCATCGTCGAGGATCCCGGGCCGCCGCGGCTGATCGCCTACCTCGATCCGATCGGCGTGCCGCTGGCGCGGGTGACGATCGGCGCCGACGGCGTCGCGGTGGCCGGCGCCGATCGCGCGCCGCTGGGCCGGCTCGAGCCGGCCGAGCGCGAGCTGCGCTGGGTCGACGCCACCGGCCGCGCCACCGCCAGCATCACCGGCACCGACGATCTCGCGATCGCCGCCGCGCTGGTGGCCCCCCCTTCGCTGCCCATGCTGGGACGCGCCGTCGTGGCGTGCGCTCAGCTGGCGGCAACGTCCCCCGAGCCTGCGAAGTCGCCATGAGTGCCCAGCCCAACATCCGCAACGTCGCCATCATCGCCCACGTCGACCACGGCAAGACCACGCTGGTCGACGGCCTCCTCCGATGCGCCGGCACGTTCCGCACCGGCGAGGTCGTCGCCGAGCGGGCCATGGACTCCAACGACCTCGAGCGCGAGCGCGGCATCACGATCCTCTCGAAGTGCACCTCGGTGACCTGGAAGGGCACCCGGATCAACCTGGTCGACACCCCCGGGCACGCCGACTTCGGCGGCGAGGTCGAGCGCGTGCTCGGCATGGTCGACGCGGTGCTGCTGGTGGTCGACGCCTACGAGGGCCCGATGCCGCAGACGCGGTTCGTGACCCAGAAGGCGTTCGAGATGGGCCTGTCGACGCTGGTGGTGATCAACAAGATCGACCGCCCCGGCGTCGAGCCCGAGAAGGTCATGGACCCGGTGTTCGACCTGTTCGTGTCGCTCGGCGCGACCGAGCACCAGCTCGACTTCCCGGTGATCTACGCGTCGGGCCGCGAGGGCTTCGCGATCCGCGACATGGCCGACGAGCGCAAGGACCTGTCGCCGCTGCTCGACATGATCATCGAGAAGGTGCCGGCGCCCGAGGGCGACCCGACCGCGCCGCTGTGCATGCAGGTGGCCACGCTCGACTACGACGACTTCCTCGGCTACATGGCGATCGGCCGGATGCGGTCGGGCTCGGCCAAGGTCGGCGACCGCGTGTTGCTGGCCCACCGCGACGGCTCCAAGGAGGAGTTCCGGGTCCAGAAGGTGCTGGGCTTCCAGGGCCTCAAGCGGTTCGAGCTGGCGGTGGCCGGCGCCGGCGACATCTGCGCGTTCACCGGCATGAGCGAGCTGAACGTCGGCGAGACGATCACCTCGATCCAGAGCCCGACGATCCTGCCGCTGCTCAAGATCGACGCGCCGACGATCTCGATGAACTTCCGGGTCAACGACGGCCCGTTCGCCGGCAAGGACGGCAAGTACGTCACCAGCCGCAACATCCGCGAGCGGCTGTACCGCGAGACCAAGAGCAACGTCGCGCTCCGCGTCGAGGACACCGACGAGGCCAGCGTGTTCAAGGTGTCGGGCCGCGGCGAGCTCCACCTGTCGGTGCTGATCGAGACGATGCGCCGCGAGGGCTACGAGCTGTGCGTGTCGCAGCCGCAGGTCATCTCGAAGGAGGGGCCCAAGGGCGAGATGCTCGAGCCGTACGAGCACGCGGTGATCGACCTCGAGGACAAGTACACCGGGCCGGTGATCGAGGAGCTCGGGCGCCGCCTCGGCCAGATGAAGGAGATGCGGCCCAGCGGCCCGGGCCGGATCCGGCTCGAGTACCGCATCCCGTCGCGCGGCCTGATCGGCTACCGCTCGCAGTTCCTGACCGACACCCGCGGCACCGGCGTGCTGTACACCCAGCTCGACGACTACGATGTGTGGGCCGGCGGGCTGCGCAGCCGCGTCAACGGCGTGCTGATCGCCAACGAGATCGGCGAGACCAACGCCTACGCGCTGTTCACGCTGCAGGACCGCGGCCACCTGTTCGTCGGCACCCAGGTGTCGGTCTACGGCGGCATGATCGTCGGCATCCACGCCCGCGACAACGACCTGGTGGTCAACCCCAACAAGACCAAGAAGCTGACCAACATCCGGTCGGCCGGCGCCGACGAGAAGCTGATCCTGGCCCCGCCGCGCCAGGTCACCCTCGAGTACGCGCTCGAGTTCATCAACGACGACGAGCTGGTCGAGGTCACGCCCAACGCCATCCGCCTGCGCAAGTCGATCCTCGATCACAACTTCCGCAAGCGGGCCGAGAAGGCCGCCGAGGCCGGCGAGCCCGACGACGACTGAGTTGCAGGCAGGTTTCTCGCGAGACCTCCCCTCGATCCCGGCAGAGCCGGGATCGAGCCTTCCCTCCGAGACGGCTGTCCGCGTGGCCTCCCGGGTGGTGCGTGGCGGTCCGGCGGGTTGCGCGGCGGGAATCTGATCGTTTAGCGTGGGGGTGCGGCGCGGAACCTGAGCGGGGTCGGGTGGCGCGGGTCAGGGCGCGGTGGGGTCGACCTCGAGGTTAGTGGCGCTCGCGAGGTAGCCGCGCAGCGCGGCCTGATCGCGGGGGAGGTCGTCGAGGAGGATCGACAGGGAGCCGCCCCGGGTGATGGTGACCAGCCGGCGGCCGTCGGGTGTGAACGCCAGCGCGAAGACGTACTCGTGGTGGCCGAGCACGCGGCTGGCGCCGGTCGCCAGGTCCCACAGCCGCGCGGTGGAGTCCGTGGACGCCGACGCCAGCGTCAGGCCATCGGGCGCGAACGCCAGGTCGTTGATCGATCCGGCGTGGCCCACCAGGACCCGCGGCGCCGGGGCATCGACGGCGGTGCCGCGCACGATGATCGTGTCGTCGCTCGCGCCGAACGCCAGGCTCCGTCCGTCGGGCGCGAGCCGCAGGCTGTCGGCGCCGCCGCGCCGCGAGCCGCCAGCCGCGGTGCCAGCGCGTAGGTCCCACCGCACCACCACCCCGCTGGTGTCGATCGAGAACGCGGTCTGGCCGTCGGCCGCGACGACCAACTCGCGCACCTCGCCGGCGCCGCCCTCGATCCGCCGGGGCGCGCCGCCCGGCACCTCGACGACCCCGATCCCCCGGGCCTCGCCCCACACCACCCGCGCGCCATCGGGCGAGATGCCGATCGCGCGATGGTAGACCTCGCTGAGGCCCGGGCTGGCCAGCAGCTGCGCCCCACCGGTCGTCAGGTCGTAGACCCGGGTCGCACCATCCTGCTCGACGACCGCGAGCCGTCGGCCGTCGTGCGCGAGCGCGAGCCCGGCGACCACCCGGTCATCCCCCAACGCGGTCGCGGTGCGGGCTCGACCACGCCAGACGTCGAACCCGCCGCGCTCGCGCCCCGCCACCAGCACCGCCCCGTCGGCCGACAGCGCGAGCAGGTTCGGGTGCGACGTCGGCCCCGCACACGCCCGCAACGTCTCGGCGACGCCGCTCAGCGTCCAACGCTCGACGCAGACCCGCCGGCTGGTGAAGTACACCGCCTCGCCATCGGGGGTCACCGCCAGCGCCTCGGCGAGCTCGGACGTCGACTGGTAGCTCCGGCGCACGTCGTCGAGCTGCCAGACCCGGACCGTCCCGTCCGCCGAGCTCGACGCGAGCCACCGCCCGTCGGGCGACACCGCGACCTCGGTGACCACGCCGTCGTGGCCGCGCAGGGCCGAGCGCCAGGTGCCGTCGACCGCCGCGACCCACACCAGCCGATCGGTGCCCGCGGTCACGACCGCTCGCCCGTCAGGCGTCGTGACCAACGCGCTGAGCGTCCCGTCGTGCCGCACCACCTCGCGTTCGACGGCGTCGCTCAGCGACCACGCCCGCGCGGTGCCGTCGCGACCGGCCGTCACCACCGGGCCCGCGTCGCCGGTGTGCGCCATGCCCCGCGAGCCGACGGGGTCCTCGAACAGCGAGCGGCGATCGCCCCCGGTCGCGCGCCACGACGTCAGGCCGCCTCGCGCCAGCACCCAGACCCGGGCGTCGTGATCGACGAACTCGAGTTCGACCACGACGCCATCACGCAGGTCACCGATCGTCGCGACCACGGCGGCCCGGGCGACGTCGATCACGTCGACGGTGCCCTGCCCCGACTCGGCGGCCAGCCGCGCCCCGTCGCTCGAGAACGCCAGGGACTTCGGACACCGCTGGGTGCCGACGCGCCAGCCGGTCGCGCCGCGCAGGTCACGGCTGACCCGGGTCGCGAGGTCGACCACGTGGACGCTGCCGGCGCAGGTCATCACCGCGAGCAAGCGGCCATCGGGCGACACCGTCGCGTCGTCGTTGCGCCCCGGGAAGCTCGGGACGTCGTAGGGCTCGCCGCTGGTCAGGTCCCACACCCGCAGCGCCCGGCCGGACGGCACGTCGGGGTCCCACCCGCCGAACGCGACGGCGCGGGCGCCGTCGGGCGTGACCTCGATGGTGTCGATCGCGGCGCGATCCTGGAGCACCCGCACCGCGCCGGTCGCCAGATCCCAGATCCGGACCGTGGCGTCGTCGCCAGCGGTGACCAAGCGACCGTCCGGCGTAAACGCGACGTCGTTGACCGCGCCGACGTGCCCCCGCAGCACCCAGCGCGCGACGCCCTGCTCGCGCGCGTCGCTGGCGATGTTCCGGACCTGATCCCACTGCTGGGCGGTGGGTGGGAGCTGCTTGAGCCACGCCACCGAGCGGGTAGCGTCCCGGGTCAGGTAGGCGCGGGCCTGCGCCACGATCAGCACGTTGTTGCGCTCTTCGACCAGCGCCCGCTGCTGGTCGGCCCGGGCCCCCTCGGCGCGGGCGACGTTGCGCTCGCGGGTGATGCCGCGCACCGCGACCGCGCCGGTGGCAGCCAGCGCCAACACCAGCACCGCGGACATCGAGACGATCGCGCGGTGGCGGCGCAGCCAGCGGCGCACGAGCTGCCACGGCGAGTAGGCGTGGGCGCCGACCAGCTGGCCGGTCTGGAAGCGGCGCAGGTCGGCGGCGCACTCGCGGGCCGAGGCGTAGCGATCGTCCCGGCGTGGCGCCATCGCCTTGGCCACGATCGCCAGGAGCTCGGGGGGGGTGTCGGGCTCGAGCTCGGCCAGCGGCTGCGGCGGCCCGAGCACGATCTGGGTCAGCACCTCGGCGGCGGTGCGCGCGCCGGCGTACGGCACCCGGCCGCCCAGCAAGTAGTAGAGCATCGCGCCCAGCGCGTAGACGTCGGCGCGGGCGTCGACCTCCTCGCCGCGGGCCTGCTCGGGCGGCATGTAGACCGGCGTGCCGACGACGTCGCCGACCAGCGTCACCGCGCCGCTGATCACGCCGACCAGGCTCGACGCCAGCGCGGCCTCGGGATCGCCGCTGCGCCGGGCCAGCCCCCAGTCGATCACGACCGTCTCGCCGTAGCTGCCGACCAGCACGTTGGCCGGCTTGAGATCGCGGTGGATCACGCCCTGGCCGTGGGCGTAGGCGATCGCCTCGGCCACGTCGATCAGCCGCGGCACCAGCGCCAGCCGCTCGCGCAGGGTCGGCGCGTCCTGGATCACCGCGTCGAGCGAGCGGCCGTCGACCAGCTTCATCGCGTAGAACGGCTCGCCCTCGGGCCAGCGCCCGACCTCGTAGACCGGCACGATCGCCGGGTGCTGCAGGTTGGCGGTCACCAGCGCCTCGCGCTCGAACCGGGTCGCGGCGTCGGGCGTGCCGTCGAGCATCTCCTTGATCGCGACCAGCCGGCCGGTGCGCAGATCGCGCGCCCGCAGGATGCGCCCGAGGCCGCCGCGGGCGTGCTCGGACAGCACCTCGTAGCAGCCGCGCGCCACCACCGGCAGCGCGCCGCGCGCCGACGCCGCGGTCACCCCGGACGCCGGCAGCGTGTCGTCCGCGGAGTCACCGACCGCCATCGGCCGCATGATACCCGAGCGGGTTGCTCGGCCGGCGCGGGCGCGGCTAGATCGTGCCATGGCCCGCGCCGCCGCCCCCGCCCCCGCCACCCCGACGTTCACCGGCTTCGCGAAGGACGCGATGCGGTTCTGGCCCGAGCTGGCCGCCGAGATGAGCAAGCCCTGGTTCGACGCCAACAAGGCGCGCTACCAGGCGCAGTGGGTGGCGCCGATGACGGCGCTCCTGACGACGGTGGCGGCGCGGCTGGCGCCGACCTACCGCCCGGCGAAGCTCGGCGCGCCGAAGGTGCTGCGGATCTACCGCGACGTGCGCTTCAGCAAGGACAAGACGCCGTACAAGACCCACCTCGGCGCGATGATCCCGGCGGGCGACGCGTCGCTGGCCGAGGGCGGCTGCGCCGCGCTGTACGTCCACCTCGGGCTCGACGAGGAGTTCGTCGGCGTCGGCCTGTACCAGTTCGGCCCCGAGGCGCTGGCGCGGTGGCGCGCGGCGGTCGCCGGCAAGCCGGGCGCGGCGCTGGCCACCCGGATCGCGGCGCTGCGCGACGCTGGCTACACCGTGAGCGGGCACGACGACTACAAGAAGGTGCCCAGGGGCTTCGCTGAGGATCACCCACGCGCCGCGCTGCTCAAGCAGAAGGGCCTGACCGCGATGTTCCCGGCCATCCCGCGCGGGCTGATCCACAAGCCAGCGTTCGCCGACTGGCTGGCCGAGCACGCGATCGCGACCGCGCCGCTGGTGACGTGGCTCGGCGCCCACGTCGGCTGAGGTCCGGGGCCGCCCGCTGTCGACCGCGGGCGGCGATCGCCCGGCGCGCGCCACGCGGCCGCGGGCACTTGCAGCTGGCACGCGGCTCGCTACCTGGGCGGAGGTTCCCTCATCCCCAGGAGCCCCATGCGCCCCATCGCCTTCTCCGAGATCCCCCGCGTCGACCTCGACGCCGTCACCGGCGGCCTCACCGCCACCATCCGCACCCGCCGCCAGGCGCCCGACGTGCCGAGCGCGCAGCCCAGCGCCGTCGATCAGCAGCTGGCCGGCCTCTCGGCCGCGCTGGCCAGCGTCGGCCGCGCGCCGGCGCCGCCGCCGCGGCCCCGGCCGCCCTCGCCGCTGGCCGGCCTGCTCGGCGGGGGCCTGCCGATGGCGTGACCGCGGTATCGTCGCGGCGTGGCCAGCCCGCGCGAGGTGCTCACGATCGCCGGCCGCGAGGTCGCGATCTCGAACCCGACCAAGGTGTTCTTCCCCGCGCTCGGGCTGACCAAGCTCGACCTGGTCCGCTACTACCTGGTGGTGGCCGACGGCGCGGTGCGCGGCGTCGCCGGCCGGCCGCTGGTGCTCAAGCGGTTCCCCGACGGCGTCGACGCCGAGCCGTTCTACCAGAAGCGCGCGCCCACCCACCGGCCGCCGTGGATCGAGACCGCGGTGTTCACGTTCCCCTCGGGCCGCACCGCCGAGGAGGTCGTCGTGCGCGACGCCGCGGCGCTGGCGTGGGTGGTGAACCTCGGCTGCGTCGACCTCAACCCGCAGCCGGTGCGCGCCGGCGATCTCGATCATCCCGACGAGCTGCGCATCGATCTGGATCCGGTGCCGGGCGTGGGGTGGCCACAGATCGTCGAGGTCGCGCAGCTGGCGCGCGCGGTGCTCGCCGATCACGGGCTGGTCGGCTGGCCCAAGACCTCGGGCTCGCGCGGCGTCCACGTGCTGGTGCGGATCCGCCCGGCGTGGTCGTTCACCGAGGTGCGGCGCTCCGCGCTGGCGGTGGCGCGCGAGGTCGAGCGGCGGGCGCCGGCGCTTGGCGACCAGCAAGTGGTGGAAGGAGGAGCGCCACGGCGTGTTCCTCGACTACAACCAGAACGCGCGCGATCGCACGACCGCGAGCGCGTACTCGGTGCGGCCGACGCCCGACGCCCGGGTGTCGATGCCGCTGACCTGGGCCGCGCTGGCCGGCTGCGATCCGGCGGCGTTCACGATCGCGACGGTGCCGGCGCTGGTCGCGGCCCACGGCGACGCCCACGCCGCGATCGACGACGTCGCCGGCGAGCTCGACGGCCTGCTGGCGCTGGCCGGGCAGCAGGCCGCGGCCGGGCTGGGCGACGCGCCGTGGCCGCCACACTTCGAGAAGGCCTCGGGCGAGGCGCCACGCGTCGCGCCGTCGCGAGCCAAGACGCCGGGCCGCGCGCGGCGGACGCCGAAGCTGCCGCTCGTGCTGATCGGCCAGGCCAAGCGCAAGGACGACGCGCTGGCCGGGCTCGCGCGCTGGCAGGCGCGCCACCCGGCGGTGGCGGCGCGGCTCGCGCCCGAGGACGTGCTGGTCGACACGATGCGCGGCCGCAGCTCGGCGTACTACCGCGTGCGGATCAACCTGCAGCGCGTGCCCGAGGCCGAGCGGCCCGGCCGAGGTCGCGCCCGATCCGACTACGACCCGCGGTCGAGTGGGCCGGCGCCCGCCGGCGCTGACGCGCGCGCTCACGCGGCGAGCGCGGCGCGCAGCGCCTTGACCGCGGCGACCTGCGACGGCGCGCCCATGCTGCGCGCGATCAGCGCCGGGTCGATCGCCGGCACGTAGCGGCTGCGCGCGGCGGCCGACCAGCTCGCGCCGGCCCGCTGGAAGATCGCGAGGCGCTCGCCCGACCAGAACCAGACCTCGTCGACGCCGAGCCCGCCCCAGACGTCGAGCTTGGAGATGCCGCCCGACGTGTAGACCACCTCGATGGCGAAGTCGGGGTGAACGTGGGCGTCGGTGACCGGGCCGAGCACGTAGCACTCGTCGGCCTCGGCCCCGCGCCGCACCTCCTCGCGCTTCACGGTCCACGACCCGAGCCCTTCCCGAGGGGCCAGCCCGAGGTGATCGGCGTACGCCTCGAGCACGCGCGCCAGCTTCTTCTTGTCCGACTCGTGCGACCGCCCCGGCGACATCAGCTCCAGCCTCCTCCCAGGTACGTCAGGCGCGGCACGCTGGCCTCGCCTCGCACCGCCACCAGGCGCTCGTAGTCGGCCCACCCCACGCCGTCGAGCTCGACGCGCGCGTCGACGTCGGGCGGCGGGTGGAACATCGACTCCAGCGCGACCATGGATCGACGCTAGCACGCAGCCGCGAGGGCGCCTACGGCGGCGCGAACAGCGCCGCCAGCTCGGCGGGCGGCGTGACCTCGAGCTGATCGTAGCGGCACGACGCCGGCGCGCGATCGTCGCGCCACCGCTTCCACTGGGTGGCATGGCGGAAGCGCGCGCCCTGCAGGTGGTCGTAGCCGACCTCGCACACCCGCTCGACCCGCAGCGGCACCCAGCCGAGATCCTTGCCGCGGTTCCACCGGCTGGTCATGCCGGGCCGGCGGCCCGCGGCGTCGGGCGCGGGCTGCCAGCCGGCCCACGGGTGGTCGGCGACGTCGATCGTCAGCAGCGCCAGCTCGCGCGCCAGCTGCGCGCGCATCGCCTGGGTGAACGTCGCGCACACGCCGACGTGGTGGAGCTGGCCGGCGGCGTCGTGCAACCCGAGCAAGAGCGAGCCGACCCGCTCGCCGACCGCGTCCTTGTACCAGCGGAAGCCGGCGACCGCGCAGTCGGCGGTGCGCGCGTGCTTGACCTTGACCAGCGCGCGCTGCCCGGGGCGGTACGGCAGGTCGAGCGGCTTGGCGATCACGCCGTCGAGCCCCGCGCCCTCGAAGCGGTGGAACCAGTCGGCGGCGATCGCGCGATCGCAGGTCACCGGCGTCAGCAGGATCGGCGGCGGCAGGCCGGCCAGCGCCGCCTCGCGAGCCAGGCCCAGAAACGCGCGTGCTGCGGCAGCGGCTGGAGGTTCACGTCGCCCAGCGCCAGCGGGATCCACGCCACCAGCGCCGCGGGCGTCTCGCGGGCCAGCTTCGCGACCCGCGACGCCGCCGGGTGGATGCGCGACCAGGCGCCTCGAAGTCCAGGCGCGCCGCGGCAAGCGATCGATCTCGCCGTCGGGCACGATCCGCGGCGCAGGTGCGCGACGAGGGTGCGACCAACTCGAGGAAATGGCCTTTCGGGCGGCTTGCCGTCGCGGCTCTGCACGGTCAGCGCGGCAACGTCCTTGAACACCAGCGCGCGGAAGCCGTCCCGCCGAGGCTCGAACTGCCAGCCGTCGCCGGGCGGCAGCGCGCTGGCGAGCTTGCACAGCTCGGCGACAGCGGCATCGGCACCGGCAGCACGCGCCAGCGTACGCGATCCGGTCGGCGCCGCGGTATCGTCCCGACGATGCGCACCCCGGCAACGCTGGCGATCGTCGTGGTGGCCGCGTGCGGCGGCGAGGCCGGGCTCGGCCCCGACGGCGGCGCGGGCGACGGCGGCGCGCCCGACGGCGGCGTCGACGCCGCGCCGGTCGATCCGCTGACCGGCGCCGGCGCGAGCCATGAGCCCGGTCGGCGGCGGCTACCCACCGCTTCACCGAGGGCTGAGTGGCGCGCGGCCGCACGCCGACTGGCTGTAGAGCGACATGACGCACACCGTCTACTGCGGACCGGCGCCGGCGCGCCGACGGTGTTCCCGCGCCCGCGGCAAAGGCAGCGGGCTGGCGCTCGTCCCGGCGGCGCTGATCACGCCTGCGAGCACGGCGGCCCCGGGTCGCCCGCGGCGAC
>JADJGV010000036.1 GCA_016707895.1 Myxococcales bacterium | reverse complement strand
GGCGGCGGCCAGCCGCGCGCTGGCGTTGTGCGACGCGCCGATGGCGCGCATCGTCGAGGATCCGGGCCGCCGCGGCTGATCGCCTACCTCGATCCGATCGGCGTATGCCGCTGGCGCGGTGACGATCGGCGCCGACGGCGTCGCGGGTGGCCGGCGCCGGATCGTGCGCCGCTGGGCCGGCTCGAGCTGGCCGAGCGCGAGCTGCGCTGGGTCGACGCCACCGGCCGCGCCACCGCCAGCATCACCGGCACCGACGATCTCGGCGATCGCCGCCGCGCTGGTGGCCCCCTCGCTGCCCATGCTGGGACGCGCCGTCGTGGCGTGCGCTCAGCTGGCGGCAACGTCCCCGAGCCCGCGAAGTCGCCATGAGTGCCCAGCCCAACATCCGCAACATCGCCATCATCGCCCACGTCGACCACGGCAAGACCACGCTGGTCGACGGCCTGCTCCGCCAGTCCGGCACCTTCCGGGCCAACCAGCAGGTGGCCGAGCGGGCCATGGACTCCAACGACCTCGAGCGCGAGCGCGGCATCACCATCCTGGCCAAGAACACCGGCATCGACTACAAGGGCGTGACGATCAACATCGTCGATACGCCCGGCCATGCCGACTTCGGCGGCGAGGTGGAGCGCATCTCGGCATGGTCGACGGGGTGTCGTGGTGGTCGACGCCGTCGAGGGCCCGATGCCCCAGACGCGGTTCGTGGCCGCGCAGGCGTTTCGAGATGGGCCTGCCGCCGATCGTGGTGATCAACAAGATCGACCGCCCAGACGTCGAGCCCGGAGAAGGTCATGGGACCCGGCGTTCGACCTGTTCGCTGCCGCTGGGCGCGAGCGAGCACCAGCCTCGACTTCCCGGTGATCCACGCGTCGGGCCGCGAGGGCTTGGCGGTCCAGGAAGCTGGATGACGAGCGCAAGGACCCGGCGCCGCTGCTCGACCGATCATGGAGCAGGTGCCGGCGCCCGGAGGGCGACCCGACCGCGCCGCTGTGCATGCAGGTGGCGACGCTCGACTCCGACGACTTCGGCTACATGGCGATCTGCCGGATCCGCGATCGGCTCGGCCAGGGTCGGCGACCGGGTGTTGCTGGCGTGCCACCGCGACGGCTCCAAGAGGAGTTCCGGGTCCAGAAGGTGCTGGGTTTCCAGGGCCACAAGCGGTTCGAGCTGGCGGTGGCCCAGGCCGGCGACATCTGCGCGGTCACCGGCATGAACGAGCTCAACGTCGGCGAGACCATCACGTCGATCCAGAACCCGACCATCCTGCCGCTGCTCAAGATCGACCCGCCGACGATCGCCGACGGTCTTCCCGGTCAATCGACGGCCCGTTCGCCGGCAAGGAGGGCAAGAACGTCACCGGCCGCATCGTCCGCGAGCGCCTGTTCCGCGAGACCGGGAGGCAACGTCGCGCTCCGCGTCGAGGACACCGAGGAGGCCAGCGCGTTCTAAGGTGTCGGGCCGCGGCGAGCTGCACCTGTCGGTGCTGATCGAGACCATGCGGCGCGAGGGCTACGAGATGTGCGTCTCGCAGCCGACGGTCATCACCCGCCTCGGCGAGCGCGGCGAGCTGATGGAGCCGTACGAGCACGCGGTCATCGACCTCGACGACCGCTACACCGGGCCGGTGATCGAGGAGCTCGGTCGGCGCCTGGGCCAGATGAAGGAGATGCGGCCGAGCGGCCCGGGGCGGGTCCGCCTCGAGTACCGGACGGCGGCGTGACGAGAAGCTGATCCTCGCCCCTGCCGCGCCAGGTCACGCTGGAGAGCGCGCTCGCGTTCATCAACGACGACGAGCTGGTCGAGGTCACGCCGACCGCCATCCGCCTGCAAGTCGGTGCTCGATTACAACTCCCGCAAGAGGCGAGAAGACCGGGCCGAGGCCGGCGAGCCCGACGACGACCGAAAGTTGCAGGCAGGTTTTCGCGAGACCTTCTCCTCGATCCCGGCAGAGCCGGGATCGAGCTCTTCCTCCGAGACGGCTGTCCGCGTGGCCTCCCGGTGGTGCGGCGGTCCGGCGGCTGTGGCGGGAACCTGATCGTTCAGCGTGGGGTGCGGCGCGAACCCTGGAGCGGGGTCGTGGTGGCGCGGGCCGGGCGCGGTGGGCCGACCGAGGGTTAGTGGCGCTCGCGAGGTAGCCGCGCAGCGCGGCCTGATCGCGGGGAGGCCGTCGAGGAGGATCGGCCAGGAGCCGCCCCGGGTGATGGGTGACCAGCCGGCGGCCGTCGGGTGTGAACGCCAGCGCGAAGACGTACTCGTGGTGGCCGAGTTCGCAGGCTGGCGCCGGTCGCCAGGTCCCACAGCCGCGCGGTGGAGTCCGTGGACGCCGACGCCAGCGTCAGGCCATCGGGCGCGAACGCCAGGTCGTTGATCGATCCGGCGTGGCCCACCAGGACCCGCGGCGCCGGGGCATCGACGGCGGTGCCGCGCACGATGATCGTGTCGTCGCTCGCGCCGAACGCCAGGCTCCGTCCGTCGGGCGCGAGCCGCAGGCTGTCGGCGCCGGGCCGCCGCGCGAGCTCGGCCGCGGTGCCAGCGCGTAGGTCCCACCGCACCACCACCCCGCTGGTGTCGATCGAGAACGCGGTCTGGCCGTCGGCCGCGACGACCAACTCGCGCACCTCGCCGGCGCCGCCCTCGATCCGCCGGGGCGCGCCGCCCGGCACCTCGACGACCCCGATCCCCCGGGCCTCGCCCCACACCACCCGCGCGCCATCGGGCGAGATGCCGATCGCGCGATGGTAGACCTCGCTGAGGCCCGGGCTGGCCAGCAGCTGCGCCCCACCGGTCGTCAGGTCGTAGACCCGGGTCGCACCATCCTGTTCGACGACCGCGAGCCGTCGGCCGTCGTGCGCGAGCGCGAGCCCGGCGACCACCCGGTCATCCCCCAACGCGGTCGCGGTGCGGGCTCGACCACGCCAGACGTCGAACCCGCCGCGTCCGCGCCTCGCCACCAGCACCGCCCTGTCGGCCGACAGCGGGAGCAGGTTCAAAAGCGACGTCGGCCCTGCACACGCCTGCAACGTCTCGGCGACGCCGCTCAGCGTCCAACGCTCGACGCAGACCCGCCGGTTAGTTACACCGCCTCGCCATCGGGGTCACCGCCAGCGCCCGGCGAGCTTGACGTCGACCGGTAGCCCGGCGCACGTCGTCGAGCTGTTGTGACCCGGTCCGTCCTGTCCGCCGAGCTCGACGCGAGCCACCGCCCGTCGGGCGACACCGCGACCTCGGTGACCACGCCGTCGTGGCCGCGGCAGGGCCGAGCGCCAGGTGCCGTCGACCGCCGCGACCCACACCAGCCGACCGGCGCCCGCGGTCACGACCGCTCGCCTGTCAGGCGTCGTGACCAACGCGCTGAGCGTCCCGTCGTGCCGCACCACCGCGTTCGACGGCGTCGCTCAGCGACCACGCCCGCGCGGTGCCGTCGCGACCGGTCGTCACCACCGGGCCCGCGTCGCCGGTGTGCGCCATGCCCCGCGAGCCGACGGGTCCGAACAGCGAGCGGCGATCGCCCCCGGCCGCGCGCCACGATGTCAGGCCGCCTCGCGCCAGCACCTGACCTGGCGCCGTGGATCGACGAACCGAGTTCGACCACGACGCCATCACGCAGGTCACCGATCGTCGCGACCACGGCGGCCCGGGCGACGTCGATCACGTCGACGGTGCCCTGCCCCGACTCGGCGTGCAGCCGCGCCCCCGTCGCTCGAGAACGCTAGGGACTTCCGACACTGCTGGGTGCCGACGCGCCAGCCGGTCGCGCCGCGCAGGTCACGGCTGACCCGGGTCGCGAGGTCGACCACGTGGACGTTGCCGGCGCAGGTCATCACCGCGAGCAGCGGCCATCGGGCGACACCGTCGCGTCGTCGTTGCGCCCCCGGGAAGCTCGGGGCGTCGTAGGGCCCGCCGCTGGTCAGGTCCCACTCCGCAGCGCCCGGCCGACGGCACTTCCGTCCCACCTGCGCCGAACGCGACGGCGCGGGCGCTGTCGGGCGTGACCTCGATGGTGTCTGATCGCGGCGATCCTGGAGCACCCGCACCGCGCCGGTCGCCAGATCCTGATCCGGGACCGCGGCGTCGTCGCCAGCGGTGACCGCGACCGTCCGGCGTAAACGCGACGTCGTTGACCGCGCCGACGTGCCCCTGCAGCACCAGCGCGCGACGTCCCTGCTCGCGCGCGTCGCGGCGATGTCCTCCGGTCCTGATCCCCACTGCTGGGCGGTGGGTGGAGTTGCTTGAGCCACGCCACCGAGCGGGAGCGTCCCGGGTCAGGTAGGCGCGGGCCGCGCCACGATCAGCACGTTGTTGCGCTCTTCGACCAGCGCCCGCTGCTGGTCGGCCCGGCCCCTCGGCGCGACGTTGGGCCTGCGGGTGATGCTGCGCACCGCGACCGCGCGCTGGTGGCAGCCAGCGCCAACACCAGCACCGCGGACATCGAGACGATCGGCGGGGCGGCGCAGCCAGCGGCGCACGAGTTGCCACGGCGAGGTGCGGGCGCCGCGACCAGCTGGCCGGTCTGAAGCGGCGCAGGTCGGCGGCGCAATCGCGGGCCGAGGCGTAGCGATCGTCCTGGCGTGGCGCCATCGCCTTGGCCACGACCGCCGGGAGCTTCGGGAGTCGGGCTGAGCGGCCAGCGGCTGCGGCGGCCCGAGCGCCGTCTGGGTCAGCACCCGCGGCGGTGCGCGCGCCGGCGTACGGCACCCGGCCGCCCAGCAAGTAGTAGAGCATCGCGCCCAGCGCGAAGACGTCGGCGCGCTCGTCGACGACCTCGCCGCGGGCCTGCTCGGGCGGCATGTAGGCCGGCGTGCCGACGACGTCGCCGACCAGCGTCACCGCGCCGCTGATCACGCCGACAGGCCTCGACGCCAGCGCGGCCTCGATCGCCGCTGCGCCGGGCCAGCCCCCAGTCGATCACGACCGTCTCGGCCGTAGTTGCCGACCAGCACGTTGGCCGGCTTGAGATCGCGGTGGATCACGCCCGGCCGGGGCGGCGATCGCCCCGGCCACGTCGATCAGCCGCGGCACCAGCGCCAGTTGCTCGCGCAGGGTCGGCGCGTCCTCGATTACCGCGTCGAGCGAGCGGCCGTCGACCAGCTTCATCGCGTAGAACGGTTTCGCCCGGCCAGCGCCTGATCTCGTGACCGGCACGATCGCCGGGTGCCGCAGGTTGGCGGTCACCAGCGCCTCGCGCTTGAACCGGGTCAGCGGCGTCGGGCGTGCCGTCGAGCATCTCCCTTGATCGCGACCAGCCGGCCGGTGCGCAGATCGCGCGCCCGGAGGATGCGCCCGAGGCCGCCGCGGGCGTGCTCGGACAGCACCTTGGTAGCCGCGCGCCACCACCGGCAGCGCGCCGCGCGCCGACGCCGGCGGTCACCCCGGACGCCGGCAGCGTGTCGTCCGCGGAGTCACCGACCGCCATCGGCCGCGGCTGATACCCGAGCGGGTTGCCGGCCGGCGCGGGCGCGGCTAGATCGTGCCATGGCCCGCGCCGCCGTCCCCGCCCCCGCCAATTCGACGTTCAACCGGCTTCGCGAAGGACGCGATGCGGTTCTGGCCTGAGCTGGCCGCCGAGATGAGCAAGCCCCTGGTTCGACGCTGGCAAGGCGCGCTACCAGGCGCAGGTGGCGCTGATGACGGCGCTCCTGACGACGGTGGCGGCGGCGGCTGGCGCCGACCTACCGCCCGGCGAAGCTCGGCGCGCCGAAGGTGCTGCGGGATCTACCGCGACGTGCGCTTCAGCAAGGACAAGACGCCGTACAGGACCCACCGGCGCGATGATCCCGGCGGGCGACGCGTCGCTGGCTGAGGAGGCTGCGCCGCGCCGTACGTCCACCGGGCCCGACGAGTAGTTCGTCGGCGTCGGCCTGTACCAGTTCGGCCCCGAGGCGCTGGCGCGGTGGCGCGCGGCGGTCGTCGGCGTTCGGGCGCGGCGCTGGCCACCCGGATCGCGGCTGCGCGACGCTGGCTACACCGTGAGCGGGCACGACGACTGGGCAAGAAGGCGCCCAGGGGCTTCGCTGAGGATCACCCACGCGCCGCGCTGCTCAAGCAGAAGGGCCTGACCGCGATGTTCCCGGCCATCCCGCGCGGGCTGATCCACAAGCCAGCGTTCGGCCGACTGGCTGGCCGAGCACGCGATCGCGACCGCGCCGCTGGTGACTGGCTCGGCGCCCACGTCGGTTGAGAGGTCCGGGGTCGCGCCTGCCGTCGACCGCGGGCGGCGCGATCGCCCGAGCGCGCGCCATGCGGTCGCGGGTACTTGCAGCTGGTACGCGGCTCGCTACCTGGGCGGAGGTTCCCTCATCCCCAGGAGCCCCATGCGCCCCATCGCCTTCCCGGAGATCCCGCGTCGACCTCGACGCCGTCACCGGCGGCCTCACCGCCACCATCCGCACCCGCCGCCAGGCGCCCGACGTGCCGAGCGCGCAGCCCAGCGCCGTCGATCAGCAGCTGGCCGGCCTCTCAGCCGCGCTGGCCAACGTCGGCCGCGCGCCGGCGCCCGCCGCCGCGGCCCCGGCTGCCTCGCCGCTGGCCGGCCTGCTCGGCGGGGGCCTGCCGATGGCGTGACCGCGGTATCGTCGCGGCGTGGCCAGCCCGCGCGAGGTGCTCACGATCGCCGGCCGCGAGGTCGCGATCTCGAACCCGACCAAGGTGTTCTTCCCCGCGCTCGGGCTGACCAAGCTCGACCTGGTCCGCTACTACCTGGTGGTGGCCGACGGCGCGGTGCGCGGCGTCGCCGGCCGGCCGCTGGTGCTCGGCGGTTCCCCGACGGCGTCGACGCCGAGCCGTTCTACCAGAAGCGCGCGCCCACCCACCGGCCGCCGTGGATCGAGACCGCGGTGTTCACGTTCCCCTCGGGCCGCACCGCCGAGGAGGTCGTCGTGCGCGACGCCGCGGCGCTGGCGTGGGTGGTGAACCTCGGCTGCGTCGACCTCAACCCGCAGCCGGTGCGCGCCGGCGATCTCGATCATCCCGACGAGCTGCGCATCGATCTGGATCCGGTGCCGGGCGTGGGGTGGCCACAGATCGTCGAGGTCGCGCAGCTGGCGCGCGCGGTGCTCGCCGATCACGGGCTGGTCGGCTGGCCCAAGACCTCGGGCTCGCGCGGCGTCCATGTGCTGGTGCGGATCCGCCCGGCGTGGTCGTTCACCGAGGTGCGGCGCGCCGCGCTGGCGGTGGCGCGCGAGGTCGAGCGGCGCGCGCCGACCCTGGCCACCAGCAAGTGGTGGAAGGAGGAGCGCCACGGCGTGTTCCTCGACTACAACCAGAACGCGCGCGACCGCACCACTGCCAGCGCGTACTCGGTGCGGCCCACCGCCGACGCCCGGGTGTCGATGCCGCTGACCTGGGACGCGCTGGCCACCTGCGATCCGGCGGCGTTCACGATCGCGACGGTGCCGGCGCTGGTCGCGGCCCACGGCGACGCCCACGCCGCGATCGACGACGTCGCCGGCGAGCTCGACGGCCTGCTGGCGCTGGCCGGGCAGCAGGCCGCGGCCGGGCTGGGCGACGCGCCGTGGCCGCCACACTTCGAGGAAGGCTCCGGGCGAGGCGCCACGCGTCGCGCCGTCGCGAGCCAAGACGCCGGGCCGCGCGCGGCGGACGCCGAAGCTGCCGCTCGTGCTGATCGGCCAGGCCAAGCGCAAGGACGACGCGCTGGCCGGGCTCGCGCGCTGGCAGGCGCGCCACCGGGCGGTGGCGGCGCGGCTCGCGCCCGAGGACGTGCTGGTCGACACGATGCGCGGCCGCAGCTCGGCGTACTACCGCGTGCGGATCAACCTGCAGCGCGTGCCCGAGGCCGAGCGGCCGGCCGAGGTCGCGCCCGATCCCGACTACGACCCCGCGGTCGAGTGGGCCGGCGCCCGCCGGCGCTGACGCGCGCGCTCACGCGGCGAGCGCGGCGCGCAGCGCCGTGACCGCGGCGACCTGCGACGGCGCGCCCATGCTGCGCGCGATCAGCGCCGGGTCGATCGCCGGCACGTAGCGGCTGCGCGCGGCGGCCGACCAGCTCGCGCCGGCCCGCTGGAAGATCGCGAGGCGCTCGCCCGACCAGAACCAGACCTCGTCGACGCCGAGCCCACGCCCCAGACGTCGAGCTTGGAGATGCCGCCCGACGTAGACCACCTCGATGGCGAAGTCGGGGTGAACGTGGGCGTCGGTGACCGGGCCGAGCACGTAGCACTCGTCGGCCTCGGCCCCGCGCCGCACCTCCTCGCGCTTCACGGTCCACGACCCGAGCCCCTCGAGGGCCAGCCCGAGGTGATCGGCGTACGCCTCGAGCAGGCGCGCCAGCTTCTTCTTGTCCGACTCGTGCGACCGCCCCGGCGACATCAGCTCCAGCCTCCCCTCCAGGTACGTCAGGCGCGGCACGCTGGCCTCGCCTCGCACCGCCACCAGGCGCTCGTAGTCGGCCCACCCCACGCCGTCGAGCTCGACGCGCGCGTCGACGTCGGGCGGCGGGTGGAACATCGACTCCAGCGCGACCATGGATCGACGCTAGCACGCAGCCGCGAGGGCGCCTACGGCGGCGCGAACAGCGCGGCCAGCTCGGCGGGCGGCGTGACCTCGAGCTGATCGTAGCGGCACGACGCCGGCGCGCGATCGTCGCGCCACCGCTTCCACTGGGTGGCATGGCGGAAGCGCGCGCCCTGCAGGTGGTCGTAGCCGACCTCGCACACCCGCTCGACCCGCAGCGGCACCCAGCCGGATCCTGCCGCGGTTCCACCGGCTGGTCATGCGCCGGGCCGGCGGCCCGCGGCGTCGGGCGCGGGCTGCCAGCCGGCCCACGGGTGGTCGGCGACGTCGATCGTCAGCGGCGCCAGCTCGCGCGCCAGCTGCGCGCGCATCGCCTGGGTGAACGTCGCGCACACGCCGACGTGGTGGAGCTGGCCGGCGGCGTCGTGCAACCCGAGCAAGAGCGAGCCGACCCGCTCGCCGACCGCGTCCTTGTACCAGCGGAAGCCGGCGACCGCGCAGTCGGCGGTGCGCGTGCTTGACCTTGACCAGCGCGCGCTGCCGGGGCGCTGCGGCAGGTCGAGCGGCTTGGCGATCACGCCGTCGAGCCCCGCGCCCTCGAAGCGGTGGAACCAGTCGGCGGCGATCGCGCGATCGCAGGTCACCGGCGTCAGCAGGATCGGCGGCGGCAGGCCGGCCAGCGCCGCCTCGAGCCAGGCCCGGCGCGCGTGCTGCGGCAGCGGCAGGAGGTCCTCGTCGCCCAGCGCCAGCAGGTCCCACGCCACCAGCGCCGCGGGCGTCTCGCGGGCCAGCGTCGCCACCCGCGACGCCGCCGGGTGGATGCGCAACAAGAGCGCCTCGAAGTCGAGCGCGCCGCCGCGGGCGATCACGATCTCGCCGTCGAGCACGATCCGCGGCGGCAGGTGCGCGGCGAGGGGCGCGACCAGCTCGGGGAAGTAGCGCTCGAGCGGCTTGCCGTCGCGGCTCTGCACGGTCAGCGCGGCGCCGTCCTTGAACACCAGCGCGCGGAAGCCGTCCCACTTGGGCTCGAACTGCCAGCCGTCGCCGGGCGGCAGCGCGCTGGCGAGCTTGCACAGCATCGGCGACAGCGGCATCGGCACCGGCAGCACGCGCGCCAGCGTACGCGATCCGGTCGGCGCCGCGGTATCGTCCGGGCGATGCGGACCTGGGCAGCGCTGGCGATCGTCGTAGCGGCCGCGTGCGGCGGCGAGGTCGGGCTCGGCCCCGACGGCGGGGCGGTCGACGGCGGGGCGGTCGACGGCGGGGTCGACGCCGCGCCGGTCGATCCGCTGGCCGGCGCCGGCGCGGTGAGCCCGGTCGGCGGCGGCTACCGCTTCACCGAGGGCCCGCAGTGGCGGGCCGCCACCGCCGACTGGCTGTGGAGCGACATCGACGGCGACACCATCTACCGCTGGACCGGCGCCGGCGCGCCGACGGTGTTCCGCCGGCCCAGCGGCAAGAGCAACGGCCTCGCGCTCGATCCGAGCGGCGCGCTGATCGCGTGCGAGCACGGCGGCCGCCAGGTCGCCCGCGGCGACGGCGCCAGCGGCGTGACCGTCGTCGACCGCTTCGAGGGCGCGCGGCTCAACTCGCCCAACGACGTGACGGTGCGCGCCGACGGCACGATCTACTTCACCGATCCGCCCTACGGCATCAGCGCCGCGCAGCGCGAGCTGGGGTTCATGGGCGTGTTCCGGGTGGCGCCGGGCGGCGCGCTCACCGCCGAGCACCGCGGCGCGCTGACCGATCGCCCCAACGGCGTCGCGCTGGCGCCGACGGCCGACCGCCTGTACGTCGGCGACTCCGAGGCCGCGACCGTCCACGTCTTCGACGTCGCCGCCGACGGCGCGCTGGCCAACCGCCGCGTCTTCGTCACCACGGCCGCGACGCCCGACGGGCTGGCGGTCGACGCCGCCGGCGACCTGTTCGTCGCGACCGCCGCCGGCGTCGAGGCCTACGCGCCCGACGGCCACCGCTGGGGCGTCCTCGCGATCCCCGAGCAGCCGTCCAACGTCGCGTTCGGCGGCGCCGACGGCCGGACGCTGCTGATCACCGCGCGCACCGGCGTGTACCGCGTCGAGCTGGCGGTGCCCGGGCTGCCCGTGCGCTGACGCGTCGGCGCGCGGGCGGCCTTGCTTCGCCTTTCGGGGCACCAGGAAGTGGAACTTCCTACTTTCTACGCTGCGCGACCGGCCGGTAGCGTGCCGGCCATGCAACGCCCTGCGCTCGCGCTCGCCGCCCTCCTCGCCGCCGCCTGCACCGACACCACGGGCGGTCCCGACCCGACCGACCCAAGCGACGATCCGTTCGCCGCGCAGGCCGACACCAGCGAGGGCCTGACCAACGTCAGCGCCGACCTCGACGCCGTGCTGGAGCACGGCGCGCTGGCCACCGCCTGCGCCGACGCGGCCGCGCGCCCGACCGATCGGCGGCTGCGGCTCTTGTGCGGCAAGGCGATGTTCTTCGACGAGTCGTTCGGCACGCCGGGCATCCCGCGGCCGATCCTGGCGTGGCTGGTGCAGCACTTCCCCGAGCAGGTCGGCCCGGGCTTCGCGCAGCTCGGCATGATCGCCGATCCGCGATCGCCCGACGGCCTGCCGCTGGGGCTGCCGGCGGGCCCGCGGTTCGGCTCGGTCGACGCGGTGTCGTTCGGCTGCGCGAGTTGCCACTTCGGCCGGCTGCCCGACGGGCGCTACGCGGTGGGCGCGGCCAACCACGCCTACGCCTACGGCCGGATGAACCTGATGATGGTGGTGCTGC
>JADJGV010000035.1 GCA_016707895.1 Myxococcales bacterium | reverse complement strand
GGCACGCGGGTAAGTCGGGTCACGGCTCGGTGCCACCCCAGAGCTGATCCGGCGGCGTCAGCGTCAGCGACGCGTCCCAGGCCTCGACGGCGGCGTCGCATGTGCGCTTGATCGTCGCGAGATCGAGCGGCTGCTGCTGGGCCCGCCGCGACGTCACCAGCTCGACGCCGGCGTGGGCGAGCTGCGCGCGATCGACGCGGGTGCCGTGATGCATGACGCTCCTGAACTTGAGATCGGCGTAGGCTTGGAGCGCGCCGACGACACCTTTGTGGACCTGTTCCATGATCCACCCGCTGGGCTGGGTCATCGCGACGAAGGCCGAGCCCATGCAGTCGGCCGCCAGCTCGGTCCTCCGCATGCTCTTGTCACCCGCGAACGGGTTGCCGTACCAGTACTGGAGCTGGTGCGCGAACTCGTGCGCGAACACGACGACGACGCTGTACATGCTGCGTTCGGCGTCGGGCACGAGCTCGTTGATCTGGATGATCGCCGCGGGCTCGAACGCGATGAAGCCGTTGGACGTCGACAGGGCGACGCCCACCCCGGTCGCGGGCACGACGCAGACGTGGTGGCCGTCGATGTCGCTGCCGCCGGCGTCCCGCAGCGCGGTCATGATGGGCGTGAGATCGCCGACGACGCCGTCGGCCATCGCGCCGACCGCGACGGCGGTGTCGCCGATCGTGAGCTCACGATCGAGCACGCGCGCGCCGTCGAGGCCGAGCGCGGCCGCGGTCGCGTCCCAGCTCGCGAGCTCGCAGTGCGCGGCGTCGTGGATGGTGTAGACGCCGAACACGAGCTCGCCGGCGGCGAACTTCTCCGCCGGGGACCTGCCGCCCGTGGTGGCCGGCGGGCCGAGGTCCGGCGCCGGCTCGGCGCGGGTGACCAACGCGGTCCGGACCGGCGCGCGCGGCGGAGCCCGGTGCCCAGGACACGCCACGCTCACCGCGGCGAGCAGAAACGCGACGACGTGGGGCAGCCTCATGGCGCGAGCGTAGACCGCCGCAGCGGCGGCTGCCATGGCCGGGCGCGTCGACCGGCACGATCCGCTCGGCCGCGGTCAGCACATCGAGTCGCGACCGATCGAAGATCCCAGTTCGTTCGAACGCGGCCGAGGCGCGTCACCGCGCGAGGTCCCGTCGCTCCGATCGACTGCCACCGACGGTTCGAGTCGCAGCCAACCGGATCGGGCGCCGGGGGCCGACGGTTCGAGTCGCAGCCAACCGGATCGGGCGCCGGGGGCCAACCGGCGGCTGACACGCTCGACGTCCGCCCGGCGCACGCGTCGCGCCGCGACACCCCGGAGGGGTGAGCCGCCGACCTGAGGGGCTCCGCCGCTGGGCACGGGTTCGCGATCCACCGAGCGGCAGCGCCACGCGGCAGCACCGTGCGATAGTCGCGCCGTGGCCTCGCGGGATCTCACTCACTACGTCATGCGCTGCACTGTGGCGCTGAGCCTCGTGGCCTGTGGCGGCCACGGCGACCCAGGCGTCGACGCGGCGCCGACGCTCGATGCTCCCGACGCGGTCATCGATGGCGCGCCCGTCGACACGCCGGTCGACGCGGGGATGGCGATGCTCGCCGGCGAGGTCCGGTGCCTCGCCGGCTCGGGCCTGACGCTGACGGACGGCACGACCACCGTCGTGCCGGGCGCTGACGGGCGCTTCACGTTCCCGCTCCCCGCGGGGGCGAGCTACTCGGTCAGCGTGGCATCGCAGCCGACCGCGCCGGTACAGACCTGCACGGTGCGGAGCGGCGCGACGGGCGTGGTGAGCGACACGACGCCGCCGATCGTCGTCTCTTGCAGTGGTGCGCCCCGCTACTGGCTGGCATATCAACGAGAGGTCACGGCCGTCCGGTCGACCATGGTCGTCTCGCTCGACGCCGCATACTGTCCGGCGGTTCCCGTCCACGTCGGGGTGATCCACGATGCGCTCCTCTGGTCGCACGCCGGCCCGACGCCGGATCGACGACACCTCGTCGTCGCGCAGTCGGCGGGCCAGCGTCACGTGCTCATGGCAACCGACCTGACGGCCTCCCCGCTTGCACCGCCAACCGTGATCGCGGACGAGACCTCGCAGGTCACCGATGGGTGGCGGATGGCGGCGAGCCGACCGCGGCTGGCCTGGCCGACGGAGAGCCCGTCGCCTGGGGTCGCGGTGTACGACCTCGCGCAGATCCCGCCGGCGCAGCCGCCGATCCATGTGCCGGGGGCCTTCGATACAGTCTACGGCGCCTGGAGCACCGCCGGCGATCACTTCGTCGCGCTGGGCCCCAACCGCGGCGGCTACGTCACGTCGTTCGACGCGGCCGGGACCGCGTCGACCCGGGCGATCAACCCGCCCTATCCGACCGGGAGCTGCGAGCGCGCTTGGATCGCCCCGGACGGCAGCTTCGCCGCGTGTCGCCCGACGTTGTTCACCTCGAGCAACGCCTGGGGCCTCGATCTACGCCGGCCGACGTCCGCGCCGGTGGATCTGGGCACGCCGGGGTTCGAACCCAACAACACCTCACCCTTCACCCCAGACGGCCACGGCATGCTGTTCGTGGCGTTTCATGATGTCCTCTGGGTGGCGATCAACGACGGCGTCCCGCTACCACCGATCTCGCTGATCCCGCCCGGGCTCACACTGCAGACCCAGCCCCAGGTGGCGATGAACTCGGCGGGAACGCTCGTCGCGTTCGCGGGACAGTTCGACCACCCCTGGGATGATGCCTACCTGGTCGACGTGAGCGGGTCGGTACCAGGACCAGCGGTGCGCGTGAACTCGCCCGCGATCGCGGGCGTCGATCCCGATGTGTTCGGCGTCGGGTTCGATCTCGACGGCGAGGTGGTCGCCTACGTGATGACGACGACCACCACGGGCGACCTGGCGACGTTCTGGCGTGCGCTTCCTTCGCTGGCGCCCATCGCGGTCCCTGAATCGGCGAGCCCCGACTGGCACCTCGGCACCTGGCGCCGCATCGCGGGAACCTCGCGAGCCGCAGCGTGCGCCTGCAGGCAACGCCGCTCGGCGAGTGGCCCCGCTGGGACCTAGAGGCTACGCCGAGGCCCCGGAGCTGGACCTCGACGATGCTGAACCCGCCCGGGACGTTTCAAGACATGTACTCGATCACCGAGTGGATCGACGACGGCGCCGCGACGGTGTTCACGGCGCGGCGCGAAGGCGGCCTGGACGAGATCTACGTCGCCGATCCCCACGGACCATTCGGCCCCCAGTTCGTCGACGTTGGCAGCCGCGCGCTGCCGCCGTTCGTCTTCCCCGTCGCGGCGCCGTGAGCATCGCGGACGCGGCGCTACGATCGGCTGCGACCGCCGCCACCCGCTGCGAGCAAGCGCGCGGCCCCCGAGCGCGGCGAAACCACTGGCGCGGCCTGACGATCGTGACTACAGAGGCCGCATGTCCATCCTCTGGGTCCTGTTCATCGGTCTCATCGTGGGCGCGTTCGCGCGCCTGCTGATGCCGGGACGTGGTCCGGCTGGCCTGTTGCTCACGTCGCTGCTCGGCGTGCTCGGCGCGGCGACCGCGCGCCTCATCGGCGTCGCCGGCGGCTGGTATCGCACGAACGAGACGTCGGGCTTCCTCGCCTCGGTGCTGGGCGCGATGCTGCTCCTGTGGCTCTACCGCGGGTACGCCCGCCGCCGGGCCGCGCGCGACGCGCGCGACGCGCGGCGCACCTGAGCGCGTCGAAGGCCACGCGTGGATGCGCGCCGCCCTCGACCCTGACCGGACGGGCTGCACCCGGCCTCCGGGGAGCGTCGGCGTGCCGCGCGTACGCGCCGACGGGGTAGCATCAGGCGCATCGATGAATTGTCCGCACTGCGACGCCACGATCCTCGAGACGCCGGGCGCGACCTGTCCGAACTGCGGGCGCGCGATGCACGGCGTCGGAACGGGGTCGCTGCCGGTCGCGATCGTGGTGAGCGGACGCGGCGAGCGGTTGTCAGCGATGGCGACCGCCCGCCAGCACCCGCGTCGGCCCACGCGCCGCGCTTCGCGCTGGCGCGCCAGGATCCGCGCCTGAACCTCGCCATGGAGGCCCCGATCATGCGGCCGCCGCTGGGCGCGCGGTTCTACGCGCGCTGCGTCGTCAGGATGGGCGTCGGGCTGGCGAGCATCGTGGGCTGCTGGGCGTTGGGCGGGCCGTGGTTCACGCTGGCCGCGCTGGCGCCGGTGATGATGACCTGGATCCCGCTCTTCTTCGACCTGCGGGTCGCCTGGCGTGCGTTCGGCGTGCCGATCACGCGTCACCTCGTGTACGTCGTCGACGTCGGCGGTGGCACCTACGTCGTCCACGACGATCACGACCATGACGGCCCGGGCCGGCTCGGGATCGATCGCACGATCACCGTCGAGTTCGAGGGCGGGCGGCGCCGGCGTCTCGACACGTCCACGCCGGTCATCGGCGAGTTCGCCGCCGGCGACATCGGCCTTGCGTGCATCCAGGGTGACGCGCTGCTCCTCTTCGCCCGCCTGCTCGCCGCTCCCCCCGCGGGCCTCCCGCCGCCGACAGGCGGTGAGGAACGGGGGGCGACCGCCCCCGCTCCAGTTGGCAGGAAGCTCCACCAATGGGATTCCCGGCTGGCGCGACACCTGCGACGATCGCGGCTGCGTCCAGCCGGCGCGCGGCCGCGGACCGCGATCCGATCGGCGGGGCTCGCGCGACGGGTGGGCGAAGCGCTGGTCGGCGTCGGGCGCCGCGCCTGGCGGTGGTCCGGAGGAGCGGGTCGCCCGCGCGGCGCGATCGCCATCGCCGCCGATCGCCACGTCGTCCTTTCGCGTGGGCGCCGCTCGCCGGTCGCCGCGCCCGACGAGGAGCCCGGCCCGCAAGGCGCTGCGCCGGTGACCGAGCCCCGCCGCCGCACCGATCGATTGGGGTACCGTCCTCGACCACCGATATGTCAGTGCGTTCCCCGACTGAGCGATGCGCTGCTCCAACCGCCGCGGTGCTGGCCGCGCTCGCCGGCAGCGCCGCGTGCGGGAGGCCGCCCGAGATGCCACCCGCGCGCCCTTCGCCTGGCACCACGAACGCGCAAGCGCTGGCCGCCGACGCAGCACCGGTCGCCACGCCCACCGGCGCGACCATCGAGCTTGGCGCGGGGCTGCGGGGCGTGCCGTTCGTCCCCGGCCGCTACGCGACCGTGATCCACCGCGACCTCAGCGGCACCCACGCGCGCCAGCTCGTGCGCGAGACCTCCGCGGCCTCGCTGGCGCTGACGCTGGCCGACGACGGCACCGCGCAGGCCTGTCGCGGCTGGCGCTACGCGATGACGAACGACGGGCCGCGGGTCCCACACCGACGACCAGTTCCGGGAACAGGCGGGGTTCGCCGGGCGCTGGCGCGCCGACGGCGACGCGGTCGTGGTCGACGTGACAGCCGACGCCGTGGTGTGCCCGACGCTCGCCGAGGGCCGGCTGCCACAGGCCCGGCCACGACGCTCACGTTGCGCTGCGCCCTGGCCGCACCGGCGGGGCACCCGCACCTGACGACGCCCGTGCTGGTCTGCCGCTGGGAAGGGGCGTCCCCGAGCGCGACGCCCACGTGCTCGACGAGCCAGCCGGCCCCGCCGGCGCCATCGTGCTCGGCGCCGCGCCCGGCCTGCGCGTCACGGTGACCGGCGCCCCCCCGCGCCTGGTGGGCGCGCCGCGGGCGATCGCTGTGGTGAGCGAGGCGGTCGGCGACGACGCGTGGGCGGCCGGCGGCTGACGCGGAGCCGGCGATCCGATCGGCTGCCACGGCGGCCCCAGGCTAGGCTACGCCGCATGACCGACGTCTACGACGACCCGACGTACGACGGGCCGCAGGCGCTCTGGGCGGCCATCGCGCGGACGACGTCGCGTACCTGCAGACCGGCATCGTCGCCGCCGCGCTCAACGAAGCGGACTACGAGGTTGCATCGCATGTGCGTGGCGCTCAGCGGCCACCGCGACGAGTACGTCCGCGGCAACGCCATCCTCGGGGTTCGGCCACCTGGCGAGGCTGTTTGGCAAGGTGAGTCCCGGCGACGAGAACATCATCCGCACGGGCTTCACCGATGCCTCGGGGCGTCCGCGGGCACGCACGCTCAGCCGCTGATGACATCCGCATGTTCGCCGGGCTCGACCTGGCGTTCCGGTAGCCACGCGCCTCGCGCGGCTCACGCGGGCAGCGCCACCCGGCGCGCGCGCGCCAGCCGAGCGCGCCAGCCATCGGCGTCCATGCGTTCGACCGTCGCGTGGTCCTCGTCGCGCCAGCACCAGCCGTCGCCGGCGACCTCGGGGCCGCACGCCCACGGGATCACGATCCGCTCGTCGTCGTCGCGCAGCACCAGCGTGTCGACGCGGTGGAACAAGTACGCGCTGCGCGCCCCCCAGACCGCGTGCGTGGTCGTGGTCGCGCCGTCGCTGAGGCCGAGCGCCATCGCCGGGTAGTACTCGTCGAGACCTTGCAGCGTCACCATCGCCGCCAGCAGCGCGTCCTCGAGCGGCGCGCCGCTGGCGCGCGCAGCGCCGCCAGGAACCGCGGGCCGAGCGCGAACGCGCGGCGCGGGCCGGCCATCAGCGAGTCTGCCCTCGGCATCGACCATCGACGCCGCGATCGCGGGCGCCCACGCGACCTGTTCGGCGACCCAGGCCGCACGTCGCGCCTGGAGCGCCGCCGGCGAGATCGGCCCCGCGTCGTCCTCCCAGGCGATCAGCGGTTCGGCTTGCTCCGCCAACGCCGTCGCCAGGTCGACCGCCAGCTCGTGGTCGGCGACCGACGCGCACGAGCAGAGGCGGACCTCGATCGACGGCCCGCGATCGGTGACCCACCGCCCGTCGGCGACCGAGGTGCCCGCCACCCTGCCGAGACGAGTCGCAGCCGATCGGATCGCCGGGCGCCGATCGGATCGCCGGGCCCCAAGAACGACGCGCCGACGGTCAGGCCGCCGCGATGGCCCTCGGCGCCCGCGGCGCGCCGCGGCCGCGCGCCACCCTGGAGGCGCTGCTCGACCACGCCGACCAGCGCGCGTCAGGTGCGCCACGGTCGTCGCGATGATCGACCTCGGCCCGCGCCGGAGTCGCGCCGCGCTCAAGCGGCGGCGAGCGCTCGACCCGACCGCGAGGTCACCACGGCCATCCGCAAGGCGCTCGCGCACCTCACGCCACGGCGGTGATTCACGACGTCGAAGATCTCGGCGGGACGACGCGATGTGCGCGACGGCGCACGTCGGTGAAAGCGCGGCGTCATTTCCCCGCGTGGCCGGCCGCTGCCAACCTCCGCGCCATGCGACCGCGAGCGAGTTTGCGAACGACCGTCCTGCCGTGGCTGGTGCCTGATGGCGGCGGCATGTGGATTCCGCCCAACCTCGATACGGCTCGAGTCACCATCGCGGCAGGCGTGAACGTGGACGCGCTCGTCGTGACGCTCGACTGGCGCAGCCACGTGACGCCGGGCGGTTGGTCCCGAGTTGATGCTGCAGGTGCCGGACGCCTGGGCTGGGGACGCGCACGCCTTGACCGTGGCGGGGCTCCAGCTCGGCGTGCCGGTGACGAACAGCCGGCCGCGGGTGACCCCGGTGCGCGGTGAGGAGGTGGTCGCGCGGGTGACGCTGGTGCGCACGGATTGTCCGGCGAGCTGCGAGCCGGGGGGCGACGCGGTGCACCGACCGGGCCGTCGGACGTGCGTCGTGACCGATGGAACGCCCGGCGTGGGGCATGGCGATGGCCTGCCCGCCGCTGCGCCGTTCTGCGTCGGCGGCGCGTGCGCCTCGTCGTGTGCGGACGACTGCATGCCCGGTGCCTCGGTGTGCGAAGGCGCCGAGGCGGTGCGGACGTGCGGGAATCACGACACGGATCCGTGCCTTAGGTGGGGGGCGGCGGAGGCGTGCCCCAGGCGAAGGCTCTGTGCGGCGGCGCGTGCACGGCGGCGTATGCCTTGACGGTGGTGACGACCGGCACTGGGGGGAGAGCTCGTTACGTCGACGCCGCCTGGCATCAGCTGCGGGGCGGACTGCACGGCGACAGTGCCGGCCGGGACCGGCGGTGCGGCTCATCGCGACGCCAGGGGCCGGCGCGACGTTCGGCGCTGGACGGCGGTGGCTGCAGCACCGGGACCTGCGCTGTGACGATGTCGGCGGCGGCGACGGTGACCTCGCCACGTTCGGCGGCGCGCGCCGACGAATGCACGCGCGGTGCAACGCGCTGCGCGGGACGGGGAACCGAGCGGCTGTGTGGCGGTTTCGACACCGACGCCTGCGCCGAGTGGGGCCCGCCGTCGCGTGCAGGGCCGACCAGATCTGCAGCGCCAACGCGTGCGCTGAGCGGCGCCCGTCCTGACGGTGGTCAAGGTTGGGACGGGGCGGGCGCGAGTGACGTCGATACCGGCGGGAGTCGACTGCGGCGCGGCGTGCAGTCGGCCCTTTCCGGAGCGGCACGAGCATCACGTTGCAGGCCAGTCCGACCGGCGCTGATGCCTTCGGCGGCTGGAGCGGCGGCAGTTGCACCGGTACCGGCGATTGCGTCGTCACGCTGGCGACGGCGACGACGGTCACGGCCGCGTTTGCCGGGGCGTGCGCGCCGACAGGTTGTACGCAGCCGCCGCCGCCGATCTGCGTGAACGTGTTCACGCTGCGGACGTCGACCACCCCAGGCTGCGCCGGTGGAACGTGCAGCTATCCACACACCGACGAGACCTGTGCCATCGGTTTCCACTCCGGTCACTGCAGCCGCTGGATTCCCGATTCCTGCCAGCGGCCCCTCGGCGCGCTTCACGGGCGCGGCCGTGTGGACGGGCACCGAGATGATCGTCTGGGGCGGCTGGGGCGGGGTGCCGAGCTCGGCAACGAGGGGCGCTACAATCCCGCGACCGGCCAATGGACCCTCATCCCTGCGGGCGGCCCGTCGGTGCGCAGCGGGCACACGGCCGTGTGGACCGGCACCGAGATGATCGTCTGGGGCGGCTATGGGGCGGGGGGCAACCACGACGACGGGGGCCGCTACGACCCCGCGACGGGGCAGTGGACCCTGATCTCGAGTGGCGTCGCTTCGGCGCGGGTCAATCACGCGGCGGTGTGGACCGGGACCGAGACCATCGTCTGGGGCGGGCATGACGGCGCGGACCGCAACGACGGCGCTCGCTTCGATCCGCGACCGGGCAGTGGACCCCCACTGCCTGCCGCCGGCCCGTCAGCTCGTCAGTAGTCATACGGCGGTGTGGACCGGGACCGAGAGATCTCGTGGGTGGGCAGGCACCGGCGTCAGAAGCTGAACGATGGGGGCGCTTCCGCCCGTCGACGGCGCAGTGGAACCCGATTCTGAGCGGGGGCCCAGTGGCCCGAGAGGAACACACCGGGGTCTGGACCGGGACGGAGATGATCGTCTGGGGCGGCCGGGACATCCCGGACGACGGCGGTCGCTACGCCCCGCTGACGAGCGCCTGGATCGATTCTCGCCGGCGGACCGGCCCGCGCTGAACACGCGGCGGTCTGGACGGGCGCGTGGAGGTCGTCTGGGGTGGCTACTACGGCGTCGCGCGCAGCGACCGGCGGCATCCTGCAATGATCGTCGCGTCCCCACTGCCCGTCACGCCGCTCGTTCGAACGGTCTGCGTCGCACGGGGAGGATCACAGCGGGAGGGCAGCGTGCTGGTGAAGCTGGCGACGATCAGCGCGCCTGCCATGCGGCTGGCGGCGAGAAGGTCAGGTCCCGCCGCCGAGCTCGAGCCGGCGCAGCACGGCCGCAGGGGTCACGGTCGGGTCGGACTCGATCACCGTGATCGTCAACGGCGGGCTGGCGATGTCGTGCGGGCCGACGACGTCGAGCGATCGAACCACTCAGGGGTCGGGAAGTTGAGGGTGATGGCGTAGCGCCGGGTCGCGCTGTCGAGGGTGGCCGGGATCCGGCCGTCCCACGCCGGCCAGACCCGGGCGCCCGACCGCAGGCGACGACCAGCTGCCCGGCCACCGTCAGCGTCGAGCGCGCCGGTGGCGTAGGTGGTCTGCCGGGTGTCCCAGCTGGTGGTGACTGTGCCCCGTGATGGCCTCGGCCTCGACGCGACACGGCAGGGTACGCAGCGGCGGCTCCACGCATCGCCCGCGGCGCGCCGGCGGCGGTGATGGCGTCGGCGCGACCGAGGATCATCGCGCGATCTGCGCGGCCACGCTCGCGCGCTCGGCGGCGCAGGCCGGCAACAGCTCCGGATCGGCGACCTGGCCGATGCGATCGACGTCCGCCATCAGCTCGGCCGGGCGCCACGCCTCGGTCAGCACGGCGTCGACCTCGGCGTTCGGCCGAGCGCGTCCCGCTGGCGAGCAAGCGGGATCAGGCGCCGGCTGGGCGCCGAGAACGCCAGCATCCGAGTCGGGCACCTCGGGTCAGTTGTCGACCGAGGAAGGAGCAGCGTCGGTGCTTACGGCGGGAACACCATCCGGCCGCTCCGGGCCGGGTCGGCATTCAGGTAGAAGTTGTTGGCGTTGCCGCTTAACCCTCGCGGTGCCACACCACGATCTCGGTCGCCAGAACCGGTAAGAACTGATCGGGATCGATCACCGCCACCAGCGCCGCCTCGACCCTCGGCGTCGGCCCGCGTCCAGCGCCGCCAGCACGGCGTCGAGGTCGGCCCGCGACGGGTCGCCTTGGTTGGTCTCGCGATCGAACCCGCCGGTGGCGTCGGGCCGGAAGTCGTTGGCGGTGCCCTCGTACAGGTTGCCCGCCGGGTTGCGCGAACTGCCGGGCCAGGAAGTGCGCGTCGATCTCCTCGACCAGGCCGTAGCCCTGATCATCGCCGTTGACCGTCACGTGGGCCAGCGTGCAGCGCGGCGCCGGGACGCCAGCAACGCGGAACACCTGGTAGCTGACGCAGGCACGCGCATGCGGTCGCTCGGTCGTTGTTGAGCGCCACCCCCTCGAAGGCCGTGGTGGCGGCCGCCCGGCAGACGCGATCGAAGTCGAGCGAGGAGCCGGCCGCAGGTCGGTCCGCGACGATGTGCCCTTCTTGCGCAGGCCGACCGCGCCGAGCCTGACGCCGTCGATCGTGACCTCGGCCGCGTGCACCACTGGGTACGCGACAACTGAAATGACGTTGCGGCGGTCAGCGCCGCCAGAAGATGACGGTGGCGGGGCTTGCGCTCGTGGCGCAGCAGCTCACTCGGACGCCGGCAAGGTCAGCACCACCTCGACCAGCAGGCGGGCGAACACTGGTCGCTGTCATCATCGCCTGCAGCACCCCGGCAGGCAACCACCGCCCAGGGCGTCGTTGCGACCGTCGTCGCACGCCTCACCAGGATCGACCGCAAGGTCGCCACAGCTGCCCGCGACCGAATCTGACCGCCGTGTCGGGGCCCCGTCCGGCGTGTTCAGCGCCCGCCGCTGCACGCCACCACCGCGGTCGCGGCCGCCATATGCTGAGCGCGCCAGCGCCTGGGGAATCGTGGTCAAGGCCGCCGGCGAGGACGCATCTCCCATCATTACACGAGCGGCAAACGCGACCAGCCGAAGGTCAGCAGGCCAGCGGCAGGTTGAACCAGCGGCGCGCCGCGCGCCGCGGCGATCGGCGGGGACCTGCAGCGCGCAGGCGCCCGCGTCGGCGCAGGCGGCGGTCGCCGCCGGGCACAGTGATCGCGATCCGTGCAGACCTCGACCGGCTCTGTCAGCGCGGCGCGCGCGCGCCTCGTCAGCTCGCCCGCGCGCGACCGCGTACGTGTTCGCGCAGAGGTCACCCGCGCCGCAATCGATCTCCACCACGGCACAGTCGTCGTCGACCGCGCACGCCTACCATGGATGCACCAGCGTCCCGGCCGGTGCCCCGGCTACCGCCACAGCCGCCTCGCTCACGCCAGTGCGAGGACCGCGCGCGACGGCGGGCCGAGTGGCCCGGCAGCCGAGGACCCGGAGGCGCGAGGCCGAGGCGCACGCAGCCGGACAAATCGAACACCGCATGTCCGTGTCGACGCCTCGCCGGCCGATTCGATCTGCCCGGCGCTGGGCGCAACGACAGCCGGGACGGTAAATCGCGGCGAAGACCGATCATGCGGCCTGACGGGACACCGCTGGCCGTATGCTCTCGCGATGTGGGGCCCACCGCACCTGAGCTGGCTGGTCGTCGCGCTCCTCGTGCAGCGCGAGCGCCAGCACCAACGCCACGCGGTCGCGCGCGCGACCCCTCGACCGCGACGACGACGACGGCGACCTGCCAGGAGCATGCAGGCTGGACCTACCGCCGCCACGGCATCGGTACCATGCTTGATACGGCCCCGACGGCGAGCTGCTCGACGCCGGCTTCCTGACCGAGACCGGCGAGGTGATCGACGTGGTTCTTCACGGCCCGGGGTCGCGTCGCTCGCGACGTCGCCGACCCGCATCGCCGAGCCGCGCCTCTGGCGCTGGCGCCCATCGGACGACATGATCGTTGATGGGATCCACGCGTTTCGCCGCCGTAAGGCTGGTGCGGTACGACCCAGTACCAAGAACCACGTCACGCTGGCGCCGGAGAACCCGAGGCGCGCGCCGGCCAGGTCGCCGCCGAGGTGGACCCCGCGGACGGCGGGCGCGCTGGCTGGCCATCATCGAACCGGGCGGTGGCCAGGCCCACGTCGCCGCCCACCGGGCGTGGTTGTCGATGAGGGTCCACGCGTCCAGGCCTTGCGGGGGCGACCTGCTACCCCTGGCCCTGCGCGGGGACCGCCCACGAGGTACCGTGGGCCCGCAATGCCGGCCGCTGTTCGGCCGTAAGGACCGGCGCCGAGGTCGCGCCGCCGAACGCTTTGCGCGCGGCCCGACGTCGGCGGCGACGGCGGCGGTCGCCGAAGATCTCCGCCCGCGCCGACGTCGCGGTCGATCATCCGTTCTCGCCGTACCAGGCCTGCGCCTACCTGCTCAGGAACGCGACCTCGAGCGCATTGAAAACGTACGCGAGCGCTGACGCCTGGGCCGGGCTTCTCGCGGGTCGCAGGCTACGGCGGGCACCGCTCCTCGCCGACTAGCGACCACTCGCCCTCGAGCGGCTGCCCGACCGCGCGCTGCCCGCTGGTGCGCCCACGCGCTGCGGAGTGACAGTGCCGATCGCGGTGTGTGCGAGATGGCGTCGCTGCTCGCGGCGATCGGGTAGCGCTGGTGCCCACGCGAGCTCGCGGCAGCGCTGGCCGAGGACCGCCGCGAGGTCCGCTGCCCACCTGGCCGCGGCGCTGCGATCGACCACCAGCGACCTGGCCGCTCAGCGCGCGCGAGCGCCCCAGGTCCACCGCCAAAGGCGCGAGACGCGATCAGCTTCACCTTCGGCGAGGTGCTCTCCGCGCGCGCCGATGACGACGTGGCCGACGCGATCGGCCTCCCGCGCCGCAGCCACGCGGCTGCGCCATGGGTTGCCCCGAAGACTGGATGGGTGAGCGCAGTTGACGCCACGCGGAGTACCAGCCCCATGCCGGGTGATGCGGCGCGGGTGGCAACGCCATTCCGATCGGCTGCCAGCAGGTGGCAACCAAGCCG
>JADJGV010000034.1 GCA_016707895.1 Myxococcales bacterium | reverse complement strand
CACGGCTCGGTGCCACCCCAGAGCTGATCCGGCGGCGTCAGCGTCAGCGACGCGTCCCAGGCCTCGACGGCGGCGTCGCATGTGCGCTTGATCGTCGCGAGATCGGGCGGCTGCTGCTGGCCCGCCGCGACGTCACCAGCTCGACGCCGGCGTGGGCGAGCTGCGCGCGATCGACGCGGGTGCCGTGATGCATGACGCTCCTGAACTTGAGATCGGCGTAGGCTTGGAGCGCGCCGACGACACCTTTGTGGACCTGTTCCATGATCCACCCGCTGGGCTGGGTCATCGCGACGAAGGCCGAGCCCATGCAGTCGGCCGCGAGCTCGGTCCGCCGCATGCTCTGTCGCCCTCGAACGGGTTGCCGTACCAGTACTGGAGCTGGTGCGCGAACTCGTGCGCGAACACGACGACGACGCTGTACATGCTGCGTTCGGCGTCGGGCACGAGCTCGTTGATCTGGATGATCGCCGCGGGCTCGAACGCGATGAAGCCGTTGGACGTCGACAGGGCGACGCCCCACCCCGGTCGCGGGCACGACGCAGACGTGGTGGCCGTCGATGTCGCTGCCGCCGGCGTCCCGCAGCGCGGTCATGATGGGCGTGAGATCGCCGACGACGCCGTCGGCCATCGCGCCGACCGCGACGGCGGTGTCGCCGATCGTGAGCTCACGATCGAGCACGCGCGCGCCGTCGAGGCCGAGCGCGGCCGCGGTCGCGTCCCAGCTCGCGAGCGCCCGCAGTGCGCGGCGTCGTGGATGGTGTAGACGCCGAACACGAGCTCGCCGGCGGCGAACTTCTCCGCCGGGGACCTGCCGCCTGTGGTGGCCGGCGGGCCGAGGTCCGGCGCCGGCTCGGCGCGGGTGACCAACGCGGTCCGACCGGCGCGCGCGCGGCCCGGTGCCCAGGATACGCCACGCTCACCGCGGCGAGCAGAAACGCGACGACGTGGGGCAGCCTCATGGCGCGAGCGTAGACCGCCGCAGCGGCGGTTGGGTGGCCGGGCGCGTCGACCGGCACGATCCCGCTCGGCCGCGGTCAGCACATCGAGTCGCGACCGATCGAAGATCCCAGTCGGCGCGGCCGGGCCGTCACCGCGCGAGGTCCCGTCGCCCGATCGACTGCCACCGACGGTTCGAGTCGCAGCCAACCGGATCGGGCGCCGCCGACGGTTCGAGTCGCAGCCAACCGGATCGGGCGCCGGGGGCCAACCGGCGGCTGACACGCTCGACGTCCGCCCGGCGCACGCGTCGCGCCGCGACACCCCGGAGGGGTGAGCCGCCGACCTGAGGGGCTGCCCGCTCGCTGGGCACGGGTTCGCGATCCACCGAGCGGCAGCGCCACGCGGCAGCACCGTGCGATAGTCGCGCCGTGGCCTCGCGGGATCTCACTCACTACGTCATGCGCTGCACTGTGGCGCTGAGCCTCGTGGCCTGTGGCGGCCACGGCGACCCAGGCGTCGACGCGGCGCCGACGCTCGATGCTCCCGACGCGGTCATCGATGGCGCGCCCGTCGACACGCCGGTCGACGCGGGATGGCGATGCTCGCCGGCGAGGTCCGGGCCTCGCCGGCTCGGGCCTGACGCTGACGGACGGCACGACCACCGTCGGTGCCGGGCGCTGACGGGCGCTTCACGTTCCCGCTCCCCGCGGGGGCGAGCTACTCGGTCAGCGTGGCATCGCAGCCGACCGCGCCGGTACAGACCTGCACGGTGCGGAGCGGCGCGACGGGCGTGGTGAGCGACACGACGCCGCCGATCGTCGTCTCTTGCAGTGGTGCGCCCCGCTACTGGCTGGCATATCAACGAGGTCACGGCCGTCCGGTCGACCATGGTCGTCCCGCTCGACGCCGCATACTGTCCGGCGGTTCCCGTCCACGTCAGGGTGATCCACGATGCGCTCCTCTGGTCGCACGCCGGCCCGACGCCGGATCGACGACACCTCGTCGTCGCGCAGTCGGCGGGCCAGCGTCACGTGCTCATGGCAACCGACCTGACGGCCTCCCGCTTGCACCGCCAACCGTGATCGCGGACGAGACCTCGCAGGTCACCGATGGGTGGCGGATGGCGGCGAGCCGACCGCGGCTGGCCTGGCCGACGGAGAGCCCGTCGCCTGGGGTCGCGGTGTACGACCTCGCGCAGATCCCGCCGGCGCAGCCGCCGATCCATGTGCCGGGGCCTTCGATACAGTCTACGGCGCCTGGAGCACCGCCGGCGATCACTTCGTCGCGCTGGGCCCCAACCGCGGCGGCTACGTCACGTCGTTCGACGCGGCCGGGACCGCGTCGACCCGGGCGATCAACCCGCCCTATCCGACCGGGAGCTGCGAGCGCGCTTGGATCGCCCCGGACGGCAGCTTCGCCGCGTGTCGCCCGACGTTGTTCACCTCGAGCAACGCCTGGGGCCTCGATCTACGCCGGCCGACGTCCGCGCCGGTGGATCTGGGCACGCCGGGTTCGAACCCAACAACACCTCACCCCTTCACCCCAGACGGCCACGGCATGCTGTTCGTGGCGTTTCATGATGTCCTCTGGGTGGCGATCAACGACGGCGTCCCGCTACCACCGATCTCGCTGATCCCGCCCGGGCTCACACTGCAGACCCAGCCCCAGGTGGCGATGAACTCGGCGGGAACGCTCGTCGCGTTCGCGGGACAGTTCGACCACCCCTGGATGATGCCTACCTGGTCGACGTGAGCGGTCGGTACCAGGACCAGCGGTGCGCGTGAACTCGCCCGCGATCGCGGGCGTCGATCCCGATGTGTTCGGCGTCGGGTTCGATCTCGACGGCGAGGTGGTCGCCTACGTGATGACGACGACCACCACGGGCGACCTGGCGACGTTCTGGCGTGCGCTTCCTTCGCTGGCGCCCATCGCGGTCCCTGAATCGGCGAGCCCCGACTGGCACCTCGGCACCTGGCGCCGCATCGCGGGGAACCTCGCGAGCCGCAGCGTGCGCCTGCAGGCAACGCCGCTCGGCGAGTGGCCCCGCTGGGACCTAGGCTACGCCGAGGCCCCGAGCTGGACCTCGACGATGCTGAACCCGCCCGGGACGTTTCAAGACATGTACTCGATCACCGAGTGGATCGACGACGGCGCCGCGACGGTGTTCACGGCGCGGCGCGAAGGCGGCCTGGACGAGATCTACGTCGCCGATCCCCTGGCCTGTTGCTCACGTCGCTGCTCGGCGTGCTCGGCGCGGCGACCGCGCGCCTCATCGGCGTCGCCGGCGGCTGGTATCGCACGAACGAGACGTCGGGCTTCCTCGCCTCGGTGCTGGGCGCGATGCTGCTCCTGTGGCTCTACCGCGGGTACGCCCGCCGCCGGGCCGCGCGCGACGCGCGCGACGCGCGGCGCACCTGAGCGCGTCGAAGGCCACGCGTGGATGCGCGCCGCCCTCGACCCTGACCGGACGGAGCTGCACCCGGCCTCCGGGGAGCGTCGGCGTGCCGCGCGCGTACGCGCCGACGGGGTAGCATCAGGCGCATCGATGAATTGTCCGCACTGCGACGCCACGATCCTCGAGACGCCGGGCGCGACCTGTCCGAACTGCGGGCGCGCGATGCACGGCGTCGGAACGGGGTCGCTGCCGGTCGCGATCGTGGTGAGCGGACGCGGCGAGCGGTTGTCAGCGATGGCGACCGCCCCGCCAGCACCCGCGTCGGCCCACGCGCCGCGCTTCGCGCTGGCGCGCCAGGATCCGCGCCTGAACCTCGCCATGGAGGCCCCGATCATGCGGCCGCCGCTGGGCGCGCGGTTCTACGCGCGCTGCGTCGTCAGGATGGGCGTCGGGCTGGCGAGCATCGTGGGCTGCTGGGCGTTGGGCGGGCCGTGGTTCACGCTGGCCGCGCTGGCGCCGGTGATGATGACCTGATCCCGCTCTTCTTCGACCTGCGGGTCGCCTGGCGTGCGTCCGGCGTGCCGATTACGCGTCACCTCGTGTACGTCGTCGACGTCGGCGGCGGCACCTACGTCGTCCACGACGATCACGACCATGACGGCCCGGGCCGGCTCGGGATCGATCGCACGATCACCGTCGAGTTCGAGGACGGGCGGCGCCGGCGTCTCGACACGTCCACGCCGGTCATCGGCGAGTTCGCCGCCGGCGACATCGGCCTTGCGTGCATCCAGGGTGACGCGCTGCTCCTCTTCGCCCGCCTGCTCGCCGCTCCCCCCGCGGGCCTCCCGCCGCCGACAGGCGGTGAGGAACGGGGGGCCGACCGCCCCCCGCTCCAGTTGGCAGGAAGCTCCACCAATGGGATTCCCGGCTAGCGCGCGACACCTGCGACGATCGCGGCTGCGTCCAGCCGGCGCGCGGCCGCGGACCGCGATCCGATCGGCGGGGCTCGCGCGACGGGTGGGCGAAGCGCTGGTCGGCGTCGGGCGCCGCGCCTGGCGGTGGTCCGGAGGAGCGGGTCGCCCGCGCGGCGCGATCGCCATCGCCGCCGATCGCCACGTCGTCCTTTCGCGTGGGCGCCGCTCGCCGGTCGCCGCGCCCGACGAGGAGCCCGGCCCCGCAAGGCGCTGCGCCGGTGACCGAGCCCCGCCGCCGCACCGATCGATTGGGGTACCGTCCTCGACCACCGATATGTCAGTGCGTTCCCCGACTGAGCGATGCGCTGCTCCAACCGCCGCGGTGCTGGCCGCGCTCGCCGGCAGCGCCGCGTGCGGGAGGCCGCCCGAGATGCCACCCGCGCGCCCTTCGCCTGGCACCACGAACGCGCAAGCGCTGGCCGCCGACGCAGCACCGGTCGCCACGCCCACCGGCGCGACCATCGAGCTTGGCGCGGGGCTGCGGGCGCGTGCCGTTCGTCCCCGGCCGCTACGCGACCGTGATCCACCGCGACCTCAGCGGCACCCACGCGCGCCAGCTCGTGCGCGAGACCTCCGCGGCCTCGCTGGCGCTGACGCTGGCCGACGACGGCACCGCGCAGGCCTGTCGCGGCTGGCGCTACGCGATGACGAACGACGGGCCGCGGGTCCACACCGACGACCAGTTCCGGGAACAGGCGGGGTTCGCCGGGCGCTGGCGCGCCGACGGCGACGCGGTCGTGGTCGACGTGACAGCCGACGCCGTGGTGTGCCCGACGCTCGCCGAGGGCCGGCTGCCACAGGCCCGGGCCACGACGCTCACGTTGCGCTGCGCCCTGGCCGCACCGGCGGGGCACCCGCACCTGACGACGCCCGTGCTGGTCTGCCGCTGGGAAGGGGCGTCCCCCGAGCGCGACGCCCACGTGCTCGACGAGCTCGGCCCCGCCGGCGCCATCGTGCTCGGCGCCGCGCCCGGCCTGCGCGTCACGGTGACCGGCGCCCCCCCGCGCCTGGTGGGCGCGCCGCGGGCGATCGCTGTGGTGAGCGAGGCGGTCGGCGACGACGCGTGGGCGGCCGGCGGCTGACGCGGAGCCGGCGATCCGATCGGCTGCCACGGCGGCCCCAGGCTAGGCTACGCCGCATGACCGACGTCTACGACGACCCGACGTACGACGGGCCGCAGGCGCTCTGGGCGGCCATCGCGCGTGACGACGTCGCGTACCTGCAGACCGGCATCGTCGCCGCCGCGCTCAACGAAGCGGACTACGAGGTTGTGCATCGCATGTGCGTGGCGCTCAGCGGCCACCGCGACGAGTACGTCCGCGGCAACGCCATCCTCGGGTTCGGCCACCTGGCGAGGCTGTTTGGCAAGGTGAGTCCCGGCGACGAGAACATCATCCGCACGGGCTTCACCGATGCCTCGGGGCACGTCCGCGGGCACGCACGCTCAGCCGCTGATGACATCCGCATGTTCGCCGGGCTCGACCTGGCGTTCCGGTAGCCACGCGCCTCGCGCGGCTCACGCGGGCAGCGCCACCCGGCGCGCGCGCGCCAGCCGAGCGCGCCAGCCATCGGCGTCCATGCGTTCGACCGTCGCGTGGTCCTCGTCGCGCCAGCACCAGCCGTCGCCGGCGACCTCGGGGCCGCACGCCCACGGGATCACGATCCGCTCGTCGTCGTCGCGCAGCACCAGCGTGTCGACGCGGTGGAACAAGTACGCGCTGCGCGGCCCCCAGACCGCGTGCGTGGTCGTGGTCGCGCCGTCGCTGAGGCCGAGCGCCATCGCGGGGTAGTACTCGTCGAGACCTTGCAGCGTCACCATCGCCGCCAGCAGCGCGTCCTCGAGCGGCGCGCCGCTGGCGCGCAGCGCCGCCAGGAACCGCGGGCCGAGCGCGAACGCGCGGCGCGGGCCGGCCATCAGCGAGGTCTGCCCCTCGGCATCGACCATCGACGCCGCGATCGCGGGCGCCCACGCGGCCTGTTCGGCGACCCAGGCCGCACGTCGCGCCTGGAGCGCCGCCGGCGAGATCGGCCCCGCGTCGTCCTCCCAGGCGATCAGCGGTTCGGCTTGCTCCGCCAACGCCGTCGCCAGGTCGACCGCCAGCTCGTGGTCGGCGACCGACGCGCACAGGCTGAGGCGGACCTCGATCGACGGCCCACACCCGATCGGTAAGCCACCGCCCGTCGGCGACCGAGTGCCCGCCACCCTGCGAGACGAGTCGCAGCCGATCGGATCGCCGGGCGCCGATCGGATCGCCGGGCCCCAAGAACGACGCGCCGACGGTCCAGGCCGCCGCGATGGCCCTCGGCGCCCGCGGCGGCGCCGCGGCCCGCGCCACCCTGGAGGCGCTGCTCGACCACGCCGACCAGCGCGTCAGGTGCGCCACGGTCGTCGCGATGATCGACCTCGGCCCCGCGCCGAGTCGCGCCGCGCTCAAGCGGCGGCGAGCGCTCGAGCCCGACCGCGAGGTCCGCACGGCCATCCGCAAGGCACTCGCGCACCTCACGCCACGGCGGTGATTCACGACGTCGAAGATCTCGGCGGGACGACGCGATGTGCGCGACGGCACACGTCGGTGAAAGCGCGGCGTCATTCCCCGCGTGGCCGGCCGCTGCCAACCTCCCGCGCCATGCGACCGCGAGCGAGTTTGCGAACGACCGTCCTGCCGTGGCTGTGCCTGATGGCGGCGGCATGTAGTTCCGCCCCAACCTCGATACGGCTCGAGGTCACCATCGCGGCGGGCGTGAACGTGGACGCGCTCGTCGTGACGCTCGACGGCGCAGCCCCGGTGACGCGGGCGGTTGGTCCCGAGTTGATGCTGCAGGTGCCGGACGCCTGGGCTGGGGACGCGCACGCCTTGACCGTGGCGGGGCTCCAGCTCGGCGTGCCGGTGGCGGACGGCCGGACGCAGGTGACCCCGGTGCGCGGTGAGGAGGTGGTCGCGCGGGTGACGCTGGTGCGCACGGATTGTCCGGCGAGCTGCGAGCCGGGGGCGACGCGGTGCACCGACCAGGCCGTCGAGACGTGCGTCGTGACCGATGGGTGCCCGGCGTGGGGCATGGCGATGGCCTGCCCCGCCGCTGCGCCGTTCTGCGTCGGCGGCGCGTGCGCCTCGTCGTGTGCGGACGACTGCATGCCCGGTGCCTCGGTGTGCGAAGGCGCCGAGGCGGTGCGGACGTGCGGGAATCACGACACGGATCCGTGCCTTGAGTGGGGGGCGGCGGAGGCGTGCCCCCCAGGCGAGCTCTGTGCGGCGAGCGCGTGCACGGCGGCGTATGCCTTGACGGTGGTGACGACCGGCACTGGGGGAGGGCTCGTTACGTCGACGCCGCCTGGCATCAGCTGCGGGGCAGACTGCACGGCGACGTACCCGGCCGGGACCAGCGTGCAGCTGATCGCGACGCCAGGGGCCGGCGCGACGTTCGACGGCTGGAGCGGCGGTGGCTGCAGCGGCACCGGGACCTGCGCTGTGACGATGTCGGCGGCGGCGACGGTGACCGCCGCGTTCGGCGGCGCGTGCACCGACGAATGCACGCGCGGTGCAACGCGCTGCGCGGGGACAGGGGCCGAGCAGCTGTGTGGCGATTTCGACACCGACGCCTGCGCCGAGTGGGGGCCCGCCGTCGCGTGCGGGGCCGACCAGATCTGCAGCGCCAACGCGTGCATGACGGCGCCCGTCCTGACGGTGGTCAAGGTTGGGACGGGAGCGGGCACGGTGACGTCGATACCGGCGGGAATCGACTGCGGCGCGGCGTGCAGTCGGCCCTTTCCGGGCGGCACGAGCATCACGTTGCGGGCCAGTCCGACCGGCGCTGATGCCTTCGGCGGCTGGAGCGGCGGCGGTTGCACCGGTACCGGCGATTGCGTCGTCACGCTGGCGACGGCGACGACGGTCACGGCCGCGTTTGCCGGGGCGTGCGCGCCGACGGGTTGTACGCAGCCGCCGCCGCCGATCTGCGTGAACGTGTTCACGCTGCGGACGTCGACCACCCCAGGCAGCTGCGCCGGTGGAACGTGCAGCTATCCACACACCGACGAGACCTGTGCCATCGGTTGCAACGCCGGTCACTGCAGCCGCTGGATTCCGATTCCTGCCGGCGGCCCCTCGGCGCGCTACGGGCACACGGCCGTGTGGACCGGCACCGAGATGATCGTCTGGGGCGGCTGGGGCGGGGGTGCCGAGCTCAACAACGGGGGGCGCTACAATCCCGCGACCGGCCAATGGACCCTCATCCCTGCGGGCGGCCCGTCGGTGCGCAGCGGGCACACGGCCGTGTGGACCGGCACCGAGATGATCGTCTGGGGCGGCTATGGGGCGGGGGGCAACCACGACGACGGGGGCCGCTACGACCCCGCGACGGGGCAGTGGACCCTGATCTCGAGTGGAGGTCCTTCGGCGCGGGTCAATCACGCGGCGGTGTGGACCGGGACCGAGATGATCGTCTGGGGCGGGCATGACGGCGCGGACCGCAACGACGGCGCTCGCTTCGATCCCGCGACCGGGCAGTGGACCCCACTGCCTGCCGCCGGCCCGTCAGCTCGTCATAGTCATACGGCGGTGTGGACCGGGACCGAGATGCTCGTGTGGGGTGGAGTGAGCACCGGCGTCAAGCTGAACGATGGGGGCCGCTTCCGCCCGTCGACGGCGCAGTGGAACCCGATTCTGAGCGGGGGCCCAGTGGCCCGAGAGGAACACACCGGGGTCTGGACCGGGACGGAGATGATCGTCTGGGGCGGCCGGGACATCCCGGACGACGGCGGTCGCTACGCCCCGCTGACGAGCGCCTGGATCCCGATTCTCGCCGGCGGACCGGCCCGCGCTGAACACGCGGCGGTCTGGACGGGCGCGTGGATGGTCGTCTGGGGTGGCTACTACGGCGTCGCGCGCAACGACGGCGGCATCCTGCAATGATCGTCGCGTCCCCACTGCCCGTCGCGCCGCTCGTTCGAACGGTCTGCATCGCACGGGAGATCACAGCGGGAGGTACAGCGTGCTGGTGAAGCTGGCGACGATCGGCGCGCCTGCCATGCGGCTGGCGGCCGAGAAGGTCCAGGTCCCGCCGCCGAGCTCGAGCCGGCGCAGCACGGCCGCGGGGGTCACGGTCAGGTCGGACTCGATCACCGTGATCGTCAACGGCGGGCTGGCGATGTCGTGCGGGCCGACGACGTCGAAGCGATCGAACCACTCGGGGTCGGGGAAGTTGAGGGTGATGGCGTAGCGCCGGGTCGCGCTGTCGAGGGTGGCCAGGATCCGGCCGTCCACGCCGGCCAGGCCGGCCCGGGCGCCCGACCGCACGGCGACGACCGGCTGCCCGGCCACCGTCAGCGTGAGCGCGCCGGTGGCGTAGGTGGTCTGCCCGAGGGTGTCCCAGCTGGTGGTGACTGTGCCCGTGATGGCCTCGGCCTCGACGCGACACGGCAGGGTACGCAGCGGCAGGCTCCACGCATCGCCCGCGGCGCGGGCGGCGGTGATGGCGTCGGCGCGACCGAGGATCATCGCCTTGATCTGCGCGGCCACGCTCGCGCGCTCGGCGGCGCGGGCCGGCAGCAGCACCGGATCGGCGACCTGGCCGATGCGATCGACGTCCGCCATCAGCTCGGCCGGGCGCCACGCCTCGGTCAGCACGGCGTCGACCTCGGCGTTCAGCCGAGCGCGTCCGCTGGCGAGCAGGATCAGGCGCCGGCTGAGCGCCGAGAACGCCAGCACCGAGTCGGGCACCTCGGGTCGGTTGTCGACCGAGAGGGCAGCGTCGGTGCCCCACGGCAGGAACACCATCCGGCCGCCCCGGGCCGGGTCGGCGTACAGGTAGAAGTTGTTGGCGTTGCCGCTGTAGCCGTCGCGGTGCCACACCACGATCTCGGTCGCCCAGAACCGGTAGAACTGATCGAGATCGATCACCGCCGCCAGCGCCGCCTCGACCTCGGCGTCGGCCGCGTCCAGCGCCGCCAGCACGGCGTCGAGGTCGGCCCGCGACGGGTCGCCTTGGTTGGTCTCGCGATCGAACCCGCCGATGGCGTCGGGCCGGAAGTCGTTGGCGGTGCCCTCGTACAGGTTGCCGCCGGGTTGCGCGAACTGCCGGGCCAGGAAGTGCGCGTCGATCTCCTCGACCAGGCCGTACACGCCCTGATCCTCGCCGTTGACCGTCACGTGGGCCAGCGTGCAGCGCGGCGCCGGGACGCCGGCAGCGCGGAACACCTGGTAGCTGACGCAGGCACGCGCATGCGAGGGGTCGCTCCGGTCGTTGTTGAGCGCCACCCCCTCGAGGCCGTGGTAGCGGCCGCCCGGCGAGACGCGATCGAAGTCGAGCTTGAGAGCCGGCCGCAGGTCGGTCTGCGACCCGATGTGCCCCTTCTTGCGCAGGCCGACCGCGCCGAGCGCGACGCCGTCGATCGTGACCTCGGCCGCGTGCCACTGGTACGGGCTCGGCAAGCTGACGTTGCGGCAGTCAGCGCCGCCGAAGATGACGTGGCGGGGCTTGCGCTCGTGGCGCAGCAGCTCCCACTCGGACGCCGGCAAGGTCAGCGCCACCTCGACCAGCGGGCGGGCGAACACCTGGTCGCTGTCGTCGCTCGCCTGGCACCCCGGCAGGCAGCCACCGCCCAGGGCGTCGTTGCGGCCGTCGTCGCACGCCTCGCCCGGGTCGACCACCCCGTCGCCGCAGCTGCCCGCGACCGCGTCGGCCGCCGTGTCCGGAGCCCCGTCCGGCGTGTTCGGCGCCCCGCCGCTGCACGCCACCACCGCGGTCGCGGCCGCCATGGCCGCGAGCGCGCCAGCGCCTGATCGTGTCGAGCCGCGGCGAGGACGCATCTCTCCATCGTACACGAGCGGCGGCCGCGACCAGCCGAAGGTCAGCGGGCCGGCAGCGGGTTGAACCAGCGGCGCGCCGCGCGTGGCGGGTCGGCGGGGACCTGCAGCGCGCAGGCGCCGTCGACGCAGGCGGCGGTCGCCGCCGGGCACGAGTGATCGCGATCCGTGCAGACCTCGACCGGCTCTGTCAGCGCGGCGCGCGCGCGCGCCTCGTCGGCTCGCCCGCGCGCGACCGCGTACGTGTTCGCGCAGAGGTCGCACGCGCCGCGGTCGATCTCCACCACGGCACAGTCGTCGTCGACCGCGCACGCCTGCCATGGATCGACCGGCGTCCCGGCCGGTGCCCCGGCTACCGCCACGGCCGCCTCGCTCGCCGGTGCGGGGACCGCGCGCGACGGCGGGCCGGTGGCCCGGCAGCCGAGGACCAGGAGCGCGAGGCCGAGCGCACGCAACCGGACCGTCGAACACCGCATGTCCGTGTCGACGCCTCGCCGGCCGATTCGATCTGCCCGGCGCTGGGCGCGGCGACGGCCGGGACGGTGATCGCGGCGAGGCCGGTCATGCGGCCTGACGGGACACCACTGGCCGTATGCTCTCGCGATGTGGGGCCCACCGCACCTGAGCTGGCTGGTCGTCGCGCTCCTCGTGCAGCGCGAGCGCCAGCGCTGGCACCACGCGGTCGCGCGCGCGGCCCTCGACCGCGACGACGACGACGGCGACCTGCCGGGGCATGCAGGCTGGACCTACCGCCGCCACGGCATCGGCCTGTGCTTGACCGGCCCCGACGGCGAGCTGCTCGACGCCGACTTCCTGACCGAGACCGGCGAGGTGATCGACACGTGGTTCTTCACGGCCCGGGTCGCGTCGCTCGCGACGTCGCCGACCCGCATCGCCGAGCCGCGCCTCTGGCGCTGGCGCCCATCGGACGACGTGATCGTTGATGGGATCCACGAGCTCGCCGCCGTCGGGCTGGTGCGGTACACGACGAAGTACAAGAACCACGTCACGCTGGCGCCGGAGCTCGAGGCGCGCGCCGGCGAGGTCGCCGCCGAGCTCGACACCGCGGACGGCCGGGCGCGCTGGCTGGCCATCATCGAACCGGGCGGTGACGAGGCCCACGTCGCCGCCCACCGGGCGTGGTTGTCGATGAGGGTCCACGCGTCGGAGCGCCCCGGCGACCTGCTACCCCTGGCCCTGCGCGGGACCACCGCCGAGGAGGCCGTGGGCCTGTGCCGGCCGCTGTTCGGCCGTAAGGACTGGCACGAGGGTCGCGCCATCGAGCTCTTGCGCGCGCGGCCCGACGTCGACGTGACGGCGGCGGTCGCCGAGGCGCTCCGCCGCGCCGACGTCGCGGTCGATCATCCGTTCTCGCCGTACCAGGCCTGCGCCTACCTGCTCGAACGCGACCTCGAGCGCGAGCTCGTGCGCGAGCGCTTCGACGCCTGGGCCGGGCTCTCGCGGGTCGCGGGCTACGGCGGGCACCCGCTCCTCGCCGACTTCGCGACCCTCGCCCTCGAGCGGCTGCCCGACCGCGCGCTGCCGCTGGTGCGCCGCGCGCTGCGGAGTGACGTGCCGATCGCGGTGTGCGAGATGGCGTCGCTGCTCGCGGCGATCGATCAGCGCTGGTGCCACCGCGAGCTCGCGGCGGCGCTGGCCGAGGACCGCCGCGAGTCCCACGCGTACCTGGCCGCGGCGCTGCGATCGACCACCAGCGACCTGGCCCATCGGCGCGGCGCGAGCGCCCCGGGTCCACCGCCACGGGCGCCGGACGCGATCGGCTTCACCTTCGGCGAGGTGCTCTCCGCGCGCGCCGATGACGACGTGGCCGACGCGATCGACGGCCTCCGCGCGCTGGCCACGCGGCTGCGCGCCGGGTTGCCCGAAGACTGGATGGGTGAGCGCGGTTGACGCCACGCGGGTGGCAGCCCCATGCCGGGTGATGCGGCGCGGGTGGCGCCGCCATTCCGATCGGCTGCCAGCGGTGGCAACAAGCCGGCCCGACGGCCTGAGCATGCAGCGCGCGCCCTGTCGCCGCCGGCGTCCATCACCGCAGACGCTGCGCCAACAGGCGCGCCGACCCCTGACGGCAGCGCCGCGAGCTCCTATCATCGGGCGATGCCGCTGGCGCCAGGGCTGTACGAGCATCCGCTGACGGAGGCGCTCGCCGAGGCGCTCGGCGAGTCCGTGGCCGAGCTGCGCGACCTGCGGCCCGATCAGCTGCCGGGCGAGGTCGCGCGGCTGGTCGCCACCGAGGTGCGACGGGCGCTGGCGGCGCTCGACGAGCACGCGCGCGTCGCGGCGAGCTCGGCGCTGGTCGAGCGCGTGCTGGCGGAGATCGCGACGACCCTGGCGTTCGACGATGGCGACGCCGGGCCCATCCGCGCGCAGCGGCTGCTGCCACCGCCGCGCCAGCTGTGGGCCGTGGGGACGGGGCCGAGGCCGCTGCGTCCCGACTCGACGTTCACCGCCTCGACCCTGTTCACCCGCGGCCCGCTCGAGCCCGGGCTGGCCTCCGAGCTGCGTCGCGAGATCGCCAGCGCCGATCGGGTCGACGTCATCGTCGCGTTCATCACCATCGGCGGGGTGCGCGTGCTGGCCGACGCGCTCGGACAGCTGGCGCTGGCGTCGAGCGGCACCCGCCTGCGCGTGCTGACCACGACCTTCACCGGCACCACCGAGGTCGAGGCGGTGCACCGCCTGGCCGAGCTGCCCGGCGCCGAAGTGAAGGTGTCGTTCGACACGCGCCGGACGCGGCTACACGCGAAGGCGTGGTTGTTCCACCGCGCCAACGGCCTGTCCACGGCGTACGTCGGTTCGGCCAACCTCACCGCCACGGCGCTCGGCGCCGGCCACGAGTGGGTGGTGAAGGTGTCCAGCGGCGACCTGCCGCACGTGATCGACCACTTCGCCGGCACCTTCGAGACCCTCTGGCAGGATCCGGAATTCCAGCGCTACGATCCGCGGGACCCGACCCACCGAGACCAGCTGGCCGGCGCGCTCCAACGCGACGCCGCGCCGCGCCCCGCGCCGCGCCGCCTGGCGCCACAGCCGTACCCGTATCAGCAGATCATCCTCGACCGCTTGCGCGCCGAGCGCGTCGAGCGCGGCCACACGCGCAACCTCGTGGTCGCCGCCACCGGTACGGGCAAGACCGTCATCGCCGCGTTCGACTACGCGCGTCAGGCGCCCGCGGCGCCGCCGCGGCTCCTGTACCTGGCGCACCGGGTGGAGATCGTCGAGCAGGCGCGCGACACGTTCCGCGAGGTCCTGCTCGATGGCGGGTTCGGCGAGCTGATCGCCGGCGGCGCGACGATCGCGCGCGGCGACCACGTGTTCGCGACCATCCAGAGCGCGGGGCGCCTGCTCGACCAGCTCGGCGCCGAGCACTTCGCTTACGTGGTGATCGACGAGTGCCATCACCTGCCCGCGCCCTCGTACCAGGCGGTCCTGCGGGCGCTGCGCCCGCAGCTGCTGCTCGGCCTCACCGCCACCCCCGAGCGCAGCGACGGGCAGTCGCTGCTGCCGGACTTCGACGATCGCATCGCCGCCGAGCTGCGCTTGCCCGACGCGCTGGCGCAGCAGCTCCTCGCGCCGTTCGAGTACTACGGCCTGACCGACGGCACCGACCTGCGGCGCGTGCGCTGGACCCGCACTGGCTACGACGCCGCGGCGCTGGCCGGGCTCTACACCGGCAACGAGGCGCGGGCGCGCCTGGTGGTGGCGCAGCTCGCGCGCCGCGTCGCCGACCTGCGCGCGGTGCGGGGGCTGGGCTTCTGCGTGAGCGTCGAGCACGCCGAGTACATGGCCGCGCAGGCCACCGCGCTCGGCGTGCCGGCGGTGGCGGTCCATGGCGGCAGCCCCGCGGCGCTGCGCGACGACGTGCGGCGCCGGCTCCGTGACCGCGAGGTGAACCTGGTCTTCACGTGCGACCTGTACAACGAGGGCGTCGACCTGCCGTTCGTCGACGTGCTGTTGCTCCTCCGCCCGACCGCCAGCGCGACCTTGTTCCAGCAGCAGCTCGGCCGCGGCCTGCGCTTGTTCCCGGGCAAGACCGCGTGCCTGGTGCTCGACTTCATCGGCCAGCACCGCGAGGAGTACCGGTACGACGCGATCCTGGCGACGCTGACCGGCCTGCCGCGGCCGCGGCTACGCGAGGCCATCGAGCACGGCTTCCCGCACCTGCCCAGCGGCTGCGCGCTCGAGCTCGATCGAGTGGCCCGCGACCAGGTGCTCGACTCGCTGCGCCGCACGCTGGGCCGAGGCGTGGCGCGCCTCGGCCGCGAGCTGCGGGAGCTGCACGAGCTGCACGAGCGGGCGACCGCCGAGCCGGACGGCGCGCCGGTCACGCTGACGCGGTTCCTGCGCGAGACCGGGCGCCCCCTCGATGACGTGTACACCGGCGACGCCGGCTGGCGCGACGTCCAGGTCGCCGCCGGCCTCGCGGCCCCCGATGTCGATGCCGACCTCGCGAGCCGCGGGCTCGGCCGGCTGTGCCACGTCGACGAACCGACGCGGCTCCGCCGCTACCGCGCGCTCACCGACGACGGCGCGCCACCCCCGGGGCCGCTCGACGCGCGCCGCCTGGCCATGCTCGACGCGCAGCTCCAGAAGCGCGGCGTCCTGCGCGCGGCCGAGGAGGTGGCCGACTGGTACCGAGCGCGCCCGGCGGTCCGGGCCGAGCTGCGCGAGCTGACCGCCGTGCTCGAGGACAAGCCCGGGCTCGCGGGCGACGTCTACCCCGAGGCCGACTGGCCGCTGGCGCTGCACCGGCGCTACAGCCGCTACGAGATCGTCACCGCGGTCGGCGATCGCGCCAGCGGCGACAAGATCAGCGTGCCGCAGGCCGGCATCCTCAAGCTCGACGCGTCGCGCCGTGAGCTCCTGTTCGTGACGCTCGACAAGTCGAGCGGGAACTTCTCACCGACCACCAGCTACCGCGATCGCGCGATCAGCCGCGACCTGTTCCTGTGGGAGACCCAAGGTCGCACGCGGGTGGCCAGCGCCGCCGGGCGGCGGTACCTCGACAGCGCGACCAATGGCTGGCGCTTCTTCCTGTTCGTGCAGACCGCGAAGGACGAGCCCTACGTCTTCCTGGGCGGCGCGACCTACCGCAGCCACGACGGCGATCGACCGATCGCCATCACCTGGCACCTCGACGCGCCGCTGCCCGCCGTCCTCTACGAGGCGTTCGCGTTGCTGGCGCCGGGCTGACGACGCCCTCGGCCCGGCTCGCGCGGCATCAGCCCCGATCCGGGTGGCTGCGACTGGGCGGGTCCAGATCGACCGTCGACGATGCGTCAGTTGGTCGAGAAGCGGACGGTCAGCGTACCGATCGCACCGGAGCAGACCCCTTCGCCGACGTGCAGCAAGTCGGCCGTGAGGGGAGCGAACTGGCAACGCATGATGGGGTCGTCCTCCGCGATGTCTTCGTCGTAGGCATCCACAAAGAGTGTGCTGCCCGCGGGGATGTTCGTCGGGCTCGTCGCCATGTGCGAGGAGGGGGCGATGCTCGTCGCCGCGCTCGAAGGCGGCGATGGACGCGCGCGCTACGCGGCGTGGTTGCGCGCGCGGTGACCGGCGCGGCGACGCGCTGGCGCGGCCGCGCCGATCGGCTGCCACTCGGTAGGAAGGGAGCCTGATGTGACCGATCCACGGTCGCCCCCTGCGTCGCGGCGTTCGCGATCCGGCGCGCGCGGGAGCCGCGCTAGGGTCGACCGGTGAAGCGGATCGCTGCGGTCGTGGTCGCCCTGATCGTCGTCCTGGTCGCGCTGTGGTGGCGGCGCGATCGCGCTCGCTCGTCGAAGCCGCGCGGCGCGGCCGGCGCCGAGGTCGCGGGAGGTCGCGCGCGCGGCGCGGCCGGGAAGACCGCGCCGAACGATCCACGCACGCAGCCGCGCGCCGCGGTCCGCGGCACGGTACGCACGGCGGGCGGCGGACCGATCGCCGGCGCGCAGGTGTGCTCGCGCTTCGCGACCGATGGCCTCGCCTCCGACGAGTGGCGCGCGCCGCCGTGCGCGACGACCGACGCCGCCGGCGCGTACGCGCTCGAGGACCTCCTGCCGGTGCGCCACGCGCTCGCCGCGAGCGCCGCCGGGCACCTCGCGCGGCCGTGGCTCAACGCGCTGGGCGAGCTCGACAGCTTTCGACTCGCGCCAGGCGAGGTGCGCACCGGCGTGGACTTCGCGCTGCCGCCCGGCGGCGTGAAGGTGAGCGGCACCGTCGAGGACGTGAGCGGGGGGCCGATCGTCGGCGCGCTGGTGGCGATCTCGGCGGGGACCGTGGTCGGTGTCGCCGCGACCACTCGCACCGACGAACAGGGACGCTTTGCCTTGTGGACCGCGCCGGGTCCGGCCCACCTCGGCGCGCACGCAGACGGATACGCCCCGGGCGACAGCGACGTGTCGGCGCCGACCGCGCGCGCGCAGATCCTGCTGACGCCGGAGTCGAGCCTGTCGGGCACGGTCGTCACGGCGGGCGACGCGCGGCCGGTCGACGGCGCGATCGTCGCCGTCGCGCTCGACGACGACGAGCCGGGGGCGAGCACGCGCAGCGACGCGCAGGGCCGCTTCCGTCTGACGCGGCTGGTCCCCGGGCGCTACAAGCCGGTCGCGTCGGGCGACGGCTACCGCGGCGAAGCCGGCGAGAGCGTGCTGCTCGGCCTGGGCCAGCACGTGGACGGCGTCGTGGTCGTCGTACACCCGGCGAGCCGCGTGCGCGGCACCGTGGTGATCGATCGCGGCGGGGGCAAGGTCGAGCCGTGTCCGCGCGGCGCCGTGATGCTGGCCGATGCGGCATCGCGGGCACGCGCGACCGATTCGATCGAGCTCGACGGGACCTTCGCGATCCTGTCCCTCGTGCCGGGGCGCTACGAGGTGCGCGTCAGGTGCAACGACCAGGCCGCGCAGCAGAAGTACCCGCCCGTCGAGGTCGCCGCCGGCGCCGACCACGCGGACCTGATCCTCACGGTGACGCCGGGCGCCGTCATCACCGGCACGGTCAGGACCGCCGCCGGCGCGCCGTTCGGCGACGCGTGGGTGTCGGCGCGGGCCACGGACGCGGGCGAGTTCTTCCCGGGCGCGTTCGCGCGCTCGGGCGACGACGGCGTCTATCGCCTGACCGGCCTGCGAGGCGGGACCTACCAGCTCGAGGCTAGCGTGAACGGTCAGGTCGACGCAGCGCCGCCCCTGACGGTGACCGTCGCGCCGGGCGGCGGCTCCACCGCCGACATCGTCTTTCCGGCGAGCGGCGCCGTCGCCGGGATCGTCGTCGATCCGGCGGGCCAGCCGGTGGCCGGCGTGCGGGTCTCGACCGAGATCCGGATGCTCGACGGCGGGGTCGCGACCGGTGATGACGGCACGTTCCGCATCGACGGCGTCGAGCCGGGCCCGCACCGCGTGACCGTGTCGCGCGGCAGGTTCGAGCCCGTGCAACGCCCGGGCGCGGCCGCTGGCGATGACCGCGGCGAGCCGGTCACGGTGGCCGCGGGGCAGACCGCGACCGTGCGGCTCGTCGTCGAGGCGCAGGACGGCGCGATCACCGGGGTCGTGCAGGACGCGCGCGGCGAACCGGTGGGCGACGCGTGGGTCGTCGCCGTGCGCGAGCCGGACGGACCGGGGGTCGCGGCGGGTGCCGGCGTGCGCCAGACCCGCTGGACGTGGGGCCGCACCGATCGGCCGGTGCTCACCCGCACCGATGGCCGCTTCACCGTCGGCGGCCTCGGCCGGGGGCGCCACACGGTGCGCGCGTACCGGCGCGGCGGCGGCGAGGCCGCGGTCGAGCACGTCGCGACCGGCAGCGACACGACGCTCACGATCCTGAGCACCGGCTCGATCGCCGGCACCGTCACGGTCGCGAGCAGCGGCGCGCCCGAGACGTTCGAGCTCGCCGTCTCCGACGTGCAGACCGGCTTCGAGCGGCGCGAGCGCTTCTCCCGCACCGGCGGCGCGTTCGTCGTGCGCGACCTGCCGGCCGGCGCGTTCGTCGTCGCCGTCGACAGCGCCGCGGGCCGCGTGCAGGCGACGGTGCCGCTCGCCGCCGGCGAGGACCGGACCGGCGTCGCGCTCGTCCTCGAGTCGAAGCGCGTCGTGACCGGCCGGTTCGTCGACCTCGCGACGGGCGCGCCGGTGCCCGGCGTCCGCGCGCACGTCACCCCGACCGCCGGCGCGGGCGCCGGCGTGCCGTCCATCGCGGCGGGGGGCGACGGCGCCGAGCTGAGCGACGCCGGCGGCCGTTTCACCGTGCCGAACGCGCCCGCGGGCCTCGTCTACGTCGTCGGCCTGAACGCCGAGCGCGACGCGCGGTGGCCCTTGGTCCGCTGGATCGTCGAGCTCACCGGCGGCCCCGTGCACGACGTCGGCGACGTGCCCATGGTCGAGCGCCGGGGCGGCGACGACGGCAGGCCGGGCGACTTCGGTTGGGCGTTCGTGCAGCCCGCGCCCGACGCCGATCCGCGGACGCGCGCGCTCACGATCAGCGAAGTGAGCCCTGGGCCCGCCGCGCAGGCCGGCCTCGTCGCGGGCGACACCATCGTCACCGTCGACGGCCACGACGTGAAGGGCCTGCGCCTCGAGCTCGGCTGGGACCTGCTCCAGGTGCCCGCCGGCACCACCGTGACGGTCGGCCTCGCGCGCGGCGTCGAGCGCTCGCTCACCGCGATCGCCGCGGACTGACGATCACCCAGCTCGGTCGGCCGGGCGTGGGCCGCGGCGCGGCGGGTCACCAACGCCGCCCTTCCGCGGCGCCGCGATCACGGCACCCGGAACAGCCCCAGGCTGTCGAACAGCGCTGCGGAGACCGGCCCGCGGTAGACGACGGTCGCGCCGTCGACGCGGACCTCCCCGAGCGTGCCGGCCAGGGCCACGACGTCGCCCACCGCCTCGCGGTCGATCGAGCCGCCCGACGCGGTCGCGGCCGCCAGGGCGCGCTGCGCGTCGGCGGCGCTGGCGAAGAAGACGGTGACGGTCACCGGTCCGGGGGGCGGGCCGAGGCCGGTGAACGGGGTGAACTCGGCGCGCGCGCCCAGCGCGGGGACGCCGAGCGACGCGCGGGTCACGTCGCCCGCCAGCGCGCGCCAGCCGGGCGTCGCGGACCGGCCGACCAGGTCGGCCAGCGGGTTGGCGGTCGCGGGGGCGGCGGCGGCCAGCGCCTCGGCCGCGGCGAGGATCGGGGCGATCTCGCCGTCGATCATCAGGAACCAGCCGTGGCCCAGGTCGGCGAACACGACCGGGAAGAAGCCGCCGTCGGACGCCACGAGGACGCGGGCGTGCGTCGCCTCGCGGCGCCGCGCCGCCGGCACGCGACACGCCCGCAGCGCGGCGAGCTCGACCTGGCCGTGGATCAGGTGCGGATGGAACACCACCCGCTCGGGCGCGCCGACCAGGTCGATCGCGTAGTAGCCGTCGATCGTGGCGGCGAGCGCGCGCCAGCACGCCGCGTCGAACACCGGCGCCACCGCGGCGACGAGCTGATCGTTGAGCCACGCGATCGGCGTCGGCTCGGCCGCGACGATCGCCGTCGGCAGCAGCGCGAACGCCGGGGCGAGCGGCGAGCGCGGCGGCGGCGCGGCGGCGGCCTCGCCCACCGCCGGCGCCGGGCGCGTCGCAGGCGCCGCCGCCCGAGGCGCGGGCTCCCGCGCGCGCTCGCCACCACACGCCACCACCGCGAGGATCACCGCCAGGACGGTGTGCGACCAAGTGCGCTCGACCACGGGCCCATCTATCACGGTGCGGTCGCGCGCGGCGCCGCCGGCGAGATCGACGCGCGCGCTTCGAGACGTCCGCGTCACCGCGCGCCGGCACGCGGGGTTGCGCGGCCGACCAGCCCGCGGCGCACGGGCCCTCGCGGACCGCGGCCCGCGGGATATGCTGCGCGCGCATGACCGCCGACGGCCGAATCGTCCTGGGCTCCAGCTTCTCCGCACAGCTCGCGCAGGTGCTCCCGCGCCTCCTGAGTCAGCCGGGCGCGCTCCCCGATGACTGGGACCACCGCGCGACCACGTACGATCTGTTCCGCTTCGACTCGGACGACAAGTTCGCCGAGCGCTTCGCGCGCGCGGTCGCCGGCATCGCCGTCGAGGACATCACCAGCGCCGCCGCCATCCGCGAGCGGCTCGTGGCGTGCGGCCTGCCGTTCGACTACGCCCGGCTCGGGCAGCCACTGTCGACGGTGTTCGAGCTCGCCGAGCAGGTCCGCACCAACGCCGCGCGGTGCCTCTCGTTCGCGTCGGTGACCAAGCCGTGGCTCGCGGTCATCGAGGCGCCGCGGCGAGCGCTGCCGGTGCGGGTGTTCGCCGAGGGCGCGCTGCCGCTGTCGGCGCGCAAGCAGGCCGAACTGGTCGCCGCCGGGGTGACGCTGCACGAGCACGCCCACGAGCTCCCGCCCGCGCGTCCGGACGTGCTGACGGTGTGGGTCGCCAGCGGCCGGTTCGAGGGCGACGTCCAAGCCAGCGCCGCCGACGCGATCTGCTACCCGGTGCACCAGGGCGGGGTGCTGCTCCTGCGCGACACCGCGCGCATCGCGCCGGGGCCGATCCAGGTCATCCGCAAGCGCACCGTCGCCGCGCTGCTCGCCGCCGACGCCCAGCACGAGCTGGCGCGCGCGGCCGGCCTGACGCCGCCGGTGCTCGCGACCTCCGACGCGGCGACCTGCCAGGCGCGCCTGACCAGCCTGTTCCCGCAGGTCACCGACAGCCTGTACTTCTGCACCGGGCTGGCCGCCGAGGCCGCGCTGTTCACGGGCGCCGCGGAGGTGCTCGGGCCCGCGCCGGTGACGCTGTTCTACGCGCAGAACGGCTACGGCGGTACCGGCCAGCTGATCGGCGACCTGCTCCCCGCGCAGACCAACGTCCGCCCGGCCCCGCTCCCGGTGCTCGGCACCGACGCCGCCGGGCGACCGGCGACGATCGTCGACCGCATCGTCGCCCGCCTCGCCTCCGAGACCGGGCCGGCGGTGGTGTTCCTCGAGACGCCGACCAACCCCGAGCTGCAGGCCCACGACTTCCCCGCGCTGCTCGCCGGGCTGCGGGCCTACGCCGATCGCACCGGCCACCGCGTGCCGGTGCTCGTCGACACGACCCTCGCGCCCCTCTACCCCATCTTCGCCAAGGCCTTCGCGCAGGACTGGCCGTTCATCCTGGTGAAGAGCGGGTCCAAGTACTTCACCAAGGGCAAGGCGACCCTCGGCGTGGTCGCGTGCGCGAGCGACGCGCTCGCCGGCCGCATCGTCGAGCGCGCGCGAGAGCTGGGCCGCGACGCCGACTCGTTCGCCCGCCCCGAGCAGCTCGCCGAGCTGGCGACCGGGCTGGCCGATCTGGCCCCGCGCATGGCGACCATCGCGGCGCACACCACCCGGCTCGCCGACGGCCTGCGCGCGGCGCTGGGCGCCTACGGCCACGCGATCACGCTGTACGCGATCACCGAACAGCAGATCACCGACGGCCTCGCCAGCGGCCTGCTGTCGTTCTATCTGCCGCCCGCGCCGACGACCTACGCCGACCTGGTCGACGAGTTCGTCGCGCACCTGCTGGCGGCGGCCCCCGCGCTGGTGAAGAGCCGCGTGAGCTACGGCCAGTCGACCGGTGGCGGCAAGCCCGACGTCTTCTACGTCATCAACCCCGAGGAGTCGACCCAGGGCGCGCTGTCGGCCGCGGTCAAGAACGCGCAGAAGAAGGACAACGTCCAGATCTGCCGCATCTCGGTGCCCGAGCACGCCGACGTCCCCGGCCTCCTCGCGGCGATGGCCCCGTTCTTCGCGCGCAAGTACGGCCCCGCCAGCGCGTCGGCGTGACGCGCGCGCCTCACCACGCGACCACGTGGGCCTCACCGTCGACGTCGCACAGATCGCTGGTCAGGTACCAGACGTCCACCACCGCGATCCGGAGCCCCGCATCGACGAACCCGCGGTCGGCCTTCAGCGGGCGGACGCAGTCGGGGCTGGGCTTGAGCCACCCGCGCCGCACGGCGCTGACGACCGCGCGCTGCCCCACCCGGACGCGGACCCGCGCCGCGCCGTCGACCGACAGCTCGGCGTCCCCCTGCCGGAACCGCCACGGTCCGGCGTCGAGCGACGCGGCCTCGGCCTCGACGGCGGCGAGCGAGCGCCACGCGGCGCCCTGCCCTTGCGTCGCGATCCACGCGTTGGCGGCGGCCACATCCGGCGCCGCCGCCGGGGGAGGTCCGAATACGTCGTCGGCGTCGAGCACGACCCGTCGCGCGACCGTGCGATCGTCGCGGCCGCGGACCTCGAGGACCAGGTTCGGTGCGCCACGGCCACCGTCCTCCCCGATTTGCGCCACGAGCACCCGGGCCCCGTCGGGCGACACCGCGGGGAACCCGACCACCACGAAGTCGCCACCGTCGGCGGGGACGCCGCCCGACCACGCGATGGCGGGTCCGTCGAGCGCGGGCGCGCCGCCACCGTCGATGGCGCCGGCACCACCCACGCCGCCGTCGGGCGCGGCGCCGCTCGACCGCGCCGCGGCGGCGTCGAGGCGCGAGGAGGCGGCCGCGCCGTCGCCGACGGACGGCGGCGTGCGCGGACCGGCGCACGCGGCGAGCATCGAGCCACCGAACATCGCGACCGCGCACAACGTCGTGCTGGCCTTCAGCATCTTCATCCTGGCTGACATCTTGGCCTCCAGAACGCCCGGTGCGGCGCGTCCATTCGCGGTTGAACTCATCGTCCACGCAGCCTGCGCGACGACCCCGGCGCGAACCATTACCGCGACGCGGCGGCCCGGCCCGTGGCGCGCAGGATGACCTCGGCCAGCGCGTCGCGGCGCACCGCGCGCTCGGCACGCTTCCTGCTCGCGCAGTGGTCCGTGCGGACCCGTCTTGCGATGGTGGCGATGCTGTGGAGCGCCGGCGGCTGTGACTTCTACCTGGACAGTGCCGACGACGACGCCAGCGGACAACAATGCGGTGGGCTCGCTGGCGGGACCTGCCCCAGCGATGAGTTCTGCGATTACCCGGTAGAGTTCAGGTGCGGCATCGCCGATGGTGCCGGGGTCTGCCAGTCGCGGCCGACCGCCTGCCCGGAGAACTACGACCCATTGCTCGGCAGCGATGGCGAGCGCTACGACGGCGGCGACACCCGCCCCCGACTCGTACGCTGCGACGATCTTCGGCGAGGCGCACCTGGGCGGCAGCGTCGACCGCGGTGCCGGGCTCGAGCTCGCTGCGCCGCCAAGCCCTGCCGACGCCGCGTCGGTCACCGCTCGGATGGGCGGTCACCCGGGACGCCAGGCACCTCGTGGCCGGCAGCCCGGGCCGCCGCGACCCCGGCGGCCGCGTGCTCGACGTACTCGCGGTTGGTGGGCTCGAAGGCGGCCAGCAGCGACCACAGCGCGGCGGCGTTGCCGGGGTTGCGCGCCAGCGATGTCGTGTCGACGATCCTCTGGATGTCCGCTGGGCTCGCGGCTGCGTGGAGCCACTCGCGGCCGGCGCGCAGCGTGTCGGCCGGGATCGGGTGCGCGGACCGCGCGGCCGCCAGCAACTCGTTGCGGATCTCGACGGTCCGCTGGAGCTCGTCGCGCATCGCGGCCGCACGTCGGTGGAGGTCGGCGAGGCCCGGGGCCTTCGCCAGGACGCTGACCTCGGCCGCGAGCTCGCGCGCGGCCTCGTACCGGTGGCGCGGGCTCGGGATCGTCGCGATCAGCGCCAGATCGCGCGCCACCGCGTCCGCCACGCGCCGTGCGCGCGCGGCGCTCATCGTCGCGTCGGCGTCGAGGGCCGTCATCAGCCGGATGCTGGCGAGCAGGCGCGGCGACGCGCCCGCCGCGAGCGCCTGGCAGACCTGGTCGTCCGTGAGCGCCCCGCTCGGCTGGCCGGCGCCGACGTCCGTTTGGGCCCAGGCTTCGACCAGCTCGGCGAGCAGCTGCGGTCGGGCGCGGTCGTCGCTGACCCGGTCCACGCACGCGCGCACGATGCGGTCCCGCTCGGCGCCGGTGCAGCGCGCGGCGACCAGCGACAGCACCTGGTGCGGCACCCGACCGGCGTCGAGCGCGGCGAACGCGGCCTGCTCCAGGCTGGCGGCCCAGGCGTCGCCGAACGCGCGCCGCAGCTCCACGGTGAGCGCGCCGGCGTCGCCGAGGAGGTCCGCCGGCGGTCGCGCTTCGAACGCGCGCACGATGGCGGCGCCCGCGGCTGGGCGAAGCGCTAGCAGGCATCGCGCCACCGGCACCGCGCGATGCCACGCGCCGTGGGCCACGCACCCCAGCAACGTCGCGTCGAGCGCGGGGTGCCGGCGCAGGGCGGCCGCGGCGGCCGTGACGTCGGCGAGCCACTGCTGATCGGCGGTCGCGTCCTCGCCGCCGGCGACGACGTCGCGCGCCGCTAGCAGCGCGGTCAACTCGGCGATGGTGCCGACCACGCGCGTCGCCTCGGGCAGCGGTGGCGACAGGCCCACGAGCCGCTCTTCGCTGCTGACCGGCGCGGTCGCGGGGCGCCCCGCCGCGGACCAGTCCGCGAACAGCTCGTCGAGCCACGCGACCACGTCGCGCAACGCGCCGGCCGAACGTAGCGCCGCGCCGGCGACCGAGAGCTCCTCGCACCCCTCGAGGTAGAGCGAGTAGCACGCGGCCGCGAAGGCCGCGCCGGTCGCGGTGAGGTCGTGGCCGAACACGCCGCCGACCTCCGCGCCGAGGCGCCGCGCCAGGGCCAAGGTCAGCGGTCGATGGATGGCGCTCAGCTCGGCGACCGCGCCCCGGGCCAGGTCGCGGGCCGCGGCCCAGGCCAAGAACGCACCGACGTGGTCCGCCCGCCCGGGGTGCCAAGCGCGCTTGTCGAACGTGTCATCGGACATGTGTCGCAGCGATGAGCTTCGTCGACGGCGCACGCGCGGGCCATTACAGGGGGATTACGCGATCTCGGGTCCGCGGCGTCCGGGCACGCCGGGGCGGCGCGCGGCCCGGCGCGGGCGGTTGGCCGGTGGCGCGCAGGACGATCTCCGCGAGCGCGGCGATCAGCGCGTCGGGGGCACGATCACCGTGACCACGGCGCGGCGCTTCGCGACCGCGGCGGACATCGCCCCGACCCGCGGCCCCTGCCGCGCCGTAACAGGTCGCAGCGTTCGCCTCCGATCAGCGCGGGCCGCGCGGCTCATCACCGCAGCGTCTGCAGCAGCGTCTCGGTGACAGTTTACAGCCGCTCGGCGAGCGCCGGGTCGCGGCCGAGCGCCGAGGAGGTGGCGACGTCGCAGTCGGCGAAGTACTCGCCGTTGCGCGTCGCGACGCTCGGATGCACGGCCACGTAGCACTGCGTGGCGGCGCCCTGGTGGACGCTCTTGAGCGCGATCGCGGCCGCCACCGGGCCGAGCACGCGCGCCGCCAACCCCATGTGGCGGCCGAGGTTGGTGAAGATGACGCCGGGGTGGACCGCGTTGGCGGTCCGCCGGGTGCCGGCGAAGCGGCGGGCGAGCGCCCGCGCGAACAGCAGGTTCGCCAGCTTGGACTGGCCGTAGGCGCCCCAGGGCGTGTAGCTGCGCTCGAGCGACAGGTCGTCGAACTCGATCCCGCGCCGGGGAGCCCGCCGGTGGGCGCTGCTCGACAAGATGACCACGCGCGCGTCGTCGGCGAGGAGGTCGCGACCGACCGCGCCGAGCACCAGGATGGCGTGGCCGAGATGGTTGGTCAGGAACTGCAGCTCGTGACCGTGCCGGACCTCGCGGGCTGGCAGCGCCATGATGCCCGCGTTGGCGATCAGGCCATGGAGGCGGTCGCCGCGCTGCGCCAGCGCGTCGACGCACGCGCGCACCGACGCCGGGTCGGCCAACTCGCACGCCAGCGGCACGTGACCGTCGCCGAGCGGCGCCAGCGCGGCGGCCGCGCGCCCCTGGTCGCGCGCACACCCGAAGATGCGCGCGCCCCGGTGGGCCAGCACCCGCGCCGTCTCCAGCCCGAGCCCCGACGTGACGCCGGTGACGAGCAGGTTGCGGCCGGTGAGATCCAGGCCGGCGGTGACCTCCATGGCGGTGGACGCGTAGCCGAAGCCGCTGGCGCCGCGGCGGCCCTTGACCAACGAGACGAGTGACATCGCCTGAGCGTAGCGGACAAGAGGCGATCTGGCCGCGCGGCCAGGTTCGGTGCGGCTCGCGCGCCGTCAAGGCGCCGGCGCGGGCTCGCAGTCGTCGGCGCCCGCCGCGTGGGCGAAGCACGCGTTGTCGTAGCGTTGCCCGTCGCTGCCGATCACCGGGGCGTAGTTCTCGGGACACGCGGATGGGCGCGTGCGACACGCGCCGCCGCCGTCCGCGATGCCGCACGCGTGCTCGACCGGGTAGTCGCAGAACTCGTCGCTCGGACAGCCGCGGCCGGTGAGGCCACCGCACAGCTGCCCGCTGCCGCTGTCACCATCGTCGCCGCCATCCTCGCCGTACAACGCGCACGCGCCGTTGGCCAGCAGCGTCACCATCACCAGGATGCTGGTCCTCATGGCCGCCATTGAAGCACGCGCCGTGCCGCCTTCTCGACGGCGGAACGGCGGGCTGTTGCCGCGTGGCTGCCCCCCGGCGCGGCGCGCCGCCTGAACCTGCCAGCGAAGCCGGCCCCAGCCCGCCACCAGCCAACAGAGGGGCCCCGCCCGGCCCCCCCCGTCGCCGCTGGCCAGCACCTGAGTAAGATGGAGCCGCAGCCCCCCGCCAAGGTGGGCGTCTTCCCAGGCGCGCGGAACGAGGAGGTGCGTGCCGCCGTCGGACGGGGCTGCCCTCGACTAGGGCGGCCCGTTGTCGGGCAGCGCGACGTCCGCGCCCTCGTCCTCCGGCCTGGAGCCCGGGGTGGACCCGGCATGGCTGGCGACGCCGCCGCGGCCCCCCTGTCGGGCGCCTCGTGCCCCGAAGTCCGGCATCTCGTGGACGAGCGCCGCGACCAACGTGCCGTCGCTCGAGACCGCCGCGCGGGTGCCGTACTCGACGTCATGGAAGTCCGGGCTCCCGAACACCGCGGCTAGCCGGCGCTGCTCGATCGTGACCCGGCCACCGTCCTCACCGTCAGCGGTCACGCTCGGCGTGGTGGTGGGAGCCGGACGGTTCACCGGCGTTCGCTCCGATCGGGACGGCGAGGCCTCGCAGCCACCGAGCATCGCGACCGCGAGCAACGTCGCACGTGCCTGCATCATCTTCGTCCTTGTTCGCATCTCGTCTTCACCAGAACGCCCGCTGCCGCGCTTCCATTCGCGGGCGTCACGTGAGGCGGGGCGGGACGCCAACTTCGCCGCGGGCGTGGGGCTCAGGCGCGGCGCGCGCCCGTCGTCCGTGGACCACGCCGGGGCGGCGCGCGGCGCGGCGCGGGCGGCTGGCCCGTGGCGCGCAGGATGACCTCGGCCAGCGCGGTGATCAGCTCGTCAGGCGTGTGATCGGCGGGCGGGCGCAGCACGGCCTCGAGCACGGCGGCGCCGGTCATCGTCGCGAGCAGGTAGACCGTCGCGTCGGACAGCGGCGGCGCGCGGCGGGCGCGGGCGTCGAGGTCGCGGGTCGAGCGCGCGAGGGCGAGCAGGAGCGCGCGCGCCTGATCGACGGCCGGGATGGCCCACAGGAACGGCACCTCCTGGACGATCACCCGGACCACCGCGCGGCGCTTCGCGACGGCGGCGTACATGGCCCCGAGCCACGCCCGCATCGCGTCCTCGGGCGGCGCGCCGGTGATGAGCTGCGTGCTCGCGCCGAGCTCGGCGAGCAAGCCGTCGAGGACATGGCGCACGACCTCGGCGGTCAGCGCGTGCTTGTTGGGGAAGTACTCGTACAGCGACGCGATCCCGACGCCGGCCAGCTCGGCGACCCGGTTGGTGGTCAGCGCCTCGTAGCCGTGGCGCTCCAGGACCCGAGCCCCGGCCTCGACGATCGCGCGGTAGGTCCGCTGCGCCCGCGCCTGCGTGGGCCGCTTCCGAGGAGCCAGCTCCGGGATCGCGCGTCTGGAGGCCATGATCCGAACCCGAGTAGAACCGAGCGTTTGCTCGGATTATGGTTGTAGCATGCCCCCGGCCTCCCGCCCGATGCCCCCGCCGATGCCCCCGTCCGAGGCCGCGGCGATCGCCGCGCTCGACCGCGTCGGCGACCACCACCGCCCGACGCTGCGGTGGCACCGCCAGCTGTTCCGCTGGGTCGTCGGCTCCGACCCGCACCCGACGGACGCGCAGGTCGAGGCGCTCAAGGGCTACCTGGTCATGGGTGACCCGCTGGCCGACGCGGTGGTCGCGCAAGCCAGGACCGACGGCCACGGCCGCGCGCTGCTCGATCAGGCGCTGGCCCACGGCATCGCGACCGTCGCCGACGCCCCAGCGGCGCTGGTCGCGCTGTTCGCGCAGCTCGATCGCGAGCCGATCTGGCTCGACCGCGACAAGCTGGCGCTCGCGTGCGAGGTGTCGCGCCGCGTCGGCCCATGGGGCGAGCTGGCGCTGCGCAACCTGTCGCTCATGGGCGGCTACCTCGGGGCCGCGGCCGCCAAGCCGCTGGTCTTCACCGGCCAGCTCGAGCGGGTGACGCCGCGGCGCCTCGTCGAGACCGGCAAGTTCTGGCTGGACGTGACCACGCCCGGCGGCCTCGAGCGCTTCGCCGCGGGCTGGCAGAGCGCGGTGCGCGTGCGCGTCATGCACGCGCAGGTGCGCGCGATGCTGCTGCGCTCGGGCAAGTGGGATCCCGCGTGGGGCCACCCGCTCAACCAGGCCGACTCGATGGCGACGATCCTCGAGTTCTCGTCGATCTACCTGTTCGGCCTGCGCGCGCTCGGCTTCGTCTTCAGCAAGCGCGAGCGCGAGGCCGTCGTGCACCTGTGGCGCTACGTCGGCTACCTGCTCGGCGTCGACGAGCGCATCCTGCCCACGTGCGAGGACGACGCCAACCGCGCCATGTACCTGATGGCGGCGACCATCCCGCCCGCCGACGACGACACCCGGGCGCTCGGTCAGGCCCTGGCCGACGTGCCGCTGCAGCGCGCCGGCGACGGCTGGCTGCGGCAGCGCGGGGCCCGGCTCGAGCGTACGCTGCGCATCGGCTACACCCGCTACGTGCTCGGCGATCGCGCCGGCGACGCGCTGGGCCTGCCGCGCACCGCCGCCAAGTACCTGTGGCCCGCGCAGGTGCCGCTGCGCCTCGGCCTCGAGGCGGTGCGCGCCAGCGTGCCGCTCGTCAACCGCCTCTACGTCCGCTGGGGCGAGCACCTCGCCGCGACGCAGTTCCCGCAGGCCATCCGCCAGACCCGCGCCGACACCACGTTCACGCCGGTGCAGCACCTGGCCCGCTCGCTGGCCCAGGCCACCTGCGCGGCCCCCGGTCCAGCGCCGCGGCCCTGACGTCGGCGCGCTGAACGTGGTCGCCGCCGGCGCGCCGCGACGGGCTGGCTCGCGCTGGGTCGTCTGTGCACGGTGACCCGTCTAACCGCCCCCCCCCCCGCCGCCTGAATCGGCCGAGCGCGGGCCATCGGTGGTCGCGCCGCTCGTCGCGGCACCGTCGGACGCGCGGCGGCGCTTCCGCGGCGCCGCCGGATGGGCGAGAGTCCGGACTGGCATGCAGACGATCCCGGACGCGGTGCTGCGCTCGCTCAGGCCACGCCGGGCCATCCCGGCGACGATCGCCGCGCCCGCGCGCAAGCCGATCGAGGCGCTGCGCGCCAAGCTCACGCACGGGCGGTTCACGTATCGCGCGGCGCTGGCGCGCGGCGTCCAGTCGAGCTACCTGCCCGAGCTCGCGCCGCTGCGGGCCGCGGCCCATGCGCTGATCGACGACCTGACGCGCGCGCGGCTGGCCGACGCCAGCCTCGAGACGCTGGCGGCGTTCATGTGCATGGCGCATCGGCTGGATCGCGACCTGCCCATCGCGCCGGCGCTGGCAGAGGCCCGCGGCGTCGCCGATCTGGTCGAGGCGGCGCGCCTCGCGCTCGACCTGAGCGTCGACTCGCCCGGCAACTGGACCCAGGAGATCTACCTCCGCAAGGACGCGACGAAGGCCTCGTGGGTCGGCGAGGCGTGGCGCCCGATCCGCAGCGCGGTGTGCGCAGCGCGCGACGCGGACTACGCGGCCGCGCGGGACCGCGCGCGCGCGCTCGGCGCCGGCGCCGCGCCGTGGATCGCGGCGCACCTGGCGTACGCGTTCCCCGACGAGCCTTGGGGCGACGCGGCGCTGACGGCCTGGCTCGGCGAGCCGCCCGACGACCCGCGGCGCGACGTCGAGTTCCTGCTCAGCTGTTGCCGCGAGCCCGCGCTGGTACGCCGCTTCGGCGGGAGCGTCGCGCCATTCACGCTGGGGCTCTACGCCGCGGAGATCGCCGTCAGCGTGCCGGAGGCGGACGCGCTGGCGCTCCTCGGCGCCGCGATCCCCGGGGCGCTCGCCAAGCCCGGCTACGGCCCGGTCCTAAAGACCCCGCCACGCGACCTGGCGACGGCGCTGACCTGCTTCGCGAGCGAGGCCGCGGCGCGGATCCTCGCGGCCTACGCGGGGCACCCCATCCTCAACGCGATCGTCGCCGGCTACTTCCAGGATCATCCCGAGCTGGCCGAGGCGCTGGCCACCGGCCCCAAGGGCAAGGCGCTGGCCAAGCGCGTCGTCACGGCCGCCGCCGGTGACGATACGGCGCCGGCTCCCGAGGTGGCGCTGCCAGCGGTGCTGCGCGAGCGGCCGTGGCGCCAGCCGCCCCCCAAGGGGCGCGTGCTCGAGGGTGTCGCGCTGTTGCCGGGCCTCGAGGAGCACGTCGAACTGCCCCCCGCTGCCCACGACCACGAGCGCGACGACGACGCGCGCCCTGCCCGGCTCAGCCTCGACACCTGGAACCAGGGGGGCGGGTGGCTCGACACGGAGGCGGTCGCCTGGGTGGCACGCCACGGGCTGGCGGCCCTCCCTGGCTTCCTGCACAAGGACCGGCTCGGCAACCTCGACTACGAAGGCGCCGACGACTTCCTGGCGGCCATCGTGAGCTTCGTGTCGCCGCGGGCGGCCCCGCTGTTCGCGCGCATCGCGGCGCGGCGCAAGGCCCACCGCCGCGCGGCGCGCGCCTGGCTGGCGGCGCACGCCGAGACCGCCGCGCTCGGCTTGATCCCCGCCGCGGTGGGGGCGCTGGGGCCGGATCGCGACGACGCCGAGGCGGCGCTGGCCTTCCTCGCGACCGCCGGGCACGCCGCCGTCGTCACCGCCGCCGCCGCGCGCTACGGCGCCGACGCGGCCGGCGTCATCGACGCGCTGCTCGAGCGCGATCCGCTGCGCGTGCGCTTGGCGCCGCCCAAGCTGCCCGCGTTCCTGCGGCTGGAGCGGCTGCCGCGCGTGCGCCTGGCGAGCGGCGAACCCCTGCCAGCGCCGGCGATCGCCGCGCTGGTCGAGATGGTCTCGATCTCTTCCCTCGACGCGCCGTATCCAGGGCTGGCGCGCCTCGCCGCGCTCGATCTGGCGTCGCTCGGGGCGTTCGCCCATGGCCTCCTCGAGCAGTGGCTCCTGGCCGACAGCCCCGGGCGCCACGCGTGGATGCTGCACGCCGTCGTCTACTTCCCCAGCCCCGAGAGCGAGCGACGCCTGCCCGCCCTGGCGCGGGACTGGGCGCGGCGCGACAAGGCCAAGGCCGAGCGCGCCTGCGTGGCGCTCGCCGCGCTGGCCAGCGACGCGGCGATCATGCACCTCGGCCACATCGCCGCGACGTCGCGGTTCCACGACCTGCGCGGCGTGGTCAACGCGCTGCTCGACGAAGCCGCCGCGGCGCGGGGGCTCGACCGCGACGCGCTGGAAGATCGCACCGTGCCCGACCTCGGGCTCGATGGCGACGGGCGCCTGCGGGTGTCGTTCGGCGCGCGGACCTTCACGGCGTCGCTGGACGCCGGGCTCGCCCTGGTCGTCAAGGACGAGCGCGGCACCACGCTCCGCGGCCTGCCGCGCAAGACCAAGGACGACGACCCGGCGCTGGCCGACGCGGCGCTCGCGCGACTCAAGGCGCTCAAGGCCGACGCCGCCGCCACCGCGGATCGCCAGCTCCGGCGCCTCGAGCACGCGATGGTGCGCGGCCGACGCTGGAGCCTGCCGGACTTCCAGCAGCGCGTCGTGGCGCATCCGCTGCTGGCCGCGCTCGCGCGCGCGCTGGTGTGGCGCGCCGTCGATGGCGACCGCGCCGCGACCTACCGCGTCGCCGAGGACGGTACGTTCGCCACCGTCGACGACGCGCTGCTCACGCTGGGGCCGGCCTGCCGGGTCAGCGTGGCGCATCCGCTCGAGCTCGCGGACGACGTGCGCGCCTGGGCCGGGGTGTTCGCCGACTACGAGCTCATCCAGCCCTTCGCCCAGCTGACGCGCGAGACCTACGCGTGCCCGCCGACCGAGGTGGCGGCCGCGCGCTCGTCGCGCTTCGCCGGCCTCGGCGTGCCGACCGTCACGCTGCTCGGCGTCCTGGAGGCGCGCGGGTTCGAGCGCAGCAGCCCGGGCAGCGTCGCCGCGTACCGGCGGACCGTCGCGACCCGCGGCGGCGTGGCCGTGGCCACCATCGAGCTGTCGCCGGGCTTCGAGATCGCCGACCTCGCCGACGGTGCGCGACCCCAGACGCTCGGCGAGCTCCACCTCTCGGCCGGCGCGACCTTCGGCGACGTCGACCCGGTCGCCTACTCCGAGCTGATCCGCGACCTCGAGGCGCTGCGCCGCGCCTGAGGGGGTGGGCGACCCAGCCCCCTGAGATTCAGAGCCTGTAAGTCCTTCGGCCGAGCACCGACCCATGCGCCAGGCGTTTCGCGTCTTGGGAGGGGGCCCCGTCGGGGCATGACCCGACGGGGGAGGGCGTGGCGACACGCCCTCCAGGAACTCAGTTGCGGCCGAACGCCAGGGCGTCGGCGCGGCCGTCGCCGGTGACGTCGGCCAGCCCGCAGACGTCGTCGCCGATGCACAGGCCGGTGGTCCACACCCAGTTGGTGCCGACGAAGGCGGCGCCGTTCGAGCGCGCGGCGTAGACGTGACCGCCGGCGTCGCGGGCGAACGACACCAGATCGTCCTTGCCGTCGTGGTTGACGTCGCCGGCGAACGGCACCTCGGCGTTGATGCAGAAGAAGTCATGCCACTTGAGGCCGGTGCCGTTGAAGGCCGCGCCGGTCGAGAAGGTGACGTAGACGTCGCCGGTGGTGCCGCGGGTCAAGGTCGCGAGGTCGTCCTTGCCGTCGCCGTTCCAGTCGCCAGCCAGCGGCATCTCGCTGTTGATGCTGAAGAACTCGTGCCACTTGGTGCGGGCGCCGAAGCCGGCGCCGCTCGACAGCGCGACGAAGACGTCGCCGGTGGTGCCGCGGGTGAGCCCGGCGATGTCGTCCTTGCCGTCGCCGTTCCAGTCGCCGGCCAGCGGCACCTCGCCGTTGGGGGCGAAGTACGTGTGCCACACCACGCCGGTGCCGCTGAACGAGCTGCCGGTCGACAGCGCGACGTAGACGTCGCCGGTGGTGCCGCCGGTGAACGCCGCGATGTCGTCCTTGCCGTCGCCGTTCCAGTCGCCGACGAGCGGCGTCTCGCTGTTGATCGCGAAGAAGTCGTGCCACTTGATGCCGGTGCCGGCGAAGCCGCCGTTGGCGGTGCCGAGCGCGACGTAGACGTCGCCGGTGGTGCCGCGGGTGAACGCGATCAGATCGGCGCGGCCGTCGCCGTTGACGTCGCCGGTCAGGCAGGTCTCGCTGTTGATGCAGAACCAGTCGTGGCGCAGCGTCCGCGCCAGGAACGACGCCCCGGTCGACGGCGCGACCCAGACGTCACCGCCGGCGCGATCGAACAGGAAGTCGGAGATGTCGTCGAAGCTCCAGGTGACGTTGGTCACCGGGTTGGCCGTGGTCTTGTACGGGTCGCTGTAGCTGTCGACGTCGCTGGCGTCGTTCGCCGTGATCAGGTCCCACGTCGACTGCGCCACCGTGAAGTCCTCGGACGGGGTCGTGCCCATGACGCTGCCGGGGTAGTTGTTGGCCGGGGTGTCGCAGCACATCGTGTCGTACTGCGTCGGCAGGTGGACGCCGCCGAGCGCGTGCCCGGCCTCGTGGGCGGCGATCAGCCCCCACCAGTCCTCGGCGAGGTCGCGCAAGATGCCCGAGGTCATGCCGTTCTGGAACCAGGCGGGATCGACGGCGATGATCGCGTTGCCCTGGCCGATGCCGTTCGCCGCGCCGCCCCAGGTCAGCCGGTTGTAGGCGCCGGCGGCGTTGGCATCGGCGGCCAGGTTGGTCGTGAACAGGATGTTGACCTTGGGGATGCCGCTCATCCCCTTCATCGCCTGCGCCCAGTCCCAGTTGTACTGCTGGCCCCACGGCGCGGTCGAGCCGGGCGCGTTGGGCGTCGTGTGCGCGTAGTAGCGGATGCGGTTGCCGGCCAGGCGCAGCGATGCCTCGTTGACGCCGTCGCCGGTGTCCTGGTTCGCGCCGGCGGCGAACACGCAGTTGGCGTGCTCGAAGTACCGCAGCGCCAGCGACGCAGCGTCGGGGGTGGTGGCGAGGAACGCGTCGTCGACCCAGACGCCGACGTCGATCGCGTAGGTCGTCTCGTAGTACGGCTGGTAGCCCGCGATCGTCGCGCCGCCGTTGGCGGCGAACGAGCCGTTGGCGCCAGCGGTCGCCAGCGGGGCGAGCGTGCTCGCGGGCGAGAAGTAGCACTCGACGGTCGCGCTCTGGGCGCGGGCGGTGCCGGCGGCGCCGACGGTGGCGGCGGCGGCGAGCACGGAGAGGAGGATGGTGCGTTGCATGGGTGGCTCCAAGGCGGCGTGGCCCGAGGTCCATTCCCCGGGCCCGCCGTCGACGCGTGGATGGAGTGCCGGCCGGCCGTTCGTCCCGCGCCGCGCCCACCGCTGCCGCCTTCTGCCGCGACGCGCCACCGGCGACCGGCGCGGCGATTTCGCTCGCGTGCGCGCCGGGCGTCGTGTTAGCTAGCGTGCATCGGTGCGTGGTGTGGCTGCGGGGCAGCCACCGCGCGCGGATCGCGAGGCCACAGCCTCGTGCCCTGGTGTAGCTCAGCAGCAGAGCACCCGGCTTGATACCGGGCGGGCGCACGTGCAAGTCGTGCCACCAGGTCGAGGCCTGTCATGGACGTGAGCATCGAATACGCATGGAGTCAGCTGGTCGCTGCCGAGCGGACCAGCAGCGCGCACGCCGATCCGGCGGTGCGCGACCGGGCCGCGGCCGAGGTCGCGCGCTGGCGCGCGGTGCTGGCCGGGATGCGCGACGGGTCGATCGCGGTCGGCTCGCGCACGCCGACCGCGGCGCCGGCGTGGGTCACGCTCGAGGTCGTCACCGGCGGCTTCGCGACCGGCGGCTACCACGCGGGCGGCCCGCTGGCGCCGTGGGAGGTCGCGCTGGCCGCCGCGCTGCGCGTGCCGGCGACCCGGCTCGCGCTCAACCTGGCGCACCTCGAGGGGCGCGCAGCCGAGCTCCTGGCCAGCGGCGCGTATCGCATCGACGTGCCCGAGGAGGGCGCGCTCTTGGTCGTGGCGTGGCTGCGGGCCCACGGGCTCGACGGCAGCGGCCCGCTCCTGGCGATCCTCGCGCCGTGGATGCACGCGCTGCGGTTCTATCCGCGCCCGGCCGACGGCCCGCGCCCGCTGGCCCGCGGCGTGCGGTTGCAGGACGTCGGCCCGACGGTGGACGGGCTCGACGTCGCGCGCCGCCAGACCCGCCTCGAAGCCCAGCACGCCGCGCTGCAGGTGTGGACGCCGCTCCGCGATCGCGCCATGGCGCTCCTGGCCGCGACCGTCGACGGCCCGCTGCCGCGGCTGGTCGACGGCGCGGTCCACGGCGCCGCGCTCGGCGGCCGACGCCCCACCGGCTGGGACGCCGAGGTAGCGGCGCTGGCGGCCGAGGTCCGGCGCGCGGGCGCGCCGCCGACGCGGCGGGCGCGCGAGGTCGCCGGCGTGGTCGACCGGCTGGCCCGCGGCGCGGACGATCGCGACGCGCTGGCCGCGGACGCGTCGCTCCGGCGGGCGCTGGCCTGCTACGTGACCGCCCACGGCGCCCCGGGGAGCGCGGCGCTGGCCGCGCGCCGCGCCGACGAGGCCCGCGCGGTGGCCGCGCCGTTGCACAAGACGCTGCGCCGCGCGCTGGTGGACCGGCTGAGCGCCCTGCCCCGCGACGGCGGGCTCGCGCTCGAGGACGTGATGGCCCCGCTCGACGCCACCGAGGCCGCGCGCTTCCGCGTGCCGCCCGGCGCGGCGCTGCCGAGCTACTTCGCCGCCAAGGTCGCGCGGAGCTGGGACGCGCCGCTCGATACCCTGGTCGATCGCGGCGTGATCCCGTCGGCCGAGGAGCTCGCGCGGGTCGTCCAGCAGGTGACCGCGCAGGTCCGCGCCGTGGCGTTCGCCGATCCGACGGCGCGCGCGCTTTACACCGCGCTGTACGCCGCGTTCCGGGCCCGCCGCGGGCTCCTGCTCCTGCACTACCAGCACCAGGTGCGGCTCGAGGAGGTGCCGTGGATCGCGACCCTGGTGGCACGCGCGGGCGAGCCGGCGGCGCTCCACGACGTCGCGACCGCGGTGTTCAGCCAGGTCGGCGCCGCGGCGGTGCGCGGCTTCCCGCACACGATCATGCCCAACAAGCTGATCGTCGAGCTCGCCGCGCTCGCGGGCACCGCGCCGACCCGGCCGCCGTTCGTCGAAGAGCTGGCGGCCGACATCTTCATGGGCTCGTTCACCGAGAAGTTCGCGAAGTCGGCCCGCCTGGCGGCGGAGGTGTTCACCGGCACGCTGTACGCGCGCTACTTCGCGATCGACGCGCGCGCGGTCGCGACCTTGCCGACCTCGGGCCGCCTCGCCGACGCGTTTGCCGCGCTGTGCCGCGACCGCGCCGCGCGGATCGCGCCGTCGCTCAGCGGCGTCGCGGGCAACGGCGCGATCATCGAGCAGAGCCAGATCCTCACGACCCACAACCTGGCGCTGGTGTTCGCGCAGCCGGCGGCGCGAGCGGCGCTGGCGCCGGAGCTCGGCGCGCTCGCCGAGCGGACGTGGCGCTGGATCGTCCGCGAGCTGCGCATCCCGACCCGGACCCGTCACGAGGCGTTGATCCGCCGCAAGAACGCCGCGTACGCCTGGCGGCAGCTGGTGTTCTACCTGGCGCTGTCCGATCGCGCGGCGGCTTTCGGCCCGTGGGCCCGCGCGCAGGTCGCGACGGTCGACGGCGGGCTCGCCGCACGCCTGGCGCCGTACCTGCGCGGGCTCGAGCTGGCCGCGGCGGGCGTCGCGTCGGACGACCCCGCGTTCGCCGCCGCCGGCGCGCGGGTCTTCACCGGCTGGGCCACCGGCGACCTCGCGGCCGGGTAGCGCGGCGCGACTGCGTCGACTTGGTGCCGCGGGCGCTGGGCAAACGCCGCCGGAGCGACGAGAGTACGGCATGCGCACCACCGGACGAGTGAAGTGGTTCAACGACACCAAGGGCTTTGGGTTCATCACGCCGGAGGACGGCTCGAAGGATTGCTTCGTGCACCACTCGGCGATCCAGGCGACGGGCTTCAAGAGCCTGGCCGAGGGTGAGCGCGTCGAGTTCGACATCGTGTCGGGCGCCAAGGGGCCGGCCGCCGAGAACGTCGTCAAGATCGCCTGAGCCGCGGACGGTCGACGGTCGCGCGCGCGGCTACGTCGGCGTGGCGTACGGCATCTTGCCCCAGTAGGCGTAGAAGCCGTCGTCGGCCTTCTTCCAGCCGGCGGCGACCGCGGGCATGTGCTCGCGGAGCCAGCGCACGAAGTGCGGCCGCGAGCCGTCGGCGTCGTCGACCCCGTACTCCTCGGCGAGGTCCCACGACGCGTAGACCCGGCCGTTCCGGGCGGCGATCGCAGGATCGGCCGCCAGCGCGGCGACGCACCGCCCGACGAACAGCGGGGTCTCCGAGGCGATGAACTCCGGGACCTTGACCGCGGCGTCGCGCCAGGTGGCCTCGGTGACACCGAAGTGATCGAGCATCCACTCCGACCGCAGGAAGCCGGGCGTCACCGCGAGCGCCGTGACGTCGCGCCCCTGCAGCTCCTGCGACAGCGCGAACGCCATGCGGATGACCGTCGTCTTCACGAGGTCGTAGAAGAAGTGGCCGCGGTAGAAGTACGCGTCGCCGTCGGTGATCTCGAAGACCACGCCGCCGCGCCGGAGCCGCGGCAGGCCGTGGTAGCTGGTGATGACGTGGCTCTTGATCGCGCGATCGATCAGCGTGAGCCCGTCGTCGAGCTTGGTCTCCCACAGCCGCTTGCCCCACTCGACCAGGTCGTCGCCGCCCCAGATGTCGTTCACCAGGATGTCGAACGCGCCGACCCGCTCGAACAGGCCGGCGGCTTCGGCCGGCACCGTGTGATCCACGCGCACCGCGATGCCGTGGCCGCCGCGGGCGGTGACGATCGCCGCGGTCTCGTCGATGGTCTCGGGGCGGCCCTGCATGCCCGGCGCGCCGGCGACGCTGCGCCCGGTGCAATAGACCGTGGCGCCGGCCTCGCCGAGCGCGGTGGCGATGCCACGCCCGGCGCCGCGGGTGGCTCCGGCGACGACGGCGACCTTCCCTGCGAGCGGCTTGGCCACGCCCGAGGATATCCCGCGGCGCGGCTGATCGGCGCGGCGCGGCAGCGGAGTCGTGCACGAGGCCACGCTGCGCAACGGCAACGATCTTCGCGCGTTGCGCGCTCGGCGAGAGGAGTAGAGCGGCGCGGGCCGCGCGGCTAACGTGCGGGCCGGGCCACCGCGCGGATCACCGCGCGAGGCGCCGCCACCATGGTCGCCGCAACCGTCCAAACGCCACCGCCCCCTCGCTCCTCGCTGCGCGTCGCGATCGCCTGCGCGGCGTGGCTCGCCGGCGCGTGCAACCAGGCGTTCGGGCTCGATCCGGTCGCGCTGCAGGGCGACGCGTCGATCGATCCGATCGACGGTGCGGAGGCGTGCGAGCCCGTCGTCGCCGCGGACGTCGCCGGCAGCGCGGCGATCGACGGCGTGTTCGCGCGGGGCGTGGCCGGGGCGGCCAGGTTCGGGAGCCGCGTGTTCCTGGTCGGCACGCACGACAGCCGTGGCACCGACGGCGCGCTCGCGGCGATCGCGTTGCCCGCCACCAGCGGCGCGACCTGGGCGACGCGCTCCATCGGCGGCGACGCGAACGATCAACTGTGGGCGGTCGCGAGCACCGGCACCGAGCTCCTGGCTGGCGGCGTGACCCGGTCGTTCCAGACCTCGGGCCTCGACGAGGGCCTGCTGCTCCGGATCGACCCGGCCGGCGCGATGACCAGCCGCCGGTTGCGGGCGGGGATGGCGATCCAGATCCGCGCGGTCGCCGTCGCGACCGCCGGTGAGTGGTGGCTCGCGGGGACGGCGGGCGACGGCGACGGCCTGCTCGCGCGGCTGGCCCCGGCCGCGACCAACCTGCCGGGGATCGGCTTCACGATCGACGGGGGCCGGCCGTTGCCCCGGCGCGTCGTCGATGCGCCGGGCGACAGCTTCGCGCCGTTCGTGGTGGGCCAGGTCGGCGGAGGCACCGAGACCGCCTTCGTCGCGCGGATCGACAGCGCGCCCGGGGACGGCGACGCGAGCTGGGCGGTGACGGTGCCGATGGAGGTGTTCGACGCGGCGTGGTTCGACGAGAGCCTGTGGGTGGCCGGCAACGCCGGCGCCGACGGCGTCTTGCTCCGCTTCGACAGCGTCGGGCAACTCCACGCGTCGTGGCGCGTGCCGCTCCGGCCGCTGCACCGCGTCGACCGTCGCGGCGCGACCACCTGGCTCGCCGGCGCGACCGGCACCGGCGTGTTCGTCGCGACCCTCGCCGGCGACTGCGTCACCGGCACCGACCTCGCCGGGCTCACGCCGTCGCAGCCGTTGCGCGCGCCGCTGCCGCTCGGGCTCGGCGACGCGGTGCCGTACCTGGTCGGCCGCGTGGGCACCAGCGCGCGCGCGATCCCGCTCGGCGAGGACGCCACCGCGACCTGTGGCGTGCCGTTCACGGTGGCGCGAGCGCCCGCCACGATGGCCGCGACCGCGGCCACCCTGGCGACCAGCGCGCCGATCGCGCTGTTCCACGAAGCCGTCACCGCGATCGGCGCGGTCGCCAACGTCGGCGATCAGGCCACGACCTGTCCCCCGCCGCCGTAGCGTCGCGCGCGACGACGCGGCGCGCGCGCCCGCCATGATAGCGTCGGGCGTTGGCTCGCTCGTTGATCAAGCGCCCGCCCGCGCCCGCACCCCGGCGGTCCGACTCGCAGCAGATCGTGTCGGCAGTGATCGCCGCGGCGATCGAGCTGGGCCCCGACACGCCGCTGGCGGCGATCGCCGAGCGCGCGGGGGTCGGCGTCGCCTCGCTGCACCGCTACTTCCCGACCACGGCCGCGCTGTTCGCCGAGGTCTCGCGCGAGATGTACCGGACGCTGCTGCGGCAGGTCCGCGAGATCACCAGCCGCCCGGACCTGCCGGTGGCCGAGGCGACCCTCGAGATCTGCCGCGTCGTGCTCACCGAGCCTCGGCTCCCGATCGCGCATCGCCGCCGCCTCACCTTCGACGTGCCGCTCGAGTGGTCGCGCGACGTCGCCGAGGCCGCCTACCGCGAGATCCTGAGCGAGGTCGTCCGCTACCTCGAGCGGAGCCTGCCGGTCCGCCCGCCCGATCTCGAGGAGCGGGTCTACGTCGCGTTCGCGGCGGTGCGTGGCGCCGTGCTGGTGTCGCTGATGTTCCCCGATCTCGGGCCGCCCGAGGACCGCCTGATCGCGCAGGTGTCCCGGTGCGTCGTGCAGACGCTCGGCATCGGCCCTGAGGCGCCGTAGGACGCCATGTCGCGCAACGCGCCGACCGCCGCCCCACGCCTCGATGAGCTCGACGCGCCTGCGCTCGCCGCGATCCGCGCGCTGCTCGCGCAGGCCCCACGGATGCACGGCTACTACCTGACCCGGCTGATCGCCGCCGACCCGGTCGCCGGCGTCGACGACGCGCCCCGCCTCGACCGGCTGTTCGAACAGCTCGACGACCAACCCTGGCCGCCACCGAGCGAGCGCCCGGCCGACCCCGGCGCCGACTGCCAGGTCGACGAGGCCACCGCCGCCGCGCACGCGGTCGCGATGCTGGTCGGCGGCGCCGACGTGGGCCACGCCCGCGACACGATCGCGCCGGCGACCGCAGCGTCGCTGTGGACGCAATTCCGGGCGCTGTTCTCGCCGTCGGCGCGCTGCTTCATCGGCCTTGGGCTCGGCGATCCTGCCCACGTCTTCCAGCGCGGGGTCGCCGTCGTCGACCACAGCCGCGCCGGCTACCTCGGCGTCATCGAGAGCGACTGACTCCCCCGTGGCGGCCGCCCACGTCGAGGAACTGCGCCGCGCGTCGCGCGACCTGGCGGGCGCCGTGCGCGCGCGGGCCCGCCTGGACGCGCTCGATCGACAGCTCCGCGCGGCGCGCGCGATGGCGCTGTTCGCGCCGGTGCCGCGCGGGTGGATCCCCGAGTGGCTGTGGGACGCGGCGTGGACGCGGGCCGAGATCGCGCGCGAGCTGGCGACCCCGAGCGACTTCGCCGGCTGGCGCCTCGGGTGGTGGGCCCCGCGGCTCCCGCGCGCCGAGCGCGCGCGCGTCCTCGACCTGGCGATCGACGCCTTCGAGCGGCTGATCCCGACGCCGCTCGGGCCCGGCAACGACGCCGGCCCGTTCTGCGACGTGGCCGGCGCGCTGTCGCTGGCGCAGACCCGGCGCGCGGTCGCCATCGTCGAGCGCATGCGCGCAGCGAGCTGGGGCGAGGAGGCGCGGCACGCGACGTCGGCGCTCGCCGCGCGGCTGGTGGCGCTCGGGCACGCGGCGGAAGCGGCGCCGCTGTTCGCGCGCGCCGGCGAACCTGGGGCGCCGGCGCAGCCAACGCCGAACCCGATCGACGCGCGGGATCGACCGGCCTGCGTGCGGGCCTGGAACGCAGGCCTCCACCGGAGCGTCGCGCGCGCGCGCCGCGCGCCGTCGGCGCCGGGTGACCACGCGACCCCGATCTACCGTCGGCTCGCCGATCCCCGCGCCGCGCGGCTGCTGCGCGCGATCGCCGGCCAGGCCGCGATCGATCTGTGCCGCGACTGGCTCAGCGGCGCCCGGCGCTGACCGCGCGACGCTGGGGGCAACTGACGCCATGGGGGGCCAAGTCCTCAGCGCCCGGACGCCACTCCCCGCACGGTAGTTCCCACCGCGCGCAACCGCCTGGAACACGGCGGCCGGCGCCCTGCGGTCGGCTGGATCGGGCCGTGCAATGACCGCCCGTGGCGGCGGCGGCACCTCGCGACGATCCGGTCGCGCCGCTGCGCGTCTGCCTCGAGGAGCGTCATGGTCCACTGGCGTCGTCTCTGGCCTGCCGTCCTGATCGCCACCGCCGGCTGCGAGGTCGGGGAGGACGGCCCGCCGCCGCTGACCAGCGAGCCGGGCGTGATCTTCAGCTATCCCCACGACGGCCAGCGCGACGTCCCGCTGGGCGCCCGGCTGGTCGTGAGCTTCACCGACCCGGTCGACGTGGCGGCGGTGACGGCGGGGTGCTCGCTCGGCGCCGACGGCGGCGTCGTCGGTGCGTTCTGCGTCCGTGGCCCGGGCGGCCTGGTGGCGACGCCGGTGCTGGTCGCCGGGCCCAAGGACAACGTGGTGCTCCTGGAGAGCGCGGCCTGGGAGGCTGGCGCGACGTACGAGGTGTTCGTCCGACCGGCGGTGCTGTGGGGCAAGGCGACGAACCTCGACGCGGCGGCGCCGCTCGTGCGGTTCACCGCCGGCAACCCGACGTCGCTGGGCGGCCGCGCCCCGACGGTGATCGCCGTCAACGGCGACGACCCGGCCGCGTACGTCGCCGGCAGCGGCGCGACGCCGCGCTTCCCGTTCGTCGACTTCACGACGATCCGCGTCGCGCTCAGCGAGCCGCTCGATCCCGCCACCGCCGTCTACGGCGACACCGTCCGGCTGGTCGACGCCGACGGCGCGCTGGTCGAGGCCGCGCTGCTGACCCAGGGGCCGCACCTCACGATCGATCCGGTCGCCGACCTGACCAACAGCCCGCGCTACCGGCTCGAGCTCGGCGCGGGGCTGCACGATCTGAGCGGCGACGCGCTGGCGCCGGTGGCGTTCGAGCTGGCGCCGCTGCCGTCGCGGGTCGGGGGCCGCGAGCTCGCGCAGGTGCTGGCGTGCATCCCCGGCCGCGAGCCGTCGTACGCCGCCGGCGGCTTCATCAACCAGGTCGAGCTGACCGCGCCGCTGATCGGCGACGCAACGATCGCGATGGTCGACAACACGCTCGCCGCGGTGATGGCCAACCCGGCCGGGTTCGGGCCGCTCATCCCGCTGACCCTGCGCAAGGGCCAACGCCTGACGATGCAACCCTTGCCGGTGAAGCTCGGCGGCGAGATCGCCACGCCGCTCACCACCGGCCCGCTGCAGGTCCAGATGGCCGCCGACGCCACCGTCTATCTGGCGCGCAACCCGTTCCGCGATCCCGCGCGGCTCCCCGACGACGAACTCGCGCCGGTCGCGGCCTACCTCGCGTTCGACGTCGTCGTGACCGCGTCCGACGCCGTCGGCAACGCCGCGCTGAACCAGCAGGTGCTCGGCGTGCAGGCGACCGGCCTGGCCCGCATCTACGACGGCGGACTGGAGATCGACAGCGTCGGCGGCCTCGACCTCGACCTGCTCGGCCTCGATCGCGCGACGTCGAACATGGTGCTGCGGCTCAGCACCACCACCGCGCGCGCCGCGCCGGGCGACGACGCCCCGCCGCGCGTCACGTCGACGTTCCCGGCCGACGGCGCTCGCGACGTCCCCGCCGACGCCGCGCTGCGCGTGACGTTCGCCGAGGGGCTCGACGCCGCCGCGGCCACGCGCGACGGGGCGGTCACGCTGACCGGCGCGGCCGCGGTGCCGGTGCGGGTGCGGGTCGACGGCAGCACGCTGATCGTCACGCCGCGCCAGCCGCTGGCGTACGGCGCCGCCTACACGCTCGAGGTCAGCGGCATGGTGCGCGACCTGGCCGGCACCGCCGCGGCGCCGACCCGCCTCGGCTTCCGCACCGTCGACCTGGCGACCAGCGCCCCGGCGCCGTTGGCGCTGGCCGCGGCGCGGCCCGGCGTGCCGTGCGCCCTCGACGGCGCCACCGCGACCAGCCCCGGCCGGTGCCGCGACGGCGCGTCGTCCGACGATCGCTACGCGCCGTTCGCGCTGGCGGCCGACCTGCCGGTCGAGCTCACGTTCCAGCAGCCGCTCGATCGCGGCACCGTCACGCTGGGCACGGCGTGCGGCACCGGCAGCGTGCGCGTCGAGCGCCTGGACCCGAGCGGCGCCTGCACCGGCGTGGCGCGCGGCCGGCTGGTGGTCGGCGAGGACCGCCTGAGCTTCATCGCCGACGGCGGCTGGGAGCCCGGCGCCCGCTACCGGGTCGTGATCCACGGCGGCGACGACGGCGACTGCGACGCCGGCGAGCTGTGCGGGCGCAACCGCCTGCCGTTCAACAGCGACGTCCTCGACGGCCTGGCCGACCGCGGCGACGCCGGCGGCGCCGACCTGGTGTTGCCGTTCGTCGCCGCGCCGGCCAGCGCCGATCGCTACGCCATGACCACCCGCGCGTGGCCGGTCGCCGACGGCAACGGCAACGGCGTCCTCGACGCGGGCGAGGTGGCCAGCAGCACCAACCGCGCGGCGATGCGGATCGTCGGCACCAGCGGCATGGTCCGCAGCGCGACGTTGAACGGCCCCGACTGTGTCCCGGGCACGCCCGCCCGCGAGGCCTGCATGTACCTGTCGGGCGCGCTGCCGGTGACGATGGGGACGCTGCAGCACGCCTGCACGATCGACGGCGCCACCGTCGCCGCTTGCATCCCGGTCGAGCTGTCGCCGCAGATCTTGTACGGGACGTCGCTCAGCATGAACGCGACGGTCGCGGTGATCGGCACGCTGTCGGACCAGCGCACCCAGCAGCTGGTGTTGCGGCTGCGCACGCCGGCCGGGCAACCCCTGATGAGCCACATCGTCGTCGGCGCCGACGGCCAGGCCGCGCTGCGGGCCCGCCTGCCGCTGTACCTCGACGCGCCCAGCATGAAGCTGCTCGCCGGGCTGGCCGGCCACGACCTGGCGAGCAAGCCCATCACCGTCGACGTCGCCGGCCCGGTCGCCTTCACCGCCGACGGCCGGATCCAGATCTCGCTGGCCAACGTCGCCGCGGTGCCGCTCGCGGTGGAGCTGTCGGCCATCGGCATCGGCATCGGGACGATCGCGATGGAGATCCCGGCCGGCGAGATGAAGATGCAGCTGGTCGGCGACGCGGCCAAGGGAGGCCGGTGATGCGCGCCGCCGGCATCTTTGTCGCGCTGGCGGCGACCGCGGCGACCGCGCTCGCCGAGGCGCCGATCGACCTCGACGATATCGTCCTCGAGGACGAGGATGGGCAGCCGGCGGTCGACGCCGGGCCGCCCGAACCGGCGCCCGCCCCCGGCCCCCGCCGCCGCCGGCACGGCGCTGGGCCCACGCCCCGCCGGGGCACCTGGCACCTGCGCGCCGGTATCCTGCACGTCACGCCGCACGCCTCGAGCGGGGCGGTCGTGCTGTCCGGCGTCGCCGGCCCCGCCAGCCTCGCCGTCGAGAACGGCCCGATCGCGGGCTCGTCCACCGACCTCACCTCGATCACCACGCCGGCGCTGCTGGTCGGCTACGCCGTCCCGGCCTGGGAGGGCGAGCTCGGCGTCGAGACCGTGCTGGCGCCGCCGGTGACGTTCGAGCTGCGGGCCAAGGGCACCATCGCCGAGCAGTCGCTCGCGCCGATGGTGCTCGACACCGTCCCCACCGGCATCCCGCCGCTGGGCCCCGAGCTCGGCCGGACCAAGGCGCTGCCGCCGATCGTCACGGTCGTGTACCGCGCACGCCGCGGCCACCGCGTGCGCCCCTACGTCGGCGTCGGCGTCAGCTACTTCCACGCCTACGACGCGACGATCACCAACCCGATCTTGACCGAGGTCGCGACGCCGCACCTCGCGATCGACGACGCGGTCTCGGCGGTGGGGCAGCTCGGCCTCGACGTGCGGGTGGCCGGGCGCGTCCACGCCACCCTCGACGTCAAGGCGCTCAGCGGCTACGCCATCGCCGCGCGCGTCGACAACATCCACGTGCGGACCCCCGCGTTCCCGCTCTACGAGTCGGTCCACGTCGGCGCGGTCTCGGTCGACGTCGTGGCGCGACCCGTGCTCGTGACCGCCGGCGCCGGCGTCAACTTCTGATCGTCGACTCGCGCAGCGCCGCGGTCGACGCGCGGCGCGCTGGCATGGTCAGCTAGGGCGATGCGGATCGTGGAGCTACGATCGGGCGGCGGGCCGCCGGCCGCGCCGGTGGTGCTCGACGACGGCTTCGTCGCGCTGCTGGGCGACGGGGCGCGCGTGGTCGACGTCCGCGGTGAGCCCGCGGTGGCGCTCGAGCTGCCCGGCGTCGTCGCCGCCGCCGCGACCCGGCGCGGGCTGGTGGCGCTCGACGCGGCCGGCGTCGTGGCGCGCTGGGAACGCGGCGACGATCGCTGGCGGTGCGCGGCGCGCGTCGCGCTCCCGCCGGCGCTCGAGGCGCCGGAGCTCACCGCCTCGCCGTCGGGGCGCTCCGCGTTCGTCGACGGCGCCCACGGCCGGCTGGTCGATCTCGACGGCGGGCGGATCGTCAGCGAGCTCGAGGCAGGCTACGGCACCGCGCGGCCGTGCTTCGACGTGCTCCCCGACGGACGCGAGGCGCTGTTCGTCGCGGCGCCCGGCTACATGAGCGTGCGCATGCTCGACGCGGCGGGCGGCGAGGTGCTGGGCCGGTTCGACGAGCAGACGTCGACCGACTTCTGCCACGTCGACTTCCGGCTCGCGCTCGATGGCGCGCGCCTGGTGACGTTCGGCTGCGTCTGGGCCTGGCCCTACGAGGTGCGCATCTACGACGCGACGCCGTGGACCCGGGCCGGCGCCGCGGCGGGTCCGGCGGCGCCCGGCTTTCCGCTACCGCTGGTCCGCGCCGTCGAGCCGCTCGCCTCCAACACGCTGCTGGCGGCGCACGTCGACGCGGCCACGGGCGATCTCACGAGCGCGTGTCTTGAGCAGCGCGCGGCGCTGACTCAGGACGCCGGCGACGCGCTCGCGCACCTGCGCGCGGAGGAGCCCGCGCTGGCGGCGCAGCTCGACGCGGCGATCGGCGACGCGCCGCTCGTGCTGATCGCGCGCCGGCTCGACCCGCGCGACGGCCGCACCGTCAGCGCCGCCGTCCACGCGGTCCCGGCCATCGACGAGCGCCGGGTCCACTACGCGCCCGGCCATCGCGTCGTGCTGGCCGGCCCGCGCCTGCTGGTGTGCGACGCCAGCGCCGACCGGCTCGACGACCTCGGCGAGCTGCGCCTCGCGCCCGAGGCGTGCACCGCCGTGACCGCCGACGGCGCCACGCTGATCGTCGTCAGCCGCTGAGGAGCCGCGGCGCGCCACCGGGCCGCGCAGGGGCCAGATCGTCCTTGACATGACTTAACCATCGCGTTAACTGATTTGAAGACACAGGGAATTCAGGCGATGCAATCCGACCCCACGCTCGACCGCACGTTCGCGGCGCTGGCCGATCCGACCCGCCGCGCGATCGTCGCGCGGCTGGCGCGCGGCGACGCGTCGGTGACCGAGCTCGCGGCGCCGTTCGCGATGAGCCTGCCGGCGATCTCGCGACACCTGAAGGTGCTCGAGCGCGCGGGCCTGATCACGCGCAGCCGCGACGCGAAGAAGCGTCCGTGCGCGCTGCGCGCCGCGGCGCTCGACGACGTCACCCGGTGGGCCGAGCACACCCGCCGCGCGTGGGACGAGCGGCTCGATCGCCTGGCCGACTACCTCAAGGAGACCGACGCATGACGACCCCCGATCCGACCTGGGACATGGCGCGCGAGGTGGTGCTCACGCGCGTGCTCGACGCGCCGCGCGAGCGCGTGTTCCGCGCGTGGACCGAGGCCGAGCGGGTCGGCGCGTGGTTCGCGCCGCGCGGCTTCCACTGCCGGATCCGCCACGCCGACATCCGCGTCGGCGGCGCGCTGCGGTTCGACTTCGTCGGCGACAACGGCGTCATCTACGACAACCGGATCACCTTCCTCGAGATCACCGCGCCGTCGCGGCTGGTGTTCGATCACGGCGCCGACCGGGACGACGCCCCCGACGTGTTCCGCGTGACGATCACGCTCGACGCCCAGAGCAACGGCAAGACCGTGCTGACGCTGCGCCAGCTCCACCCGACCAAGGCGCGGCGCGACGCGGTGATCGGCTTCGGCGCGGTCGAGATCGGCAACGGCACGATGGACAAACTGGCCGAGTACCTCGCCGGCGAGGCCGCGGGCTGAGGCCACGACGAGCGCGTGCGCTACGCGCCCTCGCGGCGCGCGGCGACGATCCCGCGGCGCGGTGACCAGCCCAACCGCAGGTAGATCCCGAAGGCGCAGCCCAGCGCGAAGCACTCGACGCGTGCCCCGGCCGCGTCCCAGCCGGGCGGCAGCGTGAGCGGCTGCCAGGTGCGGCCGGCGTCGGTGGTCTCGACGAAGCTGCCGTCGGGCCGCCGCTGCACGCCGTCGGCGCCGCTGGCCCACACCGGCCCGGGCCGACACGCCGCCGTGGCCGCCCCCCGCAGATCGATGTCGATCCCGCACGTCGCGACGGCCGCGCCGGTGCCCCGGGCCAGCGGCCAGGCGCGGAGCCCGCCGGCGCTCGTGGTCCAGCTCGCCGGATCGGTCGCCGCGCCGTCGGCGAAGAACCAGTCGGGCAGCCCGCGCACGGCGACCGCGGCGCGCCCGCCGACCCGCGCGATCACCCGCTGGTCGCGATCGCGGCGCGGCGTGAAGACCGCGAACAGCTCACCGGCCGGCGATGGCAGCAGCATCGGCGGGGCGCCGCGGGGGCCGTAGTCCGGCGTGAACGGGTGGAACCGCACCATCGCATCGCGCAGCGCGGCCGGGGCGGCGACCGTCGCCCAGGTCCCGTCGGGCTGGCGCACGCACGCGGCGTGGCGCCGCGCCCCGTCGCAGCCGCCCAGGCCCGCGACGCCGCCGTCGCCGCTCATCGCCACCTCCGGCGACACCACGTCGATGCCGGCCCGCAGGTCGTTGCGCGCGGGGTCCTCCACCACCGCGCGCTCCTCGCGCGCCTCGCCGTCGGGATCGACCCGCACCACGACGGCGCGGCCGTCGCGCGTGCACTCGAACAGCGCCGCGCGCAGGGCGATCGGCGCGCACCCGTGATAGCGGCCGATCCGCGTCCAGCGACGCGCCGCCGGATCGGCCCCGCCGAGGTCCAGGCCGATCAGCTCGCCGTCGCTGTCGGCGGCCGGCGCGACGATCGACGTCGCGGTGACCGCGCGCGCGGCGACCAGGTCGGGGCGCATCTCCGCCGGCCCTGCAGGCTCGCCCGCGCAGGTCGCGGTCTGCACCACGCCGTCCTGCTCGTAGATGACGGTGTCGCCGCCGACGAGATCGCGGAGCTCGCCCAGCCGCGCCAGCGGGGCACCGAACCGCGGCGCCTGCAGCACCGCCTCGCGATCCACGACCAGCGTGCGCTGGCCGTCGGCGGCGACGCACATCCAGTCCGCGGCCTGGGCCGGCTCCACCAGCGCCACGCGCCCCACGGACACCGTCGCCAGGCGGCCGCCCGCGGCGATGAAGCCCGCGCCGCCGAGCGCGATCGGCCACATGCCGCCCGGCGCCACGCCCGGCACGTCGGTGAGCAGCATGAACCCACCGGCCGCGCGCGCCTCGTCGGGCCGCGGGGCGGGCGCGGTGGCGGGGGCCACCAGCGACGTCGGCTGGCCCGCACACGCCGCCGCGGTGAGCGCGCCGGCCAGGGCCCAGCGGGCGCGACCGCAACTCCGTCGATGCCTCACGGTTGACCTCCGCGCCTCGTCGCGAGGCGACGGATGATAGAGCCCCGGCGGCCCGCCCCGGCTTACCGAAATCGGCAGCCCCGCGCGTCACGTTTCTGCCAGCCGATCCTCTACCCGAGCATGACCATCACTGCGAAGCGCGCCCTGGCCGCCGGGGCTCTCCTGATCTCTCTGACCACGGGCTGCAGCATGCTCGGCAAGAAGGCGACCGCGGGCGGCGGCGGTGGCGGCGAGGCCGCGTCGGGCATCGGCGACACCATGGCCGACGCGCCGCTGTATCACCGGGGCGACACCTTCACGTTCACCGCGCCGTGCCGGGCCACCGGCTACGCCAAGTTCGACATCCCGACCGACGAGCCGGTCAAGATCATCATCACCGGCACCGGCCCCGAGGGCGCCGGCCTGGGCACGGCCTACCTGAAGGCCAGCGGCGGCGCGGTCGACGGCCAGATGAAGGGCGACATCGAGGTCGCCGGCGGGCCGATCGTGTTCGACGTCACCGGTCAGGAGGGCGGCTCGTTCCTGCAGATCACCGAGACCGTCCCGTGCAAGGGCGTCGAGGTGAGCGTCAGCGTCGAGTAGGCGCTCCGACGTGGATCAGCGGGCGCACGGCGCGACCGTGCCCAGCGCCGCGCGCACCAGCCGCGCGTCGGCGCGCCCCGCGGGGCGCGGCCGGTAGCCGGGCCCGAGCGCCATCGGCGTGACCCCCACGGCGGCGCAGGGCTCGCCCGGCGTGAGCCCGATCGTCAGCACCGCGGTGCGCGACTGCCGCGGCGCGCGGTTGTCGAAGACGAAGTTGCCCAGCGAGTAGGCGATGACGCCGTCGCGGTAGCGCTCGATCGGCTGCAACACGTGCGGGTGGCTGCCGATCACGAGGTCGGCGCCGGCGTCGACCAGCGCGTGGGCCGCCTGGCGCTGCCACGGCGCGGGGTGGTGGCGCCCCTCGGCGCCCCAGTGCACCAGCACGATCACCCGGTGGTGGTCCTGACGGGCGCGCGCGATCACCGGCGCGGCGACGGTGGCCAGGTCGGCGGGCGCCAGGTACGGCAACTCGAGCGCGCCCGCGCGCTGGCTGCGGTTGCGCACCGTCGTGACCGCGACGATCGCGAGGCGCCACCCGCTGGCCGCGAGGGTCTCGACGCGGACCGCGGGCGGCGTCGCGACCGCGGCGCCGAGCGCGGTGACGCCGTGCCGCGCCAGGATCGCGACCGTGGCGGCGGCGCCGGCGTCGTCCATGTCGTCGGCGTGGTTGTTGGCGAGGCTGACCGCGTCGATGCCCGCGGCCGCCAGCAGCGCGACGTGGGCGGCGCGGCCGACGAAGCGCCGGCGCTCGCGCGGCCCGCGGCGCGGCGGCGCCTCGACGATCGGCGTCTCGAGGTTGGCGATGGCCAGATCGGCCGCGGTCAGCGGCCCCCGCGCGCCGGTCAGCAGCCGCGGGCTCGCCGGGATCGGCTGCAGGCGCCCTCCGACGTAGCGACCGAACATGACGTCACCGACGAACGCGAGCTGGATCGGCGCGTCGGGCTGCGCCAGCGACGGCGTCACGGGCGGCAGAGCCGGCTCGTCCGCGGGCCGCGCGCCCGGGCTCACGGGGGCCTCGCGCGGCGCAAGCTCGTCAGCCCCCGACGGCGCGGGCGTCGGCGCGCCCGCCGCGACGACCAGCGCCAGGGTCGCCGTCAGCATGCGTCGTCGCGCGGCGCGGATCCGGTCCATGCGATTCCCCAACGCGAGTATGCGCTCGGTGGAGTCCTCGTGCGCGATGATCGCACCGTCGCCGGCGTAGACCGCGCGTGCGGTCGCGTACCGCCCCGACGGACGCGCCGACCGGCGTCGGCGAGCGCCGCACCCAGGCCTCACGCCGCCCGACCGTCGCGGTTGACTTCGTCGACCGCACCCGCGATGGTGCGCGTCGCCCTCGCATGCACCGCGGCGCGTGCGGCTACGTCGAGGGCGGAGGAGGAGCGCGGATGAAGTTCTCGATGGTACTCAGCGTGGGGCTCCTGACCGGCGCGGTCGCCGGGGGCTGCAAGAAGCACGACCCGGCCGGCGCCGCCAGGCCGGCGAGCTGCGACGAGATCGCCGCCAAGGCTGGTCAGGTCAAGGTCCAGGGCAAGGCCGCCAAGGACATGTCCGCCAGCCAGCAGCGCAACGCCGCGCTGATCGGGGAACGCGTCGCGGCGGCCCTGCGCCAGGTGTGTCAGGACGACGCATGGTCACCGGAGCTGCGCGCGTGCATCGCCGCGGTCAAGCCGGGCGCCCCCCCCGCGCGCTGCCAGGCCATGCTCACCGCCGCCCAGCGCGACCACGTCGCCACCGCGATGCAGCGGGCCTACGGCGAGGGCCAACAGGCCGTCCTCGGCGACATGGTCGACGTCGGCTCGACCATGCTCGGCGTCCTCGGCGCCGTCGCCGCCGCCGGCGAGCCGCGGCCCGAGCCCACTTGCGAGGCGATCGCCGCGCTGGCCCTGAAGGACGAGCGCGCCTCCGAGATCGCGTGGGTGAGGGAGCAGGCCGCCGCCGACGCCGCGCTGATCGAACGGCTCTGCAAGGAGGACGCCTGGACCAAGCCAGCGATCGCATGCTCGATGTCGGGCGACAAGCTCGTGCTCTGCGTCGACCAGTTCACGCCAGCCCAGGTGCGGCGGCTCGGCATCGAGCAGTGCAAGCTCACCAACCCGACGGTCGCCGCCAGCTGCGAGGCGCAGTACGACAGCGCCGCCGACGCGGGCGCGTCGAAGTAGGCCGCCCCGGCCTCCCGCAGCCGAGACAGCCCGGCCCGTCGATGCGATGCCCCCGGGGCGGTATGCTGTCCGCGGAGGCCCCGTGCTCGAAGATCGCACCATCCACCGCCTGCGCGGGCTGCGCGTCCTGGTCGGCAACACGCCGCTGCTCGCGGTGGAGTACCGCCTCGACGGCGGCCCGCTGCGCGCGGTCTACGCCAAGGCCGAGCACCTCAACCTCACCGGATCGATCAAGGACCGGATGGCGTTGCACATCCTGCGCCGCGCCATCGAGACCGGCGCGCTGCGGCCGGGCGGGCTGATCATCGAGGCGACCAGCGGCAACACCGGCATCTCGTTCGCCGCGATCGGCCGGGCGCTCGGTCACCCGGTCGCGATCTTCATGCCCGACTGGATGAGCGAGGAGCGCAAGGCGCTCATCCGCTCGTTCGGCGCGGCGGTCCACCTGGTGTCGAAGGAGCAAGGCGGCTTCCTCGGCTCGATCCGGCTAGCCGAGGAGCTGGCCGCGCAGACGCCGGGGGCGTTCCTGCCCCGCCAGTTCGCCAACGACGAGAACCCGGTGGCCCACGCCATCTCCACCGGCCCTGAGTTGCTGGCGCAGCTCCGCTCGCAGGGACTCGCCCCGACCGCGTTCACCGCCGGCGTCGGCACCGGCGGCACCATCATGGGCGTCGGCCGCTACCTGCAGCGCGAGGTGCCCGGGATCAAGGTGCACCCGGTCGAGCCGGCCAACTCGCCGACGCTGTCGACCGGGCACAAGGTCGGCCGCCACCGCATCCAGGGCATCTCCGACGAGTTCATCCCGCCGATCGTGCAGCTCGACGCCCTCGACGCCGTCATCGCGATCGACGACGGCGACGCGATCCGCATGGCGCAGGCGCTCGCCCACCAGGGCCTCGGCGTCGGCATCTCGTCGGGCGCCAACTTCCTCGCGGCGGTGCGCCTGCGCGAGCAGCTCGGCGACGCCGCGGTCGTGGTCACGGTGTTCCCCGACTCGAACAAGAAGTACCTGACCACCGATCTGCTGCGCGACGAGCCGCCCCTGCCCGAACACCTCGCGCCGCGCATCGAGCTCGACGCGTTCCGCGGCGTCAACCGCGTCTGCGAGGCCTGCTTCGACGCCACCGATCCGGCGTCGGCGCCGGCGCTCACCGTGCTGTCCGGCCGCCGGACCTGACGGGCGCGGATCGCCCGCGCGCCGCCGCACCTGCGGGGCCCGGCCGTGGCGCGCTACGCCCTGCGCGCGCCCAGGTAGTCCTCCGCGTTGAGGAGGTGGTTGGTCGTCTCGCTCATGCGCGTGTCGGGGAGCCGCGCGGGGAACTGCCGGTGCAGAACGCGCGCGATGTTCTCGGCGAGCGTCGAGACGTGGCCGCGGACCTTCTTGTCGAGCGCGACCTTGCGCCGCACGATGTCGAGCAGTCGCTGGACTGACGCCTCGTCGGGGACGCCGCACGTGCCGATCAGGAATGCGGATCCGGTGGCGAGCTGGTTCGCCACCGTGAACGCGCCGTGCTTCTTCCACGCCGGCGAGCCCGGCTTGTTGAACGCCGGAGCGAAGCCGTGGCGCTCGATCGCGTCGATCAACGCCGGGATCGCGACGCTGCCGAAGCGCGCGATGCGCGGCTCCAGGTTGTACTGGGTGACGTACCGGCTCCGCGCCGCGCGCACCGCGGGGGTGTCGCGGTCGAGGGCCAACGCCTCGCGCAGCACCAGCAGGGCCTCCAGGCGCTGGCCCTTCGGCAGCTTCTGCTCCAACGCGTCGAGGTAGGGACCGGGCGTGTTCTCGGTGATCCATCGCTTGGCCACCGGCGCCGGGTTGAGCTTCTTCAGCCCCCGAACGAAGAACTCCTCGCTCATGTCGCCGCACACGACGTTGAGGATGACCTTCGCCCGCGCGGCGCCCTTGCCGAACCGGCCCTCCTTGTCGAGCGCGGCCAGCGCCGCGACCATGTCGCCGTAGAGCTTGGCGTCATCGCGGTCGCCGGGGACCGCGAGCTGGCGCACCGCCTTGGCGAAGTCGTGGTGCTCCCAGTCCGGCACGCTCCACCGCAGCGCCGCGTCCTTGCCCAGCGCCTGCTCCGTGTTCGCCGACGCGCACACGTAGTCGAACTCCGCCTGGCCGCTCGTGTAGACGACGAAGCCATAGATCGACTGCTTCCCGACCTCGGTGCGGAGCTGTCCGTGGGCACCGCGCAGCGCCTCGGTCAGCTGAACTCGGAACGTCGGTGCCATGACGCTGGAGCATATGCCCAGCGCGTCGCTCACTGCCGGAGCAACGCGTGCGAGTGGGGCCATGCGACAAGGCGCCCTTCGGCGTAGGCTCGCCGCCATGATCGAACTCACCTTCGCCGCCCCCGGCAAGCTGGCGACCGCCGGCCTCGAGCACCTGGTCGTGGTCGCGCCCACGGCCCGCATCGCCAAGGGCCCGCTGCCGCGCGGGCTCCTCGACAAGAAGCGGGCCGACCTGCTGCGCGAGCTGGCGACCCGGACCAAGCCCGGGCTGCGCGGCGCGCTCGGCTCGACCCTGGCCGGCGGGCCGACCTGGCTCCACCTGGCGGTCTTGCCCGACGCGGTGTCGCGCTACAACGCGCCGTCGCGCGCCGACAGCGTCCGGTTCGCGCTGACCAACCTGCCGTGGGGCGCCAAGGGCAAGGCGCTGGTGGTGCTGCTGCTCGACGAGCCCGGCGACTTCCTGGCCACCGCCAACGCCGTGTCGCGCGCGATCCCGGCGTTCACCGCCAAGGCCGAGCCGTCGAAGGTCAAGGTCGCCCTCGCCGCGTTCGGCCCCGACGGCGCCCCGGTGGCGCCCGACGCGCGCACCAAGCTGACCGTGCGCTGCGCCCGCGACGCCGCGATCCTCGTCGACACGCCGCCGTCGGAGCTGCACCCGTCGGCGCTGGCGGCCGCGGCCCGGGCCGCGCTCGGCGACGGCGTCGAGGTGATCGAGTACGTCGGCGACGACCTGGCCGCGCGCGGGCTGGGCGGCATCTACGGCGTCGGCAAGGCCGCGCTCGAGCCGCCGCGGCTGTTGATCGCGCAGGTCGGGCCCAAGGACGCCGACCGCCACGTCGCGCTGGTCGGCAAGGGCATCACCTTCGACACCGGCGGCCTGCACCTGAAGCAGCGCGGCTTCATGGAGGGCATGAAGGCCGACATGGGCGGCGCGGCCGCGGTGCTCGGCGCGTTCCGCGTGCTCGCGGCCGAGCGGCCCAGCTACCGGCTGTCGTTGCTCTTGTGCATCGCCGAGAACGCGATCGACGCGCGCAGCTACAAGCCCGACGACATCCTGCGCATGCACTCGGGCAAGACCGTCGAGATCAACAACACCGACGCCGAGGGCCGGCTGCTGCTCGGCGACGGCGTCAGCTGGGCCGCGCGCGAGCTGGGCGCGACGCTGATCATCGACGCCGCGACGCTGACCGGGGCGCAGCTCATCGCCACCGGCGTGATCCACGCCGCGGTGGTCAGCGACGACGCGGCGCTCGAGGCCCACGCGCTGGCGGCCGGCCGCGCCTCGGGCGACCTGTGTCACCCGCTGCCGTTCGCGCCCGAGCTGTACGCGCACGAGTTCCGGAGCCCGGTCGCCGATCTGCGCAACTCGGTCGCCGATCGCAACAACGCGCAGTCGAGCTGCGCCGCGCAGTTCGTCTACGAGCACCTCGCCGGCGCGACCGCCGGCCGCCGCTGGTGCCACGTCGACCTCGCCGGCCCGGCGTTCCCCAAGGATCGCGCCACCGGCTTCGGCGTCGCGCTGCTCGCCGAGCTGGTCCGCCGCGCGGCGTGATCGGTCGCGGCGCGCCGCCGGTCGCGCGAGCGCGCCGGCGCCGCTCAGCTCGCGGGCAGCATCGCCAGGAACCGCTGCACGCTGGCGGCATCGAAGCGCAGGATCAGCCGCACCTCGGCGCCGTGCACCCCCAGACTCACGCGCGTGCCGCCGTCGGCTTGCATCGGGGCGAACTGGCTGCGCAGGTAGTCCGCGGCCTGCGCCGCGGTGGCCTCGGACGCGAACACTAGATCGACGTCGATGTCAGCCTCGCCGTCGATGTCGACGCCGAGGCGCAACGCGAACGGCCCGCTGAACGTCCCCGGCGGCGCGCCGAGGCCGGCCACGTCTTGCTCGGACAGCAGCGCGGCGAGCCACAACGTCCGCCCGTGATCGACGCTGCTGGCCAGGGCGACCAACTCGGGCTCGGCCTTGGCCGCCTTGGGATCGAGCGCGGCCGCCAGCCACGGCTCGTGGTCCGCCACGATCGGCCCCGAGCCCTTGCTCCAGGCGAGCGCGCCGCCGGTGGCTTGCGGTCCCGCCTCGAAGTACACGGTGGTCCCGAACGCCTTCCGGCGCTTCACGGTCACGCCGTTGCGCCCCATCGTCGCGGCCGTCAGGCAATCCGCAGTGCTCCGCTCCGCGAATTTCGGCCCCAGGAACACCACGTGATCGCCCTTGGTGCCGACGCCGGCCATGACCACCTGGTCGAACTGGCTCAGCGTCACCGCACCGCAGGCGGCGGGCATCATCACGCCGACCATGGCCAGCATGCCCTGGAACCGGCTGGCGAGTGGGCCGCGCACGAGCCGCGCCGCGTCGAGCCCGGCGACGAACCGCGCAGCCGCGGGGACCTGGGCGAGGACGGCGACCACGTGCGGCCGTGGCGGCGGCGCATCCCAGGCCGGCGCCTCGGCGATCGGCGGTGGCGGTGGCGGCGGCGACGGCGACGGCGGCGCGACCGGCTCGTGAGGCGCAGTCGTGACATCGAGACGAGGGGTCGGCGGCGGCGCCGTCGTCCCGCGGGACGCGGTCGAGGCGCACGCGCTCGCGACCATCAAACAGATCAGAGCAACGCGCATGACGACTGGTACCACGCCCCACGGGCAGCAGGCGCGGCGCGCCGCCGGTCGCGGCGCGCCGCCGGTCGTGGCACCATCGCCCCGTGCCTCGCGACCGCCGGATCGCGCCCCGCAAGCCGCCGTCCACCCGCGCCGGCGCCGACATCATCGAGTCGGTCCTCGCCGCCGCCAGCCAGGTCCTCGACGAGCGCGGCCTCGACGGCTTCACGACCAACCAGGTCGCCGAGCGCGCCGGCGTCAGCATCGGCTCGCTGTACCAGTACTTCCCCAACAAGGACGCGCTGCTCGCCGAGCTGGCCCGCCGGCTGGAGCGCCGCACCGAGGCGCTGGCGGTCCAGATCCTGGTCACCGCCGGCGACGCGCCGCTGGCCGAGGTGGCCGGCCGCATCATCGACGCGCTGCTCGGCGAGCTGGGGGGCATCGGCCTGCGCCAGGCGATCCGCCGCCAGGTGCCGCCGAGCTGGACCGCGCCGGTCAGCGACGAGGTCGACCGCACCGTGCGCCGCGAGGTCGCGGCCGCGATGACCCGCCGCGACGACGTCCGGCCCGGCCCCCACGGGCTGATGGCGTGGATCGCGGTCCACGCGGTCGAGCGGGTCATCGAGGCGGCGGTGGTCGACGAGCCGGCGTTGCTCGACGAGCCCGGCTTCCGCGCCGAGCTCATCGAGCTCGTCGTGCGCTACCTCGGGCGAGCCGCCGCGCCACCCGCCGGTTGACGTCGTCGGTCGACACCGACGTGCTGGACTCGCCGCCGCGGACCATCGCGAAGCTCGGGCAGCTCGCCGCCGCCGCCATGACCTCGGTCGCGACCACGGCGCCGGTGCGCGATCGCGACGATCCACACCGACGACGAGCTCGACCGCACACCGAGAAGCTCGCGGCCCGGCTGCGGGACCGACACGCGCATCGGCTGCGGCGGCTCGCCGAATTGGTCCGCCGCGCGGCGCGATCGCGCGACCCGCGTTCTAGACTCCGTTCGTGACCTGGTTTCTCGACAAGGCGTTCCTCGAGAAGCTCGACCTGCGCGCGTACGACGCACCGGCGATCGCGCAGCGGCTCGGCATGGACGTCGCCACCGTGGCGCAGTTCGTCGATCCGGCGCGGCGCTACCTGGTGCAGACGAGCGAGGCCTACGGATGGCTCGCCGGCGCGAGCGGCGACGGCCTGCCGACGCTCGTCTTCGTCGGCGTGCCGCGGCTGTCCGGCATCGACCAGGCCCCGCTCAACGTCGTCGTGTCCCACCGCGACGGTACGGTGACGGCGCGCGCGATCCACGCCGACGCCGAGCTGCTCGACGACGGCGAGGCGCTGCTCGACCTGCTGTCCGACGAGATCGGCTTTCTCCACGTCGGGAGCGCGCCGATGCTCGCGTTCATCCACCCCGACCTGTGGCACTACGCCGTGGTGCCGTTCCCGTTCCACTTGCACGACGACGCCGTGGGCGCGAATCCGGATGCCTCGCCCGAGGATCTCGAGGCCGTGCGCGACTGGATCGACGAGGGCAGCTTCATCGTCCAGGCCGGCAACGCGTACTTCCTCGACGCCGAGGGCGAGGTCACGTCGTCGTGACGAGTTCGGCGCGACCGCCGGCCGCCGCTGGCGCCACGTCGACCTGGCCGGCCCGGCGGTCCCCAAGGACCGCGCCACCGGCTTCGGCGTCGCGTTGCATGCCGAACTGATCCGCCGCGCGGCGTGTTCGATCGCGGCGCGCACGCCGGGCCCGGCGCGGCCCCGCACGATACGCTGGCGTGAGGCCCGACGGCGGGACAACCTCGACTTCGTCCAGGTGTTCGTCCACGGCACCACCACGGACGTCGGCGCCGGCAGGACCCAGGGCCCCTTCGATCCGACCGCCCCCGCCAACCCGGAGCACGTCGAGCTGGCGGCGGCGCTCCAGGCCGCATACCTGCGCGCGCCCAGGGCGGAGAGCCCGTAGCCCCCGGGCGTGGCCCTAGCCTTCGCCGGCGCCGCGCAGCAGCTGCCACTGCTCCCACGCGAGCTCGGGCTCGAGGTCGACGTAGCCACGCGATCGCTCCAGCCGCTGCGCGTCGCGCGGCTCCATCATGATGCACGCGCCGCGGTCGCGGGCCTCGAGCACCTGCGCCTCGGTCAGCGGCTGGCCGTGCTGCGCCTCGAGCGCGCCGAGGACGGCGGCGAGCGCCGGGACGAAGACCGGCACCAGCTCGCCGACGCCCCGCCCGGCGCCACCAGGTGGGCCGAGCCGCCAGACGCCGTACGGGTTGTGGCAAGCGTGGCCCGGCGGGTACACGACGTCGGGCCACCGCTCGACGACGCGCCGCGGCGCCTCGTCGTCGGGGCGGAACGTCTGCCCTGACCGGAGCACCGGGTCCTCGGCCAGCTGGTACACGTTGAGCGTCTCGGCGAGCTCCTGCAGCGCGGCCCGATCGCCATCGAGCTCGATGCGCACGTCGGGCAGCGAGAACGCGTGCATGCCGCACGACTGCAGCGCGCCGTCGCCAGACAGCACGACGACCGCGGCGCGGTGCCAGTCCCACGGCGACGGAGACGACACCAGCTCGAGCCAGCGCGCGACGTCCCAGCCGAGCATCGACTCCTCGAGCCGCACCGCGATCGCGCCGGCGTCGCGCAAGCGCTCGACCGCGGCGATCAACGCCTCCCGGCCCTCGCGCAGGTCGACGCGGGCGGAGACGACGACCGCGCCGGGCGTCACGGCGAGCCGCGCCAGCACGTCGGGCTCGACCGTCCCGAACCGGAACGCGTCGGCGAAGCGGCCATCGTTGGCGACCCACTCGTGCGCGACCTGATCGCCGAGCTGGAGCGACGCGTCCGGTGGGACGCCAGGCACGAACAGGGTCACGCGGTCGATGGGCTCGGCCATGGCGCGCAGTCTACACAGCGCGCGGCAGCGGAAGCGTGCGCGCGCGCCGCGACGTGCCGCGACCGACGCCGCCGGCTTACCGCCCGGGGCGCCGTCGAGGCACACGCGGTCGCGATCAACAACGAGACCAGGGGAGCGCGCCTGGCCACTGCGACCACGGCGCGCGACGTGATACCTGACAGCATGGCATCCCTCCAGCCCGCGCCGCTCGACCGGACGATGCGGCAACTCACCGTGCGCGCGGTCGCGACCGGCATGGTCCTCGGCGGGCTGCTGTCGCTGTGCAACCTGTACAGCGGCCTGAAGATCGGCTGGAGCAACAACATGTCGGTCACCGCGGCCCTGCTCGGGTTCGCGTTCTGGCGGGCGATGAGCGCGGTGCGGCCGATGGCCCCGTTCACGATGCTGGAGAACAACCTCAACCAGACCGCGGCGTCGGCCGGCGCGGCGATCTCGTCGGCCGGCCTGGTCGCGCCGATCCCCGCGCTGACCTTGCTCGACGGCACGTCGCTGTCGTGGCCGCTGCTGGCGCTGTGGACGTTCTCGGTGTGCTGCGTCGGGATCGTCGTCGCGATCGGGCTGCGGCGCCAGATGTTGCTGGTCGATCGGCTGCCGTTCCCCAGCGGCATCGCCTCGGCCGAGACGCTGAAGGAGATGTACGCGTCGGGCAAGGAGGCGGTGGCGCGGGTGTGGATGCTGGTCGGCGCCGGCGCGCTGGCCGCCGCGGTGAAGGTCGCCGAGCACCTGAAGCTGGTGGGGAAGGTCGCGTTGCCGGGCCGCTACGCCGGCGCGGCCGGCAGCGTCTCGGCGGGCAACCTGACGCTCGCGGTCGAGCCGAACCTGCTGATGGTGGGCATCGGCGGGCTGATCGGCCTGCGCGCCGGGCTGTCGCTGCTGCTCGGCGCGATCGTCGCGTACGTCGTGCTCGCGCCGATCGCGCTGGGTGAGGGCTGGGCGGTCGCGGGCGCGCCAGACGCGGCCTGGTTCATCCCGCTCAACAAGTGGCTCTTGTGGCCCGGCGTCGCGATGATGGTGACCTCGGCGCTGACCTCGTTCGCGTTCTCGTGGCGCTCGATCGCGGGGGCGTTCCGGCGGACCCAGGGCGGCGGGTCGACGGAGGACACGGGCGAGGTCAGCCGGACCTGGTGGCTGCGCGGCGCCGCGGTCGCGCTGGTGCTCTCGGTGCTGCTGCAGGTCGCGCTGTTCGACATCTTCTGGCCGATCGCGGTGCTGGGCGTGCTGGTGTCGTTCGTGCTCGCGATCGTCGCGGGCCGCGTGGCCGGCGAGACCAACGTCACGCCGATCGGCGCGATGGGCAAAGTGACCCAGCTCCTGTTCGGGGCGCTCGCGCCCGGCCAGGTCGCGCCCAACCTGATGGCCGCCAACGTCACCGGCGGCGCCGCCAGCCAGTGCGCCGATCTGCTCCACGACCTGAAGACCGGCTACCTGCTGGGGGCGATGCCGCGTTACCAGGCGCTGGCTCAGGTGATGGGCGCGCTGGCCGGCGCGTGCATCGGCAGCGCCGCCTACCTGATCTTGATCCCCGATCCGCAGACCATGCTGCTCACCGAGGAGTGGCCGGCGCCGGCCGTCGCGACGTGGAAGGCGGTGGCCGAGGTCTTCAAGCAGGGCTTCCACGCGATGCCTGGCGGCGCGGGCTGGGCGATCCTGATCGCGGGCGCCGCCGGGAGCGCGCTGGCGATCGCCGAGCGGACGCTGCCGGCGCGCGCCCGCCGGTGGGTGCCGAGCCCGTCGGCGCTGGGCCTCGCCTTCGTGCTGCCCGCGTACAACGCGATCTCGATGTGCTTCGGCGCGGTGGTCGCGGCGACCTGCGAGCGGGTGACCCCGCGCTGGAGCACGCGGTTCCTGGTGGTGGCCGCGGCCGGGCTGATCGCCGGCGAGAGCCTGGCCGGCGTGGGCATCGCGATCGACGGCATGCTCGCGCGCTGAGCCGATCTCCGTGAACCGCCGCGGGGCGCGCGTCACGTGACGGGAGACGCCATGATCGCCCTCCCCCGCTCGGTCCCGTTCCAATGAGCCCTCCCCCCGTCGGCTGTCGGTGGCGCCGCGCGACGGCGGCGCCTGAGGCGCGCGGTCACCCGGGCCGGTCGCGCACCAGCTGCCACTGTTCCCACGCCAGCTCGGGCTCGAGATCGACGTAGCCGCGGCTGCGCACCGGAACGCGTCGGCGCAGCGGCCGTCGTTGGCGACCCACTCGTGCGCGATCTGATCGCCGAGCTGGAGCGACGCGTCCGGTGGGACGCCAGGCACGAACAGCGTCACGCGATCGATGGGCTCGGCCGTGACGCGCAGTCTACACAGCGCGCGGCGCCGGATGCGCGCGCGCCGAGACGTGCTCCACTGCCGCGATGCGCATGCTCGCCAAGCTCGAGGACCCGGCCTACGCCGCGCTGCGGATCGTCGCCGGCGCGATGTTCACCTGCCACGGCCTGCAGAAGGTGTTCGGCTGGCTGACCACCAGGCCCACGCCGGCGTTCGGCAGCCAGCTGTGGATCGGCGGCGTGATCGAGCTGGTCGCGGGCGCGCTGATCGCGATCGGCCTGGGCACCCGCCTCGCCGCGCTGCTCGGCTCGGGCACGATGGCGGTGGCCTACTTCCAGTTCCACCACAAGGGCCAGTTCGCCGACTGGAAGTGGCTGCCGGCGGTCAACCACGGCGAGCTCGCGGCGCTGTACTGCTTCGTGCTGCTGTTCATCGCCGCCCGCGGCGCTGGGCGCTGGTCGTTCGACGGCCGCGGCCGCTGATCGCGCGACTCAGCGCATCGTGATGCGGCCGAGCGTAGGCGGGGCCAGCGGCGAGGTGGCGGTGAGGTAGGCGGTGAGGGCGTCGAGATCGACCTCGCCGCCGATCCGGTCGATGCCCTGCTTGAGGACGGTGAACCCGTCGCCACCGTCGGCGAGGAAGCTGTTGACGGTGATCCGGTAGCGGGCCGCGGGGTCGATCGGGACGCCGGCGAGCCGGATGTCGCTGACCTTGTCGCCGTCCGCGCTGGCCGCGGTCCAGGTGTAGGTCAGGCCCGCCGACGGCGCGAGCATCGCCACGCGACGCACGCCGCCGACCAGCGTCCACTGCTGCTCGAGGACCGCGTCGAGCTCGGCGCCGGTGATCGACATGCTGACGACCGCGTTGCCGAACGGCTGCACCGTGAAGGCCTCACCGTAGGTGATCTGCCCGGGCTGCTCGCCGCCGGTGATCTGCGCGACCGTGAGGTCGGCGCGCACGCCGCCGGGGTTCATCAGCGCCAGGACCGAGGCGCCCTGGGCCGGCGCGCGGGTCGCCGCGAGCTGGGCGTCGGCGATGACGTCGCCCATCAGCGACTCGCCGGCGGCGTTGGCGAGGCGCGTGAGGTCGCCGGTGATCGTGCCGACCACCCGGTTGGCGAGCGGCGCCACCAGCGTGTCGTACTTGGTGATGAGGGCGGTCTGGGCGGCGTCCTTGGCCACCGTGCGGGTGACGATGACGTTCTGCGCGGTCTTGGCGCTCACCTCGCCGGTCACCTCGTCGATGGTCAGGTCGATGTCGGTGATGAGTCGGCCGAACGACGCCGCGCTGGTCACGAGCTTGCCGTCGATGTCGCACAGGTGGGCGGCGTTGGTGTGGCCGGCCACGACCACGTCGACCTCGGGATCGAACCCGCGGGCGATGTCGAACACCGGCCCGGAGATGCCGGCGCACTCGTTGTAGAGCCCGGTCGCGAAGCCACCCTCGTGCAAGAGCACGACGATGGTCTCGACGCCCTGCCGCTTGAGCTCGGGCACCAGCGCGTTGACGGTCTGGATCTCGTCCGTGAAGCTGAGGCCGGCCACGCCGGCAGGGGTGACGATGTTCGGCGTGCCCTCGAGGGTGAGGCCGATGAAGGCGACCCGCGCGGCGCGGAAGGCGCGGATCTCGTACGGCGGGAACAGCGTCTCGCCGCTGTCATCGACGACCACGTTGGCCGCGAGGTAGCCAAACGACGCGCCGGCGAAGGCGTCGCCGTCCTGGCAACCGTCGGTCGGGTGGCAGCCCCCGTAGGCCATGCGCAGCAGCTCGTCGGGCCCCTCGTCGAACTCGTGGTTGCCGACGCCAGCCACGTCGAGGCCGGCCGCGTTCATCGACTCGATCGTGGGCTCGTCATGGAACAGCGCCGAGATCAGCGGCGTCGCGCCGATGACGTCGCCGGCCGCGACCGTCACGGTCTGCGGGTTGGTGGCGCGCAGCGCGGCCAGGTGCGTGGCCAGGTACTCGGCGCCGCCCGCGTCGACGGTGGTCGGCGGCGTCCCGACCGCGGTCGTGATGCGGCCGCTCGAGCCGGACGGCGGCTTGAGGTTGCCGTGGAAGTCGTTGGTGGCGAGGACCTGGACCTGCTGGCTGCCACACGCGTAGGCCGAGTGGGCCTTGGCGTACGTGTCGAGCCGGCGGACCGCCGCCGGGCCGATGTACCGAACCGCGTCGAGCGCGGCCAGGGTCGGCAGGAAGTCGTCCTCGCGCGCCGCGACGATCGCCCGCGCCGCCTTGGCGTTCAAGCGGACGTCGTCGTCGAGCTCGTCGAAGCTGGCCTCGCGCGCGACCCGGAGCAGCGCGCACGCCGCCGGCGACTTGTCCTCGACGCCAGCGACGTCGGTCTTGCCGTCGCTCACGAAGGTGTCGTCGATCCCATCCAGCGGATCGTCATCCGCCGTGTCACAAGCCGCGACCAACGTCATCCCAAGGCTCAGGGCGAGCCACCCAGTGATTCTCATCATGGGCCGGCCCTTTGCACGTGCGGTGCCATCACCCCGGAGGTGTGACGTCGCGGGGTTAGCCCGCGCCGCGATGTCGGCGAACAGGCCACTCGCCACCACCCCGGCTACCCAGGTGGCCGCCCGACGTGGTCGCCCGGCGGGCGGCGGTCGGCCCGCGCGTCAGTCCTCGATCGCCTCGATCCCCTGCGCCGCCAGGCGCGCCAGCCCCGCCCGCATGGCCTCGAGCTGTGCGGGGGCGTGGCCGCGCCAGTCGCGGAGCTCGGCGACGACCCGCAGCGGCGCCCGCGACCGGTACGAGCGCGTGGGGTTGCCGGGGAACTTCTGGTCGGTGAGGTTGGGATCGTCCTCGATCGGCCCGGTCGGCTCGACGATGTAGATGCGGCCGGGGCCGTCGCCGATCGCCAGCTCGGCGCCCCAGGTCGCGGCGTCGAGCGTCGCGGTCAGGTAGACGAACGCGGCGGCCGATCGCTTGCCGAAGTTCGAGGCGCGACCGGGCTCGATCAGCTCGCCAGGCGCGAGCGCGGCCTTGGTCCCGTGGAGGTAGCGCGGCGCGCCGTCGGTGTCGGTCCACACCTCGAACGGGACCGGCGCCGGGGCGGTGGTGCTCATCGCGTCGAGCATCCTACGGTCCGCGGTCGACGTCGACGGTTGCGTTTGGCAACGGCGGCGCGCGGCGCGCGCGTGTCGCGACGGCGACTTGCAGACTGGCACGCCGGTTGAAACGACCTCAGGCATGCTGGCTCAATCTGCGTCTCTCCCTGCCGACGTCGATCGGACGCTGTGGACGCTCGGGCGACGGCTGCGCGACGCCGCGCGCCCGGCGGCGATCTCGGACGACGGCGTGCGCTCGTACTGCGCCGCCATCGGGCTCGCCGACCATCGGCTCGAGGGCGCGCTGCTGCGCCGCGCCGCCGACGTGATCGACGTCGACCTGCTGATCGATCGCCTGGTCGCCGACGCCCGCGCGCGGTTCGCCGAGGTGCCCGGGCGCGCCACCGCGATGTGGCTCAACCCGCGCTGCCAGCCACCGCTCTTGCGCCGCCTGCCCCGGGTGCGCCGCCTGTACTGGGCGCGACTGCGCGACTACCTGATCTGGATCGCCAGCCGGGGCTGATGGTGGGCCGCCGCCGTCACCGCGATCTCCGCCACGCCGGTCCGAGATCCCCTACGATGGGGCGATGATCCGAACCTCGACGCTCGCGCTCGTGCTGGTGATCGCGTGCGGTGGTGCGCCGGCGCCGACCGCGACGCCCGCGCCGGCGGCGGCGGCGCCGCCCGCCTCGGCCCCGGCCGCCTCGGCCACGCCCAAGCCCGAGGAGCCTCCCGACCCCGTGTACCAGGAGGCGCTGCGCTGCCTCGAGGATTGCCTGATGACCGAGGACGGCGAGTACGACGAGGTCGACGCGCGCTGTCGGGCGCAGTGCGACCTCGAGCCCGTCGAGCCCTGAGGCGGCAACCCGGTCGCGGCCGTCACTCGGCGGCGAGCATCGCGATGTCGACCCAGCCGTAGACCATCCGCGGGTTGCCCCACTTGGGGACGGTCTGGTTGTTGGCCGGGTTGTACTTGATGTGGGTGCGGCCGATCATCTCGTGCCCCTGCTGCACGCAGACGCCGTCGACGTACTTGCCGGCCTGGCCCTGGCCGCCGTCGATGCACTGCCACTCCTCGAGCCCGTCGTCGGTGGCGATCGGGCCCTCGATGAAGTTGCCCATGTGCGCGAAGGTCCGCCCGTCGAGCTGCGAGAAGATCAGGATGTCGCCCGGCTTGGGCCGGTCGCCGCCGCCGCCCGGGTGGAACGCGCCCTCGGGCAGGTTCTTCTCGCGCCACTTGGGGTCCATCACGTACAGGTTGATCTTGGCCTTCATCTTCACGCCCGACTTCTGCTCGGCCATCGTCTGCATGATCCCCGAGAACGAGTTGCAGGTGCTGAAGGTCTTGCCGTCGGCCGCCTTGCGCTGCGCCTCGAGGCCCTCGTGCGACATGATCGACTCGAACTTCGCGTCGCCCTCCTGCGCGCCCTCGAAGTAGAGCAGCTGCGAGACGTACTGCTCGCGGTACTTGTCGCCCGCGGTCGTGGCGCCGCCCGCGCCGGTGCCCGGGGTCGTCGTCGGCGTCGGCGTGGTGGGCGCGGGGTGCTCGTCCTGCACCGGCTCGGCCGCCGGCGCCTTGGGCTCGGCCTGCTGCTCGGCGGCCGGCGCGCCGTCGAGGGCGCCCCAGGTCTTGGGCCCGACGATCCCGTCGGCGACCAGGTCGTTCTGGAGCTGGAACGCCATCACCGCGCCGGCGGTCTGCGGGCCGAACGCGCCGTCGGCGCTGATCGTCGCGCCGTGCTTGATGAGGCCCTGCTGCAGGCGCACCACCGGCTCGCCGCGGGACCCGACGCGCAGCAGCGGCTCGGGGCCCTTGGGCACCGCCATCTCCTCGAGCACCTCGCCGCAGACCGCGTTGCCGCCGGCCGGGTGCTGCTGGATCTCGGCGACGATCGGCTCGCGCTGATCGGGGTGCTGGTGGAGCAGCGCGGCCAGCGCCTTGGCGCCGCCGCCGCCGGCCAGGATGGCGCGGGCCTCGAGCGCCGCCGGCGCCGCTGGCCGCTCGGCGTTCCCGTTGGCGAACGCCGCCTCTTGCTCCGCGCCGCCGGTCTCCTGATCGCGTGACTGCCGGGCCGAGGTCTCCATGCACAGGTGGAGTCGCGCGCCGGCCAGGTGTGACAGCCGACGCGCAAGTCTCCGAGATCACGGGCCCGGGCGGCGGCCGTCCGCGGATGGAACGTCGTGTCGTTTTTCTCACACTCTCCGATGCGAACTTTCGATTCGACGAAGGGCCGCGGGCGCCCCAGGTTGAGGGCATGTCCACCACGGCCCACGCCCGACGCGCCGCCCCGGCGGCCGCGCCCGCCCACCAGGAGAAGTCGATGAACTGTCCCCGCTGCCACGACGCACCGCTGCTCGAGCTCGACCGCGACGGCGTCACGATCGACCGCTGCGACCGCTGCCGCGGCATCTGGCTCGATCGCGGCGAGCTCGAGAAGCTGCTCGCGCGCGCCCGGGACGCCGAGGCCGGCCCCCGCGACCTCCGCGACGCCCCGCCGCGCGCCGCGGCCGGCCCGGCCCACCGCGACGACGACGACGACGACCGCCGGCGCGACGACGACGACCGCCGGCGCCGCCGCGACGACGACGACGACGACGACCGCGGCCGCTACCCGGGTCGCAAGCGGTCGTGGTGGGACATCTTCGACTGAACCGCCCTCGCCCGCGTCGCCACCGCCGGAGCGGCGACGCCATTGATCTCCGCGCCCGCGCCCGCGCTACACTGGTCGACCATGTGGCGCTCGTGCGTGCTCCTCGGGCTGGTCACCGGCTGCAGCTTCACACCAGCCGGCGGCTCCGAGGTCGGCGCGGTCGACAGCGGCGCCATCGACGGCGCCGCGCGCGACGTCGACGCCGGCCCGGCGTTCGATCCACCCGCCGGCTACTGGAGCTTCGACGTCGATGGCCGCGATCTGGTCGGCCCCCACGCCGGGACGCTGGTCGGCGCCGCCCGGATCAGCACCGGCGGGTCCGGACGCCGCGGCGAGGCCCTGCGGCTCGGCACCGCGGGGGACCGCTTCGACGTCGGCGCGCCGGCCGGGTTCGACTTCAACGCCGACTTCACCTGGCACGTCTACGTGCGCACGTCGTCGTCGTCGGGCGCGCTGTTCTCGCGCAACCCCGCCGGGACCGCGTGGAACCAGGGTTCGAAGGCGATGTTCGTGCGCAGCCAGACGGTGCAGTGGGACAGCGGCTGGGTCAGCAACCCGCACACCGACGTCGCGATCGACGACGGCAACTGGCACCAGGTGATCGCGACCTACGTGGCGGCCAGCGACACGCTGGACGTGTTCGTCGACCCGGCGCCGGGCGCGACCGCCGGCCAGTACTCGGGCAGCCACGACGTCAACAGGTTCGACGAGCACACCCACGTCCACAACGATGGCAAGGCCGAGTCCGGGCTCTCGATCGGCGCGGCCAACTTCACGGGCGGCCTCTCCGATCTCGGGACGCTGCTCGGCCTGATCGACGAGGCCGCGGTGTTCGACCGCGCGCTGCGCGGCGCCGAGTTCGACCTGCTGATCGCGCAGGGGCCCGCGGCCTTCCTGCCCTGACGCGCGGCCTGCGAGGCCAGCGGTGGGCTACGGCAGCTGCGTCGCGAGCGCGGCGGCGCGCCGTTCGGCGAACGCGGTCAGCCCGAGGATCGCGGAGTCGAGGCCGGGCTGGTTGGTGACCGGCAGGTCGTCGTGGATCGCCGTGTCGAACTGCGCCAGCGTGAAGAACTTGGTCGGATCGGCCGCGACCGCGTCGCGGATCAGCGCGGCGCGGGCGTCGACGTCGATCCGCACCGCGGTCGGCGCCCCGGGGCCGGCGATCAGGTCGCGCAGCAGCGCCTGGTAGCGCGCGCGCCAGGTGGGCGACGCCAGCACCTTGCTGATCAGCGGCCGCGGCGCCGGCTGGTTGCACTGCGGCCGCAGGTGATCGAGCGCGACGATGTTCGCCGCGGTCCAGCCGCAGCGGAAGTTGCCGAAGGTCTCGTTGAGATCCCAGGGCACGAGGATCCAGCGCGCGCTGGCCGGGTCCAGGTACAGGTAGTAGTTGTGGGCGCTGCCGGCGTAGCTGTCGAGGTTGGCCAGGTACGTGTTGATCGCCAGCCACGGCAGCAGGCGATCGACGTCGAGCACCGCCGCCACCTCGGCCTCGGTGCCGTGATCGAGCGCCGCGATCAGATCGAGGAACCGCTGGTGCGTCGGGTCGCCGCCGTCGAGCTTCACCTCGACGCCCGGGTAGTCGGCGAAGGTCGCGCCGCGGAGGGTCAGCGGCCCCGACGGCTGGTCGGGCTTGAGCAGCTCACCGTCGGCGGCGCCGAACCGGTCGCGCAGGAAGTCGGCCTCGACCTGCTCGACCACGACGTAGAGGCCCCACGGCTGGCCGTTGATCGTGAGGCGCGCGAACGCCGTGCGGCTGGCCGGGACCCCGGCGCCCTGCATCATCGCGTAGCCGATCGTCTCGCGCAGCAGCGTCGGGTCCTTGAACGAGTTGTGCAGGTTGAGCTTGTCGACGCCGAACAGCCGCTGCCCCGGCACCCGCTCGTCGAGGTCGAGCTTGAAGCTGTAGCGCTGCGAGCCCATCGCGCGGACCGAGTTGCGCGACGAGTTGCCCTTGGTGCTGAGGCTGACCTGGGTGACGACCGCGCCGTCGTAGGTGACCGTGGCCGGGATCTGCAGCGCGTCGTTGAGCGGGTCGGCCATCAGCGCCGCCCAGTCGGCGGCGCTGGTGTCGAGCGCGACGTCGATCACGCGATCGGTGGGGAACAGCCGCCCGTAGTCGGGGGCGGCCCGGGCGTCCGGGGCGGCGTCGGCCGGGGTGGCGTCGGGCTGCGCGCTCCCCGCGCCGCACGCGGCCACCGCGACGGCGGCGACGACGACGAACCACCTCCGACGCATCGAGCTGGGCACAGGCACGCGACCAGGGTACCCAACCCACGCGCCGCGGTGGCGATGATCAGCGCCGGCGGCCGCGGGCCTTGACGACCGGCGGCGGCGGCGGCTCCTTGGCCTGCACCAGCACCTTGCGGCCGGACTTGAAGAACACGGTCATCTTGCCGGGGTCCGGCCGCGCCTCGACGACGCCCTCGCCGAAGGTCGGGTGCTGGATCCGCTCGCCGATCTGGAACAGCGCGGTGGCCTGGTAGGGGCGCGGCGCCACCGCGAGATCGGCCTTGACGGCCTGGGTCTCGAACCGGCGCTCGCACACCGCGCGCCACTCGACGAGCACCGCGCGGTTCGCCGCCTCGATCGTCGCGAGCGGATCGGGCGCGATCGCGACCCCGGCGGCGGTCATCGCGGGCACGAGCTTGACGAGCCAGGCGTCGGCGGGGTCGGCCGCGGCGCGCCGGGCCTCGAAGTCCGCCGGGGTGAGGCCCCCGGGGGCGGCCGCCGTCGACGCCGGCGCGGTGAGCCGCTGCGCCCAGTACGCCATCGCGTCGAGCACCGCGCCGCCGTACGGCAGCATCGAGATCATCTCGTCCTCGCTGCCGGCGGCGACGTACTGCTGGCCCTCGGCGCCGAGGTAGACGATGCACCCCGCGATCGGGCCGCGCTCCCAGACCAAGAAGTAGCCGCCCGAGCGGTCGACGACCAACGGCTTGAGGCCCATGGCGCCGGGGTCGCCAAGCACCAGGCGCGCCGCGAGCGCGGCCTTGTAGTCGGCGACGACGACCGGCGCGAAGGGCGAGGCCTCGAAGGCCTTCTGATCTCGCTGCTTCGCGGCGCGGAGGACGTCTCGGATGGAACTCATCTGGGCACACCCTAGCCCGTTCGGAGCCCGCGTGCCGTCGCGGGGACCCAGAACCTGCGACGCCGGTCAGCAGCGCGGGTGGTCAGGGCGGCGCCACGGGCGGCGCGGCACCGCGCGCCCTGTCGAGGCGGGCGCGGTCGAGGGCGGCGCGGTCGAAGGCGGCGCGATCGCGGGCGATGCGGTCGAGGGCGGCGCTTTCGGCGGGCGTCTCGTTCCCGCAGCGCCACCGGCGCACGGGCGCGGCGCGGTCGGTCCGGTCGACGCCGCCCGCCCACGCCCCGAGCCCGCCCACGGCGGCCGCCGCGGCGAGCGCGACCAGCGCCGGCCAGCGCCACCGACGCAGGCGCGCGGGCCCCACCGTCGCGCTCACGACCACGCCGCCGCCTCGCGGCCGAACCCAGGTGCGGAGGACCTACGACGCTGCATGCCGATCGGACACCGCTCGGCGGCCGCGGTTGCGCGCGCTCAGCTCGGCCCCCCCCCCACGCCCGCGCCCCGGCGCGCGGTAGGATCGCCGGGTGACCGCCGCCACCCCACCGTTCGCGAAGGCGGAGCTGGCGGAGGCGCTGCGGGCGATCGTCTCGACGGTCAGCAAGTGCGAGCAGGTCCAGCCCAAGCTGCGGCCGGGCACGGCGCAGCACACGCTGCTGGTGCGGCGGATCAAGGCGTTGCAGATCGCGGCGGCCTTGATCGAGCGCGACCTGGCGTCGACCGGCCGGCGGCGCGATGATGGCCGCGTGACGTTCCGCGCGAAGCTGTTCCGCTACCCCGGCGCGGGCGGCTGGACGTTCGCCAAGGTGCCGGCGCGCCACGCGCCGCCAGCGACCCACGCCTGGGGGCGGACGCCGGTGCTGGCGACCGTCGACGGCGTCAGCTGGGCGACCAGCGTGTGGCGCGACAAGAAGCACGGCACGCTGCTCGCGGTGCCCAAGAAGGTCCGCGGCGACAAGGGTGACGGCGACGTCGTGCAGGTCGAGCTGCGCCCCCGCGGGTGATCCGCGCCGTCGGCCAGCACCCGCGGCGCCACGTCGGCGCGCCCCCGCGTGACGTCGGCGCCGCGGAGCCGGTCCGCATCGCGCGCGCGGGCCAGACGTACGGATCGGGCAGCAGCGCGACGCAGTGGCCACGTCGGCCGTGCTCCTGGAGCGCGGCATCGCTGAGGACGCGATGCACGAGACGCCAGCACCTGTCGCAGTGCCGAACGTCGGGGTCGCGGGTCGGATCCAGCGAGTCCCGGGTCCGCGCGCACGCGAACTCGAAGCGCGGATCGCCGGAGGCGGCGGCCGGGGCATGCCTTCTGGTACGGCGCGTCAGTCGTCGTCGGCGCCGGACGGGTAGTAGTCGACCGGGCGCCCGTCGAGCGTGCCCTCGACCACCCCGTCGATCGCCGCCCGCGCCAGCGTCTCGAACAGCTCGGCCGCCGCGAACCGCAGCTCGGCGCTCGCCGGGACCGCGAGCGCGACCGTCAGCGTCGCGCCGTCGACGACGAGGCCCCGCAGCCAGGCGCCCGGCGCGGGCAGCTCGTCCTCGAGGTCGAGCTGCTCGCGCGCGCGCCCGAGCGCGCGATCGAGCTCAGCGCGACGCGCGAAGCGGTAGCGCCCGGCGAAGCGGATGCATGCGTCCATGGCGTCGGTGATAGCCGCCGCCCGCGACCGTCGCGTCCCGGCCGGGTGACAAGCCCGCGGGCGGGGACGTCGACGTCGCCGCGGGCTGGTCACGGGACGTCGGGTCGGGCCGGCGGCACCACGATCGGCGTGACGCTGCCGGGCTCGAGATCGATCACCGTCGGCGCCCGCGTGCACTCCCACGATGTCACGTTGGCGTGCACCGTCGCGCCGACGCGCCACAGCCCGCCGTCCTGGTGGATGTGGCCGAACAGGTGCAAGCGCGGCGCGACCACGGCGAGGCGCGCCCGCAACTCGGCGCAGCCGGCGCGCGCGGCGTCGTTCCAGCCGGCGTGATCGCCGATGCCGGCCGGCGGGCTGTGGGTGATCAGCAGGTCGAGGCCCGCGGGGATGCGCGCCCACACGGCGCGCAGCGCGTCGCCGCGCGGCAGGTTGAACGCCCAGCCGTGGAACGCCGGCTGCCACGGGCTGCCCCAGCAGCGCAGCCCGTCGAGCTCGACGCCGCTGTCCTCGAGGTAGACCGCGCCGCCGAGCAGCGCGCGCGCCCGCGCGGCCTCGGCCGGCCGGGCGAAGGCCCAGTCGTGGTTGCCGGCCACGATCAGCTTGTGCCGGTGCGGCAGGCCGGCGATCCAGCGCGCCGCCTCCGCCAGCTCGTCGAGGTCGCCGCGCCGGCACAGGTCGCCGGCGTGGACGAAGACGTCGCCGTCGGGCACCGCGTAGCGCGCGTCGTGGAACAGGTGCGTATCGGCGACCGCGACGACGCGCATGCCGTGATCATACGCGCCGCGCTGCGCCATCGTCGGCCGATGGCGAGCCCGATCGCGCCCCGCTGACGACGCGCGCGATCCGCGACACCTGTGGATAGGACAGCGGCGACGGCGAGCGGCTCGGCGTCATGCAGTTCGTGTTCACCGCGCCCGCCGCCGGCACGGTCCGCGCGCAGCTCGACGAATTCCACCACGGCGTCGTCAGCGGCGCGGGCAAGCAGGCCACCGCGGGCGACGTCGCCTACGCCGAGACCGCGACCGCGATGGAGGTGGCGTCCGCGGCCGAGCGACGGTCAGCGGCGCAGCGCGGCGTACGAGGCGGGCCGGCTCGTCGGCCAGGCCGCGGTGCCGATCGGCGCGATCGTCGTGGCGCGCTACTTCCTCCTGCGCCGGCGGTGAGCCGCCCCGACGCCGAGCACGCCGAGGATCAGCGCCGCGCCCGGTTCAGCCGCGGCGCAGCCCGCGGTCGCCCCCGACGGAGGCCCGCGCACGCCCGGCGGCGCCGCCGGCCGCGGCGGCGGCGCGAGCGACAGCGGCAGCGTGGGCGGCGGCGGCGGGCGCGCGGTCAGCGGCACCAGCACGGCGGTCACGTGGGGGTTGGCCCAGCACGCCAGGCGATCGTCGACGTGCACGACGAGCGCGTCGGGCAAGAGGCGCGCTTCGGTGATCGGGCCGGGGACCGGCGGCGCCGTCACGGGGACGATCGCGGCGCCGGTGATCGCGACGCCGCGCGGCGACTGGATCGCCTCGACGCCGGCGATCGCGAACGTCACGCGGTTGTCGATCGGCCAGACCCGCCCGGGATCGAGCGACGTGATCATCGCGACCTCGCCGGTGGCCGGCGCGAAGCCCAGCTCGGCCAGCGCGCGCTGGACGCTGGCGACCTCGTCGCGGGCGCCGCCGACCAGCCGCAGCGGCAGCACCGCGACCACCGCGCCGGTGCGGCGATCGATGATCGACACCGCGTCCTGGGCGAAGCGATCGGCGCTCCAGTCGTAGCCGGTGTGGGCGGCCAGGTAGCGGCCGCGGGGCTCGACCCCGTAGGTCACCACCCCGCCGCCGTAGCCGACGCGGAAGCCGGTGACGTCGAAGCTGCCCGGCGCGGCCGCGCGCAGCGCCCGCAGCTCGGGCTCGCGCCGCAAGGCCGCCAGCCCGGGCTCGACCAGCGTGCGCCAGTGGAGCCACACCGGGTTGCGGGCCAGGACGGGCGCCACCGCCGCGACCGCGTCGCGCGGCCGCCCCGCCCGCAGCAGCGCGCGGGCCAGCCCGACGTGCGCCTCGTCGAGGCTGGCGTCGAGCGCGATCGCCCGCCGGTAGCCGGCGATCGCCGCGGCGCGATCGCGCCGCTCCCGCCGGCGCGCCGCCGCGAGCTCGAGCCGCGCGTCGAGCTGGTCGAAGGTGAACGTCAGGCGGACGGCGCCCGCGCCGCACGCCGGCACGACCGTCACCTCGACGCCGCCCGGCGACAGCCGCACCTCGTCGAGGGACTCGATCGCGAACGGCACCGGCAGCCACGCGACGGTCGCGCCGCGGCGGATCGCCACCCGGCGCCCGCCGTCGCTCGCGATCACCCGCCCGCCCGGCAGCGCGTCGTGGAACGCGCGCAGCCCGACCAGCTCGAGGTCGACCACCTGGCGGAGGATCGCCCCGCAGCCGAAGTGGTCGCAGCCGTCAGGGTCGACCTCGCGGACCCACGCGCGCCGCCGCTCGCCGACCGCCATCGTCGCCAGCAGCGACCGCAACCAGCCATCGACCTGGTGGAGCCGGACGGTGCGCTCGACGTCCTCGACGCCCGACCACGCGGGCGCGGTCCGCAGGTGGTAGCGGAACGTCACCTCGTCCATCTCGGCGGCGCGCGCGGCGCCGGCGCCGGCCCGGGTCCGCACCCAGGCGGGGTTGTCGCCGATCGCGGTCGCCGGCGCGGAGAAGCGATCGGCGTCGACCGGCGCCGCGGCGGCGGCCAGCCACGCGGCGACGAGCAGCACGACGCGCATGACCGCGGGATCAACGCGCCACGGCGACGGGGTAGTCCCGCGCACCCGACGGCCGGCCCCACGTCGCGTGAGGAAGGTCTCGCGAGGTCTCAGGCGCCGGCCCCGAACCGGGCGCGCAGGCGGGCCCGGTTGTAGCGCTGCAGCATCACCGGGTAGCCGTTGATCAGCACGTCGAGGCCCAGCGTCACCGCGGCGGCCAACCACCAGCCGCGCGCCGCCGCGTGGGCCACCGCGCCCAGCGAGAGCACCAGCGCGATCCCGTGGCTGGCCTCGGCGGTGGACATCCGTCGCGCGAGCGTCGCGAGCCCGGCCGCGCTGCGCTCGGCGGGCAGCCGCAGGCCGGGGTTGAACCACGCGATCGGCCTGCGCCGCAGCAGCCGCTTGATCAGCCCGACGCCCAGCCGCTCGTACACCCGCCCGTCGCGCTCCCAGCCGCGCAGCGCGTGGACCGTGGCCGGCAAGCGGAACGGCACGACGTGGCTGACCGTGCCGAGCCAGGTCATCGGCAGCCACACCACCGCGACGGCGAACCCGACGCTGGCGCCGCCGAGCGCCCGCCACGCGATCAGCAACATCGCGGCGAACGCGATCGTCGCCGCCACGACGCCGAGCGCGCGGACGACGCGCATCCCCGGGCGCCGCATCGCCCGGGCCTACGATCCGTCGTCGGGCCGGAAGCTCGGGAACTCCCAGACCAGGTAGCAGCACACGCCCGGGTCGCCGACCCGACGCGCGGCGGTGACCGCGGCCGAGAACGCGCGGTAGTGGAAGTGCAGCTCGTTGCCGCCGGGTGGGCTGGCCCATCCCTCCTCGGCGCCGTCGCAGCGCTCGTACGGCGCCGGCAACGCCACCGCCGGTGCGGCCGACGGCGGCGCGGCGCACTCGGCGTAGGCGTCGGGCTTGTCGTGGAACCACGGCTCGGGCGGCGGCGGCGCCAGCGGCGTCGGCGTGGCGGTCGTGTTCGCGGGCGGGGCCGCGCGCGGCGCCGGCCCACCGCACCCGCCGGCCGCGACGGCGACCACCAGGACGGCGCACCGCGCCGCGGCCCGCCGACGCCGCCGCGCGAGGGCCGCCACCACCGGCAGCACCAGCACCGCGCCAGCGTCGCCACCGCTGGCGCACCCGCAGCCACCCGCCGAGGCTTCGCCGCCGCCGGCCCCGCCGTCGGGATCACCGGCGCCGGCCCCGAGCACCTTGACGTCCTCGGCCAGCGGCCAGCCCGGGTTGGCGCCCGCGCCGGCGTAGGCGCCGCGGAACCCGAGGCCACCCTTGTCGGCGCCGTTGAAGTCACGCCGCGCGTCGACGTCGTCGGCCAGGATCGCCGCGTCGATCGCGGGGCCCTGGGCCTGCCCCGGCCGCGGGTAGAAGTCCATCGCCCCGAGGATGCGCGACGGCGCTGCCACCACCGCGGCGGCGTCGGCCTCGGCGCCGGTCTGGTTGTCGGCGACCCGCGCCCGCGTCGCGCCCGCGATCGGCGTCGCCGCGAAGATCAGGTTGCCCGCCACCGCCACGCCGCCGGCCGCCGCGTCGCCCGCGCTGGCGACGTCGACGCCGGTGCCGGCCCCGAAGATGGTGTTGTGGTAGACGCGCGCGCTGACCAGCGGCCGATCGTGATCGGCCAGCACGATCGCGGCGCCGGCGACGTCGACCAGGACGTTGTCGTGGATGCTGACCCGCCCCGACGCCTGCAGCAGCGCCTCGCGCGGGTTGTGCACGAGCAGGTTGCCGTAGATCTCGTAGCGATCGTCGGCGCCGGCGCCGCTCGCCGGGAAGCCACCGACCAGCAGGTTCGGCCGATCGCCGTCGGGGCTGGGCCGGTCGTCCTTGACGAACACGTTGTGGCGGATGAGCGTGCGCGTCGGCCCGGGCGGCAGCCCCGCCGGTCGTGCGGTCTGGAACTTGATCTGCATGCCGTAGCCGACCGTCCCGGTCACCAGGTTGTGCTCGATCACGCCCTCGACGAACGGCGCCGAGCCGTCGGAGTTGCCGAGGTACAGGCCGGTGCCGGCGTCGCGGATGCGGTTGCCGCGGATCACCCAGCCCCACGTCGCGACCTTGGTCGAGATCGCCACGGTCTGCTGCGTCGCGCCGTGCCCGCGCAGCTCGCAGGCCTCGACGCGGATGTGGTGGACCGCGCCCGCCTTGGCGCTGATGCCGAACGCGCCGGCGACGCCGCCGCCGTCGATCACCAGGTGCTCGAGCGCGAGGTAGCTCGCGTCGACCAGCTCGACGGTGTTGCAGCACGGGCCCGGATCGGCGGTGAACACCGCGGGCGCGCCGCTCGCCGGGCCGCGGATGGTGATCCACGCGTCGGCCCGACCGTTGACGCCGGTGATCGGCAGCGTGCGGGTGTAGGTCCCCGGCGCCAGCGTCAACACGTCGCCGGGCTGCAGCCGGGCGACGACGTCGCGGTAGTCCGCCGGCCCCGCGGTGTACTCGGTGGCCGTCGCCCGGCCGGCGTGGCCGACGAGCGCGACCACCACGACCAGCGCGCAGCAGACGCGGGGTGCGGCGGACATCGCCCGACTCTACGCCCCGACCGCCGCGCTCGCCATCGGCGCGCCGCCACCGCGGGTGCGGCTGGTAGACTCGCCGCGATGCGCCCGCCGCTGCTCCGCGCCACCTGGTCGCTCGCGCTGCTCGTCGCCCACGCCGGCTGCGGCGGCGACGGCGCAAGCGGCGGCGACGCCGGCCCCGACGGCCCGCCCGTCGACCCCAGCTGCGCCAGCGACCGCGAACCCAGCGCGCGGTTCTCGGTCGTCGCCGAGCCCGGCGCCAGCGCGCGCCTCGGCAGCCAGGTCGGCGGCCAGCTGCTGGCGTTCCCGCACCCGCGCCTCGAGGCGACGCTGCTCACCGAGGGCAGCTGCCGGTTCGTCGGCGCGCGCCCGGCGCTGTGCGAGCCGGCCTGCGGCGGCGCCCAGGTGTGCGACGTCGACGGGCGCTGCGCCGACTACCCCGAGGCGCTGGCCGCGGGCGCGTTCACCGTTACCGGCACGACGCCGCCGGTGACGCTGACGCCGCGCGCCGGCAACGGCTACTACGCCGACCAGGGCTACCCTGGCCTGTACCGCCCCGGCGATCCGATCACGCTGGCGCTGGCCGGCGCCGGCCCGGTCGCGGCGCTTTCGGCGACCGTGCGCGGCGTGCCGCCGCTGGCCTTGCCGACCACCCAGCTGGTCGCGCGCGAGCACGCGCCGATGGACGTCGCGTGGACCCCGATCGCCACGCCGGCCGAGGCCGAGGTGCTCGTGCACTTCGACAGCGATCACCACGGCGTCCGCGCCTACGTCGAGTGCGTCGCGCCCGCCGCCGCCGGCGAGCTCACGATCCCCGCGGCGCTCCTCGATCGGCTGATCCTCGCCGGCGAGACCGGCATCGGCACGTACATCGAGAACGCGTGGATCGAGGTCCACCACCAGGCCCGGCTCGAGACGCCGCGCGGCTGCGCCGTGCTCGAGAGCTACGCCGACCAGTTCGTCCACGTCGAGACCGTGCGCGCGCCGTGACCGGCGACACCAGCTGCCCGACGCTGCTCGACCTCGAGTGGGCGCACGCCGCGCAGGTCACGACGGCGCGTGGCGCCGGTACACGGCGACGTTGGCGGCGTGGGTGCCGTCGGCGAACCGCACCAGCTGGGTCACGCGCATCGCGTCGCCGCGGGCGTCGAGCTGCCGCTGCGCGACCATTCGCTCCTGCCCGCGCCAGAACGCCGTCGAGCGCAGGTCGCGGGGCGACGCCAGCGTGATCGCCATCGCGTCGACCGCGTCGCCGCCGGCGAACGGGACCGCGACCCCGTCGGGGCGCCCGGCGAACGTCACCGCGTGGGCGGCGCCGTCGGCCGCGATCCAGTCGATCGTGAACCGCAGCGCGTCGCCGTCCTCCTCGATGCGGTAGGTGCCGGCGCGCGGCGGCAGGCCCTGCTCGTAGACGCAGGTCTCGGGCAGCAGCACCCAGGTCCCCAGGAACCCGGCGTGCGCCGGCAGCGGTTCACCCATGCGGCGCTGGTACCACGGCGCGCCGCGGGTGGCGCGCTCACTCGGCCAGCGCGCCGATCGCGGCCGCCACCGCGTCGAGCACCACCGCGATCCGCGGCTGATGCCGGATCGCGCGGCGGGTGACCAGGTAGACGTCGAGCGCCGGCAGGTCGGCCCCATCGAGGATGTCGAGCCCGCGATCGAACCGCGCGTAGGCGCGCGGGCCGACGCCGACGCCGAGCCCGCTGCGGATCGCGGCCAGCTGCACCTGGTAGCTGGTGCACACCAGGCTGGGCGGCCGCGCGACGTGCGCGGCGAGCCACGCCGACTCGGGCGTCGCCAGCCCGGCCAGCTCGACCTCGATCCAGTCGAGCTCGGACAGCGCGCGGCGGCGCCACGCCGCGGCCTTGCCGCGCGCGCACAGGATCGCCGTCGGCAGCCGCGCGATCCGGCGTCCGACCAGCTCGCCGCGGGTGGTGGGGAAGAACCGCACGCCGACGTCGGCCTGGTGCCCGATCAGGTCGGCCGCGGCGTAGCTGGTGATCAGCTCGACGGTGAGCGCCGGGTGGGCGGCGCGGAGGCCGGGCAGCGCCTGCGGCACCAGCACGTGGGCGGCCAGCTCGTCGGTGGTGGCGACGCGGACCCGGCCCCGCACCGCGTCCGGGCGCGGCTCGGCGGCGGCGTCGATCAGCTGCCCGACCTCGGCCTCGACGCGCTCGGCCGCCGGGCGCAGGCGCCGCGCGGCCTCGGTGGGCGTCGGCGCGCGCCGCCCGCGCTCGAACAGCGCCACGCCCAGCGCCGCCTCGAGCGCGGCGATCCGCCGGCTGACCGTCGACTGCTCGGTGGCCAGCGCCCGGGCGGCGGCGGTGAAGCTGCCGTGGCGCAGCACCGCGAGCAGCACCCGGACGTCGTCCCAGGCGGCCCGGCCGAGGGTCGGGCCGGGCACCGGCGGCGGCCGGGCTGCCATGCGTCTTCGCATATCTGCGATGCGATCATACCGCTATTGCTGCATCGCAGGCGTCGCCAGGATGAGGCCATGCCCAACGCCCTCGTGCTGCTCGGCCACGCCGACCCCGGCTCGTTCAACCACCGCCTCGCCGCCGCCTACGCCGACGGCTTCGCGGCGGGCGGCGCGGTCGAGCGCCTCGACCTGACCGCGCTGCGGTTCGACCCGGTGCTCCGCCACGGCTACCGCACCGACCAGCCGCTCGAGCCCGACCTGCTCGCCGCCCGCGCGGCGATCGAGCGCGCCGATCACCTGATCTGGGTGTTCCCGACCTACTGGGCGGCGCCGCCGGCGGTGGTGCGCGGCTTCGTCGACCGGGTGTTCCTCCCGGGCTGGGCGTTCCGCTTCGAGGGCCACGCGCTGCCCACCGGCCTGCTCGCGGGCCGCGCCAGCCGGGTGGTCACGACCATGGACAGCCCCGGCTGGTGGTATCGCCTGGCGCTGCGGCGGACGCTGCACGCGAGCTTCGGCCGCGGCACGCTGGCGTTCTGCGGGCTGGCGCCGGTCGCGTTCACGACGATCCACCGCACCCGCGCGCTCGACGCCGCGGCGCGCGACCGCTGGCTCGCGCAGGTCGGCGCCCTCGCCGCGCGCGACGCCCGCCGAGGGCCCCGGCGCGCCCGGATCGCGGCCCGCGCCGCCGCGTGATCGACCGCCGCGCCGCCGCTCAGGCCGCCGGGCGCGCCTCGGGCGTGACCGGGATGCGCGCGGTGATGCCGGTGCCGAACCCCGGCACCGACTCGACGTCGAGGCGGCCGCCGGCGTCGACGACGGCCTGCCGCACCACGGCCAGGCCGATGCCCGAGCCGTTGCGCTTGGTCGAGTAGAACAGGTCGGTGCACCGGACCAGGACGTCGTGGGGCATGCCCGAGCCGGTGTCGACGACGGTCAACTCGAACCACCGGCCATCGTCGATCAGGCGCGCGTGGAGGTTGATCGCCGCGCCGGCGGCGCACGCGTGGATGGCGTTGTTGACCAGGTTGAACACCATCGCCCGCACCACCGCGGCCTCGAGCGGCAGCAACGGCAGGTCGCGCACGTCGCAGCGGGTGGCGATCCCGGCGCGGTTGGCGCGGAGCTCGAGCACCTTGAACGCCTCGCGGCAGGCCTGATCGATCACCTGGTAGCGCGGCGACGCCAGCGCCCGCCCGACCGAGCCGATGCCGTCGAGGCCCAGCCGCAGCCGGCGGGCCTCGCCGACGATCGCGTGGAGCTGATCCTGCACCGCGCCCGCCGGGGTGTCCTCGATCAGGATCTCGCTGGCCGCGATCAGCGCCGCGAGCGGGTTCTTGAGCTCGTGGAGGATCGTCGGCAGCGCCTCGCCCACCATCGCCAGGCGCATCAGCCGATCGCGCTCGTCGCGCAGCCGCTGCCAGCGCGCCAGATCCTGGAACACGATCACCATGCCGCCGCCCGGGATCGGCGACGCGGCCAGCCCCACGGTGCGCGGGCTGCCGTCGGGCCGCACCACGTTGCGCTCGGCGCGCATCGGCTCGGACAGCGGCGGCAGCGGCCACGGCCCCAGCACGACGTGGATCGACAGGCCCAGCAACGTCGGCCGATCGAGCACCTCGCAGGCGCGCGGGTTGGCGCGGATGATCGTGCCGTGGTCGTCGATCACGACGACGGCGGCCGGCAGGGCGTCGACGATCGCGACATCGTCGATGGCGACGGGCGGTTCCGAGCTGGACATCAGGGGGGACGCCGGGCAACCCGCCACGGCCTGTCCACGCTACCGCCGCGGCCGCCGGCGCGCGGCGCGACATGTCGTCGCGCCGATCGTCACCGCGGCGCGAGCGACACGCAGATCGTCTCGGCCAGCGTGGTGGTCAGGGCGCGCGCCGGGATCGGGCCTTGCTTGGCGGTGGTGCGATACACGACCAAGCACCGCAGCGCCTGGCCGCCGAACGTGCGGGTCAGCTCGGTCGCCATGTAGTGATCGTCGGGCCGGTGCACGCTGACCAGGAAGCCGTCGTGCACCTGTTGCTGCGTCGCGACCACCAGCGCGGGGTCGCTGGTGAGCTTGGCCGCCGCCACCGCCGCCTCGGAGGGTCGCCGGCGGCCGGTCCACGGTCATCACGGTGATCGACGGCGCGTTGAACGTGCCGTCGGGCCAGCGCCAGGTGACGTAGGCGCCCTTGGCCTCGCGGACCAGCCCGGTCGGCAGCTCGATCGCGAACGGCGCGCCCGGCACCGCGTCCTCGACGCGCACCAGCGCCGCCCTGCTGACGTCGCGAGGCGTGAACGGGTCGGCGGCGAGCGTCGCCTTGGGCACCGGCGCGGCCGCACCGGCCTGGGGCGGGACCGCGTCGTCGCGCTGGCCGCACGCGCCGAGCGCGAGGAGGATCACCAACGGCGCCATCGGATCTCGAGCCATCGCCGCACGATCGACCGGAGGCACGGCTACAGCTCGATCGGCCAGGCCAGGTGCGTGGCGAACATGTGGGCGCGGTGCGCGAGCAGCGCCGGCGGCACCAGCCCGCCGAGGGCCTCGTGGGCGGTGGCGAAGGCCTGGCGCAGGAGCGGCGTCAGCCCCGGGCAGTCGGCCTCGCTGATCGGCGCGGCGACCGGCGTCAGGAACGTCGCGACGTAGACGTCGATCGCCGACGGCGCGGCGCCGCCGAAATACGCGTGCCCGGCGCGGCGCTGCGCGGCGAGCTGCTCGTCGAGGAACGCCAGCTGTGCGGCCATCCGGGCGCGGCTGGCCTCGACCTCGCCGGCGGCGTAGCCGTAGCGGCGGCCGAGGAACTTCGACACCGGCGCCGGGAAGCCGCGGGCGCCGTCGCTGGCGCGCCCGGCGTCGATCATCGCCAGCCGCGCGTTCCACCCGACGCCGCCCTCGCCGGCGATCTCGTGCAGCGTCCCGTACGCCGCGGCGCGCGCCGCCGGCGCGTCGGGCACCAGCGGCGGCCCGCCCCGCCCGACGCCGAGCCGGGCCACCAGCGCGGTGATCGCGGCCCAGCTGGTGCGCACCGGCTCGATGCCGTGGCGCAGCGCCGGCACGTTGTCGACGCCGGTCCACGCGTCGATGGCGGTCTTGTCGAGGCCGCGCCGCACCACCAGCACCGGCACCCGGGCCAGCCGGAACAGGCCCTTCGCGGCCTCCGACCACGGGCTCGGCACCAGGCTCGACGTGACCAGCACGGGATCGGTCGCGGTCTTGGCGGTGTCCAGATCGACGAACGTGAGCGACATGCGGCGGAGCGTCACATGGCGCCGCGACGCGCGGCGATCGCGCACACGCATTTCGCGCGGGGTTGACCTGCGCGCCGCGCACGGCTGAGATCGCGGCATGCCGACCAAGCCGACGAAGGCGAAGCCCAAGGCCAAGGCCAAGCCCGCTGCCAAGGCCAAGCCCGCCGCCAAGGCCAAGGCCAAAGCCAAGGCCAAGCCCGCCGCCAAGGCCAAGGCCAAGCCCGCCGCCAAGGCCGCGACCAAGGCCAAGCCCGCCGCCAAGACCAAGGCCGCCGCCAAGGCCGCGACCAAGGCCAAGCCCGCCGCCAAGGCCAAGGCCAAGACCAAGGCCAAGCCCGCCGCCAAGGCCAAGGCCAAGCCCGCCCCGGCGCCGATCGCGGTCAACGTCACGCTCACCGAGCCGGTACAGCCGATCGATCGCGGCGAGCGCTACGAGGAGCCGCTGTTCGAGCTGCTCGCGGCGGGCGGGCTCGGCGGGCCGGGCGACGGCGGCGGCACGCTGTGCAGCAAGGACGGCGAGATCCAGGAGGCCGACTTCGACGTCGAGATCACGTCGCTCGCGGCGCTGTCGGTGATCCGCCGCTTCCTCGCCGAGACCGGCGCGGCCAAGGGCTCGTCGCTGCGCTACGAGCACGACGGGCAGGAGGTCGAGGTGCCGGTCGGCATCACCGAGGGGCTGGCGATCTACCTCGACGGCGTGACCCTGCCCAAGGAGGTCTACACGCCGACCTGCCTCGAGGAGCTGCTCGAGCAGCTGGCGGTCGCGCTCGGCGACGACCTCGACTTCCGCGGGTCGTGGCAAGGGCCGCGCGAGACCGCGCTGTACTTCTACGGGCTCGACGCCGAGCAGCTGTTCGCCACGGTGGCGCCGGTGCTGCGGGCGACGCCGCTGGCGCAGAACGCGCGCGTCGTGATCCGCCACCTCGCCAAGCAGGGCGCGCGCGAGGTGCGCCTGGGGTGAGCCCCCGCGACGCGGCGGTCGCTAGCTCCGGTACTGTGCGGGGATGACCGTCCACCTCGAGGCCGCGCCCGGCGCCATCGCGCCGGTGGTGCTCTTGCCCGGCGATCCGCTGCGCGCGCAGTTCGTCGCCGAGCAGTTCCTGACCGACGCCACCTGCCACAACCGCGTGCGCGGCGCGCTGGGCTACACCGGCCGTGTCGGCGCGCACCCGGTGTCGGTGCAGAGCACCGGCATGGGCATGCCGTCGTGCGCGATCTACGTCCACGAGCTGCTGGCCGGCTACGGCGCGCGGGTGCTGATCCGGATCGGCACCTGCGGCGCGATCCAGCCCGACCTCCAGCTGGGCGACGTCGTGCTGGCGATGAGCGCCTCGACCGACTCGGCGATGATCCGCCACCGCTTCGACGGCATGGACTACGCGCCGACCGCGAGCTTCGACCTGCTGCGCCGCGCCGCCGACCTCGGCGCCGGCCTGCCACGCCCGCCGCGGGTCGGGCCGGTGCTGACCAGCGACACGTTCTACGCCCGCCGCGAGGACTGGTGGACCCGCTGGGCCGCGCACGGCGTCCTCGCCGCCGAGATGGAGACGGCGGCGCTGTACACGCTGGCCGCCCACGCCGGCGCCCGCGCGCTGTCGATCCTCACCGTCAGCGACCACGTGCTCACCGGCGCCCACACCACCGCCGACGAGCGCCAGCGCGGCTTCGCGCGGATGGTCGAGCTGGCGCTGGCGCTGGCCGCGCAGGTCGCGTAGCCGCGGTCAGCCGCGGTAGCCCGTGCCGGGCACGCGCCGCGCGAACTGGTCGCAGTGATCGGTCTCTTGCACCGATCGTTCGGCGAGCCGCAGCACCGGCCAGAACGTCTCCTTCGAGCGGACCTGAGCGTACGCGTCCTTCGCGTTGCGGAAGCACAGCAGGTCGCCGAACAGCCCGTGGCCGCCCGGGCTGTAGTCGGAGTACTGGCAGTTGATGCAGCTCCGCAGGTAGACGTCCGGCGGTAGCTGACGCTGGATCTCGAGGAGCTCGTCCTCGAACCAACCGCTGGCGCCGGTCCCCTCGGCCCGCCCCTCGGCCCAGGTGAGCACGATGCGCAGGGTCACCTCGTCGATGCCGCCGCGCGGCGACGGCCGACCGAGCGTGAGCGCGACGGTGAGCGTCGCGGTCGACGCGCCACCGGGGCCGACGACCACGGCCGGGATCTCGCACGCCACCTCGCACTGGCACAGCTCGCCACCGGCGAGCGTGAACGTCGCGAGCAGCTCGTCGGGCGTCCCTGCCTCGGGCGCGAACCGGTCGAAGTCACGCCCACGCCACCCCACGCCGCGCACGACCATCCGCAGGCACGAGCCGTCGTTGGAGATCGTCGTGTGCTCGCTGCCGTGGGCGTCCTGGTAGCGCGCCGGGTAGTGGGCCCTGGTCACCGCGACAGCGTAGCGCAGCCGGCGTCAGCGACCCGCAGGCTCGGGGCACGGCACCGGCGTGTCCTCGGCCGGCTCGCAGCGCGCACCCCTCGGGGCACGGCTCGTCGGGGATCGCGCAGGCCCCGGTGTCACGATCGCGCTCGATCTCGGTCACGCCTCGAGGGTAGGCGGCGATGCACGCGACCGGGAATGGCGGCGGCGCCGGGGTCAGCCGGCTGCGCGACGCCGGCTGCGCGGTGCACCCGGTGTCGTCGCGGGTGATCGTCCACGCGATCGGCAACGTGCCCGCCGATCGCGTGCCGTCCCGCCGACGAGCAGCCCGAGCAGCACGGCGGCCGACGCGCGCATCGCCCCGAGCGTACCGGCCGCCCCGCCCCAGCGCGACGCCGCTGCGCGGCGGTGCGCCAGCCGTGACCAAGCCGTGGCAATCGCCGCGGCGCGGATCCCTACACTGCGGGCCACGTGTCGACGCCCGCCGAGCTGACCGCCGAGCTGACCATGGACGAGGTCGCGCGCCACGACGGGCGCGACGGCAGCTACTGGATCGAGGTCCAGGGCGCGGTCTACGACGTGACCGACTTCGTGCCGCGCCACCCCGGCGGCGGGCTGGCGACCTTGGGCGCCGGCCGCCACGCCACCACGCTGTTCGAGTCGTACCACCCCGGGCCGTCGCTCGATCGGGCGCGCCGCGCGCTCGGCAAGCAGGGGCGCCTGGTGGGCACGCTGGCGCCCGGCGAGCGCGAGCCGTACGGCGACCCGGCGTTCTTCGACGCGGTGCGGACCCGGGTCGACGAGGAGCTGCGCCGGCGCGGCCGCGACTACCGCAGCTTCGGCTGGGCGCTGGTGCTCGAGGCCGTGGTGCTGCTGGCGCTGTTCGTCGGCGCGTGGGCGTGGCGGCTGGCGACCGGCTCGTACCTGGCCGCGGTGCTCGGCGGGCTGGTGGTCGCGCGCCTCGGCTTCGCGATGCACAGCGGCAACCACGCGGCGGTCGCGCGGCGCAGCGTCGCCAACCGCCTGCTCGGCACGATCATGGACTTCGTCGGCGGCTCGAGCCTGGTGTGGCAGGCGTCGCACCAGGTCTCGCACCACGGCCGCCCCAACGTCAGCGGTCACGACAACGACGCCGAGATCGGCGCGCCGTTCCTGCGCTTCCACCCGGCGCTGCGCCGGCGCCCGATCCACCGCGTCCAGACCGTGATCCTCGGCGTCGGCATGAGCATCGGCCTGGTGAAGTGGCTGGTCTCCGACCTCGCGCACCTGCGCCGCGGGCGGGTCACCCACGCCGCGTTCCACGTGTCGCGCGGCGCGTGGCTCCAGGTGCTGGCGTTCAAGAGCCTGTGGGTCGCGATGCACGTCGTCGCGCCGATCGTCGTGCTCGGCCCGGTGCACGGCGTGCTGACGACGCTGGTGATGATGGCGGTCGGCGCGTACTACATGGAGTCGATCTTCATCGTGAACCACCTGCAAGCGGGGCTGGTGCCGCGCCCGGACGCGCACTGGGCCGCGCAGCAGGTGCAGGGCAGCGCCAACTGGCGGGCCGGCTCGCGCGTCTACAACTGGATCTCGGGCGGGCTCAACCACCAGATCGAGCACCACCTGTTCCCCAGCATGTCGATCTACCTCTACCCGACGATCGCGCCGGTCGTGCGCGCGACCTGCGCCGAGTTCGGGCTGACGTACCGCGACTACCGCGGGTTCTGGTCGGCGCTCGGCCACTGCGCCGGCTACTTGCACGACCTCGGCCGGCCGCCCGCCGCGCTGCCCGCGCCGACGCCGTAGCGGCTTGCGCCGCGCGGGGCGCGCCCTCACGATGGCGCATGACCGTCGACGACGCCCCCCGCCCGGCCGCCGCCGCACCCAAGCCTCACCACGCGATCCTGATCGGCGTGCTCGCCGGCAGCGCGCTCGGCCTCACCGCCAGCGGCCTGGTCAGCGCCGGCGTGCTGGGCGCCGCCGACGTGCAGTGGATCATCCGGTGGATCACGCTGCCGCTCGGGCAGGTGTTCCTGCGGCTGATGTTCATGCTCGCGGTGCCGCTGATCTTCGCCGCGCTGGTCACCGGCGTCGCCGAGCTCGACCCCAAGGCGCTGGGCCGGATCGGCGTGCGGACGCTGGCGTACACCGCGATCCTGTCGGCGATCGCGGTCGGCCTCGGCCTCCTGCTGGTCAACGCGATCGCGCCCGGCACCTGGAACCGCGCCGAGCTGATGGCGCAGGCCAGCCACCTGAAGGGGCCCGACATCCAGGTCGCCGAGCGGCCCGGGCTCGGCGGCGTGGTGCAGATGATCCCGACCAACCCGGTGGCGGCGGCCGCCACCGGCGACATGCTCGGGCTGATCGTCTTCGCGCTGGTGCTGGGCGTCGGCCTCGCGGTGGCCAAGGGCGAGGCGCCGCGCGCGCTGCGCACCACGATCGCCGGGCTGGCCGAGGTGTCGATGTGGCTCATCCAGCAGGTCATGCGCCTGGCGCCGCTGGGGGTCGCGGCGCTGTTGTTCGGCAGCTTCGCGACGCTGGGCCTCGATCTGTTCACGACGATCGGCGGCTACGTCGCGACCGTGCTGGCGGCGCTGCTGCTGCACACGTTCGTCGTGTACCCGGTGTTCGTGCGGGTGCTGGGCGGCATGGGGCCGCGCCGGTTCTTCGCCGGATCGCGGCTGGCGCTCACCACCGCGTTCGCGACCGCGTCGTCAGCCGCGACCCTGCCGACCACGCTGCGGGTCGCCGAGACCGAGCTGCGCCTGCCGCGGTCGGTCGCGCGCTTCGTGCTCACCGCCGGCGCGTCGATGAACCAGAACGGCTCGGCGCTGTTCGAGGGCGTGACCGTGCTGTTCCTGGCCCAGGTCTACGGCGTCGACCTGAGCCTCGGGCAGCAGCTGGTGATCATGCTGATCTGCGTGCTGGGCGGCATCGGCACCGCCGGCATCCCCGGCGCGACGCTGCCGGTGATCGCGATGATGCTCGAGATGGTCGACGTGCCGGCCCAGGGCCTCGCGCTGATCCTCGGCGTCGATCGCGTGCTCGACATGTGCCGCACGACGGTCAACGTCGCCGGCGATCTGGCGATCGCGGTGGCTGTGGCGGGGCGCGCGCCGGAGGGCGATCCCGAGGTTGGAGCCCCGGCGACCGGGTGATCGCGCCCCCGCCTCACCGCGACCGGCCGCCGCGCCGTCGCCGGACGCGACGGACCGGCCGGGCGTGGTAGACCACCGGCATGCACCCCCGGCCTTCGATCGCGATGCGCGTCCTCCTCGGCGCCGGCCTGTCGGCCGGCCTGCTCACCGGCTGCAAGAAGGAGCCGGCCGCCTCCGGCACCCCGCCGACGACCGCGGCGCAGCCGGCCGCGCCCCCCGCCCCCGGCGCCATGCCGAACCTCGCCGCGCGGCCGCCGATGCCGGCGCCGCCCGCGGTGGCGGCGGCGACCACCGGCGCGGTGCTCGAGACGATGAACTCGGGCGGCTACACCTACGCCAAGCTCGACCTCGGCGCCGAGCAGGTGTGGGTCGCCGGGCCCGAGACCAAGCTCGCGGTCGGCGACAAGGTCGACATGGTCGGCGGCACGCTGATGACCAACTTCACCAGCAACACGCTCAACCGCACGTTCGACCGCATCTACTTCGTCAACGCGCTGCCGCCCGCCGGCACCGGGGGCGCCGCGGGCGCGGGCGCGGTCGCCGCGGCCCACGGCGGGGCCATGCCACCGGCGGCGCCGGCCACGCCGACCGAGAAGATCGAGCCGATCGCCGGTGGCCAGACCATCGCCGCGGTGCTGGCCGCGCCGGCCCCGCTCGCCGGCAAGCCGATCGCCATCCGCGGCAAGGTGGTCAAGTACAACGCCCAGATCCTCGGCCACAACTGGCTGCACCTGCAGGACGGCACCGGCGACCTCACGATCACCACCGCCGACACCGCGGCGCCGGTCGCCGTCGGCGACATCGTCGTGGCCCGCGGCACCCTGTCGCTCAACAAGGACTTCGGCGCCGGCTACAGCTACCCGGTGATCGTCGAAGACGCGACGCTGTCGGCCAAGTAGGCCGGCGCGGCGTCACAGCCCGTTCTTGGCGGCCGCGCGCACCCGCCCCGCCGCGACGTCGCCGGCCATGTCGGCGCCGATCAGGTACGAGCGGTAGGCCGGCAGGCCGCGCAGCGTGACGTTGAGGAACGCCGTGAGGTAGCGGCGCGTCAGGCGCCGCGAGGTGGCCGGGTCGTCGGTGCCGGCCGGGCAGCTCGAGCAGGTGAAGCCGCACGCCGGATCGTCGAGGAACGACATGTGGCTCGCGCCCATGACCTCGATCTCGATCGCGGCGTGGGTCGCGTGCTCGTAGTACTGGTGGAAGTTGTCGGCGGCCGGCGCGCACGCCTGGCACAGCGCGCCGCTGCAGGTGGCGTTGGTCAGCTCGCCGAGCATCGCGATCGGCGCGGTGATCGCCCCCATCAGCTCGGGCGTCACCGACGGGTAGTCCGTCGCCGACACCGGCAGCGGGCTGCCGACCGCGTCGACCGGATCGATGCCGACGACCGCGCGCGGCCGGGGGTCCGACGCGGCGGCCAGCATCGAGATCTTGCCGCCCATCGAGTGGCCGGCCAGCGCGACGTGGACGGCGTCGACCCGCCCCGCCAGCGGGCCGCTCGTCGCGGTCGCCTGGGCGTCGAGCCAGTCGAGGATGCCGACCACGTAGCCGGCGAGGTCGCGGTGGGTCGGCCCGCCGATCAGCCCGCCCGGCATCTGCGGCATCACCACCACGTAGCCCCAGCTCGCCAGGTGGGTGCCGTACGACCCGTACTGCGTGGGCGCGAGCTGGAAGCCGTGGTGGAACACGACGACCGGGAAGCGGCCGGGGCCGTCGGGCGCGTAGATCGTCAGCGGGATCGTGGCCCCCGGCAGCGCGAGGTCGAAGCTGGCAGTGGTCGTCGCCTGCGGCCCCGGCTCGCCGGGATCGCGGGTCGTGCACGCGCACGCGTCGACCGCGGCGCTGGCGTCCGGCGCCGCGGCGGCGTCGCCCGGCGACGGGGTGGCGTCGGCGCCGCTGCCGCCGTCGGCGCCGCACGCGGCGAGCGCGAGCAGCACGGCGGCCAGCACGCCGCACGCGCGGTTGGGGTGATCACGTCCGACCCGGCTCGATCCGTCCATGGAGGTCCTCCTGGCGCGAAACCTAACGGCCGGCAGGTTTATTCGTCAAGCCCGAACTGTGGGAGCATCGGCGCGTGACCTCGCCCCGCCGCCGCGCCGGCCGTCCCGCCCACCCCATCGAACGGCCCGCGCTGGTGGCGATCGCCGCGCAGGCGTTCGCTGAGCGCGGCTACGCCGCCGCCAGCCTCGGCGAGATCGCCGCCGCCGCCGGGCTACGCAAGGCGTCGCTGTACCACCACTTCCCGGCCAAGGAGGCGCTCTACAACGCGGTCCTCGACACCACCGTCGGCGAGCTGCGCGCGCTGCTGCTGGCCGCCGGGCTGGACGCCGGCGACTTCGCGGGGCGCCTCGACCGGCTCGGCGCGCTGATGATCGACTACTTCGTCGAGCACCCGCACGCCGCCAAGCTCTTGACCCGCGAACTGGCCGGCGACGGCGACTACCTGCGCGGCGCCGGCGGCGCCCAGGTGATGGTCAACCTGCACGCGACCGCCGCGTTCCTGCAGGCCGGCATGGACGCCGGCGCGTTCCGCCGCCAGGACCCGCGCCAGCTGGTGATGTCGATCGTCGGCCTCCACGTCTTCTACTTCGCCACCGCCAGCCTCGCCTCCGACTTCGTCGGCAAGGACGTGCGCGCCGCCGCAACCGTCGCCGCCCGCAAGGCCGCCGTGCTGGCCCAGGTCCGCGGCATGTGCCTGGCCGCGCCGCCGACCGCCGCGCCGCCCTCGACCGCGCGCCGCCGCCGCGGCTAGACTCGGCGCCGTGACCGCGTCGCCGCCTCCCGGCTCCCCGGCCGCGCGTGGAGCCGTCGCGCTCGAACACGGCACCGACGACCCGCGCGACCAGGCCGAGCCCGTCGAGCGCCAGCGCAGACTCGCGCAGGCCCAGGCCCGCCGCGACGAACTGCGCGCGCTGGCCCACCGCTGAGCCGCGCCGCTACTTGTGCATGACCTGCCAGAACGCGGGGCCCTTCCACCACAGCACCAGGTTGACGTTGGCGGTCAGCTCGCGCAGGTCGCGCTTGCCGAAGTCGAGCGGCATCCGCTGGTACGACGCGTCAGCCTCGACCCGCAGCCACGAGGCGATGACCGCCGAGGCGTGGATCCCGGCGGTGTAGTCGGCGTGGTGCGCGCCGTCGATGAAGGTGGCCAGCGACAGCGGATCCCACGCCACCCGGCCCTCGACCTGCACGTGCGGCACCAGCAGGTGGCCGTACGACAAGCCGACCGGCATGCCGATGCGGTCGACGTCGACCGGGAACAGCGCGCCGGGGATGCCCGTCACCGTCCAGTTCTGCCAGTTGGCGCTCATCACCAGCGTGAGCTGATCGCCGCCGATGAACCAGGTCTTGGGCCGCGCGGTCATGTCGAACTCGAAGTACGAGCCGGTCGCGGCGGCGCCGTCGGCGCGCGAGTTGTCGACGCCGGTGGTGTCGCCCCACGAGTAGCTGAGCGTGGTGAGCCTGTCGGGCACCGGCATGTACACCTGGTACGAATACGAGAACCGGTCGCCGGCCTTGCCGCCGCGCTCGATCGCGGCGGCCTCGGCCTTCTGGCGCGCGGTGTAGGCCGCGCCGGCGCTGCCGGCGACCGACAGCAGGATGCCGGTGGTGTCGTACAGCGTCACGCTGTGGCCGGTCGTGGTGTAGGCGGTCGTGCCCTCGTAGGCGGGGTCGCCGTCGATGTTGAAGTCGCCGTCGTAGCGGCCGATCGTGCTCGACTGGACCTTCTGCCCGTAGCCGATGCCGCACCCGGCGGCCAGCGCGGCGAGCGAGATGGCGATGACGAGCGACCAGCGGACCGCGGCGGCGGCGGGCGGGATCAGGGACATGCGGACGGAAACAGCGCCCGCCGGCGCGACGTCAGACGAAATCGACCGGGTCGGCGGCGATCGCTGCCGGCGGCTCAACCCGGCGCCAGCGCGGTGACCTTCACGCGGTGGGCGCGCAGCCGGGAGATCAGGTCAGCGTAGCTGGCGAACGACGCCCGGCGCCGCTCGGCGAGGATCGTCGCCACCGCCGCGCGGTCCCAGCCCGGGACCAACTCGAGCATCGCGGCGCCGCCGGCGTTGACGTCGAAGCGCAGCGGCTGGGCGTCGCCGAACGCGACCAGCCGCACGCGGACCGCGGCCACCTCGACCCGCACCACCGGGCCGAGCCGGCGGGCGAGCACCGCGGGATCGGCGATGGCCTCGGCCAGCCACCGCGCCCGGCGCGGCTCGGACTCGGCCATCAGCCGCTTGCGGGTCGCGACGTCGACGGTGAGCGCCGCGTCGTACAGCGCGGCCCACTGCGCCGCGGCGTCGGCGTCGACGGTGGCGCCGTGGGACAGGTCGAGGAACGCCGCGATGGCCGGCGCGCCTCGAGCGGCGACCACGTCGAGCAACGGCGTAGCGTCGAGCGGGCCGGCGGAGGTCTCGGCGGTCGCCAGCGCCTGCCACAGCGCGCGGTAGCGCGGCGCCAGCGCGGCGAGGTCGTCGCCGCAGCCGTCGGCGGCGATCAGCTGGAACAGCACGCTGGCGACGAAGCCCTCGGAGGCCACCAGCGAGCCGGGGTCGCGCAGCGTGCGCAGGTCGCGCGCGGGGTCGAGCTGCACCCGCAGGTAGTCGCCGCGCAGCGCCGGCTCGAACCCGAACGCGCCGTCGCGCACCGCCTGGTAGCGCGCGAAGGTCTGGGCGTAGGTCATCAGATCGCGCGCCGCGAAGAAGTACTCGCCGGCCTTGTCGCCGGTCGGGCCGTGGCGCGGCGACGCGTGATCGTAGAACCGCCGCACGTCGGGGTCGCGGCCGCAGTGGGCGGCGATCGCCTCGAGGCTGATCGCGAGGCCCTCGGCCAGCGCGGTGCGCCGGTCGGTCACCGCCGCGGTCGAGTGCGGGATGGGCGCGATGGCGCCGTCGGCCAGCGGTTCGGCGTCGGCCCGCGCCCGCGCCAGCAGCGCGTGGACGGCGTGGCCGGTCTCGTGCAACAGCGTGCCGCGCAGCGTGTCGCGATCGTCGGCCAGCCGCAGGTACGGCAGCTGCGGCAACGCCAGCGGCGCGTCGCCCTCGATCATCGTCAGCCCGACCTCGGCGTGGTTGCCGCCCTCCTCGACGCCGATGAACAAGATCGGCGCGCCCGGAGCTGGCGCCGGCGGCGGCGCCAGCTCCCACGCCACCGCGTACAGGGCCAGCGCGAACCGCGCCGGCTCGTTGTCGATCGCGGCGCGCAGCGCGGCCAGCCGCGCCGGATCGTCGATCGGCCGCCATGGGCTCGCGCGATCGGCGCGCGCGAGGAACCGCACCTCGACCGGGGATGACGTCGCCGCGGCAGGCGCCGCAAGCGGCGGCGTCGTCGCCGCGCGTGGCGGCGCGCCCGCGACCGTCGCAGGGGGTGTCGCGACCGCGGTCGCACGCGGCGCCGCACACGCCGCGCCCACTACCGCGATCACCAGACTTGCACGAACGGAGATGGCCATGGCCTCGCCCCTAGCGAACCGTGGGCCAACGGTGTGGACCTGCGCCGCGCCGCCCCGACGCAGGCGGCGCGACACAGTCGGGCCATGGCCCGCGCGAAGCCCTCCACGTCCCGCTCACCGGCCAAGCGTCCGCCAGCCCGCACCAGCGCCAAGGCCTCGGCGGCTCGGCCCGCGAAGCGCGCCAAGCCGATGCTGCGGTGGGCCGCCGCGAAGTCGGTTCCGCCCCGGCGCGACGTCGACGAGCCCGAGGTCGGCCCCGCGCCCGCGACCAGCCACCCACCGTTCGTCGCGCGGTGCGAGGGCCCATTCTTCTACACGACCGACGACGAGTTCGCCCCGTTCGGCAGCGACGCCGGCTCCGACGCGCTCCAGGCCTGGACCGCGCGGCCGCGGCGCGGCGGCGGCGCGGCGTTCCTCGATGCGTTGCTGGCGAACTGGGGGGCTGACGCTGCCCGACCTCGCCGAGCCCCGCCCCGAGGTCGTCGACGCATGGTTCGACGACGTCACGTCCGCGGAGGCCAACCAGGCGGTCATCGTCACCGCGTTCGGCCAGCTCAAGATCACCGGCGCAGTCGAGCCGGCTATCGTCGCGCTGGCGGTGGCCGCCAACGCCCGTGAGCGCCGCGCGACCGAGCTCGCGCGGACGGCGAACCCACGCTGGACACACGCCGACGCGAAGGCCCAGGCCGACGAGCGGATACGCCGTGCGCTGCTGGCCATGGCCTGATCGACTCAGTCGTCGTCACCGTCGTCGTCATCGCCCGGGCGCGGATCGCCGCGCTCGCCGACGAAGACCCGCAGCACGGCGAAGTGGGCCGGGTCGCCGAAGATGGCGTGGTTGGTCACCAGCAGCGACCGCCGCCCGTCGTCGAACGCCATCGTCGCCGGGTTGTCGAACGGGATCGGGCTACCCGCCGGGCCGGTGATCCGGGTCCGCTCGGTGCCGTCGGGCTCGAGCACGGCGATCTGGCTGGCGCCGGCCAGCGTTACGTAGATCGTACCCGACGCCCCGAAGGTCAGGCTGTCGGGGACCACGCCGCCGCCGAACGTCGCGACGTGTTCGATGCTGTCGGGCGCCGGCGCGTCGACCAGCGGCACGCGGTAGACGTGGCCCAGGCTGGGGTCGACCGGATCGAAGGTCTCGACCAGGTAGAGGTACGCGCGATCCGGGCTGAGCTTGATGCCGTTGGCGCCGAACGGCAGCGGCGCCGCGAGGTTGCCGGCCAGGAGCGGGCTGGCGAACCAGGGCGCGATCGAGCCGCCGCCGGCCGGGACGCGGAAGATCGTCGCCTGCAGCGAGTCGGTGACGTACAGGTTGCCGGCGGCGTCGAACGTCATCTCGTTGGACAGCGGCGGCAGGTCGACGAAGGTCGGGGTACACGGGGCCGGCCCGCCCGGGGTGCACGCGGGCAGGTCGGGCAGCGGCGGCGCGTACGACGACTGCTGATAGCGGCGGCCGTGGCGGTGCAGGCGGATCACGCCGAGCTGCGTCGACACCACGAACACGTCGCCGGCGGCGTCGACCGCGATGCCGCTGAGGGCGTGCTCGAAGGCCAGCTGCTCGCCGGCGATCGGGATCTCGGTGATCAGGTCGCCGCTGGCGCGGTTGAGCACGGTGACCACGCTGGGCCCCTTGCCCGCGGTGCCAAAGGTGGCGGGGCCCGCCACGTAGACGCGGTCGCCGACCACGGCGACGCCCTCGGGGTAGCCGCCGTTGCAGCCGGCTTGACCGGCGCAATAGCGGGCAGCGGCGGGGATCGGCGCCAGCACGGCGCCGTCGCCGAAGGTGGGCGCGGCGGCGGCGGCGCCTGAGGACCCGGCGACCGCGACGAGCGCGACGAGCAGGAGCGATGAGCGAGCGAGGTGCGACATGCCCGGGTAGAGCGCGCTGCCGCGACTTCGTATCGGGCCGATCGCCGATCATCCGCCGGCGCCGTATCCTCGGCCATGGACGCCCCACCCGACCGCCCCGGCAACGCGCCGATCTACCGCGGCGAGCTGTACTGGGTCGCCGGCGACGAGAGCCGCGGCCCGGCCCCGCCCTACGCCCACCCCCACGTGGTGGTCCAGGACGACGTCTTCAACCACGCCCGCGTGACCACCGTGATCGTCTGCGCCCTGACGTCGAACCTGCACCGCGCCGGCGAGCCCGGCAACGTGCTGCTGGCGCCGGGCGAGGGCGACTTGCCGACGCAGAGCGTCGTCGTGGTGTCGCAGGTGTCGTCGATCCCCAAGGCCCGGCTGGGCGCGCGCATCGGCGCGCTGTCGGCAGCCTGCGTCGATCAGATCGTCGCCGGCCTGCGCTTCCAGCAGGCGTCGTTCTTCCGCCGCTAGTTCAACATCACCCGGTCGGGGCATGGTTAGCGTCCCCCGCTGGCGACCACCCGCCTTCGAGGGCCCCGCGTTCCCCTCGCCGGTGCCGCCTTGGCTCGGCGGCGCCCGCGTGGGACCGGCGGCGCCTCGACCTCGACGCCCGCCTGGGACGGCGCCACCGCGACCTCGCCTCCTGGCGGAGGCGGCGCCACCGCGTCCCCATCTTCCACGTGGGACGGCGGCGCCCCGTACGGCCGCCCGTCGGCGTGCGTGAACCGCAGCTTCCCAGGCGCGGTACCCTCGACCCGCAGCCGGCCATCGTGCGCGGCCTTGTGGTGAGCCGAGCACAGCACCGACAGCTTGCTCGGCGTGTGCTTGCCGCCCGCCGACCGCGGGACGACGTGGTGGACGTCGACGTACCGCGCGTTGCGGCACCCCGGCACCACGCACCGCCCGCGATCCCGCCGCAGCACGGCGAGCCGGGTCCGCGGCGGGATCGTCTTGGTCACCCGCGCCGGCTTGTCGCCGTCGACCCGCCCCAGCAGCTCGGCGTCGCACGACGCCTGCGCCAGCTCGGTCTCGCTGATCTCGATCGTGTGCCCGGCGACGTCCTGCCACGCGCGCGTGCAGTCGGGGCACCGCGTGATCGCGATCTGATACATGGGCTTGGATGCCGCCGCGGCATCTCCCACGTGGGAGCCCGCCACGGCATCTCCCACGTGGGAGCCCGCGCCGGCCAGCTGGCCATCGCACAAGGTCGCGAGCAGGTCGCCATCGGTCAGCGGATGCCCGCACGCCGCCTCCAGCGCGCGCCGCGCCGCGGTGAACTTGCCCAGCACCGCCGCGGGCAGCAGCAGCCGGAGCTCGTGCAGCCGCGCGGCGGGGTCGGGCGGATCGTCCGGCGAGTCGCCCCGCCGCCGCCCGCTGACCATCTCCTCGATCTCCCGCACGGTGTGCTTGGCCGCCGCCGTCAGCCACGCCGCCTCGGTGTCGACCGTCGCGACCCGGGTCAGCTCCCTCGCCGCGCTGTACGCGACGTCGCCGGCGCTCATCGCCGCCCGCAGCTTCGGCAGGGCCGCCAGCGCGTCGGCGACCCGCAGCCGCTCCCGCGCTGGCCCCGGCGCGTAGCCCAGGATGCGCTCGACGTACTCGAAGAACGACGCGAAGCCGAGCTCGCGATGGACGCCCAGCGCCCGTGCGCGCCGCAGCCACGCGGCCTCCTCGACGTCGAGCGCCGCCCGCCGCCGCGCCAGCCCGCGCAGCGTCCGGTCGACCACGCGCCAGTCGTCCGCAGCCGCCGCCGCGCCCGCCGCCGCCACCTCGCTCACCTGCTGTCCGCCCGCTGCCCTGTCCACCATGCCCAACCCCTCAGCAAGCCGCGCGCCAGCCGCAACTCCGCGACACCGCGTGCCGCGTGTCCGAATCTCGGACAAGACGGCCGGATCTCGTCCGGATTGTCCGGCTCTCCGGCCATCCCCGGACAGCCGCGGGGGTCCGGCCCGGACACCGGCCAGCCCGGGCCGCCCAGACGCTCCCGTCGAAGCAGCGCGCTACCTGACCGGCGTCGCCGCAGACGTCTGCGCCGCCCGGGCCATCGCCACCGCCGGCCGAACCTGCGAGACTGCGCCGCCCATGGCGCACGCCGCGATCGTCGTCGAAGGAGGCGCCATGCGCGGCGTCTTCGCCGCCGGCGTGCTCGACGTGTTCCTCGAGCACGACTTCGCGCCGTTCGACCTGGCGATCGGCAGCTCGGCCGGTGCGTGCAACCTGTCGTCGCACCTGGCCCGCCAGCACGGCCGCAACCGCCGCTGCTTCTTCAACCAGATGCGGCGCCGCGAGTTCGTCGATGCCGGCCGGTTCTTGCGCGGCGGCCACTGGCTCGACATCGACTACTTGTGGGACGCCTTCGAGCGCGAGGATCCGCTCGACGCGGCGGCGATCGTGGCGGGCCCGACGCGGCTGGTGGTGGCGGCGACGGCGGTCGACACCGGCGCCGCGGTGTGGTTCGAGCCCGACGCGGCGTCGATGTCGCAGGTGCTGCAGGCGTCGTCGGCGGTGCCGGTGCTGTTCCGCCGCTTCGTCGAGGTCGACGGTCGCGCGTTCACCGACGGCGGCCTCGGTGCGCCGATCCCGGTCGAGGAGGCCTACCAGCGCGGCGCCCGCCGCATCCTGGTGATCCGCTCGCGCCCGTCGGACTTCCCGGGTCCGTCACGCCTGGAGTGCGCGCTGGCGGCGCGGCTGTTGCGCGAACACCCGGCGCTGGTGGGCGCGTTCCGTCGCTACCGCGCGATCTACGAGCGCGCGCGCGGGTTCATCGCGCGACCGCCGGCCGACTGCCAGGTGGTCCACGTCGCCCCCGACGGCCTGCGCACCAGCCGGATCACCCGCGACGTCGACGTGCTGCTCGCCGACTACCAGCGCGGGCGCGCCGCCGGCGCCCGGGCCATGCGCGCCTGGGCCGCGCTGTGATCCCACGGGCCCGGTCGGCGCGACGAGGTGTCGCCGCCGCGACGTTGCGCGCGGCCCGCGGTTCTGCGACAAGGCCGCGATGGACGAGCCCACGACCTGTCCGCGCTGCGCGCAGCCCAACGTGTACCCGGACGGCGAGCGCTGGGTGTGCGCCGACTGCGCCCACGAGTGGTCGCTGGCGACCGCCCCGGCCGCCGCCGCCGCGCCCGAGGACGACGGCGTCGTGCGCGACGTGAACGGCGTGCCGCTGGCCAACGGCGACGCGGTGGTGCTGATCAAGAGCCTGAAGGTGAAGGGCTCGTCGGTGACGCTCAAGCAAGGCACCAAGATCACCAACATCCGCCTGGCCGACGGCGACCACGCGGTCGACTGCAAGGTCGACAACCTGAGCGTGATGCTCAAGGCCGAGTTCCTGCGCAAGGCCTGACCGCGGCGGTATCATCGCGCCATGCGCCTCCGCACCGCCTGGCCGATGCTGTGCTCCGCCGCCGTGCTCGCCGCGTGCACGCCACCGCCCAGCGGCCCGCTGGCGCGCGCCGGCGGGACCGGCACGACGACGACCGGCGCGACGACGACCGGCACGACGACGACCGGCGCGACGACGACCGGCGCGACGACGACCGCGACCGCGACCGCGACCGACGCTGCGGGTACGCCCGATCCCACCGAGGCGCCGCGCCCGGTGCCGATGCTCGGCCAGTGCCGCGCCGGGCAGACGTGGGGCTGCGCGCCGTGCGTCGCCGACTCGACGAGCTGTCCGTGTGGTTGCGTCGGCGGCCCGAGCTGCGCGACCGGCGAGGCGCTGCTGGTCGTGGCCGACACCGCCGGCTGCGGCCGACCGACCGCGGTGTGCCATCGCACCACCGATCCGGCGGTGTTCGTCTGCGATCGTCGCCCGCCACCGCCGCCGGTGCCCAACCGGGTCGCGCCCGCCGACGTGCGCTGCACCGCGACGCCGACCGGCTGGGAGCAGCGCAACCTGCTGCGTCGCGCCGACACCCCCGCCGGCATGCCGCCCTCACCGACCGGCGTGTGGTGCGATCTGCAAGGCGACGGCGAGCACTGGGGCCCGCGCCCCGACACTCCCGCCGCTGGCCCCGGCCGCAGCGCCGGCTACTTCTGCCAGGTGGTCAAGGGATCGCCGGACCACGGCAAGGTCACGTGCTCGCGCAAGGGCGAACCGTAGCGGGCGACCTAACCTTCGGGCGCAGCCGTGGTCAGAGCCTCATGCGCACCAACCCCTGGAAGCTCTCGACCCTCGCCCTCCTCGCCGCCTTCGCCACGACCACGGTGATCGCTCCCGCGATCGCCGACCGCCAGCCGCACATGCGCGGCGCGCTGGTCGACATGAAGAAGGCCCGCGCCCAGCTCGATCAGGCGACGCCCGACAAGGGCGGCCACCGCGCCAAGGCGATCGTGCTGCTCAAGCAGGCGATCGACGAGGTCGAGCTGGGCATCAAGTTCGACAACCAGCACTGAGTTGCAGGAGGTTCGTCACCGAACCTCCCTCGGCGGGGCCGGGTCCCCGCCGAGCCTCCCACCAGGACGCGAGAGTCCCGGCGCGTCGACCGGTGCTCCGGTAGACTGCCGGCGATGCAGCGCACCGCCATCCGCGTCGCCCTGGCCCTCGGGATCCTCACCACCGCCTGCGGAGGTCCCGGCAAGCCCGCCGCGCCGGCGCCCGGCCCCGCGACGCCGGCGCCGACCACCACGCAGCTGGCCAACCCCGCGTCCACCTACTGCGTCGAGATCGGCGGCACGCTCGAGATCCGCGACGAGGCCGGCGGCCAGGCCGGCTACTGCACCAAGGGCGAGCAGACCTGCGAGGAGTGGGCGCTCTACCGCGGCGAGTGCCCCGAGCTGGCCCCGGGCCAGCCGCCCCCCGCCGAATAGCGGCGCTGACGATCCCCGCGCGCCGCCGTCGACGATTTCGCCAGGCGCGCGCTCGCCGGCACCGGCCCCCCTGCGGCATGGTCGCGCCCGCCGATGCCGGAATCGCTCGTCCTCGCACCGACCGCCGACCCGCGGGTGTTCGTCCACTCCGACGGCCGCCGCCTGAGCCCGCCGGCCGACTGGGCCTGCTTGCCGCCGGGCGACGCCGGGCTGACCCGCCGGGTCAAGGCCGCCGGCCCGTCGTGGGCGGTGCTCGAGCAGCGCGGGCGCAAGCAGTTCTCCCGCGGGCTGTGGGCGCCGCGCGCGCACATCGACGCGGCCCGGGTGGCGATCGAGGCCGAGCGAGCGACCGAGGGCTACGCGCGCCGGCGCGCCAGCGATCGCGATCGCCGCGATCGCGCGCAGGCCGCGTACGCGGTGTCGTTCGAGCAGGAGGTGCGGGCGTTCCTGCGGTTCGCGCCCCGCTGGGCGGCGCTGGGCGACGCGGTGGCGGCACGGGTCGCGGCCCACGCCACGCCGGTCGGCAGTGGCACCGTCGCGCGCACCCAGCGGATCAGCATCGACGAGCGCGCCGCCGCCGCGGTGATCGCGTGGATGCGGCACCAGACCACCGGCTACGACGACATGCGCATCGAGCGAGTGGCCGGCCGCCGCCGCGAGGTGCGCCGCGAGCTGGCCCAGCTGTCGCGCGCGGTGCTCGACCTGCACCGCAAGGACGCGCCGCACCTGCCCGCGAGCTGTTCGCTGTGCCAGGCCGCGGCCCGCACGCCAGCGCCGTCGAGCCCGCCGACCGCGTCGACCGCGTTGACCGCGTCGCCGTCACCCCCGCGCGCCTTCGCCGACGCCGACCTCGACGCGATCGATCTGTGAGCCGGACCGACCGCGCGCGCCGCGGCGGTCAGCTGGCGCAGGCGCTCACGGCATGAACGGCTGCACGACCACCGGCATCGCCTGCACCTCCGCCACCCGCGCCGCCCAGCTGTCCATCACCGCGTTGGTGCCGTTCATGCCGGCGTTGGTGCCGATGATCCACTGCTTGCCGTCGGCGATGCCCGCGCCCTCGTAGGCGTAGATGTCGGTGGTGGCGTTGCCGTAGGCCAGATCGAGCACGTAGCCCTTGGCCGTGAGCGACGCGAGCCACGCCTTCTTGTAGTCGCCGACGCCGGTGTTGGTGGGCAGGCTCTCGGCGGTGGTGGTGGTCAGGTGCAGCGGCCCGGGCGCGAAGCCGAGGTCGGCCAGCCACTGCCGGCTGGCGATCGCGAGGAACGTCGGCCGGCCCGTGATGTACGCGACGACGTGGCGCTTGGCGGCGTGGGCGGTGGTCAGCTCGGCGGCGCTCGGGTACGCGGTCGGGACGTAGCTGTTGAGCAGGATCTGCACGAACAGCTCGGTGTCGCTGGTGGTGAGCGTGCCGTCGATGTCGGTGACCGCGATGTGGCTGCCGGTCGGCAGGATCCACAGGTAGCTGACGGTGACGGTGGCGTCGCCCAGCACCTCGAACCGCGCCTCGTAGATGCCCGGCGCCAGCGTGACGTCGACCGGCACGTCGAGCTGACCGGCCGCGGTGGTGTGCGTGCCCAGCGCGTGCCAGCCGTTGCAGTCGTCGAGCCACACCGCCACCGGCTCCTGATCGAGCGCGGTCGCGGTGGTGCCGTAGGTGAAGCGGGCCCGCGCCGACACCGGCGTGCCCGGCGGCGTCACGATGTCCTCGCCGCCGTGGTTGGCGGCGCCGCCCAGCGCGACCAGCGTGCCGCCGACCGTCGCGAACCCGGCGGCCGGCGTCGGCGTGAACGCGCGCCCGGTGCAGTGGCGCAACGCCGGCGCGCCGTTGCTCGGCCCGTCGATCGGCACGCCGCCGTCGCCGCCACCGGCGCCGTCGCTCCCGGCGCCGCGCGAATCGATCAGCAGGATGTCGTCCCCGCTGCCCGCCGGCGCGCCGCCGCACGCAGCCACCGCGATCATGGCGAGGTAGGCCAAGGCTCTCATCGGTCGGCTGCATACACCCGCGCCCGCGACCTCACAAGCGCCGACGCACGCCCGGCGTCACGACGGTCGGCCAGCGCACCACCGCGGCCGGCGCAGCTCACCCCGGCCGCCGCCGCACCAGCGCGTCGGCCGGCACCAGCTCGGGCCGCGGCGAGCGCGCCACCGGATCGAGCGCGGTGGAGCCGCAGGCCAGGCACGCGCCGTTGAGGATCACGTCGTGCTCGCAGTGCCCGCAGGCGGCGCAGACGCCGTCGACGCGGTCGCGGTGCGGGCACGGGGCGGGGTCCACGCGACCACCCTGCCACGCGGCCGCGCGGCGTGCCATCGTCGGCGCATGCTGCGCGACGCCACCGCCGCCGACCTGCCGGCCATCGCCGCCATCACCGCGTACTACGTCGAGCACACCGCGATCCACTTCGGCTACCAGCCGCCGACCGTCGCCGAGCTGACCGCGGCGTGGGCGGCGCGCGACCGCCACGCCTGGCTGGTGGCCACCGACGACGACGCGGCGGTGATCGGGTACGCCAAGAGCGACCGCTTCCGCGCCCGCGCCGCCTACGATCGGTCGGCGGAGCTGGGCGTGTACCTGGCGCCCGACCACACCGGGCGCGGCGTCGGCCGGGCGCTGATCGCCGCGCTGATCGCGCGGCTCGCCGCCGCCGACTTCCACCTGGCGGTCGCCGGCATCGCGCTGCCCAACCCGGCCTCGGTGGCGCTGTTCGAGCGCGCCGGGTTCACCCCGGTCGGCGTGTTCCGCGAGGTCGGCTGGAAGTTCGACGCGTGGCACGACGTCGGCTTCTGGCAGCGACGACTGACGCCCGCCGATCGTGATACGCCCGCGCCATGAGCCGTATCTATCGCTCGCTGCCGCCCGCCGGCACGCGCCTGGGCATCGCGTTCTCCGGTGGCCTCGACACCCGCTGCGCCGTGGCGTGGCTGGCCGAGCAAGGCCAGGAGGTCTACGCCTACACCGCCGACCTGGCCCAGCCCGACGAGGCCAACCCGGCCGACATCCCGCCGATCGCGCTCGACCACGGCGCCCGGGCGGCGCGCCTGCTCGACTGCCGCGACGCGCTGGTCCGCGAGGGCCTGATCGCGATCCAGTGCGGCGCGTTCCACCTGCGCACCGCCGGCAAGGCGTACTTCAACACCACGCCGCTGGGCCGCGCGGTCACGACCACCGCGATCGTGCGCGCGATGATGGCCGACGACGTCCACGTCTTCGGCGACGGCTCGACGCACAAGGGCAACGACATCCAGCGCTTCTACCGCTACGGCGTGCTGGTCGATCCGACGCTGAAGATCTACAAGCCGTGGCTCGACGGCGCGTTCGTGCGCGCGTTCGGCGGCCGCACCGAGATGTCCGAGTACCTGAACCGGATCGGCAAGCCGTACAAGATGGGCGTCGAGAAGGCCTACTCGACCGACGCCAACCTGCTGGGCGCGACCCACGAGGCCAAGGACCTCGAGCGGCTCGACACCGGCATGCGGATCGTCAACCCGATCATGGGCGTCGCGCCGTGGCGCGCCGATCAGGCGATCGCCGCCGAGGAGATCACGCTGGGCTTCGAGCAGGGCGTGCCGACCTCGATCAACGGCCAGCGCTTCGCGTCGCGGGTCGAGCTGTTCATGGAGGCCAACCGGATCGGCGGCCGCCACGGCCTGGGCATGAGCGACCAGATCGAGAACCGGGTGATCGACGCCAAGAGCCGCGGCTGCTACGAGGCGCCGGGCATGGCGCTCATCCACCTCGGCTACGAGCGCCTGCTGTCGGCGATCCACAACGAGAACACGATGGAGCTGTACGCGACCTTGGGCCGCCGCCTCGGCCGGCTCTTGTACGAGGGCCGGTGGTACGACCCCGAGGCCTGCCTGCTCAAGGACGGCCTGGCCCGCTGGGTGGCGCCGGCGGTCACCGGTGCGGTCACCGTCGAGCTGCGCCGCGGCGACGACTACACGCTGCTCGACACCCGCGCCGACTACATGGCCTACGCGCCCGACAAGCTGTCGATGGAGCGGGTCGAGGAGCCGGCGTTCACGCCCGAGGACCGCATCGGCGCGCTCGAGCTGCAGAACCTGTCGGTCGGCGACAACCGCGCGCTCTTGCTGCACCACCTCGACGCCCTGCGCCAGCTCGGCAGCGGCGGCGCGGCCAGCGAGCTCGGCGGCCTGCTCGGCGACGGCGGCGACGCGTAGTCACGGCGCGCGCAGCTCGGCGCGCTGATCCTGGGACGAGCCGCCGGCGAAGTACCAGGTGACCGCGGTGACGCCGCGGGCGGCCGACACGCACCAGCTGGCGCCGCCCTCGTCGCCGCCCCAGCCCTCGTCCTCGACGCACCAGCCGTCGGTGGTGGCGGTGACCCGGTGCACGGTGCCGAACCGCGCGTCGTCCTCGCCATCGTCGGGGTTCCCGTCGCCGTCGTCGTCGTCGCTGGTGTCGTCGTAGCCGCCCTGCTCGACCGACGGCTGGCCGGCCACCAGGTCGGGCGCATCGGGCAGCGCGGCCTCGAGGTCGGCGACCGTCGTCGGCAGCTCGCCACCCTCCAGCCGCCACAGCTGCGCGCCATCGGTGGCGTAGGTGCGCTCGAGCTCGTCGAGCACCCGGGCGCCGCTGGTGGCGGCCGCGCCGTCGTCGCAGGCGATCGTCGCGGTGCGGTAGCGGCCGAGGGTCGCGACCGCGAGGTGGCAGGTCACCGGGTCGGTCGACGCGGTCTTGACGACGCCGCTGGCGTCGGCGGCCGGATCCTGATCGTCGAAGAACGACGCCTCCTGGGTGACGTCGTAGATCAACGTGCGGTCGCCCCCGAACAACCCGGCCATGAACGCGCCGGTCGGCGGCGGCGCCGGCGGGGTGTTGGCGAGGGGCCGCGCCGGGCCGCCGCCGTGGCACGCCACCGTCACCAGGAGCACCGCGAGGCCGCGTGGTCGCATGGCGATCCAACGCGGCGCCGCCGCCGCCGATTCCAAGGGGACGCGCGCTAGAGATCGTCGCACGGCGTGCCGAGGCCCGCCGGGTAGACGCCGAGGTCGCCGTAGACCAGGCGGATGTTGTCCTCGACCGGCACCGGCGTGAGCGAGCTCTTGACGTTGCCCTTGATCCAGGTGGTCTCGGAGTTCGAGGTCACCAGCCGGAGCTGGCCGTTCTTGGTCGAGAAGATCTCGCCGACCGAGTCCGACACCACGTTCTTCATGACCTGCTGCTTCATCGCGCCGGCCGGGCCGACGAAGATCCGGTAGCCCTTGCCGCCCTCCTCGTCGCGCAGCCGATCGACGTAGTAGTAGGTGCCGCTGTCGTCGCGGGCCAGCACGTGGCCCTGGTGCTTCCACATCGCGGTCTTGAACGCCGCCTTGTCCAGCACCGCCCGGGCGTCGCCGTCGGCCACCGGCTTCAAGATCTCCTCCTGGTCGCCGCACGACACGAAGAAGTCGCCGTTGTCCTTGCGGCCGATGTCGGTGCGGTGATCGACGCGCGGCGCCCAGAACCGGAAGCTGAACGCCGGGCCGTTGGCGCCGCCGCCGATGATGCGCTGGCGGTGCAGCACCTTCTTGTCGCCGTAGAACACCATCGTGTCGTCGCGGTAGCCGCTGTCCATCACGTAGATGGCGCCGTCGCTGTCGGTCAGCACCTTGAGCTGGGCCCGGGCGGCGCTGATGTCGACCAGCTCCGAGGCCTTCTTCTTCTTGGGCCGGGCGTCGGCGGCGCCCCACGGCGCCAGGGTAGCGATCACGACGAGGGCGACAGGGGCTGCGCGCATGGTCCGGGCATTATACGATGCCGGGCGATGGCGCATTCACCGACGCACGCCCTCGATGTGGGCTCCGTGATCGCGGAGACCTACACGGTCGAGGGGCTGCTGGGGCGCGGCGGGATGGGCGCGGTGTTCGTGGCCAGCCACGCCCGGCTGCCGGGCAAGAAGGTGGCGATCAAGGTCCTGCACCCCGACGTGGCCGACGCCGAGTCGCTGGCGCGGTTCCGGCGCGAGGCGGAGATCGCGTCGCGGCTCGGCCACCCCAACATCGTCGAGGTCCACGACTGGAACCAGCTGCCCGACGGCACGCCCTACCTGGTGCTCGAGCTCCTGGTCGGCGAGTCGCTGGCCGACCGGCTGCGGCGCGGGCCGATGACGCTCGACGAGGTCGCGCCGATCATCCGCCAGGTCGGCGCGGCGCTGGCCGCGGCTCACCGCGAGGGCATCGTCCACCGCGATCTCAAGCCGGCCAACATCTTCCTGATCCCCCAGGACGAGGGCCCGCCGCGGGCCAAGGTGCTCGACTTCGGCATCTCGAAGATCCACGGCTCGAACACGGTGAAGACCCAGGACACCCAGATGCTGGGCACGCCGCAGTACATGGCGCCCGAGCAAGCGACCGGCCGCCACGATCAGGTCGACGGCCGCACCGACGTGTTCGCGCTGGGCGCGGTGGTGTTCGAGATGCTGACCGGCCAGGCGGCGTTCGGCGGCGCGACCATCCCCGAGGTGGTGTTCAAGGTGGTGTTCGACCCGGCGCCGACGGTGGCGAGCCTGGCGCCGGCGGTGCCGGCCGCGGCCGCGGCCGCGGTCGACCGCGCGCTGGCCAAGAAGGCCGCCGAGCGCTGGCCCGACGTCGCGGCGTTCGTCGAGGCGCTGACCGGATCGCCGCTGGCCACCGGCCGCGCGCCGATCCCGACCAACGTGCGGCCGGCGGTGACGCCGGCCACGCCGACCAAGCAGAGCACCCAGGACGCGTTCGCGCAGACCGTCGGCTCGGGAGGATCACGGCAGCGCGCTGGCCAGCCAGGCCCGCGAGGCGCTCAAGGCCGGGCCGGTGGCCTCGGCCCAGACCGTGGCCTCGGCCCCGGCGCTGGCGGCGCCGCCGAAGAAGCGCACCGGCGTGATCGTCGCCGCGGTCGTGGTGCTGGCCGGCGCGGCGGTGGCCGCGGTGGTGGTGCTCGGCGGCGGCGGTGGCGGCAAGCCGACCACGCCCGCGCCGGCCACCGCGGTCGACGCCGGGGCGGTGGCCAGCGCGCCGATCGACGCCGCGCCGACGACGCCCACCAGCGACGCCGCGCTCGCGGTGCCGCCGACGGAGCTCGACGACGCCGGCGCCGCGCCGGCCGACGCCGCGCCGCCCACCGACGCCCGCGCCGCCCGCCCCACCGACGCCCGCCCGCCCGCGCCGCGCCTCGACGCTGGCGGGGGCGCGCCCGCCGACGACGACGCCGACCCGCCCGACGTCCGGGCCGCGGCGGTCGAGGCCCGCGCCGCGCTGCGCGCCGGCGACCCCGACACGGCGCTGCAGGTCACGCGGGCCGCGCTCAACAAGTTCCCGAGCGCGCAGGTGCTGTTCGCGATCCGCGCCGAGGCCTACTGCCAGAACCAGGACCTCGGCGCCGCCAAGGCCGCGCTGCGCAGCGTCTCGAAGCCGCGGCTCAAGGCGCAGGTCAAGCGCGCGTGCCTGGCCGCCGGCATCGAGCTGTAGCGGGAGCGTTCAGCGCCGCCGCGCGGCGAGCGCCAGGAGCTGCGTGAACGCCCAGGTCCGCGGCACCGGCGTCGCCCGCGGCGCGGTCGGCGGCGTCGCCGCCAGCGCGTCGAGCAGCGCGCGCGCGTCGGCGGCCTTCTGATCGAACGGGTGCGCGGCGCGCCACGCCGCGAACCGCGCCCGGGTCGGGGCCGGCAGCGCGGCGTCCACGGCGTCCCAGGTGCGATCCCAGTAGGGCACCGCGGCGGCGGCCGCGATCGTCGCCCGCGCGGTCGCCGCGTCGAGCATCCGCGCGGCCCGGGCCCGCGCGACCTGCGCGCGGACGTTGACCAGCGGCACCGACACCGCCAGGTAGCCGCCCTCGGCCGGCAGGTGCGCCACCGCCACCTCGGCGTCGCTGGTCAGCCGGCCGCGCCGGTAGGCCTGGTAGATCGCCCCGACGCCGCGCATGCCGTGGCCATCGAGCTCGGCGGCGCGCAGCGCGCCCATCGACGCCGCGCCCCACACCTCGACGCCGAGCTCGAGCGCGAGCAACAGCTCCTTGTGCCACACCGCGGCCATCCGCTCGAAGTAGCCGTCGATGATGGCCAGCCGCGCCGGCCGCCGGCGCCGCAGCAGGCGCGCCACGTCGAGCACCGCCACCGGCGGCGCAAGCTCGGCGTCGGGCAGCCGCGCCCGCGCCTCGGCCGCCGGCAGGCTGGGGCCGAGGAACACGATCGTGCCGCCGTCGCGCCGCGCCATCAGCCCAGCCCCTCGAGGGCGGTCGCGCGGCCCGGCACCAGCACCTTGACCACCGGCACGCCGAGGCCCGGCTGCCGCAGATCGGCGACCAGCACCTCGGGGCTGCCGGCGGCGGCGAGCGCATCGACCAGCGTCGCCAGCGCGTCGCCGAGGTCGGCGATCCGCGGGCGCGGGTAGTCGCGGGCGTCGATCGACTCGTCGGGCGGCGCCGCGTAGCGCCGCCAGATCCGGCGCAGCACGGCGCGATCGGTGGCGCGGCGGTAGTCGTGGGGGAAGAAGTCGTCGCGCGCGCCGGCGATGTAGGTCATCCGGGTCTGCGCCGCCTCGGTGATGGCCCGGGCCATCGCGATGATCGGATCGAGGTGACAGCCGAAGCCCTGGTAGAAGCCAACCGCGCGCCAGGTCGGCTCGGCCGGATCGTGCATCAGCCCGCAGCCGAACACCGGCACGCCGACGTCGGACGTCAGGTCCCACAGCCACAGCCGCGCGCCGGCGCCGGTGACGCGCTCGATCAGCCCGCGCACGCTGCGATCGGCGATCGTGTCGAGCACGACCCGGCGATCGTGGCCGGTGAGCCGCCAGGTGGCCTCGGCGTCGCGCTCGATCACCTCGCTCAGGCCGTGGACGATCGCCTCGCCCAGCGTGTTGCCCGAGGCCAGGCCGTTGGACGACACGTCGAACAGCGGCGGCGCGGCGGCGGCGGCGACGGTGTCGAGCGTCACCGCCTCCCACGGGATCCACGCCGGGCGGCCGCTGGGCAGCGCGACGCCGCGCACCCACGGCCGCGTCGCGTCGAGGGCGAACCGCCGCGGGTGGCGCGGCAGCGCCTGGGCCCGCGCGATGGTCGCGGCGCCCAGCGCGCGCGCGCTGGCCAGCCGATCGGGCCGGCGCTGCTCGGCGTGCCAGGTCTCGATGCTCTCCATCAGCGCCGACACCTTGGCCGCGAGCGACGTCACGCCCTTGCCCTGCGCCGACGACAGCGACCGCCCCATCGGCCGGATCGCCGCCCACACGGGCACGCCGAGCGCGTCGAGCCCGGTCAGCTCGGCCAGCCGGGTCAGGCCGATCCGCGGCGCCACCGGCGCGAACCGCCGCCAGGTCGCGGCGACGGTCGCGGCGCGCAGCGTGCCGGTGCGCGCGCGCACGGGCGCGGCCAGCGGCTCACCGAAGCAGGACGCGATCACGGCGGCGCACAGTAGGGCCAGCGCGCCGGCGTGTCGATCGCGGCGGCGCGCGATCGGATCGCCGGTGGCGGCCAACGCCCGGGGTGTACTTCGTACGCGCCGCTACGAAGGGGCCTTGGGTGAGTCCGCGGCGACCGCGATTCATGAAACTATTTTCATGTTTTATTGACCCGAAGTCAATAAGATGCGAATTCACGTCGAGCCGGGCGGTTGCCGGGCGCGCCGCGGTGACTACGACTGGGGCCATGAACCTGCACCTCGCCACCACCGCCGCCGCGATCGCCGTCACCGCCGCGTGCGGCTTCGATCCCGCGGGCGCCCCGGTCCCGCTGGTGGACCGCCTCGCCGATCGCGCCCAGCTGGCGGTGACCACCGCCAGCGACCTCGACGCCACCGCGGTGGCCAGCGGCCACGCGCTGGCGATCGCACCGACCATCACCGGCGGCCAGATCGTCGTGCGCACCACCGCCGACGGCTACCTCCTGGTCGAGGACCTGACGCTGCCGCTGGCCGACGTCACGCTGCCAGCCGGCATGATCGCCGAGCGCCCGGTGCGCTTCACCGACCTGGTGCTGCGCCTCGGCACCCAGCTCGCGGTGGCGCTGCCCGACGAGCTCCCGGCCGACGCGCTGGTCGGCACCGGCCAGGCCGACCTGATCCTCGACTGGTCGCTGGTCGACGCCGACGGTGACCACGTGCCGCTCGGCCTGCGCAAGGCGCCGCGCACCCGGTTCGCGGTCGCGGTCACCGCCGACGCCGCCGGCGCGCTGCGCGCCGATCTGGCCGCCCACATCGACGGCACCGCGATGATCATCACCGCCACCGCGGCGCTGCGCGACGTGTCGCTGGCGGTGGTCGGCGCCGAGGCGATCGCCGCGCCCGGCGACTGATCGGCGGCCGCAGCCGGCGCTCGCGCTCGCGCCCGCGGTACTATCGCGCGACGATGCCGAGCCGGGGGGACGGTTCCGAGCCGCAGCGCGCCCCGGCCAGCCCGGCGTGGGAGGCGCCCGATCGCTTCTTCGTGCTCGGCCGGCTCGGCCAGGGCGCCCACGGCACGGTCTACCGCGCGCTCGACATGGTGCTGGGCCGCGAGGTGGCGCTGAAGGTGCTGAGCGCCGACCACGACACCACCGCCCTCTTCCGCTTCAAGCGCGAGTTCCGCACGCTGCGCGACGTCGTCCACCCCAACCTGGTGCGGCTCTACGAGCTGTTCCTCACCGACGATCCGCCGTGGTTCACGATGGAGCTGGTCGCCGGGGTGCCGATCCACGAGCACCTCGGCCTGCGCCTGGGCAGCGCCGCCGGCCGCGGCGACACCGCGCCGCCGCCGAGCGAGCCCCGCCCGGCCGAGCTCGAGCGCGTGCGCGATCGCTTCTTCCAGCTCGCCGACGCGGTGGCCGCGATCCACGCCACCGGCAAGGTCCACCGCGATCTCAAGCCGTCGAACGTGCTGGTCACCGCCGCGGGCCGGGTGGTCGTGCTCGACTTCGGGCTGATCAGCGGCGACGTCCGCCACGGCGGCGATCCCGAGCGCACCCACGAGGCCTCGGCGGTCGGCACGCCCGGCTACATGTCGCCCGAGCAGGTGCTCGATCAGCCGCTGACCTCCGCCGCCGACTGGTACAGCGTCGGCGTCATGCTGTACGAGGCGCTCACCGGCGTGCGCCCGTTCCGCGGCACCCGCGATCAGGTGATGGCGCGCCGGGTCGCCGAGGATCCGCCGCCGCCGCGGGCGCTGGTGCCGACCGTGCCGCCCGAGCTCGACGCCGCCTGCATGCGGCTGCTCGATCGCAGCCCGGCGCGCCGCGGCGACGGCGCGGTGCTGCTGGCCGCGCTGGGCCGCCAGCCGACCTCGGCCACCCGCGCGGTGGCCGAGCGCACCGCGGCGCCGCCGTTCGTCGGTCGCGCCGCCGAGCTGGGCGCGCTGGCGGCGGCGTTCGCGACCGCGCGCGACGGCGACAGCGTCGTGGTCGCGCTGACCGGCGCCTCGGGCATCGGCAAGACCGCGCTGGTGCGCCACTACCTGGCCAGCCTCGAGCCGGGCGCGGCGCTGGTGCTGACCGGCCGCTGCCACCAGCGCGAGACCGTGCCCTACCCGGCCATCGAGACCATGGTCGACGCCCTGGCCAACGCGCTGGCGGCGATGCCGGCCGAGCGCGCGGCGGCGTCGATGCCGCGCGACGTCGCGGCGCTGGCGCGGCTGTTCCCGGCGCTGGCGCGGGTCCAGGCGGTCGCCACCGCGCGAGCGCTGGGGCGGGTGCCGGCCGATCCGGCCGAGCTGCGGCGCCGCGCCGTGACCGCGTGCGCCGAGCTGATCCAGCGCCTGGCCGGCGATCGCCTGCCGGTGGTGTTCCTCGACGACATGCAGTGGAGCAACGCCGACACCGCCGGCCTGCTCGGCGAGCTGGTGCGCTACTTCGTCGGGACCGGCGCGTTGTTCGTGCTGTCGTCGCGGCCGCTCGACACGCCGGCCGCCGCGCTGCCGAACGACGCCGGCACGCCGACGGTGCGCCTGACCGACGTCGCCCAGCCCAGCGGCCGCTCGCCGATCGTCGTCCGCGACCTCGCGGTGGGCCCGCTCGATCGCGCCGCGGCCCACGCGCTGCGCGCGGCGATCGGCGCCGACGACGCGGCGCTCGACGACGCGGCCGCCGGCACGCCGTTCCTGCTGGTCGAGCTGGCCCGCCACCGCGCCGCCGACGCCGCCGCCGCGCCGGCCAGCCTCGAGCAGGTGCTGGCCCGCCGGCTGGCCGCGCTCGACGACGACGCCCGCGGGCTGCTGGCGCTCGCCGCGGTGGCCGCCCGGCCGCTGCCGTTCGCGATCGCCGCCGCTGGGCTGGGCGACGGGCTGGCCGCGCTGACCCGGCTGTGCAGCGAGCGGCTGCTGGTGGGCGGCAGGGCCCACGGCGAGTGGTACGTCGAACCCTACCACGATCGCATCCGCGCCGCGGCGCTGGCGGCGCTGCCGGCCGCCGCCGCCGCCGCGCTGCACGCCCGGCTCGCCGCCGAGCTGGAGCGGCTGCCAGCGCCGCCGCTCGACGAGCTGGTCGCCCACTGGCGCGCCGCCGGCGAGCCCGCCCGGGCCGCGCCGCACGCCGAGCGCGCCGCGCTGGCCGCCGAGGCCAGCCTTGCGTTCCGCCACGCCGCGGCGATGTACGAGGTCGCGCTGGCCGGCGCGGCGACGCCCGCGCACCGGGTCGCGCTGCGCCGGCGGCAGGCCGAGTGCCACGCCAACGTCGGGCGCATCGAGGCCGCGCTGGCGACGCTGGCGGCGGCGCTGCCCGACGCCACGCCGGCCGAGGCCATCGCGCTGCGCCGGATGCAGATCGAGTACGCGCTGCGCAGCGGCGACCTGCGGCGCGGCCTGGCCGACGCGCAGGCGCTGTGCGACGAGCTGGGCGCCGGCGTCACGCTCGGCCGCACCGCCGGGGCGGCCAAGCTCCTGGCCGAGGGGCTGGCCCGCCGGGTCCGCGGCTTCGGCTTCACCCGCCGCACGCCCGAGCAGGTCACCGATCGCGAGCGCGCGGTGGTCGACACGCTGTGGTCGCTGACCGCCGGCCTGGCCTACGTCAACCCGGCGCTGGCGCGCGTGCCGCAGCTGCACCTGCTCGACGCGGCGCGCGCGCTCGGCGATCCCGAGCGGGTGGCGCGGGTGCTGTGCATCGAGATCGCGCACACCGCCCACGGCGGCACCAAGTCCGCGACCGCCACCGCGGCGGTCGAGGCCGCGGCGCGGGCGCTGTGCGACGAGCTCGGCCGCCCCGAGCTGGCCGCGCTGCTCGAGGGCGGGGCCGGCGTGGCCGCCGCGCTCACCGGGCGCTGGCGCGAGGCCGACCGCCGGCTGCGCGCGGCCGAGGCCCAGCAGCGCGACTACGTCGGCGTGCGCTGGGCGCTCAACCTGGTGCAGTTCTTCCAGCCCGCCGCCCGCTGGTACCTCGGCGACCTCGCCGGGCTGATCGCCTCGATCCCGCGGCAGCTGGCCGAGGCCGAGGAGCTGGGCGACGTCCACGCGCTGGGCGGGCTGCGCACCGGCCGCGGCAACCTGTACTGGCTGATCGTCGATCGCCCGGCCGACGCGCTGGCGATGGCCGAGGCCGGCTTCGACCACCGCACCGACGACGACGAGTTCCACCTGCACCACTACTTCCGCGCCGTCGCCACGGCCAAGGTCGACCTGTACCGCGGCGACGCGGCGCGGGCGCTGGCCACGATCGACGCCGCCTGGCCGCGGCTGTGGCGCTCACCGCTGATCGGCTTGCAGCTGACGCGCGTCGAGGCCGATCTGCTGCACGCCCGCGCCGCGCTGGCGGCGGCCGCCGCCGAGCCGCACGATCGCGCCGCGCGCCTGCGGGTCGCGCACGACTGCGTGCAGCGCGTCGAGCGCGAAGGCGCCGACTGGGCCGCGCCGCTCACCGCGCTGGCCCGCGGCCACCTGGCCGAGCTGCGCGCCGAGCCGGCCCGCGCCCGCGCCGCCTACGTCGAGGCCGGCCGCGCCGCCACCGCCGCCGGCATGGCTGGGTTCGCGCTGGCCGCGCGCGCCCGGGTCGCCACGCTGGTCGGCGGCACCGCCGGCGCCGCCGAGCACGCCGCCGTCGTCGCCGAGCTCCAGCGCCGCGGCGCCATCGCCCCCGTCGCCCTGCTCCGCCTCTTCGGCGCCTGACCGACGCGTTTCGGGTGGGGGCCGCGCGCCCACGCGCCCCCCCCAACCCACGCTGAACGCTCTCGCGTATCGGATGGGGGCCCCGCGGGGGCATGACCCCGCGGGGGAAGGTTTGTCGACAAACCTTCCCAGTCAGTCGTGGCGCAGCCCGACCACCGGCCGCAGGCTCGCCGCCTTGAACGTCGGGATCAAGGTCGCCACCAGGCACAGCGCCATCGTGATGCCGGCGACCAGCAGGATCTCCGACGGCCGCATGCTGATCGGCAGGCGATCGATCAGGTAGACCTTCGGATCGAGCCGGTAGCCGTAGCCGCGCACGACGACGCAGGTCGCGACGCCGAGCCCGATCCCGACCACGGTGCCCAGCACGCCGATCGCGCCGCCCACGACCACGAACGCCACGCCGATGCCCTGCGACGGCGCGCCCATCGACTTGAGGATCGCGATCTCCCGCACCTTGTCGGTGACCATCATCGTCAGCGCCGACACCAGGTTGACCGTCGCCACCGCGATGATCAGCGTCAGCACGATCAGCAGCACCAGCTTCTGCGTGGTCAGCGCCTTGAACAGGTTGTGGTTGAGCTCGTACCAGTCCTGCACCTGGAACGGCGGCTCGCCCAGCTCCTTGCGCAGCTTGGCCGCGATCGCCGCGGCGCGATCGACGTCCTTGACCTTCAGCTCGACGCCCATGACCCGGTCGCCGCGCTCGAGCAGCACCTGGGTCTCGACCAGGCTGGTGTACATCAGCCGGCGGTCGTACTCCTCGAAGCCGCTGTAGAAGATGCCCGACACCTGGAACCGGCGGGTCTTGGGCGCGGTGGCCTTGCTGCGCCAGGTCTCGAAGTCGATGTTCGACAGCGGCACGACGATCGTGACCTGATCGCCGACGCCGATCCGCAGCTTCCGCGCCAGCTCCTTGCCGACGATGATGTTGGGCAGGACGGTGTCGCTCGACTTGAGCTTGAGGCTGTCCAGGCTGCCCGCGATCATGTGCTTCTCGAGGTCGAGCACCTGCGACACCAGCTCGGGGTCGACGCCCTTGACCGCGACGCCCGAGATCCGGCCCCGGCCGGTGGTGGCCAGCAGCTCGAGGAAGTTGAACGGCTGCACCGCGACCACGTCGCGATCGATGTTGCGCGCGGTGTCCATGACGTCGCGGTACTCCGCGAAGTCGGTGGAGCTCTTCATGATGATGACGTGGGCGTTGACGCCCAGCACCTTGTCGCGGAACTGATCCTGGAAGCCGGTGGTCACCGACAAGACGACGGTCAGCGCCGCCACCCCCAGCACGACGCCCAGCACGGCCACCGCGCTCGACACCGACAGCGTCGTCAAGAGCCCGAACACCGCCGCCGACACCAGCCCGATCAGCAGCAGCACCACGCCGATCGCGTGGCCCGATCCCAGGGTCAGCACCAGGCCCAGGCCGATCGCCGCCACCAGCAGCGACAGCAAGAAGCCCACGATCAACCCCGGCTCGCGGTGGCCGGCGTACAGGTAGCGCCAGCCGATCTGCAGTTCGTAGGACACGCGCCGTGGAACCTATCAGCTCTGGCCGTCGGCGCCAGGTCCGTCACCACGATCCCGGTTCCGCCGCTCCCAGATCACGATGCCGGCGGTGATGAGTCCGATCGACACCAGCGACACCAGCGGGCCGTGGACCCGGGCGGCGTCCTGCGGCGCCAGCGTGCGCCCCAGCACGTCGTAGGCGCGGCCGATGGCCAGCGAGATGCGCCCCTGGACGGTCAGGCCGAAGCTGGCGCCGAAGCCGATCATCAGCGTCCACACGCCGAACCGCGAGATGCCGCCGATCGGGCCGCGGTGGGCGACCGAGAAGTAGAAGTACACCAGCGACGCCAAGAGGCCGGCCAGGAGCAACAGGTTCGAGACGATGCCGAAGCCGTCGTGGTGCCCGGCCTCGACCGCGGCCTTGGCGTCCAGGCCGACCAGCGAGCCGCGGGCCGCCGCCAGGTCGCCGCGCTCGAGCGGCGTCAGGCTGGGCCGGGTGGCGGCGTCGTCGAGGCTGGCGAACGGCCGCTGGGCGCGCTCGGCGAGCCACTTCTTGGCGACCGCCGGCGAGCTGCCCGGCAGCGCGGTCAGCGCCTCGGGCTCGGCGTGGTTGAGGTCGACCTTGGGCGCGTCGATCGAGCCCGCCGAGAACTTGATCTGCTCGCCCAGCTCGGACTGCGCGACCGCGTTGACCTGCAGGCCGGCGTAGAACGCGACGACGAACGCCAGCGGGTAGCGGCCCAGCCACGCCCAGCGCGGCTGCAGCACCTTGGCGAACATCATCACCACCAGCACCAGCGCGACCACGCGCAGCAGCAGCCACGCGCCGTGGACGCCGCCGCCGAAGATCGCGTCGACCACCTTGGGCTCGATGTTCTCGCCGTACTGCAGGACGATCAGGTAGCCGACCGACACCCCGATGAAGAGGTGCTCGATCAGCTTGTAGAACGGGTTGTCCTTGTACAGGAACGACAGGCAGCAGAACGTGATGAAGATGCCGACCCAGTAGCCGACGATGTCGATCCACGGCAGCGCGGTCACGGGCGACCTCCCCGGCGCCGGTGGGCGCGCCCGGCGAAGAACACCACGTTGCCGAAGATGATCGCCGCGATCACCACCAGGTTGGCGATGTTGAGCACGTCGGCGCCGGCGGTGCCGGCCCCGGGCTTGCCGACCAGGTCCTCGTAGCCGGCCGAGCCGGCCATGCCGCCGACCAGCCCGACCAGCTGCCCGGTCTGGAAGTACGGCGCCAGGTCGGTGGTCGACACCGCGGTGCACGCGGCGATCATCGGCAGCTTCTCGCGGGTGCCGACGAACTGCACGTACTCCTTGGCGCCCGGCGAGCCGGCGCTGACCAGCACGATCAGATCGAAGTCCTTCAGCTTGTTGAGGCCCTGCATCATCGGGATGCGGTCGAGCGGCGTGCCGTCGTCGGCGCGGCCGTCGAAGGCGCTGCGCAGGTCGGTGCCGAACTGCTGGATGATGGCGCCCTTGCCGTCGCGGAAGCCGAGGTTGACGTAGTCGACGTTCTTCTCGTAGGCCCGGTCGGGCGCGCCGGCGTACCCGTCGGTGCCCGCGGGCGCGATCGCGACGTCGATGGTCTCGCGCAGGTAGCGCTCGACCAGCGGCGGCGCCTGGTACCAGGTGGTCGCGATCACCAGCTGCGCGTGCTTGCGCTTCAGGTGCAGCACCACCGCGCGATAGAACGGCTCGATCTCCGGCGTCGACGCCGGATCCAGGTCGAGCGAGATGAACACCCGGGGGCAGCGCGGCGAGCCCGGCGCCGGCTGGTGGGTGCCCGGCGTGAGCTCGCAGGTCGGCAGCGCCTCGACCGCGTTGTACGCGGCCTTGGTCATCGCGTCGGGCTTGGCCGGCAGCCCCAGCGGCCAGAACAGCGGCACCACCACCGCCACCGCCATCACCAGGAAGATCCAGCGGCGGTCGAAGCGCTGCAGGCGCTCGCTCCAGTGTTCGCGGGCGGCGGCCATCAGTCGTTCCCCAGGTGCGAGCGCTCGAGCCCGAGGATGACCCGCAGGCCGGTGGCGATGGCGCCGATCGCCGCCCCCATCATGATCGCGCGGCGGCCGCCGTTGGACGGCACGTCGAGCAGCCACTGCGCCAGATCGGGCAGCACGTCGGAGATGGCGCGGCCCAGCGGCGCGCGGCCCAGCATCATGAAGATCGCCGCGCCCAGCAGCAGCGCGGCCTCGGCGTTGCGGGCCCGGAACGCGCGGAACGCCGCCGAGGCGACGAAGAAGGCCAAGAGCGCGAACAAGGTGGCGTTGGCCGGGCCGAAGACGTGGTCGTAGATCCACACGAACACCCGGCCGTCGCGCCCCCACAGCATCGGCGGGTCGCCCTCGACGTTGACGGTGTCGCCGGCCGCCACGGTCACCTTGGTCTCGAGCGGGCGGTAGCCGGCGACCCGCCGCGACAGCTTGATCGTCACCTCGCCGGCCGCGACCCTGACCGGCTCCGGATCGCCGGTGCCGACGCCGACGGTGGCGCCGACCTGATAGGTCACGTCGGCCGGCACCTGCACGAACACGACGGCCGCGGGCGGTCGCTCGCCGGGCGCCGACGGCGGCAGGCTCGGCCCGAACGTCACGGTGGGACGGCTCGGCGGATCGCCCAGCTTGTGCCACGGCAGGCCGACCACCAGCATCACCGCCGCCGCCCCCAGCAGCACCACCTTGTAGCCCCAGTCCGGCTCGCGCCGGCGGATCTTGGGCCACGTCACCTGCAGGATGTTGACGCCGCCGATGATGAACGCCGCCGCCGACAGGATCGCGGCCCACGAGCGGAACTCGTTGGACAGCGCGCCCACTTGGTGGTGCGGGATGTAGAACTCGGCCAGCGCGAACGCGCCGAAGATCATCCCGATCACCAGCGGCACGGTCTTCTTCACTTGAACACCGCCGGGCCCAGGTCGAACACGCCCATCGTCGCCAGCGTCACGCCGACGACGATGAACAGCATCGCCAGGATCTTGAACGCGTCGGCCGCCTTGAGGTTGGCGAGCAAGGTGGGCTCCTTGGTCAGGTACGCCGACGCCGCGTACAGCTCCTCGCCGATCAGCGTGTAGTCGCAGGCGGTGATGAAGAACGGCAGCTGGGTCAGCTCGGCGGTGCCGGCGATCTGCACCGCGCCGGTGAGGAAGCCGGTCTCGGCCAGGAGCAGCGACTCGCCGTAGAACGTGCCGAAGTAGATGTTGGTGGCCGGCCGGTCGCGCAGGATGATGCCGCTGACGCCGGCGGCGAACGCGAACTGCTCGGCGGTGATGAACAGGCAGCGCTCGGGGCGGTGGGCGTCGACCCGGCCCGCGTTGGCGTAGCCCTGGCGCACGACCTCCTCGGCCACCACCATCGTCAGCGGGTAGTAGTTGGCGACGGTGAGGTCGGTGTCGTACTGCGCGGTCTTTTCGGCGACGTGGCCGAGGATGAGCAGCGACGCGATGGTCTGGATGTTCTGGATGTCCTCGAGGCCGGTCACGTAGAGCACCGGCCGGCCCATCTCGGTCGAGCGGCCGATCGAGTCCTCGATCGCGTCGACGCCGGGCAGCCGCCGCACGTACAGGTCCTGCTTGCGGCCCTTGGCCGCGCGCACGTAGTAGCCGATCAGCCCGGCGATCAAGAGCACGATGCCGAGGTAGCCGACCCGGTCGGTGTTGAACACCGCGGCCGCGGGCGTGCGCGGGCCGATCGCCGCGCCGACCGAGCTGGCCACGACCGCCTTGCCGGGGCCGCGGCGCAGCTCGGCCACGACGTACTCGTAGGTGCCGCCCGGGGGCACCTCGTCGACGACGACGTCCTCGCCGCCCTCGAGCAGCGCGGTCAGCGTCCACGGGCCGACCGCGTCGCCGGTGGCCGGCGCGCCGACCGCGACATCGGGCGCGCCGGCGAAGGTGGGATCCCAGGTGCGCGGCGCGGTCCCGGCGGCTGGCGCCAGGAGCGTCGGGTACACCGGCGGCGCGCCGACCGCGCCGTGGGGCCGGCGGAACACCGCGGTGACGACGTCGTCGGCGACGTCGGGCGCGCGCCTGAAGGTCACGCGCAGGTGGCGGCCGTCGTCGTTGTCCGGCGCCACGACCTCGAGGTCGGTCACGCCCGGCACCACCGCCTCGACCGGCGGCGGCCGCACCGGCGGCGGCGGCTCGATCGGCGTCAGCGGCGGCGGGGCCGGCGGGCCCGGCGGGGTCGGCTGGTTCGGATCGGTCGGCGCCGGCCGCGGCCCGGCGTGCGCCGGCGGCGGCTCGTCGGGGAACGGCGTCAGGCTCGGCTGCGCCGCCGCGGCGGTGGCGAGCCCGAGCGCGAGCGCGACGAGCGGCCCGACGATCAGCGCCCTCATCGCTCGATCACCTCGACGTTGGCGCGCGGCACCGTGACCACCTCGCCGCCGGCCAGCGCCACCTCGACCACCCGCACCTTGGTCTCCGACGGCAGCGTGTGCAGCGCGGTCGGCAGCGCGCTGATCGTCCCCAGCTTGCCGAAGTACGGCGCGCGGATGCAGCGCACCGGCGCGCCCACCGCCAGCCCGGCCGGCGGCGCGACCTCGTCGGCCGCGGCGGCGTCGGCGCCGACCGGGATGACCACCTCGGGGCGGATCACGCCGGCGCGGATCTGGGTGGCGCCGCACACCGACGCGGGCCGGCCGTCGAACGACTGCAACAGCGCGAACGTCGCCTTGGCCATCGCGATGTCGCCGAAACCCTCGGTCACGACCAAGGTCGTCGGCAGGTCCTCGGTGCCGGTGACCGCGACGCCGACGTCGTAGCCGAGCAGCTCGCGCACGTCCTGGTAGGCGAAGCCACCGCTGACGATCGCCGCGACGCCGAGGTCCATCGCCTTCCGCATCGCCGCGAGCGACACCCGGGCCCCGCCGACGATCACCTTGCCCTGGTGCGCGGCGGTGACGTCGGCCGCGGTCAGCGGCTGGTCGCAGCTCGTGGCGACCATCGCGATCGGCGCGTGGACCTCGCCGGCCAGGCCGAAGATGCCCTGGATCAACGCCGCCTCGGTCTCGACGACGACGCCCTCGTCGCCGAGGAGCTCGACCACCTCGCCGTCGACGTAGGCCCGCACCTCGACCGGCACCGGCGGCTCGCGCAGCACCGCCTGGCCGGTCACCGCCGACACCGACTCGAGCGTGCCGGTGATCGGCGACGCGACGGTGTGCTTGAACAGGCCGAAGAAGCTGGCGCTCCGGGCCAGCGGCGCGCCCTTGGTCACCGCGCCGCCCGGCTGCACCAGCAGCTTGGCGGCCAGCTCGTCGGGCAGCGCGCCCAGCGCGTTGGCCAGGTTGAGCAGGTGGACCTTGCCCGGCAGCTCGGTGCGGGCGACGACGTCCTGCGACGTGACGCGATCACCGACCTTGCGCAGCACCTTCCCCGGCATCGGCAGCCGCCGCGGCTTGCGCACGCGGGTGCGCCGCGTGACGGTCAGGCCGGGGGTGTAGGCGTCGCCCATGGGTCGGAGGAAGATAGCGAATCAGCTCGGGTACAAGGCCATGGCCTGGGCCCATTCGGCCGCGTGATCGCCGACGACGTCGAGCGGCCGGCGGCCGCGGGCGTCGAACACCAGCCCGACCTGGCCGCCGCGCAGCCGGCGCTCGAGCCGCTCGCCGGGGCCGGCGCCGACGTCGACGCCCCGGGCCGGGGTCAGCGTGGCCTCGGCGTACTCGCCGTCGGCCAGCCGCACCAGCTCGAGCGCGCCGGCGGCCAGCTCGAGCTTCTGGGTGCTGCCGCCCGGCAGGCGCAGCTCGACGGTCAGCGCCGGGCCGTGCTTGGGCGCGCCGACGGTGGCGACGCAGGTGCCCAGGCGGACCAGGCAGTCCTTCTCGAACACCTCGGTGGCCGCCGCCGGGTGGATCGTCGACAGCACGCCCAGGTGCGGCATCATGAAGATCGAGTCGACCGCGATCTCGGTGACGCCCTCGACCAGGAACGCGTCGATCATCATCAGCATCGACTGCGCGCGGCGCGGCGCGTGGCTGAGCACGCCGCCCGAGCCGACCAGGAGATCGAGCTTCATCAGGTCGACCAGCGAGTCCGAGCCGCCCTGCGCGAAGGCGTCGGCGATCGACCGCGCCTGTTGCGCGCCGTGCAGCTTCACCGCGAACGTGCGGTGCTGGATGAACGACAGCCGCAGCGCCTCGCGGGCGATCGCCTGCTCGATCTTCAGCTCCTCGAGCGTCTCGGGGATCGTCGTCGGGCGGATCATCTTGCCGCCGATGCGATCGCGCAGCTCGGCGGGATCGAGCGGGAACGGCACCCAGCGCTGGATCGACGCCAGCCCGGCCTCGGCCAGCACGTTGGACACCGAGTACGACATGCCGAGGTTGGCCGAGACCGTGCGGTTGAAGGTGCCGTCGAAGACGCTGAACACGTCGGTGGTGGCGCCGCCGATGTCGACGCCGACGACGTTGACCTGGTCCCGCGCCGCCAGCGCCTGGATGATCAGCCCCATCGCGCCCGGCGTCGGCATGATCGGCGCGTCGGCCCAGCTCATCAGCTTGCCGTAGCCCGGGGCCTGGGCCATGACGTGGTCCATGAACACGTCGTGGATCGCGTCGCGGGCCGGCGCGAGGTGCTCGGTCTCGAGCGTCGGCCGCAGGTTGTCGACGAACTGCAGCGCGACCCGGCCGTCGAGGATGGCTCGCACGTCGCCGCGCACCATCCGGTTGCCGGCGTAGATCACCGGCAGGTCGAAGCCGGCGCCCAGCCGCGGCCGGGGCTGGGCCGCGCGCAACAGCTCGGCCAGCGCGACGACGTGCTTGCGGGTGCCGCCGTCGGTGCCGCCCGCCAGCAGGATCATGTCGGGGCGGAGCTGCCGGATGCGCTCGATCTTCTCGTGCGGCAGGCGGCTGTCGTTGACCGCGATCGCGTCCATGACGATCGCGCCGGCGCCCAGCGCGGCCCGGGTGGCGCTCTCGGCGGTCATGTTCTTGACCACGCCGGCCACCATCATCTGCAGGCCGCCGCCGGCCGAGCTGGTCGAGATGTAGAGGTCGGTGCCGACGCCGTCCTGCTCGGGGCGCAGGATCATCGGCCCGTCGGCGCCGTGGGGGTGGGCGGCGCTGCCGTCGGACAGGAACTGCCGGCCGCGCAGCTCCTGGATCTCGCGCACCGCGTTGAGCACGCCGCGGGTGACGTCCTCGACCGGCGCCTCGACCGTGGTCGGCGCCTCGCCGCGCGCGGTCAGCCGGTACTCGCCGGCGGCGTTCCGCTCGATCAGGATCGCCTTGGTGGTGGTCGACCCGCAGTCGGTCGCGATCACCGAGCGGATCGCCGCCGGATCGATCGCGGGCGCGGCGTGCGGGTGCGCGGACATCGCCGGCCGTTGTATCACGGGGCCTAGGCCCGGGCCTCGAGCCGGCGCAGCAGCGCCTCGATCGCGCCGCGCTGCTCGAGCACCCGCTGCACCTGGTCCCAGCGCACCGGCGACGGCCAGACGATCGACACCAGCGGCCGCAGCCCCAGCATCAGCTGGCTGCCCAGGTAGCCCAGCGGCTGGATCGACTCGAGGAAGAAGATCGCGGCCGAGGTCAGCCGGCGCGCGGCGATCGCGTCGGCCAGCTCGTCGAGCATCGCCCGGTCGTCGGCGGTCAGCGCGGCCTCGGCGGCGTCGCCCGCGGTCACGCCGCGCCCTCGCCGATCCGGGCTCGCACCGCGGCGACGATCGCCGCGCGGTCGCCGCCGTCGAACATGACGACCATGCCGCGGTAGCGATCCAGCCACGACGGCCGCGCGAACGGCGACACCAGCAGCGCGCGCGGCCCGACCTCGACCCGCCGCAGCTCGGGCCAGCTGCGCCGCCGGCGCCGCGGCCAGCGCCGCTCCTCGATGCCGCCGTCGTCGATCCGGTAGCGCGTCGGCAGCCAGAACGGCGCCACCGCCGCGGCGATCATCACCACCGCCAGCGCCGCCAGCCACGGGGCCTCGAGCGTCACCAGCACCGCCCACGCCGACAGCAACGCCACCGCGACGATCAGCGCGATCTGATCGGGGCGGCGGCGCGCGGGGTGGGCGGTCCAGGTCAGGATGCTAGTCCGTACTGCGCCGGGCGCGGCGGCGCAAGGCCGACCTCAGCGCCCCTTCCACACCGGCGGCCGCTTGGTCAGGAACGCGGTGATGCCCTCGGCGGCGTCCTCGAGCGCCAGCACCTTGCCCAGCTCGCCCTCGAGGAAGCGCAGCGCCGGCGCGTGATCGAGATCGGCCGAGCGGTAGAACGCGCGCAGCCCCAGCGCCACCGCCGCCGGGCTCTTGCCGGCCAGCTCCGCGGTCAGCTTCGCGGTCTCGGCCTCGAGCTCGGCCGCCGGCACCACCCGGTTGACCAGCCCCAGCGCCTGGGCCTCGGCGGCGGTCAGCCGCTTGCCGGTCAGCATCAGCTCGAGGGTCTGCTTGCGGCCGATGTTGCGGACGATCTCCGCGGTGATCATCATCGGCCACAGCCCGACCTGGATCTCGGTGGTGCCGAACGTCGCGGTGTCGGCGGCGATCACCAGATCGCACGCCACCATCAGGCCCAGCCCGCCGGCCAGCGCGTGGCCGTTGACCATCGCGACGATCGGCTTGCCCACCGCGTGCATCGTCGTGAACAGCTCGACCAGCGACGCCGGCGCCACGCCGCCGGCCGCCGCGCCGCCGCCGCCCATCGCCGACAGATCGCCGCCGGCCGAGAACGCGGCGCCGGCGCCGGTCAGCACGATCACCCGCACCGCCGGATCGTCGCGCAGCGCCGCGAGCGCGTGGACCAGCTCGCCGCAGGTGGCGGGGCCGATCGGGTTGCGCTTGTCGGGCCGGTTGAGCGTGATGCGCGCGACGGCGCCGGTGTCGACGAGGATGGTGGCGTAGGCGGTCACCCAGGCACGGTACCCCGCTGCTGAGGGTTTGTCGCCAAACCCTCCCCCGCGGGGTCATGCCCCCGCGGGGCCCCCACCCAAGACGCAAACCCGCGAGAGCCCGGACGTGTTGACGAGATGGACGGCCGCGCCCTACCCTCCCGGTAATGCGGCGTAATGCCTTGGTCCTCACCGCGGCCCTCTGGCTTTGCCCGCGCGCGGCGTCGGCCGGCGACAACGACCTCGTGCTCGGCCGCCTGGGCACCGTGGTCGACGACGGCGCCGGGGCGCCGCACACCGTCGGCCAGAACCTCGAGTTCCGATCGCTGGTCAGCGAGCTGGGCGTGGCGCTGGCGCCGCGGCTGTCGACGCCGGCCGACACGCTGGGTTTCGGCGGCTTCCAGTTCTCGGCCGATCTGGCGTGGACGTCGATCTCGTCGACGCGGCCCTACTGGCGCGCGCTGCAGGCGTCGCCCGACCCCGGCGGCACCGGCGCGATGGCCCACGGCGAGGGCATGCTGCCCAACCTCGGGCTGTTCGTCCGCAAGGGCATGTGGCTCCCGCTGCCGTCGATCGAGTTCGGCGCCGGCGCGGTGCACCTGATGGACTCGCGGCTGTGGACCGCGCAGGGCTACGCCAAGCTCGCGCTGCACGAGGGCTACCACGACCTCCCCATCCCCTCGCTGGCGGTGCGCGGCGCGGTCTCGCGCCTGATGGGCCAGAAGGAGCTCGACCTGACCGTCGTCTCGATCGACGCGTCGATCGGCAAGCAGTTCGGCGTCGGCGGCACCTGGAACGCCAACCCGTACCTCGGCTACGACGCGCTGATCATCATCCCGCGCTCCGAGGTCATCGATCCCACGCCCAACGTCGACGGCCTCGACCCGGCCAACATGGCCGACCGCGACCTCGACTTCGTGTTCCGCGACCAGGACGACATCATCCGCCACCGGGTGTTCGTCGGCGCCAAGCTCCGCTACTACGTGTTCGCGATCACCCTCGAGGGCACCTACGCGATGGCCGGCAACTCGGTCGACGATCGCCCGACCGACGCGGTGTGCACGACCAACTCGCGCACCACCAACTGCGACTCGACCGATCAGGCCGCGGCCCAGAAGACGTTCTCGGTCTCCACCGGCTTCGACTTCTGAGCGGAGCGTGACGCCGCGATGGCCGAGCCCGAGCTGACCGCCGCCGAGCTGCTGCAGACGGTGCGCGCGACGTTGCTCGCGCTCGAGGAGCTGCGCGGCGATCTGCGCGCGCTGGCGGCGCGGGTGGTGGCGCTCGGAGAGCAGGTCGCGGCGACCACCGCCGATCCCACCGCCGCCGAGGCCGCCGTCGACGCCCGCGCCGCGGCGCTGCTCCCGGCGATCGCGCTCGCCGACGCCAACGCGCCCGGCCGCGTCGTCATCGCCGACGACGTCGACAAGTACGCCGAGCCGCCCCACGACGGTCCGCCGTGCCTCGAGCTCTTGCCGATCTGCGGCGCGCGCTGCTGCGAGTTCGACGTGGCGCTCTCCAGCCAGGACCTCGACGAGGGGATCCTGCGCTGGGAGCACGGCCGCCCGTACCTCCTGCGCCACGGCCCCGACGGCCGCTGCGCCCACCTCGGCGCCACCGGCTGCGACGCCTACGCCCACCGCCCCGCCACCTGCCGTCGCTACGACTGCCGCGACGATCCCCGCGTCTGGACCGACTACGCCCGCCGCGAGCTCGCCTCCGCCGCGACGATCGACGGCGGCGGCCCCGACCGCCGCCGCGAGCTCGACCAGACCCGCACCCGCGGCCTGATGTTCGAGTCGCTCCACGTCCGCGCCCGCCGCTGAACCGCCGGCTCCGGATGCAGCACGGCTCGGCGCTCCGTCGCGGTCGCCCAAGCCAACGCCGAACGCTTGGCGCCAACCCCAATGCCGGTCACTGCCGGGCTGCTTCGCCGGGCGCATCGGGGCGGCGAGGGCTGCGGGGTGTCCGGCGCCGGACACCCGCGGCTGTCCGGGGATGGCCGGAACGCCGGACGAAACCGGACGAATCCGGCCATTATGTCCGAGATTCGGACACGCGGCGCCAGGCGTCGCGGGGTTACGGCTGGCGTGCGGCTTGCTGAGGGCCTGGGCATGGTGGACGGTGCAGCGGGCGGACTGAAGGTGAGCGAGGCGGCGGCCGCCGCCGCGGCGGCGGCTGGCGCGGCGGCCGCGGACGACTGGCGCGAGGTCGACCGGACGTTGCGCGGGCTGGCGCGGCGGCGGGCGGCGCTCGACGTCGAGGAGGCCGCGTGGCTGCGGCGCGCGCGGGCGCTCGGCGTCCATCGCGAGTTCGGCTTCGCGACGTTCTTCGAGTACGTCGAGCGCATCCTGGGCTACGCGCCGGGGCCGGCGCGGGAGCGGCTGCGGGTGGCCGACGCGCTCGCGGTCCTGCCGAAGCTGCGGGCGGCGATGTCCGCCGGCGACGTCGCGTACAGCGCCGCGCGCGAGCTGACCCGGGTCGCGACGGTCGACACCGAGGCGGCGTGGCTGACGGCGGCGGCCAAGCACACCGTGCGGGAGATCGAGGAGATGGTGAGCGGGCGGCGGCGGGGCGACTCGCCGGAGGATCCGCCGGCCCCCGCCGCGCGCCTGCACGAGCTGCGGCTGCTGCTGCCGGCGGCGGTGCGGGGCAAGTTCACCGCGGCGCGGCGCGCGCTGGAGGCGGCGTGCGGGCACCCGCTCACCGATGGCGACCTGCTCGCGACCTTGTGCGATGGCCAGCTGCCCGGCGCGGGCTCCCACGTGGGAGATGCCGCGGCGGGATCCCACGCGGGAGATGCCGCGGCGGCGTCCAGGCCCATGTATCAGATCGCGATCACGCGGTGCCCCGACTGCCTCCGCGCTTGGCAGGACGTGGCCGGGCACACGATCGAGATCAGTGAAACGGAGCTGGCGCAGGCGTCGTGCGACGCCGAGCTCCTCGGGCGGGTCGACGGTGACGAGCCCGCGCGGGTGACCAAGACGATCCCGCCGCGGACCCGGCGCGCCGTGCTGCGGCGGGATCGCGGGCGGTGCGTCGTGCCGGGGTGCCGCAACGCGCGGTACGTCGACGTGCACCACATCGTGCCGCGGGTGGAGGGAGGCGATCACACGCCGACCAAGCTGACGGCGCTTTGCTCGGCGCACCACAAGGCGGCGCACGATGGTCGGCTACAGATCGTCGGCACTGCGCCCGGCAAGCTGCGGTTCGTGCACGCCGATGGGCGGCCGTACGGGGCGCCGCCATCCCACGTGGAAGGCGAACAAGCGGTGGCGCCGCCGCATGCTGGCGGCGAGGTCGCGGCGGCTCCGGCTCAGGCGGGCGCCGAAGTCAGGACGCCGCCGGCGGCACGCAAGCGCCGCCGATCCCAGGCCCCACCGGCCAGGAGAACGCGGGGATCCGCAAAGGCGGGTGGCCGCTAAGGCGCGGGTGCGTTGCGGTCCCTACGGCCCAACCGGGCAGTTGATGCCGGTCAGCACCAGCGTGTTGTTGTCCTCGCGGCACTCCAGGTTCGCCCCCACCTGCATGCCGCGATCGTCGACGATCACCGTGCCGACGCTGCCGGCCGCGGGCCAGTCGCAGCTGACGTCCTGGCAGGTCCCCGGCACCAGCGTGCCGATGGTCTGGGCCTGACAGCCGAGCGCGCCCGGCGGGCTGCCGCCGTAGACCGACACCGTCAGGCCGCGGGCCACCGGCTCGGTGCCGCGGTTGCACACGTTGACCGTGACCCGGGCGCCGCCGGCGATGCAGGTGATCGTCGCGGCATGGGCGGTGAGATCCGGCGACGCGCCGGCGCCGAGCCCGCTGCCCGGGCTGTTCTGGCGGAAGTTGTTGAGGTTGGGCTGGGTCCAGTTGCGCAGCCACTGCGACGTCCGCGGCACGACGCCGTTGTCGTCGACGTTGGTGACGCTGTACGCGTGCTGGTTCCAGATCGGCCGGGTCCCCACCCAGCGGTCGACGCGATCGGCGATCACCCGCACGCCGAACGCCGTGCCCGGGCCGGGGTTCTCGGCGCGGCACACCTTGCCAGCGGCGGCCGGGCCGGCGATCGGGTCGCGGCACACGAAGTTGTCGCCACCGCAGTCGGCGTCGACGGTGCAGCGGCACTTGCCCAGCGTGTCGGTCGCCGCGTCGCGGCCGCACGGCGCGCTGGCCGGGCAGTCGGAGTTGTCCAGGCACTGCACGCCGTCGAAGATCGGATCGAGCGCCGGGCAGGTGACGTTGCAGTTGGTGTTGGACGGCACGACGATCTCGGCGTTGAAGTCGGCGTCGACGTCGGCGACGATCGGGTTCTCGTACCAGGTGCACGAGCGGCGGAACCGCGAGTACACCACCTGGCCGCTGGTGCCGTCGTAGACCCGGGTGAAGCACTCGTCGGCGTAGACCACCTCGGCGCGGCCGTCGCCCTCGAAGTCGAACACCGACGAGCCGGTCACGTTCGACGACAGGTCCTGCGACGGCTGGGTCCACAGGATGCCGTCGGCGCGGCCGCTGGCACACACCGCCGCAGCGGCGCCGGTGACGCAATCGGGATCGAACACGGTGTAGGCCGAGCCGCCGGCCGACGCGATCTCGACGCGGCCGTCGCCGTCGAAGTCGGCCAGGGTCGGCGGGCCGCCGTTGCCGGCCGGCGTGCCCTGCAGCGCGCCGGTGAACACCTCGCGCCCGGTCAGCGTGTAGGCGTGGACCAGGCCGGCGTTGACCACCACCACCTCGGCCTGGCCGTCGAGCGCGCCGCGATCGTCGGCGCCGGCGGCGGCGCCGAAGGTGCCGAGGTCGGCCACCGCGACCCGCCCGCCGACCCCGCCGATGGCCTGGGCCGGCACCCACTCGGTGGTGGTGCGATCCCAGTCGTAGATCTGCGGGCCCGCCACCAACTCGGGCGCGCCGTCGTTGTCGACGTCGGCGATCACCGGGATGTAGCCGGTCGAGCGCGGCTCGAGCGTCGTCGGCACGATCGGCGTGTTGAGCAGCACGCCGGCCGCCGAGTAGACCGCGCCCTGGTACATGATCTCGGGCACGCCGTCGTCGTCGAGATCGTGGATCGACAGGCCGGTCCAGTTGCAGAACGCGTCGCCGTAGGTGTCGGCCGACGACCACAAGACGCCCCAGGCGCCGGCCGCCGAGCGGGTGAACGCGATCAGCCCGCCGTCCTGGCGGGCCGCGACGATCTCTGGCTTGCGATCGACGCCGCCGAGATCGGCGATCGCCACCGACTGCGCCGCGATGATCGGGTTGGGCAGGCTGGCCAACTGGCCGCAGGTGGCGCCGTCGATGATGCGCAGCACGCCGAAGTACGCCGGGTTGCTGCCGGCGCACGACTCGGCGCCGCCGTCGGTGAAGTTGTACGAGATGAAGACGATCGACGGGCTGGTGAACTCGCCGGCCCCGAGCCCGAGATCGGCCACCATCGGCGAGCCGAGCACGTTCTTGTGATCGGGGAACGGATCGCCGGCGGGCGGGCCCAGCCACTCGCACTGCACGCCGGGGAAGAACACGCCGGGCACGACCTCGCGGACGCACGCGGTGTCGAACGTGCCGCCGGGGCCGACGCCCCACGGCAGGCACTCGTTCGCGGGGGTGTCGCAGCGCAGGTCGCCGGGGCAGCGACCATCGACGCACGCGCTCGGCGTCGGCACGCAGGTGTCGTAGCGGCACGCCTGCTCCGCCGTGCATGCCACGCCGCCGCACAAGCCGGTCCCATCGGCGCCGTCGACGCCCCCGCCGCTGGTGTTGTCACAGCCGCCGCAGCCGGCCAGGCCGAGCGCGAGGAGCAAGCCGAGGGACATCGCCGTGCGCATTGGCGGCGATGGTAGCGCAGCGCCCCGGCGCTCGATACGCGCGAAGGTTCACGGCAGCTCGACCCGTCGCACCCGGTGGTACGGCACGTCCTCGCCGCGGCTGCCGTCGGCGACCCACAGCGTGCGGCCGTCGGCGGCGACCGCCAGGCCCTCGAGGCCCCAGAACTGCGCGGTCAGGCGCGGCCCGTCGAGCCAGCCGCCGGTGCCCGCGCCCGCGACCGTCGCGACGGCGCCGTCGGCCAGCACCCGCACGGTGAAGCTGTCGGTGTCGCTGACGTACAGGCGGCCGGCGGCGTCGGTGGCCAGCGCCTGCGGGGAGCCGAAGCTCGCCGACGCAGCGAGGCCGTCGGCGCGGCCGCGGGCGCCGGTGCCGGCCAAGGTCGTGACGTCGCCGGCCAGCGTGATCGCGCGGAGGCGGTGGTTGTTGTAGTCAGCGACCGCGATCCGGCCGTCGGCGAGCAGCGCCACGCCGTAGGCGCCGTCGAACCGCGCCGCGGCGCCGCGGCCGTCGGCGTAGCCGGGCTGATCGCGCGCGCCGGCCAGCACCACCACCTCGCCGGTGGTCGGCGTCAACAGCGACACCGTGTGGTGGACGTAGTCGGAGAGCACCAGCCGCCCATCGGGCAGCGCCGCCAGGCCGCGCGGTCGCCCGAGATCGCGGGCGACGACGGTCGCCGCACCCGACGCCAGGTCGACCCGCCACACCGTGCCGGTCGTGCTCGAGTGCGCGCCCAGATCGTTGTCGTCGGTCGACACGTAGAGCACGCCGGCGTGCAGCGCCAGGCCGAACGGCCGCCGGAAGTTGCTCGCCATCACCAGCGTGCGGGTGGCGCCGTCGGGCGCGACCGCGCGGATCCGCCCATTGTCGAAGTCGGCGACGTAGACCTCGCCGTCGCCGGCCAGCACGTTGACCGGGTTGGCGAACCGCGCCATGCCGCGCACGCCGTCGGCGGCGCCGGCGCTCGGGCAGCCGGCCAGCGTCGCGACCTCCTCGCCCATCGCCGGCATGTCGCACGGCGCGAGCGGGGCGTCGACGGCTGCGTCGATCGCCGCGTCGATCGCCGCGTCGATCGCCGCGTCGATGTCTCCCGCGGCGTCGATCGGCGGGATGGCGCCGTCGACCGCGGCGTCGTCGCCACCGCTGGTCGTCCCGGTGCACGCCGCCGCCACCAGCATCGTGAGCGCGAGGGTCCGCAGCCGCAACATGGGGCCTCCGATCGACGGGCCGCGTGTCCGCGGTGCGGAGGCCGGCGGCCCGCGCCGTCGGAGACTGCATCTCCCGTGCCCGGGCCGGCCGCGTCCAGCGGGTCCAGGCGGCGGCCGCGCGGTCGTCGCCAGCACCGCATGCGCCGCGCTCCGCGAACCGTGCAAAGCGCGCGCGACGTCGAACGCGCAGGTCGCCGAGCACGCCGGCGGCGTCTCGAGGTCGGCGCCGTCGCGCCGCGGCTCGCGGACTAGCCGAGCACCAGGCCGCAGCCCGGGCACTCACCGTCGGCGGTCAGCTCGTCGGTCGCGCCGCACGCCGGGCACGCGGCCGCGTCGGTGGGGGCCACCGGCGCCACGCCTTCGCGGGCCAGCGAGGCCTGCCAGTCGTCAGCCAGCAGCGCCGCGATGGCCGGCACGTCGTCCTCCTCGACCAGGAGGTGCGTCTTGGTGCCTCAACCCCTGCCGCCGCCGGGGCACCCCATCAGCACCGGGATGCCGGCGGCCAGGCACTTCTCCCGGACCGCCTTGATGTCGTTCATCCCGCCCCCCATCGCCGCCACCAGCGGCAACCCGTCCAGCATGGCCTCGGCCTCGGCGATGGTCAGCGGCGTGCGATCGTCCACGGGGACAGCCTATACCATTGGCGCCGGCCGGCCAGGCGCGTAGATTGCGCCGCCATGCCCGAGTTGCCCCCCGAGGTCGCCCGTCGTCGGACCTTCGCGATCATCGCCCACCCCGACGCCGGCAAGACCACGCTGACCGAGAAGCTGCTGCTGTTCGGCGGCGCGATCCAGCTGGCCGGCGCGGTCAAGGCCCGCGGCGATCGCCGGCGCGCCACCTCGGACTGGATGAAGGTCGAGCGCGAGCGCGGCATCTCGGTGACCACCTCGGTGATGACCTTCGACTACGCCGAACGCACGTTCAACCTGCTCGACACCCCCGGCCACCAGGACTTCTCGGAGGACACCTACCGCACGCTGACCGCGGTCGACTCGGCGGTCATGGTGATCGACGCCGCCAAGGGCATCGAGGCCCAGACCAAGAAGCTGTTCGAGGTGTGTCGCATGCGCGACGTGCCGATCGTCACCTTCATCAACAAGCTCGACCGCGAGGGCCGCGACCCGTTCGAGCTGCTCGACGAGATCGAGCACACGCTGGCGCTCGACGTGACCCCCGCGACCTGGCCGATCGGCATGGGCCAGGGCTTCCTCGGCTGCTACGACCTGCGCGGCGATCAGCTGCACCTGATGGAGCGCAGCAAGGGCGAGTACATCCAGGAGGCGATCGTCTGCGAGGGCTTGGGCGATCCCAAGCTCGACAAGCTCCTGCCCGAGCACGCGGTGACCAAGCTGCGCGGCGACGTCGAGATGGTGCGCGGGCTGTGCAAGCCGCTCGACCTGCAGAGCTACCGCGAGGGCCACATGACGCCGGTGTTCTTCGGCTCGGCGGTCAACAACTTCGGCGTGCGCGAGCTGCTGGCCGGCATCGCCGAGCTGGCGCCGCCGCCGCGGCCGCAGCCGGCGGTCGAGCGCGCGGTCGACCCCGGCGAGCCCAAGGTGTCGGGCTTCGTCTTCAAGATCCAGGCGAACATGGATCCCAAGCACCGCGACCGCATCGCGTTCGTGCGGCTGGCCTCGGGCCACTTCTCGCGCGGCATGAAGCTGGTCAACCCGCGCACCGAGAAGACGCTGGCGGTCGGCAACGCGATGCTGTTCCAGGCCAACGCCCGCGAGCTGGCCGAGGAGGCGTGGGCCGGCGACATCATCGGCCTGCCCAACCACGGCGGCCTGCGGATCGGCGACGCGCTCACCGAGGGCGAGGTGCTGCGCTTCACCGGCATCCCGTCGTTCGCGCCCGAGCTGCTGCGCCGGGTGCGGCCGGTCGATCCGATGAAGGCCAAGCACCTGAGCCGCGCGCTCGAGCAGCTGGCCGAGGAGGGCGCGGCGCAGGCGTTCAAGATGGTGATCGGCTCGGACTGGATCGTCGGCGTGGTCGGCGGCCTGCAGTTCGACGTGCTGGCCGACCGCATCCGCACCGAGTACGACCTGCCGGTGATCTTCGAGGGCACCTCGTTCGAGCGGGCGCGCTGGGTCGAGGCCGACGATCCCAAGCTGGTGAAGAAGTTCGCCGACGGCAACCGCGACAACACCGCCGAGGATCACAGCGGCGCGACGGTGTTCCTGGCGCGCAACGACTGGCAGCTCAACCGGGTCAAGGTCGACTGGCCGGACATCCGGCTCCTGTCGACCCGCGAGCAGCAGCGCTAGCGGCGGCACGGACTGTCCCAGCGGCCGGGCTTGGCCGCGGCGCGGCGCGGCCCCACGCTGCCTGCATGGCCCGCATCCCGGTCGGTTTCATCAGCCACGGCGCGCCGAACCTGGCGCTCGAAGTTGGCGGCTTCGCCGCGGCGCTGGCGGCGTGGGGCGCGCGCCTGCGCGCCGAGGCCCCGCCGCGCGGCGTCGCGATCGTGTCGGCGCACTGGGTGTCGGCGATCGCGCGCACCGGCGTCGAGGCCCGCGCGCCGCTGTCCTACGACTTCGGCGGCTTCGATCCGGCGCTGCGCGACGTGCGCTACCCGGCGCCGGGCGCGCCCGCGCTCGCCGCCCAGGTGCGCGAGCTCACCGGCGCCAAGGCCGAGCCGACCCGCGCGCTCGATCACGGCGTGTGGGTGCCGCTGCTCAAGATGTTCCCGGCCGCCGACCTGCCGGTGGTGCAGGTGGCGCTGCCGCTGCGCACCGGCCCGGCCGGCTGGCTCGCGCTCGGCCGCGCGCTGGCGCCGCTGGCCGCCGACGGCGTGCTGGTGCTCGGCTCGGGCGGCCTGGTGCACAACCTCGGCCGGCTCGACTGGGACAGCGCCGCCGCCGCGCCGCCGCCGTGGGCCGTGGCGTTCGAGGCCTGGGCCACCGCGGCGCTGGACCGCGGCGACCTGGCCGCGCTCGGCCGCGTGCTCGACGACGCGCCCGCGCTGCGCGACGCCCACCCGTCGGTCGAACACCTCGCGCCGCTGCTCGTCGCGGCCGGCGCCGCCGCCCACGGCGACGCGCTGCCGCCGCCGCGCTACCCGGTCACCGGCTGGACGATGGGCTCACTGTCGATGCGCTCGGTCGAGTGGGCGTAGCGAGGGAGCGGGGACGGAGACGGGATCGGGATCGGGATCGGGATCGGGATCGGGATCGGGATCGGGATCGGGATCGGGATCGGGCTCCCGATCGCGCCTCAGCGCGGCGTGAACAACTCGACCACGCCGACCGGCTGGCCGGCGGCGTCGGTGCCGCCGACGATCATCACCTGGCCGTCGGCGAGCGGGCGGGCGACGGCGCCGGTGCGCGGCACGACCATCGGCACGGTGGTGCGATGCGCGAGCGTGGTCAGATCGAGGATCTCGGCGGTCGGCACGATCGCGCCGCTGGCGTCAGTGCCGCCGGCCACCACCAGCACGCCGCCCGCCGCGGCGATCGCGGCGCCGGCGCGCGGGGTGGCGAGGACCGCGGGCTGCTCGACGTAGAGGTGGCTGGCCGGGCTGGCGACGATCGCGCTGCCGACCGGCGCGCCGCCGACCGCGCCGCCGATGACGATCACCCGGCCGTCGCCGAGCGCGACCGCGCCGTGGCCGGTGCGGCGGGCGCTGGCCGGGGCGCTGGCCTCGTCGGTGGCGCCGTCGGCCGCGAACCGCACGACGCCGCTGGCGCCGCTGCCCTCGCCGATGAACACCGCGTACAGCGCGTCGGCGCCGCCGGCCGACACCACCACCGACGCCGCGGCGCCGGCCAGCGGCGGCAGGCTGGGCGCCGCGGTCAGGGTGCGGGTCAGGCCGTCGATCACCGCCGGCGGCGCGCCGCCGACGATGAAGCCCTCGCTGCGCACCAGCGCGATCGGCGCCGCGGTGCGCGCCAGGGTCGGCGCATCGGTCAGCGCCAGCACCGCGCCGGCCGGCGCGACGGTGGTGTCGTAGCGCCACAGCGTGCCGGTCGGCGCGCCGCTGGCGTCGTCGCCGCCGAGCACGTAGGCGTAGCCCAGCGCGCTGGCGCCGATCGTCGGCGCGACCCGCGGCGCCGGCAGATCGACGCCGACCTGCCACGCGTGGGTGAAGACGTTGTAGATGGCGACCGCGTCGGAGGCCGCGCCGGCGCCATCGCGGCCGCCGGCCACCAGCACGCCGAACGGGTACGCGGCGCTGCCGACCGCGGTGCGCGGCGGATCGAGCGCGACCGGCGCCGCGGCCAGGCTGTCGGGCGCGGCCACGTAGATCGCGACCTCGGCGTCGATCGCCGCGATCGGCAGCGCGGGCGTGCGGCCGATCGCGATCAGCGCGTCGCCGGCGTCCCAGCCCTCGAAGGTCAGCGTGCCGGACGGGCCCTCGGCGACCACGTCGATCGCGAGGTGGAACTTGCCGTCGGGGCCGCGGGTGGCGTCGACCACGGTCGGCGGCGACGACAGCGTCAGCCGCGCCCGCGCCACGTCGGCCAGCACCGTCGAGCCCGGCGCGGTGACCAGCTCGAGGCCGATCGTGCCGGTGGCGCCGCCGCAACCGCCGGCGACCAGCGCCACCACCGCGGCGCGCCTCACGCGGCCTCCACGACCGCGGTCACCCGCGCCAGATCGACGCCGCGGATCGCCAGCGTCTTGCGCCGCGACGCCTGACCGGCGGTCACCGCGACCGCGCCGCGCGCGACGCCCAGCGCCTTGGCCACCAGCTCGATCACCGCGGCGTTGGCCTCGCCGTCGACCGGCGGCGCGGTGACCGCGACCTTGATCCGATCGCCGTGGATCGGGCCCAGCTTCGGGCGCGACGCCCGCGGCTGCACCAGCACGTCGAGCGCGACGCCGTCGGCGGTGGCGCGCAGCCAGCTCACCCCTTGCCTCCGCGGCCCAGCTCACGCGCCCGCTTGGTCGCGGTCTCGACCGCGTTGATCAGCGTCGTGCGCAGGCCGCCCTCCTCGAGCGTGTGCAGGCCGGCGATCGCGGTGCCGCCGGGCGACGTCACCATGTCCTTGAGCTTGCCCGGGTGCTCGTCGGTGTCGAGCAGCAGCTTGGCCGAGCCCATGACGGTCTGCGCCGCCAGCCGCTGGGCGTTGCGCCGCGACAGCCCGACCTTGACGCCGGCGTCAGCCAGCGCCTCGAGGATCAGGAAGATGTACGCCGGCCCCGAGCCCGACAGGCCGGTGACCGCGTCGAGCTGGCTCTCGTCGAGCACGATCGTGAGGCCGACGGCGTCGAAGATGGTCTTGGCCTCGACCAGATCGGCGTCGGTGGCGTGGCGGCCGCGCGAGATGGCGGTGGCGCCGGCGCGCACCAGCGCCGGCATGTTGGGCATCGCGCGCACCACCCGCGCGCCCGACGGCAGGTGGCTCTCGATCGTCGCGGTGTCGATGCCGGCGGCCACCGACACCACCAGCGCGCCCGGCGGGATCGCAGAGGCGACCTCGCGCAGCACGCGCTCGAGGATCTGCGGCTTGACCGACAGCACCAGGATCTCGGCCTGCTTGGCCAGCGCGGCGTTGTCGGTGGTGGTCTCGATGCGGTAGGCCCCGGCCAGCTCCGCGAGGCGATCGCCGCGCGGTCCCGACGCGATGATGCGCTCGGGCGTGACCACGCCGTCCTGCACCAGGCCGCGGATCAGCGCCTCCGCCATGTTGCCAGCGCCGAGGAAGCCGATGGTCTTGTCGAGTCGCGCGGTCACGATCGCGATGTACCACGAGGGCGCGATCCGCGGCCCCTCGCGTTGACCGTCGATCGCTCAGCGCGTTACGTTCCGTCGCAAAGGGAGAGAGCGATAGCCATGGCGACACCAACCAGGCCGTGCCCGTTCTGTGGCGCGGCCGTGCTGATGACCGCGCCGGCGTGCGGCACGTGCGGGCGGCCGATGCCGGCGGCGCCGGCCGCGCCGAGCGGCGGCCCCGCCAAGACGATGTTCGGATACGCGGCGCCGAAGCTCGGCCCCGCGACCGCGCCGAAGCCGCCCGGCCCGCCGGCCCCGGCCGCCGCGCCGCCTCCGCCTGCCGCGCCGCCGCCGGTGGCGCCGCCGCCGCCCGTCGCTGCGCCCCCGCCGGTCGCGTCACCGCCGCCGCCCGCGGGTCCGCCGCCCGGCTTCGGGGGTCCGCCGCCTGGCTTCGGGGGCCCGCCTCCCGGCGGTCCGCCGCCCGGCTTCGGGGGCCCGCCTCCCGGCGGTCCGCCGCCTGGCTTCGGGGGCCCGCCTCCCGGCGGTCCGCCGCCCGGCTTCGGGGGCCCGCCTCCCGGCGGTCCGCCGCCCGGCTTCGGGGGCCCGCCTCCCGGCGGTCCGCCGCCTGGCTTTGGGGGTCCGCCGCCTGGCGGTCCGCCGCCCGGCTTCGGTGGCCCGCCCCCCGGTGGTCCGCCGCCCGGCTTCGGTGGCCCGCCCCCCGGTGGTCCGCCGCCCGGCTTCGGTGGCCCGCCCCCCGGTGGTCCGCCGCCCGGCTTCGCGGGCCCGCCGCAGGGCGCGTTCGCCCCGCCGCAGCAGAACCTGCCCGGCCCGATGGACGACTGGGCGCGCAAGCTGCCTCAGTCGCAGCCGGGGACGCTGTTCGGCGTGCCGCTGGCCAAGCTGCGCGATCCCGACCTGCAGCGCATGGCGCTCATGATCCTGGGCGCCGCGCTCGCGATCGCGATCTTCATCCCGGTCAAGTTCAGCCCGCTCACGTTCGCCTGGAAGGGCCGCGCGTTCCGCGGGCTGATCTGGCCGCTGCTCGCCGCGGCGTCGTATCTGCTGGTGTCGGTCGCGCCCAAGGACATCCGCGCGAAGATCCCGCCGGTGGTGCTCGAGTGGCTGCCGTTCGGCGTGTCGTTCATCGGCGTGGTGGTCAACGGCATCGCCACGATCTCCGAAGGACCGAGCAGCATCGGCCTGACGTTCTTCTACACGATCGGCATCTCGACGTTGCTGTTCGGGTTGCTGGCGCGGCTGCAGCGCCCCGACGATCAGGCCGCGCGCATCATCATCGCCGTCGGCGCCAGCATGGTCCTGCTCGGCATCTTCGCGGGTGACGGCATCGACGCCGACCGCGAGTCGCGCACGGTGACGATCACCACCAACGTCCTGAACCACTTCGACGGCGACTTCGCCGGCGGGCTGTTCAAGGGGGCGATGTTCAAGGTCTACGCGCTGCTGCTGCTGGTGATGTGCCTGGTGGCGACCGCGTGTGCGGTGTTCGTCGTCCCCGCCCGCAAGCTGCCGCCGGCGCTCCAGGCCGTCGACGCCTTCGCGCCGCACGCCACCGCGGCGCTGCTGGTGTGGCTGCCGGTGCAGATCGTGCTGTTCATGCTGGCGCTGCTGATCCACGGCGACCACGTGAAGTTCGTCGAGTGGTTCCTGATGCTGGTCCGCTCGCTGCTGATGCTGCTGGCCTACTTCGGCGTGCTGATGCTGACGGCGCCGGCCGCGTACGACGAGGTCATGAAGATGGTGAAGGGCAACAACACGCCGCCGCCGCAGGGCGGTGGCTTCGGCGGCCCGCCGCCGGGTGGTGGCTACCCGCCCCCGGGCGGTCCGCCGCCGGGCTTCGGTGGCCCGCCGCCGGGTGGCTTCCCGCCGCCGCAGGGTGGCCCGCCGCCGGGTGGCTTCGGTGGCCCGCCGCCCCAGGGCGGCGGCTGGCCCCCACCGCAGTAACTCTGAGAGGGTCTTTCGCAAAGACCCTCCCCCACAAGACGTGGGGCCCCCCACCCGAAACGCGAGATCCTCGGCGGGGCACCTCGCTTCGCCAGCCCTCCCTGGTGTGAGCGAGGACCGCCGGCTGATCGATCGAGGATGAGCGCCTCCGGGCGCTCATCGCGCTTTCGGCCCCCGCGCTGTATATAAGGCGCGATGTTGATCCTGGCCTCGGCGTCGCCGCGCCGCCGCGAGTTCCTGGCGCGGATCGGGGTCGCGTTCGCGGTCCACCCCGCCGACATCGACGAGACCCCCGGCGCCGACGAGCCGGCGGTGGCCTACGTCGAGCGGGTGGCGGCGGCCAAGGCCGCGGCGCTGGCCAGCGACGACGACTGGGTGCTGGCCGCCGACACCACGGTGATCGTCGACGGGCGGATCTTCGGCAAGGCCGCCGACGGCGACGCCGCCGCGGTGATGCTGCGCGCGCTGCGCGGCCGGACTCACCAGGTCACCACGGCCGTGGTGCTGCGACGCGGCGCCGAGGTCCACGCGATCACCGTCACCAGCGACGTCGAGATGGTCGACTTCGACGAGGCGCTCCTGGCCGACTACGTCGCGTCGCGCGAGTGGGACGGCAAGGCCGGCGCCTACGCGGTGCAGGGCATCGGCGCGGCGCTGGTGCGGAGCGTGCGCGGCTCGATCACCAACATCGCCGGGCTGCCGCTGGCCGAGGTGGTCGAGCTGTTGCGCGCCACCGGCGCCGCCGAGGTCCGCTTGGCCCACGGGCACGCCGCGTGACCGACCTCGCCGCGCGCTGGCGCGCCACCCGGGCGGCCGTCGACGCCGCCTGCGCCGCCTGCGGCCGGCGCCCCGACGAGGTCACGCTGGTCGCGGTGTCCAAGCTGCACCCGGTCGCGGCGATCGACGCGGTGGTCGCCGCCGGCGCCACCGACGTCGGCGAGAACTACGTGCAGGAGCTGCTGGCCAAGCAGGCCAGCGCCGCGACCCACCCGCGCTGGCACTTCATCGGCCGGCTGCAGCGCAACAAGGCCCGGCAGATCGCCGGCAAGGTCGCGCTGATCCACGCGGTCGACTCGCTCGAGCTCGGCGTCGAGCTGGGCAAGCGGCTGCCGGCCGGCGCCGTCCAGCCGATCCTGATCGCGGTCAACGTCGCCGGCGAGGCCACCAAGGGCGGGGTCGCGGTCGCCGACGCGCCGGCGCTGGTCGCCGGGCTGGCGGCGGTGCCGGGGCTGCGGGTCGATGGCTTCATGACGATGCCGCCGCCCACCGACGATCCTGAGGCGGCGCGGCCGCACTTCACGGCGCTGCGCGCGCTGCGCGATCGCCTGGCCACGCCGGCCGTGCCGCTGCCGCACCTGTCGATGGGCATGAGCCACGACTTCGCGGTGGCGATCGCGTGCGGCGCGACGCTGGTGCGGATCGGCACGGCGATCTTCGGCGAGCGCCCCGCGGCGTAGCCGCCCGGGCCGGTCACGCCAGGCGCGCGGTGACGTGGCCGCGCGCGTCGACCGCCACCGCCAGCGGCACCAGCGTCACGCCGTACTTCTTGGCCAGGTCGCGGCGGCGCGACACGTCGACCGCGACCACCGGCTTGCCCGACGCGGCGAGCTGTGCGCCGACCCGCTGGCAGTCGCCGCACAGCGGGTGGGTGAACACCACGACCACGTCGCGATCGGCGGGCACCTCGCCCAGGCCGGCGAGGTCGACCCGCGCGATGGTGCCCCCGCGGATGCCGCGCGCCCGCGCGATCACCTTGTACAGCTCGCAGCCGACGCACAGCCCGGTGGTCGCCGCGGCGGTGGCCAGCACGACCACCGTGAGCCCGAGGCTCGCGCCGACCGTGACCCAGCCGAGCGCGTAGCTCGCCGCCGCCGCCGCCAGCACGCTCGCGCCGATGAGGTTGGCGAAGCGCGGCGCGCGCGAGTCCTCGAGCGGGCCCTCGCCGAACCGCGGCTGGATCACGTCGAAGTACAGCCGGCACGGCAGGCAGTAACGCCGCCCGAAGCGCACCGCGATCGCCAGCTGCGCGGCCAGCACCGCCAGCAACCACCACGCGCCGGTCGCCACCGCGATCGACGCGACGATGGCGACGACGGTCTGGTTGGTGCGCGGCGCCCGGCTGTCGATCACGGCGAGGTCGCGGTACGGGTGGGCCTGCGGCGTCATCTCCGCACCGTAGCAGACACTCGTCCGTTATCGCGGCCGATTTCCGCAAAAACAGACAACCGTCCGAAATCACGGGCAGCGGCCCCGGCGCCGTCCGCGCGCTATCTTCGGGCTGTGCGCGCCTCGTCCCTGACCCTGGCGGCGGCCCTGGCCGTCGGCGCCCTCGCCCACGCCCAGCCGGCGCCGCTGCCGCCCGACGTTGCCGAGGCCGCGCGCGCCGCCTTCGCCGAGGCCCAGGCGGCCGACGATCGCGGCGATCTGGCCACCGCGATCGAGCGCTACCGCTTCGTCCAGAAGATCGCCCCCCACCCCAACGTCACCTACAACCTCGCCGACGTGCTGCGCCGCAAGCACGACGTGCGCGGCGCGATCCGCGAGTACCGCGCCTACCTCGAGGCGGCGCCCGCCGCGCCCGATCGCGTCAAGGTCGAGAAGGTGCTGGCCGGGCTCGAGGCCATCAAGGGCGACGTCGACGTGACCAGCGACGCGCCCGACGCGGTGATCTTCATCGACGGCGTCCGCCAGGCCGGCCCGCCGCCGATCTTCCTCGAGATGGCGCCCGGCGCCCACCGCTTCGACGCGATCACGCCGCTGTCGTTCCGCTCCGACGTCGAGCTGGTCGAGCCCACCGGCAAGCACGTCGCGCGGCTCGCGCCGCCGACGCGGGTCGACGGCAACCTGGTGGTGTCGGGCACCGGCTGGCTCGATCGCGCCGACCTGACCGTCGACGGCGGCAAGGACCGCCACCGCCTGGCCGCGCGCCTGCCGGTCGCGCCCGGCAAGCGCACGCTGACGATCACCTTCGGCGCCTGCGCCTGGTCCAAGGCCGTGGTCGCGCCGGCCAAGGGCGTCACCTACGTCTACCTGACCGTCGCTGGGGCGCCGCCGCCGCCGCCGCCGCGCGGCGCGCCCAAGCCCGCGCCGCCGCCGTGCGCCAAGGGCACGTTCGCGGTCAAGAAGCTCGCGTTCCCGCCGCGGCCGTGAGGCATAGTCGGCCGGTGAGCACGCCGCAGCCGACGGAGTTTCGCTACTGGGACCGCCTCGAGCGCCCGTGGGCCCGGGCCGCTCGCGCGGTCGGCAAGCGCGTGCTGGGCTTCGACCTGGCGCCGGCCGACGAGGTGGTGCGCGCGTTCGCGGCCGCGTACTACGACGCGGATCCGCTGGCCGAGGCGGTGGTCGACGAGCTGTACCTCGGCGGCGAGCCGGCGCGCGGCCGGGCGATGTTCGAGCAGGCGCTGACCGCCGGCGTCGCCGCGGTGCCGGCCGCGCCGGCGTCGTTGGCCGCGCTGTTCGCCGATCTCGACGACGATCCGCCGTGGCTCGATCGCGCGCGGCTGGCCCACGGCGCGACGGTGTTCCGCCGCTACGGCGCGGACGTGTTCCGCTTCGCCGGCGCGATCACGCTGGCCGCCTACGCCGAGAACTCGGTGGCCAAGCCGTTGGCGCTGACCGGCGCCTACGCCGGCGGCAGCACCCGCAAGCGGTTCCTCGAGACCTGCGCGTTCTGGATCGCGGTGTCGGAGCCGGGCGGCCTCGACCGCGGCGCCGCCGGCCGGGCCTCGGCGCTGCGGGTGCGGATGATGCACGTGTTCGTGCGCCGCCGGCTGCTGGCGCACCCCGAGTGGGACGCCGCGGCGTGGGGCGTGCCGATCAGCCAGGCCGACGCGCTGCTGACGATCCTCGGCGGCAGCTTCGCGCCGGGCTACGCGATGCGGCTGCTCGGCTACCGGCCGACCACCGCCGACATCGAGGCGATGCTGCACTTCTGGCGCTACGTCGGCCACCTGATGGGCGTCCGCCCGCGGTGGTTCCCGACGACGGTGCGCGACTGCGCGCAGCTCGCGTTCGTCACCGCGCTCAAGGGCGCCGGCCGCGCCGGCGACGACGGCCGCGCGCTGTGCGCGTCGTACGTCGCCGCGTTCACGCCGCCCGCCGCGCTGCCGTGGCCCGCGCGGGTGCGCGCGTGGTGGACCGACGGCCTGCACCGCGGCTTCACCCGGGTGTTCATGCCGCCGCCGGCCTACGCCGCCAACCGGCTGCCGTCGGCCGGGCTGTGGCCGCTGGCGGTGCTGGCGCCGGCGCCGCTGCGGTTCGCCGCCGAGACCGCGCGCCGTGCGCTGCCCCGCCTCGACGCGGTCGCCGATCGCGTGGCCCGCCGCCAGCGCGCCGCGTGGTTCGCGGCGCAGATGGGCGACCGCGCCGCCGAGTACCGCCCCGTCGAACAGTTCACGCGGTGAGGCGCGCCGCTCAGCGCATGTCGTGGCCCGAGCGCCAGGTCTCGAGCAGCAGATCGAGCAGCTGATCGTCGACCACCGCGAGGTACGCGGTGGCCGCGATCGCGAGCGTGACCGCGGCGACGAAGCCGAGCCGCGCGGCCAGCGCCAGCGGGCCCCGGGCGACGGCGCCGCCCAGCCACGCGACCAGCACGCCGCCGACGAGGATGCGCTCGACGGCGGCGGCCGCCAGCGGGTTGCCGGTGCGCGCCACCAGCGCGATGCCGATCGCCACCGGCGCCAGGTACACCACCTCCATCGGCGGCGGCCACAGCGCGCGCCCGGCCGCGCGCCAGCCCCGATGCTGCCGGCGCAGCGTCGCCAGTGCGGCCAGCCCGAGGATCGCCAGCGCGCCTGCCGCGAGCAGACGCCAGCGGCTGCGCGCGGCCCGGCGATCGAGCTCGGCGACCAGCTCGGCGCGCGCGTCGGCGGCGACCGCGTCGGGCGGCGTCAGCGCGAGCAGCCGGGCCCGGGCCGCGGCCAGCGCGCCGGCGTCGGCGTCGAGCCGCGCGCGCTCGAGCTCGCCGCGGAAGCGCTCGGCCGCCCCGGGCGCACGGGCGATCGCGCGATCGAGCCAGGTCGCGGCCAGGCGCCGCTCGCCGATGCGCCCCCAGGCCTGGCCCAGCCACAGCGCGGCCACGAACCACGCCGGGTACGCCGGCTCGCGCTCGAGCAGCGCGCCCAGCTCGGTCAGCGCCGCGTGGGGATCCTCGGCGGCGGCGGCCGCGCGCACCAGGCGCTCGTGGGCCGCCGCGACCGCGTCGAAGCCACCATCGGCGCCGCCGGCCGCGACCAGCGCGTCGAGCCGCGCCTGGGCCCGGCGCGCCAGCCGGCCGTCGCCGTGGTCGTGGACGATCCGGCCCCACAGCGCGCGCGCCCCGGCCAGATCGCCGGCGGCCTCGGCCAGCGCCGCGGCCTCGGCCAGCGCGTCGTCGGCCCAGCGCCCGTCGGGGGCCGCGGCCGCCAGCGCCTCGAACGCGGCCCGCGCGCCCGCCGGGTCGCCGGCGGCCAGGCGCTGGCTGGCGGCGGTGAACGCCGCCTGGTCTGCGGCGTCGTCGGCCCGCGCCGGCGCGACCGCGGCGACCACCAGCGCCAGCGCCAGCGCCAGCGCGCGCGCGATCACGGCCGCGCGATCGTGAACCCGTCGATCGCCGCGCCGGTCTCGTCGAACGCCTCGAGCACGAGCTGGTTGGCGCGCACCCGCACCACCGTCGCCGAGTGCAAGGACGCCGAGGTCTCGGTCCAGAAGTCCGAGCCGTTCTCGTACAGCTCGGCGCCGGCCCCGCCCGACACCACGTAGATCGTGCCGTCGGCGGCCGACGCCTGGGCCTGGTTGCCGCGCATCGGCTTGGTGCGCTCGTAGTCGTGATCGTGGCCGTTGAGCACCAGATCGACCTGGGCCTGGTCGAAGATCGGCGCCCAGGTGTCGCGCAGCGTGGTGTCCGACCCGTGGCGGGTCGAGGCCGAGTAGACCGGGCGGTGGTGGTTGACGATCAGCCATGGCGCGGAGGCGTGGGCCGCCAGGTCGGCGGTGAGGAACGCCGGGATCTTACCCGTCAGGTCGTCGAGTTGCTCGGGCGTGTCGTTGGCCACCACCAGGTGGGCGTGGCCGTAGTCGAAGCTGAAGTTCTCCTCGTCGCCGGGCATCGCCAGCTGCGCGTAGTAGTTGGGGGCGTTGATGTCGTGGTTGCCGTGGGCCGACACCACCGGCACCTGCGTGAACAGCGGCTCGCCGGCGGTGAAGAACTCGTCCCACTCGCGCTGCTGCTGGCCCAGCGTGACCGCGTCGCCCGAGAACACGATCACGTCGGGGCTGCGGGCGATCAGCTGATCGACGATCTGCGCCCACACCGCGTAGCCGTCGCGGCTGTCGCCGACCGCGGCGATCGTCACCTCGGCGTCGGGCGTCGCGGCCACGTCGGGCGCGGTGCGGAACTGGTAGACCGGCGACGCGTGGCCGGCGTCGGACTCGATCTGGTAGCTGTAGACGGTGTCGGCGGTGAGCCCGCACAGGTGGGCCTCGTGCATGCGCACCACCGCGCCGTTGCCGAAGTCGGCGACGTAGGTGAACGTCAGCCCCGGCGCCTCGCGATCGAGCGCGGCGCCGACCCCGAACCGCACCTTGCCGGCGGTGGTGGTGGCGTCGCCGGTCCGCCAGTCGACGACCATCGAACTGCGCGGATCGCCGACCAGCCCGAGGTGCACCTGGCGGATCGCGGGGTCGTCGCCCACCACGGCGCCGGGCAACCCGGGCGCCTCGGCGCCGACCCGGGTGACCATCTGGTGCGGGCAGCCGGGCGGCGTGATCGAGCCGCCCAGGCGGTCGATGTCGGGGGTCTCGACCGAGGGGTTGCCGGCGACGCACGCGCCGACCAGGGACCAGAGCACCAGCGCGCGCTTCATCGTTCGATCCGGGTGGTGACCTGCACCAGCAGGGTGTCGTTGTGGTACGCGGCGTCGCCGCCGGTGCGATCGCGGTCCTCGACCTCGACGATGTGCGAGCCGGTGACCTGCAGCTTGAGGTCGTGGCCGTCGAGGTACCAGCTGACGCCGCCGGTGTAGTAGCGCAGCGACTGATCGGGATCGCCCGGCCGGATGATCGGCACGGTGTCGTTGCGGTCGATCTCCTCGACCCGCGCCGCGACCTCGAGCCGGCCGGCCACGCCCAGCGGCGGCAGCAGGTAGGCGAGCTGGCCGACGACGCCGTTGGCGCGGTAGGCCGGCCGCGCGTCACCGCTGAACGCGTGCTCGACCTGCAGGTACTCGACGCTGCCCGACACGCCGGCCAGCGCGAACGCGACGTCACCGCCGACGGTGGTCAGGGTCTCGGTGGTGTCGCCGCTGTTGCGCGCCTCGCGCCCGCCCGACCCGCCGAGCCACAGCGCGCGCCCGGCCAGCGCCGACTCGGCCAGCGGCGCGTCGCGGCCGAGCAGCCGCACCTCGGCCCGGCCCGCGAACAGGAAGTGCTCGTCGACGTTGCCGCCCTGGTTCACGCCCTCGCCGTTCCACAGCCCGGCCGACAGCCGGGCCATCGGCGCGTGGGGCACGTTCAGCGTCGCCATCGCCCCGAGCTGGCGATCGGGCGCCAGGCTGGCCAGCTCGGGCTTGTCGACGAAGCCCAGCCGGCTGTCGGACAAGAGCGCCTGGCGCGACACCGGCGCCTTGAACTGGCCGGCCTCGACCCGCCAGCCGCCGCCGCCGGGGAGGCACGACGCCGCGGCCACCGACGCGTCGAGCAAGCGGAAGTCGGGCGTCAGCTCGCTCTCGAGGTTGACGGTGACGTCGACGCGACCGATGGTGCGCTCGGCGCGCCCGAGCACGCGCGCCCGCCGCACCCGGAAGCCGTCCTCGTCGAACGGCGCCACCGGGTCGTTGGCGCGCAGCCGGAGCTGCGGCTGCAGGTAGCCGCCGCCGTGCAGCGCGAAGCCGGCCGCGGTGGCGGCGGGCTCGCCGTGGGCGATGGCCGCGGTGGTCAGCACCGCGCATGACAGGATGAGCCGCACGCCCGACCATCGCCCGCCGGCGATGGCGGGGCGGTCGCGACTCGGTGACAGCTCGAAGGCGGCGCCCACGTGGAGGCTAGAGCCGCGAGCCACAGGCGCCGGTGGCGCAGTCACAGGCCGCGGGCTGGCCGCCGACCTGGCAGGTCTGGGTGATCGTCCCGTCGAGGATGAACTGCCGCACCTGATCGAGCACCGCCTGGCGCTTGTTGACGCCGGAGTGCGTGCCGTTGTCCTCGATCGGCTGGGCGTTGGTGGTCGACGGCGGCAGCGGGCTGGGGTGCTCGTCGAGCACGGTCAGCCCGGAGGTGATCGGCGCGGTGGCCGGCGGCACGCCGAACGGCGTGCGCACCGACGGGGTGATCAGGGACAGGCCCATCGTCCGGGCCACGGTCTCCGTCGAGTAGTTGTTGACCAGGCAGTCGCCGATCGCCTCCCACATCAGGATCTGCTTGGGCGGGGTGTTGGGCAGCGGGTCGTTGATGACGTTGGCCGAGGTGGTGATCGGATCGTACGGCTCGAACTTCATGCCGAGCAGGCTGACCAGCAGCTCGTAGACCAGCGGATCGGGGTAGGCGCCGGTGGCCGCGCCGCGCAGCGCCGACCACGCGATCGACCGCTCGAACAGCATCGTCCAGGCGCCGCCCGGCACGCCCAGCGCGCCGCGGGTGATCGTCGGGTCGTAGGCCATGAACACGTTGCCCATGATCCCGCCCAGCGAGCCGCCCAGGTAGTAGACCCGGCTGGCGTCGATGATCTCGGCGCCGCCGCGCTTGAACTCGGGCGCGGCGCGCATCGGGCCGCGGATGACGTGCTCGAGCGCGATGAAGTCGATCACCGACTGCGCGAGCTTCTCGGTGATCCACGCGCCCTTGTTGAGGTCGTTGGCGGCCAGCGCGGCCACCGTGAACTGGCGATCGGTCAGGCCGATGAAGTCGCCGCCGAACACGACGTAGCAGTACTGATCGGCGACCTTCTGCAGGAAGTCGTCGTCGAGGTAGTCGGAGCCCGAGCCGAACAGGCCGTGGCCGAAGATCACCACCGGCAGCGGCAGCGTCGCGGTCTCGGCGCACTTGGGGATGATCGCGGCGAAGTTGGCGTCGCGCAGGCCCTGCTGCGCCGGCACGCCGGCGCCGTCGCGGCGCAGGATCGAGTCGTCGGCCTCGCCGCGGGTGAGGAAGTCGGGCGACTTGAACGTGCCGATGAAGGCCCGCGACACCAGCGTGGCGTTGGCCGCGCGCGGGGTGGCGCTGAAGGTCAGGTTGGCGCCCACCGGGCCCATCGCGGTCAGCGCCTGGGTGCGCATCGCCAGCAGGTCGGCGTGGAGGAACTCGTCGGACGCGGTGTGGAAGTCCCAGGCCAGCACCAGCTCGGCCTTGGTCAGCCCGGCGGCGGTGGCCTCGGCGAAGATCGCCGGGTAGCGCTCGCGGCCCAGGCGCGGGTGCTCGTAGGCGGTGTCGTCGCGCAGCGCCGCGAACGCCGGCGGCGCGACGAGCGGGTTGCCGTCGACGTCCTTGAGCGTGTCGCGCAGGAACACCGCGTAGTGGCTGGCCGGATCCAGCCGCACCATCGGCCGGATGATCAGCGCGCGCTGCTTGGGGTCGACGACGTTCTGATCGATCTCGGCGAAGAACGGCGCCCGCGCGTGGGTGTCCATGTTCCACAGCACGATCGGCGAGTCGGCGGCCAGCGACCTGGCCGGGTCCTCGGGCGGCGGCAGGCCGACGCCGGAGATGCCGTTGGGCATCACCACCAGCGCCGGCGCCGACGGCGCGAACCCATCGAAGCGGTTGAGCGGCGCGACGTCGACCGCGGTGTTGTCGATGTTGACCGGCATCGCCTCGGCCGGCAGCGCCAGGCGGACGCCGGTGGGCGTCGCGGGATCGGCGACCTCGTAGGCCGCCGACGGCCACGGCATGAGGCAGGTGACGCCGCCCAGCGGGTTGCACTCGGCGGCGATGCCGTCGGGCGGCGGGGTGCCCCCGTCGTCGCCGCAGCCGAGCGCGGCGGCCAGCGTGGCCGCGAACAAGGGATAGGTCAGGCTGATCGGACGCACCATGACCGCGGACGGTACCACCGCGCCACCCCCGTGGGTGAGCCCGCGTCTACGGCGTGGCGGCGCGCACGGGGTAAGCTCAGCCGATGTTCGCGTCCAGCCGGCTGGGGCGGTGGCTCGACGGCCGGCTGTACCGGGCGCCGTTCACCGGCGCCAGCGCCCGCCGCTACGCCACCCACGAGCGCCCGGCGTTCGGCGATCTCGACCAGCGGCTGGCCGCGCGCTGGCGCGCCGACCTGGCCGACGCGCGGGTGGTGCTCGACGTCGGCGCCGGCCCGGGCACCGTCGGCCGCGCCTTGCGCGCGGCCTGCCCCACCGCCTGCGTCGTCGACGTCGAGCCCAGCCGCGACTTCGCCGCGCCCGGGCCCCGGGTGCGCGCCCGCGCCGAGCGGCTGCCGTTCGCGACCGCGTCGATCGACGCCGCGGTCAGCGTGTCGTCGATCCGCCACGTCCAGGATCGCCGCGCCGCGCTGGCCGAGCTGCGGCGGGTGATCCGCCCCGGCGGCGTGGCGTGGCTGGTCGAGCTCGATCCCGAGGCGCCGCGCGCGCGGGTCGACCGCCACGCCCGGGCGCTGGGGAGCCGCTGGCTGACCTGGGCCTTCGGGCCGCTCGTGGTGGCCACCGCGCCGCCGGCCGCGACGATCGTCGCCTTGGCCCGGGCCGCGGGCTGGGCCACGATCGAGCGCCACGCCGACGATCGCCAGCCGGTCTACCTGTTGAGGCTGGCGTGAGCGCGCTGCGCCGCGGCCGCGAGCTGGCCGCGCTGGTCGACGAGTTCGCGCCGGACGGATGGCGCCGCGACCCGGCGTGGTGGGCGCTGCTCGGCACCGCGGCCATGGCCGAGCCCTGGGGCCGGGGCGCCACCGCGTACCTCGCGTCCGACGCCGACCCCGGCACCGACACGTTCATGGCCGCGCCGACGCCGCTGCCGCGCGACGCCGCCGACTGGATCGCCTGGGCGGTGGCCAGCGCCCACGCCGCCCGGGCCGCCGTGGCGCACCTCGACGGCACCCTGCCCGACCAGCCGCTGGCGGTGGCGATCGCGCGCGCCGGCGGAAGCGCCCACACCACGCCGCTGGCGCAGCCGGGGCGGGTCGGCTTCGCGATCGGCGCTCGGGTCTGGCACGGCCAGCTCGACGACCGCGGCCCGGCCCACGACGCCGATCTGGCGCGGGCGCTGGCCCGCACGCTGCGCGGCCAGCCGTCCCGGCTCACGCTCGACGGGCCGCCGCCGCAGGTGGTGGTCGCGCTCGGCGACGACGCGCCGTCGCGGATCCGCCATGGCCACCGCCGCGCGTGGACCGCCGCCGGCGGGCCGTGGCTCGGCGTCGCCCGCATGGGGCCGTACACCGCGGTCACCACCTGCCACCTGGTGGTCGACGGATGGGGCCACGCGCTCCTGACCCAGGCGATCGCCGCCGCGGTCGCGCCGCCGGGGCTGCGGGTCGACGCCGCCGACGTCGCGCTTCCGCCGCTGGCGATCGTGGCCGGCGAGCCGCTCGAGCTGTGCTGGGGACCGGCGCCGGCCGTCGGCGCGGTGGCCGGGGCCTACGCGCTGGGCGTCGTGCTGCACCGCCGCGGCGATCCCCGCGCGCGCCGCTCGCCGCCGCTGCAGCTGCCGGTGGCGCCCGGCGCCGCCGACGATCCCGCGCGCTTCGCCCGGCGGGTGCGGCCGGCGCTGCTATCGGTCCGGTTTTCGGACGGTCGGCCGGAGCCGCTGGACGCGTTCGCCGCCCGGGCCCGGGCCGCGATCGCCCGCGAGGCCGCCGGCGCCGGCATCGCCACCCGCCTCCTGGCCGGCCTGCACGGGCTGCCGCTGCCGCTGGCGATCAAGCGCCGGGCGCTGGCCGGCGGTCCGTCGCGGCTGACCGCTGGCCCCAGCGAGCACCTCGCCGGCGACGCCTGCCTGTCGATGCTGCGCCTGCCCGACGGGCCAGCGCTGATCGCCGCCTCCGCCCCGCCGCCACAGATCCCGCGCAGCCGCGGCGCCGCGGTCGTGACCGTGGTCCGCGCCGGCGCCGACGCGATCGCCACCGTCGCCACGGTCGGCCGCTGCGACGCCGCCGACCTCCTGCGCGCCTGGCGCCGCGAGGTCGAGGCGGTGGCGGCGCCGACGGCGCGGGGCTGACGGTGACGGGCCGACCGTGCCGCGCCGTCACGCCGGGCGCAGGCGCACGCGCGCCGTCGCGTCAGTGGCTGAACACGGCGGTCGGCGTGCGGCCGTCGTTGCCGGTCTCGACCCGATCCTTGAGCTGGTCGTGGCCGTGGTGCCGGGCGCAGTGGGCGCAGCAGTAGAACGTGCCGGGCGCCTCGACCCCGTGGCCGATGATCTTCACGCCGCAGTGGGCGCAGCTCGGCGCCAGGGCGTGGATGGCACAGGCGAAGCAGTCGAAGACATGGCGCGTGCCGTCGCCGAGCGTGATCTCGAACGCCTTGTCGTAGTCGTTGCCGCAGGTCTCGCACTTCATGCACGCGGTCAGTGCAAGGCGCGGACCGCCAGCGAGGCCGGCCCGCGCTGATCGACCAGACGGACGGCACGGCCGCTGCACCGGCACCGCACATGAACCTCGCGCCGCTGGTCGTGGTGGGCGTCGTCGCTTGTGGCGGCGGCGGCGGCGGCCCCGACGGCAGCCCGCCCGCCGACGCGACCGCGCCCGACAGCAGCCCGCCCGCCGACGCGACCGCGCCCGACAGCAGCCCGCCCGCCGACGCGACCGCGCCCGACAGCAGCCCGCCCGCCGACGCGACCGTGCCGCCCGACGCGACCGCGCCCGACGCCGCGCCCGTGCCGCCCGACGCGACGTCGGTGGTGCGCGCCTGGACGTCGGCGCCGGCCGCCACCGGGCTCACCGGCGATCAGGCGTGGGCCAGCGACGGGATGGCGATCGTCCGCGGCGCCGACGGCGTGATCACCGCCGCGTGGCGCCGCCAGGTGCCGGGCGTCGGCTACGTCGAGCTGTGGGGCGGGCGCTTCACGCCGGCCGCGGGCTGGGCGCCGCCGGTGGTGCTGGCCGACGGCTACGACGGGCGCGCGCCGCTCTTGGCGGCGAGCGCCGGCGGGCACGTGGTGATCGTGTGGCAGGCCCGGACCACCGTCGACGGCGTCGCGGCGATCCGCGCGGCGCGCTACACGCCGGCCGGCGGCTGGGGCGCGATGGTCGAGCTCCAGGGCGCCGACGCGACCTTCACCGGCGATCCCGCGGTCGCCGTCGACGACGCCGGCGCGGCGGTGGTGGCGTGGACCCAGGGCGCGGCGAACATCGCCAACGTCTGGGCGCGCCGCCAGCGCGCCGACGGCACCTGGGAGGCGCCGGCCTTGCTCGAGCACGACGACTCGCACGTCGACGCCACGCAGGTGCCGCCGGTGATCTACCACCACGCGTACTTCCCGCGGGTGGTGGTCGACGGCGACGGCGCCGCGACGGTCGCGTGGTGGCAGGGCTACGAGGGCCACATCGCCGTGTGGTCGGCGCGACGCGCGGCGACCGGCGCCTGGGGCGCGCGGGTCGCGGTGCCGGGGGGCGACGGAGGCCACGGCGTCAGCCTGGCGGTCGATGGCGTCGGCGTGGTGCACGCCATCTGGACGTCGAACCTGCCGTCGACCCAGCGCGAGCTGCGCGCCAGCCGCTTCGCCGGCGGCGCCTGGACACCGTCGACGGCGCTCGCGATCAGCGCCACGTCGCCGACCGACCCGGTGATGGCCGCCGACGGCCTCGGCGCGATCACCGCGGCCTGGGCGGTCGACGATGGCAGCGCCTACGCCGTGCGCGCCAGCCGCTACGCGCCGGGGGCCGGCTGGGGCGCCGCCCAGGTCATCGCGCTGGCCGGCGTCTACGCCCCCAGCCCGTCGCTCGGCGTCGACGCCGCCGGCGCGGTCCACGTCGCCTGGCTGCACGGGGCCGCCGACCGCGGCGACGTGTACGCCCGCCGCTTCGTGCCGGCGAGCGGATGGCAGGCGGCCGAGCTGGTCGAGGTCGACGACGGCGTCAGCGCGAGCGAGCCCCACGTCGCCGTCGCCCCCGACGGCAGCGCCGTGGTCATGTGGATGATGACCGACGGCCTCCCCGCGATGACGACGCGCCGCACGCTGTGGGTCGGTCGCTACCAGTGAACGCCCGGCGCGCGCGCCGGCGTCACGGCGCCGCTCAGCCCGGCCGGCGGCGGGCCGCCAGCATCTCGATCAGGTCCATCTTGGTGAGCAGGCCGAGCACGTGGCGGTCGTTGTCGACCACCAGCGCGACCTCGCCGCGCTCGAAGATCGCCGGCAGCTCGCTCGACGACGCGTGCATGCCGACCGTCGACACCTTGCGCACCATCACCTCGGCCACGATCGTGTCGGTGTTGACCCGGCCGCTGACCAGCGCGTGCAGCATGTCGCTCTCGGTCAGGATGCCGGCCAGCCGGCCCTGATCGAGCACCGGCACCTGGCTGATGCCGCGGTCCTTGAAGATCGCGGTGGCCTCGCCGATCTTGGCGTCAGCGGCGACGCTGATCACCTCGCGGTGGCCGAGCGCGCGCACGACGTCGCCGATCGTGCCGACCTCCCAGTCGGCCTTGAGGAAGCCCTGCTGGCGCATCCAGCGATCGTCGACGAACTTCGACAGGTAGTTGCGGATCGAGTCGGGCAGGATCACGACGACGCGCTTGCCGGCGCCGAGCTCCTTGGCCACCTGCAGCGCGGCCCACACCGCCGAGCCCGACGAGCCGCCCACCAGCAGGCCCTCCTGGCGGATCAGCTGGCGGGCGATCCGGAACGAGTCCTTGTCGTTGCTCTTGATCCAGCGGTCGACCAGCGAGCGATCGAGCACGTCGGGGATGAAGTCGTAGCCGATGCCCTCGACCTTGTAGCTCTTGATCTCGCCGGGGCCGGCGAGGATCGAGCCCTCGGGGTCGACGCCGATGATCTGCGCGTGCGGCACGGCGGCCTTGACCGCGCGGGCCACGCCGGTGAGCGTGCCGCCGGTGCCGGCGGTCATGACCACGGCGTCGAACTTGCCGCCGGTCTGCTCGACGATCTCGCGGCCGGTGCCCTCGACGTGGGCCAGCGGGTTCGACGGGTTGGCGTACTGATCGAGGATGTGCGAGTTGGGGATGACCTCGTGCAGCCGCTTGGCGACGCCGATGTGGCTCTCGGGCGCGTCCCACGCCGCCTCGGTCGGGGTGCGGATGATCTCGGCGCCCAGCGCCTCGAGCACCACCTGCTTCTCCTGCGACATCTTCTCCGGCATCGTGATGATGACGCGGTAGCCGCGGGCCGCCGCCGCCAGCGCCAGGCCGATGCCGGTGTTGCCGCTGGTCGGCTCGATCAGCGTGTCGCCCGGCTTGATCCGGCCGCTCTTTTCGGCGTCGAGCAGCATCCGCACGCCGATGCGATCCTTGACCGAGCCGCCCGGGTTCATGAACTCGCACTTGGCGACCACCTCGCACGCCAGCCCGGCGGTGACGGCGTTCAGGCGCACCATCGGCGTCTCGCCGACGGCGTCGAGGATCGAGGGCAGGATGTGGTCGCGGGTGCTCATGGCGGCGGATACTACACGCGCGCCATCGCGACGCCAGCGCCCGGGTGACGATCGCTCACCCTCGATCGCGCGTGCCGATCACAGGCCGGTGGCCTGGACCAGGACCTCGATCTCGTTGCGCACCTCGACGCGCATCTGCGAGCCGGCGACCGCGCCGGTCGGGATCACCGTGCTGAAGCGGTCGATGCGGATGCGCTCCTGCTCGACGCCGTCGGCCTTGTTCTTCAGGCTGCCCGCGGGCAGCGAGAACGTGCCGGTGTCGGGGATGGCGAGCTCGTCGATCTTGTCGGTGTCGAGGGTGGTCTGGTCGGCGGCCTCGCCGCGCTTCCACGTGATGGCCTGCGCGACCAGCGAGTCGAGCGTGGCGCCGGGCAGCGGCGCGCTGAAGTAGTGCAGCGCCGGGCCGTCGACGCGGACGCCGTCGACGAAGTCGGTGCCCGACTCGACCGCCAGCTCGTAGACCTCCCAGTACCCGGCCTGGGCGCCGTGCCAGCGGTTGTCGGCGCCATAGATCAGCGCGACGTCGCCGCCCCGCGACCGCACGGTGACGGTGCCGGTGGTGACGTCGGCCGCGCCCTTCTGCACGCGGACGTGGAACTCGGTGGTGAACGACTCCTCGCTCTGCGCGTTGGCCACGATCGGCCGCGCGTTGACGTCGGCGTCGACCTGCAGCGTCAGCGAGCCGGTGCCCGGATCGTCGCCGGCGCCGGGATCGAGGACGCCGCCACCGCCGCAGGCCATGACGGAACCGCCGAGGATCATGTACGCGAGGACAGGTTGGACGAAGCGCATGGCCGGGTTCCAAAGCAACCGGTGTGCCCCGCCATCCGTTTGAGATCGTTGGACGTCTGCTGTCCCTGCCCCGGCTTTGTGCAAGGCGCACACAGCGCGGATGTGGGCGTCGGTGGTCGCTTGCGAGGCCATCGGCGACGCGGTAGCACCGGTCCATGCGGCGCTTCCTGGCGTGTGTGCCTCTCGTGTGGCTCGGCGCGGCGGTGGTGGCGACGGCGAGCCCCGAGCCGGCGGCACAGGTCGGCGCCGACTGCACGGCCCACGGCAAGAAGCTGGCGGGCCGGGTGAAGGTGGTCGACGCGTTCCCCGACCTGCGGGTCAAGCGGGTCGACGCGTTCGAGGATCTGCGGGTGAAGTGGGTCGACGCGTTCCCCGACAGCTGCGGCCGCTGGCAGCGGGTCGACGCGTTCCCCGACTTCACGATCCAGTACGTCGACGCGTTCCCCGACATCACGATCCGCGCGGTCGACGCGTTCCCCGGCGTCCCGTAGCGCTGTCGCAGGCCGCCGCGGCGCGATCGCAGCGCGCGAGCGGCTGTGAGCGCGGCCGCGAGATCGGCGCGCGCGCCGGCGCGTGGGTCGCGAGATGAAGCTCATCGCGACGCTGGCGTTCGGACTCGCGTGTCTCGAGATCGGCGCCGCCCACGCCGGCACGATCGACGGCCAGGTCACCGACATCGCCCGGGCGCCGGCGGCCGGGGTCACCGTCGTGGCCAGCAGCGGTGCGCTCCAGCGGACGGCGATCACCGCCGACGATGGCACCTACGCGCTCGACGTCCCCCCCGGCGACTACCTGCTGACGTACTACCTCGACGAGGTCGTCGTCGAGCGCCGCGGGATCCTCGTCACCGACGAGCGCGCGGCCACGGTCAACCAGCGGCTGCCGTCGCCGTGGGTGGAGGACGACGACGCCCCGCCCCCACCCGCGCCGGTGCCGGCGTGGACCGCGACCGCGCCGCTGCTCGCGCGCCGCGATCACCTCGGGCTGGCCGGGCTCGATCCGCGCGCGCGGCCGGCGACCACGGCGACGACGATCGCCGGCGCGCTGCGACTGCCCGGCGCCCCGGCGATCGCCGGCGAGTTCGTCAACCAGCTCGCGGTGCTCACCGGGCCGGCCGACGCCGCGCTGCCCGGCGCCAGCGGCGGCACGCTGGACGCGACGCTGGTGGCCCGGCCGCCGCGGCTGGCCGGCCTGGTCGGCCTCGAGCTCGGCCCCGACGCGCGGTTCGTCGCGCTGCACGCGGCGCCGATCGAGCGCGATCACGCGTGGTGGTCGACCGGCGTGGCGCTGACCCGCACCGGCGCCGCCGACGGCCGGCAGGGCCAGCACCAGGCGCAGCTGATGGCGACCATGAGCGGCGCCGACGAGACCGCCGGCGAAGGCCAGGTGAGCCTGCTCGGCGCCTGGCTCGGCGACGGCGGCCGCGATCTGTGGGGCGACGCCCAGCTGGTGCTGCGCGCCGACGAGGGGCGCCGCACGATCGCGTTCGGCATCACCGGCGAGACGTTGACGCCGCCGGCCGGGGCGGCGGCCGGCCGCGCCAGCGCGGCGCCGGCGGCGGCGGTCGATCGCGTCGCCGGTCGGCTGGCCGCGACCCGCGGCTGGCGCGGGCTCGGGAGCCACGTCACCCGCGTCGGCGGCGAGGTCGGCATGGGCCGCGCCGACGCCGCCGAGCACGGCGACCTGCGGGCGTACCTCGACGACACCTGGCAGCCCACGGCGAGCTGGCGGATCGCCGCCGCGGTCCGCTGGGATCGCCGCGAGCTCGGGACCGCCCGCGCCGACGCGGTGCTGCCGCGGCTGGTGGCGACCTGGGCGCCGGCGCGCGCCGACGGCCTGACGGTCTACGCGGCGGCCGAGCGGGTGGCGCCCCTCGACGAGAGGCGGCTGGGCGGGTGGCGCGACGCGGCGGCGCCGGGGTTCGATCGCGCCGCCGTCGGCGCCGGCGGCGCGCTCGGCGACGACGTGCAGCTCGAGGTCGCGCTGCGCGGGCGGCGCGCGACGAGCGCCGGGGCCGCGACCGAGCGCGGCGTCGACGGCGCGCTGCGCTGGCTGCCGGGCGGCGGGTTCGCCGGCGAGGTCGCCGGCTCGACGCTCGAGGGCGCGGCGACCGCGCGCGCCAGCTACGCGTTCACCCGCGGCGCCCGCACCCTCGGCGTGGCCGCGATCGGGCGGCTCGATCGCGCCGGCCGCGGCTGGGGCGCCGCGGCGCAGTGGGCGCGCGCGATCGGCGGGGCCCACGGCCAGCTGCGCGGCGCCCTCGAGCTGTTCGACCTCGACGATCCGCGGGCCCGCAGCGGCCGGCTGACGCTGACCGCCGCGTGGTGATCACGGCCCCCGGCGCACGCTCACGCGCCGATGCACACCATCTGGTTGCCACCGCCCTCCTGGAGCGACTCGAGCCGGCATTGCCACGCGGCGCCGCGCTCGTCCTGACACGCTTGCGTCGCCGTGCAGTCACGCAGGCACATCCCGGAGCTGCGCGAGATGCAGCTGAAGCCTTGGGGGCAATCGGCGTTGGTGGCGCACGCCGGCGTGCACGTCCCGCCGGGGAAGCTGCCGCCGGTGATGCACCGTTCGTCGTCGCAGTCGTCGGCGGTGGCGCACGCGTCGCCGGTCTCGGCCTTGCCACAACCGGCGATGAGCAGGACACCCAGGATCGCGTGGGATAGGTTGATTCCAGGCATGCGCGGACCATCAGCAAGCCGCGTGCCCTGGCATCCGCTCGGAATCCCTCGCGCCCCCGCCCGGTGTTGTGCAACGCCGTGCACAGCGCCGAGACGCGCCGGTCGTGATCACCGCCAGCGCAGCACGTCGACGGTGGCCGGCGCTTGCGCGGCGAGCGGCTCGATCACCAGGCGCGGGTGGCCCATGTGGATCACCAGGTCGAAGCCGTCGAGCTGGCCGTCGGGGCCGCCGCCGCTGGGGCCGGCTGGATCGCTGCGATCCTCCCACAGCGCCGCGACGTGATCCCAGCCGCGCGGGGTGTGACCGACGAGCGTGCCGCCGTAGTCGATGCGGATCAGATCGCCCAGGGCGACGCCGGTGATCGGCCGCGCCGGGCGGCCGACGTCGTCGAGCGTCGTCGCCGCGGCGATCGTGCGGGCGACCTTGGGCAGGCCGGCGACGCTGGTGTACGCGAGGCGGGCGCCGCCGCGCCGGGCCGCGCCCACCATCACGTCGGCGCAGTCGGCGCCAGTGAAGCGCTCGGTCTGGTGGTTCTTGCCGCCGCCCGCCGAGCCGAACACCTCGGGCACCAGCAGGTACGCCGACAGCCAGCCCACGAAGTCGTCGCCGGTGCGCAGCGACACCCGGTGGACCGACGGCAGCAGCCCGAACGCGTCGACCGCCTCGGCGCCCGGGCTGGCCACGACCGCGCCCGACGGCAGCCGCAGCGACGCCTGGTAGCGGACCGTGCCGACGCCAGCCACCTGGATCGCGTCGGGGTCGCCGCTCACGACCTCGGCCGGGATCCGCGCGCCGGTCACGCCGTCGGTCCACGGCCGGACCTCGGTGGCGAAGTACTCGATGCGGTCGTAGCCGAGCCAGCGCCCGAAGTCGCCGCGCTCGGTCGACACGTTGCTGTAGAAGCGCGAGGTCGCGCCGTTGGCGGCGGCGCCGGTGCGGAACCCGTGCGGCTCGACGATCGACCACCGCACCGCGATCGGGCCCAGCGCGTCGAGCCCCAGTCGATCGCGCGCCGGCACCGCGCGCCCGCCGAGCCGCAGCGGCGCCACCGCGGGATCGGCCAGCACCAGCCGCCGGCGCCCGTCGCGAGCGATGGCCACCACCGCCAGCTCGGCGCCAGCGTCGACCCGGGCCTCGGTCGCGGCGTCGGTCCACGGCGCGCCCGGCGACGACCGGCCGACCACCGCCACCCGCTCGATCACCGGCTCGGCCGCGACCGTCGACGCGGCGGCCGCCACCACCGCCAGGGCCAGCGTCGCGTGGATCCGCATGCCCAGGGTATGCGCCATCGACCGGGCCCGAGCAACCACGGTCATCGTCACCACGATGATCGGCGACCGACCCTGCCCGGCGACGGGGCGGACGCGCTACCGTACGTCCGATGAACACGATGGCGCGCGCGCTGGGGTTGCTGTGGCTCGGTGCGGTCGTCGCGGGGTGCGGCCCGCAGGCGAAGGGGGCGCGCGGGACGACTCCGTCGGATCCCTGCCACGGCGCGGGCGCGAACCTCGAGCGCCTCGACTGGCTCCGGATGCGCAACGCGCCGGACGGGCCGGTGCGGGAGCCGCTGGTGGAGCTGTTGGCGTCGAGCTGCCGGAGCGAGGCGTGGTCCGGCGAGCTGATCGCGTGCATGACCGCCACGCCGACCATGAAGGACTACGGCGCCTGCCGGCCGATGCTGTCGGAGCACCAGTTCGACCGCCTCGAAGGGGTCTGGGGCGACTGGGTCGAGCGCGTCAGCACCGAGGCGACGGCGGCGGTCGTGACCGCGGCGTGTGCGGCCGCGAAGCAGCTCACCGACGAAGTGGCTGCCGCCACCGACGGGGCGCGCGCGGCGCGCGTGATCTGGACCGGTGCGGACGGTGACTTGTCGACGGCCTATGCGGCGGCGGTCGCCGCGCTCGAGGAGTGCAAGCCCGCGATCTACACGGACCGGAGCGGGCCCACGACCGGCGAGACCCCGACGGTGCTGTGGACCGGCCGCGTCGCGGCGACCTTCGACGCGCACCAGACGGGCTCGTTCTCCGACGCGCCCAGCGCCCGGGACACGATGTTCAGCCTGTGGCTCGAGGTCGCCCCCGGCGCCGACGGGGCCAGCGCGGATCTGAAGCTCACCGCCACGCGGTGACGCGGGCCTCGGCGCCCGCCGACCGCGGCGTCAAGCCGAGCCGCGTCCCTGCGGCAAAGTGTCCCTACCCGCGCCGGCGTTGTGGCACGCTCGCGGCATGCGCCGCGCCTGCCTCGCCGTCACCCTGTCCCTGGTCGTCGCCTGCAACGGCGGCAGCTCGATGCCGGCCGACGATGTCCTCGACGTCGACGCCGCCGTCGGCACCGTCGACGCGCCCGACGGCTGGCAGACGCTGGTCCAGGGCGACTGGTCGCTCAACATGGGCGAGGAGGGCTACTACTGCGTGTACGCGACGGTGCCGCGCGACATGTACGTGAAGGCGTTCCGGCCGATCATCCCGCCCGGCACGCACCACACGGTGCTCACCCGCTACACCGGCAGCCAGCCCGACGGCACCGTGCGCTGCAGCGCCGGCACCAACGGCCAGAGCATGATCTACGGCTCGGGAGTCGGCTCGCCCGACTTCACGTTCCCGGCGGGGGTCGGGCTGCACCTGACCGCCGGCACCCGGCTCCTGCTCAACCTGCACCTCTACAACACCAGCGATCAGGTCCTGACCGGGACCTCGGGCACGCTGATCCAGGAGGCGACGGCCGCCGAGATCCAGAACGTCGGCGAGATCGTGCTGGCGGGGCCGACCGCGACCCTGGTGGTGCCGACCGGCGCCTCGACCCAGTCCGGCACCTGCAACATCTCGAACATCACCAGCCAGCCGATCCAGGTGTTCGCCCTGTCCTCGCACATGCACAAGCTCGGCACCAACCTGCGCTCGGTCGTGCGCCGCACCGGCTCGCCCGACATCGTGCTCCAGGACCAGCCCTACGACTTCGAGCACCAGAACTTCCAGCTGGTGGCGCCGTTCGTCGAGCTGCGCCCGGGCGACGTGCTGACCACGACGTGCAGCTACAACAACACCACCGGCGCCACCGTCCGCTTCGGCGACTCGTCGGACGACGAGATGTGCTTCACCGACCTGTTCTACTACCCGGCCCAGGGCGCGAACTTCATCTGCACCGGGTTCTGAGCGCGACCGGCCAGCCTGCGGTGACCGTCGCTACTCGGCGGCGACCGAGCTGATCTCGACCAGGCTCGGCCCGCCGTCGGGCGCGGCGACGCCGTCGGCCTCCGCGGCGGGCGGCACGAGCTTGCCGATCACCACGACGCGCTTGCCGCCCAGCGTGGCCAGCTCGTCGTCGGGACGCACCCACAGCTCGATCGCGCCGCCGCCGTCGAGCGCCAGCTGCGCCACCTTGTTGGTAGCGCCGGTCGAGCCGTCGGCGCGGGTGTACATGATCTTGTGGCGGCCGGTCGACAGCACGGCGTAGGTGCCGTGGGCCTCGACCCGGGCGCCGAAGTGCGCGGCCACGTCGGTGACGGCGCGGATGACGGGGAGCGTGGGTTCCTGCATGGCGTCCTCGGTGGAAGGGGCGACGATCGCCGCGGCGGCGTCCGCGCTCGACGGCCGGGCCACCGTCGGCTCGCCGCCGCGTGAGCTCGAACCGTTGCACGCGGCGAGCATCAGCGCGAGCGCGAGCACGAGCACGCCGCCACGTGGCGCCGGGAGTCTCGCGTCTTGGGAGGGGGCCCCATGGGGGCATGACCCCATGGGGGAGGGCTTGGCGACAAGCCCTCGAAGGACACTAGTCGACCTGCGCGGCGAACGTGCTGGCCCGGGTGCCGTGGGTCCCGGTGTCGAGGTGCTCTTCATGGAAGCTCTGGCCCTTCTTGGCCGTACCGTACATCTGAAAGTTCCAGTCGTGGTTGACCCAGTCGTACGCGCGCTTGCGGTTCTCCGCGTCCTTGGCCGCGTCGCCGGTCGCGGCGAAGCCGACCGCGTAGTTCTCGAGCGTGACGTTGTTGCTGCCGTCCTTCAGGATCACGCCGCCCCAGTGGAAGTTCCAGCGCTTCTTGCCGGGCACCACGCCGGAGCCCGGCATCTTGTACTCGGTGTTCATCGTGTACGCGCCGCCGATCGCCGGATCGGCCGCGGTGTTGATGCCCGCGAACTTGTCGAACGCACGGCGGCCGTCCTCGCCCAGCTCCCAGTACATCGCGCGCGCCTCGTCCGCCGTGGTCGGCGTCTTGAGCGCGGTCTTGTCGCCGGCGTCGTAGTGCACCCCGTCCTTCAGGTAGGCCGCGGCCTCGGCGCTCTTCAGGAACTTGGGCACCTCCTTGAGGTAGATCTCGTCGGAGTAGGTGGCCGGGTTGTACGAGCGTCCGGTGGTGGCGGTGCCGCCGCCGTCCTTGTACTTCGCGTGCGGCGCCTGGCCCTGGCCGTCGGTGCCCATGATGGTGCGCGACGACCGGCCGCAGTCGGCCCACAGCGCCATCGAGTCGTCGGTCTCGCCGGCGCTGTCCTCGGCGCCGTCCTTGTTGGCCTCGCGCAGGATGTCGTTGGCGGCGTCGGTGCCGGTCGGGTTCATCACCGGCTCGACGCGGTGCAGGGTGTTCTCACCGACCTTCAGCGACGCCGCGCCGGCCTTGAGCGAGATGAACGAGCCCTTGTCGCCGGCGGTCTTGAGCGCGGCGTTGGCGGTCGCGATCAGATCGTTGGTCGCGAACAGATCCTGGAGCTTGTCCTCCTCCTTCAGCATCGACTTGCCCGACTCCGAGACCCGCCAGGCCTCGCCGCTGATGACCTTCTCGTTGTACATCTGCACCGCGCCGCCGCTGCCGCCGGCCGACGCCGGCAGCAGATCGGCCGCCGACTGCCCGGCGACGACGCGCTCGGCGACCTTGTCGGCGTGCTGCTCGTAGACGTCGCCGGCCTGGCCGACGCCGCCCTTCATCTGCACGCCCTCTCGCTGCTGCACGACGTGGGCGGCCTCGTGGGCGGCGAGGAACAGATCGGGCTGCTGGGCGAACGCGACGTCGGAGCCGGTGGCGTAGCCCTGGGCCCCCATCTGGGCGCTGGCGGCGGCCGCCTCGCCGCCGACGTGGGCGCGCACGCCGGACAGATCGTGGGCGCCGCCGAACGACGCCTGGATCTTGTCGAGGTGCGGCAGCTGGCTGCCGCCCGACTGCACGCCGGTGGCGGCGGCGGCCCGGACGTCCTGGTCGCCGGTCAGCGCGACCCGGCCGCCGTCGGCCTTGGCCTGGACCACGCCGGCGAGGTCGGGCGGCGGCGCGTCCGCGGCCTCGCGGTCGGCCGGGCGCTTGCGCGGATCGTGGTCGGCGTCGTGGCGGTGGGCGAGCTCGCGATCGGAGGACATGGCGCTCATAATACGGTGCGCGCGGCCGGTTCCTCCCCGTTGACCTGGCCGACCGCCTATACGACCGTCAGGCATGGCGAATCCGGCGACCGCCGCACGGTACATGGCGGCGATCGAGCGGGTGCGGCTGCGGGCGATCCGCGCGATCGAGCTGGGATCGACGCCGCGCCGCGACGACCACCTGGCGGTGCTCGACGCCCAGCTGGCGGCGGTCGAGGCCACGCTGATCGAGACCGCGGTCGGCGCCCGCGACGGCGCGCTGGCCCGCCGGCTGGAGCTGGGCCCGGACGAGCTCGACTTCCTGTGGACCGCGGTGGCGATGACCGCCGATCCGCGGCTGTGGCCGCACCTGCAGCGGCTGGGCGGCGGCGACACCGCGCGCGGCGCGTCGGTCGGCCTGCACGCGCTGCTGGCGCAGCTCGAGGGCGAGCGCGCGCTGGGCCTGGGCCTGGCGATCGGCCCGGCGTCGCCGCTGGTGCGCCACCACCTGCTGGTCGCCGCCGACGCGCTGCCGCTGGCGGCGCGGCGGTTCGTGGCCGCGCCCCGGGTGGCCGCGTACCTGGCCGGCGATCCCACGCCCGACGCCGAGGTGCTGGCGGTCGGCGGCGTGATCGCGCCGCCGGCCGACCGCTTCGTCGACGCCGCCGGCGACGCGCTGATCGCGCAGCTGACCGCGCTGCTCGCCGGCGCGCCGCCGCCGGTGCTGGTGCTCGACGGCTCGCCCGGCGTCGGCCGGCGCACCGCGGTGGCGATCGCCGCCGCCGCCACCGGCCGCCCCACGATCGGCGTCGATCTGGCCCGGCTGCCGCTCGGGGTCGACGCGCTCGACGCCGCGCTGGCGGCGCTGGGCCGCGAGGTGGTGCTGACCGGCGCGGTCGCGGTGATCGCCGGCGCCGATCAGCTCGATCGCGAGGGCGACCGGACGCTGGCGCGGATCCTGGCCAAGCACCTCGACGCGCTGCCCGGCCCCGCCGCGCTGGTGACGCTCGAGCGCGGGCTCGAGGTCGCGATCGCGCGGCCGCTGGTGCGGGTGTCGGTGCCGACGCCGCCGGTGGCCACCCGCCGCGCGCTGTGGGATCGCGCGCTGGGCGACGCGCCGGTGACGCCCGACGAGCGCGACCGCCTGGCGATGCGCTACAAGCTCGGCCCCGGCGGCGTCGGCGCGGCGATCACGACCGCGCGGCGGCTGGGCGCCAGCGACGCGCCGCGGCTGCCCGACGTGGTGGCCGGCATCCGCAACAACATCGCCGAGCGCATGGGCGGGCTGGCGCAGCGGGTCGAGGTCAAGCAGGCGTGGGACGAGCTGGTGCTGGGCGCCGACACGCTCGATCAGGTGCGCGCGCTGGCGGCCCGCGTGCAGCACGGCCACACCGTGCTGGAGAAGTGGCGGCTGGGGCAGAAGCTGCACCGCGGCAGCGGCGTGGCCGCGCTGTTCTCGGGCCCGCCCGGCACCGGCAAGACCATGGTCGCCGGGCTGATCGCGCGGCAGCTCGAGCTCGAGCTGTACCAGGTCGACCTGTCGAAGGTGGTGAGCAAGTGGGTCGGCGAGACCGAGAAGCAGCTGGCGCAGATCTTCGACGCCGCCGACGCCGGCCACGCGCTGCTGCTGTTCGACGAGGCCGACGCGCTGTTCGCCAAGCGCACCGAGGTCAAGGCCGCGGTCGATCGCTACGCCAACCTCGAGGTCAACTACCTGCTGCAGCGGGTCGAGGCGTTCGGCGGCATCACGATCCTCACCACCAACCTCGATCAGTCGATCGATCCGGCGCTGATGCGCCGCCTGGCCGGCCACGTGCGGTTCTGGCCGCCCGAGCTCGACGAGCGGGTCGCGCTGTGGAAGAGCATGCTCAACCCCGACCTGCCGGTGGCCGACGACCTCGACGTCGACGAGCTGGCCACCCGCTACCCGGAGATGACCGGCGCCAACATCCGCAACGCGGCGATCGCCGGCGCGTTCCTGGCCGCGGCCGAGGGCGTGCCGGTGGCCCAGCAGCACCTGCTGCGCGCGGCCCGCATCGAGTACGTGTCGATGGGCCGCCAGCTCGGCGGCCAGAGCCGCTGACGCCGCGCGGCGCGCCGACCCGGCGCGCCGATCCGGCGCGCGCCGACGAGGGCGGCCCCACCGACGGCGCAACACCGCGTCACCGGCCGATCGCGCGCTGGTCCGCGGGTTGCTGTATCGCCCCGCATGACCAACTCGATGATGCGCGCCGCGTTCGTGTCCCTGGCCCTCGTGCTCGCCGCCGCGTGCGGCAAGAGCGCGCCGACCGACCCCAAGGCCATGGAGGCTCGGCTGGTCCAGATCAAGGACGAGGTCTGCGCCTGCCACACCCAGCGCTGCGCGATGGACGCCAAGGGCAAGGCCGAGAAGATCCAGCTGGCCTACGGCAAGCAGGTGAAGGGCGCCGAGATCCCGCAGGCCGTGCTCGACAACTACCTCGAGATGGAGACCTGTTACCGCGAGGTCAACGAGGGCAAGCGCTGAGGCGCGGGCGCGGCGGCGCGGCGCAGGCGCGCGGCGATCGCGACGTGGGTGGCGATCACCAGCGGCACGATGAAGCCGGGCAAGAGGATGAACGGCAGGTGCGGGGCGCCGGCGGTGAGCAGCGGCTCGCGCTCGACGACGAACAGGTACTGCGCGGTGCCGACCGCGACCGCGATGTCGATCGCGCCGAGCAGGTTCCACGCCCCGAGCCAGCGCGGCGCGACCGCCGCCCGGGCGGCGACGACCGCGGCGACCGCCCCGAGGCCGACCGCGACGTCGCCCCAGCCGGCCTTGATCGCGAACGCGGCCGGCAGCATGCCGCGCTGGTGCGCGAGGAGGAGGCCCACGCCGATCGGCGCGCGCGCGGCGTGCAGGCCGATCAGCCACCGCAGCGGCAGCGCGTCGATGCGCGCGCGCCACGTCGACGATCGCCGGTAGGCGACGATCCACGCGGCGACCGGGCCGAGGATCATCAGCGGCACCAGCGGGCGCGCGTGGGCGGCGACGCTGGTGGCGCCGACGAGCACGACGGCGGCGAGCCAGCCGAGGGTGACGAGGGCGAGGGGACGGATCGAGGTCGACGAGTTCATGCGATGCTCCTGGTCAGGCGCAGCGCGTGCATTGGAAGACCCGTGCCAGCGACCGAGCCCTCGTGATCACGCCCGCTTCCACCTCGACCACGGCCCCCGCCGCGTCGGCCGCCCGACGCGACGTCGGCGCCCCGACGCCCGGCGCCGCCGCGCTGGTGCGCGAGGTCGGCGGCCGCTTCCTGCGCGCGCGCCCGTGGATCGTGCTGCCGGTGGCGATCACCAACGCGGCGCTGACCGCCGCGACCGCGGCGCCGCTGGCGCAACGGCGCGCGCTGGCCGCGGCGATCGGCCTGGCGCTGGCGCTGTTCGTCGCCGAAGCGTGGTGGTGCCGCGCCCACGCGATCGGCGCGCGCTGGCTGGCGACGTCGCTGGCGTTGACGGTGGTCGCGCTCGCCGTCGGCTGCGGGCTGTCGGGCGGGCTGGCCAGCCCGCTGGTGCCGCTGGTGCTGGCCCCGGTGGTGGTCGGCGTCGCCGCGTTCGCCGGCAGCCGGATCGCGCCGCGGCTCGCGGCGCTGCTCGCGGTGGCGCTGGTGGCGCTGGCGCTGGTGCCGCGCGGCTGGCCGTGGCCGCCGCTGGGCGCGCCGGCGGTGCCGTGGATGTACGTCGCGTCGAGCGCCGGCGCGGTCGCGCTGGCCTACGTCGGCGTCACCACCGTGGTCGCGGCGCACGCCCGCGCGGCGGCGGTGCTCGATCGTCTGCGGGTCGCCACCGCGGCGGCGGCCAGCGCGCGCGACCAGGCCACCGAGGCGATCGGCGCGCGGGTCGCCCACGAGCTCAAGAACCCGCTGGCCGCGGTGAAGGCGATGGTGCAGCTGCTCGCCGAGGATCGCGACGGCGATCGCCGACCGCAGCGCGCCGCGGTGGCGCTGGCCGAGATCGATCGCATGGACGCCACGGTGCGCGACTACCTGGCGATGACCCGGCCGCTGGCCGCGCTGGCGCCGGCGCCGATCGCGCTCGGCGAGATCGCCGCCGAGGTGGCCGCGCTGGTCGCGACCCAGGCCGATCGCGGCGAGCTGGCGGTGACCTGCGCGGGCGGCGCGACGATCGTCGGCGACGGCCAGCGGCTGCGCGAGGCGATCCTCAACCTGGTCGGCAACGCGCTGGCGGTGACGCCGCGCCGCGGCCGGATCGCGATCACCGTGGCGGCGACCGCCGACGGCGGCGCCCGCGTCGACGTGCGCGACACCGGGCCGGGGATGGCGGCGAGCGCGGCGCTGCGCCCCGGCGGCTCGGGCCTGGGCCTGGCGCTGACCCGCGCCGCGGTCGAGCTCCACGGCGGCGCGCTGACGATCGCGGCGGCGCCCGGGGGCGGCACGCTGGCCACCATCACCGTGCCGGCGCGGCCGCCGGCGGAGCCCGCATGACCCACGCGCTGGTGTGCGACGACGAGCCCGCGGTGCGCTTCGCGATCGAGGAGGTGCTGGTGTCGCGCGGCGTCCTCGTGACCGCGGTCGCCGACGGCGCCGCCGCGCTGGCGGCGCTCGACGGCGTCGACGTGGTCGTGACCGATCTGGCGATGCCGGGCATGGACGGCCTGGCGCTCCTGGCCGCGGTGCGGGCCCAGGCGCCGGGGCTGCCGGTGGTGGTCGTCACCGCCCGCGGCTCCGAGCGCGCCGCCGTGACCGCGATGAAGGCCGGCGCCGACGACTACCTGACCAAGCCGTTCGACGTCGACGAGCTGGCGCTGGCGGTCGAGCGCGCCGCCGAGGCCGGCCGGCTGCGCCGGGCCGCGCGCTACCACGCCGCCGAGCGCCAGCTCGGGCAGCCGCTGCTCGGCGACAGCCCGCCGATGCGCGCGCTGACGCGGACGATCGAGCGCCTGGCCAGCCGCGACGTCACGGTGCTGGTGCGCGGCGAGACCGGCACCGGCAAGGAGCTGGTGGCGTCGCACCTGCACGCGCTCGGCCGCCGCGGCGCCGGCCCGCTGGTGCGCTTCAACTGCGCGGCGCTGCCCGCCGAGCTGGCCGAGGCCGAGCTGTTCGGCCACGCGCGGGGCGCGTTCACCGGCGCCAAGGACGCGCGCGCCGGGTACGTCGCGCGGGCCGACGGCGGCACGCTGGTGCTCGACGAGATCGGCGAGCTGCCGCTGGCGATCCAGCCCAAGCTCCTGCGCGCGCTGGCCGACGGCGAGATCCAGCCGGTCGGCGCGGCGCGCCCCGAGCGGGTCGACGTCCGCGTCATCGCGTGCACCCACCGCGACCTGCGCGCGCTGGCCGACGCCGGCGGCTTCCGCGACGATCTGTACTACCGGCTGGCGGTGGTCGAGCTGGTGGTGCCGCCGCTGCGCGAGCGCGCCAGCGACGTCCCCGACCTGGCGCGGGCGTTCGCGGCCCGGGCGGCGGCGCGGTTCGGCCTCGACGCGGTGACGCTCGACGCCGCGCTGATCGCCGCGCTGGCGGCGCGGCCGTGGCCCGGCAACGTGCGCGAGCTCGACAACGTCGTCACCCGGCTGGTGGCGCTGTCCGACGGCGGCCGGCTCGGGCTCGACGACCTGGCGCGCGCGGCGCCGGCGCCCTCGGCCAGCGCCGGCGGCGGCCCGTTCCGCGATCGCGTCGATGCGTTCGAGCGCGAGCTGATCGCCGCGGCGCTGCGCGCGGCCGGCGACAACCGCGCCGCCGCCGCCCGCGCGCTCGGGCTGTCGCGGGTCACGCTGCTCGACCGCATGAAGCGCCTCGGCCTGGGCTGAGCCAGCGGGGCGGATCGCGCGTAGCATCGCGCCATGGGTCACCCGTTCGACGCGATCACCGAGGCCAGCCTGCGCCGGCGCCACAGCGCCAAGTGGTCGCGCTACCCGGTCGACGTGCTGCCGGCGTGGGTGGCCGAGATGGACTACCCGCTGGCCGCGCCGATCCGCGCCGCGCTGCACGGCGCGATCGAGGACGACGACTGCGGCTACGCCGACCCCGCGGGGCTGGGCGCGACGTTCGCGCCGTGGGCCCGCGCCACCTGGGGCTGGGAGGTCGCGCCGCGCGACGTGCGGGTCGTGCCCGACGTGGTCACCGGCCTCGCCGAGCTCCTGCAGGTCGCGACCGCGCCCGGCGACGCGGTGGTGATCGAGCCGCCGGTGTACCCGCCGTTCGCCGGCACCGCGCGCCACCTCGGCCGGCAGGTGATCACCGCGCCGATGGCGCGCACCGCCAGCGGCTTCGCGCCCGATCTGGCGGCGATCGAGCGCGCCTACGCCGCCGGCGCGCGGGTCCACGTGCTGTGCTCGCCGCACAACCCGACCGGCGTCGTGTATGCGCCGGCGGCGCTGGCCGCGATCGCGGAGCTGGCCGATCGCCACGACGTGCTGGTGCTGGCCGACGAGATCCACGCGCCGCTGACCTTGCCGGGCGCGACCCACACGCCGTTCCCGATGGTGTCGGCCGCCGCCGCGCGCCGCGCGATCGTGCTGACCTCGGCGTCGAAGACCTGGAACCTCGCCGGCCTCAAGGCCGCGGTGCTGGTCGCGTGCGACGACGCGCCGCGCGCGATCCTGGCGCGCCTGCCGGCGGAGATCTCGTACCACGCGGGTCACCTCGGCATCCTCGCCGCCCGCGCCGCCTTCACCGCCGGCGGGCCGTGGCGCGCGCAGGTGATCGCGATGCTCGATCGCAACCGCGCGCTGCTCGCGGAGCTGCTCGCGCGCCACCTGCCGACGGTCGGCTACGCGCCGCCGGCCGCCGGCTACCTGGCGTGGCTCGACGGCCGCGCGCTCGGCCTCGGCGACGATCCGGCCGCCGCGTTCCTGGCCCGCGGCAAGGTCGCGCTGTCGCCCGGCCCCAGCTTCGGCGTCGAGGGCCACGGCTGGGCGCGGCTCAACCTGGCGACCACCGCCGGCCTGCTCGAGGAGGCGGTGGTGCGGATGGCCCGCGCCGTCGGCGCCTGACGGTCACCAGATCGGCGGCGGCGCGCTGACGATGCGGATCCGCCGCTGGATGACCGGCCCCGAGCGGCCGCCCTCGGCGGGGCTCTCGGTGCCGATGATCGTGAGCGCGTAGACCGCCTCGGGGCGGTCGTCGGCGCCGATCCCCTGGGCGTTGAACTCGAGCGTGCCGGTGGCGTGGCCGTCGCCGTCGGTGGTGACCACCCGCCGCGCCTCGGGGATGCCGTTGGGGATGTAGCCCTGCAGCCAGATCTGGGTGCCGGGGCGCGCCTGCACCTCGAACGGCACATGGAAACGACGGCCCGCGGGGTAGAGCGTGCCGTCGGGGACGTTGGGCAGCGCGATCGTCGGCAGCAGCTCGACCGACGGCGGGTGGTGGGGCTTGGGCGGGCGCGGCTGCGGCGGCCGGCCCTCGGCGATCTCGCAGGTCAGCTCGTCGACCATGCCGGTCACCTCGAGATCGGGGTAGGCCGCCTGGTGCTCGCGCTGCCACTGCGCCACCCGGTACACGTCGAGCTCGCCGTTCCGGCGCTGATCGGCGTAGCGGTGCTTGGTCGCGTAGTCGAAGCGCACCACGTTGCGCACGTGGGCGCGGTTCCAGGCCCGCGACGCCGCGTAGTCCGGCTCGACCTCGGGCTGGAGCGCGGCCTCGACCTCGCCGCCCGCCGTCGCGCCGACCTCGCCCGCCGTCGCGCCGACCTCGCCCGCCGTCGCGCCGACCTCGCCCGCCGTCGCGCCGACCGCCGCCGCCTGGGTCGCGACGTCCGGCAGCGCCCGCGCCGGCCTCGCGGGCCGCGCCGGTGCCGCGCCGGCGTCGTCAGCGCGGGTCGGCAACGCCGCGTCGCCCGCCGGCCGCGCCACCAGCGCCAGCGTCTCGTCGACGAACGCGTTGCCGTGCTGGTGCAGGTGCGCGATCAGGCGGTCGAGCTGGTGCGGGTGGCGGCGCGCCACCAGCGCCGCGACCTCGGGGGACAGGCCGTCGGACTGGATCAACGCCAGCAGCTCGGCGACGGCGCCGTCGCGGTCATCGGTGCGGGGGCCGTCGGGCTGCTGATCGTGCGACGCGGGCAGCTGGTGCGCAGCGGGGGCGTGGAGCGCGGTGGTCACGCCCGGTAGTGCCCGGCCCCGCCGCCGATGTGACGCGGCGGCGATCGCGGCCCGGCGCCCGGCCCGTTGGCCCGGCCCGGGCTTCGTGCTACCGACGGGCGATGTCCGACCGTACCGAGCTCCTGGAGGCCCTCGTCCGTGACCGCATCGTCATCCTCGACGGCGCGATGGGGACGATGATCCAGCCGCTGGGGTTCGACGAGACGGCGTTCCGCGGCGATCGCTTCGCCGGCCACGGCGCCAGCCTGCGCGGCTTCAACGACCTGCTGGTGCTCACCCAGCCCGCGGCGATCGAGCACATCCACTTCCAGTTCTTCGAGGCCGGCGCCGACATCGTCGAGACCAACACCTTCGGTGCCAACGCGGTCGCGGCCGAGGACTACAAGATGGGCGACTACGTCGCCGACATCAACCTCGCCGCCGCCCAGGTCGCCCGCCGCGCCGCCGAGCGCGCCGAGCGCGCCGACGGCAAGCCGCGCTTCGTCGCCGGCTCGATCGGGCCGACCACCAAGACCGCGTCCTTGTCGCCCGACGTCAACGACCCCGGCTTCCGCGCGATCACGTTCCACCAGCTGGTCGCGGCCTACCGCGCGCAGACCCAGGCGCTGCTCGAGGGCGGCGTCGACCTGCTGCTGACCGAGACCCACATCGACACGCTCAACATGAAGGCGTCGCTGTACGCGATCGCCGAGCTGTTCGACGGCGGCGCCCGGCGGGTGCCCGTGATCGCGTCGGTGACGATCCCGGATCGCTCGGGCCGCACGCTGTCGGGCCAGAACATCGAGGCGGTCTACACCTCGATCGCCAACCACGACCTGTTCGCGGTCAGCGTCAACTGCGCGCTCGGCGCCGAGGAGATGCGGCCCCACGTCGCCGAGCTGGCGCGGCTGCACCCGGGCCGGGTCATGTGCTACCCGAACGCCGGCCTGCCCAACGAGTTCGGCGCCTACGACGACACCCCGGCGTCGATGGCGCGGGTGCTCGCGGGCTTCGCCCAGGACGGCCTGCTCAACCTGGTCGGCGGCTGCTGCGGCACGACGCCGGCCCACATCGCCGCGATCGCCGGCGCGGTGCGCCCGATCGCGCGCCGGACGCCGCCGCCGGCGGCCCACGTCACCCGGCTGTCGGGCATGGACCCGCTGACGCTGACCGCCGAGTCGAACTTCACGATGATCGGCGAGCGCACCAACGTCACCGGCTCGGCGGCGTTCCGCCGGCTGATCCGCGAGGACCGCTACGACGAGGCGGTCGCGGTCGCGCGGCAGCAGGTCGAGGGCGGCGCCAACCTGCTCGACGTGTGCATGGACGAGGGCATGCTCGACGGCGTCGCCGCGATGCAGCGCTACCTGAACCTGATCGCCGCCGAGCCCGACATCGCCCGGCTGCCGATCATGGTCGACAGCTCGAAGTTCGCGATCCTCGAGGCCGGCCTGGCCTGCCTGCAGGGCAAGGGCGTCGTCAACTCGATCTCGCTCAAGGAGGGCGAGGCCGAGTTCCTGCGCCAGGCCCGGATCGTCCGCCGCTACGGCGCCGCGGTGGTGGTGATGGCGTTCGACGAGACCGGCCAGGCGACCACCGCCGACCACCGGGTCGTCATCGCCGCGCGCGCCTACAAGCTCCTCACCGAGCAGGTCGGGTTCGCGCCCGAGGACCTGATCTTCGATCCCAACATCCTCACCGTCGGCACCGGCATGGAGGAGCACGACGCCTACGCGGTGTCGTTCATCGACGCGATCCGCCGGATCAAGGCGGCGTGCCCGGGCATGAAGATCTCGGGCGGCGTGTCGAACCTGTCGTTCTCGTTCCGCACCTCGCCGGTGGTGCGCGAGGCGATGCACGCGGTGTTCCTGTACCACGCGATCAAGGCCGGCCTGGACATGGGCATCGTCAACGCCGGGCAGCTGGCGGTCTACGACGAGATCGAGCCGACGCTGCGCGAGCACGTCGAGGACCTCGTGCTCAACCGCCGCCCCGACGCCACCGAGCGGCTGCTGGCGCTGGCCGCGACGCTGAGCGGCACCGCCACCAAGAAGGAGGACGAGCTGGCGTGGCGCAAGGAGCCGCTGGGCAACCGCCTGGCCCACGCGCTGGTCACCGGCACCACCGACTTCATCGACGTCGACGTCGCCGAGGCGCTGACCGTCTACCCGCGGCCGCTGGCGATCATCGAGGGCCCGCTGATGGACGGCATGAACGTCGTCGGCGAGCTGTTCGGCGCGGGCAAGATGTTCCTGCCGCAGGTGGTCAAGAGCGCGCGCGTCATGAAGAAGGCGGTGGCGATCCTCGAGCCGCTGATGGCGGCCGAGCGCGCCGCCGGCGGCGACGCCGGCACCCGCGCCGGCAAGGGCACGATGGTCATCGCCACGGTCAAGGGCGACGTCCACGACATCGGCAAGAACATCGTCGCGGTCGTGCTCCGCTGCAACGGCTACGACGTCCACGACCTCGGCGTGATGGTGCCGACGCCGATCATCCTCGACACCGCCGCCAAGCTCGGCGCCGACGTGATCGGCCTGTCGGGGCTGATCACGCCGTCGCTCGACGAGATGATCGGCGTAGCCAAGGAGATGCAGCGGCGCGGCATGACCCAGCCGCTGCTCATCGGCGGCGCCACCACCTCGGGCAAGCACACCGCGGTCAAGATCGCCCCCAGCTACGCGGGCGCCACGGTCCACGTGCCCGACGCCTCGCTGGCGGTCGGCGTGCTGGGCAAGCTGGTCGGCGGCGAGCGCGCGCAGTTCGTGGCCGACAACACCGCCAAGCAGGCGGCGGCCCGCGAGCAGTTCGCCAGCCAGCAGCAGCGGCGGCCGCTGCTGCCGCTGGCCGACGCCCGCGAGCGCCGGGCCCGGCTCGACTTCGCGACCCTGGCCACGCCCGCGTTCACCGGCGTGCGCGAGGTCGAGGTGCCGATCGCCGAGCTGGTGCCGTGGGTCGACTGGTCGCCGCTGTTCCACACCTGGGAGCTGTCGGGGCGGTACCCCAAGCTGCTCGACGATCCCAAGAAGGGCGACGCCGCCCGCAAGCTGTGGGCCGACGCCCAGGCGCTCCTGACCCAGCTGATCGAGGCCCGCGCGCTCACCGCCCGCGGCGTCTACGGCTTCTTCCCGGCCGCGTCCGACGGCGACGACCTGACGCTGTACGCGCCCGACCGCGCGACGGTGATCGCGCGGATGCCGATGCTGCGCCAGCAGGAGGACAAGACCCCGTGCCTGTCGCTGGCCGACTTCGTCGCGCCGCTCGAGCGCGGCGTCCCCCGCGACCACGTCGGCGCGTTCGCGGTCACCGCCGGCCTGGGCCTCGACGCGATCGTCGCCCGGTTCGAGGCCGACCACGACGACTACCACGCGATCATGGCCAAGGCGCTGGCCGACCGCCTGGCCGAGGCGTTCGCCGAGCACCTGCACCACCGGGCCCGCGTCGACTGGGGCTACGGCGCCGACGAGCAACTCGACCGCGACGCCATCCTCGAGGAGAAGTACCGCGGCATCCGCCCGGCGTTCGGCTACCCGGCGTGCCCCGATCACGGGCCCAAGCGGGCGCTGTTCGCGATGCTCGGCCACGCCGACTTCCACGGCATCGCGCTCACCGAGTCGCTGGCGATGACGCCGACCGCGTCGGTGTCGGGCCTGTACTTCGCGCACCCCCAGGCGCAGTACTTCGCGGTCGGCCGGGTCACCCGCGAGCAGGTCGAGGCCTACGCCGCGCGGGCCGGCGAGACGGCGGTCGAGGTCGAGCGCATGATCCCGTCCAACCTGGCGTATTGATCGCGCGCCGCGCCCCCGGGCCGCGGCGGCCGGCGTAGGATCGCCGCCAGGAGGACCGCATGAACTGGATCACCGTCATCATGCTCACGCTGGCTGGCGTCCTGGCGCTGTCGGGGCTGATCATCGCCCAGAAGCCCCAGGCCAAGGATCTGATCGACAAGCTGGTCCCGTTCCAGGGGATCATCGGCGTGGTGCTGCTCGTCTGGGGCATCATCAACGCGGCCCGGATGCTGCCGCACATGAACGACATGACCGCGTCGGGCTTCCCGATGTCGATCTTGCTGGCGGCGGTCGGCACGCTGGTCGCCGAGCTGGGCCTGGGCTTCCTGTTCGGCATGCCGCTGGTGGCCAAGTGGATCCCCGGCGACTCGCCGGCCGAGCAGAAGGCCATGGAGATGCAGAAGAAGGTGCTGCCGTTCCAGTCGCTGCTCGGCGTCGTCGCGATCGTCGCCGCGGTCCTGATGGCCTACGTCACCAACAAGTACGGCGGCCGCTGGTGGTAGCCGACGCGAGCGCCGCGGCCCACGCCGCCGCGCTCGCCCTCGCGGCGATCCATCGCCCGCACCCGTACCACCTGACCCACGTCGTCGCCGACGACGCCGCCGTCACCCCCCGGGGGCTCTACCCGATCTTCTGGGGCGCGTTCGACTGGCACTCGGCGGTCCACGGCCACTGGACCCTGGCCGCCTTCGCCCGCCGCTGGCCGGCCCACCCGCTGGCCGCCGACGCGGAGGCGGCGCTGGCCGGCTCGTTCACCGCCGACGCCTGGGCCGGCGAGCTGGCGTACCTCCACGCCCACCCGAGCTTCGAGCGACCGTACGGCCTGGCCTGGCTGTGCGCGCTCCATGGGGAGCTGGCCGCGTGGCCGCGGGCCGCGACCTGGGCCGGCGACGCCGCGCCCCTGGCCGCGCTGGCCGCTGAGCGGATCGCGGCGTGGCTCGAGCGGCTGCCCCACGCGGTGCGCGCGGGCACCCACGCGCAGTCGGCGTTCGCCGCGGCGCTGGCGATCGACTGGGCCCGGGCAACCGGCGCGCCCGAAATCGCCGAACGGATCGCCGCCGCCGCGCGCCGCCTGCACGACGGCGATCGCGGGCCGGCGCTGCACCTCGAGCCGTCGGGCGAGGACTTCCTGTCGCCCGGGCTCGGCGCCGCCGCGCTGATGGCGCGGGCGCTGGCGCCGGCCGAGCTCGCGGCCTGGATCGATCGCGCGCTGCCCGAGCTGGCGACGATCGCGTGGCCGCCGCCGCGCGCCGCCGATCGCGACGACGGTCGGCTGGTGCACCTCGACGGCCTCGGCGCCAGCCGCGCGTGGATGGCGCGCGAGATCGCCGCCGCGCTGCCCGCCGGTGACCCGCGCGCGACGCGCCTGCGCGCGCTGGCCGACCCGCATCTCGCCGCGGCGATCGCCGCGATCGCGTCGCCGAGCTACGCCGGCGGCCACTGGCTCGGGTCGTTCGTGCTGCGCGCGCTGCTGGCCGCCTAGCGCCGACGGTCCAACCAATCCGATCGCCCGGTCGATTTTCGGCCCACGGCCGCGCCGATCCTGGGTAGTATTTCGGTTCCCCGTAGAGGAACCGCTCCAACCGCAGCCCTCCAAGGGTCGTCCCAACGCATACGCGGGGATGGCTCGGACGAGGCGAACCATGCGGGTGATCGCCGGAGGCATGGCCACCGGAAGGAACCCGCAGCGCGAGGCAACCATGCGAATCACCGATGCTCTCCGCCGCGCCGCTCGGGCCCTCCGCGCGACCCTGGACCGCTTCCGGAGACGCAGCGTCGCCTGGATGGCGGCCGGGCTCGGATTCGCCGCGTGCGATCGCCCGAGCCAGCGGCTCGAGATGACCCCGCCGATCGTCGCGCCGGCGCCCGCCGTCGCGGCCCGGGTGCTGCCGGCGCCGACGCCCGCCGAGGCGCCGATCGGGCGGTTCCAGATGACCTTCTACTTCATCATCCACGAGGCCGAGATGGGCTCCGCCCCCGCCGCCAACGACAACGGCGACGACGATGTGGCGCTGGCCGCCGGCGCGCCGGTCGCGGCCCCGGCGGCGCCCGCCGCGCCCGCCTTGATCCCGCTCAACGACCAGGCGTGCGTGCCCCTCGCCCACGTGACCCCAGCGTTCGCCGCCCAGGTCGCGATGCAGGGCACCGGCCGGCTCCGCGACGGCCGCCTGGTCAACGTCGCGTCCCGCTGTGCGTGCGGGCGTCGCTGCTTCCACATCGTCCCGGCCAGCAAGGCCTGGGGCACCGGCGGCTCGGGCCGGGCCCTGGTCCCGTACCGCTCGGTCGCCGTCGACCCCAAGGTCGTCAAGATGGGCAGCCTGCTGTACATCCCGGCGCTCGATGGCCTGCGCATGCCAGGCCCGGCCGGGGTCGGCGGCTTCGTCCACGACGGCTGCGTGGTCGCGGTCGACACCGGCGGCGGCATCGACGGCAAGCAGCTCGACCTGTTCGTCGGGCGCCGCGCCTACTACAAGGCGCTCGCGCGCCGGGGCGGCAGCCACAGCTGGTCCAAGAGCGTCGAGGTCTGGAGCGGCGCCGGCCGCTGCACCCAGAAGGGCGGCGGCGTCCGCCGCTCGGCCGCCGGCTCGATCTGAGCGCAGGCCGCTCCCGCCCCGCCCCCCGCGCCCCCGGCCATCCCCCACGTGGGAGATCGCTGGCCCGCCCGCCGCGCCATCCACCACGTGGGAGATCGCTGGCCCGCCCGCCGCGCCATCCACCACGTGGGAGATCGCTGGCCCGCCCGCCGCGCCATCCACCACGTGGGAGATCGCTGGCCCACCCCGCTCCCGGCCATCTCCCACGTGAGACCGCGGTTACACGGCCTCTCACCGCGGATCGCGCCGCCGGGCGACGGGCGGCCCGGGCTATCCTCGCGGAAGGGTGTCGCACTTCGTCCAGATCCTGATCTTCCTGCCGGTGGTGGGCGCCATCATCGGCTACACGTGCAAGTGGGTGGCGATCAAGATGCTGTTCCACCCGGCGCGGTGGGTCGGCGTGGGACCGCCCAGCTGGCACCTCGGCTGGCAGGGCGTGGTGCAGCGGCGCGCGCCCAAGTTCGCCAGCGGCGTCGCCGACACCGTGGCCAAGACCGGGGTCGGGGTCGACACCCTGCTCGACACGATCGATCCGGCCAAGCTGGCCGACCTGCTGGCGCCCCACCTGCAGGCCCGCGGCCCGGCGCTCACCCGCGCTGCGCTCGAGGCGATCAAGCCGGGCATCTGGGAGGGCCTGCCGCCGCCGGTGCGCGACCAGCTGATCGGTCAACTCGGGCCCCTGACCCGGCCGGTGGTGGCCGCGCTGGTCCGCGACCTGCGGCCGCTGCTGCACGAGGTGATCGACGTCCGCGGGCTGATCGTCGAGCAGCTCTCGGGCTCCAACGCCGACCGCCTGGCCCGGCTGTTCCAGCGGGTCGGCCGCCGCGAGCTGCAGGTGGTGATCTGGTACGGCGCGGTGCTCGGCTTCCTGATCGGCCTGCTCGAGGTCGGCGGCTACGCCGCGCTCGAGAAGTGGTGGCTGCTGCCGCTGATCGGCGCCATCGACGGCCTGGTCAACAACTGGTTCGCGATCCAGATGATCTTCCGCCCGCTCAAGCGCACCTACTACCTGGGCGTGTTCCCGTTCCAGGGCCTGTTCCCGGCGCGCCAGGAAGAGATCTCGCGCGAGTACGCGGCGATGCTGTCGACCGAGGTGATCGGCCCCAAGGATCTGGTGGCCCACGTGGTGGCGCGCGGCGGCGATCGGCTGGTGGCCGTCGCCACCGCCACCCTCGAGCGCGAGCTGGGGCCGCTGTTGAACTTCGCCGCCATGGCCGCCGGCGCCGCGCCGACGCCGGAGGTCAAGGCCCGGGTGATCGCCGCGGTCACCGCCGAGCTCACCGTCACCGCGCCGGCGGTGATCGAGGCCCTCGACGCGCCGCTGCGCGCCCAGCTCGGCATCGCCGACACGCTCGAGCGCTCGCTGGCGGCGATGGACAAGGCCGAGTTCGAGCGGGTGCTGCGCGGCGTGTTCGAGGAGGACGAGTGGATCCTGGTCTCGCTGGGCGGCGTGCTCGGCGCGGCGATCGGCACGGTGCAGGCGGCGATCGTGGTCGCGGTCGGCTGATCGCGCCGGACCGGCCGCCGCCGATTTCGGCACGGCCGCGGCCCGCGCGCGCGTAGGCTCATCAGATGTCGCCCGTCAACGCGGCCGCCCCGACCGCTCCGGCGGTGGCGCTCGCGACGCTCGCGGCGCTGGCGCTCGCCGGTTGCACGACCGATCTGGGGCCGCCATCTGAGTGGGTCGACGCCGACGTGATCACCGGGCCGCTGACGCCGGAAAGCGCGCCGCCGCCGCACGCGCCGTCGACGCCGCCGGCACGCCTGCGGGTGGTCACCTGGAACGTCGCCAAGGGCGCCAACGTCGACGGCCTGGCCGCCGCGATCCGCGCCACACCGGCGCTGGCCGCCGCCGACGTGATTCTGCTGCAAGAGATCGAGGCCCACCCCGGCGAGGGCGGCGCGCGGGCCGGGCGCCTGGCGGCGGCCCTCGACCTCGGCTACGCGTACGCGCCCGAGCGCATCGAGGGCGACGGCACCCATGGGCCGGCGATCCTGTCGCGCTGGCCGCTGGAGCGGGTGCAGGTGATGGAGCTGCCCTACGCCGACCTGGCGTTCAGCCAGGTGCCGCGGCGGGCCCTGGCCGCCGACGTCCGGGTCGGCGCGACCGCGCTGCGCGTGGTCGATCTGCACCTCGACACCCGCCTCAACGCCGGCGATCGCATCTTGCAGCTGCGCCCGGCGGTGCTCGACGCGCCGGCCCCGGCGGTGGTCGGCGGCGACCTCAACACCAACCCCTACGTCTGGACCGGCGGCGCGGTGCCCGACCTGCCCGGCTCGACCGTGGTCGACACCGATCAGGCGCCGGTGATCGACGGCTACATGCGCCAGGTCGGCTACGCGACGCCGACCGCGGCGCTGGGACCGACCGAGCAGTTCGCCGGGCTGGTCGCGGCGCGCCTCGACTCGCTGTACGTCCGCGGCGCGGCGGCCACGCCCGGCGGGGTCGAGCGCGCGATCGCGCTGTCGGATCACTGGCCGGTGTGGATCGACGTCGCGCTGCCGTGACGGTCACGGCGTCATCGCCGAGCCCATCGGCTGCGCGCTGGCGCGGGTCGCGGCGCCCAGCTCGAGCGTGGTGAACGGCGGCTGGTACATCTCGGTGACGAAGTTGAGCACCCGGCCGCCGACGCCGCGGCCGGCGATCGCCGCGGCCATCGCCTGCACGTCGAGCGAGATGCCGGCGAACAGCTCCTGCGAGCGGTCGGCGCCGTCGTCGGGCAGCGGCAGGTAGTTGCGGGCGCGGTAGCCGATCGACAGGTCGAGGTATTGCACCCAGCCCAGCCGCGCGCGCACCGCGGGGATCGACCCCAGGTGGTAAGCCACCAGCACGGTCTGCCCCGAGTAGTCCTCGGGCGTGTTGAACGGGCCGGCCTCCTCGAGGCGCGCCAGGTACTCGTCCGACGGCAGGTAGCTCATGCGCACGTCGAACCGGCGATCGAGCGCCGGCACGAACTCGAGCAGCACCCCGAGCGCGACGCCGGCGGTGTTGGCGATCATGTCGCCGTACGAGAAGCCGTACTCGACCTTGTAGCCGTCCTTGATCTCCGACACGGTGAAGAACCCCAGCGACAACCCGCCGGCGACGAGGACGCTGCCCGTCCGCGGCCAGCCGCCGTACTGCAGGATCCGGCTCACGCCGCGGGTCATCGCGTAGTTGCCCCACAGGTGGCCGAGCTTGTCGGCGCCGCCGGCGTAGGTGTCGGGGCCGAACCATCCCTCGTCGTGAAACGCGAAGTGGTCGGCGTCGGTGGTGCGGACGAACCACGCCAGGCTGAGCCAGCCATACAGCACGGCGTAGATGCCGACGGCGCCGGCCGCCGACAGCACGAGGCTGCGGTTGGTGGGGTGATCCCCGTCGAGCGGCGGGGCGCCCGGCGCGGACGCGTCGGCCGGCTCGGGCGCGTCCGACGCCGCGGACGCCGGGGGCGCCACCGCGGCGATCGGCGGGAGCGCCACCGCGGCGATCGGCGCCGCTGGTGGCGGCGGCGACCACGCGGGCACCGGCTGCGCGAGGACCGGCGGGGCGGCCAAGGCCGCCACCACGAGCAGCGCCAGCGAGCGGTGACGGCGCATGCTGTCATCAGCTGCATCGGCCGTGCCCGGCGCCGGCCGACGCGCCCACCGCGCGTGCGACGCGCAGGGCGCGGGCCCCGCTTCGCGACCACGCGACCGGCGCGGCGCGGTGCCTGTCTTCCACGTGGGGCGCCCGCGAGCGGCGGGTCCCAGGACCGTGCGCGGACCGTGCGCGGGCGCCTCATCGGTGCGCCACCGCACACCACCAGGTCGCCGCCATTCGATCCGCGTGACAACGCCCGGGCGGCGCGGTCACGTAGAGCGATGCGCTCGCTCACCGTGCTCGCCGCCCTCCTCGTCGGTCTCGCCGCCGCGTGCACCGACGACCGCAGCGCGCCGCCCGCGCTCGACGCCGGGAGCGACGGGCCACCCGCCGACGCGGCCGATCCGACCGTGGTCGAGTCGCGCCGCGCGCAGATCGGGCCGCTCACGATCGCCCCGGGCCAGGAGGCGACGGTGTGCCTGGTGGTCGACCTCGGCAACGCGGCGCCGCGGATGGTGCGCGCGGTGCGCTCCGACCTCACCGACGGCACGCACCACGTCATCGCGACGCTCACCACCGAGGCGCCGACCGCGACGCCGACGCCGTGCGGCGCGTTCGCCGGCGGCGGCCCCGGCAGCGGCATCCTGACGATCGCGCAGCAGCCGACCGCGGCGCTGGCGTACCCCGACGGCGCCGGCCTGCCGATCACCGCGCACCAGGGCGTCCACCTCGAGATGCACTACCTCAACGCCGGCGATCAGCCGCTGGCGATCGGCGGCACGGTCACGCTCGAGCTCGCCGACGCGGGCGCCGCGCTGGCCCCGGTCGCGCTGACCTTCACCGGCAACTCGGCGATCAGCATCGCCGCCCACACCACCGCGCACCTCACCAGCGAGCACGCGCTGCCCGCCGGCACGCGGCTGTTCGCGACCACCGCCCACACCCACCAGTGGGGCCGGCGCGCCACCGTCGAGCTCCTGCGCACCGCCGGCGATCCGAGCCCGCTGGTGCTCCACGACTCGACCGACTGGGCCGATCGCCCCCTCGACCAGTTCGCGCCGATCACCGTCGGCCCCGACGCGCGGCTCCGGCTCACCTGCGACTTCGACAACCAATCGAACCAGACGGTCAACTTCGGGCTCTCGGCCGAGGACGAGATGTGCTTCCTGTGGGCGCACCACGTGCCGCAGTGACCGCGCGCGCGGTCCGGACCTTGCAACGGAGCCGCGCATGGCGACCACCACCGGCCCCTACCCCACCGCGCGTCGCGCGAGCGATCTAGCCGCGCACGCAAACCTCGATGACGACGGCAACCCGCTGCGGCCCCTCGATCCCGAACCGCGCGCCCCGCCCGCCGCGCCCAGCGGCGTCCTCGCGGCCGTGCGGAAGCGGCCCATGACGGCGATCGCGGTGGCCAGCGGCGCCGGCGCGCTGCTGGCGTGGCTGGTCGCGGGCCGCCGCGCGTGAGCGCCGCACGCGCACCGTGCGCCCCCGCGCGCGCGTTCCCGCGCGCGATGCCCGCGGCGATGGCCCGCAGCGCGCGCCGCGCGGCCTCCCGCGACGGCACGCCGGGTGCACTGGCGACGGCCATGCTCAACGCAAACCAGATCAAGCCCAACACGCCCGTCGTCTGCTCGAACAACGTCCAGTTCGCCGTGGTCGATCACATCGAGGGCAGCGACACCATCAAGCTCACCCGCGACGCCACCGGGACGCATCACTACATCCCGCTGAGCTGGGTGCGCTCGGTCGACGACAAGATCCACGTCGATCGCCCGGGCGACCAGGCGATGCGCGAGTGGAAGACCTCGCCGCCGGTGGCCGAGCTGGGCCCGGCGCCGAGCAAGATGGGCGACGCCGGCAAGCGCGTCGACGCCGCCAAGGCCAGCGGCGCCGACAAGCCCGGCCCCGACAAGCCCGGCGCCGACAAGCCCGGCCCCGACAAGTTCAGCGCCGCCACCTCCAGCGCCGACCGGGCCGCGGACGCCGGCAAGCCGATGAGCAAGCCGCCCGCCGGCAAGCCGACGCCGCCCACGCCCGCGAGCAAGTAGCCGCCGCGGCCGCGCGCTTGCACCCGTGTGGCCCATGCACACGCACACCAGCGCGCTCCTCATCGGCGGTTGGTTGTCGACGGCGACCCCGGTCGTCGCCGACGCGCCGCCCGCGGCCCGGCTCGTCACCGCGCCGGCCCCCACCGTCGAGCACCACGGGCGGTGGGCTCGCCGTGCGTCCGCCGCCGGCGCGGTGGCTTCGGCGTCAGCGACGGCGCCGCGGTGCTCGTCGCTGCGACCCGCGATCGCGGCGATCGCGGGCTGACCATCCCGCCGCTCGGTCCGCGGCTCGCGCCCCCCGACCGCGCTGGCCTGGCGGTCGGCCTGCCCGCGCTGCAACGTCGCGGCCCGCGGCAACGCGGTGGCGCCGGCGTCGCTGGGCGGCGTGCGCGCGCTCCTGATCGTCGTGTTCTTCACGATCGTCGATCAGGTGACCCCGACCGAGCGCCGGCTGGCCGCGCGCCAGGTCAGAGCGAGACGACCAGCGTCCCGACGTCGAGGTCCTGCTCGCCGACCTCGAACGGCCCGACGGCGGTGTAGCCCAGGCGGGTGGTGCCGTCGGCGGTGTAGACCACCGCGTGCAGGTAGTAGCTGCCGCTGCCCGAGTCCAGCGAGAACCGCCCGCCGCAGGGGACGTCGTCGGCGGCCCGGGTGTCGCCGGCGTCGCGCACCTCGACCGTGACCCCGGCGATGGGCGCGCCGGTGCGATCGCGGCACGCGTCGGTGCCGCCGACGACGGTGACCTCGCCCTCGATCGCCGGGCCACACGCGACGAGGCCGAGCGCGAGCGTGGCGGCGCGGGTGGCGGCGAGCGTGGCGGCGCGGGTGGCAGCGAACAGGGCGGCGCGGAGCATGCGCCCCATCGAGCAAGCCCGGTGCCGCGCGCAAGTCGGCGCGATCACGTGGCCGCCGCGGTGAAGAACCGACGCCGCCCCGGGCCCTCGTCGACGATCGCGCGCTCGCAGGCGCTGCACGCCGCCGCGTCGCATCCGGCAAGCCGTGCGCGTTCCGGGCCCACCATCCCGCCACCGGCCGCGCACACCGCTTGCTTCCGTCGACCGGCATGAGTCATTTCGAGCGGCTGTCCGCGCTGGACGCCTCCTTCCTCGAGATCGAGACGCCGCGCTCGTCGATGGCGGTGGGCGCGGTGTGCGTGTTCGCCGGCGGCGAGCTGGTCGACGCCACCGGCGCGGTCGACGCCGCGCGGGTGCGGGCCTACATCGGCGGCGCGATCGCGCGCCTGCCGCGCTACCGGCAGCGGATGGTGCGGGTGCCGGTGGTCGGCCAGCCGGTGTGGGTCGACGACGAGCGCTTCGTGCTCGACTTCCACGTCCGCCACGCCCGCCTGCCGGCGCCGGGCGACGACGCCCAGCTCGACGCGCTGGCCGGCCGGCTGTTCAGCCAGCGCCTCGACCGCGACCACCCGCTGTGGGAGGCGTGGATCGTCGAGGGCCTGCGCGACCGGCGGTTCGCGCTGATCACCAAGGTCCACCACGCGATGATCGACGGCGTCGCCGGCGCCGATCTGCTGGCCCAGCTGCTGCGCTTCACCCCCGACGCCAGCGTCGCCGCCGCGCCGCCGTGGACGCCGCGCCCCCGCCCCGGCGGCGCCGAGCTCCTGCGCGCCGAGATCGGTCACCACAACCGCCGGGTCGGCGCCGGGCTGCGGTGGGCGCGGGACCACCTGCGCACCGGCGTGCCCGCCGAGCTGCGGGCCAGCGGCCGCGGCATCGTCGAGGCGCTGCGGGCCGGGCTGGCGCCGGCGCCGGCCACCCGCCTCAACCCGCCGCGCATCGGCCCGCACCGCCGCTTCACCACGCTGGGCTTCGACCTCGCGGCGATCAAGCAGGTGAAGGCGGCGCTCGGCGGCACCATCAACGACGTCGTGCTGGCCACCGTGACCGGCGGGCTGCGCCGCTACCTGCAGCGCCACGGCGACGATCCCGAGGCCCTCGGATCGCTGCGCGCGCTGATGCCGGTGAACATCCGCGCCGCGACCGACGCCGCCGGCGGCAACCACGTCGCGATGCTGCTGGTGCCGCTGCCGATCGAGCTGGCCGATCCGACGCGGCGGCTGGCGGCGGTCAGCGCCGCGTCGCGGCGCCTGCGCACCGAGTCCGACCAGGTCGCCGGCGTGGCGCTGTTCGAGCAGATCGCCGACGCGATCGCCACCGGGCTGGTGTCGAACGTGTTCCGGCTGGCGGCGCGGCTGCGCGCGTTCAACGTCACGGTCACCAACGTGCCCGGCCCGCCGATGCCGCTGTACCTGCTGGGCGCGCGGCTCGAGGGCATCTACCCGCTGGTGCCGCTGTTCGAGCGCCAGGCGGTCGGCGTCGCGCTGTTCAGCTACGCCGGCAGCCTCGACGTCGGCCTGGTCACCTGCTGGCACACCGTGCCCGACCTCGACGCGCTGGCCGCCGACGTGCGGGCCGCGTTCGCGGAGCTGCAGGCCACCGCCCGGGCCGCGCCCGCGATCACCGCGGCCGGCCCCGCGGCCCCGCGCTGACGGCGACCGGGCTCACCGCAGGTGCCGTCGCCGTCGCACGCGGTCGGCACCAGCCGCTCGCGCGCGCCGCGGCCGTCGAGGTCGAGCTCGACGATCGCGTGGCCGCGTCGTGACGCGATCAGAACTGGAAGTAGATGAACGGCACGATCTTGGGGTGGGCCAGCTCGCGTAGCACCAGCGCCGCCGCCGCCAGCGCCAGGCCCTGGACGATCGGGTGCGCGGCGACGAACCGCCGGCGCAGCTCGGCGAACGTCCGCGGCGCGAACCAGTGCGCGACCAGCGCCGCCACCAGCGCCGTCAAGACGACGCGGATCAGGTTGGGGTGATCGTACTCGTGCGCGCCCAGCCGGCGCAGCACCGCCAGCGCCTGCGCGAAGCTCTGGGCGCGGAAGAAGATCCACGCCAGGCACACGTAGGCGAACACCAGCACCACCGCCGCGCCCCGCGCCGCGGCCCACCCGAGCCAGCGCAGCGCCGCGTCGACGGTCGGCCCGACCTCGGCGGCGTCGGCGGCCCAGGTCAGCGCCGCGATCAGGATGATCAGCGGGATGACCAGCGCGCTCGGCCCCCACTGCAGCGCCGCCAGCGCGACCCCGACCTGCGCGGCCGCGGCCAGCCGCAGCCACAGCGCCAGCGCGGGCCGCGGCCGGCCGACGATCGTCGGCGCTGGCAGCCCCTCGAGGATCGCGGTCAACGCCGCCCACAGCGGCACCGTGAACGCCCACGCGAACGCCAGGTGCGCCCACGGCCGGCTCGGCGCCAGCCCGAGCAGCTCGACGCCGACGCCGAGCCCGAACGCCGCGGCCGCGATCGCCAGCACCCGCCCGCGCCGCGCGGCGCGCTGGTAGATGCGCGTCACCGCCAGCCCGCCGCCGTGCAGCAGGCCCCAGACGATGAACGTCCAGCTGGCGCCGTGCCACAGCCCGCCCAGCAGCATCGTCAGGATCAGGTTGCGGTAGGTGGTCAGCTCGCCGCCCCGGTTGCCGCCCAGCGGGATGTACAGGTAGTCGCGCAGCCACGACGACAGCGAGATGTGCCAGCGCCGCCAGAACTCCTGCAGCGACGCCGAGCGGTACGGCGTGCGGAAGTTCTCGGGCAGCGTGAAGCCCAGGAGCTGCGCCGAGCCGATCGCGATGTCGGAGTACGCCGAGAAGTCCAGGTAGATCTGGAACGCGTAGGCGACCACGCCGGCGCCGACCTCCGCCGACGAGTACAGCTCGGGGTGGGCGAACACCCGATCGGCCAGCGCGTCGCCGAGGAAGTCGGCGATCGCGATCTTCTTGGCCAGCCCGACGACGATCCGGAACAGCCCGTCGGCGGCGCGGCCGTGATCGAACAGCGGCAGGTCGCGCAGCTGCGGCAACAGCTCGGTGGCGCGGACGATCGGGCCGGCCACCAGCTGCGGGAAGAACAGCACGAACGTCGCCAGCTCGATCACCGAGCGGGTCGCGCGGATCTCGCGGCGGTAGACGTCGACGGTGTAGCTCAGCGACTGGAAGGTGTGGAACGAGATGCCGGCCGGCAGGATCAGCTTCCACGGCGCGCCGCCGGTGTGCAGCACGTCGAGCCGCAGGAAGTCGGCGTACTTGAACACCGCGAGGATGCCGAGGTTCGACACCAGCGAGACGATCAGCAGCGTCAGCCGCACGCCGTGGCGCTCGCTGGCCTCGATCGCGCGCGCCAGGTAGAAGTCGAGGACGATCGTCGCGGCGATCAGCGCCAGCAGGTACTGGTAGGCGCCGTGCTGGCCCGCGGCCCACGCGTGGTAGAAGACCGCGCTGACCAGGCCGAGGATCAGCACCCGGCCCAGGTGCCGGCCGCGCTCGGTCTGCGCCGCGCCGAGCGCGAAGCCGACGCCGCACAGGTAGATCAGGTGGCCGACGTGGGCGAACGCGCTGGTGAACGCCGGCAGCGTGCCGGTGCGGCCGCCGATCAGCACGATCAGCCCGAGCGCGACCAGCGCGCCGGCCAGCGCGTGCCCGGTCCACGCGCTGACCCGCTCGGCGGCGATCGGATCGCCGGTGACCGCGACGGTGGTCGGCGCGACCGGCCGCGGCGACGGCCCGCGCTTGCCCTGCTTCTTGCCCTTGCCCTTCTTGCGCGCGACCGCCCGCGGCGCCGCGGCCCGGGCCGGGGCCACGGGCGCGACGGTGGTCGGTACCGCCCGGTGGCGGCCGGCCAGGTCGTGCCCGAGCCGGAACGCGCCGCCGACCACGATCAGCCCCAGCGGCCAGCGCCACGCCGACGGCGCCGGCGAGTCGGTGATCCACGCCAGCACCGTGCCGCCGACCGGATCCCACAGCGTGCCCACGTCGTGGGTGAGCAGCACGTAGACCACGTCGGCCAGGAGCAGCATCAGCGCGACGCGCGCGATCGACGCCGGCCACCGCCCGGTGCGCGCCAGGCCGTACAGGAAGAACACCGCTGCCAGGAACAGCGGGTATTGCGGGCTCGAGAAGAGCATGGCCTACGGCCGGTGGCCGGAGGAGCGCGCGGTCGGGTCGGTCTGGGTCCAGCGGGCGTGATCGTCGAGCAGCGCCGCGCCGAGCGCGCGCCCCCACTGCTCGTAGCCGGCCTGCGTGAAGTGGATGTGGTCGGAGTACGCCAGCGGTGGATCGGCGTGGAAGAACGTGTCCATCAGGTTGCCGCCTCCCATGGCGGCGAACGTGTCGAAGAACGCGACCTGGTTGCGCGCGGCGGCCTGGCGCTGCACGTCGATCACCAGCGGCAGCACCCCGGGGGTGTGCCACTGGCACTCGTACGGCACGCCGGCGTCGGCGTCGGGCGGCGGCCGCAGCTTGTCGCAGGCGGCCCCGGCGTCGCGCTCGCCCATGTCGGGCGGCCCCAGGATCAAGATCGACGCGCCGGGCGCGGCGGCCCGGACGTCGGCGATCACCTCGTCGTAGGCGGCGGCCAGCGCCGCCAGGTCGAGCTTCGGGTCGTCGGCCTCGTTGGTGCCGTACTGCAGGATCACCAGCGCCGGCGCCCGCGCCGACACCTGGGGCCCGATGACCGACCAGTCCCACGATCGCAGGTGGGTCAGGCGGCGGCCGACCACGCCGAGCGCGTCGACCACCACGCCGGGCGTGGTGCGCTCGAGCGCCACGCCGAACAGCTCGATCGGGCCGCCGCCGGCCGGCTTGAGCGCCAGCTTGTGGCGGCCGTCGGGCACGTCGACCGAGGTCACCGCCGGCAGCTGGGCCTCGGCGGCGCTGGCCGGCAGCTTGGTCGCGACCTTGATCCACGCGCCGTCGTCGACCTGGTAGCTGAACGCCCCCGAGGCCTTGGTCCGCAGGTGGAAGATGTCGAAGCGCGCGACCTTGTCGACCGGGCAGCTGCCGCAGGTCGCGACCCACGCGGTGGCCTTCTTGTCCGCGGTGTGGCTGCGCACGCCGGCCAGCCCGAACGGCTCGAGGTTGTCGCGCTTGCCGCCCAGCTCGGCCTGCCACTTGCCGCTCGAGCCGTAGGCCACGTCGCGCAGGTAGTAGTGGCGGATCGCCGGCTTGCCCGGCAGCACGAACCCGCGCCCGCCCTGGCCGAAGTGCTTGCCCAGCTCGCGGCGCAGCGTGCCGGTCAGCTGATCGCCGGCGGTGTGCGAGTCGCCGAACACCAGCACCAGCGCGCGGCCGCCGGGATCCTTGGCCGCGGCGCGATCGAGCGCGGCGTGGAACCCGTCGAGGGCCCCGGCCGGCGCGGTCAAGACCGGCAGGATCGCGGCGGCGTCGGGCGGCGCGTCGTCGACGCCGGCGTCGGTCAGCGCGGGCGGCGGCGCGGCCTCGGCGGTCGACGGGCTGCGCGGCATCGCGTCCGACGACGTGCTGCTGCAGGCGCCGAGCGCGAACAGCGCGGCTATGAAGCGCGGAGCGATCACCGACCCTTGTAGGCCTTGTAGCCCGCGACCAGCGCGTCCGCCAGCCCGTCGGCGACCATCGCCGTGCCGCGGCCCGACAGGTGGGCGAAGTCGGTGCCCACCAGGCCGCGCTTGCGCCACTTGATCGACGCCCCCGAGCCGCCCATCCAGGTGAACGTGTCCCAGAACCCGCAGCCGAGCTCGAACGCCACCTTGCGCTGGGTCGCGACCATCGCCGGCATGCCGCGCCGGGCCCGCAGGTCGTCGCCGTCGGCCTCGGCCTGATCGAGCGGCGACACCACCAGGCACGCGCCGGTGGGCCGCGCCGCCCGCACCGGCGTCAGCAGCTTCCGCCAGATCTCCTCGTACTCGGCCATCGAGCGCTCGCTGCCCGACAGCCACTGCGCCTCGTTGGTGCCGATCATGATCATGACCAGGTCGGGCGCGCGGTGGGCCAGCTGCGCCTTCCAGTGGTCGGCCTGGTTGAGCAGCATGTTCTTGGCGGTGGCCGACACCAGCGCCATGTTGTCGACCACGACGCCGGCGTCGCGCTCGAGCGCGAACCCGAACAGCCGCACCTTGCCGGTGGCCTTCAGCTGGATCTGGTGGTCGCCGTCCGGCACCCGCACCGTCTCGAAGCGCGCGGTCTTCTTCTCGGCGCTGGTGTCGATCGTCGCCTTGACCTCGCCGTCGACGTCGAGCTCGGCGGTGCCGCCGCTGGGCTGGGCCAGGTAGTAGACGTCGACCGAGGTCAGCTTGCCGCTCGGGGTCTTGGCCGACAGCTTGATCGTGCCCTGGCCCTCGGCGGTGGCGTTGCCCAGGCCGTAGAGGTGATCGCCGACGTTGGCCAACGACACGCCGAACGAGCGCCACGAGCCCGACGCGGTGCGCGCGACCGCCAGGCTGTGGTTGAAGCGGTGCGGCGCGACCGCGTGGACGAAGCCGGGGCCGCCGTCGCCGAACACGTCCTGCAGCCGCGCGCGGATGCGCCCGGGCAGCGCGTCGGTGGCCGACACCGAGTCGCCGTACCACGACAGCCGCGCCGGCCGCCGCGCGGTGCCCTGCTCGGTCGCGGCCAGCGCGGCGTAGAAGTCGTCGAGCGCCCAGCGGGTGCAGCCGGTGGTCGCGCCGGCCGGGGCCAGGCAGGTGTCCTCGACGGTCTTGCCCGGGACCGACGGCGCGTGGCCGCCGGCCACCCGCTCGGGCGCGAGGTCGGGCTTGGGCGGCAGCGGCGGCGCCGCCTCGCCGGGCGCGCCCTCGATCGCCTCGGGGGCGGCCGGGGTGGCGGGCGCGGCCGGCGGCGCCGGCGGGCGCCGGGTCGGCAGCCCGCGCAGCGCGCGCAGGTCGCCGTCGGCGAGGAACACCGCGGCAGCCAGCGCGGCAGCGAACACCCCTAGCGTCGGGGCCACGGTCCACGGGTGCGCGGCCGAACCGCGCCTCGGGCGCGGATCGGCGCGTGGCGGGCGGCTCGCGTCGTGGGGGGAGGCTCGGCGGGGACCTGGCCCCACCGAGGGGGGCTCGGCGACGAGCCCCCTGGAAACGTGACGCGCGGCGTGCGCCATGAGGGGCGTACTAAAGCGCGCGACGGCCGCCGTCAATTCCCAAGTGCGGCGACCGACGGGAAATCGCCGGCGCAGCCGCGCCCGCGGATTGCGGTACATTGTGCCCATGCCTGGCTTCGGCTTCCGAGAGACCATGCGCGGCACCTGGGCGCGCACCGACGGCGGGCGCGGCGGCGGCCGCTTCGAGTTCACCGTCACCGCCCGCGCCGGCTCGCTGCTCGAGTTCCGCAAGTCGCGGCTGGCGGCGATCGAGGGCACCGTCGACGCCGACGGCCTGGCCCGGGCCCGGCCGATCACGGGCACCATGGAGCTGCGGCCGTGGCTGCGCCGGATCATCCGCTACCAGTTCGAGTTCCAGGGCGACGACGGCCTGCCCTACTCGTTCGCCGGCCAGAAGGACATCCGCTGGCTCGATCCGCTGCGCACCTGGACCGAGCTGCCGGGCCAGCTGAGCGACGGCGTCGGCATGGTCATCGGCACCGCGCTGACCCGCTTCGACCTGCGCGGCGACTCGATCGCCTTCGCGCGCTCGTTCCGCCTGGCGTGATCGCCCGTGTTCCAGGGGGCTCGTCGCCGAGCCCCCCTCGCCCCCGGCGGAGCCGGGATCGAGCCTCCCCACGACGCTCGGTCACCTGCCCGACGGGCTAGGTCCGCGAACTTCCTGGCCTTGGGCGATTGACGTGGCGGCGGGGATGGTTAGCTTCCGCGTGTTTGGCTGTGCTAAGACACGCCGCCTTGGCCCGGGTCAGTCGCCGGGCCGCACACGATCGGAAGCACCATGGGATTCCTCGAGAAGATCTTCGGTAGTCGCAACCAGCGCGAGGTCAAGAAGCTCCAGCCCAAGGTGGTGAAGATCGGCGAGCTCGAGCCGAAGATGAAGGCGCTGTCGGACGCCGAGCTCAAGGCCAAGACCGGCGACCTCAAGCAGCAGCTCGAGAACGGCGCGACCCTCGACGACATCCTGGTCGACACCTTCGCGCTGGTGCGCGAGGGCGGCCGGCGCGCGCTCAATATGCGGCACTACGATGTGCAGCTGATCGGTGGGATGGTGCTCCACGGCGGCCGGATCGCCGAGATGCGCACCGGCGAGGGCAAGACCCTGGTCGCGACGCTGCCGCTGTTCCTCAACGCGCTGGCCGGCAAGGGCGCGCACCTGGTCACGGTCAACGACTACCTGGCCCGGCGCGACGCCGAGTGGATGGGCAAGCTCTACGGCTTCCTCGGCCTGTCGACCGGCGTCATCGTCCACGGCCTCGACGACTTCGAGCGCCAGCGCTCCTACAACAGCGACATCACCTACGGCCAGAACAGCGAGTTCGGCTTCGACTACCTGCGCGACAACATGAAGGAGGCGCCCGACCGCATGGTCCAGCGCGCGCTCCACTACGCGGTGGTCGACGAGGTCGACTCGATCCTCATCGACGAGGCCCGCACCCCGCTGATCATCTCCGGCCGCGCCGAGGACTCCGCCGACTGGTACGGCCGGGTCGACAAGATGATCCCGCGCCTCAAGCGCGAGGTCGACTACACCGTCGACGAGAAGGCCCACTCGGCGATGCTCACCGACGAGGGCGTCGAGCGCATCGAGAAGCTGCTCGGCATCGACAACCTCTACGACGTCAAGAACCTCCACCTCAACCACCACGTCAGCCAGGCGCTGCGCGCCCACACGCTGTACAAGCGCGACGTCAACTACCTCATCGAGGAAGGCAAGGTGGTCATCATCGACGAGTTCACCGGCCGCAAGATGCCGGGGCGGCGGTGGTCCGACGGCCTGCACCAGGCGATCGAGGCCAAGGAGGGCGTCGACGTCGAGGAGGAGAACCAGACCGTCGCGACGGTGACCTACCAGAACTTCTTCCGCATGTACAAGAAGCTGGCGGGCATGACCGGCACCGCCGACACCGAGGCGACCGAGTTCCACCAGATCTACAAGCTCGACGTCACGGTCATCCCGACCAACAAGCCGATCGTCCGCAAGGACCTGCCCGACCTCGTCTACAAGAACGAGAAGGGCAAGTTCAAGGCGGTCTTGACCGACATCGAGGACTGCTACCAGCGCGGCCAGCCGGTGCTGGTCGGCACCATCTCCGTCGAGAAGTCCGAGGTGCTGGCGACGCTGCTCCGGGAGAAGCAGATCCCGTTCAACGTGCTCAACGCCAAGCAGCACCAGAAGGAGGCCGGCGTCGTCGCGCAGGCCGGCCGCAAGGGCGCGGTCACGATCTCGACCAACATGGCCGGCCGCGGCACCGACATCTTGCTCGGCGGCAACGCCGAGTTCATGGCCAAGGAGCAGCTCAACGAGGAGCGGCAGAAGGTCGCCGAGGAGGCCGCCGCCGCCGAGGCCGCGCGCCCCGATCCCGACCCGGCCACCGGCGCCGAGGGCGAGGGCCCCGAGGGCGGGCCGTACCGCGGCGCCAGCCAGCCGGCGTTCGACGAGGAGGCCCGGCTCAAGGAGCTGATGGCCGAGTTCAAGAAGCAGACCGAGGCCGAGCGCGAGGAGGTGCTGGCCGCCGGCGGCCTCAAGATCATCGGCACCGAGCGCCACGAGTCGCGCCGCATCGACAACCAGCTGCGCGGCCGCGCCGGCCGCCAGGGCGACCCCGGCGTGTCGCGGTTCTACCTGTCGCTCGAGGACGACCTGCTGCGCATCTTCGGCCTCGACCGCATGAGCGGGCTGATGGAGCGGCTCGGCCTCGAGGAGGACGTGCCGATCGAGAGCGGCATGGTCACCCGCTCGATCGAGGGCGCGCAGAAGAAGGTCGAGGGCCGCAACTTCGATCAGCGCAAGAACGTCCTCGAGTACGACGACGTCATGAACCAGCAGCGCAAGACCATCTACGCGCTGCGCAAGGCGGTGCTCGAGGGCAAGTACAGCCCGGAGCCGTCCGAGGAAGATCAGAAGAAGGGCGTGACGCTGCCCGAGATCGTCGAGAGCGGCGACTGGAACGTCCCGGACCTGGCCGCGCAGATCAAGGCCAAGCTGATCGAGCAGGTCGACGCGGTGCTGGCCAAGGTGGCCGAGCGCGACGCCAAGGCCGCCGCCGGCGAGCCCCAGGCCGATCAGCGCCCGGCGTGGCGGGTGCTGCGCGGCGAGCTGTGGCGCCAGCACGGCGCGCTGCTCGATCTCGAGAAGCGGGTCGGCGCCGCCGGGTCCGCCGACGGCAAGGCCGAGCTGCACACCTACGTCAGCGAGGCGATCGCCAAGTCGCTCATCCAGCAGCGCGAGCGGGTCTACGACCTGTGCGAGGGACTGATCGACACCGCGATCCAGCAGTACTGCTCGACCGACAAGGCCGACGACGAGTGGGACCTCGACGGGCTCGAGGAGGCGCTCGAGGAGCAGTTCAACGGCGAGTTCGAGCTCGAGCACGGCAACCGCGAGGAGCTGGCCGCCAGCGCCTGGAAGATCATCGAGAAGCGGCTGCAGGATCGCGAGGACGAGCTGTCGCGGTCCTGGCTGATGTACTTCGCGCGGCGGTTCTTCCTCGAGGAGATCGACGCGCAGTGGATCGAGCACCTCAAGGCGATGGACGCGCTGCGCGAGGGCATCGGCCTGCAGGGCTACGGCCAGAAAGACCCCAAGAAGGAGTACAAGAAGGCCGGCTACGAGATGTTCCAGGACATGATGGTCCGCATCCAGTCCAACGTCGGGACCAAGCTGTTCCGGGTCGAGATCAAGCGCGAGGAGGAGGCGGTGCCGGCGCTGCAGGCCGCCAAGATCCGCACCACCGACAACGAGGACCCGTCCAAGTACGACGGCGGCGAGCTGATGGCCGCCGTGGCGCGGGCCAAGGCCGCGCGCGGCAAGGCGGCGCAGCAGCCGCAGCGGGCCGCCGACCCCGAGGCCAAGGTCGAGACCGTCAAGCGCGACAAGCCCAAGGTCGGCCGCAACGATCCGTGCCCGTGCGGCTCGGGCAAGAAGTACAAGAAGTGCCACGGCAAGGACGAGGCCGAGGCGTCGGCGGAGTAGCCGCGGTGGCGTGAGCGCGGCGGCCGGTGACACGATCGCCGGCGGCTGTGCGAGACTCTCGGCCATGAGCGATCCCAAGCGGGCCCTGGTCGAGCGGGCGGTGGCGGCGGCGGTGAAGGCGCGACCGATCCTGACGCTGCGCGCGACGGCGTTGCCGACGCTGGTGGCGCCCACCGACGCCGCGCTGGCGGCGGCGCAGCAGTGGCTGGTCGACGGCGACGTCGCGCGCGCCGCGCAGGCCTCGGCGACCGCGGCGCCGGCGATCGAGAAGGCCTGGCTGTCGTGGGACGAGTCGGCGGGCGTGACCAAGGACCTGGTCGCGCTGAAGCGCGCGGTCCACGCGGCCGAGGCGGCGATGCTGGCGGCGCGGGCCGCGGCGTGGACGCCGGCGGCCCCGACCCCGGGCTGGGACGGCGACGCCGCCGAGGCGCGGGCGCGGGCCTCCGCCGGGCCGGTGTGGGAGGCCACCGAGGCCGAGCGCTGCGCGGCGATGGCCCAGGGCGTCGCGCCGTGAAGGTCGCGGGCTTTCGCTTCGCCGGCGTCGCGGCCGGCATCAAGAAGAAGGGCGGCAAGGACGTCGGGCTGATCGCCGCCGACGCGCCGGTCGCCGCCGCGGCGGTGTTCACCGGCAACCGCGTCAAGGCCGCGCCGGTGCTGCTGTCGGCGGCCCACCTGAAGGCCAGCCGCGGCCGGCTGCGCGGCGTCGTCGTCAACAGCGGCAACGCCAACGCGTGCACGGGTGCCGCCGGCGCCGCCGACGCGCGGACAATGGCCGCCGCCGCCGCCGCCGCGATCGGCGGCAAGCCCGGCGAGCAGCTGGTGGCCTCGACCGGCGTGATCGGCCAGCCGCTGCCGATCGATCGCGTGCAGGCCGGGGTCGCCGCCGCCGGCGCCGCGCTGTCGGCCGATGGCTTCGCCGACTTCGCCGACGCGATCCTCACGACCGATCGCGGGCCCAAGGTGGCGAGCCGCACGGTCAAGCTCGGCCGCGCGCGCGTGACGCTGGTCGGCTGCACCAAGGGCGCCGGCATGATCGCGCCCAACATGGCCACGACCTTGTCGTTCGTGTGCACCGACGCCGCGATCGCGCCCGCGCTCCTGGCCCGCGCCACCCGGGCCGCGGTCGGCCCCACCTACAACAGCCTGATCGTCGACGGCGACACCTCGACCAACGACACCCTCGCGGTGCTGGCCTCGGGCGCCGCCGGCCCGGCGCTCGCCGGCCGCGCGGTCGCCGGCTTCACCGCCGCGCTGACCGAGCTGCTCGCCGATCTGGCGACCCAGCTCATCAAGGACGGCGAGGGCGTGCACCACGTCGTCACGATCGACGTGCGCGGCGCCGCCAGCGAGCGCGCCGCCGCCGCCGTCGCGCGGCGCATCGCCACCTCGCCGCTGGTCAAGACCGCGATCGCCGGCGGCGATCCCAACTGGGGCCGCGTGCTGTGCGCGATCGGCAACGCCGGCGTGCCGATCGATCCGACGCGCCTCGGCCTGCGGATCGGCCCCGTCGAGGTCGTCAAGCGCGGCGCCGTCGCGCCCGGCTACGACGAGGCCGCCGCCGCCGCCGTGATGCAGACGCCCGCGTACACGATCACCGCCGACCTCGGCGGCGGCAAGGCCCGCGCCCGCGTGCTGGCCTGCGACCTATCGCACGAGTACGTGTCGATCAACGCCGACTACCGCAGCTGAGGCGGCGCGCGGCGATCACAGCCGCGCGACGTCGATGCAGGCGCGGTTCTCGGGCAGCGTGGGGTCGGCGTCGGCGCGGGCCAGCACGCACAGGCGGGTGACGCCGGGGGCGAGCGCGGGCGTGATCGTGCAGGCGCCGGCGACCGGCGTGCAGGTGGCGATCACCGCCCCGCTGATCGTCACGGCCAGCGGCGCGGTGGCGCGGGGATCGACGGCGAGCGTGAGCGCGGCGCCATCGCCGAGCACCAGCGGCGCGTCGACCCAGCGCGGGCCGAGCCACGGCGCCGGCGTCGCCGCCGGCAGCGGGCCGGGGCCGTCGACGCGGATGCGGCCGTCGCCGCCGCCGCGGGTGCCGGTGGCGTCGAGCGCCGCGGTCGACGCCGGGCTGATCGTGAAGCCGGCGCCGGCGGCGAGGATGAGCGCGCCGCCCGAGCCGCCGCCGCCCTCTTGCGCCGAGCTGCCCGGGCCGGGGGCGCCGCCACGCGCGCTGAGCTGCGCGTACTGGCCGACGGCGATCTTGCCGGCGGTGCCGAGGTACGCCGCGCCGCCGCCGTGACCGCCGCGGCTGTCGCCGTGGGCGCCGCCGCCGTGGCCGCGGTTGTCGTCGGCCAGGATCGGCGCTGGCGCCGAGCGGCACCGCGGTCGGGTTGCCGGTGATGGCGCCGCCGGTGCCGGGGCCGTCGCCCGAGTCCGCGCCGGCGGTGCCGTAGCCGCCGCTGCCGCCGTAGACCGCGACCGCGCCCAGCCCGCCGCCCGGGCCGCACGGCGAGGCGGTGGTCGACGGCGCGGCGCCGGCGCAGCCGCCGGGCCCAGGGCCGAGCGGGTCGCCGCCGAGATCGGCCGCGCCGGCCAGCGTGATGTCGCCGGTGGCCTCGAGCCGCAGCGGCGCGGCGCCGGTGAGCCGCGCGGCGATCGCGGTCGGCAACACGATCGATGAATAGCGGCCGTCGGCCGGCGCGGGGCCGTCGGCGATCACCAGCTCGGGCAGGCCGATCGCGTCGACGGTGAGCACGGCCTCGCCGCTGGCGCCGGCGACGGTGAGCGCGAGCGGATACGTCCGCGCGGTCAGCCCGACCGCGACCGGGACGCGCACGGCGAGCGCGGTCCGCACGACGGCGCCGTCAGTGCGCTCGGCGAGCAGCTCGACGGTCACCGGCACGTCGGCGCCGCCGAGCGTCGCGCGCGCCGCGGTCAGCGGCTGGTCGCTGTCGATCACCACCAGGCCGGGCCGGCGGCCGTCGTCGCAGCCGGCGGCGACGCACGCCGCGACACAGCCGTCGGGCGCGCAGCCCTGCCCCTCGACCAGCTCACCCGCGAGGTGCGCCAGCACGCGCGGCGGCGCGGCGTCGCCGCACGCGCCGAGCGCCAGACCGATCGCGATCGCGCACCGCATCAGCCGGGCAGCATACCGCCGGGGCCCGCCCCGCGGCGGGTGTGCGCCCGCGCACCGCGACCCCGGCGATCGCCGCTCGATTGGGTCGATCCGCGCGATGGCGCGTTTCACCCCTGCCCCCATGCGCGCGCGCCTCGCCCTCCTCGCTGTCCTCGCCTCGACCGCCACCGCCCTCGCCCACCCGCCGCCGCCGCCGGAGGAGGAGGCGACGCCGCGCCGCGCCCGCCTCGAGTGGTCGTCGTGGCTGCGGGTCGCCTACGGCTCGGCCCCGGCGCCGACCAGCGCCGCCGCGCGGGTGGTCGGCCCGATCGATCCCGCGCCGATCGCGACCACGGCTGGGAGGTGGCGCTGGGCGCCGACGCGACCGTCGACATCGGCGCCGACGGCGACCTGCGGCTGGGGCCGTGGGTCGAGCTGCGCACGTCGAGCGACGCGATGATCGGCGGCGAGCTGCAGATCACCGGCCTGCCGCGCAAGCTCGACATGTTCTGGTACGAGGGGCGCGGCGTGCTCGCGCTGCGCGCCGGCGGCAACCGCGACCTGGCCACCGCCGCGATCGCCTACGGCTACCAGGCGCCGTGGGATCTGATGCGCCCGCGCCACGGCGCCACCCGCTACATGATCGGCGTGCGCGTCGTCGCCACCGCCACCCAGGCGATCGACGATCCGCGGATCTGGTCGGCGACGCTCGGCGTCGAGACCGAGCCGGTCGGCGCGCTGCGCTACCTGCTCGGCGTCCGCAGCTGGTACTGACGCCTCGATCGTCCCCGCGACCACGTGCCGCGCCCGGCGCCGCCATGACGCATCGCAGCGCGACGGATCACGCGATCGCGCTGCGCGCCGTCGAGCGATGGCATTGACTCCACCGCGGCGGCGGTTCGATAGTGCGCGCCACATGCGTATCGGCGTCCCCAAGGAAATCAAGACCCAAGAGTTCCGCGTCGGCATGACCCCGGCTGGCGTGGCCATCCTCACCGGCCGTGGTCACACCGTCCTCGTCGAGCAGGGAGCGGGCCTCGGCTCGAGCATCCCCGACGATCACTACATCAAGGCGGGCGCGCGCATCGTCGCCACCCGCGACGAGGTGTGGGGCGAGGCCGACATGGTGGTGAAGGTGAAGGAGCCGATCGCGCCCGAGTATCCGCTGATGCGGAAGGGCCAGATCCTCTTCACGTACCTGCACCTCGCCGCGGCCCAGGAGCTGGGCCACGAGATGCTCAAGCGCGGCGTCGACGGCGTCGCGTACGAGACCATCGAGCCGACCCCCGGCGATCTGCCGCTGCTGACCCCGATGAGCGCGGTGGCCGGCCGCATGGCGGTCCAGGCCGGCGCGACCTACCTCGAGCGCGAGCGCGGCGGCAAGGGCGTGCTGCTCGGCGGCGTGCCCGGCGTGCGCCGCGGCCGCGTCACGATCATCGGCGCCGGCGTCGTCGGCTCGAACGCGGCGAAGATCGCGGTCGGCCTGGGCGCCAACGTCACGGTGCTCGACGTCAACCTCAAGACGCTGGCGTACCTCGACGACATCTACATGGGCCGCGTGTCGACCCAGTACTCCGATCCGATGGCGATCGAGCGCGCGGTGCTCGAGAGCGACCTGGTGATCGGCGCGGTGCTCTTGCCCGGCGCCCGCGCGCCGCGGCTGGTGACCGAGGCCCACGTCAAGGCGATGGAGCCCGGCTCGGTGATCGTCGACGTGTCGATCGATCAGGGCGGCTGCGTCGAGACCGCGCGCGTCACCTACCACGACAAGCCGACCTACGTGGTCCACGACGTCATCCACTACGGCGTGGCCAACATGCCGGGCGCCGTGCCGCGCACGTCGACCTACGCGCTGACCAACGCGACGATGCGCTACGCGGTCAAGCTGGCCGACCGCGGCCTCGAGGGCGCGATCAAGGAGGACCACGTCTTCGAGAGCGGCCTCAACACCTTCCGCGGCACCGTCCCGCACAAGGCCGTCGCCGAGGCGCTCGGCGTGGCCCACACGCCCTACAAGGCGTAGCTAGTAGCGGTGCGGGTGGCGGGCGGCGCAGGCACCGAGCGCCTGATCGCGCGGGCCACCCGGCGCGACGTGATCGGGCGAGGCCCGGCGGGCGGCCGCGTGGGCGGCCAGCGCGGCGGCGCAGTCCTCGTCGTCGTCGTGGTGCCGCGGCGGCGGCGGCGACCGGTGCCAGCCGTGGTGCCGACCCTTCTGGCAGTGCGAGGTCCGCTCGGAGCGGGCCTGGTGCGGGGTGGGCCGGAGCAGCGCGAACGCGCCCGCGGCGACGGTGCCGACCAGCGCCAGCGCGACGATCGTGCGCCGCGCGGGCTGGAACCACGGAGCAACCTGGAGCGAAGCCGCCATGGCGCCAGTCTACCCCGCGGCGCCGGGGGTGCCAGGGCGATCTTCGGCCCGACCCGGGCCCGCGCGTTTGCGCGCGGCCGGGAATGCGGCCGGGCGGCCGACCGGTAGAGTAGGCAGCGTTCCCCATGCTGGCGAAGAAACCCGCGCGCCGAGCCGAGTTCGAGGCGGTGGCCCTGCCCCACCTCGACGCCATGTACGGCGCCGCGTTCCGGCTGGCCCGCAACCCGCGGGACGCCGAGGACCTGGTCCAGGAGGCGCTGCTGCGCGCCTACCGCTTCTGGGACACGTTCGAGCAGAACTCCAACTGCAAGGCGTGGCTGCTGAAGATCCTGACCAACACCTTCATCAACGAGTACCAGCGCAAGCGCCGCCAGCGCGAGGTGCTCGACGCCGCCACCGCCGAGCAAGACGCGGTCGACGGCGTGCTGCACCACGAGCTGCGGCCGAGCCAGCAGAGCCCGGAGAAGGCGCTGATCGAGCGCTCGGTCTCCGACGACGTGCAGCGCGCGCTCGAGGCGCTCCCGGCCGACTTCCGCATGGCGGTGGTGCTGTGCGACGTCGAGGGCCTGTCGTACAAGGAGATCGCCGACGCGATGGACTGTCCCGTCGGCACCGTCATGAGCCGCCTGTTCCGTGGCCGTCGCCTGCTCGAAGCCCAGCTGCGGTCGTTCGCCGTGGCCGAGGGCTACGTCAAGGACGAGGCCGCTCCCCCCGCAACCGAGGCCGCGGCGCCGATCGACCTGGCCGCCTACCGCCGCAAGAAGTCGTGACCATGCTCAAGCTCTGCGACGACATCGACACGCTGTCCCTGATGCTGTGCGACGGCGAGCTGGCCGACCAGGAGCTGCGCGACGTCGAGCTGCACCTGATCGACTGCGACGCCTGCCGGGCCCACGTCGAGCGCGACCGCGGCTTCCTCGGCGAGCTGCGCCAGCGCCTCGCGCCGCCCCGCGCGCCGGACCTGCTGCGCCAGCGCCTGGGCCGCTCGCTCGACGCGGTCGATCGCGAGGCCCGCCCGTCGTGGCGCGCGCTGGCGCTGCCCGGCGTCGCCGCCGTCGCCGCCGCCGCCGCGCTGGTGGTGTTCGTCGTGGTCGGCGACGGCCCGGCGCGCCCGACCGCCAGGCCGGCCGCCGCCGTCGAGCGGGCGCCGCTGCCCACCGCCCGCGTCACGTTCCGCGACGGCGCCGCGGTCCACGACGTGGTGCTGCAGCGCACCGGCACCGAGCTGCTCGGCGCCGACGTCGCCAACCTGACCTATTGGGCGGTCGCGCCCGACGGCGCCCGCTACCCGGTCTACGCGACGGTGCACGACGCCGCGCGGCTCGAGCTCGACCCCAGCAGCCGGGTGGTGCTCGGCGGCTGGGAGACCTGGACCCTGCCCGACCTGGTGATCGTGCGCGACGGCGCCCGGGCGATCCGCCTGTCGTCGCCGCTCCTGGGGACCGACGCGCTGAAGGTGCTGGTGCGCGGCACCCAGCTGGTGGCGCGCATCGGCGCCGACGACCCGCGCCGGTAGCGTCCGCGGGCCGCGCGGCCCGCCCGGCCGCGGGAACCGGGGCGCGGCTCAGGAAACATTGGCGTCGCGGCGCGCGCGCCCCCGTGGGAGCGGATACAATTTTATCTTCGCCCCATGAGCCAGCGCCAGATCCTGCTTGTCGATCCGGACCGCGAGTTCCACGCCTTGCTCAGCCGCGAGCTGGGGCCCTACGGGTTCCAGGTCGTGCAGGACACCTCCGCCGACGCGCTGGCCCAGGTCGCCAAGCTCGGCGTGGTCGCGGTGGTGATCGCCGTCGACGAACCCGACAAGAAGGGCTACGCGACGTTCAACAAGGCCAAGAAGGGCGTGGCCGCCAACCTGCCGGTGGTGCTGGTCACCAGCAGCGTCGCGATCGACGCGTTCGCGGCGCACCGCAAGCTCAAGGTCCACGCCGACGAGTACCTCGACAAGCGCGGGCTCTCGACCGCCGAGCTGCTCGGCAAGCTCGACAACCTGTTCGGGCTGGGCGAGCTGACCAGCGACGGCGAGCTGGCGATCCCGGTCGAGGTCGACGAGGTGTCGATCGACGACGACGTGCTGGTCGACGAGGTCGACAGCGCCGCGCTCGATCTCGGCGACGGCGACGACTTCAACGAGGGCGCCCACACCGTGCACTCGTCGACCGGCTTCGACGACCTGATCGACGCCGAGACCGACGCGGCGTTCGCGGCGCTGACCGACGCGATGCCGATCGAGGCCGCCCAGGCCGCGCTCGCGCGCACGCCGGCGCCGACGCCGGCGCCGCCGATCGCGCCGGTGGTGGAGGCGGCGATCGTCGAGCCGTCGGTCGAGGTCGAGGTCGAGGCCGCGATCCCCGAGCCGATCGCCGCGCCCGCGCCGCTGCCGCTGGCCGACGGCGTGATCCCCGAGGCGATCGAGCCGCTCGAGCCGCTCGAGTCGCTCGAGACCTTCGAGTCGGTCAGCGCCTCGCTCAGCCTCACCGACCTCGAGCCGCTGCCGGCCAGCGACGCCGCGATCGAGCTGCCGCCGCTCGAGGAGCCGGCGCCCCCGGCCGCCGCGCCGCCGCCGCCGCCGCCGCCGCGCGGGCGCCCCACCACGCCGCCGCCGCCGCGGCAACGCGGGACGATGCCGCCACCGCCGCCGCCGCCGCCGGCCGCCGAGCGCGCGGTGCCGCCGACCTTGCCGCCGCCGGTCGCGATCGAGCCCGAGCCGATCGCCACGCCCGAGCCGGCCCCTGCGCCGGTCGCCGCGCCCGAGCCGATCGCCGCGCGCCCGCCCGAGCCGATCGCGCCGCCCCCCGAGCCGATCGCGCCGCCCGCGCCGCCCCCCGAGCCGATCGCGCCGCCGCCCGAGCCGGTGGCCGCGCCGCTGCCGTCGATCCACGCCGCCGCCGAGCTGCCGCGGCGCCGCGGCGGCGCGACGACGTCGTCGCCGCCGGCCGAGCCCGCCGGCCCGGTCGACCTCGGCCTCGACGAGATCGCCGCGCGCGCCGACGCCGAGCAGTCAGGCCTCCACGATCGCAAGTCGTTGCAGAAGCTGCACCTGCTCGAGCGCGACAACCAGCGGCTGCGCGCCGAGCTCGAGAAGGCCAAGTCCGCCGAGCCGGTGGCCAAGCCGGTCAGCCGCGAGCGCGAGTTCTTGAGCCTGCGCGAGAGCCTCGCGGCCAAGGACAAGGAGCTGCTGGGGCTGCGCGACGAGCTCTCGCACAAGGAGCGCGAGCTGCTCGACGCGCGCGAGAAGACCCGGCAGCTGCAGCACGCCAAGGCCGCGGTCGACGCCAAGAACCTCGAGATGGAGTCGCGGCTGCTCGGCGACAGCGAGCGGGTCGAGGCCGCCGAGCAGGCCACGCTCGAGGCGCGCCAGCGCATCACCGCGCTCGAGGCGCGGCTGGGCAAGCTCGCGGCCGACGCCGAGGCCGCGCGCACCCAGCTGGCCGAGGCCACCGCGGCGCGCCGCGACGCCGAGGCCACCGTCGCCAACCTCACGTCGACGCAGCAGGCGGCGCTGACCAAGCTCGAGCGCGAGCACGCCGCCGCGCGCGATCGCGCCAAGGCCGAGGCCGAGCAGGCGCTGGCCGCCGCCCGCGCCGAGGCCGCCCAGGCGCTTGCCGCCGCCCAGACCGACGCCGCGCAGGCGCTGGCCGCCGCCCAGCACGCCGCGGCCCAGGAGCGCGAGGCCGCGTTGCTCGCGGTGCAGGCCGAGGCCGCCGCCCAGCACGCCGGCGCGATCGCGGTCGCGGCCGCCGAGCACGACGCGCGGCAGACCGCCCGGGCCGCGGAGCACGCCGCCGCGCTCGACGCCGCGGTCGCGGCCGAGCGCCAGCGCGCCGAGACCGCGCTGGCCGAGCTGCGCACCAGCCACGACGCCGCGCTGGCCCAGCTGGCCGGCGAGCGCGCCGCCGAGCTGTCGGCGGCGCTGGCCCAGCACGAGGACGCGCTGCAGGCCGCCGGCGAGCGCCACCACGCGGCGCTGGCCGAGGTCGCGCGCGAGCGCTCCGAGGCGGTGGCCGCCGCCGAGGCCGAGGGCCGCCGCGCGGTGGCCGCTCGGGCCGAGCAGGCGCGCGCCGAGCTCGACGACGTCCGCGCGCTGCACGAGCAGGCGGTGGCCAAGCTGGCCGCCGACCACCAGGCCGCCCTCGAGGAGGTCCGCGCCGAGGCCGAGTCGGTGCGCGGCGATCACGTCGCGCGGCTGCGCGGCGAGCACGAGCAGGCGCTGGCCGGGCTGCGCGGCGAGCACGCCCAGGCGCTGACCGCGCAGCGCGACGAGCACGCCCAGGCGCTGACCGCGCAGCGCGAGGGCCACGACGAGCAGCTGGCCGCGGCGCGCGCCGAGGCCGTCGCCGCCCAGGCCGCCGCGCTGCGGGCGCTCGAGGCCCGGCTGGTCGGCGAGCAGCAGGCGCTCGAGGCCCGGCTGGCCGGCGAGCGCGACGACGACGCGCGCCGCCACGCCGCGGCGCTGGCCGAGGTCCAGGCCGGCCGCGACGCGGTCGCCGCCGAGCTGGCGTCGGCCGCGGCCACCCGCGATCAGCTCGCCGGCGAGCTGGCCACGCTGCGCGGCGAGCTCGAGCGCGTGCGCGGCGAGCTGGCCGCCACCCGCGGCGAGCTGGCCGCCGCCGGCGCCGCCAAGGACGAGCTGGACCGCGAACGCGGCGAGCTCGAGCGCGGCCTGACCTCGGCCCGGGCCCAGCTCAAGCGCACCGACGACGAGCTGGCCGCGGCCCGGGCCGCGATCGCCGCGCGCGACGTCGCGCTCACCGAGCACCAGGCCGCGATCGCCGCGCGCGATCAACGCCTGGCCGAGCAGGCGGCGCAGCTCGACGAGGTCGAGCGCGAAAACGCCACCTACCAGGAGCAGGTGCTCAAGGCCTACCAGCGGATCAAGACCGACGAGGCCACCGTGCTGCGGGCCAAGAAGGCGCTGGCGATCGCGCTCACCGCGCTCGACGATCCCAAGCCGCCGACGTGACCGCGCGCGCCGGTCACTCGCCGGCGGCCAGCTCGTCTTCGTAGATCGCGCCGATCCGGCGGGTCACGAACAGCTCGATCAGCTCGGGGTCGTACATCGTCCCGGCGCACTTGCGCAGCAGCCGCTCGCACTCGGCCAGCGGCAGGCCGGCCTTGTACGGGCGATCGGTCGACATCGCGTCGTAGGCGTCGGCGATCGCGACGATGCGCGCGGCCAGCGGGATGGCGTCGCCCTTCATCCGATCGGGGTAGCCGGTGCCGTCCCAGCGCTCGTGGTGGTTGCGCACCGCGGCCATGATCGGGTGCAGGATCTCGATCCGGCGCGCGATCTCGTAGCCCTTCACCGGGTGCTCGCGCATGTGCGACCACTCGACGTCGTCGAGCGGCCCCGGCTTGAGCAGCACCGCGTCGCGGATGCCGATCTTGCCGATGTCGTGGAGGAACGCGCCGAACTCCAGCGTCTCGAGGCCCTCGGCCGGGTAGCCGGCCTCCTTGGCCAACACCAAGGCGTACGCCGCGACCCGGCCGCAGTGGCCCTTGGTGTAGGGGTCCTTGGCCTCGATCGCCTCGGCCAGCCCGAACAGCGCCTGCCGGTGCGCCTCCTTGAGCCGCAGGTAGCTGTCCTCGAGCTCCTTGGTGCGCTCCTTGACGACGACGTCGAGCAGCGTGCCGCGGCGCTTGAGCCGCTCGTGCTCGCCGGCCAGCCGGGCCACCAGCGAGCGCTGCTCCTCGACCAGGCCGAGCAGCTTGATCGCCTCGCCGATCAGCGCGGTCAGGTGCGAGCGCTGGCCGGCGCGGGCGATGAAGCGGACGATCGCCGGCGCGGTCGGCGCGCGGTGCTCGAGCTCGGCGCCGACGCCGGGCGCCTCGACCAGCAGCACCCGCAGCGCGTCGGGCGCGGCGGCGACGCTGGCGTCGAGGAAGCCGATGCCGTCGAGCCCCGGCGGATCGTGCCCGGCCAGGATCGCGTGCGGCGCGTGCTGGCGCAGCCGGCGCGCGGCGTCGGTCGCCGAGCCGGTGGCCTCGACCGCGAGGTCGAGGTGCGCCAGGAGCTCGGTGAGCTCGCCGATCGCGGCGCGATCGGGGTGCAGCACCAGCGCGCGGAACCGAGGCACGGGTCGAGTATACGCGCGCCGTCGACGTTGGGCCGGTCGCGAGACGACGACCTTCACGACGGGACAATTCGGTATCGTGCCGTATAGTCGGCGCCGCGCATGTCCGAGGAGGTAACCGGCAACGTCGCCGGGCTCAAGACCAGCCAGCTGCAGGCGCTCGAGCGCCTGTATCGCCGGCGGGTCACGCCCACCCAGATCGTGAGCGCCGAGCTGGCGACCACGATGAGCGAGCTCGCGTTCGAGCTGCACCGCCAGGTCGGCGTGCTGATCGATCGGCGGGGCAGCGTCACCCACGTCGTCGTCGGCGACGCGTCGAAGCTCGACCTGCCCGACGTCGGCCGCCTGCGCGGCGCCGCCGGCCGCTTCCGCGGCCTGCGGCTGGTCCACACCCACCTGCGCGGCGAGGGCCTGACCCGCGACGACCTCACCGACCTCGCGCTCTTGCGGCTCGACGTGGTCGCGGCGATCGTCGTCGGCGCCCACGGCCGCCCCGGCCCGCTGCACGTCGGCCACCTCTTGCCCGACGGCCCGAGCGATCGGCCGTGGCGCGAGCTGCCGCCCGAGTCGGTGCACGCGCCGACCACCGACTTCGCCGAGCTGATCGCCGGGCTCGAGCAGGCCTACGGCAAGGCCCACCGCGGCACCGCCGCGGCCAGCGGCGAGCGCGCGCTGGTGGTCCACGTCGCGATCGGCCGCGCCGCCGACGCCGAGGCGCGGCAGGCCGAGATCCGCGAGCTGTGCCGCACCGCCGGCGTCGCGGTCGCCGATCTGGTCGTGCAGCGGCGCCCGGCCGCCGACCCGCGCTACCTGGTCGGCCGCGGCAAGCTCGACGAGATCCTGCTGCGCGCGATGCAGCTCGGGGTCGGGCTGGTGGTCTTCGATCACGATCTGTCGCCGGGCCAGGCCCGCGCGATCAGCGACGCCACCGAGCTCCGCGTCATCGATCGCACGATGCTGATCCTCGACATCTTCGCGCAGCACGCCGAGAGCGCCGACGGCAAGCTGCAGGTCGAGCTGGCGCAGCTGCGCTACACGCTGCCGCGGCTGATCGAGAAGAACACGATGATGTCGCGGCTCACCGGCGGCATCGGCGGCCGCGGCCCGGGCGAGACCAAGCTCGAGATCTCCCGCCGCCGCGCCCGCGAGCGCATCAACCTGCTCGAGAAGAAGCTGGCCAACCTGGCCGGCGATCGCCGCCTGCGCCGGCAGCGCCGGGTCGGCCGCGGCCTGCCGATCATCGCGGTGTGCGGCTACACCAACGCCGGCAAGTCGACGTTGCTCAATGCGCTGACCGACGGCGCGACCCGCGCCGAGAACAAGCTGTTCGCGACGCTGGATCCGGTCAGCCGCCGGCTGCGCTTCCCCGACGAGCGCGAGGTCATCTTCACCGACACCGTCGGCTTCATCCGCGACCTGCCCAAGGACCTGCGCGCGGCGTTCGCGGCCACGCTCGAGGAGATGGCCGACGCCGACCTGCTGGTGCAGGTGGTCGACGCCAGCGATCCCGATCGCGACCAGCACATCGCCGCGGTCGACGGCATCCTCGCCGAGCTGGCGCTGGCCGAGAAGCCGCGGCTGCTGGTGTGGAACAAGGTCGATCGGCTCGACCCGCTGGCCGCCGAGCACCTCGACCACCACGCCGGCGGCGGCTTCGCGGTGTCGGCGCTGGATCGCGGCACGTTCGGCCCGCTGCTCCTGGCCATCCAGCGCGAGCTGTGGCGCGAGGGCAAGGCGGCGGCGCTCGAGCCCCGAGCCGGCGACGCCGCGGCGGGCTGATCGGCCGCCGCCGCGGGGTGAGCCGCCGCCGAATCCTCCGGAACAAACGCCGCGGCGCGCGCTGTGGGGGTGGAGATGTCCAAGGACACCCCCGCCCATCCGTACCAGCCCGCCGCGACCGTCCCGCTGCCCGCCGCCCCCGCGCCGTCCGAGGGCGACGTCGTCGGGTGGGGCGGCAAGGCCCGCTGGTCCGACGCCACCGCGTTCACCGCCTCGGCGCTGATCGCCCGCGAGCTGGCCGCGCTCGGCGTGCGCCACGGCTTCGGCGTGCTGGGCGGCGGCATCGCGGCGTTCGCCGACGGCCTGCGCAAGAGCCCGATCCGGCTGTTCCACACCCGCCACGAGGCCGGCGCCGCGTTCGCCGCCGTCGAGGCCCACTTCGCCACCGGCCGCCCGACGCTGGTCGTCACCACCACCGGCCCCGGCCTGTGGAACGCCCTCAACGGCGCGATGGCGGCGCGGGCCGACGGCGCCAAGCTGCTGCTGATCTCGGGCGCCACGTCGCGGGCCCAGCTCGGGCGCGGCGCGGTGCAGGAGACCGGCCCGGCCAGCGCGCCCGCCGGCCTCACCACCGCCGGCCCGCTGTTCCACCTCGCGGCGCAGCCCGAGTCGATCGCCGAGCTCGGGCACTTCTTGCAGCAGCTCGCGCTGGGCTGGGCCAGCCCTGGCGGCTGCGTCGCGCACCTGGCGCTGCCGTGGTCGCTGCAGGCCGAGCTGTGCGATCCCGCCGCCGCGCCGCGGGCCGCCGCGTGGTCGGTGGCGGCGCCGGCGCCGCCCCTCGAGGCGCTCGACGCGACCCTCGACCGCCTGGCCACCGGCCGCGCGGCGATCTGGATCGGCCACGGCTGCCGCCACGCCGCCGCCGAGCTGCGCGCGTTCGCCGAGGCCGCGCGGCTGCCGGTGATCGCGTCGCCGCGGGCCAAGGGCGTGTTCCCCGAGTCGCACCCGCAGTTCGTCGGCGTCTCCGGCGCCGGCGGCCACGCCTCGGTGATGGCGATGTTTGCCACCGCCCGGCCCGATACGTTGCTGGTCCTGGGCACTCGCTTGGGCGAGGTGACCTCGTTCCTCGCGCCCACCGCCACGCCGGCCGCCGGGTGGATCCACGTCGACGTCGACCCGCGCGCGTTCGCGGCGGCGTTCCCGGGCGTGCCCGGCCTCGGCGTGGTCGCCGACTGCCGCATGTTCCTGGCCGCGCTCGACGCCCGGGCCCGCGCCACCGGCTGGTACGCCACGCGGCGCGCGATGGCGGTGCCGAGCCTGGGCCGCCCCGCCCCGCTGGCGCCCCGGGCCGGCGACGTGCGGCCGGCGTACGTGATGCAGGCCGTGCAGACCCAGGTCGTCGACGCCACCGACGCGATCGTCATGAGCGAGGCCGGCAACTCGTTCACGTGGTGCAACTACGCGCTGCGCTTCGACGCGCCCGATCGCTACCGCACCAGCGCGGCGTGGGGCTCGATGGGCCACTTCACCACCGGCGGCGTCGGCGCGGCGCTGGCCAGCGGCCGGCGCGCGGTGGCGGTGGTCGGCGACGGCGCGATGCTGATGAACAACGAGATCAACACCGCGGTCGCGTACCGCGCCGACGTGGTGTGGCTGGTGCTCAACGACGCGCAGCTCGGCCTGAACCAGCACGGCATGGGCGCGCTGGGCATGACGCCGGTCGAGACCCAGCTGCCGCGCACCGACTTTGCCGCGTTCGCGCGCAGCCAGGGCGCGGTCGGCCTCACCGTCGACACCGAGGCCGAGCTGGCCGCGGCGCTGGCCACCGCGCTGGCGACGCCGGGCCCGGTCGTCATCGACGTGCGCGTCGATCCCAGCGTGCCGTCGCCGATCCTCGCGCTGCGCATCAAGAGCCTGTCGTCCCAAGGAGCCTCCCGATGATCGTCGATCCCTTCGAGCTGCCGCCGATGGCGCTGACCGCCACCGCCACTGCCACCGCCGACGACGCGCCCGCGCCGGCCACGACCACCTACGTCGGCCCGTTCGATCGCGAGGCGTGGCCCGCGCGGCTGGCGGCCCACGTGGTCAGCCCCGGCCCCGAGCCGCGGCTCCACGGGTACGCGGTCGCCGGCGACCTCGCGCGGTTCTACGGCGCGATCGACGTGACCTGGCTGGTGCTGCGCGGCGAGCTGCCGACCGCCGCAGAGCGGGCGGCGTTCGACGTGGCGATGGTGCTGCTGGCGCCGGTCTCGGTCGGCGAGGCCCCCGCCCACGCCGCCGGGCTGGCCCGGATCGCCGGCGCGCCGCCGGCCGCGACCATCGCGATCACCGCGGTCGGGCTCGGCGAGCAGGCGCGCGCCGAGCGCGAGGCGATGGCGGCCTGGTGGGCCTGGCTCGACGCGCCCACCGGCGCGGTGCCGGCGTGCGCGACCGTGCCGACCGGGGCGCGCGAGTCGCTCGAGGCCCAGGCCGCGCGGCGCTGGCTCGACGGCCAGCTGCGGAGCTGGTTCGGCGCCGATCGCGGCCTGCCCGACGCGCCGCTCGACCGCGTGGCGTGCGGCCACGCGATCCTCCACCGCCTCGGCCTGCGCGGCCCGGTGGTGCTCGAGACCGTGCTGGTCTGGGCGCGGCTCCCCGCGGTCATGGCCGAGGCCGCCGCCGTCCGCATCGGCGACGTCCGCGGCTACCCCGCCCGCCTGCCCGACTTCCAGTACGCCGACGCCGAAGGAGCCGCGCCGTGACCGCCTCCCCTCGCCCCGCCCCGCCCGCCGCCGCGCGCCCGCAGCAGCGCGCCGGCCACATCGGCACCGACGACAACCGCTACTGCGGCGCGGCGGTGTTCGGCGCGCTCGCCGCCACCGTCACCTCGCAGCTCGATCTCACCGCCCGCGCCTTCGGGCTGTGCGACCTGACCGACGGCGATCGCGAGGTGCTGCGGGTGATCTCGCTGTGCCTGACCTCGCCCGACGCGCGGGTGTGGCCGCTCAAGCTGGCTCGGGTGCTGGCGTCGTACGGCGACGCCTACGCCGGCTACTTCGGCGCGCAGCTCGGCACCGGCAGCCAGCAGCTCGGCCCCGGCGTCACCGCCGGCGCCGCCGCGTCGCTGGCGTGGATCCGCGCCCGCGTCGGCGACGATCCTTCCGACGCGGCGGTGGCCGCCGCGGTGGCCGCCCACACCGCCGAGCGCGGCCGCATCGGCGGCTTCGGCGTGCCGTTCCGCGCCGAGGACGAGCGCCTGCTCGGCATGCACCGCCTGCTGGCCCACCACCCGGCGCGTCGCCGGCCGGGCTGGCGGCTGATGGAGCAGGTGGTCACCGCGCTGCGCGCCGCCCACGGCGTCGAGCCCAACATCGTCATCGCGATCGCCGCGCTGGTGCTCGACCTCGGGCTGGCGCCCACCCGGGCCGGGCTGTTCGTCGCGTCGCTGATGAGCCACACCTTCGCCGCCCACGCGGTCGAGGCCGCCGAGCAGGACGGTCCGTGGCTGCAGCGGCTGCCGGTCGACGCGCTCGAGGATCGCTCGCGCGCGCCACGCCGCTCGCCGGCCGCCGAGGCCGCCGCCGCCGCCGGCTCGACCGCGACCAGCGCGCGGCGGACGCTGGCCTGGTAGGCCGCGCCTACCGCGCCACCAGCTTGTCGATCAGCGGCCGCAGCGGCGTGTTGTGGAACAGCCGCTCGAGCGTGTCGCCGAGGGCCTCGCCCTCGACCAGCTTCTGCGCGTCCCAGGCCTGCGCCACCTTGACCAGCGTCTCGTTGCGCGACAGCACCAGCAGCGCCTCGCTGAGGTTGCCCGACACCGCGGCGAACCGCTGCACCGCGGTCTCGGCCTCGGCGCGCAGGAGGTCGACCCGCACCGCCTGCTCGGCGGTCAGGCACGCCACCTCCTGGTCGCGCTCGCGCTTCACCCGCGCCAGCCGGTGGTCGAACTTCACCTCCTCGATCGCCTGCTCGGCTGCGGCCAGCCGCTGCTTCTCGCCGGCCTCGCGCAGCGCGTTGCCGATCCGCGCCAGCGCCGTCGCCAGCTCGCTGGCCGCCAGCTCGCGGGTCAGCTCGTCGTGGCGCTTGGCGGTCGCGGCCTTGACCTCGGCCTCCTCGCGATCGAGCTGCTCGCGCTGGCGGGTGGCCTCGAGGCCGCGGCGCTGGTTCGACAGGTCGATGTTGGTGCGCACGACCTGGTGCTGCGCCTCCTCGAGCAGCGCCTTGATCGCCGGATCGCCGAGCGCGACCCGATCGACCTCGACGTCGATCACCCGCATGCCGTTAGCCGGGAACGCCAGCCCCGGCCGCGCGCCGTCGACCGCCGCGCCCAGCACGACGTCGCGGATCTGATCGGCCGCGGTGGCGTACAGCTCCTCGACCTTGCGGCCACGGGCGTGGCCCTTGAGCAGCGAGCGGACGTGATCGCACACCAGCTGGACGTAGTCGGCCACCGCGAACCAGCGCAGCGGATCGCCCTCGAAGTCGACCCGGTAGGCCAGGTCGAGCTCGAGCCGCACGTGATCGAGGGTCTCGACCTCGACCCGGTCGGCGACGCGGTTGCCGGCGACCCGCAGGTACGGCGTCTCGATCACCCGGGCCCGGCCCTTGGGCACGCCGGTCGACAGCGCCAGCACCTCGAGGCTCTCGTCGTAGTCGAGCAGCACCGTCGCCGGGCCGACCTCGACCCGGCGCTTGCCGGTCTTCGACATGACCAGCACGGCGTAGCCGGTCCACGGCGCGATCTGCGGCGCGCCCTGGAAGCGGTTGTCGAGCGTGATCGTCCGCGGCTGGGTGTACGTGCTGGCGCGCGAGAACTCGTCGGCCACCAGCGCCTGATCGCCCGAGACCCGGCTGGCCTCCATCGCTGCCTGCGGCGCGGGCGCGCCGCCGCCCTTGACCGGCCCGCGGGCCCGGCCGCCGCGCTCGACGTCGCCCTCGGACAGCACGCCCTGGCGGGTGGTCGGCACGTTGTGCAGGAGCGCCCGCAGGCCGCGGTTGTACTCGAGCGCCTCGGCGTTGCCCGGGTACCACAGCGCGCACTCGCGCTCGCCCAGCGCGCGCCGCACGATCACCTCGGTGCGCGGGTCCGGCAGCAACATCGCCGGGCCGCGCACGGTGCGGATCGCGCCGGTCAGCCGGTCCATGACGTAGCGGGCCTCGCCCACCGCGATCGCGGTCGCGAAGTGCTTGGCCTTGCCGTCGTACTTGATCGCCGAGTGCTCCTCGCGCGGGAAGTAGATCGCGGTGTCCTTGCCGGTCAGGAACAGCTCGTCGCCGGCGCGGTGCCGGACGCCGTTCTCGACGTAGTCGGCGATGACCTTGATGTGCAGGCCCTGGATCTCGTTGAGCTCGACGGCGCGGAACTTCTTGGACGCCCGGCCGGTGTCGTCCTTGGCCTCGACGAAGCGCTCGCTGGGCAGCGGGAACACCACCTGCGGGCCGACCTCGAACCGCTTCTTGCCGTTCTCGTCGACCAGGATCGCGTACTCGAGGCGCTCGAGGGTCAGCGCCTCGCGCACGTACTTGCCCTCGCCGGCCTCGGCGACGACCTCGACGCCGGTCGGCGGGATGTAGAACGACACCTCGGTGCCGCGGATGATCAGCTGCTTGCCGACGGTGAGATCGGGCGGCGGCGCCTTGGTCACCGGCTGCGGGCCCGCGCCGTCGCCGTCGGCGACCGCCGGCTTGACCACCGCCTGGCTCCAGTTCTTGCGCGCCTCGTCCTCGTTGTAGATGCGCACCAGCAGGTACTGGTTCGAGCGCAGGTGGTGGCCCTCGACCACCTCGGCCGACTGCCCGGGCCACAGCGCGAACGTCGCCGGGCCGGGCACGATGATCGTGCGGCCGATCTCCTGCTCGGCGCTGGGCTGCGCGCTGCCCTCGTCGGGGTGCTTGTTGCCGCGCGCCGGGTTGCGCAGGATGATGTAGTGGCCCTCGGCCGCGACCGGGGCGATGCGCATCGCCTCCTCGAGGGACGCGGCGCCGCGGAACGTGCCGGAGGCCGCGTCGAAGACCACCGGCCGCTCCTGCGCGGTCGGGTTGATCACCGTCGGGCCGGTGTACGTCTTCACGACGCCCTTGGTCACGTCCTGCATGTAGGCGTAGCCGCCGGGGGGCAGGACCAGGTCTCGCTTCTGCTGGGTCTCGTTCATGGGATCACTCTTTCGTACGGGCTTCATGGAGCCTTCCAAGCAAGTCAGTTCGTTCAGGCGCGCTCCGCGCGAGACGCCCAAGCACGCCAGTGCGGACTGGCGGGTTCAGGCGCGATCACGGCGGTCGCGCGGTCGCGCCGGCGGCGCGACGTGGCACGACGCGGCCCGCACCGACCGCGACGCGACCGGCGCACCCGATCGCGGGTGCGCCAGCGCGGCAGGCCAGCGGCTCGCGCCCGGGCCCGTGCGGGGCCTGGGCTCGACGAGCGTCAGCGCGCGTCAGCTAGATCGTGGGCGCGTTTTTTGGCACGACGGTTCCGTCCTTCGTTCGATGCAGCCTGCGTTCCCTGACGCTCCCCACCGCCACGCCCACCGCAACCACTCGCCATGCACCGGTCCACTGACGGAACGACCGATCGTGACGCTGCCGAGTAGATAGACGCCGCGCCGGAGATTGTCAAACACCATCTCTGGCGATCTCCGAAGTGGCCGCGACCGCTGGCCCTCAGCGCTTGATCGGCGCCGCGGCCAGGTGGCCGTCGGGGCCGATCCACAGCACCGCGCCGACGCGATCGTCGTCCCACGGCACGGCGATCGGCTCGGCGTCGGGGGCCGGCGCCTCCCGGTAGCTGTCCTCGTCCCAGCCCGCCGCTGGCTGCGCGCGCACCTCGATCACCCGCTTGGCGCCGCCGGTCGACTTCGCCCACGGCTTGCCGGCGACCACCTTCCACGTCGAGGTCAACCGGCGATCGCCCTCCTCCTTGCCGATCTCGAACGCGCCGACGGCGTCGAGCTGGCCGTGGTGCGCGGTCCACAGCATCACCAGGTCGCGCACGCCGACGCCGCCGCGCTGGCGTACCCGCGCCGCGATCACCCGGGTGGCGTCGCCGCGCAGGTCGAGCAGCTCGACCTTCAGCACGTCGAGCGCGCGCGCCACCGGCAGCTGCACGAACGCGAACTGATCGGTCAGGAGCGCGACGCGATCGCCCGCCACCACCACGCGCTCCTTGCCGGGCAGCGACGGATCGATGTCGGCCGCGGCGTCGAACGTCACCGCCGAGGCCGGCAGCTTGGCCGCCGCCAGGAACGTCGTCAGGAGGTCGGTCTTGCCGCCGAAGCCGAGGTTGCCGGCCCAGGCGATCGTGTGCTCGGCCGCGGTGCCCTTGGGGATGTCGCCGTCGGCCAGGGTCGCGGTCAGCGCCAGGGTCGCCACGCTCGGCCCCCAGCCCGGGATCTTCGCCAGCGGCACCGCCAGCTCGACCGACCAGCCGGCCGGCTGCAGCGTGTCCTCGACCGCCAGCCAGCCCGGCACCGCCTTGCCGCCCAGCGTCCGCCGCGGCGCCAGCTTGTCGACCCCGGGCGACAGCGTCAGCTTCAGCGGCTTTCCGGCGCCCAGCGTCAGGTCCAGGCGGTCGTCGGCCTTGCTGCCGCGGATGACGTGCTCGTCGCGGACGTCGACGGCGATCCACGCCGTCGTGCCGGTGATCAGGCAGCGCAGGTCGAAGCTGGCGTCCTTGTCGGCGCCGCCGGCCCGGGTCGGCTTCACGCCCTTCCAGTCGTCGACCATGCCGTCGACGTCGATCACGTCGTCGGCGGCGCGCTCGCAGGGGAGCGTCGGGTCGGCCGCGGCGACCGCGGGGGCCAGGGCGGGGGCGAGGATCGCGGTGGCCAGGGCCAGGGCGGCGCGCATCGGCATGCTTATACGACAGACGCCGGGCCCCGCGGTTCCATTCAGCGTTGGCCGCTGCCCCGGGGCCCCTGTGGTATAGCTCCCCACCGCCATGTTCGAGACCCTCTCCAAAGGCTTCCGCGCTGCCAAGCAGCGCCTGACCGGCAAGGCCGAGCTCGACGACGCCATCATCGACGAGGCCCTGCGCGACGTCCGCTTGTCGCTGCTCGAGGGCGACGTCGAGTTCCGCGTGGTCAAGCGCTTCATGGACCGCGTGCGTGAAGCGGCGCGCGGCGAGCAGGTGAAGCTCAAGGCCCGCAGCGAAGAGTACGGCGTCCAGCGCATCACGCCCGAGCAGGCGTTCATCGCCATCTGTCAGGACGAGCTGACCAAGATGATGGGCCCGGTCGACACCGAGCTCAAGTGGGCCAAGAAGGGCGCCACCGGGTTCATGATGGTCGGCCTCCAGGGCTCGGGCAAGACCACCAGCTGCGGCAAGCTCGCGCGCTTCCTCGACAAGACCCACGGCAAGAAGGTCTGCCTGGTCGCGGCCGACGTGTACCGCCCGGCCGCCGTCGATCAGCTCAAGACGCTGGGCGGCAAGCTCGGCATCCCGGTGTTCTCGATCGCGGGCGCCGACCCGGTGACGATCTGCAAGGAGTCGATCGAGTTCGCGGCCAAGCAGGGCTGCGACGCGATCATCTTCGACACCGCCGGCCGGCTCGCGATCGACGAGCCGCTGATGCAGGAGCTCGAGGACATCGACAAGGGCGTGCAGCCCGCCAACATCTTCCTGGTGCTGGACTCGATGACCGGCCAGGACGCGGTCAACGTCGCCGACACGTTCAACAAGCGGTTGAACCTCGACGGCGTGATCATGACCAAGCTCGACGGCGACGCCCGCGGTGGCGCCGCGCTGTCGGTCAAGGAGATCACCGGCAAGCCGATCAAGTTCCTCGGCATGGGCGAGTCGCTCGACAAGCTCGAGGAGTTCCGGCCCGAGGGCCTGGCGTCGCGCATCCTCGGGATGGGCGACATCGTCGGGCTGGTCAAGGACTTCGAGCAGGTGGTGGATGCCGAAAAGGCCGAAGAGGATGCGATGCGCATGCTCAAAGGCAAGTTCGACATGCAGGACTTCCTCGAGCAGATCAAGATGATCCAGAAGATGGGGTCGCTCAAGGACCTCTTCGACAAGCTGCCGTTCTTCGGCGGCTCGATGCCCGAGGGCGTCAACCTCGACGACAAGGAGCTGGTCAAGATCGAGGCGATGATCAGCTCGATGACCCTCGAGGAGCGCACCACGCCCGAGGTGTTCGTGACGACGTCGTGGGAGGAGTTCACGGCGACCGCCGGCCACAAGGCCAAGCGCCGCCGCGCCGACTTCCACCCCGGCCGGGTCCGCCGCATCTCGAAGGGCTCGGGCCGCGCCGAGACCGAGGTGAAGGAGCTGCTGCAGAAGTTCGCGACGATGCGCCAGATGATGGTGCAGCTCGGCGCGTCGACCGGCCTGATGGGCAAGATCCCCGGCATGAAGCAGTTCAGCCAGATGAAGAAGCTGGCCAACATGGATCTCGGCGCGATCATGGGCGCCGAGGGCGGCATGCCCGGCGGCATGCCCGGCGGCCTCCCCGGCATGCCCGGCGGCGGCCTGCTCGGCGGCGCCGGCGGCCAGGTCCCCGGCGCGCCCAAGGGCTACACCGCGCCCGGCACCAAGAACGTCCCCGGCGCGATGAAGCTCGCCGACAAGCGCGACAAGCGCGACAAGCGCAAGGCCGAGAAGGCCGCCCGCAAGAAGTCGCGGAAGTAACGCCGCCCGCGGCGCGGCGCTGGAGGCGGGCTTGAGGCGGCGGCGGGCTGTGCGAGGATAGGGAGGCGAGGATGGCGACCACCGAGAAGAACGAGAAAGCTCGCCGCTTGACCCGCGGGCCGGGCGCCCCGGCGGTCCGGATCGACCAGGTCGACCTGCCCAAGGGGATAGTACCGCGGCGCAAACAGCCGCGTCCTGGTGCGCTCGAATCTCGGCGACCACCGGTGGCAATTCGATCCCCGGACCACCATCGCGGCGATTGCCCACCCGGCGGGGGGCCTCGATGTCTTCTCCTATGGATCGATGCGAGGCACGGCCCTAGGTGGCCCGGCGCGTGATGTGGACTTCGAGCCGCGCCGCGCGACCGGCACGCTCTTCAGCCAATGGGCGACGTCAGCAAGAGCCCCCCCCCCCCGCCGATGTGGACCACTTGCTCGTGGAACCCGACGAGGTCCTCGTCGTCAGCTCAACAGGACGCGCGACGTCGTTGAACAGCCTGAGCGACGGATACCTGACCACGCTCGGCTGGACCATCGACCTGATCGCCCGCTGGGCTGACCGCTACCGCGACACCGGCAAGCTCGACGAGAACTTCGCCAAGGACATGCCTGGTGGCGATGAGCCGACCTGCACCGCCCCGGGCAGCTCGACATCACCCGCGGCACGCACAACCCGCTGACGCTGCAGGGCACCCGCCCGGGCGAAGTGTTCGTGCTGCAGAAGGACGAAGCGACCGGCCAGATCTCGATCACCCAGCGCGACGTGCCGCCAGGCACCGACGCCAACCGGCTGCTCACCGGCGACTGGTTCGGGCTCGGCCGACGCACCCCGGCCGCGGCCTCGACGTGACCGCAGCGCGAGAAGATGCGCAGCGCAGGCCCCCGGAAGACCGCGCCAGGGCCGCCCCACCCGCAGCCAGCGCCCGCCCCCCCCGCGGCGCACGTGGCGCTGTCGCCTGCACCGTCTGCAATCGCGCAAGGAGACCGTGTCCTGACGCCACGCCACCCCGCGCGCGCCCTACCGCACCGCACGCGCGCCCGACCCCCCCCCTCAGGTCGACCGCCACCGGCGCGCTCACGGGCAGCCGCCCCGCGGCCCGCCCCGCATCGCCGCCCCCCCCCCCCCCCCCCCCCCCCCCCCCCCCCGCGCCGCCCCCCCCCCCGCCCCCCCCCCCCCCCCCGCGCGCGCGCGCGCCCGGCCCCCCCGCGCGCCGGGGCCCCCGCCGCCCCCGTCCCCCGCCGCCGCCCCCCCCCCCGCCCCGGCCCCCCCCGCCGCTGCGCTGGCACGAGATCGAGGCCGCCGAGCCCGCCGCCTGGGCCGCCCGCTGACCCGGCGCGCGCGACCTGTGCCAGGCTTGGGCATGCACGCGCGCGCGTCGTCACCCGGAGCCCGGCGATGAGCCCCATCGAGCTGCGCCTGACCGCGAAGCCGGCGATGGCCGACGCGCTGCCGGTGGCCCGGGCGCTGCCGCGGCGCGAGCGGCGGTTCGTCGGGCCGTTCTGCTTCCTCGATCACTTCGGCCCGCACCAGGACGTCGGCCGCGCCGACGGCGGGGTCGCGCCGCACCCGCACATCGGGCTGGCGACGGTGACCTACCTGTTCGACGGCGCGATCCTGCACCACGACAGCCTCGGCACCGCGCAGCGGATCGTGCCGGGCGACGTCAACTGGATGACCGCCGGGCGCGGCATCGTCCACAGCGAGCGCACGCCGGCCGATCGGGTCGGCGTCGCGGCGATCTCGCACGGCCTGCAGACCTGGGTCGCGCTGCCGCTGGCCCACGAGGACGATCCGCCGTCGTTCCAGCACGCACCGGCCGCCAGCCTGCCGGCGATCGACCTCCCGGGCGCGCGGCTGCGGGTGCTCCTGGGCGCGTGGGCCGGCGTCGCGTCGCCGGTGCGGGTGTGGTCGCCGCTGACCTACGTGATCGCCGAACTGGCCGCCGGCGCGACGCTCGACGTGCCGGCGTTCCAGCCCGAGCGCGCGGTGTACGTCGTCGACGGCGCGCTGGCGATCGATGGCGAGGCCGCGCCGCTCCTGCCCCACGAGCTCGCGGTGCTGGCGCCTGACGCGCCGGCGACGCTCCACGCGCGCGCGTCGACCCGGGTCGCGCTGTTCGGCGGCGCGCCGCTCGACGGCCCGCGCTACATGCTGTGGAACTTCGTCGCCAGCTCCAGCTCTTCTGCCCCCCCCCCCCCCCCCCCCCCCCCCCCCCCCCCCCCCCCCCCCCCCCCGCGCCCCCGCGCCCCCGGGGCCCCCCCCCCCCGGCCGGCCCGGGACGACCTTGCGCGACCGCATCACCTCGCCGAGGGGGCGGTGCGCCGCCAGCGCTTGCCACGGGTCGAAGACGGTCGCCTCGACGCGCTTGGCCAGCGCCTGGCCGTCGGGCGCGGCCACGTCTTGCTGCGCGATCGTCAGCGTCGCGACGTCGACGAACGGCGCGACGTCCTCGGGCCAGTCGCGCGACGCGTCCTCGATCGGCGTGGTGGTCTCGTCGACGAAGAACTGCAAGGCGAGCGTGTAGGTCAGCGGACCGGCGGCGACGGTCCGGGCCATCGCCGCGCCGTACTCGCCCTTGGCGTCGGCGTGCGACACCGGCGCGTCGGGGGTCAGCCGCACCCGCACCGCGTACGGGCCGCAGGCGATCGGCGCCGCGCTGTGGAACGCGTGGGCGGCGTAGCCGTCGAAGCGCCGCTCGACCGACGCCTTCAGGCGCTTGAGCTCGCCGAACATCTTGCCCAGGCCGTAGCTGCGGTAGGCCCAGCCGACCAGCGCCAGCGGCCCCTTGGCCGCGGCCTGCACCAGGCCGAGGAACCGCGCGCTGTCGGCGAAGCCGAAATTCGACGCGTTGATCAGCGCGAAGTCCTGGTGGGTCGCGGCGCCGCCGAGCGCCGCGTCGCCGCTGACGCCGTTGACCCGCACCGCGAAGCCGCGGACGTCGGGGTGGCGATCGGCCTTCACGTCGGGGCCGCCGTTGGACAGCCGCACCCACGCCGCGTACGTCGCGGGCGCCGCGAACAGCCCGTGGCGCGCGTGCGCCGGCAGGCCGTCCTTGACGGTCAGCGACGCGGCGAGGCCGAGCACGCCCTTGCGGTGCAGCGCGCGGCCCGCGCCATGCTTGGCGGCGCGCGCGGCCTGCAGCGCGGTCAGGCCCTCGGCCTGCGCGGCGTGGCGGGCGGCCTCGTCGGGGCCGATCTGCTCACGCCAGTCAGTCGAAGGTGCGGTTGCCATGGTCGGCATCCTACGGGGCGGTCGCGCGGTCGTGTACCGTCGGCCGCATGTTCCTCGGCCACTTCGCCACCGGCCTCGCGGCCAAGCCGCTGGCGCCGCGCGCGTCGCTGCCGGCGCTGCTGATCGCGCCGCAGGTGCTCGACCTGGCGTGGCCGGTGTTCGTCGCCACCGGCGTCGAGCACGCGCACCTCGAGCGCGGCCACCTGGCCGCGTCGCCGCTGGTGCTCGAGCACATGCCGTACTCGCACAGCCTGGTGTTCGCGCTCGGCTGGGCGCTGCTGTTCGCGCTGGGCTACCTCGCCATCACCCGCGATCGCCGCGGCGCGGTGGTCGGCGCCGCGCTGGTGGTCGGCCACTGGCTGCTCGACTGGATCGCCCACGAGCACGACATGCCGCTATGGCCCGGCAGCGCGCGCTACGGCCTGGGCCTGTGGCGCTCGGTGCCAGGCACGCTCGCGGTCGAGCTCGGCATGTTCGCGATCGGCGCCGCGCTCTACACGCGGTCCACCCGCGCGACCGGGCCGGTCGGCCGCTGGGGCTGGCCGATCCTCGCGCTGCTCTTGGTCGGCGGCTTCGTCAGCGCCACCGTCGGCCCGCCCCCGTCGTCGATCGACGCGCTGCTGATCACCGTCGCCGGCCTGCTCGTGGTCGTGGTCGGCGCGTCGATCGCGATCGACCGTCAGCGTCCGGCGCGCTGAGCTACCCTCGCCGCATGTGCATCTTCTCGCGCGGCGTGCGCCACGTCGGGGCGACGCGGATCTTCGTCGGCGATCGCGCCGACGGGCGGCAGGCGCTGATCTACGCGATGGAGGTCGAGTTGACCGCGCCGACCGCGATGGTGTTGCCGCTGCCGACGCCGGCGGGCGGCGGTGAGGACGCGGTGACGTTCGTGTCGCTGGCCCGCTATCCGTCGCTGTTCGACGACCTCGACCGGGCGTTCCCGGCGCTGGAGCTGTCGCTCGGCTTCGCACCGCAAGGGGTCGGGCGTGGGGCGGCGCCGCCGCCGGCCACCCTGGTCGTCCACAAGGTCGGCGCCTTCGTCGCGTCGTTCGCGCCGACCGCGGCCGATCTCGATCGGCTCGATCCGCAGTTCCGGCTGTCGGCCGCGGCGCGGGCCGCGGTCACCCGCGGGCGCGACGGCTGGTCGTACGCCGTCGTGCAGCTCGCCAGCGTCCGCCGCGAGCGCGTCCACCCGATCGCGCTGACGTTCCCGCGCCGCGATCCGACCGCGCTGTACGTGCCCACCACCCACGTCCACGGCGACGACCTGCCCGCCACCGCCGCGTTCGACCACACGATCTACTTCCAGCCCGACCCGGCGCTGGCGCTGGCCACGCCGGCGACGACGACGCGCGGACCGATCGGTGACTTCGTCGACCTCGCGCGCGCCGGCGGGCTGATCGGTACCGGCCCGACGTTCGCCGAGCCGATCGCCGGGGTCCACGCCAACGACGATGTCTACCTGATGCTGCCGCCGGGCGTGACCGCTGACGACCTGGCCGGCGCCGGGCCGGGCTGGGAGTTCCGGCTGGCGGTGCACCACGGCTTCGACCTCGCGCCCGGCAACGGCGCGCGGCGCGACCAGCCGACCACCCAGCCCCTCGTCGACGGCGCGCCGCCGCACCTGGCGCGCTGGCATCAGAGCGCGCGCACCCGCGGCCGCGCGGTCAGCGCCGCGATCCGCGGCTGGTGCGAGCGCTTCGCCCGCGACCACGCCGCGCGCGTCACCCCGCTGACGCCGGCGCTGCCGGCCTACTACTACAACGGCCCGCAGCTGTGGTCCGCGGCCCACGCGGCCAAGCTCCAACCCGGCCCCGGCGCGATCGACTTCGGTCCGTGGAGCGAGCGGGTCGAGTTCCAGCGCGTCATGATCGGCTTCGCCGCGATGCCCCGGGCCCGCGAGGCCGCCGCGTGGCGCGCCGACCTGATCCGGACGATCGACGCCGCCGCGGCGTGATGGACGACGCAGACCGCGCATATCCTGCATCTCACTTCGCAGCGCTTGCGCATCACCGCGCGGCGCCCGACCACGGACCGCGAGCTTGACGCTGGCACCACCCTTGCTCGGCTCGCCGCCCGTGGAACTTGGCGTCGGTGATCGGATGCTCCTCGCGCTCGAGACGGCCCGACGGCGTTTGCTGGCGGCCCCCGCTGACGACTCGCCCGTGGAGTTCGCGACCCTCGCGATCCACGAGCTGGCCGCGTGCGGGTTGGGGCCGGTCCAGCTGGACGTGGGCGAGCGCCGTCAGCCGACGGACGCGGCGGCGATCGCCCCGGGGCCCGACGTGGTGTCGCTGCCGCTGCCGGGCCATCCCCTCGTCAGCGCGCTCACCATCGCCGGCGTGCCGCCGCGCGACGACGTCCGCGCCGCCCTGGTCGAGCTCCGCGACGTCATCGCGCTCGGGCTGAAGGCGCGCGCGACGAGCCAGACGACGCCCGACGGCTTCCGCGCGGTGTTCGAACAGGCCGACATCGGGATGGCGCTGGTCGACCCGGCCAGCGGCCAGCTCCTCACGGTCAACGACCAGCTGTGCGCGATCCTCGGCCGCACCCGCGAGGAGCTGCTCGGCCTCGGGTGGAGCGACCTGACCCCGGCCGAGGACATCGCCGGCATCCACGCGTTCCTGGCGCCAATCTTGACGGGCGCGGCGAGGACCCTGACGCGGGAGCTGCGCTACCGCCACCCCAGCGGCGAGCTCGGGTGGGGGCGCCTGCGCGTGACGTGCCTGGACGCGCCCGCGCCACCCCGGCTCCTGGGGATGTTCGACGACATCACCGCGCCGCGGGCGGCGCTGGAGGCGCTGCGGGCCAGCGAGGAGCGCCTGGCGACGATGTTCGCGCTCGCGCCGATCGGCATCGCCGAGGGCGACGTCATCGCCCGCCGGATGATCCGGGTCAACCCGCAGCTGTGCGCGATCACCGGCTACACCGCCGACGAGCTGTGCGCGATCTCGGTGGTCGACGAGCTGACCCACCCCGACGATCGCGCCGAGCTCGAGGCGGCGATGCGGCGGCTGCTCGCGGGCGAGCTGCGCAGCCACCGCGGCGAGCGTCGCTACTTGCACAAGGATGGCCACACGGTCTGGGTCAGCGTGACCCTGTGCCTGAGCCGGGACGCCGCCGGCCAGCTCACCCGGACGCTGGCGATCATCGAAGACATCACCGAGCGCCGCGACCGCGAGGCGCGGCTGCAGGTCTACACCAGCGCGCTCTTCGCCGCGGCCAACGCGATCGTCATCACCGATCCGCAGGGCACGATCATGGCCTGCAACCCGGCGATCCACGCCCTCACCGGCTACACGCCAGACGAGCTGATCGGCCGCCACCCGCGGCTGTTCCGGTCGGGGCGGCAGTCCGACGCCTTCTACCGGACGCTGTGGGAGACCGTGCTGGAGGGCCAGGTGTGGCACGGCGAGCTGGTGAACCGCCGGAAGGATGGCGGGCTGTACACGGAGGACATGACCATCACGCCGGTCCGCGACGGCGCCGGCCAGGTCACCCACCTGGTGGCGATCAAGCAAGACGTGACCCGGCGCGGCGAGGCGGAGCGTGCGCTGCGCGCCAGCGAAGGGCGCTACCGCACGCTGGTCGACAACCTCGAGGACGTCGTCTTCACGCTCGACGCCGCCTTGCAGCTGACCTTCGTCAACCGCGCGGTCGAGAGCTTCGGCTTCACGCCCGACGAGCTGCTCGGGCAGCCGGTGCTCGAACGCCTGTTCCCCACCGATCACGTGGTGGCGCTGGCCCTGATCGCTGACGGCGCCGAGCGCCCGCCGCGCGAGCTGCGCGCGGTCGACGCCAGCGGCCGCGCCCGCCCGGTGCGCGTGGTGCTGCGTCCGACCCGCGAGGCCGGCGCCTTCGTCGGCGTCACCGGCGTGATCGTCGATCTCACGGCCCGCCGCGAGATCGAGGAGCAGCTGCGCGCCGCCCAGAAGATGGAGGCGGTCGGGCGGCTGGCCGGCGGCGTCGCCCACGACTTCAACAACCTGCTCAGCGTGATCATGTCGTACACCGACCTGGCCATCGCCGATCTGCACCAGGAGGATCCGCTCAGCGCCGACCTCAAGGAGGTGCAGGCGGCGGCGCGGCGCGCCGAGGGCCTGACCCGGCAGCTCCTGGCCTTCAGCCGCAAGCAGGTGCTGTCGCCCGAGCCGTGCGACCTGTACGAGCTGGTCACCGGCATCGCCCGCATGCTGCAGCGGCTGATCGGCGAGGACGTCAAGCTGGTCATCGAGCGCGACCACCCCAGCGCCCAGACGCTGATCGACCGCGGCCAGGTCGAGCAGGTCATCATGAACCTGGTGGTCAACGCGCGCGACGCGATGCCCGACGGTGGCCGGGTCACGATCGCCACCCGCGCGGTCGAGCTCGACGCGCCGACCGCCCACGCGCTCGAGCTGTCACCCGGCACGTACCTCGAGCTGAGCGTGGCCGACACCGGCGTCGGCATGGACGAGGCGGTGCGGGCGCGGGTGTTCGAGCCGTTCTTCACCACCAAGGGCGTCGGCAAGGGCACCGGGCTCGGCCTGTCGATGGTCTACGGCATCGTCCGGCAGAGCGGCGGCGCGATCACCGTCGACAGCGAGCCCGGGCGCGGCGCGCGGTTCCGGATCTACCTGCCGACCCACGCCGCCGCCAGCGCCGACGAGCTGCTGCGGCCGGCGGCCCGGGCGCCGCGCGGGCATGGCGCGGTGCTGGTCATCGAGGACGAGGCGGCGCTGCGCAACGTGATCCGGCGGGTGCTGACCGGGGCCGGCTACGAGGTCGCGCTCGCGGCCGACGCCGACGAGGCGCGCGCGCAGGCCAGCCAGCTCGGCGGTCGGCTGCGGCTGATCCTGTCGGACGTCATCCTGCCGGGCCCCAACGGACCGACGCTGGTCGACGAGCTGCGCCAGGGCAACCCCGACCTCGCGGTGATCTTCATGTCCGGCTACACCGACGACGCGCTGGCGCGGCTGGGGGTGCTCGAGCGCGAGTTCCTGCGCAAGCCGTTCGATCTCAAGGTGCTGACGGCGCGGGTCGGCGACGCGCTGGTGCGCGCGGGCAGCCCCGCCGCGTCGGCGTGACGGCGCGCTAGCTCGGGCGCGCGGCCTTGCAGATCGCGACGAAGTCGGCGGCCTGCAGCGAGGCGCCGCCGACCAGCGCGCCGTCGATGTCGGGCTGGCGCATCAGCTCGGCGGCGTTGTCGGCCTTGACCGAGCCGCCGTACTGGATGCGCACCGCCGCCGCCATCGCCGCGCCGAGCTCCTTGGCCAGCCAGCCGCGGATGAACGCGTGGACCTCCTGCGCCTGCCCCGGGGTCGCGGTCCGCCCGGTGCCGATCGCCCACACCGGCTCGTAGGCGATCACCAGCCGCTCGGCCACGTCGACGCCCAGGCCGCGCAGCGCGCCCAGGTGGGTCTCGACCACCGCGGTGGTGGTGCCGGCGTCGCGCTGGGCCAGCGTCTCGCCGACGCACACGATCGCGCCCAGGCCCGCGGCCAGCGCGGCGCGGGTCTTCTTGGCGACGGTGTCATCGGTCTCGCCGAAGAACTGCCGGCGCTCGCTGTGACCGATGATGGCCCAGGTGCAGCCGACGTCCTTGAGCATGCCGGGCGCGACCTCGCCGGTGAACGCGCCCTTCTCCTCCCAGTAGCAGTCCTGCGACGCCACCGCGATCGGCGAGTCCTCGAGGCGCTTGGCCACGGGGTACAGCGCCGTGAACGGCGGGGCCACGCCGACGGCGACGCCCTTGACCGCGGCCAGCTGGTTCTTCAGCTCGGTCACCAGGGCCAGGGCATCGCCGACGTGCTTGTGCAGCTTCCAGTTGCCAACGACGAACGGGGTGCGCATCGGCCGCGACTCTACCCCCAGGCCGCGGGCGGCGTCACCCCGGCGCCGACACCGCGTGACCCGCGTCGGGCGTGCGCCCAGGACGAGCCCGGGCTCAGCCGCGGTTGGTCGCGACCGCGTCGCTCGACCAGGCCAGGTGCACGCGCTGCTGGCGCGGGCCGGCGCCGGGCTGGCGGCTCACCACGACGCTGGCCGCGCCGGCCAGCTCGCACGCCTTGCCCAGCTCGGCCTCGACCAGGTGCCAGGCCAGCGGCGACGTGGCCTCACCGTCGATGATCACCTCGGCGCCGGCCGCCGACCGGGGCCCGAGCGCGCACCGACACCAGCCGTGGTAGCGGTTCCACATCGACGGCAGCACCGCGAGCATCGCCGACACGCCGAGCGTCGCCGGATCGGCGCCGAAGAACCGGGCGAACGTGGCCGACACCGTGCTGCGGCCGATGGCGCGCATCAGGTGCTCGCCGCCGTCGGGTGGCCGGGCCTTGCGGGTGTGGGGCTCGGCGCGCAACACCAGCTCGATCAGGAGCTCGAGCGGCAGCCAGCCGACCACCGGCGTCGACGCGCTGAGCGCCGACGCCAGCATCGGATCGCCGTCGGCCACCGCGCGCACCGCGGCGTCGCCGGCGAGGTGGGCGATGACGCGGCCGCCGACCCGGAAGTGGGCGGCGCGGACCATGCCGAACTGCATCGACTGCACGCTGGCCGGGCGCGCCGACGCGCCCAGCCGCTCGGTCTGGCGCAGCACCGCCTCGGGCTTGACCGTGGTCGACGCCTCGGGCGAGCCGGGCACGATCCGCGGCGCGCGCTCGAGCGCGCGGGCCAGCGCGATCGCGAAGGTCGAGGCCGACGCGTAGCGCTTCTCGGCGGCGGGATCGAGCGCCTTGGCGAGGATCTCATCGACCGCGGCCGGCAGCTCGGGGCGCAGGCCGCGCGCCGGCGGCAGCGGCTCGTGCAGCTGCCGCGCGATCACCTGCATCAGCTGGCCCGAGCCGAACGGCGGGCGGCCGGTGAGCGCGCAGTAGACGGTGGCGGCCAGGCCGTAGACGTCGGTCTCGGGCGACTCGCGGCCGCCCTCGAGGAACGACTCGGGCGCGGCGTAGCCGGGCGTGCCAGCGCCGTCGACGTCGTCGCCGCGGCGCTTGGCCACGCCGACGTCCACCAGCACCGCGCGATCGCGCTCGCGATCGAGCAGCACGTTGGCCGGCTTGACGTCGCGGTGGATCAGGCCGATCGCGTGCATCGCGTCGAGCGCGTCGCCGATCTCCAGCACCACCTGGGCGATGGCCTCGAGCGGCAGCCACTGGCCGGCCGCGTGCTGGGCGTCGAGCACCTCGGCCAGCGACTGGCCCTCGACCAGCTCCATCACGAAGTAGACGTCGCCCTCGTGCTCGCCCAGCGAGTACACCTGCACCAGGTTGGCGTGGTGCAGCGAGGCCAGCATCGCGGCCTCGGCGCGGAACCGGGTCACCAGCAGCGCGTCGCTGGCCAGGTCGGAGCGCAGCACCTTGATCGCGACCTGCCGGCCCAGGCCGAGGTCCTCGCCGCGGTAGACCACGCCCATCGCGCCGCGCGACAGCTCGTGGAGGATGCGGTAGGTGCCGCCCAGCGTGGTCCCGGTCGTGACGCCGGCGGCGACGTCGACCTCGGCGCCGGCCTCGGTCTCGCCGCGCGACGCGGCGCGGGCCACGACGATCGCGCCGGCGTGGGCGCCGCGCACCGCCGCGCGCAGCCGCGCGAAGCCGGCCTCGCCCGAGCGCTCGCCGGCGCCGAGCAGCGTCACCGCCCCGCGCAAGGTCAGCGGCACGTCGCCGTCGCTGGCCGCCACCGCCGCGCCCACCCGCGCCAGCAGCTTGACCGCGGCGATCTCGGCGCGGGCGGCGTCGACGTCGGGCATCAGCACCACCAGGTCGTCGCCGGCGAAGCGCGCCACCCGATCGCGCGGCCGCACCGCCGCCTTGAGCCGCGCCGCCAGCGTCACCAGCACCTCGTCGCCGACCCGGTGGCCGCGCTCGAGGTTGAGCTTGCGCATCCCGACCACGTCGAGCAGCGCCAGCGCCACCGGCTCGCTCGACGCGCGCGCCGCGGTCAGCGCCGCCGCGACCTCCTGCTCGAGGGCGTGGCGGGTCAGCGCGCCGGTCAGCGGATCCTGGCCGGCGCTGGCCAGGAGCCGCTCGTGATCGCTCACCAGCCGGCGGTGGCCGGCGCGGAACGCCAGCTCCCGCGGCAGCCGGGTCGCGAGCGCCCGCAGATCGGCGACCTCGGCGCCGCCGAACCGCCGCGCGCGATCGGCGACCACCGCGATCAGCCCGCCGACCTCCTGCGGCCCGGTGGCCAGCGGCGCGGCGATCACGCTGAGCGCGTGGGTGCCGGTGGTCACGGTCGTGAGCCCGGTGGCGGCGGCGACCCGGGCGGCGATGCCCAGCGCCGCCTGATCGGCGTCGGCGCTGGCCCGCGTGCTCCACGGGACCAGCCCGTCGCCCTCGCGCCACCAGAAGACGCAGTCGTCGGCGGCGAACGCCCGCGCGATCAGCGCCAGGCCGTCGGCGGTGGGCTCGCCCTTGCCGTCGAGCACCGACGCGGCGATCAGGCTGCGCGCGCGCGCCAGCTCGACCTCGGGCAGCGCGACCGGCGGCGGCGCGCAGATCAAGGTCAGGCCCTCGGGCGACAGCGGCGCCATCGCCACGCCGACCGCGCCGCACTTGACCGCGGCCGAGGCCACCTTGCCGGCGCTGTCGCCCTCGCCCAGCACCCAGCGGGCCCCGGTCGGCGCGACGGCCGCGAGCGCGTCGGCGGCCGAGCTCGGGACCAGCACCGGCGCCGAGCCGAAGCCGGCCAGGTGCGCCGCCGCGCCGACCACGGCCGGCGCGGCGCCGATCCGGGTCGCGAGGTTGGCCACGTCCCCCAGCCGCCCCGCGGGGTCGAAGATCACCAGGCGCGGCGCGGCCACGGACCAAATTGTATCGACAACCGGCCCGGCGCGCGCGGCTGGCGCCCGCTCACTTCACGGCCAGCGCCGCGATGCCGGGCAGCTCGAGCCCCTGGATGAACTCCAGGGACGCGCCGCCGCCGGTCGAGACGTGGGTCACCTGGTCGGCGACGCCGGCCTGGGCCACCGCCGCCGCCGAGTCGCCGCCGCCGACCACCGTCAGCGCCAGCTTGTTGGACGCCAGCGCGTGGGCCACCGCGACCGTGCCGGCGGCGAAGCGCGGCTTCTCGAACACGCCCATCGGGCCGTTCCAGAACACCGTGCGCGCCCGCTGGACCGCGCCGCGGTAGGCCTCGATCGAGGCCGGGCCGATGTCGAGCGCCATCAGGTCGCCCGGCACCGCGTCGACCGACACCACCTCGGACGCGTCGGCGTCGAGGCCGGTCGCGACCACGACGTCCGACGGCAGCATCACCGTCTTGCCGGCCTCGCTGGCCTTGCGCAGGAAGTTGCGGGCGATCGACAGCTTGTCGGCCTCGACCTTGCTCTTGCCGAGCTGCTTGCCCTGGGCGGTGAGGAAGGTGTTGGCCATCGCGCCGCCGATCGCGATCGCGTCGACCCGCGCCAGGAGCGCGTCGAGCACCTCGATCTTGTCCGACACCTTGGCCCCGCCGACGATCGCCAGGTACGGGCGATCGACGTCGCCGAGGAGCCGCGACAGCACGTCGATCTCCTTGGCCATGACGTAGCCAGCGCCGCGCACCGCGACGTGCGGGACCATGCCCGCGGTCGAGGCGTGAGCCCGGTGGGCGGTGCCGAACGCGTCGTTGACGTAGACGTCGGCGTAGCTGGCCAGCTGCCGGGCGAACCCGTCGTCGTTGGCCTCCTCGCCGGGGTCGAAGCGCAGGTTCTCGAGCAGCGCGATCTGGCCGTCGCGCAGGTCGCTGACGACCTTGCGCGCGCCGTCGCCGACCGGCTCGTCGGCCAGCACGACGTCGGCCGCGAGCAGCTCGGCCAGCCGCACCGCGACCGGCTCGAGCGAGTACTCGGGCTTGACCTTGCCGTCGGGCCGGCCCAGGTGCGAGCCGAGCACGATGCGGGCGCCGCGCCCGACCAGGTGGCGGATGGTCGGCAGCACCGCGACGATGCGCGCGTCGTCGCTGACCTTGCGGTCCTTGGTCAGCGGCACGTTGAGGTCGACGCGCACGAACACCCGCCGGCCCTCGACCGGCAGCTGCTCGACGTGGACGATTCCGTGGGGGAGTGCCATGGCGATCTCTTGTCTCGCTGGGGCGCCGCCCCGGCGGGGGGGGCCCAGGCCTCCGCCTGGTCCTCCCGGGGGGCCTGGCGACAGGCCCTCCAAGGAGTCAGAGCGTTGCGCTCACGAACTTCGCGAGGTCGAACAGGCGCTGCGAGTAGCCCATCTCGTTGTCGTACCAGGCCATCACCTTGACCTGATCACCGGCGACGGTGGTGAGCGCCGCGTCGACGGTCGACGAGTGGCGATCGCCGTTGTAGTCGCACGACACCAGCGGCTCGTCCGACACCGCCAGGATGCCCTTGAGCGGGCCGGCGGCGGCGGCGCGGAACGCCTCGTTGACCTCCTTGGCGCTGGCCTTCTTCTCGAGGCGCACGGTCAGGTCGACCAGCGAGACGTTGGGCGTCGGCACGCGGATGGCCATGCCGTCGAGCTTGCCGGCCATCGCCGGCAGCACCTCCTTGAGCGCCTTGGCGGCGCCGGTGGTGGTCGGGATCATCGACAGCGCGGCGGCGCGGGCGCGGCGCAGGTCCTTGTGCGGCAGGTCGAGGATCTGCTGGTCGTTGGTGTAGCTGTGGATCGTGGTCATGATGCCCGACACGACCCCGAAGGTCTCGTGCAGCACCTTGGCCACCGGCGCCAGGCAGTTGGTCGTGCACGACGCGTTGGAGATGATGTGGTGCTCGGCGGGCTTGTAGGCCTCGAGGTTGATGCCGCAGCACAGCGTCACGTCGGGGTCCTTGGCCGGGGCGCTGATCAGCACCTTCTTGGCCGCGGCCAGGTGCTTGCCGGCGCCGGCCTTGTCGACGAACTTGCCGGTGCACTCGAGGACGATGTCGACGCCGTGGTCCTTCCACGGGATCTCCGCCGGGTCCTTCTTGGCGGTGATCGTCACCCGGTCACCGTTGATGACCAGGGCGCCGTCCTCGCTGGTGACCGTGCCGGGGAACCGGCCGTGCACCGAGTCGTGCTTGAGCAGGTGCCCGAGCGTGGCGACGTCGGTGAGATCGTTGATGAGGACGAGATCGAACGTGCCCGGGGCGTCGGCGAGACAGCGGACGAAGCCGCGACCGATGCGACCGAAGCCATTGATACCTACGCGAACCTTGGCCATGGAAGTCTCCGGGGTGAAGTCGCGCGCACCCTAACGCCTGGGGCCGCCGCTGTCGACCCCGCGCGGCGAAGGGTGGCCCGCCGAAAACACCTGCGGCCCCCGATGGGGCCGCGGCGGTTGCGATCAGCGACGGCGCGTCGCGCCGGCGTTGCGTTTGTCGACAGCGCTGCGCCCTCGCGCTCAGGGCGCGTGGACCGCGCGACCGCCGTCAGTGGCCATCTTGTGCGTGACCTCGCTGATCAGCTCGGTCGCGAGCGAGACGATCTGCTTCTCGTCGAAGCCCTGCGCCGTGAGATCGCGGTACAGCGACTTGGCCAGGATCCGCACCGCCTTCTGACGCTCCGCAGCACTGTGGCTCTTCATGCTGGAGCCAGCCTCAGCACCTCGTGTGCCAGCGACAACCATGCGGAATCACCTCCGAGATCTGCATCGTTTCGCAGGATCGCGTGCGTAACCTCGCACCGCGTGCGCAAGCCGCTACGCACACGACGGGTCGATGGCTGGACCGATCGCCCGCGCGCAACGCCGCGCCGCGAGCGACGCGCTCACGTGGTCACGGGCACGGCGTGGCGTTGGCGACGCAGACGTCGCCGCAGGCCCGGGTGCCGGTCGGGCAGCAGTAGCCGTTCGAGCACGCCTGGCCGCCGCCGCAGGTCACGCCGCACGCGCCGCAGTTGGTGTTGCTGCTGGCGGTGTTGACGCAGGTGCCGCTGCACTCGACCTGGCCCGCCGCGCACGACAGCGCGCAGCAGCGGAAGCCGGCGTTGGCGAAGGAGTAGGCGGTCGGCACGACGGTCAGGTCGAAGTCGCAGGTCATGCCGCTCGCGTAGTTGTCGAACGACCCGCCGCGCAGCGTGTGGACGGTCTGGCCGGACACCACGCGCGGATCGTTGACCCACTCCTTCAGGTTGCCGGACATGTCGTTGGCCAGGTCCTGCGACTGACAGCCCGCGAGCGCGCCGGTGGCGACCGCCTGATCCTCGTTGACCCCGCCGGCCACCGGGTCGTAGTCGCTGCCGTTGCAGGTCGCGGCGACGTAGCTGTTGCCGTAGGGGTAGAGGCGGTTGGCCGCGCCCTCGCAGAACCGGCCCCACTCGTCGCTGGTCACGACGCCGCTGCCGTTGCGCGTCACCCGGCACAGGCGCATGCCGGCCGCGGCGCACGCCGCCTGCACGGTGGCGAAGTTGGCGGTCGCCCACGGCACGCGGTTGGCGACCGAGCACGCGCGGCTGCCGACGATGCCGGGCGCGGCGGCGGTGGCGTCGGGCCGGCTGGCCTCGTAGCGGTACATCACCACGCTCGCGCCGTTGACCGTCAGCGGGCCGACGGTCACGTCGCGCACGCCGTTGAAGCCACCCGAGTCGTACGGCTCGTCGGTGTGGCCGTCGCAGTCGTCGTCCCGGTTGTTGCAGGTCTCGTTGGCCGCCGCGGCGCCAGCGGTCGTGACGTTGCAGCGCAGGCCGGTCTGGGCGGCGTTGCACACCAGCGCGCCGGTGCCCCGGCACGCGCCCAGCCGGCGGGTGGTACCGAACGTGCCGTCCTCGCCGCAGGCGCTGCCCTTGAGCGGGTAGACCTCGTCGGCGCCGCCGTCGCAGTCGTTGTCCTTGCCGTCGCAGCGCGTCTCCTCGAGCGCCGGATCGCCGCCGACGGTCTCGACGTCGGGGTCCGTGTAGACGCAGTCCCAGCCGGTGGCGCCGGTGCAGGTCGGGGTGGTGCCGGCGCACTCGCCGGCGGTCTTGCAGAAGTTGGCCGGGCGGATCAGCGTCGGGTCGGCGTTGTCGACCAGGCCATCGCAGTCGTTGTCGACGCCGTCGCACACCTCCTGGCCCGAGAACGTGCAGCCGTACTCGCAGCCGTTGGCGGCGAGGCCGTCGAGGTTGACGAACCCGCCCAGGCAGCCGGCGACCGTGCAGCCGCCGGCGCTGCAGCCGGCCACCGCGTGCGGCAGGTTGCAGCCGGCGCAGTTGGCGCAGTAGCGCGGGTCGTTGAGCTTGTCGAAGCCGTTGTCGACGGTGCCGTTGCAGTCGTCGTCGAGGTTGTTGCAGGTCTCGGCGGCCGCGCCGACGTCGCCGACGCAGTCGATCGCGCCGAACGCGCAGGTGGTGGTGCCCGCGGTGCACTCGCCGGTGTTGACGCCGCACGTGACGCCGCCGCCGGGGTTGCCGTCGTCGATCAGGCCGTCGCAATCGTTGTCGACGCCGTCGCAGGCCTCGACGCCGCCGTTGGTGGGCACGCAGCCGTACTCGCAGCCGTCGGCGGGGTTGCCGTTGACGTCGTAGAAGTTGGGGTTGCACGCGCCCATCACGCACGTCGACGCGGCGCACAGCGCGCCGGCGTTGGCGAACGCGCAGGCGTGGCCACAGCTGCCGCAGTTGGCGGCATCGGTGGCGGTGTTGAAGCCCTCGTCGACCGTGCCGTTGCAGTTGTTGTCGGTCGTGTCGCAGCGCTCGGTGCCGGTGTTGATGCAGCCATACTCGCAGCCGTCGGCGGGGCTGCCGTTGAGGTTGACGAAGCCGAAGTCGCACGACGCGACGGTGCAGGCACCGAGCGCGCAGCCCTCGACCGCGTGCGGCAGGCTGCACGGCGAGCAGCCGCCGCAGTGCAGCGGATCGTTCTGCTTGTCGTAGCCGTCGTCGATCGCGCCGTCGCAGTCGTCGTCGAGGTTGTTGCACGACTCGGCGCCGCCGCTGGTCGCGCCGACGCAGAACAGCACGCCGTTCTGGCACTGGGTCGTGCCGGCCATGCACACGCCGGTGTCGGTGCCGCAGCTGGCGCCGCCGCCGGGGTTGCCGTCGTCGACCGCGCCGTCGCAGTCGTTGTCGACGCCGTCGCAGGTCTCGACGCCGCCGCCGCTGGGCGTGCACTGGTACTCGCAGCCCGGGACCGCGGCGTCGACGTCGACGAACCCCGGGTCGCACATCGCCACCTCGCACACGCCGGCCTGGCAGTCGGCGCTGGCGTGGAGCAGGTTGCAGACGTTGCCGCACCGGCCGCAGTTGTTCTCGTCGGTGGCGAGGTTGAAGTCCTCGTCCATCCGGGTATCGCAGTCGTTGTCGCGGTCGTCGCAGACCTCGACGCCGCCGTTGGTCGGGATGCAGAAGTACTCGCAGCCGGCCATCGTCGCGTCGGTGTCGTTCCAGCCCGGCTGGCACGCGCCGGGCGTGCAGGTGCCCATGTCGCAGGTGCCGAACGCGTGCGGGTACGTGCACTGCCGGCCGCACACCCCGCAGTTGTTGGGATCGGCCTGCAGGTTGAAGCCGTTGTCGACGACGGTGTCGCAGTCGTCGTCGGCGTTGTTGCACACCTCGGTGCGCGGCACGCAGCTGGCGCCGTCGATCGGCGCGTCGATGCTGGCGTCGTCGCCGACGGCGCCGTCGATGCCGCCGCCGTCGCCGCTGGCGTCGAGGCCGGCGTCGCGGTTGCCGCCGCCGCCGAGGTTGTAGGGGTTGACGTCGCAGCCGGCGAGCGCGAACGCGGCCAGCGCCACCACCGCGAGCCGGCTCACGCCGCACCTCCCGCCGCGCGGCGCTGGCGCCGGCGTCGCGTCCAGGCCACGAGCGCGAGGCCGATCGCCGCGCCCGCGCCGCCACCGCCACCGCCGCCGGCCGCGCAGCCGCCGCCGGCCGCCGTCACGCGATCCACGGTCGGGGCGTCGGGATCGGCGCACACCGGGCGGCCGCCGGGATCGACGCTGCAGGTCTGGCCCATCGGGCAGTTGGTGGTGACGCACGGATCGGCGATGCAGTCGCCGGTGGTCTCGACGCAGACCTCGCCCGGGCGGCACTGCACGCCGCTGCACATCTGGTTCACGCAGTCGCCGGTGGCCGGGTCGCACACCTCGCCGGTGCGGCAGGTGACGCCGTCGCACGGGTCGCTGACGCAGGTGCCGCCGACGCAGGCCTGGCCGTCGGGGCAGCCGGCGCCGCAGCCGCCCATGCACACGCCCTCGACGCAGGTCTCGTCGACCTGGCACGGGTTGGGGTCGCACGGGTTGTCCTGGCATTGGCCGACGCCCTGGCCGTCGCGCACGCACAGCTCGCCCGGCATGCACAGGCTCGGCACGTCGAAGCAGTCGACGCAGGTGCCGAGCTGGCACTGCTCGCCGGTCTGGCAGGTGACGCCGTCGCACAGGTTGCGGCACATCCGCGTGGCCGGGTCGCACACCTCATCGGCGGCGCAGGTCACGCCGTTGCACGGGTCGGGCACGCAGTAGTTGCCCGGCACCGGCACGTCGTCGAGGTGCTCGCAGATGAAGCCGCCGCCGCACGGGAACTCGCCGGCGCCGCACGGCTGGACGCAGGTGCCGGCGTGGCAGGCGTCGGTCGGGCCCGGGCACGTCGCCAGGTCGTCGGCGTTGCCGTCGCAGTCGTTGTCGAGGCCGTCGCAGATCTCCGGGCTGGGGCCCTGGTAGCCGATGCAGTCGAGGCCGCCGGCGACGCACTCGGTCTGGCCGAACTCGCACTCGCCGATGTCCATGTTCGCCTCGAAGCCGGGCTCGACGCACGGCTCCTCCTCGCCGGGCAGCGGCGACCCGGGCGGGCTCTCGTCGACCTGCGCGTCGCAGTCGTCGTCCGACGCGTTGCAGACCTCGGGCGAGCCCGAGCTGGGCTGGCCGCAGGTGAGCACGCCGGCGGTGCAGGCCCACAGGCCGGGCGCGCACACGCCGGTGGCCGGCGCGCACTCGGTGCCGACCAGCGGCAGCGGGCCGTCGTCGACGGTGCCGTCGCAGTCGTCGTCGAGGCCGTTGCAGGTCTCGGTGCCGGGCACGCCGGGCGGCGCGGTGCAGGTGGTGCCGCCGCTGGGCGAGCACACCACGACGCCGGTCTGGCGGCACACGCCGAGCGCGCCGTTGTCGCAGGCGGTGCCCAGCGTCGGGAAGGTCTCGTCGACCAGGCCGTCGCAGTCGTCGTCGAGCGCGTTGCAACGCTCGACCACCGGGCCGATCGCGCCGACGCAGGTCAGGCCGCCGGCCTGGCACGCCAGCACGCCGAACTGGCACTCGCCGGTCTCGCTGGGCACGGTGCCGCCACCCGGCAGCGTGGCGCAGGTGTCGCCGAGCATCGGGTCGGTCTCGTCGGTCGCGCCGTTGCAGTTGTCGTCCTGGCTGTTGCACACCTCCGCGAACGGGCCGACCGCGCCGACGCACACCGGCGCGCCGGCCACGCACTGCAGCGTGCCGGGATCGCAGCGGCCGACGCTCGAGCCGCACGGCCCGCCGAACCCGGGCACGCTGTCGTCGACGGTGCCGTCGCAGTCGTTGTCGACGTTGTCGCACACCTCGCCGGTGGGGTTGATCTCGCCCTGGCACACCTCGGCGCCGGCGACGCAGGCGATCGCGCCCTGGCGGCAGGCGCCGACGAACGGCGGCGTGCCGCAGGCGTCGCCGATGTCGGGGTCGGTGGTGGCGACGCCCTCGTCGACCATGCCGTTGCAGTTGTCGTCGAGGCCGTTGCACTGCTCGACGCCGCCGCCCTCGTCGACCAGGCCGTCGCAGTCGTCGTCGAGCCCGTTGCACGGGATCTCGAGGCCCGGCGTGCGCGCGCCGGTGCAGGCGCCGAAGCTGCCGGTGGTGCAGGTCTGGGTGCCGAGCCGGCACACGCCCTGGCATACGCCGGTCATCGGGTTGCAGCCGGCGGTGGCCGGCGGGTAGCAGGCCTGGGTCATGCCGTCGACGATCGCGTCGCAGTCGTCGTCGACGTTGTTGCAGGTCTCGCTGACCGGGCCGACGCCGCCGGTGCACGACAGCGTGCCGGCGACGCACGCCGTGGCGCCGGGCGCGCACGCGCCGGTGTCGACGCCGCACGAGGTCGCGACGAAGTCCTCGTCGATCACGGCGTCGCAGTCCTCGTCGATGTTGTTGCAGACGTCGCAGTGCGCGGCGTCGGTGCACACCGGCACGCAGCCGGTGCAGCTGATGCCGTTGTCGATCAGGCCGTCGCAGTTGTCGTCGAGGCCGTTGCACACCTCGGGGCTGGGCGCGCCGGCGGTGGCGTTGCACGCCAGGCCGGTCTGATCGGCGGTGCAGACGACCGTGCCGTTGGCGAAGCACGCGCCGACGCCGGCCGAGCACGCCGCGCCCCGACCGGGGAAGTCCTCGTCGACCGCGCCGTCGCAGTCGTCGTCGAGGTTGTTGCAGCGCTCGGCCAGCACCGAGTTGGCGACGATCTGCGCCAGCGCCAGCTGCAGCTCGAGCTGGTTGTTGACCAGGATCGCGGTGCCGGTGCCGCCGGCGGCGGCGATCGAGTTGAGGTCCTGGCGGGTCTGGCAGTTGGGCTGGCCGGGCGGGCACACCGCGAAGCCGATGACGTAGACCGGCACGTCGTAGTCGGGGACGACGGTGCCGGCCGCGTTGGTGAACGACATGTTCTGGAACGTGCCGGCCGCGGTCACCGCCGCCGCGACGGTCTCGCAGCTCTCGCCGCCGTCGGTGAGGAAGATGACCTGGTGCTTGCGGCACGGCGTGCGGGTGTCGAGCCGCGCCGAGTTGAAGACCGCGGTGCGCATGTCGCGCAGCGACGCGGCGATCGGCGTGCCGCCCTGGGCGTTGATCTCGACGTCGGTCGAGACGTTGGGCTGCTGGTGATCGATCCACTGCCGGATCTGGGCGTAGTTGTCGTCGAAGCCGGTGGCCGGGAAGTCGACCAGGCGCTCGCCGCCCGAGGGATCGCAGCCGCCGTGGTTCATCATGAACGGGTGGTTGGTGCTGGGCAGCGCGCAGTTGACGGTGCCGGCCAGCGGGCTCGACCCGCCGGTGCGGATGCGATCGAGCTGGTAGGCCTCGCACAGCAGGCGCTCGGCGCTGCCGCCGCCGTCGTTGCACTGCGAGCACGCGAACGTGTTGTCGGCGCCGTTCCAGGTGAACATGTTGCACTGGCCGGTCGCCGAGCCGATGTTGGCGGCGTCGAGCGCGCAGACGTTGGCGCCGGCGACGTTCTCGCAGGTGAGGACGCTGGAGCCGCCGGGGGTGTCGGGGCACGACGCGTCGGAGGCGCAGGTCTGCCCGCCCTCGACCTGGGCGTAGCGCCACAGCGCGAACTCGACCTCGCCGAACGTTGCGACGACGTTGTTGACCGCCTCCTTGGCCTGGTACATGCGGCTGTCGTTGGCCTGGCCGTCGCCGTCGACGTCGCAACCCGGCGTCAGCGCGGTGCCGTCGCCGCGGGTCGGCACGCCCTCGGAGAGGTTCAGCGACTGGCCGCAGGTCGCGGTCGAGCCGTAGAAGAAGCGGTAGCAGTTGGTGTAGGTCGACCGGCAGGTCGCCGTGAAGCTGCTCGCGCAGGTCGGCGACACGCGGGTCGTCCAGGCCATGCACGCGTTGCAGGTCTCCTGCGCGGCGGTGGGGTTGCCGCTGCTCGTGCAGCCGTTCCAGCCCTGCGCGACGCAAGTCTCGGCGATGGTGACGATCTCCGGCGTCAGCAGCATCGACCCCGACGAGTCCACCATCACCGAGATGCGGGGCTTGACCGGCTGGGCGTGGGCGTGGGTGGTCAGGCCCAGCGCGACGACGAACCCGATGAAGGTAGACAAGCGGCGCAAGCGACGGCGCATGGATCACTCCCGGGCGCGCCGAGCCGCGGGAGACGCTCCCGTGACCGTGCGCGTCCCCGTTGTGGCGATGGTAGTCGAAACGGTCGGCCCAGCGAAAGCGCCGACGCCCACGACGATGGATCACTCAGCCGAACGGATCGTCGGATGTAGGTCCGCCGTCGTCGTCGTGGGTGACCAGGTAGCGGATGAACATGTCGAGGTACGCGGCCTGGGTGGGATCGAGCGGCAGGAACGACAGGCCGATCTGCTCGGCGTCCGAAAAGCTCGTGCACCAGACCACCCGGGCCGGCAGGGTCAGCGGCTCGGAGACGCCGTCGGTCGAGAACACCAGCGAGATGCCGACGTCGACCACCGCGCCGCGCGGGACCGCGGCCCCGACCACCGCGCACAGCCCGCCCCGGGACAGGTTGCGGGTGCGGCCGCGGGCCACCACCTCGCCGCCGCGCGCCAGCGTGATCGCGGCGTCGACGGCGTGGCGCGGGAACGCGCGCTCGGAGCTGGGGAGCGAAGCCACGACACCGACATTGTCGCCGGCGGACCGGCGCCACCGCAAATTCTCGGCGATCACGGGCAGCCGACCTTGGCCAGCCAGCCGCCGGTGAACGCGTCGACCTGCGCGAACGCCTCGGCCGCCGCCAGCGCGCCGTCGTCGGTCCCGGCCTGGGCGGCGACCCGGCGCCACCGGTAGTAGGCGGTCGCCACCTCCTGGCGCAGCGCGATGCGATCGCGGCGGGCGCGGCGCTCCGACTCGAACAGCCGGGGCTCGTCGGGGCTGAACACCAGGCGCTCGAGGCGCCAGGTCAGCCGCACGTCGAAGGCTTGCTGCCGCTCCACGGGCCCGACCGTCGCCCGGCTGGCGGGCCCGCCCTCCTCCCAGCCGGTGTCGGTGGTGGCGCGGGCGCTGATCACCGGCACCACCGCCGACCACCGCGAGCGCGCCCGCCAGGTCGGCGCGCCATCGAGCCCGGCGAACGCCTCGGCCCTGCGCTGGATGGCGTCGAGCGACGGACAATCGGCAGCGGCCAACGACGGCACCACCACGGCTACCAGCACCATCAACGCCACGCGCATGCGCGCGCGTAGAGCAACGCCGATGCCGTCCACCCACCCCACGCGATCTCAGCTACTTGCGGTGTCCGGCTGGCCGGAAATCCGGCCAGAACGTGTCCGGGATGGCCGGAATCCGGCCGCTCCCGGACAGGCCCGCCTGGTGGCCACCGCCACGCCGCCGAGCCTCGCCGTGGCCGGCCCGCGCAGCGCTCTCGCGTTTCGGGTGGGGGCCCCACGTCTTGTGGGGGAGGGTCTTTGCGAAAGACCCTCCAAAAACCAGCGAGGGTCTTTGCGAAAGACCCTCTAAGGTTACGATCAACGCCGGCGGCGGCGGCGCGCCGGACGGGGCGCCACGGCGGCGGCCTCGAGCTCCTCGAGGTGCTCGAGCATCTGGATCATCGTGTTGCGGGTCGCGGTGTGCGGCTCGTTGGTGATCCCGCGGCCGACGCTGATGCGCAGCTCGGCGCGGAGCTCGCTCTCGATCAGGCGGTAGGTGCGCAGCGCCTCTTCGGGATCGTAGTGGTTGAGGTCGGCCTCGCAGCCGGTGGCGGCGATCCAGACCGCGGCGAGCGCGGCGGCGCGACGGCCGGGGGCGGCGGTCGCGAACTCCTTGACCGTGGTGCGCAGGCGCTGCCGGACCACCGTGATCGGCGGCAGGGCGACGAGGCCATCGTTATCATCCTCAGGGCGGCGCAGGACGGGACGGGTCATTTCCTCACTCTTTCTCGCGCCGCCGTGTCGAAAGGACGCGGCAAAACGCACAACCCGCGGCTAAGCCCCCAAAATGGCTTGCTGCGTGGGAGCGCACCTTGCACCAACACCGATCGAAATGCCACGACTTTTTACGGAAAATCCGTCGCACCTCCGACCCACCCTGAGGCCACCTCATGACAGCATCTAATTGCCAGTAACACTTCAGGTAAGTGGCAGTTTGGTGTCGACTCGATCGGTGAGGAAGGAGGTGATCGCGCCGTTCACTCGCTCGGGCCGTTCGATGGGCGCCGTGTGCGAACCATCCTCGATCTCGAGGCCCTGGCAGCCGGGCACCTGCTCGATCATCAAGCGGCTGCGCTCGGGCGGCGTGAAGCCGTCGCGCCCACCTGCCACCACCAACACCGGCACGTCGATCGCGGCGAGCAGGTCCTCGGCCGAGTGGCGGCCGGCCGCCGCCAGCATGGCCACGAAGGTGCGCACGTCCATGCGCGCCATGCCCTCGAGATAGGGCATGAAGTCGTCCGGGTCGACCAGCTCGCGGTTGATCTCCAGGCGGCCGGCGATCTCCAGCGCCAGCCGGGTCGGCAGCAGGTTGCGGGTGAGGCGGTTGACCACACCCGGCACCTTCACGACCCAACGCTCGATGGTCGGCAGCAGGTGCTCCAAGGTGTCGGCGCCATGGAAGGTGCGGAGGGGGTGCCCCGGCGCCCCGCACACCAGCACGAGCCCCGCCACCCGATCGGGGTGGCGGCGCCAGGTCTCGAGCGCGACCTGGACGCCCATCGAGTGGCCGATCCACACGGCGCAGCCGATCTCGGCGTCGTCCAGGATCGCCACCGCGTCGTCGGCCAGGTCCTCGATCTCCAGGCAGCCGGCCCGGCGCGGCGGCTGGGAGCGACCGTGCCCGCGGTAGTGGCCGTGGATCACGCGGCGCGGCTCCAGCGCAGCGCGCAGGTGGCGCCACACGTAGCCGTCGCACCCGATCCCGTCGCAGAGGATCACCGGCGTCCGGGGATCCCCACGATCTTCATCCTCGTAAAACAGCCGCGTCCCATCGCACGGCGACGCGGCGTACCCCCAGCGCACGAATCAAGGGTTCTCGCGGGGATCGTCCTCGCCCGGGAACTCGTTCACGGACGGGTACTTCATGATCTCCTTGCGCGCGATCTTCCAGGCCTTCTGGACGATCCACGAGAGCGACCGGTCCTGCCGGGCCGCCTCGTCCTGGATCTCTTTGAGCATGTCCTCAGGGAAGTAGAGAGACTGCTTGCGCTTGTCGGAGCCGGACATTGTGCACATGATTCTCGGCGGTTCACCTACACGGTGTCAAGGTGTGGACGGCCTCCCCCACACGTGCGAGTCGAGATCGGCGACGCCCGGTGTGGGTAGCCAGGCCCAGGGGTTGTCAGGCAGCCGCGCCGCCACTATGGTATGCGGCCTTTCGCGCCGGACGCTCCGGCTTCCCGATCTTCACGAAGGGGCACGACGTGTCGACCACGAGCAGCACTGCAGCGCCGGCGGCCAAGCCGCTCACCAAGAAAGAACTGCAGAAGTTCAAGGAGCTGCTCGAGGGCAAGCGTCGCGACGTCGTCGATCGCGCTCGGCAGACGCTCACCGAGAACATGACGCTGGATCCGAGCGACCTGCCCGACGAGATGGACCTGGCCTCGGCCGAGTACACCCAGTCGTTCGAGTTCCGGTTGCGCGGCCGCGACAAGAGCTTGCTGTCGAAGCTCGATCTCGCGATCAAGAAGATCGACGACGGCACGTTCGGCAACTGCGAGTCGTGCGACGAGCCGATCGGCAAGAAGCGGCTCGAGGCGCGCCCCGAGACGAGCTTGTGCATCCGCTGCAAGGAAGACCAGGAGCGCGAAGAGCGCACGATGGGGTGATGGCCCGCGCGGGCCGCGCCGCGCGGGGACGCGCCGTGCGCCGCGGCATGGCGCCGCTCGCTTCGCGCGGTCGCTCGGTTACCAGCGCCGGGGGCGCGGCGTAGACTGCGCCGGTGAGCGAACAGGACCCGACCGGCGATCCGCCCTCCTCCTCTGCTGGCGACGCCACCCGTCGCCGGTTCCTGCAGGTCGCGACCTGCGCGGTGGGCGGCGGGGTCGGGGCGGCGCTGCTGGTGCCGGTGGCGCGGCTGGTCGGCCACCCGGTCGGCGCGGTCGTCGTCTCGTCGCCGACCGATCCGATCGACGCGATCGCCGCCGATCAGGTCGGCGACCTGCCGGTGCGGGTGCCGCTGGTCGCCGCCAGCGTGCGCGACGCCTACGCGTCGACCGCCAACGTCGTGCTCGGCGCCGCGTGGCTGCGCCGCGGCAAGGACGGCCAGATCGCGGCGCTGTCGTCGGTGTGCCCGCACAAGGGCTGCGCGATCGGGTTCGCCGAGGGCGCCAAGCGGTTCGAGTGCCCGTGCCACAGCGCGACCTTCGATCTCGACGGCGCGCGCCTGAGCGGCCCCGCCGAGCGCGGCCTCGATCCGCTGCCGGTGGTGATCGAGCGCGGCCGGGTCAAGGTGACCTGGGTGCGCTACCAGCCCGGCGGCGCCGATCGGAAGCCGGCGTGATGCGCGCGCGGATCGGCGACTGGCTCGACGAGCGCATCGGCCACCGCGAGGTGCTCGCGCAGTGGCAGCGCCCGGTGGCGGGCGGCGCGTCGTTCGCCCACACGCTGTCGTTCCTGGTGGCGTTCCTGCTGGTGATCGAGGCGGCGTCGGGCGCGCTGCTCGCGCTGTACTACGCGCCGTCGACCGGCGCGGCGTGGGCCTCGGTCGCGTACATCGAGGACCAGGTGACGATGGGCAGCGTCGTCCGCGGCGTCCACCGCTGGGGCATGTCGGCGGTGGTGATCGTCGCCGGCCTGCACCTGGTGGTGACCGCGCTGCGCGGCGGCTACCGCCGGCCGCGCGAGCTGCAGTGGTGGCTCGGGCTCGGGCTGATCGGCGTCATCACGCTGTACTCGGTGACCGGCTTCGTGCTGCGCTGGGATCAGTACGGCTACTGGGCGACCAAGGTCGAGCTGGCCTACGTCAACGACGCGCCCGGCCCGGGGCGGCAGCTGGTGCAGGCGGTCCAGGGCGGCAACGAGTTCGGCAACCTGACCTTGACCCACTTCTACGCGCTGCACGCGGTGGTGCTGCCGATCGTCACGCTGCTGCTGGCGTGGGCGCTCCGCGCCCAGGCCCGGCGCCACGGCGTGCTGCCGACCGGCGGGCCGGCGCGCGCGGCGTGGCCGTACCAGAGCCTGCGCAACTGGGTGGTGGCGGCGCTGGCGCTGATCGCGCTGGTGGCGTGGAGCGAGCACGCCGGCGGCGCCGGGCTCGACGGGCCGGCCGACCCGACCGCGGCCTACGACGCGCGCCCGCAGTGGTACTTCCGGCCGCTGTTCGCGCTGGTCAACACCTTCGGCTCGCTGCGCACGTTCATGGCGCTGGGCCTGCCGCTGGTGGTGTTCGGCGTGCTCGCCGCGGTGCCGCTGTTCGACGGCCGCCCCGGGCGCCCGCGCCGCCACTACGCGGTGCTGGCGATGCTGTTCGTCGGCCTGGTCGGCGCGATCGGCGTGTCGATGCAGTCGTACGCCAAGGACGACGACGATCAGGAGCTGCAGCGGCGCAGCCACCGGTTCGCGCGCGAGGCGGCGCGAGCGCGGGCGCTGGCCAAGACCAACGGCGTGCCGTCGCCAGGCGGCCTGGCGGTGTTCACGACGCCGCGCTTCTACGTGGCGCGGACGCTGTGGGCCAGCGAGTGCGCGAGCTGCCACGACGGCGACGATCGCAAGGCGCCGGTGATTGGGCCGGGCCTGGCCAGCCGCGCGCACATCCGCTCGCTCCTGCTCGATCCGTCGGCGCCGGAGCACTTCGGCACGTCGAAGAAGATCGTCGACGACGAGAACGCGATGCCCAAGACCGAGGCCGCCGGCGCCGACCTCGACGCGCTGGTCGAGCTGCTCTACGCCGAGACCGGCGCCACCGACGTCGACGCCGCCAAGGTCGAGCAGGGCAAGCCGCTGTTCGACGACGGCCCGTGCGCCGACTGCCACAACCGCGCCGGCACCGACGCCTCGACCGGGCCCAACCTCGCCGGCTACGGATCGCGCCGCTACTACGAGGCGGTGCTGCGCGACAGCGGGGCGCCCAACCTGTTCGGCAAGCTCGACGACATGCCGGCCTACGACGACGACCTCGAGCCCAACCAGATCCGTGCGATGGCCGACTACCTGGTGTGGCTGCGCACCGCGACCCCGGCTGATCTCGAGGCCTTGAAGGCCAGCAAGGGCCCGTAAGTTCGCGGAACCCGGTGCGTTGACAGGACGATCGCGGGTGGGAATACTCGCGGTTGAAACAATCATGGACCTGGCCGTCCAAGAGTTGTTCCCGGCCCGGACGCTCCGGCTGGACGACCTAAAGGAGACTCGAGATGAACCGTACCCGTCGGATCCTGTCGACCCTGGGCCTCGCGGCCCTGCTCGGCACCACGCTCCCCGCCTGCGTCGTCACGGCCCGGGGCCGCATCGCCACTGGCGCCGTCGTCGCCTACGATCAACCGCCGCCCCCGCGCGCCGAGAACCCGCAGCCGATGAGCGGCCACGTGTGGGTCAAGGGCAACTGGCAGTGGCAGGGCGGCCAGTGGGTGTGGGTCGATGGCCACTGGGAGCGCGAGCGCTCTGGCTACGCCTGGAACGACGGCCGCTGGGAGCCGCGCAACGGTAGCTGGCACTGGGTCGACGGCAGCTGGGTCGTGGTCGGCGGCGGCGTGGTCGTCACCGGCGGCGGCGGCGGCACCGTGATCGATCCGCACAACCAGGATCACCGCTACGACCAGCCCGGTGGCGGCGGCGTGGTGGTGGGCGGCAATGGCGGCGTGGTCGGCGGCAACGGCGGCGTCATCGTCAACAACGGCCAGGGCGGCGTGATCGCCACCAACGGCGCCGGCACGGTGATCTCGTCGGGCGGCCAGGTCGTCATCGTCGGTCCGACGATGGCGCCGCCCCCGCCGCGCGTCGAGAACCCCGGCGCGGCGCGCCGCGGCTACGTCTGGATCGAGGGCGCCTACGCGTGGAGCGAGCAGGCCCGCCAGTACGAGTGGGTCCCCGGCCACTGGGAGCGCGCCAAGGCCGGCCACCGCTGGGCGCCGGTGCGCTGGGAGCTGCGCGGCAACGTCTACGTCCGCGTCGGCGGCGAGTGGCAGATCGGCGGCTGAGATCCTGTTTCCTGGAGGGGCTTTCGCAAAGCCCCTCCCCCACAAGACGTGGGGCCCCCACCCGAAACGCGAGAGCGTTCGGCACGGGGCACAGGAGACTGCGAGACGAAGGCCGGGTCCACGCGGATCCGGCCTTCGGCCGTTTCGGCCCCAGCGAAAGGCTCGGACAGACGCGCCGAGGATCTGGGCCGTCTTGGGAGGGGGGCCCCGGCGAATGCCGGGGGGAGGGTTTCGCGAGAAACCCTCCGCATGTCTCAGCCCAGCTCGGCGCGGCGGCGCGCGCGCGCCTGCTTGCCGAGGTAGGCCTTGAGGAACTTCGACGGCAGGTCGTGGCCGATGAACGTGGCGGCCTGGCGCGCGGCGATGACCAGCTTGTCGAGATCGATGCCGGTCGCGATGCCCATCGAGTGCAGCATGCCGACCAGATCGTCGGTGGCGAGGTTGCCCGAGGCGCCGGGCGCGTAGGGGCAGCCGCCGAGGCCGCCGACCGACGAGTCGATCGTGGTGACGCCGAGCTGCAGCGCGGTGACGCAGTTGGCCAGCGCGGTGCCCTGGGTGTCGTGGAAGTGCACCGCCACCGCCTCGAGCGGCACCTCGGTCAGCACCCGGCTGAGCACGTCCTCGACCTGCGCCGGGTTGGCGACGCCGATCGTGTCGGACACCGAGACCTGGTAGACGCCCATCGCCCGCAGCTCGCGGCACAGCTCGACCACCACCGCGGGATCGACGTCGCCCTCGTAGGGACAGCCGAAGCACGTCGACAGGTACGCGCGCACCGGCACGCCGGCGGCCAGCGCGGGCGGCACGACGTCGGCGAACGCCGCCAGCGTCTCGCGCATCGTCTTGTTGACGTTCTTCTTGTTGTGCGTCTCCGACGCCGACATGAACACCGCGACCTCGCGCATCCCGGCGGCCAGCGCGGTGTCGAGCCCGCGGCGGTTGGGCACCAGGCACGACAGCACGACGCCCTCCTTGCGCGGCACGCCGCGCGCGACCTCGGCGGCGTCGGCCAGCTGCGGGATCCACTTGGGGCTGACGAAGCTGGTGATCTCGATGCGCGAGAGGCCGCTGTCGATCAGCGCCGTGATGAACGCGATCTTCTCGGCGGTCGGCACGTGCCGCGCCTCGTTCTGCAGGCCATCGCGGGGCCCGACCTCGTACACGGTGACGCGCGGCGGGAGCTTCATGCCGTCGGCGCACCATACCCACGGTCGACCGATCGCGCCACCTCGTGGGCCAGCTCGATGGTGATCGCGTCGAGGGTGTCGACCACGACGTGGGCCGCGCCCTGATCTTGCCCGCCGCGGTTGCCGGCCCGCACCGCGACCACCGCGCAGCCGGCGGCGCGGCCGGCGGCGCACCCGGCCGCCGAGTCCTCGATGACCAGCGCCTCGGCCGGCGCGACGCCGAGGTGGGCGCACGCCGCCAGGTAGCCGTCGGGCGCCGGCTTGGACCGCGGCACGTCCTCGGCGCACAGCGTGATCGCGAACGCGTCGCTCAGGCGCAGGAGCTCGAGCATGTGCCCGGCCTCGGCCCGCGAGCTGCCGGTCACCAGGCCCCGGGCGAAGGCGTCGAACCGCGCCACCGCGGCGTGGGCCCCGGGGAGCACGGTGATGCCGCGCTCGGCGAACAGCGCCCGGCTCTCGGCGGCGGTCGCGGCGATCAACGCGTCGCGATCCCAGGCCAGCGCCGGGTAGCGCTCGCGCAGGTACGCGTGGATCGCGACCCACGAGCGGCCGGTGCCGTAGGCGCGATCGGCGGCGGTGAGCGTGATCGCGAACTCGCGGGCGACGCAGCGGGCGATGGCCTCGGCGTAGTCGGCCTCGCTGTCGACCAGGGTGCCATCGAGATCGAAGAGGATCGCGCGCAGCGTCACGCGCTGTGGGTAGCACGTAACCGCGGCGGCGGGCGCCGCCACTACGCAGGCACACACCTCAGGCACGCGCGCCTGGCCCGCCCGGGTCGGGCGGTGCATCCTTGCCGTCGGAGTCCGCCATGCGCCCTGCCCTGCTCCTGTCCCTCGTCGTGATCGCCGCCACCGCCTGCGGGCCGTCGGCGTCGGTCCAGCACGCCAACACGCTCCTGGCCCGCGGGGACTACCGCGGCGCCTCGGACTACACCGCGGCCGAGCTGTCCAAGCACCCCGGCGACGCCGAGCTGCACCGCATCCGGCTGCGCGCGCTGCTCGGCCTGGGCGATCCCGGCCGCGCGGTGGCCGACTACCGGGCGTGGCGCGCGCAGCACGGCGGCACCGACGATCGCAAGGCGCTGCGCACGATGGCGCTGACCACCGTGTGGCAGGGCGTGACGTCGCCGTCGGCGGCGCTGCGGCTGACCGCGATCCGCGCGATCGAGCGCCTCGAGCTCGAGGAGCTGGCCGAGGACGTCGGCAAGGCGATGGGCGACGACGACGACGCGGTGGCGGCGGCGGCGGCGGTGGCGGTGCTGCGCTCGTTCGGCCAGGCCCCCGACGTCGCCCAGCAGATGCTGCGCTCCGACGACCCGCGGGCCCGGGCGATCGCCGTCGAAGGCATCGGCCGCAAGGTCCGGCGGCTGGCGATCGACGACCTGCGGCCGCTGGCCGGCGATCCCGACCCGCAGGTGCGAGCCGCGGTCGCGCGCTACCTGGGCACGGTCGGCGGCGACGGCGCGGCCGAGCTGGTGACGATGACCGGCGACGGCGCGGCCGAGGTCCGGGCCGCGGCGATCGCGGCGCTGGCCGCCGGCGGCGGTGGCCGGGCGGCCCTGCCCGACGCGACGCGCTTCCTGGCCGACGAGTCGCTCGCCGTGCGGCTGGCCGCGGTGGCGCTGGTGGCCAAGGCCGGCGGCAAGCCGGCGCTCGAGGCGCTGCTCGCCCACGCCGATCCGATGGTGGCGGCGACCGCGGCGCACCGGCGCGGCGATCGCGCCGCCGCGGTGGCGGTGTTCGATCGCGCGCTGGGCGCCACCGACGTCGGCACCCGCGCCGGCGTGGTCAACCTGCTGGCCGCGGCGCTGCCGCAGGACGCGGCGATCGCCCGCGCCACCGCGGCGCTCGCCGATCCGGCGCCGACGGTGAAGCTGGCCGCGGCCCGCGCGCTGGCGTACCTGGGTCAGCACGGCGCCGCGCTCACCGCGCTGACCGCGCTCGCGGCGACCGCGGCCCCGGCCGATCGCGCCGACGCCGCCGCCGAGCTGGCGCGGCTCGGCGACCCGCACGGCGCGGCGATCCTCACCGAGCTCGCCGGCTCGCCCGACGCCGACGTGCGGCGCGCGGTGGTGCAGGCCCACGTCGGCGCCGGCGCCATCACCGCCGGCCTGTGGGGCGCGCTGGCCGACGATCAGGCCGCGACCCGGCTCGACGCGGCGATCGCGATCCTCACGCTCGCGGGCTGACGCTCACGGCTCGGCGCGCGGCGCCACCGCGAGGCTCAGCCCGACCCGGGCGCCGCCGCCGGGGCGCTCGCCGGCCCAGCTCCGGCCGTCGTGGGCGGCGGCGATCCGCGCGACCAGCGCCAGGCCCAAGCCCAGGCCGCCGCCGGTCGACGGCACGAACGCGCGGCCGACGTCGCCGACCCGATCGGCGGGCAGCCCGGGGCCGGCGTCGTCGACCTCGACCACCACCTCGTCGGCGCGCCGCTCGATGCGGATCGCGGTCACGCCGCCGCCGTGGCGGGCGGCGTTGTCGATCAGGTTGGCGATCGCGCGGCGCACCAGCGTCGGATCGATCGCCGCGGTGGCGTCGCCCTCGGCGGCGATCACGTCGGCCGAGACCCCGCTGGCCAGCGCGACGTCGGCGGTGAGCGCCGCGACGTCGAGCGGCCGCCGCTCGATCCGCCCGAACTCGAGGCGCGACGACGCCAGGAGCCGCGCCACCAGATCGTCGAGCGCCAGCAGCTCCCGCTCGACCGCGTCGAGGGCGCGCCAGTCGGCCTGCTCGCGCGCGGTCTCGATCATCACCCGCAGGTGGCCCAGCGGCGTGCGCAGCTCGTGCGAGACCGCGGCCAGGAGCGCCTTCTGATCGCGCAGCTGTTGCTCGATGCGCGCCGCCATGTGGTTGAGCGCGCTCGCGAGGATCGCCAGCTCGCCGCGGTGGCCGACGTCGACCCGGGTGTCGAGCTTGCCGTCGCCGATCGCCCGGGCCGCGGCGATCGTCACCACCAGCGGCCGGGTCAGCCGCCACGCCATCGCGCCCGCCACCATCCACAGCGCCGACAGGATCAGCGCGAGCTGCCACCAGTGCGGCTGGCGCGCGCCGACCCACGCGCCGGCGGCCAGCGCCACGCCGAAGCCGAGGAAGATGCGCAGCCGCAGCTTGCCCTGCAGCCACCACGGCCCGTGGCGGTGGCGCCGCGCGTGGTGCATCGCGTGGTGCATCGCGTGGTGGCGCCGCCAGAACTCGCGCTCGGCGCGCAGCTCCTCGCGCCAGCGCCGCCGCGATCTCACGGCGCCTCGTCGGCGCCGCGGGCCAGCGTGTAGCCGATGCCGCGCACGGTCTTGAGCCGCGCCGCGGCCGGCTCGCCCAGCTTCTTGCGCAACCGCGAGATGTGGACGTCGATCGTGCGATCGCCGACGGTGGTGTCGTCGCGGCCGGCCAGCTCGAGCAGCGCGGCCCGCGGCACGACCCGGCCGGCGCGCTGCACCAGCACCGTCAGCAGGTCGAGCTCGAGCGCGGTCAGCTCGAGCGGCGCGCCGTCGACCCACGCCTGCCGGCCGGCGACGTCGACCTCGATGCCGGCGGCGGCGATCCGCGCCGCGACCGCGCTCGGCGTGGCCCGCCGCACCACCGCGCGCAGCCGGGCCAGGAGCTCGCGCGGCGAGAACGGCTTGGCGACGTAGTCGTCGGCGCCGAGCTCGAGCCCGACGACACGATCCGACTCGTCGCCGCGCGCGGTGAGCATCAGCACCGGCAGCCGCGCGTCCTTGGCGCGCAGCTGGCGCAGCACCGCCAGGCCGTCGAGCCCCGGCATCATCACGTCGAGCAGGACCGCGTCCCAGCCGCCGGCCGCGACCTGGGCCAGCCCGGCCTGGCCGCCGGGCGCGTGGGTGAGCGCGACGCCCTGCGGCGCCAGGTACGCGACGAGCAGCTCGGCGAGCCGGGCGTCGTCGTCGATGAGCAGGACCCGCATCGGGCGTTCATCCTCGCACGGTTGCCGCGCTCAGACGCGGTAGGGGCCGGCGCCGCGGGCCGCGCCGCCGAGCATCGCCGCGAGGGTGGCGCGCTGCTTGGGATCGAGCAGCCCGTGGATCGCGCGCAGCGAGTCGAACAGCGCGGCGCGGGCGTCGGCGATCGCCGCGTCGACCCCGGCCTCGAGGCCGGCCGCCGCGGTGGCGTCGAGCGTGTCGGCGTGCAGCGCCTCGGCCAGCGTCGGCCGCAGCGCGGTCAGGTTGCCGCGGGCGGTGCGCAGCCGCTGCTCGAGCTGATCGAGCTCGGCCACCAGCGCCCGCTCCTGCGCGGGGCTTGCGTCGATGCGCTCGAACATCCGGCCCAGCATCCAGCGGCGGGCGCGGCGGTGGCGCCAGCCGCCGTGGTGGTGGCCGTGGCCGCCGTGGCAACCGCCGCCGTGGCAACCGCCGCCGTGGCAACCGCCGCCGTGCCAGCCGTGGTGGCGCCGGTGCATGCGCGCGAAGCCGATGGCGCCGAGGACTCCGAGACCGAGTGCGAGACACAGCATGAGTAGCTCCTTTTCGCTACCCAAGCTGCGGGCCCGACGTTGCGCCAGTGCCGCCGCGGACGTGAAGAAACCTTGCGCGGCGGCGCCGTGGCCGCCCGGCCTTCACTGGAAGTCGAGCGGGTGCGTCGCGCGCGCGGCGACGTAGCTGGTCGGCAGCGGCAGCGCCCACACCGCCTCGATCAGGCACGCGCCGACCGGCGTGGTCGCGCCAGCGCCGGGCACCACGTCGACGACCTCGTGGCCGGTGGTCTCCATGTCGAGGTGCACCGCCCAGCCGGCGGCGGGCTGGTGCCGCTTGACGCACGCGGCGGCGGCGCGGGCCAGGAGCGTCATCGGGTCGGGCGGCGCCAGCGGCACCCCGCCGACGCCGGACATGCCCATGCCGCCCATGCCCGAGCCGACGCCGAAGCCGGCCAGGCCCTCCTCGAGGCCGATCACCGACGGCCGCACGCCGGGCTCGGTGGCCAGGTACGAGGTCACCGGCGACACCGCCTTGCCCATCATCGCCACCGTCATCATCTCTTCGTGCGACAGCTCCTGGTGATCGTCCTCGGAGAACACCCACGCCGCGGCGGCCTTCGAGAACGCCGCGTCGGCGGTGACCACCCGGCGGAACTTGTCGCCCCAGATCATGCCGGTGAGCTCGACCTTGTCGGGCGCGGCGGCGGCGGCGACCACCACCCGCAGCCCGGCGCCCTCGTCGAGCACGTCGGGGATCGACTGGTCGTACTTGCCGTTGACCAGGTCGAGGCCGCCGATCGCGAAGTGATCGATCCGCACCGGGCGCACCAGCCCGAGCACGCGCTCGCTCAGCCGCTTGTCGCCGATGCCCAGCCCGACGACGGTGGCGGCGATGCCGTGGTGGGTCAGCGCCAGCGGCGCCAGCGGGTGCGCGTCGTCCCGCGTCAGCTCGACCGCGAAGCCCTCCGGGTTGGCCTCGACGACGTGGACCACCGCGCCGGCCGGCGCCGCGGCCAGGCCGGCCAGCGCGAGGTCGTTGGTCCAGCGGCCGCGCAGCCGGTTGTCGGTGGTCAGCACCATCCGCAGCGCGCCCTTGCGGGTGGCCAAGAGCGCCGCCGCCAGCTTCGCGCCCTCGTCGAGCGCGCTGCCGTTGCCCGGCGCCAGCCGGCCGGCCTGCTCGGCGGCGGCCAGCCTGGCCGCGACCTGGCCGGCCGGGACGAAGCCGCCGAACAGCCGGGCCGCGGCGCGGCGATAGACGACCACCTCGACCTCGGCGTCGGGGACGTGGGCCAGGTAGCCCTTGATCAGCGCGACCTGGCTGGCGACGCCCTCGACGTCCATCGAGTACGAGGCGTCGATCGCGAACACCACCTGCGCCTTCTTGGGCAGCGGCCGCAGCTCGGGCGCGGCGTCGATCTCGAGACGCCCGAAGGCGTGGGCCTTCGACGCCACCACCTTGCCGTAGCGGTTGGCCACCGCGTCGATCGGCGGCGGCGCCAGCTCGATCATCGCGACGCCGCCGTCGGACTCGTTCTCGGGCGCGTCGGGGATGAACAGCGGCAGGTCGCTGGCGTCGACGACCACCGGCGCCTTGTCGCCCAGCGTCAGCTTCCACGCGGTCAGCGTGCCGGCGTCGAGCGCCGCGTGATCCGAGACCACCAGGCGCCACGCGCCGACGCCCGCGGTCTTGGCCGGCAGGTCGACGGGGAACGCGCCGCGGACGTCGTTGTCGCTGCCGCCGCTGCCGTCGAAGACCTCGACCTCGTCGCCCTTGGGCGTGATCAGCGCGACCCGCAGATCGCTCCGGTAGGTGTGCTCGATGTCGAGCGTGACGGTGGCCTTGGCGAAGGCGCGGCGCGCCGGCGCGGTGTCCTCGACCTCGACCACGCTCGCCACGTAGCTGGCGCCGCTGGTGTGGCTGATCGCCGCGAGCCACGCCGGCTCGGTCGGCCGAGCCAGCACGATCGGCGCGCCGGGCGCCTTGCGCGCGCCGTCGATCTTGATCGCGGTCATCGCGTTGCCCCAGCCCGGGCGGATCGTGAACACCGGCACCGCGAGGTTGTCGGCGGCGCCCTCGGCCAGCCGCGGGTACGACAGGAACACCTTGCCGCGCTCGTAGCGCGTCGGCACGGTCAGCGTGTACTCGACGGTGCTGGTGCCGCCGGGCATGACCGGGAACACCCGCAGCCGCAGCTTGTCGGCCCACCGCCAGTACAGCAGCGCCGGGTCCTTGGGCTCCCAGCGGCCCTTGCCGGTGAGCTCCAGGTACAGCTTCTCGGCCTTCTCGGCCTCCATCAGCTCGCCGTCGTACCAGCGATCGCGGGCCCGGATGCGCAGCCCGGTGGCGGCGCCGCCGTAGGGCAGATCGATCTCGAGGCGTACCTCGTCGGCCTTGGTGCCGCCGTTGGCGAACACCCGCTGGACCTTGTAGGTCGCGATCCCGTCGACGACCGACACGTCGACGGCGTGCGACACCTCGGTCAGCGGTTGATCGAGAGCGGCGCCGAGGACGTCGGCCGACGCCGGCGCGGCCAGGAGGGCGAGCACGACCGCACACACGAGTGGACGCATGGGCGGTGCGACAACCGGCGCGCGCGATCGGTTGCGACAATCGCCGGCCTGCGTACCATCGCCGGCGATGACGCTGCCCACCGTCGAGATCCGCGACCACGTCGCCCACGTCACGCTCAACCGCCCCGACGCCCGCAACGCGCTGTCGCGCGCGGTCAACGAGGAGCTGCGTCGCCTCGCCGCCGTGCTCGGCGACGATCCCGGCGTGCGCGCGGTGGTGCTGACCGGCGCCGGCGACCAGGCGTTCTGCGCCGGCGCCGACCTCAAGGAGCGCAAGGGCGTGCCGGCGGCCGAGTCCAAGCCGTACATCGACGCGATCAGCGGCGCCATCGACGCCTGGGCCCGCATCCCCAAGCCGACGATCTGCGCGCTCAACGGCTCGGCCTACGGCGGCGGCCTGGAGCTCGCGCTGGCGTGCGACCTGCGGCTGATCGTCGAGGGCGCCGAGCTCGGCCTGACCGAGGTGCGGCTGGGGATCATGCCGGGCGCCGGCGGCACCCAGCGGCTGCCGCGGCTGATCGGCGTCGCCGCCGCCAAGGAGCTCATCCTGCTCGGTCGCCGCGTCAGCGCCGAGCGCGCGCTGGCGCTGGGCCTGGTGATGGCGGTGGTGCCGCCGGGCGGCCTGGCCGCGGCGGTCGACGGGCTGCTCGGCGAGCTGGCCGGGTGCGCGCCGCGGTCGCTGCAGATGGCCAAGGCCGCGATCGACCGCGGCGTCGACGTCGGGATCGACGAGGGGCTGCGGATCGAGCGCCAGTGCTACGACGTGACGCTGTTCAGCGAGGACCGCGACGAGGGGCTGCGGGCGTTCGCCGAGCGGCGGCCGGCGCGCTTCACCGGGCGGTAAGAAGCCAGGCGCGGCGGGGTGCGGCGATCCGCCCGGGGACAACCGTCCCGAGGGCTGGGGCTCCGGAGGTGACGGACCGCACCGACGCGGGATCGTCGATCCGACGAGTTGCGCGACGCGCGATCCCCGCGAACATGGCCCGGGCCGTGCAGAAGCCGGTCCCCATGGCGGTCATCGAGAGCATCCTCGCGCGCGCTGGGTACGTGAAGCTGTCGCGGTACGGGATGATGTTGACTCCAGACGGGAGAATCGTCGACCTGCACGCGATGACCAGCGACGTGGCCTTCGCGGCCCCGGTGCCCGGTCCGACCGTCGCGCCGATCGCGCAGCCCACGCCGCCACCGCCGCTCCCCGCCCCGCGGCTCGCCGCGCCGGTGGCGCCAGTCGCCACCCCGGTGGCGCCTCGATCCGCCAGCATGCCCTCGGTGATCATCGCCGCCGACGTGCTGCCGGACGACGGCGACGACGGCCTGGCCGACGACGACGAGTGGGAGTGGCAGCTGGCCCTGGCCCGCGCGCGCATCGCCGCCGCCGAGACCGAGGCCGCCAAGGTGCCGGCGCCGGCGATCCGCGCGCTGCCCAACGCCACGGTCGCGCGCCGCCTCGCGCCGCCCGCCACCCCGCCGCAGCGCCCGGCTCGGGCGGCAGCGCCGAGCGCCCCGCCGGTCGCCCGCGCGCATGCCGCGCCGATCGCCCGCCCGGCGGCGCCGATCGCCCGCCCCGTCGCGGAGCCTGCCCGGGTCCGACGCACCACGTCGGCCGGCGCCGCGGTCGCGCCGCCCGCGCGCCCGATCGCCGCCGCGCCCCTGCCCGCGCGCCTCCAGCCCCCGCCGCTGCCACCGCCGCCGGTGGTCGCGCAGCCGGCGCCGCTGCCAGTCACGCCGCTGCCGCCGTCGCCGCCGCGCCGCTTCGCCCGCGGCACCGGTCCGCTGGTCCCGGCGCAGCTGCCGGCCGCGCAGCCCGCCGCGAAGCTGCCGCCGGCGCGGGTCATGAACGACGACACCTCCGAGATCACGACCGACGTCACCGATCTCGGCGTCGGCGACGTGACCTCGGTCGACGTCGCCCGCCCGGCGGCGCCGCCGCTCCCGCCCGCGCCGCTCCCGCCCGCGCCGCCGCACGCCGCGCTGCCGCGCATGACCGCCGCCCTGCCGCGCCTCAGCGCGCGCCGGTAGCCGGCGTCGCCGGCCCGGCGCACGCGTACAGCGCCGCCTGATCGCTCGCCGCCAGCGCGCACGTCCACGCCGCGCGATCCAGCTCGCGGCACGGCTCGCTGGCCACCAGCTTCGCGCGGATCGCCGCGACCTGCTCGCCGGTCGGGATCTCGTCGGCGGCGCGGGTGCCGCGCATCGCCGTCAGCGCCACCGCCAGCACGTGATCGACATAGGCGCCGCACTCGTCGGCGGTCAGCGCCGGCGGCGCGGCGTCGACGGTCGGCGCCACGACCTCGGGGCCGGCGTCGATCGCCGCCGGCGGCGTCGGCGGCGCGGTCGGCGCGGCGTGCGGACAGGCGGCGAGCACCAGCGCGAGCGACAGCGAGGCGAAGCGAGGCATCGGCGCGCATGATAGCGTGCGCGCCGTGCCGATCTGGTTCGCGATCGTCCTGGGTCTGATCCAGGGGCTCACCGAGTTCTTGCCGGTGTCGTCGACCGCGCACCTGCGCCTGGCGCCGGCGCTGCTCGGCCAGCACGATCCTGGCGCCGCGTTCACCGCGGTGCTGCAGCTCGGCACGCTGGCCGCCGTGATCGTCTACTTCGCGCGCGACCTGTTCATCGACCTGCCGCGCGCGATGTTCCGCGATCCGCGCAGCCCGCGCGGCCGGCTGCCGCTGCTGATCGTGCTCGGCACCGTGCCGATCGTCGTGCTCGGCCTCCTGGCCAAGGACCTCGTCGAGGGCGACGCGCGCTCGCTGTGGGTGATCGCCGCGTCGCTGATGGTGGTCGGCGTGCTGATGGCGGTGATCGACGCCCGGGCCCAGGGCGCGCGCACGCTCGACGACCTCGGCGTGCGCGACGCGCTGATCATCGGCGGGGCCCAGGCCATGGCGCTGTGCCCGGGCGTGTCGCGCTCGGGCGCGACGATCGTCGCGGCGCTGCTGGTCGGGATGCGCCGCACCGACGCCGCGCGGTTCTCGTTCTTGCTGGGCATCCCGGCGATCGCCGGCGCCGCGATCCTCGAGGCCAAGCAGTCGATGGCCGAGCTCGGGCCCGGCGCCTGGAAGCCGATGACGGTGGCACTGGTGGTGGCCGCGCTCAGCGGCTACGCGTCGATCGCGTGGCTCTTGCGCTTCCTCGGCAGCCACCGCCTGGTCGGCTTCGCGCTGTACCGCGGCGCGGTGGCGATCGCGGTCGCGTCGCTGTTGATCTCCGGCACCGTCTCGCACATGGCCGGTGTGTGAGCCGTCACGCACGGTGAACACCGGGTGAACCGCGGCGTCGAAACCAGGGACCGGACGCCTCGGGCGGTCGCCGGACCTGCTACGTTCGCCCTCGCATGAAGGGGAGTTCCCGCACCATGAAGCTCACCGAGTTGCCTCTGCGCTGGCTCCGCGGCGCGTCGATCTTTGCGCTCGCGATCGTGGCGCTGTGCCTGGCCGGTCCGGCCGCGGCCCAGAGCCACCCCGCCCTGTCCGGCGGCAAGTACCCCGTCAAGATCGAGTCGGCCCCGCCCGGCGCCACCATCTACATCGACCGCAAGGAGCTCGGCGCGGTCGGGGTGACCCCGTGGCAGGGCAAGATGAAGAACGGGGACTACCTGATCATCGTCGAGCTCGACGGCTACCAGCTGGCCCAGAAGAACCAGAAGGTGGCCCGCACCCGCAAGGTGCAGAGCGTCTTCATCCCGCTGATCAAGAAGGTCGACCCGCCGCGCATCGACATCCGCGCCGACGCCGATCAGAACGTCTTCGGCGCGACGGTCTACCTCGACGGCCAGTCCCAGGGCTCGGCGCCGGTGCTGCTCACCACCACCGCCGGCCGCCACCTGGTCGAGCTCAAGCGCGAGGGCTTCGACAACTTCCAGACCTGGGTCGAGGTCAAGGACAACGAGAAGGCCAACCTGACCCCGGTGCTCAAGGCGGTGGCCAAGCCCAAGGTCGGCATCATCGTGGTCGAGGCCGACGTCGCCGACGCCGAGGTGTACCTCGACGGCAACAAGCAGAACGGCACCACCCCGCTGGTGCTCAACGACGTGATCGAGGGCCTGCACGTGGTCGAGCTGCGCAAGGACCCGGCGATCCCGTGGAAGCAGACCATCCAGGTGCTGGCCGGGCAGCAGGCCAAGGTGCGCGGCGAGCTCAAGGCCACGCTGGGCGGCCAGGGCGGCACCATCCGCGTGCTGTCCAACGTCACCGGCGCCGAGGTCTTCCTCGACGGCACCCCCATGGGCAAGGTGCCGCTCGACATCAAGCAGGTGAAGGGCGGCGACCACGTGCTCGAGGTGAAGGCCCCCGGCTACCAGCCGCACGAGGAGCGCATCACGATCAACGACGGCCAGTCGACCGTGCTCAAGCTCGACCTCAACGCCGAGGCCGGGGCCGGCGGCAAGGGCACGCTCAAGGTGCTGTCGGCGGTGCCCGACGCCGACGTCTTCCTCGACGGCGCCGGCATCGGCAAGGTGCCGCAGGAGAAGCAGGTCGCCCGCGGCGATCACTTCGTCGTGGTCAAGCTGGCCGGCTACAAGACCTTCGAGACCAAGGTCCGCCTCGAGGAGGGCCAGACCCTGACGGTGTCGGCCGACCTCAAGGCCGTGGCCCGGCTGCGGGTGCTGTCGGATCCGCCCGGCGCCGAGGTCATGATCAACGGCCTGCCCCAGGGCGTGACCCCGCTCGAGCTGACCGAGATCGAGGTCGGCACGACGATCATCCGCGTCCAGAAGGCCGGCTACCAGCCGTGGGAGGAGACCCACATGCTCGAGGGCGGCAAGAGCGACATCGTCTCGGCGACGCTCAAGGTCGAGGGCCTGTCCGACGACCAGCTCAAGGCCCAGCAGCGGGGCCTGGCGTCGTGGGGCGCGCGGACGATGCCGCGCGGCCGGTCGACGGTCGACATCAGCCTGGGCTACCCGTACTTCTTCGACGTCCGGGTCGCGGTCGGCGCCGGCAAGAAGTCCGGCATCGGCTTCGACGCCAACGTCGGCGTGCGCTCGATGATCGAGCGCTCGGAGATCGGCCTGGGCGCGCGGTTCCAGCTGGTCGACAACGACCCGTTCTCGGCCGGCGTGTTCGGCAACCTGTGGTGGGGCTCGAAGCTGTTCGACGACTCCAAGCGCAACGGCGCGACGTTCAGCGCCGGCGGCGTCGCGTCGCTGACCGCGTTCACCCACGTCACGGTCAGCGCCCGCGCCTACCTCGAGTTCTGGAGCGACCGCCACTGCCCCGAGCTCAAGAGCGGCGTCGCGCCGACCGACGCGATGCCGTTCGACGGCGATCCGATCGCCGCGTGCACCAAGTACCTGCACCGCGCCGGCGGCCCGGCGCCGATGGCCGACGGCTACACGGCCGAGGAGGCCAAGCGGGTCGAGGACCTCACCGGCGAGAGCGGCAACGACTTCTTCAGCCGCGACGGCGGCGTCCGGCTGATGACCGCGGTGATCGCCGAGATCGCGCTGCGCCAGCGCTGGAACCTGTGGGTCATGCTCGAGGGCGCCCCGTTCCAGAGCGAGCGCGCGCTGTTCGTCGACGACTTCAACCAGCCGATGCTGACGACCGACTACAACACCTACGCCCGCGTCGGCGCGACCTACAAGTTCTGAGACCTGGGGCGGTCCCCGACGAGCCCAGCCCCGGGACGAGAGCTGGGCGGTGGCGGTGGCGGTGGCGGTGTCAGAGCGATCGCGTACTCGATCGCTCATGCGCATCTACTTCGTCGGCAGCCACGCCACCGGCAAGACCACGCTGTGCCGGTACGTGAGCCGTCGTTTCGGGCTGCCCATGATCACCGAGGTGGCGCGGGCGGTGCTGGCCGAGATGGAGAGCTCGCTCGACGCGCTCCGCACCGACATGGAGCTGGTGGCGGAGTACCAGGACCGGGTGTTCGGCCGGCAGGTGGCGATCGAGAAGATGCACCCGGGCGCGTTCGTCAGCGACCGCGCGTTCGACAACCTGGCCTACGCCGCCGAGCACACCACGGTGGTCGCCGACCTGATGGGCGATCAGCGGTTCAAGGACTACATCCGCTGGGTGTCGGAGGGCACGGTGTTCTTCCTGCGCCCGCACCGCGACCTGCTCAAGGAGGACGGCGTGCGCGCCGGGGTGTCGTGGGAGTCGGTGCTGCGGATCGACGGCATGATCAAGCTCCTGCTCGAGCAGCACCGCATCCCCTACCTGCCGATCGAGAGCGTGTCGATGCAGGAGCGGGTGCGCGCGGTCGAGTTCGTGCTGGGCCGCGCCGGCCTGGCGCCGGCGGCCACCGCCGAGCGCAGCAAGGACACCGGCGACCGCTCGGTCGAGCGCAGCCCGACGCCGGCCTTCGACGCGCTGCGCGCCGTCATCGGCGGCGCGCGCGTGAGCTGATCACGCCTCGGCGGGCGCCAGGTAGACCGACCGCGCGTGGCCGCAGGCCGCGCACGCCAGCCGCACCACCACCATCAGCCGGCCGTCGTAGCGCAGCGCCTCGTCGCTGGCGATCGCTAGCGCCTGGCCGCAGCCGCACTTGCCGGCCGCCAGCTTCTCGCGCCAGGCGGCGGGCACCGGCACGGCGGTGGCCGCGGTGTCGCCGCGCAGGATCGGCGCGGCCGGCGGCGCCGGCGGCGCGACCGGCAGCGGCCCGGGCGGCGGCACCTCGGGCGTCCCGGCCGGCGGCAGCGCGACCCGGCGATCGGACCACACGCCCACCACCACGTAGGTGGTGATGGCGCCGGCGATGCCGAGCACGATCCACAGGAGCATCCTGGCACCATGCCCGATGCCGGGCCTGGGAGCAACGCGGATCGGCCCGCGCAGGCGCGCGGCGATCACCGGGTTGATCAGCACGCGGATCCCCGAACACGATCTCGCGTTTCGGGTTGGGGCCCCGTCGGGGCATGACCCGACGGGGAAGGGGCTTTGCGAAAGCCCCTTCCAGAGAGCTCATGCGCCCAGCCCCAACCGGCGGTGCTCGGCGAGCGTGCAGCGATCTTGCACCACCTGCTTGCCGGCGGCGGTCAGCGCCGCCGCCACCGCATCGTTGGTGATGCCGAGCTGGAACCACACCACCGGCGCCGGGCAGGCCAGCAGCTCGGCGAGGTGGTCGGGCAGCGCGTCGCCGCGGCGGAACACGTCGACCAGGTCGATCGGCTCGTCGACGTCGGCCAGGGTGGCGACCACCGGGTGCCCGAACAGCACGCGCCCGACCAGCGCCGGGTTGACGCCGCGGATGCGGTAGCCGTGGTCGTGCAGGTAGGCCGGCACGTAGTGCGCCGGCCGCGCCGCGTCGTGGTGGATGCCGACGACGGCGACGGTGCGGCTGCGTTCGAGGATGGCGCGCAGGTCCATGCCCGAGGCTACCCCACCGCGGTCACTGCGGCATGTCGACCAGCCGCCGCGCCGCCTCGTCCTCGACGAACGCGCCGCCCTTCCACGCCCACCGCTCCTGCTGCAGCTTCGACGGGCAGCACGCGCCGTCGCCCTCTTGCGACATCATCCGATCGACCAGCACGACGCCGCCCTCGATGTGGGCGTCGCTGATGCCGCCGTCGCCGCGATCGCCGCCGGGGATCTCGCCGAGCGCGACCGGCGCGCCGCCGCGCATCGTGTACAGCGTGACGCCGTCGAACTGGCCGGTGCCACCGCCGTTGTAGACGTGGATCACCAGCGCGTCGTCGGCGCCGTCGCCGTCGACGTCGCCGAAGCGCGGCGGCGTCACGTTGAAGTAGCCGTGCTCGACGAAGCCGTCGGGATCCTTGGGCTGGTAGTCGGGCGCGACCTCGTTGCCCTCCTCGTCGAACGCGAACTCGGCGGCGCCGTCCTTGACGGTGAACGTGCCGTCGCCCGACTGGTACGTGCGGTTGGCCCAGTCGACCGCGTGGATGTCGCCGGCCGCCGGCGCGGGCGTGCCGCCGTTGGCGATGGGCGCGGTGGCGTGGGCGCCGCCGCCACAGGCGGCCGCGGCGAGCAGGAGCGACGAGGCGAACGCGAGCTTCATGGCTGCGGATGTAACGCGGAGGCCGACCGGCGTCATCCCGATCCGGCGTGGTAGCGTGGGCGCCCGATGCGCTGGTGCCTCGCGATCTGCGCGCTCGTGGCCGCGTGCCGCGGGTCGCGGGCGCCGAGCCGGGCGCTCGACGCCATCCCCGAGGAGGCCGGCGTGGTGGTCGAGCTGACCCCGCGGGCGGTGGGCGGCACCTGGGCCGAGGCCCAGGCCCGAGCGGTCGCGCGGCGCGGCGAGGTGCCGGCGTGCGTGCTGGCCCGCGCCGCCGCCGCCGATCGGGTGGTGATCGCGTGGGCCCACATGCTGCCTGAGGACGGCTACCTGCTGGCGATCGACGGCGGGCCGCGCGGCGGGTGCCCGGCGCTGGTCGAGCGTGGCGCGCTGGCGCTGTGGAGCCACGGCCTGGCGCCGCGCGCGGACGGCGAGCCGGGGTTCTTCACCGATCGCGATCGCCGCGCGCGCTTCGCCCGCCTGCCCAAGGCGCCGGCCCGGGCGATCGCCGACTACGAGCTGTCGGCCGGGGTGGTGGCGCGCGCCGACGTGACGCTCGATCCGCGGGCCGGCGTCGACGCCCGGGCCAGCGTGCGGTTCGACGCCGGCAGCGCCGCCGACGGCGTGCGCGCGCGGATCGAGCGCTGGCGCGCCAACGCCGATCGCGATCGGCTGGGCGGCGCGTGGGCCGCGGTGGCGGCGCTGACCGTCGCCGGGCCGACGCCGGGCGATCCGACGCTGGCGCTGGGCCTGCGGCTGCCCGACGGCCAGGCCGCGACGCTCCTGGCCACCGCGATGATCGCCGGCACGTTCCTCGACGAGCGCATGCCGTGCCCGGCGGCGACCGCGATGACCGCGTGGGGCGTCAGCTGCGCCAGCGGCGAGGTGCGGGTGCCGGCGGCGGTGCGCGATCGGATCCTCGCGCTGCCCGCGCTGGGCGCGGCGATCGAGCTGCGGGCCATCGGCGACGCGCCGGCGCTGGCGCTGCACGACGTGGCGCCGACCTCGCCGCTGCGGGCGCTGGGCTTCGCCAGCGACGACGTGCTGCTGATCGACCTGGCGCGCGGGCCGGCCGGCCCGCTGGCCGCGATCGTCGCCGCCGCGGCCGCGCTGCCGGTCGACGCCACCGCTCAGGTGCGGGTGCGCCGCGCCGGCCGCCGGCTGACGTTCCGCTACCGGCTGGTGCCGTGACGCCGGGCACGCGCCGGGACGACCGTCACCAGCGCTGGGGTCGGGATTCCCCGCCGAGGATCGCGGCGCGCCGGCCGTGACCGGGCGCGACCGGACGGCTACGATCGGCGCGTGAGCGAACGCCTCGCCCGTCGCCGCACGGTGCCGCCGCCGACCAGCCCGCCCTTCCCGCGGGCCGTCGCGAGCTGGGTCGGCCGCGCCGACGAGCTGGCCCGGGCGGTGGCGCTGCTCGATCGCGAGACGCTGCACCTGTTCTACGGCGTCGGCGGCGTCGGCAAGAGCGAGCTGGTCTACAAGCTGGTCGAGGAGGCGCAGCGCACGCCGCGGTGGGCCGACGCCCAGGCGCTGGTGCTGGCGGCGCAGCCGGGCGCCAGCGGCGCCGACCTGGTGGCGCTGCTCAAGTCGCAGCTCGGCGCGCGGCGACGGCGCATCGACTTCGCCGCCAGCGGCGCGTCGGCGGCCGACGACCTGGCCGACATCGCCGCCGCGCTCGAGGCCCGGCCGACGCTGGTGTTCCTCGACGATCTGCACCACCTGCCGGCCGACGAGCTGGCCGAGCTGCTGGGCTTCCTGTCGCGGCGGGTGCGCAACAGCCGCATCCTGGTGGCGTCGCGGGTCGAGCTGGCGCTGCCGGCCGAGCTGCCGCCGCCGGTGATGCACCGGCTGGGGCCGCTCGACGCCTCGGCCACCGCGACGTTGGTGCGCGAGCTGGCGGTGCGGCTGGGCGTGCCGGTGCCCGACGCCGGCGCGGTGTTCGCGCGCTCCGGCGGCAGCCCGTTCTTCGTCGTGCGCGAGGTCGCCGGCGACGCCAGCGCGGCCGGCGGCCTCGACGACACCGTCCGCGCGCTGGCCCCCGACGCCCGGGCGCTCCTGCTGGCGCTGGCGCTGAGCCGCGGCCGGCTGTCGACCGGCGACGCCCAGGCGCTGGCCGGCGGCGCGCCCGACCCCGATGGCGGCCCCGGCCCCGGCGCGGCCCGGGTGCGCGAGCTGGGCCGCCACCTGCTGGTCGACGCCAGCCGCGGCGTGGCGCTCGTCCACGACCTGGTGCGCGACGCGGTGCTGCGGGTCGCGACCCGCCGCGAGCGCGCCGCCGCCCACCGCCAGCTGGCCGAGCTGCACCTGGCGCGCGCCGGCGACGGGACCCGGCCGGCGACGCCCGGCGACGCCGCCGATCTGGTCGAGGCGGTCTACCACCTGACCGCGGCCGGCGACGTCGACGAGGCGTGGGAGCGCTGCGAGACCCACTACCGGGTCATCGCCGCGGCCGGCCTCGATCACCTGCTGATCGCCAGCCTGCGCGCGATCGCCGACGCCGTCGACGACGCCCGCGACGCGATCGGGCTGATGCTGGCGCGCATCCTGGTGCGGCGCTCGCTGATCGCCGAGGCCGCCGACGTGCTGGCGCGGATCAGCGCGGCGGCCCGCGGCTCGGTGCGCGGGCTGCGGCTGGCCGGCGACGTCGCGCAGCAGCGCGGCCGCCTGACCGAGGCCGAGGCGCTGTTCCGCCAGGCCCGCGACGCGGCCGACACCGCCGCCGAGCGGTTCGGCGTCGCGCTCGAGCTGGCCGACATCGCCGGGCTGCGCGGCCACGGCGCGGCCGCCCGCGAGGTGCTGACCGCCGCGCTCGGCGACTACCCCGAGGCCGGGCCGCGCGAGCGCGCGCGCTGGGGCTGGTCGATGACGCTGTCGTACATCATCCCCGAGCAGTTCGCCGCGGCGATCGGCTGCGCGCGCGAGGCGGTGCTCGCGCTGCGCGGCACCGGCGTCGACGATCTCGAGGTCATGCTGGTGATGCTCGAGGTGCTGGCCCGCGCCGAGTGCGACGACGTCGCCACCGCCCGCGGCCTGCTCGAGCGGGTGCTGGGCGCCGCCGCCGGGGGCGCGCTGCGCGAGCACGTCAGCGCGCTCTACGCCGGCGTCGTCGCGCAGGCCGCCGGCGAGCTGCCCGAGGCCCGCGACAAGCTCGAGCGCGCGTTCGCGTACCTCGACGATCACGGCGATCAGGTGATGGCGTCGATCGCCGGCTACTACATCGCGCGCGCGCTGCTGGCCCAGGGCGAGGTCAACGCGGCGATCGAGCTGTCGGCGCGGATGGCGCGGCTGGCCCAGGCCGCCGAGCTCGACTCGCTGGGCTGCCACGGCCGCACCACCACCGCCGAGGCGCTGCTGATCGCCGGCAAGCCGGCCGAGGCCCGGGCGCTGGCCGAGGCGGCGCTCGCCGAGGACTTCGCCGGCACCCAGACCCGGCGCACCGCCCAGGCGGTGCTGGCCCGGCTGGCCGCCCAGGACAGCGACCTCGGCAGCGCGCGCCGCCACCTCGACGCGATCGCCGCCGATCTCGCCGCCCGCCCCGCCGATCTCGAGACCGCCGCCGCCCAGGCCGCGCTCGATCTCGATCGCGCCGGCGTCGAGCTGCACGGCGGCGACGCCCGGGTCGCGCTGGCCGCCGCCGGCCGCGCCCTCGAGCACTACCGCAAGCGCGGGCGCCGCGGCCAGCACGCGCGGGCGCTGGTGGCGCGCGCCGCGGCGCTGATCGCCACCGCCGATCCGGCCGGGCTGGTCGAGGCCGAGGCGCTGACCGCCGAGGCCGCCGCGCTGGCCACCGCCACCGGCCACGGCCGGGTGCTGGCCCGGTGCGCGCTCTTGCGCGGCGCGCTGCGCACCCGGCGCGGCGACGCGGTCGGCGGCCGCGCCGAGCTCCTGGCCGCGGTCCACGCCGGCGTCGCGTCGCTCGAGCACGGCGAGGGCCGCGCGCTGCGGGTCGCGCTGGGCGAGGCGCCACCGTCGCCGGGGCAGCGCGCGATGCTGGCCGCGCTCGGGCTGGCCCCGGGCGCCAGCTACCGCGTCGTCGGCAAGGGCGGCGTGCGGATCGTCGACGACGGCGAGCTCGATCGGCTGCGCGCCGGCCACGCCTTCGTGATCGAGCCGGTGCGGGCGGTGATCACCTGCAACCACGCCGGCCAGGTCGCGATCGATCGCGGCCGGCCGCTGGCGTGCGAGCTGTTCGCGGCGCTGGTCGAGGCCGGCGGCGCGGTGGTGCCGGCCGAGCAGCTGTTCCTCGGCGTCTGGGGCGGCCGCGAGTACCACCCGCTGCGCCACCGCAACACCGTCTACGTCGCGGTGAAGCGCCTGCGCCAGACGCTCAAGGGGCTGATCGCCGACGAGCGCGAGATCATCGAGACCGCCGCCGGTGGCTGGCGCCTGGCCGACGGCGTCGACGCGGTGGTGGTGCGCCCGGCCGACGACGCGCCGTGATCGCTTGCCCCGGCTTGACCCCAACCGGGGCCGCCGGCATGGTCGCGCCATGCAGCTCGCCGACTCCGTCGCTCTCGTCACCGGTGGCGCCTCGGGCCTGGGCGCCGCCACCGTCCGCCGCCTGGTCGCCGGCGGCGCCAAGGTCGTCATCGTCGACCGCGACCTGGCCCGCGGCGCCGCGCTGGCCGACGAGCTGGGCGCCGACCGCGCCCGCTTCGCCCAGGCCGACGTCACCGACGCCGCCCAGATCGAGGCCGCGATCGCCGCCGCCGCGCACTTCGGCCCGCTGCGGATCGCGGTGTCGTGCGCCGGCGTCGGCTGGGCCGCGCGCACCCTCGACAAGACCGGGGCGCCGCACAAGCTCGACCTGTTCCAGACGATCGTCGGCATCAACCTGATCGGCACGTTCAACGTGCTGCGGCTGGCCGCCAGCGCGATGAGCCACGCCGCCCCCACCGCCAGCGGCGAGCGCGGCGTCATCGTCAACACCGCGTCGGTCGCCGCCTACGACGGCCAGATCGGCCAGATCGCCTACGCCGCGTCGAAGGCCGGCGTCGTCGGCATGACCCTGCCCGCCGCCCGCGACCTCGCCCCCGCCGGCATCCGGGTGTGCACGATCGCGCCCGGCCTGATGGACACGCCGATGCTGGCCGCCCTGCCCGAGGACAAGCGCGCCGCGCTCGCCGCCGACGTCGTCTTCCCCAAGCGCCTCGGCGATCCCGCCGAGTACGCCGAGCTGGTGGCCGCGATCGTCGGCAACGGCTACCTCAACGGCGAGACCATCCGCCTCGACGGCGCGCTGCGCATGCCGCCGAAGTAGCGGTCGGCCCCACCCGGTCCGTGGCCTGGCGCACGCGCAACTCCCGCAAGAGCTGCGCCGACTTGACGCTCCCGGCGGGAGCGTGGGATGCACGGCCTCGTGAACGTCAAGATGATGCGCCGCATCGACGGCCTGGTCGGCAACCTGCTCTGCTCGGCGCTGGCCGCGGGCAAGGAGCTGTCGCGCCCGTTCGCCGCGCCGCCCGGGCCGGTGAAGAACATCGTCGTGATGAAGTTCTTCGGGATGGGGTCGATCGTGGTGGCCAGCCCGGCGGTCGCGGCGCTGCGCGATCAGCACCCCGGCGCGCGCATCCACTTCGTCACGTTCAAGGGCAACCGCGACGTGCTCGAGATCCTCGGGCTGACCGACGTCAACCACTACATCGACCCGTCGACGCCGGCGAGCTTCACCCGCACCACGCTCGGCGTCATCCGCGCGCTGCGCGCGGCGCGCTGCGAGCTGGCCGTCGATCTCGAGTTCTTCGCCAAGTTCCCGCTGACCCTGGCCAGCCTGGCCGGCATCCCCAAGAAGGCCGGGTTCTACCTGCAGTCGGAGGCGTGGCGGCGGTCGCTGCTCGACGTCACCGGCATCTACAACCACTACTTCCACACCAAGGACATCTTCCTGTCCTTGCCGTACCTGATCGCCACCGAGGACCCGTACTTCCTCGACTTCGCCGCGTGGACCGCCCGCTACCGCTACCCGCGGCTCGACCCGTCGGAGCTCGAGCGCGCCGGCGTGCGCAAGAAGCTGGCCGGCAAGATCGCCCCCGGTGACGAGCTGGTCGTGATCAACGCCAACACGTCGCCCGATCTGGCGCCCGAGGCCCGCAAGTGGCCCGAGGCTCGCTACGCCGCGCTGGCCGATCGGATCGTCGCCGAGCGCCCGCGGGCCCGGGTGCTGTTCATCGGCGCGCCCAGCGAGCGCGCCTACGTCGAGCGGGTGGTCGGCCACTGCCGGACGCCGCGGGCCGTCGCGGTGGCCGGCGACCTCAACCTGCGCGAACTGGTGACGCTGTTCGCCGAGGCCGCGCTGGTGGTGTCCAACGACAGCGGCCCGATGCACCTGGCCTGCCTGGTCGACGCGCCGATCGTCGGGCTGTTCTTCGCCGACTCGCCGGTGCTGTTCGCGCCCCAGGGCTCGCGGGTGCGCTCGGTGGTGCCGCCGCTGTACTCGATCCCGCTGTTCACCGTGTACAACGGCAAGGACATCTCGGGCGGGCGGCCGTCGTCGGAGATCACCAACACCGCGGCCTGCACGGTGGCGGTCGACGACGTGATGGTGCAGGTGCGTGAGGTCCTCGAGGCCACGGCGCCCACCGCCGCGCGCGCGGTGCCATGACCGCCGACGTCGCGCGCGCCGCGTTGGTCGACGGCGTGCGCGTGCGCCAGGAGCTGATCGCCACCGAGCTGCCGGCGATCGTCGCGGCCGGCGAGCTGATCGCCGCGACGCTGGCCGCCGGCGGCAAGGTGCTCTTGTGCGGCAACGGCGGCTCGGCCGCCGACGCGCAGCACATCGCCGCCGAGCTGGTCGGGCGGTTCGTCGTCGAGCGGCGCGGGCTGCCGGCGATCGCGCTCACCACCGACACCTCGGCGCTCACGGCGATCGGCAACGACTACGGCTACGAGCTGGTGTTCCGCCGGCAGGTCGAGGCGCTGGGCCGGCCCGGCGACGTGCTGATCGCGATCACCACCAGCGGCACGTCGAAGAACGTGGTCGCCGCCGCCGACGCGGCGCGGGCGCTGGGCGTCAAGGTGATCGGCCTGACCGGGGCCCGCGGCCGCGCGTTCGTCGACGCGTGCGACGCCGGCGTGGTCGTGCCGTCGGGCGACACCGCGCGCATCCAGGAGTGCCACATCGCGATCGGCCACGTGTGGTGCGCGCAGGTCGACGCCGGCTACGGCGCGGCCCACCCCGCCCCTGTGGCGGCGGCCCCCAAGCTGTACGACCTCGACGGCGTCGTCGCGTTCCGCGAGCGCTGCCGCGCCCACAAGCGCACGGTGGCGTGGACCAACGGCGTGTTCGACGTGCTGCACGTCGGCCACCTGCAGTCGCTGCGGGCCGCGCGCGGCTTCGCCGACGTGCTGATCGTCGGCGTCAACAGCGACGCCAGCGTCCGCGGCAACAAGGGGCCGAGCCGGCCGATCTTCCCGGCCATCGAGCGGTGCGAGCTGCTGGCGGCGCTCGAGTGCGTCGACGCGATCACCGTCTTCGACGCGCCGACCCCGGTCGAGGTGCTGACCGCGGTGCGACCCGACGTCCACGTCAAGGGCGCCGACTACGCCCCGCCCCACGGCAAGCCCATCCCCGAGGCCGCGCTGGTGGCGAGCTGGGGCGGCAAGGTCGAGTTCGTGCCGCTGGTGCCGGGGCGCTCGTCGACCGACACCCTGGCCCGGCTGCTGGCCGAGTGACCCGCGCGCTGTTCCTCGATCGCGACGGCACGCTGATCGTCGACGTCGGCTACCCGCGTGACCCCGCCACCGTCGCGCTCTTGCCGGGCGCGGCCGCGGCGCTGGCCGCGCTGCCCTCCGAGGTCGCGCTGGTGATCGTGACCAACCAGTCGGGGCTGGCCCGCGGCATGGTGACCCCGGCCGAAGCTGCCGCGGTGCAGGCCCAGGTCGAGCGCCAGTTCGCCGCCGCCGGCGTACGCTTCGCCGGGGTCTACGTCTGCCCCCACGGCCCCGACGACGGCTGCCGCTGCCGCAAGCCCGCGCCCGGCATGTTGCTCGACGCCGCCCGGGACCTCGGGCTCGACCTCGACCGGTCGCTGATGATCGGCGACAAGGCGGCTGACGTGGCGGCCGGGCGCGCCGCCGGGTGCGCGGCGCTGCGGTTCGCCGAGGATCCCGGTCCCGGCGTCGACGTGGTTGGCTGGCCGGCCGCCAGCGCGACGCTGGCCGCGTTCTTCGCGGCGTGACCGGGGGGAACGGTCAGCGCACCGCAGCGCTGACGCGGGCGACGCGCAACTCGGTGCCAGCGATCAACGCGACGACGTCGGGTGCGCCGGGTGCGCCGACCACTCGCCGCGCGGCCTCGACCGCGGCGGGCGGCACCGCGTAGGTGACCTGCTGCCACCCGGCCACGAGCCGCTGCTCACCGAGGTCCACGCCGTTGACCTGCACCCGCAACTGCCCGTCGCCCGCCGACCACACGGCGACGTCGATCACGGCGTCGGCACCGGGGACGTGTAGCTGGACGGCCCCGCGCGGGTCGCGGCCGGAGGGCACATCGACGAGGCCCTGCATGGTGAAGCGCACGTCTGCGACCTCGTGACCGGTCAGCGCCGCCGCGGCGACCCCATCGGGGCCGATCGTCGCCGGCCCGAGCCCGTACAGCTTGTAGCGGACCGCCTGCGGGTCGCCGAGCTCGACCATCGCCACGTCATCGGTGATCGGCAAGGCCCAGCCCCGATCGCCGATCGCGGGATCGATGCGGTACACGCGGAAGGGTCCGCGCTCGAACTCGAGCGTGCCGCGCGCCTCGATCGCCTCCATCAGGTCGTCGTTCATCTGGCCCAGCCGTTTGCGGATCTTGGCGCGGTTCGCGTACGGGCTAGCGATCCACGACCAGCGCCGCTGGCCAGCCAGCAACGCGAACACGAGCTTGTCGTAGGCGACGTCGGGGGCGCCGCTGATCGCGACGAACCGCACCGGGCGGTTGCCGTACCGCCAGAACAGGTCCCGAAAGTACGCGTCGGCCGCAGCCTCCGACATCGCCGGCAACCCCATGAGGTGCCGCTGCCAGTAGTATCGCACCGGCCCGTCGACCAGGAGGTTGGACAGCACAAAGCGGCGATCGTCGACTCGCGCCAGGTGACCGCCGACCGCACGGAGATCGGACTCGGCGAGCACCACCTTGGGGAACCGGACGAGCTCGCGCGCTTGCCAGGCGAGGAGGAACGCGGCCAGCACCAGGCCGCCGCGCCGAAGCGCCGGCCGGGCATGCTCGCGCATCGCGACGATGATCGCGGCGAACCCGACCGCGTAGAACGGCACGAACTGCAGCGTGGGATGGAACTGTTCGACGAGCAGCTGCGAGAACACCACGCAGAACGGCACCCCCGCCGCCAGAAACCACAACGGCCGAAGCGCGACCGGCGCGTCGACGCCGGTCCGGCGCCGGCGCCATGCCAGCCACGGGCCGGCGAGCAACAGGACGAGGAACAGCGGCGTGAAGAACCGCCACAGGCGGGCGCTGACGATCGGCATGAGCCCCGCCGTGTAGTTGGTCGAATGCCGCGCCGTGGCGCGCTCCTCGAACTGAAACAGCAGGTCGTGGACGAGATGCACCGGCCCCACCGCCCACGCGATGAGGGCGAACTTGACGACGACGCCGAGGATCAGGCCGGCGCCCACCGCCATCATCACCGGCCACGACTCGCGGTCGCGCAGCCGCCGCCCACTCCACACGACCGCGGCGACGGTCATGATCGGCAGGTACAGGCCGAAGTCGTACGACGCCAGCGCACACAACGTCGTCGCGATCAGGATCACGGCCAGGCGGCGCCGCGCCGGTCGTTCGGTCCAGGCGCCGACCTGATCGAGCGCGGCATAGCCGAGCGCGGTGTACAGCGGCACGTGGTGCAAGGTGTCGGCGTACTGGAGCCACAACAGGTTGGTCCCGACCAGCAACACGGCGTAGCCGGCCACGGCCGCCGACGTGAAGCGGCGGACGAACCGATAGAAGAACACCAGGCTGAGCAAGCTCAACAGATCGGCGAGCAAGCGAAAACCGCCGATCGACATGGTCCCAACCACGCGCTGCTGGACGCCGTTCACCAGGTCCGGCAGCGGTGGATAGTGGGTGTAGCGCAGCGAGTCCGGGGTCAACGGCCCGACGTCGAGCACCGGCGTCATGCCGGTGGCGGCGAAGCCATCCCTCGCGAAGTAGCGTCCCGAGGTCAGCGCGTTGCCGTCGGACCACGGATCGCCCCAGTTGACGCGGAAGCCTTCGGTGCGTGTCGCAAACAGGAACGCGGCGGCCAACGCCAGGCCAAGCAGCGCCGCCGGGTGCACGCGCGCGCGCCCCGCGGGCGCGCTGGTCGTCGACAAGGAACTCACGCGCGTGCGAGCTTTAGTCGTGAGCATCGACGGTGTCAACCGATGGTCACGATTCGGAAGCGTGGCGAGGCGCACGCGCGCCTCTCGCCACCGCGTTGCATCGGCGAGGGGGGTAGAGTAGCGTCGAGCCGCATGTTGAGCCCGGCCCTCGTCGACGAGCTGCGCGGTCGCCGCGTGATCGTGCTCGGCGACCTGATGATCGACGAGTACCTCCGCGGCGAGGTCCACCGGGTGTCCCCCGAGGCGCCCGTGCCGGTCCTCGATCTCCGCACCACGGAGCATCGCCTGGGCGGTGCCGCCAACACCGCCCACAACCTGGCCCAGCTCGGCGCGCACGCGACGGTGGTCGGCGTGGTCGGCGACGACGAAGGTGCGCGGACGCTCGACGGCGCGCTACGCCGCGCCGCGATCAAGGCGGAGACGGTGGTCGATCCCGCACGTCCGACCACCCGGAAGACCCGGCTGGTCGCCGGCGGCCACCAGATCGCCCGGGTGGACAGCGAGCGGCGGACCCCCGTCAGCGGCGCGGTCGCCGCGGCGCTCGGCGATGCGCTCGAGCGCGCGCTGGAAGGGGCGGACGCGATCGTGCTGTCGGACTACGACAAGGGCGTGGTCACCCGCGATCTGGCACGCCACGCGATCGACGCCGGCCACCGGCGCGGCATCCCCGTGGTCGTCGACCCAAAGCAGCGCGACTTCTCGGTCTACGCGCGGGCCACCGTGATCACTCCGAACCTGGCCGAACTCGAGCGCGCGGTGAGCCACCCGGTGCACACGCTCGCGGAGATCGACGCCGCCGCGCGCCGACTGGCCCCAGCGCTCGACGGCGCGGCGCTGCTGGTGACCCGCGGCGCCGATGGCATGACGCTGTATCGTGGTGGTGACCGCGGCGCGCACGTCCCGGCGGCCGCGCGCGAGGTCTTCGACGTCACCGGCGCGGGCGACACCGTGGTGGCGACGCTCACGCTGGGCCTCGCCGCTGGCCTTGCGTTGGAGGTGGCCATGGAACTGGCTAGCCTGGCCGCGGGCATCGTCGTGTCGCGACGGGGCACCTCGACGGTGTCACCAGCCGAGCTGGCGGCCGCCGTCGCGCCGTCGCGAGGATGACCCGCGGGCGAGCGGTTCAACGGCGTTCGAGGTGTCCGACCTCGCGGTCGACGCCACCGGCCGGGTGATCGTCGCCGGGCGGTTCAACACGCGGCGGACGTGGATCGAGGTCCTGACGCCGCCGTGACCTCCCCGCGCCATTGACGCGCCGCTGCGACGGTGGCACACACACGCGATGATCGCCTGCGAGGTGTGCGCTTCGTCTCAGTTCCGGCCGATGTTCGACAAGGCCGAGCACCACTTCGTGCGCTGCGACGGCTGCGGGCTGGAGCGGATCTCGCCGCAGCCGTCCGACGACACGCTCGCCAAGATCTACGGTGCGCACTACTACGACGCCTGGGGGCTCCACGACAACGAGGCCACGGTGGCCAACCTCAAGCGCGGCACGTTCAAGTTCGTGCTCGGCAAGTTGCCAGCGGCCCAGCCTGGCGACAAGCTGCTCGATTGCGGCGCCGCGACCGGCTTCTTGCTCGAGGTCGCACGCGACCTCGGGTACCAGCCCTACGGCCTCGAGCTGTCGGAGTTTGGCGCTCAGGCGATCGCCACCAAGTTCGGCCCCGACCGCGTGTTCTGCGGCGAGCTGGCCGACGCGCGCTTCGCCGACGCCGGCGCCGGTGACTTCGCGGTCATCACGATGTGCGACTACATCGAGCACGTGCGCGATCCGCGGCGCACCCTCGAACTCGCCCGCAAGCTGCTACGCCCAGGTGGCGTCCTGGCGATCACGACGCCCGACGCCGGCTCGCCCTCGCGCCGGGTGCTCCGCACCGGCTGGACCCACTACAAGGTCGAACACCTGTTCTACTTCAACCAGCAGAACCTCCGGCGCCTGCTCACCGACGTCGGCTTCGCGTCGGTCGACTTCCACACGCTGTGGAAGTCGCTGACGCTGGACTACATCGGTCACCAGTTCGAGGTGTACCCACACCCGGCGCTGACCAAGGTCGCCCGGGCGGTCACCCGCGTCGCGCCGGCGGCCGTGCGCGCGTTCCCGCTCCCGTTCTCGACCGGCGAGCTGCTCGCGGTCGCGCGACTCTGACCGGCTGCGGCCGCCTCGAGCTGATACCCTGGCGCTGATGCGGCCGCTCGTGCTCCTGCTCGCGCTCGCCGCCGCGTGCGGCGACGATCTCGTCGTACGACGGGATCCGGTGATCGACGCGGCGTGCCGTGGCACCGCGGACCAGCCTCGGGTGCTGGTGTTCTCGCGCGAGACCCTGTGGACGCATCCGTCGACGCCGGTGGCGCGCGCAGCGCTTGTCGACATGTGCGCGACCCGCGGCTTCACGGTCACCGCGTCGAGCGACCCGGCGGCATTCACCTCCGGCGTCTTGGCCGACGTCGACGTCGTCGTCTTCGCCGTCACGAGCGGCAACGTGCTCGACGAGCCGGCCCGCGACGCGTTCGAGCCGTGGGTGCGGGCCGGCGGCGGCGTGGTCGGGCTGCACTCGGCCTCGGCCACCGAGTACGACTGGCCGTTCTTCGTCGAGCTGATCGGCGCCCGCTTCCGCACGCACCCGCCGGTCCTGACCGTCGCCGACGTCACCGTCGAGGATCCCGCCGCGCCGAGCGCCACCGGGCTACCAGCGCGCTGGTCCCGGACCGACGAGTGGTATGCGTTCCACGAGCGGCCCGAGGATCAAGGCGTCCACGTCGTGCTTGCGCTCGACGAGGCCAGCGCCCAGCCGCCGCTGCCCGACGATCAGCGTGTCGGCTACCACCCGATCGCCTGGACCGACGATCACCTCGGCGGCCGCATGTTCTACACCGCGATGGGGCACACGCCCGAGTCCTACGCCGAGCCAGCCTTCCTCGACCTCGTGGCCCACGCGCTCACGTGGGCCGCGGGCAACTAGCCGACCACCCTCACGGGCCGAAAAGGCCCCTGCACACCGTCGAAGTCGCCGGCCATCCACACCCTCACGCCGAGGCGCCGCAGGTCCCCTCAGGCCCGGGACTGCGGGCCTCGATTGGGCGATCAGAGGTGTCGCTCAGTTCGACCGAGGATTCTTGGGGGGCCGTCACCTTGGACCGCCACGGACCTCGGTGCCGCCGTAGCGCCGCGCTCGCCATCGCGATGCGCACGGAGCGCGGTTCCCCGCGCGTGCCGTCCGTTGTTGCGCCAGGCGAGAGGTCGGGCGCCGACCGTGCCCCGGCGCGCTGGCGCCCTAATTGCCCGCGCTGGCGACGAGCCGCCCCCCGCCGCTCGCCGAGTCAAACCGCGCCAGTTCGTCGACGCGGAGGACGCCTCCCCGGACGCCCTCACCCCGCCTCCCCCACCGCGATCGCGACCGGCGCGTCGCGGAGCCGGGCCAGCACGCGGCGCTCGCGGTGGGCGGGGATCCAGTCGTAGACCAGCGCCTGGATCGGGCGCCACAGGATGACCCAGGCCGAGATGGTGAGGCCCTCGCGGGCGATGGCACCGAGGCGCGGCAGGTCGCCGGCGAGCTGGGCCAGCGACACCAGCGCGACCAGGAACAGCGCGCCGAGGGCGAGCTGGGCCAGCGCGGTGCGGCGCTCGCGGCGGCGCCGGCGCGCCAGCCGTGCCAGCTCGTAGTCGAGGTGCGCGCGGTAGGCCGGCACGACGCGGTCGGCGTCGACCGCGGTCGGGAACCACAGCACGACGCGCAGCGGGCCGTGGGCCAGCAGGTCCTCGCCGGCGGCCACCAGGTACTCGAGCAGGTCGGGGTCGAGGTCGCGGCTGCGGAACGGCGCGGGATCGCGGTTGTCAAACAGCTGCTCGATCGAGGTCAGGCGGACGTCGATGCAGTGCGCGCCCGCGTCGACGCGATACCGCGGATGGGTGGCCATGCCGGCAGCATGCCCGATCCGGCGGCCGTCACCGCGCCCACAGCGACGCCAGCGCCAGCTCGATCGCGTCGAACGGCTCGGCCCGCACCACGGCGTCCCCGCCCGCGGTCAGGATCAGCGCGTAGCGCGCGCCGTCGAGTTTGAACACCTCGAGCGTCTGCGCCACCGGATCGATCAGCCACACGTGGCCGACCGCCTCGCGCGCGTAGACCGGCAGCTTGCCCACCCGATCCAGCCGCGCGGTCGACGCCGACAGCACCTCGGCGGCCCAGTCCGGCGCCAGCGTGAACGCCGCGACGTCGGGCAGCTCGGGCATCCGCGCGCGCCGCCAGCCGGCCAGGTCGGGCACCACCACGTCGGCCCCGAGGTGCAGCTCGGGCTCGTCGAGGATGATCCCGCCGCCGGGGCCGCCGCGGCCCTTGCCGAACGGGCCGTACAGCTCGCCATCGACGATCTCGCCGACCACGTGCGCCGGCAGCGCCGCCAGGTCGGCGTGGGTCGCGCGGTGGTGCAGCGGCTGCGCCATGGGCCGATGCCGCGGCTCGCCGCCGACCGCAGCGCCTCCTCGACGTCGCGCGCGCGCGGCGCCACGGCCTTGGCCTCAGCGGCCGGATTGCGGCGCTCCCGGGCTTGGGTTAGCTTCCGCCCCGATGCGCTGCAGGCCGTCCATCGTCGAGCATCTGCGCGATCGGCGCGCGCACGTGTTCAGCCCGATGGCGCTCGCCGACAGCACGGCGTCGCGGCGCGGGGCCAGGACGGTGAGCCCCGAGGAGCACGCCGCCGCGGGGCCGGTGTGACCGCGCGCGGCCGGCTCGCCGCGCGCGCGTTCATGCTCGCCGCGCCGGCGACCGGCGCCGTCGTCGGCCTCGGCTGGCCCGACGATCGGCTGCTCGGCGGCGCCGCGTGGCTGCTGGTGCTGGCGACCAGCCTCGCCGGCTGGGGGCGGTGGGTCGCGCGCGCCGCGCGGCTCGACGTCGATCTCGGCCTCCGCCTGGCGTGGGGCTGCGCCGCCTACCTCGCCGTCGGCGGCTGGCTGATGATGCTCGGCGTGCTCAGCGCGCCGGTACAGCTCGCGCTGCTCGGCGTCGGCGCGGTCGGCTACGGCTGGCACGTCGTCACCGCGGCGCCGCCGGACGTCGGGGCCACCTGGCACGCGCTCCGCGATCGCCCGGCGCTGGCGCTCTACGGCCTGATCGCGCTCGCGGTGGCGATCGACGTGCTGCACGGCATCGCCAACCGCCAGGTCAACGTCAACGACGACGATCTCGCCTACACCGCGCTGGTGCGCCGCCTCCTACAGATCGGTGACCTCGACGAGCGCTTCAGCTTCCGCCGCATCTCGGCGTACGGCGGGCAGACGATCCTGGCGTCGCTCGGCGCGGTGCGCGGGACGCTGGCCAACCCGTACCTCGTCGACCACGGCCTGTTCCGCCTCATCACGTTCGCGCTGGTGATCGGCTTGGCCCGCGGTCGCGCCGCGATCGATCACGCGCTGGTGGCCGCGCTCTTGCTCGTACTGGCGGTCCTGCCCGACACGTCGATCAACACCGGCAGCCACTGGTCCGGGCTGGCGCTGTGTCTGGCGCTGTACCGCACCGCCACACTTGAGGACACCACGCGTCGGTGGGTGATGGTGGCGCTGGTCGCCGCCGCGGCGGCGTCGCTGCGCCAGACCAACCTGTTCATCGCCGGCGTGTTCGTACTCGCCACCCTGGCGTGGTCGCCGCAGCCGTTCGCCCGCCGCGATCGCTGGACTGCGCTGGCGCTCGGCTTCGCCGTCGGGCTCCTGCCCTACGCGATCGCCGCATGGCGCACCTGCGGCACACCGCTGTATCCGCTGTGGCCCGGCAACTTCAACCCCGACATCCAGCTCGGCGCGACCGGGTCGCTGTGGCGCGAGCTGCAGTTCTTCGGCAAGGTCGCCGTCGAGCCCACGCCGATCCGCGTCATGTTGCCGCTGGCGCTGGTGCTGTTCGCGATCCGCGATCGCCGCCCCGGCGCGCCGCTCACCGCGCTCGCGGTCGCGTGCACGCTCGGCTTCGTCGAGCTGGTCCACGCCTTCTCGCTGTCAGATCCGCCCAACCTGTGGCGGTACGCGTTCGGCTTCATGACCGCGTGGACCGTGGTCGCCATCGTCGAGCCCAGCCACCAGCCCGACGCAGCAGTGACCACCCCGGCGCTGGCCCGCCTGATCGCGCTCGTGGCGCTCCTGACCCAGCTCGCGATCACCGCGCCCAGCATGATCAGCAGCTACGCCAATCTCGCACGCGATCTCGACGGCGCCCACCGCGGCCCCGCCGCCGAGGAAATCGCCGCGCCACGCGCGCTCTACGCCGAGCTTCAGGCCGCGACCCCGCCTGGGGCGACGCTCGCCGTGCTGCTCGATCAGCCGTTCCTGCTCGACTACCGGCGCAACGACATCATCAACGTCGACACCCCCGGCTACGTGAGCCCGGCACCGGGCTGGCCCGCGTTCGCCGGCCCCGAGGCATTGGCGACCTACCTGCGCGGCCAGGGCATCCGCTATTACGCGTTCGTCCGCGGCGATCGCTCGCGCTACTTCTACCGTCGCGACTACTGGGTGCTGCGCACGCTGTTCGACAGCGAGCTGTGGCAGGTGATCGGCGCGCACACCGTCGACGCGGTCGAGACATCGGCGGCGCTGGCCACCACCCGCGCGATCCTCTTCGAACGCGACGGCATGGTGCTGCTCGATCTGGAGAGCCGGCGATGAAGCGCCTCGCGCTGACGATCGCCCTCGCCGCGTGCAGCGAGCCGGCGCCGTCGGCCGGCGTCCGGGCCCGCGAGGCCTTCGTGCGCGACCTCGCGGTGCGCGAGGGCCTGGTGGCGGCATGGCAGCTCGGCAACCGCAGCGACCTTCGCTTCGAAGACGACCTTTCGGCGATCCAGTGCGTGGCCCCCGATGGCTCCGTGGTCGATCGCGATCGCGGCCAGCGGTGCAAGAGCGGCGAGGCCGCGCCGGCGCGGTGGATGGGCGCGACCGCGCGGCTGCGGGTGCGCGGCACCGGCGCCATGCGGCTGTGGCTCCACGGCCGCGTCGATCGCACGCGGGTGCTCACCGAGCCCGACCTCACCGTCACCTTCGCTGGCGCGGTCGCCTACGCCGGCGCGCTCGCCCCCGACGGCAGCTTCGAGGTCACGCTCGACGTCCACCCGAGCGGCGCGTGGCAGGACGTATACGTGATCCTGTCGTCGGTCGGCGAGCCGATGCGCGAGCCGTCGCGCATGGCCGCGGCACGGCTCGACGGCGTGCGCTGGGAGCCGGCGCGGTGAGGCCGCGCGCGCGCGCCGTCGCGGTGGTCGCCCTGATCGTCGGCGCGCAGGCGCTCCCGCTCGTGCCTGGGCTCGACGTGCGGCTCGCACTCGTCGCCGGCACGCTCGGCGTCGCCGGGGGGCTACACGGCCTCGGGCGCGTCGTCGGGCGCGCGCTTGCTCGCGACGACGCGCCGGTCGCGCTGGCGATCTCCTGGGGCCTCGCGCTCGTCGCGCCGCTGGGGGCGCTCGTGCAGCGCGGTGCGCCGACCGCGCTCATCGATATCGCCCTGGGGCTCGGCGCCGCGCTCGGCGGGGCCTGGGCCGCGTCCCCGACGCCGCTCGGCGCGCGAGGATGGCCCCGGGCGCCGGTCGCCATCGCCTGCGCCTTCGCCGGGCTGGCCATCCTCGCCGGCGCCGGCGATCACCACGGCCTCGGCAGCGCCGCGCACCACCCACGCGGGCTCCAGGCCGGGCTCGATCTGCTCACCCATCGGGTCGCCGCGAGCGCGCATCTCCTCGACGACGGCTGGGGCTTCGCGCTGGTGCTCGGCCTGATCTTCACGCGCCTCGACGCCGGACACGCCATCGGCCGCGTCACGCTGGTGCTCGTGCTCGCAGCCCTGCCGTTCGACGGCCATGACCTCGCGCCGCGCTGGACGCTCATCGCGCTCATCCTCGCCGCGCACGTGACCGCGCGCACGGTCCCTGGGCGACGCGCGCAGCTCGTCGCGCTCGCGCTCACCGCGGCCGCGATCGCGCTGGCCGTGCCGCCGACCCGTCCGGCCCACGCTGGCATCGCGGTGGGCCTCGCGGCGATCGTGATCGCGCTCACGACAGTCCTCGCCGACGATCGGGCCGACGCCGTCGTCGATACCGGCCGGGCCCGCGGCACCACCGCGCTGGTCGCGGTGTGCTTGATCATCATGCTGGTGCTCGTTGGCGTGCGCACGCGCCGCGGCGTGCCGGCGACCTCGTGGCAGGACCGGCTGCGCTACCGGATCGACGTCGCGGTCTCGCTGGGCGACCTGCCGCGCGCGCGGTAACATCGCGCGATGCGCGGCCACGTCGTTGTTGCCCTCTGCGGGCCGGTGCTCGCCTGCGGCGGCGCCGACGAGGCCGCGCCGAACGCGGAGATCGCCTGCGCGCCCGCGACCGCCTGGGCGGCACCCGACACCCAGCTCGTGCAGCGCGCAACCACCGTCATCACCTTCCGCAACGACGGCGCGCCGGGCCCGATCTCGCTGGCGCTCGACGGCGCCGATGCCGCCGAGTTCGTGATCGCCCCGGTCACCGACTGCGACGAGGGCCGCCGCCTCGGCACCGGCGACCTGTGCTTCGTACAGGTCGACTTCGCGCCCCAGTCGCTCGGCGCGAAGCGGGCATCGCTGCGCGTCGGCGCCACGCGCATCGCGCTGACCGGCACCGCGATCGCCACGACCACCGGGTTGTTCATCGGCGCCGCCAACCTATCGTTCAGCCGCGGCGCGGTCGCGCTCGGGATCTCGGAGTTCATCGTCTCCAACCAAGGCACCACGCCGATCCCGCTCGGCGCGCCCGCCTTCAGCGGCGCCGGCTTCATCGGCAACACCGCCTCGGACTGCGGCCCGATGCTCACCGGCGGCGCGGCGTGCACGATGCGCGTCGCGTACACGCCGCTCGCCCGCGGCTGCGCGATCGGCGCGATGCACCTCGGCGGCGCCACCGTCCCCATCGATGGTCGCTTCATCAGCGGCGTCGAGGTCTACCCCCGCGGCGCCGGCACTGGCACGATCACCTCGTCGCCGGCGGGCATCGATTGCGGCACTGGTGATGTCGGCGTCTGCGCGCGGGCCTTCGACGACGACCGCGTCACGCTCACCGCGACGCCGACCGGCGGCAGCCATCTTGCCGGCGCCTCGGCGACGCGCACGATCTCGCTCGTGCCGCGTTCGTTCACGCCGAGCTGGATCGTGCACTTCGCTAGCCCAGCCGCCAAGGCCATCGCGCTCAGCCTCGACGGCGAGGCGGTCGGCACGGTGAGCTACGACCCCGTGGCCAGCACCTGCACCGACGACTGCACGCTCCACGTCGAGCCCGGCGACCACCCGGTGCTGCGGGCCCGCACGCCGTCGCGGTTCACCGGCTGGTCGGGCGCCTGTGGCGGCATCGGTCGGACGTGCGAACTCGGCCTGACCGTGAACGATCGCGCGGCCACCGCCACGTTCGCCAAGGACGATGGCGAGGTAACCACGCTCCTGCCCGAGGTCCCGGTCGCAGCCGCCGCGTTCTTCGCCGACGGCGATCTGCTGGCGGCCGGCGACGATCGCCTGCAAGAACCTCCTGCGCTCATCGTGTCGCGCCTGGCGCCGACGGGCGCGATGCGCTGGTCACGCGCCTTGCCGTCCGAGTTCCGGTGGGTCGTCGATGCCGCCACCACCGCGACCGGCGCCGCGTACCTGGTCGTGCTTGGTCCGGACCAGACCACCTACACGTTGCTCCGGCTCGACGGCGCCGGCGCGACCGTTTGGGCCCAGCCGCTGCCCACGACAACGCCGGCCTTCGTGCCGGTGCTGGCCCCGGTCGGCGACGAAGTGGCGCTCGCGTGGAACGACGAGCTGGCGGTGCGTGCGGCGACCGACGGCACGGTGCGCTGGCGCACCCCGATCGAGCTGCCCCTGGCCATCACCGCATCGGCCGCCGAACTGGCCGTCGCCCGTTACGACGTCGCCGCCTCGGCGACCACGATCGATCGCTTCGCGTTCGACGGCACACCGCGAGGCGCGCCGTGGACCATCAGCGGCCTGACGAGGACCAAGCTCGCCTACGATCACCAGAGCGGCCTGGTCATGGCGACGGAGGCGGCGCTCGTCCGCCTCGATGCCACCGGCGCCACCACCTTCAGCGTCCCCGAGGTCGACGGCACCGTCGGGCGCTTCGTCGCGATCGACCGTGACGGCCGCATCGTCACCGCCCGCGCGCATCGCTTCCAGGGCCGTTCCGCGTTCGCCGCCGGCGCGCTGGTCCTGGCCCACGACGCCACCGGCGCCGAGGTGTGGCGACTCGACAAGGACACCAACGGCGCCTCGGACTACGGCGGCCCCGGGTTCGACGCCGTCGAGCCGTACGATCTCATCAGCGACAACCAGGGCCACGTCGCCCTGATCGGCGTCTACAACCTGCGACAGCCCTGGATCGAGATCCTGGCCGTCCCCTGAGCTCGCCATCGCAGCGCCGACGCGCGCGGCCGATCGCAGCGCCTACCCGCGCAGCCCGAAGAAGCCGCGGATGCGATCGGCCAGATCGGCCTTGGCCTCGGCCTGGCTGGTGGCGGCGCGCTGGCCGCGGGCCGACTCCAGCGCCTCGCGCCGCGCCGCGAGCACCTCGGCGATCTGCTCGGCGATCTCGGGGCGCGCGGTGACCAGCGTCTGGAACACCGCCTTGTCGATGCAGTAGCACTCGAGGTCGGTGGCCGCGACGACGGTGGCCGAGCGCGCGGCGCCGGTCATCAACGACATCTCGCCGAAGAACTGCCCGGGGCCGAGCCGCGCGATCTCGCGGGCGCGTTCGCCCATGCCCAGCTGCACCACCGCGGCGCCCGCGGTGATCAGGTACAGGCCGTCGCCGGGGTCGCCCTCGTGCGTGACCGCCTCGCCGGTGGCGAACGGCGCCGGCCGCAGCGCCGCGGCCAGCGTCGCGCGCTCCTCGGCGCCCAGCGGCGCGAACAGATCGACCCGGGCCAGCGCGGCCAGGCGGCGCGCCTGCTCCTCGTCGTGCTTGCGGGCGCGGCGGTCCTCGGTCTCGGCGGTGACGAACAGCGCCTGGGCCGGGATCGACAGCGGGATGCCGGCCCGTCGCAGCGCGAAGTACGCGCGGATGCGCACCGCGCTGTCGGTGACCTCGTCGATCGCGAGGTCGGTCAGCCAGTAGCGCACGGTGTAGACGGCGTAGCTGTCGCGGACGCCGGTGAACAGCACCTGCGGCGGCGGCGTGGTCGCCATGCTGGGCACCGGATCGCCGCCCAGCTCGCGCAGCACCGCGGCGATCACCTCGGTCGGCGCGGTGCGGAAGTCGACGAACAGCTCGAAGGCGCGGCGCAGCTGCAGCGGTTCGCCGGCGCGGCGGCCCTGCACCGTGACCTGGCTCTTCATCAAGACCGAGTTGGGGATCACGACGGTCTCCCAGGCCCGGGTCTCGATCGCGGTGTAGCGCCAGCGGATCTCGCTGACCCGGCCGGCCGGGCCGCCGGGCCCGAGCGTGATCCAGTCGCCGACCTTGATCGAGCTGTCGGCCTGCAGCGCCAGGCCGCCCATCAGGTTGCCGAGCGTGTCCTGCAGCGAGAAGCCGATCACCGCGGTCAGCACCGCCGAGGTGGTGATCAGCCCGGCCAGCGACCAGCCGGCGCGCTTGCCGACGACGATCAGCACCACCACCGACGCGACGCCGGTGGCGATGTCGACCAGGATCCGCGGCACCACCACGCCGATCCGCGGCAGCGCGACGGTGAACACCGCGACCTGGGCCAGGCCGACCACCGCGAGCAGCTCGAACGCCAGGGCGGCGGCCGCGATCGGCTGATCGTCGTAGCCGAGCGCGTCGGCGCTGGCGCCCCACACCACCAGCAGCGCCGCCAGGATCAACAGCACGGTCGACGGCCACACCCGCCGGCGCGCCTCGGGCGCCCAGCGCTTGACCGCGACGATCACCGCGAGCCAGGCCGGCGCCATCCACACCACGTGGCCGGCGCGGGCGTAGGCGACCAGCGCGTCGAGGAAGCTCACGCCGCCCCCACCGGCTGGCCGCAACCCAGCGTCTTGATCGCGAAGTCGCGCGACACCGCGCCGACCTCGTCGACGAAGCCGGCCAGGTTGACGTTGAGGCTCATCGCCATCGGCGCGGCCCGCGGCCGGAAGAAGTCGTCGAAGTGGTGCGGCACCACCAGCCGCGGCTCGAGCGCGCGCAGGAGCCGCGCGACGTAGCGGCGGGTGAAGCGCCGGCCCGAGATCCCGCACAGGAGCACGTCGACGCCGCGGTGCCGGACCTCGGCGTCGATGAGGTCGCACGAGCCCTGGTGGTAGAAGGTCGCGCCGCCGACCGCGACGTGGATGCCCCAGACCTGGCCGCACTTGTAGGCCTGCGGCACCAGCTCGTCGACGTGCTCGCAGGTGATCTCGCCGCCGTACGGCACCCACAGGCCGCCGGCCAGCTTGCTGTGCAGGCTGGGCACGAACGTCACCGCGAACGGCCCGACGTCGTAGGTGCGGTGCGGCGCGACGGTGACCGCGCGCTCGGGCTGGCCGTGCAGCGCCATCAACCGCGCCAGCGAGGCCGAGCCGTAGACCGGGCAGCCGGCGCGCCGGGCCAGCGCCGGCACGTCGAGCGCGTGATCGAAGTGGGTGTGGCCGACCAGGATCGCCAGCGGATCGGGCACCCCGGCGAGCGCCGCCGCGTCCGCCGGCACCACCCGCCGCCGCAACAGATCGCCGAGCGGCAGCCGGGTCAGGTACGGATCGATCAGCAGGTGCTGGCCCTCGTAGGTGAGGCGGAACCCGGCGGTGCCGAGCCACTCGAGCGTCAGGCCGCGGGGCAGGCCGTCACCGGCGGTCCAGGTCAGCGCGCGGTGCGCGTCGAGATCGTGATCGACCTGGCGGCCGCGGCGCGCGCCGTAGGCGGCGAGCGCCGCCAGGTGGCCGAGGGGTCCGAGCACGCGCCGCATCGTAGCGCCGACCGTGCGGTGGCCGCAGCCGCCGCCGGCGCCGATCGTGCGGGCTTGCGGGCCGGCGCGCGTCTGCCAATCCATTGGCAGAAGTTCCATAGGTTGGCCATCGGTTGGCCGACGCGCGCGCCCCACCCTGGTACGGTGCGTCCACCGCCGGAACCCCGGCCCACCCAGGAGGATCCCATGGCATTCACGCTTCCCCCCCTGCCCTACGGCAAGGACGCCCTCGCGCCGATCGTGTCGGCCGAGACCATCGACTACCACTACGGCAAGCACCACCAGGCCTACGTCACCAACCTGAACAACCTCGCCCCCGGCACCAAGTACGAGGCGATGTCGCTGGAGGAGGTCGTCAAGGCGTCCCACGGCCAGGCCTCGGAGAAGCCGTTCTTCAACAACGCCGCGCAGGTGTGGAACCACACCTTCTACTGGCACTCGCTGGCGCCCAGCGCCGGCGGCGCGCCCACCGGCGCGATCGCCGCGGCGATCGACAAGAGCTTCGGCAGCTTCGCCGACTTCAAGGAGAAGTTCAGCAAGGCCGCCGCCACCCAGTTCGGCTCGGGCTGGGCGTGGCTGGTGCAGAACGCCGACGGCGGCCTGGCGATCGAGCAGAGCGCCAACGCCGACACCCCGTTCGCGGTCGGCAAGTCGTGCATCCTGACGATCGACGTCTGGGAGCACGCCTACTACATCGACTACCGGAACGCCCGCCCCAAGTACATCGAGGAGTACTGGAAGCTGGTGAACTGGGACTTCGCGAACGCCAACCTGAAGTAGCGCCTACTGCGCCGCCTTCGGCTTGCACGCCTTGGTGCTGCCGCCGGTGGTGCCGTTGCAGTCCTGATCGGCGCGGCAGTCGCTGGCCTTCTCGCAGATCTTGACGCACTCGGTGGCGGCGCCGATGACGCCGTCGCACAGCGAGCCCTCGGGGCACTCGGTGGTCTCGCCCGGCATCGTGCACGCCTGCGTGCAGTAGCCGCCGGCCGCGGCGGTGTTGCAGGTCAGCCCCTCGTCGCAGCCGCTGGTGGCGGTGCAGGTGGCGCCGACGTTGGGCGGATCGTCGCCGCAGGCGACGGTGAGGAGCAGGAGCGCGGCCAGCGCGAGGCGGATCATCGCGGACGATCCTACACGAGCGCGAGCGCCGCCGCCGCGCCCAGGCCGACCGCGACGCCGAGCGCGAACAGCGGCCAGCGCGGTGGGGGCGGCGCCGCCGCGGCGGGCGACGGGGCGAGGTCGAAGCGCACCTCGTGGACGACGCCGGCGGTCGCGTCGACCAGCGCGACGCCGACCGCGCCGTACGCGACCTGGTACTCGAGCAGCTGGCGCCGGGTCGCCGGGTTGGCCAGGCTGGGCGCGTCCTTGCCGGTCTTGACCTCGGCCACCCAGCGCTCGCCGGCGCGCTCGGCCAGGTAGTCGCAGCGCAGCCCGGCGTCGTAGCGCTCGCCGTCGACGTCGACCGGCAGCACGTGGCGCGCCTGACGGTCGACGATCGCGAAACCGGCCGCGGCCAGCAGCGCAGCGCCGGCGAGCTCACCGTCGGCGGCGATCCGCCCGACCCGCCGGGCCCGCCGCGACCGCCCGCGGGCGGCCAGCGCGCGCACCGCGACCAGCGCGAGCAGCGCGGCGAGCGCGGCGATCAGCAGCTGGCGAGGCACGCCGGCGATCGTGACCGACGCGTCTGACAGCCGGGCCGCGACGCGCTCAGGGCGTCAGCTGCCCCTGCGGATCTCGATCGGAGCTCGACCGCCGCTCGACGCGGCCGTCGGGGTGGACGATGATCTCCTCGCGCTTCCACTGCACGTTGGGCGGCTGCCCGCCCTGGCGCGGCGTGATCCGCGGCGCTGGCTGGCGCTGCGCGACCTGGCGCTCGGGCAACTCGGCCAGCGTGACGCTCACCGATCGGTTCGCGCCGCCGCGCACGACGTCGAGCTTGACGGTCTTGCCGGCGCCGCGCACCGCGACCGCGTTGCGCAGCTTGCCGACCTCGCGCACCGCGGTGCCGTCGATCGCCGTGACCAGATCGCCGGCCTGCAGGCCGGCCTTGGCGGCCGGCGTGTTGGGCCCGACCGAGCCGATCACCACGCCGCTGCCGGCCTTGATGCCGAACTGCGCGCGCGCGGCCTGATCGAGCGGGGCCAGCCCGACGCCGAGGTAGCCGCGCGACACCCGCCCGTCCTTGATCAGCATGTCCATGATCGGCCGCGCCATGTTGGTCGGGATCGCGAAGCCGATGCCCTGGTAGCCGCCGGTGCGCGACAGGATCGCGGTGTTGATGCCGATCAGGTTGCCGTTGAGATCGACCAGCGCGCCGCCCGAGTTGCCGGGGTTGATCGCGGCGTCGGTCTGGATGAAGTCCTCGTACTGCTCGATGCCGACCGAGGCGCGGCCGACCGCCGAGACGATGCCCATCGTCACCGCCTGGCCGACGCCGAACGGGTTGCCGACCGCCAGCACCACCTCGCCCAGCCGCAGCTTCGACGAGTCGCCGATCGTGATCGGCTTGAGCGCGGGCAGCTTGGCGCCCGGGGCCGGGATCAGCTGCAGCACCGCGACGTCGCTGCGCGGGTCGCTGCCGATCAGCCTGGCGTCGAACTCGGCGCCGTCGCGCAGCGTGACGCGGATGGCGCTGGCGTTGTCGATGACGTGGGCGTTGGTCAGGATCCGGCCGTCGCTCGAGACGATCACGCCGGAGCCCAGGCTCTGGGCGCGGCGCGGATCGTCGCCGCCGTAGAACGGCGAGCCGGGATCGTTCCAGAACGGATCGGCGGCGAACGGCCCGGTCGCGACCTGCTGGGTGGTCGAGACGTTGACGACGCTGTCGACGACGCGCTCGGCGACGTCGGAGATCTGGGTCGAGCCCGGCGTCAGCGCCTGGGCGTGGGCCGGCTCGGGCGAGGTGGCGCGCGCGACCAGGCCGACGCCGGCGGCGACGCCGACCGCGCAGATGCCAGCGATGAGCGAACGACGGATGCGAGTGAGTCGGGTCATGGGGTCTCCGTGAGTTCGATCCGTCAGACCGCCAAGACGGTTGCCCGTATTCCATCGTCAGGGACGCGGCGCGCGGCGCCGAAAAATGCGACGAGCCGCCCGGCGGCGGCTCGTGGGTGCGGCCTGGACACGGCGCGCGGCGGTGCTACTGACCGAACAGCGTGGGCACGTCTTGCTCGACGCGCTCGGCGGCCATCGTGGTCAGCAGGCCGGGCACGCGGGTGCGCTCGGTCCACAGGAAGTACTCGACCTTGTCGGCCGGCTTGGCGGCCGGCGGCTGATCCGGCGTCGCCGGCTTGGTCGGGTCGGCCGGCGGCGGCCGGCGTCGCCGGCTTGGTCGGGTCGGCCGGCGCGGCCGGCGTCGCCGGCTTGGTCGGGTCGGCCGGCGGGGTCGGCGGCGTCGCGTCGGCCGGGGCCGGCGTGGTGCGGCGGTACAGCTTGATCGTGCCGAGCTGCGCGCCCTTGCCGTCCTTGTACGTCGCGGCCACCACCAGCTCGAGCGACGCGACGTCGAGCTTCGCGTCGTAGCTGGTCGGGCGCAGCTTCTCGAGCTTGTCGAGGAAGTTGGCGACGACGGTGTCGGCGGTCGCGCCCTGGCCCCAGGTCTCGATCAGCTCGTCGGCGTTGGGCGGCGGCGCGTGCGGATCGTCGGCGTCGGGCGCCGGCGCCTTGACCTTGATCTTCTGCACCCGCTTGCTCTTGTCCTTGGCCGCCACCTCGACCGCGGTCGCGGCCTTCGGGTCGAACGAGCGCAGGTCGGTCGGGCGCAGGCTGGGCTCGCCGCCCTCGAGGGTGGCGACCAGGCTGCCGAGCACGACGAAGGCCTTGTTGGTGTCGAGGTCCTGCAGGTAGCGATCGCCGCCGCCGAACACCCGGCCGCCGACCACCAGCGTCTTGGCGCCGTCGGCGAACACCACCGCGATCGACGTCTGCGCGTCGGCGAGGCCGTAGTCCTTCTTGCTGTCGTCCTTCGGGACGCCCACCGACTTGATCGCGCGCATCCGGGCGAACTGCTTCACCAGCTTCTCGCCCTCGGGGCCGATCGGGAACTCGGTGGTCGTGGTCTCGTCGACGAACTCCGGCGCCGGCGGCGGCGGCGGCGGCGCGGCGGGATCAGCCGGCGGCGGCGGATCGATCGGCTTGGGCTTCTTGATCGTCTTGGACTCGCTGCCCCACCAGTACGCGGCGGCGCCGGTGCCCCGACGCTCGATGCGCACCAGCCGGTTCTCGGTCTGGAACTCGATCTTGGAGAGATCGGCCTCGCCGCGGGTCCACATCACCACCTCGCCGCCGACCGGCTTGGTGGCCTCTTCCTTGGTCCAGGTCCGGTAGCCGTAGACCAGCATCACGCCCAGCAGGGCGCCGTGGACGATGACTCCCTTCATGACGTCTTCTCCATCTTGGCGACCGCCAGCGGCCGGCGGCGGCGATACGACAGCGCGTAGGCCAGGCCCAGGCCGACCACCAGCACCGGGACGAACAGCGTCGTGGCCACGAACCACAGCGCCTGCTGGCGCTTGGTCTGGCGGACCTCGTTCTCCTTCTCGGTGTTGACGATGCCGGCGAACGCCTCCTCGCCGCCGAGCCAGCGGATGCTGTCGTCGGGCAAGGTCCGGCTGTTGGTGTCGAGGCCCTGCTGGCCGGTGAGCGTGCGGAACATGCGGTCGGCGAACAGGTCGTTGTCGGCGAACACCAGCGCCCGCCACGGCTCGCCGTCGGTGCCGTCGGGCTGCTTGGCCTTCGGGCCCTCGATCGCGGCGCCGATCGAGTAGCGGTCGCGCTTCTCGGCCGGCGCGTCGAAGGCGTGGTTGCCATCGAGGTCGAGCCAGGCGTCGCTCATCGAGCGGATGATGATCGTGCGCTTGGGCTTCTCGGCGGCGGCCGCGGCCGGCCCGCTGAAGTCCTGCTCGATCAGCGCGCCCGAGGTCTGCAGCAGGATCGCCTGGTTGGCGGCGCCGCGCGACAGCGAGGTGGTGGCCGGGTGCGACGAGAAGCCGTTGGTCAGCGCCAGCATCTTGTCGGTCGGCTGGCCGCGCTCCGGCGTGTAGTTCTTGTCGTCGTGGATGAGGTGGCGGTCGACGCTGACGCCGAAGTAGCCCGCGAGCGGGCCCAGCTCGAAGTCGCCCTGGGGGTCGACGGCGATCAGCACGCGGCCGCCGCGCTCGAGGTAGCCGGCCAGGGTGGTGAGTTCACCCGGCTCGAACGGCAGCTTGGGGCCGAGCGCCATCACCAGCGTGGCGTCGGCGGGGACCTCGCGGTTGAGGTCCATCGTCGGCAGCGTCTTCACCTCGTAGTTGAGCTGGCCGAGGATGGCCTTGATCACCATCGCCTTGGCGTCGGGGAAGCGCGCGCGCACCTGCGCCGGCAGCGAGTCGGGGTCGTTGATCTCGCCGTGGCCGACGGTGAGGTAGGCCTTCCGCTTCTCGCGCACCAGCTTGAGCAGCTCGGTGTTCACCGTCTGATCGAGGATGCGCAGCTTGCCGGTCTGGCGGCGGGCCTTGTCGAAGTCGGTGTCGATCTCGAACTTGCCGCTCTTCTCGGCGGCGGCGCCGGTGGCGGTGGCGTCGTCGCCGGCGCGGACCAGCACGACGGTGCCGTCGCGCTGGACCTGGTACTTCTGGGCCAGCTGCGCCGAGACCAGGCGGTCGTAGCGCTCGACGGTGACCTTGCCGGTCTGGCGGCCCAGCTCCTGGAAGTAGCCGCGGACCTCCTCGCCGACCTCGTTGACCTCGGGGAAGAACATCAGCACCTTGATCGGCGCCTTCATGCTCTCGACGATCTTGCGGGTCGAGTCGCCCGGCGACGAGGTCTTGAAGTAGGAGACGTCCTTGCGCACGTTCTTCTGCTTGGCGACGTTGCACGTCACCATCAGGAACGCCGCGGCCAGCGCGATCGTCAGGCCCGACACGCCCATCTCGCGGGTGCGCTGGAACTCGACGACGTCGTCGGGGTCGTCGGCGGTCCACTCGCCGACGGTGGCCTCCATGAAGATCGTCGGCAAGAGCGCGCACAGCCCGACGATCAGCCAGCCGATCGTCATGACCGTGTCGAACTTGGCGGCGCTCTTGGGGGTGGCGTCGGCGCGGCCGATCAGCGCCAGCCCGCCCTTGGTCGTCAGGTAGTACATGACGCCGGCGGCGAGCAGGCCGAGGAAGCAGGCCAGGAGCGTGGTCTCGGCCTGCTTGCGCTTGTTGGTGGCCTTGAGCCAGCGCCAGACCTGGGCGCCGAGGCCGCCCAGGAAGGCCAGCACGGCGATCACGGTCAGCGCCTTGGCCAGGCCGGGCACGGCGTCGAGGGTGCGGCGGGCGGTGACCAGGAGCGCCACCGAGACCAGCAGCGACACCCGGACCCACAGCTTCGCGGGAGTGTTCATTGCCATCGCTTCGCCTCCAGCGTCTTCACCGCGAGCAGCAGGAAGAAGTAGATCATCGCCAGGTAGTAGACGAGGTCCTTGAGGTTGAAGATCCCGCGCATGAAGCCGTTCTGGAAGTGGATCCACCACAGGTCCAGCTCGGCGAACACCGCGCGCAGCGGCGGGTCGAGCACCAAGGACAGCTTGTAGAGCAGGACCATGCCGCCGACGATGATCGCCGCGACCACCGCGGCGATGACCATCTCGCGGGTCAGGCTCGACGCGAACACGCCGACCGCGAGGCAGGCGCCGCCGAGCAGCCACAGGCCGAGGTAGCCGACGAAGATCTGGGTGCCGGTGATCTTGCCCTGGCCCTTGATGAGCAGCGGGATGTACGCCGACAGCACCAGGATCAGCGTCAGGAACGCCAGCGTCGCGAGGAACTTGCCGATCACGATCGCGTGCTCACGCACCGGCGAGGTCGACAGCAGCATCAGCGAGCCGGACTGGCGCTCCTCGGCGATGACCCGGAACGACAGGATCACCGAGATGATCATGACGACGCCCGAGCTCGACCAGAAGAACTGCTGGAGCATCTCGCTGGCCAGCGCGCTCTTGTAGCCGAAGGCCTGGAACGTGATGCCCATGGCGAGGAGCGCCACGCCGACGACGATCCAGCCCATGATCGAGCGGAGGTAGGCCGCGAACTCGCGGCGGAAGATCATGTATATCGCCCGCATCGTCACTCCTTGGGGGCCGGCGCCGGGGCCGCGGCCGGGGCGGCGGCGACCAGGCGGAGGAAGGTGTTCTCGAGGTCGACCGCGCGGGCGTCGAGGCGGAGCAGGTCGAGGCCGGCGCCGATCACCGCGCGGCTGACCTCGGCGCGGACGTCGCGCTTGCTCGAGATGAGCAGCTCCCAGCCGTCGCCGCGCTCGGTGGGCACGCTCTTGCCGAGCAGGCCGTCGATGCCGCCCAGCGCGGCGAGCACCGCGGCGGCGCCGCCGTCCTTGCCGTCGGGGACGCGGACCGTGAGCTCGACCGAGAACATCGGCTCCTGCAGCGCGCCCAGCTCGGCCTCGGTGCCGGCGCCGACGACCTGGCCGCGGCCCAGCACCAGCAGGCGGTCGCAGGTCTGGCTGACCTCGGCCAGCTGGTGCGAGGACAGCAGCACGGTGTGCTTGTCCTTGAGCTCGTGGATCAGCTTGCGCATCTCGACGATCTGCCGCGGGTCGAGGCCGCGGGTCGGCTCGTCGAGGATGACCAGCTGCGGGCGGTGGACGATGGCCTGGGCCACGCCGACGCGCTGGCGGTAGCCGTGGGACAAGGTCCCGATCGGCTCGCCGGCGACGAGCGTGAGATCGGTCAGCGCGAGGGCGTCGCCGATCTTGGCCTTCTTGTCGCTCGAGGCGACCTCGCGCAGGTCGCAGACGAAGCCGAGGAACGCCTGGACGGTCATCTCCGGGTAGAGCGGCGGCGTCTCGGGCAGGAAGCCGATGCGCCGGCGGACCTCGTGCGGGTTGGCCAGCGCGTCGATGCCGCCGACCGACACCGCGCCCGCCGTCGGGCGGAGATCGCAGGCCAGGATGCGGAGCGCCGTCGTCTTGCCGGCGCCGTTGAGGCCCAGGAAGCCCACCGTCTCGCCTTTGTCGATCTCGAACGAGACCGGGCCGAGGGCACGCTTCCCACCGTAATATTTGGTGAGATTTGAGACTTGGATCATGGAGGCTCCCCGGGGCCATCCCCGGTTGGAGATCGTGGAAAGAGCTGCGCTTTTAGGTGAGGTGTCGCCCTGATGTCAAGCCGGCCCCCCCGCGGTGCTGCGACGGGGTGCGACAGCCGCCGAACCGCCGCGCGGCGGCCGGCATTCCCGACCGTCCGGGGTTTCGGTCCGGAAGCCAGGCGGTCCGGAAGGCGGGCCGGGACGGCGGCGCGCCCGGGGACGCGTCACCGCACCCGCAGCTGCCCCCGCCCGAGCTCCCAGGTCGTCGTCGCCAGCGCCGCGCCCAGCCGCTCGTCGTGGCTCACCAGCACCAGCGCGCCGGCGTACGCCCCCAGCGCCGCCTCGAGCCGCTCGATCGAGGGCAGGTCGAGGTGGTTGGTCGGCTCGTCGAGCATCACCAGCGCCGGCCGCCGCGCCAGCCCCAGCGCCAGCGCCAGCTTGCGCGCCTCCCCTGGCGACGGCAGCGCCGACCCCAGCGCGCGCGCGGGGTCGATCCCCAGCGCGGCCGCGAGCTGCCCGACCTGCCCGCGCGCCGCGCGATCGAGGCGGCGCACCGCCGCGGTGAGCGCGACGGACGCGTCGGCGGTCAGCTCCTGCGGCAACACCACGAGCGCCTCGGCCGGCAGCGTCCACGCCGCGGCCAGCGCGGCCAGCAACGTCGACTTGCCGCTGCCGTTGCCGCCGCGCAGCCAGATCCGATCGTCGCGCGCGATCGCCACCCGCAGCTCGCGCGCCACGACGCGGTCGCCGGCGCACAGCGTCGGCGCGTCGAGCTGCACCAGCCACCGCCGCGCCGCGGCGCCGGCGATCACCTGGACCGGCGCGCCGCGCTCGCGCGCGACGACCACCGCGGCCTCGGCCGCCTGCGCCGCCGCCAGCCGCCCGTGGGCGCGATCGACGGAGCGCCCCGCGGCGGCCGCCGCCCAGCTCGCCAGGTTCTTGCGGCCCATCGACCGACCGTCGGCGTCGTGGCGATCCTTGATCCGCGCGCTGCCCCCCACCGCTCGGGCCGCCGCCTGCTCGCGGGTCCGGGCCTGGTGCAGCCGGCGCTCCTCGAGCCGGCGGGTCGCGCCCAGCTCGGCGCGCCGCGCTCGCGCCGCGGTGGCCGCCGCGGTCCACGCGGCGCGGGCGGCGTCGTAACCGCCGGCCCACGTGGTGGCCGCGCCGCCGTGCAGCCGCACCGTCAGCGCCGGCAGGCGCGCCAGCAGGTCGCGATCGTGCGACACCACCAGGCCGAGCCCGCGGAACCCGGCCAGCGCGTCGACCGATCGCGCCAGCGCCTCGGCGTCGAGGTGGTTGGTCGGCTCGTCGACGATCAGCAGGTCGGGGTCGCGCGCCAGCGCCGCGCCCAGCTGCCAGCGCTTGCGCTCGCCCGGCGACAGCACCGCCCACCGGCCCAGCGCCTCGGGCGCCAGGCCCAGCCGCGCGCGCCACCGCGCGGCGTCGGCGGCGTCGGCCTCGGCGAAGCCACGCACCGCGGCATCGAGCGCGTCGACCCGCTGCGGCACCACCGCGACGCAGCCCATCGCATGGCGCCGCACGTGGCCCGCGGTCGGGGTCAGCGCGCCGGCGGCCAGCGCCAGCAGCGTCGACTTGCCGGCGCCGTTGTCGCCGACGATCGCGGTCCAGCCGGGCGTCAGCGCGAGCGAGACGTCGCGCAGGATCTCGTCGCCGCCGGCATAAGCGAACGAGACCCGATCGAAGATCAGGGATTGCATGGAGCCTCCGCGTTGCAGATCGGACGGCCGCCGCGGCTGCGACGGCGAGGACGTGCGAGGGACGGGCTCAGCGCTCCATGCGGGCGCGACGCAGGCGTCGCGCGACTCGATCGATGCCAGGCGCCGTGGCGATCGTCAAGGCCGATCGCGCGGCGCGCCGCCCAGCAGCGCGCGCACCGGGTCGCGGCCGCCCGCGCTCAGCTGGTGCCAGCCGATCCGGAACAGCAGGTCGGCGCCGTCGCGGCGGACGATCGCCGCCGCGTCCTCGCCGGTGGTGGCCACCAGGTGCGCCAGCCCGAGGCCGCACGCGGTCACCGCCGCCGTGACCGCCTCGCCGCGGCGGAACGTCCGGCCGTCGACCGCGGCGCCCGCGGTCAGGACGTTGGCCAGGTACACCAGCTCGGCGATCCGCCGCTGGTGCAGCGCGGCGTCGTCGAGGTCGGCCAGCGCCGCGCGCAGGGTCGCCGCCGGTCCACCGTCGTCGCCGCCCGGCAGCAGCGGCAGCGCCCGCGCGCCCTCGTCGAGCACCCCGTTGGCCACCAGCAGCGCGACCAGCGCGTCGGCGGCCGCCGACGGCCGCGGCACCGGGCGCGGCGCCAGCTCGCGGAAGTACGAGCGGGTCGTCGGGTCGCGGCCGGCGGCGCGGACCGCGTCGGCGTCCTGGCTCGCGGCCAGGCGCAGGAAGCCCGCGGCCGCCCGCGGCTCGACGTAGCCGTCGGCGGCCCGCCGGTCCTCCCGCTCGCCGGCCACGTCGTCGGCCAGCGACGCCTCGGCCGACAGCGCCGCGGTCAGCCCGCCGTCGTCGACGACGTCGCGCCGCGCCAGGTACGCGCAGCGCTCGAGCACCCGTGCCAGCAGGTCGTGGTGCGCCTCGTCGAGGGCGACCAGCACCGCCGCCAGCGCGTCCCAGCCATCGGCGCCGCGCGCCACCAGCCGGTAGACGTCGAGCTCGACGTGCAGGCGATCGTCGCACGCCTTCTCGACGTAGTCGGCGTCATCGCCCAGCTCGGCCAGCTCGCGCTCGAGCTGGTCCAGCTCGAGCACGAGCGCCCGCTGGTGGATCAGGTGGGTCAGCAGATCCTCCGGCAGCTCGGCCAGCCGCCGCGCGGCGAAGCCGGCGCCGGCCTCGACCATCACCTCCAGCCACACCGCGAACCGCGCCGGGTCGAGCGCCTCGGCCTGCCCCGGCCGCCCGCGCCACAGATCGTGATCGAACACGTCGGCGAGCTGCGCCGTCGTGGCCAGCGCGATCAGCTCGCCGGCGTCCTCGAGCCCGACGTGCTCGATCAGCTTGGCCAGCGCGCTGGCCGGCAGGTGCTGGACGGCCTCGACCAGCGCCGGCTGCGCCAGCACGCGGCCGAGGAGCTGGCCGCTCGAGGGCGGCGAGGGACGGACGAGCGCGGTCATGCTCCCTATATGGTCACCCGCCCCCGTCGCGTCGAGGCCCCCGGCCTCCGGATCCGGCTCCGGCTCGGCTCCCGGCCGCGGCCTCAGAACAGCCGCAGCTGCCCTCCCCGCTCCGGCCGCACGAACTGCGTCCGATCCAGCGCCCGCGCCTCCGGCTCGAACCCCAGCCGATCCCGCGCCACGGCGAACCGCCGCGCCAGCAGCTCGGCGTACGGCCCGGTCCCGCGCATGCGCTGCGCGAAGTCGCTGTCGTACAGCTGGCCCCCGCGCATGCCGCGCATCAGCGCCAGCACCCGCGCGGCGCGATCGGGGAAGTGCGCGCGCAGCCAGTCGTCGAAGATCTGCTTGAGCTCGTGCGGCAGCCGCAGGACGACGTACGACGCGTAGCTGGCCCCGGCGCCGCGCGCCGCGGTCATCAGCGCCTCCAGCTCGCCGTCGTTGATCGCCGGGATCATCGGCGAGGTCAGCACGCCGACCGGCACGCCGGCCGCCGCCAGCCGCTCGATCGTCGCCAGCCGGCGGTGCGGCCGCGCCGCGCGCGGCTCGAGGATCTCGGCCAGCGCCGGCGCCAGCGTCGTCAGCGACACGTTCACCTGCGCCAGGCCGCGCGCCGCCATCGGCGCCAGCAGATCCAGATCGCGCACCACCAGCGCGCTCTTGGTGATGATCGTGACCGGGTGGTGGGTCTCGGCCAGCACCTCGAGCACCGCGCGGGTCAGGCGCCGCTCGCGCTCGATCGGCTGGTACGGATCGGTGTTGGCGCCCAGGTTGATCGGCGCGCACGCGTAGCTCGCGCGCGCCAGCTCGCGGCGCAAGGTCGCCGCCGCCTCGGGCTTGGCCCGCAGCTTGGTCTCGAAGTCGAGCCCGGGCGACAACCCGAGGTACGCGTGGGTCGGGCGCGCGAAGCAGTACACGCAGCCGTGCTCGCAGCCGCGGTACGGGTTCACCGACTGATCGAACGGCACGTCGGGCGAGTCGTTGGTCGCGATGATCGACTGGATCGCCTCGTCGGTGACCGTCGTCGCCGGCGCCGGCCGCGGGTCGTCGGCGCCCTGCTCGCCCCAGCCGTCATCGAAGCTCGCCCGCGCGAACGCGGCGTAGCGGCCGTCGGGGTTCGACACCGCGCCCCGCCCGTCGATCACCGTCGGCGGCGGCGCGTCGTCGGGCCGACGATCGGGAGGCACCCGGTTCCCCACCCGCACACGTTGACCGGTCCGCCCCCGCTTGCCCAGCGGCGGGATCGGCGCTTATCGAAGCACTTCCCGGCCCAGTTTCATAACTAAACGAAAATACTCCGCTTTTTTGCCCACGGCCGCGGCTCGCTCGACATTGAGCGCTCGATGGCCACGTCCAAGCGCCGCGCGCGCCTCGTCCGCTCCTCGCCCGTCGCGCCTCGCCTGGCGCGCGCCCACCGCGCCGACGCCCCGGCCATGCCGCCGTCGGCCGCGTGGCCGATCGTCAAGTGGGTCGGCGGCAAGACCAAGCTCTTGCCCGAGATCCTGACCCGGCTGCCGCGCACCTACGGCCGCTACTTCGAGCCGTTCGCCGGCGGCGCCGCGGTGTTCTTCCACCTCGGCCCCGAGGCCGCGGTCCTCTCCGATCGCAACCCCGATCTGATCGGCATGTACCGCGCCGTCGCCACCGATCCCGACGGCGTGCTGCGCCGCCTCGCGCTGCACCAGCAGGCCCACGCCGAGGACCACTACTACCAGACCCGCGCGCGCTGGAACGATCGCTCGGTGTCGTGGACGACGCTCGACCGCGCCGCCACGTTCATCTACCTGAACCGCACCTGCTTCAACGGCCTCTGGCGGGTCAACAAGGGCGGCGGCTTCAACGTGCCGATGGGCCGCTACAAGAACCCGTCGATCTGCGACGCCGACACGGTCCACCGCGCCTCGGCCGTGCTGCGCCGCGCGACGCTCTTGTGCGGCGACTACCAGGCCGCGGTCGCCGACGCCGGCCCCGGCGACCTGGTCTACTTCGACCCGCCCTACGATCCGGTCACGACGACGGCCAACTTCACCGCGTACACCGGCGACGGCTTCGGCCCCGCCGATCAGCAGGCGCTGGCCGACACCGTGCGCGGGCTGGCCGACCGCGGCTGCGCGGTGGTGCTGTCCAACGCCGACACGCCGCGCATCCGCGCCATGTACAAGGGCCTGCGCATCGATCGCGTGAAGTGCCCGCGCGCGATCAACTCGGACCCGTCGCGGCGCGGCGACGTCGACGAGGTGCTGGTGCTGGCCGGCTACCCGGCGCGCGCCGGCAAGCGCGCCGCGAAGCGCTAAGTCACGGCGCGGGCAGCGTCACCACCACCGTCGCCACGCCCGCGGCGTCGACCGCCGGCGGCGCGGTGATCAGCAGCGTGTCGCCGCGCCGCTCGCTCGCGCAGCCATCGCAGGTCACCGCCGGCGCGGTCGACACCCGCGGCGGCACGACGAGCTCGGTCGGCGTCGCGATCCGCGCGTCGGGGCGGTAGCGCACGGTCAGCGTGCGCGCGGCCTCGTCGTGGGTCCACCCGATCGGGTCGCCGGCGATCCGCGCCGGGTACGGCCGCACGATCGCGCCCACCAGCGGCGCGATCTCGGCGCCGCTGGCGTCGAGCGGTGAGTAGCCGCCGCCCCTGCTGTAGGCCCAGTACATGCTCGAGGCGGCGACCGCGCTGGCCGCGTCGTAGGCGGCGTCCATGTACGGCACGATGCCGGGATCGGTGCCCAGGCCACCGTACTCGCCGATCCACAGCGCGGTGCCCAGCGCCTCGGCCTCGGTCCGCTGCAGCGCCACGTTCTCGAGGAACGCCGCCCGGCGCGCCTCGTCGAAGCCCTGCTGCTGCTCGGCCGCCGAGTCGTAGGCGTGCGGCGCGTAGACCACGTCGGGGTAGGCGAACGGCTGCAGCGAGGTCGGGATGCCGATGTTGCGCGAGCCGGCCGGCTCGAGGAACGCCACCCAGCGCGGCGCGACGGCGCGCACCGCCGCGACGTCGCGATCGTAGAACGGCTGCAGCCGCTCGCGCTCGAAGGTGAACAGGTCGTGGCTGCCCCAGTGCGGCTCGTTGATCGCGTCGAAGCCGATCACCGCGGGGTGATCGCCGAGCCGGCCCGCGATGTGGCGCCACGCCGCGGCGTGGGCCTCGCCCAGCGCCGGGTCGTTCCACAGCCCGTCGAAGCACGCCTTGACGTTGGGCTCGAGGTAGTTGAGCGGCCACTGCGCCGCCGGCACGAACGCGTCGTAGCGCGCCTGGTCGCAGGTCCAGCGCGGCGCGCCGTCGAAGCCGAAGCCCTCGCCGTAGACGTCCTGGTGCAGGTCGAGCACGACGTCGACCTCGGCCGCGGCCGCCCAGTCGAGCCGCTGCCGCACCTGATCCAGGAACGCGTCGTCGTACTGCCCGGGGCTGGGCTCGACCGCAGCCCACGGGAAGTAGAAGCGGACCGCGTTCATGCCCCAGTCGTCGCGCATCCGCGCGAAGTCGGCGGCGGCGTGGAAGTCGAGGTACGGCGCCTCCTTCTTGCCGACGTTCATGCCGCGCAGGATCGCGGCCCGGCCGGTGGCGTCGCGCAGGTGGCCGCCGCACACGTGCCAGGCGCCGGTGCACAGCGGCGGCGGCGTGGCCCCGTCGTCGCCGCCGCAGGCCGTCAGGAAGATCGCCGAGCCGAGGAGGACGCGCCGCATCGCCGCCGATGGTACGTCACGCCGCCGCCGCCCCAAGCCCGAACGTCGGTACCTCGGCTGTCACCGCCCGGACGACGCGATCGCCTCGGCTCCGTCGGCGTCGACCGGCGCCGGCGGCCGGTGATCGCGGACGTGGCGCGGCACGCCCTGCACGTCCCAGACGATGTGGAACACCTCGAGCAGCTTGAGCACGTAGAAGCTGAGGTCGACCTCCCACCAGTAGAAGCCCTGGCGCGCCGACCGCTGGTAGTAGTGGTGGTTGTTGTGCCAGCCCTCGCCCAGCGTGAGGATGGCCAGCAGCGGGTTGTTGACGCTGTCGTCGGTGGTGCGGTAGCGGCGCCAGCCCCAGACGTGGGACAGCGAGTTGATCGTGAACGTGCCGTGCCACAGCACGACCGTCGACACGAAGTAGCCCCAGATCAGCGCGGTCCAGCCGCCGAGCAGGTACAGCGCGGCGGCGTACGCGACCGTGAACCAGATCGCGTGGCGGTCGACGAAGCGCAGCTCGGGGTACTTGGTCAGGTCCTTGATCTTGTCGTGATCGGCCTTGGCGTTGCGCTCAACCAGGATCCAGAACATGTGCGCCCACCAGAAGCCGCGCTGCCGCACCGAGTGCAGGTCGCCGGGCTGGTCGGAGTACTTGTGGTGGATGCGGTGGTGCGCGGCCCACCACAGCGGGCCCTTCTGGGTCGAGGTCAGGCCCAGCACCGCCAGCACGAGCTGGAACGCGCGGCTGGTCTTGTACGCGCGGTGCGAGAAGTAGCGGTGGTAGCCGGCGGTGATCGCGAACAGCCGCACGACGTAGGCGATGAGCGCGATCCAGAAGCCGGTCCACGACCAGCCCAGCCAGGCCAGGCCGGCGATCGCGGCCAGGTGGACGCCCCAGAACGGCAGGTTGTCGATCCAGCGCAGGCGATCGCGAGGGTCGGTGGGTGTCATGCCGCCAGCGTGCCGCCGCGGCGCGTCGGCTGCCCGCGCCGCCGGGCCAGAGTTCGATCAGAAGTCGGTCGGCGATCGCGGGTCGTGACGCGGCCATGACCGTTGACCGCGGCTCGGCCCGCGCGAACGCGCACCGGCTTCGCGGCGCCGGGGCGACGCGCGAATTCTGCGGTCCGACAGGTGGACCGACCTGGCCGTGGCGATACCTGACAGAAGGCTGTCACGCGGCCCCGGCACCGTCGATCCCATGACGACCTCCAGCCCCGACCCGGTCCTCTCCGTCCACCGCGGCAGCTGCCACTGCGGGCACCTGCGCTTCACCGTCCGCGTCGACGCGACGCGCGGCACCCGCTGCAACTGCACCATCTGCACGAAGCTGGGGTGGACCGGCGCGATCGTCCGCCCCGACGCCTTCACGCTCTTGACCGACGAAGGCACGCTCCACACCTACGCGCGCCACCCGGAGATCGCCGGGCGCTACTTCTGCCCGCGGTGCCACGTCGGCGTCTACGGCCGCGGCCACCTGGCCCAGCTCGGCGGCGACTTCGTCTCGATCAACCTCAACTGCCTCGACGACGTCGAGCTCGCCGCGGTCGAGGTCGGCTACTGGGACGGCCGCCACGACAACTGGCAGGCCGGGCTGCGGCCGACGCCGTGGCCGATCGCGCCGTGATCGGGGCGGCTCATCGCGCCGTGACGCCGCACCTCCGGAACGTCGCCCGGGAGTCTCGCGTCTTGGGCGGGGGCCCCGCGGGGGCGTGACCCCGCGGGGGAGGGTTTGGCGACAAACCCTCCAAACGGAACCGGCTCACGCCAGGCCGGCGCGGCGGTCGCGCTCCGCCCAGTAGCGGCGCACGTACCACGGCCGATCGTCGGCGACCGGCGCGGCCGCGCTGGCCGCCAGCCAGCGCTCCACCAGCGCGCGGTGCTCGGCGAAGGCCGCGGTCGGCGCCGGCGGCGCGCTCAGCCACCGGCGCTCGACCTCGTCGCGCTCGGCGGCGATCGTCCGGCACCACGCGGCGTCGCCGATCACCCGGCGGTGCAGGCGCTCGTGCTGCCACCACAGGCCGGCGTCGGCGCGATCGCGCGGCGGCGGGCCCAGCGCGAGCGGATCGTCGACGGCGACCGGCTTGAAGATCGACAAGCACGGCGCCGCGGTCGCGGTGATCCAGTGACGCGCGCCGGCCGGCGTCAACTCGGCGACCCACGACGCGGTGGTCTGCGACGCGGCGATCAGCCCGCCGGCGTGCATGCACGGCGCCGCCATCGCGCCGTGGTGCCAGCGGTAGCGCGGGCGCGCGCCGTCGTCGCCGTCGCCGTGGTCGCGCAGCGCCGCGAACAGATCGCCGACGCCGCGGGCGGCCCGGGCCGCGGCCAGCGTGCACGCCTGCCGATGATCGGCGGCCGCCACCCACGAGCGCAGCCGATCGCGGTGGCCGCGCAGCGCCGGCAGGGTCAGCGCGTTGGAGATCGTCGCGGCGTCCACCACCGCCTGCACCGCGACCGCGCGACCGGCGGTCTCGACGACGAACGCGCCGCGGGCGTCGGCGACCAGGAAGCTCGCGTGGTAGCGGAACCCGGGGTGCTCGTGGCCGCAGCCGCCGCCCTGGCCGTGGCGCGCGACCAGGTCCTCGATCACCGCCACGGCCTCGGCCGCGGTGGCGCCGCGCTCGAGCCCGAGCCGCACCAGGTCCATGCCGGTGAGGCCGGCGGCGGTGAACGGCTGATCGGTGAACACCGCCTCGTTGCCGATCACCACGCCGTGCGCGTTGGCGCCCATCTCGGCGCCCCACAGCCAGAACGGCCGCGACAGCAAGACCGCGTGGGTGTGCGCGACCTGCGGGATCGTGACGTGGGTGCAGCGCAGCGGCGCGCCGGCGACGTGGTCGCGCGCCGGCCGCCACGTCGGCGCCTGCGCCTCGTTGGGATCGCGGTCGGAGTTCTTGGCGAACCGCACGCGCCCGGGCGCGATCGTCACCAGCGTGTCGCACATCGACCGGAGGATACCTGGCGGACGCCGCGGCCGCGTGATGCACTTCGACGCATGAGCGAGCGGACCGACGTGGTGATCATCGGCGCCGGGTTCGCCGGGCTATCCGCGGCGCGCGCGCTGCGCAAGGCCGGCCGGGCGGCGATCGTGCTCGAGGCCCGCGATCGCGTCGGCGGCCGGGTCTACACCGCGCCGGCGCCGGGCGGGCCGTGGGTCGACCTCGGCGGGCAGTGGGCCGGCCCGACCCAGGATCACCTGCTGGGGCTCCTGGCCGAGCAGGGCGCGCGCACGTTCCCCACCTGGACCACCGGCGACAACCTGGTGCTGGTCGACGGCAAGGCCCGGCGCTACCGCGGCACCATCCCGCGGCTCGGCGTCGCCAGCCTGCTCGACGTCGGCCAGGCGCAGTGGCGGCTCGAGCGGATGGCGCGGCAGGTGCCGCTCGACGCGCCGTGGACCGCGCGCCACGCCGCGCGCTGGGACGCGACCACGCTGGGCGCGTGGCTGGCGCGCAACCTGCGCACCGCGGTCGCCCGCGACCTGCTCACCGCCGGCCTCGAGTCGGTGTTCGCCGCCGAGCTCGGGCAGATGTCGCTCCTGCACGCGCTGTTCTACATCCACAGCGGCCGCGATCTCGACACGCTGTTCGGCACCACCGACGGCGCCCAGGCCACCCGCGTCGACGGCGGCATGCAGGGCGTGGCCGAGCGGCTGGCCAGCGGGCTCGACGTGCGGCTGGGCTGCGCGGCGCGGCGGATCGAGCACGGCGCCGCGGTGACCGTGCACCACGATCGCGGCGCGGTCACCGCCGAGCGCGCGATCATCGCGATCCCGCCGCACCTGATCGCGGCGATCGACTTCACGCCGCGGCTGCCACCCGAGCGCGCCGCGCTGATCGCGCAGACGCCGATGGGCGCGGTCATCAAGTGCACCGCGATCTACGATCGCCCGTTCTGGCGCGACGCCGGGCTGTCGGGCCTGTCGCTGTCGGATCGCGGGCCGATCCACGTCGCGTTCGACAACTCGCCGCCCGACGGCAGCTGCGGCGTGCTGATGGGCTTCGCCGAGGCCGACGCCGCGCGCCGGCTGGGCGCCCTCGACCTCGCCGGCCGCCGCTCGGCCGCGGTCGCGTGCTTCGTCCGCGCCTACGGCGACGGCGCCGCGACGCCCCGCGCCTACGTCGATCACGTCTGGGAGCACGATCCGTGGGCGGGCGGCTGCTACGGCGCGTTCTGCCCGCCCGGCGTCTGGACCACCGTCGGCCGGGTCATCCGCACGCCGGTCGGCCGCCTGCACTGGGCCGGCACCGAGACCGCCACCGCCTGGAGCGGCTACATCGACGGCGCGATCGCCTCGGGCCTGCGCGCCGCCGCCGAGGTCTGACCCTCACGCGGGCTCGTCGCCCTCGGCCTGCCGGTACGGCCCGTACGCGGCCAGCTCGGCCATCTGCCGCGCCACCGCGCGCCGCTCGCGGCCGAGGAACTCGTCGATCGCCGCGGCGAGGCCTTCGTGGCGCAGCCAGTGCGCCGAGTAGGTCGGGCTGGGATCGAAGCCGCGCACCAGCTTGTGGTCGCCCTGGGCGCCGGCCTCGAACAGCGGCAGGCCGCGCGCGATGCAGCGCTCGATGCCGGCGTAGTAGGCGGTCTCGAAGTGCAGGCAGTCGAGCTCGACGTCGCTGCCCCAGTAACGGCCGTACAACCCCTGCGGCGTCTCGAAGAACAGCGCGCCCGCCGCCGGGCGGTCGCCGACGGTGACCTCGGCGATCCAGGTCAGGTCGGGCAGCTCGGCGGCGACCCGGTGGAAGAACCCGGGCCGCAGGTAGTCGTGGCCGCCGTGCTCCTCGGTGGTGGCGCGGTACCAGCGATCCATCCGGTCGAGCTGCGCGCTGGTGAGCTCGCCGCCCGGCACCCAGGTCAGCCGATCGATCGCCGCGTGCACCCGCGCCCGCTCCTTGCGGAGCTGCTTGCGCTTGCGGGAGGCCAGGGCGCCGAGGAAGCCGTCGAAGCTCGCGTAGCCGCGGTTGTGCCAGTGGTACTGGAAGCTGGCCCGCGGCAAGAACCCGTGCCCGGCCAGCAGCGCCTGCTCGTCGTCGGTGCAGAACAGCCAGTGGATCGACGAGCAGCCGGCGTCGTCGGCCACCGCCCGCACCGCGGCGATCAGCGCGGCGGCGGTGCGCGCGCGATCGGCGCCCGGCGCGAGCAGGATCCGGCGGCCGGTGGCCGGCGTGATCGGCGCGGCGATCACCAGCTTGGGGTAGTAGTCGAGCCCGGCGCGCTCGGCGGCGCCGGCCCACGCCCAGTCGAAGATGTACTCGCCGTACGAGTGCTGCTTGACGAACGCGGCGACCGCGCCCTGGAGCTGGCCGCCGGCCTCGGCCAGCAGGTACACCGGGCGCCAGCCCGAGCGCTTGCCGATCGAGCCCGACGCCTCGAGCGCGGTGAGGAAGCCGTGGCGCAAGAACGGCGATGGGCCATGGTCGAGGGCGTCCCAGGCGGCGCGGTCGACGGCTTCGACCGAAGTCACCCCCCGCACCGCCAAGTCCGTGCTAGCCATCACCAGCACCTGAAATTCGCGCAAACCTTGCGCCCCACGCCTTGAGCCGGAGTTGTCTCCATGAGCCTCGCACCAGAGCTTCGCCAGAAGATCGAATCACTCATCGCGTCCGACGCGGTGGTCCTGTTCATGAAGGGTAGCCGGAACTTTCCCCAGTGCGGCTTCTCCGCCAGCGTGGTCCAGATCCTCGACACCATGCTGCCGAACTACACCACCGTCAACGTGCTGGCCGACGCGGCGATCCGCGACGCCATCAAGGCGTTCTCGGACTGGCCGACGATCCCCCAGCTGTACGTCAAGGGAGAGTTCGTCGGCGGCTCCGACATCGTCCGCCAGCTCCACGCCTCGGGCGAGCTGGCCACGCGGCTCGGCGACCTGGCCGCGCCGGCCGCGCCGCCGGCGGTGACGGTCACCCCGCGCGCCGCCGAGGTGCTGCGCGGCGCCCTGGCCGACGCCGGCGCCGACGACGTCATCCACCTGTCGATCGACGCGCGCTTCGATCACGGCCTCGACGTCGGCCCGCGCGAGGCCGCCTCGCTGACGGTCGTGACCAACGGCATCACCGTGCAGCTCGACGCGGCCAGCGCGCGCCGCGCCGCCGGCGTGGTGATCGACTACGTCGACGGGCCCGGCGGCGCCGGCTTCAAGATCGACAACCCCAACCGCCCGGCCGCGGTGAAGGCGATCCCGCCCAAGGAGCTCAAGGCGCTCCTCGACAGCGGCCAGGTCAAGCACCTCTACGACGTGCGCACCCCGGGCGAGCGCGCGACCGCCACGATCGCCGGCTCGACGCTGCTCGACGACACCGCCGCCGCCGCGATCGAGCAGCTCGACAAGTCGACCCCGCTCGCCTTCTTCTGCCATCACGGCGGGCGCAGCCAGAACGCCGCCGAGCACTTCCTGCAGCAGGGCTTCCGCACCGTCTACAACCTCGCCGGCGGCATCGACGCCTGGTCGGTGCAGATCGACCCCACCGTCAAGCGCTACTGAATTGCGGGAACCGAGCGGCCTCCCGTTCGGGCGGCCGGCGTGCCATCGTCGGAGCCATGCGGTCGCTCCCGGTCCTCGCCGTGCTGCTCGGCGCCGGCGTGGCCGCCGCGGCGCCCGGTGACGACGCGCCGGCCCCCGCCGCGACGCCGGAGCCGTCCGCCGTCATCGGCGGCAGCGACGTGCCCGCCGGCCAGTGGCGCGAGGTCGCGGCGGTGCTGTCGAACCGCCAGCAGTACTGCACCGGCGTGCTGATCGCCCCGCGGGTCGTGCTCACCGCCGATCACTGCCGCGACATCGCGGCCGACGAGGTGCTGCTCGGCACCAACTCGCTGGCCCGGCCGAGCGCCGGCGAGTTCGTCGGCGTGGCGGCCGTCGTCCCTGGGCCCGGCGCGTTCGACGTCGCGCTGCTCTTGCTCGATCGCGACGCCGACGTGCCGCCGCGGCGGCTGGCCACCGGCTGGGCCCGGACCGGCGTCGTCGACGGCGCGCCCGTCGCGCTGGTCGGCTACGGCGCGATCGACGCCAGCGGCGGCGAGTTCGTCGACGCGCTGCGCGCCGCCCGCACCACGATCACCGACGCGGCCTGCACGCGCTCGAGCGGCTGCGATCCGACCCTGCGGCCCGCCGGCGAGCTGGGCGCCGGCGGCGCCGGCGTCGACACCTGCCCCGGCGACTCCGGCGGGCCGATGTACCTGCTCGACGCCCGCGGCCCGCTGGTCGCCGGCGTCACCTCGCGCAGCTACGCCGACGCGACGGTCGACTGCTCCGAAGGCGGCATCTACGTCCGGCCCGATCACCCGACGGTGGTGGCGTGGATCGAGGCCGCGGCCGGCGTCGAGCTCGAGGACGGCCTGCACCCGCTGCCCGACGCGGTGACCGTCGCGCCCGGCACGACGCGGCAGGTGACGCTCGACGCCGCCGATCCGTTCGCCGCCGATCACGGCTGGGCGCTCGTCGCCGGGCCGGCCACCGGCGCCGCGACCCTGACCGACGACGGCGCGCTGACGATCGCCGCGCCGCTCGAGCCCGGCGACGACAGCCTGGTCGTGCGCGCCACCGATCGCGCCGACCCGACCCGCACCGCCAAGGTGCGGATCGCGCTCGCGTACCACGACGACGATGGCGGCTGCTGCTCGACCGGCGATCGTGCCGATCGCGCGGCGCCGCTGGCGCTCGCGACCCTGGCGCTCGTGCGCCGACGACGGAGAACGGCATGACCTGGATGCGGTGCAGCGCGTGCAAGCGCGACATCGGGTTCGGCGCGGTGCACTGGGTGTGCAGCGTGTCGACGTGCAATCGCCACAACACCAACTACAAGTTCTGCACCGTCGCGTGCTGGGACAGCCACGTGGCCACGCTGCGCCACCGCGACGCCTGGGCGGTCGAGGAGCGCGCGCCGCGCACCGCCGACGCCGCGCCACCGCCCGCCGCGCCACCGCGCCCGGCGCCGATCGTCGCCGCGCCCGCCGCGCCCGCGCCGTCGCGCCCGCCCCCGCCGACCTCGGATCACCCGGCCGAGCCGGCCCGCCGCGTCATCGCGACGCCGACGCCCGCGCCCGCGCCCGCACCCGCCGCCAGCGCCCCGACCCTCGCCGAGGCCGAGGCCGAGATCCTGATCGTCGTCTCGAAGATGAAGAAGTACATCCGCGAGCGCTCGGGCATGAACACCTCGGACTCGGTCGCCGACGCGCTGTCCGATCACGTGCGCGCGATCTGCGACGAGGCGATCCGCACCGCCGCCACCGACGGCCGCAAGACCGTGCTCGATCGCGACGTGCCCAAGCTGCGGCGCTGACGGCGCCGCCGCGATCGCCGTGGTAGCGTCGCGCCATGCGCGCGGCATGGTTCGTCGTCGTCCTCTCGATCGCCGGGTGTGTGAGCAGCGGCAGGTTCGACCGGCTCGAGCGCCGGATGGCCGCCGCCGAGGCGGCCCAGGCCAAGAGCGAGTTCGAGCTGCGGGCGTCCCTGGCCCGGCTCGAGGCGATGCTCGGCACGCTGGCCGGCTCGGTCGACGGCGCCAGCGACGCCGCCGCCAAGGCCGAGGAGCTGCGCGTGCAGCTCGAGAAGCTGGCGGCCGAGGTCGACGCCAAGGCCAAGGCCGCGCCGCCGGCGCGCCCGGCGCGGCCGCAGCCCGACGCCACCAAGACCTATGGCGTGCCGGTCGTCGGCTTCCCGGTCAAGGGCAAGGCCACCGCGCTGGTCACGATCGTCCGCGCCGGCGAGTACGCGTGCCCGTTCTGCGAGAAGGTGCGCGGCACGCTCGACCAGATCAGCACCACCTACGGCGATCAGGTGCGCATCGTCTACCGCCAGTACGTCGTCCACCCGCAGGTCGCGACCTACGCGTCGCAGGCGGCGTGCGCCGCGAACCACCAGGGCAAGTTCTGGGACCTCGACACGCTGCTGTGGGACGAGGCGTTCGCCAAGCGCGCGTTCGAGCCGGCGCAGATCGACGCGCTCGCCAGCCGCGTCGGCCTGGACATGCCCCGCTACCGCGCCGACCTGACCGGGTGCCTGGCCGAGAACGCCAAGGACATGGCCGAGCTCACCAAGTTCGGCGTCGGCGCCACCCCGGTGTTCTTCATCAACGGTCGGTTCCTCTCGGGCGCCCAGCCGTTCCCGGCGTTCGCCGCGCTGATCGACGAGGAGCTGGCCAAGGCCAAGGCCGCGGTCAAGGCCGGCACCAAGCCGGCGAAGTACTACGAGCAAGAGATCGTCAAGAAGGGCCTGCCGTCGCTGTGACCGGCGCGAGGGATTTGCGCCGCCGCGCGGTTCGGCGGCACAGTCGGGCATGCGCCGCGCCGTCGCCGTGATCGCCGTGGCCGCCGCCACCGTGATCGTGGTCGCGGTCGCCGCCGACGACGGCGCGCCGGGGCCCGCCCCTGCCGCCGCGCCGCTGCCCGCCGCGGTGGCCGCGGGCCACGCGTGGGAGCTCGCGACCGCCGCCGGCCCGATCCACGTCTGGGCGCCCGCGGGCTACCACCCCGACGGCGCGGCGGTGGTGCTGTACGTCCACGGCTACGACACCGACGTCGACGCCGCGTGGCGCGACCACCGGCTGCCCGAGCAGTTCGCGCTGGCCGCGGTGAACGCGGTCTTCATCGCCGCCGAGGCGCCCGCCGGATCGCGTCAGGCGGTGCGCTGGCCGGCGCTCGAAGATCTGCTGGCCGAGGTGTTCGCGGCGATCGACCTGCCGCGCCCCACCGGCGCGCTGATCGCGATCGGCCACAGCGGCGCGTACCGCACGCTCTTGGCGTGGACCGCGGCGCCCGCGCTCGACTGGATCATCTCGCTCGACGCGACCTACGGCGAGGTCGACGCGTGGCGCGGGTGGATGGCGGCGTCGGCGGCCCACCACCTGATCTTCGTCGGCGACGACACCGTGCGCTGGACCGAGGAGCTGGCCCGGGGCCTGGCCGAGGACCTGGGCGCGGGCGCGGTGGTCACCGTCGACGATCTCGCCGAACTCGACGACGAGCTGGGCCCGGCGCGCGCCGACGCCCGCGCGATCTACCTGCGCACCGGCGTCGGCCACATGCCGCTGGTGACCGCCGGCCGCGCGATCCCGCGGCTCCTGCGGCTGGCGCCGGTCGAGGTGCTGGCCGACGCGCCGTGGCGCGCGCCGCTGGGGTTGCCGCCGCTGGCCCTCGACGCCGGAGCCGCGCCGTGACGCTCGCCGACCGCCTGATCCGCGTGGCGCTCGGCGTCGCGCTGGTGCTCTTGCTGTGGCCGCTGCGCGACCTGCGCCAGGACGCGATCAACGCGATCGTCCGCAACGACGCGGCGCCGGGCGCGACGCCGCCGCTGCCCGCGGCCACCGGCGCCGGCCTGCCGCCGGCCGCGCGGACGCGCGTCGTGCTGATCGACGGCGCCGGCCGCGACACCGCGGCCGGCATGGCGGCGTGGAACGCGGTGTGCGCGCGCGGCCTCGACCTGACGATCGACGTGGGCTTCCCGACGGTGTCGCTGCCGGTCGAGCTGGCCTTGTGGAGCGGCCGCACCCAGCAGCAGACCGGCGTGCTGTACCACTCGACCGGCAAGCCGGTGCCGCCGCCGGCCGGCGCCATCCCGGCCCAGGTGCCCGACGCGATCGCGATCGCCGAGAGCCACTCGTACATCGTCCACTCGCTGGGCTTCCCGCACACGCTGCCGCCGACGCCAGCCAAGACCCTGCCCGACAAGTGGGCCGACACCTGGGTCGACACCGCGGTGGCCGCGGTCGGCGGCCCGGCCCGGCTGGTGTTCGTCCACGTGCTGCGGGTCGACACCGCCGGCCACCGCGCCGGCAAGCGCTCGACGGCGTGGCGCGACGCCGCCGCCTCGGCCGACGCGATCCTGGGGCGCCTCACCGCCGCCGCGCCCGACGCGCGCTGGCTGGTGCTGTCCGACCACGATCACATCGCCGGTGGCGGCCACGGCGGCGAGGCCCGCGCGATCCGCGTCGTGCGCGGCTGCGTCGCCGGCCCCGACGTCGCGGTCGGCCGCGGCGGCCCGATCAGCGTGGTCGACGCGGCCCGGCTGATCGCCGACTCGGTGGGCGCGACCTTGCCCGCCGACAGCCGCGGGCGGCCGCTGGCCGCGGCGCTGGCCGCCCCGGTCGACGACGACGACGTGCTGCCGGCGCTGCCGCGGGGCCGGGTCGCGCTGGCGATCGCGCTGCTCCTGGCCGCGCTGCTCGCGACCGGCTGGGCCGCCGGCGGGCGGATCGCGGCGGTGCCGTGGTGGTGGCCGGTCGCGCTGATCGCGCTGATGCTGCTCGAGACCACGCCGTCGCTGTCGACGCCGATGATCTACAAGAAGCAGGGCCTGACGATGGCCAACGCCGCCGCGCCCGGGCTGGCGGTGCTGGCGATCGCGCTGACCTTCGAGGTGCGGCGCGACTGGCGCCGCGCGCTGGTCGCGCAGCTGGCGCTGCCGGTGGCCGCGACCGTCGCGGTGTGGATCGTCACCGGCGCCAGCGGCCTGTGGTTCGGCGAGCGGGTGTGCCCGGTGGTGCCGCGGTGGAGCGGCTGGCTGCCGCCGCTGACGATCATCTCGGCGACGGCGCTGGCGGTGGCCGGGCTTGTCGTTCTCGCCAGCGCCGTCCTGCCTGGGTCCGGTCCATCGACACCGGCGGGAACCAGCCGTAGCGACCGCGCAGCTCCTTGACCCGGGCCGGCTCGCGCGCCGCCAGGTCCTGGCGCTCGGCGGGATCGACCGACAGGTCGTACAGCTCGGTCAGGTTGTCGGCCGGCCGCACCAGCAGCTTGTACGGCCACGCCACCACCGCCCACTGATCCTGCTCGTTCATCACCAGCGTGCGCTCGCGGGCGATCAGCGCGAGCGGCGCGCCCAGCACGTCGTCGGTGAGGTCGACGCCGTCGAGCGGCGCCATCCCGCCGGCGCCCAGCAGCCCCAGCACCGTCGGCGGCAGGTCGATGAGCGACATCGGCGCCGGCAGCGCGCGCGGCGCGACGCCGGGCACCCGCACCGCCACCGGCACGTGGGTCAGCGCCTGGTACACCACCAGGCCATGGCGGTCGGGCAGCCGCGGGTCCTCGCCCAGGCTCTCGCCGTGATCCGAGAACAAGACGACGATCGTGTCGTCGGCCAGGCCGCGGCGATCCAGCTCGTCGAGCAGCCGGCCCACCGCGCGATCGATCCCGCCCAGCAGCGCGCGGTAGCGGCGGTCGGTGGCGTTGATCGCGCCCTGGACGCCGGCGGCGAGCGCGTCGGGCACCGCGATCTGCGCGTGCTCGTGGACGTCGAAGTAGTGGACCCACAGCGCGAACGGCCGGGCCTGGCCGTCGGCGCCGGCCAGGAACCGCAGCGCCAGGTCGGTGGTGGCGTCGGCGGTGATGCGATCGCCGACGTCGCGCTGGCTGCCGTCGGTCACCACCTTGTCGACGCCGGCCCAGCCGCGGGTGAGCAGCGTCTCGCCGGCGTAGCGCAGCACCTCGCGCGGCAAGATCGCGTGGGTGGCGCGGCCGCTGGCGGCCAGCGCCTCGGCCAGCGTCGTGGCGATCGGCTGGAACGGGTTCCAGCGGCCGGTGGCGATCGTCGTCATCGACACGTCGGTGCCCGCGGCCGGCGCCAGGCCGTGGGTGAACGCCGCCGACGCGGCCACCAGCGCGGCCAGCCGCGGCACCGTCGGGTCGCCGGCGACCAGGCGATCGGCGCGCAGCGCGTCGACCGAGATCATCAGCAGGTTGGCCTTGGCCAGCTTGGCCCGCAGCGCCGTCACCTCGGGCGTCGCGCGCCAGCTCGCCAGCGACGCCGCGCGCCCGGCGTCGACCACCGGCGCCGGCGGCGGCACCGCGTCGGCGCCGTCGCAGTCCTCGTCCCGGCCGTTGCCCGGCAGGTCGGCGGCCCCGACGTGACGCGCCGGATCGCCGTCGTCGCAGTCGCCGCCGCCGAGGATCGCCGAGGAGCCGTCGCCGTCGCGATCGATCAGCGCGCGCGCCGCCCGCGCCAGGTGCCGCGCTTGATCGCCGCGGGTCGCGACCCGCGCGCGATCGTCGGCGTGGCGCAGCCCGGCCAGCGCGACCACCACCGCCACCACCGCGATCGCCGCGCCGGTGATCAGCCGGCCACGCCGCGGCGCTGGCGGTCGCCCCAGCCCGACGGCGAGCGCGGCCGCGATCGCCGCGATCGCCGCGAACACCAGCCCCAGGTGCAGCGTGGGGTAGCCCGAGCGGAACAGCGCGCGGTTGGCCGCCTCGACGACCAGGCCGCCCAGCGCCAGCGCCGCGACCACCAGCCCGCGGGCCCGGGGCCCGGCGGCCACCAGCCGCTGGCCGATCGCGATCGCCGCGGCCAGCCCCAGCCAGCCCAGCGCCGGCACCGCGATCGGCGCCCATCGCGCGCCCGGCAAGGTGGCGGCGAACGCGCCCTCGAACAGGCTGCCGCCGACCGGGATCGTGATCGCCAGCGCCGGCGCCGCCAGGATCGCGGCGCGCGCGACGCCCCGCGCCCGCAGACGATCGGCCACCGCCACCGCCGCCGCCACCGCCGCGCCGGTGAACGTCCCCGCCACCGCGGCCAGCGCGATCACGGTCAGCGCCAGCCCCGGCCGGGTCAGCGCGCCCAGCCGGGCCACCTCGACCAGCGCCAGCAGCGCGCCGGCGGTCAGGCCCGCGGCGACGGGATCGGCCAGCCACGAGCGCACGCGGGACATCGCGGCGCATCATGCCATCGGCGGCGGCGGCTTGCGTCGGCGCCGCCGCTCATTGCACCCTGCCGGCGTGCACCGCGTCCTCGCGTGCCTGGCGCTGTGCGCTGGCTCGGCCCACGCCGACGACGGCGGCCGCGCCGCGGGCGCGACCGGCGGCTACCTGCACACCGCCGGCCTCGACGGCGGCACCGCGGCGGTGTGGTGGCAGGAGCCGCTGGGCGCCGCGCTGACGATCGACGGCGCGATCGGCGTCGCGATCGCCACCACCGGCACCTCGACCGCGGCGACCCTGGCCAACCCGCACGCCCGGGCCCGCTACCGGCTGGCCCCGACCACCTGGCTCGAGCTGGCGCTGACCTTGCCGGCCGCCAGCCGGCGCGGCGACGGCGGCGCGGTCGCCGCCGCGATGGCCGCCGCCCACCGCGACGATCCCACCCCGTGGCTGGCCCGCGCCACCACGCTGGCCGCCGGCGGCGGGCGCCGCTGGGCCAACCGCCTCGGCGAGGTCTCGGTCGCCGCCGGCCTCGCGCTCACGCTGCGCACCGACGCCGACGCGCTGCCGCTGGTGCACGTCGATCTGGCCGGCGCGGTCGCGCTGACCGACACCGTCGGCCTCACCGCCGGCTTCGCCACCACCAGCTACGCGCTGGTCGAGCCGCGCGACGAGACGTTCGTCCACACGCTGGCGCTGGGAGGCCGCTACCGCGACCGCCACGTCACCGTCGATCTCGCGCTCGAGGTGCCGGTCGACGCCCGCGATCGCGCGGTCGACACGCTGATGGCCACCGCCGCCGTCGCGTGGCGGCTGTGACGCGATGGTCTACGCGGTCGCGCTGGATGTCTCGCGTCTTGGGTGGGGCCCCGTCGGGGACGTCCGGCGTCCCCACGCGCACGTCCGTGGTTCATGCAACCGGTGCCCCACCTGCCTCCACCTGGGCCTGGCGACAGGCCCTCTAATCAACGATTCGGCGGGTACTTCTGCAGCTTGCGCTGCAGCGACCGGCGGTGGATGCCGAGCCGGCGCGCCGCCTCGGAGATGTTGCCGCCGCAGTCCGACAGCACGCGGTTGATGTGCTCCCACTCGGCGCGGGCCAGGCTCGGCGCGCGGTAGTCGGAGTCGGGCGGCTCGAGCGGCGGCGCCTGGCCGCGGGCGAACGCGGCGAGGATCTCGTCGGCGTCGGCCGGCTTGGCCAGGTAGTAGGTCGCGCCCAGCCGGACCGCGTCGACCGCGGTCGCGATCGAGCCGTAGCCGGTCAGGACGACGATCTTGGTGTGGGGATCGATCTCGAGCAGCGCCTTGACCAGCTCGAGGCCACCCTTGCCGGGCATCTTGAGGTCGACCACCGCGAGCTCGGGCGACTCGCCGCGCGCCACCGCGACCGCGCTGTCGAAGTCGTGGGCCGTCGACACCTCGAAGCCGCGCTCGGTGAAGGCGCGGGCGGTGCGGGTGCGGAAGACCTCGTCGTCGTCGCACAGGAGCAGGGAGGGCTTGGTCTCGGACATCGCCCCTTAGATACCACCGGCCGGGGCGTTCGTGGCTCGCGGCGTGCCGCGGCCGCGTTGGGCCCGGGCCGCGGCGTCGGTCGGCATGGTCACGGTGACCCGGGTCCCCGCCCCCTCGCGCGAGTCGATCGCCATCGCCCCGCCGATGCTCTCGAACACCGCCCGGGCCAGGAACAGGCCCAGGCCCATGCCGCGGCCGGGCTGCTTCGTGGTGTAGAACGGCTCGCCGATCCGGGCCAGCACCTCGGCGCTCATGCCGCGGCCGCGGTCGACGACGTCGATCGCCAGCACCCCGGCGCGGCAGGTGGCCGACACCAGCACCTCGCTGCCGGCCGGCGACGCGTCCTGGGCGTTGGTGATCAGCGACCGCAGCGCCTGGGTCACCGCCCGCACCGGCAGGTTGACCACCGTCGCCGCGACCTCGGGGGTGACGCTGGTGCGGATCGACGGCTCGGGGCGGACGATCGTCATCGCCTCGGCGAGCACCTCGGCCACCGGCTGCGACACCAGGCCCTCGCCGGCCGCGCCGGTGCCGCCGGCCATCTGATCGAGGATGGCCCGGCAGCGCCCGACCTGCTCGCGGATCAGCCGCGCGTCCTCGGCCAGCGTCCGGTCCTCGTGGCCGGCGAGGTGGCGCTCGAGCTCCTTGGCCACCAGCGCCACCGTGCCCAGCGGCGTGGCCAGCTCGTGGGCCGCGCCGGCGGCCATCGTCGCCAGGGACGCCAGGCGCTCCTGCCGCGCGGCCAGGTTGTGGGCCTCGGCCAGCTCGGCGTCGCGCGCCGCCAGCGCGTGGGTCACGCGCAACAGGAAGTGGACGATGAACGCCGAGGCGACGCCGAGCGCGACCCACACGCCGATCGCGCGGGTGTGCGGCGACACCGTCAGCGGCCGGTGGTCGAGCAGGAGCAGGAGGCCGAAACCCAGGAACGACAGCGCCACCAGCGCCCAGGTCCACGCCGCCTCGAGGATCACCGTCGCCAGCGCGATCTGCACCAGGTACAGGAAGCCGAACGGGTTGTCGGCGCCGCCGGTCAGGTACAGGAGCCCGGTCAGCGCCGCGATGTCGAGCGCCATCACCGCCGCCAGCACCCGGCCGTCGGCGCGCCCGCGCCGCCGCACCGAGGCCGCGAGCGCGAGGTTCGAGCCCAGCCCCACCGCCACCACCGCCCACAGCAGGTACAGCGGCAGGTCGACGCCGAGCAGCACGTCGGCGCCCAGCACCGTCGCCGCCTGGCCGACGATCTGCGCCCAGCGCAACTGGATGAGCCACTGCGCGTTGACCGCGCTCGCGTCGGGGATGCTGGCGTTGCGTCTGGCCACGGGGCGAACGTAGCGCACCCGCGCCGCCCCCCGCGACGGCGGCGGCCAGTGGTAACCTCGCCGCGATGTCGCGGCTCGCCCTCGCGTGCACGGCCCTGGCCCTCACGGCCACCCCGGCGACCGCCGCGGTGCTGGTCGGCGACGTGGTCGCCACCCAGGCCGCGTGGAGCGACGACGATCGCGCGATCGTCACCACCGCCACCGTCCGCACCGCCGCCGGCGACGTCACGATCGAGCAACTGGGCGGCACCGCCGACGGCTACACGATGGTGGTGTTCGACGACGAGCCGCGGCTGGCGGTCGGCATGCGCGCCGAGGTCACCGCCCGCGCCGCCGGGCCCGGCCGGTGGTTCGCCGATCGCGTCGTCGATCGCACGCCGATCGGCCGCGGCCCGTACGTCCAGACCATCACGAATCGCAGCGGCCGGCCGCTGGCCTGGGCCAAGGGCTGCGTCCAGCTGGCCTACGCCATCGAGGGCACCACCGCGATCCCGGGCGATCGCGAGCGCGAGGTGATCGAGGCGGTGATCGCCCACTGGAACCAGCGCATCGGCGGCTGCGCGTACCAGCACGTCGTCAGCCTGGGGCCGGTGGACCGCGAGGTGTCGGGCCGCGACTTCGTCTCGGTGATCAAGTTCCGCGACACGACGTGGTGCCGGCCCGCCGTCGACGGCAAGCCGATGAAGTGCCACAGCCACGCCGCCGCCGGCGTCACCACCGCGGTCTACGTCAACGAGCCGGGCGACCCGCGCGACGGCGAGCTGGTCGACGCCGACATCGAGCTCAACGGCGTCGACTTCGCGCTCGCGGTCGACGGCCAGTCGGACGGCCCGCCCGGCTGCCAGGCCGATCTGGCCAACACGCTGACCCACGAGATCGGCCACCTGCTCGGCCTCGAGCACACCTGCCTGACGCCGGCCGACGCCCCGCACGTCGACGGCGCCGGCCAGCCGGTGCCGCTGTGCACCAGCCCGCTGACCCCGGCGCAGATCGACGCCACCATGTTCCCGTTCCAGGAGTGCGCCGAGACCTCGAAGGCGACCTTGTCCGACGACGAGGTCGCCGCGCTGTGCGCGATCTACCCGACCGCCGACGATCCCGGCGTGTGCGCCGCGCCCGACCCGCTCGACGCCGGCTGCTGCTCGACCAGCGGCCGGCCGTGGCCGAGCCCGATCATCGCCGTCGCCGCCCTCGCGCTGCGGCGCCGTCGCCGCCGCTAGCCCCTGTCACGTCGTCCGCAACAGCGCCGCCGCCAGCCGCCGCGCCTCTTCGATCGTGCCGGTCACGCGGATCGCGCCCGGCAGCACCAGCGTCACCCGATCGCCCTGGTGCTCGATCACCACCGCCTCGGCGCCGAACCGCACCGGCACCGCGTCGCGCGGCGGCGCCAGGTCGCCGAGCTCGTCGCCGGTCGGGGGCGAGATCGCCGAGTCGCTGCCCTCGGCCAGCCGCGCCGGCGGCGGGCGGCTGCCGCCGACGACGTCGACGATGCGCTCGCGCGCGCCGCGCCGCACATGGTAGCGAGAGTCATCAGCCATCCCTCCATTGTAGAGGTCGCCGCCGCGCTGAACATCCTCCGAGTTCGGCTAAGAAGAGTCCCGACGGTGTGACGCGGATCAATGCGCCTCGTCGTCGCCGATCTCCTCGACGGTCGCGAGCACGTCCTTCACGTCGAGCAGCCGCAGCGCCTCGTCCCACGGGACGCGTACGCCAGCTTCCTTTCTGAACAGCACCCGAGCCCCGTGCGGCACGCCCGAGACGTTTTCGGCCACGTCATCCGACGTCGGCCGATCGCGGGCGACCTCGACCACCTCGCCGTACAGCGCCTCGTCCTGCGCCTCCTTGGCGCCGGCCGGCAGGTACAGCCCGCTGTCGGTGCGATCGCCGTCCTTGATGATCCGCACCAGCACCCGCATGCCCAGCGGGAGGATCAGGCGGTGAGGACGGCGGGGACCTGAGTCGCGGAGGTCGGTCACGGGGCGCGCACTGTGCCACGGCGCGCGGCGCGGTCACAACGTCCGGACGAACACCGCAGCGCCGTGCAGCGCCACGCAGGTCACGCGCGCGACGCCCTGCTCGCGCAGCGCCGGCAGCGCGGCGTCGACCAGCGCCTGCACCCGGGCCTCGGCGCAGAAGCTCGAGCGCAGCTCCACGCTCGCGCCGCGGGTGGTGGCCTTGACGTACAGCCGCTCGCCGGCGGCGGTGCGCTCGAGGCGATCGAGCACCGGCCACGGATCGCGAACCGGCGCCACCGCGGTCGGGGCAGCCTCGGGCTCGTCGAGCGTGCGCGCCGAGACCGGCGGCGGCGCGACCGGCGTCACCGTCGGCTCGGCCACCGTGTGGTGGGCGGCGCCGCGGGTCAGCACCAGCGCCACCACGCCGGCGACCACGGCGATCAGCGCGATCACCAACGCCACCGCGCTCCACCGCGACGGGCGCTCCTTGGCGACGGTGGTGCCGCCGCCCTGGTTGGTGTCGCGGCGCCCGCGCGGCGCGCCCGCGCCCGGCATCGGCGCGTGGCAACGCGGACAGCGCGGGTACCCGGCGGTCACCGCCACGCCGCAGGCCGGGCACGGCACGGAACTCACGCGATCACGGTAGACCGGGCCTCGCCGGCGATCCAGTCGAACGACCAGCCACCGGCGCCCAGGCGCCGACGCCCACGCCGACGCCGGCGCCGGCCCCGACGCCTTCGGCTACCATCGCGCCTCGCCACGAGGAGCATCTCCGATGACCAAGGTGACCCCGTTCCTGATGTTCAACGATCAGCTCGAGGCGGCCATGGCGTTCTACACCGCCACGTTCCCGGACTCCCAGATCAGGAGCGTGGCCCGCGCTGGCCAGGACGGCCCGGTCGCCTCCGCCGAGTTCGTCGTCGGTGGTCAGGTCTTCATGGGCTACAACGGGGGGCCGTACTTCAGCTTCTCCGAAGGCTTCTCCCTCTACGTCGACTGCGCGGACCAGGCGGAGGTCGACGCGTACTGGGACAAGCTCCTCGAGGCCGGCGCGAAGCCGTCGCAGTGCGGCTGGATCACCGATCCGTTCGGCGTCACGTGGCAGATCGTCCCCCGGCGATTCATGGAGCTGATCGGCGACCCGGACCCGGTGAAGGTGAAGGCCGTGATGGCCGCCATGATGACGATGGTGAAGCTCGACGTCGCGGCGCTCGAGCGCGCCTACGCGGCGGCGTAGCCGCGGGGAGGCCGGCGCGCGCGCTCAGCGACGCACCTCCTGAAACTCAGAGCTTGTGAGTATTTCGGCCGAGCACCGACCCATGCGCCAGGCGTTTCGCGTCTTGGGAGGGGGCCCCGTCGGGGCATGACCCGACGGGGGAGGGCGTGGCGACACGCCCTCCTGAAATTCAGTACCGCGACCACGACGGGTCGCTCGGCACGCGCAGCTCGGTGTTGACGACCGCGCCGATCATCACCGCCAGCGAGCAGGCGTAGAACCACAGCACCACCACCATCGCGCTGCCGAACGTGCCGTACAGCGACTGGTAGCTGGCCAGATCGGCCACGTAGTACGAGACGCCCAGCGACGCGAGCAAGCCCAGCGCGGTCGCGACCAGCGCGCCGGGGATGATCTGCCGCTTGGGCCGCGGCGGCCCGCCCAGCGCGTACAGCACCGACAGCCCGGTCACGCCGGTGAGGATCAGCGCCGGCCAGCGCAGCGCCACCAGCCAGCTGCGCAGCCCCGGCGCGAGCGTCGCGCTGGTCGCCGGCATGGCCACCACCACCGCGAGCAGCGTCACCGCCGAGAACAGCGCGCCCAGCGCGAGCAGGGTCGTCAGCACCAGCCGCCGCCAGCCGCGCCACCGGCTGCGGGTGCCGTCGATGCGCTCGATGCCGACCAGGAGCGCGTTGGCCGAGGCGCGGCTCGACCACAGCGCCAGCACGACCGCGCCGGCCAGGGTCAGGCGCAGCTCGTCGTCGGAGCGGTGGCTGGCGCGCTGCAGCTGATCGACCAGCAGGCGGTAGACGTCGTCGGGCACGACCCGATCCAGGCCGGCGAGGTGGCCCTCGATCTGCGTCGGGTCGGCGATCAGCGCGTAGATCGACACCACCGCCGCCAGCGTGGGCAACAGCCCCAGCAGCAGGTACATCGCGACGCCCGCGGCCAGCACCGGCGCGTCGTCGCGCCGGCTGTGGCGCAGCACCCGCACCGGGAACCAGGCGGCCACGTCATGCCAGGTGAAGCGCGGCGGCACCGCGGCGAGGGTAGCGCGGATCGCCGCCGTGATCTCGGTCGCGCGCCCGCCGGTGCCCCTTGAGCCTGGCCGAGCGACCCGCGACAATGTGGGGATGCGCATCGTGGCCGCCCTGCTCGTCGCCGTCCCCCTGGTCACCGCTTGCGGCGAGGTGCCGCCCGCCGTCGAGGACGCCGGCATCGACAGCGCCGCCGACGGCTGCGCCGCGAGCTCGCTCACCGTCGACGAGTTCTTCGTCTGCTTCAGCCGCGCCGCGTGCAGCCTGATCGACGACTGTTTCGGCAGCTCGACCACGCACCTCGACTGCGATCACCTGCCGCTGTTCCTGTTCAACGACCTGACCCAGGTGGCGGCCCGGCGCATGCTCGACGACAGCGTCGCCCGCGGCCGCGCCCAGTGGAACCCCACCGCCGCCGCCAGCTGCGTCGCGCGGATCACCGGCACCTGCGAGCTGATGAAGAGCGGCGGCGACCTGCTGGCCGAGTGCGGCGCCATCGTCGGCAACGTCAACGACGGCGCGGCGTGCCAGGCCGACTTCGAGTGCGCCACCGCCGGCGCCCGCTGCGAGTCGCCGTCGGGCGGCCAGGCCTGCGGCAGCAAGGTGTGCCGGAAGCCCGCGGCCACCGGCCAGTCGTGCGCCAACGGCGGCTTCTGCGGCCCCGCCGACTACTGCGTGTCCAAGCGCGACACCGCCACCAACATGGACATCTCGCTGTGCGAGTCGGGCGCGGCCGGCCGGCCGTGCGACGGCGGCAACGACTGCGACCCGGGGCTGTTCTGCAACGGCGGCCACAACGACAGCACCGCCACCGGCACCTGCACCACGAGCAAGCCCGCCGGCTCGATCTGCAGCGACGATCTCGAGTGTCTCGGCGAGCTCCTGTGCGTCGGCGACACCTCGACCACCACCGGCATCTGCCGCGACGTGCGCGCCGCCGGCGCGAGCTGCGACGGCATCTTCGGCTGCTTCGGCCACCAGTACTGCGCCGGCCCCAGCGGCAGCCCCGGCACCTGCACGCCGTCGCTGACCGTCGGCGCGCCGTGCGGCACCGCCCAGGGCCAGGCCTGGTGCGGCGCCACGCTGGCTTGCGATGGCGGCACCTGCCAGCCGGCCGGCGCGGTGGGCGCGACCTGCACGCGCTCGAGCGACGGCGTCTTCGCCAGCGACCCCAACTCGTGCTCGACCGGCCTGCACTGCTCCAACGAGGTCAGCGGCGCCGCGACCGGCGCCTGCGAGGGGCCGCTCGGCGACGGCGCGGCCTGCAACAGCGACGACCAGTGCACCGCCGGCTTCTGCGATCCCAACAGCCGGCTGTGCGGCCCGGTGCCCCTCTGCAGCTTCTGAGCTGACCGGCTCGGGTTCCCGCTCCCGCTCCGGCTCCGTGCGTTGTAGGGGATCGCGGTTCCGCGCAGGCCGCGCGGGGCGCGGGTTTCTGCTATGACCCGGGCCGCCGTCTCCATGTGGTCCGACATCGTCGCCATCTATCGCTCGTCGAAGAAGAAGCAGGACATCAACTGGTTCACCGAGCACATCGCCCGCCGGGGCGCCGCGCCGTTCGTCTACGCGCTGCGCGACACCCGCATCACCCCCAACCAGGTCACGATGTTCGCGGTGATCGTGTGCGCCGCCGCCGGCGCGCTGTGGGTCAGCTGGCTGTCGTGGTGGGGGCTGGTGCTGGGCGCGGCGATCTTCGAGCTGTCGTTCGTGCTCGACTGCGTCGACGGCATGATCGCGCGGGTGCGCAAGATGGCCTCGCCGCTGGGCCACCTGCTCGACTTCTTGATGGACGAGCTCAAGGCGATGCTGCTGTACGGCTGCGTCACCGTCCGGCTGTGGCGCCAGACCGAGGACGATCGGCTGCTGATCGTCGGGCTCGGCGGGCTGTTCTGCCTGGCCTCGGGCATCGCGCTGACCTCGTTCATGCGCCGCCCCGAGTACGGCGCCAAGCCGCCCACCGAGGACGGCCAGCCGGCCGAGGTCGGCGGTCGCAAGGGCCTGGTCGGGCGCGCGATCTCGGCCCTCGAGTGGGCCGCCCGCGTCGTCGTGCACTACCCGCAGTACATCTGGATCTGCGCCCTGGCCGACCGCATCGACGTGTACTTCTGGGCCTACGGCGCGGTGAACCTGCTCTACCTGGGGCTGTCGATGCTGAAGATCGCGTTCCGCCTGGGTCGCTTCGCGCCGCGCGCGCCGTCGCCGGAGGCCGCGTCGTGAAGGCCATCATCATCGCCGCCGGTCGCGGCAAGCGGCTCGGCGCCCACACCGCCGAGGTGCCCAAGACGCTCGTGCCGGTCGGCGCCCGGACGATGCTCGGCTGGCAGATGCGCGCGTTCGCCGCCGCCGGCGTCGACGAGCTGGTGCTGATCCGCGGCTACCGCGGCGACGTCCTCGAGGCCGGCGCCCGGGCCGAGGCGCCCCCGGGCGTGCGGCTCACCTTCGTCGACAACCCCGAGTGGGAGACCAACAACATCCTCCTGTCGCTGGCGTGCGCGCGCGCCGCGCTCGACGGGCCGACGCTGATCACCTACAGCGACATCATCTTCACGCCCAGCGTGGTGCGCGCGCTGATGGCCGGCCGCGGGCCGATCGACCTGGTGATCGACGCCGACTTCCGCGACATCTACGAGGGCCGGACCGAGCACCCGCTCGACGAGGGCGAGGTGTCGGATCTCGACCTCGCGGGCCGGGTGCGCCGGGTCGGCAAGCGCGCGCTGCCCCCGGCCGAGGCCCACGGCGAGTTCATCGGCCTGGCCCGGCTCGACGCCGCCGGCGCGGCGATCGTCGGCGCCGCCCTCGACGACCTCGCCGCCCGCTACCGCGGCCGCGACCACGAGCCGTTCCAGCGCGCCGCCCGCTACCGCAACGCCTACCTCACCGATCTGTGGCAAGAGCTGATCGACGGCGGCACCCCGATCCACCCGGTGACCATCCACGGCCAGTGGCGCGAGATCGACACCGGGCAAGACCTCGCGCGCGCGATCGCGCTGGTAGAGTCCACCTCCGAGGAATGGTCATGAAGCTCCCTGTCTCGTGGTGCCTGTCGCTGGTCCTGGGCGTGTCGATGGTCGCCGGTTGCGACAAGCCGTCGGAGTCCGACTGCAAGCAGGCGATCACCAACATCCGCACGCTGATGGGCACGTCGAAGATGAGCGTCGAGTCGGCCACCGACGCGGCGTGGATCCGCTCGTGCCGCGGCGCCGCCAAGAAGGCGTCGGTCAAGTGCGCCATGGAGGCGCGCTCGCTCGATCAGCTCAAGACCTGCGGCCTGCTCAAGGGCAAGCAGCTCGAGGAGATCGAGGCGATCGAGCAGGAGCTGAAGGCCATGCAGACGCCGCCACCGCCCCCGGTCGACGCGGCGGTGCCGGTCGACGCCGCGGCGCTGGCCGACGACGGCGGCGTGGCCGGTGACGGCGGCGCGGCCGCGACCCCGCCCACCGTCGACGCCAGCGCGGCCACCGCCCCCGGCGGCGGCAAGGGCGACGGCACCGGCAAGGGCGATGGCACCGGCGGCGGCAAGGGCGATGGCACCGGCAAGGGCGACGGCACCGGCAAGGGCACGGGCGGCGGCAAGGCCACCGCGCCGACCGCACCCGCCGCGCCCGCGCCAAAGCCCGCCGCACCCACTCCCGCCCCGCCCGCGCCGAAGCCCGCCGCGCCGGCCCCCGCCGCGCCCACTCCGGCGCCCGTCGCGCCCGCGCCCGCGACGCCGTGAAGCGCCTCCTCGCCGCCCTGGTGCTGGCGAGCGCTGGCGCGGCGACCGCCGAGCCGCTGGCCGCGGTCGCGCTGGCGCCCGATCCGCTGGCCTCGACGCTGGTCGGCCCCTCGGGGCAGGTGTGGCAGCCTGACGGCCACGGCGCCTGGACCCGCGACGCGGGTGGCGGCGTCGCCGCCGACGTCGGCGGCGCGGTGGTCGCGGCGCAGCTGGTGGTGGTCGGCAAGGCCACGCCGGCCTACCGCCTCGATCCCGACGGATGGCAGGCGCTGCGGCTCGGCGAGCGCGGCAAGACCGTGATGGGCGGTGGCCCGCACCCGGCGTTCGCGATCGGCCGCAACGTGTTCGTATGGAAGGCCAAGGCGTGGGTCCGCGTCGGCGCGGCGCCGGCCGGGATCGTCGCGCTGTGGGCCGGCAGCGACAGCAAGGTCTACGTCGCCGGCGCCGATCGCCTCTGGCGCCTGGCCGGCAAGCGCCTCGTCGATCACGCCACCGCCAGCGTCACCCGGTTCGCCAGCGGGGCCGCGCCGCTGGCGATCGCCGCCGACGGCGCGCTGTTCGACGTCGCGGCCAAGGCCGCCGCGCCGGTGGTGCTGGGCGGCGAGCGCCTGACCCCGCTGGCCGCCACCACCGCGCCCGACGGCGCCGCGTGGGTGTTCGCGCGGCGCGCCGCCGGGCCGATCCTGGCGCGCCGGGTCCGGGGCGCGTGGCAGGAGGTCGCCGCGCCGGCGGTCGCCGACGACGATCGCCCGCTGGCGCTGGCCGTCCACGCCGACGGCACGGTGTTCCTGCCGCTGGCCAGCGGCGCGGTGTGGCTGCAGCGCGGCGGCGCCTGGAGCCAGGCCACGCTGACCGCGCCCGCGCCCCCCCCCCGCCCCGGCCCCGGGCCGGCGCGGATGCCGTGATCGCGGCTGACGCGGCGGATTGACCGCCACCGCGCCCCGCCACTATCCTGGTGAGGTGCCACCGGTCGTGCTCGTCGCTGACGACGACGCCTGGATCCTCCGCATGGTCGCGACCGTGCTCGAGAAGCGAGGCTACGCCGTCATCACCGCGACCGATGGTGAGGAGGCGCTGACCAAGGCGCTGGCCAACCCGCCCGATCTGCTCATCAGCGACGTGATGATGCCCAAGATGGACGGCTGGGCGCTGGTCAAGGCGCTGCGCGCGCGGCCGGAGTTCGCGACGCTGCCGGTGATCTTCCTGACCGCGCTGTCGTCCGACGAGGATCGCATCCGCGGCTTCCGGCTCGGCGCCGACGACTACGTGCCCAAGCCGTTCCGCTTCGAGGAGCTCGATCTGCGGGTCGCCAAGACCATGCGCCGCACCCAGGCCATGGCCCAGGAGGCGCGCGAGACCATCCTCGGCCCGTCGCTCAAGGGCGACCTCGCGCAGATCGGCCTGGCCGCGCTGCTGACCATGGTCGAGATGGAGCGCAAGACCGGCGTGCTGACGCTCAAGAACGGCGGCGGCAGCACCGCGCAGATCCTCGTGCGCAACGGCCGCGTCGTCCACGCCCGCCTCGACGATCGCCCCGATCCCGTCGACGCCGAGTGCGTCTACTACCTGCTCGCGTGGTCGACCGGCAGCTTCGAGCTCGTCACCTGCGAGGTCGAGGGCGTCGATCGCGTCCAGACCTCGACGATGAACCTGCTGCTCGAGGGCGCCCGCCGCCTCGACGAGTCCAGCCAGCACGACCTGTCGATCTGACGTCCCGGCCGCCCGCGCCGGCTCACTCGGTCCAGATCACGAAGCCCGCGCCGGTCGCGCCGGTCGGCAGGTCGAGCCGGCGGCCGCCGAGCGCGATCGTGGCCGCGAAGGCGCCGGCCAGCACGACGCGATCGTCGGGGCCCACGGCGACGTCGCCGATGCGCAGCGGCGCGTCGCGCGGGTCGACCGGCGTCTGATCCTCGCGCGCCAGCTCGACGCCCGCGGACGAGTAGCGGACGTGGGCGACGGTCGACGCCCACGCCACGTCGCCGTTCGACGCGACCGCGACCTGACCCGCGCGGAGACCGGCGGCGCTCAGGTCCGACAGATCGATCGACCGGGCGACGGTCAGATCCGGCGCGAGCCAGGTGAGGTGCGCGCCGCCGAGGATGACGCGGCCGTCGGGCGCGACCGCCATCGGCCGATCGCCGCTGGCGGTCTCGACCGGGGTGTACGGGTGCACGGCGGCGATCGCGCCGTCGGCCGCGTCGCGCACCATCGCGTACGTCGCGACCGTGTCGGCGACCGGGCCCGCGCCGAGGTCGGTGCCGCCGTCCACCCAGCCGCTCAGCAAGACGTCGTCGCCGTGCGCCGCGAGCCCCGACACGTTGTACCGGGGCTCGCCGTCGGAGGCCGGGTCACGCACCGGGCGCGCCCACTGCACCGCGCCATCCGCCGACACCTTCACGAGCACCTTCTCCAGCCCGAACGTGAGCGCGACCGGCGCGATCGTCGCGCCGCCGTTGAAGTGCCCGATCAGATAGATCGAGCCGTCGTCGGACACCACCGGCAGCTCGGCCGACGAGCTGCCGTTCACGCTGCGCCAGCGCTTCGACCACAGGTGGGTGCCGTCCGCCGCGTAGCGCGCGACGAACAGCATGCCGGGGTCCGGCGCACCGTCGTCGTCGCCGCCCAGCGGTCCGCCGCCGAGGTCGACCACACCCTCGACGTAGCCGGTCACGATCACCGAATCGTCGGGCATGACAGCGAGGCCGGTGACCTGATCGTCGCGACCGACGTCGTTGACCTGGACGCCGCCACCACAGGACCTCGCCCGCCGGCGTCACCTTGGCCGTGAAGCCATCGACCTGCGCGACCGCCGTGATCGGCGGCCCATCGCCCAGATCGATCGTGCCGCCGAACCGGCCCCCCACGATCGCGGCGCCCGTCGAGTCGATCACGACGTGGTCGATCGCGACCCCGGGCAAGGCCACCGCCCCGGCCCGGCGGTCGTCGTCCCCCTCCGTCCCGCCGCACGCGAGCGCCAGCACCGAGCACAGGACCGCGGGGAGGACCGGGGAGATCGAAGCGCGCATCGCGCCATCGAAGAGCAAGCCACGTGCCGCGTCCACCCTCGCCTAACCACGCGAGCACGCGCGCCCGCCCCACGCCGCCGGGCCGGTGAGTCGCCACCCGTTCACATGCCTGGCGAGAACCACAAGACCCGCCGCAGCCGGCGCCGGCCCGGCCGCCTACTTCCCCGCCGCGGCCGCCGCCGCCGTCACGCTGGCCATGTACGCCGTCACCGCCGCCCGGATCTCCTCCGCCGTCGGCAGCGACACCACCCGCGCCACCAGCGCCTGCAGCTCGCTCATCGTGCTCGCGCGCACCAGCCCCTTGACCTCGGGGATCGACACCGCGCTCATCGACAGCTCGGTGATCCCCAGGCCGAGCAGCACCGGCGCCACCAGCGGGTCGGCCGCCATCTCGCCGCACAGGCTGACCGGGATCCCCGCCGCGTGGGCGGCGATCGCCGTGTCGCGCACCAGCCGCAACAGCGCCGGGTGCAGCGGCTCGTACAGGTACGACACCAGCTCGTTCACGCGATCGACCGCCATCGTGTACTGGATGAGGTCGTTGGTGCCGATCGAGAAGAACGCGGTCTCCTTGGCCAGCAGGTCGGCGATCACCGCCGCCGCCGGCATCTCGATCATGATGCCGATCTTGATGTGCTCGTCGAAGGGCACCTTCGACGCCCGCAGCTCGCGCTTGACGTCGTCGAGCACCGCCATCGCCGCGCGCAGCTCGGCGACCCCCGAGATCATCGGGAACATGATCCGCAGCGGCCCGTGGGCGCTGGCGCGCAACAGGCCGCGCAGCTGGGTGCGGAACAGCCCCTGCCCCAGGTCGGCCAGGCACAGCCGGATCGAGCGCAGCCCCAGCGCCGGGTTGGCCTCGTCGAGGGCGGCCTCCTCGAGGAACTTGGCCAGCTTGTCGGCGCCCAGATCGAAGGTGCGCATCGTCACCGGCCGGCCGGCCATCCGCTCGAGCACCTCGACCGCGGTCTTGTAGTGGGTCTCCTCGTCGGGGACGTGGTCGCCCACCATGAACAGGTACTCGGTGCGGTACAGGCCGATGCCGACCGCGCCGTGCTCGAGCGCGCCGTCGATCTCGTCGGGGCCGTCGATGTTGGCGTAGAGCTGCACCGCCACGCCATCCTTGGTCGTGGCCGGCAGGTCCTTGTTGCCGAGCAGCTGCTCCTCGAGCGCCACCTGCTTGCGCTGCTGATCGCGGTACTGCCCGACCGTCGTCGGCGTCGGGTTGACGATCACCACGCCGGCGCCGCCGTCGACGATCAGCAGGTCGTCGTCGAGCACCAGCTCGGTGATGTCCTCGAGGCCGACCACCGCCGGCAGCTCGTGGGCGCGGGCGATGATCGCGGTGTGCGAGGTCTTGCCGCCGGCGTCGGTGATCAGGCCCGCCACCGCGTGCTTGTGCAGCTGCGCGGTGTCGGCCGGCGACAGGTCGTAGGCGACGACGATCGCGTCGGGCGGCGGCTTGAGCGGCCCGGTCTCCTTGCCCAGCAGGTTGCGCAGCACGCGCTCGCCGACGAAGTCGACGTCGCTGCGGCGCTCGCGGAAGTAGTCGTCCTCGATCGCGTCGAACACGCCGCGGATGTCGCCGACCGCCTTGGTCAGCGCCCACTCGGCGTTGATCAGCTCGTCCTTGATGTACCCGATCGTCGCGTCGACCAGGTGCTCGTCGTGGAGCATCAGCTGGTGGGCGGTGATGATGTGGAAGTCGCTCGACGCCTCCTCCTCGGCCAGCTTGCTCTTGATCTTGGCCAGCTGCTTGTCGGACGACGCGATCGCCTTGCGCAGGCGCGCGACCTCGCTGTCGACGTCGTCGGCCTCGACGTGATAGCGCGGCTCCTTGATCAGATCGCGGCCGACCAGGAACGCGCGCCCGATCGCGATGCCGGCCGAGACCGCGACGCCGTCCCGGCGGATCTCGCCGGTGGGGCGCTCGCCGGCGTGCTCGCGGTCGCGCTCGGACACCGGCTAGCGCTCCTCGCCGAACTTGTCCTGGACCAGCTTGACCAGCGCCGCGACCGCGTCGGCGGCCTGCGGCCCCTTGGCGCTGATCACGATCGTCGTCCCCTTCGACGCCACCAGCATGAGCACGCCCATGATGCTCTTGCCGTTGACGTCGTGGCCGTCCTTGCCGACGACGACGTCGCACGGGTACTTGCCCGCCAGCTGCACGAACTTGGTGGCGGCGCGCGCGTGCAGCCCCAGCTCGTTGCTGATCACGATCGCCTGCTGTGCAATCTCGGACATCGTCACTCCCCTCGATCAACGTCGCGATGCCGGACCAGGATGTCCCAGTCGCCGCCGAGCCGCCGGCGCAGCTCTTCGACGATGGCGACCGAGCGATGCCGGCCACCCGTGCAGCCCACCGCCACGGTCACGTACAGCTTGCCCTCTTGCTGGAACTGCGGCAGCGAGAACCGCAGCAGGCTCTCGACCCGCTCGACCAGCTCGAGGCCGTCGGCCGAGGCGCACACGAACCGCGCGACGTCGGGGTCGCGGCCGTCCTTGTGGGTCAAGGTCGGCTCGAAGTACGGGTTGGGCAGGAACCGGACGTCGAACACCAGGTTGAACTCGACCGGCGCGCCGTGCTTCCACCCGAACGACACCAGCGTCACCGCCAGCTTGCCGGTGCCGCCGTAGCGGTCCTGGATGATCGCCTTGAACTGGTGGGTCGTCAGGTTCGACGTGTCGACCACCGCGGCGCCGATCCGCAGCTCGGCGAGCAGCTCGCGATCGCGGCGGATGCCCTCGGACACCTCGTCGCCCGACAGCGGGTGGCGGCGCCGGGTCTCGGAGAACCGGCGCAAGAGCACGTCGTCCTTGGCGTCGAGGAACATCACCTCGAGGCGGTGGCCGGCGCCGCGCAGCTTGGCCAGCTCGGCGCCCCACGTCGGCAGGTAGCGGCGCTGCCGCGAGTCGATCGCCACCGCCAGCTTGTCGGCCTGGCCGTCGCGGGCCAGCGCCTCGACCAGCTCGGTCATGAACGGCAGCGGCAGGTTGTCGACGCAGTAATACTCGATGTCCTCGAGCCGCGCGCAGCGCGCTGGACTTGCCCGCCCCCGACAGCCCGGTGACGACGACGATCTGCATGGCCTACTCGATCACGTCGACGTCGAAGCCACGCGCGGGGCGGGCCTCGGCGATCGCCTGGTTGAGGCGCTCCTGGAACTCCCGGGCCGAGTGGTGGCCCTGGAACTTGAGCAGCTGGTTGCGCGCCGCCACCTCGATGATCGTCGACAGGTTGCGGCCGGGGCGCACCGGCAGCCGCACCATCGGCACCTGCACGTCGAGCACCGTGTAGCGGGTGTCGTCGAGGCCGAGCCGGTCGTACTCCTCGTTGGCGTCCCACTCGACCAGCTCGACCACCAGCTCGACCTTCTTGGCCTCGCGGATCGCCGCGACGCCGAACAGGTCCTTGATGTTGATGATGCCCAGCCCGCGGATCTCCATGTGGTGGCGGATGATCCCGGAGCCCGAGCCGAACACGAACCCGGCCTTCTTGCGGATGATGACGATGTCGTCGGCGACCAGCCGGTGGCCGCGCACCACCAGGTCGAGCGCGGTCTCGCTCTTGCCGATGCCGCTGGGCCCGAGCAACAGGATGCCGATGCCCAGCACGTCGAGCAGCACGCCGTGGATCGACGTCTGCGGCGCCATCCGCTCGGCCAGCCAGCCGGTGACGCGGACGATCAGGTCGGAGGTGATCAGCGCCGAGGCCACGACCGGCACGCCGACCGCGTCGCACGCGGCGATCAGCTCGGGCGGCGCGGCCAGGCCGCGCGCGATCATCACCGCCGCCGGCACCGACTTGAGCATCGTCGCGACCGCCAGCGCCCGGGCCGGCGCGTCGCAGCCGCTCAGGTAGGCGACCTCGGTGCCGCCGAGGATCAGCAGGCGGCCGTCGTGCAGCTGCTCGTCCCAGCCGGTCAGCGCCAGGCCCGGCTTCTGGATCCGCGGCGCGCTGATGACCCGGCCGCTGCCAGCCCCGGCGGTGACGACCGTGGCCTCGAGGCCGAGGTCGGCCGCCAGCAGCTCGCCCACGGTGACCGCGGCGGCCACCATCAGTACTTGGCGTCTTCCTCGGCGATCACCGCGAACATGCCGTCGGCGTCGGGCGCCTCGAGCAGACGCTTGCGGAAGCTGCCGTCCTTGAACACGCGGCTGATCCGGGCCAGGGCCTTCAGGTGGGCGCCGGTCGACGACTCGGGCGCCACCAGGACGAAGAACAGGTAGGTGGACTGCTTGTCCATCGCGTCGAAGTCGACGCCGGCGCGCGCCCGGCCCAGGCAGGCGACGATCTCCGTCACCGCGCTGAGCTTGCCGTGGGGGATCGCGACGCCCTCGCCGATCGCCGTCGAGGCCAGGGCCTCGCGATCGACCAGCACACGGGTGAGGGTGGCGCGATCGATGCGGGGGTGCTGGCGCGCGACGTGGGCGGCCAGCTCTTCGAGAATGGACCGCTTGTCCGTCCCGGCCAGCGCCGGCACGATCATGTCGCGCCCGATCAGATCGACGATCTTCATGGCTCGGTGGCGGCCACCCTATCACGGTCACCCAGCAACCCCAACGGTCCGCTACCCCCGTGATCGGGCGCCGGGGGCCCTCCCCGGCGGGCCTACCGATCCCGTCACGCCATCGCGGGCGTCTCGATCAGGCCGTACTTGCCGTCGTCGCGGCGGTAGACCACGGCGATCCGGCCCTCGGCCTCGGTCGACCGGAACACCAGCACGGTCTGGTGGGCCAGGTTCAGCTGCGCGATCGCGTCGGCGACGCTCATCGGGTTGGCGTGGAACGACTCGGTGCGCTCGACGCTGTACTCGGCGTGCTCGGCCGACGTCGACTCGGGGGTCGCCTTGGCGAAGGCCTCCTCGACGACCGAGTGCGACCACGGCAGCGGCTCGACGTGGTGCGGGCGGACCCGCTGCTCCTCGACCTTGCCCTTGTAGCGGCGGACCTGGCGCTCGATCTTGGCGATCACCAGGTCGATGGACGAGTACATGTTCTCGGTGGTCTCGTGACCAGCGACCGTCAGCCCGTTGTGCAGCTGGAAGTTGACGTCGACGCGGTGGTTGTGGCGCTCCGTCGAGAACACGACGTGGCACCCGATGGGATCCGGCATGTACTTGCGGACGCGATCCATGCGCTCGCGCGCGTAGCTCTTGAGGGCGTCCGAGGGTTCCATGTGCCGGAACACGACCGAGAATTGCATTTGGCCTCCGAAGCCGTTGTTACACGACAAGTGTAACGCTGCGACAGCATCGCGGAAGTGCGACAACACGTTCTTCGTCGACTCTTCGACGCCACGCGCGCCGCCCGACGGTTGCCTCCCGCCGCCCTTCCCTCACGCGCGCGCCGGAGCTACGATCTCGCCGCCGGCCGCGCCACGGCGCGCCGCGATCTGGTACACGCGCGCATGCTCGACCCGCGCTGGGGCCCGCTGACCGAGGACCGGCTCACCCGCGACCTGACGATCGTCCAGCGCGCCCGCGGCCACCGGTTCTCGAGCGACGACATGGCCACCGCGTACGTGGCGTGCCGGCGCGCGCCCGACGCGCGGCGGATCCTCGACCTCGGCTGCGGCATCGGCTCGGTGCTGCTGCACCTGGCGTGGAGCCTGCCGGCGGCGACGCTGGTCGGCATCGAGGCCCAGGCGGTGTCGTTCGCGCTCCTGACCGAGAACGTCCGGCGCAACCAGCTCGGCGCGCGGGTCGCGATCCACCACGGCGATCTGCGCGAGCTGCGGGTCGGCCTGTTCGATCTGGTCACCGGCACGCCGCCGTACTTCCCCCCGGACGCCGCGGTCGACGCCCAGGACGAGCAGCGGGCCTACGCGCGCATCGAGTACCGCGGCGGCATCGACGCCTACGTCGTGGCCGGCGCGGCGGCGCTGGCGCCCGGCGGCGCGCTGGTCTTGTGCGGCGACGCGCGCACCGAGGGCCGGCTGCAGGCCGCCGCCGCCGAGGTCGGCCTGCACGTCGTCGCCCGCACCGCGATCGTGGCCCACGCCCCCAAGCCGCCGCTGTTCGCCGTCTGGACCCTGGCCCACGCCGCCGCGCCGCTCGCCACCGACGAGCTCGTGCTGCGCGACGCCGCCGGCCGCACCACCCCCGACGCCGCCCGCCTCCGCGCCTTCTCCGGCTTCTGACCCGCGACCGGACCGGCGGCATCCCGACGGCCTCGCACACCAGCGACGGCGAATGGCGGGCGGCTGTCAGAACACCTGCTTGCGCTGGCTCGACGACAGGATGCCCATCTGCTCGCGGTACTTGGCGACGGTGCGGCGGGCGATGTTGATGCCGCCCTTCTTGAGCAGCTCGACGATCTTCTGGTCGCTGTGCGGGCGCTTGGCGTCCTCGGCGTCGACCAGCTCCTTGATCTTGGACTTGACCGCCTGCGAGGCGAGGTCGTCGCCCGACGACGACGAGATGCCCGAGTTGAAGAAGAACTTCAGCTCGTAGATGCCCTGCGGCGTGTGGACGTACTTGTTGGTCGTCACGCGCGACACCGTCGACTCGTGCATGCCGATGTCCTCGGCGATGTCGAGCGCAGGATCAGCGGCTTCAGGTGGGCGATGCCCTTGTCGAAGAACTCGCGCTGGAACTTCAGGATCGACTCGGCGACCTTGATGATCGTGCGCTGGCGCTGCTGGATCGAGCGGATCAGCCACTGCGCCGACCGCATCTTGTCCTGGACGTACTCCTTGGACTTCTCCCCCGAGCCCATCGCCGCCTTGTAGAAGTTGGCGATCTTCAGCTTGGGCAGGCCGTCGTCGTTGGGCACGACGAAGAACTTGTCGCCGACCTTGTGGATGTAGACGTCGGGGGTGATGTAGTGCGGATCGTCGGAGGCGTACTGCCGACCCGGGCGCGGGTCGAACTCCATGATGACCTTGGCCGCCTCGTAGATCTCCTCGATGTCCATCTGCGGCGCCGGCGGCGGCTTCTTCAGATCGCGCACGATCGCCGCGTAGTTCTTCTTCACCAGGTTGTTGAGGTGGCTCTTGATCATCTTGACGACGAGGTCGTCGTCCTGGCCGCACGCGATGGCCTGGATCAGCATGCACTCGGCGAGGTTGCGCGCGCCGATGCCGACCGGATCGAAGGTCTGGATCTTCTCCAGCACCTTCTCGACCAGCTCCTCGCTGACACCCTCGTCGGCGGCCAGCTCGCTGACCGTCGGCTCCTTGAAGTAGCCATCGGCGTCGATGTTGCCGATGATGATGAGCCCCAGCTCCTTCTCGCGATCCTCGAGGTCCGACAGCTTGAGCTGCCAGGCCAGGTGGTCGTGGAGCGACGGCGGCCGGGTGAGCGTGGCCTCGAGCGACGGCAGGTCCTCGCTGTCGCCGCGGTACGACGGCATCGGCGAGGCGCTCGAGTAGTTGTCGAGGTAGTTCTCCCAGTCGATCTCGTTGACCGCGGTGCCGTCGGCCTTGACCTCGACCTGGTTGGCGTTCTCGACCGGCGTCTGCTCGAGCGGGGGTAGCTCGGTGTTGCCGGCTCGCTCCATCTGCATCGCGAGCTGGTCGTCGCCGCCCAGGAGCTCTCGCTCCTTGCCCTGCTCGGCTGAGACCTCGAAGTCGTCTTCGAGGATCGGGTTCTCGAGCATCTCCTCGTGGACCATGTCCACGAGCTCCATGCGGGACAGCTGAAGCAGCTTGATCGCCTGCTGGAGCTGAGGCGTCATGACGAGCTGCTGACTCAGTCGCAGCTCTTGGCGCATCTCCATGCCCATCGGCGATCCTCCTTTAATTCCGTAACGTTGGAATGAGGCACGGGCCGCCCTTCACGCTGGCCCGAAGTTGGCATTAGCCCAACTCGTCACGACTCTACCCAAGCCATCGGATGATGTCTACCCCCGGCGACGGCTTGTGGCACCGATGTTGCTAAACCACACGGGATCGACGCTCCGGATCCAGCTCCGCCTGCGGTTTGGTCCGGTTACCCCTGCCGGGCGCGCTCGAGCCGGGCGGCCCGGGCGGCCCGGGCCACGCCCAGGAGCGGCCGGTCGCGCTGCCAGCGCTGCCACTCGTCGCCGCCGACCGCGGCCCAGGCGGCCTCCAGCGCGGCGACCTGGTCGCTGGCCAGATCGATCGCGCCGGCCAGGGCGCGGTGGGTGGCGGCGGCGCGCGGGTCGGCGGCGCCGAGCGTCGCCAGCGCCGCGGCCAGCGCCAGGCCGCGCTCGACCAGCGCGTCGCCCAGGTGGTGGCGCCGGGCCACGCCGATCAGGTAGCCGCACAGCGCGGCGTGGACGTGGAGGTCCTCGACGGTGCGGAACGGCTTGAGGTACGTGGCGTAGCCGTCGCCGGGCAGCACCGCGTCGGCGGCGACCGCCACGTCGGCCAGCGCGACCGTCGCGTGCGGGATCTCGGGGACGAACGGCGCGCTGGCCGGCGTCAGCGTCACCCCCGGGGCGTCGGCGGCCACGGTCACCGCCACCAGCCGGGGCTTGCCGTCGGGGCCGTCGCCGCGGGTGGCGATCACCAGCAGGTCGCCGCCGGCGGCCGACATCGTGGCCCAGCGCTTGTGGCCGGCCAGGAGGAAGCCGTCGCCGGCCGCGGTCAGCGCGGTGCGGATGGCCCGCGGGTGCGCCCCGCCCTCCTCGGTCGCGCACAGCGCCGCGAGCGGCCGCGGGTGGGCCGGCACCAGCGCGCGCAGCGCCTCGGCGTAGCCGCCGGCGAACGCGAAGCCCAGCCGATCGGCGGCCACGCCGCCCAGGAACGCGCGCGCGATCGGCGTCGATCCCGCCGCGCGCACCGCCGCGGTGGCGGCGCGCCACGCGTCCAGCGCGGTCACCGCGGGCGGCTCGACCGTCAGCGCGGCGGCGAAGGCGCGGTCCATGGCGGGGCTGTGGGCTCTCGCGGTTCGGGTTGGGGCCCCGTCGGGGCATGCCCCCGACGGGGAAGGGGCTTTGCGAAAGCCCCTTCCAGGGAGTTCAGCGCGCGGCCTTCTTGCGGTCCTGGTGCTCGAGCGACGCCTTGACGAACCGGACGAACAGCGGGTGCGGCGCGCTGGGCCGCGACTTGAACTCGGGGTGGAACTGGCACGCCACGAAGTACGGGTGCCACGGCAGCTCGATCATCTCGACCAGCCGACCGTCGGGCGACAGCCCCGACAGCACCATGCCGGCGCGCTCGAGCTGCTCGCGGTACTGGTTGTTGACCTCCCAGCGGTGGCGGTGGCGCTCGTCGATGTTGAGCACGCCGTAGGCCTCGGCGGCCTTGGTGCCGGGCTTGAGCGTGCACGGGTAGGTGCCGAGCCGCATCGTCGCGCCCTTGTCGGTCACGCCGCGCTGGTCGGGCATGAGGTCGACCACCGGGTGCGGCGTGGTCGCCTCGATCTCGGTCGAGTTGGCCTTGGCCAGGCCGCAGACGTGGCGCGCGAACTCGATCACCGCCATCTGCATGCCGAAGCAGATGCCGAAGTACGGCACCTGGCCCTCGCGCGCGAACTTGACCGCCGCGATCTTGCCCTCGGTGCCGCGGGCGCCGAAGCCCGGCGCCACCAGCACGCCGTCGACGTCGGCCAGGTGCGCGGCGGTGCCCTGCGACTCGATCAGCTCGCTGTCGATGTGGCGGATCTCGACCTTGCAGTCGTTGGCGATGCCGCCGTGGAGCAGCGCCTCGTTGAGGCTCTTGTAGCTCTCGACCAGCTGGACGTACTTGCCGACGAAGCCGATCGTGATCTTGCGCTTGGGCTGGGTGACCTTCTCGCAGATCGACTCCCACGCGTCGAGGCGCGGGCCGCGCGACCAGATGTTGAGCAGCTTGCCGAGCTTGTCGTCGAGGCCCTGCTCGGCCAGCACCAGCGGCAGCCGGTAGACGGTGTCGACGTCGACCGACTGGAACACCGCGTCGCCCGACAGCGAGCAGAACATCGCGGTCTTCTTGATCAGGTCGGCCTCGAGCTTCTTCTCGCAGCGGACGATCAGCACGTCGGCGGTGATGCCGATCTCGCGCAGCTTCTGCACCGAGTGCTGGGTCGGCTTGGTCTTGAACTCGCCGGCGGCGCCGATGTACGGCACCAGCGTCAGGTGGACGGCGACCGACTGATCGCGGTCGAGCTCGGCGCGCAGCTGGCGCACCGCCTCGAGGAACGGCAACGACTCGATGTCGCCGACGGTGCCGCCGACCTCGACGATCAGCAGGTCGAGGCCCTCGGCGCAGGCCCGGATCCGCGCCTTGATCTCGTCGGTGATGTGGGGGATGACCTGGACCGTCGAGCCGAGGTACTCGCCGCGGCGCTCCTTGCCGATCACCGCCGAGTACACCTGGCCGGTGGTGATGTTGTTGAGCTTGCTCATCTTGGTCGAGACGAACCGCTCGTAGTGGCCGAGGTCGAGGTCGGTCTCGGCGCCGTCGTCGGTGACGTAGACCTCGCCGTGCTGGATCGGGTTCATCGTGCCCGGATCCACGTTGATGTAAGGGTCGAGCTTCATGTTCGCGACCTTGAGGCCGCGGTTCTCCATGAGCGCGCCGATCGACGCCGACACCATGCCCTTGCCCAGGGACGACACGACGCCGCCGGTCACGAACACGAACTTGGTCTGGTTGGCCATCGCTGTCGTCCTCGAATCGGAGCCGGCGGGGTGCCGAAACTCGGCGCCGTTCTACCCATCGCGCACCCGCTTGGCAATCGCCGATGCGCACGAGCGCGCGCGATCGTCACCCGCGCGGTTTCACCGCGCGCTTCGTCGTTGACCGCGTCGCGCGCGGGCGTATGCTCGATCCTCCCGCCAGCGATCGCCACGCCCGTGCGGACCGGCGCCGGGCCGCGCGCGGCGGCGTCAGAACGCGGCGCGATCGATCGCCACGCCGTCGCGCTCGCACACGTACGGGTGGCTGTCGCTGCACAGGAACAGCGTGTAGTCGCCGCAGAAGTTGGTGGCGAAGCTGGCGACGCAGTCGAGCACCGCCGAGTTCGCCGGGCCGCCGGCGCCGAAGAAGCACTGATCGGCCAGCAGGTCGACGCCGCCGGCGCCGACCCAGCGCCAGCTGTCCTCGGCGACGCGATCGCTGGCGCCGACCCAGCCGCCGGTGACGCCGGCGTCGGTCAGGAGGCCGTGGACGACGTCGTGCTCGGCGACCGAGCCGACGATCACCAGGTGCGCGCCATCGGCCTCGCAGGCGGCCTGGGCCGCGTCCCAGCTCGCCGGCACCTCGACCATGCGGTAGCACGAGCCGCCGATCACGGCGTACGGCGCGGTGCACGCGGGCAGCGCGTCGGTCGCGGCGTCGCCGTCGGCGCCGCCGTCGATGACCGGGTCGTAGTCGATGCGGCCGCACGCCACCAGCGCCGCCGCCGCCACGGCCGCGCCGCGCATCAGCCGCGCCAGCCGGTGCGGCCGACCCGCCACGCCGACACGCCGCCGCCGCCGTCGGCGGTGGGCGCGGCCAGGACCGGCGCGCTGTGGCCGGCGGCGTCGAGCGCCGCGGCGATCAGCGCGGCGTCGAGCTCGTCGCCGCTGGCGCCCGGGGTGAGCGCGGCGTGCTCGCGGCCGATGAAGCCGGTGTCGAACTCGCCGGCCATGAACTGCGGGTGGCGCAGCGCCTTGCGGTGGAACGCCAGGTTGGTCTCGATGCCGCGCACCTGGTACTCGTCGAGGGCGCGCCGCATCCGACCGACCGCGGCGGCGCGATCCTCGCCCCACACCACCAGCTTGGAGATCATCGGGTCGTAGTGGACCGGGATGTCGGCGCCCTCGTAGCAGCCGCTGTCGTTGCGCACGTAGGGACCGTCGGGCACGCGCAGGTGGGTGATCCGCCCCGGCGACGGCAGGAACTTCACCGGGTCCTCGGCGTAGATCCGGCACTCGAGCGCGTGGCCGCGGCGGCGGGCATCGAGCTCGGCCTGGGTCAGCGGCAGCGGCCGGCCCTCGGCCACGGCGAGCTGCCACGCCACCAGGTCGAGGCCGTAGATCAGCTCGGTCACCGGGTGCTCGACCTGCAACCGGGTGTTCATCTCGAGGAAGTAGAAGCCGCCGTCGGCGCCGAGCAAGAACTCGCAGGTGCCCGCGCCCAGGTAGTCGACCGCCTTGGCCGCGGCGATCGCCGCCGCGCCCATCTGCGCGCGCAGCGCGGCGTCGACCGCGGGGCTGGGCGCCTCCTCGATGACCTTCTGGTGGCGGCGCTGGATCGAGCAGTCGCGCTCGCCGAGGTGGACGACGTTGCCGTGGCTGTCGCCGAACACCTGGATCTCGATGTGGCGCGGCCGGATGATCGCCTTCTCGATGTAGACGGTGTCGTCGCCGAACGCGTTGCCGGCCTCGCGCTTGGCGCCCTCGAACGCGGCGGCGAACTCGCCGGCCGACGCCACCAGGCGCATGCCCTTGCCGCCGCCGCCGGCCGCGGCCTTGATCAGCACCGGGAAGCCGATCCGCGCCGCCGCGGCCTGGGCCGAGGCGACGTCGGGGAAGCCGTTGCCCTCGGGGCCGTTGTCGCCGGGCACCACCGGCGTGCCGGCGGCCGACACGGTCTTGCGGGCCTCGGTCTTCGACCCCATCAGCCGCATCGCGTGGGCGCGCGGGCCGATGAACGTGATGCCGGCGGCCTCGCACGCGTCGGCGAAGTCCTCGTTCTCCGACAGGAAGCCGTAGCCGGGGTGGACCGCGTCGGCGCCGGTGGCCTTGCACGCGGCCAGGATCTTGTCGATGACGAGGTAGCTCTCGCGGGCCGGCGCCGGGCCGATGGCCACGGCCTGGCCGGCGAGCTGCACGTGGGGCGCGGCGCGATCGACGTCGCTGTAGACCGCGACGGTCTCCTTGCCGAGCTCGTGGCAGGTGCGCATGACGCGGACGGCGATCTCGCCGCGGTTGGCGACCAGGACGCGACGGATGGGGCGAGGCGGCTGGGACATCGGCGCGGAAGGTATCACCGGGGTGCCGGCGTGGGAGATCGAGCGCGGTTCGTGTAAGGTGCGCGGCCCATGCACTGGCGCATCAAGGGCGCGATCCAGAAGGTCCTCGGGGTGGTCCCCCGGGGCGACGACCTGCACTACCAGCTACAGCGCAAGGCCGGCGGCTTGCGCGACGTCACCCGCGAGATGACGATCAAGGTCGACGACTGGCGGGTGATGGTCGACATGCTCGCGCGGTGCGGCGCCAAGGTGCCGGGCGCACGGATGCTCGAGATCGGCACCGGCTGGTACACGCTGTTCCCGTTCGCGCTGTACGCGGCGGGCGCGGCGAAGATCGTGACGGTCGATCTCAACCGCTACCTGCGGCCCGAGCTGACCCGGCAGTGCGTCGAGGTGCTGGCCCGCCCGGCCCACATCGAGGTGCTGGCGTCGACCGCTGGCGTCGGCGCCGGCGACGTCGAGCACCGGCTGGCCAAGGTGGCGCGGGCGCTGGCCAGCGGCGCCGACGTCACCGCCGCCACCGACGGCGTGGTCGAGTACCACGCGCCGGCCGACGCCAGCGCGACCTCGCTGGCCGACGGGTCGATCGACGTCGTCTTCTCCAACAGCGTGCTCGAGCACGTGCCGGGGCCGGTGATCGCGGCGATCTTCGCCGAGGCGCGCCGGCTCTTGCCCGCGGGGGGCGTGATGATCCACGGCGTCAACTGCGGCGATCACTACGCCTACGGCGACGACGCCATCAACCAGCTGCACTACCTGTCGTACTCGTCGGCGCGCTGGGCCAAGTGGCAGAACCGGTTCCTGTACCAGAACCGGCTGCGCGCGCCCGACTTCACCGACCTGGCCAAGGCCGCTGGGTTCACGATCGCGCTCGACACCTCGCGGGCCAAGCCCGAGCGGCTGGCGCAGCTCGACAAGATCAAGGTGCACCCCGAGTTCGCGAAGTACACCCGCGAGCAGCTGGCGATCACGTCGATCGACTTCGTCGCGCGCAAGTAGCGCGGCGCGGCTGGCGCCGATGCGGGTCACGGAGCGGGCTGCGTCGACGTGCGCGGGCTGGCGGTGTCCGGCGCCGGACAGCCGTGGCTGTCCGGGGATGGCCGGAACGCCGGACGAATCCGGCCATTTTGTCCGAGATTCGGACACGCGGCGCCAGGCGTCGCAGGGTTACGGCTGGCGCGCGGCTTGCTGAGGGGCTGGGTATGGTGGACGGGGCAGCGGGCGAACAGAAGGTGGGCGAGGTGGCGGCGGCGGCGGGCGCGGCGGGCGCGGCGGCCGGCGTGGACGACTGGCGCGACGTCGATCGGATGTTGCGCGGGCTGGCGCGGCGGCGGGCGGCGCTCGACGTCGAGGAGGCCGCGTGGCTGCGGCGCGCGCGGGCGCTCGGCGTCCATCGCGAGCTGGGCTTCGCGACGTTCTTCGAGTACGTCGAGCGCGTGCTGGGCTACGCGCCGGGACCGGCGCGCGAGCGCTTGCGGGTGGCCGACGCGCTCGCGGCGTTGCCGAAGCTGCGCGCGGCGATGAGCGCGGGCGACGTCGCGTACAGCGCGGCGCGCGAGCTGACCCGGGTCGCCACCGTCGACACCGAGGCGGCGTGGCTGACCGCGGCGGCCAAGCACACCGTGCGGGAGATCGAGGACATGGTGAGCGGGCGCCGGCGGGGCGACTCGCCGGACGATCCGCCGGATCCCGCCGCGCGGCTGCACGAGCTGCGGCTGCTGCTGCCCGCGGCGGTGCTGGGCAAGTTCACCGCAGCACGGCGCGCGCTGGAGGCGGCGTGCGGGCACCCGCTGACCGACGGCGACCTCATCGCGACGTTGTGCGATGGGCAGCTGGCGGGCGCCGGCTCCCACGTGGGAGATGCCGCGGCGGCGTCGCACGAGGGAGACGCCGCGGCGGCGTCCAGGCCCATGTATCAGATCGCGATCACGCGGTGCCCCGACTGCATGCGCGCGTGGCAGGACGTCGCTGGGCACACGATCGAGATCAGCGAGACGGAGCTGGCGCAGGCGTCGTGCGACGCCGAGCTGCTGGGGCGGGTCGACGGCGACAAGCCCGCGCGGGTGACCAAGACGATCCCGCCGCGGACCCGGCGTGCGGTGCTGCGGCGGGATCGCGGGCGGTGCGTGGTGCCGGGGTGCCGCAACGCGCGGTACGTCGACGTGCACCACATCGTCCCGCGGGTGGCGGGCGGCGATCACACGCCGACCAAGCTGGCGGTGCTGTGCTCGGCGCATCACAAGGCCGCGCATGATGGCCGGCTGCGGATCGTCGGCACCGCACCTGGCAAGCTGCGGGTCACGCACGCCGACGGGCGACCGTATGGGGCGCCGCCGTCCCACGTGGGAGACGGGAAAGCGGGGCCGCCGCGTCCTGCGGGCGGCGAAGCCGCGGTGGCGCCGTCCCCTGCGGGAGGTGAGGTCGCGGTGGCTCCGGCTCAGGTGGGCGGCCAGGTCGAGGCGCCGCCGACCGCACGCCGGCGCCGCCGAGCCAAGGCCCCACCGGCAAGCAGAATGCGGGGATCCGCGAAGGCGGGGCGCCGCTAGCGCCAGTCGTCCTTGAGCTGGCGCCACGCCGCGAATGCACCGAGCAGACCGCCGACGACGCCGAACGCGAAGCCGCGCCCGGCGGCCAGCTCGCTGAACGCGCGCGGCGGGAACAGGTAGTACGCGCCGATGAACGGCAAGAGCGCCAGACATGGCCACAGCACCAGCCGCGGGGCCGGGATCGGCAGCTGGACCTCGAGCTCGGCGACCGCCATGCCGCCCAGCGCGATCAAGCCGAGCGCGGCGATCAGGCACAGCGCGAAGGTGGCGCGGCCGATCCACATCCAGCCGCTGCCCTCGACCTGGCCGGGCAGCTGCGACCACGCCACCTCCTGGCACTGCGCGTCGCCCAAGGTCGACGCGCACACCTTGACGCTGGTGAGCCCGATGCGCGCGGACACCGAGGCGCCCAGACCAGCGACGTCCGCGACCAGCCAGCGCGACGACAACGCTGCGGCGATCAGCAGCGCGGCCGCCAGCCCACACCAGGCCGCGGTGATCCAGCGAGGCGACATGCCGTGAATCTAGCGCGCCGCGGCCGCGCGCGCGCCGTTCTTGCGCGGGTCGCTGGCGCCGACCGCGCCGGCCGGGCCGACCCGGATCGCCTGCACCGCGGTGATGTCGTCGGCCACCTCGACCTGGTGGCCGCGCGCCGCCAGCGCCGCGCGGGTCGCCGCCGGCAACTCGGGCTCGACGACCAGCACGTCGGGCTGCCACTGGTGGTGGATCCGTGGCGCCGCCACCGCGGTCGCCGGGTCGAGCCCGAACACGAACAGATCGAGCAGCACCTGCAGCGTGTTGGAGATGATGCGCGGCCCGCCCGAGCCGCCGACACAGCCGACCACGCGGTCGCCGTCGATCACCAGCACCGGGGTCATCGACGACAGCGGCCGCTTGCCGGGGCCGACCAGGTTCTCGGCGCCCTGGCGCAGCCCGTACATGTTGCTGGCGTCGACCGCCACGGCGAAGTCGTCGATCTGGTTGTTGAGCACGAGGCCGGTCGGGGTCACCAGCTTGGCGCCGTAGTAGCCGTTGACGGTGGTGGTGAGCGCGACCGCGTTGCCGTCGCGATCGACGACGCAGACGTGGCTGGTGCCGCCCGGCCTTGGCGTCACCACCGGCGCCGGCTCGCCGTAGCGCGCGCTGGGCAGCGTGCGATCGCGATCGACGGCGCGGGCCAACGCTGCGAGCCGCGCCGGCGCGAGCATCGCCCGCGCCGCGGCCCGCCCGGCGTCGGTGTCGCCCAGCGCGCGCGCGCGATCGGCGAAGCCGTGCTTGAGCGCCTCGACGATCACGTGCAGCGCCGCTGGTGAGCTGGCGCCCAGCGTCGCCAGATCGACGCCGGCGCCGTCGATGATGGCCAGCGCCTCGAGCAGCACGACGCCACCCGACGACGGGATCGGCATGGTCGCCAGGCGGTGGCCGCGCCAGCGCCCGTCGAGCGGCGCGCGCTCGGCCACCTGATAGGCGGCCAGATCGGCGGTGGTGATCACCCCGCCGGCGGCGGCCGCGGTGGCGACCAGATCGTCGGCGATCGGTCCGGTGGCCAGCGCGCGGCGGTCGCGGCTCAGCGCGCCCAGGGTCGCGGCCAGCGCCGGCCGCACGAGCGGCGCGCCGACCGGGCGCGGCGCGCCGTCGACGGTGAGCAGCGCGCGCAGCGGCGCGAACGCGGGCTCGTCGGGCAGGGTCGGCACCACGCGGGCCGCGGCCTGGCTCATGAAGGCCGAGGTCGGCGAGCCCTCGCGGGCCAGCCGCATCGCCGGCGCCACCAGCCGGCGCCAGCTCAGGCGCCCGAACCGCTCGGTCAGGAGCGTCAGGCCGGCGACCTCGCCCGGCACACCGACCGCCAGCCCGCCGCGCCGCGCGCGCATGGGATCGACCGCGCCATCGACGACGAAGTCGCCAGGGTCGAGCGCGGCCGGCGCCACCTCGCGGAAGTCGAAGGCGTAGGTCTGGCCAGTGGCGGCGTCGTAGACGATCGCGAACCCGCCGCCGCCGATCCCGGACGAGGCCGGGTTCACCACGCCCAGCGCCAGGGCGGTGGCGACCGCGGCGTCGGCGGCGGTGCCGCCGTCGGCCAGCACCGCGGCGCCCACCGCGGTGGCGCGGGGATCGTCGGCGGCGACCGCGCCCTGGGCGCGCGCGGTGGCGGCGGCGCCGACCAGCCCGACGGCGAAGGCCAGCGAGGCGGCGGCGTGTGGGCTCGGGTGGGCGACGCGAGTCGTGGTGCGCTCGGCGGCCGAGCGCGTTGCAATCACGCGGGTCATGCTCCTAAGATGAAACATCTCGGCGCGTTGCGTTTCGACCGACGGCGGGAATCGTCGTTCGACCCACAGCCGTCGACTTCTGGAGAACCCTGGTGGATCCCAACACCCGTCAAGCCAAGCGCGCGCCGGTCACGCTCAAGATCAAGTTCAAGAGCGCGACCCTGGATCAGTTCATCGAGCGCTACGCCGCCGACGTGAGCCCCGGCGGCATCTTCATCCGGACCAAGGAGCCGCTGGCCGTCGGCACCCAGATGCGGTTCGAGTTCCAGCTCCGCGACGCGACGCCGCTGATCACCGGCGACGGCACCGTCGTCTGGACCCGCGAGAACGATCCGGCCCGCCCCAACGCCGCGCCCGGCATGGGCGTGCGCTTCGACCGGCTGGGCGACGGCAGCCAGCCGATCCTCGATCGCATCCTCGCCGAGAAGGCCAAGCAGCCATCGACGTCGTCGGGCAACACCGAGCCGCCGCCCAACAAGAACTTCATGGACGCGCCGACGCGGGTCGCGCCGTCTCCCCTGGCCGCCGCGGCCGCCGAGGTCGCCAAGCCCAAGCTGGGCCAGATGGCGCCGTCGAAGTCGGGGTTCGCCGACGAGCGCACCGACACCACGCCGCTGCCGCGGCCGATGCCGTTCCACAGCGACGCCGACGAGTTCCCCGAGGAGACCTTCGAGGAAGCGACCAAGGTGCGCGCGCTCGACGACCTGGTCGCCGCCACCGCCGCCGGCGAGGCGGCCGCCGAGGCCCGCGCCGAGGCCAAGGCCGCGCGCGCGTCGGAGAAGAAGCTCGCCGCGCCCACCCCGCCCCCGCCGGCGGAGCCGTCGCCGGCGGACACCACCGCGCCGGTGGTGCGCGCGGTGCCGGTGCCCGAGGCGCCGCCCGCGCCCACGCCAGCGCCGGCCCCCGCGCCGAGCCCGGCCCCGCGCCTCGTCGATGAGCCGGCGATCGCCGCCGCCAAGACCGCGGCCGCCGCCAAGACCGCCGCCGCCCGCCCCGCCGCCACCGCGACGGCCGCGCCCGCCGAGCCGACCGCGATCCCCGGGACGTCCAGCAAGGGCGCCTCGGCCGTGATCATCGGCCTGCTCGCGGCCGCGCTGGTGGCCGCCGCCGTGTGGTTCTTCGTGCTGCGCGGCAAGGCCGAGAAGAAGAACGAGGCGCCGACGCCGCCGACCGCCTCGGGCACCGCCACCGGCACCCAGGTCGCGGTCGCCGCGATCGACGCGATGGCCCCGTTGGCCCCCGACGCTGCCGTCACCGCCGAGGTCGCGATCGACGCGGCCGCCGCCCCGGCGGTCACCGCGCCGCTGGTGGTCAAGGCCGCCGTCGCTGGGGCCACCGTGACCGTCGTCGAGACCGGCGCCAGTGGGCCGGCGCCGTTCACCGTCGACCTCGAGGTCGGCAAGCCGTTCACGATCAAGGTGAGCGCCCCGGGCTTCCAGGACGCCGAGCTCAAGGTCAACGGCGGCGACAAGACCGCGACCGCGAAGCTCGAGGGGCTGCCGCGGATGATCCACGTGACGTCGACGCCGGCCGGCGCGACGATCGCGGTCGACGGTGCCGAGACCGGCAAGGTGACGCCGGCCGACGTGACGCTGACCAAGGCCCAGGCGGCCAAGGCCGGCGGCGTGCGGGTCTACCTGCGCAAGCGCGGCTACCAGCCGTGGAGCACGGTCATCAAGCCGGACCAGTTCGCCGCCGAGGGCGATCAACTCGCCGCGACCACCGACGCCACGATGGATCTCGCCAAGACGGGCACCGGCAGCGGCAGCGCGACCGGCAGCGGCTCGGGCTCCGACGCCGGTGCCGGCTCGGGATCAGGGTCCGACTCCGGCTCCGCCGCTGGCTCCGGTTCCGGTTCCGGCTCCGCCGCCGGCGGCTCCGGATCCGGTTCCGACTCCGGCTCTGGTTCCGGATCCGCCTCGGGTTCGGGCTCGGCCAAGCCGCCGACCGGCTCGGGATCGGGTTCCGGATCGGGCTCGGCCAAGCCGCCGACCGGCTCGGGATCGGGTTCCGGATCGGGCTCGGCCAAGCCGCCGACCGGCTCGGGATCGGGCACCGCGTCGCCCGGCAGCGGCAGCACCGGCCCGACGCCCGACTGGGCCAACGGCGCCGGCACGCCCTGACGCGTGCAGCGGGCACCCCTCGTCGGAATTCAGTTCAGGAAGAACGGGGCGGTGACGACGGTCGGCGCGCCGGTCGCGGGGAAGTCGAAGCCGCGGGCCGCGCGCCGCGCGCACGCGGTCAGCCCATGCTCATGGAGGTAGACCGCCGCGCGGACGCGGGTCTTGGTGACCTTGCCGTCGGCGCCGACCAGCATCTGCAGCGTCACCTGCCCCGACAGCGGCGCCGCGCCGGCCGCGTCCTTGATGCAGTCGACCACCGCTGGAGATCCGCCCGCGACGCCGCTGGAGATCTCGCCGTCATCGAGCGGCCGGGCGTCGTCGCCCGCGCCCATGTCGAGGGTGCGCGGTGGCGCCGCCACCGCGTCGCCCCGCCACTCGACCTTGCGATCGGCGTCGGTCAAGACGACGTCGTCGTCGACCTCGCGCTCGACCGCGCCACCGGCCGAGCTCGTCGTGCTGGTGCGCTTGCCCTTCTTCTTCTTCGGCGCGGCCGGCACGCCGGCGTCGGGCGCGGTCGGCGGCGCGACGGCCACCGGCGCGGGCGCGCCCGCGGTGCGCCAGGGCGGACGCAGGCCGAGGTACATTGCGGCGGCGCCGAGCGCTAGGCCGATGGCGAGCCCGACCCAGAACTTCACCCGTCGCTTGTACCACGGCGCCGGCGCCCCGCTGTCGGTCGGCACCACGCTCGCCGCGTACGCGCTGGCGCTGGCGACGATGTTCGGCGCCGCGCTGCTGGTCGGCGGCGATCGCGTCGGCGGCGCGGCGGCCGAGGTGGTCGGCCTGGGGCTGGTGCCGCTGGCGATCATGCGCGTCCACGAGGTCGCGCCCGCGCACCTCGGCCTGCGGCGCCCACGCCTGCGCGCCGTCGTCGGCGGCGCGGTGTGCGGCGCGGGGCTGTGGCTGCTGGCGCTGCACGCGGCCGCGCCGGTGGTCGAGTGGACGCAGCGCGATCAAGCGGTGCGCGCCTGGTCGACCGGGCTGTTCGCCGACCGCCCGTCGCTGGCGCTGGTGATCGTCACGATGGTGATCGTGCCGAGCGTGAGCGAGGAGCTCACCCACCGCGGGCTCCTGGCCGGCGGCCTGGCGCCGGCGATCGGCCGCCCGCTGGCGATCGCGCTGTCGACGCTGGCCTTCGCGGTCCTGCACCTCGAGCCGGCGCGGATGGTGGCGACCGCGATCCTGGGCGGCGTCGCCGGCGTGCTGGCGATGCGCGGCGGCTCGATCTGGCCAGCGGTGGCGCTGCACGCGACCAACAACCTGATCGTCGCGCTGATCGGCGCCGGCGCGCTGCCGGCGATCGCCGCGGCGATCGATCACCACGCGGGCCTCGCGGTCGCGGCGGCCGCGGCGCTGACGCTCGCCGGCGGCGCGCTGGCCTGGACCGGCACGATCGCGCAACCGCTTGCCACCGATCCCTCGGACTCTGGTACCGTCACGCCGTGACCGACCCCAAGCGGACGCTTTGGTACCTGAAGAAGGTAGCGGTCCTGGCCGAGGCCGGTCCCGACGTGCTGGCGCGGCTGTCCGAGAAGGTCGAGCTGCGGGAGGTCCGGCGGCGGGACGTGGTGTATCTGCCAGGTGACCCCAGCCGCTCGCTGTACTTCGTGTGCGGCGGGCGCTTGAAGATCTGCAAGGTGACGCGCGACGGCAAGTCGCTGACGCTCGGCTACTGCGGGCCCGGCGACATGTTCGGCGAGACCTGCCTGGTCGGCATCGCCGCGCGCACCGAGATGGCCGAGGCCGTCGAGAACGCGCTCTTGGCCGAGGTCGACAAGGGCGACTTCGAGCGCATCCTCACGACCAGCGCGCCGCTCGCCATCGCGGTGGCACGCGCGGTCATCGCCCGCCGTCACGATCTCGAGAACAAGCTCGAGGCGCTGGTGTTCCGCGACGTGTCGGCCAAGCTGGCCGAGCAGCTGATCAAGCTGGCCGACGAGTACGGCGTCGACGACGTCCGCGGCAAGCTGGTGGCGATGAAGATCACCCACCAGGAGCTGGCCAACCTGATCGGCTCGACCCGCGAGACCGTGTCGCTGACGCTGTCGCAGTTCAAGCGGCGCCGGCTGATCGTCACCGATGGCCGCAAGGTGATCCTGTCGGACCTGACGGCGCTGCGCGCGCTGTTCTAGAGAGAGGCTTTCGCAAAGCCCCTCCCCCACAAGAGCGGCCACGGATCCGCGGCCACGGCTCCGGCTCCGCTTGCGGCTACCGCTTTCGGCGGGCCTTCTTCGCGGGGCGCTCCGTGGCGTAGTCGAACCACGGCGGGTCGGGGTGGGCGGCGTCGCGGATGCGCACGACCAGCGCCTGATCGAGGGGCACCTCGACCTCGGACCAGCCGGGCGGCAAGGCCGGCGTGGCCCACTCGTAGAGGGCGCGGGCGTCGCGCGGCGCGAGGTTGACGCAGCCGTGGCTCTTCTTGTCGCCGAAGCGATCGTGCCAGTACGCGGCGTGCAGGTAGAGGCCGCGCTTCCAGCGCAGCGCCCACGGCACCTCGCCGACGTCGTACTGGTTGCGCTCGTCGGCCTCGGCGGCCATGCCGGTGGTCGCGGCCTTGGCGACGACGCGGTACACGCCGACCGGCGTGGTGCCGGCCTTGCGCCCGGTCGACACCAGCGTCACGTACACCGGCCGCGCGCCCTGGTAGGCGACCAGCGTCTGGTGCTCGAGGTCGATGTCGATCCACGGCGCGTCGGCGGCCAGGCCGGCCGGCGGCGGTGCAGCGATCACCGGCCGCAGCTCGCGGGCGCGCACCCACGCGCCGGCGGCGATCTCGATCCAGTCGCCGGCCCGCTGCTTCACCCACACCACCGCGCGCGCCGGGCGCTGCTCGAGCACCGCCGCGTCGCGCGCCGGCGCCGCGCGCACGACCGCCGGGTGATCGGGCGCGACGAACGCCATCGGCCACGGCGCCGGCGCCGCGCGCAGATCGAGGCCGACGAACCCCGAGGGCGCCAGCGGCCGCAGCTCGGACGCCGGCACCAGGCCCTTGTTGGTGCGCACGTAGTCCATGCCGCCGACCTCGACCTCGCCGCGCCCGCGCACCATGACGTGGGTCGACAGCAGGATCGGCGGGTCGTCTCGCTCGAGCGCCGTGGCGTCGCGGTAGGCCGGCGTGTCGTCGGCCACCACGTCGAAGTAGTCGCCCGGCAAGAGCGCGCCCGGCGCCAGCGGCGGCTGCGCGACGCCGCCGGGCGGCTCGGTCGTCGGGGTCAGCACGTCGGCGCACAGGTAGCCGGCCGGCGCGATGGCGACCCAGACCGGACAGCGCCGATCGCCGGCGACCAGCGCGGTCCACGCGACCCGGGTGCCGGCGACGATCTTGCCGAGCGGCGCGGCCTTGGCGTCGGGGGCCACGCGCACGTGGCTGGTGCGCGTGACGCTGACGGCGGTGGTGTCGGCGGGCCAGCCGAGCGTGGTCGGCGTGGGCGCGGTGGGCGCGGCGGGCGCGGCGGGCGCCGTGGTCGTCGGCGGCGGCGCGGCGAGCGCGGTCGACGCCGCCAGCGTCAGCGTCAGCGCCAGCGTCGCGCGATTCACCGCCCGCCCCGCGCCGCGCGCATCGCCGCGGCCAGCTCGAGCGCGGCCAGCGTCGACGCCGGCCGCGCCCGGCCGGTGCCCGCCAGATCGTACGCGGTGCCGTGGTCGGGCGAGGTGCGGACGATCGGCAGCCCGAGCGTCACGTTGACGGCGTGCTCGAAGTCGACGAGCTTCACCGGGATCAACGCCTGGTCGTGGTACATCGCGACCAGCCCGTGGTAGCGCCCGTCGACGGCGTCGCGGAACGCGGCGTCGGGGACCAGCGGCCCGCTGACGATCGCGCGGTCGCCCAGCGCGGCGGCCAGCGCGGCGACCGCCGGCGCGATCACCCGGCCCTCGTCGTCGCCGAGCAGACCGCCCTCGCCGGCGTGGGGGTTGAGGCCGACCACGCCCAGCCGGACCGGCGCCGGGCGGCCCAGGTCGCGGGCCAGGGCCTCGGCCAGGAGCGTCCCGGTGGCGACGATCCGCGGGACGGTGAGCGCGCCGGGCACGGTGGCCAGCGGCACGTGCACCGTGGCCAGCGCGACCACCAGCCGCGGCCCGACGAAGGTCATCGCCACCTCGGCGACGCCGAACCGCGCGGCCAGGAGCTCGGTGTGCCCCGGGAACGCGAAGCCGGCGCGCTTGGCCCAGGTCTTGGAGATCGGCGCGGTGACCAGCGCGTCGACCCGCCCGGCCTGCGCGGCGGCGATCGCGGCCTCGAGCCACGTCACCTGCGCCGCGCCGGTGTGCGCGTCGGGCTGCCCCGGCACCGCGCCCGGACACGGCGCGCCCTCGCACCGCACGGCGACCGAGACCCCCATGGCCCGGGCGCCGCGGGCCAGCACCTCGGGATCGCCGAAGACGATCGCCTGCTCCCGCAGCGCGGCTGGGGCGGCGGCCAGGGCCGCCGCCACCACCTCGGGGCCGATGCCCGCCGGATCGCCGAGCGTGATCCCGATCGCCATCGTCGGTCACGATACCGCGGCGCCGGCGTTTGAACATGGTGCGCCGGCCCAACGTCGATCAAGCTATGGACATGCGCCGCGCCGCCGCCCTGCTGTTCGCCGCCGCCACCGCGTGCGGCGGCGGCCTCGGCGAGCTGGCCGATCCCAGCGGGCCGCCCGAGGTCGGCGCCGCGGCCACCGAGGTGCCCGCCGACCCGCTGGTCGCGATCCACGCCGGCGAGCAGATGCGGTTCGAGGTGCGGGTGGCCGGCGTGCTGGCCGGCGAGGCCACGTTCTCGACGGTGGCGCTGGCGCAGCAGGGCCCGGCCCAGACCGCGACGCTGACCTCGAGCATCCGCTCGGCCGGCGCGCTGGCGCTGGTCAAGGACGTCCGCGACGAGGCCACCACCGTGCTCGACGTCGGGGCGCTGCGGCCGCTGTCCACCACCTCGGCGGTCCGCGCCAACCCGCGCGACTACGCCGCCGAGACCCGCTTCACCGGCGCCAAGGCCGAGATCGACTTCCGCCCCAACGACGGCCCGCCGCAGCACCTGGTCTACGACTTCGGCGCGGCGGTCGCCCACGACGCCCACAGCGCGATGGCGACGATGCGGGTGTGGCAGGCCGCGGCCGGCGCCCAGCGCACGATGTGGGTGCTCGGCGGCCGCCGGATCTGGAAGGTCGAGCTGACGATGGGCCGCACCGAGGTCATCGGCACCTACGGCGGCAACCAGGCGGCGCTGCGCATCGACGGCGTCGCCAGCCGCGCATTCGCCAACCTCACGGTCGACAGCAACCGGCCGCCGCGCACGTTCTCGGTGTGGATGTCCGACGACGCCGACCGGGTGCCGTTCCGCATCGTCGCCGGCACCGAGCTGGGCGACGTGACGATCGATCTGGTCGACTACCAGCGCCCGTAGCGTCTACGCCGGCGGCGCGACCAGCCGGGCCAGCGCGGCGTACATCGGCTCGGCGAGGTCGGCGTCCTCGCCGGCCAGCTCGGCGAAGTCGTCGCCGCGGATCGCCAGCACCCGGACGTCGTCGACGGCGACCGCCAGTGCGTCGGCGCGCCGCGGGCTGCCCTGGCCGAGCAGGGCCTCGGGGTAGAGCAAGGTGCCGGGGCCGACGGTGACGCCGCCGACCACCGCCTCGCCGGCGAGCAGCACCCACGCCACCCGGCTGCCGAGCGCCGCCTCGGGCAGCACCTCGCCGGCCGAGACGTCGCGGTTGACCGCGATCCGCGCGGCGCGCAGCCGCTGCTGCGGCGACAGCGGCTCGAACAGCGGGCAGCGCGCCAGCGTGTCGGCGTCGAGCTGGCGCTGGGCCGCCGGGATCGGCGTCTCGCCGACCTCGACCACCTTGATCACCAGCGCGGTCGCGTTGTCCTCGCCGCCGCGCTCGAGCGCCAGCTCGACCAGCCGCTGCGCCGCGCGCGCGGGGCTGGGCATCGCCACCAGCACCTGCCCGACCTCGGCCTCGCCGACGTACTCGCTGATGCCGTCGGAGCAGAGCAGCAGGCGATCGCCGTCCGACAGCGGCACCAGGAACGTCACCACCTTGGTGTCGTCGCCGAAGCCGAGCGCGTTGGTGATGACGCCCTTCCACCGCGCGCTCGACGCGCCCTCGGAGATCGGCATGCCCGAGGCCAGCAGCCGGGCCAGGAGCGTGTGATCCTCGGTCAGCTGCATCGCGATGCCGCCGCGCACCAGGTACGCGCGCGAGTCGCCGGCGTGGGCGATCACCGCGTCGCCGCCGGCCACCACGCAGCCGGTGAACGTCGTGCCCATGCCCTGCTTGCCGGTGTCGGCCGCCGCCTGCTCGCAGATCGTGCGGTGCGCCGCCATCACGCCGCCCTTCACCGCCGACAGGAACGCGCGGCGGTTGTCGAGCGTGCCCGAGGCCAGCCACGCCGCCGCGGCCCGCTGCACCGCCGGCCCCAGCCAGTGCTCGCGGGTCACCCGCACGCCGAGCGCCGAGGCCACCTCGCCGGCGGCGTGGCCGCCCATGCCGTCGCAGACGATGAAGATGCCGTCGTCGGCGGCGACCAGGTGCGCGTCCTCGTTGTGATCGCGCACGTTGCCGACGTGGGTCGACACCGCGGCCACGATCGACGCCCTCACGGCAGCTCCGCGGCAGCGGGTGTCGTCATCGCGCCGATAGTAATACGTGTCGGCGCCGGCCGCGCGGTCAGCGGCCGCGGGACCGCATCTTGTAGCCGAGGTTGCGGACCGTCTCGATCAGGTCGCCGGCGCTGGGGCCGAGCTTGGCGCGCAGCCGGCGCACATGGATGTCGACGGTGCGCGTGCCCCCGGTGTACGTGTAGCCCCAGACCGTCTCGAGGAGCTGATCGCGCGTGAACGCCCGCCCGCGGTGCTGGGCCAGGTAGGCCAGCAGCTCGAACTCCTGGTGGGTCAGGCCGAGCCCGCGCCCGGCCAGCCGGGCCTCGTGGCCGGCCAGGTCGATCACCAGGTCGTCGATCTTCACCAGCTCGTCGGAGTCGAAGGCGGCGGCCCGCCAGTCGAGCTGGCGTACCCGCGCGTACAGTTCGGCGGGGACGAGCGGGGTGAGCACGAAGTCGTCGAAGCCCGCCGAGACGTCCAGCCCGGGCAGCCGGGCCACCGGCAGCGCCACCAGGATCGGCACCTCGGCCAGGGCGCCGCCGCTCCGAACCTTCTTCACCGTGCGCAGCGCCCGCGCCAGCTCGTCGCCAGCATCGATCACGATCACCGTCGGTGGCGCGGCCGCGAGCGCGGCGGTGTCGAGATCGCCCAGATCGAACCTCGCCAACGTCACCGGGCTGCCGAGATCGGCCAACGCGGCCGCCAATGAAGCCCGGTCGTCGCGACTCGTCGCCGGCTCGGCGCAGATCACCAGCGCACGCACGGGAGCAAGTGATCACCTGCTTGACCCGGCGCGTCAAGAGCCACAACCCCTGTTGCCGTCGGCGGAAGGCATGTAAGAATCGGACCCGGATGGAGGAATTTCACTGCTCCTTCTGCGGCAAGCAACGCCGTGAAGTGCGCAAGCTCATCAGCGGTCCGCGGGTATTCATCTGCGACGAGTGCGTGACCTTGTGCAACGACATCCTCGCCAAGGAGGAGGCAGCGGAGCGCCCGAAGTTCCCGCCGCCACGCGCGATCGTCGAGGAGCTCGATCGCTATGTCGTCGGACAGGCCTCCGCCAAGCGGGCCCTGTCGGTCGCGGTCTACAACCACTACAAGCGCATCGGGTTGCGCGGCAAGCAGACCGACGTCGAGGTCCAGAAGGGCAACATCATCCTGCTCGGCCCCACCGGGTCCGGGAAGACGCTCCTGGCGCAGACGCTCGCCAAGAAGCTCGACGTGCCGTTCGCGATCGCGGACGCCACGACGCTGACCGAGGCCGGCTACGTCGGCGAGGACGTCGAGAGCGTGGTCAAGGGCCTGTTCCGGGCCGCCGGCGGCGACGTCGAGAAGACCGCGCGCGGCATCATCTGCATCGACGAGATCGACAAGATCGCCCGCAAGGGCGGCGCGCCGTCGCCGACCCGCGACGTCTCGGGCGAGGGCGTGCAGCAGGCGCTGCTCAAGATCCTCGAGGGCAAGACCGCGACGATCACGCCGGACGGCGCGCGCAACCGCCCGCAGCAAGAGCTCATCCAGATCGACACGACCGACATCCTGTTCATCTGCACCGGCGCGTTCAACGGCATCGAGGACATCGTCCGCCGGCGCGTCGGGCAGCGCGGGCTGGGCTTCGGCGCGGCGATCGGCGGGCAAGAGGACGACAAGGACTCGCTGCGCCGCGCGGTGCGGACCGAGGACCTGATCAAGTTCGGGATGATCCCCGAGTTCATGGGCCGCCTGCCGGTGATCGTGTCGTGCGATCAGCTCGACGTCGACGCGCTGACCGAGGTGCTGTGGCGGCCGAAGAACGCGCTGGCCAAGCAGTACCAGCGGCTGTTCGAGCTCGAGGGCGTGAAGCTCACGTTCCGCCCCGACGCGCTGACCGCGATCGCCAACGAGGCCAACCGCCGCGCCTCGGGCGCCCGCGGCCTGCGCGCGATCCTCGAGGAGGTCATGCTCGACGTGATGTACGAGATCCCGTCCTTGTCGGGCGTGAAGGAGTGCGTCGTGACGCGCGAGGTGGTCGAGAGCCGCGGCCGCCCCGAGCTGGTGCTCGAGAGCAAGGCCGCGAGCTGAGCGTATTGAGACGAGGGTCTTTCGCAAAGACCCTCCCCCGGCATTCGCCGGGGCCCCCTCCCAAAACGGCCCGGAGCGTGGGCACGGCAGGTTGATCGATGCGCGCGAGGTTCGAGCGAGATTCGTTGCGTCAACGCCGGATCAGGTTCGTGGCCGTTCGACGAGGCATCGCGATCGCCGTGCTGCTCGCGGGGTGCGGGGGGCGGGCGGCGGCGCCGGCGAAGGACAACGGGTGTCGGGCGGTGGCGCGGGCGGCGGAGCGGTGGGTGGCGGGCGCGCCGGCGGCGCAGCAGGGCGAGGTGCTGCGGTTCGCGGTGGAGGTGATCGATCTGTGCCAGCGGCCGGGGCTGGGGCCGCTGGCGAGGACCTGCGTGAGCGGCGCGCCGGATCCGGCGGCCGCGCGCGGCTGCGCGGGCCTGGGCCTGGTGAACCGCGAGGCGCGCGGGCCGCTGTTCCCGCACGCCGCGGCGGTGACCGACGAGGTCGACGAGCTCGACGCCGACGACGAGTGACCAGCTACTCGCCGCCGTACCCGCCGTAGCCGTAGCCGCCGTAGCCGCCCGGGCCGAGCAGCGCGTCGAGCTTGGCGCGGGTGGCGTCGTCGACGTCGAGGCCGCGCGACCGGATCTGCTGGCCGGCGGCGTTGCGGATCGCGTCGGACGCCGCCGGGTTGGTGAACGCGCGCAGCAGCGCCTGGTCGACGTCGTCGCCGCCGTTGTACGCGGCCCAGATCGCCGCGGTGGCGACGCCGTCGTCGCGCTCCTCGATGGCGCGGGCCAGCGTCGCCGACGCCCGCGGGTCGTCGACGTTGCCCAGGCCCTGCAGCGCGGCGATGCGATCCTCGGCCGCGCCGCCGCCGGCCGCCGACACCAGCGCGTCGACCGCGCGCGCCGAGCCGACCTGGCCCAGCGACGCCAGCGCCTGGGCCTTCACCGACGGATCGCTGTCGCGGGTCAGCGTCAAGAGCGCGTCGGTCGCGGCGTCGTCGCCGGCCTGCACCAGCGCGCCCACCGAGGCCGCGCGCACCGACGGGTCGCTCGACCGCGCCGCCACCGCGAGCAGGCGCTGGGCGTCGGCGCCGCCCAGGTTGGACAGCGAGTAGGCGACGTTGCGCGCCAGGTCGGGATCATCGCCGCGCAGCGCCTGCTCGGCCAGCGCCAGCGCCTCGGGCGCGCCGGTGCCCATCAGCTGGGCCAGCGCCTGGCCGCGCAGCTCGGGCTTGCCGGTGCGCGCCACGTCGGCCAGCGCCGCGCGCACGTCGGCCGGCGAGCCGAGCTGCCCGAGCGCGCTCATCGCCGCGTTGGCGACGGTGAGATCGTCGTCCTTGAGCGCGGCCACCAGCGCCTCGCGCGCGTCGTCGGTGCCGATCCGGCCCAGCACCCACGCCGCGCTCTGCGCCTCGTCGGCGCGGCCCGAGAACAGCGAGTCGGCCAGGAGCTGCGCGACCGCGGGGTCGCTGGGATCGGAGTTGGCCAGCGCGTCGAGCGCCTGGCTGCGGGTGGCGCCGTGGCTGCCCTCGGCGATCGCCAGGAGCGCGCCCTTGGCCTCGGGCGCGCCGGCGCCGGCCAGCATCGTGATCGCCTCGGCCTTGTCCTGCCGGCTGCCCGACGTCGCCATGCCGATCGCGATCGCCAGCGCGTCGGGATCGCCGCTCTTCACCAGCTGCGGCAGCACCGCGCGCCGGTCGGCCGCGCTGCCGTGGCGCGCGATCTCGCGCATCGCCTCGGTGACGTCCGGGCTGCGCAGCTGGGTCAGCGCGCCGATCACCTGGCTCGACGCCGGCCCGCCGGCCAGCGCGGCGGCGATCAGCAGCTTGCGGGCCTCGTCGTCGCCGAGGTTGACCAGCGTCTGGGCCACGGTGCCGACCAGGTTGCGGTCGCCGCTCGCGAGCAAGCTCCCGAGCGCCTTGACCGCCGCGGGGCCGCCCAGCTCGCCGATCGCCGCCACCGCCGCGTAGCGCGCGCCGGGCGGCCCGTGGGCGGCGACCTCGACGATCGTCGGCAGGTGCGCGGGGTCGCCGGTGCGGGCCAGCGCCGCGACCGCCGACGACACCACGCCGGGGTCGCCGCTGCCGAGCAGCGCCACCACCTTGGCCACCGTCGCCGCGTCGACCGGGCGCAGGTTGGCCAGCGCCTGGGTGCGGATGCGCGCGTCGCCGCTGTCGATCATCGCCGCCAGCAACCGCTGGGCGTGGTCGCTGGGGATCTGGGTCAGCGCGTAGACCGCGGCCTGCGCGGTGTCGATGTCGCTGGTGGTGGCGATCCGGGCCAGCGCGTCGGCGGCGGTGTCGCCGCCCAGCGTGCCCAGCGCGTACACCGCGGTCGCGCGCAGCGGGTCGCCGCGATCGGCGGCCACCGCGAGCAGGATGTCCGCGGCGGCGCCGCCGCCGGCGTCGGCCAGCGCGGTCAGCGCCGCGCCGCGGATGCGCGGGCGGGCGTCGTCGGTCAGCTCGGCCAGCGTGGCCACCGCGCGCTCGCTGCCGATCTTGCCGATCGCCGCGATCGCGGCCTCGGGCACCGCCATCCGCGGGTCGTCGGCCAACGACGCCAGCGCGTCGACGCCGTCGTCGGTGCCGACCGCGCCCAGCTTGTCGGCGTAGATCTGCACCTCTTGCAGCGTGCGCGCCGCGAGCAGCTTCTCGATCAGCTCGCGCTCCGACAGGCCGACCGCGGCGGCGCTCACCCGCAGCGGGCGGCGCAGATCCTGGGCGGCGGCGCGCCCCTTGATGGCGGGCCGCGCGGCGCGCCCGGGGGCCGGCGCGGTCGCGCGGGGCCACGCCAGGGCGGCGACGGTGGAGGCGGCGAGGACGGCGCAGGCGAGCTGGTAGCGGCGAATGGAGGTCACGGAGACTCCTGGCGGCGGGCGCGGCGCGTCCGCTCGCTGGTTGAACGAACGGCCAGGCCCGGAGGTTCATTTCGCGCGCGCGTCAAGGGCCTCCACGACGGCGCCAGCCCACTCCCGCGGCGCGCGCCCCCGGGCGATTGACGCCCGCGCGCGCCGGTCCATAGACTAGGGCCATGCTGACGGCAACCGAGAGCGAAGAGCTGCGGACGCGCCTCGAGGCCGAGCTGGGCCGCCTGGTCGCCAACGCCCAGTCGGCGATCGGCTTCACGATGGACCGCGATCGCGACCGCATCGGGCGGGACTCGATGGACGAGTCGATGGAGGAGGAGCTGTACTCCACCCAGCTGCGGCTCCACGACCGCGAGAACTTCCTGATCGGCAAGATCCAGGACGCGATCAAGCGGCTCCAGGCGGGGGAGATCGACGAGTGCGAGGAGTGCAGCGAGCCGATCGGCTTCCGCCGGCTCATGGCCCGCCCGATGACCACCCTGTGCTTCGACTGCAAGACCGCCCGCGAGCAGGTCGAGTCCGACGAGGCGGCGGGGTGAGGGCACGCTCGGTTGGTGGCCCCCTGGACGGCGGGGGTTTCAACTGGATCGCACCGGTTTGCTAAGTAGCCGAATCGTCTGCTAGCATTCGTCTCGACACTCGGATGCGCGACCGATACACGATCACCGAACGCCTGGATCACGGCGGCATGGCGGAGGTCTTCCGCGGCGTCGCCGAGTCGATGGAGGGGTTCAAGAAGTCGGTCGCGATCAAGCGCATCCTGCCGAACCTGACGAAGAACCAGAAGTTCGTCAGCATGTTCCTCGACGAGGCGCGGCTGTCGCTGTTCCTGCAGCACGCCAACATCGTCCAGGTCTTCGACATCTCGAAGACGCCCGACAACGCGTACTTCCTCGTGATGGAGTACGTCGACGGCTGCAACCTCAAGGGGCTGATCGAGCGGCAGCGGCAGAAGGGCAAGAAGATCGAGATCGCCCACGCGATCTACATGATGATCGAGTGCTGCAAGGCCTTGCAGTACGCCCACCAGCTCGAGCACCCCGAGACCAACGAGCCGCTCGGCATCGTCCACCGCGACATCTCGCCGCCGAACATCCTGCTGTCGAAGAACGGCGAGGTGAAGCTGGTGGACTTCGGCCTGGCCAAGGCCAACAGCCAGATCGAGTCGACCGACCCCGGCGTGGTGAAGGGCAAGTTCAGCTACCTGTCGCCCGAGGCGGCCAGCGGCCTCGAGGTCGACGCCCGCGCCGACGTGTTCGCGGTCGGCATCCTCTTGTGGGAGCTGTTCACCGGCAAGCGCCTGTTCTACGGCGACACCGACTACGCGACGGTCGAGCAGGTCCGGCAGGCCCGGGTGCCATCGCTGCAGGCGCTCAACCCCGACGTCGAGCCCGAGCTCGAGGGCGTGGTGCGCAAGGCGCTGGCCCGCGACCCCGAGGACCGCTACCACCACGCCGCCGACCTCGGCGACGCGCTGTCGCAGTACCTGTTCTCGCGGCGCATGAAGGTGACCGCGCGCGACATCGCCCAGCTGGTGCGCGACGCCCAGGTCGAGATGATGCGCAAGCGCTCGGCCGAGCCCAAGGCCTCGCTGATCGACGCGCTCATCAACGACGAGGTCAACCGCCTCACCTCGCTGGTCGGCGAGGAGGAGCAGCCGACCGCCGCCGCCGGCCAGGGCTCCCAGAGCCTCGACCCCAGCCACTTCGTCGACACGTCGTCGTGGACCAACGACCTGCTCGAGTCGACCGACGGCCGGCGCCAGAGCGTGGCGCCGACCGGCGCCCGGGTCGCGCCGCCGCCCAAGGCCGAGGTCGACGGGCTGTCGGGCATGCTCGAGCCGGATCGCACCGGCGTCCACGACAAGCGCGGCGGCAAGGGCCTGCTGATCGGGATCATCGTCGCGGTGGTCGTCGCGGCGGTCGCGGCCGGCGTCGTCGTGACGCAGGTACTCTAGGAGGCCGGGGCCCCCTCCCGAAACGGCCCGGAGCGTCGAACGGGAGGGCGGTGAAGGCGCCGGCTCCGGTTCAGCGGCCGAGGTACTGGCGGGCTTCGGCGGCGCGATCGCCGGCGGGCCAGGCGGCGAGGTAGTGCTCGAAGGCGGCGCGGGCGTCCTTGGGGCGGCGCAGGTTCTGGCGGGCGACGCCGAGGGAGAACCAGGCGTCGGGGTTCTCGGGATCGAGCTCGACGGCGCGGGCCAGCGTGGTGGCGGCGTTCACCCAGTCCTGGGTCTCGACGTAGATCTGGCCGAGGATGCCGTAGGCGTCGGCGTTGGTGGCCTCGTGCTTGGTGGCCTCGGCGAGCTGCAGCATCGCGTTGGCGAAGTCGCCCTGGGCGTAGAAGCTGAAGCCGACCCAGAAGCAGGCGTCGGCGAGCGCGCGGCGCGGCGCGTTGACCAGCGCCGTCTTGGCGCTCTTGAAGTCGGTCAGCGCGTCGTTGGTGCGACCGCTGATCAGCGCGACCCGGCCGGTCACCAGGCCGCTGTCGCGGCGGTCGGGGAACTTGCGCAGGATCTCGTCGTTGACCCGCCTGGCCTCGGCGGTGTCGCCGGCGACCAGCTGGGCGTCGAGCAGCAGCAGCCACGCCTCGAAGTCGCGCTCGTCGTCGGCGATCGACCGCTGCAGCGCGGCCAGGGCGCCCTTGGTGTCGCGGTGGCGCAGCGCCAGCCGGCCGCGCTCGCGCGCCAGCCGCGCCGCCGGGGTGGCGTCGAGGTCGGCGGCGCGGTCGAGGTAGGCCTTGGCGCCGGCGAGGTCGCCGGTGAACGTGAGCGCGCGCGCGGCCTCGACCAGCGCGGCGCCGTCGTCGGCGGCGCCGTCGATCAGCTTCTTGAGCGCGTCGCGGCCGCCCAGCGCGTCGCCGTCGTCGATCGCCAGCACCGCGGCCTCGCGCTGCGCCTCGCGCGAGCTGGGCAACATCTCCTGGGCCCGGCCGTAGGCGTCGCGGGCGTCCTTGGCGTTGCCGGCGTCGCGCTCGACCCGGGCCCGCTCGAGCCAGGCCCGCCCGGTGATCGGCCCGGGCGCGCCGTCGGTGGTGATCCGCCCGAGCGCGACCCGGGCGTCTTGCCACTGCTTCTGCAGCCGCAGCGCCGACGCGTACGCGATGGTCAGCCGCGGCGGCGCCTGCTTGGAGTAGCGCGCCTCGAGCCGGGTCTGGGCGGCGTGGGGATCGTTGTTCTCGAGATCGACCGCGGCCCGCGCCAGCAGCGCGTCGAGATCGTCGGGGCGCTTGGCCAGCGCGGCGTCGAGCAGCTTGGTCGCGGCCGGCAGGTCGTGCTTGGCGATCGCGATCTCGCCGCGCAGGATGGTCAGCTCGATCGAGTCGTCGGCCGCGGCCAGCTTGCCGATCACCGCGGCGGCGCCCTCGAGGTCGCCGGTCGACAGCAGCGCCCGGGCCCGGACCGCGGTGAAGATCGGGCTGGTCGGCCAGCGCTCGAGGCCCTGCTCGGCCAGCCGGCCGGCCTCGCCGACGTCGCCCAGGGCGAGGCCGAGCGCGGCCTGGGCCTCGAGCAGGCCGCGCGAGCTGCGCTGGCCGCCCTTGAGCCGCTCGATCGCGACCCGGGCCTTCTGCGGCTCGCCGGCGGCGAGCCCGACCTCGGCCAGCGCCAGCTGCGCCCACGCCGCCTGCCCCGGCGACACGCCCAGCCGCTGATCGGCCACCGGCCGCGCCGCCTCGGCGTTGAGGCCCTCGAGCTCGACGCGCAGCTTGTCGGCCTCGGCGCGCGCCGCGCCGCTGGCCGCGCGCTGGCGGGCCCGGGCGATGATCGCGGCCGGGTGCCCGGGCACCAGCCGCTCGGCCTCGGCGCACGCGCGCTCGGCGTCGGGGAAGCGCTGGCGCGCGGTCTCGACCGCGCACAGGAGCGCGAACGCCGCGGGCCGCGGGTCCTGCTCGGTGGCGCGCCGCGCCGTCGACGCCGCGGCGTCCCAGCGCGCCTCGAGCGCGGCGGCGTAGGCCGCGGCCAGCGCCAGCTCGGCGTCGGCGTCGGCGCCCCCGGCGGCGGTGATCGCGGCGGTCGCGGCGGCGCCGTCGCCGTCGGCGATCGCCAGGTACGCGCGGGCGAGCGCGGCGTCCTCGCTGGCTTCCTTGGCCACGTCGGCGACCGCGGCGCGCGCGCCCTCGAGATCGTCGTCGTAGCGCGCCGCCAGGATCGCCCGGGCCTTGGCCAGCGCGGCGCGGTTGCCGCCCGACGCGCGGGCCCGGCTGATCGCCGCCAGCCGATCGCGCGCGTTGCGCCAGCCGGCCCAGGTGTCGGTCCGGGCCACCTCGGCGGCGGCCTTGCGCGCCGACGAGATCTGCTTGGCCAGCCGGACCTCGCGGATCTTGAAGCCGGCGAACACGCCGCCGCCGATGATCGCCAGCGTGATCGTCACCCACACCGCGATCATCAGCGGCGAGCGCAGCGACATGCGGCTGGTGCGCGGCGACGGCCCCGGGCCGGGCGCGACGGTCGCCATCGGCGGCGGCAGCGGCGTGGCGCCGTAGTCGGGGCCGAGGCCGGCGCGGATCAGATCCATGTCGGCGCCGGGCGGGCCGCTAGTCGACGGCGCCTCGGCGGCGCTCATCGCCACCGTCGGGCGCACCGCGGCCATCGTCGCCGGCACCATGGTCTTGGCCTGCGGCGCCGCGGCCGGCACCAGGCGGCCGCTCGGCGGCGCCATCCCCGGCGGCGTGCCGGCGGGCGACGGCATCGCCCCGGCCACCGTCGGCGCGTGCGCGGGCGCGGCGCCGCCACCGACGACGGCGCCCGGCCCCGACGGCGTCGACAGGAACCGCCCCGACGGCGTCATCACCGGCGCCGGCGTCAACCCGCCCAGCGGCCCCGCCGGCAGCTCGGCGAGGCGGGGGTGCGAGGCGCGCCCCTGCAGGCTCGACTCCTCCTCGAACATCTCGGGCGACGGGCGCGCCGGGGCCCGGGCCCGATCGACCGGCGCGCGCGGCGGGCGGTCGTCGTCGATCAGCGGCCGCGGCACCGTCGGCGCGGCGTCCTCGTCGCGCGGCGGCACCGGCAGCGCGTGCTTCTTGGTCGCGCTCTCCGAGTTCTCGTCGGCGCGCCAGCTGCGGTCCGCCGGGCGCTCGCCCGGGCGCGCCGCGGGGCCGGGGTCGACGCGGGCGGCCGGCGTCGGCGTGCGGCCGGGGCGACCGGCGCGGGTCTGCGCCTCCGGCGCGCGCTCGTCGTCGTCGTCGATCTCCTCGAGATCGTCGTCGCTGACCTCGACCGTCGACACCGAGCTGGGCGGATCGGCCAGCTCGTCGTCCTCGAGCTCGACCCCCTCGAGCTCGGGATCGAGCTCGACCGTCCCCGACTTGTCGCCGACCCGCAGCGTGTCGGGCGTCGGCGTGCGATCGTCGGCCGGCGCGCGCCGGCGGTCGATCGGCTTGGTGAAGCTGCCCGAGCGCCCGCTGCCGGCGGCGTCGCCGCCGCGGTGGCTGGGGTAGTGCTTGGTCATGCTGTCGCCGTCGGCGAAGGCCGGTGGCCCGGCCGCCGCCTGGGCCAGCTTGGCCTCCTCGAGCAGCCCGGCGATCGCCGGATCGCTGCCGGCCAGCTTCTTGGCCCGGGTCAGCGTGTCGACCGCGCCGTGGGGGTCGCCCTTGCGCAACAGCGCCTCGCCGCGCAGCTGGTGCGCGCCGGCGTTACCCGGCTCGAGCTCGATCGCGACCCGCATCTCGGCGAGCACCTCGTCGTAGCGCCGCAGCGCCAACAGCGCCGAGGCCAGCACCAGCCGACCGTTGACCTCGCCCGGCCGAGCCAGGAGGCCCAGACGGCAGACCTTCACCGCCTCCTGGTACTGGCCGGCAGAGACCAGCTCCTGGCCGCGGCTGACGAAGTCGGTCTGGGCCACGCTGGCTGTAATTCTACGTCAATCTTCGGCGCCGCGCGCGTTGGGCGCCGACGTCGCGGTGCCGCCGGCCGGGTCGGGGTCGGGGTCGCGCTCGCGGACCCCGGGCATGGCGTCGCCCCGAGCCCGGTACTCGTCGACCAGCCGCCAGGCCTTGCCCTGGCGCTCCCAGGCCTGCCGGACCACGGTCTCGCGCAGCGTGCCCTCGCTGTCCTTGTACCAGGCGTGCTTGACCGACACCTCGGCGGTCCGGCCGTGCTGGTCGACCCGGGTGATCTCCGAGTCGGTGATCCGCAGGTCCTTGGCCAGCACGTCGCGCTCGTCGAGGAACGCCGCGCGCTCGGCGGGCGGGACGACCGCCGCGGCGGCCTCGAAGCGCTCCCAGCGCACGCCCTCGGTGTAGGTGCGGGCGGCGTCGTACAGCGCCGCGCCCCGGGTCGAGGGCGGCATGCACGCGGCCAGGGTCAGGGCGATCAGCAGGCTCCGCATCATGGCTCCCCTCCGCTGCCGCGCTTGGCGCGCACGGCGGCGATCGAACGCAGGTCGGCCTTGCCGAGCTCGCGGGTCGCGATCAGCACGACCAGGAACACGACGCCGACCACGGCGGCCTCGACCAGCGTCATCAACGGCGTCTTGAACGGGATGACCCGGCCCACGGCGACCGCGGCGGCCACCGCCAGCACCACCCGCACCAGGCTGGCCACCGGCACGAACGCGCCCAGCCGCTTGTGCAGGAACCAGCCGCAGACGCCGGCGCCGATCATCATCGCGACGCCGGTCGTGCACGCGGCCACCACCAGCACCTCCTGGCCCGGGTCGCAGCGCGGGATCGCGATGAAGTTGCCGACCGCCGCCAGCGTCAGCGTCACCGCCGCGCCGATGATCGCGTCGCGGGTGAAGCCGGCGCCGTTGAGGATCGTGCCGGCGATCGCGAACAGCGAGAACGCGACGTTGCCCAGCGCCAGCGCCATCAGCGCCGGGGCGCCCAGCGTGGCGTAGTCGTCGGCGTAGGGGATGTCGAGCAGCGGGCGCGGGTTGGCCGCCATCACCACCGCGATCGCGGTGGCGAAGATCAGCGAGTAGCGCATCGTCACCGTGACGTAGCGCTTGGTGGTGTCCTGGTCGTCGTCGAAGGTCGACTTCGACACCAGCGGGAAGATGACGAAGGTGGCGGCGATGATCGCCTGGTAGGAGAGCCGCGCCAGGTTCTGGACCGCGCGGTAGTACGCCACCTGCACGTCGCTCATCGCGTTGGGCTCGACGGCGAAGCCGGCCAGCTGCCGCGCCTTGGGCAGCACGCGATCGACGGCGTGCGACAGATCGGGGCCGTGATCGCGGTACCAGCCGGCGGTCAGGAACTTCAGCAGGATCTGATCGACGAACATGATCATGTTCAGCAGGATCAGGTAGACCGCGACCCGGGCGAAGTAGCGGGCCATCGGCTTGACCATGGCCTGGGCCTCGGGGCCGCTGGCCGCCTTCGACGGCAGCCCGACCACGACGGTCGCGATCAGCAGCACCAGGCCGGCGGCGATCACCCAGCCGCCGTAGGCGCCGTAGACGCCGAGCCCGACGGTGGTCAGCCCGAGGATGCCGACCAACCGCAAGGTCGCGGCGGTCACGTCGAGGCCGGCCTGCTTGTTGAACTGCCGGGTGCCGTTGGCGGTGCCGACCAGCACCGCGTAGAACGCGTAGGTCATGACGATGACGCCGGCCAGCATCATCGGGCCGATCTTGGCGGTGTCGCCCATCGCCCAGCCGACCAGGGGCGCCGCGGCGATGAACAGGATCGCGGTCGGCACGCCCACCCACAGGTGCATCCGCAGCCCCGCGGCCTCGACCATGCGCGCGGTCTCGGGCTTCTGCGCGGTGAACCGCGACACCGCCTGGATCGAGCCGGTGACCATGACGTTGTTCACCGGCGAGACGAACGAGCTGACGACGCCGTAGGCCCCGTACATCGCGCGCGACAGGATCACCGGCAGGCGGAACTCGATCAGCGCGCCCGCGATCATGAAGTACAGCTTCGCGAACGCGATGTAGAGCACGCCGCGGCCCGCCCCGGTCGCTCTCGGCGCGGGCGCAGGCGGGGCTTCGGACTCGGCCATCGTCCTCGGGTAACACGGTCGATCCCGGGGGGCAATTTCCTGCCGGGCGGCCGCCTCGCCCGGCACCGCGGGGCGGCGCCGCCGGCCTACGGCGCGGCGGTGATCGTGACGATCAGATCGACTTCGTCAGAGTCGGCGCAGTCGGGGTCGCCCTGGCACGACGCCGCCTGGACGTTGGCCTTCTTGGTGGTCCAGGTCACGCGCTGGCCGATGAGGCCGCTGGCGTCCTGGCTGGCGCCCGGGCACAGCTCGAAGTCGCCCTCGATCGACTGGTCGGCGCCGTCGACCTCGACCACCACGTAGCAGGCGCGGTCGCCGTTCTGCAGCTCCTTGAGCGTGCCGGTGGGGCCGCCGGCGGGCGCGGGCGTCGCGGGAGCCGCGGCCTTGCCCCCGCAGGCGGTCAGGGTGAGGACGGTGAGGAGCGACGCGAGGCGGATCATCGCGACCAGTGTGCCACGGACCGGGCGCGGCCCGCGATCGGCGCGGGCCTCAAGCGGCCCGGCGATCGGCCGAACCAGACCACGTGGACCGCTTGCGCATCCTCTTCGTCGACGACGAGCCGCGGATCCTCGACGGCTTGCGCCGGAGCCTGCGCCGGCACGCCGACCACTGGACGATGGCGTTCGCCGGCGGCGGCGACGAGGCGCTCGCGGTGATGGCCGAGACCCCGTTCGACGCGATCGTCTCGGACCTGCGGATGCCGGGGATGGACGGCCTGACGCTCCTGGGGCGGGTGCGCGAGGCGTACCCGGCGATGACCCGGGTGCTCTTGAGCGGCAACGGCGGCAGCGGCACCTACGACGACGAGCTGCTGGTGGCGCACCAGTTCCTGGCCAAGCCGTGCGAGACCGAGCGCCTGCGCACCACGCTGGCCCGGGTCCAGACCACCCGGGCGATGGTCGATGATCCGCGGGTGCGCGAGGTGGTCGGCCAGGTGCGCCACCTGCTGTCGGTGCCGCGCACCTACTGGGAGCTGGCCCGGCTGCTGGGCCAGGCGCGCACCAGCCTCGCCGAGCTGACCGCGATCGTCGAGCGCGACGCCGGGCTGTCGGCGCGCGTGCTGCAACTCGCCAACTCGGCCTTCTTCGCGGTCGGGCGACCGACCCAGGACGTGACCACCGCCCTGCCCTACCTCGGCACCGAGATCGTGCGCGGCCTGGCGCTCGCGGTGCACCTGTACGCGCGCACCCGCGCCCACGTGTCGCGGCGCGCGCTCGAGGAGGTCGAGCGCCGCTCGCTGGTGGCCGCGATGGTGGCGCGACGGCTGGCCCCGCCGCCGCTGGCCGACGCCGCGTTCACCGCCGGCCTGATGCTCGAGCTGGGCACGCTGATCCTGCTGGACGCCGGCGCCGTCGACGGGGCGATCGACCCCGACCACGTGGCCGCCTACGCGCTCGGCGTGTGGGGCCTGCCCGACGCGCTGGTCGAAGCGGTCGGCTGCCACCGCCAGCCGGGCCGGATCGGCCACGACGACACCGCGCTGGCGCTGGCGGTCCACGTCGCCGGCGTCGTCGTCCACGCGCCGCCCGGCGCGCCGCCGCCGATCGATCAAGCCTTCGTCGCCCGGTGCGGCCACGCCGGCGACCTCCCGGGGTGGCTCGCGCTCGCCGAGCGGCTGCGCGACGAGGCGGGCTGATGGCCGCGCCGCTGATCGGCCAGCTCGCCGCCAGCCTCGCCCACGAGGTGGCGACCCCGATCCAGTTCGTCGGCGACGGCCTCGACTTCGCGCGCGAGGCGGTGACCCGGATGGCCGCCGTGATCGCCGCGTACCGCCAGCACCACGCAGCGCTGCCGCCCGACGCGCAGCGCGCGATCGACGCGGTGCTCGCCGAGGTCGACCTCGACTACTACCTGGACGAGGCGCCGCCGGCGATCGCCGCGTGCGTCGCCGGGGTGAGCCACATCGCCGAGGTGATCCGCACCGTCCGCAGCGCCGCCCATCCCAGCCGGCCGCCGCCCGAGCCGGTCGCGCTGGCGCCGCTGGTCGCGCGCGCGATCACCTGGGCCGGCCCGCGGCTCGCCGGCCGCGCCGACGTCGCGGTCGCGATCCCGCCGACGCTGCCGGCCGCGGCGGGCTACCCGGCCGAGCTCGAGCGCGTCTTCGTCAACCTGCTGACCAACGCCAGCGACGCGATCGCCGCGCACCACGGGCACGGCCGGATCGACGTCCGCGCGGCCGCGTCGGCGACCGCGGTCACGGTCGAGATCGCCGACACCGGCGGCGGCATCCCCCCGGCGATCCGCGCCCGGGTGTTCGAGCCCTACGTCACGACCAAGTCGATCGGCCACGGCAGCGGCCTCGGGCTGGCGCTGGCCCACGCGATCGTCGTCGACCTGCACCACGGCCAGCTCGGGTTCCGGTGCGACGAGGTCGGCACCACGTTCGTGGTGACGCTGCCGCGCGCGCCCGCGCCTCAGCCGTAGCGGACCGCGTAGATCGGCGGCAGGTGGCCGGCGACCTGGTGCCAGCGATCGCCCTGATCGTCGGTGACCCACAGGTTGCCGGTGCTCGAGCCGAACGCCAGCTGTTCGCCGTCGGCGGCGACGTCGAGCGCGTGGCGGAACACCAGATCGTAGGCGTGCTCCTGCGGCAGCCCGGCGCGCAGCGCGGTGAACGTCTGGCCGCCGTCGCGGGTGCGGTTGACCACGACCTTGCCGTCGATCAGCGTCCGCTTCTGGTCGGAGTGGGCCGGCACGAACCACGCGGTCGCCGGCTCGCGCGGGTGGACCGCGACCGGGAAGCCGAAGCTGGTCGGCTCGACGACGATCTGGGTCCAGCTCGCGAGATCGTCGGTCGAGCGCCAGATGCCCATGTGGTGCTGGCACCAGAACACCGTCGGGTCGCTCGGGCTCTGGACGACGCAGTGCGGGTCCTGGTGCTCGGGCCAGTCGGCCTGCTCGGGCGGCACGTAGCCGGCCTTCATCCCCTTGGTGTGCGGCTCCCAGCTGGCGCCGGCGTCGCGGGTGCGCCAGACGCCGCCGCTCGACACCGCGACGACGACGCAGCGCGGATCGCGCGGGTCGACGCAGATCGAGTGGATCGCCGCGTGATCGGCGCCGCCGCCGTTCCACTTGACGCGGGTCGGGTGCTGCCACAGGGCCTCGCACAGCGTCCAGGTCGCGCCGCGATCGTCGGAGCGGAACAGCCCGCCGGGCAGCGTGCCGGCCCACAGCGCGCCGGGCGCGTCGAGCGCCGGGGCCAGCGCCCAGATGCCCTTGAGCGCCCACTCGCGGTCCTTGCCCCACATGTCCTTGTCGACGAAGCCCTCGGGCTTGGCCGGGTACGCCGGCACCGCGACCTCGGTGAACGTGGCGCCGCCGTCGTCGGAGCGGTGCAGCTTGACGCCGAAGTGGCCGTGATCGAGCACGACGTACCAGGCGCCGTCGCGGCGGTCGACGATCGCCAGCGTGACGTTGTCGCCGACGAAGTGGGCGCGGGCGATCCGGGCCGCGGCGCCGTGGCCGCGGACCTCGAACAGCCCCTTGCGGGTCGACACCAGGAGCGGAGCATCGGTGGGCATGGATCTCATCCTCCAGACAGCGCTTGCATGACGTAGATCTCGGAGCCCGGCCCGACGGCGTCGCTCTGCGCGGCGCGATCGACCAGCTGCTGGCCGTCGACGAACACCGCCATGTGCTTGCGCAGCGCGCCCTGCTCGTCGACGACGTAGCCGCGCAGCCGCGGGTTGTCGGCGAACACCCGCTCGAGCACCTCGCGCACCGTGGCGCCGGCGGCGGTGACCGTCGGGCTCGGCACGTGGCGCTGCAGGTTGGGCGTGAACGCGACCGTGGCCATCGCGGCGACGCTACCCCGGCGCCCCGGCGAGCGTCCACGGTGGACGCGGCCGACGACGTCTGCGACACCTGCGACATGGCCCAGCTGCATCGCTTCGAGATCGCCACCACCGGCCGCGGCACCTACGACGTGACCCGCGAGGTGGCGCGCGCGGTGCCGCGCGAGCTCGCGTGCGGCCTCGCCGTCGTGTTCTGCCACCACACCAGCGCGTCGTTGATCGTCAGCGAGAACGCCGATCCGGTGGTGCGCGCCGATCTCGAGCGGTTCCTGGCGCGGCTGGTGCCCGACGGCGATCGGCTGTTCGCGCACACCGACGAGGGCCCCGACGACATGCCCGCCCACGTCCGGACCGTGCTCACCCAGACCAGCCTGACGATCCCGATCGCCGACGGCCGGCTGGCGCTCGGGACCTGGCAGGGCCTGTACCTGTGGGAGCACCGCGCCGCGCCGCACCGGCGCCGGCTGTCGGTGACGATCGCCGGCTGAGCCACGCGCGCCGGCGCGGGTAGCGGTGGGGTGCGGTGAGGCCGGCGTGTGATGTTGGCGGGCGCGCGATCGCGCAGGTTGGGATCATGAAGCTCATCTCCACCCTCGCCGTCATCCCTGTCCTCTTCGCCGCCGCGCCGGCCCTGGCCGCGCCGCAGCACAACCTCGTCGTCACCGTCACGCCGCCCGCGGCGCCGCAGGTGAACACCTTCGGCCACTACGTCGCCCGGGTGACCAACACCGGCAACAAGAACGCCACCGCCGTGACCTTGTCCATCGCGCTGCCCCGCACCCACACCAGCCCGCAGGTGTTCGTGATGGGCAACCTGGCCAACGTCGACGGCCGCTGCGCGCTGTCGGCCACCACGCTGAACTGCCAGCTCAACGGCATCGCGCGCTTCGGCGGCTACACCGACGTCCACTTCGACCTCAAGTTGCCGTACTCGAGCGCGCCGCTCAACTTCACCTACACCGCCAACCCGATCACCGGCGACGCCAACCCGGCCAACAACACGCTGGCGACGACGGTCGCGCCGGCGACGATCGCGACCCCGATCACCACCGACCTGCACCTCCAGCACGACCACTGCACCGGCACCGGCCTGACGTCGTGGTTCGAGTGCGCGTTGTTCCCGAGCTCGATCGCGGGCTTCGCCGCCGACTACGCGATCGCCGGACAGACCATCTCGATCCCGGGCGAGCCGACCTTCGGCGGCACCTGGTCGCAGACCGGCGGCAGCGATCGCCTGCAGGTCACCTTCACCGACGGCGGCACGCCGGTCGGCTCGATCGACGCGCGCGGCGTCGGCGGCGGCTGCTTCGAGGGGCCGATGACCTTCAGCCCGCCCAGCCCGTACCTGGCGATCTACCGCATCTGCCCGTGAGCGGACCGCGCGGCGCGCGCGCTCACGGCGTCGTGCGGCCGACCGGCGGCAGGGCCCAGGCGGTGGCGGCGTCGGCGACCAGCGCCTCGGCGGGCGCGGTGAGCGCGGCCAGCTCCCAGCGCAGCACGACGCCGTCCCAGCCGGCCGACCACAGCGCGCCGGCGGCGAAGCCGACCCACGCGACCCGCGCCTGGTGGCCGCGCAGGTGCGCGACCCGCCGGCCGTCGACCGCCGACCACACCTCGATCGTGCCGTCGGCGACCGCCGCCACCACGAAGCGATCGTCGGGGGAGACCGCGACGTCGAACACGCCGTCGACGACGCCGTCGAGGGCGATCCGGACGCGGCCGGCGTGATCGCGCACGGTGACCTGGCTGGTGGTCGCGATCACCACCTCGGCGGCGGCGGTGAACGGCGCGATCGACAGCGCCCCGGGCACCTCGAACCGCCGCACCGGCGCGCCGCCGTCGGCGCGCCACACCTCGCCGCTGCGCGACAGCAGCCAGATCTGCGCGCGATCGCCCGACAGCTCGAGATCGCCCCACAGCGCGCCGCGCACCTCGCGGCGCTCGCCGCTCGGCGTCCAGCGGATCAGCCGGTCGCCGTACGGCACCAGCACGCGCGTGCCGTCGCGCAGGTACGCGACCCGGTGCGAGCCCGGGAGATCGGGCGAGGTCGAGACGATCGCCCCGGACGCCGCGTCGACCACCAGCGCGCCAGGCGGCCCGGCGATCGCCACGCCGATCTCGCGCCCGTCGGGCGAGAAGGCCGCGCGCTTGATCACGCCGGGGCCCAGCACCGGCTCGGCGATCAGCCGCCCGAGCGCGGTCTGCCACATCGACAGCCGGCCGTCGCCGCGCGCGGCCACGACCTGGGTGCCGTCGGGCGAGACCGCCGCCGCCGCCAGCCCGGCCGGCGCCTCGAAGCGGCGGGCCTGCGGGACCGGCGGCAGCCGCCAGCGCCACCAGCCGGCGCCGCCGGTCACCAGCTCGTCGCCGACCCGCTCGAACCGCCCGCCGGCGCGCTCGGGCAGGCGCAGCAGCTCGGCCTCGAGGCTGCGGCTCCACACGTGGATACCGCCGCGCTCGCCGGCGACCGCGACCAGCTCGCCGAGGAGGCGCACCCGGCGGACCGGCTCGGGCAGCACCGTGCGCGGCGCCGACACCGTGCCGGTGACCAGATCGACCAGCACCAGCTGGCCGTGGATGCCGCCGATCGCCAGCGTGCGTTCGTCGTCGGCCAGCGCCGCGGTGCTGGCCGGGTCCTGCCCGCCCAGCGGCACCTCGGCGATCACCGCGGCCGCCCCGTCGTCGCCGATCTTGACCAGCCGGCCGTCGTTGCACGCGATCAGCACCTGGGCGCGGCCCACCGCCAGCGCGTCGATGGTGGCGCGGGTGCCGCACGGCCGCTCGAGCGCGCGCACCCGATCGCTGTCGGGCGCGATCAGGATCGCCTCGCGCTGGTTCGACAGCACCACCCGGGTCGCGCCCGGATCCCGGGCCAGGCTGTCGACCAGCGCCGCCACCGGCACCCGCGCGTGGATCGTGCCGTCGCGCCCGTCGAGCACGGTGGCCGCGACGCCGCGCTCGAGCGCGATCACCCAGCGCCCGTCGAGCGCGATCGCGCCGGTCGCCACCGACGGCACCTGCCAGCGCGGCGCGGCCTCGCCGACCCGCCACAGCGCGAGCTGATCGGCGCCGTGGCAGAGGAAGGTGGTGGCGCCGTCAGGGACGACCTGCGCGCAGCCCGGCACGTCGACGCGCTGGGCCGCCAGCGGCCGCGCCGCGGCCCGGGTCGCGGCCAGCACGCCACGGGCGTCGATCGACTCGCCGTAGGTGAGCGCCTGCGCGGCGGAGGTCTCGGCCTCGGCGACGTCGCCGGCCAAGAGCGCCGCCACCGCGCCGCGATCCAGCGCCCACGCCAGCGCGACCCGGGTGTCGGCCAGCGCGGCGGTGGCGCGCCGCTCGGCGAGGATCGCCCGCCGCTGCTCGCCGGCGATCCGGCTCCAGGTCAAGGCCAGCACCACCGAGCCCGCGACCAGCCCGGCGCTGACCGCGGCCACCTGCCAGCGCCACGCGTAGATCAGCCGCCGCGCCAGCTCGGTCGTCGAGTAGGCGTGGGCGCCGACCCGGCGGCCGTCGAGGTACGCCGACACGTCGGCGGCCAGCACCTCGGCGTCGACGTAGCGATCCTCCACCCGCCACGCCAGCGCCTTGTGCGCGATCGCCACCAGCTCGCCGGGGCAGCGCGCGGGCCACGGCCACGGCGGCGGCTCGCTCGCCGACAGCCGCGCCAGGATCTCGAGCCGGCTCGCCGGCAAGAGCGCCGCCCCGCACAGGAGCTCGCCGAGGATCGCGCCCAGCGACCACACGTCGCTGGCGCGGGTCGAGCCCTCGCCGCGCGCGCGCTCCGGCGCCAGGTACGCCGGCGTGCCGGCCAGCGCCTCGTGCTCCGGCTCGGGCTCGTCGAGCCGGCGGGCCAGCCCCCAGTCGACGACGTGCACCTCACCGAACTCGCCGATCATCACGTTGGCCGGCTTGAGGTCGCGGTGGATCACGCCCTGGCGGTGGGCGTACGCCATCGCCTGGCACACCGCGAGGAACGCGCGCACCAGCGGCAGCCGCGCGGCGAGGTCGGGCGTGTCGGCCAGCCGCTCGGCCAGCGATCGCCCGCGCACCAGCCGCATCGCGTAGTACGGGCGGCCGTCGGGGCCGACGCCGGCGTCGTAGATCGGCACGATCGACGGGTGCTCGAGCCGCGCCGTGATCGCCGCCTCGCGCGCCAGCCGCGCGCCGGCCGCGTGATCGTCGGGCTCGGCGGCGATCCGCTTGATCGCGACGTCGCGCCCGAGGTGGCGATCGTGGGCGATCATCACGGTGCCCATGCCGCCGACCCCGGCCAGCTCGACGTCGACGTAGCGCGGCTCGGCGTCGATGCTCGGCGCCGTCACCGGCCGCGCGCCGGCCGGTCGATCGCTCCAGCCCGCGCCCGAGCGCGCGATCGCGCGCGGGCCGGGATCGGACGACGTCGGGCCGCGGCGATCACGTGCGGTCGTCAACCTGGTCCCCATCGTACAGCTCGAGGGCCAGCTGGCCGGCGCCATCCGACCGGACCAGGTCGCGCACGCCCAGCTCGCGCAGCCGGGCCCGCAGCCGCCCCAGCGCCACGTCCCAGCGGTGGCGCAGCGCCACCGCGTCGGCCTCGTCGGTCCACACCCCGCGCGCCAGCACCTCCCAGCCGGTCGGCCCCTGGCACGCGACCAGCTCCGACAGGATGCGCGCGCCGGTGCCGCCGACGGTCGCGATCTCGCGGTTGCGGCGGTGGATCTGGACGGTGTCGTAGAACGCCACCAGGCGCAGCGGCTCGGCGGTCGCGCCGCCGGCGACCGTCGCCGACGGGCCGGCCTGGCCGATCGGCACGGTGGTCAGCGTGAACGTCACGCCGTCGACCTCGAAGCTGTCGCCGGGCCCGACCCGCTCCTGCGGGCGGCCACGCAGCCGGAGCCGCCAGCTGTCGCCGATCGACCACAGCGCCGCCGCGGCGTCGCGCTCGACCCGCGGCACGATCCGCGGCGGCGTGCCGATGATCGACGCCACCTGCGACAAGATCCGGGTCGGCTGCCCCGGGGCGCGCACGCCGAGCAGCGCCTCGGGCGTGACCACCGCCACCACGGTCAGCGTCAGCTCGTCGGCGATGCCGATCGTGATGCCGGGCCGCAAGACGACGTCGTTGACCGGCTTGCCGCCGACCACCAGCAAGCGGCGCAGCGACAAGAGGTGCAGCTCGCCGTGGCGCAGGCTGCAGAACGCGTGGGCCTCGGAGACCCGCGGGTCGTCGATCATCGCGGCGGCGGTCGGCGTGCGCCCGAGCAGATCCCCGGGGCCGACCTCGACCGAGCTCCCGTCCGGCAGGCGCAGCGTGGCGCAAGTGCGCATCCCGCCTACTGTGGCACGAGCGCCGAGGATGGTTGGCGGGGTCAGCGAGCGATGCGGTGCGGCCATGTCGATGCAACGCCGCCAGCCGACCAAACACCCTCACCGATCTCTCACGGCACCCCCACCGCTCACCGAGGTGGGGGCCGGACCGACAGCGCGGCGGCCAGGCTCGCCGCCTCGGCCGCGGTGCCCTCGACCCGCACGCCGCCGGGGAACACCAGCGTCACGCGGTCGCCCTTGCGCTCGACGACCACCGCCGTGTCGCCGAAGCGGATCCGGGTCGCGCCGGCGGTGGGCACCGCGAGCGGCGGGATCACGGGGATCTCGGGATCGCTCCCGGCCGGGAAGTCGGCGGGCGCCGCGTCGGGCGTGGGCCCCGGCGCCTTGCGCATCGCCACCGCGATCCGCTCGCGGGGCCGCATCCGGTAGCGGGTGTCGTCCTCACTCACGCCTCACGTTGTAAGGCGGCCGGGCCACCCGAGTCGAGTTCGGCGCGGGGCGCGGTCAGGTAGCGGAGGGCCCGCTACGAGTCACTCGCAGGGAGGAGGCTCGCCCGCCTAGCGGCTCAGCCGCACGGTGGCGGTGAACAGCGAGAGGCCGAGCAGACCAGCGAGGACGTTGCCGATGACGACGATCATGGAGTTGAAATCGTAGGCAGCAGATCGGCGCGGGGTAAAGAAAACCACCGCGTCGCGCCCCTTGTAGCCAGCCGCCGCGGGGCCGGTCAAGGCGTCGCGCCACCGTTCGCCAGCACGCCGAGGCGGCCGATCGTCAGCGGCGCGTCGGGGCCGAGCATCGTCGGATCGGTGGCGCTGGCCTCGACGCTGTACATCAGGTAGCGCGGCGCCGGGCCGTCGCCGTCGACCAGCTGCACCACGCCGGGCCCCAGCTCCTGGCGGTGATCGAGGAACGCCGCGACGCGATCGACCACCGGCCCGTACGGCCACGGCGTGAAGCGGGTGGGATCGGCGACGTCGCCGGCGGCGTAGCCGATGGAGTAGTTGGCCGGGATCGCCACGTCCATGCCGAACTGCTGCGAGTCGGCGCTCTCGCGACCGAAGCCGGCGAACCACAGCCGCAGCGACGGGCCGCCCGCGCCCGCGGTGACCGCGGCGTGGGGGCTGCGCAGCGCGACCACCGCGTCCCAGAACGGCGCCCGCGGCGCCCCGGGCGGGATCGTCACGTCGGCCGGCGCCAGCACCACGCCGCGGCCGGTCAGCGCGCCGCCGAGCGGGCCGGTGGCGACCTCGATCGCCGCGCCGCGCTGGAAGTACACCGCGACCGTCCCGTCGGGCAGCGCCACCGCGCTCGGCGCGTGGATCGCCGCCGCGCCGACGCCGCCCGTCAGCGCCACGGTCGGCGCGCCGAAGCCGACGCCGTCGGTCGAGGTCGCGACCTTGATCGCCGCGCCGTCGCCGGCCTCGTAGTACAGCGCCCAGCCGGTGGCGGTGGCGACCAGCGACGGCGCGTGGGCGGCGCCGGCGTCCTCGAGCACCGGCCGCGCGGGATCGAAGCGGTAGTGCACGCCGTCGGCCGAGGTGGCGCGCCAGATCGCGCGCTGGGTCGGCTGGGCGTCGTCGCCGACCTCGAGGTACAGCACCACCGCCGCCGCCGTCGCCACCGCGAACGGCTCGAGCACCAGCCGCGGCACCCGCTGGACGTGGCAGCGCTCGGCGCCGGCGCACTCGCCGTCGGTGGCGCAGTCGTCGGTGACGCAGAAGTTCCGGCTCGAGCACACCTCGCCGGTCTGGCACTCGGCCGACGTCGCGCACCGGCCGCGGCACGCGCCGTTGCTGCACTCCTCGCCGGGCGCGCAGTCGCCGGCGTCGCCGCACGCCAGATCGCAGCGGTGCTGGCTGAACGTGCACACCCGATCGGCGGCGCAGTCCGATTGGGTCGCGCAGTACGGCACGGTGCAGCGCCCGCACACGCACGCCTCGCGCGAGCGGCAGTCGCCGTCGGTGGTGCACGGCGCCTCGATCGCGCTGCGGTCGAAGCAGAAGCCGCCGGCGGCGGTGCCGTCGGGGCCGAGGTACTGGTTGCCCAGGCACACCGGCGCCGGCCCCAGGTCGCGCCACGGCGCGATGCCGTCGCCGGCGCGCGCGCCGGAGAACGGCTCCTCGGGGGCGAAGCCGCAGCTCGCCGCCAGCGCGATCGCGACCCACGCGGCGCGCATCAGAACCGCACCGTCGAGGTGAGCGTGGCGTGGACGACGTCGCCGCCCGACGAGAACGCCTGGCCGGGCAGCCGATCGACGTGCTTCACGGTCAGGCGATCTTCCAGGTGCTGCCAGCTGAGCGCCAGATCGAACGCGATCGGCCGGGTCAGGTACGGCCGCAGGTCGCGCAGCTCGACGCCGGCGCCGGCCGCCAGCTGCAGGCGATCGCCGTCGGCGTAGCTGGTGAGCCCGAGCTGGGGCGGCACCGGCGACGGCAGGTAGGCCACGCCGGCCCGGGCCGCGACGTCGACCCGCGCGCCGCGCCGCCACAGCTCGCCGCCCAGCCGCGCCGTGACCACGTCGGTGAAGTCGGGCGGCGGCGCCTCGGTCGACACCAGCGGCGGCGTGATGTCGAGCGCGACCAGCACGTCGAGCGCGGGCGGCGGCGGGAACGCCGACCACCGCACCCACGCCACCTCGGCGGCCAGGGTCGCGTCGGCGGTGACGTCGATCGCGATCGCGCCGGTCAGCCGCGCCGGCGTGAAGTAGTCGCTGGCGCGCAGCGCCACCAGCGCGTCGCCGGTGACCACGCCGGCCACCTCGACGTTGGCCAGGATGTCGAGCGCGAGGTCGAGCGACAGCTGGCCGCGGTAGGTGACGCCGGCGCGCACCCGCGGGTGCGGCTTGAGCCACAGCCCGACCAGCGGCGCCACCCGCGGCGGCAGCTCGACGTCGAGATCGGCGGCGCCGACCTTGGCCCCGGCGACGACGCCGACGTCGAACGCGATCCGGTTGGAGCGCGCGTCGGCCAGCAGCGACGCGCCGACGCCGACGCCGAGCTTGTCGGCGTAGGCCAGCGCCGCCACCGGCTCCACCACCACCCGGGCGTCGTTGTCGAGCAGCACGAACCGCGGCTCGGTGATCGGCGCCAGGCGGATGCGCGCCAGGTACTGATCGGGCAGGTACAGCGCCAGGCCGGCGCCGAGCCGCAGCTCGGGCCCGACCGCGATCGGCACCGCCAGGGCCAGCGTCGTGCCGTGGACCGCCTCGACGCCGGCGTCGCGCCCGTCGAGCTCGAGCCCCATCCAGCCGGCGCTCCAGCCGGCGACCACCTCGGGGTGCGCGGCCCGCGCGACGCCGCCGGGCTGGTGGTGCGCGGCCGCGGCGCCGGTCGCGGTGGCGGTGACCGCGCCGGCGGTGCCACCGGCGGCGCCGCCCAGCCCGAACTGATCGAACGGATCGGCGCCCGCGGGCGCGGCGACGGCCGCGAGCGACGCCAGCGCGACCGCGGCCCTCACAGCCCCACCTCCAACGTCGCGCCGCCCGAGAACACCTGGCCGCCGCTGTCGAGCCGCGGGTAGCCGGGGTTGGAGATCTGCGCGCCCTGGGTCGCCGGGTCCTGCGGATCGTCGGTGACCTCGTCGCGCAGGCCGTCGAAGGTGCCGCCGGCCGCGCCGGCCGGCAGGATCGCCTTGGTCAGCGTGCGCCCGCCGACCAGCTGCGCCTGCGCGTGCAGCGCCAGGGTCACCGGCTTGCCGGCCAGCGCCGCCGGCCAGGTGATCGCCGCGCCGAGCGCCACGGTGTGGCGCGGTCCGTCGAGCAGGTTGGTGACGCCGGGCTGCGCCGCCGGCACCGGCGAGGTCTCGAACGCGTAGCCGGCGCGGCCCAGCACGCGCTCGCCGATCGCGACGTCGCCGCCCAGCCGCACCGCGACGGTGTCGCGCCACGGCACCGCCGGCAGCTCGGCGGCGAGCGGGCCGACCAGCGGCAGCTCGCTGCCGACCTTGACGAACGGCCCCGGGTAGCTCGACCACCGCGCGTAGGCCAGATCGAGGTGCAGCGCGCCGCCCGGCGGCTTCCAGGTCGCGCCGAGCACCGCGGTGTGCGGCGCGAACTGCCCGCTGGCGGCCAGGTCGAGGTTGATCGGCTCGCCCGCGACCTCGGTGCGCGCGACGGTGGTGAACGGCACCTCGAAGCGCTGCCGGTAGACCGCGGCGATCGCCAGGTCGGGCCGCACCCGCCAGCGCGCGCCGGCCACCAGCCGCGCCACCGCCGGCACCACCTCGTCGACGCGGGCCTCGAGCGCGCGGGTCGCGCCCTCGCCGGCCTCGATGCCGCCGCCCAGCCCGGCCAGGAAGTTGGCGGCGACGCCGACGTCGAGCGCGTCGGTGACCCGCACGCCGACGCCGGGCACCAGCACCAGCCGCTCGGCGCGGCCCTGGTAGTAGGGGAAGAACGGCTCGTCGGGCAGGCGCGCGGTGATGCGCACGATCGACGTCGGCAGCACGAACATGCCGAGCCCCAGCCCCAGCCGCCCGGCCAGCGGCCCGCCCAGCGGCGCCGGCAAGGTCACGCCGAACAGCCCGCCGCCGGTCTGCGCCATCGGGCTGCGGCGCTCGCCGACGCGCAGGTTCGACACCCAGCCGAGCATGCCGGTGGTCAGCGTCTTGCGACCGGCGGCCAGCCCGGCCGGGTTCATCCAGGTCGCGGCCATGTCGTCGACGTCGGCGACGCCGGCGCCGGCGTGGGCGCCGTGGCGGCTGCCGAAGCCGAACAGCTCGACCGGGCTCGCCGCGGCCGGCGCGGCCCCGACGCCCAGTGCGATCACCGCCAGCGCGGTCGCGCGTCCCATCGCCCCCGAATATCATCCTCCCGGGGCGGGTCGCCAGCGTGATCGCGGTCATCGCAGTCTGCTGGCGCCACCCGCGCCGAGCGGTGGTAGCGTGGACCGATGCGCCGCTCGCTCGTGGGACTCGCCGGGCTGCTCGCCGCCTGCGGCGGCGACGGCGGCGGCAGCACCATCGACGCCCGGGTGTTCGGCGAGCAGTGCGTGCCCGGCGGCCGGTTCGCCGAGCTCGACGGCCGCGCCGCGGTGCTCGCGACGCTCAACGTCCACGTCAACGCGTCGGGCCTGGTCGAGGTCGACACCTCGGCCGAGCTGCTGATCGCGCTCGATCTCGATCAGACCGGCACCGCGGTCGCGGTGCGCGCCGAGGCGTGCGCCATCGAGATCCCGGCGATCCCGATCGCCGGGCAGGACCGGCCGATCCGCTTCGAGGTGCCGGCGGCGACGGTGGCGTCGGTGGCCGGCGTGACCGGCGCCGGCACGCTGACCTCGGCCGACGCCACCTGCGCCGAGCTCGCCGTCGAGCGCCTGACGCTGGTGATCGGCGCCAACCTCGACCCGGCGACCGCCGGCACCACGCCGCTGCCCGAGGCCGACGCCGACGGCGCGTTCCGCTTCTGCCCGCCGTCGGCCGACACCTCGTGCGCGCTGGCGATCGGCGTCAGCTGCGCCTGCGATCAAGAGGGCGACGCCAAGCCCGGCGCGACGCTGCGCGCCTACGACGTGCCGGCGGTCAACCTCGACGAGGTCTACGTCACGCTGCGCACGCAGTTCGAGCTCACCGGCGAGGTGTTCTCGACCGACCTGATCCTCGGCGAGGTCGACGCGTCGTTGCAGCAGGGCATCCTCGGCTGCCACCTCGCGACCGGCGGCGCGTGCACGCCGGCGCAGATCGGCGCGGTCAAGAACCTCAACCCGATCATCACCCAGCAGCCGGGCACGCCGTCGACGTTCCGCGCGGTCCGCGTCCCGGTCGGCACCACCTGCGCCGACGTCGTCGCGATGCGCGACGCGCTGTTCCCGCGGTGAGGCCCGCGGCCGCGCGGCTCACTTCGCGAACGGGTTGGCGAAGCCGTCGTCGCCGCCGCCGCGCTCGGGAATCGGCTGGCGCTTGGTCAGCGTCACCGCGCGCCGACCGTCGCGATCGACCGGCAGCGCGAGGCTCTGGGCGCGGTAGCCGGCGCGCTCGAGCCGCACCGCCAGCGGGCGGGCGCCGCGCGGGAGCGTGAGGTCGAGCGGCGTCACGCCGCGGCGGGCCTTGCCGACGTACACCGCGGCGCCGGGCGGCGTGGATTCGAGGTGGATCGTCACCGTGGCGGCCGCGGGCGGCGCGATCACGGCCGGCGGCGCCGCCGGCTCCTCGACGGGCGGCGGTGGCGCGACGGGCGGCGGCGGCGCGACCGCCGGCGCAGCGGTGGTCGCCGGCGCAGCGGGGGCAGCCGGCGTCGCCCCGGTCACCGGCGGCCCCGCCGTGCCCGGACCGGCGACGCTCGTCGGCGCGGGGGCGGTAGCCGACCGCGCCCCGCCCCCCGACGCCAGCACCGCGGCGAGCACGCCGGCGGCGACCAGCGCCAGGCCGACCGCCACCGGGCGCACCAGCGATCGCTTCGCCGGCTCGGGCGGGGTCAGCGTCACCGCCGGCGCGACCAGCGAGTCGGTGCGCGGCAGCGCGGCCACCGGCGGCGGGGTCAGCGCGACCGTCGGCGACGCGCTCGGGCCCGGCGTGCGCAGCCCGGCGGCCGACCCCGACGGCTGCGAGCCGGCCGGCGCCGGCAGCGGCAGCGACGGACCCGGCCGCGGGGTCCCGCCGCCGCCGCGCGCGATGGCCCCCGCCGCGCGCCACGGCTCGGGCCGCGCGCCGTAGACCGACAGCATGAAGCGCTCGACCGCGCGCTGCGAGATCGTCAGGCCGTGGCCCTCGGCGAACGCCTCGAGCGCGTCGCCGAGCTCGGCCGCGGTCTGATAGCGCCGCGCCGGCGCCGACGCCATCGCCCGCATCACGATCGCCTCGAGCGCCGGCGGGTACCCCGGCACCACCATCGTCGGCGGATCGATCTCGCCGTTGACGATCCGCGACATCGTCTCGAAGTCGCTCTCGGCCTTGAACGCGCGGTGCTGGGTCGACAGCTCGTACAGCACGATGCCCAGCGCGAACACGTCGGCCCGGCGATCGATCGGCTGGGCGCGGCACTGCTCGGGCGCCATGTACGCGTACTTGCCCTTGACCACGCCGCTCTCGGTCTCGGTGGCGCGCTCGCTGGCGCGGGCGATGCCGAAGTCGAGCACCTTGACCGCGCCGTCGTAGCCGACCATCACGTTCGACGGCGACACGTCGCGGTGGACGATCTCGAGCGGCCGGCCGTCGGCGCTCTCGCGCTCGTGGGCGTGGTGCAGCCCCGACGCCGCGCCGATCGCCACGGCGATCGCCACCTCGAGCGGGATCCGCACCTGCGCCTTGCTGCACTCCTCGAGCAGCGACCGCACGGTGTCGCCGTGGACGTACTCCATCGCGTAGTAGAACTCGCCGCCGTCCTCGCCGACCTCGTAGACCTGCGCGATGCTGGCGTGGTGCAGCCCCGCGGCCAGGCGGGCCTCGTCGAGGAACATCCGCACGAACTGCGCGTTGCCGCGGCGCTCGCCGGCGATCACCTTGATCACCACGTAGCGCTCGAAGTCGCCGATGCCGCTGGCCCGGGCCAGGTAGATCTCGGCCATCCCGCCGGTCGCCAGGTGGCGCACGATCTCGTACCGGCCAAGGCGCATGCCGGATGGGATCGCCGCCGCGCGCATCGCCGATCAGGATCCTCCGCCGTCGGCCAGGGGTCAAGGTCGATCGCGGCCCCGGCGCCCGCGGCGGGCTGGTACGATGGGACCATGAGGTTCGTGCTCGCGAGCGCGCTCGCGCTGGGGGCGCTCGTCGGCACCGCCGCCGCGGACGACGCCGCCGATCGCAAGGCCAAGGCCGCGGCGCTGGTCGACGCCGCGTCGGCGGCGCAGGCCGCCAGCGACTACCCGACCGCGATCGCCAAGCTGCGCGAGGCCTACGACCTGATCCCGCACCCGGCGCTGCTCTACAACCTCGGGCAGGCGTACCGGCTGGCCGATCAGCCGTGGGACGCGATCGAGCAGTACCAGCGCTACCTCGCCGTCGAGCCCAAGGGGCAGTTCGCCGCGTCGGCGCGGCAGCACCTGGCCAAGCTGAAGAAGGCCACCGCCGGCAAGCCCCGGCCGGTCGAGGCCGAGCCGCCGCCGGTCGCCGAGCCGCCGCCGGTCGCCGAGCCGCCGCCGGTGGTCGAGCCCGGGCCGACCCTGGCGCCGCCGCCGGACCCCGCGCCGCCGCCCGCGCCGCGCGCCCACGCCGGTGGTGGCTGGCGCCGGCCCACCGCGCTGGCGTTGACCGTCGGCGGCCTCGCCGGCGTCGGCGCCGGCGTGTATTTCGGGTTGCAGGCGCGGTCGCTATCCGACGAGCTGTCCGCCCATGAGGGCCCGTGGACCGACGCCGCGCTGGCCAAGCAGGACCAGGGCCGCCGCGCCGAGACCCTCGCCATCGTCGGCTGGGCCGCCGGCGGCGCGCTGGTGGTCGGCGGCGTGATCCTGTTCGCGGTCGATCGCCGCGGCCGCGGCGCGGCCGAGGTGGCGGTGGTCCCCAGCCTGTCGCCGACCACCGTCGGGCTCACCGTCCGTGGCGCGCTCTGAGACGTCGCTCAGTCCTTCTCGCTGCGCAGCGAGCGCGCCATCAGGCGCTGCATCGTCTCGCGGGCCGGCGCGCCCTCGTGGACGATCGCGTGCATCACCTCGGTGATCGGCGCCGGCACGCCCAGCTTGCGCGCCAGGTCCCACGCCACCTTCGTCGTCTTCACGCCCTCGGCGACCATGCGCATGTCGGCGAGGATGTCGGCCATCGCCTGGCCGCGGCCCAGCGCCAGGCCGACCTTGCGGTTGCGCGAGGTGTCGCTCGAGCAGGTCAGCACCAGATCGCCCATGCCCGACAGGCCGGCGAAGGTCACCGGGTCGGCGCCCATCGCCACGCCGATGCGGGTGATCTCGGCCAGGCCGCGGGTGATCAGCGCCGCGCGGGCGTTGGAGCCGAAGCCGAGGCCGTCGGACACGCCGGCGGCGATCGCGACGACGTTCTTGATCGCGCCGCCGACCAGCACGCCGGTGACGTCGTCGGTCGAGTAGGTGCGGAAGCGATCGGTCGACAGCGCGCGCTGCACCATCGCGGTGGTCTCGGGGTCGTGGCCGGCCAGCACGATCGCCGACGGCATGCCGCCGGCGATCTCGGCGGCGAAGGTCGGCCCCGACAGGTAGGTCGCGCGCCCCGCGATCCGCGCCGGGAAGATGTCGGCGTAGACCTGCTCGATGGTCTGCAGCGTGCCGTCCTCGAGCCCCTTGGACGCGTTGACCACCACCACGTCGGGATCGAGCCACGCCGCCGCCCGGCCGAGCACGTCGCGGATCGCGTGCGACGGCGTCACCCCGACGACGATCTGCTTGCCGCGCACCGCGGCCTCGAGGTCGGCGGTGACGGTCACGCCGTCGGGCAGCCGGAACCCCGGCAGGTAGAGCTTGTTCTCGCGGGTCGCCTGCAGCTCGGCGGCGGCCGCCTCGCCGCGGCACCAGAAGTGGACCCGGTGCCCCGCCGACGCGGCGAGGATGGCCAGGCAGGTGCCGTAGCTGCCGGCGCCGATCACGGCGACGTCCTTGGGCGAGCGCGCGGGGGCGGTGGTCATCGCCGGTGAACCTACCGCAACTCGGATCTGCCCGTGGGATCTCGCTTCGGGTAGGGCGCCGTGGCTCAGCCGCTGGCTGGCTCGCCGGGGTTGGCGGTGGCGAGCACCACCCGATCGCGGCCGGCGCGCTTGGCCGCGTACAGCGCGTCGTCGGCCGACCGCACCAGCGCCATCGCGTCGCCGGCGTCGTCGGGGAACGACGCCACGCCGATCGAGATCGTGACCCGGCCCAGCGGCTGCGCCTCCTTGTGGGCGAAGCCGAACCCGACCACCCGCTCGCGCACCCGCTCGGCCAGCTTGGCGGCGGTGAACTTGGCGGTGTCGACCAGCACCACGCCGAACTCCTCGCCGCCGTAGCGCGCGACCAGGTCGTTGGCGCGCCGGCCCTCGGCGAGCAGCCGGGCGATCTGCCGCAGCACCTCGTCGCCCGACGGGTGGCCGTGGTGGTCGTTGTAGTGCTTGAAGTGATCGACGTCGATCATCAACAACGACAGCGGCAGGCCGTTGCGCGCCGAGCGCTCGACCTCGAGCGCCAGCCGCTCGTGGAAGTGGCGGTGGTTGTACAGCCCGGTCAAGCCGTCGGTGACCGCCAGCTGCGCCAGCCGGGCGTTGGCCTCGGCCAGCTCGTGGGTGCGCTCGTGGATCCTGGCCTCGAGCTCGCGGTTCATCTCGAGCAGCGCCTGGTTCTTGGCCGACAAGGTCGCGATCAGCTCGCGGTTCTCGGCGGTCAGGCGGTACTGCCGCAGCAGGTTCTCGACGGCCAGCCGCAAGGACGCCTCGTCCCACGGCTTGGACAGGTAGTGGTTGAGGTTGGCGCGGTTGATCGCGCTGACCACCGCGTCGAGGCCGGCCTGCCCGGTCAGCAGGATCTTGGTGGTCGACGGGCTGCGGCGATCGACCAGCTCGAGCAGGTCGACGCCCTTCATGCCCGGCATGATCTGATCGGCGATCACCACCGCGATCTTCTCGCCGTCGCGCTCCAGCTCGTCGAGCAGCTCGAGCGCGTCGGCGCCCGACGACGCGGTCGCGATGTCGCACTCGTGGCCGAAGCGGGCCGCGAGCTGCTGGCGCAGCGCGTGGAGCACGCCCTCCTCGTCGTCGACGCACAGGATGGTCTCGCGCAGGCTCACGCGGTCGCGCCTCCGCGGCGCACGGTCGGCAGCCACACCTCGAACGCGGTGCGCCCGGGCACCGAGTCGCACGCCACCCGACCGCCGTGCTTGACGACGATCTGCGCGACGATGCCCAGCCCCAGCCCGGTGCCCTCGCCCTTGGGCTTGGTGGTGAAGAACGGCTCGAAGATCCGCGGCAGGATCTCGGGCGGCACGCCGGGCCCGTCATCGACGATCCGCACCACCACCCCAGCGGGGTCAGCGGCGGTGGCCGCCGCGGCCACGGTCTCGATCGTGATCGTGCCTCTCCCCGCGCACGCCTGGACAGCGTTCTGGATCAGGTTCGTCCAAACCTGATTGAGCTCATCGACAAAGATCGGCACCGCGGGCAACTCGGCGAACCGCCTCACCACCGTTATATCACGCAGCGCGTACCCCATGAGGGTGAGCGTGGTCTCGATCCCCTCGTGGACGTCGGCGGCGACCCGGGTCGGCTCCTGGTCGAGGTGCGAGTAGGTCTTGAGCGCACCTACGATGCGCTGGATGCGCACGATCGCGTTGGCGATCAGCAGCGACGCCCGGTGGACCTCGGCCAGCTCGACCAGGTAGGTCAGGACCGCGCCGGCCGCGCCGGGCGGGACCGCCGCCACCAGCGCGTCGACGGTGGCCAGCTCGGCCCCGGCCTCGGCCAGGCGGGTGCCCAGCTCGGGCGCCGCCCCGGCGCCCAGCTCGACCAGCCGGGCCCGCAGCTCCTTGGCGGCCCGCCGCACCGCCGCGCCGGTCGGCATGCGCTCGCCGGCCAGCCGGCGCGCGTGCGCTTCGACGGTGGCGAACAAGGCCGCCGCGGTCGGCACCGCCGCCGCCAGCTCGTGCATGGGCACCGCCAGCCGGCCGATCGCCGCGGTCATCCCTTCGACCGCGCCGCGGATCGCCGCCGACGGCGAGTTGATCTCGTGGGCCACGCCGGCCACCAGGAGGCCGAGGCCGGCCATCCGCTCCGACAGCACCAGCTGGGCCTGGGTGTCGCGCAGCTCGGACAGCGCGCGGCCCAGCTCGGCGTTGATCGCCGTCAGCTCGGCGGTGCGCAGCCGCACCTTGGCCTCGAGCTCCTCGCTGGCGTCGCGGACCTGCGCGTACAGCCGGGCGTTCTCGACCGCCGCCGCCGCCTGGTCGGCGAAGGTCGCCAGCAGGTTGGCGTCGGCCTCGAGGAAGGTCCGGCTGCGCTGGGTGCGGCCGAGCACCAGCACGCCCACCACCGCGCCCTTGCGCTCGAGCGGCATGGCCAGCAGCGAGCCGTCGACGCCGGCCGCCAGCGCCGCGTCCTTGCGCCGGGGATCGGCGATCACGTCGTCGACGCGCAACGTCGCGCGCAGCCGGGCCACCTGCGCGGCGATCGGCGCCAGCGGCGCGGCGTCGGCGGGGTCGACCCCGATCAGCGCGCTGGCCAGCTCGGCCTTGCGCACCCGGGCCGCCGCCACCGTCACCCGCGGCTCGTCGCGGCCGCCGCCGGCCACCGCGAACAGCGCGCACAGCCGCACGTCGAACACCCGGGCCACCGCGTCGACGATCTTGGCCGACACCTGGTCGAACTCGATCACCGACGACATCGCCCGGCCGGCGTCCTGGATCGCCACCATCTCGCGCATGCGCGCCGCCAGGCGCTGCTGGTTCTCCTTGAGCGCCGCGGTCATGTGGGTGAAGGCCTTGGCCAGGTCGCCGATCTCGTCGCCGGCCGGCACGTCGATCACCTGATCGAGCTCGCCGCGCGCGATCGCGATCGCGCCGCGGTGCAGGGTCGCGATCGGCCGGCCCACGCGCCGGGTCAGCGCCGCCGCCAGCACGAACGCGAACGCCACCGCCACCGCCGCGCCGATGGCCAGCGAGCGGAACGCCACCCGCTGCGCCTGCGACAGCGACCGCCGATCGATCGCCACCGCGAACAGCCCGACCGCGCGCCCGCGATCGTCCTCGAGCGCGGTCCACGCCACCGCGTGCTCGCGGCCGGCGATGGCCTGGGTCACGACCGGGTGGCGGCGCTCGCGCACCTGGGCCAGCACCCGGGTCGGCACCTGCAGCGCCGACAGCCGCCGGCCGTCGGCGTCGCGCACCGTCGAGGTGGCCACGCCGGCGTTGAGGCTGCCGATCAGCACGTCGACGCCGAGCGCGCCCTTGATGCCGTCGGCGAACGCGCCGTCGAGCGGCACCGAGATCACGACCACGCCGACCAGCGACAGCTGGCGGTCGAGCACCGGCGCCGAGGCCCGCACCACGACGCCCTTGGGCGACAGCTCGAGCTGCACCCGCCGGGCCCAGTCGCGCGCCGACGCCACCGTCGCCGAGCTGCCGTCGACCGCCAGCTCCGAGAACCGGGCCTCGTCGCCGCCGATGACCTCGCTGGTGAGCGGCAGGCCGTCGCGCGACAGCACCTGGACCAGCGCCGACGGCAGGTACGCCGCCCGCTGCGCCACCACCTCGTGGATCGCGGCGGCGCCGCGCGGCACCGAGTCGGCCAGCTCGGGGTTGGCGGCCAGCCGCACGGCGTCCTCGCCCAGCCGCTCGACCGCGCGCAGGGTCAGGTTGAGCCCGACGTCGAGCTGGCGCTGCACGTCGGACTGCAGGCCGCGATCGAGGCTGCCGAGCACGACGCCCGAGGCCAAGGACGCCACCACCAGCATCGGCAGCAGCGCCGCGACGGTCAGCGCCAGCGCCAGCTTGGTGCGCAGGCGCGCCCGCGCGATGCGCCGCGCCGGCCAGGCCAGGCCGGCGCCGAGCCCGCGCAGCCACCGCCCCGGCCGGCTCACCGCTTGACCCGCTTGAGCCCGGCGTACACGACGTGGCCGGTGGGATCGACCACCACGCCGGTGATGTCCTCGCGCGCGGCCACGGTCACCTGCGAGTGGGCCAGCGGCACCCACGGCGCGTCGGCCGCGATCCGGGTCTGGGCCTCGGCGTACAGCCGCTCGCGCTCGCCGCGGTCCTCGACCCGCTGGGCCCGGCGCAGCAGCGTCGACACCGCGTCGTCGCGGTAGAACGCGATGTTGCGGGCGATGCCGGGCACCGTGTTGTCCTTGTCGAACATCAGGTACAGGTAGTTGTCGGGGTCGCCGTTGTCGCCGACCCAGCCGGCCAGCGCCAGGTCGTGGCGCCCGGCCTGGGTGTCTTGCCGCGTCGCCGCGAACGGCTGCAGCACCAGCTCGACGTGCAGGCCGACCTCCTCGAGGTTGGCGCGGATGATCCGCGCGACCTGCTCGGGGTTGGGCAGGTACGGCCGCGGCGTCGTCGGTGCGTACAGCTTGTAGGTGTGGCCCAGGTCGATCTCGCCCTCGGCGGCCAGCCGCTCGAGCCGGGCCCGCGCCGCATCCGGATCGAAGCCCACCGCGCCCAGCCCCGGTCGGTACCCCCACTGCGACGGCGGCAGGGGGCCGTCGGCGACGGTGGCCAGGCCCTGGTACGCCAGCCGGACGATCGCCTGCCTGTTGATCGCCAGGGCCAGCGCCTGCCGCACCGCCGGCTGATCGAACGGGGGCTGCGCGCAGTTCATCGCCAGGTAGGTGACGTTGTTGGCCGGCGGCCGGTGCAGCGTCAGGCCTGGGTGCAGATCGAGGAACTGCGACTCGGCGGGCAGGATCGCCAGCGCCAGGTCGACCGCGCCGCTCTCGAGCGCGATGAGCCGCTGCCGGGCGTCGGGGACGACCTCGAACACCACCCGCTCGATCGCCGGCCGCGGCCCCCAGTAGTCGGGGTTGCGCACGATGACGATCCGCTCGCCGCGGGTCCAGCGCTCCAGCCGGTACGCGCCGGTCCCGACCGGGTGATCGCCGAAGTCGTCGCCGGACCGGGCCACCGCGGCCGGCGACACGATCGACACCGGGAAGGTCGCCATCGCCGCCAGGAACGGGGCGAAGCGATCGCTGATCGTGATCCGCACGATCATCGGCGCGATCGCCTCGACCCGCTCGATGTTCTTGAACGCGTTCTCCCAGTACGCGAACTTGCCGCGGTGGTACGGGTGCTGGGGATCGCGCTGGCGCTCGAAGCTGAACACCACGGCCGCCGCGTCGAGCGCGGTGCCGTCGTGGAACCGCACGCCCGGCCGCAGCCGGAACGTCCACGAGCGCCCGGCGGGATCGACCTCCCACGCCACCGCCAGGCCCGGCTCGATCTCGGTGGTGCCCGGGCGGTAGCGCACCAGCGTGTCGTAGAGCTGCGAGATCACCTCCGACGACTCGTTGTCGCTGGGGCGCGCCGGGTCGAGCGAGCTGGCGTCGGCGGGGCGGGCCACGACGATCGTGCCCGCCTTGAGCCCGCCCGGCCCGCGGTCGGACGGCGCGGCGCCCAGCCACGACGCGTCGCAGCCGACCGCCGCCAGGGCCAGGGCGCAGGCGAGGACCAGCCAGGCGCGCGTCACCGGCCCAGTGTACCCGGTCGCCCACCGCGTCGCCGTGATTGACTCTCGCCTTTCGCTCACTTAGCCTTCGCGTCCGGGGTAGCGGACGGGTTCATCCCGCCACCGCCGTGAATGCCCTACGCCGAACCCTCGTCTCTCACAGGACCTCGCGCATGATCCGAACCTCTCGCCTCGCTCTCGCCGTCGCCGCCGTGGCGACGCTCGTGCTCGCCGCGTGCGACATGGGCCAGTTCACCGTCAACACCACGGCGAAGGTGCTGATCCGCGCCCAGCCGTCGATCAAGATGGAGTCCGACTACGAGCTGGCGGCGCGCGCCATCCCCGGCACGCTCAAGACCGTCGAGGGCTTCTGGGTGGTCGATCCCGGCAACCCGATCCTGCGCGGCATCCTCGCCGAGGGCTACTGCCAGTACGGCATCGGCTTCGTCGAGGACGAGTGGGAGCGCGCGCTGATCGCCAACGACTACGACGCGGCGCAGGAGCTCGACAACCGCGCGACCCGGATGTTCGTGCGCTGCATGAACTACGCGCTGATGCAGCTCGGTAAGAAGTGGCAGGACGGCCTGTTCGGCGACACCGAGTCGGTGACCAAGCTGATCAACGGCGCGTCGAGCGGCCAGCGCACCCCGTTGATGTGGGCGGCGATCGGCCTCGGCTCGATGATCAACCACAACAAGGACAACGTCGAGCTGGTGGCGCAGGCGCCGACCGCGAAGGCGATGCTGCTCAAGGTCGTCGAGATGGACGACAAGCACCCGCCCAAGGACAAGGCGCTGGCGGCCCTGCCCCACGTCGCGCTGGGCCTGCTCTACACCGCGGCCGGCGCCCAGCTGGGCGGCGACGCGGCCAAGGCCGAGGAGCACTTCAAGAAGGCCCTCGCGCTGACCGACGACAAGTTCCTGCTCGCCCGCGTGAATTACGCCAAGCGGGTCGGCGTCATGACCCAGAACCGCACGCTGTTCCACGACGAACTGGTCAAGGTGCTGCAGACCGATCCGGCGATCTGGCCGGAGCAGCGCCTCGCCAACGAGATCGCCCACCGGCGCGCCCGCCGGTACCTCAGCCAGGAAAAGGAGCTCTTCTGATGCGCAGCCTTGTCAACCGTCTCACCCTCGCGACCGCCGTCGCGGCTTCCCTCGCGGCGATCGCCCCGGCGGCGGCCGACAACGTCGAGATCCGCCTGGCCACCCTGGCGCCCGACGGCAGCTCGTGGATGAAGATCCTCGGCAAGGGCGCCGCCGAGATCGACAAGAAGACCGAGGGCCGGGTCAAGGTCAAGTACTACGCCGGCGGCGTCCAGGGCGACGAGCGCGACGTCGTCCGCAAGATCAACCTCGGCCAGCTCGACGGCGCCGCCGTGACCTCGGTCGGCCTGTCGATGGTCGAAGAGTCGATCCGCGTGCTCGAGCTGCCGCGCATGTTCGCGACGGTCGAGGAGCTCGACTACGTCGCCGACAAGATGTGGCCGTACTTCGTCAAGAAGTTCGAGGCCAAGGGCTACAAGCTCGGCGATCGCGGCGACGTCGGCTGGATCTACCTGCTCTCGAAGTCCGAGATCACCAGCGTCGGCAACCTCAAGAGCTCGAAGGTGTGGATGTGGGGCGACGACGCGATCGTCCGCGCCATGTACAAGCGGCTCGGCATCTCGGGCGTGCCGCTGGGCGTGCCCGAGGTCGAGCCCAACCTGACCACCGGCCGCATCGACGCGTGCTACGGGTCGCCCTTGGCCGCCGTGGCGCTGCAGTGGAACACCAAGGTCAAGTACATGACCTCGATGCCGATGAGCTACGGCATCGCCGCCACGGTCATCAAGCTGGACGCCTACAAGAAGGTGACGGCCGAGGACCAGAAGCTGGTGCTCAAGATCTCCAAGGGCATGCAGAAGACGCTCCGCAAGCAGATCCGCAAGGACAACGAGAGCGCCAAGAAGCAGATGGAGCGCAAGGGCGTGAAGATCAGCGCGACCACGCCGGAGCTCCTGGCCGACTTCGACAAGGCGGCCAAGGACGTCTGGGCCGATCTGACCGGCAAGGTCTACTCGAAGGCCGAGCTCGAGATGGTGCTGAAGTACCGCGACGAGTACCGCGCGAAGAACCCCGCGCCGTGACCTAGAGAGGGTCTTTCGTAAGACCCTCCCCCGGCATGCGCCGGGGCCCCCACCCGAAACGGCCCGGAGCGTTCAGCGCGGGGCCGTCTGAGGGAACAACCGCCCCGCCTCGTGCGGGGCGGTTGCGTTTCGGAGGTAGCGCGGCGGTGCTCGCGCGCTTGGTGGCTAGCGGCGGCCCTTGAAGCCCATCATGCCCTGGATCACCGATTCGCTCGCCTCGGCGATCTCGGCGCCCTCGCGGGCGCGGTCGGCGCAGTCGGCGCACAGCTTGACGGCCTTGCCGGCGACCTTGACCGAGACCAGGCGATCGACTTCGTCCTTGCACTCGCGGCAGATCGGCATGGCGCGAGGGTAGCCGAGACGCCGCCTCCACTCGAGTCGACCGTGGTGGCTGCCGCGACGCGGCCGACGGGACGAGCACTTGGTGGCGGCATCGGTTGAGGCAGGTTCCGGATCCTGCGTAAGATGCTGGTGTGAGCGCATCCGGTGATGACCCACCCGTCAAGCCATCGCCCGACCTGCCCGACCCCAAGGCCGATGGCGAGGTCCACCTCAAGACCGAACCACCTGCCGCGACGGGGATGGGCGTAGCCGTGGCCGTCGCGTTCCCGGAGCCCCACGTGGTCGATCACTTCGCCGATGAGCCACCGCTGGCGCGCGCGGTGCGCCGGATCGACGAGGCGGTCGGCGCGGGCGAGCGCGCCGGGCTGTTCGGCGCGTTCGCCGTGCTGGTCCTGGTCAGCTTGTACCGCACGTTCATCGACATGTTCGCCAGCGAACGGCCGCTGTGGGCGATCGAGATCGTGCGCCTGTCGGCGTTCTCGATCGGCATGCTCGGCGCCGCCTACGCCACCCAGAGCCGGCGCAACTTTGGCCTCGACCTGGTCTCGGCGCTGTTCCCCACCAAGGTGAAGGCGCTGGTGCGGGTGTTCACCAACGTCGCCGCGCTGCTGGCCGGCGCGCTCTTGTTCCACGGCGGTCGGCTCATCCAGCACGCCTTGACCAAGGAGAAGCAGCACTACGAGGTCATCCCGACCACGACCGTGGGCTGGCTGATCCCGGTGTGCGCCGTGCTGATCATGTTCCACGTCACCCTGCACATCGTCATCGAGATCGACTACCTGCGCCAGGGCAAGACCGCGCCCGAGCCGGAAGTGGCGGGCTGACATGCTGACGCTCCTGATCATCCTGCTGGTGCTGGCGTTCGTCGCCGGCTCGCCGCTGTTCGCGGTGATGTTGTTCTTGACCGCGATCGGCGCCGAGACCGGCACCAAGGGCTTCGAGAAGGACTTCGGCGGCTTCGCCTACGAGTTCTTCAGCCTCGGCACCGGCGACAAGTCGACGATCTTCTCGAGCATCCCGCTGTTCATCTACGCCGGCTACGTGATGGCCGCGTCGAAGACCGCCGAGCGGCTGGTGCGCTTCGCCAACGCCGCGCTGGGCTGGGTGCCGGGCGGGCTCGGCATCGTCACGATCCTGGCGTGCTCGGTGTACACCACGTTCACCGGCGCCTCGGGCGTCACGATCGTCGCGCTCGGCGGCCTGTTGATGCCGGCGCTGATCAAGCAGCGGTACCCCGAGCGGTTCGCGCTCGGCCTGGTGACCGGCACCGGCTCGGTCGGCCTGCTGTTCCCGCCGGCCCTGCCGATCATCCTGTTCGGCACGATCTATGGCCTGCAGCGCATCCAGCCCAAGCCCGAGAACTGGCAATGGGAGTGGGCCACCGAGCGCTTCTACTTCGCCGGCATCATCCCGGGCGCGCTGCTGATCCTGATGCTGTCGGCGCTGGTGGTGGCGATCGCGATCATCAAGAAGGTGCCGCGCCAGAAGTTCGAGTGGGGCGAGCTGTTCGCCTCGCTGCCCGGCGCGCTGCCGGTGATCTTCCTGCCGATCTTGATCTTGCTGGGCCTGGCCAAGGGCGTCGGCGACATCTCGCAGATCGCGTCGCTGACGGTGCTGTACCTGATCATCGTCGAGATGGGCATCTTCCGCGACCTCAAGCCCCAGGCGCTGTGGGCCATCACCAAGGAGTCGATGGCGCTGATCGGCGCGATCTTCATCATCATCTACTCGGCGACCGCGCTGACCAACTACCTGGTGACCGCGGGCGTCCCCGCCAAGCTGGTGCACTGGACCCGCGACCACATCGACTCGCGGTGGGCGTTCCTGCTGGCGCTCAACGGGCTCTTGCTCCTGACCGGCATGGTCATGGACATCTTCTCGGCGATCTTGATCGTCGTGCCGCTGATCGCGCCCGTGGCCCACGAGTACGACGTCAGCCCGTACCACCTCGGCGTGATCTTCTTGCTCAACCTCGAGATCGGCTACCTGCACCCACCGATCGGCCTCAACCTGTTCATCTCCAGCTTCAAGTTTCGAAAACCGTTGCTGGAGGTCACGGTCGCGACCTTGCCATTCATGTTCACCGTGATGGCGGCGCTGTTGATCGTGACCTACGTGCCGAGCCTGACCGTGGTGCCGCCGCCCAAGCCCACCGGGACCCTCGACGGCCTGGTGGCGGTGGTGAAGTCCAGCGCCCAGGCGGTGATCAACGTCGACGAGGTCACCCTGCCCGACGGCACGGTCAAGAAGCAGGACGAGTGCAAGGGCATCGAGGACGAGTTCGAGCGCGAGAACTGCCTGGGCCTGTTCACCGACGTCACCAACTGCCGCAAGAAGGCGCCGGATGAGGCCAAGGCCTGCGAGACGGCGAAGATCGCCGATTGGGTCGAGGCCAACGGCGGCGCCGACGACGGCGGCGACTTCGAGGACGACGAGGACGAGGACACCGAGGACACCGACACCGAGGACACCGACACCGAGGACACCGACACCGAGGACGCCGCGCCGGCCGCCGACGATGGCGACGCCGGCGTGGGCGCGGGATCGGGGACGGGATCGGGGACGGGATCGGGATCGGGGACGGGATCGGGATCGGGGACGGGATCGGGGACGGGATCGGGATCGGGGACGGGATCGGGGACGGGCACGGCGACGGGTTCGGGTTCGGGGACGGGCACGGGTTCTGCCGCGGTCGCGCCGTAGCCCACCGCACGGTTGGCGCCGGGAACTCGGCATCGCGTCGAGCCCCGTGCTAACACCGCGCGCTCGCCGATGAGCCCGGCCCGCGCAGTCCTCAAGACGCTCCGCCCACACCAGTGGGTGAAGAACGTGTTCGTGGCCGCGCCGCTGGTGTTCGCCAAGCACCTCGCGGACGGGCACTACGCGCTGCGCGCCGCGCTGGCGGTGGCGGCGTTCTGCGCCCTGGCCGGCGCGGTCTACGCGTTCAACGACGTGCTCGACGTGGCCGCCGATCGCGCGCACCCGACCAAGTGCAAGCGGCCGATCGCCGCGGGGCACCTCGGCGAGCGCGCGGCGCTGGTGGTCGCGGCGGTGCTGGCGCTGGCCGGCCTCGGCACCGCGTTCGCGCTGGCGCCGATGGCGGGGGTGTGGGCCGGCGTGTACCTCGCGCAGAACCTGGCCTACAGCTTCAAGCTCAAGCAGGTGGCGTTCGTCGACGTCATCTTGATCGCCGCCGGGTTCATCCTGCGGGTCATGGCCGGCGGCGCGGCCATCGGCGTCGCGCCGTCGCCGTGGCTGCTGGCGTGCACCGGGCTGCTGGCGATGTTCCTGGGGCTGGGCAAGCGCGCCCACGAGCTGGCCCGCGCCAAGCTGGCCGGCCGCGACGTCGGCACCACCCGCGCGGCGCTGGCCGGCTACCACCCGACGGCGGTGCAGTGGTCGATGATCGTGCTGGCGCTGGCGACGATCGGCGCGTACGTCGCGTACACGCTCGACGCGCACACCATCCGCTTCTTCGGCACCCGCAACCTGGTGTGGACCGCGCCGCTCGGCGCCGTCGGCATCCTGCGCTTCGCCGACCTGGCGCTGCGCAAGGCCGGCGAGGACAGCCCCACCGACGCGATGCTGCGCGACCCGCTGTTCTTGCTCAACGGCCTGGCGTTCGGCGCGCTGGTGCTGTTGATGGTGTATTGACGCGCGGCCGGCGCCCGGCCGCCGGCGGGGCGGCAGCGTGCTAGAAACCGGCGATGGTCGACGAACCTGCGATCGCGCGGCGCAAGGCCGATCACCTCGAGGTCGCGGCCTCGGGCGAGGCCGACTTCGCCGAGCGCACGACGCTGCTCGAGCACGTCCACCTGGTGCACCAGGCGCTGCCCGAGCTGGCCGCCGACGAGCTCGAGCTCGACGTCGAGCTGTGTGGCCACCGGCTGGCCGCGCCGGTGATGGTGACCGGCATGACCGGCGGCACCGCGACCGCGGCGCGCATCAACCGCGAGGTCGCGACCGCCGCGGCCGCCGCCGGCCTCGCGATGGGCGTCGGCTCGCAGCGGGCGATGGCCGAGCACCCCGAGCTCCTGGCGACGTTCCGGGTCAAGGACGTCGCGCCGGGGGTCGTGCTGATCGGCAACCTCGGCGTGGTGCAAGCGAAGGCGCTCGGCACCGCGCGGGTGATCGAGCTGATCAAGCAGATCGAGGCCGACGCGCTGGCGATCCACCTGAACCCCGGCCAGGAGCTGATCCAGGCCGACGGCGATCGCGACTTCCGCGGCGCGGTCGACACGATCGCCCGGCTGGTCGACGCGCTGCCGGTGCCGGTGATCGTCAAGGAGACCGGCTGCGGGCTGTCGGCGCAGGCGGCGGCGCGGCTGAAGTTCGTCGGCGTGACCACCGTCGACGTGGCCGGCGCCGGCGGCACCAGCTGGGTCGCGGTCGAGGCGCGGCGCGCGGCCGAGGGCTCGCGGGCCCGGGCGCTCGGCACCGAGCTGTGGGACTGGGGCGTGCCGACCGCGGTGGCCACCGTGGCGTGCGCCAGCCACGGGCTCACGACGATCGCGTCGGGCGGGCTGCGCAGCGGGCTCGACGTGGCGCGCGCGCTGGCGCTGGGCGCGGCGCTGGGCGGGCTGGCGGCGCCGGTGCTGCGGGCGCAGCGCGCCGGCGGCGTCGAGGCGATCGGCGAGCTCCTGGCCGGGGTGATCGCGTCGGTGCGCGCGGTGATGCTCTTGACCGGCAGCCGCCGGGTCGCCGATCTGCGCGCGGCGCCGCGGCACCTGGGCGCGCCGCTGCGCGGGTGGCTCGAGGATCTCGGCCTGCCCGCGGTGGGCGTGGCGCGGCCGTGATCGCCGGCGCCCGCGGCCACGGCCACGGCAAGGTGATCGTGCTCGGCGAGCACGCGGCGGTGTACGGCCACGCCGCGGTGGCCGGCGCGATCGATCGCGGGGTCGAAGCGGTGGCCGCGGCGCGGCCCGGCCCGCTGGCGCTGACCGTGACCGGCGCGTTCGCGGTGGCGGTGACCGCCGGCGACGATCACCCGGTGGCCGCGGCGCTGCGGGCGATCGGCGACGGCGTGGGCGTGGCCGACGGCGTCCTCGTGACCGCGACCGCGACCGTGCCGGCCGGCGCCGGGCTGGGCTCGTCGGCGGCGCTGTGCGTGGCGATCGTCCGCGCGCTGGCCGGCGCGCGCGGGCTGGCCCTCGACGACGGCGCGGTGGCCGAGCTGGCCAACCGCGCCGAGCGCAGCTTCCACGGCAACCCCAGCGGCCTCGACGCCGCGCTGGCCAGCGCCGGCGGGCTCGGCCGGTTCGTGCGCGGCGCCGGGCTGACCGCGATCGCGGCGCCGCCGCTGCCGCTGGTGATCGGCCTGTCGGGGCAGCCGCGCTCGACCGCGGCGATGGTGGCGCGGGTGGCCGACGCCCGGGCCGCCGCGCCCGCCGCGACCGACGCGACGCTGGCGCGGCTCGGCGCGCTGGCCGACGCCGCGGTCGGGCAGCTGGCCGCGGGCGCCGCCGGCTGGCCGGCGCTGGGCGCGGCGCTCGACGAGGGCCACCGCCACCTCGCCGGGCTCGGCGTCTCGACCGCGCGGCTCGACGCGCTGGTCGCGGGCGCCCGCGGCGCCGGCGCGCTCGGGGCCAAGCTCACCGGCGGCGGCGGCGGCGGCGCGGTGATCGCGCTGGCCCCCGACCGCGCCGACGCGGTGGTGGCCGCGTGGCGCGCGCTCGGCGCCGACGGCTTCGTCACGACGCTGGGAGGTGCTCCATGATCGGTCGTTCGTTCACCGCGCGCGCGTGCGCCAACATCGCGCTCGTCAAGTACTGGGGCAAGCGCGACGGCGTGCGCAACCTGCCGGCGGCCGGCAGCCTGTCGCTGACGCTCGACGCGCTGACCACGGTCACGACCGTGCGCTTCGATCCCGCGCTGGCCGCCGACGCGATGACCCTCGACGGCGCCGCCGCCAGCGCCAAGGTGCTGGCCCGCACCACGACCTGGCTCGATCGGGTGCGCGAGCTGGCCGGCGTCGACGCCCGGGCCGCGATCGACAGCGTCAACCACTTCCCGACCGCGTCGGGGCTGGCGTCGTCGGCCTCGGGCTTCGCCGCGCTGGCGCTGGCCGCGACCCGCGCCGCCGGCCTCGACCTCGACGGCGCGGCGCTGTCGCGCCTGGCCCGGCTGGGCTCCGGCTCGGCCGCGCGCTCGATCTACGGCGGGCTGGTGCGGATGCACGCCGGCGCCCGCGCGGACGGCGACGACGCGATCGCCACGCCGATCGCCGCCGCGCCAGCGTTCGTCGCCGACCTGCGGATGATCGTCGCCGAGGTCGGCGGCGGCGCGGCCAAGACCCACGGCTCGCGCGACGCGATGGATCACTGCGCCGCCACCTCGCCGCTGTACGCCGCGTGGGTGGCGTGCGTCGACGGCGACCTGGGCGCCGCCGAAGCCGCGATCGCCGCCGGCGATCTCGAGGCGCTGGGCGCGGTGACCGAGGGCAGCGCGCTGGCGATGCACGCGGCGGCGATCGCGTCGCGGCCGACCGTGCTGTACTGGCAGCCGGCGACGCTGGCGGCGTTGGCCGCGGTGCGCGAGCTGCGCGCGGCCGGCGTCGGGGCGTGGGCGACGATGGACGCCGGCCCCCACGTCAAGGTGCTGACCCGCGCCGCCGACGGCGCGGCGGTCGCGGCGGCGATGGCGGCGGTGCCCGGCGTGACCGCGGTGACCACGGCGGCGGCCGGCCCCGGCGTGGAGCCGGCGTGATCGCCACCGCGCCCGGCAAGATCATGCTGACCGGCGAGTACGCGGTGCTCGACGGCGGCGCCGCGGTGGTGATCGCGGTCGATCGCCGGGTGCGCGCGACGGTCGGCCCGGCGCCGGTCGCACTGTCCGAGTTCCTGGCCGCCGCCGCCGAGGAGCTCGGCCGCGAGGTCGGCGCCGAGGCCGCCGCGGCGCTGGCCCGGGTCACCGTCGACAGCGAGGCGCTGCGCCAGGACGGCCACAAGCTGGGGCTCGGGTCGTCGGCGGCCGCGACCGTCGCCGCGGTGGCCGCGGCGCTGCACGCGGTCGGCGCCTTCGATCGCGCGCACGTCGGACGGCTGGCGGCCGCGGCCCACGCGGCGGCGCAGGGCCGGCGCGGCGCCGCCGGCAGCGGCGCCGACATCGCCGCCTCGACCTGGGGCGGCGCGATCGTGTTCACCCGCGGCGCGGTGGCGCCGATCGCGCTGCCGGCCGGGCTGGCGCTCGACGTGGCCTGGACCGGCGCGCCGGCCGACACCGCGACGCTGGTGGCCGCGGTCACCGCGGCCCGCGCGCGCCCGGGCGTCGACGCCGCGCTGGCCGCGATCGCCGCCGCGTCGGCGGCGCTGGCGGGGGCCACCACCGCGCCGGCGGCGCTGGCCGGGTTCGCCGCGGCCGCCGAGGCGACCGCGCGGCTGGCGGCGACCACCGGCGTCGCGCTGGTCCCCGCCGCGGTGCGCGCGCTGCAGCTCCGGCTGGCCCCGCTGGGCGCGGTCGCCAAGACCACCGGCGCCGGCGGCGGCGATCTGGTCGTGATCGCGCGCCCGGCCGCGCTCGCGCGTAACCTGGTGACCGCCGCGCTCGTCGAAGCCGGACTGTGCCCGTTGTCGCTCGCCCTCGATCCGACCGGGGTGGACATCCCGGGGCCGCGGCCCTAAGGTCCGGCCGCGTGACCTCCCGCCTGCCCGGCTTCCACGGCAAGTCTGTCGACGAGCGCCGCCAGCACCTCGCCGACGCCGGCGTCGACCTCGCCGACCTCGACGGCGGCATCTCGCTGGCCGACGCCGCCGGGATGATCGAGAACGTCGTCGGCCGCTACGCGCTGCCGCTGGCGGTGGCGACCAACTTCACCGTCGACGGCGTCGACGCGCTGGTGCCGATGGCGGTCGAGGAGCCGTCGATCGTCGCGGCGGCGTCCAACGCCGCGCGCATGGCCCGCGCCGGCGGCGGCTTCACCACGGTGGTCGCGCCCGCCATCGTCACCGGCCAGATCCAGCTGGTGCAGCTGGCCGACGCCGGCGCCGCCGCGGCCCGGATCGAGCGCGAGGCCCCGGCGCTGGTGGCCCGGGCCCGAGCGCTGACGCCGCGGCTGGTGGCCCGCGGCGGCGGCCCGCTGGCGGTGACCGCGCGGATGCTCGCCGACGGCGGCGTCGACGGCGGCGTCGTCGTCGTGCACGTCGACGTCGACTGCAAGGACGCGATGGGCGCCAACCTGGTCAACACGCTGTGCGAGCTGCTGGCGCCCGAGGTCGCGGCGCTGGTCGACGGCGTGGTCGGGCTGCGCATCCTCACCAACCTGACCGACCAGCGCACCGTCACGGTGACCTGCGCGGTGCCGCTGGCGGCGCTGGCCGACGCCCGCACCGACGGCGCGGCGGTCGCGGCCGGGGTGGCCGCGGCGTCGCGCTTCGCCGAGCACGACCGCTACCGCGCCGCCACCCACAACAAGGGCATCATGAACGGCGTCGACGCCGTGCTGGTCGCCACCGGCCAGGACTGGCGCGCGGTCGAGGCCGGCGCCCACGCCTGGGCCGCCCGCGACGGCCGCTACGCGCCGCTGGCCACCTGGCGGGTCGACGGCGGCCACCTCAGCGGCCGCCTCGAGCTGCCGCTGGCGGTCGGCACCGTCGGCGGCGCGCTCCACGTCCACCGCGGCGCCCGGGCCGCGCTCAAGCTGGCCGGCGTCAGCGCCGCCCCGCGGCTGGCGTCTTTGGCCGGCGCCGCCGGCCTGGCCTGCAACCTGGCCGCGCTGCGGGCGCTGGCCACCGACGGCATCCAGCGCGGCCACATGGCGCTGCACGCCCGCGCGGTCGCGCGCGCCGCCGGCGCCGAGGGCGACCTGATCGACGCGGTGGCGGCCGAGCTGGTGGCGGCGGGCGACCTGCGCCCCACCACCGCCGCCGAGGTCCTGGCCGGGTTGAAGGGTGCTACGTTGGCGTCGTCCCCCCAGGAGCCCGCTCCGTGATCCACCGCATCGGCGACCGCCGCGCCACCGCCCAAGCCGTCCCGCTGCCGCCCTCGCTCGAGGTCGGCGCCTGTTACCGCTACTGCGAGGCGCTGTGCCGCGCCCACCACCACAACTTCCCGGTGGCGTCGATCTTCGCGCGCTCGAACCTGCGCCAGCACATCTTCGCGATCTTCGCGTTCGCGCGGGTCGCCGACGACTTCGCCGACGAGCCGGCCTACGAGGGCCGGCGCGCGCGCGAGCTCGATCGCTGGGAGGAGCTGCTGCACCAGACCTACTTCGGCAAGCCGCCCGAGCACCCGGTGTTCGTCGCGCTGGCCGCGACGATCAAGTCGCTGGCCCTGCCGATCACCGAGTTCGTCAAGCTGGTGTCCGGGTTCCGGACCGATCTCGAGACGCTGCGCTACCCGACCTGGAACGACCTGCGCGCCTACACCCGCGAGGCCGCCGAGCCGGTCGGGCACCTGCTGTTGTACATCGGCGGCTACCGCGCCCCCGAGCTGCACGCGTTCGCCGCCGACCTGGCGACCGGGCTGGCGTTCGCGCGGCTGATCCAGGACATGCCGGCCGACCTCGCCCGGGGCCGGATCTACGTGCCGCAGGAGGACCTGCGCCACTTCGGCGTCAGCGAGGCCGACGTCGAGGCCCGGCGCACGACGCCGCAGGTCGGCGCGCTGGTCCGCTACGAGGTGGCGCGCACCCGGGCGCTGTTCGAGCGCGCCCGCCCGCTGGTCGACGTGGTCGGCCCCGACCTCGCGGTCGAGCTGGCGCTGATGTGGCACGGCGGCATGCGCATCCTCGACAAGATCGCCGCGGCCGGCCCGCGCCTGTTCGCCGATCGGCCGCGGATCAACCCGGCCGACAAGGCGCTGGTGGTGTCGCGCGCGCTGGCGTGGCGCGGCGAGACCCTCGGGCCACGCGCGGTCGACCTGGTGCGGCGCACGTTCATGCGCTGAGTGGCAGGGGGCTGGTCGCCCAGCCCCCCTCGTCGGGGCCAGGTCCCCGACGAGCCTCCCCCCAGGACCTGACCATTGATCACATCTCGGGAATTTCGGCCCAAGGCCGTGGATTTGCTCGAGGTGCAGAATAGCCAGCTTGCGTGGGCCACGTCGACGTTTGGTGATGCAGCGCTCGGCGACGCGCGACGGACCGCGCGGTTGGTCGAGATAGCCGCGGGCGTGAGCGAGCGCCCCAACGGCCGCGTGACCCAGGTCTTCGAAGGCGCCGAACGCGAGGCGGCGTATCGGTTGCTTGAGAACCGCGCCGTCGTCGCAGACGAAGTGCAGCAGGCGGCGTTTCGCGCGGGCGCGCGCAGCGCCGCGGCGTTCAACATCGTGTTCGTCCCGGTCGACCAGAGCGCGCTGGGGCTGACGGATCGCGCCGGCACGCACTTCGGGCCGCTGTCGACGCGCAACACCGGCGTGAGTGGCTTACAGGCGGTGTCGGCGCTGCTCGTGAGTCCCGAGGGCGTGCCGGTCGGACTGGGTGCGCAGGCGATCTGGACGCGGTCGTGGTCGCAGCGCGCGCAACCCCACAACGCGCGGCCGCCCGTCGAAGAGACCGAGTTGCAGCGCTGGATCGACGTGTTGACGATGAGTGCGGAGACCCTGGCGGCGCTCGCGCCGGCGACGTTGCCGTGGTTCCAACTCGACCGCGGCGGTGACGCGACGCCGGTGTTGCGCCACCTCGCACGCCTCGACGTGGCCTACACGGTGCGTGCGTCGTCGAACCGGCGGGTCGCAACCGACACCGGGACGCGCAGCCTCAACGAGGTCCTGGGCGCGAGCCGGTGGCTGGGTGCGTATACGCTGCGCGTTCCCGCGACGCGCGACCGCGCTGCGCGCACGGCGCTCGTCGACGTTCGGGCCTGTGTGGTCAAGCTGATCGTGCCCCTCGGGCGATCGGGCATGGGCCCGTTCGAGCAGTTCGCGGTGACCGCGCTCGAGGCGCGCGAGCGGCATCAACCCGACGGTGCCGAGCCGATCCACTGGCGCCTGTTGACCAACCGGTCGGTCGTCACGATGGCCGCGGCCCACGACGTCATCGTCGGCTACACGATGCGGTGGCGCGTCGAGGAGTTCCACCTGGCCTGGAAGTCGGGCGCGTGCGGCATCGAGGACTCGCTGCTCCGCAGCGTCGCGGCGTTCACCAAGTGGGCTACCGTCTTGGCCACCGTGGCCATCCGGGCTGAACACCTCAAGCAGCTATCGCGCACAACCCCTGAACTGCCAGCGGCGACCGAGTTCTCGCGCGACGAGATCGACGCCGTCATCCTCCTCCGGAAGCCCAAGGGCGTCACCGTCGGTGCCGACGCGACCGTCGGCCAACTGGTCTACTGGATCGCCGACATCGGCGGCTACACGGGCAAATCCTCGGGCGGACCACCAGGCGTCCGCATCATCACGCGCGGGCTTGAGCGCGTCGCGGCCGCCGCCGCTGCCGTCACCGCCCTCCGTCACGGCGCCGGGGACTTGTAGCCAATGGTCAGCCCCCAGGACGCGAGACTCCCGACGCGTCGACGGGGGCTCAAACGAAACACGTGCAGGCTCCGGCCGGTCGCCGCACCTCCCTCGGCCGGGCCAGGTCACGACGCCAGCACGACCTCGCCGGGCACGTCGTCGACGGCGATCTCGATCGCGGCGCCGTCGTCGTCGACGTTCCACGCGAAGCGCCCGGTGAGGAACGGCGTCAGCTCGGCGGGCGGCGCCGGCCGCGCGCAGTAGTAACCCTGGATCTCGCACGCCGGGTAGCGCCCCAGGATCCGCACCTGCTGCGCGGTCTCGACGCCCTCGACCACCACGGTGATGTCGAGCGCCTCGGCCATCGCCATCACCGCCGAGACGATCGCGCCGCTGACCGGGTCGCGCCCGAGGCCGGCCACGAACGCGCGGTCGATCTTGATCACGTCGACCGGCAGCCGCGCGACGTACGCCAGCGACGACTGGCCGACGCCGAAGTCGTCGAGCACGATCCGCGCGCCCCGCGCCCGCAGCGCGTGCAGCACCGCCGCCGCCTGATCGAAGTCGTCGACGGTGGCGTGCTCGGTGATCTCGATCTCGAGCAGGCCGAGATCGAAGCCGGCGGCGGCCGCGCTCGCGACCACCCGCTCGACGAAGCCGACCGAGCGCAGCTGCCGGGGCGAGACGTTGACCGCGACGTGGATCGGCGTGCCGGCCTCGACCCAGGCCGCGCCCTGGGCGCACGCCTCCTGCAGCAGCCAGTCGCCGAGGAGCGAGATCGCGTTGGAGCGCTCGGCCACCGGGATGAACTCGCCCGGCGAGATCGGCGGCCCGTCGGGCGGGAACCACCGCATCAACGCCTCGACCCCGACGGTGCGGCCGCTGCCGCGCTCGATCTTGGGCTGGTAGTAGAGCGTGAACTCCGGCTCCCGGGCGGGATCGCCGAGGCGCGCGACCGCGGTGCGGACCCGGCGCTCGAAGTCGGCCGAGCGCCGCGCCGCGCGCAGCACGTCGGCCGAGAAGCGGTGGACCGGCTGGCCCGCGACCCGGGCCTGGTGGCTGGCGGCCCGGGCGTGCTCGATCAGCGTCCGCGGGTCGTCGCCGGAGTCGTCCGAGGTCGCGATGCCGACCGGCGAGGTCACGAACAGCTCGTGGTCGCCGACCCGGTAGCCGACCGCCAGCGCCGCCGCGATCCGCGCCGCCACCGGCTCGGGCTCGGTGGCGCGCGCGTCGCGCAACACCAGCACCAGCTCGTCGGAGCCGGGCCGCGCCAGCAGCGCGCCGCCGACCCAGGCGTCGGGATCTCCGACCGGCTGATCGAGCCGCAGGTCGAGATCGGCGCCGCGCACGTGCTCGACCACCCGCGCGGCGATGGCCCGGCGCAGCTCGTCGCGATCGGTCGGGCTGACGGTGCCCGGCACCGCGCCCAGCGCGATGCCGATGCTGATCAGCGTCACCGGCGTGCCGGCGGCGCGCGCGTCGAGCAGCACCCGCCGCAAGAACCGGTGCAGGAACGCGCGGCTGGGCAGGCCGGTGAGATCGTCGAAGAACGCCAGCTGGGCGATCCGGCGCTCGGCCGCGCGCTGCTCGGTGACGTCCTGGGTGGCGCCGATCAGCACCGGCCGCCCGGCGTCGTCGATGACCTCGGCGTCCTGGCGGACCAGGCGCTCGCTGCCGTCGGGCAGGACCATCCGGTAGTCGAGCTGGTGGGGCGCGGTGGTGGTCAGCGCGGTCGCGACCAGGTCGCGATCGTCGGGGTGGACCAGCGCCAGCAGCGAGCGCGGCGCCGGCACCGACGCCGCCACCTCGGGCCACAGCACGGCGCCGACGTCGCACGCCCAGGCGAAGCCGGCCGCGTCGACCCGCCAGTGGGCCAGCCGCGCGAGCCGCTGCACCCGCGCCAGCACCTGCGCCTGCTCGCGCTCGTCGTGGAACGCCTGGGCCGCGCGCAGCAGGTAGCGCACCCGGTGGGCCAGGAGCGGCAGGTTGAGCGGCTTGGTCAGGAAGTCGGTCGCGCCGGCGGCGAACGCGCGCTCGACGGCGTCGACGTCGTCGAGCGCGGTCATCACCAGGATCGGCGTGGCGCTGCCCTCGGGCCGCGCCCGCACCTGCGCGCACACGCCGTAGCCGTCGAGGCCGGGCATGTTGACGTCGAGCAGCATCAGGTCGGGCGTCAGCTCGGCGTGCGCGGCGACGCCGGCCGCGCCGTCGGCCGCCTCGAACACCTCGAAGCCCGCGCCCTCCAGGGTCTCGGTCGCGAGCAGGCGGGTCATGTCGTCGTCGTCGACGATCAGCACCCGGGGACGGGGGAGATCAGCCAGCACGTTCGGCCTCCGGTTCAGCAGGGATCTCGTCGGCGAGCGCCGCCAGCGCCTCGGCGTGGCGCGCCACCAGCTCGGCCAGCGCGGCCACCACCGGCGCCGGCTCGCCGTCGCGCGCGGCCCGCTCGATCCGGGCCACCGTGTCGACCAGCCGCGCCAGCCCGAGGTTGCCGCTGGTGCCCTTCAGATCGTGGGCGCACCGCGCGACGCCGTCGACGTCGCCGGCCTCGGCCAGCGCCAGCAGCTCGGCGATCAACGCCGGGGAGCGCGCGCGGTACATCGCGGCGATCCGCGGCAACAGCGCGGGCCGGCCCGGGCGCTGCACCGCGCGCACCCGCGCCAGCGCGCGGCCGTCGACGACCGGCAGCTCGCTGGCCTCGGCGTCGACGACCGCCGCGGTGGGGGCCGGCGCGGGGGCCGGCGCGGCGATCCGCGGGATGCTGGTCGTCGTCCGCACCCCCAGTGGCGGCGACCCGATCCGCGGGATGCTGGTCGTCGTCCGCCCCGGCGCGGCCGGCGGCGCGATCCGCGGCCCGGTCACGGTCGACCGCGCGGCGACCGGCGGCGCGATCCGCGGCCCCTTGACCGTCGCGGGCGGCGGCGCGGGCGGCGGCGGCGCGAGCGGCGGCGGCGTGGCCGCGGGGGACGGCGGCGCGACCACCGGGACCGGCGCCACGTCGGGCGCGGTCCGCAGCGCCGCGCGGGCCGCGCCGTAGCGGCGCAGCAGCTCGGCCAGATCCTCGCTGCGGAACGGCTTGGACAGGAACGCGTCCATGCCGGCGGCGAGGCAGCGATCGCGATCCTCGCGCGAGGCGTTGGCGGTGAGCGCGATCACCGGCACCGGCGGCGCCCCGCCGGTCTGCTCGCGTCGGCGCAGCTCGCGCGTCGCCTCGAAGCCATCGAGCACCGGCATCTGGCAGTCCATCAGCACGACGTCGTAGGGGTCGGCCGCGAGCGCCGCGAGCGCCGCGGCGCCGTCCTCGACGGCGGTCGCCTCGCAACTCAGCGCCTCGAGCAGGCCGATCGTGACCAGCTGGTTGATCGGGTTGTCCTCGGCGACCAGCACCCGCATCGGCGGCAGCGGCGCGATGGCCCGCGACGCGGTGACCCGGCCGCGGCGCCCGCCGCCGAGCGCGTGGCGCAGCGCGCCGTACAGCCGCCAGCGCCGCACCGGCTTGGCCAGGTCGGCGGCCGGGCCGACGGCGGCCGGCGCCGCCTCGCCGTCGCGGCACAGGCGGATCCACGGCGCGGGCGCGCCGCCCGCGAGCGGCGCCGCCGCGATCACGACGTCGTGCGGGCCGCCGCCGGCCGCCGCGGCGCGGGCGCACACCGCCGCCTCGGCGGCGTCGGCCACGACGTCGCACACCATGCCCAGCCCGCGCAGCTGATCGACCAGCCCGGCGCGCACCGGCAGGCTGGGCTCGACCACCAGCGCGCGGCGCCCGGCGACCGCCGGCGCGTCGTCGTCGGTGACGATCGCCGGATCGCGCCGCAGCGCCACCGTCGCGGTGAAGGTCGTGCCGCGCCCCGGCTCGCTGTCGACCCGGACCTCGCCGCCCATCAGCGCGCACAGCCGCCGGACGATCGCCAGCCCGAGGCCGCTGCCGCCGTAGCGGCGCGAGGTCGAGCCGTCGGCCTGGGTGAACGCGTTGAACAGCCGGGGCAGCACCTCGGGCGCGATGCCGATGCCGGTGTCCTCGACCGCCAGCTCGATGCGCCGCACCCGGTCGTCGCCGCCGGCGTCGCGCAGCCGCACGATCACGTGGCCGGCGCTGGTGAACTTGATCGCGTTGCCCAGCAGGTTGGTGACGATCTGGCGCAGCCGCCCGGGATCGCCCAGGCACCGGGTCGACAGCGTCGGCGGGATGCAGCTCACCAGCTCGAGGCCCTTGGCCACCGCCGAGTGCGCGAGCAGCTCGACGGTGTCCTCGACGACGTCGCGCAGATCGACCTCGAGCTCCTCGAGCTCGAGCGCGCCGGCCTCGATCTTCGAGAAGTCGAGCACGTCGTTGATGACGGTGAGCAGGCTGCGCGCCGAGGTCCGGATGGTCTCGGCCAGGTGGCGCGGCCGCGGCGCCAGCTCGCTGGCGAGCAGCAGCTCGGTCAGGCCGAGCACGCCGTTCATCGGCGTGCGGATCTCGTGGCTCATGTTGGCCAGGAACTCCGACTTGGCCCGGCTCGCCGCGTCGGCGGCCTCCTTGGCGGTCATCAGCTCGTAGTTCGAGGTCTCGAGCCGGTCGAGCGCGCTCGACAGCGCGCGGGTGCGCTCGCGGACCTTGGCCTCGAGCGCGGTCGCGGCCTGGAACAGCGAGAAGCTGCCGCCGCCCTGCAGGTCCATCGCGCGCTCGACCCGCGCCATCAACTTGTCGTTGACCTTGCGCAGCCGCGCGACCTCGCGTTCGAGCTCCTCGGTCGTCGGCATCTCAGCCTCGGGTGGCGGCGATCGCGACGCCGGTGAAGGTCTGGTTGACGTGCATCGCGTTGAACTGTTCGCCGTAGGTGGCGAAGCCGATCACGTTGTGCCGCGTCATCAGCGCGTCGATCGCGGGCCGCAGCCGGCCCTGTTCGAGCTCGAGGTAGCGCAGCACGCAGTCGCAGCCGAGCACCAGATCGGGCACCCCGATCTCGCGCACCACCCCGGCGAACGCGTCGGCCAGGTTCGCGACCATGTCGCCCCCGCGCGCGACCCGCAGCACGATGCCCTCGTCGATCGCGCAGAAGAACGTCAGGCTGCCGTCGGGGTTGACCTTCTGGATCGACCGCACGAAGACGCTGCCGCCGAGCGTGACCACGACCGGGTGGGTGGCGAACACCATCGGCGTCAGCGCGTCGGCGGGCACGCCGCAGATCCGCGCGTACTCGACCGCGGCCGGCTCGCCGTTGATCTCGGTGACGATGCGGCGCCCGGGGTCGGCGCCGGTCACGACCAGCTGCTCGCTCGACGGCGCGAAGTGCTCGGTCTTGAACACCCGGAACGGCGCCGGCGACCGGACCAGCGTCAAGAGCGCGCAGTCGGTGTGGAAGCGACCGCCATGGAACAGGTGGGTCTGCTCGAAGCGCATGCCGTCGCCGGCCGAGCCGCCGCACAGCTGGATGCCGCCGAGCGCGTGGTAGATCGACGTGACCAGCGCCTCCTCTTGCGAGGCCAGCCCGTCAGCCAGCAGGAACGCGAAGGTGTTGCCGGCGTCGGGGAGGCCGCCCTGCGCGACCAACGCCGCGCGCGCGCGCTGCGCCGCCGCCGCGCCCTGCTCGAGCTCGAACGCGTGCAGCGCGTCGATGCGCTCGACGTGGGCGGTCAACCCCGGGCCGGCCAGGCTGACCGCGGTCAGCGAGCCCTCGTGGTAGCCGGTCGGCGCGATCTCCGCGGCGGTGGTGCAGCCGAGCAGCGGCGCGTCCGGCCCGAACCGCGCGACCAGCGCCGCCGCCAGCGCCGGCAGGTCGTAGCGAGAGGAGCAGTAGAAGATCGTCAACGCCGCGTCGGGCTGGTGGACGCCCGCGAACACCTCGGCCACCGCGGCCGCGGGGTCGGTGGCGCTCGAACCGGCACGCTTGATGTGAAGGGACATGGATCGGCTCCGGGGACGGCGGTCAGGCCGCGGCGGCGCGGGCCCGCTCGAGCAGCGCGAGCCACGCGCGCTTGGGCGGCCCGTTGAGGGCGAACGGCGCGATGACGACGTGGAAGCCGCGGGGCCCGCGCGCGCACGCGAGCACGTTGGCGAGCAGCTCGACCCGCCCGTCGGGCAGGTCGAGGCCGAGCGCGACCAGCCAGTTGATCGGCAGCGCCGCCGGACAGTCGAGCTCGAGGGTCGCCGGCCCGATCGCGGTCGCCCGCCCGGGCGCGCGGTTGGCGCCGGGCTCGACCGCGAAGTCGACCGGGAACGTCGCCGGCCGGGGCGCGGCCGGGGGCGGCGCGCTCGCGCGCGGCGGCGGCGCGGCGTCGGGCAGCTCGGCGGCGAAGCTGGCCATGACCTCGCCGACCCGCGGCAGGAGCGCGACGATGCGGAACCGCTCGTCGTGTTCGAGCCCGGGCAGCTCGCGCAGCGCCTCGGCGCCGGCCGGGCTGGCAAGCGCCGCGATGATCCGCTCGACCTGGCCGATCAGCGTCACCTCGCGCCGGTAGACGCGGAGGCACGCGGTGGGATCGTGGTGGTAGGTGATGATCTCGCGCAGCACCTCGGGCAGCTGCCAGCGCTCGGCGATCAGGAGCCCCAGCTCGACGTGGACCTCCTGGATCAGCGCCCCGCCGGCGGTCGCGTCGAACGTCGCGTCGGCGTGCAGGCCGAGGTACTCCTCGAGGAGGCCGACCGCGATCACCGCGCCGAGATCGTGGATCAGCCCGGCCAGGAACGCCTGATCGGGGTGGATGCCCCGGCGCGGCGCCAGCTCCTGCGCGAACACCGCGGCCAGGAGCGCGTGGCGCCACTGGTCGCGCCGCAACAGCGCCAGCGGCCCCCGGCGGGTCGCGGTGGCGCCGACCGACACCGCCAGCGCCAGCCGGCCCAGCTCGGCGACGCCCAGCTTGCACACCGCCTGCTCGAGCGTGAGGATGCCGGCGTGGCCAGCGGCCGCCGCGCTCGACGCGCGCCGCACCACCGCCGCCGCCAGCGCCACGTCGCGCCCGACCACCTCGGCCAGCGCGCGGCTGCCGCACTTCGGGTTGGCCGCGAGCGCTTGCAGCGCGGCCGCCACCGCTGGGTACGGCGGGACGACGACGTCGCCGCGCGCGATCCGGTCGCGGAGGTAGGTCGCGGGATCATCAGCCCGCGCGGAGAGCTGGGCGATGGGCATCTTGCACGATCGGATATCGACCGTGCCCGCGCCCCGTGCAGGGGTGGCGATCCCCGCGCCCAGGGCCCGGCGACGCGCCCCTACCGCATCACGACAGCGACAGCCACGTGTCGGCGGCGGCCCGCAGCCGCTTGCCGAACGTGGCCGGGAAGCACTTGATCACGTACTCGACGGCCTGCTGCTTGAGCTCGCCGTCGAGCGGATCCGGCACTTCCATGTTGCCGTCGTCGGCGTTGGGCCGGATCCCGTGGCGCACGACCTCGGTCAGACGCAGCACGTGCAGGCGGTTCATGAAGAGCGCGTAGGCGATGCCGAGGAACAGCTCTTCCTGGGTGGAGTCGAGGGCGGACATCGCCCAAAGGGGTATCACATCGCGCCGGCGAAGAGTGATGCCTGGTCAGCGCTTGCGCGCGGCCAGCGCCGCCAGCCGCGCCTTCAGCTCGGCCTCGAAGCCCGACTCGGTCGGCTGGTACAGCCGGGTCCCGATCAGCGCCTCGGGCAGGTAGTCGGCGGGCACGTAGGCGCCCTCGAAGTCATGGGGGTACTTGTAGCCCTGGCCGTGGCCCATGGCCCGGGCCAGGCCGGTCGACGCCGGCCGCAGCGCCGCCGGCACCGGCAGCGCGCCGTGGTCCCGCACCGCCTTGCGCGCGGCGGCGTAGGTGGTGAGCGCGGTGTTCGACTTGGGCGCGCACGCCAGGTAGACCGCGGCCTGGGTCATGACCAGCGCGCCCTCGGGCAGCCCGACCAGCTCGTAGGCCGACAGCGCGCTCACCGCCACCACCAGCGCCTGGGGGTCGGCGTTGCCGACGTCCTCCGACGCGAAGATCACCAGCCGGCGCAGGATGAAGCGCGGATCGTCGCCGGCCTCGAGCATGCGGGTCATCCAGTACGCCGCCGCGTCGGGGTCGGAGCCGCGCAGGCTCTTGATCAGCGCGCTGACCACGCCGTAGTGCTCGTCGCCGGCGCGATCGTAGGTCAGCACCTTGCCCTGGGCGGCCTCGGCGACGTGGGCCCGCTCGATCGCCGCCGGCGCCACCCCGCCGGCCAGCTCGGCGGCGGCCTCGAGGATGCCCAGCGCGCGCCGCGCGTCGCCGCCGGCCAGGGTCACGACGTCGGCGATGGTCTCGTCGGCGATCTGGACGTCGAGCGCGCCCAGCCCGCGCTCGCGGTCGACCAGCGCGCGCCGCACCAGCGCGTCGATCACCGGGTCGGTCAGCGCCTCGAGCCGCACCACGCGGGCCCGCGACAGGAGCGCGCCGACCACCCCGAACGACGGGTTTTCGGTGGTCGCGCCGACCAGCGTCACCGTGCCGGCCTCGACGTGGGGCAGGAGCGCGTCCTGCTGGGTCCGCGAGAACCGGTGGATCTCGTCGATGAACAGCACGGTCCGCCGCCCGTACTGATCGCGGCGGGTGGCGGCCTCGGCCACCGCCTCGCGGACGTCCTTGACCCCGGCGTCGACCGCCGACAGGGTCACCAGGTGTGCGCGGATCGCCTCGGCGACCAGGCGCGCCAGGGTGGTCTTTCCGGTCCCAGGTGGGCCCCACAACAGGAGCGACGGGATGTTCCGCCCCGCCGCCAGCTGGCCCAGCAGCTTGCCGGGGCCGAGCAGGTGCTCCTGGCCGGCGAACTCCGCCAGCGATCGCGGGCGCATGCGCTCGGCGAGCGGCTGGCCGACGCGGCGCGCCGCGGCGTTCTGGGCAAAGAGATCCACGGAGGTGATCGGGACGATCGCGGCCCGACGGCGGCCTGTCAATGTGGCGAGGTCGCTGCACCCCTGGTGACGGCAAACCCGGCCACCCGATCCGCCAGCCCCCCTCCCCCGATCTGTGATCTCCGCCGGTTAACCCGGCGCCGGGGCCAGCTCACCCGTGGCCCGGGGTTCTGCTCTAGGTCCAGGCATGACCGCCCTCGACCGCGTCTACCAATACCGGCTGCTGCTGGGGAAGGCTGCGTCGGGGGCGGGGCTCAGCTTCGACGAGATCGAGGCGCTGACCGCGCTCGAGGCGGCGTTCGCCGAAGACGCCAGCCCGGCGGTCGACGGCCGCCGCTTCCGGCGCGAGCACGTGCGGCTGCCGGCGGTGGTCCGCGGCGGCAAGCTGCACGACGCGATCACGGTCGACGACATCGGCCCGGGCGGCATGGTGTGCGGTCGCGCGCCGTACGCCGAGATCGGCAGCGCGGTCGAGATCATCATCGACGACGTCGAGCTCGGGCTGACCTACCGCTTCAAGGCCCGCGTGCAGTGGACGCGCGAGGACGGCGACGACTACCTGCTCGGCTTCGCGTGGACCGGCACGCCGGTGCTGCTGCGCCACGGCAACTCGCTCGCCGCCGACCCGGCGCTGTCGAAGCTGGCTGCCTGACCGCGGCGCGGTGGTAGCCTCGCTCCCACCTGATGCGCGCCGCTCTCCTGTGTGCGATCGCGGCCCTGGCCGCCGGCTGTTACACCAACGCGTTCTCGAACGCGGCCAAGGAGAAGGAGATCCAGCGGCGCAACCTGAGCAAGGCGCTGCCGGCCGGGCTCGAGGTGGCGCGGCCGCTGCCGGGCGAGGCCCGCACCGCGCGCGTGCGGGTCTGGGTCGACGAGGACTACCGGGCCGGCACGCTGCACTGGCGGCAGCAGATCGAGGAGCAGCTCGACGAGGCCAACCAGTTCCTGGTGCCGGCGGTCGGCGTCCGCCTCGAGGCCAAGGCCATCGAGCCGTGGCCCGCGCGCTCGGCCGATCGCAAGCTGGGTGACGTGCTGGCGGCGCTCGAGGCCAAGGATCCCGGCGACGACGTCGACTGGGTCATCGGCTACGCGTCGGCGCTGAGCCTGGTCGAGGGCAGCTTCGAGGAGCTCGGCGTGGCGCGCCCGCTGGGCCGCCACGTCGTCGTGCGCGGCTACGCCGACGGCGCCGAGCGCAAGGCGTTCACGCAGCTGTTCCCCGACACCAGCGACGCCGAGCGCGAGCGGGTGCACCTGGCGCGGCGCCGCCACAAGCAGACCGTCGTGCTGTTGCACGAGCTGGCCCACACGCTGGGCGCGCCGCACGAGAACGATCCGACCTGGCTGCTGGCCGCGATCTACAGCGCCGAGATGGCGACCTTGTCGGAGCCGAGCCGCGCGATCATGCAGCTGTCGCTCGAGACCTGGCTGGCGCCGCGGGGCAGCTTCGACGTGCGCACGCTGGCGGCGCGGCTGACCAGCTACTTCGAGGGCAACCCGTGGGGCGGCTGGGACGACGACGCCAAGGGCGAGTTCCTCGCCGCGCTGCGGGTCATGGTCGACGCCAGCGGCGGCGCCGCGGTCGACCTGGCCGGCGCGGCCAACGAGCAGCTGCTGGCGGCGCGGCGGCTGGCCCAGGCCGGCAAGCTCGGCGAGGCGCTGGCCGAGCTCGACGCGATCGCCGCCGCGTACCCGGCGTCGCCCGACGTGCGGATGGCGATCTGCGAGCTGCGGGTGGCGCGCGACGGCGCCGCCGACGACGCCGCGGTGAAGGCGTGCCAGCGCGTGGCCGACGTCGCGCCCGACGATCCGCGACCGCGGATGGTGCTGGCCGGCGCGCTGGCGTCCGGCGGCGACCTCGCCGGCGCGCGCGCCCACCTGGCGGCGGTCGACGCGATGGCCGGCGATCGCGTGCCGGTGTGGATGGCCACCGCCGAGGCGTACCTGGCCCTGGGGCTGGTGTCCGACGCCGAGCGCGCCGCGCGGAGCGCCGAGCAGCGTCAGCCGGGCGTGGGCGCCGACGTGCTGGCCTGGGTGCTGCGCACCCGCGGCCGCTACGGCCTGCCCCCGGGCGGCGTCCCCGGCAAGATCGCGCCGCTCGACGAGCCGGCCTACGTCGCGGCGGTGCGCGACCTGCTGGCGGCGATCTACGCCGACAAGTTCGCCGACGCCAAGCGGCTGGCCAAGGCCGCGGGCAAGCGCTGGCGCGGCGCGCCCGGGCTGCTCGCCGCCGAGTGCGACCTGGCGCTGCGCCAGCAGGCGGTGCCGGCCGCGCGCAAGCTGTGCGATCAGGCGATCGCCGCGTGGAGCGGCGCGGCCTGGGCGCTGTACCTGCGCGGCGTGATGCTGGCCCAGGGCAACAAGCTGCCGGCCGGGATCGCGTCCTTGCGCGCGGCGATCGCCGCCGAGCCCGAGCTGGCGCAGGCCTACCGCGCGCTGGGCAAGGCCCTCGACCGCGCCGGCGACGCCGCCGCCAAGGCCCAGCTCGCCACCGAGTACCAGGCGCGCTTCGGCGCCGCGCTTCCTTGAGTTCCAGGGGGCTCGTCGCCGAGCCCCCCTCGATCCCGGCAAAGCCGGGATCGAGCCTCCCCCCGCGACGCGAGACTCCCGACGCGTCCTCCGGTGCTCGAGCGAAACGAACTGACCGGCGCTGAGGGCCCACGCCGGGCTGTATAATCGACCCTCGCGTGGGCATCTTCCGCCAGCTGTTCTCGACTGACCTGCGCGCCGCGCGCGCCGCCGAGGCCGCGGGCGATCCCGACACCGCCGCGACCCACTACGGCCTGGCCGGCGATCGCGCCGGCGCGGTGCGCATGCACCTGGCGCGGGCCGCGCGCGCCGCCGATCGCGCCGCCGAGCTGGCCGCGCTGCGCGACGCGGTGCACTGGGCCGGCGACGAGCCGGCGCTGGTGGCCCAGGCCTCCGCGGCGCTGGGCCGCGCGCTGTACGCCAAGACCAAGGCCGAGGGCGTCGCCACCGCGCGCGATCGCGAGCGGGTGCGCGAGGCGGCGGCGCTGCTCGTGGCCGGCGGCGCCCACCGCGAGGCCGGCGACGCGCTGGCCGCGATCGGCGAGCTGGCCGGCGCGGCCCAGGCCTACTCCGACGCCGGCCTGATCGATCGCGTCGAGGACACGCTGGCCGCCGACGAGCGCCGCGCCACCGCCGAGCAGTCGGCGCGCGACGCCTTCGCCGACTACGAGCTGCACCGCCGGCTCGGGCGCCGCGGCGAGGCGCGCGCCGCGCTGACGCGCAGCCTGGCCGCCGAGCCGTCCGACGATCGCCAGCGCGTGCTCGACGCGCTCACCGCCGATCTGATCAGCGGCGGCAAGGTCGAGCTGCGCCCGCGCGGCGGCGACGCGGTGATCGTGAGCGTCCGGCCCCTGGTCGCGATGGGCCGCGACGCGGTGTGCGATCTGCCGCTGCGCGCCGGCGGGGTGTCGCGCCGCCACGCCGAGATCACCGTCGGCGGCGACGGGTTCACGATCGGCGACGCCGGCTCGCGCAACGGCACGCTGATCGGCGGGCTGCCGGTGGCGGGCAAGGTGCCGCTGGCCGGCCGCGGCGCGGTCGAGCTGGGCGAGGACTGCCGGCTCGAGTTCGAGGTGATCGACGGGGTCGCGTACCTGCGCGTCGCCAGCGGCCTCGACCGCGGCCGGCGGCTGGTGATCGGGCGGCCCGATCAGGTGATCGACCTGGCGCCGGCCGGGCTGCCGTGCGAGGTCGCGTTCACCGCCGGCGCGCCGTGGCTGGGCCGCGCGGCCGGGCCGTTCACGCTGGGCGAGGATCGCATCGGCGCCGGCCGGGTGCAGCTGATCGTCGGCGACGTGCTGGCCTGGGACGGCGTCACGCTGGACGTGTCGGCGTGAGCCTGTGGTCGCGGTGGTTCGGCAAGAAGCCGCCGGCGGCCGCGCCGCCGCCGAGCGAGCCGGCGGTGCTGCGCGACGAGGACGACGCCTGGCTCGAGACGCTGACCACCGCCTGCGGTGACGGCCGCCGGCTCGACGAGCTGGCCGCGGTCGACACGCTGGCCCACGTCGACGCGCTGTGGCAGCGCGGCCACGAGCGCCTGGCCACCGAGTGGCTCGAGAAGCTGATCGCGGTGCCCGACGCGCCGGCCGCGGCGATCACGACGCTGCGCGCGCGGCTGGTCGATCGGCTCGAGGCGCGCCACGAGCTCGAGCGCGGCCTGGCCCACCTGCAGGCGCTGACCGCCAGCGACGCCCACGCGGCGCGCGCGCACTACCTGCTGGCCGAGCACCACCGCAAGCTCGGCGACGACGGCCAGGCGCTGCGCCACTACGAGGCGGTGCTGGCCCGCGACGTCGACTACCCCAACGTGCGGGCCCGGGTCGAGCGGCTGCGCGCGGCGCGCGGGCTGGCGGCGCCGTCGGCCGGCGAGACCATCGCCGGCGCCGACGTGGTGGGCGTGGGCGCCGGCGCGCGCTACCGGCTGGTGCGCGAGCTGGGGCGCGGCGCCACCGGCGTGGTCTACCTGGCGCGCGACGCCGAGCTCGAGCGCGACGTCGCGGTGAAGCTCCTGCACCCGCACCTGGCCGCCGCCGGCCAGGCCGAGGCGGTCGAGCGGTTCTTCGGCGAGGCGCGGCTGATGGCGTCGCTGCGCCACCCCAACGTCGTCGCCGTGCTCGACCTCGAGGAGAAGTCGCGCCGGCTGGTGCTGGAGCTGGCGGCCGGCGGCACGCTGCGGGATCTGCTGCGCGAGCGCGGCGCGCGCACGCTGCGCCGGGGGATCGAGCGCCACGTGCAGATCCTGTCGGCGCTGGCCGCCGCCCACCGCCGCGGCGTGGTCCACCGCGACCTCAAGCCCGGCAACCTGATGTTCCGGCGCGATCCCGATCAGGCCGGCGTCGAGATCATGCTCGGCGACTTCGGCGTGGCCCACCTGCCCGACGCCCACGGCGCCACCGGCGCCGAGGCCAGCCGGGGCAAGCCGGCCGGCGAGGCGGTCGGCACGCTGGCGTACATGAGCCCCGACCAGCGGCGCGGCCTGCCGCCGGTGCCGGCCGACGATCTCTACGCGGCCGCGGTGGTGCTGTACGAGATGCTCACCGGCCGTCACCCGTGGTCGCGCGAGCAGCTGCTGGCCGGCGCCCGCAGCGCCGACGACTTCCGGCTGCCGGCCGCGGTGCTGGCCGGCGTCGATCCGGCGCTGGCCCGGGCGGTCGACGCCCACCTCGCGCGGCTGGGCGCGATCGACGCCGCGGCCCGGCCCACCACCGACGCCGCGGTGGCCGAGGCGATCGCGCTGCGCGCCCACGCGATCGCGATCGACGCCGCCTGACCGTCACGGCGCCGCGTCGGCCAGCGTCGTCGGCGGGCCGGCGAACCGTTCGGGCCCGAACAGCAGCGCCTCCTCGTGGTTGCGCACCCACGGCGCGGCGCCATCGTTGAGTTCGACCAGCTCGGTCAGCCGGCCCTCCTCGTACTGGTAGTGCTGGGTGATGCGGTAGCGGTCGAACGGGGCGAACATCGACACGTCGGCGGTGAGCTCGAGCACCGCCTCGCGGAACTCGGGATCGCCGTGGCCCCGGCCGCTGCCGATCGTCGACGCGATCCGGTACGCGACCGCGGCGTCGGGGCCGGGCGCGAGGTCGAGGCGGAACTGGTAGACCAAGAGCCGCGGCCCAGCCGAGCCGTCGTAGGCCGGGTGCGACCGGCGCATCGTCTTGGTCGAGTCCCAGTGGTCGGCGTAGCGGCGCTGGACGACGGTGAAGTCGTAGTCGAAGCTGGGCGCCGGCGCCCAGCCGTCGGGGCCGTGGCGCTCGGCGACGCCGCGGCCGACCCACACCAGCGTCGCCAGCGGCGGCGGCGGCGCGGCGGCGGCCAGGGTCAGGCCGACCGGGGAGCCGGGGCGACCGGGGCCGCAGCCGGCCAGGGACGAGGCGGCGGTGGCCGCGAGGAGCGAGGCGACGACGAGGCGCGACAGGTGGTGCATGACGGCACGATGCGGCCGCGCGGCCGCCGCGACAATCCGTGGAATCAGCACGTCATTGATGCGACTCTCGCATCAATGGATCTCAACCACCTCGCGGTCTTCGCGCGGGTCGCGGGCGCCGGCTCGTTCAGCGTCGCGGCCCGCGAGCTCGGCGTCGATCGCACCCGGGTCAGCCGCGTGATCGGCGCCCTCGAGCGCGACCTCGGCGCGCGGCTGTTCGTGCGCACCACCCGCTCGGTCCGGCCCACCGCCGAGGGCGAGGCGCTGGCCCGCCAGGTCGCCGCGCCGCTGGCCGAGCTCGAGCGCGCCGCCGGGGCGGTGCCGGCGGCCCACGCCATCCCGACCGGCACCGTCCGCCTCACCACCACGCCCGAGCTGGCGCGCGCGCTGGTGGCGCCGCTCCTGCCCGGCTTCCGCGCGCGCTACCCGGCGGTGCGGCTGGTCCTCGAGCTGTCCGATCAGCTGGTGCCGTTCACCCGCGGCGTCGATCTGGCGCTGCGGCTGGGGCGGCCCGGCGCCGGCGGTCTGGTGGCGCGGCGGCTGCGCGCGCTGACCGCCGGGTTCTTCGCCAGCCCGGCCTACCTGGCCCGCCGCGGCACGCCGAAGCGCGCCGCCGAGTTCGCCGGCCACGAGGTCATGTGGCCCGACGCCCGCGGCCACAAGAGCTTCGCGCCGGCGTCGCGGCCGCGGCCGCCGTCGATCGCCTGCGCCGATTTCGGCACGCTGGCCGAGCTGGCGGTGGCCGGCGCCGGCATCGCGCTCCTGCCCACGTTCGTCGCGGCGCGGCCGCTGGCGCGCGGCGAGCTGGCGCGGGTGGTGCCGGAGTACGCGCTGGCCAGCGCGCCGCTGTACCTGGTGTCGGCGCCGATCGCGCAGCTGCCGGCGCGGGTGCGCGCGCTGCGCGACCTGCTGCTCGCCGAGCTGCCCGGGTGATCACGCCGGCAGCGCGATCACCTCGGTGCCGGCGTCGGCGCGCGCCGCCTCGGCCGCGGTGACCACGCCGACCGCGCGATCGCGCAGCCCGGGATCGCCGGCCATGCGCACCGCCAGCGGCGCGACGACGACGTCCTCGATCAGCCGGCGCAGCGGCCGGGCGCCGAGCGTCGGATCGACGCCGCGCGCCGCGAGCAGCGCCCGGGCCGCCGGCGACGACCACAGGCTCAGGCCGCGCGCCACCACGCCGGGGCGCCGCCGCACCTTGGCCAGCTCGAGCTCGACGATGCGCTCGATCGCGGAGGCGCCCAGCCGGCGGAACGCCACGACGTGATCGAGGCGCGCGGTGAACTCGGGGCGGAAGTGCGCCCGCACCGCGCCGACGAAGTCGGGCCCGTCGTCGCCGCCGAAGCCGACGCCGCCCTTGGCGCCGACGCCCAGGTTCGAGGTCATCACGATCACGCACATCCGCAGATCGATCAGCCGGCCCAGCGAGTCGGTCAGCCGGCCCTCGCCCAGCACCGCCAGCAGCAGGTCGAACACCTCGGGGTGGGCCTTCTCCAGCTCGTCGAGCAGCACCACCGACAGCGGCTGCCGGCGCACCGCCTCGGCCAGCGAGCTGGCGCCGCCGCCGACCTCGAGCAAGCGCGCCGCCGCGCCCGGCGTCATGTACTCGGACAGATCGATCCGCACCAGGCGCTCGGCGTCGCCGAACAGGTAGCGCGCGATCTGCTTGGCCAGCTCGGTCTTGCCGACGCCGGTCGGCCCCGCGAACAGGAGCGACGCCACCGGCCGCTCGGGGTCGTCGAGCCCGACCTTGAACCGCGCCAACGCCCCGGCCACCACCGCGCACGCGTGGTCTTGCCCGATCACGCCGGCGGCCAGCGCCGCGGCGATCGCCGCCTTGCTGGTGGGCTGCTCGTCGGTGATCAGCTCGACCGGCAGCCCCGACCACCGGCCGAACGCCCGCGCCACGTCGCGCGGCGCGATCAGGCTCGGCGGCGGCGCGGCGTCCTGGTTCCACCAGTCGAGGAACGCCAGCGCCTTGCCGGGGAAGCGCAGGTCGCGCCGGAACGCCGCGCACAGCGTCAGCAGCCGGCGCAGCCCAGCCGGGTGCAGCTCGCGGGTCGGGTCCTTGCGCCGCTGGTACGCGACCACCAGCGGGCCGACCTCGGCCGGGCTCGGCTCGTCGACCCGCACCACCGCCAGCGCGTCGACCAGCGCCGGGAACCGCCGCCGGCACTGCGCCAGCTCGGAGTCGGAGCACTCGACGATCAGCCGCAGCTCGCCGGCGACGATCGCCGGCAACCACAGCTCGGCGATGCTGGCGCCGTCGGCCTGGGCCGCGCACAGATCGACCAGCCGATCGGCGAACAGCCAGTCGCGGGTGGCCGCCAGCTCGCGGGCGATCGCCAGGCTGCGCTCCTGCCACATGCCGAGGTAGGTCATGCCGGCGGTGACGTGGCCCGCCGCGGTGGCCCACAGCCGGCGGCGCTCGTCGGCGCGGTCGCGCTCGCCGAGGTGCTTGGCCAGCCGCCGCACCAGCGCGGTCTTGCCGACGCCGGCCTCGCCGCACAGCACGATCGAGCGCGGCGGCTCGGCGTCGGCGATCGCCGCCAGCCGCGCGGCCAGCGGCAGCTCGCCGACCGGCGCCGCCACCAGCCGCCGGCCCAGCTTGCCGGTCCAGTCCTCGGCCACCGCGGCCAGGGTCGGCGGCGGCGGCTCGGCCTGGTCGCCGTCGGGCGCGTCGTCGTCGTCGAACCGCGGCAGCGCCCACGGCTCGATCCACTCGCGCACCGCGGCCCGCACGTCGAGCACGTCGGACGGATCGCTGCCCAGGGTCGCCGCGAACACCGCCGAGCGGATCACGTCGGGCGCGTCGTCGAGCGACTCGAGCGCCAGCGACCAGCCGAACCGCGGCACCAGCGCCCGCCACACCTCGCCCTCGGCGTACGCGCCGTAGGCGATCCGCACCGGCACCGTGCGGCTGCCGACCACCCAGACGCCGTCGGCCGCGGCCCGCGGCCGCACGTCGATCGCCACCCGCCGCAGCTCGAGCTCCTCGCGGAACCGGTAGCGCTCGAGATCGCCGTCGGCGGCCGCCGCGACCAGCGCCGGCTCGAGCGCCGCCAGCACGTCGGCCAGCGTGTCGCCCCACGCCGCCGGCGCCGGCCGATCGAACAGCCGCTCGCGCCGCCGCATCAGCACGCCGACCAGCTTGCCGCCGTCGTGCGCGCTGACGAACACCCGGAACCCGGCGCGCTTGCTCATGGCCGGTGGCTCCAGCGGACGTGCCACAGCGCCCGCACCACCTCGGCCAGGCTGGCCGCGTGCTGCCGGGTCGCCAGGCCGATCACGAAGTCCTCGACGTCGGCGACGAACGCCTCGCCGGGCCGCTGCCCGGGCGCGGCCGCCAGCGTCCGCACCGCCGGCAGCAGCGCCTCGGGGTTGGGCGGCCCGGCGACGCCCGCGGCCTGCGCCGCCTCGAACGCCGCCAGCGCCTCGGCGTGCGCGCGCAGCAGCGGCGCCAGCGGCTGATCGCCGGGCCGCACCTCGACCCGGTACACCTCGGGCTCGTCGGTGAGCGACTGGAAGAAGTGGGTGCCGTGCTCGGGCGTGAACGCCGCGCGCGCGAACAGATCGCGCACCGCGAACGCGCGCTGCACGTGGCCGACCGCCGGCGCCTGGTAGGCCTCGATCCGGCCGTCCTTGGTGCGCGCCATCGCCTGATCGGCGACCGCGCGCAGCGCCTCGAGCAGGCCCCAGCCCAGCGGCCGCGGCCCGCCGCCGACCACGCCGACCGGCGTGACCAGCACGGTCACGACGTGGGCGTCGGGATCGGCCAGCTCGTCGACGTGGCCGAGCAGCAGCTCGGCGCGCGCCAGCGCCGCCAGCGTCGCCGCCTGGCCGGCGGCGGCCTTGGGCGCGCGATCGCCGGAGCGCGGATCGTAGCGGCGCACCTCGCGGCGCTGCGACCACGCGCCGCTCTTCTCGACGTGGGCCTCGCGCGGCCAGGCCTCGAGGTCGTGCTCCTCGTGGGCCTCGGGCGCGATCGGCCCCGGCCGGGCCCGGCGGCGGCCGACCAGCGTCGTCCGCAGCGCCGCCAGCTCGTCGGCGAAGTGCTCGACGAAGTACCGCCCGCGCTCGCCGTCGGGCCGGGCCCGCAACGTGGCCAGCGCCCGCCCCACCGGATCGGTGGCCAGGAGCGCGTCGATGCGATCGGCCATCGCCTCGGCCGCCGGCACCAGCGCCGCCGCCGACAGCTCGCGGGCCTCGATCAGCGGGAAGCCGCCGCCCCACGCGACCGCCTCGGGCACCAGCTCGAGCGTCACCGCGATCGCGCCGGCCTCCTCGCGCAGCCGGGCCACGGTCATCCGCGCCGGCGGCGCCTCGGTCAACGCCTCGGTCAGCGCGCCGGCGACGTGCTCCTCGAGCCAGCGCTTGACCGTGCGCGCGCCGAACCGCGGATCGAACGCCTGCGCCACCGCGCGCTCGCGCACCGCCCGGCCGGCGTAGACGAAGACGTCGCGCTCGCGCAGGCCGCGCCGGCCCAGGAGCTTGGCCAGCTCCTTGTCGACCACCCGCGCCGCGACCTCGGCGGTCAACGGCCGGAACCGCACCACGCGATCGATGCGGTTCCACAGCTCGGGCGGGAAGAACTCGCGCACGGCCTTGGCGATCTGCCCGAGCACGGCCTCGGTCGAGTCGCCGAACCCGATCGGCTGCTGCACCCGCGCGCCCAGGTTCGAGGTCATCACGATCACCGCGTGGCGGAAGCTCGCGACCTCGCCGCCGGCGTCGGTCAGCCGGCCCTCGTCGAACAGCTGCAAGAGCAGCCCGAGCACCGACGGGTGGGCCTTCTCGATCTCGTCGAGCAGCACCACCGCGAACGGCTGCTCGCGGATCCGGCTGGTGAGCAGGCCGTCGGGCGTGAAGCGGTCGCCGATCAGCCGCGCCACCGCGTCGGGGCCGGCCAGCTCGCTCATGTCGAGCCGCACCAGCCGGCGGCGCTCGCCGTACAGGTACTCGGCCAGCGCGGTGGCCAGCTCGGTCTTGCCGGTGCCGGTGGGGCCGGTGAACAGGTACACGCCGAGCGGCCGCCCGGGGTCGGTCAACCCGGCGCGCACCTTGACCACCACGTCGGTGGCCACCGCCACCGCCTCGTCCTGGCCGATCACCCGGGCCGCGAAGTGCGCGGTCACCGCCGCCGGATCGAGCGGCGCGTCGAGCGTGATCAGGTGCTCGGGCAGGCCGGTGTCGCGCGCCGCCTGCGCCACCGCGGCCTCGGGCGGCAGCGCCCGCCGCGCCCCCGGCGCCGGCCGCGGCCCGGCGGCGGCCACCAGCTTGCGCAGCATGTCGATCGGCCCGCCCGGCGTCGCGGTCCACGGGTACAGGCTGGTGGCCAGCTCGTAGACCGTCCGCGGCGTGAACGGGTGGACCTCGACCGGGTGCTCGGCCTCGAGCCGGCGCACCTCGGCCAGCATCAGCGCCGCGGTCTCGGCGGCGTCGGTCGGCTCGACCGCGACCCGCGCGAACAGCTGCGCGAACGACGGCGCGTCGTCCTCCAGCCGCGCCAGCTGCTCGCGGGTCGCGGTGGCGACGATCGTCAGCTCGCCGCGCTGCACCGGGCCGCGGAAGAAGTCGGCGAACGAGCGCTCCGACTGCCGGGTCACGCCCAGCCGCCCGAACAGGTGCAGATCGTCGAACCACAGGAGGCCGCGGTGGGCGCGGGCGTCGGTCACCAGATCGAGCAGCCGGTCCTCCCAGTCGCCGAAGTACTGCATGCCCGCGATCAGCCGCTTGCCCGACAGCCGCCACACCCGGTGCACGCGATCGGCGTTGCGGTGCAGGTACCAGCCGTCGGCCTCGAGCCGATCGCCGACCCAGCGCGCCAGCAACGTCGCGCGTCCGGATCCCGGACGTCCCACCAGCACCGTCGAGCGCGGCCGCGGCCCGCCCAGGAGCCGCGCCAGCTGGGCCCGGTAGGCCGGCCGGGGCACGCCCATCGGCAAGGTGCCGTCGATCGCGCGCGCGGTCTGGTCGACGCCGAGCTGCGCCAGGTGCTGGCGCACCGACCGCGCCAGCCCGGCCCGCTGCTTGCCCTCGGCCGCGGCCTTGGCGCGATCGAGCAGCGTCCGCGGCGCCAGGTCGAACGACACCGTGATCAGCCGCTCCTTGGCCGCGCTCTTCTTGGCCTCGAGCGCGGTGACGTCGTCGCTGGCCCACGCCTGGCGCGCGAAGTGCGCCGCCAGCCGCTCGACCTCGTGGACGTCGTCGGCGTCGAACCACGCGCTGGGATCCGCCGGGTGGTACGCGAGCAGCCGCTGGCGCGCGTCGGTGAACCACCGCGGCTCGAGCACCAGCGGGAACCGCCCGCCGACCCGCCCGCGCTCGCGCAGGTTGAGATCCAGCGACACGTGGTGCAGCCGGGTGCCGGGCGCGGTCTCGAACAGCTCGTGCTGCTCGGGCTCGACCTGGCGCACCGCCGCGGCCAGCAGCTTGCCCAGCTGCTCGCGCAGCCGCACCTCGCTCTTGCCGCTCAGCGCCGCGATCAACCCCGGCGGCACCAGCGGCGTCCAGGTCAGCGTGCCCTCGACCTTGCGCTCGTAGACGGTGATCGCGTAGGTGCGCTTCACGGCGCGCCGTCCCCGCCGGCGTCGTCGTCGGCCGGCTCGTCGTCGACCAGCTCGTGGCGGTACGCCTCGTCGGGGCTGCGGCCGGCGTCGAGCTCGGCGGTCAGGACCGCCAGGGCCACCTCCTCGGGCCGCGCCCACCGCGCGGCCCAGCCCATCGCCCGGGCCACGCCGCGCACGACGACCGTGTCCTCGTCGGGGTACTCGCGCTCGACCTTGCCCCGCGGCGGCACCGCCGGCGTCGCCAGCGCGCCCAGCTTGAGCCACGCCGCGTCGTCGAACTCGGTGGCGAACGCCATGCAGCGGATCACCAGGTGGCAGGGCGACTCCTTGGCGATGCCGACGAAGCGGTGGGCGCCGACCTCGAGCCCGAGCAACAGCGCCGCGCCCGGGCCGCGCACCCGCACGAGCGCGTTGCGCAGCCCGCCGTCGGGGCCGGTCTGCCCGGCCAGCCACGCCCGCGATCGCGGCGGCCCCCACACCCGGGCCAGCGGCCAGTCGGGCGCCGGCTCCTTGGCCACCGTCGGGTGCGCGTGCACGGTCCAGCCGCGCGCCGCCGCCAGCTCGAGCATGCCGGTCACCCAGCGGCCCAGCGCGCGCGGGTGCTCGGGCGCCGACAAGGTCAGCGTGATCTCGTCGCGATCCTCGCGCCGCGCCACCGCCAGCCAGAACATCGCGGTCGTGAACGCGTCCTCGAGCGGCCCCGCCATCGCCACCGCCGCCTCGACGTCGTCGCCGGCCTGGGCCGCGGCGATCGCCAGCTCCTCGGCGGCGGCCAGGTCCTCCTGCGCCGCGGCCGCGGCGTCCCACGCCCGCTCGAGCCGCGCCAGCTCGATGCTCATCTGCTGCACCTGCGCGCTCGACAGCGCCGCCTTCTTGCGCTTGCCGGCCTGCGCGCCGCCGGGCTGCGCCGCGCCGCGCGCCAGCTGCGACTTCAGCCACGCGATCTGGGTCTTCACCTCGGTGGCGACGTCGTGGCGCATCCAGGTGTCGGCCACCCGCCGCACCGCCGCCACCGCCAGCGCGCCGCGGGCGTTCTTGCGACCGCCGGCCCCGCCGCGCCGCCACGCCGCCACCACCACGCCGGCCTCGGGCTCGGTGGTGCCCAGGTGCGCGCCGGCCGGCAGGTCGACCGCGGCCGGCTCGTCGACGGTGCGCACCGCGAGCAGCGCGCCGTGGGCGTCCTTGCCCAGCCGCGCCACCAGCCGCGCCGCCGGCGCGATCACCGCCTCATCCAGGTGGCGGCGCAGCGCGCGCACGCCGTAGGCCGGGGCGTAGCCGCCGGCCGCCAGCGCCGCCGCCGCCGCCGGGCTGACGTCGAGCGTGATGCTGGCCTGGACCAGCCCGCGCCGCTCGGAGAGCTGGGCCAGCGCCAGCCCCGCGACCGCGGCGATCTGCGCGGCGTCGAGGCGATGGAACGGGATGATCGCGTCGAGGCGGTTGAGCATCTCGGGGCGGAACGCCTCGGTCACCGCGGCCCGGTAGCGCGCCAGCTCGCGCGCGCGATCGTCGTCGCCGGCGCCGACCGCCAGGCCGATCGCCGCGGCCCGGCCGTGGGCGCCGAGGTTCGACGTCAGGATCACGATCGCGTTGTGGAAGTACGCGGTGCGGCCGCGGGCGTCGGTCAGCCGGCCCTCGCCCGCCACCTGCAACAGCAGATCGTGGACCGCCGGGTGCGCCTTCTCGATCTCGTCGAGCAGCACCACCGCGAACGGCTGCTGGCGGATCCGCGCGGTCAGCAGGCCCTCGCCGGCGTCGCTGCCGCGGATCAGCCGCTCGGCCGCCCATGGATCGGCGTACTCGCTCATGTCGAACCGCACCAGCCGCCCCTCGGAGCCGAACAGCAGGTGGGCCAGGCTCTTGGCCAGCTCGGTCTTGCCGACGCCGGTCGGCCCGACGAACAGGAACGTCGCCAGCGGCTTGTCGGCCGGCTGCAGCTGCGCCTTGACCGTGCACAGCGTCTCGGCCACCCGCGCCACCGCCGCCTCCTGACCGATCATCCGCGTGCGCAGCCGGGCGATCAGCTCGTCGAGGAGCAGCGCCCGATCGTCGCGCAAGAGGAACGCCGGCACGCCGGTGGCCGCGGCGAAGCCGTCGTAGACCGCGTCGGGGCCCAGCTCGCGCGGCGCGCCGTCGGCGCCGACCTCGCCGTCGGCCGCGGCGCGCAGATCGTCGAGCAGCGTCACCGCCTTGCCGGGGAACGCGCGGTACGGCAGGTAGCGCCGCGCCAGCTCGACCGCGACCGACAACGCCGCGGCGGCGAGCTGCGGCCGGCGCGCGTCGGCGCGGCGCCAGTGCGCGGCGCGCCCGGTCACCACCGCCAGCGTCGCCGCGGCGTCCATCGCCGGCACCGTCAGCCGGGTCATCGCGCCGATCAGCGCCACCTCGCGGCGCTCGGCGCGCTCCAGCGCCGCCGGCGTGATCTCGGCGACCACCCGCACCCGCGCGTCGACGATGAACCGGCGCACGATCGCGGTCAGGCCCAGGCCGCCGTCCTCGACCCGCTCGCGGAACAGGCTGCCGAAGTCGTCGAAGCACAAGACCGCGTCGAGCCGCTCGGCCGCCGCGAACAGGTCGGCCACCCGGGCCTCGGCCTCGCCGAAGCCCGACGCGCCGGCCACCAGCTGCGCCACCGACGTCACCCACGCCGCGCGCTGCGGCTGGGCCCGGGCCCACGCGAGGACGATCGCGGTCTTGCCGACGCCCTCGTCGCCGCACACCAGCACCGCCAGCCGCTCGCGCCCGCCCAGCAGCGCGGTCATCGACGCCAGCTCGCGATCGCGCCCGACCAGCGCCGCGCCGCCGCCGCGCACCCGATCGGCCAGCGGCACCGCGTGGGCCTCGAGCCGCTCGCGGGCCCGGCGCCGCTCCTCGGCCGCGACCCGATCGGCGCCGGTGACCTCGGCCTGCGCGAACCGCACCAGCACCTCGAGCGGCTCGATCGACGCCGCCAGCGGCGGCAGCAGGCGGCGCCAGGCGTTGCCGTCGAGGCCGCTGGCCGCGCACAGCCGCGCGATCTCGCGCCGCGCCACCTCGCCCACCTCCTCCTTGCGATCGACGAAGAACGCCGCATCGAGCGCCGGCACCAGCGCCACGCGATCGCGGCCCTCGGGGCCGTACGGCAGGAGCACGCAGGTGACCTCGACGTCGCGCGGCGCCCGCGGCTTGGTCGGCGCCCCCGGCGCCAGCGGCACCGCGATCGCCACCACCTCGAGGGCCGGCCGGCACGAAGTACCGCGCCACCTGCGCCGCCGGCGCGGTCGCCAGGTGCTCGGCCAGGAACACGCGCAGCTCGTCGGCCGGCGCGTCGCCGTCGCCGAACGCGCACAGCTCGGGCGCCACCACCGGCGCCCACGTGGTCGCGCCCGACGGCAGCTCGCGGGCCAGCGCCCACGTCGTCACGGTGCTGGTGCGCTCAGCCACGCGCGGCCCGCGGTTCCGTGATCATCGACACGCGATGCTACCAGGGTCGCCCGCCGCGCTCCCCGCGCCTCGCGTAGATTCACACGATGCGCCCGCTCCTGATCGCCCTGCTCGCGACGACCGCGGCGCTGGCCGGCTGTGGCTCGCGGTGCGCCGACGTGCGCGCCGCCCGCGCGACGCTCGCGGCCCGCGCGGTGGCCACCGCGCCCTCGCCCGACGTGCGCGTCACCGTGCCGCTGGCCCGCGCCAACGCGGTGATCGCCGAGCTGCTGACGCGGACGCCGTGGGCCGCGCCGCTGGCGCTGCCCGAGCTCGGCCCGCTGGCGCTGGTCGTCCCGGGCGGGTTGCGCGCGCGCCTCGACCAGGTCGCGCTGCGGCCGGGCGCGCCGGGCCACGTCCAGCTCGCGGTGACGCTCGCCATCGCCGACGACGACGCCACCATCGCCACGCTGGCGCTCGAGGTCGCGCTGGCGCCCGAGGTCGAGCGCGCCCACGGCGACGTCGCGCTCGCGTTCGGGGTTCGCCCCGCCGACTTGCTGGCGATCGCGCCGACGCTCGGGCCCGACGCCGCCGCGGCGCTCGGCGCCGCGATCGAGCGCTGGTTGCCGCCGGCGGCGCGCGGCCGCGTACCGCCGGTGCTGCGCGACGCCGCCGTCAGCCGCCTCGCGACCTACCTCACCGGCACCGCGTACCGCGGCCTGCACGATCTGCTGCTGGTGCGGCTGGGCCAGGTGGCCCGGCTGCGCCTGCAGCTCCCCGACGTGCCGGTCGCCGACGTCGCGGTCCGCTCGCTGACCGATCCCGCGGCGCTGCTGGTCGAGATCCACACCGGCCTGCCGATCCGGGGCGGCCTCGGCGCGCCGACCGCGCCCGCGTCGGGCGACCATGTCGGCGTCGCCGTCGCCGCCAGCACCGTCGCCGAGCTGGCCAACTGGGCGATCGCGTCGGGCCGCGCGCCGCGCTGGTACGATCGCAGCCTGACCCCGACGCCGCGCGGCGCGTTCCGGCCGCGCTTCGACTACGTCGCCGAGGATCCCGCGCACCCGTGGAAGGTCCACGTGCTGCAGGAGCGCGACGGCTGCTCGTACTTCCGGGTCGGCGTCCGGGTCGCGATCGCCCTCGAGGGCGACCAGCTGCGCGCGACCGCGCTCGACCGCGACCTCGAGCGCGCGATCGCGTCGCCGGTGATCAGCGCCGCGGCCTGGGTCAAGTACCTCGTGGTCGGCTCGCTCGATCGCACGCGCCGGCGCGTCGCCCACGTCCAGCTCACGATCGCCGGCCACCCGCTCACCACGCGCCTGACTCAGCTCGCGCTGGTCGATGGCGAGCTGCACGCGGCGCTCGACGTCGCGCTCGCCGCCGTCCCCGCCCCAGCCCCTGCCCCGCGTTGACCCGCCGGCCGGCTGCGACACCGCGTTGCGGCGCCCGCGTCACACCGCCGCGGTGATCGGCGAGCGCGCGTCGATGCCGTGCGCAGACCGGCGCGCGTGCGAGTACGTTCCAGGCCCTGATGCCGGTCCACCGCAGCCCTGCACTCCGCGGCGTCGCCCTCGCGACCCTGCTCGCCTTCCTCGCATCGTGCGGCCCGCGGGCCGGCAGCAAGCCACCCGGCGGCGGCGGCAGCGGCGTGGTCACCCCCGGGCGGGCGCTGACGCTCGATAGCAGCAAGCCCGGGCTGACGATGCGGCTGTCCGACGGCAAGGCCGGGGCGCCGGCGGCCGACCGGTCGACCTTGCCGCCGACCCAGCCGATCACCGACGCCGCGGCCAAGGCGATCCTGGATCGGGTGTCGCCGATCGGCGCGAAGCCCGATGACACCCAGGCGTTCGCGCTGCGCGACCGGTCGCAGCCGCCGCCGCGGACCGGCAAGACGATCAAGGGCACGTTCCCGGTGCCGAACCCGCAGGCGGGGCCGCCGCCGGCGACCAACGACGCCGGCAAGCCGCTGACGATCCTGCGGTGGGCGCCCGAGGGCGACGTGCCGCTGGCGCCGCAGCTGCAGCTGACGTTCTCGCAGCCGATGGTGGCGGTGACGTCGCAGGACGACGCCGCGAGCGTGGTGCCGGTCAAGCTCACGCCGACGCCGCCCGGGCGCTGGCGCTGGCTCAGCACCAAGACGATCATCTTCGACCCGACGGTGCGCTTCCCTCAGGCGACGACCTACACGGTCGAGATCGCCAAGGGCACCAAGAGCGCGACCGGCAACGCGCTGGCCACCGGCAAGACGTTCACGTTCACGACGCCGACGCCGCGGGTCGAGACCAGCTGGCCGGGTGGTGGCCCACAGCAGCTCGACGCGCCGATGTTCGTGCGCTTCGATCAGCGGATCGATCCGGCCGCGGTGCTGGCGACGATCAAGATCACCGCGGCGGGCAAGCCCTACGCGGCGCGGCTGCTCACCGCCGACGAGATCGCCAAGCACGAGACGCTCACGAGCCTGGTCGACGCGACCAAGGCCGCCGAGCAGGACGGCCGCTGGCTGGCGTTCGCCGCGACCGAGGCGTTCCCCAAGGACACCCACGTCGAGGTGACGATCGGCCCGGGCACCCCGTCGGCCGAGGGGCCCAACAAGACGCCGGATCGGCAGAGCTTCGGCTTCGACACCTACCCGCCGCTCCAGATCGTGCGCGCCGAGTGCGGCTGGGCGAGTGCCCGCCGGGCGCGCCGTTCCAGATCGAGTTCAACAACCCGCTCGACGTCGATCGCTTCGACGCGGCGCAGGTGGTGACGGCGCCGACGATCGAGCGCAGCCAGGTGCTGGCCAACGGCAACTACCTCACGGTGCAAGGCCTGACCAAGGGCCAGACGTCCTACAAGACGGTGGTGTCGGGCGGCGTGCTCGATCAATTCGGGCAGACGCTGGGCAAGGACGCGACGCTCACGTGGAAGACCGGCAAGGCGTACCCGAACTTCTACGGCCCGTCGGGGCTGGTGGTGCTGGACCCGGGCGCGCGGACGCCGACGCTCGACGTGTTCACCACCAACTACGACGCGCTGAAGGTGCAGCTGTACCAGGTGTCGCCGAGCGACTACGGCGCGTACGGCAACTACCTCGAGAACCAGTGGCAGCGGAAGAAGCCGAGCCTGCCCGGCAAGAAGGTGGTCGACACGCTGGTGCGCGTGAAGGGCGCGGCCGACGACCTGACCGGAGACCAAGGTCGAGCTGGCCGGCGCGCTGAAGAGCGGCCTCGGCCACGTGATCGCGGTGATCGAGCCGTCGCCGTGGAAGGAGCGCTACGAGCCGCCGCGGCTGATCGCGTGGGTGCAGTCGACCCGGCTGGGCGTCGACGCCGCGGTCGACGCCGGCGAGCTGCACGCGTGGGTCAACAAGCTGGCCGACGGCGCGCGGTCGCCGACGCGGCGCTGTCGATCGAGCCGTGGGGCCTCACGGCGACCTCGGGCGACGACGGCACCGCGGTGATCGCGCTGTCGGCGCAGCGCAAGGGCGGCGCCGGCATGCTAGTCGCGAAGAAGGGCGACGACGTCGCGTTCGTGCCCGATGGCTACGGCTACTGGGCCGACGAGCCGCAGTGGCGCAAGCAGGAGCGCGCCGATTCGCTGCTGTGGCACATCACCGACGACCGGCAGATGTACCGGCCGGGCGAGGACGTCCACGTCAAGGGCTGGCTGCGCGTGCACCAGGGCCGCGAGGGCGGCGACGTCGCCGGCATCGCCGGGCAGGTGTCGTCGGTGACGTACAAGGTCATCGACCCCGTCGGCAACGAGCTCACCAAGGGCACCGTCAAGGTCAGCGCGCTCGGCGGCTTCGACCTCGCGTTCACGCTGCCCAAGACGCCCAACCTCGGCTACGCGTCGATCCAGCTCGAGGCCAAGGGCCGGGTCAGCGGCTCGGGCTACCACGGCTTCCAGATCCAGGAGTTCCGCCGCCCCGAGTACGAGGTCAGCGCCAAGGCCGACGACGCGATCAAGATGATCGGCGGCAGCGCCGACGTGACGGTCCAGGCCAGCTACTTCGCCGGCGGCGGGCTCGCCGGCGCCGAGGTGAACTGGTACCTGACCGCGAGCGAGACGACGTTCACGCCGCCCAACCGCGACGACTTCACGTTCGGCAAGTGGGTGCCGTGGTGGGGCTGGGGCCGGCGCTGGTGGGACGAAGGTCCGAGCTACCAGGCGCCGCAGAGCTGGAACCACCAGGGCAAGACCGACGCCACCGGCGCCCACGTGCTGCACCTCGACTTCCTCGGCGTCAACCCGCCCGTGCCGATGAGCGTCAACGCCAACGCGGCGGTCACCGACGTCAACCGCCAGGCGTGGAACGCGTCGACGACGCTGCTGGTGCACCCGGCCGCGCACTACGTCGGCATGCGCGCCAAGAAGCCGTACGTCGACAAGGGCCAGGCCATCGAGATCGAGGCGATCGACGTCGACCTCGACGGCAAGGCGGTGGTCGGCAAGGCCATCGACGTCCAGGCGGTGCGGCTCGACTGGAAGTACGACAAGGGCAAGTACGTCGAGACCGAGGAGGACGTCCAGGCGTGCGCGCTGACCTCGGCCGCCGCCGCCGGGCTGTGCTCGTTCCAGACGCCCGAGGGCGGCCAATACCGCATCACCGGCGTGGTCACCGACGACCAGGGCCGCAAGAACTCGACCGAGCTGACCGTGTGGGTGTCGGGCGGCAAGACCCCGCCGGCCCGCGACGTCGAGGAGGAGCAGGTCACGCTCATCCCCAACGCCAAGGAGTACAAGCCCGGCGACACCGCCGAGCTGTTGGTGCAGGCGCCGTTCTACCCGGCCGAGGGCGTCATGAGCGTCCGCCGCTCGGGCATCGTCACCTCGACCCGGTTCACGATGACCGGCCCGACGCAGAAGCTGACGGTGCCGATCACCGACGGCTTCACGCCCAACCTCTACGTCCAGGTCGATCTGATCGGCATGAGCGCGCGGGTCGGCGACGACGGCCAGCCCGACGCGGCGCTGCCCAAGCGCCCGGCCTACGGCGTCGGCAGCATCGACCTGTCGGTGCCGCCCAAGCACCGCACGCTGGCGGTGACGATCGCGCCGCCGACCGACAAGCTGGCGCCTGGCGCCAAGACCTCGCTCGCGGTGACGGTCAAGGACGCCGCCGGCAAGCCGGTCAGCGGCGCCGAGGTCGCGGTGATCGCCGTCGACGAGGCGGTGCTGTCGCTCACCGGCTACCAGTTCGCCAACCCGATCGACACCTTCTACCAGCGGCGCGACATGGGCGCGAGCGACCACCGCCTGCGCGGCTTCGTCAAGCTGGCGCAGCCCGACGCCAACCAGCTGGCGGTCGCGCAGAAGCCCACCGACGAATTCACCAAGAACATCCCGACGCGCGGCCGCAACTTCGAGTCCGCGCTCGGCGCCGCCGCCGGCAGCCAGGGCGACTCGACCGGCGTGTCGTTCTCCGGCTCGTCGAGCGCCGAGAACCAGTACGTCGTCGACGGCCTCGCCCTGGCCGACCCCTCGACGACCACGCCGGGCGGCGGCGGCAGCCAGCCCCCGCCGGCGATCGCGGTGCGCACCAACATCAACCCGCTGGCCGCGTTCTCCCCCGAGGTCACGACCGGCGCCGACGGCAGCGCGAGCGTCGCGCTGACCTTGCCCGACAACCTCACGCGCTATCGCCTCATCGCGATCGCCGTCGCCGGCGACAAGCAGTTCGGCAAGGGCGAGAGCGCGCTGACGGCGCGGCTGCCGGTGATGGTGCGGCCGTCGCCGCCGCGGTTCCTCAACTTCGGCGACAAGTTCGAGCTGCCGGTCGTGGTGCAGAACCAGACCGACGCGCCGCTCGCGGTCGACGTCGCGGTGCGCGCGTCGAACGCCACGCTCACCGCCGGCAGCGGCAAGCGCGTCACCGTGCCCGCCAACGATCGCGTCGAGGTCCGGTTCCCGGCCGCCGCCGCGCTGGCCGGCACCGCGCGCTTCCAGATCGTCGGCACGGCCAGCGCCGGCTCCGACGCCGCCGAGGTCGCGCTGCCGGTCTGGACGCCGGCCACCACCGAGGCCTTCGCCACCTACGGCCAGATCGACGACGGCGCGATCAAGCAGCCGGTCGCGCTGCCCGGCCAGGTGGTCACGCAGTTCGGCGGCCTCCAGGTCGAGACCTCCTCGACCCAGCTGCAGGCGCTGACCGACGCGTTCCTGTACCTGGTCTCGTACCCGTTCGAGTGCAGCGAGCAGATCAGCTCGCGCATCGCCGGCATCGCCGACCTGCGCGACGTGCTCGACGCGTTCAAGGCCCCGGGCCTGCCCGGCAAGGCCGCGCTCGAGGCCAAGGTCGGCGAGGACCTCGAGCGCCTGTACAGCATGCAGAACTACGACGGCGGCTTCCCGTTCTGGCAGCGCGGCTACGAGTCGTGGCCGTACCTGACGGTCCACGTCGTCAACGCGCTGGTGCGGGCCAAGGCCAAGGGCTTCACCATCGAGCGCGGCCCGCTCGACAACGGCCTCGAGTACCTGCGCACGATCGAGCAGCGCTACCCGTACTACTACGGCGAGGACATCCGCCGGACGATCACCTCGTACGCGCTGTACACCCGCATGCTCGCCGGCGATCGCGACGTCGCCCGCGCCAAGGGCCTGATCAAGGAGGCCGGCGGCGCCGACAAGCTGTCGCTCGAGGCCGTCGGCTGGCTGCTCGGCGTGGTCGCGCAGCAGGCCGACGCCGCCGACGAGCGCAAGGCGATCCTGCGGCTGCTCGACAACAAGGTCACCGAGACCGCCGCCGCCGCCAACTTCACGACCGCCACCTCCGACGGCGCCTACCTGATCCTGCAGAGCGATCGCCGCGTCGACGCGGTCATCCTCGAGTCGCTGATCGCCGAGCAGCGCGACCACGACGTCATCCCCAAGCTGGTGATCGGCCTGCTCGGCCACGCCAAGGCCGGCCGCTGGGAGTCGACGCAGGAGAACGTCTTCGTGCTCGCCGCGCTCGACCGCTACTTCCACGAGTACGAGAAGGTCACGCCCGACTTCGTCGCCAAGATCTGGCTGGGCGACGGCTACGCCGGCGACCACGCGTTCAAGGGCCGCCAGACCGATCGCTTCCAGATCGACATCCCGATGAAGACCGTCGCCGACAAGGCCGCCAAGGGCCCCGCCGACCTGGTCATCCAGAAGGACGGCGTCGGCCGGCTGTACTACCGGGTCGGCATGACCTACGCGCCGGCCAACCTGCAGCTCGCGGCCGCCGACTACGGCTTCACCGTGCAGCGCAAGTACGAGGCCGTCGACGACCCCGGCGACGTCAAGCACAACCCCGACGGCTCGTGGACGATCAAGGCCGGCAGCCGGGTCCGGGTCCGGCTGGCGATGGTCGCCGAGAGCCGCCGCTACCACGTCGCGCTGGTCGACCCGCTGCCGGCGGGCCTCGAGCCGATGAACCCCGCGCTCGCGGTCACCGGCCCGGTGCCGCAGGATCCCAAGCCGGCCGCCGGCGCCGATCGCTACTGGTGGTGGTGGAGCACCTGGTACGAGCACCAGAACCTGCGCGACGAGCGCGTCGAGGCCTTCACCTCGCTGCTCTGGGAGGGCGTCCACGACTACTCCTACGTCGCCCGCGCCACGACCCCGGGCACCTTCGTCGTCCCGCCGACCAAGGCCGAGGAGATGTACCACCCCGAGACCTTCGGTCGGTCGGCGTCCGACAAGGTGATCGTCGAGTAGCGACGCCGCCCCGGCGGTCGTGCGATATCACCGCCGCCATGCGCCTCGCCCTCGCCGCCCTCGCGCTCGCCCTCGCCGCCTGCGGCGCCGGCGAGATCCCGGTCCCCGACCACGCGCCCGCGCCGCCGGATCCCGCGGCGCCCGCGCCGCAGGTCATCGTCGACGCCCGCCCCTGGTACCTGGCCGGCGACGCGCTCACGCCGGCCGACCCGCGCTTCGTCGCCCGGGCCGACGGCCCGGCGACGGTGGTCGACGTCTGGCTCGACGGCGCCCACGTCGCGCGCGCCCACGCCGACGGCACCTTCGATCTCGGCTTCGACCTCGCCGACGTCGCGATCGGCGATCACACCGTGCTGGTCTCGGCCGACGGCGCCGACGTCGCGTTCGCCGAGCTGCCGCTGCACAAGAGCGCCGCGCTCTACGTCGCGGTGTCCAACGACTGGGACACCGGCGATCACACCGACGACAAGCTCCAGCGGCAAGAGCGCCTGCACGCCGCCCACCCGCACCTGGTGCTGACCCACTTCGTCGGCCCCTACACGTTCACCGATCCCACGGTCAGCGCCGCCCGCGCGCAGCAGCTGGTCGACTGGGTGCTGCGCTTCCGCGCCGAGAAGGGCGACGAGATCGGCCTGCACATCCACCCCTACTGCAACTTCGTCACCGCCGCCGGCGTCACCTGCCGCACGTCGCCGTCGTTCCGCGACGTCACCGACGCCACCGGCTACACCGTCGTGCTGGGCGCCTACACCCGCGCCGAGCTCGACCAGATGTTCGCCAAGGCCACCGAGCTGTTCATGGCCCACGGCCTGGGCCGGCCGACCTCGTTCCGCGCCGGCGGCTGGACCGCCACCGGCGACGTGCTCGGCGCGCTCGAAGGCGCCGGCCACGTCACCGACGCCAGCGGCTGCAACTGGGCGCGGCTCGAGGAGTGGCGCAACGTCGCCAACGCGTCGCTGTACCAGTGGAACCAGCAGCACTGGGGCCCGATCAACGAGACCACGCAGCCGTACTATCCGTCGGTCGACGACATCCTGGTCGACGCCGCGCCCCACCGCGGCATCCTCGAGGCCGCCGACAACGGCGCGCTGGTCGACTACGTCACCGCCGACGAGATGATCGCGATGTTCCGCGCCAACTTCGACGGCGCGCCGCTGCCAGCGCCCCGCCACTACTCGATCGGCTACCACCCGATCAACTTCGGCGACGCGTACCTGCAGCGCATCGACAACGCGCTGATCGAGATCGATCGCCACCTGGCGGTCGACGGCGCAGGCCCGGTGGTCTACGCCCGGATGTCCGACCTGCCGGTGGCGTTCCCGCGGCCGCGGTAGCCGCCGGTCGATTCGCGCCAACGTTCGCCACGGCGGCGGCATGATCTCGGCGTGCCCACCCCGGTGACCTCCGCGGCCCTGGCCGAGCTCGACGGCCTGCGCGGGCTGGCGCGGGCGCTGGCCAAGGACGACGCCGACGACCTGGTGCAAGACGCGGCGATCGCTGCGCTGACCCACCCGCCGGTCGCCGATCGGCCGCTGGCGCCGTGGCTGGCCGCGGTGCTGCGCAACCGCTGGCGGATGGACCGCCGGGCCGCTTCGCGCCGCCGCGCCCGCGAGGAAGGCGCGCCGGCCGCCGATCCGCCGGCCGCCCCCGATCAGATCCTCGAGCGCGCGCGGACGCTGGAGCGGCTGGCCGCGGCGCTGGTCGCGCTCGACGAGCCGTTCCGCACCGCGATCGTCCGCCGCTTCCTCGACGGCCACACCGCCGAGGCCATCGCCACCGAGCTGGGCGTGCCCGCCGGCACCGTGCGCTGGCGCGTCAAGGCCGGCCTCGAGCGCCTGCGCGAGGCGCTCGATCGCGACGCGCCGCGCCCGGCCTGGCGCCTCGCGCTGACCTCGCTGGCCACGCCGGTCACGTTCACCGCAGGAGCCACCGTGAAGTCCAAGACCCTCGGGTTCGTCATCGTCGCGCTGCTGGTGCTGCTGATCGGCGGCGGCGTCGGCTGGCGCCTGACCCACGATCGGGCGAGCGCGCCCCGCGCCGCCGCCACCGCGCCGGGCCGCGCGCCCGCCGCGCCGCCCCCGCCCCGCGCCCCCGGGCAGCTGCCGGGCGACGCCGATCGCGCCGCCGGCGCCGCCGACGCCGACGCGGCGCCCGGCGCGCGCCCCCGAGCCCGCGCGGTGGCCGCCGCCGACGCCGGCGTCCGCGGCCGTGTGATCAACTGGTCGACCGGTGACGGTGTGGCGGGCGCCGAGCTCACGTTCGCGCGGCCCGACGGCAGCGTGCTCACCGTCACCGCCGGCGCTGGCGGCGGCTTCGCGGTGCCGGCCGACGATCGCGCGTACACGCTGGCCGCCGCCGAGGCCGTCGGCTACTTGCCGTACGCGCCGGCGTGGCAGCACAGCCCGGTGCGGCTGGTGCCGCGGCCCGAGCTGCAGGTCGAGGGCTTCACGATCTACCTGTTCCCCGCGGTCGACTACCAGGGCACCGTCGTCGATGCCGCCGGCGCGCCGGTGGCGGGCGCCGCGGTGCGCATGCTGGGCGCGGCGACCGGCGAGCAGGCGCTGGCGCCGTTGCCGACCGGGTGGGTCACCGACGCCAACGGCGGGTTCACCTTCCACGCCCCCGACGACACCGTCTTCGAGGCCACGGCCGGCGCGCGGATCGGGCGGGCCCGCCTCGACGGCGACGTCGCGCTCACCCACCGCATGACCATCCGGCTCGATCGCACCGACGCGGCCGACGGCGCGCTGACCGGCGTCGTGGTCGACGAGCGCGGCGCGCCGATCGACGGCGCGCTGGTCCGGGCCGTGCCGACGCTACCGACCGGCGCCGACGCCGCGGCGCGCGCGGCCGCGCAGGCCGACGCGCGGGCGGTCGCGTTCGCCACCACCGACGACCTCGGCCGCTTCGCGCTGCGCGATCTCGATCGCGGCCCCCACGACGTGATCGCCAGCGCCGACGGCCTCGCCGCGGTGACGCTGCCCGCGGTCGCCGGTGAGCGCCCGCTGCGGATCGTGCTGCCGGCGGGCGCGGCGTTGACCGGGCAGGTGCGCGGCGGCGACGGCGCTCCGGTGCCGGTGTTCACGCTGCTGGTCTACCGGGTCCAGGGCGTCGACCGCGCGCTGGTGGCCGCGCGCTCGGTCGTCGACGGCGAGGGCCGGTTCCGCGAGCCGGTGCTGCCCGGCGCCTACGAGCTGGTCGCCACCGCGCCGGGCTGGGCCGCCAGCGCGCCGACCACCGCCGCGCCCGATCGCGACGTGACGATCACGCTGGCCGCGGGCGCGACCGTGCGCGGCACGGTGGTGTCGCGCGCGACCGGCGCGCCGCTCGCCTACGCGCGGGTCGTGCGCGAGGCCCGCGGCGGCGGCGCCAGCGCGGCGCCGGCCAACGCCGGCACCGTCACCCGCGAGGACGGCGGCTTCGAGCTGACCGGCGTGCCGGCCGGCCCGGTCGCGCTGTTCGTCGCCGCCGGCGAGCACCACCCGCGCATCGCCGCCGGGCTGGTCGCGACCGACGGCGCGACGCTCGGCCCGCTGACGATCGATCTGGCGCCGCTCGCGCCCGGCGAGGCGCCGACCCTCGAGTTGGTAGGCATCGGCGTCAAGCTGAGCGGCGACGCCGACGCGCTGCGGGTCGACGGCGTCATCACCGGCGGCGGCGCCGAGGCCGCCGGGCTCCAGGCCGGCGATCGCATCGTCGCGGTCGACGGCCAGCCGGTCGACGCGATCGGCCTCGACGGCGCGATCGCCCGCATCCGCGGCGCCGCCGGCACCCGGGTGCGGCTCATGGTGGTGCGCCCGCCGGCCACCGCGCCGCAGCCCTTCGACGTCGAGCGCCGGCCGCTCAAGTCGTGAGCCGCGCCGCGACCGCGCTCAGCCGCGCCCGAGCGCCGCGCGCCACAGCGGCTCGGCCAGCTTCAGCGCCGTCGCGCGATCGACCGGCGCCGCGGCCGCCAGGATCGGCGTCGCGATCGCGCCCAGCGGCCGCCCGGCCTTGCGGTTGTCGACGCAGGCCTGGGCCAGCGCGCGCACGACGCCGCCGGGATCGCTGCCGGGCAGCTCGAGGGGCCCGGGCTTGAGCCGCGGCACGTCGCGCCAGCACGCCGCCGCGTAGGTCACCGCGGCCTGCTCGGACCACAGCGTCGTCAGCTCCTGCATGCCGAGGTCGCGGCCGGCCAGCGCCGCGCCGATCGCCGCCAGCTCGAGCCACGCCAACGTCATCGCGGTCAGCCGCGGCCGCACCACCGCGCGCGGCGCGTACTGCCGCGGCCCCCACAGCTCGTTGAAGCGCAGCGACGGCACCAGCGCCAGCGCCGCCGCCCGGGTCGCCGCCGGCAGCGGCCGCGGCGCCAGGCCCAGCGCGTCGAGGAGCCCGCGCACCGCCGCCAGGTCGTCGTCGCTGGCGCCCAGCGCGGTCGCCAGCCAGCGCGGATCGTCGTCGGGCGCCGCCGCGCGCGCCTGCAGCGCCGCGGCGTCGTCGCGCTCGGCCGCGAGCATCGCCTCGCCGCCGGCCTCGGCCGGCAGCGTCACGCCGACGATCGCCGGATCGCGGATGGTCGCCAGCTCCGCCAGCACGTCGGCGTGGGCGATCGGCGCCGGCCCGTCGAGCACCAGCGGGCAGATCACGCTGTTGTAGTCGACGACGGTGATCGCCCCCAGCGTGAACACCCGGTTGAACGGGAACAGCCGACACGCCGCCGGCTTGGCCGCGCGCCCGTCCTCGACCTCCACCCGGCAGTTGCCGTCGTCGGCCAGGAACCAGCAGCGGTCGCGCGGGTTCCACAAGGTCGTCGCCTCGCCGCGCCGCCGCAAGAACGGCACCACGTCGGGCCGCCGCGCCACCAGCTGCGCCAGCTGGCCGCCGGTCACGTCGAGCCCGATGCCTAGCCCCTTGCAGCACGCCCCGCACCCCGCGCAGGTGTACGCCAGCCGCCGATCGGGCCACGTGAAGTAGACGCCAGCCGGATCGATCACGCCGCGGGGATACCACGGCCGCGATCGCGCCGGCGCGTCAGCGCAGGCAACCCTCGAGGAACGCGACGATCGGCGCGGTCATCACCTGATCGCCCGGCGCGCCGATGTGATCGTTGACCTCCTCGTGGGTCAGCGCCGCAGCGTCGATGAGCGTGCTCACGCCGCCGACCGCGCGCAGCCGATCGTGGAACGCCTGCTCGGTGGCCTGGCGGTCCGCGGCGCCGCGGCGCACCACCAGGAACGGCGGCACGCCAGCGGCGACGTGCCCGATCGGCGACGCCGCGGCCCACACCGCCGGATCGTCGCCGAACGCGTTGCGCAGGAGCAGCGCCTGCATCGCGCTGGCGGTCTGCATCGTGCGCGGGATGTCGTAGGCCTCGGTGTCGAACGAGCCGACGCAGCGCAGGTCGGCCAGCCCCAACGAATGCGCCCCCAGGTACTGCGGATCGGTGCCGAGCAGCGCCACCAGGTGCGCGCCGGCGCTGTGGCCGAGCAGCGCGATCCGGCCGGGATCGCCGCCGTGCTCGGCGATGTGATCGTGGACCCAGGCGATCGCGGTCGCGACGTCCTGGGCGTGGAGCGGGTGGCGAACGCGGCCGGGATCGAGCTCGCCGGTCTCGGGCGACAGCCGGTAGTTCACGCTGACCACCGCGTAGCCCGCGCCGTTCCACAGCGCGACCTTGTCGGCCATCGCGTTGCCCTTGTCGCCGATGGCCCACGCGCCGCCGTGGACCCAGATCACCACCGGCGCCGGCGCCGCGGCGCCACACGCCGGGTAGATGTCGAGCGCCTGCAGCGTCGGCGCCACGCCGGGCAACGCCTGGTAGGCCACGTCGCGGACCGGCGTCGCGACGCAGGCCGCGTCGACGCCGGGCGCGTCGACCGCCGAGGCGTCGCCGCCGTGGCCGCACCCGAGCGCGGCGGTGAACAGCGCGGCCAGGGCGAGCCGCGCAGAGGTCGAGGGTGTCATCGCCGCCATGACCCGCGACCCCGGCCCGAGGTTAGCGCTCATGGGGTCGGCGGGACGCCGTACGCGCCGCGCACCCAGGCCAGGAACTCGGGCTCGGCCAGCTCGCTGGCCTTCTTGCAGATGATGCCGACGTGGGCCGGGAAGTCCTTCTCGGCCATCCAGCGCAGGTAGCCAGGATCGATCTGCGACAGCGGCGTGCCGCTGTGCTTGCCGAACGCCAGCACGACGCGCTCGCCCTGCCACTGCAGGTGGCGCGACGGGCCGACCCAGCTCGGCCGCTGCGGATCGCACACGCCGGCGACGCCGCGCCAGTCGTGCTCGTCGAGGCCGAAGCTGCGCAGCATGCCGGCCAGCACCCGGCCGGTGGCGGCGACGTCGGCGGTCGCCGAGTGCGCGGCCTCGAAGCCCGAGCCGACGAAGCGCAGGTGCGCGTGCGACAGGCTGCGCGGCTCGCACTGCTGCCACAGCCGGAACGGATCGACGATGGTCTTGCTGCTCCAGTCGGGCAGCGGCCGGCCGATGCGCTCGAACTCGGCCGACACCATGTCGATGTCGAAGATCAGGTTGTAGCCGACGACCACCTCGGCCGAGGCGAACACCGCGGCGATCTCGTCGACCACCTCGGCGAAGCGCGGGCAGGCGGCCAGGTCGTCCATCGAGATGCCGTGCACGGCCTGCGCGCCCGGCGAGATCGCGACGTCGGGCTTGATGCGCCAGGTGCGCGACGGCGCCCCCTCGGACAGCCCGAACTGCACGCACAGCTCGATCACCTGATCGCGCCGGCGATCGGTGCCGGTGGTCTCGACGTCGAACACCACCACGCCGCGCTCGGGCCGCACCGGCGCCGCGGGCGCGACGACCTCGACCGGCGCCGCGACCGCGATCGCCTCGACCGCGATCGCCTCGACCGCGATCGCCTCGACCGAAACCGCCGCGACCACCACCGGCGCGCTCGCCTCGACCACCGCCGGCGCCGCCGCGGCGACCGCGGCCTCGCTCGCGGGCGACACCCGGGCCTTCTTGGCCGCGCGCTTCTTGGCCGCCGGCGGCGGCGCCGGCAGGGGCGGGTCGACCCGCACTGGCTCGACCCGCGGCACCGGCGTGGCCCAGGCCGCACCGAACAGTGGCAAGGTCTCGCTGCGCATCGACGCGATGAACCTACTCGCCACCTCTGACAGCGATTGCGCGCACTTGCGCCGATCCCGGCAGAAACTCCAACAGTTTCGATCAAGTGGATCGCGTGCCGGGCTGCGCGGATTGCCACTGCCGGCCCCATCCGCGATAGTCCGCGCGATGCGCCTCCCGCTGGTCGCCGCCACCATCTCCGCCCTGCTCGCGCTGGGCGCCTGCAAGGTGCGCGAGCTGCCCCCGATCGAGCAGAGCTACGCCGACACCTTCGACCGCACCGGGATTGGCGCCGACTACAACCAGACCGGCACCGGCTACCGCATCGTCGATGGCGCGCTCAACGCCCGCGGCGCCCACAACCGGCCGCTGTGGCTGGCGCGCAAGCTGCCGGCGGGCGACGTCCAGATCGACTTCGACGCCTGGTCGACCTCGCCGGACGGCGACATCAAGGTCGAGGTGTTCGGCGACGGCCGGTCGTTCGACCCCGACGGCAACCGTTACCTGGCGACCAGCTACGTCGTCGTGCAGGGCGCGTGGAAGAACTCGCGCTCGATCATCGCGCGGATGGACGAGCACGCGCCCAACCTCCTGTCGCGCGGCGACCGCCGGGTCGAGCCCAACCGCCGCTACCACTGGCGGCTGGTGCGCAAGGCCCGCGTCCTCGAGTGGTACGTCGACGACCTGACCACCCCGTTCCTGCGGCTCGACGATCCCGAGCCCCTGGTGGGGCCCGGCCACGAGTACTTCGGCTTCGGCAACTGGGAGACCGACACGTACTTCGACAACCTCGTCATCAAGCGCCTGTAGCGGTGCGATCGGTGCGGCCGCGCACCGGCGCGTGGGGCACAGATCCGCTAAGCTCACCCCTCGCTGGCGATGGAGCAGTTCGGTAAATACGCGCTCGTCTCGAAGATCGGCACCGGAGGGATGGCCGAGGTGTTCCTCGCGCGCACCACCGTCGCGCAGGGCCTGGCCAAGACGCTGGTGATCAAGAAGATCCACCCGGCCTACGCCAAGAGCCGGCAGTTCGTCGCGATGTTCGTCGACGAGGCCAAGATCGCGCTCGGGCTCAACCACCCCAACATCGTCCAGGTCTTCGACTTCGGCGCGGTCGGCGACACCTACTTCCTCGCGATGGAGAACGTCGAGGGGATGGATCTGCTGCGGCTGCTCCAGGACTGCGCCAAGGAGCGGCGCCGGATCCCCTACGGCCTCGCCGCGTACATCGTCCAGCAGCTGGGCAAGGGCCTCGACTACGCGCACAAGAAGACCGACGAGTTCGGCGAGGCGCTGGCGATCGTCCACCGCGACATCTCCCCGCAGAACGTGCTGGTGTCGTGGGACGGCGCGGTCAAGATCGTCGACTTCGGCATCGCGCGCGCGCGCCACGTCACCGAGGACGAGGGCGTCATCAAGGGCAAGTTCGCGTACATGTCGCCCGAGCAGGCGCGCGGCGAGCCGGTCGACTGCCGCTCCGACGTGTGGAGCGCCGGCATCGTGCTGCACGAGCTGGTCACCGGCCGGCCGCTGTTCGCCGGCCGCGGCAAGGAGGCGCTCGAGCAGGTCAAGGCCGGCGCGATCGCGCCGCTGCGCGACGCGGTGCCCGACGTGCCGGCGGCGCTCGAGCGCGTCGTCATGCGCGCGCTGGCGTTCCACCGCGACGACCGCTACCCGACCGCGCGCGAGCTGGTCGCCGACCTCAGCCGGTTCCAGCTCGAGTGGGGCCACGCCTCGGGCGAGCTGGTCGACTCGACCGCGCTGGCGTCGTTCCTGGCGACGGTGGTGCCGCTCGAGCGGCGCGCGCCGCGGCGCCCCGCCGGCAGCAAGCCCGGCGCCACCGGCACCCCGGCCGGGCCGACCACCGGCTCGCTGGGGTCGCTCGGCTCGCTGGGCAACGTCGCCGACGGCGGCGACGACCGCCGGGCGCGCGAACCGCGCGAGCACCGCGAGCGCAAGTACGTCTACGTCCTCGAGGGCGTGATCCGCGGCGTCGCCGCGCTCGAGCGCCGGCTGGGCGCGGCCGGCGCCACCAAGGTGGTCGACGAGTTCCGCCGCGTCGCCCGCGACATCGCGTTCAAGCACGACGCGCTCGAGGATCGCGGCGAGCGCGATCTCGACAGCGTCCGGTTGGTGGTCGGGCTGCCGCTGGCCAGCGAGGACGACGCCGGCCGCACGATCCGCCTGGCGCTGGCGCTGGTCGACGCGCTCGACGGCATCGGCTCCGACGTCGAGCCCGAGCTGCGGCTGGCGATCGGCATCCAGCGCGGCGCCGCCACGGTGATCCGCCGCGGCTCGGCGCAGAGCTTCGAGATCGAGGCCACCACCGCCGGGTTCGCCGCGCACCTGGCGCGGTTCGCCGGCGCCGCCGAGGTGCTGGTCGGCGGCCGGGTGTTCCGCAGCGCGCGCGCCGAGTGGAACTTCGAGGCGCTCGCGGCGATCGACCTGCCGGCCGGCACCGACGCCGGCGGCCCCAAGGTCGACGAGGACACCGAGCCCGGCATCAAGCGGGCGCGGGTCTACCGCCTGCGCGGCGCCAAGGAGCGCGCGGCGCGGCGGCGCGAGCGGCGCGGCGGCGACACGCTGTTCGGCCGCGAGCTCGAGCTCAAGCGGCTGCGCGACGCCTACCGCGACGCGCTGGTCGGCCGCAAGAAGCGCCTGCTGGCGATCACCGGCGACCACGGCGTCGGCAAGCGCTCGCTGGTCGCCGCGTTCCTGGCCGGCGTCGGCGCCGGCGAGGCCTACGTGCTGCGCACGACCACGCGGGTCGGCACCGCGATGACGCCGTACGGCGTGCTGGCCGATCTGGCCCGCGAGATCCTCGGGCTGGCCGACGGCGCCGAGCCGCACGAGGTGCAGCGCCGGCTCGCGCTCGCCGTGCCGCTGATCTTCCCCGGCGAGGAGGACGGCAAGGAGGCGCGCGCCGCGCTGGCCGCGGTCAGCGTGCTGCTCGGCGTGCGCACCCCCGACGCCAGCGACGGCGACCCCGGCGAGCGGCGGCAGCGGCTGCTCGGCCTGGTGACCAAGGTCGAGCACCACCTCGAGTCGGACAAGCCGCTGATCATCGTCGGCGAGGACGTCCACTGGAGCGATCAGGAGAGCCTCGAGATCTTCACCTCGCTGCTGCAGGTGCCGACCTCGCGCGCGGTGCTGGGCATCGTCACCTCGCGGCCCGACAAGCGCATCGTCGACGCCGCCACCGCGGCCGGCGCCGACGTCGTCCACGTCGACGAGCTGGCCGACCCGGCCCGCCGGCAGCTGGTGGCCAGCCGGTTCGCGCCCGACGACGACGTCGGCGAGCTGGCCGAGCAGATCCTGGCCCGCGCCGGCGGCAACCCGTTCTTCATCCTCGAGCAGCTCGACGCGCTGGCCGAGCGCGAGATCATCACGCCGGCGCCGGGCCAGCCCGGGCGCTACCGCTGGACCCAGCGCGACGCCGCGATCCAGGTGCCGACCTCGATCGAGGATCTGCTGATCACCCGCATCGACCGCCTGCCCGAGCGCGACAAGCAGACGCTGCTCCTGGCCGCGGTGTTCGGCCGGGTGGTCGGCCCGCCGGCGCTGGCGGCGCTCCTGGGCCGGCAGGTCAAGGGCGAGCTCGACGACCTGTGCCGGCGCGGCCTGCTGGTGCCGCACGAAGGCGAGTATCGCTTCAAGAACGACACCATCATGACCGTGGCCTACGGGTTGGTGCCGGCCGAGGACAAGACCCGGCTGCACCGCCTGCTCGCCGATCGCATCGCCACCGGCCCGTCGTACCGGCCGGGCGCCGACGACGCCCACATCGCGCGCCACCTCGAGCTGGCCGGCGACGCCATCCCCGCCGCCGAGCGCTACCTGCGCGCGGCCACCCACGCCATCGACGTCGGCGGCAACGCCGACGCGTTCCGCCAGCTCAGCCGCGCGCTCAAGCTGCTGCCGCCCGGCGATCACGCGCGCCGGTTCCAGGCTCGGCGCCAGCGGGAGGAGATCCTGCGCCGGCTGGCCCGCCGGCCGCAGCAGCTGCGCGAGCTGTCGGCGCTGCGCAAGGAGGCCGAGGCGCTGGGCGACCCGCAGAAGCAGGCGCTGGCCCACGCGCTGCTCGCGCAGTTCTACATCGACGTCGGCAAGGCGCCGGCGGCGCAGCGCGCGGTGACCCCGGCCTTGCAGTTCGCGCGCGACGCCGGCGACAAGCCCGCCGAGGCCGACGCGCTGCGGCTGCGCGCCGCGATCGCGCGGCTGGTCGGCTCCAACGACGACTCGCTCAAGCTGTGCGAGCAGGCGCTGGCGCTGACCGCCGAGACCGGCGACGGCACGGCGGCGCTGCTGGCGCGCGCGCTGATCCTCAACGAGCAGGGCACGACCCAGTGGCACATGGGCCGCCTCGAGCCGTCGATCGAGTCGTACGCCGAGGCGCTGGTCATCTACCGCGCGCTGCGGCTGCCGCGGCAGGAGGCCCACACGCTCAACCACATGGGCAACGCCTTCGCCGCGCTCGGCGAGTACGAGGAGGCGCTGGCCCACTACAAGTCGAGCCTCAAGCTCGATCAGCAGCTCGGCGATCGCTCGGGCGTCGCGTTCAAGCTCGGCAACATCGGCCAGGCCTACGCCGACCTCGGCGACGTCGAGCGCGCCGAGAGCTACCTGGCCAAGGCGTGGAAGCTCGGCGAGCAGACCGGCGATCCGTCGAGCATGGCCGACGCCGCGATCTCCTGGGGCCAGGCCAAGCTGGCGCGCGGCGACGTCGCCGGCGCGCTCGAGCTGCTCGAGCGCGGCAAGGAGCTCGCGACCGAGAACCGCGAGCGGTTCCAGGAGATCCGCGGCCTCGAGTACATCGCGCTGGCGCAGCTCGAGGCCAACCAGGACGCCGCCGGCGCCCTCGAGCTGGCCCGCTCGGCCACCGAGCTGGCGCGGCGGATGCCGATGATGGTCGGCATCATCTACGGCCTCGCGATCACCGGCCTGGCCCACGCCCGCCGCGGCGAGCACGCGGCGGCGGTGGCGGCGACCACCGAGGCGGTCGCGCTGATGCGCCAGCAGGCCCGGCCCGAGGGCGCGGAGCACATCTGGTACTGGCACGGGTTGACGCTGGCCGGCGCCGGCCAGCTCCCCGCGGCGCGCGCGGCGTTCGAGCAGGCCGCGCGCGAGATCGACGCCAACGCCGCGCGGCTGCGCGATCCCGCGCTCAAGGCCACGTACCTCGGGTCGAAGACCGCGCGCGCCGTCGCCGCCGCGCTCGGCCGCGGGTAGCGCCGCGCCGGGCGCGCGCCGCGCTACCGGACCAGGTAGGCCAGCTCGATCCAGTCGAGCGCGGTCGGCACGTCGCCGTCGCCACGCAGCTCGACCTGGTACTGCGCGAAGCGGCGCGGCGGCGCGGTCGGCGTGGCGCCCGGCGCGACCTCGAGCCACGGCTCGGCGGCGCAGCCGTCGATGGTGGCGCAGGTGCGCAGCTGCACCCGCGCGGCGTCGGCGCCGCCCTGGCGGACGCTCCACCGCAGCGCCCCCAGCGCGGCCACGGCGCCGAGGTCCTTCACCGCCGACGTGTAGCGGGCCAGCGTCGGGAACGGCGCCGCGCCGCCGCGGTAGTCGACGGTGACGTCGAGGCTGTTCAGATCGCCGGTCATCATGTCGGCGGTCGCGTCGGTCAGGCGCAGCGCCCAGCGCCCGGCGGCGCCGTGGCCGAGGCCGACGTCGACGTGCCAGCCATCGGTGCCCGCGCCCGTCAGGTCGCCGGCCGCGACCAGCGCCCGGGTCGCGTCGTCGGGCGTGGTCAGGTCGACCGCCACCGACGCCAGCACCGGGTGATCGATCTCGAACGCGGCGCCGGCGGCCAGCGGCGTGGCCCCCGGCGGCAGCTCGATCCACGCGTCGCAGCTGACGTTGCCCTGATCGGGCGCGCTGACGTACCAGCAGCTGGCGTTGGTCCAGCGCACCCCGCGGCCGACCACCGGCCGGGTCCGGTCGACCGGGAAGCCCTGGCCGACCAGCTCGGGCCCGGCGGCGACCGTGAGCGCCAGCTTCGGCGGCACCTGGTCGCTCCACATCACCTCGACCACGACGTCGTGCCAGCCGGCGTCGAGCGCCACCCCGTCGGTGGTGGTGGCGCTGGCGCTCCAACCCAGCTCGTCGAGCAGCGGCACGCCATCGATCCACAGCCGGTGCCCGTCGACGCTGTCGAGGCGGAAGGCGTAGCTGCCGGCCACGTCGACCCGCACCTGCCCGCCGTAGCGCAGGCTCCACGACCCGTCGCCCACCGCGAGGTCGTCGTCGAAGGTCATCGCGCCCAGCGGCGCGGCGCGCAGCTCGCTGGCCGTCGGGTAGTGGGTGTACGGATCGTCGAACCCGTCGACCACCAGGCCGGTCAGGTCGGCCACCGACGTCCGCATCCGCTCCGGCGGGATCCACCCCGGGTCGGTGTTGACCTCGGGGCCGCCGGCTTGCAAGTAGATCTCCAGCGGCCCGTCGGCGTCGGCCACCGCGCCGCGGATCGGGTACCAGCCGTCGACGGCGATCGCGCGCTGGCCCTGGCCGCTGTCGGCCTCGGTCGCGGCCACCAGCCGGGTGAAGCCGGCACCGTCGTCGAGCTCGACGAACCCGACGTCGTCGGCGTACAGCGCGAAGCGCCAGCTGCCCGCCTCGAGGTAGATCTCGCCCTCGAACGCGACCGTGACGTCGTCGGCCGCGGCCAGGTCGACGCCGCGCGGCGGATCGGTCCAGACGTCGAACCCCGCGACGTGGAGGAAGCCCGTGCCCGCGGTGGGCGCCCCGGCGAGCGCGGCCCAGCTCGCCGCGTCGACGCTGGCGAAGCGCGCGCCGGCGATGCCGACGCTGCGCCACGCGCCGGTCAGGTACGGCGCGGGCCCGATCGCGCCGGGGGCCTCGATCACCGCGTCGACCAGCGCGGCGCCCGGCTGCGCGAAGTCGGCGGCGGTGTCGTCGCGCCAGGTCGCGCCGGTGGTCGGCGCGCCGCACACGTTGGTAGCCAGATCGCAGGTCTGGCCGTCGGGGCAGCGGTGGTCGTCGGTGCACGGCAGCCCCTGCGGCGGCTGCGGATCGAAGCACGCGGCGAGGGCGCCGAGCGCGGTGACCGCCAGCCAGGCACGGCGATGAGACCCCATGATCACCACGGTATCACGGCGCGCCTGCGCCCCGCGCCCTGACCCTCCCCGGGTGCGGCCGACAGTGCTACACGTCGCCCATGGCCAGCCAACCCCCTCCCGCGGTGGTGCCCCGCCGCGGCCTGCGCGGACGCACGCTGTTGCTGATCGCCGCCGGGCTGGTGGTGCTGCTGATCGTGCCGACCGTGCTGGTGCCGACGGTGCTGTTCCCGCCCAAGCCGCCGAAGTTCACCGACGACCGCGCCTTGCCCGACTTCGACCTGACCGACCACACCGGCGCGGCGTTCACCCGCACCGGCCTCACCGGCCACGTCACGATCGTCAACTTCATCTTCACCCGCTGCGACAACATCTGCCCGGTGACGACGATGAAGATGCGCACCGTCATGGACCGCACCGGCGACCAACCCGACATCAAGCTCGTGTCGTTCACCGTCGACCCCGAACATGACAGCGTGCCCGTGCTGGCCAACTACGCGCTCGCCAACGGCGCGGATCCGCAGCGGTGGCGCTTCGTCCGCGGCGACCTCAAGGCGATCCGCGACCTCGTGGAGCAGGCCATGAAGATCGGCTTCGACACGGTCGGCACGCTGACGTCCGGCGCGCCCGACATCACCCACAGCGGCCACTTCGTGCTGGTCGACCAGCGGGGCCACCTACGCGGCTTCTACGACTCCGACGACTGGGGTCGGGTCGAGACGCTGATGCGCCACGCCCGCTGGCTCAGCCACCACCCCCCGCGGTAGGTGGCGCCGCCCGCGTCTCACGTGAGAGATCACCGCGCGCCGCCGCCGCCCGCGTCCCACGTGGGAGATCACCGCGCGCCGCCGCTCGCCCCGCGCCGTGTCCCACGTGAGAGATCACCGCGCCGCCGCCGCCCGCGTCTCACGTGAGAGATCACCGCGCGCCGCCGCCGCCCGCGTCCCACGTGAGAGATCACCGCGCCGCCGCCGCCCGCGTCCCACGTGAGAGATCACCGCGCGTCCCATGTGGGAGATCACCGCGCGCCCGCCGGTGTCCACAGGGTGTTCACGACCCGCGTCCGACCTGGGCAGCCCTCCTGATCGACGCTCGCGCGGTTGACCGTCGGCGCTGGCGCGTCGACACTCGGGCGGTGAGCCTCGATACCATCCTGGCCGTAGCCCGGCTCGGGCTCGGCATCGGGCTCCTGTTCGTGGGCGCGCTGTGGCTGGGCCGCGGCTCCGAGACCCTGGCGCGCACGCTGGGCGTGCCGCAGCTGGTGATCGGCCTGACCGTCGCCGCCTACGGCACCTCGGCGCCCGAGCTCGCGGTGTCTACCGAGGCCGCCTCCGACCACCTGACCCCGATCGCGCTCGGCAACGTGATCGGCTCGTGCGTCGCCAACATCAGCCTGATCCTCGGCCTGACCGCGCTGATCGCCCCGCCCCGCATCGACGGCCAGCTGATCCGACGCGAGATCCCCATCCTGATCGGCTCGGTGGTGGCGGTCCCGATCACCCTGGCCGACGGCGTGATCACCCGGCTCGAGGGCGCGATCCTGGTCGGCTGCGCCGTCGTGTTCACGATCGCCTCGCTGGCGGTGACCGGCCGCGACGTCGACGAACAGGCGCTGGCGCCGCTGCCAGCGGGCGAACGCCCGTCGCGGGTGTCGGCGCTGATCGTCAGCGGCCTCGGCGTCGTGATGCTGGTGCTCGGCAGCGAGATGTTCGTCGGCGGCGCCCGTGCGGTCGCCGGCAGGTGGGGCATGTCGGATCGCATGCTGGGCATGACGCTGATCGCGATCGGCACCTCGTTGCCCGAGCTGTTGACCGCGGTGGTCACGTCGATGCGGGGCCAGGGCGCGATCGCGGTCGGCACGGTGGTCGGCTCGAACCTGCTGAACGTGTTCCTGGTGCTCGGCACCGTGGCCTACCTGCACCCGGTCCGGGTCGGCGAGCGCATGCACGCGGTCGACGCCATCGGCCTGGCCGTGGTGACGCTGCTCGGCATCATCGTGCTGCGTGGGCGGCGCACCGTCACCCGCGCCGAGGGCGCGATGCTGGTCGCGGCGTATTTCGGATTCCTCGCCGCCGCCGCGTACTTCTGACCGCGACACCCGCGACCCGACGTGAGGCGCGCGCGTCGCTGCGACATGGCCACGACGCTGGCCGCTGGCGAGCCGGTTAGCCACTGCGTCAAGTCGTCAACCATTTGATTTCACGAACAATCTGACTATCCCACCTGTGGCACAGCCCGTGCTCAGGGACGGGGCAACCATGAAGACTCGATTGCTTGTGACTGCGTTTGCGTTCGTGGGGCTGGCGGCGTGTACGGAGGGGGCCGTTGAGGACGAGTTCGCTGGCGACGACGCCGCGAACGTCGACGAGAGCAAGGCCGACCTCGGCGGCACCTACACCTATTACTCCGTGACCCGCGACATGCGCCGGTGCGCCGCGCCGATGTGCGGCGGCTACTGGGTGTCGCGCGTCAACGCCAGCACCACCCGGTGCTTCGACGGCCGTTACGCGGCCACCTGCTACGTGGCGGAGATCCGCTGGTCGACGCTGGGCGTGAGCGACGACACGATCAGCCAGATCGGCGACAAGATCGGCGCCGGGGCCGCGCTGATGCGGGGCACGGTCGTCGCCAAGAACTACGGCGGCACGATCGGCCGCCACGGCGAGTTCAAGCCGACCGAGGCGTGGCTGGGCCAGGGCCCCAACGCCCCGTCGGGTCCGTTCGCGATCGTCGAGGAGACCGGCGTCCGCTGCATCAGCGCGCCGTGCGCCTCGTTCCGCGAGAAGAAGCTGAACTCGTCGGCCGCGGCGTCGATCGCCGAGCTGGGCTGGGACGCGTCGGGCGCGACCGCCGACCAGATCGGCAACGCGATCACCGAGCTGTTCGTCCGCGACCTGATCATCGCCGGCGACCGCTACACCGTGCACGGCCCCGGCGGCAGCGCCAAGGCCCGCACCGTGACCCAGTTCTACACCCGCGCCCGCGACCACAAGGCCTGCTACGTCGGCGGCTGCTCGGGCCAGCTGTGCAGCGACCAGCCCGGCGCGATCTCGACCTGCGAGTACCGCCCCGAGTACGCGTGCTACCAGGACGCGGTCTGCGAGGAGCAGGTCGAGGGCCACTGCGGCTGGACCGAGACTGAGGCGCTGAACACCTGCCTCACCAACGCGCCGCGCCTGTAAGCGCGCCACACCTGTCGTGACCCGCGAGCGCGCCGCCGGCGCGCTCGTCGCGTTTTCGGCGGGGCCGATGGCGCCGGCCGACGCCGCGCGCCCGCCGCGCGCCCGCCCCGCTACCGCGCGCAGGCCAGCGGCAGCGCGAAGCTGCGGTCGCCGGCGGTGACCGTGACCGTCGCGCCCGCGCCGTAGCTCCACGCCAGCGCGCCGCGGGCGCCCTGCAGCACCACGGCGCCCGCGGTGGGACACGCACCGGGGCACGCGGCGAGCCCGGTGACGGTGAGGTCGCCGGCGGCGGCGCCGGTCAGCGTCGCCTGCGCGTCGAGCGCGACGCAGTCGTCGGCGGCGCGGGTCCAGCTCGCCGTGGCCTGGCTGGTGGCGCTGGCGCCGTCGCGCGCGGTCGCGGTCAGCGCACCGGTGAGCGTCCGCGGCGCGGTCGTCGCCAGCGGCGCGTCGATGGTCCACGCGCCCGCGAGCGCGCCGCCGTCGCCCCAGGTCAGGTCGGCGGTCATCGTCCAGGTGAGCGCGGTCGGGCACTGCGCGGGGCCGCACGGCGTGGTCGCGAGGCCCAGCTCGCCGCGGACCGTCCCGCTCAGGCCGCCGCGGCCGCCCGGGCCGGTGCAGGCGGTGAACGTCGCCGCGACGTAGGTCGCCTGATCGCTGTCGACGGCGACGCACGCCGGCGCCGTCACCGCGGCGGTGATCGCGCGCGCGGTGTTGCCGGTGAGCAGCGCGCGCGCCTCGGCCTCGGGCACGGCCGCGGCGGCGCCGGCCAGGCCGGCGGTGTCGGTGTACCAGCCGCCGATCACGGCGGCCTCCGCGGCGCCGTCGACCACGGCGGCGCCAGCGGCGGCCTCGCCGGCGCGATCGTCGGCGGCGGGGTCGGTGCACGCAGCGGCCAGGGGCAGCGCAGACACCAGGATGCGGGGGATGAGCGACGCGGCGAACGACATGGGCCTCCTCGGTCGCGCGACGGCTACCTCACCCAGCCTGACGCCGCGCTCCATTATTGTCAATGGTGACAATAACGAGACGTGCTCGCGATCACCCGGCCGGCGTGGTAGCGATCGGCATGGCCCGCGCCCGCTCGACGCCCGCGCCGCGCCGACGCGTCCGCCGCACGCCCGCCGAGGCCCGCCGGCTCATCCTCGACGCCGCCGACCGCACGTTCGCCCGCTTCATGCCGGCCGAGGTCGGGCTGCGCGAGGTGGCCGAGGCCGCCGGGGTCACCCACGGCCTGGTCACCCACTACTTCGGCACCTACGATGAGCTCGTCGCCGCGACGCTGGCGCGCCGGCTCGACGCCGCCCGCGACCAGGTGCTGGCGCGGCTGGTCAGCGCCAGCTTCGGGCCCGACGAGCTGCCGCTGATCGACGCGCTGATCGAGCTGGTCCACGAGCCGCTGACGATGCGCCTGCTCACCTGGTCGCTGGTGAGCGGCCGCGGCGGGCCGCCGGCGGTCCTGGGCGGCCAGCGCCCCGGCCTGACGATCGTCGTCGACGGCATCATCGCGCGCATCACGCGGCTGGGCCACCCCGCCCCGCCGCGCGCGCGGATCGAGTTCGCGACGATGGCGGCGCTGGCGATGGCGCTGGGCTTCGCGATCGCCGGGCCGGCGCTGCACGCCGCCCTGGGCACCGCCGGCGCCTACGATCGCGCCGCGGTCCAGGCCGAGCTCAAGGCGATGGTGCGGCGGTACGTCGACCGCCGCGACGCGTGATTGGCAACCACGCCAATTGTGACCGCGCGTCGATCAGCGCCCGCGCCGCTTGCCGACGTCGCGCTCGCGCGGCCGCGGCGGCAGCCCGGTGTGCTGGGTCAGCGCGGCGCCCTTGCGCGGCGCCCGCGCGCCCTCGCCGCGCACCGCCACGCCCTGCGGCTGCCAGCGCGGCACGAGGTGGTGCTTGCCGTTGCCGATCAGGTCGGCGCGGCCCATGCGCTCGAGCGCCTCGCGCAGCATCGGCCAGTTGGCCGGATCGTGGTAGCGCAAGAACGCTTTGTGCAGCCGGCGCCGCTGCGGCGACTTCACCGTCGCGACCTCGTCGCGCGCCTTGAGCGAGCGCAGCGGGTTCAACCCGGTGTGGTACATCGCGGTGGCGGTGGCCATCGGCGACGGCAAGAACGCCTGCACCTGATCGGGGCGGAAGCCGTTGGCCTTGAGCCACAGCGCGAGGTTCAGCATGTCCTCGTCGGTGGTGCCCGGGTGCGCCGCGATGAAGTACGGGATCAGGTACTGCTCCTTGCCGGCGTCGGCGCTGGCCTTGTCGAACAGCTCCTTGAACCGCGCGTAGGTGCCGATGCCCGGCTTCATCATGTGGCCCAGCGGCCCGGGCTCGGTGTGCTCGGGGGCGATCTTCAGGTAGCCGCCGGTGTGGTGCTGCGCCAGCTCCTTCACGTAGGCCGGCGACTTGACCGCGAGGTCGTAGCGCAGGCCGCTGGCGATCAGCACCTTCTTCACGCCGGGCAGCGCCCGCGCCTTGCGGTACAGCTGGATCAGCGGCCCGTGATCGGTGCCCATGTTCTCGCAGACGTCGGGGAAGACGCAGGACGGCTTGCGGCACGCGGCCTCGATCTCCTTGGTCTTGCACGCCAGCCGCCACATGTTGGCGGTGGGGCCACCGAGATCGCTGATGATCCCGTGGAAGCCGGGCGTGCGATCGCGCACCGCCTCGATCTCGCGCAGGATCGAGTCCTCGCTGCGGTTCTGGATGATCCGGCCCTCGTGCTCGGTGATCGAGCAGAACGAGCAGCCGCCGAAGCAGCCGCGCAGGATGGTCACCGAGAACCGGATCATCTCGTACGCCGGGATCTTGGCGCCGCCGTAGCCGGGGTGCGGCACCCGCTGGTAGGGCAGCTCGTACAGCGCGTCCATCTCGGCGGTGGTCAGCGGCAGCGGCGGCGGGTTCAGCCAGACGTCGCGATCGCCGTGGCGCTGCACCAGCGCGCGGGCGTTGCCGGGGTTGGCCTCCTGGTGCAGCACGCGCGACGCGTGGGCGTACAGCACGCGATCCGACTTCACGACGTCGAACGCCGGCAGCCGCACCACCTGCTGCTCGCGCGGCACCTTGGGCGGCCGCGGCCGCAGCTGCACCAGCGGCGCCGGCGCCGCGTCGGTCGCGCACGCCGCGCCCGGCTGCTCCTCGACCATCGCGTAGGGATCGATCGGCGGCGCCACCGGGCCGGGGCGATCGACGGTGGTCGAGTCGAGCTCGACGAAGCCGTCGCGGCCGCCGAGGAACGCGGTGCCGCGCACGTCGCGGATGGTCGCGATCGCCTGCCGCTGCGCGAGGCGGTGGACGATCTCGACGATCGCGCGCTCGCCGTTGCCGTAGACCAGCAGATCGGCGTGCGAGTCGACCAGCACCGAGCGCCGCACCGCGTCCGACCAGTAGTCGTAGTGCGCGATGCGCCGCAGGCTGGCCTCGATGCCGCCGATGACGACCGGCACGTCGCCGAACGCCTCGCGGCAGCGCTGCGCGTACACCACGACCGCGCGATCGGGCCGCAGCCCGCCGGCGCCGGCCGGCGAGTAGGCGTCGTCCGAGCGCAGCTTGCGGTCGGACGTGTAGCGGTTGACCATCGAGTCCATGTTGCCGGCGGTGACGCCGAAGCACAGCGCCGGCCGGCCCAGCGCCGCGAACGGCGCGGCCGATCGCCAGTCGGGCTGCGCGATGATGCCGACCCGGAAGCCCTGGGCCTCGAGCAGCCGGCCGACGATCGCCATGCCGAAGCTGGGGTGATCGACGTAGGCGTCGCCGCTGATCAGCACGACGTCGCACACCTCCCAGCCCAGCTCGTCCATCTCGGCCCGCGTCGTCGGCAAGAACGGCGCCGGCCCCAGGCGGTGAGCCCAGAACTTGCGGTAGCCGAACAGCGGCCGGGGCGCGGACATCGGCGCAATGTAGCCCAGCGTGGCCAGGGGAGCTACGCCGCGCCGGCCGCGTCGTGGGACACTGCGGCCGCCGTGCCCCGCGCCGCCCTGCCCTGCCTCGCCCTCCTCCTCGCCGGGGGCGCGTGCGGCGACGGCGACGGCGCTGCGCCGAGCTGCCCGATCTTGTTCGGCCGCCCCGAGGCGGCCACCGGCCTGACCGCCGATCAGTGCGGGCCGCGCTGCAGCTGCGGCGACCTCGACTTCGCGCCGCCGGCCTACGCCGCCGCCGACGTCGCGGCGCTGCGCACCTGGGAGCTGCTCGATCCGCCGCCGCCGCTGACCAGCGATCCCTACGCCAGCCCGGCGCCGCCGATCAGCGACGCCGCGGTGTGCGCGGTGGTCCGCGAGCCGGGCGGCGCGCGGCAGTACCGGCTGCGCGACTTCCCGACCCAGGCCGCGGCGGTCGCCGCCGGCGCGGCGCCGACCCACTTCGGCGTGTGCGGCCGGTGCTCGACCTTGGCCGACCTCGCGGTCTACATGGAGGCCAACGATCTGACCGCGCCGGTGCGCGCCTGCGGGCTGGCGTTCCCCGACGGGCCGACCGCCGATCACGTGCGGTGCCTGCGCGACCTCGGCTTCACCGAGCCGTGCGCGCAGATCTGGTACTACAACACCGTCCACACCCGGGCCGCGTGCCTGGCGCCGTGCTTCGCCGCGCTCGATCAGCCGTACCACCTGCCCGACGGCTCGCTCAACGAGTGCCTGCGGTGCGACGAGGTCCAGAGCGGCCCGGTGTTCAAGGCCATCGCCGGCCGCACCCGCCGCAACACCGGCCTGCCCAACGCGCTGTGCCGGCCGTGCAGCGAGGTCCGGCCGTTGATCCACGCGTATTGATTCGGGCTGGACAGCGGGCCGCCGCGGGCGTATCTATTTTGCGAATGAACGTTCGCTCCCAAATTCGCCCGGCGGCCCGACGCGCCGCGCGCCCGTCGGAGATCACCGCGGCCGCCGCGCCGCGCCGCGGCCGGGGGCGACCGCCGCGGGTCGGCGGCCGGGCGGCGCTGCTCGACGCCGCGCTGACCTTGTTCGCCGAGCGCGGCTACCACGGCGCGTCGATCCCCGACATCGCGGCCGCCGCGCGCATGGCGCCGGCGTCGGTCTACCGCCACGTCGCCAGCAAGGACGAGCTGGTCAACCTGGTGTTCCGCGAGGCCAAGGCGGCGCTGGGCGCCGCGCTCACCGCCGGCGTGCCGGCCACCGGCGCGCTGCGCGCGCGGTTCGACGCGCTGTGGGCGGCGCTCGATCGGTTCGCCCGTGACCAGCCGCGGGCGTTCGCGTTCCTCGAGCTGCACCACCACGGCGACTACCTCGACACCGCGTCGCGCGCCGTCGAGCTGCGCGTGCTGGCGCCGATCGCGGCGGTCGTGCAGCAGGGCCTGACGACCCGCGCGCTGCGCGGCGGCTCGGCCCCCGCCTTGATCATCGCGGTGTGGGGCGCGTTCGTCGGGATGATCCGCGCCACCCGCGCCGGCTACGTCGCGTTCACACCCGCGCTGTCCCGGGAGGTCGCCGCCACCGCGTGGGCGGCGATCGCCGGTCCGTCCGCTCCACGCGCCACCAAGGACTCGCCATGACCACGACCACCGCCACGTCCGCGCCCGCCGCCACCGTCACCACCGCCGCGCCCGCGTCCCGCCCGACCACGCTCGACGCGCTCGCCGCGCTCGACGTCGCCGCGCTGACCGCCGTGTACCGCGGCGGGTCGGTGCCCGACAGCCTGGCCGCCCTCGACGGCAACCCCACCTGCCGCATGCTGGCGATCCGCGGCCTCGACCACGGCCTGCGCGGCCGGGCGGTGCGCGCGCTGGCCGCGGCGCGGTTCTTCCCGTGGGCGGGCAAGAGCTTCGCCGCCGAGGACGCCGCCCACGGCCGCGGCGTCAACCGGGTGCGGCTCGGCGACGGCAAGCGCTGGTTCCCGTTCGCCACCAAGGTCGAGCCGTCGGCGATCGACGGCCGCCCGTGCATCTTCCTCGACTACGATCAGGCCCCCAACCCGCGGCCGATCCGGATGATCCGCGACGAGCTGCGCGAGGTCGCGCCCGGCCTGTTCCTCGGCCCGGCGATGCTCGACGACGGCCGCCGCCCGCCGCGGCTGGCGCTGTGGTTCGCCTGCGACGCCCGCGGCGCGCGCGCGTGATCGGCCCGGCGCTGGCACCGCCTGATCCCAGCCGGCGGGTCGGCGGGACGTCGAGGTACCAGTGACCCCGCGACAGCGCGACGCGCGCCCTGCCGCGGCCTGGCGCGTCGCTTGCTGTACCGGCGCGGATGCTGCTTCGTCCCACCTGGTTCTTGCTCGCCGCCGCCGGCGCGACGCTGGCGTGCGTCGACCCCGACCCCACCGCGCCATCCGCCCTGGTCACGCCGGACGCCGGCACGCCGCTCCCCGTGACGCTGCCGATCGAGGTCATGCCGACCACGCCGGAGGGCCTCAACAACACCGGCCTCGCCGACCCGGCCGCCGTGGTCGCGCGGACCATCCACCTCGACGCCGCCGCGCCCAACGACGCCGCGCTGTACCTGCGCGGGCACGGCCTGGCCCGCCGCGACGGCTACACCGGCGGCGCCGAGGCGTCGGTGCGCTGGGACGGCGGCGCCTGGGTCGACCTCGACAACGCCCACGTCTTGCCGATCGGCCTCGACGGCGTCTACGGCGGCATCGGCGGTGGCTTCCGCACCGTGCGCATGCTGGTCCCGCTCGCCCTGTCGTGCACCGGGGCCGCGTGCCGCGCCGCCGGCGATCACACGCTCGAGTTGCGCTGGAACGGCACCGACGGCGCCGGCTCGGGCTACCGCATCACCGAGCTCAACCTGCGCACCGGCGCCGGGGCCGCGAGCGCCGGGACCGACCTCTTGCCGGCGTTCGCGGTCGACGACCCCGACGCGTGGGCCGCGCCGCGGCCGGCCGAGATCGCCGCCGGCGAGGCGCTGTGGCGGCGGCGCGATCTGCTGTGGAGCGACTCGCAGCCGACCCGCCATCGGATCGTCGCCGCGTGCGCCGATTGCCACGCCGAGGACGGCCGCGACCTGGAGTACTTCGCGTTCTCGAACGCGTCGATCATCGGCCGCGCCGTGTTCCACGGCCTCACCCGCGATCAGGGTGAGCAGATCGCGTCGTACATCCGCGACCACGCCGCGCCGCGGCTGGGCCGCCCGTGGAACCCGCCGTACCAGCCCGGCCCGGGCCTCGACGGCAACCTCGCGGCCGGCCCCGATCCCGACGCGCTCGCCGGCTGGGCCGCCGGCGCCGGCGTCGACGCCGTGCAGCCCGAGACCGGGGCGCTGTTGCCGCAGCTGTTCCCCGACGGCTTCGCCGATCCGCAGCGGATGGCCGACAACGTCCGCGGCATCGCCACCACGCCGCTGCCGGCGCGCACCACCAACCTCCGCCAGCTCCCGACCGCGATCCAGCTCCCCGACTGGAACGCGTGGCTGCCCGAGATCCACCCGCTCGATCTGTGGGGCGCGTGCGCGTGGGACGCCGGCACCGGCGGGTTCGACGCGGCCCGCACGTCGACGACCGCGCTGCTCGGCGCGCCCGGCGGCCTCGACGTGCGCGACGTCGACCACGACGGCTACCTCGACGCGCTGGTCGCGCTGCCGTCGGCGTTGCGGCTGTGGCTGGTGCGCGGCGGCAGCGCCGGGCTCGGCGGCGCGCAGACCATCTACGTCGCGCAGCCGGCGATCAGCCCCTCGGTCGGCACCTCCGGCGATCTCGACGGCGACGGCGACGACGACCTGATCGTCGGGGCCAGCGCGCTGCCGGGCGCGCTGTGGAGCCTGCCCAGCGACGGCCACGGGAGCTTCGGCCCCGGCGCCGCGCGCGCCACCGTCGGCGCTCCCCAGGCGCTGGCCACCGGCGACTGGAACGGCGACGGCGCGCTCGACGTGGTCGCGGCGGCCACGGCCGCCAACCTCACCGCCATCCACCTCGGCGCCAACGGCGCGCTCGGCGCCGCGCAGCCGATCGCCGGTGGCGCCAACCCGGTCGATCTCGCCGCGGCCGACGTCACCGGCGACGGTCTGCTCGACGTCGTGGTCGTCAACGCCAGCGCCAACCAGGTGCGGGTCCTGCCCGGCCTGGGCAACGGTGGCTTCGCCGCCGCGATCACGATCGGCGTCGGCGCCGGCACCAGCCCCCAGGCGGTCGCGGTCGGCGACGTCGACGGCGACGGCCAGCCCGAGCTGGTGGTCGCCAACGCCGGCGCAGGCGGATCGCTGACGCTGGTGCGCCGCACCACGACCGGCTTCAGCGTGGCGGCGCCCAGCGCGATCGGCGGCCCGGCGGCCGACGTCGCGCTCAGCGACGTCGACGACGACCACGACCTCGACGTGGTGATCGCGCGGCGCACCGCCAACGCGATCGTCGTGCTGCACGGCGACGGCCACGGCGCCTTCACCGCGCCGCTGGTGCAGCCGCTGGCCGGCCCCCCGGGCAAGCTGGCGGTCGCCGACGTCGATCGCGACGGCGCCGACGATGTGGTCGTGACGATCGCCGGCGCGGCCCCGGCGCTGGTGACGCTGTACGGCGCCACCTGTCGCATCGCCGGCAGCACCAACCCGGCCCAGGCCTACGCGACGCTCGCCGCGCAGCTGGCCGCGCTCGATCGCGGCGACCCGGTGGCGGTGGCCGCCCTGCCCTACGCGCTCGGCACGCTGACCGAGACCGCGCAGCAGTTCGTCGGCGCCGAGTGCACCTGGATGAACAGCGCCGCCGCCGCCGGCCAGGCCTGTCCCGACGACGGCACCAACTACCGCGCCACGCGCAGCCCGACGCTCGACGCCGCGGTGCTGCGCGGCACCAGCATGGAGCTGGCCAAGCGCAGCCTCGCGCAGTGGATCGCGGTCAAGTACTGGGAGCAGCTGCAGGCCAACCAGCTCGAGGGCCTCGGTCGCCAGGTGTTCGTGACGCCGCCGCCGATCGTCCAGGTCGACGGCGAGGTGCTGTCGTGGCCGATGGCGGCGCACCAGGTCGTGTTCCCGCTGGCGCCGCACATCATGGCCGCCGACCGCAACGACTTCGATCCGCAGCTCGCGCTCAACGCCAACCACGACGTCTGCGCGACGGTGGCCTGCCCGGCGACGATCGTCGACGCGGCGCAAGGACCGCTCAAGGGCGACTACGACTCGACCGCCTGGTACCACCTGCAGATGATCCTCAACGCGGGGGCGCGCAACCGGCACCCCAGCGTCACGACGACGTCGTCGGTCGATCCGGTCGATTGGCCGTACGCGCTGATCCACGTCGACGACCTGCCCCGCGCCACGCTGACCGCGACCGGCAGCGTGTGCCAGGTCGCCTGTCCGTCGCCGTGGGAGCCGGTCCGCTACCTCGCGACGATGATGAAGGCGTACCAGATGCGCGACAACGGCAAGGGCGCGGCGCTGACCGGCTGGTCCATGCGCGAGGTGAGCCCGCGGCTGCTGGTCTCCAACTGGCGCGGCCGCGTCGACCGCGTCGAGCTGCTCACCGAGCTCGACCACCTCGACGTGGCCGAGCCGCAGCTCCGCGCCAAGGTGACCGAGGCGTTCCTGATCGCCTTCGACGACGTGACCGACGGCTTCGAGGTGGTCGGCTACACGTGGCCGCGCTTCCAGCCCGATACGGACAACGACCGCGAGACCTGGTGGAAGCTCGATCTGGCCGAGACCGACCTCGCGGCCGTGACCACGCCGGGGCCGTCCGACACCTGGTTCCCGACGGGCAGCCTCACCCACGCGCACGACCTGTGGTTGACGGTGCCGCTGCTGCGCGCGATCACCGGCGTCCGCGCCGGCTACGTCGACGACCTCCGCGCCTGGGCGGCGACCGAGTGGCCGGGCCCGGTCGGCGCCCGCAACGACTGGCGCCGCTGAGGCTCACCGCCGCGTCAGCGTGATCGCGTCCTCGGGGCACGCCACGACGCACAGCCCGCACCCGCGGCAGGCGTCGGCGGCGACCGCGTACGCGGTCTGCCGGCGGTGGGCGACGCTCTTCAGCTTGGCCAGCATCCCGAGCCTCGCGAAGTCAGCGTCGTCGATGCGCCGCACCTCGAACACGCCGTACGGGCACACCTGCACGCAGGCGCGCTTGCCCTCGCAGCGGGCGTGATCGATCACCGGCAGGTACGTGCCCGCCGGCGCGCTGCAGCGCTCGCCGGGCCGGGCCGGATCGGCAGCGGCGCGGCGCGCCTTGGCGGGGTCCTTGCTGCGCGGGAGCTCGGCGTCGTCCACCGCGCCACCGTAGCGCAGGCCCTTGGCTTGCGCGCCCGCCGGCGCGACGATCGGGCGTAGCATCGCCGCGATGAACCTCTACGACGCCACCGTCCCGATCTTCACCAAGTACCTGACCAACCTCGAGGGCTGGATCGATCGCGCGGTCGCCCACGCCGAGGCCAAGAAGTTCGATCCCGAGCTGTGGGTCGAGAGCCGCCTCGCGCTCGATCAGTACCCGCTGCGCGGGCAGATCCAGGCCGCGTGCGACCAGGCCAAGTACACGGTCGCCAAGCTGACCGGCAAGGCGCCGCCGTCGCACCCCGACACCGAGAAGACCCTGGCCGAGCTTCGGCAGCGCATCCGCACCTGCAAGGACTACCTCGCGAGCTTCTCGCGCGAGGACTTCGTCGGCGCCGAGGAGCGGCGCTGCGCCCACGAGTGGATGGGCGGCAAGGGCATGCGCGGCGGCGACTACCTCGACCACCTCGCACTGCCCAACTTCCACTTCCACCTCGTCACCGCGTACTCGATCCTGCGCAACAACGGGGTCGAGCTCGGCAAGACGGTGTTCATCGGCCACCTGCCGCTGAGCTGAACCACGGCAGGGGCGGTCGACGAGACTCCCCGGCGGCGGCGTCACCGGCCGAAGACCAGGCCCACGCGGAAGCCGACGAACGGGTACAGCTCGGCGGCCGCGCCCTCGTCGTCGGGATCGATCCGGCTGACGCCGGCGTCGAGCACCATCTGCCCGCCGACGTGCGGCGTGAAGAACTTGATCGCCTCGACCCGGGCGAACGCGTCGACCGCGTCGCCGTCGACGCAGAAGAACACGCACGACGAGAACGTCTTGAGCCCGAGGCCGCCGCCGACGCGGAGCTCGGCGACGCCGGCGACGCCCCCGCGCAGCGTGGTCGACCGCTGCCGCCAACGATGGACCGGATGGGTGTACGCGACGGCGAAGCCGCGCGTGGCCCACAGCGCGGTCGGCCCGATCCAGCCTTCGATCGCGATCGCCGGGATCGGGTAGGCGGCGACGCCCGCGCTCCAGAAGTCCGACGAGGTCATCCCGCCTTCGAGCGCGACCAGCCGCCGCGGGATCCGCAGCGCGTCGCGGGCCGGCGCGGGGGGCTCGACCGGCGGCGCGAGCGAGGCCGCGGGCCCCGCCGGCGGCGCCGCCGCGGCGAACTGGGTGGCCAGCGTGGCGGCGACCTGGGTCACGGTCGCGACCGCGGCGTCGCGATCGGCCGGCACCTGCGGCAGCCGGGTCGACGCGCGCGCCTGGCCGGTCGCGGGATCGACCAGCGCGACCACCAGCGCGTCACCGTCGGGCGTCAGCGCCAGCGCGACGCCCAGCCGCGCCAGGACGAGGCCGTCGGCGGCGAGCTCCTCGAGCACCCGCTGCTCGAGGAACGCCTCGCGCGGCGAGGCCGGGGGGCCGGGCGGCGCCGGCGCGGCCGGCTGCGCGATCGCGATCGCCGGGGCCGCCAGCAGGGCGGCGAGGACAGGCACGAGCTTCATGGTCGTTGAGTGGCCGGCCCGCGCCCGGGCTCGTCAAACAATCTTGGGCGCGGCGCTCGATCGCGGCCGGCGCGTGGGTCATACACCACCGCCATGGCGCCGGTCCCGACCGAACAGCTCGCGGCGCTCGCGCGGCGGGCGCAGGCCGGCGACGCGGCCGCGACCACCGAGCTGTTGCGCGCGCTGTACGTCGTCGTCCGCAAGCAGATCCACTTCATCCTCGGCGCCGGCCCCGCGGTCGACGACGCGGTCCAGGAGACGATGATCGCGCTGCACCGCGCCCTGCCCGGGTTCCGCGGCGACGCCAGCCCGCGCACCTGGGCGATCACGATCGCGATGCGCACCGCCCGGCGCCAGCGTCGCCGCGACGCGCGCCACCCGGGGGGCGGCGAGGACGTCGAGGTCGCGGTGTTCGACGTCGACCAGGCCGGCGCCGCCGAGCTGGCGGTGATGCGGCGAGCGCTGGCGGCGCTCGACCCGAAGAAGCGCGAGGCCTTCGTGCTGATGGGGATCTTCGAGCTGACGGCGGCCGAGGCCGGGCGCGCGCTCGGCACCTTCGCCAACACCGCGGCCAGCCGCTTCCGCCACGCGCGGGCCGAGCTGGAGGCGTACCTCGCGCGGCGCGGTGACGAATCTTTGACGACGCCAGCCGCCCCGACGCCACTAACCGAGGTGGACCAGTGAGCGCCGGGCCCGACCTCGATCACCTGCTGGCGCGCGCGCGCCAGGCCGAGGTGCGTCCGGAGCTGGCGGTCGCGGCGGTGGCCGCCGCCGCGCGGGCCGCGCACGCACCTGCGGTCGCGCACCGCCCGTGGTGGCCCGGGATCGCGGCCGGCGCCGGCCTCGCGCTCGCGCTCGCCGCGGTGGTGCTGCTGGCGTGGCCGCGCCGCGCCGCCCCGCCCGCGGCGGTGGTGGCGATCGGCGACCGCGTGGCGATCGCGGTCTCGCCCGGCGGGCGCTACGCGGTGGCGGCCGCGGACGACGAGCGCACCGTCGTGGTGGTCGAGCGCGGCGCGGTCACCGCGCGGCTGTGGCCCGGCGCTCGCCCGCACCGGCTGGCGCTGCGCGGCGCCGACGTCGAGGCGACGGCGACCGGCACGGTGTTCACCGTCGCGGTCGATGACCGCGGGGCGACCGTGCGCGTCCACGAAGGCACGGTGCAGGTGATCGCCGCCGACGGCGCCCACGCGGTCGCGGCGGGCGCGTGGTGGCCCGACGGGCCCGGCGGCCGGGCCCTCGGCGCCGTCGCCGCGACCCAGCTGCTCGCGCTGCCAGCGCCGCGCGCGCTCGCGCCCGACGCCACCGCGCGCGACTCCACCACCCCGATCGCGCGCGCCCCCGACGCCGCCGGGCCCGAGGCCACCGCGTCCGACGCGGCCGCCCCGTCGCCCCCACCGCCCCCCGCCGCCGACGCCGCCGTCGCCGCGGCCGCCCCGCGCGATCCCGCCGCGGTCACGCCGCCGATCGACGCCGCGGCGGACGCGCCCACCGCGCCCGTGCCGCTGGTCGAGCGCTGGCGCCGGGCCCGGCTGCTGCGCGCGCAGGGCCACGCCGACGCCGCGCTGAGCGCGTGTCTCGACATCGCCGCCGCCGGCGATCCCACGTGGTCGCCGATCGCGCTGGTCGAGGCGATCCGGATCGAGCTCGACGCCCGCGCGGCCCCCGAGGCGGCGCTGGCCCGCGCCGATCAGATGCTCGCGCGCTGGCCGGCCCACGCGCTGATCGCCGACACCCGCGCCCTCCGCTGCCGCGCGCTGCGCCAGCTCGGCCGCGGCGCCGAGTGCGCGCCGCCGCCGTGACCGCGCCGGGGGCTCACCCCAGCGTCGCGAGATCGGCCAGCGCGATCGCCGCGTGGGCGTGGACGTCGACCGGCCAGTACACCCGCGCGATCGTCCCGTCGCGATCGATCAGGAACGAGATCCGGCGCGGCCAGCCGGCGTCCTCGCCGTCGGGCTCGATCGCGTCGTAGGCGGCGCCGACCTGCTTGGCCTCGTCGCACGCCAGCGCGAACGGCAGGTCGAGCTTGCGCGCGAACGCGTGGTTCTTGGCCACCGCGTCGAAGCTGACGCCGACGATGACGCAGCCGGCGGCGGCGAACTCCCGGGCTCGATCACGGAGCCCGTTGCCCTGCACCGTTCAACCCGGGGTGTCGGCCTCGGGGTAGAACCACAGGAGCACGCGCTGGCCGCGCAGGTCGGCCAGCGCCAGCGCCCCGCCATCGTCGGTGGCGACGCGGAACAGCGGCGCGGGCTGGCCGGGGACGAGCATGCGGCGACTATCGCGCGACCGCGCGCGGCGGTAAAGCGTCAGCGGACGGCGCGCGCCTCGGGGAGCGCGGGCGCCTCGATCGCCGCCGCCGCCGCCGCCAGCCGCGCCCGCACCCGCCGCTCGACCCGCCACAGCAAGACCGGCATGCACAGCGCGAAGCCGATCGACGCGAACACGACGACGTCGACGTGGACCAGGTGGCCGTCACCCGCGGTGGCGATGATCTGCGAGGCCGTGATCGCGCCAGCCGACGACGCCAGGTGCTGCACCGCCGACTGCAGCGACATGTACTGCGCGCGCTCGTGGGGCGCCGGCAGCTTCGACGCCAGCGCCGACAGCGGCACGCCGCGCAACGACGCCGTGCACATGAACAGCGAGAACACCAGGAACACCGGCAACAGCGGCGCCGCCGGCAAGAACCCGACCAGCAGCGCGCCGGTGACCAGCAGCGTGCCCAGCGCCGCCACCGGCGTCGACCCGACGCGGTCGACGGTGGGGCCGGTGAGCCGGACGACCGCGAAGCTGGCGACGCCGCCCACCAGGTACAGGAACTTGATGTCGCCCTCGGCGACGTGGTGGTTGTTCTGCAGGAACGACCGCACGTACGGCACGATCATGAACACCGACCAGGTCATCGCCGCGGCCGCCCCGAGCATCATCACGATCTCCCTGCGCCGCAGCAGCGCCCAGGTCGGCGTCGCCGCGTGGCGCGGGCCCTCGAGGTGCCGGCGCAGCGGCGGCAGCGCCCGCGCCGCGAACCCGGTCACGCCCAGGCCGATCACCGCCAGCGCAAAGAACGGCGTGCGCCACGAGCCGAGCTGCGCCGCGTACAGGCCCAGCGGCACGCCGACCACCGACGCCACCGAGAACGCCGACATGACGATGCCCATCGCCGCGCCGCGCCGCGCCGGCGGCACGACGTCGGCCACGATCGCCATCGACAGCGACGTCGCCGGGCCGCCGAACGCGCCGGCCAGGATCCGCGCCGCCATCAGGCTGGGCAGGTCCCGGGCCAGGCCGCCGGCCGCGGTCGCGGTGACCAGGCCCAGCATCGCGACGGTCAGCGCGCGCCGGCGGTCGAAGCGATCGAGGAACCGCGAGCCGACCAGGCCGGCGATCGCCGCCGCCAGCGTGTAGCTGCCGCCGATCAGCCCCAGCCGCGACTCGTCGATCGCCAGCGCCCGCGCGAAGTCGCGCCCGAGCGGCATGACCATCACGAAGTCGAGCACGTTGACCAGCTGCACCATCGCCACCAACCAGATCACGCGCCGCTCGAGCCCATCGGCGGGCGGCGCAGGGGACGACGACATCGGCCCATCATGACCGAGCGCCGGGTGCGCCACCAGCGCCGCCCCAGCAACGCTCTGCTCCACCCACGCAACCGCCCGGCCGCGCGCGGCCGCCGAGCCCGACCGCCGGTCGCGCTACGCGTCGCTGGTGTCGGGCTCGCCGGCGGTCAGCGTGTACCCGGCGACGTGCGGGTCGGCCAGGTACACGTCGGTCAGGCGCTTCTTCTTGGGCCAGAACGGCAGGAGCCGCAGCGGCGCGGTCACCAGCGACAACAGGCCGCCCAGCGCCTTGCCGCCGTAGGCCTCGGCCACCAGCAAGAACCGCTTGAAGCCGCCCAGCTCGGCCAGCGGCCGATCGAGCACGCCGATCCGGCGCAGCCGCGTCTCGGCGCACTGGTTCGACAGCGCCAGGAACGCCGGCAGGTGCTTCATCACCGGGTGCGGCTCGCCGCTGGCGGTCTTGTTGAGCCGCTGGTCCATGAACCCGGCCAGCTTGCGCACGCCCCACATCGACACCAGCGACAGCCCGAGCAGGCGCCGGCGCAGCCAGGCCTTGCCGGCGATCGCCTTGGCGGTCTCGCGCTCGCCGAACTCGACGTGACGCTCCTCCTGCTTGACCGCGCGCTTGAGGATGTCGACCGACGGCTTGTGATCGAGCGTGTCGATCACGCCGTAGAACGCCATCAGCACGAAGCCCTCGCCCTGCGCCATCTCCAGCGCGACGTGCTCGGCCCACGAGCCGCCCATCATGCCGGTCGACAGGAACCGCACCGCCCAGTGCGCCGGCGCCGGCTGCACGCCCATCATCGTCATCATCCGCAGGAAGTTGTCGACGTGCTGCATCTCCTCGAGCGACTGCCGCGCGAGGAACTTGGCGGCGTTGACGTCGGGCGCGTCGTACAGCCAGTGCCCGACCTGGATGCCGGTCATCTCGCCGTACAGGAACTGGTTCAGCATCCAGCCGATCAGCTCCTTGTCGCGCACCGGATCGAGCTTGGCGCCGCCGAAGTCGAACGACATCTCCTCGCGGGTGAGCAACATGGGCCGACCCTACCGCAGGTCGGACCGCGGGGCAGCGCCGAATCCCTACAGCCGCGCGAACACCCGATGGGCGTGGGTCGTCGCCGCCCGGGTCACGGCCGCCACGTCGAGCGTCAACAGCTCGCGGTCGCGCACCACCAGCCGGCCGTCGACCGCGACGTGGCGGACGTCGCTGGCCCGCGCCGCGTAGACCAGCGCCGACAGCGGGTCGGTCACCGGCGCGAGGTGCGGGCCGGTGACGTCGACGGCGATCACGTCGCCGCGCCGGCCGACCTCGAGGGCGCCGAGCTGGTCACCCAGGCCCAGCGCCGCGGCGCCGCCCCGGGTCGCGACCGCCAGCGCCTGCGCCGCCGGCATGGCCTTGGGGCCGACCCGCGGCTTGTGCAAGAGCGCGGTCAGGCGCAGCTCGAGGAAGCCGTCGAGGTTGTTGTTGCACGGCGCGCCGTCGGCGCCGATCGCCACCGCGACGCCGCGATCGATCAGCTCGGGGATCGCGGCGATCCCCGACGCCAGCTTGAGGTTCGAGCTCGGGCAGTGCAGCACGTGGGTGCCGGTCGCGGCCAGCAGCTCGATCTCGTGCTCGTCGAGGTGGATGCAGTGGGCGATGCCGGTGCGCGGCCCCAGCACGCCGAGGTCGGCCAGCGCCGCCAGGTTGCGCTTGCCGAACCGCGCCGCGACCGCCGCGATCTCGCCCTGGTTCTCGCTGGCGTGGGTGTGGATGCCGACGCCCCGGGCCGCGGCCCGGCGGCCGACCTCGGCCAGCAGCTCGTCGGTGCACGACAGCACGAACCGCGGCGCGTAGGCGTAGCGCAGCCGGCCGTCGGCGGCGCCGTGCCAGCGGTCGGCCAGCGCGTCGCTCTCGGCCAGCGACGCCGCGGTCGCCTCGCGCAGCCCCGGCGGGATCGCCGGATCGGGCGCGTCCATCATGGCCTTGCCGATCGTCGCGCGGATGCCGCTGCGCTCGGCCGCCGCGAACACCGCCTCGGTGTGGTGCACCGTCGCCATGTCGAGGATCGCGGTGGTGCCGCCCAGCAGCAGCTCGGCCATCGCCAGCTCGGCGGCCGCGGTCAGCGCCGCGGCGTCGAGCGCGCCCTCGTACGGCCACACCACCTGGTGCAGCCAGTCGAGCAGCTCGCGATCGTCGGCCTTGCCGCGGGCCAGGGTCTGGCAGGTGTGGACGTGGGCCTGGACCAGGCCGGGCATCACGACGCAGCCGCTGGCGTCGATGATCTGGTAGTCGTGCCCGGCCGGGGTGTAGGCCCCGCCGACCGCGACGATCACGCCGTCGCGCACCGCGACGTCGCCGGCCACGACCCGGCGGCCGTCGTCGACGGTCACGATCGTGCCCCCACGGAAGATCAGCTCGGACATCGGCGCCACGTTACCGCCGTCACGCGACCGCCGCCATTCTTCGCGCCACCCCCTGGCGGTGTTGCCGCCGCGCGCGCAACCGGCGTAGCCTCCCGGCATGGTGCGCCCGCCTCTGCCCTGGATCCTGGTGGCCCTCGCGGCCGTGGCGTCGGCGTGCACGTTCGATCCCAGCGGGCCGAGCGGCGCCATCGACGCCAGCGACGGCCCGACCGCCGACGCGATCGACGCCACCGAGGTCGACGCCCCGGTCGACGCGGTCGACGCGCCGCCGATCGACGCCTGCGTGCCGCGGACCGGCGGCGAGCTGTGCAACGGCCTCGACGACGACTGCGACGGTACCGCCGACGAGGACTTCCCGACCGTCGGCGACCCCTGCGACGGCGCCGACCTCGACCTGTGCCTCGACGACGTGGTCCGGTGCGCCCCCGGGGGCGCCGCGACGGCGTGCGGCGACGCCACCGCCGACGACGACGTCGAGCGCTGCAACACCACCGACGACGACTGCGACGGCATGACCGACGAGGGCTTCACCGGGCTGGGCGCCACCTGCGACGGCGCCGACGGCGACCAGTGCGCCGAGGGCATGGGCGCGTGCAGCGCCGACGGCCTGAGCGTGGTCTGCACCGACATGACCAGCACCACCGCCGAGGTGTGCAACGGCGCCGACGACAACTGCGCCGGCGGCGTCGACGAGGGCTTCGGCGTCGGGACGCCGTGCGACGGCGCCGACGGCGACGCCTGCACCGAGGGCGTGCTCGAGTGCGATCCCGGCACCGGCGGCACCCGCTGCACCGACACCAGCGGCACGATCGCCGAGCTGTGCAACAACCTCGACGACGACTGCGACACCAGCGTCGACGAGACCTTCGACCTCACCACCGACGTCCTCCACTGCGGGCAGTGCGGCCGCACCTGCTCGAACGGCTTCGGCACCACCACCTGCGCCGCGTCGACCTGCGTCCCCACCTGCAGCGCCGGCGCCAACGACTGCGACGGCAACCCGGTCACCGGCTGCGAGCTGCGCGACACCAACCCGGCCTGCGCCGCCGCCACCGCGCTGGGCACGATCAGCGGCGACGGCAGCAGCACCGCGCTCGCCGCCAGCGGGTTCGGCGAGGCGGTCTATACGGTGTCGGTCACCGAGAACGTCACCGGCAACAACCCGATCCGCGCCCAGGTCACGCTGACCAGCCCGCCCGGCGCCAACTTCGACCTCGACGTCACCTGCACCAGCTGTGGCGGCGCGACGATGTCGTCGAACAACGCCACCGGCGACGACGTGATCGCGGTCCGCCGCAGCGACACCACCGGCGTCGGCGACACCTACACGATCGTCGTCACCGTGCGCTGGACCGCCGCCGCCGCCTGCGGCACCTGGTCGTTGGCGGTCGCCGGCAACACCGGCAGCGGCGGCCTGACCTGCAACTGACCCCGGGGCGGGCGTCGGTCACTCGACGCGGTACTCGACCAGCGCCATCTCGACGTCGCCGTAGTCGGTGTGGGCCCGCAGCCGCAGCGGCACCCGGTCGACGTCGTCGGAGATCCACAGCGTGAACGCGCGGCGTTCCGACGCCGGATCATCGGCGCCGTCGCGCCGCATGCGCACGCTGGCGCCCTCGAACCGCACCGCCGCCATCGCACCGAGCACGGTCTCGACGGTGTCCGCCCCGGCGATCTCGACGCCCAACCGCCAGGCCGTGCGGCTGCGCATGACGTCGACCACCATGCGGTCGCCCGGCGCCCCGTGCCAACCACGCAGCAGCATCAGCATCGACGGCACGTCGAAGGTGTCGTGGCGGACCACCTGCTCCTCGTCGAGGTGCCGCCCCGCCCGCTCGACCGCCACCGCGAACCGCCCCGGCGCGTAGCGGACGCGGGTGTGCTCGACCTCGGTCGAGCGGCTCGACGCGAGCTCGACGGCCTCGAAGGCCAGGGCGCGACCGGTCACCGGATCGATCCAGGTCGACAGCGTGTCGTCGACCGGATGGAACATCGTCAGCAGCGGCGAGCTGACGACGCGGGCGCTGACCGGCAGCGCAGGTGCGCCGTCGAGGGTCGTCTCGGCGCCGACCGTCACCGTGAACTCGGCGACGTCGATGCCGTGCAGCTCGACGCGGTACGTCATCGCTTCCCCGGCCCGCGCCACGACGCCCCCGGCGACCGGCAGCGCGTCGTCGGGATCGACGCCGTCAGCGGCCGGGCCCGGGACGCCGCCGCACGCCGCCAGCGCCAGCGACGTCAGCAACGGCAGGACCGAGATCGTGGAGGGGACGACGCGGATCGGCACGCACGCACGCTAAGCGCCCGGCGCGACAGCCGTGGCGCACCGCGGCAACGCGGCGGCGGCCACCGCGCGACGGCCCCGCGCTGCCAGGGTGGCGCGATCGCGGCGCGGGTGGCAGCGCGGCGACGGCCCGGTTGGCCACCCGTCGCAACGCTTCCCTCTCCCGCCGGGTTCGAGCGTATGATCGACCGATGATCGACTGTCGGCGGTGTCGATGAAGGTCATCCCGTTCGCCGAGGCGCACCACCGCACCGACGAGGTCGCGCGGGTGCTCGCCGACGGCGGCCTCGCGTGCTTCCCGATGCGCGGCGCCTACCGGCTCGCGGTCGACGCGCGCAGCGAGGCCGCGGTCGAGCGGCTGATGCACAGCAAGCGCCGCGCGAAGCACCACCCGTCGCTGGTGCTGGTGGCCGACCTGGCCGGCGCCAAGCACGTCGTCGAGGGCACCGGCTGGAGCACCACCCGGCGGCTGGCCGAGCGGCTGTGGCCCGGGCCGCTGACGATGGTGCTGCCGCCCAGCGCGCACCTGCCGGCCAAGCTCAGGAAGACCCTGGCCAAGGCCACCGGCACCGTCGGCGTCCGGGTTCCGGACGACCCGTTCACGCTGCAGGTGCTGCGCGCGTTCGGCGGGCCGCTGCTCCTGTCGAGCGCGAACCTCGAGCAGAAGCCGGGCGCGAGCTCGGCCGCCACCGTCCAGCAGCGCTTCGTCCGCGCGATCGACGTGTGGGTCGACGCCGGCGACGTCACGCCGGCGCCGCCGTCGACGGTGGTCGCGGTCAAGGACGGCTCGTGGGAGCTGGTCCGCGACGGCGCGATCTCCCGCGAGGCGATCGAGCGCGCGTCGGCGTAGCGGCGCGAGCGGCGGCGGGGTGAGCAACGCCTGCGCGCCCCGCGGCGGGTGAGCAGGCTTTGCCCACCGCGGGCCCGCGGCCCCGGCGTGGGGCGTCGGTGCGCGCGATCGCGGCGTGGCAAGCCGGGTGCAATGGCCGTGGCCACCGCCGCGCCCGGCGTCCGGGCTGGCACCACCGCGCACCAAGGACTCGCCCATGCTCACGCTCCGCTCGCTCGGCACCCTCGTCGCCTGCACGCTCGCCCTCGCCGCCGCCGGCGCGCGCGCCGACACCTACCTCGAGTTCACCCAGGCCGACGTCGACAAGGCGCTCAAGGCCAAGGACTACGCCAGGCTCACCGACTACTGCCTGCACAACGCCAACCTCGACAGCGCCTGGAAGAGCGCCTGCACCGCGGTGCTGGCCAGCTACGAGGCCAAGGGCGACGCCGACGCGCTCATGCGCATCTGCAACAACCAGGACAAGGACTGGCACACCGACTACTACCAGCCGGCGTGCGAGCGCGGCACCCGGCTCAAGGCCGCCGCGTACCAGCAGGCGCTGGCCGACTGCGGCAAGCTCAAGGACACCTGGACCACCTACCAGCAGGGGCTGGCGCCCGACGACGCCGACCAGCTGTTCTACGCGGTCGGCCTGCGCGCCGCCGAGTGCAAGGCCTGGGACTTCGTCTGGACCGACCTGGTCCACCAGGACACCCGCGGCCCGGCGCTGCTCACCAAGCTGGCCAAGGCCGGGGCCGCGGTCGACGCCGCGCTGATGAGCTACCTCGCCGCGCACAAGGACCACCCGTTCGACTTCGCCTACGGCGACTACGCCGCGGCCCACGCGCTGACCTGGCTGCGCGAGGCCGGCAAGGTGGGCAAGTGCGATCGCTTCGTGCCCTACGCCAAGCAGGCCAGCCCGGCGACGCTGGGCACCTGGCTGGCGTTCTTCGCCGACACCGAGTGCAAGGCCGCGCTGCCGCTGGTGCTGCCGCGGCTGAAGTCCAAGATCGCCGATCAGCGCCGGCAGGCGTGCGCGATCATCGGCGTGCTCGGCAGCAAGAAGGACATCGCCAAGCTCAAGGTGCTGGCCAAGCGCGACCCCGAGTACAAGATCGAGCGCGGCAACGTGAAGACCTACTGGGTCCGCGAGGCGTGCGACGCCGCGATCGGCCAGCTCGAGCTGGACTAGCACTGGCTCAGCGGCGGCGCTTGGCCGGCGCGAGCTGCTTGCCGGTGAAGCCGGCGGGGATCAGCTCGGCCACCGTCCAGCTCACCCGCGCGGCGCCGGGGCCGATCGCGGTGATCCGGGTGGCGGCGGGATCGGGGCTGAACTCGAGCATCGTCTGGCGGCACATGCCGCACGGCGACGCCGGCGGCGCGATGTCGGTCGCGACCACCAGCTCGGCGAGATCGCGGTGCCCCGCCAGCGCCATCGCCATCAGCGCGTTGCGCTCGGCGCAGATGCACAGGCCGTACGACGCGTTCTCGACGTTGGCGCCGGTGAACACCGCGCCGTCGCGGGTGACCAGCGCGCAGCCGACGTGGAACTTCGAGTACGGCGCGTAGGCGCGGGCCTGCGCGGCCCGGGCCAGCGCCTCGAGATCGGGCGCGGCCGCGCGGGCGCCGGCCGGCTTCACGGACGCCTTCGCGCGCCGCTGCGCGGTCACGCCGCCCCCAGCTCGCCGCGGGCGGCGAGCGCGTCCAGGATGCCGTCGAGCAGGCCCTCGAACGTCGCCCGGACCCGGGTCGCGGTCTCGGTGACCTCGTCGTGCGACAGCGCCGCGCCGGTGATGCCGGCGGCCTGGTTGGTGATGCACGAGACGCCGATCACCCGCGCGCCCATGTGCCGCGCGACGATCACCTCGGGCACGGTCGACATGCCGGTGGCGTCGCCGCCCAGCACCTGCAGCATCTTCACCTCGGCCGGGGTCTCGTAGCACGGGCCCGGCATCGCCACGTAGACGCCCTCGGCCAGCGCCACGCCCTGCGCCGCGGCCACGTCCTTGACCAGCGCGCGCAGCTCGGGCGCGTAGGCGGTGGTCATGTCGGGGAAGCGCGGGCCCAGCCGCTCGTCGTTGGGGCCGCGCAGCGGGTGATCGCGCAGGAAGTCGAGGTGATCGCGGATCAGCATCAGCGTGCCCGGCGGCCAGGTCGGGTTGAGCCCGCCGGCCGCGTTGGTCACGATCAGCACCTTCGCGCCCAGCGCGACCAGCACCCGGGCCGGGAACGCCACGTCGGCGGCGCGGTGGCCCTCGTACAGGTGCACGCGGCCCTGCATCGCGACGCAGGTCGCGCCGCCGCGGGTGCCGATCACCAGCCGACCGGCGTGGCCGTGGACCTTCGACACCGGGAACCCGGGCAGCTCGCCGTACGCGATGCGCACCGGGTCGGCCAGGCGATCGGCGAACCCGCCCAGGCCCGAGCCGAGGATGAGGCCGACCTGGGGCGCGCGGCCGCCCAGGCGCGCGCGCACCACCGCCGCGGCGGCGTGGACGCGATCGTAGAGATCGTCGGAGGCGTGGGTGGTCATGCGGCTCTCCCCTACCGGATCGTCTCGATGACGCGGCTCGCCGGCGGCGGCGGCACGGCGTGATCGACCAGGTGCACCGCGGCCAGCACGCGCGCGCGGCACGCGGCCAGGCGCGCGTCGTCGTCGTCGCACCACGCGGTCGCGATCAGATCGCCGGCCGCGACCCGATCGCCGGGCCGCACCGCCAGCACCAGGCCGACGGCGGGGTCGATGCGGTCGTCCTGCTTGCCCCGGCCGGCGCCCAGCACCAGCGCGGCCATGCCGATCTCGTCGGCGACCATCGCCGCGACGTTGCCGGCGCGCGGCGCGACGATCGGCACCTTGCGCCGCGGCTGCGGCAGCACCGCCGCCGGCGCCTCGCACACCCGCGGGTCGCCGCCCTGCGCGGCGACGATCTTGGCGAACACCGCCAGCGCCGAGCCGTCGTCGAGGCTCCTGCCGATGCGCGCCGCCGCGGCGTCCGGGTCGCGCTCGACGCCGGCCAGCAGCAGCATCTCGGCGCCCAGCACCACGGTCAGCTCGCGGGTGTCGGCCGGGCCGCCGCCGCGCATGACCTCGATCGACTCGGCGATCTCGAGGGCGTTGCCGACGTGGGTGCCGATCGGCGCGTCCATGTCGGTCAGCACGCAGGTCACGCGCTTGCCGGCGCCGACGCCGATCGCCCGCATCGCCGCGCACAGCGCGCGGGCCCGGGCCACGTCCTTCATGAACGCGCCGGCGCCGACCTTGACGTCGAGCACCAGGCCGTCGATGCCCTCGGCCAGCTTCTTCGACATGATCGATGACGCGATCAGCGGGATCGACTCGACGGTGCCGGTGACGTCGCGCAGCGCGTACAGCCGCTTGTCGGCCGGCGCGACCCGCGCGGTCTGGCCGATCAGGCACGCGCCCAGCTCCTCGACCAGCGCCGCGAACCGCTCGACCGGCAGGTCGACGCGGAAGCCGGGGATCGACTCGAGCTTGTCGAGCGTGCCGCCGGTGTGGCCGAGGCCGCGCCCCGACACCATCGGCACCGCGACGCCGCACGCGGCCACCGCCGGCGCCAGCGGGATCGAGATCTTGTCGCCGACGCCGCCGGTCGAGTGCTTGTCGATCTTGGCCCGCGGGATCGCCGACAGGTCGAGCACGTCGCCCGAGCGCAGCATCGCGTCGGCCCACGCCGCCAGCTCGCGGTCGTCGAGGCCGCGGAAGAAGATCGCCATCAGCATCGCCGCGATCTGGTAGTCGGGCAGGCTGCCGTCGGTGACGCCGGCGACGAAGCCGCGCAGCTCGGCGTCGGTGAGGGCCGCGCCGTCGCGCTTGGCGCGGATCAGCTCGACCGGGAGTCGCGTCGACATCAGTAGCCTTTCTTGTCGCCCTCGGTCTTGCCGGTGACGATCGCCACCGACGCCGAGGCGCCGATGCGGTTGGCGCCGGCCTGGGCCATGCGCAGCGCGTCCTCGGCGGTGCGGACGCCGCCCGACGCCTTGACGCCGATCTCGGTGCCGACGATCGCGCGCATCAGCGCGACGTCCTCCACGGTGGCGCCGCCCTTGGCGAAGCCGGTCGAGGTCTTGACGAACGCCGCGCCGGCCAGCTTGGACAGCGTGCAGCCGATGACCTTCTGATCGTGATCGAGCGTCGAGGTCTCGAGGATGACCTTGACCCCGGCCGGCGCCGCGGCCTTGACCACCCGGCAGATGTCCTCGAACACGGTCTCGTAGTCCTTGGACTTGAGCGCGCCGAGGTTGATGACCATGTCGATCTCGCGCGCGCCCTGCCGGACCGCGTCGCGGGCCTCGTAGGCCTTGGCGGTCGGGGTCATCGCGCCGAGCGGGAAGCCGACCACGCAGCACACCATCACGTCGGTGCCGGCCAGCAGCGACTTACACAGCCCGACCCACGTGGTGTTGACGCACACCGACGCGAACCGGTGCTGCTTGGCCTCAGCGCACAGCGCGACCACCTCGTCGCGGGTGGCGTCGGCCTTGAGCAGCGTGTGATCGATCAGCTTGGCCAGGTCGGCCGGCACCGCGCCGATGCCGGGGGGCGCGCCGACGCGCATCGCGCCGGCGCCCTCCATCGCCCGCACCGACCACGGCCGGCGCACCACGCACGAGCCGCAGGTCGCGCAGTCGGCGCCGGGCGCCGCGTCGTCGGTGCACTCGCCGCGGTCGCGCGGCTTGAGCGCAGCCAGGCTCGGGCCCGCCGCGCCCTGGGTGGCCAGGCGGGCGCGGACCTTCTCGGTGATGAGATCGACCAGGCGATCGACGTCGGACATGGGTCGGCGACTATACCCGAACGCTCGCCCGCCCGCGCGCGGCCGGGCTACCGGACGACGGTTACCGCCAGCCCGACGCGATCGCCGGCGATCACCGGCGCCACGCCGATCCGGGTGCCGCGGCGTCGCGCGACCAAGGACGGCGTCGCGAGCAGATCCCACGCCGCCCAGGCCACCGCGCCGGCGCCCAGCAGCGCGCCGGCGCCGATCAGCGCGCCACCGGCGACCTGCGCGCCGCGGCAGTCGCTGGTCTCGAAGCAACCGAACCCGATCACCAGCGCGCCGGTCACCGCCCCCAGCCCGCCGACCACGATCATCGCCGGGCGCGTCGCGCCGCCGAGCACCGCGCGCCGCCGGGCGCCACCGGCCCACAGCCCGGCCATCGGCCCGACGCCGAGCGTCAGCGTGGCCGCGCCCGCCGCGAGCATCCGCCGCTCGTCGCGGCCGTCGTCCGCCGGCAAGCCGCCAGCGGTCTGCCACAGGTACGCGCTGCCGAGCAGCCCGGCCGCGGTCACCGCCAGCCCGATCGCCTGGGCCTGTTCCGGCGCCACCGCCGGCTCCTCATCGGCGCGGGCCACCCCGATCGTCGCCAGCGTGCCGACCACGGCCATCGTCGCGATCAGGCGCGTGCGCATGCCCGATGCTAGGCGCGCCACCGCCGGCCCCGCGCGGCCGCGGCGCTGGCAGCCGATCACCGCGGTGCGCCTGCGCCGCCGCGGCGGCGCGGTCGCGGCACGGTTGGGCTACCATCGCCGGACGTGTCGACCGCCGTCGTGTTCGTCGGGCTCGCGGTGCTGGTCGGCGCCGTCGCCTGGCGGCCCCACGGCCTCGGTCCGACGGTGGGGGCCGGGCTGGCCGTCGCCGTCGCCGCGCTCGGCGGCGCCGTCGCGCTGTCCGACTTCCGCACCGCCGCCGAGGCGCAGTGGCGCGCGTACGTCACGCTGGCCGCGGTGATGACGATGACGTCGGCGGCCGAACGCCTCGGCCTGCTGGCGCGCCTCGCCGCGATCATCGAGCCGCGCACCCGGGGGCCGGTGAAGCACGCCTTCCGCGTCACCTTCGCGCTGTCGGCGCTGGTCGCGGCCGCGCTGTCGAACGACGCCGCGATCCTGCTCATGACGCCGACCGTGATCCTGCTCTTGCGGACGGTCTACCCGCGCCGCCACCCCAAGTTCCTCGTGCCGTTCGCGGTCGCGGTGTTCACCGCCGCCGGCGTCGCGCCGCTGGTCATCTCCAACCCGATGAACCTGATCTTCTGCGACCACGCCGGCATCGGCTTCAACGCCTACGCGGTGGCGATGATCCCGGTGGCGATCGCCGGCTGGCTCGTCGCGTACGCAGTGCTCGCGTGGATCTTCCGCGACGTCCTCAGCGACGCCTCGCCGGCCCTCGGCGCCTGGCCGACCGCGCCCGAGCCGCTGAGCGTCGGGGCGCAGCTCGTGCTCGTCGCCGTCGTCGCGGCGCTGTGCGCCTACCCGATCTTCGCGTACTTCGACCTGCCGCTGTGGCCGGTCGCCGCCGCCGGCGCCGCCGTCTGCGTCGCGGTCAGCGTGCACGCCGGCCACCGCCCCGCCGCGCTGGTCGGCGGTGTCGCCTGGACCATCTTCCCGTTCCTGATGGGCGTGTTCATCCTCGCCATGGCGCTCGAGCGCGTCGGCGTCGTCGGCTGGCTGCGCTCGCTCTACGCCTCGTCGCCCGCGCCGGTCGCCACCATCGGCGTCACCTCGGCCGTCGGCTCCGCCGCGCTCAACAACCACCCGATGTCGGTCCTCAACGCCTTCGCCCTCGCCGGCTCGCCCGACGGCTCGCCCGACCCTGGCAACACCCGCGCCCTCGCCGCGCTCGTCGGCGGCGACCTCGGCCCCCGCCTCCTGCCCGTCGGCTCGCTCGCCTCGCTCCTCTGGTACGACCTGCTGCGCAAGCACCAGGTCGACGTCAAGGTCACCACCTTCATCCGCGTCGGCGTGCTGCTGACCATCCCCACGCTGGCCGTCTCGCTGCTCGTGCTCTGGCTCGTCACCGGGCTGTGAGGGAGCGGCTTACCGGCCGGCCGACTCACCCTGCCGCGCGCGGATCTCGTCGTAGATGCGCTTCACGAGCAGGCGGAAGGCCAGGTCCTGGAACTGCGGGTCGTTCAGGTAGCGGGTGACGATCTCCTGGTTCTGATCCATGCGGTCGACCATCAGGCCCTCGACCTTGCCCTTCATCGCCAGGGCGAAGTTGTCGAGGGGGTTGGCCCGCGCCCGCTGCACGACCTCGTCGTCGAGCTTCGCCGCCGCGATGAACTGGTCGAACAAGAGCTGGTCGGCCTGGTCGAACTCGGTGCCGAAGCGCTCGTTCAACACCTCGATGATCTCCGATAGCTGCGCCTCGTCCTCTCGCGCCTGCTTCGTGCCGACCTCCTTCGCGCCGTATACCACCCCTGGCTCGGCGGCGCGCAGCACGATCGCCCCCTCCGACAGCTTGTCGAGCCGGTAGTACTTCAACGCGACATCGCCATCGAGGCGGAGCGGGTCCTTCTTCGAATCCTGCGGCAGCTTGGTCTCGAAGAAGCGCGCAAAGGTGTACAGCCGCTCGAGGTCGGGGTCGGTGAACGGCATCACCTGGGCCAGGAACGCGTACAAGCGCACGAACGCCCCCAGCGCGTTGCGGAACTCGTCGCGCGGGCCCTCGTCCAACACCTTGAAGCGATCGACACCCGGGTTCAAGTGTCGGTGCATCTCGGCCTGGTCGTGGACCGTCTGCCGCTCGCGGGGCGAGAAGAACACCTTGCAGAACGCCAGGACCTCCGACGTCCAGAAGACCTGCGCAGCCTCGAGCTTGTGGGCCAGGTCGTAGAGCTGCTGTGGATCGGCCGACTCGGCCACCGTCGTGGCCTCGTAGTACGGCTGGAAGCTGCGCTGGATCTCCTCGGAGTCGTTCACGAAGTCGAGAACGAACGTGTCGACCTTGCCCGGCGAGGTCCGGTTCAAGCGCGACAGCGTCTGCACCGCCTGCACCCCCGCCAGGCGCTTGTCGACGTACATCGTGTGGAGCAGCGGCTGGTCGAAGCCGGTCTGGTACTTGTTGGCGACGAGCAGGAGCTGGAAGTCGTCACCGTCGAACGCGTCGCGTAGCGCGGACTCGGAGATGCGCTTGCCCGCCTTGTCCATGTTCATCCCGGGCTCGGTGTACTCGAGGTCGGTGTCCGGGTCCTTCACCGTGCCCGAGAACGCCACCAGCACGCCGACGTCCGCGTAGCCCTTCTCCTTGAGGTACGCCTCGAACGCCCGCTTGTACCGTACCGCGTGCAGGCGGGAGCTCGTCACCAGCATCGCCTTGGCGCGCCCGCCGAGCTTGTGGCGCACCTTCGCGCGGAAGTGCTCGACCATGACCTCGGTCTTCTGGGCGATGTTGTGCGGGTGCAGGCTCATGAAGCGCGCGAGCTGCCGCGTCGCCTCCTGCTTCGGCACGCGGGGGTCGTTCTCGGTCGCCTTGACCAGCCGATAGAACGCCTTGTAGGTCGTGTAGCTGCGGAGCACGTCGAGGATGAAGCCCTCCTCAATGGCCTGGCGCATCGAGTACAGGTGAAACGGGCGCGGCTTGCCCTCAGCATCGCGGTTGCCGAAGATCTCCAAGGTCTTGGCCTTGGGCGTCGCGGTGAAGGCGAAGTACGACAGGTTCGGCTGTCGCCCGCGCGACCGCATGACCGCCGCCAGCACCTGCTCCTCGCCGTCGTCCTCCTCACCCTCGGCGTCGACGGCCTCGGCCTCCTCCAGCGAGCCCGCCGCGAGAACCTGCTTCATCTTGCGCGCCGACTCGCCGGTCTGCGAGCTGTGGGCCTCGTCCACGATGAGCGCGTAGCGCTTCTCGTTCATCGCGCCGAGCTTGTCGAGCACGATCGGGAACTTCTGCAGCGTCGTGATGATGATCGCGGCGCCGCGGGCCAGCGCCTCGGCGAGCTGGTCGGAGTGCGCGTCGACCTTCGCGACGACGCCCTGCTTGTGCTCGAACTGGTAGATGGTGCCCTGGAGCTGCTTGTCGAGCAGCCGGCGATCGGTGATCACGACGACCGAGTCGAAGACCCGCTGGTCGTGCGCGTCGTGCAGGCTGGCCAGCCGGTGCGCGAGCCACGCGATGCTGTTGGACTTCCCCGAGCCGGCCGAGTGCTGGATGAGGTAGCTGTGCCCCGGGCCGTCGACGCGCGCCGCGGCCTCGAGCCGGCGCACCGCGTCGAGCTGGTGGTAACGCGGGAAGACCAGCTTCTCCTCCTCCACCTTCTTGCCGGCGCGGACCTTCTCCTCGCGCGCCAGGTGCAAGAACCGTCCGACGATGTCGAGGAACGAGTCGCGCTGCCAGACCTCCTCCCACAGGTACGCGGTGCGGTTGCCGCTGGGATGCTCGGGGTTGCCGGCGCCACCGTGCGCCCCGCGATTGAACGGCAAGAACGTGGTGCCCTCACCGCACAACAGCGTCGTCATGACCGCGTGATCGGGATCGACCGCGAAGTGGACCAGCGCGCCACGCTTGAACTGGAAGAGCCGGTGCCGCGGATCGCGCGCGCAGTACTGCGCGATGCCGTGCTTCACGTTCTGGTGGGTGAGCGGGTTCTTCAGCTCGACGGTCGCGACCGGCACGCCGTTCAGCGACAGCATCGTATCGATCGAGTCGCGGGCGTCCTTGTCACCGGGGGCGGCGAAGTGGACCTGCCGGGTCACCGCCAGGCGGTTCGCGGCGTAGGCGGCCAGCACCTCGGGGTTGAGCCCGTGCGCCGGCGCAAACGTCGCCAGCGTCAGCTTCTTGCCCAAGAACTTGAACCCGTGTCGGAGCACATCGAGCGTGCCCTGGCTGTGGCGGGCCTTGACCAAGGCGTCGAGGACCGCCACCTCCAGCCCGGCGCCGTGGTGCGCCCGCAGCTCGTCCCACAGCGGCTGCTGGGTGGCGGTGATGAAGGCGAACAGCTCGCTCGGGATCAGCGCCCGCTCGCGGTCGAACTCCGCGGCCGCGACCGTGTGCCAGCCGCCGACGGTCACCAGGTGGTGCTCGATCACGTCCTCGAACGCGCGCTCGGTGCCCTTGGTCGTCATGGGTCGCCCTTCTTCCTGCGCGATGGCGGCTTGCCGGCGATGCGCTTCACCTCGGCCTCGAAGTCGCTCTCGAACGCACGATCCTGCTGCACCCGGAACTGGTCGTACGCGGCCTCGGCGAGCTCCTTGGCGACCTCGGCGGAGACCTTGCCGGCGCTGGTCAGCACCTCGTACTCGTTGAATTGCAAGAACGCGTCGAGCTTGCGCACCCAGTCGGCCATCTTCATGGGGATCTGGCGCGCCGCCTGGTTCTCGGCGTAGTCGAGGTACATCGACACCACGCGCTCGAGCTCGTGGATCTCGTCCTCGATGAGGTAGTTCTTGGCGACGCGCACGTCGCTCCTCAGGATCTTGCCTTTGGGCGCGTTCTTCCAGGTGGTCAGCCCCATCGACGGTTTGCCGGCGTCGGCCCGCTCGGCGATGATCTCGGCCGCGGTCTTGCCCGTCACCGCCCAGTGCAGCTTGTTCTGCACGGTCTTGAAGAACGTCTGCGTCGTCTCGGCGTGCTTGTCGTAGTCGATGCTGCACTGCTCGTAGATGTCGGTGATCTTGAGGTAGAAGCGCCGCTCGCTGGCGCGGATCTCGCGGATTCGCTCGAGCAGCTCGTCGAAGTAGTCCTTGCCGAAGCGCTTGTTCAGCTTGAGGCGCTCGTCATCGAGCACGAAGCCCTTGACGATGAACTCGCGCAGCGTCTGGGTCGCCCAGATGCGGAACTGCGTGGCCTGCGCGCTGTTGACCCGGTAGCCGACCGAGATGATCGCGTCGAGGCTGTAGAACTCGATCTCGCGCCGAACGTCGCGATTTCCCTCGCGTTGAACTCTCCAAATTCCCTGGCGAGTTGCCGCCGGCGTCAGCTCCCCCGACGCGTAGATCTCCTTCAGGTGGTAGCTGATCGTGCGGAGGTCCACCCCAAACAGCTCGGCCATGCGCCGCTGGTCGAGCCAGAACGTCTCCGACTCGTACAGCACCTCGACCCGGATCGCGTCGTTGGCAGTCCGGTAGAGGATCAGCTCGCCTTCCTTGGGCGGCGCGTCGCTCATGCGCGCGCGGCCTCGGGCTCGCGGGCCGAGATGTCGAGCTTGCCGGTGACGGCGGCGGTGATGAGCGTCTGGCGATATTCGCGGAGACGGTCCGCCCGCTCGCGCAGTCGCGCGACGACACCGTCCAGCCGCGCCAAGGCTGCCTTGAGATGCGCTCCAATCGTGAGCTGTTCAGCGGCCGGGGGGAATGGCACTCGATGGGCCCGCAGCTTCACCGCAGTGAGGTGGAACACCGTGTTCGGATTCGCACCTGCGATGAAGACACCCTGCGCCCAAGCCGCCCACAGGGACTGAAGCAAGAACGCCGGACTCTCGCTTGCCCGGCGGGGCCGAAGGCGGTGCAACGCCTTCTGGTAGTAGCACTCGGCCAGTTCCCCGCGCCAGATCGCAGACTTCGCTACCACGTTGATGTTGGCCCCACCCTCGCACACCAGCAGGTCGCCATCGACCAGTCGATACTTCTCGCGGTCGCGCGCGCTCAGCGACATCCGCTTGATGTCGTCGATGTCGATCTTGCCCCACTGGATGTTGGCGTTGCGCAGGTACGGGAACTCACCATCACCGTCGTCACGCGTCGCGTCGAGCATCTTGCCGAGCTGCACGTCGTATCGCGCCCCCAGGGGAGCGACGTCCCAATGCTCCGGCACGCGCCCGATCCAGTCCACCCCCGAGTCCTTCATCGGCACGCTCGGGTCGAGCCCCTTGGTCACCGCTTGCGTGATGACCACCTGCCGCTTCTCGGCGAGCAGCGCCAGCAGCCGCTCCTGCTTCTCGATCAGCGCATCGATCGCGGCGGTCTTCGTGTCGAGGAAGTCGGCGACACGCTGCTGCACGTCGATCGCTGGGAGCCGCAGCGGATGATTCCCGATCGTCTCCTGCGAGACGCCGAGGAACGTCGCTCCGGTTCCGCGCACGGTGATGTACTCTTGGAAGTACTTCGTTGCGCAGTAGTAGTATAGGTACTTAGGCCAGTAGGCACCTTGCTTGGGACGAAACAGGAGAAGGTGGCTGTTTAGGCAGGCAGGCCCTGGCAGATCTTCGACGAACGCCAGCTTCCCAAGCGCAGCGCCGTCCTTCATGAGCAGCAAGTCGCCCGGCTGCAGGTGAATATTCGAATCCAGGAGGTAGCGCTCCGTGGAGACGCGGGGGCACAGCTCCCACGCGATTCGCTCATCGCGAAAGTGGGCGCTGCTCACCACATACGGCCCCTCTTCCCTGTACTCATCGGCACTGAGCCCTTGCCACCCCAGCCGGCCCTTGAGGGACGAGGCGTACTTCATCCGCGTGACGCCCCAAGCACGCGGGAACACGTCGTCATTCATGACATCGCCTCGCCGAGCACGCGCTGCGCCTCGCGTTGCCATGCCTGCAAGCTCGCCCACGATCCAATTCCCTCGAATTCGAGGGATTTGAGCTCGCGCCTCGTGGGCCGTACGCGAGCGGGCCCAGCCTCGGCCGATATTGTGGCGAATTCGCCATAGTTAGAACTGGCGGCGCTCATGCCAGCACCTCGCCGAGCAGGCCCTGGATCTCCTGTTCGAGGGCACGGATCTCGCCTTCGATCACGGCGAGCGGGCGGAGCGGCTTGTACTGGTAGAAGTGGCGCGAGACCGGGATCTCGTAGCCGACCTTCACCTTGGCCTCGTCGACGATGACGGCCTTGCCACCGCGGAACTCGACGCCGGCGACCCAGGCGTCGGGCACGTGGGGCTTCACCTCGCGCTCGAAGTAGACCGCGATGTCCTCGGTCAGCGGCACGTTCTCGGTGTCGCGCAGGTCAGCGTCGGGCTCGGGGTTGCCCTTGCTGTCGGTGCAGATGTCGGCGGTCTCGTCGCGCTCGCCCAGCGCCGCCAGGATCGCCTTCTTCACCGGCGCCGGCACGCTGACGCCGGCACGGCCGAGCGCGCCCGCGACCTCCTGCTCGAAGTGGTCGCGCTGCTTGTAGAGCTTCTTCGCGTCGAGCCGCTTCAGCGCGGCGAGGATGGCCTGTTGCAGCTCGGCGCCCGCGGCAGCCTCGGTCTCACCCGCCGCGCCCTTCTTCTTCGAGCTGGCCAGCGCGGCGAAGGCCTTCTCGTCGCGCAGCCGGGCCAGGCGCTCGGGCGAGGCCTGGAACGACAGGCGCAGCGGGCGCTCGACCGTGATGCGGCGGTAGCCGAAGTCCTCGTTCGCGAAGATCTTGCTGATGCCGCTCTCGCGGAAGTCGCCGAAGGTCGTGGCGATGGTCGCGATGTGCTCGGGCGACAGCTCGTTGCGCTTGTTGCCGAGCGACTTCTTCATCTTCTGGTACAGGTCGACCGCGTTGATCAGCTGCACCTTGCCGCGCCGACGCTTGGGCTTCTTGTTGGTCAGCACCCAGACGTAGGTGGCGATGCCGGTGTTGTAGAAGAGCTGGTCGGGCAGCGCGACGATCGCCTCGAGCCAGTCGTTCTCCAGGATCCAGCGGCGGATCTCGCTCTCGCCGCTGCCGGCGTCGCCGGTGAACAGCGGCGAGCCGTTGAACACGATGCCGATCCGGCAGCCGCCCTCGCCGGTCTTGGCGTCGACCGGCTTCATCTTGGCGATCATGTGCAGCAGGAACAGCAGCGCACCGTCGTTGATACGCGGCGTGCCGGGGCCGAACCGGCCCGCGTACCCCAGCGTCGTGTGCTCGTCCTCGACCGCCTTCTGCACGTTCTTCCAGTCCACGCCGAACGGCGGGTTGGACAGCATGTAGTCGAAGCGCTGGCCGGCGTGGCCGTCCTGGTCGAACGAGTTGCCGCGCACGATGTTCGCGGGGTTCTGCCCCTTGATGATCATGTCGCTCTTGCAGATCGCGTAGGACTCCGGGTTCAGCTCCTGGCCGAAGACCTCGAGCCTGGCGTCGGGGTTGAGCTCGCGCAGGTACTCCTCGGCCACGCTCAGCATGCCGCCGGTGCCGCAGGCCGGGTCGAACAGCGAGCGCACGATGCCGGCGCGGCGCAGCGCCTGGTCGTCCTCCACGAACAACAGGTCGACCATCAGCCGGATGATCTCGCGCGGCGTGTAGTGGTCGCCGGCCTCCTCGTTCTTCTTCTCGTTGAAGCGCCGGATCAGCTCCTCGAACACGCTGCCCATCACGTGGTTTGGCACCACGTCGGGGTGCAGGTCGACCTCGGCGAACAGGTCGATGACCTGGTACAGCAGGTTGGCCTCGTCGAGCCGCGTGATCTGCTCCTCGAACTTGAACTGCTCGAGGATGTCGCGGGCGTTCGCGGAGAACGCCTTGAGGTACGCGCGCAGGTTCGGCGCGATGTGGGTCGTGTCGCCCTTCAGCCGGCCGAAGTCGAACTTCGACGTGTTGTAGAAAGGGACCGTCGTCACCTTGCACAGCGCCACGTCGACCGCAGGGTCGGTCGCCTTCATGCCCTTGGCCTTCAGCGCCTCGAGGCGGGCCAGCACCTTGTCCTTGGTGGGCGCCAGCACGCAGTCGAGCCGCCGGGCCACCAGCAGCGGCAGGATGACCTTGTCGTACTCGTTCGGCTTGTACGCGCCGCGCAGCCGCTCGGCGTTCTGCCACAGAAAATCGGCGATCTCGCGGAAGCTCGCGAAGCGCTTGGCAGCGGTTTCGCCCGCCAGGCCTGCAGCACCGTTGGTCTTGGACATCAGCACATCCTCGTCGTCGTCGCCGAGGCCGTCGCGCGGCCCCGGATCGCGCGCCGCGAGAGTGCCCGACGCCGTGCGGGTCGACAAGGGGACCAGGCGTCAGCCGTCCAGCAGGTTCCCGTCGGGGTCGACGAACGGGCGATCCTTGAGCTTGCTCAGCGGCACGTCGACCGCCTCACCGTCGACCATGCCCTGGAAGTCGATGTTGGTGCCCTTCGGGTTCGTGATCCAGCGGATGAACTCGACCTCGATGTTGGGCTGCAGCGCGTTGGCGTAGTCCGCCTTGCTGGTCACGCCGTCCATCACGTCGCCGCCGTCGAGGCGGCGGCCGGCGTCGCGCAGCGTGGCGCCGAGCAGCCGCTGCGCCTGCGTATCCTCGGGCAGCACGTCGTCGGAGTAGGTCACGAGCGCGTACGCGGTCTTGCCGGTCGGCAGCTTGATCCGCGCCGCCTTCTTGGTGTGGCGACGAACCGTGATCAGGTCCGGGCTGTAGCGGGTGTCGCCGATCGGCTGCACCTGCGATGCGAACGCTGCCATGATGGGGGCGAGCTGCTTGTCGAGGTCGGCGGGCGTGATCTCCCGCAGCGCGATGGTCAGCTCATCGAGCGTGGCGTCGTCGAGCCGCTCGAGGTCGTGCGCGAGGCCCTCGAGGCTCTCACCGGTCGCCGCCTCCAGCCCCTCAGCGAACCCGACCTGCTTGTACCGCGGGTCCATCTTGTCGTCGGATGCCGCGATGGTCCGGCTGTTCTTGATGGTGGACTTGACCGCGTCGGTGGCCACCTTGCGCGCCAGCGTCGCCAGCTCGCCCGGCACCGACGCCGCGGCGCCGTGCAGTCCGCGGAGATCCTTCATCCCCTTGGACGCCTTGCCGAACTCGCTCGAGTAGTCGGCCAGCTTCTTGGTGTTGCCGATGGCCGCCGGCGCGTGCTGCTCCGCGGCGGTTGCGCCGGCGGTGGCCGCCGCCTTGCTGGCGCCCTTACCCAGGCCGGCGGTGGCCGCGGTGATCAGCGCGTCCAGCACCATGTTGGCGACCTGCTCCGCCATCTTCTGGTCGCGATCGATCGCCGCCTGCAGCTTCTTGGTGTGGCGCTGGATCGCGGCGGTGAAGTGCGCGCGGAGCTGCTTCAGCGCGTCGTTCATTTGCCGCGCAACGCCGGCGCGGTCGCTCTCGGACATGTAGCACTGTGTCGGGTTGTCGCGGACCGCGTCGGCGCCGGTCGCGGCGTCCGTGTCGCATGGCTCGTGGGCGCGCTCCCTCGCGGTGCCATCCTCCACGGAGTGCGGAAGCTCCCATCCCAGTGGCGCCGCCGCCATGGCGAGCAGCTTTAGCGCGTTGGCGATGCGCGTCCCGTCGTGGCCGACGCTGCGCATGATCGCCATCGCGGCGGTCGCGATCGCATCGAGGTGCTTCTCCACGTCAGCGTCGCGCCATGCGGTCGCCTGGGCCCGCTGCGCCTCCGCCTCCTGCTCACGTCGCGCGCGACCGGCGACGAACGGGTTTGGACTGTCTGCGTCGCCATCGCGACGGGCCGCCTCGGTCTCGGCCTGCGCCTGCGCCATGGCCAGGTGGTAGGCCGCGCCGGCAGCGACCTCGCAGGTCGAGGATGCCAGGAGCACCAGGTCGCCTGCGATCGGCCGACCGGCCTGGACATCGCGCGCCAGCCGCTGGAGGCGTGCCGCGGACTCCTTGAGCTGCTGCTGGTCGTGCGTCGTGTCGCCCGGGCGCTGGGCCACGGGCAGCCCTTGCAGGGTCGATTGCGCAGTGGCGGGCGGGGGCAGCGAGCGCGTGGTCGGGCCCGCGCCTGCGCGGGTGGTCTGCGGGGCGGGAGCCTGCGCACCGGGCGAACCGCGGGATGCATCTACAAGGGGGGTGAAGAGCGACACGACGTTGCGCCTTTCCGAGGACGCTCGGCTCAACGTGAGCCGCCCTGTCCTGTGGCGCTGCTATCGACCTCACCTGGCGCGGGTTGCGCGTCGCTTCGAGGATTCTTCCAACCTATTGAATGCGCTCGGGATCCCAGAGCACGTCGAGCTGCAACTCGGCGTCGGTCGAGTTCATGAGCAGCCCTCGGCGGACCGTGAAGCCGCGGACGCGAGTCCGCAGGACGCCCTGCTCGGGGTTGTCCACGAGCCGGCGCACCGCAGCCTGCACTTCTTCCGGGAGCTCGCGCATGACCACCGGAAGTGCGCGGCGAAACGCCGGCTCGGTCAGGATCGGGTCGAGCGTGCTTCGTTGGCCGGCGGAGACCGATATCGATTCGATCGCGGTGCCGGCCTCATTCCAGTGGAGCGCGCAGAGCACCGAGAGCCGCGACCCCGTCGGCCCGCTGACACTCCACAAGTCGGAACTTCCGCCTCGCTTGTACACGGCCGGGACCTCGCCACCGCCGCAGTCGCGGCCCCACGTGCTGCGATCGATCTCGGTGGGTTTGTGGACCCAGCGCGGCTTCGGCGGGCCCTCGTCTTTGCACGCCGCAAGAACGGCGACGACGCATGCGACCAGGGTCCACCTCATGGGGCAGGCGTGAGGCAGACGACCTCGGCAGTGCCGGTGCGGGCCATGGTCGCGTTCACGGTCGACCAGTCGCAGCGGTAGCCTTCGGGCGATCCGGGCGTGAACCGGCTGCTCAAGAGCACGACGTTGGTGTCTGTCGTCGCAACCTCGCAGGAGCCGCCGAGGGCAATCGCACCGGCGGGACAGCCGACTGCCGCACCGCCTGTTCCACCGGGACTGAGGTTGTTGTCGGCGCGCACGCGGGTAATCCTCCCAGCGAGCGGTGGCTCCGCGGCGGGGCAGTTGCACGCAGCGTCGGCCGCGTCCACGTCACCAGGCGAGTCGTCGCTGCAGGCGACGACGAGGGCGATGCCGACGGCAATGCCGCCGATGAGGTAGGTGAAGGACTTGGCTTGCGTCATCACTATGTTCCTTGTCTAGTCGTCTAGAGCGCGGGTGGCGCCGGCTCACTCGTGGTCCAGCTGAGCGTCCCTGGAGGCGAGAAGGGCCTGGTGTCAGCACCGAAGAGGTGCGAGGCCGTAGAGGTCGCGGAGCCTGTGATTCCGGTTGCCAGAAAGGCGGTCCGCAGACCGACGTTGCTGATCGTCACCGCATCGAGGTAGCGCGCTTTGGTGAAGTAGCGCGTCCGGGTGCACTTGAAGCCGCCCGAGGGGAGCGGCCCTGGCGCGGCGTTCCACTGCACGCACTGGGTCGCGCTCGCGAGCGACTGGCCGGTGAGGCGCTGCGCGCCGACCGCGAACTCGGTCGGCGTGTCCGCGGCGGTCATGCCGTGCGGGCGGTAGGCGGTGTTCGGGCGCAGCGTCGCCATCAGCACGACCTTCACCGGGGGCAGCGTCGTGGTGGCGCCGCGCGGCGGGACCAGGATCGTGACCCGCACTCGCCCAGCGGCGGCCGGCGTGGTGCTGCAGCCCGCGCACTGCGTCAGCTCCGTCAGGGCCGTGGTGATCTGGTCGGTCGTCCAGGCGCGAACAGTGAAGTCGGCGGCGGGGACGTTCTGGTCGGTGTCGGTGTAGAGCGTGGCGTTGTTCCCAGCGGGCGGCCCGTTCTCGCAACCGGCCAGGCTGTAGTTCGGCTCGTAGATGGCCGGCGGTCCGGCATCCGCGAGGACCGACCCGCAGGTCGTGTTGGTCACCGCCTCGCGGTAGACCCAGCGGCCGTCGTAGGAGGAGCGCGTCCACTTCGCCGAGGTCAGCGGCGATCCCATCGCGATCGGCGCGGGGAGGTCCAGATCGACCGAGACGTAGACCGGCTCGTTGGTCGGGTTGTAGATCGGGAACTCGAAGAGGCCGGCGCCCGCCGGGGTCGCGGTCGCCACGGTGGTCAGCATCATCGAGACCGGCGCCGCCGGCGTGGCGGTGCTGGTGAGGCTCAGGCTGGCGAGCCCCCACTTGTTGGCGGTGATGTCGGCCGCGGTGTTGCTCGGGAGCACGGCCTGGTCGTTCGGGTCCAGGACGATCGGTGCCGCGAGCAAGCGCTGGTTCCAGCAACGCGTGGCGGTGGTGACGCGGTTCAGGCGATCGGTCGCCTCGGCCTCGAAGCGAAGCAGGCCCTGCGCGGTGCCGAGCGCGGCGGAGCCGCTGGTCCCGGCGGCGGCGTTGGCGCCAACCCGGTAGAGCGGCACGAGGGTGCTGACCGGCGACGCGAGGGTCGCCCAGTTGTGGATGACGGTGCCGGTGGCGACGTCGACGACGCGCCACCGGACGGCAGCGAGCCCGACGCCATCATCGGACGGGTCGAGCTGCCACTTGAGCGCGTTGGCGCCGCCCGCGTCGAGGCCGCCCGTTTCGAGTGCGAACGGTGGTGCCTGGTCGAGGAGGTAGGCGTACTTGGTGACCGATGGATCGGCGGCGCTGCCATCGCACGGCGTTGCGGGGCCAAGCGTGGTCGTGAACGCAGCGTCGTGCGCGTGCGTCGGGTTGTACTTCTTCTTGCCGTACATCGGATCCACGTTCGGATCGAAGTTGACGGCGTCCTTGTTCTCCTGGCGCACCAGCGTCGTGCCGAACCCGACGACAGGTGGCGTAACGTCGGCACGCAGATGCCGCGTGAGCGCGCTCGCGTTGCCAGCGAGGTCCGTGGCGGTGATCGTCACGTCGAGCCCCGGGAGCCCCAAGCTCGCGGCCGCCGGCAGCGCGACCGTCCACGCACCGCCCGCCACCGTGGCAGTCGCCATGCCGCCGGACCACGTCGCGATCACGGTCGCGAGGTTCGCGTCCGCGACCATGCCGGTCAAGGTCGGGGTGGCGCTTCCGGTCCAGTAGTCGGTGCCGAGCTGGGTCAAGCCGGTGGTGCTCCAGCTGAGGTTCGGGGCGGTGCCGTCGATGGTGCGGGTCACGGCGTGCTCGGCCGCCGCGTTGCCGGCTCGGTCGCTGACGTTGAAGCGTACGGTGAAGGGGCCGTCGGGCAGCGCGGCGTACGTCACGGCCAGCGTCCGGTTGCCGCCCATCGTCCCCGGGGTCGTCGTCGACGGCGCTGGCGTGCTGCTGACGGTGATGTCGGTGCCGAGCGAGCCGCTCGCCATGAAGTTGTCGGTGGCGGTCGCGGTGATCGTCAGCGGCGGCTTCACGACCCCGCCGGCCGGCGCGACAACGCTGCTGAACGCCGGCGGGGTGTTGTCGATCGTGAACGTGCGGGTCGCGCTGGCGCTGCCGCCGGCCCGGTCGGTCGCGTTCACGACCAGCGCGTGGGCCCCCTCCGCGGCGACCTGGAAGCCCGGCGTGACGGGCGTCATCGTGTCGAGGGTCGCAGTCGTCGCCATCGGGTTGGCCTCGACGACGCTCCAGCCGAGCATGACCGGTGGGCGGAGGAACTGGCCGTCCATCGCCGGCGCGGTGATTGAGATCGCCGGGGCGAGGTTGTCGGCGATCAGGTCGTGCATCGCGGTGGTGGCGTTCATCGACCCATCCTCGGCGCGCACCGCGAGCGGCACGGGGCCGTTCATGCCGGTGGTGTCGATGACCGCGCGGACGCCGTTCGCCGCGACGTCGATGTCGGTCTGGCCGGTGGTGAACGCGAGCGTCGGCAAGGTCGGCAGGTTGTCGACGGCGGTCGCCGTCACCGTGACCATCCCGCGGACGTACGGATCGGTCGCGGGGAAGGTGCCCCACGTCACGACCGGCCCCTCGCGATCGAAGCCCTGGCCGGCGTCGTCGAACAGGTGGTTGGTGCCGGCGCACGACCCGGGCGCGGTGTTGCCGCCGCCGGTGGCCAGCGTGTCGAGCAGCGGCAGCACGTCGGCCGCGGCGGCGAACTGGGTCTGGTTCTGGGCGCTGCCGAGGTAGGCGACCAGCGCCTGGGCGAGCTGCAGCCGCGTGGCCTCGTCGGTGAGCAGCGTCGGGCCGCCGTAGCTGAGCGCCGTCGGGCCGGCCTTGCCGTCCCAGCAGCCGTCGCCGATGTCGCGCACCCAGACCTGCAGGACCTTCATCGCGTTGACGGCCGAGCCGAAAGCCCCAGCGTCGCCGCCGCCGAGCGCCGAGGCACCCCACGCGGTGCGCGACAGCGCGAGCAGCACGAGGCCGTAGCGGTCGGCGTCGTCGAGCGAGTCGACCTGCGAGGGCACCGACGGCACGACGGTGGTGATGCCGGAGACGCCGAGGTGGCGCTCGATGGCGGCGGTGGCGGTGGCCCACTTGGCGGCGAGGTCGGCGCCACCCTGGTTGGCGCCCTGGAGGTAGGTGACGTAGGCGACGGCGAGCGTGGTCGCGGGGCTGACGACCAGGCCGGCGAGGGTGTCCCCGTCGACGTAGCCGGGCAGGACGACGCCGAGCTTCTCGGTGGCGGCGAGCGAGACGACGGTCGTCGGCTGGGCGTCCTCGGCATAGGAGCCGGCGCCGCCGACCTCGACGATCAGATCGCCCTGCGTGCCCTCGGGGATCGCGAGGTTGGTGAAGTTGCCGCTGGCGTCGGTCATGCCGGACGCGAGGACGGTCGCGCCAGGGGCGGCGTTGGTGAACGTGCGGACGGTGACCGGGGCGTTGGCGAGCGCGGCCTTGATCGCCGTGCCGCTGACCGCGCCGCCAGAGAGCTGGTTGATCTCGACCTGCCGCGCGACCGTGGTGGGGTGGCCGTCGCGATCGGCGGCCGCCGCCTCGAGAGTCAGCGGGCCCTCGGCGAGCGCGGGGGTGAGCGGGAGACTGCCGACGAAGTGGTCGGGGGCGGGGTCGGTGTCGGCGATCGGCGTGCGGGTCTGGCCGACCACGTGGGCTACGGCGAGCGACGCGACGCCGAGCGGGTCGGCGGCGGTGACGTCGATCATGATGCCGCCGGTGGTGAAGACCTGGCCGACGGCGGGCGTGGTCCAGGTGATGACCGGGCCGAGTTCGTCGATGGGTTCGGGGGCCTCGCCGGCGAAGAGCTGCGGATCCGGGTTGGTGGCGAGGGTCGTGGCCCAGGTGAGGATGTCGCTGGCGGCCAGGCCGGTGTGGTTGGCGGGGGTGCCGAGCCAGGCGAGGCTGGCCGCGGCGAGGCGGCTGCGCAGCGTGTTGACGTAGACGCTGCAGGAGGCGAAGCAGGCCGGGCCTTCGACGGTGCAACCGGACGGCAGCGGGCAGGCCGGGCCGACGCTCAGCACCTCGGCGCCGTTGCCATCGAGGCGCGCCTCGGTCGAGCCGGCGTCCTTGACGAGCTGATCGTGGAGCAGCCGGACGTTGACCGCGGCGCCGGTGACGCCGAGGTCGCGCGCGGCGATGACGGCGAGTTGGTCGTAGGCGGCGAGCGCGACGGCGTACTTGCCGCGCTCGTCGAACGGGGTCGCGGCGGTGGTCGGCGCGGGTGCGACGGCGACGACGTCGACGCCGAGGTGGGCGTTGACCCGCGCGACGGCGGTGCGCAGCGACGCGACATCGTCGGCGTCCTGGTGGGCGGCGCCGCGGGCGCGGCCGAGGCGGTAGGCGAGGTCGGTGAACGGCGAGACGACGACGTCGGAGCGGCCGTTGAGCGGGTGATCGAGGAGCGGCGCGCGCAGCTCGGCGGCCGGGTCGAGCGTGAGCGTGGTGCCGTCGAGGCGCTGCGCGGCGCCGCCTTGCGCGGTGACGGTGAGCTGCTGGAAGTAGTCGCCGACCTGGACCTCGAAGTGCCCGGTGGCGTCGGTCGTGCCCGTGCCGGCGAGGAGCGTCTCGGTGCCCTGGAACCACTGGTGCACGTTGACGGTGGCACCGGCGACCGGCCCTCCATCGTAGGTGACATAGCCGGCGACGACGCCGGTGCGCCCATCACCCGGATCGTCGCTGCAGGTCGCGAGCAGCAGCAGCGCGAGGAACGACGCGACGCGATGGGTAGGCTTGGTCATGGTGTGCGCGGTAGTTGTCGGCCGAGGCCGGCGCCGGTTGCGTGGATTCGCCTCGGGTCGGATGGGCTCGCGCGGCGGGCGCAGCGCCCCGGAGATGCCGAGGCATCTGTCGGACCACTCGCAGCGTGGCGGACCGGTGGCGACGCGGTCAAGAAGGAAGGCATGTAACGGGGACTACGCCACTGGATCAAGCGCTTCGCGCAAACGCGGCCCCGACACCACCCTCACCCCAAAAGGGTGACTCCGCGTATATGACGGACATCCGGCCTCGCGCGGGCGCGGCGCGCGGCTACAGTCGGCCACATGACAACGGGCGGGGAGGCGCTGGAGCTACGGTGGCTGGGATTCGTCGCCGAGGTGACGCTCGCGCTGGCGAGCCCCGGCGGTGGACCGGCGGACGTGTTGACGCTGCCGGCGGCGATGGTCGGCGCGGGCCACGCGGTGCGGGTCCGCGAGGTCGGCGCGGCGCTGGTCGAGCTGACGCAGCGGCGCGGCCAGCTGCTCGAGCTCTCGTCGACGTGGCCGCTCCGTCCGACCCACGTGCAGTTCGTGACCGCGGTCGACGCGCTGGCCCGCGCCGGGATCGAGCTCGGTGAGGTGCTGACCTCGCTCCGCGCGCGGTGGGGTGCCGCGGCTGGCGAGCCGTCGCTGCGCGCGGGGCGTGCACGTGGGCGCCGCCACGCGCCGGTGCCGCGCGCTGCGGCGCCGGCGGTGATCGAGGCGGCGATGACGACCGCGCCGGAGCAACCGGTGCCCCCGGACCTGCCCGCGCCGCGCGCCACGGCGGCCGCCGCCCCATCGAGGGCGACAGCGGCGCTGCCTGCCGCCGAGGCTCCCCGGCGCCGGCGCGGTGCCTCGGACGAGGACCTGCTGGCGCGGCTGCGGGACGTCGCCGCCCATGGCGCGGTCCCGAAGTCGTTTGCGATCTCGCTGTGGCGGCGATTCGGATCGATGGCCGCGGCGTACGCAGCGGCAGGCATTGTGCCACCGACCCGCCAGCCCATCACCGACGCGCAGTTGCTGGCGCAGCTGCGTGAACACGCGCCGGCGGGACGGTTGCCGACGGCGCTGACGGCGGCGCTGCTGAAGCGGTTTGGATCGACGGCCGCGGCCTACGCGGCGGCGGGCATCCCACCACCGACGCGTCGCAAGCTGTCGAACGACGCGTTGCTGACGCAGCTCCGCGCGCACCCGGCCGGGACACCGATGTCGGCGGCGCTCATGTGCGCGCTCGGCCGGCGGTTCGGCTCAGTACCGGCCGCGCGGGTGGCGGCCGGGCTGCCGCCTCTCGGGCGCAAGCGAGGGGCGCGCGACGAGCTGCTGGCGCAGCTGCGCGCGGTCCCGCCGACACGCGCGCTGCCGAAGTCGCTGTGCGCGAAGCTGCGCACGATGTTCGGATCGATGGCAGCGGCCTACGCCGCGGCGCGGATGCCCCCACGCCGCCCCGGGAGCAAGCGACGCCGCGCGTGATGACGCGCGGGCACGGCGTGTCACCAGCGCGGATACCAGTAGTACGCCGCGTGCAGCGTGACGTCGAGCGTGCGCCAGGTTGGGCCGACGCCCGGCACGGCCTGGACGACGCCGGCGGCGGCGCCGACGATCAGCCGGCGGTTGACGCGGTAGTCGAGCCCGACGGTGGCGATCCCGACCAGGTTGAGATCGAGCGTGGCGGCGACGCCGGTTGCCTCTTCGCCGTCGGCAGTCGCCGCGCCGAGGTCAACCGTCGGGGCACCGCGGCGGACGAGCTGCGCGCCGGCGGCGACCCGCAGCGTCGGGATCCACTGGACGCCGAGGCGCAGCGTTGCGCCCGCGTCGAGGCGCGAAGCCTGCGCGCTACGCGTGAACGACCCGCTGACCGGCGGACGGCCGGCCGGCATGAAGCTCGCGCGCGCGAACGAGGCTCGACCGGCGAGCAGCGTGAGCTGGGCGTCGTACTGGAACGCGTTCGAGGTGGCATAGCTGGCGCGCGCGGCGATGCCGCTGGCGAGGCCGGTGCCGTCGCGGCGGGCGTCGCCCAGCGTCAGCGCGCCACCGACGGCGTGGGCGTGCAGCGAGGCCTCGCGGCGATCCGCGTGGGCCGTGCCCGCCGCCGCCGTGGCGATCGCGAACGCGCACAGGTCGGCGCGGATCATCGGAGCACGATCCGATCCACCACGACCTTGGACTTGCCGCCGGGCTCGGCGACGACAAGCGTCAGCCGCTTGCCCACGAGGTCGGCGGCGCGGCGGACGACGACGACGCCCTTGCCGTGGCCGCCGGGACGGACGACGCCGATGACGCCAGCCCCGGCGGTCTCGGCGGCGTCGCTGGTGAACCGGACGACGCCGGCGGTGTCGCGGGTGCCGTCGAGCATCGCGACGGTCGCGAGGCGGTAGGGCGCCTTGTTGCGGTTCTCGATATCGAACGTGATGAAGGCGTCGTCACCGAGGAACAGCACGTCCTTGGTCTCGACGACGACGTTGGCGTCGTTGCGTTCGATCGCGTCGAGCTTGCGCAGATCGCGGCGTTGCAGGATCCGGGCGGCGATGAGCCCGTCGGCGAGCTTGGGCAGCTCGGCGTCCATCTGCTGCTGCATCGCGGCGACCCTGGCCTCGAGCTCGGCGGTGCGCGCCTTGACCTTCTCGGCGATCCGCCGCTCGAGCTCGGCCTCGACGTCGGCCCGCTTGAACGTCACCTGCGTCATCGCCGCGTCGCGGGACTGCGAGACCCGCAGCACCACCGAGACCTTGATCGACGCGGTGGCCAGCGCCAGGTTGGCGGGCTTGGCGTCGGCCTTCAGCGGGCGGATGGCGAGGCTCGTCGAGCCGATCGGCTTGACCTCGTAGCTGGTCGTGTCCGAGCCGAGCGCCTTCTCGAGCTTGTCGGGGAGGTACAGGATCGTGACGAAGTCGGGGTGGACCAAAACCTCGTAGGAGCCCCCCTCATCGACGAGGATCGTCTTGGCCTGGCCTGAGTCTTGCGCGAGCGCGGGCGCGGCGACCAGCGCGAAGGCTGCGAGGATCATGAACTGGAGGGCGGCGTGGCGCCCGCGTCGTGCGTGCATGGCGTAACTCCCTATCGAATGCGCCAGGTATCGGCCACTGCGGGCCGGGGTTGCTTGGGCGCCGACGACGTCATTGCCCCGGCAGCGGGATCTCCTGGATCGAGCTCGATCCGGACCCAGTTCCGGTGCCGCCGCCGCGGCCGCCGCGGCCTCGCGGGCGGGCATCGACAGACACGGCGCTGGCGTCGGCGCCACCGGCGTCCAGGACGACCGGTGCGTCGGCGAGCGGTGCGTCGGATGACGCCGCATCGACGGGTGACGCCGCATCGACAGGTGACGATGACGCGGCGTCCACCACGGTCCCCGCCCCGGGCACCCCGCCGGGGGCGGCGCCACCGCCCCCGCTCAGCGCGACGACCAGCACCAGCACCAGCGCGATGACGCCGACGATGCCCACCGCCACCACGCCGGTGCGCGCACGGGGCGCGGCGACCGCCACCGCGGGCGGTGGTGCCAGCGCGGCCACATGGCCCGCGACGGTCGGCGCGGTGACCGCGCCCGCGGGCGCACCGGTGCGGGTGGCGGCCTGCATCAACGCCGCCTGGTCAGGCGACCATCGCTGCGGTAGCTCGTTGCCCTGCGGCGTGCCGAAGCCACGCGCGCGCTGGCCGGTGCGGATGGGCGCCTTGTGCGGGAAGCGTGCGATGAGCAGGGCCTCGAGTTCGCGGCGCCCGTCGCGTGGGGCGTGGTGGCAGTGGAGGAGCGCGTCGACGGCCTCCTCCGCGGTCTGGAAGCGCTGCGCCGGATCCTTCGCGAGCAGCTTCAGGGTGATCGCTTCGAGATCGCGCGGCACGTCGGGCACGACCTGGCTGGGCGGCACGACGTTCGAGAACAGCACGCGCGCCAGGGTCTCGGCGGTGGTGCCGCTGGCGAACAGATACTGCCCGGTCAACATCTGCCAGAGCATGACCCCGACGGCGAACAGATCGCTGCGGCCATCGAGGGGAGCGCCGTTGATCTGCTCCGGGCTCATGTAGGCGGGCTTGCCCTTGATCGTCACCGATGCGCTGGCGGCCGTCGCCGCGCGGGCCTTGGCGATGCCGAAGTCGCTGACCTTCACCGCGCCCGACCACGAGACCAGCACGTTGTGCGGCGAGATGTCTCGATGCACCAGGCCGCGGATCCCGTCGGCGCCGGCGGGGAAGTCGTGGGCGTAGCCGAGGCCGCGGAGGACCTCGCAGATCGCGTAGATCACGATCGAGAATGGCAGGCGGCCCGACTCGATGACGCCGTCGAGGTCCTTGCCTTCGACCAGCTCCATGACGAGGTACAGGCGACCTTCGTGATCCCGATCGAAGTCGAGGACCGACACGATGTTTGCGTGCTGCAGACGCGCCGAGAGCTTGGCCTCGGTGATGAACATGTCGGCGAAGGCCGGGTTGCGGGATGCGTCGGGCAAGACTCGCTTGATCGCGACCGGTCGTTCGAACCCCTCGGCGCCGACGGTGTGGCCGCGGAACACCTCCGCCATCCCGCCCATCCCCAGCGCGGCGTCCAGCACGTACTTGCCGAGGCGGACGCCAGCTTGCCCAGATGTGCCCGGATTTCCGATCTGCGTCGACACCGTCGCCAGGATACGCGCCTCAGCGATGAACCGGAAGGCGATGCGCGCGTACTGGTCGGACGGATCTACGCGGAGCAACCCGCGCCCGTCTCCCCTCCCCCGGCACGCGGCATGCACCACTCCGGGGCATGCGTCCCCTCGCTGTGTCCGAGCTCATGACGGCCGGGGTCGTGACGGTCCCGGATGACGCGACCCTGAGCAACGTCGATTGGGAGATGGCGCTCGCCGACGTGCGCCATGTGCCCGTGGTCGATGGCAAAGGACGAGTCTGCGGCATCGTGTCCGACCGCGACCTGCTGCGATCGGTGAACCAGCCGCACCGCGGTCAGGTGCCGGTGTCGAAGGTGATGACCGTCCACGTGCTCACCGTGCGCCCCGAAACTCCTGCGCGCGACGCGCTCGAGCAGCTGCTGGCGCGCAAGGTGAGCGCGCTGGTGGTCGTCGACGACGGCCAGCTGCCCGTCGGCATCGTCACCGCCACCGACTTCCTCGACCTCGCGTTCCGCGCGCTGAGCGGGCTGCCGGTCGACGCGCCCCACGCCGAGGCGTGAGCGCTACAGGTCCTTCGCGAGCCGCACCGTGACGTCCGCGCCGCCAGCCAGCGCGCGCGTGGCCTGCTTGCCCGGCGCGCGCACCGGCGCCTGCTTGCCGACCGCGGGCGCGACCCACTCGTAGAGCGCCGGTGAGGCGATCACGCCGGCGGTGGTGACCGCGGCCTGCCACTCGGCGTCGGTGAGCAGGCGCTTGCCGACGGTCTGGGCGTAGGCCTTGGCGAAGTTGTAGGGCGCGTTGATCACCGGCTTGTCGAGCGCGGCGGCCTTGGGCGCCTTGAGCTTGGGGAAGCCCTTGGCCCACTCGGCGGCCGTGACCGGGCGCGCGTCGACGAAGAACCACGGCGCGCCGTCGGGCTTGAGCACCAGCACCATGCCGGCCGGCGCGGTCGGCAGCGGCGGCGGCGGCGGCGCGTCGATCACCACCGGCACCGCGGCGTCGGCCACGGCGGATCCGGTGCCGGTGCCGGCGCCGGGCGCCGACGCCGAGCCGCGGCCGAGGAAGTGGACCAGCCCGCCGACGAACACGATCGCCGCCAGCGCGCTGACCACCCACGCCCAGGTCGGCAGCCGCTGCGCGCCGACCGCCACGATCGCGGCCTGGGTCGCGCCGACGTCGTCGGTGAAGGCCGGCGGCGCGTCGGCGCCGACGAACGGGGTCTTGGTGTCGCTGCGCGAGGCGCTGGGCGCCGCCGGCGGCAGCGTCACCGCGCGGCCGTCTTGCAGCCGCTGGATGATGGCCTCGAGCCGCGCGATCAGCGTCGGGTAGTCGGGGCGCTCGGCCGGCTTCTTGGCCATCATCGCCCGCGCCAGATCGGCCAGCTCGGCGTCCACGCCGGGCGCGCGCTCGCGGGCGTCGGGCGGCGGGTTCTTCAGGTGGCGCGCGACCACCTTCAGGTACTTGTCCTCGGCGGGGTTGCCAGTGCGGAACGGCGGCAGGCCGGTGACCAGGAAGTACAGCGTGCCGCCCAGCGCGTAGATGTCGACGCGGTCGTCGATCTTCTCGCCGCGCGCCTGCTCGGGCGCGATGTAGTCGGGCGTGCCGACGACGACGCCGAGCGCGGTCAGGGCCGGCTCGCTGCCGGGATCGACCGGCTTGGCCAGGCCGAAGTCGGTGACCTTGACCTTGCCCTCGGTCAGCCGCACCAGGTTCGACGGCTTGACGTCGCGGTGGATCAGGCCGGCCTTGGCCGCCGCGTCGAGCCCGCGCGCCGCGTCGAGGATGGCCCGCGCCGCGACCACCGGGGTCATCGGGCCGTCGTCGTCGACCAGGCTGGCCAGGTCGGTGCCCTCGAGCAGCTCCATCGCGATGTACGGGCGGTCCTCGTACATGCCGGTGGCGAACACCTGCACCACGTTGGGGTGGGCGATCGCCGCCACCGCCCGGCCCTCGCGCGTGAACCGCGCGCGCAGCTCGTTGGAGTCCTTGTGCTTCTCCGAGAGGATCTTGATCGCGACCTTGCGCGACAGCCCGACGTCGACGCCGCGGAACACGTCGCCCATCGAGCCGGCGCCGATGACGCCGTCGACGCGGTAGGCGCCGAGCGTGGTGCCGGGAGCGGGCGTACCCATGCGAACACCGACTATAGCGAGGCGCTGCCTCCCCCGGGTACGCGCGGGGCCCAGATTTTCCGCGGCGGGGTGGTATACAGCCTCGCGCCATGGCTGGTCCCTACGACTCCGATCGCGGCGACCGCGGCGACCGCGGCGACCGCGGCGACCGCGGCGAGCGTGGCGACCGCGGCGAGCGCAGCGACCCGCACGCCGGCCGGCGCGGCGCCCGGGTGCTGCCGCACAACCTCGACGCCGAGGCCTCGGTGCTGGGCGGCGTGTTCCTGCGCAACGAGGTGCTGTCGAACCTCGACACCCTCGAGGTCGAACACTTCTACAGCCCGAAGCACCAGGCCGTGTTCATGGCCATGCGCAACCTCGAGGCCCAGGCCAAGCCGGTCGACCCGGTGACGGTCGAGGCCGAGCTGCAGCGCCTGGGCAAGCTCGACGCGGTCGGCGGCCTGGCGTTCCTGGGCGAGCTGGCGCTGCGGGTGCCGTCGGTCGACAACGTCATCCACTACGCCGAGATCGTCGAGGGCAAGCGCTCGACCCGGCGGGTGATCGAGGCCGCCGGCGAGGTGGTCGACAAGGGCTACGAGGACGACCTCGAGGTCGGCGAGTACCTCGACCTCGCCGAGGGCAAGATCTTCGAGGTCACCCAGCGCAAGGCCAAGGCCGGCCCCGAGCCGATCAAGAGCCTCATCAAGAAGGTGTTCAGCTCGCTCGACGAGCGGTTCGCCTCGGCCGACGGCGTCACCGGCGTGCCCACCGGCTTCGCCGACCTCGACGCCAAGACCGCCGGCCTGCAGCCGACCGAGCTCATCATCCTCGCGGCCCGCCCGGCGATGGGCAAGACCTCGTTCGCGCTGTCGCTGGCGCAGAACGCGGCGGTCAACGGCGGCTGGCCGGCGATCGTGTTCTCGCTCGAGATGTCGTCGACCCAGCTGGCCGAGCGCCTGCTGTGCTCGGAGGCGCGGGTCGACTCGAGCGCGCTGCGCCGCGGCCAGCTGCAGCGCCAGGACATGACCAACCTGACCTACGCGGCCAACACGTTGTCCAAGGCGCCGATCTTGATCGACGACACGCCGGCCTTGTCGCTGCGCGAGCTGCGCAGCCGCGCGCGACGGTTCCGCTCCAACAAGGAGCTGTTCGCCGGCAAGAAGACCGGCCTCATCGTCGTCGACTACTTGCAGCTGATGCGCGGCTCGCCGCAGGCGGCCAAGGCCAGCCGCGAGCAAGAGATCAGCGAGATCTCGCGCGGCCTGAAGTCGCTGGCCAAGGAGCTGGAGTGTCCGGTGATGGCGCTGTCGCAGCTCAACCGCTCGCTCGAGTCGCGCACCGACAAGCGGCCGCAGCTGTCCGACCTGCGTGAGTCGGGCGCCATCGAGCAGGACGCCGACGTCATCCTCTTCATCTACCGGGACGTCGTCTACAACAAGGACAGCGAGACGCCCAACATCGCCGAGGTGATCATCGGCAAGAACCGCCACGGCGCGATCGGCACCGTCGAGACCCACTTCGAGGGGCGGTTCACGCGGTTCGAGAACCTGTCGCAGCGCAGCGATCCCAACGGCTGAGCCGCGGGCTCGACGGGGCGCGTCCGCGGCGCCGGCTTACTGCCGCGCCAGCTCGCCGGGGGCGCCGGGGCGATAGACGATGCAGGTGCCCCAGAAGCCGCGGCGGGCGCGCTTCTCGAGCTCGGGGGTCGAGCTCCAGTCGTTGATGCCGGTGTCGCGGGACGCGGCGCCGCCGACCACCACCGCGTCGCAGCCGAGCGCCGCCCCGCGGGCGCGCAGCGCCTTGAGCATGTCGGGCGTGTCGGCCTGACTCCAGCTGGACGACTCTTCGACCTCGATCAGCGCGACGTCGACGTGCGGCGTGGCGGGCGCGCCGCTCGAGAACAGCTCGACCGTCTCGGCCGGCCGCGGCGTCATCGGCCGCGGCGACGGGTTCAAGATGGTGTGCTTGGTGGAGGTGCCGCAGGCCGCGGCGAGGAGGGCGATGGGGAGGAGCGAGCGGAGGGGGGTGAGCACGACCGACTCCTTGAGCAAGCCCGAAGCCAGCCGCCGAGCGCGCTCAACCGTCGAGAATCTGGCACCGCGCCACCCGCCTGTGAACGCCGCGCCACAACGCCCCCATGAACGAACAGAGGCCTCGCCCCCCCGAAACGCCGCGCGGCGCGATCCGTTGCCGGGACCGCGCCGCGTGACTGGAGCCCGTCGGCTCGCCGGAAGGCTGACTACTTGGCCTTGCCGACGACGAAGAACTTGCAGGTGGCGCTGACGCCGCTGCCCAGCTTGACCTGGACCTCGTACTTGCCGAGGGCCTTGACCGGCTGATCCATCACCACCCAGCGGTGGTCGATCTCGATGCCGGTCTTCTTCAGCTGCTCGGCGATGTCACGGCTGGTGACCGAGCCGAACAGCTTGTCGTCCTCGCCGACCTGGCGGTCGAACTGGAGGGTCATGAGGTTGATCTTCTCGGCCAGCGCCTCAGCGCCGGCGCGCTCCTTCGCCACCTTCTTGGCGATGACGCGCTTGTCGTGCTCGAGCTTGTGGACGTTGGCGGCCGTGGCCGTCACCGCCATGCCCTGCGGCACGAGGTAGTTGCGGCCGTAGCCCGGGCGGACGCTGACCAGGTCCCCGGCCGAGCCGAGGTTGGTGACGTCCTGGGTCAGGATGATCTGCATGGCCATGGCGTCCTCCTCACTCCCCGCCGACCGTGATCGGCAGGAGCGCGAGCATGCGAGCGCGGCGGACCGCGGTCGAGATCGCGCGCTGGTGCTTGGCGCACGAGCCGCTGATGCGGCGCGGCACCATCTTGCCGCGATCGGTCACGAAGCTGCGCAGCAGCTGCGGGTTCTTGTAGTCGATGAGCGTGGTGGTCTCGGCGCAGAAGCGGCAGACCTTGCGGCGGTTCATGCCGCCGCCGCCGCCACCGCGACCCTTGCCGCCGCGGCGGTCGTCGCCCTTGTCGTCGAGATCGTCTTCGATGCGCGACATGATCAGTTCTCCTGGCCGATCGGGGCCTCGGCCACCGGGTTCTCGTACTCGTCGTCGTCGTCGCCCGCGGGGGCGGCGTCACCGCGCGACAGGAACAGGTCCTCCTCGTCGGCAGCGGTGGTGGCGGCGCGCTCGTAGCTGGCGTCGTCGATCTCGGTCGGACGCGCCTCGGGGTTGACCGACTCGTCGAGGCGAACCGTCATGAAGCGGATCACCAGGTCGAGCATGCGCAGGTTGCGCTCGGTCTCCTCGACCACGCCGGCGGTCGCGAGGTACCGCCAGTACAGGTAGATGCCCTTGCGCTCCTTGGCGACTTCGTAGGCCAAGCGGCGCTTGCCCCAGTTGTCGACCTTGAGGATCTTCCCGCCCATGCCCTCGATGATGCCCTTGACCTTGGTGTTGATCTCGGCGACGCCATCGTTGGCGGTGTTGGGGCGCAGGATGTAAACGGTCTCGTACTCGCGCGACGTGCCCGGCGCGTCGCGGAGGCTCTGCAGTCTTGCCATGTCTGGTTCCTCTCGGGTGCTGCCCGTCCACGAGGGACGAGCGAGGTGAGGGGCGGCTTGTAGCAGAGCCGGCGTGGCAGATCAACAGCGATGGGCGGCACGACGCGCTAGCCAATCCGAGGGGTTAGGCCGTTCGGCGGGTCAGATCGCGGTATATCCACCGCCCATGGACGCCAGGCCGGTGCGCCTCGCCGAGCTGGTCGGCGCGATGTCGCTCGCCACCGACCTGGCCAACGGCTTCGCGCTGGAGAAGACGCTGCGCACGACGCTCCTGGCGGTGCGGCTGGCCGGCGCGCTCGGGCTCGACGCGGCGGCGACCCGCGACGTCTACTACGCGGCGGCGCTGCGCTTCATCGGCTGCACCGGCTTCGCCGCCGAGGAGGCGGCGCTGGCCGACGGCGACGACATCGGGTTCCGCCACGCGCTGCTGCCCGCGGACGGCACCGGCGACGCGGTCGGGCGGCTGTGGCGCGACCTCGGCGGGAGCCGCGGCCACCGCGCGCGCACGATCGGCCGGGCGATCGCCGCGCCGAGCACCCGGGTCCGCCACCGCCGCGCGGCGTGCGACGCGGCGCTGTTGCTGATCGCGCCCATCGGCCTGCCCGACGGCGTGGCCCGGGCGCTGACCGAGGTGTTCGAGCGCCCCGACGGTCGCGGCCTGCCGGTCGGGCTGCGCGGCGACGCGATCGCGCTGCCGGCGCGGGTGGTGGCGGCGGCGGATCTGGCCGAGCAGCTGCGCGGCGTGCTGGGGGGCGACGACACCCGCCGCGAGCTGGGCCGCCGCGCCGGCCGGCAGCTCGACGCCGCGGTGGTGAAGGCGTACCTGGCGCTGCCGCCGACGGCGCCGCCCGACTCGACCTGGGACGCGTTCCTCGACGCCGAGCCGGGGCCGCCGCTGGTGGCGCCGCCCGAGCGCATCGACGCGGTGTGCCGTGCGTTCGGGCGGTTCGTCGACGTGCGCTCGCCGTTCACGCTGGGCCACGCCGACGCGGTGGCGGCGCTGGCCGCGCGGGTGGCGGCGGCGCTCGGCGTCGAGGCCGCGGCGGCGACGGCGATCACCCGGGCCGCGTGGCTGCACGATCTGGGCACGCTGGCGGTGCCGCTGGGCACCTGGGATCGCCCGGGGCGGCTGCCGCCGATCGAGCGCGGCCGCTGCGACGAGCACCCGGCGATCGGCGAGCGCATCGTCGCGATCGCGCCGGCGCTGGGCGCGGCGGCCCGGCTGATCGGCCGCCACCACGAGCGGCTCGACGGCGGCGGCTACCACCGCGGGCTGCGCGGCGACGCGCTCGACGACGGCGCGCGCATCGTCGCGGTGGCCGACGTGTGGGCCGCGCTCGGCGCCGCCCGCGCCCACCGGCCGGCCCACGACCACGCCGCCGCGGCGACGCTCTTGGCCGAGGAGGCCCGGGCCGGGCGCCTCGACGCCCGCGCGGTCGAGGCCGCGCTCGACCTGGTCGGCGCGCCGCCAGCGTCGACGCCGTGGCCAGCCCGGCTGTCGGATCGCGAGGTCGAGGTGCTCCGGCTGGTCGCGATCGGTCGCACCAACCCCGAGATCGCCCGGCTGCTGACGATCAGCGCCAAGACCGTGCAGCACCACGTCAGCCACGTCTTCGACAAGCTCGGCGTCGCCAGCCGCGCCGGCGTCGCGCTGCGGGCGATCGAGCTGGGCCTCTTGACCCAGGCGTTGTAGGCCGGGTGGCCTATCGCCGGCGGGCCGGGCCGGCCCTACCGTGGGGCCATGCCTCGTCCGCTCTGGCTCCTGCTCTCGCTGGCCGTCGCCTGCGCCACCCCCGATCCCGGCCTGCGCGTGGCCGCCCCGCCCCGCGCCGCGCCCGCGGCCGACGTCGCCTGGGGCGAGCTGACCTTCACCGGCGCCGGCGGCGTCCAGCTCTACGGCCAGCGCTGGCGGCCGGTCGGCGGCGAGCCCCGCGGCGTGCTGGTGATCCACCACGGCCTCGCCGACCACGGCGCGCGCTACGCCGGGCTCGCCGAGCGGCTGGCCCGCGCCGGCTTCGCGGTGTGGGCGCTGGACATGCGCGGCCACGGGCGCTCGGCGGGCCCGCGGGCGTCGTCGCCGTCGATCGACGCCTACCTCGACGATCTCGACGCGTTCCTGCGCGAGGTGCGCGCCGCCGAGCCCGGCCGCCCGCTGTTCCTGATGGGCCACAGCCTCGGCGGATTGATCGCCACGCTGTACACCATCGAGCGCCAGCCCGACCTCGCCGGCGTCGTGCTGTCGGCCCCGGGCATCGCGTTCGACGCGCCGGCGCTGCAGGCCGGCGCGATCCGCTTCGTCGCCGGCCTCGCCCCCGACGCGCCGTTGCTCGAGACGCCCCACGGCGACTTCTCGTCGGACCCGGCGGTGATCGCCGACATGGATCGCGATCCGCTGATCTTCGCCGCCAAGGGCCCGGCGCGGACCGCGCGCGCGGCGATCGACGGCGTCGCCCGGGTGTGGGCGCACCCCGAGGCGTTCCGTGCGCCGCTGCTGGCGCTGCACGGCACGATCGACAAGCTGACCGCGCCCAGCGGCAGCCGCGACCTGGTCGCGCGCGCCGGCGCCGCCGACAAGACGCTGCGCGTCTACCCCGGCCTCAACCACGATCTGCTGCACGAGCCCGACGGCGCCGGCGCCCAGGTCGCCAGCGAGATCGAGGCCTGGCTGGTGGCCCACGCCGGCGGCCCGGCGGTGACCTTCGCGGCGTCGCCGACGACCCAGCCGCTCAAGGGCGACCACGGCGCCAGCGTCGTGGCGGTGGAGCTCGACGTCCGCGCCGAGGCGCCGCGCGACGTCGACGACGTCGCGATCACCGGCGGGCTGCGGCTGCGCGCCGGCGTCGGCCGCGCCGGGCCCGGCCTGGGCTACCTCGGCGGGCTCGACCTGCGCGCCGGCTACCTCGACGGCGGCCACTACGAGCTCGACGGCCACCTGGCCGGGCTGGCGCTGCGCTCGACCGGCGGTGCGCTGCTGGCGGTCTCCGGCGGCGTCGGGGTCGGCGGGGTGCGCGGCGCCGGCGCGCTCGACGCGCCGGTCGAGCTGGCGGTCGAGCTGCCGCTGGGGCCGACCCGGCTCCTGGCCCGCGCCGGCCTGGCCTGGCGGCTCACCGGCGACGCCTACGCCGACGACGCGCTCGGCATCGCCGACGAGGCCAGCGCGCTGGTCGGGCTGCGCCTGGGCCGCGATCGCCGCTACTGGTCGACGGTCGCCGCCGGCGCCGGCCCGTTCGTCGCCGTCACCTACCGCAACCTCGGCGGCGGCGAGCTGTACGGCCTGGCCATCGGCGGCCAGCTGTGGGGCGGCCGCTGAGTTTCAGGAGGTGCGTCGCCGCACCTCCCTCGGCGGGGCCAGGTCCCCGCCGAGCCTCCCACCAGGACGCGAGACGCCCGGCGCGCGGACCGTTGCTCGTCCGAAACGCTGACAAGCGCTGATCGCTACGCGACGGCGGGCTTGCCGTTGAACTCGTTCATCGCGGGCGCGACGCCGAGGCCGACCACCGCCTCGATCGCGTCGACGGCGCGGGCCAGCAGCGCGTCGACCATCGCCGCCTGGGCGCTGGGGAAGTCGGCCAGCACCCAGCCGGCCACGTCCTTGTCGCCGGCCTTGCCCTTGGGGAGCCCGCCGTCGGCGGTGCCGGGCTTGGGCCCCGGCTTGCCGACGCCGATGCGGACGCGCGCGAAGCCGTTGCCGCCGCACTGCTCGATGATCGAGCGCAGGCCGTTGTGGCCGCCGTGGCCGCCGCCGGTCTTGACCCGCACCAGCCCGACGTCGAGGTCGATCTCGTCGTGGACCACCAGCGTGTGGTCGAGCTCGACGCCGTAGAACGCGCCGGCCCGCTGCACCGCGAAGCCCGACAGGTTCATGAACTCCATCGGCTCGAGCAGCACGACCTTCTGCCGGCCGCGCGGCGTGACGATCACGCCGGTCGCGGCGTGGCCGCCCAGCTTGCCGCCGCTCTTCAGCTCGCCCACGCCGTGGCGCGCCGCGAGCAACTCGACGGCGCGGAACCCGACGTTGTGCCGGTTCCGCGCGTACTTCGCGCCTGGGTTCCCCAGGCCGACGACCATCCACATCGCAGGTCACGCGGCGCGGGCCTTCGGCCCACGCACGCCTTACTTCTTGGCAGCCGGCTTGGCCGGCGCCGCGGCCTTGCCGGCCGGGGCCGCCTTGGCGTCCTTGCCAGCCGCCGCCGGGGCCGCCTTGGCGTCCTTGCCAGCCGCCGCCGGAGTCGCCGCCGCCGCCGCCTCGGGAGCCGCCTCGACCGCGGCCTCCTTCTCGGGCGCGACCATGCTGATGACGGCCTCGCGGCCCGCGGTCACCGGCTTGACGCCGGCCGGGAGCTTGACGTCCGAGACGTGGAGCACGTCGCCGATGTCGAGCGGCGAGATGTCGAGCTCGAGCTTGACCGGGATGTCGGCCGGCTTGCACTTCACCTCGAGCGAGCGCATGACCGTGTGGGTCAGGCCGCCGTTGATGATGCCGGCGGGCTTGCCGATGAACTCGAGCGGCACCACCGCGGTGACCTCCTTGTTGGGGTCGATCGCGAGCAGGTCGACGTGGGTGATGTCGCGGCGGATCGTGTCGATCTGGTACTCGCGCACCAGCGCCGACAGCGACTTGACCGTCTTGCCGCCGTCCTCGATGGACAGCGCGATGACGGTGTTCTGCTTGCGGACCGGGTCGAGCGCCGCCTTGAGCGCCTTCACGTTGATGGCGATCTGGATGGGCTCGATGCGACCGTCGGTCGACTCGCCGTAGCACACGCCCGGGACCAGGCCCGACGCGCGCAGGCGGTGAGCAGCGCCCTTGCCAGCGCCGGTGCGGAGATTGACGGTGAGCTGTCCGACTTGCATGACTGTCCTCGAGTGCCTTCGGTGTACTGGTGCGGGAGGCCGGGATGCTTACCCGAAAAGGCGGCCGTCCGCTACATGAACAGTGAGCTGATGGAATCCCCGTGATGAATCCGCTTGATAGCCTCGCCCAGGAGCCGGCCGACCGACTTGACCCGGACCTTGCCGCAGGCGGTGCCGGCCTCCGACAGGGGGATCGTGTTGGTGACCACCACGTGGGAGAGCGGGGAATCGGTGATGCGCTGGACCGCCTTGCCCGAGAACACCGGGTGGCTGGCGCAGGCGGCCACCGACGCCGCGCCGGCGTCCATGATGGCCTTGGCGGCGTTGGTGAGCGTGCCGGCGGTGTCGATGATGTCGTCGACGATGACCGCGCGCTTGCCCTTGACGTCGCCGACGATGTTCATCACCTCGGAGACGTTGGCGGCCGCGCGGCGCTTGTCGATGATGGCCAGGGTCGAGCCCAGCCGCTTGGAGAACGCGCGCGCGCGCTCGACGCCGCCGGCGTCCGGCGACACCACGACGGTGTCGTCGCCGCCGTAGCCCAGCGCCCGCAGCTCGTCGATCAGCACCGGCATCGCGAACAGGTGGTCGAACGGGATGTCGAAGAAGCCCTGGATCTGACCGGCGTGGAGGTCCATCGCCAGGGCGCGATCGGCGCCGGCCGCGGTGATCAGGTTGGCCGCCAGCTTGGCCGTGATGGGCGTGCGGGGCTTGGACTTGCGGTCCTGCCGGGCGTAGCCGAAGTACGGGATGATCGCGACGATCGACCCGGCCGACGCGCGCTTGAGCGCGTCGATCATGATCAGCAGCTCCATCAGCGACTGGTTCGGCGGCGAGCACGTGGGCTGGACGACGAAGCAGTTGACCCCGCGGACGTTCTCGCCGATCTCGACGTAGATCTCGCCGTCGGAGAAGTGGGTCACGTCGGCGCGCCCCAGCGGGATCTCGACGAACTTGCACACCTCCTCGGCCAGCGCCCGGTTCGAGTTTCCCGTGAAGATCGACAGTGATTTCAGCACGGCGTCTCCGGCGCAAGAGGTGGCGGGGTCACCGTCGGCGTGGCCGCCGTCGGTTGGCTGCGATCTACTCGAAAAGCAGCGCCGCGGTCAACCGCTGGGAGCGGCGGTCAACGCCGTGCGGGCGCGCACGCGGCCGCGGATTTCAGTAGTCGTCTGAGCCTCGCCACGCGACGATCGGGCATGCGCCTGGTCAGCCTGCTCGTGGTGGTCGCGGCCTGCGCCGATCCCCCGCCCGCCGTGGACGCCGGCCTCGACGCACCAGGCCCCGACGCGGTGCCCACGACCGGGCGGCTGACCGTGATCCGCCACGGCGACGGCCTGGTGACCGGCGGGACCTCGACGCCGACCTACGCGATGGATCTGATCGACTGCGGCGCGCGCTGCGGCGCCGAGGTGGCGGACGGCGAGTTCGTGACGCTGTACGCCTCCGGAGCGCCGAACGTCGACGTGACCGTCGCCGGGCCGTGCACGGTGGGCAACTGTCAGTTCATCATGGAGGGGCCGACCACCGTGACCTTCACCTTCACGCCCCGGTGACGCGGCGGCGCGGGGCCGCTCGGCGACGATCGGCGCCGAACCGGCTGGAGCTCACGCGCCGGCGATCTTGAGCGTCTTGGCCCGCGCCACCAGCGCGGCGGCGGCCTTGTCGTCGAGGCGCTCGGCCTCCTCGATCAGCAGCACCGGCACGTCGGCCTCGATGCGGTAGCGCAGCCGCGAGCTCGGGCAGAACAGGAACGCCGCCGCGGGCTGGTCGCCAGCCTCGCCACCGGCGAAGTACAGGAGCGGCGCCTTGGACTCGGGGCAGGCGAGCACGGCGAGGAGTTCGGGCGGCAGCGGCACCGGCGCATGCTGACCGCCGGCGCCCGCGGCGTCAAGTCACCAGGTCTCGGTGCCGTGGCAGCCGATGTTGCTGCACTTGCGGGTGGCCGGGGTGTAGGTGCCGCGCGCCATCTGCACCTGCTTGAGCCCGTCGACGTGCAGCGCCGGCGCGATGATGCCGTTGGCGGCGTTGACCACCTGGGCGTGGCACTCGCTGCACTTCATCCGCTCGTCGGCGATGTGCTTCTTGTGATCGCCGCTCATGACCTGCGGGTTGTTGCCGGCGTTGTGGCACGAGCCGCAGCCGAGCGCGGTGCTCGAGGTCCAGGTGGCGGTGCCGGCCGAGGTGCGGCCGTTGCCGTGGCAGTACAGGGTGCCGCAGGTGGCCGTGGTCTTGGCGTAGGTGCCCGACGCGTTCAGCGTCGAGTACCGGACCTCGGCGTCGGCGACACCGTCGATGTGGCCCGGGGTCAGCGCCGTGGTCGGCGTGACGTGGCACGCGCTGCACGCGTAGGCCGCGTGGGTCGCCGACGCGGTGACGTGGGTGGTGTGCGCGCCGACGCGGCGATCGCTGACCGCGGTCAGGCCGTCGACCGAGGCCGGCGGCGCGCCCGACTGGTTCACCGTGCCGCCGTGGCAGAACACGCAGTTGGTCTGCCAGTTGGTGTGGCAGCCGGCGGTCGAGCACGACACCATCGACGCGCCGCCGGTGAGCGCGGTGCCGTGACAGCCGGCGGTCGCGCAGCTCGCCGGGCCCTGATCGTTGAACGCGGCGCCGTGCGCGTTGCCCATGCGCCAGCCCGCCGGGTGCACCGCGGTGACCTGCAGCGTGCCGTCGATGTGCTGGGCCGCGCCGGCGGCGGCGATCGAGACGCCCGGGCCGGCGACCGGCGCGTGGCAGTTCATGCAGTTCGAGTCCTGGACATGGGGCGCGGGCGGCGGCGCGCCGTGGCACGACGTGCAGGTCGACTGGGTGCCGTTGACCCGGGTCCACAGCGGCGCGGTCGCGCTGCCGCCGGCCGCGAGCGTCGCGCCGTGGCAGTAGCTGTTGGTGCAGGTGCTGCCGTTCCACGCGGTGCCGACGGCGCGGCCGGTGAAGGTCAGCTCGGCCGGCAGCGCGGTGTCGCGGTGGCCGACGGCGCCGACGGTGGCCGGCACCCGGTGGCAGGTCGCGCAGGTGACCTCGGCGTGCCAGGTCGACGTGCCGAGGTGCGAGCGGTGGGCGCCGACGCCGCGCAGCGTCGTCGCGGTGCCGTTGGTGGTGTCCGTGGGCGGCGCGCTCTGGCCGGCGCCGCCGTGGCAGGTGTCGCACGCGATCGTGCCGCTGACGTCGACGTTGCCGTCGATGTGCCGGGTCGGATCGGTGATCGTCGTGTTGTTGCCCGGCGTCATCGTCGGGTGGCAGCTGCCACAGCTCGGATCGTTCGGGTGCGGCGCCGGCGGCGGCGCGCCGTGGCACGACGAGCACGTGGTCTGCGTGCCGTCGACCTGGGTCCACACCGGCGCGATCGCCGAGCCGCCGGCGCCGAGCGTGCCGCCGTGGCAGTAGTTGTTGCTGCAGCGGGTGCCGTTCCAGGTGGTCGTCGCGCCGGCCCGGGCGCTGAACGTGAGCTCGGCGGGCAGCGGCGTGTCGCGGTGGCCGACCGAGTTCGACGCGGTGGGCACCCGGTGACAGTCGGCGCACGCGACCGGGGCGTGCCAGGCGCCGCCGGCGACGTGGGCGCGGTGGGCGCCGACGCCGCGCGCGGTGATCGCGGTGTTGCCGCTGGTGTCGCGCGGCGGCGCCGACTGGCCGGCCGCGCCGTGGCACGAGTCGCACGCCGCGCCGCCGGTGACGTCGACGTTGCCGTCGATGTGGCGGCTGGGATCGGTGATCACCATGCTGCCGCCGGCGGTCATCGTGTCGTGGCACGACCCGCAGTCGGGGTTGGCCGGGTGCGGCGCCGGCGGGGGCGTGCCGTGGCACGACCCGCACTGGCCCTGGGCGCCGTCGACCTGCGTCCACACCGGGTTGGTCGAGGTGCCGCCGGCCAGCGTCGCGCCGTGGCAGTAGGTGTTGCTGCAGCGGGTGCCGTCCCAGGTCGCGGCGCCGGCGAGCGGCGCGAACGTCAGCTCGGCGGGCAGCGGCGTGTCGGTGTGGCCGACCGCGACGGTGCCGGTCGGCACCAGGTGGCACGCGCTGCACTCGATCGGCGTGCGCCACGTCGACGGATCGAGGTGCCGGCGGTGGGCGCCGACGCCGCGCAAGGTCGTCGCGGTGCCCATCGTGGTGTCGCGCGGCGGCGCGCTGTTGCCGCCCGAGCCGTGGCACGCGTCGCAGGCCTGGCCGCCGATCACCTGGACGGTGCCGTCGATGTGCTGGGCGGGGACCGCGATCGTGGTGTTGCCGGCGCCGGGCGCCATCGTCGGGTGGCACGACCCGCAGTCGGTGCCGGCCGGGTGCGGCGACGGCGGCGCCATGCCGTGGCACGACGTGCACGTGCGCTGGGTGCCGTCGACCTGGGTCCACACCGGCTGCGAGCGCTGGCCGCCGGTGATCGGCGTGGTGCCGCCGCCGTGGCAGTACGTGTTGCTGCACGCGGTGCCGTTCCACGACGCGCCGACCCCGGCCAGCGCGCCGAACGTGAGCTCGGCGGGCAGCGGCGTGTCGACGTGGCCGAGATCGGCGGTGGCCATCGGGATCTTGTGGCACTGGTCGCAGGCGATCGGCGCGTGCCAGGTCGAGGTCGTGGTCATGTGCGCGGCGTGGGCGCCGACGCCGCGCAGCGTGGTGGCGACGCCGCCGGTGGTGTCCTTGGGCGGCGCCGACTGGCCGGCGTCGCCGTGGCATGCGTCGCACGCGGTGGCCTGGTTGACCTGGACGGTGCCGTCGATGTGCAGCTCGGGGTAGGCGATGCGGGTCGGATCGCCGGGGTTCATCGACGCGTGGCAGGTGCCGCAGTCGGGGTTGTTGGGGTGCGGCGCCGGCGGCGGCGCGCCGTGGCACGAATCGCACGCCGGCGTGGCGTCGGCGACCTGGGTCCACACCGGCGTGGTCTTGGTGCCGCCGGTCAGCGCGGCGCCGTGGCAGTAGCTGGTGCACGAGCCGTCGGCGTCGTTCCACGCGCTGTTGGCGCCGAGGCCGTGGAAGGTCAACTCCGCCGGCAGCGGCGTGTCGAGGTGCCCGGCCTGGCCGATCTCGGTGGGCACGGTGTGGCAGCTCGCGCACTCGAGGCCCTTGTGCCAGGTCGAGCTGCCGAGGTGGTTGCGGTGGGCGCCGACGCCGCGGGCGGTGGTCTCGAGCTGCCCGGTGGTGTCCTTGGGCGGCGCGGCCAGGCCGCCCGAGCCGTGGCAGCCGGCGGCGCACGAGTTCGACTGCGCGGCGGGTGGGCCGGCGTCGCCGGCGTCGAAGGTGCCGAGGTCGCACGCCGCGAGGGCGAGCGTCAGGGCTGCGAGCGCGAGCGTGGTCGGACGCGGTGCGGTCGTCATCGGTACCTCCACTGCAAGCGAGCGAACGCCGAGAGCCAGTAGCGGCGCGGCCAGGTGACCGCGGCGCCACCAAACGTCGCGTCGGTGTCGTCGAGGCCGCCGCGGGCGTCGACCAGGATCAGCCACTCGGGCCCCGCCGACAGGCTGACCAGCGCGCCGGCGGCGAGGCCGCGCGTGGCCGACGTGCCGAGGCACGCCAGCGGGTCGAGCGTCATGCAGCCGCCGGCCGGGCCGAGGTCGCGGTAGCTGTGGGCGCTGGCGTCGATGGTGAACGTCGCGTCGTCGCCGTCGCGCTCGACCGCGACCCGGCCGATCAGCGCACGCGATCGGCTGGCCGAGGCCTCCCCCAGCGGCGTGAGCGCGGTGCCCGACGCCTCGACGCGCAGCCGGCCCGGCGCGCGACGATCGAGCGCGCTGATCGTGAGCTCGCCCATCTGCGCGCCCGGCATCGTCAGCGCGCCGCCCCCGGTCAGCGGCACCGTGACCGCCGGCCGCTGCAGGTAGCCGCCGCCGACGGTGAGCTGGAAGCGCTGCGCGGCGACGGCGATCGACGCCGTGGCCCGCGCGGCGTCCTGCGCCACGTGGACGATCGCGGCGCCGTTCTCGACCTGCCCCATCGCCGCCGGATCGGGATCGACCAGCTGATCGCGCGCGGCGATCGCGAAGAGCTCGTTGGCGGTGTGGTGGCCGGTCAGGCTGAGCTCGATCGCGGGGTGCGGCCACAGATCGACCCCGCCGCTGGCCTCGGTGACGCGCGCGCCGTCAGCGGCGACCACGTCGACGATGCCGTGGGCGTACAGGTCGACGGCGGGGTGCGGGCGCGCATAGCCGTTGGCGGTGACGAAGCCGCGCCGGCCGTCGGCGGCGCTGGCGCCCGGCACCTCGCCGGCGGCGGCGACCACGCCGACCGCGCCGAGGTCGGCCGCGTAGCTCGCCTTGCGGTAGCTGACGCCGGCGCCGCCGGCGACCGGGATCAGCCGCCCGGTCTCGCTGCCGTCCAGCGCGTGCAGCGTCGGATAGTCGGTGGTCAGCGAGCGCGAGCCGCGCTGCGGGTAGGCGCCGGCGAAGGTGGTCAGGCGCAGGCGCGCCGACAGCGGCGCGGTCAGCTGGGCGCCGTCGACGCGGGTCGCCCCCAGCGCGTCGATCACCTGCCGGCCCAGCCGCAGCTCGGCCGGGCCCAGGGCGTGGGCGTAGGTCAGCGCGCGCAGCTCGTACTCGTCCTCGCCGCCCTGGTAGCGCTCGAGCGTCGCCGCGCGCACCCGACCGTCGACCCGGACCGCGCCGCCGCCGACGCGATCGGCGGTCAGCTCGCCGCGCAGATCGCCGAAGAACCGCCGCACCGAGCTGGCGCCGGCCGGCGCGGCGCCGCCGCTGACCAGCGGGTCGGCGTCGTCAGCCAGCTCGCGGTACAGGAACGACGACAGGGTCAGCCGCACCTCGAGCTTGGCCGGCGGCTCGGCGCTGGCGGTGCGCGGCGGGCGGGCGTCCTCGGCCGGCGCGTCCTCGGCGGGCGGCGGCACCACGACGGTGCGGTCGACGAACTGCGCGTGGGCCACCGCGGGCGCGGCGACCAGCGCGAGCGCGATCAGCGCGCGGGTCAGCGACACAGGCTCTGCCCTCCCAGCCCGCGCGCGGGCACCCACGCCTCGGGGTTGTGGCAGCGGCCGCAGTCGGCCAGCGGCCCGTGATCCGGCGACGTGACCTTGCTGGCGTCGGCGCGGTGGCAGCCCACGCACAGCGGCGACACCCCGCCGAAGTTGCCGTTGGCGTGGCAGTCGGCGCACGGCAGCGTGCGGTGGCGCCCCATCAGGTTGCAGCCGACCTCGAGGTGATCGAACCGCGCCGGCGTGAACGCCTGCTGGGTGTGGCACTGGCCGCAGCGCGGCGACAGCGCGCTCTGGTGGACGTCGTCCTGGCGGTGGCAGGTGACGCACAGGTTGCCCGAGCCGCGCCGGCTCTCGCCGTCGGCGTGGCAGCGCTTGCAGCCGACCCGATCGTGGGCGCCGGTCAGCGCGAACGAGCCGACGTCGTGCAGCGCGGCGACGTCGCCGAAGGTCTGGGTGGTGTGGCAGCGCGCGCAGTCGGTGCCGTAGCGGCCCTTGTGCACCGCCGGCTCGGCGTGACAGCCGCGGCAGTCCTTGGGCTCGGGCTTGAACCGCGTCGAGTCGTGGCAGCCGGCGCACACCACCTGGCGGTGGGCGCCGTCGAGCTTGAACGCGGCGTCGCGGTTGTGGGCGAAGGTCAGGCCGCCGTCGGTGCGGTGGCAGCGCTCGCACGCGGTCCCCAGCTGCCCCTCGTGGACGTCGTCGCCCTTGTGGCAGCCGGCGCCGGCGCAGGTGCGCGGCGCGCTGGCGAACGCCCGGGTGGGGTGGCAGCGCGCGCAGTCGGTGACCGCGGCGTGCTTGCCCTCGAGCTTCCAGTCGGTGTCGACCTGGTGATCGAAGCCGGTGGCCTCCCACTGCCCGGCCGCGTGGCAGCGGCTGCAGGCGTCGCCCAGCGTGCCCTTGTGCAGCGAGTCCTCGTGGCAGCGCGCGCCGCACTCGGTCGGCGTGTTCTCGTAGGCGTCGTTGGTGTGGCAGCGGCGGCAGTCGACCTTGGCGTGGGCCTTGGTCAGCGGGAACCGCGACGCGGCGCCGTGGAACCGCTCGAGCGAGTCGTCGCGCATGCGCTTGCTGCCGGGCTCGGTGTGGCAGGTCAGGCACTCGTTGTTGGCGTACTTGCCGCCGTGCGCCTGCTTGTGCTGGTGGCAGCTCATGCAACCGTTCGCGATCTGGAACCCCTCGAACTGCGCCGGCTTGGTGCCGCGGTGGCAGGTGCGGCAGTCGGTGATCGCGTGCTTGCCGGTGAGCTTGAACGCGGTCCTGGCGCCGTGGTCGAACACCATCGTCTTCTTCCACGCCCGCTGGCTGTGGCAGGTGGTGCAGCTCGGCGGGTTGCCGAACGCCTTGAACCGATCGCCGTGGTGGTTGTCGTCGGCGTGGCAGGTCTCGCACGCCCCCGACGGCTTGCGCTTGCCCATCCGTTCGGTGTGGCACGCGTCGCACTTGAGCTGGGCGTGATCGCCTTGCAGCGCGTAGCCCGCGTCCTTCTTGTGGTCGAACTTGACCACCGCCAGCGACGAGGCGGCCGGCGAGTGGCACAGGTTGCACTTCTTGGTGTCGAACAGCTGGCCGCCGTGCGGGCTGTCGTGGCAGGTCACGCAGTCGCCCTTCCACGCCGGCAGCTTCCACTTGGCCTGCGGGTGGCACTTGCTGCACGCCACGTCGGCGTGGTTGCCCTCGAGCGGCATCGCGGCGTCGCGCGACGAGTCGTGATCGAACTGCTGGTTGCTCTTCTGCGGCGTCCACGCGGTGTCGAGGTGGCAGCGATCGCAGCGCAACAGCGCCGGGCGCAGCGGGCCGTGGGGCTGGTTCTTGTGGCAGCCGCCGCAGGTGTTGTCGGCGCCGAGGTACGTGCGCAGGCCCTGGCGATCGGTGCTCTTGTGGCAGTCGTTGCACGCCACCGCGGCGTGCTTGCCCTGCAGCTTCCAGCCGGTCAGGGCGTGATCGAACCCCTGGGTGCCGCCGACCGCGCGCCACCCCATCAGGTCGAAGCCGCGGCCGCGGTGCTCCTGGTGGCACAGCTTGCAGTTGCGCCCGGCCGCCTTGGGCGACGCGTGGAAGCCCTTGCCGGCGTCGATGCGCGCCTTGAGATCGCCGTGGTCGTGGCAGCCCAGGCACTTCGCCGCGCTGATCGAACGGTCGGGCTCGTGGCAGGTGTTGCAGCCGTCGGGGTTGTCGAGCGACGCGTGGCTCTGCGCGAGCGCGCCCGGCGACGAGGTCAAGAAGTCGTCGCCGCGCGCGAGCCCGACGCGCACGACCACCAGCGCCGCGATCAACAGCCAGCGACCCCAGCTCACCGGCCGGCTCCGATGCCGAACGACACCAGCTGCGCGTGATCGAGGCGGTGGGCCTCGGTCACGCCGGCCCAGCGCTCCGATGCCCCCGACCAGTCGGTCGCGTAGCGCTCGTAGGTGAAGCCGGCGACGACCGCGACGTGCGGCGCCACCGCGTAGGCCAGGCGCAGCTCGAACCACTGCGCGCCGACCGTCGAGCTCATGCCGTCGGCGAGGCCGTCGGTCTGGGCGCGCGCGCCGACCAGCGCGACGTCGGCGCGCGCCTCGATCGTCACCTTGGCGCGCGGCGGCGCGACCTCGACGCCGAGGCCGGCGGTGGCGGCCCACAGCGCCTCGCGCGGCAGCCGGCCGGCGTTGGCCACCTCGTCGGCGAGGAACGCGCCGTAGAACCCGCCCAGCCGGAGCTGCGGCGTGATCGGCCCGAGGCGGTAGCCGACCCGCGCGGTGCCGCGGGCCTCGAACATCGTGAACGGGATCTCGCCCGGCGCCAGCGTCGGGCCGGGGTAGTCGATGCCCGGGTTCGAGCTGGTGAACCGCGCCGCCGCGTCGGCGCCCAGCCGCAGCTTGCCCAGGCGCGGCAACGCCGCCACCCCGATCTCCGCGGCGCTGGCGTCGGCGCTGACCGCGTAGTTCGCGAGGCCGCCGGTCGCGTTGGAGGTGAAGCGCTGATCGATCGAGCGGTAGCCGATCGACGCGGTGCCGCGCAGCGTCCAGCTCGGGCGGGCGCGGGCGCGGGTCGACGCGGCGCTTGACGGCGGCGGCGCCACGTCCACGGGCAGCGCGGCCGCGCCGACGTCGGCGACCGCGGCCGCCGCGATCCAGCCGGCGTGGCCGTGGCCGTCGTCGACGTGCAGCCAGCCCGGCGCGTCGCCGTCGAGGACCGTGAGCGCGGCGCCGGGCGCGACCGGCGCCACCACGGCGGCGCCGGCGTCGGGGCGGGCCCGGATCATCGCGTCGGGCTGCCGCACCTGCACGCCGAGCCGATGCGAGCGCGGGTCCGCCTCCACGGGCGCGGTCGCGCTCGCGGCCGGCTCGCTCAGCTTGGTGCGCGGCACCCAGCCGACCGACTTGTCGATCTTGACCTTGATCCAGCGCCCCTTGACCTCGAGGACCTCGACCTTCACGCCGGTCGCGTAGGTCGCGACCGCGTCCTGGTTCTCGCCAGGCAGCTTGCGCAGCGTGATCTCGACCAGGCTCGTCCGTGTATCGGCCCTCACAGAATCAACGGCCAACACGGCGCTGAGCAAGCCGAGTGTGATCGAGAGCCGGCGCATGAACCCGTCGTCCAGTGCATCCCCGGTTCCAGTTTCGGGTCACGCGTGATCAGCGACTTGCGCTGGGCTCGGGCCGCCGGCTGTACAAATGTGCGCCGTCATCGAACAGTGCTGTGCACAGCTCGTACAGTGCGGGAACCGAGCGGCGCCGTCCGCGCGCCGGCATTCCAGTCGGATGCGCGCCCCGCCGCGATGGTATGCGCCCTGCACTGCGTCCCGGGATGCGCGCGGTCATCTCCCTGGCCCTGGCGTGCGTGGCGTGCGGCGGCGTCCTCGACGAGGATGAGGCCAGCTCGAACCCACTGCTCGATCAGGTCACGCCGCCTACGTGCGCCGAGCCCACCACCGGCGGCGACGGCCATCACCGCGCTGGTGAGGACTGCCTCGGCTGCCACCGCCAAGGTGGGGACGGCACCCCGTTCACCATCGCCGGTACGCTGTACACCGACACCGGCGGCACCGCGCCCGCGGTCGGCGTACCCGTGCACGTCCTTGACGCCGCGGGGGCCGACATCGCCATGATCACGGCCAGCAACGGCAACTTCTGGGCGATCGATCCGATCGCCGCGCCGGCGGTGGCGTTCTCCGCCCGCTGCCCCGACGTGATCCCGATGCAGGCTGCCCTGACCACCGACGACGCCTCGTGCAACCGCGGCGGCTGCCACACCGCCGGCTTCCGGGCCCACCCCTGACCCACCTCCACGCATGATCACCACCGCGTTCTTGACGATCGCCATCACCGCCGCCGCGCTGCTCATGCTCGGCGCGCTGTACGACGATCGCAAGGCCCGCCGCCGCCACCACCTCGCGGTGGTCGCGCCGCGGATCGAGGTGCCGCTGGTGCACTCGATCAACGACGATCGCTGCATCGGCTGCGAGGCGTGCGTGGCGGTGTGCCCGACCAAGGTGCTCGACCTGGTCAACCACAAGGTCGTGGTGGCGCGCTTCGATCAGTGCGTGCAGTGCGAGCAGTGCGCCAACAAGTGCCCGACCACCGCGCTGGTGATGCACCGCCTGGGCGAGCAGCCGTCGACCCTGACCGTGCCCGAGCTCGACGAGCACTTCCAGACCGGCGTCCCCGGCCAGTACCTGATCGGCGAGGTCGCGGGCAAGCCGCTGGTCAAGAACGCCGCCAACCTCGGCCGGGCGGTGGTCGAGCACATCGCCAAGCAGCTGGGCGCGCCGTCGACCTCGCCCGACCTCCACGACGTCGTGATCGTCGGCTCGGGCCCGGCCGGCCTGTCGGCGGGCCTGACGTGCCTGATGCGCAAGCTGCGGGTGGTGCTGCTCGAGAAGGAGCACGTCATCTCGGCGACGGTGTCGCGCTACCCCAAGGGCAAGCACTTCATGGCCGAGCCCTCGAACGCGCCCAACCTGTCGTTCCTGCCGGTGTTCGACGCGACCAAGGAGGCCCTGGTGGCGGCGTGGCAGCAGGTGGTCGACGCGGTCGCGCTGCCGATCAAGCGCGGCGAGGCGGTCGAGTCGGTCAAGCGCGGCGACGACGGCATCCTCACCGTCAAGACCACCGTCGCGACCTACCGTGCGCGCGCGGTCATCCTGGCCACCGGCCTGCGCGGCAAGCCGCGCCTGCTCGCGGTGCCGGGCGCCAACCTCGAGAAGGTGCAGTCGCGCCTCGACGACCCCGACGAGTTCGGCGGGCAGCACGTGCTGGTGGTCGGCGGCGGCGACTCGGCGCTCGAGGCCGCGACCTCGCTGGTCGACGCCGGCGCCACGGTGACGCTGTCGTACCGCGGCGACGGCTGGGCCCGCGCCAAGGCCGCCAACCAGAAGCGGGTCGCCGCGCTCGAGGCCGCCGGCCGGCTGACGGTGCTGCTCAAGTCCAACGTCGCGGAGTTCACCGCCGACCAGGTGACGATCAAGCTCGGCGACGGCACCAAGCGGACCGTCCCCAACCAGCAGGCGTTCGTGCTGATCGGCGCCGACACGCCGGTCGCCTGGCTCGAGAACCTCGGCGTGCGCTTCGTCGAGCGCCCCCACCTGTACGCGCTGGGCTCGACCGAGGACGTGGTCCGGCGGGTCGCCCCCGACGCCACCCAGTGCCCGCGCGACGTCGCCCACGCGGTCGCGGTGCTCCAGGGCAAGCCGACGGCCAAGCCGGCCAAGCCGGGCCGCCTGCGCACGGTGGTGGGCGAGGTGGTCCACAAGGTCGATCGCGCCGCGCACGACGTGTGGCACGAGGTCGGCACCGCGGTCCACCACCCGATCGCGGCGATCGTCGACGCGCCGTCGGGCCGCCACCGCCGCGCCGGCACCAAGGCGCCGCTCGACTGGAACGACGACTCGGTGGTCGAGGCGATCGATCGCCTCGACACGTGGGCGCCGTCGCCGACCAAGGTCGAGCGCCGGCCGCGCACGGCCCGCGAGCACCTCGATCGCACCGTGCCGGTGCCGGCGCTCACCGAGCACAGCGTGATGGCGGTGCTGCACACGCGCGGCAAGGACAGCAAGGATCGCACCGGCTCGGTGCCGCGCCTGCCCGCGCCGCCGACGGCCGGCAACGCGGCCAGCGCCGCGGCCACCACCAGCCGCGGCCGCGTGATCGGCACCAACACCATCGCCCAGGTGCCCGACGCCGACGAGCTCGCGGCGACCCGCAGCCTGCCGGCGGTCACCGGCGCGCCGCGCCAACCGGCCGACCTACCGACGACGCCCCAGCCCCGGGTCCCGGCCCCGCCGCCCGCCCCGCCGCCCCGTCGCGCGACGCCGCGCACGATGGCGGCGACCGACTCGGTGACCGCGGTCCAGGCCGCGCCCGAGTTCGACGAAGGCCCGACCCAGCTCGCGTTCGAGGAGGGCCCGACCCGGCGCAGCTTCGACGACGGTCCGACGTCGCTCGGCTGGACCGGCGAGCGGCGGTCGTGAGCGCCGCGGCCGCGCCCAGCGTCGCGCCGGCGGCGCCCGAGATCGATCCGCTGTCGGCGCTGCGCGCGGTGCCGGCGCTGGCCGGCGTGCCCGACGCGATCCTGGCCCCGCTGGTGGCCAGCGGCGCGATCGCCGTGCTGACGCTGCCGCGCGACACCGTCGTCACCACCGACTCGCGCTACCCGATGTGCGTGGTCGCCAGCGGCCAGGTGTCGCTGGCGCTGTTCGACCGCAGCGCGCTCACCGCCCGCCTGGCCCACCGCCAGCGCGACGCCGCCAAGGGCGAGCGCGACGGCACGCTCCTGCCGCCGCCGCCGCTGGCCCACGTCGCGCTGCGCAACCTGGCGCTGTTCACCGACGGCGACGCCTGGAACCCGACCGCGCTCGCGGCCGACGGCGACGACGCGATCGCCGCGTTCGCGCTGACCGGCGCGACCGTCGTGGCCCTGGCGCAGGCGGCGCTGACCCGGCTGCGGGCGGTCGCGGCCGCGGCCCACGACGCGCTGGGCGCCGCGCTGGCCCACACCGGCGCGCGGCTGCAGGCGCTGACCGGCGTGCGCCAGGAGCTGCTCGACTTCTACCTGCGCAACGGCCTGTCCTTGGCCGGGCCCAGCGTCCGGGTGCGCCAGCTCGATCGCTGCATCGACTGCAAGCAGTGCGAGGACGCCTGCGAGGAGCGCCACGGCGCGCGCCGCCTGACGCTGGGCGGGTTCGAGCTCGGCCTGGTCGACGTGGTCTTCACCTGCCGCACCTGCACCGACGCGCGCTGCCTGTCGCCGTGCGAGCACGACGCGATCAAGCGCGACCCCGCCAGCGGCGAGGTCAAGATCGACGAGGCCCGCTGCATCGGCTGCAGCCTGTGCGCGCTGTCGTGCCCCTACGGCGCGATCGACATGGTCAACGTCGCCGAGCCCGACATGCCGTCGTGGAAGCCGGCGTTCAAGGCCCGGCTCGAGAAGGACGGCCGGCTGGCGTTCGGCCCGGGCAAGGGCCGGGTCGCGCCGGCCCGGCGCATCGCCAACAAGTGCGACCACTGCGCGGGCTACGCCGACCAGGCGTGCGTCGCGGCCTGCCCCACCGGCTCGCTGGTCGAGGTCGCGCCGGCGGCCCTGTTCGTCGAGCGCCCGCCGAGCCCGCCGCCGCCGAGCCGCAAGAAGCTGGTGGTGCTGCCGACCGCGCCGTTCACCGAGGGCCTGGGCGTCACCGACGCCGGCCTCGCCCGGATCCGCGCGCGCCGGCTGAGCTGGCTGCCGTGGTTCCTCGGGCTCGGCGCGTTCGTCGCGGTGCTGGCCGAGGTGGTGCTGCGGCGCTACGCGCCGACCTCGTCGGTCAGCTACCGGCTGCTGCGGCTCGACGGCCTCGAGCCCGAGATCGCGGCGATGAACGTGAGCTACCTCGCCGGCTCGAAGCTGGCGCTGACCTGCGGCTACGTCGGCACCGCGCTGATGGTGCTGTCGATGGCCTACGTGCTGCAGCGACGCACCGGCTGGTTCCACCGCACCGCCTCCAACCAGTTCTGGCTCGACGTCCACCTGATGACCGGCATCGTCGGCCCGCTGTTCATCGTGCTGCACTCGGCCCTGCGCCTGACCACGTGGGTGTCGGTGCCGTTCTGGAGCATGACCGCGGTGGTGCTGTCGGGCGTGCTCGGCCGCTACCTCTACACGTTGGTGCCGTCGCTGACCGTCAGCCACGACCTGGCGATCCTCGAGCAGCGCCGGCTGATCAGCGAGGTCGCCGCCGAGCACCCCGCGGCCGCCGCCAAGGCGCAGCTCGAGATGGAGCGCGAGGCCACGCACGCCGAGCGGTCGTGGCAGATCGGCCTGACGCTGCTCTTGGGCTGGGTGCTGCTCGACGATCTACGCCGCTACCTGGCGCGCGGCCGCCTGCGGCGCGCGCTGCGCGGCACCGCCCCGCGCAAGATCGTCCGCCGGCTGGTGCGCGCCGTCGACCGCGTCGTGTTCTACGAGCGCCGCAAGGTGCTGGCGCCGCGCAGCAAGGCGCTGCTCAAGGCCTGGAAGCGGGTCCACATCCCGTTCTCGATGGTGCTGCTGGTGACGATGCTGGCCCACATCGCGATCGCGCTGCGCGTGGTGTAGCGGCCGCGGCGCGGTCGATCGTCGCGGCGATACCGCGGCGTCGCGCCGCGTGTGAGACTGCGCGCGATGCTCCGCTCCACGATCTCGCTCCTGGCCCTCGCCGCGCTCGCCGCCTGCTCACGCGAACCGGCCAAGCCGGCGCCCGCCGCCGCGCCACCGCCGGCCCCAGCGCCCGCGCCGGTCGCCGCCGCCGCGCCCGCCGCCGGCCCGAGCGCGGTGCTCGACGCGATGGATAGCCGGAAGCCGGTGCCGCTCCTGCCGATGATGGCCAACCACCAGAAGCAGAACATGCGCGACCACCTGCTGGCGGTGCAGGAGATCGTGCTCGCGCTCGCCGCCGACGACTTCGCCGCGATCGAGAAGGCGGCCGGCCGCATCGGCTTCTCCGATCAGGAGGCGGCGATGTGCAACCACATGGGCGCCGGCGCGCCGGCGTTCATCGAGCAGGCGCTCGCCTTCCACCACCAGGCCGATCGCATCGGCGACGCCGCCCGCGCCCGCGATCGCGCCAAGGTCGCCACCGAGCTCGGCGCCACGCTGCAGACCTGCACCTCGTGCCACGCCACCTGGAAGCAGCAGATCGTCGACGAGGCCACCTGGACCCGCCTGACCGGCGGCGCGCCGCCCATGATGGACCACGGCGCCATGCCCGGCATGAACCACGGCGCGATGGACCACGGCGCGCCCGCACCGACGCCCGACCCGCGCTGATCGGCGTCGGGCTCACTCGGCGCGGACGTCGACGCCGAAGCGTGCGCAGCGCCGCGCCATCTGCTCGCGGTCGCTCGCCGCGGTCAGCCGCGCCCAGTAGGCCTTCGCCTCCTCGGCGTCTCCCAGGATGCAGGCGGACGACACCAGCACGCGCAGCATGCGGAAGTTGTCCGGGTCGTCGGCCAGCACCTGCAGCGCCAGCGCGCGCGCGCCGGCGAGGTCGCCGAGGTCGTAGAGCCGGGTCACCTCGTTCATCCGCTCCGCCATCGGCGCTGCCGCCGCGGGCGGTGCCTCGGGTGCGCCAGTCGCCGCCTCGCCCTCGTCGTGGTCCTCGGGCGACGGCGCGGGCACGTCGGGCGCGGCCCCGCCCGCGCCCTCGTCCGCGGGCGACGGCGCGGGCACACCAGGCGCCACCGCCACCGGCGCCGCCGTCCGCCCGCTCGCACAACTGGCCACCAGCACGACGGACACCAGCACGACTCGCATCCTCCGACACTACACCGGAGCCGGAACCGCAACCGGAACCCCTCCCGCGTCACGTCCGCGCCCCGAAAATCCAAACGGCCCAGCGCTACACGCTCTGGGCCGTTTCGGGTGGGGGCCCCAGCGAATGCTGGGGGAGGGTCTTTTCGAAAGACCCTCTCTCTATCACTGCTGCAGGTCGGAGAGCAGCTTGAACTCGACGCGGCGGTTCTTCGCCTGCGCCGCCTTCAGCTTGCCACCCTTGAGGCCGTCGATCGGGGCCGACGGAGCGGTCTCGCCGTAGCCCTTCGCGCTGACGCGGTCGGCGGCGATGCCCTTACCCTCGAAGTAGGCCTTCACCGACTCGGCGCGCTTCTGCGACAGGTCGAGGTTGGCGGCGTCGTCACCCACGTCGTCGGTGTGACCCTGGATCTCGAGCTTGATGTCCGGGTAGTCCTGCATGACCTTGACGGCCTTGTCGAGGATCTTGTTCGAGGTCTTCAGGATCTCGGCCGAGCCGGTCTTGAAGTTGATGCCCTTGATCACGCCGGTGAACTTGGCGAGCGCAGCCGGGACCTCGTCAGGGCAGCCGTCGCCGTCCTGGTAGCCGTTCTTGGTCTCCATCTTGTCCGGGCAGGTGTCGGCCGCGTCGAGCACGCCGTCACCGTCGTTGTCCGGATCCGGGCAGCCGTTCTCGTCCTCGAAGCCGTCGGCGTCCTCGGGCTCGGCCGGGCACTGGTCGGTACCGTCGGCGATGCCGTCACCGTCGTTGTCCGGATCCGGGCAGCCGTCCTCGTCCTTGAAGCCGTCGGCGTCCTCGGGGTCGCTCGGGCACTGATCCGACGCGTCGAGCACGTTGTCGGCGTCGTTGTCCGGATCGGGGCAGCCGTTCTCGTCCTCGAAGCCGTCAGCGTCCTCGGCGTCGGTCGGGCAGCCGTCGGCGTCGCCCAGGATGCCGTCCTTGTCGGGATCCTTGTCCTCCTCGACCGGCGGCAGCGGCTCCTCGCCCTTCGGGGCTTCCTTGCGACCGAACTCCTTGTAGACCGAGAGCAGGATCTCGCCATCGAGGGCGGCGCTCTCGTTCTTCGAGGACGGCGGCAGCATCAGGCGGCCGTCGGCGCGCAGGCCCCAGCCGTTCTCGACGCGGTACTTGGCGCCCACGCCGACGTACAGCGCGGCGTCGGTGTCGAGGTCGATGCGGTCCTCGCGATCGCTCGACAGCACCTTGGTGGCGCCGCCACCGAGCACCGCGAACGGCACCAGCTTGTTGGCCGGGTTGGCGGCGCGGAACTGGGCGATCACGTGACCGCGCACCGTGCCGGTGAACACGTCATAGACGAGGTTGCGATCCTCGCTCGGGATGATGCCGGCCTCGGCCTCGACGCCGATCATGTCGTTGAACATGAAGCCGAGGCGCAGCCCGAACAGCGCGCTGTTGCGCAGCGAGGTGGCCTTGACCGTGTCGGGGACGCCGAGCTCGTTGTTGATGCTGAACACGTGGAGGCCAGCGGTGGCACCCACCTCGACACCGGCGTGAGCGGGCGAAGCGGTGAACGCAGCCAGCGCGACCCCGGTTCCGAGGGCGGCGACATTCAACATGCGGCGCAGGAGTGGCAATCTCATGGGAGTCTCGTTCCTTTGGTTGCTAGTGCTTCCAGGGCCGCCCCGGGGCCGTCGTGCGAGCCTCCACCCAGGCGGGCGTTGCGATGGTGCGTGTTTATCGGGAAGGCGAGCAAGTTTCCAGTCGTAGGCGCACTTTCTGGCACACGATCTCCGGCACCTACCCCGCGGGTGGCCGAACAGCCCTGCTGCCCGAACAAGTGATCCTGGCTAGTTACCGGAGGTGCTAGCCACGGGACTTGCCGCGGAAGAAGTCGGCCGCGACGGTAAGCCGCTCGGGGATCGCGTCGCGGCGAGCCCGTGCGGCGTCGCGCGACACGCTGTAACGGAAGGGCGCGTCAGGTGCGACCGACAGCGACTTCGGCAGGTACAGCGTCGCGCACGCCGGCCCGCCGCCCGCCTTCCCGAACAGCTCGAACAGCGGCACGGTGTGGTTGGTCAACCCGAGTCGGCGCATCGACTCGAGGAAGCCGGCGCTGACGCCCTCGGGCACCAGCAGGCCCTGCCCGACCTGGCGCGAGTTGCCGGCGTAGTAGCGGACCGCGTCGTCCATCCCGATCGGCACCGTCGTGCCCAGCGCCCGCAGCACGACGTCGTGCCCGTCGTCCCACAGCCCGCCGGCGTAGTGCACGAGCACCGGCGGCCCACCGACCGGGCGCGCGCCGAAGTGCACGGTGTCGCCGTGGAAGTGCGGATAGACCAGCTCGACGTAGACCCGGGCGCTGGCCGGGACGCCGGCGTGATCGGCGGCGAACGCGACGCCCTCGCGCGAGCTGCGCGGCGACTTGGGGCCGACGCCCTGGTCGTAGTGGCCGGGCACCGCGTAGGTGAGCACGACCTTGTCGCCCACCGCGGCGACGTCGGCCATGCCCTCCCAGCGGTGCGGGTTGGTCGTCAGCTCGAGGTCGTAGCCGCCGCCGTCGGCGATCCGCGCCAGCAGCATCTCGTAGTAGCTGGCCTCGCCGCGGCGGTGGGCCAGCATGTGCTGCATGACCGCGCGCACCTGGCGATCGCGGACCGTGACCCACGGGCCGTTGGCGGTGAACACCCGGCCGGTGGCGACGTCGGCGAGGTTGCCGAGCACCTCGCGCGCGCCGGCCGGGCGGATCGCGCCGTCGCCGTCGACCTCGAGCGCCGCGTGGCCGAGGAACGGATCGTCGACCGCCTCGAACTGGTACAGCGCGTCGCCGCCGCACGCGACGATCGCGTCGCAGATCGACAGCCACTCGTCGTAGGCGCGCCGCGGCGAGTACGCGAGGTGCGTGACCTCGCTCTTGTAGTTGGCGCCGGCCTTGTTGCAGGTGGCCGGCACGGGCGGACGGACGATCAAGAGGTCGCCGTAGACGTCGGCGAGGGCTGCCATGGGCTGCGCACTCTACTCGATCTGGTTCCGATTCGGCCGGCCCGACGCCCGCCTCCGACGTGCTACACCGCGGCCGTGGCGCACGGCCTGCTCCTCATCAACCTCGGCACCCCCGACGCCCCGACGCCGGCGGCGGTGCGCCGGTACCTGCGCGAGTTCCTCGGCGACCCGCGCGTCCTCGACATGAACGCGGTCGGGCGCTTCCTCTTGCTCAACCTGATCATCCTGCCGACCCGGCCCAAGAAGAGCGCGCACGCCTACCAGGCGATCTGGGACGCCACGCGCGGCTCGCCGCTGCTCTACCACGGGCAGGATCTGGCGGCGGCGGTGGCGACCCGGCTCGGCGACGGCTGGCGGGTCGAGCTGGGCATGCGCTACGGCAAGCCGTCGATCGCCAGCGCGCTCGACAAGCTCACCGCGGCCGGCGTCGATCGGGTGATCGCGCTGCCGCTGTTCCCGCACACCGCGTCGTCGTCGAGCGGCAGCGCGCTGGCCGAGCTGTACCGGCTCGCCGGCGCGCGCACGACGGTGCCGCGGCTGGCGGCGGTGCCGGCGTTCCACGACGACGACGGCTTCCTGGCCGCCGAGGCCGCGGTGGCCGCGCCGATCCTCGCCGAGCACGCGCCCGATCACGTGCTGTTCTCGTTCCACGGCCTGCCCGAGCGCCACGTCCGCGCCGCCGATCCGGCCGGCGATCGCTGCCTGGCCACGGCCGGCTGCTGCGATCGCCTCGACGCCGGCAACCGCGACTGCTACCGCGCGCAGTGCTTCGCCACCGCGCGCGCGCTGACCGCGCGGCTGGGGCTCGATCCGGCCACCACCTCGACCGGCTTCCAGTCGCGGCTGGGCAAGGTGCCGTGGATCCGGCCGTACACCGACGACCTGCTGGTCGAGCTGGCCGGCAAGGGCGTCAAGCGGCTGGCGGTGATGTGCCCCGCGTTCGTCGCCGACTGCCTCGAGACCGTCGAGGAGATCGGCCTGCGCGCCGCCGCCACCTGGAAGCAGCTCGGCGGCGAGGCGCTGGTGTTGGTGCCGTCGCTCAACGCCACGCCGGCCTGGGCCGACGCGGTGGCGGCGATGGCGCGCGCGGTGTGAGCGCCGGCCGCGCCTACAGCGCGTAGCCGTCGGGCTGGGTGTGGCCGTCGAACGACTCGGCGGGATCGAACGTCCACGGCAGGCGCGCGGCGCTGACCCGCACGGTCCACTGCGCGATCACCGCCGGGCACAGCCGGAACGGCAGCCGCGTCGGCGCCTGGCCGAGCTCGAGGGCGCACGCGACGGCCGCGACCACCGCGACGGCCCCGGCGTCCGGGTCGACCCGGCGCAGCGCCGGGACCCGGGTCGCGACCGGCACGGTCCGCGCGGCCATCAGCACCACCGGCGGCAGATCGCGGGCGTTGGAGATCGCGCCCAGCACGACGTGATCGAGCGGCTCGACCGGCTGGTAGACCAGCGCGTCCGGGTCGTGGTCGTCGAGGACGCCGATCGCCGACAGCAGGCTCGGCGCGACCAGCACCTCGACGCCGCGGCGGGTCAGCGCGGCGGTCCAGGCGTCTCGACGAGGGTGCGGCGGGGCGACGACGAGCACGGTCGACATGGCGCCTGCTTGTACGGCCGCCGCGGCGGCCAGGTGGGGTGGCCCCCGGCCTGGCGCGGGGGCCCCCTGGGGTAGCGCCCCCAAAAAAGCGCAGCGATCCCGGGCGGACACCGCCCCGGACGGGGCCCGGTCGCGGCCCGCGGCAAAAGTCCCGGCGCCAGCCATTGTCACCCCGACCCAAGCGGGCATCATGGGGCGCCATGGCCGGGTATTCCGGAACTCCACTCGCCAAGAAGCTGGGCATCAAGCCCGGCCACGCGGTCGTCGTGCTCGGTGACGAGCCGCGGACGTTCGCGTCGGCGGTCGAGGTGCCGGAGGGCGCGCGGGTGTTCCGCACGCTGCGGCCGGGGCCGATCGACGTGCTGGTGTACTTCGTCGATCGCGTGACCGAGCTCGAGCGGCGCTTCGCCGCGCTCACCGCGCGCATGCACCCCGACGGCGGGCTGTGGATCGCCTGGCCCAAGAAGGCCTCGAAGCGGCCCACCGATCTGACCGAGGACGTGATCCGCCGCATCGGGCTGGCCGGCGGCCTGGTCGACAACAAGGTGTGCGCCATCGACGACGTGTGGAGCGGGCTGCGGCTGGTGGTGCGGATCGAGAACCGCGCCGCCGTCGCCTACCGCGCCGAGCCGCCGCTGTCGGTGCGCCGCCGCCGGGCGACCACGCCCGCGACGCCCGGCCCGGGTGGTCGCCGCGCCGAAGCGCGACGTTGATCACTGTCGCCAGCGCGCCGCGCTCGCCGCGGTGGGTGTGGCGTCGTCGCGACAGCGCGGGGGGCCCGACCGGGCGCAGGGCCGCGTCGCGGCACGGGCGATCGCCGCGCGTGCGTGGTGCGGCGCTTGCAGCCGTCGGCCCCATGCTGTCCGTCACCGCGCGCATCGCGCCGATCGTGGCCCTGGGACTCGCGGCCTGCGCCACATATTCACCAGGCAGCTTCGCCGCGCGCGGTGAAAGCTTCACAGGCGAGCTGACCACGGTCGGCTGCCTCGATCTGGCGGTCGCCGGCACCCGCGACGCTGTCGCGCCCGGGCCGATCGTCGACTTCCAGTTCGGCAACCGCTGCGATCACGCGGTGCACGTCGACCTGGCCGCGGTGCGCGCCACCGGCCGCACCACCAGCGGCGAGGAGGTCGCGCTGGTCGCGTACGATCCGTACCGCGAGATCAGCCGGCAGAAGCTCGAGGCCCGCGGGGTCGGCCGCGAGCGCCTCGAGTACCGCAGCGCCCGCGACTTCGGCACCGCCATCGCGCTGGTCTGCGTCGAGGTCGGCGCCATCACCGAGGGCGGGACCGCGGCGCAGCTGTGCGTCGCGCCCGAGACCCGGGTGGCGGAGGTGACGCCGTGATCGCGGCGGCGGCGCGGATCGCGCTGGCGACCTTGGCGCTCGGCGGCGGCCGGATCGCGGTCGCGGCGGCGTGCGGCGGCGACGGCGACGGCGACGGCAGCAGCGGTGGCAACTCGTCGTCGAGCGGCGACGGCGGCGGCAGCGACAGCGGCGCGACCTACGTGACGATCCCGGCGTGCTACGACAGCTCGGACGTCGTCGGCTACCGGCGCTGTAGCTCGTACGGCTCGCGCTGGGCGATCCCCGAGCACCTGCCGGCGCTGGCGCTCGAGCTGACCACCTGGACCGCGCGGATCGACCTCGCCGACGTCGAGGCCGGCGGCGCGGTGCACCACTCGTTCGGCGACGACTACAACTACCGCGTCGTCGGCGCCGATCTCGGCGGCAGCGCGCTGGCCAACGGCCTCAAGCTGCGCCTGGTCGGGCACCACCGCGGCCTGTACCTCGGGGTCGAGGGCGCCGTCGCGCACCTGGGCGCCGATCGCCGCACCACGTCGATGGCGACCAGCGACGGCATCACCGCGATGACCTCGTCGGCCGACACGCTGGTGATGGGCGGCGCGGTGCTCGGGATCGATCGCGGCTACGGCCGGGTGTCCTTGGGCGCCGAGCTGATGGGCGGCGCGCGCGGCGTCGTGGTCGAGGCCGAGAGCGTGCGCGGCGCGTGCGAGACCACCGACACGACCGTCGTCGGCCACGCCGTCGTCGAGGGCCGGGTCCGCGCCGACGTGTGGCTGACGCCGTGGGTCACCGTCGGCGCCTACGCCGGCAAGGACGTGCTCGACGGCCAGGCCTCGGCCGGGCTCAGCCTGGGCGGCCACCTCCGCGCGTTCGACGGCGGCCGCTGAGTTCCTTGGAAGGGGCTTTCGCAAAGCCCCTTCCCCGTCGGGTCATGCCCCGACGGGGCCCCAACCCACGAGTTCCTTCGAAGGGGCTTTCGCAAAGCCCCTTCCCCGTCGGGTCATGCCCCGACGGGGCCCCAACCCGAAACGCGAGACGCCCGGCGCGTCGCCCCATGGTCGCTTGCGGTCGCGGCAGGCGGGCGGTAGATCGCTCCGATGCGACTCGCGCACTGCTCCGACCTGCACCTGCTGTCGCTCGACGGGGCGCGCGCGCTCGACTACCTGAACAAGCGGTGGATCGGGCGGATGAACCTGATCACCAGCCGCAGCCGCCACTACCACACCGCGGCGTTCGACGACATGGTGGCCGACCTCAACGCCCAGGGCGTCGACCACATCATCTGCACCGGCGACGTCACCAACCTCGCGCTGCCCGGCGAGTTCCGCTACGCCCGCGAGCGCTTCGATCGCCTGACGCTGGGCACCGCCGGCGTCACGGTCATCCCCGGCAACCACGACGCGTACATCCAGGACGGCCAGCGCCACTTCGCCGAGGTGTTCGGCGACTACGCGACCTCCGACGACGGCTGGGAGTGGGAGGTCGAGGGCGCGCCGACCTTGGCCGATCGCTGGCCGGTGGTGCGCGTGCGCGGGGAGCTGGCGCTGATCGGGATCTCGACCAGCATGCAGACGCCGTGGTTCACCGCCTACGGCCGCGTGGGTGCCACGCAGCTTGCGCGCGTGCGCAGCGCCCTCGCCGATCCGCGCCTCGCGGGCAAGTGCCGGGTGGTCGCGATCCACCACCCGCCCGCGGGCAAGCGCGCGGCCTCGTCGATCCGCGGCCTGAAAGATCGCGAGGACTTCGCCGCGATCATCAAGGAGTGCGGCGCCGACGTGGTGATCCACGGCCACGAGCACCGCAACATGCGCGAATTGCTCGATGGTCCGGCCGGTCCGATCGAGGTGCTCGGCGTTCCCTCAGGTACTTACGAGGCGAACGACCCCAACCGCACCGCCCGCTACCGCATCTTCGAGATCGAGGGTGGCCGGGTGGTCGGACAACACCTCCGGATCTGGCATCGCGATCGCAATACCTTCGCCCGTGATGAACACGAACCCCCCGTCCTCGCCGCAAGTGCCTGACATTCGCCGCGAAGCGTCAAGCTCCCCCGCGCGCCCCCTGTCACCGATCGGTGACATCTCCGTAAATACGCAACTTGACAACGATTCGCCCGCTGCGATACCGCTTGGCGCCTCGAAGCCCGCCCCCGCCACGTGCGCGCCCGGGCACGCCAGCCATGAAGGATCCGCAGTGACGCAGTCTCCTCTTACGACCGCCGAGGCCGACGCCATCGTCGCCAAGGACGAGCAGTACATCATGCGTCCGTGGACTCACCCCAAGGGTGAGCCGGTGATCGTCGCGCGGGCCAAGGGCTGCGTCGTCACCGACGTCCACGGCAAGGACTACCTCGACTTCACCGCGGGCTACTTCGTCAACAACGCGGGCCACTGCCACCCGCGCATCGTCGAGGCCGCCACCCAGCAGCTGACCCAGGTGCTGCAGGTCTCGGGCAAGCACGGCACCATCCCGGCGATCCTGCTCGCCGAGCGGCTGGTCAAGCTGCTGCCGAGGTCGATCAACCAGGCGTTCTTCTCGACCGGTGGCTCCGAGGCCAACGAGTTCGCGCTCAAGATGGCGCGCCAGGCCTCGGGCAGGACCGACGTCGCGTACCTCGAGAACGCCTACCACGGCCTGTCGCTCGGCGCGCTCGAGGTCACCGCCAGCGAGAAGTACCGCGAGAGCGCGGGCAAGCCGCTCGGCGACCACACGTACACGATCCCCAACGCGTACTGCTACCGGTGCAAGTTCGGCCCGGCGTCGGGCTGCAAGGTCGAGTGCCTCGACGGCGTCGACGCGCAGTTCGCGGCGCGGCCGGCCGGCGCGGTGCTGGCCGAGCCGATCCAGTCGGTCGGCGGCCTGGCCCCGCCGCCCAAGTGGTGGGATCGCCTCGACGCGCTCCGCAAGAAGCACGGCATGCTGCTGGTCATCGACGAGGTCCAGACCGGCCTCGGCCGCACCGGCAAGATGTTCGGACTCGACCACTACGGCCTCGAGCCCGAGATCGTCAGCGGCGGCAAGGGCCTGTCGGGCGGCGTCGGCTCGCTGGCGATGACCTGCGCCGGCACCGACGTCATCAAGAAGTTCTTCGGCGGCACGACGCCGACCTCGGGCGGCAACGCGGTCTCGGCCGCCGCCGGCCTGGCGCTGATCGGCACGCTGCTCGACGAGGGCATGATCGACAACGCCGCGGCGATGGGCCGCCACTTCACCGAGGCGGCGTGGGCGCTGCGCGATCCGTGGATCGGCGACGTCCGCTTCACCGGCCTGCTCGGCGGCATCGAGCTGGTGGCCGACACCGGCACCAAGGCCGTGCTGCCCAAGCAGGCGCTGTCGGCGATCAAGGACGCGCTGCACGACGCCGGCATGCTGATCACGATGAGCGGCACCCACGGCAACGTGCTGCGGCTGCAGCCGCCGCTGGTGGTGACCGCCGCGCAGATCGATACCTTCCTCGCCACGCTCAAGCAGGTGCTCGCCACCGTGCGCGCGGCCGGGTGATCGCGCCATGAACCTCTTCGCCGTCCGCAAGCACCTCGACAAGGTCCTGCACCCGATCGTCGCGACGATCGCCAAGCTGCCGATCCACGCCACCGCGTGGACCGGCATCGGCGCGCTGCTCGGCGCCGCCTGCGGCGTGGCGCTGTTCTACGGCTACTGGTGGGCTGGCTTCGCGCTGCTGCTGGTGCGCGGCCTGATCGATCACATCGACGGCTTCCGCGCGCGCAACTACAACGAGCGCTCGACGTTCGGCGCGGTCATGGACGACGTCGTCGATCGCTGGACGCTGGGCGTCGCGTTCGCCGGCGGCTGCATCGCGGTGTCGTACGACTACCCGCACGCGCTGATCGTCATGGGCGTCGGCATCACCGGCGCGCTGACCAACGTGATCATCAAGCTGTCGGTCTACGCCGAGGCGCAGCAGGACATCTGGCGCGAGAAGGGCAAGATCGGCCACCCGATCGACGTGGTCGGGCTGTTCGGCTCGGCCGAGTTCATCATCTACTTCGGCACCGGCCTGTTCTTCACCGCGCTGCTCCACGACCTGCGGCCGATGCTGGCCGGCGCGTGGGCGGTGGCGATCATGTCGCACGTCTCGCTCTTGCAGCGGGTCGCGTTCGCCTGGAAGCGCTACCGCAAGGTGGACCCGGCCGGGCGGCCCCTGCCCGACCCGCCCGCCGACGACGGCGCCGGGGCGGCCGACGCGGTGCGGTGAGGGCGCGATGGCCTCGAACCTGAACCCCGCCAACGCGATCACCGCGTCGCGCTTCCTGACCCTGCCCCCGTTCCTGTGGGCGGTCGATCACGGCTACCAGCAGTACGCGACGCTGCTCTTGTTCGTGTGCGGCATCCTCGACCTGTTCGATGGCGCCGCGGCGCGCCTGTTCAAGTGCCAGACCCCGTTCGGCGAGATGTTCGACGCGATCGCCGACGCGCTCTGCTACGGCTTCGCGATGGTGGTGGTCACCGCCTACGGCTGGGTGCCGTGGCCGCCGGTGGTGATCATCGTCGTGCTCGGCGCCGTCAACATGGCGCTGCGCGCGATCTACGCCAAGCGCGCCGGCCGCACCACCAACTACCAGAGCCACGCGATGGAGCGCCTGGTCGCGTACGCCGCCTACCTGGGCGGCTTCGGCACCGCGCGCTACGAGACCGAGTACTTCTACTGGGTGTTCGCCGCGCTGATGATCGTCGTGATGCTCCACGACACCAAGCGGATGGCGTTCGACCCGATCCCGAGCGCCGCGCCGCGCTCGGCCAGCGGCGGCGCCGCGCTGGAGGCTGCGTCGTGAACAACGAGCTCGTGTCCCACGACACCTACTGGTGGTTCATCTCGCTGCTCACCGGCGGCGTCGCCACCTACTGGATCGGCATCGACAGCTACCGCCTCAAGAAGGCGCTGGCCGGCGATCGCGCCGACCCGGCGATCCGCGATCGCATCTTCGGCTCGCTGGTCGGCATCGTGGTCGGCTTCGTCGGCGTCGCCGGCGTGCTCCTGCACCACAGCCGGTAGCCGAGCGCCAGCGAGGCTATTCTCTGGGGCGACGCGGTCCCCGCCGCCTGGGCGCCGCTCACCGCCGCGCGGCGATCGCGTGCAGCTCGTCGACCAGGTTCACCCGCCGACGATAGCACCGGCTCAGCGGGCGTGGCGGTCGACCAGCGCGACGTAGGCGGTCATCGCGGCGTCCTTGGTCATGCCCTGCTTGCCGGCCCAGGCGTCGTACTTGGCGCGGCCGCGCAGATCGAGCATGCCGGGGCGGCTGCCGGTGACGTCGCCGACGGTGGCCTGCTTGAACAGCGCGTACATGGCCAGCATGACGTCGTTGCCGAGCCCGGTGACGGGCTTGATGCGGGCCTGGGCGTCGGCGAAGCGGGCGGCGAGGTCGCTCATGGGGCGCGACTCTACGTCACCGCACGCGGCCGTGACGAGCGCCGCGCCGCCGTGTCATGCTGGGCACGATGCGCACCAGCCTGGGGCTCCTGGTCTTGCTCGCGGCGTGCCCGTCGCCCGCCAAGACCCCGGTCAAGAACGCCGAGCCGGCGCCCGCGCCGATGCCAACGCCGCCGCCGCCGCCGCCGATGGCGGTCGCGATGAGCGCCAACGCCGGCGACGAACTCGACTGGGTGACCAAGGGCGCCGAGGACCTGCCGCCGCCGCCGATCGTCGTGGCCCACAACCGCGTGCGCGCCGAGCACTGCGCGCCGCCGCTGACCTGGTCGACCGAGCTCGCCGCCGAAGCGACCGCCTGGGCCAACCAGCTGGCGGCCAACGGCTGCGCGTTCCAGCACTCGCAGAGCGATCACGGCGAGAACCTCGCCGCCGGCACCAGCGGCGCGCTCGACGCCGACGCCGTGGTGGCGATGTGGGCGCGCGAGGAGGAGAAGTACGACTACAAGCGGCCGGCCTTCAGCCTGAAGACCGGCCACTTCACGCAGGTGGTGTGGAAGGACACGCTGGCGATCGGCTGCGGCGTCGCCACCTGCGCCGGCAAGGACACCTGGGTGTGCAACTACGATCCGCCCGGCAACGTCGAGGGTGACTTCGCGCTCAACGTCGCGCCCCGCGGGTGCAAGTGAGGCGCGCCGTCGCGCTGGCCGCCGTGGTCGCGAGCGTCGCCGGCTGTCGCCCGGCGGCCAGCCCGCCGCCGGCCCACGCCGAGGCCGCGACCACGTCGCTCACCGAGGGCGCCGCGCTCGACGAGGCCGTCGCCGAGGAGGAGGAGGACGACGACGACGAGCTGCGGCTCGAGGAGGGGCGGATGGGCAAGCGCGAGCGGGCCCGCGCCGAGCCGCCGATCCTGATCGCGCACAACCGGGTGCGCGCCGAGCACTGCGCCGAGCCGTTGACCTGGTCCGACGACCTCGCCGCCGAGGCCACCGCGTGGGCCAACCAGCTCGCCGCCACCGGCTGCGCGTTCCAGCACTCGCGCAGCAACCACGGCGAGAACCTCGCGGCGGGTACCAGCGGCGCGCTCGACGCCGACGCCGTGGTGGCGATGTGGGCCGGTGAAGAGGAGAAGTACGACTACCGGCGGGCGGCGTTCGGCATGAACACCGGCCACTTCACGCAGGTGGTGTGGAAGGACACGCTGGCCGTCGGCTGCGGCGTCGCCACCTGCGCCGGCCGCGACACCTGGGTGTGCAACTACGATCCGCCCGGCAACGTCGAGGGCGACTTCGCGCTCAACGTCGCGCCCCGCGGCTGCCGCTGACGCGGCGGCGAGGTCGCGGTGGCCGCCGCCGGCGGGCTCGGCTATGCTCGCGCCATGGGTGCGGCGCTCGCAGTCGAACCGGATGGCGGCGCGGTCGAGGCCTCGACCGAAGATCAGGTGGTGGCCCTCTCCGACGTGAGCTGGGCCGACTACCGGCGGATCCTCGCGATCCGCGGTGACCGCAGCGCGCCCCGCCTGCACTACGCCGAGGGACGGTTGGAGATCATGACGCCATCGCGGGATCATGAGGGGATGAAGTCGCGGATCGGCCACCTGGTCGAGGTGTACTGCCTCGAGGCCGGCGTCGAGTTCGAGGCGGTGGGCGGATGGACGCTCGAGAACAAGCCGGCCCGGCGCGCGATCGAGCCCGACGAGTGCTACCTGTTCGGCACCGGCCGCGAGGCGGCGACCTACCCCGACCTGGCGATCGAGGTGGTGCGCACCTCCGGCGCCGCGCGCAAGCTCGACACCTACCGCGCGCTCGGCGTGCGCGAGGTGTGGATCTGGCAGCGGGGCGCGATCACGCCGTACGTCCTGGGCCCCGACGGCTACGTCGCGGCCACCGACAGCGCGGTGCTGCCCGGCCTCCGCCTGGCCCAGCTCGCCAGCTTCCTCGACGCCCCCACCGCCTCCGCCGCGATCCGCGCCTACCGCGACGCGCTGCGGGGCTGACTACATGACCTCCGGCGCGCCGAGGCCGAGCATCGCGAGGCCGCGGGTGAGCCAGGTACGAACCGCCGCGACCAGCGCGAGGCGCGCGGCGCGGACGTCGGCGTCGTCGCACAGGACGCGGAGATCAGCGTCGCCGTTGCCGAGCGTGTACCAGCGCGAGAAGTCGGCGGCCAGCTCGAGCAGGTAGTGCGCGACGACGTGCGGCTCGCAGTTGTCGGCCGCGCGGGCGACGTAGTCGCCGACGTCGAGCAGCCGGCGCGCGACCGCCCACTCGGCGTCGTGGGTCAGCCGGCCGACGTCCACCGCGGGATCGAGCGCGGGCGCGCCGGCCTTGCGGTGGATGCTCCAGCAGCGGGCCACCGTGTACTGCAGGTACGGCCCCGAATCGCCCGACAGCGACAGCACCTTGTCCCAGTCGAACTCGACGTCCTTGTCGCGCTGGGGCAGCACGTTGGCGAACACCACCGCGCCGACGCCGATCTGCTCGGCGGTGCGATCGAGCTGGGCCGCCGGCATGTCGGGCTGCGCCTCGGCGATCAGCGGGCGCACTTGCTCGCTGGCCTCGGCGAACACCTCGTCGAGCAGCACCACGTTGCCGCCGCGGGTGGTGGTCTTCTTGCCGCCGAACCGCACCAGCCCGAACGGCACGTGGGTGCAGCGCGCCGCCCAGTCGAAGCCGAGCATGCCGAGCACGGCGAACAGCTGCTTGAAGTGCAGGCTCTGGCCGCGATCGACCACGTACAGCGAGCGCGCGAACCCGTACTGCCGCCACCGGTACAGCGCCGCCGCGAGATCGCGGGTCGCGTACAGCGTCGTGCCGTCCTTGGTCTTGATCAGCATCGGCGTCTTCTCACCGGGGATCGCGACCACCTGCGCGCCCTCGCTCTCGCTGAGCAGCCCCTTGGCCGCGAGCATCGCGAGGATCTCGGGCATCTTGTCCTCGTACTCGCTCTCGCCCGTGACGAACGTGAAGTGCACGCCGAGCCGCTGGTAGACCCGATCGAACTCGCGCCACGAGATGTCGCGGAACTGCTGCCAGCGCGCGCGCACGCCCGGCTCACCGTCCTCGAGCCGCTTGAACCACGCGCGGCCCTCGTCGCCGAGCGCCGGGTCGGCCTTCATCGCCTCGCGGAACCGCACGTACAGGTCGTTGAGGCCGGTGACATCGAGCGGCTGGTACTTCGGCTCGGCGCCCCACCGCTCGAACGCGGCCAGCAGCATGCCGTGCGTCGTGCCCCAGTCGCCGAGGTGGTTGATGCCGACGACGGTGTAGCCGAGCGCCTCGTGGATCGACGCCAGGGCGTGGCCGAGCATCGTCGAGCGGATGTGGTGGTACGCGAGGTGCTTCGAGATGTTCGGCGAGGAGTAGTCGATGCACACGGTCTGGCCGGCGCCCCGCGCCGGGATCAGGGTCGCGGCGTCCGCGACGGATGCCAGCACGACGCGCAGCGCCGCCGCGCGGTCGACCTTGACGTTGATGAACGGGCCGGTGGCGGTGACGTCGGTGACGACGCCGCTGCGCGGCAGATCGCGGGCGACACGCGCGGCGACCGCGGGCGGCGGCTCCTTGGTGAGCTTGGCCAGCGGGAACGCCGGCACCGCGAAGTCGCCGAGCTCGGGGCGCGGCGGCGGATCGATCTTCACGTCGTCAGGGGAGATGCCGAGGACAGCGGCGACCGCCCGAGCGATCTCGGCGGCGACGGGATTGGCGGAGAGAGCCATGGCGCGCGGAATCTAGCCCAGATTCGACGGCGGACCCGCACGCGCGACGAAAACCCTAGCGGATTCGCGGTGCTCCAATTTGACCCTGGCGCGGCGGCCGTGGTACCAAAATGATCGTCAACCCTGGGGATTCGCGCACCTCGCGCGCCCACCAGGCCCGGAGGAACGGCATCGATGAGCAAGGTCATTCTCTGCGCCGATGACAGCGTCACCATGCAGACGGTGGCGGAGATCACCTTCCGCGCGACCGACTTCGCGTACGCCGGCGCTCGCTCGGCGGACGAGGCGATCGACAAGATCAAGGCGCAGCGCCCGGCGCTGGTCCTCGCCGACGCGGTGATGCCGGGCAAGACCGGCTACGATCTCTGCCACGCGCTCAAGAGCGATCCCGCGACCGCCGACATCCCGGTGGTGATCCTGTGCGGCAACTCGGCGCCGTTCGACGGCGCGCGCGGCACCCAGGTCGGCGCCGACGGCAGCCTGACCAAGCCCTGGGACACCCAGGTCATGCTCGACAAGGTCGTCGAGATCCTCGACAAGGTCGCCGCGAGCGGCGTGGCCAAGGCCGCCGGCAAGTCGGCCGGAGCGGCGCCCACGCCGGTGGCCCCGCCGCCGGTGGCCCCGCCGCCCGTCGCGGTGCCGCCGGTCGCCGCCGCCCCCGCCGCGGTCGCGGCGCAGCCGAAGGTCGCGCCCCCGCGCTCGGCGACGATCATGGGCATGCCGACGATCAAGATGCCCGGCCCGGCGCCGGTTGCGCCGGCTCCGGCGCCGGTCGCTGCAGCCCCGGCCCCGGTCGCTGCGGCGCCGGTCGCCGCCCCGCGCGCGGCCTCGCCGACCGGCCCGATCGCCACGCCGGCCCCGGCCCCGGTCGCTGCCGCCCCCGCCACGGTGCGCGGCGTCGGCCCGGTGACCGCGCCCGCGGCGCCGGTCGCGCAGTTCACGACGGCGCGCGCGCCGATGGTGTCGGGGATCCCGACCAAGCGGTCGGCGCTGGTCGAGCGCACGCTGGCCAAGATGGGCGAGCGCCTCGCCGAGCTGTCGGGCCTGACGCCGGGCTCGGCCGAGCTGACCGCGCTGGTCAAGCTGTCGACCGAGGTCGTCGAGCGGATCGTGTGGGAGGTCGTGCCGGAGCTCGCCGAGGCGATCATCCGCGAGCACGTCGCCGAGCTGGCCGCGAAGCGCGCGAATTGAAGAGAGGGTCTTTCGCAAAGACCCTCCCCCACAAGACGTGACCGGTGAACCGGCTCGGTGAACCGGGTCAGCGCGGCGGAGTGGAGAGGCCGAAGGCGTCGATGCCGACGCCGACGATCAGGTGGCCGGCGTCGCCGTCATCGAAGCGGCCGCCGTAGCCGAGCAGCTGCACCGAGAGCGCGGCGCGGCGCCAGCGCTTGAGCTCGACGGCGACGCTGGCGGCGAACGCGGCGCCACCGGCGACGAACGAGTCGGTCTCGTTCTCGGCGGCGGTGACGCCGAGGCCGAACGTGATCGCCAGCCGCGGGACCGGGTAGGCCCGCAGCGCGCCGAGCAGCACGCCGTCGACGTGGGCGCGGCCCCCAAACCAGGTCTGGCTGCCGATCAGCTGGGCCTCGGCCCCGAACCGGCCGTCGCTGGCCGCCGCCAGCCAGCCGAGGTGGCCCGCCAGGGCGAAGCCGGCCCCGGTCCCCGTGAAACGCTCCGACGTCGCGGGCCCGACCCCGACCATCCCGCCGCCGGTCATGCCGCCGCGCCGCTGATCCGCGTGGGCCGCGGTGGCCGCGCTCGCCAGCGCCAGCGTCGCACCGATCGCTCGCCGCATCATGGGCGCAGTGTAGCGCGCCCCGGAATCGCCGCGCGCGCGCCACGCCGCGGCCGCGCCGCATGGGATGCTGCGCGCGATGGCCGACCGACCTGACGCCGCGCCCGCCGCGCGGTGGATCGCGCCGGGCGATCTGGGCGCGTTCTTCGCGCTGGCGCTCGACAACCTGACGAACCTGGTGCTGCTGGCGTCGATCCTGGTCGGCGGCTTCGGCTTCCCGGGCGACGTGTTCGCGACCCGGATGGTGCCCGGCACCGCGCTCGGCGTGATGGTCGGCGACCTGGCCTACACCTGGATGGCGATGCGGCTGCGCCACGCCACCGGCCGCGCCGACATCACCGCGATGCCGCTCGGCCTCGACACGCCGTCGACGGTCGGCATGGCGGTCGCGGTGCTCGGCCCGACCTGGCTCGCCACCCACGACGCGATGCTCACCTGGCACGTCGGCATGGCGGTGATGGTGCTGATGGCGGTGGTCAAGACCGCCGCGGCCTTCGCCGGCGACTGGATCCGGCGCGTCGCGCCGCAGGCCGGCCTGCTGGGCTCGATCGGCGGCGTCGGCGTGGCGCTGCTCGGCGTGCTGCCGCTGCTCCACCTGTTCGAGGCGCCGATCGCCGGGCTGGCCGCGCTGGGCGTGGTGCTGTACGCGCTGATCGCCGGCCTCGGCCTGCCGCGCCGCATCCCCGGCGCGCTGGCGGCGGTCGTGCTGGGCACCGCGCTCTACTACGCGCTCGGCGCCGCCGGCGAGCAGCCCGGCTTCCACTGGCCGACCTGGCACCTGCAGGCGGCGGCGCCGGTGCCGACGCTGGGGTTTCTCGACGGGCTCGAGCGGGCGATCGACTTCTTGCCGCTGGCGCTGCCGTTCGCGCTGCTGACCGTGGTCGGCGGCATCAACGTCACCGAGAGCGCGCGCGCCGCCGGCGACGACTACCGCACCCGCGACGTGCTGCTGGTCGAGGCCGGCGCGACGCTGGTGGCCGGGCTCACCGGCGGCGTCGCGCAGTCGACGCCGTACATCGGCCACCCCGCGTACAAGCGCATGGGCGCGCGCGCCGGCTACACGCTCCTGGCCGGCTTGTTCGTCGGCATCGGCGGCGTGCTCGGCATCGTGCAGTTCCTCACCGAGGCGATCCCGGCGGCGGCGATCGCGCCGCTGCTCCTGTTCGTCGGCGTCGAGATCGTCAGCCAGGCCTTCGACGTGCCGCCGCGCGGCCACGCGCCGGCCGTCGTGCTGGCGATGCTGCCGTCGATCGCCGAGCTCGGCCGGATCCTGGTGACGATGGTGACCGGCGGCGCGGTGCCGCCGGGCGGGGCCGCGACCGCCCACACCCTCGACGTCATCGCCCACGGCTTCATCGTCACCGGCCTGGTGTGGGGCGCGATCGCCGCCGAGCTGATCGATCGCCGGCCGGGGCGGGCCGCGGTGTGGTGCGCGGTCGCCGCCGCGCTGGCCGCGACCGGCCTCATCCACTCGACCTTGCCCAGCGGCGCGCTGTACTGGCCGTGGCACGCCGGCGCCCGCGAGAGCCTGACGATCGCCGGCGCGTACCTCGCGCTGGGCGCGGTGTGCGTCGCCGCCGCCGGCGGCCGCGCGACGGTGCCGGCGTCAGCGCCCGAGGCGTAGCCGGCTACGCCGGGCGCAGCGCCAGCTCGTCGAGCGTCCCGATCGTCGGGTAGCCGTGCCCGGGCGCGACCGGCGCGTTGCCCGGCCGCACCGACAGCACCGCGTGCATCCCGGCCGCCGCCGCGGCGGCGAGCTCGGCCACCACGTCGGACACGAACGCGATCCGCGCCGGCGGCAGCGCCAGCGCGGTGGCGATCGCCGCGTAGCTGGCCGGCGCTTGCTTGGGGCCGGTGGTGGTGTCGAAGTACGCCGCCAGGTGCGCGGTCAGGTCGCCGCGATCCGAGTGCGCGTAGATCAGCCGCTGCGCCGCGATCGAGCCCGACGAGTAGCTGGCGATCGTCACGCCGGCGGCGCGCCACGCCACGAACGCCGGCCCGACGTCGGCGTACAGCTCGCCGCGCAGCGCGCCGGCCAGGTAGCCGTCGTGCCAGATCAGGCCCTGCAGCGCCTTGAGCCCGGTCGACTTGCGATCGCGCGCCATCAGCGCCCGCGCGTAGGCGATCAGATCGGGCGCCGCCACCTCGCGATCGGCGGCCCGCTCGGCGGCCAGCGTCGCCAGCGCCGCCGCCACCGCGGGCTCGGCGCCGCGCGCCGCGACGAACTCGTCGAGCCGCGCCGCCGCGTACGGGAACAGCACGTCGTGGACGAACGCGATCGGCGCGGTCGTGCCCTCGACGTCGAGCACCACCGCGGCGACGGCCAGCGCGACGGTCATGGCATCGACGCCACGTCGGCCAGCCCCAGGCACAGCGGCTGGTAGCGCGCGTCGACGCCGCTGTCGGTGTAGTGCGGGGTCCAGCCGGCCGGGTCCTGGAACAGCCGGATGGCGCGGATGCGGCGCTCGCCGCACAAGTCGAACCAGTGGTGGGTGCCGCGCGGCACCCGCAGCAGATCGCCGGCCACCACCTCGACCGCGACCACCGGCCCGCCCGCCGGGTGCAGGTGGAACAGCCCGCGGCCGGCGACGATGAACCGCACCTCGTCCTCGTCGTGCCAGTGCTCGCGGCAGAACCGCGCCAGCATCGCGTCGAGGTTGGCGGTGGTCGGGTGCAGATCGACGACGTCGGCGGTGACGTAGCCGCCCTGGGCCTTGAGCCGCTCGATCGCCGGCGCGTACGCGGCCAGCACCTCGGCCGCCGGCGCGTCCTCGGCCAGCGGCCGGTCGGCGGCCCACCGCTCGTACTGGACGCCGATCGCCGCCAGCGCAGCGGCGACAGCGCCGGGGTCGGTGAGCTCGCGGGCGTCGTCGCGGTAGGTCAGGCGGGCCATGGGATGCCTCCGGAGGTGGCGCGCTCGACCACCTCGAACAAGAACTCGAACACCTCGACGTGGCGCTCGGCCTCGGCGAGGTCGCGGCCCCAGGTGTAGAGGCCGTGGCCGGCGACCAGCACGCCGTGGCTGTGGCGGTGCTCGTCGACCGCGCGGCCGAGGTGCGCGGCCAGCGCCGGCAGGTCCTGCGAGTTGGCCAGCACCGGCACCACCTCGCGGTGGTGGTGGGTGCTGACGCCGGCCAGGCCCTTGAGCATCTCGAGGCCGGTGATGGTCAGCGCGCCGTCGTCGGCGGCGCGCAGCGAGGCCAGCGTGTTCCACACCGAGTGCACGTGCAGCACCGCGCCGGCGCCGCGCGCCACCAGCGCCAGGTGCAGCGCGGTCTCGGCCGACGGCTTGCCGCGCCCGGCCCGCTGCCGGCCGGCGGCGTCGACCCTCACCAGATCGTCGCCGGTGAGCCGGCCCTTGTCGACGCCGCTGGCGGTGATCACCAGCTCGCCGCCGGGCGCGACCGCGCTCATGTTCCCGCCGGTGCCCGGCGCCAGGCCGCGCGCGTGCAGCCGCCGCACCACCGCGATCAGCGCGTCGGCGGGATCGTCCGGGGCGGCGCCGGGCTCGCTCATCGCCGCCGGGAGTATCACAGCCGCCGGGCCCTCGCCGCCTGAACCCCGCTCGGTCAGGCACCTCCGACGACGATCGCCGCGCCGCGTCGTGGTAGCGTGCCCGCGCCATGACGACCGCGGCCCTGTCCAAGCAGTACGACCCCTCCGACGTGGAGCCCCGCCACCTGCGGGGCTGGCTCGACGCCGGCTACTTCCACGCCGACGCCGCCAGCCCCAAGGTCCCGTTCGCGATCACCCTGCCGCCGCCCAACGTCACCGGCTCGCTGCACATGGGCCACGCGCTCGGCTCGACGCTCCAGGACATCCTGATCCGCTGGCGGCGGATGGGCTCGTGGAACGCGATGTGGATGCCAGGCACCGACCACGCGTCGATCGCCGTGCACGTGCTGCTCGAGAAGGACCTCAAGAACCGCGAGCAGAAGTCGCGCCACGACCTCGGCCGCGACAAGTTCCTCGAGCGGGCCTGGGTGTGGAAGGAGCGCTCGGGCAACCGCATCGTCGAGCAAGAGAAGGTGATGGGGTTCTCGCTCGACTGGGAGCGCGACCGCTTCACGATGGACGAGGTGTCCAACAAGGCGGTGCGGGAGGCGTTCGTGCGCCTGTACGACGAGGGCCTGATCTACCGCGCCAAGCGGATGATCAACTGGGACCCGGCCAGCCAGACCGTGGTCAGCGACCTCGAGGTCGACCGCGCCGAGGAGAAGGGCCACCTGTGGGAGCTGCGCTACCCGGTGGTCGGCTCCGACGCGGTGATCGTCGTCGCCACCACCCGCCCCGAGACGATGCTCGGCGACACCGGCGTCGCGGTCCACCCCGACGACGAGCGCTACCGCCACCTGGTCGGCCAGGAGGTCGAGCTGCCGCTCACCGGCCGCCGCATCCCGATCGTCGCCGACACCTTCGTCGACCCGGCGTTCGGCTCGGGCGCGGTCAAGGTCACGCCGGCCCACGACTTCAACGACTACGAGTGCAGCCAGCGCTGCGGCCTGCCGGCGATCCAGGTGATCGACGCCGACGGCAAGATGTGCGCGCCGGCGCCGGCCGCCTACGTCGGCCTGACCGTCGAGCAGTGCCGCACGCAGATCGTCGCCGACCTCGAGGCCGCCGGCTTCCTCGGCCTGGTCAAGGACCACGCGGTGCCGCGCGGCCGCTCGCAGCGCTCGGGCGCGGTGGTGGAGCCGATGCTGATGGAGCAGTGGTTCGTCAAGACCGAGCCGCTGGCGGCGCCGGCGATCGCCGCGGTCGAGTCGGGCAAGACCAAGTTCGTGCCCGAGCTGTGGACCAAGACCTACATGCACTGGATGACCAACATCAAGGACTGGTGCATCTCGCGCCAGCTGTGGTGGGGCCATCGCATCCCGGCCTGGTACTGCGGCGCCTGCGCCCACATCACCGTCAGCCGCACCGACGCCACCACCTGCGGCGGCTGCGGCGGCGCCGACCTGCGCCAGGACGACGACATCCTCGACACCTGGTTCTCGTCGGGGCTGTGGCCGTTCTCGACGCTAGGCTGGCCCGACAAGAGCCGCGACCTGACGACCTTCTACCCGAACTCGGTGCTGGTCACCGGCCCCGACATCATCTTCTTCTGGGTGGCCCGGATGATGATGATGGGCCTGCACTTCATGGGCAAGGTGCCGTTCCGCACCGTCTACCTGACGTCGATCGTCACCGACGAGAACGGTGACAAGATGTCCAAGACCAAGGGCAACGTCATCGATCCGCTCGACGTGATCCACGGCGCCACGATCGAGCAGCTGATCGAGCGCACCGAGAACGACGTCCCCGATCCCAAGAACCGCGACGCGGCGCAGAAGAACATCCGCAAGAACTTCGCCAAGGGCGTGCCGCCGATGGGCGCCGACGCGCTGCGGTTCACGCTGGCCGCGCTCAACACCTCGGGCCGCTACATCCGGCTGTCGGTCGACCGCGTCGAGGGCTACCGCAACTTCATCAACAAGCTGTGGAACGCGTCGCGGTTCGCGCTGATGAACCTCGACGGCCACGACGCCGACGGCTTCGAGAGCCAGCTGGCCGGCAAGCAGCAGCTCAGCCTGACCCTGGCCGACCGCTGGATCCTGTCGCGGCTGCAGCGGGTGGCCACCGAGGTCGAGGCCGCGCTCGAGAGCTTCCGCTTCAGCGACGCCGCCAACGCGCTGTACCAGTTCGTGTGGCACGAGCTGTGCGACTGGTACATCGAGCTGGCCAAGCCCCACCTGCGCCTGCCCCACGACGGCAGCCCGCCGTCGCCGCAGCGCAAGGTCGCGCAGGGCGTGCTGGCGCTGGTGCTCGAGCGCACGCTGCGCATGCTCCACCCGATCATCCCGTTCGTCACCGAGGAGATCTGGCAGAAGCTGCCCAAGCCGGCGCACCTGCCGGCGTCGCTGATGATCACGGTCTACCCGCGCTGCGAGGACCCGCTGGTCGACGCCGAGGCCGAGCGCGAGATGGCGCTGGTGCAGGAGCTGGCGGTCGGCGTGCGCATGCTGCGTTCGACGTACAACGTGCCGCCGTCGTGGAGCGTGCCGGTCGAGGTGCGGATCGCCGACGACGCCACCCGCGCGATCGTCGATCGCTACCGCGCGCTGATCGAGAACTCGGCGCGCGTGACGATGAACCTGCAGGCGAGCGGCGGCCCGGTGCCGGGCAGCGCCAAGGAGCTGGTGCGCGACATCGCCGAGATCGTCATGCCGCTGGCCGGGCTGATCGACGTGGCCGCCGAGCAGGCGCGCATCGCCAAGGACATCGGCAAGGCCGACAAGGAGATCGCCGCGCTGGAGAAGAAGCTGGCCAACCCGCAGTTCCTCGAGCGCGCGCCCGAGGAGGTCGTGGCCGAGCAGCGCGGGCGGCTGGCCGAGGAGCAGCACCGCAAGCACCGGCTCGAGGACGCGCTCGCGCAGCTGGGGTGAGTTTCTGGGGGGCGTGTCGCCACCTGATCATTCATCACATCTCCACGGCGACCTGGCGCGCGCAACCGCCGACGCCGCGAACGGCCTCGCGCGATGGACCGCCTCGCGCATCCTGCGCGCCTCCCGGTCACGCCAGCGGGCCAGGGCGCTCCCACAGGCTGGGCGGCGGGCCGCCGCGCTTCCAGCCGCCCTGCATGAGCCAGGTCTGCGGCGCCGCCGTCGGCATCGGCTCGAAGTCCTTGGGCCACGCGAACGGCACGCCATCTCGCTCGGCCCAGCCGGCGAAGGCGACGCCGCTGGCGTAGCGGTCGAGCGGCGCGCGACGCTGCCCGAGGCCGGCGTGATCCTCGCGGTGGCGGCGCCAGTTGTTGAGCACGTAGGCCAGCGCGTGGCGCGCCTGGCGCGGCTTCTCGAGCGTCGTCGCGTGGTAGCGGTCGGTGAAGACCCGGCCGCGGCGCGGCACGCCGGGCGCCTCGGTGACCATCGCGTTGAGGCGGCGTGCGGCGGAGACGCACAGCGCGCGGACGCCGTTGGCGAGCGCGCGGCGATCGTCGGCCTCGCAGAGCAGGTGGATGTGGTGGCGCTGGATCGACAGGTGGACGACGCGGAAGTCGGCGCGGCCGACCAGCGCGATCATCGCGGCCCGCACCGCCGCGTACGCCTGCGGCCGACGCAGGCGGCCGACCTGCCGCGTGACGCGCAGGACGACGTGCACCGGTAGGCGGCGATCGTGGAACGGCCGCGCGCGGTGCTTGCCGCGCGCCGGGCCGGGTAGCGCGCGCTTGCGCCCCGCGCCGGCGCGCTTGCCGCCGTGGCCGGTCGGGTTGCTCGCGCGGCGTGGCGCCCCCTCGGTCCTTGGCAACCCCAGCTGTCGCGCCCGCTTCGCCGCCATCTTGATTAGGCGAATATAACACCGACGAGCCCGACGTCAAGCGCCGAGGAGAATTCGGTGGCGCGAATCGACCGGCGATCGCCGCGCGGGCCGGCGATCGTGCCGGGGAGGCGGCCAGCTCCGAGTGCGCTGTGGAGTTGCCGGCGGTGATGGACAACCGCGCCTGGACGCGCGCCGGCGAGCCCGCGTCGATGCCGTCGCGCGGTTGCCCACACCGCCTTGAAGAACGGCGCGGCCAGGAGCGCGCTCCGACCGCGATCGCCGGGGCGCCGTTCTTCACAACCCACACAGCGCGCGCCGCTATCCCGGATCACTTCGTGGTGATCCCAGAACCAGAGGCCGCTGAGCCCGGGCCCGATCCACGCGGCCACCCCGTCGGCCTCGCGATCGTCGCGGCGTGGGCCGCGACCCTCGCCGCCCTCGCGTTCTCTCTCTCCAACCAAACGAAGTGATCAGGGCCCGGCGATCCGCGCTGTGTGGGTTGTGAAGAACGGCGCCCCCGCCATGGCGTGCACCACGCCACCGTCGCCGCGCCGTTCTTCAAGGCGGTGTGGGCAACCGCGCGACGCCGACGATGCGCGCCCGCCGGCGCGCGTCCAGGCACGGTTGTCCACCACCGCCGGCAACTCCACAGCGCGCTCGGAGCTGGCCGCCTCCCCGGCACGATCTGCGCCACTGAATTCTCCTCCGAAAGACCTACAAGCTCGTCGCCGAGCCCCCCTCGATTCCCGGCGAAGCCGGGATCGAGCCTCCCCGCGCCGCGAGCGGCCTGGCGCGTGGGTCGGTGGTCGACCGCAGCGCGATTGGCGCCGAGCGCGCGGCGCCGCCCGGCGCTACTCGATCTGCTGGCAGCCCACGGCGGGCAGCCGCAGCTCGATCGCGACGTCGAAGGCGAGCGGCAGGCAGTCGGCCTCGCCGGAGTACTGGCTCACGGCGATCACGTAGGCGCGCGGGGCCGCGTCGGGGTTGGGCAGGCACACCGCGGCGCGGCCACGGGTGAGGTCACCGCCGCGCGCCGACGCGGTGGCGGCGATGGCGGCGCACTCGTCGAACGCCCGCACCAGCCCCGGCGTCGCGGGGTCGGCCGGCACCGCCTCGACCCGGGCGATCATCCCCGGCGGCACGGCGATCCGGTAGTAGCTGCTGGGCCCGCCCACGCCGCTGCCCGACGCGGCGCAGTCGCCGAACCCGCCATTCGCCGAGTCCTGGCCGACCCGCGGCGCCCCCGGCGTGAGCTCGACGGCGGCCTCGCACAGCGCCGGCGCCGGCGTCGGCGCCGGCGTGCACGCGGGGACCTCGACGACGCACGCCGCGGCGGCGTCGACCGCGGCGTCCACCGCCGGCGGCGCGTCGAGCGCGGGCGCGGCCTCGTCGCCACAGCCGGCGATCGAGATCACCGCCGCGAGCGCGGCCCGACGAACGTCTCCCGTGCGCATGGCGGCCAGTATGCGCGCGCGGCACCAGGTGCGCGCGCGGGCGGCCGCCCCGACCGCCGCGCGGCGTGCGTCGATCACAGCGGCGCGCGTCAGTCGACGCACACCGCGGGCACGTCGAGCGCGCCGATCCACGCCGGCGGCGCCGCCGCGTCGGCGCCGACCACCCGCGCGCCCAGGCTGCCGACTGCGGGATCGACGACGTACGCCTCCAGCTCGTCGGGCGCCGGCGCGGCGCCGGTCAGGCGCGCGCGCAGCCGGCGCGACGTCCCGTCGGTCGCCATCGGCCAGCCGCCGCCGAACGCGCCGATGCGCACCAGCCGCTGGCCGTCGACCGGGACGAACAGGTTCGACGCCACCAGGTGGCGGACCGGGCCGCGCAGCGCCTCGCGGAAGCTGCCGCTGGGCCCGTTGCCGCCCCACGCCAGGGCCGCGACCACCGGCGCGCCGGCCGCGTCGTCGAGGGCGAACGTGACGTAGCCGAGCTCGAGCATGCCGGCCCAGTGGATCGCGCGCGGCCCGGCCACCGGCTCGAGCTCGAGCGCCACCTGCAGCGACGCGCGATCGGCCCGCGCGCCCGACGTGATCAGCCGCGCGCGCAGCCCGTCGACCGGCGCCGACCACGCCCCGACGGTGTCGCCGCAGGGCGCCGGCGGCGCGGGCGCCCGCGGGGCGTCCGGGCCGCGACAGGCCGCGACCAGCGCGAGCGCGCACCATCCGAGCGCTGACGAAGTTCCCATGCGAGCGCTTGGACCTTCCCCGCAGGCTCGACCTTGGATCGGAGGATCGGCGACCGCAGTGGCACCGCCGCCGCGACTGTGGTGAGGTAGCCCGGCCGATGTTCGCCGCGCCGCTCGATCCGTCCACGCTCGCGCTCCTCATCATCGACGTGCAGGAGCGGCTCGCCGCCGCGATGGCGCCCGACGCCGCCGCCGCGGTCGAGCGCAACCTGATCACGCTGGCCGCCGCCGCCGAGCGGTTCGGCCTGCCGGTGGTGGTGAGCGAGCAGTACCCCAAGGGCCTGGGCCGGACCACCGCCGCGGTGGCCGGCGCCCTCGAGGCGGTGCGCGGCGTGTGCTTCTTCGAGAAGGTCGAGTTCGCGGCGTGCGCCGCGCCGGCCTGGGGCGAAGCGGTCGGGCCGCACCCGCGGTCGACGTGGTTGATCACGGGGATGGAGACCCACGTCTGCGTGTTCCAGACGGTGCGCGCGCTGCGCAGCCGTGGCCACGAGGTGATCGTGCTGGCCGACGCCGTGGCGAGCCGCAGCGAGGGCAACTGGAAGAACGGCCTGGAGCTGTGCGCGCGCACCGGCGCGACCATCGCCAACACCGAGACGGTGGTGTTCGACCTGCTGGGCAAGGCCGGCACCGACGACTTCAAGGCGCTGTCTCGGCTGATTCGATAGTCCGGCCACTGCCGGCACAGGTCCCGATTTCGCCCGAACGCCCGTGAATCGCGGCGGCGGTTCTGGCAAGGTGACGTGATGCAAGCAGCCTGGGTCGCGGCGGGGCGCCGCGCGGCGTTGGTGTCGTTGATCGCGCTCGGCGCGTGCTCGCGGTGGGCCGAGCCGCTGCGCTACGGCAGCCTCCAGCAGGACGACGGTCGAACGTTCCACTTCGAGCACGGCCTGCAGGTGTTCAAGGCTGCCAACGGCATGCGGTTCGCGATCCTGCGCGACACCCGCACCAACCTGGCGACCGTCGATCTCCGCTACGACGTCGGCGCCAAGGACGATCCGCCGGGCCGGGCCGGGCTGGCGCACCTGGTCGAGCACCTGATGTTCGAGCTGCGGCCGGCGCCCGGCGCGCCGCCGCTGGCGGCCGACCTCGAGGCCGTGGCGCTGACCTCCAACGCGTTCACCAGCTGGGATGGCACCCACTACACCGCGACCGTGCCGGCCGCGGCGATCGCCAGGCTGATCGCCATCGAGGGGCGGCGGATGGCCGCGACCTGCGAGCAGCTCGACGACGCGACGATCGCCCGCGAGCGCGACGTCGTGCTGGCCGAGAACGCGCAGACCGCCGACCGCGCGGTGGTCTACGACCTGGTCAGCCGCGCGATCTACGGCGACGATCACCCGTACGCGCGACCGATCTCCACCGACGAGATCGCCGGCGCCACCCGCGCCGAGATCTGCGGGTTCATCGCCGAGCACTACGTCCCGGCCCGCGCGTCGCTGGTCATCACCGGCGCGGTCGACGTCGATCGGGTCGCCAAGCTCACCGGCGCGGTGTTCGGCGGCTTCGCGCGCCGCGCGCCCCGCCCGCCGCTCCACCCGTCGCCGCCGACGCTGCGCGGCGAGATCGCGATCCGGGCGCCGATCGACGAGCCGACCGCGCTGGTGGCGTTCGCGGCGCCGCCGTTCGGCAGCCGCGGCGTGGCCGCCGCCCAGGTGGCCCGCGCGCTCCTGGCCGAGGCCCTGGCCGACGCCGACCGGGACAACGACTGGATCATCGGCACCGACGTGGTCGAGATCGGCGACGACCGCGCGCCGACCACCGTCGCGGTGGTCACGGTGCGCCGCCCCGAGGAGCTCGGCGCGGCGGCCGACGAGGTGTTCGCGCAGGCGCGGGCGCTGTTCGAGGTCGGCGGCCGCGACAGCGGGCGGCTGCGGACCCGGATGGCGCTCGACTACATGCAGCAGTGGGACGACGTGGCGAGCCGCGGCCCGTGGATCGCGCGCTTCCTGCAGTACGCCGACCACGAGCGGTTCATGCTCGACGAGCTGGCCGGCGTGGCCCGCCCGTGGGGCGAGCTGCGCCGCGAGCTGACCGACGCGTTCACGCCGCCGCGCGCGCGCCAGGTGCTGATCACCCCGAGCGCCACCGCCGGCGCCCGCACCGCCGGCGTGGTCGCGGCGGTGGCCCACGCCGAGCACGTGTGGCGGCGCCCGGTCGATCCCGCCGAGGCCGACCGCCCGGTGCCGCTGCCCGACGACGCCGCGCCGATCGCCGTGGCCCGCTACCAGCTGGCCAACGGCCTGACCGTCGAGCTGGCCCCCGACCCCAGCGCGGCGATCGTCGACGCGCGGCTGGTCTACCCGGTGGGCCGCGCCCACGCCGACGCCGCCGCCCCGATGGTGCCCGACGCCGCCGCCTGGCTGCTCGACTTCGACGCCGAGGGCTGGATCGACAACCGCGCCGAGTACGACCGGATGATGTGGGCGCTCGACGTCGACACGATGCAGGACGCGCGGGTCGACAGCACCAGCACGACGTTCCAGGTGCAGGGGCTGGCCAACTACGCCGACTGGCACGTGTGGCGGCTGTCGGCGCTGCTCGATCGCGGGCGCTACAACCAGGTCGCGCTCGACGCGCTCCACCGGGTCGCGCGGGCGATCGACGACGACGAGGTCAAGGCCGACGCCCGCCGCGCGACGATCGAGCGCACCTTCCGCGAGCGCTTGTTCGGCGCCGGCCATCCGCTGGCCGCGCCGGCGCGGCGGCTGGGCCCCGCCCTGGCCGCGGTCACCGCCGGTCAGCTGACCGCGTGGAAGCGCGCGCACTACCGGCCGCGCGGCGCGACGCTGATCATCAGCGGCAAGTTCGACGAGGCGGCGATGCGCCGGGAGGTCGACGAGCTGTTCGCGCCGTGGGCCGACGCGGCGCCGGCGCCGCTGCCGGCGATGCCGCCGGTGCAGCCCGCGCCCACCGCCAGCTGGCTCGCGGTCGAGGACCGCGACGCGCTGCAGGTCGCGGCGACCGTCGCGTTCCCGCTGGCGCCGACCGCCGATCGCGGCCCGGCGCGGCAGATCGCCGAGGCGATCCTCGACGACCAGATGCGCGACGTGCGCGAGCAGCTGGGCGCCAGCTACGGCATCGCCGCGGGTCACCTCGGCAGCGTCACCACCGGCGGCGCGCTGGTGGTCGGCGGCCGGCTGGCCCCGCCGCTGGCCGGCGCCGGGGTCGCGCGCATGCTGGCGATCATCGACGAGCTGCGCTCGGATCCCGCGGTGGTCCGCGCCGCCTTCGTGCGCGCGCGCCGCGCCCTGGTGGCGCGCCTGACGGCCCGGACCGCGGGCGCGAGCGCGATCGCCGACGAGCGCGAGCGCGCCGCGGCGGCCGGCGTCACCGCGGCGCTCGATCGCGTGCAGGCCGCCGCGGTCGCCAGCGCCACGCTGGCCGAGGTCACCGAGGTGCTGATGCACGACCTCGATCCCGATCGCATGGTGGTGCGGCTCGTCGGCCGGGCGCCCGCGGTCGACGCGGCGTTCGTCGCGCTGGGCCGCGAGCCCGAGTGGTTCCTCGAGCCCGCGCCCACCCATCCGCCGCGGGCGCCGACCCCACGCCCGGCCGCCCCGACGCCCCCGCCGGTGGACGACGGCCCCCCGGTCGAGGCGTTGAGCGTCGATCGCTGGGACGAGGAGGGCGAGCGCCACGACGGCCTGTACCAGGGCCAGGCGCGGCTGTCGCTCGACGCGTTCCTCGCGGTGGCCGGCCGCGACGATCTGCGCGATCGCATGCGGCGCCGCTGGTGGCTGCGCGTCGGGCTGGCCGCGGCCGGCGCCGCGACGATCGGCGGCGGGCTGCTGTACCTGCTCGACGCGCGGTCGTGCGACGACGTGGTCGAGCTGCCCACGCCTGGCCGCGAGCTCGACAAGTGCATCGCCGAGCGCGACGGCCAGCGCACCACGGGCAGCCTCGTGATGCTCGGCGGCGCGGTGCTCGAGATCGCGGCCTACTACATCTCGAACCAGGCGCCGACCAAGGCCGAGCTGCGCCAGGCGGCGTCCCGCTACAACTACCGCCACCGGCTGCGCGGCGCCGCGGCCGCCCACGACCTGCGGATCCGGCCGACCACCGACGGCCAGACCACCGGGCTCACCGTGAGCGGCAGCTTCTAGCGCGCCGACCGCGTCACACCCAGGCCCGATCTGGCTCTACGTATCCGCCGCGGCCCGCGCCGCCCGACCGCTGTGCAAGGCAGGAACCCGATGTCGAGACGTCCCCGCTCCCTCCCCGTCGCCGTCGCGGCCGTCGCGCTCGCCGCGTGCGGCCCGACCGCGCTGCCCAACTTCGGCGGGCTCGAGCCCGACGCGCGCACGCTCAAGGTCAAGAACGACGTGCGCCTCCTCGAGCTCACCAACGGCATGCAGGTGGCGCTGGTGCCCGACGACCGCACCAACCTGGTGTCGGTCGACGTCCGCTACCGCGTCGGCAGCAACCAGGACCCGGCCGGGCGCGCCGGCCTGGCCCACCTCGCCGAGCACCTGCTGTTCCAGACCGCGGGCGACAGCCAGGGCACGCCGCTCTACGACAAGTTCGCCGCGCTGGCGCTGACCTTCAACGCGTTCACCGGCCACGACGTCACCCACTACACGTCGACCGCGCTGGCCAACCGGGTCGACGCGCTGCTCGAGCTCGAGGCCCGCCGCCTGGAGACGCCGTGCGCGTCGGTCCCCGAGCCGGCGTTCGTGCGCGAGCGCGACGTCGTGCTCGAGGAGGACGCCCAGCGCGACTCGTCGTGGTCCCGGGTGCTGAGCGAGGTCGAGCGCGCGGTGTGGGGCACCTCGCACCCGTACGGGCACCCGGTCGGCACCCGCGAGGTCGCCAAGGCGACCAAGGCCGAGGTGTGCGCGCTGGTCGATCGCTACTACACCCCCAAGCGCGCGATCCTCGTGGTGTCCGGCAACATCAACCCCGACGCGCTGCAGCCGCGCATCGGCCGGCGGTTCGGACCGATCGCGCGCACCTCCGACGTGCCCAAGATCCTCGATCCGATCGAGCCGGCCCGCCTGGTCGGCACCCGCAGCGCGCACACCGGCGACGTCGACCACCCGACCGCGGTGATCGTGCTGCCGGCGCCGCCGTGGGGCTCGCCGGACGAGGTCGTCCACGACGCCACGCTGGCGGCGGTCAGCGCCGAGCTGTACGCGCTCGACGCGCGCACCGACTGGATCCTCGACGTCGGCATGGGCTACGGCGGCGACAGCTACCAGCGGACCACGATGATCGTGGTCGAGGTCACCGACGCCGCCCGCCTCGACGCGGCGGTGGCCGCGGTGCTGAAGGCTGGCCAGGGCGTGCTGGCCGACGACGACCACGACGGCAACGCCGACGACGACGACGACCCCGACGACCGCACGATCGCGCACTACCTGGCGTCGCTGCGCGGGCGGCTGCAGACCCGGACCATCACCGCCAACGATCGCTTCTGGGGCAAGGGCGAGGCCATCGCCGACTACCTCACGTACACCGATCACTACGACTTCGCGTTCGCTCGGATGCGCGCCACCGACGCGCTCACCGGCAACCAGATCGTCGCCTACGCCCACCAGCTGTTCGACCCGGCCCGCCTGCACGTCGCGCGGGTGACGCCCACCGGCGCCGCCGGCTCGGGCGCCGGCGCGGTCCGCACGATCGCGGCGTCGGCCCACGAGTACGACCTGCCGGCGTGGCGGACCCCGGTCGACCCGGCGGCCGCGGCGCGCCCCGAGGCGGTGCCGCCGGCGCCGCCGGCGCTGGCCATCGAGGACTTCCGCCTGGTCAACGGCCTGCGGGTGCTGCTGTACGCCGAGCCGCGCAGCGCCGCGTTCGAGGCCCGGCTGGTGTTGCCGCGCGGCACCGTCGACGAGCCCGTCGATCAGCGCGGCGTGGCCACGCTGGCCGCCTCGATGCTCGACCACGACTTCGACCGCCTGTACCCGGCGCGGACCAGCGACACGATCAACTGGGCGCTGCGGCTCGGCACCCAGCTCACCGCCGACGCCGACGAGGAGGCCACCGAGTTCGGCAGCCGCGGCCTGGCGATGTTCGCCGACTGGCACCTGTGGCGGCTGGCCTGGCTGATCGATCAGGGCGTGTACAGCGGCGCCGCGCTCGCCAGCTGGCGGCGCGAGCTGCGCGAGGCCGACGACCGCGCGAGCTCGCCGTCGGGCCGGGCGTTCCGCCAGCGGCTGTTCGGCGCCGACCACCCGTACGCGCAGGAGCCGCCGGCGCGCGCCGCGATCGCCGCGATCAGCGCCGGCCAGCTCGAGGCGTGGCGCCGCCGCAACCTCGGCCTCGACGGCGCCACGCTGATCGTCAGCGGCGGCTTCGATCGCGCCGCCATGCACGCGCACGTCGTCGACCTGTTCGGGGCGATCGGCAAGCACACCCCGCCGGCGCGCGCCACCCTGCCGCGCCCGCGCCCAGCGGCCGGCCCCAGCTGGATCGGCACCCGCGAGCCCGACGAGCCCCAGGTCAGCCTGTACGTCAGCTTCACCGCCGCCTCCGATCGCGATCGCGACCACGCCGCGCGCCGGATCCTCAGCGAGATGATCGACGATCGCCTGCGGGTGGTGCGCGAGGGCATGGGCGCGAGCTACGGCGCGTCGAGCGGCTACGCCGAGCGCGCCGCCGGCTCGAGCCTGGACGTCTACGCCGCGCTCGATCCCGCGCGCGCCCCCAAGGCCGCCGCCGCGGTGCTGGCGGCGCTGACCGCGCTGCGCGCCGATCCCCAGGCCGCCGCCGCCGACTTCGTCCGCGCCCGGCGCCGGCTGGTCAGCGACGCGCTGGCCTCGTCGATCGACGTCGAGGCGGTGGCGCGGCGGCTCGACTGGGCGGTGCGCCACGGCGGCGACCTGGGCCGCCTCACCACCGTCGCCAGCGACCTCGCCACCGTCACGCTCGATCAGGTCGCGGCGGTCGCGCAGGCCGATCTCGATCCGGCGCGGATGGTGGTGTCGGTCGACGGCCAGCCGGCCGCGGCCAAGACCACCCTCGACGCGCTCGGCGCGACCGACGTCGCGTGGTTCGACGAGTGACGTCGATGGCGGGCGCGCGGCGGATCGGATAGAACCGAGCGCCATGGCCGGCTCGACAGGACAGGTCCTCACCTCGCTGGTCGTCAACCTGGTGATCGCCGCCAGCAAGGGCGTGGCCGCGGTGCTCACCGGCTCGGGCGCGATGCTCGCCGAGACGATCCACTCGTTCGCCGACTGCGCCAACCAGGGCCTGCTGCTGTTCGGGATCAAGCAGGCGCAGCGACCGCCGACGCCGACCCACCCGCTCGGCCACGGCCGCGCGCTGTACTTCTGGTCGTTCATGGTCGCGCTGCTGCTGTTCTCGGGCGGCGGCGTGTTCTCGATCTACGAGGGCCTGCACAAGATCCAGCACCCCGAGCCGGTGAACGACATCCTGGCCGGCGTGATCGTGCTCGGCCTGGCGATCGCGCTCGAGGGCTACGCCACGATCGGCAACCTGCGCGAGATGAAGGCCCGGCGCGGCGCGACGCCGCTGTTCCGCTACCTGCGCGAGACCAAGGACTCGGATCTGGTCGTGGTGTTCGGCGAGAACTCGGCCGCGGTGCTGGGCCTGGTGCTGGCGATGGGCTCGCTCGTGCTGGCCAAGACCACCGGCGACGGGCGCTGGGACGGCGTCGGTTCGCTGGCGGTCGGCATCGTGCTGGTGGCGGTCGCGGTGTTCCTGGCCAAGGAGATCAAGTCGCTCTTGGTCGGCGAGAGCGCCGACCCGACGATCGAGGCGGCGGTGAAGCAGCTCGCCGCCGAGGATCCCGCGATCGACGCGGTGCTGCGGGTGCTGACCATCCAGCAGGGCCCCGGCGAGGTGGTCGTCGCGATGAAGCTCAAGATGAAGCCCGGCCTCACCACCGGCGGCTCGCTGTGCGCGGCGATCAACGGCTTCGAGGCCAAGCTCCAGGCGGCACGCCCCGAGATCCGGTGGTCGTTCATCGAGCCCGACGTGGCCGATTGACGCGTTGACAAGTTGAGGCCGATTCCTGTGAGATCGGCCTTGCCAACGGCGTAAGCTGCTGTCGATACTCAGCATGCGCCTTCACGGCGCAGTGCGCCATGGACTCTGCCCTGATCGGTCAGCGCCTCCGTCAGCTCCGGCTCGCCCGTGAGCTGACCCAGGCCGATCTGGCCAAGCAGCTGGCCATCTCGCCCGCCTACCTGAACCTGCTCGAGAAGGGCCGGCGGACGATGCAGTTCCCGCTGCTCCTGCGGGCGCTGACCTTGCTGGGCGCCGACCTCGAGGCGTTCATGGCCGACGCCGCCGGCGCGCGGCCCGAGGACGCGCTGGCGCACCTCCTCGACGATCCGCTGACCGCGACGTTGGCGCTCGACGAGCACGACCTGGCGCGGCTGCGCTCCGAGCCGCGGGTCGCCACCACGATCGCGGCGCTCTACCACCTGTACAAGAACACCCGCGCCCAGCTCGACGTCGCGATGTCCAAGCTCGAGGCCGGCGGGCCGGTGCCGCTGGGCTACGCGCCCGGCGACGAGGTCACCGACTTCCTCGAGCGCCACCGCAACTACTTCCCCGAGCTCGAGGCCGCCGCCGACGAGGTCCGCGCCAAGGCCGCGCTGCCGCGGCGCTACCCGGCCGAGGCGCTGGCCGCGCTCCTGGCCGATCAGTTCGGCGTGACCGTCGCGGTGACGCCGCCGGCCGGCGCGTCGAGCGTCGTGCGCGCGTTCGATCCCGCGGCGCGGCGGCTGACCCTGTCGACCGACCTCAGCGACCAGGCGCTGAAGTTCCAGCTGGCCCACGTGATCGGGCTGTGCGTGCTCGACGGCAACCGCCTGCACGAGCGGCTGACCGAGGCCAGCGCGCCGCGCCACACCGAGACCGGCCACCTGATCAAGATCCACCTGGCCAACTACTTCGCCGGCGCGCTGCTCCTGCCCTACCGCGAGTTCTTCGCCGAGGTGCAGCGCACCCGCTACGACGTCGCGCGCCTGGTCGGGCTGTTCGCGTCGTCGTGGGAGGCGGTCGCGCACCGGATGTGCAACCTCGGCGACCCGCGGGCCGCCGGCCTGCCGCTGCACTTCCTGCGGGTCGACGCCGCCGGCAACGTGTCGAAGCGCTACTCGGCGTCGGGGCTGCGCTTCCCGGCCGGCCACGGCTCGTGCCCCAAGTGGGCGGTCCACGCGGCGTTCATGACGCCGGCGCTGATCACCAAGCAGTACTCGGCGATGCCCGACGGCCACACCTACTTCTGCTTCGCCAAGGTGATCTCGCAGCCGATGGCCGGCTCGCTGGTCCGCGGCGTCAACTACGCGATCGGCCTCGGCACCCAGGCCGAGGCCGCGCGCGCGATGGTCTACGCCGACGACGTGCCGCGCGATCGGCCGGTGCCGGTGGGCCTGACCTGCCGCTTCTGCGAGCGCACCGACTGCTCGCAACGCGCCGCGCCCAGCTACAAGTTCCCGCTGACCATCGACGAGAACGTCAAGAAGGACAACTTCTTCTCGCCGCTCGTCGACGCCGACCGCCACCCGAAAGGACAGCCGTGACCCGCGACCTCTACCCACTCGGTGACGTCCCCGACCTGGGCGTGGTGCCCGCCAAGATGCTGGCCCAGGTGATCCGCGCCGATCGTTTCGGCGAGCCGATCGACGCCTTCCGCGAGGAGGCCATCGCCACCCCGGCGCTGGCCCCCCACGACGTGCTGGTCTACGTGATGGCCGCCGGCGTCAACTACAACAACGTGTGGGCGGCGATGGGCGTGCCGATCGACGTCATCAAGACCCGGCAGAAGAAGGGCGAGCCCGAGGACTTCCACATCGGCGGCTCCGACGCGTCGGGCGTGGTGTGGGCGGTCGGCGCCGCGGTCGAGAACGTCAAGGTCGGCGACGAGGTGGTGGTCCACTGCGGCATGTGGAACCGCGACGATCCGTGGGTCGCCGCCGGCAAGGACCCGATGCTGGCGTCGTCGCAGATCATCTGGGGCTACGAGTCCAACTGGGGCAGCTTCGCGCAGTACACGCGGGTCCAGGACCACCAGTGCCTGCCCAAGCCGCCGCAGCTGACCTGGGAGGAGGCCGCGGCGTACATGCTGGTCGGCGCCACCGCCTACCGCATGCTGCACGGCTGGCCGCCCAACGTCGTCGGCCCCGGCGAGCCGGTGCTGGTGTGGGGCGGCGCCGGCGGGCTCGGCTCGATGGCGATCCAGATCATCAAGGCCGCCGGCGGCCGCGCCGTCGCGGTGGTCTCGGGCGACGACAAGATCGAGTACTGCAAGCAGCTCGGCGCGGTCGGCGTCATCGACCGCCGCAAGTTCACCCACTGGGGCAAGCTGCCGCGCTGGAGCGACGAGCTCGAGTACGGCCTGTGGCTCAAGGGCGCGCGCGAGTTCGGCAAGGCGTTCTGGGAGGCGCTGGGCGAGAAGAAGAGCCCGACGCTGGTCTTCGAGCACCCCGGCGAGACGACGCTGCCGACCTCGTGCTTCATGACCGAGACCGGCGGCATGATCGTGATCTGCGCGGGCACCACCGGCTACAACGCCACCCTCGACCTGCGCTACCACTGGATGCGGCAGAAGCGCCTGCAGGGCTCGCACTTCGCCAACGACGCGCAGGCGGCCGGCGTCAACCAGCTGGTGATCGACGGCAAGGTCGACCCGTGCCTGTCGCGGACGTTCGCGTTCGCCGAGACCGGCTCGTGCCACCAGCTGATGCGCGAGAACAAGCACCCCAGCGGCAACATGGCGATCCTGGTCAACGCGCCGCGGCCCGGCCTGCGCGACCTGGCCGAGGTGCGCGCCGCGGGCGGTGCGCGGTGAGCGCGCGGCCGTTCCGGGTGCTGGGCCTGCAGCAGATCGCGATCGGCGGCCCGTCGAAGGCGGCGCTGCGCGCGCTGTGGGTCGACCTGCTCGGCGTCGCGGTCGAGGGCTCGTTCCGGAGCGAGCGCGAGAACGTCGACGAGGACATCTGCGCGGTCGGCGCCGGCGCGGCGCGGGTCGAGATCGATCTGATGGAGCCGATCGATCCGGCCAAGGCGCCGCGGGTGCACGAGCCGCCGCTCAACCACCTCGGCCTGTGGATCGACGACCTGCCGGCGGCGGTGGCGTGGCTGACCGCGCGCGGCGTGCGGTTCACGCCGGGCGGCATCCGCAAGGGCGCCGCCGGCTTCGACGTGTGCTTCATCCACCCCAAGGGCTCGGCCGAGGCGCCCCACGGCGGCGCCGGCGTGCTGATCGAGCTGGTGGCGGCGCCGCCGTCGCTGGTCGCGGCGATGGACGCGCTGGCCGCCGCCCCCGCGGCGGAATAGCCGCGGCCGCCGCGGCGTTGGCCGCGGATGGGGCACCGGGCCGTCGCCGCCGCGATCGTCGCCGCGATGGTCAGCGGGAGCTGCCACCGGCCGGCGCCGCCGCGGGTCGCCGCGCTGGCGGGGCCCAGCCCGATCGCGGCGCCGATCGCGGCCGCGCCGCCGCCCGCGCCCGCGGTCGACGATCGGCTGGCGGCGCTGGCGGTGCGCGACGACGACTTCTACCGGTCGGTGCTCTATACCTGGACGCCGGCCGCGTCGATCCCCGCGCTGCGCCACACCCGCCGGCTGCTGGTGGCGACCGCCACCACCGGCCGCTTCGTGTCGCCGTTCAACCGCGCGCTGGCGCAGGTGGCGCGGCGGCCGGGCAGCGGGCAGGCGATCGCCCGCGCGCTCACCAGCGATCCGGCGCTGATCCACCGGCGCTACGCATGGCCGGCGCCGTTCGCGACGGTGCTCGGGCTGGGGCCGCGCAGCTACGGCACCGCGCTGGTGCGGATCGAGCTGGCGCCCGAGGCGTGGATCGGCCGCTTCGATCCGACCGCGCGCGAGCCGTTCGCGTTCGTCGACGCCGGCGGCCAGCCGGTGGCGATGGCAACGGTGCTGGCCCAGCCGGCGCGGCTGGGGGCGATCTTCCACGTGCGCACCGATCCGTGGCAGGGCGTGGCGTTCCGCGAGTACGTCGTGGTCAGCCCGGCGATGGTGGCGGCGTGGTCGATCGCGACGCCGGCGATCCGCGCCGAGCTCGCGGCCGCGCGCGCGCTGCTCGCCGATCTCGAGCCCGCGGTCGCCGCCCTCGACCCCGCGGACGTCGCCGCCAGCGCGGTGCCGGCGTGGGGCCGCGGCGCGCCGACCGCAGCCCTGGCCGCGGCGTGGCGCGCGGCGCTGGCGTTCGACAACCCGCGCTACCGGCCGACCCGCGCCAACCTGCGGCGGATCGATCGCGCGCTCGCGGCCTGGGATCCGGCCGGGCCGCCGCTCGAGGTCACGCCTGGGCCGTGACCGCCGCCCGCCACGCCGCCGCGTACTCGTCGCGCAGCGCGTGCCACTCGTCGGGCTCGCCCACCCACACCCCGCCCTGCCAGCTGAACACGTCGGCCGGGCGATCGTGATCGTCGTACAGCGGGATGACGTGGACGTGCAGGTGCATCGAGGTCTGGGTCAGCTCGCCGGCGCTCGAGCCGGTCGAGGTCACGTAGACCCGCAGCGGCTGGCGGATCCGCTCGAGCATCTTGGCCGCGTGCAGCGCGTCGGCGTTGATCCGCGCCCACAGCGCCGGCGTGACGCCGGTGTAGGTGACGACGTGGGCCCGCGGCATCACGACGACGTGGCCCCAGCGGCGGACGTAGCGCGGCAGCAGCACCAGGATGTCGTCGTCCTCGTGGACGGCGTAGGTCGCGCCCACCTGGCGATCGCGGATCGCGCACATCAGACACGGCGGCGCGCCGCCCTCGGCGCGGATCCGCGCCAGCGCCTCGTCGCGCGAGATCAAGGTCGGCATGCCCGCGTCAACGCGCGATCGGCGCGGGCTGTTCCCGTCGCGCGCGGCCGGCGTCGCCCGGTGTACGATGGGTGCATGCGTGCCGCCTTGATCCTGGTGCTGATCGCTGGCTGCGCGTCCGGCACCGTGGCCGGCGCCGACGGCGCGAGCGGTGACGACGCCCCCGCCGGCGATCCCGACGCCGCGACCGCGATCGACGCGCCGACGTCGTCGCCCGACGCGGCGACCGACGCCGCGGCCTGCGCCAACACGCCGTGCGACCTCTACAGCCAGTGCGGCTGCACCGCGGCCACGCCGGTGTGCGACCTCGACCCCGCCAACCTGCCGACCGGCGGCACCGCGTGCCGGGTCGATCAGTTCGGCGGCGGCGAGGCGACGCTGTGCACCCGCTCGACCACCTGCCTGGCCGGCCATTCGTGCGTCGGCGGGCGCTGCCGCACGTTCTGCCAGGACGACGCGACCTGCCCCGGCGAGGGCGGGCTGTGCATCCTGACGGTGTCGACCGGCACGACGACGATCCCCGGCGTCACGATGTGCACGACCGACTGCGCGCCGCCGTCGACCACCAACGCCACCTGCCCAGCCGGCTGGGCCTGCCACGTCTACTCCGACCAGCCGACCGGCCGGTTCCTGACCGACTGCAACGCGCCACCGGCCACCGGCGGCGGCGTCGGCGCCGCCTGCACCGGCAACCCCAGCTGCGCGCCCGGGCTCGACTGCGTCAACCTGATGCCCGGCGGCATGCAGTGCCGGCCGACCTGCCTGTGCCCGGGCGGCAACTGCGCGGCCGGCATGTGCGCCGGCGGGACCGGCAGCTGCCGCGCGTTCTCGACGCCGGTGATCATCGGCGGCGCGCAGTACGGCGCGTGCTTCTAGCGCGACGGCGCGGGGCCGTGCGCGCGCTGGCGGCGCTGGCGGTGCTGGCGGTGCTGGCCGGCTGCGCGGCGCCCCGGCGCGCCGCGGCGCCGCGGTGGTCGCCGGCGTGGCTGGCCGCCGCGCGCGCGGCGTACCTCGACGATCCGGCGGCGCGCCGCGCGGCGCTCGTGGCGTCGCTGACCAACCCGCGCAACACCTACTCGCGCCACCGGCTCGGGCAGTACGCGCTGGGCGACGCCGGCTGGGATCTGCTGCCGCCGTGGAACCCGCGCGCCCAGCCGCTCGACCGCGCCGTCGTCGACGGCCTCGCCGCGGGCCAGCCGCTGCCGACGCCGACCGCGCCGCTGTGGGACGGCGCGCGGCCGACCGACGACGCCGCGTGGATCGCGCTGGGCCGGCGGGTGTTCTTCGCGTACCCGCTGCGCGACGACGTCGGCGTCGCGCACCTGTTCGCGGCCCGCGGCGCCGCGGCGGCCACCGCGCGCGACGCCACCGCCGAGGCGCTCGGGATCGAGCGCGCCGCCGACGGCAGCTACCCCGGGCTGGTGGTGTTCGCCGACGTCGACGGCGTCACCCGGCTCGGCATCACCTGCGCGCTGTGCCACAGCGCGCGGCGCGGCGCGACGCTGGTGGTCGGCACCGCGCGCCGCCGCTTCGATCTCGGCGCGCTGCGGCTGGCCTACCACCGCGACACCGGCGCGCCGATCGCTCCGGCGCTGGCGGCGCGGATGGCGAGCTGGGGCCCGGGCCGCGCCGACGTGACCGAGGACGAGGACGAGGATCCGGTGGCGATCCCCGAGCTGTGGGGGCTGCGCGAGCGCCGCTACCTGACCCAGGCCGGGACCATCCGCCACGGCGGGCCGGCGGCGCTGGCGATCCGCCAGGAGACCCAGCTGCTGCACGCCGGCGGCGAGCGCGTCCGCCCGCCGCGCGAGCTGGCGTGGGCGCTGGCGATGTACCTGTACAGCCTGACCCCGCCGCCGCCGGCGCCGGTCGGCGACGCGCGCGCGCGGGCGCGCGGGGCGGCGCTGTTCGACCAGCACTGCCGCCGCTGCCACCGCGATCCCGCCGGCGGCGGCGACGCGCTGCCGGCCGCGCAGATCGGCACCGATCCCGCGCTCGCCAACGGCCGCGCCCGCGGCACCGGCCGCTACCGCACGCCGGCGCTGCTCGGCCTCGCGGCCAGCGCGCCGTACCTCCACGACGGCTCGGTCGCGTCGCTGACCGAGCTGCTCGTGCCGCCGCCGGGCCGCGGCCACCGCTTCGGCGAGCACCTGTCGGCCGCCGATCGCGCGGCCTTGATCGCGTTCCTCGCGTCGCGTTGATCCGGCGACTCAGGTCACGGCGCCGGGCGGCAGCACCGCGGGGCCCGACACGACGGTCTGCTGGGTCAGCGTGCGCTCGTCGTCGCCGACCGCGACGGTCACGCGCAGCGTGTAGACGCCGTCGTGCGACTCGAACGGGCCCTTGCCGTAGGTGGCCCACGCCGGCGCGGTCAGCTCGTACGCGGTCGCCAGCTCGTCGCCCGGCGCGATCGCCTCGGCCCACGGCGCGTAGTGATCGCCCTGCCACGCGGTCGGCGCGCGGGCGGTCAGCTCGCCGAGCACCGCGCCGGCGTCGTCGAGCAGCTCGACCTTCTTGATCGCGAACCGGGTCGGCGCGCCGCTCGCCGGCCCGCGCACGCGCAGCTGCACGAACGACTGCTGGCACGCGGCCTCGCCGTAGGGCACCGACGCCTGGCCCGCCGCGCGCTTCGGCGCGCTCTGGCTCGCCGCGACGTCCGCCGCCGGCGGGGCGCTGGGCACCGACGGCCCGGCCGAGCTCGGCGACGCCGGCGGCGGCAGCGACCACGCCGGCCCGCGACCGTCGGGGCAGTCGTCGGCCAGCGTCACCGACGCGATCGCCACGACGACATCACCTGCGGCGGTCGGGGTGGTCGGGGTGGTCGGGGTGGTCGGGGTGGTCGGCTTCGCGCACGCCGACACGGCGAGCGCAGCGACGACGAACCAGGCAGGGACAGCGTGCATCGAGACCTCCGCCGTCAGCGTACCATTCGCACCCCGCTGCACTATTGCGTCTCGCGACAGTGCCAACTGCACTGATCGGGGCATAGTCGCGCCGATGGGTCGCATCCTCTCGGTGACCGTCGCGGCCGCCGCCCTGGCCGCGCTGACACCCGCCGCCGCGCAGCCGGCCCCACCCGCCCCGCCACCCGCCCCCCCGCCGGCGCCGCGGCCGGCGTTCGCGCCGACCGTCGACGATCCGCTGCTGGCGCCGCCGGCGCCGGCCCCGCGGGCGCTCGGATCGTGGGCCGAGGCCTGGGGCCTCGTGGCCGCCGCGCCGCCCCGCGGCCGCGCCACCGCCGAGGTCGCGCGCAGCCGGGCCGCCGCCCGGGCCGCCGCCGCCGCGCGCCGCCCCACCGTCTCGGCCTCCGCGACGGTGGCGATCGATCTGGCCCACCCGACGGTCGCGCCCGGCGTGCCGGCCGGCCCCGACTACACGCCGACCGCGCCGCTCGGCTCGGCGGCGATCACCGCCAGCTGGCCGCTGCTCGACGTCGCCGCCCGCCGCGCCCGCGCCAGCGCCGCCGCCGATCTGCGCGGCGCCGAGGCCAGCCAGCTCGACGTCGAGCGGCGCACCGCGCTGGTCGCCGCCGACGCCGTGGTCGCGGTGCTGGCCGCGACCCGCGCCGCCGCGCTCACCCGCCAGGGCCTGCAGCTCGCGCTCGAGCGCGCCGCGCTGGGCGAGCGCACCCACGAGCTCGGCGCCGCCACCGAGCTCGACGCGATCCGCACCCGCCAGGACGTCGCGGTGGCGCGCGCCGCGGTGATCGCCGGCGACGAGCAGCTGCGCGTGGCGCGCGAGGCGCTGGCCGCCGCGCTCGGCCTCGACGGCGAGGTCGACGTCGCGCCGACGCTGGCCGCCGACGCGCTGCTGGCCCAGCTGGCCGGCCAGTGCCGCCCGCTGGCCGCCGGCGAGGAGCGCGCCGACGTGATCAGCGCCCGCGCCGACGTCGATGCCGCGCGGGCCCGGCAGGCCGAGGTCGAGGCGACCAAGCTGCCCGCGCTCGATCTGACGTCGACCCTGTCCGCGTACACCACCGATCCCGCGCCCGGCCGCGTCCCGGCGTGGACGCTGGCGCTGGTGCTGCGGGTGCCGATCTGGGACGGCGGTCGCCGGGCCGCCGCGGCCGCCCAGCGCGCCGCCGCCGTCGACGACGCCCGCGCGGTGACCGAGGCGGTGCGCCGCGCCGCGACGCTCGAGATCGCCCGGGCCCGGCGCGGCGGCGCGGTCGCGACCGAGCTCCTGGCCGCGGCCACCGAGGCCCGCGATCTCGCGGCCCGGGTCGACGCGATGACGCGCCGCTCGTTCGAGATGGGCCGGGCCACCAGCCTCGAGCTGGTGCAGAGCGCCGGCGTGCTGCGCCAGGCCGAGCTCACGCTGGCCCAGCGCGAGGCGGCGCGGCTCGCCGCCGAGGTCGAGGCGTTGCTCACGGAGGCCCGATGCGTCCCTTGATCGCCCTGGTGCTGTCGCTGACCGTCGTCGCCTGTGGCGGCGCCCCCGCGAAGCAGCCGCCGCCCCCGCCGCCGCGCGAGGTGCAGGTGTTGACGATGGCGCCGAGCGAGGCCCGCGTGCAGGGCGAGTACCTCGGGGCGCTGCTGTCGCGGGCCAGCCTCACGGTGCTGCCCCAGGTCGCGGGCTACGTCCGCAAGATCCACGTCAAGCCCGGGCAGCCGGTCGCGGTCGGCGATCCGCTGGTCGAGATCGACGCCCGCGAGGAGTCGGCGGCGCTGTCGTCGGCGGCGGCCCAGGCCGACTCGGCGGGGGCGGCGCTGGCGCTGGCCGAGCAGTCGCGGGCCCGGATCGAGGCGCTGCACCAGGAGGGCCTGGCCACCGCCCAGGAGCTCGACAAGAGCCGCGCCGACGTCGCCGCCGCCACCGCCGCGGTGCGCGCCGCCGGGGCGCAGGTCTCGCAGCGCCGGGTCGCGGTCGGCAACCGCGTCGTGCGCGCCGCCGTGCCCGGCGTGATCGGCGACGTCGTCGTGCGCATCGGCGACTACGTCACCGCCACCTCGCGGCTGACCACGATCGCCGGCAGCGACGGCCTCGAGCTGACGCTGGCGGTGCCGGCGCCGCGGGCCCGCACGCTCACGGTCGGCGCGCCGATCGAGGTGCTCGACGACGACGGCCAGGTGCTGCACGCCACGACCGCGTTCTACGTCGCGGCGGAGGCCGACCCGCGCACCCAGCTGGTCGCGGTCAAGGCCGCGGTGCCATCGACGCTCGGCCTGCGCCCGAGCGAGCTGGTGCGCGCCCGCGTCGTCTACGCGGTCGGTCAAGCGCTGCAGGTGCCGGCGCTCGCGGTGGTCCGCCAGGGCGGCGCGGCGTTCGTCTTCGTCGTCACCGATCAGCCGCCCAAGCCCAAGCCCGGCGCGCCGCCGCCGCCGCCGGCCAAGCCCGGCACGCTGTACGTCGCGCGCCAGATGATCCAGCTCGGCGCGCTGGGCGCCAAGGGCTTCGTCGTCGAGCACGGCCTGTCCGCCGGCGACCGGGTGGCGGTGTCGTCGATCCAGCTCTTGCGCGACGGCGCCGCGGTGGCGATCGCCGCGCCCAAGGCGGCACCGACGCCCGGCGCCGCGCCACCGCCACCGGCGCCCGCGGCCGGCGCCACCCCGCCGTCCGCCGTCCCGCCCGCCGGCCCACCCGCGGGGAAGTGATCCGATGATCGACTTCTTCCTCCGCCGCCCGGTGTTCGCGTCGGTGTGCGCGATCATCATTACGCTGGCCGGCGCGATGGCGGTGCCACGCCTGCCGATCGCGCAGTACCCCGACCTCGCGCCGCCCCAGGTCACGGTCACCGCCACCTACGTCGGCGCCAGCTCCGACGTCGTCGAGACCGCGGTCACGATCCCGATCGAGCAGGAGCTCAACGGCGTCGAGGGCATGAAGTACATCTCGTCGACCAGCACCAACGACGGCGTGAGCACGGTGACGGTCACCTTCCACCCGACCCGCGATCTCGAGGTCGCGGCGGTCGACGTGCAGAACCGGGTCGCGCGCGCCGCTGCCCGGCTGCCGGCCCAGGTCAACCAGGCCGGCATCGTCGTCAACAAGGCGTCGAACCAGCTCTTGTGCAGCTTCGGCTTCTTCACCGCCGACGATCGCTACGACCCGGCGTTCCTGTCGAACTTCGCCGACGTCTACCTGAAGGACGCGATCAAGCGCATCCCGGGGGTCGGCGAGGTGCGCATCTTCGGCGAGCGCAAGTTCGCGATGCGGGTGTGGCTCGATCCCACCCGGCTGGCCCGGCGCAAGCTGACCGCGCAGGACGTGCTGCGCGCGCTGCAGGAGCAGAACATCCAGATCGCCGCCGGCCAGCTCGGCCAGCCGCCGTCGGCGCCCGACCAGCCGTACCAGCTGGCGGTGCGCGCCCAGGGCCGCCTGGTCGAGCCCGGCGAGTTCGCCGCCATCGTGATCCAGCGCGGCGACGCCGGCGAGCTGGTGCGGCTGGGCGACGTCGGCCGGGTCGAGCTGGGCGCCGAGAACTACGGCCAGGCGCTCTTGTTCAACGGCCACCCCGGCGTCGGCCTCGGCATCTTCCAGCTGCCCACCGCCAACGCGCTCGACGTGCGCGACGCGGTGGTCGCCGAGCTCAAGCGGCTCGAGCCGACGTTCCCGCCGGGGCTGACCTACGCGTCGGGCACCGACACCACGCTGGCGGTGCGGGCCTCGGTCGACGAGGTCATCACGACCCTGATCGAGGCCATCGCGCTGGTCATCCTGGTCATCTTCCTGTTCCTGCACGGCTGGCGCAGCGTGCTGATCACCGCGCTGACCTTGCCGGTGTCGCTGGTCGGCACGTTCGCGTTCGTCCAGCTGTTCGGCTTCTCGATCAACACGCTGACCTTGTTCGGGCTGACGCTGGCCACCGGCCTGGTCGTCGACGACGCGATCGTCGTGATCGAGAACATCGAGCGACTGATGCACGAGCGCGGGCTGTCGCCGCGCGAGGCCGCGCGCGCCGCGATGCACGAGGTGGCCGGCGCGGTGGTCGCGATCTCGATCGTGCTGATCGCGGTGTTCGTGCCGATCGCGTTCTTCCCCGGCACCACCGGCGCGATCTACCGACAGTTCGCGCTGACGATCGCCGCGTCGGTGGCGATCTCGACGTTCGTCGCGCTGACGTTGACGCCGGCCTTGTCGGCGCTCTTGCTCAAGCCGCAGCACGGCAAGAAGTGGCTGCCGTTCCGGCTGGTCGACGGCGCGCTCGAGCTGGGCCGCCGGGCCTACGCCGCGACGATGCGCGGGCTCTTGCGGGTGCCGCTCCTGGTCATGCTGGTGTTCGTCGGCTGCCTGGCGTTCACCGTCCACCTGTTCCGCACCACGCCCACCGGGTTCATCCCCGACGAGGACCAGGGCTACCTGATCATCTCGGTGCAGGGCCCCGACGGCATGTCGTTCGCCGACAACCAGGCGGTCGTGCGCGAGGTGTCGAAGATCCTCGACACCATCCCCGAGGTGAAGGCGCGGTTCATGGTGTCGGGCTTCTCGCTCAGCGGCACCGGCTCGAACCTGGCGCAGATCTTCGTGCCGCTGATCCCGTGGGAGCAGCGCACCCGCAAGGCGCAGACCGTCGCCGGGCTGGTCGAGCGGCTGCGCGGGCCGCTGTCCAAGATCGCCAAGGCCAAGGTCACGCCGTTCCAGCCACCGACGATCCGCGGCGTCGGCACGGTCGGCGGCTTCCAGTTCGTCGTCGAGGACACCGGCGTCGGCCGGCCGCTCGACGAGCTGGCCAGCGCCACCGCCGCGCTGGTGGCGGCGGCCAACCAGGACCCGCGGCTGCGCGGCATCTTCACCTCGTTCTCGGCCAACACGCCGATCGTCACGGTCGAGGTCGATCGCGAGAAGGCCAAGGCGCTCGGGGTGCAGGTCGATCAGCTCTACGGCTCGCTGCAGCTGTTCATGGGCAGCCAGTACGTCAACGACTTCAACTACGCCAACCGCACCTACCGCGTGTACCTGCAGGCCGACGCGCCGTTCCGCGACGACCCGGGCGACATCGGCAACTACATGGTGCGCACCGACGCCGGCGAGATGATCCCGATCGACGCGGTCGCCAAGGCCCGGCCCACCACCTCGGCGCAGATCATCCGCCACTACAACCTGTTCCGCGCCGCCGAGATCAACGGCGGCGGCGCGCCGGGGGTGTCGTCGGGCCAGGCCATCGCGGCGATGGAGGAGCTGGCGGCGCGCACGCTGCCCGAGGGCATGGCCACCGAGTGGACCGGCATCAGCCTCGAGCAGAAGCAGGCCGGCAAGGAGACGCTGGTGATCTTCGCGCTCGGCCTGGTGTTCGTGTTCCTGGTGCTGGCCGCGCAGTACGAGAGCTTCGTCTTGCCGCTGGTGATCATCCTGGCGGTGCCGCTGGCGATCCTCGGCGGCCTCGGCCTGCAGGTGCTGCGCGGCCTGGTCAACGACGTGTTCTGCCAGGTCGGGCTGGTCATGCTGGTGGGCCTGGCCAGCAAGAACGCGATCCTGATCGTCGAGTTCGCCGAGCAGCTGCGCCGCGCCGGCCGCGCGCCCAAGGACGCGGTGATCGCCGCCGCCAGCATCCGCCTGCGGCCGATCCTGATGACGTCGGTGGCGTTCCTGCTCGGCGTCGTGCCGCTGATGCTGGCCCACGGCGCTGGCGCCGCCGCCCGCAACTCGCTCGGCACGACGGTGTTCGGCGGCATGCTGGTGTCGACGGTGGTCAACCTGGTGTTCATCCCGGCGATCTACGTGCTGGTGCGGCGCCCGGGGCCGACGGCGGGGAACCTGCCGCCCCGGCCGGCGCTCGACATCACGGGCGGATGACGCCGAGGCGCGCACCGGCGGTCTGCTACCATCGGCCCATGCGCCTCCTCCTCGCGACCTCCGTCCTCTTCGCCGCGACCGCGTGCGGCTCGGTGAGCACCAGCCCGCCCGACGCGTCCTCGATCGACGCGCCCCCGACCTGTGCGCCCGCGTGCGGCGCGCACGCGACCTGCCAGGGCACCACCTGCGTGTGCGATACCGGCTACGCGATGAACGGCGGCGCCTGCGTCGACATCGACGAGTGCGCGACCGCCAACGGCGGCTGTGCGGCCGACGCGACCTGCACCAACACCGACGGCGCGCGCACCTGCGCGTGCGACCCTGGTTTTCTCGGGGACGGCTTCGCCTGCCGGCCGGTGTGGACGCTCGAGGCCACGCTGCCGTTCGACATCGACCCAAGCCAGTTCGGCAGCGTGATGGTCGCCCACAACGACCTCGTCTACATCGGGGTCGAGACCAACACGCCGAGCGCCAAGGCCTTCCGCTCCTACAACACCACCACCCGGCAGGTGTCCGGCCCGCTGGCGCTGCCGCCGGCGACCGACGACGACTTCTGCGCGTGCGGCGCCACCCAGACGCTGGCCAGCGACGGCACCAACCTCTACATGTTCGGCAACTACGCGACCAAGTACAACCCGGGCACCGACAGCTGGTCGGTGATCCCCGGCTACACCACCGGCGCCGACTACCGGCGCGCCGAGGCCGCCAGCGTCTACAACCCGATGGCGCGCCAGATCCAGGCGTTCGGCGGCCGCGGCCCGACCGACGAGCAGGTCACCTTCTCCGTGCAGACCGCGGCGTTCGCGTTCGGCCCGGCGCTGCCGTTCGCGCTGACCGAGGCGGTCGCGTACCTGCCCGCCGGCAGCGGCACGATCTACCTCGCGGGCGGCCAGCAGCAGGGCGGCGCCGACCGGATCCTGTCGCGACCGATCGGCAGCGCCACCTGGGCCATCCAGCCCGCCGCGCCGGTCTCGGTGAGCTCACCGATCGGCATGGGCGGGTTCGGCGCGCGGGTCTGGGTCGCCGAGCGCTCCGGCAAGATCGTCTTCTTCAACCCGGGGACGGCGATGTGGGATCACACGCTCGACCTGCCGCCGGACACCCGCGGCGTGGCGACCACCACCGCCGGGACGTTCGCGTTCGCGCGCGACGGGATGGGCGTGCTCCGCGTCTACAAGCTCGCCAACATCGACTGAGCAGCGCAGCCGCGCGCGCGCGGCTAGTCGGGCTGCCCCAGCGCGCGCGGCGGGGCGACGCGGCGCGGCCAGGCCGCGAGCAACACCAGCGCCAGCACGTAGGGCAGGAGCCGCGTGAGCTCGGCGGGCAGGCCGACGCCGTGGGTCTGCATCCGGTACTGCACGGCGTCGGCGAGGCCGAACGCCAGGCACCACAGCGCGGCGCGGCCCGGGCGCCAGCCGCTCATGATCACCGCGGCCAGCGCGACGTAGCCGCGGCCGCCCGAGGCCTCGGCGACGAAGCCGTCGACCGGCAACGACAGCTGCGCGCCGCCGACGCCGGCGAGCGCGCCGCCGATCAGCACCGCCAGCCAGCGCACCCGCGCGACCGACACGCCGGCGGCGGCCACCGCGTCGGGGCGCTCGCCGACCGCGCGCACCCGCAGGCCCAGCCGGGTCTGCCCCAGCCCGACGACCACCAGCGCCACCAGCGCGGCGGCGATCCAGCTGATCGGGTTGGTCAGCACGCCGGTGCCGACGCCGTCGAAGCGCGGCGAGTTGGCGCCCTGGCCGTAGCGCACGCCGAGGAGGTAGCGGGTGAAGCCGAACGCGCCCAGGTTGAGCGCGATCCCGGTGACCACCTGATCGGCGCCGAGCCGCACGCTCCAGAAGGCCTGGATCGCGGCCACCGCGACGCCGGCCGCGGCGGCGCCGGCGATGCCGATCGCGATCGAGCCGGTCTCGTAGCCGAGCACCGCCGCGGCGAACGCGCCCATCAAGAGCTTGGCCTCGAGCGCCAGGTCGATGACGCCGGCGCGCTCGCTGAGCGTGCCGCCCAGCGCCGCCAGCACGTACGGGATGGCGATGCGCAGCACCTGGGCGAGGAAGCCCAGCGTGATCAGCGACGCGACGAACCCGCTCACCGCTTCCTCCGGCCCAAGGACGCCGCCGCCACCAGCACCACCACCGCTTGCAGCACGTCGACCATCTCCTTGGGCACGTCGCTGGAGATCGCCAGGCCGCCCTGGCCGAGCACGCCGAACACCAGCGCCGCGCCGATGATCGCCATCGCCTGGCCCTGGGCCAAGAGCGCCACCGCGATGCCGAGGAAACCGACGCCGCGGCCCAGGCCGTCCTCGTAGGCGTGCTTGTGGCCGAGCACGAAGTGCGCGCCGGCCAGCCCGGCCAGCCCGCCGGCGACGGTCATCGCCCACACCCGCGCGCGATCGACCGGCAGGCCCGCGGCGCGCGCGGCGTCGAGCCCCTGCCCGGTCATGCGCCAGGTGAAGCCGACGCGGGTGCGCGCGAGCAGCCACGCCACCAGCGCCGCGACGCCGAGCGCGCCGAGCGCGCTGACCGACGCGCTGGAGCCGGCCAGCCCCAGCTCGGGCAGCTGGGCCGCGGCCGGGATGGTCGCGGTGCGGGTCGACTCGCCGACGAACAGGCTGCGGTTGCCGAGCCAAAGCGCGACGCCGGCGATGATCGCGTTCAGGCCGATCGCGACGATCACCTCGTGCGCGCCGCGGTAGATGCGCATCGCGCCGGTCGCGGCGCCGACCACCGCGCCGGCCAGGAACGCCACCGCGGTCGCGATCAGCACGGCCAGCGGCGCCGGCAACCCGGGCGGCAACGCCGCGGCCACCACCGCGCACGCCAGCGCGGCGGCGGTGAGCTGGCCCTCGCCGCCGATGTTGAACAGCCCGGCGCGCAGCGGCACCGCCACCGCGAGGCCGGTGAACACCAGCGGCGTCGCGCGGAACAGCACCTGACCGAAGCCCTGGCGCTCGCCCAGCGTCTGCCGCAGGAGCTGGCCCCAGGCGTGGAGCGGCGACGCGCCGGCGACGATCATCAGCACGCTGCCGACCGCCATCGTCGCGAGCAACGCCACGACGGCGAGGTGGATCGTCCGCGCGCGCCCGGTCACGGCGTCGCCCCCACCATCCACGCGCCCAGCCGCGCGCGCGCGTCGGGGGCGGCCAGCGCCGCGCCCGTCAGCTCGCCGACCAGCGCCCCGCGGTACATCACGACGACGCGGTGGCACAGCGCGAGGAGCTCGTCGAGATCGGCGGCGATCAGCAGCACCGCCGCGCCAGCCGCCGCGACGTCGCGCAGCCGCGCGTGGATGCGCGCCGACGCCGCCAGGTCGACGCCGCGGGTCGGGTGCACCGCGAGCACCGCGCGCAGCCCCGGCCGATCCAGCTCGCGCGCGACCACCAGCTTCTGCTGGTTGCCGCCCGACAGCGCGTCGACCCGCGCCGAGGGATCGGCGGGCCGCACGTCGTGCGCGGCGATGAGCTGCGCCGTCAGCGCCGCCACCGCCGCGCGATCGATCAGCGCGCCGCGCCCGACCTCGCCGAGCCGCCCGAGCGCGACGTTGTCGGCGACCGACGCGCCCTGCACCAGCCCGTGCCGGTGGCGATCCTCGGGCACGTGGGCCAGGCCGCGCGCGCGGCGGGCGGCGACCTTGGCGCGGGTGACGTCGACGCCGCCGACCGCCACCGCGCCGCGGGCGACCGGCGCCAGCCCGGCGATCGCCAGCGCCAGCTCGCGCTGGCCGTTGCCCTCGACGCCGGCGACCCCGACCACCTCGCCCGCGGCGACCCGCAGCGTCACGTCGACGACGCCGCCGCCGCGCGGCCCCGGCACCACCAGCCCATCGATGGCCAGGCCGATCGCCGCGTCGGGGCGCGGCGGCGGCGGCCGGGTCGCCGGCGGCGGCGGCTCGCCGCCGATCATCGCGCGGGCGATCTCGGCCGCGGTCACCTCGGCCGACCAGCTGGCCACGGTGCGGCCGCCGCGCAGCACGGTCACCTCGTCGGCGACCGCCAGCACCTCGTCGAGCTTGTGGGTCACGAGCACCACCGCGCCGCCGCCGGCGGCGAACGCGCGCACCATCGCGAACAGCGCGTCGACCTCGCGCGGCGCCAAGAGCGCGGTCGGCTCGTCGAGGATCAGCAGCCGGGTCGCGCGCGCCGCCACCATCGCCAGCTCGGCGCGCTGCTGCTCGCCGACGGTGAGCTCGCCGGCCAGCGCGTCGGGGTCGAGCCGCTGCCCGAGCCTGGCCGCCGCCGCCACCAGCGCCCGCGCCGCCGCGGCGCGATCGTAGCGCCCGCCGCGCACCGGCTCGTGACCGAGCGCGGCGTTGTCGGCCAGTGTCAACGTCGGCACCAGCATGCCGTGCTGGTGGACCATGCCCACGCCGCGGGCCTGGGCCCCGGCCACGTCGTGGCGGGCCAGGTCGACCCGCTCGCCCAGCTCGAGCACGCCGGCGTCGGCGCGCTCGAGGCCGTAGACCACCCGCATCAGCGTCGACTTGCCGGCGCCGTTCTCGCCGCACAGCGCGTGCACGGTGCCGGCCGCGACCTCGAGCGCCGCGTCGGCCAGCGCCACGCAGTCGCCGAAGCGCCGGCTGGCGCGCACCCGCAACGCCGGCGCGGTCATTGCGACGGCACCTCGATGCGCCCGGCGATCACGTCGGCGGCCAGCGCCCGGGCCCGGGCCACGACGTCGGCCGATAGCAGGTGGGCGTTGTCGGCGTTGGCGACGAAGCCGACGCCGTCGTCGGCCAGGCCCAGCTCGCGGATGCCGCCGTGGAACCGGCCCGCGACCACGTCGGCGACCGCGTCGAACACCGCGACGTCGACCTGCTTGACCATGCTGGTCAGCACGCAGCACGGCGCCTCGTGGAACTGATCGGAGTCGACGCCGATCACCCGCTTGCCCTTGGCCCGGGCCGCCGCGATCACGCCGGCGCCGGTCTTGCCCGCCGCGTGGAAGACGATGTCGGCGCCGCCCTCGTACTGCGCCAGCGCCAGCTCCTGGCCCAGCGCCGGATCGGCGAACGCCTTGGGCTCGGTGCCGGCGTAGGCCGAGAACACCTTGCAGGCGGGGCAGACGTGCTTGACCCCGGCGACGTAGCCGGCCTCGAACTTGCGGATCAGCGGGATCTTCATGCCGCCGACGAAGCCGACCGTGCGGGTGCGGGTCGACAGCCCGGCGATCGCGCCCACGATGAAGCTGCCCTCGTGCTCGCGGAAGCGCAGCCCGGCCAGGTTGGGCGGGGGTTGATCGGGGCCGGTCGGCGCGTAGTCGATGCCGGCGAACGCCACCGTCGGGAACTCGCGGGCCAGCCGCTCGAGATCGGCCGAGAAGATGAAGCCGACGCCGATCACCAGGTCGAGGTCCTGGGCCGCGAGCTGGCGCAGCGCCGCCTCGCGATCGGCGCCGTCGGACGGCTCGATCGTCGTGATCGCGACGCCCAGCTGATCGCGGGCCCGCACCAGCCCGCGCCACGCGACGTCGTTGAACGAGCGGTCGTCCTTGCCGCCGACGTCGAACACCAGCCCAATCCGCGCGCGCGGCGGGGCGGCGCCGGGGGCCGGGCGCGCCGGCGCCGGCGCCAGCGCGTCCCCGACGATCAGGAGCGCGGCGTTGACGACGACGAGCGCGGCGACCAGGCGCCAGGTCCGCACGCGCCGACGATACACCGCCTGGCCGACCCGCTACACGAGTTGCAGCGGGGCGGTCGCCAGCCAGGGCGAGGCTGGGGGGATCGGCGGCGGGCGCAGGCGGCGACGGGGCGCAGGGACGCACGGGATCGAGCCTCCACCCAAGACGCGAGATCCATCGCAGCGATCGCCCGGCTGGCGACGCGCCCCGCTACACTGCCGCGCCATGGCTCGCTCGCTGTTCGTGGCCCTGGGCCTCGCGACCCTCGTGGCGTCGTGCTGCCCGCAACCGAAGCCCAAGACGGAGACGACTGTCGTCATGCCTCCACCGCCGCCGCCCCCGCCCACCCCCTCGGCCCACGACGCCGCGCTGGCCGAGGTCGCGCGCCTGACCGCCGTGGCCGACGCCAACCCGCTGCTGGCGGCGTGGACCGGGCGCGACGGCGGCGTCCCGCCGTTCGATCGCCTGGCCGCCGCGGCGCTCCCCGCGGCGCTGGAGACCGGCGTCGCGCTGCGCGGCGCCGAGCTCGAGGCGATCGTCACCGATCCGGCGCCGGCGACCTTCGCCAACACGATCGCCGCGCTCGAGGGCGCCGGCCGGCACCTGCACCGCGCCGAGACGCTGTTCGGGGTGATGGCCTCGGGCCTCAACAGCCCCGACGTGCAGGCGGTCGAGGAGCAGTGGTCGCCCAAGCTGGCCGCCGCGGCCGACCAGCAGATCAACTTCAACCAGGCGCTGTTCGCGCGCATCGCCGCGGTCCACGCCGACCGCGCCACCGCCGGCCTCGACCCGGTGCAGGTGCGGCTGGTCGAGAAGTACTACGACGGCATGGTCCGGCGCGGCGCCAAGCTCGACGCCGATGGCAAGGCCAAGCTGGGCGCGGTCAACCAGGAGCTGGCCGGGCTGTACACCGGCTTCGGCAACAAGGTGCTGGCCGACGAGGACACCTGGATCGTCCTCGAGAAGAAGGAGGACCTGGCCGGGCTGCCGGCCGATCTGATCGCCAGCTACGCCGCCGCCGCCGAGGAGCACAAGCTGCCCGGCAAGTGGGCGGTGGTCAACACCCGCTCGAGCGTCGATCCGTTCCTGGCGGCGTCGGCGCGGCGCGACCTGCGCGAGCGGGTCTGGAAGGCGTTCAAGAGCCGCGGCGATCACGGCGACGCCAACGACACCAAGGCGGCGATCGCGCGGGTCGTCAAGCTGCGCGCCGAGCGCGCCGCGCTGCTGGGCTACGCCACCCACGCCCACCTGCGCATGGACGACACGATGGCCAAGGATCCGGCCGCGGCGATGGCGCTGATGATGCGGGTGTGGCCGGCGGCGGTGAAGCGCGTCCACGAGGAGGTCGCGGCGATGGCGCCGTTCACCAAGAAGGACAAGCTCACCGGCCCGGTCGAGCCGTGGGACTACCTCTACTACCAGGAGAAGGTGAAGGCCGCGAAGTACAAGTTCGACTCCGGCGAGCTCAAGGCCTACTTCGCGCTCGACAACATGATCGCCGGCTCGATGTACATGGCCGAGCGGCTGTACGGGCTGAGCTTCGCCGAGATCACCGGCCAGGTGCCGACCTTCCACCCCGACGTGCGGGTGTGGGAGGTCAAGGACAAGGCCTCGGGCAAGCTGGTCGGCCTGTTCTACGGCGACTACTTCGCCCGCGCCGGCAAGCGCTCGGGCGCGTGGATGTCGAGCTACCAGGTCTACGAGACCTTCACCGGCACCACCCGCATCCCGATCGTCTCGAACAACAACAACTTCGTGCGCGGCGCGGCCGGCGCCCCGATCCTGATCTCGCTCGACGACGCCGAGACGCTGTTCCACGAGTTCGGCCACGCCATCCACTACCTGGTGGCCGAGGGCGCGTACCCCGGGCTGGGCGACACCCCGTCGGACTTCGTCGAGTACCCGTCGCAGGTCCACGAGAACTGGGTGCTGACCCGCCCGGTGCTCGATCAGTTCGCGCGCCACTACCAGACCAAGGCGCCGATGCCGCAGGCGCTGCTCGACAAGGTCGCCGCCGCCCGCACCTTCAACCAGGGCTACGGCACCGTCGAGTACCTGTCGGCGGCGATCGTCGACATGAAGCTGCACACGCTGCCCGGCGGCGTGATCGACGCCGCGACGTTCGAGGCCGAGACGATGAAGGCGATCGGCGCGCCGCGCGAGGTGGCGATGCGCCACCGGCTGCCGCACTTCAACCACCTGTTCACCAGCGACGAGTACTCGGCCGGCTACTACAGCTACCTGTGGAGCGACGTCATGGCCGCCGACACCTGGGCCGCCTTCACCGAGAGCGGCGACGTCTTCGACCCGACGGTGGCCGCCAAGATGAAGCAGCACATCCTGGCGCCGGGCAACGCCACCGACCGCACCGAGGCCTACCGGCAGTTCCGCGGCCGCGGCCCGGACGTCAAGGCGCTCCTGGCCAAGCGCGGCTTCCCGACCGAGTGACGCGGGGCGTCGCGACGCGGTCGATTGTTGCGACCACGCGGCAGGCTGGCGCGACTCACCGGGCATGGCCTCCCTGAACCGCTGGCTGGTGATCGTCGCGCTGGGTGGGCTGCTCGTCGCCTGCGGCGACGACGGCGGGGGTAGCGTCACCCCGCCCGAATGCAGCGCCACCGGCGTCGCATGCACCGCCGACACCGACTGTTGCACCGGCGACTGCAACGACCTCACCGGCGTGTGCTCGCGCACGCCGGGTGAGTGCCTGGCCGCCGGCAGCGACTGCCAGAGCGGCCCCGACTGCTGCTCGTTCGCCTGCGTCGACTTCAAGTGCTCGGGCGACCAGTGCACCTCCGACGGCCAGGCCTGCACCAACGGCAGCGAGTGCTGCTCGGGCGCCTGCACCGGCGGCACCTGCGCGCCGCTCAACACCGCCTGCCACACGTCGGGCAACGCGTGCGCCACGAACGCCGACTGCTGCTCGCACTACTGCGACGGCGGGACCTGCAACAACGCGCCGTCGTACTGCACGCAGCTCGGCGACACCTGCCAGTTCGGCAGCGAGTGCTGCAGCGGCCTGTGCGACGTCGCCGCCGGCGCCACGCTCGGCGTCTGCGTGCCGGTCCCGGCCGGCGGCGCCACCGGCTGCACCAGCGCCGGCGAGGTGTGCGGCGCCGGCGCCGACTACATGGGCGGCGAGTTGCCGATCTGCGGCGGCGAGTGCTGCGGCCGGGCCTGCCTGCCCTACGGGCCGACCGGCGTGCTGATCTGCCAGCCGTCGAGCGGCTGCCGTCCGACCGGCGAGACCTGCATCAACGACAGCGACTGCTGCGGCTCGGCGGGGCTGCCCGACGGCGCGATGTCGGACGTCATGTGCCGCAAGGAGGGCACCAACCCGATCGGCCGCTGCGACAACGGCAACTCGTGCAGCCCAGCCGGCGCGATCTGCCGCCTGCAGACCGACTCGTGCAACGCCAACGCCAACTGCTGCGCAGGCAACGTGCTGTCCTTCGACACCTGCCACCTCGACGCGCTCGGCGTGCCGCGCTGCACCGTCGCCGAGATCGTCTGCACCAACCCGCAGGACTACGTCGGCATGACCTGCGCCACCAGCGCCGACTGCTGCGGGCTGCCGTGCCTGCCAGTGCCGGGCACCGAGTTCACGCTGCGGTGCGGCGCCAGCTGCCAGCCGACCGGCGGCGCGTGCACCACCGCCACCGACTGCTGCTCGGGCCTGCCGTGCACGACGCCGCCCGGCTCGACCGTCGGCACCTGCGGTGATCCGCAGGGCTGCGCGACCTTCGGCCAGAGCTGCGACGCCGCCAACCCGTGCTGCACCAACCTGACCTGCGATCAGGGCACCTGCACCGAGTTCATCCCGTGAGCTTGGCCACCGCGACGAGCTGATCGCGCAGCCAGCGCTGCGCCGGGTCGGCGGCCGCGCGCTCGTGCCACAGGAGGTGCGTCGTGAAGCCGGTCAGCTCGATCGGCGGCGGCCGCAGCGCCAGCGGGATCATCGGCGCGAACGCGGTGGCGATCCGCCGCGGCACGGTCGCGATCAGATCGGTGCCGGCCAGCACCAGGGGCGCGATCAAGAAGTGCGGCACCGCCACCGCCACCCGCCGCTGGCGGCCGAGGGCGGCCAGCGCGTCGTCGACGAACCCGCCGGCGGTGCCACGCGGCGCGATCAACAGGTGGTCGAGCGCGCAGAACCGATCCAGCGTCAGCCGCCCGCGCGCGCCGGGGTGCTCGGCGCGCACCGCGCAGGTGAAGGTCTCGTCGAACAACGCCCGCTGGAAGCAGCCGCCGGTGAGATCGCGGGGCCGCGCCGGCGCCAGCACCACGTCGACCGCGCCGCTGGCCAGCGCGCCGGCGACGTCGTCGGGGACCGTCCGCACGAACAGGTCGACGCCGGGCGCCAGCCGGGCCAGCCGCGCCACCAGCGCCGGCAGCAGCACCAGCTCGGCGTAGTCGCCGGCGGCGACGTGGAAGGTGCGCCGGGCGGTCGCGGGCTCGAAGCCAGCGCCGCGCCACACCGCCGCCAGCTCGGCCAGCGCGTGGGCCACCACCGGCTGCAGCGCCTCGGCGCGCGCGGTCGGCACCAGCGCGCCGCGCGGCCCGCGCACCAGCAGCGGATCGTCGAGCTGCGCGCGCAGCCGCGCCAGCGCGTGGCTGGCGGCCGACTGGGTGAGGCCCAGCCGCGCCGCGGCCCGCGTCACGTGGCGCTCGGCCAGGAGCACGTCGAGCACCCGCAGCAGGTTGAGGTCCACCGCCGCCAGGTCATCATGAACGGTGCGCATGATGCCTATGCATACCATCGTCTTGGCTCATGCCGGCAGACGACGCACAGTGGGCTCACACAACCGCTACCGAGGAGCTCGTCATGTTCGTCATCGCTGGAGTCACCGGAAACACGGGCGCCGTCGTCGCCGACACCCTGCTCGCCGCCAAGGCCCCGGTCCGGGTCATCGTCCGCGACGCCGCCAAGGGCGCGGCGTGGCAGGCCAAGGGCGCCGAGGTCGCGATCGCCGACCTGGCCGACGTGCCGGCGCTGACCGCCGCGCTGCGCGGCGCCCAGGGCGCGTACCTGCTGGTGCCGCCGCGGCCGACCGCGGCCGAGCCGCTGGCCGACAACCGCGCGGTCGCCGCCGCGCTGGCCGCCGCGGTCGCCGCCGCCCGGGTGCCCCACGTCGTGCTGCTGTCGTCGATCGGCGCCCAGCACGCCGACGGCACCGGGCCGATCGTCTCGGTCCACGTCGCCGAGCGGCTGCTGGCCGAGGTCACCCAGCTCACCGCCGTGCGCGCGGCGTACTTCATGGAGAACTGGGCCGGCGCGCTGGGCATGCTCGCGCAAGGCGCGCTGCCGACGTTCGTCCCCCGCGGCGTGGTGTTCCCGATGGTCGCGACCAAGGACATCGGCAAGGCCGCGGCCGCGGCGCTCCTCGAGGGTCCGCGCGGCGACGTGCGGATCGAGCTGGCCGGCCCGCGCGACTACAGCGCCGACGACGTCGCCGCCGCGCTGACGACGCTCACCGGCAAGCCGGTGGCCGCGGCCGACGCGCCGCTCGACGCGGTGGTGCCGACGTTCACGTCGTTCGGGCTGTCGCCGGCGTTCGCCGGGCTGTTCCGCGAGATGTACGCCGGCGTGATCAGCGGCCGGGTCGCGTGGCAGGGCGGCGCCGCCCGCGCGATCCGCGGCCAGGTCGACATCGCCGACGTGCTCGGCCCCATCGTCAAGGCTCGCTGACACCGCTCCTCACCCCACCCCAGGAACCACGCCCATGCGCACCCTCGCCACCGCCCTCGCCCTCGCCACCCTCACCGCCTGCGGCACCGCCGCGACGCCGCGCGCACCATCGGCCACGTCATCGGTCGCGCCGATCACCGTCACGCCGTACGCCGCGGCCGAGTCGAACGTCAACGCCTACGTCGTCAGCGACGGCCAGGGCGCGATCGTCATCGACGCCACCCGCACGCCCGCCGACGGCGCGGCGGTCGCGGCGCTGGTCGCGCAGCGCACCACCGGCCCGGTGACCGTGCTGATCACCCACGGTCACCCCGATCACTTCCTCGGCCTGGGCGCGCTGCGCGCCGCGCTGCCCGAGGCCCGCTTCGTCGTCGCGCGCCCCGAGATCAAGGCCGACCTCATCGGCATGGCCACCTGGATGACCGCGCAGGGCTGGCTGGCGCAGCTGCCGGCGATGCAGCCGAAGACCGCCGAGCACCCCGACGGCTTCGACTACGCCGGCCAGCTCGAGGTGCTCGCCGCGCCGACCCTGACGCTGCCGGGCGGCGCGGCGCTGGAGCTGACGTCGGACTACCCGGCCACCGAGGCCGAGCACATGACCACGGTCTACAGCCCCGACGCGAACGCGCTGTTCACCGGCGACCTCGCCTACCACGACGTGCACCTGTGGCTCGGGGTCGGCGTGACCCGCGCCAGCGCCGGCGCCTGGCAGGCCACCCTCGATGGGCTCGGCGCGGCCTGGGCCGCGCGGCGCCCGACGATCTACCCGGGCCACGGCGCGCCCGCCGACCTCGCGGTGTTCGCCGCCGACCGCGCGTACATCGACGACATCCTCGCGGTCACCGCCACCGCCACCTCCGACGAGGCGGCCATCGCGCAGATGGCGGCCAAGTACCCCGACCACGCCAACCGCGAGTTCCTGCTGATGATGAGCGTCACCAACCTGCGCGCGCAGAAGTAGAGGTGACCTGCTACAGCACCGGCGGGTTGGTGTTGCAGACGCCGAGCTCGAGGATCAGGTAGAGCAGCACGCGCTCCTGCGGCAGGAGCCCGCGGTGGGTGCCGGGCGCGGTGTGGTAGGTCGAGTACAGCACCCGGCCGCAACCGGGCGGGTGGAACGTGACGGTCAGCGGGTGCTTGCCGGCCGGCGCGGCCGGCGCGCCCGAGCCCCGCACCCAGACGCGCGGCTCGTCGAAGATCGGCGCGCCGGCCATGTCCGTGCCGACCTGGATCGGCGTGGTCGAGGCCACCCAGTTCCAGTTGTCGTAGACGTGGAACGCCAGCGGATCGATCGGACCGACGTCGCCGCCGGCGTCGTTGCGCGGGCCGATCTGGCCGCTCAGCCAGGTCGCCAGGTCGCCGTCGACCGCCTCGCCGTCGGCGACCTCGTAGAAGTCGCCGTCGGCGTCGCCGAACAGCGCGGTGTCCCAGGTGTCGGTCGCGGCGTCGTAGGCCGCGGCCGGGGTGTCGGTGCGCCCGCCGGTCATCGCCGCGCCCAGCCCGAGCGGCGCCGGGAACACGTCGTCCATCCACTCGCCGGACCAGTCGGTCACGTACAGCTTGCCACCAGCGGCCACGTAGTCGCGCAGGTTGCGCAGCACCTGCTGATCGCGCAGCGCCGCGACGTTGGCGACGCCGGCGCACGGGATGAAGACGATGTGGTACTGGCGCAGCCGCGCCGGATCGCCGACCAGCTGAGCCAGCGTGCCCATCGCCAGGCCGAGGTCGGTGCCGCCGTTGGTGTACAGGTCCAGCTCGCCGGCGGTGCTGGTGAAGCCGCCGTCGGTGCCGACCGTGCCGAGGCCCATCTTGCCGAGGATGTCCTGGACCGAGTCGTAGTTGCCGGCCGCCACCGCGACGTGGGGGATGGTCTTGCCGTTGGCCAGGTCGAGCACCGACGGCAGCGTCGTGTCGGCGTCGGGCAGCGCCCGCGAACCCTCGGTCAGCGTCACCTGCTGCTCGAGGCGGAACTGGCCCTTCTCGATGATCAGCCACTGCGGCCCCGGCGTCAGCGTCCCGACGACGAACCGGCCGTGGGCGTCGGACACCGCGGCGCCGGTCACGTCCATGCAGGTCTCGCAGTAGACGCCGCCGGGGATCGCCGGCGGCCGCTCGGCGCGCAGGTAGACCTTGGCGCCGGCGATCGGGATCTCCTCGCCGGTGGGCACCATCCCCGGCGCCATGCCCGGCGCCCACACCCGGCCGGTCAGCTCGGCCACCGCGCCGCCGTGACCGTCGAGCTCGACGTCGTCGCCGGTGGCGCTGGCGCCACACGCAGCCAGGACCAGCACCGCCAGGGACGACCGTAGGTTCACCCTCCGATTACACCGGCGCCACCGCGCCGCGGCAAGCGACATTCTGGCGCGGCGCCCGTCGACGTGCGCGCGGCCACGCGGGGCGGCGCGGGTGTGCTAGCTTCGAGATCCGCCGCGGGTTCGTCGGCGCGCGACAAGGAGACAGCGTCCATGGGCATTCTCGACTTCGTCAAGGGTGGCGTCAAAGAGATGGCCATCGCGCGGCCAGACGCCGCGAAGGATCAGTGGGTCTACAAGCACCCCGACCAGACCATCCCGTGGAAGGCGCAGCTCACCGTCGATCAGGACGAGGTGGCGCTGTTCTTCAAGAACGGCCAGTTCGTCGGCAGCCTGGCGGCCGGCCGGCACACGCTCGACGGCAACAACATCCCGTTCCTCGGGCAGCTGGTCGACAAGTTCACCGGCGGCAACGTCTTCATCTCCGAGGTGTTCTTCGTCAACACCCGCGAGCACCCGTCGATCAAGTTCGGCACCTCGGTCGGCGACATCCCCGACCCGCAGACCTCGCTGCGGGTGCGGCTGATGGTCCACGGCGAGTTCTCGGCCAAGGTCTTCGACCCGATGAAGTTCCTCATCGGGCTGGTCGGCCAGCGCATGGCCGACAACGAGATGTTCATCGGCTGGTTCAAGAGCCAGGTCCAGAAGACCATCAAGGACCACATCGCCGAGCTGATCGTGAAGGAGAACTGGCCGGTGATGAAGGTGTCCTCGGGCGCCTACACCGAGGAGATCGAGACCTTCACCATCGGCGCGGTGCGCAAGCACATCGAGAGCTACGGCGTCGAGATCGTGCGCTTCGGCGACTTCACGATCTCGATGGATCCGGCCGACAAGGAGCGCCTCGACAAGCTGATCGAGCGCGCCGCCTACGCCAACATGGCCGGCGGCTACCAGCAGATGGCCCAGGCCGAGATGATGCTCGGCGCCGCCGAGGGCATGAAGAAGGGTGGCGGCGGCGGCGCTGGCCTCGAGGGCATGGGCATGGGCATGGGCTTCGGCATGGCCAACCAGATGGCGCAGATGATGAACCAGCAGCCCCAGGCTCGCCCGGGCGGCGGCGGCGGCGCCCCCCCGCCGGCCCCGGCCGAGAGCCGCGATCAGATCATGAAGACGCTCAAGGAGCTCGGCGAGCTGAAGACCGCCGGCATCCTCACCGACGCCGAGTTCGACGCCAAGAAGAAGGAGCTGCTCGCCAAGCTGTAGGCGCGCGGCGCGATCGCGACGACGGCCGGCCCCGCGCCGGCCGTCGGCATTTTCGGCTGTGCTCGGGCGGGCTACAGCGGCTTGGGGGTCAGCCGCAGCGCCCGGGCCATCGCCTCGAGCTCGAGCCCGGCCGCTGGCAGCATCGGCAGGATCCGCCGCAGGTTGGCCGCGACGAACGGATCGGCGTCGGGCTCGGCCTGGAACAGCTCGCCGACCTCGGCCAGCCGCAGCGTCTGGGCGCGCGCCCGCGCCGCCTGGTGGGCCAGCCGCTCGCCGGCGCCTTGATCGCGGGCCACCTCGTCGATCGTCGCCGCCAGATCGTGGGCCATGCGGACGCCGTGGTTGAGCGAGTGCGAGGCCATCGGCGACAGCTGGTGGGCCGCCTCGCCGAGCAGCCACGCCGCGCCGACGCACGCCCGCTCGGCCACCCCGACCTGGGTCCACTGCACCTGCGACCAGCTCAGCACGCCGATCGGCAGGTGGACCCACGGCAGGTGCGCGTCGACCATCATCGCCAGGTCGGCGCGGTCGGGCGTGTGCCGCGCGTCGAGCCAGCTGGCCAGGATCGGCGTCGACGCCGGCAGCTGGAAGGTCAGGCGCAGCCGCCGGTGGGGCGCCGGCCACAGCGCGGCGACCGCGTCGCCGACGTAGAGGTGGGCCTCGGGGCCGGGGCTCCAGCCGCTGGCGAACTCGAACGCCACCGTCGCCATCGGCGCGCCGATCGTCCGCCAGCCGATCCCCAGCTGCTGGCGCGCCACCGACTCGACCCCGTCGGCCGCGATCAGGTGGGTCGGCTCGTGGCGCGCGGTGCGCACGACGACGCCCTCCATGTGCGCGACGCCGTAACCCGCCGAGTCGCGATCGAGCACGTCGACCTCGACCGCCACCCGGTCGGACACCCGGTCGACCCGGGCCAGCCGCCGATGGCGCGCGACCTTCACCTGGCGTTGACGCAGCGCCTCCTCGAGCGAGTCCCGGACGACCCGCAGCGGCAGCACCGCGGCCGGCCCCGGCCGCACCGCGGTCTCGTGCATCCGCAGCGCCGCGACGCGCCGGGCGCCGTCGTGCACCACGACCGTGTCGATCGGGTGCGCGGCGTGGGCCAGATCGAGCCGCGCCCCGGCGTCGTCGAGGCGCTCGACCACGTCGGGGTGCAAGATCACGTGGAAGTCGTCGTCGCGGGCGTCCCAGCGCTCGTCGACCACCTCCACGTCGACGCCGCGCTGGCGGAGGAAGAGCGCCGCCGCAAGGCCCGCGGGTCCTGCGCCAGCGACGAGCACCGAGTGTCGATCTTTGCGCGCCATGACGACCTCCCGGGGGCAAACCGAGCCCCACGCTCAGCGCAAGCAAGGCGCAGGCCGGACGCCCCGTATCACCGTGTCGGCTCACAGCGGATCGCAGCGCTCGCCGGTGGCGCAGCAGCTCGCCCCGCAGGCCGGCCCCGCCGCGCAGCCGCCGGTGGGCCCGCACGACGCCGCGGCGGCGTCCCAGGGCGCGTCCATCGCCGCGTCGATCGGCGGGCCGTCGGCGCCGCCACAGCCGAGCAGCAGGACCACCGCCACGATCGCGCGCGCCATGCCTCGAACGTAACGATCGCCGCGCGCGCCGCAAGCGCCCGGCCGCCAGCCGCACGCGACGCCGCATCCGTGCGATCGTGCTGAGATGCCTCACCGCGCGTCGGTGCTCCTGCTCGTGCTGGCCGTCGGCTGCGAGCCGACGATGCCGTTGCCGGGCCCGACGCCGCCGCCACCCGGCGCGGCCACGGGGCCCACCGCCTCGACGCCGCCGGGCGACGCGCCCGCGCCCGACGCGCCGCCGCGGTTCGGCATCGGCGGCGGCGAGGACGCGCCCGAGACCCACGTCGCCTTCGAGGCGCCGCGCGACCTGATCGCCGCCAGCGCGCGCGTCGTGGTGGATCGGGTCGCGCCGCGCGGGCTCAACTTCTTCGCGCTGCAGGTCGACTTCGCCAACGGCAGCTGGGCCCACGGCGGGGTCCAGGACGTCGACGGGCCCGACGGCGCGCGCACCCGCCAGGTCAACTGGGGCGGGCTGGTCGATCGCGGCGGCGGCACCGCCGACTACGACGAGATGGACGACGTCGCCGACCTGGCGCGGATCCAGAACCCGCCGGTCGGCCAGCACGTCGGCCCCTACCCGTGGCAGACCGGCGTCGCCTACGAGTACCGGGTCGAGCGGGGCGCCCAGGTCACGCTGCCGCCCGGCGACTACCAGCTGATCCCCGATCGCCCGGTCGTGCGCGTCCCCCACGCCCGGACGATGTGGGAGTGGACGTTCACCGTGCGCCCGCTGGTCGGCGACGGGCCGGCGTACACCGCCGTGCTCTACGACGGCGCCGCCACGTTCACCAGCTTCTACCTGTGGAACGAGTCGGGCTACGGCTCGACCGACGCCGCGCAGCACACCTCCTGGTCGACGCCGCGCTACCGCCAGGCCGGCGCCACCGAGGAACGCGCCCCGACGAGCTGGCAGCGCTTCTGAGGCCCGGCGCGCGCGCCGGCTCGGCCAGCCGCCCCCCTGCCCGTCGCGCGCGGGCCTATGCTCGCGGCCATGCGCACCTCCCCTCGCCGCCGCGCGCGGCTCGCCCTCGCGCTGACGACCGCGCTGCTCGGCGCCGCCGCGGTCCGGATCGCCACGCCCGCGGCCAAGCCCGCGCCGCCCCCGCCGGCGCTGCCATCGGAGATCCCGGCGACGTTCACGCCGCGCACCGCCAGCTTCGACTTCGAGCGCCGGGACGAGATGATCCCGATGCGCGACGGCGTGAAGCTGCACACGGTGATCCTGGTGCCGCGCGGCGCCAAGGGCGCGGCGATGCTGCTCACCCGCACGCCCTACGACGCCGACGGCATGACCACCCGCCGCGCCAGCCCGCACCTGGGCCCGACGCTGCAGGGCTACGACAACGTCACCGACGTCATCGTCGACGGCGGCTACATCCGCGTGGTCCAGGACGTCCGGGGCAAGTACGGCTCCGAGGGCGACTACGTGATCAACCGCCCGCTGCGCGGCCCGCAGAACCCGACCACGGTCGATCACGCGACCGACACCTACGACACGATCGACTGGCTGGTGAAGCACGTCCCCGAGAGCAACGGCCGGGTCGGCATCCTCGGCATCTCGTACGACGGCTTCACCCCGCTGATGGCGCTGGTCGATCCGCACCCCGCGCTCAAGGTCGCGGTGCCGATGAACCCGATGGTCGACGGCTGGATCGGCGACGACTGGTTCCACCACGGCGCGTTCCGCCAGCTCGGCGCCTCGTACATCTACGAGCAGGAGGCCAGCCGCAAGAACGAGCACGCGTGGTGGACCGGCGTCACCGACGACTACGAGCTGTTCCTGCGCGCCGGCTCGGCCGGCGAGCTGGGCCGGCAGCGCGGCCTCGATCAGCTGGGCTTCTGGCAGAAGCTGGTCGCGCACCCGAGCTACGACGCGTACTGGCGCGATCAGGCGGTCGACAAGCTCCTGGCCGCGCGCCCGCTGACCGTGCCGGTGATGCTGGTGCACAGCCTGTGGGACCAGGAGGACATCTACGGCGCGCCGGCGGTGTACCGGGCGCTCGAGCCCAAGGACACCGGCAACGACAAGGTGTTCCTGGTGCTGGGCCCGTGGCACCACGGCCAGGCGATCAAGGACGGCAGCGCGCTCGGGCCGATCCGCTTCGACAGCGACACCGCGCTGACGTTCCGGCGCGACGTGCTGGCGCCGTTCCTCGCGCAGCACCTCAAGGACGGCGCGCCGCCGGCCAACGTCGCGCCGGTCACCGCGTTCGAGACCGGCACCAACGCGTGGCGCCGGCTGACCGCGTGGCCCGCCGGCTGCGCCACCGGCTGCACGATCACGCCGACCCCGCTGTACCTCGCCGCCGGCGGCGGCCTGCGCGACGCCGGGCCCCGGCCCAGCGACGCGCGCACGACCGAGTGGATCTCCGATCCGGCCAAGCCGACGCCGTTTCGGGCGCGGCCGATCGACGGCAGCAGCTGGTCGCGCTGGCTGGTCGACGATCAGCGTGAGGCCTCGGGCCGCACCGACGTCGTCGTGTTCACCTCCGACGTGCTGACCGCGCCGGTCCAGATCAGCGGCCAGCCGATCGCCAACCTGATCGCGTCGACCACCGGCACCGACGCCGACTGGGTGGTCAAGCTGATCGACGTCTACCCCGACGAGGTCGCCGCGCAGCCCGAGCTGGGCGGCTACCAGCTGATGATCGCCGCCGACATCTTCCGCGGCCGCTACCGCGACGGCTACGACAAGCCCAAGCCGCTCGATCCCGGCAAGGCGCTGCGCTACCGCTTCGCGCTGCCCACCGCCAACCACGTGTTCCTGCCCGGCCACCGCGTCATGGTGCAGGTGCAGTCGAGCTGGTTCCCGCTCTACGACCGCAACCCGCAGACCTTCGTCCCCAACATCTTCCTGGCCAAGCCCGGCGACTACAAGAAGGCCACGCAGCGCGTCCACCACGCGCCGGGCCAGGCCAGCTTCGTCGAGCTGCCGCGGGTCACGCGCCCGTAGCCGCGCTCACATCGTCGTGCAGTCGACCGGCGGCATCGCGGCGATCCACGCGTGGATCAGCGCGGCGCCCTTGGTGTGGGTCACCGAGCGGCCCAGGAGCGGCATCATCGCGCCGACGGTCTCGGTCGCCAGGCGGAAGTACAGGATCGAGGTGTCGGGGCTGCCCGGCACGATGTCGAACTCGAAGCCGCCGGTGCCGGCGCCGGCGCTGCCCGGCCGCTTGCAGTAGCCCAGCCGGAACAGGTCGGTGTTGTCGTGGCCGAGGAACAGCTGCGACGTGATGCCCTGGACCGCGTTGGGGTCGTGGCAGTGCGCGCAGTTGATGTCGAGGTACGAGCGCGCCGCGGCGTCGAGGTCCGCCGGCGGGATCGCGGCGACGCCGCCGGTGTCGAGCGGCCGCAGGTCGTAGGCCGCGGGGATGGTCGCGGTCGCCGGCGCGCCGGTGAGCATGCCCAGCGCGGCCAGCCGCTCGAGCTGGTTGGCGATGCCGACCGCCCCGCCGAAGTCGTAGCCGCGGTTGAGGTGCCGCGCCTTCATGCCGATCGGCACGATCGCCGGCGCCGCGGTCGGCGTCGGCTTGCGCGCGTGGCAGGTCTCGCACTGGTTCTTCTGCGGCACCAGGTAGTTCGCGGTCCGGGCCTGGCCGGCGTCGTCGGTGAACGCGATCACCTCGAAGGCGCCGGCCGGCGCCAGCTCGGCGTCGGTCTGATCCTCGTTCCAGACGTACGGCAGCGGCTGCCAGCCGTCGGGGTAGCGGACCAGGAGCCGGGTCTCGATCAGCCGCACCCCGACGGTCGGCGCGCGCAGATCGGGCGCCATCGCGAAGTTCTTGAGCAGCACGGTGCCGACCGGGAAGTCGAACACCAGCTCGGGCTGGTAGGTCGCCGCCGCGCCCTGCGGCAGGTACACCGCGCGCTGCTTGAGCGCGTAGTCCGAGAACAGCGGCGCGTTGAGGTCGTACGGGACGACCCGATCGTCGGTCGGGTTGAACGTGTAGCCGGTCGCCGGATCCCAGGCGAACAGGTTGTAGGCCGACAGCCTGGTCGGCGGCGGCGCGGTGACGTCGACGTGGACCGGCTGGCTGAGGTCGACGCCGCCGCCGGCGTCGTCGGCGCCGCAGCCGGCGACCGCCGCGACGGCCACCGCGGCCAGCGTCGCGCCGAGCGTGCGAAGGGAGGGGCGCATGGCGGCCTCGGGGCTCAAGGCAGGACGACGTCGGCGATCGGCCCGCCGTTCAGCGTCGTGCAGTCGAACGGCGCGAACGGCGCCGCCGGGCGGAAGAACGGCACCTGGCGCGACGCCGACTGCTCGGCCAGGTTCATGCTGGCGAACGTGCCGTTGGTGTTGCCGCCGACGCAGATGCGGTTGGCGTTGCTGTTCATCGCGGCGTCGGTGGAGTTGAACATCGGCTCGCCGACGCTGTCGTAGAGCACGCTGTCGACCGGGTTGGTCGCGTAGATCAGGATCAGCAGCACGCCGAACTGCAGCGGGTCGTTGAGGTCGGGGTGCAGCCCCGAGCCCATGTGGGTGTTGCGCGCGACGACGACGTTCTCGCTGCGGTAGTTGGTGATGGTCCCGGCACCGGCGCCGGGCAAGAGGCCGAGGTCGTCCCACTGCCCGGCCAGCGTGGCGGTCGCCAGCTCCCACTTGGTGGTGTCGGGCTCGATCACCAGGCCGCTGATCAGCGCGATGTCACCGGTGTTGTTGTTCTGGTAGGTGTTGCCGGTGATCTCGACGCGGCGCGACGCCATCGCGAACGTGCCGGTGCCGGCGGGGATCTTGGCCACGGTGCCGCCCGGCGCGAAGTTGACGTGGTTGTTGTTGCGGATGATGTTGTCGCGCAGCCGCACGTCGCGCCCGACGATCGGGTTGCCCGGCAGGTCGAACGCGACGATGCCGGCGGTGTTGTCGTCGGCGGTGTTGCCGTAGACGTCGGCGTACTGGGTGTTCTCGATCTCGAGGCCGGCGACGTTGCCGGTGACGACGTTGTTGCGGACGATGACGTGCTGGCACTGGCCGACGTACAGGCCGGCGTCGGAGGCGTGCTCGGCGCGGCTGTCCTCGACCAGCACGTGCTGCGACTTGACCGGGTAGATGCCGTAGGCGCCGTTGGTCGAGTCCGACGGCGTGGTCCAGGTGGCGCGGATGCGGCGGAACACGACGCCGTCGCTGGCCTCGACCCGGATGCCGTCCTTGGGCGCGTCCTGGACGGTCAGGTCCTGGACCAGGAAGTCGTTCCCCTGCACGTCGACGCCGTTGACCTGCGCGGCGGTGGTCGCGTAGTCGAGCGTGGTCAGCTCGATGCCCTGGCCGATCAGGTGCACGCCGGCGGCGCGGATCGTCAGCGAGTTGGTCATCGCGAACGTGCCCTTGCCGAGCACGATCGTGGTGTTGGGCGACAGCGTGTTGACGGTGGTCTGCAGCCCGGCGACGTCGCCGCCGTCGATCTGCACGCACGTGCCGGTGACGTCGGCGCACGAGTTGGTCGGGAAGTCGTTCGCGTCGCTGCCGCACGCGGCGAGCGCGACGACGAGGCTGACCGCGGTGAGCGTCGTTCGAATCATGGATCCTCCGTGCGGTAGCGTGCCGCACCTGGCTTGAGCATTCCGAGGGTATGTAACATACTCACGGTATGGCCGTCACGCGCCGCGCGCTGCACGTCGAGGACACGCGGCGCGCGCTCCTCGCCGCGGCCCGCCACGAGTTCGCGGCCCGCGGCTACGCCCAGGCCTCGCTCGACGACATCGCCGCCCGGGCCCGGCTGACCAAGGGCGCGCTGTACCACCACTTCGCCAGCAAGGCGGCGGTCCTGACCGCGGTCTACCTGGAGATGGAGCAAGAGCTGGCCGCGCAGGTGGCCACGGCGATGGCGGGGTGCCAGGGCGACGCCCGCGCCCGGCTGTTCGCCGCGGTCGAGGCGTTCTTCGCCGCGTCGGCCGAGCCGACCTACGCGCGCCTGGTGCTGCGCGACGCGCCCGGCGTGCTCGATCGCGTCGAGGGCCGCTCGATCGATCACGCGATCGGCCTCGAGCTGGTGACCGGCCTCCTGGCCGCGCTGCGCGCCGAGGGGCGCCTGGGGGCGCTGCCGCTCGACATGACCGCGCGGATGCTGCTCGCCGCGGTCAGCGAGGTGGCGATGAGCATGGCCCACGCCGACGATCCCGCCGCGGTGCGGGCCGAGGGCCTGGCGGTGATCGCCGCGCTGATCACCGGCCTCGAGCTGGCGACCGCGCGCGGATCGTGATCAGCCCCGGGCGCGGGCGAACAGCACGTGATTCTCGAGGTGGATGTGCGCCATCAGCTCGGCCTCGATCGCGGCGAGGCCGCGGTAGAGCGCGGTCCAGGTGGCGCACGCGTGCGGCGGGATGCGCAGGTCGCCGGTGAGCTCGCGGATCCGCGCGAGCCGCACGCCGTGCGCGTCGTGCTCGTGCTCCATCACCTGGATCGGCATCACGACGCCGGGGCCGCGCGCGCCCCGCCGCAGCATCGGGAACAAGATCTGCTCCTCCTTGGCCATGTGGCTCTGCATCTCGCCGAAGAACTCGGTCAGCACGTCGGCCAGGCCGGCCGGCACGGCGGGCTTGCTGGCGTGGACCCGCTCGACCTTGCGCGCCGCCTCGATCAGCGGCGGCAGATCGCGCCGCAGCCCGGCGTGGTAGTGGCGCTCGATGTGATCGGCCAGCTCGGCCTGCGGGCGCTGCTCCCAGCGCGGCAGGTCGTCGCCGCGCCCGGCCTCGCGCTCGATCTCCTCGGCGACCTCGGCCGGGTTGAGGTCGGCCTTCGCGCACGCCTCCTCCAGCGTGCGCTGGCCGCCGCAACAGAAGTCGAGGCGGTGCCGCATGAAGACGCGCGTGGACGAGGGCTGGGCGGCGGCGATCTCGCCGATGGGGGTGGTCAGCAGCTGCATCCCCGCAGCGTTTGCATGTCGAGCTCCAGCGGTAACCTGCTGGATTCACTCCGCCTGGTCAGCGATTGCGTTGTTCCGTCGACGACGAAGGTGTCGCGATGACAGCGAGCGGGCCGCGGGGACCTCGACCCGCACGAGTGGTTCGCGACAGCGCGCGGGCATGTCGCTTGCTGTACCAACGGTCATGGCCGCTCGCCCACCCGCCGCGCGCTCGCTGTGGCCGCGGGAGCACGGCGCGTACGTGCAGCTGCTGGTGCCGCTGCTCACGGCGCTGATCGCGACCCGCGGCAGCGCGGCCGGCGCGGCGATCGCGATCGGCGCGTGCCTGGCGTTCCTGGCCAGCGAGCCGCTGCGGGTGGTGCTCGGCGCGCGCGGCCCGCGGCTGCGCGAGACCGCCGGCGCCCGCGCCCGCGCGCGGCTGGCGCTGCTCGGGATCGCCGCGCTGCTCGTCGGCGGCGCCGGCCTCGCGCTCGCGCCGCCGCCGGCGCTGTGGCTGTCGGCGCTGGTCGCCGTGCCGCTGGGGTCCGTGCTCGTCGCCGCCACCCGCCGCGCCGAGGGCACCGTGCTCGGCGAGCTGGCCGCAGCGGTCGGGCTGGCCGGCGCCGCCGCGCCGGTGGCGGTGGCCGGCGGCATGCGCGCGCTCGACGCGCTCACGATCTGGGGCGCGTGGTCCTTGGCCTACGCGACCACGGTGATCGCGGTGCACCACGTGATCGCGCGCCACCGCCGCGGGCCCGCGGGCGCCAGCCTCGGCCGCTGGCTCGGCGTCGCGCTCGCCGGCGCCGCCCTCGCCGCGCTGATCGCGATCGCGCCGATCGCCTGGTTCGCCGCCCCGCTGGTGGCCGCCGCGGTCGCGGTGCTGATCGTGACGCCGCCCGCGACCCGCCTGCGCGCGCTCGGCGTGGCGTTCCTCGCGCTGTCGCTGGTCTCCGCCGCCTGCGCGATCGCCGCCGCCCGGCGCGGGGCACCCGAACCCGCGCCCGCGCGCCCCGGCGCGGCGCTGCTCGCTGGTTGACGGCGCGCGGCCGCGCTAGGGATCGGGGCGTGGTCCCTCTCCCCCGCCCCATCCCCGTCCGCGCGCGGCGCGACGTCGGCGTGACGCTGTCGCGCCGCGGCCTGCTCGCCGGGGCCGCCGCCGCGCTCGCCTGCCGCGCCGGAGCTCGCCCCGTGCCCTCGCTCATCCATCGTCCCGCGTCGTCCCTGCCGACCACCACGCTGCCGTGGCTGTCATTGCGCGATCACTTCGTCGCCACCGTCGGGCCGCACGCCGGCGAGGGCCGCCCGCGCGGCGCGCTGCTGGTGCTCGCCGACGCAACCTTCGCGCCGCGCTCGCGGTTCCCGCTGCACCCGCACGAGGAGATGGAGATCCTGAGCGTCGTCATCGACGGCACGCTGTCGCATCACGGCAGCGAGGCCCACGGCGCGGCGGTCGGGCCGCGGGGCGCGCAGCTGATCTCCGCGCGCACCGGCATCGTCCACGCCGAGGGCAACGACACCGACGCCCCGACCCGGATGCTGCAGCTGTGGTTCCAGCCCGATCGCCACGGCGGCGCGCCGGCGTACTTCGCGCGGCAGCTCGCGGGCGTCGGCCGCGAAGTCATCGCCGGCGACGCCGGCATGCCGCTCCGCACCGACGCGCGGGTCTGGTGGATCACGCTGGCGGCCGGCGCCGCCGCGCCGCTGGTCGTCGAGCCGGGCCGCCAGGCCTACCTGCTCGCGCTGACCGGGCCGGTCCGCGTCACCGCCGACGGCACCGCCGCGCGCCTGGCCACCGGCGACGGCGCCGAGCTCGGCCCTGGCGCCTTCGCGCTGACCACCGACGCCGCCCACGCCGCCCTGTGGATCGACCTGCCGGCCTAGCAGGGCGCCACCGCCCGCGCGATCCCGGACCGCCGCCCCGCCGTTCGCACGCAACCGCCGCGCGCCCCGGCCGATAGCCGTGGGGTGAACGCCAACCGGTCCCGCGCTCCCGATGCCGACGCCGACGCCCGCCGCGCCTCGCCGCGAGGCGCCCCCGGGCGACGCGCGCTGACCGACGGCCTGGGGCCGCGCCGCGCGCCCGCGGCGGCCGGGCCGACCGCTGGGCCGCCGACCGCGCCCGCGCCGGCGCCCACGCCCGCGCGCGTCGAGGACGACCCCTTCGGCCTGCACCTGCCGCCCGCCGAGACCCGGTTCGTCGATGACGACGGCGCCCCGCCCACCGACGCCGCGCTCGACGACGTCGAGGCGATCGCCGTCGAACTCGAGCGCCTGATCGAGCGCGCGGAGTGGTCGAAGCTGCGCCCCGAGGCGCGCGCCGAGTTCGCGCCCGGCGCCGCGGCCCGCGCCCAGGCCCGCCGGCGCGGCGAGGCGCCCGACCTCAGCGGCACGGGCAGCGTCGTCTCGATGGACCGCCTCGCCGCCGGCGTGCGCGCGCTGCAGGCGACGTGGCCGACGCTCACGCCCAAGGCCCGCGCCGACGCCCTGCGGGCCATCGGCGACGCCGTCCTCGTCGGCGCCGACGTGCCGCCGCTGCTCGGCATCACAGTTACCGCGCTGAAGGCTTTCACTGCATCCTTCGACTACAGGACCTGGAAGATCGAGCTATTGAGGGAGCTTGTCGTCGGGACGGCCCTCGACGACGTCGCCGCCGTGAACCTGGCCGACGCGCTGGCGCATGAACTCCGCCACGCCGAACAGCAGTTCCTGGTGGCGCGCTCGCTCGCTGCGCAAGGCTTGAATGCCGACGAGATCCGCGGCGCCCTGAACGGGCTCGAGCCCACGGTGAGCGTGCGCGCCGTCGCGATGCGCAGCGCTGGCCTCGATCCCGCTCAAGTCGCGCTCGCGGCGCGGATGGAGCCATCCCTGCTCGCCAACCGCGAGATCACGCGGCGCCTCGACGCCGACAACGGCCTCGCGCCGATGGCGGCATCGCGTGCTCGCGCGGTCGCGGTCGTCGCGGGGTTGCGCGCCCGCCCGCCGCGGGCGACCCTCGCGGAAGGGCGCGCCGCGTGCCGCGATCTGCTGGAGCGCATCGACCACGTGCTCACCAACTACCGGCTGTACCGCCAGTTCGCCGGCGAGCGCGACGCCCACGAAGTCGGGGCAGGCGCGTCGCTGGCGTTCGAGGCGCAGTCGTGATCCGCGCGGTCGCGATCGCGCTGCTCGCGACATGGCTCGCGGGGTGCGGGACGCCACGCGCCGCGCCGCCGCGGCCCGCCGCCGCCCCGCGGACGGCGTCGATGGCGCCCCCACATGCCACCAACGGCGGTGACCTACCGGCGGAGCGACGCCGCCGCGTCCGCGGCGCGGCCGCTGTGATCGATCTGGGTGACTTCGGGCTCGACCCGGACCGCCCACTTCCGGCACCGCCGGCCCCGCTCGTCATCGCGGCGGATGAGCGCGCCACGCTCGACGCGATCGAGGCGGTCGCCCGGCTGTTCGCGCAGGACCTACCGCCCGCCGAGTTCCATCGGCGCATCGGGCGCAACCCGACCACGATCGACGGCGACGTCACCCTCGTCCCTCACGACGCCCCGCTCACGTCCATCATCGCGTGGTCCACCACATACCAGCTCACGCTGCGGCTCCGCGTCCCGATGCCACCCGCAAAGATGGAGACGCGCTTCGGCCCGTTCGAGGTGTGGCGCGCCGACAATCGCGAGAACCCGTCGTTCAACGTCATGCTTACCGGCTCCCACGCCGCCTTCGCCGTCCACCTCGAGCTGATGTTCCCCGATCCCGTCGGTGCCGACTGGCGCGACGGCCCGATCGATGAGGTCCACCTGTTTCGAAGCCCTGCTCGTCATGAGTGATCACCGTGTTCCTGGGCGGCGCCTCGGACCCATTTCGCGTCCTCCTCGAGGTGAGTTACTCCGAAGCGGTCGGTGCCGACTGGCGCGACGGTCCGATCGACGAGGTCCACCTGTTTCGGAGCCCCGCCCGGCGTGAGTGATCCGGGTGGCGGCATCGAGGGGCCGACCGCGCGAACCGCCGGACCGGGGCGCGCAGCCGCGCCGTGGCGATGGGGTGCGCGGCGAGCGCGGGCGCACGGTGGGCGGGCGCGCCACGCCTCAGCGGCGCAGCTGCGCCGCGACGTCGTCGTAGGTGTCGACGATGGTCGCGACGGTGGCGGTGGTGCGGTCCTTGACCTGCTGCCAGCGATCCGCGGTCGCGATCCGGGCCTCGTCGAGCGAGGCCCGCGCCGCGACCCGCTGGGCCTCGAGCGAGGCCACCGCGTCCTGGGTCGCGCGCGTCGCCGCGGTCTGGGCCTCGCCGGCGCGCGCCGCCAGATCGGCCTTGAGGGTCGCGATCTTGGCGTCGAGCTCGACCAGCGTGGCCTCGGTCGCGGCGACGAACCGGTCGCGGGTCTGGACGAAGTCGCGCGCCAGCTCGCCGGCGGGCGTGCGCGGTGGCCGGGCAGGCTCGGTGACCATGCGCAGCGGCGCCTCGTCGCGGTCGATCGACTTGCAGCCGGCGAGCCCGGCGAGCCCGGTGAGCGCGAGCGCCACGGTCACGCCGACGATGCGCCGCATCAGTGGATCAACTTCTTGAAGGTGGTCTCGAGGTCCTGCCAGACCATCTCGACGCCGCCCTTGAGCGTCTCCCACTTGTCGCCGCCGCCGGCCTTCGCCTCGTCGAGCTTGGCCTGCGCCGCGGCGAACTTGGCCTTCAGCTCGGCGAATTGCTTGCGGGACTCGTCGCTGACGTCCTTGCCGGCCTTGGACGTCGCCTCGCTGAACTGCGTGCCCCACGCCTTCAGCTGGTCCTCGAGCTTGGTCAGGTTCTTGTCGATGCCGGTCGCGATCGTTGCCATGGTGTCCTCCGTGTCGTGATGGTTCGAAGCGTCCACGGTCACTGCATATCCGAGGCCGCGGCGCGCGCGTCGACGGCGCGGTGCTTGCACAACGGCCCCGCATGTCGAGACTCAAGATCAGCGTGCTGGTGGCGGCGCTCGCGCTCGCGAGCGGCGGCTGCCTCGGGCAAGCCCACCTCAGCGGCGGATACCAGGCCGCGGATCCGATCCTGGTCGAGCTCCAGCCCGGCGTCTGGGTGATCGAGGACTACGACCAGCCGGTGTTCTACGCCGACGGCTTCTTCTGGATGTACCGCGACGATGGCTGGTACCGCTCCCGCGATCACGTCAGCGGCTGGGCCTACGTGCGCGCCGCGCCGCAGGTCGTCGTCCGGATCGAGCGCCCGCGCCAGTACGTGCACTTCCGCGCCACGGTCGGCGCGCGCGTGCGCCGCGGCCCCAGCGGCCCGGTCATCATCCGCGGCCGCGACGACGATCGCGGCGCGCCACGCGGTCGCGCCGACGACGGCCGTGGCCAGGTCCGCCCGCCGCGCGCGCCGATGCCCGCGCCGCCGCCGCCAGCCCGGCCGCCGGCCGCGCCGCCGCCGCGCGACCACCAGCGGACCGACCCGCCCGGCCAGCGCGACGATCGCGATCCGTCCGATCAGCGCGACGACCAGCGCGATGACCGGCCGGGCAAGGATCAGCGCGATGACCAGCCGGCCCGCACCGACCAGCGCGACCAGGGCCGCGACAAGGCCGACAAGGCCGACAAGCCCGACAAGCCCGACAAGGGGCGCGGCAAGGCCGACAAGCCCGACAAGGGGCGCGGCGGCAAGCCCGACAAGCCCGACAAGCACTGACGCGCGGCCTCGCCATCGCCCGTGCGCCAGGCGTCGTCGCGCGGCGCGACCGCTACCAGACCTGGCACATCTGCGCCGGCCGCATCTTCGCGCCGGCCTTGCAGCCGAACGCCTCGCTGAACTCGGGGGTGGCTTGCAGCGAGCCGTTGACCCGCCACTGCGCCGGCGAGTGCACGTCGACGTTGGCGAGCAGCGCGGCGATCTCGGGGCGGAACTTGGCGCACCAGGCCTGGCCGAAGCCGAGGAAGAACTGCTGATCCTCGGTGAAGCCGTCGGCGATCACCGGCGCCCCCGACCGCAGCGCGCGCGCGGCGCGCAAGGCCAGCTTGACGCCGCCGATGTCGGCGATGTTCTCGCCGACGGTGTTGGCGCCGTTGAGGTGCACGTCGGGCACCGCCTCGTAGGCGTCGTACTGCTTGATCACGCACTGGGTGCGCGCCTTGAACTCGTCGCCGGTGGCCGTGGCCCACCAGTTCTTGAGGTTGCCCTGTGCGTCGTACTGCGCGCCCTGATCGTCGAAGCCGTGGGTCAACTCGTGGCCGACCACGACGCCCATGCCGCCCAGGTTGACCTGCGCCGACGCGGTCGGGCTGAAGAACGGCGGCTGCAGGATGCCGGCCGGGAACACCATGCCGTTGAGCGCCGGCTCGTAGTACGCGTTGACCGTCGGCGCCGACAGCTGCCAGTCGTCGCGATCGAGCGGCTTGCCGATCTTCGCGAGCAGCCGCGCGCGCTCGGCGCGCCGCGCCGCCAGCGCGTTGGCCGCGTAGCTGGCGCCGATCGTGATCGTCGGGGCCCGCCACGCCTTGGGGTAGCCGATCTGGTAGGTCATCGCGTCGAGCTTGGCGCGCGCCGCCTGCTTGGTGGCGTCATCCATCCACGGCAGCGCGTCGAGGTTGGCGCGCATCGCGTCGGAGATCGCGTGGACCTGGCCCTCGGCGGCCTGCTTGGCCGCGGCGCTGAACCGCTCGCGGGTGAACACCTGGCCGGTGAGATCGCCGAGCGCGCCGTCGGTGGCCGCCACGCAGCGCTTCCACCGCGCCTGCTGCTCGGCCTGGCCGGTCAGCATGCCGATGAACGCGAACTGCGCGTCGTCGAAGCGCTTGGGCAGGAGCCCGGCGACCGCGCCGAGCAGGTGGACCCGCAGGTAGGTGCGCCAGGTCTCGGGCTTGGTCGTCGTGACCAGCTTGTCGAGGCCCTTGAGGAACGCCGGCGACCCGACGGTGATCGCGGCGACGTCGGGCACGCCGGCGCCGGCGAAGTAGCGATCCCACGCGAAGTGCGGCGCGGCCTTCTGCACGCCCGCGCGCTCGAGCCGGTTGTAGGTCGCGTTCGGATCGCGGCGCGCGACCTTGTCGAGCGACACCTTGGCGATCGCGGTCTCGAGGGCGATCACCTGATCGGCGCCCTTGGCGGCGTCGGCCTCGGACTTGCCGTCGAGCACCAGCAGCGATGCGAGGTAGCGGTGGTAGGCCTTGCGCAGGCCCTTCTCGGCCAGCCCGTCCTTCAGGTAGTAGTCGCGGTCGGGCAGCCCGAGGCCGCCCTGGTCGAGGCCGCCGATCACCTGGCGCGCGTCCTTGGCGTCCTGGACGTTGCCGAAGGTGAACAGCGCGCTGGCGCCGACCGCGTGCAGCGCGGCGGTGGCGTCGGCGAGAGTCTTGCCGTCCTTGACCTTGGCGATGACGGCGTCGAGGTCGGCCAGCGGCGCGACGCCGGCGGCCTCGACCGCCGCCTCGTCCATGCACGCGCCGTAGTAGCTGCCCAGCGTGGCCATCAGCGGATCGCCGCCGGGCGTGGTGCGCGCGCGCTCGAGGACGCCGTGCAGGAACTCCTGGTTGCGATCCTCGATGTCGATGAAGCTGCGCATCGCCGCCGGCTTGTCGGCGGGGATCTCGGTGCGCGCGAGCCAGCCGCCGCAGGCGTACTGGTAGAAGTCGTCGCACGGGTCGACCGAGCGATCCATCGCGGTGGGGTCGAGGCCGAGCGCGGCGAGCGTCGTGGTCGAGCCCGGCGCCGGCGGCGCGGCCGGGTCGCTCGGCAGCGGGTCCGCGACGTCGGCCGCGGTCGGAGTGGCGGCGGGCTTGGGCGCCGGGCTCGAGCAAGCGCTGGCGGTGAGCGTCAGCGCCAGGCCGACGAGCGAGGGAGCGAGGCGAGTCGGGTGCATGCAGTCCTCCGGGCGCGCATCTTGATCGTGCGCGCGCGCCGGGACAATCGTCGGGCGCGCGCATCTGCTACCGGGCCACCGCTACCTCCCCCTCACCCGGGCGCGACCTCGACGCCGCGCTGCGACCGCGGCGCCGCCGGCAGCGGTCGCGGGGGTGTCGCACGCGCGTAACCGCCGGCCGCGCGCGCCGCGTGTCAACCGGGGCGCTCGCTCGCGTATCTTCACGGCCATGCGCACCCTGTCGCTGGTCCCGCTCGCCGTTGCGTTGTTCGCCTGCAGCCTCGCCGACGCCCAGGTGAAGGGCAGCGGGACCGCCCGCACCGAGGCCCGTGCCGTCGGCGACTTCGCGAGCGTCTCCGCCGGCGGCGCGGTCGCGCTGACGATCACCGTCGGCGGCGCCACCGCGGTCAGCGTCACCGCCGACGACAACGTGGTCCCGCTGATCCGCACGCGGGTCCAGGGCGACCGCCTGATCATCGACAGCACCGACAGCTACACGGCCAAGACCCCGGTGCGGATCGCGATCACCACGCCGCGCCTGACCGCGCTCGGGCTGTCGGGCGCGACCACCGCCACCGCGGCGGGCGTCACCGGCGACCGCCTCGCGATCGACCTGTCGGGCGCCAGCAGGGCGAGCCTGGCCGGCGCCGCCGCGGCGGTGACGATCGAGGCCAGCGGCGCCGCCGAGGTCGACGCCACCAAGCTCGCCGCGCAGGACGCGACGGTCGCGGCGTCGGGGGCCAGCCACGTCGCGCTGGCCGTGGCGCGCGGCCTCACCGTCGAGGCCAGCGGCGCCAGCGTGGTCGAGTACGCGGGCGCGCCGGCGGTCACCAAGGCCACCTCGGGCGCCAGCCGCGTCCGCCAGCGCTGATCGGCGCCCCGCGGCCTCGCCAATCGCCGGCGATGGCGTACGGTGCGGATCCATCGATGCAGGGCGTGATGCAAGGAACTCGGAAAGCGCGGCACCGCCGCGGCGGCGCGACCGCGTGATCACGATCTACCGCGCCGACGAGCGCCACCACGTCCACGGCCGCGCCCACGACCACTGGCGCACGTTCCACCCGCGCGGGCCAGGCGACCCGCTGGCCGGCGGCTTCGGCGCGCTGGCCGCGCTCGACGAAGATCGCCTCGGCCCCGGCGAGCGACCCCCGCGCCAGCCGACCGTCGACGGCGAGGTCGTGACCTACGTGCGCGCCGGCGCGCTGGCGGTGCTCGACTCGCGCGGCGCGTCCGGCGCGATCCACGCCGGCGAGTTCCGCCGCACCGTCGCGCACCCCGACCTGCGCCACGGCGTCGGCAACGCGTCGCGCACCGACTGGGCCCACGCGTTCCAGCTCAGCCTGGCGGCGCCCGGCTTGCCCAGCGGGCTGCGCGCCGATCAGCGCGGCTTCGCGATCGCCGAGCACGGCGGCCGGCTGTGCGTCGTCGCGTCGCCCGACGGCCGCGGCGGCTCGCTGCGCCTGCACGCCGACGTCGTCCTGCTGGCGGCGGTGCTGGCGCCCGGGCAGGTCGTCGCGCACGGGCTGACGCCGGGCCGCGCGGCGTGGGTCCACGTGGTCGCCGGCGACGCGACGCTGGGCGACTACACGCTGACCGGCGGCGACGGCGTCGGCGTCACCGACGAGCGCACCGTCACGCTGCACGCGAGCGCCGCCACCGAGCTCCTGGTGTGCGACCTGATCGAGCCGACGCCGCCGCGGCCGCGCACCCGCAGCCGCCCGGGCTCGCTCAGCGGCTGAGCGCCGGATCACGAGCGCTGACGCACGGCGAGCGCGGCTGCCACAGCGGCGGGCCGGCGGCGGGCCGCGTGGCCCCCGCCGGCGCGGCCCGGAGGCCACGCGCCCGGCCTCGATCGTGCACCCGCGTCGCGCACGCGTCGCTCCCGGCGCGCCCCCCTGCAGCCAGGATCCCGATGCCGACCAGCACCAGCACCTTCCACGCCCCCGCGCGGGTCCCCAGCCGGGTCGCCCCCGCGCCGGCAGCCGTGGCCCGCCCGACCGTCGCGCCGGCGCCGGCCGTCGCCCGGGTCGCGCTGGTCGGCAACCACGTGCCCCGCCGCTGCGGCATCGCGACGTTCACCGCCGATCTCACCGACGCGCTGGCCGCGGCCCGGCCGCAGCTCGAGTGCTTCGTGGTGGCGATGGACGAGCCCGGCGGCGGGCACGCGTACCCGCCGCGGGTGAGCGGGACGATCGTCGCCGACCAGCTGTCCCAGTACCAGGCGGCGGCGGCGGCGGTGAACGCCAGCGGCGCCGACGTGGTGTCGCTGCAGCACGAGTACGGCATCTACGGCGGGCCGGCCGGCGCCCACGTGCTGACGCTGGTGCGCGCGCTGCGGGTGCCGGTGGTGACGACGCTGCACACGATCCTCGCCGCGCCCAACCCGGCGCAGCGCGCGGTGATGGACGAGCTGACCCGCCGCTCCCAGCGGCTGGTGGTGATGAGCGCGCGCGGCGCCGAGCTGTTGCGCGCGCTGCACGACGTGCCGGCCGCCAAGATCGACCTGATCCCCCACGGCATCCCCGACTTCCCGGCGACCGCGCCGGCGGCACCGGCGAGCCTCTTGACGTTCGGGCTCCTGGCCCGCGACAAGGGCCTCGAATACGTGATCGACGCGATGCCGGCGATCCTGCGCCGTCACCCGGGCGCCACCTACGTGATCGTCGGCGCCACCCACCCGCACGTGCGCGCGCACGACGGCGAGGCCTACCGCGACATGCTGCGGGCGCGCGCCGCGGCCGCCGGCGTCGCCGGCAACGTGATCTTCCACGACCGGTTCGTCGACAAGGCCGAGCTGGCGGCGTTCCTCGGCGCAGCGACGATCTACGTCACGCCGTACCTCAAGCCCGAGCAGATCACCTCGGGGACGCTGGCCTTCGCGGTCGGCGCCGGCAAGGCGGTGATCTCGACCCCGTACGTCTACGCCGAGGAGCTGCTGGCGGAGGGCCGCGGGCTGCTGGTGCCCGCGCGCGATCCGGCGGCGATCGCCGCGGCGGTGATCGGCCTGCTCGACGACCCGGCGGCCTGCCAGGCGATGAGCGCGCGCGCCGCGACCTACGGGCGCGCGATGGCCTGGCCGCAGGTGGCGCGGGCCTACCTGGACAGCTTCGCGCACGCGCGCGCCGACCACGCGACGCGCGCGACGACGCGGCCGCCGACCCGGGCGACGCTGCCGCCGCTGGCGCTGGGCCACGTCGATCGCCTGACCGACGACACCGGCATCCTGCAGCACGCGCTGGTCACCGTGCCGCGCTACGCCGACGGCTACTGCCTCGACGACAACGCCCGGGCGCTGCTGCTGAGCGCGCGGCTCGAGCAGCTCGGCGCCGCCGACCTGGCCGCGACCCGGTCCCGGGCCGGGCGCTACCTGGCCTTCGTCAACCACGCGCTCACCGACGACGGCCGGTTCCGCAACTTCATGGACTACCAGCGCGCCTGGACCGAGCCCCACGGCTCCGACGACAGCCACGGCCGGGCGCTGTGGGCGCTGGGCGCGATCGCCGGCCACAGCGGTGAGGCCGGCCACCGCCACGTCGCCGACCAGCTGCTGCGCGCCGGCCTGCCGGCGGTGGCGGCGATGGCGAGCCCGCGCGCCTGGGCCTACGCGTTGCTCGGCATCGACGCCGCGCGCGCCGCCGCCGGCGACGCTCACGAGCTGATCGCGGTGCGCACGATCGTCGCCGCCCGCCTGCTCGGCCTGTACCGCCGCACCGCGACCGCGGAGTGGCCGTGGTTCGAGGACCGCCTCACCTACTGCAACCCGCGGCTGTGCGAGGCGCTGATCGTCACCGGCCAGGCCGCGGCCGACCCGGCGATGACCGCGACCGGCGTCGACGCGCTGACCTGGCTGGCCGGCGTGCAGGCCGACGGCGACGGCACCTTCGCGCCGATCGGCAGCGACGGGTTCTACCCGCGCGACGGCGCCCGGGCCGGCTTCGATCAACAGCCGGTCGAGGCCCACGCGATGGTGTCGGCGTGCCTGGCCGCCGCCGCCGCCACCGGCGACGCCGGGTGGACCGACCGCGCCTTCCGCGCCTTCGGCTGGTTCCTCGGCGACAACCAGCTCGGCCGCCCGCTGTACGACGCGACCACCGGCGGCTGCCGCGACGGCCTCCACGTCGATCGGGTCAACCAGAACCAGGGCGCCGAGTCGACGCTGTCGTGCCAGCTCGCGCTCGCCGAGCTGCGGCTGGCGACCCGCGCGATCGCGGGGACCGCGTGACCGCCGCCGCGTACCCGACCTTGTTCCGCCGCCACGCGGGCAACCCGATCTTGCACGCCGGCATGTGGCCCTACCCCGCGCACACGGTGTTCAACCCGGGCGCGACGCTCTTGCCCGACGGCACGACGCTGCTCTTGTGCCGGGTCGAGGATCGCCGCGGCCACTCGCACCTGTGCGCGGCGCGCTCGGCCAACGGCCTCGACGGATGGGTCGTCGATCCGCAGCCGACGTTGGTCGCCGATCCCGAGCACTTCCCCGAGGAGCTGTGGGGCATCGAGGACCCGCGGATCACGTTCGTGCCCGAGCTCGGCAGCTACGCCGTCGCGTACACCGCGTACAGCCGCAGCGGCCCCGGCGTCGCGCTGGCGATGACCCAGGACTTCCGCAGCTTCGAGCGCTACGGCCTGATCATGCAGCCCGACGACAAGGACGCGGCGGTGCTGCCGCACCGGGTCGACGGCAGCTTCGCGATGCTGCACCGGCCGATCGCCGACTCGGGCGCGCACATCTGGATCTCGTTCTCGCCCGACCTGCGCAACTGGGGCCACCACAAGCTGCTCCTGCCGGCGCGGCGCGGCGCCTGGTGGGACGCCAACAAGATCGGCCTGTCGCCGCCGCTGATCGAGACCGCGGCCGGCTGGCTGATGCTCTACCACGGGGTCCGGCACACCGCGTCGGGGGCGCTGTACCGGGTCGGTGCGGCGCTGCTCGACCTGGCGCAACCCGACCACTGCCTGCGCCGCGGCGACGGGTGGATCTTCGGCCCCGAGGCGCCCTACGAGCGCGTCGGTGACGTGCCCAACGTGGTGTTCCCGGGCGGCGTCACGGTCGCGCCCGACGGCGACACGCTGCGCCTGTACTACGGCGCGGCCGACGCCTGCGTCGGCGTGGCCACCGGCAGCATCGCCGAGATCCTGGCGTGGCTCGACGAGCACGGGCGGGTGTGGTGAGCGCGCGGCGGCTCGATCGCCCCCCGCCGGCGCCGCCGCCGTGACCGCGGCGCTGCGGCTGGCCGCGACGCCCCGCACCACCGTGACGCTGCTCGACGGTGGCGCCCAGGCGTACCCGCGCATGCTGCGCGCGATCGGCCGCGCGCGCCGGGCGATCCACCTCGAGGTGTACGCGTTCACCGCCGCGGGCGTCGGCGGCCAGTTCGTCGCCGCGCTGGCCGCGGCGGCGCGGCGCGGCGTCGCGGTCCGGGTCGAGCTCGACGGCTGGGGCTCGGTCAAGGACGGCCGCGCGATCGCCGCGACGCTCACCGCCGCCGGCTGCGCGGTGCGCATCTACCACCGGCTGCGCGCGCTGTTGCGCGGGCGCTTCGGCCGCAACCACCGCAAGCTGCTGGTCATCGACGGCCGCGACGCGTTCATCGGCGGGATCAACATCGGCGACGAGAACCTCGACGGCGTCGCCGCGCGCGGCTGGGCCGACGTCGCCGTCGAGCTGCGCGGTCCGGCGGTGGCGCGGCTGGCCCGCCGCCTGCGCCACCAGGCGCCCGGCCAGGGCGAGGCCGGCGTGCGGATCTGGCTGTCGGGGCTGGGCGGCGGCCGCCGGCTGCGCGCCCGCTACCTGGCCGCGATCGAGGGCGCGCGGCGGCGGATCGACCTCGCCCACGGCTACTTCTTGCCCGACCCCGGCGTGGTGCGCGCGCTGATCGCCGCCGCCGCCCGCGGCGTGCGGGTGCGGCTGCTGCTGGCCGGGGTCACCGACGTGCCGCTGGCGCGGCTGGCGACCCGGCGCTTGCACCACCGGCTGCTGACCGCCGGCGTGGCGATCCACGAGTGGCGGGCGTCGGTGCTGCACGCCAAGCTGGCCACGATCGACGACGCGGTGCTGTTGATCGGCAGCTTCAACCTCGATCCGTTCTCGCTGGTCAACCGCGAGGCGCTGGTCGAGATCGCCGACCCGCAGGCGGTCGCGCAGGCCGCGCGCTGGCTCGACGGCCACATCGCGCAGGCGCCGCCGATCACGGCGGCCGGCGCGGCCACCCGCTGGCAGCGGTGGCTGCTCGGCCCGCTGGGCGCGCTGGTCGACTACGCGGCGACCGCGCTGGGCCGGCTGGTCAGCGTGCGGCGCCATCGTCGACGGCGCCGGCCAGCGCGGCGACCGCGCGGGCGGCGGCGATCGGCGTGAGCGCCTCGGCCAGCGCCAGCGCGACCCGGGCCAGGCCGCGCGGCGCGAGGTGGTGCCACAGCCCGACGTGCACGATCACCTGGTCGCCGCGATCGCGGGCCGCGGCGAGGCCGGCGTCGCCCCAGACGATCGGCACCGCGCGCAGCATGTCGGCGGTGAGCGGCGGCGGCAGCGCGTCGGCGATCACCTCGATCAGCGCCGCGACCAGCGCCGGCGGCAGCACCTCGCCGGCCGGCGCGCCCGCGACCGGCGGCGGCGCCGCGCGGGAGCGCAGCGCGCCGTCGGGGCCCAGCCGCGCGAGGCGCGCCCACGCGCGGTCGCCGAACACCAGCTCGGCGGCGACGCCGTCGTCGTCGTCGACCAGCCGGCGCACGCCGCCGCCGCGCTCGAAGCCGGCGCCGCCGAGCACGAGCCGCTCGATCCGATCGCGCCGCGCGACGAAGGCGTCGGCGGCGATCCGCGCCCGCTCGTGCGGCGCCGGCGCGAAGTCGATCGCGATCGCCGAGAGCGCGCCGCCGCGCCAGCGGGCCGCCGCGTCGGCGGTGAACGTGGCCGCGTCGCCGTCGGCGCGGAAGCTGGCGGCCAGCGCCGCCCACAGCGCCGCGGTCGGGTACGGGCCGGCGTAGCGCAGCGCGGGGACGCCGGCGTCGCGCGCCAGCCGCGCGATCGTGTCGAGCAGCATCGTGCCGGTGCCCGGCGGCAGCGCCCCCGGGCGATCGATCGCCGGGATCGCCGCCGGCCGCCGCCAGTCGATCGCCGACATCCGCGCGACCTCGACGCCGTCGACCGTGAGCGCGTGGGTCGCGCCCAGCACCGGGTGGGCGGCCACCGCGCCGTCGACGCGCAGCGCGCGCGGGTCGTAGCCGGTGACGGTCAGCGCGGCGAGCCGATCGCCGGCCCAGCGCAGCTCGGCCTGCACGCCGCCGTCGCGATCGCGGCGCACCCAGCCATCGGCGCGGCGCTCGATCGTCGTGCCGTGCGGCAGCGTCGTGATCACCGCGGCGATGGTGCCACGTTCACCGCAGGCACGGCGCGAGCAGCGGGTCGCTCGCGAACTGCTCGCGGAAGTACACCGGGTCGTTGCGGCGCACGCCCGACGCGATCGCCGCGACCGCGGTGCAGTCGCCGCGCCGCGCGTACTCGTAGGCCGCCAGCGTGTCGCGATCGAGCGCGAGATCGGCCATCGGCGGCGGGGTCGCGACCTCGACCGCGGGCTCCTCGTTGGCGACGTGGACCAGGCTGATCACCCCGACCGCGATCAGCGCCGCGCCCGCGAGCGCGATGGCGCGCCCCACGGGTCGGAAATCAGGGTCGAAGCTGCCGTACGGGTCGTCGGGCGCGGCCGGCTCGGGGCCGTCGCTGCTGGCGATCGCGACGCCGGTCACCGCGGTGACGACGCCGAGCCCGATCGCCACCCCGGAGGTCGACCGGGTGGCGCAGCCGGTGGCGGCGAGGGTGGAGGCGACGAGGGCGAGGGCGACGGCACGCATGCCGTGCCCTGGTGCAACCGGCGGTCCAACCACCCAGCCGGCGCGCCGCGCGGCAAACGTGCGTCAGCGTGGAAGTTCCACCGATCGAGGCGCGCGGTTCCGCCCATCTCGCTGCCAGATTCCTGGCTGCGCCAATCGTCGCACCCCCCGTAACCCGTCGGAAGCCCTTGCACGACGCGGCCTCGCCGGGGCAAGGTCCGCCCGATCATGAAGCTAGGCATCGTCAAGGAGATCCGCCCCGACGAGCGCCGGGTTGCCGCGGCGCCGTCCACGGTGGGCAAGTGGGTGAAGGCTGGCTGGGAGGTCGTGGTCGAGGCGGGTGCAGGCGCCGGCGCGTCCTTCCCGGACCACCTCTACACGGCCGCTGGCGCCACGGTGCTCGACACCGCCGCCGCGGTCTGGAGCCAGGCCGACGTGGTGTGCAAGGTGCGCCCGCCCGGCGAGCGCCCCGACGGCACCCACGAGGCCGACTCGGTGCGCGAAGGTCAGGTGCTGATCTCGTTCATCTACCCGGCCCAGAACAAGGCCCTGGTCGATCGCCTGGCCGCCCGCAAGGCGACGGTGCTGGCGATGGACTGCATCCCGCGCATCAGCCGGGCCCAGAAGGTCGACGCGCTGTCGTCGATGGCCAACATCTCGGGCTACCGCGCGATCGTCGAGGCGGCCCAGAAGTTCGGGTCGTTCTTCACCGGGCAGATCACCGCCGCCGGCAAGGTGGCGCCGGCCAAGGTGCTGGTGATCGGCACCGGCGTCGCCGGCCTGGCCGCGCTCGGCGCCGCCAAGGGCCTGGGCGCGATCGTCCGCGCCTTCGACGTCCGCGCCGCGGCCGCCGATCAGGTGAAGTCGATGGGCGCCGAGTTCTTGACCGTCGAGATCGCCGAGTCGGGCGAAGGTCAGGGCGGCTACGCCAAGGAGATGAGCAAGGAGTTCATCGACGCCGAGATGGCCCTGTTCCGCAAGCAGGCGGCCGAGGTCAACATCGTCGTCACCACCGCGCTCATCCCCGGCAAGCCGGCGCCCAAGCTGTGGCTCAAGGACATGGTCGAGGCGATGAAGCCGGGCTCGGTGGTGGTCGACCTGGCCGCCGAGGCCGGCGGCAACTGCGACCTGACCAAGCCGGGCGAGGCGGTCGAGCACAACGGCGTGACCGTCATCGGCTACACCGACCTGCCCAGCCGCATGGCCAACGTGTCGAGCGAGCTGTACGGCACCAACCTGTGGCACCTGCTCGACGAGCTGGGCGGCGTGGCCAAGTGGAAGGTCGATCACGGCAACGACATCGTCCGCGGCGCGCTGGTGCTCGACGCCGGCGCGCTGACCTGGCCGCCGCCCAAGCCGGCCGCCCCGCCGACCCCGGCGGTCGCCCCGCCGCCGCCCCCGCCGGTCGTCAAGCACGAGCCGGTCAAGGGCCACGGCCACGGCCACGGCGCCGCCCCGGCCAAGCCGATGCCCGCCGCGTTCTTGATCGGCCTGCTGGCGGTGTTCGCCGGCGCGTTCCTCGGCATGCGCTTCGGCATGTCGCAGACCGACGTCTCGCCGTCGACCTTCGCGCTGGTGCAGCACCTGACGGTGTTCGTGCTGGCCGTGTTCGTCGGCTGGCAGGTGGTGTGGAACGTCACCCCCGCGCTGCACACGCCGCTGATGAGCGTCACCAACGCGGTCAGCGGCATCATCGTCATCGGCGGCCTGCTCGCGACCGGATCCGGCGAGCTCACCACCTCGAGCGCCGTCGCCATCGCGGCGGTCCTGTTCGCCACCATCAACATCGCCGGCGGCTTCTGGGTCACCCGCCGCATGCTCGCGATGTTCCGGAAGTAGGAGCCCGCCATGGAAGCGATCTACACGCCGCCCATCGCGCTGGCCTTCCTGGTCGCCGCGGCCCTGTTCATCCTCGCGCTGCGCGGCCTGTCCAACCAGGAGAGCGCCAAGCGCGGCAACCTGTTTGGCATCGTCGGCATGGCCATCGCCGTGGTCGCGACGCTGTTCATCCCCGACTTCAAGATCCACCCGCTGGTGGTGGTCGCGATCGCCGGCGGCGCCGCGCTCGGCGCGTTCCTGGCGATCCGGGTCGGCATGACCCAGATGCCCGAGCTGGTGGCGCTCCTGCACAGCTTCGTCGGCCTGGCCGCGGTGCTGGTCGGCTTCGCGCTGCAGCTGGCCGGCGGCCACGCCGACCTGACCCACAAGATCGAGGTCTACCTCGACGTCATCATCGGGGCGATCACCGTCACTGGCTCGATCGTGGCGTTCCTCAAGCTGCGCGGCTCGCTGTCGGGCAAGCCGCTGCTGCTGCCGGCGCGGCACATGCTCAACCTCGGCATGCTGATCGCGATCGTCGTGTTCGGCGTGCTGTACGGCAAGGACGGCCACACCTGGGCGCTGGCCGCCGGCGCCGCGGTGGCGTGCGTGCTCGGCGTGCACCTGGTGGCCGCGATCGGCGGCGCCGACATGCCGGTCGTGGTGTCGATGCTCAACAGCTACTCGGGGTGGACCGCCGCCGCCGCCGGCTTCATGCTCGGCAACGACGTGCTGATCGTGACCGGCGCGCTGGTCGGCAGCTCGGGCGCGATCCTCAGCTACATCATGTGCCGGGCGATGAACCGCTCGATCTGGAACGTCATCTTCGGCGGCTTCGGCGCCGCGCCGCCCAAGGCCGCGGCCGGGGCGCCGGCCCAGGCCGCCGGCGAGGTGCTCGACATCGATCAGGCCGGCCTGGTCGACAAGCTGCTCGAGGCCAAGCAGGTGGTGATCGTCCCCGGCTACGGCATGGCCGTGGCGCGGGCCCAGCACGCGGTGCGCGAGCTGACCGAGATCCTGCGCGGCAAGGACATCGGCGTACGGTTCGCGATCCACCCGGTCGCGGGCCGCCTGCCGGGCCACATGAACGTGCTCCTGGCCGAGGCCTCGGTGCCGTACGACATCGTGCTCGAGATGGACGAGATCAACGGCGACCTGCCGAGCACCGACGTGGTGATCGTGATCGGCGCCAACGACATCGTCAACCCGGGCGCCGAGGACGATCCGGCCTCGCCGATCTACGGCATGCCGGTGCTGCAGGTGTGGAAGTCCAAGCTGGTGGTGGTCAACAAGCGGTCGCGCGCGGCGGGCTACGCTGGCGTCGACAACCCGCTGTTCTACAAGCCGGTGACCCGGATGCTGTTCGGCGACGCCAAGGGCGCGATCGAGAAGCTGGTCACCGAGCTGCGCACGCGGTGAGCGCGGTGGCGCGGCGATCCCGGGGCTGGCCGGCGCTGGCGGCGCTGCTGCTGGCCTGCCGCGGCGGCGACAAGGCGCCCCCACCGCCGCCGCCGACGACGACGGCCGCGGTCGCGATCGACGCCGCGCCGCGCGACGCCGCGCCGGCGCCCGACGCCGCGCCGGCCCGCACGCCGGCCGAGCTGCGGCCGGCGGTCGAGCAGTTCTTCGCCGACTGGGACGCCGGGCGTGATCAGGCGATCGTCGATCGCTTCGCGCCGGCGCAGCGCGCCGCGATCACCGCCGCGCGGGTGGCGCGGTCGCGGACCCAGCTGGTCGCGACGAGCGGCGGCTTCCAGGCGATCGCGACCCTGGTGACCGCGGCGGCGGCCAAGGGCGGGACCTCGGCCCAGGGCACCGCGCGCTTCGCCAACGGCGTCTACACCTACGACCTGACCTTCGCCCCCGGCGACCCGCTGCAGCTGGCCGGGTTCCGGGTGACGCCGCCGCCCGAGCTGGCGACCTTGCCGCCGGCCGCCGACGCGATCCCGGTGGCCAAGGCCGCGCTCGACGCGCTGCGGGCGCGCGATCTGGCGCGGTTCACCGCGGTCGCGCAGCTCGACGTGGTCGACGAGGTCGCCCCCGACTTCGCGCGCCGCCTCGAGGAGGTCTGGGGCTACTTCGGCGCGATCAAGTCGGTGACCGCGGTGCCGACGCCCGACTGCAAGGCCACCTGCGTGAAGTACGCGGTGGTCGGCGCCAAGGGCTCCGGCAGCGTCTACTTCTCGCTGACCGTCGACATCAACCGCTGGTTCGTGGCGCACTTCGACATCTCGCCGCCGCCGCCGTGAGCCCGGGCCGGCGGGCGCGCCGGCTCGACGCGCGCGGCCGGGCGCGGCTCGATCACGCCCCGCTCGTCGGCGTACACCGCCTGCGCGAACACCGCGGCCATCACCCAGTGGTTCGACACCGCGTGGACCTGGGCCGCGGTCAGGTCGAAGTCGAGCAAGATCGCGGCGGCCCACGCCGCGGCGGTCGAGCGCAGCCCCTTGGCGGCGGCGAACGCGTCGTCGGCCGCGCGCAAGAGCGTCACGAACGGCAGGTCGGCCCGGCCGTAGCGGCGCAGCAGGTCCTCGATCACCGGCACCCGCTCGTCGGGGCCGACCGCCGGCCGGCCGAAGCCCCGGACCTTCTCCCGGCGGGCCAGCGCCTCGGCCACGACGTCGGCCACCGTCCGCCCGGCGGCGGTCGCGGCCCGGCACCGCTCGAGGAACCGCGCGCAGTCGGCCGCGGCCGCGCCGGCGACGACCTCGGAGCCCATCATCGCCACGCCGGCCATCACCGCCGCGCCCACGCCGCCGCCGCGCGCCGCCACCCGCCGGGTCACCGCCATCGGCCAGGCCCGGCGATCGAGCAGCAGGTTGGCCGTGGCGAACGCGTCGAGCAACTCGGCGTGGCGCGGCCCGAGCGCCTTGCCGGTGATCGCGTAGATCGCGGCCTGCGTGAAGCTCTGCTGCCCGACCAGATCGGCGAACAGGTACCGGTCGCGCAGCGCGTGATCGTCGCGCGCGCGATCGAGGTAGCCGAGCTCGGGCTGGTACTGCATGCCCGGCGGCAGCGCGGCCACCGCCAGCGGCGCGGCGCCGCCGTCGGCGTAGGCGCGCTCGAGCTCGGCCTGGTGCGCGACCAGCCAGGCGATGGTGGCGCCCAGGCCGTCGGGGCGGACGCTGGCCAGCGCGGTGGTCAGCGCCATCCACGGCGGCACGCGCAGCGCGCCGGCGTCGTACAGCGAGGCCAGCGCGTCGGCGGTGGCGGGGTCGGCGGCGTCGATCATGGTCAGGCCTTCCCGCTGGTGAAGCCCTGCTGCATCAGGCTCTTGTTGCGCCGGCCCGACGGCGGCGCCTCGCGCGGATCGACCGTCACGTCGAGCACCCACGGCCCGCGCGCCACCAGCGCGCGCTCGAGCGCCGGCCCCAGCTCGAGCTCGGTCGTGACCCGCTCGCCGTCGGCGCCGATCGCCCGCGCCATCGCGACGAAGTCGACCCGCGGCAGGTCGCACGCGAACGGCTCCCAGCCCATGACCTTCATGCCCTGGGCGCACATCAGGTAGCAGGCGTCGTTGAGGATCACCCACAGCGCGTCGGCCCGGTACTGCACGGCGCTGTGCAGCTCGTTCATCATCATCATCGCGCCGTCGCCGACCACCGCGACCGCCTTGTCGCCGCGGGCCAGCGCCGCGCCGACCACGCCGGTGGTGGCGTGGCCCATCGAGCCGAACCCGGTCGACACCCGGTAGCGGCCCGGCTCGCGGTAGCGCAGGTGGTGGGTCGACCAGCAGAACGAGTTGCCGCTCTCGGCCATCAGCCAGGCGTCGGAGCCGTCGACGATCACCCGCTGCAGCTCCTCGAACAGGTACTGTGGCCGGACGCCGCCGGCGGCGCGCGGGCTGTGCAGCGGCCCGTGGCGCGGCGCGCTGGGCGCGGGCGGCGCGGCGGCCGGCTCGCCGAGCACCGCCAGCAGCGCAAGGACGTAGGCGCCGATCTCGGCGACCGCCGCGTGGGTCGGTACGTGCGGGTAGGCCACGCCCAGCGCCGCGGGATCGGCGTCGACGTGGATGAACGCCTCGGTCGGGGTCAGCTCGCCGGCCCAGAACGACGTCGACTCGCCCATCCGCGTGCCCAGCACCAGCGTGTAGGCCGGCCGGTCGGCGGTGAGCAGCTCGTCGACGCGGGTGTGGCCGCCCAGGCCGGTGACGCCGAGGAAGCGCGGGTGATCCTCGGGGAACACGCCCTTGCCGCGCGGCGAGCACATCACCCGCGCGTCGAGGCGCTCGACCAGCCGGCGGATCGGCCCGGCGGCGTGGCGGGCGCCGAAGCCGAGCCACACCACCGGCCGCGCCGCGGCGAGCAGCGCCGCGTGGGCCGCGATCGTCGCCGGCGCGCAGCTCGGCACCAGCGCGGCGCGATCGGCGGCCACCAGCGGCGCGGGACACGGCGCGTGCTGGACGTCGATCGGCAGGCTGAGGTGCGCGACGAAGCCGCCGGGGCGGCTGAGCCCGCTGGCCAGCTGCGCGATCGCCGGCGCCAGCTGCGCCGGGTGCTCGATCGTCGTCGCGTAGTGCAGCGCGCCGCCGGGCAGGTACAGCCCGTGGGCGCCGATCGTCGCCGGGCTGGTCTCCTGGGTGGCGACCCGGCCGCGGTTGGCGGCCACCGTCGACGCCGACACGAAGATCACGTGGGCGCCGTCCCAGCGCGCGGCCAGCATGCCGGTCAGCGCGTTGGTCAGGCCGGGGCCCGCGGTGGTGAACACCAGCACCGGGCGCCGGGTGGCGAGCGACGCCTCGACCGCCGCGAACGCGGCGCCGGCCTCGTGGCGCAGGTGCAGCGTGGTCAGCGCGCCGTGGGCGACGGCGTGGAAGAACGGCGCGATCGCGCCGCCCATGACGCCGAACGCGTGGGTGACGCCGAGCTGACGCAGCGCGCCGACCAGCGCGGTCGAGACGGTGGCGACGGGCGCGGCCGCGGGCGTGGGCAGCGGACGAGAGGGGTGCATCGAAGGCTCCAGGTGCGAAGGGGGCGAACGGGGCGAACGCGGGCGAAGCCGCGCGGGCTAGAACGCGAACTCGTCGCGCGGCGGGGTGGGATCGGCGGCGACGCGCGGGGCGTCGGCGCGCCGGGTGAGCACGAGGCTGGTGGCGACGCCGCCGGCGCCGAAGCCGTTCTTGATCAGCACGCGCGCGGCGTGCGGGCGGGCGCGCTCGACGACGTGATCCAGCGGGCACGCGGGATCGGGCTCGGCGAGGTTGATCGTCGGCAGCACGACGCCGGCGTCCATCGCGGCGACCGCCAGCGCGGTCTCGATCGCGCCGGCCGCGCCGAACGCGTGGCCGTGCATCGACTTGGTGGCCGACACCGGCACCGCGGCGGCGCGCGGGCCGAGCACGGCGGCGATCGCGCGGGCCTCGGCGACGTCGCCCTGCGGCGTCGCGGTGCCGTGGGCGCTGATCGCGTCGACCGCGGCGGCGTCGAGGCCGGCGTCGGCGAGCGCCAGCCGCATCGCCCGGGCCCAGGCCTGCCCGGTCGGCTCGGGGTTGATCACGTGGTGCGCGTCGTTGACCACCGCGGCGCCCGCGACCAGCGCGTAGACGTGGGCGCCGCGGGCGCGCGCGCGGTCGAGCCGCTCGAGCACCAGCATGCCGGCGCCCTCGGCCAGCACGAAGCCGCGCCGGCCGCGCGCGAACGGCGCGCACGCCGCGTGGGGCTCGCGGGTGACGTGCATGCCCGAGGCGACGAACGACGCGTAGGCCGCGATCGAGCGCATGCTCGACTCGCAGCCGCCGACCAGCATCGCGTCGGCGCGCCCCAGCCGGATCTGATCGGCGGCCAGCGCGATCGCCGACGTGCCCGACGCGCAGGCGTTGGCGACGCCCCACGACGGCCCGCGCAGCTGGTGCTGCAGCGCGAGCAGGCCGGTGACCGCGGTGCCGGTGATGCTGATCGCGGTCAGCCGCGGGATCGCGTCGGCGCCATCACCGGCGAACGCGGTCGCGAGCGCGCGGTGCCACAGCTCGGCGCCAGCGAGCCCGGCGCCGACCACGCAGCCGAAGCGATCGCGCGCGTCGTCGACAGCGTCGGCCAGGCCGGCGGCGGCCATGGCCTCGGCGGCGGCGGCCAGCGCGTACAGCACGCCGGGCTCCTGGCGCGCCGCGAACCTCGGCTCCAGGTGGGGATCGGGCTCGAAGTCGACGACGGTGCCACCGACGCGGTGGTGCTGGGGATGATCGGGCGCCAGCCACGGCGAGGTGTACGCGCGGATGCCGCTGGCGCCGGCGCGCGCGCGCCCGAGCGCGGCCGAGAGCGAGTTGCCGAGCGGGCACACCACGCCCAGGCCGGTGATGGCGACTTGCGGTGACGACGGTTCCTGCACGCCCACCGCTTGAGCACGCCCGATGCCACCGCGAACCACGCGGAATCGCTCGCCAGCGCGCCGCCGTTGTCACCCGCCGCGTGCGCCGCCCCGCCGCTGTCACCCTGGCAGTGACAGCCTACCGGCGCGACATCGCCCGACGGCTGGTGCGCCGCCCGTCTCGCGTATCGGATGGGGGCCCCGCCGGGGGCATGACCCCGGCGGGGGAAGGTTTGTCGACAAACCTTCCCAGGTCACACGTGGCGCAGCGGGTGCAGCGCCAGGTGCACCTCGCCGGCGGTGACCTCGGCGGTGCCGGCGGCGGGCGTGATCAGCACGGCGACCTCGACGGTCGCGCCGCCGCCCTCGGACAGGTAGATGACCCGCTTGACCGTGGCCTTGCGCGCGACCGCGGCGGCGAGGTCGCGGAACAAGGTCGGGTACACCTCGAGCATGCCCGAGTCGCGCAGGTCGATGCCGCCGACGTCGCCGGCGCAGCCGAGGAACTCCAGGAACGCCTGGTTGGCGATGCGCACCTTGCCGTTGAGATCGACCGCCGCCATCGGGATCGGCGCGGTCGCGAACACCTCGAACGCGGCCTTGGTGCGGTGATCGGCGTCGCGGCGCTCGCGGCCGGCGTCGGAGGTGCCGGGGCGGCGCCGCGCGGTCTCCATGCCCAGCATGTTCATCAGCGTGCGCAGCTCGTACATGAACCCGGCCACGTCGGCGTGGCGGTCGGCGGGGTTCTTGGCGGTGGCCTTGGCGACGATCTCGTCGGCGCGCTCGTCGAGCGCCTCGTCGACCAGGCTCGACGGCGCCGGGATGGTCTGGTGCAGCTGCGCCTCGAAGACCTCGTCGAGCGTGCCGCCGAACGGCAGCCGCCCGGTCAACAGCTCGAACATCACCACGCCCAGCGCGTAGATGTCGGAGGCGACCGTGGCCGGCCCGCCGGAGATCCGCTCGGGCGCCAGGTACTCGGGCGTGCCGTCGACGGCGCCGCCGGCGCTAGCGCGATCGGGCCGCGACAGGCCGAAGTCGAGCAGCTTGACCACCCGCCGCGCCGCGGGGCTGCGCACCAGGAAGATGTTCTCGGTCTTGATGTCGCCGTGGATGATCGCCCGGGTGTGGATGTAGCGCAGCGCCTCGCAGACCTGCCACATCACGTCGCACGCGACCTTGGGCGCCAGCCGCCCGCCCTGGCGCAGCTTCGAGTGCATGGTCTGCCCGTCGAGCAGCTCCATCACCATGAACAGCCCGAACGCCGGATCCTCGCCGAAGTCGACGATCGAGCAGATGTTGTCGTGGCTGCACGCCGAGGCCAGCCGCGCCTCGCGGTAGAACATCTCGCGGATCCGCGGATCCATCGCGATCGGGGTCTTGATCAGCTTGAGCGCGAACGCCTTGCCCAGCGCCTGGTGGCGCGCGCGCAGCACCCGGCCCATGCCGCCGCGGCCGAGCTGGGCCTCGACGACGTAGCGGCCGCCGATCAGGTCACCGACCCGGGCGCCGCGGACCCGCTCGCCGGTGGTGTCGGCGGCGGGCGGGCTGAAGCTCGGCGCCGGCTCGGCCACGCCCAGGTCGCCGGGGTACGGCAGCGCCGCGTCGCTCTTCGACAGGATGCTGAGCGTGATCGACGGCAGCAGGGTCTCGTGGACGTCCCGCGGTCCTTCGTCGTCCAGGTCATCGAGCGCGTCCGGCGCTTCCCCCATCGCGCGTCAGTGTAACCGAAAAGTGCTACACGATCGTCGTGGACGACTCCGGCTTCGACTCCCGTGCCCACGCCGAGCTGACCTACCTCGAGGAGCGGCTCGGCGAGCTCGACCCCGACCAGGTCGAGGTCTCGACCTCGGCCGGCGTGCTCAAGCTCGAGCTGTCCGACGGGACCAAGGTGGTCATCAACAGCCACCGGGCCGCCGGCCAGATCTGGATGGCCGCGGTCGCCACCGCCTGGCACTTCGATCCGCTCGCCGACGGCCGCTGGGTCGCCGCCCGCACCGGCGACGAGCTGCGCCCGACGCTGGTGCGGCTGCTGCGCGAGCGGACCGGTGTCGACGTCGCGCTGTAGCCTGGCGCTGGCGCTGGCGCTGGCCGGCTGCGGCGCCCCCGCCGCGCCGAAGCCACCGCCACCGCCGTGGCAGCGGGTCCAGCCCGCCGGCGCCCCGATCGGGCTGCTCGCGTACGGCGACCACATCGACCAGTACGCGCCCGACGACCGCGGCGCCTACGTGGTCCGGATCGAGGGCGACGCCGCCGCGCGCGCCGCGCTGGCCGCCACGCTGGGCGCCACCGATGACGTGGTCGGCGCCGACGGCTACGTGCTGCGCCTCGACGCCAGCGCCGCGACCGCGCTGGCCACCCGCGCCGGCGTGCGCGGCGTGGCCCCGCTGCAGCCGGTCGATCGCCGCGGCGTGCTGGTCGATCGCGGCACCGAGCTGCCCGAGGTGCGCATCGACCTCTTCACCGACGCCAGCCCCGACGAGCTGGCCGCGGTGGCGGCGTGGGTGAGCTGGCGCGGCGGCCAGGTGCTGTGGCGCGGCCGGGCCGCCCTGCGCGCCCGCCTGCCCCACGAGGCGCGGGACGAGGCGGCGCGGCTCTCGGTCGTGCGCTGGATCGAGTAGGCTCGAGGGGATGTCGCCCCGCGCCGCGCTGCTCGCTCTCGCCGTCCTCGTGTGTGGGTGCAAGCGCGAGGCGAAGCCGGCGCCCGCGGCCGCGGTGCCGATCGCGCTGTTCGTCGACGATCGCCAGGTGGCGACCAGCGCCAACCTGAGCGCGACCGCGCGGCCGCTGGTCGAGGTCGTGTCGGGCCTGCCCGACCCCGCCAGCTGGCTGGCGGTGATCGCGATCGACGCCGACGGCAAGGCCACGACGGTGCTGGCGCCGGCCAAGAACCACGCCGGCACGCCGCCGGCGCTGAGCGCCGCCGACGGCCAGGTGCGGTTCGGCCTGGCCAAGGGCGGGAAGCTCGACGGCGCGGTCGGCCGCGTGGCCAAGGTGATCATCAAGACCAAGGACGATCGCGGCGCGATCGCCGCCGAGCTCGCGGCCCAGGGCCACGGCGGCCACGGCGGCGGCGACAGCGCTGGCAACCGCCACGACGGCGAGGGCGAGCGGCCGGTGCCGACCGCCGACCTGGTGATCGCGATCAGAGGGCGCCGCCGGCGAGTCGACCTTCACCGGCGACAAGCTGGTGCCGCTGCCCACCATCACCGCGCCGACCGGCGACACCCAGACCCCGGGCTGGAGCCTGCTCGACATCCTGGCCGCCGCCGGCCTGAGCGACGCCAAGGCGGTGAGCCTGCTCGACAGCGAGGGCGCCGGCCTGCGGCTCGAGGGCGCCGACTTCGACCGCGCCGCGACCATCCTGTACGTCAAGATGAACCGCGGTGGGCAGCTGCGGTTCCGTCGCTACAGCAAGCGCGGCGAGGCCTGGGAGATGACCGGCGAGCTGCGCGGGCTGGCGAAGATCTCCGTCGTCGATTAGGGCCGCATGGCCCTCGACGTATCGCCGCCGCGGTCGATGCGGAGGACATGCACCGGCTGTTGCCGCTGGCGGTGGCCACCGTGGGCTGCGCTCACTCCTACACCGCGATCTCCTACGATCTGACCCACCGGGCGACCGGCACCGTCCAGACCGCGGTGCCGCGTTCGGGCCAGCACAGCGGCTCGGTGGCGATCGGGTTCGGCACCCGCGCGGCCGAGCTCGAGCTGGTGGCCCACGGCCACGACATGTCGCTGTCCGACGACCCGTGGCTGGCGGCCGACCTCGGCATGGAGCTGAAGCTGGCGCCGTTCCGCCGCGGCCCGGTCGCGGCGTTCTTCCACGGCGGCCCGATGCGCGCGGTGCTGTACGACGCCGCGGCCCAGGAGACGTCGTGGGGCGCGGGCCTGGCCTACGGCCTCGGGCTCGAGGCCGGCGTCGCCGGCCTGCACGCGTTCATCGACGTGCACTGGATCGACACGCTGTACGGCGGCACCGAGATGGACGTGACCGCGGGCCGCGCCAGCCAGCGCGCGGTGTCGCTGGGCCTCAAGTTCGGCAAGTAGGCGCCGCACCAGGTGTCGGCGCGCTACGGCGCGATCAGCCGGCGCTTGCCGTCGGCGGTGGTAGCCACGCCGGGCGCGCCGACGTCGATCCGATCCCACAGCTTGCACGTGACCGGCTGGTGCTGCTGGTCGAGCGCCTCGCAGTAGTTGGTGAACTCGCAGCGGCGCACCGCCGCGCCGTCGCCGCGCTCGAGCTTCGCGAACCAGTCGGGATCGGCGAGCGTCTGGCGCGCCGACGCCACCACGTCGCAGTCGCCGGCGGCCAGCGCGGCCTCGGCGTGGTCGAAGCTGGCGATGCCGCCGGCGCCGACCACCGGCGTCGCCAGCCCCGCGGCGTGGATCGCCGCGCGCACCGCGCGGGCCAGCGGCAGGTTGCGCGCGAACGGCCCGCGCGCGTCGCTGTAGATCGTCGGCATGCACTCGTAGCCCGAGCGCCCGGTGTACGGGTACGCGGCGGCGCCGACCTTGGGCGGCTTGGCGTCCTCGAACTTGCCGCCCTTGGACACCGAGACGAAGTCCAGGCCGGCGCGCGCCAGCTCGACCGCCAGCGCCGGCGCCTCGTCGGCGTCGGTGCCGCCGGCGATGACCTCGTCGCCGAGCATCCGGCAGCCGACCACGGTGGCCGCCGGCACCGCGGCGCGGGTCGCCGCGATCACCTCGCGCGGCAGCCGCAGCCGGCCGGCGCGATCGCCGCCGTAGCCGTCGCCGCGGGTGTTCCGCGCCGACAGCATCGACGCCATCGTATACGCGTGGGCGAAGTGCAGCTCGACGCCGTCGAAGCCGGCGGCGGCGGCGCGCGCGGCGGCCGCGGCGAACAGCCCGGGCAGCGCCGCCGGCAGCCCGGCGATGTGCGGCAGGTGGGTGTCGGTGACCCGCTCGCGGTAGCCGAACGCCAGGTCCTCGCGCTCGCGCTCGTCGAGGATCCCGGTCAGCGCCGCGTCGGGCAGCGCGGCCAGCGCGGCCCGGGCCGCGGCCTCAGGCGCGTCGACCGCCAGCGCGCCGGCGGCGGCCAGCGCGGCGCGGTGGCGCGGCGTGATCGCCAGGTAGCGACCGAGGTACGCCTCCCGCGACGGCCGGCGGCGGATCGCCAGGAAGTCGATCAGCTGGATGAACAGGAGGGTCTGGCCGCCCGACGCCGCCCGCACCGCCGCCACCAGCTCGCGCAGGCCCGGCACGAAGCGGTCGTCGCCGATGCGCAGGAGCGGCCCCGATGGCACGTCCCGGATGCCGGTGGCCTCGATGACGATCACCCCGGGCCGCCCGGCCGCGAACCGTGCGTACCAGTCGATCACCGCCGGCGTGACCTGGCCGTCGTCGCTGGCGCGCCACGGCACCATCGCCGGCACCCACGTGCGGGTGCGCGCGGTGCGCGGCCCCAGCGCGATCGGCTGGAACCAGCGCGCCGCCGCCGCCGCCGCCGCGCTCGGCGCCGAGGCGATCGGCAGCGCGTGCTTCTGGCGCTCGGGGGGCTGCCACACGCGGCGTACATACCATGCGCGGCCCGGGGCTCCGCGCTAGGGTGCCGCATGCCCGAGGTCGGCGACCCCATCCCCGATGTCACGCTCACCAGCGCCAGCGGCCCGGTCCGCGTCCGCGATCTGATCGGCCAGCGCGCGCTGGTCCTGTACTTCTACCCCAAGGACGAGACCCCGGGCTGCACCGCCCAGGCCTGCGCGTTCCGCGATCGCTACCAGGACTTCGTCGACGCCGGCGCCGACGTGGTCGGCGTGTCGGCCGACGACGCGTCGTCCCACGACGGCTTCAAGCGCCACCACAACCTGCCGTTCACGCTGCTGTCGGATCCCGGCGGCGCCGGCGCCCGCGCGTTCGGCGTGAAGAAGACGCTGGGGCTGATCGCCGGCCGGGTCACGTTCGTCATCGATCGCGGCGGCATCATCCGGCTGCGCTGGGACTCGCAGCTCAAGGCCACCAAGCACATCGGCGAGGCGCTGGCGGTGGTCAAGCAGCTCGCGCCGGCGTGACCGCCGCGCGGCCGCGGGTCACGGCGTGGTGATCGCGGCGATCGACCAGCGGGTCAGCGTGCCGGTGTCGGCGCGAGCGTTGTCGCTGACGGTCAGCGTCCAGTCGCCGGCCAGCGTGGTCCCGGCCAGCGCGGCGGCGTCGACGGTCACCTCGAGGTCATCCTCGTAGCCGCCGGTGCGGTCGTGGACCACGACCGACTTGCCGCCGTGGCTGAGCACGACCTTGAGGTCGCCGCGGAAGGTGTGGTCGATCGCGACCGAGACCGTGACGCTGCCGACGGTGCCGGCGTCGGTCACCGCGATCGTGCTGGCGATGCCGGCCGGGTCGTTGTCGGGGATCGCCTGGCCCGGGGTCGCGGCGTAGGTGTGCTCGCTGGGCTGGGCCTGGCACGCCGGGGCGGCGGCGCAGTCGGTGTCGTCGCAGTCGATCGCGCCGTCGCGATCGTCGTCGGCGCCGTTGTCGCACGCCTCGGCGGTGGCCAGCGTCGGCACGTCGGAGACGTACGCCGAGCCGAACTCGCGCACGTACTTCATCGACAGGTACCCGTAACCGTCGCCGTGCGGGTTGGCCACGCCGAAGCTGCCGGTGCCCCACGAGTTCTTGAAGATCCAGAAGCCCTTCTCGGTCACCGGGCGGCCCTCGGCGTCCTTCACGATCGCGCCGGTCTCATCGACGATCGGCACCTCCTTGGTGTCGTCCCAGCCGACGATCAGGATCGCGTGGCCGGCGCGGTTCTTGAGCGACTCCTCGCGGTCCTTGGCGTTGGGGGCGAGCACGATGCCCTCGCGCCAGTACTCGGTCGACACCGGCAGCGCCGAGCGGCGGTGGTTCCAGCTCTGGTAGAAGAACGTCATCCCGACCACGACGCCCGACTTCTTCTCGGTCAGGTGTGCCTTGATCGAGTTGGTGTTGAGGTAGCGGCCGCGGGGCAGCTTCCACTTGGTCGCGGCGGTGGCCGAGGCCGGCGGCGCGCCATTGGTGTAGCACTGCACGGGCAGGTTCTCGCCGCCGGTGCAGCCGGGGTCGTTGGCCGCGCTCCACGGCGAGCTCTCGTAGGGCCAGGCCGACTCCTCGACGATGCCGTAGTCGCTGGCGGCCTCGAGGTTCGACGAGGCGTTCGAGCCCTCGGTGTTGCGGAAGTCGCGGACCTGCTCCTTGACCGACCACTGCATGTACTGCTCGGAGAAGTCGGCGTCGCGCCGGCCCGCCTTGATGTACAGGTTCTCCATCAGCGCGGCGGTCGCGAAGATCGAGCACACGCCGCGGCGGCCCTGGCTCTTGACCGGCGACTGGTCCGCGGTCAGGTCGAACTGCGCCGGGTAGATCGCGTCGGCCTTGTTCTCGTCCGGCAGCGAGCCGTTGGCCGGCGCGCCGTCGAACAGCGGGTCGGCGCTCGACACCGCGAAGTCGTCGTCGTAGGGCGAGCCGGTGGGGCCGTCAGCGCAGGCCGCGAGCGGGAGGACCGCGAGGGTGAGGGCGAAGAGCGTGCGACGCATGGCGCGTGGCAAAGCGCGATCCGTGCCAGCGACGGAGGCGGCCATCTGCTGGGAATCACGCGGACAACCGGCCGGTGCCCCGCGGCAGGCGGAACTGCCGGCAGCCTCCGTCGCCAGGGGGCCGAGTCGCCGATCGGGCCCCCAGTGCGGACGAGTGTGGGCAGTTTGACGGCGACCGCGACCAGGACCGCAACCCTGGCCGGGACCGCGACCCTGGCCGGGACCGCGACCGGGGATGCGGCGGTCAGGCGGAGGCGCGCGTGGTCGTGGTCGGGACGGCGTCGGGGGCGGGCGGCCGCGGCGCGGGGCGCTTGGCCACCGAACCGCGCAGAGGCAGGTTGGTCGCGGCGCGCAGGGGTGCGGGGCCGCTGGTGGAGGCCGGGCGCTCCGCGTAGAAGTGGAGGAACTCGCGGACCTTGGCGGAGAGGGCCAGGTTGGACGTGTCGAGGCGGGCGAGCGCAGTCGCGAGGGTGGCGACCCGCTCCTGCGGCGTGGCGCGCTTGTCGATGATGACCCGCAGCTCGCCCTTCACGCGGCACATGCCGCCGTGGGTACCCGGGCCACCGAGGCCAGCGGTCGCGAGCGGCTCGTAGGTCACGCGCACCCCGAGCTGGGCGGCAGCACCCTCGAGCGTCTCCAGTACAGCGGTCGGCTTCATCGCTCGTCCACACTAACGCGACCGATCTCAAAGTCGAGCCGGGCGACCGCAAAACTCGACACCCGAGATCGCGCGTTCCTCGACGGAGATCTCGCCGCCAGCCCCCAACCGATCGAAATGATCCAGCTTTCGCTCGTCCGACTCCCGGACGCCCCGAGATCTCTCCACCCGCCATATTTCGCCTCAACCGCTCCGCTTCCGGTGTCCGATCCGATCCCCGCTAGCGGCGCCCCGCCTTCGCGGATCCCCGCATCCTGCTTGCCGGTGGGGCCTTGGCTCGGCGGCGCCGGCGTGCGGTCGGCGGCGCCTCGACCTCGGCGCACGCCTGAGACGGAGCCAGCGCGACCTCACCTCCCGCAGGGGACGGCGCCACCGCTGCTTCGCCGCCCGCAGGGCGCGGCGGCCCCGCTTTCCCGTCTCCCACGTGGGACGGCGGCGCCCCATACGGTCGCCCGTCGGCGTGCGTGACCCGCAGCTTGCCAGGCGCGGTGCCGACGATCCGCAGCCGGCCGTCGTGCGCGGCCTTGTGGTGCGCCGAGCACATCACCGCCAGCTTGGTCGGCGTGTGCTTGCCGCCCTCGACCCGCGGCACGATGTGGTGGACGTCGACGTACCGCGCGTTGCGGCACCCCGGCACGACGCAGCGCCCGCGATCCCGCCGCAGCACGGCACGCCGGGTCCGCGGCGGGATCGTCTTGGTCACCCGCGCCGGCTTGTCGCCGTCGACCCGCCCCAGCAGCTCGGCGTCGCACGACGCCTGCGCCAGCTCGGTCTCGCTGATCTCGATCGTGTGCCCGGCGACGTCCTGCCACGCGCGCATGCAGTCGGGGCACCGCGTGATCGCGATCTGATACATGGGCCTGGACGCCGCCGCGGCATCTCTCACCTGGGAGCCCGCCGCGGCGTCTCCACCGTGGGAGCCGGCGCCCGCCAGCTGGCCATCGCACAACGTCGCCAGCAGGTCGCCGTCGGTGAGCGGGTGCCCGCACGCCGCCTCCAGCGCGCGCCGCGCCGCGGTGAACTTGCCCAGCACCGCCGCGGGCAGCAGCAGCCGCAGCTCGTGCAGCCGCGCGGCGGGATCCGGCGGATCGTCCGGCGAGTCGCCCCGCCGGCGCCCGCTCACCATGTCCTCGATCTCCCGCACGGTGTGCTTCGCCGCCGCGGCCAGCCACGCGTCCTCGGTATCGACGGTCGCGACCCGGGTCAGTTCGCGCGCGGCGCTGTACGCGACGTCGCCGGCGGACATCGCCGCCCGCAGCTTCGGCAGCGCCGCCAGCGCGTCGGCGACCCGCAGCCGCTCCCGCGCAGGCCCCGGCGCGTAGCCCAGGATGCGTTCGACGTACTCGAAGAACGTCGCGAAGCCGAGCTCGCGATGGACGCCCAGCGCCCGTGCGCGCCGCAGCCACGCGGCCTCCTCGACGTCGAGCGCCGCCCGCCGCCGCGCCAGCCCGCGCAACGTCCGGTCGACCACGCGCCAGTCGTCCGCGCCCGCCGCCGCGCCAGCCGCCGCCGCGCCCGCCGCCGCCGCCGCCGCCGCCGCCGCCGCCACCTCGCCCACCTTCTGTCCGCCCGCTGCACCGTCCACCATGCCCAGTCCCTCAGCAAGCCGCGCGCCAGCCGTAACCCTGCGACGCCTGGCGCCGCGTGTCCGAATCTCGGACAAAATGGCCGGATTCGTCCGGATCTCCGGCCATCCCCGGACAGCCGTGCATGTCCGGCGCCGGACACCCGCCCTGCCCTCGCCACCCCGACGATGCCGGCGAAGCCGCCCGCCAGGCGACGGCCAGCGGCGCGAAGCCGCGCTACGCCCGCGTGCGCGGCAGCGTCACGGTGAACCGCGCGCCGCCCTCGGGCGCTTGGTCGACCGCGATCGCGCCCTGGTGCTGCTCGATGATGTTCTTGGCGATCGGCAGCCCCAGCCCGGTGCCCTTGCCGTCGACCTTCGTCGTGAAGAACGGCTCGAAGATCCGCGCGCGCTCGGCCTCGGGCACGCCGGGCCCGGAGTCGGCGACGATCACCGCCACCCGGCCGTCGTCGGTCACCGCGGTCCGCACCCACACCGAGCCGGTGCCGCCGTTGGTGCCCTCGACCGCGTGGGCGGCGTTGGTGATCAGGTTGATCATCACCTGCTCGAGCTGGCCGGGGATCGCGGAGAGCGGCGGCAGCTCGGGGGCCAGCTCGACCACGAGGTGCAGGCCGTGCTGCTCGAACAAGTGCTCGCAGAACGACACCGACTGCCGCACCACGGCGTTGAGATCGATGATGTCCACCTCGTCGCCCACCGGCTTGGCGTACTGCACCAGCTCGCGGGTGAAGCGCTGGATGCGGTGCGCGCTCTGCGCGATGCGGACCAGCTTCTCGTGATCCGACGGGTCGCCGCCCATCTGCGCGCACCGGCGCTGCAGGAAGTCGGCGTAGACCGAGATCGACGTCAGCGGGTTGTTGAGCTCGTGGACCACGCCGGCCGCCAGCTGCCCGAGCGTGGCCAGCCGCTCCGAGCGGATGACCTGCTCCTGCAGCTCGGCGACCCGGGTCTGATCCTGGCCGATCGCCACCACCGCCTCGGGCGCGGTGCGCTCGCCGGGTCCGCCGATCGCGGCGATGCTCCAGACCGTCCGGACGCGGCCGTTGGTGCGCGAGCCGATCCGCACCTCGATCGCGTCGAAGCTCTGGCCGGCCAGCGCCGCCGCCAGGATCGAGGTCACCCGCGAGCGGTCGGACGGCGGCAGGAAGTCGCGCAGGTCGCGCCCGACCACCTCGTCGCGGCGGAAGCCGGTCAGCGTCAGGAGCGCGCGGTTGCACACCGTCACCCGCCACGCCGGATCGATGCCGACGATCAGCGCGTTGGCGTGATCGATCAGCCGCGCCTGGAAGTCGCGCAGCCCCTGGGCGTCGCGCCACAGCCGGTGGTTGCGCAGCGCCAGCGCCAGCTGGTTGACCAGCGGGATGACCAGCGGCTCGTCGGCGGCGATCACCGCCTGCCCCAGCGGGTAGCCGACGTCGAGCAGGCCGTACAGCTCGCCGGCCGCCACCACCGGCACCGCGAAGCCGACGGCGACGTGCGGGAACGGCGCGTCCCAGCGCGGCGCCACCCGCAGCCGGGCGCTGGCCGCGACCGCCGGGTGCAGGTGGGTCTTGTCGATCGCCGTGGCCTTGACCGTCAGCGGCTCGTACTCGAGCCCCGGGCGCGCGGCGCCGCCGATCACGTAGGTGCGCGCGGCCTCGCGGGTGCGCGGGTCGACCACGCGCAGCGCCAGCGGCCGCGCCGGGAACAGCCGGTGGATGGTCGCCAGGAACCGGCTGCACAGCTCGGCCTCGCCGACCTCGCGGAACACCTCGCCGCCCAGCTCGAGCATGGCGGTGGCGACCGCGGCCGCGTCGGGGATCGCCAGCGTCATGGCTTGGGGGCCCGCCCGAGCTTGGTGGTCTCGCGATCGGTCGGCGGTGTCGCGCCGCTCGACGACTCGGCGGGATCGTCGACCAGCTCGCCCAGCCCCAGCGCCGCGAGCTGGTCGGGGTCCAGCCGCACCGCCGAGAACTCGCGGGTGCGCGAGCCGTCGAGGGCCTCGTCGCCGCTCGCCGAGGCGTCGCCCCCCGGCACCTCGCCGGCGGTCGACCGATCGAGATCGATGATCGACGCGCCGCCGACGTACGGCATGGTCTCGTACTTGGTGATGCGGCCGATCTTCTTGACGATGTCGGCCATCCGCTCGGCCTCGGCGCGGATCACGCCGACCGCCCGCAGGTGCGCGGCGTCGGGCGCGCTCTGCCGCTGGATCAGCTGGGCGTAGCCGAGGATCGACGTCAGCGGCTGGTTGAGCTCGTGGGCGGCGGCGCCGGCGAGCTCGGCCACCAGCGCCTGCTTCTCGGTGATCTGCAGCTTCTCCTGGGCCGCCAGCAGCCGCTGCTCGATGCGGATGCGATCGCGCAGATCGCTGAAGATGCCGACGGTCGCCACCTCGTGCCCACCCTCGTAGATGATCGACGCGGTCATGTTGACCGGGATCAACTCGCCGCCCTTGCGCTTGACCTCGCGTCGGGTCTGCTCGAGGTAGCCGACCCCGCCGTGCGACGTCGAGCGCAGCATGCGCATGATCTGGCGCGGCACGCCCTCGCCGTACAGGTCCCAGACCGCGATCTTGCCGATCACCTCCTCCGACCGGTAGCCGTACAGCCGCTCGGCGCCGCGGTTGAACAGGATGATCTGGCCGCGCATGTCGGCGGCGACGATCGCGTCGACGGTGGAGTCGATCAGCCGCTCGAGGAACTCCTTGGTCGCGCGCAGCTCGCCCTCGAGCGCGCGCTGCGCGGTGACGTCGCGGAAGGTCAGGATCGCGGCGCCGGTGGCGGCCAGCACCGTCGAGGTCGACGCCGAGACCATCAGCCGATCGCCGGTGGTGGTGGCGACGCCGAGGTCGAACGGATCGAGGTTCTCGCCGGCCAGCACCTTCTCGACCACCTCGGCGGCCAGCGGCGCGGCCTCGGCGACCAAGAGGTCGGCCAGCGGCCGCCCGGTCAGGCCGTCCCGGGCGAACCCGGTGATGCGCTCGGCGGCGCGGTTGACGAACAGGATCTGGCCGGCCTCGTCGACGATGACCACGCCGTCGGCGGCGGCCTCGAAGTGCTCCTTGAGCGACTCGATGCCGCGCAGCCGGCGCTCGGCCTCGTAGCGCAGCCGCGAGATCCGGTGGGTCTGGTCGCGCAGGCTCTCGAGCACCGCGCCGTGGCGCAGGTGGGCGGCGGTGAGCGACGCGATCAGCCGCGCGAACTCCTCGCCGCGGCCGACGACGTGGCGCGCGCCCGGGGTCTTCTTGCGCAGGAGCATCGCGCCCAGCGAGCGGCCCCGCCACGCGACCGGGAACACCGCCAGGCCGACCACCGGATCCTTGACGTGGGCCACCGCCGCGCTGGTCAGCGGGTGGCTGCGGGCGTCGTCGATGAACACCGGCTCGCCGGTGCGGATCGCGGCGATCAGCTCGGGGTAGTCGGCGATCGTGATCGTGAACTGCGTGCGATCGGGATCGTCGGTCGCGGCGATCACGAAGCCGTGGACCGAGCCCTCGATGTGGGCGATCAGCGACGCCCGATCGAAGCCCAGGCACTCGCGGGTCAGCTCGAGGGTCTCGACCAGCGCCTCGGCGTCGTCGCCCTTGGCGGCGAGGATGTCGTTGACCCGCGACAGCGCCGGGGCCAGCGAGCCGGGCGTCCACGGCCCGCGCAGGCGCCCGACCGAGGTCATCAGCCGCACCCGGTTGGCCAGCGCGCGATCCGACAGCGCCGCGGTCGCGACGTCGGTCGCGCCGCGCTCGAAGGCGCCCTCGTCGGAGGCGCCGTCGTCGAGGATCACCAGGATCGGCACGTCGCCCAGCGGCGGCGTCGCGCGGGCCTCGGCCACCAGCGCGCCGGCGTCGGCGCCCACCACCACCAGCACCGCCGGCAGCGCGTGGGGGTCGTCGAGCACCAGCCGGGCGTGGCCGGTGGCCCGCAGCCCGTGCCGGCTCAGCGCGTCGACCACCCGGTCGCGGTCGCTCGGGCGACCGCCGACCACGGCGATACGGCTGGTGACGGACACGCCCCGAGGATATCGCAGCCGAGGCCGCCGCGTCAGGCGCCGCGGTGCCAGGCGGCGATCGCGGCGGCGTAGACCAGCTTGAGCGGCGCCCCGGCGGCCTGGGCGGCGGCGGCGCAGGCGTCGTGCTCCGGGGCGGCGTTGCGCACCGTGCCGTCGACGTCCCGGGCCACCTTGATCGGGATCGGCCCGTAGGCGGTGTCGACGACGACGGTGGCCCGGGCCAGCACGGTGCGCTCGACGCGGTCGAAGCGCACGCCGATCGTCGAGGTCTCGCGCAGCAGCGCGGCCACCACCGCGGCCCGGGCCGCCGCCGGCACCAGCGCCGCGAACGCCAGCGCCGGCCGCCCCTTCTTCATCGTGATCGGCGCGAACCAGGCGTCGACCGCCCCGGCCGCCAGCGCGTGGTCGATGGCGTGGGCGGCGATCTCGGGGCTCTGGTCGTCGAGGTTGGCCTCGACCCGCCACAGCTCGTCGGCGGCGTGGCCGCGCGGCGCCACCACCGTGACCCGCACGACGTTCGGCCGATCGCGCAGGTCCATGTCGCCCGCGCCCCACCCGACCGCCAGCGCGGCCCCGGTCGGTGCCGGCGTCCACGCCGTCACCGCGTGCGCCAGGATCGCCGCGCCGGTCGGCGTGGTCAACTCGCGCGCCACCCCGCCGTCGGTCATCACCCCGCCCGCGCGCCGCAAGATCTCCAGCGCGGCCGGCGACGGCACCGGCAAGACCCCGTGCGCACACCGCACCGTGCCGTGGCCCATCGCCACCTGCGCGCACGACACCGACGCCGGCGCCAGATAGGCCAGCGCCGCCGCCGTCCCGACGATATCGACCACCGAGTCGATCGCCCCGACCTCGTGGAACACGACCTCCTCGACGCTCGCCCGTGCAGCGTCGCCTCCGCCACCGCCACCCGATCGAAGATGTCCAGCGCCCTGCGCTTCACCTCGTCGCCCAGCGCCGCCGCCTCGATCCGCTTCCGGATCCCTCGATACGCGTGGTGCGCATGATCGCCGTGGCTGTGCACCAGCCCGTGGTGCGCATGCTCCGATCCGGCCCCCGATCCCGATCCCGATCCCGATCCCGATCCCGATCCCGATCCCGTCCCCGATCCCGTCCCCGATCCCGTCCCCGTCCCCGATCCCGTCCCCGTCGCGGCCTCGGCCCCGGTCGCGGTGATCAACCCCGGCACCGCCTCCCAGACCCTCCCCAACGTCACCACCTTCACGTCGACCGACGCGATGCCCGCCTTCACCACGCGCTTCGCGCTCAGCCGCCGGCCATCGACGCCCACCGCCGCGATCGCCGCCCGCACCACCTCGATCGGCACGCCGAGATCGATCAGCGCGCCCAGCGTCATGTCGCCGGCGATGCCGCTGGCGCAGTCGAAGTGCAGGTGCGCGCCGCGCAGCTCGCCCGCCGTCATCGCGCCCGCCGTCATCGCGCCCGCCTCGCCATCCGCGCCGCCCGCACCGCCGCCACCGCCGCGCCGAAGCCGTTGTCGATGTTGACCACCGCGACGCCCGGCGCGCACGACGACAGCATCGCCGCCAGCGCGACCAGGCCGCCGGCGCCGACGCCGTAGCCGACGCTGGTCGGCACCGCGAACAGCGGCACGTCGACCAGCCCGGCCACCACCGACGGCAGCGCGCCCTCCATGCCGGCGATGATCACCGCCGCGTCGGCGCCGCGGATCACGTCGATGCGCGCCAGCAGCCGGTGCAGCCCGGCCACGCCGACGTCGACCAGCCGCACCACCTCGGCGCCCAGGAACGCCGCGGTCTGGGCCGCCTCCTCGGCGACCGGCAGGTCGCTGGTGCCGGCGCAGACGATCGCGATCCGCCCGACCGCCGGCGGCGGCGTGGCGGCCGGCACGACGATCAGCCGCGCCACCGGGTCGTAGCTGGCGCCGACGACCGTGGCCAGCACGTGCTCGGCCTTCTCGGGGCTGACCCGGGTCGCCAGCGCGCCGTGGCCAGCGCCGCCCAGGCTGCGCACGATCGCGGCGATCTGCTCGGCGGTCTTCCACTCACCGAGCACCACCTCGGGCACGCCGGTGCGATCGGCGCGGGCGCGGTCGAGGGTGGCGGCGTCGACGCCGCCGCCCATCGCGACCGCCAGCTCGGCGGCGGCGGCCTCGGCGGCGACCTGGCCGGCCGCGACCGCGGCGAGCAACTCACGCAGGCGCTGGGGATCCACGCGGTGCTCTTATCACGACTCGGTCGACGGACCAGCCCCCGGCACCGCGCCGCCGCTGGCGGCCCAGGCGTCGAGGTCGAGGTCGAACTGCCAGCGGCCGCGCCGGGTCGGGGCGTCGAGCGCGTGCTTGAGCAGCGCCATGAACTCGGCCCGCGGCACCTCGTGGGCGCCCAGCCGCTCGAGGTGCTCGGTGTGGACCTGGCAGTCGATCAGCTCGATGCCCCACGCCGCCAGCTGCGCCACCGAGGCCGCGAACGCGATCTTCGACGCGTCGGGCGCCTTGGCGAACATCGACTCGCCGTAGAAGCACGCGCCCAGCGACACGCCGTACAGGCCGCCGACCAGCTGCTCGCCCTCCCAGGCCTCGAACGAGTGAGCGAAGCCGCGGGCGTGCAGCTCGCGGTAGGCGTCGATCATCGCCGGGATGATCCAGGTGCCGTCCTGGCCGGGGCGCGGCACCTCGGCGCACGCCGCCAGCACGTCGGCGAACGCGACGTCGATGGTCAGGCGGTACGGCTGGCGGCGGATCGCCTTCTTCAGGCTGCGGTTGACGATCAGCTCGCGCGGCGCCATCACCATCCGCGGATCGGGGGCGTGCCACAGGATCGGCAGCTTGGGCCCGTACCACGGGAAGATGCCCTGGCTGTAACCGAGCAACAGCCGCTCGACGGACAGATCGCCGCCGACCGCGAGCAGGCCGTCCTCGGCGCGCTCGACCGGCGGGAACACCAGGCGCTTGTCGAGCCGGTACACCGGCATGGAGCCGCAGTCTACGCGAAGCCGGCGGCCGCGCGGTACGTCGCGAGGTGCGCTTCGATCGTCGCGTCGATCGGCTCGGCGTAGCCGCCGCCGAGCGTCAGCACCACCGGCACGCCGCGGCCGCGGAAGTGCGCCAGCACCAGCCGGTCGCGCTCGGCCAGGCCGGCGTGGGACATCGCCAGCCGCCCCAGCTTGTCGGCGGCGAGCGCGTCGACGCCGGCCTGGTACAGCACGAGGTCGGGCGTGAACCGCCGCTCGAGATCGCGCAGGCTCGCGGCGATCAGCGGCAGCACCTCGGCGTCGCCGGCGCCGTCGGCCAGCTCGACGTCGCAGTCGCCGGCCGGCTTCACGAACGGGAAGTTGCGCGCGCCGTGGATCGAGTAGGTGAACACCCGCGGCTGGTCGGCGAAGATCGCCGCGGTGCCGTCGCCCTGGTGGACGTCGCAGTCGAAGACCAGCACCTGGCGCACGGCGGCCTCGGCCAGCAGCGTCGCCGCGGTCACCGCCAGGTCGTTCCAGACGCAGAAGCCGCTGCCGAAATCGCGGTGGGCGTGGTGGGTGCCGCCGGCCAGGTTGCCGGCCAGCCCGTCCCGCAGCGCCGCCCGGGCCGCGGCCAGCGTGCCGCCCACCGACGCCAGCGACCGGGTCACCAGCGCCGGCGACCACGGCAGCCCCAGCTTGCGCACCGCGCGCGCGTCAAGGGTGCCGGCCAGCACCGCGTCGACGTAGCCCGGCGCGTGGGCCCGCAGCAGGTCGGCGCGGGTCGCCAGCGGCGCCGGCGCGAGCCACGCCGCCGGCACGACCTGCTCGTCGATCAGCCGCTGCCGCAGCCGGGCGTACTTGCCCATCGGGAAGCGGTGCCCCGGCGGCAGCGGCACCGCGTGCTGGTCGCTGTAGAAGATGCGCACGCCCGCGCACGAGAGCACGGCCCGCGCGCGCCGGCAATCTTCGCCCCGCCCCTCGACGCGCCCCCTCGGCGCGGCCCGCGGGCGTACAATTTCGCCATGCGCGCTCTGGGGATCGCCGTCGTCGTCTTGTGCTCGCTGGTCGCCTGCGACCCGGTCTCGGCGCCGATCATCGACGCCGGCCCCACCGACGGCCCCACCGTCGACGTGCCCGCCGACTGCGAGCAGCGGTCGTGCAGCGCCACCGCCGACGGCTGCTGCCCGACCGGCTGCAACGCCAACGTCGATCCCGACTGCGCGGCCCGCTGCGGCAACGGCGTCGTCGAGGGCGCCGAGACCTGCGATCCGGTCGGCACCTGCCCGACCGCGTGCCCCCAGGAGGGCTGCGCGCTGCGCACGCTGGCCAACCCCGGCACCTGCACCGCCGCCTGCGTCGACAGCGGCACCCAGACCCAGTGCGTGCTCGGCGTCGACGGGTGCTGCCCGGCCGGCTGCACCCCGGGCAACGACACCGACTGCGCCGCGGTGTGCGGCAACGGCACCATCGAGGCCGGCGAGACTTGCGACCCGCTGGCCAGCTGCCCCGCCGACTGCCCCCCGCAGGGCTGCCAGCTGTTCACGCTGTCTCAGCCCGGCACCTGCCGCGCCGACTGCCTGCCCGCCGGGCAGCAGACCGCCTGCCAGAACGACGACGGCTGCTGCCCCGGTGGCTGCAACGCCACCAACGACAGCGACTGCCAGCCGGCCTGCGGCAACGGCGTGGTCGAGGCCGGCGAGACCTGCGATCCGCTGGGCGGCTGCCCCGCCGACTGCCCGGCGCTCGGCTGCCAGCTGCGCACGCTGCAGGGCGCCGGCACCTGCGCCGCCGCCTGCGTCGACGACGGCGAGCAGACCGCGTGCGTCGGCGGCGACCTGTGCTGCCCGGCCGGCTGCGACGCCACCAACGACAGCGACTGCGCCGCCGGCTGCGGCAACGGCGTGGTCGAGGCCGGCGAGAGCTGCGACCCGGTCGCGAGCTGCCCGACCGACTGCCCGCCCCAGGGCTGCACGCTGTACAGCCTGACCGGCGGCGGCACCTGCCAGGCGACCTGCGAGGCCAGCGGCACCCAGACGATGTGCGCCAACGGCGACGGCTGCTGCCCGCCCGGCTGCAACGCGCTCAACGACGCCGACTGCGGCGCGACCTGCGGCAACGACGTCGTCGAGCCGGGCGAGACCTGCGACCCGCCGGGCAGCTGCGCCTGCCCGCAGGAGCCGTTCACCTGCTACACGACCACCGGCTCGGCCGGCACCTGCGATCTGCGCTGCCACGTCCCGGTCCAGGCCTGCGGCACCGGCGACGACTGCTGCGCGTTCGACGGCACCACCGGGTGCGGGGCCAGCACCGACGGCGAGTGCGCGGGCGGCGACTGGCGCTCGCTGCGCTGGCCCCAGGACGTCGCCTACACCTCGGCGCAGTGCACGACGATCCCGGTCTCGGGCCTGGTGGTCGGCGGCAGTTACGTCTTCACCACCTGCGTCCCACCCGGCCTGCCGCGCGGCAGCGGCGACCCGGTCATCAGCTCGGTGACCGACTCGGCCGGCACGTCGTACAACATCACCAACGACGACTGCAGCGACGCGACCGCGCTGGTCAACCTCGCCGGCTGGGACTGCCAGAACGACGGCGCCGCGCTGCGCATGAGCTGCGCGTCGCCGTCCCCGGGCGGCTTCCGCATCCGCGACGCCAACACCTTCGTGCTGTTCGTCAAGATCTGCCCGTACGCCGGCACCGCGTTCGGCACCGCGCCGTTCCACGTCTGGTTCAACGCCCCGACGCCGCCGCACCCGGGGTGAGCGGCGGCGCCCGACAGGCGCCCGTTTCGATTGCGGCCGACCGCGCCGGCCGGCTATTCCATCGGGGTGAGCGCCCACAGCCCCAACCCCGACTCCGAGGTCATCGTCGCGCGCCCCCCGCCGCGCGGCGAGCTGACCCCGGCGGCCATCATCGCCTCGGTGATCGTGGCCGCGATCATGGGCGCGTCGTACCCGTACATGGTGCTGAAGCTCGGCTTCGGCCCCAACGTCAGCGTCGTCGCCGCGTTCTTCGGCTTCGTCGTGCTCAAGGCGCTGTCGTGGAAGACCTACGACCGCTGGCAGAACAACATCGTCCAGACCGCCGGCACCAGCGCCGCCCAGACCGCGTTCATGTGCGTGCTGCTGGCGGCCTTCGACATGCTGCGCAAGAGCGGCGTCGACGTCGGCTTCTCGCTCGAGCTGACCCCGCTCAAGTCGTTCCTGTGGCTGTCGGTGGCGTGCACGCTGGGCGTGCTGCTGGCGGTGCCGCTGCGCAAGCACTTCATCGTCGACGAGAAGCTGCCCTACGCCGACGGCATCGCCGCCGCCGAGACGCTGGTCGTGCTCGATCCCGAGAAGGACGCCAGCCAGGACAAGAAGCGGCTGGCGGTGCAGGCCACCTGGGCGCTGATGATCGGCCTCTTGCTGTCCGGCCTGGTGATGCTGATCCGCGAGGACGCCAAGGTCGCCGACTGGCTCAAGGAGGGCTGGGCGCCCGCGGCGTCGCTGACCGTCGCCGGGCTGCCGCTGATCGCGATGGGCATCGGCGCCTCGTACAGCCTGCTCAGCATCGGCTCGGGCATGCTGATCGGCCTGCGGGTCGACTGGTCGATGATCCTCGGCGGCGTGCTGGCGTGGATCGTCATGCCGTACTTCCTGATCACCCACGGCGTCGAGGGCGCCGGCGGCAAGGTCTTCACCGCCACGTCGTCGCGCACCGACGTGCTGTTCTGGGTGATGTGGCCGGCCACCGGCATGCTGGTCGCCGGCGGCCTGACCGCGCTGGCGCTCAAGTGGCGGCTCTTGATCGAGACCTTCACCAGCCTCAAGACCATGAAGATCAGCGGCGCCGACTTCCCGCTGTCGTGGGTGGCGATCGGCGTCGGCGTCTGCACCGTGCTCTTGTGCGTCGTCCAGTACGCGATGTTCGACATCCCGATCTGGATGACGATGGTGGCGATCCTCCTGTCGTTGCCGCTGATGCTGGTCGGCCTGCGCGTGCTCGGCGAGACCTCGTGGGGCCCGATCAGCGCGCTGTCGAACATGATGCAGGGCCTGTTCGCCGCGGTGGCGCCCGGCCACATCGCCGCCAACATGGTCGCCTCGGGCACCACCGGCACGATCGCCACCTCGTCCGAGGCGATCATGCAGGACTACAAGACCGGCGACATGATCGGCTCGACGCCGCGGGCGATGACCTGGGCCCAGCTGCTCGCGGTGCCGATCGGCGCGGCGTGCGTGTCGTGGATCTACCCGCTCCTGGTCAAGACCTACCACCTCGCCGGGACCAACGACCCGTACTGCGACGTGCCCGATCACAGCTGCATGAGCTCGCCGATCTCGCGCAAGTGGGCCGGCTTCGCGACGCTGCTCAAGCAGGGCGTGTCGGCGCTGCCGTCGACCGCCCTGTGGGCGCTGCTGATCTTCTCGGTGCTCGGCGTGATCCTGACCGTGCTCGAGTCGCGGCCCAAGCTGCGGCCGTTCGTGCCGTCGCCGACCGGCATCGGCATCGGCATCCTGGTGCCGTTCAGCGTGATCGCGACGATGTTCCTCGGCGGCCTGGCCGGCCTCGGCTGGAAGACCGCCGACCGCCGCTCGTACGACAAGTTCATGGTGCCGCTGGCGTCGGGCTTCATCGCCGGCGAGGCGCTGGTCGCGACCATCGTCGCCCTCTACTTCATCGCCGCCGGGTGACGACGCCGCTCGACGAGCTCGCCCGCCTGGCGCAGCGGCTGGGCGACCTGCGCGGCCGGGCCGCCCGCGCGCCCTTGCCGCCGGCCAGCCTGCGCGAGCTCGAGCGCACCGCCGCCGCGCTGACCGCGGTGATCCCGCGGCTGGCCGCCGAGGCCGCGGCGCTGGACCGGAGCCGCGGCCTGGCGCTCGAGGCCACCCGGGCCGGGCTGGCGCAGGCGCGCCGGCTCGACCTCGACGCCGCGATGGCGGTGGTCACGGCGCTGCGCGGCGCCGGCCGGATCCGCGCCGCGGCCCGGGCCTACTGGCTGCTGCTGCGGCGGGCCCCGCGGGACGAGGCCTGGAAGGACCGGCTGGCCGGGCTGGGCCACCTGCTCGAGGAGTTCGGCGAGCTCCGCGGCGCCGGCCGGTGCCGGACCCTGGCCGGGTCGCTGTTCGACGGCTGGTGGCGCGACCGGATGACGATCGAGGTCGTCGACGCCGCGCTGGCCGAGATCAACCCCGACTTCGCCCGCCTGCCCGAAGCGGTTTGAAAGCCGCGCCCGGGCGAGGCACAGTGCGGCCATGCGCTCCCTGGCCCTCGCGATCGTGGTCGTCGCCGCGTGCGACAACCACCACGAGGCCCGCGTCGGCCCGGCGCTCCTGCCCCAAGCCAACCTGACGGCCCCGCTGCCGCCGGGCGCCACCCCGGTCGCGGTCATGCCCGGCGCGGCGCCGTCCCTGCCGGCCGGCCCGGCGGCGCTGGCCATCGACGTCAACGTGCCGTGGGCGCAGGTGGCGGCGCAGGTCCGCGCGACGCCGGCGCCGACCCTGGTGGTCGGGCGCTACCGCCACCTGCGGGCGTTCACCCTCGAGGACGAGCTGGACGCCGGCCCCGCCATCAAGATCACCGCCACCGCCCAGGGCAAGTTCTGCGTCGGCCCGCCCGGCACCGACCTGGCCTACTGCCTGGAGAGCGCCGACCGCCGCCACATCAGCGCGGCGTTCGTCCGCGAGGTGATCGGCAAGGCGGTGGCCGAGTACGACTTGCACCAGGGCCGGGTCGACATCGACGACGACATCCTGTGGGCCGATCTGGTCCGCACCCTCGACGGCGCGCGCACCTGCTGCAAGCAGCCGTTCAAGGTCGCGCTGCGTCGGTGAGTGGCAGGAGGTGCGTCGCCGCACGCTGAGTGTCGCCGCTTTGTCACCGATTCGGGGCGGGCGCGGCTTTCCAACGCGCGCGAACTTCGGCAGGGTGAGTCATGGCCTCGGACCCGCACGACGGTGACGAGCACGGCGAGCTGGGCCCGCCGCCGGCCGACCTGTCGGTCGAGGTGCACCGGCTCGATCCCGAGGCCGCGGCCGACATCACCCAGGAGATCCGCGAGATCGCCGAGGCCCGCGCCGACGACGGCTGGGCGATGGAGGACGACGCCCGGCCCACCCCCGCGGCGCCGGGCCCCCCCACCGACGAGCCGCTCGGCGTCGACGAGCTGCGCGACGCGTGGGCGGTGCTCGACCCCGGCGAGCGCATCGACGGCCTGCGCCTCCTGCCCCGCGAGGACGGCGAAGAGTTCTTCATCGCCCTGGCCGGGCCCGATCAGGCCGAGCTGCTGGTGGCGATGCGCCGCGGCGAGCGCCGCAGCTGGCTGCGGCTGCTCGAGCCCGACGACGTCGCCGACGTGGTCCAGGCGGTGCCCGACGACGAGCGCGCCGGCCTGCTGGCGCTGCTCGACGGGCCGACCCGCAAGGAGGTCGAGGCGCTGCTGGCCTACGAGGAGGACGACGCCGGCGGCCTGATGAACACCCGCTACGCTCGGCTGCGGCCGGCGATGACCGCCGACGAGGCGATCAGCTACCTGCGCCGCCAGGCCCGGACCCAGCTCGAGACCATCTACTACGCCTACGTCCTCGAGAGCGATCAGCACCTGCTCGGCGTGGTGTCGTTCCGCGACCTGTTCGCCGCCGGCCCCAGCCAGCGGGTGTCGGAGATCATGGAGCGGGACGTGGTCTCGGCCGACCCCGGGCTCGACCAGGAGGCGCTGTCGCGGCTGTTCGCCGAGCACGACCTGACGGTCATGCCCATCGTCGACGCCGCTGGCGTCATGCGCGGCATCGTCACCGTCGACGACATCGTCGACGTGGTCCAGGAGGAGGCCACCGAGGACGCCCAGAAGTTCGGCGGCATGGAGGCCCTCGAGGTCCCCTACCTGCAGTCGCGCCGGCGCGAGATGCTGCGCAAGCGCGGGGTGTGGCTGGCGGTGTTGCTGGTGGGCGAGATGCTCACGACGTCGGCGCTGGGGTTCTTCCAGCACCAGATCGACCGCGCGACGGTGCTGACGCTGTTCATCCCGCTGATCATCTCGAGCGGCGGCAACGCCGGCTCGCAGGCCTCGACGCTGGTCATCCGCGCGATGGCGCTGGGCGAGGTGCGGGCGGCCGACTGGTGGCGGGTGATGCGCCGCGAGCTGGCCATCGGCCTGGCGCTCGGCGCCGGGCTCGGCGTGCTCGGGCTGATCCGCGTGCTGGCCTGGGGCGCGTTCGGCAGCTACGGCGTGTACTACGCGCGGATCGGCGTGACGGTCTCGATCAGCCTGATCGGCGTCGTGCTGTTCGGCACCTTGGCCGGCTCGATGCTGCCGTTCGTGCTGCGCAAGATCGGCGCCGACCCGGCGAGCGCCTCGGCGCCGTTCGTCGCGACGCTGGTCGACGTCACCGGCCTGGTGATCTACTTCGCCCTGGCCACGCTGATGCTCCGCGGCGCGCTGCTGTAGCGGGCCGCGGGGAGGTCGTGCGAAGACCTCCCCCTCAACGCGTATAGAAGAACCGCTCGTGGGCGATCTTGCCGTCCTTCCAGATCCGCTGGGTGATCTGGGTGTACTTCATGCGCGGCATGCCCTTGAGCGTGAAGTCGAGGGTCCACTCGGCGTAGGTGGTGTTGCCGTCGACGGCGACGTTGGTGCAGGTGGCGCCGTGGAACGCCTCGAGCATGCCGAAGAACTGGTGCTCGTAGTCGCGGCAGGCGTCCTTGCCGACCCGCGGGTCCTCGCTGTTCTCCTGCATCGTGACGTCGTCGGCGTAGAGCGTCTCGAACAGCTCCATCGCCTTGCCGCTCAGGATCGCCTGGTTCATCTGCTCGTCGAGCTCGCGGATCGTGGCCATCGGTGCCTCCTTGGTGCGCCCACGGTAGGGGCGCCGGCGTTTCGCCACAATCGCGGTAACGCGGAAGGTCCGTTGTGGCCAGGCAACAATCGGGCTAGGGTGCCCCCCGCTTGCTCCCGACCCGCGTCTACCACTACCGCGATCCCGCCGCGGTCATCCTCGGCCTCCGCGAGCTGCGCAAGAAGGGCCTGACCCCGCGCGGCCTGCTGTTCGTGGCGCTCGATCCGCGCGGCGAGACCTACCTGGCGGTGCCCGAGGATCTCGACGCGGTGGCCAACGTCCGGGTCGGCGACAAGATGTCGCTCGAGCCGCCGTGGCAGGGCCGCTACTTCCACTTCGACGCGGTCCACCGCCTGCCCGGCGACACCGTGCTGTGGAACGGCGACCGCCGCCTGGGCGACACCGGCAGCGCCCCCGAGGTCGCGTGCGCGATCGCCGAGTGGTGCAAGGGCTCGAGCGCCAAGAACGTCTTCCTCGGCTGCACGCCGCACCAGCCGGGCTCGTGGTGGACCGCCGACCACCGCTCGCCGGTGGTCGACCTGCACGCCCGCGGCCTGGTCGACACGGTCGTCACCACGTCGGGGCTGCTGGCCCGCCGGATCAACGAGCCGGCGCTGTTCCACGTCGACTTCGCGTCGCTGGCCGCCCACCAGGGCCCGCGCGACGGCTGGAGCGAGGTGTTCCGCTCGACCATGGGCAACATCTTGCTGGTCGAGCGCCGCGTGCTGGGCTACCGGCTGGTGCTCACCTGCGAGCGCGGGCTGGTCGAGATCGACGTGAGCCACCTGCCCGATCTGGTCATCGAGACCGCGCGGGTGCCGATGAAGTCGGGCTTCGGTGTGGTCGGCCGCATCGACGGCGGCGCGTTCGCGGTCACGGCCGGCAAGGTCGAGCCGTGGGGCCTGTCCGAGGTCAGCCCGGCGATGCTGGTCGGCTCGCCCAACGAGACCATCCTCGATCTGCCGCGCACGCTGCGCGCGCACCCCGACGAAGCCGTCGAGTAGCGGCTACGGCCCGCCGCTGACCACGGCCAGCCAGCAGATCCCCAGCCCCGCGCCGCAGGCGATCGTCACCGGCCACAGGCCGATCAGCGCCGCGAGGAACCCGCGCGGCCCGTCGCCGAGGCGCTCGAACCCGTCGGCCAGCCGCGCCGCCAGCGGGCGGGCCCGCGGCGCGACCACGACGCCTCGATGCTTCACGGTCCGCGCGATCGGCACCTGGGTCATGGGATCCAGTATGCCGACCGCCGCCGCCGCCGCGAGCCCGAACCGCCGACTTGCGACCGAGATCACCGGGTCGCACCTCGCCCCACGCCGGCGAAGCCCGCCGGCGACGCCCTCGCTCAGCTCACGGGACGAAGGTCGCGTTCACCGAGTCAGCCGCCGTCATCGAGACGGTGCAGGTGGTCGCGGTCTGCGAGTCGCAGTCGCCGGCGCCCCAGCTGACCGAGGTCGCCGTGCCCAGGGTCGCGGTCAACACGACCGACTGGCCGTGGTTGAACGTCGCCGAGCAGCCGGCGGCCGCGCACGCCGAGATCCCTGCCGGCGCCGACGTCACCGTGCCGGTCGTGCCGGCCTGGGTGACGTTGACGGTCAGCAGGTACGTGTTCAGCGTGAAGGTCGCGGTCACGGCCGTGGCCGCGGTCATCGTCACCACGCAGGTGCCGGTGCCGCTGCAGCCGCCGCCCGACCAGCCCGCGAACGACGAGGTCCCCGGGGTCGCGACCGCGGTCAGCACCACGACCGCGCCGTCGGCGAAGCTCGCCGAGCAGGTGCCGCCGCAGCTGATGCCGGCCGGGTTCGAGGTGACGGTGCCGGTGCCGGTGCCCGCCGGCGTCACGGTCAGCTGGCGGGTGATCGGCGCGAACGTCGCCGTCACCGTGGTGGCCGCGCTCATCGACACGGTGCAGGTGCCGGTGCCCGGGCAGGTGATGCCGGTGCCCGACCAGCCGGTGAACGTCGAGCCGCCGGCGGCGGCCGCGGTCAGCACCACGCTCGCGCCGTCGTTGAAGCTGGCCGTGCAGGTCGCGCCGCAGTTGATGCCGACCGGCGCCGAGGTCACGGTGCCCGAGCCACCGCCGCCCTTGGTGACGGTCAGCGGGTAGGTGTTGCGCGCGAAGGTCGCCGTCGCGGTGGCCGCAGCGCTCACCGTCACGATGCACAGCGTGCTGCTGCTGCAGCCGGCCACGCCGCTCCAGCCGGTGAACGTCGAGGTCGCGCTCGGCGCGGCGACCAGGCCGACCACGGCGCCGGCGTTGTAGCTCTGCGAGCAGGTGCCGCTGGTGGCGCCGGCGGTGCTGGTGCAGCTGATCGCCGACGGCACCGAGGTGACGCTGCCGGTGCCGGTGCCCGCGCCCGCCACCGTGACCGTGAAGGTCTTCAGCGTGAAGGTCGCGGTGACCGTCGTGTTGTTGTTCAGCGTCACCACGCAGGTGCCGGTGCCGCTGCAGCCGCCGCCGCTCCAGCCGGTGAAGTTCGAGTCGGCGGCCGGGGTCGCCGTGAGCGTGATCGACGAGCCCTGGGCGAACGGGAACGCGCAGGTCGCGCCGCAGCTGATGCCGACGGGGTTCGACGTGACCGTGCCGCCGCCGGTGCCGGCCGGGTTCACCGTCAGGATGCGGGTGTCGGTGTCGAAGTTGGCCTGGACCGACTTGATCGCGTCCATCGTGACCACGCAGGTGGAGAGGCCGGTGCAGGCGCCCGACCAGCCGGTGAACGCCGAGTTGCCGCCCGGGCTCGCGGTCAGCGTGACCAACTGGCCGGCGTTGTAGGTGGCCAAGCAGGTGCCGCCGCAGTTGATGCCGCTCGGCACCGACGTGACGGTGCCGGTGCCGGTGCCGGTGCGCGAGACGCTCAACGTGAAGGTGTTGATCGCGAAGGTCGCGGTCACCGTCGTCGCGGCGTTGACCGTCACGGTGCAGGTGCCGGTGCCCGGGCAGGTGATGCCGGTGCCCGACCAGCCGGTGAAGCTCGAGTCACCGGCCGCGGCCGCGGTCAGCACCACCACCTGGCCGGCGTTGTAGTTCTCGGTGCAGTCGACGCCGCAGTTGATGCCGGCCGGCGACGAGGTCACCGTACCCGCGCCGGTGCCGGCGCGGACCACGCCGAGCTGGTGCTGGTTCAGCGTGAACGTCGCCGTCACGGCGGTGGCCGTCGTCATCGTCACGGTGCAGGTGCTGGTGCCGCTGCAGCCGCCGCCCGACCAGCCGGTGAACGTGTTGTTGGCCGACGGCGCCGCGGTCAGCGTGACGACCGTGTTGGCGTTGAAGCCGAACACGCAGGTCACGCCGCAGTTGATGCCGGTCGGCACCGAGGTCACGGTGCCGGTGCCGTTGCCGGCCGGGGTCACGGTCAGGCTGATCGTGTTGAGCGTGAAGGTCGCGGTCACGGTGGTCGCGCCGCTCATCGTCGTCATGCACGAGCCGGTGCCCGAGCAGCCGCCGCCCGACCAGCCGGTGAACGAGGTGTTGGTGCCGGGCGTCGCGACCAGGGTCACGGCCGTCGCCGCGTTGTAGTCCTCGGTGCAGTCGCCGCCGCAGTTGATGCCGGTGCCGGTGACCGTGCCGGTGCCGTTGCCGGCCTTGACCACGGTCAGCGTGTTGAGGTCGAAGGTCGCGACCACGTTGCGCGCCGCGGACATGGTCACGGCGCACGGCGCGGTGCCGGTGCAGCCGCCGCCGGCCCAGCCGGTGAACACCGAGTTGGTGCCCGGCGCCGCGGTCAGCGTCACCATCGTGCCGACCGGGTACAGCTCGTTGCAGTCGGCGCCGCACGAGATGCCGGCCGGCGCCGAGGTCACCGTGCCGGTGCCGGTGCCGGCCTTGGTCACGACCAGCGCGAACGGCTCGACCTGGCAGCGGTTCGAGCAGCCGTCACCGCTGGTGGTGTTGGTGTCGTCGCACTGCTCGGGGCCGGGCGCGCCGGCCGGGGTGAACGCCGGGTTGAGCTTGCCGTCGCCGCAGGCCGGCGCCGAGCAGTCGAGGTTGCAGGTCTGGCTGTTGCCGTTGGTGTCGCAGGTCTCGCTGGCCGACGCGATGCCGTCGCCGCAGCGCGGGAACTGGCAGGTGTTGCGGCAGGCGTCGGTGTCGACCAGGTTGCCGTCGTCGCACTGCTCGCCGTTGATCATCTCGGTCACGCCGTTGCCGCAGGTCTCGATCTGGCAGGTCGCCGAGCAGCCGTCGCCCGCCGTCGTGTTGTTGTCGTCGCACTGCTCGGGCCCCGTGGCCAGCGGCGGCGTGAACGCCGGGTTGAGCTTGCCGTCGCCGCAGGCCGGCACCGAGCAGTCGATGTTGCAGGTCGTCGTGTTGCCGTTGGTGTCGCAGGCCTCGCTGGCCGACGCGATGCCGTCGCCGCAGCGCGGGAACTGGCAGGTGTTGCGGCAGGCGTCGGTGTCGACCAGGTTGCCGTCGTCGCACTGCTCGCCGTTGATCATCTCGGTCACGCCGTTGCCGCAGGTCTCGATCTGGCAGGTCGCCGAGCAGCCGTCGCCGGCCACGGTGTTGTTGTCGTCGCACTGCTCGGGGCCGGTGGCGGTGGGCGGGGTGAAGGTGCGGTTGACCTTGCCGTCGCCGCACGCCGGCACGGTGCAGTCCGAGTTGCAGCTGGCGACGTTGACGCCGACGGTGCCGGGGTCGCAGGCCTCGCCCGCGGCCGTGTTGAAGCGGTTGTCGCCGCACACCGGGATCGTGCAGTCGCCGTCGCACACCGCGTTGTCGTTGGTCGAGCCGTTGTCGCACTCCTCGTCGATGCTGGGGCCACCCGGGCCGTCGTTGTCGACGAAGCCGTTGCCGCAGCCGAAGCCGGCCTGGCAGTTGTTGCGGCACTCGTCGGTGTCGATGGTGTCGCCGTCGTCGCACAGCTCGGGCGGGTTGGCCGGGCCGCCCGACGCGTCGAGGATGCCGTTGCGGCAGCTCTCCTCGGACAGGCAGTTGGGCGAGCAGCCGTCGCCGGCGAGCTGGTTGCCGTCGTCGCACAGCTCGGGGCAGTTGGTGCCGGTGGCGGTGGCGCTCTTGCAGGTCGCGCCGGTGGTCGGCAGGTCGTCGTTGGTGTAGTTGTCGCCGCAGCTCTCGTCCGACGCGCAGTCGGCGCTGCAGCCGTCGCCCGACGCGGTGTTGCCGTCGTCGCAGCGCTCGCCGCGCGGCGCGCCCGGCGAGGTGAACATCGCGTTGCGGTGCGAGTCGCCGCAGCGCGGGATCGTGCAGTCGCTGTCGCAGGTCGCCGAGTCGGCGCCGCCGAGCTCGTCACACTCCTCGGTGACGTCGCCCTGCTGGTCGCGCTTGCCGTCGCCGCAGACGTTGGTCTGGCAGTCGGCGCGGCAGTCGTCCTCGTCGATCTGGTTGCCGTCGTCGCACTGCTCGCCGGTGTCCATCTGGCCGTTGCCGCACTGGTTGGACAGCTGGCGACAGCCGAGGCCGTCGGCGGTGCAGACCGAGCCCTCGGGGCAGACGACGCCGCTCGAACATTCGATGGTGTTGCTCTCGAAGCAGGCGGTCAGCGCCAGCGCCGCGACCAGCGCGGCGAGCGCGGCGCCGCCGCGGCGGAGGAGAGGCGAAGAGAAGACAGGCGACATGCAGGACTCCCAGGTGAGGAAGCGAGTGAGACGGGGACCCGAGGTGCGAGCTCGGGTTTCGGGTGAGGGCGCCGACGCGCTCAGAACGAACCGGCGACGACCAGGCCGGCCTGACCCGGCGCGACCACCGGCGAGATGGCGATGTCGGCGGCGGCGCCGCCCTTGGTCGGGTCGATGCGGAAGGTCTTGGGGCGGTTGAGGATGACCAGCACGACGCCGGCGACGACCGCCGCGCCGCCGATGCCGTAGGCGGTGAACGCCAGGGTCTGGTTCGACTCGGCGGTGGTCTTCTTGTCGGCGACGCCGGCCGGCAGCGTCGTGCAGCCGCCCGACGGATCCTCGCCCGCGCACACGCCGATCGCCTTGTCGTACTCCTCGAAGTTGGTCTTGGCCGAGGAGTGCAACAGGCCGCCGACCGCCGCCAGCACGACGCCGCTGCCGAGCACCGTGTACGGCACCCAGTTGGGCATCTTGCGGGTCTCGCGGGTCAGCTCGGCGTCGGTGTACATCGGGATCGTGATCGCCGAGACCGTGCCGCCGAGGATCTTCACGGTCAGCGGCACCGGGGTGTAGCCCTCGGCGCGCGCGACGACGGTGTGCTCGCCGGCGCGCACCCGCGCCTTGTAGGTGCCGGGGCCGGTGAACACCTCCTGGCCGTCGAGCACCAGCGTCGCGCCCTGGACGTCGATCGTGTACTCGACCGAGCCGATCTGCTTCTCGACCAGGAGCTTGGTCGACTTGGCGCGATCGAGCTTCTCGGAGTCGAGGGGACCGACGCCGTACTCCATCGCCTTCTCGAGCGCGTCGTAGATCTCGAGCGGCTGGTCGAGGTTCACCAGCGCGAGCGCGAGGTTGTAGTAGATGGCCGGGTGCTTCCAGTGGGTCAGCGCCTCGCGGTACTTGGCGACCGCCTTGGGCCACAGCTGGTCCTTGATGAGGGCGTTGCCCTCCTTGAACAGCGACAGCGCGGCGGCTTGCTCGTCGGGGGAGACGCCCTTCGCCCACGGGCGCAGGCTCTTCTCGATGTCGTCGTCGCCGATCGGCCGCTTGGGCGCGCCGTCGGTCGGCCCCGGCGTCGGCTGGGCGAGCGCCGGCAGCGGCGCCAGCGCCACCGCCGCGGCGAGCAATACGTGCGAAGCCATGCTGCGAGTCATGCAGTTCCCCTCGATGAACAGATGATGAGAGCGATGTGAACGTTCAGGCCGCGAGCGCTACGGCAGCTCTTCCATGAGCTTGCCGATCTGCTTCTCCAGCTCGGCGGCCTTGGCCTCGGCCCGGTCCTTCAGGCGCTGCGCCTCTTCCTTGGCGATGCGCTCCTTGTCCTCGGCGGCCTCGGCCTGGGCCTGGGCGGCCTTGGCGCGCGCGGCCGAGTCCTCGGCGTCGGCCTGGGCCTTCTTGGCGCGCTCCTTGGACTCGGTGGCCTCGGCCAGCGCCACCTCGAGGTCGGCGTTCTTCTGCTGCAGCTCCTCGAACGTCATGTCGAGCTGCGCCGAGGTCCGCTCCTCCTTCTTCACCGCCGCCAGCTTGGCGGCCTCCTCGGCCTTGCGCTGCTTCTCCTTCTCTTCGGCCGCCGCCAGCGCCTGCTTGGCGGTCTGCTCGTTGGTCTGCGCCACCTTCTTGGCGGCCTCGGCCTTCTCGGCGTTCTCGGCCGCGACCTTCTCGCTCTTGCGGATCGTCACCAGCGCGCCGGCCGCGGCCACCAGCAGCACGGTCAGGAACGCGACCAGGCCGATCGTGAAGGTGCGCTTGCGCCGCTCGGCGCGGGTCGCCTCGGCGATCACCGCGTCGAGGAACTCCTTCTGGCTGGCCGGGATCGGCGACTTGTTGCGCTTGACCCAGCGCATCGCCTCCTCGGCGGCCTCGCCGCGCCACAGCGTGCCGGGGTCGCGGCCCTTGGCCTGCCACTGCTTGGTGGCGACCCGGAGCTGCTCGACGAACTGCGAGTCCTCCTGGGTCTCGTCGAGCCAGCGCTTGAGCGACGGCCACGAGTGGATCAGCGACTCGTGGACCACCTCGACGGTCGAGCCCTGGGCCGAGCCGTCGGTGGCGGTCTGGGTGACCAGCAGGCGGGCCGCGGTGAGGTGATCGACCAGGCGCTGCACGTCGCCGGTGCCGGGCGACAGCTCGGCCAGCTCGGCCAGCGAGACGATCGCGCGGGTGCGCTCGGGCGTGATCAGCCGCAGGAACACCTGGCGGGCCAGCGCCTGCGACGGCCCCGACAGCTCGGCCAGCACGCTGTCGGCGTGGCTGGCCAGCGCGCCGGCGATGCCGCCCATCGCGTTGTAGGCGTTCTGGGTGAGCAGCTTGCGGGTCGAGTCCTTGGCGTCCCACAGCTTGGTCGCGGCGAACTGCAAGAGCGGCAGCGCGCCCGGCGTGGTCTCGAGGTGCGTCAGCATCTCCTCGACCATCACCGGGTTCTCGAAGTGGTAGCCGGCCATCTCGGCCGGCTGCACCAGCGCGTCGCGCAGGCCGTCGCGGCCCGGGGGCGTCAGGAAGAACAGCCCCTGCATGACCTCGCTCATCAGCTGCGGGTCCTCGCCGACGCGGTCGAGGAAGTCCGAGCGCAGGGACAGGACGACGCGGACCGGCGCCGAGGCGTCGTCGGCGGCGCCGGCCAGGCACGCGGTGAACGCCGCGCGCTCGGCGTGGTCGGGCACCAGCGTGTACAGCTCCTCGAACTGATCGACGAACAGCAGGATCTTGCGGTTGGCGCGGCGGGCGCGGGCGCGCAGCACCTGGCCCATCTGGCCGGGCTCCGCGGTCAGCTGCCGGGCCAGCTCGGCCTGCTCCTTGAGGTCGTCGACGACGGTGGTCGAGGTCGAGCTGACCATCGGCGACATCATCGCGGCGATGGCCATGAGCGGGCTGCGGCCGGGGCGGATGACCAGCGTCTCCCACTGCTCGCCCGAGGCCTTGAGCGCCGGCACCAGACCGGCGCGGACGAACGACGACTTGCCGACGCCCGACGGGCCGACCACGCCCATGATCGGGCGATCGCGGATGCGGTTGACCGCGGCGGCGATCTCGCGCGAGCGGCCGAAGAACCGCGCGGCGTCGCTCTCCTGGAACGACGACAGGCCGGCGTACGGGCTCTCGTCGAGCTGCAGCTGCATCGTCGAGTAGCGGCCGGGCAGGAACGGCTCGAGCGCCTTGAGCAGCTCGCGGGCGTCCTTGTAGCGGTACTCCTTGTGCTTCTGCAGGCAGCGATCGACGACGTCGCAGATGCCCTGCGGCACGTCCGACACCGCCTCCCGCAGCTTGGGCATCGGCTTGTCGACCATCGCGGTGACGACGAGCTGGTTGCCCTGCAGCGGCGCCAGCGGGTGCTTGCCGGCCAGCAGGCGGTACATGATCACGCCCATCGCCCAGATGTCGGTGCGGTGGTCGATCTCGACCCCGATGCCCCACTGCTCCGGGGACATGTACTTCATCGTCCCCATGATCACGCCCTGGCGCGTCAGGTTGGTGTTGGTGTTGTCGCCGAGCTCGGCGGCGGTGGGCAGCCGGATGCCGGCGTTCGACGGCGCGGCCGGGGTGCCGCTGGGCGCCTTCTCGGTGGCCTGATCGCGGACCTTGGCGATGCCGAAGTCGAGCACCTTGATGCCGCCGGCCTCGGTCACGAAGATGTTGTCGGGCTTGAGGTCGCGGTGGACGATGCCCTGCTCGTGGGCGACGACCAGCGCCTTGACCACCGGCACCATCAGCTCGATGACGCGCGCCGGGGGCAGCCGCTTGCCGCCGGTCACCAGCTCGGTGAGCGTCGTGCCCGAGAGGAACTCGAGCACCATGTACGGCTGCTGCGAGATCTCGCCGACCTCGTAGATGATGACGATGTTCTCGTGACTACACCGCGCGGTGGCGCGGGCCTCGATGATGAACCGTTGGGTCAGCTCGGGGTGGTTCGACTGCAGGACCTTGATGGCGACCTTGCGGCCGAGCTTGGTGTCGCGGGCCAGGTACACCGAGCCCATGCCGCCCGAGCCGATCTCGCGGATGATCTCGTACTGGTTGATCTGCGCGCCCGGCCGCGGCATCTGCCCGGGCCCCCACACCGACGTCACCTCCGACACTTCGGCGCGGCGCGGCGCTGGCGACGGCGTGCCGACGGCGATCCCCGACGGGTCGATCATCGCGGTCTTGGCGTCGGCCGCCGGCTTGCGGTCGCCGCCGATGCTGCCGGCGGCCTGGTTCACGCTGCCCGACGCGATGATGGTGCGCTCCTGCGCGTTGGACCGGGCGCCCTCGACGGCGGCGGCGGCCGCGGCCGCGATGTTGGGCCCCCCGATCACCACCGTGGGCTGATCGAACACATCACGCGAACCGTTGCCGTTGTTGGTCTCGCTCATCGGGATCCCTGGGCGCGCGGACAGGCGGCACCGGATGGCGCGTCCCCGCACGACACTCGCAATATAACCCGCGGCTACCCGGCGGGCGCACTCTTTCCATCAGAATCTCTCGGAATCGTTGAGAAGCAGTGTTCGCGATTACAAAAGCCTACCCCGTCCCCGATCGCACTGTTGAACAATGGTCAATAGTGGACAAGGGCGGCGCGGTTGCGTAGGCTCGGGGCATGGCAGAGCACCTCGACGTCCTCGTCGTCGGCGCCGGGCTTTCGGGCATCGCCGCGGGCTACCACCTGCAGACCGCGTGTCCCGATCGCACCTACGCGATCCTCGAGGGCCGGGACAGCATCGGCGGCACCTGGGACCTGTTCCGCTACCCCGGGATCCGCTCCGACTCCGACATGTACACGCTGGGCTACACGTTCCAGCCGTGGCCCGGTGACCGCGCGCTCGCTGACGGCCCGTCGATCCTGGCTTACGTGCGCGACACCGCGCGCCTCCACGGCATCGACCAGCACATCCGCTTCCAGCACAAGGTCGTGCACGCGGCGTGGTCGTCGGCCGACGCCCGGTGGACCATCACCTGCGAGCGCGGCGGCGAGCGGGTGCAGCTCACGTGCAGCTTCTTGCTGATGTGCGCCGGGTACTATCGCTACGACCGCGGCCACGCGCCGGCGTTCGCGGGCGCCGAGCGGTTCCGCGGCGCGCTGATCCACCCGCAGTTCTGGCCCGAGGACTACGACCACGGCGGCAAGCGCATCGTCGTGATCGGCTCCGGGGCCACCGCGGTGACGCTGGTGCCGGCGCTGGCGGCGCGCGCCGCCCACGTGACCATGCTGCAGCGGACGCCGACCTACATCGTGTCGCGGCCCGGCGTCGACCGCGCCGCGATGTGGCTGCGCGCGCGGCTGCCGCCGAAGACCGCGTACGCCGCGACCCGGTGGAAGAACGTGCTCATGGGCAAGGCGTTCTACGACTTCTGCCGGGCGTTCCCGGCGCAGGCGCGCAAGCTGATCGCGGCCGGCGTGAAGAAGGAGGTCGGCGGCGCCGCCGACGCGAAGGACTTCCAGCCCAGCTACGCGCCGTGGGACCAGCGGCTGTGCCTGGTGCCCGACGGCGACCTGTTCGCGGCGATCCGCTCGGGCAAGGCCGACGTCGTGACCGGCACGGTCGACGCCTTCACCGAGGACGGCGTCCGGCTGACCTCCGGCGAGACGCTGCCCGCCGACGCGATCGTCACCGCCACCGGCCTCGAGCTGCAGTTCCTCGGCGGCATGACCGTCGCGGTCGACGGCGAGGCGATCGATCCCGCGACCCGGTGGAACTACAAGGGCGCGATGCTGTCGGGCGTGCCCAACCTGGCGGTGGCGCTCGGCTACACCAACGCGTCGTGGACGCTCAAGGCCGAGCTGGCCTGCCAGTACGTGTGCCGCGTGCTCAACCACATGGCCAAGGGTGGCTTCCGCCGGTGCACGCCGGTGCAGGACGATCCGACGATGGCCACCGAGCCGCTGCTCGACTTGCAGTCGGGCTACGTCCAGCGCGCGCAGGCGCTGATGCCGCGCCAGGGCGACCGCACGCCGTGGCGCATGCACCAGAGCTACCCGCGCGACCTGATCGCGCTGCGCCACGGCAAGGTCGACGACGGCGTGCTCAGCTTCGCGCGCTAGCGCGCGGCGGCGCCGAGCAACAGCTCGACGGCCTCGCGCAGCTCAGGGGCCAGCGTCGCGGCACGGCCAGGGTCGGCGCGAACCTCGGCCGCGGTCGAGTACGGGATGCCTCGCTCGTCGACGGCGCCACGCGCGATCCAGCCCCACCCGACCGTCGCTTCCGCGGCGCGGTCGCCGCGCGGCGACGCCGCGTGCGCCTCGTACCAGCGCTCGAAGAAGGCGGCGAGCGCCGCGAGCGCATCATCGGGGGTCGCGCGTTCGCGCCACGCGAGCCAGATCCGCAGCAAGCGCTCCGCCACCTGGTAATGCCGACGGCGACGATCGGCGCCTCGCCCGACCGCGCGCACCAGGCCGCCGCGCTCGAGCTTGGCCAGCTGCGCCGTCAGCTGGTTGGTGGGCAGGCGGCACGCGCGCGCGACGTCCGACGGCGACTGACCGGGCGCGCTCACCGCGAGCGCGGCCAAGACCACCGCCGTCTGCGGCGCGAGCTCCGCGAGGCGCGCCTGGAAGTACGGCGTGACCTCGTCGAGCAACGTCAGCAGTCCGGCGTGGAGGGGATCGCCGCCGCTGGCGGCGAGCGCCGCGTACATCACCAGCACCAGCCGCGGGTTTCCGCCGCTGAAGTGGTACATCGCGCGCGCGCGGGCGCGCAGGAGCCCGAGGTTGTTTGACGGCGCCGGCTGGCGGTCCCGGCGGATCCGCGCCTCGATCAGCATCACGACCTCTTCGCTGGTGAGGTCGTCGAGGAACACCACCTGGAAGAAGTCGTAGAACGGCGCGGCGTGCTGGACGGTCGCGTCGACGTAGCTGGTCGAGGTGGCGACCAGCGCGAACGGCGGGTTCTTGCCGAGGATCTGGCGCAGCCGCTGCTGGCTGCGGCGATCGCGCAGCTGCCGCTCGAACAGGATCGCCAGGTTCTCGATGACGACCAACACCGGCTTGCCGGTCGACGCGCGCAGCGCGCGGATGCGGTCGAGCGCGCGCTCCTCGAGGTCGGCGCGGGACACGTCGGCCAGGGGCGACACGTCGACCTGCTCGAGGCGCATGACGACCTGCTCGAGCAGATCGCCGACGCTGCCGACCTGGTAGTGCTCCTCGGGCAGGCGCGCCACCACCCAGCCGTGCTCGGCCTCGAGGCGGAGCGCGATCAGCTGGGTCAGGTGGCTCTTGCCGCTACCGCGGGGGCCGATGAGCTGCCAGTGGCGCTGGGTCTGCTTGCCGGCGTCGGCGGCCAGGTCGGCCACGAGCCGGTCGACGACGTCGCGCCGGGCGACGAGCATCGCCTCGAGCTCTTCGCGGCTGGCCCGGATCGGATTGTAGAGCAGCGGCCCGCTCACAGCCGCCCCCGCGACCGCGCCGCGTGCCGCATCCACCACGACCGCAAGAAGCCGTTGGCGAACCGCACCCGATCGCCGTCGCGATCGACGTAGTAGTCGCTCTCGAGCAGCGCGAGCGTCTCGTCGAGCACCGCCGCGCTCTCCCCTCCCCGCGCGACCGCGTCCGCGAGCACGCGGGTGGTCAGCGGCTGGTCGAGCACCAGCGCGTCGAGCACCAGCCGCGCCGGTTCCTCGAGTGGACCGTAGTGCTCCTTGAGCCGGGAGTGGTAGTGGCTGAAGCGCGCGCGGTTGCCCGGACCGAGCACGCGGTCCTGGTAGATGGGTTCGATGTCGGGGACCAAGAGCCCGCGCCGCTGCCGCCTGGCCTCGGCCATCACCTCGCTGATCAGCACCTGCAGGAAGAACGGCACGCCGCAGTCGGCGATCCGCACGATCTCGGCCGCGACGCCGATCTCGTGACGCGCGCCCTCGGCCTCGAGCACCGCGGCGACGAACGCCTCGGCGTCCGAGCGCTCGAGCGGACGCAGCGGGAACCGCTCGAGATCGGCCAGCAGCGCTTGCTGGCCGAGCAACTCGAGCCGCGGCTCGATGTTCACCGAGCCGCCGAGCAAGAACCGCAACCGATCGCCTCCCCGGCGCTGCCGCACTGCCCGGAACCACTTGAGGAAGTGGATCGCGTCGGCCTGCTCGCGGTCGAGGAAGTTGCCGACCATCATCGGGAACTCATCGATGACGAGCAGCACGTGACCATCGGCGTGGTCGAGCAGCGTCAGCAGCTGCTCGGTCAGCTCAGCCCAGCTCGGCCCATCGCCTAGCCCGTCGCGCAGCGCGATCTTCAGCTCGCCGATCTTGTCGCGCGCGAGCCCGACGTCACTCACGACCCCACCGAGCCAGCGGGCGAGCTGTCCGGGCGCCTGCTTCACCTTGTCGAGGACGGTGCGCAGGCGATCGTGGGCCAGCACGGCGGCGGTCAACTCGACCAGCAGCTCGCGCGGCGTCTGCACGTACTCGACGTCGAAGTACTCGACGGTCCAGCCGTCGCGCGGCGCGTCGGCCAGCGCGTGCATCAGCGACGACTTGCCGTGCCGGCGTGGCGCGGTGAGCAACACGCTCCCGCGCTCGAGCTGACGCCACACCTGGGCCACGTCATCGCTCCGGCCCCAGAAGTCGTTGCCACGGACCGCCGCCCCGACCACGTTCGCCGGCCCCCGAGCCTCTCGCTGCTGCGCCATCCATCGCGCCTCCATTGCGCAACGGATATATTGCACAATGGATTCGTTGCGCAATAGGAACATTGCGCAGATCGCAACGATATGAAACTACTTGACCTGGCAGGTGCGCATCAGCGTGCGGTCGGGCGCGACGCCGATCACCTCGAGGCGACCGTCGTCGTTCTTGCCGACGGCGAGGTCGCCCGAGACCGGGCCGCCCTCGGACGACCAGTTGTTCCAGGCGCCGCCCGGCTCCTTCTGCCAGATGTGCCACATGACGTTGTCCTCGGTGGTGACGAACACCTCGAGGCGGCCGTCGCGGATCGTGCCGACCACCGGGTTGGAGGCGAAGCGGCCGCCGAGCGACGCCCAGTCCTTCCACTTGCCGTTGGGCTTCTCCTGCCACTTGTGCCACAGCGCGCCGTCGCCGCCGCGGGCGAACGCCTCGAGCCGATGGCCGGGGTTGGCGCCGATCGCGACGTTGCTCGTGAGCACGCCGCCCTCGGACTTCCAGTCGGTCCACTTGCCGTTGGGCTTCTCCTGCACGCGCTTCCACAGCGCGTTGTCGCTGCCGCGGCAGTAGACCTCGAGCCGGCCGTCCTCGTTGCGCGCGACCGTCGGGTCGCCGACGCACTGGCCGCCGAGCGACGCGAACGAGCCCCAGCCGCCGCTGGGCTCCTTCTGCCAGACGTGCCACAGCGCGTGGTCGGGGCCGCGCACGAACACCTCGAGCCGGCCGTCCTCGTTCTGCGCCGCCGCGACCGCCGAGGCGCAGTGGCCGCCGAGCGACTTCCACTCGGACCACGCGCCGTTCTTGGACTTCTGCCACATGTGCCACAGCGCGCCGTCGGGGCCGCGCGCGAACACCTCCATGCGCTTGTCCTCGTTCATCCCGATGGTGACCCGGGGCCAGCCCTCGGGAGGCGGGCCCCCGGCGGGCGCGCCGCCCATGCCGCCGCCGCCCATGCCGCCGCCCATGCCGCCGCCCATGCCGCCGGCCATCGCGCCGGCCATCGCCTGCCCCATCGTCCCGGCCATGCCGCCGCCCATCCCACCCATGCTCGAGCCGCCGCCGCCCATCGCGCCCATGTGCCCTGGCGAGCCGGCCGACGTCCAGGGCGACCACGGGCCGCTCTGATCGGTCTGCCACGCGTGCACCACCTCGCCCTCGGCGCTGCGGCCGAACACCTGCAGCCGACCGTCGGCGTTGGCGCCCATCGTCGGCGCGGTGGCCATGCGTCCGTTCATCGACTTCCATGCTTGCCAGCCGGACATCGCGTTCTTCTTTCGCCAATGGTGATGGCAGCGCGCTCGGGCGCTCCCCGCATCGAGTGTAGCCGAAGTCGCGTGGCGTCCGGGGCTTCGCGGTAGGCTGCGCCGCGATGTCGCTGGCTTCGCTCGCCACGGGTTTCCGCTCCGCCTACCTCGACCACGCCACGATCGTCCGTCAGCTCGAGGCGTGGCACGCCGCGTACCCCGACCTGACGCGGCTGACGTCGATCGGCAAGACTCCCGAGGGCCGCGACCTGTGGGTGCTGACCGTCGGCGCCGATCCCGATCGGGCGCGGCCGACCGCGTGGGTCGACGGCAACATGCACGCCAGCGAGCTGGCCGGCTCGAGCGTCGCGCTGGCGATCGCCGAGGACTTCCTGGCCGCCCACGTCGAGCCCGACCGGCTGGGCCTGCCAGCGCCGCTGCTCGAGCGGCTGCGCGCGGCGCGGCTGTTCGTGCTGCCGCGGATGTCGCCCGACGGCGCCGAGGCGGTGCTGACCACCGGCCGCTACGTGCGCTCGGTGCCGCGCGACGACCGCGGCCCGCTGGGCAAGAGCCTGTGGCGCAGCCACGATCTCGACGGCGACGGCCGCGCGCTGGTGATGCGGGTGGAGGACCCCACCGGCGACTACGTGGCCAACCCCGCGCACCCCGACCTGATGTCGGCGCGCCGGGTCGACGACGCCGGGCCGTACTACCGGGTCTACCCCGAGGGCACGATCGAGAACTGGGACGGCTTCACGATCCCGGTGCCCGAGTTCAACGGCGACAACCCGGTCGATCTCAACCGCAACTTCCCGTGGTCGTGGGCGCCGGTCCACGAGCAGATCGGCGCCGGCCGGTTCCCGCTGTCGGAGCCCGAGAGCCGCGCGGTGGTCGAGTTCACCAGCGCGCACCCCGAGATCGTCACCTGGCTCAACCTGCACTGCTACGGCGGCGTGTTCATCCGGCCGCTGGGCCACGCCGCCGACACCAAGATGGATCAGGGCGACCTCGCGGTGTTCCGCCAGCTCGAGGTGTGGGCCAAGGAGCTGACCGGCTACCCGGTGGTGTCGGGCTACGAGGAGTTCCTGTACGCGCCCGACAAGCCGCTGCACGGCGACCTCACCGACTACGCGTACAACCAGCGCGGCGCGTTCGCGTTCGTCGTCGAGCTGTGGGACCTGTTCAAGCGCCTCGAGATGCCGGCGCCCAAGAAGTTCGTCGACTACTACGGCCACTTCGATCGCGCCGCCGCCGGCAAGCTCGCGGCCTGGGATCGCGCGCACAACCAGGGCCGGGTGGTGCAGCCGTGGAGGCCGTTCGATCACCCGCAGCTCGGCCGGGTCGAGCTGGGCGGCATCGACGCGCGGATCGGCATCTGGAACCCGCCGCCCGAGCTGCTCGGCGAGGTCTGCGCGCAGCAGGCCGCGTGCTTCCTGCGGGTCGCCGCGCTCGCGCCCGAGGTCGTGGTCCGCAGCGCGACCGCGACCCAGCTCGGCGACGAGCTCGCGCGGATCGACCTGGTCGTCGACAACCGCGGCTACCTGGCGACCTACGGGGTGGGCGCGGCCAAGCCGCTCGAGTGGAACGAGCCGCTGTACGCCGAGCTGACGACCGACGACTGCGCGCTGGTCGAGCCGACCCGGGCCCGCGCGGCGCTGGGCCACCTGGCCGGCTGGGGCCGCGGCGTCGGGGTCGGCGCCGACGAGCTGGCCTACCTGCGCTCGAACGGCAACGGCGCCAGCGCCCGCGCGTCGTGGCTGGTGCGCGGCCGCGGCAAGGTCACGCTGCGCGTCGGCGCGCCGCGGGTCGGCTGGCAGGACGTCACGATCGACGTGTGAGCCGGCGCCCGCATCGCCGTGCGATAGTGGGGCGATGCCGCACGTGCCGGTCCTGGGGTTCCTCGCGCTCGGCGGGATCGCGGCGGCGATCGCGATGGCGCGGATGATCATGCGGACGGCGCGGCCGACGACCAGCGCCGCGGGCGCGCGGACGGTGACGCCGGTGGAGTGGTTCGCCGAGGGCGAGGTCGGCCGGGTGCGCGGCGTCGTCGTGGCCGACGGCCCGACCTACGTCGGCCCGCTGTCGGGCCGGACCTGCGTCGGGTACGAGCTCACGGTCCGGATCGGCGCCATGGGCGATGACGAGATCGACTACACCGAGCTGATCCGCGAGGTGCGCTGGCACCCGTTCGCGATCGACGACGGCACCGGCCGGGCGCTGGTGCGGTTCGAGGGCGACGCGCACCTGACGCTGGGCGTGGTCGACACCGCGGCGGGCGGCGACGACGCGGTGGAACCCGACGAGCGGGCGATCCTGGACCGCCACGCACAGCCCGCGCTGCGGCACGGCCGCACGCCGGAGCTGCGCTTCCGCGAGCGCGCGATCGCGGTCGGCGAGCTGATCTCGGTCACCGGCCGCGGCGTCCGCGAGGCCGACCCGTCGCCGCGCGCCGCCAACCTCGGGCGCGGCGCGCCGCCGACGCGGCTGGTGCTGCACCCGACCGCGGGCCAGCCGCTCGTGCTGTCGACCGACCCCGGCGACCTCAACGACTAGCGCGGCCGCGCGGTCAATGCACGCGGATGTTCACGTTCGCGCTGGCGCTCGCGCTCCAGCGGCCCGGCGTGTAGACGCGCTGGCCGCCGCTGCTCGACCACGCGCCGGCGACCCAGACCTGGCCCTGGCGCTGCGGCTGCCACTGCCCGGGCGTCCACGCGTAGCCGTTGCCGCCCTGCGCCCAGTAGCCCTCGGTGTAGACGTAGCCTTGGCGCTGCCCGGTCCAGTAGCCGTCGACGTAGGTGTAGCCGCCCTGGGTCTGGGTCCAGTAGCCCTCGACGTAGACCTGGCCCGAGCGCTGCGGCTCCCAGGCGCCGGGCGTCCACACGTAGGCGTTGCCGTTCCAGGTCTGGCGCCCGTGGATCCACACGTAGCCCGGCCGGCTCTCGTAGTAGACGTCGACCGGCGCCGGCGGCGGCGTCGACAGGATCACCGCGGCGTTGTGCACGGCGACGGCGGTGGCGGCGACCGCGGTCGCGACCTGGGCCGCGGTGGCGATCGCGCGCAGCCCCGGCGAGTTGACGCGGACGGTGGCCGAGCCGCGGGCGTAGCAGCCCGACAGCACGGCGAGGCACAGGGCGAGGCGAGCGACGGGGCGCATGCCGCGATGTTCCCGCGCGCGGCCCGCGCCCGCAAGCGCGGCCGCCGTGGCGGCGATCACGGCGGGGTGATGCGCGCGGCGTCGATGTGGGCCGGGATGAACCGCCGATCCACCAGATCGGTCAGCGCGATCGGGCGCTCGAGGATGCCGGCCTTGATCGCGTAGCGCATGATCTCGGTGAGATCGTCGTCGGTGGGCGTCAGCATGCGGTAGCTGACGCGATCGGGCGGCTGCGACAGCACGTAGGCGAGCAGCTTGGGATCCTGGCGGTAGTACGGCGCCGCCACCTTGGCCGCGTCCATGCGGTGGGTCTCGGCCCACTCGCCGCTCTCGGCGATGCCGCGCACCAGGTCGCGCACGACCTCGGGGTGCTGATCGATCAGCTCCTGGCGCACCACCAGCACGCACGACACGAAGTGCGGCCAGATGTCCTTGGCGTGGTAGAGCACGCGGCCGGTGCCGGCCAGCTCGGCCTTGGCGGCGTGGGGCTCGCCGACGAAGTAGGCGTCGATCGCGCCGGCCGCCAGCGCCGCCGGCATGTCGGGCGGCGGCAGGTCGACGAAGTTGATGGCGTCGGGCGCCATGCCCTCGTCCTCCATCAGCTTGGTGATCACCAGGTACTGGTTGGAGTACTTGCTGGGCCGCGCGAAGGTCTTGCCCGTGAGGTCGCGCAGCCGGGTGGCGGTCGAGTCCTTGCGCACGATCACCGTCGAGCCGTCGCGGTGGCCCAGGTAGACGATCTTGATCGGCACGCCCTGCGCCACCAGCACCATCGCCAGCGGCGCCAGCAGGAACGACGCCTCGAGCTTGCGGGTCTTGAGCGCCTCGACCACCGTCGGGAACTCGGTGAACCGCTGCGACTCGAACCGGGTGCTGGTGGTGGTGGTGCGGGTGGCGAAGTCGGTGACCGGGCAGGTCAGGTGGCAGGTCACCGGCAGGAAGCCGACGTCGAGCGTGTAGCCGGCGTAGGCGCGCTTGATCCGCCACGGCTTGTGGTGCAGCACCGCCAGCAGCGTCAGCACCGCGAGCACGCCGGCGCCGACCCGCAGCGCGAAGCCGCGCAGCGGGTGGGCGATCGAGATCGAGCCATCGCGGGTCATGACAGGCCGAGCTCCTCGAGGATGGTCTGCTCGGCGTCGGCGACGCCGGGCGCGTTGGGGGCGCGCGGGCGCCCCGGCGGCAGGGTCAGCACGCGGCGCACGGTGGCCGGCCGCGCCGACAAGACGACGATCCGGTCGGCGAGCTGCACCGCCTCCTCGATGTCGTGGGTGACCAGCACGACGGTGCGCGGGCGCTCGGCCAGGGTCGCGGCCAGCTCGCGGCGCATGCTGAGCCGGGTCTGGTAGTCGAGCGCGCTGAACGGCTCGTCGAGGAGCAGCACCGCGGTGTCGGCGACCAGCGCGCGGCCCAGCTCGACCCGCTGGCGCATGCCGCCCGACAGCTGGTGCGGGTAGTGGTCGGCGAAGTCGGCCAGGCCGCTGCGCGCCAGCCAGTCGGCGACCCGGGCGGCGCGGGCGCGATCGTCGACCGCGCGCGGCACGCCCAGCGCGACGTTGGCGGCGACGGTGAGCCACGGGTACAGGCCGCCGTCCTGGTAGATCGTGCGGCTGGCGCCGGTCGGCGTGACGGTGCCGCGGGTCGGGCGCAGGTGGCCGCCCAGCAGCGCCAGCAGCGTGCTCTTGCCGCAGCCCGACGGGCCGACGCACGCCACCACCTCGCCGGAGTACACCTCGAGGTCGAGGTTCGACAGCACCGCGGTCGCGCCGTAGGTGAAGCCGAGCCCGGCCAGGGTCAGCGCCGGCACCTGGGTCGCCGCCGCGGTCATCGCTCGCTCCCCCAGCGCAGCATCGGCGCGCGGGCCAGCCGGGCGAACAGCGCGTCGAGGCCGATGCCGATCGCGCCGATCGTGATCATGCCGACCACGACCAGATCCATGCGCAGCCCGTTGCGGGCGTCGATGATCAGGAAGCCGAGGCCGGAGCGCACCGCGATCATCTCGGCGACGACCACCACCATCCACGCCACGCCGATCGCCACCCGCAGCGCCACCAGGAGCTGCGGCAAGATCGCCGGCAGCGTCACCTCGAGCAGCACCTGCCGGCTCGACAGCCCGAGGTCGGCGGCGACCCGGTAGTAGACCCGCGGCACGGCGGCGCTGGCGCCCAGCGTCGCCAGCGTCACCTGGAAGAACGTCGCCAGGAAGATAAGGAAGATCGCCGGCGCGTCGCCGATGCCGAACCAGATGATCGCGAACGGGATCCACGCGATCGGCGACAGCGTGCGGAAGAAGTTCACCCACGGCAGGAACGCGGCGCGCGCGACCGCGGACCGCCCCAGCGCCAGGCCGGCGGGGATCGCCGCGGCGCACGCGATCGCGAAGCCGAAGCTCACGCGGTACAGCGACGCGACGATGTCGTCGAGCAGCCGGCCGCTGCGCAGCTCGGTGGCGAACGCGCGCGCGACCGCGGCCGGCGCCGGCACGGTGCCGCGCGGGAACTGACCGGTGGCCGACGCCAGCGCCCACGCGCCGACCAAGGTCGCGCCCACCGCGAGCGGCAGCGTCCAGCGCCACAGCGGCGCGACCGGGCGAGACGGCATCCGGGCATCCTGCCACAAGCGCGGCGGCGGGCGCTCGCGGTACAAGGGGCCATGGCGCGCTACGCGATCGGCGACATCCAGGGCTGCATGAGCTCGCTCGAGCGGCTGCTCACGCTGATCGGCTTCGATCGCCGCGCCGACGAGCTGTGGCTGGTGGGCGACCTGGTCAACCGCGGCCCGCGCTCGCTCGACGTCTTGCGCTGGGCCCGCGACCTGGGCGATCGGGCGACGGTGGTGCTGGGCAACCACGACCTGCACCTGCTGGCCCGGGCGGCCGGCGTCGCCAAGGCCAAGAAGCGCGACACGCTCGACGAGGTGCTGGCGGCGCCCGATCGCGACGAGCTGATCGGCTGGCTGCGGCATCGGCCGCTGGTCCACGTCGCCGACGGCTTCCTGATGGTCCACGCCGGCGTCCACATGGCGTGGTCCTTGGCCGAGGTCGAGGGCTTCGCCCGCGAGTTCGCGGCGGCGCTGCGCGGGCCCGGCTGGGCGACGTGGGTGGCGTCGACGCTCGGCAAGGCCCCGAGCTGGCGACCGCACCGCACCGGCGACGAGCGCGTGCGGGCGATCCTCGGCTACCTGGTGCGGGCGCGGATGTGCACGGCCGACGGCGACGCGCTGCACGACTTCGACGGCGCGCCGGCCGAGGCGCCGCCCGGCGCGCTGCCGTGGTACGCGCTGGCGCCGCGGGCGCTGCGCGAGCACGTCGCGGTGTTCGGCCACTGGGCCGCCCACGGCGCGCGCGTCACCGATCGCATCATCGCCACCGACTCGGCGTGCGTGTGGGGCGGCGCGCTGACCGCGGTCCGCCTCGACGACCGCGCGGTGTTCGCGGTGCCCGCGGTCGAGCCGTCGGCGGGTTGACCGCCTGGCGCCGCGCTCAGTCCTTCTTCTTCTTCTTGGTCGTCAGCGGGATCGGATCGCCGGAGTCGCCGGTCGGCTCGGCGGCGATCTCCGGGTCGCCGATCTCGATGTCGATGCTGGAGGCCGGCGACAGCGGCGGCGGCGGCGGCGACGCGTCGCGCTTGAGCGGCGGCACGCCGGGCACGGTGGCCTTGGGCTTCTCGTAGGTCCAGGTCGGCACGTTGTCGCTGTTGATGACCTGGTTCATCCGCCGCGCGCCCAGCCGGGCGCGGTGCTCGGCCACCCGCTGCGCCAGCGTGAGCTGCGGGTCGGCGCCGGGCGGCGCGTAGCGCAGCACCTCGCCCAGCATGAACGCGAAGCTCGACGCCGAGCCGAACCGCTCGGCCGGCTCCTTGGCCAGCGCCCGCTCGATGATCGCGATCAGCTCGCTCGGCAGGTCGTCGCGGTACGACGCCAGCGGCCGGATGATGCACTGGCGGATCAGCTTGAACACGTCGAGGTCGCTGCGCCCGTCGAACAGCCGCTCGCCGGTCAGCGACTCCCACATCACCGCGCCCATCGCGAACAGGTCCGAGGCCGGCGTGGCCTGCCCGCCCATCGCCACCTCCGGCGACAGGTACGACAGCTTGCCCTTCACCGTGCCGGGCGCGGTCAGGCTGACCATGCGATCGCGGGCCCGGGCCAGGCCGAAATCGGTGAGCTTCACCGCGCCGTTGGAGCCGAGCAGGATGTTGTGCGGGGAGACGTCGCGGTGGACGATCGGCGCGGCGGTGCCGTCAGGGCGGCGCCGCTCGTGGGCCGCCGCCAGGCCCCGCAGCGTGCCGATCGCCGCCACCACCACCAGCGGCCACGGGGTGCGCCCGCCGGCCTCGCGCTCGGCCTTGACGAAGCCGCCGAGGTCCATACCCTCGACCCACTCCATGACGATGTAGTAGGTGCCCTGGGGATCGACGCAGAAGTCGTAGACCTGGACGATGTTGGGGTGCGCGAGCTCGGAGCCGACGCGCGCCTCCTCGATGAACATCTCGGTGTAGTTCTTGATCGAGCGGAACTCGCTCTTGATCTTCTTGATCGCGACGGTGCGCGAGAACCCGGCGGCGCCCTTGACCTGGGCCTTCCACACCGACGCCATGCCGCCCTCGCCGGCCATCTCGACCAGCTCGTACTTGCCGTCGAGGACGACCGGGCCTGTCACTGCCCCGATTATTGCCGGCCCGGGGCCGACCTGCAATGCCCGACCTGGTGCTTTGGCGACGGCCTACATCCGCGCCCGGGCCGCCTCGAGCTCGCCGGCCGCGGCCTCCCAGCGGGCGGTCAGGTCGTCGAGCTTCTCCTGATCTCCTTGATACTCGGAGAGCAGCTTCCGGCGGCGGGCGTCGTCGGCGTAGACCTCGGGATCGGCCAGGGCGGCCGATCGGGCGGCCTGGGCGGTCTCGAGCGCGGTGATCCGCTCCTCCAGCTCGGCCACCCGCTTCTCCAGCGGGCCCAGCACCTTGTTGCGCTCGCGGCGCTCGTCGGCCTCGCGGCGCTTGCGCTGCTTGTCGTCCTCCCGCGCTCGCGCCGGGGTGGGCGCGGCGGCGGCGGCCGGGGTGGGCGCGGCGGCGGCGGCGGCGGCGGCGGCGGGCTTGGCGGTGGTGCCGACCGTCGGCTTGGCTGTCATCACCACCTCGCGCTGGCGCTGGCTGCACGAGTACAGGTACTCGTCGAGGCCGCCCGGGTACAGCTCGACGCCGCCGTCCTCGACGTTCCAGATCCGCGTGGCCAGCGTTCGGATCAACGACCGGCTGTGGCTGACGAACACCAGCGTGCCGTCGAAGGTGGTCAGCGAGCGCGCCAGGCTGTCGGCCGACTCGAGGTCGAGGTGGTTGGTCGGCTCGTCCATCAGGATCAGGTTGCCGGGGTTGACCAGCAGCCGGGCCAGCGCGACCCGCGAGCGCTCGCCGCCCGACAGCACCTTGACCGGCTTGTCGACGTCGTCGCCCGAGAACATGAACGCGCCGAGGATCGACCGCACCCGCGCCACCGGCGCCGCCGGGTTGGCGCGCTGCACCACCTCCTGCACGGTCGCGGTCATGTCGAGCGTGTCGCCGTGGTGCTGGGCGTAGTAGCCGACCTTGACGCCGGGGCCGAGGCGGATCGTGCCGCCGTCCGACGGCAGCTCGCCGGCGATCATCTTGAGCAGCGTGGTCTTGCCGGCGCCGTTCTTGCCGATGATGCCGATCTTCTCGCCGCGCCGCGCCGCCAGGGTCACCGAGCGCAGGACGACGTGATCGCCGTAGGCCTTGCGCACGCCGTCGAGCTTGAGCACCTCGCCCACCGTGCGCTCGGTCGGGGCGAAGCTGAAGCGCATGACGTTGCGCTTCTGGAAGGTCTCGACGTCCTCCATCTTCTCGAGCATCTTGATGCGCGACTGCACCGCCCGCGCCTTGTTGGCCTGGGCCCGGAACCGGTTGACGAACGTCAGCAGGTGCTCGCGCTGGCGCTCGAGGTTCTGGGCCTTGCCGGCGAGGATGGTCTCCTCCTCGAGCCGGGCCTCGACGTACTTCTCGTAGTTGCCCGGGTAGCTGCGCACGCCCTCGGGCTCGAGCGACACCACCCGCGCGATCTGCTCGTTGAGGAACTCGCGGTCGTGGCTGATCAGGATGAACGCGCGGTCGTAGCGCTTGAGGAAGTCGCCGAACCACGCCACCGACGGCAGGTCGAGGTGGTTGGTCGGCTCATCGAGCAAGAGCACGTCGGGCCGCTGGAACAGCAGCGCCGCCAGCACCGCGCGCATCTTCCAGCCGCCCGAGAACTCGCCCAGGTCGCGCGCGTAGTCGGCGACCGAGAAGCCGAGGCCGGCCAGGATCGACTGCGCCTCGTGGGGCGAGAAGAACCGATCGAAATGCGCCTGTTGCTCGTGCAGCTCGGCCACCCGCTCGGCCAGCTCGATCAGATCGTCGTGGCGCGCCGGGTCGTCGCCGACCTCGCCCAGCTCGGCCTCGGCGGCCGCCAGATCACGATCGAGTTGACTACGGCCCGGCACGCTGTCGAGCACGAACGTCAGCAGCGACGCGCCGCCGGCCAGCGCCAGGTCCTGCGGCAGCCAGCCGATCCGCACGCCCTTGGCGCGGGTCACCACGCCGTCGTCGATCTCCTGCACGCCGGCCAGGATCTTGAGCAGCGTGGTCTTGCCCGAGCCGTTGGGGCCGACCAGGCCGATGCGATCGTGGCGGCCGATGCGCAGGCTGGCCGCGTCGAAGACCATCCGGTCGGCGAAGAACAGCGTGACCTCTTCGAGGACGACCAGGCTCATGGCGGCGCCGCGTATACCGCACGCCGTCGGCGACCGCCACCTGCTTACGGCAGCGACGCGACCAGCGACGCGATCGCGCGATCGCGATCGGCGGGCGCCGGGTGGAACGCCAGCGGGAGCCCGGCCAGCCGCGCGATGAAGTACGCGGCCAGGTCCTTGACCCGGTAGCCGCGGGCGTTGCCGACGGTGGCGTCCTCGCTGCCCTCGTACTGCACGACCTCGGCGCGGTCGAGCAGCGCGCGCAGCGCCGGGATCGCGGCCGGCCCCAGCGCCAGCAGGTGGCGGCCGGTGGCGCCGACGTCGTCGAGGTCGTAGGCCAGCCCCCAGGCGTTGGCGGGGAGCCAGCCGCCGCGGACCTGGCCGTACGTGCGGCCCAGCGCGCTCGCGTAGACCTCGGCCAGCGCTGGGCGCAGCGCCGGCGCCGGGTAGCCGGGCTGGCGGACGAACAAGATCTCGGCGGCCAGGAAGCGGGCGTGGGGATCGACCATGGGATCGTCGGCCAGCGCGGCCAGCTGGGCGGCGGCGCCCGGGTACAGCGACGCGATCGCGCGGTCGTCGGCGCGCTGGAACAGCTCGAGGTACCCCAGCCGCAGGAGCTGGCGCGCCACCGCCGCGCCGTCGAGCGCCGCGCTGCCGCCGCCGCTGCCGCTGCCGCTGCCCGCCATCGCGCCGCCGCTGCCGCCGCCCGCCATCGCGCCGCCGCTGCCGGCGGCCGGGCCGGCGTGGGAGCCCGCGCCCACGCCCGTCGAGCCGGCGCCGACCGGCGGCGCCGCGGGCGCCGGCGCCGCGGGCGGGCGGGCGACGATCCACAGCGCCAGCGCGGCGGCGGCGGCGACCGCGACGCCAGCGCCGACCGCCCACGCCCGCCGGCGGCTGGCCGCCGCGATCGGATCGACCGCCGGCGTCGCGCGCGGCGCGGCCAGCACCTGGGCCAGCACGTCGGCCCGCGTGGCGTCGGCCAGCGGCGTCGGCGCCGCGCGGACCTGCGCCAGCATCCGGTCGAGGGTCGCGTCGTCGTCGTCGGTCATGGCTTCCTCCACGGGCGATCGGCCGCGGCCAGCGCGGTGAGCAGCGCGCGGCGCGCCGCCAGGGCGCGCTGCTTCACCGCGTCGGGGCTGGCGCCGAGCAGCTCGCCGGCCTCGCGCGCGGTCAGGCCCTCGATCGCGATCAGCACGAACGCGACGCGCTGCTCGGGCGTCAGCTCGCCGAGCAGCGCGAACACCCGCGCCAGGTCTTGCCGGCTCGCCGCGCGGCTCGCCGGGTCGGGCGCGGCGGCGGCCATCGCGGTCACCGCCGCGTCGTCGAGATCGAGCGGGCGGCGGCGGCGCGCGCGCAGGTGATCGAGCGCGACATTGACCGCGATCCGGTGGATGAACGTCGCGACGCCGGCGTCGCCGCGGAAGCCGGGCAGCCCGCGGTGGACCTGCAGGAACGTCTGCTGCAACAGATCGTCGCGCTCGGGCACCGGCCCCACCAGCCGGGTCAGCCGCGCGTACACGCGATCGACGTGCTGGTGGTACAGCTGCGCGAAGGCGTCGCGATCGCCGGCCCGGGCCCGCGCCACGGTCGGATCGATCGTCGGCGGCGGATCGGGGTCGGAGGCCACGGCCACCAGCGTCATACCCCCATAGACGCCGGCCGCAGGCGATCGGAAGGTGGAATCGCCCGGCGGTGTCAGGTGGCCGGCAAGGTGACGGTGAACGTGGCGCCGGCGCCGGGCTGGCTCTCGACGGTGATCGTGCCCGACGCGCTGGCCACGATCGACTGCGCGGTGGCCAGGCCCAGGCCGATGCCCTCGCCCACCGGCTTGGTCGAGAAGAACGGGTCGAACACCCGCGGCAGGTCGGCCGCCGGGATGCCGACGCCGGTGTCGGTGATCGCGAACGACGTGGTCGCGCCCTCGCTCCACACCCGCACCCGCACCCGCTGGCCGCCGCCGCCGGCGGCGCGCACCGCGTGGCCGGCGTTGACCAGCAGGTTGAGCGCCACCTGCGTGAGCTTGCCCTCGGCGATCAGCACCGGGCGGGCCGGCGCGTAGGCGCGCTCGATCTGGACCCCGGCCAGCGCGTGGGCGGCGATGTTGAGCGCGCGCTCGATCGGCCCGGTGACCTCGAGCACGGTGGGCTCGTCGTCGGTGCGCGCGAACTGCCGCAGCTCGCCGACGATCGTCCGCACCCGGCGCGCGCCGTCGGCGACCGCCGCGAGGTGGCCGATCAGCTCGTCGAGCACCGGCGCCGCCGGCGTGCCGGGCGGCAGCGCCGAGCGCAGCTCGCCGGCCCGCACCGACGCCGCGTCGAGGCGCAAGAGCAGGTAGGTCAGCGGGTTGCCGATCTCGTGGGCGACGCCGGCCGCCAGCGTGCCGAGCGCGACCATCCGATCGATCTGGCCGCCGCGCAGCTGGCGCCGCCGCAGCTCGGTCACGTCGCGCGCGACCACCATCACCGCGGGCTCGCCGTCGAACGCGATCGCCACCGCGCCGACCTGGGCCAGGAACACCGTGCCGTCCTTGCGCACGAGGCGCTCGTCGATGAACGGCAGGAGCGCCTTGCCCGCGGCCAGCGCCGCCATCCGCTCGCGGGCCAGCGGGTGGTCGTCGGGGTGCACCACCTGCACCGCCGGCAGGCCGATCAGCTCGTCGAGCGTGCCGCCCCACATCGTCAGCATCGTCCGGTTGGCGTAGGTGATCCGGCCGCGGGTGTGGATGATCACGCAGTCGGGCGCGCTGTCGATCACCGCGCGGAAGCCGTCGGCCGAGCGCAGCAGCCGCTCGACCATGTCCTCGAGATCGCCGGGGTCGCGCAGCACCAGCGCCACCAGGTCGCCCAGCACCCGCGAGCTGACCAAGAGCACCCGCCGCGCGCCGGCCTGGGTCCGCCACTCGCGCGGCGTCGGACGCCCGTCGACGCCGGCGCGATCGGCCAGCGTGCGCTCGTGGGCCTCGTCGGGGTGGAAGTACAGGTCGACCAGCCCGCGCCCGAGCAGCTCGGCCTCGGGGAAGCCCAACAGCTCACCGGCCGCGCGGTTGGCGCCGCGGACCACGCCGGCGGCGTCGATCACCAGCACGCCGTCGGGCAGCGCCGCCACCAGCGCGCTCGCCAGCGATCCGTCGACCGAGATCACGCGCCGATTGTCGCCAGGACCGCGGCGCGGCGCAATCGCGGTCGGGGCGTGGCGGGATAGCCGCGGCGTCGGTCCCGCGGCGCGGGGCTCAATCGCGGCGGCGCGGCGCGCGCAGCACCATCACCCGCGGCAGCCGGCCCTCGCGCTCGAGGGCGTGCAGCGCCGCGCCGATCGCCCGCAGCTCCTCGACCCGCGCCGGATCGCCGGCGTGGCGCTCGAGCAGCCCCGAGTACAGCTCGCGGGCGGTGTCGTCGGGGAAGTCGGCCGGGTGGGCCAGCACGTAGCGCAGCTGGCCGCGCTCGAGCTGGTAGCGCAGCGGCTCGCGGAGCCAGCTCCAGTCGTCGACCTCGCCGAACAGCTCGCGCGCCGCCTCGGCGTCGCCGCCCTCGGCCCGGGCCAGCGCCGCGGCGACCTCGGCCTGGCGCGCCGGCGCCGCCGGCGTCGCGCGGTGGTCGGGTCCCCGATCGCGCGTCACCGTCCGAGTGTAGCGCGGACCGCCGGCCGGCGCTGGCCGCCGATCCCGGCCCGGGTCACAGCGACTTCAGGTACTCGAGCAGCGCCGCGCGGTCGGGCGGCGTCAGCGCGTCGCCGAAGGTGTGGCCCTGGTTGCCGTGCCCGGGCCGCGCGGTGTCCCAGATCCACGCCGGCGCGACGCCCGGCTGGTCGGGGTCGAAGCTGCGCCAGCCGACCAGCCCGAGATCGTAGTCGTCGTCGCCGCGGCCGATGCCGAACCGCGGCTGGCGCAGCCGCGAGTCGAGCAGCGCCGCCAGCGTCGGGACGCTGCCGTTGTGCAGGTAGGGCGCGGTGGCCCACACGCCGTCGAGCGGCGGCGCGACGTAGCCGTCGCCGGGCGCCAGCCGGGCGCGCTCGCCGTAGAACGACGCGTTGAACCACGCGACGTAAGGCGCGGCGAACTGGCCGGTGCGCTCGGCGACCGCGGGATCGGTGCCGACCTCGGCGACGCTGATCACCCGGGTCTGGTAGGCGCCGTCGGCGCCGTAGCTGCCGTGGCAGCGCGCGCAGCGGGCGGTGAACACCGCGCGGCCGCGGGCCGCCGCCGGCGCGTCGATCGGCGCCGGGAACGGCGGCGGGGTCAGGCTGGTGACGTAGGCACGGACGTCGGGGAACCCGGCGTCGATCGCGCGCGCGGTGGCGACGTCGTCGACGCACAGCACCGACGCGGTCATCATGATCCGCGCCTGATCGCCGCGCCCGGCGCCGGTGTGGAACATCGCCGCCTTCTTCTTGAGCAGCCACCACGCCGGGACGTCGACCGGCACCGGCGGGCCCGGCAGCGGCAGGCGCGGCTCGTCGGACCACGCCAGCGTGGCCGGATCGCGGTGCGCGAACAGCGCGGCGGCGATGTGATCGGCGGGGTTGGCCCCGACGGTGGTGGTGCGGATCGCCGGCGCGATCAGCGCGAACCGACCGTACAGGCGGTCCCAGTCGGCGCGATCGACGTCGTCGGTGATGAGCAGGCCGGCCAGCGCCAGCGCGCCGGGGTCGCCGGTGAAGTCGGCGCGCGGATCGCCCAGCCCGATCACCAGCTGGCCGCGCAGGAAGCTGGCGTGGCAGGCGAGGCAGCTCGGCGTGACCCGCGCCCGGCCGTCGGCGGTGGTGACCGCGTTCATCGCGTAGGGCAGCTCGGCGCCGGCGCCGCTGCGGCCCGGCAAGCGCAGCCACGCCGGGGTGACGCCCGCGAACCGCTCCCACAGCGCCCGCGGCGCGCCGCAGCCGACGTAGTCGCTCCCGGTGAGCAGCGCCCAGCCGCGCGCGGCGTCGCCCGGGCGCTGCGGCTCGGGCTCGATCACCGTGCCCGGGCCGCGGGCGATCGGCGCGATCGGCGGCGGCGCCGGCGCGCTGGCCGCGGGTGGGCGGGCGCCGCACGCCGCGAGCGCGCCCACGATCACGGCGGCGGCCAAGCGCATGCGATGGGTGTGCACGGTCGGCGGCCCCGGCGCAACTCATTCCAGATCGCGGGCCACGCCGAGCGTGACCGCGAGGTCCTGGCGCTCGACGCCGACCAGCGGCGCGCCGACCGCGCCGTGCAGCCGCCAGCAGCGCGCCAGCCGCCACGCCACGCCGGCCCGGACCGCGACGTGATCGAGCCCGCCGCGGTACCAGCCGAGCTGCGCGTCGACGCCGACGTCGACGGCCAGCCGGCGCCGCGCCCGCCAGGCCAGATCGATCGACGCCAGCGCGGCGGCGCGGGTCGAGGTCCCGGTGACCGCGCGGCCGTACCAGCCGAGCCCGCCGAGGCGGGCGTGCACCCGCCACCGCGCGCGCGCCTGCCAGCTGGCCAAGCCGGCGACCTGGGCCGCGCCGGTCGAGCCGTCGACGTCGCCGCGGGTGAACGGCAGCGCGAGCTGGGCCCAGCCGGCCAGCCGCAGCGGCCGTCCGGCGAGCGTGGCGTCGACGCCGTACAGCCCGTCGGCCAGGAGCGGCCCGTAGCTCGGCTCGACGATCTTCCACACCGCGTTCTGGACGAAGGTCACGTCGACCGCGCGCGCGGTCAGCCCCCACGCGAGGTGCGCGCCCGCGACCTGGCGCAGCGCCAGCGCCAGCTCGCCGCCCAGCGTGCCGTAGAACCCCGGCGTGTCGATCAGCGCGTGGCCGCCGACGCGCGCGCCGACGTCGGCCACCGGGCACGCGCCGCGGCCGCCGTCGAAGCCGGCGTCGCGCCACGGCACCGCGGCCGGCTGATCGATCGCGTCGCCGCACACGCCGTCGGCCGCCGCCGGCGCGGCCCACGCGATCACCGCCAGCGCCAGCGCGCGCGTCACCGCGCGCTCCCCGGCGCGGTCCAGCCGTCGCCGGCGACGTCGATCAGCAACAGGCCGGTGAAGCCGTAGGGCCAGCTCTCGGGCACGAGGCGGGTCATCACGAACCGCGGGTCGGCGGGGTCGGTCGGGTCCGGCGGGTTGGCGATCGGGCCGACGTCCTCGTCGGGCTCGACGTCGTCGAGGTCGACGTCGCCGTCGCCGTCGTTGTCGCCGGTGTCGGGGACGCCGTCGTCGTCGAGGTCGGCGTAGCGCGGCGGCGGCAGGCCGGCCTCGATCACCAGCCAGTCGTCGGCGCCGGCGACCAGCTCGGCCAGCGGCACCTCGCCGCGCCAGCGCACGACGCCGTCGACGCCGAACGGATCGGCGGGGCCGACGAGGTCGGCGGCCAGCGCCCGCTCGCCGCGTGAGGTCACCGCGCGCACCGACGTCACCGGGATCCACGGCGCGGCCCGCACCTCGATCGTCACCACGTCGCCGGGCTGCGGCACCACCGGCGCCAGGCCCAGCCCGCGCCGCGGCGCGCCCGGCGGGCCGATCGTCACCGCGATGAACACGCCGCTGCCGGCCACGACCTTGCCCGCCTTGAGCGCGCGATCGAAGCCGGCGGCGTCGGTCGCGCCGATCGGCGTGCCGGCCTCGACCCAGGTGCGGCCCCAGCCGAGCTGGTTGTCGCGCAGCCCGTGCGAGTCGCTGTTGGCGGTGCCGACCACCGGGTGGCCGGCCGACGCCAGCGCGAACCACAGCAGGCGGTTCTTCTGCCACTCGTCGGCGCCGGCGCCGTTGCCGACCTCGAGGGCGTCCCAGTCGAGGTTGGCGTGGCCGCCGCCCGGGCGCCGCGCCAGCGCGCCGTTGGGCGTGCCGTCGTCGGTGGTCGGCACCGGCCGCCGCGGATCGAAGCCGATCGCGCGCAGGTAGCCGAGGTCGCGGCCGAACTGTGGCTCGTCCCACGGGTGGTTGATCATCCGCACGCCGTCGGCGCCGATCAGCGGATCGAGGCGATCGAACAGCGCGCCCGGCTCGAGGCGCTCGTCCCACGGCGCGCCGCCGCGCGGCGAGGCCGGCAGCGGCGTGAGCGGCCAGAAGTTGAAGTGGCCGATGACCCGCGGCAGGTCCTCGCCGGGGACGTCGAGGAACGGGATCAGCGGGGTGGTCTCGAGGCCGCCCATCACCAGCAGCCGATCCTCGGCGCCCAGCGCCCGCACCGTGGCCGCGTAGTCGGTGACGTAGTCGTGATCGGTCGCGGCGATGACGTCGACGCCGGCGGCCAGGAACGAGCGCACCCGATCGCGATCGGGCAGGCCCGAGTCGAAGCTGGCCGCGCCGTGGACGTGGAGGTCCGCGGCGAGCCAGCCCGGCGGCGTGACGTCGAGGTCCCGCAGCGCGAGGTCGACCGCGGTGAGCTCGCCGGGATCGAGCCGCACCTCGGCCCGCGCCACCGTCGCGTCGGGGCCGGCGCTGGCGAACACCCAGTAGTGCCCGGCCGGCACCTCGACCTGGGTGCCGGCCGGCTCGACCAGCACCCGGTTGCACGCCGGCGACGCGCCGTGGGGCGGGCCCAGCCACGGCGCGCACGGCGTCTGCTTGCCGTGGAGGCTGCCGCGCGTGCCGGCGCGGGTCGCGTCGTCGGCCGGCTCGAACACCACCACCGCGTCGATCGGCAGATCGGCGCCGCCGCCCGCGCGCACGACGTGCAGGTCGACGGTGGCCGGCGCCGGCACGGTCAGCACGCCCAGCGCGCCGTCGTCGGGGATCGGCCCGCGCAGCTCGCGCCGCCCGAACGACCACAGCTCGAAGCTCAGCTCGGCCCGGGCCGGCACCACGGCGCGGAAGCCGCCGTCGGCGGCCGGCACCACCGCGGTCAGCGGCGCGTCGTCGTCGCCGCCGCGGATCACGATCGACGCGCGGCGGACGTCGCCGCCGAACGCCAGGCCCTCGGCCTGCACCGCGCCGGTCACCACCATCGACGCCGCGCCGAACAACTGGCCGCGCGCCGCCACGAGCGCCGCCACCGCCGCCGCGGGGCCGCCGCCGGCGTCGGTCGCCGGGGCCGCGACGACGAACCGCTCGAACACCAGGCCCTGCCCCGGCGGCACCACCTCGATCGGCGTGCCCAGCGCCGACACCTCGAGGTCGTTGACGCCGGCCACCGTCGGGCGATCGCACGCGACCACGCCGTAGGCCGGCGCGGCCGGCGCTGGCGCCGCCGCCGCCACGAACGGGTACGGCTTCCACAGCGCGGTCAGCTCGAGCAGCTCGAGCGGCGGCGTCAGGTAGCCCTGCCCGACGACCGGCGCGAACGGCACCACCCGCCGCTTGCCCCAGTGCGCGGCGTCGGCGATCACGAACGCCTGGCGATCGGGCGAGTCGTTGAACAGCTCGCTGCGCACCCGCAGCCCGGGATCGCACGGCCGCAGCTCGTAGCGGGTCGCGACCGCGACCTCGGGCCGCCCGTCGAGGTGGCCGCGCGCGATCACCGCGACGTAGGCCGGCGACCGATCGACCACCTCGAGCCGATCGTAGGCGAACGCGTCGTCGGGCAGGAGCCCGGCCAGCTGGTACAGGATCGTCAGGTCGTCGGCGCCGCCGCTGGGGCCGAGATCGATCAGCACGCCGCCGGTGGGCGCCAGATCGGTCGGCGCGCCGACGGCGCTGATCACCGCGGTCACGACGCCGTTGGACAGGAGCACGTCGTCGGCCGCGCCCTGCCCGCGCGCCAGCCCGAGCTCGCCGGGCGCCGCCGCGACGCCGCCGACGTACAGCCGCGGCGCGGCGCAGCGGAACGCCAGCGCGCCGCACGGCGTGGTCGCCTCGCAGTCGCCGCCCAGGCAGCTGTCGCGCCCGCAGCCGGCGTCGATCAGCGCGAGCGTCGCGACGACGGCGACGCACCAGCGAGCGGGCATGCCGCATCGTACACCGGCGGCCGAGTCCGCCTATGCTCGCGGGCCATGCGCGCCTGGCGAGTCCACCAGTACGGCCCTCACCGCGACGTCCTCTCGCTCGAGGACATCCCGCCGCCGGACCCGCCGCCCGACGGCGCGGTGGTCGAGGTCGCCGCCGCCGGCCTCAACTTCCCCGACCTGCTGGCGATCGCCGGCCAGTACCAGGTGCGCGCGCCGCTGTCGTTCACGCCCGGCTTCGAGGCCGCCGGCGTCGTGCGCGCGGTCGGCCCGCACAGCCGCCACCGCGTCGGCGATCGGGTCGTCACCTTCGCGCCGTGGGGCGCGTTCGCCGAGCAGGTGGCCGCGGTCGACGACGCGCTCTTGCCGTGGCCGGCGCCGCTCACCGCCGCCGAGGCCGCCAACCTGCTGGTCACCTACCAGACCGGCCACGTCGGGCTGGTCCACCGCGCGCGGCTGGCCGCCGGCGAGACGCTCCTGGTGCTGGGCGCCGCCGGGGGCACCGGCCTGGCGGCGGTCCAGCTGGGCAAGGCGCTCGGCGCGCGGGTGATCGCGGTCGCGAGCGGCGCGGCCAAGCTGGCCGCCGCCACCGCCGCCGGCGCCGATCTGGTGATCGATCACCGCGCCACCGACTTCGTCGCGGCGACGCTGGCCGCCACCGGCGACCGCGGCGTCGACGTCATCTACGATCCGGTCGGCGGCGACACCACCGAGCGCGCGCTGCGGGCGCTGGCGTGGGAGGGCCGGCTGCTGGTGATCGGCTTCGCCGCCGGCGCGATCCCGGCGATCAAGCTCAACCGCGTGCTCCTGCGCAACATCGCGCTGGTCGGGCTGCACTGGGGCGCGTACTTCCAGCACGACCGCGCGACGATCGCGCGCACCCACGCCGCGCTGGTCGAGCTGTGCGGGCGCGGCGCGATCAAGCCGGTCGTGACCCGCACGCTCGCGTTCACCGAGCTGCCCGACGGCCTCGACACGATCGCCGCCCGCGGCGTGATCGGCAACCTCGCGCTGACCGTCGGGTAGGTCGCGCCGATTGCGCGCCCGCGGCCGGTCGCTTACGTTCCGCGCATGTCGCGCAAGCTCCGCACGAACTTCGCCGCGCCGCTGGTGGTGACCCTGGCCGCGCTGCCCGGCTGCGTCGTGCGCAGCGGCCCCGCGCCGGCCGCCCGCGCCAGCGACGGCGCCCCGACCACGGTGGTCAGCAACCCGCCGCGCGTCACCGACGCGCCCGCCACCCACGACCGCGGCGAGACCACCGTCGCGCCGGTCGCCACGCCGCCGCGGGAGGGCACGCCCTCCGATCAGGTGCAGCAGGAGCCGCCGCCCCGCCTGACCACCTGGACCGTGTACCAGAGCCGCACGGACCAGCAGTGCTACGCCGCGATCGACGTCGCGTGCTCGCCCAAGGCCACCTGCAACCCGCCGCCGCCGCGCGCCCTCGACGAGTGCCCGGCCGGCATGACGATGGATCAGCCGCTCAAGATCCAGGAGACCAGCCCCGGCGTGTGCACGCTGGTGTTCCCCAAGCCGGCCGCCTGCGGCAGCAACCCCACCTGCGATCCGCCGCGGTCGCGCCCGACCGCCTGCCCGTGATCGCGCCCGAGCCCTCGGCGCGGGTCCGCCAGGAGTGGCAGCACCGCATCGCCGCCGAGTACGGCTCGGCCGCGATCACCCAGCACTTCGTGCTGTGGCTGATCCAGGTCGGCGCCAGCCCCGATCTGATCGACGACGGCCTGGCGATCGTCGCCGACGAGCTGGCCCACGCGCAGCTGTCGGCCGAGGTCTACGCCGCGGCCGGGGGCGCCGCGCCGCCGGCGATCGATCGCCGCAACCTCGAGCTGCCGCGCCGCGCCGACCGCCCGCTCGAGGACGATCTGCTGACCGCCGCGCTGCAGGTGTTCTGCCTCAACGAGACGGTCGCGGTGCCGCTGTTCGCCCACCTGCGCGAGGCCACCACCGTCGACGTGGCCCGGGCCGCGCTCGATCGGATCTTGCTCGACGAGGTCCGCCACCGCGACTTCGGCTGGGCCTGCCTGGACTGGGCGCTGACCACGCCGCTGGCCGCCGGGCTGCCGGCGCTGGCCGCCGCCGAGCTGCCGGCGCTGTTCGCCGGGCTGCGCGCCAACTACGGCAGCGATCCCGACGCGCCGACCGCGATCACCGACGCCGATCGCGCCTGGGGGCTGGCGCCGGCCCGCGACTACGCGCGGATCCTCGCCGCCACCTGGGATCGCGACTACGCCCCGCGGTTCGCCGCCCGCGGCATCGACGCCGCCCCGGCGTGGGCCGCCGCCGCGTCGCGCTGAGTTGCAGGAGGTGCGTCGCCGCACCTCCCGCGGCGGGGCCAGGTCCCCGCCGAGCCTCCCACCAGGACGCGAGCCACCCGGCGCGTCGATCGATCGCGGGCGCCGCGCATATGATGCGCGCGAAAGGCTCGCACGCATGAAGATCCTCATGACCGGCGCCGGCGGCCAGATCGGCAGCGATCTGATCACCGCGCTGGTGGCGCAAGGCCACTCGATCGTCGCCACCGATCTCAAGCCCCGGCCCTCGACCCCCGAGGTGGCGTGGCGCGGGCTCGACGTCGTCGACGGCGCCGCCGTCGATCGGATCATCGCCGAGGAGGCGCCCGAGGTGGTCTACCACCTGGCCGCGATCCTGTCGGCGACCGGCGAGAAGAACCCGGCCCTGGCCTACGCGGTCAACCAGACCGGCACCTGGAACGTGCTCGAGGCGTGCCGCACCCGCGGCGTGCGCCAGCTGATGTTCTGCTCGTCGATCGCGGTCTACGGCCCCGGCCTGCCCGATCCCACGCCCGACGACGTCGGCCTGCGCCCGACGACGATGTACGGCGTCACCAAGGCCGCCGGCGAGATGCTGTGCGAGTACTACCGGGCCAAGCGCGGCCTCGACTGCCGCGGCGTGCGCTTCCCCGGCCTGATCAGCGCCAGCCTGCCCGGCGGCGGCTCCACCGACTACGCGCTGTTCATGTACGTCGACGGCGTCCGGGTCGGCAGCTACCAGGCGTTCGCGCGCCCCGACACCCGGGTGCCGCTGATGTACATGCCCGACGGCGTCCGCGGCCTGCTCGAGCTGGCCGCCGCGCCCGCCGACAAGCTGACCCGGGCGATCTACAACATCGCCGGCTTCTCGCCGCGCGCCGACGAGATCGCCGCGTCGGTCGGCCGCGCCGTCCCCGGCGTGACGATCACCTACCAGCCCGACCCGCTGCGCCAGGGCATCCTCGACTCGTGGCCGCGCGCGCTCGACGACACCTGCGCCCGCGCCGACTGGGGCTGGGCCCCGCGCTACACGCTCGATCAGATGACCGTCGATCTCGTGCCCAAGATCCGCGAGCTGCTCTCGGGCGGCGCCAAGCTGACGCATTGACGCAGCCGCGTCGCGCCGCGTGATTCCACGCGGTTGCGATATTCTCGTCGAAAGTTGGGAGCAACGTCGCGCGCCCCGCGACTTCGGGTGAGCAGGCGATCAACCGCCTCGCACCACGCAAGCCGGAGCAACGACGTATGGGTTTCCTCGACAAGATCAAGAAGGTCGTCAGCAAGGTCCCGCTGCCGATCCCCGCGATGCCGGCGGCGGCCGCTGCCGCGCCGGCCGCGACCGCCGCCGACGACGACGCGCCGGCGGACGACGACGCCCCCGTCTACGACGGCCCGACGTTCACCTGGGACGGCGACCAGCACCCGATGCCCGCGGGCTGGGCCGACCTGACGATCGACGAGTGGTTCTTCAAGTTCGAGACGCTGCGCGACCGCATGCGCTACATCGACAAGGAGGAGCTGCCGCCGATGACCGACGCCGACGGCGATCGGCTCGACCCCGAGGAGGCGCTGCTGGTCGCGCACTACGGCTTCAAGAGCGGCGGCCACTACGAGAAGTACAAGAACTGGGCGGTGAGCGACTGGGCGCGCCGCACCGGCGAGAGCTACACCGATCTCGAGTTCCGCATGGGCGCGATCGCCCGCGAGCGCATCCTCGCCGCCAAGACCGCGGCGATGAGCGGGGCCGGCGGCGCGCTGGCGCCGGTCGAGGGCGTGGCCCTCGAGCAGTGGGCGCAGCTCCAGGCCAAGCTCGCCGGCGGCGCCGAGCCGACGCCGCTGATCGCCGCCGCCGGCATCGACGCCGCGCGCTGGGCCCAGGTCAGCGCCGAGTGGAACCGCCGGATGTCGACCTCGGGCGTCGTCGCGGCCGCCTACGCCAAGGCCTTCACCCAGACCGCGGTCGGCCCGTACGGCGCGGCCGCGGCCCAGGCCACCACCGCCGGCTACGGCGGCGATCCCGGCCCGGCGCCGGTGCCGTTCGAGCTGTTCGTCGAGGTGACCGAGGCGCTGCGGGCCGCCGGCAAGCGTGGCCAGGACACCACCGCGACGCTGGCGGCGTTCAACCTGCGGCCGATCGACTGGTCGAACATCGGCGCTTACTGGAACCGCGCGATCGCGCAGCAGGCCACCAAGTACCACCGCCTCTACGACGAGCTCGGCGTGAAGTTCGCGGCCAAGTATGGCAACGGCGACGGGCTGACCACCGCGCAACGCGAGCAGATGATCTTCGGCAAGCTGATCGGCATGGCGCGCAGCAAGCAGCCCGCGGCGATGGTGCCGTTCCTGCGCGAGTACTTCCCCGAGGACGCCGACGACCGGATCGTGCTCGACGGCTGGCTGCGCAACGCGGTCGACCAGGTCGGCACCAGCGACCTCGCCGCCGCGCGGCAGCTCCTGCTCGCGCGCTACCCGCTGCAGGAGGACGAGGAGGATCCGCTCGAGGTCTGGGTCGCGGCGGAGCTGGAGCGGCTGTAGCCGGGCCGACCGTCAGTCCGCGGCCTCGGCCGGCGCGGCGCCGAACAGGTTCTCGGCGTCACCGCCGAGGGCGAGCACCGCGTCGCGCAGCTGGTCGCGGGCCCGGCTGAGCCGCGATCGCACGGTGCCGGGCTCGATCTCGAGCGTCACCGCGATCTCGGCGCCCGACAGCCCCTCCCAGTACGCCAGCTCGAGCGCGATCTGCGCGTCGAGCGGGATCTCGCGGAGGGCCGCCTGCAGCAGCTGCGCGCGCTCGTTGCGCGCGACCCGCTCGCTCGGGGTCGTGCCGAGGTCGGCCAGCGAGACCTCGGAGAAGCTCACCGCCCGCCCCGCCCGGTAGCGCGCGCGCAACAGATCGAACAGCCGCCGGGTCGCCACGCCGAACAGGTAGCTGCGGAAGCTCGCCCCGTCGATCCGGTCCTTGCCTTCGACGCAGGCCAGGAAGGTCTGTTGCAGGACGTCCTCGACGTCGTCCCCGAGCTTGCCCCGGAAGAACCGGCTCACCGACTCGAAGTGCGCGGCCACCAGCGCGTTGCCGGCGGCGGCGTCGCCAGCGCGCCACGCCGCGAGCAGCTCCCAGTCATCGGCCATCTCGCCCTACTATCACCGTTCACCGCGTGGCCAGCAACCACCCTCCCCCCGGCGCGCTCGCCGCGGCCCGCCCGGCCGCCGGCGATCTGGTCGATCGGGTGCTGGCCGCCAAGCTCCGCGCCGCGCTGTTCGGCGCTGGCGCGACGGTCCAGCTCGGGCGGCTGCGGATCGACGGCTCGCTCGGGCGCGGCGCGATGGGCGCGATCCTGTCGGCCTTCGACCCGGTGCTCGATCGGCACGTCGCGGTGAAGAGCCTCCACGCGGCCCACGACGATCGCGACCAGCTGCTGCGCGAGGCGCGCATGCTGGCCAAGCTGAACCACGCCAACGTGGTGTCGATCTACGACGTCGTCGAGGACGCCGACGGCCTGTACCTGGTGATGGAGCGCGTCGACGGCGGCGACCTGCGGGCGTGGCTGGCGCAGCCGCGGCGGTGGCGCGAGGTGGTCGCGCTGTTCGTGCAGGTCGGCCACGGCCTCGCCGCCGCGCACGCGCTCGGCATCGCCCACTGCGACGTCAAGCCCGAGAACGTCGTGGTCAGCGCCGGGCGGCCCCGGCTCATCGACTTCGGCCTGGCGCGCAAGCGCACCGACGCGCCCAGCCACGCCGGCACCCGCGCGTACCTGGCGCCCGAGCGCGTGGCCGGCGGCGGCGGCAGCCCGGCCGCCGATCAGTACGCGTTCTTCGCGTCGCTGGTCGAGGCGATCGAGGGCGCGCGCCCGGCGGGCGCCGCGCGCTGGCGACGCATGCCGGCCTGGCTCGAGCGGGTGTGTCGGCGCGGCCTGGATCCCGACCCGGCGCGCCGCTTCCCCGACATGCCGGCCGCGGTCGCCGCGCTGACGCCGACGCCGCTGCGGACCAAGCTGCTCGTCGCTGGCGCGATCTCGACCGCGGTGGTGGCGGTGGCGCTCGCGGTGGCGGCGCGGCGATCGCCGCCCGCCGCCGACGGCCGCGTCTGCCAGGGCGCCGACGCGCTGGTGGCGTCGGCGTGGTCGCCGGCGCGCCGGGCCGCGATGGCGGCGGCGTTCGCGGCCACCGGGGCGCCGGACGCCGCGGCGATCTGGGCCAAGGTCGAGCCGCGGCTCGCGCGCCGCGCCGCCGACTGGGTGCGGCTGCGCACCGCCAGCTGCACCGCGACCCGGCTCCACCGCGAGCAGAGCGTCGCGCTGCTCGACTTCTCGATGGCGTGCTTCGACCGGCAGCTGGCGGCGTTGACCGCGGTCACCGCGCTGTTCGCGACGGCCGACCCCGCGGTGGTCAAGCGTGCGGCGACGATCGTCGGGGAGCTCGACGATCTCGCCGCCTGCGTCGACCCCGACGCGCTCCGGCGGGCGGTGCCGCTGCCGCCAGGCGCCGACGCGCCGGCGCGGCTGGCGACGCTCGAGGCGGGCCTCGACGCCGCCCGGAACCTCGAGCGCCGTGGCCGCCACCGCGAGGCGCTGGCCGAGACCGACGCGTTGCTCGAGCTGGCCCGCGGGTTCGGCCACGCCCCGCTGACGGTGCGGGTGCTGCTCTTGCGGGCGGCGCTGCAGGCCACGCTCGGCGAGCTGGCGACCGCCGAGGCGACGCTCCGCGCGGCCGCGTCGGCGGCGGCCGCGGCCCACGACGACCGCCGGGTCGCCGAGGTGTGGATCCGCGTGCTCGATCTGCTGGCGCAGCAGGGCCGCTACGACGACGCGCTCACGCTCGAGCCGGTCGCGGTCACCAGCGCCGAGCGCGTACCCGACGACCTGCCGATCCAGGGCCGCCTGCACAACACGCTCGGCGGCGTCTACCTGGCCAAGGCCCGCTACCGCGACGCGTTCACGCAGTACGAGCAGGCGCTGGCGATCCAGCGGCGGATCGGCGCCGACGGCAACCCCGCGCTCACGCCGGCGCTGGCCAACCTCGGGCTGGCCCGGTGGTACGCCGGGGACCCGCGCGGCGCGCGCGCCGATCTCGAGGAGGCGCTGGCGCGGATGCGCGCCGACCTCGGCCCCGACCACTCCAGCCTCGGCTACGTGCACCAGAACCTCGGCGACATCCAGCGCCAGCTCGGCGACGGCGGCGCCGCGACGCCGCACTACCAGGAGGCGATCCGGATCTGGACGGCCAGCCTCGGCGCCGATCACGCCAACCTCGCCTACCCGTACGAGCAGCTCGCGCTGCTCGCCGCGCGGGCCGGCGACGTCGCCACCGCGCAGGAGGACGTCGCGCAGGCGCTCGCGCTCCGCGAGCGCCACCTGGGCGCTGAGCACCCGCTGGTGCCGCAGACGCTGACGGTGGTCGCCGAGATCGGCCTCGCCGACGGCAGCCGCGCCGGGCTGGCCCGCGCCGACGCCGCGGTCGCCCGCGCGATCGCGATCCTCACCAAGCTCGGCCCCGCGGGCCAACGCCAGCTGCCGTACGCGCTCGAGTCGCGCGCGCAGCTCGCCGAGCGCCGCCACGACCTGGCCGCGGCGCTGCGCGATCGCGAGGCCAGCCTGGCGATCCGCGTCGCCACGCTGGGGGAGGCCCACCACGACACCGGCCTCAGCCACGCGCAGCTCGGCCGCACGCTGCTGGCCCGCCGCGCGCTGGCCGCGGCCGACCGCAGCTTCGCGCGGGCGCTGGCGATCTTCGACCCCGAGCCGACCTCCGCCGGCGACGCGATCGCGATGGTCGAGGGGCGCGCCGAGGTCAGCGCCGCTCGCGGCCGCCACGCCGAGGCGGTGGCGCTGTACCAGGACGCGGTCGCGCGCGCGACGCGGGTGGGCTCGCCGCGGCTGCCCGAGATCCGCGCCGCGCTGGCCCGCGCGCAGGCCGCCGCCGCACGCTGACCCGCCGGCGGGTTGGCGTATAACCGCCCGCATGTACACCGACGCCAAGGACGTCTTCGCGCGCGCGCTGACCGAGATCCGGGACGCCGGCCTGTGGAAGCACGAGCGGATCATCGCCTCGCCGCAGGCCGCGCACATCACCGCCGGCGGCCGCGAAGTCGTGAACTTCTGCGCCAACAACTACCTCGGCCTGTCGTCGCACCCGCGGGTCACCGCCGCCGCGCGGCAGGCGCTCGACGAGCGCGGCTACGGCCTGTCGAGCGTGCGCTTCATCTGCGGCACCCAGGACCGGCACAAGGACCTCGAGGCCGCGATCTCGACCTTCCTCGGCACCGAGGACACGATCCTCTACGGCTCGTGCTTCGACGCCAACGGCGGCCTGTTCGAGACGCTGCTCGGCGAGGAGGACGCGATCATCTCCGACGCGCTCAACCACGCGTCGATCATCGACGGGGTCCGGCTGTGCAAGGCCGAGCGCCACCGCTACGACCACGACGACCTCGACGACCTCGAGGCCAAGCTCAAGGCCACCGCCGGCAAGCGGCTGCGGATGATCGCCACCGACGGCGTGTTCTCGATGGACGGCGACATCGCCCGGCTCGACGCGATCTGCGACCTGGCCGAGCGCTACCGCGCGCTGGTGATGGTCGACGACAGCCACGCCACCGGCTTCGTCGGCAAGACCGGCCGCGGCACCGCCGAGCACCGCGGCTGCATGGATCGGGTCGACGTCTACACCTCGACCCTGGGCAAGGCGCTGGGCGGCGCGTCGGGCGGCTTCACCAGCGGCAAGCGCGAGATCGTCGACCTCTTGCGCAACCGCTCGCGGCCCTACCTGTTCTCGAACACGCTGGCGCCGCCGATCGTCGCCGGCAGCCTGGCGGCGATCGCGCTCCTGTCCGAGTCGACCGAGCTGCGCGACAAGCTCGAGCGCAACACCGCCAGGTTCCGCGCCGGCATGACGGAGGCCGGCCTCAACATCCGCCCCGGCACCCACCCGATCACGCCGGTCATGCTGGGCGACGCCCGGCTCGCCAACCAGATGGCCGCGCGGCTGCTCGAGCTCGGCATCTACGTCATCGGCTTCTCGTTCCCGGTGGTGCCCAAGGGCGCCGCCCGCATCCGCGTCCAGCTCTCGGCCGCGCACTCCGAGGACGACGTCGACCGCGCGGTCGCCGCCTTCGCGCAGGTCGGCAAGGAGCTCGGCGTCGTCGCCTAGAACGCCCCGCCGATCGTCAGCATCGCCGGGGTCGGATCGGCCGCGTCCTCGACGATCACCGCCGGGTCGATGATCTGCGCGGCGAGCATGCCCAGCGCCGCGCCGATCGCGGCCGAGCCGATGCAGCGGATGCCGGTGTCGTCGACGCAGATCGCGTCGCCCAGCGCGCCGGTCGCGAGCGGCAGGCCGACCCGCACGCCGAGGCTGACGCCGGCCCGCGGCCACTCGTCGTGGGCGGCGTGGAGGATCGGCCCGCCCAGCGCGTAGCTGGCCAGGCCGGCGTAGATCGCCCAGTCGTGCTCGCTCACCAGGCCCGCCACGATCAGCGTGTCGGCGGTGGCGTCGATCGCGATCATCCGCTCGGCGTAGCCGCCGTCGGCCCGCGCCGCGGTGGGCCGCGCCGCCAGCGCGGCCACGGCCACGACGCACGCGCTCGTCCGCATGCCCCGAGCCTACGCCCGGCGTGCTAGCACTGCCACGTGACCGCCGATCAGATCGCCGCCAAGATCCGCGAGGCCCTCCCCGACGCCGAGGTGGCGCTGGAAGATCTCACCGGCACCAAGGACCACTGGAAGCTGCGCGTCGTGTCGGCCGCGTTCGCCGGCAAGTCGCTGATGCAGCGCCACCGCGTGATCAACGCCGCGCTCGCCGAGGAGCTGAAGGGACCGATCCACGCCCTGACGATGGACGTGTTCACCCCCGACGAAGTCGGCGCCACCGGCCCCTGACCCGCCCCGGTGGTGGGTCACTGTAGGAGTGACTTCGGGTCACCTCACGCACCTCTATTTTCCGGTTTTTCGTCGCGCATTCGCGACGACCGCGTGCCAAGATCGACGTCGCGACCCAACGCGTCATGACGCAGCCCAACGATCCAAGCGGTACGTTCACCCAGGAGCAGTTCGGCCCCTACGCCGTGTTCGAGCGCCTGGGGGTCGGCGGCATGGCGACCGTCCACCGCGCCAAGCAGCGCGGCATCGAAGGGATCGAGCGCGTCGTCGCGCTCAAGCGGCTGCTGCCGCACCTGGCCGAGGACGCCACCTTCATCAAGTCGTTCGTCCGCGAGGCCAAGCTCGCGCTGATGCTCCAGCACGCCAACGTCGTCCAGCTGTTCGAGCTGGGCAAGGTCGGCGGCGTGTACTTCATCGCGATGGAGTACATCGACGGCCGCGACGTGCGGCGCATCCTGCGCCAGGCGCGCAAGGTGTCGGGGCCGCCGACCATCAACGTCACGCTGTCGCTGCTCATCCAGGCGTGCGAGGCGCTCGAGTACGCGCACACCAAGTGCGACGACGACGGCGAGCCGCTGGGCCTGGTCCACCGCGACGTCTCGCCGTCGAACCTGATGGTGACCCGCTCGGGCCACCTCAAGGTGATCGACTTCGGCATCGCCAAGGCGCAGTCGCAGCAGCTGCGCACCCAGACCGGCCGGGTCAAGGGCAAGCTGGCGTACATGGCCCCCGAGGCCATCAGCGGCAAGGAGCTCGACGCGCGCTCCGATCTGTTCTCGATCGGCGTCATCGCCCACGAGCTGCTCACCGCGCGGCCGCTGTTCGCGTCGAAGAACGAGTACCAGACGCTGCTCAACGTCCAGAAGTCGGACATCCTGCCGCCGTCGGCGTTCAACCAGGCGGTGCCGCCGGAGCTCGACGCGATCGTGCTGCGCGCGCTGGCCCGCGATCCCGATCACCGCTACTCGTCGGCCGCCGAGCTGCGCGACGACCTGCACGCGGTCCGCATCCGCTACCAGCTGTCGGCGACCAACCGCGAGGTGCAGGCCTGGTGCGACTGGGCGTTCGCGCTCGAGGCGCCCGAGGGCAACTTCAGCGGGCCGGCGGTCACCGACTCGCTGGCCGGCCAGTCGCGCTCGCCGGTCTTCTCGCGCACGCCGCCGCCGGCGCTGCCGCTGCGCGCGCCGTCGCAGACCAACCCGCCGATGATGGCCCGGGCCAAGTCGGACCCCGGCCGCCCGCGCTCGGCCGCCGACGAGGAGGAGGCCGCCGACGTCGCCTGGGGCGGCGGCCAGGAGCACGACTCGCAGCAGCACGAGCACCTCGACGACATCCCCGACTACTCGCAGCCCGGCCCCGCCGGCGGGCTGGCCGCGGTCCAGCACGAGGCCGACCCGCGCGACTCGGCGACGCTGATCGGCATCATGGCGCCCCAGGCCGGCTCGGCGCGGCCGTCGGCGTTCCCCCACGGCTCGAGCTCCGACGCGGTGCCGCGGCGGCGGCCGACCTCCACCAGCTCGCCGGTCGCGGTGCCGGTCGACGCCGGCGACGCCACCGCGCCCAACCCGCGCACCTCGAGCCCGGCGATCGGCGCCAGCATCGTCGAGCAGCGCGGCGGCGCGGGCGCCAAGATCGCGGTGGCGCTGCTGGCGATCGCCGCGCTGGCCGTCGGCGGCTACGTCGCGTTCGGCCGCGGCGGCGGCAAGCCGGCCGGCAAGGGCGGCACGCCCGAGGTCACCGCGGCCCCGCCGGGCACGCTCAAGTTCATCGTCGAGCCCGCCGACGCCCAGATCAAGATCCCCGGCATGGACGTCCACGACGGCGCGCCGTGGACCATCCCGCTCGAGCCCGGCGTGATCCAGGTGAAGATCAGCCGCGACGGCTTCGTGTCGTGGGAGACCTCGATCGAGCTGTCGTCCAACGAGACCCAGACCATCCGCGCGGTGCTCGCGCCGGCGCCGGCCGGGCCCGAGGCCAACATGGCGATGCTGGTGCTCGACTCCGAGCCCCAGGGCCTGACCGTCTTGCTCGACGGCAAGGAGCTCGAGCAGAAGACCCCGCTCAAGATGGCCGTCGAGCCTGGCTCGCACAACGTCTCGCTGCGCCAGGCCGGCGAGGTCATGTGGCGTCAGCACTTCGTCGCCGAGGCCCGCACCCAGTACGAGTTCTCCCCGTCGATGAGCGAGGTCAAGCGGCGCGAGCGCGAGGAGCGCGAGGCCCAGGCCGCGCTCGCCCAGCAGCAGATCCGCGACGCCCGGCCGGCCGCGCCGCGGCCGACCCAGCCGACGGTCGCGCCGCCCGCGCCACCGCCGCTCCCGCCGGGCCCCAGCGTCGCGCCGCCGCCCGCTGGCTCGGGCAGCGCGCCCGCGATCGTCGCGCCGCCGCCCGCCGGCTCGGGGGCCACCGTCGCGGTGGTCAAGCCGGCGCTGCCGACCGGCGGCTCCAGCCCGCCGCCGCCGGTGGTGACCCCGCCCAAGCCGAGCGGCCCGCCGCCGGTGGTGCCGCCCAACGCGGTCAAGCGCACCAGCGGCGAGCTGCCGCGCATCACGACCATCACGCGCCCGGGCGACGCCGCGCCGCCGTCGTCGGTCAGCGCCAAGATCTGCATCGACGCCAGCGGCGCGGTGACGTCGGCAAGCGTGTTCAAGCTGACCGGCGACGTCGCGTCGAAGCTGACCAGCGCGATCAAGGCCTGGCGGTTCACGCCGTACCAGGTGGCGGGCAAGGCCACGCCGGCCTGCTTCGTCAACACGTTCGCGCTGAAGTGACGCCGGCCGCGGTGGGCGGTACGCTGCGCGCCATGAAGTTCGCCGTCGTCGCCCTGGCGCTGTGCGCCGTCGTGGCCTGCAAGAAGGCCGAGTCGACCAAGAAGAACACCGCCGCGCCGGTGACGGCCGGCACCGTGGCCCCCGACGGCACGCGCGCGATCCCGGTCGCGGTCAAGAAGGTCGGCTACGAGCCCGACGCGATCACCGCCAAGCCCGGCGAGAAGCTCAAGCTGGTGTTCACCCGGATCGAGGACACCGAGTGCGGCGCCCAGGTGAAGGTCGACGGCGGCAAGGCGGTCGACCTGCCGATGAACCAGCCGGTCGAGATCTCGGTCACCGCGCCGGCCAGCGGCAAGCTGACGTTCGTGTGCGGCATGGACATGATGCAGGGCGCGATCATCGTCGGGTCGTGACCGCTACGGCGGCGACTCGCTGAACAGCGCGCGGTCGAGCACCGTCACCAGCGCGGCCTTGGCGTCGGCCGCCGGCACCGCGACCGGGCCGTGCAGCCCGGCCAGCGCCGCCGCGGTCTCGACCGCGGCGATGTACAGCACCACCGCGGTGGCGGCGGGATCGGGCACCCGGGACCGCGGCGTGATCGAGGCGATCAGCGCGGTCAGGCGCTCGCGCCCGAGGTCGTCGAAGGCGCGGCGCAGCGCCGCCACCTCGGGGTCGCGCAGCGCCATCTCGACGAACACCCGCTGCATCGCCGGGAACTGCGCGACGTGGGCGCACAGCACGTCGACGGTCAGCGCGATCGTGGCGCGGCGGGCCTTGCCGGCGAAGCGCTCCGGGGTGAGCCCCTCCATGATCCGCTCGTAGCCCGCGGCGAGGTGACGGCGCGACACCTCGATGAACACCTGCCGCTTGTCGTCGAAGTAGCGGTAGAAGGTGCCGACCGAGACCCGGGCGCGCCGCGCGATGTCGGGCGTGCCGGTGGCGTCGTAGCCGTCGGCGGCGAAGGCCGCGGACGCCGCGGCGATCAGCGCCTCGTAGGTGCGGTGGGCCCGGGCCTGCGCGAACTGCGGCGCCCGCGGATCGTCGAACACCGCGGCCGCGCGGGCGGGAGCAGACGTGGCGCGGGACATCGTGCTCCCAGTTTCGCCTTGACGCCGCCCGACGCCAAGCGCAAACTGAAATCCGTTTCACATTTGGAGGCACCATGGTCGCGCCTGCGCCGACGTCCGAGTCCGTGAGCGGTCCCTCGATCGAGACGCTCGAGACGATCCTCGACGTCACCTACACCTGGGGCTACCAGGACAGCCGCGCCAAGCTCCGCGAGCTGTACGACAAGGCCACCCGGGCGCAGTGGCAGAGCGACGTCGTGCTGCCCTGGCACCTGCAGCCGGATCTCGAGCAGCCGATGGGCCCCGAGGAGCTGATGCCGCTCTACGGCTCCGACATCTGGCGGCGCCTGACCGAGCGCGAGAAGACCGCGCTCAACGTCGAGACCTCGTCGTGGACGCTGTCGCAGTTCCTGCACGGCGAGCAGGGCGCGCTCCTGGCCGCGGCGCAGCTGGTCGACTCGGTCCACGACCTCGACTCGAAGCTGTACGGCGCCACCCAGGTCGTCGACGAGGCCCGCCACGTCGACGTCTACAACCGCTACCTGCACGAGAAGGTCGGCTTCGCCTACCCGATCAACCCGCACCTCAAGACGCTGCTCGACATGATCCTCAAGGACAGCCGCTGGGACATGAAGTTCCTCGGCATGCAGATCATGGTCGAGGGCCTGGCGCTGGCGGCGTTCGGGATGATCCGCATGAACACGCCCGATCCGCTGCTGCGCGAGCTGACCGCCTACGTCATGGGCGACGAGGCCCGCCACGTCGCCTACGGCGTGCTGTCGTTGCGCGACTACTACCGCGACCAGCCCGAGGCGATGCGGCGCGAGCGCGAGGACTTCGTCTACGAGGCGGCGCGGCTGATGCGCGATCGCTTCTTGTTCCAGGAGGTCTGGGAGAAGGTCGGGCTGCCGGTGCAGCAGTGCATGGACATCGCGCTGCACAACCAGGGGCAGGTGATGTTCCGGCAGCTCCTGTTCGCCAAGATCGTGCCGGCGATCAAGAAGATGGATCTGCTGTCGGATCGCCAGCGGGTCCGCTTCGCCGAGCTGGGCATCCTGCAGTTCGAGAGCGCGCCCGATCCGTTCGCCGAGCTCGAGCGCGAGGAGCAGGCCGCGGCGCGCCGCGCCTCGGCGTGACGTTGTAGGCTGGCGGCATGCGCCTCGCCCTGCCCCTCGCCGCCGCGTCCCTCGCGCTCCTCGCCGCGTCGGGCGCTTGCAAGCCCGCCGCCCACGCGCCGCCGCGGCCGGGCACGATCGACGAGCGCCAGGCCTGCACCGTCGACGCCGACTGCGCGGTGGTCGAGCTCGGCTGCTGCGATCACTGCAACGGCGGCCGGGTGGCGGGCGTCCACCGGGACTTCGCCGCCGAGGTCCACGCCAGCGCGACCGCCGCCTGCGGCGACACCGCGTGCACGCTGATGGCCTGCGTCGCGCAGCCGACCGCGGTGTGCGCCCAGGGCATGTGCGGCGTGGCGCTCGACGGCGACGTCGCGACGCCGTCCTTGTGAGCGCGCGCGGGGCTCACTTGCCCAGCTCGTACTCCTTCATCTTGTTGTAGATGCTGGCGCGGCTGATGCCGAGCAGGCGCGCGGCCCGGGCCGGCGAGCCCTCGGTCTCGGCCAGCGCCTCGGCGATGGCGGCGCGCTCGACCGCGCGGGCGGCGTCGTCGACGATGTCCTTGAGCGTGCGGCCCGGCGCCAGGCCCGCGCTGGCCCGCGCCGGTGTCGTGGTGGCGGTCGGCGACAGCCCGGCCAGGTCGAGATCGCTGCCGCGGATCTTCTCGCCGTCGCACAGGATCGCCGCCCGCGACAGCACGTTCTCGAGCTCGCGGATGTTGCCGGGCCAGGCGTAGCTCATCAGCCGCGCCAGCGCGTCCTGGGCCAGCGCGGTCGGGTAGCGCGCGCCACCGGCGCCGGTCTTGGCCGCGCCGCGGCGGCGGGCCAGGATGTGCGCGGCCAGGAGCGGGATGTCGGCGCGGCGCTCGCGCAGCGGCGGCACCTGGATCGGCACCACCGCCAGCCGCCAGTACAGGTCCTCGCGGAAGTCGCCCTTGGCCACCAGCGCCTTCAAGTCCTTGTTGGTCGCGGCCACCACCCGCACGTCGATCGACACGACGTGGTCGCCGCCGACCGGCTTGATCTCGCGCTCCTGCAGCACGCGCAGCAGCTTGTTCTGCACGCTGGGCGCGATGTCGCCGATCTCGTCGAGGAAGATCGTGCCCAGGTGGGCCTCACGGAACAGCCCGCGCCGGGCCCGGCCGGCGCCGGTGAACGCGCCCTTCTCGTGGCCGAACAGCTCGGCCTCGAGCAAGGACGGCGTCAGCGCCGAGCAGTCGAACGCGACGAACGGCTGCTTGGCCCGCGGCCCGATGCGGTGCAGCGTGCGGGCCAGGAGCTCCTTGCCGGTGCCGCTCTCGCCGAGGATCAGCACGGTGGCGTCGGCCAGCGCGACCTTCTCGACCAGCCCGAGCAGCGCGCGCATCGGCGCCGACTCGCCGACGATCTCGCCCAGCCCGCGCGCGCGATCGACCTCGTTGCGCAGCCGCGCCACCTCGCGGGCCAGCGAGCCGTGGGCCACCGCGCGGGCCACCGCGGCCCGCAGCGCCGCGGCGCTGGCGCTCTTGGGCACGACGTCGACCGCGCCGTCGCGCATCGCCGCCACCGTGGCCGCGGTGGTGGGCGCCGCGGCCAGCGCGATCACCGGCACGTCGGGCGCCGCCGCGTGCAGCCGCTCGATCGGCGCCTTGCCATCGACGCCCAGCTCGACCAGCGCGACGTCGTAGGGCACGGCGTGCAGGTCGGCCAGCGCCGCGTCGAGCTCGGCGGCCGCGGCGACCTGGAACTCGTCGCCCAGCTGCAGCGCCACCAGCCGCGCGATGTGCGGCTCGGCGTCGAGCACCAGCACCCGCCCCCGCGGCGGCGTCACGCCGCGGCTCCGACCAGCCCGGGCAGCGTCACCCGCGCGGTGGTGCCGACGCCGAGCGTCGAGCTGAACGCCAGCGCGCCGCCGTGCTCCTCGACGATGCGCCGGCAGATGCCGACCCCGAGTCCGGAGCCGCGATCGCCGCGGGTGGTGAAGAACGGCTCGCCCAGCCGCGCCACCACCGCCGGCGCCATGCCCTCGCCGCGATCGGTGACGGTCAGCTCGGCGACGCCGCCCGCGGCCTCGCGCACCGCCACCTCGATCGCCGCGCCGGCCGCGGTCGCCAGCGCCGCGTTGTGCACGAGGTTGATCACCACCTGCGCCAGCTTGCCCCGGTGGGCCAGGCACAGCGGGTGGCCGGTCACGACCCGCTGCACCTGCCGGCGGCGCACGTCGGGGTCGTGGCGCAACAGCGCCAGCGCGTCGTCGACGATCGTCACCAGGTCGACCGGCTCCTTGGCCAGCGCGGGCTCGGGGCCGGCGGTGAAGTCGCGGATCGCGTCGACCATCGCCAACAGCCGCCGCTGCGCGCCGACGATCACGTCGGCCAGCTCGACCAGCTCGGGATCCTCGGCGACGCGGGTCTTGAGCGCCTCGGCGTAGCCGACCAGCGCCAGCTGCTGGCCCAGCTCGTGGGCGATGCCGGTGACCACGCGGCCGACCGCCGCCAGCTGCTCGGCCACCACCAGCCGCTCGGTCGCGGTGGCCAGCTCGGTCGACGTCGACGCCAGCGCCGCGGTGGCGCGCTCGGCCTGGCCCCGGGTCGACGCCAGCGCGCGGTCGCGCACCTCGACCTGCCGGGTCAGCTCGTCGATCGTGCGCGCCTGCTCGGCGCGCTCCAGCGCCGCCGCCAGCCGCGGCAACAGCTCGCTGGCCTGCACCGGCCGCGTGACCACCGCCAGCGGGCCGACCGCCGCCGCCGCCGCGCCGATCGCGTCGGCGTCGCCGCTGGCGCACACCACCAGCACCGGCCGCCGCGGGTCCTGCGCCCGGACCGCGGCCACCGTCGCGGCCAGCGGGCGGCCTCCGAAGGTGGCGCCGACGATCACCGCCGCGGCGCCGTCGAGCGCGGCGGCCTGCTGCGCCGGCGCGGTGGCCAGCGCGGTGTCGTGGGCGAGCCCGTCGGCCACCAGCTCGGCGGTGCGGCGCCCGACCAGCGGATCGTCTTCGAGGATGGCGATGCGTGGCATCCAGGTGTCCAGCAGGTGTCCAGCGCCGGGCGAAAGCGGCGTCCAAACGCTTGGACAGTGTATAGCCGCCAAGACGCCAGGCGTCTCGATCTTCGCCGCAACCTATCGAGATCGCTTGCGCACGCGCGTGGAACGGACCTTGCGGATGCGTATCGGCAAGGACCTGGAGGCCACGCCATGAACGACCGACCGCTGGACACGCCCCGACTCGACGCCGAGGCGCGCTCTTACGCCAAGGCCATCGCGCTCCGCTTCGTGAAGGATGACACCGCCGCCGCCGACGACATCGCGCAGGACGCGATGCTGCTGGCGCACCGGCACCTGGGCTCGTACCGCGGCGACGCCCGCTTCTCGACGTGGCTGTACCGCGTCACCACCACCGCGGCGCTGATGCACCTGCGGAAGCAGCGGCGGCGGGCCCGCGAGGTGATGGCGCCCACCGACGAGGGCGCCACCGCGTGGATCGAGGCGCTGGCGACCCGCGCGCCGTCGAGCGAGGCGCTGGCGTCGGCGCGCGAGCAGTGCGCGCGTGCGCTGGGCGGCGTCGATCGCCTGGGCAGCCGCTACGGCGAGGTGTTCACGCTGCGCTACGCGATGGGCTGCACCGAGACCGAGATCGCCCGGGCCACCGGGCTGTCGCTCGCCGCGGTCAAGACCCGCGCGCACCGCGCCAAGCTGGCGGCCAAGAAGGCGTGTCCCGACGCCGACGCGAGCGTGTCTGGCGCCCCACACGCCCGCGCAACTGCCGGCGATCGCACCTGATCGCGGGTGGCACGCCGGTCGCACTAACCGGGAGCGTCGCCATGCTCCCCACCTTCCTCCTCCCGCTCGCCGCGCTGCTCACCCCGCCCGCGCCCGCCACGCCCACCGCCGCGGCGACCGTCACCGCTGCCCACGCCATCGCCGGCGCGGTCGTGTTCGATCTCGACCGCGGCGAGCAGTGGACGGTGGCCCTCGACGACGACGGCGTCGCGCTCGCCACCACGATCGATCGCGCCACCCGCCCGCGCGACGCCCGCGACGCCCGCGACGCCCGCCCGAGCGCGATCGTCCTGCCCGCGCGCATCGAGCGCGTCGACGCCACCGCCGACGGCACCCACGTCATCGTCCGCGGCGACGGCCGCGCGGTCGCGGTCGCGCTGACCGCCGGGTGAAATTCGCGCTAGGGTGCGGGCGTGCGCGCCAAGGTCGATCGAGCCGACGTCGCCGCCGAGCTGTTGCCCGGCGCGCCCGTCGAGCTGCTCCAGGATCTGCATCTGCTCACCCGCGGCGGCGACCTCAACGCCGACGCCCGCCGCAAGCTGAAGCAGATCCGCCACCTGTTGCAGCTGCTGGGCCCGGCGCTCGACGACGTGCTGGCGCGGTTCCCCTCCGCGGCGACGATCGTCGACTGCGGCGCCGGCAAGAGCTACCTGGGGTTCCTGATGTACGTGACCCGGCTGCGCGCGACCGCGGCCCGGGTGGTGTCGATCGAGAACCGGCCCGAGCTGGTCACCGCCGGCGCCGCGCGGGCGGCGCGGTTCGAGTGCCCGCACATGGAGTTCGTCGCCGGCACGATCGCGGCGGCGCCGCTGCCCGAGCGGATCCACGTGGTCACCGCGCTGCACGCGTGCGACACCGCCACCGACGAGGCGCTGGTGCGCGGCATCACCGCCGGCGCCGACTGGATCGCGGTGGTGCCGTGCTGCCAGGCCGAGGTGGCGCGGCAGCTCGCCGAGCACAAGCCGGCCGAGCCGGCGCTGGCGGCGCTGGCGGCGCACCCGTGGCACCGCCGCGAGTTCGGCTCGCACCTGACCAACGTCGTGCGCGCGCTGGCGCTGACCGCGCACGGCTACCAGGTCACCGTCACCGAGCTGACCGGCTGGGAGCACTCGCTCAAGAACGAGCTGATCCTCGCGCGCCGGGTGCAGAAGTTCGACCGCGCGGCCCAGGCCCAGCTCGACGAGCTGTGCGCGCGGTTCGCGATCACGCCGGCGATCGTGCGCGGCCTCGCCGCGGCGTGACGCAACCGCGGCCCGCCCGCGGTGTCTGGCCGACGATGCGATCCTGCGCGCTGGCGCTCCTGCTCGTCGCGTGCCACGGCGGGGCGTCACCCGCGCCCACGACCGCACGCCCGCCGACGCTGTGCGACGGGCTGGGCGCCGAGGCGTGCCAGGATCGCGCCCTGGTCCAGAGCGTCTGTCTGATCGAGCCCGATCACGCGAGCTGCGCGCCGCTGCGCGCCGGCGGCTGGTTGCCGGCGCCGCCGCCGCCGCTGGCGTCGCTGTACGGCTGCCGGCCGGTCCTGGCGCCGCGCGCCGACGTCGGGCCGACCTGGTTCTGCCTCGCGGCCGACGCGATCGCGGTGCGGGTCGGCGACCGCTGGGATGTGTGGCCGCACGCGGCGTGGACCCGCGCGGACACGGCGGCGGTCGCCGGCTGGCGCGCCTCCGCCGCCGACGGCCGGACGCTGTGGCTGTCGGTCGCGCCGGTCGCGCCGCCGCGCGTGCACCTCGCCGACGACACCGGCGCGCTGGCCACCTGGCTCGGCGACGGCGATCCCGCGGCCCGCGGCGCCATCGAGGACGAGCGCGCCGCGCTGCCGACGCCGGCGGCGGTGTGCGCGGCCGCGCGGGCCTGCCGGGACGCGATCCCGCGGCCGGTGGCGGCGGGCGCCGAGGACGCGCCGGTCGACGATCCGATCGCCGCCGCGGTGACGCTGCAGCAGTGCGTCGCGGCCTGGACCGACGCGTCCCGCGAGCTCGAGCTCCTCGGCAGCCTGGCCCGCCCGCCGCTGGCCGCCGCGCCGCCGGCGTGCGGTGAGCTGACCCGCGGCGGCGATGGCTGGCCGACGACGATCGCGCCGCCCGCGAGCTTCCGCGGCCTGCGCGGATCGGTATCCTCGGCCGCATGGCAGCCCCGCTGACGCTGTACGCCGAGACCGGGTGGGTGAGCCCGTGGGTGTTCCACGTGATGACCGCGCTCGAGGAGAAGCGCCTGCCCTACCAGCTCGAGCTGGTGCCGCTGCCGATCCCGGCCGAGACCAAGGCGCGGCTGCGCGATCGCGCGCTGATCGGCAAGGTGCCGGTGCTGGCCCACGGCGAGCTGTGGCTCACCGAGTCGCTGGCGATCTCCGAGTACCTGGCCGAGACCTTCCCCGCGCCGGGCTACCCGCGGCTGTTCCCCGCCGATCTCGGCGAGCGCGCCCGCGCGCGGCAGGTCATGTCGTACCTGCGCACCGATCTGATGGCGCTGCGCGAGGCCCGGCCGACCTCGTCGGTGTTCGGCGCCCGCGCCGCCGAGCCGCTCGGCGATCGCGCCGCGATCCAGGCCGCCGAGCTGATCGGCCTCGCCGAGCACCTGCTCGCCCCCGGGCGCACGACGCTGTTCAGCGACTGGTCGATCGCCGACGCCGACCTGGCGCTGGCGCTGATGCGGCTGGTGGCCAACGGCGATCCGGTGCCGGACGCCGTGCGCGGCTACGCCCGCGCGCAGTGGCAGCGGCCGTCGCTGCGCGCGTTCCTCGATCGCGCGACCGCGCCGCGCGCGTCGTAGCGCGAGGTCGCGGTCAGCGCCGCGTCGGCAGCCGCCAGCACGGCTCGAGCGGCGCGCCGTCGGGCTGGCGCGGGCACACCTCGACGTGGGCCGGGTAGACGCTGATGATCGCGTAGTGGTGCTCGGACCGCGCCTGGTCCATGCCGTCGGGGCGCGCGCACCGCGGGCGGCCGGCGACGCCGCAGCGCACCCGGTACAGCGGCGCGCCGCCGCCGCCCGACACCATGTACGGCAGGCCGTCCTGCTCGCCGCGCTGGTACAGGTGATCGTGGCCGCTGATCAGCAGCGTCACCCGGTGGCGCACCAGGATCGGCACGTAGTCGCGCACCGCCTGCTGGTTGCCGCCGTGAGTGCCGCGGGCGAACGGCCCGTCATGGGTGACCACGACGATCGCGCGCGCGCCGGCGGCGGCCAGCAGGTCGGCCTCGAGCCACGCCCGCTGCCGCGCGTCGTCGTACGCGTTCGAGTCGAGCATCACCAGGTGGACGTCGGCGACGTCGAAGCTGTACCAGCCGGCGCCGGGCGGGCGATCGGCCGGGCCCGGCGGCAGCGCGAACTGATCGGTCACGCGCCGCGCGAGATCGCCGGTCTTGCCGAGGTCGTGGTTGCCGACCGCCGGGTAGTACGGGACCGCGGCCATCAGCGGCGCGGTCACCGCGAAGAACTGCTGCCAGTCGGCGTCGTCGGTGCCGCGCAGCACCAGATCGCCCGAAGCGACCACCAGATCCGGCGCCTCGGCGACCAGCCGCGCGATCAGCTGCGCGTGCACGCGGTGGCCGCCGCGCACGTCGCCGTACGCGCCGATGCGGATGACCTCGCCGGCCGCCGGCGTGGTGGCGAACGCCGCCGCCGGCGCCGGCGCGCCGTCGACGCTGAGCTGGTAGCGCACCAGCGCGTCGTCCGGCAGCCCGGTCAGCTCGAACTCGTGGCGGCGCCGCGCGGCGGTGGCCGGCAGCGCGTGATCGAGCGCGGCCTGGCCCCAGGCCAGCGTCGCCACCGTCGGCAGGTCGGTCTCGAGGACGATCGTCGCGCGATCGGCGCCGACCCGCTGCACCAGCGGGCCGCGCACCACCCGCGCCTGGGGCCGCCCGGCCAGCTCGACCTCGAGCGCCGGGGCCGCGCCGTGGGCCGCGGGCCGCGCCTCGACGGCCAGCACGTTGACGCCGGCGTGCAACAGCCCCGGCGCCACCGGCACGAAGAAGCTCTCCCACTCCGGCCCGTGCGGCCGGGTCGCGATCGCCAGCGGCGGCGCCGCGGCGGGCAGCTCGCGCCGCGCGATCGGCACGCCGTTGAGCCAGGCCGCCAGGCCGTCGCGGTAGCGGACCCGCAGCTCCAGCACCCGCAGCGCCGCCGCGTCGGCCGAGGTCGCGTCGAGCGCGAACCGCGTCACCGCCCAGGCCGCGGCGATCCGGGCGTCGGGGGCCGGCGCCGGCAACGCGCCGCCGGTGATCGCCAGCCGGCCGGCCACGTCGCCGTCGACCGCGAACGGCCACGCCGCGGGCGGCCCCGCGTCGGCCGGGCCGTACAGCGACGGGCCCGCCGGGCCGCCGCGGGCCGCGTCGAGCGCGCCGAGCGCCGCGGGGCCGAGCGCGACCGTCAGCGCCGGGGCCGTGGCCCACTGCACCTGCCAGGTCGCGTCGCGCGCCACCAGCACCGCGCCGGCGATCGGCGCGCTCGCACCCGTGGCGTCGCCGACCGCGGGATCGTCGTCGTCATCACCCGCGCGCGCTGACGCGGCGATCGCCAACGCGATCGCCACGACACCGCCGAAAGCTCGCGCGCGCACGCCCTAATCTAGCGTGCGGCCGCGGCCGGTCACGCCTTCTTGGCGGCCTTGGCCTTGCGCTCGGTGCTCTTGGCCAGGTCGTACAGCTTCGGCAGCGAGAACGTGCCGAGCTTGGCGACGTAGTCCTTGTCCTTCGCGCGGCCGAGCGCCTTGATCAGCGCGTCGACCAGCTTGTCGCGGCTGCCGTAGGCCTTCTTGACCGCCTCGGTGACCGAGGCGAGGCGGAGCAGCTGCGCGTTCGACGCCTTGGTGAGGCGATCCTTGATCGAGCCCTCGTCGGCGCCGTCGTGGGCGAGCGAGCCGGCGATCTGGTCGACCAGCTTGTCCTTGCCGCCGAGCGCCTTCATCTTGGCGAGGGGGCCCGTGGCGGCCGGCTTGGCCTTCACGGCCTTGCCCTTGGCGGGCGTGGCGGGCTTGGCGGACTTGGCGGGCGTCTTGGTCGAGGTCTTCTGAGCCATGGTCGTGTTCCGTTCTTCGTGCGGCTACGGCCCCGCATCGGGTGCCGTCCCGGGACCGCCGTCGGCCGCGGGCGGGGCATCCTGTCCGCCGTCGCCACCGGTGTCAACCACCGTCAGCACGTCTTTGAACTCGGCGTCGGTGAGCTGGACCCGGAAATGGACCGTCTGCCCCTCGGCCGCCACCTTCACCTTGGCCACCACCGGCCCGAGGTTCATGGCCTGGGCGGCCATCGCCCCCAGCGCCAGCTCGCCGGTCGCGAACGTGACCAGCGCCGTCGCGTCGCTGGCGGTGCGCATCGCGAACGCGGCGTGGGCGGCGAAGCCGTCGTGCGGATCGAGCTCGGCGTAGGCCGCCACCGGCGCGGCCTGGATCGCGCCCTTGGTGGTGCGCACCAGCGCGTCGCCGAGATCGCCGGCCATCGCCGCCACGAACCACAGCGCCCGGGTCTGATCGACCGCCGCCAGGTAGGGCGCTAGCGCCGCGGTCGCGACCTTGGGGCCGTCGCCGAGCGCGGTCTCGACCCAGGCCTCGTCGGGGCCGATCACCACGGTGTCGGACTGACCGAAGCCGAAGTAGACGGTGTGGCGGCCCTCGACCAGCCGGTACAGGCTGCGCGCGCCGGTCTGCTTCACCGTCACGTCGCCGCCGCCGCTGCCGACCGCCGCCTGCAGGCAGCGGGTCAGGCCCGGCTCGTCGAGGCGACCGGTGGCCACCAGCAGCGCCCGCCGCGCCGCGCCGCTGCCGCCCGGCGCCAGCGCCAGGTGCACCTGCTTGATCTGGTGGGTCACGTCGACGCCGCAGTCGGTGGCCAGCCGCTGGAAGCGCGCCGCCAGGCCGGGGTCGCGGACGAACATGTCGGCGACCGCCCGCGCGACCATGTCCGACGACGCCAGCCGGTCGACGTCGAGGCCGACCACCACCGTGGCGTCGGCCGGGATCGCGCCCAGCGCCGCCACCGGCACCGGCGCGGGGGGCGGCGGCGGCGGCTTCTTCTTGTCCTTGCACCCGGCGACGCCGACCGCGATCACCGCGGCGAGCGCCAGGCCACGACGGCTGTGGCGGCGGCCGATCACAGCCCGCGCAGGGCCGCGGCCTGGGCCGCCATCGCCTCGAGCTGGGCCGAGGTGAACTTGAACGAGACGTTCACGTCCTTGCCCTTCGAGTCGATCTTCACGCCCTTGGCGTACTCGGCGTACGGCGTGCCCTCGATCTGGCCCATCGACATCTGCGCCATCGCCGACACGCCGCTGGCGTCCTTCTCCTCGGCCATGCGCAGCTTGAGCACGCCGTCGACGCCGCCGCCGACCCGGGCCGAGCCGAAGATCGCGACGAACTTGAACGGCATGCCGCTGCCGGCCAGGAGCGACGAGCTGCCGTTCATCACGAACCACAGCGCCGCGCCGGTGTCGGTGGCGTCGATCAGCGAGCTGAACGTCGCCGAGCTCATCAGGCCCTCGCCGTCCTTGGCGGCCAGCACCTTCTGCAGCGCGGCCTTGTCGGCCATCGCGTCGGTGCCGGCGACGCGCTGGATCAGGATGGTGTCGTCGTCGGCGAAGATGAACCGGATCGGATCGCCGCCCGGCTTGTTCAGCTCGACGTAGTCGCCGTCGATGTTGAGCGTGCGCCCGTCGTTCTCGGCCTTGGACTTGTCGGCGGCCTTCTTGATGCAGTCGAGCACCGACGTCTTGTCGAAGCCCTTCACGAACACCGTCATCTCGTCCATCTGCTTGCCGCGACCCGCGGCCAGCGCGCCCGACGCCTTGGCGATCGGATCCCAGCCGCACACGGTCTTGAACTCCTCGAGGCCCTTGCCGACCTGCCCCATCACCAGGCCCTCGTACTTCTTCCACAGATCGCTCGAACGGATCTGCTTGAAGTCGATGGCGATGACCATCTCGGAGTTGGCGGGCATCATCGACAGCGCCCGCTTGAGGCCGCCCTTCGGCGCGACCGCCGACGCGCCGGCCATGCCCTTGCCACCGCCCCCGCTCTTGCTGCCCTTGTCACAAGCAGCGGCGGTGAGCGCGATCAGGGTCGCGAGCGCGAGTGCACCAGTACGGCGAGCCGACATCGTCATGAGCATCCTCCCAGGTCGGCGCGTTGTAACACGCCCGACCACCACTGCAACAGCGACGCCTCGGCGGTGTATACGTCCGCATGCCCTGGAAGCGCCACCGCCTGCGCGACGCCGAGGTCTGGGCCGAGGTCGACGCCGCCGGCGCGCTCATCACCGACGAGGCCGGCCGGGTCGCGGTGGTCTACAAGCGCGAGCCCAACGCCAAGGTCTACCGCGCCGCCGGCCGCAACCTCGGCGCCGCCGCCGACGCGACGATCGAGCCCGACCTCGGCAGCGCCGCGCCGGCACCCGCGGCCAGGCCCGGCGCGCCCGCGGCCAAGCCGAGCGCCGCGCCCCGCGCCAAGGCCAACGGCCCGGCCCGGCTCGGCGATCGCCTGCCGGCCGACGCGGTCCACGTGTGGACCGACGGCGCCTGCACCGGCAACCCCGGGCCGGCCGGCCTGGGCGTGGTCGTGCTCGATGGCAGCGACCGCAAGGAGGTCAGCGAGTACCTCGGCCACGGCACCAACAACATCGCCGAGCTGACCGCGGTGCTGCGCGGGCTCGATCTGGTCGCCGATCGCGACCGCCCGGTGCTGGTCTACACCGACTCGAGCTACTCGATCGGCGTCCTGTCGATGGGCTGGAAGGCCAAGGCCAACGTCGAGCTGGTGGCCGAGATCAAGGACGCGATCCGCCGCTTCGCCGACGTGCGCTTCGTCAAGGTGCCCGGCCACGCCGGCGTGCCCGAGAACGAGCGCTGCGACGAGCTGGCCCGCGCCGCCATCACCCGCCGGCGTTGAACCCGCGCGCTCACCACGCGCCGGCGACGCCGAGGCCGGCGCCGCGCGGCACGGCCATCGGCGCGAGTTGCACCATCGGCGCCGCCCGGTAGCGGCGATCGGTGCGCATGTCGCGGGTCAGGTGGGTCGCGAGCGCGAAGCCGCCCCAGGTGCCGGCCAGCGTGATGCCGGCGGCGGCGCGCCCGAAGTCGCTGCCGCCGTCGCCGCCGCCGATCAACAGCGAGCCGCCGAAGCCGGCGACGCCGCCGAGCAGCGCGCCCAGCCACACCAGGCGCGCGCGGGCCGACGACCAGGTGAGATCCTTGCCCATGACCAGGCCGGCGGCGGCGCCGAGATCGAGGCCGGCGGTCATCGTGTAGAGCACGGTGTCGGCCGACACGTCGGGGTTGGCGACCACCAGGCCCAGGCCCGCCGACGCGATGCCGAGCGTGGCCAGCGTGCCGACGAAGCTCATCTGGCCGCGGGTCGGGCGCACCGCGTCGCCGTACAGCATGCCGCCGCCGGCGCCGACCGCCATGCCGACCAGCACCGACATCTGGAAGGCCTCGGAGGTGTCGGCGCCCAGCGGATCGGCGAGCAACAGCCCGTTGGCGGTGCCGATCAAGAGGCCGTTGGAGTAGCCCTCGGCCATGCCGCCGGTGATCGAGCGGCCGCGGCTGCCGTAGAACGAGCCGAGGAAGCCGGCCGCGGTCGATCCGAGGATCAGCGCGGCGCCGGCGCGCACCGAGTCGCCGTTGTTGGTGATGTCGATCAGCACGACGCCGGCGTACAGCGAGGCCAGCGTGGTGGTGGCGACGAAGCTGGTGCGGCCGTCGGCGGGGTCCTCGGCGCCGTCGTCGTGCAGCGCGGCGGCGCCGAACACCAGCCGCGCCTGCCGGGCGCCGAGCTCGTCGGCCAGCCGCGCCAGCTCGCGCGCGGCGCCGCGCAGCTCGGGATCGACCGCGGTCTCCGCCGCCGTCGTCAGCTTGGCGCGCGCCGTCGTGAAGTCGCCGGCCACCAGCGCGGCATAACCTTCGCGGTAAGTCGCCTGCGCGGGATCCTCGGCCGGCGGCGGCGGCACGTCGGGCGCGACCGGCATCACCGCGGGCGCGCCCGCGCCGGGGTTGGGCTGCGATGACGATGGCTGCGCCGTCGCCACCGCGAGCCCGACGACCAGTCCTGCGAGTACCGCCCCGATCCGAAAAACAGGTGTCATGTAGCGATCCTATCTCCGAGGCCGGGGGCGCTGCACGATTTTGGGTTGACACTGTCATATGTCAGTGTCATGTTGCAGTTCGTGTCGGACTGGACCATCGCCGAGCTGACCGAGCGCTGCGCCGAGGCGCTGGCCGATCGCGACGCGCCCGACAGCGGCCGGATCCGCGCCGTCCCCGACGAGCGCGCCATCCGCTACTACACGACGCTGGGGCTGCTCGATCGCCCGACCTTGCGCGGCCGCACCGCGCTGTACGGCCGCCGCCACCTGGCCCAGCTCGTCGCGATCAAGCGCGAGCAGGCGCGCGGCGCGACGCTCGCCGAGATCCAGCGGACGCTGCCCACGCTCGACGACGCCGCGCTCGCCGCGCTGGCCGGCGTCGAGGTCGTCCCCGCCCCTCGCCCCACCGGGCGCGCCGAGTTCTGGCGCGCGCGCCCCGCCACCCCCAGCCCTGCCAGCCCCGCCAGCCCGTCCCCCGTCCCCGCCGCCGCCGCGTCCGCGCTGGCGCTCCGCGTCGAGCTCGAGCTCGGCGGCGGCCTCCGCCTCTCGCTCACCCCCGACCGTCCCCTCACCGACGCCGACGTCGCCGCGCTGCACGCCGCGGCGGCGCCGCTCATCGCCGAGCTCGCCCGTCGTCACCTCGTCACCCCCCCGGAGTCCTCGCCATGATCCCCATCGCCATCGAACCCGACCTCACCTACGCCCGCCGCGACTGCGGCTGGGGCGCGCTCGACACCGCCATGGGCCGCCTGCCGCTGGCCGCCGTCGACATCGACGCGCGGGTGGTCGGGCTGACCTCGACCACCGAGGTGCGGCAGACCTTCGTCAACCACCTGCGCGAGGCGATCGAGGCGACCTACGTGTTCCCGCTGCCCGACCGGGCCGCGGTGCAGCGCTTCCGCATGGTCGCCGGCGATCGGGTCATCGAGGGCGTGCTCGACGAGCGCGGCGCCGCCCGCGCCAGCTACGACCAGGCCATCGCCCGCGGCCAGCGCGCGGCGATCGCCGAGGAGGATCGCGCCGGCGTGTTCACGCTGCGGGTCGGCAACGTCATGCCCGGCGAGGTCGTGACGATCGCGCTGACGCTGTCGGGGCCGGTGCCGATCGACGACGGCGAGGTGACGTGGGTGTTCCCGCTGGTGGTCGCGCCGCGCTACGTGCCGGGCGCGCCGCTGCCCGGCGAACAGGCCGGGCTGGGCGTCGCCGCCGACACCGACGCGGTGCCCGACGCGTCGCGGATCTCGCCGCCGGTGCTGCTGCCCGGCATGCCGAGCGCGGTGCGGCTGGGCGTGCGGCTCAGCGTCGACGGCGGCGGCCTGCCGGTGGCGCAGCTGCGCGCCAACCTCGCCGACGTCGACGCCCGCGCCGACGGCCGCGGCTGGCAGATCGCGCTGCGCCCGGGCCAGCGGCTCGATCGCGATCTGGTGCTGCGCTGGCAGCTCGGCGGCGCGTCGCTCGCGTCGAGCGCGGTGTGGGCGCCCGACGCCGCCGGCGCCGGCGGTACGCTCGCGGTGACGGTGGTGCCGCCGATCGGCAGCGCCGCCGGCGGGCGCCCGCGCGACGTCGTCGTCGTGCTCGATCGCTCGGGCTCGATGGAGGGCTGGAAGATGGTGGCGGCCCGGCGCGCTGCGGCGCGCATCGTCGACAGCCTGACCGAGCGCGATCGGCTGGCGGTGATCGCGTTCGACAACCAGTGCGAGTCGCCGCGCGCCCACGGCGGCGCGCTGGTGCCGGCCACCGATCGCCACCGGTTCGAGGCGGTGCAGTTCCTGGCCGGCGTCGAGGCCCGCGGCGGCACCGAGCTAGCCGAGCCGCTGCGCCGCGCCGCCGCGCTGCTCCGCAGCCACCCGGCCCACGATCAGGTGCTGGTGCTGGTCACCGACGGCCAGGTCGGCAACGAGGATCAGCTCCTCGCCGCGATGGGCGGCGAGCTGGGCCGGCTGCGGGTGTTCACGCTCGGCATCGATCAGGCGGTCAACGCCGCGTTCCTGCGCCGGCTGGCCGGCCTGGGCGGCGGCGCCTGCGAGCTGGTCGAGTCGGAGGACCGCCTCGACGAGGTGATGGGCAAGATCCACCGTCGGATCGCCACGCCGATCCTCACCGATCTGGCGATCGACGGCCGCTTCCTCGACGCGGCCAGCCAGGCGCCGCGGCGGTTGCCGTCGGTGTTCGCCGGCGCGCCGGTGACGGTCTACCTGCGTTGCGCCGGAGCGTCCGGCGCCCGGACAGACCGTGACGGTCCACGGCCGGCTGCCGGCCGGCACCGCCACCGCGCTGACGGTCGTGCTCGACTCGGTCGCGCCCGGGGTCGATCTCGAGGCGGCGTGGGGCCGCGCGCGCATCCGCGACCTCGAGGATCGCTACGCCGCCGGCGAGAGCACGTCGGCCCTCGAGCGCGAGATCGTCGCGACCTCGCTGCGCCACCGCGTGCTGTCGCGCTTCACCGCGTTCGTGGCGATCGATCGCGCGGTGGTGAACCCGGGCGGCACGCCGCGCGGGATCGTCCAGCCGGTCGAGCCGCCCGCCGGCTGGGCGCAGGCCGAGTCGGCGCGCACCCGCAGCGGGATCGCGCCGCCGATGCCCGCCCCGATGGCCGGCGGCGGCCTCCCCGGCGGCGGCTGGTCCAACGCACCGACGGCCAAGCCGGCGATGCCCGCCAAGCACAAGACGATGAGCGTCAGCGTCGCCGCCGCACCGCCGGCCGACTGGTCCGTCGACGAGGACCGCGAGGAGGCGAGCGCCGAGGGCGCGGCCGACAAGCTGTCGGCGCCCGCGGCCTACGCGCCGCCCCCGCCGCCCCCCGCGCCGAGCCAGACGCCGGCCGCCGCGCCGCGCAGCATGATGCGGCGCCTGCTCAAGCGCGAGGAGCGCGAGGAGCGCAAGGAGGCGGCCGCGCCGGCCGGCCTCGACGCCCGGCCGTACCACCAGCGGCTGGCGCTGCTCGCCGACGAGCTGGCCGCCGCCGCCAGCCACGCCCAGCCGGCCGCCGCGGCCCAGCTGCCGACCGCGCGCCTGCGCGAGCTGGTCGAGGACGCGCGCTCGGTCGGCCTGGCCGCGCTGGCCCAGGCGATCGAGCCGCTGCTCGAGCGGCTGACCGCGGCGCTGGTCGCGGCCGACCTGGCGAGCGTGCTGCGCGACGTCGCGACGGCGCTGCGCCAGGTCGCCACCGGCCAGGCGCCGCCGCCCGCGCCCACGCCGCCGGCCCGGCGGTCGTTCTGGAAGTGAGCCCGCCGCGTGGTAGCACTAGCGCGTGCGATCGCGCGCGCTGGTGCTCGGCCTGATCGTCGCGATCGGCATCGTCGCGATCGCCTGCGGCCGCGGCGATCGCGCGCCCGACAAGCCGCCGATCGCCGTCGTGGTCGACGGCGGCGCCGGCGCGCTCGACGGCGGCGCGCTCACCGCGGTCACCGACGCCGCCGCGGCGCTGGCGCTCGCGCCGGTCGACGCCGCCGTCGACGCCCCGCTGGCCACGATCGTCGACTGGCCGGTGCCGTGGCCCGCCGAGCGCGAGCGGCTGATGCTCGCGTACCGCCGGCTGCACTCCGATCCCGCGGCCACCGATCTGACGATCACGCCGCGCATGATCGTCCTGCACTACACCGGCGGCCACTCGGCCAAGGGCACCCACGGCTACTTCAGCCGCACCCGCATCGAGGCCGAGCGCGCCACCCTGCGCAAGGGCGGCGAGGCCGGCGTGGTCTCGCACTTCCTGGTCGATCGCGACGGCACGATCTTCCGGCTGATCCCCGAGACCCGGATGGGCCGTCACGCGATCGGCGTCAACCACGCCGCGATCGGTGTCGAGAACGTCGGCGACGGCGACCGCTACCCGCTGACCGACGCGCAGGTCGCCGCCAACGTCGCGCTGATCCGCGACCTCGCCGCGCGGTTCCCGATCGAGCGGGTGCTCGGCCACCACGAGGTCGCGACCCTGCGCGGCACGCCGGCCTACCTCGAGCTCGTGCGCGGCTACCGCAACGAGAAGGGCGACCCGGGCCCGCGGTTCATGGCCGCGGTGCGCGCCGGCCTCGGCGCCTCGCCGCTGGCCGCGCCGCCCGCGCCGGCGCCGTGAACCTCACCGCCGGCGGGCGTCGAGCGCCTGCTGGTACAGCGCGAGGTAGTCGTCGCACATGCGCTCGGCCGAGTAGCGGCTGAGCGCCACCTCGCGGGCCCGCGCGCCCATCGCCCGCGCCGCCGCGGGATCGTCGAGCAGCTTGCCCAGCGCCGCCGCCAGCTCGCCGCGCTCGACCGCGGTCAGGTAGCCGGTGACGCCGTCGTCGATCACCGTCGGCAGCCCGCCGACCGCGGTGGCCACCACCGGCAGCCCGACCGCCATCGCCTCGGGCACCACCAGCGGCAGGCCCTCGCTCTTGCTCGACAGCGCGAACACGTCGAACGCCGGCAGGAGCCGCGCGACGTCCATCCGCCGCCCCAGCACGTGGGCCGCGGCCCGGGCCGCCGGCGGCAGCGCCGCGACCGCCGCGTCGAGCCCGGCCCGGGTCGGGCCGTCGCCGACGAACACCACGTGCACGGCCGGCCCCAGCCGCGGCGCGATCGCCGCCAGCAAGAGCGGCTGGTTCTTGAACTCGTCGATCCGCCCGACCATGCCCACCACCATCGCGTCGGCGCCGATGCCGAGCTCGGCGCGCACCGCGGCCCGGGCCGCGGCGTCGGGCTTGAACTGCTCGAGCCGGATGCCGTTGGCGATCACCGCCAGCTGCGACTCGGCGCAGTCGCGCTGCTCGCGCGCCTGCTGGGCGGTCACCGTCGACACCGCGACGAACGAGCTGACCAGCCGCGCCGCCTGGCGCCGCAGCATGCGGTGGCCGCGCGAGCCGGGGTTGACGCCGTGCTTGGAGTGGATCGCGACCGCGCCGATCAGCCGCGCCGCCGGCGCCCCGTAGATCAGCGGCAGCGGGTTGTGGCTGTGCACCACCTCGACCTTGCGTCGGCGCAGCGCCCACGCCAGCCGCGGCACCAGCGTCAGGTCGGTGCCCGGGCCCTTGGGCACGTCGACCACCTCGGCGCCGACCTTGCGGAACTCCTCGGCGAGCGGCCCCTCGGGCGGCGGCGCCAGCGACACCGCGATCACGGTGTGGCCCCGGGCCCGCTGCGCGGCCGCGAGATCCAGCGCCACCCGCTCCTGGCCCCCGACGCCGAACGACGACAGCACGTGCGCGATGATCACGCGCCTCGTTACCGCGACCCCGCGGCGGGGCGCAAGCCGGTGCCCAGCGCCTCCGTCGTCTCGCGTCGCGGGGGGAGGCTCGATCCCGGCTTTGCCGGGATCGAGGGGGGCTCGGCGACGAGCCCCATGAGGTACAGTCGGGCGTGGCCGACGCTCCCGCGCCTGCCGAGGCCGACCCGCTGGCGGTGCTCGGCCTGACCCTGGCCAGCGACCAGCACGACACCGAGGTGCGCACCGCGTGCATCCGGGTCGCCCGCCGGCTGAACGAGGCCGGCGCCAAGGCGATCGGCTTCATCCCGTCCGACGATCGGGTGGCGATCCCCCCGCTGCTGGTGCAGATCGGCAACGCGCTGTGCGATCTCACCGGCGGCACCGCCGCCGTGGTCGACGCCAACGTGCGCTACCCGGGGCTGGCGTCGCTGGCCCAGCCGGCCGCCGGCGACGAGGTGTTCTCGACCCGGTGGATCGCCGGCTCGCTGGCCCTGCTCACCCCGGCCAAGGTCGAGCGCGCCGGCGAGGTGGTGCCGGCGCTGGCCCGGCTGCTGCTCGACGGCGCCGACCTGTTCGCCCACATCCTGTGCGACCTCACCGGCTTCGAGCTGATCGGCGAGCACGCCAGCGCGGCGGCCTGCATGGACGCGGTGGTGCTGGTCGGCCGGGCCCACCGGACCGACGAGGAGCAGCTGATCGCGCTGGCGGCGCTGATGCCGCCGGACCGGTTCCTGGGCGTCTTGCTGGTGGGTTGAGCACCGACCCCGGGCGAGCTGAATCCGCATCCCCCGCGCGGGCTTGCACGGGTCTGGCCATCGTGGTTTCCTCCGCGCATGATCGCGCTCGAGCAGGAAAAGATCTGTGTCATCGGTCTCGGCTACGTGGGCCTCCCGGTGGCCCTGTCGTTCGCCAAGAAGCTGCCCACCGTCGGCTTCGACATCCGCCAGAAGCGGATCGACGAGCTCAAGCAGGGCCACGACGACACCGCCGAGGTCACCACCGCCGACCTCACCGGCACCAAGCTCGAGCTCACCGCCGATCCGGCGCGGCTCAAGGACTGCACCTTCTTCATCGTCGCGGTGCCCACGCCGATCGACAACAACAACCGCCCCGATCTCGGCCCGGTGATCGCGGCGTCGAAGACCGTCGGCCCGCACCTGAAGAAGGGCGACGTGGTCTGCTACGAGTCGACGGTCTACCCCGGCGTCACCGAGGACGTCTGCGGCCCGATCCTCGAGAAGCTGTCGGGCCTGAAGGCCGGCGTCGACTTCTTCCTCGGCTACTCGCCCGAGCGCATCAACCCCGGCGACAAGGAGCACACGTTCGAGCGCATCGTCAAGGTGACCTCGGGCGACACCCCCGAGTCGGCCGAGCGCGTCGCCCGCGCCTACGCCGCGGTGGTCACCGCCGGCGTGCACCGCGCGCAGTCGATCAAGGTCGCCGAGGCGGCCAAGGTCATCGAGAACACCCAGCGCGACCTCAACATCGCGCTGATGAACGAGCTGGCGCTGATCTTCGACCGCATGGGCATCCGCACCAAGGACGTGCTCGACGCCGCCGGCACCAAGTGGAACTTCCTGCGCTTCACCCCGGGCCTGGTCGGCGGCCACTGCATCGGCGTCGACCCCTACTACCTGACCACCAAGGCCGAGGAGCTGGGCTACCTGCCCGAGGTCATCCTGGCCGGCCGCCGCATCAACAACAACGTCGGCCCGTTCATCGCCCAGAAGTGCGTGCAGTTCCTGTCGTCGGGCGACCTGCCGCTCAAGGCGGCCAAGGTCGGCATCCTCGGCCTGACGTTCAAGGAGAACGTCCCCGACCTGCGCAACTCGAAGATCCCCGACATCGTCGCCGCGCTCAAGCAGTACGGCATCTCGGCGATGGTCCACGAGCCGCTGGGCGACGCCGACGAGGCCAAGCACGAGTACGGCATCACGCTGGCCTCGCTCGACGACTACCGGGACCTCGACGTGCTGATCTTCGCGGTCAGCCACCAAGAGTACATCGACCAGCGGGCCGAGCTGCTGTCGCGGATCAAGCCGGGCGGCGTCGTCGTCGACGTCAAGAGCGCGCTCGATCCCAAGGCCATCCCGGCCGGCCTGCGCTACTGGAGCCTGTGACCGCGTGAGCGATCGCTACCCCCAGATCTGCGAGCAGCTGGTGAACCAGCCGCGCCGGTGGCTCGTCACCGGCGTGGCCGGCTTCATCGGCTCGGCGCTGCTCGAGCGCCTGATCGACCTGGGCCAGACGGTCGTCGGCGTCGACAACTTCTCCAATGGGCACCAGCGCAACCTCGACGACGTGCTGGCGATCCACGCCGACGCGCCGGCGCAGTTCAAGATGATCCGCGGCGACATCCGCGACGTCGCGACCTGCCGCGAGGCGGTGGCCGACGTCGACGTCGTGCTGCACCAGGCGGCGATCGGCTCGGTGCCGCGGTCGATCAAGGACCCGGTGCCGTACCACGACACCAACGTCACCGGGTTCATGAACCTGGTGCTGGCGGCGCGCGACGCCGGGGTCAAGCGCGTGGTCTACGCGTCATCGAGCTCGGTCTACGGCGACCACCCGGGGCTGCCCAAGGTCGAGGACGCGCTGGGCAAGCCGCTGTCGCCGTACGCGGCGACCAAGCGGATGAACGAGATCTACGCGCAGGTGTTCGGCGACTGCTACGGGCTCGAGCCGGTGGGCCTGCGTTACTTCAACGTGTTCGGCCGCCGCCAGGATCCCAACGGCCAGTACGCCGCGGTGATCCCGCGGTGGATCGCGGCGCTGCGGGCCGGCGAGCCGTGCACGATCTTCGGCGACGGCTCGTCGTCGCGCGACTTCTGCTACGTCGACAACGTCGTCGCCGCCAACCTGCTGGCCGCCACCGCGCCGGCCCACGCGGTCAACACGGTCTACAACGTGGGTTGCAACGGCCGCACCGACCTGAAGGAGCTGTTCGCGATCCTGCGCGACAACCTGGCCAAGGTGCAGCCCGAGGTCGCCAAGGCCGAGCCGCGCTTCACCGAGCCGCGCGCCGGCGACATCCCGCACTCGCAGGCGTCGATCGCCAAGATCACCGCCGCCCTCGGCTACGCGCCCAGCCACGACATCGCCGCCGGCCTCGCCGAGACGGTGGCGTGGTTCGCGGCGCGGTGACCGCGCGCGCCGTCAGGGCTTGAGCGGGTCGGGCTCGGGCAGCGGGCCGGTGGTGGGCGCGGGCCGGAACTTCACCGGCATCGTGACCGTGAGGCCGGCGCCGCTCGACGGGAAGCGGATCGACCTGACCGCGGCCTCGACGCAGCGCGCGCCCTCGGGGCTGGCGCCGGTCGCGCTGACCTCGGTCACCGCGCCGCTCGGCGTGATCACCATCGTCGCCTTGTAGCCGCCCTCGAGGTTCAGCCGGGTGCCGCACTGCTGGATCCGCCCGCGCTGCTGGTTCCAGGTCGCGAGGAACAGCTCGCGGGGCAGCGGCCCGCCGATCGTCGGCACCTCGGGGCCGCCGGGCGCGTCGCCGCTGCTGGCCTTGGCCTCCTTGCAGGCGGCGGCCAGCGCGACCAGCGGCTGCGCCGGCTCGCCGAGCGCCGCGACCGCCTCGGCCGCCTGCTTGCGCGCGGTCGAGCAGCGGCCGCCCTTCACCAGCTTCTCGATCGCCGCCCGCGCCGTGACCAGCGCCGCCGCCGCGTCGCGCGCGCGCACCGCCTCTTCGCGGACCGCCGCCGCCGCCGCGTTGGTGGGATCGCCGCGCAGGATCTCGTCGGCCACCGCCACCGCGACGTCGAACCGCCCCTCGGCCAGCGCGCGCTGCGCCGGCTGCAGCAGCGGATCGATCGCGATCGCGGCGTCGGCGCTCGGGCTCGCCGCGGGCGCGGCGTCGGGCGCGGCCGCGCTGGCGACCGGGGTCGGCGCGCCGCCGCCGCCGCTGGCGACCACCACGGCGATCGCCGCGCCGGCGACGACCGCCGCGCCGCCCAGCGCGATCCATAGCCCGCGCCGCCCGCCGCCCGCGGCGACCGGCTGCGCCGCGTGGGCCGAGGCCGCCGCCGACAGCGTCGTGGCGCCGCCCGCGGTCGCCGCTGGGGTCAGCGCGCTCGGCGGCGCCGCCGCGGGGCCAGGCGCGGTGATCGCCACCCCGGCGACCCGGGCCAGCGCGGCGGCGACCTCGTCGGCGGTCTGGTAGCGATCGTCCGGCGCCTTGGCCAGGAGCCGGGCCACGATCGCCTCGAGCTCGGCCGGCGCGTCGGGCGCCAGCTCGCGCAGGCGCGGCGGCGGCACGTGCAGGTGCATGCCGATCAGCCCGCCGACGCCGTCGCTGATGAACGGCACCCGCCCGGCCACCATCTCGAACAGCACGCAGCCCAGCGCGTACAGATCGGTGCGGTGGTCGACCGCGCGCGCGCCCTCGCACTGCTCGGGCGACATGTAGAGCGGCGTGCCCATGATCGCGCCGGTGGTGGTGCGCGACGCCGCGCCCGGCGCCGCCAGCTTGGCGATGCCGAAGTCGAGCAGCTTGACCCGCTCGCCGCCGGCGACCTCCTCGTCGGGGACCAGGAACACGTTGTCGGGCTTGAGGTCGCGGTGGACGATGCCGGCGCGGTGCGCGGCCGCCAGCGCGGTGGCCGCCTGGCGGGCGATGGTCGCCGCCTGGGCCACGGACAGCCGGCCGATCCGCTTGAGCCGCGCCGACAGCGGCTCGCCGTCCATCAGCTCCATGACGATGTAGGCGCTGCCGTCGGCGGCCCAGCCGAAGTCGTAGATCTCGACGATGCTCGGGTGCTTGATCGCGGTGGCGGCCCGGGCCTCGTTGAAGAACCGCTGCACCTGCGCCTGATCGCGCGACAGCTCGGCCAGCAGCACCTTCACCGCCGCGCGTCGGCCGAGCAGCGTGTGCACCGCGGCGTAGACCGCGCCCATGCCGCCGCGGCCCAGCTCGCGCTCGATCGTGTAGCTGCCCAGCGTCTGACCCAGCACGACGCCGACGGTACTACGCCCGGGCCCGGGCGGGGCGACGGGCGGCCCGCCGCGGCGCAGGGCCGGCCTCGGTCGCGGCCAGGTGCGCGATCGTGGCGTCGACCGCGATCAAGAACGCGCGGATCGACTTGTCGAGCGCCGGCCGCGGCGTGTCCTCGACCTTGGTGTGCGAGATGCCGGGGCTCGACTGCGCGAACACCATCGCGGTCGGCACCACGCCCGCCATCTCGGCGGCGTCGTGCAGCGGGCCCGACGGCAGCTCGGGCGCGGCGCCGGTGACCTGCTTGACCGCGGCGCGGATGAAGCCCATCAGCGTCGGGTCGAACGGCCGCGGCGTGATGTGCAGGAGCGGGCTCCAGGCGACCTCGACGTGGTGGCGGCGCGCCGCCTTGGTCGCGGCCTTGCGGGCGTCCCGCAGCATCTTGGCCAGCACCTTGCCGTCGAGGGCGCGCAGGTCGATCGAGATCTCGGTCGAGCCCGGCACCGCGGTGACGAAGTTGGGCTCGACCTTCACCACGCCGCAGGTCGCGACGACGCGGGTGCGCGGGGTCTTGCCCGAGTACGCGACGCTGATGTCGCGGCACGCCAGCGCGAACTCGGCGGCGGCCAGGAACGCGTCCTTGCGCAGGTGGATCGGCGCCGCGCCCGAGTGCGCGGCCTGGCCGGTGAAGGTGAGCTGGTGGCGCTCGACGCCCATCGTGCCGAGCACGACGCCGGTCGGCTTGCGCATCGCCTCGAGCACCGGGCCCTGCTCGATGTGCAGCTCGAGGTAGGCCGCCGCGTCGAGCCGATCGAAGTACGCGCGCGCGGTGCCCATGCTCGCCAGCGTCACGCCGTTGGCGGCCAGCGCGTCGGGCAGCTTGACGCCCTGGCGATCGACCAGGTGCGCCAGCTCGGCCTCGGCGTCGAGCGTGCCGGCCGACGCCGCCGAGCCGGCCAGGCTGCGGCCGAAGCGCGCGCCCTCCTCGTCGGCCCAGTCGACCAGCCGCAACGTGATCGGCGGCTTGCCGGACTCGCGCGCCCGCCGCAGCACCTCGAGCCCGGCCAGCACGCCGAGCACGCCGTCGAGCCAGCCGCCGCCCGGCACCGAGTCGAGGTGGCTGCCGATGATCAGGCTCCTCGGCGACGCGCCCGGCAGCGTCGCCCACAGGTTGCCGGCGCCGTCGCGCTCGGGCTCGATGCCCAGCTCGTCCTTCAGCTTGGCCGTGAACCAGGCGCGCGCCGCCTGCCAGGGCGGGCCCCACGCCACCCGCTGCGCGCCCTTGGCGTCGGTGGTCAGCGCGGCCAGCGCTTCGAGATCGGCGATCACCCGGGCGGACGTCGGCTTCATCGGCGCGAACGTACCAAGCCTGCGGGTCACCCGATCAGGTTGACGATCCAGATCAGCGACACCACCGCGAGGATCAGGTGCGGCCGCCGGCCCCGCATCAGCGCGTCGGCGCGGCCCCAGACGATCGCCGCGCACGCCGCGATCATCAGCGCCAGCACCACCGGCCCCAGCGGGTGCTCGGCGAACGCCGCCCGCACGTCGCCGTGGCCCAGCGCCACCGTCGAGTGAGTCATCCCGCAGAACGCGCACTTCCAGCTGGTCGCGGTGCGGAACGGACAGCCGGGGCCGTCCTCGACCGCCCACGCCCGGGTCGCGTCCGAGCCGAACGCGCCGATCGCCAGCGCGCCGAACATGAACCCCAGCCACGCCAGCGCGGTCAGGCGCGCCCATAGATCGTGCGGCCTCCGCACCGCGGCCTCCCCGCTCAGCGGCTCGCGCCGGCGGCCAGCACGAACACGAACAGGATCGCTACCAGGGAGATGATCATCAGGATGCTGGCGATCATCCCGCAGATGCGGCCGGCGGTGACGTTGCCGCGGGTCGACGGATCGACCTCGCCGCGCTCGATGCGGCGCAGCTCCTCGTTGCCCATCGACCAGGCGATCGGGCCGAGGATGCCGCACACCACGAGCGACAGGATGCCGTACACGAGGATGGTGCCGCCGCGAGCCGGCACGGGGTAGTAGCCGCCCGCGTAGCCGCCGGCATACCCGTACGCCGGCGGCGGCGGCGGGTAGCCGTAGCCGCCCTGCCCGCGCAGCCGCGCCAGCTCGGCGTTGGCCTGCTGGAGCTGCTGGGTCAAGTTGGCGATCGTCGCGGCGTCGGCCTGCTGGCCCGACTGGGCGTCGCGCAGCTGCTGCTCGAGCGCGCTGGCCCGCGCGACCGCCGCGTCCCACTCGTTGCGGTACATCGCCGCCCTACTTGCTCGACATGATCATGATGCCGAGCAGCATGTTCACGATCGAGATGATGATGCCGGCGAGCGCGAGGCCACCGCCGGTCTTCATGCCGTTCGAGTTCTTGACCTCGTTGTAGCCGATGATCGAGAAGATCAGGCCCAGCAGCGCGCACAGGAACGACAGCACGAAGCCGGCGACCGCCATGCCCGAGGTGCTGGGCGCCATCTGCATCGGCACGCCGTACGGCGGCGGGTAGTAGCCCGGGGGCGGCCCCGGCGGGTAGCCCGGCGCGGCGCCCATCGGCGGGGCGCCGTAGGGAGGGGCACCGTACGGCGCCGCACCCGGCGGCGGCGCTGCGGTCGGCAACTGCGCCCCGCAGCTCGAGCACACCACACTGCCATCGAGATTGATCGTCGCGCACCGGGGACAGTTCATCGCGGTTCCTCCGCCCATCAGTGTGCATGGGCGTCCGGGTCGCTGCAACGGCGATCATGAAAAGATCGAACCGCCGGACCGAGGTCCCGCCCGGGGATCTAGACGTGCGCGTTGCCGCTCGCGACCGCGATGATCACGACGACGTAGATGACCTCGATGATCAGCCGGATGATGCTGATCACGATGCCGGCGATCGCGAAGCCGCCACCCGTGACCGCGCCGCCGCTGCGCTTGATCTCGTTGTGGCCCATGATCGAGAAGATCAGGCCGAGCAAGCCGCAGAACACCAGCGAGATCACGAAGCCGGCGATGGCCATGCCCGACGTGCGGGTCGCGGGCGCATAGCCGTACGGCGGCGGGTAGTAGCCGGGCGGCGGGTAGCCGGCAGGCGGATAGCCAGCGGGCGGATAGCCGGGCGGTGGGTAGCTCGCGCCGAGCGGCAGCGGCGCCCCGCAGCGCGCGCACAGCGACGACCCCGCGACGTTCACCATCGCGCAACGAGGGCAGGTCATGGCGCGAGTGTGCCGGTGCACATCCTGGGGTGCAACCGGATCCGGCCTGGGCTAGCACTACTGCGTCAGGCCATCGCCGGCTGCGACCGTCGCGGACGTGGGGGCCTCGCGGCGTACGTCCGGTGCTCGCTCGTCACGTGGGGACACCACGCTCCTCGCTGCGCTCCGGGCGTGCGCCGCGATCCCCCGCACGCCGCTTGGTCTCGCTCGACGCTGACCTGACGTAGTAGTGCTAGCTTGCAGTCGTGCGAGCGACCTCGACCCTCCTCATCCTCCTGTGCGCCTGCGGCGGTGGCAAGTCGAACCCGGACGGCGCCAGCGATGGCACGCCCGGCGACGACGGCACGCCCGCCACCGACGGCACCGTCGTCGACGCGCCCCCGGCGCCGTTCTGTCAGCCCAAGGCCGGCACCGCGCTGCGCCTGCAGCAGGTGGCGACCGCGCTGCGCCAGCCGGTCGGCCTGGCGGCGCCGACCGGCGACAGCCGGCTGTTCATCCTCGAGCAGCCCGGGCGCATCCGGGTGGTCAAGGACGGCAACCTCCTGGCGACGCCGTTCCTCGACATCTCGAACCAGGTCAACGCCACCGACGAGGAGCAGGGGCTGCTGGGCCTGGCGTTCCACCCGCGCTTCGCCGACAACGGCAAGTTCTACGTCTACTACACCGCCAACGGCAGCAACGTCGTCGTCGCCGAGTACACCGCGACCGGCGGGGCCGACACCGCGAACCCCACCGAGCGGCGGCTGATCGCCGACGCCCACCCCTACGGCAACCACAACGGCGGCACGCTCGCGTTCGGCCCCGACGGGTTCCTGTACATCTCGATCGGCGACGGCGGCGGCGCGGACAACTTCCTGCGCAACGGCCAGAACCCCAACTCGAAGCTGTCGAAGATCCTGCGCATCGACGTCGACCACGGCTCGCCCTACGCGATCCCGCCGTCGAACCCGTGGGCCAGCGGCGGCGGCGTGCCCGAGATGTACGCGTGGGGCCTGCGCAACCCGTGGCGGTTCGCCATCGACGGCGCCAGCGGCGACCTGTACATCGGCGACGTCGGCCAGGGCTGGTTCGAGGAGGTCGACCTGGTGCCGGCGGGCCAGGCCGGCAAGAACTTCGGCTGGGCGGTGTTCGAGGGGCCCGACTGCTTCACCGCGGATCCCGACGGCAACGCCGGCTGCAACAACCCGTCGCCGTACGCGGCGCCGCTGCTCGCGATCGATCGGCGCGGCAACGGCGAGAACTCGGTGATCGCCGGCGCGGTCTACCGCGGCAACTGCATGCCGGCCTACGCCGGCACGTTCTTCTTCGGCGACTACGGCTCGGGCCGGGTCAAGACGCTCAAGGTGGTCGGCGGCGCCGCCACCGAGATCACCGATCGCACCAGCGACGCCGATCCCACCGGCCTGCTGTACCAGCAGCTGGCCAGCTTCGGCGTCGACGGGTTCGGCGAGCTGTACGTCATGGCGCGCACCGCCGGCCGCGTGTACCGGCTCGAGATCGAGTGAGCGACGCGGCCGAGGCCCGGGTGCGGGCCGCGCTGGCCGCCGGCGCTGCGCCGACGCCCGACGACGTGGCCGCGGTGCTGGGGCTCCTCGACCGCGCGCGCGCCGAGTCGGCGCAGCGGTGGGAGGCGATCGGACGCCTGGCGCCGGCCGCCAAGGCCCAGCGCGGGCGGGCCCAGGACGCCGGGCGGCTGCTGGACGAGCTCAAGGCCGCGCTGGCGGCGCCGCTCGACGACGCAGCGCGCCACGCCTGGCGATCGCGGATCGATCGGAGCGGTCGCGGCGGCTGAACTGCGCCCACGGCTCGGCTACACTGGCGCGCCATGGCCGACGACCTTCCCAAGCCCGAGCCGAAAGAGATCGACGAGAAGCTGGCGCTGCAGCTGCGCCACATGATCGAGGACAACGTCCTCAAGGGCGCGCCGTACGGGGAGGAGCGCTGCGACAACTGCCTCTACTACCTCGATCCCGACGACAAGATCGCGTACTGCTGGCACCCCAAGCTGCGCATCCTGGTCGGCGGGAGCTGGTGGTGCCAGTGGTGGGAGAAGATCGAGTAGCCCGCGGCCCGGCGTGCTTTTCGGGCGGCTTCCGGCGACAATCGTGGCGTGCGCGTCGTCGACGAGCTGACCGAAGAGGAGCTGCTGAAGCTCGAGGAATCCGAGCGCGACAACGAGACCGCGGTCAAGGAGGAGGAGGAGGAGGAGCAGGCGGTCGAGGAGGCGCCGCTGGCGGTGCGCCGCTACGGCGCGGTGGTGCGGACGGTGCGCGAGCTGCTGGCCGGCCGCACGGTCGACTTCGACCGGCTGACCGCGCTCGACGCCGAGGAGCGCGAGGCGCTGGAGATCTTGCGCGACGTGATCAGCGGACGGCGCAACCAGGCGTTCACCTACGCCGAGGACCGGCTGCTCGCGCTCAACGAGACGCTGGCGCGGCTGTCGCCGATCCTGGCGATCGCGACGCTGAGCGGCGCCTGGGAGCTGCGCGAGTCGTTCGAGAAGGTGCGGACGGATCTGACGGCGCTGAAGGTGCACCTGTCGGGGATGGAGGCGGCGGAGGAGCAGCTGTTCTTCGGCGAGGCGGAGAAGAAGGCGGAGGAGGAGGACGACGACGACGACGATGAGGGCGACGGCGATGAGGGCGATGACGCGGCGGGCGACGCGGAGGCGGCCGTGGGCGCGGCGACCGACGGCGCGCCGGCCGATGGCGCGGTGAAGCCGAAGAAGCCGAAGAAGAAGAAGCAGCCGCCGCCTGACGCCGCCGCGCCGCCCGCGCCATCGCCGCTCACCGACGAGCCGCCGGCGGGTGACGGCGGAGCGGACGCGTGAGCCTGGCGCCCGACCTGGCGGCGCTGGTGGCCGTCGTGCGCCTGCGCGCCGAGGCCGCGTACCTGGCGCAGCTCAACCGCGGCGCCGGCTTCGCGGACCCGCGGTACCCGACGCAGCTCGACCTGCGCGATCCTGGCGGCGCAGCGCGGCTGGGCATCCTGGCGCTGCGGCCGAGCGACACCCACAAGAAGGCCGCCGCCGCGGTCGCCGCGGCGCTGGCCGTCGCCGAGGCCGCCGCGCCGCCGTCGCCGCTGGCCGCGCTGGCCGGGCGCGCGCGGCTGACGCCCGCCGAACGCGCGCTGGCCGAGCTGGCGGTCGCGGTCGCGATCGACGACGACGCCCGCGCTTACGCCCACGCGCTGGCCGGCAAGCGCAAGGCGGCGCTGTGGCTCGACGTCGCCGGCGCGATCATGCCAGCGCTGGCCTCGGCCAGGGCGCGGGCCGAGGCCAGCCACCCGCGCTCGCCGCTCGTCGACACCGGGCTCATCGCGATCGACGACGCCGGGCTGGTGAGCGCGCACCCGCGGCTCGCGGGCTGGGCGCTGGGCGACGCGCGGCTGCCGGCGCCGCTCGACGAGCTGGCGACCGTGGTCACCGACGATCCGACCTGGCTGCCGGCCAGCGTCGTCGACGAGGCCGCCCGGGTCGCGGGGCGGATCGCCGCCGCCGCGACCGCGGTGCTGGTGCTGGGGCCACGCGGCAGCGGCCGGCGCACCGTGGCCGCGCGGATCGGCGCCGCGCTGGGCCAGACGATCGTCGTGGCCGATCTCGGCGAGCTGATCGCGGCGAGCAAGCCCGACCGCGCGGCGCTGGTGCGGACGCTGCTCGGCGAGTGCTGGCTGCGCGGCGCGGTGCCGGTCCTGACCGGGGCCGACGCGATGGCCAGCGACGCCGACGGCGCGCGCGCCGCGCTGGCCGCGATCGCCCGCGGCCCGGCGCTGGTCATCCTCACCGCCGCCGGCAAGGCCATCACCAGCCTGCCGCTGGGCCGGCCGTTCCACCTGATCCGCATGCCGCGCAGCGACCTCGACGATCGCGAGCGGGCGTGGGCCGCGGCGCTGACCGCGGTGGGCGGCGCGGTGCCGCCGTCGGACGCCGCCGAGCTGGCCGGGCGCTACGTGCTGGGGCCGGGCGCGATCGCCGAGGTCGCCGCCGAGGCGGCGCGGTTCTCGGCGGCGCGCGGCGTCGCGCTCGATCGCGCGGCGTTCGAGGACGCGATCGGCCGCCGGCTGTCGATCCGGCTGGGCGCGTTCGGGTCGCTGGTCAACCGCAAGGCGCGGTTCGACGAGATGGTGCTGCCCGAGGACGTGGTCGCGGCGATGCGCGACATGATCGCGATGGTGCGGCAGCGCTCGACGATCCTCGAGCGCTGGGGCTACCAGCGCCACCTCGGCATCTCGCGCGGCGTCTCCGCGCTGTTCTCCGGCGAGCCCGGCACCGGCAAGACGATGGCGGCGTCGGTGGTGGCCTCGGAGCTGGGGCTGGAGCTGATCCGCATCGACCTGTCGCAGGTGATCAGCAAGTGGGTCGGCGAGACCGAGAAGAACCTCGGCCGGATCTTCGACGAGGCCCACGACGCCAACGCGATGCTCTTGTTCGACGAGGCCGACGCGCTGTTCGGCAAGCGCACCGAGGTCAAGAGCGCCCAGGACCGCCACGCCAACCTCGAGGTCAACTACATCCTGCAGCGGATGGAGAGCTTCGACGGCGTCAGCGTGCTGACCACCAACTTCGAGAGCTCGATCGATCAGGCGCTGCAGCGGCGGCTGAACTTCCGGGTGCGGTTCCCCGAGCCCGAGGTCGACGAGCGCGCGGCGCTGTGGCAGAAGCTCTTGCCGCCGGCGACCGGCCTGGTCGAGGCGCCGTTCGACCGGCTCGCCGAGCGGTTCGAGATGACCGGCGGCTACATCAAGAACGCGATCGTCCGGGCCGCGGTGATCGCCGCGCGCGAGGAGCGGACGCTGACCGTCGACGATCTGTGGACCGGGGCGCACGCCGAGTACGCCGAGATGGGCAAGGTGCTGTCGACCCACACGCGCACGTAGGCGGCGGGGCGGCCACCGGGCCAGGGCGACGCCGGATGCGGGTCGCGTTCGCGTTCCGCGCCGGGCGCCGCGTCGACGCTTGCGCCGGTCGCATCGAGCCCCTATCGTCCGGCCTCGTCAACCGGGGGACCACGCATGTACGCCGACCAGTCGCAGATGCTCGCCAAGAAGAAGCAGACCGCCTCGATCCTGGCGATCGTCGCCGCGGTGTTGCTGGCGGTGTCGCTGTTCCTGCCGTGGCTCAAGTCCAAGCAGAGCAAGTACGTCAACGCGTCGATGACGCTGTTGTCGTTCAAGGTGTGCAGCGGCGATGGCGACGAGTGCGAGTCGATGTCGAACTTCAAGCTCGCGAAGAAGATGAAGGAGCTCAACGAGCTGTCCTCGAAGAAGGAGGGGACCACGTTCCCGTACTTCGGGCTGATCACGTTGATCGTCTGCCTGGGGGCGGCGGCGGCGATGCTGGCCGGCGGCGTGCTCGGGCTGATGGGCAAGTTCGTGCGGTCGCCGATCGCGATCACGACGGTGGGGCTGCTGGCGGCCTGCCTCGGGCTGATCACGGGGTGCATCTTCGTCGCCGTGAAGCCGGGGGGCGCCGGCGCGATCGGCGTGAGCTGGCCGTTCTTCGTGTTCGGCACCGCGATCGTGATGGGGGTGGCGGCGTGCCAGATGCTGGCCAAGGCGTTCGGGCCGCCCGAGTACGATCCCTACGCGGATCCGATGGCGCCGCAGCCGCCGATGTGAATGATCGGGGCATGACGACCTCTGCCCCGCCGCTCCGCGGCAAGACCCTGTTCATCACCGGCGCCAGCCGTGGCATCGGCCTGGCCATCGCCGTGCGCGCCGCGCAGGACGGCGCCAACGTGGCGATCGTCGCCAAGACCGCGGAGCCCGACCCGCGGCTGCCGGGCACGGTCTACACCGCCGCCGCCGAGGTCGAGGCCGCCGGCGGCAAGGCGCTGCCGTGCGTCGTCGACATCCGCTCCGAGGACGCGGTCGCGGCCGCGGTCAAGAAGACCGTCGAGACCTTCGGCGGCATCGACATCCTGGTCAACAACGCGTCGGCGATCCACCTGACCAACACGGTGTCGACGCCGATGAAGCGCTACGACCTGATGCACCAGATCAACACCCGCGGCACGTTCGTGTGCTCGCAGGCGTGCGTGCCGCACCTGAAGCAGGCCGCCAACCCCCACGTGCTCAACCTGAGCCCGCCGCTCAACATGGAGGCGCGCTGGTTCGCGCCGCACGTCGCGTACACCATGGCGAAGTTCGGCATGAGCATGTGCGTGCTCGGCATGGCCGAGGAGTTCCGCAAGGACGGCATCGCCTTCAACGCGCTGTGGCCGCGCACCGCCATCGCCACCGCCGCCGTCAAGAACCTGCTCGGCGGCGACGCCGCCATGAAGGGCTCGCGCTCCCCCGCCATCATGGCCGACGCCGCCCACGCCATCTTCGCGCGCCCCAGCCGCGCCTGCACCGGCAACTTCTTCATCGACGACGAGGTCCTCGCCGCCGAGGGCGTCACCGACCTCGCCAAGTACGCCATGGTCCCCGACGCGAAGCTCATCCCCGACTTCTTCATCTGAGCCCGCACCGAACCAGCACCGGGGTTGCGGCACACGCGTCCGGGGCTGCGGAGGGCGGTGACGACTTTCCGTGACCCAGGTTCCGGGGTTGCGGAGGCAAATTCGCGGCCGCTCCCAGGTTTCGTTGCGCCCGAGGTCTGCGCCGACCCGGCACGTCGCGTCACCGGCGCCGCGACCGCCGCGTGCCGCACGCCGACGGCGGAAAATCGACCACGCCGCGACGGCGCGCTCGACGAGCACGCAGCGCGGCATGGACGCATCGGTTCCTCAGGCTTCGGCGACCGACACAAACGCGAAGCGCTTCAACCAATAGGTGCCGGCCGGAAACAGCGCCGCCTCGCCGGCGCGCCATCGCTCGCGCGCCGCTCGGTACGCGGCCAGGAAGACGCGGTACCGCGCGAGCGCCTTGATCCGCGATACCAGGCTGCGCGCAGCGATGGTCGGTCGCAGCTCGCTGTCGTCACGGAGCTTCTTCGGTTGCGCGAGCCACGATTGCGCGAGGACCGCCTTCCTGCCGAGCACCGTCTTGCCGGTGCGGCGCCGCTCTGCCGCGAACGCAGCCTCGGCCTCTGCGCATAGCGTACGGAGGCGCGTGCGAAACTCGTCGGCCGGACCGAGCGACGGCGGGATGGCCAGCTCGAGCACGGCGGTCGCCGGCATCGTCCCGTCGGCAGCGAAGAAGTACGTCGGCCGGGTCGTCTCGATCGCCCGACCTTCGAGGAGCGCGCCGAGAGTATTGACGCCAGGCCACTCCTCGACCTTCGCGACCAGGCCGTCCTTGACGGGGTTGGTCGCGGCGTAGACCAGCTTGGCGAGCACGTCGTCGGCGTCGACCAGCCGCACCAGCGACAGCGCCTCGCTGGACCACAGGTTCTCGCGACGACCACGCAGCGCGTTCGTCGCGTTGGCGACGAGCCTGTGCAGGTACGCGCAGAACTCCGAGATGTTCCCGAGGGGGTCGAACACGACCGTGTGATGATGATTCGAGAGCACGCACGCCAGGATCACCACGATCCCGTACTCGATCGCCGCGACGGCGAGGCAATACTCGAACAGCGCGTTCATCTCGTCGTCGGGGCGCAGCAGGAACATCTGCTGGGTGCAGCTCCGCGTGATGAGGTAGTACTCGTTCGGCAGGATCTGGCGAGGCAGCGACACGCCCGCCGGGAAAGCAAACCGCGGGCCCACGCCAACTGCGCGTCAGGACACGACCTCGTTGTCCGGGATGTCCGGCGGCCCGGACGTTCTGGCCGGATTCCGGCCATCGCCGGACAGCGGCGCTCCTTGCATATGTCCGGGCGCCGGACACGGCCAGCAACCCGACACGGCCAGCAACCCCGGACACGGCCAGCAACCCCGGTCCCCCTTGAGCCAGAGCACCAGGCCCATCGGCCCACCAGAGCAACCTCGGTGCGGCGCATGTGCCGCAACCCGCATGTGCCGCAACCCGGTTAGGCACGGCCGCACGCCGGACGGCCGTGCCGATGGTCACGCCGCCAGTGCCGGTCGTGGGGCGGCGAGGCCGACGACCGCGTGATACAACGCCGGCCATGCGTTCGCTCCGTGTTGCCGTCCTGATGGCGCTCTGCGCCTGCGTCGACAAGACGCCGCCTGCACCGGCAGTCGACCCCGCGCTGGTGGCCGAGAACCTGCTGCCAGCGCCGCCGGCCGACATCGCCAACCGCATCGACGCGACCTTCGGTTCCGGCGTGGTCTACCTGGGCAACACGATCGAGTCGGCGCACCAAGGGCCGCTGGTCCCGGGCGACAAGATCTCGATCATCCACTACTGGCAGGTCAACACCGCACCCCCGAAGGGGTTCCGGGTGTTCTCGCACCTCCAGGGCGCTGGCGGCGACTACGCCAACGTGGACCTGACCGATATGCGCAAGGGGCACCCACCGGATACCTGGCGGGCGGGCGAGGTCATCCGCGATCGTCAGACCTTCATCCTCCGCAAGGACTGGCGCTCGCCGACCGCCACGTTGGTGGTCGGCCTATACAAGAAGGGCAGCCCGAAGGTCAGCGATCGCCTGCCCGTCAGCGGCGCCCCAAGCAAGGACGGCGCAGTGCCCGTCGCGACGTTCTCGATCGACCTCAGCAAGCTGCCGCCACCGCCCGGCACCGTGATCGTGAAGAAGGCGACCGGGCCGGTCTCCATCGACGGCAAGGCCGACGAACCTGACTGGCAGACCGCGGCCTCAACGTCGGGGTTCGCGACCGCCGAGGGCGGCGCCGAACCCAAGGGACCGACGGCGGGCAAGCTGATGTGGGACGACCAGTATCTATACGTGTTCGTCTCGGCCACGGACGATGACGTGGCATCGACGTACACGAAGACCGACGAGCCGATCTGGAAGGCCGATGTGGTCGAAGTCTTCATCGATGCCGACGGAAACGGCAAGGGATACGTTGAGTTGCAGGTGTCGCCCACCAACGTGCAGTTCGACACGTGGTGGCCGACGGGCCGCAGCGCGCCCGACGACAAGGCGTACTCCGCGGGGATGAAGACGGCGGTCAACGTGCGCGGCACGGTCAACGCCGGCAACGGTGACGATCAAGGCTGGGACGCGGAGCTCGCGATCCCCCTCGCGGCGGTGAAGGGGCAGGATTCGGCGATGGCAGTGCGCGTGCCGCCGCAACTTGGCGACACGTGGCGCGTGAATGTCGTCCGGGTCGACTTCCCGAAGGGGAGCCCCCAGGCCGGCGCCGCCTGGAACCGCATCCGGGCTAGCGACTACCACTCGCTGGACCGGATGCTGACGGTGAAGTTCGGCGACGCCACTGGGAGCCTGCTTGCCGGCGCGCCGGGGGAAGCGAGTGGAGCCATGCCGGTGCTCACGCCGATGCCCGCGGTGACGCCGGGCGCCAGCAACCCCGGTGCCCCCGCCAGCAACCCCGGTGCCCCCGCCAGCAACCCTGGTGCCCCCGCCAGCAACCCCGGTGCCTCCGCCAGCAACCCCGGTGCGGCGGCGCGGCGCCCGGTGCGGCGGCGCCGGCCAGCAACCCCGGTGCGGCGGCGCCGGCGCCGGCTGCAGGGTCTGGGAGCGCCCCGACCCTGCAGCCGGGGAAGCCGAGCGTGCGCGCCCCGGCGCCAGGGCCGACGGCGCCGCCGGCGACGCGCTAACCTCTGCCGATGAGGCGTTCGCTCGCGCTCCTGGCGGTGGTGGTGGCCTGCGGTCCGGGGCCACGCAAGGTCGGCGGCCAGCCGAGCTGGCGCCGGCCGACGGCGCCGACGGCGGCGGTGGCGCCGCCTGCGGGGAGCCCGGCGGCCCCGGTGCCGCTGCGGCTGGCGCCGACGGCGGCGGCGGTGACGGCGTACAACGATCCGCCGCAGACGCCGGCGCCGTCGACGCCGCTGGGCGACGCGATCGCGGCCGAGATCGCGGCGCTGGCGCCACCGACGGCGCGGCCGGTCGCCGACGGGCGCCTCTACGCGGCGGCCAGCGAGCTGGCGGCGGTGATCCCGGCCGAGGGCATCCTGCCCTACCCGCTGGTCGAGTTCGCGCTGTGGCACCGCGGCATCATCGAGCCGTCGCCCAACATGCTGGTGGTGTGGGGCCCGGTCGATCAGCCGGCGCTGATCGTCGAGCACCTGCGCCCGCGCCTCGCCGAGATCCTCCACGACGAGCCCCAGCGCCGCTTCGGCGTCGGCGCCGCGGCCCGCGGCGATCGCGCCGCGATCATCGTCATGCTCCAGGCGTCGTTCATCGAGCTCGCGCCGGTGCCGCGCGCGCTCGCGGTCGACGGCCAGGCGCCGCTGACCGGCCGGGTCGCCGCCGGCTTCGTCGAGCCCGAGGCCTTCGTCACCGCCACCGACGGCGCGGTCCACCGCGTGCCGCTGACGGTCGCGGCCGACGGCGCGTTCGCCGGCCGCCTGGCCTGCGCCGGCCACCCGGGGCGGCTGCAGGTGGAGGTCGCGGCCAGCGACCACACCGGCTCGACGGTGCTAGCCAACTTCCCGCTGTGGTGCGGCGAGACGCCGCCGCGCGAGCTCACCGCGGTCGTCGATCCCGAGGACACCACGATGGTGACCTCGGCCACCGACGCCGAGGCGCGCCTGCTGCTGTTGCTCAACCGCGATCGCGCCGCCGCCGGCCTCCCCGCGCTGGCCGCCGACCCCGCCGCCGCCGCGGTGGCCCGCGCCCACAGCCAGGACATGCGCGACCACGGCTTCGTCGGGCACATCTCGCCGACCACCGGCAGCGCCGCCGATCGCGCCGCCGCCGCCGGCATCCGCTCCGGCGTGATCCTCGAAAACATCGCGCGCGCCTACGGCCCCGCCGAGGCCGACAACGGCCTGATGAACAGCCCCGGCCACCGCGCCAACGCGCTGTCGAGGAGCGCGACCCACGTCGGCATCGGCGTGGTGCTCGGCGCCGAGGTCGGCGGCCGCCGCGAGCTGTTCGTGACCGAGATGTTCACCCGCGTGCCGCCGCCGCTCGATCCGGCAGCGGCCCACGCCCGGGTCGCGGCGCTGCTCGGCGCCGACGACGGCCCCGCGGCCGACGCGGCGCTCGACGCGATCGCCGGCGAGTTCGCGGCGGCGCTGGCCCGCGGCGTGCCCCGCGCCGACGCCAAGCGCGTGGTGGCGCGCCGCCTCGACGAGGTCAGCGCCCGCTACCGCCAGGCCGCCAGCGTGGTCACCGCGGTCACCGATCTCGACGCGCTGGTCGCCCACGAGCTGCTCGGCGACATGGCCGCCGACAAGGTCGGCATCGGCCTGGCCCAGGGCCCGCACCCCGAGCTGGGCGACGGCGCCTACTGGGTGGTGCTGGTGCTGGCGCGCACGCGGTGATCGCGCGCCGCCGCCCGCCGCCGCTCAGCCCGCGGCCGCGATCGCGCTGGCCCGCAGGTGCGCGACCTCGAGCGCGTCGGCCCACGCGTACAGCGCCGCGCCGGTGTCGCGCGGCAGCGCCCGCAGCCGCGCGCGCTCGCCGGCCGGGACCGCCGCCGCCAGCGCCGCGATCACCGCCGCCGCCGGCTCCGTCGCGTCGCCGCCGGTCAACGCCCGCGCGGTGATCGCCAGCACCGCGGCGACATCGTCGGCTGCGCTCGCGCCCGGCCGCGGCCCGACGCCGGCCACCATCACCGTCGGGATCGTCGCCTCGGCCAGCACCACCGTCGCCGCGCCGATGCCGCCGTGGACCGCGCCCTGCTCGTGGATCACCACGCACGCCCGCGCCAGCCGCTTCAGCAACCGCAGCGCGTCGTCGATCGTCGCCGGCTCGGTCGCCGCGGCCACCGGCGCGCCGGCCGGCGCCTCGAACACCGCGGTCCGGGTCGCGCGATCGAACGCCAGCGCGCGCTGCACGAACGGCGTCGCCACCCGCGCCAGCGCGGTCATCCACGCGATCGCGCGATCGCCGACGTCGCCGTCGTCGAACCGCTCGATCACCACCGAGCGATCGAGGCCGGCGTCGACCGCCCGCGCCAGCCGCGACCAGCCGGTCGCACCCAGCGGGCTCTCGAACCGGTAGCGGCCCTCGGCCGGCGCCGGCTCGTCGACCGCGAGCTCGGCGATCGAGTGCGGGCGGGTGTCGCGCCGCCGCCGCGGCACCGCCAGCGCCGGCCCGGCGCGCTCGCCGAGATCGATCGCCTCGAGGTCGGCGCGCACCGCCGCGATCGACGGGTAGCGCTCGGCCGGGCTCTTGGCCAGGAGCCGCGCCAGGATCGCGTCCCAGCCCGGCGCCAGCCCGGCGGCGACGGAGGTCGGCGCCGGCGCCGCCTCGCCGAGGTGCTGCGCGACGAAGTCCGGCCCCAGGAACGGCAGCCGCCCGGCGAGCGCCTCGAACAGCGTCACGCCGAGGCCGTACAGATCGGCGGCGATCGTGATGGGCGCGCCGGTGATCTGCTCGGGCGACATGTACGCCAGCGAGCCGATCAGGCCGCCGGTCTGGGTCTGGCCGAGATCCACCAGGTGCGCGACGCCGAAGTCGCCGAGCTTGGCCGAGCCGCGCCCGTCGAAGAACACGTTGGCCGGCTTGAGATCGCGGTGGACCACGCCGCGGTGGTGGGCCAGCTCGAGCCCGCCCAGCAGCTCGAGCCCGAGCCGCCGCACCTGCGCGCCGGTCAGCCGCTCGCCGGCCGCCAGCCGCTGCGCCAGCGAGCCGCCGCCCAGGTACTCCATCACCAGGAAGCCGTGATCGAGCGACGCCTCGTAGACCTCGACCAGCGCCGGGTGCTTGAGCCCGGCGGCGATCCGCGCCTCGCGCACGAACCGCTCGTAGGCCGCGCTGCCGCGCGCCGCCGCCGCGAAGTACATCTTGATCGCGACGGTGCGGCCGGTGGTCTCGTCGATCGCGCGGAACACCCGGCCGCTGGCCCCGGCGCCGAGCAGGCCGTCGAGCCGGTAGCGCCCGGCGACGATCTCGCGCTGGCGATCGACCACCGCCGGCCGCGCCGCCTGGGCCGCGCGCAGGAACTCCGACAGCTCCGGCGTCACGCTCGCGTCGTCGGCGCGCAGCCGGGCCAGCGCCGCCCGCGCGGCGTCGGTGAGGCCGAGGCCGGCCAGCGCCACCACCAGGTGCCGCCGCGCCTCGCCCGCGGTCGCGGCGTGCTTGCTGGCCTCTTGCAGGTAGCGCACCGCGACGTCGTAGCTGGCCCGGGCGGTGAGGATCCGCCCCAGCCGCAGCACGATCGCCGCGCGCTCGTCGGCCAGCGCCAGCTCCAGCGCGCGCTCGAGCAGCCGCACCGCCTCGCGATCGCGGCCAGCGGCCTCGAGCAGGCGCGCCGCGTCGTGGTCGCGGTGCGCGCGCTGGTACAGCTCGATCGCGCGGTCGCGCTGGCCCAGGCGCTCGGCCAGCTCGGCGGCCGGCCCGTGGCGGCGGTGCCGGGCGTAGACGTCGAGCGCGATCGCGGCGCCGGCGTCGTCGCCCACCAGCCGGGCGTGCAGCGCGGCGATCGTCGCCTCGGCCTTGCCCTCGAGCGCGGCGCCGAGCGCCCGGCCCAGGTCGCCGGCCGCGTCCCACGCCGCCGCCGCCGCCTCCCACTCCCAGATCTGCTCCCACACCCGCGCCGCGCCGACGTGATCGCCGGCCGCCGCCGCCGCCGCCGCCGCCTCGGCGTGCCGGCCCGCGCGCAACAGCGGGTCGTTGTCGTCATTGATCGCCACCGCTGGCAATGGTACACGGCCCGCGCGATGAAGACCCGCAGCGCCCATCGTTCGCTCCTGATCGTCGGTTCGGTCGCCCTCGACGACATCGACGGCCCGTTCGGCCTCCACAAGGACGTGCTCGGGGGCTCGGCCTCGTTCATCGCCCGCGCGGCGTCGTACTTCACCCGCGACGTGTCGGTGGTGGCGGTGGTCGGCGACGACTTCCCCCAGCACTACCTCGACGAGATGACCGCGCTCGGCATCGACGCCACCGGCGTCGAGCGCCAGGCCGGCGAGACCTTCCACTGGGCCGGCCGCTACTCCGACGACCTCGCCTCGCGCGAGACCCTCGACACCAAGCTCGGCGTCTTCGCCAGCTTCCAGCCGCGGCTGTCGCCGGCCCAGCGCGACGCGTCGCTGGTGTTCCTCGGCAACATCGACCCGATCCTGCAGCGCGACGTCGTCGAGCAGACCCGGGCGCCGCTCTTGGTCGCGGCCGACACGATGAACTTCTGGATCGGCGGCAAGCGCGCCGAGCTGCTGCGCACGCTCGAGCGCGTCAACACGCTGCTGCTCAACGACGAGGAGGCCCGCCAGCTCGCCGAGGAGCACAACCTGTGCAAGGCCGCCGCCGGCATCCTGCGCATGGGCCCGTCGTCGGTCGTCATCAAGCGCGGCGACGCCGGCGCGCTGTTGTTCCACCAGGGCGGCACGTTCGGCGTGCCGGCGCTGCCGCTCGAGGACGTCCGCGATCCGACCGGCGCCGGCGACAGCTTCGCCGGCGGCTTCATGGGCTACCTGGCCTACGCCGGCACCCTCGAGCCGCGCGCGATCCGCACCGCGATGATCGTCGGCAGCGTGATGGCGTCGTTCGCCGTCGAGAAGTTCTCGGTCGACGGCCTGCGCGGGCTGGCCGCCGAGGCGATCCAGCAGCGCTTCGACGCGTTCACCGAGCTGACGCGCTTCGATCAGGTCCGGCTGTAGCCGCCGGCAGCGGCGCCGCCGCGGGCAGCCGCGGCACCACCAGGTGCACGTACAGGCCGGCCAGGCCGACCGCCAGCCACGCCGCCGCCGGGATCGTCGCGATCAGCAGCCGCACCCGGCCGAAGAACAGCGCGGTCGTGAACTTGTCCCAGTCGTAGCTGCGGCCGTCCCACCGCACCCAGTCGTAGCCGCTCCAGCCCATGATGTTGAGCGTGTAGAGCGCCAGCGACGCCGGCAGCCAGAACACGGTCACCCAGCCGATCGGCCGCAGCACCAGGCCGTTGCTGTCCCACGGCCCGGTCGACATCGACACCGCGAAGCCGGCGGCCAGCCCGACCAGCGCGAACAGCCCGAGGTGCCACAGCGAGATGAAGCGCACCATCGGCTCGGCGTCGAAGCCCTCGACCGACGCCGACGCGACGCTGGTGTCGATCAGCGCGCGACCGCGCAGGAACAGCGTGTACTCGCCCGGCAGCGCCACCCGGCTGTCGGTGTACGGCACCAGCATGCCGATCACCGCCAGCGCCGCGCCGCCGACGATGATCCACCGCGCGTAGGGATCGCGGCGGCGCAGGATGCGGATGATCAGCCCGGCGCCGACGATCGACGCGCCGAACCACGGCCCCCACCAGGTGCGGGTCGACAGCGCCGCGGCGCCGCCCTGCCGCGCGACGACGAAGCCGATCGTCAGCGCGCCGCCCAGCGCCAGCGCGCCGGCCACCACCACCGGCGGCAGCGCCTTGCCGGCCGGGGTCGCCAGCACCACGCCGATCACCGCCAGCAGCATCGGCACCACCAGCGCGAAGGTCGGCCCGTCGCCGAGCACCGACCACACGGCGCGCACGTGCTGCAGGTCGACCGCGATCGGCACCACCGACGCCAGCGCGAACGCCAGCCCGCCCAGGAGCGCCACCCGGCGCAGATCGCCGCCGACCTCGAGCCCGATCCAGCGCACGCCGAGGTAGCGGTCGCCGGTCAGGTTGGGCTCGTCGTCGTCAGCGCCGCCCACGCCGCGCGGCCGCACCAGCTGCGCGGCGAGCTCGGGATCCTCGAAGTCGGCGCCGCACGCCTTGCAGCGGCGCGCGTCGGCGTCGTTGTCGCGATCGCAGATCGGACACAGCATCGCGGCTACTCCGCGGCGGCGTCGTCGTCGCCGTCGGCCCGGGGCGGCGCGTAGAACTCGGCGATCAGCTTGTCGTCGAAGTCGTCGGCGAACCGCCCGACGCCCGACACCAGCGTCGCCAGCTCGTGGGCGTCGAGGCCCTTGCGCGAGCGGCCGGCGTGCAGCACGACCCAACCGTCGGGCTGCACCGCGAACGCGGCCATGCCGCCCATGAACGCGTTGTGCTCGAGCAGCTTCTGGAAGAACGCCTCCTTGCGCTCGACCGGCGGCGCCTTGAACAGCGGCGCGATCGCCACCACCGCCGAGCCCGAGGCGCCGACCATCACGATGGCCGAGCCCCACTGCATGCGGAACAGACCCTCGCCGTGCGGCTCGGCCTTGTCGCGCAGGCCAGCCTCGGTGAGGAGCGAATCGATCGACGGGAACTCCGACATGGCCGCGAGCTTACAGCGCCGCCCCGGCGGCCGGGCGGCTCGGGCGCGCGATCGTGGTACGACCCGACGGTGACCGCGACCAAGAGCCTGTGGGCCTGGGGCGACGCCGCCCGCTTCCCCGACGACGCCGCCCGCCGCCGCCTGGCGCAGGCGGCCCGCGCGCTGACCGGCGGCGTCGAGCCGACGCTGCGCCCGCTGCCCGCCGACGATGACGCCCGGATCCCGGCCGGCCGGCTGGCCGCGGCGGCCGCGCCGGCGCCGCTGCGCCCGCTGCTGTCGGAGCTCCCGCGCGATCGCGCCGCCCACGCCTACGGCCGCGGCTACCCCGATCTCATCCGCGGCTTCGCCGGCGACTTCGCCGCGGCGCCCGATCTGATCGCGCGGCCGCGGACGGCGGCCGACGTGGCCGCGCTGCTCGACTGGTGCAGCGCCGCGCGCCTGGCGGCGATCCCGTACGGCGGCGGCACCAGCGTGGTCGGCGGCGTCGAGCTGCCGCTCGCGGCCCGCGGCGACTTCGCCGGCGTGGTGACGCTCGATCTCGAGCACCTGGCGGGCGTCGTCGAGCTCGACGCGACGTCGCTGTCGGCGCGCATCGGCGCCGGCATGCGCGGCCCCGATCTCGAGGCGGCGCTGGCGCCCCACGGCCTGACCTTGCGCCACTACCCGCAGTCGTTCGCGTTCTCGACGCTGGGCGGCTGGCTCGCGACCCGCGCCGGCGGCCACTTCGCCACCGGCCCGACCCACATCGACGACTTCTGCCAGGCGCTGACCGTGGTCACGCCGCGCGGCACGGTCGCGACCCGCCGGCTGCCGGCGTCGGGCGCGGGGCCGGCCCCCGAGCGCCTGTGGCTCGGCTCCGAGGGCGCGCTCGGCGTCATCACCGACGCGTGGATGCGGGTGCAGCGCCGCCCGCGCTGGCGCGCCGGGGCCACCGTCAAGTTCCGCTCGTTCGCCGCCGGCGCCGCCGCGGCCCGGGCGCTCGCGCAGTCCGGGCTGCAGCCCGCCAACTGCCGCCTGCTCGATCCCGCCGAGTGCCTGCTGCACCAGGTCGCGTTCGACGGCACGGCGGTGATGATCCTGGGCTTCGAGTCGGCCGATCACCCGCTGGGGCCGTGGCTCGAGCGCGCCCTCGAGCTGGCGCGCGACGCCGGCGGCGCCGTGGCCTCCGGCCCGACCTACGCCGACGCCACCGCCGAGGCCGAGGAGCCGGGCCGCGCCGCCGAGGCCGGCAGCTGGCGCAAGGCCTTCGTCGACGCGCCCTACCTGCAGAGCGCGCTGGTGTCGCTGGGCGTCCTCGCCGACACCTTCGAGACCGCGTGCACCTGGGATCGCTTCGACGAGTTCCACCGCGCGGTCACCGCCGCCACCACCGAGGCCCTGCGCCGCACCGTCGGCGGCGGCCTGGTCGCCTGCCGCCTGACCCACGTCTACCCCGACGGCGCCGCGCCCTACTACACGTTCGTCGCGCCCACCCGCGTCGGCGACGAGCTCGCCGTGTGGCGCGAGGTCAAGGCCGCCGCCTCCGAGGCCCTGCTCGCCGCCGGCGGCACCATCACCCACCACCACGCCGTCGGCCGCGTCCACCACCCGTGGTATCAGCGCGAGCGCGACCCGCTGTTCGGCGCCGCCCTCGCCGCCGTCAAGCACGACCTCGATCCCGCCGGCGTCCTCAACCCCGGCGTGCTCGTCTAGCCCCGCGTCACGCTCCGGGCCGTTTCGGGTGGGGGCCCCGGCGAATGCCGGGGGAGGGTCTTTTCGAAAGCCCCTCGAAGGTCTCAGAACTCGATCCGGACCACGCCGCCCACCGTCGTCGCGCTCACGGTCGGCGCGACCAGCACCTCGCGCTTGCGCGGCCCGCGGGCGTTGAGCGGGCGCTCGCGGCCCTTGCCGGCGGCGATGTAGCCCCGGTACAGGAAGAACGCCGCGGCCGCGCCGCCGACGATCGTCAGCGGCACGCCGATCTTGGTCAGCAGCTCGCCGCGCAGGCCGGCGTCGCAGGCGTCGGACTGCGACGGGGTCAGCGTGGTCGGCTTGTTCGAGCAGTCGGTGCCGCGCGGCACCTTGTCGGCGTTGGGGTCGATCAGGCCGAACTTGCCGTACGCCCACAGGCCGACGCCGGTGACCGTGGCCGCGGTCGACACCCAGAACAGCGCCCGCGCCCCGCCACCCGGGTGCTCGTCGTCGCTGACGCCGCCAGCGATGATGCCGCCGCCACCGCCACCACCGCCACCGCCGCCACCGCCACCACCATCGCTGCCGCCGCAGCTGGCCAGCGCGTTCTTCTCCAGCTCGACCTCCTGCTTGCTGTCCTTGCCGCCCTCGACGGTCACGGTGCCCTCGTAGGCCAGGTAGCAGTCGGTCTCGACCTTCAGCTTGTAGTCGCCCGCGGCCAGGCCCTCGAGCCGGGCGGTGCCGCCCGACAGCGACGCCTTGCGCTCACCGTCCAGGAACACCTCGCCGCGCTCGACGTTGGCCTTGACGATCAGCGTGCCCTGGTTGGAGACGCCGGTGATCTTCGCGTAGAGCTTCTTGCCCAGCGCGGTGATGTCCGCGCTCGACGCCTCGCCCGCGGGGGCCAGGTCGCTGGTGGTGCGCTCGACCGACTTGGTCGCGACGTTCAGCAGCTTGAGCGAGATCTGGTAGTTGGCGCCGCTCTTCTGGATGTGGCCGAAGACCAGGCGGTCGGCGGCCAGCTCGGTGCCGATGCCGGCCATGCACGCGTTCGCCTCGTTGTCGCAGCCCGACAGGAGCTTCATCTCGACGAGGCTCTTGTCGCTGCCCGCGGCCAGCGTGAACGGCCCCGAGCTCAGCCGGGCCCGCGCCCGCAGCGCGTCGGTCAGCGCCTCGGCGTACTGCGCCGCCTTGGCGTCGGGCGTGTCGGATTCCTCCACGACCTCGAGGCCGAGGACCGCGATCGACGGCTTCGCCAGAGCCGGACGGGCAACCGTCAGGCCGAGCAGCGAGACCAACAAGACCAAGACGCGCTTCATGGAGACTCCCTGGCGAACCCGGGCAGTATACACGCGCGGCCGGGCGGTTCGGGTGGACATCCGAGCGCGAAATCACGCGCCGCGGTAGCCTGCCGCCCGTGGCGCTGACCGCCGGCCGTACCCTGTCGTCACGGGTCCTTGCGGGCTTCGTGGTGCTGATCGTGGTGTTCACCGCCACGATGGTGTGGATCGTGTCGTACATGAACGATCTCCGCTCGGAGATCGCGCTGATCCGCACCAGCTACCTGCCCCTGACCGTCACCTCCAAGAACCTCGCGGTCCAGCAGCGCGACCTGCTCGGCTACCTGAAGGAGGAGCTCCCCGGCGAGGCCACCCCGACGGTGGTCGCCCGGCGCCTGGCCCGGATGCGCACCAACCGCCAGGGGCTGCTCGACCAGCTGCGCGCGACCCTGGTCGGCATGCGCGCCATGCCGCGCGGCCACGGCCCGGCCGCGACGCGGCAGCTCGACAAGCTGGCGGGGATCGAGCGCGCGGTCACCGCGCTCAACACGCCCTACGAGAAGATGCTGGTGTCGCCGCCGCTCGATCGCACGGTCAAGTCGGACCCGCCGCAGGCCGACCCGGTGAAGCTGACCGAGGCGATCCGCGCCCGCGACACGCTGCTCGAAGCCGAGGCCCGGCTGATCGTCTCGCTGACCGAGCTGGCCGACAGCCTCCGGATGCGCACCGAGCGCATCGCCGGCAACCTCGAGCGCAACGCGCGGCGGCTGCGGCTGTTCACCGGCGTGATGGGCGTCATCGCGGTGGCGATCGGGCTGTTGATCACCACCTGGGTCATCCTGTCGCTGCGGCCGCTGGGCCGGCTCAACAGCGCCGCCCGCCGCATCGCCGCCGGCGACTACGCCAGCCGCATCGACGAGCGCGGCCCGGCCGAGGTGGCCGACCTGGCCCGCGAGTTCAACGCCATGGGCCGCGCCGTCGAGGAGCGCCAGCGCGAGGTGGTGCGCGCCGAGCGCCTGGCCGCGGTCGGCAAGATGGCCGCGATGATCACCCACGAGGTGCGCAACCCGCTGTCGTCGATCGGCCTCAACGCCGAGCTGCTCGAGGAGGAGCTGGCCGCGCTCAACGCCGGCGACGAGGCCCGGCAGCTGTGCCACGCGATCGGCCGCGAGGTCGATCGCCTGACCGCGATCACCGAGGAGTACCTGACCTTCGCCCGGCTGCCGACGCCCCGGCTGGCCGCCGGCTCGGTGGTCGCGCTGGTCGACGACCTGGCGCGCTTCGTCAAGGACGACCTGGCCAGCCGCGGCGTGACGCTGACCGTGGCCCACGCCGACGGGCTGCCGCCGGCCCGGCTCGACGAGGGCCAGATCCGGCAGTCGCTGATGAACCTGGTGCGCAACGCGGCCGAGGCGGTCGGCAGCCGCGGCGGCGGCAACGTCTGGATCCGCACCCGCGCCGACGACGACGGCGTGGCGATCGAGGTGGCCGACGACGGGCCCGGCATCGCGCCCGAGCTGCGCGACCGCCTGTTCGATCCGTTCGTGTCGACCAAGGACGGCGGCACCGGGCTGGGCCTGGCGCTCAGCCACCAGATCGTGCGCGACCACGGCGGGGCGCTCACCGTCGCGTCGCCGCCCGGCGCCGGCGCGACCTTCACCGTCCGCCTGCCGCGGGCGTGACGGCCCGCCCAGGCGCGGCGCGCGGTCGCGCGAGTTGCATCGGCAGCCGCTCCCGGGCGACAATTCCACGCTCGCCCACGCATGTCGACCGAACCACCTCCTGACAGCGACTCCCCGAGCGACAAGCGCCGTCACCACCGCGCCGGCGTCACGCTGCTGGTCGAGTACGAGGGCGCCGACGAGTTCCTCGTCGACTACACCGACAACCTGTCGACCGGCGGCACCTTCGTCGCGACCGTCCGCGAGCTGCCGGTGGGCAGCGCGGTGCGGCTGGCGCTGTCGTTCCCGGGGCTGGTCGAGGCGATCACCATCGACGGCGTCGTGCGCTGGGGCCGGGCCGGCGACGAGCCCGGCGTCGGCATCGAGTTCCTCGCCACCGAGGGGCAGAAGCGCCTGGCGTCGCTGATCGAGCGCATCCGCGCCCGCGATCCCAAGGTCGTGGCGCGGGTGGTGCGGGTGCTGGTGGTCGAGGACAACCCCCACGTCGCGGCGCTGATCGGCGAGGGCCTGGCCGGCTCGAGCCGGCGCTCGGCCGACGTGTCGTTCGCGGTGCGCACCGCCACCAACGGCAAGGACGCGCTGGCGCTGCTCGAGCAGGAGCGGTTCGACGCGATGTTGATCGACGTCTACCTGCCGGTCATCGACGGCGCCAACGTCATCGAGCAGGTGCGGCACCGCCTCGGCCTGCGCGACCTGCCGGTGATCGCGGTGTCGGCCGGCGGCGAGGCCGCGCGCACCGCCGCGCTGGCCGCCGGCGCCAACATCTTCATCGACAAGCCGATGCGGCTGCGCCAGGTGATCGAGACGATGCGCACGCTGCTGCCCTGATCGGCCGCCGGGGCCGCGTGGTAGGTTGCGCGCCATGCTCTCACCCAAGCCCACGTACGACGTGGTGGTGCTACCCGGCGACGGCATCGGCGTCGAGGTCGCCGCCGACGCCCGAGCCCTGCTCGACGCGCTGGCGCCCAAGCTCGGCGTCCAGCTCGCGATCACCGAGATCCCCTGCGGCGGCCGCTACTACGTCGAGCACGGCGAGCGCGACTGGCCGGTCGGCAGCGAGGAGCGCTGCCGCGCCGCCGACGTGATCCTGCTCGGCGCCGTCGGATGGAACGGCCCCGACGGCCAGCCGGCGACCATGAAGGACGGCAAGATGGCCGGGTGGTCGCCGGTGATCGGCAACCGCATCAAGCTCAACCTCTACGCCAACGTCCGACCGATCAAGCTCCTGCCCGGCGTGCGCCACGGCCTGTCGGGGCGGTTCCTGCAGGCCTGGGAGCCGGGCCAGGTCGACATGATCTTCGTCCGCGAGAACACCGAGGGCCTGTACAGCGGCATCGGCGGCCGGGCCGGCGACGCGGCGATCGACACCCGCGTCATCACCCGCGCGGCGTCGCGGCGGGTCATCAAGAAGGCGTTCGAGCTGTCGCGGGCCCGGGGCACCGGCGCGCCGCTCGACGGCAAGAAGCGCGTGACCTGCGTGGTCAAGCACAACGTGCTGCACGGCTGCAAGCTGTTCCTCGACGTCTACCGCGAGGTCGCGGCCGAGTTCCCCGACGTCGCGCAGGACGTCGCGATCGTCGACTCGTTCGCGATGTTCATGTTGCTGCGCCCCGAGAGCTACGACGTGGTCGTCACGACCAACATGTTCGGCGACATCCTCACCGACCTCGGCTCGGTGCTGCAGGGCGGCATGGGCATGGCGGTCGGCTGCAACGTCGGCGACGACCACGCGATGTTCGAGCCGATCCACGGCAGCGCGCCGCCGATGGCCGGCAAGGACGTCGCCAACCCGCTGGCGATGCTGGGCGCGACCGCCGAGGCGCTGCGCTGGCTGGGCCGCCGCCACGGCGACGAGCGGCTGGTGCGCGGCGCCCGCGCCGTCGACGACGCGATCGCGGCGATCGTCGCGCGCGGCCAGCCGCTGACCGGCGATCTGGTCGGCCCCGATCGCGCCGCGCCGCGCTCGGTGGTGGCCGCGGCGGTGACCGCCGAGGCGCTGGCGCGCCTGAGCTGAGCGCGGCCGCGCGATGAGCTACCGCGACGATCGCGACGCCGACCAGGCCCGGATCGCGGCGCTCGAGGCCGACCTGGCCCGGGCCGAGGCCAAGATCGCCGCGCTCGAGGGCCGCGGGCCGATCGCGCTGGTGCCCGCCGGCGGCGGCGCGCTGGCGCGCGCGACGCCCGGCCCGTCGATGGCCTCGCGGTGGATGGGCGCGCCGCTGCGCCTCGAGCTGAGCCGCGCGTTCGCGCACGCGTTCCCGCGCGATCAGTTCGAGCGGCTGATCGAGCGCATCCGCGCGGTGACCGGCGAGCCGGGCCGCAGCGAGCTGTTGCGCGCGTCGCTGACCTGGTCGTCCACGACCAGCGATCGCGGCGTCGGGCCGTTCCTGACGGTGATGATCGCGGTCAGCGCGCCCGCGCCCGGCGCCGACCCCAGCACCGGCCGCACCACGCTGACCGTCGCCGATCGCCTGGGCCAGCTGGCGGGCGCGGTGTTCGGCGGCGTCGGCGGCGGCGTCGGCGGTGGCGCGCTGGCCGGGCCGATCGCCGCGGCGGTGGCGGTGCCGGTGCTCGCGCCGGTGTTCCTGCTCGGGTGGCTGGGTGGGGTCTACGGCGTGACCCGCGCGCTGTATCGCCGCGCGGCCCGCCGCCGCGCCGCGGCGCTGCAGCGGCTGTTCGACGCGCTGGCGGCCGAGCTCGAGGCGGCGCCCCCGCCCTGAGCGCGCGTCGTCGTTGACACCGCCACCGGGGCGATGGCGTAGTGACGGCATGCGCACCCCCGCCGTCGTCGTCGTCGTCGCGCTCGCCGCGATCCCCCTGGCCGCCCGCCCCGCCGCGGCCGGCGTCACGCTCGTCCGCGGCAGCGGCGCGATCGCCAGCCTGTCGCACACCTCGGCCGACGGCTGCGTCCACACGGTCGCCGAGATCGCCGCGGTCCAGGGCGCGGGCGGCGAGGTCGCCAGCGGCGTCTACGTCACCGGCTCGCAGGAGGACGTCTGCGCCGGCACCGGCAACGGCTTCGCCGGCTACAGCCCGGGCGGCTTCACCGGCGTCGGGCTGCTGTTCGGCCGGGTCCACGCGACCGTGGCCGCGCCGTCGTACTCGGGCGGCGCCGACGTCACCTTCGCGATCGACCTGACCTGGCTGGGCGCCGGACCGATCAGCCGCAGCCACGACGTGTGGGACGACGGCAGCGCGATCACCGTGCAGTGGAACGCCAGCCGCGCGGCGATCACCGCCGGGTCGGTCATGGCCGACGGCGTCGCGCTCGACGTCGACGGCGCGCTGCTGGCCCGCGAGCTGAGCGCGACGATCAGCCGCTGAGCGGCGCTGACCGGCCGCGCGCTCAGGGCGCCGCGGCGGCCTCGGCCTCGCGCTCGACCACCTCGCCGATCCGCCGCGCCAGCTCGTCGCGATCCTCGCGCGCGATCCACGGCAGCGCGACCCGGGCCCGATCGTCGCCGGCGGCGGTCGAGAACCGCAGATAGTCGCCCAGCACCGACACGCAGAACCGCGACCGGCAGGTGATCGTCAGGTCGCCCTTCTTGCCGGCGATCACCACCTCGCCGTCGGCGCTGGCCTCGAGCACGCGCTCGGCGCGGTGGCGGAACAGCGACCGTCGGTAGACGGTGAGCCGGTGCCCGTCGTCGATCACCAGCACCTTGTCGAGGCCGTGGGCGCCCGGCGGGCCGATCTCCAGCGCCGACCGCGCGCCGCGGCCGAGGTCGGCCACCGCCTGCCCCAGGCGCCGGGCCAGCCGGTCGAGCTGCCGCAGCGCGGCCAGGCCGTCGGCGGTGATCAGGTCGCGGGGCTCGACGCCGAACACCCGCTCGACCTGCCCCGGCGCCGCCTCGTGCCACAGCCCGACCGCCTCGCGCGGCAGGCCGCGGGCCACCACCACCCGGCCGCGGATCGGCGACACCACCCGGCGCACGCCGCGGCGCACCGCCCGCGACAGGATCAGCGTGCCGTCGGCGATCGCCAGCTGCAGATCGGCCAGGCGCAGCGCGACGTGGCGGGGCGCGACCTCGAGCGACAGCACGCCGCGCGACGTCGGGGACGTCACCAGCTCACCGTTGACGGTGCTGCGAAACGGCGCCATGAGACCAGGATAGCGCAAACCGATGGGATCGAGACACCACCGATCGTCCGCGGTTGCGGCGCGTCAATTCAGCGTCGCCGCGCGGCCGGCGCGCTCGACCGCCGCCGCCAGCGCGACCACCTCGGCCAGCTTGTCGGCCCGCCCCCGGCGGCGGTAGCTGCTGGCCAGGTTGCGCAGCATCCGCGCCGCGATCACCGCCGGCGTGGCCGGGGCCAGCATCGCCGGGGTCAGCGTGGCGCCCGCGCGGCTGGCGATCGCGTCGAGGTCGCCGGCGGTCAGGACGCGCGCGTGCTCGAACGGATCGATCACCACCAGCCCGCCCGGCGGCAGCCGATAGCCGACGACGAAGTGCCCGGGCAGCGCCAGGCCGAACAGCGGCAGCGCCGCCCGCCGCGCGACCTCGAGGTACACCACCGCCAGCACGATCGGCAGCCCGCGGCGACGCGCCACCACCCGCGGCAGGAAGCTGTTGTGCGGGTGGTCGTAGTCGTCGCGATCGCCGGCGAAGCCCAGCTGGCGCGCCAGCAGCCCCTCGAGCGCGTCCATGCCGGCGTAGGCCGAGCCGCCGCCCCGGCGCGCGACCTCGGCGCCCCACTCGTCGAGCGTGGCCAGCGGGTCGCCGGCCGCGGGCTCGTCGTCGAGCGTCGCGATCGCCAGCGCGACGTGATCCAGCCGCGGCGCCGCCTCGGCCAGCGCGGCCTCGAGCGCGGCCGCGCGCACGCCGGCGTCCGCGCCGTCACCCGCTTGGCCACCGCTCGGCACGCGCGTCACTCGCCCTTGGAGCGGAGGTAGAGGGGCAGCACCACGAGCGCGTACGCCGCGCAGCCCAACGCGATGAACGCGACGTCGCGCACGGTCAGCTTCACCTCGAAGTCGGGCTTGTGGGTGCGCACCACCGACACCCAGGCGCCGCCCAGCCCGAGGAAGATCCACAGCACCGAGTGCCAGCAGAACGACAGCGTGTTGATCGAGAACATCATCCCGACGAACGACGCCAGCAGCCCCAGCGCCCAGGCCTGGGCCGGCTTGGCCCCGGGCACGCGATCGAGCTCGCGCACGCCGATGACCAGCGTCTTCACCGTCAGCACCAGCATGCTGATGAACAGCACCATGCCGATCAGCCCCAGCTCGGCGAGCGACAGCACGTACGAGTTGTGCGCGGTCATGTAGTGGTGCTCGATGAACTGCCGCTGCCCGACGCCGAACACCGGGCTCTGCTTCCACATCTGCAGCCCCGACGCCCACGCCTCGTAGCGCAGCTGCGTCGATTGATCGGCCTTGTCGCCCGAGCGCCCCGCCACCGCCAGCACCGGCGCCGCCATCGCCGCGCCGGCGATCAGCCCGGCGACGCCGAACCGCCGCGCGAAGTACACCGCGCCGATCAGCGCGAACACGACGATGCCGCCGCGCGACTGGGTGGCCAGCACGCACCAGAACACCAGCCCGCTGCCCAGCGCCGCCACCAGCATCGTGCCCCGCCGCCGCCGCTGGTTGGCGAAGGCGATCAGCATCGAGAAGCCGCCGATGCAGATCGTCAGGCCCAGCTCGTTGGGATCCTGGAGCTCGCCGCGGTAGCGCACGCGATCCTCGATCGAGAAGGTGTCGAGCAGGCCGCCCTTCTCGCAGCGGTACTCGCTGCCCGGCTCGGCGTCGTCGCCGAAGCAGTCCTCGGCCATCTCGCACGGCCGGCCGTCGGGGACGCCCTCGCCGCCGTGCTCCTCGTCGAGCACGATGCAGGTGCGCTCCTGCAGCCCCTGGTGGACGCCGAGCGCGGCCAGGCCCAGGCAGGTGAGCAAGAGCGTGCCGGCGACGATGCGCAGCGTGCGCAGGCGCTGGACCCCGTGGGCGATCGTCGCGAACAGCACGAACAAGATCGCCAGCTCGATCGAGCTCTTGACCAGGTGCGGCCCCGCCATCATGACGTTGCACACCGTCGTCCACCCCATGAACAGCAGCACCAGCTTGAGGATCGGCGTGCCGCGCAGCTCGAGCAGGCGCAGGCGCACGTCGAGCATGAACCCGCCGGCGGCGGCGGCCACGAAGACGTAGAGCAACGGCAGCTTCTGCAGCACCAGGAAGTACTCCTGGGGCCGGGCGAGGATGAAGAACAGCAGCCCGCAGATGCCGAAGATCGCGAACACCGGCGGCGATCCTACGCTACCCCGGTCGCGGGTTGGAGCCGCGGGCCAGGGCGACGATCAGGATCAGGTAGTGCGCGACCAGCTGGGCCACCAGCAAGAGCTCGCCGATCAGCAGGCCGCCCTCGACGCGCCGGTCGATCGCGCGGTGGAAGACGAAGACGTCGCCCCACCACGCGTGGTGCAGCCCCGACGTGAGCCCCGCCGCCGACACCAGGTTGGGCACCAGCGCCCACGCGCCCACCGCCAGCGCCGCCAGCCACATCCGCCCCAGCGCCCGCGCCACCGGGCGGCGGGCGAGCAGCGCCCGCGCCACCGGCAGCGCCAGCGCCGCGGCGCCGACGCCCAACCCGACCGCGAGGTGGAGGTTGGCGTGGGCCATCACTCCCTCCGCGCCAGCTCGCGCCAGCCGACCGCGAACACCGCGATCGTGACCAGCACGAACAGCACCGGGAACGCCATCGAGCTGTCGATGTCGTCGCGGGCGTCGATCGCGCAGTGGCCCCACCAGACGTTGCAGTACGAGCGGTGGTGCAGGTCGACGTACCACTCGAGATCGCCCCACAGCCGGGGCAGATCCGGCGTGACCGCCCACGCGCCCGACACCAGGCACGCCAGCGGCAGCGCGATCAGCGCGCGCACCGACGTGCGGCGGCCGCGGCGCCACCACGCGGCGAAGAACACCGCCAGCGGCAACGTCGAGGCCAGGAGCACGTGGATCATCGCGGCGCTTGGTTAGGTCGCCGGCGCCGGTAAGTCAACCCGGTCACCGCCGCTTCAGGCGGACCTCGAAGCGCTGGCCGCGCTTGGTCGCGTAGACGCGCTCGCGGTGCGGGCGGAACCCCGCGAGCGCCAGATCCACCGGCGTGCCCTCGAAGCCCGGGACGGTGAGCTGCACGGGGGTCTTGCCGACGACCCGGCCGCCCATCGTCACCGCGGCGCCGGCAGGCCGCGAGGTCACGACCACCGCGAAGGTGGGCCGCTCGAGGCGCACGTCGATCGCCTGCGCGCCGGGCCGCAGCGCCAGCGCCTGCGCGTGGTCCTGGTAGCGATCGCGGTGGAACGCGACGCGCGCGGCGGCGCACGGCACCTCGACCGTGAGCGGCGTGACGCCGAGCGGCCGGCCGTCGACGGCGACCTCGGCGCCGTCGGGCGATGACGAGAAGGCGACCTGGCAGGCGCCGGACGCGGGGGGCGCCGCGGCGGCCTCGGCCGCGGTCGGCGCGGGCGCGGGCGCGGCGGGCGGTTGCGCGGCGGGCGGTTGCGCGGTGGGCGGTTGCGTGGTGGGCGGCCGCGCGGCCGGCGCGGGCGCGGGCGCAGGCGGCGGGCGCGCGGGCTCAGGCGGCGGCGCGGAGGCCGAGCCGCCCGAGGTGAGCGCGATGATCACGATCGCGATCACCACGACCACCGCGGAGGTGATCGCGATGACCGGCCAGCGCCGCCGTCGCACGCGCGGCACCGCGATGATCTCGGTCATGTCGCCGCCGTCCTCGCGGATCGCCTCGCGGTGGCGGTGCCACGACGACGACGCGGCGCTCGGCGCGTCGAGCGCGCGCACCTGGGCGGTCGGGTAGCTCGGCGGCGGCGCCGCCGCCGGGTACGCGGGCGGCGGGTAGGCCGGCGCGACCGCGGGCGGCGCCGGCGGCGACCAGCCGGGCGTCGGCCACGCGCCGGGGTGTGGCACCGCGGCCGCGCCGGTGCCGTGGGCCATCACCGGCGGCGCCGACGCGAGCTGCGGGGACACGACGACCAGCGGGGGCGCGACCGCCGGCGGCGAGGCCGCCGGAGCGACGATGGGCACCGCCCCTGGCGCGGGCAGCGAGCCCGGCGCCGGCGTCGGCCGCGTCACCGCGGGCAGCGAGCCCGGCGCCGGCGTCGGCCGCGTCACCGCGGGCAGCGAGCCCGGCGCCGGCGTCGGCCGGCTGACGATCGGCACCGCGCCGGGCGTGGGCGGTGGCGGCGCGGCGATCGGGGTCGGGATCGCGGTCGGGATCGGCGGCGAGCCGTGGGACGGGGTCCGCCGCGAGGTCGGCGCGATCGCCGGCGGCTTGCCGATCGGCGCGGTCATCGGCGCGGTCGACACCGCCGACGCCGCCATCTCCACCGCGGCGCTCGGGTGCGCCTCGAGCATCGCCGCCGACGGCACCGCCATCGGCGCGGTCACCGCGACGTCGGCGACGCCCAGCGGCCCGGCGTGGCCGTGCGCGACCGGCCGCGGCATCGCCGAGGCCCGGCTCACCGCCATCGCGACGCCGTGCGGCGGCGGCGCCAGCGGCGCCGGCGGCTCGGCGAGCGGATCGACGTCGTCGCCGATGTCGTCGGGCAGCGCCAGCGCGACGTCGGTGACGAGATCGTCGCCGACGCTCGGGGCGGCGTCGGACTCGCCGGTGTCGTGGTCGAGCGCGACCGCCGGGCCGCGCCGCGTCGTCGGCGCCGCGGGCGCGTCGACGGGCCGGGCCACCAGGTCCGGCGTGGTGAAGTCGCCGGGCGCGCGCACCGGCGCCGGGCCGTGCAGCGTCGACTCGAAGTCGGGCGCGGGGCGCGTCGCCGCGGCCGGCAGGGGGCGCCGCGGATCGGTGTCGGGCTCGACGGTGCGCGGCGCCGACACGCCGAGCAGCGTCGGCTGCGACTCGCGCCGGCGGCGCGGCTTGGCGGCGGGCGCCGACGGGACGTCGACGACGGGCGCGGCCGGTGCGCTCGGCGGCGCGGCGCTCGGCGCGCCGGTCGGCGGCGGCGCACCGGTCGGCGGCGGCGCGGTGCTCGGGCGCCCGCGCAGCGTCGGCAGCGCCGGCATCGCCTTGCGCGGCGCGTCCGCCGGCCGCGGCCCGAGCGGCTCGAGCGTGCAGGACGCCGGCGCGGGGATCGGCCGGGCGCTGGCGGGATCGCCGACCGGCGCGCCGAGCGGCACGAGGTGGCGCGGGATCGCCCCGAGCGCCGCGGCGCCGCGGGCTTCGACGAGGTGCTGGAGCAGGCCGCGGCTGCGCACGTCGAGCCGGGTGAAGCGCAACACCGTCGCCCCGCCGCTGGCGCGCTCGAACGTGGCGTCGCCGTCGAGCACGGTGGCGCGGTTGGCCAGCGCGACCACGACGCGGCACGGCCCGTCGAGCGGCGGCGGCGCCGCGACCTCGACCGTCAGCGTGTCGGCGTCGGCGCTCGCACGGTAGGTCAGCACGAACTCGGCCAGGTTCGTGCACGGAGTCACCAGGCGCAGCGCCGAACTCACGGCCACCGAACCAGTGTAGGCAATTCCGGTCGGCGCGACCAGCCGCTGACGCGCGCCGCGACGCACGATTTCCAGTTGCGTTTTCGCCGAACCTGCCTCGTCGCGGCGGCGATCGCGCCGCGCCAGGCCGTCACGCCGCCCGCGTCACCGCAGCGGCTCGTCGGACAGCGGCGCCGCGCCCGCGCCGCGGGCCTCGTAGTGCCACCACTCGCTCGCCAGCGGCGTGAACCCCGCCGCGACCATCGCCGCGCGCAGCGCCCGGAAGTTGTCCCCGGCCTCGCCGCGCGCGCGATCGCCGCGCGCCGCCCGGGTGAAGTCGTCGTGGTCGGTGGGCAGCGGGACCACCGCGCCCTGGGCGTCGGCGAGGCCGAGGTCGACCGCCAGGCCGCGGCTGTGCGCCGAGCCGCGGACCGGCCGCCCCTGGTCGTCGAACACCGGCCGCGCGACGAACGATGGATCGTGGACACGATCCCACAGCGCCTGCTGCACCGACGCCGGCCGATAGCAGTCCCACAGCAGCAACCGGAAGCCCTGCGCGCGCAGCGTCGCGGCGGCGCGCGCCAGCCGTTCGGCGCCGGCGGCGCGCATCCAGCACCGCGCCACCGGGTACAGCGCGACGCCGGCGATGTTGTCGGCGGTGGCGTAGCGCAGGTCGAGCACCGCGTCGGGCACCAGCGCCGCGATGTCGACCCAGCCCGGCGGCGGCGCGGGCGCCCCCGCGTCGATCGGCGCGGCGTCGATCGGCGCGGCGTCGATCGTGAGCGCCGCGACCGGCGCCCCTCCTCCGGCGTCGCGCGCCGTGGCCCCAGCCGCCGCGGCGTCGCCCGGCGCGCCCGCCGCCAGCGCCGCGGTGTCGGCCGGGGCCGCGGTCGGCGCGCCACGACAGCCGGCCACGGCGACGACCGCCCACGCGGTTCGTGCGATGATCGCCCCGCGATGGCCGCGCTGCGCTCGACCTCGGGACTGGTCCACGGCGTCCGCCTCGACGGCCACGGCGGCGGCGAGCAGCTCGACTGGAACGGCGTCGCGTCGTGGCGCGCCGAGGACGGCGTGGCCTGGGTCGACCTCGACTACGCCGCGCCCGACGCCGAGCGCTGGCTGGGCTTCGAGGCCAAGCTGGCGCCCCACACCCGCGAGGCGCTGGTGGCCGGCGATCCCCGACCGCGCGCCGAGGTGCGCGACGACGGCATCCTGCTGATCGCCCGCGGCGTGAACCTCGCCGAGGGCGCCGAGCCCGAGGACATGGTGTCGCTGCGGGTGTGGATCGAGGCCCACCGCGTGATCACGCTCCGCCACCGCGACGTGCGCGCCCTGCGCATCGTCGGCGAGAGCCTGAGCGCCGGCCGCGGCCCCACCGACGCCGCGGGCTTCCTGGCCACGCTGGTCGATCAGATCCTCGGCCCGGTCAGCACGCTGGTCGACGAGATCGACGATCAGGTGGCCGCGCTCGAGGACGCGGCGCTCGGCCGCGACGTCGCCACGCCGCGCGGCAAGATCGCCGACCTGCGCCGCCGCGCGATCGCGCTGCGCCGGTTCATCGGCCCGCAGCGCGAGGCGCTGGCCCGCCTGGCCCAGCTCAACGTCGCGTGGCTGCCCGAGTCGATCCGCTCGCGCCTGCGCGACGCCGCCGACCGCCAGGCCCGGACCGTCGACGAGCTCGACGCCGCGCGCGATCGCGCCGCGGTCACCCACGAGGAGCTGGCGGCCCGCACCGACGAGCTGGCCAACCGCCGGCTGTACGTGCTGTCGCTGGTCACGACGATCTTCATGCCGCTGTCGTTCCTCACCGGCCTGCTCGGCGTGAACGTCGGCGGCGTCCCGGCCACGAGCATCTCGTGGGCGTTCTGGGGGCTGTGCGCCCTGCTGACGGTGATGGCGGTGGGACAACTGTGGCTGCTCCGACGGATGCGCTGGCTGTGAACGCCCCGGCCGCCGCGCCCATTCGTCAGAACGTGCCGGCGACGCCGACGGCGGCCCCGCCGGGGGTCGGCGCGACCGAGACGTCGAAGCCGGCCTCGTCGTCGGGCCGCAGCGCGACCCGGACGATGCCGGTGACCAGCAGCGCGCCGGCCGCGGCGCCGACCACGCCGGTCGCGATCGCGATCGTGGGCGCGCGATCGCGGCGATCGGCGAAGTCGCCGTAGCTGCCGGTGCACACGCCGTCCCAGCACGACAGGTACAGGCCGTAGACCACCAGGCCACCCGTGGCCAGCGCCGTCGCCGCGCCCAGCTGCGCGAACCGATCGTGGGCCAGCGCGCCGGCGAACGATCGCCGCGCGGGCCGCGCGCGGGCCGGCGGCGGCGCGTCGGGCACTGCGTCGGGCACCGCGTCGGGGTCCGGATCGGGCGCGATCGCGATCGGCGCCGGCTTGCACTTCTCGATCTCGGCGGTGGCGGCCTCGACCGCCTTGGGGCCCGGCTGGGTCGCCAGGAACCGCTGGAAGTGATCGTTGGCGCGCACGCAGTCGCCGCGCAGCGCGTGGATCCGCCCCATCGCGAACAACAGCTGCGGCTCGCGCGTCGCCTGGTACGCGGCCTGGAACTCGACCAGCGCCGCCTCGAGCTGACCGTCGGCTGCCAGCTGGTAGCCGCGGCCGGCGTGATCGTCGGCGGGCTGGGCCGCGGCGATCGACGTCGCCAGGCACGCGGCGGTCGCGAGGATGGCCCGCATCCCCGCGATCATCACTCGCACGGCGGGTACAGGCCAAGCGGATCGCCGCACTTCCGCGGCGGCGGCGGCGGCGGGCGGGTCGCGCCGTCGGCGCCCTTGCCCGCGGCGTGCTTGCCGCCCCGGGACGTGCCCCGCTTGCCGCCCCCGGGGCGGGTCGACGGCCCGGTGCGTCCGGGCGGGGGCTCGACCGCGCCGGCGGCCGCGCGCGCACCCGCGGGCGGATCGGCGGGCCGATCGGCGACGGGTGGATCGACGATCGGCAGCTCCGCCGCCAGGGGATCAGTCGGCGGCGCGACCTCCGGCGTCGGCGGCGCGACCTCCGGCGGCGCGACCGGCGCGGGCGCGCTCGGCGGCGGCGCGGCCACCGGACGCGGCGCGGACGCGTCGACGCGCGACGCGGCCTGGCGGCCGTCGTCACCGGCGATCAGCACCAGCACGCCGCCCAGCACCAGCACCGATGACAGCCCGGCCCACACCATCCAGCGCCGCGACCGCGGGGCCGCGCGCACGTCGGGCTGGCTCTCGCGCCCCCGCCACGACGGATCGCGCTCGCCGCCCCACGACGGCTCGCGATCGGGCGTGTCGCGCACGACCTCGGGCTCCTGGACGACCAGCTGCGCCGCGCTGTGCGCGCCGACCACCGTCCCAGGCTCGGTCACCGCCTCCTCGGGCGGCGGCGCCACGACCGGCGTCGGCGCGGTCACCAGCCGCGGCGCCATGCCGGTGCCGCTCGGCGGCGGCGCGTGCCCCGAGATCGTCGCCCGCGGCGCGACCTGCACCTGCGGCCCGGTGGTGCGCGCCTGGGGCCCGGTGATCCGCGCCGGCGGCGGCGGCGCGACCGCGGGGTTGGTCGACGGCTTGCGCGGCGGGTCGGCCATCGGCTCGGCTGGGGTGAGCAGCGTCGGCGCCGCGGCCGCGTCGAGGTTCGCGCTCGCCCGTCGCAGCGGATCGGGCCGATAGGGCGCGGTCGGCGCGGCGTTCTCGGCGAACGCCGTCGGCGTCACCGCCGCCACCGGGCCGGTCGCCCCCCACTCGCGCGGCGCGGGCTTGACCCCGCCGCCCAACGACCGCTGCGTCGAGTTGGGCGCGAACGGATCGGGCTCGACCACCGGCGCCAGCGCCGCGGTCTCGATCGTCACCAGGCCGGTCTCCTCGCCCGCGGCCTCGAGCTCGTACCAGGGCTCGGGCCGCTCGCCGAACAGGTCGCGGACGTAGCGCGACAGGCCCATGTTCGACAGCGCCAGCCGCTCGCGCGACGCGAACTGCTCGATGGCCTCGAGCAGCTCGCCCGCGGTCTGGTAGCGATCGTCGGGCTTCTTGGCCAGCGCCTTGAGGATGATCTGCTCCAGCTCGCGCGGCAGGTCGGCGCGGCGCGCCGACGGCGACGGCACCGGGTGGTTGACGATGTGCGACATCGTCTCGAAGTCGGTCAGGTGCTTGAACAGCCGGGTCATCGTCGCCATCTCGAACAGCACGATGCCGAGCGAGAACACGTCGCTGCGTCGGTCGAGCGGGTGCCCGGTGCACTGCTCGGGCGACATGTACGCGACCTTGCCCTTGACCGCGCCCGAGCGGGTCTCGGTCATGCGGTGCGAGGCCTTGGCGATGCCGAAGTCGACCAGCTTGACCGCGCCCTCGTAGGCCACCATCAGGTTCGACGGCGACACGTCGCGGTGGACGATGCCGAGCGGCTGGCGGTTGATGCCGCGCTTGTCGTGGGCGTAGTGCAGCCCGGCGGCGGCGCCGGCGATCACCGTCAGCGTGACCTCGATCGGGATCTGGCGCTTGAGCGCCGCCACCCGCTGCAGCACGTCGCGCACGTTCTCGCCGTGGACGTACTCCATCGTGAAGAAGTAGGAGTCGCTGACCCGCCCGATGTCGTAGACCTGCGCGATGTTGGGGTGGTGGAGCTGGGCCGCGAGCCGCGCCTCGTCGAGGAACATCGTCACGAAACGATGGTTGCGCGCGTGCTCGGCCATGATCCGCTTGAGCACGACGTAGCGCTCGAACCCGGCGATGCCGACGGCGCGCGCCAGGTACAGCTCCGCCATCCCGCCCGTCGCCAGATGTCCGAGGATCTGGTACTGGTTGGACGCGGCACCGGCGTTGCGCTGGCCTGCGCGATCCACTGTGAAAACAGGATCCGGGTCGTCGCTGGAAACGTCAAGGCCGATCGGGTCACCGCGGAGCGGTGACGCCGCGCGTCAGCGGCCGCTGGCGTCGACGGTCGGTGGCGTGCCCGCGAGGGTCCGCAGGTACATCGTCTGACAGCCGAAGGCCAGGTAGCGGCCGGCGTCGTCCCAGACGTCGATCCGCGCAGTGGCCCAACCAGCGCGGGCCCGGCCGATGGTGGCCGCGGCCAGCAGCCACTCGCGCTCGGTGTCGTCGACGACGTGGAGCGTGAGATCGACCGACGGCGCGTAGAAGCGGTATTCGCCAGGGCCCAGCGCCTGGCTGAGCGCGGCTGGCATGGTGTCGACGATCGGCGGCAGGGCCAGGCGGTCGAGCGTGGCGCCGTCGCGCTGTGGCACCTTGTAGCGAAACCAGCGCAGGTGGCGGGCCGGGCCCGCGGCGAACCCCGGCGCCCACAGCGGCGTGCCCTCGGCCAGCCGCACGTCGAGGTTGGCGAAGAACGGCAGCCGGGTCAGCGACGCGCCGGGGCCGGCCAGGTCGAGCGCGTCGGCGGGCGCCGGCACCGCTGGCGGCGGCAGCGCGATCACGTCGGGGCCGGCGCGATCGCGCGCGAACGTGGCCGCGACCTCGCAGCCGAGCGAGCCCGGCGCGTGCAGCGCGGTCCGCACCTGCACCGCGCTGCCGCCGCGGCGCAGCACCCGCGGCTCGATCACCAGCGGGCCCGGCGCGATCGGCTCGCAGAAGGTGGCGGTCGCCGACAGGAGCTTGAACGCGGGATCGCCGACCGCCGCCGCCGCCGCCCGCAGCGCCGCGGTCATGACCACGCCGCCCGACGGCAGCAGGAAGTCCCAGGCGCGCCCGAGCTCGAGGTGGTAGCGATCGCCGGCGACGGTCGCCTGCGTGTCGGCGCGGAGATCGGCGGCCATCGCCCGCCAGCATCGAGGGCCGCGCGCGGGCGGTCAAGCGATCGACGCGCCCGCCGCGCCCGTGCTACTGACCGCGCCATGCGCGCCGGCGAGCTCGCCGCCCTCGGCACCGCCGCCGCCTGGACCGGCTCGTCGCTGGCCTTCGAGGCCGCGGCGCGCCGCATCGGCTCGCTGTCGCTCAACTTCCTGCGGGTGACGATGGCGCTGGGGTGGCTGACCTTGGCCGCCTGGTTGCTCCGCGGCCAGGCGTTGCCCACCGACGCCACCGACGCGCAGTGGGGCTACCTGGCGACCTCGGGGCTGGTCGGCATGGTGCTCGGCGACCTGTGCACGTTCCGCGCGTACGTCGAGTTCGGCGCCCGGCGCACGATGGTGGTGTCGACGGTGACGCCGATCCTGACCGCGGCGCTGGCGTGGGTGTTCCTCGACGAGGCCGTCACCGGCCGCGAGGCGCTGGCGATGGCGGTGATCGTCGGCGGGATCATGCTAGCGGTGAGCGAGCGCGGCGCCAGCGCCGACGGCGACGCCCGGCTGCTGCGCGGCGCGCTGCTGGCGCTGGGCGGCTCGCTGGGCCAGGCCGGCGGGCTGCTCCTGTCCAAGCGCGGCCTGGACGGCTACTCGGCGATCGCCGGCACCCAGATCCGGGTCGCGACCGGCGTCGTCGGGTTCGCGCTGGTGCTGACGGTGGCGGGCTGGTGGCCGCGGCTGCGCGCCGCGGTGGCCGATCGCCCGGCGATGGGCTGGACCGCGCTCGGCGCGCTGTTCGGGCCCGGCGTCGGCGTGACGCTGTCCTTGTACGCGGTGACCCACGCCCACACCGGCGTCGCGGCGTCGCTGATGGCGCTGCCGCCGGTGCTGGTGCTGCCGCTGGTCATCGCCCGCGGCGAGCGGGTCGGCGCGCGCGGCGTGGTCGGCGCGCTGATCGCGGTGGCCGGCACGGCGCTGATCGCGCTGGCCTGAACGCGCCGCTCACGCCCGCGGCAGGCGCACGACCGTGACCGGGCAGGTCGCGCCGCGCACGACGCGCTCGGCGACCGAGCCGACGAACAGGTGGGCCACCGGGTCGACGCCGTGGCTGCCGACGACGATCAGGTCGACCGCGAGCTCCCGGGCCAGCCGCAGGATCTCGTCGGCCGGCTTGCCGACGACGACGTGCTCGTGCAGCGCGCCGAGCCGGCCGCGCGCCTCGTCGGTCAGCGCCCGCAGCTCGGCGGCGGCGGCGGCCTCGCTGGCGGCGACGTCGCGCTGCACCGACGCCGGGTCGGCCGACAGGTCGGCCGGCGACCAGCGGCGATCGACGACGTGCAGCGTGTGGATCGTCGCGTCGGTGTGCAGCGCGTAGTCGAACGCCCACGCCAGCGCGTGGCGCGCGGTCGCCGAGAAGTCGACCGCCACCAGCACCAGCCGGCCGCGGGCCAGGCCCGGGTTGGTGGCGTCGCCGTGGGTCGGATCGTCCTTGAACTCGTCGGTCATCTCCGGACCTTGCCGCGGTCGGCGGCGCGGCTCAACCGACCTTGACCCGGATCGCGTGGGCCAGGCGCACGAACGCCGCGTGCGACCGCGCCGCCCGATCGTCCCCGGCCGCCGCCGCCGCCTGCCAGCGCGGCAGGTACGACCGCAGCTGCCAGGCCGCGTTCTGCGCGTCCCACAGATCGACCGGCGACTTCATCCGCGCCGCGATCTCGGCCAGCTTGGCCAGGCGCTCGAGCGGCACCGGATCCTCGCCGTGGTCGAGCTGCGCGATCGCCCGGTGCAGCGCGGCGCCGGCCAGGTACGCCACCGCCGGCGTGTCGAGATCGACCGCCAGCTGCCCGGCCTCGACCAGGGTCGCGCGCACGACGTCGATCCGCGGCCGCGGCGCGCCCAGCTCCCCGGTCAGCCGGGCCTCGAGCACGTGGGTGGCCGCGCGCGCGAACACCGGCGGCACCGGCAGGCGGCTCGCGACCAGGAAGCGGATCACCGGCGCGTGATCGTCGTAGATCGCCTGGTGCGCGCGCTCGACCTCGGCCAGCGGCGCCGCCAGCACCGCGGCCAGCACCAGCTCGCGATCGTGGGGCAAGAGCGTCGCCAGCGAGAACGTCGCGCCGGCGAAGCCGCGATCGATCGCGCGCTGCACCGCGATCAGGTCGGCGGCGGCGAACGCGTCGGTCAGCTCGTCGACCTGGGCGTCCCACGCCGCGGCGCCGGGGAACGGGATCACGCCGCCGAGCACCTGGTGATCGCCGACGTGGAGCACCGCCACCGCCAGCTCGCGGGTGGCGCCGGTCGCCAGCTCGCGCGACTGCGCCACGCCGGCGGCCAGCGCGGCGCGCCCGACCCGCCGCCGCACCATCTCGCCGACGGTGACCGCGTAGGCGCCGGCGTCGTCGACCGGCTCGTGGCCGGTCACCGCGAGCACCACCGCGTGGTTGGCCACCACCTTGGCCAGGTCGACCCGCGCCGGCTCGACCATCCGCTGCCAGACGCTGCGGCCGTCGCCGACCTGCCGCTCGTTGGAGCGCGCCGCCGCCAGCCGATCGACCAGCCCCGCGGTCAGCGGGTGGCCGCCCAGCGCCTCGCCCAGCTCGGCGACCCGCGCCGCGTAGCGCAGCACCTGCACGGTCTCGATGCCGCCGAGGTCGTCGAAGAACCAGCCGCAGCTGGTGTACATCGCCATCGCGTGCCGGCTCATCTCCATGAGCGACAGCACCCGCACCGGATCGGCGCCGGGCCGCGCGTGGCGGGCCAGGAAGCCCGCGCGATCGCCGGTGAGCAGCACGTCGACGTAGGCGTCGCGGGCCTCCCACGGCGCGTGGCACAGCGTCGCGCCGACGGTGTCGAGCAGGTCGTCGCTGCGATCGCGCAGCCAGTCGAGCGCGTCGCGCAGCGGCTGGCGCCACGCCTGGTTCCAGCCGGGCCGGCCGCCGGAGTTGCAGCCGCAGTCGCTGCGCCAGCGCTCGATGCCGTGGGCGCAGCTCCACGCGGTGTCCTCGCGGATCGCCACCTCCCAGGTCGCGGGGTGGGCCGCGCGGTACGCGCCGTAGTTGGTCAGCGCCGCGCCGGGGTGGTCGCCCTTGGCGATCGACGCCAGCGCCCACGCCAGCGCCATGTCGCCGTAGCGGTGGTGGTGGCCGTAGGTCTCGCCGTCGGTGGCGATGTGGCACAGCGGCGCGGCGTCGCTGCCGCTGGCGACCAGCCGCCGCGCGAAGCCGCCGCCGTCGGCGAGCAGCTTCTCGAACGCCACCGCGCGCGCCAGCGGGCCGTCGTAGAAGCACAGATCGATGGTGCGCCCCGACGGCAGCGGGCAGCGGTAGATCCGCCCCGGCTCGGCGCCGTCGACGTCGCGCCAGGCGCCGCCCGGCGGCCGCACCCGCGCCGCCTGGTGCGGCGCCAGGATCGTGAACGCCACGCCCTCGGCGGCCAGCGCCTCGAGGGTCGCGGTGTCGACCGCGCACTCGGGCAGCCACATGCCCTCGGCGTCGCGGCCGAAGCGGTGGCGGAAGTCGGCCAGGCCCCAGCGCACCTGGGTCTGGCGATCGCGCGGCGTGCACAGCGGCATGATCAGGTGGCCGTGGGCCTGGGCCAGCGCGGCGCCGTGGCCGAGCGCGGCGACGCTGGCGCGATCGGCGGCGATCAGCGCGGCGTGGACGTCGGGCGCGTGGCGCGCCATCCAGGTGAACAGCGTCGGCCCGACGTTCCAGCTCATCCGGGCGTAGTTGTCGACGATCGCGATGATGTCGCCCTGGCCGTCGACGATCCGCGCCGCGGTGTTGGGCCGGTAGCACTCGGCGGTGATGCGCGCGTTCCAGTCGGGGAACGGCGCGGCGCTCGGCTGCGGCTCGATCTCGTCGAGCCACGGGTTCTCGCGCGGCGGCTGGTAGAAGTGGCCGTGGACGCAGACCCAGCGCCGGGTCACGGCGCGGCGCCCTCGGCCGGCTCGTGCACCAGGTACACGCAGCCCAGCGGCGGCACGGTCAGCGTCATCGACGCCGGCCGGCCGTGCCACGGCTCGGCGCTGGCCTCGACCGCGCCCAGGTTGCCGACGCCGCTGCCGCCGTAGAGCTCGGCGTCGCTCGACAGCACCTCGCGCCAGCGGCCGGCCCGCGGCGCGCCGATGCGCAGGCCGTGGCGCGGCACCGGCGTGAAGTTGCACGCGATCACCACCGGCGGGTCGTCGGGGCCGCCCCACCGCGCCCACGCCAGGGTCGAGTGCTCGCGGTCGTCGGCGAGCAGCCACTCGAGCCCGCCCGGCGTGCAGTCCTTGCGGTAGAGCGCGCCGTAGCGGCGGTAGATCGCGTTGAGGTCGCGCACCCACGCCAGCACGCCGGCCGGGCGCGGCAGGTCGGCCTGCCCCCACGCCAGCACGCCGTCGTGGTTCCACTCGCCGGGCACCGCCAGCTCGCCGCCCATGAACAGGAGCTTCTTGCCGGGCAGGCCCCACTGATAGCCGTAGAGCAGGCGCAGGTTGGCGTGGCGCTGCCAGTCGTCGCCCGGCATCTTGCCGTAGAGCGAGCCCTTGCCGTGCACGACCTCGTCGTGGGACAGCGGCAGGACGAAGTTCTCGTTGTCGGCGTACAGCGAGCGGAACGTCAGCTGCTCGTGGTGCCAGCGGCGGTGCACCGGATCGCGGCGCATGTAGTCGAGCGTGTCGTGCATCCAGCCCAGGTCCCACTTCATGCCGAAGCCCAGCCCGCCGTGCTCGGGCGGCCGCGACACCCCGCCCCACGCGGTCGACTCCTCGGCGATGGTCTGGACGTCGGGGTGGGCGGCGTAGACCGCGCGGTTCATCTGCTGCAGGAACCCGATCGCGTCGCGATCGTGGTTCGAGCCGTCGACGTCGGGCACCCACTCGCCGTCCTTGCGCGAGTAGTCGCGGTACAGCATCGACGCGACGCCGTCGACCCGCAGCGCGTCGACGTGGTAGCGGTCGAGCCAGCACAGCGCGCTCGAGACCAGGAACGCCCGGACCTCGTGGCGCGCGTAGTTGAAGATGTAGCTGGTCCAGTCGGGGTGGAAGCCGCGGCGCGGATCGGCGTGCTCGAACAGGTGGGTGCCGTCGAACCGGCCCAGGCCGTGGGCGTCGGTCGGGAAGTGCGCCGGCACCCAGTCGACGATCACGCCGATGCCGGCCTGGTGCAGCGTGTCGATCATCGCCATCAGATCGTCGGGCGTGCCGTAGCGACCGGTGGGCGCGAAGTAGCCGGTGACCTGGTAGCCCCACGAGCCGTAGAACGGGTGGGCCAGCACCGGCATCAGCTCGACGTGGGTGAAGCCCAGCCGGCCGACGTGCTCGGCCAGCCGCTCGCCGAGCGCGCGGTAGCCCAGCGGCTCGCCGTGATCGCCGTGCTCGCGCATCCACGAGCCCAGGTGGACCTCGTAGATCGACCACGGCGCGTCGAGCCGACCGCCGCCGGCGCGCCCGGCCATCCACGCGGCGTCGCGCCACGCGTGTTGCGGCGTCCAGATGATCGACGCGGTGGCCGGCGGGTTCTCGGCGGCGGCGGCGAACGGGTCGGCCTTGTCGAGGACCTCGCCGCCGCGGGCGTGGATGCGGAACTTGTAGCGGTGGCCGGGCGCGGCGTGGGCCGCCCGCCCCTCCCACAGGCCCGAGCTGCCGCGCGGCGCGAGCCAGTCGCCGCCCTGCCAGTAGTTCCAGTCGCCGAGCACCTCGATGCGCTCGGCGTTGGGGGCCCACAGCGCGAACCGCGTGCCGTCGGCGCCGGGGTGCGCCCCCAGCCGCTGGTACAGCCGGTAGTGCGTGCCTTCGTTGAACAGGTGGAGGTCGTCGTCGGTGAGGCCGGACAAGCTGGGCGAGCGTACTACGATGCGGGCATGTCGCACACGCCCTCCGCCGACGCCGCCCGCGCCCGCTTCGCGACCGCCACCACGACCCACCTGAGCGGCGCCCTTACCGACGCGGTCCGCCTCGAGCTGGTCGACACCGCCACCTGGGAGCAGCACAACCAGGCGCTGTGGGACGACGCCGGCGATCGCGGCCCGGCGTTCGACCTGCGGCTGGCGATGACCGAGGACGAGCGCGCCCGGGCGATGGACCTCGAGGCGGCGCTGACGCCGACCCTGAGCCACCGGGTGCTGCTGCACGCCGGCGACGAGGTGATCGGCGCGTACTGGGGCATGCAGGAGAGCTGGCAGCGCTACTACATGGTCTACAGCGTGGTCGCGCGCGCCTGGCAGGGCCGCGGGATCTACACCGCCCTGCTCCGCCGGGTGATCGCGACCGCGACCGAGGCCGGGTTCCGCGAGATCTACAGCCGCCACGGCGCCGACAACAACGCGGTGCTGGTGCCCAAGCTCAAGGCCGGCTTCAAGCTCGCCGCGATGGAGGTGGCGCCGCGGTTCGGCGTGCTGGTCCACCTGCGCTACTTCCCCGGCGAGGGCATGCGCCAGGTCGCCGAGCACCGCGTCGACGGCCGCCACGCCGCCGCCCTGCGCGCCCGCGGGCTGCCGATCGGCTAGGCGCGATCGGCCGAGCACCCGCGCAAGGGCCCCGGGTCCCACGCGGCGCCGTTACCCAGTGGGTAAGCATCGGTCAACGACATCGAAGGGTTGCGCGCGCGGCCGTTACCCAGTGGGTAACCGTGGCCGCGTAAGGCCGCGACTGTACACAGCCTCGATTACCCACTGGGTAACCGCGCCGCCGGCCCCCCCCGTCGCGCTCGCGCGCGCAGCGAGACGCGGCGGCCAGCGGATCTCGCGAGGCGACCCGCAGGTCAGCGCAGCAGCGCGACCGCGAGGATCGCCAGGAACATCAGCGCCATCATCGCCATCGACACGAACGCCAGCGCGATCGCCGCCGCGTGGAAGCGGCGCCCGAACGGCGCCGGCGGCGCCAGCGGCCGGCCCGCGACCGCGGCCGGCGGCAAGTCCGCGTGGACCGGCGCCAGCCACGTGGTGAGCGCGTGGCGGTAGGCGACGACGAACACGATCATCGCCGGGATCAGCGCCGCGACGACCATCAGCTCAGCCGCTGTCATCCCTTCCAGGATGCGCCGGGACGCCGCCTGCCGTCCAGCGTTGGGCATCTCGCAGACGCCGCGCCCACGATGGCGCCCGCGCGGTCACCTACTCGATCGGATGGGAGGACTGCGCCTTCCTGTGCCACTTCGCCCACCATTGGCGGACCAAGGTCGGCGCCGACGGCACCGCATGGCTGGTGACCGATTGGGGCGACGACCTGCCGGCCGCGCTCGTCGAGGCCTTGGCGACCCCGGAGCCGATGCTCTGAATCGATGACGCCCCGCCCGGTCGCGCCGGGCGGGCGTCACGAGCGATCAGTCCCAGCCTTCGTCCACCACTTCGGGCGCGCCGGTCGCGGCAGGCGCGGTGTCGGCCGGCGCCGCGGGGGCCGCGGGCGCCGCTGCGGCGGCCGGGGCCTCCCAGTCGTCGTCGAGCGCCTCGGTGACGCCGGGCGGGAGCGTCGAGGTGCGGGCGCGCGCGGCGACCGGAGCCGGAGCCGCGACCGGAGCCGGAGCCGGAGCCGCCACCGGAGCCGGAGCCGGAGCCGGAGCCGCGACCGGAGCCGGAGCCGGAACCGGAGCCGCGACCGGAGCCGGAGCCGCCACCGGAGCCGGAGCCGCGACCGGAGCCGGAGCCGCGACAGCGACCGGAGCCGGAGCCGGAGCCGGAGCCGCGACGGCGGCCTCGACGGGCTCGCCCGACGTCACCTCGCGGGCGACCTGCTCGGACTGCTCGTCCTTGCGGCGATCGCGGCGGTCGCGGCGGCGATCGTTGCGCTCGGCGCGGGCCGGACGCTCGGGGCGCTCGGCGCGCGCGGGCCGCTCGGCGACCGGGCTCGCGCCGTGGGCCGTGCGCACCGCGGCGCACAGCTCGTCGAAGCGCGCCTGCGCGGCCTCGGCGTCCGCGCCGACCACCGGGCCGACCGCGGCGAAGCGAGCGCGCAGCTCGTCGATCACCTCGATCGGATCGCGGCCGTCGCCCTTCCACAGCGCGTTGCCGGCCATCGCGCTCTTCAGCCGCTGCGCGAGGTCCGCCGGCGAGGCGTCCTCGAGCGCGACCGTCGGCGCGGTCTTGGGCAACAGCTTCTCGGCGCGCTCGATCAGCTTGGCGCGGGCGCTGGCCATCGCCACCGGATCGAGCTCGCTGCCGCGCAGGGCGTCGGCGTGCTCGCTCATCACGTGGCGGACCATGCGGTCGTACAGGCCGCGCAGCTCGACCGACGGCTCGAGATCGCGCTCGGCCAGCTCGGCCAGCTTGGCGCGGACCGCCAGCGCGCGCGCGGCGATGTCGTCGCCGCCCGCGGTGACCGCCTCGATGTCGGCGCGCACCGCCTCGAGCTCGGCGCGCTGGGCGTCGGCCTCGGCGTCGCGGGCCGCGTCGCGCTTGGCGAACAGCCCGTCGCACGCGGCGCGGAACCGCTGCCACAGCGCCTCGACCTCGGCGCGCGGCACCCGGCCGATCTCCTGCCACTCGCGCTGCAGGTCCTTGATCTGCCCGATCGCCTTGCCCCACCCGGCCTCGCCGGGGGCCTTGGCCACCACCGCCTCGGCGGTGGCGATCAGCCGCTCCTTGGCGGCCTGGTTGTCCTGCTCCTGGCGCAGCGACGCCTCGACCGACGGCTTGCGCCGCTCGAAGAACGCGTCGCACGCGGTGCGGAACTCCTTCCACAGCTCGTCGCCGACCTTGCGCGGCACCGGCCCCGACTCCTTCCACCGCCGCTGCAGCTCCTTCATCGCCACCGCGGTGGCGTCGAAGTCGGTCGAGCCCGACAGCGCCTGCGCCGCCGCGACCAGCTCGCGCTTCACCGCCACGTTGCCCGAGAGCTTCTCGTCCTCGGCGGCGCGATCCTGGCGGATCCGCGCGAACGCCGCGTCGCAGTGGGCCTTGAAGGTGTCCCACAGCTCCTTGGACTTCTTGCCGGGCATCGGCCCGACTTCCTTCCACGCCTGCTGCACCGCCTTGAGCAGCTGCAGGGTCGGCGCCTCCTCGCGCTCGGCCAGCTCCTTGGCCGCGGCGACCAGCGCGTCGGCGCGCGGGACGTTGGCCCACCGCTTCCAGTCCTCGCCCTCGCGCAGCTCCTGGATGCGCACCACCAGCGTGCCGCGCACCGCCTGGTAACGGCCCTCGAGCGCGTCGCGCTCGGCGGCGGCCACCTTGCCCAGCTGCGCGAACGCGGTCGCGGCCTGGCCGAGCAGCCGCTCGACCGCCTTGGGATCGCCGCCCTGCTCCGCCGCGACCGACTCCATGTCGGCGATCAGCGCGGCCACGCTCTTGGCCAGCGCGCCGGCGCGCTCGCCGTGCTCCTGGCGCTTGGCGTCGCGCTCGGCCTGCTCGCGCGCGCGCGCGGCGTCGGCCTCGGCCTTGGCGGCGTCGCGGGCGGCGCGCCGCTCGGCGGCCTCCTTCTGCCGGGCCTCGCGGGCCGCGTCGCTCTCGACCGGCGCCGGCTTGCGCGCCAGCACGTCGCCGTGCACCGGGTTGATGATGTCGACGTCGTCGGGATCGCGGGGCCGCTCGCGCGGCGTCGGCGCGGCCTCGCGCTTGGCCTCGACCTCGCGCTTGGGCTCGTGCAGCGCCCTGGCCGCGGCCTCCTTGCGGGCGTGGAAGCGGGCCACCGCGCGGGCGAACCGCTCGTCGCTGGCGACCTCGCCGGTGTCGCCCAGCTCGCGCCACGCCGCCTCGGCCTTAGCCACCTCGGGCCCGCCCTTCTCGAAGTCGAAGGTCTCGGCCAGCGCCTCGACCGCGCGCAGCCACTGCGCCTTCTCGGCCTTCTTGCGGCGGACCGCGTCGGACTCCTTGGGCCGCGCGGCCTCGCGGGCCGCGGCCAGGTCGTCGAGCCGCTTGCGCGCGCGCTGCCGCACCGCCTTGGCCTTGGCCTTCTGCGCGATCGCCTCGAGCGCGTCCTCGGCGTCGACCTTGTCGAGCGCGGCCAGCCCGAGCTCCTTGACGCTGGTGTCGATCGCCAGCGCGCGCAGCGCGTCGGCGTCGTCGAGCTTCGCCATCGCCGCCTGCCGCACCTCGGGCGAGGCGGTGGTCTTGGCCAGCTCGACCAGGGCCTTGCCGTCGCGCACCGCGGCCGCCGCCTTCTTGCGCAGCGCGTGGTCGGCGGCGCGGGTGGCGACCTCGACCAGCGCGCGGTCGTCGCCCAGCTTGAGCAGGCCCGACAGCCCGTCGGCGGCGAGGGTCTCGTCCTCGTCCTGACAGGCGGCCTGCACCCACAGCTCGGCGGCGCGGCTGCCGGCGAGGTCGCGGTTGCCGCGATCGCTCTCGCTCTCGGCGAGCTCGGCGAGCAGCTCGACGCGTTCGAGCTTCTCGATGGCGATCCGGCGTACCCCGGGATCTTTGTCGGACTTGGCGACGGTGGCGAGGATGTCGGCTTCGTCGGACGTCAGGGCGCGGACAGCCTCGAGGCGCACCTTGACATCGCTGTGTCGATATTTGGGACGGAAAAAATCAGCCAGACCCATAGCCGGCGGAATCTACCAGGAAAGGAAATGTCCACACGGTTTGCTGTACGGTCCCGGCATGATCGACCCCACCCATGACGTCACCGAGATCGGGGCCAAGCTGGGCCTCCCCGCCACCGCGCTGCGCCCCTACGGCCGCGACAAGGCCAAGATCGAGGTGGCCGCGCTGGGCCCGCTGCAGGCGACCGGCGCGCTGATCCTGGTGTCGGGCATCACCCCGACCGCCGCCGGCGAGGGCAAGACCACCACCGCGATCGGCCTGGCCGACGGCCTGACCAAGCTGGGCAAGCGCGCGGCGGTGGTGCTGCGCGAGCCGTCGCTGGGGCCGGTTTTCGGGCTCAAGGGCGGCGGCACCGGCTTCGGCTGGTCGCGCATGATCCCGACGGCCGACATCAACCTGCACTTCAACGGCGACTTCCACGCGATCAGCAGCGCCCACAACCTGCTGTCGGCGCTGATCGACAACCACCTGCACCACGGCCTCACCCCCACGCTCGATCCCGAGAAGATCACGTGGAAGCGCACGATGGACATGAACGATCGTGCGCTGCGCCAGCTCGAGCTGGGCCGCGGCAAGGGCAACGGCCCGATCCACGCGGGCGGCTTCGACATCACCGCCGCCTCCGAGATCATGGCCATCCTGGCGCTGGCGACCGACGCCGACGACCTGCGCGCGCGCCTGGGCCGGATCGTGATCGGCCGCGGCACCGACGGCGCGGCGGTGACCGCCAGCCAGATCGGCGCGGTCGGCGCGATGATGGCGCTGCTCCGCGACGCGATGCTGCCCAACCTGGTGGCGACGGTGTGTGGCACGCCGACGATCGTCCACTGCGGGCCGTTCGCCAACATCGCCCACGGCACCGCCAGCGTCGTCGCGATGCGCACCGGCCTGCACCTGGCCGAGGTCGCGGTGGTCGAGGCCGGCTTCGGGTTCGATCTCGGCGGCGAGAAGTTCTTCGACCTGGTGGCCAAGGGCGGCGAGCTGTCGCCGGCGGCGGTGGTGATCATCGCGTCGTTGCGCGCGCTGCGGCTGCACGGCGGCGTCAAGCCCGACCAGGTCAGCCAGCCCGATCTGGCGGCGGTCCAGGCCGGCCTGCCCAACCTGCTGCGCCACCTCGAGAACGCCCGCCACTTCGGCCGGCCGGTGGTGATCGCGCTCAACGCGTTCACCGGCGACAGCGACGAGGAGACCGCCGCGGTGCGCGCCGCGGTCGAGGCCGCCGACGTCGGCTTCGCGGTGATCGACGCGCCCAACCGCGGCGCCGAGGGCGGCGTCGCGCTGGCCCAGGTGGTGCTCGACACGCTGGCCCGCCACGGCAAGGCGCCGGCCCGCACGCTGTACACCGGCGCCGAGCCGTTGCGCGCCAAGATCGAGCGCATCGCCACCGCGATCTACCGCGCGACCTCGGTGGTGCTCACCGACGAGGCCGCCGCGCAGCTCGCCGAGCTCGAGGCCGCCGGCCACGGCCACCTGCCGGTGTGCATGGCCAAGACCCCGGCGTCGTTCACCGACGATCCGTCGCGCCCCGGCGCCCCCGACGGCCACACCCTGACCGTGCGCCGCTTCGAGCTGGCCGCCGGCGCCGGCTTCGTGGTCGCGCTGTGCGGCGCGATCGTCCGCATGCCCGGCCTGCCCAAGGAGCCGCGCGCGCTGGCGATCGATCTGGTCGACGGCCAGATCGTCGGCGTCGGCTGAGGCGGGCGCCGCCGTTCACGCCCCCGCGCGTGGTCGCGGGCGCGCGGCGCCGAGCACCAAGCCGCCCGCCACCAGCGCCAGCGACGCGGCGATCAGCGCCCAGGCCCAGGTCGCCGGCGGCCCGCCGGCGGCGGCGGCGAGCGTCTGGACGTCGGTTGGGACGCGGCCGTGCGGCGTCGCGGCGGTCAGCGCGAACAGCTCCTCGCGGCGCGCCAGCCAGGCCAGGCCGACGCCGAGGCCGATGACGATGATCGCCGGGCGCGCGACGCGCTCGCCGACCACCGCCAGCGCGGCGAACCCGCCGGCGGAGCCAAGGCCGCACGCCAGCGCGAAGCCGCCGCGCAGCCACAGCGCGGCACCCACCGCGATCGCCGCCGCGAGGCCGAGCAGCACGCCGCGCCGCGCGCGCGGCCGATCGGCGACCGCGACCAGCGCCGCACCGATCAACGCCGGCGCCAGCGGGCCCGCGGCGGCGATCACCGCGATCGCGCCGCCGTCGTGGACCGTCGCGGCGCCGCCGTCGGGGGACAGCGCGATCGCGCCGACCTCGCCGCCGGTGACCAGCGCGGCCAGCGCGTGGGCCAGCTCGTGCAGGACCGTCGCCGTGAGCAGGAGCGGGTACAGCGCGTAGCCGGCGTAGGGCACCGCGTAGATCGCGGCGATCGCCGCGGCCACCGCCGCGCGGCGGCCTAGCGGCACTTCACGTTGGCCGGCCCGCCGCCGCTCACCGCGCACTTGCCGCGACCGCAGCCCGCGGCCTTGCACGCGGCCGCCTCGGTGGCGAAGCACTTGCGGCCGACCACGTAGAAGCACTCGTCGCGGCTGCCGGCGTAGCGCCAGCCGCCCCACTTCTTGCCGCCGCGCGCCACCGCGTCGGGATCCTCGGCCTCGCGCACCGCCTCGGAGCCGTGCTTCTTGCCCACCTGCTTGTCCGCCTTCTTGCCGCGCGCGACCGGCTCGTCGGGGAGCGGCGCGCCGCCACAGGCGGCGACGATCACGAGCAGCGCGGCAGCGACCGGGCGACGCATGGATGCAGCCAGGAATCATGCCATAGTTCGGCCGTGGCTGCCGACGACGACGAGGTTCGCGCCCGCCTGCGCGCGCTGGAGGCCGAGGTCGCGGCCAGCTCGGCGGCCGACCGGCAGCGCAAGGCCGAGGCCCGCGAGCGCATCCTGGCCCGCCGCGCCGCCGCCGCCGCCGAGTCGGACGCGCTGCGCCAGCGGCAGGCGGCGCTGGTCTCGCGCAAGGCCCGCCCGACCGACGAGATCCCCGCCGACGCCGACGACGCCCGGCCGTCGGCCAACGACCTCGCCCGCGCGATGTCGCTCGCCAAGAAGGCCGGCGACGTCAAGGCCGAGCTGGCCCGCGCCCCCAAGGCCGGCGAGAAGTCCTGGCTGATCTCCGCCGGGCTGTCGTTCTTCTTCGGCCCGCTCGGCTGGCTCTACGCCGGCTCGTTCCGCGAGACCATCCCGGCGGCGGCGCTGTACGTGATGGTCGCCGGCATCGTCTCCAAGATCCTCCCGGCGTTCTTGTTGATGCCGGTGCTGATGGTGCTGCTGCCGATCTCCGGCATCGCCGGCCTGGTCTACGCCATCGGCCACAACCGCGCCGGCAAGCGCATCCGCTTGTTCGGCGACGACCAGGCCAAGGATCCGCGGGTCGGCGGCCTGCTCGGCCGCGGCGAAGAAAAAGACTGAGCCCGTCGCGCCGACGCGCACACCGCGCGACAGCCGCCGCCGCACGCACGCCGGCCTCGGCGTGCGCTGGTACCTCGGCGTCGGCGGATGAGCCCCTGGGGCCGCTGAGGCCTCGTCGGGCGCTTTCGGGCGGTTGTGCCCCCGCGGGGGGCGTTTGCGTGGCAAGGTCCGCGCCCCGTGAAAGAACCACTGCCCGAGCGCTTCGACGACCTCGGCCTGATCGAGCCCATCGCGCGCGCGGTGCGTGAGGAGGGCTACGAGCGCCCGACCCCGATCCAGGCCCGCGCCATCCCCCACCTGCTCCAGGGGCGCGACCTGCTCGGCCTGGCCCAGACCGGCACCGGCAAGACCGCGGCGTTCGCGCTGCCGATCCTGCAGCGGCTGGTGACGCCGACCCCGCCGGCGCTGCGCGGGCCGCGGCCGATCCGCGTGCTGATCCTGACCCCGACCCGCGAGCTGGCGTCGCAGATCGCCGACAGCTTCGACACCTACGGCAAGCACCTGCACGTGCGGACGGTGGTGATCTTCGGCGGCGTCGGCATGGAGCCGCAGAAGCAGGCGCTGCGCGCCGGCATGGACGTGCTGGTGGCGACGCCGGGCCGCCTGCTCGATCTCGCCGGCCAGGGCTTCCTGCACCTGCCCCACCTCGAGGTGTTCGTCCTCGACGAGGCCGACCGCATGCTCGACATGGGGTTCATCCACGACGTGCGCCGGGTGATCCGGCTGCTGCCGGTCAAGAAGCAGTCGCTGTTCTTCTCGGCGACGATGCCGCCCGAGGCCCAGGCGCTGGCCGACCAGCTGCTCAAGGATCCGGTGCGGGTCGCGGTGGCGCCGGTGTCGTCGACCGCCGAGAAGGTCGACCAGGAGCTGGCCTACGTCGACAAGGCCGACAAGCGCGCGCTCCTGCTCGAGCTCTTGCGCGACGTCGGCATGCGCAAGGTGCTGGTGTTCTCGCGCACCAAGCACGGCGCCAACAAGGTCGCCGACCACCTCGACGAGCACGGCGTCGGCGCGGCCGCGATCCACGGCAACAAGTCGCAGAGCGCCCGCGAGCGCGCGCTGGCCGACTTCAAGGCCGGCAAGATCCGCGTGCTGGTCGCCACCGACATCGCCGCCCGCGGCATCGACATCGACGAGATCACCCACGTCGTCAACTTCGACCTGCCCGAGGTGCCCGAGCAGTACGTCCACCGCATCGGCCGCACCGCGCGCGCCGGCGCGTCGGGCTACGCGGTGTCGTTCTGCGAGGCCGACGAGCGCGAGCTCTTGCAGGCGATCGAGAAGCTGATCCGCATGCAGATCCCGGTGCTCGAGGGGCACCCCTTCGAGGACCGCGCGCCGCCGCCGCTGCGCCCGGGCGAGCGGGTCGCGATGTCGCCGCAGGCGCAGATGCAGGCCCGCCGCGACGAGCGGCGCCGCGCCGAGCAGGCCAACCGCGATCGCCGCGGCGGCGGCCACGCCCGCCGCGACGAGCCGCGCCGCGACGAGCCGCGCCACGCCGACCCGCGCCACGGCGAGCCGCGCCGCGATCCCGCGGCGGTCGCGCGCCCCGCGCCCGCGCCCAGCGCGCCCCGCCCGGCCCCGCGCCCCGGCGACGCCCCGCGCCCCGACGGCGCGGGTGGCGGGCCGCCGCCGCCGCCGCCGCTGACCGCGCCCCGACGCGATCAGAGGTCGGCGCGCACGCCGAGGATCAGCGTGAGCGGCGCCTGCACCCGGGTCGGCTGGCCGTAGCCCGGCACCCGCAGCGCCGGCGCGCCCTCGACGACGTCGTCCTTGAGCCACACCAGATCGCTGGCGTCGCCGCCGACGATCGGCGTGGCGTCGCGGGCGAACGCCTCGCTGACCGCCAGCACGCCGCGGCGATCGAACAGGTTGAGCACGTCGAGGGTGGCCTGCCACCGGCCGCGGCGCGCCGCGAGGTGCAGGTTGGCCTGGGTCACCGGCGGCAAGCGACCGAGCGCGCCGCGCGGCACCGCGAAGGTCTGATCGAAGCCCAGCCGCGCCGACCGCGGGCGGCCCGAGGTCGCGGTCGCGCGGACGCTGCCGTCGAGGGCGACGCCCCGCCACCGACCGCGCAGCGCCAGCTCGGCGAAGAACCGGTGCGGCTGATCGTTGGGCAGCGCGCCGCTGGCGTTGGCGTAGGCGGCGTCGAGCCCGTCGTCGAACAGCCGCGACGTGCCGAGCGTGACGCCCTCGACCGGATCGGCCGGCCCCGGCCAGTTGCCGACCAGCCGCGACCACGCGTAGCCGATCCGCACGCCGAGCTTGGCGGTGGGCGCGCCGTCGAGCCACGCCGCCACCTCGTCGTACTGCCGGGTCGCGACCGCGCCGGTGGCGGCGCCGGCCGACGCCAGCGCGCCGGCCTCGTCGTCGAGCGCGCGGCCGAGGTGGCGATCGCGCACCAGCACGCCGAGCCGCACCACGTCGGGCTGGCCGACCTCGATCCCGGCCAGCGCCTCGTCGACGCGGGTGCCGCGGGTGCCGGGCGCGACCGGCAGGCCGCCGCGGCCGCCGATCGACTCGTCGGTGGTGCCGGCGAAGGTCGCGGCCTGCAGGATCGACGGGCCGGCGTAGACCCGCTCGCCGAGGCCGGCCGGCAGCGGCGCGCCGTAGCGGCCCCAGCCGACGAACAGCCGCGATCGCCCGGCGCCGAGGAAGTCCCAGGCGGCGCCGGCCCGCGGCAACACCTCGCGCACCGTCAGCGCCGCGCCCAGCTGGCTCGACTGCGCGCGCACGCCGTACTCGACCGCGACCGTCGGCGCCGGCCGCCAGGTGTCGGCGAGGTACGCGGCCATCGTGCGCGTGCGGTAGGTGATCGCGACCTCGTCGACGAACCGGCACGCGGTGCCGGCGCAGGCGTCGGGGCCGCCGCCCAGCTCGATCAAGCGGTAGTCGAAGAACGTCCCGGCGCCCAGCTGCTGGCGCAGCGCGCCGCCGGAGTAGCGGGTGGTCGCGACCGCGCGCACGTCGTCGGCGGCGACGCCCGCCGCGAGCCGGTGCTCGCCGCGGCGGTGGACCACGTCGGCGCTGACGCTGGGGCGATCGATCGTCAGGTCGCCGAGCACGCCGGCGCCGCCGGTCCAATAGAAGCCGGTGGCCACCGGGCAGTTGATCAGCGCCGGCGCGGGATCATCGACGAGATCGCTGCACGCCGCCCGCACCGCGCGATCGTCGGCGGCGCCGGCCAGCGGCGCCTCATCGACCGCCGGCACGTAGGCCAGCCCGACCGCCGGGGCGGCGCCGCCGGCGGCGTGCGGCGCCTCGCGGCGATCGCTGCGGTACCACGCGGCCTGCGCGCGCAGCGCGGTGGCGCCCCAGGTCGCGCGCCAGGTCGCGCTGCCCGCCGCGATCAGCGCGTCGCGATCGACGCCGGCGGCGTCGGCCTCGGCGGCGGCCAGCCAGCGGGTGGTGCGCGCCACCTGCCCCACCGCGGTGAGGTCGAGGTGGTGCGCGCCGCGATCGAGGCCGGCGCGGGCGAACCACGGCGCCTCGTAGGCCAGCGCGTCGCGCTGGCTGGCGGCGATCCGATCGTGGATGACCCGCCCGGTCGCGTCGCGATCGGGATCGCCGTCGCCGTCGCCGTCGCGGCGACGGAAGGCCTCGCGATCGACGCCGCCGTCGGCCAGGGTCGGCGCGACGCCGGCGGCGTACCACGCGCCGCCGGCGATCGGCCCGCGGATCACGCCGGTCACGGTGGCCTCGCGGGCGCCGACGACCCGCGCGCGGAACGGCACGTATTGATCGCGGGTGCGGGGCAGCCACGCCGCCACCCGCCCCGCGCCCAGCCACGCGCTGACCTCGCCGCGGGCGGCCCCGTCGGCGCGCACCAGCGTCGCGTCGACCACGCCGCCGACGCCGGCCGGGCTGGCGGCGCCGAACCCGGCGGCCCCGATCGTCACCCGGTCGAGGAACGCCAGCGGCAGGTTCAGCCCGAGCCCGCCGGTGTAGGCGGCGTCGATCGGCGCGCCGTCGAGGGTCCACCGGGTGTCGAGGCCGGTCGCGCCGCCGAAGAAGACGCCGACGTCGTCGCGGCCGGCGCCCAGCGTCAGCGCCGCGGCGCTCGCGAGATCGCCGTCGCCGAGCGGCAGGCGGCGCAGGTAGCCCTGCCCGAGCGTGGTCTCCACGGCCGCCGGCGCCGCGTCATCGCGCCGCGGGCACGGCAGCGTCGTCGCCTCGCCGCAGCCGGGCGCGCGCGGCTTGGGCTTGCGGCCGAACAGCTCGTCGGTGGTCGGCCGCTTGCCCGCCGGGGGCGCCGGCCCGTCGTCGGCGATCGCGGCGCCGGCCATCGCCCCTAGCGCGACGATCGCCCATCGGCGAGCATCACGGCGAGATGGCACCCGGACCATGGCAGGCAGCATCGCACGGACCGCTCACCGAGGTCGCGCCCGGGCTGTGGATCGTCGACGCCACGCTCGACCTGTTGCCCATCGGGCGGCGGATGACGGTGTGGCGCACCGCCGACGGCGGCCTCGCGGTCCACAGCGCGGTGGCGTGTGACGACGCGACGATGGCGGCGATCGACGCGCGCGGGCCGGTGCGCTGGATCGTCGTGCCGAGCGGCCACCACCGCCTCGACGCCCCGCGGTTCAAGGCGCGCTACCCCGACGCGCAGGTGGTGGCGATGCCGGCGTCGCAGGCCCGGGTCGCGCAGCGGGTCGCGGTCGACGGCGACTACGGTCGGCTGCCGGCGGGCGGCGCGGTGACGTTCGAGCCGCTGGCCGGCGTGCCCGCCGAGGCGGTGTTCATCCACCGCGCCGACGACGCCACCGAGACGCTGATCTTCAACGACGGGTTCATGAACCTGCCCGACCGCCTGCCCGGCGTGAAGGGCTGGGTCGTCAAGCTGATCGGCTCGACCGGCGGGCCCAAGGTCACCTGGACCGCGCGCACGTTCCTGGTCAAGGACCGGCCCGCCTACGCCGCGCAGCTGCGGGCGCTGGCCGCGCGCCCGGGGCTGCGCCGCATCATCCCCGGCCACGGCGCGGTGATCACCGACGGCGCCGCCGCGGCGCTGGCCGGCGCGGCCGATCGCCTGCACCGCGCGTAACCGCGTCCGCTGGAAGCGGCCCGACTCGTAACCTGGCGCCCGGGCCGGCGTCCAAGCCGGGGTGGCGGTCCCGCTCGAGCGCGTCCAGGTCGTCGGCGATCGGCCGCTGCGCGGCGGCGCGACCCACGTCCTCTACTGGATGATCGCGGCGCGCCGGCCGCGCCACAGCTTCGCGCTCGACCACGCGCTCGACCACGCCCGCGCGCTGGGGCTGCCGCTGATCGTGCTCGAGCCGCTGCGGGTCGGCTACGGCTGGGCCAGCGACCGCCTGCACCGCTTCGTGCTCGATGGCATGGCCGCCAACGCCGCGGCCTTCGCCGCCGCCGGCGTCACCTACTACCCGTACGTCGAGCCCGCGCCGGGCGCCGGCCGCGGCCTCCTGGCCGCGCTGGCCGCGCGGGCCGCGGTCGTGATCACCGATCTGCAGCCGGGGTTCTTCCAGCCGCGCATGGTGGCGGCGGCGGCGGCCCGCCTCGACGCGCGGCTCGAGCAGGTCGACAGCGCCGGCCTGTTGCCGCTGAGCGCCCACGGCCGCGCGTTCGCCACCGCCGCGGCGTTCCGCTGGCACTGGCAGAAGATCCTCGGCGCGCACCTGACGATGCCGGCGGCGGCGCCGCTGGCGCGCCTGCCCGCGAGCGTCCGCGACGCCACCATCCCGGCGGCGGTGGTGCGCGGCTGGCCGGCCGCCACCGCGGCGCTGCTCGCCGGCGACGGGCTCGACCGCCTGCCGATCGATCACCAGGTCCGCCCGGTCGACTACCGCGGCGGCATCGACGCCGCCGAGGCCACGCTGGCGGACTTCGTCCGCGCGCGCCTGCCGCGGTACGCCGACGAGCGCAGCGAGCCGTCGGCCGACGCGCAGAGCAACCTGTCGCCGTACCTGCACTTCGGCCACCTCGGCGCCCACGCGGTGGCCGAGGCGGTGTGGCGCACGACGTCCTGGACCCCGGCGGTGATCGCCAGCCACCGCGCGACCGGCAGCCGCGACGGCTGGTGGGGCCTGCCGCGGGCGGCCGAGGCGTTCATGGACGAGCTGTTCACCTGGCGCGAGCTCGGCTACGGCTTCTGCCACCACCGCGCCGACTACGATCGCTACGAGTCGCTGCCGCCGTGGGCGCTGGCCACGCTCGACGCCCACGCCGCCGATCCGCGCCCGCACCGCTACGCGGTGGCCGAGCTCGAGGCCGCGGCCACCCACGATCCGCTGTGGAACGCGGCGCAGCGCGAGCTGGTCGCCACCGGCCGCATCCACAACTACCTGCGGATGGTGTGGGGCAAGAAGATCCTCGAGTGGAGCCCGTCGCCGCGCGCCGCGCTGGCCGCGCTGATCGAGCTCAACAACAAGTACGCCGTCGACGGCCGCGACCCCAACTCGTACAGCGGCATCTTCTGGACGCTGGGCCGCTTCGATCGCCCGTGGGGCCCCGAGCGCGCGATCTTCGGCACGGTGCGCTACATGTCCTCGGAGAACACCGCGCGCAAGCTGCGGGTCAAGCCGTACCTGGCGCGGTGGTCGCCTCAGCCGGCGCTGCTGTAGAGCCGCACGAACCGCCGCGGCGCCTTGCGGGTGCGGGTGCACCGGGTCGACGCCGGCATCAGCACCAGCGCCAGCGCGCGCCGCGGCGCCGCGGTGTGGTTGCGGCGCGAGCGGTGCCACACCAGCGGATCGAGCAGCAGCGCCTCGCCCGCCACCGCCGGCGCCGGCACCGCGCGCGCCTCGTCGACCAGCGCCGCCGGGATCACGCCGCCGGCCGGCGTGGCCAGGCCGCCGCGGTGGCTGCCCGGGATCAGCTCGACGCAGCCGCTGGCGATCGGCGCGTCGTCGAGCGCGATCCAGATCGTCAGCGGCGGCTGCGCCGACAGCCCCCAGAACGGCCCGCCGTCCTGGTGCCAGGGCAGCTCGGTGCCGCCGGCGGCGCGATCGCCGCGCGCCGCCTTGGTCCACACCACCGCGCGGGCCAGCGCGACCTCGGGGCCGACCACGGCGTGGGCGAGGCGCGCCAGCCGGCGGTCGTCGAGCCACGCCCGCACCACCGGATCGCGCTCGAGCCCCTCGAGCTTGCGGTACGCCCGCGACGGCCCGACCCAGCCGCGGCCCAGGGCCAGATCCTCGTAGGCGCCGCTGGCCGCGTCGTGCTGGAAGAACAGCCCGGCGCGCGGCGCGACGCCGTCCATGATCGCGTCGAGGCGAGCGCGCAGCGTGGCCAGGTCGGCGGCGGCGACCAGCGGCCCGACGCGGGCCCAGCCGTCGGCGCGCAGCGCGGCCAGCGCCGGCGCCAGGTCGACCTCGTCGGCGATCGCCACCGCCGCACTCTACCCGCAACTCGCGCCAGGCGCGGCGGCGGAGTAGGATGGCGGCGATGCGCTCGGTCCCCGTCGCGGCCTGCTTGCTCCTCGCGTCCGTCGTCGCCTGCGGTGGTGACACCGGCGATCCCAAGGTCGGCGAGTGCGAGGACTACTGCGATCTGATCACTGCGCACTGCTCGGGCGCCGAGGCCCAGTACTCCGATCGCAACAGCTGCCTGGCCACCTGCGAGGCCATGGCGCTGGGCGATCCCGACACCCACGCCGGCAACACGATCGCGTGCCGCACCTTCCAGGCCGCCGCCGCCGAGCGCAACCCGGCGGCCACGTGCGTCGGCGCCGGCCCCGCGGGCGCCGGCGTGTGCGGCTCGATCTGCGAGAGCTTCTGCGCCACCGCCGAGGAGCTCTGCCCCGACGTCTACGCCTCGGCCGCCGAGTGCATGAGCGCGTGCGCCGGCTTCCCGTCCGATCCACCGTTCGACGCCTCGGACCTCGACGGCGACAGCATCGAGTGCCGCGTCTACCACCTCACCGCGGCGTCGATCGCCCCCGACGTCCACTGCCCGCACATCGGCGTGACGTCGGTGACGTGCTTCTAGCAGGGGCTTTCCAAGGCCCCTCTACAGCCACTGAGCGCTACGACGGCCCCGCCTTGCTGAACGCGCTGACGACCTTGGGGATGCGCACGCGCGGGCCGACGCGGAAGCTGACCCGCTTGAGGTTCTTGTAGTACTCGCCGTCGATGACCGGCTCGAGCAGCTCGTCGCCGACCGCCTCCATCACCAGCTCGCGGCACGGGCGATCGAGCACCTCGCGGCCGACCATCTCGACCCCGCGCGCCATCCGCGGCAGGTTGCGCGCGATCGCCCACGGCGACGGCGTGCCGACGATGGCGTTCATCAGGCCCGGCTGATCGGCCTTGCCGAAGAACTTGAGCACGTTGCCCAGGTTGATCGACATCGACGCGACGTGGATGCCGGTGAACTCGTCGCCCGGCAGCACCATGCCGTCGAGCGTGAGCTTGGCCCGGGTCGGGCGGAACATGTCGCGCGCGTAGTCGCCGAACGGCGCCAGCGCCGGCACCCGGCCCAGCGGCGTCATCGCCACCGGCATCGACAGGAGCGCGCGGCCCACGACCTTCATGATCGTGCGCGGGTTGGGATCGTCGGCCTCGTAGTACTTCGAGAAGAAGCGCTGGCCGATGCCGCCGGCCGCGACCGCGAAACCCCAGGTGCGGAACGGGCGATCGCCGTCGGCGGTGGCCTCGACGCCCTCGATGAGCATCGAGTCGACCTCGGTCTCCTGGACGTGCTGGCCGCGCTCGAGCTTGCCGCGCAGCGTGGCCAGCAGGCCCTCGGCGTCGCCCTTGATGCCGACGTTGCCGGCGATGAAGTCGATGGTGCCGCCGTTGGTCGGCATGGTCAGCGGCATCGCGACGCGCTGGCCAGCGAACTCGTCCTCCTGCAGGACCTCCATGCCCATGCGCAGCATCCAGTGCAGCGCGCCGTCGCCGCCGTCGGCGACCCAGTAGCGCGCGCGCTTGCGCAGGAACTCGCGCAGCACCGGCTTGATCGAGTCGAGCGTGCGCGTCTCGTGGACCTCCCCCATCGCGCCGACGATCGACTGCAGGCGCGCCGCGCGATCGGGCTTGCCCTTGTTCTTCCGGCTGTTGGGGTTGGTGATGACACCGATCTGCATGGACTTCTCCGAGCGGCGAACGCTCCCGAACGACTCCCGGATACTGCAAGAAGCGAGCGCGTCGACGCACTGCGTAACTCCCCGAAATCTGATGGACGGACCGATCCCGGCGCGAAGGTGATTACGCACCTGGGGCCGCTGGCTGTGTATGTCGGGTGGCGGAACCGTGGCGCCGCGGTGGCGTCTACCCGCCATGCGTCGACTGCTCGCTCTCGCGATCGTGACCGTGCCGGCCGTCTCCAGCGCCGGCCCCCGCCCCCAGGCGGTGATGGCCAACCCCGCGGTGCTGAAGGACCAGGTGATCCTGGCGCGCTACGGCCGGGCCGGGATCTCGCTCGACGGGATGTTGCCCGCCGACAGCGACCACGCCAAGGCCGACACCTACTTCAAGACGTTCCGGGCGGCCGAGGAGACGGCCGATCACGTCCGCGTGCTGGTCGAGGACGACCAGGCGCGCGTGCTGGTGTGGCTCGATCGCACGGACCTGGCGTGGACCGTGGCCCGCCCGGTCCGCGTGCTCGGCACCGACGACGCCGGCGTGTGGGTGCTGCCCGGCGCGCCGCTGACGGTCAGCGGCGACGGCGATCGCGTCGCGATCCGCACCGACGACGACGACCTGGCGATCGACGGCACGATCGCGCGGTCGGCGCTGCGCCACCGCTTCCGGGCCCCGACGCGCGCGCCCCGCGCCGCGACCCACAACGTCGGCGCCATCGCCCGCGCGCCGGGCGGTCCGCCGCTCTTGCCGCTCGACCACGCGATCGGCGTGACCGTGCGCGACGGCGGGGTCCCCGGCTGGTCGCTGGTCGAGCACCAGTCGGCGCGGCTGCGGATCGTCGGCTGGGCGCGCACGGACGATCTCTTCGAGGGCGGGATGCTGACCCTCGGCACCGGCGGCGGGTTCGGCTACGGCATGAGCGACACCGATCGGGTCACGCTCGACGCCGGCGCGTGCATGTTCGACGAGCAGGGCGCGATCGTCGGCGTCCAGCTCGCGCGGGGCGAGCGCTACGCCGGCCACCTCGGCGGCGGGCGCTGGTCGGTGTACGTCGGCATCCCGTGGGGCCTGCACCAGGTGATCGTGCGCGACCGCAACCGCGGCAAGGGCGACCCGGCGTGGGCGCGCTGTCGGTGACCGCGGCGCGCGCGGCGCCGCGCTACAGCGCGTAGGCGGTCGAGCACGCGCCCAGCGGGCCGCTGGCGCTCGACGCCGGCCGCGCCCAGGTGGTGCCGTTGCACTGGTACCACAGCTCGTTCGACGCCGACTGCACGCAGGTGCGGGCCGGCACGGCGCGGCCCAGCGTCGCCGACTGGCACCACTCGTAGGTGGTGGCGCAGCCGCTGCGCGAGGAGCGCGCCTGCCACGCGCCGGCGACGCAGGCGTAGAGCGTGCCGCTGGCCGGCCGCACGCAGGTGCCCTCGGGCACGTCGCGGCCCAGCGTCGCCGAGGCGCAGGTCGCGGTCGGCGGCGGCGGCGCCGGGTCGGGCGTCGCGCCGCACGCGCCGAGCGGCGTGCCGGCCGGCACCGGCTCGACGGTGACGGTCTTGTGATCGCTCCAGCCCAGGCCGGTCACGCCGAACAGCGCGCGCGCCACCGCCGGTGACACGTCCATGATCGCCTTGCCGGCGGCGCGCTCGACGCAGACGTCGGGGCCGTAGTCGTCGGTCTGCGCGACGACGCACTTGCCGTTGGCGCGGATCGCGACCCGCGCGCCGCAGCCGTAGCGCTGCCGCGACGCCGCGTAGTACCAGCTGCCGTCGGCGCGGCCGCCGCACGACATCGGCTGGTCGTCGCTGCCGCCGCCGAACGTGGTGATGACGTAGGTGTGGTCGGCAGGGATGGCGTTGTCGGCGCGGCCGGCGCAGCCGGACAGCGCGACCGGCGCGGTGACGCTGGCGCCCTCGGTGGCGCCCTCGTCCTCGAACGAGCTCTCGACGGTGACGTCGGTGGCGCAGGCGGCGGCGAGGGCGACGAGCGGGGCGAGGGCGACGAGGCGCATGGTGCGGGGGCCGATTGCAGCCGGCGTGCCTCCGCCGCGCCGGCCCAAGTGCGCGGACCGTCGAGGCCACGGTGACGACGCCTGGTCGCAGTCGCGGCGCGCCCGTGCAACCCGGCGTGGGCAGCCGCGACGCGTCAGCGACCGGTGAACCGAGGTTCGCGCTTCTCGAGCAGCGCGGCGATGCCCTCGGCGGCGTCGGCGGTGGCCAGCGACTCGGCCTGCGCGAACGCCTCGGCGTAGGCCGCGGCCCGCGGGTCCCAGCCGAGGCCGCGGTACAGCGAGCGCTTGGTCTCGCGCACCGCGGTCGGCGCGTTGGCGGCGATCGCGCGGGCCAGCTCGCGCGCCCGCGGCAGCACCTCGTCGGCGGCGTGGGCCGACGACACCAGCCCGATGCGCTCGGCGGCCTCGCCGTCGATCAGCGCGCCGGTGAACAGCATCTCGGCGGCGCGGGCCACGCCGACCAGCCGCGGCAGGAGGTAGCTGATCGCCATGCCCGGGTGCAGGCCGAGCCGCGCGAAGTTGGCGCCGTAGCGCGCGCCGCGGGCGCCGATGCGCAGGTCGCAGCACAGCGCCAGGCCGAAGCCGCCGCCGACCGCGTGGCCGTTGAGCGCGCCGATCACCGGCACCTCGAGGTCGAGCACGCCGAGGAACGGCTGGTACATCGCGAAGCTCAGCTCGTGCGGCGCGCGCGGCGGGCCGTCGCCGTCGCGCTGCAGCACCGACTTGAAGTCGGCGCCGGCCGAGAAGCACGCGCCGGTGCCGGTGATGATCACGCAGCGCAGCTCGGTGGCCGCGCGCGCCGCGGCCACCGCCGCGGCGAACGCGTCGAGCAGCTCGGGCGTCATGCTGTTGCGGTTGGCCGGTCGGTCGAGCGTGATCTCGCCGACGAGGCCGTCGACGGCGAAGCGCACCGCGGGGCTGGTCATGGCCGCGGGTATACCATCGGCGTTCACGGGATCAGCGGCGCGACCGGCGTCGCGCGGGCGACGTCGCCGACGCCGAGCTGGCCGACGGCGTTGTCGCCCCAGCAGTAGAGGCCGCCGCCGCTGATCCCGCAGGCGTGCTCGGCGCCCGCGGCGAGCGCGGTCCAGGTCGCGCTGCCGATCAAGATCGGCGCGGCGCTCGACTGGCCCCCGGGCTGGGCGATCTGGCCGCGCTCGTCGCTGCCCCAGCAGGCGAGGCGGCCGGACGCGGTCAACGCGCAGCCGTGAGCGCGGCCGCCGACCACGGCCGACCAGGCGGAGGTGCCGACGACGGTGGTCGGCGCGTCGATCGACGCGACCGCGGCGGCGTGGCCGGTCTGGCCCTCGCGGTTGTCGCCCCAGCACACCGGCGTCGCCGCGCTGGTCGCGCAGGCGTGGGCGGCGCCGGCGCCGAGCGCGGTCACCGGGCCCGGCGTCACCTGCTGCGGCGTCGCGGTCGCCTGATCGCCCGCGCCCAGCCCGAGCTCGCCGCGATCGTCGCTGCCCCAGCACCACAGCTGGTCCTGCGCGTCGCGGCCGCAGCCGAAGGTGGCGCCCAGCGCCACCGCGCGCCAGGTCGCCGCGCCCGCGGTCGGGCGGTCGCGATCGGCGAGATCCGCGAGGCCGAGCTGGCCGCGGTCGTTGCGGCCCCAACAGTAGCGCGTGCCCTCGGCGATCGCGCACGCGGCGTCGCCGTCGGCGACCAGCGCGCCCCAGGTGGTCAGGCTCGGCGTCGCGATCGTCGCCGGCGGCTGCACGCCGGCTGGCGCGCCGGTGCCGAGCTGGCCGCGCGCGTTGTCGCCCCAGCACCACAGCGCGCGCGCGGCGCCGACCCGCTCGATCGCGCAGGTGTGACGCCGCCCGGCGGCGACCTCGCCCCAGTCGCGCGTGGCCATCAGCTCGGTCGGCCGATCGAGCACCGCGCCGATCGCCGAGCCGGGGTCGACCTGGCGCGCGTCGTTGCGCCCCCAGCACCACAGCTCGGTGCGGCCGGCGCCGGCGCGCCGCGCGCAGGTGTGGCCGTCGGCGGCCGCCACGTCAATCCAGCCGGTGGTCGCGGTGACCGCGGTCGGCGCGAACAGCGCGCTCCGGGTGCCGTCGCCGAGCTGGCCGCTGGCGTTGTCGCCCCAGCACCAGGCCTGGGCGCCGCTGATCGCGCAGGCGTGGGCGCCACCGACCGTGACCGTAGTGGCGGTAGCCAGCCCGCCGACCGCGGTGGCGGCGAGGCGATCGGCGCGCGCGCCGTCGCCGATCTGCCCGCGCCCGCCCGCGCCCCAGCACACGGGGGCGCCGCCCCGCAGCCCGCAGCCGCTGGTGTCGCCGAGCGCGACCGCGGTCCACGCGCCGCTCGCGACCTGGTGCGGCGCGGTGGCGCTCGCGGTGGCGTCGCCGTACAGCCGCTGGCGGTTGTCGCCCCAGCACACCAGCGCGCCGCTGTGGACGCCGCAGGTGGTGCCGGCGTTGGCGGCCAGCTGCGCGTACTGCCGCGAGGGGTTGTCGCCGGCGACCACCGCGGTCGGCGCGTCGCGGTCGAGCCGATCGCCGACGCCGAGCTGGCCCTGCCCGTTGTCGCCCCAGCACTGGGCGCGCCCGCCGACGATCCCGCAGGTGTGATCGCCGGCCGCCACCAGCGCGGTCCAGGTCGTCTGGCCGCCGCTGACCTCGGTCGGCGTCGGCCCGACGTTGGCCGCCGCGCCATCGCCGCGCGCGCCGTGGGCGTCGGCGCCCCAGCAGTAGACGCGCTGCTCGGCCGCGGCGACCTGCTTGATGCCGCAGCTGTGGCGCGCGCCGACCGCGACCGCGATCCAGCCGGCGCCGCTGCCGGTGACCTCGGTCGGCGTCGCGACCACGCCGACCGTCGGCTGGCCGCTCTGGCCGTCGAGGTTCTGGCCCCAGCACCGCACCCGGCCGCCCGCGATCGCGCAGGCGTGATCGCCGCCAGCCGCGACCTGAGTGACGCCGGTGGCGATCATCGTCGGCATCGGCACCCGCGGCTGGCCGCTGCCGTCGCCGACCTCGCCGTGGACGTTCTGCCCCCAGCACCACAGCTGCGCTTGATCGTCGATCGCGCAGGTGTGGGCGGCGCCGGCGACGATCGCGGTGACGCCGCCGGGCACGAACCCGCCGTCGGGACCATCGGGGTCGCCGCCGTCGACCGGCGCGCCGTCGAGGGCGGCGTCGACCAACGCCGCGTCGGGATCGCCGCCGTCGGGCCCGCCGTCGGGCCCGCCGTCGGGCGGCGCGGCGTCGATCGCGCCGCAGGTGGCCGGCTCACCCGGCAGGTGGCAATAGCCGTCGCCGCCGCAGGTCAGCCCGTCCGGGCACGCCCCCGCGCAGGTGACCATGCACGCGTCGAGGCGGCGCTCGTAGCATCCCGCCAGCAGCGCGATGCACAGCGGGAGCGTGAGGCGGAGCCAGCCGGCCATCGGGAGGCCGCCACGATATCCGAAATACACCGACCGGGCGTCACCCCTCACGGGCTATACTGCACCCGTCATGGGGCAGCCCCCAGCAGGACCCGACGAGCCAGCCGAGGCCGGTCGCGCGCCGACGCTCGACTCGGACCCCGGCGTGCTCGGTGAGCTGGCCGAGGTCGCCGCCGATCTGGCGCCCGGCGTGCTGGTCGGCGAGTACCGGATCGCCGCGCGGCTGGGCGCCGGCGGCATGGGCATCGTCTACGGCGCGGTCCACCCGATCATCGGCAAGCGGGTCGCGATCAAGGTGCTCAACCACCAGTTCACGCACCAGCCGGTGACGGTCGACCGCTTCCTGCGCGAGGCCCGGGCGGTCAACCAGATCGGCCACCCCAACATCGTCGACATCTTCGCGTTCGGGCAGCTGCCCGACGGGCGCCACTACTGCGTGATGGAGTGGCTCGAGGGCGAGACGCTGGGCGATCGCCTCGAGCGCGGCATGCTGTCGCGCGCCGAGGCGTGCGCGGTCCTCGACGAGATCCTCGCGGCGCTGGCCGCGGCCCACGCCAAGCACATCGTCCACCGCGACCTCAAGCCCGACAACGTGTTCCTGGTGCGCGGCGAGCGGCTGCGGGTCAAGCTGCTCGACTTCGGCATCGCCAAGCTGGTGGGCACCGCGTCGCGCTCGAAGACCCAGACCGGCAACTTCATCGGCACGCCGCACTACGTCTCGCCCGAGCAGGCGCGCGGCATGGCGGTCGACGGCCGGGCCGACATCTACTCGCTCGGCGCGATGGCCTTCGAGCTGTTCGCCGGGCGCCTGCCGTTCGAGGCGCCCAGCGTCGTCGACGTGGTGGCGATGCACCTGCACGACGCGCCGCCCGACCTGGCCTCGCTGGTGCCGGTGCCCGCCGAGCTCGCGACGCTGGTGAACTCGATGCTGGCCAAGAGCCCCGACGAGCGGCCGCAGCTCGAGTCGATCCGCGAGATCCTCGAGCTGGTGTACCTGCGCGACGTGGCGCCCGACGGCACCGTCATCGACACCACGTCGGGCCAGGTGGTGCGCATCAGCGGCAGCCTGGCCGCGGTGCGGGTCACCGGCGCGATGCCGGCGGTGCGCGGCAGCGGCGAGATGCCGGCGGTGCGCGGCAGCGGCGAGATGGCCGCGATGCGCGGCAGCGGCGAGCGGCCGGCCCTCGATGACGCGACGCCCCCGCTGGTGGCGCGCGCCGAGACCCAGCCGGGCGCGGCGACGTCGCGAGCGCCACGGCCGCGCTGGCTGGCGCCGGCGCTGGCGGCGGCGGTGATCGCCGCGATCGTCGCCGTCGCGCTCGGCCGCGGCGGCGCCAGCGCACGATCGACGCCGGCCGCCGGCACCCCGACGCCGGCCGCCCCGACGCCGGCCCCGACGCCGCCGCCACCGATCGTCGAGCCGCCAGCCCCAGCCGCCGCGCCGGTCGAGATCGTGCTGCTGGGCGACGTACCGGCGCCGCGGATCCGCCTCGACGGCGTCGACGCCGCGATCACCGCGGGCCGCGCCCAGGTGACGCTGCCGCCCGGCCCGCACGAGCTGGTGGTGTCGGCCCGCGGTCACGTCGAACAGCGCCGGACGATCGAGGTGATCGCCGGCCAGGCCCAGCGCCTGGAGCTGACGCTCGAGCGCGCCCGCGCCGGCAAGCCCCGCGGCGGCGCGCGGCCCGGCCCGGTCGACGACGGCGAGGGCGTGGTCGACCCGTTCGGAGATCGCTGATGCGCGCCGGCCTCGTGCTCGGCGCGCTGGTGGTCGCGGTCGCGGCGGCCGCCGCGCAGCCGGCCGCGCCGACGCCCGACGATCGCGCCGCGGCCAAGGCCGCGTTCGCCCGCGGCACGCGCCACTTCAACGTCGCCGAGTACGACGACGCGATCGCCGCGTTCAAGGAATCGTACAAGCGCGTGCCGGCGCCGCTCTTGCTCTACAACATCGCGCAGGCCTACCGACAGAAGCACGACTGCGTCGAGGCCGCGCGGTTCTATCGCAGCTACCTGCGCGAGGCGCCGACGGCCAAGGACCGCGCGCGGGTCGAGCAGCGCATCGTCGAGATGGACGCCTGCGCCGCCGCGCCGCCGCCGCCGCCCGATCGGACCGCCCCCGAAGCCCCGACGCCGCCACCCGGTCCGGCACCCGGACCGACCGCGCCGGTGGCACCGTCGCTCGAGCCCGGCCCCACGATCGCGCTGCCGATCGTCCGCCCACCACCACCGTCGATCGATCGCGGCCGGACGTTGCGGCTGGGCGGCCTGGTCACCGCCGGCGTCGGCGTGGGCGGGCTCGCCGCCGGCGTGCTGCTCTCGCTGCACGCCCGAGCGCTCGGCGACGACATCGAGGCCGCGTGCGCGACCGGCTGCACCGCCGCCGCGGTGCTGGCCGCCGATCGCGACGGCGCCGCGGCCGAGCGCAACGCCACCATCGCCTACGCCGCCGGCGCGGTCGCGGTCGCGGTCGGCGTCGGCCTGTACGTGGTCGGCCGCCGGCGCGCCCACGAGCGGCCGGCGGTCGCGCTGGTGCCGACCGCGGGCGGCGGCGTCGCGGTCGCCGCCTGGACCTGGCGCTAGCCGCGCGCCCGGCCCGCGCGCCCGCTCAGCCGCCCAGCTCGTCGAGGAACTGCTGGGCCTCGGCGAACGCCGGGTCCTCGCGCAGCGCCTTCTTGGCCCACAGCTCGGCCTTGGCGCGGTTGCCGCGGGCGTGCTCGATCTTGGCCTCCCACAGGAGCGCCATCGGCCGGGTGATCGGCTGCGGGTTCTCCATCAGGGTGATCGCGCGCAGCGGCTTGAGCGCCAGCTCGTAGTCGCCCATCTCGGTGGCGAGCTGCGCCAGCTCGGCGGCGACCTCGCCGTTCTTGCGATCGACGTCGAACGCCTTCTTCAACCAGTTGAGCTGGCCGTCCTTGTCGCCGAGCATGCCGGCCACCCGGGCCATGCGCTGCTGCATCGTCGCCAGCTCCGGCGACCGCTTCTTCTGCGCGGCGATCGCCGCCTCGAGCACCTTGCCGGCCTCGGCGGTCTGGCCCGAGCCGATCAACACGTCGACGTACAGCATCGCCGCCGCGTGGTCCTCGGGCGCCAGCTCGCACGCCTTGCCGGCCGGCCCGGCGGCGGCCGCCGGGTCGTTGGCCTGGTACAGCAGCAGCTCGGCCGCGCGCTTGTAGCCGGCGAACCGCTTGCCGGTGTCGGCCTCGAGGTCGGCGTCGGCGGTGAGGATCATCGCCAGCTCGCGGTGGGCGCCGGCCGCCTCGTACAGCTCGCGCAGGCGGGCCCGCAGCGGCTCGCTCGACGGCTGCGCCTCGTGCACCATCTCGAGCACCGCGATCGCGTCGCCCGGCCGCTCGACCTTGGCCGCCGCGTCGGCGACCTCGAGCGCGGCCTGGATCTGCGCGTCGCCGGTGACGATGTACGCCAGCCGGGTGGCGGCGGCGATCACGCCGTCCCAGTGCTCGATGGCGGCGTCCATGTCGCGCAGGATGTAGAGCGGATCGGGATCGCTGGGCGACCGCTCGATCCACCCGATCAGCAGGTCGCGCGCGCGCTCGGCGTCGCCGTGCTCGGCCAGGAGCGCCGCCAGCCGCAGCGTCGCGGCGCGCTCGCTGCCCAGGTCGCCGGCCTCGGCGGCGCGGCCGCGGGCCCGGTCGAGCCCGTCGGTCAGCGCGGCGGCGGCGCGGCCGCGATCGAGGCCGTACGCCTCCTCGAGATCGCCGACCGCGGCGTCGTGGTCGCCGCGCTGCTGGCGCAGGCTGGCCCGCAACAGCAGCAGGTCGACCCGCGGCACGCCCTTGATCGGGGCGTCGTCGCCGTCGAGGGCGGCGTCGATCGACGCGATCGCCGCGCCGTGATCGCCGCCCGCGGCGCAGGCCGCCGCCAGCTCGGCCACCAGCTCGGGCGCGGTCGGCACCCGGTGGGTGGCGGCGCGCAGCGCCCCGGCGGCCGCCAGCGGCTGGCCGAGGAAGCCGGAGAACACCGAGGCCGCCTCGCGCAGCCGGGCCACCACGGTGGCGTCGTCGGTCGCGCGCTCGGCGTCGGCGATCATCAGGTGCGCCAGCGGCTCCCACTGCTGGGTGTCGCGGTAGTGCTGCTCGAGGCGATCGTGGATCGTCGCGTCCGCGGGCGCGCCCTTGTGGCCGATCACCAGCACCCGCTGGACGCCGGCCCAGTCCTGGGCCTCCTGGTACGCGGTGACCAGGTGCCAGGTGATCGTCGGCACCTGCTCGGCGGTCTCGACCGCGAGCAGCCGCTCCATCAGCGCCGCGGCCTCGGCGCCGTCGTCGTCGGGGCCGATCGTCGCGACCGCCCCGCGCAACAGCTGGAGGTCGTCGGGGGCCACCGCCAGCGCCTGGCGGTAGACCTTGCCGCTGGCGGCGCCGGTGCCCTCGAGCTGCGCGCCCAGCCGCATCGCGACGTCGATCGTCGACGCGCGGTTGCCGCGCTTGAGCGCCTCGTCGAACCGCGCCCACAGGAACTCGGCCAGGCCGTCGTCGTCGCCCTGGGCCCGCAGGTTGGCCTCGAGCAGCTCGGCGGCCTCGAGGTCGTCGGGGTCGTCGGTGAGCGCGTCGCGCAGCACGTCGGACGCGTCGTGCGGCCGGTTGAGCCGCTCGATCAGGAACCGCGCGTGGGCCCGGCGCAGCGCGTTGCGCTCGCCGACGTCGACCAGGTTGGGCAACGTCGACGACACCACGCTGGCCAGGCGATCGCCGTCGCCGGCCTGCTGGTACAGCTCGACCAGCGGCTCCCACACGGCGCGATCGGCCGGGCGCCGCTCGCGCAAGAGCTCGTACATCTCCGACGCCAGCGCCAGGTTGGCCTTGCCGGCGGCCGCGGCCAGCCGCCCGACCAGCGGCTCGATCTGCGCCGGCTCGGCGATGCTGACCACCTCGTAGACCAGCTCGCGGGAGCCGGCCAGGTCGCTGGCCTTGATCCGCACGTCGGCCAGCGCCAGCACCGCCCACACCGCGCCGCCCACGCCATCGCTCGACGCGCGGGCCGCGTCGACCGCCCGGCCCAGCAGCGCCTCGGCGCGGCCGGCCTGGCCCAGCTCGACCGCCATGTCGACCGCCTCGCGGATCTGCGACGGCGTCGCGCCCGCCAGCTGCGCGCGCTTCTCGAGGAAGTCGAGCAACAGCTCGCTGTCGCCGCCGTTGCGCGCGACCCGCTCGTACAGCGCCATCACCCGGGCGTCGCCCGGCTCGGTCGACGACGCGGCCTTGAGCACGCGGCCGGCCTGGGCCCAGCGCGGCTCGGCGGTGAACGCCTTCTCGATCAGCTCGATGCCCTGGGCGCGCCGCGCCGGCGAGGCGATGAAGATCTCCGACAGCCGGTACAGCGCGTCGATCTGCGCCGGCGACGGCTCGCCGCCGTCGGCGCCGGCCAGCCGCAGCATGTTGTCGAGCGCCCGGGCCTGCTCGTCGTTGTCGCCGAGCGCGCCGGCCACGCGCGCCTGCGCGTAGTAGGCCTCGGCCAGCCGCTCGCCCAGCATCTCGACCCGGCGGTACAGCCCGGCCGCGCCGCGCAGGTCGCCGGCGTCGAGCTCGAGCGCCTCGCCGGCCTTGAGCAGCAGCGCCGCGACCAGCGGCGGATCGTCCTTGCGGCGCAGCCGGTCGACGACCGCCTCGACCGCCTCGACGTACTTCTTGGTCTCGCTGACCTTGGCCGCGAGCGCGCGGGCCTTGTCGTGCAGATCGAGGCGCGCCGGCGCGTGGCCGATCGCCTTGATCATCGCGTCGAGGCCGTCGGCGGTGCGGCCGAGGTTGGCGTCGAGCACCTCGGCCATGTCGTGGAGCAGCCGCGCCTGCGACGCGTGCTCGCCGGTCTGGCTCTGCGCCAGCTGGGCCAGCCGCATCTCCAGCACCCGCAGCAGCGTCTCGGCCTGGCCGTGGGCGATCAGGCTGCGGCGCAGCCGGCGCACCTCGACGTCGGACTGCACCGCCGCGTCGATCGCGCTCTCGAGCAGCTCCTTGGCCTGGTCGGCCTCGCCGCGGGCCGCCGCCACCGCCGACAGCTCGTACAGCACCTCGCTCTGGCCGACCGCGGTCTCGTCGTCGCCCGGCGGCTGCCGGCGCACCACGAGGAGCAGCGAGCGGTAGGTGCGCTCGGCCTTGTCCATCTGGCCGGCGGCGCGGAACAGCTCGGCCAGCTCGCGCTGGATCCGCGCGTTGTTGACGTCCATCTTGGACGCCGCCTCCATCTCGGTCAGCGCCTCGTCGAGCTTGCCCTCGGCCTGCGCCACCTTGGCCAGCTCGACGTGCAGCACCGCGCGCTCGGGGGCGCGGCGGCGGCCGAAGCTCTCGATCAGCTCGACCAGCATGGCCCGGGCCTCGGCCAGCCGGCCGGCGACCCGCAGGCCCACCGCCAGCTGCGCCTTGAGCTCCTTGTCGTTGGGCTCGGCCGCCAGCGCGCGCTCGAGCGCCGGGATCGCCTTGGCCGGCGCGCCCAGCTTCTCGGTGTAGATCGCGGCCGCCTCGCGGGCCAGCTCGCGGGCGCGGCCGTCGTCGGCGAACCGGTCGAGCGAGCGGGTCAGGTGGCGCGCCAGCGGCTCCCACTGCTGCCCGCTGCGGTACAGCTCGGCCAGCATCATCCGCAGCTCGAGCGCCGGCTCGCGATCGTCGAGGTTCGACTCGATCGCCGCGATCGCGCGGTCGGCCTGCTCCGCGGCCAGGTGCGCCTTGGCCAGCTGGTGCACGACGCCGATGCGCTCGCCGCCGGCGACGGTCGACAGCAGCGACTCGAACCACGGCACCGCCTGCGCCGGCTGGCCGCGATCGATCTGCAGCCGGGCCAGCGCCCGGAACGAGTCGGGCGTCGGCGCCAGCGTCACGACGCGGCGGTGGCCAGCGATCGCGCGATCCGACTCGCGGGTGTCGCGCTCGGCGACCCCGGCGAACCGCGCCCACAGCCGCGCCGCCTTGGGGGCGTCGCCGGCCTGCTCGAGCGACTGGGCCTGCCCCTCCAGCAGATCGGCCAGCGCCCGGTGCTGGCCCTTGCCGGCCAGGTAGCTCGCCACCGCGTCGACCGACGCGTCGTGGCCGGGGTGATCGGCGAGGTTGGCGGTCAGCGCCTCGAGGCGCCCGCCCTTCTCCTCGACGATCCCGACCAGCCGCGCGATGTCGAGGCGCAGCTCGAGGCGACGCCCCGGATCCTGCTCGAGCCCCAGCTGCAGCTGGCGCAGGCCCAGCAGCTCGGCGACCCGCCCCTCGGCGTCGAGCAGCCCGCCCAGCCGATCGATGATCTCGAGATCGCCGGGGCTGTCGGACAAGACGCCGCGGTACATGTCGATCGCCGCCGCGTTGTCGCGCAGGTCGGTCGCGGCCATCGCCGCGGCGCGCAACCGCAGCTCGCGCCGGGTGGCGACGTCGAACGGCAACCGCGCCGACTCGACCAGCAGGTCGACCGCGGCGCGGGCGCGGCCGGCGCCCTTGTGCAGCTCGACCAGGCCGTCGACCGCCCAGCGCACCACCGCCTCGGCGGGGCGCGCCGAGTTGATCGCGGCCGAGCCGCGCCACGCGGCGGTGGCGCGCCCGAGCACCTGGCCCAGGATCGTCAGCGACGCGTCGCGATCGCCGATCCGGCTGGCGGTATCGGCGGCCTCGACCAGCACGTCGAGATCGCGGGGATCGGCGTCGGCCAGCCGGCGCAGCACGTCGAGCAGCGCCGCGGTGGCGCCGCCGGCGCGCAGCAGCTCGGCCAGCGCGCGCAGCGTGTCGGCGCGATCGCCGCCGGCGGTCAGCGCCTTGCCGAACGCGGCGATCGCCGCGGCCTTGTCGCCGCGCACGTCGCGGTGCCACAGCGCCAGCTTGCCCCACCACGCCGCCGCCACCGCGGGCGGCAACGCCAGCTGCCCGGCCGTGGCCTCGAGCGCGGTGGCCAGCGGGTCGACCGCGCCGCCGGCCGTGGCGGCGGCCTCGAGCTGCGCCCACAGCCCCTCGTCGAGGCGCTCCTTGGCCACCGCGTAGCGGCCCAGGGTCATCGCCGCCTCGCTCCAGCCGCCGGCGGCGGGCGCCAGGCGGAGCACGCCGGTCGCCGCGACCACCTGCCGCGGATCGTGGGCGTGGACCAGCCGGTACTCGGCCAGCGCGCCGGCCGGATCGCCGCACCGCTCCTCGAGCACGCCGGCCCGGACCACCCGCAGCCGGGCCGCCTCGTCGCGATCGTCGCCGAGCGCGTCGATCGCCCGCGCCAGCGCGTCGGCGGCGGCGCCGAAGTTGCCGGTGCGCTCGGCCAGCGCCAGCACCTGGCCCTCCATCACGCCGTCGCGCGGCGCCAGCGCGAACGCGTCGACCAGGTTGGCCAGCGCGCCGGCGTGATCGCCGGTGTGCTGCTGGCGGATGAACGCGGCCTCGCGCAACAGCGCCAGCCGGGTGCGATCGTCGGCGGCGTCGGCCAGCCGCGCCGGCACCAGCTTGAGGTAGCCCTCCCAGTCCTGGCTCTCGCGGTAGCTGGCGGCCAGCGCATCGGCGGCGGCCGCGCGCTGCGCCGGCCGGTCGAGCAGCTGCAACAGGCCCGCCCGCGCGGTCGCGTTGACGCTGTCGATCGCCAGCGCGCCGCGGAACGCCGCCAGCGCGCGCGCCGGCTGGTCGAGGTGCTCGGCCAGCGCCTGGCCCAGCCGGTTGAGGCGCGCGGTGGTGCGCTCGACGTCGCCGCTCGAGGTGCGCTCGAGCAGATCGGCCAGCTCGGACCAGCGCCCGACCGACGCGAACAGCTCGGTCAGCGCGCCGACGTTCTCGGGATCGTCGCCGAAGGTCGCCGCCACCCGCTGCCACGCGGCGATCGCCGCCGGCACGTCGCCGACGTGATCGCGCTGGACCACCGCGATCCGGGTCAGGTCGGCGCGCCGCTGCGCCGCCGACACGTCCTTGCCGGCGCGCACGTCGAGCGCGGCGATCAGCTCGGGCCAGCGCTGCGCGTGCTCGAGCAGCGCGATCACCGCGTCGAGCGCGGCCAGGTCGCCGCCGTCGTTGGCGATGCGCTGCCGCCACAGCGCCAGCGCGCGATCGGTCTCGCCCAGCGTCTCGGCCAGCCGCGCGGCGTCGCCGATGACCGCCTTCTTGGTCGCCGGCGCCGACTCGAGCTGGGCCAGCTTCTCCAGGGTCTCGAACCGCTCGCGCGGCCGATCCACCCGCGAGTACAGCTCGGACAGCCGGCGGCTGACGTGCAGCTGCTCCTTGGCGCCGGCGCCCTCGAGCCCGAGCGCCTGCTGGTACAGCTCGATCGCGCCGGCGGCGTCGTCGAGCAGATCGAGCCGGGTGCGCGCGGCCTCGGACAGGAGCTCGACCCGCCGGCCGACGGTGGCGGCCCGGGCCGCGGCGGCGGCGACGCCGGTGGCGTAGCCGGCGTAGTTGTTCGAGCGCTGCGCGAGCTGGCGCAGCTTCTCCTGGGTCACCGACGAGTCGGGCGTCAACGCCAGGAGCGCGGCGTAGTGATCCATCGCCGCCTGGTCGTCGTCGAGCTCGGCCAGGCGCGCGCCGGCCTCCTCGCGCAGCGCCTGGCTCGAGGTCGGATCGAGATCGATCACGCGCTCGAGGACGCGGATCACCTCGCGCGGGCGGCTGGTGGCGTCGTAGTGCGCGCGCAACAGATCGAGCGCGGCGTGGCGCTCCTTGTCCTGGGTGTGCGGCGCGACGACGATCCGCTCGAGCAGCCCGCACGCCTCGCGATCGTCCTCGGCCTCGGCCAGGAGCGGCCGCACCGCCGCCAGCGCCTTGGCCGAGTCGCGCAGGTTGTCGAGGTAGCAGCCGGCGATCCGCGCCCGGGCCTTCTCGCGATCGGCCTTGCCCTGCCGCTCGAGCCGGCCCTCCCACAGCGCGATCAGATCGGCCCAGCGCTCGTAGCGCTCGAGCAGGCGCTCGAGCGACAGGCTGAGCTGGTGGTCGTCGGGGGTCAGCGGCAACAACCGCTGCAGGTAGCCGATCGCCTTCTCCGGCTGGTTGGCCACGTCCTTGGCCAGCTGCGCCGCCTCGCGCAAGAGCTTGATGCGGCGCGCGGCGTCCTTCACCGCGGTGAGCGCGCGATCGTAGAGCCGCAGCAGATCGGCCCAGCGCTCGGCCTGGGTGTAGAGCACGCTGAGCCGCCCGAGCGCGGTCTCGGACTGCGGCGCCAGATCGAGCACCTTGCCCAGCAGGCCCTCGGCGACCTTGGGCTCGTCGCCGAACCACTCGTCGCAGAACGCCGCGGCGCGCTCGCCGATCATCTCGACGACCTGCGGGTCGAGGCCCTTCTGCAGCACGTCGCGGTACACCGCGATCACGTCGTCGGGCTTGTCGGTGTCGCGGGCCAGCTCTTCGAGCTCGTCCCAGGCAGCCGTCGAATGCGGCGCACTCTTGACGTTGGCAGCGGCGGTCGCGAAGTCGCTCTTGGCCATGATCCCTCTTGTCGGAGTCGCGTGATGACCGGCAGGCCGGTCCGAGCGGACGGAGGTGGACAGAAACCGGAGTGCCACGCGCCCGCTCGACTCGCGGACGAGTCGCCCCAGCGGATCGTGTGGTGCGTGGCAATCGTAACACCGGCGGTGCGAGCGCCACCGCGGGGCGCCGCCACTTTCGCGATTGGTTTCGCGGGTGCGCGCAATCGTCACAGCGCCCGCGCTCGACCGCGGGTGCGACACGCGCGCACGTGCGCAGACGCGCAGGTCGCGCGCCGCGACGCCACGCGGTATGAGGCCGCGTGGACGCCCCGCTCCTCTACGAGGACGCCGACCTGATCGCGGTCGCCAAGCCGGCCGGCGCGCTGGTCATCCCCGGCCGCACCGCCGACGGGCCGGTCGCGCTGCGCCAGCAGCTCGAGGCCGCGCGCGGCGCGCCGCTGTGGGTCGTGCACCGCATCGATCAGGACACCTCGGGCGTCGTGGTGTTCGCGAAGACCGCGGCCGCGCACCGCGCGCTGTGCGCCGCGTTCGAGGCGCGCACCGTCCGCAAGACCTACGTCGCGCTGGCGTTCGGCGATCTGCCCGGCGAGCGCGCGATCGAGCTGCCGCTCACCGACGCCCGCCGCGGCAAGGCCCGGCCGGCGGCGCCCGGCGAGCCCGGCAAGCCGGCCCGCACCGACGTCAGCGCCCGCCGCCGGTGGCGGCTGCCCGCCGGCGTGGTCACCGAGGTCGAGGCCCGGCCGCTGACCGGCCGCCACCACCAGATCCGCGTCCACCTGCGCGCGCTCGAGGCGCCGATCGTCGGCGATCCGCTCTACGGCAAGCGCACGCTGCGCGGCGCGTTCGCCGAGGCGCCGCCGCTGCGGCTGGCGCTGCACGCCGCGCGGCTGGCGCTGCCCGACCGGCCGCCGATCGACGCGCCGCTGCCCGACGATCTGCGCGCGCTGATCGCCTGGCTCGACGCCACCGCCGAGGTGCTGCCGTGATCGCGCGCGGGCTCCTCGCGCGGCTGGCGTGCGTGGCCGGCGGCTGCGGCGGCGCGCTGCGCGCGGACCCGCGGCGCGGCCTGCTGCGCTGCCGCCGCTGCCCCGCGGTGTACCCGGTGCTGGCCGGCGTGCCGATCCTGGTGCCGTCGCCGGCCGAGTACCTCGCCGGCTACCGCGACGCGGTGCTGGCCAGCCTGGCCGAGGCCGGCGCGGCGACCGGCCCGACGGTGGCGCTGGTCGACGCGTTCGCCGCCGCCGCCGGGCCGCGCGAGCCGCTGGCGTTCGGCGACGACTGGACCGCCCACGAGCGCGCGCCGCGCCCGCCGGCCGCCACCGACGACGCCGCGATCGCCGCGTGGCTGGCCGCCGCGCCCGATCCGGCGGCGCTGATCGCCGCCGCGGTGCCGGCGCGGGCGCGGGTGGTCGTCGAGTGCGGCTGCGGCGGCAACCTCTTGGCCGCGCGGCTGGCGGCGCCGCGGCGGCAGGTGATCGTCACCGATCTATCGCTGCGCGCGGTGCTGCGCACGGTGGCCGCGACCGACGCGGTCGGCCTCGTCGTCGACGCCGACGCGCTGCCGCTGGCGATCGGCGCGGTCGACGCGATCGTCGCCGCCAACCTGATCGACCTGCTGGCGGCGCCGGCCGACTTCGTCGCCGCCGCGGCCGCCGCGCTGACCGCCGCCGGCGCGCTGGTGCTGGCGACGCCGGATCCCGGGCTGGGCGCCGACGATCCCGCCGCGCTGGCCGACCTGCTGGCCGACGCCGGCCTGACGACCGAGCTGCGCGCCCGCGGCCTGCCGTGGCTGCGCGCCCACTCGCCCCGCCACTACCAGCTGTACTTCAGCGACCTGGTGATCGCGACGATCAATGATCGTGATCGCAGCCGGGGCCGTGCTCGTGGTCGTGGCCGTGGTCGTGGCCATGATCGTGGTCGTGGTCGCAGCCCGGGCCGTGCTCGTGGGCGTGCTCCGCGACCTTCTTGCGCACCTCGTCCATGTCGAGCTTCTTGACCTGATCGACGATCGACTCGAGGGCCTGCGGGGGCAGCGCGCCCGACTCGCGGAACAGCAGCACGCCGTCGCGGAACACCATGATCGTCGGGATCGCCGAGATGCCGACCGCCTGCGCCAGATCCTGCTCGGCCTCGGTGTCGATCTTGCCGAACACCACGTCGGTGTGCTGCTCGGCGGCCTTCTCGAACACCGGCGCGAACATCTTGCAGGGACCACACCACTCGGCCCAGAAGTCGAGCAGCACGATGCCGGGCTTCTCGACGATCTCCTGGAAGTTGTCGATGGTGATCTGGACGGTGCTCGTACCCATGAACGGCCTCTCGGACGACGTTGCGTTTGCCCGGGTAGGTCCCGAGCGCGGGCGACACTGTAGCATCGGCCCGCCGCGCGTCACGGACCGTAGAGGGTTCCCTGCGGCGCGCCCAGCTCGAACAGCCGCAGCAGATCCTGGGCGAGGTCGACCTCGACCGGGAGGTCGGGCGCGCCCAGCGCCGCCGCGTCGGCCTCGAACCGCGCCAGCGCCGGCCGCAGGATCGCGATCGCGCCGGCCTGACCGTAGACGTACGCCGCGCAGGCGTCGTGCATCGCGGTGGTGATCAGCGCCAGCGCGGTGGTGCGGGCGGTGGCCTCCTGCGCGAACCACTGGCCGCGGGCGTCGAGCGGCGCGCCGCCGCGCGCGAGCGGGATGGTCTGGGTGTGCTGCGCGCCGGCCGCGTCGACGTAGGTCAGGTCGAGGTCGGCGGCCAGCGCGCCCAGGTCATCGCCGACCAGCGACACCAGGAGCGCGCCCTTGCGCCGGGACAGGAACACCGACTCGGCCTTCATCGTCGGATCCTCGGCGAACCCGACCGGGAAGCCGTACGGGGTGTCGATGCCGAACGCGCCGCCGGTGCGCACGCCGACCCGCAGCGCGTAGGCGATCGGCGCCGCGAACCACGGCGCCTCGTCGGCGAGGAAGCCGTCGACCTCCGCGGTGGTGCCCATCGAGAACGCGTTGCCGCCGCGCTGGCTGGCGATGCTCTGCAGCACCTCGGGGCCGATGCCCAGCCCGAGCGCCAGCACCGTCATCGCCACGCCGCCGGCCGCGCCCTCGGTGACCAGCTGGTCGAACTCGGTCGGCGTGGTCGCGCCGACGTTGGGCTGCGTGTCGGTGAACAGCACGATCCGGACGTTGGCGCGGCCGGCGGCCCGGGCGGCCCGCCCCAGCTCGTAGGCGCGGCGCAGGCCGGCCTCCATGTTGGTCACGCCGCCCTCGGCCAGCCCGTCGATCGCGCGCTGGATCGCGAGCTGCTGATCGCCGGCGGTGGGCGGCAGCGGCGTGCTCACCGTCGAGCCGTAGGTGACGATCGCCAGCTGGTCGCGCGCGGTCAGGCTCGGCGCCAGGCCGCGCATCAGCCGGCGGCTCAGCTCGCCCGGCGTGCCGGTGCCGTTGTCCCAGCCCATCGAGCCGGACACGTCGACCGTATAGATGAACGTCGTCGCCGGCCGGACGTAGGTCGCGGGATCGATCGTCGACGACAGCCCGACCTGGACCCAGCCCCGCGGCTGATCGTCGCTCCCCGGCGCCACGCCCAGCGCGCCGCGCAGGCACAGCGTGTCGGCGCACGGCGGCCCGGCCAGCCCGAGGTCGTGCTCGGCGAACATCGCCTCGACCAGGATCGCCGCCGCCGGCGGCACCTGGCCGCGGGCGATCAGGTCGCGGGCCAGGTGCAGGTCCTTGACCCCACCGACGGTGGCGCCGAAGTCGCCGCCGCCGCCGACGCCCTCCATGCCGCCGCACGCCGTCGCCGCCAGGATCGAGATCGAGATCGCCAGGAGCCTTCGCATGCCGACCGCGATTGCAGCCGCCGGGCCAGGCCGCCGCGCCTCGGCGATCCGCGCACCTGGCCCGCGCCAGATCCGCCGCCGGCCCGCGACCGCGACATCGCTGCCGCGATCGCGGCGGGCGCCGCCGACCGGCATGTACACTGCCGCCGATGTCCGATCGTGACGCCTCCGCTCGTGGTTCGGCCACCGCGCGCCGCCGCCGCCAGGTGGCGTGGGCCAAGCGCCTGCGCCGGGTCGGCCTGGCCTGGCAGAACGCGCTCGAGATCATGCGCGCCGGCCGGCTGACCGCGCCCTACGGCGCGCCGTTCGAGGTCGTCCACCAGACGCCGATCTTCCGGCTGCGCCGCTACGCCTCGCCGACGCCGCCCACCGCCGCGCCGCTCTTGCTGGTGCCGCCGCTGATGGTGGCGTCCGAGGTCTACGACATCGCGCCCGACGTGTCGGCGGTCGCGTACCTGAGCCGCGCCGGCATGGACGTGTGGCTCACCGACTTCGGCGCGCCCGAGCGCGAGGAGGGCGGCATGGACCGCACCCTCGACGATCACGTGCGCGCGGTGTCCGAGGCGATCGACGCGGTCCGCGCCGCGACCGGCAAGGACGTGCACCTCGCCGGCTACTCGCAGGGCGGCATGTTCGCGTACCAGGCCGCGGCGTTCCGCCGCTCGGTCGGCATCGCGTCGATCATCACGTTCGGCTCGCCGGTCGACGTCCACCGCTCGGTGGCGATGGCCGATCAGATCGTCGAGCAGCTGGTGGCCAGCGTGCAGCGGGCGATCGCCCGGCCGCTGGCGCGGATCGAGGGCCTGCCGGGGGTGCTGACCTCGACCGGCTTCCGGCTCTTGTCGGCGCGCAAGGAGGCCGGCCAGCTGGTCGACTTCGTGCGCAAGCTGCACGACCGCTCGGCGCTCGAGAAGCGCGAGGCGCGGCGGCTGTTCCTCGGCGGCCAGGGCTTCGTGGCCTGGCCCGGCCCGGCGCTGCGCAAGTTCGTCGACGAGATCATCGTCGCCAACCGCATGACCTCGGGCGGCATCGTCATCGACGGCCAGTCGGTGACGCTGGCCGACATCGACTCGCCGACCTTGTACTTCGTCGGCGATCGCGACGAGATGGGCCGGCCGGCGGCGGTGCGCGGCATCCGCAAGGCCGCGCCGGCGATCACCGAGCTGTTCGAGGTGATGGTCAAGGCCGGGCACTTCGGCCTGGTGGTCGGCTCGACCGCGCTGTCGGTGACCTGGCCGATCGTCGTCGAGTGGGTGCGCTGGCGCGACGGCGCCGGCCCCCGCCCCGAGCGCATCACCGCGGCCCGCGCCGCCGGCGCCCTGCCGGTCGACCACCACGACGATCCCGACGACGACGACCTCGAGGACGACGACCTCGACGGTGCGCTCGGCGAGGTGCAGTACGATCTCGACCTGGCCGGCGACGTGGTCGGCAAGACGGCGCGCGCGCTGTGGGACCGGGTCGGCGACGCGTCGAACGATCTGTCCGACTACCTCGACAACCTGCGCTGGCAGCTGCCGCGGCTGCACCGGCTGCGCAACCTGCGCGACGACACCGTCGTGTCGCTGGGCAAGGCGCTGGCCGATCAGGCGCGCGAGATCCCCGAGCGCACGTTCTTCCTGTGGCGCGATCGCGCGTTCACCTACGCCGAGGCCAACCGCCGGGTCGACGCGGTGGTGCGCGGGCTGATCGCCGCCGGCGTGCGCCCCGGGCAGCGGGTCGCGGTGATCATGACCGGCCGCCCCAGCTACCTGTCGGTGGTGACCGCGCTGTCGCGGCTGGGCGCGGTGGCGGTGCTGCTGTCGCCGCGGCTGCCCGAGCCGGCGCTGCGCCGCGCGCTCGACGTCGGCGAGGCCGAGGCGGTGGTGACCGATCCCGACGACGCCGCCGGCGTGCGCGCGGCGTTCAGCGGCAAGCTGCTGGTGCTGGGCGGCGCCCACGAGGCGCGCCGGCTGCCGGCGGGCGCGGTCGATCTCGAGAGCATCGACCCGGCGACCGTGCCGCTGCCGCCGTGGTACCGCGCCGACCCCGGCCGCGCCCGCGACCTGGCGATGGTGTTCGTCGTCGGCGGGCTGTACGACGCGCCGCGGGCCAACCGCGTGACCAACCGCCGCTGGGCGTTCTCGGCGCTGGGCGCCGCCGCCACCTGCACGCTGACCAACCGCGACACCGTCTACTGCGCGCTGCCGCTGCACCACCCGACCGGCATGCTGGTCGCCGCCGGCAGCGCGCTGTCGGGCGGCGCCCGGCTGGCGCTGGCGTCGCGGTTCGCGCCCGACGTGTTCTGGCAGGAGGTGCGGCGCTACGGCGTCTCGGTGGTGTTCTACGCTGGCGAGATGGCGCGGGCGCTGGTGCGCGCGCCGTTCACGATCGGCGAGCGCAACCACCCGGTGCGGCTGTTCGCCGGCTCGGGCATGCGCCCCGATCTGTGGAAGCGCCTGACCGCGCGGTTCGGCGCGGTCGGCGTGCTCGAGTTCTACGCGTCGACCGAGGCCTCGGCGGTGCTGGCCAACGCCGACGGCGGCAAGATCGGCGCGGTCGGTCACCCGCTGCCCGGCAGCCCGGAGCTGGCGATCGCCGCCTACGACTTCGACACCGACGAGCTGGTCCGCGACGCCCGCGGCCGGCTGGTGCGGGCCAAGGTCGACGAGCCCGGCATGCTGGTGGCGCGGCTCGACTCGGCGCGCGGCATCGCCGACATCGCGCACATCGCCCCGACCCGCCTGTTGCACGACGCCTTCGGCCCCGGCGACACCTGGTTCGTCACCGGCGATCTGCTGCGCATCGACGGCGACGGCGACTACTGGTTCGTCGATCGCCACGGCGACGTGATCCGCACCCGCGGCGGCCCGGTGCCCAGCCGCCGGATCGAGGACGCGCTGCACCAGCTCGACAGCGTGATCGCCTGCGTCGCGGTGGCGATCCCCGATCGCGCCCACCTCGATCGCGAGCTGCCGGCCGCGGCGTTCGCGCTCGAGCCCACCGAGGCCGTCGATCTCGACGCGCTGGCCCGCGTCGTCGTCGCGCTGCCGACCCACGCGCGGCCGGTGCGGCTGCGCCGCGTCGCCAGCATCCCCGAGACCGACGGCTTCCGCCCGCTCAAGCAGCCGATCCGCGAGCTCGGCTTCGCCGACGGCCCCGACGTCTACGCCTGGGACCCGACCACCAACCGCTACCGCCCGACGACGTAGCCGCTACGGCGGGCCGTCGACCACCGGCGTCGGCGCGGCGATCACCGCGGGGAATCCGGTCTGGCCGTACCGGTTCGCGCCGGCGCACCACGTCGAGCCGTCGCCCTTGCGGGCGCAGGTGACGTCGCCGGCGATCGCCACGTCGCGCCAGTCTCGATCGGCGCCGACCAGCGTCGGCACGTCGACCGCGGCCGGCAGGCCGGTCGCGCCCCACTCGGCGTCGCCCCAGCACCACAGCCCGCCGTCGGCGCGCACGCCGCACGCGTGGCGCGTGCCGACCGCCACCGCCTGCCAGTCGTCGGCGTCGCCGACCCGCGTCGGCAGGTCGAGCTGCGCGGTCGCGGCGCCGACGCCGGCCTGCCCCGCGTGGTTGCTGCCCCAGCACCACAGCGCGCCGGGCCCGCGCAGCCCACACGTCGTCGTCGCGCCCACCGCCACCCGCCGCCAGTCGGGCGCGCCGCTGACCTGGGTCGCGCGCAGCACCGTCGCGGTGGTCGCGCCGACGCCGACCTGGCGGTTGCCGTTGACGCCCCAGCACCACAGCTGCCCGCCGCCGTCGATCGCGCACGCGTGGAACACGCCCACCGCGAGATCGCGCCACGGCTCGCCGTCGAGCAGGATCAGGGCCGGCGTCGGGCGGTTGCTGCCGCTGCCGTCGCCGCACTGGCCGAGCGTGTTGGCGCCCCAGCACCACAGATCGTGGCCCTCGTCGATCGCGCAGGTGAACGACGAGCCGGCGCCGATCCGCTCCCACCGGCCGGTCAACGCCACCGGCGTCGCGGTCGAGCCGGCCACGCCGGTGCCGCGCTCGCCGACGTAGTTCGCGCCCCAGCACGCGAGCGCGCGCTGATCGTCGATCGCGCAGGCGTGGTAGTCGCCGACCCCGAGCTCGCTCCACGCGCCGGGCACCACCGACGGGGTCGCGCCGCTGCGGAAGGTGCCGTCGCCGCGCAGCCCGGTGGCGCCGTAGCCGGCGCAGCTGATCGTCCGATCGCCGGCGACGCCGCAGGTCGTGAACCGGCCCAGCGCCAGCCGCCCCCAGCTCGGCCCCGGCCAGCGCACGAAGCCGCGCTGCTCGCTCGGGACCGCCGCGCCCAGCTGATCGAGGCCGTTGTGGCCCCAGCACCACGCGGTGCCGTCCTCGCGCAGCCCGCACTGGTGGGCGCCGCCGTGATCGCTCAGCGACCGCCACCGGGTCGCGGCCGCGCCCACCGCGATCGGCGTCGGCTGGGTCGCGCCGATCGGCGGGCCGTCGCCGACCGCGCCGAACTCGTCGGAGCCCCAACATTCCAGCCGCTGCTCGATCAGCCCGCAGGCGTGCGCCTGACCGACGCTGACCGCGGCCCACGCGCCGTCGGCGGCGCGCACCGGCGCCGCGCTGGTCGCCGTCGCGCCGTCGCCGAGCTGGCCGTCGGTGCCCTTGCCCCAGCACCACACGCCGTCGTCGCGGGTAGCGCACGTCGCGTACTCACCGGCGCTGACCGCGCGCCACGGGCCGGTCGGCGTCGTCACCCGCACCGGCAGCCCGCTCCCCACCGCCGCGCCGGTGCCGAGCTGGCCGTAGCCGCCGTTGCCCCAGCACCACAGCGCGTCGCCGAGATCGATCGCGCAGGTGTGGTAGCCGCCTGCGGCGATCGCGCGCCACGGCCCGCCGGCCACCGTCACCGGGCGGGGCGACCCGACGAACCCGCCGTTGCCGAGCTGGCCGTTGTCGCCCAGGCCCCAGCACGAGGCCGCGCCGGTGCGATCGAGCGCGCAGGAGTGCGTGCCGCCGACCGACACCGCGGCCCAGCCCTGCCCGGCCGCCGCCGGCCGCGGCTCGGCGGTGGTGGTGGTGGTGCCATCGCCGAAGCCATAGCCGCCGTAGCCCCAGCACCACAGCTCGCCGGAGTCGCGCACGCCGCACGCGCGCAGCACGCCGGCCGACACCGCGGTCCACTTGTGGTGCCCGGCGACCTCGGTCGGGTGCGGCCGGTGGGTCGTCGACCCGTCGCCGAGCTGTGCGTAGTCGTTGCCGCCCCAGCACCACGCCGCGCCGCCCTCAGCCACGCCGCAGGTGAAGTCGTTGCCGGCCGACAGCGCGACGAACGGCACCTGGCAGGTGAACCCGTCGCCGACCCGATCACCCGGGCAGGTGCAGGCGTAGCCCTCCGCGGTGTCGGCGCAGGTCGCGGTCGGCGCGCAGGTGTCGACGCCGAGCGCGCACTCGTCGACCGGCGCCGCGCCCCGCGGCTCGAAGGCGCACGCGCCGACGAGGGCGATCAACGACAGGCAGGTAGATCGCACGTGGTTGATCCGGATCGCGCGCCGATCCTCAGTGGCAGTTCTCGAACGTGATCTTGCCGCTCAGGCTGAGCCCGTCGACGGTGCACGCCAGCTCGGCGTGCCCTTCGACGTTCTTGACGTCGTTGATCGTGCTGTTCTGGGTGTCGACCTTGAGCGTGCCGCAGGCCCCGAGCTCGGCGCCGGTGCTGGCGCCTGGCCCGAACGCGATCACGCGGCCCTCGCCGGTCGGCGTCTGCACCAGGCGCAGCTTCCAGCCGCTCTTGCCCGTGACCTCGACGCCGCTGAAGCCGTAGACGGCGCCGTTGCGGCACCCGGTCGGCGCGAAGGGCTCGCCGTTGAGCTTCAGGTCGCCGCCGAGCTTGTTCGAGCACACGCAGTTGGCGAACACGATGGGGAGGACCAGGGCCCAGCGGGGGAGGCGCACGCCCCGAAGGTACCGCGGCCGCCCCCGAGGTGGGCGCCGGCGGCGAGGCCGGCGCCCGAAAAGGCGTCGGGGGAGCCTGTTAGGCTCCCCCGATTCGTGAGGGCAGTAGGAATCGAACCTACAACCAGCGGATTAAGAGTCCGATGCTCTACCAATTGAGCTATGCCCCCGGAAACTATGTGCGCGTGCCTGCGGTGCTGCGGAGTCCTTGGTCTTTGTGAGCTCGGGGCGACTCGAACGCCCGACCTACGGGTTCGAAGCCCGGCGCTCTATCCAACTGAGCTACGAGCCCTATGTGTCCAGGCGCGGAGTACTAGGGTACCGGGCACCTATGTGTCAAGTGGAGGGAGGAAAAACTCGCCACGCGTGAGCGCGACATCCCACGAGCCGCGATCTCCCGCACAGCGTGGGACAAGTTGGCCTGACCACTAAACCCGCGCGTTTTCGCGCACGTGTGCAAAAAACAGGGTTCAAATTCCGCCCGGGATCCGTATCATGGCCTGAATCGCTTCTCGTCCTCGACCAGACGAGCTGCGCCGCGCCGGGGAGCGCGTCGCGGTCGTCGCCGCGGAGGCCCTGTGTTCACGAAGAACCTACGCTTGAACTTCTTGTACTCGATCGCGTTCGTCGCGCTCGCTGCGTGCGGCGGCATCGGTGGTGGGTGCGGCGGGTGCGGGAGCCAGCCACTGCCCGCGGGCGGCCTGCCGAAGACCCAGACGGTCGAGGGCGGCGGTCAGATCCGCGTCACCCGGGCCGGCTTCACCAAGCTGACCAACATCATCCCGCCGCTGATCAACCAGCAGCTCAGCAACGGCTTCTGCGTCGGCCAGGGCTCGGTCGGCACGCCCAGCGGCGGCTTCCTCGCCACCGGCGCGCGCTACTGCGCGACCAACCAAGGCCCCGCGCCCGGCATCCCCGACTCGTGCGGCGCGGGCAACGGGTGCAACGTCGGCATCCACCTCGACTCGACCAACATCAGCGTGACCAACGCGCAGCGGATGAACATCCGCATCCAGCTCGACGCCAACGCGACCGTGCCGCTGTCGGGGCAGGTGATCGGCATCGGCTTCTCCTGCTCGCTCGGCGTCAGCGGCCCCAACATCGCGATCGACGCCGACATCCAGTTCGGCATCGACCCGGCCACCGGCGAGCTGACGATGGAGCTGGCCGGCATCAACGGCCTCGACACCTCGGATCTCAACTTCAGCGGCTGCAGCGTGCTGTCCGACGTCGCCAACCTCGCCAACTCGATCCTCAACTCGTTCATCGGCGACTTCATCATCGACCTCCTCGAGCCGACCTTCAACAACCTCATCCAGGGCTTCCTCCCCGACCCGCTCGGCATCGAGGGCATGGTCGACATCGGCCAGCTGATGGCCGGCGTCTCGCCGGGTACCGAGGGCTTCATGGAGGCGCGCATGGTGCCGGGCGGCTACGTGCAGCTGCAGGGCGGCGGCATGTCGCTCGGCCTCATCACCGGCCTCAACGCCGATCAGAACCCCGCGACCCGCACCCCCGAGCTGATCAGCGAGCCCGCCTTCTGCGTGCCGCCGATCCCGGCGCCGAACTTCGCCGGCCCGCCGGCCAACCTGCCCGCCTCGACGCGCGGCACCTTCACGCTGCGTCCCGCCGCCGAGTTCGTCGGCATGCCCGAGCCCGCCGACGACCTGGCGATCGGCATGTCGGAGACGACGCTCGACCTGGCCGGCCACCACCTCGTCACCTCCGGGGGCATGTGCCTCGGCGTCGGCACCGCGCTCGTCTCGCAGCTCAAGCTCGGCACGATCAGCCTGCTGGTGCCGTCGCTCGGTGAGGTCGGCGACGGCTCCGAGCCGCTCTTGATGGTGACCCGCCCGCAGAAGGCGCTCGACTTCTCGGTCGGCGACGGCACCGAGGCGTCGCCCTCGGTCGGCATCAAGATCGACGACTTCGAGGTCGACTTCTACGCGTTCATCTTCGAGCGCTACGTCCGCGTCTTCACGATGTCGCTCGACCTCAACGTCGGGGTGAACCTCGAGTTCGCCCAGACGCCGGGCATGCCGGCGACGGTCAAGCCGATCCTGGTCGGGCTCACCGCCGATCAGATCCACATCACCGTGCTCAACAACGAGTTCGTCCACGAGACCGCGGCCGAGCTCGAGGCGGTGCTGCCGACGGTGTTCAACCTCGCGCTGCCGCTCATCACCGGCGGCCTCGAGCCGATCGCGGTGCCCGACTTCGCCGGCTTCACGCTGAACAACCTGCGGGTCCAGAAGGTCGCCACCAGCGAGGACGAGTTCCTGGCGATCTACGCCTCGCTCGGCGCGTCGGCGATGATGCGCCAGATCGCCGCCGACCGCGTGCCCGGCCTGACCCCGGTGCTCGACGAGATGGACCGCCGGGCCGGTGCCGACACCTGGCCCGAGCGGGTGGGCCAGTCGCTCGCGTCGATCGCCAAGGTCGACGTGCCGGCCCCTGAGGTGGTGCGCGCGGCGCTGGCCGGCTTCCCCGGCGCCACGCTGCCCAGCGTCACCATCGACGTCGCGACCACCGACGCCGCCGGCCGCCCGCTCGAGTGGAGCTGGAACCTCGACGGCGGCATGTGGCGCCCGTACACCGCGGCGTCGCCGCTGGTCATCCAGGACAAGGCGTTCGCCTGGCAGGGCCGCTACACGATCGGCCTGCAGGCGCGCGTGCGCGGCGACTACCGCACCACCAGCCAGCACACCATCGAGCTGCCGGTGGTCATCGACTCGGCCGCCCCGCGCATCCTGGTCGACGAGGCCGGCTGGCAGGGCGACCGCCTCAAGGTGCCGGCGCGCGACCTGATCGACGGCACCGACGACCTGGCCTGGGCGTTCGGCATCCCGGGCGACGACCTGCCGGCCACCGACTGGGTGGCGGGCGACCCGACGATCGATCGCCAGACCGTCAAGGACCTGGCCGCCGCCACCGGCGAGATCGCGGTGTGGGTGAAGGATTCGCGCGGCAACACCGCGACCGCGCTCTACAAGACGCCGTTCCACGGCGCGCCCGGCGAGGGCGGCTGCAACTGCGACGCCGGCGCCGGCACCGCCCCGATCGGCACGCTGGTGCTGGTGCTGATGACGGGCCTGCTCCTGGTTTTTCGCCGGGGCGCGGCGACCGCCGGCGCGGTCGTCGTGCGGGGTACCCGCCGCATCGCTAGCTCGCAGCGGCTCGTCGGCATGGCCGGCGTGTGGATCGGCGCCGCGGTGATCTCGTCGCTGGTGCCGGGCTGCTCGTGCGGCTCGAAGGCGGGCGCCCAGAGCTGTGAGGTCGTCGAGGACTGCGACCTCGAGTGCCCCGAGGGGCAGATCCCGGTCTGCTTCGACCACACCTGCGTGTGCAGCGACGACGTGCCCTACGGCCGCGTCGGCACCTTCTCCGACGTCGCGGTCGCGCCCAACGGCGACGCGGTGGTCTCGGCCTACGCCCAGAACCACGGCGACCTGGTGGTGGCGCGGCACGTCGGCACCGGCCGCATCCCCGACGCCGAGTGGGAGTTCGTCGACGGCGTCCCCGACGGTCCGGTGGCGCTGCCCAACTCGACCGTCCGCGGCGGCATCTTCGAGCCGGGCCCCGACGTTGGCCTCTACACGTCCGTGGCCGTGTCGGCCACCGACACCATCATGGTCTCGTACTTCGATCGCGAGTCGGGCTCGCTGAAGTTCGCGATGAAGCCGTCGGGCGGCGCGTGGTCGAGCCACGTCGTCCAGCAGGGCACCGGCATGACCGTCGATCCCGGATCGGCGGCGAGCAGGCGGGCCTCTACACCGCGATCACGCTGTCGAGCGACGGCAAGCCCGGCATCGCCTACTACGCCAAGGTCTCGCAGGGCGGCGGGATCGTCACGGCCGAGGTGCGGTTCGCGTCGGCGACGACCGCGACGCCGGCGTCGGCCGGCGACTGGCAGGTCAGCACGATCGACATGATGACGCTGCCGCCGGCCGACCCGAACGCCCCGGACATCTACCCGTTGCCGTCGGGCATCGGGCTGTTCGTCGAGGCCGCGCGCGACGCGATGGGCAACCCTGTCGTCGCGTACTACGACCGCGAGAACGGTGACCTCAAGGTGGCGCGCTGGAGCGGCGCGGCGTTCGCGGCGCCGGTGGTGATGGCCGGCGCCAACGCCGATTCGGGCTGGTATCCGTCGGTCGCGGTCGACGGCGCGGGCGACGTCCACGTCGCCTACCAGGGCGCGGACCACGACGACGTCTTCTACAAGAACACGATGGCCAACGCGCAGGAGCTGGTGGACGACGGCTACCGCATCGTCGGCACCACGCCCGACGGTCTGCCCAAGCCCGAGTACCACTTCGTCGGCTCCGACACCCAGGTGGTGCTCACCGGCAACGGCCCGATGGTCGTCTACCAGGACGCCACCAGCCACGAGCTCCTGGTCGCCGACAAGAGCGGCGCGATGGGCGCGTGGCGGCCGCAGGCGCTCGCTGGCAACGAGATGGAGTGGAAGGGCGCCTATGGCTTCTTCGCCTCGGCCGCGCTCGGCAACAACCAGGTCACGATCTCGACCTGGGTGATCGATCAGCAGCAGGGTGAAAACTGGGTCGAGCTGTTCGGCATCCCCGTCTCGCCTCCGTGACCGTCTAGGCCGAGCCCCGCTTGGCGCGGGCTCGTGGCGTCTTTTCCGCGGGCGGCGGCGCCACCACCTCGCCGCCCGCAGGGGACGGCACCCCCGTTTCCCCGGCTCCCACGTGGGACGGCGGCGCCCCGTACGGCCGCCCGTCGGCGTGCGTGACCCGCAGCTTGCCAGGCGCGGTGCCGACGATCCGCAGCCGGCCATCATGCGCCGCCTTGTGATGCGCCGAGCACAGCACCGCCAGCTTGGTCGGCGTGTGATCGCCGCCCGCGACCCGCGGGACGATGTGGTGCACGTCGACGTACCGCGCGTTGCGACATCCGGGCACCACGCACCGCCCGCGATCCCGCCGCAGCACCGCGCGCCGCGTGCGCGGCGGGATCGTCTTGGTCACCCGCGCCGGCTTGTCGCCGTCGACCCGCCCCAGCAGCTCGGCGTCGCACGACGCCTGCGCCAGCTCCGTCTCGCTGATCTCGATCGTGTGCCCGGCGACGTCGTGCCACGCGCGCGTGCAGTCGGGGCACCGCGTGATCGCGATCTGATACATGGGCCTGGACGCCGCCGCGGCATCTCCCGCGTGGGAGCCCGCCGCCGTATCTCTCACGTGGGAACCGGCGGCGCCCGCCAGCTGGCCGTCGCACAGCGTCGCCAGCAGGTCGCCATCGGTGAGCGGATGCCCGCACGCCGCCTCCAGCGCGCGCCGCGCCGCGGTGAACTTGCCCAGCACCGCCGCGGGCAGCAGCAGCCGCAGCTCGTGCAGCCGCGCGGCGGGGTCCGGCGGATCGTCCGGCGAGTCGCCCCGCCGCCGCCCGCTGACCATGTCCTCGATCTCCCGCACGGTGTGCTTCGCCGCCGCGGCCAGCCACGCGTCCTCGGTGTCGACGGTCGCGACCCGGGTCAGTTCGCGCGCGGCGCTGTACGCGACGTCGCCGGCGCTCATCGCCGCCCGCAGCTTCGGCAGCGCGGCCAGCGCGTCGGCGACCCGCAGCCGCTCCCGCGCCGGCCCCGGCGCGTAGCCCAGGATGCGTTCGACGTACTCGAAGAACGTCGCGAAGCCGAACTCGCGATGGACGCCGAGCGCCCGCGCGCGCCGCAGCCACGCGGCCTCCTCGACGTCGAGCGCCGCCCGCCGCCGCGCCAGCCCGCGCAGCGTCCGGTCGACGACGCGCCAGTCGTCCACGCCGGCCGCCGGGCCGGCCGCGGCTGCCGCCGCCTCTACCTCGCCCTTCGTCTGCCCGCCCGCAGCCCTGTCCACCATGCCCAGCCCCTCAGCAAGCCGCGCGCCAGCCGCAACTCCGCGACGGCTGGCGCCGCCTGTCCGAATCTCGGACAAAACGGCCGGATCTCGTCCGGATTGTCCGGCTCTCCGGCCATCCCCGGACAGCCGCGCGTGTCCGGGGCCGCCCAGCCCGCCCGCCCAGCCCGCCCGCCCAGCCCGCCCGCTCAGCGCCGCCGACGCCGCCGCGACACCAGCCCGACCAGCCCCGCCAGCCCCGCGACCGCCCAGCCACCACGGCCACCACGGCCGACGCCAACCGCGCAGCCGCCGCTGTCGTCGCCGCCACCCGTGCCCGCGTCGGCGCCCGGCGTAGCCGGTCCAGCGTCGGGGCCGGCCGCGGGCGGCACGTAGGTGTCGATGAACGGCGCGTAGACGTCGGTCCGGCGGAAGTGCGCCGGCTGATCGCAGCTGCCGTTGTCGGCGTACGAGTCGACGCCGATCACGGTCTCGACGCCGCCCTCGATCACCAGCGCCGGGCCGCCCGAGTCGCCGAGGCACGTGACGTGCTGCGGGTCGCCGACCCGCACCGTGTCGTCGGGGTCGAAGCCCGCGACGACCGTCGCCGCCTGGCGTCGGGTCGAGCTCGGCACGCCGACCATGGCCTGGCCATAGCCGACGATGCGCGCCGGCTGGCCGACCAGCGCCGACGTCAGCGCCGCGCGGTGCACCGGCAGCGGCGCGATCGTGGTCGGCTGCGCCAGGATCGCCACCGCGATGTCGGCGGTGAACGGCGCCATCCGAGCGTAGTTCGGGTGCATGTGCACCGCGCTCACCGGCGAGAGGTGCGGCTCGAGCGCCGCCAGCGTCGGGTACGCCGCCGCGTCGGCGCCGGGGAACATCCCGTACAGCCACCCCGGGTGATCCACGCAGTGCGCGGCCGTCAGCAGCACGGTGTCCGAGATGACCGACGCGGTGCAGGTCGCCAGCACCGAACGGTCGCTCGGGTACGCCGCCAGCAGCACCACCGCCGCGTCATCGGGGGCCAGCGTGCCGCCGACGATGGGGGCGACGGTCGTGCCGACGTCACCGTCGCTGGGGCCGGCACAGGCCGCCAGCGACATCGCAGTCAGGGAGCTCAGGAGCGCGCGCATCGCCGACAGGTACACCACCCGCCGGCGTCGCGGCAATCAGTTCGCCCACTCGACGCCGACGTCGAAGCCGTGGCGGACCACCGACGAGTCGGTCACCAGCCGCAGGTAGTGGTAACGCCCCGCGAACTCGTCGGTCGACGTCGGCCCGACGGCGCCGGTGTAGCGCTTCTCGAGCGTCCACCGCCCGCCGATCCAGCCGTACACCTCGAGGAAGTCGTAGCCGTCCTCGAGCGCGAACACGCCGGTCGCGACCACGCGGATCTTGCTGGCGCCGGCCGGCGCGTAGACCTGCTTCCACTCCGAGGCCCGGTTGCCGTAGGGGTGCGTCGAGGCGAAGCGCGCGAACTCCTGCCACGCCAGGCCGGCGCGCCACGCGCACGCGTTGGCCGCGCACGCCCACGTCCCCGGCACCGCCGGGTGCGGCAGCGCGCTGCAGTCGGCGGGCGCGTCGCAGTAGGTGCCGGCCACGCAGGTGCCGCCGGCGTCGGGGAACGGCGCCTCGAACTGGCTCGCGCCGTAGCGGCAGCGATTGTCATCGGCGCACGGCATCGCGCCCAGCCCGCCACAGAAGTCACCGACCTGGCCGCACGCGCCGGGGTGGCGCACCGGCACCTGCGCGCAGCTCGCCGCGCAGCTGTTGGAGTAGGTGCGCCCGTCGGTGCCGCACACCGGGTTGTAGAGCGCCGGGCACACGCAGGTGGCCGGCGCCTCGACGCACTGGCCGCCGTCACAGGCGAAGCCGGCGCCGCAGGTGAGCGCGCCGCCCGCGCCGCAGGTGAACAGCCCCTCGACCTCCGCCGCCAGCGCGGCGTCGGCCGCCGGCAGCGTGCCGGCCGGCGCGGTGGTCGCGTAGCGCTGCGCGCCGATCGCCGCCGACACCGCCTCGTCCCAGTTGCTCGAGGTCGTGCCGCCGGTGCGCGTCAGGTAGCCGCCCGCCAGCGTGAAGCGGACCGCCGCGGTCAGCCGATCGTGATCGATCGCGCCGATCGTCGTCAGCTCGGGCGCCTGCCCCGGGCGGTAGACGACCCGGCTCGCCGTGGTGCCGGTGGCGCGGTGGCCGGTGTACGTGCCGGCGAACCCACCGCCGATCGTGTGCTCGAAGCTGACCGCGTCGTCGGCCGCGCACTGGGTGACGCCGCGACAGCCGCACTCGCCGGGGACCGGCGTGACGTCGACCTGCCCGGCCGGGCACTGCGTGATCGGCATCAGCGGGCAACGCACGACGGTCCGGTACTCGACCGCGTCGATGCGGAAGCCGTCCTTGACCACCGACGCGTCGGTCTCGAGCCGCACCTTCAGCTGCTTGGTCGCGCCGAGCGCGCCCCACTCCGACCACAGGTTGTCGCGGTTGCCGTCGAACGACTGGAACCGGCCGGTCGCGCTCTCGAGGTGCACGAAGTCGTAGCCCGCCTCGGTGCGGATCGACGCGAAGTGGACGCGCGCGTCGGCCGCGCAGGTCGGCACCCGGCTCGCCAGATCGATCGAGTAGACGCGATCGAGATCGTTGGCGTAGGGGTGCGCCGACTCGACCGCCACGGTCAGCACGGTGCCGCCGCCGTCGGACTTGCCCTCGGCGGGCCCGGCCAGCGGGCTCCCGGGCGGCGACTCGGCCTCCAGCACGCCCTTCTCGGGATCGATCTTGTCGGTACACGCCGCCCCCAGGGCGACCACGGCAAACACCACGCTACGCTTCGTCATCACGCCCAGGCGCCAAGCAACGTCCGTTCCGTCGACGCACCGCGCAAGCCCCTGACACCGCGAGGCCGCGGCTGGCCACTCGAGTGGCCACCTCCCCCCGGGGTGGCGCGTCGACCCGCCTGTGGCTGCTTGTCGCGATCGGCGCCGCGCCGCGAGCCGACCTCACGGCCCGCAACGCCGCGCGCCGAGCCGCGCGATCTCGGCCGCCTGCGCGCGGTGCTCGGCGGCGAGCGTCGCGTCGTCTACCAGCGCCTCGTCGTCAACCGAGATCGCCACCAGCACCAGCCCGCGGTCGGGATCGACGCGGAACCGCAGGTGCACCGCCGGATCCCACGCCATCGCCCGGCCGAAGGTGCACTGCGGCGGGCCGGGCCGGTTCGAGCAGCGCAGCTGGCCCAGCGGCGGCTCGCCGCGCAGCTGCGCGAACAACCAGCCGCGGACGATGCGGAGCTGACGCGTCAGCGCGGCGCCGCACAGCAGCTCGGCCCGCCGCGGCCGCGGCGCCCCGGCGCCCTCGACGTGATCGATGAACACCACGCCGGCGTCGCGATCGACCAGCGCGGCCAGCACCCGGCGATCGCGCGCGATCGATCGCACCAGCGCCTTGGTCGCGGCGGTCGGCGAGGCCCGCGCCATCGTCGGCGCCGCGATCGCCACCGCCAGCATCGCGATCAGCGCGCGCACCTCCGGTCAACGCGCCGCCGCGCGTCACCATTCCGCCGTCACGCGTGGTGGATGTAGTCGGTCAGGTCGTTGATCGCGCGCTCCTGATCGCGGATCACCCAGCGGGTCAGGTCGCCCTGCGAGACCAGGCCGACCACGCGCTCGCCGTCGACCACCGGCAGGTGGCGATGCCGGCGGGCGGTCATCAGCGCCATCGCCTGGCCGACGGTGGTCGTCAGCTCGACCACCTTGGGCGTCGGCGTCATCACCGCGCCGACCCGCACGGTGGTCGGATCGCGGCGCTCGCCGACGACGCGCACCAGCACGTCGCGCTCGGTGAAGATGCCGACCAGGCGCGCGCCATCGAAGACCAGCACGCTGCCGATCTCGCGCTCGTTCATCAACCCCACCGCGCTGGCGACGGTGGCGCTGAGATCGACCTTCTCGATGTGGTTGGACTTCGCTTCCAGGACCTTTGCGATCGGGCTGTCCATGACGTCCTCCTCCTGCGGCGCACGCCGCCCCATGATCCTCCCCCCTTCCGCACCCGCGGTCACCGTCGATGATTTTGGTGCGCCGCGGTGCCAACCCACGCGGCCTGCGACGCCACCCAACCCCAGGACATCACAGCCACGCCACCCCGCGCGTCAGAACGCGACCTCGCCGATCGTCCGCGCGTGGGTGTACTCGACCTCCTGCGCCGCGACGTCGCCCTCGAAGCCGTCGGTGATCTTCACGGCCATCGTGTTGGGCTCGCCGCGGCGGAGGTGGAAGGTCAGCTCGAGCACCACGCCGATCTCGCTGCCGGCGCCGCCGGCGACCGCGCGCGCCGCCAGGATCGAGCGCGCACCGCTGGCCAGCTCGCCCGCGACGTCGATGGTGTGCTGGGCCCGGCGGCGGGCCTCCTCGGTGCCGCTGCGGCTGGCGATCGCGCGCAGCAGGAGCTGCGCCGCGCGCGCGAACAGGTCGGCGACCACCACGGTCTGGACGCTGTGGGTCTCGACGCTGGCCCCCAGCTCGATCGAGATCTCGCCTGATGGGACGTGGTCGCCGCGGGTGACCGGCACGTGCAGCTCGAACGCGCCGGTGAAGCCGTGGACCTCGGCCTCGAACTCGACGTCGAGGCTGGTCCACTCGGCCTCGTGGGTCGCGCCGCCCTCGCGCGCCATGCTCCAGTGGCGCCCGGCGCCGAGGTGGACCCCGGCCTCGCTCCGGCTGTGCCCGGTCCCCTCGCCGCCCTCGGCGGCGAACTCGCCGCCGTCGGTGGTCTCGACCGAGTCGCCGTCGCGCATCCGCCGCCCCACCGCCGCCATGTGGCCCTCACCGAAGATCGCGTTGGCCAGCCACACGAAGAACGGATCGGTGGCGTGGCCGGTGGTGGCCCAGTTGTAGATCCGCGCGCCGAGGTCGGCCACCACCGCCGTGGCGACCGCGAACGGCGCCACCGTCGAGGCCGCCGCCAGCGCGGCCAGCACGAATGGCGGCGGCGCCCCGTCGCCCATCGCGCGGATCTCGTGCTCGAGCGCCACCCCGAGCAGCTCGGCCGCGAGCTCCGGCGTGTGGCCGGTGACCTCGCTGGCGTGGGTCGTGACCAGATCCATGTGGCCCTCGCCCTCGATCAGGCCGAGGCCGAGCTGCGGCGCGAACTCCACCGTCCACCCCGCGGCCTCGTGGCCGACCGTCATCGCGATGCCGCCGGTCACGCACAGCGGCGTCTCCGGGATCGGCACCCGCACCGTGCACTCGACCTCGGTCTCCTCGCCCTCGGCGCCGCCCAGCGTGCGGATCATCGCGCCCAGCGCGGCGGCGCCGAAGCTGGTCAGGTGGCGGGCCTCGCGGCGCGCGGCGGTGCGCCGCGCCGGACGGGTGCGGGCGTGCGCCGCCGCGCTGTCGCACTCGGCGAGCATCGCCCGCGCGTCGGCGATCGGCAGGTGCAGGCGGTACTCCTCGCCGCGGTGGATGAAGTCGAGGTCGACGGCGATCACGATCACCGAGCGCGAGCCGTCGAGCCGCGCCTGCAGCTCGCGACGGATCGCGGCGACCTCGGCCGGCGTCGCGTCGCCCAGCAGCCGCTGCAGCCGCCCCACCGCCACGCCGTCGCGCTCGGCGATCAGCAGCTGCACCGCCGGGCCGCCCGCCGCGCCGCGGTGGGCCATCGGATCGAGCAGCGCCTCGGCCGACGCGCCGCGCACCACCGCGTCGGCCACCGCGTCGGCGTGCTGCTCGTAGACGTCGCCGACCTTGCCGACCCCGCCGTCGAGGCGCACCCCGCCGCGCTGTTGCACGACGTGCGCCGCCTCGTGAGCCGCCTGCCGCAGGTCGGGATCGGCGGCGAACGCCACCGCGTCACCGGTCGCGTAGGCGCGGGCGCCGATGGCCGCGGCCGCGTCGGCCGCCGCGCCGCCGACGTGGGCGCGCACGCCGCCGACGTCGTGGTGGCCGAAGCTCGCCTGGATCGCCGCCAGGTGCGGCAGCGGCCCGCCGGCGCCGGCCACGCCGCGGCCGGCGATCGTGTGCAGCGCGAACGGATCGTCGAGCGTCAAGCCACCGTCGGCCTGCACCGGCCGGGCCGCGCTCGGCGCCGGGGCCCGATCGGCCGGCGCGCGCGGGGCCAGCCGCGAGGTCAGCGTGCGCTTGCCCGGCGCGAGGCCCGAGGGCGCGGGCGGCGCTGACTCCTCTGACCAAGTGTCCGAAACCTGGCCGAATCCGAAGACCATGATGGGTTCGACGGAGCCGCCCCGCGATCTTCCCGCGCGATCGCCACGCGCCGCCCCTGGTCAGCCGCGCGCCAGCCGCTGGTACAGATCGAAGCCCGCGCGCACGGTGCCGGCGACGCTCGGGTACCCCGCCGTCGCGTTGGCCAGCCACAGGTTGGCCCACGGCGTCTCGGCCGGCACGCGGCCCAGGCCGACGTTGGCCGGCGTCAGCGCCGCGCCGTAGGCGTTGCCGGCGGGCGCGCCGCAGAACCGCTCGTTGGTCGCCGGCGTCCCCATCACCCGCATCGCCAGGTGCGCGCGCAGCCCGGGCACGTAGCGCTCCTCGACGATCTGCAGCATGCGATCGCGCAGCTGCTTCTTCTCGAGGTTGTAGCGCCGGCGATCGGTGTCGCGCAGCTTGCGGAAGTAGGCGTGGGGCGCGCTGGTCGCCAGCTCGAGGATCTGGTGCCCCGGCGGGCACAGCCCGGGCGCGTCGGTGTGCAAGGTCGGCGTCGACATGAACAGCCACGGCTCGGCGAAGTCGCGATCGACCAGCTGTCGCCGGTAGATCGCGTTCAGGTCGTCGTGCGGGTAGTGCCACACGTTGTGCGAGCCGAAGCCGTGCTGGCGCAGGTCGAGCCCCTCGACGCCGAGGTACAAGGTCAGGTTGCCCGACGAGTACTCGTAGCGGAGCCTGCGCGCCCAGTCGTCGGGCAGGCGCTTGCGGCCCAGCAGCACCGCGGTCTGCTTGGGATCGACGTTCGACACGTAGCGGTCCGCCGTGAACGTGCGCCCGTCGCGCGTCCGCACGCCGACCACGCGATCGCCGCGCACGTCGATGTGCGCGATCGGCGTCTCGAGCAACAGCGCGCACCCGGCGCGTTCGCGGATCCGGTCGGCCATGCTGCCGACGAGGTGCTGGAAGTGCCGCTCGGGGTAGTACGCGCCGCGGTCGTAGCCGCGCACCAGCGCCACGTGCAACAACAGCGACACCTCGCCCGGCGGCAGCAGGTAGTCGCCGGCCTGACCGGCCAGCACCGCCTGCATCCGCGGCGGCATGCGCAGGTGATCGTACAGGCGCTGCAGCGTCCACGTGCGGTAGCGCAAGAGGTGCGGGAACCGCAGCGGCGCGGTGGCCAGCTCGCGCCAGCCCAGCTTCGGCGGCAGCCGATCGAGCTCGCGGCCGATCGCCATGACCGCGTCGAAGTAACCGCGCAGCGGCGTCGCCGCCTCGGGGCAGCGCCGGATCATCCGGTCGCGGAACTTCTCCAGCCCGTTGGGGATGCGGTAGCGCTCGCCGGCGACGACGACGTGATCGAAGCCCTCGGGATCGAGCCGGTGGAACTTCACCGCGTCGGCCAGGTCCAGCCGGCGCAGCACCTCGTGGACGGTCTCGCCCTCGCCGCAGCCGAAGATGTAGTGCACCTGGGCGCAGAACCGGTAGTCGCCGACCGCGAAGGTGTGGGCGTAGCCGCCCGGCGTGTCGTGGGCCTCGACGACCAGCACCTTGCGCCCGTCGGCGGCCAAGAGCGCGGCCACCGTCAGGCCGGCCATGCCGGCGCCGATCACCAGGTCGTCGAAGCGCGTCGTCGTCGGGTCGAGCTCGGGCACGGCGCGCAACCTACCAGCATCGGCGCGCCGGCGGGGTCGAGCGCCGGCCTCTCGGTGCTCGCGGCGACGGCGACGACGCGGCCGACGCGCTGGCGTTCCATCGCTGACGGTCCGCGGCGCGCGGTGCTACCGTCGGCCGGGCATGGACCCCGCCGATCCTCGCTACGTGCTGCCCAAGCGCTCGCTGGTCGGGCCCACGCTCGGCATCGTGGGCGGCCTGCTCGGGGTGACGCTGGTGCTGGCGCGCCACTGCGCCGCCTCGGCCGAGCGCGATCGCGCGCAGCAGGTCGCCGACGACGTCCGCCGCGCCACCGCCGAGCTCGGCCGCGAGCGGCCCCGGCCGGCGGTCCTGCCCGCCACCGAGCCCGACGCCGCGCCGGTCGAGTTCGAGCTGGTGCGCGGCGACCAGCGCCAGGACCTCACGACCCAGCTGGTCGAGCTGGGTGACCGCGTGCTGGTGCTGCGCCGCACGCCGATCTGGGTGTGGAACGGCCCGCGGATGTCGCTCGAGCACCCGTCGTCGATGCGGGCCGCGACGACGGCGGACGGCGCGCTGCTGTCGACCGACGACGCCACCGCCGAGGTCGCGCTGGTCGATGACCCGGGCCCGGCCGCCGACGCGCTCGCGACGCTACGCGCGACCTACGTCTCGACCGGCCGGATCGAGTCGACCAAGCCCACCACCATGACCCTGCTGGGCCGGCCGATCACCGGCGAGCGGCTGAAGACCAGCGGGCCGACCTTCGAGATCTACGTCGCGGGCGCCGGCGGCGATCGCCAGCTGCGGGTCATCCTGTCGACGACCACCGGCGGCGCCTTCGGGGAGCTCAAGGCCGCGCTGGAGACGCTCGCGGTGACGCCGCGGCCGCGCGGCCCCGAGTTCGAGGCGCGGCTCAAGACCGTCGGCGGCGCCGAGCTCGGCACCGCGACCGCCCAGCTCGATCAGCCGTTCACGATCGGCGACGAGCAGCTGACCATCGCCCGCCGCAAGACCGTGCGCGAGCAGCGCCGCGGCGTCGGCTTCGAGCACGATCCCGGGCTGGTGGTGGTCGACGCCGGCGTCGAGGTCCCGGCGTTCATGCTGCGGCAGCGCGACATCACCATCCAGCTGATGGCGCCGCCGTTCCGCATGGAGCCGGCCGATCTCGCGGCCGCCGGCGGCCTGCTCACCGAGACCACGCCGTTCACCCGCCGGGTCGGCGCCACCGACTACGCCGGCGTGCGCGGCGCCTTCGCGATGGGCGAGATCACCGTCGAGACGCAGATCCTGGCGTTCGATCGCGGCGGCCGCTCGTTCGTCGTGCTGATCCAGGCGCCCGCCGCCTCGGCCGCGGCCGCGACCAAGCTCGCCGACGCCGTGATCGCCAGCGCCCGCTGACCACCGTGCCCCGAGGCCCCATGCGCCGCTCGCTCGCCCTCGCCACCATCGTCACCCTGCTCCCCCTCGCCGCGCTCGGGTGCGGCGGCGCCCGCCCGGCCGCGCCGACCACCCCGCCGCCCGCGGCCGACGCGCCGGCCGGCGGCGCGCCGCCGATCGCCACGATCGGCGACAAGGCCGAGCACGTCTGTCAGAGCGAGGACGACGCGGCGGTCGCCCACTTCAACCGCGGCGTCGATCGCTTCGATCAGGGCGACGCCGCCGCCGCGATCGACGCGTACAAGGCCGCGATCGCGATCGACGCCGACTACTGCGACGCGATCGACAACCTGGCGCTGATCTACCGCCGCGAGGGCCGGCTCGACGAGGCGATCGCGCTGTACGAGCGCTCGCTCGCGATCGCCCCGCACAACCAGTTCGCGTGGCAGAACGTCGGCGTCGCCTACCGCATGCGCGGCCGCCACGCCGACGCGATGCGCGCGTACCGCCAGCTCGCCGCGCTGTCGCCGGCCAACCCCGAGGGCTGGTTCGGCGTGGCGCAGATGGCGCTGATGGCCCACCAGGCCGCCGAGGCGCGCGACGCCGCGCGACGGGCCGAGGCGCTGTACGTGGCCGCCGGCTCGCCGCTGGTCGACGACGCCCGCCTGCTGCTCGGCTTCGCCGCGATCGCGCTCGCCGACTGGCCGACCGTGCGCGCCACGCTCGAGCCGCAGTACGCCAAGCTGGCCAGCGACGCCGAGGTCAACCTCGCGCTGGGCAAGGCCTACCTCGAGCCCGACGCGCTCGATCGCGCCAAGGCCCGCCAGTACCTGCAGCGCGCGCGCGACCTGGGCGCCACCGTCACCGACGCGCTGTGGCAGCGGGCCCGATGACCGCGCGCGGCTTCGCCGACGGCGCGCGCGACGTGGCCGCGGGGATGCGCTTCCTGCGGGCCCACCCGCGGCTGTGGGTGTACGTGATCGCCCCGGCGCTGGTCACGCTGCTGCTGATGGCGCTCGCGACCGCCGGCGTCCTCGCGGCCGCGCCGCCCCTGGTCGACGCGATCGCCGGCTGGCTGCCCGACGCGATCGCCCGCTGGTCCCACGGCCTGGTGTGGGCGCTGACGGTGATCGCGCTGGGCTTCGCCGCGATCTTGCTGTTCGTGCCGCTGGTCGGCGTCATCGCCGATCCGTTCAACGAGCGGCTGGCCGCGGAGGTCCTCACCGTCCGCACCGGCGTGGCGCGCCCGGCGGTCGGCGTCGCGGCGCTCGTGCGCGACGCGCTGGTCGGCCTGCTCCGCGGGCTGGGCCGCCTGCTCGGCGCGATCGTCGGCGCGGTGCTCTTGTTCGCGCTGTCGCTGGTGCCGGTGATCGGCACGATCGCCGCCGCGGTCATCGCCGGCTGGCTCACCGCCCGCGGCACCGCGCGCGATTGCTACGAGGCCGCGCTGGGCGCGCGCTCGCTCGAACGCCCGGCGATCCGCGCCTTCCTGGCGCGCCACCGCCAGCGCACGCTCGGCCTCGGCGCCACCGTCGCGGGGCTGCTGGTGATCCCCGGCGTCAACCTGATCGCGCTCGGCGTCGGCACCACCGGCGCCACGCTGGCCGCCCTCGACCTCGAGGCCGACCCGCCACGGGTCGGCGGCCCGCGATGACCGCCGCGGGGCACGCTCACGGCCGACGAAACAGGTAGTGCGCCGCGGCGGTGCGCAGATCGACCGGCGCGACGCCGCGAAACCGCGGGGCCAGCCAGCGCGGCGCCAGCCCCGGCGTCCCGCGCATCGCCGCGGCGTCGTCGTCGACCCACGGGCGCGCGCCGTCGACGTAGATCAACCGACGCAGCGCGATCGGCGCGAGCCCGGCGCCGACGAACCGCGCGCGCACCTCGGCCGGCGCCAGCCGGTTGTGGAAGCCCACCGGGTGCCCGGCGGTCGCGCGGTACAGCGGGTCCGGCAGCGCCAGGTGGGCCAGGAACGGCAGCCGCCGATCGCCGTGGTGCAGGTGGTCGCGGTGATCGACCACGTGCGAGATCACGCCACCCGGGCGCACCACCCGCCGCATCTCGGCGATCAGCGCGTCGAGCGCCGCCGGCGGGTAGTGCTCGAGCGCGCCGCCCGAGTGCAGCAGGTCGACGCTGGCGGTCGCCACTGGCAGCGCGGTCTCGACGCCGGCGTGCACGGTCGCGCCGACGGCGGCGAGCGCGGCCGCCACCGTCGGCTCCCAGCGCAGCGCGTCGACGACGCGCCGCCGCGCCGCCGGCACCAGCTGCTCGGGCCACGCCGCCGCCAGCGCGCCGACGCGGGCGTGCGCGAGGTAGCGATCGAGCATCCCGCCGTGGCGGTTCACGACCACGCCGCCGGCGCCGGTGAGGAGGTACGCGGCCAGCGGCACGACCGGCGTCTCGCCGCCGTCGAGCACCAGCAGGCGCGCGCCCGCGAGCGTCACGCCGCACCGCGCCTGCCACACGGCCGCGTACCCGGGCCACACCCGCGCCACCTTGTCGACGTGGCTGGCGAACGTGCCGAGGTGGCCGCGGGTGAGCGCGCGGTAGGCGGCCGGCCCGCCCGGCGCCCAGCCGAACGCCGCCTGCGCCGCGCCCTTGGCCAGCGCGCGGATCACGCTGCGGACTCCACCGCGTCGACGCGCGCCGGCTCGACCGGGTACGCCACCCGCGCGCGGTTGTCGGCGATGCGCTGATCGATCAGCAGCCCGGCGCGGTCGGCGATCCGCCGCCGCAGCTGGTTCTCGCGCCACACCGCGCCGGCGGCGTCGCGCACGAAGCGGTGCCCGACCTCGTAGACCTCGACCGTCAGCCCAGGGTCGGTCGCGCAGCGCAGCGCGCCGCGCAGCCGGCCGTCCGCGATCGCCAGGTGGATCGACACCGGCTGATCGAGCGGGTTCACGAACCGCAGGTCGGCCCAGCTGTAGAACACCGTCGCGCCGCAGCCGAACGGCACCGTGCGGTTGTCGTCAGGGAACAGGTCGAGGCTGTGGCGGTGCCGCTCGGTCACCGTCATCGCGCCGCGCAACGCCAGCAGGTACAGCAGGTTCGCCACCTGGCACGCGCCGCCGCCGACGCCCGCCGCCATCGCGCCGTCGTGCAGCTCGAGCCCGCGGCGGAACCCGCGCAGCCGCGACGGCCACCCGACCGCGCGGTGGTACGAGAACGTCGCGCCGGGCGCCAGCACGATCCCGTCGATCCGCGCCGCCGCGACCGCGACGTTGCGCGCCTTGCCGGCCTGCAGCCGCTCGTCGCTGACCATGCCGGCGCGGCGCAGCGGCGAGCTCTCGGCGGCCAGCTCGTGGGCGCCGGCCACGCCGCGCGCCGTCGACGCGCCCCGGGTGGCCAGCCACAGGGCCGGCAGGTGACGCAGCCGCGCCACGTCGACGCGGACCGCGTGCAGCGCCGAGCGCCAGGCCGACATGCTCGAAGAAGGCGCGAGCTCCGCCGGCTATTCCACGCCGCGCCGACCCGCGCTGATCAGCCCGCCGCCAGCCACGCCCGCAGCTGCGCCGCGACGTCAGGGTGATCGAGCAGGTCCATGTGCCCCGCGCCCAGGATGACGCGCTGGTGGCCCGGCGGGAACGCCAGCGTCAGCTCGCGGCGCGGGTGCCGGCCGAGCGCGCTGTCGACCGGCACCAGGCCGTCGCCCCGCGGCGCCGCCTCGACGACCGCGCTCAGGGTCGCCGCGATCGCGTGGCACGCCACGCCGGTGGGCAACGGCACCGGCGTCCGGCGATCGCCGTGGGGCGCGAAGCGGTCGACGCCGGCCCAGTCGTCGTCGAGCAGGTTGCCGTAGCGCAGATCGGTCACGCCGGCGCTGCGCAGCCGCCCGAGCCGCGCCAGCGGCGCGCTGTACCGGGTGGTCCCGAGCGCGCGCTCGAGCAGGTTGCCGCCGCGCTCGAGCGGCGCGCCGTGGTGCGGCGTGCCCAGGCACACCAACGTCCGCAGCGCCTCGCGCCAGCGGTGCCCCGCCTGCTCGCCGACCACGCACGCGCTCCGCGCCACCAGCCCGCCCATGCTGTGTCCGACCAGTGCCAGCCGCGCGATCGGCGTCGGCCACCCCGCCACCAGCTGCTCGAGCAACGCCGCCAGCTCGGCGCCGTTGGTCGAGACGTGGCGCCCGCTGTTGTAGTGCGCGTAGACCGCGGCGTAGCCGTCGGCCTCGAGCGCCGCGCCGTGGTCGTGGCCGCGCCGCCGCCACTGCACGTCGCTCATGCTGGAGCCGTGGATCAGCACGACCACATCGCGACGGACCGGCACCGACGCCGCCAGCGCCGCGGGCTCGAGCACCAGCGGTGCGCCGCCTCGCCGCAGCCGGCTGGCGATCGCCAGCGGGTTGCCGGTGGCCTCGAGCCAGTCGCCGACCACGCCGTTGAGCGCCGCGACGATCGCCTCGCGCTCGGGCCCCGGCGGACTCGCGCCGAGCAGCGGCCGCAGCTGCACCAGCCCGCGGTCGAGGCCGGCGCCGACCAGCGACGCCACCCCGCGCACGCTGCCGTACACCATCCCGGCCACCAGCCGCCCCGGGAGCGTCAGCGGCCGCGCGATCCCGCCCGGCCCATCCGCGATCGCCCGATGCATCTGCTCGACCGCGGTCGTCACGCCCTTGGTCGCTTCGACGACCAGCCGGCTCGCGCCGCGGAGGTCGTCGCCATGGTCGCGGTCGGCGGTCATCCCCCGACGGTAGTCCACCGACGCGTCCGGCGACACCTGAACCGACGTCGCGGAGCGCGGCGCCGCGGCCGCTGGTCGCGGGCGCTCGCGGCCGCCGGGCGCGATGCCTCGACTAGAAGTGGATCGACGCGCCGGGACGGAACGTCGGCGCGTCCTTGCGGATCGCCCAGATGCCGAACGCGGTGAGCAGCGCGCCCACGCCCAGCGTGACGCCGCCGGCGACGGTCAGCCCGTCGATGTCCTTGGCCAGGCCGATCGGCAGCAGCACCACGCCGGTCAACGCCGCGGTGCCGCCGACCGACGCGCCGACGATGCCCAGCTTGCGCAGCCCGCCGGTGTTGTCGGTGTAGACGCTCAGCGTGCGGCGGTACACCGTCGGCGTCGCGTCGACGTGGACCAGCTCGACCTCGAGCGCGCCGCGATCGCCGATCACCGGGAAGCCCAGCATCATGTTGCCGGGCGGCATCGCCACCACGCACGGCGACGCCGGGCACATCTCCTGCGGCTGCTCGAACAGCCGGTAGCTCACCCGGCCCTGCGCGTCGGTGATCGGCTGCGAGCCCATGTGCACCCGCTGCACCGGCGTCGGGCCGTCGGTGACGTCGACCACCAGCGCGCCCTGCCCCTCGGCCGGCGTCGGCGTCGCGATGGCCGGGGCGACGGCCTGTGGGGGCGGCGCCGGCGGCAGCTGCTTCACGCACGCCGGCCCGCCGGCGACCCCGACCGTCACCACGGCGGCGACCACCCGCGCGTGCCCGGCGCGGCGGAACCGGGTTACGCTGTCCGGAGCCACGCGTGGCGGGTGGTCCGCGCAGCGGTTCATCGCACCGGCCACGTCGGTCGGCTCGGGAGTTCGACTCATGCGCCGATTGTCGCTCGTAATCCCCCTCCTCGTCAGCGTCGCGTGCACCGGCGTGGTGCGGCGGCCGCCCCCGGGCATGACCATCGCGCTGCGCGGTGCCGTCCACGGCAACGTGCAGGTGGTCGTGCCGGCCAACGTCTCGGTAGGCGTCCAGGTCACCGCGCCGCCGCCGCCGCCGCCAGCACCGCCGCCGCCGCCCGAGCCGGTCGCGATCGTCGGCGCGCCGGTCGTCGAGTTCTTCGGCGTCCCGCTCGAGGGCGCCCAGGACGTGGTGTTCGTCCTCGACTGCTCCGGCTCGATGCTGTCGCCGGCCCAGGGTCGCCTCGCGACCATCGCCGTCCCGATGGCGACCGCGCTGCCGCCCGCGCCGCCGCCGCCGCCCCCGCCGCCGCCCGATCCGTCGGCGCCCGCCGTGATCCCCGGCTACCCCGCCGGCCAGCAACCGCCGCCGCCGCCCCCGCCCCCGCCGCCGCCGCCGGTGGTCACGCAGCCGCCCCCGCCGCCGGTGATCACCCAGCCGCCGCCGATCGACGTCGCCGCCGTGCCGCCGCCCCCGCCGCTGGTCGCCCAGGCCACCACCAAGTTCGACATCGCGCAGTCCGAGCTGGTCGACGCGCTGCGCCGGCTCCCCGACGGCACCCGCATCAACGTCATCTTCTTCAACAGCGAGCTCGAGGCGGTGTCGCCGGTGCTGGTGACGCTGCAGGCCACCGACCGCGATCCGCTCACCAGCTTTGTCCTCGACAAGCAGGCCGACGGCTCGACCGCGCTGACGCCGGCGATGCGCATGGCCTTCCTGATGAACGCCCGCCGGATCGTGCTCCTGTCCGACGGCCTCGGCAACGTCGGCGGCTCGGCCGGCGCGCTCCTGCGGGACGCGCGCGAGGCCGTGCGCGGCGGCGTGCGCATCGACACCATCGGCCTCGGCGCCGATCAAGATCGCCGCCTGCTGCACGCGCTGGCCGTCGAGAGCGGCGGCCTGTACCAGGCGCTGTAGCCGCGCCGCGGCGGCCGCGTAGCCGCTCAGCGCGCGCCGACGTCGGGCATCACCCGCTCGACCTCGACGCCGCGCTCGAACCGCGTCGCGACGATCGGGTAGCCGTCGTTCTCCCACAGCGTCGACCAGCCGTGGCGCACGCCGTCGACCCACGCGGTCTGCGCGACCACCACGCCGCTGGCGGCCCACCGGGTGTGCAGGCCGTGCTCGACGTAGGTCTTGGGCTCGGTGCCGACGTAGGCGCCGACCTCCTCCCGCGCGCCGTTCGGGTGGTAGCGGATCTCCCAGCGCAGGCAGCCGCGCTCGTACCAGCCCTGGCTCTCGAGGCCGCCGCCGGCCCGGAACCGCAGCGTCAGCCCGTGCGGCACCGACAGCGTCTGGCCGGCGTGGCCGGCGTTGGCGCACGCGACGGTCGTCGCGTCCTCGTACAGCCGCGCGCCGTCGGGGCAGCGCATCAGCGCCGGCGTCACCGCGCCGCGGGTCACGCCGTCGGGCACCCACGCCGGCACCGCCGCCGGCGGCCGCGGCTGGAAGAACGCCGCGCTGTCCGGCGTCAGCGCGCGGCGCTGCGCGCGGACCGCCGCGATCGCGGGCGCCGCCGCGTCGAGCACCGCCAGCGCGTGGCGCACGCTCGCCAGCTGCTGCGTCAGCGTCGACCGCAGCTCCGGCCCGGCGTCGGCCAGCGCCGCCTCCAGCTCACCGATCGCCGCTTCGAGTGCTTGTCGCGTCGTGTCCGCCATGCCGAGAGGCTACCAGCGCGGCGCGGGCCCGGCGTCGCGGAACGTCGCGGCGCGCCCTCACGCCGTCAGCAGATCGCGATCGAGCAGCGCCTGCAGGCCGCGCCGCGCTGCCTGCCACTGCCGGGTCAACGCCGGGCTCACCGTCCCCGGCTCGCTGACCGCGTCGAGCAGGGGCCAGCTCGTCACCGGCTGCCGCGACCACCCGCCGGCCACGTCGGGCGCCCAGCCCTGCTTGCCCGCCACCGCGCTGCGCTCGACCCGCAGCGCGCCATCAACCGAGCGCGCCGCCAGCGCCGCCACCGTCGGGGCCACCGCGGCCAGCGGCAGCGCGCGGCCGTGCGCGGTCGCCCACGCCACCACCGCCGCCAGCCCACGCAGCGTGTCGTAGAAGTAGAACCGCGGGAAGCACAGCGCGCCCCAGCTGGCCGCCGCCGCGCGCTCCTCGGCGTTGTGCCGCGTCGCCGAGCCGTGCACCAGCGCGCGGCCCAGCACCATCGCCGCCGCGCGATCCGTGGTCGCGCTCGGCGGCCGCTGCGTCATCGCCTCGAGCGGCGCCACCGTGCCCACCATCGAGCTCGGACACTCGTCGGCCACCAGGTACGCCGCCTCGTCGCAGTTGTAGCCGCCGTCGGCCAGCTGGTAGCGCGGGTACCACGCGGCGATCCACGGCAGCGCCGCCGGCACGTCGACGCCGCGGCGGGTCAGCACGCGATCCATGCAGCCCACCGCGCAGTGGCACGACGCGTCGCGCGCCTTGCTGGCGTCGGCCGGCCACTCGTCGTCGCGGATCGGGAACGTGTGCAGCCGCAGCGCGTCCAGCCCGTCGACCATCGCCGCCACCGCCCGCGCCGGGATCCGCGCCGCGTGGCCCAGCTCGTCGAGCAGCACCATGCTCCACCACGGCGACCGCCACTTCGGCCAGTAGGTGTCGCGCGCCAGGCTGGCGATCGCCGCGGCGGAGTCCAGGTACGCCACCTCGGCGTCGATCGCTTGCGTCACCACGGCCGGCTCGGCCAGGTCGACGTCGGGGATCGCGGCCAGGCACGCGCGCAGGTCGGCGAGGTCCATGCCCGAGGGATAGCACCCGCGCCCCGCGCCCGCGTCAGCCCACGCAGTACGGGCACACCGGGCTGCGACACCCGGCGCACGCCAGCCCCGCCGCGTCGCGGTTCGAGCGCGAGCGGAACCAGTACGCCGCCTGCTGCACCAGCCGGGGCGAGGCCCGGGGCCAGTCGCGGCGGTGGCGGCGCAGGTCGAGCCGCGCCGCGTGCCGCCGCCACCACGCCGCGCGCGCCGCGTAGGTCTTCGCGCCGCGCGGCCGCAGCGCGTCGATCACCCGCATCACGTTGGCGTCGACGATCACCAGGCCGTGACCGTCGATGGTCGGGTGCCACGGCGTCAGGCCCGGCGCCAGTTCCGGGACCGCCAGCGTCGCCACGATGAACGTCGCCAGCTTCTCGCCGACCCGGTAGAACGCGGCTAGCGCCGCCACCATCGCCGCCGCCCGGGCCGCCGGCGCCGCGTGCGCCGAGGTCACGCGGGCGAGCAGCGCGTCGAAGCCGTGGTCGCCAGCGTCGCGCAGGTGCAGCCACGCCGACGTCGCCAGCTTGCCCATGTCGCCCATCCGCCCGATCGCCGCGGTCGCGTCCTTCACGTGGCACGGCGAGCGCGGCCGATCCGCACAGGTGCTCGCGCCGCCGATCGGCGCGCGGTACACGCTGCACCCCGCGTCGAAGCCATCCGCGGTGCGCAGGTGCCCGCACCGCGCGGCCTCCACGGCCAGCGCCAGCCGCCGCGGCTGCACCATCGCGCGCGCCTCGGGCCGCGGCATCGCGCGCTGGATCGCCATGACGTCGACGTCGCGCCGCGACTGGTACATCGCCAGCGTCACGTACAGCTGGAACAGCGCCGCCGGCCGCCCCGCCGCCAGCGCCGCCGGGTCCACCGCGAAGCCGCCGACCCGCGCCGGATCGCAGTAGAACGGCACGCGGCCCGGCCCCTCGAGCGCGCCGTAGACGCGGGCCGCGTACCACGCGACCAGCTCGTCGAGCACGGTGAGGATCGGCGCGCGCGGCACGGGGCGCGCAGCCTAGCCGAACTCCGCCGCGCCTGGCGCCGGCCCCCCGCGATTCAGTCGCAGCCGAAGTACGTCGAGAAGTCGACGTCGGTCACCGGCCCCGCGTCGGCCGCCGGGCGCGCCCCGAGGTCGCGGTACGCGACGTAGGTCGTCGCCAGGTTCATGCCGTGATCGAACCGGCCATGGCCGGTGATCAGCTCGAGCCCGCCGTCGCGATCGCTGTCGAACAGGCCCACCGCGCGCAGCCCTAGCTCCTCGCCGTTCTCGGCGACCAGCGTCGGCGCGCCGCCGGCCGACAGCGCGAAGATCGCGCGCACCACCTCGGGCTCCGAGTCGCACGACGCCTCGCGCAGCTCGTAGGTCGCCGCCGCCACCACCCACGCGCCGTCCGCGCCCACGAACAACGTGGTCACCAGGCCGTCGCGATCGATCCGTCGATCGCGCCCCTGCCGCTTGACCCCGGGCAACTGCTTGAACGCGCGCGCGACCGCCGCCACCTGCGCCGACGTCGGCTTGGTCGGCGCCGCGAACCGCGGCTCGGGCCGGTCGGTGATCGCGATCGGATCGCAGCCCGGCGCCGTCGTCAGCTCGCCGACCACGATCGGCTCGTAGCCCAGCTCGACCTCGCCGTTGTCGAGCCCCAGCCAGTACACCCCGCTGATCGTCGACGCGCAGCGCTGCCCCGCGCGATCGTACGCGGCGACCGCCGTCCCCGCCGCCGCGCGCCACGACGCGGGCAGCCCGTCGCCCGGGACCACCCGCGGCTGCACGCTCGAGTTCGGCGTCGCCTCGATCCGCATCGGCGGCGGGTACGTCGTCGGCGCCACCGGCGCCGCGCCGTCGCTCGGCACCAGCCAGCCCGCCAGCGGCACGAACCGTCGCTCGGCCAGCGCCACGACCGGCACCACCACGTCCGTGCGCCAGCTCGCCGTCGGCGCCGCGTCGACGCTCGGCCCCGCGTCGACGCTCGGCCCCGCGTCGCGCACCACCGCACTCCCGTCGCGGTCGGGCGTCGGTGCGGCCACCGGCGCGCCGCGCTCGCTCCCGCGACCACATCCGATCACCAGCGCCAGGACCAGCCAGCTCCGCATCCCCGCAGTATCTCCCACCACGCCGCATCAGAGCCACCCACGCCGTCCTCACGCCACCGGTTCACGGCGGCGCGACCATCGGTTCACGAACGCGTGGGCACGCCAGTTGCCGTATCAGGGGGGCGATGCGCCCGCGCCGCCGATGGTTGGTTCTCGCGACAGCGCTCGCCGCCGTCGGCGCCCGCCTCGATCTCTCGCGCACCACCCTGCGCGACGCCATGGAGACCTCGCGCGGCGCCATGACCACCCTCGGCACCGCCGCCCTTGCCCGCCGCCCCGCACTCTGCTGCGATCGCCGCATGCCGACCGCCGTGCCCGACCTCGCCGCGTGGGACCTGCTCGCCGAGGCCGACTGCCTCGCCATCGCCCGCGGCCTCGCGATCCCCGGCTTCACCTTCGATCGAGTCGCGCGCTGCGCCCAGGGCGACGCCGCGCGCTGGGTCGCGTCCTTCCGCTTCCGCGACGGCGCCGAGTTCGCGCTGGCGCCCGGCGGCGCGCGCACGCTCGGCTACGACGCCACGCGCCCGCCCGCGCTCGACGCCGCCGGCCAGGTCAGCTGGGACGGCTCGATCGACGAGTTCGGCATGGCGCCGTTCGCCGAGCACCTCGGCGGCGTCATGGCGCCCTTGCGCCAGGTCACGCTCGCGCCGCTGCTCATCGAGACTAGCGCGCGCCACGTCGACGCCGCGCTCGCCGGCGCGCCCGCCGACGCCGACGCCTCGACCCACGCGCGCGTCGTCGCCGCCCTCGCCGCCGACGGCCTGCGCCTGCTCACCGCCGACGAGTGGGAGCACGCCTGCGCCGCCGGCACCCGCACGCTGTGGCGCTGGGGCGACGCCTGCCCCGCCGATCACGAGCCCTACGGCGACGTCAGCTTCGCCGAGCTCGCGCGCCCCAACGCCTTCGGCCTCGCGATCGCGCGCAACCCCTACGACTGGGAGTACATCGCCGACCCCCGCGAGATGCGCGGCGGCGACGGTGGCGACGCCGTGTGCGGCGGCTACGGCGCCGTCGCCGCCTGGCTCGCCCTCGCCTCGCCCTACCGCTGGCCCATGTTCGACGACGACAGCTTCCTGGAGGAGGGCTTCGTCCGCCGCGCCGTCGCGATCGCGTAGGCGGCTTCGGGATGGAACCTGTGGCCGATCACCGCGTGCGCGCAGCGATCGCCGCGCGCGCTCGCGCTCGCGCCTCGCCGCCGCTTGTGCCAGCAGCGCGTCGTATGACGACATGCGGCCCTCATACACCGCACCATCGGCATCAGCACGCCCCTGGCCCCGCCTGACAACTCGCCGCGCGACTCGCCAACTGGATTGGCAGGAATCCACCGCCCGCGCCCGGCAAGCGGCCGGATCGACTGCCCGCGTCCCTGGCCACTGGCTTGCTAGACACCGCGCCATGCCCCGCCTCCTCGCCGCCATCGGCCTCGCCTCCGTCGCCCTCCTCGGGTGCGCGGAGCGCTCGCTGTCAGAGCTCGACCCGCGCCCCGGCAACGTCGTGAAGCTGACCCTGCCGGTCAACCTCAACCGCAACATCGACATCCTGTTCGTCATCGACGACTCCGGGTCGATGGGCGAGGAGCAGGCCAGCCTCGCGCGCAACTTCCCGGCCTTCATCAACGTCCTCAACACCATCCCCGGCGGCCTGCCCGACGTCCACATCGGCGTCGTCTCGTCGAACGTCGGCACCGGCGGCGTCAACATCGGCGGCTGCAGCAGCGCGACCCAGCCCGAGGGCGACGACGGCGCGCTGCAGACCAACGGCTGCGCCGGCGTGACCGCCGGCTACCTCGAGGACATCCGCCAGCCCGACGGCAGCCGCACGCGCAACTACAGCGGCGCGCTGGCCGACGTCTTCACCTGCATGGCGCAGCTCGGCACCACCGGCTGCGGCTTCGAGGCGCACCTCGAGTCGGCGTTCCGCGCACTCTCGCCCGGCAAGAACGCCGGCTTCCTCCGCCCCGACGCCTACCTCGCGATCATCTTCGTCGCCGACGAGGACGACTGCTCCGCGCTGCCCGGCGGCGCGCTGTTCGGCGATCCCATGGCCACCAGCGGCTCGCCGCTCGGCCCGCGCACCTCGTTCCGCTGCTGGGAGTTCGGCGTCGAGTGCGACAACGCACCCAACCCGCGCGCCTTCGGCACGTACACCGGCTGCCGCCCGCGCGCCGCGTCGCCCTACCTGCAGGGCGTCCAGCGCTACGTCGACTACGTCAAGAGCCTCAAGAGCTCGCCGCGCAAGATCGTCGTCGCTGGCATCATCGGCAACGTCGATGAGCAGCGCACCTCCGTCGTGATCGCCGACCCCGACGACGTCACGCGCCCCATGCTCGCGCCGTCGTGCACCTCGGCCGTCGGCGTGGCGGCTCCCGCGCACCGCCTCCAGGCGTTCCTCGACGGCTTCGGCGACCGCGCCACCAGCACGACCATCTGCAACGACAACCTCACCGACGCGCTCACGCAGATCGGCGAGATGATGAAGATCACCCTCGGCGTCCCCTGCCTCGACGCCCACCTCGCCGATCGCAACCCGTCGCTCCCCGGCGTCCAGCCGGAGTGCGCCGTCACCGACGTGCTCCACCCCGACGACGACCGCCGCACCGAGACCATCATCCCCGCCTGCGACACCACCGGCGGCGCCACCCCCTGCTGGCGCTTCGTCTCCGACGCCGCCGCCTGCCCCACCACCCCCGACAACCGCGAGCTCGTCGTCGACCGCGGCGGCGCCTCCGTCCCCGACGACACCTACCTCGAGATCCAGTGCGTCGTCTGCGACCCCGCGACCGCGCCGGAGGGGAGCTGCTAGGCAGCCGGCCCGCGACGGCCTACCAGCCGAACCAGCGGCGGAGGCGACCGAGCGGCTCGGCGCGGGCATCGCGCTGCGCGACGGCCTGAGCGAGCACCCGATCGAGTTCGCCGAGATCCAGCCAGAACAGCCCGTCACGGCGACACCGATCGACCTCGACGCCACCCAGGTAGCTGGGCTCCATCAGCGCGTCACACTGCGGGCACGGCAACGCCACCCCGCGGCGCCCCATGGTCGAGAGGTCACGCACGCTGCCACCCGGCTGCAGATCGGGCGCGACGGCGAGCAGCGCATCGACCACCTCCGACGTCGCGAGCAAGGCGCCGTCGCAACCGCCACAGTGCCAGCGATCCTCAGCCTCAACGCCCCGTTCGAGCGAGTGGCGACACCGTGGACACGACGGCGGACGATCGCGGAACGGCATGCCCGTATCAGAGCACGACTCACCGCATGCCACAGGCTGCGGCACGGCGCCGGCGCGGGTCTCGGTGGCCGTCGGCGACGCCCGTGCCCGGCGCCGGCCGCGAGGTGCGCCTGCGCGATGACGTCGACGCCGGCCAGCAGCTCGAGCACCGGAGCGAACGACGGTGGCCCGGCGCCGGTGCCGTCGGCGTGCGCCCGCGCCAGCTGGGTGCGATGCGCGCAGCCGACGTGACCCGCGAGGTCCGTCGCCACCAGCTGCCAGCGTCCATCGATCCAGCGCATCGACCACCACGGTAGCGGGTCGGGCTGATCGTCGACGCGCGCACCGCGGTCCGGAGTGGCGGGAGTGGATGGCGCGGCATGGGCTTACGCGAGAAGCGTGACGCCGAGACGTCACCAGGCCGGCGGACCGAACCGCCGCGGCGGCCCGCGTGACTCGCTCGCCGTCAGACTGACCCGGTACGGTGCCGTGAGGATGGTGGAGGCGATGAGGATCGGGTTGGACGAAGGGGACATCGACCGTGTCGTGCAGCGATACCGGCTGGAGATGGCGCGGTACGAGGCTGCGGCGCGGTCCGTCGAGCAGCGCCTCCGGCGCGAGCTGCGCGAGGCGGCCATCCCGGTGCTGCTGTCGTCGCGGGCCAAGCATCCCGAAGACGTCCGCGGCAAGCTCCGCGCGCGACGCGACGACGGCCGCTACGTCGTCGACGCGCTGCTCGCCAACCTGAACCAGATCATGACGGACCTCGCCGGCTGCCGGGTGATCGTATACGACCCACGTCAGGAGTCGGTCGCCGCCGACGTGGTGAGGAGCGCACTGCCTGGGCGGCCGCCGGGCAAGGCCGACGAGGTCCTCGACAAGGACTCCGGATACAAGGCCACGCACGTGCTGGTGGTGCTCGATGGTCCCGAGGTCGAGCTGTCGCTGCAAGGCGCGATCTGCGAGGTCCAGCTCACATCGATCGCGCGACACGTGTTCAACGAGCTGTCCCACGACATCGACTACAAGCACCGCGGAGTGACGCCCGGCGGTGACGTCCAACGCCACCTCCGCGACGTGTTGAACGCCACGCAACGCCTGGACACCATGATCGAGCGACTCGCCGGTGCGCGGGCCCACGAGCTGGAGAGCAGCCAGCGCGTGATCGATGACTCGGAGGACCTCCGCTTCGTCCTCGAACGCTTGCTGAACCGTCCGGTCCGGGGAGAGGTCGGAAAGTTGTTCCGCTTGCTCTCGGCCGTCGTGACACCTCTGACGGCGCTGTCGATCGCGTCGCTCGACGTTCCGGGCGCGCTCGCTCGCGGCGGCCGCGCTATCGCCGAGCCATCGGGTTCCATCGACGAGGAGCACGACGACGTCATCGGCATCGCCCTCGGGTTGATGGACCGATACGGCGAGACATTTCGGGAGCTTGCTTCGCTATGGCGAGGCCCCGCAACGGTGCTCAAGCGCGCTATCCTGGAGGCGTCGTCATGACCACGCCACATCTGCTGACGCTGACGGAGCTCGTCGGTGGCCTCGAGCGGCACAAGGGGCGCTACCAGGCGCTCGACGTGTTCGCGGCGAGCGTGCAGGAGCTACGGGATGCGGTCGAGCATGGGCGGCTCGGCGAGCTGCGACGCCTGGATCCCAAGCGGCCGTGGTTCGGCTTCGAGCGCGATGGGCGCGGCTACCAGATCAAGGTGCATCGCGGGATCGCGCGTCTGACGCGCCAGCCGGGTGGTCCGCTCGGATTGTCCGAAGACCAGGTCGCGCTCGGGTTGCTCGGCGCGGCGCTGGGCAGCACCAAGCAGTTGCCCGGCATGTTGCTCGGGTTTCTGGTGGGGTCGCAGCTCGCGCCCACGCCAGATGCCCCGCGGGACGTGCTCACCGTTCGGTACGACGAGGCCGAGGCGCGATGGCGAGCGTACGACGGCCCGCTCGGGCGCTGGATCCGGGAAGAGGCGTTGCGGGCCGAGCCCGCGATGGGATAGCCGCACCTGTCGAGGGCGCGCCCGCTCCGCGCCATCGCCGCCTCACGCCCAGCTGTCGCCGGTGAGCCGCGCAGCGCGGCGGGCGCGGGCGAAGCGGCGGCTGGCGGCGGCGGCGCGGTGCGGGGCGTGCAGCACGATCGGCAGGATGGCGGCGCCGAGCATGAGGACGGCGATGATCTGGAGGCCGCGGGTGTACTCGCCGGTGGCGTCGCGCAGGTGCGAGACGATCAGCGGGCCGAGCACGGCGCCGGCGCTCCAGGCGGTGAGCATGAGGCCGTAGATGCGACCGACGTGGCGCGCGCCGAAGTAGTCGGCGACGAGCGCGGGCATGGTGCCGAAGCCGCCGCCGTAGCAGAGCAGGCACACGCACGCGAGCGCGAGGAACTGGTGGTAGCCGCGGGCGAAGGGCAAGAGCGCGAACACGGCGGCCTGGATCACGAACAGCGCGGCGAACACCGGGCGGCGGCCGACGCGATCGGACAGCGCGGACCACACCAGCCGGCCGGCGCCGTTGCACAGCGCGATGGTGCCGACCAGCGCGGTGGCGCGCGCGGGGTCGGCGCCGGTGAGCTCCTGCGCCATGGGCACGGCCTCGGCGATGATCGAGATGCCAGCGCCGACGTTGAGGAACAGCATCAGCCACAGCGCGTACCACTGCCAGGTGGCGAGCGCGCCGGCGAGGCCGACGTCGGGCGCGGGCGCGCGCGCGGCGAGCGCGGGCGGCAGCCAGCCGGGCGGGCGGTAACCGTCCGGCGGATCGCCGAGCTGGATCGCGGCGGCCAGCACGATCACCAGGAACAGCGCGCCCAGCACCTCGAGCGCGACGAACGGACCGTGGGCGACGATCAGCGCGCGGGCCAGCGGGCCGAACACCAGCGCGCCGGCGCCGAAGCCAGCGACCGCGACGCCGGTGACGAGGCCGCGGCGATCGGGGAACCACTTCACCAGCGTCGCCAGCGGCACGATGTAGCCGAGCCCGATGCCGGCGCCGCCGAGCACGCCGTAGCAGAGGTACAGGAGCGCGAGGTCGTGGCCGAGCACGCCGGCCAGCGCGACGCCGGCGCCGTACAGCACGCCGGCGGTCACCGCCACCACCCGCGGCCCGACCCGCGCCAGCCACAGGCCGCCGACGAACGCGGCGACGCCGAGCGTGACGTTGGCGATCGTGAACGCGAGGTTCACCTGCGTGACGCTGGCGCCGAGCGCGTTGGCGAGCGGCGCGCGGAACACGCTCCACGCGTAGACCGCGCCCAGCGCGAGCTGCATCAGCGTGGCCGCCACGGCCACGATCCATCGTCGATGTCGAGCAGGTGCCATGTTCGCACGCTCGCACGCCGCGCGCGGGCGCGTCGCTGTGGTTCTCCGACGACGACGGCCCACAGGTCGCGGGTGCGCGCCGTGCGGGCTCGGCACAGCGCCGGGCGCGGACGTACGCGGCCTCGCGCGGCGCGGCCTCGCCAACGCGCACGCCCGTGAGCCACCTCGCGCGGCGCGATCGCGGCGATGACGCGCGCGGCGACGGATCGCGCGCGCGCTCGCACCGGCGCGGTGATCGCGGCGCGACGCACGCGCGGCGGCGCGGCATCGCGATCGGCGAGGTCACCGCGCAGGCGTGGCCGCCGTCGCGACGACGCGCGCTCGCCGCGCGCCGGCTAGGAAGATCGCGGACGCGCGACGCGTGACGCGCGGGTACATCGACCGCGGCTGAGCCGATCACGCGGGTCGCGGGATCGGCGCCTCGCGCACCGCGATGGTCGGCGCGGAGCCACCGTCGACCAGCTCGACGCGCAGGCGGCGCGGCTGGTGGGCGACGACGTCGAGGGTGAGCGCGGCGTCGACCATGACGTGGGTCGCCAGCGCGATGGCGCGGACGCGGACCTCGACCCGGCCGGGGCGCGCCAGCGCGCGGACGCCGCGGCGGGTGTCGGCAGGCGCGCCGCCGTAGACGCCGGCGGAGGCGGGGCCGGGCAAGGCGCACCACGCGGGGTTGACGCCATCGAGGGTCCACCCGGCGGCGCCGAGACCGGGGCCGTGGTCGAGCGCGAGCCAGGTCGAGCGGCCCGGCGTGCGCGCGCCGCGCAGGTAGGCGCGCACCTCGGCGACGACGGCGTCGGTGGCGGGGCCGGCCGGCGGGCCGATCAAGAAGTCCTCGAAGGCCTGCTCGCCGTCGACGACGTTGGCGAACATCGCCGGGCCGCTGTCGAAGCGCAGCCACACCAGCTCGAGCGAGCGCAGCGCGGTGAGCTCGCCGCCGCCGGGGTACGCCCAGCTGCGCGGCTCGACGGCGTCGTAGCACCACGCGTCGGGGCCCTCGTCGTCGGCGGCGGTCACCCGACGATCGTACACCGGTCAGGCGGCGGCGACCGGCTGGATCACCAGCGTGACCCAATCGGCGGGGTCCGGCTCGTCGGCGGGGTTGGTGAGGTAGACCTCGCGCACGGCGTCGCTGCGCGTGCGGTGGTGCTCGACCAGCCAGCGATCGAGCGCGGCGTACGTCGGCATGAGCTGATCGTACGGACCGACGTGCTTGATCTGCACCGCCGGGCCGCCGGCCAGCGCGAGCGCGGCGACCCGGCCGGCCACCGCGACCGGCGCGCGCACCGGCATGACCGCCTCGACGTCGAAGCCGCTGGCGTCGGCGCGGTGGTAGCGCGCGAACGGCGGCCCGGCGATCTGATCGCGCGCGCACGCCGCCAGCTCACCGAACGCGCGGCCGAAGAACGCCGGCAGCTCGGCCGGACCGAGCTGGGTGCGGATCGCGATCGCGGGGGTCGCGGTCAGCGTGACCATCTCTGGCGTGGTGTCCATGGTCTCCTCCTGCGAGTGCCACGACATCGCTGCCAGCGCCGTGCCAGCGGCACGCGTGTGGAGTCGCGGATCTCGCGACGCCGAGGTCGCAAGGCTTGCTGGAACAGCAGCAGGACGCGCGGGCGTTGCGGCGCGACTCAGACGCCGCCGTGCGGCTGGCAGGTCGACACGGTCTGGCCGTGCTCGACCTCGACCTCGCACTCGAGGCCGACGGCGCAGTCGGCGTCGGTGGTGCAGTCGGCGCCGAGCGTGCCGGTGCCGGTGCCGACGCCGCCATCGTCGTCGCTGCCACCGCCACCGCCGCCACCACCGCCACCGCCGCCGCCGCCGTGGGGCTGGCAATAGACCTGGCCGTGCTCGACCTCGGCCTCGTAGCCGGCGGGGCAGCTGCCGTCGGACGACTCGTCGGCCTGGCAGAAGCTGGTGGTGGTGCCGTGCTCGACCTCGACCTCGCACTCGAAGCCGATCGGGCAGTCGGCGTCGGCGGCGCAGGGGGTCTCGATGATGGGGCGGCTGGCGGTGCCGAGCTCATCGACGCAGGCGGGGAGCGCGATGGCGGCGAGGAGCAGGGAGATGCGGGCGGCGTGCTTGAACATGGGGGACTGCTTTCTTTCGTTCGCGCTCGGTCGGGGTGACCGGTGCGTGAACTAGCTGTACCCATCGCGCGGGCCCGCGACGAGTTTCGATGGCTTTCCGCATGGCCATCGACGTGACGCGATTTGCTCTTTCACTAGACATTCCTGATGTATAATCACGCCATCGAATCTGAGACATCGCCCACTGCGCAGCCCGAGGTCGGCGCCACCGAGCTCGCGCGGCGGTTCTACGCCGGGCGCTACGGCGAGATCGTGGCGGCCCACGACGCCGGCGACGCCCCCGCGCCGGCCGACCTGGCGTTCGTGGTCGGCGCGCTGACCTTCGTCGATCGCGTGGACGAGGCGCGCGCGCTGTTCGACGGCTGGCGCGGCCGCGCGGGCGCGGCGGCCGACGCGCGCACGCTGGTGGCGTGCCGGTTCTTCGTCGGCCTGGCGCTGGCGCGCGCCGGCTACTTCGATCGATCGGCGCCGCTCTTGGTGGCCGCCGGGTTTCGCGCACGCCACGCACCCGATCGCTGGGTGCGCGCGCTGGTGTTCCAGGGCCTGGCCTGTCAGTGCTACTTCACCGGTCGCTACGCGGGCGCCGCGCGCCACGCGCTGCGCGCGCTGTCGGCCGCGCACGAGGCGAAGTTCCTGTACGCGGCGATGCTGGGCACCGACCTGCGCGGCCACGCGCTGGCGCAGCTCGGCCAGCTGCAACGCGGCATCGCGCTGCTCGAGCAGGCCAACCGCCAGGCCCGCCGGCTCGGGCTCACCAACAACGCGTTCGCCGTCGACACGTCGATCGCCACGTACACGACGCGCTTCGTCCCCGAGCCGGTGGCGCTCGAGCGCGTCGAGGCGCTGCTGCGGCGGCGCGCCCACGACTCGTACTCGCGGCGCGCGCTCTTGACCGAGGCGGCGGTGCAGCGCGCGCTGCGCGGGCGCCAGCGCGACGCGATGGCCGCGCTCGAGGCCGCCGATCGCGACGCGCTGCGCGGCGACACCCGGCGCGGGCGGGTGGTGAGCTTGCTGGCGCGGCTGTGGGTGACCCGCTGGCGCGAGGGCGCGGCGGCGTGCGCGCCGCTGGTCGAGCAGGCGCGCGCGTCGATCGAGCCGCGCGACATCGGCTTTCGCGGCGAGCTGCTCGGCTTCGAGGTGCTGGTGGCGCGGGCGCGGGGCGACGCGGCGCGGGCGGCGGCGGCCCTCGACGCGCTGCGGGCGCTGTGGCGCGCGACCCACCACGTCGCCGCCAAGGCGGCGCTGGCGCAGGTCGACGAGGCGCAGCCGAGCAGCGGCTTCGACGAGGACACGCTGACGCCGCTCTTGCGCGCGGTGGCGCGCCACGACGCGACCGCGCTGTCGCGGCTCCTGGCGCTCGGGCTGCTCGGCGCCGTGCCCGAGCTGCTCGGCCTCACGCCCGGGCGTCGCATCATCCTGATCCCGGCCGAGGACCTGCTGCTGCTCGAGGATCACGGCGACGTGATCGCGCGCCACCACCCGCCGCGCTGGTGCCCGACGCTGCTGCGCCTGCTGGCCGGCGGCGCGGCGAGCAAGGAGCGGATCGTCGCCGGGCTGTGGGGCCTGCGCAGCTACCACCCCGAGCTGCACGATCCGCCGGTGCGCACGACGATCCACCGGCTGCGCACGTTCCTGCAGCCGCACGGGCGCTGGATCGAGGTCGGCGACGACGGCTACCGGACCGCGGTGCCGGTGCACCTGGTGAGCGGCGCCGCGCCGCCGCCGCTCGAGACCGCGCCGCTGTGGGACGAGGGCGAGATCCCATCGCTGACGTCGCACCTGGCGGCGCCGCCGCCCCGCCCAGCGGCCGTGGCCGATCCGACGGCGCGGGTGCTGGCGCAGGTGTCCGAGCTGGAGCGCGCGACGGTGCCCGAGCTGGCGCGGACGCTCGAGCTGTCGCCGAGCACGGTGCTGCGCGCGCTGCGCGAGCTGGTCGCGGCCCGGCAGGTCGAGCGCCACGGCTTCGCCCGCGCGACGCACTACCGCCCGCGGGTCACCGGGTGAGCAGATCTCTCGCGCGATCGTCCGCTTCTTGCGCAGCGGCGTGAACGCGCGGTGCCCACCTCGCGCACACGCCCCCACGATCTCGCGGCGTTCGCGCTGGCCCGTCGCGTGCACAAGGGCCGGACGCCATGCGGATCTGGTCGACGTCCTTGCTGCTCCTGCTGACGCTCGCGATCGGTTGCACCGACGCGCCACCCGGCGATCCCGGCGCCGCGCCGCTGCCGAACACCTCGGGCGCGTACCGAGGCGCGTACGCGGTGCCGGTGCCCGCCGAGCTGGCCGCCGCGGCGACCTTCCCGCTCGATCACCTCGACTGGACCGTGATCGGCGACGTCGTGACGTTGCACTACGACCTGCCGGTGGGCCTGGTCGGCGGCGACGTGCGGATCGATCTCACCGGGCGGCTCGCGCCGGGCGCCACCGAGGTCGTGCTGGCCGGCGCGGTCGGCTCCGGCACCTGCACCTCCGACGGCCTGCGCCTGAGCTGCGTCGAGCAGTTCACCGGCCTCGGGGCGTTGCCGATCAGCATGCCCCTGGTCGAGCAGACCGCGGCGGCCGAGTACGCCGGGCCGGTCGCCGATCGCGTCGCCGTCGCCAACGTGTTCGGCCAGCCCGATCCGATCGGCGTCGCGACGCTCGAGCTCACCGCGCCGGTCGTCGAGGACTGAGCTCGCGGGCCGGGCGCGCCAGCCGGCAGCTCGCGCGCAGGTCGTCGAGCGAGACGTCGCCGCCCCCGGCCACGCGCTCGGCGCAGGCGGCGAGCGCCGCGGTGCCGCGATCGGTCGCCCGCCCGCACGGGCGCTCGGTGACGATGCGCTCGCCGCGCCGCGGGGCCTCGATGACGACCTTGCGATCGTTGACGGCGGCGCAGATGGGCGCGGTGATGAAGCGGAACCGCGCGCGCGCGAGCGCCGCCGTCAGCTCGCGCAGCGCGGCCGGCGCGACGCACCCGGTGCGCGCGAGTGGCTCGGCGTCACCGAACGAAGGATCGCCGTGCCAGGTCCAGGTGCCGTCGGGGTAGACCGCGAGGATCTGTCGCGGCACCGGCGCGCCCGGGGTGGGCGCAGCGAAGCCCGATTCGGTGGCGCGATAGATGGGCCGTCCGCGTGGACGCTGCCGGCACTCGGCCGCGGCGGTGGCGTGATCGATCGCGCCGACGAGCGCGATCGCGGCGAGGGTGGCGAGGACGAGGCGTCGACTCATGGCGAGGTACAGGTCCAGATCGCGCAGTGGTGGCACCGACCGGCGGTGGTGACCGGCTTGCTGGCGCGGTAGGTCTTGCCGACGAAGCGGAACTGCGTGGTGGTGCGAACCATGTCGGGGATGCCGCCGGCGCCGCGGCGGGTGCGCTCGCGGACGAACGTGAGCGGCCGGTAGCCGCTGCGCGCGACCGGCGCCGTGGCTGCGTCGAGGTTGCCCGGCCCGACGCGCCCGACCCGATGGCCGCAGCGCCCGCGCATGACGTAGACCTCGTAAAGCCCGTCCTCGGGGCACTGGCCGGTGGCGTGCAATGGCACGAACGCGTCGAGGACGCCGTCGCCGTCGACGTCGGCCAGGCGCGCGGTGGTGAGCCGCCAGGTTATGTCGCGCTGGTGGAACTCGCCGAGCTGGTCGACGCCGCCGGCGTGGACGGTGGCGTCCCACACCGGCGCGGGCGGCACGACGCAGCGCCCGGGCGGCGTGACGTGCGCCGGGCGCGCGACCAGCGACACACCGCCGCTGTCGGCGTCCTGAGCGATCGTGGCCCGCGCGCCGCGGGCGTCCTCGACGGTGAGGCGGATCGGCCCGGTGGGCTCGCCCGGGTCGACCACCGTGAGGCCGGCGGCGGTGACGGCGGCCATCACCGCCTGGCGCGCGGCGTCGAGATCCGGCGCCGCCCCCGACCAGGCGATCACCTCGGCCGCGCCGCGCGGCGCGTGCGCGGGATCCGCCGCCGCCAGCGCCGCCACCGCGGTCGCGCCCAGGTCGGCCGGCGCGATGATCGGCACGTCGGCGTGGGCGACGGTGGTCAGGAGGGCGACCACGCTCAGCGCGGCCAACCCCAGCGCGGAGCGACGGACGGCGGGCATCGCGGCGATGAAACGCGCGAGCCGCGGCGCGGATCTAACGACGCGCAGCGCGCCGGCGCCGACCGCCGAGCGCGCACCCCAGGGCGAGGACCAGTGCCGCCGCGGCCGGGTCGGCGCCGCCGCCGGCGCTGCAACCGCCGGTGATCTCGGCGGGGCGATCGAACGGCTCCTCGGGGGCGTTCGGGTCGGTCGGATCGGTCGGATCGGTCGGGTCGGTCGGGTCGGTGGGGCCGGGCTGGTTGGCGTTGGGGTCGCCGGTGCCCGACGGCAGGTTGGCGGCCGGAGCGCCCACGCCGACCGCGTACCACGCCAGATCGACCGCCGCCTGGGTGCCGGGCTCGTCGGGGTACAGCTCCAGCGCGGCCTGCTTGAACGCGGCGCGCGCGCCGGCGAAGTTGGTCGACTGGTTGAAGTACGTGGTCCAGGCCCGGTAGGTGATGGCCTGGGCGCGGTCGATGCCGAGCGCCGGCACCTGCACCGTCGCCGGGATGCCCGCGGTGCCGGCGCGCGGGTGGGTGCCGCCGGTGACCAGCAGCTTGAACATCAGGTTGGGCAGGCCCGAGTTGCCGTGGACGTAGCAGTAGTCGTTCTCCTCGGTCGGCGTCGTGCACGGCTGCATCACCGCGGTGTGATCGCTCGAGTACTGATCGCGGGCCGGGTTGTCCATGTAGCGGAGCGCGTCGCCGGGCGTGCCCGGCGTCCACACCTCCTCGCCCATCAGCCACGCGGCGGGCGTGACCGCGCCGACCTCGCGGATGTTGCAGATCGACGAGAACACGTCGCTCATCGCCTCGTTGAGCGCGCCCGACTCGCGCTCGTAGACCAGGCCCGAGGTGTGCTCGGTGATCGCGTGCGCGAGCTCGTGGGCGACGATGTCGCTGGCCACCAGCGGCGCCGACTGCTGGCCGTCGCCGTCGCCGAACGCCAGCTGGGTGCCGTCCCAGAACGCGTTGATCAGCTGCTGATCGTAGTGGCCCGAGCTGATGATCGCGGCGCCGGCGCCGTCGAAGCTGTCGCGCCCGAACTGCGTCATCGCGCACTGGTACGCCTTCGCCGTGTTGGCGTGCAGCGTGGCCAGCGTGGCGTCGCCGCCGGTGGTCTGGGTCTCCGACAGGCGCAGCGTCCCGGGCAGCGTCTGCGTGTTGTTGGCGGTGTACGTGCGGCGGTTCTGCGCGGTGTGGACCCGCGGGTGCACCGCGACGATCGCGCCGGTGGCGGCGTCGACGAACACCTGATCGACCACCGGCTGGGTCGGCGCCTGGCCGCGCACCCAGACCACCTGGCAGCGGCGCGCGACGCCGGCCTGATCGACGACGTAGGCCAGGCCGTCGGCCGCGGCCTGGCGCTGGGTCAGGCGCGGGTACGCGGCGGCGGCGCGGACCTCGGCGGCGGCGTCGTCGATCGCGATGGCCGGGGCCGGGGCGACCGGGCGCAGCGTCGACACCGCGGCCACCACCGCGCCGCGGCGATCGGCGTGGATCGACAGCTCGGCGCCGATGACCGGCAGGCCATCGTGCATCTGCTGGAAGCGCTGGTGGCGCATGCCGCGCGCGTCGGCCTCGGTCGCGGTGAGCGCCAGGTCGGCGGCGGCGACGCCGTACAGCCCGGCGATGGTCGCGACCGCGGCGGGGCCAGCCGGGAGCCTGGCGAACCGCACCAGCACCGGCCGCTGGTCGGCGCCGAGCTCGACGGAGGTTGCGCCGGCGGCGGCGAACGCCGCGGGGATCGGCGTGGCTGGCGCCGGCGCGCGTCCGGCGGCGGTCGGGGTCGGCCCGGCGGCCTCCGCGAGCCCGGCGTCCAGGGTCCCCGCGAGCAGCGACACTCCCAGGATCGAGACGATGGTTCGGCGCATGGGCCGAGCAATTTCAAGAGCCGGGCCACCCCGCGACGCGCGCGGTGACGCGGGGTTCGCTCGCTGCCGGGGCGCCCCGACTCCCAGGTTGCCGACCGCAGGTATCAACGGGAGCCCCGGCCCCAGCCCGCGGTGAACGTCGGTTGCCGGGGCCGCCGGTCAGTCCGCGCTCGAACCCTTGCGCCCGTAGTCCGAGACGTACCAGCCGCCGCCGCGGAGCGCGAACGAGCTCGCGGAGATCTGGCGCTCGGCCCGGGGGGCGCCACACGCGGCGCAGGTGGTGAGCGGGGGGTCGGTGATCTTCTGGGTGGCCTCGAACTGCTGCGCGCAGGCGGCGCACGCGTACTCGTAGATCGGCATGGGGGCGAAGCTAACCACCCCGCCGCGACGGTCAAGCCGGCGCGCGGCGAGCCCGCGCCTGCGGCACGGCGCCTCAGGGCGAACCCTCGCGCCTCCGCCCGGCTCCCACCGGCGGAGGCTCACATGAAGTCCATCGCCTACGCCCTCGGATTGATCACCGCGCTCGCCGGATGCGGTGACGGCAACGACGCGTCGCCGGACGGCGCGGGGGCCGCGCTGTCGGCGCGTGAACAGTCGGACCTGCGCCACATGCGCGAGGAGGAGAAGCTCGCGCGCGACGTCTACGACGCGCTCGACCCCAACGGCCAGCCGTTCGTCAACGTCCAGGACAGCGAGCAGCGCCACTTCGACGCGATCGGCGGCCTGCTGGTGACCTACGGGATCGACGATCCGGCGGCCGGCAACGGCGTCGGCGTGTTCACCGACGCGGGGCTGCAGGCGCTGCACGACGACCTGGTCGCGCGCGGCGCGCCGTCGCAGGTGGCGGCGCTGGGCGTCGGCTGCGCGATCGAGGAGCTCGACCTCCACGACCTCGACGTGGCCCGCGCCGCCAGCGACCACGCCGACGTCATCGCGGTCTACGACAACCTCGCGCTCGGCTCGCGCAACCACCTGCGCGCGTACTTCGACACGCTGACCGCGGCTGGCGGCGGCTACACGCCGGTGGCGATCGACCAGGCGACGTTCGACGCGATCGTCACCTCGCCGCGCGAGCAAGGCGGCCGCTAGCGACGGCGCGGCCGGACGATCAGTCGTCGTCGCGGCGCCAGGCGACGACCTTGCCGCCGCCGGCGCCGAGCGTCGGATCGATCACGACCTCGACCCGCGCGTCCCGGCCGAACAGGTCGCGCAGCGTGTGCTCGAAGTCCTCGCGCGGGATCGGCACGCCGGGCAGCGGGCGCAGCCGCAGCTCGACCGAGCCGTCGGCGCGCTGGCGCAGCGCGTGCTGGACGAACGGCGCCAGCGGTCGGATGCGCCGCGCGATGTCGATCGACGTGACCGGCCCGCCGTCGGTGGCGCGGAACCGGACCGGCGCGCGGCCCTCGAGGTCGAGGATCGTGCGCGCGGGCCGGCCGTCGGGCAGCGTCACCGTCGCGAGCCGGCCGAAGTCGCCGGTGCGGTAGCGCACCAGCGGCAGATAGCGGTTGCGGCCGCCGGTCAGCGTCACCTCGCCGCGCGCGCCGTCGGGCAGGCGCGCGCCGTCGGGGCCGAGCACCTCGACGAACAGATCGGGCAACAGCACGACGTGGCCCGGCACGCCGGGCACGGTGGCGGCGACCGGCCCGGTCTCGGTGGTCGAGTACAGGTCGATGACGGTGGTGCCCCACGCCGCGCGCAGCGCCGCGCCCAGCTCGGGCCGCAGGCTGACCGCGCTCGAGATCACGACCGTCGGCCGCACCGGCAGCTCGAGCCGCAGCGCCTCGGCCAGCGTCACCGGCTCCGACGCGATCAGCCGCGGCGCGAAGGCGCGCAGGAACCGATCGCGCGACGGTGCGCCGCCGCCCCAGTCGTGGGGCGCGAGGTTGAGCTTGGCGAACACCGCGCCGGCCCAGCCGCTCATCGTCGTGGCGAAGACGTAGGTCTGGCGCTGCATCGACGCGTTGACCGCGAGCGGCTCGCCGCACTGCGGGCCGAGCGCGACGCCGTGCAGCTGCATCGCGCGCTCGAGGTGCGCGAGGTTCTGCACCATCGCGGTCGGGTGGCTGGGGATGATCACCGCGTGGCCGGTGGTGGCCGACGTCGAGTAGACGATCGCGTCGTCGATCGGCAGGTCGCGCGGCACCAGGTCCTCGAGGCGGTGGGCCAGCGCGTCGCGATCGGTGGTGGGCAGCGCCTCGAAGTCGCGCGCGACGTCGAAGCCGGCGGGCAGGTCGTCGAGCAAGAACAGCCGCGCCCGCAGCGCCTCGACGAAGTCGACGATCGTCGTCGACGGCGTCGCCGCGGCCTCGCGCGGGGCGGTCGCCAGCGCGGCGCGGCAGGCGTCGAGCGCCGCCAGCTCCTCGGCGCCGACCCGATCGCCCAGCGTGCGGTTGTAGCGGGGCGCGTCGGGGTGCTCGAGCACGCGCGCGAGCCCGGCCCACGCGCGCTCGGTCATCGCCGGCGCGCGGGCCCGCCAGGCGTCGGGGATCGCGGTCGGCTCAGTCTTCATGGGTGGTCCGGGCCGCCTGGCGCCGCTCCTCTTCCTCTTGCTGGCGCAGCCGCTCGAGCTCGGCCTTGCGCCGCTGCCGCTCGGCCTCGCGGGCCCCCTCGCGCTCGCGCGCCTCGCGCAACAGCGCCTTGCGCCGGACCGAGTCGAGCACCGCCAGCCGATCCTCGGCGACGGCCGCCGTCTCGCCGTCGGGGAGCCGGGCCAGCGCCGCCAGGCAGGTGCGCACCAGCTCCTCGCGGCGCTCGGCGTCCTCGACGAACAGCCGCGGCACCACCGCGGCGGCCAGCGCCGCCAGCCGGTCGCCGAGCAGCGCCACCAGCGCGTCGGCCGGCGCGTCGGCGAACGCCGGATCGTGCAGCAGCCAGCTCGCGATCAGCACGAGGTCGAGGTGGCGGGCCCGGGCGCCGGTGGCGCCGGCGGCCGCGAACCGCGCGATCTCGTCGGGCCCGAGCCGCCGGGTCGCGCGATCGCGGAACAGATCGGCGACCACCGCGTCGAGCTGCACCGCGCGGCGATCGCGGAACACCTGCGGCGCGCGGGCCAGGCGATCGGTCAGGCGCTCGACGCTGGCGGTCACGGCTTCCCGAAGGTACGCCGGGCGAAGGCGCGGGCAAAGGCCACCAGCTCGGGCTCGCTGGCCACCAGGTACGGCGTGACCCCGGCGGCGCGCAGCTTGGCCAGGTGCGGCTCGTAGTGGGTGGCGCCGCCGAGCCGCAGCACCGCGCTGGCGCCGCCGCCGGCCCGCTCGACCGCGCGCGCCGCGAGGGCCCAGCCGTCGGCGGTGCCGTCGATCTCGCCGAACAGATCGGAGTCGCTGACGATCAGCACGTGCACCGGGCGCGGCGGCGGCGGCGCCTCGACGAACGTCTTGACCAGCCGCGGCAAGCCGAACGAGCAGCCGGTGCCGAGGTAGTCGGTGAGCACGCCGAGCAGCGCGCGCTCGTCGCGGAGGAAGCCGGCGGTCTCGGTGAACTGCCCCTGCCCGTGCCACTCGCCCGACAGGCACGCCATCACCCGAGCCCCGGCGCGCAGCGCCGACAGCGTCAGCACGACGCCGGCGACCACCGGATAGGCGAGCGTCTTGGACGGGTTGCCCATCGAGCCCGAGCAGTCGATGCCGACGTACAGATCGGGCGGCCGGGTCTCGGGCTCGCCGCCCTCCGTGACGCCGAACGCGCGCTGCACCGTGGTCACGCCGGGGATGACCACCGGGCTCCGCGCCAGCGACTCGAACCAGTCGATCGCCTCGAGCCCGCTGCCGGCCTCCCACGGATCGAGGCCCTCGGGCAGCGGGTCGCCGACCCGGGCCAGCCGCTGCGCCGGGAACGGCAGCACGTGCGGCATCGCCAGCTCGCGGTAGTAGCGGCCGACCAGCTCGCGCGGCTCGCGGCGCACGCCGACCGCGCGCATCAGATCGAGCCACTCCGCGGGCCCGCGCGCGACCTTGCGGCGATCGGGCCGGCCGTCGCTGCCCGGGGCCCGCCCCGGCTGGTAGCGCTGCGGCACCGCCGGCTCGGCGTCCGCGGCCTCGGCCTCGGCGTCGTCGCCCAGCGCCGGATCGACCGCCGGGTGCTTGATCGCCGCGGGATCGAAGTCGTCGTCGGTGAGGCCGTCGGGCACCTGGTCGCCCACCGCGGTCGCGGCGGTGTCCATCCACGGCGCGAGCCCGAGGCGATCGGTCGGCAGCTTCTCGAGGTACGGCGCGATCAGCAGCGCGAACGACGGCGCGCCCTCGAGCCAGCGCTCGCGGAACGTGCGGACGATGCGGGCCAAGAGCTCGGCGTCGGCCTCGATCGACGCGTCGACGACGGCGCACAGGGTGTCGGCCGGCAGCGACCACAGCCGCTCGTACGCGCGCATGTAGACCGCCCACAGCTCGCTGGCCTCGGGGCGGCGCAGCGCGACGTAGACCGCGGCGATGTCGGCGGTGCGCGACCGCTGCAGCCGATCGTTGAGCAGCAGATCGGTGTACAGGTTGGCGACCAGCCCGGCGTGGCAGGCCAGCTCGACGGGCAGCGTGCGCCGGATGCGATCGTGCAGCCGCACGTGCTCGCGCAGCGAGCCGGGGGCGTGGACGTAGTGCCCGACCTCGTGGGCGAGGATCGCGTGGGCGTGCGCGGCCAGCGCCAGCTCGACGATCTGCCCCAGGCCGATGACGATCCGCTGATCGCGCATGCGGATCATCGCGAACGAGCCCTCGAGCCCCTCGCGCTGCTCGTCGGCGGTGGTCCGGCACAGGATCGGCGGCGCCAGCCGGGTGTACGGGCTGAACGCGACCCGCGCGGTGGCCCAGGCGTCGGTGAACCGCGCGGCCGCGACCTCGACCGCCGCGGCGTCGGTCACGCGCCGGCCTCGCGCCGCCCGAGCACGCGCACCTGGTGGCTGTCGGCCGCGGTCTCGACGACGACGCCCGCGCACGCGCCGTGATCCGGCGCGGCCTGCGCCGCCGCGTGGGCCCAGGCCGCCGGCACCAGCCGCGCGCCGAACACGTCGGCGTGCAGCTCCAGCGTCGCCTCGCCGTCGGTGCACACCAGCCGCTCCGCCACCACCGCCGCCCGCGGCGGCCGGCGGAACGGGCCGCCGAAGCCGACGAACCCGCCGACGGTCGCGACGTGCACCAGCGGCCCGAGCGGCCCGGTCGCGCCGGGCCGACAGAACCGCCGCGCCGGATCGGGATCGATCGTGGCGGCGCCGAACAGCGCGGCGATCAGCGCCGGCTCGAAGCGGCCGACGCGATCGAGCGCGGCGTCGCGGGCCTCGGCCAGGCCGGCGCGCCAGCCCAGCACGATCCCGAGGTCGAGCAGCGCGCCCGGCGCGTCGCACCGCGCGGCGCCGGCGGCCAGCGCCTCGAGCCACGCCGCCGCGACCTCGGGGCCGCGCGCCCGCGCGACGTTCAGGTAGCCGTTGCCGAGCGCGCGCAGCACCAGCCCCGGGGCCCGCGCGATCAGCGGCGCCAGCGCCGGCGCCCGCGCGACCAGCGCCTGCTCGAACCGGCTGGGCTCGGCGGCGCCGCACAGCCCGGTCCGCAGACCGACGATCCCGAGCTCGAACAGCGCGATCAGCACCGCCGGCGCTGGCTCGCCGTCCCAGCCGTCGAGGATCGGCACCGCGGTGCGGCGCAGGAACCCCAGCATCGCGTCGGGCGCCAGATCGCCGGCGTCCCGGGCGAACCGCGCGTTCAGCTCGTCGCGCCAGGCCGCGAGCAGCGCAGCGGCCCCGCTCACGTCGACGCGCCGCGGGCGCGCAGCCACGCGCGGTAGTTGGTGTAGCGCTGGTGCAGGTACTTGAGCGCCAGCACGTCGTCGAACAGGTGGCCGTACAGCTTGCCGCCCTGCTCCACCTCGCGCAGCCGCCGCTCGAGCCCCGCCAGCCGCTCGTCGACGGTCGCCGCGTCGAGCCCCTCGAGGCCGCGGTCGAACGTGGCCAGCGCCTCGCCCACCGGATCGTCGCGATCGCGGCCGAGCCGGTCGTACTCCTCGCACGCGCGATCGAACAGCACCCGGATCCAGCCGACCAGATCGGCGCGGTACGGCGCGTGCTCGGCGGCGTCGAAGAACGCGGCGTCGCGCTGCTGCACCAGCTTGTCGTGCAGCACGAACGGGAGGATCTGCCGCACGTCGTCGAAGCCGACCTCGCGGCTGCCGCGGAACCACGCCAGGGCCTTGGCGAAGATCAGGCAGGTGGTCAGCGCGCGGACCGACAGGCCGTTCTTGGTCTGGGCCCCGAGATCGTCGGCGCTGCCGCGGGCGGCGAAGGTCTCGAACGGCACGCCGGCGACCTTCACCGTGTCCTTGGTCTGGTACTCGATCGTGCGGCCGGCCGGCTCGAAGAACTCGAACTGCGCGGCGAAGAACTCCATCCGCCGCAACAGCGGCGCCGGCAGGTGGATCGCGCGGATCTCGCGCTCCATGCGATCGAGCTCGGGCCCGGTGAAGACGATCTCCGGCGGCACCAGCTCCTCGGGGCGCTGCCCCGACTCGACCCGCTCGAGCAGCTCGCCGAAGAACCGGGTGTTGAAGTGCAGCGCCTTGACCACGACGTCGATGCGATCGCGCAGCGCCTCGATGACCTGGTAGGTGCCGCCGCCGGCGTCGTCGTTGGCGGTCAGGTACCACGCCGCCGGCGGGCACTCGTAGACCTGGTCGTAGAGCTCGGCGTACTCGTCGGCCATCACCGTCAACAGCGCCGACTGGGTGCGGGTCGGGATGCGGTTGTACTCGTCGATGATCTTGACCCGCATCCCCAGCCACTTGCGCCAGGCGATCTTGACCTCGTCCATCGTCGTCGCGTTGACCAGGCTCGACGGCAACGGGTTGCCGAGCAGGTCGGCGATGGTCATCTGCGGCTGGCCGTGCTGGATGCCCTGCTTCATCTCGCGCGGGCTGTACCCGGCCAAGAGCCCGAGCAAGGTCGCGATGACGGTCTTGCCGCGGCCGGGGCCGCCGATCAGCAGGCAGCGCCGCCGCACCGCGAGGTTGAGCAGCGGCAAGAGCACGTAGCTCGAGTAGCTCTGCGCGGTCGGCAGCACCACCCGGGTCTGGTGCTCGCCCAGGCTGAAGGTCGCCGGCGGCGCGTCGACGAACTCGAGGTCGTAGAACGGGCTGATGATCGCGTGGTTGACGACCCAGAAGTACGCCTGGCGCAGCTTCTCGTCGAGCGGCACCGCCTCGGGCGGGCGCGGATCGACGTCGCCCAGCGGCCCGCGGTACAGGTCGGCCACGTCGAAGCGCGGCGGCCCGCCGGCGGCCCGCGGGTTGGTCGGGGCCTGGCTCACCTGCGCGTGGCGCTTGGTCATCGTGGCCCGAGCGTAACGCGTCTGGTCCCCGCGCTCATCCGAGCGGCGCGGCGAAGCCCCAGCCGGCCGCGAGCCGGGCGTCGATCGCCGCCAGCGCCGCGGCCTCGCGCGCCGCGCGGTCGCCGCGCAGCCACCGCCACCGCCGCGCGCCCGCGGTCAAGCGGTCCGCGAACCGCGCGGTCATCCACGCTCGCAGGTGCTCGCCGTCGCGCAGCCCGTCCTGCGCGAACGGCACGTCGTCGTGGTGCGTCAAGAGGTACAGGTGGTACGGCGCCGCCGCCCCCAGCGCGTCGACCGCGTCGGCCGGCGCGCCGCGGTAGCGCTCGTGCCAGACGCCGGTGGCGAACGCGTCGGTGTCGCAGATCAGGACCGGCGCGCCGACGCGGGCCATCGCCGCCTCGCGCGCGGCCTGGGCCCGGGCGATGTCGACGAAGTCCGCGGTGTCCCACCCGAGCGTCTCCATCGCCGCCCCCGGCCCGAGCGCCGCCAGCTTCTGCGCCGTCACCTCGCGGCCGACCTCGGGCACCCACGCCGCGTCGGCGAACGCGCCGCCGCGGGCCCGCAGCCGCGCCACCAGCGCCTCGGCCAGCGTGGTCTTGCCGGTCGACTCGGCGCCGACCAGCACCACCCGCCACGCCAGGTGACCGCGGACGCACGGCGCCAGCGCGCGCCAGTGCGCCACCGGATCGGCGCGCACCACGGTGCCCGACACCGGGTGCGCCGCGCGCGGCGGATCGACCGCGACGTGGCGCGCGCCCAGTCGCCGCGCCAGCTCGTCGCCGTACGGCTCCGACGTGAACACCGCGTCGACCGGGACGTCGGTCACGCCGCGCGCCGCGGCCTGCATCAGCCCGACGTGGGCGCGCCAGATCGCGTCGCTCTCGTAGTCGACCGGGTGATCGTCGACGACGCCGACCACCGTGACGCCGGCGTCGGCCGCGTGGACCTCGCGCATCCACGCGACGCGGTCGGCCAGCCCCAGGCTCTCGACCGACGCCGCCATCACCACGACGGTGACCCGCGCCGCGCCCGCCGCCGCGGTGCGCACCAGGTGGTGGTGGCCGGCGTGGGGCGGGTAGAACTTGCCGATCACCAGGCCGTGCCGCGCGATCATCGCGCCGCCTCGCCGCCCAGCGCCCGCGACCAGCCCCGCAGCCCGACCACGCACAGCGCGCCGAAGATCACGTACACCCCGGCCGTCGGGTAGAGGCCGCGGCTCACGTACAGCGGCACGCTGATCACGTCGACGGTGATCCAGATCCACCACGACTCGATCAGCTTCTCGGCCTGGCCCCAGGTCGCGGCCAAGGACAGCGTCAGCACGCTGGCGTCGGCCAGCGGCGCCGGCGAGTCGGTCGCATGGGCCAGCCACGCGGCGAGCCCGGCGGTGGCGATCACCACCGCCGCCGCCAGCACGCCCCACTCGCCGCGCCGCGTCCGCCGCACCGCCAGCGCCGTGTCGCCGCGCACGCCCCGCGTCCACCGCCACCAGCCGTAGCAGCCGAGCGCGAAGAACACACCCTGCAGCGTGCTGTCGCTGTACAGCTTGGCGCGCCAGAACAAGAGCGCCCAGAACACGTTGTTGATCAGCCCGACCGGCCAGTTCCAGACGTGCTGCCGCGCCACCAGCGCCACGCACGCCAACCCCGACACCGCGCCCAGCACCTCGGCCCAGCTGATCGGCGCGCCGGCGATCACCAGCGCGGCGCTGTCGAGCCAGCGCAAGACCTCGTCCATCAGCGTCGCGTCCCGCGGCGGTTCACCCGCGGACGATACGCCGACCGCCGGGGTCGTGGGCAGCGCGGCACGCGCCGCCGCGCTGGCACGCCGATCGCAATGAGGCGTAGCGGTGCCCGACCTGCCCACGCGCGTCTACCGGCCCGTCCGGCGCTTCGGCGTCGAGCTGGCGCGACACCTGCGCGACCACGACATCGACGACCTGGCCGCGATGATGACGTACTACGCGATCATGGCGCTGTTTCCGATGGTGCTGTTCGTCTTCACCATCGCGCTGGTCGCGCTGCCGGCCCAGGTGGTCCGCGACGCGGCCGCGAGCCTGACCGCGCCGCTGCCGGCCGACGTCGCGGCGACCCTGCGCGCCGAGGTCGAGCGCATGCGCGCCGCCTCGAGCCCAGGGCTGGCCCTGCTCGGCGGCGGCCTCGCGCTGTGGGGCGCGTCGCGCGGCGCCTCCGCGCTGACCACCGCGCTCAACCGCGTGTTCGGCAAGCGCGAGACCCGGCCGTGGCTGCGCCGGCAGGCGCGCGCGATCGCCGTGACCGCGCTGCTGGCGGTGATCGTCGTGCTCGCGCTCGGCGGCTTCGTGGTCGCGCCCGAGCTCGGGACCCGGCTCGCGGCCCGCCTGGCGATCGGCGGTGACGCCTTCGAGGCCGCGTGGTGGTGGCTGCGCTGGATCGGCGCCGGCGCGGTCGCGACGCTGCTGTGGTCGCTCCTGTACCAGACCCTGCCCGACACCGGCGCGCCCTTGCGGGTGTTCACGCCGGGCGCGCTCGTCGGCGTGCTGCTGTGGATCCTCGTCAGCCGCGGCCTGACGTGGTTCGTCGAGTACGTCAGCGACTTCCAGAGCGCCTACGGCGCGTTCGCCAGCGTGATCATCGTGCTGCTGTGGCTGTGGCTGTCGAACCTCACCCTGCTGATCGGCGCGGAGATCGCCGCGGCGCTCGCGACCTTGCGCGCGCCGACCAGCCCGGGCGCCGCGGCGCTGGCGAGCCCGGCCGAGCACGAGGCGCGATGAGCGCGACGCTCCGCCGTGGCGCGCGCGCACGGGCCAAGCGCCCAGGTGAGCGCTGGCGCCCATCGATCGCCGCGGCGGTGCCACCGGCGCCAGCCGCGGCGCGGCCCCTGGGAGGACCTGTGCAGCCCGCGCCGCCCCCCGGCCCCGAGCGCGCCGAGACCGACACCAGCCTCGACGCCGAGCGGCAGAAGGCCGACGACCTGCTGGCCGCGCGCGCGGCGTCGCTCGCCGACGCCGCCGCCGCGGTGCTGACGCTGGCCAGCCAGGAGGCGGACGTCCTCGTCGAGACCGCCCGCGACCACACCGACGCGGCGCTCGACCACGCCAACGAGCCGACCGCGGTGCGCGCGGAGATCGCCGCCGCGCGCGACGCCGAGGACGCGCAGACCGAGGCCCGCCGCGCCGCCGCCGCCGCGACGCTGGCCGACGAGCAGCGCGCCCACCAGCGCGCGATCAAGCACCTGCTCGCGATCGAGCGCGACGAGACCGACCAGCGGCTGCAGAACGAGCGCGAGCGCGCCGACCACCGGGTCGCGTCGCGCGACGACTTCTTCGCGATGGTCAGCCACGACGTGCGGTCGCTGCTCGGCAGCATCTCGCTGTCCGCCGACGCGCTGCGCGGCGCCGACCACGATCGCGCCGGCTCGGTGCGCGAGGCCGATCGGATCCTCCGGCTCACCGCGCGGATGAACCGGCTGGTCGGCGACCTGCTCGACGTGGTCAGCCTCGAGGCCGGCCAGCTCAAGATCGATCCGGCCACCCACGATCTGCGCGACCTGCTGGCCGAGACCGTCGAGGGCTTCCAGGCGCTGGCGACCACGCGCGCGGTGCACCTCACCGCCGCCCGGCCGGCGGCGCCGATGCGGACGCGGTGCGACAGCGACCGCATGCTGCAGGTGCTCGCCAACCTGGTCAGCAACGCGCTGAAGTTCACCGCGCCCGGCGGCCACGTCGCGCTCGCCGTCGCGCGGACCGGCACGACCTTCGACGTCACCGTGCAGGACGACGGCCGCGGCATCGCGCCCGATCAGCACGAGGCGATCTTCGACCGCTTCTCGCAGGCCTCGCAGCTCGATCGCCGCGGCCTCGGCCTCGGCCTCTACATCGCCCGCGGCGTGCTCGAGGCCCACGGCGGCTCGCTCTCGGTCACCAGCGCGCTCGGCGCCGGCGCGACCTTCCACGCCGTGCTGCCGGCCGCCTGAGCGGCCGCTCGCGCGCGCCGCGCGCGTCGCTGGTACGCTCCGCCGCGGCCCGATGGACGCGTCGCTGCGCCCCCTCTTCGACGCGATCCTCGACGCCCCCGAGGACGACGCGCCGCGGCTCGCCCTCGCCGCGCGCCTGACCGAGCTGGGCGACCCGCGGGGCGAGCACATCCGGCTGGCGTGCGCGCTCGCGCAGCTGGCCCTCGACGATCCGGCGCACGCCGCGCTCGCCGAGCGCTGCGCGCGGCTGCCGTCCTTCGCGTTCTTCGAGCACGTCGACCGCGACTTCCCGCACAGCTACGCCGTGCGGCGCGGCTTCGTCGAGGAGCTCGCGTGCAGCGGCGCCGCGTTCGTCGCCAACGCCGCGCGGCTGATGCGCGCGGCGCCGATCCGCGTCTACGACGCCGGCCCGATCCACGGCCAGGGCGCGAGCCTCGCCGCGTGTCCGGCGCTCGCGCGCCTGCGGCGGCTGCGGCTGCGCGCGCCCGGCGACGCCGACCGCGCGGCGGTCCTCGCGTCGCCGCACCTGGGCGCGCTCCCCGAGCTCGAGCTATCGCTGCAGCTCGACGGCCCACCGGCGGTGGCGCGGCTGGCGGCGGAGCTGCGGCACCTGCGCGGGCTGCGCCGGCTGAACACCGACTACGGCACGATCGGCGGCGACGCCTGCGCCGCGCTGGGCGAGCTGGCGCGCGCCCGGGGCCTCGACCTGCTCGACGTCCGCAGCGCGGTCATCCCGGCGGCTGGGGTCGCCCAGCTCCGCGCCCTCCTCGGCGAGGCGCGCGTGCTGCCGCGCCCGGCGCCGCGGGTGAGCTTCCGCTTCGGCGTCCTGGATCTGTCGGGGACGAGCCTCAGCCCGGCCGAGGTCGCGGCGGTGATCGCGACCGGGGCCTACGCGAGCGCCATCCGGCTGGTGCTCGGCCGCAACCGCCTCGGCGACGCGGGCGTCGCCCGGCTCGCGGCCTGCGGCCAGCTCCCCGCGCTGACCGAGCTCGATCTCGACGCCGCCGGCATCACCGACGCCGGCGCCCACGCGCTCGCCACCACCGCGGTGGGGCTCGACCACGTCGCGCACCTGGCGCTCGGCGAGGTGCCCCGCGCCGGCGACGGCGTCGGCGCGCAAGACGACGCCGGCGTCAGCGACGCTGCCGTCGACGCGCTCGCGCGCTCGCCCCGCCTCCCGGGGCTGCGCTCGATCACCCGCACCAAGACCTACCGGCACGGCGCCGGCGGCGCTGACGCCCGCGACGACCGCGAGGTCACGCCGATCCGCCGCGCCGACGGCAGCCTCGTCGAGTCGATCATCCTCCACGGCCTGTGGCCGTGACGCCGCAGCGCCCGCGTTCGTGGCCGGATCACGAACCGGCGGGTGGCGTGGCCATCCTTGCACGAGGCCCCAGCGCGACATCGAGCGCGATGCGCAGCGCGTCGTCGGGCGTCGCCAGGACGACTCCGCCCTGGCCGACCCACCCAGCTTCCTCGGTCGTTCCCGTCAGGAAGATCGCGCCCGCATCGCCGAAGTAGGTGAAGGCGTCGTAGCCCGAGGCTTTCGCGGGCGTCCGAGCGACCAAGGGCTCCTGAGGAAGCAGCGGCCTGCGGAGGGCACGAGGCGGCGACTTGTCCGGTGGCGATTTCTTGGGTGGCGCCAGGACGATGCCCGGCAGCTCGCTCGCCGCGAAATTTCTCAAGCCGTCCCGCTGTGGGCCACAAGGCCTGCCGGCCTGTGTTCTGCTGGTCGCATGGGATCCGCCCCGGGCGATGGCGCGAGGGGACGAATGTCGGCGCTGGCTGTCGCGCTGGTGAGCACGCTAGGTGCGCTCACTGGTCAAGGGGCAGCCGCTGACGAGGTGACGGTCGCGGATGGGCGGAAGACGCCGGCCATCGTTCGCGCCCTGCGCTCGGCCAACGCCCCGCGGATCGGGCGCCTACGGCAGGGCGAGGTCGCCGAGATGCTCGGTTCCTACCGTGGCTGGTATCGGGTGCGGTTGCCGAACGGCCGCGTCGGCTACGTCGCGGCGCGCGACACGATCGTGGTCGTGGAACCCACGCCGGATCCGGCCTCGGACCTCATGGTGACCTTCGTCGACGTCGAGAACGGTGACGCGATCCTGCTGAAGCTGGGCGACGTCGAGCTGCTGGTCGATGCCGGCAAGTCGAACGCCTGGAAGCTCGGCCTCGGCGACGCCCTCGACGCGGTGCAGGGGCCGCTCGAGACGCTGTTCATCACCCACCCGCACCTCGACCACTACGGGGGCGCGGCCGACGTGCTCGCCAACCTCGACGTCGCGCGGGTCGTGACCAACGGCGAGCGCCGGGGCCCGCCACGCGACCGCGCGGCGCAGAAGACCTGGAGCTACTTCGAGGACGCGGTCAGCTCCGAAGGGCTGCGCGTCGAGTCACTGCCCGTCGGCACGATCCTCACGCCGGCGCCCGGCCTGACGCTCGAGGTGCTCGCGACTGGCGATCCACAGGGCGGCCGCTTCCGGGACACGGGCGCCGGGACCGACATCAACAACGACTCGCTGGTGCTCATGGTCGACTACGGTGGGCGTCGGTTGCTGTTGACGGGCGACGTCGAGGTGGCCGCCGGCAAGGCCCTGGTAGACGCGTACTGCGTCAACCGCGATCCGGCGACCTGTCCGAAGCTCCGCGCCGACGTGCTGAAGGTCCCGCATCACGGCTCCGCCCACTTCGCGCCGGCGCTCTTTCGCGCGGTCGCGCCGACGTGGGCCGTGACGTCAGCGGCCAACCGTGGCACCGCGCTCTGCCTGCCGCGCGCCGAGTCGAGCGAGGCCCTGCACGGCCTGGGCGCCCGCCTGGTCTCGACCAGCGCCGAGGGAAGCGGCGCCGCCGTCCTGACGATCAGCACGCGCGGCGACCTGCGCTGGAAGCTGCCAGCCAAGCCGATCTTCGCGTGGCAGAAGCGAACCGCGCGCGGCCCGGGCGCGAAGTGCGGCGCCCCGATCACGTATGCCCAAGGGCAGTAGCGAGCACGGCGCTGCCGCCGCGGTCACGGACGCCGGTCACCGGTCGGGCAGCGGGTGCATGACGACGCGGACCGGGCCGCCCGATCAGGGCGTCGCCCGCAGCGCGCACGCGCCGGCCTGGCACACCGCGATCGCGTCGGCGCAGGTGTGGTCCCGATCGGCACAGACATCGACCGGCGTGGTGAGCCGGTAGTGCGTGCCGACGTCGGCGGCGCGGTCGCGTGCGACACCCCACGTGTCCTCGCATAGATCGCACGCGCCGCGATCGACGGTCACCACCGCGCAGTCGGCGTCGACCCAGCGCATCCCACGGCGCCTTGTTGCCGACCTGCGACCCGACGGTGTGGATCGCGTAGCGCTGCGACGGCGCTGAGGCTGGCCCGCCGCGTTGTCCGGACAATGCGGCGTACCGCAGAACGCGGTAGGCTGCTTTGATGACCGCCGCCGTCAAGGCCCTGCTCGAGCAGGCGATGCAGCTCAGCCCCGAGGAGCGTGCAGAAATGGCGAACGCGCTAGATGGCATGAGCGCGGACGCCCCGGCGCTAGCACGCGACGACCTCGCCGCGACGTGGCGTCCCGAGCTGGACCGCCGACGCGAGGAGCTCGAGCGGGGCGAGGTTCAGACGGTCGACGCGCGTGACGCCATCGCCGGGATCCGCGCGCGCCTACGTAGCGGCACGTGAAGCGCGCACGGATCACGCCGGCCGCCGTTGTCGAGCTCGAAGACGCCGCCCGCCGCGTCGATCGCGCGCGTCCTGGCTGGGGCGACATGCTCAACGACGAGGTGCTCGACGCGATCGAGCGCATCGAGGCGTACGTCGAGGGCTGGCAGACCTTCGACGAACGCGGGCCCGAGCGCCGCTTCGTGCTCGATCGCTTCCCCTGCATCGTGGTCTACGTCGTTACCGACGCAGAGATCCAGATCACCGCCGTCGTGTACGGCGGCCGCGAACCGGGCTACTGGCGCAAGCGACGGTAGATGCACCAGACGCGGGAGCCAGCCGTCCCGCGTGCGACATCGCTTGCTACAGGCGGCGGAACCCGCAGGGGTTCCGCTATGTTGTACGTGGAGGCGGCGGGAATCGAAGACGCGGGGGAGGCCCCGAAGGGGCGGGAGAAGCCGCTAGCTGCTGGGAATCTCAGGGAGGCGGCGGACGCTAGCGGACGCGGGCGGACGCGGGCTGTAGCAAGGCTTGCTACAGCGGGCGCGGAGGCGGCGGAGGCCGAGCTTGTGGCGCTGGTGGCGGCGGCGATCGAGGCGACGGCAGCGAAGGCGCCGTGGCGTGACATGGTGAGGCTGGCGCCGGGGTTCGCGGAGGAAGCCGGTCGCTTCCTGTTGTCCAGGTTGTCGAGCCATGACGAAGCAGCCGCTGCCCTTCAAGATCGGGCCGGCGCGCGCACTTCCCGCGACTCCGCCAGGCGTCGGTGACCGCCAGGTGGACGCGTAGCCGTGCCCCGCCGTCGGCACCGCCCGATTTCTCCGTCAACCATTTCCTGACGGCGTGAGTGTGGTGCACGGAGACGTCCGAGGAAGTACTCAACCGAGCATCGGGACACCGAGCGCGGCGAGCGCATCGGCTTGGTCAAGGACGTGTCTCAGGAGGTCCGTGGCCGCAGCAGCGGCAAATGGCTGGGCGTGGTCGTCCTTTGTACCGTCGGCCCAGTCACAGATTCCCTTTACAAGCAGGACCGGCACGCGCTTGCGAAATGCAGCACCGTACGCCCCGATGCCCTCCATCTCGCCGCCGATCGCGCTCGGGAACCTACTTCCCAAGGCATCCCGGAACTCGCGGTTGTTCACGAGCACGGGGCCGGATACTACCTGACCCACGTGAAATGCGGCGAACGCACCAACGAGCGGGAATTTCCAAGTACGACCATGTGCGCGGACCCTCTCAACCAGCATCGTATCGGCTCGCAACGTTGAACCGCGCTCCTCGATCGAATCCGGCTTGAGTTTGACCATGCCGTAGCTCGTGACGTGTTCCGCAACGAGGACGTCCCCGAGTCGTTGCTTGGCCGGTCGGAGACCGAACGCGATTCCGACGAGGATCACGAGAGTCGGTTGCACCTCGACGATGGCGTCGTTCGTGGCGAGCTGCGCCGCGTCCGGGCCTTCGCTTCCCATACCGCTCTGGAAGTGCGCGATCGCGTATCTTCCGAGCATCCCAATCGTGTAGGTCGCGACGCCGGGACTTCCTACAATGAGCGAGTCCTGTCCCGGCAACGGATTCATGGCTGCATGCACGGCGGTCGTCTCGGTGTCCGTCGCGGTCCCGATGAGCACATGGACGTTCGCCAGGAGTTCGAGCAGCTCTAGAACAGGGACCGAACGCGTTCGCGACAACTCGCGTGCGATGGCCGGCAGCGACTCGCTCTGGCCGATGACCGGCTCCGCCCGAGCTGACTCGTCGGTGCTCAACACTTGCCACAGCTCATCGAGCGTCAGCGGGACCCAGGACACGTCCGACTGAGCCTGGCGAGCCAAAGCCAGCGAGTAGCGAAGCTCGTCGCGGTGCGGCTCCTGGTCCCGCAACCACTCCAGCGCGTGGATCGCGTTGGCGGTGCCCGCCCGCACCAGCTTGTCCATCAAGCGCCGACGAAGCCGCTCGATGTAGTCAAGGTGCGTGAGCATCCGCATGTGCGATGCGCCCCGCGCTTTGTCATCGGGCGCGTACGCGCGCAGCAGCGTCAAGCAGATCTCGGCCGCTCCTTGGTCGCTGAGCGTCACGAACACGTCCTGGCGCATGTCCTCGCGGTACGCCACCAGGGGCGCGAACGCGTCGACGAACGCCCGCTCGCGGCGAATACGCTCTACCACCACATGCCACTGATCCGGCGCGGTTGCCAAGACCACCTTGGCCGCTCGCGCCGCTCGTTCGGGTGCGCCCTCGCGGAGCGTGGCGCGCGCGAGTTCGCGAGCTTGCTCGTTGTCCGCGCGAACCAGGAGGTCTAGCGCTTGTTCGAACGAGACGTCCGGCAGTTCGGGCGCCATGGCAAGCAGCGTCGTATGCAAAGGCGGCGGAAGAGGGTCCGGCAGCTCCGAGAGCACCGACACGTGGGCGTTGCGCGCGATGTCGCGACGACCAACCCGGGCGATTGCCGCCGGCAGTTCTTCCAAAAGGATACACCGACGAACGAGTTCCGCACGCTCGTGCGTCGCCAGCGACGGAAACGACGTCGCGACGAGGACCGGACACCACCGGCGCCATGCGGGCTCCGTTATCGCGTCCAAGAGCGCCGAGCGGAACGACGCGAGCAACTGCAGAGCCGCGCGCGCCGCAACTGCGCTCCACGGCGTCGAGTTCCCGACATCGAGCCACGTCAGATCGGGCGCGTCAGCGCCTTGTACGTAGCGCAACGCCGCAATCAGAATGCGTTCACGATCGGACGCGGCGAGCGTGGCCCAGTCCGCGCTTGCGGCGATCGGAGTGATGGCATGGCCGCTCCAGTGGTGCACAAACTCGACCCAGCCATCCAGCTCGCCGGCCTCAACCCGCTCCACCCCAGGTCTGGCAAGGGCCCAAGGCCGCGGAGCGGGAGCCTCCTCGGGCTCGTCGGGCGGAGCTCGATGAACCTGGGTCCAACGCTTGGCGAGATCCGCGGCCCTCGCCGATCCCAGTTCGATCGGATCGAGGAACGGCCGCAACAAGTCGCGAAACGCAGGCAACTCGACCGACACGACGGCATCAGCAGCCACAGGGTCTGTCGGGTAGCCGTAGCGCGAGTAGATCGCCACCACGCAGCGCCCACACGCTGCCTGCGTCGTCTCGTCCGATCCGGACGCGAACTTCGCGATCCATGGCACGTCGTGCAACTCAAGGAGCGGCGGATCGAAAAATATCAACCTGTTGCCGAGGTCTTCGTCATCCTGGGCCAGTCGGATCAGGTCGCGGGCGATCAAGCGGCGGCCAACGGGTGCGAGCACGCGGTCGTCGCGGTTTCGGCGCCAGTCGCCGTACCAGGCACCACTGTGATGCTTCAATGCCGGGCGGATGATCCGGATCAGCGCCGCACGGACATCATCGCGCTCTGCGAAGCGAAGCGCCACGTCGATGATGTCGCACTGTTCCCCCTGCAAGCCGTACTCAGCGCCTTCGGAGACCGACTCAACCCATGCGAGTGCGAGCGCAAGATCAGCAGGCGGAAGCGCCGCTGGGAGTTCAGAAAGGAAGACCTGATAGGGCCCCAAGTAGTCACCACGCTGCGGGCTCGTCAGGTGCTCGAATAGGGTGCAGGTATCGATGTGCTTCGGCCATAGAAACGAAAGCACGGTACCGCGCATGCTGTCATTGGGATCGGGAGCGAAGCCGGCGGTGAGTAGCCCGATGAACGCGTCGCGGACCCGATCACCTCCGATCGAGGCGAGCGCATCGGTCGCGACCTCACGGGCTTGTACCTCATCGCTTCGGTCGAACATCACGGCGATCAGATTGTCGACCACTTCGGTGACACCGCAGGCGCGCGCGATGTGCATCGCCGCTCGACGAACGACGATGTTCGACCTCCGGTCTGTGATGTGTGGCGTCAACTGTTGGGCAAGGTCGGGATGGGCCAGTTTCTGGTAGTCCTTCCGCTGGTAGTTGCTGTCGAGCGCCTCGTACCGCGCCATGCGTGCGAGCAGCGCGCTGACAAGTTGAGCGCGTGCGTCCGAGGACACCGATGCACCGTCGCTGTGGAGCAAGACCGACGGATCACACTCGACCAATCGTTCGAACAGCGCCGGGAAATACGCGGCATGCCAAGCGGCGACCTCGCGCAACGGACCTGCAACGCGTTCCAGTCCGGGGGAGAAGTAGAGCCGCTCTGCAGCCTCGATTGTGAGCCCGTGTTGAGCGAGGTACCACGCCGCCAAGAACTCGCGATACCCTTGATGGCTCCAGCCATACGTCGTCGCTGACTGTGCAGTGAACAAGGCGGTCGCGGCCAAGACGTCGTCGACGGCATTGGGGTCGACCGAGTAGCTCGCGTAGCGAAGGTTGTCGACGATGCCGGCGACGAGTTCGGTGGGCAGTGCGTCCGCGGCATCGCTCTCACCACGAGCCAGCGTCGGCCGACAGGTGAACGTGCTCGCGGCTGCCAGGCGCGCGGCAATCGCGCGCCGTCGATGCTGGTCTGGTATCCCGCGCCTGCGCCCCCGCTGAGACGCACCTTCTTCCGAACATAGGATCAGGGTTCCTTCGTCGAACAGCCGGGCCTTGGAGCGGGGAAGTGTCCCTTCGGCCGCGAATATCTCGATGAGGAGCCGCAACGAGAGCGGTCGGATCGCCAGCGACGCCACACTCCGTTCGCGTACTTCCCGAACGAAGTCCATCCCGTCGACACCGTGGTCATTCGCGGCAGCGATGACATCGATGCGCCGGAGCGGAAGCAACTCGACGGTCCGCAGTCGGTCAGCCCCGAAGCGCTGCTGGAGCCGAGTTTCAAGAGCCGGCGGCCACTCCAGCGTACGGCACGTGATCCGGATCCGGACCCCGGAGATGTCGACCCCATCGAGCGCGTCGGCGAGATCTTGTGCAATCTCCGGACTGTGCGCGAGTCCTTCGTCGAGCGCGTCAATGAAGATGTAGGTTGGCGAGGCGTTCGTCGCACCCGCGCGTTCGACCGAGCGCCGAAGCGCCTGTCGTTGAGTCGGGAGAGCGAGATCGACCAGCACTACGCGGCGTCCACTCTCGATGAGTCGACGGGCTTCCCGCTTGACAACCGTGGACTTGCCGATGCCCGGCTCGCCAAGCAGCACCATGCACGGCACGTCGACGAGCCGATCGAGTGGATCGACACTATGGAAGTGCTGACCGTAGTCGGTCTCCGGATCCACGAGGAAGCCGCCGTCAGCCAGCGAGTATGAGCCGTCGCGCGCACACCAGAACCGCCGCCAGTCGTGAAGGAGCGGTGCTTCTACGACGACGCCCAGTGGCGGCTCTGGTGCCATCCGCGAGGGCATCCTCGTGAGCCAGTCTCGAAGCCGTCCGCGCGCTCGGTGAACAGCGGTGTGGAGCGCGTCCGGCGACCACGCTGCGAGCCCGGCAGCCTCTCGCTCGCGATTGATCGACCGCAGCGCGTCTGCGCGGTCGAGGTGGCCCGCCAGCACGTCGACGATGGGAGCCTGCCACGCCGGCAACTCGCTCGCGTACCGCTGGAGCAGATCGAGGTCGTCGAGAACCGCCGCCAGCGCCTCGTGTGGATCGACGGATGACTCGATCGAGTCGGGCTCGATACCAGCGCGCGCGCGGTTGTCCATCGCGCGGCACTCGTCGATCACGACCCGGCGCGCGATCACCGACACGTACGCGGCGAGTCCCGGATGCCTCACGAGTCGTGCCGGCGTGAAGTAGTCGGCAGGCAGCATCCACAGCTTCCATCGCAGGAGCGAGTGCAGGTCCTCCACGCCGAAGTAGGCCCCGAGGGCGGCACCGGCGCGCCGAAACGCGCGTTCCGCGATAGCGGCCAGCAGTTGCGCGACTGGTGACCCCGGAGCCGTGGTGAGCAGGAGAAATGCCAGCTTGTACGCGCGCGCCTCCATGGCTGCTGTTCCGACATTGGTCAGGGCAAGCTCGACCATCTCGGCGCTCCGGGGTACGCCGAACGACTCGGTAGCGTCGGCCACCGTCCGATGGACATCTTCACCCCGGCCGAGCGGTCCCGCGATCCGCTCGCCTAGTTCGCAGGTCGCACGCACGGCGGCCTCGGCCTGGGCGGCAAGATGCCCTTGGCTTCCGATTGTTTCGGGGCTAAGAAATACCGTCACGTGGTCCTTGGCTGGGCCGTTCAGAGCAGGAGCGAACGTTTGAAGCCTACAGCATCCGTCGCGGATTTCGTGCGCATGGGCAAGGAGGCTGAAGCGTTGGGGATCGCTGGCGACTCCGAAGCGATCATGGCGGTGGCGGCGAGCCAGCGCGAGGACTTCATCCGCGGCCGGAGCGAACAGTCGCTGCGGCGGTGGCGCGAACTCGTTGGAATGGTCGCCGCGTCGCACGACGGTGATTCGGCCAGCGGACGCTGGCTCGGGGTCGAATGCACCCGCCTCGGCCGTGCGTTCGAGGCCGCTGGCCTTGTTGATGAAACACTGCGCGCTGACGCGGAGCGTTGGTTGTTCTTGATCGCCTCGGACGAGCGCAACGAGCTTACGAGCCGCTTCAACCTCGATCTCGTGGCGCCACTCATTGCCACAGGGACGACGGAGGCTTCCCGAGACCCGCGACTGGATGCCTGTACATACGAGAACCCGACGGCGTGAAGCCACGCGCGCTCGAACGCAGTCCACGGGAAGCGTGCGGCGCCTGCGGCGCCTCTGGACGGTATCTCGCGGCGCGGCGGAGAGCTAGGACGGCGCGCCGGCTGGGACCGGCTGAAGGAGCATCTGTTCGCTGCGAGGGGCAGTCATGTCCGGCCGACCGGGTCGTGGTGGCGCTGGTCGCGACCAGCGTGACGGCGATCGGTGTTGGGTGTCTCGAGCGAAATCCCTGGCTGCGGGACGTGAGTGAGCCAGGTCACATGCACCTGGCTGGCGTGGCTCGTCGACACTCCAGTACTCCAGCTGCGATCGCGGCAACCAGAAGCTCTCTACACATCGCCACGAGCTTCGGCTTGAGACTACGGCGATGCCCCTACGACCCCGTTGGCAGAAAGGGATCGACTGGGTCCGTCCCTCTAACGATGCATCCTTCGAAGTCACCCTCCGTCATCCACGCAGACGATTCATTGATCTCGCACTTCAAGCTTTGCTTCAGGGCACGACGTAGCAAGTCACGAGGGCCGTGCGGAGAGTTCGTCGGACGAAAGACGTGAACGCCCGCGACATCAGTAAACAGCTCCACCTTCCCAAGGAGAACAAAGACAACGCGGTTACGATCGCGCCCAAATGCCATCCCGGCCTCAAAGATCACATTCGGTCGACTCTGCCAGCGCGAAACCTGACCGGCGTCGTCGTGGACGTCCCGGTGCTCCGGGCGCAGAAACGCATACTCGTCACCGGTGAAGAGCGAAATGACGCCCTGCGCCTGTTCCATTCCGGCAAAGACGACATCCGCTACTGTCGGGGTACCTCCAAGAGTCGCCCGAAGCTCTCCGAAGTTGATCGGATCCAGTCCCAACGCGCGCAGGAACCGATTCATTTCGCGAACGGCCGCCAGATTCCGGCCGTGAATCACAAACACCTTCTTCGGGTCGGGACTTGACATTCTTCCTCCTGCTGGCGCGGGCGCTGATTGGAGCGATGGCGAGTCGTCCGGCACGAAGGTCTCCACCTCGGAAATCACAGTTTCTAAGTGCGAAACGGCTAACGCAAGACCTTGCCTGACGGCGACCCGTGCGTCATCCGGCGACGCAACGAGAAATGCCGACGAGAACGAGATGTGAGTAAACTCCTCGAACTGCGGCGACTTCTCGCCGAAGACATTCCGGAGGGTAGTTCGCGCGCCGCGCTCCCAGCGATCAAACTGCGGATCCAACGCGCTCGACGGATCGATCGTCAGCGCCGTTTCGACCACCTTGCGTAGCGTATCAAGCGCCACCTGCTTGCGCACATTGAGCTTCACTGCGGCAGTGTACACCAGAACGGGCTCCGATGGCGCTGACGGCGCGGGCGGACTTTCCGGGACCACGCTGCCAACGCGTCGAGCGTCATCCTGGCGACCACCGCTCGAGCGCCTAGGGCGCCCGAAGGTGTCATCGGCGATGAGCTGCGGCATCCGATTCAGAACGCCGGTTACCGCTTGCCCAAATAGGAGGACGGTGTCGCGATCAGGGACACCTCGTTCGACCGCCGGCAGCAACGTGCGCTTCACGAAGCTCTGGAAGCGTCGCACGTCAGAAGCGAACTGCTCGCGGTATTCGGCGATGGATTCGGCGTGCGGCGCACGCACCGCCAATTGAAGCCGCTCATCAATTGAAACCAGTACGTCGTCCACCAGATTGTGCCACTCTCCCTTTGACAACTGCACGCCCCCAAGAACGCGAGCGTTCACGGCCACTAGGTCGTCGTTCAGCTTTCGCAGCTCGGCGCGCGCAAATGCGACACTCTCACCGGACGCGGCAGACCACACCCCAAAGAGCAACTCGTTGGTGTAGTCCTCGGCGTTATTGCTGTTGAAGACCGCGAAGCCCACACCCGCTAGGCTCAGCACACCAAGTCTGCCGAGTTCCTGAGCCTTCCGCTCTTCATGATACTTGCTCGCGTCGTCAGTTCGGACGATTCTCACTTCGGTGAACGCGTCACGATCTCGGATCGTCTTGCCATTCAACGCGAACGCGCGGCCGGCTCGCCAGGGGCCCACGACGTCCTGAAGCAGCATCTCTTTTGTCATATCGCATTGGCGAGCGTAGGTGTGAAGCTTTGCGCCTTCCTTGCCGAAGTAGCAATGCCAATACCTGTCCGGGGCTGTATCGAACGGCTTCATAAGGAGTTCCACCAACTGGCTATACTGTCACTCATGTCGAACCTGCTGTGCTTGGCACCGCCGGGCACTCATCGTCGATCAGGCCATACCGCCCTTTCAACGGGTACTTGAGCACAGTCAGATCAACAACCGGCGCCCGGGAAGTCTGGGCAGGTCCGTCCGTCGCTCGAAGTGCACGCCGCTCGAACGTAGCGCGACGAGCGGACATCTGTCGAGGCTGTCGCGCGGTCATACCGGCGGGGTGATGCCGCCGGCTACGGTGTGAACGTCCCCGTCAGCGTCGCCCGACCACCGGCCACCGCGTGCGCCGTGATCGCGTCCCGCACGACGGTCCGCGTCGACGCCATGCTCAGCCCCGGCAGCGGGTTCGCGTCCACGGCGACCAGCGCGTACTCGTACCGGTGCATCGAACCGGGGCACGGGCCGAGGTACCCGCGGGTCTGGCCGTCGTAGCCGAGCGGCTGCTTCGCTCCTGCCGGGACCGGCGGCATGTAGACCTTCTGGATGCCCTCTGGCAGCGCGGTCGCGTTCCCCGGGATGTCCCAGATGATCGAGTGCAGGAACGGGTTGGCCGGCGTCGTGATGTCCGTGAAGACCAGCGCGTAGCCGGGCGCCGTCAGTCCGCCGGTCCAGGCCAGGGGCGGCGACGTGTTCGCCCCGCGGCACGAGTGAACCACCGGGATCACGCCACCCTCGGTGATCGCCGTGCTGGTCAGCGTGAACGGCGCCGGCGGGGCGTCGATCAGCGGGCCGTCGACCACCAGCGGCGCGTCGATCGCCTCCGGGCTGTCCACCGTGGCGCTGTCATCGCTGGGCGCATCGATCGGGCCGGCGGCATCGTCGCCGCCGCAGGAGGCCAGCGTCAGGGCGAGGGGCAGGAACAGCGCGGTTCGCATCGCACTGGCGTCGCATCCCAGCCGGTCCCAGGTCAAGTCGCCAGCACTGACGCGAGCTTGCTGGGCGTCAGCGGTTGAGCGAAACCCGCGCCGCGGCGATCGGGTCGGCGTAGACCGTCGGGCCGGGCACCACGTGGATCAGCATCGTCAGCGTGGCGTCGACCCCGTCTAGCCGGATCGTCGCCTTGGCGTTGATGTCGTACGTGCCGGGCGGGGCGTCAGCGACCTCGATCGCCAGGTAGCTCGTGCTGGCGTCGCCACGCGGCTCGGGTGCCATCGGGGCGAACAGCGTGTCGGCGAGGCCCGAGAGCTTGCCGCCAGCCGTGCCCGGCGCCAGCGAGCTGGTCGCGGGGCTGGCGGTGATGCGCACCGTGGCGGTCGCGTGGTCGTCGGTCACCGACTTCACCGTGAGGGAGGCCAGGGACAGCGGAGCCTTGCCGGTGTTCACGACCAGGGCGAAGCCATCCACGGGGCCGGCGACCGAGAACTTCCACTCCTTCGCGTAGACCACGTCGTACGCGGGGGTGGGCTCACCGCAGGCGGCGATCGTCGCGAGCGCGGCGACGGCGAGGGGGCGGAACATGCGCGGATGGTATGCGCAACCGTGCTGGTTGGCGAGCGGTCAGCGGTAGACCGTGAGGCGTCGGCCGACCAGCGGGTCCAGGTAGATGGTCGGCCCGGGCACCACGTGGATCGTCATCGGCAGGGACGCCGGGCGGCCATCGAGCTCGACCGTCAGGTTCACCGCGATGTCGTAGGTGCCCGCGGGTGCGTTGAGCAGCTCGAGCGACAGGAAATCGGTGGTGCGCACCGACCACGCCTCGGGCACCAGCCCCGACCCGATCAGCAGCGTCTCCGCCAGGCCGCTCAGCGCGCCGGCCGCGGTGTCCGGCTGGAGCGTGTCACCGAACGAGCCCGGGGACGTGACGCGGACGACCGCGGTCGGGTGGTCATCGCTCAGGCCGGTCACCTGGAAGGTCGACAAGCTCAGCGGTGATGGCCCGGTGTTCACGATGACGATGAAGCTCGTGGCTGGCCCCTGCACTGACATCCGCCACTCGGCCGGGTAGGCGATGTCATAGGCGGCCAGGCCGGGGGCGTCCACGGGCGCATCGATCGCGACCACCGGGGCGTCGGTCGCGTCGGCGCCCGCGTCGCCGACATCTTCGGGGCGGTCGAACTGGCACCCCGCGGCGAGGGTCGCGAGAAGGATAGCGGTGGCAGCGGAGGCACGAAGCAGCATGGTCATGGTCGCCTTCGTCGTCGTTGTCTCACGGCTCGTCCAGGTCACGGCCGCCGTCGGCCGTCACTTCGCTCGACCACCCACGCGATGGCGCCCGACTATCCCGGGCGCCGTACGCTCCGCCGCGCGCTTGGAAGCCCGCCCACGACGGCAGGGTGTCCTGGGCGACCCATGCGTACTGGTCCCACGAGAACTCCGGCAGGCCGGGCTCGATGAAGTCGGGTGGGGTCTCGTCCATAGGTGGCCTCATGCGCGGATGGGCCTACAGGACGATCGCGTGGAAGGTCGCGAGGAATGAGTCGAGGTCGTGCGCCAGCAGCCAGGTCGCCTTCTCGCGCACCGGGGCGTCGTGCGACCAGAAGTAGACCTTGCCGTGGTTGTTGGCCGCAATGCCGATGCATACGACGTCACCGCTCGGCGTCCGGGCGATGGGGAGCATGGTCGACGGGACGTCGTGGTATTCGCGCAGGAAGGCCGCGTTTTCGATCAGGTCGGTGTATTCGTTGCCGTCGATCGAGTAGAAGAAGTGCACGGTCCCTTCGTCTTCGGGACGAAGCCCGTCGAAGCCGTTCGGCTTCGGGCGGCCACCGTTTGTGTTCTCGAGGAGGCGAACGTAGGCGGCCGGCAGGGTGCAACCGAAGCGTGCTTCGACCCGCGTCACGTCCTCCGCTGTAACCGGTCGACCGGGGTTCGTGAATCGCTCGATGGGCATTCGTCAATCCTCGTCGCGGTACGCGCTGTAGTCGCCCGTGAGGATTCGGTACCACGGGATCCCGCCGGTGTGTCGGAAGGCCTCGTGGATGGCGGTCGGGACGAGGTACATCCGGCCAACGCTTTCGGAGTGGTGCCACGTGTATCCATCTGGTTCGTCCCACTCGGGATCCTTGATGGCCTCGCGATACCTCTCCTTCGCCAGCGTTTCGTCCCGGCCGCGGGTCTTGTTGAGGTAGATGTCGACCTCGGCCTTGACGCCGTTCTTTTCGTAGACGAACGGAGCGAAGTCCGGGTACCCGGCCTCGGTGTACTGAACCTCGCTGACCCCACGCTCGACCATGAACTTGCGTAGGCGCTGTAGCTTGATCCGTGTGTCGCCGCTGAGCTTTGCGTTGGCGAGTTGCTCGTCGATCATGCCGAGCGAGAGCCCCTTCCCGGCAAACTCGTGGTTGATTGGCAAGCGCCCCTGAGCCGGCTTGACCTTGGCGGCCTGCTCGACGCGACGAGCGTCGGCGATCTGCTCGTCGTGCCAAGCGCGTTCCTCCGCTGGGATATTGGCCGCCTCGGTCTCGAGTTCTTCTCGTCGCGTGCGCGCGCGCGCTTCCACTCGATCGAAGTACTCGCGCTGCTTCCAATGCAGCTCGGCCTGGACCTCGTGGGGCATGTCATCGGTAGTTGGGTACTTCTCCTTCGCCGCGGCGAGCAGCCGCTTGCGGATCTCGACCTCGGTCTTGCCCGCTGGCGGCGCCTGGTACTCGCTATCCCACGCCTCGGCGGTCGGCCAGATTCGCCGGCCGCCGCGGGCGGCGCGGATGTTCCGCTGCTCGGTCAGGCGCTCGGCGTAGATCGTCGAGAAGTCCGGCAGGTCGTCGCCGTTGCCACCCGGCACCCGCACGGTCGCGCCGTCCGGGGTCGACGCATCGGGCTGCATCCCGGGGCGCCGCGGCTGCTTGGCCCACTCGATCGTGGCGCCCTTGAGCGCACGGACCCGATCCAGGACATCGCGCACCTGGGCGCCGAACGCACCCTCGTCCGCAAGGTCCGCCGGGGCGCGCCGTGGGGCATCGGGCGCGTCGGCGTCGCCGTCGATCCGCCCGCCACCCAGCGACTGCTTGAGGACCAGGATGTCCATCGTGAGCTGCAGGACGCCCTCCGGCGTCTTGAGCTGCTCCAGGAAGTTCTCGATGCCGCCGGACTCGATGACGTTGAACCCGATCGACGCCGCGAACTCGGCGATCGCCGTCGCTGCGTACGGGTTGCGTACGATCATCGCGACCGCGGCGGTGTACGCGCCAAGCGTGACCTCGGCGATTGCGGCCGCGTTCGCGCTGATCCAGGTCGCGCCCGCACCGCCGGCGACGACCGTGCCGGCCGCGATGCCGGTGGTGATCAGCGTCGTCCGGGAGGCGGGGGCGATCGCGGTGAGGAACGACTCGTCGTACGCGCTCTCGCCCGAGGTCACGGTCAGGACCGGGCTCGCGACCCGGAGCTGGGTGGCCAGGTGGTTCCAGGTCCCTTCGCCGACCGTGTGGCCGCGCTGGAGCGCCCGCGTCAGCTCGCGGACCCCGTCGCGGCCCTCCTGGGCGATGGTCTGCGCAGACTCCAGCGTCAGGCCGTGGACGCCCTTGGGCAGCGCTTGCTTGATCCGCCCGTAGCTGGCGAGCTCATCGACCCGTTCACGGGCCAGGTCGAGCAAGACCAGCGCGCCCTGGTGGTCGCCAGCCAGGTCGCGGTCGCGCGCCTCGCGCACCGTGTCGAGAACATCGCCGACGGTCTGCGGCACGCCACGCGTGACCGCCTCGACCGTCTTGCGGAGCGCCCTGCCATCCATGCCGCGCTCGTCGAGCACGTCGCCGTGGCCGAGCTTTCCAAGCGCATGCCCGAGGAAGAGAAATCCGTCGTGATCGCCGAGCCAAAGCTGCAGGCGCGCGGCGGCCTCCTTGCGCAGTGCCGCGCCGACGTCGGGCGCCTGCCCTTTCGCGCCCTCCAGCATCGCCTTGATCTCGTCGAGCGTATCCAGCAGCAGGATCGACCTGACCGTCTGCTCGCGGATGAACTGCGGCATGTCTTCCGGCCGGATCACCCACTCGGCGCCAGGGACGTCGTGATGGCGAAACGTCCGCGGCTTGACCGCGTTCGCGATCAGCGTCGACCACGCCGCCAGGTCCAGCGTGAGGTCATCCCTTGTCTCCTTCAGCCGCGTGAGTTCCGCTTCGCGCTTCGCGCTCTTGTCGCCGTTCGGGTCCCACGAGTAGTCGACACCCACGGCGCCGAGCAGGTCGGCGTTGTCCACGCCCTCATCGAGCCGTTGCAGCCCGGCCGCCGCCACCTCGTACGCTGCCGCCAGCTTCAGGCCGATGGCGCCGACGCTGTCGCCATCGAGGTGATCGCGCGCGATGACGAGATCGTTCGACAGCTTGCGGAGCGCGAGGATCCGCGCCGGCAGGCGCTTCGCTTCGTCGGCTGCGGACAGCACGATCGGATCGGCGAGCACCGGCTCCTTCGCCTCAGCCGCCAGGGGAAGGTCGTTGGGGTTCCGCTTGCCCGCACGGCGGTGTGGGGTTGCGGTGCCGCTGCCACCGGCGTGGACCGCGTCAGCGACGTCATCGCCGCCGGTGAGCTGGAGCCCGTCGGCGTCCGCGCTCGCCGGCCCCAGCCCGGCCGCAGGTGGCGCGATGGGCGCCCCCTGGGCGCCCAGTGTCGCCACGGAGAGAGGCCCTTGAGCGGCTCGCACGACGTCGTGGGCGACCGCGTTGCCGTGCCGCTGGTGGATCTGCTCCACCAACGCATCGCGCGCCCCTGCCCCAGCCTCCATCAACGCCGAGGCCATGCTCGGCACGCTGCCGGACTCGAGCGCCGCCTCGAACGCCGGGGTGATCGTGCTGGCCGGGGCCTGGCCGCTCGTCGCGTGGGCCGGCGCGGTGGCGTGTGCAGCGGTCTGCCCGCTGTCTTTGGCTTGGTCGTGGCTCATCGTGGAACGCCCAAGCCCGCCGCCTGGGTGCGCCATACTACGGTTCTGGTACGACGTTTACCCCTCGGGATTGACAGGGGATTCCGCCGACAAGATCCACGCCACCCCGGTGGGGTGATGTTGACAGATCGCCGCGCACCAACCATGTGCAATTCCGCCTTCCTGCGGATCGGCAGCGCATACACCGATCACCCTATACGGTGATGAGCCGTCCCCGTGGGCTTCCCCGATCCGCGACGCGTCAGGCCGCCGCTGCGTGCCCGTCGCCGCTGTCGCCGCCACCATCGCCGCTGAGGCTCCCGTCGCCCCAGCCGTTCGCCGCGGCCTCGCTGGACTCGTCGCCGGCGGTGCTGGCGGAGGTGTCGAGCGTCGGTCGGGTGCGCGCGGGTGCTGGCGGGCCGCCATCGCGCACGAGGATCTCGAGCGCCGTGGCCTTCAGGTCCGCAGGCAGCCGGCGGCTCAGCGTGTCGAGCCGGCGGCGCACGTTGACGTGATGGGGCAACGACCAGCCGAGCCGGCCCATCACCTCGTCCCGGCGGACGTGGCCGTCCTGGTACGCGTCCAGGAGCGCGATGACCTCGGCGTCATCGCCGGCCATGTCGCGAAGGCCCTGGTAGACGCGAGCGCGACCTTCAAGGACCGCGAGCCGGCCATCGGGGCGCGCGCGCTCATCGTCGCAGCGGAGCGACATCTCGACCGCGGCGGCGTTCTCGTCGTTCGAATCGGTCACCTCGTGGAACGAGACGTGGCGCCGGCGCCGCGCGCGCTGCACATCGTGCGACACCCGCGACTGGATCACGCGGGCCAGGTGATGGCGCAGGCTGCGCCGCGCCGGGTCCCACGTGCGGATCCCGGCGTAGGTGTCGCCGATCGCGTCCTGCACCATCGTCGGCACGTAGCCGGGATCGTCGCGTCCTTCAAGCGCCAGCAGCCGCGCCGAGATGCGGTCGGCGAACATGTGAACGTGCCGGAGCACCTCGGGGGTCAGCTCACGCTGGAGCTGCGCGACCAGGTCCGGGCTGGGAGGAATCGGCTCTTTCTTGGGCATCGTGCCCCCGCTATCGGCCGCCGTGGCGGCGGGTTGCTCGGGGGCACCACCGCCACCGAGATCCGGTTGTAGCGGGGCGGGGTGACAGCGCGCCGCGCGCATCAAATCGCGCGCGCCCAAGTCATTGAACCGCCAGGCCAGAACAAACGGCGGCGAGAAATCGCCGGCGAAATGGCCGCCCGCGGCGAGCAGAGTGGGGCGTCGATGCGGCCAGCGCGCTTCTACTTCTTGCGGCGCCACTGCTGGTTCTCGGTCTCCTCGCCGCGCACGTTCATCGACTTGATCCGCTTGGTTGGGGTCAGCTCGTCGAGCCCCAGCAACCGCCGCCCGAGCGAGGCGTGCAAGCTGAGGATCGGATCATCGCTCTCGACGAGGCCGTAGAGATCGGTTGCATACTCACGCGGGTGCCGTCGCATGATCGAGAAGATCACGTCGTGGCTGTCGAACTCCTCCCCGAGTTCTGCAACAACAGCGCGGAGAATGTCGTCGGTGATGCTGTGGCTCATGGCTTCCTCTTTGGTTTGGTGGACTTACTATCGAGTCTGAGGACTTGTTGGGCTACGTCGGGGGCGAGTGAGAAACGGCGCGCGTCGCGATGGGTGCCAGCCGAGTGGATCGGGTACTCGACGCCGAGCCGCTTCGCGATCTTGGCGAGACCGCCATGCCGGCCGCGTAGCTCGACACCGTTCAGGCCCAGCCTGGTCTCGAGATCGGCCTGGGTGATCTCGCCCGCGCCTGCAATCGCGACCAGTACTTCGCGATGGTCGTTGCTGCACTCGCCCCAAAGGGTTGCGATCGGCTCGCCTGCGCCAGGTTGCTCGAACAGCAGGGCCCGGATGCGGTTCGCCCGCGGGTCGTCGTCGTCGAGTTCCACTGTCATTCCGCGGTCGCTGATTCTCATAGACACCAGATAATACCAAACGACATCAAACGCAAGAGAAAGCGCGCCGGCCTCACCGAAATCGACATCGCCCACACGATCGACCTGATCCGCGAGCCCGAGTCGATGGCTGTAGAGAGGGTGAAGGTCGCGATCGCCGCCCGTCCCGCCCGCCCCGAAATCGACATCGCCCGCGCGATCGATCTGATCCGCGAGCCCAAGTCGATGGCTGTAAGGAGTACGGGCCGGGAAGGTATCGCGGCCGGCGCTTCTCACGCCCGGAGGCCCCGCCATGTCTGAGCTGCACTACGACGCCGACGGCGAGCCGGCCAAGCTGCCGGCCGCCGCCGAGGAGTTCCGCGTCCGGCGGTTCCGCAAGCCAGGCGAGCGCGGGGCGTGCGAGATCGTCCACGGCGCCGACGGCGCGCCGCTGTACGTCGCCGTCGACACCACCTACAACGAGTTCCGGACGCTGGTCGACGGTGTCGCCGGCCGCTACCGCCTCGATCCGGTCGATGGCGCCCGCGCGGTGTGCAAGGACGCCGTGCCCATGTACGTGACGATCGATCCGGCGCGCCGCAACAGCGGCGGGCAGGGCGACGAGCCGAGCGGCATGGTGCGCGAGCTGATGCGCGCCAACGTCGAGATGATGCGGGCCAACGTCGAGATGACCAAGCACGTCACCGAGCGGCTGGCCGGCATCATGTCCGCGACCTCGGAGATCCTGCGGGCAGCCGACGGCGCCAACCTGCCGCGCCGCGAGCCGCTGCCGCCGCTGCCCGCCGCCGAGGTCGACGACCAGGACGACGAGGACGACGACGACCAGGACCCGGTCAACCCGCTGGCGATCGCGCTCGCGCGCTTGCTCGAGCAGGCCACGCCGATGCTCGGCGCGTACATGGCCGACCGCATGGCGCGCGAGCGCCGCGCCCAGGCCGCCGCCGCCGCGCCCGCCGCGAGCTCGGCCGCGCCGCCGCCCGCCGCCGCCCCGGCCCCCGAGCAGGCCGCCGCCGGACGCCCCCCGCGCCGGCCGCCGCGGCGCCGACGCCGCCCGCGCCCCGCGGCGCCGCCTCCGCGCCCCCGCCTCCGACCTCCGCAACGCCGCCGCCCGCCGGCCGCGCCGACGCCGGAGCAGATCCAGCACCTGTTCGCCGTCCGCGCGAAGCTGACCGACGCCGAGCAGCGCGTCGTGATGGCCGCCATCCCCCGCATGGACCCGACCGCGCGCGCCGAGTGGATGGCCACGGTGTGCGCGCTGTCGGTCGACGACGCCGCCGAGCTGGTGCGCTCGATGATGCCGCCCCTCCGCACCAAGAAGGAGCCCGTGTCGTGATCGCTACCCCCGAGAATGACCACGCGTGCCTCGACGCCATCACCGAGGAGATCGCCGGCCGCGTGCGCGATCGTGACCCGGCGATCGTCGCCATCGCCGAGGCGCACCCGACCACCGACGCGCTGGCGCAGTGGCTGCGCTCGCTGCCCCAGCGCGACGACGACGGCACGCCGCACGACGGCCCCAAGGTCGACGCCTGCGATCCGCCCCAGCGCCTGCGGCTGCCGGCCGCCGATCCCAACTGCGTCGAGCGCGCCGCGACCTACCTCGCCGCCGCCGAGCTGATCGACCCGGCCCCGGTGCGCGCCCTCGCCACCACCAACACGCCGGGCGGGCTGCACACCTACCCGGTCGAGGACGGCCGCCCGGTCGTGCTCGACCCGCAGATCAGCCGCAACGCCCTGGCCGCGCGCCGCTTCCATGACCACCGCGCCCGCAACGGCAACGGGCCGGTGGCGATGACCCCGCGCGAACTGATCGAGTGGCTGGCCGACCTGGCGCTGGAGCCGGCGGCGCGCTTCGACCGCGGCGCCGAGCGGGTGGCGCGCGGCCACCGCGCGCTGTGCCTGGTGCTGGACGGCCGGCCGCTGTGCGTGGTCGACCTGCGCGACGTCGCGTTCGTGCTGGCGCTGGCCGATCGCGAGGCGCGGCAGTGGGGCCCGCTCGGCCCGCGCATGGTGGCCACCGCCGCGCGCGCGGTCGACCAGCTCGACCAGGCCGCGGCCGGCCGGCAGCCCGCGCCGCCGGCCACGGCGCGCAACGTGCCGGTGCCCGAGCTGCGCGTCGGCGACACCCGCATCCGCCCCGACATGCAGATCCTCGGCGCCCTCGGTCGCATCGGCGGTCGCCTCGGCTACGCCGCCGGCGTCGAGGCGCTGCGCATCAAGCTGGCGGGCCTGGGCGTTGGCGGGCCGGTGCTGAACACTCTCGAGCGCGAACTGCAGCGCGAAGGCCTGTCGCTCGGCCCGCTGGCCAGGCCGCCCGCGGTGCTCGGCTCGCTGTCGGCGATGACACCCGAGGCGCTCGCCGGTCGCTACCTCGCTACCAAGCTCTGACCTTCACGGCGCCGGCCACCGCCGCGCCGACACGACACCGCGCCGCGCATCCGCGCGCGCACCACCACCGCCCCACGGCGCCGACGCGCCGACGGCGAACGGCCGCGATCCGTCCGGCCGCAAGGAGACCGCCATGTCCGAGATCAAGCCGCCCACCCCGAACGACACGACTCGCCAGGCCAGCCCGACCAGTCAGCCCCCCAAGCCCACGCGCCCCTCGAAGCGCAAGCGCAAGGCCGCGCGCCCCGCGCCGCCGCTCACGCCGCCCTGGATCGAGAGCGGCATCGACTACGACCCGGCGCTGGTCGCGATCGAGGAGCTGATCGACTGGGCGTTCGGCGTGGCCGCGGCCAGCGTCGCCGACGCGCCGGCCGACGTGCGCCGGGTGCGCAACGCGCGCCGCTACGCGCTGGCCGCGATCCACGGCAAGGCCGACCCGCGGTCGGTCGACGACGTCGTGTTCGCCGCGGGCCTGCTGGCGCGCGTTCTCGACGCCGACCTGGGCCTCGGGCTCGGCGACATCGTGACCGTGCTCGAGCAGATGGGGCTGCCGGCCGACGACGTGCCGAGCCCGCCGCGCCGGCCGCCCGGTCGCCGCCAGGCGCGCGCCGCGTCGGCGCCGATCGATCTGACCGCGGTGCTCGACGCGGTCGCGGCGATCCAGTCGCTGACGCCGATCGTGCCCCTGCGTCCGCGCGGCGCGCGCGTGCCCGCGGCCCTGGCTGCGACCTGCGCGGCGTGCCCCGCGCGCGGCTTCCGCGTCGCCGCGTAGGCGCGCCACCGCTCACCCACCAAGCCACCAACCGGAGGAACCGTCATGGCCAAGCACAAGCCCAAGAAGCACAAGCACCGCAACAGCGCTGGCGCCAGCGCCGCGCCGGCCCCGCGTCGGCGCGCGAGCATCCGCCGCGGCGATCCGCCCGACCCCTGGACGATCGTGGCCGCCGCCGCCGGCGGCGCCGGGAGCGCGCTGCTCTCGGGGCTGGCGGTGAACCAGCAGATCGTCAGCCCCGAGGGCGCGGCGCTGCTGATGATCGGCGCCGGCGGCGCCACGGCGTACCTCGCCGATGGCAACGCGCGGATCGTCGGTCACTCGATGGCGTCGGCCGGCGCGGGGCAGCTCGCGCTGGCGATGATGGGCCGCCGGGCGATGACCAAGGGCGCGGCCCCGGCGCCGGCGCCGGCCCCCGCGAGCTCGCCGGCGCTGCCGGCCGCGCCCCGCCTGGCCAACGCGCCCCACGGCGGCGGCCACGTCATCGACGTGTTCCGCGACGCCGCCCAGCAGCTCGAGCTGATCGACGAGGACGAGGCGCGCATGGGGATGCGCGACGCCGCGCCCGAGTTCTACGACCTCGCCGACCAGGCCGCGTAGCGCGGCCCCGACTTCGGATCAGTGTCTGGCGTCGCGCGAGCGATCACGACGGTCACACAGCGAAAGGCAACGACCATGGCGAACGAGTACAGCGTGATCTACCTCGACGACGAGCGGAACGCGGGCCGGCCGGTGCTGGTCGACAACCGCGGCGTGCCGGTGCGCAGCCCCGGCAGCTTCTGGCCGCGGATGGCGGCGCCGCGCGTGGCGTACGCGCAGCCGATGCAGGCGATGCAGACCCAGCCCCAGCCCACGGTCATCTACCACCAGGCCCCGACCAAGCCGTCGGTGCTGGCGGGGATGACGGTGGCCGAGCTGGTCGACATGGGGGCGCAGCTCCTGGCCGCGCTCCAGCCGCTGCCCTCGGCGCCCACCGCCGCGGGCGAGCTGGAGACCGACGTGGAGAACATGGTGATCTACCAGACCGCCCTGGCCACCCACGCCAAGCGCGACGAGCAGCTCCGCACCCTCGGGTCGCTGCTCGGTCGCCTGCTGCGGAAGTAGGAGGACCGATCATGGCCATCCTTCGATCGAACCCTCCCGCGTACCGGGGCAAGGTCCCGCCGACGCAGGGCCGCGCCGGGCTCCTCTCGGGGCTCTGGTGCTACCTGTTCGGCGGCGGCGCCCGCCCCGCGTACCGCAGCAACGACGGTGGCGGCACGGCGCCGACGGTGTCGCGCTGCTGGTGGTCCTTCCAGGATCGCCCGCAGTACAAGACGCCGCCGGCGCCGGCGCCCGAGCCCGGCGAGCCCACGCCCAGCGAGCCCGCGCCCGACCAGGGCCCGAGCGAGTGCGGCGACGGCGTGCCGGTGATCGGCCGCGCCGCGGAGATCCACATCTACCCGGCCGAGTGACCTGACACGAGCGACGAGCAACCCAACCCGACTGATCAACCCGTGATCGGCGGCGGTCGCTCGCGCGACTCCAGATCCTGATCCGAAGCCAACCCTTCCACGGAGCAACCCATGGCCCACCACGACGACACCTGGATCCGGACCGGCGCGCTCCTCGCCGGGCTCGGTGTCGCTGGGTACTACGGCACGCGCTGGCTGACCGCCGCGCCCGCCGCCGCGGCGACCTTGCCGCCGTCGCGGCCGACCGCCGAGCCGCGGCCCAAGGCGGCGATCAGCGCGGCGCCGCGCCACCTGCCGATCATCGACGTCGGGCCGGTGACCTCACCCGACCAAGTCGAGGCGCCCGCCGCCGGCAGCCTGCCGCGGCACTTCGATCCGATCTTCGAGCGCCACCGCGGCAGCATCCCGATCGAGTTCATCCGCGCGCTGGCGATGCGCGAGTCGGGTATGAACCCCAGCGCGCGCGGTACCGCCGCCTGGGGCCTCTTGCAGATCGTCGAGGTGGTGCGCCACGCCTTCAACCAGGCCCACGGCACCCGCTACACGCGGGCGCAGCTGCTCGATCCGGAGGTGAACGTGCCGATCGCCGCCTGGCTCCTGCAACGCATCGTCGACGGCTACCAGCGCCACCACGCCGACGTCGCCAACCTGCGCACCGACTGGCGCAACCCGCGCTTCGTCGAGCTGGTGGTGTTCGGCTGGAACGCCGGCATGTCCGAGGCCGCTGGCGTCGGCCGCGTCGTCGAGTACCTGAAGCGCCGCGGCCACCGCGCGATCGATCTCGACCTGGTGCACGAGCACGCCCAGGCCGCCGGCGCGAGCCGCCACCTGTCGAACCCGGCGAAGGTCCGCTGGTCGCGCAGCGTCGCGGACCTCTACGCGCAGGAGCGCGGCTTCCGCAACGCGAGCTGGTGGGCGGTGAAGACCCCTGGCGTGATCCTCGCCGAGATGAACATCACCAACGCCGACGTGAGCGCGATCGGTCGCGACATCTACGCGACGTTCCGCCAGCCCTGGGAGGCCGAGTACGACAAGGCCCGAGCGCGGTTCCGGACCGAGCGCGGTCGCGACCCTGGCGTCGGCAAGGACAGCGACCCGGCCGCTGAGTGGGCCACGGCGTACGGCTGGATGACGCCGCGCCCGTCGGCCGAGGACATCCGCTGGAAGACCTACCAGGGCGCGTTCGTGCACTCGTGGGGCGAGTTCGAGCGCGAGTGGCTCGCCTGGTACACCAGCAACAAGGGCACGTACGCGCGCATGTGGCGCGGCACGTACGACCAGGCGCTCGACTACCGCAAGCGGGCGCGGCAGTGGCGCGAGCAGTTCCAGGCGCTCGGCGGCGTGCCGTCGGCGCCGGCGCCGCACATCCCGGTCGAGGGCGGCCCGCTCGGTGACCTGTCGCTGTCGCGCGTCGCGGTGATCGCCGGCGTGGTGGTCGGCGCCGCGGTCGCCGGCCCGCCGATCCTCCGCGCGCTGCAGAAGGAGCGGGCGTCGTGACCGCCGGCAACCCGCTGCCGCTCGTGCTCGGCGCCGGCGGCCTCGCCGCGGTCGGCGCGTGGCTGGCGCGACCCGGCCGCGCCTCGGTCGCCGCGGCGATGGCGCCGCCGGTGCGGCGTGAGCCGCCGGCCGCGTGGGTGTTCCCGGTGCCCGCGCTCGGCGACCGCCGCGCCGAGGTATCCGACGGCTGGGGCTCGCCGCGCGACGGCGGCAAGCGCAAGCACCTCGGCGCCGACGTGATGTTCCGCCGCCGCCACGCGCTCGACCAGACCGCGCTGTACCCGCCGGGCACGCCCCACGGCTCGCTGCACTACTTCATGCCCGACCACGTGCCGGCGCTGGCCATCGGCCCCGGCCTGGTGACCCAGGCGCGCCGCACACCGCGCGGCGGCACCGTCACGATCCGCCACGCCGACGGGTGGACCAGCTACTACACGCACCTCGCCGACCTCGCCGTCGAGCTCGGCCAGGTCGTCGCCGCCGGCGACCCGCTCGGCGCGATCGGCGGCGACCCGACCGACCCGCACCACCTGATGCACCTGCACCTCGAGCTGTGGGCCGATCACCAGCGCTCACGCGCCGTCGACCCTGGCCCCTGGCTCCGTCGCTGGCGCCACCGCACGATCGAACGCACCCCGCTGCGCAACCGCGCCGCCGCGCTCACGTACCGCCCGGTCGGCGCCCGCGGCGACCGCTACCCCGACTGGGTCCAGGCGCTGCGCGGCAAGTCCGGCGTCTACGTCATCCGCGAGCGCGACACCACCGGCGACCCGATCGTCGTCTACGTCGGCGAGAGCCACACCGACAACCTCTACGAGACCCTCACCCGGCACTTCCAGGAGTGGCGCCGCTACAAGGGCTTCTGGCGCGGCCAGTACGCCGAGGGCCACGATCCCGGCCTCACCTACCGCCGCGACCGCGTCGAGGTCGCCGTCCGCGTCATGTCCGGCCCCGCCGCCCTCGACGAAGAGGCGCGGCTCATCCGGCGACTGCGCCCCCGCGACAACCTGATCGGGCGAGCCGATCTCAGCGAGCCCCCTTTCTAGATCAAGGAAGCATCGATGAACCACACGATCACGGGCCCGTCGCAACGTCGCCGGACGACCTACTGATCCTCGAAGCCCTCCTCTCGGCCTTCCTCGGTCTCGATTTGGTCACCGATTAGCTCGATGCGAAGCAATCGCTTGTAGTGAACGGGGCCGGGATCCTCGTACAGCCAAATGACCAGGTGGTCGCTCGGAGCGAGGATCTTCGCGAGCCGACGGCCCAATCGACGCACGTCGTCCGTCGCGAACCCGCCCTCGGCGTCCAGAGTCCACTGGTACTCGTCATCGGCGGTCCTCTCTGCAAACTCAAGGTTCGCGCAGTCCGAGTGCCAGCCACGGATGGCATCTGCGATCTGGGTCATGTCGGGCGGTGGCTCGTCCAGCACCGGCGGGCACACGCAAATGGAGAGGTCCCGACGAGTCTGAAGAACGCGCGCCATGAAGTCGACGCTACCGCGAAGCACGCCGCCCCGCGCTGCGGCCAACCAAGGAGTGAGACATGGACCAGGTCATCGAAGCCATCCGCACCGCCGTCGCCGACGGCGCGACCGACGAGCAGAAGGCCCACGGCGCCGCCGCGTGCCGGGCGATCCTCGCCGCGCTCGGTGCCGAGCCCGGCAAGCCGATCGCGATGCCCGGCGCGCCGGCGCCCCACCCGCTCGCTGGCATCGATCCCGGCCTGGCGCTCGACCTTTTGATCGCCAAGCTCACCGCTGCGCTCCCGAAGGACGACGACAAGCCCAGCGCGCCGCCGACCGCGCCCGACGCGCGCGGCCTGCGGATCGCGTTCGTCGCGCCGCCCGGCCGCCCGCAGCCCCCGCCCCGCGCCGCACGGCCGGGAAGCGTGCGGAGGAAGCCGTGAGCGCGCCGGGGCAACTCGACGAGACGATCCGGTCGATCGTCCGCGAGGTCGTGCGCGAAGAACTGGCCCAGCGCGCCGACGCCCGACCAGCCAACGACTCCTACCTGCCCACGGCCGAAGCCGCCGCGCTCGTGGGCGTCGCCGACGGCACGATCCGTCGGTGGATTCGCGAGCGCCGTCTACCGAGCCACCGCGCCGGCCGGGTGCTGCGGGTGCGGACGAGCGACCTGCATCAGCTGCTGGCCAGCGGCGGCCAGCGGCCGCGGAAGGAGAAGGTGCTCTCGCCGGAGGATCTGGCCCGCCGCGACTTCGGCTTGAAAGCGGGGTGACAATGGGTGACATTGGGGCCATGGCGAAGGACATCGAGCGGCGCACGGCGCGCCTCAGCGTCCGCATCCCGGCGTCGCTGAAGACGGCCCTCGAACGCGAGGCGCTGCGCGACCGCCGCACGCTGGCCGACGTCGTGATCATCATGTTGTCCGATACGCTGTCGCAGCGGTCGAAGAAGGGGGCGCGTCGTGGCTAGCATCTACGCTCGGGGGAACGTGTTGTGGTGTCGCCTCAAGGACGAGGCCGAGACGTGGATCAGCCGGCCGACGCCGTTTCGACGGGGCGAGGACGCGAAGGCGCAGCGCTACGCCGACGCCGCGCAAGCGGCGATCGACGAACGCCGGACCGGCGGCACCACCGCGAAGCCGATGTCCGTCAGCGAGTACGCGGAGCAATGGCTCACCATCCGCCGGGAGATGCACGAGGCGACGCGGGCCCGGTACGAGGCGGCGGGCACCGGCAAGGTCCAGTACCGCGACCACGCGACCGATGCCGGGCGCATGCGCAAGCACGTCGTCCCGCACCTCGGCACGATGAGGCTCGCCGACGTGCGCCCGAAGCACCTGGCCGAGTGGATCCACTTCCTCCGGACCAAGACGACGCTGGCGCCCCACACGGTGCGCAACGTCTACGGCCTGGTGGCCGCGATGTTCCGTGACGCCGCCGTCGCCGGGCATGTCGAGAACAGCCCGGCGATCCTCACCAAGACCCAGCTCGGCGAAGACGACGGCAGCGCCGACGGCGCCGGGCGCTACACGCGCGAGCAGCTAGCGCTGATGCTCGGGTCGGAGGCGGTTCCGGAACACGCGCGCGTCTTCGCGGCGCTCGGCGGGCTCGCGGGACTGCGGCTCGGTGCGATCGCCGGCCTACGCTGGGGCGACCTCGACACCACGGCGGCGCCGCTGTGGCGCCTGACCAGCTCGCGCACGTACGACGGCAAGCCGACCAAGACCGGCAAGGCGAGCCACGTGCCCGTGCACCCGGTGCTCGCCGAGATGCTGTCGGCCTGGCGCCACGGCTGGGGGCAGATGTTCGGGCGTCCGCCGACCGCGGACGATCCGATCGTGCCGCGCACGCCCGGGAAGTGGCGCGACGCGCCAGGCTCGCCGCACACCGAGAAGACCGGCGGCGATCTGATGGACGACATCCTGACGACGCTGGCGATCCCGGCGGCGCCGATGAAGGTCCACGCCCTCCGCTCGACGTTCATCAGCATGGCGCTCGAGGATGGCGCCGACGACCGGCTGATCGAGCGCATCACGCATACGCCGGGCAAGAGCCGGCGCGCGTTCGATCGCTACGACCGCGCGGACTACTGGCCGCAGCTCTGCGCCGAGGTGGCCAAGCTCGCCATCGTCCCGAGATCACTGGGACGCGTCGTTCGCCTTGCTACAGGGCTTGCTACAGGGGGCGGAACCTATAATGGTTCCGCTATGTTGTACGTGGAGGCGGCGGGAATCGAACCCGCGTCCGAGAATGCTTCTGGCTGAGCTACTACGTGCGTATCCATCGCTCGTCTTGTCTGGCCCTGGTGAGAGGTGGATGGCAGCCATCACCAGCGCGAGTCGATCCTTTGTCTCGCCGCCCGGACGATCGTCGTTCCCGGATGGCCAGCCTGATTGTTGCGGCTACGCGGGCTCCAGGCGGAAGCCTACGCAGCCGTCGTGGTCCTGACTAGGTCAGGCCGCGAGAGCAACAGCGTTGTCGTTCGCAGTTGCAGGGTTGCCCATTTTTACGTGGCCATGGGCGCCACGACACGCAGCTCAGTCGTCGACATCCCCGTCGAAACCTTTACGCCCCCTTGTCAGAGATCAACACAGCAGAGATCAGGCCGGTGAAGGCCTGCCCGGCATGATGGGGCCTGCCCCGCCCCGACGCAAGGGGCGATCGTCCCTCGGGGCTTCCGGGCTATTCGAGAAACGCGTAGTCTCGGCCGCAAGGAGCAGCGATGCGCGGTACCCGTTGGCACTTGGTCATGCTGATCGTATCGGCGGTGTTGGGCTCGGCAACGCCTGCCCACGCGACATTGACTACTAGCGGCAACGTCAACTTTGGTAGCCGCCCGGCGGGCACCCCTGACACCGCCACGGTGTCCATCTACAACGACGCCAGCCAGCGCTCGGTAACCGTTGTCGCGACCTGCACCGACGTCGCGGTCTCACCAGGCAGCGGGGTGGTCCCCGCAAACGGCGCAGGTTCGCTCGAGCTCACCGTGACGTGGACCGCCTCGCCAACGGTCCGCGGCCCGATGCCGACCTGCACCGTGTCGATCGACGGCCCCGGAGCTGACGACGTCATCTTCACCGTGGATGGAACGTCGACCGCCCCACGCCTCGTGGTAGCCGCAGGCGACCTGTCCTTTGGCACCGCCCGTTGGAACGACGCGAGTTCGTTGACGCGCGCCCTGACAATCGACAACACAGGGAACGCGCCGCTTGACTTCGCGACCGTCAGTGCAGGTTTCGCAGGGGTCCACAGCGGCGATTTCACCGTGCTTTTCGGAGCCGAGACAGGATTCCCGATACCCCCGTCGGGGTCCGGCACCATCACGGTCGCGTTCAATCCAAGCGCAGCAGGCTCTCGCACTGCCGTGTTCGACATCGAGACGTCAGCGGACCTGCCCGGGGAGTCTGTCCCCAACGTCACCGCAACCGGGACGGGAACCCAAGCGATCCTGACGTTCAGCCCAACGTCGCTGATGTTCGGCGCCGCGCCCGTGGGTGGAAGCGTTGACTCCACGTTGAGCCTCCGCAACCTCGTCCCCGACGGAGCTTCGACGCAACTCGACGTGGCTTCGCTGACGATCGGCGGTGTAAACGCAGCGGAGTTCACGTTTCGTGACCACGGCTGCACCGGACTGCAAGCTTGCACGCCCTCGTCAGCAGCGATCGCTGTTGGTGCGAGCGATACGTACGCCTTCAGGTGCCGGCCGACCGCGCCTGGTTTGCGCACGGCGACCCTCACGGTCGTCAGCAACGACGCCTCCAGCGGGATGCCGACGTCGAGCAAGGCGGTCACGCTCAACTGCACCGGCGTCCCGCCCACCCTCGCCGTCGCCCCGACCTCGGTGACCTTCGCCGGCAACAACCGCATCGGCACGCCGGCGACGGTCCAGACGATCACGATCTCCAACGCCGCCGGCGCCCAGGCGCTGACCTACGCGGCGGCGACCTCGTCGATGACCGAGTTCCCGCTATCGTGCATGGGCGGTGGCATCGCCTGCCTGTCGGGCACCGTCCCCGCCGGCGGCAGCGCGCAGATCCAGGTCGGCTTCGTGCCGGGCGCGGTCGGCGCCCGCAGCGGCATGGTCACGCTGACCACCAACGACCCCGATCCGACCGACGCCACCAAGGTCATCCCGCTGGCCGGCACCGGCGCGATCTCGAGCCTGTCGGCCAACGCGTCGCTGGCGTTCGGCACCGTCGACATCGCCGCGTCGGGCGGCGTCACCCAGAACCTGGTGCTGACCAACACCGGCGGCATGACGCTGAACATCGCCTCGATGTCGATCACCAGCGATCCGGGTGCGAACTTCACGTTCGCGTTCGGCGCGTGCACCACCGGCCAGAGCTGCGGCCCGCTGGCCGCGATCGCGGCGGCGCCCGGCCCCGGCAACACGCTAACCATCACGCTGCGGTGCGACCCGACGACGATCGGCGCCAAGACCGGCACGCTCAACATCGTGAGCGATGATCCGGCGTCGCCGCGTGCAGTCGGCTTGACCTGCACCGGTAGCACCCCCGACATCCAGATCGCCGGCCCGCCGCTGGCCGACTTCGGCAGCCAGCGCATCAACACCACCAGCGCGACGACGCGCACGTTCACGATCAGCAACCCCGCCGGCACCACCACCTCGCCCCTGACCTACAGTGTCAGCGAAGGGTCGCCGCACTTCTCGATCGCGTGCTCGGCGCCGGGCTGCAGCGGCACGATCACGCCGGGCGGGACCGCGGTGACCGTCACCGTGTCGTTCCGCCCTTCCGTGACCGGTCCGCTTACCGGCACCATCAACGTCGCGTCCAACGACGTCAGCACGCCGTCGGTCGACATCAACGTGACCGGCGCCGGCGCCGAGCCGCTGGCCGCGCTGACCGCGCCGGTCCCGCCGACGCCGCCCACCGTCGGCGGCGCGCTGACCTTCCCGGACACCAACGTCGGTGCCACCTCGGCCACCCAGACCATCACGATCCAGAACACCGGCTCGATGACCCTGACCGTCTCGAGCGTCACCAACACCAATCCGGCCGACTTCAATATGGTCGGCCCGACGACCACGACGATCGCGCCGAGCGGCACTGCGAGTTGGACCGTGGCCTGCGCGCCCGACGTCCAAGGCACGCGCACCGGCACGATCCAGGTCGCCAACGACAGCTCCAACGACACCTCGGTCGACGTCGCGCTGTCGTGCAACGCGGTGCGCGGCAACATCGTCGTCACCTCGGCGACGCCGTTCGCCTACACCCAGCCGACCAACACCATCGACTTCGGCTCGACGTTTCTCAACCAGTCGAAGATGACGACGGTCACGATCAGCAACAACGGCAACCGCGCCGTCAACATCAGCGCGATCACCTCGGCGCCCGCGGCCCAGGGCTTCACGATCGGCGCGCCGTCGGCGATGGCGGTGCCCGCCGGCGGCTCGATCACGCTGCCGATCACGTTCATGCCGACGCTCAACACTCAGGGCACCGCGATCGTCACGCTGACCACCGACTGGAACACGCTGGCGTTCAACGTCACCGGCGACGGCGCCGACTCGGGCCTGGTGATCATGAAGGGCGCCGGCGCCGGCTGCACCACCGGCACGACGACCCACGACTACGGCGACGTGGTGTGGAGCTCGGCCCCGGTGGCCCAGAGCTTCTGCATCAAGAACATCGGCCAGGCCGCCGCGCCGCTGACCTCGGTGGCGCTGAGCGGTGCCAACGGCAACTACACGATCACCGGCGTACCCGGCACGCTGCCGACCCTGCTGACCAACCAGCAGCTCGACGTCACCGTGTTCGCCGACCCCAACGACACGACGCTGGGCATGTTCACCGCGACCCTGAACGTCACCAGCACGCTGCCGTCGCCGGACAACCAGAAGACGGTCGCGCTGTCGATGCGCTCGACCGGGCCGACGATCGCCCTCAACCCCGGCGCTGCGATCGACTTCGGCGGCGTCGACGTCGACCTGCCGGACGGCCGGATCATCCCGCTGACCATCACCAACATGATGGTCATGGGCGCGGCGCCGCTGGTGATCTCCAGCATCACCGCGCCAACCGGCCCGTTTTCGCTGGTGTCGCCGCCGGCCACCGTGACGATCAACAGCGGCGAGTCGACCACGCTGATGGTGCGCTACGATCCGACGGTCGAGCGGTCGGGGGCGACGATGGAGTCCTCGTCGTTCGTGATCAACACCACCGGCTACTACGTCGGCGGCGTGCGCCAGCCGGTGGGCCAGCAGATCACGCTGACCGGCTATGGCGTCGACCAACACATCGCGGTGCGCGGCGACGGCGGTAACCCGGTGCTGACGTTCGGCGACGTCTACCGCAACCCGCGCGCCGATGACCCGCGCGCGACCAAGACGCTGCAGGTGTGCAACACCGGCGAGGCGGCGTTGACGGTCAGCATGCTTGCTGGGGTGGCCGCTCCCTTCACGGTGGCGACGGCGAGCCCGCTGACCATCGGCGCGGCCACCGCGAGCGGCGAGACCTGCGCCGACGTGCTCGTCGAGTTCCGCCCAGCGGATGCCGTGTATCAGAGCTACAGCGCCACGCTGACGGTGACAAACGACGACGACGGCGCCGCGATGGTGATGGTCCCGCTGTCGGGGGCATCCGTCGCACGCCCCGTGAGCGCACCGAGCGCGCTCGCACCGACGGTCCAGGTGCCGGTCGGGATTGCGCTCCGGCTGACGGAGCTTGTCGCGGCGGGCATCCCGCTGGCCAACCAGTCCACGCCGTCGGAGGACTTCACGGTCGAGGTGCGGCCATCGGATGACGCCGCGGTCGTGGTCGGGAGCGCGTCGCGCGAGCTGGCCGCTGGCGAGACCGAGGTCTACGATCTGACGCTGACGGTACCCAACGCCGGCGAGCTGGCGTTGTCCGTTGACGTGTACCTCGATGGCGATCCGATCCCCCACGCGCGGATCCCGGTCACGCTCACCGCGATCGAACGGCAGCCCGACGATCTCTACGGGTGCGACGCAGGTAACGGCCGCCAGGGATGGCCGCTGGGCGTGGTCGGGCTGGCGCTGATGCTTCGACGGCGTCGCCGCAGCACGCGCGCGACGCGCGCCTAGAGTCGGCCGCGCACGCCGACGGTCGGCGTGAAGACCAGCGGGTGGATGTCGGGCTCACCGGTCGGGTAGTACTCGGCCACCGCCTCGGCAAGGACACCGACCCGGGCGGCAGGCCACCACTCTGCTCCGACTGCGGCACGAGCACCGACCAGGGTCCGCTCGACCATGCCGACCGTGTCGTGGTCCGCGCCGTTCCATGAGTAGAACGCGAGCACGCCGCCAACGGACGCGGTTGGACGCAACACCCCCGGCCGCAATGTCGCCGTCGCGGTCACGAACGCGGCGCGGTTGCCACCCAGCATGCCACCGACGTTCACCTGGACGCGCTGGTGCGCCGCGAAGGTGGCCGCCACCAGGGCGGTAACCCCGCTCGACGCGGGATCGACGGCGACCGCGACCATCGCACCGAAGCGCCCTGGAGCGGCGGTGGGCGCAGGCACGACCTCCGCACGCTCGGACGCCGGTGGTGGCGCCACTGCTGGGGGCGGTTCGGCCGATGTCGCCACGGGCTCCAGCGTCAGCGCAGCGACGACGGCGGCCCCCGCAACGCCCGCGACCGTGACCTCGACCGGCGCGCCCCCCCCGCTCCGTGCCCGCACCACGTGATCGCCTGGCATGACGAACACGCGCGACGACGACGACAGCGGACGCCAGGCAGCACCATCGATCGCGATCTCGACCGAGTCCGCCGCCGGCGCCACGACCGCGAACTCGATCACCGCGAGCTGAGCGGTCAACTCGGCGAGCGCGGTGGTGGCCTGGGCGACTCGGTCGGCTGGGCGCTGCGGATCGGCCAGGAACTTCTCGAAGGTGGCCGCGGCGTCTGCGAGGCGAGCGAGTTCGCGTTGCGTGGTGCCGATGTTGAAGAGGAGCGCCGCCGATGGGAACTCGCGATACGCGTCCTCGAACAGGCCGAGCGCGGCGACCTTGTTGCCGGCCCGCGACTGCTGGACGGCGGCCGCGTTGAGGGCCTTGGCGCGCAGCTTGGCCGGCGAATCGGCGACGGGGTCGGTTGGGGAAGGCTGCGCGCGAGTTGCGGGTATGCCGACGACCGCCAGCAGACCACTCGCGATGATCACAGACGCGATGCGCTTCACAGATCCTCGATGAGCTCGGGTGGCGACGGCTGCGGCGGCGGCGACGCCAAGCCCGGCTTCGGCCGCCGACCACCGGATGGGCGAGCCCGCTCCGCGGCGTCGATCGCGCCGGCGTCGACGGCGATGGCGTCGACGGGCCCGGCATCGACCAGGCCCGCATCAAGCACGGCCACGCCCGCGGCGGGGCTCGGTGACTGCGGCCCGGCATCGACGACCGCGGCGGGCGGGGAGGGAACCGCCGCGGTCGAGTTCGACGCGGACGAGGAGCTGCGGAACAACACCAATGCGAGGGCGCCGCCCCCGAGCGCCAAGGCGGCAGCGGCGACGATGGGCCAGCGGGCGCCGCGCGACGCGCCGGCGTTCGTGGGCACCGCCGATGCCGCCCCCCCGAGCGTAGTGGTCGATGCGATCTCGCCGACGGCGCCAACCGCCACGTGGTGGTGGCTGCCCGTGGCCTTGATGCCTGCGCGCGCCCCGAGCAGGCGCACCAACTCGGTCGCCGTCGGAACCCGCTCGTCGGGGCGCTTGGCCAGCAACGCTGCCACCAACTCGTCGGCCTCGCGCGACGCGCCTGGCGCGTGGTCGCGCAGCCGAGGGGCAGGCACGAACTGATGCGCTCCGAGCACCTCTCCCACGCCGGCGGCGACGAACGGTGGCCTCCCCGCGAGCATCTCAAACATGATGCAACCGAGCGAGTAGAGATCGGCGCGGTGGTCGACGTTGCCCGCGCCTGCGCACTGTTCAGGCGCCATGTACGACGGCGTGCCGAGGACCGTGCCGGTCCGCGTATGGGACCAGCTGCTGGTCGCTTCGTCGGTGAGCTTGGCGATGCCGAAGTCGAGCAGCTTCACGCGCTCGCCGCTGGCGGCCTCGGGCTCGGGCACCAAGAAGACGTTGTCGGGCTTGATGTCGCGGTGGACGATGCCGCGGGCGTGGGCGGCGCCGAGCGCCGTCGCGATGCCTCGAGCGATCGCGAACGCCTCGGTCTCGGACAGGGTGCCGCGCCCGGCGAGCCGTCCCGCGAGGCTCTCGCCCTGGAGGAACTCCATGACGATGAACGCGGTGCCATCCGGCTGGTAGCCGAAGTCGAAGACCTCAACGATGCCGGGGTGCTGGATCGCGGTGGCAGCGCGCGCCTCGTTGAAGAAGCGGGTGACCACGGCGCGATCGCGCGCGTACTCGGGGTTCAACACCTTCACCGCTGCGGGGCGCCCGATCAGCGTGTGCTCGGCGCGGTAGATCGTCCCCATGCCGCCTCCGCCGATGACGCCGACGACTCGGTAGCTACCGAACAACGTCCCGATCATCCGAGGCGCACCGTAGCACAGAAACGCATCAGCAAAAGCCTGATTGCCCGCCGAGTTCCTGAACCGCTTCCCGGGGTTAGGTCCGTCACACGGGCCTCCCCGGCCCTTCCGATCACGCCGCGGGGCGGGGTACCATTTTTGGACGCAGCTTGGCCTGGGGGCCGGGCGGCGAACCTTCGGAGCCTACATGCGCGGTTCTCGTCTTGCTGTCTTGATGGTCGTCGGTCTCGGGATGCTCGGGTGGTCGGCGCGAGAGGCCAACGCCGCGATCGCGGTGGCGCCAACCGGGCTGGACTTTGGTCAGGTCAACGTCGGCGCCGCCAGCACGGCCCAGACGGTCACGATCACCAACGACGACAACATGAACAACGTCGCCGTCACGCTGGCCGCCAACGGCGCCTGCGGCGGCACCGTGACGTTCGTGGGGGGGCCGATGGTGATGGTCCCCATGCGCGTGGGCTCGACCGACGGCTCGGTGACGGTCGACGTGATCTTCACGCCGACGTCGCGGGCCGCGCTGTCGGGCTGCGCTGTCACCGCGAACTGGTCCGGGTCGCCGGATCCCTCGTTCACCGTCGACGGCGACGGGCTGGCGTCGGTGCTCACGATCACGCAGCTCACCGTCAACTTCAACCCACAGCGCCACAACGGCGGGACGCCCGAGACCCGCACGTTGACGATCCAGAACGACGGCGATCTCGACGTCACCGCCGCGCAGCTCACGACCGCGCTTACCAACATGACCGACTTCTCGGTCGGCGTGCTCAGCGGCACCATCACCGGCGGCGGCGGCACCGCCACCCTGCCGATCACGTTCAACCCCGCGGCGGTCGGCAACAAGACCAGCACGCTGACCGTCGGCGCGACCAACGACGCGCCGAGCGTCAACACCAGCATCACGCTCAACGGGACCGGCACCCAGTCGGTGCTCACCACCGTGGCCGCCATGACGATCGGCCCGACGCCGGCAGGGACGCCGGCCACCAACACGCTGAACGTCCAGAACACCGGCACCGAGCCGTTGAACATCTCGACGATGGCGATCAGCGGCGCCGGCGCCACCACGTTCTCGTTCACCGACCACGGCTGCACCGGCCAGACCTGCAACACGCCTGGCGCCATCGCGATGAGCGTGACCGAGCCGTTCGTGATCCGCTGCAGCAACGCCACCGGCGGCACCTTCTCGGCGACCCTGACGATCACCAGCGACGACGGCGTCAACGTCACCGACACCGTCTCGCTGTCGTGCACGACCGTCCCGCCGACCCTCACCGTCGCCCCGACCTCGGTAACCTTCGCCGGCAACACCCGCGTCGGCACCGCGGCCACGATCCAGACCATCACGATCTCCAACGCCGCTGGCGCCCAGGCGCTGACCTACGCGGCGGCGACCTCGTCGATGACCGAGTTCCCGCTGTCGTGCATGGGCGGCGGCGTGGCCTGCCTGTCGGGGTCCATCCCCGCTGGCAGCAACGCCCAGATCCAGGTCGGCTTCGTGCCGGGCGCGGTCGGCGCCCGCAGCGGCATGGTCACGCTGACCACCAACGACCCCGACGCGACCGACGCGACCAAGGTCATCCCGCTGGCCGGCACCGGCGCGATCTCGAGCCTGTCGGCCAACATGGCGATGGCGTTCGGCACCGTCGACATCGCCGCGTCGGGCGGCCTCACCCAGAACCTGGTGCTGACCAACACCGGCGGCATGCCGCTGAACATCTCGTCGATGACGATCAGCGGTGACCCGACGCCGAACTTCACGTTCGCGTTCGGCGCGTGCACCGGCGGCCAGAGCTGCGGGCCGCTCAGCGCGATCAACGCGGCGCCCGGCCCCGGCAACACGCTGACCATCACGCTGCGCTGCGACCCGTCCACGATCGGCGGCAAGACCGGCACGCTCAACATCCTCAGCGACGACCCGGCGTCGCCGCGCACGGTCGACCTGACCTGCACCGGCGCCACCCCCGACATCCAGATCGCCGGGCCGCCGCTGGCCGATTTCGGCAGCCAGCGCATCAACACCGTCAGCGCCACGACCCGGACGTTCACGATCAGCAACCCGGCCGGCGCGAGCACCTCGAGCCTGACCTACAACGTCACCGAGGCCTCGCCGCACTTCTCGATCGCGTGCTCGGCGCCCGGCTGCAGCGGCACGCTGGCCCCGGGCGCGACCGCGGTCACCGTGACGGTGTCGTTCCGCCCGACCGCCACCGGCGCGCTCACCGGCACCATCAACGTCGCGTCCAACGACGTCAGCACGCCGTCGGTGAACATCACCGTCACCGGCACCGGCGTCGAGCCGCTGGTCGCGCTGACCGCGCCGACGCCGACCACCCCGCCCACCGTCGGCGGCTCGCTGACCTTCCCCGACACCAACGTCGGCGCCACCTCGGCCACCCAGACCATCACGATCCAGAACACCGGCTCGATGACGCTGACCGTCTCGAGCGTCACCAACACCAACGCCGCCGACTTCAACCTGGTCGGCCCGGCGACCACGACGATCGCGCCCAGCGGCAGCGCCAGCTGGACCGTGGCCTGCGACCCCAACACCCAGGACCTGCGCACTGGCACCATCCAGATCGCCAACGACAGCACCAACGACACCTCGGTCGACGTGGCGCTGTCGTGCAACGCCGTGCGCGGCAACATCGTCGTCACCTCGGCGACGCCGTTCGCCTACACCCAGCCGACCAACACCATCGACTTCGGCACCACGTTCCTCAATCAGTCGAAGATGACCACGGTCACGATCAGCAACAACGGCAACCGCGCGGTCGCGATCAGCTCGATCACCTCGGCGCCGGCGGCCCAGGGCTTCACGATCGGCGCGGCGTCGGCGATGACGGTGTCGCCGGGCGGCTCGATCACCCTGCCGATCACGTTCATGCCGACGCTCAACACCCAGGGCGCCGCGGTGGTCACGCTGGCCACCGACTGGAACACGCTGGCGTTCAACGTCACCGGCGACGGTGTCGACTCGGGCCTGGTGATCATGAAGGGCAGCGGCGCCGGCTGCACCAACGGCACGACGACCCACGACTACGGCGACGTGGTCTGGAGCTCGGCGCCGGTGGCCCAGGGCTTCTGCATCAAGAACATCGGCCAGGCCGCCGCGCCGCTGACCTCGGTCGCGCTGATGGGCGCCAACGGCAACTACACCATCACCGGCGTGCCCGGCACGCTGCCGACGCTGCTGACCAACCAGCAGCTCGACGTGACCGTGTTCGCCGATCCCAACGACACGATGCTGGGCATGTTCACCGCGACGCTGGTCGCGACCAGCACGCTGCCGTCGCCGGACAACCAGAAGACGGTGGCGCTGTCGATGCGCTCGACCGGGCCGACGATCGCGCTCAACCCGGGCGCGGCGATCGACTTCGGCGGCGTCGACGTCGACCTGGTCGGCGGCCGCATCATCCCGCTGACCATCACCAACATGATGGTCAACGGCGCCGCGCCGCTGGTGATCTCCGGCATCTCCGCCCCGACCGGCCCGTTCTCGCTGGTCTCGCCGCCGGCCAACGCCACGATCAACAGCGGCGAGTCGACGACGCTGATGGTGCGCTACGACCCGACGGTCGAGCGCTCGGGCGCGACCACCGAGACCTCGACCTTCACGCTCACCACCACCGGCTACTACGTCGGCGGCGTGCGCCAGCCGGTGGGCCAGCAGATCACGCTGACCGGCTACGGCATCGACCAGCACGTCGACGTCAACGGCGACGGCGGCAACCCGGTGCTGGCGTTCGGCGACGTCTACCGCAACCCGCGCGCCGACGACCCGAAGGCACGCAAGACGCTGCAGGTGTGCAACACCGGCGAGGCGACGCTGGGCGTGTCGATGGTCACCGACCCGGCGGCGCCGTTCGACGTGACCGGCGTGCAGACCTTCGACCTGGCCGGCGTCGCCGCGCCCGGTGGCACCCCGACCTGCCAGGACGTGACCGTCGAGTTCCGCCCGGCCGACGAGGCGTACCAGGCCTACAGCGGCACGCTGACGGTGATGAACGACGACGACGGCAGCGCGATGGTGCTGGTGCCGCTGTCGGGCACGTCGATCCCGCGGCCGGTGACCGTGACCAGCGGCGTGACCGCCGACGCGGTGCTGGCGGTGGGCGTGCCGGTGCGGCTGACCGAGCTGTTCCCGAGCGGCCTCACCGTGCAGAACACCTCGACCCCGTCGGAGGGCTTCACGATCGACCTGACGCCGTCGAGCGCCGCCGCGGTGGTGGTGGGCGACGCGCAGCGCGACCTCGCCGCCGGCGAGACCGAGGTCTACGACCTGACGATCACCGCGACCGCGGTGGGCGAGCTGACCTTCACCGCCGACGTCCACCTCGACGGCGACCCCTTCGCCCACGCCAAGATCCCGGTCACCGTGACCGCGGTCGAGGTCCAGGCCCGCGGCGGCGGCGGCTGCTCGACCGGCGGCGGCTCGCGCGGCTCGCTGGCGCTGGTCGCGGTGGTGCTGGCGGTGGCGCTGCGCCGCCGCCGGGCGCTGGCGCTGGGCGCGGCGGCGCTGGCGGTGGTGACCTCGGCCGGCGGCGCCGCGGCGCAGTCGAACCGCGACCTCGAGCTCGGCACGTTCTCGCCGGCCCCGGCCACCGAGGGCCGGATGTTCGCGATCGAGTCGCCGCAGGTCGGCACCCCGGGGGCGTGGGCGCTGGACCTCGCGGTCAACCACGCGGTGTCGCCGATGAAGATCGAGACCGGCGTGCCGATGACCGGCGGCGACGTGATCAGCGGCCGCACCGCGCTCGAGCTGGGCTTCGCGTACGCGGTCATCCCCAAGCTCGAGCTGGGCCTGCGGGTGCCGCTGCTGCGCCAGGCCGGGGCCGACACCGGCATCGCCGGCCTCGACTTCTCCGACGCCGGCACCGCGGTCGGCGACGTCGGCATCATGGCCCGCTACGCGCTGGTCGACGGCAAGACCAAGCTGGGCGCGTCGGCGATGATCACCGCGCCCACCGCCAAGGCCGATCAGTTCGCCGGCTCGGGCACCGTGACCGGCGCCGGCAAGCTGCTGGTGTCGGCCGCGGCCGGCAAGCGCCTGACCCTGGCGGCCAACGCCGGCTTCCTGTTCCGCGCCGCCGAGACCGACTTCGGCAGCATGACCCAGAGCCACCAGGTGCTGTTCGGCGCCGGCGTCTCGGTGCGCGCCGCCGAGAAGCTGTGGGTGATCGGCGAGGGCTTCGGCCGTTACGGCCTGGGCGGCGCCGACGACACCCACGCCACCAGCCCGATCGAGGCCACCGCCGGCATCCGCTACCGCCTGGGCCAGAGCGTCGCGCTGTCCCTGGGCGGCGGCACCGGCCTGCGGGCCGGCATCGGCGCGCCCAAGGTGCGCGGCTTCCTGATGCTGTCGTTCTCGCCCAAGGCCAAGGCCGACGCGCCGCTGCACGTCTACGTGCCGCCGCCGCCGCGCGACGTCGCCGACGACGACAGCGACGGCGTGGTCAACGCCGACGACGCGTGCAAGCTCGACGCCGAGGACGGCGACGGCTTCGAGGACGCCGACGGCTGCCCCGACGCCGACAACGACAAGGACGGCGTGCTCGACGGCGACGACAAGTGCCCCGATCAGCCCGAGGACAAGGACGGCGTCGACGACGGCGACGGCTGCATCGACGGCGACAACGACGGCGACGGCGTGCCCGACGTCGGCGACAAGTGCCCGGCCGAGCCCGAGGACAAGGACGGCTTCGAGGACGACGACGGCTGCGACGAGCCGGACAACGACAAGGACGGCGTGCCCGACGTGCTCGATCAGTGCGCGATGGAGCCCGAGACCATCAACGGCAACGCCGACGAGGACGGCTGCCCGGACAAGGGCGACTCGCTGATCATGGTGATGCCGGACCGCATCGAGGTGCTGGAGCCGGTGACCTTCGTCGGCGTGACGACCAAGCTCGGCAAGAACGCGCCCAAGGCGCTGTCGCAGATCGGCGCGACGATGCGCGCCGACCGCAAGATCAAGCGGCTGCGCATCACCGTCCACGTCCACCCGCGCGGCGGCGGCGACGAGCAGCTGTCGCAGAAGCGCGCCGACGAGATCCGCGCGTGGCTGGTGAACTGGGGCGTCGAGCCCGAGCGCCTCGACGCGCGCGGCATCGGCTCGAAGCGGCCGCTGGTGCCCAAGAGCTCGAAGGGCGCCGAGCAGATCAACGACCGCGTCGAGTTCATCATCTTCGAGCGGCAGTAGGCGGGGCGCGAGCCGGGCGCGCTAGCGCTCGGCCCGGGCGAAGGCGAAGCCGACGACGCCGGCGGCGCCGCTGGAGGTGAGGGCGATCGCGGCCGCGGCCATGGTGGCGCCGGTGGCGACGACGTCGTCGACCAGCAGCACCCGCCGGCCGGCGACCCGGGCCGGCCGCGGCACCGCGAACGCCTCGAGCAGGTTCAGCCGGCGGGCGTCGCCGTCGAGGTGGGTCTGCGGCGACGTGTTGCGGACCCGGCGCAGCGCCCGGGTGTCGAGCGGCGCGGCGCAGCCGGCGGCGGCGCGGGCGTGGCGGGCCAGCGCCTCGCTCTGGTTGAAGCCGCGGGCCGCGAGCCGGCGCCAGTGCAGCGGGATCGGGACGATCAGATCGATCGCGCCGGCCTCGACCGCGGCGTGCAGGAACGGGGCGTACAGCGGCGCCAGGGCCCGGGCGATCTCGTGGCGACGGGCGAACTTCAGCCGGCGCAGCGACCGGCCCAGCTCGCCGCCGTAGCGCCACGGCGCGACCATCGCCTCCAGCGGCCAGCGGCCGGCGCGGCAGCGGGCGCACTCCACCGCCGGCGGCGCGGCCTGGGGCTCGCCGCAGCGCGGGCACGCCGGCCCCAGCTCGTCGACGGTGGTCGCGCACGCGGCGCACAGCGGCGCGGGGGGCTCGACCCGGGCCTCGCAGGCGACGCACCGGGGGACGAACAGGGTGGACAGCGCGACTTCGACGGCTTGCATGCGCAGCCTATCGGCCGCGCGCGGCGCCGGTTGCGTGCTAAGAGTCGGCGATGGCCGACGCCCGCACCTCGGCGCACAAGTTCATCGCCCAGAACCGCAAGGCGACTCACGATTTCCTGATCCACGAGCGCTACGAGGCCGGCGTCGCCTTGGTGGGCTCGGAGGTGAAGTCGCTGCGCGACGCCAAGGTGACGATCACCGACGGCTGGGCCGAGATCCGCAAGGGCGAGGTCTGGCTGCACGGCATCCAGATCAACGAGTACCCGCAGGCCAACCGCGACAACCACCAGGTCGATCGGGTGCGCAAGCTGCTGCTGCACAAGGCCGAGATCGCCAAGCTCGGCGCCAAGACCCGCGAGCGCGGCTTCACGCTGATCGCGCTGGCGCTGTACTGGAAGGAGGGCCGGGTGAAGGTCGAGCTGGGCCTGGCCACGCACAAGAAGCAGTACGACAAGCGCGCGGCCAAGCGCGCCGCCGACGATCAGCGCGAGATCGCTCGCGCCGCCAAGCGCTGACGCGGGATCGCGGCGCATTCGTCCGCGCGCGGACGGGATTGGCGCGGCGGTGGAATGCCGGTGGGGGAGCGACGCGTAGGATAGGCCTCCATGAAGCGCCCGCTGCTCTCGCTCGCGCTGCTCGCGGTCATCGCGTGCGGCAAGAAGTCGTCCCCGCCCGCCGCCGGCTCGGGCACGGCGCCGCCGCCGGCCGCGGTGGTCGACGCCGGCGCCGCGGTCGACGCCGCCGCGAAGGCCGCCGGCAAGGCCGCCAAGCCCAAGGCCGCGCCGGTCACCCGCGCCGCCCGCGCCGAGTACAAGGCCAAGCTGTCGGCCGGCCGCAAGCTGGCCAAGGCCGCCAAGTGGCCCGAGGCGATCGCCGCGTTCGAGGCCGCGCTGGTAGCGATCCCCGGCGACGAGCGCGCGCTGGGCGAGCTGTCGTTCGCGGCGATGTCGGCCGGCGACCACGCCAAGGCCCGCGCCGCCGGCCGGCAGGCGGTGCTGACCACCACCGACGCCAAGCTCAAGGCCGCCGCGCTGTACAACCTCGGCCGCGTCGAGGAGCAGGCGGCCGCGCCGGCCAAGGCGGCGGCGCTGTACCGCGAGTCGCTGGCGCTGCGCCCGAACAAGACCGTCGAGCAGCGGCTGGCCGGGCTGGGCACCGCGATCACCGACGCGCCGACGCCGCTGGCGTGCGCGACGCCGATGCCCGCGGACAAGCTGTGCGACTGCCTGCTGGCGACCGTGGCCGAGAACTTCGAGCCCGACGACGAGCGGGCGTGCTCGGTCGACCCCTCCGGCGTCGACGGCTGGCAGACCGTCACCTTCGCGACCAGCGGCATGAACGAGAGCGAGGTCGCGGTGGTGGCGCAGATCGGCACCGGCTGGGCCGTCGTCGGCTACCTGGCGGCGATCTACAACCCCGGCATGTTCGGCATCTCCGAGGAGTGGACGCTCGACGCGGCCAAGCAGGAGCCGCTGGGCGACCGCACGATCGTGCGCTTCGAGTCGACCCACACCCGCACCGACTCCGACATGGGCATCGACGAGATCGAGAGCGTCACGTCGAAGTACCTGATGGTGTGCGTGCGCGATCCCAAGACCGGCGCGGCGAGCTGCCCGCTCGACGTGACGACCGAGGCGACCTACGAGCGCGACCGGCTCGGCCTCGACGACGAGGAGCTCGCCGACGTCAAGGACCTGCGGACCCCGGGCCTGCCGATCCGCAGCGAGACCACGCTGACGGTGACGCTCTTGCCCGCGGGCGTGGCCCAGGTGCGCGCGGTGCGCGGGCGCCCCGACGGCATCGGCGACGTGAAGCTGTGGTAGCGCGCCGCCCGACCGGCGAGGACAGGCGTGTAAGCGCGCGGCGGCGGCGGCGGCGCGATATAGAGGCGGCATGGATGGAGCCTCGAGCACCGCGCTGATGGTGTGCGCGTACCGCGCGCGCGCGTCGACCTGGCCGCAGCCGATCATGACCGACCGCTGGGCCGCGGCGCTGGCCGGCGACGAGGGCCAGCGCATCGCCGCCGGCTTCGATCGCCACTGGCCGGCGATGGAGACCTGGCTGGCGCTGCGCGTGGCCTACCTCGATCGGCTGGTGGCGCTGGCCACCGATCGGCTGAGCGTGCGCCAGGTGGTGATCCTGGGCGCCGGCTACGACACCCGCGCCGCGCGGATGCCCAAGAGCGGCGTGCGCTACTTCGAGGTCGATCACCCCGACACCCAGGCCGCCAAGCGCGCGCGGCTGGCCGCCCTGCCCGGCTACCCGGTCGACGCGGCGACCTACGCGCCGTGCGACTTCGAGCGCGAGGATCCGGTCGATCGGCTGCGCGCGGCCGGGCTGTCGACGCGGGTGCCGACGCTGGTGCTGTGGGAGGGCGTCGTGCCGTACCTGACCGAGGCCGCGGTGCGCGCCACCGCGACGACGCTGGCGCGCGGGCTCGATCCGCGGTCGCTCCTGGCCTTCGACTTCGTCGGCAAGAACCTGGCCGCCGGCCAGAAGCTGTCGGCGCAGGATCACGGCATGCGCGACTTCATCGGCGACCTGGCCGAGCCGGTGCGGTTCGGCTCGGACCACATCACGCCGCTCCTCGCCGCGTGCGGCTACCGCTGGGTGCGCACGGTCAGCTTCGACGACCTGGCGCTGCAGCTGCTCGGCGACTACCAGCGCGAGCGGCTGTTCCGGTTCCAGCGCATCGCGCTGGCGTCGCCGAGCGTGGTCGACGCGCCCTGGCCGTGATGCCGGCGGCTCGCGCGGGTGCCAGCGGCGGCCAGCGGCGGCCGCGCCGCGCGGCGCGTACGCTCGCGGCATGCGGATCGCGATCGCGCTCGTGCTGGTGGCCGGCTGCGAGTTCGCCGATCAGGATCCGGTGGCGCTGGTGGCCGCGCGCGGCCCCGACACGGTCGACTGCGGCGCGATCGAAGCCTGGGACGAGGCCGCCGCCGCCGGCTGGGCCCGGGTGTGCGCGCTGGTGGCCCGCGGCCAGGGGCGCGGGTTCCGGGCGGTGATCAGCCAGCAGGTGGCCGACGGCGCCGACGTGATCGGCTGGGTCGGCGGCCCCGACGGCGGCGGCTGGCGCCTGCACTACACGGCCGTGTTCGGCCTGTACCTCGGCGGCGACAGCGAGTGCGTCGACTGGCGGGCCTGCGGCGCGGTGCGCGACCGCGGCCCGGACTGCGGCACGCTGCAGACCGACCTGTGCTTCGCGTGCGAGTAGCCGCGCCGCGGACGCCCCGGCCTACTCGTCCTCGGGCATCGCCTCGTAGCCCGGCTGCTTGCGCTTGTTGCGCACCACCAGCCACGCGACGATGATCGACAGGTTGTAGAGCGCGATCATCGGCAGCGCCATCAGGCACTGCGAGATCGGATCGGCCGACGGCGTCAGCACCGCGCCGAGGACGAACGCGATCACCACGAACCAGCGGTTGAAGCGCCACAGGCTCTTGTGGGTGACCAGGCCGATCTTGGCCAGGAAGTAGATGACGAACGGCATCTCGAACACCGCGCCGAACGCCAGCATCATGTCGCGGGTCAGGTCGAGGTAGCCGCTGATCGTCAGCGCCGGCTCGGCGTTGCCGATGTCCATGCCCAGCAGGTAGTCGAACATCGGCTCGAGCACGAGCTGGTGGCAGAACACCGCGCCGCCGATGAAGAACATCGCCGACAGGATCGAGAAGACCAGGCCCATCCGCCGCTCGGCCTTGTAGAGCCCGGGCGCGATGAACTTCCACAGCTGGTAGAAGATGAACGGGCTGGCGGCGAAGATCCCGGACCACATCGCCACCGACATCCCGACCCAGAACGGCTCGGTGATGACGTTGTACTTCATGGTCGTCGTCGCCAGCTTCGGGTGGTGGACGATGGCCTTCTGGTACGGCTCGAGCAGCGCCTGGTAGATCTTGCCGGCGTAGAACCAGCACGCGACCGTGGCGATCATGAAGGCGATCGCCGAGTTGCGCAGCCGGCTGCGGAACTCGCGCAGGTGCTCGAGGAACGGCATCCGCCCGTCGTCGAGTTCGGACTCGCTGGCAGCCATCGTCAGCTCTGACCGCGACCGATGGCGCCCGCGGCGGGCTTGATGAGGCTGGCCAGCTCGGCGGCCTCGGCGGCCTCGGCGGCGGCGGCCTCGGCGGCGGGATCAGGCTCGGCGTCGGCGTCGGCGGCCACATCGGGCGCGGCGGCGGCCTCGGTGGCAGCCGCGGCCTCGGGCGTGGCGACCGCCGGCGGCACCTCGGCGGCGGGGCCCGGGGCGGCGAGGGCGGCCTCGGCGGCGACGACCCCCGCGGCGGCCGCGGCCGCGGCGTCGGCGGCCGAGCCGGTGGGGAGCCCGCCCGCCCCGGTCGCCATCGCAGCGATGGCGGCCTCGGTCGGGTTCGGCGGCGGCTTCTTCACCGCCGGGCGCCGCATCTCCTCACCGCGCAGCGCGCTCTTGATGTCGCGGATGGCCCCGCCGATCTCGGTGTCGTTCTCGATCGTGTCCTGGAACTCGCGGGTCTGCTTGCGCAGGTCGCGGATGCCCTTGGAGATGGTCTTGGCGGCGTCGGGCAGCTTCTCGGGGCCGAGAAACAGCATCGCGACCACGAGGATCACGAGGATCTCGTTCATGCCCATGCCGAACATTGCGGCGGGATTGTAGCACCCGCCGGGAGCGGGGCGACCGCCCCGGGGCGCTCTGTATATAGGCGCGGCGGCCCGGGTGCTCGGCCTCAATACGGCGACTGGCCGCCGATGTTGCCGCCGGGACCGTAGTCGCAGACGACGGTCGAGCCGTACTGGAAGCCGGGGCAGGTGTAGATCGCGCAGCCGATCTTGGTGGTGTTGCGCCAGACGACCTGCGTGTAGTGGCCGCACACGCGCCCGGCGTCGCACGAGTTGGTGGCGTGGTGGTAGTACTGCTTCTCGCTGATCCACGACGCGGTGGCGCCGGTGCCGCTGGCCTGGCCGCCCGAGCCGTAGATGTTCTCGCCGACGTAGGTCGGGTAGCCGTTGGAGCGGCCGGCGTTGTGATCGACCAGCCCGGTCGGCGCCTGGGTGTCGACGCACTGCCGGACCCAGGCGTCGGCGATCGCCGCCAGCGCCGGATCCCAGGTGAGCGGGCCGACGCCGACCAGCGCGCGCTCGGCGTTGTGGGCGTTGACGATGCCCTCGAGGCCGGGCGGCTCGCCCACGACCGGCGGCGCGTCGATCGGGCCGGCGGCGGCATCGACGGCGAGGCCGCCGTCGCCGTCGCCAGGCGGGGCGTCGTCGTCGGAACCGCAGGCGCCGAGGACCACGAGCGCGGCGAGCCACCAGGAGGAGCGCATCCGCCGATGATCGCCTCGCGCCCGCGCGAGGGTCAAGGCGACTGCAACTCGCTGGTTGCAGTCCCTGGTGGGTCCACGCCCGGCGCGCCTGTCCTACATCGCCGACCACCGCCGTCCATCTCCCGACGCGCGCGCGACGTGGGCGGATGCGGCGCGATCTCCGTCGAGGAATGGCGGTGTAGGCGCGCGCCGCACGAACACGCCGAGGCAAAACGCGCCTGCCGCCGCGTGGGCGCTGCGCCGCCATGGCGCGCGGCGCGAGCCTGCGAACCGACGTCGTCTCGCCGGGTTGCACGACGCCGCGGCAGCGACGATGACAGCGCGCTGACCGACGCTGTCATCGCGCGGGTGCTTGTCAGCCGCTCCGCATGCGAGGCACGTCAGCGCGCTTACCGATCGCGGCGCGCCTGCGCATGCGGCGTCGCGCAGCGCCGATGTGGGTCTGGCAGAACGCGCCGCGCTGACACGCGACGGCGGCGCGCGTCAGCGGCGCGCTCGTCGAGCTGGCATCCCACGTGAAGAGTGTCGGACGCACGGAGGATCGGACATGAAGCGCACGCTCATCGCACTCGGGTTCATCGCCGCCACGCCGCTCGCGGGCTGCATGGTCGGTGACACCACCGCCACCCTCAACGACGACCTCACCTTCGAGGAGTTCCGCGACCTGACGTTCCAGGAACCGTGGGAGGGCGGCGCGTACATCATCGACGGCGACACGCCGGTCGCCAACGAGAAGGCGCTGTACGAGGAGTGGCTGGCGCTGTACGGCGGTCAGGAGCTGATCGTCAACACCGCGGGCGGCCTCGACACCAAGTGGAACGACACGCAGAAGCTGAACCTCACGTACTGCGTGAGCGATCGCTTCGCCGGCAACAAGGCCGCGGTGGTCGAGGCGCTGCGCCAGGCCACCGACCTGGGCTGGGAGGTGCGCGCCAACGTCAACTTCGTCTACGTGCCGGCCCAGGACGCCAACTGCACCGCGAGCAACGCCAACGTCGTGTTCGACGTCAACCCGGTCAACGTCAACGGCCAGTACCTGGCCCGCGCGTTCTTCCCCAACAACGCGCGCGCGAACCGCAACGTGCTCGTCGACAACACCGCGTTCGATCCCGGCCTGACCTGGCCGCTCAAGAACATCATCGGCCACGAGCTGGGCCACGCGCTCGGCTTCCGCCACGAGCACACCCGCCCCGAGTCGGGCACCTGCTTCGAGGACAACAGCTGGCGGCCGCTGACGCCGTACGACTCGGCGTCGATCATGCACTACCCGCAGTGCAACGGCAGCTCGAGCAACCTCGCGTTCACCACCCGCGACGCCGAGGGCGCCACGGCGCTGTACGGCGCGCCGGGCGGCTCGCCGCCGCCGCCGCCCCCGCCGCCCCCGCCGACCGGCGGCGGCACCCAGACCTGGACCGGCAGCCTGACGCTCGGCCAGTTCAAGGTGGTCGGCGGCCCGATCCCGGTGAAGGTCGGATCGCTGCTCAACGTGACGATGACCGGCACCGGCGACGCCGACCTGTACGTGCGCTTCAACAACGCGCCGACCCGCTCGCGCTTCGCGTGCCGGCCGTACCTGTCGACGTCCAGCGAGAGCTGCGCGATCACCGTGCCGACCGGCGCGACCTCGTTCTACGTCGCCGCCGACGGCTACACCGCGTCGAGCTACAGCATCACGGCCACGTTCACGCGACCGTGACCCGGGCCCGGCGCTGACCGCGCCGCGCCACCGCTGACCGCGCCGCCCTCACCCGGCGGCGTTCGTCGTTTCGGCCGCGGCTACTCGCGCGGCGCGACGCAGTAGACCTCGGCGACGATCTCGATGGCCTGGCTGGTGGAGGTGTTGCGGTAGTCGCAGCGCCAGCTCGACGCGGCGTGCTCGTCGGTGAGTCCGACCGGCCGCGCCGCCACCAGCTCGGCCACCCACATCGGATCGGCGTAGCAGCCGCCGGTGATCACCAGATCGCGGGCCCGCTCGCAGGCCGCGACCGCCGACGCGACCTGGCCGGCACCGACCGACACCCGGGCCTCGCGGCGCGACAGATCTTGCTTGGCGGCGTACGCGCCGGGCGGCCCCGCCGGCCCGCGCGGCCCCTGCGGCCCCTGTGGACCCTGCAAGCCCTGCGGCCCCTGCAGCCCCTGGACGCCCTGCGCGCCCTCGGGACCGACCGGCCCCGACGGCCCCGGCGGCCCGGGCGGCCCCTCGGGACCAGCGCCGGCGGGCCCGGGCGGCCCCAGCGGCCCCGGCGGCCCGACGATGCCCGGCGGTCCGGCGGGCCCGACCGGGCCGGCCAGGCCGCTCGACGGGCCCATCCCCGCCAGCTCGCGCGCGACCTTCTGGGCGTCGACCTTGGTGCCGGTGCGCTCGATCGACTCGAGGCGGCCCTCGGCCTCGGCCAGCCGCGCCTTGAGATCGTCGACCCGCTTGTCGGGCGAGGTGCCGCGGCAGGCGCACGCCAGCCAGGCCCCGGCGACGAGCAGCGTCCGCGCTTGCACGCGCCGATCGTATGCCGCGGGCCGGCCCACCGCCCGCGGCCCGGCCGTTTTTTTGCCCCGGCGGACCAGCGGGCGTACCACCGAAGGCCATGAGCGAGCCCATGATCGCGCTCGGTCGCGCCGGCCTGGCCTTCGCCGGCCGGCCGGTGTTCGTCGATGCCGAGCTGGCGATCGCCGCCGGCGAGGTGGTGATCGTCGGCGCGCCCGCCGGCGCCGGCGCCTCGGCGCTGTGCGCCATGATCGCCGGCCTGGTGCCGGCCACCGGCGACGTCGCGATCGCCGGCCACCGCGTCGGCAAGCTGCGCGCGTCATCCTTGACCCGGCTGCGCCGCCGGCTGGGCCTGGTGCCGCAAGACCTCGCGCTCTTGCCCGACGCCAGCGCCCGCGCCAACGTCGAGCTGGCGCTGGCGGTGGCCGGGGTCCGCGCCGGCGAGGCCCGCCGCCGCGCCGACGCCGCGCTGGCCGAGGTCGAGGTCGACGGCGACCTGGCGATCGCCAGCCTGGGCATGGCCGCCCGCCAGCGCGTCGCCTGGGCCCGCGCGTTCGTCCGAAATCCGGACGTCGTGATCGCCGATCAGCCGACCAGCCACCAGGACGGCGCCGGCGCGGCGCGGTTCGTCGAGCTGCTGGCGGCGCGGGCCGCCGACGGCGCCGCGGCGCTGGTCGCCTCGCGCGACGCCACGCTGGCCGAGGCCGCGGCCCGCCGCGGCTGGCGCACGCTGACGATCCACCAGCGCCGGCTGGTCGACGTCGCGACGATCGTCGTCGAGGACATCGACGCGGCGCCGCTGGTCGAGGCCGAGATCCCGCGGCCGACCGAGGACGCCGTGCCCAACGTCGTGCCCTTCCCGCTGGCCCGCTCGGCCGGGAACCGCCGATGACCGCCGCGTGGGGCGTCGTGCGCCGCTCGCTGGCGCTGGTGGGCAAGCACCGGCGCGCCTCGGCCTGGGCGATCGCCGCGATCGCCGCCGCGCTGGTCGGCGTCGCGGCCACCCGGCTGGCGGCTCAGGACGTCGCCGCCTGGTCCCACGGCGCCCGGGCCCAGGCGTCGATGGTGGTCTACCTCGACGAGGGCGCGACGCCGGCGCAGGCCGACGCGCTGGCCCAGCGGCTGCGCGCCCACGGCGGCGTCGACGGCGTCGCCGTGGTCGGCTCGACCGAGGCCAGCGACCGCCTGCGGGTCGCGCTGGGCGCGCACGATCAGCTGCTCGACGGCGTCGAGCCGACCAGCCTGCCGATCTCGCTGGAGATCACGCTGGCCGCCGGCACCACCGACGTCGCCGCCGCCAGCCCGGTGGTCGCCGAGCTGCGCGCGACCGCCGGCGTCGAGGACGTCGAGGTCACGCGCGACGCCAGCGCGCCCCTGGCCGACGCGCTGGCGCGGCTGGCGCGGCTGGCGTGGGCGCTGTTCGTCGTCGTCGGCGTGGGCGGGGTGATCGCGGTCGCCGCCGCGATCCGCCTGCACCTCGCCGCTGATCGCGCCGAGCGCGCGACCCTGCGCCTGCTCGGCGCCGGCCCGCTGTTCACCCGGGCCCCGACCTGGGGCGCCGGGCTGTGGCTGGGCGTCGCCGGCGCCGCGGTGGCGCTGGCGGCCGGCCGCGGCCTCGCCGCCACCGCCGAGCTCGGCAGCCTGTTCTCGACCCAGGCCTGGACGCCGGCGACGCTGGGCATCGTGCTGGCGCTGGGCGCCGGCATCGGGCTCGCCGGCGGCGTGCTGGCCGGGGCCCGCGATGCGTAGCGCCGCGCTGATCGCCGCGGCGGCGCTGGCGCTGGCCACCCGCGCCCACGCCGGGCCGACCCTGGGCGAGCAGCTCGATCAGCAGGCGGCGTCGGTGGCGCGCGCCCGCGATCAGGTGCAGACCAAGCTGCACGACAGCCAGCGCGCGCGGGTGCAGCGGGTGCGGCTGGCCTACAAGCTCCTGCGCACCGCCGGCGAGCCGCTGGCGATCGCGCCCGCCGATCGCATGGCGGTGGCCCGCGGCCGCGCCACCGCGCGCTGGCTCCTGGCGCGCGATCGCGCCGAGGTGGCGATGTACGCCGGCGAGGTCGACAGCCTGACCAGCGCCGCGGCGCGCATCACCGCCGACCGCGCGCGCGCCGCCGAGCCGCCCGCCGAGCTGCGCCTGACGCGCCCGGTGGCCGGCGCGATCGTCCGCCGCTTCGGGCCGCTGGTCCACGACGACAGCAAGGCCACGCTGTCGCGGCGCGGCGTCGACTTCGAGGTCGAGCGCGACGCGCCGGTGGTGGCAGCGGCCGACGGCCTGGTGCGCTACGCCGGGCCGATCCGCGGCCTCGACGACGGCGTCGTGCTCGATCACGGCGGCGTGTGGACGGTGGTCGGCAAGCTCGATCAGCTGACCGTCGCGACCGGCGACTACGTCGCGGCCGGCCAGCGCCTCGGCCAGCCGATGCGCTACCGTGTGTACTTCGAGGTCCGGGTGCCGCTCGGGCCCGGCGGCCTGCCGGTCGACCCCGAGCCGTACCTTTCGCCGGCAAAGTAACGCCGGCCGGGCAAGCGCGCGGCGTTCGCGCTACCATCGCCGCGTGTCGCGCGCGAGCCACGCCGCCGCCTTCGTCGCCGGCTGCGCGGTCGCCGCCGCGGTGTCGGTGGCGGCCAAGCCCCGCCGCGCCGAGGCCGTGCGCTACCAGAGCCTCGACACCTTCGCGCAGACGCTGTCCTACGTCAGCCAGCAGTACGTGGCGCCGGTGCCCGAGCGCCAGCTCCTGTACGCCGCGGCCCGCGGCATGGTGCAGAGCCTCGACGCCTACTCGGCGTTCTTCTCGCCGACCGAGTACCGCCGGCTGCGCGAGGACACCGACGGCGAGTTCGGCGGCGTCGGCCTGGCGCTGGGCCCGGGCGGCCCCGACGACGCCATGCCGCACGCGCTGCCGTGGCCGATCGTCGACGAGGTGGTGCCCGGCTCGCCGGCCGCGGCCGCCGGCATCGCGGTCGACGACCGGGTGGTCACCGTCGACGGCGCCGCCACGATCGGCGACGACGCCAAGGACGAGCGCTACTGGGACGAGCGGCTGCGCGGCAGCCCCGGCTCGCGAGTCACCGTCCAGGTCACGCGCCCGGGCTGGCCGGTCCCGCGCAGCTTCGAGCTGGTGCGCGCGCAGGTGAAGGTGCCGTCGGTCAGCGCCGAGCCGATGGCGCCCGGGATCGGCTACCTGGCCATCCGGCGGTTCCAGGAGGCCACCGGCGCCGACGCCGCCGACGCCCTGCGCGGGCTGATCGCCGCCCACGCCGGCGAGGTCATCCTGCTCGACCTGCGCACCGACTCCGGCGGGCTGATCGATCAGGCCATGGCGGTGGCCGACGAGTTCCTCGACGACGGCCTGATCGTCACGATCCGCGGCCGCACCGCCGCGGTCGAGGTGCACAAGGCCCACCGCGGCGGCCTGGCGGTCGGCGCCAAGGTCATCGCGCTGGTCAACGCCGAGACCGCGTCGGCGGCCGAGATCCTGGCCGGCGCGCTGCAAGACCACCGGCGCGCCACCGTGCTGGGCATGAAGACCTACGGCAAGGGCGTCATCCAGACCTACTTCGACCTGGACGACGGCTCCGGCCTGAAGCTCACGACGCACCGCTACCTGACCCCGGCCGGCAACGAGGTCGAGGGCCGCGGGATCACGCCCGACATCGAGGTGCCGGAGTTCGAGGCCGAGACCGTGGTGGGCGGCGCCGATCCGGGTGACGACGAGGCCGACCCGGCGGTGCAACCGCCCGGCAACCGTGCGATACTCGAGGCCAGGCTGGCCGACGACTACCAACTTCGTATCGCCTACCAAACCGCCCAGCGCTGGCTGGGGTCCAAGTGAGGTCCGTGGTGGGGTCCCCCTCCCTGCGGACATGCGCTGGCCGCTGCCAGTGGAGATGAGCCGATGTTCAAGCTAGTGATCCAGGATGACGAGGGAAAGACGACGGTCGTCCCGCTGGTGCGCGACGAGATCACGATCGGCCGCAAGGAGGGCAACACCATCCGCCTGACCGAGCGCAACGTCTCGCGCAAGCACGCGCGGATCAGCCGGGCCAACGGGGCGGTCGCGATCGAAGATCTGGGTAGCTACAACGGCGTGCGGGTCAACGGCACCCGCATCTCCCAGCGCACCGTCCTGGCGGTCAGCGACCGCGTCCAGATCGGCGACTACCTGATCGAGCTGAAGGCCGAGGGCGTCGAGCAGCCGGTCCCGTACGAGGACGCGCGCACCCAGCCGATCGAGCGCCTCGACCCGGCGCAGCTGGCCGCGGCGATGCCAGGCGCGGCGATGCCGGCGGCGGCGGTGCCGCTGGGCCTGGCCGACACCGATCCTACCGCCCGGGCGGTCGCCCCGGCGGCGATGACCGCGCCCGGCGGCTACGCCCGCATCGTCGTGCTGTCGTCGAACTTCGCCGGCCGCGAGTTCCAGCTGACCAAGCAGCAGATGGTCATCGGCCGCACCGACGACAACGACGTGGTGATCAACCACCGGTCGATCAGCCGCAACCACGCCAAGATCGTGCGCGAGCCCGACACCGGCCGCTACACGATCATGGATCTGCAGTCGAGCAACGGCGTGCGGGTCAACGGCGAGGACTACGGCAAGGTCGAGCTGCGCCGCGGCGACACCATCGACCTCGGCCACGTCCGGTTCCGCTTCGTCGAGCCGGGCGAGGACTTCCTGTTCGGGCGCGACGCGCAGATCGTCGACGTGCCCACCGGCAAGAGCAAGACCTGGCTGTTCGCGCTGCTCGGCCTGGTGGTGGTCGGCGGCGTGATCGCCGTGGTGGCCGGCGGCGGCGGCGGCGGCAAGAAGCCCGAGCAGGTCGCGGTCAAGGGCTCCGACGACGGCTCGGCGGGCAAGAGCCCCGGCGTCGCGGCCGGCACCGCGGCCAACCCGGCCGGGACCGGCTCGGCGGACCCCGGCGTGGGCTCGGGCGATCCCGGCACCGGCCCCGGCACCGCGGTCGAGCCGCCCGCTGGCTCGGGCTCGAGCGGCACCGTCCCGCCGACGCCACCCGGCCCCGGCACCGGCGCCGCCCCGGCGGTGGCCGGCGACGCCACCAAGCTGCTCGGCGACGCCCGCACCGCGATCGACGCCTCGAAGTGGGGCGAGGCCTCGAACCTCGCCAACCAGGTGCTGAAGCTCGACCCCGGCAACGCCGAGGCCCGCACGCTGGCCGATCAGGCCAAGCGCGAGCTGGCCAACTCGAACCTGTACAGCGACTTCGCGGCCGCCGCCGGCCGCAAGCAATACGAGGCCGCGGTGGCCGCGTTCGAGGAGATCCCCGCCGACTCGGTCTACAAGAACCGCGCGCGCGACGGCTACGACAAGCTGCACACGCAGTTCATCAACGACACCAAGCGGCAGGCCAACAGCCTGGCCAAGAACCACAAGTGCAAGGAGCTCGACAAGCTCGCCACCGAGGCCGGCAAGGTGTTCTCCGACGCCGGCGCGGCGGTGCGCGACGTCGACTGCGACGAGGCCGTGGCCGGCAACCCGACGGGCGGCAACGGCGGCAGCAACGGCGGCAGCAGCGGCGGCGGCAGCCCGCCCCCGTCGGGCGACCCGACCCAGATCGTCAGCGACGCCAGCTCGGCCGCGATGAACGGCCAGTACGCGCGGGCGCTGCAGCTGGCCGAGCAGGCCCTGAAGATGCCGGGCATCCCGCCGGGCGTCGCCAACAAGGCGGTCAACACCGCCGCGCTGTCGGCCTGCAAGCTCAAGAACCAGGCGAAGGCCAAGCAGTATTACGCCAAGGCCAGCTCGGGCGCGAAGACCGGCATCCGCCAGACCTGCCTGCGCGACGCCAAGTTCGACCCCGGCGCGGAGTAAAGAAGAGGGTCTTTCGAAAAGACCTCCCCCCGTCGACGCCCCGCCCTGGCGGGGCGTTTTTGCGTCCGCGGACGTAACCGGGGGTGGCCGGGCCGGCACTAGGGAGGGTGATGCCAGCGCGCGTCGACGCGAAACGCCCGGCGCGGCGGTTTGACCCTCCGCGGCATCCTGGTGTAACTCAAGGCATCCCTTGGCGTGCGCCCGCTGGCGCCCGCTTGCCTTCCGGAGGCTTCATGCTCTCGCCTGCTCCTCGGACCGCTCTCGGCCTCGGCCTCTTCGCCGCGGCCCTCCTGGTGGTCGCTCCTTCACCGGCCCGTGCGCAGGCCGGCGACATCAGCGTGAACCCGTTCCACCACGCGATGGACTCGCGTGGCTACCTGACGGTCAACGCGTCCCAGGTCCTCGGCAACAAGGAGTTCGCCTTCGGCCTCGTCACCGACTGGGGCTACCGGCTGGTCGCGCTCGAGGGCGACGGCGGCACCACCTTCGACATCAACCACATCGTCACGCCGACCCTGCTCGCCGCGGGCGGCCTGAAGATCGGCCCGGCCGAGCTCGAGTTCGGCGCGACGATCCCGTTCGTCGTGGTCGCCGGCGATCGCGGCCCCGACTCGGACGGCGGCACGCCGACCAACCCCAACGACGATCTCAACTTCGGCATGTCGGGCCAGGGCGTCGGCAACATCGGCCTGCACCTGAAGACCCGCTTCCTGAAGACGTCGAAGGGCCCCAAGATCGGCGTCGGCCTGATCGGCAGCCTGTACCTGGGCACCTTCGGCGGCGACTCGAGCCCGCGCGGCAAGTTCCTCGGCGACGACAAGCTCACGCCGCAGGTGCTGCTGGTGGTCGACAAGGAGTTCGGTCGCGACCGCCGCTTCCGCGCCGCGGTCAACGCCGGCTTCCGCGCCCGCACCGGCGCGACCGCGTACACCGACACCGGCTCGGGCGACGTCGGCTCGCCGGCGACCGGCAAGACCATCGAGTCGGGCAGCGAGGTGCCGTTCGGCGTCGGCGTGGCCTACGCGCTGTCGCCGCAGAAGTTCGACGTGCTGGGCGAGGTCTACGGCGCGTTCGCGCCCAACGGCCAGAACTACCAGCCGCTCGAGGCCATCGGCGGCATCAAGGTGTACCTGGCGCGCAACTCGTTCCTGACGCTCGGTGGCGGCGCCGGCGTGGTGCCCGGCAAGGCCGGCAACCCCCGCGCCCGCGCGTTCATCGGCATCATCTTCGAGCCGAACATCGGCGACCGCGACGGCGACGGCTACAAGGACGACGTCGACGCCTGCCCGAGCGAGCCCGAGGACTTCGACGACTTCGAGGACGCCGACGGCTGCCCCGAGCCCGACAACGACAAGGACGGCATCCTCGACGAGGACGACAAGTGCCCGCTCAACCCCGAGGACAAGGACGAGTTCGAGGACGAGGACGGCTGCCCCGAGGGCAACAAGAACGATCGCGACGGTGACGGCCTGCTCGACGACGTCGACCAGTGCCCGGACGACCCCGAGGACTTCGACAAGTTCCAGGACGAGGACGGCTGCCCCGACCCCGACAACGATCAGGACGGCATCCTCGACGTCGACGACCTGTGCCCCAACGACCCCGAGGACATGGACGGCTGGGAGGACGAGGACGGCTGCCCCGATCCGGACAACGACAAGGACCGCATCCTCGACAACGACGACCGCTGCCCCAACGAGCCGGAGACCCGCAACGGCTTCGAGGACGAGGACGGCTGCCCCGACCGCGGCCGCGTCATCCTGACCGGCACCAAGATCGAGATCCTCGACAAGGTGTTCTTCGAGTACAACAAGGCGATCATCAAGAGCGAGTCGTTCCCGATCCTCGACGCGGTGGCGGCGACCCTCGAGGGCAACCCCGACATCCAGCTGATCGAGGTGCAGGGCCACACCGACGAGCGCGGCAACGACGCCTACAACCTCGACCTGTCGACCAAGCGCGCCGCCGCGGTGAAGCAGTACCTGATCGACAAGGGCATCGACAAGGATCGCCTCGAGTCGCAGGGCTACGGCGAGACCCAGCCGCTCGACAACCGCCGCAACGAGGCGGCCTGGCCAAGAACCGCCGCGTCGAGTTCTTGATCGTCAAGCGCTCGAACGACGGCGGGTGAACCCGGGCCGCGCCGGCGCCGCTCAGCGGGCGCGGGCGACGTGGACGGCGAAGCGGGCGGCGTGATCGGTGGCGGTGTGGACCCGCACGAAGCCGGCGGTGGCGAGCAGCCGCTCGACCATCGCCGGGTCGTACTTGACCGACGACTCGGTGTGGATGCGCTCGCCGTCGGCGAGGTCGAGGTCCAGGCCCGCCGCGGCGATCCGCACCCGCTGACGCCCGCGGCTCTCGAGGTGCATCTCGACCCGCGAGCGGTCCGAGTTCCAGAGCGCCACGTGGCGGAACCGGGTCGGGTCGAAGTCGGCGTCGAGCTCGCGGTTGATGCGCACGAGCACGTTGCGGTTGAACGCGGCGGTCACGCCCTGCGCGTCGTCGTACGCGGGCAGCAGCTGCTCGAGCGGCTTGCGCAGGTCGGTGCCGAGCACCAGCGCGGCGCCCACCGGCACCGCGGCGCGCACCGCGGCCAGCAGCGCGGTCGCCTCGGCCTCGTCGTAGTTGCCGATCGAGCTGCCGATGAACAGCACCGCCAGCGGCGTCGGCAGCGCCGCCACCCGGGGCAGCGCCGCGGCGGTGGTGAGCACCCACGGCGTCACCGCCACCGACGGCACCGCGGCGGCGAGCTGCGCCGTCGCCACCGTCAGCGCGCTGGCCGACACGTCGATCGGCACGTAGCGCACCTGCCCGCCGCGGCCGGCGAGCGTCCCCAGCAGGGTCGCGGTCTTGGTCGCGGTGCCGGCGCCGAGCTCGACGACGGTGGCGTCACGGTCGAGGTCCGCGGCGGCGAGCAGCGCCGGCCCGTGATCGCGGAAGATCTCGTGCTCGGCGCGGGTCAGGTAGTACTCGGGCAGCGCGGTGATGGCCTCGAACAGCCGCGACCCTGCGGCGTCGTAGAACAGCCACGGCGGCAGCGCGCGCGGTCGGCGCCCGAGGCCAGCGATCACGGTCGCGCGGACGGCTGCGGTGGTCGCGAGATCGTCGAGATGGTCCTGCATCGGGCTCCTCAGGCGTCGCGCGCGACGCGCACGCCGGTGACCTGAAACCGGGTGTCGGCCGGCCAGAAGTTGCGGTAGGTCGAGCGCACGTGGCCCGGCGGCGTGAAGCACGAGCCGCCGCGCAGGACGTGCTGATCGATCATGAACTTGCCGTTGTACTCGCCGAGCGCGCCGGGGCCGGCGCGATACCCGGGGTACGGCGCGTACGGCGACGCGGTCCACTGCCACGCCTCGCCGTAGAGCTGGGCCAGCGGACCCGCCGCGGCGGGGCGCGCGGCCAGCGCGCTGGTGGCGACGTCGGCGGCCAGGAAGCCGCCGCGCACCGGGCGATCGCGCGCGGCGTGCTCCCACTCGGCCTCGGTCGGGAGCCGCGCGCCGAGCCAGCGGGCGATCGCGTCGGCCTCGTACAGGCTGACGAACGTCGCCGGCTCGCCGTCGTCGAGCGGCCGCCGCCCGTCGAGGCCGAACTGGTGCCAGCCGCCGTCGGCGTCGTCGATGTAGGCGGGGGCGGCGACGCCGTGGGCGCGGATGAAGTCCCACCCGGCGGCGAGCCACAGGCTGGCGGTGCGGTAGCCACCGTCGGCCGCGAAGGCCCGGACCTCGCCGACGGTGAGCATCCGATCGGCGAGCGCGTACGGCGCCAACCACGCGCGATGCGCCGGCCCCTCGTTGTCGAACGCGAAGCCATGGCCGCGGTGGCCCAGCTCGATCAGCCCGCCCGCGAACGCGGTGAACGTCAACGGCGGCGCCGCCGGCGCGGGCGGCCGCGGCGGCGGGCTCGCGCGGTAGCGCGGCGCGAACGGCTGCTGCGCCAGCGCGTGCAGCGCGTCGGTGAGGATCAGCTCCTGGTGCTGCTCCTCGTGGGCCAGGCCCAGCGCCAGGGTCGGCGCCAGCGCCGCGACCTCGGCGTCGTCGAGCCGCGCCAGCAGCGCGACGACCTCGTCATCGACCGCGCGCCGGTAGGTCGCGACCTCGGCGCCGCTCGGCCGCGACAGCAGCCCGCGCTGCGGGCGCGGGTGGCGCGGCCCGACCGCCTCGTAGTACGAGTTCCAAAGGAAGCCAGCCCGCGCATCGACCGGCGCCACGCCGCGGGGCGCGAGCACGAACGCCTCGAAGAACCAGCTGGTGTGCGCGCGGTGCCACTTGGTCGGGCTGCACGCCGGCATCGACTGCAGCTGCTGATCCTCGGGGGACAGCGGCGCCGCCAGCGCCTCGGTGCGGGCGCGCACCGCGCGGAAGCGCTCGGCCCACGCCGCGCCGATCACGCCTCGACCTCGACGCCGCGCCAGAAGCCGATCCAGCCGGCGAGGTGCGCGGCCGCCGGCCGCGGGGTCGCGTAGGTCCACGCGGCGCCGGCGTTGACCGCGGCGTCGACCACCACGTCGAAGTACGACGCGGTGCCCTTCCAGGCGCAGGCGCTGGTGCGCGCGACCGGCACCAGGCGGCCGGGCACGATCGCCTCGGCCGGGAAGTAGGTGTAGCCGTCGACGAGCTGGACGCGGTCGCTGGCGGCGATCAGCGCGCCGCGCCAGGTGGCGCGGTAGCGGGCGGGGGGCGCGGGGCTGGTCACCCAGGTTGGACTCCGGGCGGGCCGCATCGTTACGCCGCCCGGACGGCCGGGGCGCCCTCGACGTGCCCGGCCAGCTGCGCCAGCACCGCCGGCATCAGCCGCGCCAGCTTGCGACGCATCACCAGCGCGTGCAGGGCGCGGCCGAGCACGCCGTAGCGCACCCGGTACGCCAGCTCGACCTCGACCACGCTGCCGCCGGGCACCGCGGCGACGGTCCAGCGGTTGCGCGACGCCCCCAGCGGCCCGAGCGGGGTGGCGACGTACGCGAACCCGCGGCCGTCGGTCCACTCGGTCACCGTCTCCTCGATGCGGCCGAGGCCGCGGACGTCGCAGGCGCGGCTGCAGCCCGGGCCGGTGGTGGCCGTCGAGGTCAGCCGCGAGGCGGCGACGGTCGGCGACCAGCGATGGACGTTCCCGAAGTCGGCGAGCACCGCCCACACCGCGGCTGGCGCAGCGGCGACGCGCTGCTCCGCGCGGAGGACGTAGGGATAGGTCGAGGTGTCGGGCATGGGCGTGACTCCGGGTGACGACGTTGGTTGCGTGGCAGGGTGCATGCTCCCTTGGATAGGGCGTCGCGAGCGCCGGCGGTATCCCGTCGCGCGGTGAAATACTTTCACGATCCTGGTTACAATCGCCCGATGTCGATCGACGCCGTCGAGGAGCTGCGCACCGTGCTGCGGATCGCCGAGCTGGGCAGCCTGTCGGCCGCGGCCACCGCGCGCGGGGAGTCGACCAACGCTGTCAGCCGCCGGCTGCGCACGCTCGAGGTGCGCCTGGGCGTGCCGCTGTTCCACCGCACCACGCGGCGGCTGGCGCTGACCGACGAGGGGCACGCGTTCTGCGAGCGGGCACCGCGGGTGCTGGCGGAGGTCGACGCGCTCGAGGCCGCGGTGGCGGCCCGCCCGACGCGGCTGCGCGGCCTGGTGCGGGTCGGGCTGCGCCCGGAGCTGGTCGATCCGCGGTGGTTCGAGGCGCTGCGCGCGCTGCTGGCCGCGCAGCCCGGGCTCGAGGTGCAGTTGCTGGTGGGCGGCGCCACCGCGCCGACCCACGCCAGCCTCGATCTGTGGTTTCACTTCGGGCGGCCGCGGGCGTCCGCGCTGGTCGCCCGGCGGCTCGGCGGGGCCGCGTGGGCGCTGGCCGCGACGCCCGCCTACACCGCGCGCCGCGGGACGCCGCGGACGGTGGCGGACCTGGCGGGACACGAGTGCCTGCGCGGCCTGCGCGAAGGTCGTGAGCGCCAATGGACGCTGGTCGACGGGCGCGGTCGCGCGCACACCGTCGCGGTCGGCGGCCAGCTCGAGGCCGACGATCCCCACGTCCTCGCCGCCGCGCTGTACGGCGGCCTCGGGGTCGGCATGCGCCCAGCGCCGGAGATCGAGCGCGAGGCCCGCGCCGGACGGCTGGTCGAGATCTTGCCCAGCTACCGGACCGAGGTCATCCCGGTGTACCTGCTGTCGCCGCGGGCCCGCGCCCGGCTGCCGCGGGTCCGGCTGGTGGCCGCGCTGATGGCCGAGGTCGGCCGGACGATCATCGACGCCGCGTAACGCCGGCGGCGCTGCCGAGACTGACCGGCGATGTCGCTCGCTCCACGGCTGGGCTTCGGCCTCGGGCTCCGCCCGCCGCACTACGCCGACGCGCTGGCCGGCGCGCCGGCGGTCGACTGGTGGGAGGTGATCAGCGAGAACTTCCTGGTGGCCGGCGGCAACCCGCGGCGGGTGCTGCGCGAGGTGCGGGCGCGATGGCCGGTGGTGCTGCACGGCGTGTCGCTGTCGATCGGCTCGGCCGAGCCGATCGATCGCGGCTACCTCGACCGCCTGGCGGCGCTGGTCGACGAGGTCGAGCCGGCGCTGGTCAGCGATCACCTGTGCTGGACCGCGCTGGGCGGCCACCAGAGCCACGACCTGTGGCCGCTGCCGTACACCGAGGAGGCGCTGCGGCTGGTGGTGGCCAAGGTCGGCCAGGTGCAGGACCGGCTACGCCGGCGCATCCTGCTCGAGAACCCGTCGAGCTACGTCACCTTCGCCGCCAGCACCCTCGGCGAGGCCGAGTTCCTGGCCGAGGTCGCGCGCCGCGCCGACTGCGGCATCTTGCTCGACGTCAACAACGTCTTCGTCAGCGCCACCAACCACGGCTGGGACGCGCGCGCGTACCTCGCGGCGATCCCGGTCGAGCGGGTCGCGCAGCTGCACCTCGCCGGCCACAGCCGGCGGGACCGGTGGCTGGTCGACACCCACGATCACGCCGTGTGCCCGGAGGTGTGGACGTTGTACGCCGAGGCGTGCGCGCGGTTCCCCGGCGTCGCGACCATGATCGAGCGCGACGACCACCTCCCGCCGCTGGCCGAGCTGATCGCCGAGCTCGACGTCGCGCGCGCGACCGCCGCCGAGGTGCGCGGTGGCTGACCTGGCGGCGCTGCAGGCCCGGTTCCTGGCGTTGGTGACCAGCGGCCGCGGCGATCCGCGCGGGCTCGTCGCCGGCGGCGAGCTCGGGGTCTACGCCTACGCCTACGGCGCCCGGCTGCTCGACGCGCTGCGCGCCGATCACCCGAAGCTCGAGGCGGCGCTCGGCGCGGATCGCTTCGCCGCGGTGGTCGAGGGCTACGTCGCCGCGCAGCCGCCGCGGTCGTTCACGCTGCGCGATCTCGGCGTCGACCTGGCCGCGCACCTCGATTCGCTCGACCCGCGCGACGCGACCGACGCCGGGCCGTGGGCCGGCGATCTGGCGCGCCTCGAGCGCGCCCGGGTCGAGGTGTTCGACGGCCCCGATCACGCCGCGGCGACCCGGGACGACGTGGCGGCGCTGGGCCCGGCCGCGATCGCGGCGCTGCCGCTGGCCTGGGTCCCGGCGAGCGCGGTGGTGTCGCTCCGCTGGTCGGTCGACGAGGTGTGGAGCGCGCTCGAGGACGGCGCGCCGCCGCCCCCGGCGATCGCCGACCCGCGCGTCGTGCTGGTGTGGCGCCGCGACCTCGAGGTGATCCACCGCACCCTCGACCCCGACGAGGCCGCGGTCGCGCCGCTGATCGCGGCCGGCGCGACGTTCGCCGACGTGTGCGGCGCGCTGGTCGAGCACGCCGACGATCCGGCGCCGCGCGCGCTCGCGTTGCTGGTGCGCTGGCTCGACGCCGCGGCCTTGCGCTTGCATCCACCGGAGCTGCCATGACCACCACCGACGTGACCGCCTTGTCCGCGCCCCCGCCCCGCCACCGCCTGGCGCCGGGCGATCGCGCGCCCCGCGCCGACCTGATCGCGCTCGACGGCGCGCGGATCGCCGTGCCCGATCCCGCGGCGCTGGTCCATCTCCAGTTCCGGAGGTTCGCCGGCTGTCCGGTGTGCAACCTGCACCTGCGCCAGCTCGCCGCCCGGGTCGATGAGCTGCGCGCCGCGGGCGTGCAGGAGGTCGCGGTGTTCCACAGCGAGGCCGCGACGATGCGGCCGTTCCAGGGCGACCTGCCGTTCGACGTCGTCGCCGATCCGACCCGGGCGTTGTATCGGCGGTTCGGCGTCGAGGCCGGCTGGCGCTCGATCCTCGACCCGCGCGCCTGGGGCGCGATGCTCCGCGGGATGTTCGGCCGGTCCTCGGCGTTCCGCGGCGAGGGCGGTCACCGCGGGTTGCCGGCCGACTTCTTGATCGCCCCCGACGGCGCGATCGTCGCCGCGAAGTACGGCCGCCACGCCGCCGATCACTGGACGACCGACGAGCTGCTCGCACTGGCAGCCGCCCACGACGCGGCCCGGTAACCCAGACCCGCTTCCCGCGTACCTCCACCATCGCGCTGGCGCGCCGCGCCGGCCCGTGCCATGACTCATGCTCCCCCGAGGCCCCATGTTCCTTCGCTCGTTGATCGCCACCGCCCTCGTCGCCGCCGCGCCCGCGGTGGCCGCCGCCGACACCCAGCGCTGGGCCGGTGACGGCTTCGTGGTCACCGCGACCACCGCCGAACAGCCGGTCGCCGGCGCCCCGGTGGGCGTCCGCCTCGAGCTGACGCCGTCGGGCGGCTACAAGGTCAACGAGGAGTACCCGATCGCGGTCGAGATCGTGGCGCCGGCCGACGTCGCCGCGGCCAAGACCAAGCTCGGCAAGGCCGACGCGTCGGTGCGCCACGAGCGCGCCGCGTTCCAGCTCACGCTGACGCCCCGGACCGCGGGCGCCAAGGTGGTCGCGCTCAAGCTGCGCTTCGCGCTGTGCACGGACGCGACCTGCGAGCCGCGCAAGCACGCCGTCGACCTCAAGCTCGACGTGAAGTGAGCTCGCGCCGCGCGCGTGTGTGACGCGTCGGCGCACTCGGCGGTGGCCGGCGCCTCGCGGCGCCACTGACGCGCCGCGTGATTCCGGTGGGTTGTCGCGGCCCGGGGCTGGCGCCGATGTTGCGATGCGGCGGCGGATGACGACCTCCATGGCCACCGTGGCCGCGCTCGCGGCGGCGTGCTTGACCGCCTGCGCCGCTGAGCCCGCCGACGACCGCTGCGCCGCGGCCCGCGCCCACCTCAGCGAGTGCTTCGGCGCCGCGCCGGCCGACGCGACGTGCGATCCAGCGGCGGCCGACGCGATCCTCGCCACGTCGTGCGCGGCGCTGGTCGAGCCGGGCAAGGAGGATCGCGCGTCGCCGGCGCTGTGCCGCCTCGGCGTGCTGTCGCGCTGCCCGGTGCCGGCGTGCGTGGTCGCCGCGCCGCCCGCGACCGCGTGCGCTGATTACATCGACCGCGAGGACTGCGCGCAGTGCGACTACTACCTGTGCCGCGACGCCGCCGCCGCGAACGGCTGCGGCGCCACCGGCTACTACCAGGGCTTCGGCTACGAATACTGCGAGCGCTACCTCGAGGTGACCACGCCGCGGCTGTCGCCGGCTGGCCAGCGCTTCGCCCACGACGTGCGGCGCTGCCTGATGCAGGCGATGGAGGACACGATCCCGGTCGACGCGGCGTGCCCCGACGTCAAGACGGCGGCCTACGCGTCACACCCCGACTGCTACCTGGCCAGCGGGTTCTGCGCGCTGCCCTGGAGCGACTGGCTGGCGATCGCCGCGACGATCCGGCCCGCCGACAGCTCACTCCGCGAGATGCTCGGCACCGCGCTCCGCTGCCGCTGAGACCAGCCAGCCGCGCGCCGTCCAGTCGCGGAACCACGCCCGCACCCGCGCGGCCGCACCGCGCGCCGGCAACAACGGCGCGGCGCGCTCGAGCGCCTCGCCCAGGCCCGCGCCGGCGGTGAGGCCAGCGAGGATCGCGTGGGCCGCGGGGTGCAGCCGCACGACGTCGCGCGCGAGGTGGTCGCGGAACACCGCGACGTGGACCCGCGGCGACGCCGCGACGACGCCGAGCCGGGCCCGGGGCCCGCGCGCCCGGGCGCGCTGCCACAGCCGATCGGGCGCGGTCCGGCACGCCAGGATCGTCAGGTGCGGCGCCAGCGCCAGCGGCGCCTGCGCGAGGTCGGCCGCGGCCACCGGCGCGCCGTCGCCCGCGGTGAACGCGCGCGACCACGCGGCCTCGAGCCGGGCCAGCTCGTGCGCGTGGAGCGCGGCTGGCGTCGTCGTCGCGATGAACGCCGGCAGCCCGGCGCCGAGCTCGGCCAGCCCCGCGGCGCGCGCCGGCGGGTGCGCGATCAGATAGCGCTCGGCCAGCGCGGCGAACGCCGTCGGCCCGAGCAGCCAGCGCAGCGCCGGGAAGTCGTCGGCCAGCGCGCCGAGCAGGCGCAGCCAGCACTGCCGTCGGTAGATCTCGAGCCGCGCCGCCGGATCGAGCGTCGCCGACGGCGCGATCAGCGCCGCCGCGAGCGCGGCGATCGCCGGATCGTCAGCGGCGCCGGCAGGCAACGCCGCGCGCGCGCGGCTGGCGCCGGTCAGCGGCCGGGCCAGCGCGGCCAGCACCTCGTGCTGCCGCGCGCGCAGCTCGTCAACGCGCACCGGCGACCTCCGGCGAGACGGCGGCGGCGATCGCGCGCGCGCGCTCGACCTCGGCGAGCGCCACCGCCAGCGGTGGGACGTCGCCGTCCCACTCGACGATCGTCGGCGTCGGACCCAGGCGCGCCAGGGCCTCGGCGTACAGCGCCCACACCGGCTCGGCGACCGGCTGGTCGTGCGTGTCGAGCAGGTAGCCTTCCTCGGCGACGTGCCCGGCCAGGTGCAGCTGCGCCACCCGCTCGGCCGGGATGCGCGCCAGGTACGCGCGCGGGTCGAACCCGTGGTCGACGGCCGAGACGTAGACGTTGTTGACGTCGAGCAGGATGCCGCAGTCGGCGGCCTCGGCGACCTCGGCGACGAAGTCGGCCTCGGTCATCGTCGACTCGCGCCACGCGAGGTACGAGCTGACGTTCTCGATCGCGAACGGCCGACCCAGCGTGTCTTGCACCTCGCGGATCGCCTCGGCGCACAGCCGGACCACCGCCGGCGTGAACGGCAGCGGCAAGAGCTCGTGGCTGGTGCGCCCGCCGGCGGCGCCCCAGCACAGGTGCTCGGTCACCCACGGCGCGTCGACGCGATCGGCCAGCGCGCGCAGGCGGCGGAGGTGGGCGCGATCGACGCCATCCGCCGAGCCGACGTACAGCGAGACGCCGTGCGGCACCAGGGGATAGACGGCGCCGACCCGCGCCAGCGTGTCCCGTGGCCGGCCACCCTCGCCGAGGAAGTTCTCGGCCAGCAGCTCGAAGAACGGCACCACCGGCGCCGGCGCCGCCAGGATCGCCTCGACGTGCGCCGCGCGCAGCCCGAGGCCCACGCCGAGCGCCGCGTGGCGGTTCCAGCGGTTGGCCGACACCGTCAGCTCGCGACCGAGGTCGGCGCCCGCGCCGGGACGAAGCGCCCCAGCGCGCGGTCGAGCGACGCCGCGCCGCCGCCGTTCACCGCGAGGTGGACGAACGCCGCCAGGTAGATCGCCTCGACGCCGCCGAGCACCGCGGTGACGCCGTCGGCGTCGGGCCAGATCGCCGTGTAGATCGCCACCGCCATCACGCCCACCAGCAGCGCGGCGACGATCCGCGTCGCGAGGCCGGCCAGCAGCAGCAGCCCGCCGACGAACTCGATCGCCGCGATCATCGGCGCCTGGACGCCCGCGGCCGGGATGTGCAGCGAGCGGAAGTACTGCTCGACCTGGGCCAGGTGGTGCAGCTTGCCCCAGCCGGCCTTCGCGAAGGTCACGCCCAGCACGACCCGCAACAGCAGCGGCGGCAGCCAGCGGGCGCGGATGGAGAGCGAGCGGATGCGGGTCATCGAGATCGTCGACATGGTTCCTCGCGCCTGGACGATCACTTCTTCGCGCCGCAGCCGTTGGGACCGCCGCACGCCGACTTGTCCTTCGGCTTCTCGGCGTCCTTGGGCGCGGCGTCCTTCTTGTCAGCCGCCTTGGGCGCGGCGGCGGGCGGCGCCGCCTTGTCGGTGGCCTTGGGCGCGGCGGTGGGCGGCGCGACCGGCGGCGGGGCCTTGCCGTCGTCCAGCGCGACCGGCGCGTCCACCAGCGGCGCGGCGGCGGCGGTGGCGGCGAGCGCCCCCGCGAGGGCAGCGGCGAGCAACATCGAGACCGTCTTCGAGTGAGTCATGAGAGCGTTCCTTCGAGCGCCGTCGTGGTTGGTGCGGCGTCGACGGACCGAGACTGCACGCGCGGTGCCAGCCGCGCGACGCGCCTGGAGACGCACGCGCGCGGGCCACGCTCCATCGTGGACGCCCGCCATTCCACCGCGGCGCGCCGCGCGCGGCGGCGGCGCCGCCGATCGCGCTCCGAAACGCGAGGCGCCGGCGGTGTCCCTCCCGCCGGCGCGCGCGTCGTCGAACGAACGCGAGCTACATCGCGGCCATGACGGTGCCGCCCTTGCTCTTGCACTCGTCCTCGGTGCCGATGTCGACGAAGCCCTGGCCCTTGCAGCCGTTCTGCCCCGCGCAGGCGTTCGCGGCGGTCTTGCAGCCGCCCTGCCCCTTGCAGGCGTTCACGCCGGCGCAGTGCACCTTGGCGGTCTTCTCGCCCGGCTGCGTGGTGGCCGGCATCGCCGCGCCCGGGTCGGTCGGCTTGTCGGTCGGCTTGGCCGCGGCCGGGGCGGCCGGCGCCGGTGGCGTCGGCGCCGCACCGCCGCCCTTGTCGTCCGCCTTCTTGCAGGCGCTGGCGAACAGCGCGCCGGCGGCCATGGCGATCATCATCCCGTGCTTGAGCGAGGGTGTCATCGGTCAGTGCTCCTTGAGTCGTGAGGGCGAGAGAGGCGACGCGCATCGCCCTGTGCGAGCAGCGTCGAGATGAGCGAGACGGTGAACGGCACGGCGTAGGACAGCGCGAGCTTCCAGTAGAAGCCCGCGCAGATCGGCTCGCGCGCGAGGTGGTCACCGTGGTTGATCAGCATCAGCACGGTGCCGACGATCAGCGCGAGACAGCTCGCCCGCACCAGCATCCGCTGCCACGGCATCGGCGACGTCACCATCGGCCGCGGTGGAGCACGAACGATGCCAGCTACCCGCGTCGCTCGCGGCGACGTGCGGGCCCAGGCCCGGCGAAACTGGACGGCGGCCGCGCCACGCTGGAACGCCGACGCTGGCCGGCCTACGCCGATGCCACGCGCGCCGCGACGACCGGCCTGGGGCGCGTCACTCCGGCAAGCCGAACCGGAAGTCGACGTCGGCGGTGTCGTGGCAGTCGCGGCACATCTCGAGCTTGCCTTGCAGCTTGGCGGTGCGACCGTCGCGGTCGAGCACCCCGTAGTACCAGTCGCCGCCGTCGGGATCGTAGCCCGGGGCCATCTTGCCCATCACGGTCAGCGCCTGGAAGGTCGTGCCGGCCTCGTCCGCATAGCCGGCCTTGATGATCCGCATGCCGACCGGGGCCACGCCACCCGTGACGTAGGCGTCGACGTGCTCGGCCTCGACGTAGACGTCGACCCACCGGCCGCCGTGGCCGGCCGAGCGGTAGCGCGCGGCGTTGACCTTGACCCACTGCGGCCAGGTCGAGCAGTCCGACACCGCCGCGCCCGCCCCGGCGCCGGTGACCGCGCCGGACAGCACCGCGTCGCGCGGCGCCTGCGCCTGCGGCGACGAGCCATGGCAGGCGGCGAGGGCGATCGACAGCGAGATCCAGCGGGCGGGCGCGCGCGACATGCGCGCAGTGTACGCGCGGCGCCGCGCGGGCCGCCACCCACGCGCCCGACCGCGCCGGTCCGATCGCGGACGCGCGATCCTGGAACGCGCACGTTCCATTCTGGAATGCGTCCGCCGCACGGCGCGGGGACCAGCGTCTCGGTCGCTGGCCGAGCCTGTGCATCTCGTGTCGGGCGTGTCGACCCGCACCGCCCAGCGAGCCTGCGAGACCTGCGCCGCCTCCCTGGCGCCGGCCGCGGCGTACTGTGGTGGGTGCGGCCAGCCCGACCACGAGGCGCTGCTCGGGCGCACGATCGCCGACCGCTACCAGATCGTCGCGTTCGTCGGCGCCGGTGGCATGGGCCGCGTCTACCGGGCGCGGCACCTCGGGCTCGAGCGGGACGTGGCCTTGAAGGTCCTGGCGCCGGCGTACGCCGCCGATCGCGAGCTGCTCGCGCGCTTCCGCCGCGAGGCGGTGGCGACCAGCCGCCTCGCGCACCCGAACGTGGTCGGCGCGCTCGACTTCGGCGTCGCCGACGGCCTCACCTACTTCGTGATGGAGTGGCTCGACGGGCTCACGCTCGACGAGCTGCTCGCGCGGCGCGGCCCGCTGCCGCCGGCGCGCGCCCTGCACCTGGCGCTGCAAGCGGCGAGCGCGCTGGGCGCGGCCCACGCGGCGGGCGTGATCCACCGCGACGTCAAGCCCGGCAACCTGATGGTGCTCGCCGACGACGTGCTCAAGGTCGTCGACTTCGGGCTGGCGCAGCTGCGCGCCGCCGACGGCCGGCTGACCCACGAAGGGCGCACGCTCGGCACGCCCGCGTACCTGGCACCCGAGCAGGTCGCGGGCGAGGTCGTCACGCCGGCCGCCGACGTCTACGCGCTCGGCGGCGTGCTGTACGAGCTGTTGACCGGCGCGCCGCCGGTCGGCCACGGCGACGCGCTGGCGCTGCTCACCCGCCAGCTGACCGTGGCCGCGCCGCCGCCGTCGACGCGGCGGCCGGCGCTGCGCGCGCTCGGCGTCGACGCGCTGTGCGCGGCGCTGCTGGCCAAGGCGCCGGCGGCGCGGCCCGCCGACGGGCTGGCGGCCGCGCACGCGATCGCCGACGTGCTCGCGGCGCTGACCGGCGCGCCCGGCCCCGCGCCGCTGACCGCGACCAGCCGGGCGGTGCTGGTGCTCGATCTCGGCCTGGCGCGCGATGACGAGGCCGACGCGCTGGGCCGCGGCGCGCGCGCGACGATCGCCGCCGCCGGCGGCACGATCGCCCGCGCGGTCGGCGACGAGCTGTTCGCGCACTTCTCGTCGAGCGAGCTCGCCGTGCTGGCGGCGATCGCCGTCAGCGACCAGATCGTCGGCGCGCACGGCCGGGTCGCGGTCCACCACGGCGAGGTGCAGGTCGGCGCCGGCGGCGGGCTGTTCGGCCCCACCGTCAACCACGCGCTGCGCATCGCGCGGCTGACGCCCCCCGGCGCGGTCGTGGTGTCGGCGCCGGCGACCGCGCACGCGGGCCTGGCGGTGACGGCGCTGCTCACCCCGCACGGCCACATCCAGCTCGGCAAGGATCCGCCGCTGGCGCTGTGGATCGCCGGAGCGCGGGCCGGCGTCGATCCGGCGATCGCGGTCCGCGGACGCGCCGGCGCCGGCGTCGTCGAGTTCACCTGCGGCTGCGGCGCGGCCGGGCGGATCGCCACCGCCGGCGACGCGACCGCGTGGGTGGCCCGGTGCCACGCGTGCTCGCAGCCGTGGATCGTGCTGCCGCCGGCCGAGCCGGTGGGCGCGCCGTCGGCCGCGCCACCCTCGGGCCTCGTCGATGCGGTCGGCATCGACGCCGGCTCCCCGTCCGCCGACCACGCGATCCTGGCCGCGCTGGCCAACCTGGAGTGACGATGCAGACCACCTCTCCCACCGCCGCCGCGATCCAGGAGCGCTACGCCGCCCGGGTCAAGGCCCGCCTCGAGCGCGCCGAGATCACCGTCGCCGACGCCCGCGACGGCCTGCTCGATTGCTTCCTCGCCAGCTACTTCCAGGGCGTCCACCTCGGCCTCAAGTCGCTGGCGGCGATCGAGGGCGGCGACGACGAGATCGCGCGGGTGACCGCGGCGATGTTTCGCCGTCGGCTGCGCGCCCACGGCGCCAGCTTCGAGGCGCCGACCGTGGCGGCGCTGGCGCAGGTCAAGGACGAGGTCGACGCCGAGCTCCACCTGATCGAGCTGCCCGCCGAGCTGCGCGGCGTCCACGACCAGGTCTGCGCGCTGTTGCTCGCGAAGGCCGACGGCGCGCTGCCGCATCGACCCGGTCGCTCGGCGGTCGAGGCCGGCGGCACCGCGCCCACCGCGATCGCCGCCGCGCCGATCGCGCGACCGCTGCCGCCGCCGCCGACGCCACCGAGCGCGGCCGCCGCCGACCTGCGCCGCGTCCTCGAGCGTCACCTCGCGCGCGCCGGCGCCGACGCCGCCGGCGGCGCGTCGACCGCGGCGGTCCGCCGGGCGCTGGCCCAGGCCGAGGCCGTGCTCGCGGCGATCGACGCCTTCGCCTAGTTCACGCGTCGCCGGGCGCGACGCCCCACTGCTTGAGCTTGCGCCACAGCGTGTTGGTGCCGATGCCCAGCGCGCGCGCGGTCGCGACCCGGCTGCCGCGGTTGCGCTCGAGCACCAGCAGCGTGTAGCGGCGCTCGATCTCCTCGAGCGGCACCGCGGCGTCGAGCAGCCGCGCCACCGGCGCCGCGGCCCCGGCGCGCAGCTCGCTGGGCAGGTGCTCGACCGCCAGCTTGCCGTCGCCGCCAGCGACGACGATCGCGTGCTCGATCGCGTGCTCGAGCTCGCGCACGTTGCCCGGCCACGGGTGCTGCGTCAGCAGCGCCGCCGCCTCGGGCGACAGCAGCCGCGCCGGCAGCTTGTACGCCGCGCAGGTCCGCTCGATGAAGTGGCGCGCCAGCGGTAGGATCTCCTCCTTGCGCTCGCGCAGCGGCGGCACCTCGACCGTCACCACCTTGAGCCGGTAGTACAGGTCCTGGCGGAAGCGACCGTCGGCGACCATCGCGGCGAGATCGCGGTGGGTCGCCGCGACGATCCGGACGTCGATCGGCGTGGTCGCCGTGGCCCCGACCGGGCGCACCTCGCGCTCCTGCAGGACCCGCAAGAGCTTGACCTGGGTCGCCGCGGTCAGCTCGCCGATCTCGTCGAGGAACACCGTCCCACCGCCGGCGGCGGCGAACAGCCCGGGGCGATCGCTGGTGGCCCCGGTGAACGCGCCCTTGACGTGGCCGAACAGCTCGCTCTCGAGCAGCGCCTCGGGCAGCGCGCCACAGTTGATCGCGACGAACGCGCCGGCGGCCCGCGGCGACCGCGCGTGCAGGGTCCGGGCGATCCGCTCCTTGCCGGTGCCGCTCTCGCCGCTGATCAACACGGTGGCGTCCACCTGCGCGACCCGGCCGACCAGCTCGAGCACCGCCGCCATCGCCCGGCCGCGCACGACCAGGCCGTCGGCGCCCGGCCCTTCGCCGCGCAGCGCCCGCAGCTCGCCCTCGGAGCGCGACAGCGCGGCGACGGTGCGCTGCAACTCGGCTTCGCGCGCCTGCAGCTCACGCGCGAGATCGCGCGCCTGGTACGCTGCGGCGATCGCGTCGCCCTCGGCGCCCCACGCCTGGCGGGTCTGGCCGACCACCTGGCAGCACGGGTGGCCCTGCGCCCGGCAGCGGGTCTCGACGACGTACACCTCCTCGCCCATGACCGCGGTCGAGAACCCCGACGCGTAGCCGGCCAGCGTCCAGCACGCCGGCGCGGCGGCGTCGCCGCTGACCCGCGCGTGCTGCTCGGCCTCGTACGAGCCGTGCCAGTCGACCTCGAGCCGGAAACGGCCGGCCGCGCGGTCGAGCTCGAGGGTCGTGACCTGCGGCCGGACCTTGCCCTGGTGCGCCTGCAGCGCCGGGCAGGTCAGCCACCATTCGCGGTCGCTGGGCCACGCCCCGAGGGCCTTGGTCGACAGCGCGTCGCGGTAGCCGTTGGCGAACCCGAAGCGGCGCAGGATCCCGCAGGCGACGTCGGTGCCGAGGTTGTCGATCAGCTCGCGGCGCAGGCTGCCGAACGCGTCGGCGTCCCACAACAGCATGCGCCGATCGCGCAGCGTGATCCGGCCCTCGGCGGGCGCGAAGTCCAGGAGCTCGACCAGGGCCAGATCCGCGGCGCGCATGCCGGGTCGGTCTTGCCACGGGCGCCCGGCGTTACGCGCGATCGTGCCGATCTGGAGGGGCGGCGTCCGGAATGGACGGTCAGCGGACCTGCCACACCCGCGAGTCGCTGACCGCGGCGCCGACCACCGGCAGGCCGTCGAGCGCGGCGCGGGTGGCGACCAGGCCGCGCACCTCGGGATCCGGCGACCAGTAGGCGACGTCGGTGAGGTCGCCGGCGCGGACCTGATCGCCGGCGCACAGCGCGACCGCGGCATGGACCACACAGACGAAGCCGACCCGGGGATCGCGATCGGGCCGCGCCTCGAGCGCCGCGGCGACCGCGCGCCCGACCTCGATCGCGCCGGTGCGGGCCAGCGCGTCGTCGCCGTCGATCGCGCGCGCCGCCAGCAGCAGGTTGCCGCCGTGCAGCGCCACCGGGTAGCCGGCGGCGGTGAGGCGCGCCTCGGCCAGCGGCAACAGGCCCTCGAGATCGGCCAGGAGCGCGTCGTCGGGATCGGCCATCGCGTCGTCGTCGGCGCGGACCTCGACCAGGACGCCGACCGCGGGGCGCGGCGCCAGCGCGGCGGCGGCGGCGGGATCGCTGGCGGCGGCGGCGGCCAGCGCGGCGGCGAACTCGGGCGCGCCGGGGTAGCGCTGGTCCGGCTCGATCGCCATCGCCTTCGCGATGACCTCGTCGATCGCGGCCGGCAGCGAGGCGAACGCCGAGGCCCGCGGCCGGCGCGCGTGGGCGTGCAGGTACTGGACGATCGTCGGCGACTCGTCCTCGAACGGCAGCCGGCCGGTGAGCAGGTGGAACGTCATCACGCCGAGGCCGTAGACGTCGGTGCGGGCGTCGACCGCGCCGCCGCGGATCTGCTCGGGCGCCATCGTCACCGGCGTGCCGACCAGCTGGCGCGAGGTGGTGAGCTCGGCGGCGTCGGGCGCGGCCAGCTTGGCGATGCCGAAGTCGATCAAGATCGGGCGCGCGCCGCCGGCGCCGTCGGTCGCGAGGAAGACGTTGGCGGCCTTGACGTCGCGGTGGACGATGGCCTGGGCGTGGGCCGCCGCCAGCGCGCTCGCCACCGGCGCGACGATCGCCAGCGCGTCGGCCACGGGCAGCCGGCCGCGGGTCGCCAGCGCCCGGCCGAGGTCGGTGCCGGTGAGGAACTCCATCGCCAGGTACGGGCGGCCGTCATCGACGGTGCCCCACGCGACCAGCTCGACGACGTGGGGGTGCTGGACCCGCACCATGACCTCGGCCTCGCGGAGGAAGCGCGCCACCGCGGCCGGCGCGCTGCACAGCTCGCCGTGCAGCACCTTGACCGCGACCACCCGGCCGGAGGTCGCGTGGTGCGCGCGATAGACCTGGCCGAACCCGCCCTGGGCCAGGAGTGCGTCGAGCACGAACTCGCCGACCGCCGCGCCAGCGGGCAGCGCCGCCGCGCCGAGGGCCGGCGCCGGCAGGCCGGCCGAGTCCAGGCTGATCACGCGATCACGGTAGCACGGCGCGGCGGGGCTACTCGTCGGTGATCGACACGCCGTGGCGGCGCAGCAGCTCGCGCAGGTGGTTGCGATCCATGCGCGCGGCGCGAGCGGCGCGCGACAGGTTGCCGTCGTGGCGCCGCACCAGCTCGCGCACGTAGCCGCGCTCCCACGCCGCCACCGCGCGCTCCTTGGCCACCCGGAACGACGCCGCGTCGTCGAAGTCGACCGGCGCGGCCGCGGCCGGCTCGGCCACCGCGACGGTGGTCGAGATCTCGGCCCAGATCGTCGGGTCGTCGAGCAGCACCGCGCGCTCGACGGCGCTGCGCAGCTCGCGCACGTTGCCCGGCCAGTCGCGACGCAGCCAGTCGATCAACAGCTCGGCCGGCGGCGCGGCCTGCGGATCGTTGGCGAACTGGGTCCAGAAGTGGCCGGCCAGCACGCCGATGTCGTCGCGGCGCTCGCGCAGCGGCGGCACCCGCAGCCGCACGGTGTTGAGCCGGTACAGGAGGTCGGTGCGGAACCGGCCGCGGTTGACCTCCTGGCGCAGGTCGCGGTTGGTGGCGGCGATGACCCGCACGTCGAGCCGCACCACCTCGTTGCCGCCGACCCGCCGCACGACGCGATCCTCGAGCGCGCGCAGCAGCTTGGGCTGCATCTCCAGCGGCAGCTCGCCGATCTCGTCGAGGAACACCGTACCGCCGGCGGCGGCCTCGAAGACGCCGCGGCGCGCGGCGGTGGCGCCGGTGAACGCGCCCTTCTCGTGCCCGAACAGCTCGCTCTCGATCAACGTCGGCGGGATCGCGCCGCAGTCGACCACCACGAACGGGCCGGCGCGCCGGGTCGACGCGTCGTGGATCACCTCGGCGAGCAGCGACTTGCCGGTGCCGGTCTCGCCCTCGAGCAGCAGCGAGGTGTCGCCGCCGGCCAGCCGCGGCAGCAGCGCGAAGATGCGCCGCATCGCCGGGCTGCGCCCCAGGGCCCGCCCCCAGCGCTCCTCGACCGCCAGCGGCTCGCGCACGCGATCGTCGCCGATGTCGAAGCGCAGCCGGGTCTGGCCGAGCTCGACCACCGCGCCCGGCTGCACCAGCGCGCGCTCGATGCCGATCCCGGCGACGGTGGTGCCGTTGGTCGAGCCCAGGTCGGCCAGCTGGTAGCCGCGCGGCACGACCGCGACGACGCAGTGGTGGCGCGACACCGCGGGGTCGGTCAGCTGCAGGTGGTTGCCGTCGGCGGTGCCGATCGAGAGCTCGCCGCCGTCGGCGACGAAGGACCGGCCCTGGTCGGGGCCGCTCAGCACCTCGACCTTGATGCGCCGGTAGGATATCTCCCGACCTGCGCGATCGAGGAGCATCGTCCCGTCGCCAGGTTGCGTGAACGAGCCGGCCATCCCGGCGTACTATATCAGCAGCGCGACGGCGGACTGCGGGGGCCAGCCATCAGGTGATGGCGCGCGCCCGCAGGCGCCAGCCCGCAGGCCCCGCGATGCTCTCGAGATCACGCCA
>JADJGV010000033.1 GCA_016707895.1 Myxococcales bacterium | reverse complement strand
GGGATCTTCAGAAGCTCGCCCGAGGTCATGTGGCAGGCCTCGGAAGATGAGCGTCTGGGCAGGACGAGTCGCCGTCTTGGGCCAGTAGAAGCTCGGTCCGGGGAGGTACTTCGCCACCCGCGTCCGAGCTACGGATCACGCTGTTGCGTCGACCAGCTTCGGGAGACCGAATCCGGCGGTTCCTCGCAGGCGCGCGAAGCTCGCCGTACCGCTCTCAGGCGCCGCATCAGGCGTTGCGTCCGTCTCGAAGCCCTCGATGCCCTCCGGCAGCGCGGCATTCACGGGTGACGCGGCCGCGACCGCCGCACCATCACCGCCCTTCAGGATGAAGTTGATGAACTCGGCGCTAGTCAGCATGAGGGGCTCCGGATTCTGCGCGGTCGACGTTCGTTGGCGTGCCCCGAGAAGGGCGACGTTCGGGATCACTGGATGAGGGCTCGGGATCGAAGGTGGGTAGCTGAAGCAGGTAGAAGTCGCGAATGGCGATCTGCCGGCGGTCCTCTTCGGTGCCGAGCTTCGGCGCCGACAGTGCGCTGGCTCCCTGCATCAGAGGCCGACCGATCTCCTTGCCCGGGAGGACCTCGATGTCTGGGGCAGCCGCGAGCAACTCGGCCGCACCAAGCAGGTGCGCGGCACGGAGCGGGGTGGCGACGTCATCGTGGAATGGCAGGTCGCGACGAGGATGCGGCGGAAAGTTCTCCGGGCGACCATCAAGCACCAGCCAGCCGTCGTACATCGACTCGCCGGGGTGCTTCTCGGCCCAGAACCAGTGCGGGACCCCGTCCTTCTGCGCCGGCTCCAGGTAGCGCGTGAACCGCTCGAGCTCGCCTCCCCTGCGACCGACCAGGGCGCGACCGACCAGCGGAGACGCGTCGCTCGCTCCACGAGCCCGGTACCACCCGTTGAGGTTCTCCGCCCAGGCCGGGCGCACGCCCAGGGTAGTCAGCACCCTCGTCAGCCGCTCGTGGTGGCCGCCGATCTGCTCGATCGCGCGGTCCCGCTGGAACGAGTTCAGGCTGGTGATCCCCTGATACGTGTAGCTCGCCATCCAGTCAGCCTCGGCACCCGTGCCCTGCTCGAGCCCGAGAATGAAGTCGATCGCGAGGGTCTTGGTCGCGATGCGCTCCCGCAGCAGCAGCTCCTGCTCGAGCTCGTCGGGCAGGATCATGTTCACCGTGACCGGGGGCTCGCCCAGGTGCGTGTGCCAGTAGTACGGCGGCACCCGGCGGCCCAGCCGCGCCGCGAGCGCGGCCAGGTCGGAGAAGTCGCGGCCATGCTCGATCCGCGGGTTGAGCCGGCGATCGATGCGGCCGGCGCGCTGGATCATCCGCACCGGGTTCCAGTGGACGTCGTAGTTGATGAGCAGCGCCGCGTCCTGCAGGTTGACGCCCTCGGCCAGGACGTCGGTCGACAACACGACGTCGATCGGACGCAGGATCGCCCCCGTCCACGACGCCTCCCAGGCGTCGTCGAGAAGCCGGCGCTCACCGTTGCCGTCGGCGGACGCCGGACGCACCGGGCCGATGCGGTAGTACGGCGCGAACGCGTTGACCACCTCGTCCCGGTCCTCGGTTGCCCCCGTGACGGTCGCCGTGACCTCGAGGAGCGCCGTGAGCTCCTCGTCGTGGAGCCCCGGGAGCCCGAGCCGGACCACCTTCCAGTCGTCGCGCGAGAACTGCCGGCACGCCGCCAGCACGGACTGCAGGTAGGCGATCGTGTCGCTGAACTGGGAGAACACCACCACCTTCTGACCGAGGCGGCGGGCTGCGACGAGACGGGCGACGAGCTGACGGAGCTTGGCGTCGGTGACGAGCCGCCGGCCCCAGGTCGCCGAGGTCGGCCAGTCGATCGCGTCGCCGCCGGCGATGAAGCGACGCGGCCACTCGCGCAGGGCGAACTTCCCGAACACGATGTCGGCGAGCCCGGGGGTGACGTCGAGGAGCGTCTCGAAGTCAGCGAGCACCGCCTCGCGCAGTGTCCAGATCCGATCGAGCTCTTCGCGCCGCGGGTTGTCGGCATCCGCCTCGAACAGGCCGAGCTGCGGTGGCGGGTCGTCGGGGTCAGCGGCCGGCCGGTCGGAGGCGTAGGCCGCGCTCAGGCTCGCCATGAAGTCGTGACGAGCAGCCCCGGAGGCCTCGCCCGTGGCGAGCGAACGGATCTTGTCCAGCGCCTTGCGGTCCTGGCGGCCGAGCAGGGCGTCGAGGTCGCGCTGCAGCCCTTGGCGCGCCGCTGGTCGCCGACCGTGAGGCACAGGTTGCCGAGCTGCTGCAGACGGTGGGCGTGGAGGACGGCGAGCCGAAGCAGCGTGATCAGGAACGAGACCGGCGAGCTCTCAAGCCGCTTGAGAACCAGCACCCGCTGCAGTCCGACGACCGACGACACGTCGTCGGCGGTCTTGAGCCCCTGACGAACGTCGTACCACATATAGATCTTGAGGCTGAGCGCCCGCGGCCCGCCCTTCGTCGCGCTGCCGTCGAACAGCGGCAGGAAGCCGGCGAGGACGTCCTCGATCCCGTCGTACTCGTCGGAGTAGCGCAGCTTCTCCGGCGGACCCGCATCCGGGCGGAAGAGGAGCTCGACCGTCGAGGACTGCTGGCGCTCGATCTCCTTGCACAGCGATCGCGAGCGCTGGACGACGATTCGGTCGAGGAGGTCCTCTCCGATCCTCACCTGGGCCCGCGGCGCGGGCGGCTGGCCGCTCTGTGCGGCTGTGCGGATCCGGTCCTGCATCTCCTTGAGCCGCTTGTCCTGCTCCTTGAGGTAGTCGCCGATCCGCTCGACGTTGGGCCCGAAGTCGAGATCGTCGCGGAACTCGATGCTGTCGGAGAAGCGGGCGTCGGCCTGGCCGTGGACGACGAGGGGCGCGACGTCGCCGCGAAACCGGGCGCTACGCGCCTTCGCGCAGCGCTCGCGAAGCTCTTTCACCGCCGCCCGCCGGTAGCCGTCGGGGTCTTGTTGTCGCTCAGCCAGAGGGGCCGGGAGAACAACAGCGACACCTCCTGGCGGAGGTCTTCGAGGCTGTTGTTGATCGGCGTCGCGGTGAGCAGCATGACCCGCCGCCGCAGCTCCCGGCGCGGCTGGACCCGGAGCAGGTCACGGAGGACCTTGGTGCGGCGTGCGGCCAGCGACCGGAAGTTGTGGGCCTCGTCCACGATCACCAGGTCGGACAGCAGCAGGTGCTCGAGATCGCTGCGACCATCGCGCCCTGGCGCGAGGAGCTCGCTGGCCTTCACGACGCGCGAGAGCTGGGTGTGGGAGAGGACGCGAACGTTCGACAGGTGGACCCCGAAGGCGGCGAGACCAGGGAGCGCCTCGCGGCGCCAGGTGCTCACGACCGAGTGCGGCGCCAGGATCGTGATCAGAAACGGATCTTGCTGCACCCGGTCCGGAACGGCTTCCCACTGATCGCGCCACGCGTTCGCGTAGTGGACCATCGTCGTGGTCGCGACGTACGTCTTGCCGAGGCCGACGCCGTCGCAGAGCATCGCGCCGCCGTAGCCCTCGAGCATCGAGACCAGACGCTGCGCGGCCTGGCGCTGGTAAGCGGCCTGCTGGTAGCGGTCGGCCGCAGGGTGCAGGCGACGGCTCTCGCCGAGCATCTCGCCGATCATCCGCCACAGCCCGAGCTGGGCCTTCTCGAGCGGCGTGCACTCGTCGAGTGACTCGACCCGCCGTGGCGGCGGTGTGGAGACGACGCGGGTCAGGAACGACCGCGCGGCGCGATCCCAGGCCCGATGCGGTGTCGCCGAGGATGCAGTGTTCGGCGTGTCCCAGTGCGCGCGCGTGTCGCCGGGCCGGACGTGGCCCAGGGCGAGGTGGGCGAGCGCGCGTGGAGCAGGACCAGCTCGAGGCTGCCGGCGGCTGCTGGAGGTCGACGGCGATCACGACGTCGGCGGCGGTCGGGTGCAGCGAGGACACGACGTCGATCTCGGGCGTCACCATGAACGACCCGGCGGGCGCGTGCTGACGATCGACGACCCGGAGCGGCGGAAGGTCCGCACGGGCGGTGCGCAGGTGCCTCTCGAGGTCATCGGAGGATGCCCGCTGCTGCAGGAGCTCCGTGAGGTGCGCGCACCACTCGGCCGAGAACTCAGGGAGGGTGTCGTCCGACGGCGCGGCGGTGAACCAGGCCACGGCATGGCCAGCCTGAGAGTCCGCGCCCAGGGACCAGACACTGTCCTGGTGGCTCCCGAGCACCGGGCGCGCCTCGGGGGTCACCTTCTTCGCCTGCCAGGTACCGCACGCTTCGGTCGCCCCGTCGATGAGGAGCTGGGCCGAGACGAAGCCACCGACCCGAACCCCAAGAGCAACCAGCGCGTGGAGCGCGTCCGGCGCGAGGGCACCATCGACGGTGGGCAGCGCAAGCACCGGCAGCGGGTCGAGGCAGTCCGGATCCGCCTGGAGCCACAGCACGGTCGAGCCATGCGGCTGGTCGCGGAAGGGCAGCGTCAGCGAAACGGACGCGGCGCCTTCGTCACGCACGATCGCCGCGGAGACCCGATCGACTCGCGACGCTCGCGGCATCCGCCAGCGGAGGACGTCGATGCGCCGCGCGCGAAGGCGCTGCTGGAGCTCGTCCAGGGCGAGGTCATCGCGAAGGCGTCCGTTCGCGTCGATCGCCACCAGCTCCTCGACCACGCCGCTGAACAGGCTCGCGAGGGCCAGCGCGTACCCGTCACAGCCCGCCGGATCGGCGTAGGTGATCCGAAGGGTCGCCTGGTGCGGCACCGACGCATGGCTGGTGACGAGACGCAGCCCCTGCCCTGGCGGCGTGTCGACTCGTCCAGTCGGCCCGCCCGGCGCATCCGGGGCGGACCGGGTGGCCCCGGCCCCCGTGCTCATCACCGATCTTCGCCTCCGCCCGGTTCGTCCACCGCCGCTGCACCTTTGCGCAACGATGCGTCAACCCCGGCGAGTGGCCCTGCTCCCGAGAGCGTGGCCGTCGCCCGAATCTCAGTAGAATCAGGCACTAGCACTCATGCGAGGCTACGCCCTCCCTGTGACGGGCGTCGAGAGGCGACGTGAGAAATGCGCTCACGACCGCTCGCAGGATGCAGCGCTCCCGCCGAATTGCGCGCCGGCAGGCTTCACAGCTCACGCACGCCCGAGGACGTAGCCGCGGACGACCGGGGTCGTGTCACCGCGCGGCACCGTCCTCCGACGATCGCCCGCAAGCGCAGCCGGCACCAAGATCTCGAGCCCGTCCGGCGAGAGCCGCGCGAACGGGGTCAGGTTGTGCTGGAGAGCCCGCCCCATCTCCCGCCGGACCGCGAGTCCCAGCAGTTCCAGGCTGTCCTGGATCGCATCGAGCACTGGCAGCGGCAGGCCTCGCGACAAGCCGAGCCACTCCGACTTGCCTTCGACGTGGCGCATCCCTGTCGCGTAGAAGGCGAGCCAGCCGGTCTTCGTGAACCGCTGCGTCCCCGCCCCGGCGAACGCCGCGAACACGACGTCCTCGATCGCGGTCGACGCGAGCCTGGACGGGCATCTGCAGCACGACGACATCCTGTTCGTCGATCGTCAGGGTCGGAGCGATCGGAAGCGGCGGGGCGGTCGGCGCCTGGGAGGACGCGACCGCACTGGGCCGGCGACGGGGATCGACCGAGCGGTCGACCTCGAACCCTTCTTCGGCACCGGACTGCGCATCGTTCGCTTTGGAGGCATCGGGCGGAGATCATCGCGCCCCCACCTGCGTTGCCGCAAGGCCGCTTCGGCCGCGGCGTTCTTCCGCGGTGGACGCCGTCTCGCTGGCCGCGCCCCTACCGGACCAGCAGCCACTCGGTGCTGAGGGAGGCGCGCAGAACCCCAGTGAAACGCCGCGAAAACGGCGTCGAAACTCCGCGAGGACGGGCCCGGCCGGCGCTGCGTATGCGTCCGCGGTTGGGCAGGTCAAAGCGCTGGGTGCCGGGTACACAAGGCGGACCGTCGGCACTCCACATGTGCCTCTTCTTTCTGCCTCGTTGCGGCGGCGGCGACGCCGACCCAGGATGGTCCACCAAGGAGATCCCATGCCCACCGCCACGCACGACCCGCTCGCCGAACTGCTGTCGCTCCCCGAGGCCGCCGCCGAGCTCGACATGTCCGAAGGCGACGTGCGCGAGCTGTTGCAGGATGGCGTCCTCCGCGGCACCAAGGTCGGCGGCCGGTGGGTGACGACCGCCGCAGCGGTCGAGGCCCTCGCCGAGCACCTGACGAGGCCGAGGACGACGACCAAGCCGGAGGACGACCGAGACGACGACCAGGACGACGGCGAAGATGAGGACCCGCCGGTGCCCCGTTGACATTGTCGCGAGCGGATCGGTCGGGCACGACGGCCGCTGGAACCGCCCTGGATAGCGGTACGATGGAGTCGTGGGGCGACGACGCATCACGACCGAAGACGCCGGCGGCGAGTACGAGCGACGCCATCCCGGCCGAGCATGGGGCCCAGATGCCGGCCAAGGAGTGTTCCTCGCGGTTCTTGGCGAGGTGCGAACGATCGTCGCCTCCCGGGGCGCCGCCCTTGAGCGCGCTGTCACCGGCAAGGCGCCACTCGTGGTCGAGGTGCCTGCTTGGTTCTCAAGATGGTTCACATACTTCCGCGACGGACTTCGCGCGCGACCTGAACTCGACGACCCGTTCGTGCGGCTCTTCAGCCAGGCGTTCTGCGACGACCCCTCGCTGAGCCAGCCGGGTGGGGCCCGCGTCACCCTGAACTTCGATGCCGGGGTCGAGCTGACCATCGGTCTGCTGCGTTCTCTGCCGGCGCTGCGTGCAGATCACGACCGGCTCCGGCGCGAGGAGTACGCGATCCATGGCTTCTACGAGGGGGTCCGTGCCGCCTTCGTGCGTGACGGCCGGAGGACGCCCGGCGCCGGTGACATTGCGCTGCTGGCCGCGGCAGCCGGCATCGAGCCGCTGGAACCCAGTCTCGACCGCACCCGGAAGCGGTGGGAGAAGCGGATCGCGCGATGGCATCCGCCGCACTAACCACCCCGG
>JADJGV010000032.1 GCA_016707895.1 Myxococcales bacterium | reverse complement strand
CGCGACGGAGGTGGGGAAGGTCGGGTCGGTGAAGTCGGCGGTGCCCTGGCCCGGCGGATAGTCGAACAGCGCGCCGGCCTGGGTGACGCGCCAGCTCGCACCGAAGATCCCGAGCAGGTCGCCGGGCGCGACCGGCTGCGCGAGCACGACGCCGTCGCGGGTCGTGAGGTCGTTGGCGGTCACGCCGTCGGGGCTCGGGAGCAGCCCGCGGACCACGCGCCCGAGCGGCAGCCATGGCTGGACGTCGAGGTACGAGCCGTTGAGGCCGACCCGGACGCGCTCGCCGGTCGCCCACGCGATCGTGTAGGCGCCGCCGCCCCGCGTGATCGTGCCCGCCGGGACCGCCAGCACCGCGCCATCGGCGAGGGACACGGGCACCCCGTCGACGCGCAGCGGCGGCTCCTGATCGACGTACAGCGCCACCCGCGCGCCGCCGACGCGCGCCGCCACCGCGGTGTTGACCGCCACGCTCGGCGAGCTGCCCCAGGCGCGCTCGCGCACCTGGACCTCGAAGCCGGCGTCGTCGGTCATGAGCACGAACTCGCCCCACGCCTGGAAGTCGTAGGCGAAGCCGTCGAAGGTCACGAGGTGCGGGTCGCCCCAGCTCGTCGCCGGCGTGCCCGGGGGCCCGGCGTCGGGCGCGGCGTCGACGCTGGCGTCCGGCCCGGCGTCCTGCGCGGCATCGGGCCCGGCGTCGGGCCCGGCGTCGGGCGCGGCGTCCGGCGCGGCGTCGACGCTGGCGTCCGAACCGGCGTCCGGCGCGGCGTCGACGCTGGCGTCCGGCATGGCGTCGCGCGCGGCGTCGACCCCGGCGTCCTGCGCGGCGTCGGCCTCGGGCGCCGCGTCGGGCACCTCGCACTGGCCGCCCGCGGCGTGGGCGCCGGGCGGGCACGGACCGCACTCGGGATCGGTCGCGATCGCCGGATCGGTGGGGTCGTCGTAGATCGTCACCGGCGCGTTGCCGCCGCTGATCTCCAGCGCCGCGAAGACGCCCTCGCTGGCCTCCCACCGCTTGCCGCCCCCGTCGTCCGCCGAGTTGTCGCGGACCATCGCGCTCACCTGCTTGCCGCCGTAGCACACGACGTACGCCTGGCCGCACTCCGAGCGCCGCAGGTTGGGCATCGACAGCCACGCCTCGCCCTCGACGCACGCCCCGGTGTCCGGGCACGCGAAGGCCGGGACGAAGTAGCCGGGTCCGGTCACGTCCCTGGGCTTCGGGGTGCGGCAGTTGCTGACGGTGTTGGCGCAGTAGGTGCCGCGGTCTTCCTGCGTCGACGGGATCCGCCAGCAGCTGTTGCACGCCAGGTGCGCGCACGTGCCCTCGCGCCACAACGAGGTCCGGCGCACGAGCGCGGTGTCGTGCTCGGCGAGATCGCCGCCGGTCTGGCACGCCACCACCGTCGCGAGCAGCGCCAACGCCACCGCCGCCGCGCGCCCCCGGCGCGCCGCCGTCGATCCATGACTCTCCATGCCGCGACCTTGCGGCCAACGCGCGCGCCGACGCCATTACACCGCGATGACGCCGGCGCGTCAGTTCCAGCCCTGCGACGATCCGTAGACGCCACCGCGCGCGGCCGCGTCGATCGGCGCGCCGGCGTCGGGCACGCCCGCGTCAAGTGGCGCCGCGACCGGCGCTGGCCCGGCGTCGATCGCCTGCGTCGGCCGCGGCCGCGCCGGCGGCGTCAGCCGCGCGCGCACCGCGGCCAGCTCGGCGAGCAGCGCCGCGGCGCCCGGCGGGATCGCCCGCTCGGCCTCGGCCGCCCGCGCGCCGGCCTCGCGCCGATCGCCCGCGACCAGCGCGGCACGCGCGGCCACCAGCAGGTTGGCGGCGAGGCGCTCGTGCTGCGCCGGCAGCTGCGCGCGATCGAGCGCGATGGCCTGGTCGATCGTCGCCAGCGCCGCGGCGCCGTCGCCGCGGGCCAGCGCCACCCGCGCCAGGTTGGCCAGCGCGATCGCGCGATCGAAGTGGGCGCGGGCGGTGAACACGGTCAGCGCGGCGCGCAGGTGGGCCTCGGCGCCGGCGAGCTCGCCGCGATCGAGCGCGATCAGGCCCAGGCTGTTCTCGACCAGCGCGACGTCGGCGTGGTCCGGGCCCAGCGCGGCGGTGCGGATCGCCAGCGCCTCGCGGTAGGCGCGCTCGGCGCCGTCGAGCTCGCCGGCCAGGCGCAGCACGCCGCCGAGGTTGTGCAGGTCGCGGGCGACGTCGACGTGGCGCTCGCCCAGCGCGGCGCGATCGATCGTCAGCGCGCGCAGGTGGTGCGCCCGCGCGCCGGCGAGGTCGCCGCGCAGGCGCGCGACGTGGCCCAGCGCCGACAGCGTGCGCGCGATCTCGACGTCGTCGCCGACGATCGCGGCGCGCGCGGTCAGCGCCCGGCCCAGCGCGGCGGCCGCGTCGTCGAGGCGGCCCTGGTTGAGCGCGAGCAGGCCGCGGCTGTTGTCGACCTGCGCCGCCAGCAGCGGCGGCGCGCCGGCGCGCTCGACCGCCGCCGCCGCGTGGGGCAGCCACTCGGCGGCGTGGATCAGATCGCGCCGATCGCCGGCCACGCCCACCCGCGCCAGCCACGCGCGCGCCGCGCCCAGATCGTCGTGGCCCGCCATCGCCGCCAGCGCCGCCCGCTCGGCGGCGCGGTCGGCCTCGACGTAGCGGCCCCGCCGCCGCTCGGCCTCGGCCACCGCCAGCGCCGCCGCCGCCTCGGTCGGGCGATGGCCGGTCGCGATCGCGGCCGCCTCGAGCGGCGCCAGCGCCGCCACCGCGCCGGCGGGGTCGTCGGTCGCGCGCACCCGCGCCGCGGCGATCTGCGCCGCCAGCTCGGCGACGCGCGCCCGCTGCGGCGGCGCCACCGGCGCGTACAGCGCCAGCGCCGGCGAGGTCGCGCACTCGTCGGGATCGATCAGCTCGGCCACCGCCGCCGCGGCGCCGCCGGGCGCGGCCCGATCGACGATCGCCGCCAGCGCCGCGGCCCGCGTGGCCAGGCACGCGGCGCGCACGTCGGCCAGCGGATCGGCGCGGCCGGCCGTCGCGCACACGGCCTGGCGCGCGCCGCGCCAGCGCGCCGCGTAGCGATCGAGCGCGGCGCGATCACCGGGTGGCGTCCCCCGCGCCGCCGCGATCGCCGGGCTCCACACCCGATCGAGCGCCGCGACCTCGACGGCGCACGCCGGGCCGCGCGCCGACGGCTGCGCCGCGCGCGCCACCAGGATCGCCGCGGTGGCCACGGTCACGGCCAGCGCGCCAGCGCCGATCACGACGCCGCGGATCGCGCGCGGCGGCACCAGCGCCGCCACCAGCGCGTCGACGCTGGGGTAGCGATCGGCCGGCGCGACCGCGAGGGCGCGTGTCAGCCGGAGCAGCGGCCGGGTCGAGCGGCCCACACGCCACGCGGTCCGCGGCAGCCCGGCCTCGATCGCGGCCCGCAGCGCCGCCACGTCTTCCCCGCCGAACGGCCGCGCGCCGGCGAGCAGCTCCCACGCCATCACCGCGAAGCTCCACTGATCGCTGGCCGGCGTCGCGGGCTCGCCGCGCAGCACCTCCGGCGCCATGTACGCCGGGGTGCCCGCCACCACGCCGGTGGCGGTGATCGTCGTGTCGAGCACGCCGCCAGCGTCGGCGGCCGCGCGCGCGTCGCCGGCGGCCAGGCCGAAGTCGCCCAGCCGCGGCCGCCCGTCGGCGCCCACCAGCACGTTGGCCGGCTTCACGTCGCGGTGGACCAGCCCGGCGGCGTGCACCGCGGCCAGGCCGCGCCCCACCGCGATCAGCGCCGCCAGCCGCGCGTCGAAGTCGCGGGTCGCGGCCCAGGTGCCGAGCGTCGGCCCGTCGACGCGCTCCATCGCGACGTAGACGTCGTCGCCGTGGCGGCCGACGTCGTGGATCGTCACGACGTTGGGGTGCGCCAGCCGCGCCATCGCCTGGGCCTCCGCGAGCAGCCGGCCGTCGGCGCCGCCGCGCTCGGGGCGCACCAGCTTGATCGCCACCGCGCGATCGAGTGCCGGATCGCGCGCCGCGTAGACCACGCCCATCGCGCCCGCGCCCAGCCGGCGCGCGACGACGTAGCGCCCGAGCCGCGCGCCCGTCGCCAGCTCGTCCTGGCCGCGCGCGGCGCCGCCCAGCACCTGCCCCGCCGCGCCGATCAGCGCGCGGCACGCGGCGCAGCGATCCAGGTGCTGATCGAGCTCGCCCAGCTCGCCGCCGCTGACGTCGCCCGACACGGCGCGCAGCACGGTGGCGTCGTCGAGGCAGATCATGGCGCCCCCGACGATAGCGCGCCCGGCCGCGCCGCCTCGTGTACATTCGCGTCGCGATGACGCCGCCCGCGCTCGATGACGCCGTGGCCCGCGCCGCCGCCGCGCTGCCCGGCGTCGCGATCGATCGGGCCGCGCTCACGGCCGCGCTCGCCGCGCGGGCCGCCGGCGGCGAGGTCGACGCGGTCGAGCTGGCGCTGGCGCTGGCGTGCGCGCGCGGGGACGCCGCGGCGCTGGCGATCTTCGAGCGCGACTACCTGCGCGACCTGCCGGCCAGCCTGGCCCACATGCGCCTCGACGCGGCGGTGATCGACGACGTCGTCCAGCGCACCCGCGCCCGGCTCCTGGTCGCCGAGCCCGGCGCCGCCGCGCGCGTCGTCGAGTACGCCGGCCGCGGCCGGCTGCGCGGGCTGGTGCAGGTCGTCGCCACGCGGCTCGCGGTCGATCACACCCGGGCCAAGGATCGCCCGGGCGGCGGCGACGAGCTCGACGACCTGGTGGCGATCGCCGACGATCCCGAGCTGGCGTTCCTCAAGGCCACCTACCGCGCGGCGTGGCGCGAGGCGTTCACCGCCGCGGTCGGCGACCTCGACGCCCGCGCCCGCAACCTCCTGCGCCTGCACCACCTCGGCGGCGCGACCCTCGAGCAGCTCGCCGCGATGTACGGCGTCCACCGCGCGACCGCGGTGCGGTGGCTGGCCGACGCCCGCGCCGGCCTGTTGCGCGGCACCCGCCGCCGGCTCACCGCCGCGCTCGCGGTGTCGCCGGCCGAGCTCGACAGCATCCTGGCGCTGATCGGCAGCCGGCTCGAGGCCTCGGTGGGCCGGCTCCTGGCCGACGACGGCGATCCCGGCTAGCGCGCGCATCACCGGGGCAACGCGCGCCGCGGCCGACCGGCGCACGCGATCGTCACGGCGGCGCGAAGTAGCCGGCGACCGGCGGCGGCTCGACGCGGAACGTGCGCCCAGTCACCAGCTCGCCGACCGTGATCCGCAGGTTGGGCACGATCAGCGGCGCCTGGCGCAGCGCCTTCTTCATCCGCCGCGCCAGCCCCTTGTAGCCGTCGACGCCGCTGGTGCGGAAGCCGGTGATCGCGCCGCCGCCGCCGAAGCTGGCCGCGCGCTCGCGCGCCGCCGCCACCACCGCGGGCGGCGCGTCCTTGGCCGCGATCAACACCGGCCAGCTCACGCTCGGCAGCGTCGCCACCCGGGTCACGCCGGCCGGCAGCGCGACGCCGCTCGGCACCACCGCGGCGTCGGCCTTGCCCAGGCCCACCGCCGCGACCGCCGACAGCGCGTCGGGCGACGGCTCGATCTTCCAGAACCCAGCGGCCAGCTCGCCGCCGAGCAGCGCGTTGTCGACGAACGCCGCGTGGCGGCCGTCGGTGATCGGCACCAGCACGGTCTTGCCGCGCAGCTCGAGGATGCCGGCCGCGCCGCGCGCCACCAGCTGCCACGGCGCCGCGGTGTCGCCGTCGCGCACCGCGACCGCCAGCGCGGTGTGCGGCGCGCCGGTGGTGGCCAGGAACTCGGCGTCGACCACCGCCAGCTGCACGTCGCCCTTGGCCAGCGCCGCCGCGAAGTCGCTGGCCTTGCCGTAGACCCGACCCACGCCGTCGGCGCCGGCCAGGTGGGCGGCCAGCTTGTTGGCGAAGTCGAGCCGCGCCGCGGTGCCGTCGAACGGCGTCGACGGCGCGTACACGCCGACCGTCACCGGCGCGGCCGCCGCGGCGCCGGCCAGCGCCGCCACCAGCGCCGCGATCACGACGAGCCTCATCGGCCACCTCCGCCGAAGATCCGCTCCTTGGCGGCGATCCAGTCGTCGAGCACGCCCAGCCGCGCGCCGGCCTTCTTGGCCTGGCGCCACAGGTCGAGCGCCTTGGCGCTGTCGCCCTCGCGATCGGCGACGATGCCGGCGCCGATCAGCGCCTCGGGCACGCGCCCCGCGACCTTGGCGAACCCGGCGCGCGCGGCGTCGAGCTTGCCGTCGGCGAGATCGAGCGCGGCCAGGTCGTAGGCCAGCTCGTCGGCGCCGGCCCGCACCTCGACCGCGCGCGCCGTCGCCAGGTGCTTGCGCGCCTGGTCGAGCTTGCCGGCGCGGTACGCTTGATCGGCGGCCGACATCGCCACCACCCGCAGCGCCGAGCCGGCCAGCGCCTTCGACACGCCGGTCGCGCTCTTGGCCAGCGCCGCCAGCCGGTCGACCGCCTTGCCGGCGCGCCGCGGGTTCAGCCCGTCGACGAACGCGGTCAGGATCGGCACCGCCTGGGTGTCGGCCGGCGCCGGGAACGGGCAGCGCAGCTTGGCGATCGCCTTGAGCCGCGCCGCCGCGCGATCGCGATCGCCAGTGGCCACCGCGGCCAGCGCCGCGTCGCAGCGGATCGCCACCGCGACCTCGCCGTCGGCGTCGCCGGCCGCGTCGTCGAGCAGCTCGAGCGCCGCCCCGGCCTGACCGTCGCGCAGCGCCGCCAGCCCCGCGGCGTGGCGGGAGGTCACCAGCGCCGCGGCCCAGCGCGGCTTGCCGGTGGACCGGGCCGCGGTCGGCACCGCGAGCAGCGCCGCCACCGCCGCGGCCGGCGCGTCGGCGGCCAGCTCGATCGCCGCGCGCTCGAGGCCGACGTCGAGCGCCCGCGCGCCCTCGGCCGCCGGCACCTGCGCCACCGCGCGCGGGTGATCGCGGGTCGGCGGCGGTCCGCAAAGGCTACCCCGGTGCTCACTTGACAGCCGGAATGGCGGTCGACTAGCGTGGATCACAATGCAACAGCCCTCGTGGTGTGGTGTGCCCCGGATTCGGCAGTGGATGGTGGTGGTCTGGCTGGCGCTCGGCTTGATCGTCAGTGCGGCGGGCGTGGCCCACGCGCAACAGACGATCAACCCGACCGGCGGCACGGACGCGACCAACGGGCTCCGGATCGTGATCCAGCCCAACACGGCGTTCCAGATCTACCGGAACAACGCGAAGCAACTCTTCCGTTCAAACGGGGACGGGCTCGACCTGGCCGTCGGCACCGCGGTGACGGGGACGAATGTGAGCGGGGCCGCCGCGTGGACGACGGTCGCGCAGACGGCGGTGACGGGCGCGGGCACGGCGGTCGCGCCGTGGCAGGTGACGACGACGGTGCGGACGACGACGAACTTCGTGGTCGCGATGACGATCCGGTATGTTCTGCCGGATGACACCTTGGACCTCCAGGTGGTGATCACGCCGCCCGCGGGCAATGCGGAGCAGGTGAAGTACTACCACTACTTCGATAGCTACCTGTCGGGGGGCGACAACGGCGCGGCGTTCTGGCAACCCAACAGCACGATCAATCCACCGCCGACGATCCCGACCGTCCTCGGGGTGACGAAGTTGGTGGGGGCGGTGCGGCAGTACGAGGTGTTCATCGCCGGGACGCCGCTCTGGAACCGGTACTACTCGGCGCAGTATTCGGCGCCGTACTCGCAGATGAGCAACGGTGGGAACCTGTCGAACGCGCTCGACACCAACGAGGCGACCGATAATGGGTTCGGCGCGCAGTGGGATCTGGGGGCGATCACGACGCCGCAGACCATCCGCTACCGGCTGTCGTTCTCGGATACGGCGTCGACGCCGGTGTGCGGCGACGGCGTGAGCGCCGGCTTTGAGGGCTGCGACGACGGGAACACGAGCGACAATGACGGGTGTTCGGCGCTGTGCCAGGTCGAGGCTGGATACGTATGTGTTGGGACGCCATCGGTCTGTGCGATCCAGTGCGGTGACGGCATCCGAGCCGGGAGCGAGGGCTGCGACGACGGTAACACGAGCAGCGGCGATGGCTGCTCGGCGACCTGCACGACCGAGAGCGGGTGGAGCTGCGCAGGCAGCCCGTCGACGTGCATGACGACGTGCGGCGACGGGATCCGCGCTGGGGCCGAGGCCTGCGATGATGGCGACACGTCGAGCGGCGACGGTTGCTCGGCGACCTGCACGACCGAGGGCGGGTGGAGTTGCACGACGGCGGTGCCGAACGTCTGCACGACGACGTGCGGTGACGGCGTCCGCGCCGGGGCCGAGGCCTGCGATGATGGCGACACGTCGAGCGGCGACGGTTGCTCGGCGACCTGCACGACCGAGGGCGGGTGGAGCTGTGCAGGCAGTCCGTCGACGTGCACGACGACGTGCGGTGACGGCGTCCGCGCCGGGGCCGAGGCCTGCGATGATGGCGACACGTCGAGCGGCGACGGTTGCTCGGCGACCTGCACGACCGAGGGCGGGTGGAGCTGCACGACGGCGGTGCCGAACGTCTGCACGACGACGTGCGGCGACGGCGTCCGCGCCGGGGCTGAAGCCTGCGATGATGGCGACACGTCGAGCGGCGACGGTTGCTCGGCGACCTGCACGACCGAGGGCGGCTGGAGCTGCACGACGGCGGTGCCGAACGTCTGCACGACGACCTGCGGCGACGGCGTCCGCGCCGGCACCGAGGCGTGCGACGACGGCAACCTGACGGCCGCGGATGGCTGCTCGGCGACGTGCACGACCGAGGGCGGCTGGAGCTGCACGACGGCGGTGCCGAACGTCTGCACGACGACGTGCGGTGACGGCGTCCGCGCCGGCACCGAGGCGTGCGACGACGGCAACCTGACGACCGCAGATGGCTGCTCGGCGACCTGCACGACCGAGGGCGGGTGGAGCTGCACGACGGCGGTGCCGAACGTCTGCACGACGACCTGCGGCGACGGGATCCGCGCCGGCACCGAGGCGTGCGACGACGGCAACCTGACGACCGCAGATGGCTGCTCGGCGACGTGCACGACCGAGGGCGGGTGGAGCTGCACGACGGCGGTGCCGAACGTCTGCACGACGACCTGCGGCGACGGGATCCGCGCCGGCACCGAGGCGTGCGACGACGGCAACCTGACGAGCGCAGATGGCTGCTCGGCGACGTGCACGACCGAGGGCGGCTGGAGCTGCACGACGGCGGTGCCGAACGTCTGCACGACGACCTGCGGCGACGGCGTCCGCGCCGGCACCGAGGCGTGCGACGACGGCAACCTGACGGCCGCGGATGGCTGCTCGGCGACGTGCACGACCGAGGGCGGCTGGAGCTGCACGACGGCGGTGCCGAACGTCTGCACGACGACCTGCGGCGACGGGATCCGCGCCGGCACCGAGGCGTGCGACGACGGCAACCTGACGGCCGCGGATGGCTGCTCGGCGACGTGCACGACCGAGGGCGGCTGGAGCTGCACGACGGCGGTGCCGAACGTCTGCACGACGACGTGCGGTGACGGCGTCCGCGCCGGCACCGAGGCGTGCGACGACGGCAACCTGACGGCCACCGACGGTTGCTCCGCCGCGTGCGCGGTGGAAGCCGGCTGGACGTGCGACGCCGGGAACCCGACCACCTGTGCGACGACCTGCGGCGACGGGATCCGCGCCGGCGCGGAGGGCTGCGACGATGGCAACACGACGGCCGACGACGGGTGCTCGGCGGTGTGTGGCGTCGAGCCAGGGTGGAGTTGCATGGGGACGGCCCCGGACACGTGCGCGCCGGGCTGCGGCGACGGCCTGGTGCGTGGCACCGAGGGCTGCGACGACGGCAACACGACCGCGGCCGACGGCTGTTCGCCCGGGTGTGCCATCGAGCCGGGGTGGACCTGCCAGGGGCAGCCGTCGACGTGTGCGTCGACCTGTGGCGATGGCATCGTCGTGACCGCCGAGGGCTGCGACGACGGCAACACCGCAGCGGCCGATGGCTGCTCGCCGACGTGTGAGATCGAGGACGGCTGGACCTGCGACGACGCCGACCCGACCGCCTGTGCGACGACGTGCGGCGACGGCCTCCGCGTCGGGCTCGAGGCGTGCGATGACGGGAACGTGGTTGCGGGCGACGGCTGTGCGGCGGATTGCACGGTGGAGCCGGGATGGCAGTGCGCCGGCAGCCGTCCCGATGTGTGCATCGACGACCAAGACGGCGATGGCGTGCTGGACCCGACCGACAACTGCCTGACGGTGGCGAACTCGGACCAGGCCGACTTCGATCGCGATGGGCAGGGCGACCTGTGCGACGACGACGACGACGGCGACGGGTTTGCCGACGGGACCGGCGTCGCTGGTGGCGGGTGCTCGACGAGTGGGGGCGGGGCCGGCGGCCTCGGCGTGGTGGTGGCGCTGGGCGCGCTGCTCGCCCGGCGTCGGCGGCGGGTCGGCGCGACGGTGGCGGTCACCGCGACGGCGGCGCTGGCCGGACCGGCGGCCGCGCAGGCGGTGGAGGAGCCGCGTGACTTCTCGGTCGAGCGGTTCACGTTGGCGTCGGATGCGGGAGGCATCCTGAGCCTGGAGGGTGGGGCGGTCCCGGCGCCGTGGGTGCTGGACGCCCACCTGTGGCTCGGGTCGGCGGACGATCCACTGACGGTCTACCGGACGGACGACGACCGGACGCGGCTTGGGGCGCTGGTCGCGCAGCGGACCGGCGGCGAACTCGGCGTGAGCGTGGGCGTCCACCCGCGGCTCGCGCTCGCGCTCGACCTGCCGTTGGTGCTGGCGCAGGATCGGGATGGCCAGATCGCCGGCGCGACGGCGATGCTGACGGAGCTGGGCGGGGTCGGGCTGGGCGACGTGCGGGTGCGGCCGAAGCTCGCGCTGCTGCGCCAGGGACCGGCGCCGGTGGCGCTGGCGCTGATCCCGGAGATCGGGCTGCCGACCGGGGGGGGACGCGACTACCGCGGTGACGATGGAGTGACGTTCACGCCGATGCTGGCGCTGACCCGCGTGGCGGGGTGGGGCCGGCTCGGCGGCAACCTGGCGTACGCGGTACGACCGGCGACGGCGATCAACGGGCTGGAGGTCGACGACGAACTCCGCCTCGGGGTCGGCGGGGCTTACGGGGTGACGAAGGCGGCCGAGGTGGGCGCGACGGTCGCCGTGGCGACGGCGGCAGACGCGCCGTTCGCGACGTACGGGCGCACCAGCGTGGAGGTCGCCGCGGGGCCGACGATCGGGTTCGCGCCGACCTGGCTGGGGTTCGCCGTCGCAGGTGCGGGGGTACGAGACGGCTACGGCACGCCGGACTGGCGCGTGCTGCTCGGGGTGCGGATGACCCGGGGTGGCGCGGCGGCGCGCGCTGAGGATGAGGACCTCGACGGCGTGCTCGCGGGGGATCTGTGCCCGCGGGCGGCCGAGGATGCCGATGGGTTCAAAGACGGGGATGGCTGCCCGGACGGTGACAACGACGGGGACGGGGTGCCCGACGCGAGTGATGGGGCGCCCCTCGAGCCGGAGGATCGCGACCAGTACGCCGACGAGGACGGCGTGCCCGACCCGGACAACGACGGCGATGGTCGGGCCGACGCCGCCGACGCCTGTCCCAGTGAGGGCGAGACCGTCAACGGGTTCGAGGACGAGGACGGGTGTCCGGATGTCGGTGACGGGGACCAGGACGGTCGGCGCGATGATGTCGACCAGTGCGTCGCGGAGGCCGAGGATGCCGACGGCTTCCAGGACGAGGACGGCTGTCCAGACGCGGACAACGACGGGGACGGCCTCGCCGACCCGCGAGATCGTTGCCCGAACGAGGTGGGGCCCGCAGAGAACTACGGCTGTCCGGACACCGATGAGGATGGCGACGGCGTCGCCTACCGCGTCGACGTGTGCCCCAAGCAGGCCGGGACGGTTGGCTTCGACGGCTGCAAGACCAAGCCGCGCGTGACGCTGCGCGATGGCAAGGTGGTGATCATCGAGCCGGTCTTCTTCAAGTCCGACAAGGATCAGATCGATCGTCGCTCGTTCGCGCTGCTGACGAACGTCGCGAGCGTGCTCAGCGACCACACCGAGCTGACGATCCAGATCGAGGGGCACACCGACGATCAGGCCGCCGCGGACTACAACAAGGGGCTGTCGCAGCGGCGCGCCGAGGCGGTGCGCCAGTACCTGGTCGACCACGGCATCGCCGGCGACCGGCTGACGGCGGCCGGGTTCGGAGAGGAGCGGCCGGTGGCCGACAACGGAACGGCGGCGGGCCGCGCCAAGAACCGCCGGGTTGCGTTCGTCGTGATCGGCGTGTTCGGGTTCGACGTGCGCGGCGCGGCGCCGCAGCCGTAGCGACGGGTGGCTCAGCCGGGGCCGGCGCGCGTGCGCCACGGGGTGGTGACGGCGAGGTCGGCGAGCTGGGCGGCGAACGCGGCGGGCGTGCAGCGGTCACACTCGACGGCAACGAGCAGGGCGGTCACCGCCTGGGCCAGCGCCGCCCGCGCCGCCGCGACGTCGCCCCGCGCCGCCTGGGCGCGGCCGGCGAGGATCAGCGTCACCACGTCGGCGGTCGCCGGCGCCGCGCGGCCCAGCACCTCGACCGCGCCGGCCGCGTCGCCGCGCGCCAGCCGCACCGCGCCGAGCGCCCGCCACACCGCCGGCCCGCTGGCCACCGCGTCGGCCCGCACCAGCGCCGGCTCGGCCGCGGCCGCGTCGCCGCGGGCCAGCGCCGCCTCGCCGATCGCCAAGAGCGCCGCGCTCAGCCGGGCGCGGGTGAGCGCGCCGCCGCCGTCGGCGACGTTGGCCAGCGCGCGCTCGAGCGTCGCCGCCGCGGCCGCGTGATCGCCGGCCGCCAGCTGGGCGCCGCCGACCATCGTGCCCAGCTCGGCGTCGTCGGGCGCGGTCGCCAGCGCGGCCTGCAGCCGGTCGAGCATCGCCGGCCCGCGACCGACCGCCACCAGCGCCTCGCCCAGCTCCAGCCAGTAGCCGCGGTAGTCGACCGAGTCGGGCGCGACGGTGATCGGCTCGAGCTCGGCCACCGCCGCCGCGTGATCGCCGGCCGCGCGCAGCACGCGCGCCAGCCGCACCGCGTAGCGCGCGCGATCGGGCTCGAGGCCGCGGGCCTCGGTCAGCGCCGCCCGCGCCGCCGTCAGATCGCCGCGCGCCGCCTCGGCCTCGCCGACCAGCGCCAGCCCGGCCGCCGACCGCGGCTCGGCCGTCAGGTAGCGCCGCGCCAGCGTCAGCGCGTCGGCCGCCGCGCCGGTGGCCAGCGCGCACTGGCCGTCGACCAGCGCCACCGTCGCCGGCGCCTTGGGATCGGCCGCCAGCCGGCGCAGCACCGGCCGCGCCTTGCCGCAGTCGATCGCCGCCAGCGCCCACGCCTGGCCCAGCCGCGCGCTCATCCACGTCGGGTGCCGGCGCACGACGCCCTCGTACAGCGTCAGCGCCGCCGGCGCGCGACGGGTCCGCAGGTACGCCTCGGCCAGATCGAGCGCGTGGCGATCGTCCTCGCCGGCCAGCGCCGCCGGCCGGGTGCGCTGGTAGGCCTCGAGCGCCAGCGCCGCGTCGCGCCAGCGCTCGGCGTCGGCGTAGTGGTGCCCGAGCAGCGCGTGCGGCTCGTAGCGCTCAGGCACGCGCACCGCCGCCGCCTCGAGCAGCGGCACGCCCTCGGCCGCCTCGCCGGCCAGCACCAGCTGGGTGCCGAGCGCGATCGCGACGTCGTCGTTGTCGGGCGCCAGCGCCCGCGCCTTGCGCATGATCGCCACGCCGCGGGTCGGCTCACCCTTGGCGGCGAACACCGCGGCCCGCAGCACGTAGGCCTCGATGCGGCGCGGGTTCAGCGCCAGCGCCTGATCGAGCGCCTTGCCGGCGGCGCCGTAGTCGCCGGCCTTGAGCGCGCGCCGGCCGTCCTCGACGAGCGCCGCGCTGTCGTCGTCGCCGCGCGGCTGCGCGGCCGCCGGGGCCGCCAGCAGCGCCAGCGCCAGCACGCTAGTAGCGATAGCCGAGCCGCGCATACAGCTCCCTCCCTTCGCCGGGCAAGGTGGCGATCGGATCGTCGCGGTCGTAGTCCTCGGGGGCCGGCACCGCCTCGCGCTGCCCGAGCAGGTTGCGCACGCCCAGCGTGACGTCGAAGCCGCCGATGCTGGGCAGGTACGCGACGACGTTCCACGCCACGAACGCATCGGCGCGCACGCCGTCGACGCGGGTCGAGCGCGCGCCGATCGCCTGGACCTCGGTCGACAGGTGGGCGCGGCGCAACACCAGCGGCGACGACAGCCCGGCCGACGCCACCCAGCCCGGCGCGCCGACCGCCGTCGCGCCGTCGCCGTCCTCGACCTGGGTCAGCGTGCCGCCGCCGAACGCCAGCCAGCCGTCGGCGTCGCGGTAGCTGGCCTCGAGCTCGAGCCCGGTCGACTGCAGCCGGCCGCGGTTGTCGAACTGCAGGCGGTCGCCGACCATCGGCACCGTCACGGTGTCCTGCTCGACCAGCCGATCGGCGGTCCAGCGGAACGCCGACAGCCGCGTCGTCAGGCCCGGCCGCGGCCGCGCCCACACCACCGCCTCGTAGCTGCGGATCGTCTCGGCGCCGATGTCGGGGTTGGCGATGAAGTCGACGCCGTCCTCGAAGAAGCCCTCGTACGCGCTCGGGTTGCGGAAGCCCTCGGCGTACAGCAGCTTGGCCCCGTAGCGATCGCGGCTGGCGAACAGCGCGGCCCGCGGCGACACCCGATCGTCGAGCGCCGAGTTGCGGTCGGCGCGCACGCCGGCGGTCAGCGCCAGCCACGGCAGCGGCTTGGCGTCGATCTCGGTGTAGAGGCCCTGCAGGTTGAACGCCTTGGGCACCTCGACCACCTCGTCGGGCGCCGCGCCGTAGTAGAACGCCTGGCTGTTGGTCGAGATGAACGTCACCTCGGCGCCGGCGGTGACGCCGAGGCGATCGCCGTCGAGCACCGCGTAGCGCCCGCGGGCCTCGCCGCCACCCCACCGCGAGTCGCCGATGTCGGTGAACGTGCCGTCGTCGAGCACGAGCCGATCGCGGTAGCGGTACGCGTTGGCGTAGAGACGCGCGGTCGCGGTCAGCCGCGTCGACAGCTCGCGGGTGTAGCCGCCCTCGAGCATGCCCAGCGTGTCGGCGGCGGTGTTGTCGGGGCTGCCGATCACCGTGCCGTACGGCGCGAACGGCAGCGTGCGCTCGCGGCGGTAGAACCGCACCTGGGCGAACGCGCCGGCGTAGGCCCCGACCACGCCGACCGCCAGCGCGCGCGCGCGATCCTGATCGACCGTCCCGAGCTCGGGGGCCGTCAGCGGCTCGCCCCACCGACCCATCGCCGCCACCGAGCCGCGCAGCTGGTGATCGACGTCGCCCATCGCAAACCCGGCCGCGGCGCTGGCGCCGAACGTCGACGCCTGCATGCGGCCCCAGGCCCGCGGGCTCTCGGTGGCGCCGCGGG
>JADJGV010000031.1 GCA_016707895.1 Myxococcales bacterium | reverse complement strand
GATCGTGAAGCGAACGTCAGGCTCGCCGTTCGCGCGCGGAGCGGTCGTGCGTGACGTGTCCTGGTACGACGCGCTCCGCGACGCTTATCGACCGATGCGCGTCCGAGCTCTGCTCATCGGCGAGTCCGCCCCCGATCCCGGCGCCACCGAGCGACGGTTCTTCTATGGCCCGATCCTCGACCGCCGCGACAACCTGTTCCGCGGTGTCGTCGAGGCGATGTTCGGCGCGTCGCCGGGGCGCGCGGGCGATGCCAAGGCGCCATGGCTCACTCGGCTGAAGGCGGAGGGCGTGTACCTGATCGACCTGGTGCCGTTCCCGGTCGACAAGCTGCCGCCTGGTGACCGCGCCCGCGCCCGGCGTGAGCACGTTGCGGCGTGCGTGGCGCAGGCGGGGGCTCTCAGCCCGGGAGGCATCATCGTGTGCCATGCGGCGACCTACGACGTGCTGGCGAAGCCGCTGCGGGCCGCAGGGCTGCCGCTGCTGCACGAGGAACGCATCCCGTTTCCGCTGGGAAACCATCGCGCCGCGTTCGTCGCCAAGGTCAGAGCTGCGCTTGGTTGGGGGGCGCGGCCCGGAGTCGTGGCGGAGGTTAACCGATGACGCGCGCGACGTACGAACGCCGCTGCGCTTCACTGACCGGCGCTCCTTCCGCCTTGGTCTCGAGAGCCTCGAAGATCTCCCAGATGCCCTGGCGTCGACCCTGCCGTTGGGCGTTAGCCCTTGCGACGATCCGCTTGAGCGCGGCTATGCGGCTTCCCGCGTTGCCGGCTGGAAGTAGCTCACCGAGCAGCTTCTTGGCCGCCAGCGACGGTCCAAACGCATTCCGGACCCAGTTCGCCGACAGCTTCCTGCCCTTGGCAGAAGTCCCACCGGCATCTCGTGCGGCTTCGGCTGCGAACGTGGTCAAGGCGTTTTCTACGTCCTCGAACGGGATGCGATAGGTGTTCCCCAGCAGCCACGCGAGGTGCGGCAGGACGGCGCCCGTGTCGGAGTTCTTGGAGTACTCGGTAAGGGCTGCCTCGACCGCCTCGAACACGGTGAGCAAGTTGGCGTCGTCACGCGTGACCCGATACTTGTCTGCACGCGCGATGGGCGCCGACTGCTGCTCGACTTGGAGGATGGCCACCACATCCTCAAGCGCCTTCAACTTGTGCGCGCGCAGCTCCGGCGTTGCGCTGTTGAACCCGTTGTCGACCTCCCACCCCGCGGCCAGACGCACCAGGGCACGCACCGCGTTGGCCACGGCGTCGCGGGTCAGCACCACGGCTTGCGCGCTCTCGGCAACGACCTCGGCCCTGGTGATCCCCGCCAGCCCGAGAACGGCCGCTCACCATCGAAGGTGTCCGTGATGGCATCAGGAGACGCTTGATGGCGCGGCTCCGGGCGGTGAGGCCCGTCGGCTTGCGGAAGGCGTGCGCTTCTCCTTCGCGGGCGGCTTGGATCGTGTGGCCATTTCTGTGGCCATAGGTTCATGCGGCTCGGCAAGCTCGGCAAGGTTGACAGCGATCTCGGGCCCGATATGATCGCGTTCTACAACATCAGCAAGTCGGACAAGCTTGACGCTCGCTCCTCATAACCCGAAGGTCGTAGGTTCAAATCCTACCCCCGCTACGAACGATACTCTCCGGGATGCCAAGTTCTTGATTGAACTTGGCATTTTGGTTTTCGGCGACCAGAGCCAGAGGAGCCACCGCTCCCCGCAGCTCAAAGCCGCCGCCGTCGCGCCGGGCCACGCGGATCTCGCCGTCCTTGAGCCAGCGGCGTAGCCGCGCCTGGCCCTCCTCGGGATCGCCGGCCAGGAGCTTGTCCAGGCGGAAAACCGCCGCGGTGATCTCGTCGAGGCTCGGCAGCCGGAGCGGCTCCTGCGCCTCTCGGTGCAGCCGCTCGATCGCCGCCCGCTCGGACTTCGCCTGGACCTCCAGGTCGCGCAGGGTCGCGACGACGTATTCGGAGCGGTCGCCGTCGGCGATGAACCCGACCAGGCCCTTCAGCCGCTCCTCGGTCCGCTTGAGCCGGTCGCGCCGATCCTTCAGCTCGGCGTCCATGCCCTTGGAGTAGTCGCGCAGCCGCTCGGCGATCGTGCGCCGCACCTCGGCGATGCGCGCCGGGCTCTGGATCTGCGCGCGGATCGCGTCGAGCACCACGGCGCGCAGGTCAGGCTCGCGCGCCTTCAGGTCGTTGGCGCAGGTGCCCTTGCTGTGGTGCGTGCCGCAGCGGTACCAGCGCTGCCGGCCGCCGTAGATCGTCATCGGCCCGCCGCACTCGTCGCAGTACAGGAGCCCCGACAGCAGGTACGTGCTGCGGCGTGGCGTCACCACGCGCTCGGGGGCGCCGTCGCCGCGCTTGGTGTACTTGCGGTGCACCGCGCGCAGCCGGGTCTGGACCTCGGCCCAGGTCTCGGCGTCGATGATGCGCAATTCGGGGCGCTCGACAGTGATCACGTCCTCGGCGGCGCGCGGCCGGGGCCGGCGCTTGTTGGTGCCCGGCACCTTCACCCACTGCCGCTCCTTGAAGCGCCAGGTCCCCGCGTAGGGTCAAGTCTCTATTTTTGTGTAAATGCCTGACGAGAGAACATCGGGCTCAAGTGGTTCATGCCGCGGGTGATGGTCGTCGAGCAGGGTACGTCGGCGGTCGCTCAGATGCTGGTGACCTGGAGGGCGACAGCGGTGATGAGGGCGCGCGCTCGCGCGGTCGGGAAGGCCCGATGGCGCGCGTGCGGCGTTTGATCTCGCCGTGGAGGCGCTCGGCCGTTGGTCGTACGGATGCGCACTGATGCGCCTCGGGGGACGCAGTACGTGGTCGCGTCGTCGAAGCCGCGCTCCGAGGCGCCTGACGGCCTCGGGGAACTGCTGAAGAACTGCAACCGGAACGCCTTCGGTTCCGCTTGGCGTCGTCGACGCTTCGGCGTGCAACACCTTGACGACCTCGCGCCGAGCCGCTTCTGGTGCCGCTTCGGGACGTTGGACATCACGTTCCGCGTCAGGTGCACCGTGCACCGCTGCTGCTTGGCCTCGGGCAGCACCTTGCGCGCCGCGAGCCCGGCGTGCTCGTCGCGGATGATGGGCTGCACGCCGGACAGGCCGCGCTCGACGAGCTCGGTGAGCAACTCGGTCCAGCTCGCTTCGGACTCGGAGACGCCGATGTGGATGCCGAGCAGGTGGCGCTTGTTGTCGGTGCCGATGCCGTACGCGACGAGCGCGGACACGTTCTCGACGCTGCGCGCCCCCGTGCGTCGACGAAGGTCGCGTCGAGGTACAAGTACGCGAACGGCTCGGTGAGGCGCTGCCGGCAAGCTCGTCGACCTGGTCCTCGAGCCGCTTGGTCCGCGGCTCACGGTCGACGCCGACACGCTTGCCGAGCAGCGCCTCGGTGACGCCGGCCATGTCGCGCGTCGACACCCCGCCCATACGCCTCAGTCAGGCGTCGTCGACCTCGGCCTGCCGGCGCGTACCGTCCGAGCGGTGCGGTCGCCGCCCCCGGCGCGCGTCCGCCACCTCGCCGGCGGTGGTCACCACGTGCCGGTCGTACCGGCCATTCCTGACGTCGACGCGCTGGTCACTGCGCTCGTACGGCCCGGCCCCGAGAGTCTCTGCTCCTCGTCGAGGATGACCTGGATGGTCGCCTGCACCGCGCCGCGCGCGTCGGTGAAGTCGATCTGAAAGTCCTCTTGCGTCGGGATCATGGAGTCGATAGCGTCGAGGCGGAGCGATCGTTTTGGTTGCTTCACGGGAAGTCTCCTTGGTCTCAGCAACCCGGAGGCTCTCTCGTCTTTTCTTGCGGCTCAAGAAACCGGCTTCTACACAACTATAGGGACACCACCCCGCGTAGCGCTCGTTGTAGAGCATGGCGCGGATGGTCGACAGGCCCCAGCCGAAGCGCTTGTGGCGCGACCCGGCGCGCGGCGACGGGATGCCCTCGACGTTGAGCGCGCGGGCGATCCGGTTGAGCGCCCCGCCCTGGCGGTAGTCCTCGAAGATACGCCGCACGATCGCGGCCTCGGCCGGGTCGATCGCGATGGTGTTGCCGATTGCGCGGCCGTGGGCGTCCACCTCGGGGCGCGTGCAGAAGCCGAATGGCACGCCGCCGGTGGCCTTGCCGGCGAGCGCCCTGCCCTCCAGCCCGCGCAGCGTCTTGTCGCGCAGGTCGTCGAGGTACATGTCGGCCAGCATGCTCTTGACCGCGAAGTTCAGCTTCGCGTGCTTGGCGCTGGTGTCGATGCCGTCGGCGAGGCTCACCAGCGGCACGCCGGCGAACTGCAGCCGCTTGAAGATGTGCGCGGCGTCGCCCATGTCGCGCGACAGCCGCGACACGTCCTCCGTGATGATGACGTCGATGCTGCCGACCTCGACCGCCTGCATCATCGACTCGAGCCCGGGCCGCGCCATGCTGGCGCCCGACACCGCGTAGTCGGCGAACACCGTGGCCCGCGTCGGATCGCCGCCGGCCCGCTTGATCGCCTCGCGCGCTCGCCGCGCCTGGTCCTCGATGCTCGCCTCGCTCTGCAGCTCCGACGAGTACCGCGCGTAGATGGCGACCCGTCCCGTCAGGCGCTCACCGAAGCGCTGAGTACGGCCAAGTGAGCGGGACCCTTCCAAAAGGGTGGGCGTGGGCGTATTCCGAAGAACTAGCAAGCCCAGAAGACGGCGCTCTTGTCATCGGTCCCTTCGGCAGCGACCTGAAGACATCGGACTACCGCGACACAGGAGTTCCACTTGTCTTCGTTCGCGACATTCGCGCAGCAGCCTTCGGAGGCGAACCCACGAAGCACATCGATCCGCAAAAGGCGACTCAGCTACGCCGGCACCAGGCCGAGCCCGGCGATCTATTGATCACGAAGATGGGCGCCCCCCCTGGCGACACAGCCATCTACCCGGCAACGCGCCCACCAGGCATCATTACTGCCGATTGCATCAGACTCCGCCCCAATCCAACTCTCGCGTCGACCGAATTCCTCCGCCTCGCGTTCCGAGTTGACGCGGTGCGCTCCCAGATCGCCGAACGCAGTGTTGGCGTAGCCCAGAAGAAGCTGAGCCTCGAGCGTTTTCGACACATCCAAGTCCCGCTGGCACCGCTTGCCGAACAACGCCGCATCGCGGACAAGCTCGAAGCATTGGCGGCTCACAATCGGCGCGCCAAGGAATCGCTGGACGCCGTCCCGCCGCTGCTCGACAAGCTCCGCCAGTCCATCCTCGCCGCCGCCTTCCGCGGCGACCTCACCGCCGACTGGCGCGCCAAGAACCCCGACGTCGAGCCCGCCGACAAGCTCCTCGCCCGCGTGGGCGACAACCACAGGAGCGAATGGGAACAGGGTGAGCGCGCGAAACTGATTACGAAGGGACGGCTCACATCAGACAACCGCTGGCGCGACAAGTACGAGGCCCCGTCACTACCAGCCGATGCGACACTCGACGAGCTGCCTGCCACTTGGCGCTGGGCACCGCTGGACCTGGTTCGCGCCGGCGATGCCGCCATGGTCTACGGCAGTATTCTCCCCGGTGAAGATGTGCCCGGGGGTGTCCCCTACGTTCGGCCTGTCGACATCGACTCTAGCGGCAAGATCAAGCAGGCGAACTGAAGCGAACAAGCGCCGAGATCGCCGACCAGTACGCCTGGGCAAGCCTGAGGGGTTGGCGACATCGTGCTTTCCATCGTGGGCACGATCGGCAAGGTAGCCGTCACGCCTCCGGAACTTGATGGTGCGAACATCACCCAGTCCTCGGTGCGGATCCGCCCGGGAACCGGAGTCGCGCCGGACTTCTTGACGTGGGCCCTGCAGGCACCTTGCCTCACGCGCCAATACGATAGCTTTCGCTTCGGCAACGCGGTGCAACGCCTGAACATCGAGCACGTCCGACAGCTTGTCGTTCCACTCCCCCCACTGGCCGAACAACGCGAGATCTGCAGCCGCATCTCAACGAGCATGGCACGTCTCCTCGCCCTTGATGTCCCCTCGCTCGCCTCGCGCCTCGCCGCCCTGGAATCTAGCGTGCGGGCCAAGGCCTTCCGCGGCGAACTGGTCCCGCAGGATCCGAACGACGAACCCGCGGCCGTGCTTCTCGACCGAATTCGCAACGCTCCTGGCGACGCCAGCGCCGCGCCCAGGCCGCGTTCGACACGAACGCCGACACGCACAGCCGAGCCGGCGATCGTTGAGCCACCTGCACCAACGCCAGCGCACACCCAGCCGCAACTTACTTTGGACGCCGATGCGCTCATCGCGCACACCGTCGCCGCCCTCTGGCCCAACGGCCCGCTCGACAAGGACGCTGCCATCCGCCGTCTCGCCGACCACCTCCGCGACGGCGGCCTGGTCAGCTTCCAGCGCCTGCGCGCCGACGGCCCGCTCTACTCTCAGCTCGCCGACGCCATCGACGCCGCCGTGAAGTCGGGCCACCTCGATCGCCCCAAACGCGGCCAGGTCCGCGCCTGCAAGCCCGACGCGACCGCGTACACCGCCGACGACTGGCGCCACGCCCTCCTCGCCGTCCTCAGCCCCTCCCCCACCGATCGCGACGACGCCATCCGCGCCGCCGCCGAGTGGGCCCGCGACAACTGCGGCCTCGAGTTCACCCGCCTCCGCGCCGACGGCCACATCGTCACCGGCCTCCGCTCCGCCCTCAACAGCGCCATCCGCGCCAAGCTCATCACGCGCATCGACGCCACCCGCATCGCCCGCGCCCCCGACTCCACCGCCGACCGACAGACCACCCTCTTCGCCGACCAAGAATAGCCCCGCACAGATCAGCGGAACGAGCATCTCAAAGCGGCGATTCTGGCCCCCCAATTGTTCCTGACGGTAATCGCGAGGTCCTATGCGCTACTGGGTCTACAAGTGCAACGCGCGCCCTGCGAACGGACCTGATCTTCGCGCGCGGCCCGTCCATGTCCTGGCGTTACCCGGCTGGCCGGGGCTGGGGAGGGGTTGCCACTCACCCAGACCTAGGCAAGATGGCCCACGGCGATCGCGTCATCGCGATCCAGACCGGCAGCAGCAAGCGCCTGGTCGGCCTCGCCACCTACGTCGGTGACGTCGGAACCGGCGCCGCGCGTCGCGTCAAGCTGCGTCCCGACGAGTGGCTGGGCGTCACAGTCCGAGTCCTGAAGAAGCAGGATCCGCGGGGGATCGGGCGGATCGATGCCCTGCAAGGCGGAAATATCCAGACGATCTACGACATCACGACGCGCGACGCGCACCGGCTCATCGCCGCCGCGCGACGGATGCGCGACACGGCGGCCGCCAAGGTCGCCCACAAGGCCAGCGCCTCGGCGCGCGGTACGGGTGCGGGCTTCGGCAACGCAGAAGAGAATCGCAAGGTGGAGCGCGCCGCCGTGCGCGCGGTTACGCGGAAGCTCACGGCCAGGGGCTGGCACGTCAAGTCTGTCGAGGCCGCCAAGGTTGGCTACGACTTGAAGTGCTGGACTGCCACGTGCGAGCTACACGTCGAGGTAAAGGGCATCAAGGGCACGAAGCCCACCTTCTTCATCACGCAAGCGGAGGGCGCCTATTGGAAGGGGCATACCCACGCCCGCATCGCGGTGGTCACCTCCGCGCTCACCAAGCCAAAGATTCGCTTCCTCGACCCCGCGACCGACAGCGTCGCGTTCGCGCCCGTCCTCTATCGTGGCTCATCCAAGTAGCGCCGTGCCCCTCGTCGGGCTCTGCCCGCCAGTAGCAGACCACCCCCGCCGACGCATCTAGCCAGAACGACCATGAACTCGATGCCTTACGCTTTCCGTCGCGCCGTGCGCACGGATCCGATTTTCGGATACGCTCGTGTCCATGAGCAAGGGCCAGTTCGGGGTGACAGCGGCGCTGCTCGCGCTGCTTGTCGGGTTCAGCGCGTTCGGGACACTCAAGCCGTCCGGCGTGGGCGCCCTGAGCCGCCCCAAATGGGAGTACCGGATCGAAGGGATCCCGGATCTCCGTTTCGACGAAGCCATGTCAAGCCTCGGCAGCGACGGCTGGGAACTGGTGTTCGCCCGTCGTGCCAGCGGCGCCAACGACGAGATGGCATACGAGTGCATCTTCAAGCGACTCAAGTAGGCCGACCGTAGGCGCCCGCGCCCTGCCGATATGCGTGCCTCCGCGTCACCGAATCCACACCCCACCCGTGTGCGGCCAAGCCCGCGGCGCACGCGGACCACGATGACCGCGCCGACCTACGCCGATCTGCGGGAGCCGCATCGGCCGAGCCGGGTGCGGCTCCTCCTCATTGGCGAGTCGGCGCCCGACCCCGGCGCCGGCGATCTTCGCTTCTTCTACAGCGGAACCCTCGACCGACGCGACAACCTGTTCCGTGGCGTCGTCCACGCGCTATTCGACGAGTCAGCCGGGCACGCCGGCGACGACAAGGCGCCATGGCTGGCGCGCCTGAAGGCCGAAGGCATCTACCTCATCGACCTCGTGCCCTACCCGGTCGACAAGCTGTCACGACGCGACCGCGCGCAGGTTCGCCGCGATCACGTCGCCGCCTGTGTCGACCAGGCGCGCGCGATCGCGCCGTCCGGAATCGTGGTCTGCCATGCCCCGACCTTCGACGTGCTCGCCGCGCCCCTGCGCGCCGCAGAGCTGCCGCTCCTGCACCAGGTGCGCATCCCGTTCCCGCTCGGCAACCATCGCCTGGCGTTCGTCGCCAAGGTCCGCGAGGCGCTGGCGCGCCGGGGGCCAGCGGGAAAAGCAGGCACCTCGGCGCGCAACCAAGGCAGCAAGCGATGACGGCGACGCCACCCACGCCACCCACGCCTCCCGCAGCGGCGCGCACGGCACCGCGCTATCCACGCGAGATCGTGCTCCCGCTGGGCACTGACGACGAGTACAAGGAAGCGGCCACGGCCATCACACAGGAGCATCGCGTATCCTCGGAATGGAAGAGACTGCGGTGCGTCCAGGTCGAGTGCATTGAGCCCACTGAGCGGCTCTACCGTCTCGACACGGGCGCCCCCCTTGGGCTCGAGTACGGCTGGGAAGGCAGCACGGCACTGCGCCCACCAGGTGGCACCGCCGGCACGGATACGCTCGCGCAATGGGAAGAGGACGAAGACCGCTTGCTTTGGTCGGGCCCGGTGGTCGAGGCAGACGAGACTTCGGGCTCACTGTTTGTGGCGATCGACGGCGTGCGCCCACCGAGCACGGGGACCTTCTACGTCCGTCCGTTCGAGTTCACGGCGCTCTTGAAGCAGCTCTACACGGCGAACGAGCATCGCCCCACACGCTTTCCGCTTTCGATCCTCCTGCACGCAGCCGCGCACGGCTCTGGCAACAGCGAGCCCACCCCCGCCTGGACCGCGCCATGGAACATCGTCTGGGGCCCGCCTGGGACCGGCAAGACCCGCCTCATCGGCGCTCGCGTTGCGGAACTCCTCGAAGACCCAGGCGAACGCATCCTGGTTGTCTCCACGACAAACGACGCCACGGACCTGGCTGCAATCTCGGTAGGCAAGGGCATCATCGAACGGGGCCGGAGTCCCGATGACTCGATCCTCCGCGTCGGTCGCGGTGCGCGCTACCGCGCGTTCGAAGACGCCGGCCTTCGCCAGCTCCTGCAGGGGCACGAATACGAACTGCGCCGGCAGATCGAGGCTCAACGCGCCCGCATCGACTCCGCGAGGGAGTCCACCTATCGCGCGCGTCTTCGGCACCACCTGGCCACACTCACCCGCGCCTTGCGCGCGGCCGGCTCCGACGGCGCGAGAGACGAGCGCCGCCGCGTGGTGGTGACGACAGCGTTCCAAGCGCTCTCATACGTCGTGCAACGCGACCTCGTCGACGCGACACATGCGCCCTTCACGACGGTCGTCATTGACGAGGCCGGCCTGATATCCCGCGCCACCGTCGCCGCCTTGGCTCTTCTCGCAAGCCGCCGAGTCGTGCTCGCTGGCGACCCTAGGCAGCTGGCGCCCATCACCAAGATCGCGCGCATCCTCCCCCCCGGCCAGGCGCGATGGCTCGGCCTCAGCGCGCTTCACCATCTCCGAATTGGGGAACACGCCAGCGGCCTGGAGTTCCTCGCGCAACAACATCGCATGCATCCGGAGATTCGGCAGGCCGTCTCGGCGTACCAGTATGGAGGTTGCCTCGCAGACGGGCCGGGGATAACGACGACCAGCGACGACGACCTCCCCGAGCACCGCGCGCTCTGGTACGTCCTTGACGAGGAGCGGTGCCAACCGCACCACCTTCGCGCTGACCGCGGCGAGGGCAACCGAAGCTGGGTGCGCTCACATACGCCCGAGGTACTTGTCCGCTTCTTCAGCGCGATGCCACAGGTACGCGATAGCAAGGGCCTCTTCATCTCGCCGTTCGTCGGCCAGTGCAGAGCTGTCACGGACTACCTCCGGGGTTCCGGCGCGGCCAACTGGAGAGCCTCCACGGTGCACCAGCAGCAGGGCGCCGAGGCGGACGTCGTGATCTTCGATACCGTGAACGCCGGCAGCACGTGCTGGCCACTCGACGAATGGGAGAGGCTCATCAACGTGGCAGCCAGCCGCGCCAAGAAGCTCTTCGTGCTTCTGGCAACTCGTGACGAGGCGCGGCAGCCCTTCCTGGCCCCTCTCGTCGCTCACCTGCACCCATGCGCCTTCGTCTACCGCGGAAAGGCCTGGAAGCTCGAGCCAGTTGAGCGAGCTGCGCCGGACCAGGCGGCCACTCAGTTTGCAACCGACGACCAGACCCTGGGAGCCCAACTTGCGCGACGGAAGGCGCTGCGACCACTCCTCAGTGCCGAGCAGCAGCGGCTCTGCCGATTCGAGATGAATGGCAAGCCCCGCCTCGTCCGTGGTGTCGCAGGCAGTGGCAAGACCGTCGTGCTCGCGAACTGGCTGGTGCAGACGTACCTTCTGCTGCGCGACCAGACCCCGAAGCTCTGGGTCGTCTTCGCCAACCGAGCCCTCCAACCGCTGCTCCAACGGTGCATCACCCAAGCCTGGGAGCTCGCGGGGCAAAGAACGTCCCCTCCGTGGACGAACATCGAACTCCATCACATTGAAAGCGTTCTCGCTATCTTCGAGGGCAAGGCGAGAGGCCCGCAGCCAGACCGCTTCGACTACAACGAGCGTGCTCAGCGCATCCTCGCCCATCGGAGCGGCTTCGTTGCGCGCTGCGACGCGCTCTTCATGGACGAGGCGCAGGATCTCGGCCCTTCGACGATCGCGCTGCTGACGCAGATCACCAAGCAGACCGACACCGAGGATGCGAAGAGCCGGTCCGTGCACATCTTCTACGACAACGCGCAGAACGTGTACGGCCGCGGCACGCCCAAGTGGGCCGACCTGGGCATCGACCTCCGGGGCCGTTCCGTCGTCATGAAGGAGAGCTTCCGCTCGACCCGTCCGATCACCGAGTTCGCCCTCAACACCCTCGCGGGGCTCGTCGACTTCGACAGCGACGCTGACCAACGCGAGTACATCGAACGAAGGCTCATCGAGAAGACGACGCGGGAGGGCAATCCCTGGTGGCAGGTGAACTACAACGAGATCGGCGGCCCGTCGCCCCAGTTCAAGCCCTTCTCCACGCGCGAGAAGGAAGTCACGGCGCTGGTCAACCAGATCTACCAGTGGCTCAAGGAGGAGCGAGTTCTTCCACGCGATATCGCCGTCGTGACGATGAACAAGGATGGCGGACAGTATCTCGGCGACTTGATCGCCGCGGCGTTGACCAAGCGACTACGACCACTTGGCATCGACGCGGAGTATCGAACCACGCAGGGCTTCGATGGCTCGGAGCGCTCCGTCGTGGTCACCACGCCCCACTCGTTCAAGGGCTATGAGGCGGAAGTCGTCTGGGTCGCTGGCCTCGACGTCTTCCACCACAATAACAAGCCTGCCGCCTCGTCGATGTATGTCGCCCTGACCCGAGCGCGTTCCGTGCTCGTTGCCTCGGCCACCGCGGTGTCCGACGGCCCTGGGCGCCGGATTGTGAAGGCGCTCAAGGACGTCAGCGACCGCGTGGGCCTCGCGCCATCGCTTGAGGACGACACCCTCGATGAAGCGGCACGAACTGCGCGGGCGGTTCAGAAGCTCATCGGGCCCGCTCACGACGAGTGGTTTGTGAATCTACTTCGCACTCGTATCGTCGCCCTCGAGCCGATCGAGAACGGGGACGGTGAGTTGCTCGCCGAACCAGCCTTCATCGCCCGGGACAGTGAAGGGCTCATCGCGTTCTACCTCGACGACGCCCGGCCGAGCCGCGCTGAACACCTCCGGCTCGAAGATGCCGGGATTCGCGTGATGATCGTCGGCGAGGATCTCGATGACGGGTAAGGGCGTGGCCCGTCGCCAACTTGTCCAACAGCCTGTTGGACAACTGCCTGGGGTCTCGCCCCGGCTCCATTCAGCGATGCAGGGCGCCCCGGCGAACGCGCCCGCGGCGCCCCCCTCCTGAGTCCCCGACTGCCGTCCGCGCGTCCCTTCCAGGCCAGGCCCATGCCCCTCTTCGAAATCCGCAACGACACCCTCGCTGCCCTGACCGCCACCACCTTCTCGAAGGAGGGCCTCAAGGAGCGGCAACACCTCCAACGCATGCTCCGCGAGCAGGTCGGCGTCCTCGCCGACGACCTGCTGGTGATCGCCGAGGAGTTCGGCAACTGGGAGGACAGCCAGCGCCGCATCGACCTGCTCGCGGTCGACCGCCAGGCCAACCTGGTCGTCATCGAGCTGAAGCGGACCGAAGACGCTGGCCACGTCGAGCTCCAGGCAATCCGCTACGCCGCGATGGTGTCGGCCATGACCTTCGACCAGGCCGTCGACGCGTTCGCGCGCCACCTGCAGGCCATCGACAGCGCCGACGACGCCCGCGACCGCCTGCTCGGCTTCCTCGGCTGGACCGACTCGGACGACGAGCTGTTCGGACAGGACGTGCGGATCATCCTGGTGTCCGCCGACTTCTCGAAAGAGGTCACCACGTCGGTCCTGTGGCTCAACGACCACGGGCTCGATATCCGCTGCGTGCGGCTCAAGCCGTACAAGCTCGGCGATCGCGTGCTCATCGACGCCGAGCAGATCATCCCACTCAAGGAGGCCGAGGACTTCCAGATCCACCTGCGCGAGAAGAACGAGCGCGAGCGCGACGCCCTGCGCAAGAAGGCCGCTGAGCCGTGGACGGGCTTCTGGTACGTCAACGTTGGCGAAGGGCCAAACCGCTGCTGGGACGACTGTCGCCGCTACGGCTTCATCGCGGCCGGCCAGGGCGCGGCGTACAGCGACCCGCTGAAGAACCTGTCCGTCGGTGACAAGCTCTACGCCTACCAGAAGGGGAAGGGGTACGTCGGGTACGGCGTGGTCGAGGGCCCCGCCCGGATGGCCAAGGACTTCGTCGTGCCCACGCACGGCAAGGCCCTCTTCGACCTGCCGCTCGTGCAGCCCGGGATCAAGAAGAACGCCGAGGACGCCGAGAAGGCCGAGTGGGTCGTCCCCATGCGCTGGGTCGCGACCGTCGAACTCGCCGAGGCCAAGCGGTTCGAGGGCGCGTTCGCCAACCAGAACGTGGTCTGCAAGCTGCGGCAGCCCGCGACCCTGGCGTTCCTGGCGAAGGAGCTCGGCGAGGGCAGCGACGCGCCCCCACCGAAGGCTGGCGGCTAGCACGCGCCGACGCTGCCGGTTGCGCCGCCGCCGAGATTCTGGATACTGGACCCGCCATGCCCGTTCCCCCGCTGACCACCGCAGGCCTGCTGCCGGTCGGCATCCACGACGCGACGCTGCATGAGATCGGCGAGGCGTTCGGCAAGGCGAACGACGCCAGGGCCGCCCTGTTCGCCAGCCTGTCGGCCTTCTGCGGCGAGCTGGCCGTCTTCGGCTCCCTCATCAAGGGGGTCTACGTCGACGGCAGCTTCGTGACGAGCAAGGCCGTCCCCGGCGACGTCGACCTGGTCGTCGTGCACGACGAGGATGACTTCCCCGCCCTCGAGGACCATCCCCAGGCGGAGTACCTGTTCGAGGACCGTGCCGAAGAACGCTACGGCTTCGACCTGTTCGTGGAGTTCGACACGGCCACGATGGTCCAGTTCTTCCAGCGCGTGTCGACCGAGTTTGCGCTCGAACATGGGCTTGCGGCGGGGCATCCCAAGGGGATAATCCGGGTGGTTCCATGAACGCCTTCCAGCAGGCTACGCGCGACCAGATCCGGCTTGTGCAGCGAGGGCTGCTCAAGGTCGGGCAGCTGCGCCTGAAGTACGGTGACCGCGAGGCGGCGATCCGTCGTCGCGAGCAGCCGTACGAGGAGATGCTCGAGAAGCTCTACGTGCGCGACCTGCCGCTGGCGAAGCTCGGCGACGAATCGGACCTGCTGGTGCACCTGAAGGGCCCCGGCGCCTCGGCGCCCACGCCCAAGGTGTCGATCCTGACCAAGATGCTCACGGGGACCCGCGACCAGGTCACGAAGCTGGCGAAGCAGCTCGCCAACATCGACGCCACACGCGTGCCGCCTGGCCTGGACATGAACCTCGTCGGGCTAGCCCGGGGCAGCCTGTTCATCGGGTTCGCCGTTTCGGATGGCGCGGACGCCCAGCTGACCCGGCGCGCGGTGGAGCTGCTGGGTGAGGCCAGCGTGCTCGTCGCCCAGGACAAGTCGTTGGAGGAGGTCGTCGGCGTGTTCGACGAACCGGCCGAGCGTGACATCGCCATGGCGGCGATCCGCCACCTCTCGCCGTCCAACCGATCGCAGATCGACGAGGTCGAGCTACTCGGGACCGCCGTCAAGCAATCCGTCCGCCTCACGACCGAGACGCGACGACACGCGACGAGCCTCATGGTCCAGCCCGCGCGGGTCACGAAGCTCGTGCGGGCCGAGTTCGTCGGCACCGTCCGCGAGCTCGACCTCGACGAGAAGCGCTTCATGCTCCGGAACATCGTGGGGCACAGCAACGAGATCCGTTGTGCCTACGAGATCGACGACGACGAGGCGCAGGGCCTCATGAACCGGCGCATGCGGGTCAGCGGCACCGCGGAGCATTCGAAGACCGGCAAGGTGAGCCTGCTGTGGGTGGACGACTTCGAGCCGATCGACGACGCACTGTAGGCCGCTACCTTCGGATTCTCTCGCCGTCCGCGGGCCGCCCATACTAGGATCGCCACCAGGATGTCGGCAGACTTCTACAACCCGGCTGATTGAGCGCGCGAGAAAGCCGCCGCGCGGGCGGAGGACGCGCGCGCTGTCGCCGCCGGCGAGCTGAGCCTGGACGAGCTGCGCCGTCGCAACGCATCGTTCGCCTTCGCTGGTGCCCGCATCCGCTTCGCGGCGCGCGCCCGCTGACCGCAGCGCTGGCGATGCGGCGGCGTAGAAATCGCCGGCGAGCAAATCGCCGGCGAGAAGTCCGCTGGCCGCGGGGGGCCCTCCCGCTCACCTCCTTCCCACCCCGCCAACCCCGACAAACCCCAACCAAATCATAGAGATCAACCTTCTCATCGCTCCCGATAAGTGCGCCGCGACGCGCACGCGAGCCACCCGCCGGCCGCCCCCGCTCACGGGCGCAGCGTGATCCCGCCGGCGCTCACCTGCTCGAGCAGCGGGTACAGCGCGGCGGCCAGCACGCCGAACGCCGCGCTGTCGCGCGCGTCGGCGGCCCAGATCCGCAGCGTGAAGGTCTGGCCGGCGCCGTCGAGCGCAAGCATGATGGGTTGCTCATCGTCGCCGATCGGCCGCGTCGAGCTCGGCACCGACAGGATCGCGGCCTTGGCCAGCGCGGCGTACAGCGCCTGGCGCTGGCTGGCGTCGAGCTGACCGCGGAACTCCTGCGGCGGGCCACCCTTGCGCGAGCTGCGCGTCAGCGCGAAGGCCCCGTCGGGGCTCACGTCGAAGTCGGTGATGCCGGACATCTCGTGGCCGCGCTGGAAGTGAACGTGCGGCCCCGGGCCGTCGCCACCCGCGGCCTTGGCGATGAACTCGGCGAGCTTGGCCGTGGCGCCGGCTGGCGCCGCGGCGGCCGGTAGAGGAGACATCGTTCGCAGCCATGGTGTCGGACTTTCCCTTCTCGCCGCAGCCTCCGGCCGCGGCACCGATCGCGGCGACGCCCGCGAGGATCGCGTGGCGGGTGAACCGGGCCACGGTCACATCGCCTCGATCTTCAGCTTGTAGCCGGGGTACTGCTTCGCGACCTCGGCGACCAGGTGCTGGAAGTGGCGGACCTTGAAGGTCGCGGCGCCTTTCCCCTGCGCGTAGTAGTTGGCCATGATGCTGTGGTCGTTGGTCAGGACCCGGCCGGGCACGGCGGCGTTGGCGTACTCGTCGCTGGCGTGCAGCATCGCGTGCCCGAACTCGTGGGCCATCGTGATGGCCTCTTCCTTCGCGTCGCTCGAGTCGTACTCGTAGAGGTTGCCGCCGGCCTGCGTCATCGCGCTGTCGCCGCCCGGCTTGCCGCCGTGGACGGTGATCTTGTAGCCGCTGTCGTCGTTCCACAAGAGCGTGTCGATCGACAGCGTGATCGCGTCGCCGCCCTTGTCGGGCGTGCACACGATCTTGAACTTGTTGTCCATGTAGCCATAGACCGAGGTCTTCACCCAGCGGATGAACTTCTGGTAGGCGTCCTCGCTGTCCCAGGTGCCGGCCTTGACCCATTGCACGCCGAGCTGGACCTGGACCTTCTTCGAGGTCTTGTCGACCATCAACTCCTGCGTGTACTGGTTGCCGGTGTCGGTCGCGCCGGTGATGGAGGTCGTGGTCCGGTCGTTGCGCTGGACCGCGCTGCCCGTCGCGCCACCGCCCCACCCGGCCAGCAGATCGGCGGCCGACTGGCCAGCCACCACGCGGTCGGCGACCGCGTCGGCGTGTTGCTCGTAGGCGTCGCCCGACTGGCCGACGCCACCGCGCAGGTGGACGCCATGCGCCTGCTGCACCACGTGGGCCGCTTCGTGCGCGGCGGTGTGAAGGTCCGGCGCCCCGCCGAACACGACGTGGTTGCCAGTGGCGTACGCCGAGGCCCCCATCGCCGCCGACGCCTCGCTCGCGGCCGCCCCCTGGTGCGCCTGGATCATCGAGACGTCGTGGTCGGGACCGAACGACGCCTGGATCTCCGCGGCGAACGGTAGCGCGCCGCTCGTCGCCTCGAGACCGCGCGCGGCGGCGGCGTGGACCTGCTCGGCGCTGGCGCGGCCGCCTTGCAGTTGCACCGGCGGCAGGTGCAGCGCGAACGGGTCGAGCTCGGCAGGCCCGTCGATCGCGGCGACCGCCGCCGCTGGGCGAGGATCCGCCGGCGCGCCCGCCGGCGCTCGTCGCTGCACCGGGATGTGCTGGGTCAGCGTGCGCTTGCCGACCGCGTCGCCCGCGCGCTCGCCGTCGCTGCTCCCCCCTTCACTGGCTCGTCCGATCCGATCCATCGTCGCCCTCCCGAGGTTGTCGAACCCTACTTGATTTTCGTACGTGTATACGAGGCGCCGCCGCGCGAAATTTCCCCTTGCTCCAGACCAGCAACCACGCGTGCTGAAACCGACGGCGCCACCGCCGGGGTGATGTGTTTCGCCGGGTCACTGCGCGACAGGGCCGCCACGCGCCGCGCGCGCCATCGCTCACCCCCACAGGGTCAACCGACGCGATGGTCCGCTGAGCGGCGAGCGAACGACGACGGCATCGACGATCGGGGCGGCGCGCACGCCCTGCCCGCACACCGTCAATCTTGACGCCGGCAGGCCGCAACAATGGCGACGCGGTGGCGCGCGCTCGCCTCGTCGCCCACACGCGCGCCATGGGCCGGGATCGGACAGCTCGGGGGCCCCGAACCCGAGCGAAGCGAATTCAATTCCCGAGTTCGCTCCTCTTCGATCACTTTTCACGCAGGGCTTGCAGTGGATCGCCGCCCACATTGACAAATTGCAGGCATCGCCCAGCGAGGCGAGGCGCAATCGGTCCTAGATCTGCGTATCTACACGAGTGGTGTGCACCTTGCAGGCAGCCCGGGCCAACCATTGCGTGAGGTTATTGCCATGCGATTGCATCGACTCGGGCTCGGACTCTCCCTCATCGTCGGGCTCGCAGCCTGCACGGGTGACCCGGGGCTCAAGGTGACCAAGGCCCGCAGGGCCCTGGGGACCCCGGCCACGTGGCGCTGGTGAACACCTCCGCCGAACCCGCGGGCGCCAACTGCGCCGACGGCGGCACCAAGATCGAGGCGGGTGTCGACACCAACGACAACGGCACGCTCGACGCGTCCGAGGTCACCTCGACCTCCTACGTGTGCGAGGGCGGCAACGGCAACAACGGCAACAACGGTCACAGCTCGCTGGTCGACACCAGCGACGAGCCGGCCGGCGCGAACTGCCCGTTCGGCGGCGTGAAGATCGAGACCGGCATCGACACCAATGACGACGGCGTCCTGGCGCTGACCGAGGTCAACGCGGCCGCGACCTCGTACGTCTGCAACATCGCCCCCAGCGGCGCGCTGTCACCGAGCACGGGCATCAACGTGACCGTCCGCTCGGTCACCACGACGTCGCCGGTGACCGTCCGCTTCGCCATGAAGGACGATCGCGGCTATCCGCTCGACATCGGCACCGGCACCGGCGCCGGCGTGTATTCGATCAACACGTCGATCGCGCCGCGGTTCGCGCTGGCCTACTTCACCAAGGACGCCAACAACATCGTCTCGCCGCTCACGGTCTACACCAAGAGCGCCAGCGCCAGCGCCCCGGCTGGCCTGCCCACCCAGTACAACCCGCGTGGCACCGCCGCCGGTCACGGCACGCTGACCGAGGTCGGCCACGGCGCTGGCGAGTACCAGTACGTGTTCCCGACCGCGGACACCGCCAACGGTCCGCGCGCCATCGCCTACGACGCCGCCCACCTGGGTGACAGCCACGTGCTGTGGATCCAGGTCACGCGGCAGACCGACCTCTTCTACCAGGCCAACGCCAACACCTACTACGCGGCCAACGAGCCCTACTACTACATCCCGAGCGGCACCGGCACGCCGGCCGTGCGCGAGATCGTCTCCGAGGCGACCTGCGCCGCCTGCCACGCCAAGTTCAAGACCGAGACCACGACGTCGGCGGCCTTCCACGGCGGCGGTCGCGTGGACCCGAACATGTGCAACGTCTGCCACAACCCGGGTCGCACCACCAACCTGCTGGCCGACTCGGCGTCGTTCGTCCACCGCATCCACAACGGCGCGCGCAGGTGGCGACGCCGAACCTGTTCCACGGCATCGCCGCCACCTACCCGCGCGACGTCCGCGACTGCAACACCTGCCACGGCAGCGCGCGCAGGGCGGCAGTCGCAGACGGTGCAGACGCGCCTGGCTTGCCAGGGCTGCCACGACTACGTGTCGTTCACGGGTAGCGCGGCCGTGACCTGCGCCGTCGGCGGCAACGTGACCTACGGCACCGACGGCAAGCCGGTCCCGTGCAACCACGTCGGCGGCACCCAGGCCAGCGACTCCACCTGCGCGAGCTGCCACGGCCCGACCGCCCCGTTCCCGGTCGCCAAGTACCACGTCCCGGTCGCCAAGCCCGACCCCGCCAACGCCTGGCTCCCGGGCGGCACCAACAACAACACCAACGCGTCGTACGTGGCCGCGGGCGGCTACGTCCCGGCCGGCGCGGACGTCATCACCTACGACGTCAAGAGCGTCCAGACCTGGACCGACACGACGGTCACGCCCAACGTGCTGCGCCCGTCGATCACGTTCAAGCTGAAGCGCAATGGCACCGACGTGGTGTTCCCGGCCTACGCGCCGCCGACCACCACCGAGCTGATGCCCAACTTCCTCGGTTCGCCCAGCGTGTACTTCGCGTTCGCGGTGCCGCAGGACGGCAACCTCACGCCGAGCGACTTCAACGCCTCGGCGAGCGGCTACATCCGCAACATCTGGGCCGGCACCGCGACGGGCACGGGCGCGGGCACGCTCAGCGCGCCGGACGCCACCGGCTACTACACCATCCAGCTGACCGGCGTGCAGATCCCGGCCACCGCGAAGATGCTGACCGGCGGCCTCGGCTACACCTACTCGCTGTCGAGCGCTCCGCCGCTGGTGCAGACCAACGTCATGGGCTTCCCGTGGACCGCTGGCACGGGCCAGGGCCAGGGCGGCCTGTCGGTGCCGGCGCCGAACGTGTGGAAGGTCGCCACCGGCTACACCGGCCGCCGCGCCATCGTCGACAACGCCAAGTGCAAGGCCTGCCACGGCACGCTGGGTGTCAAGCCCAACTTCCACGCCGGTCAGCGCAACGACGGCCCGACCTGCTCGTTCTGCCACAACCCCAACCGCACCTCGTCGGGCTGGTCCGCGGGCTCCAAGTACTTCATCCACGCCATCCACGCCGGCCGCAAGCGCACCGTGCCGTTCACCTGGCACGCGCTCGCCGCTGGTGCTGGCTACGGCGAGATCGAGTTCCCGGGCACGCTCAACACCTGCACCACCTGCCACGTCGACAACACCTACGACTTCTCCAACGCGGCCAACCTGACCGCGCTGGCGAACGAGCAGCTGACCACGGTGGCCACCGGTACCTACAACACCGACCCGCTGGTGAACTCGTCGTACTACACCGTGTCGCCGTACGTGGTGGCCGATGGCGTCACCAGCTACGGCTCGGGCTTCTCGTTCAACGCCGGCACCGCCGCGACCACCCCGGCGGCGCAGAGCACCCTGGTCATCTCCCCGGTGATGGGCGCCTGCGCGTCGTGCCATGACTCGCAGGTGGCCCTCAACCACATGCAGTCGTCGGGCGGCCTGTTCTACGCCCCGCGCTCGGCCGTCCCGCGCGATGCCACCGACCCCAACAAGCTGGTGCCGCAGGAGCAGTGCATGCTGTGCCACGGCCCGGGTCGCATCGCGGCCATCGGCTCGGTCCACCAGCGCTGATTCTGCGCGAAGCCTCGTCGTCCTACGTGGCCGCACGTCCCTGGCGTGCGGCCACGCCGCATTTTCGGCGCTCGGTGCCGAGGCGCAGCCGCACCGTGAGAACGGTCGGTCGTCACGACCGTCGGGTCGGTGTACAACCGCGCGCATGAAGCAGCTGTGGATCCTGGTCGCCTGCCTCGCCGTCACCGCCTGCGGCAAGTCCGATGCGACGTCCAAGGATCGGGCTCCGCCGGCGCCGGCCACGTCGGGGCCACCGCCGCGCGCGGCGGCCGACGACATCCCCGCCGACGGGCTCACGTTCCCCCGGGTCCCGCCCCGGGTCGGCGACAAGGTGGTGGTGACCAGCTCGCGGACCCGGTCGACGACGGTGGCGGCGCGGCCCGGCGAGGCGGTCACCGCGATCGAGGCGCGCGAGGAGGACACCGAGGTGATGGCCGTCGACGGCGACCAGGTGACCAGGCTCAAGGTCGGCTACCGGACGTTCTCGTCGGCCGAGATGACCGGTGGCGCGTCCCGGGACCTGCCGGCCCCGACCGCCGGCCAGACCTACGAGGTGTGGCGCGAGGGCGACGCGCTCAAGGCGACGCGCGCCGACGGAGCCGCGGTCTCGCCCGACGAGCTGGCGACGCTGAGCAAGCACCAGGTGCGCGTGGGCCGGCCCGACGGCCTGCAGGAGATCGTCGCGGCCCACCGGTGGAAGCGCGGTGATCAGGTGGCGATGACCCCGGCCGAGCTGGCGCGGGTGTCCGCGGCGATGGGCGGCGAGCCCGACGGCGCGCCGATCGTCGCGATGGGGCTCGGGTTGCAGTCGGCGGACGCCAAGGTCGTGGTGTTCGCGATGACCATGACCGTCGAGCGTCGCGGCGCCGCCGGCCCGGGCACGCAGGCGCTGACCGGCATCGCCAAGGTCGAGCGCCGCTCGGGCCGGGTGCTCGAGGTGAAGCTGGGTGGCCCGATCGCCGGCGACGCTGGCGTGTCGGGCACCATGGACGCGATCACGAAGTACACGTACTGATCGCGCCGGCGGCTCGCGCTGGGCCGCGGCTCGCGCTGGGGCAGAATGCGGCGATGACCTTTCCCCCGGTCGCCATCCTCGACGTCCTCGATCGCGCCGCCGCGGACTTCACGTTCCCGATGCTCGACAACGGGTACGTCTACCTCGCCGCGATCCGGCTGTCGCTGCACCGCTCGGCCACAGACTGGGCGCTGGTGTTCGAGCGCTTCGGCTACTCGCCGCGCGCCGGCATCCCGAGCCTCGACGTGCAGACCTTCGCCAGCCGGCTCCACCGCTCGGACCGGGCCCACGACGCCTTCGAGAGCGTGTACCCGATCGACGGCGGCGACTGGATCGATCACGACGACGGCGAGCTGGTGGCGACCGGTCCGCGCTCGCTCCTCCTGCGCGGCCAGCCCCGCCCGGTCCCGACCGCGGCCGACTACGCCGCCGCCGGCGTCGAGCTCATCGACCCCGAGCGCCCCCACGTATTCGAGCTGTGCCGCTGCGTGGCCGCCGCCTGCCGGGACGACGTGCTCGCCGCCGAGGCCGAGCGCCGGGCCCACGTCCCGCCCGCGTGCACGCAGCTCCTCGTGCTCGACGACTGGCACCATCCCAACCTGGTCGCCGGCGACAAGCCGAGCGCGTCGCCGACGTTCCAGCAGCTCGCCGCGGTGCTGCACACTGGCGACGTCGCGCTCTACCGCCCTGCCGCGCCCGGCAACACCCACTGGCGCCACTGGCCCGACGGCGGATCGCTGTGAGCGGGCGTGTCAGCGGCCCAGCCGCTGTTCGGGATCGCCAGCGAGGAGCGTGTCCAGGCGAAGACCGCCGCGGTGATTGACCTCAGCGGACGAACCGGAAGCCGGCGCCCGCGTACCGCAGTTTCGGCTTGCCGGAGTCGATCGCCACGATCTCGATCGTGACTCGCCGGAGCGACGTATCGAGGTGCGTGAGGTGCTCCTTGAACAGGTCCTCCCACTGCGATGATGCGCTCTCCGCAAGCTCCACCGTGATCGCATCGTCGTCAGCTGCCACCACGCGCCCCCACACGGAGGACTCCGAGTAGCCGTGATTGCCCTCGTGCCGGCAGACCCAGTCGAAGCGGACCTGTCCATCGGCGGTGGAAGAGAACCGGATGGTCCGGCTTCCGCCCTCCCACGAGTCGCCGCCATCGGAGTAGCGACCGATCCAGTCGGGGTTCATCACCGCCGACCCTACCCCAGGGCCGCTGCGTTCTGCCGATTCCGCCCCACGCGATCGCGTCTAGACTCGCCGCATGGGGCTGCTGACCTTCGGCATCAACGTCACCCTGGACGGCTGCGTCGACCACCAGGAGGGGATCGCCGACGACGAGACCCACGCCTTCTTCACCGATCTCATGGACGCGGGCGGCGCGATGCTGTGGGGCCGCGTGACCTACGAGATGATGGAGAGCTACTGGCCGGCGGTCGCCCGCGGCGACGTGGCGGCGGCGCCGGCGATGCGCGCCTGGGCGGTCAAGCTGGAGGCCAAGCCGAAGTACGTGGTGTCTTCGACGCGGACCGCGTACCCGTGGGCCAACAGCCACCACGTCGCCGGCGGCCTGCGCGCGGGCGTGCAGCGGCTCAAGGACGCGACCCCGGCCGGCGTGTTGCTCGGCAGCGGCGCGCTCGCGACCGAGCTGGACCGGCTCGAGCTGATCGACGAGTACCGGTTCCTCGTCCACCCCCGGATCGCCGGCCACGGCCCGACGCTGTACCAGCGCGGGCTGCCCACCACGCGCCGGCTCGCGTTGGTCGCGGCGACGCCGCTCCGCAACGGCGCGGTCGCGATGCACTACCGCCGCGCGGCCTGACCCTCCGCGCGCTCCGGCCGCCTCGCTGCCGCCGGCAAAGACGACGTAAGAAGCGGGCCGGCCCCCCTCGACTACCGTGCCCGCCGTGCACACGCCGGGGACCAGGAACGCCGCGCGCGGTTGCAGCGCGCTCGTCGCCAGCGCGATGACGCCGAGCGGCGGCCCGACGGTCGGAGGCCGCCCGGCGATGCGCCTGGCGCTGCCATCCCGGTGACCACGCCCCGCTGACATCGCATCACGAGGATCCCATGCGCCACTTCATCGCCGTGCTGGCTCCACTCGCGACCCTGGCCAGCGGCCTCGGCTGCTCGACCGGCCAATCGAACACTGCCCGAGATGGCGGCGACGACCCGGGCGCTGACGCCCAGGCCATCGATGCCAGGGGTGGCGGGGACGCCGACGTCGCCCCGGACGCGAACGACCTGGCCGACGCCGGCGTCGTCGCGGACGCGAACGTTCCGCCGGACGCGAACGTCCCGCAACCGGACGCGGGGGTCGTCATCGGACCGACGTACCCGGTGCTGGACGCGTACGCCATCAAGGGCATCACGCCCGACGACGGGGATCCCGCGACCCTCGCGGGGCACCGGACGCTCCGGATCAAGCTGGACCTGCCCTGGTACGTCTGGGAGGCGAACCGCGCCCCCGCCCCGTGCGCCAGCGGCTACCAGCCGTACGACGGCTACTGCTTCCGCATCGACGCGGCCACGGACCGCGCGATCAAGGACTGGACGAACCGGGGCGTGCTCGTCTCCGCGGCGATCTGGGGCGTGCCCACCTGGGCGCGCGTCGCCGGCTGCTCGCCGTACACCGCGGACCCGTGGTTCCAGAACTTCTGCGCGCCGCGGGAGGCCGCCGACTTCGCGCGCTTCACCGGGATGCTCGCGAGTCGGTACAACGGCGGCGCGAACGGGCGCATCGCCGACTTCATCATCCACAACGAGGTCAACCACAACATCTGGTTCGACGTGGGCTGCGGCCAGAACGCCTCCGGCGGCGGCATCACGCCCTGCGACAAGGCCGCCTGGATCCAGCGCTACGCGGACAACTTCAACGCCGCCTACGACCGCATCAAGTCGCATCAGTCGGAGGCGAAGGTGTTCGTCCCCTTCGATCAGAACTTCGACAGCAGCCTGACCAACCTGACCACCAGCTGGCCGCTGATCGGCGCCGAGGAGTTCATCGACGGCTTCGCGGCGCGCGTGGGCACCCGACAGTGGCAGGTGGCCTTTCACCCCTACCCGAAGGGCTGGTCGCTGCCGAACTTCGATCCGAAGGATCTGCCCCAGGTGACGTTCGGCAACGTCGGCGTGATCGTCGGGCACCTGATGGCCAGGTTCCCGACCAGGCCACACGCGTGGGAGGTCCAGCTCACCGAGCAGGGCATCAATTCGGGCGCCGGTTCGAGCGAGGCGCAGCAGGACGCCGGCCTGTGCAAGGCGCACCGGAACGTCCTGGGGACGCCGAACATCACGAGCTTCATCCTCTACCGTTACAAGGACTTCGGCGCGCTCGAGAACGGCGCGGCCATGGGCCTGGTGCGCGCGGACAACACCTTCAAGCCGTCCTGGTCCCGCTGGGCGAGGATGAACAAGCCGGGCACCTACGAGTGCGGCTTCGAAGATCTGCCCTACACGATCCTCAAGCGCGGCTACAAGGGCGGCGACGGACACTGGGCCTCCTCGCGGATGTTGCCCTCCGGCTTCAACGCGGAGGGCACCGGGTGGAAGCTCCACCGCGAGCGCCAGCCCGGCACGGTGATGCTGTTCGAGTGCGCCCGGGGCGCGCACAACCTGCTGACGCGCGACCAGAGCTGCGCCGGCGATCAGCCCATGGGCCCCGTCGGCTGGATCTACACCTCGCAGGTCGCGGGCACGGTCCCGCTCTACGCGTGCGTCTCCGCCGGCGGCCTCGACCACATGGTCTCGACCGATCCGGCCTGCGAGGCCTACGACCCGGTGGGCTTGCTCGGCTACGCGCTGCCGAACAACTGACCGGCTCGGCCGCGCGTCCGCCGACGCCCGTGAACGCCCATCGGCCGACCTGACGCGCGTACCATCCGATGCGTCGTGACCACGGTGCTGTACCTCGCCTCCTCCGGGGCCGCTCTCGACGAGCTGACCCGGGCCGCCGCCCTCCTGTCCGACGTCACGATCACGCCGGGGACGACCACCCGGCGGCGCGGCGTGCGGCTGAGCCGGGGCTCCCTGGCGCTCGACCTCGAGCTGTCGACCGACGTCGACGACGCGGTCGCCCGCACCCTCGAGCGCCACGTCGACCTCGTGCTGGTCGACGTCGGCGGCGACGCGCCGCTGGCCCGGCTCGACGGCTTCCTCGCCGGCCAGCGCGCCGAGCGCGACCGCGAGCGGCGGGTCCGCCGCGACCTGGTCCACGCGGTCGTCGACGGCGTCGCCGACGCGGCCGCGCGCGAGCGCGTGCTCTACGAGGTCGGCGCCCGGCGGATCGGCGGCTACCTGCGGGGGCCGGCGGGCGCCGACGCCGCCGCGCGCCGCGGTTTCGTCGAGGCGCTGTGCACGACCGTCCGCGCGACCACGACGCCGCCGCCCAGCAAGAAGGCGCTGTGCGCCGCGGGCGGCGGGATCACCGGCGTCTACTACGAGCTCGGCGTGCTCAAGTGCCTGGAGGACACGCTCGACGGCTTCCTCGGTCCACGACTTCGACCTGTTCTTCGGCATCAGCGCCGGCGCGATCGTCACCTCGCTGGTCGCCAACCGGATCGCGCTCGACGAGCTGCTGGTCGAGCTAGATCCGTCGCGGCGCGGCCAGTTCGACCTCGAGCTGCGCCTGCGCGACCTCACGCTGCGCGACCTGCCGAGCCGGGTCGCCTGCGTCGGCGAGCAGCTCCGCGACTACCGCGACCGGGTCCGCTCGGGCGACGAGCGGTTCCGCTGGACCGAGGCGCTCGGCCAGCTCGCCGCGCTGGCCGGGCCGTTCTTCTCCGCCGAGGCCAAGTTCCGCCAGCTCGCCGCCCTGTTCACCGCGCCCGGGCGCACCGACGACTTCCCTGCGCGCTGCCGCGCGAGCTGGCACATCGGCGCCACCGACCAGGACAGCCGCGAGCACGTCCTGTTCGGCGCCGAGCCGTACCGCCACGTGCCGATCAGCCGCGCGGTCCAGGCGTCGGCGGCGATCCACCCGTTCCTCAGCTCGGTGGAGATCGACGGCCGGCGCTACACCGACGGCTTCGTCACCCGCACGACCAACATCGCCGCCGCCGTCGAGCGCGGCGCCAACCTGATCGTCATCGTCGATCCGTTCCTGCCGCTGATCTCGGAGCAGGCCGGCCTCAACCACCGCCACGGCCTGTTCTGGGTGCTGGTGCAGGACTACAAGACCGTCGCGTTCACTGCTAGCGAGGGTCTCAGGCGACGATGTTGTTCCCAGGAGACCCACCCGTCGGTGGCGGTGATGTCGTTCCCTGCCGTCGAACCGGATGCGGCGGCTGCTCGCGGCCTCGCCGATCTCGACTTCGGTAACCCGACGCTGATCGCTCACTCAGGTTTCCATATGCCGATGCCGAGCCGCCTGAGCGGCTAGCCTACCGGGTCGGCCGGTGCTCGCCGAACACGGCAACAGCCTCAGGCTCTTCGGCAAGGCGCAGCCACGCTCCAGCTGGTCGACGCGCTGCCGGTCTTCGCGCCGC
>JADJGV010000030.1 GCA_016707895.1 Myxococcales bacterium | reverse complement strand
CCCAGGACGCGTCGACGCACCGGCTTGCTCAACGCCCACGGCGGTACGAGCACGCCCTTCGCGATGTCGCCCGGGCTGAGGTCGAGGTTCGGGCCGGACGTGCGGCCGACGTTCACGCTGGCGTCGGGACCGAGGCCGACGCTGGCGTCGACCGTGCCGTGCACGTCCGCGTACGTCGACGCGTTGCCCTGGCCCTTCGGCTTGGCGCCGAACTGCGCGAGCCACTCGGCCTCGTCTTCGCGATCGAGCTCGGCGATCCCGACCTTGAAGATGTTGCGGGGCAGCTTGGGCTCGAGCGCCCGCATGCGATCGAGCAGCGCCTGGGCCCGCGGCACGAACGCGTCCTGCGGGTCCATCGAGCGGGCGAGGAGCTCGAGGTGCGGCTTCTGCATCAACCACGCGCGCGTCGCGGCGAGGGCGGCCGAATAGGACCGGTCGGCGATTGCCTGCTCGGCGGCGACGACCACCCCCGGCATCAGGCCGAAGCCCTCGGCGAGTTCGACCGCCGAGCGGGCCTGCTGGAGCGGGTCGGCCTGGTCGTGGGCCCCGGCGGCATGGCCCCCCGCGCCAGCGCGATCCGGGTTGGACGTGCGGTCGCGGCTCATGAAGCACCGGGCGGGAGCAAGGTCGAGGTCATCGCGGGGCACCTGGTCACGGTCTGGGCGGGCTATCGACCACGGCGCGCCCTGGTTGCGTGGTGCCGGTCGATTGTATGGGCGGCGGCTCCGCCGGGGCCACGGATTTGCGACGCCTTCGCGGCCACCGTGGTCGCGACGGCGCAACCGCGGCCGGACCCGGTCGATAGCCGCGGCATGCGCCCGTGGTGGGCGCGATGGACTGGAGGCGTGTGATGGGGCATCGGGTGCGCTGGTACGTGACGGAGGTGGTGGAGGAGGTGACGATCCGGACGATGGGCGGGGCGTTCTGGCTGCGGCCGGACGCGGCGTGCAAGGCGATCATCGAGGGGGTGTTCGGGAAGGCGCTGGAGCTGTACCCGGGGATCCAGCTGTACGCGTTCGATGCGCAGAGCAACCACCTTCACTACCTGTTCGGGGCGCTGGACCCGGCGGAGACGCCGCTGTTCCTCGACTACGTGCACTCGAACATCGCGCGGCAGATCAACAAGCTGCGCAAGCGCGAGGGCGTGTTCTGGAGCCGGCGCGGGGCGGTGATCGCGGTGCTCGATGGGGCGGCGCAGATCGCCCGCCTGCGCTACCTGCTGGCGCAGGGCCCGAAGGCGAAGCTGGTGGCGTCGCCGAAGGACTGGCCCGGGGCGTGCTCGACGCCGGCGCTGCTGGGCGACATGAAGGTGCGGGCGACGTACCGGTCGCTCGACCGGGTGCGGCGCAACGCCCAGCGGTCGCAGCCCCGGCCGGAGGCCGAGCTCGACGAGGACGTCGCGTTCACGCTGACGCCGCTGCCGGTCTGGGCCGACCTCGACGCCGCCGCGCGGCGCGCGCAGGTCGCCGCGCTGATCGCGGACATCGAGGTCGAGTACCGCGCCGACCGCGTGATGGGCGTGAAGCGGCTGATCACGCAGGACCCGAACGCCACGCCGACCAAGAAGCTCGAGCGCTCGCCGATGCCGGCGTGCCACAGCGTCTGCGCCCGCATCCGGCGGCGCTTCCTCGAGGCCTACGCGACGTTCCGCGACCTGTACAAGCAGGCCTCCGACCGGCTGCGCCACGCCAAGCACGCCACCCAGCTCGACATCCAGAAGCAGTACCCACCCGGCGCCCTGGTCCGCCCGCGCTGGTACATCCCGGCCCCCGCCAACCTCGCCGCCACCTGGCTCCGCGGCGTCGACGACGCCGACCAGGCCCTGGCCTGAGGGCCCGCCCGCACGCCCTGCGCTGACGCGCCACCCCTGCCTTCGCCCCCGCCTCGCTCACCCGGCCCGCCAGGAGTCACCCCTGGCCGGTCGGGTCGAGGTGCTTTCGGGGACAGCGGGATGGTGATTCCGCGACGTGATTCGCCCGACATCACCCCTGGGGGCGGGCCGATCGGTTGCGACTCGCCGACTTGGGCGAGTCGATCGGTTGCGACTCGCTAGAGGGGGGTTGCGACTCGCTGCCTACGCGACGTTCCGCGACCTGTACAAGCAGGCCTCCGACCGGCTGCGCCACGCCAAGCACGCCACCCAGCTCGACATCCAGAAGCAGTACCCACCCGGCGCCCTGGTCCGCCCCGCTGGTACATCCCGGCCCCCGCCAACCTCGCCGCCACCTGGCTCCGCGGCATCGACGACGCCGACCGAGCCCTGGCCTGAGGGCCCGCCCGCACGCCTTGCGCTGACGCGCCACCGCTGCCTTCGCCCCCGCCTCGGCCACCCGGCCCGCCAGGAGTCACCCCTGGCCGGTCGGGTCGGGGTGCTTTCGGGAACGACGGGACGGTGATTCCGCGACGTGATTCGCCGCGACCTCACCCTGACAGGGCGAGTCGATCGGCTGCGACTCGTTAGAGGGGGAGGGGCTGCGAGTGAGTTGATCGGCTGGGGCGAGTCGATCGGTTGCGACTCACTCCCGTTAGGTTGCGTTAGGTTGCCTCGAGGGGGCTACTCGTCAGGGGGCGACTCGTCCAGGGGGGGCTCGCCCGACCCACCCGACCCGTCTCACCCACCTGCTCACGGGCTTGCGACTCGTCTTTCGGGTGTGAGAACCTTTGAGAAGGGAAAGTAATGAACGCACTCGAAATTCTTATCGGTCTATTTGCCAGTCTATTGACTAACGGCGTGACCGCGGTCGCCCAGACAAAGGATGACGACGCTAAGAGGGTCTGGCAGCGTTGGGGTTGACTCGCGGCGCTCGCGACTACATATCGAACTCTCCAGCGTGAGATTTCCGCAGTGTGCGCAAGAGTCGGCAAGGCTCTAGCGCGACCGGAGGGTGGAGGGGTGGCGGGTAGGGTTGGCAGGCTTCTCGCAGACGAGGTCTTTCAAGGCGACATGGCGGAATGGCTCGGTGCCGGTTGCGTGGCCGAAGGCAAAGGGGCAAGAGACCGAATTTCGGCTGCGATAGGCAGGGTCATTGCAACGGATAACGTATCGCCGGATCAGGTGCGGGTGGCCAGCGAGCAAGTTATTGCCACTATCGAAAATCAGTTGATGGCCAACGCGGCCATCGCTGCTTGGCGACACAAGGTGAGTCTGGACTATCTCTCAGGGCAAGTGGCTGATTTGCGCCGTCTCGCAGAACGGGCAAGTGGCGTAATATCGGAGGGGCGCAAGGAGGATGTGCTTCGCCGATATATGAGCCTAATGCTGCGGGCTTGCGACATTATCGACCTGGCGAATCTGCCAGGAGGACGTTCAGCTTGGGACCTGCTGCGCTCAGTGATCATGCCGCTGCGAGTTGAGTTGAGCGGACCCGATGAGGCGTTGACGCGACTTCCTGCAGGAAGACGAAGAGCATCTTGAGGAAAAGGTGGTGTCGGTCGGCAACGCTGTGAATCAGCGACGTAGAATCGTTGTGCTGGGAGAGCCCGGCGGCGGCAAGACGACAATGCTGCGCTGGATGGCGACTGCCTACTTGTTGAGGATGAAGAACGACCCGGCCATCGACATGCTGCCCGATGTCGAAGGGTTGCCTTCGGTGGAGTGGCTGCCCGTGTTGATTCGTTGTCGCGATCTCGGCGATGCAGATTTGTGCCGCAGCTTTCAAGACTTTCTTGCTCAGCATCTCCGAAAGTCAGAGCTCTTTCCCGATGAAGCCGATATCATGCTGTCGCTCGTGATGGAGCGCCTTGCAACGGGGAAGGCGCTACTGCTCATTGACGGTCTTGATGAAATATCGAATTCATCGGTGCGCGTTCAGTTCTGTCAAGAGCTTGAGCGAACGGCTGTGCGCTACCCTGCCGCTGCAGTTGTCGCGACGTCGCGTATTGTCGGATATCGGGACATGCCGTATCGCATGGGAAGCGATTTCGCTCACGGCGTTCTTGCTGAGTTGCGAGAAGTCGACAAGATCGTCTTTTCGAAACGCTGGGTGGATGTGACTGAGGCGCAGTACCCAAGCGCTGAGCGCTTGAAGCGCGCCAGTGAGCTCATTGACTCAATTCTTGAGAGCGAAAGAATATCGCGTTTGGCCGGGAATCCGATGCTGCTGACAACGTTGGCGCTGGTGAAGAGAAAGGTAGGGAAGTTGCCCACGAGGCGGGTGCGTCTCTATGCGGAGGCCGTTTCGGTGCTTCTAAATTGGAATCGTCGTGCATATGCTGTCATTGAGGAAGAAGAGGCGATTCCGCAGCTTGAGTATCTTGCGTGGGATATGTGCAAGCGAGGCGTGCAGCGAATTCATCAGGATGACCTGCTCGCGTCGTTGGAGGGCTGCAGACGGGATCTTGCAAAGTTGCGCGCGATACATCGGCGGTCGCCCGAAGAGTTCCTTACTGCGCTCGAAGCCCGCTCAAGCTTGTTGGTTCGAACCGGATTTGATTGGTCGCGGCCGAAGGGGGAAGATGCCGATGTGTGGGAATTTAGACATTTGACGTTTCAGGAGTACTTGGCCAGCCGTGCGATGCTTGATGGAAGGTACCCGACGCGCGAGCGTGGGAAGCCCCTGGCCGAACAGGTGGCAGCCTTGTCGGGCTTGCTTGATGCGCCACCGGCTGTTGATTCGGATCCCTCGGTGCCGGAAGTGTGGCAGGAAGCGATACGACTGCTCGTGTCTGATTGCCTGGACGATGATGTTGATGAGGTGCTTGAGGGGATCCTCTCTACTGGCGAGAGCGAGGTGGATGTCGCCGGTACCTCTCGCTCTCGCGCTGTGTTGGCGGCGAGATGTCTGGCGGACGAGCCCAATGTGGGGGAAGATGTGGCGCGCCGCGTTCTGTCGCAATTGGCGAGCGTTGTGATGGATATTGACTGCACGCGTGCTGGGAATCCGCGTTCGAAGCTTGATGTAGCTGTATTTGAACTCGCCAAGAGTAGTTGGGGTGATGCTTTGCGCGCGGAAATGCTAAGGCGGTATATGGCCGGAGAGCGCGTGAAGTATGGTGGGATTGCGGCCAGCGTGGGGTATTTGATGAACAAGAAGGACGCTGCCGCTTTCGCTGCTTGGCAGGATGGCTTGCTTGTGAAGATGGGTGAAGATTCGGATGAGTGGTCGTGTGTTGAAGGTGCTTTGGGTGCTTCGGTCCTTGCGTATCACAACGAGTTGAGGGAGCCGGAGCGCTTCGCTGCGGTATTGTTGTCGTTGATGGGGCGAGGGGAGCGATCGCTATTCGCTGCTTCCTGGGCCCTCTGTTGGGCTGTGCGCAACTACGAACCGGATGTGAGGGGCGTGGTCGAATCCCACGTGGACGTCCTCTTGGGCTCGTTTTCTGCGCTCGCAAGGCTCGGGGTGCACAGTGAGCGATCGAGGTTGGCGGCCTGGCTGCTCGGCTGTGTGGGCGGCGTGCTTGATGAGCGCATTGCGCAAAGTTGCGTTGACCTTTGGGTGAGGTGCTGGAAGTGAGAAAGGCGGCGTATGCCGTTAAGGGCTTGGTGGCTCATGATTCGTGCGTCTCGCGCGTCGTGCTCGCGCTGGCTGGCGAGTCCGAGGCTGTGCGTCGCGCGCTTCGTTCGGTTGTTCTTGCGCTTCCATTGGAAAGGGAAGAGGTGCTTGCCCTTTATCGCGGCTTGTTGGAGGAGGAAGGTCTTTGTGTGGCTGTCGCGGGGCGCATGTATCAGCATGGTGTGCTGGAAGGCGAAGTGGCACTTCGGCGGTGGATTCTCGCTGGCGGAGCGCGGGGGCGTGACGCCTTGGGGGTCTGGATTCAGCGCAGGCCGGTGGAGGAGCGCATCGCCGTGTCGTACGACTTGGATGGAAAGCCTCCATGGGTGTCTATGAGCCTCTGGGGTGACTTGGGTCGAGTGGCGAGTGTGGCTGCGCACCTCGGTGTCTCGGAAAGTGATCTGTCGGCAATGCTTACATCCTTGGCTGGATTGGTTGCCGAAGGTCTTGTGGGCGACTAACGGTGGGCAGCGGCGACTGCGTTGTCACCGACTCGAAATGGTGCCGGCGCGAAACGAGTGTCGCCGCTTGCGCCCCGCGCCGGATGCACCGCCCGAGCAGGCGATGCATCCTTCCTCCTCTACGAGAGGACAGCCAGACGCCGAGCCAGTCCGGTACTCCGCACCGCCTTCCGCGCCCCTCCGTCGCCCAGGACCCCCGCGTCTCCCACGACGACTGCGCTGCCTCGCGCGCGCGTCAGCGCCGTGTAGACCAGCTCACGACTCACGATCGGCAAGTCGGCCTCGGGCAGCATCACGGCGACCTGGCCGAACTCGCTCCCCTGCGACTTGTGCACGGTCATCGCCCAGGCGAGCTCCAGGCCGCCGCGCAAGGCGTCGATCGGGAACGGGGCGAGCTCGACCTTGTCGTCGACGACGCGCCGGAAGACGACGCGGTAGTGCTGCTGGCCGTCATCGTCGACCACCCGCACCACGACGCCCTGGTCGCCGTTCCACAGGCCGCGCGCGTAGTCGTTGCGCGTCTGGATGACGGGCTCGCCGGGCAAGAACTCGGGCGCGCCTTCCACGCTGGCCTCGGCCAGCACGCGGACGTGGCAGCGGGCGCTGATCGACTGACTGCCGAGCACGCCTGAGCGCGTCACCGCCAGCAGCCGCGACGCTTCGTGGGCGGCCAGCAAGCTCGCGAGCCTCGCCTCGTCGTCGCCTTCCCAGCGGCCGCCGACTCGCCGGTACTCGCGGCGGGCCGCCTCCTCGATCGTGTGCCACCGCCGCTGCCACCAGTGGTCGACCCAGGCGAGCGCGCCGGCGGCGTCGGCCTGCAGGAACTCCACGCCGCTACCCGTGACCTCCGCCGGCTTGTGGCGGATGGCGGCCAGGCGCTCGCCGCGCCCTGGCCCGAGGCGCTTGGCCTCGCCGGCGAGCACCGCCGCCGCCGCGGTGAGGATCGCCTTCCCCGCATCCCCCGCGTCGACCCGGTAGCTTCGCGTCAGCCGCGCGATGCCGCGGGCCGCCGGAGGGGCGCCTTCACCGCCTTCTGCCCCGACCGTGGCCGTCGCCGTCGCCGCCGACAGCAGGTCAGTCAGCACCTGGCCCGCCTCCACCGACGGCAGCTGATCCGGATCGCCGATCAGCACCAGGCGCGCCTCCGGCGCCAGCGCCGCCACCAGGCGCTCCATCAGCGCCAGGTCGATCATCGACGCCTCGTCCACGATCACAGCCTTATACGGAAGCGGGTTGCCCTCGCCGTGGTGGAAGCCGCCCCCCGGCTGCGAGCGCAGCACGCGGTGCAGCGTCGCCGACTTCGGCGCGCCTCCGCCGAGCCGCGCGCGCACGCTCTCGCCCATGCGATTCGCCGCCTTCCCGGTCGGCGCCGCCAGCGCGATGTCCTCGTCCTTCAGCCCGATCTTCCGCAGGCCGGCCACGATCGCCGCCAGCGTCGCCGTCTTCCCCGTCCCGGGGCCGCCCGTGATGACCGCCAGCGCGCTCCCCAGCGCCGCCGCCGCGGCCGCCGCCTGCTCGTCGCTCAGCTGGCTATCCCGCGTCGCCTGGATCGCCGCGCGCGCCTCCTCGTCGCTCGCCACGACTCTCCCCAGCCGGCCGCGCAGCTTCTCCGCCAGCCGCGTCTCCAGCCACCACAGCCGATGCGGATACAGCGCGTCGTCATCGACCACCAGCGGCGAGGCCTGCGAGCCACCCCGCGGCGGCCCCGCCACCCCATGGAACCCGGACGCCAGCCCCCGCAGATCCTTCATCACCTCCCGCGGCGTTACATCGACCAACCCCGCCGCCTTGATGACTCCCCCGACCAGCTCCGCGCCCACGCCCTTCGGATCCAGCGGCAGCCGCGTCGACCCGCTCCGCACCGCGAGCATCAACGCCAGCACGCCTAGCGCCAGACTCTGCTTCTCCCGCGGCCCCAGGAACCGATTCCACGCCACCAGCTCCTCGGCCAGATACAACCCCGCGTCCCCCAGGTCGCACTTCCGCGCGCCTACCCCCAGCCTCCGGAACAGATCGTCCTCCGCCGCAGGCACGCCACCCCGCGCGCGCCGCACCGCGCCCAGCGGGCTCAGACTCGGGCCGCTCATGTGTACTCCCGGCGCGCCAGCGACGCGGCGAACGCTTCCAGATCATCCCAGCTCGGCTCGACGTGCACGATCCTCCCCGGGCGCACGAACCAGTACAGCAACCCGCCGAACCGCGCCCGCCGATCGTGCTCCCCCGCCAGCCCCAGCATCTTGGCCGCGGCCAGCGCGTACAGCTCGGCCTGCACGCGGTAGTGCTCGTCGACGTGGGCCTTGAGCGCCCGCGGGTCGTCGTCCAGCACGTCGCTCTTGTAGTCGATCACGAACCAGCGATCGTCCCAGGCCACGATCGCGTCGATGAAGCCCTTCACGAAGCCGCGCGGCCCGCTGAGCCCGCCCGCGAGCAGCTCGCCGCTGCGATCCAGCGGCGGATCCGGAATCGGGTAGGCGAACTCGACCTCCTTGGCCACCTTCGGCGCCTGCGCCAGGCACGGCAGCGTCTCGCCCGGCAGCACCACCGGCGCGACGATCGTCGCGTGCACCAGCGCCGCCGCCTTGCCGCGCCACCGGCGATCCACCCCGAACTTGCGCTCGGCGTCCTCGAACAGCTTCGCCACCTCGGCCCGCGCCGCCCACGCGTCCCAGCTCTCCTGCGCCGCCACCCCGAAGTCGGCGTGCTCCAGCACCGCGTGGATCAGCTGGCCGGTCGACGCCCCGCCGGGCAGCTCGTCGGGCCCCGGCGCGCGCTTGCTGCGATCCTCCCCCGTCACCGCCGTGACATCCAGCTCCCCCGCGTCGCGCCGCAGCCGCGAGTACGACGTCACGACGAACCCGGTCCGCGCGCCCAGCGCCTCGGGCTCGCGCACCGCCGGCGGCGGCGGCGGCAGCGCCACGCTGGTCGCGTCGAGCTCGCCGCTGGGCGGCCGCGCCGCCAGCCACGCGTCGACCATCGGCGCCGTCGTCGGGAACGCGATCACGTTGCTCGGCATCGCGCCGCCCCCGCCGCCGGCGCCCGCGCGCTCCGCCCGGTCGCGTGCAGGTCGGTCAGCGCGTCGTGCATCGCCCCGTACACCGCCAGCCAGCCGCCCCGCGGCTTCGGCTGCTTGGTCTTCGGCGGCAAGACCGGCAGGTACACCCGCGCCCGGGCGCGGGTCAGCGCGACGTACGCCAGCCGCTGATCCTCGTGCCCGGTGGCGCCGACCGGCACGTCGCTGCCCTTGAGCACCGCGACCCGCTTGCCGGCGGCGTCGTGGATCACCGCGATGTCGTCGCTCTTCGCGGTGAAGCCGATGCCGCCGACCACGAACACCACCCACGCCTCCAGGCCCTTCGCGCGGTGCACCGTCATCACCTGCACCGCGTGCTGATCGGTCTCCTGGCGCTGCACGTCGCTGTCATCCGGCCGATCGCCCATGTCGGCGATCCACGCGCGCAGCCGCGTCACCAGCTCGGGCAGCTCGCACCGGCTGCGCTCGATCTCGGCGTAGAGCTGCTCGAACACGTGCCCGAGGTTCGTCACCGCCCGCGCCCCGCCGCCCGTGGCCAGCGCACGCTCCATCACCCGGGTGTCGTCGAGGATCGACCGGAACAGCCGCGGGTAGTCCATCCGCGCCGCGGCGCCGCGCCAGTCGTGGAAGTGCGCGACCAGCGGGTGATCGTCGGGCGCGTCCTTGGCCTTGATCAGCGCGTCGGGCGGCACGTCGAAGAAGCAGGTCATCCACGCGCGCATCTGCTTGCCGCGATCGCGCGGGTGGGCGACGGCGTCGAGCAGGTCGGCGACGTCGGCGGCCTCGGGGGTGGCGAACAGGTGCTCGGCCAGCAAGAACGCGCACGGCACGCCGCGGCCGCGGATGGCGGCGGCCACCGCGCGCGACTCCTCGTTGGTGCGGGTGAGCACGTAGATGTCGCCGGGGCCGACCGTGTGGGTGCGGCCGCGGGCGGTGCCGACGATGCGGTGCGCCGGATCGCCGACCAGCCGGGCGATCTCGTCGGCGGTGGCCTCGTAGATCGCGTGGCGCACCTCGGGGGCGGGGCCGGCGCTGCCGACGTCGTAGAGCGCGATCGGCGCCAGCGGCCGGCCGTCGGCCCACGCCGCGGTGACCTCGCCGGTGGCGCGCACCGGCGCGCTGTCGGTGATGCCGCTGCCGTGGAACAGCGAGCGCGGTCGGGCCAGCACGCGGTTGATCGCGGCGACCAGCGGCGCGGTCGAGCGCTGGCACACGTCGAGGGTGGCCAGCCCGGCGCCGGCGGCGACCAGCTCCTGCTTGGCGGCCAGGTAGGTGTGGACGTCGCCGCCGCGGAACGAGTAGATGGCCTGCTTGGGATCGCCGACGATCGTGAGGCCGCGGGCCGGCGGCTGGCGCCAGATGCGGCTGGCGATCTGCCACTGCACCGGATCGGTGTCCTGGAACTCGTCGATCAGCGCCCACGGCAGGCGGGTGGCGATGCGCGCGGCCAGCGCGGGGTCGGCCTCGAGCGCGCGGGCGGTGAGCCGCAGCATGTCGTGGAAGTCGATCTGTCCGCCGCGGCGCTTGGAGCGATCGGCGCGGGCGACGACCTCGCCGAGGACCCGCGCGACCAGCGCCTGGTGCGGCGCCGGCGAGGTCTCGGCCAGCGGCGCGTCGAAGCGGTAGAGCTGCAGCACCCACGCGAACAAGGCCTCGGTGGACTTGCCGCTGGCGAGGAAGTCGCGGAGCCGCGCCTTGTCCTCGGGCTCGACCGCGAACCGCTCGCGCAAGGCGTCGAGGAACGCGGCGCGCAGCGCGGCCTCGTCGGGGACGGCCTGCTGCTCGAAGGCGCGGCCGGCGGCGAAGGCCTCGTCGGACAGGACCCGCTGGCAGAAGCCGTGGATCGTGGAGATCGGCGCGGCGTCGACGCGATCGAGGGCGTCGCGCAGCCGGGCCCGGGCGCCGTCGTCGAGCAGCCATCCGTCTTCACCGGCGGTCGCCGGCGGTGCGCCCCAGACCATCTGGGTCAGGAGGCGGCGGATGCGCGCGCGCAACTCGGCGGTGGCCTTCTCGGTGTACGTCACCACGACGATGCGATCGATCGTCGCGTCGGTGGCGAGCAAGAGATCGACGACCTTGTGCTCGAGGAAGTAGGTCTTGCCGGTGCCGGCGGAGGCCTCGACGACGAGCAGCCGGGTGTGCGGATCGCCCAGCGTGGCGGGGCGCGGCCAGCGGACGGGGGTCATCGCAGGCCCCCCAGCCGGCCGAACAGCGGCTGGTAGCGCCGGGCGACGACGGCGTCGAGGTCGGCGACCACGCCGCGATCGGGGCGATCGCGCAGCGGGCCGTAGCCGAGCGAGCCGGGCCGGCCGTCCTTGGGGCGATCGGGCTTGGCCTCCTTGCCGCCGAGCACCGCGACCGCCATGTCGAGCGAGAGCAGGTAGTCGTGGCTGCCGCCGTACAGCTCGGCGCACAGCGCGGCGAGGTAGCCGCGGGCCTCGTCGGCGGACCATGGCGCGTGGGCGGCGCGATCGGGCTTCTCCTTGGCGAGGATCAGGTGGCGCCAGCCGGTGGTGGCGACGCCGGCGGCGGCGAGCACGACGTGATCGAGCGCGGCGCGCAGCTTGATGCGCTCGCTGGCCTTGCTGGGCGTCAGCAGCAGCGTGCCGCAGGCGTCGCCGGCGGGGTTGCATTCGCCGACCAGGTCGACCCGGCGGGGGCGGCCGTCGAGGGTGATGGTCAGGCTGACCGGCGCCAGGGTGACGCCGTCGGCGCCGCGCGGGGCGCGCCCGAGGCCGTAGCGGCGGAACCGCTGGCCGCGGCCGCCGGCGGCGTCGAGGTCGGCGGCCCAGCGCGCCAGCAGCTCGCGATCGCCGGCCTCGGCGACCTCGCCGAACACGCCGACCGGCGCCTGGCCGGTGAGCCGCGCGTCCTTCCAGGTGGCGGTGACCGCGTCGGCCAGCTCGCCGCTGGCGAGGTAGCGGGCGAACGCGGCGCGGGTGAGGTTGGCGCGGGTCATCGCGTCGACCGCCAGCGGCTCCTCGTCGTGATCGAGGCGCTCGTCGTCGTCGTCGTCGTACAGGCTGAGCACCGCCTTGGCCCAGCCCTGGGGCGCGCTCTCGAGGAACGCCCGCAGGTGGGTGAGCCGCACGACCAGCGGGCCGTCGTCGACCACCGGCGTCAGCGCGCCGTGGCCGAGGCCGAGCGCGCGGGCCAGCTCGGGGCGCGCGGCCAGGGCCCGGGTCAGCGCCCGCGGCGGCGGCACGCGCTGGTCGCGCTCGCGGGCGGCGGCGTCGAGGTCGCGGCGCAGCGCGGCGGCGTAGCGCTCGCGGGCGGCCAGCGGATCGCCGTCGTCGTCGAAGCGGTGCAGCGGCGCCTTGACGGTGAGCGCGCCCAGCGCGGCGGTGGGCGCGACGCCGAGGTACGGCGCCAGCATCTCGGCCAGCTCGTGCACCACCGACGCCGGGGCCCGCGGCTCGCCGGTGACCGGCTCGCGATCGACGTACGACAGCACCAGCTCGTCGCGGGCGGCCAGCGTCAGCTCGAGGAACGCGTAGCGATCGCGATCGCGGGCCGAGACGTCGCCGCGCTCGAGCGTCGCGCGCAGCTCGAGGCCGGCCCGGCGATCGCTCGACGGGAAGCTGCCCTCGCCGAGGCCGACCGCGAAGACGTGGGCGAACGGCAGCGGGCGGTGCGGGGTGATGCGCGCGACGTGGACGCCGTAGGCCAGCGGCTCGCCGCGATCGGCGCGGACCTGGCCGAGGCGGCGGCGGGCCAGCGCGGCGACCTCGGGGTAGTCGAGGACGCGGCCGTCGAGATCGAGCTCGGCCAGATCGGCCAGCGCGCCGCGCACGCGGGTGAGCTCGCCCTGCGCGGCCTCGTCCTTGCCGCCGAGGTACGCGGCGGCGAGATCGTCGAGGATGCCGGCCCAGGTGGCGAGCGGCGCGCGGTGGCCGCGCAGCCAGCGGGCGTCGGCGATGAGCGACCGGGCCAGGAGCGCGAAGGTGGCGGCCGAGGCCTGCTCGTCGGCGGCGACCTCCTCGGGGCGGTAGGCGCGGCCCTCGAGGGTGGCGACCAGGTCGGCGCCGGCCCGGGGGCCGGCCATGAACGCGCCCAGCGCGAGGCGCTTGATGCCCTGGTCCCAGTGGAACGTGTCCATGCCGGCGAGGTAGGTGCCGGCGTGATCGGCGTCGTCGGCGCCGTGGACGATGCCGAGCGCCTCGGTCCACGCCATCCAGTCGTGGGGATCGACGCCGGGGTGGCGCGCGGTGACCGCGGGGTGGGTCATGACGCCGAGCAGCTCGGGGCGACGGAACCGGCCGAGCGGCAGCGCGAGCAGGAGCTCCATCGCCACCGCGGCGTGGCCGTGGCCGAGCGCGGGCATGTCGACGACGTGGAACGGCAGCTGGTAGCGCGCGAACGCCGGCGCGATCTGCGGCAGGTAGGTCTCGACGGCGGACGGCGCGAGCAGCACGGCGATCTGGTTGGCGGTGAGCGACGGATCGCGCTCGAGGCGCGCGCGGATCGCCGCGGCGACCACCTCGAGCTCGCGCACCGGCGACGGGCACGCGAGGATCTGCACGCCGGCGGCGGGCGCGGCGGTGGCGGTGGTGGCGGCGGTCTCGGCTGCCGGCGGCGCGGCGCGGAGCAGCGTGTCGTGGGCCCAGCGCGCGCGGGCGCTGGCGTCGGGTTCGAGCGCGCCGCTGTCGCCGAAGCGATCGTCGATGTCGCCCTCGGACAGCTCGGCCAGCGCCGCCAGCGTGTCGCGGCCGGGGCTGCCCCAGCGCTGCAGCGCGAGCGGCTCGTCGGGGGCGACCGCGGCCAGCCCGGCGGCGCGGCGGCGGCGCGGCCGCGCGACGTCGCCCCAGTACATCGCGCACGGCGACATCGCCAGCACCGTGACCGGCCGGACCTCGGCGAGGTAGGCCAGCGCGTCGAGGTAGACCCGCGGCACGAACGACAGGCCGATGACGAAGATCGGCGGGCCGGGCGGCGCCGGCCAGCGCGCGCGGCGGCGGGCCATCGCCAGCTCGGGCACCGGCACCGGGTGCGGGCCGGCGACCTCGGCGAGGTGGCGACAGGTGGCGTGCCACAGCGCGCCGTGCCAGCGGGCGACGGTGGGATCGAGCACCTGCTCCGGCGGCAGGCCGTGGCCGCGCTGCCAGGTCTGCAGCCACTCGGGCCGCGTCAGCGCGTACTCCCACGTGCGCTCGGCCAGCTCGGCGGCGAGCTGCACGCGGCGCGGGCCGACGCCGTCGGGGCCGTCGCCGTCGAGGTAGGCCAGCGCCGGGGTCAGCGCCGGCTGGTCGAGGACCGCGCGATCGGCGAGCACCGAGGCCAGCGCGGCCTCGAGGCCGGCCTTGTCGAGCGGGCGCAGCTCGGGGTGATCGGCGGTCAGCTCCTCGGCCAGCAGCCGCTCGAGGAAGCTGGTCTGGTAGCCGGCGGCGACGCCGGCGCGGGTGGCCAGCGCGTACTGCACCCAGCGGCCGACCGCGCGGCTGGGGATCGCGACCCGCGGCGGCGCGAACGGCGACGCCAGCGGCGCGAGCTGCTCGGCCAGCGCCGACGCCAGCTCCTCGAAGCGGTGGCTCTCGATGACGCGCAGCATGGTCAGGCCTGGCGGCGGCGGCGGACCCGGGCCACCAGGCCCGGGCCGAGCCACCAGCCGATCGCGACCAGCGCGGCGCCCCAGGTGAGGACGCCGCCGGCGAGCGCGTACAGCGAGCGGCCGCGGCGGCCGATCGTGATCGTGGCCATCGTCGTGGTGGGGCCGCCGTGCTCGACGACGCCGGTGCGCGCGAGGAAGGCGCCGTCGCGGTCGATGATCGACGACGGGCCGGTGTTGACCGCGCGCACCAGCGGCGCGCCGACCTCGACCGCGCGGTAGCGGGCCAGCGCCTCGTGCTGGTAGGGCTCGGCGTCGAAGTCGAACCAGGTGTCCATGGTGAGGTTGATCAGCACGTCGGGCTCGAGCGCGGCCAGCTCGCGGCCGTGGCCGGGGACGACGTCCTCGAGGCAGACCATGATCGCCAGCCGCACCGGCTGGCCGTCGATGTCGACGGTGAGGACCGCCGGCTGGTCGCCGCCGGCGTAGCTGCCGGCGCCGTCGGGCATGTACTTCGCGAGCGACGGGAAGTGCTCGACCAGCGGGTTGTACTCGCTGCCGATCATGCGATGGATCTTGTCGCCGCGGCCGAGGAAGCGGCCGTCGGCGGCGACCAGGATGGCGCTGTTCCACTGATCGCGATCGGTGGTGGTGACCGCGCCGATGAGCAGCGGGCCGGTGGTGTTGCCGCGGATCGACAGCGGGTGGTTGCGCGCGACGTCCGCGGTGAGGTCGCGCGGCACCTCGAACGGGTAGGCGACCTCGCTCCACACCACCAGATCGGCGCCGGCGTCCTCGAGCATGCGCGACGCGCGGCGGAGCTGCTCGAGGTGCCCGGCCCGCTCGCGGGTGCCGGCGGGGACGTCGACCCGCTTGTTGGGCTGGACCACGCCGATCGTGATCTGCCGGGTGGCGCCGCCGCGATCGACGCGGATGCTGCCGAGCGTGAGCGCGGCGGCGAACAGCGCGACGCCGATCGCCGGGCGCCAGCGCCGCGCCGGGCGGGTGAGCGCGTCGTAGATCGCGCCGGCGAAGGCGATCATCAGCGCGGCGAGGCCGACGGTCGAGGCGGCGGCGGTCAGGTGGCGCAGCGGCGCGACCCCGGCCTGGCCCAGCGCCAGGCTGAACGGGAACGGCGTCGGCAGCACGACCTCGACGACGACGAAGCCGAGCGGCAGGCACAGCGCCATCGGCCACGGACCGCGCGGATCGTCCCGGCGGCGATCGCGCAGCGCCCGGGTGAGCCGCGCGCCGAGCAAGAACAGCGCGCCGTGGTACGCGGCGAGCAGCAGCAAGCCCAGCCACGCCAGCGGCGCCGGCAGGTGGGCGTTGACCCGCAAGAGGTAGACCATCCAGTGGAAGCCACCCACGGTGAACACGAAGGCCGCGGCGCCGCCGTAGAGCCCGGCCCGGCGGCGGGTCGGCGCGCGATCGATGGCCCACGCCGCGGGCAGCGCGGCGAACCAGCCCAGCGGCCACCAGGTGATCGGCTGTGCCGACAGGATCCACAGGAGCCCGCTGACCAGCGCCGCGCCCAGCCCCCACCGCGCGCTGCGCGCCGGCCCGTCGTGCCAGCGGGCGGTCGTGGGCCCGGTCATGCGCCGCGACCCGGCTCGGGCGCGATCAGATCGAGCGCGCGCGGCACGACCGTGAACGTCGCCGGCAGGATGCCCGGGGTCTCGCCGTCGACGTCGAGCTCGACCACCTGGCCGGGCTCGGCCGGCGTGGCGCGCACGACCCGCGCGCGCCGGTGGCTGACCTTCTCGAGCGACAGGTGCGTGCCGGCGTACATGCGGCGGCTCTTCAAGACGAAGTCGGTCATCGACATGTCGCCGATCGCGACCACGTCGAACTCGCCGTCATCGAGCGACGCGTCGGGCGCGACCATCATGCCGCCGCCGAAGTAGCGGCCGTTGGCGATCGCGACGGTGTTGATCGTGAGGTCGACGCCGTCGGCGGGGGCGTCGTCGAACGACAGCCGCACCCGCTGGTTGTCGTACTGCCACATCGCCTTGGCGGTGGCGGCGAAGAACGACAGCGAGCCGAACCGCTTCTTGGACTGGTTGACCAGGCGGTCGGTGAGGCCCGACATGCCGAACGAGGCGATGTTGGCGAACATGCGCACGCCGGGGCTGCCGTCGCGGCTGACGTAGTCGATGCGGCCGACGTCGATGCGGCGGCGGTGGCCGGCGGCGAGGATCTTGACCGCCTTGGCGAAGTCCTTGGGGATGCCGACGGTGCGCACGAAGTCGCCGCCGGTGCCGAACGGCAGCACCGCCAGCGCGGCGTCGCCGGGGACGCGGGCGCCGGCCTCGAACCAGCCGTTGGCGACCTCGTTGATCGTGCCGTCGCCGCCGACCGCGACGACGATCTCGGCGCCGGCCTCGACCGCCTGGCGCGCCAGCCGGGTGGCGTCGCCGGGGGCGGCGGTCAGCGCGGCCTCGAACGGCAGCTCGCGGCGGATCTGATCGGCCAGCTCGGACCAGCGCCGGCCCAGCGAGCCGCCCTGCGACCTGGGGTTGGCGATCACGACGACGCGCGGGTTCATCGCGCGCAGTATCACCCAGCGGGGCGCGCGCGTCTCGCGCGGGGGATCGCCTCGGGCCCGGCGGCGGCGGCGGCCCTCACAGCGACGGCGGCGGCGCGGTCGGCGGCGCGGCCCGGCGGTGGACCACCAGGCGATCGGCGTCGGTGCGGGTCATCGCCGCGCCGACCGCGGGGCCGCACACCAGGTCGCAGCCGAGCCGCTCGAGCAAGGCCAGCTGCTCGGGGCGGTGGACGTCGGCGGCCAGGGTCAGCCAGTCGTGGTGGTGGGCCAGCGCGATGCGGCGCTCGACCACCGTGGCGGCGGTGCGATCGCGATCGAGCCCGGCCACCGCCCACGCCGGCAGCTCGAGCAGATCGATGGGCGCGCCGGCCAGGAGGCCGAGCTCGGCGGCCCCGAGGTCGACCTCGCGCACCGCGACGGTGACGCCGCGCTCGACCAGCTGCTCGAGGATCGACGCCGGATCGACGCGGTGGAAGCGCGGCACCCGCACCACCACCGCCTCGGGGTGCGGCGCGGCGAGCAGGCCGTCGGCCAGGCGCGCGGAGATCGCCCCGTCGTGATCGAGGTCGGCGTCGAGCAGCACCACCGGCTGGTCGCGCCCGCCCCACGTGGCCGCGCACTGCAGCGCCGCGGCGAGGCACGCGCTGTCGTCGCCGAGCCGCGCCACCGCGAAGCCGAACAGCCGACGACGCGGCAGCTCGAGCACCGGGCTGAAGCACGTCTCCTCCGACTCGGGCACACTGGGAGCCTAGCGAGCCGTGCCCCGATCGCGTAGTGCGTCACGGTTAGCGGCCGGTCATCGACTCCCCCGTGGAACTCGCACTCCTCGCCAAGCTGCTTGAACCATTGCCCCCGGGGATCGGGCGCGGTGCGGCGACCCAGGCCGAGCGGCGGGCCCGCGGCCAGGTGTTCACGCCGCCCGGGCTCGCCGAGGCGGTGATCCGGCTGATCGCGCCCGACCTGCCGGCGCGGCCGCGGCTGCTCGATCCGGCGTGCGGCGACGGGGCGTTCTTGCGCGCGGCGCGCGCGGTGCTGCCGGCGGCGGCGCGGTTCGGCGTCGAGCGCGATCCGCGCGTGGCGCGGGCGGCGCGGGCCGCGACCCCGGGCGCGACGGTGCGGGTGGCGGAGGCGCTCTTGGGGCGGGCGCGCGTGCCGAAGGTCGACGCGGTGATCGGCAACCCGCCGTACGTGCGCTCGATCCGCCTGCGCACCAGCGATCCGGCGCTGTGGGCGGCGCTGCGCGGGCGGTTCGCGGCGACGTCGTTCGGCGAGTGGGATCTGTACGGCGCGTTCCTGGAGAAGAGCGTCGACTGGCTGACCGGCGACGGTCGGGTGGCGCTGATCGTGCCGTCGCGGTGGCTGACCGCGCGCTGGGCCGGGCCGCTGCGCGCGCACCTGGCGGCGCGGCGGGCGGTGGTGGCGGTGATCGAGCTGGGCGCGGCGCAGCTGTTCGCCAACGCGACGACCTACGCGTCGATCGCGATCCTGGGCGGGGCGGCGCAGCCGGGGGCGCGGCCGATCCACCGCCACGGCGCGGGCGGCTGGCGCACCGACGCGCTCGACCTGGCGCGCCTGGGCGACGCGCCGTGGATCGCGGCCGCGCCGACGCGGCGGGGGCGGGGGCCGGCGCCGGCGCTGACGCTGGGCGAGGTGGCGGTGATCGCCAAGGGCGCCGGCACCAACGCCGACCCGGTGTTCGTGCTGCCGGCGGCGCGGCGCGACGGGCGCTGGCTGATCAGCGGCGACGCGGTGATCGAGGCCGACGCGGCGCGGCCGTGCCTGCGCGGGCGCGACGTCGGCGCGGCGCCGACCGCGTGGTGCGTGCTGCCGTACGTCGACGGCGCGCTGGTGCCGTGGGCCGAGGTCGAGGCGCGGTGGCCGCGGGCGGCGGCGTACCTGGCGGCGCGGCGATCGCTGCTCGAGGCCCGCGAGCGCGGGCGGTTCGTCGGCGATCGCTTCCACGCGTTCGGCCGGCCGCAGAACCTCCGCTTCCACCTCGACCCGGCGCCGAAGGTGGTCATCCCCGACGTGGTGCGGACGCCGCGGGCGTGGATCGATCGCGGCGGCGCGCTGGTCCTGGACTCGGCGTACGCGGTGCGGCCGCGGCCCGACGCGCCGGCGCGGTGGCAGGACGTCGAGCGCCTGCACGCGCTGCTCGGCTCGTCGACCCTGGCGGCCTGGCTCGACCGCGCCAGCGTGCCGCTGCGCGGCGGCTACCGGCGCATGAAGACCGCGTACCTGGCGCCGATGCCGCTGCCGTGAGACAAGGCGCGGCAATGGACGACCTCATCCTGTACATCGGCAACCGCCGCTACTCGTCGTGGTCGCTGCGGCCGTACCTGGCGCTGGCGGCGTCGGGGCTGCGCTTCGACGCGCGGGTGATCGAGCTCGACCAGCCGACCACCGCGGCCGCGATCGCGGCGGTCAACCCGGCGGGCCGGGTGCCGGTGTTGCACCACGGCGCGCTGGTGGTGCACGACTCGCTGGCGATCTGCGAGTACGTCGCCGAGCTGGCGCCCGAGGCCGGGCTGTGGCCGGCGGATCGCGCGACGCGGGCCCGGGCCCGCGCGGTGGCGGCCGAGATGCACGCCGGGTTCGCGGCGCTGCGCGGCGCGATGCCCCAGGAGCTGATCGGCCGCTACCCGGGCGCCGGCCGCACGCCCGAGGCGCTGGCCGACGCGGCGCGGGTGCAGGCGATCTGGCGCGGGCTGCGCGCGGAGGCCTCCGCCGGACCGTTCCTGTTCGGCGGCTTCACGATCGCCGACGCGTTCTTCGCGCCGGTGGTGGGGCGGTTCGTGACCTACGGCGTCGAGGTCGACGCGCCGTGCCGCGCGTACATGGACGCGGTGTGGGCGCTGCCGGCGTTCGCGGCGTGGCGCGAGGCGGCGGCGCTCGAGGCGCCGCTGCCGGATCACAAGTAGCGCGCGGCTATGGCTCATCCGCCGGGGCGGCCGGCGGCGTGAACGGCGTGTCGGTGAGGTTGGCGACCGCGGTGGCGAGATCGCTGACCTCGACGCCGTCGGGCGCGTTGCGGCGGAGCATCAGCGCGCAGGTGCCGCACGCGGTGGCGACGATGCCGCCGCCCTGGGCGGCCAGCTCCGCCAGCCGGCGGCGGGCCATCGCGTCGGCGACCGCGGGCATGGTCTTGGGCAGGAGGCCGCCGCCGCCGCAGCACTCGGTGTCGACGCCCGACCACGCGAACTCGCGGACGTCGGCGACCTGGCCGAGCACGCGGCGCGGCTCCTCGATCACGCCGGCCGAGCGCGCGAGGTAGCAGGGGTCGTGGTAGTGGACCCGCTTCTTGGTGGCCGGCGCCGGCAGCTTGTCGGCGTGGGTGGCGAGGAACTCGGCGATCGACACGACGGTGGTGCCGACGCTGATGCCCTCGCCCTGGTAGAGCGCGGTGATGGCGTGGCGGCACGCCGAGCAGCCGATGACGATGGTCTGGAACCGGCGCAGCGCGGTGGCGACCTTGCCGGCGTGCCAGCGGAACTCGTCGGGGAGGCCGGCGGCGAGCAGCGGGTAGCCGGCGCAGGCCAGGCCGGCGTCGACCAGCGGCACCGGGCCCAGGCCGAGCCGCTCGAACACCGCCTGCGCCGCGGCGACGTCGGCGGTGCCCTTGTCGAGGCTGTCGCAGCCGGGCCAGAAGCCGATCGCGCCGGTCGACGCGAACGCCTCGGCGCCGAAGCGCTCGCGGGCGTCGGCGGCCAGGCGCTGATCGCGGGCGCGGAACCGCTCGCCGTAGCCGGCCAGCGCCGGGTGGCCGGCGCCGCGCTTGTTGGCCTCGGCGCGCCCGCTCAAGAGCACCAGCCCCGGCTCGTTGTCGTGATCGCAGTACACGGTGCAGTGGCGGCAGCCGGTGCAGGCCCACAGCGACTCGGTGGTGTCGGGGCGCCACGGCTCCTGGTCGTGGACCAGCTTGTTGAGCCGATCCATCTTGGCCTGCGGGATCAGCGACTCGCGGCCGGTGGTGGTCGAGACCGGGCACGCGTGGCGGCACATCTTCGGGCAGAAGGTGCAGTCGTCGAGCTGGCGGGCGACGTCGGCGGTGGTGAAGTGATCGGCCATGATCAGCTTTCGGTGAGCGCGCCCGGGTTCATCACGCCGCGCGGGTCGAGCTGCGCCCGCAGCGCCTTGAGGTACGGATCGAGCGCGGTCGGCCGGGCGCCGAGCAGCCAGGCGCCGGCGGCGGTGGCGGCGGCCTCGGCGCGGGCCACGGTGGCGGTCAGCGCGTCGCCGGCGAGCGCGTCGCCGCGGTCGTCGACCAGCGTCGCGAACACCACCGCGCCGTCGAGATCGAAGCGCGACACGTGCAGGCGCGCGGTCGGCACCGCGCGGCGGATCGCGTGGTACGCGGCGGTCAGCTGGCCGGGGCCGGCCGAGGCCTGGAAGCCGGGCGAGGGCTCGGGGGTCGGCTCGGTGCCGAGCCGCCGGCGCCACCAGCGCTCGGCCAGGCCGAGATCGGCGGCGGCGCCGCCCTCGGCCGCGACCGCGCTGGCGATCAGATCGCGATCGCACGCGGCCAGATCGGTGGGGCCGGCGGTGCACGCGACCAAGAGCGCCTGGCCGTCGGCGAGGCCGGCGTCGGGGAAGTGCAGCCGCGCCTCGGTGGCGTCGACGATGCGCAGCCCGGCCGGCGCGCACTCCTCGCGCAGCGCCAGGAACGCGGCGGCGATCGCGGCGTCGACCGACGGCAGCACGTAGGCGGCCAGCAGCCGGGCCTCGGGCCGCCGGTGCAGGCGCAGCACCGCGGCGGTGATGTAGCCGATCGTGCCCTCGCTGCCGCACAGCGCGCGCGCCAGGTCGGGGCCGGTCGAGCGGCGCGGCGCGACCCGGGTGTGGATGGTGCGGCCGTCGGCCAGCACCGCCGACAGCCCGGCGACCGCCTCCTCGAAGAAGCCGTGGCGCGCCGACGACTTGCCCGGCGTGCGCACGCCGATCAGGCCGCCGAGGCTGGAGCCGAGGATGCCCGGCGGGTAGTCGCCGAGCGACAGCCCGCGCGGCGCCAGGATCTTCTCGAGCGCGGCGCCGGTGAGGCCGGCCTGCGCGTGGCACAGCATCGAGGTCTCGTCGAGCTGCACCACCTGATCGAGGCGCTCGCTCGACAGGTGGACCCGGCGGCGCTCGCCCAGGCCGCGCACCCGGGCGGCGCGGAACCCGGCGCCGACCGGCACCACCGCGGCGCCGGCGTCGGCGGTGATGCGCACGACGTCGGCCAGCTCGGTCGGCGAGCCGGGCGTGACCGCCAGCGCCGGCTGTCCGGGGATCGGACGGACGTGATCGGCGCCGACCACGGCGGCCAGCGCCCCGGCGAGCTCGAGGGTCACCGCGCCTCCCACCGCCGGGCCGCGAGGCCCAGCTTGCCGGGGTTCATGACGTCGTCGGGATCGAAGCTGTGCTTGAGCGCGGTGAGGATGGCCATCGCCTCGCGGTGCTCGCCGGCCATGTACGGCGCGCGCAGCATGCCGACGCCGTGGTGGTGGCTGATCGTCGCGCCGACCCGGGTCGCGGCCTCGAGGCCGTCCTTCCAGATCGTGTCGTACAGCCGCTCGCTGGCGGCGCGGTCGGGCGCGTGGGCGGCGAACGTGAAGTAGATCGAGCAGCCCTCGGGGTAGGCGTGGGAGAAGTGCGCCATCACCACCGCGTGCTTGCCCAGCGCGGCCCGCACCGAGTGGTACAGGTCGAGCAGCGTGGCCCAGCTGGTCGCCACCTCCATGGTGTCGACGAACGCGCCGTCGCGGAACACCGGCGACATCTTGTAGCTGACCGCGTAGCGGCGGGCCAGCCAGGCCCGGCCCGGCTCCTCGCCCTGATCGCGGGCGCCGGCGCGCTCGAGCTCGGCGAAGGTCAGCGCGGCCTCGACCTCGGTGCGCAGCCGCGCGCCCTCGAGGCCGATGATCAGCTTGCAGCCCTTGCGCGCGATCTTCTCGGCGACCGTGCCGACGACGCGGTTGATCAGCCGCGGCCGATCGAGCACCGCGGTGAACGCGTCGCCGCGCAGGCCGTGGCGGGCCTTGCGCACCATGCCCAGGAGCCGCTCGAGCGGGCCGTCGTCGTCGGTCGCGCGCGGCGGCGGCGGCAGCGGCGGCAGCGCGCCCTCGCCGGGCAGCGGCACCGGCGCGTGGGTGTGGCGGAGCTCGGCGGCGGCCGCGTCGTGGTGGTGGTGGCCGAAGCTGTTCACGAAGGTGTCGAGCTCGTCGTACAGCCGCACCACCGCCGGCTTGAGCCCGCGCTGCAGCACCCGGCGCAGCGCCTCGACGCCGGCGGCGACGTTGTCGACCTCGAAGCCGCGCAGCACCTTGAGCTGCGGCGCCGGCGACAGCCGCAGCCGCGCCGACGTGATGATGCCGAGCGTGCCCTCGCTGCCGAGCACCAGCTGGGTCCAGTCGGGGCCGCCGATCGCGCGGCGCGGCCCGTCGGTGTCGACCACCTCGCCGGTGCCGGTGACCAGGGTCAGGCCGGCGACCCGATCCTCGACCTTGCCGTACTTGGTCGACAGCTGGCCGGCGGCGCGGGTGGCCAGCCAGCCGCCCACCGTCGAGCAGTAGATCGACGACGGGAAGTTGCCGAAGGTGTAGCCGCGGCGGGTCAGCTCGCGCTCGAAGCGCTCGCCCGACAGCCCGGCCTCGACGTCGACCACCTGGTCGCTGGCGCGGATGCCGCGCAGCGCGGCCATGCGCTTGGTGTCGATCGTGATGCCGCCGAACCGCGGCACGACGCCGCCGCACACGCCCGAGCCGCCGCCGTAGGGGATGATCGGCACGCCGAGGTTGCGGGCCATCCGCACGATCGCGGCCACCTCGCGGACGGTCTCGGGCCACACCACCGCGGTCGGCAGCATGGTCGGCGTCGCGCCGGCGCGGCGGGCCAGGAGCAGGCGCGGCCACATGTCCCGGGCGTAGGTGTCGAGATCGCCCGGGCGCACCGAGACGCGGCGCGGCCCGACGATGCCCTCGAGCTCGCGGCGCACGCGGTCGGCGTCGGCGACCATGGCGTCAGCCTACGGCCGGGCGGCGCCGGCGTGCAAGCGCGCCGAGGCCTTGCGTCACGCGCGGCCGCGATCGAATGTCGCGCCATGAGCACGCCTCGCTTCGCCGTCGACCGCATCCACCGCATCGCCGTGATCGGCGCCGGCACCATGGGCCACGGGATCGCCCACGTCGCCGCGCTGGCCGGGCACGACGTGCGCCTGTACGACGTGACCGCCGAGGCCGCCGCCGCCGGGCGGGCCAAGGTGGTGGCCAACCTCGGCAAGGGCGTCGAGTTGGGCAAGCTGGCCGCCGACGCGCGCGACGCGGCGCTGGCGCGGCTGACCGCGACCGGCGAGCTGGCGGTGGCGTGCGCCGAGGTCGATCTGGTGATCGAGGCGGTGCCTGAGAAGCTCGACCTCAAGCAGCGGCTGTTCCGCGAGGTCGACGCGCTGGCGCCGGCCGGCGCGCTGCTGGCGTCGAACACGTCGTCCTTGTCGCTGGCGCAGATCGCCGCGGCGGTCGGCGACGGCGCGCGGGTGGTGGGCATGCACTTCTTCAACCCGGTGCACCTGATGAAGCTGGTCGAGGTGGTGCGTCACGGCGGCAGCGACCCGAGCGCGGTGGCCACCGCGGTGGACCTGGCGACCGCGTGGGGCAAGACCCCGATCACGGTCAAGGACAGCCCGGGCTTCGCGTCGAGCCGGCTGGGCATCGCGCTGGGCATGGAGGCGATCCGCATGGTCGAGGAGGGCGTCGCCTCGGTCGAGGACGTCGACACCGCGATGAAGCTGGGCTACGGCCACCCGATGGGGCCGCTCGAGCTGACCGACCTGGTCGGGCTCGACGTGCGGCTGGGCATCGCCGAGTACCTGGCCGACGCGCTGGGCACCAGCTTCGAGCCGCCCGAGCTGCTGCGGCAGATGGTGGCCGCCGGCACGCTGGGCAAGAAGAGCGGCCAGGGCTTCTACCGCTGGGTCGACGGCAAGCGCGCCTGATCGCGGCGCGGGCCGACGCTCACGCGCCGCGGACGGCGCGCAGGTGATCGGCGACGTGGATGGCGTGCAGCCGCTCGTAGTCGGCGGCGCTGCAGCGGCCGTAGACCGGGTGCGGGGCCAGCGGGCCGGCGTGGGTGCGGAAGCGCTCGACGGCGGCGGCGACCGACGCGACGGCGTCGGCCAGCGCCCGCGGCGGCGGCGGCGCGCCGCCGGGCAGCGGCGCGTGGGTGTCGTGGCGCATCGCGCCGGCGCGCAAGAAGCGGCGCTTGACGATCGCGCCGATCGTGACCCGGATGACCAGCGGCTTGAGCGCGGGGTAGCCGTCGACCGACGCGGCGATCGACGCGGCGCAGTGATCGAGGTGCTGCGCCGTGGTCCACGCGCCCGCCGCGTCGGGCAGCGGCGCGGCGATCGCGGCCAGGACGTCTTCGAAGCCGGTCACGACCGGTTGCGGTCGCGGGTCGGCGCGCCGCGCCGCTCGGGGCGCTTGGCGGCCGGGCGCTTGGCGCGCGGCGGGCCGTGGCGATCGACCTGCTTGGCCATCGCCTCGGGCGTCAGCGTCCACGCGGCCAGCTTCGCGGCGCCGGGATCGGTGCGCTGCAGGGCGGCGACCTTGAGCGCCATCGACGGATCGACCGGGCGATCGTCGAGGCGCACCTCGAAGTGCAGGTGCGGGCCGGTGGCGCGGCCGGTGGCGCCGACCCGGCCGAGGCGGACGGCGGCCGCGATGGTCGCGCCCGGCTTGACGTCGATGCTCGACAGGTGCGCGTAGCGGGTGAGCACGCCGCCGCCGTGATCGATCATGACCAGCTTGCCGTAGCCGCTGCGGACGCCGGCGAAGGCGACGACGCCGGTGCCGGCGGCGTAGACCGGCGTGCCGCGGTCGGCCTTGAAGTCGGTCCCGGCGTGGAACTTGTTGTAGCGGAGGATCGGGTGCATCCGCCAGCCGAAGCCCGAGCTCTCGATGTCGGGCACCGGCGACGTGGTCAGCACGGTGATGTCGGGGATGCCCGGCGCCGGCAAGAGCGCCAGCAGCGCGGTGGTGCGCGTGGTCAGGCGCGCGACCAGATCGCGGGCCTCAACCATCAGCGCGATCGGCAGGTCGTGCAGCGCCGGCGCCCAGCTGGTCGGCGCGAGCATCCACGTGGTCAGCTGCGCGCTGCTGTGATCGAGCAGCGCGGCCCAATCGAACATCGACGCGGCCACCGGCGGCGCGGCGAGCGCCGGCGCGGCGGGGGCCCGGGTGGCGGTGGGGCCAGCGGCGTGCGCCGGCGCGGTGGCGATCAGGGTGACCCCGATCGCGATGCCGGCGAGCGCGCGCGCAGACTGCATGGAGTGTCGAGTCTTGGCCGCGCCCCGAGGGTCGATCAACCCGTTCGAGCACAAATCGACGGCGCCGATGTAGGTGAGGGTTGCACCGCCGCGCACGATCGTCACAATGCCGCCGTGTCGCTCACCCGCCGTCTGCTCATCATCGTGCTCGCGCTCGTCGGCGCTGCGGGCTTCGCGATCTCGGTCGAGGGCGGGCGCTGGTGGAGCCTCGGCGGCGAGATCCACGTCGGGCCCGCCGGGACCCAGCGGTGCTTCGGCGGCGAGTGCGGGGTCGGCGATCTGACGTGGGTCCACGGCTCGGGCTTCTGGGAGCGGTGCGGGTCGGGGGCGTACGCGGGTGGGCTGGTCGCCGGCCTGGCGCTGCTGGCGCTGGCCGGATCGATCGCCGCGCGTCGGGCCGGGCGGCTGGCGGCGGCGGTGGCGGGCATCGGCAGCGTCACGGCGATCGCCGCCGGGGTCGGCTTCTACGCGCTGGCGCCGGCGATCCCCGAGGCCAGCGTCGGGCGCGGCGCGGTGCTGTTCGCGATCGGCGCGGCGGCCGCGTTGACCGCGATCGGCGCGACGCTCACGGCGAAGCGCTGAGCGCGGTGCCGCGCGAAGACGACCCGAGTTCGCGTCGGGAGGTTCGCGTCTCGGGTGGGGGCCCCGTGGGGGCGTGACCCCGCGGGGGAGGGTTTGGCGACAAACCCTCTCAACGATCGAGCGCGACGTCCTCGATCGCGCCCAGCGGCGCGGCCAGCGCGCGGTACCAGGCGGTGGCGCGGGCGGCCCGGCCGGGCAGCGCGCGGCTGCCCCAGACGATCGCGATCGCGGCGCGGGTGTCGGCGTGGGTCTTGGTGCGCTGCGCGTCCTTGACCGGCGTGCCGCACGGGCCGTCGGCGTCGAACAGCGCGAGCAGGCCGCTGGCGTCGATGGTCTGGCCCGACGGGTTGAACGCGTAGGTCGTGCCGGGCGGGCACACGCCGATCGCCAGCGGCGCGCGGGTGCGATCGAGATCGACGACGCTGATCGGCAGCCCGCTCCACAGCGAGACGTGGTTGCAGACGTCGACCAGCGGGTTGATCTGCGGGAAGCGCCCCTCGGCGTGGGCCGCGATCAGGTACTCCGACGCCGGCTTGCCGCGGCCCGACGGCTTGTAGCCGCCGTGGCGCAGGAGCGCGCGGACCGCGGCGCGGACCTCGTCGTCGACGGGGCCATCGTCGGTTGCGGGCGGCGGCAGCGGCGGCGTGGGTAGCGTCGCCAGCGGCGCCGAGAGGCGGATGAGGAAGGCGCCGACGTCGAGCAGCGGGTGGGCGGCGACGGTGATCATCGCGGGATTTGTAGCAGAGCCGGTGTCTGGGATCCGGTGCTCCGGCTCCGGGTCCGGGGCCGGGGCCGGCACCGGCTCCGGGTCCGGCTCCGGGTCCGGCTCCGGCTCCGACACCGGCTCCGGGTCCGGCTCCGGCTCCGGCACCGGCTCCGGCACCGGCTCCGGCACCGGCTCCGGCACCGGCACCGGCTCCGGCTCCGGCTCCGGCTCCGGCTCCGGCTCCGGCTCCGGGTCCGGCTCCGGCTCCGGCTCCGGCTCCGGCACGTTCCTCCTCGATCCCTTGGTGCAGCAAGGGTTCCTCCGTGGTTGGTGTGCCCCTCGCGGCCCCCGCGCACGTCCTTTGCCGCGCGCGCTGGGGGCGATGGTGGCGAGCAGGACGGAGGGGAGGGAGCGCGCGGCACAGGACCTGCGCGTCGGGCCGCGGACGGGGCGAACACCAACCACGGAGGACGTCATGCTGGATGCACAGAGGGTTTCGATGGAGCTGATCGAGGTGCTGCGGGAGATCGTGGCGCGGGTGCGGACCGGGTCACCGGACCTGGCGGACCAGGTGCGGCGGGCGGCGACGTCGGTGGCGCTGAACCTCGCCGAGGGCACGCGGCGGCAGGGCCGGGACAAGAAGCGCGTGTACCGGATCGCCGCGGCGGAGGCGCAGGAGCTGAAGACGGCGCTCGCGGTCGCCGCCGCCTGGGGCGACGTCGAGGCCGAGCAGGTCGCGGCGGCGCTGGCGCTCGCCGAGCGCCTGGGCGCGATGACCTACCGCCTGGCGCGGTAGCCCGGGCGCCGGGGCGCCGGCCCCCGCGACGCCGGGGCCGGAGCCGGAGCCGGAGCCGGTGTCGGAGCCGGAGCCGGAGCCGGAGCCGGAGCCGGTGTCGGTGTCGGAGCCGGAGCCGGTGTCGGAGCCGGAGCCGGTGTCGGTGTCGGTGTCGGAGCCGGAGCCGGAGCCGGTGTCGGAGCCGGAGCCGGAGCCGGAGCCGGAGCCGGAGCCGGAGCCGGAGCCGGACCCGGAGCCGGAGCCGGTGTCCGGATCGCGGACCCGTCGTCCGGAACGCGGACGAAGCGGCGAGCGCCGCCGCGGCGGGTGTCACGGGCGCGGGTGCTGGAGCCGGTAGAGCATGGCGCCGAGGCGGTCGGCGAGGGCGAGGGCGGGGGCGGTGGCGTCGTCGGCGACGTAGCCCCAGCGGCGGGCGACGTGCAACGCGGTGGCGGCCTCGGCGCATTCGGCGGCGGCGATGCGGAACCGCATGGCGCGGTCGCGGCCGTCGCGCCGCCAGGCCTCGGCGGTGTTGAGCGCCGCGCTGGTTGCGGCGCGCCGCAGCTGGCTGGCGAGGTCCGGATCGGCGATCCGGATCCTGCTGACGAGGGGGACGAGGCTGCTGATGAACTCGAGGGCGACGGCGCTTGCTTCACACATGATGGACCTCCGGGTGAGTGGCTCTCACCCCGTCCGCGGCCCGACGCGCAGGTCCTGTGCCGCGCGCTCCCTCACCGCGTCCCACCAGCCTCATCGCCCCCAGCGCGCGCGGCACAGGACGTGCGCGGGGGCCGCGAGGGGTTGAGCCACTCACCCGGAGGCACACCATGAAGCACTCGAGTCATCACACCTCCGTCACACGGCACCGGCACCGGCTCCGGGTCCGGCTCCGGCTCCGGCACCGGCACCGGCTCCGGGTCCGGCTCCGGCTCCGGCTCCGGGGTCCGGCTCCGGCACCGGCTCCGGCACCGGCACCGGCTCCGGCACCGGCACCGGCTCCGGGGCCGGCACCGGCTCCGGCTCCGGCTCCGGGTCCGGCTCCGGCTCCGGGTCCGGCACCGGCACCGGCTCCGGCTCCGGCTCCGGCTCCGGCTCCGGCTCCGGCTCCGGCTCCGGCTGCCCTCAGCGTCGCCGGCGCAGGTAGTAGTGCACGCCGTGCTCGGGGTGCGCGAGGCGGATCGCGATCACGTCCTTCCCCGCGGTCGGCACCGCGGCGCGGAAGCGGCCGCTGCCGTCGAGGTCGGGGGCCTTGCCGTCGACGAGCACCTTCCAGCCCTCGGCGGTGACGCCGGTGACGACGACGGGATCGCTCCAGTCGGCGCGGGGCGGCGGCGCGGTGATCTGCGCGGTGGGGGCGGCGTTGTCGAAGTCGATGCGGAGCGTCGACGGCGGGGATGTCCGATTTCCGGACACCACGTAGAACGTGTAGCTGCCCTCGGGCAGCGTGCCCGGCGCCAGCGTGTGGGTGCCGGTCGGCGAGGTGAAGCTCTGCGGTGCGCCCTTGGCTGGCTGCAGCTTGAGGGTCGACGCGCCCTTGGCCTCGCTCCAGCCGATCACGATCTGCGGGATCCGGTTCTGGTAGCTGACCCCGTACTTGTGCCCGTCGGCCTCGAGGATGTTCTGCGGCGGCGTGCGCACCACCGCGGCGGCGCCGGTGTCGCCGGCGACGCGCACCGAGCCGGCCTTGGTGTCGCCGCTGTCGCAGCGGACCCGGTAGCGGGTGACGCCGCCGGTGGCGAAGAACCGCGCGCGCTCCTTGCCGCCGGTCTTGCGCGGCGTCTTGAACGAGCCCTTGCCGTCGGCGAGCTCGACGGTGCCCGGGCCGCCGCACAGCCGCGCGAAGTCGAGCTGCACCGCGACCTTCTTGCCGGGGTCGTGGACCGTGGCGCCCTCGCCGGCGGCGACCTCGACGTCGACGGTGGTCGGCGCGGGATCGCGCACGGTCGCCTCGCCGGTGCGGGCCAGCACGCCGGTCTCGCCGGCGGCGGCGCTGGCGTCGCTGACGTCGCCGTCGACGGTGACGGCGCCGCGCTCGACCCGGGCCACGCTCTCGGCGCGCCCCGGCGTGATCGCGGCGACGGTGTCGACGGTCGCGATCATCGCGCCGCCGGGCAGCGCGACCCGGACGTCGGCGC
>JADJGV010000029.1 GCA_016707895.1 Myxococcales bacterium | reverse complement strand
CGAACGGTTAGCCTGCACACATGCTGGCCACGCCATCACCCTGGCCCTCACCGACGTCGACCCGCGCCACTGGCGCGCGGTGGATCGAGCTGCTGGTGCCGCCGCCGCTGCGCGATCGCCCACGCTACGCGCTGGCGATCGTCGATGGCGAGCGCGTGCTGCGCGTCGTGATCGGCGGGGTCGACGCCACCGGCGCCGCCGATCCCGCGGCGCTGACCTGGCCACCGACGCCGGCCAACCTGCGCGCGGCGACGCGCCAGCTCGGGGTCGGCGCGATCGTCGTGCTCGACGTCGCGGTGCTCCGCGACGTCGCGGCCGAGGTCGAACGCCACCCCACCGTCGACGATGACCTCGCCGCCGCCGGCTGGCGGTGCTCCGCGCGCCTCAAGGCCCGGAGCGGCAGGGCGTGGAGCGAGCCCGCGCTGCTCGACCTGTTGCCGGCGCCGCACTACGAGCCGCTGCAGCGCCCCTTCGATCTGCTCATCCCGACGACAGCGCGCCGCGCACGTCGTCGCCGACGACCGCCGCGCGATCCTGGCGTCGATCATCGCGGTCGGGCGCGGCGGCCACATCGCCCAGGTCACGACCCACGCCGCGATCGCCGACCTGGTGCCCCGAGGCCGCGCTGGCCCGCGACTGGGCCACCGCCCACAAGCGCGTCACCAAGGCCATCGGCGAGCGGCTGGCCGAACCATCGTGGTGTTCCTCGAGCGCGCCACGATCGACAAGCTGATCGTCGGCCCGCCCGACACGCTCGGCCGCGAGGTCAACGCCCGGCGGATCGTCCTCGATCCGGCCCCGGCCTGGCTGCTGCGGGCCTGCTCGGCAGCGCCACCGTCGCCGCGGTCGCGCAGCGCGGCGCCAGCGCGCTGGTCGCGATGCTGCTCCCCAGGCCGCCCGCAGTCGCGCCGCTGGCTGGCCGATCGCGCGCGCACCGCGGTCCGCGAGTCGGGCGCGCACCCGTTCGCGCTGCTCGGCTTCGATCCGATCGCGTTGTGTGGCTGGCGGTGCGCGATTACTACCGGCCGCGGGCCCCGCGTTCCCGCTTGCCCGCGCGCTTTCTGGCTACGCGCCCGCGAGCTCGATACCGGCGCGACGCTCTTGTAGCGGTCGCCGCAGCGCGCGCAGGTCGACGCCGCTGGTGAACCCGGCAGCCGCTCGCCGCAGCGGCAGGCCCAGCCGATCCACCGCGCCGGGACGCCGACCACCAGCGCGTGGGCTGGACGTCGGACGCCACCGCCGCGCCGGCGCCGATGAACGCGTAGGCGCCGATCGTCCCGCCGCACACCACCGTCGCGTTGGCGCCGATCGTCGCCGCGGCCCACCTGGGTCGGCGCGAACTCTTTCCTTGCGCGACACGTGCGCGCGCGGGTGCTGACGTTGGTGAACACGCACGACGGCCCCAGCAGCACCTCGTCCTCGAGGTCACGCCGTCGAACACCGAGACGTGGTTCTGGATGCGGCAGCGATCGCCGATCGTCACGTTGCCGACGTAGCAGGCGTGGCCGACGACGCAGTCGTCGCCGATCTTGGCCCCGGCATCACGTGGGCGAAGTGCCAGATCCTCGTGCCTGCGCCGATCTGGCGCGCCGCGCTCGACCACCGCGGTCGGGTGGATCAGCGGCGCCTCGGTGATCTTGACGTCGTCGGACATGCGCGGCACTGTGCCCAACGTCGGGCCCGCGCGTCCGCCGGTCACGGGCGATTCGACAATCGGTCGGACCGATGTATTGTCCCGGCATGCGCATGGTCGTCCTCGTGTGCGTTCCTGTCGCGGTCGCGACCGGCCTCGCCGGCGCCGGGCCCGCTCGACAAGCCCGCCTTCACCGCAACCCCGCCGAGCTGCTCGCCGAGGCCCGCGCCGCCGGGCCCGCGGGGCACGCGGTCGCGATCCTCCGCGAGGACGTCACCTTCACCTTCGACGCACGCGGGCGGGTCGAGCGCCGCTACCGCACCGTCTTCACCGTGGTCGAGCCGAGCGGCGCCGACGACTGGGGCACGATCGGCCTCGACTGGCAGCCGTTCTACCAGGACAAGCCGACCATCCGCGCCCGGAGTGATCAACCTCGACGGCTCGGTCACTGACTTCGATCCCGCGCTGATGCACGACGCGCCGGCGGTCAACGAGTCGCCCACCGTGTTCTCGGATCGCCGCGACCTCCCCGCGCCGCTGCCGCGGCCGCCGTCGGCGCGGTCGTCGAGGAGGAGTTCGTGTTCCCGGATCGCGAGCCGCTGCTGGCCGCCGGCACGGTCCACTGGATCGGCCGCAGCGCGACGTGCCGATCCCACGCAAGGTCAACGATCTCAGCCCGACCGCGCTCAAGGCCACGGTGGTCACCCGCGGGCCGGCGATCGCGTGGAAGCCCACCACCCGCACCGGCGCCGGGCGCACCGTCGTCACCTACGACCTCGCCAACCTGCAGCCCTACGACGACGGCGCGGTCGGCGCGCCGGTCGATTGATCCGTACCCGATGATCGGCATCGCCACCGGCGCGAGCTGGGCCGCGATCGCGGCCGACTACCGCGCGCTGGTCGAGGCCGCTCGCCGCCGGTGACCGTGCCGGCCGACCTGCTGGCCGCCACGCCGCGCGCCACTGTCGATCGCATCGTCGCCTGGCTGCACGGCCGCGTCCGCTACACCGGCATCGAGCTGTCGCAGTCGGCGGTCGCCGTTCGCGCCAGCCGACACGCTGGCCCGCGGCTTCGGCGACTGCAAGGACAAGGCGACGCTCCTGGTCGCGCTGTTGCGCGCCGCCAAGATCCCGGCCGACGTCGCGCTCCTGTCGACCGGCCCCGGCACGACGTCGACGTGGCGCTGCCCGGCATGGGCGAGTTCGACCACGCGATCGTCCGCGCGGTCGTCGACGGCAAGGACCTGTGGATCGACGCCACCGAAGATCTGCTGCCCGCCGGCCAGCTGCCGGTGCGCGACCAGGGCCGCCGCGCGTTGATCATCGCCGCCGGCACCAAGGCGCTGTCCACCACGCCGGCGTCGAAGCCCGCCGACAACCTGATCCGCGAGGTGCGGACGTTCCGCCTGCCCGAGCAAGGCACCCCGTCGGTGTCCGAGGTCACGGAGGAGCGGGGTTACTTCAGCGGCAACCTGCGCGGCTTCGTGCGCAACAACACCAAGGCCGACGCCGACAAGGCGTTCGCGTCGTACGTCGCCGACGAGTACCAGGGCAGCTACCGCTCGTTCACCAGCAGCGATCCGCACGACCTGACCCGGCCGTTCACGCTCACGATCGAAGGCGCCGACGTCGGCCGCGGCGGCGCTCAGCGCGGCCAGGTCTGGGTCTGGCTGTTCCCGTCCGACGTGCTCGACAAGCTGCCCGACTCGCTCGGCGGCGGCGACGCCGACGTGGCGGCGCAGGTCGCGGGGCGCAAGGTCGACTACGTCTGGAGCTACCCGCACACCTACGAGATCACCAATCGCATCGAGCTGCCGCCCGGCTTCGCGCCGCCCGAGCTCCCGGCGGCCGAGACCCGGACGCTCGGCACGATGACGCTGACCACCACCCGGGCCCGCGTGGCCACCGGGTACACGGTCACGTACCGCCTCGACACCGGCAAGGCGCGCATCTCCGCCGACGAGCTGCGCGCCGGCCGGGCCGCGGTCGCCAAGCTCCGCGACGAGGGCGCCACCCAGGTCCTGGCGACGCTCGACGCCGCCCAGCTCGCCCAGCAGGGCAAGGTGCGCGAGGCGATCGCCGAGTATCGCCGGCTGATCGCGCTGCACCCCAAGGAGGCCCTGCACCACGATCAGCTCGCGCTGCTGTACCTGAGCGTCGGACAGGGCGACGCCGCGCGGCGCGAGGCGCGCCTGGCCACCAAGGTCGAACCGGGCGCCGGCGACGGCTGGATGGTGCTCGGCCACGTCCTGGCTCGCGATCTGACCGGCCGGCGCGGCGCGCCTGGCGCCGACCGCCGCGCCGCCGAGGCCGCCTATCGCAAGGCGCTGGCGCTGGCGCCCACGCATGTCGGTGCCCACAGCGATCTGGCGGCGCTGATCACCGCCGACGCGACCGGTCACGTCAAGCGTGACCCCGCGGTCCACCGCGAGGCGGCGGCGCTGCTGCGCCCCCTGCGCCCCGACGGCGACGGCGCCTACGACGAACGCATCGCGGACGCGCTGGCGATGGCCGGCGACGCGGCCGCGCTGGAGGCCTTCGCGCACGAGCTACCCGACGGGCCGGGGCGCCGCAAGGCGCTGACGGTGGCGGCCGGCATGACCGACGGCGCCGCGGCGGTCCGGCAAGCGACGGCGCTGGTCTCGGCGAACGACCGCGACGACCTGCTTCAGCGCGCGGCGGCGACGCTGGTCGCCATGCGGCGCTACGACGCGGCGCGCGCCATCCACGCCGCCCGCGTCGGCGTGCCCGTGGCCTACCGCGCCGCGATGGACCGCTTGAGGCCGATCGACCTGGCCAAGCTCCCACCACGCGATCCGACGACGGTCGCGACGCTGGTGATGCAACGGCTCACGGTGGGACCGGTCGCCAAGCCGCCGTGGTCGGCGGATACCGAGGCGGCGCTGGCCGAGATCGCCGCGGGCGTGATCGGCGGGTTCACCACCACCGACCTCGCCGCGCTGTCCAGCGACGTATTGCTCGACGTCATGCACGCGGTCGCACCGGGCACGGTCCGCGGCGACGCCAAGGCCGGCTGGGACGTCACGATCGACTTCATGGGTCGTCCGTTCACGCTCTACGTGGTGCTGCGCGATCAGCGCGCGTACCTGATCGGCGGCAACGCGCTCACCGCCGGCGTCGGGCGCGAGGCGATCGACCGCATCGCGCACAAGGATCTCGCCGGCGCGCGCGCCTGGTTGACCCGGCTCGCCGACGACGTCACGCCGCTTCCTGGGGTCGACGAACTGGACTTGCTGAAGCGCCACCGGACCGACCTCGCGGCGGCACCCGCGCCGGTGCTCGAGACGATCGCCTGGTCCCTGTTCGCGCCCCACGCGCCGCGAGCCGGGTTGGCCAGCCTCCGCGCCTGCGGGGGGCTCACCGCCGACGCCGATCGTGACGCGTGCCTGAGCGTGGCCATGTCCTCCGCGGGACACCTTGGCGACTGGCGACTGGCCGCCGAGGTCGCGCGCGAAGCCCTGGCGCTGCCGGTCACCGACACGGCCACGGCGGGGGCCCGCGCGATCGTGGCCGCGCACGACGGCGGCTCGAAGCTCGCGGCCGCCCGGGTCACCGAGTTGCTCGCCGCCACCCCCGACGACCTCGAGCTGAAGCGCGCGCGGGCGGTGATCACGATGGTCCTGCCCTGGCCCGAGGCCGCCCCGGTGCTCGATCAGCTGACCGCCGGCCCCACGGCCGAGCCGGAGGATCTCAACAACGGCGCGTGGACGCACCTCTTCTACGACGCCAAGCCCGACGCCGCGCGCGCGCTCATCGAGCGAACCATGGCACGCCTGAACGAGCCGCCACGCAACGTCCGCAACACCTACGCCGCGGTGCTGGCCGAAATGGGCGACCCCGCCGCGGCCTGGCACCAGGTCGAGCTGGGCCTCGACGCGACGTCGCCGCCCGACAACGGCGACTGGTACGTGATCGGGCGGATCGCGGAGAACCTCGACCTCCGCGACGACGCGATCGCGGCCTACCGCCGGGTCGCCGGCGGTAGCGAGCCCCCGGGCCTGCCCTCGAACTTGGACTTCGCCCAGAAGCGGCTCAAGGCGCTGGGCGTGACGCCGTGATCGCGGTGCGGCTGGCCGGCGCGCTGCTGGTGCTGCTGGCGGCGGGCGCCGCGACCGCCGATCCTCTCGACGAGCCGGCGTTCACGGCCAGCCCGGCCGCCTTGCTCGCGGCCGCCGCGCAGGCGCCAGGCACCGACGACGTGGTGGTGCTGCGCGAGGACGTCGCCTTCACGATCGGCGCCGATGGCGGGATCGAGCGGCGGCTGCGGCGGGTGCTGCTGGTGCGGCGGCCCGACGCCGACGCGCTGCCCCTGCTGATCCCGGCGCCGCACTGGCAGCCCAGCTTCCAGGCCCGCCCGGTCATGCGCGTCCGGATCATCGCGCCCGACGGCCGGGTGACCGAGCTCCCGGCGAGCGCGATCACCGACGCGCCAGCGATGATCCGCGGCCCGACCGTCCGCTCCGAGGCGCGACGGACCGAGGTCGCGCTCCCGCGCCTCGCCGCCGGCGCCGTGCTCGAGGAGGAGCTGACGATCGGTGAGCGCGTCCCGGTGCCTGGCGCCGGCGCCGTGCACATGCTGGAACTCCGCGGGCCCGCGCCGATCCTCCACTCGTCGGTCGTCGTGTCCCGCCCGACGGCGACGCGCGCGGTGGTCGCCCTGCGCGGGCCGAGCCTGGGCGCGAAGCCACGCGAACAGCGGGTCGGCGATCGCACGGTCACGAGGTTCGAGGCGCGCGGCCTCGCCCCAGGTCCGACCGTGCCGCTGGCGGCGCCCGCCGATCACGTCGCGGTGCCGGTGGTGATCGTCGCGACCGGGGCGAGCTGGGCCGCGGTCGCCACCGCGTACCGCGCGGTCATCGAGGCGCGCCTCGACGCGCCGCTGGCCATCCCGCCGGACCTGCACGCCGCGACGCCGCGCGCGACCGTCGATCGCGTGCTCGCGTGGATGCAGGCGCGCGTCGAGCCCGACGGGCTGCCGTTCCTCGCCAGCGGCTTCGAGCCGATGCCGCCGGCCGACACCGCGATCCGCACCACCGCCAGCATCCGCGATCGCGCCGTGCTGCTGGTCGCCGCGCTGCGCGCCGCCGGGCTCACGGCCGATGTGGCGCTGGTGACGAGCGACGAGGGCCCCGATGCCGACCCCGCGACGCCTGGGCTCGGCGTGTTCGATCACATGCTGGTGCGCGTGCAGCTCAAGCGCCAGGAGCTGTGGCTCGACCCTGCGATGAAGTACCTGCCCGCAGGCGAGCTGCGGGGCAGCATACGGGGACGCCGCGCGCTGATCCTGGCGCGCGGCACGCGCCGGCTGGTGACGACGCCGACGGTAACGTCGGCGTCCAACCAGGTCGCCGAGCACCGCACCTACCACCTCACCGGGAACCCACCGACCGTCGACGTCACCTACCGCACGACCGGCATGTTCGGCCGTGGCTTCCGCGAGGCCATCGCGACGCAACCGACCGCCGTGCTGCGCGCCGGCCTCGAGCGCGCGATCGCCGGGACGTTCGACGGCGCGATCGGCGCGTTGACGTTCGGCAACCCGGCCGATCTCAGCCAACCGTGCGACATCACGCTCCGCGTCGACCGCCCGGGGACGGTCGCGATCACCGATGACGACGCGACCGTGATGCTGACGCTGGGCGAGTTGCTCAACTGGGTCGACGAACCACTGTTCGAGGCCGGCGACGCGCACGACCAGGCCTTCGCCGCGCGGACCGTCGACTACGTGTGGCAGACCCCGCAGCGCGCCGAGTTGACGCTGCGGCTCGAGCTACCGCCTGGCCACCTCGCGCGCGCGGTGCCCCTGACGCCGCGGCGCGCGATCGGCGCGATGACGCTGACCACCACGATCGCGCGCGAGGTGGACGCGCTGGTCGTCACGCTGCGCCTCGACAGCGGCGCGCCGCGCATCACCGCAGCCGACGCCCGCGCGACCCGAGCCGCGCTGGTCGCGCTGCGCGCCGCGCCCGCCGTCGCGCTGACGACCACCAGCGAGATCGCCCTGCTGGTGCAACAGGGCAAGCGCCGCGAGGCGACCGATCGCGTCCGCGCGGTCATCGCGCGCACCCCCGGCGACGCCGACGCCCACGCGCGGCTCGCGCGCCTGTACGGCGACGTCGGCATGGGCCTGGCCGCGCGCCGCGAGGCGCGGACCGCGACGACGCTGGCGCCGACCAGCGGTCGCGCGTGGGTCGCGCTCGGCGCGATGCTCGAGCGCGACGAGCTGGGACGAACCTTCGAAGGAGGGGGCGACCGAGCCGGCGCGGAGGCCGCCTACCGCAAGGCGCTGGCGCTCGACCCGGCGGACGCCGACGCCCGCTGGGGGCTGACGCAGGTGCTGGCGTACGACGACTATGGTCGCGTGCTCGCCGCGCCAGCGCGCGTGCGCGAGGCAATCCAGATCTTGCGCGGGTTGCCGGCAGACGACGAGCGCGACCGGCAGTTGACGAAGTTGCTCACGCTGCTCGAGGACGGCCCCACCCTCGCCGCCCACGCGCGATCGTTGGCCGGCGCGACGCACGACGAGGCAATGGTCATCGCCGCCGCGCTCCGCGACGGCGGTGCGGCGGCCGTCAGCGTCGCACGCGAGGTCGCCGGTGACGCATCCCCCGATCCGCTGCTGCAGGTCGCCAGCGATCACATGGTCCAGGCCCGGCGCTACGACGACGCACGCTCGCTCGATCGCGCCAAGCAACGCCCAACCGGGGCGGCCTGGTTGCCGCTGCTCGCGCGGTTCGACCCGGCCGTCGGCACGGCCGATCCGCGGACCCCCGTCCGGGCGTGGATCGCGTCGGTAGCGCGCGTGCCCGTGGCTGCGCCGGCGTGGAGCGCCGCGGCCGCGCAAGGGCTCGCGAAGCAGCTCGCCTGGGAGCCGCTCCCGAAGCTCTTCTGGGCCGCGGCCGCGGTGCGCGACATGCTCGTCGCCGCCATGGTGCTGACCGTCGATGGTGACGTCCGCCTCGGCTGGCGAGTCCGCCTCCCGAACGGGATCACGGACTCGTTCTACGTCGCGCTGCGCGGCGGTCGCGCGACGCTGATCGGCGGCAGCCGGCTCCCGGGTGCGCTGGCGGGCGAGCTCCAAGCCGCGATCGCTGGCGGTGCGCTCGACCAGGCGCGGCAGTGGCTACGCTGGTACCAGGAGGACACCGCCACCGACACCGGCGCCCGGGCCGCGTGGCTGTCCCGCCACAAGGCGGCGCTGGCCACGATGCCCGCCGAGGAGCTGACGCTTGCGGTGGCGCTGCTGCGCATCGACGACGCGCCCGCCGCCGCGATCCCCGTGCTCGACCGCTGCCCCGGCGCCGCCACCGCCGCCGATCGCGGCGACTGTCGCCTCGCGGCGGCCATTGCGCGACGCTACCTCGGCGATCTCGCCGGCGCGGTCGCCGACGCGCGCGCCGCGGTCGCGCTCGAGCCGATGCGCTTCGACGCGGCGAGCGCGCTCGCCACGGCGCTCGCGCTGAGCGGCGATCGGGTCGCCGCGGCGGCGGCCCTCGACGGACCGCTCGCCGCCAGCCCCGACGATCCCAAGCTGGTGTGGGCGCGCGCGGAGATCGCGATGGCGGACGGCTGGGCGGCGGCCGCGCTGTGGGTCGATCGATACCTCGCGACGCCGACGCCCTCGACGCTGAACACCGCTGCCTGGGCCAAGACGTTCATCGAGCCCGGCGCGCCCGCCGCGCGCGCGTGGGTCGAGACCGCGCTGCTGGGTGCGATTCCGCCGGGCTACCCGCTGCTCAACACCCAGGCCGTCGTGCTCGCCGAGGCCGACCAGCCCGAGGCAGCCTGGGAGGCCGTACGCAAGTCGATCGAGGGCCGCCCGCCGGGCCCCGAGGACTTCTATCCGCTCGGCCGCATCGCCGAGGCCTACGGCCTGCGCGACGAGGCGATCACCTGGTACCGCCGGTGCACGCCGGCGCCGCTCCGCTCGCTGGGCCCCACCGGCTGGGACTTCGCGCAGAAGCGCCTCAAGGCGCTGGGCGTGACGCCGTGACTGCGCCCGACCCCGTCGGGCCGCCGGCGCCGCTGTCGCCGCTGCGGATCGGCACGTCGGTGGCGATGATCGTCGGCGGCCTGGCGCTCGCGCTGTTCGCGCGCGCCACCTACGGCCGCGGCCTCCGGCTGACCGAGCTCAAGTGGACGGCGATCGCCATCTACGGCACGAGCGCGCTCGCGCTGCTGGCGCTGGCGATCCCGGTCGCGCACGGCCGCACCTGGGCGACCCGCGTCGCCGCGCTCGCGGCCATCACCCCGGCCGGGCTGTGGCTGATCATGACGCTGAGGCACGGCGCCCCGCGTGGGGTCTTCGCGCTGGCCGGGGCGTACGTCGCGCTCGCCGCGCTGGCGCTGGCGTGTCGGCGCCCGACGCCGTGACAGCGGCGCCTCGCGTCGGGTAGCGTCCGCGCGTGCCGAAGCGCCCGCCGCGGGTCACCGCCGAGCTGCCGCTGCCCGCCGACCTGCGGAGCAAGCAGCCGACCCGCGCGCTGGCCCACGCCGCCGGCGAGCTGTGGCGCGCCGACGTGCTCGAGCTGCTGGCCCGCATCCCCACCGGCACCGCCGATCTGGTCGTCACCGATCCGCCGTACGCGATCGGCAAGGCCGCGTGGGACGTGTTCCCGTCGGAGGCCGCCTACGTCGACTGGTGCGATACCTGGCTGGCCGAGGTCCGCCGCGCGCTCGCGCCCACCGGCTCGGCCTACGTGCGGCTTCTCGGAGATCCTCGCCGAGGTCAAGGCCCGCTCGGCGCGCCGCTTCGCCGACTGCCGCTGGCTGATCTGGACCTACCGCAACAAGGCCAACCTCGGCTCCGACTGGGGCCGCTCGCACGAGTCGATCTTGCACCTGCGCTGCGCGCGCGGCCGCGGCATCGACGTCGACGCCGTCCGCGTGCCGTACTAACGCGCACACCACGCGCTACCCCGAGCGCGTGCAGGCCGTGTCGTCGCAGTACGGCCGTGGCGTCCGCCGCGACAAGTGGCAGCCGCACCCCGGCGGCGCCAAGCCGCGCGACGTCTTCGAGCTGCCGGTCTTGTGCAACGGCATGGCCGAGAAGACCGCCCACGCCACCCAGAAGCCCGAGGCGCTGATCGAGAAGTTCATCCTCGCCTCGTCGGCGCCCGGCGATCTCGTCGTCGACCCCTTCGTCGGCAGCGGCACCACCGCCGTCGTCGCCGCCCGCCTCGGCCGCCGCTTCCTGTGCGCCGACGCCGACGCTGGCTATGTCGGCCTGGCGCGGACGCGGCTGGAGGGCACAGCCGCCGGTCCGACGCCCCCACCCACCGCGCCGCCCCGCGCCCGCGCCCCGCGCGCCGTCCCGACCGCGCAGCTCGACCTGCCCACCGCCCCGCCGCGCCGGCGGCGCTGACCTCTCACCGCCTCCGACACGAGCAGCTCTCGTCGGGTGGCGGGTTGCCGCCGCAGTGCGGGTGGTGGTTCAGGCATGCGTTGGCCGACATGCAGTCGCTGACGAAGCCGCCGGTGCACTCGCACTTCATCGGTGCGGTGGCCGGGCACTCCCGCTCCGGGCACGGCTTGTCGCCGCCCTTGCAGTCGTCGTCCTTGCCGTTGCCGCAGATCTCTGGCCGCCCCGGGTTGCGGGTCGGGTCGTTCTCGCATCCCGCCGGCTCGTTCTTGGCGCACGCCGCCGACCACGGCGGACCGGGGTCGCTTGCGAAGGCTTGCGTGGTCCCACAGTAGCCGTCAGCGTCGGGATCCTGGAAGTAGTCGGTCAGCGGCGGCGGCGGCGGCGGTGGTGGCGGTGGCGGTGGCGGTGGCGGCGGTGGCGGTGGCGGCGGCGGCGGCGGCGGCGGTGGCGGTGGCGGCTCGTGGCACGCTGTCTCCCAGGCCGCCTTGTCGGTGTCGGCCGAGAGTGAGCCGGGGTTCAGGTCCATGCACGTTTGCGTGCCGGCGGTCCCGCACGCCCGCATCTCGCCGACGATGCACTCGCACTGCGCCGGCGCCGGCGCGAGGACGAAGTTGCACTGGCCGTTGCAGCACACGCTCGCGGTGTCGCTCGCGCAGTGTGGCCGCGCCTGCGCGGTGCAGGTCGTGTCGTCCGCGCACGCGCACACCTCGTGATTGCACACCTCCTGCGCGACCCCGCACTCGCGCGTCGGTGTCGCGCGCCGCTTGCTGGGGCACGCGCACACCAGCCCCAGCCCGATGAGGGTCATCAGGCGCGCCACGGTCATCCTGCTTCGCTTGTTCATCGTTGCTCCAGTCGATCGTGCGTCTCGTCCGATGGCCGGCGCGCTCATCGGCAGGGCGCGTGGGTGTGACCGCTGTCGGCGCCGTGGGTCTCGCACACCCGCTGGCATTGGCGGCCCGGTGCCGCGTCGGTGCACATCCCGTCCAGGCAGTGGCAACGCCGCGGGCTCACGGCGACCGCCTCGAGCGTCCAGCACAGGTAGTTGTCGTTCCACGCGTCCGGGTCGTCCGGCTCGTGCCACCGCAGGCACGTCATGTCCGTGATCGGGCCAGCCTCGCTCCAGCGCACCGTCAGCTTGGTGCCCGGTCGTTGCCAGCCGCGCTTGCGCCAGCACAAGTAGTTGTCGCCCCAGCCGTCGCTCGGGTCTTCGGCGTGCTCGAACACCTGCACGCACTCCTTGCCGGCGATGCGCCCCGAGGTCGACCACTGCAGGGCCAGCGCGGCGGGACCGCACAGCGAGTTGTCTTGCCAGGCCGCCGCCTCGTCGTCGGCGGGCTCGCGGATCTTGATGCAGCGGGGCCGCGGGCCAGGGCGGTGCACCGGGACCGCGCCGCGCTTGCACTGCCACGACAGCGGCGGCGCGCGGTGGTTGCAGTCGACCACCGGCGGCGGGCACCCCTCGTCGATCACACCATCGCAGTCGTCGTCGACCTGGTTGCACACCTCGACGAAGCCCTCGTCGGTCGCGCCGTCGCAGTCGTCGTCGACGTGGTTGCAGGCCTCGGGGACGCCCGGGTGGGACGCCGCGTCGCCGTCGCAGGTCGGGCCCTCGAACTGGCCGCACTCCGCGCGCCAGGCCGGCGGCGCGGGCGGGCCCGGCTCGGCGGCGAGCTGACAGCTGCTCTCGACGCAGTAGCCGTCGCCGTCGCCGTCGGCGCAGTAGGTGTGGGTCGGCGGCGGCTCGTGGCACTCGAGCTCCCAGGCCGCCTTGTCGCTATCAGCCGACGTCGAGTCCGGGTTCAGGTCGACGCAGCGCTGGGTCCCGCTGACCCCGCACTTGCGGACTTCGCCCACGATGCACTCGCACTGCGCCGGCGCCGGCATCACGACGAAGTTGCACTCGAGGTTGCAGCACACCGAGGCGATGTCGCTGGCGCAGTGCGGGCGCGTGGGCCCGGTGCACGGCGACTCGTCGACGCACGCGCACGGCTTACCGTCGCACACTGGCTGCGCGACGCCGCACTCGCGCCCCGGCGTCGCCTGGTTGCGTTGCGGACAGCCACCCAGCGCCGCCAGCCCGACCGTCAACACCAGCGGCGCGATGATGTCCCTGCCTCGAATGCGCATGCGTCCTCCTAGCGATCGTGGATGCAGCGAAAGCCCGTCGCGACGCTGGCGGTCGTCGGCGCCGTGCTGCTGCGCTGGCTCGCCGTCACCGCGCCGCTGCTGCTGCCGTAGTAGCCACCGCGCACTGCGCGGGCGGTGGCCACGGTCAGGTCCTGACAGTCGTTGCAGCCGGTCGTCGCGTACGGCGTGCGGTACCAGTCGGCCAGCCACTCGCTCAGGTTGCCCGCGAGGTCGAGCTGGCCCCAGCGCCCAGCGCCCGCCGGTCGCGATCCCACCGGGGCCGGGCCCGCGCTGGCGTACGTCGCGCGGGTCGCGTCGATCGCGGTGCTGGTCGACGGGGACGACCACGGGTACACCCGTTGCTCTCCAGCACCCGCCGCCGCCAGGTTCCACTCCGCTTCGGAGGGCAACCGGCCGCCATCCCAGATGCAGAACGCCTGGGCCAGGTACCAGGTCACGCAGTTGACCGGCAGATCGTCGTTGGCGCCGGTGCTGACCGTGTAGGTCGCCCCGCCGCAGGCGGTGACCGCGGCCTCGAGCGCGCTCTTGGACGCCGGCATCGTCGCGGTCCACGACGCGTCCCATCCTGGATCAGCGGCGACGTGCGGGTTGCGACCAGCGCCAGCGGCCGGGAGAGACCCGGGATACGTCGCCACGAAGCGGCGGAAGCGGTTGACCGACACCTCGAAGCGCTCCAGCACGAACGGGCTGATCGTCGCCGGGTGGGTCATGTCGAGGTTCGACACGCCATCGTAGCTGCGGAAGAACGTGCCGCCCGGCACGTAGCGGCCCTGGCAGCACGAGCCACCGGCGCAGTTGCCGATCGACGAGCAGCTCGGCGGGCTGATGCACCCGCCGACGCCGCAGTAGTTCGTGCACGCCGGCAGCGCCACCCACTGGCCGGATGCGTTGCACTGTTCGGCGGTGTCGGCGGTGCAGCGGATCTGCCCCAGGCACGACGGCGCGTCGATCAGCGGTGCGTCGATCAGCGGTGCGTCGATCAGCGGTGCGTCGATCAGCGGTGCGTCGATCAGCGGTGCGTCGATCAGCGGCGCGTCGATCGACGCGGCATCCGGTGCGTCCGGCGACGGCGCGTCCGCCGCGTCGACCTCCGCCGCGTCGACCTCCGCCGCGTCGACCTCCGCCGCGTCAACCTCCATGGCGTCCACGGCCGCGTCGATCAGCGCCGGCGGCGGATCGAAGCCGCACGCCGCCAGCGTCACCAGCATGAGCGCGGTCTTCACAGCCCACCGCCGATCGCGAGGCCGACGTAGTCGCCGCCGGCGCTCACCGCCACCACCGGCCGCGTCGCCGCGCGCCCGCCGCGCCACACCAGCCACCCCGCGACGCCCGCCACGGCGAGCGCGCCGACGCCCACGGCGAGCGCGCCCCGCCGCCGCGCCACCGCGCTGTCGTAGAGTTCGTCGCGCGCGATCGGATCCATCGACGCCAGCGCGTCGTCGTAGCGCCCGCGCGCCGACAGCTCGAGGCCCAGCGCCACCCCGCCCAACGCCACCGCGGTCGCGCCGAGCACGCCCGGCCACACCCACGCCCGCTCGGTCGACCGCGGCGACGCCCCCGCGTCCACCGCCCGCGCCCCTGCCGCGGCCCCGCCCATCGCGCGCTCCGTCACCTCGAACCGCGGCACCTCGATCGTCCGCTCCTCGCCGTCGCCGGCGATCGTCACGCTGGTCGTCCACGCCCGGTGCCCCGGCGCCCGCGCCGTCACCGTGTACGCGCCGCGGTCGACCGGGATCGACCGGTTCCACAGCCCGGGATCGATCGCGACGCCGTCGCGCGCCACCACCAGCCCCTCGACCCGGCTGCCCTCGGGCACGCTGATCGTCAGGTGCGGCAGCCGCCCCTCCAGCGCAGTCGCCCGCCGCTCGGCCACCGCGCGCTCGGCCTGCCGCGCCGGATCCTCGCGCGTCAGGCTCGCCACGTCGAGGAACGCCGCCCACGCCGTCGCCAGCCGCCCGCGCTTCTCCTCGCAGTCCGCCAGCTTCATCTTCGCGCCGATCGACGGCCCCACGCGATCGCTCGCCGCGAACGCCTCACACGCCTCGGCGTACCGCTTCTCGGCCATCAGCTTCATGCCGTCGCGGAACGCCGCCTCCGCCGGCGGGTTGGGCTGGGCCGCGGCGCTGGTGGCGAGCGCGAGGGCGGCGGCGATGACGCAGCGCCCGAGGCGAGGCAGAGACGATGCGGGACAGGGCGACATGGTTTCGGCGGTCGCGGGCAATGCACGTCGCGTACCGGCGCGCCTTGGACCGCGCCGCGCGCTGGGCTGCGCCGCACGTCCACGCGCGCGGACGTCGACCGAGGCCCGGTCCGCGCGATTGGATCAGCGCGGCGGCTGCGCCAGGCCTGCGCCGACGTCGGCGGGGTCGGGCGACGCCGCGAAGGCGCCGGTCGTCGCCGCGGCGATCATCTGCGCGCGGACCTCGTCGGCGATCGCCCCGCGCGCCGTCGCGCGCCACCAGCGCACCGCGATCGCCGCGACCTGCGCCGCCGCGACCGCGGTCGCGCACGGCCCAGCGCCGTCACCCCCGGGCGCGACCAGCGTCGGGAACAGGTTCGAGGTCGGGGCCACGATGAGCCCGGCCCGGTGCGCGGTCACCGCGCCCACGCCGAACACCCGCGGCAGCCGCGCGATCATCGTCGCCGGCACCAGCGCCGGGCCGCCCGGGTGATCGAGCCCGCGGCGCGAGTCGTCGCCGACGGGCGCCACGACGATCATCTCGGCGCGGCTCGCGATCACGGCCGCCAGCGCTCGGGCGTTCGCCAGCAGGTGGGCCACCGCGGTCGCCATCGCCGCCGGCGGCGCAGCCGCGGGCCAGCAGCCCCGCGATCGTCGTCGGCACGTCGCACGCGATCGTCACCAGCGCCACCTGCGCCCTGAGCCGCGCGGCGTCGACCAGCGCCTCCGCGAGCTGCGCGGTCGTCGCGGGTTGGTGGCCGTCGAGCACCGGCCTGCGGATGATCGTGGTGTCCGAGCCCAGCGGCGGCAGCGGCGCGTCGCCCACCACCGCGAGCGTCACGCCGGCCCCGGCCCGGGCGTCGGCGCGGGCGTCCCAGACGCCATCCGCGCCGATCGGCGGCGCGCCCGCCGCGAGGTCGCGCACCGCCATCACCGGCGCGACCGCGATCACCCGCGGATCGTGCTCGAGCTCTACCAGCTCGTGGCCCGTGAGCTGGGCCGCCTCGATCTCCCCCTCGCGCTTGACCACCAGGCAATCGACGATCATGGCCGGCAGCGCTGCAAGGACAGGGCCGCGCGGGCGCGTCCACTCCAGCGGACACCGCCGACGCCCCGGTCCGGAATCGTGGACGTGCCCGCCTTGCCGCCGATCGACAGGCTGCGGCATGGTTCCCGCATGGTCTCGGGGTGCGACGACGGCGACACGATGCAGACCTATTACCGCCAGCTGCTCGAGCTGGGCGCGAGCGGGGAGCTGGCGCCGCTGCTCGAGCGCGCGCTCGCGGTGATCGTCGAGGCCACCGGCGCGCGCATCGCGTACCTCGAGCTGTACGCAGATCGCGCCGGTGAGCCCGCGTTCTGGCGCGCCCACGGCGCCGCCGGCGACGCGGTCGCGGCGATCCGCGCCGACATCTCGCGCGGGATCATCGCGTCGACGCTGGCGTCGGGCGAGCTGGTCGACACGCCCTCGGCCAAGGACGACCCGCGCTTCGCCGAGCGCGGCAGCGTGCGGCGCAACGAGATCGACGCGGTGCTGTGCGCGCCGGTCGGCACGCCGCCGATCGGCGTCGTCTACGTGCAGGGCCGCGCCGACGGCGCGAGCTTCGACGCGCGTCACCGCGATTGCGCCGCGTTGTTCGCGCAGCAGCTGGCGCTGGTGGCTTGAGCGCGTGCGCGGCGTGCGCGCCCGGCGACGACGTCGACCACACCGCCGACGTGCGGCGCCGCTTCGTCAGCCCGCGGCTGATCGGCAAGAGCCGCGCGCTGGCACGCGTCTTGAGTGAGGCCGCTAGCATGGCCCCGCTCGACGTCGGCGTGCTGATCACCGGGCCGTCCGGGACCGGCAAGTCCGAGCTGGCGCGGGCGATCCACGCCAACAGCCGCCGGGCCGGCGGCCCGTTCGTCGCGGTCAACTGCGCCGCCATCCCCGCCAACCTCGTCGAGAGCGAGCTGTTCGGCGTCGAGCGCGGCGCGCACTCGACCGCGACCCAGCGCACGGTCGGCAAGGTCGGCGCCGCCCGCGGCGGCACGCTGTTCCTCGACGAGGTCGGCGGAGCTGCCGTTCGACGCGCAGGCCAAGCTGCTGCAACTGCTGCAGGACCGGCAGTACTACCCGGTCGGCTCCGCGCAGCTGGTCACGGCCGACGTGCGCATCATCGCGCGACCAACGTCGACCTGCGCGATCGCGTCGACAAGCAGACGTTCCGCGCCGACCTCTACTACCGGCTCAACGTCGTGACGATCGAGATGCCGGGCCTGGCCGATCGCCGCGACGACCTGCCCGACCTGGCGCGCCACCTGTGCCGCGACGCCTGCGCGCGCCACGGCCTACCCACGCTCGAGCTCCCGCGCGCCACGCTGGCCGCGCTCGCCGACGAGCCGTGGCCCGGCCAGGTCCGCGAGCTGGCCAACGCGCTGGAGGCCGGCGCCATCCGCGCCGCCGCCGACGGCGCCACCGCGCTGCGCCCGCCGCACGTCTTCCCGACGCGGCCCACCAGCGACGACGAACCCGACTACCGCGAGGGCCACGCCGCTTCCAGCGCCGCTTCGTCCTCGACGTCCTCACCGACTGCGACTGGGACGTCCCGACCGCGATCGCGCGGCTCGGCATCGCCCGCTCGCACCTCTACAACCTGATCGCGGCCTTCGAGCTGAAGCGCCCGCGATCCTGATCGCGCGCGCGAGCGCGCCGTGCATGGAAGGTGATCATGGCGAACTACAAGCTGTTCAATGGTGTCGGCGCAGCCGTCACGGCGCCCGTCGGGTTCACGGCGGACGTCGACCTGATCTTCGACATGGGCCAACCGCCGCACCGCGCGTCGATCGACCTGACGCAGACTCCGACACGGGACTACGCCAAGGCGACGATCGAAGACACGGGCGTGTATGACACTGGCAAGCCCATCACGACGACCGGAAACCACTACAAGGAGCACCCGGCGTTTCCGGTGACCACGGTCGTGCCAGGGAGCACCGAGCAACACGGTGCCCTGTATCTCGAAGAAGCCGAGTTCGCGACACGCTGCGGCGTGCCGGCGGCGCTGGGCGCTGGCCAGATGGCTACGGCTACAAGAGCCATGGCGCCTATCAATTCCAGGCGATGGTCTACGACGACAAGGTCCGCCTGCCGATCCACACGCCGCTACCACGGTTCCACGCGCGCGTCGTCACGTCGTCGGAACGGTACACACTCGACGTGGCGTCCTTCCACAAAGTCGACGCCCACGACACGACGACGTCGTTCGTGCGCGTCGACGTGGACATCGACCAGCTGGATCAATTGCACCAAGGACCTCTGACGCTCCAGCCGATCGCGGGCTCGGAGGGTGCATCTTCTTGGCGATCGCGTGTTTTGCGCCAAGACGAGCGCGGCAGGCGGCGCGATCCTCCGCGGCCCGAAGCTGCCGCCGCAAGGATGAGCCTCACGGTCGGGCGCTGACCGCGCACCGAAACCCGATGTGGTACATGGTCGTGTTCGGGGCGCGCGGGTTGTCGATGGCCAGAAGTCGACGAGCCAGTCGGGCTCGGTCTCCGCCCAGTTCCGCCTCGGACGATCGCGGGCCCGCGCGGGTCGTCGGCGGTCGTCCACTCGCTGACGTTGCCGGCCAGGTCGAGGTGGCCGTAGGGCCCGACGTCGCCGGGCATGGCGCCGGTGGCGATCGGCGCGCCGAAGCGGAGGCGATCGGCAACCTCCGGCGGCTTGAGGTTCGCCAGCGCGTCCGCGCGCGGCGGTCCCCACGGCAGGTTACGGCGCGGATACGGGTTCGGTCGGCCGACGATCGTCGCGCCGCCGCGCATGGCCTTCTGCCACTCCAGGCTCGACGGCAACCGCTTGCCGGCCATCGCGCGCAACATCGCGGCGTCGCGGCGGGCGATGGCCGTGATCGGCCACGGCGGCTCGCTGCCCTGATAGAGCTGATCGGAGTCGGGATACAGCGGCAACGCGTAGCCCGCCGCGACCAGCGCCGCTCCCATCGCCTTCGCGAAGCCGTTCGGCACCTCCGTCCGGTCGAGTGCGTACCCCGCCAGGATCGTCTGGCGCTCGGGCTGCCCCTTGTCGCGCGCCACCTCCGACGGCGGCTCGCCCACGCCGCCCGCGATGAACGGCCCCGCCTCGACCTCGATCATGCCCGCGCGCGTGCCCTCGCAGGTCGGCACGCGGAGGTCGAGCGGCATCGGCGCCGCGCCGCTCCGGTAGCCCGTCAAGCGGCGGATCGGCACGATCGCCGGCGTACACGGCCGGCCCGCGCGATCGACGCGGTCGATCACCAGGACGGCTGGGCCGCCGCGCTCGATGACCAGCTCGGCGCCGACAGCTCCGGCCGGCGCCGTCTGCGGCCGGCGCGTGGGATCGCCTGGCGCGAACGGCGGGCCTGGCCGCGCGTCGTCAGCAGGATCGGGCCGCACCAGCGTCCAGGTGAAGCGCGCGGCCGTGGTGTCGGTGGCGGTCAGCGTCACTGGATCCCAGTCGAACGCGCGGATCACCAGCAGGCTCCGGCCGAGATCGCGGTCACGGCGACGGCGCAGGTCCCGCTCGGCTTGCCAGCGCACGGCCAGGAAGCCGACCACGCCGAGCGCGACGAGCGTGGTCGCCACCAGCGCGACCCGGCGTCGCCGGACCGCCCGCCGCGACGTGGCGACCAGCCAGGTGGCCGCGCGGGTTGGCACGCTGGGGCGCGACGCCCACTCCTGATCGAGCGCGGCGAGATCGGCGGCGGCGACGTGCGGCACGATCTGGCGCAGCTCGGCGGCGGTGAGCAGCTCGAGGCCATCCGCGCCTGGGTGGCGCAGGTGATCGCGGATGCGCTCGAGCGCGTAGGTGCGGGCTGAGTCGGTCTCGACCATCCACCGCTCGACCTGCGCGACCAGGCTGTCGTGGGCCAGGTCCCACACCGGCTCGCCGTCCGCGCCCGCGGTCGCGACCACCACCCCGCGCTCGCGCAGATCGTGCAGCGTCGCGATCACGTCGGTCGCGACGACGGCGTCGTCGGGGCGCGCCACCCGCGCCACCAGCTCGCGCTCGGCGCGCGCCACCCGCAGGTGGCCGGTCGAGACCAACGCGCCGAGGCGCGCGCGCGCATCGCGGTGCGGTTCGGGCTCAGCTCGTCCTCGAGCACGTGGCGCAGGTGCTCGCGGAGGATCGTCGCCAGCCCGCCGAGGCGATCGTACAGCGCGCGGTCGAGCGGGCCGTCGCCGCGCGTCGTAGAGCACGCTGCCGGCGAGCTGCAGGTGCGGCGGGTACACCGCCGGCGCGTCGCCCCAGCCCAGCTCCGCCGCGAGCCCGGCCGCCGCGGCGGTCAGGTCCGCGATCAGCACCTCGAGCAGCGCCGGCGCGATCGCGACCTGGCGCGCGGCGAGGGTCTGCTCGAACACCGCGCGGGCGATGGCGGGCGTCAGCGGCCCGAGCCGCACCAGCGGCAACCCGGGCGCCAGTCGCTGCGCGCGATCGAGCAGCCGCGCCAGGTACTCCTCGGACGCTCCACAGCACCGCCACCGGCGCGTCGCGCGGCCAGCGCGGCAGGTCGAGGCGTTCGAGCACCGCGGCCCCGCGGCTGGCGTCGTGCGCGTCGGTCAGCGCGGCCTCGATCTGATCGATCGGCAGGCACCAGCCGCCGCGGCGTGGCGGCGACGCGCTCGGCGAGCACCTCGGGCAACGGGCGGCCGGGCGCACCCCAGGAGCGCCGCGACGTCGACCTCGACGCCGGCGCGGCACGCGACGTGAGACGACCTCGATGTCGAGCGCGCAGCCGCGGGATCAGGCCGGCGCGGAGCAACGACGTCTTGCCGGTGCCCGGAGGGCGCGACGTACGCCACCGCGGCGCGGAACAGCACCTGCTCGAGCAGTCGCTCGATCTCGGCGGCGCGGCCGTGGAAATCGCCGCGGGTCGTCCTCGCCGAACGGCGCGGCCATGCGGAACGGCGGCCGCGCTGGCGCCGCGATCGCGCGGTCGACGCCCAGCGCCGCGGCCAGCGCGCCGGCGTCGGCGAACCGCTTCGCCGGGTCGGGGTCGAGCGCGCGGGTCAGGCCGCGCGCTGGGCCCCCGGGGCAGCGTCGCCAGCGCGGCGCGGTGATCGATGAGCGCGGCGGGCCCGGCGAGCATGCGCACCAGCACCAGCGCCGCCGCGAAGACATCGGTGCGCGGCGTGATTGGATCGCCGACGAGGACCTCGGGGGTCAGGTAGCCGCGGGTGCCCCGGCGCCGCGCCGCCGCCGCGCAGGCGGGCCATGCCGAAGTCGATCAGCACGGCGCGCGCCGGCGGGCCGTGCGCGACCAGCACGTTGTCGGGAGACGTCGCGGTGGAAGACGCCGACCGCGTGCGCCGCCGCCAGCGCGCCGGTCGGTGACGAACGCCTGCGCGTCGGCCAGCGCGCGCGGCTCGAGCAGCTTGAGCGCGACCTCGCGGCCGGTCAGCGCCTGCCGCGCGCGATACACCACGCCGAATCGGCCGCGACCAGCTCGGCGCCGAGCCGGAAGCCGCCGGGCAGCTCGGCGTCCGCGCCGGCGTCCGCGCCGTGGCCGCCGCGCAGCCTCACCAGCGCCTGCGCGTCGGTCGCCGGATGGACGGCGGCGGTCGCGCGGGCGCCCAGCGTCGCGGCCAGGCTGCGGGGCGTCACCGCGCCGGTCCCGGGGTCGATCGCCGCGTGCTCGATCGCGTCGACCAACGCGGGCCAGCGCGGCGGCCGGCGCGTCGACGTCGACCGCGACCACGGGCCGCGTGCCCGGCCCCAGCGCGTCGAGCGCGGCCCGCGCGTCGGCCGCGCTGCCAGTGGTGATCAGGATCAGCGCGGTGGGCACGACCTCGGCCCGGCGCAACCGCAGGCCGATCCACTCGAGCGGCACCGACGCGTCCTCGCGGAAGCCGCCCAGCTCGGGCGCGCACACCAGCGCCAGCCCCTCGACCGTGCGGGTCAGCGGCGCGGCGATGATGATCAGCCGCTGCGCCGCCGCGCGCCCGAACAGCGCGTCGGTCTCGCGCCGCACGTTGCCGCGGCTCGGCGCGTCGCGGTCGCCGCCGTGGGGCGAGCGGCCGCAGGCGCCATGCGGTCGCCGACGCCAGCAGCACCGACGCCAGGCGAGTGAGGTGCGCCAGGCGCGGATCGTCCTCGCCGCCAGCGCCGGGATCGTAGCCGGCCACGAACAGCGCGTCGCCGACCGGCGCGTCGGGGCGGACCGTTCCCACGGCGCGACGCTATCACTGCCGGCCGCGCGTGCAGCGGCCGGCGGTGGGCCGCGCGCTGTCCGGGTTTGTCCGGGAGTGGCCGGATCCCGGACAGATGTCCGGCCGACACCGACAGCGCGCGAGGCGGGACGCGGGGTTGCGCGAGGCACGCGGCCTGCAATCGCGCTCGGGCGGGAGGCGAACGATGGCGAGCTATCAGTGCGGAACGGACATGCGGACGGGCGAGATGGTGTTCATCGGCAAGAGCGGACGCGAGGATCAGCGGCCGCGACCTGGCGATGATCGACGCGCGGCCAAGGCCGGCGACGTCGCGGCGCAGGCAGTGCGGCGCGACCTGGACTTCGGGATCGACGACGAGGCTGCCGGTCGCGCCGCGGCGGCGCAGGCGCTCCTCGCGCAGCAGATCCACGACTGCCCCGAGTGCCAGGCGGCGCGGGCGCGGGCGAGGTCGGGTACACGCTGGGCGCCGACCAGCTGCGCGCGCTCGCGCAGGCGGCGCGCCACGGGCGACTACCCGAGCCGGGAGACCCGGCGGCGCAAGATCCCTGGCGGTCGATCGGCGGCGCAGATCGCGCGGGCGGCGCGGGCGGCGAACCGGTAGGGGGGGCGGCGATGCGCGACTACATCCTGGAGTGTGACGCGGCGACCGGCGCGACCTACGTCGCCGGCAAGGACGGGCGGCTGTACCCCGAGGCGCGGGTGGCGGCGGCGGCCGAGGCGGCCGCGCCCGACGACGATGACGCGCTGGCGCTGCTCGTCGCGGTCGACTTCGGTCGCCACGCCGACGGCGCGGCGCGCACCGCGAGCGAGGCCCGGGCGGCGATCGAGGCGTGGCGCCTGGCGTGGCTGCGCGGCGAGTTCGACCGGCTCGATGCGGTCGACGACGCGCGCTGCGATCGCCGGGCGAGCACGGTGATCAGCCCGGCCCACCCGGCGGTCACCGCGCAGTACGGATCGCGCCGGGCACGACGCCGTGCGACGTCGTCGCGGTGCTCGACGCGGCGCTCGCGGCGGCCTCCCGGCGAGAGGGCGGCCATGAGGTGGGCGTCCCAACCTGCAAAGCGGGATCCCGACGGCGGCGGGCTGTTCGCGATCGGCAAGAGCGACCCTTCGACCGTACGCGTTCGACGAAGGAGCGCGCGCTGGAGCAGGCCGCGGAGGCGGGGACGCCCGCGCGATCGCCCCGCGCTGGATCGACGTCGACCTGGAGCGCGACCGCCACGGCGCGCCGCTGTCGCCGGAGGCGTTGGCGCTGGCGAGCAGAAGCGCGCCCGGCGCGGCGGGCTGGCCCGCCGCGGGCGTCATGTTCAGGGGCGCAAGCGCGCCTGGGGAGTGGTCCAGGCCGCGCGGCGGCGGTGGCGCGAAGCCTTCGAATCGCCGCGCCGCGCTATGGGTCAGGGTGGCGGATCGCTGGAGGTGTGGTCGACCTTCCAGCCGTCGGGGGTCCGGCCAGCGCGACCGAGAACACCCCGCGGCCGGCGACGGGCGTCTCGGTGGCTCCCAGCGGCCGAGCACGATCGCGCCGTCGGCGCCCAGCGGCTGGACGCCGGGGATCTCGGAAGCCGGGCTTGCCCATCGTCGATGGATCGCTGCCGTACCGGGCGCGGTACTTGCCGAAGGTCTCGTCCCGCCGTGGCGGATGTTGCCGCCGGACGTGAACACCAGCCGGGTGAGCGCTGGTAGCCGGCCGTGTACCCGGCGAGGTCGCCGCGGTTCCACGCGTCCTGCTGCGCGGCCAGCACGGCGCGCACCGCGGCGTCATCGGCGCAGCGCAAGTGGCGCCGGCTAGCGGGCGTCGGGTGGGCGCACCGCGAGCGGGCGCGCGACCACCACACGCCGCGACCGTCACCGCGCGCACCTCGATCCCGGGCAAGCTCCGCCGGACCCGCCAGGTCGTACGGGAACGCGTGGCTTGTCGCGACGATCTGCCGGACCTCCGCGCAGCGCGCGGGCCCATCGTCACGAAGAACCCGTCGAGGAAGTCGACCAGGTCGACGCCGGCCTCACCGCCGCAGGCGCAGCGCCGCGGTGCGCAGGTACGTCGGCTGCACGCCCTCGACGCGCAGGTGATCGCCGGCCAGCGGGTCGTCATCGGTCCCGAGGAGGCGTCGCCCAGGTCCCACGGGACCTCGGTGGTCATGTTCTCGGCCACGTCCTG
>JADJGV010000028.1 GCA_016707895.1 Myxococcales bacterium | reverse complement strand
TCCTCGCGATCGCCGTCGGTGCGGCGCATCACCTGGACGTAGCCGAGCATGACGCCGAGCGGGTTGTTGATCTCGTGGGCGACGCCCGACGCCACCTGCCCGATCGACGCCAGGCGGCCGGCCTCGACCAGCGCCGCCTGCCGCGCCGCCAGATCGGCCGCCATCCGATCGAACGCCCGGCCCAGCCCGGCCAGCTCGTCGTCGCCGACCAGGCCGATCCGCGCGTCGAGGTCACCCGCGCCCAGGCGCTCGGCGCCGCGGGTGAGCGCCGCGACCGGCCGCGAGATCGAGCGCAACAGGTAGCCGCCGACCGCGATCGCCAGCACGATCGCCAGCGCGAAGCACCCGACGACGACGATCCGGGCCCGCGCGCGGATGCCCTCGGCGCCGGCGGCCGCCGCGTCGCTGGCGCGCTCCAGCGTCCGGTTCAGCTCGCCGTTGATGGCCACCACCTCGGCGACCGGCTCCTCGGTGCGTTGGTGCAGGTCGCTCACGCGATCGCGCTGGCCGGCGCGGATCGCCGGCAGCACCTCGTCGCGGAACCGGCGATCGCTCTCGGCGATCAGCACCTCGATCTCGTCGGCCTGGGCGATCGGCCCCGGGCCGGTCACCATCGCGCGCAGGTGCGCGGTGGCGGCGCGGGCCTCGGCGGCCACGTCCTGGTAGTGCGCCACGTGGGAGTCGTTCCACTCGAGCAGGCTGTGGGCCTGGTGGATGTACTGCTCGCGCGCCATCGCCGCAGCGTGGTGCCCGGCGTGCTTGGCGTGGTCGAGCCGCGCGACCTCGCGCTCGGCGCTGGCGATCTCGGCGAGCGACACCAGCATCACCACGAGCGCCAGCGCGAACAGCAGCAGCACCGCGGCGAACGCGAGCACGATGCGCTTGGCGGTGGTGCGCGGTCGCCGTGAGGTGGAGGTCATGCGCAGCCGAGGGGTGCAACCGGTGGGCCGACGATAGCGCGCCCGCCGCGGCCGTTGTGGTAAGCCCACCGCGATGACGCTCCGCCCCACGCCCCGCTCCGCCGAGATCTTCGCCCGCGCCCAGGCCGTGATCCCCGGCGGGGTCAACTCGCCCGTCCGCGCCTGCCGCCAGGTCGGCGGCGAGCCCTTGTTCATCGAGCGCGGCGAGGGCGGCCGGGTCTACGACGTCGACGGCAACGAGTACCTCGACCTGGTCGGCTCGTGGGGCCCGATGATCCTCGGCCACGCCCACCCCGAGATCCTCGAGGCGATCGCCCGCACCCTCGCCAACGGCACCAGCTTCGGCGCGCCCACCGCGCTCGAGGTCGAGTTCGCCGAGGCGGTGCGCGCGGCCGTGCCGTCGATGGAGAAGGTGCGCGCGGTGTCGTCGGGCACCGAGGCCACGATGAGCGCGCTGCGGCTGGCGCGCGGCGTCACCGGGCGCAAGGTCATCATCAAGATCGACGGCGCGTACCACGGCCACTCCGACTCGCTGCTGGTCGCCGCCGGCTCGGGCGCGGCCACGCTCGGCATCCCCGGCTCGGCCGGCGTCACCGAGGGCGCCGCCGCCGACACGCTCACCGTCCCGCACAACGACCTGCCGGCGATCGAGCGCATCCTCGAGGAGCGCGGCGCCGAGGTGGCGGCGATCATCGTCGAGGGCATCCCCGGCAACATGGGCTGCGTGCCGCCGGCGCCCGGCTACCTGGCCGGGATCCGCGACCTGACCACCAAGCACGGCGTCGTCTTCATCATGGACGAGGTCATGACCGGCTTCCGGGTCGCCTACGGCGGCGCCCAGGCGCTGTACGGCATCACCCCGGACCTCACCTGCGTCGGCAAGATCGTCGGCGGCGGGCTGCCGGCCGCGGCGTTCGGCGGCAAGGCGGCGATCATGGATCACCTGGCCCCGCTGGGCCCGGTCTACCAGGCCGGCACGCTGAGCGGCAACCCGGTCGCGATGGCCGCCGGGCTCAAGATGCTGGAGCTCTTGCGCCGGCCCGGCACCTACGAGCGCCTCGAGTCGCTGTCGGCGCGGCTGGAGATCGGGCTGCTCGGCGCCTGCCGCGCCGCCGGCGTCCCGGCGTGCGTCGAGCGGGTCGGCTCGATGCTGACCCTGTTCTTCACCGCCGGCCCGGTCACCGACTACGCCTCGGCCAAGACCTGCGACCTGGCGCGGTTCGCGAGCTTCTTCCGCGGCATGCGCGACCGCGGCGTGTCGCTGCCGCCCTCGCAGTTCGAGGCCATGTTCGTCTCGCTGGCGTTCTCGGACGACGACATCGACGCCATCGTCACCGCCGCCGCCCAGACCCTGGCCGCGGGCTGAGCGGGCTCTGCTATCCTGGCCACATGGCGATCGACCCGGTGCTGGCCGCCTCGGTGCGGGCGTACGTCGCGCGCGACTGGGGGCGCTTCGAGCGCGAGCGCGACCAAGCGTTGCGCATGATGTCGATCGCAGACCGTCTGCGGCAGGTGGATTCGCTGCGGGCCGGGGCCCGCCTGTGGCAGCCAGCATGGCCGACGGAGGCTGATCGTGAAGCGGACCTCGAAGCGCACCAACGGCTCGCGGCGCAGCTCGCCCGTACGCGGGGCGCGGAAGGCACCGCCAAGCGCGGGCCGGGCGCCCAACTCAGCGCGAGGCGACGGCGCCGCTAGCGCACTCGGCGCGTTCGCCGAGGTCGTGCGACCGCTCCAGGCCCGGTGGTACTTGTTCGGGGCCGTCGCCGTGGCGATCCATGGCGTGCCACGGACGACCGCCGATATCGACGTCACAGTCGACCTCGGGGAGCGCTCCGCCAGCGAACTCCTGGCGGCGTTGTCAGCCGCAGGCTTCCAGCTGCGGCCAGAAGCTCCAGAGGACCTCGCAGCGGCGCGCGTGATCCCGGTGCTGCACGTGTCCAGCGGATGGCGCATGGACGTCGTGCTCGCCGGTCCCGGCATCGAAGAGCTCTTCGCCGAGCGCGCCGAGCTTCGGATGATCGGCCGACGGAAGGTGCCCGTGATCTCCCCTGACGACCTGATCGCCACGAAGGTCCTGGCCGCGCGGCCGAAGGATCTTGAGGACATCCGCGGGCTGTTGCGTATCGCCACCATCGATCGCCCTCGGTTGCACGCGACGATCGCAACGCTGGAAGCGATCCTCGATCAGAGCGACCTCCGCCCCCTGCTCGACCAGCTCGAGCGCGAGGCCAAGCAGCGCCGCTGACGCGCCTGCTGGCCCCTGCGACCAGTTGCCACAGGCCCCAGAGGCCATGGCGCGCATCTGGGCGTGGCGCACCGTATATATGCGCGATCTCGCCCGGCAGCGGGCGGGCGTTTCGGCCGAAGCCGATTGACCCCATCGGCGCGCCGTGTTACACGCGGCCCGCCTCGACGCAGATTCCCATGGGACTTCGCCAGGATAGCACCACGACCCCGGACGCCATGGCGCACGCCGCCCCGGCCGCCGTGCGTCGCGCGGCGCCGTACGCGGCCCGGTCCCGGGACTACTACCGCTCGTTGTCGGCCAGCTCGGTCGGCATCGAGCTCGCGGTGTCGGTCATCATCGGCATGTTCTTCGGGCGCTGGCTCGACGGCCGCATCGGCACCGCGCCGTGGATGATGATCCTGTTCCTGTGCCTGGGCTTCGCCGCCGGGCTCAAGTCGATCTACCGCTTCGTGCGGCAGGCCGATCGCGACGCCGCCCTGGCCGAGGCCGAAGCCCGGGACGTCAACGGAGCATCGCAGCCGTGATGACCATGGCCAGCATGCCCCGCATCGAGCGGCTGAACTACCTGTTCGGCGGCGTGCTGGTCGTCGTCTGCGCGCTGACCACCCACCGCGATCAGGCGCTGGGCGCCGCGGTCGGCGTCGCGCTGACCTGCCTCAACTTCTTCTTCATGAACCGCCTGATCGGGCGCTGGATCGACGACGCCAAGCGCGGCGACGGCGTCGGCTCGGCCCGCATCGCGCTGATCATGCCCAAGATGATCGGGCTGATGGTGGCGGTGGTGCTGTGCCTGCGGTTCTTGCCGATCGACGCGATCTTCTTCGTCATCGGCTATTCGGTCTTCATCGTGTCGATCGTCGTCGAGGGTGTGCTGAGCGTGCTGCGCCCGGCCCCCGCGGCTCCCGACGCGCCATCTGGCGAGTCCTCCACTCCCACGTCCTCGAGCTAGCTCATGGGTGAACACGGAACCTGGTTCGACTTCCTGAACCGCTTCTCCTTCTGGCAGACGCTGATGGAGAAGGCGGACAACCTGCTCGGCCGCAAGAAGCCGATGCTCCTGGTGTTCCAGGAGAGCCACTTCACGCTCACCCACGTGCTGGTGACGATGCTGGTGCTCGGCTTCGTCATCTACGGCGCGCTGCAGTTCAAGGCCGGCCTCGCCACCGCCGACGGCGGCCTGGTGCCGTCGCGCAAGATGAACATCCGCAACATCTTCGAGACCATGGCCGAAGCGGTCTACGGCATGGTCGAGGGCGCGATGGGCGCGCACAACGCGCCGCGGTTCTTCCCGCTGGTCGGCACGCTGTGGCTGTTCATCCTGTTCGGCAACCTGATCGGCCTCATCCCCGGCTTCATCTCGCCCAACGACACCATCAAGACCAACCTCGCGCTCGCCGGCACCGTCTTCGTGCTCACCCACGTCTACGGCATCAAGGAGCACGGCCTGGCGTACTTCAAGCACTTCCTCGGCCCGACCCCGGCGCTGGCGCCGCTGATGCTGCCCATCGAGATCGTCAGCCACATCGCCCGCCCGATCTCGCTGACCCTGCGCCTCATGGGCAACATGGTCGCCGACCACAAGGTGGTCTTCTCGTTCTTCATGCTGGTGCCGATCCTGGTGCCGATCCCGTTCATGCTGCTCGGCCTGCTGGTGTGTCTGGTCCAGGCCATCGTGTTCTGCACGCTCACGATGGTCTACCTGGGCATGGCGGTGGAGCACGAAGAGCATTGAGACCTTGGCCCGCCCGCGGCAGGTGATCGCACCACCGCTTTTCTCGACCGACCCTCTTCACCTCGACCACGAATCACGCTAGGTATCCCGCGCTCCGCGCGTTTGGACACAAGGAGAAAGACCATGAGCCACCGTTCGACCAAGAAGCTCGCCTCGTTCCTCACCTTCCTGATCGTGACCTGCTTCGCCAGCGTCGCGTTCGCTGACGAGGGCACCAAGATGGCGGTCGCCGCCAACTCGGGCCTCATCGCGCTGGGCGCCTCGCTCGGCCTCGGCATCGCCGCCCTCGGTGGCGCGCTCGGCCAGGGCCGCGCCGCCGCCACCGCCCTCGACGGCATCGCCCGCAACCCGGGCGCCGCCGACAAGATCCGCGGCCCGATGATTCTCGGCCTCGCCCTCATCGAGTCGCTGGTCATCTACGCGCTCATCGTCGCCTTCCTCCTCCTCGGCAAGATCGGCTGATCACTGCCCGAACGCGACGGAGCGTCGTCGACGGCCGCCCTCGGGCGGCCGTTGGCATTTTCGGAGCACGGCGCGGCGCCCGGGCCGCCGCCGCCGCAGCCGCCCGGGCCGGGCCGGAACTTGCGGGCCCGCGCCGGCCGTGGGACGCTGCCATCTCGCAATGTCGGACGACGCCGCCGCGCCCGCGCCCCTCGATCTCGCCGGGAAGTCCACCCTCGAGATCCTGGCGCAGATCGACATCTTCGCCGGGCTGCCGCCGGTGCACCTGCGCCGCGTCGTCGACATCGGCGTCGAGGAGCAGTACAAGTCCGGCGCGACGGTGTTCTCCGAGGGCGAGGCCGGCGACAAGTTCTACCAGATCCTCGAGGGCGCGGTCCGCATCAGCCGGTTCGTGCCCGGCATGGGCGAGGAGGCCCTCGCGGTGCTGCGCCCCGGCGCGTACTTCGGCGAGATGTCGCTGATCGACGACGCGCCGCGCTCCGCCACCGCGGTGTGCCACGAGAAGTGCCGGCTGTTCGTCGTCAACCGCCGCGACCTCGAGGACTTGCTGTTCGTCGACCGCGACCTGGCCTACGAGCTCTTGTGGAACTTCGTCCGCACGCTGTCGCGGCGCCTGCGCGCGACCAACGACAAGATGACGTTCCTGGCCACGACCTCGAAGTTCTAGCCATGCGGCCGCTGGTGGCGTGCGCGTGCGTGGTGGCGGCCCTGGCGCTGGCCGCGCCGGCGACCGCCGAGCCGCTGCCGGCCGGCCGGGTCAGCTTCGTCGGCGGCCTGCGCACCGGCACCGGCTCGCTGTACAGCTCGATCGGCACCGGCGGCGTGCTCGGCTTCGAGGCCGCGTACGCGCCGCTGCGCGCGCCGCAGACCATCGGCCTCGGGCTCACCTGGTCGCTCCTGTGGTCGTACTACGGCAGCGGCAGCGCCCGCATCGTCGACTCGATGGCGATGGTCGAGCTCGACGCCGGCGCGCGGATCCGGATGATGCCGGGGCCGCGGCGGCGCACGGTGCTGTTCGTCGGCGGCGGCGCCGCGCTGATCCGCACCAACGAGGCGCTGTTCAACGACGGCGATCGCAGCTACCTGGGCCCGTGGGGCGCGATCGGCGTCGAGACGCTGGCGTTCGGCCTGGTCGCCACCGGCAGCGTCCGGTTCGGCGCGATCCGCGACGGCCAGGGCACGGTCGGGCTGATGCTGTCGGTCGGCGCGGGCCGCTGAGCCCGCGCTACGCGACCAGCAGGTCGGCCATCGTGACCAGCTCGTAGCCGTCGGCCCGCAGGCGCTCGACGATCGCCGGCAGCGCCGCCAGCGTCGGGGCCGAGGCCTCGTGGAACAAGAGCACGTCGCCCGGCGCCAGGTTGGCCGGCGCGCAGCGCTCGATCAGCGTGGCGGCGTCGGCGCCGTCGTAGTCGCGGCTGTCGAACGACCACATCGCGACGGTGTAGCCGAGCCCGAGCATCACCGCGGCGTCGCGCGCGCCGATCGAGCCGTGGGGCGGCCGCACCCACTTGCCCCACGGCAGCGGGCCGATCGCGCCGTCCATCCGGTCCAGCTCGGCGCGCAGCGCCCGCACGCCGAGGTGGGTGAAGCGCTCGTGGTAGTAGCCGTGGCCGGCGATCTGGTGGCCGCCGCGCAGGTACGCGCCGAGCGCGTCGGGCAGCTGCTCGACGTAGTTGCCCATCAGGAAGAACGTCGCGGGCACGTCGAGCTCCGACAGGAGCGCGAGGTACTCGTCGGTCAGATCGCCGGGCCCGTCGTCGAAGGTGATCGCCACGCGGCGCGCGGTGCGCGGCCCGTGCCAGACGATGCGGCCGCGGGTCGCGCGGACCAGGACCTCCTGGGCCATCGTCTTGAGCTGGGCGCGCAACACGGCCGGGTAGTACCGCGGGCCGTCGGCGCCGGCAAGGCCGCCGCGGCGGCGGTCAGCGGAAGCGGCGCTCGACCCACGACGCGACGTGGTCGAGCAGCTCGGCCTGCGCCGCGCGCAGCGTGAAGCTGTGGTTGCTGTCGGGGAAGTACGCGACCTCGACCTGGCCGCGCAGCGCCGGCACCCACTCGAACAGCTGCTCGCCGTGGTTGTAGCGGACGCCGTTGACGCCCGAGTACACGGCCAGGATCGCCACGCCGCGCTCGACCAGCGCGGTGAGCTGCGCGGCGTGCTCGGCCAGCGGCGGGAACTCGCGGCCCTGCGTGAGCTCGGGAGCGTCGCCCGGCGCCGGCGTCGCCACGCGGCGGGCCAGGCGCCGACCGGCGGCGCGCACCAGCGGCCCGAGCGCGCCACCGCGGACCCGGCCCGCCAGCTTGCGCGCGGTGGCGCGGCGGGTGGCGTAGGTCGGCGGATCGAGGGCCACCACGCCCACCACCCGGGGATCGACCGCCGCGGTCGCGAGCCCGTTGTCGGCGCCCGAGCACAGCCCGAACAGGATGAACCGCTCGCACCCGGTCGCGGCGGTGATCGCCGTCATCGCCGCGCGGGTGTCGGCCACGGCGCTGGCGCGGAACGATCCGCCATCTCCGCGCCCAGGGCTGTCGCCGACCCCGGCCAGATCGATGCGGAGCGCAGGCAGCCCGCGTGCCGCGAGCCGCCGTGCCAGCGCGACGTGCAGCCGATGCGGTCCGACCCTGTGCAACACGCCGGCGTTGAGGATGATGACCGCGGGGCGATCGCGCGCGAGCGCCGGCCGCGACAGCACCGCCACCAGGTGATTGTCGTGGCTGATGGGAAGGACCGTCTCGCTCACGAGGTCGGGCGCGCTGTGCGTTGCCGGCATGTGGAGGGTGCGCGTAATCTCCTGCAAGTTGCCGGCGAAAGTCCACTACTTCGGGGTCGAGGGGGGACTCCTGGGGACGCTGCATCAGCCGACGCGGCTGCGTGCGCGTACCGCCGCCGTGTTGCTGTGCAACCCGTTCGGCGAGGAGGCCTCGCGCGCGCACCGCATCTACCGCGTGCTCGCGACCCAGCTCGAGCGCGCCGGCTACGCGTGCCTGCGCTTCGACTACGGGCACACCGGCGACTCGCGGGGCGCCGGCGAGGACGCCACGCTGGCCGGCTGGGTCGCCGACGTCGGCGTCGCCGCCGAGGCGCTGCGCGCGGCCAGCGGCAGCCCGCGGGTGGTGCTGGTGGGGCTGCGCCTCGGCGCGACGATCGCCGCGCTGGCCACCGCCGCTGGCGTCCCCGCCCGGCACCTGATCGCCTGGGACCCGGTGCTCGACGGCCGCGCGTACCTCGACGAGCTGGTCCGGGTCCACGCGGCGTACATGCGCGAGGAGCTCGGCGCGGCCGGCGGGCCGCCGCCGTGTCGCGCCGACGGCACGCCCCGCGAGGCGCTGGGCGCGCCGATCTCCGACGAGCTGGCCCGCGAGCTGGCGGCGGTGCAGCTGGCCCAGGTCGCGCCGCGCGCCGAGCTGCTCACCGTGCTGAGCACGAACCCCGCAGCGCCGACGCCGTGGCCAGGCGCCCACCGCCTCGACGTCGCCGCCGGCGCCGCCTGGAACTCCGACGCCGCGCTCAACGCCGCCACCGTGCCGATGGAGATCGTGACCGCGATCGTCGGCCGCATCGAGAGCACCGTCCCATGAGCCAGCCGATCGCCGACCTCTACGACGCGCTGGCGGTGGCGCCGCCCCGCCCCGGCGACGACGCGACCGCGACGCTCGCGGTGCCCCTCGCCGGCGACGCCGCCGGCGGGCTGGCCACCGACGCCGACGCCACCGCGGCGTGGGCCGCCACCTTGGCCCGGCTGGCCGGCGCCGCGGCGGCGCGGGTGGCGTGGCTCGACGGCGACGCGGCGGTGCCGACGACCGTGCGCACGATCGCCGTGCCCGCGACCGGCGCGGTCGCCGGCTGGCGCGCGGCGGTCGCCGCCACCGCGTCTGGAGACGGCGAGGCCGCCAGCGGCTGGGCGCCGGGCCCGGTGTCGGCCGACGCGCTCCTCGCGTCGCCGCTGGCGCTGGCGTGGTGGCGCACCGCCGACGGCGTCGCGGCGCGCTACGTCACCGCGCGCATCGACGGCGCCAGCGTCGCGCGGCTCGGCGAGCTCTTGGCCACGACCGCGGCGTCGCTGACCACCGCCGCCGATCTGGCCGCGGTCGGCCCGCTGTCGGCCGACGAGCGCGCGCGCGTGCTGACCACCTGGAACGCGACCGCGCGCGGCTACCACCCCGACGCCACCGTCCACGGCCGGTTCCGCGCCCAGGCCGCGCTCACCCCCGACGCGCCGGCGCTGTGCGACGACGAGCGCACGCTCAGCTACGCCGCCCTCGACGCCGCCAGCGACGCGCTGGCCGAGCGGCTGATCGCCGCCGGGGTCGAGCCCGATCAGCCGGTCGCGCTGATCGCGCCGCGCTCGGTCGACGCGGTGATCGCCGCGCTGGCGATCCTCAAGGCCGGCGGCTGCTACCTGCCGCTCGATCCCGACTACCCGCCCGACCGGCTGCGCTTCGCGATCGCCGACGCCGACGTCCGGGTCGTGGTCACCGAGCGCGCCCGCGGCCCGGCGCTGGCCGCGCTGGCGCCGCGGACGGTGTTCCTCGACGAGCGCGCCGGCGGCGGCGGCGGCCCCCGCGCCGAGCGCGCCACCGCCAGCACCCGCGCCTACGTCATGTACACGTCGGGCTCGACCGGCGTGCCCAAGGGCGTGCAGATCGAGCACCGCGCGATCCTGCGGCTGGTCGGCGACGTCGACTACGTGCGGCTCGACGCCGCCACCCGCTTCCTGCACGCGGCGCCGCTGGGCTTCGACGCGTCGACCCTCGAGCTGTGGGGGCCGCTCTTGCACGGCGGCGCCTGCGTGGTCTACCGCGACGCGGTGCCGACCGGCCCCGGCCTGGCCCGCGCGATCGCCCGCCACGGCGTCACCACCGCGTGGCTGACCGCGGCGCTGTTCAACGCGATCGTCGACGACGATCCCCGCCACCTGGCCGGGCTGCGCCAGCTCTACACCGGCGGCGAGGCGCTGTCGGTGGCGCACGTGCGCCGGGCGCTGGCCGCGCTGCCCGACACCGAGCTGCACAACGGCTACGGGCCGACCGAGTGCACGACGTTCACGACCACCCACCACATCCCGCGCGATCTGCCGGCCGACGCCAAGAGCGTGCCGATCGGCGCGCCGATCGCCGACACCCGCTGCTACGTGCTGGCCGCCGACGGCGCGCCGGTGCCGGTCGGCGTCGTCGGCGAGCTGTACGTCGGCGGGCGCGGCGTGGCCCGCGGCTACCTGGCGCGGCCCGAGCTCGACGCCGAGCGGTTCGTGCCCGATCACGTGCTGGGCGAGGGCCGGCTGTACCGCACCGGCGATCGGGTGCGCTGGCGGCCCGACGGCACGCTCGACTTCGTCGGCCGCGCCGATCAGCAGATCAAGCTGCGCGGCTTCCGCATCGAGCTGGGCGAGATCGAGGCGCGGCTGGGCGCGGTGCCCGGCGTCGACGCGTGCGCGGTGATCGTGCGCAGCGACGGCGCCACCGGCAAGCGGCTGGTGGCGTACGTCGTCGGCCACGCCGGCGCCGACGTCGCGGCGCCGACCCTGCGCAAGGCGCTGGCGGCGGTGCTGCCCGACTTCATGGTGCCGTCGATCTACGTGCCGCTGGCGGCGCTGCCGGTCACGGCCAACGGCAAGCTCGATCGCGCCGCGCTGCCGGCGCCCGATCACGGCCGGCCGACGCTGGCGGTGCCGTACCGCGCGCCCAGCGGCGCGCGCGAGGCGGCGATCTGCGAGGTGTTCGCCGATCTGCTCGGCCTCGACCGCGTCGGCGCGCTCGACGGCTTCTTCGAGCTGGGCGGCAACTCGCTGCTGGCGCTGACGCTGATCACCCGGCTGCGCGAGGCCGGGCTGCCCGCGATCTCGACCGCGACCTTCTTCGCCGCGCCGACCCCAGCGGCGCTGGCCCGGGCGATGGCCGGCGAGGCGACCGCCACGCCGACGCGCCGCGCGCCGAGCGGCGACGCCCGCGAGCCGATCGCGATCATCGGCATGGCCGGCCGGTTCCCCGGCGCGGCCGACGTCGCCGCGCTGTGGCGCAACCTGTGCGCCGGCGTCGAGTCGATCACGGTGTTCGCGCCGCACGAGCTCGACCCGTCGATCCCGACCGCGGTCACCGCCGACCCGGCCTACGTGCCGGCCCGCGGCGTGCTCGCCGACGCCGCGCTGTTCGACGCCGGCTTCTTCGGCGTCTCGCCGCTCGAGGCCTCGCTGACCGATCCGCAGCACCGCCACTTCCTCGAGATGGCGTGGCACGCCCTCGAGCACAGCGGCCACGTCCCCGAGCGCGCGCCGGGGCCGATCGCGATCTTCGGCGGCATGTACAACGCCTCGTACTACCAGCACCACCTCTGGCCGCGGCCGGATCAGACCCGGCGGCTCAGCGAGCTGCAGGTGATGCTGGGCAACGAGAAGGACTACGTCACCACCCGCGTCGCGCACAAGCTGGGCCTCACCGGCCCGGCGGTCAGCGTCCACACCGCGTGCTCGACCTCGCTGGTCGCCACCGCGATGGCGATGGACGCGCTGCGCAGCGGCAGCTGCGACCTCGCGCTGGCCGGCGGCGTCGCGATCACCTGCCCCCCGGCCTCGGGCTACCTGTTCCAGGAAGGGTCGATGGCCTCGCCCGACGGCCACACCCGCACCTTCGACGCGACCGCCGGCGGCACGGTGTTCTCCGACGGCGTCGCGGTGGTGGTGCTGCGGCGGCTGGCCGACGCGCTGGCCGACGGCGACACCGTCTACGCGGTGCTGCTGGGCGCCGCGGTCAACAACGACGGCAGCGAGCGCGCCAGCTTCACCGCGCCCAGCCCCGCGGGCCAGGCCGCGGTGATCGGCGCCGCCCTCGACGCGGCCGGGGTCGACGCGCGCTCGATCAGCTACGTCGAGGCCCACGGCACCGCGACCCCGCTCGGCGATCCGATCGAGATCGAGGGCCTGACCCGGGCCTTCCGCCGCCACACCGGCGACCGCGGCTTCTGCGCGATCGGCTCGCTCAAGAGCAACGTCGGCCACATGGTCATCGCGGCCGGCGCGTCGAGCCTGATCAAGACCGCGCTGGCGCTGCACACCCGCACGCTGCCGCCGTCGATCAACTTCGTCGCGCCCAACCCCACGATCGACTTCGCGGCGAGCCCGTTCCGGGTCCAGCACGCGCTGACGCCGTGGCCGGCGAGCGCCGGGCCGCGCCGCGCCGGCGTGTCGTCGTTCGGCTTCGGCGGCACCAACGCCCACGCGATCGTCGAGGAGGCGCCGCCGCCGCGCCCGACCACGCCGCCGGCCCGCCCGGTCGAGCTGCTGCTGCTGTCGGCCCGGACCGCGCCGGCGCTGGCCGCCGCCGGCGCCGACCTCGCGGCGTTCCTCACCAGCGACGACGCCCCGCCGCTGGCCGACGTCGCCCACACGCTGCAGGTCGGGCGGCGCGGCTTCGCCCACCGCCGCTACGTCGTGGCCGGCGGCGCCGCCGACGCCGCGCGCCTGCTGACCACGCCCGACGCCGCGTCGTGCGGCGGCCGCGAGGTCGGCGCCGAGCTGCCGGCGCTGGGCTTCCTGTGCCCGGGCCAGGGCTCGCAGTACGCGCAGATGGGCCGCGGCCTGTACCAGGCCGAGCCGGCGTTCCGCGCCGCGTACGACGCGTGCTGCGAGATCCTCACGCCGCTGCTCGGCCACGATCCGCGCGCGACGTTCTGGTCGGACGATCCGCAGACGCTGGTGGCGACCAGCGTCACCCAGCCGGCGATCTTCACGCTCGAGTACGCGCTGGCGCGGCTGTGGATGAGCTGGGGCGTCGTGCCGACCGCGCTGGTCGGCCACTCGGTCGGCGAGTTCGTGTGCGCGGCGCTGGCCGAGGTCATGGCGCTGCCCGACGCGCTGGCGCTGGTGGTCGAGCGCGGTCGCCAGATGCAGGCGTTGCCGGCCGGCAGCATGCTGTCGGTGCGGCTGCCCGCCGACGAGCTGCGGCCGCGCCTGCCGGCCGGCCTCGAGATCGCCGCCGAGAACGCGCCGGGGCTGTGCGTCGCGTCGGGCCCGACCGAGCTGATCGCCGCGCTCGAGGCCGAGCTGGCCGCCGCGGAGATCGTCGTGCGGCGGCTCCAGACCTCGCACGCGTTCCACTCGCCGATGATGGATCCGGTGGTGCCGATCATGGCGGCGCGGCTGGCTGACGTCGCGCTGGCGCCGCCGCGCATCCCGATCGTGTCCACGGTGACCGCGACCTGGATGACCGACGCCCAGGCCACGTCGCCGACGTACTGGGCCGAGCACCTCCGCCGGCCGGTGCGGTTCGCGCCCGCCGCCGCGCTCGCGCTGGCCGACCCGCGCCGCGTGATGATCGAGATCGGGCCGCGCGCGACCCTGTCGGCGCTGGCGCGCCAGGCGACGCCGGGCAAGCGCGCGCTGCCGGTCGCGATCCCCAGCCTCGGCGACAGCGCCGAGCGCGAGAGCCCCGCCATCACCGCCGCCCTCGGCCAGCTGTGGACGCTGGGCGCGACGATCGACTGGGCCGGCTACCGCGGCGACGAGCGCCGCCAGCGCGTGCCGCTGCCGCTCTACCCGTTCCAGCGCCAGCGCTACTGGGTCGATCCGCCCGCGGCCACCGCCGCGATCGCCGCCCCCGCTCCCGCCGCGGCGCCGCCCCCGCCGCTCGCGCTCCCGCTGTCGCTGTCCTCCCCCGCACCGGAACCGATCGCCATGGCCGCACCCGCCCCCTCCGCCGCTCGCCTCGACCGCCTGCTCGCCTCGATCCGCTCGCTGGTCGAGGAGGTGTCGGGCACCGACGTCGTCGACGCCGATCCCCAGACGCCGTGGCTCGAGCTCGGCCTGGACTCGCTGACGCTCACGCAGCTCGCGCTCGCGGTGCAGCGCGCCCACAGCGTCAAGGTCACGTTCCGCCAGGTGATGGAGAGCTTCCCATCGATGGCGAGCCTCGCGGCGATGCTCGATCAGTCGCTGCCGCCCGACGCCGCGCCGCCGCCCACCGCACCGGCCCCGGTGGCCGCGCCGGTCGCGGCGCCGATGGCCGCGCCGACGTTCGCGCTACCCGCCGCGGCGGGCGACGGCGCCGGCTACCTGCGCCAGGTGATCGACGCCCAGCTCGCGCTGATGGCGCAGCAGCTCGCCGTGCTCGGCGGCCAGCCGGTCGCCGCCCCCGCCCCGCGCCTCGCCGCGCCGGTCGCCGCCGCGCCGATCGCCCCGGTCGCCCCGAGCGCGCCGATCGCCCCCGCCGCGCCGATCACGCCGATCGCCCCCGCCAAGAACGAGGACGAGCCGCCCGCCGGGCCGGTCGGCTACGACGTCAAGAAGGCGTTCGGCGCGATCGCGCGCATCCACACCGCCGCCGACGCGCTGTCGCCGCTGCAGCGGGCGCGCCTCGACGCGCTGACCGCGCGCTACACCGCGCGCACCGCCAAGTCCAAGGCCTACACCCAGGCCCACCGCGCGCGCATGGCCGACCCGCGCGTCGTCAACGGCTTCCGCCCGCTGACCAAGGAGCTGACCTACCAGCTGGTGATCGAGCGCTCGCGCGGCTCGCGGCTGTGGGACCTCGACGGCAACGAGTACGTCGACGTGCTCAACGGCTTCGGCATGAACCTGCTGGGGTGGCAGCCCGACTTCCTGCGGGAGGCGATCCACGACCAGGTCGACAAGGGCTACGAGATCGGCCCGCAGCACGTGCTGGCCGGCGAGTGCGCCGAGCTGTTCTGCGACGTCACCGGCGCCGACCGCGCCGCGTTCTGCAACACCGGCTCCGAGGCGGTGATGGGCTGCATGCGCATCGCCCGCACCGTCACCGGCCGCTCGCTGATCGCGATCTTCACCGGCGCGTACCACGGCATCTTCGACGAGGTCATCGTCCGCGGCACCCGCAAGCTCAAGAGCATCCCGGCCGCGCCCGGCATCATGCCGGCGGCGTCGCAGAACGTGCTGGTGCTCGACTACGGCACCCCCGAGTCGCTCGAGATCTTGAAGCAGCGGGCCCACGAGCTCGCCGCGATCCTGGTCGAGCCGGTGCAGTCGCGCCGCCCCGACTTCCGCCCGGTCGAGTTCCTGCGCGAGCTGCGCACGCTGACCGAGCAGACCGGCTCGCTGCTGATCTTCGACGAGGTCGTCACCGGCTTCCGCGCCCACCCGCGGGGCGTCCAGGGCGTGTTCGGCATCCAGGCCGACCTGGCGTCGTACGGCAAGGTCGTCGGCGGCGGCTTCTCGATCGGCGTCATCGCCGGCAAGCGCGCGTTCATGGACGCCCTCGACGGCGGCCACTGGGAGTACGGCGACGCGTCGATCCCCACCGTCGGCGTCACCTACTTCGCCGGCACCTTCGTCCGCCACCCGCTGGCGCTGGCCACCACCAAGGCGATGCTCCTGCACCTGCAGGCCGCCGGCCCGGCGCTGCAGGAGCAGCTCAACGCCCGCACCGCGGCGATGGTCGCCGAGATCAACGCCCACATGGAGGCCACCGGCGCGCCGCTGGTGCTCAAGACCTACGCGTCGTGGTGGCGCAACAACTTCACCGAGGACCTGCCCTACAGCGACCTCATCTACACGATGCTGCGCGACCGCGGCATCCACATCCTCGACAACTTCCCGTGCTTCCTGACCACCGCGCACTCGGACGCCGACATCGCGGCGATCGTCGCCGCGTACAAGGCGGCCGCCGCCGAGATGCAGGCGTCGGGCTTCTTCCCGCCGGCCAGGGCCGCCGCGGCGCTGGTCGCCGCGCCCGGCGACGCCCGGGTGGTGCCGTCGACCGAGCCGCAGCGCGAGGTGTGGCTGGCCGATCAGCTCGGCGTCGAGGCGTCGCTCGCCTACAACGAGTCGGTGTCGCTGCACCTGCGCGGCGAGCTCGACGTCGGGGCGCTGCGCCACGCGGTGCGCGAGCTGCCGCGGCGCCACGACGCGTTCCGCGCGACGTTTGGCGACGACGGCACGACGCTGCACGTCGCCGCCGAGGCGCCCGCCCTCGACGTGCCGCTGATCGATCTCAGCGATCGGCCCGCCGCCGCGCGCGACGCCGAGCTCGCCGCGGTCACCGCCCGCGCGGTCAGCACGCCGTTCGACGTGGCGCGCGGGCCGCTGATCCGCGCCGAGCTGGTGCGGCTGACGCCCGACCACCACGTGCTGGTGTTCACCGGCCACCACATCGTCCTCGACGGCTGGTCGTACTGGGTCATCGTCAAGGATCTGGCGGCGCTGTACGGCGTCGCCACCGGCGCGCGCTCGGCCCCGCTGCCGCCGGCGCCGTCGTTCGCCGACTACGCCGCCGCCCAGGCCGCCCGCGCCGGCGCGCCCGAGCTCCTGGCCAACGAGCGGTGGTGGGTCGAGCAGTTCGCCGGCGGCGTGCCCACGCTCGACCTGCCGACCGACCGACCGCGCCCGCCGGTGCGCACCACGCGCTCCGGCCGCGAGGATTACCTGCTGCCGGCCGACCTGCTCGCCGGCGTCAAGAAGCTCGGCGCGAAGCTCGGCGCCAGCGCGTTCGCGACGCTGCTGGCCGGCTTCGACGTGCTGCTGCACCGGCTGTCGGGCGCCGACGATCTGGTGGTCGGCATCCCCGCCGCCGGCCAGAACGCCGAGGGCCTCGGCGGCCTGGTCGGCCACGCGGTCAGCATGCTCCCGGTCCGCGCCCAGCTCGCGCGCGACGACCGCTACAGCGACGTGGTCAAGCGCGTCCGCGGCCGCATGCTCGACGCCTACGATCACCAGGACGTCACCTTCGGCCGGGTGCTGCAGGTGCTGCCGCTGGCCCGCGATCCGTCGCGGCTGCCGCTGATCAGCGTGATCTTCAACATCGACCAGGCGCTGTCGGGCGAGGCCCACGCGCTGCCCGGCCTGGCCCTCGATCTACAATCGAACCCGCGCGTCCACGAGACCTTCGAGCTGTTCGTCAACGCCGTCGACACCGGCGCCGGGCTGCGCGTCGAGTGCCAGTACAACGCCGACCTGTTCGACGCCGCGACGGTGCGGCGCTGGCTGGCCGCGTACGAGGCGCTCTTGCGCGGCGCGCTCACCGATCCCGACCAGCCGATCGGCAAGCTGCCGATCGTCCCGCCCGACGACGCGCGCCAGCTGGCCGCGTGGAACCAGACCGAGGCGCCCTACCCGCGCGGCACCCGCGTCGAGGCGCTGATCGCCAGCACCGCGCGGCGCGTGCCGGATCAGGTCGCGATCCACGCGACCGACCGCGCGCTCACCTACGCGGCGCTGCTCGCCGAGGCCGACGCGATCACCGCCGCGCTGGTGGCCGCCGGCGTCGCGCCCGGCGCGCGGGTCGGGCTGGTCGCCGAGCGCGACAGCCACATGGTGCCGATGCTGCTCGGCATCCTCGGCGCCGGCGCGGCCTACGTGCCGCTCGACCCGAGCTTCCCCGCCGACCGGCTGGCGTTCATGATCGCCGACGCCGGCCTGGCGGTCGTCACCGCGAGCGCGGCCGGCGCGGCCCGGGTCGCGCTGGGCGCCGTGCGGACGATCGTCGTCGACCAGCTCCCCGCCGCCGCCCCGCCCGCGGTCGCGGTCGGCGACACCGAGAGCGCGGCCTACGTCATCTACACGTCAGGGTCGACCGGCACGCCCAAGGGCGTCGCCGTGCCGCACCGCGCGGTCGTCAACTTCCTCACCGCGATGGCGCAGGCGCCCGGGCTCACGGCGTCGGACCGCCTGGCCGCGGTCACGACGCTGTCGTTCGACATCGCCGTGCTCGAGCTGCTGCTGCCGCTGGTGGTCGGCGCGGCGATCGTGCTGGTGCCGCGCGAGCAGGCGATCGACGGCGAGGCGCTGCGCGCGCTCCTGGCCGAGCACGCGATCACGATCATGCAGGCGACGCCCGCGACCTGGCGGCTGCTGCTGGCCGCCGGCTGGAGCGGCGGGCCGGGCTTCCGCGCGCTGTGCGGCGGCGAGGCGCTCGACCGCGACCTCGCGCAGGCGCTGCGGGCGCGGGTGGCCGCGCTGTGGAACCTGTACGGCCCCACCGAGACCACGGTGTGGTCGACCGTCCACCGCGTCACCGACGACGGCCCGATCCTGATCGGCCACGCGATCGCCAACACCACGCTGCACGTGCTCGACGCCGATCAGCAGCCGGTGCCGGTCGGCGTGGTCGGCGAGCTGTACATCGGCGGCGACGGCGTCACCCTCGGCTACCTCGATCGCCCCGAGCTGACCCGCGAGCGCTTCGTGCCCGATCGCTTCCGCGCCAGCCCCGGCGCCCGGCTGTACCGCACCGGCGACCTGGCCCGCTGGCGCGTCGGCGCCGACGGCGGCGGCGCGCTCGAGTGCCTCGGCCGCACCGACTTCCAGGTCAAGCTGCGCGGCTACCGCATCGAGCTGGGCGAGATCGAGGTCGCGCTGGCCCGCCACCCGGCGATCGCCCAGGCCACCGTCGTCGCGCGCGAGGATCAGCCCGGCGATCCGCGGCTCGTCGCGTACCTGGTCGCCACCCCCGGCCACGCGGTGCCCGGCGACGAGGAGCTGCGCGCGCACCTGGCGCGCACGCTGCCCGACTACATGATCCCGTCCCGCTTCGTCGCGCTGGCGGCGCTGCCGCTGACCGGCTCGGGCAAGGTCGACCGCAAGGCGCTGCCCGCGCCCGGCGGCCCGGCGATCGCCGCGGCCGGCCCCGAGGTCGCGCCGCGCACGCCGCTCGAGGCGGAGCTCGCCCGCGGCTTCGCCGAGACGCTGGCCGTGGCCCGGCTGTCGATCCACGACGACTTCTTCGCGCTGGGCGGCCACTCGCTCCTGGTCGCGCAGATGGCCGCGCGCCTGAGCAAGCAGCTCGGCCGCGCGGTGCCGATGCGCCTGGTGTTCGAGCACTCGACGGTGGCGCGCCTGGCCGCCGCGCTGACCGCCGCCGCGCCGACCGAGGCCGCGGCCCCGGTCCGCATCCCGCGCCGCACCGAGACCGGCCCGGCGCCGCTGTCGCTGATGCAGCAGCGGGTCTGGTACCTCGAGCAGCTGCAGCTCGGCCGCACCGTGTTCAACGTGCCGTCGGCCCACCGGCTGCGCGGCGCGCTCGATCGGCCCGCGCTCGAGCGCGCGCTCACCGAGCTGGTGCGCCGGCAAGACGTGCTGCGCACCGTCATCCGCATGGTCGGCGACAGCCCGGCGCAGATCGTCCTCGACGACGTCGCGCTCGACCTGCCGTTCGAGGATCTCACCGACGTCCCCGCCGCCGATCGCGACGCCGCGCTGCAGGCGCGCCTGGCCGCGCTGGTCGCGGTGCCGTTCGATCTCGCCACCCCGCCGCTGTTCCGCGCCCGGCTGTTCCGGCTGGCCGACGACGAGCACGTGCTGTTCTTCATGCCGCACCACGCGATCTGGGACGGCTGGTCGTTCGACCTGTTCTACGAGGAGATGGCCGACCTGTACGGCGCGTACCAGCGCGGCGCGGCGCCGACCCGCCCGGCGCCGCCGGTCACCTACGCCGACTTCGCGGCCTGGCACCGCGGCTGGATGACCGGCCCCGAGCTCGAGCGCCAGCTCGCGTTCTGGAAGGACCGGCTGGCCGGCGCCCCGGAGTCGCTCGACCTGCCCACCGACTTCCCGCGGCCGCCGACCATGAGCGGCGCCGGCTCGACCGAGTGGCTGCGGCTGCCGCCGGCGGTCACCGACGCGCTGCGCGCCGCCGGCCTGCGCGAGAGCGCGACCTTGTTCATGACGCTGCTCGGCGCGTGGGCCACGCTGCTCCACCAGCAGACCCGCGCCCCCGAACTGGTCATCGGCACGCCGGTGCGCGGCCGCAACAGCACCGACCTCGAGGCCGTCGCCGGCTTCTTCGTCAACGCGCTGCCGCTGCGCATCGCCGTCGATCCCGGCCGCAGCTTCCTCGAGCTGGTGCGCGCGATCCGCAGCGACACGATCGCCGCGTTCGGCGCCCAGGACGTGCCGTTCGAGCACCTGGTGCGCGTGCTCGACGTCCGCCGCGACGAGTCGCGCTTCCCGATCTACCAGGCGTTCTTCTCGTACCAGGACGCGCGGCAGCGCCCGCCGCGCTGGGGCAACCTCGATCACAAGAACCTGCCGGTGTTCCAGCCGGCCGCCGCGCAGGACGTCGCGCTGTGGTTCCTCGACGGCGTCGACGGCGTGGTCGGCGGCCTCAACTACAACACCGACATCCTGTCCGAGGACACCGCGCGCCGCCTCGCCCAGCGCTTCCTGGCGCTGGTCGCCGCGATCGCCGCGCACCCCGAGCGCCCGCTGCGCGAGCTGCTCACCATCAGCCCCGACGAGCGCGCCCAGCTCGACGCCTGGAACGCCACCGCCCAGCCGCTGCCCGCCGCCGCCGATCTGGCCAGCTACGTCGCCCCCGGCCTCGCCCGCGATCCGGCCAAGGTCGCGGTCCGCCACGCCGGCGCCACGACCACCTACGGCGCGCTGGTCGCCCGCCGCGATCAGCTCGCCGCCGCGCTGGCCGCCCGCGGCGTCGGCCCCGGCGACGTCGTCGCGATCCACCTCGAGCGCGGGCCCGACATGGTCGCTGCCTTGCTCGCCGTCGCCGCCACCGGCGCGACCTACCTGCCGCTCGATCCCGGCGTTCCCGCCCGAGCGCCTCGGGTTCATGCTCGCCGACAGCGGCGCCCGCGCGATCCTCGCCGACGCCGACCTCGCCGCGCTCGGCGGCGATCCCGCCCGCGTGCTGCGGCTCGATCACGGCGAGCTCCCCGCCGGCCCCGCGCCCACCGCCCGCGCCACCGCCGAGGACGCCGCCTACCTGATCTATACGTCAGGCTCGACCGGCACCCCCAAGGGCGTCCGCGTCCCGCACCGCGCCGTCACCAACTTCCTCGCCAGCATGACCCAGCGGCCCGGCCTCACCGCCGCCGATCGCCTGTGCGCCGTCACCACGCTGTCCTTCGACATCGCCGTCCTCGAGCTGTGGCTGCCGCTCGCCGTCGGCGCGGAGATCGTCCTGGCCACCCGCGACCAGGCCACCGACGGCCACGCCCTCAAGGCGCTGCTCGACGAGGCCCGCGCGACGATCATGCAGGCCACCCCCGCCACCTGGCGCATGCTCGTCGAGAGCGGCTGGCGCGGCGGCCCCGGCTTCACCGCGCTGTGCGGCGGCGAGGCGCTCCCCGCCGAGCTCGCCGAGGCGCTGCTCGAGCGCACCGGCGCGCTCTGGAACATGTACGGCCCCACCGAGACGACGGTGTGGTCGACCTGCGCCCTCATCCGCCCCGGCCAGGGGGACATCTCGATCGGCGCGCCGATCGCCAACACCTCCGTGTGGATCCTCGACGACGCCGGCCAGCCGGTGCCGATCGGCGTCCCCGGCGAGCTCTGCATCGGCGGCGCCGGCGTCGCGCTCGGCTACCACCACCGGCCCGAGCTCACCGCCGAGAAGTTCATCACCGCCGCCGCGCGCTCGACGGCGCCCGCCTCTACCGCACCGGCGACCTCGCCCGCTGGCGCCCCGACGGCACGCTCCAGCACCTCGGCCGCACCGACTTCCAGGTCAAGATCCGCGGCTACCGCATCGAGCTCGGCGAGATCGAGGTCGCGCTCGCCCGCCACCCTCGCGTCGCCCAGGCCGCCGTCGTCGCCGGCCCCGGCCCCGGCGGCGAGCAGCGCCTGCTCGCGTACCTGGTCGTCCACGGCGGCGCCGCCGCGCCCGCCAGCGCCGAGCTGCGCGAGCACCTGCGGCAGACCTTGCCCGACTACATGATCCCCGCCGTCTTCGTCGCGCTGCCGGCGCTGCCGCTCACCCCCAACGGCAAGGTCGATCGCCGCGCGCTGCCCGCCCCGGCCGACGCCGCGGCGCCCGCCCCGACCAGCTACGCCGCGCCGTGCGACGCGCTCGAACAGCGGATCGTCGATATTTTCGCCGAGGTGCTCGAGGTCGATCGAGTCGGCGTCGACGACGACTTCTTCGCGCTGGGCGGTCACTCGTTGTTGGTGGCCCGCGTCGCGCTCCGGCTCTCCTCATCGCTCGGTTGGGACCTCCCGCTCCGCGCGGCCTTCACCCATCCGACCGCGGCGGGCCTCGCCCGCTGGATCGCGACGCACCGTCCCGCGCACGCGCACCGGCTCGAACTCCCCAAGCGCACCGCCACGACTCCGCCCCCGCTGTCGCTCGCGCAGCAGCGCGCCTGGTACCTTGAGCAGCTCCAGGGCGGCCGCCCGCTCTTCAACATGCCCGCGGCGTTTCGCCTGCGCGGCACCGTCGATCTCGCGGCGCTGCAACGGGCCCTCGATCTGCTTGTCGAGCGCCACGCCGCGCTCCGCACCTCGATCGCGCTCCACGACGGCGCGCCGTTCCAGGCGATCGCCGCGCACGTCCGCGTGCCGATCCAATTCGAAGATCTGACGACCGCGACCCCCGATCTCGACGCGACCTCGCTCGCCGAGCGCCTCGACGCCGAGGCCGCGCGCCCCTTCGATATCGGGGCGCCACCGCTGCTCCGCGCCCACCTCTGGCGCACCGCTGGCACCGACCATGTCTTCTTGCTGATCGTCCACCACGCCATCTTCGACGGCACCTCGCTCGCCATCCTCCTCGAGGAGCTCGGCGCCGTCTACGCGAGCCTCGTCGCCGGTGAGCCCCCACACCTGCCCGCGGTGCCCGTCACCTACGCCGACTTCGCCGAGTGGCATCGCGCGTGGATGACCGGCCCCGAGCTCGAGCGCCAGCTCGCGTTCTGGCAGCACCAGCTCGCCGGTGCGCCCGAGGCCCTCGACCTCCCCACCGACTTCCCGCGGCCCGCCACGATGTCCGGTGCCGGCGCCACCGCGTGGCTCACCATCGACGCCACGACCGCCGATGGCCTCCGCCGCGTTGCCAGTCAGTGCGGCGCGACCCCCTTCATGGTGCTCGCGGCCGCCTGGAGCGCCTTCCTCGCGCAGCTCACCCGACAATCCGAAATCGTCCTCGGCACGCCCGTCCATGGCCGCGTCCACCCCGACCTCGCACGCGTCGTCGGCTTCTTCGCCAACGCGATCCCCCTCCGTCTCGCGATCGACGCCACGCGGTCATTCCGCGACCTCGTCGCGTCCGTTCGCGCGACGACCATCGACGCCTTCGACGCTCAGGACGTGCCCTTCGAGCACCTCGTCCGGGTCGTCGATCGTACCCGCGATCCGAGCCGCTCGCCGATCTACCAGGCCTTCCTCGCCTACCAGGACCGTCGCGCGCGCGTGCCGCATTGGGGCCCAGTCGCGATCGAGCCGCTCCGCGTCTTTCCACCCGCCGCCATGCAAGACCTCGCGCTGTGGCTCTCGGACACCACCGACGGCCTCATCGGCAGCCTCAACTACAACACCGACATCCTGTCGGAGGACACCGCGCGCCGCCTGGCCCAGCGCTTCCTGGCGCTGGTCGCCGCGATCGCCGCGCACCCCGAGCGCCCGCTGCGCGAGCTGCTCACCATCAGCCCCGACGAGCGCGCCCAGCTCGACGCCTGGAACGCCACCGCCCAGCCGCTGCCCGCCGCCGCCGATCTGGCCAGCTACGTCGCCCCCGGCCTCGCCCGCGATCCGGCGAAGGTCGCGGTCCGCCACGCCGGTGCCACGACCACCTACGGCGCGCTGGTCGCGCGGCGCGATCAGCTCGCCGCCGCGCTGGCCGCCCGCGGCGTCGGCCCCGGCGACGTCGTCGCGATCCACCTCGAGCGCGGGCCCGACATGATCGCGGCCTTGCTCGCCGTCGCCGCCACCGGCGCGACCTACCTGCCGCTCGATCCCGCGTTCCCGCCCGAGCGCCTCGGGTTCATGCTCGCCGACAGCGGCGCCCGCGCGATCCTCGCCGACGCCGACCTCGCCGCGCTCGGCGGCGATCCGGCCCGCGTGCTGCGGCTCGATCACGGCGACCTGCCGACCGGCCCCGCGCCCACCGCCCGCGCCGCCGCCGAGGACGCCGCCTACCTGATCTATACGTCGGGCTCGACCGGCACCCCCAAGGGCGTCCGCGTCCCGCACCGCGCCGTCACCAACTTCCTCGCCAGCATGACCCAGCGGCCCGGCCTCACCGCCGCCGATCGCCTCTGCGCCGTCACGACGCTCTCCTTCGACATCGCGGTCCTCGAGCTGTGGCTGCCGCTCGCGGTCGGCGCGGAGATCGTCCTGGCCACCCGCGACCAGGCCACCGATGGCCACGCCCTCAAGGCGCTGCTCGACGAGGCCCGCGCGACGATCATGCAGGCCACGCCCGCCACCTGGCGCATGCTCGTCGAGAGCGGCTGGCGCGGCGGCCCCGGCTTCACCGCGCTGTGCGGCGGCGAGGCGCTCCCCGCCGAGCTCGCCGAGGCGCTGCTCGAGCGCACCGGCGCGCTCTGGAACATGTACGGCCCCACCGAGACCACCGTCTGGTCGACCTGCGCCCACATCAAGCCCGGCCAGGGCGACATCTCGATCGGCGCGCCGATCGCCAACACCTCCGTGTGGATCCTCGACGACGCCGGCCAGCCGGTGCCGATCGGCGTCCCCGGCGAGCTCTGCATCGGCGGCGCCGGCGTCGCGCTCGGCTACCACCACCGCCCCGACCTCACCGCCGAGAAGTTCATCACCGCCGCCGCGCTCGACGGCGCCCGCCTCTACCGCACCGGCGACCTCGCCCGCTGGCGCCCCGACGGCACGCTCCAGCACCTCGGCCGCACCGACTTCCAGGTCAAGATCCGCGGCTACCGCATCGAGCTCGGCGAGATCGAGGTCGCGCTCGCCCGCCACCCCCGCGTCGCCCAGGCCGCCGTCGTCGCCGGCCCCGGCCCCGGCGGCGAGCAACGCCTCATCGCCTACCTCGTCGTCCACGGCGGCGCCGCCGCGCCCGCCAGCGCCGAGCTGCGCGAGCACCTGCGCGCCACGCTCCCCGACTACATGATCCCCGCCGTCTTCGTCGCGCTGCCGGCGCTGCCGCTCACCCCCAACGGCAAGGTCGATCGCCGCGCGCTGCCCGCGCCCGCCGACGCTGCCGCCATCGCGCCATCGACTGGTCCGTTCGCCGCGCCGCGCACACCAGCAGAGCGTCTGGTAGCAGAGGTCTGGCGCGAGCTGCTCGGCGTCGAGCGGATCGCGCTGGCCGACAACTTCCTCGACCTCGGCGGCCACTCGCTCTTGATCATGCAGGCGGTGGCCAAGCTCGAGGCCCGCACCGGCAAGCGGGTCAGCCCGCGCGCGTTCATCTTCCAGAACCTCGAGCAGCTCGCCCACGAGTACGACGCCCACGCCGCGCCGACGCCGCCGACCTCGCCGCCGCGCCCGACGCCGACCCCGACGCCGACGCCTCCGACCTCGCGCCTGCGCCGCTGGCTGTCGTCGCTGAAATGATCGCGCGCCCGTGGCAGGTCGCCGCCTACGCGACCCTGGCGGCGTGGGCGGTGCTGATGCTCGCCGTCCGCCGCACCGACGCGATCACCGACGACTGGCAGGGCTGGCGCCAGGCCGACACCGCGCAGATCGCCCGCAACCTCGTCGACGAGGAGCCCGATCCGCTGCGCCCGCGCATCGCCTGGCGCGGCGACGGCCCCGGCTACGTCGAGACCGAGCTGCAGCTGTACCCGGCGATCGTCGCCGCGCTGGCCGCCGTCACCGGCGACGTCGTGCGCCCGGCGCAGCTGGTGTCGCTGGGCTGCGTCGCGCTGGCGTGCGCGCTGGTGTTCGCCGCGCTGGCCCGGCGCTTCGGCGACGCCGCCGCCTACGCCGGCCTGCTCGCCGCGCTGTCGATGCAGGGCACGATCGTCGCGTCGACGACGATCCAGCCCGATCCGCTGGCGTTCCTGGCGTTCACCGTCGCGTGGCTCGCGTTCCTCGCCGATCTCGCCGCGCCGTCGCGCCGCGCGCTGGCCGCCTGGATCACCGCCACCGCGATCGCCGGCCTGGTCAAGCCCACCGCGCTCGAGGTCGGCGTCGCGCAGTTCGCCGTGGTCGCGCTCGCGCACCGCGCCGCGCTGCGCCGGCCGCGGCTGTGGCTGGGCTGGCTCGCGGCGCTGGCGATCGTCGGCGCGTACCTGCTCTACGCCCGCACGCTCTACACCACCTACGGCAACACCTTCGGCGTGCTGTCGGGCGGCGACAGCAAGCTCCCGGCCGCCTCGGCGCTGGCCGCGGTCGAGCCGTGGCGCGAGCTGGCCCGGTTCGGCCTGGTGTGGGGCGTCGGCTTCCTCGCGGTGCCGGCGGCCGCGCTGCTGCTGTGGCGCCGCCGGGTCGCGCCCGAGATGATCGCGCTGGCGCTGGCGGCGGCGCTCCTGTCGCTGGTCGCGTTCCGCTACACCGCGTCGACCTTCGGCACCCACTACCTCCTGCCCCACGTCGTGCTCGGCGCGTGGCTGGTCGCCGCCGCGGTCCACGCGCTGCCGCGCCCGCCGGTCGTCGTCGGCGCGGTCGCCGTCGCCGCGCTGCTGCTCGGCGCGCGCGGCCTGCGGTTCGCCACCCACCACCCGCGCCAGCCCGAGACCGTCCTCGGCGAGCAGCTCGCCGACCTGGCCGCGCCCGGCACGCGGGTCGTGGTCCGCGCCCGCGCCGAGGGCTACAACCGGCAGTGGCACACGGTCAACAACTTCCAGGACCCGCGGGTGTTCTGGCTGTCGCGCACCACCGGCTGGGTGGTGCCCAACGATCTGGCCGGCAGCGCCGCCATCGCCGACTACGCGCGCCGCGGCGCCCGCTACTACGTGCACGTCGCGCAGCACCCGATCGACGGCGAGCTGGCCGGGTGGCTGACCAGCCACGCCCACAAGGTCGCGGCCGGGGCCGCCGGCGAGATCTACGACCTCGGCATGGGCGGCGTCCGCTGACGCGACGCGCGCCGCCGGCTCACTTCCGGCGGAAGTAGTAGCCGGTGTACGCGTCGATGTCCTTGCCGCGGGTGAACGGGATCTCGCAGTGCTGCTCGCGGTTCTGCCAATCGTCGACCAGCTCGTAGCCGAGCGCGGTGACCGACGTGACCAGCTCGGTGCCGTTGTAGATGCGGTAGGCGTGGAACGCGCGGCCGGTCGACTGCACCGTCACGAACGCCTCGCCGTCGTAGACCGGCATCTTGTTCAAGATCAGGTGCGCCGGCCGCGCGCCCACCGCGTCGAGCAGCTGCGGCACGCCGAGGTCGACGTACTGCAGCGACCCGGCCGCCAGCAGCACGTCGCAGCCGCGGCCGGCCCCGAGGTCGCTGGTGAACGCCAGCGCCCGCTCGCCGCGCTCGCGCGCCAGCTCGGCGCCGGCCTCGGCCACCGCCGGCACCTCCTGCACCAGCCAGCGCAGCCCGGGGTCGAAGCCCAGGTACTTCTTCCAGCCGTAGTAGCTGACGCCGACGTGGCCGCCGACGTCGAACACCATCGACGCCGGCTTGGCGCGCAGCACCTCGCGCAGCCAGTACAGGACGGCGTAGTCGCTCTGGCACGCCTTCTCCATCCGGTTGCGGTACATCGTCGTCATCGCGTCGTGGTCGTAGCCGACCGGGTGCCCCGACGGGATCGCCGCCTCGGCCTCGGCGAACGTGCGGTAGACGCCGCGGAACTGGTTGGCCGGCCGCCGCGCGAAGGCGCGGGCGTAGTCGGCCTCGAGGAGCTGCCCCAGCCCGGGGACCCGCCACGCGTTGCGCCCGAGCCGCTTGGTCACGTCGATGATGCCCATCGCCGCGCACTGTAGGCCGCGCGCGCCCGGCTGGTGCAGTCCGCGCACCCCGTCCCCCCCGCGTTCGGCCCTCCGGCGGCACCGGCCTCGCGTCGCAGGCCCGTAGGCGTGCTCGGCGCTGCCTAGACCCGGTCCCAGACGGCGCGGCCGAGCTCGAGCCGGGCAGGAGGCGCAACGCGCCGCCCGCCCCGCGCGCAAGCTGGTGCGCACGCACTCGGCCGCCGCCACCGCCGCCACCAGCTTCGCCGACGCACCGACCCTGCACCCCACCGGCAAGACCGCCGCCGAGACGCTGTCCGACCTGGCCAACGCCAACGCGTGGATGTCGCTGCTCAACGTCCAGGCCGACCCCACCTACCGCGCGTTCATCGACGAGATCCTCGACGAGCTGCGCCCCGCGATCGACCAGGTCGATCCCGGCATGTGCTACCGCGCCGGCTGGATCTTCGTCACCTCGCCCAACGCCGTCACGCCGTTCCACATCGACCACGAGCACAACTTCATCCTGCAGATCCGCGGCCCCAAGCGCCTGTACGTCTGGCCCCACGACGATCGCGCGGTGGTCAGCGAGCGCGCCCTCGAGAAGTTCCACGACGCCCACTCGCGCGAGCTGGTGACCTGGGACGACGGCTTCCGCGCGCGCGCCCGGGTGTTCGACCTGGTGCCCGGCATGGGCGGCTACATGCCGTCGACCACCGGCCACATGGTCGAGAACGGCCCCGAGCCGTCGATCACCATCAGCTTCACCTACTACACCGACTCGACGCGGGCCAACGAGCTCCTCTACCGCGGCAACGCCCGCCTCCGCCGGCTCGGCCTGCGCCCGCAGCCCATCGGCGCATCGCCCACCCGCGATCGGATCAAGCACGCCGTCCTCGCCACCGCGTTCGGCGCCCAGAGCGCCGTCAAGCGCGCCCTCGGCAAGGGCGTCCGCGACACCGGCGTTCGCTACGCGCCGACGCCGTAGCGCCATCGCCGTCCCGGTCGCCGAGATCGTCCCGCCATCCTGACGCCGGGGTGATGCGCGCGGCGCGCTGACCGACGTAGGATCGGCGGGCGGCGGCCCGGGGGCTGGGCCGCCCAGGAGGCCCCGTGTCGTCAGCTGATCGTCTGTCGCCGCTCGTCGTGTTCATGCTGGTCGCCGTCGCCGTCTTGCTGGGATCGGCGTCCGAGGCGCTGGCCCAGGCCGCCGCGCCCCAGTCGTCGTCGGGCGGGACCGACGTTGGCCACGCGCTGTGGGACGCGCTGACCAAGCCGCGCACGCTGATCCCGCTCGTCGGCCTCACGATCGCGTTCATCGGCGGCCTGATCAACGGCGAGGACGAGTCGTGGCTCAAGCTGTTCGGCCTGTTCACGATCGCGCTAGTGGTGGCCATCGTGCTGTTCGAGGCGCGCCCGGCGCCGACCGGCCCCGACGCGCAGCCGCCGCACCCGAGCAAGCTGGCCGCCGGCCTCGGCACCGGCGGCGTGCTGATCGGCGCGCTGATCCTGCTGCTGCTCAAGTACACGCGCCCGCTGTTCTTCGCGTCCACCGAGGTCGCGTTCTCGCTGGCGGTGATCTACTTCACCATCCGCAGCCTCGACGGCGGCGGCGAGAAGTGGGCGACGCTGGTGCTCGGCGCCTACGGCGTCGTCGACGGCATCGACCGCGTCCAGGCCGAGATCCGCACGTGGGGCGAGCCGGCCGCCAAGCCTGGCAAGCGCGCCAAGCCGGCCAAGGCCTGAGCTACCGCGTCCACTCGCCCGAGCGGCCGCCGCGCTTGGCCTCGAGCATGATCGGCCCGATCACCATGCCGCGATCGACCGCCTTGGCCATGTCGTAGATCGCCAGCGCCGCCGCGGCGACCGCGGTCATCGCCTCCATCTCGACGCCGGTGCGATCGAACGCGCGCACCGCCACCGTGATCTTCACCCGGGTCGCCTCGACCGCGAGGTCGACGTCGACGCCGGTGACCCGCACCGGGTGGCACAGCGGGATCAGCAGGTGGGCCTGCTTGGTCGCGCTGATCGCCGCGATCCGCGCCACCGCCAGCGCGTCGCCCTTGGCCAGCTCGCCCGCCGCCAGCAGCCGGGCCGCCTCCGCGGTCATCTGCACCTCGCCCGACGCCACCGCCTCGCGGGCGGTCTCGGCCTTGGCGCCGACCTCGACCATGTGCGCCGCGCCGGTGGCGTCGACGTGGGTCAGCCGGGTCGACGGCGGCGCCGCCGTCGCGCGCTTGCGCGGCGGCACCGTCTCGCCGCGCCCCTGCCGGGTGCCGCGCTGCTTGCGCTCCGCCACCGCTACTCGACCGTGACGCTCTTGGCCAGGTTGCGCGGCTGGTCGATGTCGGTGCCCTTGAAGTCGGCCACGTAGTAGCTGAGCATCTGCAGCGGGATCACCGAGACGATCGGCTGCAGCTCGATGGCGACGTCGGGGATCAGCACCACCTCGTCGGCCACGCCGCCGATGTCGGTGTCGCCGCGGGTGGCGATCGCCAGGATCTTGCCCTGGCGCGCCTTCACCTCCGACAGGTTCGAGACCACCTTCTCGTAGTTGGGGCCGCGCGGCGCCAGCACCACCACCGGCAGGTGCTCGTCGATCAGCGCGATCGGGCCGTGCTTCATCTCGCCGGCGGCGTAGCCCTCGGCGTGGATGTACGAGATCTCCTTGAGCTTGAGCGCGCCCTCGAGCGCGATCGGGTACTGCGCGCCGCGGCCCAGGAACAGGAAGCCGGTGGCCGGGCCGTAGCGCCGGGCCAGCACCTGCAGCTGCGCGCCGTGGTCGACGACGTCCTTCAGCTTGTTGGGCAGCTGCAGCAGCTCCGACAGGAGCTCGCGGGCCCGCGCCTGCGGCAGCTTGCCGTTGCGCCGGCCCAGGTAGATGGCCAGCAGCACCATCGACACCAGCTGGGTGGTGAACGCCTTGGTCGACGCCACGCCGATCTCGGGGCCGGCGTGGGTGTAGAACGCGTAGTCGGCCAGGCGCGGGATCGACGACTCGACCACGTTGGAGATCGCCAGCACCTTGGCGCCCTTGCCCTTGGCCTCGCGCACCGCCGCCATCGTGTCGGCGGTCTCGCCCGACTGGCTCACCGCCACCACCAGGTCGCCGGGGCCGACGATCGGGTCGCGGTAGCGGAACTCCGAGGCCAGCTCGACCTCGACCGGGATGCGGGCCAGGCCCTCGATCAGGAACTCGCCGACCAGCGACGCGTGGTACGACGTGCCGCACGCGACGAAGATGATGCGCTTGATGTTGGCGACGTCGAGCTTGACCTCGTCGAGGTTGACGTCGTCGCGCTCGAGGTCCACGCGGCCCACGAGGGTGTCGGCCACCGCCCGCGGCTGCTCGTGGATCTCCTTGAGCATGAAGTGCTTGAAGCCACCCTTCTCGGCCTGCATCGCCGACCAGGTGATGATCTTCGGCTCGCGCTGCTTGGGCCGGCCCTCGAAGTCGGTGATCGCCACCGAGTCCTTGGTGATCGTGATCAGCTCGCCCTCTTCGATGAAGAGGATCTTGCGGGTCTCGGCGAGGATCGCGGTCACGTCGGACGCGATGAAGTTCTCGCCGTCGCCCAGGCCGATGACCATCGGCGACGCGTTCTTGGCCGCCACCAGCTTGGTCGGGTCGTCGTCGTCCATCACCACGAACGCGTAGGCGCCGTGGACCTTGGCCAGCGCGGTGCGGACCGCGGTGGTGAGGTCCTTGACGCCCGAGCGCACGACGCGGTCGATCAGGTGGGCGAACAGCTCGGTGTCGGTCTCCGAGCTGAACTTGGCGCCGGCCGCGGCCAGCTCCTGGCGCAGCGCCAGGTGGTTCTCGATGATGCCGTTGTGGATGACCGAGATCGCGCCGACCTTGTGCGGGTGGGCGTTCTCGTCGGAAGGCCGGCCGTGGGTCGCCCAGCGGGTGTGGCCGATGCCGATCGTGCCCGGCGCCGGCTCCTTCAGCAGCTTGTCCTCGAGGTTCTGCAGCTTGCCGCGGCAGCGCACCACGCGGCTGGCCCCGTTGGACCAGACGCTGACGCCCGCGGAGTCATACCCGCGGTACTCGAGCTTACGCAGCCCACCGATGAGGAGCGGCGTCGCCTGCCGCGCCCCGACGTACCCGACGATGCCGCACATCGGCTACTCGCCGCCGTCCGCGTCGGCGCCATCGGCGTCGTCGGGCGGGACGGTGTCGTCGTCGTCGTCGCTCTCCGGCTCGAAGTCCTCCGCGTCCGGCGCCTGGAAGGCGTAGACCGGCGAGGAAACCGGCGGCTTGCCCGCCGGGTTCGGACCACAGGCCGCCGCGCCCAGGGCGAGGGCGGCCAGCATCAAGGCGAGCGTGCGCGAAGCGAGTCGCGAGGAGAGGCGGTGCATCGTGCTGCCGAAGCTATCACGGCGCGGCGGCTGGGATCTCGGGGTGGGTGTCGATTGCGGCGCGCAGACGCTTGACAGGTGCCGCGGGCGGCGCTAAAAGGTCGCCCACGCTGCGGGAGTAACTCAGTGGTAGAGTGCAACCTTGCCAAGGTTGACGTCGAGAGTTCGAATCTCTTCTCCCGCTCTATAGTTAGCTGATCGACGAGGTGGTCCCACACCACTTCCCACACCACCAGGCGCCACCTGGTGGTGTTCGGCGTTTCGGAGCGCCACCGTGGCTCGCGGCGCCGCGGTCTAACTACAGGTTGCCGACGATCGTGAGCCCCACCGTGGTCTCGTCGATCGATGGCTGCACCTGGACAGCCTGCCCCTCCTTCGGTCGCGCGACGAACCACACAACCGCCGCCGCGCCAACCAGCGCGCCACCGCCGATGAAGAAGCCGGTGGACAACCTCCCCCGCGAGTAGGCGGCGTTGGCGGTGCCGAGCGCCACCGACGGACACATCGACAGGTCATCGTTGCAGCCGAGCGCGCGCGCGTCGTCGCGGCTGGCGCGCGCGTCCAGACCCGCCCACGTGCCGATGCCTAGGCCGACGAGCCCCGCGCCGGCGAGGCCCACCGCGACCCAACGCGGCGTGGTCAGCAGCGGTCGCGACACCACCGTCGTGGGCGCAGGCGCGTCGATATCATCGGTCGCTGGTGCCGGGACCAGCGCCGGCACCTCGATCGTCTTCGCATCGCCGTCCTTGATCGCGATCTCGGTCGACCATGGCTGATACCCCTTGGCCTTGGCGGTGAAGGTCAACGTGCCGGCATCGACGGCGAGGCCGCTGCCGAGCGCATCGGGTGGGAGCGCGAGGCCGTCCCGGAACACTGTGATGCCCGGGGTCGGCGCGATATGAATCGTGACCTTCGCGAGCCGTGGGCCCAGGGCCACGATGTGCTCGTCCGCCACGCGCAACGGATCGGGACGGTTCGCCCGTTGAGCACGGACGCGCAACTCGCGGAACTGCGCCCACGCGCTGGCGAGCTTACCGGCTCGCTCGTAGCAGAGCGCGAGCATGCCGCGCACGTCGATGTCCTCGGAGTTCAGCTGCAAGCTCGCGTCGAACTTCGGGCACGCCAAGTCGTACTGTTTCGCCTCGAACAGCCGGCTGCCTTCGTCGTAGAGCGAGATCGACGCGCCCGCGTCCGGCTTCGGCTGTGCTGACGCCAGCGGGGTCGCCGCGAGCATGAGCGCAACGGCGCACCACCTACTTCTTGAAGACATCCTCATCCTTCACCTCGATCGTGCCAGCCTTGATGCGCTCGGCCTCGATCCGCTTGGCCTCGATCTCATCGGCTTCGATCTTCTTGGCCTTGATCCGATCAGCCTTCACGACGTCCGCGGTCAGCGTGCCCACGTGGAGGTCGGTCGCCTTGGACGCGCCAGGCTTGGAAGTCGCCTGCTTGGTCGTCGCCGCACGATCGACCGACGGCCTGCTGCCTGCCGACCCAGCGGCTGCGGGTGGCTCGGTCGCGACCGCGGGCACGGCCGGTGCGGCGGGCGGCGCGACGGCGGGTGAGATCTCTGCGGGCGAGGGAGCGGGAGTCGGCGATGGCACCGCGGCAGGTGCTTCCGCGGGGGGGGCCGGCTGTGTCGCCGACGTCGGCCCAGCCGGCGCCACGGTCGCAGCCGGCCGGTTCTTGCCTCCACCCAGCGTCAACACGTACACCAGCCCGCCAACGACGACGACCCCGCCCAAGGCGATCGCCAGCCCGGTCCGCCGCCGCGGCGCTGCGCCGCCCGACGCGGTCCCCGCCGCGCCGCCAAGCGTGGTGACTGGTCCCGCCCCGGCGCCGGTACCGGCGGCCACCCGCGTGGCCTGCGACCAGGCCGCTGGCGCAGGCGCGGCCGCCACGACGACGAACGGTTGCAGCGCGGCCGCGAGCTCCTGCGCGGACGCGAAGCGTCGGTCGCGGTCCTTCTCGAGACACCGCATCACCACCGCGTCGAACCCGGCGGGCAAGTCGGGGCGCAATGCGGTCGGCGGGACCGGATGGGTGTTGGTGACCGCCATCGCGATCTGCAAGAAGTCAGCACCGTCGAACGGGAGTCGCCCGGTCGCGAGCTGATACAGGATCACGCCGAGGGCCCAGATGTCGGTTCGCCCGTCGACGTGGGCCGACGCCTGGCACTGCTCGGGCGACATGTACGCAGGCGTGCCCATGATCGCGGCGTGGTGGGTCCGGACCGCGTCGGCGCCGCCGGCGACCTTCGAGATCCCGAAATCGAGCACCTTGACCGCCTCGGCGCCGTTGACCTTGCGGGTGACGAAGAGGTTCTGCGGCTTGAGATCTCGGTGCACGATCCCCGCAGCGTGGGCTTCGCCGATCGCCTCACAGACCTGCGTGACATAGCTGGCCGCGACGCCCACCGAGAGCACGCCGGCGCTGTCGAGGGTTGCCTGGACGTCCCGGCCATCCAGCATCTCCATCACGATGTACGGCGCGCCATGCTCGAGCCGACCGACGTCGAGGACCCGGCAGACGTGCTCACTGCGCAGCCGACTCGCCGCCCTCGCTTCGCGCAGGAACCGCTCGACGCTATCGGCCCCCGTCAAGGCTGCCGGAAGCATGAACTTCACCGCCACTTGCGTCCCGAGGTCGGCGTGCGTCGCCGCCACCACGACACCCATCGCGCCCTCGCCGAGCACTCGATCGACGCGATACTTCGAGGCGATCACGTCGCCAACCCGCACGGGAGCTTCAGGATTCACAGGGCACCTCGCAAAAACGCGCCTGCCGATGCTGCCACAGGCCCAGTCCGAAACCCAGCGCAACGACGACCGGCCCGCCGCATCCTGTTTGACGCCGTAGCCGTCGGCCGTGGTAGCGTCGCGAGCGTGTTAGCGACGTGGTCTGGCGCAAAGGTACGCGCGACGCTGCTAGGCCTCGTGGCCTTCGCGAGCGCGTGCAACAGCATCCTCGGGATCGGCCCACCCGGGGCGAGCAGCGACGACGCGGGCCCGATCGACGCCTCGCCGGCCGACGGAGGCATCGACAGCTCCATCGACGCGGCGGTGGATGCCCGGCCCACCGACGGTGGCATTGACGGTGGCAGCGGTACGCTGACGCTGACTGGGTCCTTGTCCTCGGTGGGCGGCGGCGTCACGTCGGCCACGGGACTCACCCTCGTCAACGCCGGCTTCGAAACTGGAACCACCGTCTGCGCCCCCACCGGCGGCCTCTGCGTCACCGGAGGTCTGACACCATGAAGCCAGGTTGGCTGATCGCGCTCGGATTCGCAGGCGGCATCGCGGTCTGCGCCGTTGGGCTCCGGTTGCGGAGCGTGACGGCCGACGTGCCGCCCCCAGCGGAGCGCATGTTCTACGCGGGCGAGCTGCGCGAAGGCGCGGGGCCTGCCACCGGCCCGCGGGACATCGAGATCCGCTTCCACAGCACGGCCACTGGCAGCGGAAACCAGATCTGCACCAGCGGCTTGCAGGCCAACACCCCGCTGGTCGACGGCCACTTCCGAATCAACGTCGGCTCGGCCTGTGTCACCGCGCTCGCGGCCGCGCAGAATGCCTACGTCGAAGTTGTCGTCGGCGTGGTGAGCCTGCCGCCATCGACGACACCTAGGCCGCGCCTCGCCGCGGTCCCGTACGCAGCGCAATCCGCGACCGCAGCCACGCTGACGAGCCCCCTGCCTGCGACTGCCGTCACGACCGCGACGGGCCCCACAGTCGAGGCGCGATTCACGGACATCGAAGCTCGCTTTGAACGCCTGGCAAATCCGCATATCTGCGGATTCACGGCGCCGACTACGGGGAGACTCGCAAACGCTGACGGCTATCGCGCCGGGGCACTCTTGTGTCGTGCAGTCGCAGGTTGCTCGGCAACCACCGCGACGATCTGCTCCAGCACCGACGTCGTGAGGTTCCTTGGAAACAACGGCGCGGCGATGTTGCCCGCGATCACTGGGGGAGACGCGTGGATTGCCACGGGGCACTTCGGCGCCGCACGGGGAAACAGCACCGTCTTTGAGAACGACTGCAACAACTTCACGAACGAAGTCAACTCGGGACCATACGTGGGAAACCGTGTTGGAATCGACGGAATGTTCAGCGACGCAGACTGCTCATCACAACGTCCCGTGCTGTGCTGTGACCATTGAGCGCGCGAACGGGGCTGCCGCGCCGTCGACGCGGCAGCACACACAGTCGACCCGTCCAATCTGCCCGAATCTTGCAGACGGTGTCAAATGAAGCCAACACTCATCCTCGCGCTAGGATTCATCGGCGGCCTTTCCCTGGGTCTCGTCGGCGTTCACTGTCGCGGCGTGGGGGCTGACGTTCCTCCACCCAGCGAGCGGCTGTTCTATTCGGGCGAGCTGCGAGAAGGCAACTCACCGGCCACGGGTCCGCGCGACATCGAGATCCGCTTCCACAGCACCGCCACCGGCAGCAGCAACCAGATCTGCACCAGCGGGTTGCAGCCCAACACCCCGCTCGTCGACGGCCACTTCCGGATCAACGTGGGCTCGACGTGCGTCACCATGCTGGCGGCCGCGCAGAACGCCTACGTCGAGGTCGTCGTCGGAGGGGTCAGCCTGCCACCGTCGACGATACCGCGGCCGCGCGTCGCCGCGGTCCCGTACGCAGCCCAAGCCGCGACCGCGGTCACGCTGACGAGCCCCTTGCCTGCGACTGCCGTCACGACCTCGGCAGGACCAACGGTCGAGGCGCGTCTGAACGCGATCGAGGCCAGTCTCGCGTCAGCGTTCTGCGGCGCCACCACCATGACGTACACCGGCGCGGCCGTCGGCGGGTATGCCGGCGCGAAGGCCAAGTGCCAAGCGCAGTGCGCGAGCACGACCGCACACCTGTGCCGGCCAGACGAACTCGTGCGTTCGGAGGAGAACGGCATCGCCGTCCCCGTCGGCGTCTACAACAGCGGGATTTCGGTGCCTGGCGGGATGTACCTGGCCAATGACTGCTACGGCTGGACTCGCGACACCGGGACGTTCGTCGCCCCCTTCTGGGCAGGAGCAGAACACGCCCCCAGCTACGACTCATGTTCAAGTGCACACGCCCTTCTCTGTTGCGACGCGCCGTGATCGGCGTGCCAGCAGCCCTGACGTGACGGACGGTGTCCCATGAAGCCCACCCTCATCCTTGCGCTCGGATTCATCGGCGGCCTCTCCCTGGGGCTCGTCGGAGTCCGCTTTCGCGGCGTGGACGCCGACGTTCCACCGCCCGCCGAGCGACTGTTCTACGCGGGCGAGCTGCGTGAAGGCGGCGCGCCCGCGGCCGGCCCGCGCGACATCGAGATCCGCTTCCACAGCGCGGCCACGGGCACCGGCAACCAAATCTGCACCAGCGGCCCGCTGACGAACACCCCGCTCGTCGACGGGCACTTCCGTATCAACGTGGGCGCGGCTTGTGTCACCGCCCTAGCGGCCGCGCAGAACGCCTACGTTGAGGTGGTCGTCGGCGGCGTGAGCTTGCCGCCGTCCACGACGCCCCGCCCGCGCGTCGCCGCGGTGCCCTATGCGGCGCAGGCCGCCGTTGCAGCAACCGCGGGTGCGCTCGCAGGTCCGCTTGCCGCCACCAACGTCACGACGACCTCGGGCACCGTCGCGGCTCGACTCGACGCGCTCGATGCGAGAGTCGCAGGCACCGTGGTCGCCCCTGGCAACGACCGCATTGTCCGAGCTCGCCTCAGCAACACGAGCGCCGGCGGATGCATCGTGCTTGCTCAGAGCGGTACATGGATCGCAGGCACACTACGCATGGGCATCTCTGATTGCGTTGTCACGCTCGCGGCGGGGACATTCGCTGGCACTCCGGCATGTTGGTGCAACAACGCAAACGGAGGCAGCCGTACTTGCACTGTCTACGTCAACTCAGCAACTTCGATTCAGACTGAAACCGTATTGCAGAATGGAAATGGCAACGTGCTCGAGGACGGACCGCTCGATCTACTCTGCATGGGTCCAACCTGACGGTCATCCAGCCGCAGCGCCGCGCCAGGACGCCATGTCGATCACCTTCGCCCCCGTCGCGATCCCCGCGACCTGGGCGAGCGCGCTGCGGACCTCGTCGCCGCGGGCGGTGGAGTAGTGGAGCTGCATGGCGGAGGTGGCGTGGCCGGAGATGGCGCGGGTGACGGCGTCGTGGACGCCGGCGGCGCGGGCGAGGTCCTGGTAGGTGCGGCGCATGCCGCGGGGCGTGATGCGGTGGGGCAGCTGGATGGCGGCGGCGACGTCGGCGAACGGCTTGTCGAGGCAGGAGCGCGAGCGGAAGCCGCCGGTGATGGCGGGGAAGAGCAGCTCGCTCGAGCGCATCTTGCTGAGCGTCAGCATCTCGTCGACGTGCCAGTGGAGGACGTCGAGGAGCTCGGGCGGCAGGGTCAGGCGCTGGTGCAGGTCGGTCTTGGTCGTCTCCATCACGTCGTCGCCCAGCGTCTGCGAGCGGCGGATGAGCAGGATGCCCTCCTTCCACTTGATGTCGGCGTGCGCACCGGCGCGTCGCAGCGGGCGCAGCGACGACGGGCGCAGGCCGGTGGTGAAGCCGAGGAACGAGAAGGCGTAGTGCTCCGGATGCCGCTCCCGCAGCGCGGCGAGGAAGCGGGGCACGTCGGCCGGGGACAGCGAGTTGGGCTCCTCCTCGGTGTAGGTCGAGTGCTCGCGGTTGTCGAAGAGGTCGACGCCGCGCATCGGGTCGCGGATGTCGAAGTCGGTGACCGCCTCGTCGGTGATCTGCCGCAGCACGCCGATGATGGAGTTGGC
>JADJGV010000027.1 GCA_016707895.1 Myxococcales bacterium | reverse complement strand
CTACGAAACGAAACCCGCCCATGACCTGGGCGGGTTTCGAGTTTTCGGGCTGGGGTGTCGTCGCTCGCCAGCCCGGGCGGTTCGGGCAGAATCTATCGGCGAGGTTCCGGTGACCAAGGCTGATCTCTATTAGGCGCATGTGATCCGGCTCGCGCTTGCCAGGCTGCGCCGCCCGTTGATCGAGCGGCAGTTCATGCCCCGGCCACCGCGGATCAAAACGATTTCAGCCGCATACAGACCATGCTTCACATAGTCGCTGGTCCGTAATACGCTTCTACACGCCGTGCGGCCCCAGCTCTACTCCCCTGCCGAACGCGCGCGCGAGAAGGCCGAGTCCCGCGCGGAAGACGCGCGTGCGCTCGCCGCCGGCGAGAAGAGCCCTGAGCAACTTCGCCGGGAGAACGCATCGTTCGCGTTCGCTGGCGCGAAGATCCGGTTCGCCACTCGCCCGCGGTGACGCCACCACGGGAGCTGCCGCCGCTGACGCCGGCCGAGGCCGGCGTTGTGCTGCAGCGCCTTGGAGATCTGACGAGCACGATCGTCTTGGTCGGCGGTCAGGCGCTGGCGTTCTGGGTCGAGCACTACGTGGACCGCTTCGACCCACCCGGCCCGATCAACAGCAAGGACATCGACTTCTGCGGCAGCCAGGCGGCCGTCGCGACGGCTGCCGCGCGGCTCGGCGGTACCTATCAGGTGCCTGAGCCCTTCGCGCACACGCCCAACACGGGCATCGTGTCGTTCGTCGATCCTAGCGGCCACGATCGTTGGATCGACTTCCTCGGCGATCCGTACGGACTCAGCTCCGTCGACGTCGCCAAGTGGTCGGTCGAGGTCGACGTTCCGTTGCCAGGCGTGTCGGTGACCTTCCGCGTGATGCACCCGATCCACTGCATGCAGTCTCGGATCTCGAACGTCGGCGGCCTCCCGGGCTACCAGACGGCGCACGCGCTCGACCAGGCCAGAGGAGCCACCGCTCCCCGCAGCTCAAAGCCGCCGCCGTCGCGCCGGGCGACGCGGATCTCGCCGTCCTGAGGCCAGCGGCCTCGCGTACATCGGCTTCGAGGCCGGGACGTGGATGAGCCGTGACGCACGGTTCACCGGCACGTCTACGCGGCAGCCGGCGCGGCCGCGGCGATCGCTCCGGCGGCAGGATTGGTTCTGACGATGCGCAAAGCACCGCCGCCCGAGCCCAACCTGCCCGCCGCGCGCATCGAGCCGCGCGGTGTGAAAGGGCATTGGCAACGCGCCTCCGCGTGGTTGCGGTACGCGGTCGCGATCGCCATCTTCGTCGCTGTCGCGCTCGGGTTCTTGGTGGGCGTGGTGGCGCTCAAGCGCGCGCTGCGCGGCCCGACAGCGACCGACCGCTACGCAGCGCAGGCGCGCGAGCGCGAACGCGAGCTCGCGCCGTACCGCAAGCGATGCCCCAACTCGCCGGAGACATGCCGCCAGATCGACCTGGACAAGCAGCGGGGCGAAGCGCAGATCGCCGCGCTGAAGGCTGACCCGGCGGTCATCCGATCGCAGGCGTACCTGCACGCGCGCGACTACCCGCATGAAGAGACGGCCAGCCTGGAGCCCGCCAGCGCGCGCTACCTGCCCTACGAGAAGCGCACGGTCATCCAGCGCCTCGGCGTACTGCACCCGCAGCACCTCTGGTTCCTCGACAGCTTCCGGCTCCACGACGGGACGACCGTGACGATCCGGACGACCGCCGACGCACTGCGCGAGGTCGTGGCTGATCTGCACCTCGACCCGGTGGACGACGCGCTCGCCGCGATCGGCGCCGCGCCGCGCGAGCCGGTTGTCGTCACGGCCCGTGCGACGATTCCGTTCGACCAGCCCGGCGACGTCGAGCGACCAGCGCTGCCGCTCGTCGAGATCAGCGCGATCGACCGACCGTGACGCCGGGGCGTCAGGCCAGCAACCGCGGGTCAGCGCCCGCGGCTTGACCCGGGGGTGAAAGGGATGCGACGCCAGTGCGATGCGAACCGCGCGGCTCCTGTCCCTCGCCCTGACGCTGGCCGCCTGCGGCGGCGACGATGCCGCCGGCCCGATCGACGCGCCCGGCGAGGACAGCGCCACCGTGGACAGCCCGGAGGCGATCGACGCGCCGCTGATGGTTGACGGCCCGCTGATCGACGCCCCGCCGGCGCCGTTCACGCTGACGAGCACGGCGATCACCGAGGGGGGCGTGATCCCGGCGGTCCACTCGTGCCGCGGGGCGAACACGTCGCCGCCGCTGACGTGGACCGGCGGACCGACGGCGCCCGGCTACGCCCTGGTCTTCACTGACATCACGACCCCCGCCAACCCGTTCCTGCACTCCATCATCTGGGACATCCCGGGGACCGCGACCGCGCTGCCGGAGGGCATCCAGAAGGTCTACATGCCACCCGTCCCAGCCGGCGCGAAGCAGCCACTCGGCTACGACGGCCAGACCCGCGGCTACCTGGGCCCCTGCCCCGGGTCGATGCACCGGTACGAGTACGCGCTGGTGGCCGTGGACGTGAACCCGCTGCCCGGGCTGAGCATGGCGTCCTCGCGGACCGTCGTGCGGGATGCGATCACGGCGCACGCAGTGGCGGGTGGCCGGGCGACGCTGACGGCGACGTTCACGCCCTAGGCGCCGCGGCAGCAAGCGCACGTCGAACGGCCGGATCGAGTGGAAGACAGCGGACGGACGCACGCTCAAGAGCGTCCAGGACGCTGACGTGAGCTGACGATCGCCGCCGAAGTCGCCAACCCGCCGGACACCCCATGCCCCCCTTCGAGATCCGCCCTGCCCACGTCCCCCCCCTGCGCGCGAGGGCTCGCGATGACCAAGCGCGCCGCCAAGACGGGCGTGAAGCGAGCGTCTCCGCCGACGACACCAACGCGAGCGAGCCGCCTCGCGGCGTCCCCTGCGGGCTATGCGGAGTGGCTCACGGACGTGAAGACCCGGATCCACGGCGCACAGCAACGCGCGGCGCTCGCGGTCAACCGTGAGCTGCTCGCGCTCTACTGGCGCCTGGGCCGCGACATCCTGGAGCGGCAGCAGCGGCACGGCTGGGGCGCCGGCATCGTCGACAAGATCGCAGCCGACCTGCGAGCCGCGTTCCCGACCATGAAAGGGTTCTCGCGCGCGAACCTCATGTACATGCGCGCCTTCGCGGAGGCCTGGCCCGAGGCCGACTTTGTCCAACAGCCTGTTGGACAATTGCCCTGGGGCCACAACCTGGTGCTCCTGACCAAGCTCAAGGACCGCGAGGCACGCCTCGCCTACGCGTCGCAGGCGATCGACCGCGGCTGGTCGCGCGCGGTCCTGGTGCACCACCTCGAGGCGCGCACCGTGGAGCGCCAGGGCAAGGCGCTCACCAACTTCGCCGAGCGCCTGCCCAAGCCGCAGTCCGACCTCGCCCGCGAGAGCCTCAAGGACCCCTATCGTTTTGACTTCCTGGGCATCGGCGACGAAGCCAGCGAACTCGAACTCGAGGGCGCGCTCGTCCAGCACATCACCCGGTTCCTGCTCGAGCTCGGCGCCGGCTTCGCGTTCATCGGGCGCCAGGTGCATCTCGAGGTGGGCGGCGAGGACTTCTACCTCGACCTGCTCTTCTACCACCTGCGGCTCCGTGCCTACGTCGTCATCGAGCTGAAGGCGACCGACTTCAAGCCCGAACACCTCGGACAGCTCGGCTTCTACCTCACCGCAGTCGACGTCCAGATGAAGGCGCCAGAGGACGCGCCGACGATCGGCCTCTTGCTCTGCAAGAGCAAGAACAAGGTCGTCGCCGAGTACGCGCTGCGCGACGGGAACAAGCCCATGGGCGTCGCCGAGTACCAGCTCGTTCACGCGTTGCCAGCGCAGCTCGAGACCAGCCTGCCGAGCATCGAGCGGATCGAGGCCGAGCTGCAGGAGCGGCAGCCGGCGCGCGCCACGGCGTCGGGCGCTGGCGCCAGCAGCGGCAAGCCCCGCCCAGCGCCGGCCAGGCCCGTACGCTCGCCGCAGCCGAGACCCGCGCCTCCACGCAAGCCGACGCGCCGCTGAGAGACGCCTTCCAGAAATCGCCGCCGATCAAATCGCCGAGCCTCTCTGACGCCCCTCCGCCCCCCCTCTCCGCTCACCTCCAGCGCCAGAAACGCCAGCCAAATCATATAGATCAGCCTTCCCGTCACTCCCCCGCTACGACACGAAACCCGCCCGCGACGCGCACGCGAGCCACCCGCCGGCCGCCCCCGCTCACGGGCGCAGCGTGATCCCGCCGGCGCTCAGCCTCTCCAGCAGCGGGTACAGCGCGGCGGCCAACACGCCGAACGCCGTGCTGTCGCGCGCGTCGGCGGCCCAGATTCGCAACGTGAACGTCTGGCCGGCGCCGTCGAGCGAGACGACGATCGGTTGCTCGTCGTCGCCGATCGGCCGCGTCGAGCTCGGCACCGACAGGATCGCGGCCTTGGCCAGCGCGGCGTACAGCGCCTGGCGCTGGCTGGCGTCGAGCTGACCGCGGAACTCCTGCGGCGGGCCACCCTTGCGCGAGCTGCGCGTCAGCGCGAAGGCCCCGTCGGGGCTCACGTCGAAGTCGGTGATGCCGGACATCTCGTGGCCGCGCTGGAAGTGAACGTGCGGCCCCGGGCCGTCGCCACCCGCGGCCTTGGCGATGAACTCGGCGAGCTTGCCCGTGGCGCCGGCTGGCGCCGCGGCGGCCGGTGCAGAGGAGACATCGTTCGCAGCCATGGTGTCGGACTTTCCCTTCTCGCCGCAGCCTCCGGCCGCGGCACCGATCGCGGCGACGCCCGCGACGATCGCGTGGCGGGTGAACCGGGCCACGGTCACATCGCCTCGATCTTCAGCTTGTAGCCGGGGTACTGCTTCGCGACCTCGGCGACCAGGTGCTGGAAGTGGCGGACCTTGAAGGTCGCGGCGCCTTTCCCCTGCGCGTAGTAGTTGGCCATGATGCTGTGGTCGTTGGTCAGGACCCGGCCGGGCACGGCGGCGTTGGCGTACTCGTCGCTGGCGTGCAGCATCGCGTGCCCGAACTCGTGGGCCATCGTGATGGCCTCTTCCTTCGCGTCGCTCGAGTCGTACTCGTAGAGGTTGCCGCCGGCCTGCGTCATCGCGCTGTCGCCGCCCGGCTTGCCGCCGTGGACGGTGATCTTGTAGCCGCTGTCGTCGTTCCACAAGAGCGTGTCGATCGACAGCGTGATCGCGTCGCCGCCCTTGTCGGGCGTGCACGATCTTGAACTTGTTGTCCATGTAGCCATAGACCGAGGTCTTCACCCAGCGGATGAACTTCTGGTAGGCGTCCTCGCTGTCCCAGGTGCCGGCCTTGACCCATTGCACGCCGAGCTGGACCTGGACCTTCTTCGAGGTCTTGTCGACCATCAACTCCTGCGTGTACTGGTTGCCGGTGTCGGTCGCGCCGGTGATGGAGGTCGTGGTCCGGTCGTTGCGCTGGACCGCGCTGCCCGTCGCGCCGCCGCCCCAGCCGGCCAGCAGATCGGCGGCCGACTTGGCCAGCCACCACGCGGTCGGCGACCGCGTCGGCGTGTTGCTCGTAGGCGTCGCCCGACTGGCCGACGCCACCGCGCAGGTGGACGCCATGCGCCTGCTGCACCACGTGGGCCGCTTCGTGCGCGGCGGTGTGAAGGTCCGGCGCCCCGCCGAGCACGACGTGGTTGCCAGTGGCGTACGCCGAGGCCCCCATCGCCGCCGACGCCTCGCTCGCGGCCGCCCCCTGGTGCGCCTGGATCATCGAGACGTCGTGGTCGGGACCGAACGACGCCTGGATCTCCGCGGCGAACGGTAGCGCGCCGCTCGTCGCCTCGAGACCGCGCGCGGCGGCGGCGTGGACCTGCTCGGCGCTGGCGCCGTTCCCTTGCAGTTGCACCGGCGGCAGGTGCAGCGCGAACGGGTCGAGCTCGGCAGGCCCGTCGATCGCGGCGACCGGCGCGACGACCGCCGCCGCTGGGCGAGGATCCGCCGGCGCGCCGGCCGGCGCTCGTCGCTGCACGGGGAGGTGCTGGGTCAGCGTGCGCTTGCCGACCGCGTCGCCCGCGCGCTCGCCGTCGCTGCTCCCCCCTTCACTGGCTCGTCCGATCCGATCCATCGTCGCCCTCCCGAGGTTGTCGAACCCTACTTGATCTTCGTACGCGTATACGAGGTGCCGCCGCGCGAAACTTCCCTTGCTCCAGACCAGCAACCACGCGTGCTGTTACCGACGGCGCCACCGCCGGGGTGATGTGTTTCGCCGGGTCACTGCGCGACAGGGGCCGCCACGCGCCGCGCGCGCCATCGCTCACCCCCACAGGGTCAACCGACGCGATGGTCCGCTGAGCGGCGAGCGAACGACGACGGCATCGACGATCGGGGCGGCGCGCACGCCCTGCCCGCACACCGTCAATCTTGACGCCGGCAGGCCGCAACAATGGCGACGCGGTGGCGCGCGCTCGCCTCGTCGCCCACGCGCGCCATGGGCCGGGATCGGACAGCTCCGGGGGCCCGAAACCCGAGCGAAGCGAATTCAATTCCCGAGTTCGCTCCTCTTCGATCACTTTTCACGCAGGGCTTGCAGTGGATCGCCGCCCACATTGACAAATTGCAGGCATCGCCCAGCGAGGCGAGGCGCAATCGGTCCCAGATCTGCGTATCTACACGAGTGGTGTGCACCTTGCAGGCAGCCCGGGCCAACCATTGCGTGAGGTTATTGCCATGCGATTGCATCGACTCGGGCTCGGACTCTCCCTCATCGTCGGGCTCGCAGCCTGCACGGGTGACCCGGGGGCTCAAGGTGACCAAGGCCCGCAGGGCCCCGGGGGGACCCCCGGCCACGTGGCGCTGGTGAACACCTCCGCCGAACCCGCGGGCGCCAACTGCGCCGACGGCGGCACCAAGATCGAGGCGGGTGTCGACACCAACGACAACGGCACGCTCGACGCGTCCGAGGTCACCTCGACCTCCTACGTGTGCGAGGGCGGCAACGGCAACAACGGCAACAACGGTCACAGCTCGCTGGTCGACACCAGCGACGAGCCGGCCGGCGCGAACTGCCCGTTCGGCGGCGTGAAGATCGAGACCGGCATCGACACCAATGACGACGGCGTCCTGGCGCCGACCGAGGTCAACGCGGCCGCGACCTCGTACGTCTGCAACATCGCCCCCAGCGGCGCGCTGTCACCGAGCACGGGCATCAACGTGACCGTCCGCTCGGTCACCACGACGTCGCCGGTGACCGTCCGCTTCGCCATGAAGGACGATCGCGGCTATCCGCTCGACATCGGCACCGGCACCGGCGCCGGCGTGTACTCGATCAACACGTCGATCGCGCCGCGGTTCGCGCTGGCCTACTTCACCAAGGACGCCAACAACATCGTCTCGCCGCTCACGGTCTACACCAAGAGCGCCAGCGCCAGCGCCCCGGCTGGCCTGCCCACCCAGTACAACCCGCGCGGCACCGCCGCCGGTCACGGCACGCTGACCGAGGTCGGCCACGGCGCTGGCGAGTACCAGGTACGTGTTCCCGACCGCGGACACCGCCAACGGTCCGCGCGCCATCGCCTACGACGCCGCCCACCTGGGTGACAGCCACGTGCTGTGGATCCAGGTCACGCGGCAGACCGACCTCTTCTACCAGGCCAACGCCAGCACCTACTACGCGGCCAACGAGCCCTACTACCATCCCGAGCGGCACCGGCACGCCGGCCGTGCGCGAGATCGTCTCCGAGGCGACCTGCGCCGCCTGCCACGCCAAGTTCAAGACCGAGACCACGACGTCGGCGGCCTTCCACGGCGGCGGTCGCGTGGACCCGAACATGTGCAACGTCTGCCACAACCCGGGTCGCACCACCAACCTGCTGGCCGACTCGGCGTCGTTCGTCCACCGCATCCACAACGGCGCGCAGGTGGCGACGCCGAACCTGTTCCACGGCATCGCCGCCACCTACCCGCGCGACGTCCGCGACTGCAACACCTGCCACGGCAGCGCGCCGCAGGGCGGGCAGTCGCAGACGGTGCAGACGCGCCTGGCTTGCCAGGGCTGCCACGACTACGTGTCGTTCACGGGTAGCGCGGCCGTGACCTGCGCCGTCGGCGGCAACGTGACCTACGGCACCGACGGCAAGCCGGTCCCGTGCAACCACGTCGGCGGCACCCAGGCCAGCGACTCCACCTGCGCGAGCTGCCACGGCCCGACCGCCCCGTTCCCGGTCGCCAAGTACCACGTCCCGGTCGCCAAGCCCGACCCGCCAACGCCTGGCTCCCGGGCGGCACCAACAACAACACCAACGCGCGTCGTACGTGGCCGCGGGCGGCTACGTCCCGGCCGGCGCGGACGTCATCACCTACGACGTCAAGAGCGTCCAGACCTGGACCGACACGACGGTCACGCCCAACGTGCTGCGCCCGTCGATCACGTTCAAGCTGAAGCGCAATGGCACCGACGTGGTGTTCCCGGCCTACGCGCCGCCGACCACCACCGAGCTGATGCCCAACTTCCTCGGTTCGCCCAGCGTGTACTTCGCGTTCGCGGTGCCGCAGGACGGCAACCTCACGCCGAGCGACTTCAACGCCTCGGCGAGCGGCTACATCCGCAACATCTGGGCCGGCACCGCGACGGGCACGGGCGCGGGCACGCTCAGCGCGCCGGGACGCCACCGGCTACTACACCATCCAGCTGACCGGCGTGCAGATCCCGGCCACCGCGAAGATGCTGACCGGCGGCCTCGGCTACACCTACTCGCTGTCGAGCGCTCCGCCGCTGGTGCAGACCAACGTCATGGGCTTCCCGTGGACCGCTGGCACGGGCCAGGGCCAGGGCGGCCTGTCGGTGCCGGCGCCGAACGTGGAAGGTCGCCACCGCTACACCGGCCCGCCGCGCCATCGTCGACAACGCCAGTGCAAGGCCTGCCACGGCACGCTGGGTGTCAAGCCCAACTTCCACGCCGGTCAGCGCAACGACGGCCCGACCTGCTCGTTCTGCCACAACCCCAACCGCACCTCGTCGGGCTGGTCCGCGGGCTCCAAAGCTTCACATCCACGCCATCCACGCCGGCCGCAAGCGCACCGTGCCGTTCACCTGGCACGCCTCGCCGCTGGTGCTGGCTACGGCGAGATCGAGTTCCGGGCACGCTCAACACCTGCACCACCTGCCACGTCGACAACACCTACGACTTCTCCAACGCGGCCAACCTGACCGCGCTGGCGAACGAGCAGCTGACCACGGTGGCCACCGGTACCTGCAACACCGACCGCTGGTGAACTCGTCGTACTACACCGTGTCGCCGTACGTGGTGGCCGATGGCGTCACCAGCTACGGCTCGGCTTCCGTTCAACGCCGGCACCGCCGCGACCACCCCGGCGGCGCAGAGCACCTGGTCATCTCCCTGGTGATGGGCGCCTGCGCGTCGTGCCATGACTCGCAGGTGGCCTCAACCATGCAGTCGTCGGCGGCCTGTTCTACGCCCCCGCGCTCGGCCGTCCCGCGCGATGCCACCGACCCCAACAAGCTGGTGCCGCAGGAGCAGTGCATGCTGTGCCACGGCCCGGGTCGCATCGCGGCCATCGGCTCGGTCCACCAGCGCTGATTCTGCGCGAAGCCTCGTCGTCCTACGTGGCCGCACGTCCCTGGCGTGCGGCCACGCCGCATTCGGCGCTCGGTGCCGAGGCGCAGCCGCACCGTGAGAACGGTCGGTCGTCACGACCGTCGGGTCGGTGTACAACCGCGCGCATGAAGCAGCTGTGGATCCTGGTCGCCTGCCTCGCCGTCACCGCCTGCGGCAAGTCCGATGCGACGTCAAGGATCAGGCTCCGCCGGCGCCGGCCACGTCGGGGCACCGCCGCGCGCGGCGGCCGACGACATCCCGGCCGACGGGCTCACGTTCCCGGGTCCCGCCCTGGTCGGCGACAAGGTGGTGGTGACCAGCTCGCGGACCCGTCGACGACGGTGGCGGCGCGCCCGGCGAGGCGGTCACCGCGATCGAGGCGCGCGAGGAGGACACCGAGGTGATGGCGTCGACGGCGACCAGGTGACCAGGCTCAAGGTCGGCTACCGGACGTTCTCGTCGGCCGAGATGACCGGGAGGCGCGTCCCGGACCTGCTGGCCCCGACCGGGCCAGACCTACGAGGTGTGGCGCGAGGGCGACGCGCTCCGGGCGACGCGCGCCGACGGAGCCGCGGTCTCGCCCGACGAGCTGGCGACGCTGAGCAAGCACCAGGTGCGCGTGGGCCGGCCCGACGGCCTGCAGGAGATCGTCGCGTCCCCACCGGTGGAAGCGCGGTGATCAGGTGGCGATGACCCCGGCCGAGCTGGCGCGGGTGTCCGCGGCGATGGGCGGCGAGCCCGACGGCGCGCTGATCGTCGCGATGGGGGCTCGGGTTGCGGTCGGCGGACGCCAAGGTCGTGGTGTTCGCGATGACCATGACCGTCGAGCGTCGCGGCGCCGCCGGCCCGGGCACGCAGGCGCTGACCGGCATCGCCAAAGGTCGAGCGCCGCTCGGGCCGGGTGCTCGAGGTGAAAGCTGGGTGGCCGATCGCCGGCGACGCTGGCGTGTCGGGCACCATGGACGCGATCACGAAGTACACGTACTGATCGCGCCGGCGACTCGCGCTGGGCCGCGGCTCGCGCTGGGGCAGAATGCGGCGATGACCTTTCCCCCGGTCGCCATCCTCGACGTCCTCGATCGCGCCGCCGCGGGACTTGCGTTCCCGATGCTCGACAACGGGTACGTCTACCTCGCCGCGATCCGGCTGTCGCTGCACCGCTCGGCCACAGACTGGGCGCTGGTGTTCGAGCGCTTCGGCTACTCGCCGCGCGCCGGCATCCCGAGCCTCGACGTGCAGACCTTCGCCAGCCGGCTCCACCGCTCGGACCGGGCCCACGACGCCTTCGAGAGCGTGTACCCGATCGGCGGCGGCGACTGGATCGATCACGACGACGGCGAGCTGGTGGCGACCGGTCCGCGCTCGCTCCTCCTGCGCGGCCAGCCCCGCCCGGTCCCGACCGCGGCCGACTACGCCGCCGCCGGCGTCGAGCTCATCGACCCCGAGCGCCCCCGTATTCGAGCTGTGCCGCTGCGTGGCCGCCGCCTGCCGGGACGACGTGCTCGCCGCCGAGGCCAGCGCCGGGCCACGTCCCGCCCGCGTGCACGCAGCTCCTCGTGCTCGACGACTGGCACCATCCCAACCTGGTCGCCGGCGACAAGCCGAGCGCGTCGCCGACGTTCCAGCAGCTCGCCGCGGTGCTGCACTGGCGACGTCGCGCTCTACTTCGCCTGCCGCGCCCGGCAACACCCACTGGCGCCACTGGCTGACGGCGGATCGCTGTGAGCGGGCGTGTCAGCGGCCCAGCCGCTGTTCGGGATCGCCAGCGAGGAGCGTGTCCAGGCGAAGACCGCCGCGGTGATTGACCTCAGCGGACGAACCGGAAGCCGGCGCCCGCGTACCGCAGTTTTTCGGCTTGCCGGAGTCGATCGCCACGATCTCGATCGTGACTCGCCGGGCGACGTATCGAGGTGCGTGAGGTGCTCCGTGAACAGGTCCCTCCACTGCGATGATGCGCTCTCCGCAAGCTCCACCGGGGGTGATCGCATCGTCCGTCAGCTGCCACCACTTCCCACCGGAGGACTCGGTAGCCGTGATTGCCCTCGTGCCCGGCGGACCCAGTCGAAGCGGACCTGTCCACCGGCGGTGGAAGAAGACCGGATGGTCCGGCTTCCGCCTCCACGAAGTCGCCGCCATCGGGTAGCGACCGATCAGTCAGGGTTCATCACCGCCGACCCTACCCCAGGGCCGCTGCGTTCTGCCGATTCCGCCCCACGCGATCGCGTCTAGACTCGCCGCATGGGGCTGCTGACCTTCGGCATCAACGTCACCCTGGACGGCTGCGTCGACCACCAGGAGGGGATCGCCGACGACGAGACCCACGCCTTCTTCACCGATCTCATGGACGCGGGCGGCGCGATGCTGTCGGGCCGCGTGACCTGCCAGATGATGGAGAGCTACTGGCCGGCGGTCGCCCGCGGCGACGGCAGCGGCAACGCCGGCGATGCGCGCCTGGGCGGTCAAGCTGGAGGCCAAGCCGAAAGTGCGTGGTGTCTTCGACGCGGACCGCGTACCCGTGGGCCAACAGCCACCACGTCGCCGGCGGCCTGCGCGCGGGCGTGCAGCGGCTCAGGACGCGACCCCGGCCGGCGTGTTGCTCGGCAGCGGCGCGCTCGCGACCGAGCTGGACCGGCTCGAGCTGATCGACGGTACCGGTTCCTCGTCACCCCGGATCGCCGGCCACGGCCGACGCTGTACCAGCGCGGGCTGCCCACCACGCGCCGGCTCGCGCTGGTCGCGGCGACGCCGCTCCGCAACGGCGCGGTCGCGATGCACTACCGCCGCGCGGCCTGACCCTCCGCGCGCTCCGGCCGCCTCGCTGCCGCCGGCAAAGACGACGTAAGAAGCGGGCCGGCCCCCCTCGACTACCGTGCCCGCCGTGCACACGCCGGGGACCAGGAACGCCGCGCGCGGGTGCAGCGCGCTCGTCGCCAGCGCGATGACGCCGAGCGGCGGCCCGACGGTCGGAGGCCGCCCGGCGTGCTCGGCGCTGCCATCGGTGACCACGCCCGCTGACATCGCATCACGAGGATCCATGCGCCGCTTCATCGCCGTGCTGGCTCCACTCGCGACCCTGGCCAGCGGCCTCGGCTGCTCGACCGGCCAATCGAACGCAGATGGCGGCGGCGACCGGGCGCTGACGCCCAGGCCATCGATGCCGGGGGGTGGCGGGGACGCCGACGTCGCCCCGGACGCGAACGACCTGGCCGACGCCGGCGTCGTCGCGGACGCGAGCGTTCCCCCCGACGCGAACGTCCCGCCACCGGACGCGGGGGTCGTCATCGGACCGACGTACCCGGTGCTGGACGCGTACGCCATCAGGGCATCACGCCCGACGACGGGATCCGCGACCTCGCGGGGCGCCGGACGCTCGGATCAAGCTGGACCTGCCCTGGTACGTCTGGGAGGCGAACCGCGACCCGCCCCGTGCGCCAGCGGCTACCAGCCGTGCGACGGCTACTGCTTCCGCATCGACGCGGCCACGGACCGCGCGATCAAGGACTGGACGAACCGGGGCGTGCTCGTCTCCGCGGCGATCTGGGGCGTGCCCACCTGGGCGCGCGTCGCCGGCTGCTCGCCGTACACCACGGACCCGTGGTTCCAGAACTTCTGCGCGCCGCGGGGCCGCCGACTTCGCGCGCTTCACCGGGATGCTCGCGAGTCGGTACAGCAGCGGCGCGAACGGGCGCATCGCCGACTTCATCATCCACAACGAGGTCAACCACAACATCTGGTTCGACGTGGGCTGCGGCCAGAACGCCTCCGGCGGCGGCATCACGCCCTGCGACAAGGCCGCCTGGATCGGCGCTACGCGGACAGCTTCAACGCGCCACGACCGCATCAAGTCGCATCAGTCGGAGGCGAAGGTGTTCGTCCTTCGATCAGGACTTCGACGGCAGCCTGACCAACCTGACCACCGGCTGGCCGCTGATCGGCGCCGAGGATTCATCGACGGCTTCGCGGCGCGCTGGGCGCCGACGGTGGCAGGTGGCCTTTCACCCCTACCCGAAGGGCTGGTCGCTGCCGAACTTCGATCCGAAGGATCTGCCCCAGGTGACGTTCGGCAACGTCGGCGTGATCGTCGGGCACCTGATGGCCAGGTTCCCGACCAGGCCACACGCGTGGGAGGTCCAGCTCACCGAGCAGGTATCAACTCGGGCGCCGGTTCGAGCGAGGCGCAGCAGGACGCCGGCCTGTGCAAGGCGCACCGGAACGTCCTGGGGACGCCGAACATCACGAGCTTCATCCTCTACCGTTACAAGGACTTCGGCGCGCTCGAGAACGGCGCGGCCATGGGCCTGGTGCGCGCGGACAACACCTTCAAGCCGTCCTGGTCCCGCTGGGCGAGGATGAACAAGCCGGGCACCTACGAGTGCGGCTTCGAAGATCTGCCCTACACGATCCTCAAGCGCGGCTACAAGGGCGGCGACGGGCACTGGGCCTCCTCGCGGATGTTGCCCTCCGGCTTCAACGCGGAGGGCACCGGGTGGAAGCTCCACCGCGAGCGCCAGCCCGGCACGGTGATGCTGTTCGAGTGCGCCCGGGGCGCGCACAACCTGCTGACGCGCGACCAGGCTGCGCCGGCGATCAGCCCATGGGCCCCGTCGGCTGGATCTACCACCTCGCAGGTCGCGGGCACGGTCCCGCTCTACGCGTGCGTCTCCGCCGGCGGCCTCGACCACATGGTCTCGACCGATCCGGCCTGCGAGGCCTACGACCCGGTGGGCTTGCTCGGCTACGCTGCCGAACAACTGACCGGCTCGGCCGCGCGTCCGCCGACGCCCGTGAACGCCCATCAGCCGACCTGACGCGCGTACCATCCGATGCGTCGTGACCACGGTGCTGTACCTCGCCTCCTCCGGGGCCGCTCTCGACGAGCTGACCCGGGCCGCCGCCCTCCTGTCCGACGTCACGATCACGCCGGGGACGACCACCCGGCGGCGCGGCGTGCGGCTGAGCCGGGGCTCCCTGGCGCTCGACCTCGAGCTGTCGACCGACGTCGACGACGCGGTCGCCCGCACCCTCGAGCGCCACGTCGACCTCGTGCTGGTCGACGTCGGCGGCGACGCGCCGCTGGCCCGGCTCGACGGCTTCCTCGCCGGCCAGCGCGCCGAAGCTGCGACCGCGAGCAGCGGGTCCGCCGCGACCTGGTCCACGCGGTCGTCGACGGCGTCGCCGACGCGGCCGCGCGCGAGCGCGTGCTCTACGAGGTCGGCGCCCGGCGGATCGGCGGCTACCTGCGGGGGCCGGCGGGCGCCGACGCCGCCGCGCGCCGCGGTTTCGTCGAGGCGCTGTGCGCGACCGTCCGCGCGACGACGCCGCCGCCCAGCAAGAAGGCGCTGTGCGCCGCGGGCGGCGGGATCACCGGCGTCTACTACGAGCTCGGCGTGCTCAAGTGCCTGGAGGACACGCTCGACGGCTTCTCGGTCCACGACTTCGACCTGTTCTTCGGCATCAGCGCCGGCGCGATCGTCACCTCGCTGGTCGCCAACCGGATCGCGCTCGACGAGCTGCTGGTCGACTGGATCCGTCGCGGCGCGGCCAGTTCGACCTCGAGCTGCGCCTGCGCGACCTCACGCTGCGCGACCTGCCGAAACCGGGTCGCCTGCGTCGGCGAGCAGCTCCGCGACTACCGCGACCGGGTCCGCTCGGGCGACGAGCGGTTCCGCTGGACCGAGGCGCTCGGCCAGCTCGCCGCGCTGGCCGGGCCGTTCTTCTCCGCCGAGGCCAAGTTCCGCCAGCTCGCCGCCCTGTTCACCGCGCCCGGGCGCACCGACGACTTCCGCGCGCTGCCGCGCGAGCTGTACATCGGCGCCACCGACCAGGACAGCCGCGAGCACGTCCTGTTCGGCGCCGAGCCGTACCGCCACGTGCCGATCAGCCGCGCGGTCCAGGCGTCGGCGGCGATCCACCCGTTCCTCAGCTCGGTGGAGATCGACGGCCGGCGCTACACCGACGGCTTCGTCACCGCGCGACCAACATCGCCGCCGCCGTCGAGCGCGGCGCCAACCTGATCGTCATCGTCGATCCGTTCCTGCCGCTGATCTCGGAGCAGGCCGGCCTCAACCACCGCCACGGCCTGTTCTGGGTGCTGGTGCAGGACTACAAGACCGTCGCGTTCACGCGCTACGAGAAGGTCTCGACGATGTTGTTCGAGACCCACCCGTCGGTGGCGGTGATGTCGTTCCTGCCGTCGAACCGGATGCGGCGGCTGCTCGCCGGCTCGCCGATCTCGACCGGCAACTTCGACGCGATCGTCACCCAGGCCTACGCGTCGACGCTGCGCCGCCTCGAGCGGCTGGCCTACCGGCTCGGGCCGGTGCTCGCCGAACACGGCATCGAGCTCAGGCTCGGCAAGGCGCAGCGGCGGGCCCAGCTGGTCGACGCGCTGCCGGTCCCCCGCGCCGCCGCGCTGTGCACGTAGCGGCGCCGCGCGCGAGTTCCGGCAGGGCGCGCCGCCGCACGCTCAGGGGCGCCCCGCGGGCACGGGCGGCGCGGAGCCGGTGACCTCGTACTTCTGCCGCCGCAGGCCGCGAGAACGACGACCACGGTCAAACCGGACTCCGTGCGGGACGGCCTAGAGGAAGATCCGGATCCGATCGCGGAAGCGCGGCGGGATGCCGGCCGCGACCAACTCGTGCACGCGCGCGGGCGGGTACTTCATCGAGAAGTGCTTGAGCACGATGTGCTGGCACGCGACGCGATCGCCGAGCGTCTCGAGCGCGGCCGCGATCTCGGCCAGGTGTGTGTGCGCCTTCTTGGCCGCCAGCGCCTCGTCGCCGGGCTCGAGGAACGTCGCCTCGAGGATGAGGATCGGCGACGCCCAGATGTGCGCCTGCTCGAGCAAGGTCGCGCCGTCGCAGTCACCGATAAAGGTCAAGAGCGGCTCGATCGCGTCGACCTGCACCTCGGTCCCGGCCTTGCGCAGCCGCGCGATCTCGGCGCCCGGCACGTCGAGGTACGCGGGCTTGAGCTTCTTCTTGGCGGCGAGGATGGTGTAGCCGAGGCTCGGCACCGAGTGGCGGACCGGGAACGCGCGGACGCGCAGGTCCGGGCGGTACGGCAACGTCACCAACTCGCCGTCACCGGTCAGCCCGTGGAGCGCCGGCGTCGTGACGACCTCGTCGGGCACGCCCTCGAAGGCCGCCTCGGCGCGGATCCAGCCTTCGCACCCGGCGCGGATCGCCTCGGGCAAGAAGTACGCGGCGGGCTTCGGGTTGCCGAGCATCCGCCGCAGCTGCCAGTGCCGCGGCAGACAGCGCGCGTGGTCGCCGTGCGCGTGGGTCAGGAAGACGTGATCGATCGACAGCGACGACAGCGGGCACTCGCCCATGTCGAAGCACACCCCGAGCGACGGCACCTGCACGTAGGTCGCGAGGCCGGAGATCGAGAACCCGGCGACGGTCACGTTGCCGAGCGTGAGACTGACTTGCTGGAGCGCGTTGTGGTGTTGCATGGGTCGAACCGAGGCGATGGCCTGGCCGCGCGCGGGGCGCGGTGTCGACCCGGCGCTCGCCGGATGAGTCGGACAGCGGGATAGCACGCCGCTGGCCCGCGCGAGCCGGTCAACGCGCGTCCGCCCCCCGATCCGTGATCGTCCGCACCAGCGCCTGCGCGAAGGCCCAGGCGCCGTCGGCGGAGCCCGGGGATAGCGCGCCGACGCCGATGAGGCCGTGGACCTCCTGCAGCGTCGGCGCGCGGTCGGCGGGGGCGGCGCCGCCGGGGTGGCCGGCCTGGCGCGCGAGGTGGAGGAAGAGCGTGGCGCAGACGGCGGCGACGAGGCGGCGGGCGTGGACGAACCCGGCGGGCAGCCCGGCGGGCGGCGCGTCGTCGTAGGCGGCGATCAGCGCCGCGGCGGTGGCGTCGTCCATGCGCAGGAACACCGCGACGGCGGCGAGATCGTAGAACGGGTCGTTGGGCCCGGCGGCGTCCCAGTCGAGCAGCAGCACGCGCTCGCCGTCGAACGCGAGGTTCGACGGGTTCAGGTCGTTGTGGCTGGTGACCTGCGGGCGCGCCTGCGGCGGCGACGGCTCGGCGAATACCTGATCGATCGCGGCGCGCACGAACCCCGGGACCGCGAACCCCGCGAGCGACGCCTGGACCGACGCGATCAACGCGCGCGGGTCACGCCCGACCGGCGTCCCCCGCGCGCCGCTGGATCGCGAGCGCCTGGCGCCACGCCGCGAGCGGCGCGTCGTCGCCGGCGACCTTGAGCACGTACAAGCCGGCCGCCGCGTCGACGCGGTAGACGCCAGCGCCCGACAATCCGCCGGCGAGACGGGTGATCGACGTCGTCGGGCCGCGCAGGTGTTCGGGCAGGCACGCCTCGAGCGTCATCCCGGCATCATAGCGATTCGCCCCGGGCGGGCGCCCCGCCTCACCACACCAGCTCGACCAGCTCGACCGAGCCGGGCGAGGCGTAGCGGAACGGGACGATCGAGTAGCCGACGCCGGCGGTGACGATGATCGTGGTGGCGCCGAGCTGGTAGCGGCCGTCGACGTAGGGCGTCTCGAGGCGCGCCAGCGGGACGTGCCACAGCCCGAGCAGCGGGTTGACCTGGCCGCCGTGGGTGTGGGCGGCGAGGATCAGATCGACGCGATCGCGCGCGCGGGCGGCGACGTCGGCGACCAGCTGGTGGGTCACGAGGATGCGCACGTCCGCGCCCTGCAGCTCGCCGATCAGCCGTTCGAGCTCGGCGGCCGACGCGCGCGACGGGTAGCTGTAGGTCAGGAACGCGACCGCGACGGTGCGGCCATGATGGTCGAAGCGGCGGACCGCGTTGTGGACCATCTCGACGCCGTTGGCGCCCAGCGCGGCGGTGACCGCGTCGATGCTGTGCCCGCGATCGACGTAGGCGAAGTGATCGTGGTCGCCGCGCACGGAGAACGTGCCGTAGCGGCTCGGGACCAGCGCGGCGGTGCGCGCCGCGGCGGCGATGTACTCGGGGCCCATGTTGATCCAGTCGCCGCCGGACAGCACCAGATCGGGCCGCTGCGCCGCGACCCGCGTCATCACCGCCGCGGCGCGCGCGGCGTCGGTGTGGGAGTCCTGCTGGAAGTCGGCGACGAAGGCGACGCGCAGCGGCGGCGGGCCCGGCGCCCCGGCGGCGCGGACGACGTGGTGCCGCCAGCGCAGATCGCCGCGCTCCCACACGATCCGCGCCGGCGTGTAGATCGCCATGAGGACGATCGGCGCCAGCACCGCGAGCGCCCCCCCGCGCCCCATCGGGATCCGCCGCACCCGCGCCACCAGGTCGACGATCAGCAGGTACGGCAGCGCCTGCACGACGGTCAGCACCGCGAGGAAGAACGGGTAGACCAGCGCCCAGGTCGCGATCGGCCCGTCGAAGCCGCCCATCCGATCGCGGCCCAGCGCCAGCGACCCGGCGACGGTGGCGAACACGATCGCGGGGTACGCGAACAGCAGCCAGGCGATACCCCACCGCAGCGCGACCTGCCCGCGCGGCGACATCCCCAGCGCCGCGGCGGCCTCGATGACCCGCCGCCGGGTGTACAGCCCCGCGACCGTCACCAGCGCGAGGCCGAGCGCGAGCCAGACGAACCACATGACCTCAGGTTTCCTAGCACGCGTCGACGGGGGCGCCGCACCGCGATCGCCGGCGCGCCGCGAAGCGTAGCCTCCGGCGTACACCGGGCGTCGAACCGCGATCGGGCCCGTGCCGGCTCAGGGGCCACGCTGCTCGAGCTCGCGGATCACGCGCTCGAAGTTCGAGATCTTCTCGGTGCGCTCGGGGTCGTCCCACTCGGCGTCGGACAGCTGATCCGCGCGGTACGCGGCCGTCTGATACGACCGCGGATGGTTCCACCACACGTCGAGCTCGTCGTCCGCCTCCCGCTTGAGCCCGTGGAGGTCCTTGACCACGTACGGCCCGTCGATGGCCGCGTCTTGGATGACCTTGCCGAAGAAGACCAGGTCGGCGGTCCGCCGACCGGCGGCGAGCGGAAACGACAGCTTGGTGGTCGCGATCGGCGTCGTGCCGTCGGAGGCGAACAGGTTGGCGTAGAAGGTGTAGACGCCCGCCTCGAGCACGTCGCAGTCGACGTGGACGACCAGCGAGCCGTCGCGCACCTCGTCGCGCAGCGCCACGACCTCGAGCACGGGCCGCGGCGCGAACACGAAGTCCCGCACGAACATCCGCGCGTCGCCCGCGAGCTCGACGTACGCGACGATGCGCGCCTGGGTGGTGCGCGACAGCTCGTCTCGCTCCGACGGCACGAACCGGGTCGTCTGGATGAAGTCGCCGGCCTGGACGTCGCCGCTCGCGCCGTCGTCCTTGAACGTCAACTCGAACGCCTCGCCGCTCGCCGGACCGCTGGTGACCTCGACGACCGCGCGCGTCACCCGCAGCGGCACGCTCCGCTTCTTGCCGCCCTCGGTCCGCCAGGCCTCGATCCACGCGGTGTACGGCTCGCCGGCGAACACCCGCCCCGCCGACCCGTCGAACCGGACCATCGTGCCGGCCTCGTCGAACGGCAGGTCGCCGGTGACGGCGTCGTTCCATCGCAACAGGAAGCTCATGTCCGGCGTTAGCGGATACGACCAGTGCGGATAGATCGACGACTTCTTGTAGTCCTCGAGCTCGCGCTTGAGCCGAGCCACCGGCGGCGCGCCGGGCGCCTCGACCTGTCGCATCCCGGGCGGGGGCGGCGCGCGCGGCGGCGCGGCCGCGGGACCGCTGGGCGCCGCGACCGACGCCGGCGCGGGTGGGCTCCCGCGGCCGTCGTCGCGCTGGTCTCGCCCGCGCAGCAACCAGACGACGACGGCCCCGGCGATCACGACGATCACCAGGGCCGGGGCCAACGAGCGACGTCGCGCGGCGGCGGTCACTGGTTGACGTAGGCGCACTGCTGGGCGCTGTAGTCGCTGCACTTCGTCGCGCTCGAGGCCGCGCAGCTGCAGTAGCTGCCCCCGGGGTTGGTGCCACACCGTCCGGCGCACGACGTCGTCGAGCCCGTCGTCCCGAACGTCTGCGAGGTGAACGCGTCGACGTTCGCGGCGCCGGTGCTGTACCCGTCCGCGTACTTCGTGCCGAAGTCGTTGTTGTTGGTGTTGAAGAAGGCGTTGTCGCAGTTGGTGCTGGAGGTGCAGACCGCCTCACCGCTGGCGTCCGACCAGGTCCAGTGCGCGTAGAGCGCCGAGCCATCGCGGATGTCGGCCTCGAGGATCGCCTCGGCCATGTCGGGCACGCCGAAGTGATCCCAGCTCGCGCCGTCCGCGATCGACGTGCCGTTGCAGTTGACGTAGTAGGTGTCGGTGCGGTGCTTCGGGTACTTGCTCGACACGTTCTTCGAGGTGTCCTTCTCATCGGCCGCGCTGACCGTGCACAGGCTGGTCCGCGACGTCTGGGTGTCGAAGCCGCCGGACGACGCCCACGGCACGACGCCGTCGTCGGTGCCGGCGATGTAGCTGCCACCACAGATCTTGAACAGCCCCATGAGCTTCTTGCACACGTCGAGGTAGCCGTCGACGCGCCAGAAGTTCACGCCGACCTGATCGTGGATGTACGAGAACGTCGTGCGCATCGACGACCGGGTCAGGTCCTTGTCGACCGCCTCCTGCTGGCCGAGCAGCTTGGCCAGCCACCCCGTCCACTTGCCCGTCGCCAGCTCGGCGAGATCGGTGCCGCCGTCCGCGCAGCCCGAGCCCTCGATGTAGAGCAGGCCCGACAGCGTGTTGGCGGTGCCGCCGACGCCGTTGCGGATGTTGTCGATCGCCTTCTTGGCCCGCGCGCAGCCGGTCGAGTACGCGTGGATGATGCAGGTGTTGCCGGTGCCGGTGCCGCAGAAGGTGCGGATCGCGTAGTTGACGCTGTTGGTGTTGGTCGTCGAGTCGGTCTCGGTCGACACGATGCGCGCGTTGCCGTTGAACGCGAACGTCTTGTTGATCCAGGTGGTGCCCGAGGTGTTGGCGAGGGTCATGCGCGCGCCGAGCGAGTCGGTCTTCCAGCCAGACTGGCTGCGGCCCTGGAAGTGGAGGATGTAGTTCGCGGCCTCCGCGGGCGCGGCCACGGCGGTGACACTCAGGGCGAAGACGAGGGCAAGGGCGACGCGCATCAGGGTGGACCTCGTTTACGGTGTGGCCTCGCTTACGAGCAAAACGTCGGCCATTCGCAACCAGCCGATCTCATTAGGACGCAGCGCGGCGAGGTTGGGCGAGACGCTCGGATCCTGATCTAATCGCTCACGCCTTGAGCGATCTGCGCATGACGGCACACCCCTCCAGGGTGAACCGCGTGGCAAGATCGAGGCGCGTATGGCTGGCACCGCATCTGACGACGAGATCACGCGGACGTCCGCGGATCCCGCGGCAGCCGCGGAGCGTCCCTGGGCCTTGCTGGTGGCGGTCGACGGCCGGGTCATCACGCACGCGCTCACGACCCGCGTGCCGATCACGATCGGTCGGAGCTCACGGTGCGACGTGGTGATCGAGCACGGCTCGGTGTCCCGCCACCACACCACGCTGGATCCGCTGGCCCGCACGATCACCGATGCCGGCAGCCGCAACGGCACGCGCGTTCGCGGCGAGCTGGTCTCGCCGGGCGAGGTCGCGCCGGTCGAGCCGGGGGAGCCGATCGAGGTCGGCGACGTCTCGCTCACCCTGCATGGGCCGACGGGCGCGCTCGGCGCGCGCCCGATCGACACCGGCAGCTGCGCGACCGAGCACCGTCCGCTGGAGGTGCGCCTGGTCGAGGAGTGCGCCCGCTCGGCACGCAACGGCGCGCCGTTCACCTACGCCCGCCTCCACGTCGCGCCGCCGCGCACCGCCGTCGCCCGCGAAGTGCTGGTCGAATCGCTGCGAACCTCGGACGTGCTGTCGGAGCCGGTGCCCGGCCAGTTCCAGCTCTTGCTCCCTGATCTCGGTGACGAGCGCGCGCTCCCGGTGACGCGCCGGCTGGTGCAGCGCCTCGAGGCGGCCGGCGTCGCGGCCGACGCCGGCATCGCCGTCTATCCGACCGACGGCATCACCGCGGTGCAGCTGGCGGCGCGCGGGGCCGAGCGACTGCACGGGCGCGGACGCGCGGCGGCGGCGATGGATCCGGTGCGCACGCTGGCCTCGCAGGTCGCCGCCGGCGACGTCTCGGTCCTGTTCACGGGCGAGACCGGCGTCGGCAAGGAGCTGTTCGCCGAGCAGCTCCACCGCTTGTCGCCGCGCCGCCGGCGGCCGTTCATCAAGCTCAACTGCGCGGCGATCCCCGAGACGCTCCTCGAGAGCGAGCTCTTCGGCCACGCCCGCGGCGCCTTCACCGGGGCCGAGCAGGCCCGCGCGGGGCTGATCGAGGCGGCCGACGGCGGCACCCTGTTCCTCGACGAGATCGGCGAGCTGGCGCTGCGGCTGCAAGCGACGCTGCTGCGCGTCCTCGAGGAGCGCCTGGTCCGCCCGGTCGGCGCGACGGCGGCGCGCCCGATCGACGTGCGGTTCGTGTACGCGACCAACCGATCGCTGCCCCAGGAGATCGAGGCCGGCCGGTTTCGCCAGGACCTGTACTACCGGATCAGCGGCGTCGCGATCGCGATCCCGCCGCTGCGGGAGCGGCGGGGCGAGCTGGACCACCTCGCGTGGTCGTTCGCCGCGCTCGCCCGCGGGCGCGCCGGACGCGCGGCCGCGACGTTCACGGACGAGGCGATGGCGGCGATCCGCGCCCACGACTGGCCCGGCAACGTCCGCGAGCTGCGCAACGCGGTCGAGCGCGCGGTGCTCCTCGCCGGCGATGGCGCGATCACCGCGCGCCACCTGGGGCTGGCGGTGCCGGCGGAGGGGCGTGCCCCCGGGCTCGAGGCGCCGCCTCCAGCGCCCCCGCCGCTCGCGCCGGCTCCGACGGCGGCCCCCGCGGCCGAGCCGGCGGGCCGCGACACGCTGCCAGGACACCGCCTGCACGACGCGATCGCCGCGCTCGAGCGGGCGCGGATCGTCGACGCGCTCGAGCGCTGCGGCGGCAACCAGACCCGCGCCGCCAGGATGCTGGGCGTCGCGCGCAACACGCTGATCGCGCGGATGGAGAAGTTCGGGTTGCGGCGCCCGCAGAAGGACTGACCGGCGCCGTGGAAAATGCGCGGCGGCGGGATCATTCGGCCGGCGCGCGCGACTACGCCTTCATGAAGCACTTCTCGGCCGACCGTGAGCGCGCCCCGGACGAGTCGAGCGCGTGGGCCCCACCGGCGCCCGGCAAGGTCTCGTTGACCGCGCGCTGGCAGCGCTCGGCCCGCGCCGCGGCCGCGGCCACGCCGGAGGTCCAGCGCAGGTCGGCGGCTGGCCCAGCGCGACCGTCGGCCTCGACCGACAGCGACGACCCGTTCGCCGCGCACCTGTTCGGCAGCCCGGTCCAGCGCACGGGCGCGGCCCGGGCGGCGGCGGCCCCGGACCGGGTCCACGAGGTCGCGGCCACCGGCGTCGCGGGCCGCGGCGGCGCCCTCCCGCATCGCGACGCGATCCAGCGCGCGTTCGGCCCGGCCCACGACGTCGGCGCGATCGAGGCGTTCGTCGGCGGCGCGGCGGCGCAGGCGGCCGACGCCATCGGCGCCGAGGCGTACGCGACCGGCACCCGGGTGGCGTTTCGCGCCGCGCCAGACCTGCACACGGCCGCCCACGAGGCCGCGCACGTGGTGCAACAGCGCGGGGGCGTCCAGCTCCGCGGCGGCGTCGGCCAGGCCGGCGACGTCCACGAGCGCCACGCCGACGCGGTCGCCGATCGGGTGGTGCGGGGCGAGTCGGCCGCCGACCTGCTCGCCGCGTACGGCGGCGCCGGCGCTGGCGCGCACGCCATCCAGCGGCGCGAGCCCGCCGCAGCGCCGGAGGCCCTCTCGACCTACGACGGCACCGAGCTCGGGCCCAACCTCGACGACGCCGAGTTCCTCAACGACGTCGCGCGCGAACTCGACGCCGCCGCGCAGCGCCTGCGCGAGTCGAACTTCCACGATCCGCAGACCGACCCGTCGCTCATCGCCGGCCAGCACGTCCAGGCCGAGGCCGCGAAGGTGCGCGCCGCGATGGGGGGCAAGCGCGAGGACTGGCGCTTCTACATCGAGGCGCATCCCTGGTCGACGCGCGACGTCGACGCCTGCGTCGATGACGTGATCGCTGCCGGCATGGCGAAGGGCGCGGAGCACGTCATCGGCGCCCTGTCGGGCCGGGTGCTCGCCAACCAGCGCGCGCTCGCGGCCGCGACCCAGGCGGTCCGGACGCTCGCGCAGGCGACCCGGGAGGCCGAGCAGGTGTTCGAGGATCTCGAGACCGCCTTCACCATGCTCGAGTACCTCGACAAGGCCGCGAGCTGGGCCGAGGGCAAGGGCAGCCCCGGTCGCACCGGCCGCGGGCTCGGCAAGTCGGACGACCACGTGAAGGAGGCCTTCGACCCCACGGCCGGCGCGGGCGGCCTGATGTCGTCGAACCCCTACGAGACCGCGGCGGGGCTGGCCGAGCAGATCGTCACCTCCGGCCTGGCGCGCCGGCTCGCGACCCGCCGCGCCGTCGGCGAGTGCTACGCCGCGGGTGAGCCGGACGCGAAGTGCGAGGACCTGCTCGCCGGCACCGAGCAGAACCTGCGAACCATCGCGCGCCTGACGAAGGAGCTCGCGCGCGACGTCCCGCGCCTGCAGGCGCTGCGGTGACACCGTCCGGCACCCGCACCCCGGCCGCGCTATCCTGACGCCATGCGCTGGCCGCTGCTCGTCGTGCTCGCCGCCGCCACCGGCGGCCCCGCCGCGGCCCAGCCTTCCCGCGGCGGTCCCCCGAGGCCGCGCCCGCCCCGCGCGATCGCGATCGACGTCACCCGCGCGATCGGCGGCTTCGACAAGTCGATCCTCAAGCGCGAGCTGCGCCGCCACGCCACCAGCTGTCGTCAGCGCGGCGCCCACGGCGTCGCGCAGCTGTCGCTCATGCTGCGGGACGCGCCGGGCCGCCGCGGCATGCGCGTGCTCGAGGCGAAGGGCGATCCCAGCCTGCGACGCTGCCTCCGCCAGCGCTTGCCGGCCGCCCCGTGGCCGACCGGCAGCCTCGACGGCATCACCGAGTTCCGGGTCACGGTCCGCGTCCCGCGCTGACGCCGTCACGGACTCGCGAGCGTCGGCGCGGCGTACGCGGTGTCCTTGGCGACCAGCGCACACATGTCCTTGTTGCCGTCGAAGTCCTGGATGTAGACCGAGCCGGCGAGCTGCCCCTCGCACTTGGCCACGAGCTCGGCGAGCGACCAGGTGTCGCGCAGCGTGCCCTCGCAGCGCCCGGTCGCCGCCTTGTAGACCAGGCCCGGGTCGCACGCGATGTTCTCGGTCGCCCACTTGACCTCGCCGTCGTTCGCGACCCGACGGCACTTCTTCTCCGCCTTG
>JADJGV010000026.1 GCA_016707895.1 Myxococcales bacterium | reverse complement strand
GCGACGCCTGTCGTCGCCGCTTCGATGCCCTCGGGCGTTGAGCACCGACTTCCGCCGCTCTTGCGCGCGTTCTCGCTGGCCGGTCGTCGCCGCTTCGATGCCCTCGGGCGTTGAGCACGGCACCGTCGCGATCGGCGCGGACACCGCTCGACGGTCGTCGCCGCTTCGATGCCCTCGGGCGTTGAGCACCACCTGTGGGCGGCGCGGTGGCCAGCCGTGAAACCTTCGGTCGTCGCCGCTTCGATGCCCTCGGGCGTTGAGCACAAGTTGCCCGCGCCGCCGGCCATCAGCGTCCCGTGTCGTCGCCGCTTCGATGCCCTCGGGCGTTGAGCACTCGCTGCGCGAGGCGGCGCCGGGCGATTCCCTCTTGTCGTCGCCGCTTCGATGCCCTCGGGCGTTGAGCACAAGATCTTGCTGGTCGCGACGAGGTTGGTGGCCATGTCGTCGCCGCTTCGATGCCCTCGGGCGTTGAGCACACCCTCGACGCCGCCGCTGAACCGGAAGTTGCCCATCAGGTGTCGTCGCCGCTTCGATGCCCTCGGGCGTTGAGCACCGGTCGGCGGCGTCGCCACCCCGACGTTCGACGCGTGGAAGGTCGTCGCCGCTTCGATGCCCTCGGGCGTTGAGCACTGCCCCGACGGCGTGCGGCGGCCGCCGATCGCGACGTCGTCGCCGCTTCGATGCCCTCGGGCGTTGAGCACCCGTCAACACGCGCCGTAGCGCGTGCACGGTGCGACACCGGTCGTCGCCGCTTCGATGCCCTCGGGCGTTGAGCACCCGCCCCCTCCGGCGGCCGGTAGACCGTCTGCACGGTCGTCGCCGCTTCGATGCCCTCGGGCGTTGAGCACGCCGTCGACATCCGCGAGGTGATCGGGCTGGACCCGGTCGTCGCCGCTTCGATGCCCTCGGGCGTTGAGCACCGCAGCCGCCACTGCAAGCCCGTGATCGCGCCCGGCGTGTCGTCGCCGCTTCGATGCCCTCGGGCGTTGAGCACATCGCGACCAGGAAGCCGAAGGCGAGCTGCGGCCCGTCGTCGCCGCTTCGATGCCCTCGGGCGTTGAGCACGGGAGGGCCATGCTGCGCCGATTGCTCAGCTCGACGCGTGTCGTCGCCGCTTCGATGCCCTCGGGCGTTGAGCACCGGTGCGCGTCGAGGCGGTCGATGTTGCGCGGCGCCGTCGTCGCCGCTTCGATGCCCTCGGGCGTTGAGCACCATCCACATCCGCGACACCCACGGCCGCGTGCTGGGTCGTCGCCGCTTCGATGCCCTCGGGCGTTGAGCACCCGGCAACCGACGTCACGCATCCCGTCGGGGCGAACGGGTCGTCGCCGCTTCGATGCCCTCGGGCGTTGAGCACCCGCCGGCCTCGAGTTCCTGTCCGGCGTTGTCGCCGTCGTCGCCGCTTCGATGCCCTCGGGCGTTGAGCACGGGCAGTACTTCGTGTCGGCCGGCGACCTGCATAAGTCGTCGCCGCTTCGATGCCCTCGGGCGTTGAGCACATCGTCGCGATCTCGACGCCATCCGATGCGCTCGAGAGTCGTCGCCGCTTCGATGCCCTCGGGCGTTGAGCACCGCCAGCCGTTGAAGGGATCTTGGCGCGGCTCGTGAGTCGTCGCCGCTTCGATGCCCTCGGGCGTTGAGCACTCGTCGCCTCCCTCGCCAGCCACCGCCGCCGCCAGGTGTCGTCGCCGCTTCGATGCCCTCGGGCGTTGAGCACAGCCGATGCAAGATCACCATGGTCGAAGCCCCCGGTCGTCGCCGCTTCGATGCCCTCGGGCGTTGAGCACTTCTCGCGGCCGCGGCTCAAGATCCGCCGTCCGATGGTCGTCGCCGCTTCGATGCCCTCGGGCGTTGAGCACCGCTGCTCCACCCCATGAACCGCGCGACCTCGACGCGTCGTCGCCGCTTCGATGCCCTCGGGCGTTGAGCACATCGGCCGCGATCCGCGAAGCCACGGCGTCGCCCGAAGTCGTCGCCGCTTCGATGCCCTCGGGCGTTGAGCACGCGCTGGCGTCGAGCGGGTCGGCCGGCCGCAGGTGTCGTCGCCGCTTCGATGCCCTCGGGCGTTGAGCACCGCGCGGCGGAGCACGACTTCGAGGTCATGCCGCCGTCGTCGCCGCTTCGATGCCCTCGGGCGTTGAGCACCGGAGGGTCTTGGGCATGGGGGCATGGTGCGGCGGCGGGTCGTCGCCGCTTCGATGCCCTCGGGCGTTGAGCACCGAGCGCAGGCCAACGCGCGGTTCAGTTCGTCGCGGGCGTCGCCGCTTCGATGCCCTCGGGCGTTGAGCACTAGACATCCGTCGCGAGGCGCCAGAACGGAACCGGCAGTCGTCGCCGCTTCGATGCCCTCGGGCGTTGAGCACTTCAGCGGTGACGCGTGGCGACTTGTCGACGCTGCGGTCGTCGCCGCTTCGATGCCCTCGGGCGTTGAGCACGCCTTCGCCACCTGCCGGGCATCGAGCCCCGTCCGTGTCGTCGCCGCTTCGATGCCCTCGGGCGTTGAGCACGTCTACGACCGCGCGCGCTGCACGGTCGCGGTCGGTCGTCGCCGCTTCGATGCCCTCGGGCGTTGAGCACGTGCGGTGCTGCCCGCCGAGCTGCAGCCTGGAGGTCGTCGCCGCTTCGATGCCCTCGGGCGTTGAGCACGCTCCGGACGCGGGTCAGGCCGCTGCAGCTGCAGGGCATGTCGTCGCCGCTTCGATGCCCTCGGGCGTTGAGCACGCGGGGGCGCCCACGCCGCGCGCTGCAGCTCGCCAGTCGTCGCCGCTTCCCGATGCCCTCGGGCGTTGAGCACCTCCTCGCAGACGCCGGCCTTCCGCCAGCGCCTGCCGGCGTCGTCGCCGCTTCGATGCCCTCGGGCGTTGAGCACTCCTTCGCAAGGCCGTACGTCTTGTGTGGGTCCTTGTCGTCGCCGCTTCGATGCCCTCGGGCGTTGAGCACCCAGCGACTACGCCTCGTTCGATGCCAACGACCCTAGTCGTCGCCGCTTCGATGCCCTCGGGCGTTGAGCACCCGTGCTCGAGCACCAGCGCGGCCCGTGGCCCCTGTCGTCGCCGCTTCGATGCCCTCGGGCGTTGAGCACGTATCGCTCACGGGTGCGGTCATGGTAGGTCCGATCTTAGCGTCGTCGCCGCTTCGATGCCCTCGGGCGTTGAGCACGTCAGGTGCTCCAGGCCCACCGGCACTTGATCTTGTCGTCGCCGCTTCGATGCCCTCGGGCGTTGAGCATTAGTCGGTGGTCGCGTCGAAGGTCGCGGTGGTGTGCGGTCGTCGCCGCTTCGATGCCCTCGGGCGTTGAGCACATCACCTGCAACGGCTCGTACAAGCGGATCGCGGCGTCGTCGCCGCTTCGATGCCCTCGGGCGTTGAGCACAAGGCGCCCGTCTGCGAGGCGATCGAGATCCGGTTCACCGGGTCGTCGCCGCTTCGATGCCCTCGGGCGTTGAGCACTCGTATGCGGGCAGGTGCTCGGCGATGTCGGCGTGTCGTCGCCGCTTCGATGCCCTCGGGCGTTGAGCACCCGGGCGATGTGACCGGGCCGTAGGCCCGAAGCGGCGCGTCGTCGCCGCTTCGATGCCCTCGGGCGTTGAGCACGGCCTTAGGAGGGTCACCCCCTGCTCGGCGAGGCGCTGTCGTCGCCGCTTCGATGCCCTCGGGCGTTGAGCACCGGCGCAAGATCTCGCTCGCGGTCCTCGGCCAGCGGTCGTCGCCGCTTCGATGCCCTCGGGCGTTGAGCACCACCGACCGCGGTGGACGTGGCGGCGCCGACCTGGCGTCGTCGCCGCTTCGATGCCCTCGGGCGTTGAGCACTTGTCCAGCACCGCCTTGGCCGCTTGCTCGCGGGTAAGGTCGGGTCGTCACCACTTCGATGCCCTCGGGCGTTGAGCACAAGTTGGACACCGCGGCGACCCGGGCCTCGCTGATGGCGGTCGTCGCCGCTTCGATGCCCTCGGGCGTTGAGCACTCCACCTCCGACCTCGGACCCGGCCCCGGGATCCCGCTGTGTCGTCGCCGCTTCGATGCCCTCGGGCGTTGAGCACCGACGCGGTGATCGTGCCCGTCGCCGTGAACCAGCCGTCGTCGCCGCTTCGATGCCCTCGGGCGTTGAGCACCTGTTGCGGAGTGAGTCGGCGAGCCTCGCGGCGGGTCGTCGCCGCTTCGATGCCCTCGGGCGTTGAGCACGCGAAACCCGCAACAAGGCCACGCCGGAGCGCGTCGCGAAGGTCGTCGCCGCTTCGATGCCCTCGGGCGTTGAGCATCAGCTCCGCCCGTCGATGCCGGCCGCGATCGTCGGGTCGTCGCCGCTTCGATGCCCTCGGGCGTTGAGCACGTGGCCGAGCGCGCGCGCCTCACGGCCCTCAAGGTCGAGTCGTCGCCGCTTCGATGCCCTCGGGCGTTGAGCACTTGATCGCCCGGCCGGTGCGAGCGCGGCGGTGGCGCGTCGTCGCCGCTTCGATGCCCTCGGGCGTTGAGCACCAGAAGCAGTGGGGCCAGCTGGCCGCCGCCCAGGGCCAGTCGCCGCTGCTTCGATGCCCTCGGGCGTTGAGCACATCAACCACACCGAGCCCGTGACCGCCGGCCGCGCCGTCGTCGCCGCTTCGATGCCCTCGGGCGTTGAGCACCTCGACCGCCTCGAGCGCGAGCACCGCCCGCGGCGTCGTCGCCGCTTCGATGCCCTCGGGCGTTGAGCACTCGCGCGCCACGCTCGGTCCGCGCGGTCCACTGCTCGTCGTCGCCGCTTCGATGCCCTCGGGCGTTGAGCACATGGCGACGTTGCGCACCATGTCGCCGTACGTCGGGTCGTCGCCGCTTCGATGCCCTCGGGCGTTGAGCACGTGCCGGCCGGCCCGTCGATCGTGACGCGGCGCGACGTCGTCGCCGCTTCGATGCCCTCGGGCGTTGAGCACCGCCGTGGGGCCTTCGTCGTCGCAGCCTCGTCGTGTCGTCGCCGCTTCCGATGCCCTCGGGCGTTGAGCACTTGTTCTCGGGGTCGTCGCAGGTCAGCAGCTCGATCGGTCGTCGCCGCTTCGATGCCCTCGGGCGTTGAGCACCCGTGCGTGGCGACGACGGCTGCGCCGCCGGTGCTGCGTCGTCGCCGCTTCGATGCCCTCGGGCGTTGAGCACAAGGATCGCGCGACCTGTTCGCTAAGCTGGGGCTCGACGTCGTCGCCGCTTCGATGCCTCGGGCGTTGAGCACACGTGCCACCGACGACCGAGGCCGAGCCGATGACCCCGCGTCGTCGCCGCTTCGATGCCCTCGGGCGTTGAGCACGTTCGACGGGGACGATCTCGGCTTGGCAAGGTCGCGGTCGTCGCCGCTTCGATGCCCTCGGGCGTTGAGCACCGTGGCGGCGCGCTGGCGGCGGCACGTGCGTTCAGCGTCGTCGCCGCTTCGATGCCCTCGGGCGTTGAGCACTCACCGTGCTGGCGCAAGGTGCAATGCATGAGCATTGTCGTCGCCGCTTCGATGCCCTCGGGCGTTGAGCACTTGGATAGCCCGCGGCAGGGCGCGTTGTTCGGGGAGGTCGTCGCCGCTTCGTCGTCGGCAGGTCGTCGCCGCTTCGATGCCCTCGGGCGTTGAGCACATCGTGAGTTCCTGTCCGTCGATGCCGGCCGCGATCGTCGTCGTCGTCGCTTCGATGCCCTCGGGCGTTGAGCACCGCCACCGAGCGCGCCCGTCGACGGCACCTACCGTCGTCGCCGCCTCGATGCCCTCGGGCGTTGAGCACTGATCGATGCCGCGCACCAGCACCGGCGGCGGCGCCGTCGTCGCCGCTTCGATGCCGTCGGGCGTTCAGCGCAACGACCGGACTTGTCGCCAAGCGTCCGGAATGCCTCGGCTTCAGATCTCCGCGACGCGTCTCGGAAATCGTTGGGCCCCCGATGGTTGGCGCCGGGCGACGTCAGCCCGGGTTCTGCTGGCTGTCGTCCCACTCGCGTTCGCGCGGCGCTACCCACCGTCGCATCTGGACCGCCCGCGACCGCTGTCTCCCATTCTCGCCTCCACCTCCGCCCCGTGCGCCGCTGCGTCCGGTAGCATTCCTCGCGTGTCGCCTTTGCGCCGTCCGCGTCGCTTCCCCCGCTCAGCAGTGATCGCGCTCGCGGGGCTCGGGCTCTCCTCGGCCTGCATCGCCCGTGGGCAGCCGACGGCGAGCCCGCCCGTGGAGGAGACGGTCGACGTCGCCGAGGTCTTTGCGACCCAGCTCCCGTTGAACAACACGTTCTACGCCGAGAAGTGGCCGGAGCTGTTCAAGCGCATCCTGGTGTCGCCCAACGTGGTCTTTGCCGCCGAGCGCAACTCGACCGCTGCGGCATCCGCACCGGCCCCGGTCGCCGGCGACGCCCCGGCGGAGTCGTCGAGCGGCGATGTCGTCGAGGTCCGCCTCTCCACGCTGCTCCTCGACTACCTCGCGCAGCACGGCGCGGCGCTCGTCGTGCCGGCGGCGCTGGTGCGCTGGGTCGGGCAGGACCAAGTGCCGTCGCTGTCGTGGGCCGAGCGCGGCATCCTCGCGCCCAAGACCGCCGACGCCGATGAGAAGCGGCGGGTGCCGACCGCCGTCTTCGCGGTGCGAGCGCTCGGGCGCTCGATGCTGCCCGTGGCGGTCGTCGCCGTCCGCGACGTCGAACAACAGCAGATCGTCGTTCGCCCGCGCGCGGTCGGCAGCCGCGACGCGCTGTGCATGTGGACCGCCGACGTGCCCGTCATCTCGTTCTCGGCCGAGGTCGTCGATCCGGTCGACGGCCGCTTGGTGGCGCGCATCGACGAGCACCGGGTGCCCAAGGTGCGCAGCGACTTCGAGCGATCGATCTCGTACGTCAACGGCGCGGCCAAGCTCGAAGGCGACATGGTCGTGGGTCGCCACGGCGATCCATCGCTGTGCACGGCGCTGCAGCGTGACCTGCAGCGCGCCGCCAGCGACGTGTCAGAGCTCGCAGGCGAGGCGCTGGACCTGACCGTCGACGAGTTGCTGCGGTCCACGCTCGACCCGCTCTTCAAGCCATGAAGGCGATCGGGATCATCATCGTCTCGGCGCTCGTGGCCCCGGGCTGCGTGGCTACCTCGCGCACCTTCGTCGATCCGACGCGGACCGCGTCACACGATCGGACGTCGTGGACGAGGTTCTCGTTCGCCGGCAGCACCAAGCGCATCGACGCCCGTGGTGCCTGCCCGGGCGGCGTCGCGCGGATCGAGACCGGGATCCCGGTGTGGGGCGCACCGATCGCGCTGCTGACCATCGGCATCGTCACGCCCGTGCACATCGAGGTCACATGCGCCGCGCCGTGATCGCGGGCGCGCTCATGGCGCTCGGCACACTAGGGGGCGCGTGCACCAAGGTGGTCGTCGTCACCGGCGATCCTGCGACGGCCGAGGAGCCAGTCGAGCTGGACGGCGATCCCATGGATGTCGGCGCCGCCTGCGATGGCCGCGGCGTGGCGTCGGTCGAGTTCGCCGCCACGATGGGGAAGGGACGGGCGAGGGTGGCCTGCCGGACGGCTACCGCAGTGGCCGCGGACGTCGACGCCGGCGTCCCGCCGCCCGACGCCGTCCCTGACATCGACGCTGCTCCGACCGTGGCGCCCGATCGTTCGACCGTCACTGGCGCGATCTCCTCGGACGCGACCAATCGCCTGCCTGGGCGCCCCATCCCGGCAGGCTGCGCGGCTCGCTACGGCGGCCGACGTGGGCGCCCAGACGCGTGTCCCGATTGCTCGCCTCGCCTGATCACGACGGTCGATCTGGCCTGCACCGCCACGACGATCCGGGTCGAGGCCGATGGCGAGGCGTTCACGGCGACCTGTGCGCCGCTGGCGTGCCCGGCGTGCCAGCAGCGCGTGCTCGCCTTCATCGGTGCCGGCGCGACGGCGGCCGCCTGCGTCGAGACGCCCGCTACAGGCATGTGAGCACGGCGGCCCGCTACCCGCGCGGCGGGCTCGTCCGCCGCCACGCGTACAGGCCGCCCCGCGCGACCAGCCGCTCGCGCTCCCAGCGGACACGGGCGAAGGCGGCCTCGACGCCGACGTCGAGGATCCCGGGGCTGTAGACCAACCGGCCGTCGACGTTGTCGAAGAAGCGGCCCATCGGGTCGATCATCACGTACGAGCCGGTCATGTCGGCGTTGTCCTCGGCGATCGGGCCGAGGCCTTCGGCGGCGAGGTGCGCGTGGCGCGCGACGTAGGCTCGGAACTGCGCGGCGTCGATGAGGAGCGGCTCGACCTTGCCGTCGTTCTGGCCGGCGACTGGCAGCACCTGGAACACCTTCCAGCGCGCCGGCTGGATCGCCCGCACCAGCGGGCTGAGGTCCTCGTGACAGTTCAGCGCCGTCACGACGGTGTTGAGCTTCACGCGGATGCCATGGGCGTGGGCCAGGCGAGCCAGCTCGATCGAGCGGCTGACGTGCGCGCCGGAGCCCCGGCCGAGTCGCACGCTGATCGCCTCGTCCGCCGTGTCGACCGACAGGCCGACCCAGTCGAGCGCCGTGGCATGGCGGAGGATGAGCGGGCGGAGGCGTTCGCCGTTGGAGACGATGCAGGTCGCGAGGCCCGCGGCGTGCGCGCCTTCGACGAGGTCGCCGAGGAACGGGCACAGCGTGGGTTCGCCGCCGACGAAGGTGATCTTGTCGGTGTAGGGCGCGACGAGATCGACGACCCGTCGCGCGTCGGCGCTGCTGAGTCGCCCCGGCACATCGTCGAAGGTCGCGAAGCAGAAGGTGCACTTGTAGTTGCACGGCTTCCAGAGGTGGAAATTGACGGCGTCGAAAAGCATCGGCACTCCTCGAGCGGGTTGGTTCGCTCAGGGAGAAGTGCGTTTGCCCCTCGTTTCGTGTAAACGCGCGCGTCGATTTCGCGCAGGTGCCTGCGATCACTCGCGAAAACAGTCGGCCAGCCCGAGCCGTCGCAGCTTCTTGATGGCGTTGTGGAAGGTGTCGCGGGCGGCGGCCTCGGTCATCCTCCAACGCCGGCCGGTGTCGCGGAACGAGAGGTCGTCGACCAGGCGGCTGCGGATGACGCCGGCCGTGCGCTCGTCGAACGTGCACAGGGCGTTGTCCCAGAGGCGTGCCAACTTGCGCGCCCGCGTCTCTTCATCGTCAGTGGTCGTGCATGCGAGCGGCATGACGGCGGCATCGTTGGCAAGCACGTCGCAGGGCGTCTGCCGGCGCGCCCTCAACACCAGCCGCAGGCCCTGGTTGCGAGCGACCTTGAGGAAATAGGCACGGCGCCGGTCGCGCGCGATGGCTGTTTCACAGGTCACGACCAGCGCAGTCATGGCCACGTCGTCGGCGTCGAACGGGCCGAGGCGGTACTCGCGACGCAGCATGCCCTTGGCCACGGGCACCGTCGGCAGCAGGCTCTCGAAGCAGTCGTCATCGGCGTTGGAGCCGCCCTGGGCGCCAGGCAAGAACTGACACCCCGGCGCCGCCGTGGCATCACGCGCGCGGGCCGGCTCGGTCTCGCCGGCGCCAAGGCAAAGCGCCGTCAGCCCGACATCGAGGGCGCCGTGTGGGCGCTTGACCTTGCCCAGCTCGAGTTCCGCGCGGAGCGCCCGCCAGGGCTCGCGGCTCAGGCCTTCGTGGTGAGCCCAGCCACCCGCGGCGCCGAGCAGCAGCAGCACTCCGGTCAGCAGCCCGGCCGCGTACGGGCCTCGACGGCCGAGGCGAAACAGCGCGTCCGAGGCCTTGTCGGCGAGCCGCCACACGGCGGCCGACATCACGACGATGAAGTAGCACGCGGCGGTCAACACCGCGGTCGTCGCCCAGGGGGCGGGGAAGTACGGCGAGCCGGGTGCGGCGGCCGCGCTCGTCAAAGCGGCGATGGCCAGCAGCCACGCGCCCCGACGGCCGATCGGGCGCCGTCGCCCGTGCGTGGCGCCCGCTTGCTTCGCGGCCTCCGCCTGTTCGGCCCAGGTGGCGATCAGCAGGAAGCCGGCGAGCCCAAACGCGGCCAGCATCGCCGGCCTGATGGTCTCGGCATCCAGCCCACCCGTGTGAAGCAGCGTGGTCCCGGCGAGCGCGATGAACGCCAGGACGATCGACACCCAGGCCATGGCGAGGAGCGGCACGCCGACGCCCAGGACGAACACGCCGATGCCGATCACGAGCGCGGCCTGCATTGGCACCGTGACGGCGGTGCGTGGGGCGCCGACGTTCTCAGGCTCACGGGCAGGAGCGTTGATATCGACGTGCGTCATCGCCACGTCGCGATCGTCGTTGTCGCCGGCGGGCGCGCCTCCGGCCTCACCCGTCACGTCATGCCGCGTCCCCACACCGTGATGGTAGCCCCCGCGTCAATCGAGATCCACGATCGCCGTTCGGGGAGGATGGGGGCGCGCGCAGCGCCGAGTGATGTTCGACGTCTGCCGCAGCGGGAGCGCCGGAAGTTCACCCCGGAGCGGTACCTCACGAGCGACCGCCGCCATCGAGCGGCGGCCCATTGAAGTCCGCCGCCTACGGCACCCGCCCGGAGTTCACGTCGAAGCCGGGGCGCGCCATGATCGGCGCGACGTCGACGGCCTCGAAGTTGGAGGCCGCGACCGACTGCACCTGCGTGAAGGTCGCGTCCTGCCACGCGGCGCTGGGGTCGCCGGTGACGTACATGTCCGAGCCGCCGTCGGCGATGTACATGCCGTAGGTCTTCATCGCCTGCAGGATGGCCTTGGCCTGCGTGGTGTAGTTGGCGGGGATCGTGAAGCTGGCCTTCAGGCGGAACAGCTGGCCCATCGGCGGCAGCGACGTCGACGTCGTGCCGTTGTCGGTGAGGTGGCGCGCCGGCCACACGTAGCCGATGCGGATCTTGTTGGAGGCGATCGTGAACCGCAGCGCGTGGCGGATGGTGCCGGTCGACGCCTCGTCGGCGCGCAACAGCAGCGGCAGGATCGGGAAGCCGGCGGCGTCGGCCGAGGTCCACTCGAGCGGGCGCAGCGCGTTGGAGCGCAGGTCGAAGCCGGCGGCGCCGTAGATGTTCCACGCGTTCGGCTGCGGCGCGTACGCGTGGTAGGCCTCCCACAGCCAGCACGCGTCGGTGTCGACGACGAGGATGTGGTGGTCGCCGTAGGGCTGCTGGTTGGCGGCGCTGTTGACGCCGCCCTCGACCAGCACGCCGCTGGGGATCGGCAGGGTCGGCGTCGGCGCCGCCGCCGCGGTGCACGGGCGCGCGAGCGTGTGCGTCGGGCCCACCGCGCAGTCGCTCTCGGGCCGCGGGTCCCAGGTCAGGCCGGGGTCGGTCGAGCGGAACGCCACCGTCGGCCACGTGAGCTGCGAGCCGCGCACCAGGTTGAACGGGATGCCGTAGTAGTCGGCCGCCTGCTGATCGGTCTGGGTGCCGAGATCGAGGTGCAGCCGGCGGGTCCCGCCGATCGTCGCGATGAACGCGTCGCTGTTGGCGTGCGCCGGCAGCGCGTCGATCGGCGTGTTGAAGACGTGATCGACCGGCAAGAGCGGACAGCCGCCCAGCGTCGGGCCGGTGGCCGCGACGCAGGTGGTGGCGGTGTCGCGGACGAAGCCGCCGTCGCACTGGCACAGCGGCGCGCCGCCGACGTCGGCGCAGGCGCCGTGGCCCGAGCAGGTGACGCCGGTGCACACCGCCGACGGCGCGTCGGGCGGGCGGCCGTCGCAGCTGCCGGGGATCGCGCACGGGTCGTCGGGGGCGTCGATCGGCGCCGAGCCGCACGGCGGGTCGATCAGCCCGCAGTCGGCGTACTGCGTGGGACCGTCGTTGCCGCACGCCACCAGCGCCACCAGCGCGCACGCGATCGCTCGGTTCCTCATGCGCGCATCATCGCGCCGGCGCGCGCACGCGTCCATCGCGACCGGGCGCGTTGCCAGCTCGTGCGGCGCCGCGTGTGGGCCGGATCACCGTCGAGCGACGCGGCGATCGCGGTCACGCCGCCGCCGGGCGATCAGCGACATCACGCCCAGGCCCAGCGCGATCGGCGCGCCGCCGCCGGCGCCGCCGTCGCAGCACCCGCCGTCGTCGCCGGGCATGAAGACGTCCTCGACGTGGCAGGTGGGATCGCAGCCGTCGCCGCCGATCAGGTTGCCGTCGTCGCAGACCTCGCCGAGTTGCTCGACGCCGTCGCCGCACGCCTCGGGGCCGCAGGTCGCGGTGCAGCCGTCGCCGCTGATCTGGTTCGCGTCGTCGCAGGCCTCGCCGGGGCCGACGAAGCCGTCGCCGCACGCGGCCAGCGCGCACGCGCTGGTGCAGGCGTCGGTGTCGATCGGGTTGGCGTCGTCGCAGGCCTCGCCGGGGCCGACCACGCCGTCGCCGCACCGGGCCAGCGTGCAGGCGTTGGTGCAGGCGTCGGTGTCGACGGCGTTGGCGTCGTCGCACTGCTCGGCGCCGCCCGGCGCGCCGGCGTCGACGAAGCCGTCGCCGCAGCGCGCGACCACGCAGGTCGCCGCGACGCACAGCGCGCGGGTGGTGGGCATGCCGGCCAGCGTGCAGGTCATGCCGTCGGGCAGGTCGGCGTGGACCACGCCGCCGGGGCCGCAGCTGTCGACGGTGCACGGCTCGCCGTCGTCGGTCGGCACCGGGTCGACCGCGCAGCCGGCCGGCAGGCAGCGCTCGTTGGTCGTGCATGGATCGGCGTCGGCGCAGTCGGCCGGCGTCACGCACGGCAGCTGACAGCTGGCGTCGCAGCTGCCCACGCCGGGCGGCTCGCAGTCCTCGCCAGCGGTGACGATACCGTTGCCGCAGCCGGTGGCAGTGCAGTTGGCGTCGCAGCCGTCGCCACTGGTGAGGTTGCCGTCGTCGCACGCCTCGCCGGCGGTGACGACGCCGCTGCCGCAGCCGGTGAGCCGGCAGTTGCTGTCGCAGCCGTCGCCGCTCATCGCGTTGCCGTCGTCGCACAGCTCGCCGGCGGTGACGACGCCGTTGCCGCAGCCGGTGAGCCGGCAGTTGCCATCGCAGCCGTCGCCGTTGACGGTGTTGCCGTCGTCGCAGGTCTCGCTGGTGTCGTTGATCGCGAGATCGGCGCAGGCCTCGTCGAGGCAGGTCGCGTCGCAGCCGTCGCCGCTCATCGCGTCGCCGTCGTCGCAGCTCTCGAGGCCAGCCGTGACGCTGTCGCCGCAGGTGGCCGGCGGGATGGTCCCGGCCGCGCCGGCGTTGTTGCGCGGCGCCGGCAGGCCGATCGCCCAGTCGGCCGCGCTGTCGCCGGTGTCGTCGGCGGCGTCGAGGGCGCTCGCGCCGCCGGCGATATCGAGGCGGCGCACCAGCGCGCGGCCGGGCCGCAGCCCGAGCGCCGGCGACGCCGGGCTGCCAACGCTGGTGCTGGCGGCGCTGGCGGTGCCGCCCGGGTGGTCGCCCCAGGCCACGCAGTCGATCGCCGAGCCGACGCCGGCCTCGAAGCACACCTTGCCGCCGGCGGCCGGCAGCACGTTGACCATGGCCAGATCGGCGGTGACGCCGAAGAAGGCCTGGGCCTGGCTGGTCGCGATCAGCACCTTCGCCTGGGTCGCGTTGCCGGGCAGGGTGCCGGGGAACGTGAAGCGCCCGAGCTCGGCGTTGGCGGCGTCGTAGACCGCGATCGACGTGCCGCCGACGAAGTTCTGGCCGCCGAAGTACATCTGCAGCACGACGTACTGCGCCGCCGGCGCCGCCGGCGAGCCCGGGTACACCTCGACCACCTTCATCAGGTGGAACGCGGCCCGCGCCTCGCCGGCCGACGCCAGCACGCCGAGCCCGAGCACCAGCGCGATCGCGCGCGCACCGCTGCGATGGAGTCCGCCCATCGCGCGACTGTCGCACGACCCCGGTCACCGCCGCGCGGATCCTGCTATGACGTGCGCCATGCCCATGCCGCTCGAGATCGTCGGCCTCGGACAACCCGAGGTCCGCTTCGTCTGGGACGAAGGCGACGAGGACGTGTGGAGCGCCCGCGCGCTCCGCATCATGTGTACCTGCGCGTACTGCGTGTCGGAGATCACCGGCGCCAAGCTGCTCGACCCCGCCACCGTGGCCGAGGACATCACCGTCACGACGATGAACCTGGTCGGCAACTACGGCCTGTCGATCGCGTTCTCCGACGGCCACTCGACCGGCATCTACCGGTGGAAGCAGCTCCTGGCCAACCGCCCCGCCAAGGTCACCGCGTGACGCTGGCCGACCTGCACGCGCTGCTGGCGGCGCGGGCCAGCACCCGGGCGTTCGCGCCGACGCCGCTGCCGCGCGCGCGGCTGGCCGCGCTGTTCGCGACTGCCCAGCGCGCGGCGTCGTGGTGCAACATCCAGCCGTGGCGGGTGGCGGTGACCGAGCCGCCGCACACCGACGTGGTGCGCGCGGCGCTGGTGGCGGCGGCCCGCGGCGGCCTGCCGTCGCCCGACCTGCCGTTCCCGATCAACTACCCGGCGCCCTACGACCAGCACCGCCGGGCCTGCGGCGGCGCGCTGTACGCCGCGATGGGCATCCCCCGCGACGACAAGGCCGGGCGCTACGACGCGTGGCTGCGCAACTTCGCGCTGTTCGACGCGCCGCACGTGGCGATCGTCTCGGTCGACAAGCGGCTGGGCCCGTACGCGCTGATCGACGTCGGCGTGTGGCTGGGCACGTTCCTGGCCGCGGCCGCCGCCGATGGCGTCGCCACGTGCCCGATGGCCTCGGCCGTCGCGTACCCGCACGCGGTGCGCGCGCACCTGCCCATCCCCGCCGAGCACCACCTGCTGTTCGGCATCGCGCTGGGCACCCCGGCCGACGCGCCGGCCAACGCGTGCCGCACCGATCGGGCGCCGATCGACGCCAACGTGGCGTTTTGTATGGGGCCCCCCTCCGATACGCGAGACGGAACCGCGTAGGCCGCGCGCGCCGGCTTGGGCTATCCTCCGCCCCTATGTTCGCGCGCGTAGCTCTCGTGTTCGTGATCGTCGCGTCGTTGGTCGGCCGCGCCTCGGCGCAGCAACCCGACGCGCTCGTGAAGGCCCAGAACTTCTTCGCCGAGGCCCAGGGCTTCTACCTGGCCAAGAACTTCGACGGCGCGGCCGAGGGCTTCAAGAAGGCCTACGAGGCGCGGCCCCAGGCGCAGTTCCTGTACAACGCCGCCGCCGCGTACCACATGAAGGGCAAGACCACCGCCGAGGTGGCGGCCTACGAGCTGGCGGTGCAGTACTACCAGAAGTACCTCGGCGCCGACCCGGCGGCCTCCGACAAGGCCGCGGTCGAGAAGACCGTCGCCGTGCTGACCGCCGAGATCGAGCGGCTCAAGGCGGCGGCCGCGGCGTCGCAGCCGAGCACCGCGATCGCGCCGTCGGCCGAGGTCGCGGCGCTGGGCGACGTGGTCACCCGCAGCCTGGTGGTCATCGAGACCGAGCCCCAGGGCGCCAACATCTACCTCGACGACAAGAAGAACGGCGTGTTCGCGCAGACCCCGTGGTCGGGCTCGCTCGACGGCCAGCACAAGGTCCTGATCGAGAAGCGCGGGCACAAGGCCAAGGACGCGGTGATCGCGCCCGACCCCAACCGCCTCGTGGTGCTGCAGGTGGTGCTGTCCGAGGAGGACTACCTGGGCTGGATCGAGATCAAGTCGAACATCCCCGGCGCGCTGGTGTACTCGGACGACAAGGCCTCGGGTCCGATCGGCAAGACCCCGTACTCGGGCAACTTCAAGCCGGGCAAGCACAAGATCTGGATCGCCGCCGACGGCTACGACGAGTACAGCGAGGACATCGAGATCATCGCCGGCAAGACCCACGAGATCGCCGCCAACCTGCGCGGCGCGCCGGTCGGGTACCTCAACATCCGCGGCGCCAACCTCGAGCGCGCCCGGGTGCTGGTCGACGGCGCGGTGGTGTGCGAGAAGGGCCCGTGCCGCACCCCGGTGCGCGAGGGCAAGCGCACGATCGTGGTGTCGCGTTCGGGCTTCAAGCCGTACCGCGCGCGGCTGGAGCTGCAGGCCAAGACCGAGCTCACCGTGACCCCGGCGCTGGTCAAGCGCCCGGGCCGCACCGACGCGGTGGTGGCCTACATCTTCACCGGCCTGCTCGCCGGCGGCGCGACCGGCGCGTACTTCTACGCCAAGGGCCTGAAGATGGACGACTCGATGTACGACCAGCGGACCAACATCAAGTACGGCGCCTACGCCGGCTGGGGCCTGGCGGGCGTGGTCGGGCTGTCGGCGATCTACTACACGTTCCGCGACAAGGGCCCGCCCTCGACCGGCACGGTCGACGTCAAGGCGCTGGCGCTGACCCCGGCGCTCGGCTCGGACTTCGCCGGCCTGTCGGTCGGCGGCGGATTCTGACACCGCCGAACCCGACGCGGATCACACGGCTGCCGCCCAGGTAGCGCACCCGCACGGGCCGGGATATCCTCACCGGGCTGCCGACCAGTCGGCGCAGCTGAGGACCTGGCATGAGACTACGTATCCTTCTGTTGGTGACGATGGTGCTGGCGTTCGGGACCGCCCGGCGCGCCGCGGCCCAGGGCGACCCGTGGAAGAACGCGCAGGCGGCGTTCAACCAGGGCGAGACCTACTACCTTTCCGGCAAGTTCGACGACGCCGCGGCGGCCTTCAAGAAGGCCTACGAGGCGCGGCCGATGCCGCAGTTCCTCTACAACGTCGGCGCCGCCTACCACATGAAGGGCAAGAAGGCGTCGGAGCCCGAGTCCTACGACAAGGCGGTCGACTACTACACGCGCTACCTCGGCGAGAACAAGGACGCCAAGGACAAGGACCAGATCGAGAAGGTGATCGCGGTGCTCAAGGCCGAGGCCGAGCGCCTGCGCGCCGCCGCCGCGGCCGCCGCGGCCGCCGCCGCGACCCAGCCGACCAACCCGACCGGCACCCAGCCGACCCCGCCGACCCCGCCGCCGACCCCGTCGGCCGAGGTCGAGGCGCTCGGCGACGCGGGCTACCGCGGCCTGGTGGTCATCGAGAGCGAGCCCCAGGGCGCCAACGTCTACATCGGCGGCAAGGAGAAGGGCCCGTTCGCCCAGACCCCGTGGTCGGGGGCGATGGACGGCGAGTTCCAGTACCTGGTCGAGAAGCGCGGCTACAAGAGCAAGGAGGGCCGCACCTCGGCCGATCCCAGCAAGCTGCTGGTGCTGCAGATCGTGCTGTCCGAGGAGGACTACCTGGGCTGGGTCGAGATCAAGTCGAACGTCCCGGGCGCCAACATCTACCTCGACGACAAGAACGTCGGCGCGATCGGCCACACGCCGTTCTCGGGCAACTTCAAGCCCGGCAAGCACAAGGTGTGGATCGAGGCCGACGGCTACGAGCCCAGCGAGCACGACATCGAGGTGATCGCCGGCGAGGCCGCCGAGATCTCGGCGCAGCTCAAGGGCGCGCCGGTCGGCTACCTGTACGTGCGCGGGCCCGGCATCGAGGCCAGCCGCATCTACCTCGACGGCGAGCTCCTGTGCGAGCGCGGCCCCTGCCGCAAGCCGGTCAAGGAGGGGCGCCACCGGGTGTCGGTGCGCCGCTCGGGCTACAAGTCCTACTCGACGACGATCGAGGTGCAGGCCAAGACCGAGATCAACCTCAAGACCGAGCTGGCCAAGCGGCCGGGCCGCGGCGACGCGGTGGTCGCGTACATCTTCACCGGCCTGTTCGCGGGCGGCGGCATCTACCTCGGCCTGCAGGCGCAGAAGCTCGAGAAGGAGCTCAAGGACGACATCGCCCTCGGCAACCCGCCGGTCGATCAGGCCGACCCGCGCTTCGATCGCGGCAAGTACTTCGCGATCGGCGCCGACGCCGCCTACGGCGTGGCCGGCCTCCTGGGCCTGGCGGCGATCTACTACACGTTCCGGGACAAGGGCCGGCCGTCGATCGGCGTGGTCGACGTCCGCGCGCTCGCCCTCACCCCCACGGTCGGCCCCAACTACGCCGGCCTGTCGATGGAGCTGCCATGGTGACCCGCACCCGCGTCACGCTCGGCCTCGCCGGGCTGCTCGCCGGCGGCGCCGGCGCCTGCAACTGGACCACCTTCGACGATCTGTCGAGCGAGGTGTGGGTCGAGCGGGTCAACAACCCGGACGACTCGCGGCAGTACGGCGTCGCGCTGGGCGCGCTGCCCGACACCGCCGACACGCTCGACGGCCAGGGCGCCAACCTGGTCGTGCTGGGCCGCGCCAAGCTGATGGTGTCGACGCTGCGCTACGGCGGCGACGGCAAGCACGCGGTGTCGTCGGTCGGCGGCCAGGCGATCTTCCCGGCGTTCATGTTCGACGACCTGCCGGCCAAGCCGGCGTTCGCGGTCGACCCGACCGATCACCGCTTCGCGTTCGGCAGCCTCACCGGCAACACGCTGGCGGGCCAGGGCTTCATCGGCGTGATGGACGGCGACAACCTCGGCGTGGCGGTGGCGCCGGCGCGGGTGTTCATCGGCAGCGACATGGCGCTGTCGATGCTGGCGCCGACCGGCATCGCCTTCGCGACGATCCCCGACGCCGGCGGCTTCACCAACGACCCGGCGCTGGGCGAGCTGGTCGTGGCGCGCGGCTCGCAGCTCGACGTGATGTACGACTACGCCAACGCGGCGATCACCGACGTCGCCGGCTTCGCCGAGTGCCGGCAGGCCACGTCGCGCGCGACCGAGCAGTCGTTCGAGGTGGCGGTGGCCGACCTCGAGGGCGACGCCGCGCCCGAGATCGCGGTCGGCATGGGGCCGCGGTCGGCCGCCGACGGCACCACCTCGGAGCTCCGCATCTACCAGGTGGGCGAGGTGGTCAAGACCCAGTCGACGGTCAACCTGCCGACCAACTGTGACCCGCCGACGACGACGATCTCGGTGCCGGCGATCGACGCCGGCTTCGCGATGCTGACCGCGCGCTTCGATCCGGCGATGGCCCAGGCCGCGCTGGTGTACTCGGCGCCCAGCATCAACACCGTCTTCGTGCGGCTGCCCGGCACCACCGATCCGATGGCCATCACCGTGCCGATCACCGGGTCGACCTTCGGCTACGCGCTGGCCGCCGGCGACCTCGACGGCGACGACGTCCCCGAGCTGGTCATCGGCGCGCCCAAGTCGGACCTCGCCGGCACCACCGACGCCGGCGCGGTCTACATCTACCGCTACGTCGCGGGCGCGTTCATGCAGGTCTCGACCGATCCGCTGCAGGTGTCGTCGCCGAGCGCCGGCGACCTGTTCGGCAAGAGCCTGGCGATCGCGCCGTGGGGCAAGACCGGCCGGAACGTGCTGGTGGTGGGCGGCGAGGGCAAGGTGTTCACGTACTTCCGGTTGCCGGGCCTCTACGACGACGACGTGCGGACCGGCAGGTAGCGTTTGCCGCAGTTCTGGTGCCCGAGCTGCCATCAGTTCTATAGCGAGACGGGCTACTGCCCGTTCGACGGCGCGCGCCTGTCGATCCCGCCGGAGGCGATCTCGTTCCCGGTCAAGGCGGTGTCGGCGCACGAGGAGCTGGGCGCGGCGACCCAGGCGCTGCAGGGCGGCGACCCCAACGCCGCCTACGACCGCCTGGTCGGGGTGACGCTCGACGGCCGCTACCTGATCGAGCGCAAGATCGGCGAGGGCGGCATGGGCGTGGTGTTCGCCGCGCGCCACCTGATCATCGAGCGGCCGCTGGCGGTGAAGGTGCTCAAGCGCGAGGTCGCGCGCGACGCCAGCACGATCAAGCGGTTCGTGCAGGAGGCCAAGGCGGCGTCGCGCATCGGCCACCCCAACATCGTCGACGTCACCGACTTCGGCACCACGCCCGACGGCCTGACCTACTCGGTGATGGAGTACGTCGACGGCAAGACGCTGTCGCAGGCGATCAAGCTGGCGGCGCCGCTGCCGGCCGAGCGGGCGCTGGCGATCGCCGCGCAGATCGCGCAGGCGCTGGGCGCGGCCCACGACAAGGGCATCGTCCACCGCGACCTCAAGCCCGAGAACATCTTCCTGATCAACCGCGACGGCCGTCGCGACTTCGTGAAGATCGTCGACTTCGGAATCGCGAAGGTCACGCCGCTCGACGCCACCGGCGCGGTGGCGCCCGGGCAAGAGGGCCCGCGCCTGACCCGCGCCGGCGCGGTGTTCGGCACGCCCGAGTACATGGCGCCCGAGCAGGCCGCCGGCCGCGGCGACACCGACGGCCGGGTCGACGTCTACGCGCTGGGCACGATCCTCTACGAGATGCTGACCGGGCGGGTGCCGCACAAGAGCGAGAGCATGGTGCGCACGCTGGCCATGCAGATGCTCGATCCGATCGAGCCGCCGTCGAAGGTGCGGCCCGATCTGGCCATCGACCCCGACCTCGAGGCGGTGGTGATGAAGGCCCTGGCCAAGAAGCGCGAGCAGCGCTACGCGACCATGGGCGAGTTCCTGGCGGCGATGACCGCGGCGGCCAAGGGCGTCGACCTGGCGCAGCCGGTGTCGACCAGCGTCACCGCGCGGTCGCTGGCCGGTGGGGTGCTGCAGGCGATGCCGCCGGGCATGGCGGCCGGCCCCGACGCGACGACGGTGCGCCCGGCCCGCGACTCGCAGGCGCCGCCGTCGAAGCCGCCGCCGCCGCTGGCGCCGGTCACCGCGACCGGCGACCTGCCGCGCCACACCAACCGCTCGCTGGCCGACCCGGTGTTCGTCGCCTCGGCGACCGCCGAGCCGCGGCTGACGCTCGACGTGCCGGAGGAGCCGCCGGCGGCGGCGCCGCCGCGGCGCTGGCTGGTGGCGGTGATCGCGATCCTGGTCATGGGCGGGCTCGGCGTCGGCGCGGCGCTGCTGCTCAAGACGAAGGCCAAGTCGACCGCCCGCGAGCAGCCCGCGCCCGACGCCGGCGAGCCGCTGGTCGACGCGCGCGCGGTGATCGAGTACGACCTCGACGGCGGCGTCGAGGCGCCGACCGACGCGCGGCCGCCCGGGCCGGGGCCGGGGCCGCGCCCGCTGCGCGACGCCGCGGTGGCCTCGACCGCGCCCGACGGCGGCGGCGGCGGCGGCCAGCGCGACGCCGGGCCCAAGGTGCTGGGGCGGACGCCCGGCGAGCGCGGCACTGTGGTGATCGAGGTGCTGACGCGCCCCGACGGCGGCATCCTCTACGAGAAGACCCACTACCGCGGCCCGGCCGGCGTGCACGTCGAAGAGAAGAAGGGCACCAAGATGCGCCTCAAGTGCACGCTGCCTGGCTACCAGCCCGGCTACGTCGACCTGGTGTTCGACGGCGAGACCGAGGTCACGATCTGCATGATGAAGCGGCTGCCGTGCGTGCCCGGCATCAAGGACCCGTTCCAGGACTGCCCGGAATGAGCGCGGCGCCGGTGCGCGTGCAGCGGTTGCCGACGCCCTACGTGACGTACGGGCTGATCGCGGCCAACGTCGGCGTGTGGCTGGTGACGCTGGCGCTGGGGCTCGACGTCTCGCAGCCCGACGCGCAGCGCCTGCTCGAGCTCGGCGGCAACCTCGGCGAGCGGACGCTGGGCCACGAGCCGTGGCGCCTGTTCACGTCGATGTTCCTGCACGCGGGCATCCTGCACGTGACGATGAACATGCTGGCGCTGGGCCCGACCGGCCGGCAGGTCGAGACGCTGTACGGGCGCACCGGCATGGGCGCGATCTATCTCGTCGCCGGGTTGCTGGGTGCGCTGACCAGCGCGATGCGCGGCGCGGCGGTGTCGGTCGGCGCGTCGGGGGCGATCTTCGGCCTGTTCGGCGCGTTCGGCGGCTTCCTCTTGCGCCACCGCAAGCGCCTGGAGCCGAACGCGGCGCAGGCGGCGCTGCGCAGCGTCGGCATGGTGCTGGCGATCAACGTCTTCATCAGCCTGTCGGTGCCGCAGATCGACATGGCCGCGCACCTCGGCGGCCTGGTCGGCGGCGCGGCCACCGGCTGGGCGCTCGAGCAACAGCCCAAGGCGTGGTCGATGGCGCGGCGGGCGCTGGTGGTCGGCGGCTTCGGCGCGCTGACGCTGATCGGCGTGTCGTACGTGGTGCCGGCGGGCAAGCCGGACCGGCCGGCGGTGGTCGATCAGTACTACGCCGCCGACAAGCAGGCGGTGCGGCGCTTCAACGGGCTGGTGACCCGGGTGCGGGCCGGCGAGCTGAACGACGCGCAGATGGCCGACGCGATCGAGCGCGAGGTGTTGCCCGACTGGCGGGCGGCGTTCAAGACGCTGGAGGAGGGCGCGCTCGAGAGCGAGTGGTCGCCGATGCGGCAGTCGGCGCGCCGGCGCCTCGACGCGATGACCGGGTTCGCGGCGGCGCTGCGCTCGGGTGACGAGGCCGCGCTGCTCAAGCACCGCGCCGAGCTCGACGGCCCGTAGCCCGTCCCGGACCTCCCCAGGGCGTCAGAACACGTCGACCAGCACGCGGGCGCCGCCGAGGATGATGAGCGCGGGATCGCCGTTGCCGAGCGCCAGGTCGCCGCGCGCGTAGATCGCGAACACCGGCGTGCGCTGCTGGCCGATCGGCGTCAGCCGCAGATCGAGCTCGAGGCCGGGCAGGAAGCGGGTGGTGCCGCCGGCCCGCTGCACGCCGACCGCGAGGCCGGCGCTGACGTGCTTGATGCCCTTGGACACGATCAGCCGGGTCTGGAAGCCGCCGCCGGTCGACGTGAGGATCGCGGCCTCGAGCATCAGGCCGAGCTGCGGGTGCGCGAGCGTGTGGCGCGGCGCCAGCTGCTTGAGGATGCGCTCCCGCACCTCGGTCGCGATCTCGCGGATCAGGTCCGAGAGATCGTCGGGCGGGGTGCCGCCGTTGGCGACGATCTCGGCGATCCGCTCCTTGAGCTTGGCCTTCACCGCGGCCTTGATCTGCTCCCTGAGGTCGAACGCCGACGGCACGGCGAAGCTGTTCAGGCCCAGGCCGAACGTGACGCCCGAGGTGCCGGCGTCGGCGTCGAGGTTCACGCCGCCGAAACCGCCGACGTGGGGCCCGACCGCGATCGCGCGGCGGACCGAGTTGACCGTGCTGATCGCGATCCGCTCGACCGCGATCGCGTCGTCGGTGGCGTCGGCGCGGGCCGGCGCGGCCGTGGCGGCGAGCGCGGCGGTGGCGGCGAGGGCGGTGGCGATGACGACCGAGGGCGCGCGGGGCATCCCAGCGATGGTAGCCCGGCGGGGCGGGCCGTGCCGCGGGTGGTGCGATCGGCGTCACGCCACGTCGCGGGCGGCGACGCGGCAGCGGTGGGCCAGGGTGTCGTCGGCGAGCGCGGCGGCGATCGCGGCGGCGCGGGCGTGGGCGTCTCGGCCCTCGAGGCCGGGGCCGGCGATCCGCGCGACCATCAAGAGCGCCATCGCGCGCAGCCTGACGTGGCCGGCGTCGCCGGCGAAGGTCGCGGCGCGGCGGGCCTCGACCAGCGCGCCGACGCGATCGCCCTGGCGGTGGAGGCCGTAGGCCAGGCCGTTGGCGCGGCGGCTGCGCGCGAACGCGGGCGTGGCGGCGTCGTCGGGCAGCGCGGCGTGCAGCGCGAGGGCGTCGTCGATCCGGCCGGCGTGGTTGTGCGCGTGGGCGACCTGGCCGACCCAGCGCGCGCGCAGGCACGCGGCGTCGTCGCCGGTGAGCGCGGCCAGCCAGCCCTCGACCGGGGCCAGCGCCGCCGGCACCTCGCCGGGCGCGGCGCGGCTGGCCAGGTGGGCCTGGCCCAGCGCGACCTCGATCGCGCTGGCGCGATCGTCGTCGACGACCCGGGCCGCGGTGGCCAGGTGGCCGGCGGCGTCGTCGAGGCGCTGGGCCCGGGCCGCGAGGATCGCCCGGGCCAGCGACAGCCAGCGTCGGCCGCTGCGGCTGTCGCTGGTCGGCGGGCGGTCCCACAGCTGCACCAGATCGGTCGCGACCGGCACCGGCAGATCGACGCCGCGCCCGTGGTAGCTGCCGAGGAAGCGCAGGCGTTCGTCGACCGGGCGCGGCAGCCCGCAGATCGTCACCAGCCGCAGGCCCCAGGTGCCGCCGGGGCGGGTGCCGCGGGCGCGCAGCCGGCGCAGCGCGCGGGTGATGCTCTCGACGTCGTCGCGGTACGCCCGGGCCGCCGCCAGGCGCTCGGCCACCGCGGCCAGCGTGCCGTGCTCGGCGATCAGGCCGTCGAGGTACGCGCGCCAGTCGAGCGCGGCGCCGGCGACCGGCTGTCCGGGATTGTGTCCGCGACGCGGCATCGGGCCGAGTCTATAACGAACCCATGCTGATCATCGGTGACATCCACGGGTGCTACCGCGAGCTCGAGGAGCTGCTCGCGGTGGCCGGCGTTGGCGACGGCGAGGTCGTGGTCAGCGTCGGCGATCTGGTCGATCGCGGCCCCGATCCGGGCGCGGTCGTCGACTTCTTCCGCCAGCGGCCCAACGCGATCGCGCTGTGCGGCAACCACGAGCGCAAGCACGTGCGCGGCGTGCTGTCCTACGGGCAGCAGGTCACGCGGGCGCAGCTCGGCGCGCGCTACGCCGACGACGTCGCGTGGATGGCGACGTTGCCGTACCACCTCGAGACCGACGACGTGCGGGCGGTGCACTTCGGGCACTTCCCGGGCGTGCCGCTGGCCGAGGTCCCCGAGGAGGTCCGGGCCGGCACCACCTCGGGCGAGGGCCGGCTGCGCGAGCGGTTCGGCGATCAGCCGTGGTGGGCGCACTACGCCGACCCGACGCCGATCGCGTTCGGCCACGCGGTCATCGGCCCCGAGCCGCTGGTCCTCGACGACCGGATCTTCGGCCTCGACACCGGCGCGTGCCACGGCATGGCGCTGACCGGCGTGCGCCTGCCCGAGCGGCGGATCTTCTCGGTGCCGGCGTTCGCTGATCACTGGGCGACGGTCAAGCACCAGTGGCAGCCGGCGGTCATGCGCGAGCTGCCGTGGGCGACCATGACGTTCGAGCAGATCGAGCGCAAGCTGCGGACGCTGCGCGATCCCGAGCTCGGCGACGCGGTGCTGGCGCAGGTCGGCGCGTGGAAGGCGGCGCTGGTGGCGGCGCTGCCCGACCTGCGCGCGCGGCTCGCGGCCGAGGTCGACCGGCTCGCGGCCGAGGCCGGCGACGACTTCGGTCGGGCCGCGGCCGGGCACCCGGCGCACAGCTGGCTGCAGCGCTGGCACACCGGCCGGCTGTCGCCGAGCCACCTCGGGTGCGCGTCGCCCCGCGACGTCGTCGCCCTCGGCAGCGCCCTCGGCGTCGAGCTGCCGGCGGCGCCGCTGTGACCGGCCGGTGATCAGCCGTGATCAGCGTCGCTGATCACCGGCAGTACATGTAGGACATGTGCCACCGGCCGGTGCCGACCGCGCACCGCAAACCGGCGAGCCGGTGTTACGACGGGGAGGTACGCCGCCGGGCGGGGCTCGTCGAAGATGCGCCCACGAGTTCGCTCGCTGGAGGTCCTGATGCGCATTCGCTCGCGGCACGTTGTTTCCGGTACCGGCCTCGCTGCCCTGCTCGCCGTCGGCTGCGCCTCGCCCGAGGACGCGGTGCCCGGCGCCGCGGCGGCGCGGGTCGCGGTCGCGCCCACCCCGGGCAGCTTCGCGCGGGTCGACCGCGTGGTGGTCGCCGATGACGGGCTGCCCAGCTTCGTGCGCGGCGACCTCGGGCGGATCGATCCCGGCGCGCTGGACGTGCCGGCCGCGCTCGGCGGCGTCATCCCCAACATCGCGGCCGCGTTCCGGATGCGCGCCGAGGACCTGATCGCGTACGACGTCAGCAAGGACGAGCTGGGCATGACCCACGTCCGCTACCAGCAGCACAAGCAAGGCCTGCGCGTGGTCGGCGGCGATCTGGTGGTCCACCTCGACGCCGACGGCCTGGTGTCGGCGGTGACCAGCACCGCGCGCGATGGCATCGACCTCGAGCCGACGCCGACGGTCGACCTCGACCGCGCGATCGCCACCGCCAGCGCGGCCACCGCCGGTGGCGCGGTGACCGTCCACGGCAGCGACCTGGTCTACCTGTTCGCGTCGGCCGGCGGCGCGCCGTACCTGGCGTGGGAGATCGAGCTGGTCGGCACCCGCGAGGTGGTCTACGACCGCGTCTACGTCGACGCCCGCGGCGGCGCGGTGGTCGATCGCCACCCCGACGTGTTCCCGATCAAGAACCGCGAGGTCTTCGACGCGCAGGGCCGGTCGCCGCCGTTCTTCAGCAGCCCGGGGCCGCGGCTCGCCACCGAGGGCAGCCCGCCGGCGACCGACATGACCGCGCGCGCGGCGTACGACAACACCGGCATCACGTACGACTGCTACAAGATGAAGTACAACCGCGACTCGTACGACAACGCTGGCGCCAAGCTGACGTCGGTCGTCCACGCGGTGTTCCAGGGCCAGAACGGCTCGACGCCCAACAACGCGGCGTGGGTCGGCCAGTTCGGGCCCGGCATGATGGTCTACGGCGACGGCGACGGCAACGCGATGGGCCCGCTGGCCCGCGCTCTCGACGTCACCGCGCACGAGCTGACCCACGCGGTCACCTCGTCGACGGCGCGGCTGGCCTACCAGAACGAGTCGGGCGCGCTCAACGAGGCGATGAGCGACATCATGGCCGCGGTGTGCGAGGCGTGGAGCGACGGCTCCATCAGCCTGCAGACCTGGCAGGTCGGCGAGGACATCTTCACGCCGGCCTCGCCCAACGACGCCATGCGCTACATGTACAGCCCGACGCTCGATCGCAACCTGTACCCGCCCGAGCTCGGCGGCTCGCGCGACTTCTACGCCGATCGCTACCTGGGCAGCCAGGACAACGGCGGCGTGCACCTGAACTCGGGCATCGCCAACCTGGCCTTCTACCTGCTGTCGGAGGGCGGCCTGCACCCGCGGCAGCGCGTGACCTTCCGGGTCAACGGCATCGGCATCGAGAAGGCCGGCGCGATCTTCCAGCGCGCGCTGACCCAGGGCTACTTCACGTCGAACACCAACTTCGCGCAGGCCCGCACCGCGACCGAGGAGGCCGCGCGCAACCTGTACGGCGCCGCCGAGGTGGCCGCGGTCAGCACCGCGTGGGCCGCGGTCGGCGTCGGCCAGCCGCCGGTGGCCAACGACACGACGCCGCCGACGGTGGCGATCACCTCGCCGGCCGACGGCGCGAGCGTCACCGCCGGCTTCGCGGTCGACGTGACCGCCGCCGACGATCAGGGTGTGCTGCGGGTCGAGCTCGCGGTCGACGGCGCGCTGGTCGGCACCGACAACAGCCCGCCGTACCAGTTCACCACCGCCGCCGACCTGGCCGCGGGCCAGCACACGCTGACCGCGACCGCGTACGACGCCGCCAACCAGGCCACCGCCACCGCCACCGTGACCATCCCCGGCCCCGGCGTCGAGTGCGTGCCGGCGTGCGGCGACGGCGAGACCTGCACCGACGGCGTGTGCGTGCCCGGCAACCCGGCCGACGGCAACCCGGCCGAAGGCTGCCTCGGCTGCGCGACCAGCGGCCCCGATTCGGCCAGCGCGCTGGCGCTCGGCGCGGTCGGCCTGCTGCTGGCGCGGCGCCGCCGCCGGCGCTAGCCGGGCGCGCCCGCTGCGACCCGCGCTGCGACCGTCGCGCGGTCGCAGCCTGCCGCAGGCGATGGCGGGAATGACAGCGCGCGGCGCGCGGTAGAGACTCGACCGATGCTCGCCGCGCGCCTCCGCACAGCGTTCCAGGTGCGCGCCGACGAGGTGGCGGCGGTGGTGTGGGCCGCGCTCACGCACGGCGCGATCTTGATGTCGTACTACCTGTTGCGGCCGGTGCGCGACGCGCTCGTGCTCGACGGCGATCCGGCGTTCATCCCGTGGCTGTTCACCGCCACCTTCGTCGCGATGGTGGCGATCGCGCCGCCGTGGGGCGCGCTGGTGGCGCGGCAGCCGCGCGGGCGGTTGGTGGCGATCGTCCACCGCTCGTTCGCGGTGCAGCTGATCGGGTTCGCGGCGGTGATGTACGCCGACGTCGCGCCGGCGCTGGTCGGCAAGATCTTCTACGTCTGGCTGTCGGTGATGAACCTGTTCGGCGTGTCGGTGTTCTGGAGCCTGTGCGCCGATCTGATCCGCCCCGAGGGCGGCCGGCGGCTGTTCGGGCCGATCGCCGCCGGCGGCACCGCGGGCGCGCTGCTGGGGCCGGTGGTCGCGCGGCTGCTGGCCCACCGCGTCGAGCCGGCGGTGTTGCTGGTGCTGGCGGCGCTGTTGCTCGAGGGCGCGGTGTGGTCGGCCCACGCGCTGACCCGCCGGGTGCCGTCGGCGGCGCCGGCCACCACCGGGCTGGGCGGCTCGGCGTGGGAGGGGCTGCCGCGGGTGCTCGCCTCGCCGTACCTGGCCGGCATCGCAGGTTACGCGCTGTGCGCGGCGTGCCTGGCGACGTTCGTGTACCTGCAGCAGGCCGGCATCGTGAAGGCGGCGCTGCCCGATCGCGGCGCGCGCACCGCGTTCTTCGCCAACGTCGAGCTGATCACCGGGCTGGCGACGATCGCGCTGCAGCTGCTGGTGACCTCGCGGCTGTTGCGCTGGCTGGGCGTCGGCGTGGTGCTCGCGATCCTGCCCGTGGTGCAGGGCGTGGGCGTGGTCGCGCTGGTGATGGCGCCGTCGCTGGCGATGGCGACCGCGGTGTCGGCCAGCGGCCGCGCGGCCACCCACGCGCTGTCGCGGCCTAGCCGCGAGCTGTTGTTCACCGCCCTGCCGCGCGACGACAAGTACCGCGCGAAGAACGTCATCGACACGCTGGTCTACCGCTTCGGCGACTTCGGCTCGGCGTGGCTGCACCGCGGCCTCGCCGCCCTGGGCGTGGTGATCGCGGCGGTGGCGGTGCCGCTGGCCGCGGCGTGGGTGGCGCTGGCGGTGGCGCTCGGGATCGGCCACCGGCGGCGCACTCGCGACGACGCGCCGCGGTAGCATCGCGTCCATGCGAAACACCTCCACGTTCCTCGCGGCCGCGCTGTGCGCGCTGGCCGCGGCTTGCGGCGGCAAGAGCGCCCCGGCGTCGACCGGCCCCACCAACAGCGGCGGTGACGGCGCCGGGGCCTCCGACACCGACGCGATCCTCGCCGCCATCGGCGCGATGGCCGTTCCGGACGCGTGCAACAACGGCGACGGCGCGGCCGATCTCAAGGCTCACCTCGACGCGCAGCGCGAGAGCCTGGGCGGCGCGGCGGCGACCGACACGTCGTTCGACTGCCAGCCGCCGGTTGACGGCCTCCGCGAGTGCACCTGGGGCGTCTTCAACAAGCCGCCGGCCGCGCCCGACCCCGACGACCCGTGCGGCGGCGAGTGCTGCAGCGGCTACCAGATCATCTTCAAGGTCGACGCCGCCGGCGCGATCGATCCGGCCAACGTCTTCTGCAACGCGCCGGGGTGAGCCGACCCGACCGCGGGCGCGGTCACGCCAGCGGGTAGTGGCGGATGCGGGCCAGCGCGCGGCGCAGCTCGCCGCGGTGATCGGGGTGGGCCAGGTCGATCAGCGCCTCGCCGCGCTGGCGCAGGCTGAGCCCGTGCAGGTTGCGCGCGCCGTGCTCGGTCACCACCCAGTGCACGTGGCCGCGGGTGGTCACGACGCCGCTGCCGACGGTGAGCTCGGCGGTGATGCGCGACACCTTGCCGCCGGCCGCGGTCGACGGCATCGCGATGATCGGCTTGCCGCCGGGCGACAGCGCCGCGCCGCGCAGGAAGTCCATCTGGCCGCCGATGCCGGAGTAGATGGTGTGGCCCAGCGAGTCGGCGCACACCTGGCCGCTCAGATCGATCGCCAGCGCCGAGTTGATCGCGGTGACCTTGGGGTTCTTGCGGATCAGCGCGGTGTCGTTGGTGCGATCGCAGCCGTGGAACTCGACGGCGGGGTTGTCGTCGATGAAGTCGTACAGCCGGCGGGTGCCCATCACGAACGAGGTCACCGAGCGGCCGGGGTGGACCGCCTTGGCGCGGTTGGTGATCACGCCGCCCTCGACCAGCGGCACCATGCCGTCGGAGAACATCTCGGTGTGGACGCCGAGCTCGGCGTGGTCGCCCAGCCGGGCCAGCACCGCGTCGGGGATCGCGCCGATGCCGGTCTGCAGCGTGGCGCCGTCCTCGACCAGCTCGGCGACCAGCGCGCCGATGCGATCGATCACCGGGGTCGGCGCCTCGGGCTCGTGGCGCGGCAGCGCCCGGTCGGTGCGGACGAACGCGGCCACCCGATCGATCGGCACCATCGTGTTGCCCAGCGTGCGCGGCATCTGCTGGTTGATCTCGGCGATCACCACCCGGGCGCAGTCGACCGCGGCCCGCGCCGCGTCGCACGAGGTGCCCAATGAGCACATGCCGTGGCGATCGGGCGGCGACAGCTGCACCAGCGCGACGTCGAGCGGCACCGCGCCGCCGGTGAACAGCGCCGGGATGTCCGACAGGAACACCGGTATGAAGTCGGCGCGGCCCTCGGCGACCGCGACCCGCGCGTCGGGCCCGACGAAGAACGACACCGAGCGCAGCCACGGCGACACCGCCGGCGCGAACAACGGCCCGGTGCCGATCGTGTGCAGGTGGTAGACCCGGACGCCGGCGAGATCGGTGCGCGCGGCCAGCGCGTCGACCAGCGGGGTGGGGGTGGCGGCGGCGCCGTGCAAGAACACGTTGGCGCCGGAGGGGATCGCGGCGACGGCCTCGGCGGCGGTGCCGCCGCGGGTGGCCCAGGCGGGAGACGTCATGAGGGGCATCCTGCCGGGACCGTCACGCGCGAGCAACCACCCCGGCGAAGTCCAGGCCCGAGACCACGCCGACGAAGTCGTGCTTCTTGCTGACGACGATTCGGCGCACGCCCATGCGCGCGCACTGCGCGGCCGCGCGGTGCAGCGAGGTCGTGGCCGGCAGGCAGATCAGCGCGGCGTCGTGCAGCTCGCCGACCGGCGTGTCGGCCGCGACGTCGCGGGCCGCCAGCGCCTCTTCCTGCGTGAACACGCCGACCGGCCAGTCGTTCTCGGTGACCACCAGCCCGGTGATGTGGGCGCGGTCGAGCCACTCCATCGCCAGGGACAGCGGCTGCTCGACGCGGATCGTCACCACCGGCGCGGACATCACCGACTCGATCGGCGCCTCGACCTTGGCGGCGTCGACCGCGCGGGTGAGGTCGGTGGTGGTCAGCACGCCGGTCAGGCGGCCGCCGTCGACCACGAACACGCGGTGGATGCGGTGCTCGATCATCACCCGGGCCGCGTCGCGCAGGTTGGTGCTGGCCTCGACGACGATCGGCCCCTGGGTCATCACCGCCTCGCAGGTCACGTCGCGCAGGTGGGCGTGGTGCCGGTGGTAGTGCAGCAGATCGGAGCGCGACACGACGCCGACGATCGAGCCGCGATCGTCGACCAGCGGCACCGCCGAGATCCGCCGCGTGGCCAGGAGCGCGGCCACCTCCTCCACCGGCGTGACCGCGGTGGCGGTGATGGGCGCGGTCGTCATGTAGGTCGCGACGACGTGGGTGGCGAGGCTCATGGCCACCAGCGTTGCAAGGCGGCGGCCAGCGCCCTGGCGCGCCGCCGCGGTGGCTTCGCGCAGGTCCTGCGCGGCAGTGCGCAGCTTGCGTCGACGGGCGCAACCGCCGCGGATTCCAGGCGCTTCGCTCCCCGAAGCCTCGCGCGTCAATCGGCGATGAGCGCGCCGCACGCGCCGGCCGCGCAGTCGCAGACGCCGCCGCAGGCGTCGACGATGGTGCCGTCCTCGAGGAACCGGTCGATCTGATCCATGATGTGCTCGCGCCGCCGCGGGTTCTCGTGGGCCTGGTTGTTCTGGTTGTTGAGCAGGTTGGTGGTCGGCGGCAGCGGGGTCGGGTGCTCGTCGACGATCACCAGGCCCGACGGCGGCGGCGCGGCGGCCAGGGTCAGGCCGTAGGGCGGGACCGCCGCCGGCGCCGCCAGCGGCAGGCCCATCGTCCGCGCCTGCAGGAACGCGCCGAGGGTGGTGACCTGGGTGTCGCCCATCGACGTGTACAGCAGGTACCGCTTGTCGGCCGCGGGGTCGCCGGCCAGCGGCGCCCAGTGCAGCGGATCGATCACGTCGAGGCCCATCTGCACGACCTGCTGCAAGAGGGTCTGGGTCAGCGGGTCGGCGTAGGTGCCCTTGAACGGCAGGCCGAGCGTGGCCCAGTTGGTCGAGCGCTCGAACAGCAGGCTCCAGTTCGCGCCGCCGACGTGCAGCACGCCGCGCCGCATCTGCGGATCGATCGCGTACAGCGTGCTGCCGAGGATGTGGCCCTGCGAGATGCCGAAGAACGTCAGGTCGGCGGCGGTGTCGGCCACCGACGCGCCGGCGCCGTCGACCAGGAGCTGCGCGGCGATCTTGGTCCGCGCCAGCGCGGCCAGCGCCTCGACGTCGATCATGCCCTGGACGATGCCCTCGCCGAACGCGAACACCTTGTCGAGGTTGCCCAGCGCGATCAGCGCGTTGGCGGAGTCGGGGCGGGCCATGCCGCGCCAGTCGGTGCCGAGGATGATCCGGCAGCTGCGCGCCGCGAACGCCTGCACGTAGGCGCCGCCGGTCTCCTCGATGCCGCCGAAGAAGCCGTGGCCGTAGAGCGTGATCGGCGCCGGCGCCGCGGGGGTCGCGCAGCTCGGCACCAGCGCGACGCCGCGCACCGGGGTGGTGCCGCGGGCGATCGGCGCGCCGCCCTCGCGCAGCAGGCCGCCGGCGTCGACGACGGTCGGCGCGTCGAACGTGAACGTCACCTTGCGCGCGATGCCGGGCCGCGGGTTGGCCTCGACGACGACGTCGTGGAGCATCAGGTTGGCGCCGCCCGCGCCCTGCAGCGTCGCGGCGGCGTCGCGCGCGGCGAGCAGATCGCGGCGGAGGTCGGCGTCGGCGGCGGTGGTGAAGTCCCACGCCAGCAAGAGCTGGTCCTTGGTGACGCCGGCGGCGGCGAGCGTGGCGAAGATGTCGGCGTAGCTCGGGCGCAGCGCCTCGAGCCGGGCGTTGTCGGTGACGGCGCCGCTGACGATCGCGGCGAACCCGGCCGGCACGTCGATCGCCGCGCCGTCGGCGGCGTGCAGCGCGCTGGTGATCGCGACGATGTAGCGGTGGCCGCCGGCCAGCCGCGTGGTCGGCCGCAGGTACAGCGCCTGGCGGGTGGGGTCGCCGGGGATCGCGTTGGCGTCGACCTCGGCGAAGTGCGCGACCCGCTCGCCGGTGGCGGCGTCGAGGAGGATCGTCGGGCTGGCCGCGGTCAGGCTGGCCGCGATCGCGGCGTGCCCGGCGAGGTTGGCGCCGTCGAGCTCGACGCCGAAGTGGGCGACGATCTGCGTCGCCGGCGAGTAGCCGCTCTTGCCGTTGAGGTGCGCCGGGTCGAACGCCGCGCCGCCGTTGCCCGGCGGGATCGCGCCGGCGGGCACCGCCAGCACCACGCCGGTGGGCGAGCTCTCGCTCGCGACCAGGTAGCTCGACACCGGCCACGGCGCCAGGCACGCGCCGCCCTGGAGCGGGTTGCACTCGGGCGGCACATCGAGGTGGATCGGACCGTCGTCGCCACCGCAGGCGATCAGGAGCAGCGAGCAAGCCAGGAGCGTGCGCATGGGCACAGGCTAACTCGAAGGTTGATCGGAAGGAGGGTCTTTGCGAAAGACCCGCTCTTGATGGTCGTCAGAAGCAGCAGCTGTCGCGGTAGCCGCAGCGCGGGCACTTGTAGTGCGCGTGCTCGGGCTCCATCAACGTGGCGCACGTCGGGCAGGTGATCGACAGATCGGCCTTGCACATCGGCGGCACGGTGCCGCGGGCGCGGATGTGGGCGGCGATCGGCGGAGGCGGCACGCTCGGCGGGACCTGGCGTGGGTTCATGGCGCCGAGCCTAGCCGAGGGGGCTGACGCAACCTCGGCGACCCCCGTGGTACACCCCCGGCCATGAAGGCCTCGGTCCGACTCTCGACGATCCTCCTCGCTGCCCTGGCCGCCGCGTGCGGCGGCGGCGGCAAGCCGACCACCACCGACACGACCCCGGTCGCGCCGCTGCCGCCCGACGCGCAGCCGCCGGCTGAGCCGCCGCCCGCGGTCGACGAGGGGCCGACCGCCGAGGCCGCGCTGGCGTGGGTGCTCGAGGCGGTCGCGTCGGGCCAGGTGACCCAGGCCGACGTCGAGGCGCGCTTCTCGCCGGGCTTCCTCAAGCAGGTGCCCGCGGCCCAGGTGGTCCAGATCATGGGCGCCCTCCACGAGCAGCTGCCGCCGGTGAAGATCCTCAAGCAGGAGGGCGCCGCGCCGCTGACGCTGTCGGCGCTGCTCGACACCGCGTCGGGCGGCGTGCGGATCGACATCGAGATGACCAAGACCGCGCCGCGGCAGATCGCCGGGCTGTTGTTCAAGCCGGCCAGCGCCGAGGCGCCGCCCAAGAGCTACGGCGACGCGGTGGCCCAGCTCGACAAGGCCGGCAGCAAGAACCAGCTGTTCGTCGCCGAGCTGGTCAAGGGCAAGTGCGAGCCGCGGCAGAACCACAACACCACCCAGAGCCTGGCGATCGGCTCGACGTTCAAGCTGTGGGTGCTGCTGGCGCTCGACGAGAAGATGCGCACCGCCAAGAAGCTGACGTGGGACACCAAGCTCGCCATCCGCGACGCCGCCAAGAGCCTGCCGTCGGGCACGATGCAGGATGAGGCCGCCGGCACCGAGCACACGCTGCGCGAGTTCGCGACCCAGATGATCTCGATCAGCGACAACACCGCGACCGATCACCTGATCGACTACGTCGGCGACGCCACGGTCGAGCAGGCGCTCAAGCTGGCCAACCACGGCAACCCCGCGGCCAACATCCCGTTCCTGCGCACCCGCGAGCTGTTCGGGCTGAAGCTGGCGGCGACCGCCGACGAGCTGGCCGCGTACCGCAAGGCCAAGGCGCCGGCCAAGCGCAAGCTCCTGGCCGACATGCGGGCCCGGCCGATCGACGTCGAGAAGGCGATCAAGGAGTGGGGCGACACGCCGCGCGCGCTCGACCTCGAGTGGTTCGCCGACGGCCGCGACCTGTGCAACGTGATGGCGACGCTGGGCGCCCGCGCCAAGTTCGACCCCGAGTCCGAGCTGCTCAAGGTGCTGAGCCAGAACCCCGGCGTCGAGATCGATCGCGCCAAGTGGACCTACGCCGGCTTCAAGGGCGGCTCGGAGCCGGGCGTGATGAACCTGACCTGGCTCCTGCGCCGCGCCGACGGCAAGTGGTTCGTCGTCGTCGTCGCGGTCAACGACGAGACCCACAAGCTCGACGAGGGCCTGGTGGCCAACGCCGCCCAGGGCGTGGTGGCGATCCTCGGCAACGAAGCGCCGTAGCGCGCCTGCTGACGGCGGCGCGGCGATGGGCGATGCTCGGGCGGTGAGGCACGCGACGCTGGCGCTGGTGCTGGCCGCCTGTGGCGGCGAGGCGTCGACCGACGTCACCGGCCCGTACACCGGGACCACCCACCGCTTCGTGGTCGACGCGGTGACGCTGCCGCGCGACGCCACCGCGGCGCTGGCGGTGGGGGCCGACCTCGACGGCGACGGCACCGTCGAGAACCAGCTCGGGGCGATCACCGGTCTGCTGGCCGTGGCCAACGACCTGTCGGTCGACGCCGCGAGCATGATCGCCGCCGGCGGGTTGGCGTCGACGGTCGAGATCACCGCCGACGATCTCGCCGACGATCCCAGCGTGGCGGTCGCGTACCTCGGCGCCGACGGCGATCCGGCGACCGCGGCCGGCGGCGCGCTGATCGACGGCGGGTTCCGCTCGAACCGCACCGCCACCACCCGCGTGCCCGGGATCGCGCGGCTGCGCCTGCCGGTGTTCACCAACAGCGATCCGCTGCTGCTGCCGCTCGACGGCATGGAGCTCGAGCTCACCCCCGACGGCCGCGGCGGCTACGACGGCGTGGTGCGCGGCGGGATCGCCCAGGCGGCGGCGCGGGCCGCGGCCTACGCCGGGTTGCGCCAGATGTTCGCCACCGAGCCCGACCGCCACCAGGTGTTCGTGCGCGGCGTCGACCTCGACCGCGACGGCGCGATGAGCGACGCCGAGCTCGACGCGTCGATCATCGCGACGCTGGTGACCGCCGACGTCCAGCTGTTCGTCGACGGCCGCTACGCGCCGCGGGCGGTCGGCGCGCGGCCCGACTCGGTGTCGGTGGCGCTCGCGATCCACCTGAGCCCGTGCGCGGACGGCCGCTGCGCCACGGCCCCGCCGGCCGAGACCTGCCGCGATCGCGTCCGCGACGGCGACGAGACCGACGTCGACTGCGGCGGTGGGTGCCAGCCGTGCGCCGGCGGGCTGGCCTGCGTCGGCGGCCACGACTGCCAGGCGCTGGCGTGCACCGCCGATCGCTGCGCCGCGCCGAGCTGCGCCGACGGCCTGCGCGACGGCTTCGAGAGCGACGTCGACTGCGGCGGGCCGTGCCCGGCGTGCGCGGTGGGCGACCGCTGCGTCGACGACGGCGACTGCGCGGGCGTGTGCGCCGGCGGCCGCTGCGCGCCGCCGTGACGCGCCTCAGGCCTTGGGCACGCAGTCATGGCGCGGGGCAGTAGCGGGCGTTGACGTCGGCCTGGGTCACGGCGCGGTTGCTGACGGAGATCTCGTCGAGGTAGCCGTCGAACCCATCGCTGTCCGTGTCGATCTGAGTGCCGAAGAAGAACCCGCTCAGGTCGATCTGCAGCGTCGGGCTGGCGACCACGGTCGGCTGCGCGTCGACCCACATCGTGAGCGTCCGGGTGGTGCCGTTGTCGATCCACGAGATGACGACGTGGTGCCACACGTTGTCGGACAGCGGTCGTGACGCGTTGGCTTGAGCGCCGCCGGGCAGATCGGTGACCGAGGTGTTGACGGTCGCGTTCACGCGAGTAATCGACAGCAGGTCGGAGCCGGCCGGGCCCAGGTAGCGAGCCATGACCCCGTAGGTGGACTCGGGCTTGGCCCAGAACTCGACGGTGAACTCCGACGCGAAGGTGCTCAGGCTCAGGTTGGCCCACCGGACGAATGGGTCGTAGAAGCCCGCACGGTGAACGAAGCGCAGACCGCGGCCGTATCGACCCAGCGCCGTCCCGGTCGGATCCTGGTCGTCGATGGCCGTCTGGCTAGTGCCCTTCCACGCCGGGCTCCCCGCCGCTGCGGCGTTGGCGAGGGTCTGCGCGGAGTCGGGCTCCTCGAGATGGAGGACGAGCAGGGCGCTGGGCAAGGCGGGCGGCGTGTTGCACGCGACCGTCCACGTGCGCGACGCCACGGTGGTGTTGCTGGCGCCGTCGATCGCCCTGACCTCGACCGTGTGGACGCCGGCGGGCAGGAACAACGAGTCGCCGCTGGCGCAGGCGGTGAACGGCGTCGTCGCGATCGGGTCGAAGCGACACGACGTGGTGGCCGGTTGGTTCACGGTGAACGTGACGGTCACGTAGGCCGCGGTGGTGCTGCTGGCGGCCGGCGCCTGGATGGTCACGACCAGGTTGAGCGTGAAGGTCGCGGTCACCGTGGTCGTCGCCGCGACCGTCACGGTGCATGTGCCGGTGCCGGAGCAGCCGCCGCCGCTCCAGCCGGCGAACGTCGAGTCGGTGCCGGCGGTCGCGGTCAGGGTGACCGCGGTGTTGTAGCTGTAGGGCTCGGAGCAGTCGGTGCCGCAGCTGATGCCGACCGGCGCGGACGAGACGGTGCCGACGCCGGTCCCGGCCTTGGCCACGGTCAGCGTGTAGATCCCGGGCACGAAGGTCGCGGTCACGGTGACCGCGGCGGTGATCGAGGTCGTGCAGGTGCCGGCGCCGCTGCAGCCCCCGCCGCTCCAGCCCGAGAAGGTCGAGCCGGCCATCGGGGTCGCGGTCAGCGTGACCGAGGTGCCGTGGCCGTAGACCTCGGAGCAGTCGGCGCCACAGCTGATCCCGGCCGGCGCCGAGCTGACGCTGCCGGCGCCGGTGCCCGCCAGCGCGACGGTCAGGGTGTAGGTGTTGAGCGTGAAGGTCGCGGTCACCGTGGTCGCGCTGGTGATGGTGGTCGTGCAGGTGCCGGTGCCGCTGCAGCCGCCGCCGCTCCAGCCGGTGAAGGTCGAGCCGGCCAACGCGGCGGCGGTCAGGGTCACCGCGGTGTTGTAGGCGTAGGGCTCGGAGCAGTCGGCCCCGCAGTTGATGCCGACCGGGGCGGACGTGACGGTGCCCGCGCCGGTGCCGGCCTTGGCCACGGTCAGGGTGTAGGTCGCGGGCACGAAGGTCGCCGTCACGGTGTCCGAGGCCGTGATCGAGGTCGTGCAGGTGCCGGTGCCGCTGCAGCCACCGCCGCTCCAGCCCGAGAAGTTCGAACCCACCGCGGGGCTGGCCGACAAGACGACCGAGGTGCCGTAGCCGTAGACCTCGGAGCAGTCGGCCCCGCAGTTGATGCCGACCGGGGCGGACGTGACGGTGCCCGCGCCGGTGCCGGCCTTGGCCACGGTCAGGGTGTACGTGTCGAGGGTGAAGGTCGCCGTCGCGGTGGTGGCCGCGGTCATCACCACGGTACAGGTGCCGGTGCCGCTGCAGCCGCCACCGCTCCAGCCGCCGAACGTCGAGCCCGCCGATGGCGTCGCGGTGAGCGTGACCGACGTGTTGTAGCCGTACGGCTCGGCGCAGTCGGCGCCGCAGCTGATCCCGGCCGGCGCCGACGAGATGGTGCCGGCCCCGGTCCCGGCCTTGGCCGCGGTCAACGTGTACGTGTTCAGCGTGAAGGTCGCCGTCACCGTCGTCGCCGCGGTCACGGTCACGACGCAGCTGCCGGTGCCGCTGCAGCCGCCGCCGCTCCACCCGGCGAACGTCGAGCCCATCGCCGGCGTCGCGGTCAGCGTCATCGACGTGCCGTAGGCGACCACCTCGGCGCAGTCGGCGCCGCAGGTGATCCCGACCGGCGCCGAGGCCACCGAGCCGGATCCGGTCCCCGCCTTCGCCACGCTCAGGGTGTGGCTGTCGAGCGTGAACGTCGCGGTGACGGTGATCGGCGCGGTGATGGAGACCGTGCAGGTGCCGGTGCCGGTGCAGCCGCCGCCGCTCCAGCCGGTGAACGTCGAACCCACCGCGGGCGCCGCGGTCAAGGTCACCGACGTGCCGTTGGTGTAGGGCTCGGTGCAGTCGGCGCCGCAGCTGATCCCGGCCGGCGCCGAGGTGATCGTGCCCGCGCCCGTGCCCGACTTGGTCACGGTCAGCGAGAACGGATCGAGGGTGAACGCGGCGCTGACCGTGGTCGCCGCGGTGAGCGTCACGACGCAGGTGCCGGTGCCGGCGCAGCCGCCCCCACTCCAGCCGCCGAACGTCGACCCCACGGTCGGCGTCGCGGTCAGGGTGATCACGGTGCCGTGATCGTAGGCCTCGGTGCAGTCGGCGCCGCAGGTGACGCCGATCGGCGCCGACGAGACCGTGCCGGTCCCGGCGCCGGTCTTCGCCACCGTGAGCAGGTACTGGTTCGCCGTGAAGGTCGCCGTCACCGCGGTCGCCGCCGCGATCGCGATCGTGCAGGTGCCGGTGCCGGAGCAGCCGCCGCCCGACCAGCCGCTGAACGTCGAGCCCACGACCGGGGTCGCGGTCAGGGTCACCGCGGTGCCGAAGCTGTAGGGCTCCGAGCAGTCGGCGCCGCAGGTGATCCCGGCCGGCGCCGAGGTCACGGTGCCCCCGCCGGTGCCGTTCTTCGCGACCGTCAGCGTGTACGCGTCGAGCGCGAACGTCGCGGTCACCGTCGTCGCGGCGTTCATCGTCACGGCGCAGATGCCGGTGCCCGCGCAGCCGCCGCCGCTCCAACCGGTGAAGGTCGATCCGGTCGCCGACGCTGCGGTCAAGGTCACGCCGGTGCCGGCGTTGTAGGACTCGGTGCAGTCGGCCCCGCAACTGATGCCGGTGGGCGACGAGGTGACGGTGCCGGTGCCGGCGCCCGCCGCCATCACGGTCAGCGTGTACTGCACCGGCGCGAAGCTCGCGGTCACGGTGGTGGCCGCCGCCATCGTCAGCGTGCAGGTGCCGGTGCCCGCGCAGCCGCCGCCGCTCCAGCCGGTGAAGCTCGAGCCCGCGTTGGGCGTCGCGGTCAGCGTCACCATCGTGCCCTGGGCGTAGTCCTGGTTGCAGTCGGCGCCGCAGGTGATGCCCGCCGGCGACGACGTCACCGTGCCCGACCCGGTGCCCGCGCGGACCACGTTCAACGTGTGGACGATCTGCGCGAAGTTGGCTGACACCGTGGTCGCGCCGGCGATGGTCACAGCGCAGCTCCCGGTGCCCAGGCAGCCGCCGCCCGACCACCCCTGGAACAGCGAGTCGACCGTCGGCGCTGCGGTCAAGACCACCATCGTGCCGACGTCGTACAGCTCGGTGCAGTCGGCTCCGCAGTTGATCCCCGCCGGCGCCGAGGTGATCGCGCCCGCGCCCGCGCCGGTTCGCATCACCGTCAGCGTGAACTGCTTCAGCACGAAGCTCGCCGTGACTTGCAGGGAGCCGGTCACCGTCACGACGCACGTGCCGGTCCCGGTGCAGCCGCCGCCCGACCAGCCGGTGAAGTTCGAGTCGGCGTCCGCGACCGCGGTCAAGGTGACCACGGTGCCGGCGAGGTAGGTCTGGTCGCAGTCGGCGCCGCAGTTGATGCCGGTCGGCGCCGAGGTGACGGTGCCCGAGCCCGACCCGGTCTTGGCCACGATCAGCGTCTGATTCAGGGCGAAGTTCGCGGTCACGTCGGTGGCGGCCGTGACGGTGACCGTGCACTGCCCGCTGCCGGTGCAGGCCCCGCCCCAGCCGGTGAACACCGAGCCGGCGGTCGGCGCCGCCGTCAGCGTCAGCTGCGTGCCAAACGGGACCGTCGCGCTGCACATCCCCGGGCAGGCGATGCCGGTCGCCGTCACCATGCCGGCGCCGTTGCCGCCGAGCGTCACCGTGACCGCGAAGCTCGGGACCGCGAACGTCGCGGTCACGGTCTTCGCTGCGTCCATGGTCACTGTGCACGGGCTGGTCCCGGTGCAGCCGCCGCCGCTCCAGCCGGTGAACTCCGCGCCGGCGTCCGCGGTCGCCGTGAGCGTCACCATGGTGCCGACGTCGTAGACCGCGCTGCACGTCGTGCCGCAGGTGATCCCGCCCGGGTTCGACGTCACCACGCCGGTCGCCGCGCCGGCCTTCGCCACGGTCAGCGACGCCGTGCCAGCCGGCGTGTCGGTGCCGCTGCCGTCCGTGACATCGCCGTCGGGGGGCGCAGCATCATCGGCGGCGTCGATGCCCGTGAAGGTCGGCGCATCGACCGTGCATGCCGCCAACAGCCCGAGGCTGGCGAGGAGGGGCAACAGCGCTACCGAGGCGAGTCGACGGGTTGGCATCATGTCCGAGTTCCTCACTGTTCGAGGGGCTGCGCGTCCCCACGCGGATGTCGCTCAGTGTCCCACGGATGGACCGTGGCCCGGGTGGCAACCCGCGGAACGTGACCGACGGCCGTGGGACGCCATGGCGCCGGCTATCGAAGAGCAAGGCCTGTACCCGTCGAACCGGCGCAGGTTCGCTGTGCCTGGGCCGCGCTGCCGCGTCGAGGCGGTGACAGGCACGCGAGGTGTCACACGCCGCCGGGTGTCACCCCCGGCACGCAGACGTTGCGGGTGCCGGCGCCGCCGAGCTTCGGCCGCGCGGCGCACATCATGCCCGCGGCGCACGACGCGCCGTTGTCGGTGAGCGAGCAGGTCCGCGCGCACTGGCCGCCGGCGCCGAGCTTGGCGTCGGTGACGCAGGTGGTGGTGGCGTAGCCGGGCACGTCGGGGCACAGGCTCTGGCAAGCCTGGGTGCAGACGCCGGCGCTGCAGCGGTTGCCGGCCTGGCAGTCGCCGTCGGCGCGGCAGCGATCGCCGATCCAGCCGGGGGCGCCGGGCGCGCACACCGTCGTCGTCACGCTCGGGCGGTTGAAGCGCGCCGCGGTGCGCGGCACGAAGTGATCGTAGCTGCGGCAGCCCTGGTTCTGTGCGATCTGGCGCGGCACGCACAGGCCGCTGCCCGGGCGCTCGGCGTCGGCGACGCAGAACGTGGTCGGCTGGTTGGCGCGGTCGGGGCAGGTGGCGGTGCAGCGCTGGCTGCAGAACTTCCGGCCGCCGATCGGGTTGGTGCGGCACTCGCCGCCGGTGAAGCCGCAGTCGGCGTCGACCGCGCACTCGCTGCCGATCCACCGCGGCGTGACGTCGACGCGGACGCCGGCGGCGGTGCGCTCGGGCTCGCGCTGCACGCGGACCGGCACCGCGGCGGCGCCGTTGGTGCGGGCGTAGACCTCGAGCACGTCGGCGGCCTCCATGCGCAGGCAGCCGTGGGAGACGTAGCCGCGGCGCAGCGTGCCGCCGTTGGCGTTGCGGTAGCCGTCGATCGGGCCGTGGATGCCGTACGACCCCGACCACGACAGGAACGGCAGGCCGGCGAACACCGGCAGCTTCTCGCCGGTCTCGGGGTCGGTCCACCAGGTCTTGCACGCGGTGCGGCCGCTCTTCTTGATGACGAAGTCCTGCTTGCGGTAGGCCAGCACCGGCCACATCGAGCGGGACTCGCCGTACGCGAGCGAGGCCTCGTCGTCCTCGACGCCGCCGACGCCGATCGGGAAGGTCTTGTCGAAGCCGGTGGTGCGGTCGAACAGCCGCAGGGTCTGGCCGTCGATCGACACGGTGATCTGCGGGCTGGGCAGCGCCGGCAGCGCCGGGACGTCCTTGCACGTCAGCGCCGAGCCCCAGTTGCCGTCGGCCTTGGCGTCGGCGTCGTCCAGCGCGCCCACCGGCAGGTCCCCGCCCAGGTCGTCATCGCCGCCGTCGTCGTCGGTCGCGCCACACGCCACGCCCACCGCCAGGAACAGGGTCGCCAGTCGCCGCATGCCGCGCCGCATTGCAACCACCGATCCATGGTCGGGCCAGCGTCCGCGCGAGGTTGTGACCTCCGCCGATGGCTGATCGAGTCGCCAGGCCAGCCCATGCGTCAGGTGTTCGCACCCCAGGGCCCTTGCACCGCCTGGCCCCGATCCACACCATCGCGCCATGACCCGCTTCGATGCGACGACGGCCGAGTGCCGGGTGTTCACGTTCAAGGAGGGGGCGCTGTCGGCGATCGCCCACGACCTCGAGCTGGCGGTGGGCACCGCGTCGATCGAGGTCGGCGACGACCTGGCGATCGAGGCGCGGATCGGGCTGGCCGGGCTGCGGGTGCTGCACGCGGTCAAGGACGGCCACGCGACCAGCGCGCTGTCCGACGGCGACAAGCGCAAGATCGAGCGGACGATGGCCGAGGACGTGCTCGACACCCGCCGCCACCCCGAGGCGGTGTTCCGCGGCAAGGCCGAGCCGGTCGGCGGCAGCTACCGGATCAGCGGCGAGCTGACGTTGCACGGCAAGACCCGGCCGCTGACGGTGGCGGGCCAGGCCCGCGACGGCCGGCAGGTGTTCGAGGTGTCGCTGCACCAGCCGGACTTCGGCATCAAGCCGTACAGCGCGATGCTGGGCACGCTGAAGGTGAAGGCCGACGTGAAGGTGCGGATCGCGGTGCCCTGGCCAGCGTCGTGAACGCGGCGTAGGGTCGGGCCATGTCGACCCACACCGCGCGCCTCGTCTGGAACCGCACGACCGAGACCATGGATCCCAAGACCTACGCGCGCGACCACCAGTGGCGCTTCGACAGCGGCGTCACGGTGGCGGCCTCGGCCGCGGCGGGGCCCGCGATCCCGCCCGGCACCGTCGGCGCCGACACCGTCGATCCCGAGGAGGCGGTGGTGGCCGCGCTGGCGGGTTGCCACATGCTGTTCTTCCTGGCGCTGGCCGCCAAGAAGGGCCTGACGATCGATCGCTACGAGGACGCGCCGCACGGCGTGCTCGAGAGCAAGGACGGCGCGACCTGGCTGACGACGATCACGCTGGCGCCGCAGGTCACCTGGGGCGGCGCCGCGCCCGACGCCGAGACCGTGGCGACGCTGCACCGCGAGGCGCACAAGCGCTGCTACATCGCCAACAGCCTCAAGAGCCACGTGGTGATCGAGGGCGTCGCGCTGCACTGAGCCTGCGCTACAGCCCGACGGCGATCGACAGCGCGCCGCCGGTGAACCAGGTGCGCTCGGTCGGGCCGAGCATGCGATCGGGGCCGCACGACGTGCGGGCCCAGCCGGGGCCGCTCTCGACGGCGGCGATCACCGTGACCGGCGCGCCGTCGCGCGCGACGCGGTAGCCGAGGCCCACGCCGCCCAGCACCGCGGGCTCGGCGCAGATGATCGCCAGCTGCGGGCGCAGCTCGACGCGCGCGACCCACGCGTGGCCCAGCGGCACCAGCGCGCCGGCCCGCGCCGAGACGCTGAGCAGCCCGGCGCCGACCGCGGCGAAGCCGGTGACGCCGCCGACCTCGGCGCGGCGACCTGCGCTGACGACGAACATGCTCGCCAGCTGGTGATCGTCGGCGCTGGCGTGGATCGCGACCGGCTCGACGTCGACGAAGTAGCGATCGGCGCGCGCCGCGGTGGGGGCGAGGCTGGGCGTGACGACGAGCACGGCGAGGATCGGCAGCGAGGCGCGCACGCCGTCGAGTTCAGCAAGGGCTGTGCCCGCGCAACTGCGCGCGGGCGCGTCGCCCCGATCGCCGCGACCATGCGGACCGCGGCGCGGTTGTCGCGATCAGCGCCGCCGGCGCCGGCGCAACACCAGCGCGACCAGCCCGCCCAGCGCGACCGCCGGCACCGGCGCGCTGCCGGTCGAGCAGCAGCCGCCGGGCTGGGTGGTGACGGTGCCGGCGTCGGGCTCGCCGACGCCCGCGTCGCCGACCGGCGGGCCGATCCGGTGCACCAGCACGCCGTCGGACAGGATGTCGGGCGAGCGCCCGTCCGCCGACAAGGCGCGCACCGCGAAGACGTACTGCACGCCGTCCTCGAGCGCGAGCCCGGTGCGGGTGTACGACGTCGCGTCGACCGGCTGCCACGGCGGGTAGAACACGTAGCCGCCGTCGGCCTTGGCGATCGCCACCTCGTAGCCGGTCGCGCCGGGCACCGGATCCCACGACGCCGACAGCGTGTCGCGGGTGGTGACCTCGTCGACGTCGTCGCCGCTGGCGGTCGCTGGGTCGAGATCGCGGACGATGCCGGGCCCGCGCAGCGGCGCGTTCTTGAGGCCGTAGAGGTAGCCGTCGGCGACCGACACCAGCAGCTCGTCGTTGCCGTCGCCGTCGGTGTCGGCGATCGCGACCGCGCCCACCGGCGCGCCGAACGGCACCGCGAAGTCGAGCGTGCCGGCGCAGGGATCGACCGCGTACAGCCAGCCGTCGGCCGAGCCGACCACCGCGCTCGGGTGGCCCTGGCCGGTGAGGTTGCTGTGGACGATCGACGACGCCAGCTGCCCGGGCTTGGCGCCCGCGGCGGCGGCGTCGGCCGGAGTGGCGAACAGCTGGCCGCCGGCCAGCGTGAACGCGCGCTGCTCGCCGGGGCCGGCGGGATCGATCACGCGCACGACGCCGGCCTCGAGGGAGGTCGACACCAGCTGCGGGCGACCGCCGCAGCTCGCCAGCGCGCCGTAGGGAAACGGCCGATCGTCGCGCCCGGTCCACAAGACCGACGTCAGGTCGTGATCGACCGCGCGCGTCGGCGCGAAGCTGCCGGTCAGCACCAGCTCGGGATCGACGTCGGCGTCGAGGTTGGCGACCATCGGCATCATGTAGCTGGTGACGCCGGCGCTGCCGGTGGCGATGATCGCGCCGGTCGGCCCGGCGAAGACGTACGAGCCGTAGTGGTGAAACAGCACGTCGTCGCGGCCGTCGCGATCCCAGTCGGTGACCGACAGCCCCGACGGGAACTTGGCGGGGCCCGGGTTGAGCGGCGCCGTCCACAACAGGCGGCCGTCGCTGCCGGCCAGCGCGGTGGTGCGGATGTCGGGATCGCTCGACCGGCCCCACTGCACCGCGACGTCGGGGATGGCGTCGCCGTCGAACCGGCCGACCACCAGGTCGTTCCAGCCGTCGCCGCCGATCGTCGTCTCCCACCGCACCGCGCCGGTGCCGTCGAGGCGCGCGATCGACTCGGTGGCCGGCACCGTGCCGGCGTCGCGGCGGCGGCACATCACGCCGGGGAAGCCCCCGAGGTCGGGCACGATCACCGGCGCGAACGCCGCGCGCAGCTCCCACAGCCGGGTCGGGGGCGCCGCGTTGGTCGCGCTCTTGGCGTCGAGCGCGGCCAGCGTGCGGCGGCTGTCGGCGACCAGCACCTCGGCGGCGCTGTCGCCGGTGAGCTGGCCCGCGACCGCGGCCTGCGCGAGCTGCTGGCCGCCGCCGGTGTCGTAGTACTCGCCGGCGCGCAGCGAACCGATCGGCGTCAGCGTCGGCAGCGCCAGCGTGGTCAGGCGGCCGTCGGAGGTCGAGACCACCAGGCGATCGCCGTCGAGCCAGCCGGCCAGCACCTCGGCGTCGGGCGCCGCGCGCCACGACCGCAGCGGCGTGTCGGCCGGCACGCGGGCGTCGTAGATCACCAGCTCGTTGGGCCGCTTGGTGTCGACGGTCGCGAGGTCGAGCGCGCCGTCGCCGTTGGCGTCGAACAGCACCGGGCGCGTGGTCAGCGGCCGGACCCCGGCCAGCGTCGGCTCGCGGGTCGGCAGGATGCGGCGGTCCTTCAGCCGCCAGCTCAGCTCGGTGCGGGTGGGCGCGGCGCGATCGAAGCGCCACCCGATCAGCTGCTGGCTGGCCTGGGTCACCAGCACCGCGCTGGTCGCGGTCGGCGTCAGCGCGGCGACGTGCTGCTGGCCGGGGATCGTCGTCAGCACCGCGCCGGTGGTGGCGTCGAGGATCGTCGTGACCGGATCGCCGCTGGTGGCGACGCCGGTCGCGAGCAGCTCGCGCGCGCCGTCGAGATCGAGGTCGGCGATGCGGTCGCTGCCCATCGGCAGGTCGGCGTCGCGATCCCCGACGTCGGTCGACCACACCACGTCGAGGCGCGCCGGCCCGGTGCGGTGCTGCAGCACGAACACCCGGTGGCCGGTGCCGGGCGCGCGCAGGGTCGAGCCCAGCCAGCACGCCAGCTCGTCGCCGGCGCCCGGCAGCAGGTCGACCGCCTCGCAGTACGCGGTGGTGAGCCACTCGCCGAGGTTGCCCGAGCTGGCGACCGGCGCGCCGGTGGCGGCGTCGAGCAGCCGCAGGTCGGTGTGGGTGGCGAGCACGAACTCGAGCGCGCCGTCGCCGGTGGCGTCGGTGACCTGCATCTGCCGCGGCCCGGCGCACGCCGACGACGGCAGCACCCACAGCCGGCGCGCGCCGGCCCAGCCGTCGGCGAAGCTCCACACCGCGCCCGGTGTCGTCGAGCGCAGCTGGCAGCAGTAGCACTCCTGCGCGATCAGCTCGCGCCCGGGGCGGCCGTCGACGTCCGCCAGCCGCACGTCGCCGATCGTCCCCATCTCACCCAGCGGCTCGGCCCACCGCAGCGCGCCGTCGGTCGCATCGAACACGAACGCGCGGTCGATCGAGCGCGCGATCAGCTCGTCGGCGCCGTCGCCGTCGAGGTCGCCCATGCCGACGATCGCGGTCAGCTCGAGGTTGTCGCTCTGCCAGCGCGGCACGCCCTGCGCCGACAGCGCGCGCAGCCGACCGCCGCCGAGGTACGCCACCTCGCCGCTCGCGCCCAGCGGCTGCACCAGCGCCGGGCCGAGCGCGCCGCCGAGGTACTGGCGCCAGTAGGCGGCCGGCGTGCGCAGGTTGCTGGTGCCGGTGATCGCGCCGGTGCGCTGCATGTCGTGGCGGGCCACCGGCCAGTCGGCGTGGACGACGCCAGCCGACGTGACGATCGCGAGGACGAGCAGACGGCGGAGCAGGACCATGGCGTCTCCCAAGCGTAGCCGGTGCGCCCTCCAAGCGAGGGTGCCGACGGTCACTTGGACACCGCCGCGGCGCCGGCCGTTCATGCCCGGGCGCGGAATCCGCGCATCAGCGGCCGCGGGCGGCCAGCATCGTCGCGATCACGCGGGCTTGGTCGCGCTCCGACAGGCTCGACCCGCTGGGCAGGCACAGGCCGCGCTCGGCATCAGCGACCGCGGCTCAATTGAGGATGGCGGCGGGGCGACCCGGGCCCCGGCTGGGATCGGCCTCGGGCGCGCTCGGCGCCGCCGCGTCGCGCTTGCGCAGGCGATCGCGCACCGCCCGCAGCACGATCAACGCGTCGACGGTGAGCGACGCGTGGTCGGCGTACCAGCGATCGAGCGCCTGCTCGTCGTCCCAGGCGCGATCGGCGCCGCCGTGGAGCTGCGACCAGCCGGTGAGGCCCGGCTTGGTGCGCCGGTTGATCGGCGACAGCGCGGCGTACTGCGGGTGCACCGGCCGCGGCCCGACCAGGCTCATCTCGCCGGCCACGACGTTCCACAGCGCCGGCAGCGCGGCGATGCCGGTGGCGCGCAGCCACGCGCCCAGCTCGGTCTGGTCGTGGGTGCGCAGGTGCCACATCGCGAACGGCTCGGCGCCGCGGCCGGCCCGCAGCACCCGCGCGAACGGCGGGGGCCCGACCTCGACCCGGGTCGCCGCCGCGGCCAGCGCCACCACCGGGCTGGTGACCACGATCGCGGCGCTGGCGCCGAGGACATCGAAGGCGCGCTTGACCGCGCGCTGGCGCAGGTCGCGGAAGCTGGCGAAGAGGCCCATCGGCGGCACTGTAGCAAAGGACCCGCGCAAAGGCCGCGCGGGGTGATGCCGCAGGCGTTGCGCGGCGCGTCGCCACCGAACTGTCACCGGCGCCACGTCGCCCGCCGTGCGCCGCCGACCTATACTGGCCAGACGCCGTGCCGACCACGACCAACACCTCGGGCGTGATCCGCCTCGTCGACGCGCTCGCCGCCGAGCCGGCGCCGCCCGCGCCGCCCGTCCCCCGGCCGCCGCGCGGCTTGGCCGAGACGCCGCCGCACCCGGGCACCGGCGGCCCGATCCCGACCGACCTCGCCGCGCCCGAGCTGTTGCTCAACCGCGAGCTGACCTACCTCAACTTCTGCTGGCGGGTGCTGCGCGAGGCCGAGGACCCGCGGGTGCCGCTGCTCGAGCGGCTGAAGTTCGTCGCGATCGTCTCGGCCAACATCGACGAGTTCTTCCAGAAGCGCATCGGCGGCCTCAAGCAGCAGGTCGGCGCCGGCTTCTCGGCGGTCACCCCCGACGGCCGCTCGCCGAGCCAGCAGATCGCCGAGTGCCTGCAGATGATCCAGGAGCTCGAGGCCCGCAAGACCGAGGTGCTCGAGGCGCAGCGCGCGGCGCTGGCCGAGGCCGGCGTCAGCATCGTGCGGTGGAAGCAGCTCGACGCCGCCGACCGCGCCCGGATGCGCGCGTTCTACCTCGACAACATCTTCCCGCTGGTGACGCCGCAGGCGATGGACCCGGCGCACCCGTTCCCGTTCGTCTCGAACCTGTCGCTCAACCTGCTGGTGACGCTGCACTACCGCGGCGACGGCGAGCCGCTGCTGGCCCGGGTCAAGGTGCCGATCGGCGCCGGCATCCCGCGGTTCCTGCGCATCGACGGCACCCGGTTCGTGCCGCTCGACGAGGTGATGATCGGCACCCTCGACCTGCTGTTCCCCGACATGGAGATCGAGAACTGCGCGCGGTTCCGGGTGACGCGCAACGCGATCACCGAGCGCGAGGAGGGCGAGGCCGACGACCTGCTCGAGCTGATCGAGATCGAGCTGCGCGAGCGGCGGTTCGCGCCGATCGTCCGGCTGCAGGTCGAGAGCAAGATGACGCCGTACCTGCGCGGCAAGCTGGCCGCCGAGCTCGGCCTCGACGAGCAGCGCGACGTGTTCGAGGCCGAGGGCATGCTCGGGCAGCGCGACCTGATGGAGCTGGCCGGGCTCGACCTGCCGGCGCTGCGCGACCCGCCGCACGCGCCCGAGGCGCCGGTCGATCTGCTGGGCGAGCGCTCGATCTTCCACACCATCCGCGACGCCGGCAGCGTGCTGGTGCACCACCCGTACGAGTCGTTCCAGGCCTCGGTCGAGCGGTTCCTGCGCGAGGCCGCGGCCGACCCCAAGGTGCGCGCGATCAAGGCCACGCTGTACCGCACGTCGCGCGACTCGCAGGTCATCAAGCACCTGATCGCCGCCGCGCTCGGCGGCAAGCAGGTCGCGGTGGTGCTCGAGCTCAAGGCCCGCTTCGACGAGGAGGCCAACATCCGCTGGGCCAACCGCATGGAGCGCGCCGGCATCCACGTCACCTACGGCGTGGTCGGGCTCAAGACCCACTGCAAGCTGGTGCTGGTCGTGCGCCAGGACTACGACGGGCTGCGCCGCTACGCCCACGTCGCCACCGGCAACTACCACGCCGGCACGGCGCGCCTGTACGCCGACTTCGGGCTGCTGACCTGCGACAAGACCATCGGCGCCGACCTGACCGAGCTGTTCAACTACCTGACCACCGGGTTCCGGCCCCGCCGCAAGTACGGCAAGCTGCTGCCGGCGCCCAAGATCCTCAAGGCCGCGCTGCTCGACAAGATCGAGCGCGAGATCCGCCACGCCGAGAAGCACGGCGAGGGCCTCATGCAGTGGAAGGTCAACGCGCTCGAGGACGTCGACATCGTGCGCGCGCTGTACCGCGCGTCGCAGGCCGGCGTGAAGATCGATCTGATCGTGCGCGACACCTGCCGGCTGCGCCCCGGCATCCCCGGCGTCTCCGCGAACATCCGGGTCATCAGCGTCGTCGGGCGCTTCCTCGAGCACGCGCGGGTGCTGTACTTCCACAACCGCGGCAAGTCCGAGTACTACCTGGGCTCGGCCGACCTGATGCAGCGCAACCTCGAGCGCCGCGTCGAGGTGCTGGCGCCGATCGACGACCCGCGCCTGCAGGCCGAGCTGCGGGTCTTCCTCGACACCCAGCTCGGCGACGCGCGCGGCGCCTGGGACATGCAGCCCGACGGCAGCTACCGCCAGCGCACCGGCGAGGGCAAGCACAGCCAGCAGCAGATGATCGAGCGCACCGAGACCCGGCTCAAGGACGCGACGCGGCTGCGCCGCCGCAAGGTCGCGGGCATCGCGAAGCGCAAGCTGCGCTGAGCGTCCGCAGCGCGCTGCGCTGGTCGGTGTTCCGGACGAGCGACGGTCGTGGAACTCAGCGCACCGTGAACGACACCTCGATGTTCCAGCCGTTGCCCGGCGTGGCGATCTCGCGGAGCTGCACGCGCAGGCGGTACTGCCCCGGGTCGCCGGGGATGTACATCGTGCTCTCACCGAACGTGAGCGGGAGGTGGCTTGAGCCGTCGACCGTGAGCTGGGGCGCGATCTCGCGGTAGGTCGGGTAGTCGGAGTCGAAGTCGGGATCGACCACCGTGCCGCCTATGATCAGGTCGCCGTCGACGCGCAGCCGCAGATCGCCGGGGATGTACGGCCCGCTCGCGTAGTCGGCCGTCGACCCGCTGGGGGCCGTCGCCGACGGCACGATCACGCCGAACGCCACCAGGTTGCGCGGCTCGCGCCACTGGTCCACGAAGAAGACGTTGCCGGGGTCGAGACCCAACCGGGTCATCGCGTCGCTGATCTCGGCGTCGTACGGGGGCGCGTGGGGCGTGCCCGGCCCGAACGCGTTGACGCTCGAGTTGAACACGTGGGCGGCCCAGACCCCGTCGGCGGCGGCCCAGCTCGAGACCGCCGCCAGCTGCCAGCCGGTGGTCTCCCACCGCGGGTCGCCGACGCGCGTCGTCGCCACGACGGTGGTGCCGTTGTCGAAGGGCCCGTCGACGCCCGCGTCGACCGGCGGCGGGCCGTCGATGGTGCCCTCGGAAGACGCGTCGCAGGCGACGAGGCCGAGGGTGGCGAGGGTGGTCAACGCGAAGCGGATGCCGGGGAGGCGTGGGGGATGGGACATGCGGCGATCATGGGGGAGGAGGCGCATGAACCTGCTGTGGCGTTGCGTCGCCGTGCTGATCAGCACCGACATGCGCGCTCGTGACGACTCGCACACCGCGGAGCCCCGCCGTGCGGTGCTACGCTCGGCGCGTGGATCTGAACGAGATCGACGCCTGGACGGTGTCGCAGCGCCGCGCCACCGCGCTGCGGCTGCTCGGGGCCGGGCTGGCGCTGCTGCTGCCGACGCTGGCGTACCTGGCGCTGGTGGTCGACTGGCAGACCGCGGAGGTGATCACCCGCGACCGCGCGGTCGCGGTGATGCTGGGCGTGATCGGCGCGTGCCTGACCGTGGTCGGCGTCCACGCGCTGGCCGGCGTGCGTCGCGGGATCGAGCCGGCGGTGCCGACGGCGACGGCGCGCACGCCGTGACGCGTCAGCGGGGCCCGACCGGCGCCAGCTCGGGGCGATCGGTCTCGACGAACCGCGCGTCGGTAGCGAGCCACGCCGCCAGCGCGTCGGCGTCGTTGACGGTCCACACGTCGATCAGCAGGCCGGCGGCGCGGGCGTCGGCCAGGAGCGCGGGCGTGACCGCGCGGGCGTCGAGCGCCAGGCCGGCGAAGCCGCGGGCGCGGGCGTCGGCGATCACCGCGGGCGGGTAGGCGACGACGCGATCGGCGTCGTCGCGGGGCGCGCCGAGCGTCCAGTAGGCCGGCACGCCATCGAGCGCGGCGCCCAGCGCGGCCAGCGCGTCGGCGTCGAACGACTGCCACGCCACCCGGGCGCCGCGGGCGGCGGGATCGGCGGCGCGGATCGCGGCGGCCACCGCGGGCGCGTCGGCGGCGGTGGTCTTCAGCTCGACGAACAAGGTCGCGCCCGGCGGCACGGTGGCCAGGGCCTCGGCCAGGGTCGGGATGTGCTCGCCCGCGAACGCCGGGCCGCGCCACGCGCCGACGTCGAGCGCGCGCAGCTCGGCCAGCGTCTGCGCCGCCACCGGGCGATCGACGCCGGCGACCCGCGCGGTGGTGTCGTCGTGGATCACCACCACCGCGCCGTCGCGGCTGAGCCGCACGTCGAGCTCGACCGCCTCGACGCCCAGCGCCCACGCCGCGCGGAACGCCGCCAGCGTGTTCTCGGGCGCCGCGGCCGACGCGCCGCGGTGCGCGACCACCCGCGGCCGGGTCACGGTCGACGGCGGCTCGGCGTCGCGGGGCGCGGCGCCGCACGCGGCGGAGGTCAGCGTCACGAGCAGCCACCAGCGTCGCATGCCGGCGACGGTAGATCACGATCGCCGGCGGCGATGTAACGATCGGGTCAGGTGGCGAGACCTAGCGATCGCCGCCCGCCATGTATGCTGCCCTCTGCTTGTCGGTCCCCGCCGTGCCCGCCGGCTCCGTCGATCCGCTGGTGACCCGCCTGCGCGCCGGCGACGAGGCCGCGTTCACCGGCGCGGTGCGCGCGCTGCACGACACGCTGCGCCGCCTGGCGCGGACGATCCTGCGCTCCGACGCGCTGGTCGACGAGGCGATCCAGGACGCGTGGATCGGCGTGCTCCGCGGCCTCGACCGCTTCGAGGGGCGCTCGTCGTTCCGCACCTGGGTGTGCAGCATCCTGGTCAACCGGGCGCGGACGCTGGCGGCCCGCGATCGCCACCACGAGGAGCTGCCCGACGACGACCTCGCCGGGGCCGCGGCCCTCGACGCGCGGCCGGTGGCGTGGACCGACGAGAGCCCGGCGCGGCTGGCCGAGCGCGCCGAGCTGGTGGCGTTCGTCGGTGCGGCGCTCGAGCAGCTGCCGCCGCGGCAGCGGGCGGTGGTGATGTTGCGCGACGTCAAGGCCTGGGACGCCGACGAGGTATGCGAGGCGCTGGGCATCTCCGAGGGCAACCAGCGGGTGCTGTTGCACCGCGGCCGGGCCCAGCTCCGTGCCATGCTGGAGGCGCACCTCGCCGGAGGTGCCCCATGATGACCTGCGCGCAAGTCGCCGACGTGGTGCGCGACCACGAGCTGGGTCGCCTGCCGGGGCGCGCCCGCTGGTCGGTGCGCCTGCACCTGCTCATGTGCGACGGCTGCCGGCGGTACTGGCGGCAGCTGCGCGCGGTCGCCGGCCTGCTCCAGGCCCAGCCCGAGGCGCCGCCCGAGCCCGACGCCGAGGCGGCGCTGCTCGCGCGGTTCCGGGCGCGGCGCGACGAGCCCGGCGCGTCGTAGTGCGGCGTGACGTCGCGGGGGCGGCGCGTCGTCGCGTGCAGGGCGGAGCGTCGATATCATGGCGGCAACCAAGGGGGGCTTCGATGAAGCGTGCGTTCTTCGCGTTCCTGGCGATGTCGCTGGCGGCCTGTCCGCCGCCGTCCGGTCAGCTGCCGACCGGACCCGATCCAAACAGCGGCGGCGGTGGCGGCGGCGATCCTGGCGGCGGCGGCGCGGCGCCGACCGGCGCCGGCGGGCTGGGCTCGGCGGCGTGCCCGCTGACCACCATCGGCCCCTCGCCGGGGCTCGAGGGCTGCTACGACTGCATGCTCGAGAAGTGCTGCGCCGAGGTGCAGGCGTGCGACGGCGACCCCGACTGCGTCTACTGCACCAGCGCCGAAGGCCAGATCGATTCGTCCGAGCGGTGCGTCGATCCGAGCACGTTCTCGGTCTATCCCAACCGGCGCGGTCGCCGACTGCCAGGTCAACCAGTGCGTGTCGCCGTGCGGCGCGGTGGGCGGCGCCAACTGCACGCCGCAGAGCTGCACCCCGTCGTGCCCGAACTACGGCTCCGGCTGTCATTGAGCCACCGGGTTTCGCGCTAGCCTCGGCGCGATGGTTCGCTGGTTGCCCAGGATCGCGCTCGCGGCGCTCGGCTGCGGCGCCTCGTCACCGTCCGCGGTCACCGCGCCGACGGGCTCAGCCGACCCGCTGGCGATGCCGGGCGGCTCGCCGCCGCGGCTGTTCGCGCCGGTGAACTCGGCCGACCCCGAGTTCGGGCTGGCCTATGACGCGGCGACCCACACCGCGTACTTCGATCGCGCCAGCGCCGATCGCGCGCGGCTTTGGATCTACCAGGCCAGCTGGCGCGACGGCGCGTGGGCGCTGCCGACCGTGGCGCCGTGGTCGGGGCGGTGGCGCGACGTCGATCCCGCGCTCAGCCCCGACGGCAAGCGCCTGTACTTCAGCTCGGACCGCCCGACCCGGGGCGACGAGGCGCGCCCCGACTTGGACCTGTGGTTCCTCGAGCGCGGCCCCGCCGGGTGGAGCGAGCCGCGCAAGCTGGCCGGCGACGCCAACGACGATCGCTCGACCGGCGCGATCTCGATCGCCGCCGACCGCACGCTGTACTTCGACGCGGCCAAGGGCGACGCGCGGCAGATCGTCGAGGCCTCGCCCACCGCCGAAGGCTACGGCCCGACGACGCCGGTGGCGCTGGCGCTGCCGCCGGGCACGACCGCCAGCAACCCGCTGATCGCGCCGGATCGCAGCTACCTGATCCACGTGATCGATCCTGGACCCAGCGGCGGCGCCGACCTGGTGGTGAGCTACCGCGAGCCCGACGGCAGCTGGCGCGCGCCGCTGCCGTTGCTCGAGGTCAACAGCGCCCAGGCTGACTTCGCGCCGGCGCTGTCGCCGGACGGCCGCTACCTGTTCTTCACCTCCGAGCGCCCCGGCGTCACGCCGGCGCCCGCCGCGGGCCGCCCGCCCGGCGACGTCTACCAGGTCGAGCTCGAGCTGGCGCTGCCGCCACGGTGAACGCGGTAGGTTCCCGCCCATGGTGCGCACCCTGCTGCTCGTCTCCGCGCTGACCGTCGCTGCCTGCGGCGGCGGCAAGGCCGATGATCCCTTCACCGCCGACATGAAGATGATCTGCGACGCCGGCAAGGGCCACGACGACGTGCCGCCGGAGATGCGCCGCATCGAGGCGTTGCGGACGATCGCCGAGAAGGTCAAGACCGCCGAGGCCGCGCGGCTGATGGCGTCGTTCGCGCAGGTCGCCCCGGCCGACCGCGCCGCGCTGCTGGCGCCGGCGCTGGCCAAGGCCGGCATCAAGCGCTGCGCGCTGTTCGCCGACTGGCAGTAGCGGCTACTTGCCGAGGGCGCGCTGGACGTCGGCGGCGTGGCCGTCGCGGATGGTCCGCGCGACGGCGGCGCGCAGGCGCTGCTTGGTGCCGGTGTACGCGGCGCGCGGCAGCGCGGCCAGGCGCTTGCCCTCGGCCAGCGCGGTGGCGGCCAGCGCGTCGGGCGCGACCACCTGGTCGAGGTAGCCGGCCGCGCGCGCCTCGGTCGGGGTGTAGATCTGCGCCAGCAGCGTGGCGCGGGTCAGCTCGGTGGGGAGCAGCCGCGCGCGCGCCAGCTCCATCGCGAGGAGCGGCACCGGCATGCCGATGGCCACTTCGTTGAGGCCGAGCTTGTACGGGCCGTCGGCGCCGATGCGCACGTCGCCGGTGCACACCACCAACACGCCGCCGGCCAGCGCGTGGCCGGTCACCGCCATCACCACCGGCAGCGGGAACTCGAACAGCCGCAGCAGCAGCTCGGCGCCGCGGGTGAGCAGCGCGATCGCCTGATCGGGGCCGCTCATCATCACGCGCAGATCGAAGCCGGCGCAGAACTTCTCGGCGCGCCCGGCCAGCACCACGGCGCCGGCCTCACGCTCGACGCGGTCGAGCGCCGCCAGCAGCTCGTCGATCATCTGCACCGACAACGCGTTGGCCTTGCCGTCGTCCATCGTGAGGACGGCGACCTTGTCTTCCTGCGTATAGCGGACCAGGGGCTCGGACATGCGGGGACGATACACGGCCGCCGCCGCCGGGCGCGGGGCGACGGGAGCTGTAAGGGCGATGGCAGGAGCCTGACGGACGGTCACGCGGTGGTGAGGATTCGACACGTCGAAGTGCGCGAGCGGTGATGCAAGTGCGCGTTCCTCGGTGCTGGTCCGACCGTTGCTTGTGATGTCGCGCATGGAGTCGACGATGGTGGATCCGAGGGCGGCGGACGAGCCGGAGGTGCGGGTGCGGCGGCGGCACCGGCTGTTCGCGGTCCCGTCGGGGCTGCTGCTGTTCGTCTGCATGTTCCTGCCGTTCATCGAGAACTGCGGCGAGCCGGTGTACCCGTACCAGGCGCCGCTGGCGTGCGCGCCGTACGTGATCGGCCTGGTGGTGGCGTTGCGCGCGCTCTTGAACCCACCGCTCCGCGCGGCGGCCCTGCGGGCGGCCCGCGTGCTGGCCGGCGTCGCGATCGCCTTCTGGCTGGTCGCGACGGCGTGGTTCGCCTTGTGGGCGTTCAGCGGCGACGGGATGATCGGCGCGTCGCTCAGCCTCGCGTGCGCGGCCTGGCTCGCGTTCGGTGCGATCGTGCGCCTGCGCGACCTCCGGGCCGCCGCGATCGGCGATCGCCCGGTGCTCCCGCGCGCGCAGATCGGCGCGCTACGCCCGCGCGTCGCCCTGCCCGTGATGATGCTGTTCGTCGCGATGCTGCTGACGTTCGTCGCCGCGCTGGCGTGCTGGCCGCACCAGGTCCAACCCGGTCACGCCCCGACCGACATCGACCTGTCGGGGCTGTACCGGTGCTGAGCGGCGCGTCGACCCCACCGCGGCTGCGCGTGCGGCGACGGTCGCGATACCTGACGATCCCGGCGGCGGTGTTGCTGGCCGCCTGCATGTCCGTGCCCGCGGTGCAGTGCGGCGGCGAGCAGCTCTACCCGTACCACCTGCCGGTCGCCACCTGGCCGCACGTCGCCGGGCTCGTCGTCGCGATCCAGCAGCTGTGCTTGGGTTCGGCGCTCGCGCCGGCGGCGCTGGTCCGCGCCGAGCGATGGACGCTCGGGGCCATCGCGCTCGCGCTGGGGATGCTGGCCTGGTTCACCGTCGTCGGGCTGATCGCGCAGCCGCTGACCGGCCTCGCCGTGTCGATCGTGTGCGCGGCCGGCCTGCTCGTCGGCAGCTTGGTCCAGCTCGGCGACCTCGCGCGCGCGACCAACCTGCCGCGCGCGGCGCTCCGCGGGGCCAGGCCGGGCGGCGGCGAGATGCTGTTCTTGCTCACCGCGTTCACGCTCGCGGTCACCGGCGCGCTCGCGCTGGTCCCCGCGAGCCGCCCGCCGCCGCCGCCGACCAACCCCTACCTGACCCCGACGTGTCACGTCTGGGGTCACTGCTGAGCGGGCGGCTACGCCTCACGGCCCGCAGGGGTACTCGACGCCCGACCACGTGCCCTGGGTGCACTCCTCGTTGTCCCACCAGATGGTCTCGGTGAAGAGCGGCGTGCCGGCGGCGGCGGGGCCGACCGCGTGGACCATGACCTGGCGGGGGCGGCCGGAGACGACGCCGACGACCTTGCCGCGCCAGGCGATGGCGCCGTCCCACTCGGTGACGCTGACGACGTAGCCGTCGACCTCGGGGCCCTCGGTCAGGTTGAGCTCGGCGAAGTCGTCGCCGCGGCGCAGGCCGAGCGCCTGCTCGCCGGCGGCGTTCAGCTCGCACTCGTCGTCGCTGTCGCCGACCAGCGCGCCGGCGACGACGGTGGTCAGCGCCTCGTCGCCGGCGTCGACCGACACGACGCCGGTGCGGCCGTCGCGACGGGTGCCGGCGAGGCTGCTCGACGCGAGCCAGCCGGTGACGTAGCGGCGTTGCACCGGATCGGTGATCGCCCCCGCGTCGCTCGGCAGCGCGGCCATCTTCACCGGCGGCGCCGGCAGCCAGCGCAGATCGCTCGCGACGTCGGCGGCGGTGAACGCCACCGGCGCGAGCGCGTCGCCGCAGCCGGACAGCGGCGCGGCGTAGGTCATCGACGGCTCGCAGCCGCTGGTGTTGACGATCACCACCGGCTCGACCTTGGCGACGCACGTGCCCTGCGCGGTCAGCACGGTCACCGTCGCCGGCAGCGCGCCCAGCGCCGCGGCCTTGTCGGCCGGCGCCGGCATGGTCTTCCAGCAGTCGAGGTTCTCCTCGGCGCAGGCCGGGGGCGGCGGCGCCTCCTCGGGCGTGTCGCCGTACGGCTGGATCATGTGCAGCCACAGGTACGGCTTGCCGCCCTCGATCAGCACCGGCCGCATCGCGGTGGCGTGGCGGCTGAGCACATCGGGCGGTGGCGCGCCGCCGCCGCTGCGGTTGCCGGGAGACGCGGCGCCGCCACCGTGGCAGGCGGCGGCGGCGAGGAGCACGAACGAGCACGACGCGAGGCGCATGGCCCTCTGTATCACGGCGTCGCGCGGACCAGCCCGCCCTCGGTGCCGATCCACAGCGCGCCGTCGAGCTCGCCGACCACGTGGACGTTGGGCTCGGGCAGCGCGATCGGCGGCGTCGTGACGTGGCCGGCGGCGTCGACGTGGAACACGCCGCCCTGGGCGCCGACCCACGCGCCGGTGCCGGCGCGATCGGCCCCGACGAACAGCAGCCACGCGGTCTCGAGCCCGGCCACCTGGGTCCACGCGCCGTCGGCGCCGCGGCGCACGAGGCCGTGGCGCAGGGTCGCCACCCACGGCTGGCCGGCGATCAGCGCGACGTCGATGTGCCACGACGTCGGCAGGCCGCTGACCCGATCGTGGAGCGCGACGTCGTCGTCGCCGATCGCCTGCAGCGTGCCGCGGTCCTCCGAGGTCACCCACAGGCCGGCGCGATCGGCGGCCACCGCCTGCAGCGCCTTGGCGCCGCCCATCTTCCACCGCGTGCGCGCGCGGCGCGCGCCCTTGCCCACCGGCAGCCGCCACAGCGCGCCCGGCATGGTCGCGTACAGCTCGTTGCCCACCAGCGCGAGGTCGTTGAAGCCGTCGTCGATGATGCCCTTCCACCGCGCGAAGTGGACGCCGTCCTTCGAGACGTACAGGCCCTCGCTGGCGGCCACCACCAGGCCGCGCGGCGTGACGATCAGATCGTTGGCCATGCGGAAGTCGGTGGTCGGCGTGACCCAGCGGTCGCCGTCGAGCCAGCACACGCCGCGGTCGAACGTCGCGACCCAAGTGTGGCGCTTCCAGGTGGTGATCGCGACCACGTGGTTGCCGCAGATCTGGCCGGTCGGGGTGAGCCGCCGCGGCGCCGGGCCGTCGAGCCACACGCCGTTGCCGGCGGTGCCGACGACGGTGCCGATCGAGGTCGCGACGCGGACGGTCTCGCGGGCGCCCTGGTAGCGCGGCGCCACCGCCAGCGGCGCGGCGGCCGGCTGGCCCAGGTGGGTCACGTCGGTGCGGGCCAGGGTCGCCAGGTCGTAGCGCTCGCGGCCGCCGGTGGTGGTGACCCACAGCGCGCCGTCCTGCTCCTCGACGGCGGCCACGGTCTCGGTGTTGGTGTAGGTCGCGGCCGCGGCTGCGACCGCCACGACCGCGGCCAGCATCACTTCACCTCGACGTCGAAGACCTGGTCGGCCTCGTTGCGGGCGCTGTCGGCGGCGACGATGCGCAGGCCGTGGCGGCCGGCGGCGAGCGGCAGCACCGCCTCGAACTCGTTGGGCGCGACCTGGGTGAACGCGACGCGCAGGGTCGGGTCGGTGACGCCGCCGAGCTGGACGGTGGTCACGCCGGCCGACGCGGTGACGCGCACGACGACGCCGGCGTCGGTCTGGGTCATCGTGACCAGGAAGTCGGGCTCGGCCGAGTCGATCGTGTAGGTGGCCTTGGCCAGCTCGATGCTGCCGTCGGCGCGGACGATCACGACCTTCGCGGTGTAGACGCCGTCGATGACGTCCTTGGGCACCAGGAACCGCACCTTCCAGACCTCGTCGTGGGTGTCCCACTCGAGGTCCTTGGTCAGGCCGAACGGGAACTGCGCGGTCACCTGCTTGGCGTCCTTGGGCGCCTTGATCGACAGCACCGGGTCGCCAGGCGGCATGTCGTCGCGCGACAGCGCCACCGCGTCCTTGTGCGCGGCCTGGATGGCCTTCTTGCGCGCGCGGGCGTCGGCCAGGGTCTGGGCGGTGGCGTCGGTCAGCTCCTCCTCGGGCAGCGCCAGGAACGACGTGTACGGCGTCACCAGGTTGTACGAGAGCGCCAGCTCGATGGCCTCGTTCTTGAGCTCGTCGGTCTCGCCGTTGAGCGCGATCTCCTGCAGCAGATCCTCGACGCGGGCGCCGGCCCACTGCCGGCCCACCCACGGCCGCCGCTCGCTGGCCGGCAGCGCGACGTGCAGCTTGCGCTCGACGCGCTTGCCATCGATCAGCGCGCTGACGACGAGGTCGCCGTCCTTGGGCAGGCGCGCGGCCACGACCAGCTCCTCGCCGCGGGCCAGGTCGGGCAGCGTGCGCGGGTAGATGCGCTGCGCGCCGGTGACCGCGAGGTCGAGCATGACCGGGTGGTCGATGCGCTCGAACACGTCGACCACCGCCTGCTGCACGGCGTTGGTGTCGGGGATGAACGTGAAGCGGCCGCGCTTCTCGGCGGCGAGCCGCGACAGGAGCGGCTTCTCGACGCCCGAACCCAGGCCGATCGTGAACACGCGGGCGTCGCCGACGTCGCCGCGCGCCACCTTGAGCGCGGCCTGCGCGTCGCTCTGGCCGTCGGTCATGAACAGGATGACGTCGGGGCGATCGTCCTTGGTCTGGGCGGCCAGCGCCTTGCCCAGCGCCATCGCGATCTCGGTGCCGCCGTCGGAGGTGATCTTGGCGACGTAGGCCTTGGCCTCGGCGCGCACCGCGGCGGTGACCGGCTGCGGCGTGGCGTAGAGCTGATCGACCGAGTCGTCGAACTGGATCACGTTGACGCGGTCCTCGGGGCGCAGCCGATCGAGCACCTTGTCGGCGGCGGCCAGCGCCTGCGCCATCGGCTCGCCTTGCATCGAACCCGAGTGGTCGATGACCAGCGTGATGTCCTTGGGCGCCACCTTGGCGCTGGCGTCGTCGGGCGCGGTCATCGACAGCACGACGTAGGCGTCCTGGCCGGCGTCCTTGTGCAGCCGCGCGCGCACGGTGAGCGGCTGCTCCTTGACGCGCACGTTGATGATCAGGTCGCCCTTGCCGCGGGCGGTGTAGCCGGTCGCGGTCTTGGTCAGCGCGTGGGTCGGCGAGTCGACCGCGAGCACGTCGCGGTCGTCGGCGATCGCCAGGTCGATCGACGCCTCGGTGGCGCCGAGCGGCAGGCGGTACTCGAAGTGATCGCCCTGGCGCGTCAGGTAGCGGCCGAACTTCACCTCGACCTTCTTCTCCTCGCGCGCCGCGATCGGGAACACCCGGAACGCGAACGCGCCCTCGCCGACCTGCTCGAACAGGCCGGGGTCGCGGCCGAGGCCGGTGATCTCGCCGTAGATCTCGGCGGCGACCTCCTTCTCGAAGACCTCGCCGACGATCTTCTTGCTGCCGTTCCAGTACGAGAAGCCGCTGACCCGCGCGCCCTCGCCGAGCATCAGCTGGTAGCGGCCCTCGAGCTGGTCGCCGGTCTTGTTGAGGAAGGTCTGGGTCAGGGTCGACTCGGCGAACTGCCGGTCGATCTTGACGGTGAGCTGCTCCGACACCATCGGCAGCGGCTGGGCCGGCTCCTCGGAGGTCGGGTTGGCGGCCTCGAGGAACGCCTGGGCGGCGGCGACGGAGGGGAGCAAGAGGACAGCGAGGAACGCTGAGAGGGTGGTTCTGGGCGGCATGCCGCCATGCCAAAGCACACGGCGGGCCGACCCACGACGCCAGGCGCCACGCCCACCTGCGCGATCGTGTGGGCGCCGCGCCACGATCGCCGTGGCCGCGGGGACGCTACCGCGGCCGCGCTACCGGGCCAGCCACCACAGCGCGCCGTTGAGCGCGGTGGCGAACAGCACCCAGGCCAGGTACGGCGCCAGCAGCCAGGCGGCGCGCGGCGCGACCACCCGGAACGCGCGGATGGTGCCGGCGATGGCGACGACCAGCAGGCCGATGACGACGAGGCCGCCGCCCAGCGAGCGCAGGCCGAAGAACACCGGCGTCCACGCGGCGTTGAGCGCGAGCTGCGCGGCGAACCAGCCGAGCGCGCGGCTGCGGGCCGGGCCGCTGGGCGTGCGCCACGCGCCACGCGGCGACGCCCATCATCGTGTACAGCGTCAGCCACACCGGGCCGAACACCCAGCCGGGCGGCGCCCAGCTCGGCCGCGTCAGCTCGCGGTACCACGCGGCGTCGGTGACCAGCGCGCCGAGCGCGCCGGCCGCGTGGCACGCCAGCACCAGCGCCACCAGCACCAGCGCGGCGCGGGGCCGCTGGTGGGTCAGGTCGCGGGGCGCAGCGGCGAGCATGCAGCTTGGACGGCTGGCGCGGGGCCGGGGTTACGGCGGCCGGTGCGGCCGGCGACCCGCGTGGTACCGTGGAGGAGCGATGTCGACGGTGCCCTCGACCCAACCAGCCACCGTGGCCGACTGGCTGGCCCAGCCCGAGGACGCGCGCCTCGAGCTCATCGATGGCGAGCTGATCCCCAAGGCGGCGCCGACGTTCGAGCATGGCCAGGCGCAGGTCGCCACGATCATTGCGGTGGGCGGGCCGTTCGCTCGCAAGCCCGGTGGCCCCGATGGGCCCGGTGGCTGGTGGTTCGGAAGTGAGGTCGACGTCTTGCTCGATGGCCGCGGCTATCGTCCTGACCTGGCGGGCTGGCGGCGCGACCGCGTGCCGGCGATGCCGCGCGAGCGGCCGGTCACCGTGCGCCCCGACTGGCTGTGCGAGATCGTCAGCGAGTCGAACCGCGCGACGGACACGATCAAGAAGCTGCGCCGCGACCACCAGGCCGGCGTGCCGCAATTACCGATCCTCGATCAGTCGGC
>JADJGV010000025.1 GCA_016707895.1 Myxococcales bacterium | reverse complement strand
CGCGCCCGCCCCTGCCGCCCCGAAGTTCTACACCGTCGCCGAGGCCGCCAACCTGCTGCGGTCGTCCGACGACACGGTGCGCCGCCGCATCGCGGACGGCACCCTCGCCGCCACGCGGTTCGGCGGCAAGGTCTTGATCCCGGCGACCGCGATCGATCAGCTGGCGGGGACCACGCGGCCGGCGGCCCCGGCGGCCATCGCACCGGCGGTGTCGCCGGTGCCGCTCAACATGGCTGCCGGCCTCCCGCGGTAGGTGCCATCGCGTGCGACCGGCGGTCGGTCGCACGTTGCCCAACCACGACCGCGCACCCGTCGGCAGGGACCGAGGCGGGCGCCCACAACTGGACCCACGAGCGACCATGACGAAGACCGCCACCAGCGCCAGCACGGCGCCCACGTTGACCCCCACCGCGACCGAGCTGCGCACCCTCGTCGCCTGGCTGCGCCCTCGCGTCGGCGGCGTGATGCCGGCCGACGACGTCGCCGCGGCGACCCCGAGCGCGCTCGCCGCCGCCCTCAGCGAGCTGCGGCGCGTGGTCCGCGCGCGCTGGCGCACGACGCCCGGCGGCCGCCTGGCGGAGCTGCTCGACGAGATGCGCCACGCAGTGCTGACGTTCGACCCCGACCCCTACAAGCTGGCCGCCCAGCGGGCGAGCGCCACCGAGGCGCTGGCCGCGCTCGAGGTGCCGCCGGTGGTCGAAGCTCGGCCCGCGAGCTGGGCCGAGCTGGCCCGGGACCTCGGGCTACCGCTGCCGCTGCCGGGGACGGTCGAGGGCGCGCGGGCCGTGCTGCTCGCCGCCGCTTCCGATGCGAACACCGACGATCGGCGGGCGCGTCCGCTGTGGGCGCGCCTCGTCCAGCACGTGCGCGACGGCGGCAAGGTGACGGCGTCGACGATCCGGCTGCGGCACGCGCTGGCCGGGTTCGGGCTGCCGCCCGTCCGCGCCGACGATCCGGTGTTCAACAGCAAGCCGGCCCGCCAGGAGCTCACGCCCGAGATGGCGCCGTTCGAGGGTCGCAACATCTTCGGCGGGGTCGCCGACAGCGACGCGGCCGTGGTGGCGCTGGCGGCTGGGTTCCGCATCGAGAATCCCCAGGTCTCCGACCATGGCGAGGCCGAGGCAGCGATCGTCGCCTGGCGCCAACAGGTCGGCCGCGACATCGCCCGCCGGCCAGCCCGGACGCGCGAGGAGCGCAGCGAGAACGAGAAGGCGCGCACCAACGCCGACGCCGAGGTCAACAAGCGCCGGCGCGCCATCCTCGACGCCAGCAACGCGCGGTGCATCAAGGCCAGCGTCGCGGTGATCGCGGCGCTCGACAAACTGATCGGCCGCCACGCCTCGCCGGGCTCGATCAACTGCTACTGGCTGCGCGAGCTGCGCCGCCACCTCGTGGCGTCGCCGGTCGACCGCTCCGAGTTCGAAAAGATGCCGCTGGCCGATGTCTACGCGATCTGCCGGTCGCTCGACGCCGTGCCGCGCACCGCGATGTGACCTCAGCCCCAGCAAGCACCCGAGGATGACCATGCACACCCCGACGAACCGCACCGCCACCCGCCAGGCGCTGCGCCGCCGCTGCCTCGACGCTGTCGCCGCCGACCTGCGCACGCAAGCCATCACCGTCGCCGACGCGGAAGCCAAGATCGCGCGCCTCAGCGGCGGACGCGCGTCGTTCGACGGCGTCGCCGCGACGCTGCGGACGATGGGGCACAGCGCGGCCGACGCTGACCGCATCGCGCGATCGATCGCCGCCAAGTAGTCCCGGCTCGGGCCGTGCGCGGTCCACGCACGCCGAGCAGCCCCGGATGGCCTTCGTCCGACCAGGCCGGGGCACCTTTCTCGCCACCCTCGAGACGCCATGACCATCGACGTTCAGCTCGAGAAGATCCGCGCGACGGCAGTCCGGGTGGCGCGCGCGTTCCTCGACGTCCACCGCGCCGAGCACCCGCGAGGGTCCGGCGCCGAAGTCGACGAGCGCCACGCCGCGGCCGTGCGCGCGGTCGACTTCGTGATCAGGCAGCTGGCAACCAACCACGACACCGCGGACCTCGCCGCCGAGCTCGAGGCCGCCCACCAGGTGTTGGTCGACGTGGTCGCGCACGCGATCGCTGACGCCGACGAACCGCTCGAGCCGTTCAACTGAAAGGACACGTTCATGGCGAACAACAAGCGCAACGCCAAGGTCGAGCTGACGCTCGACAAGGACCGCTTCGACCGCGGGCTCGATGCGGCCGGGCGGAAGCTACGCAAGTTCGCCCGCGACGGGTCGAAGTCGCTCGGCGACCTCGACAAGTCGACGGCGTCGATGGTGGGCGGGCTGGGCAAGAAGATCGGCGGGCAGGGGCTGCGCGCCGCGCGCGTCGGCTTGAAGGGGCTGGGCCTGGCGGCCGCGGTCGGCGGGATCGGCGTGGTGTCGATGGCCAGTGACGTGCTGGACCTCGAGAAAGCGCTGGCGCGCTTCGAGATCAAGACCCGCAAGTCCCAGTCGGACATGGCCGTCTTTCGCGGCGAGTTGAGCGAGGTCTCGCGCGCCTCAGGCATCAACCGGGCCGAGCTACTCGCCGGTGCAGACGGGTACGTGGAGGTCACCGGCGACGCGGCCGGCGCCGCGGCTGCGATGCGAGTCTTCGCGGACGTGTCGAACGCCACCGGTGCCGACATGGCCGACATCGCCAACGTGGCCGCCGCGATGAAGGATGGCCTGCGGCTCGACCCGAAGGACTTCAAGGCCGGCTTCTCGGCGTTCGCGGCGATGGGCGACGAGGGCTCGGTGGGGCTCGCCCAGGCCGCCGCCGAGCTGCCGAACGTCGCTGCCAAGTTCCGCGACTTCAACGGGGGCACCGGCGTTGGCGGGCTCGTCGAGCTCGGCGCGGCATTCCAGATCGCTGCGTCTGGCGGCACCAGTGCTGGCGAAGCCGCTACGCAGTTCGAAGCGGCGATCGACTCGATGAAGCGGAAGTCGAAGGACTTCCGGCGCTACGGCGTGCAGATCTTCGACAAGGACCCGAAGACCGGTGCCCGCACCATGCGGAACTTCTCGGCCATCATGAAGGACCTGGGCAAGAGCAAGCTGGCGCTGGACCCGGCGAAGCTGATCAAGGTGACGGGCACGTCCGAGGCCGCGGCGTTCCTGTCGAAGATGCTCAAGGACGCGCAGCGGTTCGAGGACATCAAGCGGACGGGTTCCGACAAGGGCTACATCGACCGCAACGCCGCCAAGTACCTCGACAACCCGGCGGTGCGCGTGACGAAGGCGTGGAACACCGCGAAGCTCGCCATGGCCGAGGTGTTCAACCCGGAGCGGATCGCGGCGTTCGCCTCCGCGCTTGAAGCGACGGTGGCCACGATGGGCAAGGTGATCGACGGGCTGGAAATGATCGGTGCCCGCATGGGAGGCACCGACGGCTACTTGGTGAACCAGCGGTGGGTGGCCCGGAACGCCGCCGCGCAGGGAAAGCAGTTCTCGATCGACACGAACCAGTTCAAGCTGAACGCGAGCGACAGCGTGTCGGAGAAGAACGGCTTCTTCTCCGAGCCCATGGACACCGCGGGGCGCTACATCGCTGGCAAGCCGCTCACGCACCGCCTGGGCGCGCTGATGGAGTACACGCAGGCCTTCACGTCGGCGCCGCCGCCGCCGGCGATGGCTGCGCCACAGGCCGCCCAGCAGCGGCCGATCGTGATGACCGCTGACGTGGTGGTGCAGGTCGACGGCCAGGCGATCGCGCGCGCGAGCGCTAACGCTGCCAGCCACCGCGGCGCGCCGGGAGGTCGGTAGATCGTGCGCCAAGCGGTCGTGGCCGTGACCGCTGGGGCCCGTTCGCCGCGCCGGTCGGGTAGGCTCGCGGCCCCCGCCATGGCCCCGCGCAAGAGCGCCCCGCCGCCGACCGTGCATCCGGCCTACCTGGCCGAGCTGCGCCAGCGCATCGAGAGCGGCCCCGGCGCGTCCGCGGTCGCCCGGCGCGCTGGCGTCAGTCGCATGACGGTGTGGCGCGTGATCGGCGGCGACGGGCTGGCGACGGTCGAGGCGACCGAGGCGATCCGCCAGGCGCTGGCGGAGCTCGAGCCCGACCGCCCCGCGCTGCCGCCGCCGGTGGTTCCCGTGCGCGGCGCGGCGCACTGGCAGTGGATCCAGATCGGCGAGCAGCTGCTGGCCAGCGCCCCGGCCGCGGTGGCCGCCATCGTCGCGGACCCGGCGGCGCTGGTGGCGGTGGTCCGCGGCGCGCGCGCCCGGAAGCCGCGGGCACCGCGTCGCCGCGGCACGAAGTAGCCCGCCACCAGGCGAGCGCCACCGCGCTGCGGGCCGCCCGCTGACGTAACATACAGGGTTACGTTTCCAGTTGACGCGTGCGCGCGAAGGTGTCACTTCTTGTGTTACATGCCGACCACGACGGTCGGCGCAAGCAAGGAGTCGCGAGCCATGCCCGACGCTGCTACCGCCATCACCAAACCGCCGCCGACGCATCCGGCGCGGGCGGTGCCGACGCTCGCCACCCGCATCGCGGTGATCGTCAACGCTGTCGATCGCCTGCTGGCCGACATCACCGCCGCCAACGAGCCGGACAGCGACGCGCGGGCCGTCGAGGCCGACCCCGACCTGGCCGCGTTCGACCGGCTGCAGCTGGCCCGGGCCGAGCTGTTGCGGGCCGCCGCCGGCCCCAGGGCCGCGAACCGGGAGGCCAGCGCGGCGCGGCACTGGCTCGACGCCCAGGACATCGAGACGCGCCACGTGCGCGCGGCGGTCGACACGTTGACCGCGACCCTGGTGGCGGCCCTGTCGACCGAGCGCATCCGGCCGGGCGACCAGCTGTCGCCGGTCACCGCCGCCGGCGAGATGTGGCCGTGATGACCGCCGCGAAGGGTGCGGCGATCGCGCCGGCCGCGGCCTACCTCGCCGAGCTGCGCAGCCGCGTCGAGGCGCTCGGGATCGGCGTGGTGGCGGCGGCGGCGGGCCTCACGCGCCAGACGGTGTGGCGGACGCTGGGCGCCGGGTTCGGCCGGTCGGCGGGGCTCGACACCGTCGACCGCCTGCGACGCGCGGTCACCGCCCTCGAGGCCAGGGCCGGCGCTGCCGCGCCGGCGCCGCTGCCGCCGCCGGCGGTCGCGATCCAGTCGCGGCTGCACCACGCCTGGATCGCGCTGGCCGATCAGCTCGAGCCGAACGACATCGCCACCGCGGCGGCGGACCCGCGCCGCCTGATCGCGGCCATCCGTCGCCGCGCACGCCGGTAGCCCGGCCCACCGCTCACCGCAACCGGAGGATCGAACCGATGAACACCACGACCGCGATCATGACCAGGTCAACCACGTCTCCGTCTCTCGGCTGCTCGGAAGCACCGATCGGGACCGCCGAACTGCGCGCCGCCCTGGGCGACGCGCACGCGCTGCTGCGGTGGCTCCGCGATCGCTGGGCGGTCAACGATGCCGCGATGGCCGCCGATCCCGACATGCTCTCGGCGTTGCTCGACGCGGGCGATGCACTCGCGCGCGCTGCCGCACCGGCGCACGCGCGGCACGACGAGCGCACCGCCGCGGTGGCCGGGCTCGCCGCCCACGCGCCCGCGGTGGCCGCCAGGCTCGCCGAGCTGCGCAGCGCGCTGCCGCATGGCCAGTCGGCGGACGACGCGGTCGCGGTGGCCACCCTCGCGGTCGCCTACGCGCTCGACGTCGTCGCGGTTGACGGGGCCGCCATCGAGGGCGCCGGGCTGTTCTTCGTCGCGACGGCCGCGAAGAACGGCGGGGGCCAGTGAGCGTCGCCGCGCATCGAGTCGCCGACTGGAACCGCCTGGCGGCGCCCCTGCGTGCGCGCTCGGGCATGGCCGAGCGCAGCCGCGGGCCGGCGCGCGGCGTCTACGCCGAAGCCATGATCGCGTTCGGCGACCGCGCCGCCGCGGTGGCCCCGCCGGGGCAACAGCATCGCCGCAAGGCCTGGGCCGAGATCGGCGACGCCCTGCGCTTCTACGATGCGCCCGAGGTGTACGCCGCGGCGCTGGCGGTCGCGGCCGAGCTCGCGGCGGGCGCCCCGCCCCGCGCCCCGCTCGCGTCGTGGGCCGCGCTGGCGGCGGCGACGAAGCACACGGCCTGGGTGCGCGCCCGCGCCTACGCGGTCGGGACCGCGGCCGACCGGTGGCACCGCCGCGGCACCCTGCCGGCGGACGCCGACGTGCGCACCGATCGCAGCGGCCAGCTGACCTGGCTGCGCCGCTGGGAGGATGTCCGCGGCCTGCGGCCCGACGAGTTCATCGAGCGGTGGGACGCGGTCGGCAAGCGGCTGGCCGCGGCGTCCCACGCCGCCGCGCTGGCGCTCTTGAACGCCGCCCACGGGGACGTCGCCGCCGCGCACAACCTGGACACCCCGGCGCTGGTGGATGACCTCGAGAGCTGGGGCGACGTCGGGCGCGTGCTCCGCGGAGTGATCTTCATGGCCCCGCTGCTCGCCAGGATCGAGACCTTCACCACCGAGCTGGCGGCCCGCACGGCGCCGCCGGCGCCGCCGGTGCGTCTGCCCGCGATCGCCCGCGCGGCGGCGGCGTGGGGAACCGCGCCGGCGGTGCTGTCGACGCCTGACGCGATGGCGGTGAACGCGTGACGCCGCCGCGGTGGGTTCGCCGGTGGGGCGACGACATCGACCCGGACCCGGCGTTGCCCGGCGTGTACCGCCGCAAGGCCGGCGGGTTCCGCGTGCGCGGTCGCATCACCGATCCGCGGACGGGCCAGCGTCGCGAGGTGTGCCGCGTGGTGGACGCTGCGCGCCCGCGCGACGCCGCCGCGCAGCTCGCGGCCGAGCTGGCCGCCCTCCGCGCGCGCGTCGAGGGCACCGCCAGCGTCGCCACGCTGCCCCGGTTCGCGGACTACGCCGCGGCGATCTTTGAACGCAAGGTGGCCGAGGGGCGGATCGCCAGCGCGGCCGGGCGCGAGAAGTGGCGGGTGATCCTGACCGCGCACCTGGTGCCTGCGTTCGGTGCCTACTACGTCGACAAGCTGACCGCCGCCGACGTCGAAGGCTGGAAAGCAGCCTACGGGCGCCGCATCCGCGCCGGCGAGGCGAAGCCGGCGACCGGCAACACCATCCTGTCGGTGCTGCGCGTGATCTCGTCGGCGGCCGCCGACGAGTTCGACATCCGGGATCCGCTGCAGCGGGTGCGGCCGTTCGACACGCGCGGCCATCGGACCTACACCGACGAGGCGCCGAACTCGCTCGCGCCCGCCGACGTGCCGCGCTTCCTGGCCGCGATGCGCGAGCGGTTCCCGAACCGGTACGCGATCACGCTGCTCGGGTTCGTCACCGGCCTGCGGCCGTCGTCGCTGCGCCCGCTCCGCCGGCGGGGCCCAGCGCCCGACCTCGACCTCGAGGCCGGGATCCTGCTGGTGCGGCAGTCGCACACGCGCGGCCGCGAGGTGATGCCGGCGACGAAGACCGGCCGCGACCAGCGGATCCGGTTGCCGCCCGAGCTGGTCACGGTGCTGCGCGACCACGTCGCGGCGCTGACCGGGCGCGCGGCAGCGTCCGATCTGCTGTTCCCCAGCATCACCGGCGGGTTCTTGCCGGTCGAGGCGCTGGCGCGGCCGTTCGCGGAGGTGGGCGCGGCGATCGGCCTGACCTACCGGGTGACCCCGCGGGCGATGCGCCGCACCATGCAGGACCTGGCGCGCGAGGCCGGCGTGTCTGACGTGGTGACCCGCGCGATCTCGGGTCACGCCACCGCGAGCATGCAGCGCCACTACAGCACCGCGCGCGACCACGAGGTGGCCGCCACGCTGGCCGCGCTGGTGGGCCGCGCCACCGCGATCGCGCCATCGCCGGCGGTCAACTGACGTGGGCGCCTGCTGGCCCAGCACGCGCTCGCCAGCGGCGCACCGCCCGCGGTGGGCCCGGCCGCTCGCCGAAAGGGTGATCGAGTGGGTGATCACCGCGACCAGCGGCCGTGCGACCGAAGTCGCCGCCGCGTCCAAGCACCTGCCACGCCTCGCCTATCGTCTCGTTGGTGTGCACGGGATTGAACCGTGGACCCCTACCGTGTCAAGGTAGTGCTCTCCCACTGAGCTACACACCAGTCTTCTCGCGAAGTGGGATTCGCGAGGTGCATCTGGTAGCTGGCTTGGCGGCCCAAGTCAAGGGTGACGCGGGGATTTTGGCGTCGCAGGGTCGATCGCGAACACCACGCTGCCGGCGACGACGACGGTGAGCGACTCGCCCCCGAGCCCGCGCGTGGCGTGCTGCCCGGCGAGCACCAGCGCGTCGACCCACGGCTCCAGCGCGACGGCCCGGCCCAGCGGGATCTGCAAGCCGAGGCGCCCGCCCGCCGCGCCGAAGCCGGCGAACGACGACAGCGATGCGTTCGCGCTGCTCCGTCGCAGCCCAGCGCCGACCTGCCCGCACGCGTCGAGCGGCCCGATCGCCACGCAGACCCGCGCCAGGCCGAGCACGTCGATCACCGTGGTCGTCTCCTGGAAGAAGCCGCCGGGGTTGTCGGTGACGCTGCGCGTCTGCAGGCGCAGGCCGCCACCCGCCCACCACGGGCCGCGCGACCGAAGATACCCGGCCTCGACGACCAGCGCGGTGCCGCCAGCGCCCGCGACCTCGCCGCCGCCGCCGAGTTCGAAGCGCGCGACGGGTCGCCGCACCAGCGGCGCGGGCCGCGCGCCCGGCGCCAGCGCCGGCGGCGGCAGCGCGGCCAGGTGCCCCGCGATCGCGCCGGCCAGCGCGTCGGTCGCGTCGACGCAGGTCGCGCTCGGCGGGAACAGCCGCCGCTCGGCCGGCTCGCCCGGCGCGATCACCGTCAGCTCGACCAGGTAGCCCTCGCGGCTGTCGACGATGCGCGCGATCACCACCACCGCGGCGTCAGGGGCGACCCGCGCCCCCGGCACCCGCGCGTCGAGCTCGTCACGCAGCTGCGCCTCCGAGCACGCCGCCGGCGCGTCGTAGGTCAGCGCGATCGGCGGCGGCGCGCGCTCGGCCTCGCCGGCCGACGCCGGCCCCGCCCACCCGACCACCAGCGCCGCCGCGACCACCCCACTCCACCGTCGTGGCTGCATCGTCGCGCTCATACCACAGGCCGGCGCCGCCGCGTCAGAACCAGAGCAGCCCCGCGGCGTCGAGCCCGTACCCCCGTTGCCACGGCGTGAAGTCACCGATCCCCGCGTCGTAGCCGGTGCGCTGTGCGCCCAAGACGCCGACGCGGACCCCGAAGTGCTCGCCGAGCGGCGCCACTGCCGAGACCCGCGCGCCCAGCGCGAAGCCCCAGTTGGCCTGCCTGAACCCGATGTACGTGGACGTCTGGCGCGACTGCGACCATCGATCGCCACCCAGCCGCACGCAGCCCTCGAGCCAGCGCCAGCTCGCGCAGCCCTGCACGCCGGCGCTGACGTCGGTGCGGTTGATGGCCCATCCGTCGTTGGGCTCGCTCCCTTCGACGATCCGCACGAACGCCGCGACCGTCCGGGCGCCCGCGGTCCCCACCTCGGCCTCCATCGTGAGGTCGCCAAACCCGTCGAACAGCTCGGCCGCGGCGCCGGCGCCCATGGCGATCCGGCCACGCGGGACGAAGCGTCGACCGTCGACCTCCGCCTGGCGGATGGCGGCCCGCGCCGAGACCAGCTCGACGACACGCCGGATCGCGAGATCCATCGCTGCGTCGCACGTGGCGACACGCTCCGGCCGATCGCCCGGCGACTCGTCGCCGTGCACCGCCAGCACGACCTGCCAGGCGTCGCCGTGGGCCGCGATCGCCACCGCGATCGTCACCGGCGCGCGCTCGGCGATCGCCGCGGGCCCCAGCCGCTGCACGACCCCTTCGCGTAGCGCGTCGGCGCCGGGACATCCGGGCGGCGGCTGGTACGCCAGCGCGACCGCCTCGCCTGCCGACGCGGTCGACGCCGTCGTCGTCGTCGCCAACCCGATCGCGACCGCGACCACCCCACTCCAGCGTTGTGGCTGCATCGTCGCGCTGATACTACACAGCGACCGATGCGCGCGCTTCGCTTCACCGGTCGCGGGCTGTGGATCGCGCTCCTGCTCTTGGGCCACGGCCTGGTGTGGTTCGTCGGGTGGCTCGCGCTGCTGCTGAGCTTCCGCGGCAAGGCCGCGCGGCAGGCGTGGTTCGGGCGGCGGCTGGCGGCGCTGCTGATCGGCCTGGGCGCGACCTTCGTCAAGGTCGGCCAGATCATGTCGACCCGCCCCGATCTGTTCCCGCCGCACATCATCGGCGCGCTGACCCGGCTGCAGGACGACGTCGGCGCGTTCGCGTGGCGCCACGTCGAGCGCGCGTTCCGCGAGGACTTCGGCAAGGGCCCCGACGAGCTGTTCGCGCGCTTCGACCGGACGCCGGTGGCGTCGGCCTCGGTGGCGCAGGTGCACAAGGCGGCGCTGGCCGACGGCACCGCGGTGGCGGTCAAGGTGCGCCGCCCGGGGCTGCCCGAGCTGGTCGCGTTCGATCTGACGGTGATGCGGCTGGTCGCGCGGGTGATCGCGCTGATCCCCTCGGCGCGGCTCTTGGCCCCGGTCGAGAGCGTCGACGAGTTCGGCCGCGCGATCCGCGCGCAGATCGACCTGTCGATCGAGGCCGGCAACAACGCGCGGTTCGCCAAGAACTTCGCCAGCGATCCCGACGTCGCGTTCCCACGGTTGCACCTGGCGCTGTGCTCGCCGCGGGTGCTGACGATGGACTTCGTCACCGGCGCCAAGGTGCTCGACGCGCCGCGCGCCCAGGGCGCCGACGCCACCCGGCTGGCCAAGATCGGCTTCCGCACGCTCTTGCAGATGGTGTTCGCCGACGGCTTCGTCCACGCCGACCTGCACCCGGGCAACATCCTGGTCGATCGCGACGCCAAGGTGGTGCTGCTCGATCTCGGCCTGACCGCGGAGCTCGACGAGCGGGCCCGCCGCGCGTTCGCGATGTCGTTCGCCAGCTGGGCCGCCGGCGACGGCAAGACGATGGCCAAGCTGATGGCCGAGTTCTCGCCGTCGGCCAAGGTCCGCGACTACGCGGCCTACGAGGCCGACGTCATCGCGTTCGTCGGGCGCTACCTGGGCAAGGCGCTGGGCGAGGTGCAGGTGTCGACGGTCGCGCTCGACATGATGAACATCCTGCGCACCCACCGGGTGCGGGTGAACGCCACCTACACGATGTGCAACGTCGCGATCGCGGTCACCGAGGGCATCGGCAAGCAGCTCGACCCCGACCTCGACCTGATGCGCGAGGCGCTGCCGTTCTTCGCGACGCTCAAGGCCGCCGGTCGGCTGTAGCGCCGACGCTGTACGATCGTTGCACAGCCGGCGTGCGCGCGCGCGCGCGGTGGCTCGACGCGCCGCGCGGATTCTGCGAGCCATGCCGGGCCGCCGCAGGTTGTGCGCGAACGCCGACGCTGGCGACGGCCGGGCGCGGCGTCCTGCCTCAGGGCCGCGCGCGGCGCCCAGGTTGCAGACCCACGCGGCATGCGCTTGCTCGCTCGCGCGCTGATCGTCGTCACCCTCGCGGTGGCCGCCTGTGGCGGCGGCGCGGGGCAACCCACGGACGCCGCGGTGGCGGACGCCCCTGATCCGGACGCCGCCGTCGACGCGGTGGTGGCGGGCGACGCCGACGTCGACGCCGACGTCGACGCGGACGTCGACGCCGCGATCGAGCCGGCCTGCGAGACCTGTCACGGCGACGCCACGTCCGCGGCGCCACCGCGCGACACCACCGGCGGCGTGAGCCCGCTCCTGCGCGGCGTCGGCGCGCACCGCGCCCACCTGACCACCGACGCCTTCTGGCACCGCGACGTGGCGTGCGGCGACTGCCACGTGGTGCCACCGACCCGCGACTCGCTGGGGCACGTGGACAGCGCGCTGCCGGCCGAGCTGACGTGGAGCCCGCTAGCCAGCGCCGGCGGCGTCACGCCGGCCTTCGACGGCGTGCAGTGTACGACCTACTGCCACGGCGCCAGCCTGCCCGGCGGCACCAACCCGGCGCCGCGGTGGGCCTCGGGCCAGCCCGGTCAGGCCGCGTGCGGCGCCTGCCACGGCCTGCCGCCCGGCCCGCCGCACCCGGCGGCGACCTTCTGCAGCCCGTGCCACCCGTCGGTCGACCTGCGCACGCCGTTCCTCGACGCGACCAACCACATCAACGGCGTCGTCGAGCTGCGCCAGCTGGCGTGCGACTCGTGCCACGGGTCGGCCGGCGATCCATCGCCGCCCACCAGCGTCAGCGGCCAGACGACGACCACCGCCCGCGGCGTCGGCGCCCACCGCAGCCACCTGCGCGCGGCGACCTGGCACGCGCCGGTCGCGTGCGCCGAGTGCCACGCCGTGCCGGCCAGCGTCGGCGCGGTCGGCCACGCCGACACCGCGCTGCCCGCCGAGCTGACGTTCGGCCCGCTGGCGACCGCGGCCGGCGCCGCGCCGACGTTCGACGGCGTGACCTGCCAGGGCGCGTACTGCCACGGCGCCACGCTCGGCGGCGGCAGCGACACCACGCCGACCTGGACCCGGGTCGACGGCACCCAGGCCGCGTGCGGCACGTGCCATGGCCTCCCGCCGGGCGGCAGCCACCCGACGGTGACCGGCGCGGTGCCCGCGGCGTGCAGCGCGTGCCACGGCGCGGTGATCGCCGCCGACGGCAGCTTCGCCGACCCGACCTTGCACCTCGACGGCATCGTCGAGGTGGTCGCCACCAGCTGCGACGCGTGCCACGGCTCGAGCGCCAGCCCGGCGCCGCCGCGCGGCCTGCTGGGCGAGACCGCGACCACCGCGCGCGGGGTCGGCGCCCACACGGCGCACCTGGCGCCGTCGACGTGGCACGCCCCGCTCGCCTGCGAGGAGTGCCACCGCGTGCCTGCGACGCCGACCGCGGTCGGCCACCTCGACTCGCCGCGCCCGGCCGAGCTCACGTTCGGCCCGCTGGCGACCGCCGACGGCGCGACGCCGAGCTTCGACGGCGTCACCTGCCAGGGCGCCTACTGCCACGGCGCGACGCTGGCGCCGGGCGGCGCCGACACCACGCCGACCTGGACCCTGGTCGACGGCAGCCAGGACGCGTGCGGCACCTGCCACGGCCTGCCGCCGGGCGCGCCGCACCCCAGCGTCACCGGCGCGCCGCCGATGTCGTGCGCGCCGTGCCACGGCGCGGTGATCGCCGCCAGCGGCGGCTTCGCCAACCCGGCGCTCCACATCGACGGCGTCGTCCAGGTCACCGCCGCGGCGTGCGACGCGTGCCACGGCAGCGGCGGCGATCCGGCGCCGCCGCGCGACCTCGCCGGCAACCTCGCCACCACCGCCCGCGGCGTCGGCGCGCACCGCAGCCACCTGCGCACCTCGACCTGGCGCGCGCCGATGGCGTGCACCGACTGCCACCTGGTGCCGACGGCGGTCGACAGCCCCGGCCACCGCGACACCGCGCTGCCGGCCGAGCTGGCCTTCGGGCCGCGGGCCCGCGCCGACGGCGCGGCGCCGAGCTTCGGCGGCACGACCTGCGCCGGCGTCTACTGCCACGGCGCGACGCTGCGCCCGGGCGGCACGACCACGACGCCGACCTGGACCCGCGTCGACGGCACCCAGGCCGCGTGCGGCGCCTGCCACGGCCTGCCGCCCGGCGGCGGCCACCCGCCGGTCACCGGCGCGATCCCGGCCGCGTGCAGCGCCTGCCACGACGCGGTGATCGCCCCCGACGGCAGCTTCGCCAACGCCGCGCTGCACGTCGACGGCGTCGTCGAGGTGCGCAGCCTGACCTGCGACTCGTGCCACGGCGGCGCCGGCGATGCGTCGCCGCCCCGCGACGTCGGCGGCAACCTCGCGACCACCGCCCGCGGCGTCGGCGCCCACCGCAGCCACCTGCGCGCCTCGACCTGGCGCGCGCCGATCGCCTGCGCCGAGTGCCACGTGGTCCCGACCAGCGCGCTCGCGGCCGGCCACTTCGACACGCCGCTGCCGGCCGAGCTGCGGTTCGGCGCCACCGCGCGCGCCGACGGCGCCGCCCCGAGCTTCGACGGCGCGCGCTGCACCAGCGCCTACTGCCACGGCGCGACGCTGCTGCCGGGCGGCAGCAACCGCGCGCCGCTGTGGACCACCGTCGACGGCACCCAGGCCGCGTGCGGCACCTGCCACGGCCTGCCGCCGGGCGGGGCGCACCCCCCGGTCGGCGCGCCGGTGCCCCAGGCCTGCGGCATGTGCCACCCGGCGGTGGTGTCGCTGGCCGGCGCCTTCGTCGGGCCGGCGCTGCACGTCGACGGCGTCGTCGAGGTCACCGCGGTCCATCCGAGCGGCTGGGCGACGCCGGCGGCCCACGGCGCGGCGGCCAACGACGGCGGCCTCGCGGCCTGCCAGGCCTGCCACGGCGCCGACCTCCGCGGCGGCATGAGCGCGGTGTCGTGCACCTCGTGCCACGCCGACTGGGAGACCCGCTGCACGTTCTGCCACGGCGGCGTCGACAACGCGTCGGGCGCGCCGCCGGCCGGCGTCGGCGGCGAGCTGACGCGCAGCACCGTCGCGGTCGGCGCCCACACGCTGCACGTCGCCGCCACCGCGATCCACGCGCCGTGGACCTGCGCCCGCTGCCACGTCACGCCGGCGTCGGCGCTGTCGCCCGGCCACATCGACGGCGACGGCCGCGCCGAGGTCCGCTTCGACGCGCTCAACCCGACCGCGACCTACGCGCCGGCGACCGCCGGCTGCGCGGCGATGCACTGCCACGGCGACGGCCGCACCGACGGCGGCGCCGCGACCTGGACCACCGACCCGGTCATCACCTGCGCGTCGTGCCACCACGCGGCGTCGACGCCGACCGCGTCGTTCAACATGTCGGGCGAGCACAGGCTCCACGTGAAGAGCGAGGGCATCGCCTGCCAGGAGTGCCACGCCACGGTGGCGAGCGGGTCGACGACGATCATCGGGCTGCCGCTGCACGTCGACGGCGTCGTGCAGGTGTCCTTGCGCCAGGCCGGGACCTGGACCGCCGCGACCAAGCGCTGCGATCCGGCCTGCCACGGCCTCGAGACCTGGTGACGCGTCAGCGCCGCCGGCGCCGCGCGAGCAGCGCCGCCACCGCGAGCAGCGCCGCGGCGCCGTCCGGGGTCGGTCCGCTGGCGCAGCCGCACGCCGCGCCGCCGCCGGGATCGAGATCGAGGAACGCCTGGCTGGCGTCGGCGATCGCCGCGTCGGCCGCGGCGTCGGGCCGCGCGGCGTCGATCGGCGGCGTGGCGTCGGTGCCGGCGTCGGGCCGCGGCGCGTCGACGCCCGCGTCGGCCGGATCCCACGGCGTGCCGTCGTTGGGCCGGCGTGGCGACGGCGTCTCGACCCGCCAGTCGACCGCGACCACGTCGGTGTTGGCGATCCGCGCCAGCGCCAGGCCGGCCGGCGGCGGGATCGCCGCGGTGGCGTCGTCGGGGCCGAACAGATCGCGCACCGGCGTGGCGATCGCGCCCCAGCGCACGCAGTCGTAGCGGGTCGCCGAGGACACCAGGCACAGCTGGCCGGCGTCGAGCTCGATCGGCGGCACCAGGCCGCCGTCGACCTCGGCGATGCCGAACGCGGCCCGAGCCGCCGGCGTCGCCAGCACCAGGAACGTGCCGGCGGCGACGCAGGTCGCGCTGGCGAACGGCGCGACGTCGCCGACGACCGCGCCGGCGGCGTCGTAGCTGACCACCCGCGTCGACGGGAACACGCAGGCGGCGGCGGTGGCCTCGAGCTCGACGTACCGGGCCGCGGGATCGCCCACGGCGCTGGCGGTCGCGACCTCCGACAGCCGCACGTCGACCAGATCGGCGGCGGCCGGCGCCGCGGCCACCGCCAGGCCGACCAGGCTCACGACCCAGCGCATGGCGCATCGTAGCGCGGAACCCGTCGCCGCCGCCCCGGCGCGACGCCGATGTCGCGCTGCCTTGCGGTGGCCTGGACGCTCCGCCTACGATGGCCGCGGGTTAGGCAACCGCTGCGGCCTGCAGCCAGTCCTAGCTCGAACCAGCCTCGCCGTGACATGGTTGTCACGGTGCCCCGCCCGTGATCGACGTCGGACAGGTCCTCGACAAGTACGAGCTCCTGGCGCGCGTGGGCCAGGGCGGGATGGCGGTCGTCTATCGGGGGATGGATCGCTCGCTCAAGCGCGAGGTCGCGATCAAGGTGCTGCACCGGCACCTCGCCGAGCACGCCGAGGCCCGCGACCGCTTCGAGCGCGAGGCCCACGCGGTGGCCAAGCTGCGCCACGAGAACATCCTCGAGATCTTCGCCTACTCCGGCAAGGAGTCGCCCGAGAGCTACATCGTCACCGAGTTCATCGAGGGCTCGACGCTCAAGCAGTTCGTCACCGATCACCCGCCGCGGTTCGCCGAGTTCGGCGCGATGGTGGTGGCCGAGATCGGGCGCGCGCTGGCCCACGCCCACGGCCACGGCATCCTGCACCGCGACGTCAAGCCCGAGAACGTCATGATCCGCTCCGACGGCGTGGTCAAGCTGACCGACTTCGGCATCTCGCAGATGGTCGACGCGCAGCGCATGACCGTCACCGGCCAGCTGCTGGGCTCGCCGGCGTACATGTCGCCCGAGCACGTGCTGGGCAAGGAGCTCGACTTCCGCACCGACGTCTTCGCGTGCGGCATCGTGCTGTACCAGCTGACCGTCGGCAAGCTGCCGTTCGAGGGCAAGAACCCGCACGAGATCCTGAAGCGCATCGCCGAGTGCCGCTACGCCGATCCGCGCCAGAGCAACCCGCGGGTCGGCGCCGAGCTGGCCAAGATCATCGCCAAGGCGATGGCGCCCGAGCCCGGCGATCGCTACCCGACGATGGCGGCGATGGTGGCCGACCTCGAGGCGTACCTGGCCGGCTCGGGGCTGGGCTCGGCCAAGGACGAGCTGGCCCGCTACTTCGCGGCGCCCGCGGCCTACGAGCTCGCGCTGGGCGCGCGGCTGATCGATCACCTGCTGCGCCGGGCCAAGGCCGAGCTGCCGACCCGCCGGGCCCACGCGCTCGAGCTGCTCGACCGCGTGCTGCAGATCGAGCCCCAGCACGAGGGCGCGCGGGCGCTGCTGGCGTCGATCGAGCGCCAGCACCGCTGGCGGCGCGCCGCGGCGGTGGCCGGGCTGGTGGCGCTGGCCGGCGGCGGCGGCTGGGCGCTGCGGCGGACGATGCGATCCGGCGGCGCCGCGCCGCCGGCGATCGACGCCGCGCCGGCGATCGACGCCCGCGCGATCGACGCCCGCCCGCCGATCGACGCCCGCCCGCCGATCGACGCGCCGCCCGCCACCGACGCCGCCGGCCTCGACGCCGAGCCGACCGACGCCGCCCCGCTGGCGGTGGTCCCCGATCGCCGCCCCGACGCCCGGACCGCGGCGCCGCCCGACGCCGGCGCCGCCCGCACGTTCACGCTGGCGGTGTCGCCGGCCGACGCCGAGGTCAAGCTGGGCGACGGGCCGTGGCAGCGGTTCGTCGGCGGCCACGCCGATCTGCCGGCGCCCGGCGCGCCGGTGGTGCTGGCGGTGCGGCGCGACGACTGCTGCGAGCCGACCCAGCGCACGATCGGGCCCGACGTCGCCGGCGGCCGGGTCGCGATCGAGCTGGGCTTCTTGCCGGCGCAGATCACGCCGCGCTGCCCGGGCGGCGACGTCCAGGTCGAGATCGACGGCGGCAAGGCCCGCCTCGACAAGCCGACGTTGATCACGTTCGGTGGCGCGCTGACCCAGCGCCAGGTGACGGTGCGCTTCATCGGTGACACCATCAGCACCCAGAAGATCACCGTGCGCTACGCCGAGGCCAAGGACGTGACGTGCGCGCCGTAGCGCTCGTGGCCGGCTGCGCGGTGGCGGCGCTGGTGGCGCGGGCCGACGCCGCGACGCCGGCCGAGGATCTGGCCCGGGCCCGGGCCGGGTTCCGCCAGGGCGACTTCGCCGCGGCGATCCCGCTGCTCAGCTACCTGCTCTACCCGTCGCCGCGGCTGGCCCGCGCCGAGGACCTGCTCGAGGCCCACGTGCTGCTCGGCGTGTGCGCGTTCGAGACCGGCGATCGCGCCACTGCCAGCCGCGAGTTCGAGGAGGCGCTGTACCTCGAGGCCGACCTGACGCTCGACACCGTGCTGTTCTCGGCCGAGGCGGTGCGCTACTTCGAGGAGCAGAAGGCGGCGATCCGCGAGCGCAGCCGGCTCGACGCCGAGCGCCGGCGGATCGCCGAGGAGAACGAGCGCTACAAGCAGCTCTTGGCCTCGATGGTGGTGATCGAGACCCGCCCCTACTACATCAACTTCGTGCCGTTCGGCGCCGGCCAGTTCCAGAACGGCCAGCCGGGCAAGGCCATCGCGTTCGCGGCCAGCCAGGGCGTGACCGGCGCGGTGTCGGCCGGCATCTGGCTGTACCTGGCCGGCACCTACGGCATCAACGGCGTCGTCCCCGACGAGGACAACCAGTTCGTGCGCCGCCTCGAGGCGATCGAGATCGGCGCCGGCGTGGCGTGCCTGGGCCTGATGGCCTGGGGCATCGTCGACTCGCTCCGCCACTACCAGCCGTCGGTGCAGCGCAAGGCCGACGAGTCGCTCTTGCCCCCCGAGCTGCGGCGCAAGCCCGACCCACCGCCCCGGCCGGCGGCCCGCCTCGAGCTGGCGCCGGTGATCACCGGCGACGGCGCCGGCGCCGCGCTGCGCTTCCAGTTCTGAGCCATCGCTCCGAGGACCCATGCCATCGCTCCGCACCACCGCCCCAGGCCGTCCGCCGACGGTGTACCACCTGTACAAGAAGATCACGTCGATCGGCAGCGGCCCCGACAACGACGTCGTGCTGCCCGATCCGCTGATCGGCGACACCTACGCGTCGATCCACTTCGACGGCCAGACCTACACGATCACGACGCTGGCGCGCAAAGCCGAGGTCGTCGTCAACGGCAAGAAGCGCGGCAAGCACAAGCTCAGCCACGACGACAAGCTGGTCATCGGCAGCTGCGAGCTGCGGTTCGCGCTGATCGACGAGGCGCCGCCGGCCGAGGACGAGGCCGCGCAGACCGTCGCCGACCTCGACGCCTACGGCAAGCTCTACGACTTCTCCGAGAAGCTGATGCAGAAGCGCGAGCTGGGCGAGCTGCTCGACACCCTGATGGATCTGGTCATCGAGATCACCAGCGCCGACAAGGGCTTCCTGATCCTGATGGAGGGCGACACCTTCGACGTCAAGATCGCCCGCAACCTGCGCAAGGAGAACATCGCCGACGCGGTCAGCCAGCTGTCGGACTCGATCGTCGCCAAGGTCGTCGCGTCGCGGCGGCCGGTGATCATCTCCGACGCGATGCACGACACCGAGTTCGCCGCGGCCAAGAGCGTCATGCAGCTGCGGCTGTCGAGCGTGATCTGCGTGCCGCTGCTCGATCGCGGCCGGCTGCTCGGCATCATCTACGTCGGCAACGACTCGATCGTCGACCTGTTCCAGGAGGCGACGATGCGGGTGCTGACGGTGTTCGCCGCCCAGGCGTCGCTGATCGTCGCCAACGCGCTCTTGCTCAACGAGCTGCAGGTCGACAACAAGAAGCTGGCCGAGCGGCTCGAGGCGGTGCGGTTCGGCGAGATCGTCGGCACCTCGCCGCCGATGCAGGCGGTCTACCGCAAGGTCGAGAAGATCGCGCCGACCGACATCTCGGTCTTGATCACCGGCGAGACCGGCACCGGCAAGGAGCTGATCGCCCGCGAGATCCACACCCGCTCGCCGCGCGCCGGCAAGCCGTTCGTGACCATCAACTGCGGCGCCATCCCCGAGAACCTGCTCGAGAGCGAGCTGTTCGGCCACGTCAAGGGCGCGTTCACCGGCGCGGTGGCCAACAAGCTGGGCAAGTTCCAGTCGGCCGACGGCGGCACGCTGTTCCTCGACGAGGTCGGCGAGATGCCGCTCGAGCTGCAGGTCAAGCTCTTGCGCGCGATCCAGGAGCGGGTCGTGGTGCGGGTCGGCGACACCCGCAGCGAGTCGGTCGACATCCGCATCCTGACCGCCACCAACCGCGATCTCGAGAAGGAGATCGCCGGCGGCCGGTTCCGCGAGGACCTCTACTACCGGCTCAACGTCGTCAACCTGCAGCTGCCGCCGCTGCGCGCCCGCGGCGAGGACGTCATCGTGATCGCGCGCTACCTGCTGTCGCGCTACACCCGCGAGTTCGACGCCAAGGTGAAGGGCTTCTCGCCCAACGCCACCGTGGCGATGCGCAAGCACGCCTGGCCCGGCAACATCCGCGAGCTCGAGAACCGCATCAAGAAGGCGATCGTGCTGGCGGAGTCGACGGTGATCGGGCCCGACGATCTCGGGCTGTCGGCCGACAACCTGCCGGCGATCCTCACGCTGGCCGAGGCCAAGGACAAGTTCCAGCGCGAGTACATCAACGAGGTGCTGGCGGTGAACAACGGCAACCGCACCAAGACCGCGCGCGATCTCGGCGTCGACCCGCGGACGATCTTCCGCCACCTCGAGAAGGAGGCCGGCGACGGCTACGACGAGGGGATGCCGGAATGAGCCGGCGCGGGCGCACCCTGACATCGATGCCGTACCTGGGGTCCGCCGCGCGCCCGTCAAACGACCGCAACTACCCGCTTTCTCTCGCGAAAGCCATCATGGCGCGCTGCGTGCATGCGTTGGTACGCGTGACCTCCGCCGCCGCCCTCCTGTCGCCGCTCGTGGTGACGGGGTGCGTGATCCCCCCACCGCTGCAGACCGATGGCGCCGACGCGGCGGTCAACCACCCGCCGGCGTTCCGCTCGGTCAAGGACGGCACCGGCGAGGAGCTCGTGCGGCCGGGGCCCCACGTGTTCGCGGTCGGCACCGGCGAGCTGCGCATCACCGCCGAGGACACCGACCCCGGCGACACGCTGTACTACCGGATGTACCTGGACTACGGCCTGGCCGGGCCGACCCAGCTGCGCGCCGACTGCCAGGTCGGGCCCAGCCCGTCCGGCGACACCGCGCGCACCACCACCTGCTCGCTGATCGGCGTGTGCACCGACGACATCGCCGACGGCGCGCCCCACGTCTTCGAGCTGGACCTGATGGACCGGCTGCCGACCAGCACGACGACGCGCCTGTACCGCGACGTCACGCCGCCGGGCGAGATCGTCTCGTACTGGTGGAACATCACCTGCGAGAGGTCGCCGTCGTGAGCCGCCGCCCCCTCGCGCTCGCGCTGACCTCGCTCGCCGCCTGCCTGCCCGGCGTCGACGACGAGGCGCCGATCGTCGAGTGCGATCAGCCCGCCGACTGCAACCAGGCCGCCGGCGAGGTGTGCGAGGTCGGCGTGTGCTGGGGCGATCCGCCAGTCGGCACGTACAGCGCGGTGATCGCGCCGCCGACCGAGCTGCGCGGCACGCTGGTCAAGACCGCGATCCCGGCGCTGTCGATGGAGCCCGACGGCACGCTCGGCGACGGCACCGATCGGGCGCTGACGCTCGACGAGGCCGTGCTGGTGCGCGGCCAGGTGACGATCCCGTGCCCGCCGGTGGCGGTGTGCACCGATCGCCTGGGCCTGGCCGGTCAGCTGCGCTGGTACCGCGACCCCGCCTTCCCCGGCGGGCCGCGGCTGAGCGAGACCGCCGAGGTCGGCGACGACGGCAGCTACCAGGTGGCGCTGGCGCGGCCGACCGCCAGCGCGCCGCGGACCTTCACCGCGGTGTTCACGCCGGCGCTGGTGGTGGCGCCGGGCGCGCTGGTGCCGGCGACGCTGCTGCCGCCGGTGGCGGTCGAGGTCACGCTGACCGCCGAGGAGATCGACGCCGACAGCGGCGCGATCCTCCACGACTTCGGCCTGGACCCGATGACGCAGCGCTGGGTGCGCGGCCGCATCGTCCGGCCGATCGCCGACGGGCCGGTCGCCGGCTGGCGGGTCACCGCCGAGGTGGTGACCAACCCGGTGCTGGGGTCGCGGTCGATGATCTCGACCCTGGCCGTGACCGACGACCTCGGCGAGTTCGACCTGCTGGTGCCGCCGGACACGACGGTGGCCGACGTGCTCGTGCAGCCGCCGCCCGAGGCCGACGCCGACCACCGCCCCGCGGTGCGGCTCCGCGATCAGGTGCTGGGCACGACGATGGCCGACATCGCGATCCCGCTCGTGGGTCAGCCCAAGCTGGCGGTGATCGACGTGCGCGGCGTCGACGGCGCGGGCGCCGCGGTCGCGGTCGACGGCGCCACCGTGGTGGTCCGCCTCGACGAGCCGCTCGCCGGCGGCCGCGAGCTGACGGTCGAGGCCCGCACCCGGACGGTCGCCGGCCGCGCGACCTTGCCGCTGTTCCCGATCCTCGACAGCCTGCCGCTGCGCTACCGCGTCGACATCCTGCCGGCGCCGGGCAGCGAGCTGGCGGCCACCTACGGCGCCGAGCTGGTGCCCGAGGTCGGCCCGCTCGCGCTGGCGTTGCCGCGCCGGGTCGCGCTGGTCGGGCGGGTCCGCGATCACGACGGCCGCAACGTCGCCGGCGCGACCGTCACCGCGACGGTGGCGCAGGCGACCTTGTGCGTGCTGTCGTCGGAGGCGTCGCGGATCGCGCTGTCGCAGGCGCCGATCCAGGTCAGCACCAACGGCAAGGGCGAGTTCACGATGTACGTCGACGGCGATCTCGCCGGCGTCGACCTGACCTACGACGTCACGGTGCGGCCGTCGAGCGGCGATCCCCGCCCCGAGTGGACCTTCGCCGATCGCGATCCCGCGCTCGGCGGCGATCTCGACCTGCCCGACGCCGCCCACGTGCGCGCCCTGATCCTGTCGGCCGATCACGGCCCGGTGGCCCACGCCGCGGTGACGATCTACGAGCAGCTCGACGACAGCACCAGCTGCGTGTCGGCGCTGGGCTCGACCGGCGTCGCGGTCGTGCGCGGTCGCGGCGAGGCGGACGAGGTCGGCACCGCCGCGGTGGTGCTGCCACGGCCCGCGCCCACGCGCTGATCCCGGGGGGTATCCTGGTGTCATGCTCCGGATCCTGATCGTCGCGGCGCTGGCGAGCGCCGGCTGCGGTCGGATCGGCTACGATCCGGTCGGCGACGGCGGCGACGGCCTCGCGATCGATCCGCCCCGCGCGACCATCAACCTGTCGTCGGCGCTGCAGCTGACCGCGCGCGGCGGCGCCCCGCCCTACGGGTTCGCGGTGACCGCGGGGGATGGCGAGGTCGACCTCGACGGCGCCTTCGTGGCGCCGGCCCGGGTCGGCGCGACGGTCGTGACCGTCGCCGACGCCGCCGGCGCGCTGGCCACCGCGACGATCACCCACCGCGGCGCGCGGCTGTTCGTGCTCGGCGGGCAGGTCGCCGGCGCCGCCATCGACGAGGTGCTGGCGTCCGACGACGGCGTCACCTGGACGCTGGTCGGCCACCTGCCGGCGCCGCGCGACAGCGGCGCCGCGCTGGTGTGGAACGATCGGCTGTACTACCTCGGCGGCATCGACGCCGGCGGCGCGTCCCAGGACAACGTCTGGGCGTCGACCGACGGCGTCGCGTGGACCGTCGTCGGCGCCTTGCCGAACCGCGCCGGCAGCCTCGGCGCCACCGTCCACGGGCGCGCGCTGTGGATCGCGGGCGGCTACGAGGCCGGCAGCTACGATCAGGTCTACCGCTCGACCGACGGCGCCGCGTGGACGCAGGTCGGGCAGCTGCCGACGGCGCGCCACGAGCTGGACCTGCTGAGCACCGGCGGCAGCCTGTTCGCGCTGGGTGGCCACGACGCCGCCGGCTTCTTGACCGACGTGCTGGTGTCGAGCGACGGCGCGACCTGGGCGCGCCACGGGGATCTGACCATCGCCCAGGACTTCGCCTCGGCCGCGTGGCGCGGCCCGTACGTGTTGCGCGGCGGCGGCTTCGGCGTCGCGATCGAGCGCTCGACCGATCTGGCGACGTGGGCGCCGGTCGCGCCGCTGCCGGGCGCGCCGCGCGAGGCGCCGGGCATGATCGACGACGGCACGCGGCTGCTGGTCGTCGGCGGCGGCGCCGCGGTGCTGGCCACCGTCGACGGCGACGCCTGGATGACGATCGGCGCGCTGCCCGACGCCCGGGCCCGGGTCGCCGCGGTCACGTTCACGCCGCGCTGACGGCGCGCGACGGCGCCTACTTCTTCTTGGGCTTGCTGTCCTTGGCGCGCACGAAGACCCGCAGCGGCGTGCCCTTGAACCCGTAGCGCTTGCGCAGCTGGTTGCTCAGGAAGCGGCGGTACGCTGGCGAGATGCCGTCGGGCGCGCTGGCCTTGAGCACGAAGGTCGGCGGGCCGACCGCGGCCTGGGTCAGGTAGTAGACTCGCACCGACTTGCCGTGCCAGATCGGCGGCGGCACGGTCTCGCACACCTCGGCGAAGAAGCGGTTGAGCTCGGCGGTGGTGATGCGGCGCTGGTGCTGGATCGCGACCTTGGCCACGGTGTCCATCAGCTTGTCGACGCCGTCGCCGCGCTCGGCCGACACCAGCACCGACGGCGCCCAGGTCAGGAAGTGGAAGTTGTCGGTGGTGGCGGTGCGCACCGCCTCGACCGCGGCGGCGCCGCGCAGTAGGTCGCTCTTGTTGAGCGCGACGACGATCGCCTTGCCGGCGGCCTCGGCCGCGCCCAGCAACCGCGCGTCCTGCTCGCTGGGCCCGAGCGCCGCGTCGATCACCAGCACGACGACGTCGGCGCGCTCGATCTGCCCGAGCGCCATCGTCACGGCGAGCTTCTCGACGTCCTCCTCGACCCGGGCCTTGCGGCGGATGCCGGCGGTGTCGACCAGGATGTAGTCCTTGCCGGCGAAGCGGAGCGGGCTGTCGACCGGATCGGTGGTGGTGCCGGGCTGATGGTGGACCAGCGAGCGCTCCTCGCCGAGCAGCCGGTTGCACAAGGACGACTTGCCGGCGTTGGGCTTGCCCAGGAGCGCGATCCGGACCGGGCCAGCGTCGGCGTCGGCGCGGTGCGGCCGGCGGCGCTTCGACGGGCGCGCCGGGGCGTCGGGATCGTCGGGGTCGGCCGCGGCGTCCTCGGCGTCGTCGGCGGCGGCCTCGTCGAGCTCGTCCTCCTCGTCCTCGTCCTCGTCTTCGACGTCCTCGTCCTCGTCTTCGTCGTCCTCGACCGGCGCCGGCGGCGGCGCCACGCCGAGCACGGTGACGATCTGCTCGAGCAGCTTGTCGAAGCCGCGGCCGTGGGCGGCCGAGACCGGGAACGGCTCACCGAGGCCGAGCCCGTAGAAGTCGGCGATCTCGACGTCGCGCTTGGGCGAGTCGATCTTGTTGACCGCGAGGATCACCGGCTTGCCGGTCGCGCGGATGTTGCGCGCGACCTCGGCGTCGAGCGGGGCCAGCCCGGCGGCGCCGTCGACCACCAGCACCAGCGCGTCGGCCTCCTCGATCGCCCGCCACGCCTGGCGGTGGATGCCGCGGCCGATCGCGTCGCCCTCGGCGGCGGGATCGAGGCCGCCGGTGTCGATGACGCGCACGACGCGGCCGAAGTAGTCGAGCTCGCCGTAGCGGCGATCGCGGGTCAGGCCGGGGGTGTCGTGGACCAGCGCCGGGCGGCCGCCGATCATGCGGTTGTAGAGCGTGGACTTGCCGACGTTGGGTCGGCCGACCAGGGCGATGGTGGCGGTCATGACTCTCCCCGGTAGCCGAAGCGCCGGATGGCGGCGTCGGCGGTGGTCCACGCCGGCGCGATCTTCACCAGGAGGCTGAGGTGCACCGCGCAGCCGAACAGCTCGCCCAGCGCGACCCGGGCGGCGACGCCCAGCTCCTTGATGCGCTGGCCGCCGCGGCCGATCACGATCGCCTTCTGCGACTCGCGCTCGACGGCGATGTACGCGCCGATCGACAGCGCGCCGGAGTCGTGCTCCTCGAAGCGCTCGACGACGACCGCCGCCGAGTACGGCAGCTCCTGGCCGAGCTGGTGGAACAGCTGCTCGCGGATCAGCTCCGAGGCCAGGAACGGCTCGGCGCGATCGGTGACCATGTCGGGCGGGAACATCGGCGGCGACAGCGGCAGCCGCTGCGCGATCGTCGCGACCAGGCGATCGACGTTGTCGCCGGTGCTGGCCGCGATCGGCACCACCTCGAGGCCGCTGGCGCGCTCGCCGCCCCACGCCACCCACGCCTCGATCAGCGGCAAGAGCTCGGGCTTGTTGACCCGGTCGACCTTGTTGAGCGCGACGATCAACCGCGCGTCGGTGATCGCCGCCAGCAGCTCGGCGGCGTCGGGCTCGGCCAGGCGGCGCGGGGTGGCCGCCTTGCGCTCGCTGGCGTCGATCACCAGCAGCGTGACGTCGCCGTCGGCGGCGGCGGCCAGCGCCTCGTCGCGCATGAAGCGGCGCAGCGCGCCCTTGCCGTGCTGGATGCCGGGCGTGTCGACGAAGCAGATCTCCACGTCGGGGCCGCGGTGGATGCCGAGGATGCGGTTGCGCGTGGTCTGCGGCTTGGGCGAGACCGCGACCAGGCGACGGCCGACCAGCCGGTTGAGCAGCGTCGACTTGCCGACGTTGGGCAGCCCGACGATCGCGCAGCTACCGGCGCGGACGGAGGCGGCTTCGTCGGTCATGGGAGGCCGCGTATAGCGCGGGCGCCGCGCCGGCACAAGTCGCCGAAAACTGGACTGCGCTGCGAGCCTCACCGAGGCTAGGCCCGTGCTGCCCCTGCTCCTGGCGCTCGGCTGCCTCGCGGCGGTCGCCTTGCCCGCGCCGGGCATGTTCGTGGCCATGGGCCTGGGCATCGCGGGGGTCGGCCTCGGGCTGCGCGGCGCGCGACGGACCGGCGCGGCCCGGCTGACCCACGCCCTGGCGGCGGCGCTGGCGTTGATCGGCACGCTCCTCGCGGTGGCCCGTTACGCGGTGACGCTGGTCGCGCTCGACCGGCTGGTCGCGCTGCTCGGATAGCGCGGCCGGTTCAGCGCAGGAGCGCGAACCACAGCGCCGCGCCGACGACGGCGGCGGCCAACGCCATCACGGCCAGGCCCCGGGCCAGCGCCGGCTTGTCGACCGTGGCCAGCATCTCGCGCAGCTCCATGGCCCGGCGCTCCTCGTCGGCGGCGGCTAGCTCGACCTCGTCGAGGCGGGCCAGCGCGGCGGCCTGGCTGGCCGGCCGAGCGATCGCCAGCGCCTCGCCGACCTGCCGCAGCGCGCGATCGCGCCGCTTCTCGAGCTCGGCGACGCCCCGCTCGATCACCTTCTTGCGCGCGGTCACCGCGGCCTGCTCGTCGACGGCGCGCTCGCCGGCGGCGGCGGCGGCGGCGCGGGCGTCGGCCTGGCGGCCCTGGGCCGCGGCGCGCTCGGCCTCCAGCGCGGCGATGCGCGGCGCCAGCTCGGCGAGCTGCGCGGCGAGGGCCGGCTCGTCCTTGGCGATCGCGACGCGGTCGGCGCGCAGCGTGGCGATCTCGGCGTCGACGGCGGCGCGGTCGGCCTTGCCGCGCATCGCGACCGCCTTGGCGTCCTGGGCCCGCAGCAGATCGTCCTGCCGGGCCAGGGTCGCGCGCAGCTCGTCGCCCTTCTTGCGCACCGCCTCGGCCTCCTTGATCAGCGGTGCCAGGCGCGCGGCGATCGCGGCCAGCTCGGCCTCGGCGGCCTTGAGCGCCTCGGCCTGCTTGTCGAGTTCGCCCTTGCGGTTGCGCTCGATGGTCGCGGCGTCGGCGTCGGCGCCGGCGACCTCGCCGGCCCGGGCGGCCCGCTCCTCCTCGAGGGCGGCCAGCTGATCGCGGGCGGCGTCGATGGCGGCACCGTCGAGCGCGGGATCGCCGATGCCGTCGGCGCCCAGCGCGATCAGCGCGGCGGCCCGGGCCTGGGCGCGCGCGTCGACGGCGGCCTCGATGCGGCGCAGCTCGCGCCGGGTGGCGGCGCCGCGGAACAGCACGGTCGCGACGTAGACCACGTCGCCGCCGAGGCCGCGCCGGCGCCGGAACGCGGCGCGCACCGGCAGGGTCGCGCCGGCGGCCAGGGTCGCGCGCTCGGCGGCGGCCATGACGGTGGCGTCGCTGCGCGGATCGACCCGCGTGGCGTCGCGATCGGCGTCGGTGGCGTCGTCGTCGCCGATGATGATCGGAGCCGCGGGGGCTGGGGCTGGCGCCGTGGCCACCGCGGCGCGCGGCGGTGGCGGGGGCGGGGGCGCGGATGGGCGCTCGCGGCGCGGCGGGAGCGGCGGCGGCTGGGTCGGGCCCTTGCTCCGCACCGGCGGGGGCGCGGCGGGCGGCGCGGGTGGAGGTGCCGCAGGCGCGGGATCGGGCTCGGCCGGCGGCCGATCGCCGAGATCCCAGCCCCCCGCGAGCTGATCGATCCGACCGCGCGTGTCGTCGCTGGCGCGTCGCGTCGGATCCTTCTCTCCCACACCCACACCTTATCACGCAGATCGGCGGGCCCGAAATCGCGCGCCGATGCGTCTCCTTGGTTGCCATGCGCATACTTGGTTGACAACCAATGGCGCCAGGGTGCCAATGAAGGTGACGATGTCGGCAGCGCGGTACGAGCTTCTGGCCGATCTCGGCGAGGGCGCCCAGGGGCGGGTAGTGCGGGTCCGCGACCGCGAGCGCGGCGCGGTCGTGGCGCTCAAGGCGGTGCCACCGGGCGCGCGCGCGACGCTGGTGCGCGAGTTCGCGCGGCTGGCGTCGCTCGATCACCCGAGCCTGCCGCGCGCGTACGACCTCGGCACGCTGGCCGCCGACCTCGGGCCCCTCGCCGCCGGCACGCCGTACTACACCGCCGAGGAGATCGCGGGCCGGTCGCTCGCCGCCAGCGCGCCGCTCGACGCGATCGGCGTGTGGGTGGTGGCGATCGACGTGGCGGCGGCGCTGGTCGCGTTGCACGGCGCGGGCCTCGTCCACTGCGACGTCAGCCCCGGCAACGTCATGATCGTCGGCGAGGGCGCGGCGCGCCGCGCGGTGCTGCTCGATCTCGGGCTGGCCGGCAGCGCCGGCCTCGACGGCGCGGTGCGCGGGACGCCGACCTACCTGCCACCCGAGGCGCTGACCGGGCGCGTGCACCCCGCCGGCGATCTCTACGGCCTGGGCGCCTGCCTGGTGTTCGCGGCGCGCGGCGTGGCGCCGGTCGCGGGCCGCGGCCCGGCGCTGTGGGAGGCGATCGCGCGCGCGCCGCGGCCGGCCTTGACCGACGCCGAGGCGCCCGGGCTGGCGGACCTGATCGCCGAGCTGCTCGCGCTCGATCCGTCCCGGCGGCCCGCGTCGGCGCGGGCGGTGTTCGAGCGCGCCCGGGTCGCTCGCGCGGCGTTGCCGGAGCCGGTGCCGGATCGCGCGGCGCCGGCCCGGGGGCGGCCGATGCTGGCCCGCGCCGACGCCTGGCCCAGCCTCGAGCCGGCGCTGGCCGCGATCGCGCGCCGGGTCGGCGAGGCCCGCGCCGGCGTGGCCGGCCCGCCGCTGGTCGTGCACGCGCCGCCCGGCGCCGGCGCCCGCGCGGTGGTGGCCCACGGCGTCCGCCGCGATCAGATCGCCGCCGCGCTGGCCGGGCTGCCCGAGCTGACGCTCGCCGCGGTCGCGCTCGACGACGCCGCGCTCGACGGCGCGGCCGCGGCGGCCACCGGCGCCGACGAGCAGCGCGGCCGGGCGCTGGCCGAGC
>JADJGV010000024.1 GCA_016707895.1 Myxococcales bacterium | reverse complement strand
TGGCGGCGCACCTCGCCGCGTGCGCGGCGTGCCGCGGCCTGGCCGGGGTCGGCGATCCGTTCGGCGCGCGCGCGCTGGTCGAGCTGATCGAGGTGGATCCCGCGCTGTACAGCCAGCGCGAGCCGCTGCGCGCGGCGCACTCGGGCATGGGCCGCGCGTTCCGCGCCTGGGACCGACGCATCGGCCGCGCGGTGGTGATCAAGCAGATCGGCGAGGTGCCAGACGTGCCGGTCGCGGCGCTGCGGGCGCGGTTCGAGCGCGAGGCCCGGATCACCGCGCGCCTGCAGCACCCCGGCATCGTCGCGGTGCTCGAGCTCGGGCGCTGGCCCGACGGCGAACCGTTCTACGCGATGCCGCTGGTCGAGGGCGAGCCGCTCGACGAGGCGATCGCGCGCACCACCACCGCCGCGCAGCGCCTGGCGCTGTTGCCGCGGGTGGCCGCGGCCGCCGAGGCGGTGGCGTACGCCCACGATCGCGGCGTGGTCCATCGCGATCTCAAGCCCGCCAACATCTTGCTCGGCCGGTTCGGCGAGACCGTCGTGATCGACTGGGGCCTGGCCGCGCCGCTCGACGAGCCCGGCGACCTGCCGCTGGCGCCGGTCGACGACGACGGCCTGACCCGCGCCGGCGTCGGCACCGCCGCGTACATGCCGCCCGAGCAGGCGGCCGGCGCGCCGCCCGACCCGCGGTTCGACGTCTACGCGCTGGGCGCGACGCTGTACCACGCGCTGGCGGGGACGCCGCCGTACGGCGCCGACCTCGGCGCGGCGGCGCGGGCCCGGCTGGCCGCCGGCGCGCCGCCGCCGCTGACGACGCGCGCGCCCGACGCGCCGCCGGCGCTGGTGGCGATCGTCGAGCGCGCGATGGCGCGGCGCCCGGCCGAGCGGTTCCCGACCGCGCTGGCGCTGGCCGAGGAGCTGCGCCGGTTCACCACCGGCCAGCTGATCTTGAGCCACCGCTACCGCCCCGGCGAGCGGCTGCGCCACTGGCTGCGTCACCACCGCGCGGCGACCCGGGTCGCGGCCGCGGCGCTGGTGGTGGTGGCGGCGATCGGCGCGGCCGCGGTGGCGCGGGTCGTCGACGAGCGCGATCGCGCGCGCGCCGCCCGGGCCCGGGCCGAGGCCAGCGAGCGCACCACCCGGACCGCGCTGGCGGCCGCGCAGCTCGCCCACGCCCGCGGGCTCGCGGCGCGCCCGATCGATCGGCTCGAGGCGCTGACCTTGGCCGCCGAGGCGCGGACCGGCGGCGCGGCCGCGACCGCCGCCGGCTGGCAGGCGCTGATCGACACGCTGGCGGCCGGCCCGGTGGCGCGGGCGCTACCCGACGCGACCCGCGACGTGGCGTTCGCGCCGATCGGCGGGACGCTGGCGACGCTCGAGGCCGACGGCCGCGTCGCGCTGCGCGACGACGCCGGACGCGCGCGCGGCGCCCTGACCTCCCGGCTGACGCAGCCGCTGCGGCTGAGCTGGTCGCCCGACGGCGCGCGGCTGGTGGTGATCGGCCTCGCCGGCCAGCTCGGCGTGATCGATCCGGCGGGCGCCGTCGAGGAGGTCGTGACGGTCACCGGCGGTGACGGCGAGGCGCTGCCCGCGTTCCTCGCGGACGGCTCGCTGATCGTGGCCAGCGGCGCGCGGGTGGAGCGGTGGGACGCCAGCGGCACGACCCGGCAGGCCGCCGCGACCCTGCCGTGCCGCGCCTACACGCTGGCGGCGGCGGCCCGGCTGGTGGTGGTCGGCTGCGCCGACGGCGCGCTGGTCGCGTGGGACGGCGCCGCCCCGCCGCGCGGCTGGCCGGCCCACGGCGGCGAGGCCGCGGTGACCGCGGCGCCCGATCGCGCGATCATCTACAGCTCCGGCGACGACGGCCGCGCGCTGGCGTGGCCGGCCGACGCGCTCGCGGCGGCGCTCGCCGGCGGCGCGCCGCCCGCGCCGCGGGTGCTGCTGACGGTCGATCGGCGCATCTACCTGCCGATCCCGTGGCCCGACGGCCGCACGCTCAGCGTCGGCCACGGCGCGATCAGCGTGCTCGACCTCGCCACCGGCGCGGCGACCGCCGACGTGGCTCGCTCGCCGGAGCTGCGCGCGATCCCCGGCGCGCGGCGGCTGTTCGGCCACGAGGGCGGCGCCGACGTGATCGCCTGGGACGTCGCGAGCCGCGAGGCGATCGTCCGCCTGCGCGGCCACCGCCGGTTCGGCGCGGCGGCGATGGCCGGGGCGCCCGACGGCGCGCGGGTCGCGACCGCGACCAGCTCGGCCGAGGCGTGGCTGTGGGACGCGCGGCTGGGGCGCGACGTCGGCGCGCTGCCCGGCCACGACGGCGAGGTGGTCGGGCTCGCGGCCGAGGGCGATCAGGCCGTGACCGCCAGCCTCGACGGCGTGGTGCGCGGCGTCGGGCTCGCCGACGGCGCCGTGCGACGCTCGACCCAAGGCGACGCCGAGATCGCGGCGGCGGTCGCGCTGGCCGACGGCGGGCTCGCCACCGGCCGCGCCGACGGCACGGTCGAACGCTGGCGCCCCGACGGCAGCCTCGCCCGGCGCTACCCGCTGAGCCCGGCGCCGATCGCGGCGCTGGCGCTCGACGCCGACGGGCAGCTGGCGATCACCAGCGCCGACGGCACGACCCGCCGGCTCGACCTGGCGACGGGCCGCGCGACCGCCGCCGCGCCGCCCACCGGGCTCACCGCCCGCGCCGCCGACGGCGCCCGCCTCGAGGCCAGCCCCGACGGCGCGGTGCGCGCGGTCGATGCGGGCGGCGAGGTCCGCCCGCTGACGCCGGCCGGCGCGCCGGTGATCGCGCTGGCGCTGGCGCCCGACGGCGCGCACGCCGCGGTCAGCACGACCGACGGGCTGCGGGTGTGGGCCGTCGCGACCGGCGCGGCCTGGACCATCCCGCTCGGCGCCGACGGCGCGGCGACCTCCTTGGCGTTCACCGATGACGGCGCCGGGCTGCTCAGCGGCCACGCCAGCGGCGCGGTGCGGGTCACCCCGGTCACCCGCGCCAGCGCCGACGCGCAGCTGTGCGCCCGGCTGCGCGGCTGGACCGACGCGGCGCCGGGCTGCCCCGCGCTCACCGCGGCGCCGGCAGCTCCCAGTCGCTGATCCGCACGCGGCTCCGGGTGCCGCGCGCGCCGGCCACCAGCACCCCGAACATCCCGGTCGCGGCGTGGGCCGGGATCGGCCAGGCCCCGACCACGACGCCGTCGACCCGCACCGCGATCGTCCGCGCCGCGACGTCGAGCTCCAGCCGGTGGGCCGCGTGCTGCGCCGCGCCGGTCAAGGGCGCCGGCAGCGGGCGATACCCGGTCTCCGCCCACTGCGCCTCCGACGTGTAGACCCCGACGTGGCCGTCGATCAGCAACAGGTAGCCGCCGGGGAACTCGAGCTGCAGCGAGCCGCGGTCGGGCGTCAGCCGCTGCAGCGTGATCGCGAACCGGCCGCTGCCCGGCACCGCCACGCCGTAGGTCGTGCGGCCGGTGGCGCCGGTGCCGTCGGCGGTGAGCACCGCGGTGCGGCAGTCGCGGCCGTCCGACACCGTGCCCGCGACCGCGACCCAGCTCCCGACCGTGCACGGCCCCGCGGACGCTGGCGCGGCGACCGCCAGCGCGGTCGCGGAGATCAGGAGCGCGGGCGCTCGCATCCCCCGATCGTATACGGCTACATCGCCACCCAGGCGTCGAGCAGGTACAGATCCGACGCCACCTCGACCGGCGCGCCGCCCGCCATCGCCTCGGCCCCGCCGAGGTGCCGCCAGTCGACCAGCACGACGAAGTGCCAGCCGCGGAACGCCACCGCGATGCCGCCGGCGGCCTCGAAGCCGACCCGCGCGTCGGCGGTCTCGACGTCGCCGATCCGGGTGTCGCCCGGCTCGTAGACCGCGCCGCCCCGCAGCACGAACGGCTTGAGCGGCGTCATCGTCGCGATCGCCGCCAGCGGGAAGCCGGTGCGCACGACCTTGTCGGCGTCCTGCCCGGCGACCTCCATGCCCCAGCCCGCCGAGCCGCCGACGCCGAGCCACGGCCACAGCTCGACCATCACCTCGGCCCGCACGTCGAAGCCGCCGCCGTGCTGCGCGCGATCGCCGACCCGCATCGTGCCGAGGCCGAGGCGCCCGCCGACGACGCCGCCGATCCGCCCGCCACCGACCGCCTCGGCCGGCGCGCCGATCGCGCCCATCCGGTACCAGCCGCCGCCCAGCTGCTGCACGCCGAACTGCCGCCCGGCGCGGAAGCGCGGCGCGCTGCCGGGCACCACCTTGCCGAAGCCGAGGTTGCTGCAGCCGAGGCCGCCGGCGCCGAGCGCCGCCGCGGCCACCGCCGCGATCGCCGCGCGGGTCAGCGACATGACCACTCTCCTTCGGTCGACGCGCGCTCACGCGCCACCTCCGGCGTCGCCGGATCGCAGCCACGCCGCCACATGTGGAAGTAGCGGATCCGCACCTGCCCACCGACGCCCTGGTACGTGGTCGCGCCGTCGAGGCGACGGTCGGTCGCGCGCACCAACTGCGGCCCGGCCAGCACGTGGATCGCCCGCCCCTGCGCCGGGTGCACCGACACGCCGAGCCCGGCGTAGCCGTCGGCGTACAGGTCGCCGTCGCCGTTGGCCAGGGACGCGCCCATCGTCGCGCGTGGGCGCACCTTCCAGCCGTAGGGGCCGATCGCCGACGCGAACCAGATCCGCATCGGCGTCGCGGCCACGCCGGCGTCGGCGACCTCGCCGGCCGCGCCGGTCGGTCGCAGCACCTGCGGCCCGAACCCGCCGCCGAGGTCGGCGTCGCGCAGCCAGTCGAACTCCAGCGCCACCGACGCCCCGCCGGTGATCGCGGTGGCCTCGGCGCCATCGCCGTCGGGCGCGAGCCGCGCCACGCCGGCGTTGGCCTCGACCGACAGCCCGACCCCCGCGCTGCACCCGGCCGCGCCCACGGCGCACGCCAGCGCGACCGCGGCGGTCACGGCGCGCGCCCCTCGGCGACGATCGCCGCGATCAGCCGCTCGCAGGTGCCCTCGTCGCCGGTGCACGCGCAACGCACCGCCTCGCCCTCGACGCGGCAGCCGATCGGGTTGGCCGCCGGCAGCTCCGGGCACTGGTAGTTGTCGGCCTTGGCGCCGCGATCGACCTTGGTGCAGCCGTGGTGGGTGGCGCCGCGATCGATCGCGCCGTACTCGGCGGGCGTCAGGCCGGTGGTGATGACGTGGGTGTTCGCCATCTCCTTGAGCGTGCCGCCCAGCAGGCCGAAGCAGCCGGTGGCGGTGACGATGGTGACGAGCGCGGCGACGAGCCCGGCGGCCGGGCGTGCGAGACGGGGCATGGATCCTCCTTGCCTCCGGACACGCGACCGCCGCCGCCGACGTCAGGCCGGCGGCGCGGATTGCGCACGACGGTCGGGCTTGTGGTCGCGCCGCCGTCCGGCGATCATCGGCGCGTGCGTGGGCGTGGCCTGCTCGGACTGCTGACCTTGACGATCGCGTGCGACGCCACGCCCCCGCGCTGGGCCGTGCCGCCGCTGGTGCCGGCGACCGCCGAGCCCCCGCCGTGGTTCGGCGACCCGGCCGCGCCCCCGGTCGCCATCGCCGGGCGGGTCCACGACGCGGGGGGGCCGCTGACCGTCCGATTGACGATGGGGGACATCGATCTCGGCTCGTACAGCGCGACCACCACCACGGCCGCCGACGGCAGCTTCGCGTTCCCGCCGCAGCGCCGCGGCCACTACCAGCTGGTCGCGTTCGACGCGCGTCGCTCGACGCGGGTGGTGCAGGTCGACGCGTTCGCCCCGGTGCCGCCGCTCGACCTGTACGCGGTGCCGTGCGTGCAGCGCCGCGGCTCCGTCGTCGGCTGGGAGCAGCGCCGCGGCGAGCCACACAGCTACCCGCTCGCCGGCGCCACGGTGTGGATGCACGGGCTGCCGGTGACACGCACCGGCTCCACCGGCGCGTACGAGGTGTGCGGCCCGCCGTACGCGACGCGCGTCGCCGTGACCGCGCCCGGGCGCGAGGCCCAGTCGGCCGAGCATCCATCGACGATCCCCATGATCGGCGGCGTGTCGCTCGGCGTCGCGGCCCAGGCTTGCGGCTGGTTGCGCGACCCGGATGGCCGGCCGCTCGGCGGGGTCGGCGTGATCGCCTGGTACCCATACACGGTCATCCACGGGCCATCGTGGGACGGCCAGGCGCCGCACGCGATCACCACCGACGCCGACGGCTGGTTCTGCTACCCCGGCGTCAACGACGAGCGGCCGGATCTGATCGTCCGGGCCGCCGGCCAGCCCGACCGCCACGCGCGCGCCGAGCGCTTCATCGTCCACGCCGATCGCTGGCCCGATCAGGCCGGCTGGCCCAACGTCGGCACGTGGACGCTGATGCGCGAGGACGCCGAGGCGGAGCCGGCGCTGACGCTGCTCCGCGGTCGGGTCCTCCACGCCGGCGCGCCGGTGCCCGACGCCTGGGTCCGGCTGTTCATCTACTACGCCGATGCCACCTCGCTCGCCGACGACGACTACACCGCCCCCGACGGCCGGTTCGTGCTGGCGGCCCCCGCGCCGTCCCGCGGGGGCGGCGTCAACGTCGTCGACGCCGCCAGCGGCCGCAACGCGGTGCTCGACGTCGACATCGCGCCGGACGCGCCCGAGGTCGAGATCTGGCTCGACCTCCCGCCGCCGCCGCCGGCGCGCCCCTGACCTACCCCGGCGGCGCGATCGCGACGACGCGCTCGAGCCGCACGCCGTCGCGCTCGATCGTGACCGGCACCCGATCGCCGTAGGGGCGGCCGGCCAGCAGCCAGTAGATCGCCCCCTGGTACAGGCCGTCGACCGGCTGGCCGTCGACCGCGACGACACGATCGCCGACCGCGAGCGGCGAGGCGGCGCCGGGGACGATGCTGGCGACGACCGCGTCGATCCGCGCGGCGTCGAACTCGAACCCGAGCGCGCCAGGCATGCGATCGGGATGGTCGACCAGCGTCACGGTGACGGCCGCGTCGCCGTCGGCGAGCCGCGCCGCGCCGGACGACCAGCCCGGCGGTCCCTCGCACACGATCAATGCCGGCCCGACCGGCGCGAGCAGCGCGACGTCGCCGTCGCGATCGGTCGACCGCGCGCCCGGCGTCCGCCGATCGACGGCCGGCGGGCGGACGTCGTCCAGCGCCGGCGCGGCGACGCAGGTGGCGCCCGCGATCGCGGTCACCGCCCCCGCGGCGATCACCCGCACGCGGACCGCGCGCGTCGCCGCCGTCGCCAGCGCGACCTCGGTCACCGCGGCGGCGCGGATCTCGATCGTCGCGACCGCGGCGACGCCGGCGCGCCGTGATGACCGACGCGTGCCACCGCCCCGGCGCCAGGCCGTCGAACCCGAAGCGCCCGGCCTCGACCGCGGCCCGGCGCAGGGGCGCCGCCGCCGCCGCCGCGTCGAAGTCGCCGGCGCGCCGCAGCCAGACCGTCGCGTCGCCGCCGGCGAAGGTGCCGCGCAGCCGCCCCGACGGCGCCAGCGTCAGCACCAGCTCGCGCTCGCCGGCGCGGACGTCGCGCGCCACCGCCGCCGGGCCGCCGCTCTGCCCCGCGTCGACGACGAACGGCCCCGGCCCCGCGGTCGGCAGCTCGAAGCGCCCGTCGGGCGTGGTGCGCGCCACCGGCGCGCCGCCGACGGTCCCCCACACCGGCCCCAGCCGCACGAACGCGTCGGCCACCGGCGCGCCGTCGGCGTCGACGACGCGCCCGGCGATCGTGCCGACCGCGCGGGTCACGCGCAGCACCAGCGGACCGACCCGCGCGTCGCCGCCGGCGACCGCGACCAGCGGCGGCGGCGCGCTCGCCCACGGCAACGGCGTCGCCGCGCCGCGGTACGGATCGACCCGCAGCCGGTACCGCCCGCCGGCCAGCGCGTCGGCGACGAAGCTGCCGTCGAGCGCCGTCGGGCCGCCGCCGGTGTCGTCGCTGGCGATGTGCTGCGCGGTGACCACGACGCCCACCACCGGGCGGCCGTCCTGATCGATCACCCGCCCGGTGATCGCGCCGCCGCCATCGAGCGACAGCGTGATCGGCGCGGCGGTCGGCAGCGTGACGTCGACGGGCGTGGCGGTGAACGCGCCGATCGCCAGGGCCCCTGCGTACGCGCGATGGGATCCCGACGCCAGGCCCTCGACGACGAACGCCCCGCGCCCGTCGCTGCGGGTGGTGGCGCGACCGCCCGGGCCGACCACCGCCACCTCGGCGTCGGCGACGGGGCGCCCGTCGCGCACCACCACGCCGCGCAGCGACGGCCGCGCCACCACCGCCAGCGCGAGAGGCGGCGGCGCCGCGCCGCTGACGTCGATCGTGGCCGGCGCGACGACCTCCCAACCGCGCACCCGTGGCACCTGCCCGGCCGCGCGCGGCACGCGGGTCAGCGTGACGCGCCCCGCGCGATCGGTGATGCCATGGCCCGAGGCCACGTGGCCGCCGCCTCCGCGCTCGAGCCAGACCTCGACGCCGGGCACCGGCGCCCCGGCGGCGGTGACCGTCACGGCCACGGTCACCGCGGGGATCAGCTCGATCACCATCGGCGCGGCGTCGCGGGCGGCGACGACCTGCACCTCGGGCTGCGCGCGGTCGACGTAGCCGGGCGCGATCGCGATCAGCTCGTACTGCCCGCCGGCCAGCCCGTCGATCGCGAACCCGCCGTCGCCGTCGCTGCGAGCGCCGCGCGCGGCCGCGCCGCCGCCCCGCTGGTCCCACGGCCACAGCGTCACCGCCGCGCCGACGATCGGCGCGCCGGACGCCGCGTCGCGCACCACGCCGCGGACCACCGCCGCCGGCACCAGCGCCACGTCGAGCGCGTGGTCGCCGTGCACGTTCACCCCGCGCACCACGCGCTCGTAGCCGTCGGCGCCGACCTCGAGCCAGCTGGGGCCGGCCGGCACGCACAGCTGCCACCGCCCGTCGTCGTCGGCGGTGACCGCCGGCCCGGTCCGGTTTGGCATCGCATCGATCTGCCGGCGGACCTGCGCGCCGGCGATCGCGCCGCCGCCGACGTCGCGCACGGAGCCGATCACCCGGTGCGCGCACGCGCTCAGCCGGATCAGCAGATCGTCGGGCTCGGCGCCGACGCGGCCGCGCGGATCGACCAGCACCGAGGCCGCGGCGAAGCCGTCGGCGTCGGCGGTGAGCACCGCGTGCTCGTGCCAGCGCGGCGCGATCGCGAACCGCCCGTCGGCGTCGGTGACGGCGTGCTGGACGCCAGCCGCGCCGCCCACGCCGGCCACGGTCGCGTCGAGCGTCAGCCGCGCGCCGGCGACCGGCCGATCGGCCGCGTCGACCACGCGCCCGGCGACCCGCCGCGTCGCGGCCGACGCTGGCACCCAGCGCGCCGGCGCCTCGTCGAGCGGTGGCGGCGCGCCCACATGCGCGGCCGCGCTAGCCGCGGCGCGCGCCCGACGATCGACCAACGGCGCGCCGCCCCCCCCGGGCTCGCCGCCCGTCAGCCACCACGCGACGATCGCGATCGCCAGCGCGCTCGCCACCGCCGCTACCAGCGCCACGCGCGCGAGCGAGCCGCCGGTTCGGGCCGCGGCGCCGAGCGCGATCGCTGCCCAGGTCCGCCGCGGCGCGTGGGCGTCGAGCGCCAGCCGCAGCCGGCGCACGCCCTCGGCCTGCCGCCAGCGCACCGTCCCGACCGGCACGCCGTCGCGCCGCGCGATCTCGCGCGCCGCCTGCCCTTCGACGAAGCGGGCCAGGATCGTGTGGCGGTACGGCTCGTCGAGCGCCAGCACCGCGGTCACCAGCGCCTGGTGCAGCCGCGCCTCGGCCAGCAGCACGTCCGCCCCGCGCGGCTCAACCGCCACCGCCCCCGCCGCCTCGCGCGCCCCGCGCCGCGCGCGCCCCCGCCGCAGCATCCGGCCGCCGTCGCGCACGACCTTGGCCAGCCACGGCCGCAGCGAGGCCCGCGCCTCGGGCGCCTTGCGCCAGGCCGCGATCAGCGCGTCCTGCGCCACGTCGTCGGCATCGTCGGCGCCGGCCACCCGGGCCGCCAGGCGGCGGAGCCAGGCGGCGTCGGCGAGGAGCTGCGCGGGATCGATCGTGCGAGCCATGCCCTCCTCCTGCCGCGGCCGGCGAAACGTTGGCTGGTCGCGCGCCGCGGTTCGCGCGTCGCGGATTCGCGCGCTACGCCAGCGCGGCGATCACGCGGCCCAGGCGCTCGCGCACCTCGCCCATGATCGCGTGCAGCTCGGGCGACTGCGCGGCCGGGGTCTGCTCGGGGTCGATCGCGACCACCGTGGCCTTGCCGTCGTCGGCCTCGTAGACCGCGACCGAGCACGGCATCATCGTGCCGGCGGCGAGGTTGGTCGACAGCGCGCGGTGGGCGAGCGTCGGGTTGCAGGCGCCGAGGATCTTGTAGCGGCGGAAGTCGACGCCGAGCTTGGCCTTCATCGTCGCGGCGACGTCGACCTCGGTCAGCACGCCGAAGCCCTCGGCCTTGAGCGCCTCGGGCACGCGCACCAGCGCGGCGTCGAAGGTGAGCGTGGTGTGGACGGGCATCCCGATCGTCGTGGACATGCGTGCCTCCTGTTACAGCGAGCCGGCGGGCGGCGTGACGGTGAGCTCGTCGATCGCGAGCATCGGGCGCGCGATCACGGCCACCACCAGGCCGGCGAGATCGTCGGCCTGCATCATCTTGGAGCGATCGAAGCCGGGGCGGTCGTCCCAGATCGGCGTGTCGGTCGCGCCGGGCAGCACCGTCGTGACCCGGATGTCGTAGGGGCGCGCCTCCTCGGCGAGCACCCGCATCAGGCCGCGCTGGCCGGCCTTGGCCGCGGTGTAGCCGCCGCACTCGGGGAACGCGCGATCGGCGGCGATCGACGCGACCGCGACGATGTGGCCGCGGCGCTCGGGCTGCATCCGCTTGAGCGCCTCGCGGGCGCACAGGAACGTGCCGACGATGTGGGTGTCGAGCATCGCGCGCAGGTCGGCGACCGTCGCGGTGTGGATCGGCGCGAAGCTGCCGGTGCCGGCCGCGCACACCACGATCGCCGGCGGCGGCAGCTCGTCGAACCGCGCCTTGACCGCGGCCTCGTCGGTGACGTCGAGCCGCGCCGCGACCACCTGCCCGGCCTCGGGCCGCGCCAGCGGGCCGGCCGGCGCGCGCCGCCCGCACGCGACCACCGCGGCGCCCTCCTTGGCCAGCGCCCGCGCGATCGCCGCGCCGATGCCGCTGGTGCCGCCGGTGACCAGCGCGAGCTTGCCGAGCAACCTCATGGCTGCACGCTACCACCCGCCCGGGGCCGCGGCGATGGCTGCCAGCGCAGCCGGGACGGACGACCGCGGCGCCCCGGCACGACCGTCGTGGCGATCCCGGCGTCGGCGAGCAGCGCGCGCAGCGTGGCCTGGGGATCCGGCCCCAGGCCGCGATCGAGGATCGCCCGCACCGCGGCGACGATCGCCGGGGCGGCGCCGGCGCCGGCGCACAGCGCCAGGAAGTCGGCGGTGGCGTAGGCGCCGCTGGGCCGGGCCCGGGCGTCGGCGAACAGCCGCGCGTAGACCGGCCACAGCCCGCCGCGCGCCGCCAGCGCGCGATCGAGCGCGACGTGCACCACCTCGCCGCAGTCGTAGTAGCTGGGATCGGCGGCGCGATCGTAGAGCGGGCCGCGCAGCGAGCGCGCGCAGCGGTTGGCCGCGGCCACGACCCGTCGGCCCCAGCGGGTCGCGTCGAGCAGCCCGGCGTCGACCAGCGCCGTGCCGGCGACGAACGACGACGCGCCCTCCGATAGCCACTCGTCGCGCACGTCGGCGCGCGCCGCGACCTGGCTGTTCCACAGGTGGAAGAGCTCGTGGACCACCAGCTCGCGCCACAGCCGGACCCGCGCCGTCGAGCGGGTGCGCCAGCCGGCGCCGCCGGCCTCGAGCTGCACCTGCCCGGTCACGGTGCGGCCGCGCACCGCGTAGCCGGGCCGCCCGCCGCCCCCGCCGCTCGGCCGCAGCGACACCAGCACCGTCGGCGTGAACCCCAGCGGCAGGCCGGTGCGCGCGGTCAGGTCGGCCACCGTCGCCGGCACCAGCGTCGCGGTCAGCGCGGCCAGCCACGGCGGCAGCCCGCGATCGACGATCGCCGCGACGTCGCCGCGCGCGTCGACCCGCCCGCGGCCGACGTAGACGTAGCCGCCGCGGCGATCGCCGTCGGCCTCGTCCCACGCCAGCTGCTCGGCGGCGTCGCCGAGGCCGCGCGCCACCCGCAGCCCGGGCGCGCGCACGGTCCAGGTCCGCGCCCCGGCCACCGGCCCGCAGCGATCCTGCACGCACACCGCGGCGTCGCCCCCGATCGCGCCGGTGAACACCAGCCGGCTGCCGTCGCTCCACCGCACCACCACCGGCGGCAGCCGGGTCGGGCTAGCGTCGTCGGACGGCACCACCGCGGTGAACGCCTGGCGCGGCTGGCCGTCGACCGCCACCAGCAGATCGTCCTCGCCGTCGCGCCGCCACGCCAGCTCGGCCGAGGTGCGCCACGCGGCGCCGCGCGGCGCGGCCAGCGCGCGATCGAAGCGCAGCGCGGCGGCCGGGCGCCCGACGGTCCAGGTGATCGCCCACGCGTCGGCGACCGCGAGGTACTCGACGGTGATCGCGGTCGGCGGCGGCGCCGGCGGCCGCGGCGGTGGCGGCGGCTCGGGCGCGGCGATCGCCGGCGGCGCGGCGGCGTCGCTGGCCGCGGCGCTGGTCGGGGCCGTGGCCGGGCGGGTCACCGACGCGGTGCACGCGGTCAGCGCCAGCGCGGCCAGCGCGGCCTTCACGCCGCCGCCACGATCGCCCGCCGGCTCGCGGCCCACGCGTCGAAGTCGGCGATCGCCGCCGCGAGCTGGGCCCGCCGCCGCTGGTCCTTGGCCTTGAGCCCGGCCGGCGCCGGCGGCAACAGCCCGAAGTTCACGTTGGTCGGCGCGTAGCGCTCCTTGGGCCCGCGCGGCGTGCGCACGTGCTGGTACAGCGCGCCCATCATCGTCGTCGGCGGCGGCGGCGACGGCGGCCGCCCGGCCCGCTCGTCGGCGAACAGGTGCGCGCACAGCAGGCCCATCGCGCACGACTCGATGTAGCCCTCGACGCCGGTCAGGAGGCCCGCCAGCCGCACCCGCGGATCGCCGAGGATCTCGAAGCGCGCGCCGAGCAGCCGCGGCGCGTCGACGTAGGTGTTGCGGTGGATCGAGCCGAACCGCAGCCACTCGGCCTTGGCCAGCGCCGGCACCATCGCGAAGATCCGCTGCTGCTCGGGGTAGGCCAGCCGGGTCTGGAACCCGACCAGGTTGTACGCGGTGAGGTAGCGGTTCTCGGGGCGCAGCTGCACCACCGCGTAGGGCCAGCGCCCGGTCCGCGGATCGGTGAGGCCGACCGGCCGCATCGGCCCGAACCGCAGCGTGTCCTCGCCGCGCTTGGCCATCACCTCGATCGGCAGGCAGCTCTCGAAGTAGCGCGGCTCCTCGAACTCGTGGGGCTGGACCTGCCGGCCGGCGTTCACCGCGGCCACGAACGCCTGGTACGTCGGCTTGTCGATCGGGCAGTTGATGTAGTCACCGATGGACGCCTCGCCGGTGTCGCCGCCCTCGGTGGCCGGGTCGTCGGGGCTCGCCGGCGGCCGCGGGTTGTGTGGCCCGGGCACGTCACGGCCGCGGCGCGAGCGCGGCACCGCGCCATCGGGCGTCGACTCGCGGTTCCACCGCGACGCGCGGAACGCGTGGTCGTGATCGATCGAGTCGGCGGCGACGATCGGCGCGATCGCGTCGTAGAAGTACATGCGGTCGCCGCCCAGCTCGCGGCGGATCAGCGCGCCGATCGGCCCGGCGGTCAGCGGCCCGGTGGCGACGATCACCGGCCCCTCGGGCCAGTCGTCGACCGCGCGGCGCTCGATGCGGATCCGCGGGTGCATCGCCAGCGTCACGGTGATCGCGCGGCCGAAGCCGAAGCGATCGACCGCCAGCGCCGCGCCGGCCGGCACCCGGTGCGCCGCCGCGCAGGTCATGAGCAGCGAGCCCGCCGCCCGCAGCTCGCGCTTGAGCAGCCCGGCCGGGGTGTCGGGATCGTCGGAGCGCAACGAGTTGCTGCACACCAGCTCGCCGAGCAGCGGGGTCTGGTGCGCCGGCGACATCGCCGCCGGCTTGCCGTCGCACAGCGCCACCCGGAAGCCCAGCTCGGCCAGCTGCCACGCCGCCTCGCACCCGGCCATGCCGCCCCCCACCACCGTCACGTCGGGATCGCGCCAGCTGGCCATGCGCCGACGTTGCCGCCACCCATCGCGGCCGTCAAGCCGACGTATATATAGGTGCAATCGCACTTCGCCGATCCGCCCACAAGGTGAGTGATTCTCATCAGTCGCGACCGATCGACGGGTCGCGGCGGGGCGGCGGGGCGGCCCACGGGGGTTGAACCGATCGCCAACGTCGCGTAAAGAACGCCGACCGCCGTGGGTATCCCGCTCATCATCGTCGAGTCGCCGGCCAAGGCGAAGACCATCAGCCGCTTCCTCGGTGGCAGCGCGATCGTCGAGTCGTCGATCGGGCACATCCGCGATCTGCCGTCCGGCGCCGACGAGATCCCCGACGCGTACCGCGGCAAGCCGTGGGCGCGCACCGGCGTCGACGTCGAGAACGGCTTCGTGCCGCTGTACGTGGTGCCGGCCGAGAAGAAGGCCCAGGTCAAGAAGCTGAAGGACCTGCTGGCCAACGCCTCCGAGCTGTACCTGGCGACCGATGAGGATCGCGAGGGAGAGGCCATCGCCTGGCACCTGCACGAGGTGCTCAAGCCCAAGGTGCCGGTGCGGCGGATGGTGTTCCACGAGATCACCGAGAAGGCGATCAAGCACGCGATCGCCACGCCGCGCACGATCGACGCCAAGCTGGTCGACGCCCAGGAGGCGCGCCGCATCCTCGATCGGCTCTACGGCTACGAGGTGTCGCCGGTGCTGTGGCGCAAGATCGCGCCGCGGCTGTCGGCCGGCCGCGTGCAGTCGGTCGCGACCCGGCTGATCGTCGAGCGCGAGCGGCTGCGGCTGGCGTTCCACAGCGGCAGCTACTACGGCCTGACCGCGACCTTGGTGCCGACCGGCACCGAGGTGGCGATCACCGCCGAGCTGGTCGAGGCGTTCGGCAAGAAGGTCGCCACCTCGCGCGACTTCGACGCCGGCACCGGCGCGCTCACCGACGCCGCGCAGAAGTCCGGCACGCTGCAGATCGGCAAGGACCTGGCCGACGGCCTGGCCGCGGCGCTGCCCGGCGCGCGGTTCGCGGTCGCCGACGTCCAGAAGAAGCCGTTCACCCAGAAGCCGTACCCGCCGTTCATCACCTCGTCCTTGCAGCAGGAGTCGGCGCGCAAGCTGCGCTTCACCGCGCAGCGCACGATGCGCACCGCGCAGCGGCTGTACGAGAGCGGCTTCATCACGTACATGCGCACCGACTCGACGACGCTGTCGGCCGAGGCGCTCACCGCCGCGCGCAGCCAGGTCGAGAGCCTGTTCGGCGCCGAGTACGTGCCGGCGCAGCCGCGGGTCTACACCAAGCAGGTCAAGGGCGCGCAGGAGGCCCACGAGGCGATCCGCCCGGCCGGCGAGGTGTTCCGCACCCCCGAGTCGCTCAAGGGCCAGCTCGAGGAAGATCAGTGGAAGCTGTACGACCTCATCTGGAAGCGCACCGTCGCCTCGCAGATGAAGGACGCCACCGGCGAGCGCACCGCGGTGCGGGTCGGCGCCACGCTGCCGGCGATCGCCGGCGCGCCGACCGGGCCGGCCACCGCGGTGTTCACCACCTCGGGCAAGGTGCTCACGTTCCCCGGCTTCCTGCGGGCCTACGTCGAGGGCTCCGACGATCCCGACGCCGAGCTCGAGGATCAGGAGAAGGTGCTGCCGCCGCTGGCCGACGGCGATCCGCTGACCGCGCGGTCGGCCGAGGCCAAGGAGCACACCACCCAGCCGCCGTTCCGGTTCACCGAGGCCAGCCTGGTCAAGGAGCTCGAGGACCGCGGCATCGGCCGGCCGTCGACCTACGCGTCGATCATCCAGACCATCCAGGACCGCGGCTACGTGTTCAAGAAGGGCGGCGCGCTGGTGCCGACCCTGACCGCGTTCGCGGTGACCAACCTGCTCGAGACCCACTTCGGCGAGCTGGTCGACTACGCCTTCACCGCCAAGATGGAGGGCGACCTCGACGACATCTCGGCCGGCGAGCGGCAGAGCAAGCCGTGGCTGTCGCAGTTCTACTTCGGCGACGCCGGCCCGCGCCCGATCGTCAAGCACGAGGCCAAGCCCGAGGGTGAGCGCACCGGCCACGCCGCGCCGGCGCCGCTGGCCCAGGTCGGCCTGCACGCCAAGATCGGCGACGGCGTCGCCGACATCGATCCCCGCGGCATCTGCGCGATCCCGATCGGCTACGCCCCCGACGGCGAGCCGGTGGTCGCGCGGGTCGGCCGCTACGGCCCGTACGTGCAGATCGGCGACAGCGATCGCCGCGCCAACCTGCCGCTCGAGATGCCGCTCGACGAGCTGACCGTGGCCAAGGCGCTCGACCTCTTGACCCAATCGGCGGGCTCGAACCGCTCGGTCGGCACCGATCCCAAGACCGGCCTGCCGATCTACGTCAAGGTCGGCCGGTTCGGCCCGTACATCCAGGTCGGCGAGCAGGCGCTCGACGCCAAGGGCAAGCGCAAGAAGGACGCGCCGCCGCCGCGCATGGCCAGCCTGTGGCCGGGCATGCGCCCGGAGACGCTGACCCTCGACGAGGCGCTGCTGCTCCTGACCTACCCCAAGGTGCTGGGCAAGCACCCCGAGACCGGCGCCGAGGTGATCGCGTCGGACGGCCAGTACGGGCCGTACGTCTACATGATGACCGGCGAGGGCAAGCGCGACTCGCGCAGCCTGACCGGGCACGATCAGCTGCGCGCGGTGACCCTCGACGAGGCGCTGGCGCTCCTGGCCCAGCCCCGGGTGTTCGGCCGCCGCGGCCAGGCCGCCCAGGGCACCGCGCTCGGCCCCAGCCCCATCACCAGCAAGCAGGTGATGGTCAAGAAGGGCCAGTTCGGCGTCTACGTCACCGACGGCGAGGTCAACGCGACCGTGCCCAGCGGCAAGGACCCGACGGCGCTCACCCTCGAGGAGGCGCTCGAGCTGATCGCGCTGCGCGAGGAGAAGCTGCGCGAGCAGGGCCGCGACCCGCGCGCCGAGGCCCAGGCCAAGAGCGGCGGCAAGCGGCCCAAGGCCAAGGCCAAGCCCGCGCCGGCCGCCGCGGACGACGACGAGGCCGCGGCGCCGGCCGCCAAGCCGGCCGCCAAGAAGCCGGCCGCCAAGAAGGGCGAGCCCAAGCCCAAGGCCGAGCCCAAGCCCAAGCCCGACGCGAAGAAGCCGGCCGCCAAGAAGCCGGCCGCCAAGCCGCCGGCCAAGAAGCGCGCGTGATCGCCGCTCAGGCGATCGCCGCGTAGCGATCGCCGGGCAGCGCGCGGGCCCAGCCGGCGCGGCACAGCTCGTCGAGCGCGGCCACCACCGCCGGCGCGCGCCACCCCATCGCGGCGGCCAGCAGCGCGGCGTCGCCGTCGGGCGCGGCGCCCAGCGCCAGCCACAGCGCGCGCTCGTCGTCGTCGAGGTCGCGGCGCGCCGGCCGCACCGCCTCGCCGGCCAGCACCCGCTCGAGATCGGCGCCGCTGGCCACCGCGCTCGCGCCGGCGCGGATCAGCGCGTCGGACCCGGCGGTGCCGGCCACCGCCGCGACGCCGACGCCCAGCCGCCGCGCCGCCGCCGCGGTCGACAGCGAGCCCGAGCCGCGCTCGGCCGCCACCACCACCACCGCCTCGGCCCACGCCGCGATCACCGCGTTGCGCGCGACGAAGTGGCCGCGGCGCGGCGGCTCCCCGCGGCGGAACATCGACACCAGCGCGCCGCCGGCCTCGACGACCTCGGTGTACAGCCCGCGGTTGCGCTCGGGGTAGACCACGTCGAGGCCGGTGCCCAGCACCACGACCGTGGCGCCGCGGGCCGCGAGCGCGCCGCGGTGGGCGGCGCTGTCGACGCCGATCGCGCCGCCCGACACCACGCACCAGCCGCGCGCCGCGGCGTGGGCCGCCAGCGCCGCGGCGGTCGCCAGCGCCGCCGCCGTCGCCGCGCGCGAGCCGACGATCGCCACCGCCGGCGCCGCCGGCAGCGCGCCCCGGCCGTCGAGCCGCGGCGGCCGCCGCAGCCGGGTCAGCCCGGTCGGATAGTCGCTCGCCTCGGGCCCACGCTGCCACGCCGCCACCATGGCCGCACGGTAGCAACCGCGGGCCGGCGGTCAAGCCGCTACTGCTTGCGCATCATGACCCGGTCGCCCACGCCCATCTCCTCGATCGCCAGCGTGACCAGGCCGACCGACAGCTTCTCGTCGACCTGGATCAGCGCGATCTCGCCGAGCGTCCGGGTCGGGTAGCGCTGGTTGTTCTGGCCGACCGTGCCCTCGGTGTCGGTGTCGGGATCGTACGCGTCGCCGCGGCGCACCACCACCAGGCGGTTGCCGACCTGCACGCCCGACGCCTTGCCCAGATCGAGGAAGACCACCTCGCCCTCGCCGATCATCTGGTCGCGCGTCAGCATCGCGACGATCGTGCCGGTGGCGTCGACGGTGTTCTTGACCGGCGGCACGCTCTTGAACTGGCGCAGCAGCGGGCCGACCCGGGCGCCGCGCTCGATCTCGCCGGTCACCGAGACGATCCGGCCGCGCGCCTCCTTGTCCTTCTTGACCGCGACGATCTCGACGTCGCCCAGCACCCGCACGTAGCTGCCGACCTTGCCGCCGCCGTTGGGGTTGGTGACGCCCTGGTCGGCGGCGTAGATCGTGTAGCGCTTGCCGACCTGCGGCACGTCGTCCTTGGGGTACGAGACGTAGATCTCGTCACCCAGGCTCAACAGCTCACGCTCGTCGACCGCGCCCACCACCCGCCACGCCGAGTCGAGGTGCTTCTGATCGATGAACGCCACCTGCCGCACCGACAGCGCGACCTGGCGCTGCGGGGTCGCCACCTCGGGCGGGGCGCCGGCGTCGGGATCGTCGGGATCGATCGACACGGTGTCGATCGGCTGGACGTTCTGGATCCAGCCCTTGGGCAGGAGCCGCACCAGGTCGCCCGGATAGATCCAGTGCGGGTTGGTGATCTGCGCGTTGTACGACCAGACCTTCGGCCACTGCCACGGGTCATTGAAGTAGTACCAGCAGATGGCCCACAGCGTGTCGCCGCGCGTGACCACGTGCAGCTCGGGCGTCGGCCCGCTGTGCAGCTCGATGGTCTCGTCGGTCGCGGCGAGCGCGTCGTCGTAGTGGTAGTAGCCGGTGGGCCCGGCCGCGGCAGCGCCGGTCGACACCGTCGGCTTGCCGTCGGCGCCCATCGTGATGACGACCGGGGTCGGGGCCGGGGTCGGCGCCGGCGCCGGCTGCGCGCCGGCGGCCGGAGCCAGGGTGAGCGCGGCGAGCGGCGCCCAGCGCGCGAGGCGGACGAAGGTCATGGCAGCTGCTCCAGGCGAGTGGCGGCGATCGCCGCCGGCGCGGTCTTGGGGAACTGGCGGACCACCTGCGCGAGCGCGGCCCGGGCCTTGGCGGTCTCGCCGAGGGCGGCGTAGGCCAGGCCGATCTTCACCAGCGCGTCGGGCACCTTGTTGCCCAGCGGGTAGGCAGCGACCGTCGCGCGGAACTCGCTGACGGCGCGCGCGTAGTCCTTCTGATCGTAGTAGGCCTCGCCGATCCAGTACTGCGCGTTGTCGGCGTAGTCGTGGGTCGGGTGCTGGCCGATCAGCGCGCGGAACGCCTCGATCGCGGCGGCGTGATCGCGGACCTTCAGCGCGGCCTGGCCCTTGCGATACAGCGCCAGCGCGGCGTCGTCGGCCGCCGGCCGCGGCGGCGGTGGCGGATCGCGCAGCGCGGTCGAGGTCGGCAGGTCGCGCAGCCCCTCGGGGCGCGCCCGCGGCCGCGCCGGCCGATCGTCGTCGTGGTCGCGGCGGGTCAGCTCGCTGGGATCGAGCTGGATCGACGGCGCGTCGGGATCGCCGAGGTAGACGCTGTCGCCGGCGTCGTCGCCGACCAGCGCCCCGTTCTCGTCGACGTCGGGCGGCGCCAGCACCTCGACCGGCAGGCTGGGCGGCGGGGCCAGCGCGACCACGTCGCCGGGCCCGCGGTGATCGGCGGCCACGAGGAGCTGGTGCTCGAGGTCGCGGGCCTTGCGCCGCTCCGCGCGCAGCTCGGCGCGCAGCGCCGAGACGTCCTTGGCCAGCCGCTGGTTGTCGGCGCGCAGCTGGGTCAGCGAACCACCGCAACCTGCGGTCACGAGCAACGCCACGACGACGGGAGTGCGCACGCCTACATGGTAGGAGTCGCCTCGGCGCGACGCAAAAAATAGATCGCGGCGCCCGCGGTTATCGAAGTGCCTACGGATGTGCGGCGGCGCTGCACGCGGCGACGATCGCGGCGGCGCCGTCGGCCAGCAGGCGATCGGCGGCGGCCTCGCCGAGCGCGACCGCGTCGCCGGCGCTGCCCCGGGCCTCGGCGCGCAGCACGCGGGTGCCGTCGGGGGTGCCGCACAAGGCCGCCAGCGCGAGCTGATCACCGGCCCAGGTGGCGTGGGCCGCGAGCGGGGTCTGGCAGCTGCCGCCCATGCGCGCCAGGAACGCGCGCTCGGCGACGATGCGCGGCTCCTCGCGGGCGTCGTGCAGCGCGGCCCGCACCAGCGCCTGCGTCGCGGCGTCGTCGGCGCGGGTCTCGATCGCCAGCACGCCCTGCGCCACCGCCGGCAGGCAGCGGTCGACCGGCAGGTGCTCGGTGATGCGGGCGGCCAGGCCCAGCCGGGTCAGCCCGGCGGCGGCCAGCACGATCGCGTCGTACTCGCCGTCGTCGAGCTTGCGCACGCGGGTCGGCACGTTGCCGCGCAAGAGCTTGATCTGCAGATCGGGGCGCGCGGCCAGGAGCTGGCACTGCCGGCGCAAGCTCGAGGTGCCGACCACCGCGCCGCGCGGCAACGCGTCGAGCGTGCCGAACCGCGACACCAGCGCGTCGCGCGGATCCTCGCGGGTCGACACCGCCGCCAGGATCAGCCCCGGCGCCAGCTCGGCCGGCAGGTCCTTCATGCTGTGCACCGCCACCTGGGCGCGGCCGTCGAGCAGCGCCTGCTCGATCTCCTTCACGAACAGCGCCTTGCCGCCGATCTGCGCCAGCGGGACGTCGAGGATGCGGTCGCCCTGGGTGGTCAGCGTGACCAGCTCGACCGCGAGGCCGGGCTGGGTCGCGATCAAGCGCGCGCGCGTGTGTTCGGCTTGCCACAGCGCGAGCGCGCTGCCGCGGGTAGCGATCGCCAGTCGAGCGAGGGTCACGGCGCGAGTATGCCGCGCCGCCGCCGAGGCGTCCCGGCGGCGCGGCGATCATTCGATGCGCGCGATCATTCGACGGCGGCGGTCAGGTCGAGCCGGCGCAGCGCCAGCCAGACCGCGCCGGCGACCAGGCCGCCGAGCGCGCCGAGCGCGGCGCTGGTCCCGATCGCCGGGCCGATCGCCAGCGCGCCGTAGACCAGCCCGGCGACCGCGCCGCCGAGGCCGCCGACGGTGGCGCCCTGGCGGAGGTTGGCCAGCATCACTTCCACCAGCCCCACTGCTGGCCGACGTTGTTGACCGCGCCGGCCACCGCGCCGCCGGCGCCGCCGGCGATGCCGCCGACCGCCCAGCCGGGCAGCCCGCCGATGCCGCCGGCCGGGGCGGTGGTGAGCGCGCCGGTGACCGCGCCGGTGGCGGCGCCGCCCGCGGCTCCGGCGACGGCGCCACCAGCGGTGGCGCGGCCGAGCTGGCCCCAGTCGAAGCCGCCGGTGACGGCGTCGAGGTGATCGAGATCGATGGCGGCGAACGCGGGGATCGAGGTGAGGTTGGCGGTCATGGCGGGCTCCTGGGGATGAGGTGGAGGTGGGGTCGTGGCCACCGCCCTCATTGCAGCGCGCGTACCAGCGGCGCGCGCCAGCGACTTCGCGCACTCGCGCTGCGCGCCGGCCCCGGCGCCGTCGCCCCCGGTCGGCACGCGCGGGGTCAGCGACCCCGGCGGCGGCGCAACAGCGCGGCCACCAGCGGCGCGACGCCCAGGCTCGACGCCGGCGCGCCGCCGCAGCAGCCGCCGGCCTCCTCGGGCGCGGGCGGCACCGGGCACGCGGTCCCCGGCGTCGGCGCGAACGTCACGTCGAGCGCGAACCCGCCCTCGGCCGACACCTGGTTCGCGACGAAGCTGTCGACCACGACGTAGTACGTGCCGGCCGCGACCTCGGCGGTGAGGCTGGCGTCGTCGCGCGCCACGCACGCGTCCTCGGTCAGCGCCGACAGCAGGTGCACGTCGACGTCGACGCCGGCGCCGTCGGTGACCGTCGCGGTCAGCTGGCCGGGCTGGCACAGCTCGACCTGGTACACCCACTCGCGGCCGTCCTCGATCGCGGTCGGCGCGCAGGCGTAGCGGTTGAAGTACCGCCCGGGCCCGTCGACCGTGGTGGCGTCGACGTGGAACGGCAGGCTGGCGATCGGCGCCGGCGCGCCGCGGCTGCCGGCGGGCGGCGGCGGCTCGCCGGCGAAGGTGGCGTCGAGCAGCTCCCACAGGTCGGCGTGGGGCGCGTCGTAGTTGAGCGCCCAGATGCCGACGCCGCCGAGATCCTGGTCGAGCACCATCCGGTACTTCGCGGCCAGGCTGTCGGCGTCGTCGTACCAGACCTGGTGCCACGCGCCGCCCACCTGCCACGCGTAGTACGGCGAGCTGGTCGCCGGGTCCCACCGCCGGCTGCGGCCGCCGGCCAGCGCAGTGGCGCTGGCGCTGTAGGTCACGGCGCCGACGTGGCTCTGCGCGGCGGCCACCGGCTGATCGCTGGCGGTCACCCACTCGCGGCCGTAGTACGGCACGCCGTGGATGATCTGCCCGCGGCGCGCCGCCCCGACCTCGCTGGCGAAGCCGGCCAGCGTGCGCTCCATCGACCAGCTGGTCGCGGCGCGCCAGGCGGCGTCGACGTCGAGGATGCCGATCGGCCCGGCGGTGCTCGAGCCCGACCAGAAGTAGCCGTAGCCCATCACGAAGTAGTAGCTGGCGCTGTCGAGCAGCGCCGGCAGGTCGAACTCGGGCACGCCGTCGGCGCCGGCCCAGTTGACCTCGGGCCCGGCGATCGAGATCTCGGCCGCGAGGTGGCCGCGGGCGTCGAGCCCGGCCCGCAGCTCGCGGATGAAGGTCGTGAAGTTGTCGCGGGTGCCGTCGATCAGGCCCTCGAAGTCGACCGAGATGCCGTCGGCGCCGCCGGCCTCCATGCGCTCGATCATCGTCGCGATCGTCGCGGCGCGCCGCGCCGGGTCGGCGCACAGCGCCTTGATGCCGGCGCCCGAGAACAGCGTGAACGTCAGGTCGACCTTGACCCCGGCGGCGTGGGCGGCCTCGACGGTGGCGGCGTCGGGCCAGCCGTGGCTCGCGGTCACCGCGCCGGTGGCGTCGAGCTCGATCGAGAACCACGCCAGGTGGGTCAGCGACGCCCAGCGGATCGTGTCGAGGCCGGCCACCCAGTAGGGGTAGTAGCCGTAGACCACCCGGCTGGGCCCGGCGGCGCGGGCGGCCCGGGCCCGGCGCAGCCCGGCCAGCGCGTCGGCCGACAGCGGCGCGCGCACCGCCGGCGGCGCGCCACCATGGGCGGCCAGCTCGGCCGCGTGGGGCGACGCCCCCGGCGGCGGATCGTCGTCGGCGCGCGCCGCGCCAGCGGCGGCGGCGAACGCGAGGCAGCCCAGCGCGAGGAGCGACGTGCGCATCGCCCCCGGGTATGCCCGAGACCGACCGCCGAGGGAAGCGCCATCGGCGCCGACGCCCCCGTCCCGCGGCTTGGCCAACCGCCAACCGATTGGCAGGCGTGATGACAAACCGGCAGCGCTCGGGCACCGTGACGCCATGTCGATCCTCCGTCATCGCGGCTTCCGGCGGCTGTGGGCCGCCGGCGCGGTGTCGCTGTGCGGTGACTGGCTGTCGTTCGTCGCGATCAGCTCGCTGGCGCTGACCGGCGGCGGCGGGCCGATGGCGCTCGCGGTGGTGTTCGCCGCCCACGCGCTGCCCGGCGCGCTCTTGGCGCCGGTGGCCGGCGCGCTGGTCGATCGCTTCGATCGGCGCACGGTGCTGATCGCGATCGACGTGCTGGCCGCGCTGGTGACCGCGGCGATGGCGGCGGCCGCCGCCGCCGGCGCGTTGCCGGCGGTGCCGCTCTTGCTCCTGGCCCGCAGCGCGATCACCGCGGGCGTGCCGCCGGCCGAGTCGGCGGCGGTGCGCCGGCTGGTCGGCCCGGGCGAGCTGGGCGCGGCCAACGCGATCCTGGCCGCCACCTGGAGCACCGCGTACGTCGCCGGCATGGCGCTGGGCGGCGCCGCGGCGCTGCTCGGCCCGACGCTGGCGCTGGCGCTGGACGCGGCGTCGTTCGCGATCGCCGCCGCGGTCCACGCCACCCTGCCCCGGCTGCCGGTCGATCGCGCGCCGTCGCGGCTGTGGCCGGCGATCGTCGCGACCCCGCGCGACACCGCGGTGGCGCTGCGCATCGCCGCCGGCAACCGGCCGCTGCTGCGCGCGGTGCTCGGCAAGAGCCCGCTGGCGCTGGCCGCCGGCGCGGCGTGGATCGGCCTCAACCTGGTCGCGGCCCAGGCCCAGCCGTTCGGGCCGCCGGCGCTGTCGTTCGGGATCCTGCAGGCGATCCGCGGCGCCGGCACCGGCGTCGGCCCGGCGATCGCCGCGCGGCTGTTGCGCCGCGGCGCCCGCGAGGACGTGCTGCACGCGATCGCCGCCGCGTTGATGCTGATCGCGGTGGCGGGGCTGGCGTTCGCCCGGGCGCCGTGGGCGCTGGCGGTGGTCGCGTTCACCTGGGGCCTGGGCACCGGCTCCAACTGGGTCATGGCCCACACCGCGATGCAGCGCCACGCCAGCGATCACGAGATCGGGAGGCTGGCGGCGTTCGACGAGCTGGTGGTGACGATCGCGATGGTCGCCAGCGCGTTCGTCGGCGCGGCGATCGCGTCGGCGTCGACCGTGACCGCGACCGCGCTCGCGGCCGCCGGGCTCGGCGTGGTCGGGCTGGCGATCGTCGCCGCGACCGTGGCCGCGATCACCGCGCCGCGGCGGGTCGGCTGATCGCCGCCGGCGCGTCGGCCGGGGCCGGCTCGGCGTGGCCGTGGTCGCCGTGGTCATCGTGGCCGTGGGCGCCGTGGGGCGCGACCACCTCGAGCGGGAACAGGTGCCGCGCCGCGTGGGCCAGCGCCTCGGTCTCGTCGGCCTTGAGCGCCATCTGCGGGTGGTGCAGCAGCTTGGCGATCACCAGATCGATCGCGCGGCGGATCGCCGCGTCGCGCTCGGCCGGCGCCAGCTCCTTCTTGTGCAGCAGCGCGATGACCTTGTCGGCCTCGGCGGCGCCGACCTGGCCGAAGTGATCGCGCAGCGCGCGGATCGTCGGCACCACCTTCTGCGCGCGCAGCCACGCGTGGAACTGCGCGACCTCGCCGTCGACGATCCGGCCGGCCGCGGCCGCGGCCTTGCCGCGCTCGGCCAGGTTGGCCGCCACCACCCGCTCGAGGTCGTCGATGTCGAACAGGTAGACCCCGTCCTCCTTGCCGATCGCCGGATCGGCGTCGCGCGGCACCGCGATGTCGACGATCACCACCGGCCGCCAGCGCCGGGCCTTGGCCACCTTCTTCATCAGCGCGGTGGTCAGGATCGGCTCGCGGGCGCCGGTCGAGCTGATCACCACGTCGGCCTTGGCCAGCAGCTCGGGCAGCTCGCCCCAGGCGCGCGCGGTGGCGCCCAGCTCGGCGGCCAGGTGCGCCGCGCGCTCGGGTGAGCGGTTGGTCACCACCAGCCCCGACACGCCGGCGGTCTTGAGGTGGCGGGCGGCCAGGGTCGACATCTTGCCGGCGCCGATCACCAGCACCTGCTTGCCGCCGAGATCGCCGAACACGCGGGCCGCCAGCTCGACCGCCACCGACGACACGTTGGCCGCGCCCTTGGCGATCGCGGTCTCGGTGCGCACCCGCTTGGCGGCGCTCCACGCGCGCTCGAGGCAGCGGCTGAGGATCGGCCCGGCGGCGCCGGTGGCGTGGGCCCGGGCGTAGGCCTCCTTGAGCTGGCCGAGGATCTGCGCCTCGCCGACCACCAGCGAGTCGAGCGCCGCCGCCACCCGGAAGACGTGATCGATCGCCGGCGCGCCGACGTGCTCGTACAGCGCGCGCCGGACCTCGGCCGGCGCCGAGCCGCGCCGCGCCAGGAGCGCCCGCTCGACCTCGACCACCGCGCGCGCCCCCTCGGTCGGCGCCGCGGCGCCGTAGACCTCGACCCGGTTGCAGGTCGAGATCAGCATCGCCTCGGCCACCCCACCGGCGTTGCGCACGTCGCTCAGCACGTGGCCGAGCTCGTCCTCGGGGAACGCCAGGTGCTCGCGCACCGCCACCGGCGCGGTGCGCCACGACAGGCCGACGACGAACAGCTCGGCGCTCATGCGCCCACCGCGCGCCGCACGAAGTAGATCGTCAGCACCATCAACGCCGCGACGAAGCCGGCGACGGTGACCCACGCGGCGCGCCGGCCGCGCCAGCCCAGGCCGAGCCGACCACCGAGGAGCCCCGCGTAGCACAGCCAGGTGATCGTCGCGGCCACGTACTCGGGCCGGGCCATGCCCAGCTCGCGCTGCGAGGTCCAGATCATCCCCAGCACCATCGCCGCGGTGAACAGCGGGAAGCCGGCCATCACCAGCCGCTGCGCCATCGCGTCGAGCCCGGCCAGCGACTCGACCGGCGCCTTCCACGACGCGGCGTCGAACCGCTTGCGCTTGAGGTTGCGCTCCTCGAGCAGGTAGATGAACGCCAGCGCCGCCGCCAGCCCGAACAGCGCCACCCCGACGGTGGCCAGCGAGATGTGGATGCGCCCGAGCAGCGTCAGATCGTCCTGGGGCGCGCCGGTCGGCGACAGCCGGGCCGCGCCCAGCACCACGCCGACCATCGGCACCAGCACCGCGCCCGCCAGATCGATGCGCCGCTTGATCGACGTCGCCAGGTAGCCGCCGGCGATGATCCACGCCAGGAAGCCCAGCGCCTCGCGCACCGACGCCGCCGGGTGCACGCTGAGCACACCACGCCAGCCGATGTCGACGCCGTGGAACGCGAACGCGGCCACCGCCACCAGCCGCGCCTGGCGCGACAGCTCGGGCCGCGCGCGCAGGAAGCCGGTGAGCAGGCCGATCGTGGCGACCAGGTACAAGGTCAGCGCCACCCAGAACGCCGGGGACGGCGAGACCGACAACACGCGATCGTTCATACCGCTCCGATGCTCACGAGGGTTTGTCGCCAAACCCAGGTGGAGGCAGGTGGCGCACCAGTTGGCATGAACCGCGGTTGCCGGTCGGGGACGTCGGCCCCCACCCGAGACGCGAGACTCCCGACGCGAGGTCCCGGGGCGCGTTCGAGCTACGCCGCCTCATGGCTCGGGCTCGCCGAGGAAGCCGTTCACGACCTCGTAGGCGGTGTCTCCGTAGATCACCGAGGACATCATGTGGTCGGCGCCCATCTGGGCCAGCGTCTCCATGTCCTTGACCGTGCCCAGGAGGCCGTTGGGATCGTCGCCGCCGCCGGCCACGGCCTCGAAGTACACCGCCGGGCGCACCTGGAAGGCCCGGGCCAGCTCGGGGAGCATCAGCTGGGTCCCCGACAGGGCCAGCTTGCCCTCGGCCGACCACGCCTCGAGCCGCGGATTGGAGATGAACAGGCGCGCCACGGGCGGGATCATAGGCCGATCGGGCAGGTATCGCCAAGGTGCCTTGCGGGCGCGGTCGCCCGGCGTTAGATCAACCCCCTACCGAGCCTACGAGGGCCTGTCGCCAGGCCCTCCCCCATCGAGGTCACGCCCTCGATGGGGCCCCCACCCGAGACGCGAGATCGCACATCGTTTGTTGGCGCCCCGCCGACCAACGCCCATCAAACCGGAGTCGTCCCATGGCCAGCACCAACGTCAAGACCATCACCGATTCGAACTTCAGCGCCGAGGTGCTGCAGTCCGAGCTGCCGACCCTGATCGACTTCTGGGCGGTGTGGTGCGGGCCGTGCAAGCAGATCGCGCCGACCATCGACGCGCTGGCCGACGAGTACAAGGGCAAGCTGCAGGTCGGCAAGGTCGACGTCGACCGCGAGCAGGTCACCGCGCAGCAGCTGCGGGTGACCTCGATCCCGGCGCTGTTCCTGTTCAAGGGCGGCAAGGTGGTGTGGCAGTTCTCGGGCGCCGCCCCGCGCACCAAGATCGAGGCCGAGATCAAGAAGCACCTGTAGCCGGGGTGCGTGGCGCGCCACGCACCGTCGAGGCGGCCTCACCGCAGGAACATCGTGACCACGACGATCGCGATGACCGCGACCACCACCGAGTAGATCGCGATGCCGGTGGTGTTGGGCTGGTGGGTCTTGCCGTTGTAGCCCTTGCGGCACGCCGGGCAGGTCACGTGGCTGAGCAGCTTGGGGCCCAGCACGCCGCCCCACCAGGTGAAGCCGGCGGGGGTCGGCGGCAGGTCGCTCTTGCAGTAGGGGCACATGCGCCGGAGCCTACCCCGGCGCGGTGCGCGATCGTCGGCCCGGCGGGCCCATCGCGCCGACGCCCCGGAGTACACTGGGACCGTGGTGCAGACCGTGCTCCCGCGCGTGGCGCGGCCCGCGTCCCTGGCCGACCTCGAGGTGGCGGACCTCGAGACCGTGCGGCTCCTGCTGCGCGGCGACTCGGTCGTCGACTGGCACAAGCTGAGCTTCACCGACCACGCCGCGGTCGACCGGTTCCTGCGGCTGTGTGAGCTCGACCCCACCCACGACGCCGAGCTCGATCGGCTCGAGGCGATCCGCGCCGACGCCGTCGACTACCTGACCCGGGTCTACCAGCTGGCCCTGCCCGACGAGATCGCCGACGACGTCCCCGCCCGCGACCTGTTCTTGATCGCCTCGCGCACCGGGCCGCACCAGCGCGCGGCCTGCGTCGTGCTCAAGGTGATGCACATCATCTACCACCTGGCCGGGCGCCAGGCCCTGCTGCGCCTGGCCATCTCCGACGACGCGATCTTCCGCGAGATCGAGCTGAAGGTGCTGCGGGTGGTCGAGGAGTTGCGCGCCGCGGGCTGCGCGGTCGCCGAGTTCGAGTGGAGCCGCAAGCCGCGCGACTCGCAGATCACCAAGCTCCTGGCCAAGCGCTCGACCCTGGCCGCCAACATCTACGACAAGCTGCGGTTCCGGCTGATCGTGCCCACCGAGGCCGACCTGGTGCCGACGCTGGCCACGCTGACGCGCCAGCTGATCCCGTTCAACTACATCGTGCCCGGCGAATCGGTGAACCAGCTGGTCGACCTGGCCGGCCTGCTGATCCACGAGCCGCACCTGCAACGGCTGGCGCCGCGGATGCAGCCGCAGGAGGGCCCGGCCCGCCGCCTGCCCACCGCCAACGAGTTCTCCGGCCCCGAGTACCGCATCATCAACTTCGTCGCCGACCTGCCGCTGCGGCTGGGGCGCCTGGTGCCGGCTGGCGAGATCGGGCCCGAGGACAGCCACGTCGTGTTCGTGCTGACCGAGTTCCAGATCGCCGACAAGGTCACCGCCGCGGCCAACGACTCCGGCGCCCAGAGCCACGAGGCCTACAAGGCGCGGCAGCACGAGCGCGTCCGCCTGCGCCTCTTGCGCGACGAGACCGATCCGCTGCCCCCGGATTGACCCGGAGCTCGATCCCGATCCCGTCCCCGATCCCGATCCCGATCCCGATCCCGTCCCCGATCCCGTCCCCGATCCCGTCCCCGATCCCGATCCCGTCCCCGATCCCGTCCCCGATCCCGATCGCGATCCCGTCCCCGTCCCCGCTCCGTCCCCGTCGACCCAAGGGGCTCCGCCCATGCCGCGTCCAAGTCCCATGCGCTGGTGGATCGTGCTGACGGCGACCCTGGGGGCCTGCGCCGCCGCCGACGAGCCGGATCGCGGCCGCGAGCGCGCGCCGTGCCGCGCCGACGACACCTGCGACGTCGGCCTCGAGTGCTGGTCGGAGCTGTGCGTGCGGCCGCCGTCGGCCGACTGCGGGCCGGTGGCGCGCCGCCTGGCCGGCTACCGGGTCGGCAACTACGCCACGCCCGAGCAGATCGCGCCGGTGGTCGCGGAGCTGACCCAGGCCTGCACCGCGGCGCGGCTGACCGCCCGCGAGGGCCGCTGCCTGGTCGACGCGCCCGACGAGGACACGCTGCTCGAGTGCCCGCGCCGGCTGTTGCCCGAGCTCGACGACAGGTGGCGCGCCAAGCACGCGCCGCCGCCGCCGATCGACGCCGCCGGCGATCCGACGCTGCCGGTCGATCCGTGGGCGCCGCCGGGCCAGACCACCGGCGCGTGCGATCGCTACGTCGCGCTGCTCGAGGCCTTCGCGCGCTGCCCGGCGCTGCCGGCGCCGACCCGCGCCACGATGCGGCAGTCGATCACCGCGCTGCGCCAGAGCTGGCGCACCCTGCCGCCCGACGCCCGCCCCGCCGTCGAGGCCGCCTGCGCCCAGGGCGCCGGCACCCTGCCCCAGGCCCTCGCGAGCCTGAACTGCACGCCGTGACCGCCAGCCCCCCGCCGGAGGTCGGTGCTGTGCTCGAGCCGTGCTCGTGAAGCTGCCGGGCTGGGTCGTCGACGACGTGACGGTGGGAGGGACCCGCGCCGGAGCGTACGTCGGTACGTGAGGACGTGGGAGGGGCCCACCAACGCAGGTGGCAGGCCCCGCAGCCGGTCCCCCGGCTAGAACTCCGACCTAGTAGCCGTGCCGGCGGAGGGAGACGCTGCCGCACAGCCCCATGCCGATGAAGAACGTGAGCAGCGAGCTGCCGCCGTAGCTGATGAACGGCAGGGTCACGCCGACCACCGGCGCCATGCCCAGCACCATCGCGACGTTGACGATGACGTGCCAGAACGTCATCGCCGCGACCCCGACGCACAGCACCGCGCCGGCGGCGTCGCGGGCCCGCAGCGCGATGTTGAGCAGCCACACGATCAGGAACGCGAACAGCGCCAGCATCACCACCGCGCCGACGAAGCCCCACTCCTCGGCCCACACCGAGAACGGAAAGTCGGTCCAGTGCTCGGGCAGGAAGTCGAACTGGTTCTGGGTGCCCGACATGAAGCCCTTGCCGAGCAGCTTCCCCGAGCCGACCGCGAAGATCGACTGCAGCGTGTGCCAGCCCGAGCCCGTCGAGTCGGCCGACGGATCGAGGAACGCCAGCACGCGGTCCTTCTGGTAGCGGTGCATCGACTCCCACAGGATCGGCACCGCCAGGAACATCCCGAACAGCGTGTAGACCATCGGCCACAGATCGCGCAGCGCCAGGAACCCGACCGACAGCATGATCAGCGTCAACAAGGTCGCGGTGCCGAGATCGGGCTGCACCGCGATCAGCACGACCGGCACGCACAGCAGCAGCAGCTTGGGCGCCAGCGTCGCCCAGCTGGGCTTGGCGCCGGCGCCGTCGGACACCAGCCGCGCCAGCACCAGGATCACCGCCAGCTTGGCCAGCTCGGAGGGCTGGCCGCCCAGCGTGCCGATCGAGATCCACCGCTCGCTGCCCTTGGCGTTGGAGCCGGCGACGTCGACGATGATCAGCGCCACCAGCGCCAGCCCGAAGCCGATCCACGCGACCCGCAGGAGCGATCGGTAGTCGATCGCCGTGAACGCCGCGAACGCGATCGCGCCGACGAACATCCACCGCAGCTGCTGATCGAACTTGCCGGCGTGGCGGGTGCCGTTGACCGCGCTGTACAGGTTGAGCAGGCCCAGCGCCGCGATCACGACGATCGTCGCGACCAGCGGCCAGTCGACCGCGGCGCGGAACCGGCGCCAGCGCGTCATGCCGATCTGCGCGCGCGGCAACGAGATGCCGACCCCGCCGCGCATCAGGGCTCGTCCTCGGGTCCGGGCGCCGGCGTCGCCGCCGCGCGCTGGCTCAGCTGCCAGGTCGCGACGATCTGGCGCAGGCGCCCGAGGATCGCGCCGCCGACCAGCGGCCCGCTGGCGGTGCCGTGCTGGCGGTTGCGCACGCGGGTGGCCCAGCCCTCGAGGATCGCCTTGGCCACCGGCCCCGCGACCTTGCCGCCCGGGCCGCCGTGCTCGATCAAGACGACGATCGCGACCTCGGGCGTGTCGGCCGGCGCCACCCCGGCGAACCACGCGTGGTCGGCGCTGGGCGACCAGCCGCGGATCTGGCGCTGGTCCTTCTTGGCCTTCTTGGCCGCGACCTGCGCGGTGCCGGTCTTGCCGGCGATCGTGATGACGTCGCTGGTGACGTAGCCGTAGGCGGTGCCGCCGGGCTCGTTGACCACCTTGTACGTGCCCCGCTTCCACAGATCGAGGATCTCGGGCGGCGTGTCGATCCGGTTCTTCACCTGCGGCTGGTACTGGATCACCGTCGCGCCGTCGGCGCGCGCCACCCGGTCGACCACCTGCGGCACGAACAGCGTGCCGCCGTTGGCCAGCGCCGCGTACGCCATCGCCAGCTGCATCACGGTGAGCTCGACGTCGCCCTGGCCGGTGGCGCCGTTGATCGTGTAGCCGACGACGAACCGGCCGCGCTTCTCGTACCAGGCGACGGTGGGGATGCGCCCCGGGGCGTCGCCGTTGAGCCCCAGGCCGGTGCGCGAGCCGAAGCCGTACTCGTTGGCCACCTGGGCCAGGCGATCGAGGCCGACCCGCTCGGCCAGCGACCAGAAGTAGACGTTGCACGAGTGCTGGATCGCGCCGACCAGATCGAGCCGGCCGTGCGACGACGTGCAGTCGAACAGGTTGCGATCGCCGGCCACCTGGTAGCTGCCCTTGCAGACGATCGGCTCGTCCTCGCGGCCCTGGCCGTCCTCGAGCGCGGCGATCGTGGTGATGAACTTGAACGTCGAGCCCGGCGGGTACGGCACCCGCAGCGCCTTGTCGATGAACGGCTTGCGGGGATCGTCGTCGAGGAACTTGGCCTCGGCCTTGGTCAGGTGGCCGGTCATGACGTTGGGGTCGAACGACGGCTTGGACACCAGCGCCAGCACCTTGCCGGTCGCGACCTCGACCACCGCCACCGCCGCCGCCGGGTGCGGCGCCACCGCGCGCTCGGCGATGCGCTGCAGATCGGCGTCGAGGGTCAGCACCAGCGAGTAGCCGGCCACCGGCTCGGTGACGCGGTCGCCCTGGATCAACCCGGCCGCGGTCGCCTCGTCGAGGCGCCGGCCGCGGGCGTCGACGGCGTAGCGCTCCTTGCCCTTCTTGCCGCGCAGGTAGTTCTCCCACATCGACTCGAGGCCGTAGCGGCCGATCAGCTCGTCGGAGCTGTAGCCCTGGGTGCCGAGCTGCGACGCCTCCTCGGCGGTCATCTGGGTCATGTAGCCGACCAGGTGCGCGGCCAGATCGCCCTGCGGGTAGTGGCGGTACGGCTCGCTGCGCACCTCGACGTCGGGCCAGCGGTAGCGCTCTTGATCGACCAGCGCCGCGCGCTCGCGGCTGATGTCCTCGAGGAGCAGCACCGGGTCGCGCACCTTGCGCTTCTTGGCCACCGCCAGGCGCCCGTCGATCTTCTCGAGCTCCTCGTCGGACAGCCCGATCAGCCGCTTGAGCGTGCCGCGCAGCGCCGGCGTCATCGCCTTGGGCGTCGCGTACAGGTTGAACGCCGGCCGGTTGTCGGCCAGCGGCACGCCGTCGCGGTCGAGGATGCGGCCGCGGATCGACGGCAGGAAGCGCTCGTGGACGACGTTGGAGACGGTGCGCTCGCGGTAACGATCGCCGCGCATCACCTGCAGCTGCCACAGCCGCACCACCAGCCCGCCGAAGCAGATCAACATCGCCAGCAGCACCCAGCGCAGCCGCCGGCCCAGGGTCGGCAGCGCGACGCCGCCGGATCCGCCCTCGTGCATCAGCACGGCGACCTCACGGGGCCAGCCCCTCGAGCGCGTGGTCGCGCTCGCGGTGGGTGCGCGCGAACGCGGCGTCGACGCGGCGGTAGAGGCGGATGATCGCGGGCCCGAGCAGCGCGGCGGCGACGCCGAGCCGCACCAGCCCCCACAGCTCGGTGCCGAGGCCCGCGACCGGGCCGCGCAGCGCGAGGCGGACGACGACGCTGGCCAGCGCCGCGAGCGTTACGGTGGCCGCGGCGAAGCCCGCGGTCAGCGCCCAGCCGCGCACCAGGATCCGGCGCTGCACGCCGATCGCCGACACGCAGACGATGCCCGCGGTCAGCGCCAGCAGGCCGCGCGGCGCGCCCGCCAGCAGGTCGGCCAGGTAGCCGGTGATCACCGCCGCGCCCACCGCCGCCGCCACCCCGCGCCGCGCCGTCAGCCCCAGGTACCCCGCCGTCACCGCCGCCACGTCGGGCGGCGTGTCGCCGAGCACCGGGATCGGGAGCGCCGACCACACCACGCCCAGCACGAGCATCAGCCCGTAGGCGAGGAGGACGAGGCTGGCGGACCGCATGGCCGGGGTGGCCGTCCTACCACGGGCCCCGGACCAGGGCACGGCTTTTTGCCGACGGGAATCCGGGGACTTGGACGTCCGCGTCGCGCGGCTACTCCGCCGGTCGCGACGGCGCGGTGACCTCCGCGATCGCCGCCAGCAGCGCCTCCCGGGTCAGCGGCTTGGGCACGAACCGCACCCGCTCGCCGAGCGGGACGGTCGGCTGACGGTCGCCGCTGATCATCACCAGCGGCGTCCCGCCGGGCAGCCGCGCCCGCAGGTCATCGCCGTCGAGCCGCGGCATCGCCAGGTCGGAGACCACGCAGCTCAGATCGGTGATCGCGCGCACCACGCCGAGCGCCTCGACGCCGTCGGCCACCGGGATCGGCTCGAAGCCCGCGCTGGCCAGCCACCGGACGATCGAGCGGCGGGTCAGCGGATCGTCCTCGACGACCAGCACCCGACGCCCGCCCGCCAGCATCGGCGGCGGGGTCGCCCGCGGCGCCGGCGTCACGACGGCGGCCGCGCTGCGCGGCAGCGCGATCGCGAACCGGGTCCCGCGGCCGGGCGCGCTGTCGACGACGATGCGCCCGCCGAGCTCGGTCACCAGGCGGTGGACCGTCGCCAACCCCAGGCCGCTCCCGGTCGGGCGGGTCGAGAAGAACGGCTCGAAGATCCGGGCCTGGACCTCGGGCGGCATGCCGACGCCGTCGTCTTCGGCGATCACCGTGACGGTGGTCGCGTCGACCGTGGTGGCGAGGCGCAGCCGTCCGCCCTCGGGCATCGCCTGCCGGGCGTTGACCGCGAGGTTCAGGACGATCTGCTCGAGCGACGCCCGCGGCGCCGCGACCACCGCGCCCGGCGCGAGGTCGCGGTCGACCGTGATCCGGGGGCCGAGCAGCGGTGGCAGCAGCCGCGCCAGCCCCTCGAGGACCACGCCGACATCGACCGCCGTGGCGCCGGCGCTGGCGCTGGTCGACCGCCCGAACGAGGTGAGCTGCCGGGTGATCAACGTCGCGCGCGACGTGGCCTCGTCGAGCGAGTCCAGCAGCTCGACGCCGTCGGGCCCGAGCGTCGAGACCTCGGCGCGCAGCGCCTCGCCGACGCTGCCGATCACCGTGAGCAGGTTGTTGAAGTCGTGGGCGATGCCGGCGGTGACGCGCCCGACCACCTCCATCTTCTGGCCCTCGAACGACCGCCGGAGCGCCTCGTCGCGCTCGCGCGCCGATCGATCGGCGCGATCGCGCAGGCGCCCGTGCGCGGCCAGCGCGCTGGCCAAGAGCACCGCGGTCAAGACGAGCGTGATCGTGGTCGCCGCCCACGCGTTGACCGGGCTGTACGGGGCGAGCGGCGTCGGGAGGTGACCGCCGCGCTCGAGCACGGCGATCAGGCCGCACCACGCCGTGCTGACCAGCGCCAGGCCGATCGCGGCGCGTCCGCCGACCAGGCTGCCCAGCAGCAGCACGCACACGCCAAAGCACGCCGCGTTCTGGCCCTGCATGCCGCCGAACAGCACCGTGACCGCGGCGATCAGCACCCAGAACATGCTGGTCAGCAGCCAGGCGGCCAGCGCCAGCCGGCCGTGCCGCGCCACCAGCGCGACCACCGCCAGCCACGCGATCACCACGCCGTAGAAGAACAGCGTCACGTCGGCGTGGTTGCGCGGCTCGAGCAGCGAGGCCACGGCACCGAGCACCGCCATCACGATCATCGCGATGGTCAGCCGTCCGAGCAGCCGCGCGCGATCATCGCGATCGAGTTGCTCCAGTTCGGCGCGGCGCAACGGCATGCCGGCGCGAGCTTATGCCAACTGCGCGGCGCCGGCGCTCACCGACACATCCGCTCGACCTTCGCCTTCGCGGTCGACGATGGCCAGCGGCGCGCAAACCCTGCGCGCAGCCGCTCGAGCTCATCGGTCCGCCCCGCTGCGCACGCGGCCTCGACCGCGAGCACCGCGGCCTCCTCGGCGAGCTGGCCGTCGGCGAACTCGCGCCGGTAGGTCGCCAGCGCGGCCAGCGCGTCGACGGCGGCGCCGCCGCGCAGCGCGGTGCGCGCGGTACGCAGCAGCTCGAGCTCGCGCGCCAGCGGATCGACCGCCCGCGCAGCGCTGACCTCCGGCGTCGGATCGGGCGCGACCAGCGGCGGCGCGGACGGCGCCGCGCGGACCGGCGCGCGCGACGGCGCGGGGGTCGGCGCCAGCTCGATGTCGTCGAGCGACACCGCGGGCGGCGCGGCCTCGATCGCCGCGGGCGCGGCTGCGCGGGTCGCGGACGGCGGTCGATCCGGCGTCGGCGCAGCCGCACGCGGCGGCGCGGTCTCCCGCACCGCCGGCGGCGCAGCCGGCGTCGACGTCACCCGCGGCACCACCACCACGGCCGCCGCGGTCACCGCGGTCGCGGCCAGCGCGATCACCGCGACCTTGGTCGCGACCACGCCGGCCCCGACCGCGCCGGCCCCGACCGCGCCGGCCCCGACCGCGCCGGCCCCGACCGCGCCCGTCGCGGTCGCGGTGGCCGTCGCCGTCGCCGTCGCGGTCGCCGTCGCGGTCGACGCGGCGCCGGCGCTCGCGGTGGTCGCGGCCTGTGCGCCGATCGCGGCGCCGGTGACCGCGGCGCCCGCGGCGGTGGCCGCCAGCAGCCGGGCCCGCCCCCGGGCCAGGCGCGCGTCGGTGGGCGCGAGGCCGTCGCGGGCGTCGTCGAGGAGCGCGCGGGCGCGCGGGGACAGGTCGCTCATGGCGTCACCTCCCGCAGCTCGGTGGCGGCGAGCCGCGCCAGCGCTTGCTCGAAGCGAGCCCGCGCCAGGCGCAGCCGCGAGTACACCGTGTTGAGCGGCACGCCGATCATCTCGGCCACCGCCGGCGCGCTCAGCTGCTCGAGTTCCATCAGCGCGAACACCTCGCGCTTGTCGGGTTCCATCGCTTCGAGGATCTCCATCACGGTGCGCGCGGCTTCCCGCCGCGCCAGGGTCTCCGACGGCGCCGGCCCGCGATCCGCGACCTCGATCACCGTGGCCAGCGGCCCGGTGCCGAGCGGCCGCCGCCGGCGGTAGTCCGAGGCCACCCGGCGCGCGATGCCGTACAGCCAGGTCGTGATCGCCGAGCGGCCTTCGAAGTCGGCCAGCCGCCGGTGGACCACCAGGAACACGTCCTGGACCGCGTCGTCGAGGTTGGCCTCGTGGACGCCCAGCGCCCGCAGCGAGCGGAACACCATCGCGGCGTGGCGATCGTACAGCTCGGCCACCGACAGCCCCGGCGGGCCGGGTGCCGGATCGGGATCCAGCCGCGTGGCAGGCATCATCTCGGCGTGGGTGGGGGGCGCCATCGCGATCCGTCACCGAAAACGCTACCACCCCCACGCCTCGCCCGCGCCGCCAATCATCACGGCACGATGGCCTCGACCGCCAGGCCCAGGCGCAGCGCCGCCGGCGACGCGCGGTCGCCGCCGACGCCCTCGAGCAGCGGCCGATCGAGGGCGGCGATCGCCTCGACCGAGGCCGCGAGCGCGAGGTGCTGGCCGATGGGCCGGGTCCAGCGCACCAGCGCCGACACGCCGCTCCAGCGCCGATCGGGCTGGCCGTCGCTCGTGACCGTGCCGACCAACGCCCCGCCGCACGCCCACACCTCCCAGACCCCGGCGCAGCCGCGGACGTCGTACTCGCGCAGCGTGGCGCCGGCGGCCGCGTCGTCGCCGGGCCAGTCGGGCCGCCACCAGATCGAGCCGACCTCGAGCCGGGCCCGCGCGTACGACACGGCCAGCGTCCCGCCCAGCCCGTAGCGGAACTCGCCGAGCGAGCCCTTATCGGACCAGCCGTCGACGCGCAGGTGGGCGCGCACCTGCGCCGGCCGCGGCGTGGCCACCACCGGGGCGCCCCGGCCCAGCACCGCTGACGGCGGCGTGACCGCGGGCGGCGCGGGCGGCGCCGGCGGCTCGTCGCCGACCGCCGAGGCCAGCACGAACGCGACCGCCTCGACCACCGCGCCGCAGTCGGCGCCGCGCACGTCGCGCTCGCGGGCGCCGCTCGCGGTGGCGATGCGCAGGTGCGCCCGGACGTCGGCCTCGAGCGGCGCGCGCACGACCTCGACCAGCGCGCTGACGTGATCGGCGGCGGTGAGCGGCCGGCCCAGGTGCGCCGCGATCCGCGCGCGCAGCACGTCGACCGAGCCGCAGCCGGGGTCGGCGTGCCAGGCCAGCGTCGCCGGCGCGTCGTCGGCGCGCGCCGCGGACGCGACCGCCCCGAGCGTCGCGAGCACGACCAGCGAGCGCACCATCAGGTGCGCAGGATATCAAGCCGCGCGGGCCAGCGCCGCCACCGCGCCGAAATGCGCCGTGGCCGCGAGCACAGTCAGCAGGTGGAACACCTCGTGGTAGCCGAACGTCCGCGGCCACGGATCGGGCCAGCGCCGCGCGTAGATCGCCGCGCCGATCGTGTACAGCGCGCCGCCGCCGAGGATGATCGCCAGGAGCGGCCCGCCGGTCGCGCGCAGCACCGCCGGCAGCGCCAGCACCATCGCCCAGCCGAGCGCGACGTACAGCCCGGCGGTGACCCAGCGCGGCGCGCCCGGCCACAGCATCGCCCGCGCGACGCCGAGCGCCGCCCCGCCCCACACGACCGCCAGCAGCGTGTGGCCTGGCCCCGGCGCCATCGCCAGCACGCAGACCGGCGTGTAGGTGCCGGCGATGAACACGAAGATCGCCGCGTGATCCGCGCGCTGCCACCACGCCCGGGCGCGCCGGCCCCACGTGCCCCGGTGGTAGCTCGCCGACACGCCCAGCATCGTCGCCAGGCTGCCGACGTAGATCGCCAGCGACCACCGCCAGCCGATGAACGCCAGGAGCGCCGCGCCGGCGGCCAGCGCGACGAAGAACCCGGCCAGGTGGAGGACGCCGCGCAGGCGGGGTGCGTCGTGCTCGGGCATGCCTGGATCATCGGCCGTCGGCGCGGCCGATCGATGGCGGGCGGGCCACGGTGCGGCCACGTTCCGTCGCCGGGGTCACCGCGCGGTCACGTCGCCGCCGGTCCGGTCACGATCGGGACACGCCCGTTGCCAGCGCCCGAGATCCGTCCCATCGCGGGCTCCGCCTCACATCGGCCGCGTGCCGAACGCCGGCTCGCTGCGCTTGTCCTTGCCCGCGGTCGGATCCGGCGGCGGCGGCGACGACAGCAGCACCAGCACGGTGCGCAGGCGCGAGAACGACACCGCCGGCGTCACCTCGATCTCCTGGAACATCGAGTAGTCCTTGTTCGACACCTTCGACACCCGCCCGACCAGGATGCCGGCGGGGAACGCGGTGTCGTCGGACGACTTCGAGCCCGACGTGTAGATCTCGTCGCCGACCTTGAGCGCGTCGGCGGCGTCGGCGGTCGACCCGCGCTCGAGCCAGTCGATCTTGCACGCGTAGCGATCGCTGGCGCCGATGCCGTGGAGCTGGCCCAGGCCGCCGGTGCGCTTGACGACGATCGCCACGCTCATCCGGGTGTCGGTCAGGAGCAGCACGTCGGCGTGGCGGCCGTAGACCGTGAGGATCTTGCCGACCAGCCCCTGGGAGGTGACCACCGGCATGCCGGCCTCGACCTCGCCGTCGCCGCGGTCGATGCGCAGCCGCACCACCCGGAACGCCGGGCTCAGCGCCGTGGCCACGACCCGCGCGCCGATGGTGTCGGCCGGCGTCTGCTTGCGCAGCAGCGCCAGCTCCTCGAGCGACTCGAGGTCGAACGCGCGCCGGGTCATCGCCGACAGCTCGCGCCGCAGCCGCTCGTTCTCGGCCCGCAGCTCGCGGTTCTCGTCCTCGACGTCGGTCAGCGCGACGTAGCCGTTCCACACCGACGCCACCCGCCGCACCACCCAGGCGACGCCCGACTGCAGCGGCGCCGACACCCGCAGCACGGCGTGGTCGACGGCGCCCAACTCGCTGGGCCGGCGCAGGCTGGCGCGCAGCACCAGGGCCGGCACCAGCAAGAACACCGCGGCCAGGCCCCAGTCGATCAACCGCCGGCGCAGGGTCTGGGCCATCGGCGCCTACTTGAGGGCGATCTCGCGGAGCAACGACAGCTCGTCGAGCACGCGGCCGGTGCCCAGCACGACCGCCAGCTGCGGGTTCTCGCACACCATCACCGGCAGGCCGGTCTCCTCGCGCAGCAGCACGTCGAGGTTCTTGAGCTGGGCCGAGCCGCCCGACAGGACGATGCCCTTGTCGACGATGTCGGCCGACAGCTCGGGCGGCGTGCGCTCGAGCACCGAGCGGACCGCGTCGACGATCGAGTTGACCGGCTCCTGCAGCGCCTCGCGGATCTCGTCGGAGTTGACCACCAGCGTCTTGGGCACGCCGGCCACCAGGTCGCGGCCCTTGACCTCGACCGTGAGCGGCTCCTCGAGCGGGTAGGCCGAGCCGATCTCCTTCTTGATCACCTCGGCGGTGCGCTCGCCGATCAAGAGGTTGTACTTGCGCTTGATGTACTGGACGATCGCCTCGTCCATCTTGTCGCCGGCGACCCGGATCGACTTCCACAGCACGATGCCGGCCAGCGCGATCACCGCGACCTCGGTGGTGCCGCCGCCGATGTCGACGATCATGTTGCCCGAGGGCTCGGTGATCGGCAGGCCGGCGCCGATCGCCGCCGCCATCGGCTCCTCGATCAGGTAGACCTCGCGGGCGCTGGCGGCCAGCGCGCTGTCGCGCACCGCGCGCTTCTCGACCTCGGTGATGCCCGACGGCACGCACACGATGACCCGGGGCCGCACCAGCGTGCGGCGCTGGTGCGCCTTCTGGATGAAGTAGCGCAGCATCGCCTCGGTGACCTCGAAGTCGGCGATGACGCCGTCCTTCATCGGCCGGATGGCGACGATGTTGCCGGGCGTGCGGCCCAGCATCTCCTTGGCTTCCTTGCCCACCGCCAGCACCTTCTTGGGGCCCAGCGAGTTGGCTTGCACCGCGACCACCGACGGCTCGTTGGCGACGATCCCGCGGCCGCGGACGAAGGTGAGCGTGGTGGCGGTCCCGAGATCGATCGCGAGATCGTTCGAGAACATGCCGTAGACCCAGTCGAAGAGCATTCGGGACCTAGCGCGCGGGCGCGGGTGTGGCGCCGGGGGCTCCGGCGGGCAGCATCACGAACGCGTCATCGATCGTCGACATTCCATTATTCGTCCGCGATTGCATCGGGTTGGCGGTGCGATCGGGGTCGCGAAGCGGCGGAGCATTACCACGGTGACCGCGCGGGTTGCAAGCGCCGGTGACCAGCCCGCCTGGCGGGCGTGCGGCGGCGTACCGAAGTAGCGCCGGATCACCCGTTCGGGCGGGTCGTCGACAGGCCGGCCTGGCGCGTGGCGTTTGGGGACGAATGTGGCTAGACTGCGCCGCCTTCGAAGGACTGCCGCATGTTCGATAATCTACGCAAGTCGGGCTCGTCGATGATCATCTGGATCCTGTTCGGGATCCTGATCGCCGGGTTCGTGATCAGCTTCGGCCCCCAGTCGGTGGGCTCGAGCCAGGGGTGCCAGTCGAGCGGGCGCATGACCGTGCTCAAGATCGGCGGGCGAACGCTCGACGACGCGTCGTGGCGCTTCGCCTTCGGCCTGGCCCGCGGCGGCGAGGGCGAGCGCGCCCGCGAGCTCGCCGCGCTCGACCAGCTGGTGCGGCGCGAGCTGCTGGCCAGCGAGGCCGAGCGCCGCGGCCTGCGGGTCGCCGACGGCCTCATCGATCACGTCATCACCGCCGGCGAGGTGCACTACGGCGGCCGGGTGATCCCGGCCAAGGGCGCCTTCTACGACGAGGAGGGCAAGGGCGTCTTCAACTACCAGCAGTTCAAGCGCTTCGTGTTCCAGCGCATGAACATGTCGGTCGCCGGCTACAAGCGCCAGCAGACCCGCGAGATCCTCGCGACGACGATGGAGCGCCTCCTGCGCGGCTCGGTCGCGGTGTCGATCGAGGAGGCGCGCGCCCGCTACATCGCCGAGAACACCACCGTGGCGTTCGACGCGGTGCGGTTCGAGCCGACGGTCTACGCCGACGCGCTGCGCATCACCGACGCCGACCTCGACCGCTACCTCGCGGCCCACGAGGCCGAGGTCAAGGCGACCTACGTCGAGGCGTCGTGGAAGGGCAAGAAGCAGGTGCGGGTGCGCCGGGTGTTCGTCGCGGCGACCCCGCCGCCGCCGACCGGCGCCGCCCCGACGATCGATCCCGCCCGCGCCAAGCTCGACGCCGCCCGCGCCGAGATCGCCGCTGGCAAGAAGACCTTCGCCCAGGTGGCGAGCGCGCTCGACGCCGACGAGGGCTTCCGCAACAAGGGCGGCGACTGGGGCTGGTACGACGAGGCCGCGATGACGCTGCCCGAGCCCGCGCTCAACGACGCCGTCAAGGCGCTGACCGAGCCCAACGCGGTGTCGCCGGTGGTGGTCGCCGGCGCCGGCTTCTACCTGCTGCAGGTCAGCGATCGCCGCGCGGGCGATCTGACGTTCGATCAGGTGAAGCGCGATCTGGCCGAGAAGCTGGCGCGGCCGGCCTGGGGTCAGGAGGCGGCGCGGCGCGCGGCGCTGCTCGCCCTCGAGACCGCGAAGACCGCGGGCAAGAGCCTGAAGGATCTGTACCCGGCGGAGCAGACCGGCGCGATCACGTCGACCTCGGTCGACGTGCCGACCGCGTGGATGCAGGCCGGCGGCAGCGGCGGCAGCGCGGCGCCCGCCGCGGGTAGCGCGGCCCCGGCCGCGGGCAGCGCGGCGCCGGCCGCGGGCGCGCCGGCGGCCCCGGCCGCGCCGCCGGCGCCGGTGGCGCCGACCGCGATCGAGCAGCTGCCGGCGGTCGGCGTGGTCGCGCTCAAGGTCGACAGCTTCCCGGCGCTGGCGCGGTTCGGCAACCGCACGATGGTCGGCGAGTCGGCCGAGCTGACCAAGGCGGTCTTCGAGGACCTGACCGACGGCGCGCTGGGCGAGCAGGTCTACGAGGTCAAGACCGGCGCGATCGGCGCCGCGCCCGTCTACGTCATCGTCCAGGTCAGCCACAAGCAGCTGGCCGACGAGAAGGAGTTCCAGAAGGACGCGGCGAAGTACGTCGGCGAGCTCACCGCCCAGCGCGGCGAGGAGTACCTGCGCGACTGGCTGAAGCTGCGCTGCAAGGCGCTGGTGGCCAAGAACGAGGTGCAGCCGCGCCGCGAGCTGCTGACGGTCGACACCGGCGAGGGCAAGCTCGCGCTGGTGCCCTGGGATCCCTGCGCGCGCTTGTAGGATCGGGGACGGGATCGGTGGCGGGGACGGGATCGGGGACGGGATCGGGGACGGGGACGGTGACGGGATCGGGGACGGGATCGGGATCCGGAACGGGATCGGGATCGGGATCCCGATCGGGATCCGGATTTCGGAATCCGGAATCGTCGGTGATCGTCGGTGCGCGGCGGCCGCGGGCGAGTGACCGGGCGGCGGCAGTGCGGTAACGTCGCGACACGTGACCGCGTCACTCCGTCCGCTGCCCGATCGGGAGCGGGGACAGATCGAACTCGCCGCCGGGGCCGGGGAGCCCTTGGCGATCGGCCCGCTGGCGATCGATCGCCTGGCCCTGGCCGCCGGCGACGCGATCGAGGACGGCGAGCTGAGCCGCTGGCAGCGGCGGCGCACGCGGCTGGCCGCGGTGCGGGCGCACGTCGACGCGACGGCGCTGGCCGAGGCGCTGGCGGCGCGGCGGCCCGCGCTGGCGGCGATCGGCGTCACCGAGCTCGCGGTGACCACCGACGACGTCGTCGCGGTGACCGCGCGCGTGGCCGACGGGCTGGCCTCGGCCGACGTCAGCTTCCAGGTCGGGCTGTGCGCCAGCGGCCGGATGCTGCGGGCGATCGTCGGCGCGATCCGCGTGCACGGCCACCTGCCGACGCCGGCGCCCCTCGTGGTGCAGCGGCTGATCGAGGCGATCGTCGGCGACGACCGCGGCGACGCCGCGCCGATCCGCCGCGCCGGGCTGTGCGAGTGGGTGATCGACGTGGCCGGGCTGGCCACCTGGCGGCTGCTGCCGCCAGCCGGCTGGCGCCTGCCGGCGCTCGACCAGGTGCGCGTGGTCGGCCTGACGATCGCGGGCGGCGCGGTGACGATCGAGCTCGGCGCCGACGGCGATCCGCCGGTGCCGCCGCCGCCGGTGCAGGCGTGGGCGGTGGCGCACGCGGCGATGGCCTCGGCCGACGAGCTCTTGCGGCAGGGGCTGCTCGAGGACGCGATGCGCGGCTACCGCGCGCTCCTGGCCGCGGCCGGCCCCGAGCAGCCGGCGCTGCTCGAGCGGATCCTCGCCATCACGTCGGCGCGGCCGACCTGGTTCGTCGACGGTCGCGAGCTGGCGCGCCAGGCGCTCGGGCGGTGGCCGGAGTTCGCGGCGGCCCACGCGGCGCTGGCGTCGATCGCGCTCGCCGAGGGCGACACCCGCGAGGCGGCGGCGCGACTGGCGACCGTGGCGCAGCTCGGATCGCGCCAGGGCGACCGCGCCGGGGCCACCGCCGCGGCGCTGGCGGCGGCCCGGCTGTACCGGGTGATCGAGCCCGCGGCCGCGACCGCGCTGTACCAGCGGGCGCTGACGCTGTCGCCCGGGCTGGTCGAGGCCGAGGACGCGCTGATCGAGCGGCTGACCGACGAGCGCCGCTGGCGCGAGCTGGTGGCGCTGCACGACGCGCGCGGCGCCCGCCTGCCCGGCGAGGCCCGCGCCGCGGCGTGGGCCGAGGCGGCGCGGCTGGCCGCCGACGAGCTGGGCGATCTCGACGCCGCGCGCGGGCTGGTGGCCCGTGCGCTGGCGGCGGCGCCGATCGCCGCGGCGCACCTCGCCGCCGGGCGGGTCGCCGCCGCCGGCGGCGATCCGCCCGCCGCGCTGGCCGCCTTCGCCGCCGCCGCCCGGGCGGCGGCGAACGCCAACGATCGGCCCGCGGTGGCGGCGGCGCTCAGCGCGCGCGCCCGCCTGCTCGACCGCGGCGTCGACGCCGACGCCGCCGCCGCGGCCTGGGACGAGGTCGTCGCCAAGGGCGACCGCAGCGCCGAGGCGCTGGCGGCGGCGGCGACCGCCGCCGCCCGCGCCGAGCGCCACGCCGACGCGGTGGCCTACGGGCGCGCGCTGCTGGCGGCCCGCCCCGACGACGCCGCCGCGGCGCTGGCGCTGGGCGCGAGCCTGCTCGCCGTCGGCGAGCTCGCCGACGGCGAGGCGATGCTGGTGCGCGCGACGCAGGGCCCGGCGGCGATCGCCGCCGCGGCCCGCGCCGCGCTCGCCGAGCAGCGCCGCGAGCACGATCCGGCGGGCGCGGCGGCGCTGTACGACGAGGCCGCCGCCGAGCTGGTGACCGCGGGCCACGCGACCCGCGCCGCCGAGCTGGTGCTGGCCCGCGCGGCGCTGGTGCCGCCGGCGGCCCGCGCGGCCGAGCTCGAGCGGGCCGTGGCGCTGGCCGGCGCCGACGCGCCGGCGGTGACCCGCACCGCGGCGCGGGCGCTGCTGGCCGACGCGGTCGGGCTGGCCGACGCCAGCCGCTGGATCGCGGCGCTCCTGGCGATCGCGCAGTCGCCGGCGGAGAAGGCGGGCCTGCTCGGCGAGCGCGCCCGGCGCGCGCTCGCCGAGCCGGGCGCCGATCTGGTGGCGGCCGCCGGCGACGCCGCGCGCGCGGCGGAGCTGGTGGCGGGCACGGCGGCGGCGGCCGAGTACCTCGCCGTCGCGGTGGCGATCGCGCGCCACCGCGACGACGCCCGCGGCCTGGCCCAGGCGCTCGACGCGCTGGTCGCGGCCCGCGGCCCGGCCGCCACCGCGACGCTCCTGTGCGAGGCCGCCGAGGCCCACCTCGCCGCCGATCTCGGCGGCCGCGCGCTGACCCTGGCCCAGGCCGCCGGCAGCCGCGCCGCCACCGTCGAGCGCGACGCCGCCGACGCCAGCGAGCTGGGGCCGCGGATCGCGCGCGCCACCGGCGAGGCGGCGTGGCGGCAGCGCGCCTTCCCCGAGGTGGCGCGGGCCTACGCCGCGCTCCTGGCCGCGCCGGGCGCGCTCGCCGACGACGCCGAGCGCGCGGTGATCGAGTTCCGGCTGGCCAGCGCGCTCGATCGCGCCGGCGACGGCGCCACCGCGATCGCCCTGCTCGGCCGCGCCGCGCCGCGGCTGCCCGGCGAGCTGCGCGGCCAGGCCTACCGGCTGATCGCCGATCTCCACGAGCGCAAGGGCGAGCTGGCCGCCGCGGCCGCCGCCCTCGAGTCGTTCGCCGAGGCCACCGACGGCAGCGCCGGCCTGTCGACCCGCGCCGACGCGCTGTACCGCGCCGGCGAGCTGTTCCGCCGCCGCCCCGGCCACGCCGACGACGCGGTGCGCTGCCTCGAGGCCGCGCTGCGGCTGGCCGACGATCACCTGCCGGCGCTCGACGCGCTCGAGCTGATCGAGCGCGACCTCGGCGATCTCGAGCGGGTCGCGACCATCCTCGGCCGCAAGATCGCCGCCAGCGCGCGCCAGCCGTCACGGCAGAAGGCGCTCTTGGTGCGGCTGGCCGCGATCCACGTGCAGCTCGAGCGGCCCGACGTCGCCCGCATCACGCTGGGCCGCGCGCTCGAGCTCGACCCCGGCTACCGCCCGGCGATCCACGCGCTGGCCGACATCGCCCGGGCCCGCGGCCAGCGGCTCGAGCTGGCCGACGCGCTGGCCACGCTGGCCACCACCGCCGGCGACGACGCCGACGCCAGCCGCGATCGCGCCGCGGCGGCGATCGAGCTCGGCGAGCTGATCGCCGCCGATCCCCAGGGCATCCCGCCGGCGTGGCGCGAGCGGACCATCGCGATCGTCGAGTCGATCGGCGCCGCCACCAACCACCCGGCGCTGGCCGCGGTGGCCGAGCGCCTGCGCACGCCGGCCGCGGCCTTCATCCGCAGCCCGGCGCCGCGCCTCGACGAGGTCGAGCGCGCGCGCAGCGCCGGCGAGCCCGAGCGGGCCCGGGCGCTGCTGTCCGAGCCCGCCGCCGCCGGCGATCCGCGGGCGCTGCGCGAGCTGGCCGACGTGTGCGCCGAGCTCGGCGACTGGCCGGCGGTGGCCGCCGCGCTCACCGCGCTGGCGTCGGCGCAGACCGAGCCGCACCTCCACGGCCACCGCAAGGCCGAGGTGCTGCTCGAGCTGGCCGACGTCTACTACGATCGGCTGAGCGATCTCGAGCGGGCCCGCGCGACGATGCGCGCCGCCGCCGACGCCCACGGCCCGTCGGCCCGCCGCGACGCGACGCTGCGGCTCCTGGCCGCCGAGGCCTCGGCCGCCGAGGATCACGCCGACGCCGCCGCCGCGCTCGAGGCGATCGCGCCCGATCGCCGCTCGGCCGCCGACGTGCTGGCGCTGGCCAGCGCGTGGCAGCGCCGCGGCCACGATCACCGCGCGATCGCCGTGCTCGAGGCGGTCGACGCCGCGGCCCGCCTCACCGACGAGGCCGCGATGCTGCTGTTCGCGCTGCACCAGGAGCGGCGCCGCAAGCGCGACCTGGCGACGGCGCTCGAGCGCGGCGCCGCCAGCGTGCCGCCCGAGGAGGCCCGGGCCCGGCTCACCGACGCGCTGGGGCTGTACCGCGACGCGCTCGGCGACGGCGACGCCGCGGCCCGGCTCGAGGCCGCGCTGGCCGCCCTGCCCCCGAGCCCGTCGGCGCCGCCGCGGCCGACGCCGGTCGTCGAGCCGCGCCGCCGCACCGCCCGCCCGACCGAGATGGAGAAGCTGGCCGAGGCCGCCGCCGCCTCCGGCGATCACGCCGGCGCCGCCGACCTCTACGCCGACGCGATCGCCGCCCGGGTCCGCGCCGGCGGCGATCCGGTGAGCCTGGCCGAGGCCATCGAGCGGGTCCGCGCCGCGGCCCGCGCCGCCGGCCACGCCGACGCGCTGGTGCGGGCGCTGTTCGCGGTCGCCGCCCGCGCGCCCAAGCCGCTGGCGGTCGACCTGTACCGCGAGGCGGCGTCGGCGGCGCGCTTCGACCTGCACGACGACACGATCGCCTGCGACGCGCTGATCCGCGCGCACCGGCTGGCGCCCGGCGACGGCGAGCTGGTCGCGGCGCTGGCCGACGCGCTCGAGTCCGAGGGCGACCTGACCCGCCTGG
>JADJGV010000023.1 GCA_016707895.1 Myxococcales bacterium | reverse complement strand
GCGGCCAAGGCCGCGCAGGTGGCGTCGCGGGTCAAGAAGCTCGACAAGATCGAGAAGCTGGCGCCGCCGCGGCGGATCATCGAGAAGAAGTTCGGGTTCCGCGCGCCCAGCCGCTCGGGCGACGACGTGGTCCGCTGCGACGGCCTGCGCAAGGCCTACGGCGCCCGCACCATCCACGACGGGCTGTCGCTGACCGTGCGCCGCAAGGAGCGGTGGGCGGTGATGGGCGAGAACGGCGCCGGCAAGTCGACGCTGCTCAAGATGATGGCCGGGGCGCTGGCGCCCGACGCCGGCGGCGTGACCATCGGCGCCGCGGTGGCGATGGGCTACTACGCCCAGCACACGATGGACAACCTCGGCGGCGATCGCACGATCCTCGAAGAGCTCGAGGCCCACGCGCCGGCCGCCAACCAGGGCACGCTGCGCAACCTGGCCGGCGCGTTCGGCTTCCACGACGACGACGTGCTCAAGCCGGTGCGGGTGCTGTCGGGCGGCGAGAAGGCCCGGCTGGCGCTGGCCAAGCTCTTGTACGACGCGCCCAACCTGATGATCCTCGACGAGCCGACCAACCACCTCGACATCGTCACCAAGCGCGCGCTGATCAACGCGCTGGCCGAGTACGAGGGCACGCTGGTGTTCGTGTCCCACGACCGGCAGTTCTTGCGCGCGCTGGCCACCCGGGTGCTCGAGCTGGGCAGCGGCGGACCCCGGCTGTACGGCGGCAGCTACGAAGAATACGTGGCCTCGACCGGGCGGGAGGCGCCCGGCATGCGCGCGCTGGAGTAGCGGCAGGCGGGATCGGCCCGCGGTCGACGCGACCGCCGTGGTACCACTCGCAATCGAGGCCTCGTGACCACGCGCACCACGCTCGCCGCCGTCGACGCCGGATCCAACGCGATCCGGGTGGTGATCGCCGAGTGGACCGCCGCCGGCCTCAACCGCATCGAGGCCGAGCGGGTGCCGGTGCGGCTGGGCCACGGCGCGTTCACCCGCGGCGTGCTCGACAACGACACGATCGACGCCGCGGTGGCGGCGTTCCAGCACTTCCGCGCGGCCTTCGACCGCCACGCCGTGACCCGCTACCGCGCGGTGGCGACCTCGGCGGTGCGCACCGCAGACAACCGCGACGTGCTGTTGCACCGGCTGGCCCATGAGGCCGGCATCGAGCTCGACATCATCGACGGCGACGAGGAGGCCCGGCTGATCCGCAAGGCGGTCACCCACGCCTTCGCGTCGCGCCCGCCGCCGCGCTGCGTGCTCGATCTCGGCGGCGGCAGCCTCGAGGTCAACCTCTACGATCCGGCCCGCGCCCGGTGGCGGTCCTGCTCGGCGCCGATCGGCACGGTGCGCCTGCTCGAGACGATGGGCCTCGACGGCGCGATCGCCGAGGACGGCGCCGGCATGGTGCGGCGCTACGTCGCGACGCTCCTGCAGTCGGTGATGCCGCCGATCCGCGACCTCGGGATCGCCGCGGCCTGCGGCGGCAACGCCGAGGCGCTGGCCCGGATCTTCCCGGGCGATGGCGAGAGCGGCTCGGCGATGCCCGGCTTCGAGCTCGCGGCGCTCGAGCGCGGCCTGCCCGAGCTCCTGGCGCTGTCGGTCGACGGCCGCATGGAGCGGTACGGCGTGCGCCGCGATCGCGCCGAGGTGCTGGGCGTGGCCGCGCTGGTGCTGGCGACCGTCGGCCGGCAGCTCGGCATCACGCGGTTCCTGGCGCCCGGCGTCGGCATCCGCGAGGCGGTGCTGCTCGAGCTGGCCGAGGCCATCGACGAGGCGCCCGGCCAGAGCGACAGCGAGAAGGACAAGGCGGTGGTGACCGCGGCGCGCGCCTTCGCCAGCCGGGTCGATCACGACACCAGCCACGGCGAGCAAGTGCGCCGCCTGGCCCGCGCGCTGTTCGCGCAGCTGCGCGACCTGCACCAGCTGCCCGAGCACCTCGGCGTCGTGCTCGAGGTCGCGGCGCTCTTGCACGACGTCGGCGAGGTGGTCCACACCCGCGGCCACCACAAGCACAGCGAGTACATGATCCGCTGGGGCCGCATCCCCGGGCTGGCCGACCCCGACCGCGAGCTGGTCGCGACCTTGGCCCGCGGCCACCGCAAGTCGGCCAGCGAGGCCAAGCGGGTGATCGCCGAGTCGACGCTGCCCAAGGATCAGCGCGGCGCCGCCCGTCGGCTGCTGGCGCTGCTGCGCCTGGCCGACGGCATCGACTCCGGTCACCGCCAGCGCTTCGACGGCGTCGTCGCGTCGCGGGCCGGCAACGCGGTGGTGCTCGACCTGGTGACCGCGGCCGAGCGCGGCGGCGCGATCGACGTCGAGGAGCTGTTGCGCAAGCGCGATCTGTTCGAGGAGGAGTTCGGCTGCACGCTGCAGGTGACCTTCGGCCGGCCGGTGCTGCCGGCGGCGCCCGAGCGCCCCGAGCCGCCCCGCCCCGACGGTGGCTCGAGCGCCCGCTCGCTGGGCCAGCGGCTGCGATGACCGCGCCGGTCGTGCGCCCGGCCACCGTCGACGACGTCGGCGTGATCCTGGGCTTCATCCGCGCGCTGGCGGAGTACGAGCGGCTCGCCGACGCGGTGGTCGCCGACGAGGCCGCGCTGGCGGCGACCTTGTTCGGCCCGCGGCCGGCGGCCGAGGTGCTGCTGGTGGAGGCCGACGGCCGACCGCGGGGGTTCGCGCTGTTCTTCACCAGCTATTCGACGTTCCTGGCCAAGCCCGGCCTGTACCTCGAGGATCTGTTCGTCGAGCCCGAGGCCCGCGGCCGCGGCCTGGGCCTGGCGCTGATGGCGACGCTGGCCAAGATCTGCGTGGCGCGCGGCTACGGGCGCTTCGAGTGGTCGGTGCTCGACTGGAACCAGCCGGCGCTCGACTTCTACCGCGCGCTGGGCGCGGCGCCGCAGGACGAGTGGACCGTGCAGCGGCTGACCGGCCCGGCGCTGGCGGCGCTGGCGACCCGGGCGCCGGCGTAAGCCCGCGCCGCCGGCGCGCGTTGTCCGGGCGTGCCCCGCCCGCCCCGCCTCCTCGTCCCCCGTCTCCTCGTCCCCCGCCTGCTGGTCACCACCGTCGCGCTGTCGGCCTGCGCCGCCGGCGGCGCGATGCGGGGCGCGCAAGCGGTCGCCGCCGCGCCGACCGTCGGGGCCGCCGCCGCGCCCGCCGACGCCAGCGCCACCCCGGCGCTGCCCGAGCAGGTCGTCGTCGAGGGCGCGCTCACCGTCGAGGTCACCGACGTCGGCGACGTGGTCCCGGCGCTGCGCGCCCAGGTCGAGGCGGTCGGCGGCCGGATCGTCCACGAGGAGTCGAGCGGCGCCGCCACGTCCTGGCGCGCCCAGGTGAAGCTGCGGCTGCCGCCCGATCAGCTCGAGCCGATCGCCGCGTGGCTGGCCGGCCACGGCCGCATCGTCGACAAGCGCGTCACCGGCACCGACGTGTCGCGCACGCTGTTCGATCAGGACCTCGCGCTGGCCAACCTCGAGACCACCAGCGCGCGCCTGACCCAGCTCCTGGCCCAGGGCGGCCTCGCGATGGCCGACATCCTCGCGGTCGAGCAAGAGCTGACCCGCATCCGCGGCGAGATCGAGCGCATCAAGGGCGAGCACCGCTACCTCGCCGATCGCGTCGCGCTGGCGACGATCGACGTGGCGCTGTACCGGGCCGACGGCGCGGTGCGGGTGGCGTCGGCCAAGGCCTACCCCGGGCTGCGGTTCGCCGCGCTGTCCTTGCTCGATCCCGACGGCCGGCGCCGCACCCGGCTGGGCGGCGGCCTGGTGCTGCACACCGAGCTGCGCACCGCGAGCTTCGAGCTCGACGTGTTCGGGCCCGCCGACGACGGCGCCGGCGGCCCGTCGCGCCGCGCCGCGATCGCGACGCTGGGCGGCGCGGGGTACTCCGACTTCCTCGGCCGCGGCCGCCGGCGCTTCGGCAACCCGTACCTCGGCCTGCGCATGGGCTACGCGTACGTCGACAGCTCGCGCTTCGCGATCCAGGGCGAGGCCGGGCTCGAGCTGTGGAAGCACGCCCACGCGCTGATCGACGTCAACGTCCGCGCCACCGGCCTGATCGGATCGCGCACCGATCTGGCGCTGGTCAGCGGCGCCAGCGCGGTGATCGCGTTCTGACCTGTAATCGCGGCGTCATCGCGGCGCCGAGACGACGCGCGCTAGCGTCCGCGCGATGACACGACGGACGCTGCCCTCGCTCCTCCTGGCGATCGCCGCCTGCGGATCGGACCCCAAGCCCGCGGACCGGGCCCCAGCCACGCCCGCGGCGCCGCCCGTCGCGACCACCCCCGCCACGTCGGCCGCGGCCGGGCGCCGCCCAGCGAGCGTGCCGGCCGACCTCGAGCAGGTCTACGACGCCTACGTCGCCGACTTCACCGCCCTCGCGTACGAGATCGAGGCGGCCGGCGCCGACTGCCGACGGGCGATGGTCGTGGTCGAGGCCCACCAGGCGTCGACGCAGCGGCTGACCCCACGGCTGGCCGCGACGCCGCTCCCAGACCTCGACCCAGGCGGCGAGATCGCCGGGTGGCTCGCGACGACCTACGGCCCCCGGATCAAGGCCGCGGCGCCCAAGCTCGGCGCCCTCGAGACGCATTGCGCGACCGACGCGGCGCTCCGTGCCGCGATGAACGCGCTCGCGGGCGAATACCCGTTCCTCCGCAAGCGGCGTGGCTGACGCGCGCGTCGACGCGCTCAGAACGCCTGGCGGTAGCCAACGATCAGCCGCGGCCGGTAGCGATCGTTCCCGTCGAGCGGCATCGCCAGGTCGATCCGGAACGGCTCGGCCGACAGCTGCGGCGTGAGGCTGCGCAGCCCGACGCCGACGTCGTGGTGCAGGTCGACGGTGCGGACGGTGTTGCCGGCGCCGGCCAGCTCGTAGAACGCGACGAAGCCCCAGCGCAGCCCGAACGGCATGCGCACCGAGCCGGTGCGCAGCTCGCTCTGCCACACCAGCGCGCGCCGGCCGACGAAGGCGCCGACCGGGAAGCCGCGCAGCCCGGCGTCGCCGCCGACGAAGATCCGGCGGTTGGCCTGCTCGCGGAAGAAGCCGGTGGCCTTGGCCTCCGACACCAGCCGCAGCCAGGCCACCCGCGGCGTCACCAGCCGCAGCGACTGCGTCACGCTGCGATCGATCAGCGCGCCGTCCTCGAGGCGCGCGCCGACGCCGCCCGCGGTGGTGAGCAGGCCGTCGTCGCCCAGCGGCACGGTCACGCCCTCCTCGAACGCCACCGTACCGAACGCGCGATCCGAGCCCAGCCAGCGCGGCGCCACGCCCAGCACCAGCTGCACCCGCGGGCCGATCCGCACGCTCTCGGCGACGTCGAACGAGTCGACGTCGCGATAGTCGCGATAGCTGGCGGTGAACAGCTCGTAGCCGGCGAACAGCCGGCCCGAGCGCTCCGAGCGCGGCATCACCTCGGCCTCGAAGTCGGCCCGCGCCGCGGCGTCGCCGGCGAAGTCGGCCAGCACCGACGGCCGCTGGCTCGCGAGTTCGTAGCCGAGCTTGGGCCGCTGCTTCCAGCGCGCGCCGCGCGAGCGCACGACCTGCACGCTGGCCGACCACTGGCGATCGCGGTAGCGCCACGGCAGCGCGTCGTCGTCCGGGGTCGACGGCGCGTCGTAGGTGCGCAGCACGTTGCCGCGGTAGCGACGGACGATCGAGTTCTTGTGGCTCCACTCGCCGTAGACGCCCCAGGTCGTGGCCAGCGACCACAGCGGCCGACTCACCGTCACCGTGCTCTCGCTGCCCTCGAGCTCGTAGCTCTGGCGGTTCCACAGCGGGCCGCCGGCGGCGCGGACGTCGAGGTGGCGCCCGAAGGCGTTCTTGTCGATGAACACCGGCCCCAGCGAGAACGTCGCCTGGTCCATGCGGAAGGCCAGCGCCGCCAGCGTGCGGCTGCCGAAGAAGTTGTTCTCCGACAGCGAGATCGTCAGGAACGTGAACGTGCCGTCCTGCAGCTCGCCGTTGTAGTTGGTGCGCAGGCTCCAGACGTCGCGGGTGACCACCAGCAGGTCGACCTCGTCGGCCGCGCCCGACGCCGCGCGCACCGCGACGATCACCGCCACCGAGGTGTTGAGCGGATCGCGCAGGTGCCGGATCGACTCGTCGATCTGGTCGGCGTCCCAGCGATCGCCGGGCCCCAGCACCAGCTCGCGCTTGATCACCTGCGCCTTGGACCGCCAGTGGAACAGGTTGGCCCAGCGCAAGAACGGCGTCTCGTCGCCGAACACCGGCAGGGTCGTCACCAGCACCTGCCCGATGCGCTTCCCGGTCGGCGCCGGCTCGACAACCAGCCCCCGCGCCACCAGCGCCCGCCGCAACGACGCTCGCTCGAGCCCGCCGAGCAGCGCCACCGGATCGCAGGTCGGCGCGCGCTCGACGCACGCCGCCCGCATCGCCGCGCGCGCCTCGCCCTTCAAGACCGGATGCGCCGCCAGGGGATCCGTAGCCGGAGCCAGGTCCGGATCCGGAGCCGGTGTCGGAGCCGGTGTCGGAGCCGGTGTCGGAGCCGGAGCCGGTGTCGGAGTCGGAGCCGGAGCCGGAGCCGGAGCCGGTGTCGGAGCCGGAGCCGGTGCCGGTGTCGGTGTCGGAGCCGGAGCCGGTGCCGGTGCCGGAACCGGAACCGGAGTCGGGGTCGGAGCCGGAGCCGGAACCGGTGCCCCCGTCCCCTGGGCCGCGCCCTGCCCCGCCATCGCCCCCAGCGCAGCTACCACGACGATCCAGCGCGCGCGGCCGAGCGACTTCACGGACCGCCGATCCTACCCGCCCCCGATCCGCGACGGAACCAGCCTCGTCACTCACTTGCGCTCGCCGTGACGCCCACCGCACCGACCCGCGGCAGTACAATCGGCGCCACGTGTACTGCCCGGTCTGTCGATCCGAGTACCCCGAGGGGTGGAAGCGGTGCCCGACCGACGAGGCGCAGCTGCTCCGCGGACCGACCGTGGGCAAGTACAAGATCGATCGCGTGATCGGCCAGGGCGGGATGGGCGCGGTCTACCGCGCCGAGAACCCCGACACCCAGACCCAGGTCGCGGTCAAGCTGCTCCACGGCGGCAGCGCCGGTCAGGAGCAGGCCCGGGCCCGGTTCCAGCGCGAGGCCGCGGCGGTGGCGGCGCTGCGCACCCGCCACGTCGTGTCGATCCACGATTTCGGCAACGACGTCGACGGCACGCTCTACCTGGTGATGGAGCTGCTCGAGGGCCACACGCTGCGCAAGGAGATCGCGCGGCCACCCGACGCGATGCCGATCGGCCGGGTCAACCTGGTCCTCGACGGCGTGCTGCGCGGCCTGGGCGCGGCGCACCGCGCCGGCATCGTCCACCGCGACCTCAAGCCCGAGAACGTGTTCATCGCGCGCACCGACGACGGCGAGGTGACCAAGCTGCTCGACTTCGGCGTCGCGCGCACCGCCGCCGCGACCACGCTCACCCAGTCGGGCGCGCTGATGGGCACGCCGGCGTACATGGCGCCCGAGCAGATCGCCGGCAACCGCGGCGAGATCGGGCCGTGGAGCGACGTCTACGCGGTGGGCGTGATCCTCTACGAGATGCTGGCCGGCGTCGCGCCGTTCGCCGCCGACTCGATGACCGAGATCCTGTCGAAGGTGCTGTCGCGCGACCTGGCGCCGCTGCGCAGCGTGCGCGCCGGGCTGCCCGAGGCGGTCTACCAGCTGTGCGAGCGCGCGCTGGCCGACGCCGCCGGCGAGCGCTTCGCCGACGCCGACGCGATGCGCGACGCGTGGGCCGCGGCGTTCGCGACCTTCCCCGCCGAGGTCCGCGCCGCGCCGCTGCCACGGTTCGGCGGCGATCGCGGCGGCGGCGAGATGGCGTCGGCGCCGACCGCGGCCGCGACCGCGACGGGCACGCCCGGCCCCGAGCGCCGGCGCGAGCGCCAGCAGGACCTCCGGTCGCAGGATCGCAGCGCGGCGGAGCACCCGTCGACCCGCGCGCCGTCGCGGCGCGGCCTGCTGGTGGCGGCCGGCGGCGTCGCCGCGGCGGTGGTGTCGGTGATCGCCGTGACCGGTCGTGGCGGCCAGCACCGCGGCGCCGCCGCGCCGATCGACGCCGCGCCCGCGGTCGACGCCGCCCCGGTGCTGCTGATCGACGCCGGCCCGCCGCTCGACATGGCGGCGCTGCCCGGCGGCGCGTTCACGATGGGCTCCCCGCCCGACGTCGTGAAGCGCTACCCGTCGGCGCTGGCGGCCCAGGCCACCGAGGTCGCGCCGTTCTTGCTCGATCGCCACGAGATGACCGCGATCGAGCTGGCCAGCGCGCTGGGACGAGCCCCGGGGCCGAACGATCAGCCCGACCTGCCGGCGCGCGCGGTGACCTGGGCCGACGCCCAGCGCGCGTGCGCCGCGCTCGGCAAGCGCCTGCCGACCGAGGCCGAGTGGGAGTACGCCGCGCGGCGCAGCCCGCTGGCGATCGCCGACGCGGTGCTGCGGCGCCCCGGGGTCGACGGCCCGGCGGCGGTGGGCAGCCACCCCGGCGACTGCACCACCGACGGCGTGTGCGATCTGCTCGGCAACCTGATGGAGTGGACCAGCGACGGCACGCCGGCGGCGCGGATCGCCCGCGGCGCGTCGTACGGGGTCGGCCCGATCGACCCGTGGTACGCGACGGTGGCGGCGCGCACGGCGGTGCCGCCGGATCGCGTCGACCCCGAGCTGGGCGTGCGCTGCGCGGCCGACGCGCCGCGGAGGACGCGGTGACCGGCCGCGCGTGGGCGTGGACCGCGGCCGCGCTGACCTTCCTGCTCGCGCTCGGCGCCGCGCCGGCCCGCGCGATCGACCGCGACTGCCCCGCCGATCAGGCCTGGAGCCCGAACCTCGGCGCGTGCGTCGCGCGGCAGGCCACGCCCAAGGCCAGCCCGTCGGCGCGCTACTACGACGCCAGCGCCCGCCTCGATCGCGGCACCGCCGCCGAGGCGGCGAAGGCGGTCGGCATCCTCACCGCCACCTGCGGCGCCCGCCACGCGCCGTCGTGCACGCTGCTCGGCTTCGTGCTCGAGCGCGGCCGCGCCGGCGCCCGCGATCCGGCCGCCGCCGCCGAGCGCTACCAGCGCGGCTGCGAGCTCGGCGACGCCGACGGCTGCCTGGGCGCGGCCAGCGTGTGGGCGCTGGGCCTGACCGGCGATCCCCAGCCGGCCAAGGCCATCGCCCCGCTGACCCGTGCCTGCGCGCTCGGCAGCGGCCGCGGCTGCTACGTGCTGGCCGAGAAGTACGCGGTCGCGCTGGGCGTCCCCGAGGACGATCGCCAGGCGGCGACGCTGTACGCCCAGGCCCTGGCCCGGCTGTCGACCGAGTGTCCGGGTTCCGGACCGTCCTGCTACTACCTCGGGCTGGCCTACCGCGACGGCAACGGCGTCGCGGCCGACGCCGCCGCCGCGGCCCGCGCGTTCGCCACCGGCTGCGACGGCGCCAGCGGCGCGGCGTGCTTCGCGCTCGGCGAGCTGTACCGCGACGGCGCGCTCGGCGCCGGCGAGCGCCCGCGCGCCCTCGACTACTTCGATCGCAGCTGCCAGCGCTACGACAGCGCCGACGGCTGCCACGCCGCCGGCGCGATCCTGGCCGCGCGCGACGACGCCGATCCGGCCCGGCTGACCGGGCTGGCCGAGCGGGCGTGCCAGCTGTCGACCGCGGCCTGCGACCTGGCGGCGTTCCTGTACGCCACCGGCAAGGGCGGCGCCAAGGACGAGGCGCGGGCCACCGGCGCGTACGTCACCGCCTGCCAGGCCGGCAACGCCACCGCGTGCTCGGCGGCGGCCGCGCGCATCGCCCACGGCGCCGGCGTCCCCGCCGACGGCCCGCTCGCGGTGCGGATCTGGGAGCGCGCCTGCGAGACCGGCTCGGGCAGCGACTGCTACCAGGCCGCGCTGGCCCACCAGGGCGGCGAGCTGGTGCCGGCCGATCCGGCGCGGGCGCTGGCGCTGTTCGAGCTGGGCTGCGTCCGCAAGAGCGCGGCGGCGTGCGAGGACGCGGCGCTGGCCCGGCTCGACGGCGTCGGCGGCGAGGCCGACGTCGCGCGCGCGACCAACCTGTTCGACATCGGCTGCGCGCTCGGGCGCGGCGAGACCTGCACCGCGTGGGGCGACGCGCTGCGCGACGGCGACGGCGTCACCGCCGATCGCGCCGGCGCGCTGGCCGCCTACCAGCGCGGGTGCGCCGCCGCCGTCCCCGACGGCGCGGCCTGCGCCGCCCTGGCCGAGCTCACCGACGATCGCCGGGCCGGGCTCGGCGCGGCGGCCCGGGCCTGCCGCCTCGGCGACGCCCGCGCGTGCGAGGCCCTCGACGACCGGGCCCGCGCCGCCCAGGCCGACGACGCCGCCCGCCAGGCCACGATCGCGACGCTGGCCGAGGGCTGCGCGGCGACGCCGCCGGTCGACGCCGCCTGCACCACGCTGGCCGGGCTGTACGGCTTCGGCGGCTACCTGGTCACGGCCCAGCCCAACCGCGGCCACGCGCTCGCGCTCGACGCGTGTCGCCGCGGCGCCCGCGAGGCGTGCCTGTTCGCCGCCGACGATCTGGCCAGCGGCGCCGGCGTCGTCGCCGACACCGGCGCGGCGCGCGGGCTGTACGCCGAGCTGTGCGACGCCGACGTGCCGACCGCGTGCCTCCGGCTCGGGACGCTGCTGGTGGACGACGATCGCGCGGCCGACGCCGCGCGGCTGTTCGCGCGCGCCTGCGACGACGGCCTGGCCAGCGCGTGCACGAGCCTCGGCTTCGCGGCCTACACCGGGCACGGCGTCGACTGGGACGTGCCGCGGGCCCGGGCGCTGTACCAGCAGGCGTGCGACGCCGGCGATCCGTGGGGCTGCGCCAACCTCGGCGAGCTCGAGGAGCTGGGCGTCGGGGCGCCGCCCGATCCGGCCGCCGCCCGCGCCCACTACCAGGCCGCGTGCGACGACGCGGCGTCCGCCGGCTGCGCCCGGCTGGCGCTGGCGATCGAGGCCGGCGATCCCGCCGCCGCGCGCGCCCACGCCGCCCGCGCCTGCGACGACGGCGACCCGCTCGGCTGCGCCACCGCCGCCCGCCTGACCACCACCGACCCGCCGGCGCGGGCGCGGCTGGCCCAGCGCGCCCACGACCTCGCCCTTGCCCAGGCCGCCACCAACCCCTACGCCGCGTACCTGCTCGGCCGGTTCGCCGCCGACGGCGTCGGCACCGCCCGCGATCGCGCCGCCAGCGCGCGGTGGTTCGATCGCGCCTGCGTCGGCCGCGATCCCAACGGCTGCCTGGCCGCCGGCGCCGCCCACGCCGACGCCGCCCGCGGCGACCAGGCCGTGGCCGCGTACGACCGCGCGTGCGCGGCCGGCGTCGCCCGCGGCTGCGAGCTGGCCGCGTCGGTCCGCCGCCGCTTGCCGCTGTCGGTCCGCGGCTGCGCCTGCCGCAGCGGCGGCGAGCCGCGCGATCTGGCGGTCGCCGCGCTGGCCGCGGCGGCGCTGCTCATCCGCCGGCGGCGCGCGCGGCCAGCGTGACCCGCGGCCGCCGCGCCAGGTCGGCGATCGTCGTCGCCGGCGCGGTCACGCCCGACGCGTCGAGCAGCACCGCCACGTCCGGCCCTTGATCGTGGCCGTGCTCGACGGCGATCCAGCCGCCGGGCGCCAGCCGCGCGGCCAGCCCGGCGACGATCCGCCGGTAGAAGCCCAGGCCGTCGGCGCCGCCGTCGAGCGCCAGCCGCGGCTCGCGCTGCACCTCGCGATCGAGGCCGGCCAGCTCGGCCTGGCGGATGTACGGGGGGTTCGACACGATCAGGTCGAACGCCTCGTCGCCGACTGGCGCCCACAGGTCGCCGACCCGCACCTCGACCCGCTCGCCGACCTGGTGGCGCGCGACGTTGCGCGTCGCCACCGCCGCCGCCGCCGTCGACACGTCGGTCGCGACCATCGTCAGGCCGGGCAGCTCGCGGGCCAGCGTGATCGCCAGGATCCCCGAGCCGGTGCACAGGTCCAGGCCGCGCCGCGGCCGCGCCTTGTCGGCGCCCAGCCGATCGAGCACCGCCTGCACCACGGTCTCGGTGTCCGAGCGCGGGATCAGCACGTCGGGCGACACCTCGAACGTCCGCGACCAGAACTCTTGCTCGCCCACCAGGTAGGCCAGCGGCTCGCCGCCCAGCCGGCGCTTGATCAGCCCGCGCGCCGACGCCAGCTCCTCCTCGCCGAGCGGGCGATCGAAGCCGGTGTAGAGCTGCATGCGGGTGCAGCCGAGCGCGTGGGCCAGCAGCACCTGGGCCTCGAGGCGCGCGCCGACGACGCCGGCGTCGGTGAAACGCTTGGTCGTCCAGTCGAGCACCGCCGCGGTGGTCCAGGTGGTCAAGGCCCCTCACGTACCACGGCCGCCGGCCGCGCGATCACGACCAGGTCGGCGTGGTTGATCCCGGTCGGCCCGGTGGTGATCGCGTCGCCGATCGCCGCCAGCACCGCGCCCGAGTCGTGCGCCGCCAGCGCCGCCGCCGGGTCGAGCCCGCGCGCCTCGGCCCGGGCCCACGAGCTGCCGTCGACGATCGCGCCCGCGTCGGGGCCGGTGCCGTCGACGCCGTCCGACGCGCCCACCAGCACCACCGCGTCGCCCCCGGCCAGCCAGCGCGCGCAGCGCAGCGCCAGCTCGCTGGCCCGCCCGCCGCGGCCGACCCGCCCGGCCAGCCGCACGGTCCACTCGCCCCCGCCGATCCACGTGCCGCCGGGCGCCAGCCGCGCCGCCGCGTCGCGCAGCGCCGCCGCGACCTCGGCCACGTCGCCGCACAGGTCGCGATCGTCGAGCGCCGCCGTCGGCCCCGCCGCCCGCGCCGCCGCCCGCCGCAAGCTCGCCAGCCCGCTCACCAGCACCACCTCGTCGCCCGGCCGCGCCGGCACCGTCGGCCCCGAGCCCACCACCGCCACGTCGTCGCCCGGCACGTCCGAAACCACCAGCGTCAGCACCCGGCCCGGGCACGCCGCCGCCAAGCGCCCGCCCTTGATCGCCGACCGCGCCGCGCGGGCCGCGTTGAGCGCGGCGATCGGCGCGCCGCCGCGGGCCACCGCCTGCACCGCCGCCACCTTGGCCGCCAAGGTCAGCCCCGGGGTCGGCACCGCCGCCAGCGCCGACGCGCCGCCCGAGATCAGCACGAGCAGCGTCGCGTCGGCCGCGACCCCGGCCGCGATCGCCAGCGCCGCGCGCCCCGCCGCCTCGCTGCGCGCGTCGGGGACCGGGTGCGCCGCCGCCCGCACGTCGAACCGCGCCAGCGCCGCCGGCACCGCCGCGCCGTCGGGGTGGATCACCAGCGCGTCGACCAGCGCCGGCCCCAGCGCCGCCGCCGCGCCGGCCGCCATCGCCGGCGCCGCCTTGCCGATCGCGATCGCGGTCACCGGGCCAGCCAGCGAGCGCCCCGCCAGCGCCGAACGCACCGCCGCCGCCGGATCGCACGCCGCGATCGCGTCCGCGAACACCGAGGCCAGCCGCGCGCGCAGATCCACGCGCCGAGCGTAGCGTCGATCACAGGCCGATGGCCGGTCGGGCGCCGCGACCGGTGATAAGGTCCGGCCCGCATGGACGCGCCCGTCGCCTCGCCCGAGACCTTGTCCCCCGTGCGGGCCCGCCGGCTGCCGATGGGCCTCGAGCTGGCGCTCGTGGTGCTGGTCGCGACCGCGCTGCTCCTGCCCGGCGTCTGGCGCTACAGCCTGGTCGACCCGTGGGAGACCCACTACGGCGAGGTCGCGCGGCGCATGCTGAACGATCACGACTGGGTCCACACCGACTGGCAGAACGAGGGCTTCCGCTCCAAGCCGGTGCTGACGTTCTGGCTGATGGCGTCGTCGATGCGCGCGCTGGGCCACGGCGAGGACGGCGGTTACTCCGGCGAGATGACCTCGGGCCCGAGCGTGCTGCTCGCGATCCGCCTGCCGTTCGTCCTGCTCGCGGTCATGGGCCTGACGCTGATGTGGTTCATGCTGGCGCGGCTGGTCAACCGCCGGGCCGCGTGGCTGTCCTTGCTCACGATCGGGACATGCCCGTTCTTCTTCATGATCGCCCGGCAGGGCATCACCGACATGACGCTGGTGGCGCTCTTGCTCGGCGCGTTCTCGATGTTCCTCCTGGCCAGCGAGGACGGCGACGGCGCGATCCGCCCGCTGGGGCGGCTGCTCCGCCTCGGCCCCAACCGCGCCATCACCTGGGACGCGCGCGCCGTCGCGTTCGTCCTGGTCGGCGGCTTCATCCTGGTCCAGGCGGCCTACTACTTCTGGTACTTCCAGATCGCCCGCTTCCCGGTCACCGGCTTCCGGGTCCCGCCGATCCGCCAGCCCGGCTTCGTGATCGCGCTGCCGATGGTGCTCGGCGCGATCTACGTCTTCGCGCCGTCCGCGTACCGGCTCTACCGCGCGGTCCACATCTGGGTGGTGCTGCTGATCATGGGGCGGCCCGACGCGTGGGCCGAGGCGTGGCGGCTCGGCGGCCCCGGCTTCCTGTCGTACCCGCTGGCCGGCCTGATCCTCGGGGTGCAGGCCATCTCCGGCGAGCGCGGCGGCTGGGCGCTGGCCCACCGCCGGGCCCAGCGCTTCGCCGACGTCGCGCCGCTGGCCAAGGACGGCCAGATCTACCTCATCTTCTTCTGGGCGTTCATCGGCGTCAGCGTGCTGGGCAAGGGCATCCCCGGCCTCGGCATCGCCGGCGTGTGCTGCGCGCTGTTCGTGATCTTCCAGAACCGCTGGGCCCGGCTGCTCGAGGGTGGCTTCGAGATCAAGCGCGGCGTCGTGCTGCTCTTGATCATCGTCTTGCCGTGGCACGTCGCGATGTGGCTGCGCGAGGGCCCGCTGTTCATCAGCGAGTGGGTCTTCACCCACAACCTCAACCGCGCCGCCGCCGGCGTCCACGGCGACCGCGGCACCTTCGACTACTGCTTCGGCCAGGCCGGCTACGGCATGATGGTGTGGGCGGCGCTGGTGCCGATGGCGCTGGCGGGCGCGGCGTTCGTCCCCGCCGCCAACCTGCGCGTGGCGCGCGTGCGGTTCATGATCGCCGTGTGGGCCATCGCCGCGGCGACGTTGTTCTCGCTGTCGCAGACCAAGTTCCACCACTACATCTTCCCGGCGGTGCCGGCGATGGCGATCCTGGTCGCGCTGTGGCTCGACGACGTGCTCGCCGGGCGGGTCAAGCCGAGCTGGGTCATCGGGGCGTTCGGCGCCGCGGTCGTGCTCTTGCTCGCGCGCGACATGATGCACGAGGAGAAGCAGTGGATCGAGATGTACATCTACCGCTACGACCGCCCGTGGCCGTCGAACCCGCCCTACGGCATCGACACCTCGGACGCGTTCCTGGTGATCGGCCTGGCCGGCGCCGCGGCGGTGCTGTTGCTCGGCACGCGCTGGAAGCGCACCGCGGTGGTGGCGATCGGCGCCACCGCGCTCGGCACCGCGCTGTGGGCGATGCACGTGTACATGCCGATCGCCGGCCAGCACTGGGGCATGCGCGACGCGGTGGCCCGCTACTACCGCGAGCGCCACATCTACGGCCAGCAGCTGGTCTACGCCAACGCCCGGCAGTTCGTCGATGACTGGGCGCCGGTGATCAAGGCCGGCCGCACGTCGTGGCAGTTCGACACCGTCGTGCCCGAGAACTTCCTCGACGGCCAGCCGATGACCGTCCGCATCCAGATCCAGGGGCTGCCCGCGGGCCAGGCCGCCGACGCCGAGTTCGTCGCCCGCGGCACCGGCACCGTCGTCGGCGAGCACACCATCCGCGTCGACTTCGCCGCCGGACAGCTCGGGCCGATCGCCGCCGCGGTCGAGCGCCACAAGCGCGAGCGGCGGATCGCCTGCGCGCCGCGCCCGCGCCCGGGCCGGGTGGCGTGCGCGTACCGCATCGTCGACGCCGATCGCCTGATCGCCTGGCAGCTGTACTGGCGCGGCGAGAACTTCTGGAGCGGCGACGAGATCTGGGGGCCGATCCCCGAGATGAAGACCGCGGTGAAGGAGACCGACAACGTCGCCTTCCTGCGCTACCTCAACGACCGCGCGATCGCGCCCGAGGGCCGCACCTACTACGTCGTGACCGAGGCCGGCCGCCCGCCGACGCTCAAGACCGTGCTGCCGACCCAGACCGCCCGCGAGACCGTCCAGGTCATCGACACCACCAGCAACAAGTTCTCGCTGGCGGTCTTCCAGCTGTGATCGCGGCGCGGCGCGACGACGCGCGGGCGTCGGCGCCCGCGGCACCGCGAGCGTAGCGCGGCGAGGCGGGGCGCGCACGCGAATCGCGAAACTGGCGAGGGAGGCGGGTGTCCTACCCGACATGGCTGTCCGTAGACCTCGGGGCGCGTCGGTGCGTCGAATGAAGGTGCTATGCTCCGCGTTGACGGTGTCAGAGCCTTGCGGAATGTCGGCGCGGTCTGAACGGTCGAACAAGGGGCGGCCGCTGCCCCGCCCAGGAGTCGTACGCCATGGCTGACGACGCGGCACCGCCGCCCTCCCCTCGCATCGATCTCGCCGTGGTCCGCGGCCTGATCGGCGCGGCCCGCACCCGGTTGCGCCTCCAGGGCGCGATCGAGGGCGCCGCGACCGGCGCGATCCTGGCCTCGGCCAGCGCGCTGACCGCGGTGTTCCTGGTCCGCACCGAGGTCATCGGCGAGCCCACGGGCATCGGGCTCCTGGCCGCGTCGGCCGGCGTCGTCGCCGCCGGCGCGCTGCTGGGCGCGCTCGGCAAGCACGACGACGAACACGTCGCGCGCCGCATCGACCGCGCGTCGGGCCTGGCCGATCGCCTGTCGACGGCGATCGCCTTCGAGCGCACGCTGCGCACGCCCGACGCCGACACCGACGCCGACACCACCGCGCTGATGCACGCCGCGATGCGCGACGCCGCCGCGGTGGCCCCGCGGGCCAGCGTCGCCAAGGCCACGCCGTTCCACAAGCCGGCCGATCTCAACCGCGCGCTGGCGTTCATGGCGATCGCCGCGGTGGCCGCGGTGCTCGGCGTCAAGATGCCGCCCCGCGATCCGGCGCTGATCGGCGCCACCCCCGACGCCGCCCGCCGCGGCGCCGAGGTCACGATCACCGGCGAGCGGATGTGCGGCCCGAAGGCCAAGCCCGAGGTCGCGTGCAGCCCGGCGCAGGCGCTGGTCTACGTCGGCGACGACGCCGGCGCGGTGGCCGCGCCCATCACGGCCTGGACCGGCGGCGGCGTGCTCATCACCGTGCCGACCGGCGCCAAGCTCGGCAAGACCCAGCTGGTGGTGTGGGCCCGGGGCAAGCGCCTCGGCGCGGTGCCGTTCGAGGTCATCGCCGACGACGACCCGCGCAACTTCAAGTCCAACACCGTCGCGATGGATCCCGACGACGACGCCTACATGCGCGATCTGGTCGCCGACCTGCGCGCCACCGCCAAGAAGGACGACGTCAAGGAACTCGACGACTACGCTGCCAAGATCGAGCAACTGCTCGACCAGGCCGAGCGCGGCGAGCTGACCAAGGAGCAGCTGCTCGAGGCGATGCAGCAGGCCCAGGCCGAGCTCGAGCAGCACAGCGAGAAGAACCCCGACCAGATCGACAAGGCGCTGGCCGAGACCGGCGACGAGCTGGCCAAGAACGAGCAGACCAAGGAGCTGGCCGAGGCGCTGAAGAAGGGCGACCTCGAGAAGGCCAAGGCCGAGATGGAGAAGCTCGCCGACAAGCTCGACCAGGGCGAGCTGAATCAGCAGCAGACCCAGGAGCTGGCCAAGGCCCTCGAGAAGGCCGCCCAGCAGTTCGAGCAGAAGCAGGCCAAGCAGGACCAGCAGGACCAGACCAAGCAGGACGAGATGGAGGAGCAGGTCCGCAAGCTCGAGAAGGAGCGCGACCAGGCCAAGACGCCGCAGGAGAAGGAGGACGCCGAGCGGCGCCTCAACAAGAAGAAGGACGAGCTCAAGCAGCTGCAGAAGGACCAGGACCAGCAGGACCAGTCGGCGCAGCGCGAGGCGCTCAAGCGCCTGCACAAGGACATGGACAAGACCGCCCAGGACCTGCAGCGCAAGAAGGATCCCAACGACCAGCAGAAGTCGCAGGACCAGCAGAACAAGGACAACCAGAAGCAGGCGTCACGGAGCATGCGCGACGTCGCCAACGAGACCGGCAAGGTGTCCCAGGACCAGCGCAAGCAGGCCGCCCAGAAGAAGGTCGCGTCGCAGATGGACGATCTGCGCGAGGCGATGCGCCGCGCCAAGCAGCGCGGCAAGCAGGGCGGCCAGAGCCCGTTCGGCAAGAACCGCCAGGGGCAGAACCAGGACTTCGCCCGCCGCGCCGCCGGCCAGCGCCCCGGTCAGGGTCAGGGTCAGGGTCAGGGGCAAGGCCAGGGCCAGGGCCAGGGTCAGGGCCAGGGGCAAGGTCAGGGTCAGCAGGGCCAGGGCCAGGGCAACCAGAACGGCGGCAACGGCAACCAACCGCCGACCGGCCCCTCCGACACCTACGGCGACGGCCACGACGACAACCTGGTCGGCGACGCGACCGGCACGTCGGGCAACACCACCGACGAGAGCGTCTCGGGCGCCCAGGGCAAGAAGGGCCCGTCGCGCCGGGAGACCATCCTGTCCGCCGCCCAGAAGGGCTACGCCTCGACCAGCTACCGGCAGGTCTACGCCGACTACAAGAAGATCGTCGAGGACGTGATGCGCACCGAGAAGGTGCCTGCCAGCTACAAGTACTACGTGAAGAAGTACTTCACGAAGATCAAGCCGCACGCGATGAACTGAGGATCGACGACGAAGCGGGCGCCGTTCCCGTTCGCGTTCCCGTTCCCGTTCCCGTTCCCGTTCCCGTTCCCGATCCCGATCCCGTTCCCGATCCCGTTCCCGTTCCCGATCCCGTTCCCGATCCCGTCACCGTTCCCGTTCCTGCACCCGCCCCCCTCACCGACGAGAAGCACCCCACGCCCATGACCCAAGCCGCCGCGCTCTCCCGTGACGTCGAAGCCTCCGTCGCCTCGTTCACCGCCGATCTGCGGCGGGTCAAGGACGAGATCGCCAAGATGATCGTCGGCCAGGACGGCATCATCGAGGGCGTCCTGATGTGCCTGCTGGGCGGCGGCCACGCGCTGCTCGAGGGCGTCCCCGGCCTGGGCAAGACCATGCTGGTGCGGACGATGGCCGAGACCATCCACGCCAGCTTCTCGCGCATCCAGTTCACGCCCGACCTGATGCCGGCCGACATCGTCGGCACCAACGTCATCGTCGAGGATCACGCCGGCAAGCGCTTCGAGTTCCAGCGCGGCCCGATCTTCGCGAACATCGTCCTGGCCGACGAGATCAACCGCGCCACGCCCAAGACCCAGTCGGCCTTGCTCGAGGCGATGAGCGAGGGCTCGGTGACGGTGGCCAAGACCACCCACAAGCTCGAGAAGCCGTTCTTCGTGCTGGCCACCCAGAACCCGCTGGAGATGGAGGGCACCTATCCCCTGCCCGAGGCGCAGCTCGACCGCTTCTTCTTCAAGCTGGTGGTGGACTTCCCCGACCACGCCGCGCTGCACACCATCCTCGATCGCACCACCAGCGATCACGCGCCCGAGCCGCAGCCGGTGATCGACAAGGCCCGGGTGGTCGAGCTGCGCGAGCTGGTGCGCAAGGTGCCGCTGGCCCGCTCGATCCAGGACTACGCGGTGCGGGTGCTGCAGGCGACCCACCCCGAGACCAAGGAGGCCACCGCCAAGAGCAAGAAGTACCTGCGCTACGGCGCGTCGCCGCGCGGCCTGCAGGCGATCATCCTGGCCTCCAAGATCCGGGCGCTGCTCGAGGGCCGCTACGCGGTGTCGATCGACGACATCCGCACGGTCGCGCCGCCGGCCTTGCGCCACCGGCTGATCCTCAACTTCGAGGGCGAGGCCGAGGGCGTCCGCGCCGACGCCATCATCGCCGAGATCCTGGCGTCGACCCGCGAGACGGCCTGAGCGGATGGCGCTCCTCGCCAAGAAGCAGCCGGCGCCCGCCACCGCCGGGGCCGCCCGCGCCGCCGACCGATCGGGGCTGTTCGACGAGCGCTTCCTGCGCACGCTCGAGCACCTGCACATGGTGTCGCGCAAGGTCTTCGCCGGGAACCTGCGCGCCGAGCGCCGCACCCGCAAGGTCGGCTCGGGCATCGAGTTCGCCGACCACCGCACCTACGCCCGCGGCGACGACTTCCGCTACATCGACTGGAACCTGTACGGCCGGCTCGATCGCCTGCTCTTGCGGCTGTTCGAGGAGGAGGAGGACCTCCACATCTACATCCTCATCGACTGCTCGGACTCGATGGCGATCGGCAACCCGCCCAAGATGCACTACGCGATGAAGGTCGGCGCGGCGCTGACCTACGTCGGCCTGGCCAACCTCGACCGGGTCGCGATCGTGCCGTTCGCCGCCAAGCCGCTGGGCCGGATGCCGCCGTCGCGCGGCAAGAACCGCATCTTCCGGGTCTTCGACTTCCTGCGCACCGTCGACATCGGCGGCCAGACCGACGTCGCCGAGGCGATGAAGGCGTTCGTCAGCCAGCACAAGCGCCGCGGCCTCGCGGTGCTGATCAGCGACTTCTACGATCCGCGCGGCTTCGAGGAGGGCATCAACACGCTGCGCTACAACAAGTTCGAGCCGTTCGTGTTGCAGGTCTACGACCAGCGCGAGGCCGCGCCCAACCTGCACGGCGATCTGGCGCTGGTCGACTGCGAGACCGGCGAGCTGCGCGAGGTCACCGTCAGCAAGGCGCTGCTCGAGGCCTACACCCGCGAGCACGAGAAGTACTGCAAGGAGCTCGAGGACTTCTGCACCCAGCGCGCGGTGCCGTTCTTCCGCACCCACACCGGCGTGCCGTTCGACGAGCTGGTGCTGCGGATCTTCCGCTCGGGGGGCTTCCTCCGGTGACCTGGCTGACCCCGCTGGCGGCGCGCACCGTCGGCCTGACCGCGCTGGTCGCGGCCGGGCTGATCGTCATCGCCTACCTGCTCAAGATGCGGCGGCGCCGGTTCGAGGTGCCGTTCTCCAGCCTGTGGAAGCGGGTGCTCGAGCAGCGCGACGCCAACGCGCTGTGGCGGCAGCTGCGGCGCTGGCTGTCGCTGCTCTTGACGCTGGCCATCGTCGGCCTGGTGGTCGCGGCGATCCAGGCCCCGACCCTGGGCGTCACCGATCGCCGCGCCCGCAACGTCGTCATCCTGCTCGACACCTCGGCGTCGATGCGCGCCACCGACGGCGATCCCGACCGGCCCAAGCTGACCCGGTTCGCCCGGGCCCAGGAGCGCGCGACCGCGCTGATCGACGCGCTGGGCGGCGGCGATCAGGCGATGGTGATGCGGGTCGACGCCCAGGCCACGCCGCTGTCGCGGTTCGCCAGCGACAAGCCGGTCCTGCGCAAGGTGATCGCCGACGTCCAGCCGGCCGACACCGGCGCCGACCTCCCCCGCGCGCTGTCGGCCGCCGCCGACGCGCTGCGCGGCCGGCAGAACCCGATGATCGTCGTGGTGTCCGACGGCGCCTACTCGGAGCTCGAGCGCGGCCAGGTGAGCTGGGATCCGCCCGCCGCCGACGCGCCGCCGGCCGAGCAGCCGGGCGCGCCCGACGACGACCCCGAGGCCACCGCCCGGGCGCGCAGCTTCGCCGCCACCGAGCTGGCCGCGGTCGACCTGTCCGGGATCGACGTCCGCTACCTGGGCGTCGGCTCGCGCGCCGAGAACGTCGGCATCGCGGCGTTCAACGTCCGCCGCTACATCGCCAACAAGGCCGCGTTCGAGGTGTTCGTCGAGGTCCAGAACTTCGGCAGCGAGCCGGCCCGCCGGCAGCTGGTGCTGTACGACGGCGAGACCGCGATCGAGACCTGGCCCATCGAGCTGGCTCCCGGCGAGCGCCGCCGCGAGATCAAGCGCGAGCTGCCGGGCAGCTCCAGCCAGCTGCGCGCGACGCTGCGCCCGGTCGACGGCCCGGGCGGCACCGATCCGTTCCCGCTCGACGACGAGGCCTGGGCGCTGATGCCGTCGCGCAAGAAGCAGCACGTGCTCCTCGTCACCAAGGACAACCTGTACCTCGAGGGCGCGATGCTGGTGTACGACAACATCGACATCGCCAAGGCCACGCCCGCGGCCTACGACGCCGACCCGGCCGGCGCGGTGCTCGATCCGGCCACCAAGAAGCCGTTCGACGTCGTGGTGTTCGACGACCACACGCCGGCGGTCATCCCGCCGCCGCCGATCAACGTGCTGTGGTTCCACCCCGACGGCGCGAACTCGCCGTTCGCGATCCGCAGCGTCTTGCCGCGGCCGCGGATCACCGAGGTCACCGACGCCCACCCGGTCATGCGCTGGGTGACGCTGTCGGACACCAACTTCGACAGCGCCAACGTCTTCGCGATCGATCGCGCCAAGGGCGAGGTCGCGCTGGCGGCGTCGGTGCGCGACCCGGTGGCGGTGGCCCGCCGCGACAACGGCCGCAAGCTGATCGGCTTCGGCTGGTCGCTGGGCGGCACCGACCTGGTGCTGCGCGTCGCGTTCCCGCTGCTCTTGGTCAACAGCCTCGACTGGTTCGCCGGCGACGACTCCGATCTGGTCACGACCTACGCCACCGGCACCCGGCTGCGCATCCCGCTCGACGGGCTGGTCGGGCTGCGCGAGGTGACCGTCGTCGACCCGGCCGGCCACAAGGGCCAGGCGCCGGTGGTCGACGGCGTCGTCACGCTGGCGACCCACGCGGTCGGCGTCCACCAGATCCTGGCCTACCCGCCCACCCCCGACGGTCCCAGCCCCGAGCCGATCGCGTCGCTCGAGGTCGCGACCAACCTGGCCTCGCCCGTCGAGTCGCAGATCGCGCCGGCCACCGACCTGACGCTGGGCGGCCGCGCGCTCGCCGCGCCGCCGACGTTCGCGGTCAGCGCCCGGCGCGACCTGTGGCTGTACGTCGTGCTGGCGGTGGTGCTGCTCCTGTGCGTCGAGTGGATCACGTACCACCGAAGGATCACGGTCTGATGTCGTCCCCGGGCTCTCGCCTCCGCGCCGCGCTCGATCGTCGGGCGCTCCTGGCCATCGCCGTGGCCGTCGCCGCGGCGATCGGCATCTACCTGGGCATCGACGCATGGATCGGCGGCCGCGCGGTGATCAAGGTCACCGGCGTCGGGCCGCGACCGATCGAGCTGCTCGAGCCGCGCTGGCTCGCGCTGGTCGCGATCGCGCCGTTCTTCTACCTGGTGCGGCGGTGGTCGCTGACCGATCTGTCCGTCGCGCAGCAGCTGGTCCAGTCGACCGTACGCACGCTGGTGATCGGCGCCGCCGCGATCGCGCTGGCCCGGCCGACCTGGGTCACCCGCGACTCCAAGGTCGCCACCGTCGTGCTGGTCGACGTGTCGGAGTCGGTGTCCGAGAAGCAGCTGACCGCCGCCCGCGCCTACGTCGACGAACTCGACCAGGCCAAGGGCGCCGGCTGGATCAAGGTGGTGACCTTCGCCGAGAAGCCGCTGGTCGCCGGCAAGCAGGGCGGCCACTGGCAGATCGATCGCCACACCACCGGGCCCGCCAAGGGCGGCGCCGGCACCGACGTCCAGGCCGCGATCCAGCTCGGCTACGGCCTGTACCCCCCCGGCCACCTGCCGCGGATGGTGGTGGTCACCGACGGCAACCAGACCCGCGGCGACGTGGTCAGCGAGGCCTACCGCGCCAAGGAGATGGGCGTGCGTCTGAGCTGGCGCACCTTCGCCGAGGATCAGGTGCAGGAGATCCGGGTGGTCGGGCTGCACCTGCCCGACGAGATCAAGGTCGGGCAGCCGTTCGAGATCATGGCCGAGGTGTGGTCGACCCACGCCGAGACCGTCACGCTCAACCTGCGCCAGGACGAGTTCCCCAACGCGCTCCAGCCGAGCCAGACCATCGAGCTCAAGGAGGGCGTCAACCGCGTCCCGTGGAAGAGCGAGGCCAAGCGCGCCGGCGCCACCACCTACCGGCTGCGGCTGAGCAAGTACGCCCACGACACCGAGAAGGCCAACAACGAGGCGGTCATGACCGCGCCGGTCAAGGGCAAGCCCAGCGTGCTGTACGTCGAGGGCGGCGTGCTGCGCGAGCCGGGCGCGGCCGGCTACCTGCAGCGCGCGCTCGAGCACGAGAACATCGACGTCGAGGTGCGCGGCCCGCGCGGCCTGCCCGGCACCGCCAAGGAGCTCGAGAAGTACGACCTGGTGCTGGTGTCCGACGTGCCGGCGCACTTCGTCGGCGCCGGCCAGATGGCCGCGCTCGACCAGTACGTCTCGAGCCTGGGCGGCGGCCTGATCATGGCCGGCGGCGAGGACTCGTTCGGCTCGGGCGGCTACCAGGCCACCAAGATCGAGCAGATCATGCCGGTGCGCTTCGACTCCGAGAAGACCCGCGAGCAGCCCGACGTCGCGGTGTGCGTCGTGCTCGACCGCTCGGGCTCGATGCAGGGCGCCAAGATCGAGGCGGCCAAGGAGTCGGCCCGGGCCACCGCCGAGGCGCTGTCACCCAACGACATCCTGGCGGTGGTCGCGTTCGACAGCGAGGCCCAGGTCTACGTCCGGCCGCAGCGCGCCGCCAACAAGATGCGCATCTCGGCCGACATCTCGCGGCTGCAGTCGGGCGGCGGCACCAACATCTACCCCGGCCTCAAGGAGGCGTTCGAGGTCCTCGAGGGCGTCAACGCCAAGGTCAAGCACGTCATCCTCTTGTCCGACGGCGAGGCGCCCTACGACGGCCTGGTCGAGCTGGTCCAGGACATGCGCTCGGCGCGGATCACCGTGTCGGTCGTCGGCGTGACCGGCGCCGACCGCAACCTCTTGTCGATGATCGCCGACAACGGCGACGGCCGCCTGTACATGACCGACGACATCGGCGCGCTGCCGCGGATCTTCATGAAGGAGACCACCGAGGCCCAGAAGTCGCAGCTGGTCGAGGACGCGATCAAGGTGCGGGTGGCCAAGCGGGTCGAGGCCATCGAGGGCGTCGCGATCGAGGCGGCGCCGCCGCTGCACGGCTACGTCACCACCAAGCCCAAGCCGACCGCCGAGGTGATCCTGGTGTCGGACCTCGGCGAGCCGATCCTGGCCCGCTGGCGCCACGGCGCCGGCACGTCGGTGGCGTGGACCTCGGACGTCAAGAACCGCTGGAGCGCCGACTGGATCGCCTGGGGCGGCTACCCCAAGTTCTGGGCCCAGCTGGTGCGCACCAGCATGCGGCGCAAGGTCTACGACAGCTACGACCTGTCGGCGACGATCGACGACGGCCGCGCCAGGGTCACCGTCGACGCGATCGACTCCGGCGACCAGTTCGTCAACAAGCTCGACACCACGCTGCAGGTCATCGACCCGGCGACCAACGCGGTCAAGCAGAGCGTGCCGATGTCGCAGACCGCGGCCGGCCGCTACGTCGCCGACTTCCCGATCGAGCGCTACGGCAGCTTCCTGCTCAAGGCGATCCACGCGCGCGACGGCAAGGTCGTCGCCGAGAGCCTGGGCTCGGTCGCGCTGCCCTACCCGCTCGAGTTCCTGAAGACCACCCCCGACGCCAGCGCGCTCAAGCAGGCGGCGATCGTCACCGGCGGCGGCGATCAGGTCAGCCCGGCCGACGCCTGGAAGCCGGGCGACGAGTCGATCGCGTTCACCCAGGACCTGTGGCCGTGGGTGCTGCTCGGCATGATCGGGCTGTTCGTGCTCGACCTGTACGCGCGCCGGGTGCGGCTGTTCGGCTACCGGACCATCAAGTTCGAGTAGGCTCGCGTCGTGGTCGACGACGCCTCGCACTACCGGGCCCTGGCGGCCTGCTACGCCCGGGGCGCGCTCGGGCGGCCCGACCTCGCTGACGAGGCGGCGCTGGCGGCGGGCGTCGCGGCCGACCTGCGGCTGCACCGGTTCAAGCGCACGGCGGGGCTGCCGCGGGTGCGGGCGGTGCTGGGCGCGCTGCGCGGGCTGGGGCCGGCGGCGATCTGCGACGTCGGCAGCGGCCGCGGCGCGTTCCTGTGGCCGATGCTCGACGAGCTGCCGGCGGTCGAGGTGGTCGCGCTCGACCTCTTGCCGCACCGGGTAGCCGACCTGGCGGCGGTCGCGCGGGGCGGCGTGGCGCGGCTGCGCGCGGTGCGGACCGACATCGAGCGCGCCGGGCTGGCCAGCGACGTGGTCGACGTGGTCACGCTGCTCGAGGTGCTCGAGCACGTCCGCGACCCGGCGGCGGCCGCGGCCGAGGCGCTGCGGCTGGCGCGCCGCGCGGTGGTCGTCACCGTGCCGTCGGTGCCCGACGACAACCCCGAGCACGTGCGGCTGTTCGACAAGGCCAGCCTGACCGCGCTGTTCGTCGGCGCCGGCGCCCGGCGGGTCGCGGTCGACGGCGTGCGCGGCCACCTGGTCGCGGTGATCCACCGATGATCGAGCCGATGCACAAGTACCCGCGCACGCCGCACCTCGCGGGCTCGCGGCTGCAGCCGGGCGACCAGGATCTCGCGCAGGTGCCGCTCGCGGACCTGCGCGGCGCCTACGTCGTGGTCGAGGAGAAGCTCGACGGCGCCAACGCCGGCGTCAGCCTCGGCGACGACGGCCGGGTGCGGCTGCAGAGCCGCGGCCACATCCTCACCGGCGGCCCGCGCGAGCGCCACTTCGATCTGTTCAAGCGCTGGGCCGCGTGCCACGCCGCCGCGTTGGCCCGGGTGTGCGCCGACGGCGCCACGCTGTACGGCGAGTGGCTGTACGCCAAGCACACCGTGTTCTACGACCAGCTCCCCCACTACTTCCTGGAGTTCGACCTGCGCGATCGCGACGGCCGGTTCTGGTCGACCGCGCGCCGGGCCGCGCACCTGGCCGCGTGCGGCGCCGCCGCGGTGGTGCGCCAGGTGCCGGTGTTGTGGGCCGGCGTCGTCGACGATCCCGCGGCGCTGCCGGCGCTGGTGGCGCCGTCGCGGTACAAGTCGCCGCGCTGGCGCGACGCGCTGGCCGTGGCGGCCGCCAGCGCCGAGGTCGATCCCGAGGTCGCGGCCCGCGAGACCGATCCGGCCGATCACGGCGAGGGCCTGTACCTGAAGGTCGAGGACGCCGACCACGTGCTGGCCCGCTACAAGTGGGTGCGCGCGAGCTTCCTGACCAGCGTGCTCGACTCGGGCAGCCACTGGCTGGCGCGGCCGATCGTCCCCAACCAGCTCGCGGCCGACGTCGACCTGTTCGCTCCGGAGCCGCCGTGATCGCCGCCGCGCCGCCGATCGCCGTGCCCGCCCCGGGCGCCGCCCCCGACGACGCCGCGCTGGCCGCCGCGCTGGCGGTGGTGGCCGACGCCGCCGCGCTGGCCGCGACGCCCCAGGATCCCGGCTTCCACGCCGAGGGCGACGTCTGGCTGCACACCCGGATGGCGGTGGCCGCGCTGGTCGCCGATCCGGCCTGGGCCGCGCTCGACGCCGCGGGCCGCGCGATCACCTACGCCGCGGTGCTGTTCCACGACGTCGGCAAGCCGGCCACCACCCGGCACGAGCCCGACGGCCGGATCACCTCGCGCGGGCACAGCGCGCGCGGCGAGCAGGCGGTGCGGGTCGCGCTGTGGCGCGCCGGCTGGCCGTTCGCGTGGCGCGAGCACGTCTGCGCGCTGGTGCGCTCGCACCAGGTGCCGTTCTTCGGCGTCGATCGCCCCGACGCCACCGCGCTGGCGCTGCGGCTGAGCCTGAGCCTGCGCCACGACTGGCTGACCGTGGTCGCCACCGCCGACGGCGCCGGCCGCCGCTGCGCCGCCCCCGGCGATCAGGCGCGGATCCTCGATCAGTGCGCGCTGTGGCGCACCTGGTGCGACGAGCTCGGCGTGCTGACCGGCCCGGCGCGCTTCGCCGACGATCACAGCCGGGTGATCTACCTGGGCGACGCCTCGGGCACCCGCAGCCCGGCGGTGCCGGCCTACGACGACACCGTGGCCGAGGCGGTGATCCTCAGCGGCCTGCCGGCCAGCGGCAAGTCGACCTTCCTGGCCGCGCACCCGGCGCTGCCGCAGGTGTCGCTCGACGATCTGCGCGACGAGCTCGACGTCGACCCCGCCGACGATCAGGCGCGGGTGATCATGCTGGCCCGCGAGCGCGCCCGCGAGCACCTGCGCGCGGCGCGCCCGTTCGCGTGGAACGCCACGAACCTGTCGCGGTCGCTGCGCGGCAAGCTGATCGAGCTGTGCCGCGACTACCGCTTCCGCACCCACGTCGTGTACTGCGAGGTCGACCCGGCCGAGCTGACCCGGCGCAACCGCGCGCGCCCCGAGGCCGCGCGGGTCCCGGCGCGCGCCATCGATCGCATGATCGGCCGCTGGACCGTGCCGACGCTCGACGAGGCGCACCGCGTGACCTACCAGGTCGCGCGCGACGATGGTTCGCTCGCGTGGCCGCCCCCGCCGGCGCCGGACGCCCGATGAGCTACCCGTGGCCGCGTCTCGCCGAGGCCCTCGACTTCACGCCACGCCGCGCCGCGGCGCCGTTCGACCTCACCGCCAGCTTCCGCCAGATCGAGCGCGACCTGACGCCGGAGATCGTCTCGCCGCCCATCGCGAACTCGCACCTGCTGCGCGGGACGTGGCGCGACCGCCGCGCCGTCATCGTCAACCATCGGGTCGGCCTCGGCGAGGACCGGCGCGCGTGCGCGTCGGTGGTGGTCGAGCTCACGCCGCCGCTCCACCTCGCCGCGGTCTTCGGCGCCCCGGGGCAGCTCGACCGGGCCCACCAGGTCGAGGTCGCCGGCGGCCACCGCTGGCTGTCGTTCCAGGCCGCCGACGCCGACGCCGCGCGCACGTTCCTGCGCTCCCTCGCGCTACCGCACGACCTCACCCAGCAGATCGCCGACGCGGTCGACGGCGGCTGCACGATCACCGACTCCAAGGTGTGCTGGTCGATCGACGATCGCGAGGTCGCGCCGGACCGCGTGCGCGCCGCGCTCGATGCCTGCGCCGCGCTGGCCGCCATGCTCGAGGCCCGGCGGGCCACGCTCCCGGCCGCGCCGTGGGACCTCGACCTGCGCCGCGCGTGGGGCAGCGTCGCCGCCACCCGCGGCTTCACGTTCGAGGCGCCGCGCGCGTGCCTGCGCGGCGAGGTCGCAGGCGCCGCGCTGGAGGTCGCGATCGAGGAGCGCGGTCCAGGCCTGGACACAACCGTCGACGTCCAGTTCCCCCGCCCGCTCGGCGTCGACCTCGAGCTGCGCAAGGCCGCCGCCGTGCCGCGGCTGCGGCGGTGGTTCGGCCGGGACCTCGCGGTCGGCGAGCGCGCGTTCGACGACGCGTTCGTGATCCGCGGCGCGCCGGGCCACCACGTCCGGCGGGTCTTCGACGCGCCGCCGCTGCGCGCCGCGCTGCTCGGCGTCGTGGGCGAGGTCGTCGACCTGCGGATGAGCCAGCACCGCCTGGCGTGGCGGCGCGCCACGCCGATGCTCGATCGCGCCGCGCTCGATCGGCACGTCGACGCAGCGGCCGCGGTAGTGCGGGCGATCTTCGCGGCCGGAGGCGCCGCGTCCGGGCCGTATCGCTAGCAGCGAACGCGCGCGCGACGATGGTTCGCTCGCGTGGCCGCCGGCGCGCTGAACCTTGGCTCGCTGCAACCTCGAGCCCCGGGCTCGAAGCGTCGGCCCCCACCGCGACGCGGCCATCGCCGCGCGATCACGCGCGCGCCCGCTGGCACCGCCGTTGCTCTACCGCGAGGCCGTCGTACCCAACGAGGACCTCCATGCGCACCTTGGTTTCGCTCCTGGCCATCACCTCGCTCGCCGCGCTCGGCTGCGCCAGCGACTCGTCGACCGGCAGCTACTCGAACGCCGTCACCGGCGTCGACTGCCGCCCCGATCTCGCGAGCTACATGCCGCACGATCCCGACGCGCCGGCCACCGTCGACTGCTCGACGCCGCACGACGACGTGCCGCAGCCCGGCGAACCGTGCTGCGAGTTCCCGCAGCCCGGCTGCGACAAGGAGGGCTGCTGCGACAACGACGTGATCGTCGAGCCCGAGCCGCCGCCGCCCGAGCCGCCGGACGTGATCTGAGCGACGGGCTCCAGGCGCCGGATCCCGTTCCGGATCCCGATCCCGTTCCCGATCCCGATCCCGTTCCGGATCCCGATCCCGTTCCCGATCCCGTTCCGGATCCCGATCCCGATCCCGTTCCGGATCCCGATCCCGTTCCGGCCCCCGCTCCTGCCCGGCTCCCCGCCGCCTCGCTAGAACTTGTAGCCGATCCGCACGAACGCCTGGCCGATCAGCGTCGTCGCCTGCGGCACGCCGCCCCCGCTCAGGTTCGTGACGATCAGCTTCTGGGTGCCCACGCCCAGCGCGCCGGTGACGAACCAGTCGCGCTTCCAGCGGTAGTACCCGGCGGCGTTGGCCTGCAGCGCGGTCGAGTTGGCGCTGCCGTAGCAGGTCGTGACCGAGCCCGGCAGGCACTGCATCGTGGCGTTGTCGTCGGCGGTCGTGACCCACGACAGATCGCCGGTGACCTGGGCCTTGCCGTCCTTGAGCTCGCGCGACGCGCCCAGCCGGACGATCTGCGCGGTCGAGCGCGCGTAGCTGGCCTCGCCCAGGCCGATCGTGCGGATGAAGGTGCCCTCGAGCCGCAGCCCGCCGTAGAACCCGCGGTCGACCGCCTGGACGTGGAGGTCGAGCGACTGCGCCGCCGGCAGGGTCTGATCCGCGGTGCCGGCCTCGAGCACGACGTCGGGCCGACGCCGCCCCTGCAGCGCGGCGGTCAGCTCGAAGCGCCGGCCCTTGCCCAGGAGCGCCGACACCGACGCGCGGCCGGCGGTGGTGCCGATGCGCTGGACCTTGACGTTGTTGACCACGACGCCGTTGACGATCACCTCGTTCTCGAGCTGATCGCGCACCTGGACGTTGAGCGCCTCGGTCGACAGGTGGTTGGCCCACAGCTGGAAGCGCAGCCGCGGCGACGGCTTCCACTGCAGGCCACCCGAGGCGTTGGTCGCGGCGGTGCCGGCCGAGCCGTACAGGTCGACGATGAGGTAGTGCCAGACGTCGAGCGCCGGCGAGCGCCGCCAGTAGCCGTTGGCCGTCACGTACAGCCGCGGTCGCTCGAAGGTGCCGGTGCCGCCGTAGCCGCCGTCGCGGCTGGTCGGCACGATCGCCACCGCGCCCAGCGCGCCGTACGAGTTCTGGGTGCGGTACGCGCCGCCGAAACCGCCCGCCGCTGGGTACACCCGGCCGGTCGGCGCGTTGGCCTTGTCGATCCCGACCGGGTAGTCGGTGGCGATCGAGCGCGAGCCGCGCAGCGGGTACAGCCCGGCGAAGCCGAGGTAGGTCCAGCGCCGGTTCTTGGCGTAGTCGAGCCGGATCCCGTCGATCTTGATCGCGCCGAGGTCGGCGATGACCTGCCGGCCGATGAACAGGTCGCTGCGCCGCCCGCCGCGCACCAGGTACAGCTCGCGCAGCTCGTACTCGTTGTCGCCGAACATGCCGGACTGCGGCCGCGCCGGATCGGCGCCGTCCTGCGGGTACGGGTTGGGCACCACCCGCGCGCGCGCGTCGATCCGGGCGTCCCAGCGCCCGCCCTTGAGGTGGCGGCCGTCGAGCTGCGCCCGCAGCTCGGTCCACATCCGCGCGTAGGGGCTGCCGTTGGCGGGCGGCTCGCCCGGCCCGTAGGCGGTGCCGTCGACGCCGCTCTCGGTGTAGTAGAACGACGACGAGGTCAGGCTGCCCTGCCACAGCGTCTTGTCGCGATCGTCGTCGTCCTTGTCGACGTAGAACCGATCGCGCTCGTCGGCCTGGGCCCAGGCGCGCCCGGCCCCGGCGGCCAGCGCCACACCGGCGATCGTCAGGCTCGCCAGGCGCTTCATCGGCAGATCGACTCCCGCCCGTAGTCGAGCTTGCCCGAACCCCAGTCGAGGGTCGGGGTGTGGCAGCCGTTGCCGGTGCACACCGGCCGCGGGCCGTGGTTGGCGCGGGCGGTGTCGTCGAGGTGGCAGCCCGCGCACTCGGCGGTGACCGCGCCGTAGTTGCCGGCGCGGTGGCAGTCGTTGCACGCCAGCGTGCGGTGCAGGCCGGTCAGGTTGCAGCCGACGGTGGTGTGATCGAAGCGGGCCGGCGCGAACGACATCTGGGTGTGGCACTCGCCGCAACGCGGGGTCAGCGCGTTCTGGTGGACGTCGTCCTGGCGGTGGCAGTTGATGCACAGGTTGCCGGTGCCGGCCATCGGGCGGCTGTCCTTGTGGCAGCGCGCGCACGCCAGGTTGTCGTGGGCGCCGACCAGCGCGAACCCGCCGACGTCGTGCAGCGGCTTGATGTCGGTCCAGTCCGAGGTCGTGTGGCACGACTCGCAGACCGTGCCGTACTGGCCGCGGTGGACGTCGGGCTCCGGGTGGCAGCCGAAACAGTTGGTCGGCCGCGGCTTGAAGGTCTGCGAGGTGTGGCAGTCCGAACACCGGACGGTCAGGTGGCCGCCGGTCAGCGGGAACGCCGACATCGTGTTGTGGTTGAAGGTGTTGTCGCCGTCGACCTTGTGGCAGCGCTCGCAGCCCTTGCCCAGGCGGCCCTTGTGGACGTCGTCCTTGGCGTGGCAGCCGTCGGCGGCGCAGGTCTTGGGCGTGCCGGTGTAGGCCCGCGTCGGGTGGCAGTCCGAGCAGTCGGCGATCTTGGCGTGGAAGCCCTCGAGCGGCCACTTGGTGTCGTCGGCGTGATCGAACCGCACCGCGTCCCACACGCCGGGCAGGTGGCAGCGGCTGCACTCGTCGCCGAGCTTGCCCTTGTGCAGGCCGTCCTCGTGGCAGCGCACGCCGCACTCGGCCGGCGTGTCCTTGAAGGTGTCCTTGGGGTGGCACTGCGCGCACTTGACCGGCTTGTGCCCCTTGATCAGCGGGAACGCCGACTTCGGCCCGTGGAACGTGTCGACCGTGCCCGGCTTGAGGTCGACTTTGCCCGCCCCCTGGTGACACCCGAGACACTGGCTGTCGGTGTACTTCTCCTTGGGGTGCACGTTCTTGTGCTCGTGGCAGCCGCGACAGCCGACCCCGCCGGCGTCGAAGCGCTCGAAGTCGGCGGCGGTGCGGCCGCGGTGGCAGGCCCGGCAGGTGACCTCGTCGTGGCGGCCGGTCAGCTTGAACTTGGTCTTCTTGTCGTGGTTGAAGTTGGTCGCGCCCGAGACCCAGCTCGTCGACGACAGGTGGCAGGCCGCGCAGCTCGGCGGGTCACCGCCGAACGCGTTGAAGCGATCGCCGTGCTTGTTGTCGTCCTGGTGGCAGCCGCCGGCCTCGCAGGTCTTGTCGGGCTTGCGCTCGCCCAGCGCCTGGGTGTGGCAGTCCCCGCACTTCATCTTGCCGTGGGCCCGGCCCAGCGCGAACGTGGTCTTCTTGTCGTGGTCGAACTTGAACTTGTCGAGCGCGCCGTAGGCCGGCGAGTGGCACCACTCGCACTCGCGCTTGCCGAACAGCATGCCGTCGTGCGGGCTGTCGTGGCAGTTGCCGCAGAAGTCGGGGTTGTTCCCCTTGAGGTTGAACAGCGACTTGGGGTGGCACTTCTCGCACGAGACGTCCTCGTGCGAGCCGACCAGCGGCATCGACGCGTCGCGCTTGTCGTTGTGGTCGAAGTCCTGATCGTTCTTGGGCGGGTTCCAGATGCTCTGGCCGTGGCACCGCTCGCAGGCCAGCATCTCGCGCCGCTCGAAGCCGTGGGGCTGGTCGTCCTTGTGGCACGAGCCGCACAGCCGGTCGGTGCCCAGGTAGACGCGCAGGCCCTGGCGGTTCTTCTTCTTGTGGCAGTCGGCGCAGTCGACCGCGGTGTGCTTGCCCTCGAGCCGCCAGCCGGTGACGTCGTGATCGAAGCCCTTGGTCCCGCCGGGGATCGCGGCCCAGCCCATCAGGTCGAAGCCGCGGCCCTTGTGCTCGTTGTGGCACGACGAGCACTTCTTGCCGCTGACCTGGCTCGACGCGTGGAAGCCCTTGCCCGACGCGATGCGGGCCTTGAGGTCGCTGTGGTCGTGGCAGCCGAGGCACTTGTCGTTGAGCGCGTCGCGGCCGTTGTTGTGGCAGTCGTTGCAGTGGTCGGGGCCGTCGATGCTGGCGTGGCTCTCGGACAGCGCGCCCGGCGACGAGCTGAAGAAGTCGCCCTGGGCGCGGGCGCGGCCGGGGGCGACCACGACGACGCCCACGACGAGCATCGCGACGGCGAGAGCGGACGGGCGGGACATCGACCTCATCGACTCTACCAGGCGCGATCCCACGAGATGTAGATGTGCGCGGCGGAGAACACCGCCAGCAGCACCGTGAAGGGCACGTGGACCTTCTTCCACGAGTTCAGCAAGAGGTTGGCCTTGGGGGCGATCACCGCGCCGCGCTGGATCAGCAGCATCCGGCCGGTGCGGCGCACCAGGTCGCGCCGGGCCTTGCCGCTGACGCCGACCCGCCCGAGCCGGCGGCGCCGGGCCAGCGCGCGCCCCGGGCGGCGCACGTCCTCGATCAGCAGCCAGGTCAGGCTGGCGACCAGGCCGTAGTGGGCGGCGACCCGGCCGGCCCGCTGGCCGTGCTCCCACAGCTCGCGGTCGATCTCGCTCATCGCCACCGGGTGGCGGCTGCGGTGGTGGGCGAACGCGCGCTCGTGGTCGAGCTGCTCGAGCTCGCGCCCGCTCGAGAGCTCCGGCACCTGGGTGTAGAGGTAGCGGCCGATGAAGCCCGACAGCGCGACGATGACCATGCTCCAGAACGCCAGCGACACCCAGCTCGACAGCTTGAGCGCCGAGTGCAGCGCGACGAACATCGGCCCGACGGTGCCGGCCATCAGGTGGAAGTCGAACCACATCGTGTTCGACGCGATCCACCGGAACGCGCGCAGCCGGCGGAACATCGGGTAGATCGCGGCGATGATCATCAGGCCGGTGCCGACCAGGCCGCACTGGATGGCCAGCTCGTTGCCCGAGCGGAAGCCCACCCGCTGCAGCGCCAGCTCGGCGGTCGGGAACTCGCCCGAGGTCCGCAGCTGCGCGTACTGGTACGACATCGTCGGCGCGTACAGCCGCAGCAGCACCTCGGCCAGCGCGACCAGCCACGCGACGATGCCCACCGTCCACAAGAGCAGCGGGCCCCACCGGCCGCGCCGCACCTTGGCGCTGCCGCCGGAGCGCTCGTCGACGCCCTCGGTGAACGGGTGCGTCGGCAGCACCTCGCGGCGATCGGGATCGAGCTCGGCGTCGTAGCCGGCGCGCGCGGCGATCGCGATCGCCGGCGAGCGCTCGCGGAACAGGTCGTAGGCCGAGATCTCGATCAGCGCGCCGGTCGGGCACGCCGACACGCACGCCTGATCGCCGTAGGCGCCGCAGTGGTCGCACTTGTTGGCGATGCGGCGCACCCGCGCGACCCGGCCGGTGCCCGGCCCGAAGGCCAGCGCCTTGGCCTTCTCGAGCCGGGCCCGGAAGTCCTTGTTGAACGCCGGGCTGCCGTCCTCGACGTCGATCATGTCGATCGCGCCGTAGGGGCAGCTCTGGGCGCACGCCGAGCACCCGGTGCAGGTGGCGTCGTTGATCACCACCTCCTTCTTGACCGGGTCGAACTTGATCGAGTCGTAGGCGCAGGGGTCGATGCAGCGCTGATCGGTGCAGGTGCGGCAGGTGTAGACGAAGTCCAGCATGCCCAGCTGGTAGCCGCCCAGCGTCAGCCGCCGCGCGCCGTAGCGCTCCTCGCACGCGATCTCGCACTGCTTGCAGTCGATGCAGCGATCGAGCTGGCGCACCCGCACCGACTCGCCCGACACCGAGATGCCCTGGCGCACGAAGAAGTCGAGGATCTCCTGCTTGACCCCGGTGATGCCGTGCAGCCGCTGCCGGGACAGCGTGATCGCGCGCCGGAACCGGGCCTCGAAGAACGGGAAGCGCACCGCGACGTCGGCGACCAGCCGCTGCGTCAGCGTGACGATGGTCGACGGCGCCGTGGCGAAGAACGCGACCGGCGCGCCCCGCGCCGCCAGCACCGCGCCGCTGTTCCACAGGTCGCCGTCGGTGAACAGCGCGACGTTCTTCTTGGCCAGCCGCGCCATCGGGATCGGCTTGATCAGCGACACCGACTCGCGCTCGTCGTGGGTCATCTGCTCGAACTGCGCCTGCTCGGCCTTGCGCTCGGCCAGCTCGGCGGCGTCGAACACCCCGGCGGCGATCTGGCCGGCGACCAGCACGACGACCGGGGGCGCGGCGCCGCTGGCGTCGGCGGCGTCGGCGACGATCGCGTCGCGCTCGACCTGGCGCAGCACCAGGTCGCCCGACGCCAGCGCGCCCACCAGCAGCTCGTTGGGCACCCCGTCCAGCAGCGGCAGCTGGCGGAGCTGGGCGTAGCCGGCCCGGAGCGCCGGTGCTAGCATCGCCGCCGGATCACCCGCCAGCATGCTGGAGTCGAGCGCGCGAGAAGGGTTCATGGCCGGCGAAGCCCGTGGCGTAGACGAGGTGAGCACCCGGAAGCTGGTGAAAGCAAAGGCTGGGCCGCGCGGTGCATGGCTCGAAAACGTTGGCGATTGTACCAGCTTGCCGCAGGCGCGCGGGCGATCCCGGCGCCTGGATCGGGGTCTGGTCTGGACGGTCGCGGTGTCGGCAGTCCTCGCAACGACCGCGGCGGCCGCCGCCGAACCCGCCCCAGCGCCGCGGCCGGTGGCTGATCTCGATGGGATCCAGCTGTGGATCGGCCCCGCCGGGGCGGCGCGGACCAGCGCCGCCGGGTGGGAGTCGACCTGGGGCGGCGGGATCCAGGTGCTGCGCATCCGCGAACATCGCCCGCTGGCGGCGGTCGGCGCCTGGCTCGGCGCGTCCCACGACGCGTCGACCGACGGGGGCCGGGTGTGGCTGGACGCGGTCGCGGGGACCCGCCGGCTGGGCGGGTGGATGCTGGGGGTCGCGGCCGGCCCGACGGTGGCCCTGGCCGGAGATCACCACCCGCGCCTGGGCGGCGCGGTCGCGATCTGGGGCTTCCTGGGGGTGGTCCCGGTGGTCCGGGTGGGCGTCCTCGACGAGGCCGGGGCGTTCGTCGAGGTCGGCGCGAGCCTGTCGCTGCCCGCGATCCGGTGGTGAGCCGGGGGTGAGTCGAATCAACGGCATCCGCTGGTTGACAGATGGCCCCGAGAACGGTACTTGTCCTTCCGCCTTCGGGGCGTAGCGCAGTCTGGTAGCGCACTTGGTTCGGGACCAAGGAGTCGGAGGTTCAAATCCTCTCGCCCCGACGACAGAGAGCCCATGACCCAACCGGTCATGGGCTCTCGCTTTTTGGCGCACCTTTCCGGAGGCGGTTCGCCGGATCGCCGCCGGCGGTGCGTGGTATGGATCGGGCGTGGTCGCGACGAGTCAGCAACGGCCGGAGATCGCCGCACTGAACGTCCTGGTGGTCGACGATGACCCGGACGTGTGCGAGTACCTGCATGATTTTCTGACGTCGGAGGGCTACACGGTGACGGTCGAGCACGACCCGACCCAGGCGCTCACCACGCTGCGCGGCGACGAGTTCCACCTCGCGGTGCTCGACCTGATGATGCCCAAGCTGTCGGGCATCGACCTGCTCGCGCAGATCCGCGAGATCGACGACGACATCGCGATCATCATCCTGACCGGCTACCCCAGCCTGGAGACGGCGACCTCGTCGATCGAGCGCGACGTCTCGGCCTACATCCGCAAGCCGTTCACCGTCGACGACTTCCGCGAGGCGATCACCCGCATCGCCAAGAAGAAGGGGCTCATCCTCCGCCGCGAGGACGAGCTGCACGCGACGATCGGGCGCTCGATCCGCGAGCTGCGCAAGGCCCGCGGCCTGACGCTCAAGCAGATGTCCCGGCGGACCAAGCTGTCGGTGTCGTTGCTGTCGCAGATCGAGCGCGCCGAGTCGAGCGCCAGCGTGTCGTCGCTGTGGAAGGTGGCGACCGCCCTCGACGTGCGCCTGACCGAGCTGTTCGGCACGTTCTGAGCGACGCGCGATGGACGCGATCGGCGCGCTGATGGCGTGGCTCCGCGACGCCGGGGCCACCTGCGACGGCCTCACCGTCGGCCCGGTGCCGAGCGGGCGCGGCATGGTGGCGACCCGGCCGATCGCCGCGGGCGAGGTGGTGGCGCGCATCCCGCGCGCGCTCTTGATCACCCGCGAGCACGCCCGCGCGTCGTCGGTGGGCCGCCAGCTGCGCGACGCCAACGTCGAGCTGTCGTCGAGCCACGCGACGTTCGCGGCGTGGCTGTGCGTCGAGGCGCGCCGCGCCACCTCGCCCTACGCGCCGTACCTGCGGTCGCTGCCGGCGGCGTACGACGGCTTCGCGATCCACGCGCCGGCCGACGAGCGCGCGCTCTTGCGCGGCACGCTGACCGGCGACCGGCTGGCGCTGCTCGAGCACGACCTGGCCCGCGACCACGCGCTGGCGGCGGCGCGGGCGCGGCTGATGGCCGGCGTCGACCGCGCGACCTTCACCTGGGCCCGGCTGTGCGTCGGGTCGCGGGCGTTCGCGGTGACGATCGACGGCGTCGCGACCAACGCGCTGGTGCCGCTGGCCGACCTGATCAACCACGCCCCGGCGCCGGTCACCCGCTGGGCCTACGATCAGGAGGCCGCGGCGTTCACGCTGACCGCGGTGGCCGACGTCGCCGCCGGCGCCGAGCTGACCGACAGCTACGGCGCCAAGAGCAACGGCCAGCTGGCGGTGCAGTACGGCTTCACCGTCGACGACAACCCCGCCGACGTGGCCGAGATCGCCGGGCGCGCGGCCGGCCTGCCCGACGACGACGAGGCCGCGCAGGCGCTGTGGAAGCAGCTCGGGCGCGACCGCGCGCCGCCGGCGCAGGTGGCCGCGGCGCTAGCGGCGGCGTGCGAGGCGGCGCTGGCCCGGCTGCCGGCCGACGACGACGACGCGCGCCTGGCGCGGCCGGACCTGACGCCGCGGGCCCGCGACTTCGTGCGGGCGCGCCGCGGCGAGCGCCGGGTGCTGGCCGCGTGGCAGGCCCGGGCGCGGGCCTACGCCGACGCCGCCGCGCCGACCGCGCGCGACCGCAGCGCCGCGATCGTCGCCGCGTAGTCGGGCGTCGCGAACACCGCCGAGCCGGCCACCAGCACGTTGGCGCCGGCGGCGGCGACCGCCGCGACGTTGTCGAGCTTGACCCCGCCGTCGACCTCGATGTCGACCGCCGCCCGGCCGGCGTCGTCGAGCATCCGCCGCAGCGCGGTGATCTTGTCGAGCACCGCCGGGATGAACCGCTGGCCGCCGAAGCCAGGGTTCACGCTCATCAACAGCACCATGTCCACGTCGGCCAGCACCCAGCGCAGGGTCTCGAGCGGCGTGGCCGGGTTGAGCACCGCGACCGCGCGCTTGCCGAGCTCGCGGATCGCGCCGAGCGTGCGGTGCAGGTGGGTGCAGGCCTCGACGTGGACGCCGATCAGATCGGCGCCGGCCTTGGCGTAGTCGGCGACCCAGCGATCGGGCTGCTCGATCATCAGGTGGACGTCGAGCGGCCGGGTCGTGACCTTGCGCAGCGCCTCGACCACCAGCGGGCCGATCGTCAGGTTGGGCACGAAGTGCCCGTCCATCACGTCGACGTGGATGTAGTCGGCGCCGCCGACGTCGCAGGCGCGGACCTCGTCGCCGAGGCGCGCGAAGTCGGCCGACAGGATGGAGGGCGCGATGCGGATGGGGCGCACCGGCGCGTTCTACCGCGAATCGCGCCGGGTGGCGCGGCTCACGGCGATCGCCGCAGCCGCGCGGCGAAGAAGCCGTCGGCGTCGTGGCGGTGCGGCCAGGTGCGGGCGGCGCCGCCGTCGACCACCGCCGCCGGCAGCGGCGGCGCGTCCAGCGTGAACCCGGGGTGGCGGGCGAGGAACGCCGCCAGCTGCGCGGGCCCCTCGGCGGCGGTGATCGTGCACACCGCGTAGATCAGCGCGCCGCCGGGGCGGACCCGCGCCGCCGCCAGGTCGAGCAGCTCGCGCTGCAGGGCGGCCAGGCCGCGGACGTCGTCGCGGGTCAGCCGGGTCGCGGCCTCCGGGTGGCGGCGCAGCACGCCGGCGCCCGAGCACGGCGCGTCGACCAGCACGCGGTCGTACGTGCGCTCGGCGGGCAGGCTGGCCAGCGCGCCGACGTGGGCGGTGATGCCGGTCAGCCCCAGCCGGGCCGCCGCGGCGCGCGCCAGCTCGAGCTTGGTGGCGATGGGATCGACCGCGTCGACGCGCACGTCGCCGGCCAGCTCGGCGAGGTGGGTGGTCTTGCCGCCGACGCCGGCGCACGCGTCGAGCAGGCGCTCGCCGGGCTGCGGATCGACCAGCCGGCCGACCAGCTGCGCCGCCAGATCCTGCACGGTCCACTGCCCGGCCCGGAACGACGGCGACCGCGCCGGATCGCCCAGCCCGCGCACCGCCAGCGCGTGATCGTCGAGCGCGGTCGGCGTGACGGTCGCGCCCTCGCCCACCAGCGCCGCGGCGACCGCGGCCGGCGTCGCGCGCCGGCGGTTGACCCGGATCCACAGCGGGGCCGGCGCGGTCAGCCCGGCCACCGCCGCGGCCAGCTCGTCGGGCGGCACCTGCGCCGCGACCTCGTCGACCAGCCAGCGGGCCAGGCCGTGCTCGATCGCCAGGCGCTCGCGCGGCTCGGTCGGCAGCGGCGGCTCGCCGCTGGCCGCCAGCTTGCGCAGCACCGCGTTGACGAAGCCGGCGAGCTTGGGGCCGAAGCGCCCGCGCACCGCCGCCACGGCGTCGTCGACGGCGGCGTGGGCCGGCACCCGCAGGAACAGGATCTGGTGGGCCGCCACCAGCAGCGCCGCGCGCACCGGCGGCCGCGCCTTGCGCAGATCGGCGTGGGCGGCCAGCGCGCGCTCGAGGCGCAGCTGGTGGCGCAGCGTGCCGTAGGTCAGCTCGGTGGCGAACCGCCGGTCGCGCTCGTCGAGATCGGCCGCGGCCAGCTCGCCGCCCAGCGCCAGCGTGGCCCACGCGCCGCGCTCGCCGACCCGCCCGACCACCCGCCGCGCCACCTCGCGAGCGCTGCCGGCGCGCGCGGTCACGGCGCCGCCGTCGGCCGCAGGCGATCGCCGATCGCCAGCCGGCGGCCGTTGGCCAGCTCGCGCGCGGTCAGCCGCTTGCGTCCCGGCAGTTGCAGCTCGCGCACCACGACCACGCCGTCGGCGCACGCGACGTGGGCGCCGGCGTCGTCGATCGCGACCACCGTGCCCGGGGCCTCGGCGACCGCGCCGGGGCGGGCCCGCGCGCCGAACAGCTTGGCGGCGTCGGCGCCGAGGTGCGCGACCGCGCCCGGCCACGGGTCGACGCCGCGCACGTGGGCCGCGACCTGCGCGCACGGCCGCGCGAAGTCGATCCGGCCGTCGTCCTTGGTCAGCATGCGCGCGTGGCTGGCGCCGGCGGCCGGCTGCGGCGTCGCGGCCACCGTGCCCGCCGCGAGCCCGGCCAGCGTGTCGACCAGCAGCGCCGCGCCCAGCGGCGCCAGCCGCGCGAACAGCTCGCCGGCGGTCTCGTCGGGGCCGATCGCCAGCGCGCGGGTCGCCAGCGTCGGGCCGGTGTCCATCCCCTCGTCGAGCTGCATGATCGTCACGCCGGTGGTGGCGTTGCCGTCGATCACCGCCCACTGGATCGGCGCCGCGCCGCGGTACGCCGGCAACAGCGAGCCGTGGACGTTGACGCAGCCGCGCGGGAACGCGGTCAGGATCGCCGGCGGCAAGATCCGCCCGTAGGCCACCACCACCGCCAGCTCGGCGCCGGTCGCGGCCAGGCCGGCGGCGACCTCGGGCGGGCGCAGCTTGGTCGGCTGGATCACCGGCAGCCCGAGGCGCTCGGCCGCGACCTTCACCGCCGGCGGGGTCATCGCCCCGCCCCGCCCGGCCGGCTTGTCGGGCTGGGTCACGACCAGCGCGACCTCGTGGCCGGCGGCCACCAGCGCCTCGAGGCACGGCACCGCGAAGTCGGGCGAGCCCATGAACACCAGCCTCACGCGGCCTCGTCGGGTTCGCGCAGGTGGGCGCGGTAGGCGGCGCGCAGCGCGTCGTCGCGCAGCACCCGGTAGGCCTCGTCGAGCACCACCGCGATCTCGTCGAGCTCGCGCTCCAGCTCGCGGCGCAGCTCGCCGGGGAAGCCGTCGGCGGCGAAGTCGCGCCGGGCCGCCTCGTAGGCGCGCTTGATCTCGAAGCCGGTGGCGTCGGGGCGCACGCCGAGCAGCGCGAAGTAGTCGGCGTCGGCCACCAGCGCCGCGCGGGCCCGGACCCGGGCACGATCGATCGCCAGGTCGCTCTCGCCGATCAGCGCCGGCGCGTCGCCGTCGTCGTCGCCGGCGCGGCGCCGGGCCGAGGCCAGCCCGAGCAGCGTCAGGCTCCACACCAGCGGGTAGAGCCCCGCCAGCCCGAGCCCCGCGGCCCGCGACACCGCGGTCAGATCGCTGGCGCCGTCGAGGCCGGTCAGGGCGGCGCGCTCCTCGTTGGACAGATCGGCGGCGCCGACGATCGCCGCCAGCTTGTCGCGATCGGTGATCTCGACGTGGGTCGTCGGCGGTCCCACCAGCCGCTCCAGGGTCGCCCGGTCGAGCTTGCGGCGGACGCCCTCGAGCACCATCGCCGCCGGGTGGCGCGACAGCCGGATGCGCTCGCCGGTGGCGCCGTCGCCGACGATCAGCCGGTAGTCGCCGCGGTCCCACGCGAACAGCGAGTAGATGATGTCCTCGACGTGGCGGCGCACCGCCGGCAGCAGCTCGCGCCGCTTGAGGTAGCCGCGGTCGACCAGGATCTCGCCCATCCGCCGCCCGGTGTCGCGCACCTGATCCTGGCAGCGGTCGTGCTGCTCGCGGGTGATCTTGCCCTCGCGCACCAAGAGCTCGCCCATGCGATCGCGGGCCAGGTTGGACGACGCGAACACCGGCCGCCCGCCCTCGAAGTGGATCACCTTCTCGGCGCGATCGGCGTGGAACACGACCCGGCCGGTGAAGTCGGTGACGAACATCCGCGCGATCAGCGCCGGCGCGTCGGCGGTGCCGCGGGCCAGCTCGCCGCCCTCGCCCTTGCTGGTCGCGGTGTCGGCGCGCCCGGCGTGGGGATCGGTGGCGCGCTCGTCGGCGCCGACGAAGGTGGCCGCGGTCAGATCGTGATCGTCGTCGACCAGCCCGCCCAGATCGATCTCGGTGTGGTGATCGTGGGCCGGCCCGATCGCCACCGGCGCCGCCGGCAGGTCGCCGCTCTTGAACAGCCGCTCGGCCATCAGCGACATCTTGCGGCGCAGCTCGCGCGCGAAGTCGCCGCCGGCCGGCGGGGGCTCGGGGCTCGGCGGCGGCGGCGCCTTGCGCTCGAGGTCGACCGACAGGTCGTCGTCGATGCCGGCGGCGACGTCGTCGTCGAGCGGATCGTCGTCGAGGTCGTCGCCGATCGGCGCCGGGGTCGACGAGCTCCACGCCCGCGGGGCGGTGCCGGTCGGGGTCGGCTGCGACCAGGCGCGGTCGTCGCCGCCCCCGAGCCCGCCGACGTCGGCCTCGACCGCGCGCTCCGACAGGATCAGCGTCGGCTCGCGCGGCGCGGGCGGCACCTCGGTCGAGCCCGGGCGCCACGCCGGCGCGGCCGGCAGATCGGGCGCCGCCAGCGCCGGCAGCTCGGGGCCGCGGGCCGCCGCCTCGTCGTCGTCGTCGTGGGTGTCGTCCTCGTCGCCGCCCAGCTCGTCGGCCAAGGCGGCCCAGCGCGCGCGCAGGTCCGGCGGCGGGGCGACCGGGGCGGTCGGCGCGTCGGCCACCGGGGCGACGGCCGGCTCGACGATGGCCGGGGCGACGATCGGCGCCGCGCCGGCCGCGGCCAGCCCCGACGTGACCGCGTAGCGCAGCGCCTTGGCCGACAGCGGCCGGGCCACGAAGCGCTCGCCGACGCCCAGCGCGTCGATCGCCGTGCGGATCGGGCCGTCGAGGTCGCCGATCAAGACGACGAACACCTTGCGCGGCAACATCGCGTCACGCATCGCCGAGATCAGCGCGCGGGCGTCGCCGTCGTCGAGCGCCGCCGACACCACCACGACCGCCGGCGCCAGCTCGATGAAGCGCGCCAGGGTCGCGTCGTCGCCGACCTCGAACACCAGCTCGTGGTCGAACGGCGCGTCGCCGTCGCCGCGCAGCGCGGCCGCTAGCTCGGCGTGATCGCCGGCGTTGGCGACCAGGAGGATCGTGGCCATGCGCGGTAGCGACAGGTTTACTACAGCGTCGACAGGGGATCTACGTCGACGGCCACCGTCGCGCCGGGCGCGTCGACGTTGAGCACGCTGCGGATCACCCGCCGCAGCGCCGCGCGGTCGCGGCTGCGCAGCCACACCTGCCAGCGCGAGCGGCCGCGCAGCCGGGCCAGCGGCGCCGGGGTCGGGCCGCGCACCAGCACGACGTCGTCGACCGCGCGCGCCGCCGCCACCGCCAGCGCCGCCACCCGGGTCGCGGCGTCGGCGACCCGGTGCGGGTCCGTGCCGTCGATGCGCACCGCGCACACCCGGCCGACCGGCGGGTAGTCGAGCTCGGCGCGGCCCTCGCTCTCGCGGGCGAAGAACCCGGCGTAGTCGTGGCGGGCCGCGCACGCGATCGCGTCGGCCTCGGGCTGGTAGGTCTGGATGATCACCCGCCCCGGCCGATCGCCGCGGCCGGCCCGCCCCGCGACCTGGGTCAACAGCTGGAAGGTGCGCTCGCTGGCGCGGAAGTCCGGCAGCCCCAGCGCCAGGTCGGCGCACAGCACGCCGACCAGCGTCACGCCGGGGAAGTCGTGGCCCTTGGTCACCATCTGGGTGCCGACCAGGATGTCGACCTCGCGCCGGGCCACCCGGGCCAGCACCGCCTCGGCCTTGGCGCCGCTGGCGACGTCGCGATCGAGCCGCGCCACCCGCGCGCCGGGGAACCGCTCGGTCAGCGCCGCCGCCACCCGCTCGGTGCCCAGGCCCTTGCGATCGATCGCCTCGGCGCCGCACTTCGGGCAGCGCTCCGGCACCCGCTCGCCGTGGCCGCAGTAGTGGCACTGCAGGCGATCCGACGACTGGTGGTAGGTCAGCGACACCGCGCACGCGCCGCAGCGGAACGCGTGGCCGCACGCGCGGCACATCACGAACGTCGCGAAGCCGCGCCGGTTGAGGAACACGATCGCCTGATCGCCGGCGGCCAGGGCCTCGGCCAGCGCCGCGGCCAGCGGCGCCGACAGCATCGCCTCGGCGTCGGCCTTGTAGACCCGCAGGTCGACCACCTGCACCGCCGGCAGCGCGCCGCCGGTCGGCCGCTCGACCAGCGTCACCAGCTGGTAGCGCCCGGCGATGGCCGCCGCGTACGACTCGAGGCTGGGCGTGGCCGAGCCCAGCACGCACACCGCGCCGGCGCGCTGCGCGCGCACCAGCGCCACGTCGCGGCCGTGGTAGCGCACGCCCTCGTCCTGCTTGAACGAGCCGTCGTGCTCCTCGTCGACCACGACGATGCCGAGGTCGCGCACCGGCGCGAACACCGCCGAGCGCGCCCCGACCGCGATCCGCGCGTCGCCCTGCTCGAGCCGGGTCCACTCGCTCAGGCGATCGCGCTCGGACAGCCCCGAGTGCAGGATCGCCACCTCGTCGCCGAACCGCGCGCGGAACCGCGCCGCCAGCTGCGGGGTCAGCGAGATCTCCGGCACCAGCACGATCGCGCCCTTGCCGCGCGCACGCAGCTCGGCGATCGCGTGCAGGTACACCTCGGTCTTGCCGGCGCCGGTCACGCCGTGCAGCAGGATCGCCGCGAACCCGACCGCGCCGACGATCGCCGCCACCGCCGCGCGCTGCTCGTCGTTGAGCCGGGGCGGCGTCACCGCCGCGGTCAAGCCGTCGCCGATCGCCACCGCCGTCGGCGCGACGTCGCGCTCGGTCACGGTCACCAGCCCCGCCTTGGCCAGCTCGCGCAGCGCCGCCGCCGCGCCGGGCAAGGTGGCCGCCAGGGTCGCCGCCGGCGCCGGCCCCGCCACCAGCGCCTCGATCACCGCCCGGCGCGCCGGGGCCCGGGCGGTGGCCGCCCGCGCCGCGTCGATCGGCTGGGCCAGCGCCACCAGCTTCTCGCGCCTGGGCCGGGTGCGCGCCGCGCTGCGGGCGTCGTCCTCGACCGCCAGCCCGCGGGCGCACAGCGCGGCCAGCTCGTCGGCGAACCGCGACACCTCGGCGCGCGCCATCGGCCGCGCGCTCTGGCCCAGCCGCGCCAGCAGCCGCGCCTGCCGGGGCGGCAGCGCCCCGCCCTCGCCGGCCAAGGCCGCGCGCCCCAGCTCGGTGATCGCCACCACCCGCGTGCTCGACTCACCCGACCCCACCGGCTGCACCAGCCGCAACGCCTCGCCCGGCGGCGCCTCGTAGTAATCGGAGATCCACATCGCCAGCCCCACCAGCTCGCTGGCGATCGGCGCGCCGATCACGTCGGTCAGCGGTCGCGCCGCGACGTCCGGCGGCGGCGCCGCGACCGCCACCCGCACGATCACGCCCGCCACGCCGCGGCCGCCGAACGGCACCAGCACCCGCGCGCCCACCGTCGCCCGCGCCGCCAGCCCCGGCGGCACCGCGTAGGTGAACACCCCGGCGACCGGCAACGCCACCGCGACCTCACAGAATCCAGCCGACATGGGCCGCGCACTGTAGCAGCACGACAGAGGGGCGCGGAGACGGGTGGCGGCGGAGCCGGGGATGGAGATCGGGGACGGAGATCGGGATCGGGATCGGGAACGGGATCGGGATCGGGATCGGGATCGGGAACGGGATCCGGATCGGGATCCGGATCGGGATCGGGATCGGGAACGGGCGGCGGCGTGGGCGTCGGAGGGGCGCGGTAGCGTCCGGGCCGTGGAGCGCCCGCACCCGCCGAGTCCGCGCCGCCACGCGCTCGCCCGCGCGGCCGGGCGCGTGCTGGTCAGCCCAGCGGGGGCAGCGGCGGTGGCGTTGACCGCAGGGACCGCGGCGACCATCGCGGTGGTGGCGGGCATTGCCGGCGAGCTCACCGCCGCCACGCGCGATCAGCTCATCCACGCCACCGACGACGGCGGCGTGGCCCGGGCCATCGACGGCGCTGGCCGCTTGCCGCTGGCGACGCTGGCGATCGTCGCACCGATCGCGGTGGCCGCCGCGCTCGGCGGGCTGCTCGGCCAGGCGGTGCTGGCGCGCGGGCTGTGGGTGCCGCGGCGCGAGGTGCGCGGCGCGCCGGCCACCGGCGCCGAGGCCACCACCGTCGCCGAGCGCGCCGGCGAGGCCGCGCTCACCGTCGCGCGGGCGCTGCTCGTGCTCGGCGTCGCGATCGCCGTCACCGTCGCGCGGCTGCCGCGGCTGGCCCCGCTGGCCACGGCGCCGACGCCGGCCGCCGCCTGGCTCGGGCTGGTCGCCACCGCCGCCGCGACCGCCGCGGTCGCCGCCGTCGCCACCAGCCTCGTCGACGTCGCCTGGCGCTATCACCGCCTGCGGTCCAGCCTGGCCATGACCACCCGCGAGTGGCGCGACGACGCCCGCGAGTCGAGCGGCGATCCGCGCTGGAAGCGCGCCACGCGCGACGCGCAGCGCGACGACCGCGCGCTGATCGCCGACGCCCGCGTCGTCATCGCCGGCGACGCGGTCGCCGTCGCGCTCGGCTGGCAGCCCGGCAGCCCGCCGCGGGTCACGCAGCGGGGCCGCGGGCTCGCCGCCCACCGGCTGCGCAACGCCGCCCGCGCCGCGCGGGTGCCGCTCCACGCCGATCCCGCGCTAGCCGAGCGCCTCGCCGGTGGCGCCGCGGTCCCCGACGACGCGCTGCCCGCCGTGGCCGAGCTGCTCGCGGCGTGCGGCGTCAGCGCCTGAGTTCCAGGGGCTGGTCGCCCAGCCCCCCTCCCCCCGGACGCGGGACGCCCGGCGCATCGCCTCGCGCTCGACCGAACCACATCCAAGCGCTGAGCCGCGCGCGTCAGGTCCCGAGCGCGGCCAGCGTCGCCGGCAGCGCGCGGGTCAGCGCCGCCAGGCCGTGGGCGATCGCGTAGGTCATCGCCGCCATCCCGAGCAGCGCCGCCGCGCGCCCCCACGCCGCCGCCGGCACCACGCTCACCGGCAGCGCGCCCACGCGGTCCACCGCGCCCAGCGTCAGCGCCGCGATCGTCACCGCGCCCAGCACCGGCAGCGCCAGCGCCAGCGCCACGCCGATCAGCGCCGCGCCGGCGCGCACGATCACCGCGGCCCCCACGTCGGGCGCCGCCGGCCCCAGCACCCGGTACGAGCCCATCACCGCCGCGATCACCGCGCGGTGGCCGCCCAGCGCGAAGAACACCAGCGCCGCCAGCATCCCGGTCGCCGTGGCCCACGGCGCGCCGCCGTCGTCGTCGCCGATCGCCCGCCCCAGCCAGCGCCCGACCAGCTCGCCGGCCACCAGCGGCACCGCCGCCGTCACGCCCAGCGCGCACCCGAGCGCCGCCTCGCGGGCCAGGATCGTCACCTGCACGCTCAGCGAGCCCGCGGCCAGCGCGTCCGCCGCCGGCGCGATCAGCGCCGCGCCCAGCGTCGCCACCGCCGCGGTCACCAGGGCGCTCACCGCCACCGCCAGCGTGCGCCCGGCGCCGATCCGCGCGCCCATGATCGCGATCGCCACCGCCGGCACCACCCGCGCGGCGACCAGCAGCAGCGCCCAGGCGTTCACGTCGAGCCTTGCCCGACCACCGCGATCGCCCCCAGCGCCCGCGCCGTGAACGCCTCGAGCCGCCCCGCGATCACCGGCGCGGTAATCACCAGCGCCACCACCACCGCCACCAGCCGGGGCGCGAAGCCCACGCTGGGATCGCGCACCTGGGTCACCGCGCCCAGCACCGCGGTGAACACCCCGGCCAGCACCGTGGCCACCAGCACCGGCGCCAGCAGCGCCAGCGCCAGCAACAGGCCGTCCCGGGCCAGCGCCACCAGCGCCGACGTCACGCGTAGCCCCGCAGGAGCCCCTCGAACAAGAGCCGCCAGCCGTCGACCGCCACGAACAACAGGAGCTTCACCGGCAGCGCGATCGTCGACGGTTGCACCGTGTTCAGCCCCAGCGCCCCCAGCGTCGTGCCGACCACCAGGTCGATCAGCAAGAACGGCAGGAACACCAGGAACGCGATCGCGAACGCCTCAGCCAGCTCGCTCGAGACGAACGCCAGCGACAGCACCGTCAGATCGTCGTCGGCCACCGGCGCGCCCCGCAGGTCGCCGGCCACCCGCGCGAAGGTCGCGCGATCGTCGGCGTGGGCGTGGCGGGCCAGGAACATCCGCACCGGCACCGCGCCGCGCTCGGCCGCGGCCAGCCAGCCGTCGGGCGGCGGCGTGTCGAGGTCGAGGTGGTACGGCGCGGGCGGCGGCACGCCCGGCGCCGGGGCCGGGGCCACCGTCGGCCGCTCGATGGCCGCGACCACGTCGCGGGCCACCGGGGTCATCACGAAGATCGTCAACAGCAGCGCCAGGCCGGTCACCAACAGATCCGGCGGCGCCTGCGGGGCGCCCAGCGCGTTGCGCAGGAGCGACATCACCACCGACGTCTTCACGAACGCCGACAGCATCATCGCCAAGAGCGGCACCGCCGCCACCGCCACCAGCGCCGCCGCGTTGCTGCCGGTCACGACTTCTCCGATGGCGCCGGCGGGCGCCGCCGCCCCCACGCCGCCGCCACCAGCTCCGCGAACCGCCGCCCCGCCCCCGCCTCGCTCGGCGTGACCGGCAGCGCGTCGGGCTCCAGCTCGGTCACCAGCCCCAGCCCGCCCTCGCTCGCGCCCAGCACCAGGGTCTTGCCGCCCACCCGCACGACGTACAACGATCGCCGCGGCTCCAGCGGCACCCGCGCCACCACCGTCACGATGCCCTCGCCCACCGGCCGGCCCTCCAGCCCGCGGCGCAGCAGCCGCACCACCACCCACGCCACCGCGCACACCACCACCAGCAGCACCACCGTCGTCACCAGCATCCCGCCATAGCTCGCCCCGCTCGTCGCCGCCTGCGCCGCAGCCTCCGGTGCTCGCATGGCCGTGGCGTACCACCGGCCTCTGACAGCCCCGGCGCGGGCTACTTCCAGCGCCCGTACCGCCGCGCCAGCTCGGCCCGCCGCGCCGGCGTCTCGACGATGACGTCGACCCCGCCATCGTACGGCGCGACCACCCGCCGGAGGTCCGCGCTCACCAGCAGCGGCGACGCGAGCACGTCATCCGCGACCGCCTCCAGCACCCGATCGAGCACGCCGGGCACCCAGGTCACCCTCGCGACCAGGAGCGGGCACGTCTCGGCCAAGCCGGCGTCGCCCGGCCCGACCGAGGTCAGCACCACCGGCGCCATCGCCCGCAGCTCGCCGGCGACGTCGCCCGGCAGGTGCGCCTCCTCGCCGTAGTACCCGAAGATGAACCAGCAGGCCGCGCCCTCGCCGAGGACGTCCGCGATGAGCGCGTGCTGCCGCCGGCGAACCTCGCCGCGTTCGTCCTCCGTGGTGGCGTACCGCTTCGCGTCCGGCAGGCTGTGGACCCGAAACCAGCGCGACCGCAACCGCACCCGCAGCACCCGCCCCAGCGGCGGCGCGTCGCCATAGCACCGCTGCCACTCGCGCAGGAGCGCCGCAGGGTCGGTCGGGTCGGTCATCCACTCGGCCATCGACGGGACTATCGGCAGCGCCGCAGCAGCTCCGGCGGCACGACCACATCGTACTCCGCGCCGGCGCAGAGCCACTCCGCGCCCCACTCCTCGCGCAGCTCCTCATCGTAGACGAACCGCGCGTCGGCCAAGGCCTCCGGGTGCTGGAGACACGACCACAGCTCGAGGCGGTCGAACACCATCGCCATCGGGCACGCGCCGTCGCGCACCAGCGCTGCCTGCATCGCCGCGATCAGGTCGGGCATCGGCAGGTGCAGGTTGTACTCAGCCTTCCGCTCACGGTATCCGCTGCCCCACGCGCGGTGTGCGAGCGCCGTCGCCGGTGGCAACACCAGCAGCGGCCCCTGATCCGACAGGCCCATGCGCGCGCCGTCGCGCGGATCCTCGAGAACGCACCACGAGCCGGTGCGCTCCACCACGCCGTAGCCGCGCACGTCCACGAGGTTTCGCATCCGCGCCGCTGCCCACGCGCCCCCGACCGGACTCGCGACCAGACACTGCGAGTGCCAGTGCCCCGCCGTCTCCGCCGGTGGACCACCGGGCTCCAGCAGGTACGAGTCCAGCCGCTCGATCTGCCCGAAGAGCGACACCACGACGCGCCCACATCCGAGGCAGCGCGGCGCGATCATGGTGCGGACCGCTCGCGCGCGCGCACCCAGGCGTCGTGCGGCTTGCCGCGACAGCTCACGTCCTCGACGTAGACCATCGCGGCGCTCGGCCGCAGGTCAGAGACCACCATGCAGAGGTACTTGGCCGCCGCCATCCAGCCCACGCGCCGGTCGATCTCTCGCGCCAACGCGATGTGCTCGTCGCGCAGTGCGGCGATGCCGTCGACCACGGCCAGCTCGGCCGCGGCGAGCGGCCGCCCGACGGTCGCCGCGAGCTCCTCGACCGGATCCGGCCATCGCGCGTGCTGCGCCGTCCACGCGTCATGGTCGGCGCCCCCGAGCAGCACCTCGCGGACGTACGCGCGCAGCACGTTGGACCGCCAGCGCTTCAGCAGCATCTCCAGACACTCGGCCGCCTCCTCCACCGACCGCGACGCCAGCACGCGCAACTCCGCGCGCTGCTCGACCGAGAGCGCGTGCAACTCCTCGACGCGCTGCCCCGGCACATGCCAGTCGATCGTCGTCACGGCGCCACGCCTCTCGCGCTGCCGCGCCCGCGAGCTTCGTCGCACGCAGAGCGCCCGAAGCTCGTCATGTGAGGCCCTGTCAGCTGTAGCCGCGGCGGCTGCCCAGGCTCGCGGACAGCGACCAGTGCGCCGCCCTCGATGAGCGCGACGATCGCGTCGCGCCCTCTGTAGCCGAGCAATAGCTCCGCCGCCTCGAGATCCGCCGTGCACGCGTCCTCCCACGCGACGCTGCCACCGACCGCGGCGATCCGCGCGAGCAGCGCCCGGCGCGCACCATTCTCAGTGAGGCCGGCGATGACCGGCTCGATCGCCACAAGGCTGTCGCGCGCCCGTGCGTGCTCCTCGATGAGCGCGTTCGCACGTGCCAAGCATTCACGACGCCGCGCCCTGGCGACGCTGACCGACACCCCCGCCCTCACATACTCGATGAGCAGCACGTACTCGCCGTCGATCTCCACGCGCTCACATCCCCGCAAGTCGGCCTCGCGCACCGGGATCCAGCAGGTGCATGTCGCCCTCGCCGTCCCGTCACGGCGCCCCTCCCGCCTTGGACGCGAAACGTGGCAGGTGGCGTTCGACCCAGTCGTCATGGCGCAATCGCCCCTCGGCCACATACTCGACGTAGTCGCGAAGCACCTCCGAACGCCAGTCTCGCACCACGCACTGCAGGTAGAGCGCGGCGACGATGGGACCCTCTTTGGAGCGCAACTGGGCGACCAGCGCCTGGTGGGCCACCGAGAGCGCTGCAATTGACGCGACCGTCGCTGCCTCCTCGTCCGTGAACGCACGCCCCAAGCACTCGACGACCGCCTCGGAGCGGGACTTGAGCGAATGGTGCTCCGCAACCCAGCGCGCGTGATCTGCCCCACCCAACAGCACTTCGTCGATGTACCGACGATTCACGCGACCCTCCCACCGCCGCAACAAGAAGCGCAGCCGCTCGTCGGCCGCCACTGGGTCACGCGTGGCCAGAGCTCTCAACGCATCCTGCTGGTCCGGCGTGAGCGCGCGAAGGTCCTCCACGCTACGGCTTCCCGGAAGCTCTCGTGGTGGCTCCGTCACTTGTCCCCCCGTTGCTTCCTTGCGGTGATTCTTATCCCCGTCGGGACTTCTCGCATGCCGTACGGAGGTCCCAAGTCAACCTCCTCTGGCAAGCCCAGGAAGTCGACGTGAAACTCATCGTAGCCCCGGCTCGCACGATGGCGACCGAATGAGATTGCCCCGGCGGCTCGCTTGGCGGCCTCGTCGCTCCCCATACCGGCGGAGGTGAGCCGATACCACTCACGCTGGAAGTTCAACTTGTTCTCGGCACCTAGATGCCCTTCGAAGCTCTCTGGCTCGACGCCGAAGCGCCTCTTGTAGAACGTTGTCGCCTGGTTGAGCGCGTAGTCCGTGGCCGACACCCGGACGTCGCCAGCGAAGATCTCCATCTTCGTGACCTGACTGTCACCGTAGAGGCTGGCGTCGATATTCAGCACCGGCCCGCCCTGCGGTCGACCGTCTTTCAGCGGGATCGTGATATCGCCCCATTTACGGACCTTGCCCTCTGGAGTGACGACGTTGAGCCAGAGGATCATGGCGTGTTCGTCGACGAGTTCCTCGGCGAAGAGGTCGGTCGTCTGCACTCGAGTCGCCGGAATCCCGCGAGCCTCCACGTGGCCGACGCCATCGGCGTAGTCACCCAGCTTGGTCCGGTGCTCCGCCAGCTGGGCCTCGACGCTCGCGAGCTCCGCCCGGAGCAGATCAGGATCAAGAGCGTCGCCGCCGTGGAGCCGATCGTCGGCTCGGGCGAGCAGGCGCTGCAGGTCATCGCGCATGCCCGTGAGCTTCTGGACCTCGAGTTCGGCCTCGAACCCGCGCGTGCCATAGCCGGCGCGCACGCGGAGGTGCGTGAGGACCTTGTCGATCAGCTTGCGGATCTCGCCGGCGAGCCCCTCAAAGCGTAGGAGCACGCGGACGGTGCTCGCGTGGTACGCGATGTGGCGTGGCGTGGCCTCGGCGCCAACGACCAGCACGATCCCGTCGCGGTACGAGACCCGAACGGTGGAGTCGGTCAGCACCGGCGACTCGATGATGCGCACCCGCCCGCGCAGATCGGTGGGGAGCCCCTCGAGCAACGCTTCTGACCGTGACAACGGCTTGGCAATGCCTTCAGGACCGGGCGATGCGCGTCCCATCTCCTGCGCTGCCGACTCGTCGCCAAAGCGCATCGCGGCCCCCGAAGAGGCATCCGCCGCGCCCTCCCCGGCCGCCGACGGCCCCCCAGCACGGGGTGTCGCGCCAGGGCGCGCTGGTTCACCACGTGGGCGGCCGCCCGCCGATCCCGCCTCCTCGAACACACCGCCCAGCGTCCCCTCACCCGCCGCGGCGCCCTCGGCGGCCTGGACGCCAGCTCGCTCGCCGGCGGCCGCACCCTCGACGGCGGACTCGACCTTGCCCGCGGTCTTGGCCGCCCGCGCGGCCTTGGCGGCGGTGCCGAGCTCGAGCAGGCCGCCGAGCGGATCGGTCGCGAGCTTGAGGATGCGGATGACGTCGGCGTACTGGCCCCCGGGGGCGATCGCGCCGATGACCAGCGCGAGCACCTGCACCGCGATGTAGCCGACCGCGTGGCCCTGGAAGTGCCCCTGCGCCGCCAGGTCGGACGCGTCATTCCAGCGTTCCGCAAACGCCTTGAGCGCCGCGGGGACCTGCTTCCCCGCGGCGATCAGGCCCATGATCTTGTCGCGTACGGCGAGCAGGACGCCGATGTCGCCGCCCGCAACCTTCGCCTTGACCAGATCGACGATCAGGTCGTTGATGTCATCGAAGATGCGGGCGTTGTCTTTCAGCGCGTCCCACGCGCCCTCGACGCCACCGACGGCGAACCCCTTGGCGTAGGCCGATGAGTCGACGGCGTTGTTGATCATGTCGGCCAGCGGGTCGGTCCCGCCGCGGTGCGCCTCGCCGTGCAAGATCGCCACGCCACCGAGCGCCGCCCCGGTGACGTAGTCCCAGCCCGACTTGACGTTCTCGGGCCGCAGCGGCGACTGCACCGCCGGCACGGCGGTCGCAGCGGGCTCGTTCGCATCGGCTGGCTCGGCCTTCGGCGCCCGCCCGATCCGCGCGAGCCAGGCCGCCTTGCCTTGCGCGGACCCGGCGAACGTCAACTCCAACACCGTCGGCAGCCGATCCTCGAACGGCTCCATGTCGTCGATCAGCGCCTGCGCCTGTTTCACGGTCGGGTCGCCCGCGTCGAACGACCGCGCCAGCGTGCGCAGGTACGGCCGATTCGTGAACCAGCGGCGCGACGCCTCGGCGGCCCCAACGTAGTTCGCCTGCTCGATCGCCGACGCCGCCCAGCTGGTGATGCGCGGGAACAGCCCGCCACCTTCGAGGATCTGCACGGCCGCCTGCCCTTTGGCGAGGTCGTCGCCCTCGTGCGTCGTTGCGCCGCCCCGCTCCGCCGCCGCGGGGGCCCGCCCCTGCTGAGCTTGATCGCGGCTCACGCCGACCTCCCACCTGAAACACCATGCGGTCGGGCCACGTCGCGACAATGCCACCGCAGACCAACCAGATCAAGCACTCATAGCTACCTGGACCCGATTGACGGGCCGCTTAGGGCATGTTGCGATCCGCGGATGTGGCGTCTTGGATTGTCGGCTGCCCTGCTCGCCTCCGCCTGTCAGTACGACCGTCCGCCCGACGTGATGGCGATCGATGCCACGCCCGTCGACGCGCCCCCGCCCTGCACGCCGTCGACCACCGTCTGTGACGACGCGGCCGGTGTCTACACCGAGTGCGACGCCGGCGGCAGCGTCGTCCGCCAGCTGGCCTGCCCGCTCGGCTGCGCGACCGACACCGAGCAGTGCCTCGACATCGACCCACACAACGGCCTGGCGATGTACCTCGACATGGTCGCCGCGCCCCCCGACCTGCTTGCGACCGGGCCCATTGTCATCGACTCCACCAACGGAACGATCGCCGAGGCAGGCGTCGCGAGGGACGTCCCGTCGTTCCTCTCGCCGGGGGGGCTGCGCGTGTTCGTCGTCAACGACCTGCGCGCGGCGAGCACGGTAGACGTCGTCCGAGCCCCTGGGGCCCCTGGCATCGCCGTCCTGGCCTCCGGCACGATCATCATCGAGGGCGTCGTCGACGTCAGCGCAAACGGAGACGTGGCCGGACCTGGCGGGGCGGCGCCAGCGTCATCCGACTCCGACTGCACGATGTTCGACTTCTTCTCTCCGTCGCCTCAAGGCATCCAAGGACTCGGCGGTGGCGGCGGCTATGCGCTTGGTGGGGCCGGAGGCTCGGCGTTCGCAGGCACCGTAGGTCCTCCCGGGCCAGTCCACCCACTCGGAACGGGCAACTTCGGCGGATGCGCGGGAGGTACCTACTTCGAGAGCAGCCCCACGGTCATCGGCGGCGCGGGTGGCGGCGGACTCCAACTCGTCAGTCGACGCTCGATCACGTTGACCGCTGGCGCCACGCTCGATGCGAGCGGCGGTGGCGGTCACTCGACCCTCGCGAACCGTCCCGGGGCAGGTGGCGGTGCTGGTGGTGTCCTGCTTCTGGAGGCACCGACTATCACGCTAGATGGCCCTCGCGTCGTGCTCTCGGTGAAGGGCGGCGGTGGAGGAGGCGCCGGCAACGCAACGCTGCGAGGTGGAAACGGCGGGGACGGTGGAACGGATGCCATGCCTGCCGCGGGCGGCTGGACACCGGCCACCGGCGGTGGTGGGACCGGAGGTCTCGCCGGCGGTGGAGAGGGCGGGCTCACGGGGCTCGCAAACGAACATCACGGCGGTGGCGGCGGCGGCTCCGCCGGCTTCATCGCCACGTTCAGCGCATCAGGGACCACCGCCCCGACGAACGGTGCCGCTCTACGTGGGCCCCACATCGACGGGCGCCTTGGTACGCGCCACGTCCCCTGAACGACGCCCCCAAGAGCTACGGGCAGCCAGTGCCGACGACCGCGTCACCCGCTTGGTCACGCGGAATGAACACCCAGTTGTTCGTGTCCATGAACGGGTTGTACTGCCACACGCCGACAATCGACGAAAAGCACGTCCCGACCGCGTCCTGCTGACGGACGATGTCGTCGTCCGAGATGAACGTCGTGGTCCCGTCGGTCATGGCGCGCTGGTACGGCTGCGCGGTCGGAATCGCGCCGGTGAGGCGGATGTTGGTCAGCTTGACCAGCACGCTCTCGTACTGCTCGGCCTGCGCGCCCGAAAGGGTGGCAACCGACACGCCCTCGAGCGGCAGCGGCGGGGTCGCCGCAGCGGGATTCAGGGTCACCGACGGGTTGTTGAAGATCTGCGTGAGGGTATCGCCACCGTCATTGCCGTTGAACTCCGTGACCGTGCCGCTGACGTTCACGTGCGCACCGATCACGATCTCCGCCGGCAACACCGCCGCCCCCGAGCCGCGGAAGACGTAGATGCTGTTGTTCGGAGCGGCCTGGGCGGCGTCCGCCACCCAGAGGTTCTTCTTGTTGAAGGCAATCGCGGTGACGACCACGTTGTCCAGGTTCACCACGGTGCCAGCGGTGATCGTGCCGTTCTGGATATCCGTAATCGGCGGGCTCTGCGGCGCCGGGCAACCGGTCCCGTTGAGCGCGATGTCGTTCGTCGCGCGCGGCAGGATCTTGTAGCTGAAGAAGTAGTCCCCCATGCCGGTGACGCTGGCGAGGCAGTCGCCCGTGCGCACGAGGTCGGTCGCCCCACCGCCGTCGTTGACCGACGGGATGTTGGCCAGCGACGAGTCGACGTGCAGCGCGCCGGTCACCACGAACTCGCGGAACGTCGGGTCAGGCATGGTGCCACCGATCTGCGCGATGCCCCCAACGACCGAGATGTTCTCGACCCGGGTCAGCACGCCCTCCCACTTCTCGTACTCAGCGTAGCGGGTCGCCTCGTCCATGTTGGTGAGGATCGCCGCGTCGATCACGTGGGGTGCTGGCACGGTGCCGGTGCCAACCTTCGTTACGGTCATCGCGCCACCGCTGACCGGGACCAATTCCGTCGTCGTCCGGCCGCTGGTATCGGCAGCGAGCGCGAACTCGGACTTCTCGGCCCCGGTGATGTCGACCTTGTCGCCAACGGCAAGGAGCGCCACCTGCTCAACCGGCGCCCCAAAGACAAGCACCCCGGAGAACTCGCCGCCGGCCTCCTCGGCGACCCAGAAGTTGCCCTTCCGGGCGCCGAAGTTGTCGATGGCGACGACGACCTTCCCCTTCAGCTCGACCGGCGTGCCCGGCACCATCGCCTCGGCGTGGACCTCCTGGATGGTCAGCCCACCCTGGGTCGAGTCGGGACCCATCGGCGCGTCGATGTTGGTGTCGTCACCCGAGCCGCTGTCGCGGCAGGCGGTCGAGATGGCCGCCAGGGCGGCGAGGGACAGGAACGAGACCAGGCGAAGCGAGCGGAACATGGACAGCCTCCTCTCGTCGGTCGTCCCGACGAGGTTCGCGGCGTTATAGACCAAAACAAAACGCCCGCGGTGAGGCGGGCGTCACAGGACGGCGATCTTTCGGGTGCGGCGTTGTGCCGCCGCGCGTCACGCCTCGGCGGTGAACGACGGCGCCAGCCCGATCAGCTCGACGAACGCCATCGAGGCGGCGTCGCCGACCCGGAAGCGGGTCTTGAGCATGCGGGTGTAGCCGCCGTTCTTCTTGGTCTTGGCGAAGTGCGGACCGATCTCCGAGAACAGCCGATCGAGCGCGCCGCGGGTCTTCACGATCTTGCGGGCCTCGCGGCGGGCGTGCACCACCTTGGCCTTCTCGGCGGCGGTGGCCTTGTCGCCCTTGCTGATGAGCGGCGCGACCTCGACGCCCCAGCGGATCGCGCCGTCGGCGAAGGCCCGGAGCTCCTTGGCCTTGGCCTCGGTGGTCTCGATGCGGCCGTAGGTGAACAGCGAGGTCACCAGGTTGGCGTACAGCGCGTCGCGGTGCGAGGCGGTGCGGGAGAGTCGACGTCCAGAATTGCCGTGGCGCATGGCAGTCTCACAGAGTTTGAGGTCATCAGGCGCGGGCGGCCGCGCCTCGTGTCACATGGCTAGCTCAAGGGGTTGTCAGATGCAACGGTCCCGGAGCAGCCTCTCGCGTTTCGGGTGGGGGCCCCACGTCTTGTGGGGGAGGGTCTTTGCGAAAGACCCTCTCCTTGAAACGACCCTCACTTCTTCAACGGATTCGGGCCCGGCCAGTTGTCGAGCTTCATGCCGAGCGACAGGCCCATCTCGGCCAGGATCTCCTTGATCTCCTTGAGCGACTTCCGGCCGAAGTTCTTGGTCTTCAGCATCTCGGACTCGCTCTTCTGCACCAGCTCGCCGATGTACTTGATGTTGGCGTTCTGGAGGCAGTTGGCCGACCGCACCGAGAGCTCCAGCTCGTCGACGGTCCGCCACAGGTTCTCGTTGAGCTTCTCCTGCTCCTCGTCCCGCATCGGCTCGGTCGGCTCGGCCATCTCCTCGAAGTTGATGAACAGGTTGAGCTGCTCCTTGAGGATCTTGGCGGCGAAGGCCACCGCGTCGTCCGGGCGGACGGCGCCGTTGGTCCACACCTCGAGCGTCAGCTTGTCGTAGTCGGTCTGCTGACCGACGCGGGCGTTGGTGACGATGAAGTTGACCTTCTTGATCGGCGAGTACAGCGCGTCGATCGCGATGGTGCCCACCGCGAGGCCGGCGGAGTGGCGCTCGGCCGGCGCGTAGCCGCGGCCGGTGGTGACCGTCAGCTCACACGCGATCTTGCCGTCCTTCGACAGCGTGCAGATGCGGTGGTTGGGGTTGAGCACCGTGACGCCGTCGGGCAGCGTCAGGTCCTTGGCCAGCACCGCGCCCTCGCCGTGCTTGTCCAGGCGCAGGGTGTAGGTCTTGTCGGCCTCGACCTTGAGGAGGGTCTCCTTCAGGTTGAGGATGATGTCGGTGACGTCCTCGACGACGCCCGGCAGCGACGAGAACTCGTGCAGCGCGCCCTCGATCGCGATCTGGCTGATCGCGGCGCCCTGCAGCGACGACAGCAGCACCCGGCGCAGGCCGGTGCCGAGCGTCGTGCCGAACCCGCGCTCGAGCGGCTCGCAGGAGAACTTGCCGTAGGTCTCGGACCGCTCCTCGATCTCGAGCATCCGCGGACGGATGAGATCGCGCCAGTTCTTGGCCATGAAGGCGGTCTGCTCGGGGGTCGGCTCCATCGTCACTCCTTGTTCGAGACGGCGGCGTCTCGTCAGTGCTCAGCGTTGCAGTCGGTCGACAGCGCGAACGTCGTCGGCGGTCACGTCGGGGCGGTCTCGCGAGGAGACCGACCGCTCACTTCGAGTACAGCTCGACGATCAGCTGCTCGCGGATCGGCAGCGTCACGTCCTCGCGGGCCGGCAGCTGCTTGATGCCGCCGCGGAAGCCGTCCTTGTCGAGCTCGATCCACTGCGGCACGCCGCGGCGATCGACCGCGGCCAGCGCCTCGGAGATGCGGGTGATGGTGCGCGACGACTCGCGGACCAGCACCACATCCCGGGGGCGGACCAGGTACGACGGGATGTTGACCTTCTTGCCGTTGATCGTGAAGTGGCCGTGGCGGACCAGCTGGCGCGCCTCGGCGTGGTCCGACGCGAAGCCCATCCGGTAGACGACGTTGTCGAGGCGGCGCTCGAGCAGCTGGATCAGGTTCTCGCCGGCGATGCCCTTCATGCGGGCCGCCTTGAAGAAGTAGCCGCGGAACTGGCGCTCGGCGATGCCGTAGATGCGCTTCACCTTCTGCTTCTCGCGCAGCTGCTCACCGTAGTCCGAGCGCTTCTTGCGCCGGGCCTGGCCGTGCTGACCCGGCGGATAGCTCCGGCGCTCGTAGCCGCACTTGTCGGTGTAGCAGCGCTCTCCCTTGAGGAAGAGCTTCATGTCTTCGCGCCGGCAGAGCCGGCACACGGGGCCAATGTAACGAGCCATCGTTGGTTCCTGGAGAGGCGGAGCGAGAGGTGATCCCGGTCTGAGACCGGCGACGGAGAAGACGCGGATGCGGCGGACCTGGCGGCCCGCCGCGGGTCACACCCGGCGACGCTTGCGCGGCCGGCAGCCGTTGTGCGGCACCGGGGTCACGTCGCGGATGAGGTTGATCTTGAACCCGGCCGAGTTCAGCGCGCGGAGCGCCGACTCGCGGCCGGCGCCCGGGCCCTTGACGTACACGGTCACGTTGCGCACGCCGTGCTCCATCGCCTTCTTGGCGGCGTCCTCGGCAGCGAGCTGCGCGGCGAACGGGGTCGACTTGCGCGAACCCTTGAAGCCACACGTGCCCGACGACGACCAGGCGACGACGTTGCCCGAGACGTCCGTGATCGAGACGATGGTGTTGTTGAACGTCGCGGCGATGTGCGCGACGCCGGTCTGGATGTTCTTCCGGACCTTCTTCTTCTGCTTACCCTTGGTGGTCGACATGTCGATTCCTCGTTTGGTCCGGACTACTTCTTGGTCGCGCCGCCCTGCTTCTTCACAGCCATGCGCCGCGGGCCCTTGCGGGTGCGGGCGTTGGTGTGGGTGCGCTGTCCGCGCGCCGGCAGGTTCCGCTTGTGGCGCGAGCCCCGGTAGCAACCGAGATCGACCAAGCGCTTGATCGAGAGCTGGACGTCGCGGCGCAGATCGCCCTCGACGCGGAAGTTGGCGTCGATCGCGTCACGCAGCTTGCGCACGTCGTTCTCGTCGAGATCGTCGGTGCGCTTGTCAGGCGAGATGTTGGCGTGCTTGAGCACGACCGTGGCCGCGTGGCGGCCGAGTCCGTAGATGTACGTGAGTGCGATCTCGATCCGCTTGTTGCGGGGGAGGTCGACGCCAGCGATGCGTGCCATGGACGATAGCTCCTGAAGGTGATCTCGGTCAGCGACTCTGCGACGAGGCTCGTGCCGCTACTCGCGAGGAGTAGCGACGACGATCATCCCTGGCGCTGCTTGTGGCGGGTGTTGGTGCAGATGACCCGCACGACGCCCTTGCGCTTGATGACCTTGCACTTGGGGCAGATGGGCTTGACCGACGCTCGAACTTTCATGACGGTTCCAAGGGTGGCGAGTGGAGTGAGAACGAATCGTGTCCGGGGTTGCCAGGCGTCGACGCGGGACGGGTCAGGACCCAGGGGCCCTCGTCGAGGATGGCGATCGTGTGCTCGAAGTGCGCCGAGAGTTTTCGGTCCTTGGTGACCGCAGTCCAGCGGTCGTCGAGGACCTCGACGTCAGGGAGGCCGGCGTTTACCATAGGTTCTACGGCGATGACAAGGCCGGCTTTGATGCCTTTTCCCGTCCCTGGTTCTCCGTAGTTATGGACCTGGGGATCTTCATGCATGCGCCGGCCGATGCCGTGCCCGACAAAGACTGTAACCACTGAGAATCCCTGCCCTTCGGCGTGGCGCTGTACCGCGGCCCCGATGTCGCCCAGCCGGTTGCCGACCCGGCACTGGTCGATCGCCAGGTCCAGGGCCCGCTGCGTCGCGGTCACCAGCTTGACCGCCTCGGGGCTGCCCCGACCGACGATCACCGTCCTCGCCGAGTCGCCGCACAGGTCCGCCTTGAACACGCCGAAGTCGATCCCGACGACGTCCCCCTCGCGGAGGATCTTGGTCTTGCGCGGGATGCCGTGGACGATCTCCTCGTTCACGGAGATGCACGTGACGGCGGGGTACGGCGGCGACGCGTAGCCGAGGAAGGCGCTGACCACGCCCTCGCGCTTGATCGCGGCGCGGGCCAGGCGGTCGAGCTCCCAGGTCGAGACGCCAGGCGCGACGGCCGCGCACAACTCGTCGAGGATGCGCGCGACCACCAGGGCGGTCTCGCGCATCCGGAAGATCTCGTCCCGGCTCTTGTAGACGATGCGCACGCGGGCGACCGAGGCGAGACCGTGGACCGCGGCGCCTAGCGCGCCGGGCGCGCGGCGGTGCGGCCGCGGATGCGCGGACCCTTGGGCCCGGTGAAGCCCTCGTAGTTCCGCGTGATGAGGTACGACTCGATCTGCTGCACGGTGTCGAGGGCGACGCCGACCACGATGAGCAGGCCGGTGCCGCCGAACTGGAACGGCACGGACATGTACTTCTGGAGCAGCGCCGGGATCATGCAGACGACCGACAGGTACATCGCGCCGGCGAACGTGATCCGGGTCAGCACCCGCTCGATGTACTCGGCGGTGTTCTTGCCGGGGCGGATGCCCGGGATGAAGCCGCCACCCTTCTTCAGGTTGTCCGCGACCTCGACCGGGTTGAACTGCACCGCGGTATAGAAGTACGCAAAGAAGACGACCAGGACCGTATAGATCACGTTGTAGCGCCAGTCGGCCGGGTGCAGCACCGACGCCACGTCCTGCAGGAACAGCGATCCCGACATCGAGGCGATCTGGGTCGGGAACATCAAGATCGACGAGGCGAAGATGGGCGGGATGACGCCCGAGACGTTGATCTTCAGGGGCAAGAAGGACTGGGCTCCCTGGTAGAGCTTCCGTCCCACCTGCCGCTTGGCGTACTGCACCGGGATGCGCCGGTGCGCTCGCTCGAAGAAGCAGATCGCCGCGACGGTACCGACCACCAGCAACAGCAGCATGATGCTGCTGAGGCTGGGACCGCCGCCGGAGCGCGCGAGGTACTGTGTGAGGGCGTCGGGCAGCGCCGCGACGATGCCGGCGAAGATGATCATCGAGCTGCCGTTGCCGATGCCGCGCTCGGTGATCTGCTCACCGAGCCACATGATGAACGCGGTGCCCGTGGTGAGCGACAGCACGGTCATGACCCGGAAGCCCCAGCCCGGATCGACCACGACCTCGGAGCCGCGGGTCGACAGGCCCTCGAGGAACTGGGCGATGAAGTAGCCCTGGACCGCGGCGAGGAGGATGGTGCCGTAGCGGGTGAGCTGGTTGATCTTGCGACGCCCCTGCTCGCCTTCCTTGTTGAGCTGGTCGAGCTTGGGGATGACGACGGTCAACAGCTGGATGACGATCGACGCCGAGACGTAGGGCATGATGCCCAGGGCGAAGATCGACAGCTGCTGCAGCGCGCCGCCCGAGAACATGTTGAACATGCCCAGGAGCGACCCCGACCCGCCCTTGGTGATGACGTTGGCCATCTCGACCCGGTTCACACCGGGCACCGTGATGAACACGCCGATCCGGTAGACCGCGAGCATCGCAAGCGTGAACAGGATCCGCTTGCGGAGCTCGGGAATCTTGCCGAGGTTGGAGAAGCTGTTGGCCACAGGTACCTGCCGAGAAGGGAAGACCGGCCAAGGGCCGGTCTGGGCTTACTACTCTGCCGCCGCCGCGGTGTCCAGCGACAGCGCCTGGCCGCCGGCCTTGGCGATCTTGTCCTTGGCCATCTCCGAGAAGCGGTGCGCCTTGACGGTCAGCTTCTTGGTGAGGTCACCCTCGCCGAGGATCTTGACGCACGCGACCCGCTTGGGGACGAGGCTCTTGGCCTTGAGCGCGTCGAGGTCGACGACCGCGCCGCTGTCGAAGGCCTTCTCCAGCGTCGAGACGTTGATCGGGAACGCCTCGACGCGGAACGGGTTCTTGAAGCCGCGCTTGGGGATGCGCATCTTGAGCGGCATCTGACCGCCCTCGAAGCCGATGCGCGCGCCGTGGTGGCCCGGGCGGGCCTTCTGGCCCTTGACGCCCTTGCCGGAGGTCTTGCCGGTGCCCGAGCCGCGGCCGCGGCCGAGGCGCTTCTTGGTCTTGGTGGCGCCGGGGTTCGGCGAGAGCGTGTGGAGAGTGGTGCCCATGGGAGCGTCTGCCTTGCGACCCGTTGGTCGCCTGCGAAAACTAGGTGATCGTGACGTCGCGCGCCACTAGCCGAGCGGTCAGGGCCGGACGCCCTGCCCGGCTCACTCGGCGGCTTCGATCGTGACCAGGTGGCTGACCTTGCGGATCATGCCGCGGATCGCGAGCGTGTCCTCGCGGACGACCGTCTTGTGCGGGCCGTTCAGGCCGAGGCCCTTGAGGGTCCGGCGCTGGGTGTCCGGGCAGCCGATGCCGCTCTTGGTCTGGGTGATCTTGATCTTGAGAGCCATGACGATCAGTCCTTCAGCGAGCCGCGGGGGGGACCGCGGGGGTGCCGCGCATCTCGGCGAGGGTGCGACCACGCACGCGGGCGACGTGCTCGGCCGAGCGCAGCGCCTTGAGCGCCATCACGACCGCGTGGATCACGTTGTGCGGGTTGGAGGTCCCGAACGACTTGGTCAGGATGTCGGTGACACCCGCGACCTCGAGCACCGGGCGGACGCCGCCGCCGGCGATGACGCCGGTACCGGGGGCGGCCGGGCGCATCAGCACCGAGGCGGCGCCGAACTCGCCCATGATCTCGTGGGGGATCGTGCCCTTGATCAGCGGGATGCGGAACAGGTTGCGCTTGGCGCGGTCGGTGCCCTTGCGGATCGCCTCCGGCACCTCGTTCGCCTTGCCCAGGCCGGCGCCGACGTGGCCGTTCTGGTCGCCGACGACGATGAGCGCCGAGAACGAGAACCGCCGGCCGCCCTTCACGACCTTCGCGACGCGGTTGATGAACACGACCTTGTCGACGAGCTCGCCAACTTCTTCGGGATTGATGGACATGTGTTTCTTCCTGCTCGTCGGGTCTAGAAGGCGAGACCGGCTTCGCGGGCGCCGTCGGCGACCTGGGCGACGCGGCCGTGGTAGAGGTAGCCGTTGCGGTCGAAGACGACGGACGAGACCTGCTTGGCGAGCAGCTTGGCGCCGATCGCCTTGCCGACCTCGCGGGCCTTGGCCTTCTTGTCCTTGCCCTCGCCGGCGGCCTTGACCGCGGCCTCGAGGTCGGACGCCGCGGCCAGGACGGCACCGGTGGTGTCGTCGATGGCCTGCACGTAGATGTGCTTGGCCGAGCGGAACACCGACAGGCGCGGACGCTCGGCGGTGCCGGTGATGTACTTGCGGATCGCGACCTTGCGGCGGAGCCGCTTGCGGACGCGTTCGTCGGGGTGCTTGACGTGACCAGCCATGACAGTTCTCCGAGTGTCGGTGCTGCCGGACGGAGGCGCGGGGGGACCGCCCTACCCTAGGCAGCGAGGATTGGCAACTACTTGCCCTTGCCTGCGGCCTTGCCGGCCTTGCGGATGATCTTCTCCTCGGCGTACTTCACGCCCTTGCCCTTGTAGGGCTCGGGGGCGCGGAAGCTGCGCAGCTTCGCCGCGGCGGCGCCGAGGGCCTGCTTGTCCATGCCGGACAGGATCAGGTTGTTCTTGTCGACCTTGGCCGCCACGCCCTCGGGCAGCTTGTACTCGATGGGGTGCGAGTAGCCGAGGGTCAGCATGATGTTCGAACCCTTGACCTCGGCGCGATAACCGACGCCGTTGATCTCGAGCGTGCGCTCGAAACCCTTGGTCACGCCGGTGATCAGGTTGCTGGTCAGGGCCCGCATCAGGCCGTGGGCGGCCTTCTCGGGGGTGGTGTTGCCGGAGCGAGTGAAGACCAGCTGGCCCTTCTCCTCCTTGATCTCGACCGCCTCGTGGCGCTTGACGGTGAGGGTGCCCTTGGGGCCCTTCACCTCGATCGCCTGGGGCTTGATCGAGATGGAGACGCCCTTGGGGATTTCGATGGCGCGATTACCGATGCGGGACATGGGCTACCAGACCTCGCACAGCACCTCGCCGCCCACGCCGCGCTTGCGCGCCTCGCGATCGGTCATGATGCCTTGAGACGTGGAGATGATCGCGATGCCGAGGCCATTGCGGACTCGGGGCACCTGCTGCGACGGGACGTACTTGCGCTGGCCGGGACGGGACACGCGGCGCAGTCCGGTGATCGCGTTCGAGGCGCGGCCGTCGTAGCGGAGCGTGACCGTGATGGAACCCGCCTTGGTGTCCTCGGCGGTGGCCACGCCGTCGAGGAAGCCCTCCTCACGGAGGATCTCGGCGATGCGCAGCTTGAGGTTGGACCGCGGGCACGCCACCTCGCGCTTGCGCGCGCGGATGCCGTTGCGGAGGCGGGCCAGGAAATCGGAGATTGGGTCAGTCATCGACACGGTGGGTTCGTCTTTCTCGCCAGGTGACTACCAGCTCGACTTGATGACGCCGGGAATCTCACCGCGCAGGGCGAGCTCACGGAAACAGAGACGGCACATCTCGAACTTGCGCAGGAACGCGCGCGAACGACCACACCGCTTGCAGCGGTTGTGCTGACGGACCTTGAACTTGTGCTTCTTCGGGAGCCTGTCGATGAGCTTGCTCATGACGCCTGTCCTTGCGCGGGAGCCTGACGGAACGGCATGCCGAGGTGGGCGAGCAGCGCCCGGCCCTCGTTGTCGGTCTTGGCCGTGGTGACGATGCTGATGTTCAAGCCCTTGACCGCGTCGATCTTGTCGAACTCGATCTCGGGGAAGATGATCTGCTCGCGGATGCCGAGCGTGTAGTTGCCGCGGCCGTCGAAGCCCTTGCTCGAGACGCCGCGGAAGTCGCGCACGCGGGGCAGCGCGACGTTGCACAGGCGGTCGAGGAACTCCCACATGCGCTCGCCACGCAGCGTGACCATCACGCCGATCTTGTGGCCCTTGCGGAGCTTGTAGTTGGCGATGTCCTTCTTGGCCTTGCACACCACCGGCGCCTGGCCGGCGATCTGCTTGAGCTCCTCGACGGCGCTGTCGATGAGCTTGGCCTCGTGGGCGGCGCGGCCCAGGCCCATGTTGAGCGAGATCTTGACGACCCGCGGGATCTCCATCGACGAGGAGTAGTTGAACTCCTTCGACAGCGCGCCGCGGACGGTCTCGTCATACTGGCGGCGCAGGCGGGGCAGCTGGGTGCGCTTGTACTTCGGCGCCGGGCCCGTCGGCTCCGCCTTCTTCTTGCCAGCGCCGCTCTTCGCGGCCTTCTCTTTTTGCGGCTTGGCCGGGGCCTCGCCAGTGTTGTCAGCCATGATCTCGTCTCAGTGGTTCTGGGTTGAGCGGGTCGCGGTGGCGCGGGCAGGACGCCCGCGCCGTTGTCGCTACATGCCCGCCGCGAGGAACTTGGCGCCGGACTTCACGCCGACGCGAATCTTGTCGCCGCCATCGGTGGCGGCCTTGGTCCGGGTGCCCCGGCCGAGCTTCTCGTCCCACAGGAGGACGTTCGCGATCGCGACCGTGCCCTCCTTCTCGACGATGCCGCCCTGGGGGTTCTTCTGGGTGGGCTTGGTGTGGCGCTTGACCATGTTCACCTTCTCGACGATCACGCGCTGACCGACGACGCGGAGGACCTTGCCGCGCTTGCCCTTGTCCTTGCCCTTGGTGACGACCACGAGGTCGCCCTTGCGAACGTGTGCCATCACAGCACCTCCGGAGCCAAGGAGATGATCTTCATGAAGCGCTTGGCGCGCAGCTCACGAGCGACCGGCCCGAAGATGCGGGTGCCGATCGGCTCGTTCTCCTTGTTGATGAGGACGGCCGAGTTGCCGTCGAAGCGGATCGAGCTGCCGTCGGGGCGGGCCAGCTCCTTCTGGGTGCGGACGATGACCGCGCGCGCGACCTCGCCCTTCTTCACCTTGGAGCCCGGGATCGCCTCGCGGACGCTGACGATGATGACGTCGCCGATCGACGCGTAGCGCCGGCGGCTGCCGCCCAGGACCTTGATGCAGTAGACCTTCTTGGCGCCGCTGTTGTCGGCGACATCGAGGACAGACGTCTGCTGAATCACGGGAGCACCTCCTTCACCTCGGCCGCGGCCTTGGCGATGGTGCGCAGGATCCGCCAGCGCTTCGTCTTCGAGTACGGGCGGGCCTCGATGATCTCGACCACGTCGCCGACGGTGCCGGCGTTGTGCTCGTCGTGGGCCTTGTACTTCACGCGGCGGGTCACGAACTTGTGGAACCGGCGGTCGCGCACGCGGCGGATGACCGAGACCACGACGGTCTTGTCCATCGCGTTCGAGGTGATCGTGCCGGTGATGGTGCGGCGGTTGCCGCGCTCGTCGGCGGCAGTGGCGGTGGCTTGAGCGGGGGCGGACACGGGCTAGCCTTCCTTCTTCGAGCGGCGAGTCTTCTTGGCCTCGGGGGCGGCCTTGGCCGCGCCCTGGGTCTCGTTGCCGAGCTCACGCCCGCGGAGGACCGTCAGGATGCGCGCGACTTCGCGGCGCTTGCTGGTGATCTCGGCGACGGACGCCACCTGGTTGGTGTGCCGGCCCAGCTGCAGGCGGAACAGCTCGTCCCGCACGCGGGCCAGTGCGCCGCGCAGCTCGTCGACCGGCAGGTCGCGGAGCTTGGTGATCGATTCCTTGGCCTTGCTCATAGCGCACTCCCGCGGGCGACCAGGGCGGTCTTGATCGGCAGCTTGTGGTGGGCGCGGGTGAAGGCCTCCTTCGCGGTCGCGACGTCGACGCCCTCGACCTCGAAGATGACCCGGCCCGGCCGGACGACGGCGACCCAGCCCTCGACCGCGCCCTTACCGGTACCCATGCGGGTCTCGGCGGGCTTCTTGGTGAAGGACTTGTCGGGGAACAGGCGGACGTAGATCTTGCCGCTCTTCTTCACGGCGCGGCTGATGGCCACGCGGGCGGCCTCGATCTGGCGGGCGGTGATCCACCCGGGCTCGAGGACCTGCAGGCCGAAGTCGCCGAAGGAGACCTCGTCGCCGCCCTTCGCCCGGCCGGCCATGTGGCCCTTGTGGCGCTTGCGGTACTTGGTAAAGCTGGGACCGTTCATCATGGGAATCGACTCGCTGGTCTAGAGGCGGGCCCTAGCGGGCGGCGCGCGGCTCGGTCTTGCGGGCGGTGAGGACCTCACCGTGGAAGATCCAGCACTTCACGCCGATCGAACCGTACGTGGTGTGGGCCTCGGTGAAGCCGTACTCGATGTCGGCGCGGAGGGTGTGCAGCGGCACGCGACCCTCGCGGTACCACTCGCGGCGGCTCATCTCGGCGCCGCCGAGGCGACCCGACGAGGCGACGCGGATGCCCTTGGCGCCGAACTTCATGGCGGTCTGGACCGCCTTCTTCATGGCGCGGCGGAAGGCGATGCGGCGCTCGAGCTGGGTGGCGATGTTCTCGGCCACCAGCTGGGCGTTGGTCTCGGCCTTGCGGACCTCGACGATGTTCAGGAACACCTCGTTGTCGGTGAGGGCCTGGACTTCCTTCTTGAGCGTCTCGACACCCGCGCCGCGCTTGCCGATGACGATGCCCGGGCGCGCGGTGTGGATGTTGATCTTGCACTTGTTGGCCGCGCGCTCGATCTCGATGTACGAGATGCCCGCGAACGCCAGCTTCTTCTTGATGAAGCCCTTGAGCTTCAGATCCTCATGAAGCCACTTGGCGTAGTCCTTGTCCTGGTACCAGCGCGACGACCAGGTCTTGATGATGCCGAGGCGGAAGCCGGTGGGATGCGTTTTCTGGCCCATGGGGGAGTCCTACTCGTCCGAGACGACGACGGTCAGGTGGCTGGTGCGGTTGTTGATGCGGTTGGCGCGGCCCATCGACCGCGGCATCCACCGCTTGTTGATCGGACCACCGTCGACGGTGATCGCCGCGATCTTGAGGTCCTCGACCGAGACGTCCCCGCCCGAACGCTCCTCGGCGTTGGCGGCGGCGCTCTTGACGGCCTTCGAGATGATGCGGCCCGCGCGCTTGGGCAGGGTGTCGAGCAGGCCGACGGCCTGCTCGACCGACTTGCCGCGGACGAGGTTGGCGACGACGCGCATCTTGCGCGGCGACATCGAGATTCCACGGACGAGAGCTCTGGCTTCCATGACTGGCTCGCAGGGTTAGGGTGAAGGTGAAGCGCGTTAGCGCTTCTTGTCCCCACCGTGACCGGTGTACGTGCGGGTGGCGGCGAACTCGCCGAGCTTGTGGCCGACCATGTTCTCGTTGACGAACACCGGCACGAACTTGCGACCGTTGTGGACCGCGAACGTGAGCGACACCATCTCGGGGGTGATGGTGGAGCGGCGCGACCAGGTCTTGATCACGCGCTTGTTCGGGTTGGTCTCCTTGAGCGCCGCGGCGATCTTCTTGTGGAGGAACGACTCGACGTACGGACCCTTCTTGACGCTACGGGGCATGGCTTCCTCGGCTCTACTTGGTCCGACGACGGACGATGTTCTTGTCGGTGCGCTTGTTGTGGCGGGTCTTGTAGCCCTTGGTGGGGACGCCCCACGGGGTGCAGGGGTGGCGACCACCCGAGCTGCGACCTTCGCCACCACCCATTGGGTGATCGACAGGGTTCATCGAAACGCCGCGTTGATGCGGACGTTGGCCCAACCAGCGCTTACGGCCAGCTTTGCCCCATTCGATATTGCCGTGCTCAGCATTGCCGATCGCGCCAATCGAAGCGCGGCAATCAATGTGAACCCGACGCATTTCGCCCGATGGCATGCGAATGGTTGCCCAATCGCCTTCTTTTGCCATCAACACCACGCGGGTGCCAGCTGAACGCCCAACTTGCGCGCCCCGGCCCTGCTTGAGCTCGACGGCGTGAATGTCAGTACCAACCGGGATAAAGCGCAACGGCAGCGAGTTACCAGGCTTGATGTCGGCCGAATTGGCCGAGATGACCTGGTCACCAACAGTGAGCTTCTGTGGAGCGAGGATGTAGGCCTTCTCGCCGTCGGCGTACTGCAGGAGCGCGATGCGCGCGGTGCGGTTGGGATCGTACTCGATGCCCAGCACCTTGGCCGGCACGCCGGTCTTGGTGCGCTTCCAGTCGATCTTGCGGTAGCGCTGCTTGTGGCCGCCGCCGCGGAAGCGCGAGGTGATGCGGCCGTGGTTGTTACGGCCGGCCTTCTCGGGCTTGTGCTCGAGCAGGCTCTTCTCGGGGGTGCCCTTGGTGATCGACGCGAAGTCCTGCGTCGACATCCCGCGGCGACCCGGCGAGGTCGGCTTGTACTTGGTGATCGCCATGGTTCAGACTCCCTCGAAGAATGCGATGCTGTCGCCGGCTTTGAGCGTGACGTTGGCTTTCTTCCAGGCCGGGCGGTGGCCGCGAAGCTGCCGACGCGCTTGGCCTTGCCGCGGACGACCATGGTCTGGACCTGGGTGACGGAGACTTTGAAAAGGGTCTCGACCGCATGGCGGATCTCGACCTTGTTGGCGTCCTTGGCGACCTCGAACATGACCTGCTGGGCGTAGTCGTCGCCCTCGGCCGGGGCGGCCGCGGCGCCGCCGGTCTCGCGGAGGCGCGCGCTCTTCTCGGTGAGGAGCGGGCGCTTGATGATGGATTGAGGAGCTCGCATGGCGGTTTCCTTGGGGCCCTGGACTACTCGGCCGCGCGCAGGGCGGCTTCGACCTGCTTGACGGCGCCCTGGGAGATCACGACGGTCTCGTGACGGAGGATGTCGTAGACGTTGAGGCCCTCGGGGGCCAGCCACTGCGACGACGCCAGGTTCTTGGCGCCGCGCACCAGGCCGGTGTTGTCCTTGGTGTCGACGACGAGGACCTTCGAGGTCGGCTGGGCGACGCCGAGGTTCTTCAGCGCGGCGGCGACCGACTTGGTCAGCTGCTTCTCGGCGACCGGGAACTTGTCGACGACGATCAGCTTCTTCTCGCCGGCGCGCAGCGACAGCGCGGCGCACAGCGCGGCCTTCTTGACCTTCTTGGGCAGGGCGTACTCGTAGCTGCGCGGCTTGGGGCCGAACACCGAGCCACCACCGACCCAGTGCGGCGCCTTCTTCGAGCCCTGGCGCGCCTGGCCGGTGCCCTTCTGCTTCCACACCTTCTTCGACGAGCCGTTGACCTCGCTCATGCGCTTGGTCGAGGCGTTGCCGGCGCGGCGCTTGGCCAGCTGCCACTTGACCACCTCCCACAGGAGGTGCTCGTGGACTTCGGTCGCGAAGACGTCGTCGGCCAGGTCGATCTGGCCGACGTTGCTTCCTGCGGTGTTCTTGACGTCTAGCTTCATGGCGGTCTCGCTCAGGGCAAAAAACGAAACCAGCCGACGCCTCGCGGCAGTCGGCTGGTCAGCGCGAACTCAGGTTTTGATCTCCACGTCGACACCAGCCGACAGGTCGAGCTTCATCAGCGCGTCGACCGTCTGCTGGGTGGGCTCGAGCACGTCGAGCAGGCGCTTGTGGGTGCGGATCTCGAACTGCTCACGCGACTTCTTGTCGGTGTGCGGCGACCGCAGCACGCAGTACTTGTTGATCTTCGTGGGCAGCGGGATCGGGCCGGCGATCTTGGCGCCGGTGCGCTTGGCGGTCTCGACGATCTCGCCCGCAGACTGGTCGAGGAGCTTGTGGTCGTAGGCCTTGAGCCGGATGCGGATCCGTTGCGTGTTCATGGCGGGGTCCTGTCGAGACTGGCTGCCGGGGGTTCGTTCGTAGGCCGGGGTCCCTCGGGCGCGGTCCGTGGCCTCGAGGGCGGCGGAGCGGGTCGTTGGGTGGTTTCCGGCCTGGTTTAAGAGTCGCGCAGTGTACTCAGTTCGATCCGAATTGGAAGAGGTTTTTGCAGGTTCTTTCGGGGGCTTGCGGGGTGGGGATCGGGGCGATCGCGCCAGCCCGTCACAGCATCATATCCACTTGCGATCATTCATTTTTCCATGCCCGGTCAGCTGGCTGCTCGAGTAGCCAGGCGGGCCCGCGTGGCCTGCGGGACCTCCGCGTAGTGGGCGAAGCGCATCGAGAACGTGCCCCGCCCGCGGGAGCTGGAGCGCAGGACCGAGGCGTAGCCGACCATCTCGGCCAGGGGCACGGCGGCGGCGATCACCTGGACGCCCGGGCGGGCCTCCATGCCGGAGATCTTGGCGCGGCGCGCCAGGAGCTCGCCCAGGACGTCGCCGGTGTGCTCGTCGGGCGCACGGACCTCGAGGTCCATGACCGGCTCGAGCACGGTCGGGCCCGCCGCCGAGGCAGCCTCACGGAACGCGCGGGTCGTGGCCAGCTTGTAGCCGCGGGGGGACGAGTCGACCACGTGGCCCGAGCCGCCGACCAGCGCGACGGTCAGGTCGGTCATCGGGAACCCGGCCAGCACGCCGACCTGGGCGGCCTCGGCGACCGCCTCGGCGACCGCCGGGACGAACTCGCGGGGCATGTCGCCGCCGGCGCTCTGGTCCTCGAAGCGCACGCCCCTGCCCCGGGCCGCCGGCGCCAGCGCCAGGACGACATGGCCGAAGTCGGCCGGGCCGCGCGCCGACGCCTCGTGGCGGGCCTCGCCGCGCGCCGTGGTCGTGATGGTCTCGCGGTAGGCGACCTGGAGCCGGCCGACCGCGGCGGCGATGCCGAACTCGCGGCGCAGGCGATCGACCAGGATCTCGAGGTGCAGCTCGCCCATGCCGGCGATCGTCGTCGCGCCGGTGTCGGGATCGACGCCGACCTTGAACGACGGGTCCTCGGCGGCCAGCCGATCGAGCGCGCCGCGCAGCCGCGCGATCTCGTCGGCGGTGGCGGCCTCGATCGCGATGCCGATCACCGGCTCCGGGACGTGGACGGTGTCGAGGCGGATCGGCGCGTCGGGCGCGCACAGCGTGTCGCCGGTGGTGGCGCCGCGGTCGCCGGCGGCGACGACGATCGCGCCGATCGATCCCGCCGGCAACGCGTCGACGTCCTCGCGGCGGTTGGCGTGCATGCGCACCAGCCGCTCGACGCGCTCGAGGCGCTCCTTGGTGGCGTTGTAGACCGCGGCGCCAGCGACCAGCGTGCCGGCGTAGACCCGGACGTAGGTGACGAGGCCGCGCTCGCTGCCGCCCGGCCCGATGTCCGCCATCACCTTCCACGCCAGCGCCGCCAGCGCCGCGTCGTCGGTGGCGGCCCGCTGCGCGGTGGCGCCGGTGGCCGGCACGACGCCCACCACCGGCGGCAGATCGCTCGGCGCCGGCAGGTAGTCGACGATCGCGTCGAGCAGGTTGTGGACGCCCTTGTTGCGGAACGCCGCGCCCAGCAGGACCGGCACCGCGGCGCTGGCCAGCGTGAGCCGGCGGATCGCGGCGTGGATCACCGCCGGCGCGAGCGCGACGCCGGCGTCGGCGGCCTCGACGTACGCGGCCAGGAAGCCGTCGTCGAGATCGGCGATCGCGCCGAGCAGCGCCTCGCGCGCCGCCGCGGCCGCGGCCGCGTGGGCCGCGGGCACCGGGCCGTCATCGAAGCGGACGCCGAGGCTGTCCTCGTCCCACACCCGCGCGGTCTGGGTGACCACGTCGATCACGCCGACGAAGTCGTCGCCGAGGCCGAGCGGCAGGTGCAGCACCAGCGGCCGCGCGCCCAGGCGATCGGCGAGCTCGCGCACCACCATCTCGGGATCGGCGCCGACGCGGTCGCACTTGTTGACGAACGCCAGCCGCGGCACGTGGTAGCGGTCGGCCTGACGCCACACCGCCTCGCTCTGCGCCTGCACGCCCTCGGTCGCCGCGAACACCGCGACCGCGCCGTCGAGCACCCGCAGGCTGCGCTCGACCTCGATCGTGAAGTCGACGTGGCCCGGCGTGTCGACCAGGTTGACCTGGTGATCGCGCCAGCCGAACACCGTCGCGGCGGCGGTGATCGAGATGCCGCGCTCCTGCTCCTGCTCCATCCAGTCGGTGGTGGCCGAGCCGTGATCGACCTCGCCCAGCCGCGAGATGACCCCGCTGTAGAACAGGATGCGCTCGGTGGTCGTGGTCTTGCCCGCGTCGATGTGGGCCATGATCCCGATGTTGCGCACGCGCGCGATCGGGTGGCTGGCGCTGGGGGCCGAGCGGGTCACGTCATCGTCGAGGGGTCCGAGAGCGGACGGCGGGCGGGGGCACCGAGACGGTGGCGCGGCGAGGGTGGTCGCCGCCGGATCGGGTCCGAGCGAGCTCGGCGGCGATCCTGTTGTCAGGCGTGGCGGTTCGGCGCGTGCGCCGCCTGCCATGCCCCCGTGCTGTTCGTGATCGGTGTCCTCGCCTCCTCGACGGTGTGAGCCAGAAACCTGGGACTAGAAGCCGCGTGAGCCTGAAACGAGAAGAGGCCGGGCGGACCCGGCCTCGCAGCGCGCTGGCCTTACCAGCGGTAGTGGGCGAACGCCTTGTTGGCGTCGGCCATCTTGTGCACGTCCTCGCGCTTCTTGACCGCGTTGCCACGGTTCTGCGCGGCGTCGACGATCTCGTTGGCGAGGCGGTCGACCATCGTCTTCTCGTTGCGGCCGCGGGCGTACTCGACCAGCCAGCGCATGCCGAGGGCGAGCGAGCGATCGGGGCGGACGTCGACCGGCACCTGGTAGGTCGAGCCACCGACGCGGCGGCTCTTGACCTCGACCTTGGGCCGGACGTTGCCCAGCGCGCGGTCCCACACCTTCAGCGGATCGTCCTTGGCGCGCTCGGCGACCAGGTCGAGGGCCTTGTAGACGATCTGCTCGGCGGTCGACTTCTTGCCGTCCGACATCACCACGTTGATGAACTTGGTGATGCGGCGACGCATGTCGGCGGGGGCGTCCGTGAACTTGGGGTCCGGGAGGACGCGGCGCTTGGGAACTTCACCTTTACGGGGCATGGCTTAAATCCGATCCTACTTGGGCCGCTTGGTGCCGTACTTGGACCGGCTCTGCTTGCGGTTCGCGACGCCGGTGGTGTCGAGGGTGCCGCGGATGATGTGGTAGCGAACGCCCGGGAGGTCCTTGACGCGGCCGCCGCGGATGAGGACGACCGAGTGCTCCTGGAGGTTGTGCCCCTCGCCCGGGATGTACGACGTGACTTCCATCTGGTTGGTCAGGCGGACGCGGGCGACCTTGCGCAGCGCCGAGTTCGGCTTCTTGGGCGTCGTGGTGTACACGCGGGTGCACACGCCGCGCTTCTGCGGGCAGGACTTGAGCGCGGGCGAGGCGGTCTTGGTCTTGACCATCTCGCGACCGTGGCGAACCAGTTGGTTGATCGTAGGCATGTGGCAGCGGACTCCAGGAGCGATGTGCCAGACGGAACGGTCCCGACGGCGAGGCGCGAGACTTTACTTACCGACCCTCCCCTGTCAAGCGGATCGTGCGGCCAACCCACGAGATCGGGCCCCCGCCCCTCCGGATTCGACAGCGGAGACCGAGATCGGGCACGGCAACCCGAACGGGATCGGGATCGGGAACCGGATCGGGAACCGAAACGGGATCGGGATCCGGGACCGGATCGGGATCCGGAACCGGAACCGGATCGGGATCGGGATCGGGATCGGGATCGGGATCGGGATCCGGCGGGCGCCGCGCACGCTCGCGCACCAACGCCGCCGCCGGGCTCGTCACGAAGGCCCCGCGCCACGCTCTCGCGTTTCGGGTGGGGGCCCCACGTCTTGTGGGGGAGGGGCTTTGCGAAGCCCCTCCAAGGTATCAGTGCGTCCACTTGTCGCCCGCGGACTTGGCCCGCGGGTGCTCGGACGTCTCGTACGGGTGCGCCATCACGAAGTGGTAGGCGACCTCGCGGGCGCTCTCCGTCTCGATCATGCAGTCGAAGAGGAACTCGCCCTCCTGCTCGCCGGGCTCGGTCTGCACGTAGGCGATCTCGGTCGGGAACAGCACCAGCTCGCCGACGAGCTCCTTCCCGCGCGCCAGCTGCACCACGCGGGTCGTGTCGTCCTCGGCCAGCAGCGTCCAGTGGAAGTCGTCGTGGTCGAACAGCACCACCTCCGGCGTCCCCGCCCGCACGATGCAGTTCACGTGACCTTGCAGCCACGTCCAGAACTTCGGGAACGTGAGGGTGGTGGCAACCGGGGTCACACGCTTCGACGACATACCCATTGGGTTCACCCTAGCCCGGATCGATCGCGATTGCCAACGGGGACGACGGCGGCCGGTGCGCGCCGGGGACGCTAGAACGCGCCGCGCACCGCCACGCCGGCGCCGGCGCCCGAGACCGTCGGCGCGATCGCCGGCAGACCGCGCGGCTCGTCGCGATCGAACCAGTACAGGAGCGCGCCGGTGAAGCCGACCGCGAGCGCACCGCCGGCCAGGCCGTAGGCCAGCCCGCGGCGATCGTCGCGCTCGGTGCGCAGCGCCTCGTAGCGCGCGACCTCGTCGATCGACAGCCCGCGCGCGGCGCGCCGATCGGCCAGCGCGGCGGCGTCGGCGTCCGAGAGGTAGGCGAGCGTGCCGGCGACGCCGGCGCCGACCGCCAGCGCGCCGGCGCCGTACAGCACCCAGGTCGCGATCCGCCGCTGGCTGGTGACCGGCTGGCGCGCGGTGATCGCGATCGCCTCGCCGCGCCCGACCTCGAACTCCTGGGCGAACGCGCGGCGGCCGCGCCGCGTCACGGTCACCAGGTGGCGGCCGGCCGGCACCGCGACGCCGCGGCGCACGTCGCCTTCGGCGGCCCGCCCGTCGATCGCGACCGCCGAGCCGGCCTCGAGCGCCAGCGTCACGCGGGCCGGCAGCGCGTCGAGCTCGATCTCGACCGGCACCAGCGCGCCGTCGACGGTGGCCACCGGCAGCGTGCGCTCGGCGTAGCCAGGCGCGCGCGCGACGACGGTGTGGGCGCCGACCGGCAGCTCCTTCACCAGCGGCAGGCCCACCGGCGCGGCGCCGTCGATCGCGACCTGCACGCCGGGCAGCGCCGAGGTGATGGTCACGCCGGTGAGCTTGGGGATCGTCGGCGCGGCGGCCCCGGTCCCGGTGACCTTGCCGAGCAGCGGCTCGAGATCGCCGAGCGCGGCGCTGGCCTCGACGACGCGATCGCCGCTCGGGTCTTGCTCGACGTAGATCCGGTACAGCGCGACCGCGCGCTGCAGGAGCGCCGGGTCCTTGTCCTTGGCCTTGGCCCACGCCAGCCGGTAGGCCTGCGCCGCCGAGAACGCGATCGCCGGCAGCGGCAGGGTCGCGAAGGCCTGCTCGAACGAGCCGGCGGCGTGGACGAAGTCGCCCGCCGAGAACAGCCGCTCGCCGGTGCGGAAGTGCTTCTCCGCGGTCTTGCGATCGTCGGCGCCGGCCGGCGCCGCGGTCGCGGCGAGCACGGCGAGGATGGTCGTGGCGATGATGGCGCGCATCACTTGCCCTCCCCCGCCGCGAGCCCGGCGCCGCCGGGCACGTGGGCCTGGGTGTAGATCGTCAGCGCGCTCGGCGTGCGGGGATCGCCGCCGCGGCTGACGATCAGATCGTCGAGGCCGTCGCGATCGACGTCGGCGACCGTGATCCCGACCGCGTCGGGCTCGCTGGCGGCGGTCGGCTCGCCGGCGGCGTCGCGCACCGCCAGGTCGACGGGCGCCAGCGCGGCGTAGCGCCCCGCGGCGTCGGGCGCGGCGATCAGCAGGCCGCCGTCGGTCGCCACCACCAGGCTGGCCGGGCCGTCGGCCGAGGTCCGCAGCGCGGCCGCGGCGTAGGCGCGCCGCCCGTCGGGCACCGCGAGCGGCTCGGCGGTCCCCACCCCACCCCGCCACACCAGCACCTCGCTGGCCCGCACGACGTCGCCGCGCGGCGAGCGGATCGCCACCAGCTCGCGCGCGCCCGCGCCGTCGAGATCGAGGCTGGTCAGCTGCGCGATCTGGACGGCCGCGCCGGCGTCGGCGGGCAACAACGCCTCGGGCGGCTGCAGCGCGCAGGCCCCCGGGCAGCCGGTCAGGGGCACCATCGCGATCGCGCCGCGGCGGTCGCCGCCGTAGACGCGCGTGACGCCGTCGGCGCCGACGATCGCGGTCCACAGCGCGTCGGCGAACTCGAACGCCGTCAGCAACACCGCCGGCGTCGCGGCGGCGACGATCGCGGTCGCGGTGAGGTCGCCGTTGCCGTCGGCGACCAGCCGCCACAGGCCGACGCTGCGCGGGCGGGTCTCGAACAGGCCACGCCCGACCACCAGCGAGATCAGGCTGGGCGTGGGCTGGTCGGCGAACGGGGTCGCCACCACCGCCTCGACGGTCAGCGTCTCGACGCCGGCCGGCTGGCCGTCGCCGTTCGGGAGCTGCGGGGCGATCAGGTTCCGGGTCGCCGAGCCCAGCAGCACCGAGCCGGCGCGGGTGCCGCCGCGCTCGAACACCATCAGCAGGTCCTCGACGAGGTCGAGCCCGAGCGCGACCTGCTGCGACGGCTCGAGCGCCAGCAGCTTGCCGATCCGCGCGACGCGCGCGGGCGGCGCGGGCGGCGCGAGGTAGGCGCCGAACGCCATCGCCAGATCGACCGCGCCGCCGGTGCCGTCGGTCGAGAACGCGACCGCGACGTCGGCCACGTCGTTGCCGTCGAAGTCACCGACGCGGATCGCCTTGACCTCGCCCGGCGCCGACATCGACGACGGGTTCCAGAAGAACGGCAGGCCGGTGCCGAGCCGGACGTCGATCGTCGACGTCGACTTGCGGGCCGCGACCACGTCGGTGAAGCCGTCGCCGTCGAGATCGCCGACCGCCACGTCCTGCCACGGCACCGACGCCGCCGACACCGAGGTGCGCTCGCAGCGCGCGGCGCCCAGGTCGCACGAGATCAGCGAGACCCCATCGGCGGCGAGCAGCTCGTCGAAGTAGCCCGGGGTCACGTCGACCCAGGCCAGCGGGGTCGGCGCGCCGGTCTCGCCGATGAACGCCACCGGCGTCAGCCCGCCGAAGGTGCCGTCGGCGCGACCGACGGCGACCGCCAGCTTCGGCACGGTGGCGACGGTGTAGCTGACCACCAGCTCGCGGCCGCCGCTCCCGTCGAGGTCGGCGAACGACGCGCCGGTGAGCTTCCCGCCGACCGGGAGCGTCACCGGCGTCGGCGGCGACAGCGTGGCGACGTCGCCGGGGTTGAGGCCGGTCTGGACCCGGGCCAGGAACAGGCCGTCCTGATCGCCCGGCAGGGCCGGGTTGCTGTCGGCGAACGGCAACGCGACGACGAACTCCTCGCGCGACGCGATCGCCGGCGCCACCACCTGCGCCACCGGCAGGCGCGGCACCAGCAGCGCGTCGGCGTGGCCCGGCAGCAGCACCGCCTCGTCGTCGATCGACAGCACCGAGCACCCGTTCTGGCACGCGGCGCCCGGCGGCAGATCGACGGCGACCACCAGCGCGCCGACCGGGGCCTCGCGGCCGTCGTCGGGCGACGGCTGCGCGAAGGCGATGGTGGCGGCGACGAAGCCGCCGGTGCCGCCGAGGTTGAAGGTCGGCTGGAAGGTGGGCTCGAAGACGCCGGCGTTGGCGGCGGTCAACACCTCGGTGCCGATGCCGGCCGAGAACACCACGTCGTCGGCGCCGTCGCCGGTGAAGTCGGCCGCCACCGGCAGGCCCTGGACCGGCACGCCGGGCAGCGCCACCGCCGGGGCGAACGCGGCGCCCACGGCGCCGGCGCGCACCGTCACGGCGACGTCGTCGACGCCGACCAGATCGACGTCGCCGTCGGTGTCGACGTCGCCGGCGACCAGGAACCGCGACGTGAACGGGAGCTCGTCGCCGTCGGCGCGCTCGAACCGCGCGGCCGGGACCGAGCACACGCCGGTCGCCCCGCACACCGCGCCGGCCGGGCAGTCGGTGGTGACGGTGCAGGTCAGCCGGCAGGCCTGGGCGGTGCCGGGCGCGCCGCAGTCGCCGCCGCGATCGCAGTCTTCGCCGCGCGCCGGCTCGACGATGCCGTCGCCGCACGCGCCGGCCTCGACCGACGGCAGCGACGTGCACGCCGCGGCGAGCAGCGCGGCGACCACAGCAGTGGGAGCGAGCGCGCACCCCAGGCGCGCTCGGAGACGAGTTGCGTGCATGCGTCCTCCGACAGGCAGTGAGCGGACCGGCGGCGCCGGTCAGTGCTTCTTCTTGAACGGATCTTCGAGCATCGAGTTGCCGCTGCCGCGACCCGTGCGCGGCGGCTTCTTGCCGGTGGGCGGCGCCGCGGGGACCAGGTTGACGACCAGGCTCGCCGCCTGGTTCGGGACCACGGTCGGCTTGGCGCCCACGAACCCCGCGGCGGACACCGTCAGCTCGACCGGCGCATCGGCCCGCGGCAGCGTCAGCGAGCCCGGCAGGGTCGTGCTCACGCCGCCGGGGCCGATCACCTGCGCCCCCGCGGGCGAGCCGGTGACGGCGATGGTGACGGTCGTGGGCACCGGCGGCGGCGTGACCGGCGGCGGCGTGACCGGCGGCGGCGTGACCGGCGGCGGCGTGACCGGCGGCGCGACCGAGCCAGCCGTGGGCGCGGCGGGCGCGGCTCCGCCCTTCCCGCCGCTGGTCAGCTTCAGCACCACCGCGGCGGCGATCGCCGCGACCACCACCAGGCCAGCGACCACGACGACCCCGCCGCGGCGCCGCGCGGGGGCCAGCGGCTCGCCAGGCGCGCCGGTGGTCGACGGCGCGCCGGTGGTCGACGGCGCGCCGGTGGTCGACGGCGCCGCGGTGATCGACGGCGCCGCCGCCATCGTCGGCGCGGTGCCCAGCTTGGTCGCGGTCGGCGCCGCCGGGCTGAGGTCGACGGTCTCGGCCGACGCCAGCGGCCGGGTCGACGGGATCGGCGTGCGCACGCCCGACAGCGCCGACGGCGTCGCCCGCGGCAGGTCGGCGCTGGCCCGAGCCCGCGGCAGCGCGTGGCCGCTGGTCGCCGCCGACTGCTCGAGCGACGCCATCGCCGCGGCCAGGTTGGCCGGGCGCCCCGCTGGGTCCTTGGCCATCATCCACGCCACCGCGTCGTCGAGCGCGGCCAGCTCGGGGACGGTCGCCGACACCAGCGGCGGCTCCTCCCCGATCTGCTTCATCAGGATCTCCATGTAGTCCTCGCCCGAGAACGGCACCTGGCCGGTCAGGAGCTCGTAGGCCACACAGCCGAACGCGTAGATGTCGGTGCGGTGATCGACGTCGCGGCCGCGGCACTGCTCGGGCGACATGTAGTACGGCGTGCCGATCGGCGCGCCGGTGCGGGTCTTGTGCATGCCCTCGGTCGGCCCGCCGAACGCCTTGGCGATGCCGAAGTCGAGCAGCTTGGGAAACCAGCCACCCTCCGGATCGTCGACCAGGAAGATGTTCTCGGGCTTGATGTCGCGGTGGATGATGCCCTTCTCGTGGGCGGCGTCGAGCGCGCGGGCCACGCCGCGCAGCACCGGCACCGCCTCGTCGAGCCGCAGCCGGCCGTGGCTCTCGAGAAACACGTCGAGCGGCTGGCCCTCGAGCAGCTCCATCACGAAGTAGTGGCGGCCGTCCTCGAGCTGACCGAAGCCGAAGATGTCGATGATGTGGCGGTGCCGGATCTGGTTGACCGACCGCGCCTCGGCCACGAACCGCGACACCATCTCGGGCTGCGCGGAGTAGGCGCGCGACAGCACCTTGATCGCCACCTGCTTGCCGATCAGCGGGTGGGTGGCGCGAAACACCGTGCCGAACCCGCCGGCGCCGATCAGGGAGTCGATCACGTACTCGCCGACCTGGAGGCCCGGCGCGAGGTCGGTGGCGGTGCTCGTGGCGGACGGGGTGGTCATCGTCGGGACGTACGACGGCGTACGGGCCTGGAAGTTATGATTGCACGAGCGGGGCCAGCCGCGCGAGGTGCGCGCCATCACAAGCCGCCGCCCCACCCCGGCCGTGCCTACATCGGCGGTGTGGCGGCGACGCGGGTTTTCGCCACGCCGGCGGCCGACGGTTCACACCCCGCCCCCCCCGAAAATGCGGACGGCCCGCGGGATCACCGCGAGCCGTCGTCGGTCACGCCCCGGCAGGCCGGGCCGTCGTCACACCACGTCGGCGTCGACCTCGTCGTCGGCGTCGCTGTTGACGTCGACGGTCAGGCGCTTGTACGCGCCCAGGCCGGTGCCGGCCGGGATGAGCCGGCCCATGATGACGTTCTCCTTGAGGCCGCGCAGGTAGTCGACCTTGCCGCTGATGGCGGCCTCGGTGAGCACCTTGGTGGTCTCCTGGAACGACGACGCCGAGATGAACGACTCGGTCGACAGCGAGGCCTTGGTGATGCCGAGCAAGAGCGGGTCGCCCTTGGCCGGCTGGCCGCCGGCCAGGATCACGCGCTCGTTCTCCTCGTCGAAGATGTGCTTCTCGACCGCCTCGTCGACCAGGAAGTTGGTGTCACCCGGATCGACCACGGTCACGCGGCGCAGCATCTGCCGGACGATGACCTCGATGTGCTTGTCGTTGATGCGCACGCCCTGGAGGCGGTAGACCTCCTGGATCTCGTCGACCAGGTACTTGGCCAGCGCGCGCTCGCCGAGCACCCGGAGGATGTCGTGCGGGTTCGCCGGGCCGTCCATCAGCGCCTCGCCGGCGCGCACCCGATCGCCCTCGCGGACGCTGAGGTGCTTGCCCTTCGGGATCAAGTACTCGGACGGGTCACCGACCTCGGGGACGATGACGACCTTGCGCTTGCCCTTGGTGTCCTTGCCGAAGTGCACCGTGCCGTCGATCTCGGCGATGACGGCGTGGTCCTTGGGCTTGCGGGCCTCGAACAGCTCGGCGACGCGGGGCAGACCGCCGGTGATGTCCTTGGTCTTGGTGGTCTCGCGCGGGATCTTCGCCACCACGTCGCCGGCCTCGACGAAGTCGCCGTCGTTGACGAAGATGTTGGCGCCCACCGGCAGGAAGTACTTGGCCTCGTTGTCGGAGCCCGGGACCTTGACCGACTCGCCGGCCTCGTCGCGCAGCGCGATCCGCGGGCGGCTGTCGGCGTCCTTGCTCTCGATGACGGTCTTGCGCGACATCGCGGTGACCTCGTCGAGCGTCTCCTGCATGGTGACGCCGTCGACGATGTCGCCGTAGGCCACGTAGCCGCCGACCTCGGTCACGATCGGCATCGCGTACGGGTCCCACTCGGCCAGGAGCTGACCGCCCTTGACCTTGTCGCTCTCCTTGACGAACAGCTTGGCGCCGTACTGCAGGCCGTAGCGCTCGCGCTCGCGGCCGAGCTCGTCGCACAGCACCACCTCGCCCTGGCGGTTCATCACCACCCAGTGTTCCTTCTTCTTGACCACCTGGACGTTGTTGAGCTTGACCGAGCCGTCGTTGCGCGCCTCGAGCGAGCTCTGCTCGGTGCGGAGCGCGGCCGCGCCGCCGATGTGGAACGTGCGCATCGTGAGCTGGGTGCCCGGCTCGCCGATCGACTGCGCCGCGATCACGCCGACCGCCTCGCCGATGTTGACCATCTGGCCGCGCGCCAGGTCACGGCCGTAGCACAGCGTGCAGATGCCGCGACGGGTCTCGCACGACAGCACCGAGCGGATCTTCACCCGGTCGATGCCCGAGTTCTCGATGATCTTGACGTGATCCTCGACGATCTCGCTGTTGGCCGGCACCAGCACCTCGCCGGTGTACGGGTCGACGATGTCCTCCATCGCGACGCGGCCGAGGATGCGGTCGCCGAGGCGCTCGATGATCTCGCCGCCCTCGATCAGCGGCATCATCTCCATGCCCTGGCGGGTGCCGCAGTCGAACTCGCTGACGATGTTGTCCTGCGACACGTCGACCAGGCGCCGCGTCAGGTACCCCGAGTTGGCGGTCTTGAGCGCGGTGTCGGCGAGGCCCTTGCGGGCGCCGTGCGTCGAGATGAAGTACTGGAGGACGGTCAGGCCCTCGCGGAAGTTGGTCGTGATCGGCGTCTCGATGATCTCGCCCGACGGCTTGGCCATCAGGCCGCGCATGCCGGCCAGCTGGCGCATCTGCTGCTGCGAGCCACGGGCGCCGGAGTCGGCCATGACGAAGATCGAGTTGAACGACGGCGCGGTCCGGTCGGCCAGCTTGCCGTCCGGGTCCTTGAACTCCTGGGTGGAGATGTCGCGCATCATGTCCTTGGAGATCGCCTCGGCGCACTGCGCCCAGATGTCGACCACCTTGTTGTAGCGCTCACCGTCGGTGATGAGACCCTCGGTGTACTGCTCCTCGATCTCGGCGACCTCCTTCTTGGAGCCGTCGAGCAGCTTCTCCTTCGAGGCCGGGATCGCCATGTCGTCGATGCAGACCGAGATGCCGGCCCGGGTCGACTGGGTGTACCCGGTGGTGCGCAGGGCGTCGGCCAGGAGCACCGTCGCCTTCTGGCCGCACTCGCGGTAGACGAGGTCGATCAGCTCGGCGAGCTGCTTCTTGCCCATCACCTTGTTGACGGCCTCGAACGGGACCTCGCGCGGGCACAGCTCGTAGAGCAGCGCGCGGCCGACCGTGGTCGACGCCAGCTTGGTGACGCCGTCCTTGTCGGTCATGCGGACCTTGACCGCGGCCTGGAGGTGGACCTCGCCGTGGTCGTAGGCCATGCGGATCTCGTCGACCGACGAGAACGCGCCGCGGACGACGCGGCCCTTCTTGTCCTCGCGGTACTCGCCCTTGGCGAACGGCCGCTCGCGGGTCATGTGGTAGAGGCCGAGCACGATGTCCTGCGACGGGACGATGATCGGCTTGCCGTTGGCCGGCGACAGGATGTTGTTCGTGCTCATCATGAGCACGCGGGCCTCCATCTGCGCCTCGATCGACAGCGGCACGTGGACCGCCATCTGATCGCCGTCGAAGTCGGCGTTGAACGCCGCGCACACCAGCGGGTGGAGCTGGATGGCCTTGCCCTCGGTGAGCACCGGCTCGAAGGCCTGGATGCCGAGGCGGTGCAGGGTCGGTGCGCGGTTGAGCATCACCGGGTGCTCCTTGATCACCTCCTCGAGGATGTCCCAGACCTCCGGCCGCTCCTTCTCGACGAGCTTCTTGGCCGACTTGATCGTCGTGACCAGGCCGCGCTCTTCGAGCTTGTTGTAGATGAACGGCGTGAACAGCTCGAGCGCCATCTTCTTGGGCAGGCCGCACTGGTGGAGCTTGAGCTCGGGGCCGACGACGATGACCGAGCGGCCCGAGTAGTCGACGCGCTTGCCGAGCAGGTTCTGGCGGAACCGGCCCTGCTTGCCCTTGAGCATGTCCGACAGCGACTTCAGCGGGCGCTTGTTGGGGCCGGTGATGGTCTTGCCGCGGCGGCCGTTGTCGAACAGCGCGTCGACCGCCTCCTGCAGCATCCGCTTCTCGTTGCGGATGATGATCTCGGGGGCGTTGAGCTCCTGCAGGCGCTTGAGGCGGTTGTTGCGGTTGATGACGCGGCGGTAGAGGTCGTTGAGGTCCGAGGTGGCGAAGCGGCCGCCGTCCAGGGGCACCAGCGGGCGCAGGTCCGGCGGGATGACCGGGATGACCGTCAGCATCATCCAGTCGGGCTTGTTGCCGCTCTCGCGGAACGCCTCGACCACCTTGAGCCGCTTGGCGATCTTCTTGCGCTTGGCCTCCGAGCTGACCTCGCGCATCTCCTGGCGCAGGGTCTCGGCCAGCTGGATGATGTCGAGCTGGCGGAGCAGGCCGAGGATCGCCTCGGCGCCCATGCCGGCGTCGAACGCGTCGCCGCCCAGCTCGTCGAGCCGCTTGCCGTACTGCTCCTCGCTCAGCAGCTCACAGCGCTCGAGGCCCGAGTCCTTCGGGTCGATGACGATGTAGCTCTCGCAGTACAGGACCTTCTCCAGGTCCTTGAGCGGGATGTCGAGCAGGTTGCCGATGCGGCTCGGCAGCGACTTCAGGAACCAGATGTGCGCGACCGGCGTGGCCAGCGTGATGTGGCCCATGCGCTCGCGGCGCACCTTGGACTGGATCACCTCGACGCCGCACTTCTCGCACACGACGCCCCGGTGCTTCATGCGCTTGTACTTGCCGCAGTTGCACTCGTAGTCCTTGACCGGCCCGAAGATCTTCGCGCAGAACAGGCCGTCGCGCTCCGGCTTGAAGGTCCGGTAGTTGATCGTCTCGGGCTTCTTGACCTCGCCGTGCGACCACTCGCGGATGCGCTCCGGCGACGCCAGCATGATGCGGATCGCCGAGAACGAGCGGGGGTCCTTGGGCTTCTCGAAGAAGTTGAAGATGTCCTTCACGGTGGTTCCTTCCGAGTACAGCGAGCGCAGGCAGCTGCGCCAGTAAAGCGAAACGAGAGAGCGACGACGTCAGACGCGAGCGAGCGGGCCCCGGCGCACCGGGGCGCCGCTCACCCGCCGACCCGACCTTGTCCGCGACCTCGCGGGCGAGGGCCGCGAGGCCGGCCGGGATGCCGGGGCTCGGCGCCTCGGTCTTGCGCGGCTGGGTCGGGTCCTCGATCAGCTCGACGTCGAGGCACAGCGCCTGGAGCTCCTTGAGCAGCACGTTGAACGACTCCGGCAGGCCGGCCTCGAGCACGTGGTCGCCCTTGACGATCGACTCGTACATGCGGGTGCGGCCCAGCACGTCGTCCGACTTGACCGTCAGGAACTCCTGCAGCGCGTAGGCCGCGCCGTAGGCCTCCATGGCCCAGACTTCCATCTCGCCGAGGCGCTGACCGCCGAACTGCGCCTTGCCGCCCAGCGGCTGCTGGGTGACGAGCGAGTACGGGCCGATCGAGCGGGCGTGGATCTTGTCGTCGACCAGGTGGTGCAGCTTGAGCATGTACATCACGCCGACGGTGACCGGGTGCTCGAACGGGATGCCGCTCTTGCCGTCGATCAGGCGGGCCTGGCCGTTGGACGGCAGGCCGGCCATCTTCAGCGCGGTCTTGATCTCGCTCTCGTCGGCGCCGTCGAACACCGGGCTCGCGAAGTGGACGCCGGCGCGCAGCTTGCCCGCGAACCGACCGACGTCGTCCTCCTTCAGCTTGTCGATGAAGGCCTTCATGTCGTCCGCCGGGAACAGCTTCTTCAGCTTCTCCTTGAGGACGTCGCCGCTCCACGCGGTCTGCAGGTACGCGTCGATCTGCCGACCCAGCTGCTTGGCGGCCCACCCGAGGTGGACCTCGAGGATCTGCCCGACGTTCATGCGCGACGGCACGCCGAGCGGGTTGAGCACGATGTCGACCGGGGTGCCGTCCTCGAGGTACGGCATGTCCTCCTCGGGGAGGAGGCGCGACACGACGCCCTTGTTGCCGTGACGACCGGCCATCTTGTCGCCGACCGACAGCTTCCTCTTGATGGCCAGGTAGACCTTGACCAGCTTGATCACGCCGGGCGGCAGCTCGTCGCCCTTGGTCAGCTTCGCGATCTTGTCCGAGTACTGGGTCTCGATGGCGTGGACGTCCTCCTCGCGCATCCGGGCCAGCTTCTCGATCTGCTCCTCGGTCTTGCCGTCGCCCTCGACCAGCTGGATCTCCGGCCAGTACTTGTGCGCGACCTCGGCCAGCATCTCGAGGGTGATCTTCTCGCCCTTGGGCAGGAGCACCTTGCCCTTGTCGTCGACCAGGCGCGACGCGGTGGTCTTGCCGACGAGCAGCTCCTTCATCTTCGAGTAGTAGGCCTCGGAGATGATCTTGATCTCGTCCTTCTTGTTGCGGTTGAGCTGCTCGGTCTCGGCCTCCTCGATGGCGGCCGCGCGCTCGTCCTTGTCGGTGCCCTTGCGCGCGAACACGCGGGCGCCGATGACCACGCCGGTCACGCCCGGGGGCACGCGCAGCGAGGTGTCGCGGACGTCGCCGGCCTTCTCGCCGAAGATGGCGCGGAGCAGCTTCTCCTCGGGGGAGAGCTGGGTCTCGCCCTTGGGCGTGATCTTGCCGACCAGGATGTCGCCGGCCTTGACCTCGGCGCCGACCCGGACGATGCCCGAGTCGTCGAGGTCGGCCAGGGCCTCCTCACCGACGTTGGGGATGTCGCGGGTGATCTCTTCCTTGCCGAGCTTGGTGTCGCGGGCGACGCACTCGAACTCCTCGATGTGGATCGAGGTGAAGACGTCGTTCTTGACCAGCTTCTCGTTGATGAGGATCGAGTCCTCGAAGTTGTAGCCGCCCCAGGGCATGAACGCGACGACCACGTTCTGGCCGAGCGCCAGCTCGCCGGTGTCGGTCGCCGGACCGTCGCCGATGACGTCACCCTTCTTGACCTTGTCGCCGACCTGCACGATCGGCTTCTGGTTCATGCAGGTGTTCTGGTTCGAGCGCTGGAACTTGACCAGGTTGTAGATGTCGGGCTTGGCCGCGGTCGGGTCCGCGCCGGTGGTCGGCCGGACGACGATGCGCGAGCCGTCGACGAAGTCGACCACGCCGTCGCGCTTGGCGACGACGGTGACGCCGGAGTCGCGGGCGACGATGCCCTCCATGCCGGTGCCGATCAGCGGCGACATGGTGCGGACCAGCGGCACCGCCTGGCGCTGCATGTTCGAGCCCATCAGCGCGCGGTTGGCGTCGTCGTGCTCGAGGAACGGGATCAGCGACGCGGCCACCGACACCAGCTGGTTCGGCGAGACGTCGATGAGGGTCACGTCCTCGGGCTTGGTCATGACGACGTCCGAGCCCTTGCGGCACGAGACGTAGTCACCGGCGAGCTTGCCCTTCTCGATGTCGGCGTTGGCCGCCGCGATGATCTGGCCCTCCTCCTGGAGCGCCGAGTAGAAGTGCACCGTGTCGTCGACCTTGGCGCCCTCGACCTGGCGGTACGGCGTCTCGATGAAGCCGTACTCGTTGACCCGGGCGAAGGTCGACAGCGACGCGATCAGACCGATGTTCGGGCCTTCCGGCGTCTCGATCGGGCAGATGCGGCCGTAGTGGGTCGGGTGGACGTCGCGGACCTCGAAGCCCGCGCGCTCGCGGGTCAGGCCGCCCGGGCCGAGCGCCGACAGGCGGCGCTTGTGCGTCACCTCGGACAGCGGGTTGGTCTGGTCCATGAACTGCGACAGCTGCGAGCTGCCGAAGTACTCCTTGACCACCGCCGAGACCGGCTTGGCGTTGATCAGGTCGTGCGGCATCAGCGTCTCGATCTCCTGCGACATGGACATGCGCTCCTTGATGGCGCGCTCCATGCGGACGAGACCGATGCGGTACTGGTTCTCCATCAGCTCGCCGACCGCGCGGACGCGGCGGTTGCCGAGGTGGTCGATGTCGTCGACGACGCCCTTGCCGTTGCGCAGATCGATCAGGTAGCGGACCGTCTCCAGGATGTCCCGCTTGGTCAGGATCTGGGTCTCGATCGCCTCGTCGATCTTGAACTTGTAGTTCAGCTTGATGCGGCCGACCCGCGACAGGTCGTAGCGCTCGGCGTTGAAGAACAGGTTCTGGAACAGGTTGTTGGCGGTCTCGATCGTGGGCGGATCACCCGGGCGCAGGCGCCGGTAGATCTCCATGATCGCCTCCTCCGGCCCCTGCAGCTTGTCGGCGAGCAGGGTGTTGCGGAGGTACGGCCCGACGTTCAGGTTGTCGATGAACAGGACCTCGACCTTGATGACGCCGCGCTCGCGGAGCTCCTCGAGCTTCTGCTCGGTCAGCTCCTCGTTGCACTGCAGCAGCACCTCGCCGGTGGCGTCGTCGATGACGTCCCTGGCCGAGACCTTGCCGGCGATCTCGTCGGCGTCGAGGGGCAGCCGGTCGACGTCCGACTCCTGCAGCTTGCGGATCGCACCCTTGGTGAACTTGCGGTTCTTCTTGACCAGGACTTCCTTGGTCTTGGGGTGCTTGATGTCGCGGGTGGCGCGCTGGCCGACGAGCAACTCGTAGTTGATCTCGCGGGCGTACTTGCCCTTGCCCTCGATGTGGACGAACTCGGTGTCGTAGAAGTAGTTGAGCAACTCCTCCGTCGAGTAGCCGAGCGCGCGCAGCAGCACCGTGCCGTACAGCTTGCGGCGACGGTCGATGCGGACGTAGAGGATGTCCTTGTGGTCGAACTCGAAGTCGAGCCACGAGCCCCGGTAGGGGATCACGCGGGCGCTGTACAGCAGCTTGCCCGAGCTGTGGGTCTTGCCCTTGTCGTGATCGAAGAACACGCCGGGCGAGCGGTGCAGCTGCGAGACGATGACGCGCTCGGTGCCGTTGATGATGAAGGTGCCGGAGTCGGTCATCAGCGGGATCTCGCCGAAGTAGACCTCCTGCTCCTTCACGTCACGGATCGACTGGACGCCGGTCTCCTCGTTGACGTCCCACACCACCAGGCGGATGACCACCTTGATCGGCGCGGCGAAGGTCATGCCGCGGGCGCGGCACTCGTCGACGTCGTACTTGGGCTTCTCGAGGTTGTACGAGACGAACTCGAGCGAGCTGGTCTCGGAGAAGTCCTTGATGGGGAAGACGCTCTTGAACACGCCCTGCAGGCCGATGTCCTCGCGCCGATCGAGCGCGATATCCATCTGCAGGAACTTGTCGTAGCTCCGCTTCTGGATGTCGATCAGGTTGGGGATCTCGATGACCTGCTTGAGCTTGGCGAAGCTCTTGCGGGCGCGGAAGTTGTTCTGGATGGCCGACGCCATGGACGTGGGTGCCTCTTCCGGGTTGGAGTCGAACGTGACGAGTGCGGAGCGGTGCGAACGAGCGCCGACCGAAAACGCGGCGACCGCCCCAAGCCCGATCACTCTCGCGAGTGCCGAGCGGGCGGTTCACCGGGTTGTTCAGAAGGCGAGCGTCAAGACTGCCGAGGAGCTGAGGAGCGAGAACGTGTAGCTACGTGCGTGCCGACGAGCGACACGGACACGGCAACGGGGCGAGGAGATAGACTCCGGGCCTCGGCGCCGCGTGCGTATAGCACGGAACGCGGAGGAAGTGGCAACCGCGGCATGCAAGCCGCCGTGCCAACTCCGTCCCCCAGCATAAGCGCCCTGATTTGCAGGAAAAGCTGCAAACTTGACGCGATACGCCGGGATCGTCGAACTACTTGACCTCGACCTCGGCGCCGGCGTCCTTGAGCTTCTTGGCGATGTCCTCGGCCTCGGCCTTGGGCACGCCGGCCTTGACGTCCTTCGGGGCGCCGTCGACCAGGTCCTTGGCGTCCTTCAGGCCCAGGCCGGTGATCTCGCGGACGACCTTGATGACGTTGATCGGGGCCGCGCCCTTGGCCTTGAGGACGACGGTGAACTCGGTCTTCTCCTCGACGGCCGGCTTGGCCTCAGCCGGGGCCGCGGCGCCAGCGACGGCGACCGGAGCGGCCTTGACGCCCCACTTCTCCTCGAGCGCCTTGGTGAGGTTGACGATGTCCATGACCGTGAGCGTGCTGAGGTAGTCGATGACCTGATCTTGCGTGAGCGACATGAGATGCCTCGAGTGATGCTGGGCCGGAAGGCCCGGTTGGGTCGGTCGGGTGACCGAGGGAATGACTTCCGGTCAAGCGACCGGTGAGAAACGTTTGGGATCTACTCGGCGCGGCGCTGAACGCTCCGGGCCGTTTCGGGTGGGGGCCCCAGCGCATGCTGGGGGAGGGTCTTTTCGAAAGACCCTCTCAAGGTCACGCGCTCTTCTCGAGCTCGCGCTTGCGGGCGTCGAGCACGTACATGAAGTTCTGCGGGCCGGCGATGATCGTGCGGACGAAGTCCTGCGGACCAGCGAGGAACGTCATGAGCAGGCTGGCGCGGATCTCGTCCTTGCCGGGCATCTTGGACAGCGAGTCGACGCCCTTGGCATCGAGCAGCTGGCCGTCGAAGAAGCCGCCCTTGATCGTGAACTTGGGCTGGTCCTTGGCCCACTTGAGCGCGATCTTCGCCGGCGTCTGGGGCGACTCGTTCGACCAGATCACGCAGGTGGGGCCGGTCATGAGCGCGCTCAGCGGCTCCATCGAGCTGCCCTTGACCGCGATCTTGACCAGCGAGTTCTTGAGGACCCGGTAGTGGCAGCCGTTCTTGCGGAAGTCATCGCGCATCGCGGTGACGACCGGCACGGTGATGCCGGTGTAGTCCGCGATCACGACCGACGCCACGTTGGCGAACGACTCTTTGATCTCGCCGAGGATCTCGGCCTTGCCTGCTCTGTCCATGGTGGTTGTCCGTGTTTCGTTGAGCCGGCCGGGCCGGCGAGTGGCTGGGAATGCGACGACCCCTCGTCTGGGGAGAGCGAGGGGTCGGCGGCACCGGACGGATCCGGCGACGGGGCGACTCGACTCGGTCTCCGCGGGACTTGGGGGCGACTGCCCTGCCCGCTTCTGCGACGTCGTGAGGTCGTATGGTGCTAGCGAGGTGCTGGGCTACTCCGCGGCCGCGCCGGCGTAGGCGGCGGTGTCGACCTTGATGCCCGGGCCGTGGGTGGTCGAGATGGTGATCGACCGCATGTAGGTGCCCTTGGCCGTCGACGGCTTGAGCTTGACGAGCTGGTCGAGCAGCGCGCGCAGGTTGACGGCGAGCGCCTCGGGCTTGAACGACGCCTTGCCGATCGGGGTCTGGATGACGCCGGCCTTCTCGACGCGGAACTCGACGCGGCCGGCCTTCAGCTCCTTGACCGCCCGGCTGATGTCGGCGGTGACCGTGCCGACCTTCGGGTTCGGCATCAGGCCGCGGGGACCGAGGACGCGGCCGATCTTGCCGACCGACACCATCATGTCCGGGGTCGCGACCAGGGTGTCGAAGTCGAACCAGTTCTCGTCCTTGATCTTGTTGATGTACTCGTCGTTGCCGGCGTAGTCGGCACCCGCCTCGAGCGCATCCTTGACCCGGTCGGTCTTGCAGATGACCAGCACGCGCTTGGTCTTGCCGGTGCCCGAGGGCATGACGACCGAGCCACGGACCATCTGGTCCGCGTACTTCGGGTTCACGCCCAGGCGGACGGCCACGTCCACCGTCTCGTCCCACTTGGTCGAGATCTTGGTCTTGGGCAGGATCGCGCAGGCCTCGTCGACCGAGTACTTCTTGGTCGGATCCCAGCCCGTGGTCGCCTTCTTGTATTTCTTGCCAGCCATCTGCTTGTCCTCCGGTGGGGCCTGGCTAGAACGGCCCGCGTCGCATCGCGCGCGCGGGCCTACCAGGCGGGGTCACTCGGTTATTGAAGTACCTATCGAATCAGTCGACGACGTCGAGGCCCATCGACCGCGCGGTGCCCATGACGGTGCGCATGGCCGACTCGACCGACGTGGTGTTGAGATCGGGGAGCTTGTGCTCGGCGATCTCGCGGACCTGCTTCTTGGTGACCTGGCCGACCTTGGTCTTGTTCGGCTCCTTCGAGCCGCTCTCGATCTTGGCCGCCTTCTTGAGCAGGATCGACGCCGGCGGCGTCTTGGTCACGAAGGTGAACGTGCGGTCGGCGTAGGCGGTGATGAGGACCGGGATGATCAGGTCGCCCATCTGCGCCGTCCGCGAGTTGAACTCCTTGCAGAACGCCATGATGTTCAGGCCGTGCTGACCGAGCGCGGGGCCGACCGGCGGCGACGGGTTCGCCTTACCGGCGGGACACTGGAGCTTGATGATCGCGGTGACCTTCTTCATGACCTTGCCTGCTGTGCGGGCCGGGGCGTGGACGCCGTCGGCGGAGAAAAACGCGGGTGCTATGCCTTCTCGACCTGGGTGAAGTCAAGCTCGACCGGCGTGGCGCGCCCAAAAATCGAGACCGAGACCTTCACCTTCTGCTTGTCGGCCTTGACCTCTTCGATCTTGGCCGAGAAGTTCGCGAATGGACCCTCGATGACGCGGACGTTGTCGCCGACCTCGAAGCTGACCTTGGCCCGGGGCTTCTGCTTGCCCTCGGTGACCGTGGTCTGGAGGCCGGTGATCTCGCGCTCGGGCACCGCGGTCGGCTTCATGCCGCCGAGGAACCCGGTGATCTTGGGGGTGTTCTTGACCAGCGTGAACGTGCGGTCGTCGAGGACCATCTGCACGAACATGTAGCCGGGGAAGAACTTGCGGGTGGTGGTACGGCGCTGGCCGGCCTTGAGCTCCATCACGCTCTCGGTCGGGACCAGCACGTCGCCGAAGTACTCGGACAGGCCGTTGTTGCGGACGCGCTCGAGGAGCGTCAGCTTGGCCTTGTTCTCGTGACCCGAGTAGGTGTTCACGATGTACCACTTCATCTGCGCCGCCAGCGGCGACGCACCCGGGGCGGCCTCGGCGGCCTCGGTAGCGCTCGTCGTCGGGTCAGCCATAGACCAGCTCCGTCAGGTTCGACCACACGAAGTCGAAGGCGAACAGGATGACCGCCGCGATGATCGACATGACGATCACCACGATGGTCGCGGCGCGCACTTCCTTCGGGGTCGGCCAGGTGACCTTGCCGAGCTCGGAGGCGACCTCGTTGGCGAGCGTATGCACGCGGTCGTGGCGGTAGAGCACGACGCCCGCGACCAGGGTCACGAGCATCGAGCCGAGGGTCACGTACAGCTCGCGCGGCGGCGTGCTGAAATACCCCCACAGCCAGTCGACCGTCCACTGGGTCAGGTAGAACAGCACCACGCCACCGCACAGGTACATGAGGTGGACAGGCTTGTTGGGTACGTTCTCTTGCTGGGCCACGTGTGGACTCTGGGTCGTTTGGAAGGCGGCGTCGACTCGCTACTCGGGCAGGTACGTGGCAGGGGAGACAGGACTTGAACCTGCAGCCCTCCGCTTTGGAGACGGATGCTCTACCGTTGAGCTACTCCCCTAAAGAATCTTTGATCTCGCAGTGTTGCCGGCGCAGTGGATCCGAGTAGGTAGACGAGTGCCGTCCGAGACGGAAGCGGACGTGTACATCACTGGCGTTAAGTGGGCAAGGGGATATCGGAAAAATCGCAGGCGCGCCACACCGGAGCGATCGCCACGTCGTCGCAGCCGTCATTTTCGCCGTGCGGAGTCGGAGCCGGAGCCGGAGCCGGAGCCGGAGCCGGAGCCGGAGCCGGGCCGGAGCCGGAGCCGGAGCCGGAGCCGGAGCCGGCCCGATCCCGTCCCCGTCCCCGATCCCGTCCCCGTCCCCGATCCCGATCCAGATCCCGCCCCCGCCCCCGCCCCCGCCCCCCGAAACGCAGGAACGGCCTGGAGTCGCCTCCAGGCCGTCCGTCACGCGTGCCCCGCAGGCGGGCGCGCTCGATCAATCACGCATTGATCTTGGTGACCACGCCGGCGCCGACCGTCTTGCCACCCTCGCGGATGGCGAAGCGGAGGCCCTCCTCGCAGGCGATCTTCGAGATCAGCTCGACGTCGACCCGGATGTTGTCGCCGGGCATGACCATCTCCATGCCCTCGGGGAGCTGGACGATGCCGGTCACGTCGGTGGTGCGGAAGTAGAACTGCGGACGGTAGCCGTTGAAGAACGGCGTGTGGCGACCACCCTCCTCCTTCTTGAGGATGTAGATCTCGGCCGCGAACTTGGTGTGCGGCAGGACCGAGCCCGGCTTGCAGAGCACCATGCCGCGCTCGATGTCCTCGCGCTTCAGGCCGCGGAGCAGGAGGCCGACGTTGTCGCCCGCCTGGCCCTCGTCGAGCAGCTTGCGGAACATCTCGACGCCGGTGCAGGTGGTCTGCTTGGTGTCGCCGAGGCCGACGACCTCGATGTTGTCGCCGACCTTGACGATGCCACGCTCGATGCGGCCGGTGACGACCGTGCCACGACCGGTGATCGTGAACACGTCCTCGACGGGCATCAGGAACGGCTTGTCGGTCTCACGCTTCGGCTCGGGGATGAACGCGTCGCACGCCTCCATGAGCTTCTGGATCGAGTCCGTGCCGTACTCCGACTTCTCACCCTCGAGCGCCTTGAGCGCCGAGCCGCGGATGATCGGGGTGTCGTCGCCCGGGTACTGGTACTTCGACAGCAGCTCGCGGAGCTCCATCTCGACCAGGTCGAGGAGCTCCTCGTCACCCTTGCCGATCATGTCGCACTTGTTGAGGTAGACCACGATCGCCGGCACGTTCACCTGGCGGCCGAGGAGCACGTGCTCGCGGGTCTGCGGCATCGGACCGTCGGGCGCCGAGACCACCAGGATCGCGCCGTCCATCTGCGCAGCACCGGTGATCATGTTCTTGATGTAGTCGGCGTGGCCCGGGCAGTCGACGTGCGCGTAGTGGCGCTTGTCCGACTCGTACTCGACGTGGGCGGTCGCGATCGTGATGCCGCGGGCCTTCTCCTCGGGAGCCTTGTCGATCTGATCGAACGCCGTGAACTTCGCCAGGCCCTTGGTCGACTGGGTCTTGGTAATCGCCGCCGTCAACGTGGTCTTGCCGTGGTCGACGTGGCCGATCGTCCCGATGTTGACGTGCGGCTTGTTGCGGACGAATTTTTCCTTGGACATGGCGACGGGCTCCTCAAACGCTCGTAGGCGGACGGTTTCGGGTGACGATCGTTGGCTGGTTTGAGCCCTCAGTGAGAATTGAACTCACGACCCCTTCCTTACCAAGGAAGTGCACTGCCACTGTGCTATGAGGGCTGGTTGTCGAACTGGTTTCTGGAGCGGGCGATGGGATTTGAACCCACGACATCCAGCTTGGAAGGCTGGAGCTCTACCGCTGAGCTACACCCGCGGGTCCGTGTGGTCTACCCTAGGGCCGGTGGAGGGGGAAGGATTCGAACCTTCGAAGGCGTGGAGCCGGCAGATTTACAGTCTGCTCCCTTTGGCCACTCGGGAACCCCTCCGGATTTTTTCGTGCGTGTTGAAGTGCCTGGCCTCGAGAGCTGGCGGTGGGACTCGAACCCGCGACCTCCTGATTACAAGTCAGGTGCTCTACCGGTTGAGCTACGCCAGCGGAAACGTTGGTGATTCGCGGGTGTCGTGGCCCCATGTGCCACGGCCGCCGTTGTATAGGCGAGGAACTTTCGCAAGTCAACGGGCTTGCGCGGCATTTCGGCAGGAGTGATCGGGAGGATCTGCTCGCGGCCTGGCGTATTAGTGGGGCGATGACCCAGCTCGACCCGAGCGACGACGGTGGCGACGGGGTCGACACGTTCCTCCGCGCCGTGGCCAGCGCGCCGGCCGTGCTGCCACCGCTGGTGGCCGCCGGCACCCTCCTCGCCGAGACCTACGAGGTGCGCGAGCGCATCGGCGCCGGCGGCATGGCGACGGTGTACCGCGCGATCGATCGCCGGCTCGGCCGCGACGTCGCGGTGAAGGTGCCCCGCGTCGAGGGGCTGTCCGGCGAGGACCGCGATCGGCGGATCCGGATGTTCGAGCGCGAGGCCCAAGCCACGGCGCGGCTCGTGCATCCCGGCATCGTGACCCTGCACCACGTCGGCGATCACCACGGCGTGCCGTTCCTCGTCCTCGAGCTGCTCACCGGCGAGACGCTCGCGACGCGGCTCGGCCGGCGGCAGACGCTGCCGATCGCCGAGGCGTCGGCGATCCTCGACGGGATCCTCGCCGCGCTGGCGTTCGCGCACGATCGCGGCTTCGTCCACCGCGATCTCACGCCGAAGAACGTGTTCCTCACCACCGACGATCGGGTGAAGCTGCTCGACTTCGGCGTCGCGATCGAGGCGGAGGTGCGCTCGGGCACGGTCACGCGCGCCGCCGGCACGCCGGGCTACATGGCGCCCGAGCACGAGCGCGCCGCCGACGCGCGGAGCGATCTGTGGTCGGCCGCGGTGCTGTTCCTCGAGAGCGTGACCGGTCAACGCGCGAACGAGGTGCGCCCCGACGGCGCCGACCTCCCGGCGACGGTCCCGTCGCCACTGCGCGCGATCGTCGCGCGGGCGCTGGCCGACGATCCGGCGCGGCGGCCGACGACGGCGTCGGAGATGCGCGCCGCGATCCAGCCCGAGGTGGTGGCGCCGCGCCCGCCGCGACGGCGCTGGTGGGGCGCGGTGGCGGTGGTCGCCCTCGTCGGCCTCGGCGTGGCCGCGCTGTGGTGGCGGGGCCGGGAGACCGGGCCGGGCGCGCCGCGGATCATCGAGCCGCAGGCGGGGCGCTGGCGCGCGGACCCCGGCGGCGATTCACCGTGGGAGGTGCGGCTCGAGCGCGTCGACCGGTCGATCTATCGCTACGAGAACCACAACCGCACCACCGGCCGCACGTCGCGCGGCGACCTCACGCTCGAGCTGGTCGCCGACGGCAGCACGGTGCTCTCGGGGCGGACCGCCGACGTCCTGACCTGCCCGACCTGCACCAACGTCGGCTACATCGAGTTCATCGTGCTCGGCCCGACGTCGCTGTACCAGAACAAGGCGGCGTGGGGCCCCAGCCACGACGACTACGTCGAGTGGTTCCCACCCTATCGCTACGCGTGGAAAGGCCCGCTACAGTCGATCGCGCCGTGAGCGACCGCGACACCCTCGAGGCCGAGCTACGCGGCCTGATCACCGCCAGCGCCTTCGACGCCGCCACCGAGCGCGCGATCCGCGCGTGGGGCCCCGAGATCTACGGCTGGCTCTGCGGCGTGCTGGCCGATCCCACCGAGGCCGCCGACGCCTTCGCGGTGTTCGCGGAGCAGCTGTGGCAGAGCCTGCGCCGCTACGACGGGCGCTGCTCGACGCGGACCTGGTGCTACATGCTGGCGCGCCACGCCGCCGCCCGCGTGCGTGAGGCCCGCCACCGGGGCGCCGCGGTCCCGCTGTCGCAAGCGCCCGAGGTCGCGGCCGCGGTGCGCACGGTGACCGCGGTCCACCAGCAGGCCGCGGTGAAGGACGAGCTGCGCGCGCTGCGCGCCAGCCTGCCCGAGGAAGATCAGATGCTGCTGGTGCTCCGGGTCGACCGCGACCTGGGCTGGCGCGAGGTCGCGCAGATCCTCGGCGACGAGGACGCCTCCCCCGCCGACCTCGACCGCCACGCCGCCGCGCTACGCAAGCGGTTCGAGCGGGTGAAGGCCGAGCTGCGCAAGAAGATGACGCCCCGCAGCCCCGGCTAGCGCCGGCGGCCGATCACCGGGCTACTTGACCGGCGGCAGCGACGCGGTCATCTCGCCCTTGGCCTCGCGGGCGAGGATCGCCGCGACCTGGAGGGCCCGGGTCTTGGACGCCTCGCTCCAGGCGTTGGTCACGCCGTAGGCGGCCGCGAGGCGGACGTTCATCTCGTGGCCATCGAAGGCCGTCGTCAGGTGGCGGCGGACCCGATCGTGGACGTCGGTGGTGTAGTAGCTGCGCGCGGCCGGGTCGAGGCCGTCGGGGAACGGCGACGTCACCGCGGTCTGCCACAGCTCGAAGAAGATCTGCGACATCTGGTAGCCGGCGGCCAGCGCCCAGTACGGGTCCTGCAGCTCGAGCGCCTCGCGCCACTGATCGTAGGCCGCGGCGGCCAGCGCCTCCTTCTGCACCAGGTCGGCCTTGAGCTCCTCGAGGGGCGTGCGCAGCTTGACCGCCGCGAAGGCGCGGTGCTTGAGCTCAGCCAGGTAGTAGTGCGCCATCGCGATGTAGTAGTGGTCGTCGATGCGGATGGCGCGGTTCCACGTCGCCACCGCGGCCTTGAGGCTGGCCTCGGCCGCCTGGGGCTGGCCCAGCTCGAGCAGCACGTAGCCCTGGCGCGCCTGTGCCTCGAGGCGCGCGGCGTTGTCGAGATCGGAGCGGGCCAGGACCTGGGTCAGCGTCGCGTCGGCCGCGCGCCAGTCCTTGCGCTCGGCCTGCAGGCCGGCGATGCGCAGGTGGGCGTCGAGGGACTCGGCGCCGGTCGGGAAGCGCGCGACCACGTCGCGGTAGGCCAGCACCGCGCCGTCGACGTCGCCCAGCCCCTCGAGCACGACGCCGACGTAGTAGAGCGCCGCCGGCGCGAGCCGCGAGGTCGGGAACTCGGCCGCCAGGCGGCGGAACAGCCCGATGGCCTCCTGCGGCTTGCCGGCCGCCAGCGCCGCCCGCCCCTCGTCGAGCAGCGTGCTCGGCGCGACCGCCTCGATGGTCGTGTCGCCGCCGGGGTCGCGGGAGACGACCAGCTTGATCTCCTCGAGGTCGTAGACCTTGCCGGCGCCGGTGCCGGGCCGCGCCGACGGGTCACCGGCGGGCTCGGTCGGCGTCGCGCCGGCCAGATCGGCGTCGGGGTCGCGCGACGTCGAGGCCTCGGTGGGTTCGGGCGGGCGCGGGCTGGCGGGGTGAGCGCGGCCACCGCAGGCGGCGGCGGCCAGGGCGAGGAGCGCGAGGAGTCGGGTCACATGCATATAGACGCACGATCCGGCCCGGCGATGTAGCGGCCGCGCCGCGGCGTGATCGGCGTCGCGATCCGCGGGGTTAGCGGCTCAGCCGACGACCTTGACCAGCAGCTGGCGGTTGCGCGGGCCGTCGAACTCGCAGAAGTAGATCGCCTGCCAGGTGCCGAGCACCGGCTTGCCGGCCTCGACCGCCAGCGCGAGCGACGCGCCGACCAGCGACGACTTCACGTGGGCGTCGGCGTTGGTCGCGGCGCTGACCGCCCCCGCGCCGTGGGGCACCGCCTGGGCGAGGTGCGCGAGCAACGCCGCCTTGACCGCCGGGTCGTTGTTCTCCTGGATCGTCAGGCCCGCGGTGGTGTGCTTGCAGAACACCACCGCGATGCCGTCGTCGATGCCGCTGCGCTTCACCGCCGCGCGCACCAGCGAGGTGATGTCGATCGTCTCGGCGCGAGTGGTGGTGCGCACGTCGATGATTTCGGTGACCGCCATCCGGAAGTCGTAACACGAGACGCGCGCGCTTTCGCTTGACGGCGCGATGTCACACCGGTTTGCTACGTCTGGAAGCGTCGGCGCGTGCGCGTACCACTACGGTCGTGACGTCCGACGCGAAGGCCAGGTCGAACCTCGATGAAGGTCGCGTTCACGCACAACCTCCGGCTCACTGACGTCCGCCACTCCGAGAAGGAGGCCGAGTTCGACAGCGTCGATACCGTCAACGCGATCGCCACCGCCATCGAGGCCGCCGGCCACGAGGTCGAGAAGGTCGAGGTGTCGGGCCCGGCGTCGACCTTGCTCGAGCGGCTCGAGGCCATCGACCCCGACCTGATCTTCAACACCGCCGAGGGCCAACAGGGCAAGCTGCGCGAGGCGCTGTACCCGGCGCTGTTCGAGGAGCTGGGCATCCCGTACACCGGCTCCGACGCGTACGTGAACGCGCTGACGCTCGACAAGTGGATGACCAAGCTGCTGGTCGGCCGGGTCGGCGTCGACACGCCGCGCGCCTGCCTGGTGCACCCGCGCAACTTCGACAGCGTCGTCGAGCGCGGCCCGGGCCTGGCCTTCCCGGTCATCGTCAAGCCCAACCACGAGGGCTCGAGCAAGGGCATCTACACCGGCGGCCCGGGCGCGGTCGGCCGCGACGGCTCGGTGGTGCGCGAGCCCAAGGACCTGGCGGCGGTGCTGAAGGCCGCGCTGCGGTCGTACCCCGACGGCGTGCTGGTCGAGGAGTACGTCGAGGGCACCGACGTCCTGGTCGGCTACATCGAGGGCGTCGGCCACGACAGCGGCATCCTGGCCCCGGTCGAGCTGTTGCTCGAGACCTCGGTCGAGCGCCCCTACAACGTCTGGGACTACCGGCTCAAGAACCTCGAGCCCGGCAAGGTGTCGTTCCGCTGCCCGGCCGGCATCCCCCGCGACATCGCGGCCCGGTTGCGCACGATCTCGAGCGAGGTCATCCGCACGCTCGGCATGCGCGACATCGCCCGCCTCGACTTCCGGGTCGCCCCCGACGGCCGGATCTACTTCCTAGAGGCCAACGCCATCCCGTCCTTGGCGCCGACCGCGGCGCTGTTCTCGGCCACGTCGCAGCTCGGCATGGGCTACGGCCAGACCATCGCGTCGATCCTCAACTCGGCGGCGCTGCGCTCGGGGCTGGCCACCGCCAGCCAGCTGGGCGTGACCCGCCGCCCCGGCCGGTCGCAGCCGATCCGCGTCGGCTTCACCTACAACGTCAAGCGCGACCACGACGGCGACGACGAGGCCGAGTGGGATCCGCCGGAGACCATCATCGCCATCGCCAACGCGCTGGCGCGCCAGGGCCACATCGTCGTCCACCTCGAGGCCACCCCCGACCTGCCGCGGGTGCTGGCCGAGGCCGACGTCGACCTGATCTTCAACATCGCCGAGGGCGTCGAGGGCCGCAACCGCGAGGCCCAGGTGCCGGCGCTGTGCGAGCTGCTCGGCGTGCCGTACACCGGCTCGGACTCGGCGACCCTGGCCATCGCGCTCGACAAGGCGCTGGCCAAGAAGGTGCTGCTGCAGCACGACATCCTGACGCCGAAGTTCCAGCTGATGGAGTCGCCGCGCGAGCGCTTGTCGCCGGACATGAAGTTCCCGCTGATCGTCAAGCCCAACGCCGAGGGCTCGAGCAAGGGCATCGGCGCGACCAGCGTGGTCGACACCGAGGAGGAGCTGCGCGCCGCGGTCAAGGTGTGCGTCGAGCGCTACCGCCAGCCGGCGCTGATCGAGGAGTACATCGCGGGCCGCGAGTTCACGGTCGGCCTGCTCGGCGACAAGCGCCCGCGGGTGCTGCCGCCGATGGAGATCAAGTTCAAGAAGGACACCGAGCGGCCGGTCTACAACTACGAGGTCAAGCAGGAGTGGGAGGAGCACGTCTACTACGAGTGCCCCGCCAAGCTGACCGACGCCGAGCAGAAGGCGATGGAGAAGATCGCCCGCGCCACGTTCTGGGCGCTCGACTGCCGCGACGTGGCGCGGGTCGACGTGCGCATGGACGCCGACGGCCGCATCTACGTGCTCGAAGTGAACCCCCTGCCCGGCCTGACCCCGGGCTACTCGGACCTCGTGCTGATCGCCCAGGCCATCGGCATCCAGTACGACCAGCTCATCGCCGAGATCATGGCGGGCGGCCTGCGCCGCATGCGCGAGAAGCGCCGCGAGGAGCGCGAGAGCGACAAGAAGGAGGCCGCCAAGGCCGCCTCGGACGTCGCCGCGAAGTACGAGAAGGCCGCCGAGAAGGTCGCCGCCGACAAGGCCGCCAAGCGCATGCCGCGCCCGCCGTTCGAGAAGCCGCGCGACGAGCGCCGGCCGACCGTGCGGACCGACGGCGCGCCGCTGACGCAGTCGTCGGACGGCGACAGCGACCGCACGGTGGTCGCGGTGCCGACCACGCCGCCGACGACGCACTGAAACCTTTGGAGGGCCTGTCGCCAGGCCCTCCCCCCGGCACGCGCCGGGGCCCAGGTGGAGGCAGGGGGCTCGCTGCCCTGCATGTGCCACCCGCGGTTGACGGGGAGGTTGGCCGCCCCCGAGACGGCTGTCCTCCCGGCCTCCCGGGCGGCGCGTGACCGTCGGGCGGGTTGAGCGGCCGTCGGGCGGAATGGGGCCGAGCCGCGCTTCGAACGGAGCGCAGGTGGAGTCGGAGCCGGAGCCGGAGCCGGAGCCGGAGCCGGAGCAGTCGGAGCCGGAGCCGGGGTCGGAACCCGTGAAGCGCGGGGCCCGGCGGCGGCTGTTTCAGGCTGTTGCGCGGTGGCCGGGGCGCGGGACGCAAGTGCGCGGCGGCGCAGCGGCTAGGCGATGGCACGCGGGCTGCTTTAGGGGAAGCCAGACTCCTTCCCCACGAGGTCCGCCATGTGTCGTCGCGTGAACTGCAACAAGTGCAACAAGCCCACGTTCGCCGGCTGCGGCATGCACGTCGAGCAGGTGCTCGGCGGCGTGCCCAAGGACCAGCGCTGCAAGTGCAACGAGAAGGCCGAGACCAGCGGCGGCAGCGCCAAGGGCGGCTGGTGGCAGCTGTTCAAGTAGGCCGCGCGGCCCGCCGCGGCCGCGATCAGTCGTCGCCGGCGTGGCTCTGCGCCAGCTTCTCGAGCACCGCCTGATCTTCGAGCGTCGTGGTGTCGCCGCGCGCGGTCGAGCCGCTGGCGACCTCACGCAGCAGGCGCCGCATGATCTTGCCCGAGCGGGTCTTGGGCAGCGCATCGGCGAAGCGGATCTCCTCGGGCCGCGCCAGCGCGCCGATCTGATCGGCGACGTGGCCGCGCAGCTCCTTGGCCAGCGCCTCGTCGGCGGCGACGCCGGACCGCGGCGTCACGAACGCGACGATGGCCTGGCCCTTGAGCTCGTCCGGGCGGCCGACCACCGCGGCCTCGGCCACCTTGGGGTGCGAGACCAGCGCGCTCTCGACCTCCATGGTCGACAGCCGGTGGCCGGCGACGTTGATGACGTCGTCGACGCGGCCCATGATCCAGAAGTAGCCGTCGGCGTCCCGGCGGGCGCCGTCGCCCGCGAAGTACACGCCGGGGATCTCGCCGAAGTAGGTCTTCTCGAACCGCTCGTGGTCGCCGAAGATCGTGCGCAGCATCGACGGCCACGGCCGCTTGATGACCAGGAAGCCGCCCTGGTTGGGGCCGCACGACGTGCCGTGCTTGTCGACGACGTCGACCTCGATGCCGGGCAGCGGCTTGGTCGCCGACCCCGGCTTGGTCGGGGTCGCCCCGGGCAGCGGCGAGATCATGATCGAGCCGGTCTCGGTCTGCCACCAGGTGTCGACCACCGGGCAGCGATCGCCGCCGATCGTGCGCCGGTACCACATCCACGCCTCGGGGTTGATCGGCTCGCCGACCGAGCCCAGCAGGCGCAGCGACGACAGGTCGTGGCCGGCGGGGTACTCGTCGCCCCAGCGCATGAAGGCGCGGATCGCGGTCGGCGCGGTGTAGAAGACCGTCACGCCCCAGCGCTCGATGATGTCCCAGAACCGATCGGGCGCCGGCTGGTTGGGCGCGCCCTCGTACAGCATCACCGTCGCGCCGTTCATCAGCGGGCCGTAGACGACGTACGAGTGGCCGGTGACCCAGCCGATGTCGGCGGTGCACCAGAAGATGTCGTCGTCGCGCAGGTCGAACACCAGCTTCGAGGTGTAGTAGGCGCCGACCTGGTAGCCGCCGGTGGTGTGGACGATGCCCTTGGGCTTGCCCGTGGTGCCGCTGGTGTACAGCGAGAACAGCGTGTGCTCCGACGACAGCGCCGGCGGCGTGTGGCGCGGGCTGGCCTTGTCGACGGTGTCGTGCCACCAGACGTCGCGGTTGATGCGGAAGTCGATGTCCTGACCGGTGCGCCGCACGACGACGACGTGCTCGACGTCGGGGCAGCCTTCGCCGTGGGTCAGCGCGCGGTCGACGTTGGCCTTGAGCGGCACGATCGCGCCGCGCCGCCAGCCGCCGTCGGAGGTGATGACCACCCGCGCCTTGGAGTCGCGGACGCGGTCGGCCAGCGCCTCGGCCGAGAAGCCGCCGAACACGACGGTGTGCGGGGCGCCGAGGCGCGCGCACGCCAGCATCGCGATCACCGCCTCGGGGATCATCGGCAGGTAGATCGCGACGAAGTCGCCGGCCCGCACGCCGAGATCGTGGAGCGCGTTGGCGGCCTGGCACACCGCGCGGTGGAGCTGGTGGTAGGTCAGCACCTTGGTGTCGCCGGGCTCGCCCTCGAACAACAGCGCCGCCTTGTTCTTGCGCGGGCCGTCGAGGTGCCGATCGAGGCAGTTGACCGTGATGTTGGTGCGGGCGCCGACGAACCAGCGGGCGTCGGGCGACTGCCAGTCGAGCACCCGCTGCCACGGCGTCGACCACGTGAGCTCCTTGGCGACCTCGGCCCAGAACCCGTCGGGGTCCTTGCGGGCGCGCGCGGCCATCGCCTCGTAGGCGGCCATCGAGCCGACCCGCGCCGACTCGGCGAACTCGGCCGGCGGCGGGAAGACGCGATCCTCGACCAGCACCGACTGGATGGCGTCGCTCACGACGCGCCTCCCACCGCGATCATCTCGATCTCGACGCGGGCGTCCTTGGGCAGCCGCGCCACCTGCACCGTCGAGCGGGCCGGCGGGGCGCCGCTGAAGCGCTCGGCGTAGAGCGCGTTCACCGCGGCGAAGTCACCCATGTCGGTGAGGAAGATCGTGGTCTTGACGACGTCGGCGAACCCGACCCCGGCGGCGGCCAGCACCGCGGCGAGGTTGTCGAGCACCCGGCGGGTCTCGGCGGCGAGGTCGCCGGTGACCATCTGGCCGGTGGTGGGATCGAGCGGGATCTGGCCGGAGGTGAACACCAGATTGCCGGCGCGGATGGCCTGGGAGTACGGCCCGATCGCGGCGGGGGCAGCCGGGGTGGCGATGACGGAGCGCTGCATGCATCGTTGGTATCACGGCGGCGCGCGAGCTTCCGCGCTCCGGCCGTTGACACGCGCGGCGACCGCGGTTAAACACGAGCGGCTTCCGGGCGCTTAACTCAGCGGAAGAGTGACGCCTTCACACGGCGTAAGTCGTAGGTTCAATCCCTACAGCGCCCACGAAACGGGGTTGGTTGCGGTGGCCGGGCACAGATGCCGGGACTGATGCCGGAAGGCAGCGGTCGCGGTGTGCGGCCCCATCCGCGGTGAGCGCAATGACCTGTCACCGTTGGGCGCGACGGTGGCATCGTCGGCGGCATCGCGGTTGCTGTAGCTGGCGATCGCACCCTCGCTGGAGCCCGTCCGATGCATCGCCTCGCCCTGCCCGCCCTATGCCTCTCCCTGATCGCGACCGGCGCCGCGCGCGCCGACCGCGGCGCGCCGATCATCGGCGGCCGCGAGGTCGTGTCGGCCGACTTCCCGTCGGTGGTGGCCCTCGAGAACGGCCCGGGCAACTGGTTCTGCACGGGCACGCTCATCCACCCCAGCTGGGTGCTGACCGCCGCGCACTGCGTCGAGGGCGAGACCGTGACGTCGATGAAGGTCCGACTGTCGGACACCGACGTCAACGACACCAGCGGCGGCACCGAGGTCGCGGTGGCGGCGATCCACGCCAACCCCGGCTACGACGGCGTCGCCTGGGACGACGACGTCGCGGTGATCGAGCTCGCGGCGCCGGTCACCGACGTCGCGCCGACGCCGATCCACCGCGCGGTGGTGGCGTTCGGCACCAGCGTCACCCAGGTCGGCTACGGCGACGCGGACGACAACGGCGGCGGCGCCGGCCGGCTGCGCGCGGTCGACGTGACGTCGATCGACTGCGGCCAGGTCAACGACGCCGGGGTGACCAACGCGAACCTGCTGTGCTTCGACGCCAGCGTCGGCCGCACCACCTGCTACGGCGACAGCGGCGGGCCGACGTTCGTCGCGGTCGGCGGCGGGCTCGCGGTCGCGGGCATCACCTCGGGCGGCACCGCCGACCTGTGCACCCAGGGCTTCGATCTCGAGACCTCGGTGGCCGGCGAGCTCGCCTTCATCGACCAGTACGTGCCGGTCGCGATGCCGGCGGGCGTCGACGCCGGCGTCGACGGCGGCGGCGGCGACGAGTCAGGCTGCTGCTCGTCGGGCCACGGCCAGGCCGGCGGCGCGACGGCGCTGGCCGCGGGCGCGCTGGGCGCGGTGCTGATGCGGCGGCGCCGGCGCTGACGTCGGCGCCGGCCACGCGAACGGCGACGCAGGTCAGCGCTTGGGCCCGGGCAACGGCTCGCCGGTCTGGGTCTCTTCGTTCTGCGACCAGTCGATCAGCTGATCGTCGTCGACCTGCTCGGGCTCCTTCTTCCAGGTGTCGCCGAGGTCGGTCTCGATCTCGAAGTCGGTGGCGGTCGACGCGCGGCCGGCCGGCGCGCGGCCGTCGGGCTTGCGCGCCGGCATCGCCGCGGCGGCCTGCGGCCTGCGGGCGCCCAGCGTGGTGCGCGGCGTGCCGTTGCCGGGGCGCGGCGGCGCAGGCGGGTCACCGAGGGGCGCCGGCTCCGCGGTGCGGGCGCGGCTGGCGCCGTCGGTGGCCGCGGCGCGGGTCGGCGCGGCCGGCAGCGGCGCGGCGGGCCCGGGCGCCGGCGCGGGCGCCGGGACGGGCGCCGCGCTCGAACGCACCGCCTCGACGGTGCGCTCGTCGGCGGTCGAGGCGCGCGGCGCGGGCACGGGCGCGACCGGGGCGACCGGGGCGACCGGGGCGACCGGCGCGACGCTCGGGGCCGGCGCGACGGCGGCGACGCCGACCGGCGCGACCGGCGCGGCGATCACCGCCGGCGGCGGCGCGACCAGGCCACGGCCGAGGGCGCGCTGGGCCAGCTGCGCCAGGCAGGCCCACAGGATCGGCAGCGGCACGTGCTCGCACAGCACCGGCACCGTGATCGTTTCGACCACCAACCGCGCGTCGGTGCGCGGCGCCGCGAGGCACGCGGCGAGCAGCTTCTGCCACTCGCCGCGTGGCAGGTGCAGCGACAGCACATCGGGCGTCGCGTGCACCAGCAGGTCGTCGGGCGTCGCCACGCCCAGCTCCAGGGCGCGCGCCAGGGTCGTCGCGAAGAACGCGCGCGGCCCGGACAGCGTCGAGGTGCTGGCCATCGTCACCGGCCTCCGGTGATCCCGGCACGCTCGGCCGCGGCGGCGATGCACTCCCACAAGACGTCGTGCGGGAGGTGCCGGGCCATCACGTCGGGGGTGACCGTCTCGAGGACGCGCTCGGGCGTCATGGCGCCGGCCGCCAGCGACGCGGCGAGCACCTTGGACAGCAGCTCTGGCGGCAGGTTGGTCGCCAGCACCTCGGGTGTGGCGTGGCGGAGCACATCGGCAGGTCCGAAGATCTGCTGGGTGAGCCCCGATTCCATCATCGTCGCGAACCAGCGCTGACGCGCTTCGATCGACATCGGCGCCAAGGCTATCACACTGGCGCGATCCCCCCCTCGGGGACCGCAGGTCGTCGTGGGGTAGCGTCCCGCGTCGGCGCGGCGCGCCCGTGATCGCGGCCGCCGCATCCCGCCGAAACAACTGGCGCCTCGACCCGATTCTCAGATTTCTCGGGTGCTCCCCGGGACTTCGGGTTGCGCGCCGGCGGTTCTTTGCGCAAGGTGCCACTATGACCCGCGGTGAAGTCAGGTCGCGTGAATCCGCGGGGACGGTCCTGTATCGCCAGCTTGGCGACCAGCTCGAAGTGCTCCTGGTCCACCCGGCCGGCGCCTACAACCGCCGCGCGCCCTGGGGCATCCCCAAAGGCCAGCCCAACCCCGGAGAAGAGCTCGAGGCGACGGCCCGCCGCGAGACGATGGAAGAGACCGGGGTCATCGCCGAGTCGCTGATCGCCGTCGGGTTCGTCGACTACACCCGATCGCGCAAGCGCGTGCACGCGTTCGTCGGTCCCGCGCCGGTGCAAGCCGCGCCGCGCTGCGCGTCGTGGGAGGTCGACAAGGCCGAGTTCATCGAGGTCTCGCGGGCGCGGCGCATCATCCACCCCGATCAGGCCACCCTCCTGGACCGGATGCTCAAGGTGCTGGCCGGCGAGACGCTCGAGCCGCCCCGCGACGTGGCGATCGGCGATCAGTGATCGCCGTCGCGCCGCGGCCGATCGCCCCCACGATTCCAGCAGCTTGCCGACGCTGATCGGCATTCGTAGAAAACTCCACCCGCCGGGCATTGCGCAAAAGGCGCGCGATGATCACTGTGCCGGGAATCCGATCCGATACCGGCTCGGTTGTCACTCGTAGTAGTAGCAGCTCCGCGGCCCCCCGCCCGAATCTCTCGGGCAATCGCGCGCCCCCGCGCAACGTTTTTGGCCCGCCGAGCGTCCGAACGTCGATCGGCACGCCCTGCGGCCGAATCGCGGGAGAGCGTCATGACCAAGCCGATCCAGACCAAGCTTCGCACGTCCGTCCGCGCGACCCACGGGCGCGCAGGTGCGCCCGCGCGGGCCACCTCGTCCGACACGCCGCGACCGGCCAGCGCCGACTCCAAGCTGTTGCGGACGGACTCGGACGACCACCTGTCGACCTACTTCCGCGACCTGGCCGAGCACGAGCTGCTGGGCCCGGAGCAGGAGCGCGAGCTGTCCCAGGGCATCGAGGATCAGGAGATCCTGACCTGGGAGCGCGTGCTCGCGCGCGCCGACGTCGGCCCCGAGGTGCTGACGATGCTCGACGGCAAGCTCGACGAGCCGCTCAAGGCGCAGAAGTACCTCAAGGCCGCCGAGGCGGTCGTCGCGAAGAAGACCGACAAGCGCGCGATCGCGCGCCTGGCCGCGGCCGCCCGTGAGCTCGGCGAGGTGCTGCGCGCGCAGGACCTCGACCGGCTGCACATCGACGCGGTCCGGCGCGAGCTGCGCCGGGCGCGCGGCATCGCGCTCGCCGCGGGCAAGCGCGGCGCCGAGGAGGTGACGTTCGCGGCCGGCACGCCGGCGTTCGCGTCGTACCTGGCCGGCATCGACGAGGCCTACCGCGGCAGCTCGAACCTCCGCGAGGAGTTCGTGAAGTGCAACCTGCGCCTGGTGGTGACCATGGCGCGGCGCTACGACCGCGGCGGCATGCCGCTGGCCGACCTGATCCAGGAGGGCAACCTCGGGCTCATGCACGCGGTCAGCCGCTTCGACTACCGCCGCGGCCTGCGCTTCTCGACCTACGCGTGCTGGTGGATCCGCCACGCGATCGGCCGCGCGCTGGCCGACAAGGCCCGCGCCGTGCGCATCCCGGTGCACATGCTCGAGGCGCAGCAGCAGCTCGAGAAGGTGCGCCAGGGCCTGGTGCGCGAGCTCGGCCGTCAGCCGACCCCGCAGGAGGTCGCGAAGGCGGCCCGGGTGCCGCTGGCCAAGCTCAACCAGATGCACCGCTACCTGATGGGCCAGCCGCTCAGCCTCGACCGGCCGATCCACGACGACGACGAGCGCGCGCTCGGCGACATGCTGGCGGACCCCGAGACCGAGGACGCCAACCCCGCCGAGGACATCACCACCACCGCGCTGTCCAAGCAGGTGCGGTCGCTGATGGGCGAGCTGTCGCCGATCGAGGCCGACGTGATCCGCAAGCGCTTCGGCCTGGGCGACGACGAGGAGCGCACGTTCCGCGAGATCGGCGACCAGTACCACCTGTCGCGCGAGCGCATCCGGCAGATCCAGAACTCGGCGCTGGGCAAGCTCAAGAAGGCGCTGGGCGACGAGCACATCGGCCTGTTCGAGTGATCGCGGGCCGCCGCCGCGTCGGCGCGCGCGGGTAGGCGTCGGTCGGGGTCGTCGGCGCGGAGCGGGTCGTGTAGGGTGGCGGGCCATGTTCGTCTGGGTCACCCACCAGGTCGCGGCGACCCGCTGGCTCAAGGCCGAGCTGGCGGAGCGCGCGCCGCACCTGCGGTTCGCGTTCGCGCGGCCCGGGCTGACCACGTTCCGCGTCGACGGCCCGCCGCCCACCGGCGCGGTGACGATGCCGACCGCGTTCGCGCGCGCGTGGGGCGTGTCGCTGGGCCGCGGCCAGGTGCCCGAGGTCCTGGCGGCGCTGACGCCCGGCGCGCCGCCGGTGCGGCTGCACGTGTTCGAGCGCGATCGCGACCAGCCGGTCGACGAGCAAGATCCCGCCGAGCGGGGCGCCCGGGCCGCGACGGTCGCGGCGAGCCTGCGCGCGGCGGCGCCGCCGGGGGCGTTCCACGACGACGAGCGCGCTCGCCCCGGCGATCGCGTGCTCGACGTGATCGTGCCGCACGGCCACGACCCCGACGAGCCGTGGCTGATCGGCGCCCACGATCACGACGCCACCCACGGGCCGTGGCCGGGCGGCGTGACCCACGTGCCGCCGCCGCCCGAGGCGCCGTCGCGGGCGTGGTGCAAGATCGAGGAGGCGCTGCGCTGGGCCGACCTCGAGCCGGCGCCCGGCGAGATCGCCGTCGAGCTCGGCGCCGCGCCGGGCGGCGCCAGCTACGCGATGCTGGTCCGCGGGGTCGAGGTCCACGGCGTCGATCCCGGCGAGATCCACCCCGACGTGCGCGGGTTCGCCGGCCCCCACGGCAACCGCTTCGTGCACCACCACCTGCCGGCCGCCGAGGTCCCGCGCGGCGCGCTGCCGCGCCGCTACCAGTGGCTGCTCAACGACGTGAACCTCGCGCCGATGGTGGCGATGAAGTACATCGAGCGCTTCGTGGCGCTCGCCCACGGCGGCCTCAAGGGCGCGGTGCTCACGCTCAAGCTCAACGACGACGGCGTCGTCGCCGCCCTGCCCCGCCTGCGCGAGCGCATCGGCAAGCTCGGCGCGCGCCAGGTGCGGATCACCCAGCTGCCCAGCCACCGCAGCGAGGTGGTGGCGATCCTCACCTGGTAGCGCGGCCGCCGCGCGGGCGGATCAGCGCCTCGGTCAGCGCCCACAGCCGATCCTGCGACGGGCGATCGAGCGCCAGCGGCGCCGGCCGGCGCGCCGTCAGCTGGTCGAAGTAGCGCCCGGTGGTCGTGGCGTGGCGCGGATCGAGCACCAGCGCGCGCAGCGCCCGCGCGGCGACCGACGGCGCGATGGCCTGGGGCGGCACTCGATCGCCGTGCAGCGCGGTGCGCACCACGCCGGGGTGGACGGCGTTGACCCGCCAGCGCGGCTGCCGGCGCGCCAGCGTCAGCGCGTACATGACGTTGGCCAGCTTGGCCTGCGCGTACGCGGCGCGGGCGTCGAAGCCGCGCGCCAGCGCCAGATCGTCCCAGGCGATGCGGCCGTGCTGGTGCAGCCCCGACGCGACGACCACGACCCGCGCGCCGTCACCCAGCGCCGGCGTCAGCGCGTCGATCAACGCGGCGTGGCCGATGTGGTTGACCGCGAACCCGAGCTCGAGGCCCGCGGCGGTGACGATCCGCCGCCGCGGCCACACGCCGGCGTTGGCCACGACCGCGGCCAGGGCGATCCGCTCGCGCGCCACGCGACGCCCGAGCTCGGCGACGCTGCCGAGGTCGGCGAGATCGAGCGGCCACGCCTCGGCGCGGGTCCCCAGCGCGGGCAGCTCGCCGCTGGCCGCCAGCCCGCGCGCCGGATCGCGGCTGGCGATGATCACCCGCCAGCCCTCGGCGACCAGCGCGCCAGCCAGCGCGCGACCGAGGCCGGCGCTGCCGCCGGTGATGAGGACGCACGGCTCGGCCACGCCCCACCCTCGCACGAAGCGGCGGCGCGAGCGACCGCCCTTGACATCTAGCAAAGTGATATCATCTTGATGTCAGAACACGGAGGGTCGCACCATGCAAGAGCGTCGCGTTCGTAGTCTGTCGGGCGGCATCGCCCTGGTCCTGGCGTTGGCCGCGTTCGGCGCGGCCGCCGCCCTGCTCGCCACCCAGCTCCCGGCCAACCCGCACGCGCCCGGCGCCGGCAAGCACATCGCGATCGGCGCGATCGGCGCCAGCGTGTTCGGCCTCGCCGGCCTGCTGCTGCTGATCGGCATGTTCACCGTCGGCCCCAACGAGGGCCGGGTGCTGCAGCTGTTCGGCCGCTACGTCGGCACGGTGCGCGACGAGGGCTGGCGCTGGGTCAACCCGTTCTACACCAAGCGCGCGCTGTCCCTGCGCATGCGCAACTTCGAGACCCCGATCATCAAGGTCAACGACGTCGAGGGCAACCCGATCGAGATCGCCGCGATCGTCGTGTGGCGCGTCGTCGACACCGCCGCCGCGTGCTTCGTGGTCGACGACATCGCGTCGTTCGTCCGGGTGCAGTCCGAGGCCGCGGTGCGCAGCCTGGCGATGCACCACCCGTACGACGGCCACGACGAGCGCACGATCTCGCTGCGCGGCCACACCGAGGCGGTCGCCGAGCAGCTGCAGAAGCACATCGCCACCCACTGCAAGCACGCCGGCATCGAGGTGGTCGACGCCAAGATCGCCCACCTCGCCTACGCCCCCGAGATCGCCCAGGCCATGCTGCAGCGCCAGCAGGCCGGCGCGATCATCGCCGCCCGCCAGCGCATCGTCGAGGGCGCGGTCGGCATGGTCGAGATGGCGCTGTCGATGCTGTCGAAGAACAAGATCGTCGAGCTCGACGAGGAGCGCAAGGCGGCGATGGTCTCCAACCTGCTGGTCGTGCTGTGCGGCGAGCGCAGCACCCAGCCGGTCATCAACGCCGGCACCTTGCACCAGGGCTAGGTGACGCCATGGCGGCCCGCAAGGCATTCCTCCTGCGTCTCGACCCGGCGGTGCTCACCGCGCTCGAGGCGTGGGCCGCCGACGACCTGCGCAGCATCAACGGCCAGATCGAGTTCCTGCTGCGCGAGGCGTTGCGCAAGGCCGGCCGCAAGGTGAAGCCGCCGGCGGACGCCGACGCGCCGGCCGAACCGAGCGGCGACGTCGGCAAGCGCCGCCGCGCCGCCGACGAGTAGCCCGGCGTCCGGCTCCGGCTCCGGCTCCGGCTCCGGCTCCGGCTCCGAAAATGCGGCGGGCGCCGCCGGTTCTCCGGGGGCGCCCGCTTGGAGCGACGGATGCGTTCGATCAGCTCACTTGCCGCTGTCGATGCGCATGCCGTAGAACGACCGGTAGACGAAGAACGCCGAGATCACGAAGCCGACGGCGGCGATGACGTGGTTGGTGGTCGCCGACAGCTTGAGCGACAGGCCGACCGCGAGGACGCCGAACAGGGTCGTGAACTTGATGACCGGGTTGAGCGCGACCGACGAGGTGTCCTTGAACGGGTCGCCGACGGTGTCGCCCACGACCGAGGCGGCGTGCAGCTCGGTGCCCTTCTCCTTCAGCTCGACCTCGACCACCTTCTTCGCGTTGTCCCAGGCGCCGCCAGCGTTGGCCATGAAGATCGCCTGGTACAGGCCGAACAGCGCCATCGAGATCAGGTAGCCGATGAAGAAGTACGGCTCGAGGCAGGCGAAGGCCAGGGTCGAGAAGAACAGCGTGAAGAAGATGTTGATCATCCCCTTCTGCGCGTACTTGGTGCAGATCTCGACGACCTTCTTCGAGTCCTCGATCGAGGCCTTGGTGGCGCCCGAGTCGAGCTTGATGTTGGCCTTGATGTACTCCACCGCGCGGTAGGCGCCGGTCGAGACCGCCTGGGTCGACGCGCCGGTGAACCAGTAGATGACCGCGCCGCCGGTGATCAGGCCGAGCAGAAACGGCGGGTGCAGCATCGACAGGTTGCGGATCTTGTCGGCCTGGAGGCCGTCGGTGAGCAGCATGATGATCGCGAAGATCATCGTCGCGGCGCCGACCACGGCGGTGCCGATCAGCACCGGCTTGGCGGTGGCCTTGAAGGTGTTGCCCGCGCCGTCGTTCTCCTCGAGGAAGTGCTTGCCCTTCTCCCAGTTCGGCTTGAACCCGAAGTCCTTCTGGATCTCCTCCTCGATGCCGGGGAGGGTCTCGATGACCGACAGCTCGTAGACCGACTGCGCGTTGTCGGTGACCGGGCCGTACGAGTCGACCGCGATCGTGACCGGGCCCATGCCGAGGAAGCCGAAGGCGACCAGGCCGAACGCGAACACCGCGGCGGCGGCGGTCGCCGCGAAGCCGGCGATCTGGCCGTGCGAGCCGGCGGTGATCAGCATCGCCAGGCTGTTGTCGAGCGTCGAGACGCCGTAGGCGATGCCCATCAGCGAGACGATCGCGATGCCCATCCAGTAGCCCGAGAAGTTACCGGCGGTGAGGCCGGCCAGCACGTTGAGCGAGGCGCCGCCCTGGCGCGACGCGGTCACGACCTCGCGGACGTGGCCCGAGCGGGTCGACGTGAACACCTTGACGGTCTCGGGGATGATCGCGCCGGCCAGCGTGCCGCACGAGATGATGACCGACAGCTTCCACCACAGGCCCCACCCGAGGTTCGTGCCGATGTCGCCCTGGCCGTTGAGCGCGAACTCGGAGCTGGCGCCCGGGCCGATCAGGAAGTACGAGATCAGGAAGGTCAGGCCGACCGCGACGATCGAGGTCAGCCACACCAGCACCGTCAGCGGGTGCTCGAAGTCCATCTTGTCCGCGTTCTGGTACTTCGGCTTGGTCAGGATGTTCTCGTTGATCAGGTAGCTGCCGATCGACGCGATGACCATCGCGATGCGCATCGTGAAGATCCAGACGAGCAGGATGGTCTGCAGCTCGGTGACCTGCGACAGCGCGATCAGGATGAACGTGATGAGCGCGACGCCGGTGACGCCGTAGGTCTCGAAGCCGTCGGCGGTGGGGCCGACCGAGTCGCCGGCGTTGTCGCCGGTGCAGTCGGCGATGACGCCGGGGTTGCGGGCGTCGTCTTCCTTGATGTTGAAGACGATCTTCATCAGGTCCGAGCCGATGTCGGCGATCTTGGTGAAGATGCCGCCGGCGATGCGCAGCGCCGCGGCGCCGAGCGACTCACCGACCGCGAAGCCGATGAAGCACGGGCCGGCGTAGTCGCCGGGCAGGAACAGCATGATCGCGAGCATCAGCAGCAGCTCGACGGCGATCAGCATCGTGCCGATCGACATGCCGGCCTTGAGTGGGATGGCGTAGGTCGGGTACGGCTTGCCGCGCAGCGAGGCGAAGGCCGCCCGGCTGTTGGCGAAGGTGTTGACCCGGATGCCGAACCAGGCGACGCCGTAGCTGCCGAGGATGCCGATGATCGAGAACCCGGCGATCGCGGCGACCTTGCCGGCCGGCACCTTCTCGAGGGCCCCGAAGTAGACGACGATGATCGTGCCGACGAACACCCAAAGTAGGGCGATGAACTTGCCCTGGGTCTCGAGGTAGGTCTTGCAGGTCTCGTAGATGAGCTCCGAGACCTCGCGCATCGACTTGTGCACCGGCATGTTCTTCAGCTGCCGGTAAATCACCATGCCGAAGACCATGGCGAGCATGCAGACCACGAGGCCGGCGGCGAGGATCGACCACCCGGACATGCCGAGGAACTTGACCGCGCCGGTGGCGCCCTCGGGCACGCCGGTGTGGAGGTTGGGGAGGACGAGGTCGGCCTCGGAGTGGATCTGGTGTCCACCACCGCCGTGGCCGGGCCCCGCCGCTGCCTGCGCAGCGGCCGCTTGGAGAATTGCGAGCATTAGAGTCACCTCAGGAAGGACGTTTCGTGGGCGCGTTATAGGGAGGTGCTTTCCGGCGCGCAAGGGCTGCGCCATTTCGTTGCGTGACATGGCGGATCGCCGCCCAGGTCTGTGATATCCGTGCTACCGGGGGCAGGATGCGTCACCTGGAGATCTTGGCCCCCGCCGGCAGCGCCGCGTCGCTGGCCGCCGCGCTCGCCGCCGGCGCCGACGCGGTGTACTTCGGCACCGACGAGGGGTGGAACGCGCGCGCCCGCGCCGACAACTTTCGCGTCGACGATCTGCCGGCGGTGATGCGGCAGATCCACCGCGCCGGCGCCCGCGGCTACCTGACGCTCAACACGCTGGTGTTCGAGCCCGAGCTGGGCGCGGTCGAGCGGATCGTGCGCGCGGCCGCGGCGGCCGGCGTCGACGCGCTGATCGTCCAGGATCCGGCGGTGGCGCTGATCGCCCGGGCGCTGTGCCCGCAGCTCGACCTGCACGCCTCGACCCAGATGACGCTGTCGGCGCCGGCGGCGGCCGCGGTGGCGGCGCGCCTGGGCATCTCGCGCATCGTCGTGCCGCGCGAGCTGTCGGTCGACGAGATCCGCGCGTTCGCGGCGGCGTCGCCGATCGAGCTCGAGGTGTTCATCCACGGCGCGCTGTGCGTGTCGTGGAGCGGCCAGTGCCTGACCTCGGAGTCGTGGGGCGGCCGCTCGGCCAACCGCGGCCAGTGCGCGCAGAGCTGCCGCCTGCCCTACGACCTGGTGGTCGACGGCGAGGCCCGGGACCTCGGCGAGGTGCGCTACCTGCTGTCGCCGCAAGATCTGGCCGGCGCGACCGCGGTGCCGGCGCTGGCCGAGGCCGGCGTCGCCTGCCTGAAGATCGAGGGCCGGCAGAAGGGCCCGGCGTACGTCGCGGCGACGGTGGCGGGCTACCGCGCGGCGCGGGACGCGGCGGCGGCGGGCGCGGACGATCCGCGGGCGCGCGCCGACGAGCTGGCGGCGATGGGCCTGGCCTACACCCGCGGCCCGTCGCTGGGCTTCCTCGGCGGCGTCGATCACCAGCGGCTGGTGGTCGGCCGCGCGCCCAAGCACCGCGGCCTCTACCTCGGGCGCGTGGTGGCGGTGGGGGCGCGCACGATCGAGGTGCGCCGCGACGACGACGGCCGGCCGTGGACCGGCGGCCTCGCGCTGGGCGCCGATCGCCCGGCGGCGCCGACCGACGCGCGGCCCGCGGTGCCCGAGGCGATCGCGACGCCGCTGGCGCCGACCGCGGGGCTCGGCGTGGTGTTCGACGATGGCCACCCCGAGACCGACGAGCAGGGCGGCCCGATCTTCGCGGTCGACGAGCTCGGGCCCGATCGCTGGCTGCTCGGGTTCGGGACGCCGGGCCCCGACCTGGGCCGGGTGGCGGTGGGCGCCCGGGTGTGGGTGACGTCGGATCCGGCGCAGCACCGCGCCGCCGAGCGGCTGGTGGCGACCACGCCCGACGGCCGGATCGCGCTGGCGCTGGTGGTGACCGGCGCCGACGGCGCGCCGCTGACGGTCACCGCGACCGCGGGCGGCGCGACCGCCACCGCGGCCTCGGCGCCGCTGACCGCCGCCCGCGGCCACGGGCTCGAGGCCGCGCTGCTGGCCGACAAGCTCGGCGCGCTGGGCGGCACCCGCTTCCACCTGGCCGGCCTCGACGCGGCCGGCCTGGCGCCCGGCCTGCACCTGCCGGTGTCGGCGCTCAAGGAGCTGCGCCGCCAGCTGGTGGCCGCGCTCGACGCCGCCCTCGATCGCGTCGACCGCGCGGTGCGCGCGGCGTCGGTGGTGAGCGAGGTGCGCGCGGCGGCGTGGGCGGCCCAGCCAGCGCCGGCCGCGGCCGCGCCGGCGGTGGTGCCGCTGTGCCGCCAGGACGATCAGCTCGATGCGGTGCTCGCCGCCGGCGCGCCCGAGGTCGAGCTCGACTGGATGGAGCTGGTCGGCCTCGCGCGCGCGGTGGCCCGGGCCCGCGCCGCCGGCGCGCGGGTGGTGATCGCGACGCCGCGGGTGATCAAGCCGGGCGAGGAGCGCATCCTCGAGCACCTGCTGCGCCTCGAGCCCGACGCGGTGCTGGTCCGCTCGTGGGCCGCCGCCGCGGCGCTGGCCGGCCGCGGCCCGGCGCTGCACGGCGACTTCTCGCTCAACGTCACCAACAGCGTCAGCGCCGGGTTCGCGCTCGGGCTCGGGCTCGCGACTGTCACCGCCGCCCACGATCTCGACGCCACCCAGCTCGCCGCGCTGCTGGCGGCGGCGCCGGTCGGGCGCTTCGCCGTGACCGTCCACCACCACATCCCCAGCTTCCACACCGAGCACTGCGTCTACGCGCACCTCTTGTCGGGCGGCCGCGACTACCGCAGCTGCGGGCGGCCGTGCGAGGCGCACCAGGTCGCGCTGCGCGACCGGACCGGCCTGGTGCACCCGGTGGTGGTCGACGTCGGCTGCCGCAACACCGTCTTCGGCGCGCAGGCCCAGAGCGCGGCCGGCCTGGTGAAGGAGCTGGTCGCGCAGGGCGTCGCGCGGCTGCGCGTCGAGTTCGTGCGCGAGGCCGGCGCCGACGCCGCCCGGGTGTGGGGCGCCTACCGCGACCTGGCGGCGAGCCGGACCAGCGTCGCCGAGGTGGTCAAGACCGCGGCGGCGCTCGAGCAGTTCGGCGTCACCCGCGGCACGATGCGCGTGATCAGTTAGCGGCGGCCGGCGCCGCCGCGCCGGTGGCCAGCGACACGCGGCGCAGCCAGCGCATGCCGGGCTGCACGCCCTCGAGCCCCGGCAGCGCGCTGAGGCGCTCGTCGGCGTGGCTGAAGGTCGCGACCGGATCGGGGAACAGGTTGGCCACGAACTGCGCCTGCTCGGCCGGCGACTTGACGCCCGAGCCGGCGGGGTTCCAGTTGCGCTCGAGGATCGCGCGCACGATCCGCTGCGCGACCCGGTCGCCCTCGAGCCGCTCGCGGGCCGAGGCCAGGTAGAACGCGTAGTGCCGGCGCTCCTGCTTGCCGATGCGGCGCGCCAGCTCGGCCAGGACCGGGTTGTTGGTGGTGTTCACCAGCGACTCGTAGCCCTGGCAGGTGAGCAGCTCCTGCGACGCGCCCCACGTCATCCACAGCGCGACGAAGGTCTGCGGCATCGCCTTGGCCAGGCTGACCTGGAACGCGTCCTCGAGGCGCGCCCGCAGCCGGGCCGAGGTCCGCAGCTTGGCGGCGCGGCTGCCGGCGGCGGGCACCGGGCAGCCGCACTCGGCCATCAGCCGTGAGATCGCCTGCGCGTGGAAGTGCTCCTCGTAGTTCCACATCGTCAGGAACGAGATCAGGTCCGGATCGCGCGAGATCTGGAGCTTGGCGACCTCGAGGAAGTAGAAGAAGGTCTGGCTCTCGACGTCGGCGAAGAACTCGAGGTTGGCGCGCTCGCGTTCGGACAGCCCGGCCGCGCGGGCCGCGGCCCAGTCGAGATCATCGATGCTGACCTTCTGCGAGACGGCGAGATGCTGCTGGATGTCGGGCACGGTTACTCCTCGGTGCGATGCGGCGCGGACGGACGTCCACCCCCGGGTACCGGTGGGCGACTCTGATAGCACAGCCGCGCCCCACCGATACGATGGTGCGCCTACAGAGGATCACCCGCCGGCCGCGAACCAAGATATCGGGTCATCCGACCACGCTCGGTTTCGCATCCCCCGTGAAGTCACCGGATTTGGCGCACCTGCGACCTCCAGGGTGTAGGTCAGGCTCTTCCCTTGAGCCTACGGAGATCTCGCATGACCGGAGCGGGGTGATTGTCGACACCACCCGGCCATGGTTAGGTGAGAGGTAGCACCGTCGAGACGATCGGAATCATTCGGGTTTGACATGCCCCCCGAAGCGCGGTTATTGAGAAAAACGTGATCCCGGAAACCATCGATCCCGATTCGCTGCTCACCTCGACCCAGGTGGGCAACCTGCTGCAGGTCAACCCCAGCTCGGTGAAGAAGTGGGTGAACGACGGCCACATCATAGCATTCAGGACTCCCGGTGGACACCGACGGATCCGGGCGCTGGATCTGGTGGCGTTCCTCGACGCCCACAAGATCCCGGTGCCGCGGCAGCTGCAGAACGCCGGCAAGCGCCGGATCGTGGCGGTGGACGATGACATCACCCAGCTGCGCGCGCTGGGCCGCTCGCTCAAGCGCTGGAGCGACAAGCTCGACGTGACGCTAGTCGACAACGGGGTCGACGCGCTGCTCGAGGTCGGCGCCTCGCGCCCGCACGGCCTGCTGATCGACGTGTTCCTGCCCGGCATCGATGGGATCGAGGTCTGCCGCCGCCTGAAGGCCAACGCGGCGACCAAGGACATCGCCATCATCGTCACCAGCGGCCGCCTCACCAGCGAGCTCGAACAGGCGGCGCGGGCCGCTGGAGCTCGCCGTGTTCTTCGCAAACCGGTCGACGTCACGGCCGTGATCGAAGAGCTCGGGATAGCCCCGCCGGCACCGAGCAGATAGGACCCCATTGTCGACGAGCGACCTGCCGGCCTCCACCCCCTCCCCGTCCCCCGCGGACGCCGCGTCGCCTGACCGTCGCACCGCCGACGTCTTGATCGAGGTGCTGGCCCGCGCCGGGGTCGACCTGGTGTTCGGGCTCCCCGGCGGTCCCATCTCGCCGATCCACGACGCGCTGCTGGCGCGCGGCGGCATCCGCCACGTCCAGACCCGCCACGAGAGCGGCGCGCTGTTCGCGGCCGCCGGATACGCCCACGCCACCGGCCGCCTGGGCGTCGCGGTCGTGACGTCGGGCCCCGGCATCCTCAACGCGATGACCGGCCTGGCGTCGGCCCACTGCGACAGCCTGCCGGTGCTGCTGCTGGTCGGCGAGGTGCCGCGCCGGGTGCACGGCAAGGGCGCGCTGCAGGACGGCTCGAGCCACGGCCTCAACGTCGTCGGGATGACCCGCCACGTCACCAAGATGGCGGTCGAGCTGACCGAGCCCGCCAACGCGCCGATGGTGCTGCACCGGGCCATCGCGACCGCGCTGTCGGGGCGCCGCGGCCCGGTGGTGGTGACGATCCCGATGGACGTCGCCAACGCGGCGCTGGTGCCGTCGGTGGTGACCGCGCAGGTCGGGCTGGAGTTCGCCGTCGACCCGCGGGCCATCGACGAGATCGCGGCGCTGCTGTCGGTGGCGGCGCGGCCGTTGATCCTGGCGGGCTCGGGCGTGCGCGGCGGCGGCGCCCCCGCGGCGCTGCGCGCGCTGGCCGATCGTTACCAGTGCCCGGTCGCCACCACGCCCAAGGCCAAGGGCGTGTTCCCCGAGGACCACCCGATGTCGCTCGGCGTGTTCGGGCTGGGCGGGCACCCGTCGGTGCGGGCCTACGCCGAGCGCGGGCTCGACGTGCTGATCGCGGTCGGCTCGAGCCTGGGCGACGTCGCCACCGACGGCTGGTCGCCGCTGCTCAAGGCGCGCAAGGCGTTCGTGCACGTCGACATCGACGGCCAGCAGATCGGGCGCAGCTACCAGCCGACCCACGCGCTGGTGGCCCCGGCGCGCGCGTTCCTGCAGGCGATGCTCGAGCGCGTGCCGCCGCTCGTGCCGCGGCTGGTCGCCGGCGGCGTGGTCCGCCACCGGCTGCCGGCGACGTCGCTCGACCGGCTGGCGCCGCACGACGCGATCGCCGAGATCCAGGCGATCCTGCCGCGCGACACGATCTACACGGTCGACTCCGGCGATCACTTCTTGTTCGCGACCCACTACCTCGACCTCGCGCACCCCGACAGCTTCATCGTCATGACCGGCCTGGGCTCGATGGGCCAGAGCATCGGCGGCGCGATCGGCGCCAAGCTGGCGCGCCCCGATCGGGCGGTGGCCGCGATCTGCGGCGACGGCTGCTTCGCGATGAACGGCTTCGAGGTGGCCACCGCGGCCGCCGAGCACATCCCGATCGTGCTGTTCGTGTTCAACGATCGCCGGCTGGGCATGGTCGAGCACGGCCACCGGACGGTCTACGGGCGCGAGGCCAGCTACCCGATCCAGATGGACGTCGGCAGCCTGGCCCACGGCCTCGGCGCGGCGTTCTACCGGGTCGATCGCCCCGGGCAGCTGGTGGCGCTGCGCGATCACCTGCGCGCGTCGACCGGCCCGGTGGTGGTCGACGTGCTGATCGATCCCGACGTGCGCATGCCGACGCGCGATCGGATGATCACGATCGACGCGACGCGTACCATCAAGATGGTCAACTGATCCGAGGCCCCAGCCCCATGACCGACGTCGGCATCCACAGCATCGGCTTGTTCCTGCCCGAGCGCGTCCGCGCCAACGACTGGTGGCCCGCCGACGAGGTCGACCGCTGGCGCGAGCGGATGGCCCACCGCGCGACCAGCGCCGATCAGCTGCCGCCCGACCTGTCGCGCGGCGCCCGCGCCGCGCTGGCTGGCATGGCCGCCTACCCCGACGCGTTCCGCGGCGCGGTGCGCCGGCGCGTGATGGACGACGCCATGACCTCGGCGGAGATGGAGGCGCGGGCCGCGCGCGACGCGCTGACGCGCGCCGGGATCACGATCGACGACGTCGACGTGATCCTCGGCGCCAGCATGTGCCCCGAGTACCTGCACGTGAACCACGCCTGCCAGGCCCACCAGCTGCTCGGGATGCGCCGGGAGTGCCTGGTGTTGTCGACCGAGGGCATCTGCAACTCGTTCGCGCTGCACCTGACGCTGGCCGAGAGCCTGGTGCGCGCCGGCGCGGCGCGCCGCGTGCTGAGCCTGCACTCGTCGGCGATGACGCGGGTCCAGGGCGCGCACGAGCCGCACTCGGCGTGGTTCGGCGACGGCGCCGCCGCGGCCGTGATCGGGCCGGTGACCCCGGGCCGCGGGCTGCGCGCCGCCGCCCACAACGCCGACGGACGCGGCTGCGCCGCGCTGGTGCTGGGGGTCCCGGGCAAGCGCTGGTGGGAGGCCGGGCCGACCAGCTTCCACGCCGTGGACCACGAGGCGACCCGCGCGATGCTGCTGGGCATCGTCGATCACGCGACCGCGGCGATCGCCCGGGCGCTCGCCAGCGCCGGCCACACCGCCGCTGAGGTCGGGTTCTACGCGTCCCACCAAGGGACGCCCTGGCTGACCGAGGTGACCCAGCGCGAGGCGGGCCTCGCCCACGCGCGCACGCTGGTCACGTTCCCCGAGTACGGCAACGTCAGCAGCGTGAACCTGCCGCTCATCCTCGGCCTCGCGGAGCGCGCCGGGACCCTGACCGACGACATGTTGACCGTCACGTTCGCTGGCGGCACCGGCGAGACGTGGTCGAGCCTGGTGTTGCGGTGGGGCCGGTGAACGAGGTCTCCTGCCGCTTCTTCGACGTCCTCATCGCCGACCTCGCCGCGCGTGGCGTGCCGACGACACGCCTGGTCCAGGGCACCGCGGTCCCGCCGGCGCAGCTCAGCGACAAGGACGAGCGGATCGACTGGGACACGTTCCTGGCGATCATGGCCAACGGCGCGACCCTGTGGAGCCCGACCGAGTTCGAGCGGCTCGGGCGACGCTCCGTCGAAGGATCACGGGTCCGGTTCATCGGCGTCGTCGCGCGCATCCGGTTCACGGTCCGGCAGTTCTTCCACTGGGTGGCGTCGGAGGCCGGCCCCGGCCGGCAGATGATCACCTGCACCACCACGCGATCGTGGGACCTGCCGGATGGACGCCTGGTGATCGAGGTGCGGATCGCGGGGAGCCGCGGCAACTGTCCATCGTGGCACCACGTGACCCGCGGGACGTTCGCCGCGATGCCGGCGATGCTCGGGGCACCGCCGGCCACCGTCGAGCTCGAGCTGCTCGATGACGGGGCGCGGTTCGTCGTCGCCTACAAGGAGCGCACCACCTGGGTCGCGCGGCTGCGACGGCGCCTCGACGCCCCCCGGACCCTGGCGCAAGCGGCCGACGAGCTGACCGAGGCCCATCGCACGCTGCTCGTCCGCTACCGCGAGCTCGAGGCTGCCCGCCAGCAGCTCGCCAAGCAGGCCCGCGGGTTGTCGGCGTCGAGCCGGATCGCCCGCCTGGCGCTGGACGCCCTGACGCCGGACGCCGCCAGCGACGCCGTGTGCGCGGCGCTCGTCGACGAGCTCGCCGCCACGTCGGCGACCATCGCGCTGGGCGCGGCGCCGCCGGCGCCCGCGGCGACCGCCCGGCGCTTCGAGCTCGGCACCGATCGCGGGGTGATGGGCCACCTCGACGTGGCGCTCGCCTTCGACGTCGAGCTGATCCCGCCGCTGCTCCCGACCATCGCCCTCGTGCTGCAGAACGCGATCGATCGCGCCGCGCTCGCCGCATACCAGCAGCACCTCGAGCAGCGGGTCGCCGACCGCACCGCCGAGCTGGTGCGGGCCCGCGACGAGCTGACGGCGACCGTGACCCGCCTGGAGGAGGCCCAGGCCTCGCGCGAGAAGCTGTTCCACAACATCAGCCACGAGATCCGCACGCCGCTGTCGCTGGTGCTGCTGCTGGTCGACGGCGTGCTCACGCACCACCGCGCCGAGCTGACCGAGCGCGCGGTCGGTCAGATGAACGCGATCACCGTGAGCACCCGCAAGCTGGTGCGGCTGGTCGACGAGCTCTTGCTGCTGGCGTCGGGGCAAGAGCGCAACCTGGTGGTCCGCCCGGAGCCGATCGAGCTGGCCCAGGCGCTGCCGGAGCTGCTGGCCGGGTGGACGCTGGCCGCGCACGAGGCCGGCCTCGCGCTGACGGTGAGCGTCGACGCCGCCGGACCGGTGATGGCCGACCCCGCCGCGCTCGAGCGCGTGCTGGCCAACCTGGTGTCGAACGCGATCAAGTTCACGCCGCGCGGCGGCCACGTGGCGGTGACCGTCGCGCGCCACGGCGACCGGGCCCAGCTGGCGGTCACCGACGACGGGCCCGGCATCGACGACGGGTTCCGGCAGCGGATCTTCGAGCGGTTCGAGCAGGGCGAGGCCGGCCGCCGGCTGCGCTCGGGCTCGGGCATCGGCCTGTCGATCGCCCGGGCGCTGGTGCGCGCGCACGGCGGCGACCTCGAGGTCGAGGCCAACCCGGCCGGGCGCGGCAGCCGCTTCGCGTTCACGCTGCCCTACGCGGACGCCGCCGCGGCGGCCAGCGTCACGCCGGGGCGGCTGCGCCCCAGCGACTACGGCATCGTGCCGACCGTCGAATCGACCACCAGCCACCCGCCGGGCATCTCGCATGGCCACATCCTGATCGCCGAGGACGACGTCGCGCTGGCCGAGGCGATCCGCCACCTGTTGGCCGAGGACTACACCGTGACGCTGGCCCACGACGGCGCCGACGCGCTGGCCGCCGCGGGCCAGCGTCCGCCCGATCTGCTCATCACCGACATCGAGATGCCGGGCATGGACGGGCTCGACCTCGCGCGCCAGGTGCAGGCGCTCCCCGGCGAGGGCGCGACCCCGGTGCTGGTGATGTCGGCGCGGGCCCAGCTGGGCGATCGCCTGGCCGGCTTCGACGCCGGCGCCGTCGACTACCTGGTCAAGCCGTTCGATCCGGCCGAGCTGCGCGCCCGGGTCCGCGCCCAGCTCGCGTACCGCGGGCTGGCCCAGCGCCTGTACCGCACCGAGAAGCTGGCGGCGATGGGCGCGCTGTCGGCGGGCCTCGCGCATGAGCTGCGCAACCCGGCCAACGGCATCGTCAACGCGATCGCCCCGCTGCGCGAGCTGCTGCCGCCGGCGGCGCTCGATCCCGAGACCGGCGTCGGCGAGCTGATCGACGTCATCGAGCAGTGCGCCGAGCAGGTCGCGTACGTGTCGCGGCAGCTGCTCGGGTTCCGTCGATCCGGCGATCTCGATCTGCGCCCGACGCCGCTGGCCGACGTCGTCAGCCGGGCGGTGTCCAACGCCAGCGCCGCGCTGGCCGAGGTCGAGCTGGCGACCGACCTGGCGTACGCCGGGACGATCCGCTGCGCCGCGCCGCTGCTGACGCAGGTGATGGTCAACCTGCTGGACAACGCCGCCCAGGCCGCCGGCCGCGGCGGGTGGGTCCGCGTCGCCAGCGCGCTCGAGGACGGGCAGGTGCTGATCCTGATCTCCGACAGCGGCCCCGGTGTACCCCCCGGCCTGCAGGAGAAGATCTTCGAGCCGTTCTTCACCACCAAGCCCCCCGGCCAGGGCACCGGCCTCGGCCTGGCCACGGCGCGTGACCTGATCACCCGCCATGGCGGTACACTCGAGCTACGCGTCCGTGACGGCCGGTCGATCTTCGTGATCGCTCTCCCCCTCCCCACCGAGGTCCGCCGATGACTCCTCCCGCCGAAGTGACCGGTCCCCTGGTGCTGTACGTCGACGACGAGCGCCCCAACCGCGTCGTGTTCGAGAAGTCGTTCGCGGGCAAGTTCCGCATCAAGACCGCGTGCGACGGCGCCGAGGCGCTGGCGGTGCTGGCCAGCGAGCCGGTCGCGGTGCTGCTCACCGATCAGCGGATGCCCGGGATGAGCGGCGACGAGCTGCTGCGCGTGGTCAAGCGCGACTACGCGGCCGTGGTCCGGGTCGTGATCACCGCCTACTCCGACGTCGAGCCGATCCTGGCGGCGATCAACGAGGGGCTGGTGGCGCGCTACATCGTCAAGCCGTGGAACCGCGAAGAGCTCGAGCAGCTGCTGCGCTGGGCGATCGCCGCCTGGGAGTTCTCGCGCGACTCGGCCGCGCTGCAGCACCGGCTGCTCGAGACCGAGCGGCTGGCGACGCTGGGCTCGATCGTCGGGTCGGTAGTGCACGACCTCAACCAGCCGCTGGCCAGCATGCTGATGAACTGCGACCGGCTGATGTACCTGGTGCAGGCGGTGCCGATCGTGCGCGGGCTGATGGAGGACGCCGATCTGTCGGAGAAGGAGCGCAACCACCTCGACGACCTGCTCACCGACCTGCCGGAGATCGTCGACGAGTTCCGCCACTCGACCGATCACATGCGGGGCATGACCGTCGAGCTGCACGAGTTCCTGCGCGGGACCCGCCGCGAGGTCGAGGCCGCGACCGCGCCGGTGCCGGTGATCAAGCACGCGCTCGGCGTCTGCCAGGACGTGGCGGTCCGCGCGCGCGGCTTCCTGCGCTACGACGGCCCCGAGACGTTGCCGACGGTGCGGATGACCTCGACCGAGCTGACCCAGGTGCTGATCAACCTCGTGACCAACGCCGCCCAGGCGCTGGGCGACCGCCCGGGCGGCGGCGGCAACGTCGTGGTCAGCGCCGATCCCGGCGCCGATCAGATCCGCTTCAGCATCAGCGACAACGGCGGCGGCATCCCGGCCGACGTGCTGTCGAAGATCGGCACGCCGTTCTTCACGACCAAGCGCCAGGGCACCGGCCTGGGCGTCGCGCAGTGCCAGCGGCTCGTCGGCAAGGCCGGCGGATCGTTCCGCATCGCCAGCGAGATCGGCAAGGGCACGACCGTCACGTTCACGCTGCCGACCCGGTGATCGGCGGCGGCGCGCGGCGCGGCCGCCGGAAACTGCGCCCGCGGGGCCCGACCTGGTAAAAGCGGGGGGTGCGCGCGTCCGATCTGGCCCCGCCGCCGCTGCCCCGCGGGCTGTCGGTGGTCATCCCCTGCTACCGCAGCGCGGGATCGATCGGCCTGGTGGTCGAGGCGCTCAAGCCGGTGCTCGCGGCCCACGCGCCGGCGTTCGAGCTGATCCTGATCGACGACGCGTCGCCCGACGGCACCGGCGCGACCATCGCGGCGCTGGCGGCCGTGCACCCCGAGGTCACCGCGATCTCGCTGTCGCGCAACTACGGGCAGCACGCGGCGCTGCTGTGCGGCATCCGGCTGGCGCGCTTCGACGTGATCGTCACGATGGACGACGACCTGCAGCACCCGCCGGCCGAGCTGCCCACGCTGCTGGCGGCGCTGACCGACGACGTCGACGTCGTCTACGGCAGCCCGGCCGCCGAGCCCCACGGGCTGTTCCGCGGCGTCGCGTCGCGGGTCACCAAGTGGGTGCTGCAAGGCGCGATGGGCGCGGCGACCGCCGGCAAGGCCTCGGCGTGGCGGGTGTTCCGCACCCGCGTGCGCGACGCGTTCGCCGAGTTCCGCGGCGCGTTCGTGTCGATCGACGTGCTCCTGACCTGGGGCACGCAGCGCTTCACCCACGTCACGGTGCGCCACGACGCGCGCACGATCGGCACCTCGAACTACACGTTCCGCAAGCTGGTCACCCACGCCGTCAACATGATGACCGGCTTCTCGACGATCCCGCTGCAGCTCGCGAGCTGGATCGGCTTCTTGCTCACCGGCTTCGGCGTGCTGATCTTCGCCTACGTCGTCGTGATGGCGGTGGTCGAGGGCGGCAGCCCGCCCGGGTTCCCGTTCCTGGCCTGCCTGATCGCGGTGTTCTCCGGAGCGCAGCTGCTGTGCCTGGGCATCATCGGCGAGTACCTCGGCCGCGCGCACTTCCGGCTGCTCGACCGGCCGGCGTATCAGGTGCGGTCGGCGGTGGTCGGCGCGGCGCGGGCGGACAGCGGCGACGCCAAGGTCGACGCGTCGTAGACCTTGGTCAGCCCGAGATCGGTGCCGGCGCGGGCGAAGCCGAAGGCCTCGTGCAGCCGCAGCGCCCCGCCGTTGGCCGCCGACACCCGGGTGGCGATCGTGGCGACGCCCTCGGCAGCCAGCCGGGCCAGCACGCCGGCCCAGAACATCGGCGCGATCAGCGTGAGGTCGCGGCGGCAGCCGCCCAGCAAGAGCTGGACGTGATCGCCGTGGCGGCGGAAGCTCATCAGCGCGGCCAGCGCCTCGCGGTGGCGGTGGATCCACACCTGGTCGCCGTTGCCGAGGCTGTCGACGATCCACCGCCGGTAGCGGGCGCGGGCGCGGCTCGCGTGGATGCGCGGGTCCTCGTGGAAGCGCGAGTAGTCGAAGCCGTCGCCGGCCAGGTCGGCCAGCTCGCCGGCGTCGGCAGGCGTGGCGTCAGCCACCGGCACCGCCCGGCCGAAGCGCTGGTGTGTCAGCGCCAGCGTCAGCGGGTGCGAGGTCTCGACCGTGGCCCAGCCGGCGGCGGTCAGCGCGGCGACCAGCGCGGGCGCGGCGGCCGGGACCCGGGTGGTGGCCAGCGCGGCGCCGGCGGCGGCGGCGATCACGTCGAGGTCGGCCAGCGCGGCGGCGAGGTCGGCGGGGTCGGCGCCGGCGAGCGCGGTGATCTCGAGGGTCGCGGCCACGCCGAGGCCGTCGGCGTCCCACGGCGTGGCCCGCCAGGTGATCGACGCCGCGCCGCGCTGCACGATCGAAGCCGCTGCCATCGCCGCCATGTTACTGCTAAGTCGTCGATGGCCGCGCCGATCCCGTTCAATCGCCCGCACCGCACCGGCCGCGAGGCGACCTACGTCGCCGAGGCCCTGGCCTCCGATCACTGGCGCGGCGACGGGCCGTTCACGCGGCGCGCCGCGGCGCTGTTGGCGGCGCGGCTGGGCGACCTGCCGGTGCTGCTGACGACGTCGTGCACCCACGCGCTCGAGCTGGCGGCGCTGTTGCTCGACGTCGGCCCCGGCGACGAGGTGATCGTGCCGGCGTTCACGTTCGTCTCGACCGCCAGCGCGTTCGCGCTGCGCGGCGCGCGGGTGGTGTTCGCCGACGTCGATGCCGCGACGCTCAACCTCGACCCGGCCGCCGCCGCGGCCAAGCTGACGCCGCGGACCAAGGCGGTGGCGTGCGTGCACTACGCCGGCGTCGCCTGCGACCTCGACGCGCTGGGCGGGCTGGGCGTGCCGCTGATCGAGGACAACGCCCACGGGCTGTTCGGGCGCTGGCGCGATCGGCCGCTCGGCACGTTCGGCGCGCTGGCCACGCAGAGCTTCCACGACACCAAGAACCTCGGCTGCGGCGAGGGCGGCGCGCTGGTGCTGGGCGATCGCGGCCTGGTCGAGCGCGCCGAGATCCTGCGCGAGAAGGGCACCAACCGCGCCCGGTTCTTCCGCGGCCAGGTCGACAAGTACACCTGGGTCGACGTCGGCTCGAGCTTCCTGCCCGCCGACCTGCTGGCGGCGGTGCTGGCGGCGCAGCTCGAGGACGCCGACGCGATCCAGGCCGCGCGCCACGCGGTGTGGGCGCGCTACCACGCCGAGCTGGCGCCGTGGGCCGCGCGCCACGGCGTGCAGCAGCCGCACCTGCCCGCCGGCGCCGCCCACCCGGCGCACATCTACTGGCTGCGGGTGCGCGACCTGGCGACGCGGACCCGGCTCCTGGCCCACCTCGCCGAGCGCGGCGTCGGCGCCACGTTCCACTACCAGCCGCTGCACCTGTCCGAGGTCGGCGTGCGCGCCGGCGGCAAGCCCGGCGACTGTCCGGTGACCGAGCAGGCCGCCGACACGCTGGTGCGGCTGCCGCTCTACGCCGACCTGACCGGCGCCGACGTCGATCGGGTGATCGCCGCGGTGGCCGGGTTCACGCCGTAGCGGCGATCGCCCGCAGGTACTCGCCGTAGGCGTCGGGCAGCTCGGCGGCGAGCCGCTCGAGCTGCGCGCGATCGACGTAGCCCATGCGCCAGGCGATCTCCTCGGGGCAGGCGATCATCATGCCGGTGCGGTGCTGGATGGCGTGGACGAAGCTCGACGCCTCGAGCAACGACTCGTGGGTGCCGGCGTCGAGCCAGGCGGTGCCACGGCCGAACACCTCGACGTGGAGCTGGCCGCGCTCGAGGTACAGCCGGTTGAGATCGGTGATCTCGAGCTCGCCGCGGGGCGACGGCTTCACCTGGGCCGCCAGCTCGCTGACCTGCTCGTCGTAGAAGTACATGCCCGGCACGGCGAGGTTCGAGCGCGGCTGCGCCGGCTTCTCCTCGAGCGACAGCACCTGGCGCGCGGGCAGCGGGCCCAGCTCGACGATGCCGTAGCGCTCGGGGTCGCGCACCGGGTAGGCGAACACCACCGCGCCGCTCGGCGTGGCGGCGGCGCGCTGCACGGTCTCCTGCAGCCGCGAGCCGTAGAAGACGTTGTCGCCCAGCACCAGCGCGCAGCGATCGCCGGCGACGAAGTCCTTGCCGACCAGGAACGCGTCGGCCAGGCCGCGCGGCTCGGCCTGCTCGGCGTACGCGAAGCGCATGCCCCAGCGCGCGCCGTCGCCGAGCAGCCGCTGGTACGCCGGCAGATCCTCGGGCGTCGAGATGACCAGCACCTCGCGGATGCCGGCCAGCATCAGCACCGACAGCGGGTAGTAGATCATCGGCTTGTCGTAGACCGGCAACAGCTGCTTCGACACCGCGCGGGTGATCGGGTACAGCCGCGTGCCGCGACCGCCGGCGAGGATGATGCCCTTCATGGTGCTCCGGCGCCGCGATCGGCGTAGTTGAGCGTCAGCCAGCGGCGGAAGTCGTCGCTGTCGCGGATCGCGGCCAGCCAGGCGCCGGCCGCCAGGTACCAGTCCACGGTGGCCGCCAGGCCGGTGGCGAGATCGTGGCGCGGCCGCCAGCCCAGCTCGCGCTCGATCAGCCCGCAGTCGAGGTCGTAGCGGCGGTCGTGGCCGGGGCGATCGACGACGTGGGTGATGAGCCCGGCGTGGGGGCGGTGCGGCGACGCCGGCAGCCGGGCGTCGAGCAGCGCGCACAGCCGGCCCACCAGCTCGAGGTTGGTCGGCTGGTTGCCGCCGCCGACGTGGTAGGTGGCGCCCAGCCGGCCGCGCTCGACGATCGCGACGATCGCCGCGCAGTGATCGTCGACGTGCAGCCAGTCGCGGACCTGCAGGCCGTCGCCGTAGACCGGCAGCGGCTTGCCCAGCACGCCGTTGACGATCATCAGCGGGATCAGCTTCTCGGGGAACTGGTACGGCCCGTAGTTGTTCGAGCAGTTGGAGATCGTGACCGGCAGGCCGTAGGTGGTGGCGTAGGCGCGCACCAGGTGATCCGAGGCGGCCTTCGACGCGGCGTACGGCGAGCGCGGCGCGTAGGCCGCGCCCTCGGCTACCGGCGCCGCGTCGGGGCTGAGCGACCCGTAGACCTCGTCGGTCGAGACGTGGTGGAAGCGCACGCTGGCCGGATCGCGGCCGCGCCACGCCGCCCGGGCCGCGTCGAGCAGCGTGAACGTGCCGACGACGTTGGTCTGCACGAACGCGCCCGGCCCGGTGATCGAGCGATCGACGTGCGACTCCGCCGCGAAGTGGACGATCGTGTCGATCGCGTGCTCGGCCAGCAGCCGATCGACCAGCGTGCGATCGGCGATGTCGCCGTGGACGAGCTGGTGGCGGTCGGGGGCGGGCAGGTCGCGCAGGTTCTCGCGGCTGCCGGCGTAGGTCAGCGCGTCGAGATCGACGATCGTCACCGCCGGCCGCGCCGCCAGCAGGTGGCGGACGAAGTTGGAGCCGATGAACCCGGCGCCGCCGGTGACGAGCACGCGCTGCAAGACCCGGATTTTCACCACGGCCGCGGGTTCGGCTCAAGCGCTGGCCCGGTGTACCGTGCGCGCGATGTCGCCCCGGGTTACCACGGCGCTCGCCGTCGCCGCCGCGCTGGTGCTCGGCCTGGCGGTGCGGCTGGCGACCTGGACCGCCGCGATCGGCTCCGACGACCTGACCCACGCCTGGGCCGCCACCCACCTGTGGCACGACCCGATCGAGCACGGCATGCCCGACGGCGCCGACAGCCCATACACGGTCAACGCGCGCCGGGTCGGGGTCAACCTGCCGCTGGCGGCGGCGGCGGCGGTGGCCGGGCCCAGCGAGGCGACCTTCGCGGCGGCGACGCTGGTCGAGTCGCTGCTCGGCATCGTGGCGTGCGCGCTGTTCGCCGGCGCGCTGGCCGGGCGGCGGGCCGCGGTGATCGCCGCGGCGCTGGCCGCGGTGTCGCCGATCGACGCCTGGCAGGCGACGATCTTCTTGCAGGACACGCTGTGGGCGGCGCTCCTGGCGGCGAGCCTCGCGGCGCTGGCGTGGGGCGCGCGCCACGGGCGGTGGCGCTGGTGGTTCGTCGCCGGGCTCGGCTTCGGCTACCTGCAGTACGTCAAGGAGAGCGCGGCGATCCTGGTGGCCGCGCTGGTGGTGGTCGGCGCGGTGCGCTCGTGGCGCGCCCGCCGGCTCGATCGCGGCACGCTGTGGCTGCTGGCCGGCGTCGCCGCGCTGCAGGTGGCGGCGTGCGCGTACTGGTGGATCGCGATGGGCGACCCGACCTACTACGTGCGGGCGTGGCTGGGGCGGCAGACCGCGATGGAGGCCGCCGACGCGGCGCGGCCGTTCCCGCACAACCTGGCGCGGCTCGGCCTGTACCTCGGCTACGACCTGGCGCTCGGCCTCGGCCTACCGGTGGCGGCGTATTTCGGCGCGCGCTGGCTGCGCCGCGGCGACGCCCCGGCCCGGGTGCGGCAGGACGTGGCGATCGTCGCCGCGCTGCAGGTCGCGCTGCTCTTGCACGTGCTGCGCTGGGGCGCGTGGACCCAGCGCTACCTCCTGCAGGTGACGCCGCTGGTGATCGCGATCGGCGCGGCCGGGCTGGCCAGCGCGTGGCCGACCGCGCCGGCGCGCCGGCGGACCCTGGGGCTCGCCGCGATCGTCGCCGCGACCGCGCTCGGCCTGGTGCTCGGGCGGCCGCAGCACGGCCCGGCGCGCGCCGACGTGGTGCGCGCCGCCGCCGCCGCGATCGCGAAGACGCCCGCCGACGCGCCGGTGTACGTCGTGCTCGGCCCGCGCCCGGCGCACTACGCCGATCGGCTGCTGGCGCTGCTCGACCGCTACCGCCACGATCGCTTCCGCACCACCGCCGATCCGCGGCAGGTGACCCGCGGGCTGCTGGTGTGGAGCCACCTCGAGCGGCACGCCGCGCGCCCCACCCCGCCCCCCGGCGCGCGCCCGGTGTTCGCGCGCACCAGCGCCAGCGGCCGGCAGTGGATCGAGGTATACGCGGTGGGCCTGCCATGAGCCAGCGCACCACCGGCCTGCGTCGCGTGCTGTCGAGCGCGGCGGTCTACCAGGGCCTGCAAGACCTGCTCGGCGGTCGCCGGTTCCAGCACCGGCTGGTGGCCGAGTTCGTGCGCCCGCCGGCCGGCGCGCGCCTGCTCGACATCGGCTGCGGCACCGCGGCGCTGCTCGAGCACGTGCCGGCCTCGGTCGCGTACCACGGCTTCGATCTCAGCGCCCGCTACGTCGCCGCAGCCCGGCGGCGCTGGGGCACGCGCGGCCAGTTCTGGCAGGCCTCGGTGGCCGACGCGCCGCGCCTGACCGGCGGCCAGTTCGAGCGGGCGACGGCGATCGGCGTGCTGCACCACCTCGACGACGCCGAGGCGGTGGGCCTGGCCCGGCTGGCCGCCGCGGCGCTCACCGACGACGGCGCGCTGGTGACCTACGATCCGGCGGTGACCGCGGCGACCTCGCGCGCGGCCCGCTTCCTGATCGATCGCGACCGCGGCCAGAACGTCCGCGCGCCGGCCGGCTACGCGGCGATCGTGGGCCAGGCGTTCGCCGACGTCGAGGTGATCGCGGTGGCCAAGCACCTGCGCATCCCGTACACCGGCTGCGTCTTGATCGCGCGCCGGCCGCGGCGCGAGCCCCCGCCGCGCGACGATCACACGCCGAGCCAGCCGGCGTAGCCGACCGCGCGCTCGACCGCCAGCATCGCGAACGCGATCGCCAGGCTGGCGAACGTGAGCACCGCGCCGTAGCGCGCGAACCGCCAGAACCCGAGCTCGCCGCGCGGCCCGGCGCTCTCGAGGACGATCACGTTGGCCGCGGAGCCGAGCAAGGTCAGGTTGCCGGCCAGGGTCGACGCCACCGCCAGCATCACGTAGCCCCAGGTCGGATCGGGCAGCCGCGGCACCCACTCGACCGCGATCACCACCAGCGGCACGTTCGACACCAGGTTCGAGCCCAGCGTGACCAGCCCGACGAACGCCGCGTCGCCGACCGCGTCGCCGCGGGTCAGGACCGGCGCCAGCCGCGCGAACGCGTCCTCGAGCAGCCCGGTGGCGCGCAGCCCCGCCACCACCACGAACAGCCCGGCGAAGAACACCAGGATCGACCAGTCGAGGGTGGCCAGGATCCGCCGCGGCGGCACGCGCGCGACGACGATCAGCGCCGCCGCCGCCAGCATCGCCGCGCCCGGCAGGCCGTGGCCGGCCAGCGCCAGGCCGACGAACAGCGCCAGCGCGGCCAGCGCCTTGGCCGCCAGCACCCGATCGAACGGCGGCTTGGGCGGGGCCCGCTCGACGAGCGGCCCGCGCGGCAGCTGCCGGCGGAACAACCAGGTCAGCACGAGCGCGTTGCCGGCCAGGCACGCGACGCCGATCGGCAGCATCAGCGCCAGGTACGCGGCGAAGCCCGGCGCGCCCGCGGCGGCGCGACCGATGATCATGTTCTGCGGGTTGCCGCTCCAGCTGACCACGCCGCCGAGGTTGGCCGCCGAGGCCAGCGCCAGCAGGTACGGCAAGACCGGCAGCCGCGCCTCGACCGCGACCGCCACCACCAGCGGCGTGAGCAAGAGGCACACGGTGTCGTTGAGCAGCAGCGCCGACAGCGCGCCGGCGGTGAAGGTCAGCCCCCACAAGAGCGAGCGCGCCGACCGCGCGCGGGTCAAGACCAGGTACGCGGTGTAGCGGAAGAAGCGCGCGTCCTCGAGGTAGCCGGCGATCACCAGCATCCCGAACAACAGCGTCATCACCGGCAGATCGATCGACGCCATCGCCGCCGGGAAGGTCAGCCCGCCGACCGCGACCATCGCCACCGCGCCGACCAGCGCGCCGCTCGGGCGATCGAGCCCCAGCCACGCCAGCTGCCGGCTGGCGATCACCACGTAGGTCACGACGAAGACGATCAGCGCGCCGGTCACGGCGACCACGGCAGGACGAAGCGATCGTCGGCGCGCGGCGACGCGCGATCCAGCCACGGCGAGTAGGTCTCGACCTCGATGCGGTCGCCGAAGACGTGGAACAGCCGCAGGTAGCCGGCGCCGCCCAGGTCGTCGCCCTGGTAGTCCTGCAGCACCTGGTGCACCGGGTGGCCGCTGCGCGTCGTCGCGGTGGCGCGGCCGACGCCGTCGACCGCGACGTGGCCCGACACCACCAGGTCGACGTTGGCCCGATCGGCCAGCACGGTCTGCCACAGCTCCTCACCGTCGGTGACCAGCGGCCACGGCGTGCCGACGTAGCTGTGCGGGTTCCACGCCTGGGCCGGCCCCAGCGCCGCCCAGTCGTAGCGGCGATCGTCGTTGTACAGGTACGCGTGGGTCACGACGATCACGTGGTCGGCCGGCTCGGCGTCGAGGACCTGGTTGGCCCAGTCGAGCACCGCCGGCCGCGGCCCCCACTCGAGCCCGAGCACCAGCCAGGTCTGGCCGTCGATGGTGAGCCGCTGGTAGTGGTTGTCGGTGCGGCCGGCCTCGAACAGGCCGCCGAACGTCGGCCGGGCGATCAGCGCGTCGGCCGGCCACGCGGTCGACAGCCCCGACGCGCGCTCGCGGCTGACGTCGTAGTCGTGGTTGCCCGGCACCACCACCAGCGGCGCCACCGCCTCCAGCTCGGCGAAGCCGATCGCCGCCCGCTGCCACTCGGCCGGGGTGTTCCACTCGGTGACGTCGCCGACGTGGATGATCAGGCGCAGGTCGAGCGCCGCGGCGTGATCGGCCAGCCACTGGGTCTGGGCCACCCACACGTCGGGGTAGCGGTCGAGGTAGACCTGCGTGTCGGGCAGGACCGCGAAGGTCCACGGCGGGTACGGCGGGGTCGCCGCGTCGATCCCGGCGTCGGCGTCACCGCCCGGCGGCGCGCCGCACGCGACCAGCGCGAGGAGCCCGGCCAGCGCGGTCGTTCGCACCGCTTGAGGGTAGCGCGGAATCGCGCGGCGGCGCGGGGCGGCGTAGGATCGCCGCGTGGATCTGATCGGGCAGCAGTTCGGCAGCTACGTCGCGGTCAAGAAGCTGGGCGCCGGCGGGATGGGCACCGTGTACCTGTGCGAGCACACGATGATCGACCGCAAGGTCGCGGTGAAGGTGCTGCACGACGAGCACACGATGGATCCCGATCAGGTCGAGCGGTTCTTCCAGGAGGCCCGCGCCGCCGCCGAGATCGGCCACCCCAACATCATCATCATCATCGACGCCGGCTGGGTCACGACGCCGGCCGGCCAGCGCGCCTACATGATGATGGAGGCGCTCGAGGGCGACAGCCTCGACAAGGCGATGGAGCGCGGCGGCCTCGACCTCGAGCAGATCCGCCACATCATGGTGCAGTGCACGTCGGCGCTGACCGCCAGCCACGGCAAGGGCATCATCCACCGCGACCTCAAGCCGCCGAACATCTTCCTCTGCCACCACGCGTTCGATCCGCTGTTCGTCAAGATCCTCGACTTCGGCATCGCCAAGCTGACCGCGCCGCGCGAGCACGTGCACAAGACCCAGCTCGGCATGGTGCTGGGCACGCCGGCGTACATGAGCCCCGAGCAGTGCGAGGGCAAGGGCGCGATCGACCACCGCTCGGACGTCTACTCGCTGGGCGTCGTGCTCTACGAGCTGCTCACCGGCACCCTGCCCTTCGGTGGCGACATCCGCGACATCCTGCTGGCGCACCTGCAGCGCCGGCCCGATCCGCCGTCGCTGCGCAACCCGGCCATCCCCCGGCCGTGGGAGGTGCTGTGCCTGCGGATGCTCGAGATCCACAAGGAGGATCGGCCGCAGTCGATGCAGGAGGTGGCGCTGGCGCTCGAGGACCTCGAGCACCACGCGGCGGTCTACGCCGCGGCCCAGGCGGCGCGCGCCGCCTCGGGGCACTCGGGGCACACGATGATCGCGACCGTCGACGGCCTCGGCGGCGTGCCCGAGCCGACCATCGACGCCGGCTCGCGACCGACGGTGCACGGCCACCTCGACGAGCTGCTGGCGTCGCCGCGGCTGACGCCGCAGCCGATGGTCGCGCCCACGACGCCGCCGCCGATGCCGGCGCCACGCGCCACGCCGCCGGCCGGCCCGCCGACCACGCCGCCGCCGATGGTCGCGCCGATCGTGTGGTCGGCCGCCAGCGGCGCGGGCGCGCCCCCGATCACCGGCGCCCACGTGATGATCAGCGGCGCCACCGCGCCGATCAGCGGCACCGCCGCGACGGTGATGACCGCGGTGGCGCACCCCGGCGGCCAGGTGCAGGTCGACGCGATCGCCGCGCACTGCGGCGCGCTGGCCACCGAGCACCGCTTCGACGCCTTCCCGGAGTTCGTGCTGCGCCAGGCCCCGGGCGAGTGGCTCGACGTCGCGGCGGTGTGCCACGCGGTCGGCGTCGAGCGACCGCCGCCGGGCGCCGACGTGCGGGTCGCCTGGCTCGAGCACCCGTACCGCGATCCGCGGCTGGCCTCGATCGTGTTCTTCTGCCCGGCGACCTTGTGGTCAGCGGTGCTGGTGCATCGGCGCCCGCTGTAGCGGATTCAGTGCGCTGATCAAAGCGTCGCGACGTGAATGGAGCGGCTTCACGGCTTGCGCCCGCGCCCTCGGGTTAGGCACGCTTTCGGACGATGCTCCTCCTGGTCCGCCACCGCAGCCGGTACCGCTACCCGCAACCGGCCGCGCTGGGACCCCACGTCATCCGGCTGCGGCCGTGCGATCACGTCAGGGTCGGCGTCACGCGCTACCAGCTGACGATCGGCGGCGAGCACCAGCTGCACTGGCAGCGCGATCCGCACGGCAACCACCTGGCGCGGCTGACGTTCAAGGTCGGCGCGCGCCAGCCCGAGCTCGACGTGCTGGTCGAGCTCACCGTCGACGTGCGCGCGGTCAACCCGTTCGACTTCCTGGTCGACCCGCGCTGCAAGCAGGTGCCGTTCGCCTACCCCGACGGGCTGGCCGGCGAGCTGGCGCCGTTCCTGGCCACCGACGATCCGGCGCTGGCGGTGGGGCCGCGGGCCCGGGCGTTCCTGGCGGAGCTGCCGGCCGACGGCGACGCGGTCGACCTGGTGGTGGCGATCAACCGGCTGATCGCCGAGCGCGTGCGCTACGTCGTGCGCGAGGAGCCCGGGGTGTGGACGCCCGAGGAGACGCTGACCCACGGCCGCGGCAGCTGCCGCGACTCGGCGGCGCTGTTGTGCGCGGCGCTGCGCAGCCGGGGCCTGGCCGCGCGCTTCGTGTCGGGCTACCTGGTGCAGCTCACCGACGAGGGCATGCTGCCCGATCAGCCGCGCGGCCTCGATCACGACGTGGTCGACTTGCACGCGTGGGCCGAGGTGTACCTGCCGGGCGCCGGGTGGATCGGCCTCGACGCCACGTCGGGGCTGCTGGCCGGCGAGGGCCACGTCGCGCTGGCGGCCACCGCGTCGCCGGGGAGCGCCGCGCCGATCGAGGGCACCAGCGACGTCGCGGCGGCGGCGGTCGAGTTCGCGACCTCGGTCGAGCGGATCGGCCACGAGCCGCGCCCGACCGCGCCCTACCCCGACGACGTGTGGCAGGCGCTGCTGGCGGCCGGCGATCACGCCGACCGGGTGCTGGCCGACGCCGGGCTGACCGTCACCAGCGGCGGCGAGCCGACCTTCACCTCGCGCGAGCACCCGCAGGCCGAGGAGTGGAACACCGCCGCGCTCGGCGCGACCAAGTGGTCGCAGGGCCTGCGCCTGATCGACGAGCTGGCCCGCCGGCTGGCGCCGGGCGCGGCGATCCTGCACCGCCTCGGCAAGCAGTACCCCGACGAGCCGCTGCCGCGCTGGTCGCTCGACGTCTGCGCCCGCGTCGACGGCGCGCCGCTGTGGCCGGCGCGCGCGCTGCCGGCCGACGCCTCGACCGCGGCCGGCGCGCGGCTGACCGCGGCGATCGCGACCGCGCTCGGCTTGCCGACCGCCGGCCAGCCGGTGTTTGAGGATCCCTGGCCGCTCCTGGCCGGCGAGGCCGCGCTGCCGATCGATCGGCCGCCGCCCGCCGACGCGCCGCTCGACGCGCTCGGCGACGCCACCGCCCGACGGCGGCTGGCGCGCGCGCTCGATCGCGGAGCCGGCGCGCCGGCCGCCTGGGTGGTGCCGCTGGCGCGGGCCGTCGGCGACGGCTGGCTGACCGACACCTGGATCACGCGGCGCGCCGAGCTGTTCCTGATCCCCGGCGACGCGCCGGCCGGGCTGCGCCTGCCGCTGGCCAGCCTGGACCCGGGCGCGCCGCCGCCGCCCCCGCCGGCGATCGACGACCTCGATCCGCGCGCGCTGGGCGCCGAGGCCGGCGACGCGCCGGCGGTGGCCGCGCGCCAGCAGCTCCGGCTCGACGCCTCCGACGGCGCCCGGGCGCGGATCGGCGCCGTGCCGCCGCCGCCGGCGGCGATCGTCGCCGGCGTCCGCACCGCGCTGTGCGTCGAGCCGCGCGATGGCGCGCTGTGGGTGTTCCTGCCGCCGATCGCGCGCTTCGCCGACTGGCAGGCGCTCTTGGCGGCGATCGATCGCGCGCGGGTGGCGGCGGGCGTCGCGGTGCGGCTCGAGGGCTACCCGCCGCCGAGCGACCCAGCGCTGACGCGGTTCGCGGTGACGCCCGATCCCGGCGTGCTCGAGGTCAACCTGCCGCCGTCGCGCACCGGCCGCGACCACGCCGCGCTGCTCGGCGCGACCTTCGACGCCGCGCTGTTCGCCGGCCTCACCGCCGAGAAGTACCTGCTCGACGGCCGGCTCACCGGCTCGGGCGGCGGCCACCACGTCACGATCGGCGGCCCGACGCCGGCCACCTCGCCGTGGCTGGTGCGCCCCGACCTGCTGGCGTCGCTGGTGACCGCGTGCCAGCACCACCCATCGCTGTCGTACCTGTTCACCGGGCTGTTCATCGGGCCGACCTCGCAGGCGCCGCGCGCCGACGAGACCCGCCCCGACGTCCACGGCGATCTCGAGCTGGCGCTGGCGCGGCTGGGCCGGGGCCCGACCCCGTCGTGGCTGGTCGACGGCCTGCTCCGCCACTACCTGTGCGACGTCGCCGGCTCGACCCACCGCGCCGAGCTGTCGATCGACAAGCTGTGCGATCCGGGCACGCCGTTCGGCCGCCAGGGCCTGGTCGAGCTGCGCGCGTTCGAGATGCCGCCGCACCCGCGGCTGGCCGCGGCGCAGGTGCTGCTGGTGCGCGCGCTGGTCGCCGCGTTCGCGACCGCGCCGTTCGCGCGGCCCCTGGTGCGCTGGGGCGCGGCGCTGCACGACCGCTTCCTCCTGCCGTGGTACCTGGCCGCCGATCTCGACGCGCTGCTCGCGGCGCTGGCCGAGCGCGGCGTGCCGCTGCCGGCCGCGGCCTACGCGCCGTTCGTCGAGCTGCGCTGCCCGCTGGCCGGCCGCGTGCTCGCCGGCGATCTCGCGCTCGAGGTGCGCAACGCCCTCGAGCCGTGGCCGGTGCTGGGCCAGGAGGTCACGACCACCGGCACCGCCCGCTTCGTCGACAGCTCGTTCGAGCGGATCGAGGTGCGCGCCCACGGGCTGACGCCCGAGCGCCACGCCGTCACCGTCAACGGCGTCGAGCTGCCGATGGCCGCGGTCGCGCCCGGCGTCGCGGTCGCCGGCGTGCGCTTCCGCGCCTGGTGTCCACCGCACGCGCGGCTGCCCCACCTCGGCGTGCACCACCCGCTGGCGATCGCCGTCGTCGATCGCGCCAGCCGCCGCGCGCTGGGCGCCGGCCGCTACCACGTCTGGCACCCCGAGGGCCGCGCGTTCGACGCGCCGCCGCTGACCCGCTTCGAGGCCACCGCGCGCCGCACCCGGCGGTTCACCGACGACGGCCTGCCGACGACGCCGGCGCCGATCCTCGCGCTGCCCCGCGATCGCGATCGCGCGGTGACGCTCGATCTGTGCCGCACCGATCGCGACCGCCCGCTCGATCACCCCGGCGACTGGGCCGGCCCGTGGGGCGAGGAGCCGCGGTGATCGACGCGCTCGCCGCGCTCGATCGCGCGATCGCCGCCGCCGGCGTGACCATCTGGATCGGCGCCGAGCCGACCTACACCGAGCCGACGTCGCTGGCCCCGGCGTGGACCGCCACCGCCGACGGCGCCGACGCCGACGCCACCGACAAGCGCCGCCGCGCCGCCGCGCTGGCGCTGGGGCTCGCGCGCGGCAGCGGCGGCCAGGCCCGCGCGGCGCTGGGCCGGCAGTTCCCCGACGAGCCCGCGCCGCGGTTCTGCTTCGAGGTCGCCGCCGCCGCGATCACCGCCGCCGCCCCCGCGACGGACGCCGCGATCGCCGCGCTCCTGGCCGCCCCACCGCAGGCCGCGCCCGCGCCCGGCGCGCTCACCGTCACGCCCGACCCCGGCGTCGTCGAGGTGAACATGGCGCCGTGCGCGACGCTGGTCGAGTTCCACGCGCAGCTGGCCGCGATCGACGCCGCGGCCGCCGCCGCTGGGCTCGCCGCCAGCCGCTTCCGCTGGAACGGCGAGCAGGTGGACTCGGGCGGCGGCGGCCAGCTCACGATCGGCGGCCCGACCCCGAGCGCCAGCCCCTGCTTCACCCACCCGGCGCTGTTGCCGCGGCTCTTGCGCTACGTCCACAACCACCCGGCGCTGTCGTACTGGTTCATGGGCGAGTTCGCCGGTTCGGCGTCGCAGGCGCCCCGCCCCGACGAAGGCGTCCGCGAGCGCGCCGACGAGCTGGCGCTGGCGTGCGCCGAGCTCGAGCACCTGGCCGCGACCGGCGCCAGCACGCCGGCGCGGCAGTGGCAGACCGTCGCGCCGATCCTGGTCGACGCGTCGGGCAACCCGCACCGGGCCGAGCTCAACGTCGAGAAGCTGTGGAACCCGGCCGGCGGCGCCCGCGGCTGCCTCGGGCTGATCGAGTGGCGCGCGTTCCGCATGGCGCCGAGCGTCGCCGCGCTGGTCGCCGCCGCGGCGCTGGTGCGGGCGGTCGCCGCCCGCTGCGCGATCGCCGCGTACGACGCCCCGTGGCACGACTGGGGTCCGGCGCTGCACCACCGCTGGGCGCTGCCCAGCGAGCTGGCCGCCGATCTCGACGACGTGCTGGCCGACCTCGCCGACCACGGCTTCGACCTCGCCCCGCTCGCGCCGGCGCTCGCCAGCTACCGCGACCGCGTGCTGGCCACCGCCGCGACCGCGACGCTCGCGGTGACGCTGCGCCCGGCCGTCGAGTTCTGGCCGCTGTTCGGCGACGTCGCCTCGCAGGAGCGCGCCGGCGCGCGCGCGGTCGACGGCTCGACCGAGCGCATCGAGCTGGCGATCGCCACCGCGCCCGACGCGCCGGCCCCGCGGCTGGTGGTCGCCGGCCGCGGCGTCGCGCTGACCGCCCACCGCCCCGGCCACTACCGCGTCGGCATCCGCCGGCGGCGGTTCGTCCCCAGCCCCGGCTTCCTGCCCACGGTGCCCGCCGACGAGCCGCTGCGCCTGACCGTCGGCGACGCCGCCGGCGCGCTCGCGATCGAGGTGTACGCGTGGCGGCCCGGCGGCGGCCCGTACGCCGCGCTGCCGGCCGACGCCGCCGAGGCCGCGGCCCGCCGCGCCGCCCGCGTCGCGATCACGCCGGCCGCCCCGCCGGCCTGGCCGGCGCGCACCGTCACCGCCACCGACACCGTCGACGTCCGCGCCTGGCGCGAGGAGGCCCCGTGACCGCCGTCCCACTCCTGTCCGGCTACGCGCCGCTGCCCGGCACCTTCGACGAGATCCTCGCCGCCGACGGGCCGCGGCCGCCGTTCGCGCGGGTGCTCGACGCGCTGGCCCGGCTCACCACCGACGAGCTGGCCCGGCTGCAGCAGCTGGCCGAGCAGGCCCTGCTCCACCAGGGCGTGACGTTCTCGGTCTACGCCGACAACCGCGGCACCGAGAAGATCTTCCCGTTCTGCCTGATCCCGCGGCTGGTGGCCGCCGCCGACTTCGCCCACCTCGAGCGCGGGCTCGAGCAGCGGCTGCGGGCGCTGAGCGCGTTCCTCGACGACGTCTACGGCGAGCAGGCGATCCTCGCCGCCGGCGTGATCCCCGCCGAGATGGTGCTGGGCGCGGCCGGCTACCAGCCGACCTTGCGCGGCGTGAAGCCGCCGGGCGGCGTGCGCATCCACATCGCCGGCGTCGACCTGATCCGCGACCCGGCCGGCACCTGGCAGGTGCTCGAGGACAACCTGCGGACGCCGTCGGGGGTGTCGTACGTCGTCGAGAACCGCACGATCTCGAAGCGGGTCATCCCGCGGCTGCTCGATCGCGCCCGGGTCCACCGCGTCGATCACTACCCGACCAAGCTGGCCGAGACGCTGCGCGCGGTGTCGCCGCGGCCGGGCGACGACACCACCGCGGTGGTGCTGACGCCGGGGCCGTACAACTCGGCGTACTTCGAGCACAGCTTCCTGGCGCGCACGATGGGCCTCGAGCTGGTGACCGCGCCCGACCTGTTCGTCGACGGCGACGTCGTCTACTGCAAGACCACCCGCGGGCCGCGGCGGATCGACGTCATCTACCGCCGCACCGACGAGACCTTCCTCGACCCCGAGGTGTTCCGCCCCGACAGCGTGCTCGGCGTGCGCGGGCCTGATGCGCGCCTACGCCGCCGGCAACGTCGCGCTGGCCAACGCGCCCGGCAACGGCGTCGCCGATGACAAGGCGGTGTACCCGTTCGTGCCGGACATGATCCGGTTCTACCTGGGCGAGCAGCCGATCCTGGCCCAGGTGCCGACGTTCGTCTGCGCCAAGGACGACGATCGCCGCTACGTCGTCGACCACCTCGAGCAGCTGGTGGTCAAGGCGGTCGACGAGGCCGGCGGCTACGGCATGCTGATGGGCCCCCAGGCCTCGGCCGCCGAGCGCGCCGAGTTCCGCGCGCGCATCGAGGCCACGCCGCGCCGCTACATCGCGCAGCACCGGGTCGAGCTGTCGACCTGCCCGACCTGGGTCGGCGACCGCCGCGGCCTCGCGCCGCGCCGGGTCGACCTGCGGCCGTACGTGCTCACCAGCCCCAGCGGCCCGTGGGTCTTGCCCGGCGGCCTCACCCGGGTCGCGCTGGTCGACGGCAGCTACGTCGTCAACTCCAGCCAGGGCGGCGGCTCCAAGGACACCTGGGTGCTCAAGAGCGGAGGTGCCATATGAACCAGCGCAGCCAGCCCCGCGGAGGTGCCCGATGATCTCGCGCGTCGCCGATCACGCGTTCTGGCTGGGCCGCTACGTCGAGCGCGCCGAGTCGACCGCCCGGCTGCTGTCGACCACCCGCTCGCTGGCGCTCGACGGCGAGCTCGAGCCGGCGGCCTGCTGGCGCCCGGTCGTGGTGGTGGCCGGCGAGGAGCACGGCTACGCCGCGCGCACCGCCGGCGACCTCGCCGCGTGGGACGACGGCGATCGGGTCGAGGCGTTCCTGGCCACCGACCCCGAGGTGTCGGCGTCGATCGTCCGCTCGATCGCGGCGGCCCGCGACAACGCACGCTCGATCCGCGAGGTGGTGTCGCTCGAGGCGTGGGAGAGCCTCAACGAGCTGTACCTGTGGTCCAAGGGCGACGCCGCGCGGGCCGAGTTCGCCGAGCGCCGGTTCGGCTACTACCGCCACGTCCGCGAGGCCACGCAGCTGGTGCTCGGGCTGATGCGGTCGACGATGCTGCACGACGAGCCGCTCGACTTCATCTGGCTGGGGGTGATGCTCGAGCGGGTCAGCCAGACCGCGCGCATCCTCGACGTGCAGCACCACGCCTACACCTCGCTGACCAGCCACCACGAGGTGGTCGAGACCTCGCTGTGGCTGTCGCTCTTGCGCTCGCTGTCGGGGTTCGAGCCGTTCATGAAGCAGTGCCGCGGCCGGGTCGACGCCGAGGCCGTCGCCGGCTTCTTGATCCGCGAGGCTCGGTTCCCGCGCGCGATCGCGTTCTGCGTCCACGCCGCCTACCAGCGGCTGGCGGCGATCCGCCCGCCCGACGCCGACGATCGCCCGGGCGGCGCCACGCTGGCGCGCCTGCGCGCGCTCGACGCGCTGATCGCCGGCGGCGAGGGCGAGCTGCGCGGCGCCGCGGTCCACGCGCTCCTGACCCACGTCGTCGACGATCC
>JADJGV010000022.1 GCA_016707895.1 Myxococcales bacterium | reverse complement strand
ACGCGGTCAGCTGCTCCTGGCGGCGCAGCCGGCGCGCCAGGCGCGACTCGCCGGGGCTGGTGGCGATGGTCGGCGGCGGCCCCGACCCGCCCAGCCGCTTGCCGCCGAGGAGCCCGGCCAGCGGCGAGCCGCCCGGCCGCGCGTCGCTGGCCTCGGGCGCGGGCGCCGCGGTCCAGGGGTCGGCGGCGGCGGCGGGCGGCCGCTGCGCCAGCTGGCGCCGCAGCGCCCGGTTGTCGCGCCACAGGAGCACCGTCGCCGCGCACGCCGCCACCAGCAGGCCGGGGACGATCCACCGCTTCATCGCGATGACCGTAGCAGCCCCGCCGCCCCGGAGCACCCCGGCGCGGCTACAGGCCGAGCCAGTAGTTGGCCTTGACCATGACGACGTCGTCGGACGGCGCCCGCACCAGCGCCGCCAGATCGCGGCCGAGCGCGAACCGGCCGTCGGTGACGCTGTCGCTCTGGCCGTGGCTCCAGATCACGAACGCCGACGACCCGGGGCGGAACTCCCAGCGCAGCACGAACGTCGACCGCACCTCGCGCACGTCGAAGTCGGGGACGCCGAACGCGTACTCGGGCGCGCCGTCGCGATCCTCGTCGACGAAGTACACGTCGTCCATCCGGGTCAGCTGATCGGCGCGGTACGGCTGGTAGCGGGCGTCGTGGGCCGCGGCGCGGGTAGCGCCGGCCTGCTTGAGCTCGCGGTAGGCGCCGGTGGCGACGAACGGCTGGGCGTAGAACTGCAGGCTCAGGTGCGGCGTGAAGGTCCACGCGCCGCGCACGGTGAGCGCCGCGGTGTTCTGCTCGATCCGGCCGAACACGTAGCGCGACGCGCCGGCCTGGTCGACGGCCTCCTCGACGAACTGGTCGTGGGTGGCGCCGGTGGCGAAGGTCGGCCCGACGAACAGCTCGATGTTGGAGCGAGCCTGGACGGTGAGGCCGCCCTCGACGCCGCTGTTCCAGTCGTCGGCGGCCCAGTTGCGGTGCAGCCCGAAGCTGGCCGAGAACGACACCCGCTTGCGGCCGTCGCTCGAGACGCCGCCGAAGACGTGGCCGACCGGGTCGGTGCGCAGCGCCGGGCCGCCGCGGGTGCCGCCGGGATCGAGCAGGTTGGCGTCGAGGCCGACCCCGCCGTGCAGGTCCCAGAAGCTGGTGAACTGGACGTGGCCGTTGACGTTGCCGCCGTAGCCGAGCAGCTCGGGCGCGGTGTTGCCGTAGATCCAGGCGTTGGTGTTGAGCCGCCACGACAGCACGTCGTCGCCGGGCTCGTTGTCCTGGTACGAGCCGTACGCGAACTGCACCGCGCCGTCGACCGGGCCGTGGAAGCCGAGGTCGTTGGCCTCGAAGCCGGCGGTGCGGACGTCGCCGCCGACGCCGTAGCGCCAGTGCTCGCCGCCGACCTTGCCGAGGTCCCACACCACGCCGGCGCCGGCCAGCGAGGTGCGGGCGGGGTCGACCTCGAGGTGATCGGCGTCGGGGCGCTGGTACAGGTGGCGGAAGTCGGTCTGGGTGGCGGTGATCGCGTCGGCGCTGCCGTGGACCCACGAGCCGAAGGTGCGCACGCCGAGGTTCCAGGTGTCGTCGCGGAAGCGGTGCGACAGCTGCAGGCCGCCGGTGATCGCCTGATCGTGGAGCTCGTCCTCGAGCCCGGTGCCGTCGAGCCGGCGGGTGACGCTGGTGACCGCGGCGCCCACCGTGGTGGCGCCGTCGCGCAGGTCCTTCTTGAGCCGGGCCAGGCCGTAGTTGGTGAGCGGCTCGACGACGGCGTCGCGGCGCTGGCCGAGCTCGTCGACGGCGGCGGCCCGCTCCTCGGCGGTCACCGCGTCGAGCACGCCGAACGACCAGCCGCCGGCGGTCTTGCCGCTGATCTTGGCGGCGCCGTAGATCGTCGTGCCGGTCGGCACCTCGGTGTAGACGCCGTCGATGTCGCCGTAGGGCGCGGCGCCGATGCGCCGCGAGTAGAACAGCGTGTCGGTCGAGCCCGGGCCGTCGCCCTGCCCCAGGCCGACCTGGAAGATCTCGGTGCCCTCGACGAAGAACGGCCGCTTCTCGGCGAAGTAGGTCTCGTTGGCGGTCAGGTTGACCTGCGACGGATCGGCCTCGACCTGGCCGAAGTCGGGGTTGATCGTCACCGCGGCGGTGACCGCCGAGGTCAGCCCCAGCTTGGCGTCGAGGCCCACGCCGATCCGCGGATCGACCGCGTCGTGGAACGGATCGCCGGCGTCGTGGGGCGCGCGGCCGAGGCCGCCGGTGACGTAGGGCAAGAGCTCGACGCGGCGCCCGCCGCGCAGCCCGCGCACGCCCTCGAGCGCGCCGAACCGGCTGACGAAGCCGGGCGCGTTGCGCGGCGACGGCGACCACATGTCCTGCTCGCCGGTGCGGCCGACGAACCGCATCACCTGCACGCCCCAGGGCTGATCGTCCTCGGCGAAGCGCAGCTGGCCCAGCGGGATGCGGAACTCGGCGGTCCAGCCGGCCGCGTCGACCGCGCTGGCCCCGGCCCACACCGCGTCCCAGCTGCCGTCCTCGCTGGTGTCGTCGTAGAGCAGCACGTCGCGCTGCACGCCGGCGGCGTTGAGGGCGAACCCGAACGCGGTGCGGCGATCGTGGTACGAGTCGATCATCACGCCGACCCAGTCGGCGCTCGACTCCTGATCGCGGCGGTGCAGCAGCCGGCGGATCGCGTCGGGCTGATCGTCGTGCGCGCGCACCGCGACGTACAGCGCGCGATCGTCGTAGGCGATCTGGAACTCGGTGGCGTGGCCGGGCGGCGCCCCCTCCTTGGGCGACCGCTGCCAGAAGTCGGACGCCACCGGCACGTCGCGCCAGCCGGCGTCGTCGAGGCGGCCGTCGACGGTGATCGCGCCGGGCTTGCGGACCGCGCGGGTGGTGCGGTCGCGCGCGGCGGAGGCGTCGTCGCCGGCGACGGCGATCGCCGGCGGCGCCAGCAGCAACAGCGCGAGGAGGATCCGGATCGTCATGTGCCCTCGTGGATGCGCAGCCCGCGCCGCCGGTGGACAACCGCGCGGACACCGGATCGATTCCGTCGAGGATCGCCGATCCGCGTGCGACAGCGTGCGACGCTACTGCGACGACGGCGGGCGATCGCGCTCGTCGCGCACCCGGGCGTGCTCGAGCAAGAGCTGGGTGGTGGGCAGGCCGACCTCGTCGGCGCCGACCACCTCGCAGCCCGAGAACTCGAAGTGCCCGGCGTGCCAGTCGAGCACCGCCATCACCCGATCGCGGGCCGGCGCGTCGCTCTTGCCGACCTCGACCTTGACCACCCGGCCGCTGGCGACGAACAGCCGCGCCGCGCGGGTGCCGTCCACCACCACCAGGATCCCCGACTTGCGCTCGAACTCGAACAGCGACAGGAGCGTGGCCACCGAGATCTCGGCCAGGTCGCCGCGCAGCATGCCGCCCTCGCCCAGCCCGCGCGGCGCGAACGCGGTGGCGCGCCGGACCCGGATCACCAGCTCCTCGTCGAGGAACGGCCGGGTGATGTAGTCGCGCACGCCGAGGCGGAACGCCTCGAGGCGGGTCAGATCGGAGGCGTCGTCGGACACCATCACCACCGGCACGCTGGCCAGCCGCGGGTGGGCGGCCAGCGAGCGCACCAGCGTCGCGCCGTCGAGCCCCTCCATCGCGGTGGCGGTGATGATGCCGTCGGGCGGCCGGTGGGCGCAGGCGGCGTAGGCGCTCGCGCCGTCGGCGAAGTCCTCGACGATGAAGCCGGCGCTGGCCAGCGCGGTGGCCATCCGCGCCCGCAGCGGCGCGGTGGGCTCGGCCAGCACGACGTGCAGCACGTCGGCCACCGCCGTCGGCGGCGGGGTCAGCTCCTCGATCAGGTCGTCGAGGTGGCGGGCGAACACGTCGGCGCCGCCCTCGACCTCGAGGAACTCGAAGCCCATGCCGACGTGGCGCCCGAGCGCGCGGGCGGCCGACGGCGACAGCAGGTGCGCGACCCGCGCGAACACCCGGAACGGCGTGCCGTCGGGCAGGGTCAGGTCGAGCTCGGTGACCGCGCCGGTGGGCAACAGCTCGTCGGTGCGCACGAACGCGCCACGCCGCGACAGGTCCTCGGACTCGGCGACCACCCGCCGATCGAGCCGCTCGAACTCGACCCTGCACCGCGCGACCACGCGCGGTGCCCGGCTAGGCCGCGACCGTTGCATCGCCGACGATCATATATGGCGGCGGCGTCGCGCGGGCGCCGCGCGGCGGGCAGCGCTGGGGGTGCGTTGGCGCAGGGATCCCGTGGGGTTCCTCTAGTGATCTTGAGCATTTGAGCTTGACTGCCTTGCAATCTTCGAAACTTTCATGAATCTTTGAAATGTCTGACCGCATCAATGATGCAGGTTCGTCGACTCAGGAGCCCGCCCCATGACTCTCGCCGCCAACCCCTCCGCGGAACTCGCACGCCCCGCCCTCTCGCGGGTGCCTGTGACCCAGCTCGCGGGGGTCTGCGCCGACCGCGGCGTGCCCGACCTCGCGCACCGCCTGCTCGAGCTCGACCGCTGGATCGCCGGCGAGCTGCGCGACTTCGACCGCGCGCTGGCGACCGTGCCGCGCGGCGTGCGCGCGGTGCAAGCCGCGGCCCACCACCTGCTCGACCTCGGCGGCAAGCACCTGCGCCCGATGTGCGTCGCGCTGGCCGCCAAGTGCGGCACCGGCTTCGACGACCGCGCCCGCCAGCTGGCGATCGCGGTCGAGCTGGTCCACACCGCGACCTTGCTCCACGACGACGTCGTCGACGTCGCCGACACCCGCCGCGGCCAGCCCAGCGCCCGCGTGCTGTACGGCAACGCCGCGTCGATCTTCGCCGGCGACTGGCTGCTGGTCGAGGCGCTGCGGCGGATCCGCGCCACCGGCGACCTGGCGCTGCTCGACGGCATGCTCGGGATCATCGAGGAGATGATCCTGGCCGAGTCGCTGCAGCTCGAGCGCCGCGGCCACATCGACGGCGACGTCGCCGACTACGTGCGGGTCGCCGAGGGCAAGACCGCCGCCCTGTTCCGCTGGGCGATGGGCGCCGGGGCCCGGGCCGGCGGCTGCGCGCCGGCGGTGGTCGCCGCGCTCGAGTCGTACGGCGCCGACCTCGGCGTCGGCTTCCAGATCGTCGACGACTGCCTCGACTTCGCCGGCGACGTCGCGGTCACCGGCAAGGCGCTGTACACCGACCTGCGCGAGGGCAAGCTGACCCTGCCGCTGCTGATCGCGCTGCCGCGCGATCGCGAGCTGGTGGCGCTGGTCGCCGCGGCGATCGCCGACGACGAGGCGTCGATCGAGGAGCAGACCCGCCGCCACCTGGCGATCGGCCACCGCATCGCCGCCACCGGCGCGCTGGCCGAGGCCCGCGCCGAGGCCCAGGCCCGGATCAGCCGCGCGATCGCGGCGCTGGCGGTCCTGCCCGAGGGGCCGGCCCGCGCGGCGCTGCAGACGGTCGCCGAGGCCACCGCCACCCGGGAGAAGTGACGTGCGCCCGACCAGCCGCATCGCCGGGTTCTACGCGCGGCCGCTGGCCGAGCGGGTGGCGCACGTGCAGCCGACGCTGTCGCCACAGGCCGGCGCGTGGCTGGCCCGCGGCGGCGGCCTCGACGTCGCCACCGCCGATCGCATGAGCGAGAACGTCATCGGCACCACCGGCCTGCCGCTGGCGCTGGCGCTCAACCTGCGCGTCAACCAGCGCGACTACCTGGTGCCGATGGCGGTCGAGGAGCCGTCGGTGGTCGCCGCGGCGTCGGCGGCGGCGCGGATGGCGCGGCTGGGCGGCGGGTTCACCGGCGACGCCGATCCGTCGCTGATGACCGCGCAGATCCACGTCGACGGCTGCGCCGACCCCGGCGCGGCGCCGGCGACGATCGCCGCGCTGGCCGAGGAGCTGTGCGCGCTGGGCGACGCCGCGATCCCGCGGATGGTGGCGCGCGGCGGCGGCTGCCGCGCGGCCCGGGCCCGGGTGCTCGACGCCGCCGAGGGCGCGGTCGTGGTCGAGCTCGACGTCGACGTCGGCGACGCGATGGGCGCCAACCTGATCGACACCGTCGCCGAGGCGGTGGCGCCGCGGATCGCCGACGCGCTCGACGGCCACGCGCTGCTCCGCATCCTGACCAACCTGGCGCTCGGCCGCCGGGCCCGCGCCCGCTGCGAGCTGACCGCCGACGCGGTGGGCGGCGACGCGGTCGCCGACGGCATCGCCCGCGCCAGCCGGTTCGCCGAGCTCGACGTCGCGCGCGCGGTCACCCACAACAAGGGCGTCATGAACGGCGTCGACGCCGCCGCGGTCGCGCTGGGCCAGGACTGGCGCGCGATCGAGGCCGGCGCCCACGGGTTCGCCGCGCTGACGGGCGGCTACCGGCCGCTGGCCACCTGGCGCCGCACCGCGACCGGCCTGGTCGGCGCGATCGAGCTGCCGCTGGCGCTCGGGCTGGTCGGCGGCGGCACCCAGGCGCCCGGCGTGCGCGCCGCCCTCGAGCTGGTGGCGGTGACGTCGACGCAGGAGCTGGCGATCGTGCTGGCCGCGATCGGCCTGGCCTCGAACCTCGCCGCGCTGCGCGCCCTCGCTGGCGAGGGCATCCAGCGCGGCCACATGCGGCTGCACGCGCGCCGCCTCGCCGGAGTTGCCCCATGACCGACACCGCCCTCGCCTCGTCCCCGTCGTCGCCCCCGGCCCCTGGCTCGGGCGCGATGTTCGACCGCATCGCCAGCCGCTACGACCTGCTCAACCGGGTCATGTCGTTCGGCGTCGACAAGCGCTGGCGCAAGAAGACGGTCGCCGCGCTGGCGCTGCCCAAGACCGACGCCTGCCGCGTGCTCGACGTCGCCACGGGCACCGGCGACCTGGCGATCGACATCGCCCGGCGCCACCCCGGCGCCGAGGTGATCGGCGTCGATCCGTCGGCCAAGATGATCGAGGTCGGCGCCACCAAGGTGACCCGCTTCGACGGCCGGGTCAGCCTGGTGCTGGGCGACGCCCAGGCGCTGGCGTTCGACGACGGCAGCTTCGACGCGGTGACGATCGCGTTCGGCATCCGCAACGTGCCCGATCGCACGCGCGGCCTGGCCGAGATGGCGCGGGTGTGCCGGGTCGGCGGCCGGGTGGCGATCCTCGAGCTGGGCGAGCCGAAGCGCGGCGTGATGGCGCCGCTGGCGCGCTTCCACATCCGCCAGGTGGTGCCGCGGCTGGGCGCGCTGTTGTCGGGGTCCAAGGAGTACCGCTACCTGCAGACGTCGATCGCGGCGTTCCCGCCGCCCGACGAGTTCGCCGAGCTGATGGCCGCCAACGGGCTGAAGGTGCTCGAGGTGGTGCCGCTGACGTTCGGCGTGTGCAACCTCTACGTCGGCACGCCGAGCCGGGGCCCGGCATGACCCACGCCGCGTCCGCCACGCTGGTCCGCGTCGACGGGCCGGGCGCGCCGCCGGCCGCGGCGGTGCTCGAGCGCGCCTTCGATCGGCTGACGCGGCTCGACCGCGCGGCGCTGGTGCAGGTGGCGCTGCCGGCGCCGCTGGCGCCCGCCGCGGCGCTGTTGCACGCCAGCGCCGACGCGGTGGTGTGGGAGCCGCGCGACGGCGGCGCGGCCTGGGCCGGCGCCGGGGTGGCGGCGGCGGTGACCGCGCGCGGCCGCGGCCGGTTCGCCGAGATCGCGGCGGCGGCGACGGCGATCGGGGCCCGGGCCGAGCGGATCGGCGAGCCGCCGGCGCCGCGCTGGTTCGGCGGCTTCGCGTTCGCGCCGGGCAGCGCGGACGCGCCGGCGTGGGCCGGGCTGGGCGACGCCAGCTTCGTCTTGCCGCGCTGGAGCTACGTCAAGGGCGACGGCGCGGCGCAGCTGGTGCTCACGCTCGCGCCCGGCGATCGCCCGGAGCGTGCGGCGCTGCACGCCGAGCTGGCCGCGGCGCTGGCCGCGCTGGCGACGCCGATCGCCGCGCCGACCGCCGCGGTGGTGGCGCAGCACGACCTGCCGGCCACCCGCTGGCACGACGAGATCGAGCAGATCCGCGCGGCGATCGCCGGCAGCGGCATGCGCAAGGTGGTGGCGGCGCGCGCCCGCGTGCTCGAGCTGGCCCGCGCGATCGATCCGCGGCGGTGGTGGCCGAGCTCGGGCGGCGCCAGCCGGCGTGCACCCGGTTCGCGGTGGCGCGCGGCGGCGCGGCGTTCGTCGGCGCCAGCCCCGAGCGGCTGGTGCGCAAGCGCGGCCGCGTGGTCGACAGCGAGGCGCTGGCCGGCTCGTGCGCGCGCACCGGCGACGACGCCGCGGCCGCCGCGGCGCTGGCGGCCAGCGCCAAGGATCGCGCCGAGCACGCCTGGGTGGTGGCGGCGATCGAGGCCGCGCTGGCGCCGCGCTGCCGCACCCTCGACGTGCCGAGCGCGCCGGCGGTGCGCACGCTGCGCCAGATCCTGCACCTGCACACGCCGATCACCGGCGAGCTGGCGCAGGGCGCCCACGTGCTCGAGCTGGTCGCGGCGCTGCACCCGACGCCCGCGGTCGGCGGCACCCCCACCGCCGACGCGGTGGCGTGGATCGCCGCGCACGAGCCGACGCCGCGCGGCTGGTACGCCTCGCCGGTCGGCTGGTTCGACGCCGCCGGCGACGGCGAGTTCGCGGTGGCGATCCGCTCCGGCCTCCTGGCCGGCGCCACCGCGACCTTGTTCGCCGGCGCCGGCATCGTCGCCGCGTCGGACCCGGCCGCCGAGCTGGCCGAGACCGAGCTCAAGCTGCGCGCGCTGTCCGACGCGCTAGGCCTGGAGTCGCCGCGGTGACCACGGCGGCGATCCAGACCGCGTGGGTCGACCTGATCGTCGCCAGCCTCGCCGACGCGGGGGTCACCCACGTCGTGCTGTCGCCGGGCTCGCGCTCGACGCCGCTGGCGCTGGCGCTGGCCCGCGCGCCGCGGCTGGCACGGCGGGTGGTGATCGACGAGCGCAGCGCCGGCTTCGTCGCGCTGGGCGCGGCCCGCGCCAGCGGCCAGCCGGCGGCGCTGATCTGCACCTCGGGCACCGCGCCCGCGCACTACGCGCCGGCGGTGATCGAGGCGTCGCTGGCCGGCGTGCCGCTGCTCGTGGTGTCGGCCGATCGCCCGACCGCGCTGCACGGCGCCGGCGCGTCGCAGACGATCGATCAGCAGCGGCTGTTCGGCGGCTTCGTCCGGCGGTTCGACGATCTCGGCGTCGCCGACGGCGGCGCGGCGGCGCTGGCGGCGGCGCGGCGCAAGGTGTTCCAGGCGGTGCTCGCCGCGCGCGGCCCGACGCCGGGGCCGGCGCACCTGAACGTGCCGCTGGTGAAGCCCCTCGAGCCGGCGCCGCCGGTGACCGCCGCCGAGCGCGCCGCGGTCGCCGAGGTCGCGCGGCTGATCGCGCTGCCGCCGCCGGTGGCCGCGCCGTCGCGGCTGCGGGTCGCCGACGCCGCGCTGGCCGACGCCGCCGCGCGCCTCGCCGCGGCGCCGCGCGGGGTGATCCTCGCGACCGCCGCCACCGTCGCCCGCGCCGCCGACCGCGCCGCGGTGGCCGCGCTGGCCCGCGCCACCGGCTACCCGATCGTCGCCGAGGCCGGCAGCCAGCTGCGGTTCGCGCCGCGCACGCCCGACGTCGTCGTGATCGAGCACGCCGGGCTGATCGCCGCCAGCCCGCTGGCCGCGGCGCTGGCGCCGAGCCTGGTGCTGCAGCTCGGCGGCGAGCCGGTGGCGATGGCGTGGCCGAGGCTGGCCGCCGACGCCGCGCGGGTGATCGTCGCTGACGGCGGCTGGCCCGACGGCGACTCGCGCGCCGACGCGCTGCTGATCGGCGAGGTCGCCGACACGCTGACCCGCCTCGCCGCGGCGCTGCCCGCGCCGACCACCGCCTTTGCCGCGGCGTGGCGCGACGCCGATCGCTGGGTCGCGGCGGCGATGACCGCGGCGCGCGCGTGGCCGGGGCCGTGGGGCGAAACCGAGCTGCTGGCCCGGGTGGTCGCGGGCCTCGGCGACGGCGCGCAGCTGGCGATCGGCAACTCGCTGCCGATCCGCGTGATCGACGAGGTGCCGGCGACCACCGCCGACGTCCGGGTGCTGACCCAGCGCGGCGCGGCCGGCATCGACGGGCTGATCGCCGGCGCCGCCGGCGCGGCGTGGGCCACCGGGCGGCCGACCACGCTGGTGCTCGGCGACGTGGCCTTCGCCCACGACGTCGGCAGCCTGGCGACCGTGGCCGGCCTGCCGGTGACGATCGTCGTCGTCGACAACCGCGGCGGCCACATCTTCGACGACCTGCCGCTGGCGGCGGCCGGCGTCGACGCCGAGGTCTACCGCGAGCTGTGGCTGACCCCGCCGGCGCTCGACCCGGTGGCGGTGGCCGCCGGCTTCGGCGTCGCCGCCGCGTCGGTCCGGAATCCGGACGAGCTGACGGCGGCGTGGGCCCGCGGCGCCGCCGGCCCGCGGCTGATCCACGCCGTGGTCGCCGCCGACGGCGCCCGCGCGACCCGGACCCGGGCGCTGACGCTGCTGGCCGCGCCGGCGCCGGCGGCCGCCGCGGCCCGCCCGACGGAGGCGACGCCGTGACCGCGGTGGTCGCGTCCAGCGGCGGCGCCGGCCGCGCCCGCGCGTGGATCGGCGCGGCGCGGCTGCGTACGCTCCCGGCGGCGGTCGCGCCGGTCGCGGTCGGGGTCGGCTGCGCCCACGCCGCCGGCGCGGTCGCGTGGGGCCCGGCGATCGCCGCGCTGGTCGGCGCGATCCTGATCCAGATCGGCACCAACTTCGCCAACGACGTCTTCGACGCCGAGAAGGGCGCCGACACCCCCGATCGCAAGGGCCCGGTGCGCGCGGTCGCGACCGGGCTGATCACCGCGCGGGCGATGAAGGCGGCGATGATCGCCACCTTCGCGCTGGCGGTGGCGGTCGGCGGCTACCTCGTCACGATCGGCGGCTGGCCGATCGTCGCGATCGGCGTGGCGTCGATCGCCGCCGGCGTGCTGTACACCGGCGGGCCGTGGCCGCTCGGCTACCACGGCCTCGGCGACGTGTTCGTGATGATCTTCTTCGGCCAGGTCGCGGTCGGCGGCACCACCTACGTCGCGCTCGGCCGGGTCACCGGCCTGGCGATGGCGCTGTCGGTGCCGGTCGGCGCGGTCGCCACCGCGATCATCGTCGTCAACAACCTGCGCGATCGCGAGACCGACGTGCGGGTCGGCAAGCGCACCCTCGCGGTGCGCTGGGGCCGGCGCTTCGCGCTCGCCGAGTACGCCGGCCTGCTGATCGTCGCCCACGCGGTGCCGCTCGCGCTGGCCGCCGCTGGCCGGCCGTGGCTGGCGCTGGGCGCGCTGACCGCGCCGCTGGCGGTCGCGCGCACCCGGGCGCTGGCGCGGGCGGTGCCGGGCCCGGCGATGAACGGCCTGCTCGCCGCCACCGCGCAGCTGCTGTTGCTGCAGGCCGCGGCGCTCACCGCCGCGCTGTTCCTCGGCTGATGCGCGCGACGCTGATCGCCGTGCGCTGGGCGGTGGCCGCCACCGGCGCGGCGGCGCGCGGGCGCTGGCCGACCCGGGCCGCGACGATCGTCGCGCTCGTCGACGGCGACGCCCGCGGCTGCGGCGAGGCCGCGCCCCTGCCCGGCTTCGGCGACGATCCGCTGCCGCGCGCGACCGCCGAGCTGGCCGCGTGGCAGCGCGATCCGCGCGCGCCGATCGCCAGCCCCAGCGCGGCGTGGGCGATCGCGACCGCGTCCGCCAGCCTCGCCGCCGCCCGCGCCGGCCTGCCGCTGGCGCGGGCCTGGGGCGCGCCGCCCGGCGCGGCGCTGGCCACCGCCGCGGTCGTCGACGATCCGGCCGCGGCGCTGGCGGCGCTCGCCGCGGGCGCCCGCGCGCTCAAGCTCAAGCTCGACGGCGTCGACGATCGCGCGCGGGTCGCCGCGATCCGCGCGGTCGCGCCGGCCGCGATCCTCACCGCCGACGCCAACCAGGCGTGGCCCCGGGCCGAGGTCGACGACCGCCTCGCCGCGCTGGCCGGGTTCGGGCTGGCCTACGTCGAGGAGCCGGCCGCCGGGCTGGCCGGCGCGCTGCCGCCGGCGCCGGCGGTGCCGATCGCGCTCGACGAGAGCCTGGCCGCGCCCGACCGCGATCGCTGGCTGCCGGCGGCGCTGGCCACCGGCGCGATCGGCGCGCTGATCCTCAAGCCGACGGTGCTGGGCCCGGCCGCGTGCCGCACGCTGGCGGCGCAGGCCCGCGCCCACGGCGTGCCCGCGCTGGTCAGCCACGCGCTCGAGGGGCCGATCGGCTTCGCCGCCGCCCGCGCGCTGGCGCTGGCGGTGGCGCCGACCGCGATCCACGGCCTCGGGCCGCACCCGGCGCTGGCGGCGTGGGGCGAGATCGCCGCGGTCGCCGACGGCCTCGGCCTGGCGCCGGCGGAGCTCGACCGCGCGATCGCGCGGCTGGCGGTGTCGCCGTGACGCTGTCGATCGGCGACGCCGCCCGCGCGGCCGGCCCGCGCGCCGCGCTGATCACCGCCGACGCCACGCTCGACTTCGCCGGGCTCGCCGCCGCCGCGGCGGCCGCCGCGCTGCCGACCGCCGCGCCCGGCCACGCCGCGCCGCTGATCGCCCACGCCGACGTCGCCACCGTCGTCGCGATCGTCGCCGCGCTCGAGCGCCGCCAGCCGCTGGCGCTGATCCCGGCCCGCGCCAGCGCCGACGAGCGCGCCGCGCTCGTGGCCCGGGCCGCCGCGACGCCGGTGCCCGCCGACACCGCCTTCGTCGTGTTCACCGCCGGCTCGACCGGCCGGCCCAAGGGCGTCGTGCTGTCGCGCGCCGCCGCCGCCGGCGCCGCCGCGATCAGCGCCGCGCACCTCGGCTGGCACGACGACGACGCCTGGCTCCTCGCGTTGCCGCTCGGCGGGGTCGGCGGGCTGGCGATCCTCGTGCGCTGCCTCGCCGGGCGCCGGCCGATCGTGCTGGGCGACGCCCGCGCGCTGGCCCACCTGCTCGCCCACCCTGCGGTCACGCTGGCGTCGCTGGTGCCGGCGCAGCTGACCGCGCTCCTCGACGATCCGGCGGCGCGGCCCGGGCCGCGGCTGCGGGCGATCTTGCTGGGCGGCGCCGCCGCCGCGCCGGCGCTGGTGGCGCGGGCCCGCGCCCGCGGCCTGCCGATCGTCACCACCTACGGCATGAGCGAGACCTTCGGCCAGGTCGCCACCGGCGACGCCGCCACCGCGCCCGACGCCGTCGGCGCGCCGCTGCCCGGGGTCGCGATCGTCGGCGGCACCGCGGCGGCGCCCGCGGCGCTGGTGGTGCGCACGCCGGCGCTCATGACCGGCTACCTCGACGAGCCCTCGCCGCCGCTCGCCGCCGGCTTCACCACCCGCGACCTCGGCTACGTCGACGCCGCCGGCGTGCACGTCGTCGGCCGCGTCGACGACGTCATCATCACCGGCGGCGAGAACGTCTACCCGGCCGCGGTCGAGGCCCGGCTGGCGGCGCTGCCCGGCGTCACCGCCGCCGCGGTGGTCGGGCTCGCGGACGAGCGCTGGGGCGAGCTGGTCGCCGCCGCGGTGGTCGCCGCCGACGGCTACGATCCGCTCGCCGCCGCCGCCGCGATCGCCACCTGGCCTGCGCACCAGCGCCCGCGCCGCCTCGCGCTGGTCGACGCGCTGCCGCTGTCGGCCGCCGGCAAGGTCGACCGCCGCGCGGTCGCCGATCACCTGCGGCGGTGCAGCTTCGCCGCGGACAGCCAGCCCGACTCGTCGGCGCGCACGCCGAACGCCGCCCGGTAGTTGCGGCCGTAGCGCAGCGCCCAGCTCGCGGCGGCCGGCGCCTTGGTGTCGCCCCGCACCGCCACCGCGATGCTGTGGCAGCGATCGCGCACGATCACCGGCGGCACGATCACCTCGCCGTCGGCCGGCACCGTCAGCAGCACGTCGATGTGCTCGTGCGCCATCACCAGCGTCACCGTGTAGCGGCCCGGCGCCAGCCCGACCAGCCGGTAGCCGCCGTCGACGTCGGGGCGCGCCGCCGCGCCGGCCAGGTTGCGGGTGCAGTAGCCGGGCGCGCCGTCGGTGGCCAGCACCGGGATCGCCACCGCGCTGCGGCCCCGGGTCGCACCGTCGTCGGCGTGGGCGGCGCCGGCCGCCGCGAGGAGCATCACCACGATCGCGATCCGCATGCCGCATCGTCGCCGGCCCCGGCCCCGCCCACCACCCGGCCGGGCTAACAGCCGATCCAGCGCCGCCGCCGCGGGTCGCCGCGGGTGTCGCACCCCGGCGGCCCCGGCCTCCCGGCCGGGCGCGCTGACGCGTCCATTGCGCCGATGGGGCCGGCGGCGCTAACGTGTCCGATCGAGTGCCCGACGAGCCGCTGTTCGATGCTGGCGAGCGCTTCGAGGTCCGACGCCAGCTCGGCGCCGGCGGGATGGGCGTCGTCTACGAGGCCTACGATCGCGAGCTCCAGGAGCTGGTCGCGCTCAAGACCCTGCGCGACGCCGACGGCGTCTGGCTGACCCGGTTCAAGCAAGAGTTCCGCTCGCTCCACGACCTGGCCCACCGCAACCTGGTGGCGTTCGGCGAGTTCTTCGACGGCCCGACCGAGCCGTTCTTCTCGATGGAGCTCATCCGCGGCGTCGACGTGCTCACCTACGTGCGGGCCGACGCCGGCGCGGTCGCCGCGGGCGCGCCCCCGCCCTACGACGAGCCGCGCCTGCGGGCCGCGCTGCACCAGCTGGCCCTGGGCCTCGTCGCGCTCCACGACGTCGGCAAGGTGCACCGCGACGTCAAGCCGGCCAACGTGCTGGTCGCCGAGGACGGCCGGGTCACGCTGGTCGACTTCGGCCTGGTCGCCGACCGCCGCGGGGCGCGGCTGTCGACCGCCGGTGACCTGGTCGGCACCGTCGAGTACATGGCCCCCGAGCAGGCGCTGGCCGGCGAGCTTACGGCCGCCGCCGACTGGTACAGCCTGGGCGTCGTGCTGTTCGAGGCCCTCACCGGGCAGCTGCCGCACGGCGGGCGGTCGCCGTTCGAGATCATCGTGAACAAGCGCGAGGCCGCGGCCCCGCCGCCGCGACAGCTCGCGCCTGGGACGCCGCCCGATCTCGACGCGCTGTGCGTCGCCCTGCTCGCCACCGATCCGGCCCGACGGCCTGGCGCCGTCGAGGTGCTGGCCGCCCTGGCCGGTGCGCCCAGCGCGACCGCGGCGATCCCCGCGCCGACGCCGCCGGCGGCGCCGGCGCTGTTCGTCGGGCGCGGCGCCGAGCTGGCGGCGCTGCGCGCGGCCTACGCCGACGTCCGCGATCAACCGCTGATCGTCCTGGTCGAGGGCGCGTCCGGGGTCGGCAAGAGCCACCTGGTCGAGCGCTTCCTCGATCAGCTCGCCCACGAGGCGCCGCGCGCCGTGATCCTCAGCGGGCGCTGCTATGAGCGCGAGGCGGTGCCGTTCAAGGCCCTCGACGGCATCGCCGATCACCTCGCCGGCTACCTGGCGCGGCTGCCGGCCGCGGCGGTGGCGGCGGTGCTGCCGCGCCGCCCGGCGCTCCTGGGCCGCCTGTTCCCGGCGCTCAAGCGCGTCGAGGCGATCGCCGCCGCCGAGCCGGTGCCCGACGTCCCCGATCCCCACGATCAGCGCCAGCGCATGTTCGCGGCGTTCCGCGAGCTGTTCTTGCGCCTCGCCGAGCGGGGACCGGTGGTGTGGTTCATCGACGACCTGCAGTGGACCGACGCCGATAGCTTGGTGCTGCTGGCCGAGCTCCTGGCCCACGAGGACCGGCTGCCGGTGCTGATCGTCGCCACCGTGCGCCCGATCGACGATCCCGCGCGCCACGCGCTGCTGGCGACGGTCGCGGGGCTGGCGCCGACGCGCCGGCTCCCGCTGCACGAGCTGCCGCCGGGCGAGGCGCGCGCGCTGGCCGCGCAGCTCCTGCCCGGGTACCGCGCCGCCACGCTCGACGCGATGGCGGCCGACGCCGCCGGCCACCCGATGCTGCTGGTCGAGCTGGCCCGCCACGTCGACGCGACCGACGTCCGCACCACCGCGGCCACGACCCTCGAGGAGATGCTGACCCGCCGGATCGCCCGGCTGACGCCGGCGGCGCGCGCGCTGCTCGAGGTGCTCGCGGTGTTCGGCGGGCCGCTGGCCCAGGACGTCGCGGCGCTGGCCGCCGAGCTGTCCACCGCCGAGCAGGTCAAGGCCACCGCGGCGCTGCGGGCCGCCCACCTGGTCCGCACCGACGGCACGCGCCGCTCCGATCGCGTCGTCGCGTACCACGATCGCGTCCGCGAGCACGTCGACGCGCAGCTCACCGCGGCCCGCCGCCGCCTGCTCCACGAGCGGCTGGCGCTGGCGATGGAGCGCACCGGCATGGCCGCGCACAACCCGCACGCGCTGGTGCGCCACGCCCGCGCCGCCGGCCGCAACACCCTCGCCGCCACCTACGCGCTGGCCGCGGCCCGCCGCGCGGTCGACGCGCTGGCCTTCGACCAGGCGGCCGAGTACTTCGCCGAGGCGATCGAGGTGGGCACCCACGACGAGGCCGCGCTGCGCGGGCTGCAGATCGAGCGCGCCACGGCGCTGATGCACGCCGGCCGCGGCCCCGAGGCCGCCGCGACGTTCATGGCCGCCGCCCACGGCGCCGAGCCGGCGGTGCGCCTCGACTGCCAGCGCCAGGCCGCCGAGCAGTGGATCATCACCGGCCACCTGCAGCAGGGCATGGCGGCGCTGCGGTCGTCGCTCGACGACATCGGCGAGCCGCCGGCCGGCAGCCCGCGGCGCGCGCTGGCGCGGGTGTTGTGGCACCGGGCCCGGCTGCGGCTGCGCGGCACCGGCGCGACCCGCCGCCTCGAGAGCCAGATCCCGGTCGAGACGCTGCGCCGGCTCGACGTGCTGCGCGCCGTGGCCCACGGCCTGGCGATGATCGACAACATCCGCGGCGCCGACTTCAACGGCCGCTACCTCCTGCTGGCGCTCAAGACCGGCGAGCCGCGTCGGCTGGTCGGCGCGCTGGCCACCGAGATCGTGTTCCTCGCCAGCCAGGCCGGCCGCGCCGGCCAGCACGCGCGCCGGCTGTACGCCGAGCTGGGGCCGCTCGCCGACGCGTGCCCCGATCGCGCCTACGGCCGGACCTGGCTGTTGCTCGCCGACGGCGCGGCCAGCTTCTTCGAGGGCCGCTTCCGGGCGGCCGCGACGACCTTGGCCCAGGCCGAGGAGATCTTCGCCGAGGGCCCCCGCGGCCTGACCTACGAGAAGAACAACACGCGCGTGTTCCGCGTCCACGCGCTGCGCATGCTGGGCGCGGTGCAGCAGCACGGCGCGCTGATCGCCGAGCTGGTGCGCGCCGGCCGGCAGCGGGGCGACCGCTACCTCGAGACCTCGCTGCGGCTCTTGCAGGTGCAGTCGCTGCTGGCGCGCGGCGACGTCGCCGAGGCCCGCCGCAACATCGACGACGCGACCTGGACCCCGCCCGAGCACGGCTACCACCTGCAGCACTGGTACGAGCTGCGGGCACGGGTCGAGCTGGCGCTGTACGAAGGCCAGGCCGGGGCCGCGCTCGAGCGGCTGGCGCCGGCGTTCGCGGCGCTGCGACGCTCGCTGCTCTTGCGGGTCAAGCTGGTGCGGGCCGACGCCGTGTACCTGCACGCGCGGCTGGCGCTCGCGGCGATGCACGCCGGTCACCCGGCGCCGCGGGGCCGCGACCTGGTCGAGCGGGCGATCGCCGAGCTCGAGGCCGAGCAGGTCGGCTACGCGTCGGTGTTCGCGCTGCTGCTGCGCGCCGGCCTGGCGGGGATCAGCCCCGGCGCGCGCGCCGACGAGGTCGTGCGCTGCTTGCGCCAGGCCCTCGCGCTGGCCGCCGCCAACGACATGGCGATCCAGGCCGCGGCGGCCCAGGCGCTGCTCGGCGCGCTGATCGCCGGTGCCGGCGGCGACGCCGACCGCGCCGCCGCCGCCGCCTACGTCGCGCAGCACCGGATCGCCGAGCCCGCGCGGTTCTTCGCGATCGTCGCGTCGGTCGCGACCGCGCGGCCCACCGCGACCGCGGCCGCGGGGTGAGCGCCGCGCGCCGCGGCCAGAACTTGCCGGCGCGCGCCCGGCCCGCGCCCGCCCCGCTCGTGTACAGTAGGCGCGATGGCGATCCGCTGGCTCGACGAGCCCGCCCAGCGCGCGTTCGCGCAGGCCGTCGAGGGCGTCGAGCGCGCCTCGGCGGCCGAGTTGGTGGTCGCCGTGCGCCGGCGGGCCCGGGCCTGGCCCCACGTGCCGCTGGCGGTGGGCATCGTCGGCGCGTGGCTTGGCCTGGCGTTCATGCTGTACAGCGATCACGCGTTCGGCCTGGCGTCGTTCCTGATCGATCCGCTGCTAGCCGGCGCGCTGGCCGGCGGCGCCGCCACGCTGGCGACGCCCCTGGTGCGCTGGCTGACGCCGGCGGGCGTGCGGCGGCGCGCCGTCGTGGCCGCGGCCCGGGCGGTGTTCGTCGAGCGCGGCGTCCACCACACCGGCGGCCGCACCGGGCTCTTGGTCTACTGCGCGCTCGCCGAGCGGATGGCCGCGGTGGTCGCCGACACCGGCGTCGTCACCGCGGTGCCGGCCGCGACGCTGGCCCGCCACGCGGCGGCCATCGATCGCGCGCTGGCCCAGGGCGGCGCGGCGACCGCCGCCGCGATCGCCGCGCTCGGCCCCGACCTCGCCGCGGCCCTGCCGCGCGCGACCGACGACATCAACGAACTCCCCGACGCGCTCGACCACGACCTCGAGCGGAGGCCGCGCTCGTGATCCGCGGGCGCCGTTGGTGGCTGGCCGCGATCGCGCTGGCCGCGATCGCCGTGCCGGCGCTGGCCTGGGCCCGGCCCGGCGGCGGCGACAGCTACTCTGGCGGCGGCGGCCACGGCGGCGGCGGCTCGGGCGGCGGCGGCGGTGACGGCGGCGCGATCTTCGAGCTGATCTTCCAGCTGATCCGGCTGTGCTTCTACTACCCCAAGGTCGGCATCCCGATCTTGATGATCGTGATCGCGTTCATCGCCTACGGCGTGTGGGTGAAGCACAAGAACAAGGACTGGGACAGCGGCCCGCCGGTCGAGCTCGAGCAAGCGGTCACGTCGATCGACGATCTGCTGCGCGTCGATCCCGACTTCTCGCGGGTGGTGTTCGAGGACTTCATGTTCCGGCTGTACGCGACCGCCCACGGCGCCCGCGGCCTGCCGGGCCGCCTCGACGAGCTGGTCCCCTACGTCGGGCCCGAGGCGCGCGCCGCGCTGGCCAACCGCCCGCCGGCCGGCCAGCCGGTCCACGGCGTCGTCATCGGCGCGATGCGCACCTACCGGGTCAGCGTGCCCACCTCCGACGAGCTGGCCGCCGGCGACGCGATGGTCCAGGTCGGCCTCGAGTTCGAGGCCAACTACTCGGTGGGCACCGGCGACGGCGGCAAGCGCTTCGCCGTCGAGCGCTGGCTGGTGCGGCGCGCGGCGTCGGCGCGGACCAAGCCGCCACGCCAGGACCGCAGCTTCCCATGCCCCAACTGCGGCGCACCGTGGCAGACCGTCGACGCCGCCGGCACCCAGCGCTGCCCCTCGTGTGGCGAGATCGTCGACAACGGCCGCTTCGACTGGCAGGTGGTCGAGATCGGGCTGCGGCACGAGCGCACCAACCTGCCCAGCCTCGCCCAGGACACGCCAGAGCGCGGCACCGACCTGCCGACCTACCGCGACGACCACCTCGATCAGCGCTGGCTGCAGCTGACCGCCGAGGATCCGGCGATCGCCGAGGCGTCGATCCTGGCCCGGCTGCACCACGTGTACCGAGTGGTCAACGACGCCTGGACCGCCAACGATCTGGGCCCGGCCCGGGCGGTGGTGTCCGACGGCCTCGCCGACTACCTGCAGTACTGGCTCGACGCCTACAAGAAGCAGGGGCTGCGCAACGTGCTCGAGGACATGCGCATCACCCACCAGGTCCCGGCCAAGCTGGTCCGGGACAAGCAGTTCGACGCGCTCACCATCCGCATCTGGGGCACCGGCAAGGACTACGTGATCAAGACCGCCGACGGCAGCCACGTCCGCGGCTCGAAGCACCGCGAGCGCAAGTACTCCGAGTACTGGACGCTGATCCGCAGCGCCGCACGCAAGGGCCCGCCCAAGGCCGACGGCGCGTGCAGCAACTGCGGCGCGCCCCTCACCGTCACCGCTGCCGGCGCCTGCGGCCACTGCGGCACCCACGTCACCTCCGGCGAGTTCGACTGGGTGCTGTCGAAGATCGAGCAGGACGACTCGTACCGCGGGTGAGCGGCGGCGCGTTTGGCCGCTCGCGGCCACTGGCCTTCGCAGATCCCCGCGTTCTCCTGGCCGCTGGGTCCGGGGCTCGTCGGCGCCTGCGTGGAACCGGTGGCGCCTCGACCGCGATGCCCGCCTGAGCCGGCGCCACCGCCACCTCACCTCCTGCCGGCGGTGGCGCCCCCGCGTCCCCAGCTTCCACGTGGGACGGCGGCGCCCCGTACGGTCGCCCGTCGGCGTGCGTCAACCGCAGCTTGCCAGGCGCGGTCCCGTCGATCCGTAGCCGGCCATCGTGCGCGGCCTTGTGGTGCGCCGAGCACATCACCGCCAGCTTGGTCGGCGTGTGATCGCCGCCCGCCACCCGCGGGACGATGTGGTGGACGTCGACGTACCGCGCGTTGCGGCACCCCGGCACGACGCACCGCCCGCGATCGCGCCGCAGCACCGCGCGCCGGGTCCGCGGCGGGATCGTCTTGGTCACCCGCGCCGGCTTGTCGCCGTCGACCCGCCCCAGCAGCTCGGCGTCGCACGACGCCTGCGCCAGCTCCGTCTCGCTGATCTCGATCGTGTGCCCAGCGACGTCGTGCCACGCGCGCATGCAGTCGGGGCACCGCGTGATCGCGATCTGGTACATGGGCCTGGACGCCGCCGCGGCATCTCCCGCGTGGGAGCCCGCCGCCGCATCTCCCACGTGGGAGCCAACGGCGCCCGCGAGCTGGCCGTCGCACAGCGTCGCGAGCAGGTCGCCGTCGGTGAGCGGGTGCCCGCACGCCGCCTCCAGCGCGCGCCGCGCCGCGGTGAACTTGCCCAGCACCGCCGCGGGCAGCAGCAGCCGCAGCTCGTGCAGCCGCGCGGCGGGTCGGGCGGATCGTCCGGCGAGTCGCCCCGCCGCCGTCCGGTGACCATCCCCTCGATCTCCCGCCCCGCGTGCTTGGCCGCCGCCGTCAGCCACGCCGCCTCGGTGTCGACCGTCGCGACCCGGGTCAGCTCGCGCGCGGCGCTGTACGCGACGTCGCCGGCGGACATCGCCGCCCGCAGCTTCGGCAGGACCGCGAGCGCGTCGGCCACCCGCAGCCGCTCCCGCGCAGGCCCCGGCGCGTAGCCCAGGATGCGCTCGACGTACTCGAAGAACGACGCGAAGCCGAGCTCGCGATGGACGCCCAGCGCCCGCGCGCGCCGCAGCCACGCGGCCTCCTCGACGTCGAGCGCCGCCCGCCGCCGCGCCAGCCCGCGCAACGTCCGGTCGACCACGCGCCAGTCGTCCGCAGCCGCCGCCCCCGCCGCCGCCGCCGCCACCTCGCTCGCCTTCTGTCCGCCCGCAGCCCTGTCCACCATGCCCAACCCCTCAGCAAGCCGCGCGCCAGCCGCAACTCCGCGACACCGCGTGCCGCGTGTCCGAATCTCGGACAAGACGGCCGGATCTCGTCCGGATTGTCCGGCGCTCCGGCCATCCCCGGACAGCCGCGGGTGTCCGGCCCCGGACACCGGCCAGCCCGCGCCGCCCGATGCCATCGACGCGACTACCGCCCGAACAGCAGCCGGCGGCTCAGCCAGCGCTTGCCGCGCTCGATCACCAGCCGCTTGCCCAGCTCGAACGCCAGCGCGCGCAGCTGGGCCGGCTCGTCGGGCCCCGGCGTCCGCGGCAGCTCGATCGCGATCTCGACCGGCTGATCGCCGAACACCCCGCCGACCGCCGACAGCTTGCCGGCGGCGTAGCGCAGCGCGAAGTCGGCGTCGCCGGGCAGCTCGACCCGCGCCTCGAGCTCCTCGAGCGCGAACACCCACGACAGGGGCGTGCGCAGCACGGTGCGCCCGGCGCGGAACCGATCGAGGTGGAGCCGCACCTGCCCCAGCTCGGGCCAGGCGGTGGTCACGACCAGCGCCAGGTCGCTGTCGACCACCTCGATCCCGCCCAGCGTGATCACCCGGCGCTCCCCCTGGGGTAGATCGAGCGCGCCGGCGCCCGAGATCGCGATGTGCGCGCCGCGCACGAAGACCCGCCGCGGCTCGCGCGCGACCACCACCGCGCCCAGCGGCGCCACGTCGATCTCGACGTGATCGATCGCCAGCCGCAGCGTGCCGACGTGGTGGCGCTCGACCACCAGGTCGTCGACCGCGATCCGCCCGCGCACCAGGCCCAGCTCGACCGCGCCGACTCGCGCCTCGCCGTCGAGCGACTGCGCCAGCCGATCGCGCACCGTGTCGGCGGCGCGCCCGGCCAGCGCGTAGCCCAGGATCACCAGCAAGAGCGGGTAGCCCACCAGCAGGCCGACCACCGCGGCCACGAGCTTGGTCCTCCGGCGCGCCACGCCCTCGTTTACCACGGGGCGCGCCGTGAATACGCGCTACCCCACCGCCGTCCCAGCCACAACCCCATGCTGACCCGCATCGCCCTCCCCGCCCTGGCGGCCGCCGCCGCCCTGATCGCCACCGCGCCGCTGACCCACGACAGCGCCCAGGCCCGCCCGGTCATGGCGCCGCCGCCGTCGGGCGCCAACCCGCAGTTCGAGCGGCTGCGGGCCGAGAACGTCCGGCTGCGCGCCGAGCTGGGGCAGCTGCGCACGTCGCTCGACGACGGCCTCGATCGCCTCGACGGCCTCGCCCGGTCGAGCCGGGATCGCCGCCTCAGCTTCCGCCTGCACCGCGCGATCGAAGACCTGCGCGCGCAGCTCGGGGGCAGCGGTGACGGCTGGGATCAGCCCGGCGGCTGGGATCAGCCCGGCGGCTGGGACGGCCAGGGCCCGTGGCAGCCGCAACCGCAGCCGCAGCCGCAGCCGCAGCCCGGGTACGGCGCGATGAGCCCCAACGACTTCGCGCGCCTGCAGGCGCAGATCACCGCGGCGACCTTCCCGACCGACCAGATGAACGTCATCAGCGCCGCCGCCAGCCGTAACCGCTTCACCGTCGATCAGGTGATCGCGCTGATGCGGGTGATGGCGTTCGACGACGCCCGCATCGAGATCGCCGTGCTGCTCGCGCCGCGGGTGGTCGACGGCAACCGCTTCTACCTGACGCTCGACGCGCTGCAGTTCTCGAGCTCGAAGGACGCGCTGCGCCAGCGCGTGCAGTTCTGAGTTCCAGGAGGTGCGTCGCCGCACCTCCCTCGGCGGGGCCTGGTCCCCGCCGAGCCTCCCTCCAGGACGCGAGACTCCCAGCGCGTCGACCGGTGCTCGGCCCCCACGACGCGAGACACCGAGAGGTCAGGTCGACGCCGCGCGGCCGGCCAGCGCGATCGCCGCGGCGATGACCAGCGCGGCGCCCGCCAGCGCCAGCGGCGTCAGCCGCTCGCCGAGCACGATCGCCGCCAGCGCCGCCGCGACCACCGGCTCGAGGGCGGCGATCACGCTGGCCCGGGTCGCGAGCAGGTGGCGCAGCCCGGCGGCGTAGCAGAGGTACGCGAGGTAGGTCGACAAGATCGCCATCGCCGCCAGGTACGCCCACGCCGCTGGCGGGTGCGCGGCGACGGTGACGAACGGCGCGAGGCCGAGCGCGCCGACCGGCAGCGCCACCGCGTACAGCGCCGCCGGCGCGTGGCGGGAGAACGCGCGCTTGCCCCACAGGTAATAGAGCGCGTAGGTGGCGCCGGCCAGCACGCCGAGCCCGACCGCCCGGCCGCCGGCGGGCCCGTCGGCACCGCCGCGCAGCGACACCAGCGCGACGCCGGCCACGGTCACCGCGACCGCGATCGCCTCGCGCCGCCCGAGCCGCTCACCGAGCAGCGGCCCGGCGGCGATCGCGACGAACGCCGGCGCGGTGTACAGGAGCACGCTGGCCAGGCTGGCGCCGCCGGCGTCGACCGCCGCCAGGTACGCGCCGTAGAACACGCTCACGCCGACCAGCCCGAAGCCGATCGTCGTCGCCAGGTCGCGTCCGCGCGGGAAGCGCGCACCGGTCGCGACGGCGTGCAGCGCGAACAGCGCGCCGCCGCCGAGCGCGCGCCACAGCGCGATCTCCAGCGGCGCGACCCCGAGCGCCAGCGCCCGCGCGCCGAGCACCCCGAGCATGCCCCACAGCACCGCCGCGGCGACGATCGCCAGCGCCGGCCAGCGCCGCGCGCCCGCGCTCACCGCGTCACCGAGCTCGGCATCGCGGCGGTCATACGAGCGATCGCGGCGGCCGCGCAAGCGCGCGTGGTAGAAGGCAGGTCCGCCCAGGAGCCATCGATGATCCACCGCCTCGTCGCGCCGCTCGTCGGCGCCGCTCTCCTCGCCGCCGTCGCCTGCGGCAGCAAGTCGCCGCCCGCGGGCCCCGCGCGACCGCCCGGCCCGTCGACCGTCGCCGTGGCGCTCGCCGACGTCGGCCTCGAGGCCAGCACGCTCGACCGGGCCGCCGATCCGTGCGCCGACTTCTACCAGTACGCGTGCGGCGGCTGGCTGGCGAGCCACCCGATCCCCGCCGATCGCGCGCGGTGGGGGCGCTTCAACGAGCTGAGCGACAAGAACCAGGGCGCGCAGCAGGCGATCCTCGAGCGCGCCGCGGCCGCGCCCACCGGCCCGGTCGACCAGCAGCTCGGCGACTTCTACGGGTCGTGCCTCGACACCGCGACGATCGAGCGGCGCGGGCTCGACGGGGTCAAGCCGCTGCTCGACTTCATCGCCAAGGCCAAGGACGCCAGGGGCCTCGGCGCCGCGGTGACCGCGCTGCACAAGCACCAGATCGCCGCGCTGTGGGCCTACGGCGCCGAGGCCGACAACCTCGACTCGCGGACGGCGATCCTCACGCTCGACAGCGGCGGGCTGGGCCTGCCCGATCGCGACTACTACGAGGGCGAGGCGTTCGCCGCGCCGCGGGCCGCGTACCTGGCGCACCTGCAGGCGATGCTCACGCTGGCCGGCAAGGGCAAGGCGGCGGCGACGCTCGCGGCTGACGTGATGGCGTTCGAGACCGCGCTGGCGATGATCACCAAGCCCGCGGTCGAGCGCCGCGACGTCAGCGGCATGTACAACCCGACCGATCTCGACGGGCTGGCCGCGATGACGCCGGGCTTCGACTGGAAGACCTACGTCGCGGCGATCGGCAACCCCACACCGGGCAAGCTGTCGGTGACCTCGCCGGCGTACTTCCAGGGGCTGCCCGCGGTGCTCAAGGCGACCAAGCCCGCCACGTGGCAAGCGTACCTGCTGGTGCGGGTGCTCGACGCGCTGGCGATCGCCTTGCCCAAGGCGTTCGACGACGAGGCGTTCGCGCTGAAGGCTGCGCTGACCGGCGTGACCGAGCAGCCGCCCCGCTGGAAGCGCTGCGTCGACGCCACCGCCGCCGCGCTGCCCGAGCTGCTGGGCCAGCCCTACGTCGCGGAGTACTTCCCGGGCGAGTCGAAGGACGCCGCGCAGCAGCTGATCGCCGCGATCGCCGACGTGATGAACGCCCAGCTGGGCACGCTGCCGTGGATGAGCGAGGCCACCCGGGTCCAGGCCCGCGGCAAGCTGGCCAAGATCGAGGCGCTGGTCGGCTACCCCGACGTGTGGCGGGTCTACGACTTCACGGTCGATCGCACCAACTTCGCCGGCAACGCGCTGGCCGCGATGGCGTTCGAGGGGCGGCGCCAGGCGGCCAAGGGCGGCAAGCCCTACGATCGCAGCGAGTGGCTGATGCCGCCGTTCATCGTCAACGCCTACTACAACCCCAACGCCAACAACACCGCGCTGCCGGCCGGCATCCTGCAGCCGCCGTTCTTCGGCAAGGACCGCTCGATCGCCGCCAACCTCGGCGGCATCGGCATGGTGGTCGGCCACGAGCTGACCCACGGCTTCGATGATCAGGGCGCGCAGTACGACGCCGACGGCAACCAGCGCAACTGGTGGCAGCCCGACGACCTCACCCAGTTCCAGGCCAAGGGCCAGTGCCTGGCCGACATGTACTCGACCTTCGAGACGCTGCCGGGCAAGCACGTCAACGGCGCGCTGACGCTCGGCGAGAACATCGCCGACCTCGGCGGCATCAAGCACGCGTTCCTGGCCTACCGGAAGCTGCGCGCCGGCGCCGACAAGGCCTACGTCGCCGACGGGCTCAGCGAGGACCAGCAGTTCTTCGTCGCGGTCGGCCAGGCGTGGTGTTCGAAGGATCGCGACGAGGAGGCGCTGCGCCGCCTGACCGTCGATCCGCACGCGCCGCCGAAGTGGCGGGTCAACGGCGCGCTGCGCAACCTGCCGCAGTTCGCGGCGGCGTTCGGCTGCAAGGCCGGGGCGCCGATGGCGCCGACCGCGACCTGCACGATCTGGTAGCCAGCAGGTTGCGGAGAAGCGCGGGCGGCGGTTCGACGTCGATCTGCTACGGCCCGAACGTCGTCGCGAACGTCGTCGTGTAGCGGGCGAAGCTGGCGTCCAGGTCGAGATCCCAGCCGGCCTCGATCGCGCACGCCTCGACCCGGGCCGCCAGCCCGGCGTCGTCGACGCCGGTCAGCGCGGCGGCGACGTCGACGACCTCGTCGCCGGTGGTGGCGACCTCGATCGCCAGTTGCCACCCGCGCGCCCCGAGCGGCGCGGCGCAGCCATCGATGCGGGCGGCGAGCAGCGCGTGCACGTCGGGTCGGGGCAACACGTCGACGGTGACGGTGCCGCTGCCGTGGCCGATCGTGCCGATCCGGCCGACCCCGCTGATCCCCATCGGCAGCCCGCACATCGCCCCCCCGCTGTCGCCGCCGCGCATCCCCAGCTCGACCTCGGGCAGCCCGCCCGGCTGCCAGCTCGGCTGGTCGGCGATCAGCGAGGTCAGCCGCGTCGTCGCGTGGGCCAGCCCGGCCAGCGCCTGCACCGCCGCGTCGTCGAGTTCTTCGAACCTCGCCAGCGTCAGGCGGGCCACCCGGATGCGATCGACCGGCGCCGCCAGCACCGTGGCCTCGACCCGCCGCCCCCACAGCCACGCGGTCACCGGCGCCGCGGCGTCGGTCTGGGTCAGGCTGCGAAGCCCGTGGCCCTCGCGCACCTCGTCGGCGATCACCTCGTCGCCGACCGCGACGTCGCGCAACGCGATCGGCCGCACCAGCTCGACCAGCGGCGCGGGATCGCCGGCCGCGCCGACCGTCGCGGCGATGCCGCCCCACGGCGCGATCACGCCGGCGAAGTGGCTCTCGCGATCGGTCCAGACCTCGGCCGCGCCGCCGTGGGGCACGACGACGTGGGCGATCGCGTCGGCGGGCAGCCGGGCCAGCGCCACGCGCAGCGCGTCGTCGGTCAGCGCCGGCCGCAGCCGGTCGTCGGTGAACGCCACCAGCCGCCGCGGCCCGGACGCCGCGGCCAGGATGTCGGCGGCCAGCGCCAGCCCGCGCTCGAGGTGCGAGCCGTTGCCCACCGTCAGCGCCGCGGCCCGCGCCGCCAGCGCGGCCGGGAAGGTCGACGCGGGGACGACGTCGCCGAACAGCCGCGTCGCGGCGCGCCGCGCCACCACCACCTCGACCCGCGCGTCGGGCTGGTGGGCCAGGTAGCCGCGCACGATCGCCAGCTGCGCGGCGACGCCGTCGGCGCCCTGGCTCTTCGACGCGTCGACCACGAACACCACCGTCGGTCGCACCGGCGGCGCCACCAGCCGCGGCGCGATCGCCAGCTCGACGTCGCGCACCGCGAGGCCAGGCACGGCCAGCCGCGCGTCGGTGAGGCGCAGGCCGGTCGCGGCCCGGGCCGGCCACGCCAGCACGTGGTCGGCGGGGTCGGCGGTGTCGTAGGCGACGAGGTGTTCGCACGCGTCGACCACCGGCTCACCCCACCGCTTGGCCACGTCGGCGGCGTCGTCGACGCGGCCGCGCGCGACGGTCAGCGTCGGGTCGACCTCGAGCCGCGGCACCACCGCCACCCACTCGCCGTGGGCGTAGCACGCCGGCACGACGACCTCGTACTCGACGCCGACCTGGCCGCGCGGCGGCACGTACGTCAACGTCAGATCGTGGAACGCGCCGGCGCCGGTCAGCGCCACCGCGCCGCGCGCCGCGACGAACGGCGCATCGACGTAGGCCGCCATCCGCGCCTCGACCGCCTCGGCCGCCTCGAGCCGCCCGGCGATCCACGCGCCGCCGGTGCGCTGGCGCAGCCCCACCACGACCGCGCCGGTCGGCAGCTCGAGCTGCACCCGCGCGCGGTCGGGGATGCGGCTGGCGTTGACGACGTCGTAGCGCACCCGCAGGTAGGCCACGCCGTCGCCGAGCTCGGCGGTGATCCGCGGCTGCGCGATCGACAGCTCGGCGCCGCGCTCGTCGCTACGGACCACATCGGCGGCGGCGCGACCGTGGAGCGCGGCCGCACCGAGGGCGATGAGCGGCCAGGGGCGATGGCGCATGGGCGGTCAGACACCGCGCGCGCCGATCGGTTCCCGGCCGCGCGCCGCGCCGGCCGCGCGCGGCACGTCCGAGGGGCGCCCGCACGCGCCTCCGCGCCGCATCAATACATGGCGCCGACCCACAGCCGCGCGCTGTCGATCCGATCGCTGGCGCCGGTGGCCTGGTAGTCGCCGCCCATCACCGGCTCGAACGACCACGAGAAGCTGGTCAGCTGGTACTCGGCGCCGGCCTCGAGCCGACCGCCGAGCAGCGCCGCGCGCCCGCCCAGCCGCAGCGCGAAACCGTCGGCGTCGGCGGTCGCGAAGCGATCGGGCAGCGGCCCGCCGCTCACCACCACCTGGTTGGCGATCGCCAGCCAGCCGGTGATCGGGCCGACCGCGCCCTCGCCCCGCAGCCCGATCCGCACGGTCTGGTAGTCGGTGTCGGGCAGCGCGTCCTCTTGATCGCCGCGGAACGCCCAGATCAGCCGCGCCCAGCCGGCGTCGGCGGCGATCGCCGCGTGGCGCCCCAGCCCCAGCCGGTACCGCAGCCCGACCTCGGTGGTGCGCCAGAACTGATCGGTCGTGCGGCTGCCAGCGACCACGGCGTCGGCGGGCGCGAAGCCGCCGCCCGCCACCAGCGCCAGCGGCCACAGCACCCGCGCCGCCGGCGCCAGCCGCCACGGCGCCAGCTCGGCCTCGACCCGCACCGCGGTCAGCACCCGCGACGAGAACGACGGCGTGAACATCGCGTCGCCGGCCGCCTGGTAGCTGAGGCTGCGCCAGCCGAAGTCGGGGCCGACCCGCACGATCGCCAGCGGCGGCCGCGGGCCGCGCCGGCGCCCCGGCTCGGGCGGCGGCGCCTCGTCGACGACCGGCGCCACGGTCACGACGTGCTCGGCGCCGCTGTCGAGCTCGACCCACTCGTCCCACACCGCCTTGTCGCCGACCATCACCTGCACCTGGTGCGGGCCCGGCGCCACCTCGAGGCGACGCGGCAGCGCGCCGCGATCCTCGCCGTCGACCAGCACCCGCGCGCCGTCGGGCGCGGTGCCCTTGATCTCGAGCATCGACTCGGCGGCGCGCATGCGGATGGGATCGAGCTCGATCGGCCGCTTGCCCGCGCGCCCGCTGGCCGCCGGCACCGGCACCGGCACCACCTCGTCGAGGTAGCCGTCGAGCGCGATCACCAGCACCTGATCGCCGGGCACCAGCTTGACGTCGGCCGGCGTCGTGCCCAGCACCGCGCCGTCCTTGTCGCCCAGGTAGATCGTCGCGCCGGGCGGCGTGGTCTCGACGTGGACCGTGCGTCGGCTGTCGGCGCGCGCGGCGCCGAGGCTCGCGATCACCACGGCGGCGGGGATCCAGCGACCGGCCATGGGCGGATGATATGCCATCCTTGGGCGGTGGACGCACCTTCATCGCCGGCCGCGGTCGCGCGCCTGGCCGCGTGGTGCCTGGCGGTGTCGCTGGTGATCAGCCGCGCCGGCCTGGTGGTGCACGAGCTGGCCGGCCACGGCGGCGCCGCCTACGCCGTCGGCGGCTCGGTGACCGACCTCCACGTCTACCTGTTCGCCGGCGGCTGGATCGAGTACGGCGGCAGCGCGCGCTGGTCGCCGGCGGCGCTGGCGGCGGTGTCGCTGGCCGGGATCGCCGTCGAGCTGGCGGTGGCCGGCCTGCTGGCCGCGTGGGCGCGGCGGCGCGGCGGGCTGGCGGCGGGCGCCGCGGCCTGGGCCCTGGCCATCCACGCCGCGCTGTACCTGGCGATCGGCACCGCGGACGGCGTCGGCGACGGCGCGTGGCTGCACCGCCGGCTCGGCGCCGCGCGCGCCGCGGTGGTCGTGCCGGTCACGCTCGTGGCCGCGCTCGCCGCCGCCGTCGCCGCGCGGCGGATCGGCGCCGCGCTCCTGGCCCGGTTGCCGTCGCCCCGCCCGCGGGTCCGGCTGGCCCAGCTCGGGGCCGCGCTGGCGCTGGCCGGCGGCGCCCACGCCGCGCTGGTGATCGGCGAGCTGCGGCTGCGCCCCGATCCCACCTACCAGCACGTCATGGCCACCGAGCGCAGCCGCGCCGTCGCCCGCGAGCTGGCGGCGTGGCGCGCCGCCCACCCGACCATCGACGCCGCCGCGCTGCGCGAGGCGCGCACGGCGATCGCCGCGCGCCACCCGGCCCGCCGCTACGCGCCGTGGATCCTGCTCGCGGTGGCCGCGGCGGTGGTGCTCGGGCTGGCCGGGATGCGCGCCCGCGCCGCGCAGGCCCCGCCGGCGCTGGCGCCCGCGGCGGTGGCCGCGCTGGTCGCCGTGGCAACGGTGGGCACCATCGACGCGCTCGCCCGCGGGTTTTGGTAAGCTGCGGCCGATGGAGACGCGCGCCAAGGACGTGATCGCCGGCACCCTCCGGCCCAACGATCCCCGGCGGTTCCTGGTCGAGGCGATGATCGGCGCGATGAACGCCGACGGCACCGTCGACCAGCGCGAGCGCGACGTGCTCGCCCGCTACCTCGCCGAGCACGAGATGTTCGCCGGCGTCTCGTCCACCAACGCCAAGCTGCTGATCGAGATGGCCTCCGACGCGGTCAACTTCGCCGGCAGCGCCACCGCCCGCATCCCGGCCATGGCCAAGGGCCTGCCGGCGCGGCTGCACCGCATCACCGCGATGGCGATGGCCTGCGAGGTGTGCGTCGCCGACGAGCTGATCCACGAGGGCGAGCTGACCTTCCTCGAGCAGCTCCGGCTGGCGCTGCGGATCGCGCCGTACGAGGCCCAGGACATCTTCGCCGCCGCCCAGGCCCACCGCACCGCCGCGTACATCGACGATCGCCTGCTGCGGCTGCGCAGCCTGATCGCCGTCGCGATCGAGATGTTCACGCTGCGCGCGGTCACGCTGGGCAAGCTGATCGACGACCACCGCTTCGAGCTGCGCGACTTCCTGGTGGCGCTGCCCGATCTCGCGCTGCGCCAGCACGAGATCGAGGGCATGCTGTACCAGGCGTTCCGCAAGCCGCGGATGTCGGGCCCCGACGGCGAGCTGGCCACGCTGGCCGCCAGCCTGCCCGATCCGGTCGATCGCTACTGGATGGTGGTCTACGCGATGTGCGCCGAGCCGCCGGCCGACCTGGCCCGCTGGCGCGTGATCCCGTTCATCTCGCTGGCGCAGCGCGCGTTCGGCATCGGCGACGCCGACATGGAGCTGGCGGTGATCGACGCCGGCACCTTCCCGGCGAACCTGCCGCGCCCGAAGTGATCGCCGCGCGGCGGTGACGAGCGGCTCAGCCGCCCTTCTCGGCCTCCTTGCTGCCGACCACGGTCAGGTTCATCCCGACCTGCACCGACAGCGGCTTGCCGTCGATGGTCACGACGATCTTGCCGTTGAGGTACCAGCCGAACGAGCCGGTCGAGAACTCCTTGACGTCGGCGAGCAGCTCGGTGCCGTTGATCACCACCTTCAGGGCCTCGGCCTTCTCGGTGAACTGGGTGCGGGTGACGGGGCAAGCGGTCTTGGCCATGCGGCGATTGTGCCCGTCCATCGCGCGGCGCGCACGCTTGCGCGGACGCCGCGTCCACGCAACCATCGCGCCGCATGCCCTGGGTGCTGTTGGCCTTCGGCCTGGTCTGCGCGCTGGCCGCCGTGATCTCGGTCGCGCCGCCGCGCTGGCCCGGCGTCGCCACGGTCGCCGCGTGGCCGGTCGGCTGGCTGGTCAGCGAGCTGCCGCTGCACCAGCTGGCGCTGCAGCTCGGCGTCGGCGCCGCGCTGGCGCTGGCCGGCGGCGCCACCGCGTGGCCGGGCTGGGTCGGCGGCGCGGGGCTGCTGGTCTCGGCGCTGATCCTCCGCCACCACCTGATCGCCGCGGCCCGCACCACCAACCTGGTCGAGCGGGCGCTGCGCGAGGCGCTGGGCCGCGACTACCACGATCACATCCACGATCAGCTGCGCGCCGCCTACGATCCGACGACGCCGTGGCGCCGGCTGGTGTGGCCGCTGCCGCGCCGGCCGCGCGGCGTCACCCGGGTCGCCGACCTCGGGTACGGCCCCGACCGCCGCCAGCGCCTCGATCTCTACCGGCCGACCGCCGACGGCGCCGGCCCGCGGCCGGTGTTCGTCTACGTCCACGGCGGCGGCTGGGTGGTCGGCAACAAGGCGCAGCAGGGCCTGCTCACCGTCCACGAGCTGGCCCGCGCCGGCTGGGTGTGCGTGTCGATCAACTACCGGCTGTCGCCGCGCGCGACCTTCCCCGATCACCTGATCGACGTGAAGCGCGCGCTGGCGTGGGTGCAGGCCCACGTCGCCGCGCACGGCGGCGATCCGCGGTTCGTGATGATCGGCGGCGGCTCGGCCGGCGGCCACCTGGCCAGCCTGGCGGCGCTCACCGCCAACGATCCGCGCTACCAGCCGGGCTTCGAGGACGTCGACACCTCGCTGGCCGGCTGCGTCTCGTACTACGGGGTCTACGACTTCACCGACGGCGCCGGCACGTTCCACCACCGCGCGTTCCGCGAGCTGGTGCTGGCGCGGGTGGTGCTCAAGCGCCCGCTCGACGATCACGACGCCTACGCCGCCGCGTCGCCGCTGGCGCAGCTGGCGCGCCCGGCCGCGCCGCCGCCGTTCATGGTCATCCACGGCACCCGCGACAACCTGGTGCCGATCCGCATGGCCCGCGACTTCGTGCGGGCCGCCCGCGCCCGCGGCGCCACCGTCGCGTTCGTCGAGCTGCCGCTGGCGCACCACGCGTTCGAGCTGTTCCCGTCGCTGCGCAGCGTCGTGGTCGTGCACGGCGTCCACCGCTTCTGTCAAGCGATCTATTCGCGCTGGCGCGCTGCCCATCCGGAACCCGATCGGTGACCGGCGACGGATGCGCTGGCGCCGGGCCCGTGCATAATCGGACCGTGCAGTCCGACATCGTCGATCTGATCGAGCGCGTGCGGCGCCGGCTGGCCGACATCGAGCGCCGCTGCGTCATCGCCGGCCCCGCGGCCGAGGACGCCGTCGCCGCCGCCGAGGAGCGCCTCGGCACCAGCTTCCCGCCGTCGTACCGTGAGTTCTTGCGCCGCTACGGCGCGATGGGCATCCCCGCCGATCTGGCGGTGGTCCACGACTTCTGCGGCCTCGCGGCCGACGACCCCGGCACCGACGTGGTCTCGACCACGCTGTCGGCGCGCGCCGCCAACCAGCTCGCCGATCACCTGATCGTCGTCGGCAAGGGCGCCAACGCCGCCGAGTGGTTCTGCCTCGACACCGGCCGCGCCGAGGACGGCGGCGAGTGCCCGGTCCTGCTGTTCGATCCCGCCGCCAACCAGATCGACCAGATCTTCTACGACGACTTCGGCGCGATGGTGCGCGAGGTGCTGGAGTTCGTCGACGACACGCTCCGCAACGACGGCCCGCCGCGGGATTAGTACGAGCAGGACCCGCGGACGCGGACGCGCCGGACTCGAGCGAGGCCGAGTCAAGTCGATCTCCGACGCTCGTTCGGCACCGACTTCCGCGGGATTTTCGCGGCGTTGCGCAGTGCGGCAAACGATCCCGCCGGGACCGCCGGGGCCCGATGCCGGCGCGCAGGCCGTGGTGTATACCTGCCGCACGTTTCTCCACCCCCAACGAGGACCCATGGCCGACTTCGCCCTCGAGGCACACGGCATCTCGGTTGCCGAGATCCACCGCAACGCCACCCCGTCGTTCCTGTACGAAGCCGCGCTCCGCTTCGAGCAGGGCTCCGCCATCTCGTCGACCGGATCGCTCATCGCCTACTCCGGCAAGAAGACCGGCCGCAGCCCGACCGACAAGCGCGTCGTCGACGAGCCCGAGGTCCGCGACGACATCTGGTGGGGCAGCGTCAACATCAAGCTCGACGCGCAGAGCTTCACGATCAACCGCGAGCGCGCGATCGACTACCTCAACACCAAGGAGCGGCTGTACGTCGTCGACGGCTACGCCGGCTGGGATCCGGCCTACCGCCTGAAGATCCGCATCATCTGCGCCCGCGCGTACCACGCGCTGTTCATGCGCAACATGCTGATCCGCCCGACCGCCGAGGAGCTCGAGACCTTCGACCTCCCCGACTACGTCATCTTCAACGCCGGCGGCTTCCCCGCCAACAAGCACACCGCGGGCATGACCTCGTCGACGTCGATCGATCTGTCGTTCGGCCGCCGCGAGTTCGTGATCCTCGGCAGCGAGTACGCCGGCGAGATGAAGAAGGGCGTCTTCACGATCATGAACTACCTCATGCCCAAGCGTGGGGTGCTGTCGATGCACTGCTCGGCCACCCAGGCCCGCGACGGCAGCGACACCTCGGTGCTGTTCGGCCTGTCGGGCACCGGCAAGACCACGCTGTCGGCCGATCCCAAGCGCCTGCTGATCGGCGACGACGAGCACTGCTGGAGCGACGCCGGCGTGTTCAACATCGAGGGCGGCTGCTACGCCAAGGTCATCGACCTGTCGAAGGAGCAGGAGCCCGACATCTGGAACGCGCTGCAGTTCGGCTCGGTGCTCGAGAACGTCGTGTTCGATCCCGAGAGCCACGTCGTCGACTACAAGGACGTCTCGCTCACCCAGAACACCCGCGGCTGCTACCCGCTCGACGTCATCCCCAACGCCAAGCTGCCGGCGATCGCCGGGCACCCGAAGAACGTCATCTTCCTGACCTGCGACGCCTTCGGCGTGCTGCCGCCGGTGTCGAAGCTGACCCCGGCGCAGGCGATGTACCACTTCATCAGCGGCTACACCGCCAAGGTCGCCGGCACCGAGGTCGGCGTGAAGGACCCCGAGGCGACCTTCTCGGCGTGCTTCGGCGGCCCGTTCCTGGTCTGGCACCCGACCAAGTACGCCGAGCTGCTCGCCGACAAGCTGCGCAAGCACCACGCGCAGACCTGGCTGGTCAACACCGGCTGGTCGGGCGGCGGCTACGGCGTCGGCAAGCGCATGAAGCTGTCGTACACGCGCGCGATCATCGACGCGATCCACTCGGGCGCGCTCGACAAGGCCGCGACCGTCGAGGATCCGGTGTTCGGCGTGTTCGTGCCGGCCGAGTGCCCGGGCGTGCCCACCGAGATCCTGGTGCCCAAGAACACCTGGGCCGACAAGCACGCGTACGACGTCCAGGCCAAGAAGGTCGCGCACCTGTTCCGCGAGAACTTCAAGAAGTACGAAGGCCAGGCGTCCGACGAGATCCGCGCCGCCGCGCCGCGCGAGTAGCGCGGCGGCTGGCACCTGCGGGGATGGGCGGCGGGGCAGCGACGACGGCGGCGGCCCACGCCGCCGCGCCGCCGGCGTGGGCGTCAGCGCTTGCGGCGGCCCTGCACGTAGGCGTCGCCGACCGCGTAGATGTGGGTGGCGACGCCGACCAGCGCCGCGACGCCGCCGATCAGCGGGATGGCGCCGAGGAAGCCGAGCCCGGCGATGCCCCACACCGCGAACACCCCGATGGCCTTGTCGGTCTCGCCGTTGACCAGCTGACCGACGCCGGGCACGAAGAGGCTGCAGACACCGGGCACGATGCCGCTGCCACCGCCACGACGAACCAGCGCGTTGCTCATGCCGCGAGCATGACAGAGGAAGGCGGCGGGCGCACGGCCCGTCGACGGTGGCCCCCGGCGCACGGCGGCGGCCGCAGGGTAGGACGCCGGCGCGGCCCGGATCCTTGGCCGAGAAGCGACGCCGCGGCTTCGCCGACGCCAGGCTAGATCCATCGCGATCGCGGCGCGTTCCTGCCGCCATGAGGAACCTGCCGCCGCTCATGCTGGCGGTCGCGATCGGCTGCGGCGGAGGAGGCACGGCGACGTCGTCGCCCCCCCCCCAGCGCGCCCCGATCTCGATCGCCACGACGCCCACCGACCACCAGCTGGCCGCGCTGGTGCCCGCCGCGCTCACCGCCGGCGCGCCCGGCCTCGACGCCGCGATCGCCAGCTACTTCGAGCGGGCCGCGACCAAGCGCGGCTACCTCCAGACCGACAAGCCCCTGTACCAGCCCGGCGAGACGATCTGGTTCCGCGCCGATCTGCGCGCCACCGGCACGATGCTGGCCGGGCCGCCGGTGGGCACGACGATCCAGCTGGTGTCGCCGCGCGGCGCGATCGTCACCAGCAAGCGGGTGCTGGCCCAGCGCGGCGTCGCCCGCAACGACCTGACGCTGGCCGACACCCTCGAGGGCGGCGAGTACAAGCTGGTGCTGCGCGCCGACGACGGCACCACCGACGAGCGCACGCTGATCGTCAACACCTACCAGGCGCCGCGGCTGCAGAAGACCCTCGAGCTGCTGCGCAAGGCCTACGGCGCCGGCGACGCGGTCGCGGCGGCGGTCGAGATCAAGCAGGCCACCGGCGAGCCGTTCGCCAACCGCGCGCTCACCGCGATCGTCACGATCGACGACGCCGAGGTGCAGCGGCTGGCGCTGACCACCGATCGCGCCGGCCACGCCACCGCGCGGTTCACGCTGCCGACGACGATGGCCCGCGGCGACGGCCTGCTGACGATCCTCGCCGAGGACGGCGGCGTCACCGAGTCGATCCAGAAGCGCATCCCGATCGTCATGACCAGCCTGCAGCTCGGCCTCTTCCCCGAGGGCGGCGACCTGATCGACGGCGTGCCCGGCCGGGTCTACTTCATGGCCAAGACGCTGATCGGCAAGCCGGCCGACGTCGAGGGCAAGGTGGTCGACGAGCGCGGCCAGACCGTCGCCGAGTTCCGCTCGATCCACGACGGCCTCGGCCGCTTCGAGCTGACCCCGGCCACCGACCGCCGCTACCAGGTGGTGATCACCAAGCCGGTCGGCATCACCGCGCGCTACGACCTGCCGGCCGGCAAGCCCGGCGGCTGCGTGCTGCGCAGCGTCGACCCGACGACGCCCGACGTCGTGCGCATCGCCGCGATCTGCAACACCGCGCGCCACCTCGAGGTGGTGGCGGTGATGCGCGAGCGCCGGCTCGGCAGCGGCGGCTTCGACGTCGTCGCCGGGCAGCCCACCGTCGTCGAGCTCCCCGTCGACGCCAAGGTCGTCGGCCAGGGCGTCGCGCGGGTGACCTTGTTCTCGGCCAGCCGCGAGCCGCTGGCCGAGCGCCTCGTCTACCACCGCGCCGGCGCCGACCTGCGGGTCGAGCTGTCGACCGACCAGCCGACCTACACCCCGCGCGATCGCGTCAAGCTGCGGGTCAAGACCACCGACGCCAGCGGCAAGCCGGTCGCCGCGTCGCTGGCCGTCGCGGTGGTCGACGAGACCGTGCTGGCGTACGCCGACGACAAGTCGGCGCGCATCCTGGCGCGCATGTACCTCGAGCCCGAGCTCGGCGCGACCAGCGCCGATCCGATCGAGGAGCCCAACTTCTACTTCAGCGACAAGCCCGAGGCGGCGGCCGCGATGGACGCGCTGCTCGCCACCCGCGGCTACCGACGGTTCGAGTGGCGCCCGATCACCGCGGCGCTGGGAGGCACGCCATGATCCGCGCGCACCGCTTGCTGTTCTTGCTCTCGGCCCTGATCGCGACGCCGGCCGTGGTCGCGGCCGCCGGCCCGGGCGCCATCGAGGGCGTCGTCGTCGACGCCAGCGGCGCGCCGCTGGCCGCCGGGGTCAAGGTCACGATCACCTGCGGCGCGGTGACCAAGACCGCGACGCTCGATCGCGGCGGCGGCTTCAGCGTCGGCGGCCTGCCCGCCGGCACCTGCACCGTCACCGGCCAGGGCGCGGGCTTCGCCACCGTCGCGCTGACCGTCACCGTCAGCGACGACGCCACCGCCAGCGTGATGGTGGCGATGCGGCCGCCGGTGCCCGAGCCGACCGCGGTCGAGTGGGCCGAGGCCGCCGCGCCGATGGCGGGGGCTGGGGGCATGCCGATGCCGCCCGCGGTCGCGGTCGCGCCCATGCCCGCGCCGCGGCGGGGCGCGCCAGCCGCCGCGAAGCCCGCCGACCCGATGGCGGACGCGCCGCCGCCGCCGCCGCGGATCGTCCGGCTCGAGGCCGACGACGCCAAGGCCGGCAAGCGCGCCAACCTGCGGATGAAGGACAAGGCGCTCGACGACGAGGCCGGCGACGCGCTGGCGATCCGGGATCAGGGCTTCGCCGGCGAGTTCGCGCCGGTGCGGGTGTTCCCGGTGCCGCAGTACACCGCCGCCTACGACGGCCCGCGCACCGACTTCCGCGAGACCATCTACTGGAACCCCACCGTCACCACCGACGCCCGCGGCCAGGCCGAGGTCACGTTCGTCACCTCCGACGCGGTGACCTCGTTCCGCGCCACCGCCGAGGGCTTCGCCGCCGACGGCACGCCGGGCGGGGGCCAGGTCGCGGTGGCGTCGAAGCTGCCGCTGACGCTCGACGCGCACCTGCCGGTCGAGGTCACCGCCGGCGATCGCATCCGGCTGCCGATCACGCTGACCAACCAGACCGAGGCCACCCTCGACGCCACCCTGACCACCGCGTTCGGCACCGCGTTCAAGGTGGTCGGCCCGGCGCCGGCGACCGCGCTCCGCCTGGCGCCGGGCGCCAAGCAGGCGCTGTTCGTGCCGCTCGAGGTGGTCGCCACCGGCGGCACCGCCGACGTCGCGATGAAGGTGACCGCCCGCGGCCTGGCCGACGAGGTCACCCAGACCATCCGCGTCGTGCCGCGCGGCTTCCCGTTCGAGGTGTCGGCCGCCGGCACCGCCACCGGCGGCCAGGTCGCGCGCGAGACGCTCGACCTCACCGGCGCGCTGCCCGGCTCCTTCGCCGCGACCGTGACGATGTACCCGTCGCCGCTGGCGTCGATGACCAAGGGCATGGAGGGCATGATCCGCGAGCCCGGCGGCTGCTTCGAGCAGACCTCGTCGAGCAACTACCCCAACGTGATGGTGCTGGCCTACCTGGCGTCGTCGGACGACGCCGACCCGGCGCTGGTCGAGCGCTCGCAAGCGGTGCTCGACAAGGGCTACGGCCTGCTCACCGGCTACGAGACCAAGCAGCGCGGCTACGAGTGGTTCGGGCAGACGCCCGGCCACGAGGCGCTCACGGCGTACGGCCTGATGGAGTTCGCCGACATGGGCAAGGTCTACGACGTCGACGCCGCGATGGTCGAGCGCACCGCGGCCTGGCTGATGAGCCGGCGCGACGGCAAGGGCGGCTTCACCCGCTCGGCGACCGCGCTCGACTCGTTCGGCCGCGCCGGCGCGGCCACCACCGACGCGTACATCATGTGGGCGCTGGCCGAGGCCGGCCGCGCGGACGGCATGGCCGCCGAGCTGAAGGTGCAGCGCGAGCTGGGCGCGACCACCCGCGACCCGTACCTGCTGGCGCTCGCCGCCAACACGCTGCAGCGCGCCGGCGCGCCCGAGGGCGCCGCCGCGACCAAGCGGCTGGTCGGGCTGCAGGCCGGCGACGGCAGCTTCCCCGGCGCCAAGGAGTCGATCACGATGTCGGGCGGCGCGTCGTTGACCATCGAGACCACCGCGCTCGCCGTGCTGGCGATGCTCAAGGCCGGCGACGCTTACCAGGGCCCGGTGCGCTCGGCGATCGACTGGCTCAACGCCAACCGCGGCGGCTACGGCGAGTGGAGCAACACCCAGGCGACGATCCTCGGCCTCAAGGCGCTGACCGCGTACGCCGAGGCCAGCAAGCGCATGCCCGCCGGCGGCACCGCGACGCTGATCGTCAACGGCCGCCCGGCCGGCACGATCGCCTTCGAGGCCGGCCGCAAGGACGCGCTGGTGTGGGACGACCTGGCCGGCGCGCTCCAGCCCGGCAAGAACACCATCGAGCTCAAGCTCGACAGCGCCGCGAGCCTGCCCTACTCGATCGCGGTCGAGTACCGCGCCGCGCAGCCGCAGTCGTCGCCCCAGGCCGCGGTCGCGGTGCAGACCCAGCTCCTCCAGGAGCGCGTGCGCATGGGCGAGGGCGTGACCTTGCGCGCGCAGATCGACAACCGCACCACCGCGGGCCAGCCGATGACGCTCGCGCGCATCGGCATCCCCGGCGGCCTGGTGTTCCAGACCTGGCAGCTCAAGGAGCTGCGCGACAAGGGCCTGATCGACTTCTACGAGACCCGCCCGCGCGAGGTCATCCTGTACTGGCGCGCCCTCGAGCCGTCGGCCCACAAGCAGGTCGACCTCAACCTGCTGGCCGCGGTACCCGGCAGCTACGAAGGCCCCGCTTCGTCGGCGTACCTGTACTACACCGACGAGGACAAGCACTGGGCGCCGGCCCTGGCGGTGACGGTGGCGGAGTAGTCGGCGGAGCTCAGCCGGGCGGCGCGAGCTTGCCCAGCGCCTCGAACTCGAGCGCGACTGCCCGGCGGATCAGCGCCGGCGTCACCGGCCCACCGGCCTCGGCCGCCATGAACGCCGCGCGGACCACGGCCGACTTGATGTGACCACCCGACAGCGGGTAGGTCGCGCCGAGCCGGGCGAAGTCGAGGCCAGCCTGCGGGACCTCATCGGGAAAGCACCGGCGCCAGATCTCGGCGCGGGCGTGCTCGTCGGGGAACGGGAAGTCGACGCGGAACGGGATGCGCCGCGCGAACGCCTCGTCGATGTGCTGGACGTGGTTGGTGGTGAGGATCGACACGCCGGTGTGCTGTTCGATCCGCTGCAGCAGGTAGTTGGTCTCCAGGTTCGCGTACCGGTCATTGCTCGACTGCACCTGCGTCCGCTTGCCGAACAGGCTGTCGGCCTCATCGAACAGCAGCATCGCGTCGGAGTCGGCCGCGGCGTCGAAGATCCGCCCGAGGTTCTTCTCGGTCTCGCCGATGTACTTGTCGACCACCCGCGACAGGTCGATGCGATACAGCTCGCGCCGCAACACGCCCGACAGCACCGACGCGGCCATCGTCTTGCCGGTCCCGGGCGGTCCCGCGAACAGCGCCGCGGTGCCGCTGCCGTACGGGAGCTTCTTCGCGAAGTTCCACACCGTCAGCACGGTGTGGCGGTGCCGGATGCGCGCGGCGATCTCGCGCAGCCGCTCGCGCTCCTCCTCGCCGAGCACCAGCTCGTCCCAGCCGAACGCGGGCGGGATGAAGTCGGCCAGCCGATCGAGGCGCGCGCGCTGTCGCACCATGCACGCCGCGCGGAGGCCCTCGAGCGACGCCGCCGCGCCGTCATCGGCCCGGACCGCCGCCGCGACCACGTCGCCGATCTCGCCGCGCGACAGCGGGAACGCGTCGGCCAGCTCGGTCACGTGCCGCGCCGGCAGCGCCATCGCCCGCCGCTCGAGCGCGGCCTCCCACAGCGCGCGCCGCTCGGCCGCGGTCGGGCGCGCGAGGTGATGGCGCGGCGCCTCGGACGCCACCCGGGCCACCGCCGCCGCGTCTCCGGCGGTGGTCACGATCAGCGGCCCGCTCACACCGTCGGCCAGGGCCCGCAGCGCGGGCGCCAGCTCGTCAGCGTCGTCGCCGGTCACCTCGACCAGGCCGACCCAGTCGCGCAGCGCCTGGTCGATCGCGATCGCCTCGACCGCGCGCTGGCGCGCCCGCGGCCCGTCGCCAGCCAGGGCCCGCGCGTCGATCTCGACCAGCGGACGGCCAGCCACCGCGGCGACCGCGCCGGCCAGCTCGCGGCCATCGGCCAGCGGGCCGCTCAGCCACAGCGCGACGCCGCGACGCCGCAGCGCGACCGCGAGGTGCGCGTCCGCGTCCGACGGCCGCCCGGCGTCGCCGGGCGATCGGTCGGCGAGCAGCCCGGCCAGCGCCGGATCGCGGGCCGTGGCGCCGAGCGCCGCGGCCAGGACGCCCCGGTTCAAGCGCAGCGGCGCGGCCGCCAGCGGCAGCTGCGGCGCGCCGTCGTCGCCGCGCACGACGACGCCGCGGCTGAGCACCGACACCGGGTGCAGGAGGTCGGCGACGAACAGCTGCGCCGTGACGACCGGGCCGGTCAGCGCCCGCTGCAGCGCCGCGGCGGTCAGCGCGACCGGTGGCACGCCGCCGGGCGTGGCCAGCGCCGCCAGCAGCCGCGGCTCGACCTCGACCGCGACCAGCAGCGCGATCATGTCGCGCTCGAGGTCGGTCAGCCCGAGCCGGACCTGGATCCGGCGCAGCGGCAGCACCTGGTCGGCGGCGGCGGTCGCCGCGACCCGGGCGTCGATCTGCTGGCGCAGCTCGCTCACCTGGGCCTCGGCCGCGATCGCCCCGCCGCCGTCGTCGACGCTGCGCGCCGCGGCCCGCGCCAGCGCCGCCGCGGCGAACCGCAGCTCGTCGTCGAGGTGGTGCGCCGCCAGCGCGTAGCCGGCCGCCGGCGCGGGCGCCGGGCGGGCGCCGGAGAAGAACACGTCGTGGATCACGTCCCCGGCCTCCGCGCCGCGAGGAACGACCAGACCATGTAGCGGCAAAAGTCGGCCAGCGCCCCGGCCGCGCCCGGGCGGACGTCGACGGTGCGCTCGACCTCGTCGATCGCGAACCGCAGCCGCGTCAACAGCCGGGCGATGACGCCGCTGGCGGCCAGCGCGTCGAGCGCGACCTCGGGACGGACCGCCGCGTAGCGCAGCCACGGCGCGTCGGCCGCGCTGTCGCGCGCGAGCTCGAGCCAGACCAGGCTCCACACGCCGGCGCCGAGGTCGGCGTGGATGTCCGACAGCGCGTCCAGGATCCACCCGATCTCGCCGACCCGAGTCGTCGCGTCGCGCACCGCGGCGATCGTCGGCGGCGCCAGGTCGCCGGCGTCGATCAGCCCCAGGTAGGTCGCGACCCAGACCGTCAGCGCGTTGACCCGGTGCAGCGTCGCGTGGATGGCGTCGAGCTCGGCGTGGGGGCCGATCCGCAGGCGGGGCGACTCGAGCTGCCCCGAGATCATCGCCTCGAGGCACACGCGCAGCTCACGCACCACCGCGTGATCGAACGGCGTGCGCGCGGCCGCGATCCGGGCCTGGATCCCGCCCAGCGCCGGCGCCAGCAAGCGATCGACGTACGGCAGCGCCGCCAGCATCGGTCGCGGCGACGCCCCGGGCGTGACCGCGGCCAGCACCGCGCACGGGTTCAGGCGCCGGCGCACCTCGTCGGGGTCGATCAGCCCGTCGTCGACGACGTGATCGACCGCGGCCGCCGCGAGCGTCATCCACACCGCCGGCACGCACGCCGCGTCGCGCCGCACCGGGTCGTCGCCGTGGAGCGCGTAGATCGCCGACGCCAGGCCCCACGCCGCGGAGGCGACGGTCCGCAGCTCGCGCCGCACCCGCGCGTCGACCGGCGTGGCGGCCGCGAGCAACGACGGGTACGCCGCGCCGAGCGCCGGCACCAGGTGGTCGCGCCACAGCTGCGCCGCGACGGTCGCCCGCTCGGCGCGCAGCTCGTCGAGCCGGGCCCGCTCCGGCACCAGGCCCTGGTCGACCACCTCGATCCAGAGCCGCCAGCGATCCGCCGTGACGCGTTCGGGGTTCATTCGGTGCGCTGCGTGAGCGTGATGGTCAACGCCACGTCGCCCGCGACCGGCACCTGCCAGCCGCCGTGGTTCTCGACCAGGGCCGGACCGCCCGCGGCGGTGACCGCGCCGGTCGCGAGGGTGACCTCGCCTGACCCCAGCGGCGCGTCGACCTCGCGGTCGAGCCGCACCTCCCAGGTACCGACGATCACCTCCGCGGTGAACGCGGGCTCGGTCAGCCGTCGGGTCGCGAAGGTGCTGCGCATCGCCGCGCCGGTGCCGTCGGCCAGCACCAGCCGCGGCGCCAGGGTCCCCGGCCGCGGCGTGAGGTGGAGATCGACCCAGTCGAACGCGACGCCGGTCGGCACCGCGATCGTGCCGCGGATGGTCGCGAGCTGCGCGGCGCTGACGTCGACGTCGATCGCGCGCCCGGCGGGCACCTCGACGACGCCGAACACCGGCGCGTCGATCCGCACCAGCGCGGTCGCGCCCGCACCGACCGCGGGCACGCCGCACGTACCGTCGGCGGCCAGGGGGGCCGTCGCCACCACCGCCTGGTCGGCGATCCACAGGACGTCGCCGTGCGCGGCCGCGCCACGGACCCGGACGCGCGCGGTCGCGGCGCCCACCGCGTCATCGCGGCCCGACCGCGGCGCCGACGGCGGCTGCGACCCGCAGCCGACCCCCGCGACCAGCGCCACCACCGCCCACCGCCGGGTCACAGCTCATCCTCGGTGCGCACCCGCACCCGGGCCGTCACCTGCAGGTCGCGATCGAGCGCGAACTGGCGGCCGCCGAAATGGGCCTCCGCCTCGTCGCCGTTCGGCAGCAGCAGCGTGTCGAGGGTCAGCGTCAGCGGCGGCTCGGCGGTGAGCCCGCCATCCTCTTCGCGCACCAACCACATCGCCCAGGTGCCGCGCAGCAGGCGCAGCTCGAAGCCGGCGCCGGTCAGGCGCCGCGCCCAGTAGCACGGCCGCTGCGCGTTCTCGGTGCCGACCGCGACTACGATCCGCGGCGCGACCTCGGGGAGGCGCGGGGTCAACCACAGGTCGATCCAGTCGATCGTGACCCCGGCCGGCGTCGCGAGGGTGCCGGTCAGCCGCACGATGTCGGCGCGCTCGACCGCGATCTGCACCGCGCCGTCCGCCCCCGGCGTCGCGGCGCGGACGCCCACCGCCGGCTCGACGAAGCGCGCCAGTACCTGCTCGGCGTCGACGTCGACCGCGAACCGGCCCTCGGGATCGCTGTGCGCCACCGCGACGACCTTGCCGCCGCGGACCGCGTACACCTCGACGCCGCGCGCCGGCACGCCCATGACCGTGATCGTTCCGTGGGTCGTCATGCGAAGAGCCTCTCTCGTCTGGTCGCGCGCAGCCGGCGCGACGCTACTTGATGAAGTTGAACGTCGGGAACTGCGCGTGGAAGCGCTTCTGGATCGTGCCCGGCAACGCCGACGCCGCGCCGGCCGAGTTGAGCGCCGTGACCGGGGCGGGCGTGGTCGACGCCGACGCGATGTCGTACGTCATCGTCAACGACGAGTGGTAGGTGACCTTGTCCGTCTGCACCAGGAACGTGTCGAAGTGAGCGCGCGAGATGACCCGCACCGCGCCGTTGGCGAACGCGGTCTGGACCGCGGCGTGGGCGCTGGGCTTGTCGAAGATCGTCGTCTCGCCGGCGCTGCGGTTGTTGGCGCCGCCGGCCTCGTAGAACGGGTCGGTCGACGACGTCGTGTCGGTGTTGTAGTTGGCCTCGACCGGCGTGCCGAACTTCGTGGCGTCGCCGCCCTGGGTGAGGTCGTAGCTGCCGCCGCGCGTGCCCGATGACGTGATCGCCTGCACCAGCGGCGTGGCGGTGCCGGCGCTGTCGATGCCGATGATCTCGCGGTGGATGAACTGCAGCCAGTGGGCGTCGGCGGAGTCGCTGCCCTTGTACGTCAGGGCGAAGGCGTTGACGATCGCGCGCGTCCCGACGTTGCCCTTGACGTCGCGCCGGATCGCGACCGTGCCCGAGCCCACGGTGTCGGACTTCATCGTCGTGCCGGCGTCGGTCTCGCTGAACGCGCTGCTGGTCGTCGTCACCGACGCCACCTTCGGCGCCGGCGTCGGCGTCGGGCTCCCGCCCGAGGGCGTGCCCGACGAACCGCACAGGCTCGCCGACTGGGTGACGTCGTCGGACGCGGCCTCGTTGGTGCCGGCCACGGCCGACGCGGCCGACGCCCGGAGGTTGTCGGCCTGCTCCTGGGTCAACCGCAGATCGGCCTTGCCGCCGAGCAGCGCCGCGAGCTGCAGCGGCCCGAGCGCCAGCTCGGCGCCGAGCGTCGCCAGCTCGCTGAGCGACGGCTTGCGCTTGGACAGCGCCCGCGAGATGTCGCCGCGGGAGACGGTGATCAGGCCCGCGTCGTCGTGGTCGTCGGCAGCGGTCGGATGATCGCCAGGCATGAGGTCCTCACGGCTACTTGATGAAGGTGAACGCCGGATACTGCGCGTGGAAGCGCTGCTGGATCGTGCTCGGCAGCGCCGACGCCGCCCCCGCCGCGTGGAGCGTGGTGGTCGGTGCCGGGGTCGCGGTCGCCGAGGCGAAGTCGTACGCGACGGTCAGCGACGAGTGGTAGGTGACCTTGTCGGTCTGCACGAGGAACGTGTCGAAGTGGGCCCGGGAGATGACCCGCGCCGCGCCGTTGGCGAACGCGGCGTTCACCTTGCCGTGCGCGGCGGGCTTGTCGAACATCGAGGTCTCGCCGGCCGCGCGGTTGGCGGCGAACCCCGCCTCGTAGAACGGATCGGTGGCCGACGCCGAGTCGGTGTTGTAGTTCGCCGCGCCCGGCGTGCCGAACGTGGTCGCGGTGCCCCCGGGCGTCAGCGCGTACGAACCGCCGCGGGTGCCGGACGTCGTGATCGCGTCGGTCAACGGCGTCGCGGTTCCGGCGCTGTCGATGCCGATGATCTCGCGATGGATGAACTGCAGCCAGTGGGCGTCCGCCGAGTCGGCGCCCTTGTACGAGAGCGCGAACGCGTTGACGATCGTGCGCGTCCCGACGGTCCCCTCGACGTCGCGGCGGATCGTCACGGCGCCGGCGCCGACCGTGTCGGTCTGGAGCGTGGTGCCGGCGGCGGTCTCGGTGAACCCGGTGTGGCTGGCGGTGACCGACGGCACCGTCGGCGCCGTCGTCGGGGCCGGGCTCGCGCCGGACGGCGTCCCCGTGGATCCACACAGGCTCGCCGAGCTGGTCCCATCCTCCGACTCGGCCTCCTTGGTCCCCGCGAGCGCGGCCGCCGCCGAGGCCTTGAGGTTGGCGAGCTGGGTCGGCGTCAACCGCAGGTCGGCACGGCCACCGAGCAGCGCCGCGAGCTGCACGGGCCCGAGCGCTAGTTCGGCGCCGAGCGCCGCGAGTTCGCCCAGCGACGGCTTTCGCTTCGCGAGCGCGCGCGCGATCTCCGCGCGGTCGACGGTGATCGTTCCGCCATCCTCGTGGTCGCGTGCCTCGTTGGTCCCCATGGTGCGCCTCGTCGTCCGCGGTTCACGCGCTGCCCGCCGCCGGTCAGCTCGACACGCGCATCCTACGCCATCGTCGCCCAAAACGTGCTCGAGAAACGCGCGTCGCCGCGCTCACCCCGCCGCGGTGATCGGCGGCGCCCGTGAGGGCTGCGTCGACCGGGATCGTGAACGGGATCGGGCGCCGGAGCCGGAGCCGGAGCCGGAGCCGGAGCCGGAGCCGGCGTCGGAGCCGGAGCCGGCGTCGGTGCCGGAGCCAGCATCGCGCGCTAAGGTTCGTCCATGCGGCGCGTCATGTGGGTCGGCCTGGGCGCAGTCGCGGCGGCGTTCGCGGCGTGCGGGGAGCCGGGCGACGAGGAGCTGCCGTGCGGCGCGCGGGAGATCGTGCGCGACCAGCGGTCGTCGCTGTGCCTGTCGGCCCACGAGCTGGCCAAGCGCGCGACCGCCGCGATCATCCCGACGCAGCCCGAGGTCGACGCAGCGGCGGCGGTGATCCGCGCGGGCTTCGCGCCGCTGCGCGCGCGGCTGGACGACGTCCCCACCGCCGCCTCGTGGCACCAGGAGCGCGGGCGGGTGACGTGGATCATCGAGGCCCCCGCGATCGCCGCCGCGTGGAGCGCCGGGCTGGCCCCCACCGGCGACCCGACCGTCGACGCCGTGGTCGCGGCGATGGACGTCTGGGACTTCTGGATGGGGACGCTGGCGCCGGACGCGCACGTCGCCACCTTCGGGTCGCGCGGCGCGGTCTCGGCCGACAACGTCGCCGCCGCGCTGGCTGGGGTCCCGGGCATCGAGGTCGAGCGCTTCCCCTGCGAGGGCGCGGGCAGCTCGTCGGACGTGATCGACCTCGGCGTCGACGCCACCGGGACCCGCACGCTCGAGTTCTGGATCGGCTGGGGCGATTGCCTGTCGGGCTGCATCCAGTCGCACCACTGGCGCACGACGATCGCCCCCGACGGCACCAGCGCGCTGATCGCCGAGTGGGGCGCGCCGCTGCCCTAGCCGAACGGATCAGGGACGGGATCGGGAACCGGAGCCGGAACCGGAGCCGGAGCCGGAGCCGGAGCCGGAGCCGGAGCCGGAGCCGGGTTCGCCGCCCCCGCTGCTCGTCGGGCCATGCCCCGCCGCGCCCCGCCCGCCGCCGCCGCGCCCGCTCAGAACCAGGTCGTCACGCCGAGCAGCAGGATGCCGTAGCCGCTCTTGATCGCGCCCTGGTTGATCGGGCTGATCTGCTGGCTGCCGGTGCCGGCGATCGGCTGGATCGGGTCGGGGCCGGTGCGCGAGTCGGGCGGCAAGAGGCCGGGGCCGGTGCAGTTGGCGCCGAGCGTGTTGTTGTTGCAGCCGGTGGTCTGGGTGCGCGTGCCCTCGTGGACGATGCCGCCGCCGAGGTCGACGCGCACCTTGGACAGCGTCAACGACGCGCCCAGCGTGGCGGTGGTGCGGGCGGCGCCGTCGAGGTCGGCGCGCTCCCAGCCTTCCTTGGCGGCGGTCGTGTCGTAGGCGAGGCCGCCGCGCAGCGTCACCAGGCCCGGGCCCATGACCCGCTGGTAGCTGCCGCCGAGCCGCAGCGAGAACGTGTCCTGGAAGTTGTGGCGGATGAGGCTCTTGTTGAGCGGCACGCCGGCGTTGGTGGTGCCGTCGAGCGACGCGAAGCCGTCGACGATGACCTCCTGGATCGACGCGTCGCTCCACTGCTCCCACTGCACGTTGGCCTCGACGTCGGCCACCTGCGCGCCCTGGCCGTCGCGCACGATGTAGCGGCCGCCGACGGTCGCGGTCATCGGCAAGACGATGTTGACGCAGGCCTTGAGCGCCGCGGCGGTGCCGCCCTTGGCGCAGGCGGCGGCGCTGTCCTCGACCGGGATGATCGTCGGGCGCTGGCCCGGCCCGAGCTCGACGCCCGAGCCCTGGACCGCGTCGCCGGTGCCGCTGGCCTCGACGTTCACCGCGCTGGCCCACGCCGCGCCGACCTCGATCGCTGGCGACACCCGGTAGCGCGCGCCCAGCCCGAAGGTCGGGACGAACATGTCCTTCACCTTGACGCGGAACTTCGCGTCCTTGCCGGCCCACTCCTCGAAGTTGGCCAGGCCCCACACGTAGGTCGTGGCCTCGATCTCGCCGAAGCCCGACGAGAACCGGGCGCCGAGATCGAGCTTGTCGATCGGGCGGTACGCCACCATGATCGACGGCAGCACCACCGCGGCGTTCTGCTCGATCACGTCGTAGCGGGTCGGCGGCGGCGGCCGGGTCGGATCCTCGAGCGTGTAGTCGGCGCCCATCCGCCGCGCGGGGTACGCGGTCGGCGCGTAGATGCCGGCGCCGATCGTCAGCCCCTTCACCACCTTGTCGAGGCTGTGGGCCACCGCGATCGTCGGCACCGCCTGGAACTGGCCGATGCCGATCGCCGGCTTGGAGTCGTCGGACACCGCGCCGTAGGCCTGCCCCTCCCACGGGTCGGTGCGGCCGGCGACGTCCTCGTACGCGCCGTAGCGGTGGAACGTCATGTTGAAGCTGATCAGCGAGGCGCCGATGTAGACCACCGTGCCGTGGGTGCCGGCGATGCCGGCCGGGTTCACGCCGATCGCCGACGGATCGTCGAGCGACGCCACCGCGGCGCCGGCGCGGCCGACCGACACCGGGCCCGAGCCCGGCAGGTACAGGCCGCCGGCGCGGGCGGGCGAGGCGGTGGCGAGCAAGCCGAGCGCGAGGCTACCGATCGTCCACGACAGTCGCTGGTTCATCCGCCAGAGCTTATCCCACGGCGTCGGCTGAGGGCGCGGTGGGTCATCAAGATCGAGACGGCGGCCGGCGTCACGCCGTCGACGCGCGCCGCCTGCCCCACCGACACCGGCCGCAGCGCCGACAGCTTCTCGACCACCTCGCGGGACAGCCCGGGGATGCCGGCGTAGTCGAGGTCGTCGGCCAGCGGCACCCGGTCGGCCTCGATCAGCCGCGCCGCGTCCGCGGCCTGGCGCTTGAGGTAGCCCTCGTACTTCACCTCGGTCTCGACGATCTCGGCCAGCTCGGCGGGGGCGTCGCCGGCGGCGAGCTCGCCGGCGGCGGCGAGCTGCTCGACCGCGCGCCAGTCGAGCTCGGGCCGGCGCAGCAGCTCGGCCAGGGTCACCCGGCGGCCGGCGATCGACGCCGACCCGAGCCGCGCCAGCGCCGCCTCGACCGCCGCGGTGCCGGTGACCGACGCCGCCTGCACCCGGGCCCGGGCCGCGGCCAGCGCCGCGGTGCGCCGCTCGAACCACGCCCAGCGCGCGTCGTCGACCAGGCCGGCCGCGCGCGCCACCGGCAGCAGCCGCTCGGCGGTGTTGTCCTCGCGGAGCAGCAGCCGGAACTCGGCACGCGAGGTCATCATCCGGTATGGCTCCTTGGTGCCGCGGGTGACCAGGTCGTCGACCAGCACGCCGCCGTAGGCCGCGGCCCGCGACAGCACCAGCGGCTCGCGCCCGGCCAGCGCCAGCGCCGCGTTGGCGCCGGCCAGCAGCCCCTGGATCGCCGCCTCCTCGTAGCCCGAGGTGCCGTTGATCTGCCCGCCGAGGTACAGCCCCGCGACCCGCCGGGTCTCGAGCGTCGGGTACAGCTCGCGCGGATCGACGTAGTCGTACTCGACCGCGTAGCCGGGCCGGGTCATCTCGGCCCGCTCGAGGCCGGGGATCGATCGCACCAGCGCCAGCTGCACGTCGTAGGGCAGCGAGGTCGAGATGCCGTTGGGGTAGATCTCGCCGCGATCGAAGCTGTCGGTGGACTCGGGCTCCAGGTAGATCTGGTGACGCTCCTTGTCCGCGAACCGGACGACCTTGTCCTCGATCGACGGGCAGTAGCGCGGGCCGACGCCCTCGATCGCGCCCTGGTACAGCGGCGACCGGTGCAGGTTGGCGCGGATGAGGTCGTGGGTCGCCGCGGTCGTGTAGGTGATCCAGCACGGCCGCTGGGTCAGCGCCGGCGGCGCGCCGTCGTGATCGAGCGCGAACCGCGGCGGCGGATCGTCGCCCGGCTGCCGCTCGAGCGACGCGTAGTCGATGGTCTTGCCGTCGATGCGGCACGGCGTGCCGGTCTTGAGCCGCGCCAGCGGCAGGCCCAGCCGCGCCAGCGAGCCCGACAGCGACACCGACGGCGCCTCGCCGGCCCGGCCGCCGGCGGCCCGGGCGTCGCCGACGAAGATCGCGCCGCGCAGGAACGTGCCGGTCGTGATGACCACGGCCCGGCCGCGGTAGCGCACGCCCATCGTGGTGGTGACGCCGACGACCCGGGGCCGCGCGCCGCCGGCCCCGCCGGGACCGTCCGGGTCGGTGTCGATGCTCGCGACCTCGGCCTGGCGCAGCGCCACGCCGGGCGCGTCCTCGAGCCGGGCCCGCATCGCCTCGCGGTAGCGGCGCTTGTCGGCCTGGGCCCGGGTCGAGCGCACCGCCGGGCCCTTCGACGCGTTGAGCCGGCGGAACTGGATGCCGGTGGCGTCGATGACCTGGGCCATCGCGCCGCCGAGCGCGTCGATCTCCTTGACCAGGTGGCCCTTGGCCACGCCGCCGATCGCCGGGTTGCACGACATCTGCGCGACCAGCTCGAGCGACCCGGTCAGGACCAGCGTGCGCGCGCCCAGCCGCGCGGCGGCCAGCGCGGCCTCGCAGCCGGCGTGGCCGGCGCCGACGACGATCACGTCGTAGGCGTCGGGGTACGCGAAGGTCACGCGATCACTCGAAGCGGGTGGCGCACGCGGGATCGCCGTGGGCGTGCTTGGGCGTGAACTCGTAGATGTCGAGGGTCCACGCCACCTGCAGGTTGCCGGGGTGCTGCGTATCAGGCGCGACGTCGGTGTCCCAGGCCACGCCCTTGATCTTCACCGAGCCGCACGGATCGTGGATGTCGCGCTGGTACTTGGCCAGCGACGCCTTGAACTCGTCGAGCTCGTCGTACGAGCACACGCCGGGCGCGCCGCACGCGAACTGGAACGTGTCGTACCAGGACTGGGTGGCGTCGGCGTACTCCGACACCTTGACCGCCGCCGACACGCCGCCGGGGTTCGCCGCGCGCAGCCCGAGCTTGTGGTCGCCGGCCCCGAGGTCGACGTAGAAGCAGTCCTCGGCCCGGGCCACGCCCTTGTACAGCACCATGTCGTCGACCGTCACCCACAGCGCGTGCTCGGACGGGCCGACCCGGATCTCGAAGCGCTTCACGCCCTCGGGCGGCACGCCGGCGCCGCCGTCGGCCGGCGCGTCGGCGGCCCGGCACTGGCAGACCTGGCCATCGCACAGGTTGCCGGCCAGGGTCGCGACGGTGCTGGGGGCTGGGGGCGGCGCCAGGGTCACCAGGGATCGCGTGGTCCCGCCGCCGCACGCCGACGCCGCTGCCGTGGTAGCCACTGCCAGTGCCATGAGCCGACGGTCCATGGGGCCATGGAGCCACAAGCGTCGACCGCCGGCAACCCGCCGCGCGCCTCGGCGGTCCAATGCCTACGCCGCCGTGCGTTCCTTCGTTTGACCCCGTCAGCCTCGCCGGTGTACACATGCCCAACCTCGGGACTTCCCAGATGATTTCGCGTCGTATCGGACTCGTGCTCGCGCTGGCGCTGGCCACCCTCGCCTGCGGAGGGCGCAGCGGCCCCACCGCGGTCGACTACTCGGTGTCGGCGCAGAAGAACTACGACCGCGGCATGGAGATGCTCGAGCGGCGCGAGTGGGAGGCCGCCGGCAAGTACTTCGGCTTCATCCGCAGCCGGTTCCCGTACTCGAAGTTCGCGGTGCTGGCCGAGCTGCGGCTGGCCGACTCGCTGTTCGGCGCCGAGCAGTACCTCGACGCCGCCGAGAGCTACAAGGTCTTCGCCAAGCTCCACGTCACCCACGAGCTGGTCGCCAACGGCTACACCAGCCTGCGCATCGCCGAGGCCTACTACAAGGAGCTCCCCGGCGACATGTGGATCCTGCCGCCGTCCTACGAGAAGGACCAGACCTCGATCGAGGAGGCGGCCCAGGAGCTCGACAAGTTCATCGAGAAGTTCCCCGACTCGCCGTTCCGCAAGCGCGGCGAGGAGCTGCGGGCCAAGGTCGCCCGGCGGCTCGCCGATCACGAGTGGTACGTCGCCACCTACTACTGGGACAAGGGCCGGCCGATGGGCACGGTGCTGCGGCTGCGGCGCCTGCTCGATCGCTACCGCGGCGTCGGCTACGACGAGCGCGCGCTGTGGCTGCTCGGCCGCGCCTACGCCAAGGTCGACATGCCCGACCGCGCCCGCGAGGCGTGGGGCGAGCTGATCCAGAAGTACCCGCAGAGCGGCCAGGCCGGGGACGCCAAGGGCGCCATCGCCCGGCTGCCGGCCGTCGCGCCGAAGAAGCCGTAACCGCGCCGGAGCCACCATGTCGGAACGAGTCGATCAGCTCATCACGCTCGGCCGCGAGCACTACAAGGCCGGCGAGTACGACAAGGCGGAGCCGCTCTTGGCCGAGGCGGTCGCGATCGAGCCGCGCTTCGCCGACGTCTCGAACATGCTCGGCGTCATCTACCACGCGCAGGGGCGGTTCCAGGAGGCCGAGCAGGCCTTCGAGGCGGCGCTGGCGATCAACCCCAACTACACCGAGGCGGCGCTCAACCTGTCGGTGACCTACAACGATCGCGGCAAGTACGACCGCGCCCGCGAGGTGTACTCGCGCGTCGTCACCACCAGCTACAAGGCGCCGCGCAGCATCGACCCGTTCGCGCGCGGCAAGCTGGCCAACATGCACGCCGACCTCGGCGCCGGCTACGCCAGCCTCGCGATGTACGACGAGGCGGTGCGCGAGTACGGCAACGCGCTCGGCCTGTGCCCCGAGTTCGCCGACCTGCGGGTCCGCCTCGGCGCGGTCTACCGCGACATGGGCGATCACGACGCCGCGATCCACGAGCTGACCACCGCGCGCGACCAGCGCCCCGAGTACCTGCCCGCCCGCGTCCACCTCGGCGTCGCCTACTTCTCCGCCGGCCGCAAGGAAGACGCCGTCCACGAGTGGCGCGAGGTCCTCCAGCGCGATCCGACCAACAAGAGCGCCGCCCTCTACCTGCGCATGGTCCGAGAGTAGCGAGCCGGAGCGGGATCCCGATCCCGATCCCGATCCCGATCCCGATCCCGATCCCGATCCCGATCCTGATCCTGATCCTGATCCTGATCCTGATCCTGATCCTGATCCTGATCCTGATCCTGATCCTGATCCTGATCCTGATCCTGATCCTGATCCTGATCCTGATCCTGATCCTGATCCGATCCGATCCGATCCGATCCGTCCGATCCCGATCCCGATCCCGATCCCGATCCCGATCCCGATCCCGATCCCGATCCCGATCCCGAAGAGGGGCCCGCGGGCCCCGTCGGCGCTCACCGGGCGAGCGCGTACGTGACCCGGGCGACGCGGTCGGCGAGCGCGCGCGCCGCGGTGACCGCAGCGTCATCGACCCAGGCCCAGGCGACCGCGGCCTCGAGGGCGGCGCCCACCTCCCGCGCCTCGGCGGCGGCGATGCGGTACGCGCGCTTCTTGTCGCGGCCGGTGCGGCGCACGCCCTCGCCGAGGTTGAGCATCACGCTGGTGGCCGCGCGCCGCAGCTGATCGGCGAGGTCGGGCGACGGCCGCGCGATCTGCTCGCACAGCGGACGCAGCGCGCGGATGAGATCGAGGACGAGCAACTGAGCATCGAGCATGGTGGTCTCCGTGGTTGGGGTTCGCCCGGCCGCGGCCACACGCGCAGGGCCCGTGTGTCGGCCGCCGCTCCGCGACGCTCGGTCGCTTGCGCGCCTGCTGCGGCCGACGGCGCGGGCCGTGCGCGGGGGCCGCGAAGGGCGCCCCAACCACGGAGGCCACCTGCACGTTCTCGGTCCTCGCACCTCACCTCGTCGTCGCTCCGCGTGCGCGCAGCTCGTCGGCGTTCACCTCGCAGCATCGCGCGGCAGCAGCCGGTCGCGAGCACCTCCGCGAGCCGGGCGCGCCGCCCGCTCGACACGCAGCAACACCGCCCGCCGCCTCACCGCGCGCAGGTCGCGTCTCGCACGCCGGCTCCTTGGGTGTGGCTCACCCTGCGCGCCCGTCGCGCAGCGGGCCGCGCCCACGACCCGGCGGGGACTCCAGTGCCCTTGGCTGGTCGTGGTCACGCCCCGTGCGCTCCAGGGCGCGTGGCGGGTGAGAGCCACACCCAAGGAGCCCGTCATGTTCGAAGCCCAGACCATCGCCCACGAGTTCATCGCCGCCGTCCGCCCGCTCGCCGAGCAGATCGAGCTGCGCGACAAGAGCCTCGCCGATCAGCTGCGCCGCGCCGCCACCAGCGCCGCGCTCAACACCGCCGAGGGCAACCGTCGCGACGGCCGCGATCGCGCCGCCCGCTTCCGCATCGCCGCCGGCGAGTGCGCCGAGGCCGCCACCGCCGTGCAGGTCGCCACCGCGTGGGGCTACGTGCCCGCCGCCGCCGGCACCGCCGCCCTCGCCCTCGCCGATCGCCTCGGCGCCGTCCTGTGGCGCCTCCGCCACCCGCGCCGCTAGCCGGCGCGCGCCGGGCCGCACGGCCCGGCGCCCTCCGATCCCGATCCCGATCCCGATCCCGATCCCGATCCCGATCCCGATCCCGATCCCGATCCCGATCCCGATCCCGATCCCGATCCCGATCCCGTCACCGCTCCCCGCTCACCGTCCGGTCGGCATCTTCGCCTTCGCCCCCGCCACGCCGTCGCTGAACGGGTGACACCCGGCGCAGGTCGCCGCCTTCGGCTGGTGCGTCTGCTGCGCCTCGTGGCAGGTCAAGCAGTTCGCGCGCTCGGCGTGCGGCGCCGGATCGTGCCCGCCGCGGTGGCAGGTCTCGCAGCGATCGTGGCCCTTCGACGCGTGCAGGCCGGGCAGCGCATCCTTGTGGCAGGTGACGCACGCCGGCGGCCGCGGCGGCCCGTCCGGGCCGTGCGGGCGGTGGCAGCTCTGGCAGCTGTCGACGCCGAGCTTGCCGTGGCCGACCGCCGCCTGCGTGGCGTGGCAGCTCGCGCAGGTCGTGGCCTTCGCCAGCATCTTGCCGGTGTGCTGGTCGTGGCAGTTGCGGCAGTCCTTGTGGCCGGCTGGCGCGCTGCCGTGCTCGGCCTGGTGGCACGAGGCGCACGTCGGCGTCGGCTTGCCCGGCGCGTGCCGCGCGTCGAGGTGACAGCTGGCGCACGCGGCGTGGCCCGGCGTCACCGTCGTCGAGATCTCGCGGTGGCAGGTGCCGCAGGTCGGCACGGTCTGGGACGGCTGGTGCGCCGCCTTGACGTGGCAGCTCTGGCAGGTGGCGTGGCCGGTGCGCGCCGTCGACGCGACCTGCTCGGCGTGGCAGCGCTGGCACAGCGCCGCGGCCAACGCCGGCTTGCCCTCGTGCGGCACGTGGCAGTCGCGGCACTGCGCGTTGCCGTGGCGCGGCACGTCGTCGTGGCAGGTCGCGCACGCGACCGCGATCCCGGCCATGCCGCGCTGGTGCGGCGGGTGACAGCCTGCGCACGCGCCGTCCTTGCTGGGCGCCGGGTGCGCGACCTGCTCGCGGTGGCAGCTGGTGCACGCCCGCGGCTCCGCGCCCTCGTGCTGCTTGTGGCAGCCGATGCAGCTGGTGTGATCCTTGGCCGCGAGCACCGGCTTCGCCTGGTGACAGGTGGTGCACGGCTTGACCGCGGCGGCGGCGAACTGGTGCGGCTGGTGGCACCCGGTGCACCGCTCGTGACCGCCGGGGAACAGCGCCGCGGCGGTGATCGCCGGCGTGCCCTTGGCGTGGCACGAGGCGCACTTGCCGTCGGCCTCGAGCGCGAGCTCGTGCGGCCGGTGGCAGTCGAGGCAGTCGGTGGCGCCGGTGCGATCGCCGTGATCGGCGACGACGTCGTCGTGGCAGTCGCGGCAGGTGCGCGGCTGGAACGACGGCCGCTGGTGCGGGCGGTGGCAGCCGCTGCACGTCGCGCCGCCGTGGATCTGGATCATCTGCACGTGCTCGCCCTGCGGCTCGGCGTGGCAGCGCATGCACGAGTTGGGCTTGATGCCGAGGTCCTTGCCGAAGCCGTGGCAGTCCTGGCACGCCGGGGTCTCGGCCCCGGCCGGCGCCGCCTCGTGGATCGTCGCCACCTTGTCGTCGTGGCACTTCTTGCACAGGTCGGCCGGCGGCTTGGCGAAGCCGGCGTCGGCGACCTCGTGGCAGTCGACGCACTTGACGTCGCCGTCGATCACGTGGACCCGGTGGCCGAAGCTCTCGCGCACGATGCGCCAGGCCGCCGGCACGTCCTCGGCGTTCTCGCCGGCGCCGCCGCACGCGGCGAGCACCAGCGCGAACACCACCAGCAGGCGCGCCTTCATGGTGTCCCCCCGGCCGGGTGGCACATCCGGCACGGCATCGCGCCCATCGGTTGCCGGCTCGACCAGCCGGGCGGGTGCGGGTTGCCGCCGGGCCCGCCGACCTTGTGGCAGCCGACGCACAGCTGCTCGCCGGCGCCGCCGTGGCAGCTCGCGCACGCGACTGGATCGCGCCGCGCCGCCGCGCCGTGGGCGTTGGCGCCGGGGCCGACGCCGATCCAGCCGGGCGGGTGCGGGCTGGTGGTGGTCGAGGTCATGACGCCGCGATCGCGGTGGCAGTCGAGGCAGCGATCGGGCGCGTGGCAGGTCGTGCAGGTGGTGGGCATCGCGCGCGCGGCCTCGCTGTGGCGGGCGATGAAGCCGGGCCGGTGCGCCGACGCCGCCATCGGATCGGCCGGGCGCAGCCGCGCGCTCAAGGTCGGCGCGGTCACGCCGTGGCAGCTGGCGCAGAAGTCGGCGCGGTGGCAGCTCGCGCACGCGTCGGCCGCGGCCGCGGCCTGCGGGCCGTGGCGGGTGACGTAGTCGTCGTCGTGGATCAGGTGCGACGCCGGCGGCGTGGTCTCGCCGGGCAGATCGACGTGGCAGGCGTTGCAGTCGCGCAGGTCGCGCTCCTTCTCGTGGCAGCTCCAGCAGGTGGCCATCACCGGCCGCAGCGCGCCGTCAGCGGTGCCGACCGCCTGGTGGCAGCGGGCGCAGTTGCCGACGGCGGGGCCGGCGTGGCGGGCGTGGGCGAACTTCAGGTGGGCCTTGGCCTCGATCGCCAGCCCGACCGTCCACGGATCGCTGTGGCACGACGCGCACGAGCGCTTGTCGTGGGGGTTGTCGTGACACCCGGCGGCCTGGCACGAGGCGTCGTCGGGGATGTGCATGGTCGCGTCGTCGCCGGCGGCCTCGATGCCGGTGTGGCAGCGCGGGCAACCGATGCCGGCGGTCACGTGGGCGCGGTGCGCGAACACCGGCGCCGGGGTCTTGCGGAAGCCGAGCACGCCGGCGCACGCCACCACCGCCACGCCCGCGGCCACCGCGAGCAAGAGCGCGCGCGATCTCATGGGACCTCCCAGCGTCGACCGAGCTGCGCCAGCACGTCGACGCGGTAGCGATCGGCCGGGGTCGACGAGGCCTCGACGGCCATCGCCGCGTCCCACGCGCCCTGGGTCCAGCCCAGCGCGGCGAGCCCCCACGGCCACATCGTGCCGCGGCCGCGATCGACGTCGGGCACGACCAGCTCGCCCTCGAGCGCGGCGGTGAACGCGCCGCGCGGGACCCGCACCGCCAGCCGGGCGCCGGTCCAGCCGCCGTCGACCACGCCGGTGCGGCGCAGCTCGCCGGTGATGGCGCCCTTGCCGGCGTCGTCGAGGCGCAGCACCGCGCGGCAGTACGCGTCGGCCGCGTACTCGGCGTCGACGGCGCGCGCGCCGACGTCGGCGGCGAGGTCGAGCCGCGGGGCGGCCTTCCACCGCACCGCCGCGCCGAGGCGATCCGAGGCGACGTCGCCGAGCACGGTGAACAGCGAGGTCGCCGGCAACAGGTGCGAGGCCACGCGGTGCTGGCCGGCCAGCTCCACCCGCAGCCCGCCCATGCGGTGGGTCACCGCCACGTCGACGTCGGCCAGCGTGGGATCGATCGCGTCGAGCACCGCCCGCGCGGCGAGGTCGCTCTTGCGGTAGGCCACCGCCGCGTCGACGCCGAGCTCGCGCACGTCGAGGCGCCCCTGGCTGCGCCGCTCGAGCGCGGCCACGCCGACGCCGCCCCAGTCGCCGAGCCGCCGCCCGATCCGCCCACCGGCCAGCCAGTCCCAGGCGCGGACGCCCAGCTGCGGCACGACCGGCACGCCGCCGAACGCCTCGACGTCGAACCGCGCCGGCAGCCGGGCCCGCCCGGCGACGCCGTCGACGTGCTGCGGGCGCAGCGCGCCGGCGGTGGCGATCAACCGGCCCAGGCGCACCTCGGCCCGGCGATCGGCGCGCCGCGCGACGACCGCCATCACCAGCGCGTCGCCGTGATCGGCGTCGGTGCCCATCCACACCAGCGCCTCGGCGCTGACGCCGGGCGCGACGCCGCCGTCGCCGCCGAGCACGAGCAGGCCCACCGGCGACTGCGCCGAGGCCAGCGCGTCGCCGCGCAGCCGCAACGGCTCGGCGTCGGCGCGCGCGGCGAGCGCGAGCGTCGCGGCGACCGTGAGCGCGGCCCTCATGACCCCGGCTCCGGTGGCTTGGTCGCGGCGGCCTCGGCGGCCGCCGGCTCGATGTCGGCCGCGGCCTCGGCGGCCGGCTCGGCGAGGCCGAGCTCCTGGGCGCGCTTGGCGTCGCGCCGGATGCGCCGCAGATCGGCCAGCACGACCCAGCCGTAGATGCCGAAGGCGGCGGTGCCGACCGCCTGCCCGAACGACATCGCGAGCATCACCGGCAGCGGCGTGGGGCGCAGCACCGACCACACCATCATGGCGAGGGCGACGAGGGTGAGGACCGCCGAGGCGCGAAGCCACTTGCTCATGGCTGCTTGCTCCAGGGATGGGCCGGGCCGTGGCAGCCCTCGCCGACGCAGCCGACCTCGCCCGCGCGCAGCTCCTTGAGCAGCGCGGCGTGGTCGCCGACCTCGGACCACTTGGGCGCGGTCGTGGTGTGGCAGCGGCGGCAGGTCGAGCTGCGGAACGGTTCGCGGATGTGGATCTCGGCCTTGGCCTCGGCCAGCGACTTCTTCCGGTACGTCATCAGGTAGTGGTAGACGTGCCGCATCCCGCCCATCTTGGTGACGACGGTGCCGAACATGCCGTAGTCGGCGTGGCACGTGTAGCAGCTCTCCTTGCCGAACTGCGCGTTGCGGGTGTGGATGGCCGCCAGCCCGGTCGACTTCGGATCGGTCGCGTCGTCGAGGTACGGCGTCATCACGTGGCACGAGCCGCAGAACTCGCGGTGCTTGGTGGCCTCGAAGCCGGCGTAGTTGCCGGAGCCGGCGGTGGTCAGCGGGAACACGCCGATGCCCAGCAGCAAGGCCAGCTTGGTCACGCGGTTCAGCTGCGGCCGCGCGACCAGGTACCAGATCAAGATCAGTGCCGACGCGACCGCGCCGGCGAGGGCGATGACCGCGAACGCATCAAGGTGCATCGACGTCTCCATCGAGGTGGGCGGTGGTGGGGCCCGACGGCCCGGCGACGAACTTGATGTTGCCGAAGCCGTCGACGGTGTTGGGGTGGCAGAGCGCGCAGTCGCGCAGCGTGAAGGTCGCGAGGTGGGAAGGGGTCGCCGGCGGGACGCCGTGGCAGGTGCCGCACGCGGCCTCGCCGGTGCGGGTCCACACCGGGCGCGCCGCGCGGTGACACGACGCAGTGGCGCACGTGGCGGTGGTGCGGTCCCAGCCCAGCGCCGCGACCACCTCGGCCGGCCCGGTGGTATCGATGTGGCCGGCCGCGGTGACGGTGGTCGGCACCACGTGGCAGGTCGCGCACGGGATCGGCGTCGACAACCGGCTGGGCGCGGTCAGGTGGGCCTGGTGCGCGCCCACGCCGATCGCGGTGATGAACTGGTTGCCGGCGAGGTCGCGCGGCGGCGCCGGCGACGCGGCGCTGCCGTGGCAGCCGTCGCACGCCATCGGCACGTCGACCACGCCGTCGATGTGCGGCGCGCTCGCCGGGTGGCAGGTCGCGCACGCGTTCGACGCGTGGCTGGGCGGCGGCTGGCCGTGGCAGCTGGTGCACGGCGTCGGGCCGCCCGGCGTCGCCCAGCGGGGCTGCTCGCTGGTGCCGCCGGCCGCGGCGAGCACGTCGCCGTGGCAGTAGACCTGGGTGCAGGTCGCGGTCGCCGGATCGAAGGCGGGCGGCGCGGTGCGGGTGCCGCCGGTCGGCGTGATCGCCGCGCGATCGGTCATCGCCACCTCGGCCGGCGCCGGGTCGGCGACGCCGGCGACGCGGATGTGGCCCTCGTCCTTCCAGCTGGCCGGCACCGTGTGGCACTGATCGCAGGTGACACCGCCGGCCCGGTGGCGGGCGTGCGCGCCGGTGGTCGGGTTGGCCTCGTGGCAGGTGTTGCAGGCGGTCGGCCCGTCGGCGTGACAGGTGCGGCAGGTCGGCGCCTTGCTCGTGCCGGCGAAGTCGGCGCCGTGGCAGCTCGCGCACACGTCGAGATCCCAGTCGAGCTCGGCCAGGACCCGGCCGTGGAACTCCGGGGACGCCGGATCGAGCACGCCGCAGCCGTGGACGCCGGTCTTGGCGCAGCCGTCGCCGGCCGGCGGACGCGGATCGGCGCACGCCGCCAGCGCCGCGCCCAACCCCACCGCCACGATGGCGATGATCGGCCTCACCGCGCGTGCACCACGTCGACGTCGACGGCCGCGCCCGGCCCGTGGCAGGTGGCGCACGCCTCGAGGCCGAGGACGGTGGTGTTGATGGTGGCGTGGGCCATCACGTAGGAGGCGTCGTGGCAGCTGGTGCACACCGACGTCTCCGGCGGCAGCCGGTAGGTCTGGGTCACGTTCCAGAACGGCGCGGTGCAGTAGTTGTCGCTGTCGCCCACCGGCTCGGTGCAGGTCAGCTCCTGCAGGATGCTCGGCGCGCGGCCGGCGGCGGCCGGCAGGCGCCAGGTGCCGTCGAGGTGACACGCCGCGCAGTCGGTGCGCGGCCGCGGGTAGCGGACCTCACCGAAGTTGTGCGGCGTGCCGTCGGGATCGATCGTGGTCGGCGTCGGGTTGCCGCCCAGCACGTACGGCTGGGTCAGCTCCTCGCCCATGTGGATCTTGTGGATCATCACGCGGAAGTCGACGCTCTCGGCCAGCACCGTCGAGCCCTCGAGGCGGGCGATCCGGTCGGCGTTGGCGTTCTCGGGGTTGTGGCAGGTCACGCAGTAGCCGGCGCCGCGGCGGTTGCCGCCGTGGAAGCGCAGGTCGGCGTGGCACGCGTTGCACTTGGCCGGGTCGATCACCTGGCGCCGCGCGACCAGCGCGCCGGTCACCGCGAACGCGCGGCTCGGCGACACCGTCGGGTAGCGCGGGTCGGCGGCGTTGACCGCGCCCTCCATCGCCACGGTGAAGCTGCCGGTGGCGGCGGCCGGGATCACGATGGTGGCCGGGAACGTGTAGCGGAAGGTGCCCTGGGCCGCGTCGACCGCGGCGAGCGTGCCGGTGGCGCCGGTGCCCTGGATCGTCGCCTGCGCCCACGGGTTGGTCGAGGTGCCGACGGTCCAGTAGGTGGTGTAGTCGGTGTTGGGGCCGACGATCAGCGCGCGCAGGCTGGCCAGCGGCGCGGTCGTGATGTCGCGCGCGGCGCCGTCGTAGCGGACGCGGAACGTGAACGCCAGCGGCGAGCCGGCGACCACCGGGTCGGTGCCGAGGATGTCGACCGTCAGCTCGTGGCTGCTGTCGAGCGCGAGGTCGACGTGCGCCGGGACGATCGGCGCGACCGAGCCGGTGGCCGGGTGGCAGACCGTGCACGCCGCGCCCGGGGGCTGCACGCCACCGCTGTGCAGGCGCTGGCCGGCCGGCGGCGGATCGACGAACGACACGTCGTCGTGGCAGGTGCGGCACACCCGCTCCGAGGGCTTGGTCTGCCAGTGGGTGCCCTGCGCCGCGCCGCCGTGGCACGCGTCGCAGCGGTTGAGCGCCTGCGGGAACGCGACCGTCGAGAAGTCGTGGACCGCGCCGCCGAAGCCGATGATCTGGTACGGCGTGCCGGCGATCACCGACGGCAGCTCGTCGCCGGCGTGGATCTTGTGGATCATCACCTGCAGGTCCAGCTCGTTGCCGGTGTCGGGATCGCTGGTCTGCGCCGTGTGGCACATCTCGCACTGATCGACCTCGGTGTAGCGCCCACCGTGCGCGGCGAACTCGCCGTGGCACGACGCGCACGCGGCCTGCGCGACCACCGCGTGGTCGGCGACCGCGCCGCCGTCGGGCCGCACCGAGAAGCGGTGGCGGTCGAACGCGGTCGCGCCGTCGTACGTCCGCGACGCGACGCCGAGCACGACCTGGGTGCGGGCCGGGTCGAAGCCGGTGAGCGGCGCGGCGAAGGTATAGGTGTACGTGCCGGCGGTGACGTCGACCACGGCGAAGGTGCCGGTCGCCTCGGTCGTGGCCTGGGTCGCGGTCGCGCCGCCGGGCGCGGTCGCGGTCCGGGTGGTGTACGCGTTGTAGGCCAGCGGCTCGCCGGCGCCATCCACGTTGAGCTGATCGAGCACGAACCCCAGCGTCACCGCGCCGGAGGTGAGCCGGCCGGTGCGATCGAGCGCCACGCCGGCCGCGTCGCGGATCCGGAACGCGACGACCGCCTGGGAGGCGGTCATGGTCAGCCCGGTGATCTCCAGATCGACGCCAGGCCCGGTCCACCACGGGGTCACTCCGTCATCGCCGGTCGGCCCCTCTGGCCCGACCTGCCCGGTCTCCCCCGGGTCACCGGGGACGCCCGGAATGCCTGGGTCTCCGGCGGGCCCCTGGGGTCCGGCGGGTCCCTCACAGGCAACGACGGCGATCGCGAGCACGGCAAGCCAACGTGGACGCATAGCGCTCCCCCGAACTACAAGTCGCGTGCCGGACCCCCGATGGGCAACTAGCCGCGAACCAAGGCATCCTAACGCGAATCGGTTGCGCGCGGGCGCAAGGCCATGCAGCCGTTGCGCGAACCGCCGCGTCAAGACTACCGGGGCGTCAGGATGAGCGCGCTGCGGGCTGGCACGCTCAGCGGCGCGCTGACCGCCTGCTGGGTCACCAGCTCGTCGTAGCTGCCGGCCGGGACGCCGACCGCCGCCTGGGCGGTGTCGGAGCGGTTCAGCACCACGATCACCGTATCTCCCGGAGCGCGCATCTCGTAGGTCACCACCTCGGCGGTGCCGCCCAGCACGGTGCGGGCGCCACGGCGCAGGGCGACGTGGGCGGTGCGGATCCGCGCCAGCGTGCGCAGCCGCTCGCGCAGCGCCACCTGGTCGGTCGAGTACCCGGACCACGGCATCATCCGGCGGTTGTCGGGATCGCCGGCGCCGGCCAGGCCGATCTCGTCCCCGTAGTAGATCAGCGGGACGCCGGGCGACGTGAACAGCAGCGCGAACGCGACGCCCAGCCGCTCGAACGGACGCTGGTTGGCCGGCTCGCCCGGCTGGTTGCTCCAGGCCCGGCCCTTGCCGTCGTCCCAGTCGCCGAACAGCGGGGTGTCCTCGGCGATGTGGATCACCCGCGGCACGTCGTGGTTGCCGATGAACGTCGACATCACCGCGCCCGCACCATAATAGGTGTCGTTGCTCTTCATCCAGTTGCCGAGATCGACCATCGAGCCCTGGCGACGCAGCACGGTGGCCAGGATCTGGGCGCGCAGCGGGAAGTCGAACTGGCCGTCGAGCATGGTCTGCGGGTTCACGTACGCCTTGATCAGGTCGCGATCGCCGGTGTAGGTCTCGCCCACCAGGTAGAACGGCTGATCCCACTCGACCTCGCCGTCGAGCCGGGCCCGCAGGTCGGTCAGCCACGCGTCCTCGATGTGCTTGACCGCGTCGAGCCGGTAGCCGTCGGCGCCCAGCCGCTGGGCCCAGGCGATCGCGTTGGCCACCGACCAGCGCCGCGCGTCGGCGTTGCGGAAGTCGAAGTCGGGCAGGTACGACGTGAACCAGCAGCGCTTGCGCTCGGCCAGATCGTCCCAGCTGCAGCCGGCGCCGCAGACGCAGTCGCCGCCGCGGCCGTTGTCGTTGGGCCAGAACCAGTCGCGGTGGGTCGTGTACAGCGGGCTCTCGCTGTGCACGTGGTTCATCGCGTAGTCGACGATCACGTCGATGCCGCGGGCGTGGGCCGCGGCGATCACCGCCGCCAGCTCGGCCTCGGTGCCGATCCGCCGCTCGATCTGCTCGAGGTCCTTGGGCCAGTAGCCGTGGTAGCCGGAGTAGTCGTGGCCGTCGGAGCCCCGGCCGCGGCCGTCGGCGTTGTCGAGCGGCGAGGTCAGCCACAGCGTGTTGACGCCGAGGTCGGTGAAGTAGCCGGCCTCGATCTGCTGGCGCAGCCCGACGAAGTCGCCGCCGCGGTAGTCGGCCGGCGGCTCGAGGCCGAGCGGCATGTCGTTGGCCGGATCGCCGTTGGCGAAGCGGTCGACCATCACGAAGTACAGGATCGCGTCGCGCCAGTCGCGGGCCGGGCGCGGCGGGCACTGATCGCAGTCGACCCGCACCACCGAGTTGCGGCCGCCGAAGCCGTCGGGCGTGGTGCGGGCGTTGCCGGGGTCCGCCATCCACGTGCCGTCGACCACCAGCTTGTAGACGATCACCTGCTGGTCGCGGGCCGGCACCGTCGCCTCCCACGCGGCGCCGACGCGGGTCATCGGCACGCCGACGGTCCAGCCGTCGGGCGCGAAGTCGCCGCGCAGGTTGACCGTCGCGCCGGCGCCCTGGTAGCGGATCGTGACGGTGCAGGTGGGCACCGGCTGCGCGCACACCGGCTGGGGCGGCGCGTCGACGCCGGCGTCGATCGGCAGCGCGTCGGGATCGGCGTCGACCGCGGCGTCGATGACGTCGTCGTCGCCGGGCTGCTGGGTCGACGGGCACCCGGCGAGCGCGCCCAGCGCAAGCAGCATCGCGACCAGCGTCACGCGAGAGGTCGACGAACGCAGCATGCCGGCGCGATCATCAAGCGACGTGCCAGGGCGGCGCCCCGGCGGCGCGTGCCGATCCGCGATCTTGCGGCACAGCCGCGGCCCGGCTTCGTTGCCAATCGCAACGCCATCCGTGGCAGGCTCGCGCGCTCGTGCCGCGCTTCTCGCTAGATCCACCCCGCCGGCCGCCGGCACGCTTCATGCTGCCGCGCCGAGCGATGCTCAGGGCCGCACCCACGCTCGTCGTTTTCGGCATCACCGCGGCCGCATCGGCGGCGCTGGCCCAGCCAGCCCCGCCGCCGACCGATCCGCCCGCCGACCCACCCGCCGAGGCCGAGCCGGCGCCGCCGCCCGCGGTCGACCCCGCCACGGTCGACGCCCTGCGCGCGCGGATCGACGCCCTCGAGGCCGCCGCCCGGGACGCCGCGCCGCCCGCGCCGCCCGCTGCCGAGGAGGCCGCGCGGCGCGTGCCGGTGGTCGTCGACGACGGCGCCCACCGCGGCGGCTTCCGCTTCGGCTCCTACGGCCGGGTCGTCGCCGGCACCGATCTGCGCGGCGGCAAGCCCCAGCCGATCCACGTCGCGGCCCACGGCCCGCGGGTCGTCGAGGAGAGCTACCTCGAGCTCGACCTGGCCTACGCGTTCGCGTTCGACATGGGCGGCGTGCTGCGCACGGTCACGACGCTGGCCTACGACGACCAGCTGTTCCACGACTCGGGCGAGTTCACCGCCGGCCCGGCGATCCGCAACCTCTACGCCGAGGCGACGCTCGGCGACTTCTCGGCGTGGGTCGGCTCGCGCATGCTGCGCGGCGACGACCTGTACCTGTTCGACTACTGGCCGCTCGACGATCTCAACACCGTCGGCGCCGGCGTCGCCGTCACCACCGCCAAGGTCGAGGTCAGCGGCCACGTCGGCGTCAACCGCCTGCTCGACCCGTTCCAGTACCAGGAGCGCCGGGTCGCCGACCCCGAGCTGGGCGCCACCACGGTGGTGCAGCTCAACCGCCAGCGGATGATCGCCAGCGCCCGCGCCGGCTACACGATGGCCAAGGCGCCGACCGGGCTCTCGACCCGCGCGCGGATCTACGGCGAGCTGCACGGCCTGCCCAGCGGCACCCGCCGCCGCACCTCCGACGCCACGCTCGAGGCGCTGCCGCGCGACTGGGGCACGACGCTCGGCCTCGAGCTGTCGGCCTGGGGGCTGGCGCCGGCCGACTCGCCGTACCGCCGGCACGCCAACCTGTTCGTGCGCTGGTCGCGAGGCCTGGCGGCGTTCGACGAGCTGGCCGCGCCGACCTCCTTCGACGCCGAGCTGCGCACGTTCCCCAAGGCCAGCGAGGTGGTGCTCGGCGCCGGCGCCAACTGGGACGACGCCTGGGGCCACGTCACCGCCGCCGCCTACGCCCGGCGCTTCGTCGACGCCGACGTCAACGCCCACGATCGCGACGACGGCTGGGAGTACGCGATCGATGTCCGCCCGGCGATCAAGCTGCACCGCCGCGGCCTCCACGCCGCGCTCGACCTGGCCTACGAGGCGCGGTTCCCGCGCGGCCTGCAGCCGACCACCCAGCTCGCCGCCGACGCCGCGATCCTGTCGATCGCGCCGATGCTGACCTTCCACCCCACCGGGCCGTCGGCGTTCGATCGGCCCGAGCTGCGCGTGATCTACCGCGCCGCCCACCAGAACGACGGCGCGCTCGCGCTGTACCCCCTCGACGATCCCCGCGCCCGCGCGTGGACCCAGTACCTCGGCGTCGAGGCCGAGTGGTGGTTCAACTCCAACTCGTACCGGTGAGGTGATCGCCATGCCGCCCCGCGCCCTCCTGCCCCTCGCGCTCCTGCCCGCCCTCGCCCTCGGCGCCGCCTGCGGCGCCTCGGACCTCGAGCACCCCACCGACCTGCCCCACCGCGGCAACGCCGACGTCGACTGGCGCGATCAGGTCATCTACCAGATCGTCGTCGATCGCTTCGCCAACGGCGATCCGTCCAACGACACCAACGTCGCGCCCAGCGTGCCGGCCCGCTACCACGGCGGCGACTGGCAAGGGATCATCGACAAGCTCGACTACCTCGAGCAGCTCGGCGTGACCGCGCTGTGGATCTCGCCGGTGGTCAAGAACACCGAGGAGGACGCCGGGTTCGCCAGCTACCACGGCTACTGGACCCAGGACTTCCTGCGGCCCAACCCGCACTTCGGCGACCTGTACAAGCTGCGCGAGCTGGTCGACGCCGCCCACGCCAAGGGCATGCTGGTCATCCTCGACGTGGTCACCAACCACGTCGGCCAGCTCTTCTATTACGACATCAACGGCAACGGCCAGCCCGACGACTGGATCTCGGGCGGCGGCCTGTCGCACACCTGCGTCCAGATCTGCCGCCAGAACCCGAGCCAGTGCAGCGCCGACGAGCTGGTCTACTGCGACAAGGGCAAGGACTACCTCGAGCGCATCATCGAGTGGGATCCCGAGTTCGACCCGCGCGGCGTCCAGGGCTGGACCTCGCTCGGCTTCTCGGGCCCGGCCGACGTGCGCTTCACCGACTGGCCCGAGAAGAACCGGGTGCCGCCGCCGCGCCCGCCGGCGTGGTTCGGCTGGCCCGACGCCAAGCCGTGGTTCGAGGACCCGAGCTGGTACCACAAGAAGGGCCGGGTCTACGTGTGGTGGCACGAGGGCGACTACTCGCGCGAGTTCGTGCGCGACCAGGAGACCACCGGCGACTTCCCCGGCGGCCTCAAGGACCTCGACACCGACAACCCCGACGTCACCGAGGCGCTGACCCGGGTGTTCGAGTACTGGATCGAGGCCGCCGACTTCGACGGCTTCCGCATCGACACCATCAAGCACATCGATCGCCCCGAGCTGAACCTCAACCGCCGTGGCTTCTGGGGCACGTTCACCGATCGCATGCGGGCCAAGGCCGCGGCGCTCGGCAAGCAGAACTTCTTCATCTTCGGCGAGGCCTTCGACGGCAACGATCAGCTGATCGGCAGCTACACCCAGGGCGGCGTCGACGGCGCCGGCCGCTTCGGCCGGTTCGACTCGGTGTTCTACTTCTCGCAGAAGTACCGGGTCATCGACGCCGTGTTCAAGCAGGGCCAGCCCACCGCCAACATCGAGTGCATGTACAACAGCCGCGTCGGCCGCAACCCGACCGACGCGTGGTGCCAGGGCCAGGGCTACCCGGCCGGGCCGACGTTCGGCGCCGAGCCCCACGCCGCGTCGAGCGCCGGCGGCATCGGCCTGGCGCCGCAGCAGGTGCCGGTCAACTTCCTCGACAACCACGACCTGCCGCGGTTCCTGTTCGACGCCTCGCCCGAGCAGCTGCGGATCGCGCTGGCCTACCTGTTCACCTGGGACGGCATCCCGTGCGTCTACTACGGCACCGAGCAGGCGTTCGCCGGCGGCGTCGATCCCGCCAACCGCGAGGACCTGTGGGGCGGCAACCGCGCGCTCGGCTACCCGGCGTTCGACACCACCAACCCGGCGTTCGCCCAGGTCCGCGATCTGATCGCGGTGCGCAAGCAGCACGAGGCGCTGCGCCGCGGCGACGTCGCGGTGAAGTGGGCCACCCGCGACCCCGGCGCCCGCCGCGACGCCGGCATCTTCGGCTTCGAGCGCGCCAGCGGTAGCGACAAGGTGCTGGTGGTGCTCAACGCCTCGACCCAGGACAGCGAGACCTGCGCGCCGATCGCCGACGGCGGCGCCTGCATGCAGACGACGTTCCCGGCCGGCACCGTGCTGCGCGATCTGGCGCCGGGCGGAGACGGCATGACCTTCACCGTCGCCGCCGGCGGCACGGTGGCGGTGCGGGTCGGCCCGCAGCGCGCGCGCATCCTCGCGCCGTAGGGGATCGGGGACGGGGACGGGGACGGGATCGGGGACGGGGACGGGATCGGGGACGGGATCGGGGACGGGGACGGGATCGGGATCCGGATCGGGATCGGGATCCAGATCGCGTCAGCGGTTCAGCGCCCGGGCCAGCGCCTGGGCCAGCTCGTCGAGGCCGAACGGCTTCTGCAGGAAGCCGCCGACCCGCACCTCGCCGAGCCGCAGCGCGGCGGCCTCCTCGCTGTAGCCGCTGGTCATGACGATGGCCAGGTCGGGCGCCAGCCGGGCCAGCGCCTGCGCGGTCTCGGGCCCCGACAGCACCGGCATCGTCATGTCGACCAGCGCGGCCGTGATCCGCTCGCCGCGCTCGACGATCGCCACGGCGGCGGCGCCGTCCTCGGCCAGGATCACCTGGTAGCCGAGGTAGCCGAGGATCGCCGCCACGCTGGCGCGGATCGCCGCCTCGTCGTCGACCACCAGCACCGTGCCGCGCGGGCCACGCGGCACCTCGGCCCGCGGCGGCGCCGCGGTCGCGACGTCGGCGTCGAGGGCCGGGAACTCGACGCGGAAGCCGGTGCCCGCGCCGGGCTGGCTGGCCACCTCGATCCGGCCGTGGTGCGAGCGGACGATGCCCTGCACCGCCGACATGCCGAGGCCGCGGCCGGCGCCCTTGGTGGTGAAGAACGGATCGAACACCCGCGCCGCGGTCTCGGCCGTCATGCCGCGCCCGGTGTCGCGCACCTCGAGCACCACCTGCGGCGGCTGATCGGCGCGCGCGATCGGGCTGACCCGGGCGACGATCTCGCCGGGGCCATCGTCGAGCGCCTCGGCGGCGTTGGTGATCAGGTTCATCACCACCTGCTCGAGCTGGCTGCGGTCGCCCATGATCACCACCGGCGCGTCGCCGACGTCGACCTCGAGCCGCGCCGCCTTGGGCACCACCACCATCAGCATCGGCGCCAGCTCGCGCACCACCGCGCCGAGATCGACCGGCTCGATCACGAACCGCCCCTTGCCCGAGTAGGCCAGCAGCTGCCGGGTCAGCCCCGAGGCGCGCCGCGCCAGCCCTTCGATCTGCTCGAGGGCGCGGCGGAACTCGCTGGGCACCGTCGCCAGCTGCTGCCGCGCCAGGCTGGCCTGGCCGAGGATGCCGGTCAGCAGGTTGTTGAAGTCGTGGGCGACGCCGCCGGCGAGGAGGCCCAGGCTCTCGAGCTTCTGCGCGTGCAACAGCCGACGCTCGAGCTCGCGGGCCTCCTCTTCGGCGGCGATCCGCTCGCTGATGTCGATCACGTAGCCCAGGTAGTGCGTCGCGGCGCCGGCGGCGTCGCGGATGACCCGGGTGTAGTCGTAGAGCCAGCGCACCGAGCCGTCCTTGTGCCGGACGCGGTAGTGCGCGTGGGCCCAGCCCCGCGCGCCGCTGGCGGTGCCGGCCGCGACCTCGCGGCCCACCCGGTCGGCGTCGTCGGGGTGCAGCACCTCGCCGTAGCTGACGCGCCCGCCGACGAAGTCGTCGGCGCCGTGGCCGAACACCTCGACGGCGTTGGCCGACGCGTACTCGACCGGCCACCCCGCGGCGTTGCGCCACTTGAAGATGACCACCGGCCCGTGCACGAAGAGCTCACGCTCGTCCAGTTCGTCGCCCACGGCGCGAGCGTACCCGATGATGGACGCCAGGGGCAGCGCGGCGGCTCAGCCGTGTTCGGGCAGGTGCCAGCGCGCGTCGAACCCTACCGCGGGCGCCCCGTCGACGAGGACGTTGCGCACGCCGTCGAGCTCGCGCACCCGGCGCCAGGCCCACACCAGCGTCGGCGACGGCGCGAAGGCCAGCTGGTAGGTGGCGTCGAGGTCGACCGCGGTGACGTCGGCGCGGTCGGGCTTGTCGTCGCCGGGGAACGCCAGCTCGCTCAGCAGCCGGCGGGCCAGGCCCTCGGCGGCCTCGGCCACGGTCCGGGTGAAGCCGGCGTCCTCCTCGGCGGCGGTCCGCGCCTCGGCGCCGTAGTACACACGGAGGTCGGTGATCGGCTGCGCCAGCGTCGCGACCAGCGCGGCGCTGTCGTGGTCGACGCGCCGCCGCAACGACGCCCGCGGCCCCGGCTTCATCCGGCCGAAAAAATGGGGCCGCGCGCGTAGCCGCCGCACGACCTCGCCATCGACGAAGCGCGCGACCTCGAGGCCGAGCGCGTCGCGCAGCTGCGCGACCGCGACCTGGTGGCGCGCGGCCAGCGCTTGCTGCTCAGCGTCGGAGAGGTCCATGGCCTTGCCTACCACGACGGCAGCTTGTCCCACAGGCCCCGCCCCGCCTCGACCGCACGCTCGCCGAGGTCCTTGGCCTCGCCGCCGACCTGCTTGCCCTTGTCGAGCGTCTCGGCCTGCTGCTGCGCGCCCATGCCGGTGCCGGTGGTCTCGGTCTCGGCCTTGCCCGACAGGTTGCCGTAGGCGAAGCCGTCCTTGAACACCGCCGGGAAGCGGTTGACCAACTTGACCAGCACGTCGATGGCCCGCTCGTCGACGTCGCCCTCCTGGACGTACAGCCCGACGGCGAGGTCGTGCTCCGCGACCATGCTGGCGAGCGACTGGAACGCGCCCTCGTCGACCGAGTACGACTCGGCGCGCACCCAGCCGCCGCGCTTGGACACCAGCGAGCCGCCGTTGAACATCAGGTGGTCGCCAGTCTTGAGCGAGCCGTCCTTGGCGGCGTTCTCGACGCCGGTGATGCCGTGGTAGAACTTGACCCGGCGGACCCCGGCCTCGAGGCCGTCGAGCTGGGTGTGGCGGAAGGTGCCGACGCCCATCACGTGCACGCCCTTGGCCTGCAGCGCGTCGATGAAGGTGTTGATGTCGGTCGGGGTCGAGTACGTCGACTTGACGTCGAGGATCAACCCGCCGCCGTTCTCCTTGCGCAGGAAGTCGATCGCCAGGTTGGTCGCGGTCGCGGCGTCGGTGGCGGCCGCGGCCCGCTGCATCGCCGCCATGCGGTCGCCCTCGGCGGCCGCGCCGTCAGGCGCCGCGCCGCCGCGGTACATCGCCACCGCCTTGCCGAACAGCTCGAGCCACTGCCCGCCGGACTTGGCGTGCTTGACGTCGTCGCGGCCGTAGCCGACGACCTTGTCCTTCTGGCCGTCGGTCGCGCTCTGCAGCACCGTCGTCCAGAAGTTGCCGTGGGCGATCTTCACCTTGGACAGATCGCCGGGCTCCTTGGGATCGAGCCACACGTCCCACTCCTGGGGCAGCACCCGCTGCGCCTTGGGATCGGCCTGGCCGGGCTGCTCGCCGCGCTGCTCGAGCGTCTTGCACTCGCCGTACGCGGCCAGGATCGGGTTGTTCTCGAGCGCGAGCATCACCGCCTTGACGTCCTTGAGCGCGGCGACGCGATCGTGCTCCTCGGCCCACAGCGCGCGGAAGATCTGGTTCCACAGCGGGTCCTGCATGAACGCGCCGGCCGCGCCCATCATCGCGCCGTGCGCGTAGGTCTGGGCCGTCGGATCAGCGAAGGCCTCGACGGTCGCGGTGCCCGACTTCACCTGGGCGTCGCCGCCGAGGTAGCCGGCCCCTGGCGCGCCGGCGGCCTGGGCCTCGTTCTCGTTGGCGACGAGCTGATCGGTGACCTCGTGCTCGTCTTCGGCGCGACGCTGCTTGTCGGTGGTGGCCATGGCGCTCGGACCAGGATAACACCAGCCGCGCCGCGGCCGGCGATCAAGCGGCGCGCCGCTGGTCCCGCTCGCCACCGGCGCGTATCGTGGTCTGCGCATGACCGCCGCACGGGTTCCGGAGCTCCTGGCGTTCGGGCGGGCGGCGGCGGCGCGGCTGTGGCTACGCCTGGGCGACGAGGGCCACCTCGCCGGCCCGGCCGCGGCGGATCGCCCGGCGCTGGCCGCGCGCGCGGCCGAGGTGCCGAGCCTGGCGGCGGCGGTGGCGGCGCGCTGGCCCCGCGGCGGCGGCGCGCTCGGGCGGATCGCGGCGTGGCTCGACGGCGACGCCGACCAGCTGGCGCTGCTGGCGCTGGCGACCGCGCCGCTGCTCGACGGGGCGCTGGCGCGCAGCCTCGACGCGCTCGCGCCGCGCGGCGGGCTCACGCTCGGCTTCCTGCTCGACCTCGCCCACGCCGACCTCGACGCGCGGCTCGCCCTGGCGGCGCGGGTCGGCGGCGACCGCGGGTTGGTCGGGCTCGGGCTGCTCGAGCTCGATGCCGCCACCGGCCTGGCCGCGACCGCGCCGGTGCGGGTGCCGGCGGCGGTGGTCGCGGCGGTGCGTGGCGCGCCGATCCCGGCGCCGCCGGCGGTCATCGACGCGGCGCCGATCGGCCACCCGCCCACGCTCGATCCCCGCGAGCTCGGCGTGCCGGCGCTCGACCGTCCGCTGCTCGTGGTCGGCCCATCGCCGTGGTCGCTGTACACGCTCGGCCGCGTGCTGGCGGCGCGCGGCGGCGGGCCGCTGTGGACCTGCGCGGCGCCGACCGACGCCAACCTCGAGCAAGCCTGGAACCGCCTGGTCCGCGACGCGGCGCTCGCCGGCGCGCTGCCGGCGATCGATCTGGCGCCCGAGCGCGAGCCCGATCCGCAGGTGATCGCGCGGCGCCTGGGCGCGGCGGTGCGGGCCGCGGTCCGCCTGGACGCCCGGGTGCTGCTGTACGCGCCCGACGAAGATCCGGTGCCGACGCCGCTGGCGCAGGCGCTGTCGGTGGTGTCGATGCTGGCGCTGGCGCCGGGCACCGGCACCCGGCTGGCCCAGGCCCGCCTCGAGCAGGACGGCGTGGCCGACGCGGCGGCGATCACGGCGCGGGCGATCGCGCCGCTGGCGCCGGCGCTGGGCCAGGTGGAGGCCCTGGTCGACGCCCACCACCGCGGCACGCTGGAGGATCCGTCGCCGGCGGCGCAGGCCGCGATCGCCGACGCCCTGCGACCGCGGCTGGGCAACCTGGTCGAGCGCGTCGGGCGCCGCGTCGGGTGGGACGCGCTGATCTTGCCCAAGGACACCACCACCCGGCTGCGCGAGATGGTGCTGTACCGCCGCCACGCCGAGCAGGTCTACCGGCGCTGGGGGCTGGGGCAGCACGTCACCGGCGAGGGGATCGCGGCGCTGTTCAGCGGCCCGCCGGGCACCGGCAAGACCCTGGCGGCGTCGGTGATCGCCACCGAGCTGGGCATCGCCCTGTACCGGGTCGATCTCTCGCAGATCGTGTCGAAGTGGGTCGGCGAGACCGAGAAGAACCTGGCCCGGCTGTTCGCCGAGGCGCGCCACGGCCACGCGGTGCTGCTGTTCGACGAGGCCGACTCGCTGTTCGGCAAGCGCACCGAGGTGAAGAGCGCCAACGACCGCTACGCCAACCTCGAGGTGAACTTCCTCCTGCAGAAGCTCGATCACTTCGACGGCATCGCGATCCTCACGACCAACGCGCTGGTCGGCATCGACGAGGCGTTCCTGCGCCGGCTGCAGTTCCGGGTCGACTTCGACGCGCCCGACGCCGACGCGCGGGCGGCGCTGTGGCGGCGCCACCTGCCGGCCGCCGAGCACCTGGCCGGCGACGTCGACCTCGACGACATCGCCGAGCGCTGGGAGTTCAGCGGCGGCAACATCCGCAACGCGGCGATCCGCGCGGCGTTCCTCGCGGCCGAGGACGGCGGCCCGATCCACCACCACCACCTGCGCCAGGCCAGCACGATCGAGTCCGAGGAGCTGGGGCGCGTGGTCAAGCGCTGACCACGCGCTCCCCGAAAACCACGACGCCGGGCGCGCGGCCCGGCGTCGTCGATGCGTCGATGCGGGGCCCGGCTTACGGGTTGCCGCCCATGCCGCCACCGAACTGCTTGGCCAGGTTGACCAGCGCCATCAGCTCGGCCTCGGTCATCGTCAGCGCCATCTTCACGGCGGCGCCGTCCTGGGTGACGGTCAGCGACTTGGCGGCCTTGGTGAGGCCGATCGCGCCGGCGCCCTGCGAGATCTGCGGCAGCTGCGCCTGCACCATGGCGACCAGCTTGGCGGCGGTGGCGTCGGCGTCGGTGCCCAGCTGCATCGCCAGCCCGAGGTCGGCGGTGAAGTTGGCGCCCATCGACACGGTCTTGGCGACCATGCCCTGCTCCTTCTTCATGTCGGCCTGGTTCTTGGCCGGCACCATGATCGTCGCCCACAGGTCGGCGGTGGTGTCGGTCTTGGCGATCGCGTCGCGCAGCGCCTTGGCCTTCTTCGAGGCGGCGACGTTCTTGCCCTTGCCCTTGCCCTTGCCGAGGACGACGTCGATCTCGGCCTTCATCTTGCCCTTCTTGGCGAAGAAGATGCGGTCGCCGATGAACGCGGCGTCGGTGTCCTTGTTGGTGTAGATGTCGACGCCCTGGTAGGCCGACTTCACCGCGTTGGGGATCTTCGACAGCTTGTCCTTGAGGCCGTTACCCTCGACGATGATCACCATGTCCTTGGGGCCGCCGTCGCCGAGGTCCTTGGCGCCGCCGCCGGCGAACATGATCGTGTTCACGTCCTTGAGCGGGTCGAGGCCGAGCTCGGCGAGCTTGGCCTTGGCGTCGGCGCTGGCGTCGAGCAGCTTGCTCATGCCCTTCTGCAACAGCGTCGAGTCGCGCGCGTCGGCGACGTCGAACACCATGACGATCTGGCTGTTCTCGGGGGCGAACTTGAGCAGGTCGGTGCCGTCACCGGCGTGGGCCGGCGCGTAGGAGGCGCACAGCGCGGCGCCGAGGACAGTGAGTGCGAGCGTGGACTTGAACATGGATCCTCCCGGCGATGTCCGCCGTCGAGCCGAGGGGGTCTCGGCGACCCGGCGGGTATAGCTCGCCGGCCCCGGACAGACGAAGGAGATCCTGCGATTATTCGCGTACACTAGAACCGTGGTGATTCCACCGATCTACGTCGCAGTCGCGGGGGCGCTGCCGGCGCTGTTCGCGATGTGGTACTTCGACCGGCTGGACCGCAAGCGGCCCGAGCCGGCGGGCCTGCGACGGCTGGTGGCGCTGTTCGGCGGCCTGTCGGTGATCCCGACCCTGGTCTTCGACGGCGTGCTCACCGGCGGCATGGGCGACCACGCGCCCGCGCAGTCGAGCTACGGCGGCGCGCTGTTCACGTCGTTCGTGGTGGCCGCGCTGGTCGAGGAGACCATGAAGGTCGCCGTCGTCTACGCGGTGGCCTGGGACCGCAAGAACTACGACGAGCGGCTCGACGCGGTGGTCTATGGCGCGCGCGCCGGCCTGGGCTTCGCGCTGGTCGAGAACATCTTCTACCTGCTGGGCCAGGTCGAGCTGAAGGGCCTCATCGTCACCTGGATCCTGCGCGCGGTGCTGGCGGTGCCCGGCCACGCGCTGTGGACCACGATCGCGTGCGCCGGCGCGACCCGCAAGCGCTTCGACAAGCGCGGCCTGGGGCTGTTCGGCGGCTTGGCGCTGGCGATCTTCCTGCACGGCACCTACGACGCCGCGCTGTTCCTGGGCCAGCCGCTCGCGCTCGACGGCAAGGAGAACCTCGCCTACGCGCTGCTGACGGTGCCGGTGGCGGTGATGGTGGCGTCCTGGTGGATCGTCCGCCGCTACGCCCGCGCGGCGCTGACCGCCGACGACGAGGACGCCGCGAAGCGGCTGGGTGGGCTGGCCGCCGCGCCGCCGCCGCCGCCCGCGCACCCGCCGGCCGGCTACCCGCCGCCGGGCCACGCCTATCCCCCGCCCGCCTACGGCTATCCGCCCCACGCGCCGCACGGCTACCCGCCGGGCTATCCGTGGGGCGGCGGCTGGCCGCGACAGTATTACTACCCGCCGCCGCAGCCCGCGCCGGTGGCGTCGACGCCCGCCGCCCCGCCCCCGGGCACGCCGGGCAAGCCGCCCGGCCAGACGTAGCCGCGGAGCTCCGATCCCGATCCCGATCCCGTTCCCGATCCCGATCCCGTCCCCGATCCCGACCCCGATCCCGATCCCGTCCCCGATCCCGACCCCGATCCCGTTCCCGATCCCGTTCCCGTCCCCGCTCCCTACGCCAGCGGCGGGGGCCGCCGGTCCATCCACGGCCGCGCGACCTCGAGCTGCGACGCCAGCCGCAGCAGCGTCGCCTCGTCGCCGAACCGGCCCACCAGCTGCACGCCGATCGGCAGGCCGCCGTCCCAGAACAGCGGCAGCGAGCACGCCGGCTGGCCGGTGACGTTCCACACCGCGGTGAACGGCGTGAACGCCCACGCCCGCCCGGCCATCTGGTCGAGCGCGCCGAGCTTGTGCAACACGCCGCCGATCGGCAGCCGCTGCGCGACCCGCATCACCACGGCCTCGGCGGCCTTGGGCTTGAGCGCGCCGATCGCCAGCGGCGGCTGCGCCAGCGTCGGGGTCAGGAACGCGTCGAAGCCGGCGAACCACGGCGCGATGTGCCGGGACAGCGTGCGCAGCCGGCGCGACGCGAGCGCGAACTCGACCGCCGGCACCGCGTGGCCCATGCGCGCCAGCACCGCGGTCTCGGGCTCGAGATCGCCGACCCGCGCCTTGTGGCCCACCAGCTGCTCGGATTGGGCGACGTCGGCCGCGACCTCGCCGACCAGCATCGTCAGGAAGTCGACCGCGACCTGCTCGCCGTCGAAGGTCGGGTGGCTCTCGACCAGCTCGTGGCCGAGGCTGGCCAGCAGCTGCGCGGCGTCCTCGACCGCGCGCACGCACGCCGGGTCGACGTCGGCCGGCAGCAGCGCCGCCTTGGTGAACGCGATCCGCAGCTTACCGGGCGGCGCGCCGACCTCCTCGGCGAACCGCCGCTTCGGCGGCGGCGCGGCGTAGGGCGCGCCGGCGTCCTCGCCGTGGGTGGCGTCGAGCATCGCCGCCGAGTCGCGCACGCTGCGGGTGATGACGTGCTCGATCGCGCAGCCCTGCCACGCCTCGCCGGCGTCGGGGCCCAGCGGCGTCCGGCCGCGGGTGGGCTTGAGGCCGAACACGCCGCAGCACGACGCCGGGATGCGGATCGAGCCGCCGCCGTCGCCGCCCGACGCCATCGGCACGAAGCCGGCGGCCACCGCCGCGGCCGAGCCACCGCTCGAGCCGCCGCAGGTGCGATCGAGGTTCCACGGGTTGCGGGTGGGGCCGTGCAACAGCGGCTCGGTCACCGGCACGATGCCGAGCTCGGGCGTGTTGGTCTTGCCCACCGGGATCACGCCGGACGCGCGGAACCGCTTGGCCAGCTCGCTGTCGTGGGGCGCGACCCAGTCAGCGGTGAGCCGCGAGCCCGAGGCCTGGCGCTCGCCGGCCCAGGTCGACACCAGGTCCTTGGCCAGGAACGGCACGCCGACGAACGGCGCGCCGCTGGTCACGTCGACGGCGTCGGCCTGCTGCCGCGCCACCTCGTACATCCGGTGGATCACCGCGTTGAGCCGCGGGTTGCCGCGCTCGATGCGCGCGATCGCGCGGTCGACCAGCTCGCGCGGGTGCGCCGCGCGGGTGCGCACCAGCTCGGCCAGGCCCAGGGCGTCGTGACGGTCGTCGTCGGTAGACATCGCGCCGAGCGTCGACCGGCGCGCCCGCCGCGTCAACCGCCACCGCCCCCTGGCGTGCCGACGTGGCGGGTGCGGTTGGCGTAGAACCAGGCCAGCCGCGGCTCGATCAGCTCGATCGCGTCGCCCGCCGCGCGGGCCGCCGGGGTCGGGTGACCGCCCCGCCACGCGGCCAGCGCGCCGTCGACGATCGCCGCCACCGGGCGCGCCGGCCGCCAGCGCGCGCCGTCGGCCGGGTGGCGATCGAGGTGCGCCGCGGTGGCCGCGACCGCCCGCTCGACCTCGGCCCGCGGCCACGCCAGCGCGCCCACCGCGCCGGCCGGGATCGCGCGCCCGCGGGCCGCGACGCGCAGGTCGTCGAGCGCGCGGCCGACGACGTGGGTGTCGAGGAACACCGCGCCGGCGCGGTAGGCGCCGCGCAGCGCCGCGGCCAGGCCGTCGACGTCGAGCCGGCGGTCGCACGCGATCGGCGCGCCGAACCGCAGCACCGCGCGCTGATCGAGCGCGCGCAGGCGCCGCGCGGTGGCGGCCAGCCGCCCGGGCACGAACAGCTCGTCGCCGACCACCCGCTCGTGGCCGCGGCCGCGCAGGTGGTAGTCGACCAGCCAGGCCGCCTCGAGGACGATCTGCAGGTTGATCGTCACCGGCACGACGTGGAGCCGCCGGCCCTGGGCCGCCGCCGCGCGCGCCGCCGCGGCGATCAGCCCCAGCCGCAGGTCGTGCTCGAGCGTGCCGTCGCGGCGCCGGGTCGCGCCGGGGAAGATCGTCAGCGCCGCGCCGCGCGCGCGGCGAGCGCGGCGACGTACGCGGCCAGCACCGCGAGGTAGCGGCGATCGGCGCGGGCGCGATCGATCCGCACCGCGCCCAGCGGGCCCATCAGCCGCCCGACCAGCGGGTTGCGGTACAGGTGCTCGCCGGCCAGGTACAGCGCCGGCGGCAGGCCCAGCCGCTCGAGCGCCAGGCCCAGCACGATCGCGTCGAGGTTGGCGCCGTGGGTCGGCGCGAACACCAGCGCGTCGGCGCCCACCGCGGCCACCGTGGCCACGTCGCCGCCGACCTCGAGCCGCGCGTCGAGGCCGTCGTCGGCGCCGGCGCCGACCGGCGGCGCGAACACCGCGCCCAGCACCGGCCGCAACAGCCGCGTCGCGCCGCGCTGGGCCCAGCCGCGGAACCCCAGCTCGAGCTCGCCGAGGTACCGCTCGACGCGGGCGGCGTCGTCGGGCGCGCGGTGCGGCGCGCCGGCTCCGACGTGGGCCCGGACCTCGGCCGCGATCGCCGCGCGCGCGCCGCGCAGCGCGTCCAGCCGGGCCCGCGTCACGCGCCGCCTCGGGCCCGCGCCGCGCGGGCGAGGATCTCGCCGACGCCGCCGGCGATCAGCAGGTACGGCACCGCGAACACGACCTGCACGTACAACGTCAGCCCGCGGAAGCACAGCACGTACGCCACCGCCTGGCCGTCGTCGACCAGCGGCCCGAAGAACGGCACCGCCATCGCCTCGGCGAAGCCGGCGCCGCCGGGCGTCGGCGCCAGGTACGTGAACGCGACGTAGACCAGCACCGCGCACGCCGAGCGCACGTCGACCGCCCCGCCGAACGCGGTGAGCAGCACGACGCCGGCGGTCGCGGTCGCCGCGTAGTACGCGGCGTGGGCCAGCGCCAGCCGCACCAGCGGCGCGGCGCCGCCGTGACGCAACCCGGCCAGGCGCGCGATCGCGTCGTGGGTGACCCGCGCGCCGGTCGCGACCCAGCGCGCGCCGCGCAGCCGGCGGCCGAGCCACGCGAACATCCGCGCCACCCGCGCCTGCGCCGCGGCCGGCCGCAGCGCCGCCACCACCAGCGCCGCGAACAGCGCGGTGAAGATCGTGCCGCCGAACAGCGCGGTCGCGACCAGCCGGCCGTCGTAGCGCGGGCCCAGCCCGGCCGCGAGGATCACCAGCGACGCGACGACGATCACCGCGACGCCGGTGAACGCCTTGCCGAACGCGATCACGACGGTGGCGTCCCACGGCACGCCGCGGCGGCCCAGCATGTAGATCGTCGCCGGCACGCCGAACGTCGAGCCCGGCGTCAGCCACGAGAAGAAGAAGTTGGCGACGCTGGTGTCGAGCGCGGCGCGCCACGGCACCGGCGCCCCGACCGCGCGGCCGCACGCGCGGTAGCGCGCCACGTCGGCGGCGTAGGTCGCGAGCGTCGCCGCCGCGATCACCGCGATCGCCGCCGCCGACAGCGTCGTCACCACCGCCAGCTGGTGCCAGCCGATCGGCGCGCGCGCGATCGCGATCGCCGCGCCGCCGACGGTCAGCAGCGTGAACGACGCCGCGAACAGGAGCAGGTTGCGGGTGGCCGCGGTCACGGCGCCTCCGCCGCGTCGACCGACAGGCCCCGCAGCGCGCGCGCCACCGCGACCAGCGCCGCGCCCACCGCGGTCGGATCGTCGCCGTCGCCGTCGATCACCAGGTGCGCCGCCGGCGTCGGCTCGGCCAGCCGCGCCGCCCGCTCGGCGGCGGCCAGATCCGGCGAGCGCGCCGCCAGCCGCGCCGCGCGCACCGCGGGCGACGCGGCGATCGCCACCACCACCGCGGCGGCGAGCGCGTCGGGCGGCGCCAGCGCGCACGCGGGATCGACGATCGCGTTGTTGGCCGAGTACACCGCCAGCGGCGCGGCGCTCGCGACGAAGCCGTAGCGCTCGCGGCGATCGCCGTCGAGCCGCCGCCACCAGCTCGGCGCGACCACGCCGGCGGCGACGTCGGCCGCCATCGCCGCGGGCGCGACCACGATCGCCTCGGCCGGGTGATCGCCGGCGCGCGCCGGCCGGGTCACGCGGCGCAGCGGCACGACGACGCCGGGCAGCGCCGCGGCGCGCACCGCGTCGACCGCGGTGGTCTTGCCGGCGCCGGCGCCGCCGATCACCACCAGCGCGCGCGGCCGGATCGGCCACGGGCGGCGCGCGCCGATCGCCACCCGCGGGTGGGCGCGCGCGATCGCCTCGGCCCACGCCGGCGTCATCGCGCGGTGTAGCCGCCGTCGACGGTGAGCGCGGCGCCGGTGACGTAGCTCGACGCCGCCGACGCCAGGAACAGCGCCGCCGGCCCCAGCTCGGCGGGCTGGCCCCAGCGCCCGAGCGGGATCGCCGCCAGCATGTCGGCGCGCGCCGCGGCGTCGGCCATCGCGGTGGCGAACGGCCCCGGGCACAGCGCGTTGACGCGGACGCCGCTCGGCGCCAGCTCGATCGCCAGCGCGCGGGTCAGCGCGACCAGCCCGCCCTTCGACGCCACGTACGGCGAGCGCGCCGGCAGCCCCACCGCCGCGAACATCGACGCGACGTTGACGACGCGGCCGCCGCCGGCCAGCGCCGGCGCCGCGGCGCGCGTGCACAGCCACGCGCCGCGCAGGTTGGTGTCGAGCACCGCGTCCCAGTCATCGGCGGTCAGCGCCGCCAGCGGGCCGCGCCGCGTGGTGCCGGCGTTGTTGACCAGCACGTCGACCCGGGTCAGCCCGGCGAACACCGCCGTCACGCTGGCCGGATCGGTGACGTCGAGGGCGACGCCGGTGGCGGCGACGCCGTGGGCCGCGGCCAGCGCGGCCGCCGCCGCCTCGGCCCGCGCGCCATCGCGGCTGGTCACCACCAGCGCGGCCCCGGCCGCGGCCAGCGCCTCGGCGATCGCGCGCCCCAGCCCGCCGGCGCCGCCGGTGATCACCGCCAGCTGGCCGTCGAGCCGGAACGCCGCCAGCGGATCAGCCATCGCGGCCTCCGGTGATCAGCCGCGCCGCCGCGCGCTGGCCGGCGCGCAGCCCGGCGACCACGTCGAGCGCGGCCCGCGGCGCGCCGCCGTCGGTCAGGCACGCGGTCGCCACCAGCGCCGCCGCGAACGCGTCGCCGGCGCCGAGCAAGGTCACGATCGCGCCGGGCGCGAGCGGCGCCGGCTCGACCGCGTGCAGCTCGATCGCCGCGCCGCGCCGCGCCGCCGCGACCGTCGGCTGGCGCGCGCCGCCGGTGACCACCCGCACCGCGTCGGCGCCGGTGGCGCGCTCGGCCAGCGCCTGGGCCGCCTCGGCGGTGGTGGTCGCGGTCGCGGTCGCGCCGAGCAGCGTCGCCGCCTCGGCGGCGTTGACGCACGCGACGTCGAACCCGGCCAGCGCGTCGACCGGCAGCCCGGCGCCGCCGCACCACGCGATCCGCGCGCCGGCCGCGCGCGCCGCCGCCAGCGCCGCCGCCGCGAAGCCCGCCGGCACCCGCCCGAGCACGTGCACCGCCGCCGCCCGCGCCGCTGCGCTCACCGCGTCCCACCGCCACGCGCCGTCGAGCGCCGCGCCGGGATCGCGCAGGATGCGGCACGCGCCGCCGGGGTCGAGCACCACGGTGATCGGCAGCCAGCCCGGCGGCGCGGCGATCGCGTCGAGCGCGACGCCGGCCGGCGCGGCGGCCCGCACCCGGGCGTCCTCGTCGGTCGGCACCACCGTCACCACCCGCAGCCCGGCGCGCCCGGCGGCGGCCAGCACCCGCGCTGCGTTCCACGCGAAGCCGCCCACCACCACCGTCGACGGCGCCGGGTGCTTGCCCTTGCCGCCGGCCAGCGCCGCCGGCTCGACGTCGACCACGACATCCCAGTAGCTCGGGCTGTACAGCGCGAGCGTCACGCCGCGCCCCCGAACCGCAGCATCACGGTCTGGCCCGCGACCACCCGCTGGCCAACCTCGACCGCCACCGCGACGTCGGCGCCCGGCGTCACCAGCACGTCGGCGCGCGAGCCGTACTTGATCATGCCGTAGCGATCGCCGGGCACGACGCGCTCGCCGATCGCCAGCCAGCACACCAGCCGCCGCGCCAGCGCGCCCGAGATCTGTTTGACCCGCAGGTGGCGACCGTCGTCGTCGATCAGATCGACCCACAGCTGCTCGTTGACCCGCGCGCAATCGCGGTGGCGCGCGTTGAGGAACCGGCCCGGGAAGTAGCGCACCGCCTGCACGGTGCCGGCCCGCGGTACGCGGTTGAGGTGCACGTCGTACGGCGACAGGTACACGCTGATCCGCAGCGCGCGGCCGCCGGGGAAGTCGGGATCGTCGACGGTGTGGATCTGGGTCACGACGCCGTCCGACGGCGCCAACAGCGCGTCGCGCGCGGCCGGCGTCGCGCGCTCGGGATCGCGGAAGAAGTGCAGCCCGAACGCCGCCACCGCGATCACCGGCGCCAGCCCCAGCCACGCCAGCGGCTGCGCGGTCGCGACGGCCACCAGGGCCACCGCGGCCGTCAGCGCCGCGCACGCCGCCAGCGTCACCGCCACCTCGG
>JADJGV010000021.1 GCA_016707895.1 Myxococcales bacterium | reverse complement strand
CAGCCGCGCCATCGCCTGGGCTCTGCGAGGTGCCGGCCGTCGGCGCCGCCGCGCTTCGGGCGCACCAGCTGATCGCCATCAACCTGATCGGGAGCGCCGGATTCGTGCGCTGCGTAGATCACGCCCATCGCGCCTGGCGCCCAGCTGGCGCGCTGGCGACGACGTAGCGCTCGAGCCGCGCTCCAGGCGCTTGCTCGTCCTGGTTGCGCGCGGCGCCGCTCAGCACCTCGCCCTGCCGGCGCCGATCAGCGCAAGGCAGCACGCGGCGCAGCGATCCAGGTGTTGATCGGGCTCGCTCAAATTGCCGCCGCTGACGTCGCCCGATGACGGCGCGCAGCACGGTGAGTGTCGTCGAGGCAGATCATTATGCCCCCCGACGATAGCGCGCGCCCGGCCGGTGCCGCTCTCAGGCAATATTCTGGCGTCGCGATGACGCCGCCCGCGCTCGATGACGCCGTGGCCCGCGCCACCGCCGCGCTGCCCGGCGTCAGCGATCGATCGGGCCGCGCGTCACGGCCGCGTCGCCCGCGCGGCCGCGGCGGCCGAGGTCGACGCGGATCGAGCTGGCGCTGGCGCTTATGCGCGCGCGGGGCCGCCGCGGCGCTGGCGATCTTCGAGCGCGACTACCTGCGCGACCTGCCGGTCAGCTTTCGCCCACATGCGCCGCCTCGACGGCGGCGGTGATCGACGACGTCGTCCAGCGCACCCGCGCCCGGCTCCTGGTCGCCGAGCCCCGGCGCCGCCGCGCGCGTCGTCGCGCGCCGGCGCGCCCGCTGCGCGGGCTGGTGCGGTCGTCGCCACCTGGCTCGCGGTCGATCACACCGGGCCAAGGATCGCCCGGGCGGCGGCGACGAGCTCGACGACCTGGTGGCGATCGCCGACGATCCGGAGCTGGCGTTCCTCAGGCCACCTACCGCGCGGCGTGGCGCGAGGCGTTCACCGCCGCGGTCGGCGACCTCGACGCCCGCGCCGCAACCTCCTGCGCCTGCCACCGCTCGGCGGCGCGACCCTCCGAAGCAGCTCGCCGCGATGTACGGCGTCCACCGCGCGACCGCGGTGCGGTGGCGGCCGACGCCCGCGCCGGCCTGTTGCGCCGCACCGCCGCCGGCTCACCGCCGCGCTCGCGGTGTCGCCGGCCGGCTCGGCAACATCCTGGCGCTGATCGGCAACCGGCTCGAGCTGGCCTCGGTGGGCCGGCTCCTGGCCGACGACAGCGATCCCGGCTGGGGCGCGCATCACCGGGGCAACGCGCGCCGCGCGGCCGACCGGCGCACGCGATCGTCACGGCGGCGCGAAGTAGCGCCGGCGACCAGCGGCGGCTCGACGCGGAACGTGCCTTCATCACCAGCTCGCCGACCGTGATCCGCAGGTTGGGCACGATCAGCGCTTGGCGCAGCGCCTTCTTCATCCGCCGCGCCAGCCCCTTGCGCAAGCCGTCGACGCCGCTGGCGCGGGAAGCCGGTGATCGCGCCGCCGCCGCCGAAGCTGGCCGCGCGCTCGCGCGCCTGGCGCCGCACGACGGCGGGCGGGCGCGGCCTGGCTGATCAACACCGGCCAGCTCACCGCTCGGCAGCGTCGCGACCCGGTCACGCCGGCCGGCAGCGCGACGCCGCTCGGCACCACCGCGGCGTCGGCCTTGCCGGAAAGCCACCGCGGCGACCGCCGACAGCGCGTCGGGCGACGGCTCGATCTTCCAGAACCCGGCGGCCAGCTCGCCGCCGAGCAGGGCGTTGTCGACGAACGCCGCGTGGCGGCGACCGTCGGTGATCGGCGCCAGCACGGTCTTGCCGCGCAGCTCGAGCACGCTGGCGGTCGGCGCCCGCGCCACCAGCTGCCAGGCGACCGCGGTCGCGCCGTCGCGGATCGCGACCGCGAGGTCGGTGTGGGCGGCGCCGCTGGCGGCCAGGAACGAGGCGTCGACCACCGCCAGCTGCACGTCGCCCTTGGCCAGCGCCGCGCGAAGTCGCTGGCCTTGCCGTAGACCCGACCCACGCCGTCGGCGCCGGCCAGGTGGCCGGCGAGCTTGTTGGCGAACGCGAGCCGCGCCGGCGGTGCCGTCGAACGGCGTCGACGGCGCGAACACGCCGACCGTCACCGGCGCGGCGTCGCGCGGCGCGGCGCGCCGGCCAGCGCCGCCGCCAGCGCCGCGATCACGACGAGCCTCATCGGCCACCTCCGCCGAAGATGCGCTCCTTGGCGGCGATCCACTCGTCGAGCAGGCCCGCGCGGGCGCCGGCCTTCTTGGCCGCGCGCCACTGCTCGAGCGCGCGGGCGCCGTCGCCCTCGCGATCGGCGACGATGCCGGGCGCCGATCAGCGGCCTCGGCAGCCGCGCCCCGCGACCTTGCCGAACCCGGCGCGCGCGGCGTCAGGCTGCCGTCGGCGAGATCGAGCGCGGCCAGGTCGTAGGCCAGCTCGTCGGCGCCGGCCCGCACCTCGACCGCTTGGCGGTCGCCAGGTGCTTGGCGTCGCCTGGTCGAGCTTGCCGGCGCGGTAGGCCTGCTCGGCGGCCGACATCGCCACCACCCGCACCGCGGTCGCCGGCCAGCGCCTTCGACACGCCGGTCGCGCTCTTGGCCAGCGCCGCCAGGCGGTCGACCGCCTTGGCCGCCCGCCGCGGGTTGAGCCCGTCGACGAACGCGGTCAGGATCGGCACCGCCTGGGTGTCGGCCGGCGCCGGGAACGGCGCAGCGCAGCTTGGCGGTCGCCGGAGCTGGCGCCGCCGCGATCGCGATCGCCGGTGGCGACCGCGGCCAGCGCGCGATCGCAGCGGATCGCCACCGCGACCTCGCCCGTCGGCGTCGCCGGGCGCGTCGTTGAGCGGCCGAGCGCCGCCCCGGCCTGACCGTCGGCGCGCCGCCAGCCCGCGGCGTGGCGGCGGTCACCAGCGGCGGCGTCCAGCGCGGCTTGCGCCGGTGGCTCTGGCCGCCGTCGGCACCGCGGCCAGGATCTCGACCGCGGCCGCCGGCGCGTCGGCGGCCAGCTCGAGGTCGCCGCGCGCTCGAGGCCGACGTCGAGCGCCCGGGCCCTCGGCCCCCTCCGCCGCCTGGACGCCAGCGCCGCCCGGCGCCGCCGCGATGTCGCCCGCGCCGCCTGGGCGCGGCCTGCCGAGGATCAGCGTCGCCACGTCGGCGGTCGCCGGCCCGCGCGGGCCAGCAGCTCGGCCGCGCCGGCCGCGTCGCCGCGCGCCAGCCGCACCGCGCCGAGCCCCCGCCAGACCGCCGGCCCGCTGGCCACCGCGTCGGCCCGCACCAGCGCCGGCTCGGCCGCGGCCGCGTCGCCGCGACGCAGCGCGCGCTCGCCGATCGCCACCAGCGCCGCCGAAGGCGGGCGCGGGTCCGCGCCGCCGCCGTCCGGCGACGTTGGCGCCAGCGCGCGCTCGAGCGTCGCCGCCGCCGCGCCCGCGTGATCGCCGGCCGCCAGCTGGGCGCCGCCGACCATCGCGAGCTCGGCGTCGTCGGGCGCGGTCGCCAGCGCGGCCTGCAGCCGGTCGAGCATCGCCGGCCCGCGCCCGACCGCCAGCAGCGCCTCGCCCAGCTCCAGCCAGTAGCCGCGGTAGTCGACCGAGTCGGGCGCGACGGTGATCGGCTCGAGCTCGGCCAGCGCCGCCGCGTGATCGCCGGCCGCGCGCAGCACCCGCCAGCCGCACCGCGTAGCGCGCGCGATCGGGCTCGAGGCCCGCGGGCCTCGGTCAGCGCCGCCCTGCGCCGCCGTCAGATCGCCGCGCCGCCTCGGCCTCGCCGACCAGCGCCAGCCCGGCCGCCGACCGCGGCTCGGCCGTCAGGTAGCGCCGCGCCAGCGTCAGCGCGTCGGCCGCCGCGCCGGTGGCCAGCGCGCACTGGCCGTCGACCAGCGCCACCGTCGCCGGCGCCGTGGGATCGGCCGCCAGCCGGCGCAGCACCGGCGCGCCGCGCCGCAGTCGATCGCCGCCAGCGCCCACGCCTGGCCCAGCCGCGCGCGCTCATCCACGTCGGGTGCCGGCGCGCGACGCCCTCGTACAGCGTCAGCGCCGCCGGCGCGCGGCGGGTGCGCAGGTAGGCCTCGGCCAGATCGAGCGCGTGGCGATCGTCCTCGCCGGCCAGCGCCGCCGCCGGCTGCGCCGGTAGGCCTCGAGCGCCAGCGCCGCGCCGCGCCAGCGCTCGTGATCGGCGTAGTGGTGCCCGAGCAGCGCGTGCGGCCTCGTAGCGCTCAGGCACGCGCACCGCCGCCGCCCGAGCAACGGCACGCCCTCGGCGACCCTCGCCGGCCAGCACCAGCTGGGTGCCGAGCGCGATCACGACGTCGTCGTTCTCGGGCGCCAGCGCCCGGCGCCTTGCGCATGATCGCCACGCCGCGGGTCGGCTCGCCCTTGGCGGCGAACACCGCGGCCCGCAGCGCGTAGGCCTCGATCCGGCGCGGGTTCAGCGCCAGCGCCTGATCGAGGCCTTGCCGGCGGCGCCGCGAGATCGCCGGCCTTGAGCGCTGCGCCGGCCGTCCTCGACGAGCGCCGCGCTGTCGTCGTCGCCGCGCGGCGGGCTCCGCCGCGGCCGCCCCGTGCCACCGCCAGCAGCGCCAGCGCCAGCACGCTGGTAGCGATAGCCGAGCCGCGCATACGGCTCCCCTCCTTCGCCGGGCAAGGTGCGCGATCGGATCGTCGCGGTCGACGTAGTCCTCGGGGCCGGCACTCGCCTCGCGCTGCCCGAGCAGGTTGCGGACGCCCAGGGTGACGTCGAGGCCGCCGATGCTCGGCAGGTACGCGACGACGTTCCACGCCACGAACCAGCATCGGCGCGCACGCCGGCGACGCGGGTCGAGCGCGCGCCGATCACCTGGACCTCGGTCGACAGGTGGGCGCGGCGCAGCGCACCAGCGGCGACGACAGCCCGCCGACGCCGCCCAGCTCGGCGCGCCGACCGCCACCGCGCCGTCGCCGTCCTCGACCTGGGTCAGCGTGCCGCCGCCGAACGCCAGCCAGCCGTCGGCGTCGCGGTAGCTGGCCTCGAGCTTTGAGCCCGGTCGAGTGCAGCCGGCCGCGGTTGTCGAACTGCAGGCGGTCGCCGACCATCGGCACCGTCACGGTGTCCTGCTCGACCAGCCGATCGGCGGTCCAGCGGAACGCCGACAGCCGCGCGTCGTCAGGCCCGGCGCGGCCGCGCCCACACCACCGCCTCGTAGCTGCGGATCGTCTCGGCGCCGATGTCGGGTTGGGCGATGAAGTCGACGCCGTCCTCGAAGAACGCCTCGTACGCGCTCGGGTTGCGGAAGCCCTCGGCGTACAGCAGCTTGGCGCCGTAGCGATCGCCGGCGCTGACGAACAGGGCGGCGCGCGGCGACACCCGATCCTCGAGCACCGAGTGGCGATCGGCGCGGACCCCGGCGGTGAGCGCCAGCCACGGCAGCGGCTTGGCGTCGATCTCGGTGTAGAGCCCTGCGAGGTTGAAGTCGCGCGGGCACCTCGACCACCGGCTCGTCGGGCGCCGCGCCGTAGGACGAAGCGCCTGGCTGTGGGTGGAGATGAAGGTGACCTCGGCGCCGGCGGTGACGCCGAGGCGATCGCCGTCGAGCACCGCGTAGCGCCCGCGGGCCTCGCCGCCACCCCACCGCGAGTCGCCGATGTCGGTGAACGTGCCGTCGTCGAGCACGAGCCGATCGCGGTAGCGGTACGCGTTGGCGTAGAGACGCGCGGTCGCGGTCAAGCGCGACGACAGCTCGCGGGTGTAGCCGCCCTCGAGCATCCCCAGCGTGTCGGCGGCGGTGTTGTCCGGGCTGCCGATCACCGTGCCGTACGGCGCGAACGGCAGCGTGCGCTCGCGGCGGTAGAACCGCACCTGGGCGAACGCGCCGGCGTAGGCCCCGACCACGCCGACCGCCAGCGCGCGCGCGATCCTGATCGACCGTCCCGAGCTCGGGGGCCGTCAACGGCTCGCCCCAGCGCCCCATCGCCGCCACCGAGCCGCGCAGCTGGTGATCGACGTCGCCCATCGCGAACCCGGCCGCGGCGCTGGCGCCGAAGCTCGACGTCTGCAGCCGGCCCCACGCCCGCGGGCTCTCGGTGGCGCCGCGGGTGACGATGTTGACGATGCCGAAGAACGCGTTGGTGCCGTACACCGACGACACCGGGCCGCGGATGACCTCGATGCGGGCGATGTCGTCGATCGCCACCGGCGCGTCCCAGCCGTAGCCGGCGAACTGGTTCCACGGCTCGTTGACCGTGGCGCCGTCGATCAGCAGCAACAGCCGGGTGTTGAAGTCGCCGACCACCTGCAGGCCGCGCACGCCGACCCGCTCGGTGTAGTGATCGTCGACCACGTAGACGCCGGCGACGCCGCGCAGCGCCTCGGCCACGGTGCGGTAGCCCATCCGGCGCAGGCGATCGCCCGACACCACCGTCACCGCCGAGGCGACGTTGCCCAGCGACTGCTCGCGCTTGGCGGCGCCGACCACGACGTCCTCCTCGACGGTGGCCGCCGACGCCACCGCCAGGCTGGTGCCGGCGTCGTCGCTGGCGTCCTCGGGCAGCGGCGGCAGGTCGTCGACGTCGACGTGGGGCACGTCGGCGCTCGCCAGCCGGGCGGTCGCGATCATCACGGCGGCCACCGCCAGGGCGCGGCTCATCCCGCGGCCCCGATCGCGCCCGCGGTGATCGGGTCGTAGTGGCACAGCACGAACGTGATGTCGTCCTGGGCCACGGTGCCGGCGGCGAACTCGTCGATCTGGGTCCGCACCTGATCGCGCAGGCGCCCCAGCGACGCGCCGTCGGCGCCCATCGCCGCGCCGGTGAAGATGCTGCGCAGCCGGCGATCGCCGAACAGCTTGCCCGACGGCGCCTGTCGCTCGACGACGCCGTCGGTGAAGGCCACGAACAGGTCGCCCGGGCGCAGCTGGATCGCGCCGCGGCGGATGTCGAGCTTGAGCACGCGATCGCCCAGCGGGTTGCCGCTGGCGGCGATGATCGTGCTCTTGTCGAGCCGGCGATCGGCCGCCATGTGCATCACGTACGGGAAGTTCTGGCCGGCGTTGGCGTACTGGATCGTGCCCGACGCCGGGTCCAGCACCGCGACGAACGCGGTCATCAAGAGCGACGCCTCGCCGACGTTACGGATCGCCGCGTCGATCGACCGCAGGATCTGGTCGGGCGTCAGCAGCCGCTCGTCGGCCTCGGCCAGCGCCTCGACCGCGCCGCGGGCGGTGCCGGCGACGATCGCCGAGTGCACGCCGTGGCCGGTGGCGTCGCCGATCACCAGCAGCAGCCGGCCGCCGCTGAGCGTGCGGTAGGTCCACCAGTCGCCGCCGCAGCTCGACGCCGGCTCGCAGTGCCCGACCACGCGGAACCGGCCGTGCTCGACGACGTCGGGCGGCGGCAGCATCCCTTGCTGGACGCTGCGGGCCAGCGCCAGCTCGCGCTCCATCGACGCCTTGGCCGCCTGCTCGATCATCAGCTGGCCCAGGCGGTCGGCCATGAAGTTGAAGTTCTTCGCCAGCGCGCCGATCTCGTCGCGGCGGCGGTCGTCGACCCGCTGCCGCAGATCGCCGGCCGCGATCTTGGCCGCCGACGTGGCCAGCGCGCGCAGCGGCTTACCAATACGGACGCCCTGCAGCGCGGCCATCACCACGCCCACCGCCAGGAGCGCCAGCGCCACCATCCACACCGTCCGCATCGAGCGCTGGGCCTGATCGTCGGCGGTCGCCACCACCCGCGCCAGCTCGGCGTCGAGCTCGGCCGTCGACACCCCCAGCCGCAGCTGGCCCAGCACCTGGTCGCCCAGCCGGATGTCCGAGCCGTAGATCCAGTCGGGCTGGTCGGGCGCCACCCGGCGGTGGCCGATCGCGCCGCGGGCGTCGCTCAGATCGTCGAAGGCCACGGTCGGCGCCCCCGGCGTGGACGCGACCAGCTTGCCGTCCGACGCGATCGCGATCCACTGGATGCGCGGGTAGTCGCGCAGCGTCGCCGCGATCAGCGGGCCGACCTCGCCGTAGGCCTGCTGCGCCATCGGGATCGCGGTGGCGGTCGCGACGTTCTTGGTGAGCAGCTCGGCCTCGCGGACGATCGCCGCCTCGCCGGTGGTGCGACGCGCAGCTACATCGTCACGCGCCAGCTCGGCGATCGTGCGCTGTCCGAACCACGCCGAGATCGCCACCGCCGCCGCCACCACGATCGACGTCGTGAGCATGAGCTTCACCGAAAGCGGAATGCTCGCGCGCGACGCAGACACGGCGTGATCCTCGGGCCTTGGCCCGGGTGTGTCAACCGGTCGCGGCCGACGAGCGACGCCCGGCGCGCCGCGCGTGATCGACCGCGACCGCGAACAGCCGCTCGAGTGGTTCGGCCACTGCGTCGCTCTCGACGAGGCGGAGCGCCGTGGCGATCGCCTCGATCGTCGACACCATCCCGGCCTGGGGCGCGTTGCGCAGCCGCTCGGCCGCGGGCACCGGCGTCAGGTGCAGCATCGGCAGGCCGCGCAGGTACGGCAGGCGCTGCCGCATCCGCCGGGCCTGCTGCCAGGTCGCGTCGAGGAACACCAGCGTCCGCGGCGGCGGCGCCGGCGACACCGTCCGCGGCGGTCCGTCGGGGAACACCAGCCACGCGCCCTCGCCGAGCACCGGCACCGACACCGGCGTGTCGCGATCGGGCGCCGAGACGTCGTGCAACTCGCTGTGCGGCAGCGCCAGGTGCGCCAGCCGCCCCGAGTTGCTCGACCGGTTGCGCTCGGTGTGGTGGCGCAAGATCACCACCCGGGTGCGGGTGACGATCGGCCCCTCGGCGGCCAGCGCCGGGCACAGGCACAGCTCGCGCCGATACAAGCAGCGGGGGCAGCGGGCTGGATCGTCCACCGCGGGCGTGTAGCACGGGGGGCGCGCGACATCGATGTCGCGGCGCGCCGATCGCGCGCGGTCAGCGGTCGTGAGGATCCAGCAGGTTGGGCGTGGCATCGAGGTTGCTGTACTGGTCGTCATGCGCCGCCTCGCCCTCGCCGCCCTCGCCACCCTCGCCGCCCTCACCCACGCCCCGGCGGCGCACGCCGACGGCACGTACTTCGCCATGGGCTTCGGCCCCGGCGAGGTGTCCGACGAGCTCGGCGGCTACGTCCACGACACCTTCCACGGCCGGTTCGCGCTCGGCCACCGCGCCGGCAACCTGGCGATCGAGGGCTACCTCGCCCCCGAGAGCGACACCGACCTGGACAACCCGTACAGCTACGAGGCGCTGCGGCTCGGCGTCGACGCGCGCTACGTGCTGCCCGTGCGCTCCGGCGTGCAGGTCTACGTCCGCGGCGGCCTGTCCAAGACCAGCGCGACGCTGGGCTCGTACGGCGACGGGCGCTACGCGTCGCGCGACTTCGAGGGCCGCGGCGTCGACGGCGGCGCCGGCGTCCAGCTGCGCGGCAAGGTCCGCGCGCTCGGCTTCCTGTACTGGCCGCTGTTCTTCGTGCCGGCCGGGCCCAAGGTCGACGCGGCGATCTTCATCGATCACGGCGTCGAGTTCGATCGCCTGCACGCGGTCACCGGCCCCGAGCGCTCGATCGACGCGCGCTTCACGCGCCTGACGATCGGCTTCCACGTCGGCGGCGACTTCTGACGACTACTCGGCCGCGGCGGTGGCCTGGGCCAGCGCGCCCACCAGCGCCGCGACCGGCTGCGCGCCGGACACCGCCAGCCGCTGGTCGAACACGAAGAACGGCACGCCCGAGATGCCGAGCTCGCGCGCCAGCCGCTGATCGGCGCGCACCTCGGCCGCGAACCGATCGCCCGCGAGCGCCGCCTCGACCTCGGCGGCGTCGAGCCCGAGCTCGGTCGCCAGCTCGACCAGGGTCGCGCGCTCGCCGAGCGCGCGGCCGTCGGTGAAGTACGCGCGGAACAGCCGCTCCTTGGCCTCGGTCGCGCGGCCGTAGGTGGCGGCCAGCTTGACCACGCGGTGGGCGTCGAAGGTGTTGCCGCCGCGGCTGCGATCGATGTGGAACGTCAGCCCGTCACCGGCCGCGATCCGCGTGACGTTGGCGATCATCGCCTCGGCCTCGGCCTCGCTGCGGCGGTACTTCGCAGCCAGCCGCTGGGCCTGGGTCAGGCCGTCGTCGCGCACCGCCGGCGCCGACGGATCCAGCTCGAAGCCGCGCCAGACCAGCTCGACGCCATCGGCCAGCGCGGCCTGGGCCAGCGCGGCGTCGAGCCGGCGCTTGCCGATGTAGCACCACGGGCACGCCAGATCGGACCACACGTCGATGCGCAGGGGCGGCATGCCGGCAGGCTAGCGCACCTCCGGCCAGGCCCAAGCTCCGCTATGCTGCCGACCATGGCCCGCACCGCCGCCGTGATCGCGCTGCTGGTGGCCACGGGCTGCAACGCGGTGTTCGGGCTCGACCCGGTGACCGCGCGCGACGGCGGCGGCGATCCCATCGACGCCGACGACCGCGACGGCCGCGGGCCGATCGACGCCGACGACCGCGTCGACGCGCCGCCCGGGTCCGACACCGACGGCGACGGCGTCGCCGACAGCGCCGACGACTGCCCGGCGGTGGCCAACCCGCACCAGGACGACGCCGACAGCGACGGCGTCGGCGACGTCTGCGACCTGTGTCCGGCGACGTTCGACAGCGCCACGCCGCTCAACGTCGATGGCGATGAGCTCGGCGACCTGTGCGGCGATCCATCGACGACCACCAAGCAGTGCGTGGCCTGGTTCGACGGTTTCGGCACCGGCCGCACCAGCAACCGCTACGCGTCGCCGACCGGCCACGGCACGTGGGAGATCGGCGGCGGCATCGCCCGCCAGACCGCCGTCGACGCGACCGACGGCCTGCTCTACCTGAGCGCGCCGCAGCTCGCGCCGATGGCGGTCGTGACCCACGCCGTCGTCACCGAGCTCGCCGCGATCACCGGCGCCGCGACCTGGGAGATCGGCGCCGCGGCGATGATCTCCGACACCAACCTGGCGGTGCCCAGCGCCGGGTTCGGCCTGCTGGTCCACGTCGCCTCAGGGACCAACGCGGCGGTCGTCGCGCGCCGCCACAGCGCGGGCAACGGCGACATCTCCAGCTCCGCGGCCGCGCTGCGGCCGATCGCCGCCGGCCTCGGGCTGACGGTCACCGCCGACGCCCGCGCCGCGCTGACCGCCCGCGTGCGGTTCGACGACACGCCCGGCGTCACCACCCCGGTCACCGCCAGCGCCGTCATCACCGGCACCGGCGCGATCGGCCTGCGCACCCACTACACGGCCGGCGAGTTCGACTACATCCTCGCGCTGGTCGACGCCACGGGGGTGTGCCCGGTCCGCGTCGAGCCGTAGCCGCGCCACCCCCTGCGCCGCCCCGCGCCGCGTGCACATGGCGCGCCCGCGCCTGTGCAGGTTCCGTACAACCGGCGCCGCGGGCCGCGCCAGCGCGCCGCAGACGCGGTCGGCGGCGGGAACACGGCTTGCTGGAACTCATCCGCGATGCCCCACCGCACGCTCCGGCTGTGCCTCCTCGTCTTGTGCGCGCTGGCGGTGCTGGCGCCCGCCCGCCGGGCCCACGCCCAGTCCGACAGCCAGCTGTGGCTCGAGGGCGGCGTCGCCCACGACGTCGGCAAGGTCACGCTGTCGTTCGATCAGCACCTGCGCTTCGACGACGGCATGTCGCGGATCGGCTCGATCATGCCGGAGCCCGGGATCAGCGTGCGCGTCAAGCGCTGGCTGCGCCTCGGCGCCAGCTACCGGCTGCAGTACGAGCGCAACCGCGACGGCGTGTTCGAGACGCGCCACCGCCTGAACGGCTACGGCCGCGCCCGCGCCGATCTCGGCAAGCTCCGCCTCGAGTACCGCCTGCAGCTGCAGGAGCAGGTGCGCCCCGACGACAACGAGCTGTACCGTCACGGCCTCCGCAACCGCGCCACGCTCAGCTACCGCGGCAAGCCGCCGTGGACGCCGTCCGGCGAGCTCGAGCTGCACCACGACCTCGACAACGGCGACGCCATCCACCTCGACAAGATCTGGCTGACCGTCGGCGTCCAGCGCGAGCTCGGCCGCTACGACGTCGAGCTGTACTACCGCGCCGAGCTGCCGCAGGCCCGCACCACCGACCCGACGCTGCACATCCTCGGGCTCGGCTTCCACGCCGAGCTGTGACGCGCGCGGTCCGCACTCGCTGGACTCCAGTCTCCAGGCGCCGCGCGCACCACGCGTGAGCGACGGCGCACTTGCGCGGGCGCGGCGCGTGGCACCAACGATGCAGAGTCGCGCCGCGTGCCTCACCGACGCAGCCATCCGCGCCCCTCACGCACCATCGTTCGCGGCGCCGCGCTCCTCGCGCTGACCGCGTGCGTGGTCGGCGATCTCGACGACGCGTCGCCACCCGCGACCGCGGTCGCCTTCCCGGCCTGCAGCGGCGCTGCCGCCGATCCCGACGGCGACGGCTGGGGTTGGGAGCCGGCCCACTCGTGCGTGGTCGCGGGCGTCGAGGTCCCCGGAGGCGACGGCGCGCCGGCCTGCTCGCCGAGCGCGACCGACCCCGACGGCGACGGCTGGGGCTGGGAGCCGGCCCGCTCGTGCCGGGTCGACGCCGGGACACCGCCGTCGAGCGGGGCTGGCTGCGCCTACGTCGACGGCGCCTGTGCCATCGGCGGGGCCGGCTGCGCGGTCTTCACCGACGACGGCCAGCGCGCCGAGGTCAAGCGCGAGATCTGGCAGGCGATGTACGCCGTCACCGCCGCCGGCGCCGACGGCATGCCCGCCGCCGCGGCCGCCGTGCGTCGCGCCGAGGCCACCTGCCGGGCCGATCTCGCCGTGGCGATGGCGATGCAAGAGTCCCACGGCTTCACCATCGACGCGGCCGGCCAGCTGCCGTACGACGCCACCAAGGACGGCAACACCGACGGCTCGCAGAACGTCTGCGTGTTCAACCTGAACATCGACTTCATCCGGCGCTCGTGCCGCACCGACTGCGACCGGTTCCAGGACTTCGCGAACCGCGACGAGAAGCGGTACCTCAACCGCCGGGCCAGCCTCGGCGAGTGCGTCCGCCGGCTGGCCGAGGGCTTCGATCGATTCGGCGTCGCCGGCGCGCTCTACTTCCACCGCGGCGGCGCGTCGGGCTGGGCCAGCCCGGGCGCCGACGAGCGCGCGTTCGCGGCCGCCCAGCTCGAGGCCGCCGACCACCTGCGCGACGTGCCCGACCGCCGCACCAACGGCGACCGTGTCGCCGCCAGCATCGTCCACCGCAAGCCGCGCTGAGCCCGACCGCCCGCCGCGCCCCACGCGACTCCCGAGGCCGGTTCGCCGCGAGATGAGGGAATCGTGACCTGCGATCGCTGGGCGGCGCGCGCCAGTTGGGTGAACATCGCCGGATGAGCTGGCTGATCACCGGCGTGGCGATCGCGGTCGCCATCGCCGCGGTCGTGTGGGCGATGCGGCAGCAGCGCCGCGCGCGCGCCGTCCAGGCCACCCCGCCCGCGCCCGCGCCCGCCCCGGCGCCGGTCATCGCCGGCCCGACACCGCGCCCCGCCGCGACGTCCACGCCGCCGCCCGCGCGCGCGCCGCATCCCAGCACGCCGCCCCCGCGCGCGCCGCATCCCAGCACGCCGCCGCCGACCCGCGCCGCGCACGCCTCGACCCCACCGCCCGCCGCCGACCCGCGCCGCGCCGCGCGCCCGACGCGCCCGGGCCGCCCGCCCGACTCGCCCGCCGACGAGGCGCTGGCGTGGCTGGCCGGGCTGACCGAGGAGGTCGCCCGCGGCGCGACGCTGCCCGCGACGCCGCCCGCCGAGGTGCCCGCCACCGCCGCCGCCGCGTTCGAGTCGCTGGGCCGGGTCGCGGCCCGCCTCGACGAGATGACCCGGGCCCGCGCGCACATCGTCGCCACCGAGCGCGACCTCGACCGCGCGCGCAAGATGTACCGATCGATCTTGCCGCTGGCCAGCGTCGGCAAGCACGGCCAGATGCGCTTCGCCGGCGCGTCGACGCCCGCCGCCGAGACCGGCGGCGACTGGTGGACCTACCGCAAGCTGTCGGGCGAGCGCCTGCTGGTCGCGGTCGGCGACGCCACCGGCCACGGCGTCTACTCGGCGATGATCGGCTGCGCCGCCCACGGCGCCGTCGAGGCGCTGTCCTTGGTCGGCGAGGAGCGCATGACCCCGCGGGCGCTGCTCGACGCCATCAACGCCGCGATCCGCGTGCCCGGCGCCGATCGCGCCGCGATGACCTGCTTCGCCGCGCTGTTCGATCCCGGCGGCACGATCAGCTTCGCCAACGCCTCGCACATGCTGCCGCTGCGCTGCGCCACCGACGCCGACGGCGCGATCACCAAGGTCACCGCGCTGGTGCCGGCCCAGGCCCAGAACCTCGACGACGACAGCGACGTCTACGCCTCCGAGATCACCGAGGGCGCCCACCGCCTCGCGCCCGGCGAGCTGGTCGTGCTGTTCACCGACGGCCTCACCGATCGCCGCGATCCCGCCGGCCGCGCCTTCGGCCACCGCCGCCTGCAGCAGGCCCTCACCGGCGCCCGCTTCGCCGGCGGCGTCGACGCCCTCGCCGCGCTGCGCGACAGCCTGCTCGCCGAGGTCACCCGCTTCGCCGACGGCGTCCCCGCCGACGACGACGTCACGCTGATCCTGTGCGCCCGCGAGCGCGGCTGAGCGCCTTCAGCTGATCGGCACGCGCTGCCGCACCGCCAGCAGCAACGCGGCGCGGTCGAGGCCGAGGCTGGCGCGGGTGCGCGCGAGCGCGGCCAGCTGACGGAGCGCGGGCTCGACGTCGGGCCCGCCGACCGCGGCGACGATCAGATCGACGATGGCCTGGGCCTCGGCGTCGCGCAGGGCGAGCGCGAGGCGGGGCAGCTCGGCGGCGGGGCGGCGGCGCTGCAGGTGCTCCTGGGCGCGGGCGATGAAGCCGCGCGGCCGCGGCACGGCGGGCCCGCGGTCGGCCACGGCGGCCAGCAGCGCGCCGGCGGCGACCCGCGCGCACACCTGGGCCCGCAGATCGTGGGCCCAGGTCAGCGATGGGCGGCGCACGATCTCGGCGATCACCTCGCGCACCACGCCGGCGGCGACCTGTGCGGCGGGCGACGCCACGTCGACCGCGGGCGTCGCGACGTGGCCGCGCGCGACCCGGACCGCGTCGACCGCCTCGAGCAGCACCAGCCCGGCGGCCAGCGCCTCGGGATCGCGCGGCCCGGCGCGCAGGCCGAGCTCGATGTGGACGTCGAGGGCGTCGCACACCTCGGCCTCGGTGGGCGGCGTCAGGGCGCGCCGCTCGCGGACCAGCTGCGCCGCGCCGCGCGCGATGTGCCAGCGGAGGTGCTCGCCGGTCCAGGGGTCGTGGGGAGTGTCGTCGGCAGGGAACGCGATCATGCGGGGCTCCTTTGCCGACGGCTATCGGCCGGTCGGGAGCCCGGTTGCGTGAAATCGCGCCTTGCAGGTCGCTCGGTCGAGGTGCCGGGAGTCTCGCGTCCTGGTGGGTCCTGGTGGGAGGCTCGGCGGGGACCAGGTGGAGGGTGGGGCACTCGAGTGCCGGTGGTCGCCCATGGACCGCGTCGGTACGGCGGGAGGGAGGTGCGGCGACGCACCTCCTGGAAATCAGGCGCCCCGCAGCGGCTCCGCCAGGGGGTCGACGCCGGGGTCGCGGGGCGGCCGGGGCGCCGCGTCGACCCGCACCCACACCTCGAGCACGTCGGTGCTGATCTTCTCGCGCTGCACCAGCTCGAGGCACGGCGGCCAGGCCCCGCCGAAGCCGTGGAAGGTCACGACCCGGGCGCCGGGCCGCAGGCTCCAGGCCTTCTCCTCGGTGGCGGTGACCAGGCGGCGGTGCTGCGCGACCCGCGCCGCGTGGGAGTACTCGCCGGCCAGCGGGCCGACCTCGCGCAAGGACGTCGCGGCGGCCGGCATCAGGTACTCGCCGAACGGGTTGTACAGGTAGACGCCGTCGTAGCCGCCCCAGTCGAAGGTCGCCATGTCGGTCTGGAAGAAGCTCGTGCGATCGGCGACGCCCAGCGCCCGGGCCGCCTGCTCGGCCGCGCGGATCAGCGCCGGCCGCAGCTCGAGGCCGCTCCACGCCGCGGGCGAGCGCAGCGCGCCGACCAGGCACACCTTGCCGACCCCGGCGCCGACGTCGAGCATGCGCTCGCCGGCGACCGGCGCCAGCAGCTCGACCACGCGGCGCGCGACCGCCAGCGGCGTCCAGTGCACCCGCGACATCGTGCGCAGCGGCACCGGGTACAGCCGATCGAACGCGTGGTCCGCGACCTCGCTCCCGTCGCGCAGCTCGGCGGCGAGCTGGCGCGGATCGAAGTGCGCGCGACGCGGATCGGTCATGGCGGGATGTGGTGGGCCCGAAAAGACCAAGAGCCATCACGTGGGTGATGGCTCGTGGCGGAGCGGACGGGACTCGAACCCGCGGCCTCCGGCGTGACAGGCCGGCGTTATAACCGACTTAACTACCGCTCCAGAAATCTCAGCTAGTTGTCAGGGCTCGTAGGCGGAGCAGGGTTCGAACCTGCGACCACTGCCTTGTAAGGGCAATGCTCTTCCGCTGAGCTATCCGCCCGCGTCTCCGCGAGGTTGGAGGTTTCTAGACGAGCCCAAGCGTGGTGTCAAGACCGGTACGCACGATCATTTCGCAGCTCGGCTTCACTGCGCGACGCGCGTGCCGATCGACGCCGCCGGGCTCAGCACCGCGCCGGTCGTCATCGGCGTGCGGCCCTCCCGGGTGTTGAGGCGCACGCGGCCGGCGGCGCCGCCGCCGCCGCCGGTGCCGTCGCCCCCGCCGCGGCCGTTGGACGGCAGGCCGACGACGTCGGCGGTCACGGCGGTGACGCCGCCGGCCCCGCCGCGCCCGTTGTCGTTGTTGATGCCGTCGCCGACGCCGCCCGCCGCGCGCTGGGTGTCGCTGCGGCCGAACTCGCCGTCGTTGGCCAGGTGCCCGGCGCCGCCGCCGCCGCCGTTGGCGGTCACCGCGGCCCCGTTGGCGAGCGTCACGCTGGGCGCCTCCAGCAACAGCGCGCCGCCGGCGCCACCGCCACCGCCGCCCCAGGCCGCCGCGATGCCGTCGCCCCCGACCCCACCCGAGAACACCTCGGCGTCGGCGCCGTCGACGACGATCGCGGCCAGCGACGTGAGCTGCAGGCCGCCGCCGCCGCCGCCGCCGTTGGCCCCGCCGCTGCCACCGCTGGTGGCGCCGCGCCCGCCCCCGCCGCCGCCGGCCAGCGGCACCAGCGCGGCGCCGCTGCAGGTGGCGATCGACGCCGGCGCCCCGCCGAGGATCCCCGAGGCGCCGCCGCTGCCGCCCGCCGTCGCCATGCCGCCGCCCGCGCCGCCGGTCTCCCACGCGGTCCCCGAGTAGTTGCCGGCGCCGCCGGGCGCGCACCCGCTGGCCGCGGCGGCGAGCGTCCCGCCCGGCCCGCCGCCGGCGCCGGGGCACGACGTGCACGTCGCGCCGGCGAGATCCTGGCCGCCGCTGACGTCGATCCAGCCGCGGACCGTGATGGGTCCGGCGGCGATCACCGCCGCGACCCGCGCGCCGCGGAAGCCGACCCAGGCGTTGGCGTCGGGCAAGGTCAGCGTGCGCAGCGACCACACGCCGAGCTCGGGCGCGCCGGTCTGGCTGCGCGGCGTGAAGTCGATCTGCGCGACCACGCCGGTGCCGGCGCCGCGGATGACCATCGGATCGGCGTTGGCGTGGTCGTAGCTCGTGATGCTGCCGTCGTCGGTGTTGAACACGACCAGCCGGCCGCTGGCGATCGCGAGGTCGACGGTGGACGCGATCGCGGCGGTGGTCGGCACGCCGTTGGACGGCTGGAACACCAGGCAGTGCGCGCCGCCGGTGGTGCCGCAGCCCGCCGGGCAGGTCTCGGGCGCGCCGCCGCCGCAGGTCATCAGCAGGTCGCCGTTGCAGCTCGGCGTGCACGGCGGCCCGTCGATGGTCGCCGGGGCGTCGATCGCCAGCGGCGCGTCGATCGGCGACGCGGCGTCGGGGTCGCCGGCCGCGGCGTCGGGATCGCCGGCGCCGCCGTCGATCGCCCCCTGCGGGTTGAACGAGCAGGCGGCGATGACGACGGCCAGCGCAGGCCACGACGAGCGCATCATCGCTCGACGCTATCACACGGTCGCGGCCGAGGTTCAACGACGTCGCGGGCGGGCCGGGCGGGCCGCCCGCTTGCGCGCCACCGGTCGCGCGCGCCGCGCCGGGGCCGGGCGCGCCTCGAGCTTCTCGAGCCGATCGCGCAGCGCGGTCGTCGTCGCGCGCAGCCCCGCCAGCTCGTCCTTCAGGCGGCCGAGCTCGTCGCTGGTGGCCGCGGCGGCGCCGAGGTCGCGCACGATCTCCTTGCCGCGGCGACGTAGCCGGCCATCCAGCTCGCGGGCCAGGAGCTTGTCGATCGCCGGCACCGCGGCGCGATCGCCCCACGCCGCCAGCGCCTCGAGCGCCGCCGCCTGCACGCGGAAGTCGCGATCGGCCAGCAGCTCCTCGACGAACTCGCGGGCCCGCACCGCGTCGCGATCGCGGCGGCCGCGGCACAGGCTGGCCAGCGCCGCCAGCGCGGCGCGGCGGCCGCCCGACGGCGTGCCCCAGCGGGCGCCGGCGATCAGCACGTCGACCGCGGCGTCGTCGCGCGCCTCGGCCAGGCCGCGGTACGCGTGCTGGCGGATCACGTCGGTGAACGACAGCCGGGCCGCGGCCTGGCGCAACAGCGACGGCGCCTGCGCCGCGCGCAGCTTGCCCAGCGCCAGGCACGCCTCGGCCTCGACGAAGTAGCTGGCGTCGCCGCGCTCGACGACGTCGGCCACCACCGCGGCGGCCTTGAGGTCGTGACGGAACTCGCCCAGCGCGCGGACGATCGCGCGGCGGGCCCGCGGGTTGGCCTCGGTGATCGTCGCGCGCACCAGCGCGTCGCGCGCCGCCTCGCCGCCGATCGTCGCCAGCGCCGCGGCCGCCGCGCCCCGCACCGCCCAGAACCCGTCGTCGGTCAGCGCCTTGGTCAGCGCCGCCCGCGCCTGGGGCCCGGCGATCCGGCCCAGCGCCCGCGCCGCGTAGCCGCGATCGATGGCCAGCGCCGCGCCGTGCAGCTCGGCGATCCACCACGGCAGCGGCTTGTCGGTGTCGACCGCGGCCAGCAGCGTCCGGCCGGGATCGACCACGCACTGGGTCGGCTCCTCGGCGGCCGGGAAGAACCACGCGCCGCGCCGCTCGTCGAGCACCACCGCGTGGGCGTGGCGGTGGCCGTCGACCATCAGCTCGACGGTGATCGGCAGGCGGAACAGCGGCGTCGCGCCCTCGACCGCCTGCACCTGCTCGACCCGCACCTCGCACAGCCCGGCGTCGCGATCCCAGCTGGCCGCCACCTTGAGCTCGGGGTGACCGGCGCCGTCGGTGATCCATTGGTGGAAGAACCAGTCGAGCGAGCGGCCGGTGGCCTCGGCGATCGCGCGCGCGAGGTCGCGGGTCTCGACCGCGCCGTGGCGGTGCTTGACCAGGTAGTGGCGCAGGCTGGCCCAGAAGGCCGGGTCGCCCAGCTCGCGCCGCAGCATGTGCAGCACCCGGGCGCCCTTCTCGTAGAGGTGGTGATCGAAGATGTCGATCGGCTCGTCGTACACCCGGGTCGCGATCGGCCGCCGGTAGCGGTTGCCGTCCTCGGCGAAGTACATCTCGAGCCACTCGTCGAGCTCGAGGTCGGCGGCGTCGCGGCCGGCGTGGTGCTCGCGCCAGACGTACTCGGCGTAGGTGGCGAAGCCCTCGTGCAGCCAGCCCTCGCCCCACTCGCGGCAGGTGACCAGGTCGCCGAACCACTGGTGGGCCAGCTCGTGCGCGACCAGCGCGTCGATGTCGTAGTCGAGCGCGGCCCGCTCGTCGATCAGGATCACGTCGGTCAGCGTCGTCGCGCTGGTGTTCTCCATGCCGCCGAAGATGAAGTCGGCGGCGAACACCTGCGCGTAGCGCGGGTACGGGTAGTCGACGCCGAACGTCTGCGAGAACAGCTCGAGCATCGCCGGCGTGCGCGCCAGCGTGCGCGCGGCCTCGGCCTCGCGGCCGCGCACGACGTGGTAGGTGACCGGCACGTCGCGCCACCGCGCCTCGATCGTCGCCAGGTCGCCGGCGACCAGCGTCACCAGGTAGCAGGCGTGCGGGACGTCGAGCCGCCAGTGCAGCGTGCGGGTCGCGCCGCGGGCCTGCTCGTCGACCAGCACGCCGTTGGACAGCGCGGTCCACGCCGCCGGCACCGTCGCGATGACCTCGCTGGTGGCCTTGTCGTGCGGCGAGTCGATGCACGGGAACCAGTGGCGCGAGTCGTCGTCCTGGCCCTGGGTCCACGCCATCGCCGGCTTGTCGGGGTAGCCGGCGTCGGGCGCGGTGAAGTACAGGCCGCGGCGCGGCTGGCCGCGGTAGGCGATCGCGACCGCGAGGCGCGCGCCGACCGTGGCGCTGGCGGCGATCCGCAGGACCTTGCCGTCGTGGCGGAACCGCGCCGGCTTGCCGTCGACGCGCACCGCGTCGATCTCCAGCTCGACCGCGTCGATCGCCAGCTCGGCGACCGACGGCGCGACCACCGCGACGGTGAGCGTCGCGGTGCCAGCGACGCTGCGCGCCGCGGGATCGAGCGCGACCGCCAGCCGGTAGTGCTCGACGTCGATGGGCCGGTCGGGAGCGAAGCGGGGCCGGGTGCCAGGCAGCGCGAACGGGCGGCTCATCGTCGCCGACGGTCGCATGAGCCGCGGAGCCGGACAAGCCGCGGCCCGCGGCCCGCGGCGGCGCTACTGGCCGCCAGGCGCGGCGCCCGGGGCGGCCGGCACGTTGCCCAGCTGGCCGGTCAGCATGCAGTTGCCGAACTCGCGCATGCTCGACGCGCCGGTCGCGCAGCCGATCAGCCGGCCGGCGCCGCTGCCGATCTGATCCAGCGCGCCGATCGGCTTGTTGAGATCGGCGGTGACGTTGATGTTGGCGTTGGCGTTGACGTCGGCGCCGACGCCGCCGGTGACGGTGGTGAGCGCGGTGGTGTCGATGGTGGCGAAGGCGGTGGACATGGTGGCTCCTGGGGACGTTGGGGTGGGTTGCGCGGTCGCCATCCACCAAGAGCACGCGCCGTGCCACCGCCGCGGCCCCGCAAGCCTGCGCGCCAGCGCGCCGCCGGTCACCGCGGCCCCGGGGCCGGGCCCCCGATCCGTCGACCGCGGTTCGCAACCGGCCGGGCGCGCGGCCTATCGCAGCGCGCGCCGCGGCAGCTCGTACAGCGCCGGCAGGAACAGCCGGCCCATCACGCTGATCGCCCCGCCGCCCGGCGACGGCCGCGGCAGGAACAGCAGATCGTCGCGCGACTGCATGAGCTCCTCGGTGGTCGCCCCGTCGACCCGCACCAGCACGTACTGGGTGACGACCCGGGTGCCGGTGACCAGCACGCCGCCCCGCGGATCCGCCGCCAACGCCCGCGGCGCGACCCCGACCTCGATCGGCGTCACCGCGCCGCTGGCCAGCTCGACGCGCTTGATCTGCCGCGTGCCGTCGGCGATCAGCACCTCGGCGCCGCCGCGGGTCACCGCGACGTCGTCGACCCGGCCGCGCGCGCCGAACGTCGCGCCGACCTCGCCGGTGCGCGGATCGATCCACGCCAGCGACTGGTCGTCGCCCTCGCCGTCGTGGATCACCGCGCACGGCGCGGCGGCGTCGTCGGCGCAGCGAACGCCGCGCCCGAAGCCAGGCGGCCGGCGCCACAGCTCGCGCCCGTCGGTGAGCGACACCGCGACCAGCTCGCGCCCGGTGTCGCGGCGCAGCGCCGCGATGACGACGTCGTCGGCGCGGGTGGCGTTGACCACCTCGCCGTCGAGCCGCGCCGCCGTCGCCCCCACCGGACCTGCGAGCTGGTGGCGCTCGAGCAGCCCCGACGCGCGGTTCCAGGTGACGAAGGTGGCCTCGTCGAGCCAGGCCAGCGTCGCCCCGACCGCCGCCGGGTCGAGCTCGCGCGCGCTGGCGCCGGCGGCGCGGCGGTCGATCACCCGGCACCGGAACGTGGCGCCTGAATCGATGAACAGCACGCGATCGGCGGCGACCGCGAGCTGCCCGAACCAGCCGCGCGGGCGCAGGTACAGCCGCCGCGGCGGGCCTAGCGCGCCGTCGACCAGCGGCGCCGCCCACAGCGTCGGCAGGTCGACGGTACCGGTGGCGTAGATCAGCGTCCGGTCGTCGAGCCAGTGCACCGCGGTCAACGCCGGAATCCACGCCGAGCGCGCCTCGATGCCGCCCGGGCCGAGCAGCGCCAGCTGGCCGTCGTAGCGGCGCTCGAGCAGCAGCGCCAGGCGATGGCCGTCGGGCGAGCCCACGGCCACGGGCACCTGACCCTCGAGCTGCGCCAGCTCCCGGACCTCGCCGGCGCCGGGCGCTGCCAGCCCCAGGGTCCAGCCGCCCGGGCGCTGGCGCGCCACCACGTCCTGCCCGTCGAGTTGGCCGAGCCAGCGCTCCCAGTCGGCGCGCTGCCACAGCGCGCGGGTCGCGTCGGTCGCCGGCGTCCACTCGACGACCGCGAACGGCAACGTCTGGCCGAACCGCAGGCGGTCGCCGTCGACGAACTCGACGCGGTGGATCGGGTGGCCGGCCGCGAACCGCGACCAGGTCTGCCCGCTGTCGAGGTCGCGGACGTCGATCCGGTCCGGCGTGGCCAGCGCCACCCGCCGCCCGTCGGGCGAGATCGCCAGCCGGCTGGCCAGCGACACCTCGAACCGGCGGGTCGCCTCGAGCGGCGCCGGCGGCGCGTGGCGCGCGCTGCGATCGGCGCGCAGCACGACGACCACCGCCAGCGCGGCCACCGCGACCGCGCCCAGCGACAGCCCGATCATCACCGGCGGCACCCGCCGCGGCGGGATCAGCGCCGCCACCAGCGCGCCCATGTCGGGCCAGCGCGCCGCGGGATCGGCGGCCAGGCCGCGCACCACCGCCGCGCGCACCCAGCGCGGCACCGGATCGTCGGCGGGCGCGGGCCGCACCGCGCCGTCCTCGATCGCCGTGACCAGCGCGGCGATCGTCATGGGCTCGTCGCGCAGGAACGCCGGCTCGCCGTACAGCGCCTCGAACAGCGACGCGCAGAACGAGAACTGATCGGCGCGCGCGTCGATCACCTCGCCGCGCAGCTGCTCGGGGCTCATGTACGCCGGCGTGCCCAGCACCGAGCCGGCGGCGGTCAGGTCGCTCGCGATCGCGTCCTGCCTGGCGGTCGCGCGCTCCGGGCGCCGGCTCGGCTCGGGCCGCCCGCCGAACACCGCCAGGCCGAAGTCCGCGACCCGGGCGCGGCCGGCGCTGTCGACGAGCACGTTGTCGGGCTTGAAGTCGCGGTGCAGCACGCCGGCGGCGTGGGCCGCGATCAGCCCACGCCCGGCGTCGCGGAACACCGCCAGGATGCCGCGCCAGTCGCGGGCCGCGCCGGCCGGGCGCGCGCGCAGCCGGGCCCCCAGCGCCACGCCGTCGACCAGGTCCATCGCCACGAACAGCCGCCCCTGATCGTCCCCGGCGTCGTGGACCGTCACGACGTTGCCGTGCGACAGCTTGGCCATGGCCCGCGCCTCGCGCAGCAGCCGCGCGCTGCTCTCGGGGTTGGCCGCGATCGTCGGGTGCACGACCTTGATCGCGACGGCGCGGTCGAGCTGCGGGTCGCGGGCCCGCCACACCTGCCCCATCGCGCCCTCGCCCAGGAGCGCCTCCAGGCGGTAGCGCCCGATCGTCACGCCGACCGCCGGCGCTACCACCGGCGCGGTGTCGATGTGGCCGAAGTCGCCGTCGTCGTCGGCGGCGCGCTCGCGAGGCGTCGCGGCGACCGCGGTCGGCCCCCCGCTCGCGAAGCCATCCGGCGGCGCGCCTGCCATGGCCGCAGTATCGCATCGATGCCCGGGCCGGCGGCTCGACCGCTGGCGCGATCGGCGATTACGGCGCCGGGGCCGGGGTCGGCGGCGCCGGCATCTGCTCGCCGCGGGTCAGCACCACCGACAGCGCGAACATCATCGCCCGCCGCACATCCGGACTGCCGGTGTAGGTCAGGGTCGCGCCGGCCTTGACCACCGGGTGGTCGATGTCGCGCATCAACAGACCCGAGATCTCCCCCTTGCTGGTGAACGACAGCTGGTCGGCGCCGTCCATCACGAACATGCCGTTGCCGCGGATGCCGACGTTGGTCGCCTGGCCGTTGACCAGCACGCTGTCGTCCTTGAGCAGCCGGAAGTTGAGCTTCGCGTAGACCGTGATCCGCCCGGCCTTGCTGACCTTGAACAGCGGATTGTTGTCGAGGGTGACCGCGCCGTCGGCGGCCATCGCCAGGGTGTGGGTGTCGCCGGCCGGGTTGGTGATCGCCACCGACGCCGGCCCGATCTTCAGCGAGACCGCCAGCGGGTCCTTGCCGCAGGCCACCAGGGCCAGGACGCACGCGACCGGGATGAGGCGAAGCCAGGACCGGGTGGACATGGGCTCAGGGTAACGCCGCCACGCGGGTCGCGCAGCCCCCTGCCACCGCGCCCCTGTCGCCCCCGACCTGCGGTAAGTTACCGCGCCCATGCCGGTCGACGACCTGCGCTCAGGAACTTGGGTCACCTATGTCGGTGGCCGCGCCACCGGCCTGCGCCTGCGCCGCTGTCGGATCGAGATCACCGCCGGCCCCGACGCCGGGCTCGTGCGCGACCTCGAGGCGCCGGTCATCCGCATCGGCGCCCGGCGCGGCAACGACGTGCAGCTGTCCGACGCCAAGGTGTCGGGCCTGCACTGCGAGATCCGGCTCGACGATCGCGGCTACCGGCTGCGCGATCTCGACTCGACCAACGGCACGTTCGTCGGCGGCATCCGCATCAACGACGTCTACGTCCAGCCCGGCGCGCAGATCGCGGTCGGCTCGACGCGGATGAAGTTCGAGCCGCTCGGCGAGTCGGTCGAGCTGGAGATCTCCGAGCGCGATCGCCTGGGCGGCATGCTCGGCCGCTCGGTCAAGATGCGCGAGCTGTTCGCGCGGCTCGAGAAGCTCGCCGCCAGCGACACCACCGTGCTGATCACCGGCGAGACCGGCACCGGCAAGGAGCTGGCCGCCGAGTGCGTCCACGACCTGTCGCCGCGGTCCAAGGGCCCGTTCGTGGTGGTCGACTGCGGCTCGATCCCCCCGACGTTGATCGAGAGCGAGCTGTTCGGCCACGAGCGCGGCGCGTTCACCGGCGCCACCGCCAGCTACGCCGGCGCGTTCGAGCGGGCCCACGGCGGCACGGTGTTCCTCGACGAGCTGGGCGAGCTGCCGCTGGCGATGCAGCCCAAGCTCCTGCGCGTGCTCGAGGCCAAGGAGGTGCGGCGGGTCGGCGGCCAGAAGACGTTCCACGTCGACATCCGCATCGTCGCCGCCACCAACCGCGACCTCGGCGTCGAGGTCAACCGCGGCCGCTTCCGCGAGGATCTGTTCTACCGGCTGGCGGTGGCGCGGATCGTCGTGCCGCCGCTGCGCGAGCGCAAGGAGGACATCCCGCTGCTCATCGAGGGCATCCTGGCCACGACGCCCGGCGGCGAGGGCGCGTACATCGCGGCCGAGACCATCGACCTGATGATGAAGCACGACTGGCCCGGCAACGTGCGCGAGCTGCGCAACGTCATCGAGCGCGCGGTGCTGCTGGCCGAGCCGCCCGAGAACGCCGCGCAGCTGCGGCGCGCGCCGATCCCGCAGCCGCCGCCCAAGACCGACCACACGCCGTCGACCACCGCGTCGTCGCCCGACGCCACGATGACCGTGCCGGTCGACATCGCCACGCCGTTCAAGGCCGCCAAGGGCAACGTCGTCGCCGAGTTCGAGCGCCGCTACATCTCGAAGCTGCTGGCCCACCACGACGGCAACATCTCGGCCGCGGCCCGCGCCGCCGGCATCGACCGCATGTCGATCCACAAGATGCTGCACCGTCTCGGCCTGGCCAACCCCGGCCGCGACGACGGCCCGCCCGCGTTCGACGTCAGCGATCAGACCGAGGACTGACCGCGCGGCGATGCCCGACGGCGACGATCCGTTCCGCACCGCCAGCCACGGCCACTCGCCGACGCTGGCCCGGCTGGCCAACCGCCACCCGGCGGCCGAGGCGATCCACGCGGTCGAGCGCCGCACCGACACCGACGATCTGGTCGGGGTCGCGCTGGGCGACGCGCCGCCGGTCGGCTGCGTGATGATGCTCGGCTACGTCGGCACGCTGGCGGTGGCGCTGGCGTGGAGCCTGGGCTGGCTGCCGCTGGCGGCGGTGGCGATCGGCGGCGGCACGATCGTCGCCGGCCACCTGTTGCAGGCGGTGGGCCGCGCGCGCTGGCGGCGCCGCACCCAGGCCGCGCTGGCCTGGACCACCGCGCAGCCGTTCCCGATCGCCGGCGTGCGCGGCTTCTTCGCCGCCACCGTGCCGATGATCGACGTCACCTTCGCGACGCCGCCGACGGTCGACGCGCTGGCCGCCGGGATCCGCGGCCACACCGGCGGCGCGCGGGTGCTGGCGATCGACGACGCCACCTACCGGATCGAGCTGCCGGTGCGCGGCAGCGGCGACGACGAGGCGACCACGACCGCCGACGCGGCCTGGCTCAAGCGGTTCGTCGGCGAGGTGCTGGTGCCGCTGCACGAGGAGCTGGGCATCGCCGAGGTCCAGCTCGGCGGCAGCGTCCGGGCGCCGGACGAACTGCCGGCGGGCGATCCGCCGCTCAGCCGATCAGGCCCCAGCTGAGCTTGGCCACCAGCGCCAGCGCGACCGCGACCGCGGCCAGGCGCACGACGCCGCCGCCCCGGGTCAAGACCACGTGGGCGCCGACCAGCGCGCCGACGAACTGCCCGGCCGCCATCGGCAACGACACCGCCCAGACGATCGCGCCGTGGGCGCCGAACCACGCCACCGCCGCCAGGTTCGACGCGAAGTTGACGACCTTGGCGTTGGCGCTGGCGGCGTCGGCGGCCTCGCCGAGCAGCCACAGGTAGCCGACGATCAGCAGCGTGCCGGTGCCGGGGCCGAAGAAGCCGTCGTAGCCGCCGACCACCAGCGCGATCGCGGTGGCGGTGAGCAGCGGCCGCGCCGGCGTGCGCGCGGTGGTCGGGCGCGGCACCAGCACCAGCACCGCGGCCACGCACAAGAGCACGATGATCAGCGGCTTGAGCGCGGCGGTGTCGAGCTGCGACACCGCCGCGGCGCCGGCCAGCGAGCCGGCGAACCCGGCGGCGAACGACGGCAGGCTGCGCCGCCAGGTCAGCTTGCCGGCGCGCGCGAAGCGCAAGGTCGCCGCGCCCGAGCCAAACACCGACTGGCCCTTGTTGGTGCCGAGCGCCAGCGGCGCCGGCACGCCGGCGGTCAAGAGCGCCGGCAGCGTCAACAGGCCGCCGCCGCCGGCGATCGCGTCGACGCAGCCAGCCACGGCGGCCACCGCGGTGAGCGCGGCGGTGGTAGCCAGGCCGAGATCCACCGGCGCACTCTACCGCCACCCGCGCCGGCGCGCGCGCGGTCGACGGCGCGGTTCGCAGGCCGTACGCTGCCGCGATGTCCGCGCCGCCGCTGCCGCCGCCGTCCCCCCGCCTCACCGCCGCCTACGACGCGGCGCGCTTCCGCGCCGACGGCCACCACCTGATCGATCGGCTCGCCGATCACCTCGCCGCGGCGACCGGCGGCGACGACGCGCGGGTGCTGCCGTGGCTGCCGCCGGCCGAGGGCATCGCGGCGTGGCCGACCGACTTCCCCGACGAGCCGACCGACGATCTGCGGACCACCGTCGACCGCACGCTGGCGACGTCGATCCGCCTGCACCACCCGCGCTACCTCGGCCACCAGGTGCCGCCGCCGGTGCCGGGCGCGGCGCTGATCGACGCGCTGGCCGCGCTGCTCAACAACGGCATGGCGGTCTACGAGATGGGCGGCGCCGCGACGCCCCACGAGCTGGCGGTGATCGCCTGGATGGCCAAGACCCTCGGCCTGCCGGCCACCGCCGGCGGCCTGCTCACCTCGGGCGGCTCGCTCGGCAACCTGACCGCGCTGCTCGCCGCGCGCCAGGCCCGGGCCGGCCACGACGTGTGGACCGACGGCAGCGCCGCCGCGCCGCCGCTGGCGGTGCTGGTGGCCGCGACCGCGCACTACTCGATCGATCGCGCGGTGCGGATGCTCGGCTGGGGCGCCGGCGGCGCGATCGCGGTCGCGGTCGACGACCAGCACCGGCTGCGGCCCGACGATCTGGGCCGCGCGCTGGCCCAGGCGCGGGTCATCGGCCGCCGCCCGATCGCGGTGGTGGCCTCGGCCGGCTCGACCGCCACCGGCGCCTACGATCCGCTGCCGCCGATCGCCGACTTCTGCGAGGCCCACGGCCTGTGGCTGCACGTCGACGGCGCCCACGGCGCCGCGGCCGCGCTGTCGCCGCGCCACGCCCACCTGGTGGCCGGCATCGAGCGCGCCGACTCGGTGGTGTGGGACGCGCACAAGCTGATGGCGATGCCGGCGCTGTGCACGGCGGTGATCTACAAGGACGAGGAGCACGCCTACGGCGCGTTCGCCCAGGAGGCGTCGTACCTGTTCGCGCGCGAGCGACAGTGGTGGAACCTCGGGCTGCGGACGCTCGAGTGCACCAAGCGGATGATGGGCACGATTGTCTACGCCAGCCTGCGCGCGTACGGCGTCGGCTTCTTCCGCGACTACGTCGAGCGCGCGTTCGCGCTGGCCCAGGCGCTGGCCGCGCGCGTCGACGCCGCCGCCGACTTCGAGCTGGCGCTGGCGCCGGCCGCCAACATCGTCTGCTTCCGCTACCGCCCGGCCGGCGGCCCGCCGCCGGGCCCGGCCCTCGACGCGCTGCAGGCGACCGTGCGCACTCGCTGCCGCGACGCCGGCACCTACTACTTCCTCGACACCCAGCTGGCCGGCGCGCGCTGGCTGCGCACCGCGCTGATGAACCCGCTCACCACCGCCGCCGAGCTCGACGGTGTGCTAGCCGCGATCCGCGCCGCCGCCGTCGCCCCCGCCGCCGGCCCCGCCGGCCTGCCCACCGCCGGCTGAGGGCGGCCCCAGCTCCACGCGCTTGAGGCCCGCGCTCTTGAGCCGGGCCAGGAGCCGCGGCCGCGCGCTCGACCGCGGGCTGCGGTAGTGCAGGTGCGGGCCGGCGGCCACCGTCGCCAGCGGATCGATCGGCGCCAGGTCGCGCGCCGCCAGCCAGCCGACCACCCGGCCGGTCAGCGCGTCGTCCTCGGACAGCCACAAGAGCGTCTTGTGCTGGGTCAGCCGCCAGGTCGAGCGCGGCGCGCGCACGTAGACCGCGACGTCGACGTGGCCGCTGGTCAGGCAGTCCTCCTCGAAGTCGTCGAGGAAGCGCAGCGCGCGGCGCGCGTCCTTGAGCCGCGGGGTCAGCCACACCTGGCGATCGCCGACCGGATCGGCGTGCGCGGCGACGTCGACCTCGACGTTGTCGGTCGCGGGCAGGCGCTCGATCACGTCGAGGAACACGTCGCGCGCCGCCTCGCCGGCGACCACCGCCTCGACGACGTGGGTGGCGCCGTCGCCGCTGCGGGCGTAGCCGGGCGCGATCGCGGCGCGCGCGCGCTCGCCCAGCGCGGCCACCACGCCGGCCGGGTACTCGAACTGCGCCAGCCCGGTCGGCGCGTCGGGCAAGACCACGACGCCGCGCCCCACCGACTCGCCGAGCGGCGCCGCGGTCGCGACCGCCGCGCCGATCGGCCACACCCGGCCCGCGCGCCCGACCCGCGCGACCGCGCTCGCGATCGCCAGGCCGGGGTGCGCGCCCTCGGCCGCGGCCAGCGTGACGGTGCGGCCGTCGGTGAGGGCGACGTGGTACCAGCGATCGCTCATGTCGGATCCATGTGCACGACGACCACCGTGACGTGGTTGGCGATGCCGCCGCCGCGGGCGGCGCCGTCGTCGACCAGGCCGGGCGCGGTGGTCGGCCAGCGGTTGCCGATCAGCGCGTCGGTCGACACGAAGATGCCCGACGCGCTGGTGCCGTCGGCCTGCCAGCCGTCGAGCGTCAACGCCGGGTAGCGGACGGTGCCGAAGGTCGGCGCGACGGTCGCCCCCACCACCGGCTGGTTGTTGCGATCGATCACGAAGCCCAGCACCAGGCCGTTGGGCGGGAAGCCCTCGATGCCGGTCGCCGCCTGCACCAGCGTCACCACCCGCGCGATCAACACCGGATCGGGCCAGAACCCGGCCACCGGCAGCACGCCCGCCTCGGTCGTCACCGCGGTCGCGCACGACGCCACCGGGATCGCCCCCGGCGCGACCTCGAACACCTGCAGGCAGCGCACGCCCTCGATCGGCCCCGGCAGCTCGGCCTGCCAGCGCGGATCGGGCCCGGCCACCAGCTCGAGTCGGGTCAGCTGGCTGGCCAGCAGCAACGTGTCGCCGCCGCGCTCGACCGTCGCGCCGAACGACACCTGCAGGTCGCCGGCCTCGTCGGGTCGCAGCAGCCGCCACGACCCCGGCACCGCGACGGTGGCGTCGACGGTCAGCGACCGGGCCCGGCACTCGGCGGTGTCGAGCTGCGCGACGTCGGCGCAGCCCATCTCGAGCGTGGCCAGCTCGCGCTGCCCGACCGGGAAGTAGATCTCGCGGCCCAGCGCCGGCACCAGATCCTGCAGATCCTTGTTGGGCTGGGGGTAGCCCAGCACGTCGAAGCGTCCGGATACCGGACAGTCGGCGCCGTCGGGCAGGTCGGCCTCGGCCAGCGCGTCCGTCGACCACACCAGCAGCTGGATCCGGACCATCTGGTTGGGGATCTCGACGCCGGCCGGGATCGGCAGCTCGCGCAGGCCGCACACGTCGACGCCGGCGGGCACGTCGTAGCAGCCGGTGAAGTACACCCGGGTGTCGTCGACCGCGTCGACGATGCGCAGCCGCGCGCGGGCGCCGCACGACATCGGGATCGCCGTGCACGACGTGACGCCGGTCGGCCCGACCGGGCACGCCTGGGCCGGCCCGGCGGTCCAGGTCAGGCGCAGCCCGAACTGGTCGGGCTCGCTGCAGCCGACCAGCGCGCCGACCAGCGCGCCGGCCAGCCACGGCATCGAGCGCGCGGTCATTGCACTCCGATCGAGCCGTCGAGGGCGGTGGTGCCGTTGGCCCGGGTCAGGATCGCCGCGATCACCGCGGTCACCACCGCGGCGCCGGCCACGCCCATGCCGACCCGCGCCCAGCGCCGCTCGTGCCACGGCACCTCGGGGCCCGGCGGCGGCACCGGCGGGCCGGCCGGCGGGCCGGGCGGCAGGCGCGGCCTGGGCGGCGGGCGGAGCGGCGCCAGCACGCCGCCGAGATCGCCGTCGAACGACCGGGCCGGGCCCAGCCCGCCGCGCCGGGTGTAGACCCGGGTCGCGACCGCGCCGGGCGTGCCGTCCTCGCCGGGCACGACGACGATCGCGTCGTCGGCGTTGCCCACCGCCAGGAGCGCGGCGATCGCGGCGAAGCGCTGGCCGTCGTCGATCGCGGCCCGCAGGCGATCCCGGGCCCGCGCCGCCCGCACCGAGGCCGCCGCCAGCACCGGGTTCAGGTCGACCCGGACGCTCTGGCCGGCGGTGGCGACCACCCGACGCCCGACCAGGATGATGTCGGCGCCGCGGGCGCTCACCACGTGCGGTCCGGGCGACAGCTGGGCCACGGCCGGATCGCGTCCGATCGGCGCGCCGTCGACGAGGATCTCGTCGGCGCCGGGGGCGGCGATCATCACCGCGCCCGAGCCGGGCGGCGGCGTCACCGCGCGGGCGAACGCGGCGATCTGATCGGGCGGGTAGACCGCCGGGTCGAGGGTCCGCCCCGGCGACAGCCGGTGGACCAGCGTCCAGGTCGGCGCCGCGGCGCCCGCGTCCCCGGCGTCGCCGGCGATCGCCAGCCCCTCGACGAAGGCCAGGTTCGCCAGCAGCTCGCGGGCGGTCTTGTCGCCGGCCTCGCCGGCCAGCGCGTCCTCGGCGGCCCGGGCGATCGCCGCGGCCTCGCCGTACGCGAACCGCACCAGCCGGTCGCGGGCGTTGGTCAGCGCGGTGCTGGCCGAGGCGATCGCGGCGCCGTCGACGGGCGTCGGGTTGGCCAGGGCGTCGACCAGCCCCGGGGCGATCGGCCCCAGCGTCGGCTCGGGGCCGAGGGCGGCGTTGAGCCGCACCACCACCGCGGCCCCGCTGCCGTCGGTGGTGGCGTCGACCACGACCACCGGACGCTCGTCCGCCTTGGCCGTGGTCGCGGCGGCGACGAAAGCCCAGGACGCGAGCGCCAGGGGGGCGCGCATGGCCATACTATAGGGCATCCTCCGGGCCGCGCCGGATCGCCGCCATGTCGGACGTCCCCGAAAAAAGCCTCGAACGCTACGACGTCCTCGACCGGATCGCGGTCGGCGGCATGGCCGAGGTGTTCCTGGCCAAGGCCTACGGCGCCCACGGCTTCGAGAAGACGCTGGCGATCAAGCGCATCTTGCCCGAGCTGGCGCGCGATCCCGAGTTCGAGGAGCGCTTCATCGCCGAGGCCAAGGTCGCGGTCAAGCTGTCGCACACCAACGTCGTCCAGGTGTTCGACTTCGGCCGCTTCTCCGGATCGCTGTTCATCGCGATGGAGTACGTCGACGGGCTCGACCTGGCGGCGCTGCTGCGCCGGCTGCGCGATCGCGGCATGAAGATGCCGGTCGCGGCCGCGTTCCAGATCGCCATCGAGCTGTCGCGCGGCCTCGACTTCGCGCACACCCACGGCGTCGTCCACCGCGACGTGTCGCCGTCGAACATCCTGTTGTCGCGGGCCGGCGAGGTGAAGATCGCCGACTTCGGCATCGCGGTCGCGGCCCAGGCGCCGCGGCCGGGTGGCGGCAGCCGCCGCAAGGTGATGGGCAAGTGGCGCTACATGTCGCCCGAGCAGGCCCGCGGCGAGCCGGTCGACACCAAGAGCGACATGTTCTCGGCGGCCGCGGTGATGTACGAGCTGTTCACCCAGGAGAAGCTGTTCCCCGGCGACGAGGCCGAGGACATCATCCGCAACATCGCCGAGATGCCGCTGCCCAAGGCGTCGCAGGTGCGGCCCGGCCTGCCGGCCAAGCTCGACGACATCCTCCACCACGCGCTGGCCCGCCTGCCCGATCAGCGCCCGGCGCGGCCGGCGGTGATGCTGCGCGCGCTGACCGAGCTGACCTACGAGTCCAGCATCATCTCGACCGCGCTCGACGTCGCCGAGGTGGTGTCCGACGCGCTCGACACCGCGACCCCGACCGGCAAGCGACTCGACGCGATCATCCGCGCCCAGCTCGCCAACATGGCGCAGGAGTCGTCGCAGGTGCGGCGCACCGCCCGGGGCGACGCCGAGCGCAAGACCGCCGACGCCACCGCGCCGCCGGCGCTGGCCGCCGGCGACGTGCTCACCGCCGATCGCCTGACCGCGATCACCAAGGTCCACCGCCACCGCCGCCCCAGCGAGAGCGGCGCCCACGAGGCGATCGACGAGTCGGTGCCCGTGCTCAAGAGCACGGTCGGCGCCGACGGCCTGACCCGGCTCGAGCTCGACGAGACCACCATCGCCGGCGCCGAGTGGCTGCGCCCGGGCGAGCCGCCGCCGATGCCGACCGCGCCCACCCCCGACGCCAGCCTGACCCAGGCGGTCGCGGTGCCGCCGCCGCCCAGCCGCCGCGGCTGGCTCGTCGGCGGCGTCAGCGCCGCCGCGGTCGCCGCGATCGCGGTGGTGGCGTGGCCGCGCGGCCGGGCCGCCGCGCCGCCGCCCGCCGCGCCGGTCGCGGTGATCGACGCGGCGCCGCCGCGGCCGCTGCCCGCCACGCTGGTGGTCGAGAGCGTGCCGCCGGGCGCGCGCGGCACGATCGGCGCGCAGGCCATCGCCGCCACCCCGGTCACGCTCGAGGTCCCGGCCGGCCAGCCGCTGGTGCTCGAGCTCCAGCTCGACGGCTACCGCCCGTACCTCGACGAGCGGGTCGAGGTCGCCGCGGGCCAGACGCTGCGCATCCGCGCCGCGATGGTGGTCGCCGGGGCCCGGCTGGTGATCACCAGCGAGCCGACCGGCGCCGCGGTCACCGTCGACGGCGCCGACGTCGGGGTCACGCCGCTCACGCTCGACGATCTGCCGGCCCACGTCGCGCGGATCGGGCTGACCAAGCCCGGCTTCGTCAGCGCCACCGCGTCGGTCGAGCTGAGCGCCGGCCGCGAGGCCAAGCTCGCCCGCACGCTCAAGGCCGCGCCCGCGCCGATGGGCGCGATCGCGCTGCAGGTGGTCGACGGCTGGGGCGAGGTCTACCTCGGCGGCAAGAAGATCGGCCAGGCGCCGGCCAAGTCGCTGGCGCTGCCGATCGGCCGCCACCACCTGCGCATCGTCAACCCGCCCACCGGCCGGACCGTCGAGCTCGACGTCGACGTCACCGCCGACGGCCCCCGCTACTACCAGGTGCGCTTCCCGTGAGGGCCGCCGCAGCGCTGGTCGTCGTCGCGCTCGCGGCGTGCCGGCCGTCGCCGCCCGCGCCCCCCACCATCGCCAACCGCCCCGACGCCCACGCCCCGGCGCCGACCGCCGCCCGCGGCGCGATCACCAAGGCCGGCGTCGAGGCGCTGATGGCCCGGCGCTTCGCCGACGAGCTGGCCGCCGGCACCTACGTCGCCGAGTGGAACGGCACCGAGGACGACGTGCTCGCCGAGCTGGCGGCGATGGGCTGGCGCGACCTGGGCGACCTCGCCGCGGCGATCCCGGTCGACTACGAGCGCCGCGCCGCTCACCAGTTCAAGCCCGACAACCCGGCCAACATCCCCGGCACCGTCCGCGACTTCATGATCCTCGCCGACGCGCGCCGCTACTTCGCCGACGCCTGGCAGAACCACTGGGCGACGCTGGCGCCCGGCGACCTCGACGTCTACCGCGCGTACCACATCGACCTGTCGCCGCTGCGCGCCGCCAGCGTCATCCCCGACGGCGGCGCGCCTTGATCTCGACCGTGACGTCGCCGAGCACCTGGGTCCGGCACGCCAGCCGCAGCCGGGTGATGCGGTACAGGTTGCCAAGGTGGCGCTCCTCCTCGTCGGCGTAGGCGCTCAGGTGCGCGTCGCCGTCGATCACCTTGACCCGGCACAGGCCGCAGGTGCCCTTGCCGACGCACGCGGTGTCGATCCCGGCCGCCGCCTTGGCGCCGGCGTCGAACAGCGTCGTGCCGGCGGCCACCTCGACGGTGACGTCGGCGGGCATGAAGCGCACCTTCACCGCGGCCTCGACACCGCCGGGTGCCCGGCCAGCGCGAACCGCAGCCGCCGCCGCGCCCACGGCCCGGCGTAGTCGACGCCGATCCGCGCCGTCGTGACGATCGCCGCCGCCGCCCGCCCGGCGCGCACGTGCAGCGCGTCGGCGTCGAGGGTGCGGCCGTGCTGGGCCGGGCCCAGCCCGAGCGCGCGGGCCACCTTGCCCGGGCCGCGGCCGACCCCCGGATCGTCGGGCAGCCCCGCCACCGGCGCGATCGCGCGCACCAGCACGGCCCCGGCCTGGCCGTCGCGATCGCTGACGATGTTGAACATCTGGTGGATCCCGTAGCACAGGTAGACGTAGGTCACGCCGCCCGGGCCGAACATCACGCGGTTGCGCGCCGTCGGCCCGAACCGCGCGTGCGACGCCCGATCCTCGGGGCCCAGGTAGGCCTCGGTCTCGACGATCCGGCCGGCGCGCTCGCCGTGCACCAGCACGCAGCCGATCAGCGCCCGCGCCACCACCGGCGTCGGCCGCTGGAACCACGCCAGCGGCAGCGGCTCACCCGCCGCCATCGTCCCGGGGCTGGCCGTCGTCGGCGAGCTTGGCGGCGTCGTCCTTGAGCTTGCGCGGATCGGCGCAGGCCAGGAGCTGCGCGCGATCGATCGCCGCGACCACCGACGCCACCCGCGGCTCGGCGGCCAGCGCCTCGAGCAGCGCGGTCGCCGCGTCGACGTACGCCGGCGGCGCCAGCACGCCCTGCAGCAGCCGGAACCGCAGCAGCACGAACGCGGTCTGCACCACGTCGGCCAGGCAGTAGTCCTGGATCTTGGCCAGCTGGCCGGCGCGGTAGAGCCCCTCGACCTGCGAGCCGTCGACGCCGATCTTGCCCGGCAGCCCGAACAGCCGGGCCACCGCGTCGAGCGACCCCGAGCGGGTCGCGCCGTGGTCCGCCAGCCAGTCGCACAGGTCGATGTGGCCCTCCTCGCTGTAGCGGTACCGCACCCCGCGCTCGCGGTAGTACCAGGCCAGCGGCACGCCGTGGCACAGCGAGCGCAACGCGATCACCGGCAGATCGAAGGCCCGGCCGTTGTAGGTGACCAGCACCGGCTTGGCCCGGCCGACGAACCGCGACAGCTCGACCAGCGTGCGCTGCTCGTCGGCGCGGTCGTCGCCGATCACGCCGAGCTTCTTGAGCCGGTAGTCCTTCCCGAGCCACAGGCACCCGACCACGATGATCCGGTGGGCCCAGGTCGGCGGGAACGGCGCCTCGGTGCCGTGGGGCAGCTCGGGGCGGCTCCAGCGCGCGGTGTCGGGCACCGTCTCGAGATCGAGGACCAGGTACTCGTGGTCGGCCACGACGCGACGGTATGCCATCGCCGCCGACGCCGCCACGGTGTGGATTCGGTCACGCTCGGGGCCGGGCCCGACGGCGGATCGCCCGCTTGCTGCGGCGAAACGTCCATGGTCACGGCCGTGACGATTGCCTCTTCCCCCGCCCCGCGCCGACGGCAATAATCACCGGCGATGCGCCTGGTCTCCGCCGCGTTCCTCGCCGCCCTCGCGGTCGGCGCCAACCCCGCCGCCGCCGCCGATCCGCAGTGCCGGGTGATCGACGTCGACCTCCAACCCTCGGACAAGCTGCAGATCGTGGCCTGGCTCGAGGACGCCAGCGGCAACTACGTCGACACGCTGTTCATCACCGACGCGGTCGGGCGGCGCGGCATCGGCAACCGCCCCGGGCGCTACGACTTCAACAGCGGGCCGCGCTGGCCGTACGGGCGGCGCACCACCACGTTCCCGGTGTGGTCGCACAAGCACGGGATGACCTTCCCGACGCTGCAGTTCCGCAACCGCGACGACTCCAACCTCTCGCACCCCTTCAACCAGTCGTCGTCCGAGGCGTTCTTCTGCCGGCCGCTGGCGCCCAACGAGCCGGGCTGGGACACCGCCACCTGCAGCTCGCCGATCTTCACCGACAAGGGCGCGCTCGACAGCACCGTCCCGTCGCGCTACCCGCCGCGCGAGGACATCGCGATGGTGCAGGGCATCGACGATCCCGGCGTCGCCACGTTCGACGACCTCAACCCGTTCGACACCGTCTCGCAGGCGACGCCCGCCGCCGATCTGCCGTTCACGGTCAGCTGGCCCATGCCCGGCGATCTGCCCGCCGGCGAGTACGTGCTGCTGGTCGAGGTCGCCAAGGAGTTCGATCACAACGCCACCTACTCGGCGACCGCGCGGCCCTCGCCCGAGGGCATCCCGTGGGCGCAGTACGGCCTGCCCTACCGCGGCCAGCCATCGGTGGTGTACCGGCTGCCGGTGACCGTCGGGTCGAGCACCGCGACCGCGTCGACCATGACCTACGCCGGCTACGGCGATCCGGACGGCATGGACGGCACCCTGCGGACCCCTGACCTCTCGATCACCAGCGACGTGCCGGGCTCGGGCGCCGGGCGCCTGCTGGTCCGGACCGACGGCTCCGCGATGTTCCGGCTGCGCGCCACCGCTCGCCCCGAGGACGACTCGATCGCCCCCGGCGCAGCCACCGAGCTCACCGCCGCCGACGCCCAGCCCACCGCGGTCACGATGTCCTTCGTCGCGCCCGGCGACGACGGCGGCGCCAACCCGGTGGCCGGCTACGAGGTCCGCTACCGCGCGATCGAGCCGATCGACGACAGCAACTTCGCGACGTCGTCGCCGATCACGGCGTCGATCGACGTCGACGACCCCGGCCAGGTGCAGCTGTTCGACGTCACCGGCCTCCTGCCCGAGACCACGTACTACGTCGCGGTGCGGGCCTACGACGAGTGCCGCAACTACGGGCCGCTCGCGGTCACGCACTTCACCACGCCCGAGCGCCCGGTCGGCGAGGTCGACGCCTGCTTCGTCGCCACCGCCGCCTACGGCACGCTGCTCGCCAACGAGGTCAGCCACCTGCGCCAGTTCCGCGACGGCGTCCTGCGCCGCAGCGTGCTGGGCGAGCTGTTCGTCGAGACCTACTACACCGTGGGCCCGGCGTTCTCGACCGTCGTGGCCCACTCCGATCCGCTGCGCCAGGCCGCGCGGGACGGCCTGGCGCCGCTGGTCTCGCTGGTGCGCGGCCTCAAGTACGAGGAGTAGCCAGACGGTCATCTCCCACGTGGGAGATGACCGACGCGGCCTCGAGTCCCTCATGCCCATGTGGGACGTTCCGGGCCCGCTTCCACGTGGGACATCACCGCGGCACCCGGCGCCGCCCGCTTCCACGTGGGACATCACCGCGGCACCCGGCGCCGCCTGCTTCCACGTGGGACATCACCGCAGCACCCGGCGCCGCCCGCTTCCACGTCCGCTTCCACGTGGGACATCTCCGCGGCGCCCGGCGCCGCCCGCTTCCATGTGGGACACCAAGGCGACGTCCACGTGGGACATGCCGCGGATCGCCAGTTCCCCGGGCGCTGCTTCCACGTGGGACATGCCGTGCCCGCGGATCGGCCGGTTCCCCGGGCGCCTGCTTCCACGCGGCCCCTGGTTCCACCTGGTTCCACGTGGGACATGATGAGATCACTCGCCCCGGTGGGACGTGACCGGCGTCGCCGGCCTTCCACGTGGGAGTTGGCCGGCACGCTCCTTGTGTTCACGATCCCGTTGGAGCTCGGTCACGGCCAGGTCGCCGAACCACGCTCCCACGTGGGAGATCCGGCCGCGAGGTCCCGACGTCTTACGGACCCAGCACGCGCTGGCGCAGCGCGATCGGCGCGAACGGCTTGCCGATGACGTCGTCGACCAGGCCCGCGGCCTGGGCCGCGATCACCTCGGCGTCCTCGACGTAGCCGGTGATCAGCACGATCCGCGTCTGCGGCGCCGCCGCGCGCACCCGGGCCGCAAGCTCGGTGCCGGTGCCGGCGCCCAGGCGCTGATCGGTGATCAAGACGTCGACCGCGACCGCGGCGCAGGCCGCCAGCGCCTCGTCCAGATCGCACGCCACGAGGACGTCGGCGTAGCGGGCCAGCGTGCGCTGCACCAGCTCGCGGTTGTAGCGCTCGTCGTCGACGACCAGCACCCGGGGTCGCGCCAGCGTCACGGTGTGCGCCCCGCTTCGCCGTCCTTGTCCGGGCCGGCGACCGGGACCGTCACCACGAACTCGGCGCCGGCGCCCACGCGGTTGCCCCACGACAGCGTCCCGCCGTGGGCGCGCACGATGTTGGCGGTGATCCACAGCCCCAGCCCGGTGCCCTCGCCCACCTCCTTGGTGGTGAAGAACGGATCGCCGATCTTGGCCATCAGGTCGGGGCCGATGCCGGGCCCAGAGTCGGCCACGACCACCCGCACCGCGGCGCCATCGTCCACGGTGGCGATCTCGACCTCGATCCAGCCCGGCCCGACGATCGCCTGCGCGGCGTTGGTGAGGATGTTCATGAACACCTGGTTGAGGTGGCCCGCGTTGCACACGACGCGCGGGATGCGGGTGCCGCCGCGGCGGCGGACGTCGACCCGGTTCTTGAGCAGCGGCGCGATCAGGTTGAGCGTGGTGTCGATGCCGGCCACCAGGTCGGCCTCGGCCAGCTCGGTGCCACCGGTGCGCGCGAAGGTCTTGAGGTCGGCGACGATCGCCGCGGTGCGCTCGGCGCCGGCGCGGATCGAGCGCAGGAGCTTCTGCCAGTCGCCCACCAAGAACTCGTACTCGACCTCGGCCTTGAGCGCGTCGTAGGCGGCGCGGGTGGCGTCGGGCAGCGGCGCGCCGTCGATCAGCGCCGCCAGCCGCAGCAGGCTCTCCATGTACTGGCCGAGGAAGTCGACGTTGCCGTAGACGAAGTTGATCGGGTTGTTCAGCTCGTGGGCGATGCCAGCCACCAGCCGGCCTAGCGACGACATCTTCTCCTGGTGCACCAGCTGGGCCTGGGCGGCGCGCAGCTCGGCGGTGCGCTCGCGCACCTTCTCCTCCAGGTCCTCCTTGGCCCGCCGCTCGTGCTCGAGGGCGACCTTGAGCCGCCGCTGGATCCGCACGTCGGCGGTGACGTCGCGATAGGTCTCGATGATCAGCTGCTCGCCGTCGGCCAGCTCCAGCGGCACCGCGGTGACGATGCACGTCAGGTCCTCGCCGTCGCCGCGCACCGCCGCGATCTCGTCGACCCGGATCCGCCGGCCGCTGTCCCGGGCCTTGCACCCGACGCAGGCGTCGGCGCAGATGTCGAGCTTGAACAGCTCGAAGCACCGCGCGCCGGCGGCGACCCGCTCGGCCAGCGCGCGGCCGCGCAGCCCGGTCAACGCCTGGTACGCCGGGTTGTAGTGGCGCACGCGGCGCTCGCCGTCCAGCACCACCGCGGCGTCGACGGTGCTATCGAGGAGCGAGGTGATCTGATCGAACAGCTTGGCCAAGCGGGTACGGCTGGGTTGGCGTGACGGGTCGGTCAGGAGCCGGCGGCCCCACGGAAGGTTCTCACGCCTCCGCGAGGAACGACAGGTACCGCTCGGGCAGGTCGTCGAACTCCATCGCCGCCTGGCAGTCGGGGCAGGCGAACGTGGGCAGGTTGGGCCGGATCCCAGGCGCCTGCGACGGCACGTCGATCAGCTGCTCCTCCTCGCGGCCGCACGCGTCGCACACGTACGGCGCGTAGAACGAGCGGATCTTGGCCCGCCCGCGGAAGTTGTAGATCATGTTGAGCTGGGTGACGATCGCCGGCGAGCAGTGCGAGAACGACAGCTCGGTCACGTGCGGCAGGTCGCGCACGAAGTTGACCCACTCGCGCACCCCGCAGCTGTTGATCCGGCGCACCTCGCCCAGCATGAACGCCACCGGCCCCCGCAGCCGCCGCCGCAGGTCCGCGAAGTCGGCGTTCTCGTCGATCTCACCGACGAACTCCACGGTCGTCATGCCCGGCCGCTCACGGATGCGCCAGGACAGCGGCGCGCCGTCGGTCACGGGATCGATCGCGGCCATCTCACTCCATCCTCTCCGGGGGCCGCTCGAAGTGCTGCCGCACGCCGGTCGTCGCCGTCTCGTCGATCGTCTCCGGCTCGATCAGCACGTCCTTGGCCTCGAACCGCACCGGGTCGGGGCTGGCGAACACGCCGTGCTTGACCGCGCGGCCCATCGACCCGTTCAGGCCCTGGAAGCTGCCCTTCTGCGGTGACGACCAGCCGCTGATCGCGCCACCGCCGCCGAAGCCCACCACCGCGGCCGCGACCTTGTCGACGGTGCCTTGCGGCACCTTACCGTTGATCTGCACGAAGCCGGGGTTGGGCACGCTGCCGGTGTCGAACAGCTTGGCCAGGCCCTTCTGGGTGCCGACCGGCGCGAACACCGCGGCCGCGCCCTTGTACGACGCGACCTCGGCCACCGCGGCGGTGATGTCGGGCTTGCCGACCCGCCCGGCGAAGAACGCCGGGTCGACCTCGGAGTCGAGCATCGCGTTGTCGATGAAGGCGTTGTCGTCGCAGCCGGTCTGGACGTAGGCCAGCTTCTTGCCCTTGAGGCCCTGCATGTCGCTGACGCCGTCGGCGAACAGCGCCCACTGCCGCGACGTGCCGCCGCCGACCTCGGCGCTGGCCAGGAGCGACCAGCCCAGGTTCTTGGCGTAGCACTGGCCGTCGACGATCGCGAAGTCGACGCCGGCGCTCTTGAGCTGCGAGAACTGCGCGAACGACTTGGCGTCGACCTTGGCGCCGGTCTGGGCCTCGATCGCCTTGGCCAGCGACTGCGCGTACTGCAGGCGGGCCTGGGCGGTGCCGAACTCGACGGTGGGGGCGTAGATGCCGATCGTCAGCGCGGTCGGCGCGGCCGGCTGGCTCTCGCCGCGGCGCGCGTAGACCGCGGCGCCGGCGGCGACGATCGCGGCGATGGGGACGAGGGCGAAGAGCTTGTTCATGGGAGCTCCGGAGCTGGGCCGGTGGTCAGGTTCTCGCGTTTCGGGTGGGGGCCCCACGTCTTGTGGGGGAGGCTTTGCGAAAGCCCCTCATGGATCTCGTACTCAGAAGCCGTAGAACCGCTTCTTGTTGTCGATCCACTTCTGCAGGTCCTTGGCGTTGACGCCGCGGGCCTTGGCCTTGGTCCACGCCTCGTAGGCGTCCTTGGGCCGCCCCATCTGCTCGTAGAGGATGCCGAGGTTCACCAGCGCCTCGGCCGGCGTGCCGTTGAGGTCCTCGAGGGTGCGCAGCTGGTCCTTGCCCAGCGACAGCACCGCGCGGTTCATCGTCACGCGGCGGCGGATGTCGTCGTCGGCGAACTTGGCGGCCGACTGCAGCGCCTTGTCGGCCTGGCCGCTCTTGCCGCTCTTCCAGCTGTCGTAGGCCACGTACTCCCACGACGACGCGATCAGCGACCGCACCTTGCTGGCGAACGCGCCGCTCGCGCCGCCCTGCAGCGCGGTGAACTCGTCGGCGGCCTTCTGCCGGGCCTGCGGCGAGTTCGACCGGTAGTTGGCGTAGGCGCCGAAGAACTGCGAGCCGACCTTGTTGTAAGGCGGCCGCAGGTACGCGCCCTGGTTGCCCTTGACCGCGAGGTCCTTGAAGATGTTGGCGGCGGCGCCGTTGTCGCCCTTCTCGAGGAGCGCCAGCGCGTACGAGAACTGGAACGCCGCGGGCTCGGTGCCCTTGAGCAGCGCCGGCTCGCGGGTCGCGCGCTCGAAGTCGGCCACCGCCTCGGCGGCCTTGCCGGCCTTGATCGAGCGCCAGCCGCGCTTGAACAGCCCGATCGCCAGGTTGCGCTTGGCCGCGGTCGCGACCTCGGGCACCTGCGCCGAGAACTGCACCGCGACGTTGAGCTTCTCGACCGCGTCGTCGAGGTTGGTCTCGAACAAGAGCGGCGCCCACTCGGTGTAGATCTCGGCCACCACCAGGTTGGCCTGGTTCTTCTTGGCCTCGGTCTCGGCCGACGCGTAGTGCTCGGCGGCCTTGGTCTTGTCGGGCTTCTTGCTGCACAGGAGGCTGCGCGCCAGCAGCCGCTCGTAGCCCATCGCGTAGCCGCGGCGGTTGCCCTCGAGCTTGGCCAGGTGGCGCTGGGCGCCGTCGCAGTCGCCGCGATCGATCGCCAGCACCGCCATGTTGAGCGAGGTCATCGGCGACTTGGGGTCGACCGCGGCGGCCTCGTCCAGGAAGTTCTGCGCCGCCTTGTCGTCCTTGGCCAGCGCGCCCCACGCCTGGGCGTTGATGGTCTCGACCAGCGCGCGCTGGATCTGGGCGTCCTTGGGCTGCAGCTGGGTGGCGGCCTCGAACCGCTGCCGCGCGACCGCGAGCTTGCCGAGGTTGTACTGCGCCTTGGCCGACACCAGCACCACGCCGACCTTGTCCTCGGTCGACGCGGTGGCGAACTCCTTGCCGCTGATCAGGCGATCGGCGGTGGCCAGCGCCTTGGCGTCCTGGCGCGCGGCGAGGTAGGCGCCGCCCAGCTCGGTCGACAGCTCGTAGCTGCCCGGCGACGCGGCGATGCCGGCCTCGAGCTTCTCGATGGCCAACGTCAGGTTGGGGTTGGCGCCGGTGCCCGAGAACGGCAGGCGGCGGTAGGTCTTGCCGAGCTGGATCGACAGGTTGACCTGCTCGCGCTGCTGGCCGGCGCGCAGCAGCTTCTCGGCCTTGAGGTAGTTGTCGAGCGCCGACGCCCAGTCCTTCTCCTGGAAGTACGCGTCGCCGGTCAGGATGAACCCGCGGGCCTCGTTCTTCTTGAGGCGCAGGAACTCGGTGGCCGCGCTGCGGGCGCGCACCGGCTGCTTCTTGGCCAGGTACGCGACGCCGAGGTTGAACCACACCGAGCCGTTGGCGTCGACCTTGCGCGGATCGGCGACGACGCGCTCGCACACCGCGATCGCGCGGTCGAACTGCCCCTGGCCGGTGTAGCCGGCGCACAGGCCGTTGTCGGCGTTGACCACCGCGTTGGCGCGCTTGCCGAACTTGCGCTGCACGGTCTCGAGCTGGCTGACCGCCTTGTCGTAGTCGCCGGCCGCGTCCTTGCTCTTGCCGTCGCGCAGCGCCGCGCGGGCGCGGCCGAGGTACGCGAAGCCCAGGCGGATGCGCGGCAACGCGTCGTTGCCCTCGAGCTCCGACGGCCGCGACGCGAGGTACGCCTCGTAGGCGGTGATGGTCCGGACCGGATCGCGGTTCGAGTAGAACTCGCCGATCAGGTTCTGGTTGAGGAACGACTTCGGCTTGCGCGCGACCACCTTCTCGGCGATCGCGACGGCGTCGGGCTTCTGCCCGAGCTGCCACAGGATCAGCGCTTCCTGCTCGAGGATCTCGGGCGCCTCGGGGTGCTGCGCCTTGGCGACCTTGCGGATGAACGCGAGGCCACCGTCGAAGTCCTTGAGGATGATGTAGATCGCCGCGCGCTTGCCGTAGGCCTCGGCCGCCACCTGCGCCGGGTACTTCCGGATCGCGTTGTCGTAGGCGTTGGCGGCGCGCTTGAAGTCGCCCTCCTCGAAGTACTTGTCGCCCTCGCGCAGGTCGTCCTCGGCCTGCGCGTGCGCGGCGGGGATCCACCGCGGGATGGCGGCGGCGCTGCCCAGGGCAGCGGTGATCAGCACAGCTCGGATGCAGGTTCCGTAGGTACGCACGCGGCCTCCGATGATCGCTTGGTCCGACGCTCCACACGAGCCTCGGGCCCCCTCTTGTAATAATTGTATCAGCAACAGGGTATCGGCGTCAGGCGATCGCACGCCTGTCACGCGCCGGTCACGCCGCCGACCTCGTCCCACATCGCCGCCCGTCGCCCTCTCAGCACGCCTCGTAGGCCCTCCCCCGGGTCGCACGGTGCGCCCCCCTTGTTAAGCCCGTCTCCCCGACGCGATCAGAAGATCTTGCCGATGACGAGCGTGATGTCGTCCTTGCGCATGGTCTCACCGAAGAAGTTGGCGGCGTCGGTCACCACCGCGTCGCGGATCTCGCCCGGGTCGAGGGCCGCGGCCCGCCGCACCGACGCGCGGAACCGCTTCTCGCCGTACTCCTCGCCGGTCGAGCTCTCGCACTCGACGATGCCGTCCGTGTACCAGACCAGGATGTCGCCGGGCAGGAGCTCGGTGGTCTTGGTCTCGTACTTCGACTCCTTGAGGTCGCCGAGGCGGTTGCCGCGGATCATCAGCGAGCCGAACTCGCCCTGCCCGCCCTCGCCGGTCCGGTACAGGTAGGGGAAGTTGTGGCCGGCGTTGGCGTAGGTGATCGTCCGCTTCTTGATGTCGACCGTCGACGCGAAGCAGGTCATCACGAACTTGCGCTTGGCGCTCTGGTAGATCGCCGAGTTCATGATCTCGAGCAACAGCGACGGATCGACGTTGTCGCCGTGCACCGAGCGCGCGACGTCGCACGCGGCCTTCGCGGCGGCGGTGATCATCGCCGACGGCACGCCGTGGCCGGTCACGTCGCCGATCACGACCAGGATCTTGTCGCCGACCATCTCGTGCCAGGTCCACCAGTCGCCGCCGCACTGCGACGCCGGCTGGAAGTAGCCGGCGAACCGGAACACGCCCTTGTCGACCGGATCGTGGGTCGGGACCAGCGTCTCCTGGATCGTCTTGGCGACCTCGAGCTCCTTCTCCATCGTCGCCTTCTCGGCAGTCTGCTGGAGCAAGATCGTCAGCTGGTCGGCCATGAAGTTGAAGTTCTCGCCGAGCATGCCGATCTCGTCGGTCGAGCGGACCTCGACGCGGGCCGCGAGGTCACCGCGCGCGATCTGATCGGCCTTCCACGCGAGCAGCTTGATCGGCTTCGAGATCTGCAGCCCCTGGAAGATCGCCAGCAGCGTCCCGATCAGCACGAACAACAGGCCGACCACGCCGGTGCGCACCGCGGCCGTGCGCGAGGCCTTCTCCTTCTGGTGGGCGCTGACCGCGGCGAACTCGTCGATCGGGGTCAGGTCGTAGCCGAACACCAGGTAGCCCTGCCGCGCCTCGCCGGGATCGGTCGCGACCGCCGCGGCGGCGGTCGGCTCGGCGCCGACGAACACCGGGAAGCCGAACACCTCGAGCTTGCCGTCCTCGCCGGTGAGATCGATCTGCACCAGCGGGTCAGCCTGGTTGGCGGTGGCGCGGGTCTTCCACTCGGCGAGGATCTTCTCCCATGAGCCGTGCTTGACCGGCACGTGCATCGTGGCCGGGTAGCCACCGGCGTCGCACAACGTCGCGTTGCCGCGCGTGACCTTGCAGTACGCGATCAGGTTCTGATCGCGGCCGAGCACGTAGACGATCTTGAGGCCCTCGTCCTGCCGCACGGTCTTCTCGACCAGCTGCTGGATCTCGGTGTCCTGGTTGTCGATCAGGAACTTCTCGAGGGCCTTGGCGAACACCTGCGTGGTGGTGGCGCCCTTGGTGTTCAGCGACTGCCGGAACGTGTCGATCTTCTCGCGCGACGCCTGGTCGTACGCGCTGCGGATGTTGCAGGCGTTCAGCACCCCGAACCCGACCACCGTCAGCAGGATGAGAAAGGTCGTGGTCAAGATCATCTTGACCGAGATGCTCAGGCCAGCCCGCTTTGCCATTGGTCGTCGCATGTTATGCCCGGCGCTCGGCGAGGGTCAAACCTGCGCGGCCGCGCCTGCGCGGACACGCGTCGGTTCCATTCCGGCTGCAAGATTCCAGTGCGCTGCCACTACAACGGCGCGCCGCTCGCCTGACGCCCAGGCGATGCCGGCGCGGCGGCCAGCGATCGGTGCAGCACGAAGCCGGCCCCCGGGTCGCGGTCGCGGGCCCGCGTGAGCGACTGATCCATGCCGCCGTCGACGCCGAAGCGCACCGTCGCCAGCACCTCGCCGGCGGCGCTGCGGATGGTGACCTCGTCGCCGCCGTTGTTGAGCTGCAGCGCGCCCAGCGCGACCGCGACCACGCCGGGCAGCGCGGGCGCGCCGCCGCCGAACACCACCAGCGCGCCACCGGCCGGCAGCATCGTGCCCGCCGCGAACCGGCCGCGCACCCCGGTGGCGTCAGCGATGGTCGCGCCCCCCAGCGCCAGGGACGCGCCCCCGACGTTGATCAGCTCGACGAACTCGTCGTCGACGACGCTGGCGACGCCGTCGCCGTTGGCGTCGAAGCCGGGCGGCGGGTCGGCCAGCACCTCGTTGATCAGCAGGCGCGGGGCCGGCGCGCCGCCGGCGAACGGCGAGCCGTCGCTCTTGCGCCCGGGCGACGCCGGCGCAATGGCCACGGTGCGGTGACCGACCAGGGCGCTGGCGCCGTCGCCGTCGAGCTGGCGCACCAGCGACTGATCGCGGCCGGCCTCGGGACCGACGTGGACCTGGGCCAGCACCCGGCCGTCGGCCCCTCGCACGGTCACGTCGTCGCCGTCGTTGTTGAGCCCCAGCCCGCTGGTGGCCACCGTGACCACGCCGGGGATCGCCCGGGCCGCGCCGCCGAACACCACCAGCGCCTGACCCGGCGCCAGCGCGGTGCCCGCCGCGAACGTCGCGCGGACCGCCACCGCGTCGGCCACCGTGGCGCCGCCGAGGTCGAGCGCCGTCGCGCCGGCGTTGACCAGCTCGATCATCTCGTCGCCCTGCGGCGAGAACACCTGATCGCCGTTGGTGTCGAAGTCGACCGGCGGATCGGCGAGGATCTCGTTGATCACGAGGCCCGCGACCGGCGGCGGCGGCGCCGTGCCATCGCCGAAGATCCGGACCCGATCGACGAACCAGCCCTCGCCCCGGTTGGCGTTGGCGTCGACGGTGTCGACCTCGAAGCGCAGCCGCACCTTGCGGCCGGCCAGCGGCGCCAGGTCGAGCAGCCGGGTCGCGAAGGCGCCGCCGGTCGAGCCGGTGACCTTGTCGAGCATGACGACGCGCGCCGGATCGCCGACGTCGATCACCGACACCCGCAGCCGGTCGCGGTCGGGGGCGGTCTCGACGTCGACCAGCTCGTCGAACGCGAGCTTGGGCGCGGCGAGCGCGGCGAGGTCGATCACCGGCGACTCCAGCGCGCCGCGGTGGGGCGCGCCGGTGTCGTAGGTGCCGGTGGCCTCGTCGCCGTACCCGTACGCGGCGGCCCCCTCGGCGGCGTGGCGGCGGCTGACGTGCCAGAGCCCGTCCTTGCGCCAGCCGGTCAGGCCGTCCTCGGCGCCGGCGCCCCACGCCACCGTCGGCGCCGGCAGCGCGATGAAGGCGAGGTTGGACAGCGGGGAGGTCTTGCCGCGCACGTCGATCACGCGCAGCGCGACGTGGATCAGGCCGGCCGGCGGGACCGTCGCGGTCAGCGACTCGGGGTGGCCAGCGGCGCCCGGGGTCGGCGCCGGCAACAGCGCGCCGGTCGCGAACGTGGCCTCGGTCAGGGGCCGCGTCGACCAGCGCAGCTCGTAGCGGGCCGCGGTGCCACCGGGCGCGGTCCAGGCCAGGTCGATCGCGGTCGGCGACCGCGCGAGGCCGATCAGATCCACGACCTGGTCGGGCGGGGCGGGATCGCGCTCGACGACGAAGCCGAGGCCGTGGCGCTCGGCCGCGGCGTGGAGCAGGTCGTAGTGCGGGGTGCCGTTGCCGAGGTCGCCGTCATCGTCGTCGCGCAGGAACACCTCGCGCACCGCCTCGGGGATGCGCGGCGCGTTGGTGCGCAACGACGGCAAGATCAGCGCCCGCGCCGCGGCGTCGCCGCTGGCCTCGCCCAGCGCGGCGACCAGCCCTGCGCGCACCTGCCAGGCGAACCCGGCCCAGGCCTGGCCGAGCGCGTGGGCCTCGTCGGATCCGCCCGCGGGATAGCGGTACGTGTTGTCGCAGGTGCGCAGCGCGCGCCCGGTGTCGAACAGATCGCCGCCGACCGTCGGCGCGCGGTACATCAGACACGCCAGCGCGTCGCCCCAGCCCTCGGACAGGCCGCTGTTGGTGATGCCGCCGAACGCGTGGTCGACGAAGTGGCCGTACTCGTGCGCGACGATCGTGGCCTCGGCGCTGTTGCGGCAACCGCCGCCGGCGCGGAAGAAGTTGATGCTGCGCGACGCGGGCGAGAAGTACGCGTTGCACGTGTCGGCCAGGTTGACGTTGGTGGTGAGCGGCGCGCCCAACGCCGTCGGCGGGACGCCGTTGTCGATCAGGAACTGCCACGCGCGGGTGGCCTCGCGGAACGCGGTGGTCTGGGCCAGCTCAGCCTCGACCGTGGCCCGCCCGAGCGTGAAGTCGACCTGCGGCGCGGCCGGCTGGTCGGCGATCAGCGTCGGCCCGCTCAGGTTGCGCACGACCACCGCCGGTCCGCTCAGCGACGCGACCAGCGGCGCGCCGGCCGCCGCCTCGAGCTGGTAGCGCCCGGCCGCGTCGGTGAGCGCGACGGCGCCGTTGGCCGTAACCGACATCGACGGCAGCGGTCGCTCGACCGCGCGCCCCCGCCCCAGCGGCGCGCCGCCCTCCCACGTCCACCCCGTCACCACCCCGCGGCTGGCGTCGACGCGGTCGTCGATCACCTCGACCCGTCCGGCCCGCGGCCCGCCGGCGATGACCAGCGCGCGGCGATCGTCGCCGTCGGCGGTCAGCTCCCAGGCCAGGTGCAGCTCGCCGTCGATCGGCCAGATCGCCAGCTCGCCGGTGAGCGCGGCGGTCGCCGGCAGCCGCAGGTGATCGCGGGCCTCGCCGTCGGCGCGATCGCGGCTCACCGTCGGCGTGGTCGCGACCGCCGCGCCCTGGTAGAGGTGGTACGCCGACGCCAGCAGCCGCGCGTCGCCGTCGGTGGCGTCGGCCACGAGGTACGCGTAGGCGCCGCGCACCGGGAGGCCGTCGATCGCCTGCTGCGCGAACACCGAGGTCAACGTGCGCGGGCCGGCGGTGGGCAGGGTCACCGTCGTGGTGGTGAAGTCGCGCGCCGCGAGATCGCCGAACGCCTCGCGCAGCGGCGGCGCGCCGTCGAGCACGCGATCGAGATCGACGCGGTCTCGCGCGATCCCGGCGACCTTGGCGTCGAGGCGATCGCCGCCGGTCACTTCGCGGTCGTACCCGGCCCCGCCGCCGCCACCATCTTCGCGCTCGGCGCAACCGAGCAACGCCACACAACCCACCAGCACACTTCGCAGACGCATGAGACGCTCCCTCCGCACGCGGCCATCGCGCGCCTGGCCTGGCGCTCAGCAAGGCCCAGGCCACGCCCCCCGCGCGTGCCGTCTCGCCCAGTTACGCTCGCCGCGGTGTCCGGGCATGTCCGAATCCCGGACAAACCCGGACAAACCCGGACAAACCCGGACAGCCGGACAGGCGCCCGCCGGCGCCCGTCGCGCTCACCACCACGACAGGCCGGCGCCGATCCACAGCAGCCGCCCGTCGCCGATCAGCACCGCACCGCCGACCAGCTCGGGGTGATAGCGCAGCGTCGGATCGCTGGACGTCAGCCCGACCGTGAACGCCGCCGTCTCGTGGCTCGGACCCCGCCTGGTCTGGCCCTGACCATCGACGATCCAGGTCGGCGTCGTGCCGATGCCAAGCTCGACGAACCCGTAGCGGCCCTGGACCCGGGGCGTCAACAGCACCGGCACCCGGGTCATCTCGTACTCCGGCACCAGCCGCGCCTCGTTGGTCTCGCCGCCGTGGAAGTACATCACGCGCACCCCGAGGGCGATCCCGACGCCGCGCCCGTACAGCGCGCCGCCGTGCGCCGTCAGCACGAGCGCCCCGAAGTCGGGCTCGTAGGTGCCGTCGAACGAGCCCAGGCCGATCGCCGCGCCGGCTTGCCCCCGCACCCCGGCGCCGCCCGTCGCCTGCGGCGCATCGCCGCGCGCCGGCCCCGCGCCCATGCCCGCCAGGCCGATCGCCACACACGCCGCGCGCACCTTCATGCGACGATCCTCGCACCCGCGCCCGCCGCGATCTAGGCACCCGCGCGCGCGCCGTGGCGCACGCCACGGTCAGCCGCGCGGCGGCACCGTCGCCAGCCAGGTGCCGTCGCCCTGCGGCGCCAGCCCGACCTCGACGCCGAGGAACGCGCGGATCACGTCGACCTGGGTGCGGGTGTGCAGGCTGGGCTCGACGGTGACGAAGCTGCCGCCGCCGCCCAGCGCCATCGGCACCAGCAGCTGATCGGCCAGGTACTCGCCGACCGGGGCCGCGCTCGCCAGGTACGCGGCGCACTCGCGCGCCACCGCGCGCGCCAGGTCCTCGGCGCCCACGCCGCGATCCAGGTGGCCGGTGAACACCTCGGTCACCCGCTCAGCCTCGACCACCAGCGTCACGGTGTTGCCGGGCCCCGGCGAAGGCAGCTCGACCGCGACGCCGGCATCGCGCGGCCAGCCCAGCAGCCGGGTCGCGGTCGCGACCTCGCGCTCGGCCACCGTCGCCGGCATCCGCGCCACCGCCGCGATCGCGTGGCGCGCGGTGATCGCGCCGCGCTCGCGCAGCACCAGCGGCCGCCGCCGCTCGCCGGCCGCGACCTCGATCTGCACGCGCCCGCCGCCCACCGGGTAGAAGCCCGCGAGGTGCAAGGTCGCCGACACCGGCGCGCCCATCCGCCCGAGCACCGGCGCCAGCGTGCGGGTGAAGAACTCGTACGACGGCGCCGACGGGTTGTGGGTGCCCCCGACGAGCTCCAGCGACCACGCGCCGCCCTGCGCCAGCAGCGCCGGCAACACCGCCTGCGCCACCAGCATCGTGCTGCCCGCCGAGCCGATGTCGAACCGGTACGCCCCCGGCACCAGCGGCCCCGGCGCGAACGTCAGCTCGGTCGATCCCAGCTTGGCCCCCGTCACCGTCGCGCCGCTCACCGCCCGCGCCGCCTCGACGCACGTCAGGTGCTGCCGCAGCAACCCCGGCTTGCTCCGCTTCGCCCGGATCCGCGTGATCGCGAACGGCGTCGCCGTCGCCATCGCCAGCGCCAGCGCCCCGCGCAGCACCTGCCCGCCCCCCTCACCCTGCGATCCATCGATCTCCAGCATCGTCGTGCTCCTTATATACGCAATCGCCTCCCCTGCCCGGTTCCGCCTCCGATCCCGATCCCGATCCCGATCCCGATCCCGATCCCGATCCCGATCCCGATCCCGATCCCGATCCCGATCCCGATCCCGATCCCGATCCCGATCCCGATCCCGATCCCGATCCCGATCCCGATCCCGCGGAGGAATCGGCACCAGGATCGGAACCGGGATCCGGCCACGGCCCTCCGTCCCCGCTATCCCTTCACGCACACCACCTGCCGCAGCGTCGCCACCACGTCGACCAGGTCGGCCTGCGCCGCCATCACCGCGTCGATCGCCTTGTACGCGGCCGGCGTCTCGTCGACGACGTCCGCGTCCTTGCGGCACTCGATGCCCGCGGTCGCCGCCTCATGGTCGGCCACGGTGAACCGCCGCTTCGCCTCGGCGCGCGACATCGCCCGGCCGGCGCCGTGGCTGCACGAGCAGAAGCTATCGGGCTGGCCCTTGCCGCGGACGATGTAGCTCTTGGCGCCCATCGAGCCGGGGATGATGCCGAGGTCACCGACGCCCGCGCGCACCGCGCCCTTGCGGGTCACGAGCACCTGGGCGCCGAAGTGTCGCTCGGTCGCGACGTAGTTGTGGTGGCAGTTCACCGCCAGGCGATCGGTCGTGAACGCGGGCAGCGCGCCCAGGCCACGCAGCGCGCGCAAGACCGCCTGCATCATCAGCTCGCGGTTGGCCCGCGCGTAGTCCTGGGCCCAGCTCACCGCGCGGACGTAGTCCACGAAGTGATCCGTGCCCTCGGGCAGGTACGCGAGGTCCATGTCCGGCAGGTTCACGAACCAGCGCTCCATGTCGCGCTTCGCCAGCTCGATGAAGTAGCTACCGACGCGGTTGCCGACGCCGCGCGAGCCCGAGTGCAGCATCACCCACACCGCGCCATCGAGATCCAGGCAGATCTCGATGAAGTGGTTGCCGGTGCCCAGCGTGCCGAGGTGCGCCGCGTCGACGCCGCGGCCGATCTTGGGGTGCTTGGCGACGACGGCCTGGTAGCCCGGCGCCAGCGCCGCCCACGCGTCGGCCGCCGCCGTCGGCAGGTCGTGCCACGCGCCGCGGTCACCGGGGCCGCCGTTGTTGGTGCGGCCGTGGGGCACCGCGGCCTCGATCGCCGAGCGCATCGGCGCCAGGTCGTCGGGCAGGTCGTTCGCCGTCAGCGACGTCTGCACCGCGATCATGCCGCAGCCGATGTCGACGCCGACCGCGGCCGGGATGATCGCGCCCTTGGTCGCGATCACCGAGCCGACCGTCGCGCCCTTGCCGTGGTGCACGTCGGGCATCGCCGCCACCCACTTGTGGATGAACGGCAGCGCCGCGATGCGCGCCAGCTGCGCCTTGGCCTCGGCCTCGAACGGCACGCCGCGGGTCCACGACTTCACCGGCACGCCGCCGGGCACGTGCATGGTCTCGTAGGCGCGGGGCGCGTCGGCCGCCGGCGCGGTCGTCGGGGGCATCGCGGTCATCGTCGGGTCCATCGTGGTCATCGTCGTCATGGTCGTATCTCCTTGCCGACCGGTCGCTAGAGCAGCCGGCGTGCCACGCGCCCGCCCCGCGCAACCACCTGATTCGACAAGTCTCCCCACCTCGAGTCTTATCTCATAGGATAATCCGCTATCCTGTCCGCTAGATGCCACCCCGCAAGCGCCGGGTCGTCCTCGGCTTCCTCGGCACCACGCTCGACAGCGGCGCCAAGGCGCAGCGCTGGTCCCGCTGGCGCCCGACCATCTCGATGTGCCGCCACCCCGACCTGCCGATCGATCGGGTCGAGCTGTGGCACGGGCCCGACGCCGGCCCGGTGCTCACCCAGGTCACCGCCGACCTGGCCGAGGTCGCGCCGGCCACCCGCGTGGTCCCGCACCTGCTCACGATCCGCGACCCGTGGGACTTCGAGGAGGTGTTCGCGGCGCTGCACGACTTCGCGCGCACCTACCGCTTCGATCCAGACCGCGAGGAGTACCTGGTGCACATCACCACCGGCACCCACGTCGGGCAGATCTGCCTGTTCCTCCTGGTCGAGTCGCGGCGCCTGCCCGCGCGCCTCTTGCAGACCAGCCCCGGGGCCCGCGGCGCCGCCACGCCGATCGGCCGCTACGAGCTCATCGACCTCGACCTCGAGCGCTACGCCGGCCTGGCCGCGCGGTTCCGCCGCGAGCACGCCACCAGCCAGGCGCTGCTCAAGGACGGCATCGCCACCCGCGCGCCGGCCTACAACCAGATGATCGACGAGCTCGAGACCGTCGCGCTGGCCGGCCGCGATCCGATCTTGCTGCTCGGGCCCACCGGCGCTGGCAAGTCACAGCTCGCGCGCCGCGTCTACGAGCTCAAGCGCCAGCGCCACCAGCTCGCCGGCCCGCTGGTCGAGGTCAACTGCGCGACCCTGCGCGGCGACGGCGCGATGAGCGCGCTGTTCGGCCACGTCAAGGGCGCGTTCACCGGCGCCGCCGCGGCCCGCGACGGCCACCTGCGCGCCGCCGACGGCGGGGCGCTGTTCCTCGACGAGCTGGGCGAGCTCGACCTCGGCGAGCAGGCGCTCTTGCTGCACGCGCTCGAGACCAAGCGCTGGCGGCCGGTCGGCGCCGACGCCGAGGTGGTCAGCGACTTCGTGCTCCTCGCGGGGACCAACCGCGATCTGTCCGCCGAGGTCGCCGCCGGGCGGTTCCGCGCCGACCTGCTGGCGCGCGTCGATCTGTGGACGTTCCGCCTGCCCGGCCTCGCCGAGCGCCGCGAGGACCTCGCGCCCAACCTCGATCACGAGCTCGAGCGCGCCGCCGCGGCGATCGGCCGCCGGGTCACGCTGGCCGCCGACGCCCGCGCCCGGTTCCTGGCGTTCGCCGAGAGCCCGGCCGCGACCTGGCCTGGCAACTTCCGCGACCTCGCCGGCGCCGTCCACCGCATGGCGACCCTGGCGCCCGGCGGCCTCGTCGACGTCGCCACCGTCGACCGCGAGCTCGCCCGGCTCACCCGCGCCTGGCACGGCGCCACCGCGGCCGATCGCGTGACCCGCGCGCTCGGCGAGCGCGCCGCGACCCTCGATCGCTTCGATCGCGCGCAGCTCGAGGACGTGCTCGCGGTGTGCGAACACGCCCCGAGCCTGTCGGACGCGGGTCGGCAGCTGTTCGCTGCCTCCCGCGTGCGCCGCACCACCACCAACGACGCCGACCGACTGAGAAAGTACCTGGCGCGCTTCGAGCTCCGCTGGGAGCAGGTCGCGCGCCGCCGTGACTAGTTGTGGCGAGCCGCGATCGGCGACTTGACGGCCTCGGCCGCCATCTTCGCCGGCGCCGCGACGGTGCCGCTGATCTGCGCGCTGAACTGCGTGGTGCAGGTCGCCGCGTCGGCGGCCGGGGTGGTGACGCCCATCGCGTCGATGTCGACGTGCTGCATCATGACGCCGGTCAGCGTCAGGTCGATCGTGCCGGGGACCGTCGGGTTGACCGTGTTGATGGTCAGCGTGCCGGCGGTCGGCATGTAGTCCTGGTCGCCCATGCCCGAGCCGGTGTCGTAGTTCGACATCATGTAGACGCAGGCGCCGCAGTTCGCGAGGCTGCCGTTGTCGCCGTTGAGCTGGTAGGTGCCCGGGGCGAGCTCGCCGGCGGGGATGCCGCCGAAGCCCGGCCACAGCTCGATGATCAGCGCGTCGGACGGGGTGCCCATCTCGAGCAGCGCGCCCCAGCCGAGGTAGTAGACGTTCGGGTTGGGCATCATCGAGCTCTGCGGACGACGGCGGAAGGTCGCCATCGTGGTCGTCAGGTTCATGAAGTTGGGGCTCGAGATCTGGCAGCCGGCCGCAGCGGCGTCGATGTCGCCGCCGGTCGCGTCGATGCGGCGGGCATCGATCTGGGTCACGGTGCCACCATCGTCACCGCCGCAGGCGGCCAACGACGTGGCGAGAATCAAAGCAAAGGTGGTGGTGGTGCGCATCTGCGGAACCTAATCCGGGGCACGTAAGCGGTAAAGCACTTTTTTGCAGGAACGTCGCCGCCCGCACGCGCGGCCGTTTCATGGTTGCCCACCGGCCGACGATCTACGACCGATCGCCGGCCGCCGGCGCGCCGTCGATCCCGCCACCCGACTGGTCCTCGCCGTCGGAGATCTTGTAGTCCTCGTCGAGCCAGCGCCCCAGATCGATCAGCTGGCAGCGCACCGAGCAGAACGGGAACGGGTCGGGCGCGCCGGCCACGGCCAGCGGCACCGGCCGCTGGCAGCCGGGGCACATCCCTCGATGGCGCGGCGCTTCGCCCACGGCTACTCCTTGCGCTCGAGCCCGTAGTACGCGCACTTCTGGATCAGGTAGCTGCGAGAGATCCCGAGCTCCTTGGCCAGCTGCGACTTGTTCCAGTGGGTGCGGATCAGGCCGGCGAGGATGACCTCCGACTCGACCTGCTCGACGACCTCGCGCAGCGTGCCGGTCAGCTCGCGCGGCACCGAGCGCGCCGCGCTGGCCGGCGCCGCGTGGGCGTCGCGGATGCGCTGGCTCAGCAGCTCGGGGCCGATCTCGGTGGTGTCGCCGCCCAGCACCAGCGCGCGCTCGATCTCGTTCTCGAGCTCGCGGATGTTGCCGGGCCACGGGTAGCCCACCAGCATCGCCAGCGCGCTGTCGGTCGGCCGCGGCACGTCCTCGGTGGCGACGCCGGCGGCCTTCTTGTGCTTGCGGATGAAGTGGCCCACCAGCGTCGGGATGTCGGCCTGGCGCTCGCGCAGCGGCGGCAGCGTGATCTTGAGGACGTTGACCCGGTAGAACAGGTCCTCGCGGAACTGGCGGTGGGCCACCATGCCGGCCAGGTCCTTGTGCGACGCGGCGATGATGCGCACGTCGACCTTGACCGGCTTGGTGCCGCCGACGGGCATGAAGGTGCCCTCCTGCAGCACCCGCAGGAGCTTGACCTGCAGGGCCGCGGACATGTCGCCGATCTCGTCGAGGAAGAACGTGCCGCCGTCGGCGACCTGGAACAGGCCGGCCTGATCCTTGACCGCGCCGGTGAACGCGCCACGGACGTGACCGAACAGCGCGCTCTCGAGGAGGTTGTCGTTGAACGCCGAGCAGTTCTGGACGACGAACGGCTTCTTGCCGCGGGGCCCGTGGTAGTGGATCGCGCGCGCGATCAGCTCCTTGCCGGTGCCGCTCTCGCCGTGGATCAGCACGGTCGACTCGCTCTTGACGATCTTCTCGAGCAGCCGCAGCACGTCGCGCACCGCCGGGCTCGAGCCGACGATCTCGTTGAACGGGTGGCCGGGCGCCGGCGCGGTGCCGCCCACGAACCGCGGCGCCGCCCGCACGCACTCGGCGGCGACCGCCGCCACCAGGTCCTTCAGGTGCTCGAGCTCGGCCTCGGACAGCCGCGGGATGTCGGCCACCGCGCGCTCGCCGTCGCCCTCGACGTCGGCGAACTCGCGCACCTTGCGCAGGAGCTCGGCCTTGGCGATCGGCGCCAGCGCGTCGCGCACGCTGCCGCCGGTGAACACGAACCCGGCCAGCTCGCCGTCGAACCACAGCGGCGCGGCGACGACGTCGAAGCCGAGGTGGCACTCGTGCACGAAGGCGGTCGGCGGCTCGCCCGGCCCGCTGGCCCGGCCGACCTTCAGGTGATCGCTCACCACCTTGACGCTCTCGTTGCAGCGGCGGAAGCCCTCCTTCGAGAACAGCGCCAGCCGGCACAGCTCGTTCTGCGACGGGAAGATCTTGCCGTCGGCGTGATCGAGCACGTAGCCCTTGGGATCGGCGAACGCCAGCTCGAGCCCCCACCAGCGGCGCAGCAGATCGCGGATCAACGCCACCGCGGGCAAGTCACGAAAGCGTCGCAGATCCACCACGGGGCACTATACGGGATCGGGCCCCGCGCGCTAGCGCAGCGGCCATCCGTTCGGTGCGCTACGCTCGCTGCCAGCGATCACCGACCGCACGCGCCCGCCCGTCCTCGGCCAGCTTGACCAGGTGGGCCAGGAGCGAGCGCTCGGCGATCGGCGCGAGGGCCGGCGGCGTGTCGGCGTACGCCACCGCCACCAGGTCGGCGCTCGGCTGCGGCGCGGCGGTCAGCGCCGCGGCCACGCGCTCCTCGCGCATGCGGCGGTGCGCCAGGTATTCGCGCAGCTTGGCCGGGCCGTCGGCGATGACCGGCCCGTGGGCCGGCAACAGCGCGCCGACGCCCAGCGCCAGCAGCCGCTCGAGGGAGGCCAGGTAGGTCGCCATGTGGCCCTCGCCGGGGCCGGGGTCGATCAAGATGGTGCCCAGGCCGGCGACCAGATCACCGGCGATCACCGCGCCGCTGCCCTCGGCCTGGAACACCAGGTGGCCGGGGGCGTGGCCGGGCGTGTGCAGCACCCGCAGGCGCTCGCCGTCGGTGGCGATCACCTCGCCGTCAGCCAGCGCCCGGGTCACCGCGACGCGACCGGCCAGGCGGGCCGCGGTCGCCGGGTGCGCGGCGATCGGCGCGCCAGTCCGCGCGGCCAGCGCCGTCGCGGCGCCGACGTGGTCGCCGTGGTGGTGGGTCAGCGCGATCAGCGCCACGTGGGCGCCAGCCGGCAGCGCGGCGAGCAGGCGGTCCTGCTCGTCGGGCCACGGCGACGCCGGGTCGATCGCCACCAGCGCGCGGTCCCCGACGAGGTAACAGCCGGTGTGGGTGGCCGGGGGCAAGGTCGGCGTCCGCAGCGGCACCACGGCGATCCCGGGCGCGGCCGTCGACGGGGCCACCTCCCCACCCGTACCCGAGCCCAGCCGGCTCCGGATGTCCGCGTAGATCTGCTCGATTCCGGCCGCGGCCGGAGGATCGACGTCGGGGTTGCCGCGCTGTGGCATGGCCGGTTGTTCGACAAAGCGTGACGAGGGTCGCGCCTGCGCGTACAATTCTACAGGAACGGCCCTGGCGATGGTCAGCGTCACTGCTCGCAAGATTCGCGATCACAGCGTCGAGCGCGCCTCGGCAGGGCTGGGTCGTGTCTACACGGGCTACTTGATCAGCTACCCGATCGTCGGCCGCGGCATGGTCATCTTCCGCGATCCCCACGGCCACCGCATGATCACCACGCCGGTCAAGCGGGTGCTGGGCGAGCCGGCGGGCAAGATGATCTACGTCGAGACCGAGAACAGCGTCTACAAGCTCGAGATCCACGGCGAGCCGCTGTTCCCGATGAAGCCGAGCGGCGAGTGACGGTCGACGCGGCGCCGCTTCGGCGCCCGGTGGCCCCTGGACAGTCCTGGCGGTTTCGGTAAGGTCCGCGCTCCCGGTGTCGCTCCTCGACCGTCGCCTCATCCTCGTGCTCGGCAAGGGCGGCGTCGGCCGTTCGACCGTGGCCGCCGCGATCGCCAGCGCCTGCGCGCGCCGCGGCCGCAAGACGCTGCTGTACCAGGCCAACGCCACCGATCGCCACGGCGCCTACTTCGGGAAGACCGCGCTCGGGCCGGCGCTGGCCGAGCTGGGCCCCAACCTGTGGGGCGTCAACACGACGCCCGCGGAGGCGCTGCACGAGTACGGCCTGATGATCCTGAAGTTCGAGAAGGTCTACCAGATGGTCTTCGAGAACCGGATCACCAAGGCGTTCCTGCGCGCCATCCCGGGCCTCGACGACTACGCGATCCTCGGCAAGGCGTGGTTCCACACCACCGAGGAGAAGCGCGGCAAGCCGATCTGGGACACGGTCGTGTTCGACATGCCGGCGTCAGGCCACTCGATGTCGATGCTGCGCATCCCGTGGGTGATCCTCGAGACCGTCCCCGACGGGCCGCTGACCCGCGACGCCCGCACGGTGCAGACCCTGCTGCGCGACCCGGCGCGCACCGCCGCGGTGCTGGTGACGCTGGCCGAGGAGATGCCGGTGATGGAGGCCTCCGAACTGGCCGCCAAGATCAGCGCGCTCGGCGTGCAGCCGGCGCGGGTCATCGTCAACCAGGTCGCGCCCGATCACTTCCCCGCCGGCTCGCCCGCGGCCAAGGTCGCCGACGCGCTCGCGGCCACGCCGCCGCGCGCCGCGGCGCTGGCGGCGATGACCGGCCACGCCACGCTGGCCCGCGGCCGACGCGCGCTGTGCGAGCGCTACCTCGCCGAGGTCGCCGCGCTGATCCCGGCGCCGGCGCGGCAGCTGCCGTTCTTGCCGCGGGCCGCGCTCGGCCCCGCCGACATCACCGCGCTCGCGTCGCAGCTCGAGCTCGCGCTGGCGACGGCCTAGTCTCGCGTTTCGGGTGGGGGCCCCACGTCTTGTGGGGGAGGGTCTTTGCGAAAGACCCTCTCGGGATCACGGCTCTGGGCCCTGGTCGGCCGCCGCGTCGGTCGGCGCCTCGACCTGCACCGCGACGCCGGTGGCCTGGGCCGAGCGCCAGCCGATCAGCTTGCGCAGGGTCCAGATGCCCGAGTCCGGCGTGATGTCGAACTGCAGGTTGGCGACCTTGTCGGCGCCCATGGTCTTGGCGGCGACGATCAGCATCCGGTTGATGACGCGGTCGAGATCGACGTCGCCGGGGATCGGGACGAACAAGAAGTAGCCCGAGGTGGCGTTGACCTGGATCGCGGCGATCGGCCGCAGCCCGGGGCCCACCGCGACGTTCTCGGGCTGCACCCGCACCGTCGAGACCGACGAGCAACCCGCGGCCGCCAGCGCGGCGGCGAGGGCGACGTGAACTGGCGCACGCATGCGCGCCACGGTAGCACGCGCCCGCCGCGGTCCTGGTGTACGATCACGCGGTGAATCTCCGGGGCCTCGCTGCGTTCGCGCTCGCGCTCGCGGTCGCCGTGGCCCCGGTCATGGCGCAGCCGGCGCCGCCCGCGCCGCCGACGCCATCGGACGAGGTGCTGCCCGAGGAGGCGCTGACCCAGAAGCTGGCGGTGTGGCGCATCGACGCGCTCGGCATCGACACCGAGCTGGTCGGCCGCCTCGAGGCGCTGTTCCGTATGGAGCTCGACCGCCTGGCGACCGCGGCGCTGCCCGGCCGCCGGGAGATCGACAAGGCGATCGCCGGCGACGCCGACCTGTCCCGCTGCGGCGGCGAGGATCGCTGCGTCGCCGCGATCGGCAAGAAGCTCGGCGTCGACGTGATGGTCACCGGCTCGGTGGCGGCGATGGGCGACAACTACATCATGAACATCAAGGCGGTCGACGTGGCCAAGGGCACGCAGATCCGCCGCATCGCCTCGGACCCGCTGCGCGGCAGCCCCGACGAGCTGATCGACGCGATCCGGGTCGCCGCCTACCGGCTGCTGGCGCCCGATCAGCTGTACGGCTCGGCGGTGGTGCTGACCGATCTGCTGGGCGCGACCGTCGAGGTCGACGGCAAGAAGGTCGGCGCGACGCCGCTGCCGGGACCGATCGCCAAGCTGCCGCTGGGCGAGCACACGCTGAAGGTGTCGGCCAAGGGCTACACGCCGTTCGAGCAGCCGGTGACGGTGCGCTTCCAGAAGGCCACCCGCGTGGTGGTGCGGCTGACCGTCGCCCCGGGCGATCCCGAGGGCGTCGCGCCGCCGCTCGTCGTCACCCGCCGACCGGCGCCCTGGTACTCGTCGACCTGGGCCTACGTCGGGGTCGGCGTGGTCGCGGTCATCGCCGGCGTCGCGATCGGCTACGCGGCGTCGCGCCCGACGATCGTCGACTGCGCCACCGAGGCCTGCCGATGAGGCGCGCGGCGATCGCGACGATCGCGGTGGCGCTCGGCGCCGGGGCCGCCCACGCGCAGCCGGCGGCGTCGCCCACCATCGCGGTCGCGCCGCTGACCATGCTGGGCGCCGAGGACACCTCGACCACCGGCAAGCAGATCGAGGCGCGCGTCGCCAAGGACATCGCCGGGCTCGGCGCCGGCAAGGTCATCACCGCCGCCGAGGTGATCGACGCGACCAAGAAGGCCAAGAAGCCGGCGCTGCGCGCGTGCGACGGCGATCCCGGATGCCTGGCCGACCTCGGCGCGCTGGTCGGCGCGTCGGTGGTGGTGTTCGGCGAGGTCGGCGGCCTGGGCGACGTGCAGGTGCTGTCGCTCGGCGCGGTCGACGTCGCCACCCGCAAAGAGCGGCGGCGGGTGCGGGTGTCGCTGGCCTCCGCCGAGGAGGGCGGCGTGCCCGGCGCGGTCACCCGGCTGCTCGATCCCGACAAGTACCTGGGCGAGCTCAAGCTGACGGTGTCGGTCGCCGGCGCGTCGATCTACGTCGACGGCAAGCGCCTGGGCAAGTCGCCGACGCCGATGGTCAAGCTGGCGGTCGGCGCCCACGCGCTGCGGGTCACCCACCCCGAACACCGCGACTACGTGCGCTTCGTCGACATCGGCTTCGGCACCGCCACCCCGGTCGACGTCAAGCTCGAGAAGTTCGCGTCGGTCGAGTCGGCGGTCGAGTCGACCGACAAGCCCCGGCCGACCGGCCCGATCACCTACGTCGATCAGCCCGCGCGCTGGTACCGCCGCTGGTGGGCGGTGGCCGGCTTCGCCGCGGTCGCGGTGACCACCGCGGTGGTGATCGGCGCCAGCATCGACTACGACGTCGGCGCCCAGGGCGAGGGCACCGTCAAGCCGCCGCCGTGAGGGCCGCGCTGGCCGTCGCGATCGCGCTGGCCGCGTGCGGCGGCGACGATCACGCCACGATCGACGCCGGGCCCGACGCGGCCGCGCTCGACGCGGCGGCCGCGATCGGCACCTGGGACGCGCCGATCGTGATCGCCGCGCTGCCGTACACCGCGACCGGCGACACGACGTCCGCCACCGAGGTCCGCGCCGAGCGCTACGACTGCGCGGGGACGGTCGACGAGCGCGGCGCCGAGGTGGTCTACCGCCTCGACCTCGCGGCGCCGACGGTCGTGACGATCGCGGTCGACGCCGCGGCGCCGGTGGACGTCGACGTCCACGTGCTGCGCGGTGCGGCGACTGGCCCGCTCGCGACCGGCTGCCTGACCCGCGACGATCGCGCGTTCGTCGTCGACCTGGCCGCCGGCAGCTGGTGGATCGCGGTCGACACCTACGCCGGCGGCGCCGCGCCCGCGGCCGGCGCGTACACGCTGACCGTCGACGCGCCCCGCTCGACCGCGTGCCTCACCAACCCGATCCCGATGTGCCAGGCCGGCGACGCGCCCGATGTCAACGGCGCGCCGACGCCGCCGGCCGGCCTCGGCGGCTGCCCCGCCGGCATGGCCCGGGTCGCGACGTTCTGCGTCGATCGCTGGGAGGCGGCGCTGGTCGCCGCCGACGGCACCGGCTGGTCGCCGTACCAGAACCCGGGCACCGCCGCGGTGGTCGCGGTCAGCGCGCCCGGCCTGGTGCCGCAGGGGTACATCAACCAGACCCAGGCCACCGCGGCGTGCGCCGCCGCCGGCAAGCGGCTCTGCACCGACACCGAGTGGCTGCGCGCGTGCCAGGGCGCCGCCGGCAGCACCTATCCCTACGGCGCCACCCGCCAGCCCGGCGTGTGCAACGACGCCCGCACCTGCCACCCGGCGGTGCAGTACTTCCAGTCGAGCGACAGCTCGGTGTTCTCGATGATCGGCCACAGCTGCCTCGACCAGCTGCCCGACGGCCTGGCCCGCACCGGCGCCCACGCCGGCTGCGTCTCGGCCGACGGCCTCTACGACCTGATGGGCAACCTGCACGAGTGGACCGCCGATCCCGCCGGCACCTTCCGCGGCGGCTTCTTCGTCGACACGGTGATCAACGGCAACGGCTGCCTCTACCGCACCACCGCCCACGACGTCTCGCACTGGGACTACTCGACCGGCTTCCGCTGCTGCGCCGATCCGTGATCGGTGACCGAATTCGGTGCTACGATGGTGCCATGGACGACATCGAGCCGATCACTGTGCTGAAGCGCGACGCCGCTGGCCTGATCGAGCGCGCGAGCGTCCGCCGGGCCCCGATCGTGATCACCCAGAACGGCCGCGCCACCGCGGTGCTCCAGGACGCCGACAGCTACGCCGAGGACCGCCGCGCGTTCGCGTTGCTGAAGCTGGCGATCCAGGGCGAGCGCGACATCGCCGAAGGTCACGGGCTGTCGCTCGCCGCGCACCGCGAGGCGATGCAAGCCCGGCTGCGCGCCGGCCGGTGAAGCGCCGGACCGTCATCATCTCGTCGGCCGCGTCCGACGACCTCGCCGGGCTGCTGGACTACGTGATGGCGACCCGCGACCTCGCGGCGGCGACCGCGCTCGATCGGCGCCTCGACGATGCGCTCGCGGCCCTGGCGCACCTGCCGGATCGGGGGCGCGTCGTTCCCGAGCTGCGCATCCGGGGGATCAGCATCTACCGGGAGGTGCAGCGTCCGCCGTACCGCATCGTCTATCGCACGGTCGGCGCCGAGGTCTGGGTGCTGGCCATCGTCGACGGCCGCCGCGACCTCGACGGCTTGTTGTTCGATCGCGCGCGGCGCTGACCGCGGCGCGCGTCAGGGCAGCACGATCATCGCGTCGGCCTGCTCGACGTCACCGCCGCAGGCGATGCCGCCGCGACCGGCGCTGTGGTACGTGAGCTGCGGCTGCGCGGTCAGGCGCAGCTCGCCATCGCGAAACACCCGCACGGTGAGCGCGCGCGGGCCGGTGTCCAGGTCGGTGTTGGTGACGAGGAGGCTCAGCCCGGACCAGGCCCCGCACGGCTCGACGCGCAGCCGGCCCCGCTCGACCAGCCCGCCACCGGTGCACGCGCCGGCCCCCCAGTCGGCCTCGACGACGACGGTCTCACCCCAGGCGTCCACCTCGAAGCGGTAGTGGCCGGGCACGCCGGTCGCGAAGGTCAGGCTGGCGCCGGGCGCGACGTAGACCAACGGACAGGCGCAGCCGCTGGTCAACGACGCCGCGGCGATCGTCGCCGCGACCGCCGTCGTCGAGAGCCCTCCCAGGATGATCGCGAGCCGTGCCGTCCGCATGTGCCCCCTCATCGAGCACGCGCTGTGCCACCGTCAACATCGCAACATCGCAGCGGCCGCTGCCTCGGAGACGCCAACTTGGTGGGCGACCGTGGCAACGATGTCGCGGCGCGCCCCCGCCGCCTACTTCGACAGGTACGGGTAGATGCTGTTGAGCTTCTTGTTGGCGCCCTTGTAGTTGCCGTCGACGAACAGCTCGGTGGCCGACCCGAGCAGCTCGGACACGGCCTTGTTGTCGTCGTCGGACAGCGACTTGCGCTTGGCCAGCGCCGACAGCCGGCCGCTCTTGGCCTGGACGAACGCGCGGTCGACGTTGAGCGCGTTGACCTGCTTGAGCAGCTGGGTCGCGGTCACGTAGGCGGTGCCGAGGTCGTTGTCCTTGAGCGCGTCGCTGGTGTCCTTGTACAGCTCGCGGATCGCGCCGGGCAGATCGTCGACCAGGATGCCCTTGTCGCTCATCGCGCTCTTGGCCTTGCCGAACGCGCTGTCGACCTCGGACCGCGAGTGCTTGCCGGCCTTGGGATCGACGGTCTGGATGATCGTCGTGCCGCCGCCGGTGCCGCAGGTCTCCTTCTCGCGCAGCGCCTGATCGTGCTCGCGGGTGGCCATCGCCGCCTCGCGCTGCGCGACCCGCTCCTCGCGCGTGGCGATCGCCTTCTCGCGCGCGGCCATGCCGGCCTCGCGGGTCGCGACCTGGGCGGTGGCGTCGGCGCCGGCGGCCAGGAGCGTCTTGCGCTCGGCCATCAGCTGCTCGACGATGTCCGACTCCTGGGTGGTCAGCGACGCCTCCTTGCTGCGCAGCTCCTCGACCCGCTTGTCGACCTCGCTGGTGTCGCCGCCCTCGGACGCGATCTTCTCGCGCTCGGCGGCCAGCTTGGCCTTCTCGTCGGCCAGGCCCTGCCGGCTCTTGAGCAGCGCGTCGCGGCGGGCGATCAGCGCCTCCTCGGCGGCGGTGTCGACCGCGGCGGTCGGGGCGGGCTTGGCCTTGCCCTTGTCCTTGCAAGCGGGTGCACAAACCAAGGCTGCGGCCACGAGTCCCCAGTGAAGCCAGCGCATAGGCGCATATTGTATGTGTGCGAAGGGGGGCTGCGCCAGCTAACGCGATGCGTTAGGCTTGACGCACCATGTCGACAGCGCCGCCGTCCGCCTCGTCGTCCGCTGGGCCCGGGCTCTACGATCCGTCGACCGAGCACGACGCCTGCGGCGTGGGGTTCGTCGCCCACGTCAAGGGTGAGAAGTCGCGGAGCATCGTCGAGGACGCGCTGCGCGTGCTCAACCGGCTGGCCCACCGCGGCGCGTGCGGCGCCGATCCCGACACCGGCGACGGCGCCGGCATCACGCTGCAGCTGGCCCACCGCTTCTTCAAGGCCGAGGGCCTGCGCCTGGGCTTCGACATGCCGCGCCGCCGCCGCTACGGCATCGGCCAGGTGTTCCTGCCGGCCGATCCCGCCGCCCGGGCGGCGTGCGAGCGGATCTTCGAGGAGGTCGTCGCCGAGGAGGGCCAGCGGGTGCTGGGCTGGCGCGACGTGCCGATCGACGCCCGCGTGGTCGGCCCCACCGCCAAGAAGGTGATGCCGGTGTTCCGCCAGCTGTACCTGCGGCTGGTGCGGGTGCCGCCGTCGGCCTACGAGCGCACGCTGTACGTGATCCGCAAGCTGGCCGAGAACCGGGTGCGCGCCAGCGGCTGCGATCCCACCGGCACCTTCCACATCGCGTCGCTGTCGACCGAGACCATCGTCTACAAGGGCCTGCTCCTGCCCCACCAGCTGGCGCCGTTCTATCCGGACCTCGGCGCCGCCGACATGGTGTCGGCGATCGCGGTCGTGCACTCGCGGTTCTCGACCAACACCTTCCCGACCTGGGATCTGGCCCAGCCGTTCCGCTACGTCGCGCACAACGGCGAGATCAACACGCTGCGCGGCAACGTCGGGTGGATCGACGCCCGCAAGAGCCAGCTGCGCTCGGCCAAGTTCCGCGGCGGCATCGAGCGGCTGGCGCCGATCATCGTGCCCGGCAAGAGCGACTCGGCGCAGTTCGACAACCTGCTCGAGCTGCTGCACCTCGGCGGGCGGTCGCTGCCGCACGCGATGATGATGATGATCCCCGAGGCGTGGGAGGGCGATCCCGCGATGGACCCCGACCGCAAGGCGTTCTACCGCTACGCCGCGTCGCTGGTCGAGCCGTGGGACGGGCCGGCGGCGATGGTCTTCACCGACGGCTACGTCGTCGGCGCGACGCTCGATCGCAACGGCCTGCGGCCGGCGCGCTGGTGGCACACCACCGACGACCGGGTGATCCTGGCGTCGGAGACCGGCGTGGTCGACGTGCCGCCCGAGCGGATCGTCGCCAAGGGCCGGCTGCAGCCGGGCCGGATGTTCGTGGTCGACACCGACGAGGGACGGATCGTCTCGGACGACGAGCTCAAGCGCGACGTCGCCGGCCGCTTCCCCTACAAGAAGTGGCTCGACAAGAACGTCTTCGAGATGCACGAGCTCGACGCCGCGCCGCCGCCGCCGCCGATCACCGGCGACGAGCTGGGCCGGCAGCTGCGCGCGTTCGGCTACAGCGACGAGGACGTCCAGCTCTTGGTCACGCCGATGGCCGACACCGGCAAGGAGCCGGTCGGCTCGATGGGCACCGACACGCCGATCGCCGCGCTGTCGACCCAGGCCCCGACCCTGCCGCAGTACTTCCACCAGCTGTTCGCCCAGGTCACCAACCCGCCGATCGATCCGATCCGCGAGGCGCTGGTGATGACGCTCGAGACCAACCTCGGCCCCGACGGCAACACCTTCGACGAGACCCCCGAGAGCTGCCACCAGGTGCGGCTGCCGGGGCCGTTCCTCGACAACGCGGCGCTGGCCAAGATCGCCGACTTCCACGAGGGCGCGTTCGAGACCCGGCGGCTGTCGACCTTGTTCGCGATCGCCGATGGCCCGGCCGGGCTGGCGGCGGCGCTCGACCGGCTGTGCGCCGAGGCCAGCGCGGCGATCGAGGAGGGCTGCAACATCCTGATCCTCAGCGATCGCGGCGTCGACGCCAAGCGGGCGCCGGTGCCGGCGCTCCTGGCGCTGGGCGCGGTGCAGCAGCACCTGGTCGCCACCGGCACCCGCATGGAGGCCGGCCTGCTGGTCGAGACCGGCGAGGCCCGCGAGGTCCACGACCTGGCGGTCTTGATCGGCTACGGCGCCGCCGCAGTCAACCCGTACCTGGCGCTCGACGCGGTGGCCGAGCTGGTGGCGCGCGGCGACGTCAAGGGCCCGGCCGAGGCCGCGATCGCGCGCTACCTGCACGCCTGCGACGACGGCCTGCTCAAGATCATGTCGAAGATGGGCATCTCGACGGTGCAGAGCTACCGCGGGGCGCAGATCTTCGAGGCGCTGGGCCTGGGCGCCGACGTCATCGCCCGCGCCTTCGCCGGCACCCCCAGCCGGATCGGCGGCGTCGATCTGGCGGCGCTGGCGCAGGAGTCGCTCGACCGCCACGCCCGCGGCTTCGGCCGGGCGGCGCTGGCGATCGTCGACGAGCTGCCGGTCGGCGGCCGCTACCAGTGGCGGCGCCGCGGCGAGCGCCACGCCTGGAACCCGGCGTCGATCGCCGCGCTGCAGGACGCGGTCGATCGCGGCGATCGCGCGCGCTTCGCCGAGTACCAGGCGCTGTGCGACGCCGACGACGCGCCGCTGACGCTGCGCGGCCTGTTGACGCTGGCGCCGCCGCCCGACGCCGCGATCCCGCTCGACGAGGTCGAGCCGGTCAGCGCGATCGTCACCCGGTTCGTCACCGGCGCGATGTCGTTCGGGTCGATCAGCGCCGAGGCCCACGAGACCCTGGCGATCGCGATGAACCAGCTCGGCGGGCGCTCCAACTCCGGCGAGGGCGGCGAGGAGCCGCACCGGTTCGAGCGCGACGACGACGGCCGCTGGCGGCGCAGCGCGGTCAAGCAGATCGCGTCGGGCCGGTTCGGCGTCACCGCCCACTACCTGGTCAACGCCGACGACCTGCAGATCAAGATCGCCCAGGGCGCCAAGCCCGGCGAGGGCGGCCAGCTGCCCGGCGCCAAGATCGACGAGCGCATCGCCAAGGTGCGCTGCTCGACGCCCGGCGTCACGCTGATCTCGCCGCCGCCGCACCACGACATCTACTCGATCGAGGATCTGGCGCAGCTGATCTACGACCTCACGGTGATCAACCCGGCGGCGCGGGTGTCGGTCAAGCTGGTCAGCGAGGTCGGCGTCGGCACCATCGCCGCCGGCGTCGCCAAGGCCCACGCCGGCGCGATCGTGATCGCCGGCTACGAGGGCGGCACCGGCGCGTCGCCGCTGTCGAGCCTGCGCCACGCCGGCATCCCGTGGGAGCTGGGCCTGGCCGAGGCCCACCAGGTGCTGGTGCACCACCGGCTGCGCGGCCGGGTGCGGCTGCAGGTCGACGGCGGCTTCCGCACCGCCAAGGACGTGATCGTCGCTACCCTGCTCGGCGCCGAGGAGTACGGCGTCGCCACCGCGGCGCTGATCGCGACCGGCTGCGTGATGCTGCGCAAGTGCCACCTCAACACCTGCTCGGTCGGCATCGCGACGCAGGATCCGGCGCTGCGGGCCAAGTTCCGCGGCACGCCCGAGCACGTCGTCGCGTTCTTCACGATGCTGGCCGAGGACGTGCGCCGGCACCTGGCGGCGCTAGGCGCCCGCTCGCTCGACGAGCTGGTCGGCCGCACCGAGCTCCTGGCGCCGCGCACCGACGTGGCCGGCAAGGCCGCCGCGCTCGATCTCGCGCCGCTGTTGCACCGGCCGCCGGCCAACACCGCCACCCGCTACGTCGCGCCCGAGCCGTGGGCCACCGCCGATCACCTCGACCACGCGATCCTCGCGGCGGCGGGCCCGGCGATCGTCGACGGCACGCCGGCGGTGGTGCGGCTGCCGATCGACAACACCCACCGCGCGGTCGGCACGCTGATCGCCGGCGAGGTGGCGCGCCGCCACGGCGCCCACGGGCTGCCCGACGGCACGCTCAAGGTCCACCTGACCGGCTCGGCCGGCCAGAGCTTCGGCGCGTTCCTGGCCGCCGGCGTCGAGCTGTCGCTCGAGGGCGACGCCAACGACTACGTCGGCAAGGGCCTGTCGGGCGGGCGGATCGCGGTGCGGCCGCCGGCCGAGGCGCGGTTCACGCCCGAGGACAACGCGCTGATCGGCAACACCGCGCTGTACGGCGCCACCGGCGGCGAGCTGTTCGCGGCCGGCGCCGCCGGCGAGCGGTTCGCGGTGCGCAACAGCGGCGCCCGGGCCGTGGTCGAGGGCGTGGGCGATCACGGCTGCGAGTACATGACCGGCGGCGCGGTGGTCGTGCTCGGCCTGACCGGCCGCAACTTCGCGGCCGGCATGAGCGGCGGCACCGCCTACGTCTTCGACAAGGACAAGCGGTTCGCGAGCCGGGTCAACCGCGAGCTGGTCGAGCTGGAGTCGCTGGTCGACGAGAGCGACCTGTGGCTGGTCCACGGCCTGATCGAGGACCACGTCCGCCTGACCGGGTCGACGCTGGGCAAGAAGCTGATCGACAACTGGGAGCTGGTGGTGCCGCGGTTCGTCAAGGTGATGCCGGTCGAGTACCGCCGGGTGCTGCAGGCCCGCCGCGCGGCGTCGCGGCCGCGCGCCGTCACTGGCAACCCTCTCGCCAAGGCGGTGATCTGATGGGCAAGCCGACCGGGTTCATCGAGTGGCAGCGGCTGATCGCGCCGCGGCGGCCGATCGCCGAGCGCCTGCACGACTGGCGCGAGGTCGAGGGCCACCACGACGACGGCGCGCTGCGCCAGCAGGCCGGCCGCTGCATGGACTGCGGCGTGCCGTTCTGCATGCAGGGTTGCCCGCTGGGCAACCCGATCCCCGACTTCAACGATCGGCTGTGGCGCGATCAGTGGCAGGCGGCGTGGCGCCGGCTCGACGCCACCAACAACTTCCCGGAGTTCACCGGGCGGCTGTGCCCGGCGCCGTGCGAGGCTGCGTGCGTGCTGGGCCTCGACGGCGCGCCGGTGACGATCGAGCACGTCGAGAAGGAGCTGGCCGAGCGCGCGTGGCACAGCGGCTGGATCACGCCGCAGCCGGCGCCGGCGCGGCTGAAGACCGGGCAGCGGATCGCGATCGTCGGCTCGGGGCCCGCCGGGCTGGCCTGCGCGCAGCAGCTGGCCCGCGCCGGCCACACCGCGATCGTCTACGAGGCGGCCGATCGCGCCGGCGGCCTGCTGCGCTACGGCATCCCCGACTTCAAGCTCGACAAGGCGGTGCTCGAGCGCCGGCTGGCGCAGCTCGAGCGCGAGGGCGTCGAGTTCCGGCTCGGCGTGCGGGTCGGCGTCGAGCCGACCTGGGCCGCGCTGCACGCCGACCACGCCGCGGTGGTGATCGCGATCGGCGCCGGCGTGCCGCGCGAGCTCACGGTGCCGGGCCGCGAGCTGGCCGGCGTGATGCTGGCGATGGACTACCTCGAGGACGCCAACCGCGCGGTCGCCGGCCTGCAGCCGCACGCGCGCCACGACGTCGCCGGCCAGCGCGTGATCATCCTGGGCGGCGGCGACACCGGCTCCGACTGCCTGGGCACCGCGCTGCGCCAGGGCGCGGCCAGCGCCCAGCAGATCGAGCTGATGCCGATGCCGCCGACCGCCCGCCGCGCCGACAACCCGTGGCCGACCTGGCCGCTGACGTTCCGCACCTCGTCGTCGCAGGAGGAGGGCGGCGAGCGCGGCTTCGCGCTGCGCACCACCGCGCTGCGCGGCGACGGCGGCCGGCTGACCGCGCTGGTCGCCGAGAGGCTAGCGCCGGCCCCCGGCACCGCCGGCAAGCATCCGGGCGAGCTGGTCGCCACCGGCGAGGTCGTCGAGCTCCCGTGCGATCGACTGATCCTGGCGCTCGGCTTCACCGGGCCCGACGCCGGCGCGCTCACCGCGCAGCTCGGCGTCGCCCTCGACGGCCGCGGCAACGTCGTCGTCGACGCGCACCAGCGCACCGGCGTCGACCGGGTCTACGCGTGCGGCGACGCCCACAAGGGCGCCAGCCTGATCGTGTGGGCGATCGCGCTGGGCCGCGAGACCGCCCGCCACGTCGACGCCCGCCTGCGCGACGGCGCCTCGGTGCTGCCGGCGCGCGGCCTCGATCAACCGTTCTGAATTCCAGGGGGCTGGTCGCCCAGCCCCCCTCGTCAGGGCCAGGTCCCCGACGAGCCTCCCCCCAGGACGCGAGACGCCCGTCGCGTCGATCGGCGCTCGGCCGGAAGAACTGACAGGCGCTGCGCTCGTCGACCGCGCGCGGCGCGCGTCACAGGCAGGTGCAGGCGCCGCTCCGCGGGTGGACCACGAAGTAGGCGATCGGCGGCGGCGCCGGCGTGCACGCGCCGGTGCCGACCCAGACCGCCGGGAGGCCGCCGCCGCCGGTCGCCGACCCCGATCCGCTCCCCGGGCAGGTCGCGGCGCTGACCGCCGACAGCGTCGTGAACATCGACGGCTGCCCCGCCATGCCCGGCGCCAGCGCGACGTACGCGGCGTTGGAGTTGGCGCAGGCGAAGGCCGCGGCCAGCGGATAGGTGTTGATGCCGGCGCTGGCGGTCAGGCGGTTGGGCGGCTGGTAGATCAGGTTGCTCGGGATCGGCATGGGCAGCGCCGACTGCCCGTAGAGCGCCGCGTCGAACGTCCCCGCGACCTGGGCCGAGACCACCAGGCGATCCATGACCATGCACGACGGCAGCGCGGGCACGGTGTCGTTGCGGCCCAGGGTCACGCCGGCCCACGCGGTCGGCGCGCTCACCGACACCGCGCCGGTCGGCGCGCCGACGAAGCGGCCGATCCAGATCGTGTCGTCGGGGGACTGCAGCACCATCAGGGTCCTGGGCGGGACGCCGGCGTCGGGGTTGAACAGCACCGTCGAGTTCTCGTCGTTGCGGTTGTCGTCGCGGTTCGAGTGGATCGTCACCGGGTGCGGCTGATCCCAGTCGTCGACCGAGAACGCCAGCGTCGAGCCGCCGACCACGTAGTTGGCCATCCCGGCGTTGATGTTGACGGTGACCGCGCCGGGCGGCCGCGCGCTCAGCGTGACGTTGACGGTGCGCTCGTCGTCCTCGGGGATGGTCAGCGACGCCGGGCTGAACACCAGGCCCAGCTGATCGTTGTCGGTGACGTTGACGGTGGCCGCGGCGCTGAGCGCCGCGCCGTCGCTCCAGGTGACGGTCGCGACCTCGCCGATCGCGTCGGCGTCGGCGACGCCGATCAGCGTCACCACGACGCCGGTCTGCCAGTTGCCGTTGTTGAGCGTGAACATCGGGCTGCCCATGATCGCGACCGCGGAGGGATCGCTGGCCACGCCGCTGATCGTGTAGCTGGCGCCGCCGGGGTCGGTCGACAGCTTGACCGTCACCGTCGCGGTGCCGCCCTCGGTCAGCGGCACGGTCATCGGCGTCGCCACCAGCCCGGTGGCGGTGGTGTCGCGCACGGTGACGTTGACGTTGACGGTGGCCGCGCCGGCGGTGGTGAGCCGCACCTGGCCGGTCTCGCCGGTGGCGTTGCCGTCGAGCCCCGCGGTCAAGGTCACCGGCCTGGGCTGGTTCCAGTCGGTCGGGCCGAAGCTCAGCGTCGCCGGGGTGGCGTTGACGTTGGTCACCAGCGACGCCACCGCCACGGTGGTGGTGCCGCTCGGCTGGAAGCCGAGGGCCACGTCGAACATCACCGACGCGCCCTCGTCGACGGTCACCGCGGTCGGCGCGTTGATCACCTGGGTGTCGTCGTCGGCGATCGTCAGCGTCACGGTCCGCGGGTTGGCGGCGTCGGGGCTGGTCAGCGTGATCGTCGCGCTGTCGTTCGCCAGGTCCGAGTCCTGGGCGACGCTGACGTGGACGGTCTTGGGGGTCGCGTAGTCGGCGGCGGTGAACGTCAACTGGGTCGCGTCGACGCCGATCGGCCCGGCCGCGCTGACGTCGACGGTGGTGGTCCCGCTCGGCGCGTAGGCCAGCCGCACGTCGATGGGGACGCTGGCGGTGCCCTCGGTGGTGGAGATCGTCGACGGGGTGGCCTGGATGACCTGGACGTCGGGATCGGCGCCGGTGACGGTCACGGCCTGGGCCGCGATCCCGGGGGCCGTCAACGTCACGGTCGCGGTGCTGTCGGCGTGATCGACGTCGGCCGGCAGGTCGATCCGCACCGGCTTGGGCGTGGCGAAGTCGCTGGTCGTGAAGGCGACCGACGGCGGGACCGCCACGGCGTGGCCGTTCGACGGCGTCACGGTCACGGTCACCGGCCCGGCCGGCTGCTGGGTCAGCGACACCGCCAGCTCGGGCGCGGCGCTGCCGCCCTCGGTGCCCGCGACCGACGCCGGGGTGACCGCGATGTTGAGGATGTCGTCGTCGGTGACGGTCACCGGCACGACGACCGAGCTCAACCCGCTGGCGGCGAAGGTCACGTCGACCTGCTCCGAGACGGTGTTGCCGTCGGCGACCGCGCGCACCGTGACCGGCTTGAGCGTGTCCCACTCGGCCGGCATGAACATCACGCTCGGGCTCGGCACGCCGACCGCGAGACCGTTGGCCGAGGTCACCGCGACGGTGACGTTGCCGGTCGGCCGGGCGGTCAGGCTCACCTGCAAGGTCGCGTCGGTGCCCTCGAGGACGTTGACCCCGGCCATCGGCGCGACGAACAGGCCCAGGCGATCGTCGTCGGCGACCGCCACCGGCACCGACACCGTGCCGGCGTTCGACTGGAACACCAGGTCGCCCGTGATCGCGGCGGCGTCGTCGTCCTGGGCCGCGCGCACGGTGACGACCTTGTCGCCCCAGTCGTCGGGCGCGAAGGTCCACATCGTCGGGCTGGTGGTGACGCCGGGGTCCGACGGCGTGATCGTGACGGTCACCGACGCCGTCGGCGCCGCCGACAGCCGGATCACCACCGACGTCGAGCCGCCCTCGAGCAGATCGATCGGGGTCGACGGCGACACCTGCAGGCGCGCGCCGCCGGCGTCGACGTCGCCGCCGCCGTCGACGCCGCCGTCGGGCACCGCGGCGTCGCCGTCACCCGGCAGGACGTAGTGGGTGCCGTCGACCTTGCAGGCCACCAGCGCGAGCAACCCGATCCAGACGTAGGCACGCATCAGAACCTCACCGCCGCGGCGACGCCCGCGGCGCCGGGCGCCAGCACCGGCGTGACCGCCACCCGCTCGGGCGCCGCGCGGCCGCCGGTGAACCACAGGATCGCCGCGCCGGCGATCGCCGCGCCGCCGACGCCGTAGGCCAGGTTGGCCAAGGTGGCGCGGGTGCGCGCGCGATCGAGCGCGTCGTTGGCCGCGACCGCCTCGGTGCACACCACCGCGGCGCACAGCGCGTGGGCGTCGTCCTCGAGCCCGCTGGCCGACAGCCCGGCCCACACGCCGACGCCGACCACGGCGACGCCGGCCACGCCGACGCCGATCGCGAGCTTGCGGCGCCCGGGCAGGCCGCTCGGCTCCTGGCTGGGCGCCACGACGTGGGTGACCAGGCCGGGATCGACGATCGGGTTCCGGGGCGCGATCGTGGTCGCCGCGTCGGCGAGCTTGGGCACCTCGATCGTCACGTCGCCGCCCTCGACCGGCACGGCGACGGTCTGCGCCCACGGCTGGAAGCCGAGCGCCGTCGCGCGCAGCACTAGCTGGCCGCCGTCGACCGGCACCGCCCGCCCCCACAGCGCCTTGTCGACCGGCGCGCCGTCGCGCGTGACCGCCAGCTCGGCGACCGGCTGCGCGATCTTGATCGTGAGCTTCGACAGCCGCGGGCCGAGCGCGGCCACCTTGGCGTCGGCCACCTGCTTCTTGGCCGGATCCTTGGCGCGGGCCGACGCGTCGGCGTAGGCCGACCACGCCGACGCCAGCTGGCCGCGCTTCTCGCGACAGTCGCCTAGCCGGATCAGCGTGCCGGTGCGCGGCTCGATCCGGTTCGACGCCTCGAACGCGTCGCAGGCCTCGGCGAGCTTGCCCTCGCGCATCAGCCGGTCGCCGTCCTGGAACAGCACCTCGGCGGCCGCGTCCTGGGCCAGCGCGACCCGCGCCAGGCCCACCAGCGCCACGACGATGACGATCACGTTCCGCATGCAGGTGCTCCCGCGACGATCAATCGCCGCGATCCATGGTCTCGGCCGACGGGCCCGACGGCCCCGACGGCCCCGCGCCGCTGCCGGCCTTGCCGCCAGCCTTGCCGCCGGCCTTCTTGCCGCCGGCCTTCTTGCCGCCGCGCTTCCCCGGGGCGGCCGCCGTGGGATCGACCTCGGGCTCGACCGGCGCCGCGACCTCGGGCGCAGCGGGCGCGACCCCAGGCGGCGCGACCTCAGGCGCGGGCGGCGCGACCTCAGGCGCGGGCGGCGCGACCACCGCCGCAGGCCGCGGCGCGGCCGGCGCCGATGGCGGCGTCACCGACGGCGCGACCACCGCCGGGGGGCTCGATCCGGCCGAGGCTGGCGGCCGGGCCGGCGCGCCGCCGAGCTTGATCGCCACCACCGCGATCACCGCCACCGCCGCCAGCGCCGCGGCCCCCAGCGCCAGCCGTCGGCCGCCGCGCGGGGGGCCGGCCGGGGCGATCGTCGCCGCGCTCGACAGCGTGGTCGGCTGCGCCAGCGCCGCCGCCTTGGTGCCGGCGGTGGTGGCGCGGCGCAGCGTCGCCGCGCCGCCCGCGCGCGAGCTGGCGACGTCGTCGTCGAGCAGCGCCGTGATCGCCGCCGACAGCTCGGCCATCGACTGGTAGCGCAGCGCCGCGTCCTTGGCCAGGCAGCGCGCCATCACCTCGTCGAGCGCGGGCGGCAGGTCGGCGCGCACCGTCGACGGCACCGGCGGATCTTCGCGCAGGTGGGCGGCGATGATCTCGCCCGCCGAGTCGTAATCGAACGGCGGCCGGCCGATGACCATGCAGTAGAGCACGCAGCCCAGCGAGTAAAGATCGGAGCGGGCGTCGACGTCGTGGGCGCCCTTGCACTGCTCCGGCGACATGTAGATCGGCGTGCCCATGATCGCGCCGCTGCGGGTGACCGACCGGCCGAGCTCCGGCTGGGCCAGCTTGGCGATGCCGAAGTCGAGGATCTTGGGCCGCTCGCCGCCCGGCACCGCGGGGTCGGCCACCAGGAACACGTTCTCGAGCTTCAGGTCGCGGTGGATGACGCCCTTGGCGTGGGCCTTGGCCAGCGCGTTGGCGAGGTGCCGGGTCAGGCGCAGCGCAGCGGTCGCCTCGATCGGCCCGTCGCCCTCGATCCGGTGATCGAGGGTCTCGCCGACCAGGTACTCCATGACGATGTAGGCGCTGCCGTCGGTGTGGTGGCCGTAGTCGAAGATCTGGACGATCCCGGGGTCGGCGATCGCCGAGGTGATCCGCGCCTCGTTGAAGAACCGCTCGACGATCTCGTCGTCGGCCGACAGCGACGCGAGCAGAAACTTGATCGCCACCGGCCGCTTCAAGAGCGTGTGCTCGGCCAGGTAGACCTCGCCCATGCCGCCCTTCCCCAGCAGCGAGCGGATCTCGTAGGACCCGACGGTGGTCCCTTCCATCCCGACATCGTCGCCCGCGACCGCCCCGACCGCAAGCGCCCCGGCCGGCGGTGTCGTCGACGTCACGGACCGCAGGCTGGGGCCTGCACCTGCGGGCTGGCGCCTGCACTCTTGACGCCCGGCGGCCAGCCTTCACACTTGGCGACCGATGCTCCGCCCCGTCGCGCTGCCCCTGGCGCTCCTCGCCCTGTCCGCCAGCGTCGCCGCCGCCGATGTCGTCAGCGGCAACGTGCTCGACGGCAACACGCTCAAGCCGGTGGCCAACGCCACGCTGACCGTGAACGGCGCCACCGTCACCACCGACCGGGTCGGCGGGTTCAAGCTCGACCTGCCCCCCGGCCTGACGTCGCTGGCGGTGGCCGCGGCCGGCTACGATCCGGCCGCCGAGGAGCTGACCGTCCCCGAGGGCGGGATGACCGACTACATCGTGCTGGTCTACCGCCCGGGCATGGCGCTCGAGACCGTCGAGCTCGAGGACGACGCGCCGGTGCCGCCGCCGCCGGGCAAGCAGGACATGCCGCGCGAGCAGATCACCCGCATCCCCGGCTCGCGTGGCGACGCGCTGACCGCGGTGCGCAGCCTCCCCGGCGTCGGCAACGCGGTCGGCGGCGGCTCGGGCCCGGGCCTGGTGGTCATCCGCGGCGCCGCCCCCGAGGACTCCAAGATCACCATCGACGGGGTCGAGGTGCCGGTGCTCTACCACTTCTTCGGCCTGCAGAGCGTGCTGCCATCGGAGTTCATCGCCAACATCGAGTTCCTGCCCGGCGGGTTCGGCGCCGAGGAGGGCCGCTCGACCGGCGGCATCATCAACGTCGTCACCCGCAACGAGGCGGCGCCCGACACCACCGGCTTCGCCGAGCTGTCGTTCATCAACCTGGCGGGCTTCGTCCAGACCCCGCTGTCGAAGCGCCACGGCGTGACGCTCACCGTCGCCGGCCGCCGCTCGATGATCGACTTCATCCTGCCGGCGGTGCTGGGCGACTCGGTCAACTTCACGACCGCGCCGCAGTACTACGACGGCCAGCTGCGGGTCGACTGGCGCCGCGGCGAGGGCGACCGGGTCAGCGCGCTGGCGATGACCAGCTTCGACCTGCTGTCGCTGATCTCCAGCGACTTCGACCCCAACGAGCCCGAGTTCAACGGCGGCTTCGACAACGAGACCAGCTTCTCCAAGCTGATCACGCAGTGGAGCAAGGCCTCGGGCAAGTGGACCAACCGCGTCGTCGGCGCGCTCGGCACCAGCGGCTTCCGCATCGAGATCGGCGACGACCGCTTCATCAAGGTGCGCCGCTACAGCGCCGAGATCCGCGACGACCTGGCGTGGGCACCGAGCCGCAAGCTCAAGGTCCGCGCCGGCGGCGAGCTGCGCTACGACCCGCGCGAGGTCAACGTCAAGTTCCCGCAGCAGCCGCCCGAGGGCCAGCCGCCGCCGTCGAACTTCTCGACGCTGCCGCTGATCGAGACCAAGCTCGAGTTCGCCAACAGCGTCGCCGGCGCCTACGTCGCCGCCGACCTGCGCCCCGACCGCGACACCACGCTCTCCGGCGGCGTGCGCCTCGACTACTACGCTCACCTCGACGCCACGACGGTGTCGCCGCGCCTGCAGCTGGTGCGCGCGCTCGACAAGCAGCTGACGGTGCGCGCCGCCGGCGGCCTGTACACCCGCAACTTCGAGTTCGGCGAGAGCGTGCCCGACTACGTGCAGCCCGAGCGGGCGTGGCAGACCGTGGCCGGCGTCGACGTCAAGCTCGCCGAGGGCCTGACCGCGTCGAGCTCGCTGTTCTACACCGACCGCTTCGACCTCTTGACGGTCGACCCGCTCCTGGCCCGGACCATGCCCGAGCGGTCGTACGTCAACACCGGCACCGGCCGCTCGTACGGCGTCGAGTACCTGCTCAAGGCGCAGCGGTCGAAGTTCTTCGGCTGGCTGGCGTACACCTTCTCGCGCTCGGATCGCGTCGACCGCGCCGGCGGCGAGCGCCGGCTGTTCGACTTCGACCAGACCCACAACCTGATCGCGGTCGGCAGCTGGAAGCTCGGCAAGTGGGAGATCGGCGCGCGCTGGCAGTACGCGACCGGCCAGCCCGAGACCCCCGTGATCGGCTCCGTCTACCTGGCCGACGCCAACGCCTACGTCGCGCAGTACGGCCCGGTCAACTCGGCGCGCATCGAGGACTACCACGCGGCGGATCTGCGGATCGATCGCAAGTGGAAGTGGGACAGCTGGGAGCTGTCGGCGTACCTCGACGTCACCAACGTCTACGCCCACGCCCGGGTGCTCGGCTACAGCTTCAACTTCGACTTCAGCCAGCGCGAGCCGATCACCGAGCTGCCGATCCTGCCGGCGCTCGGCGTCCGCGGCACGTTCTGATCGATCGTGGCCGGCGCCCCGCCCGGAGCGGCGGCCCGCGGTGCGGCAAAGGGTGGCAGTCGCAGGCCGTTGTGGACCGGGCGGGCCTCGACGTACGATGGCCCCTTGGGGTGCGAGCAGTTCGTCTCGCCCAGGAGTCGCCATGCGCATCAGGACCCTCGCCTATCTGTTGCTGCTCGTCGCCGCGTGCGGCGAGGTCTCGAACCCCGACACCGACGCGCCGCTGGCGATCGACGCCCCGGACGTCGACGCCCCGGACGTCGACGCTCCGCCCGACGCTCCGCCCGACGCCCCGCCCATCATGCGCACGATCACCGTGGCGGTCGGCGGCAACGGCACCGGCACCGTCGCGTCGACGCCCGCCGGCCTGAGCTGCCCGAGCACGTGCACGTTGACGGTGGCTGACGGCACGGCGGTCACGCTGACCGCGACGCCGCTGGGCGCGTCGACGTTCGTCGGCTGGTCGGGCGGCGCGTGCACCGGCACCGGCGCCTGCACCTTCACCGCCAGCAGCGACGTCACGATCAACGCGTCGTTCGGCCAGAACTTCTCGCTGATCGTCACCAAGACCGGCACCGGCACCGGCACCGTGACGTCGGCGCCGGCCGGCATCGCCTGCGGCACCGACTGCGACGAGACCTACAGCGCGGGGACCGCGGTCACGCTGACCGCGACCGCGAGCCTCGACTCGACGTTCACCGGCTGGAGCGGCGGCGGGTGCAGCGGCACCGGCACCTGCGTCGTGACGATCACCGGCGCGGTCGCCGTCAACGCCACGTTCACCCAACGCCAGCAGACGCTGACCGCCGCGGTCGGCGGCACCGGCGGCGGCACGATCACCGCGACCGGCGTCAACTGTGGCGCGGACTGCAACGAGGCGTATCCGTTCGGCACGGTCGTGCCGCTGACCGCCACCGCCGATGGGACGTCGACGTTCACCGGCTGGAGCGGCGCGTGCACCGGCACCGGCCCCTGCTCGGTGACGATGGACGCCGATCGCTCGGTCACCGCCACCTTCACCCGCAACCAGGTCGGGCTCACCGTCGCGAAGGCGGGGACCGGCACCGGCACCGTGACCTCGAGCCCCGCCGGCATCACCTGCGGCGCCGACTGCACCGAGCCCTACGCCCAGGGCACGACGGTGACGCTGACCGCGATGGCGGCGGTGGGCTCCACGTTCGCCGGCTGGTCGGGCGGCGGCTGCATGGGCACCGGCACCTGCGTGACCACCGTGAACGCGGCCACCACGGTGACCGCGACCTTCACGCTCAACACCTACACGCTCGCGGTGACCCAGGCCGGCACCGGCAACGGCACCGTGACCTCGAGCCCGGCCGCCATCAACTGCGGCGCGACGTGCAACGCGCCGTTCGGCCACGGCACCGCGGTCACGCTCACCGCCAGCGTGGCGGTCGGCTCGACGTTCGCCGGCTGGAGCGGCGGCGGCTGCACCGGCACCGCGACCACCTGCGTCGTCACCGTCACCGCGGCGACCTCGGTCACCGCGACCTTCACGCTCAACACGTACACGCTGACCGTGACCAAGACCGGCACGGGCACCGGCAGCGTGACCTCGAGCCCGGCCGGCATCAACTGCGGCGCGACCTGCAACGCCACCTTCGGCCACGGGACCAGCGTGACGCTGACCGCGACGCCCTCGGGCGGCCACACCTTCGCCGGCTGGTCGGGCGCCTGCACGGGCACGGGCACCTGCAGCGTCACGATGACCGCGGCGACCACGGTGACCGCGCAGTTCAACCCGCCGCCCAACGTCGTGTTCGTCACGTCGAGCACCCACACCGGCAACCTCGGTGGGCTGGCGGGCGCCGACACCATTTGCCAGATCCGCGCCAACAACGCCGGGCTGTCGGGCACCTACCGCGCCTGGCTCTCCACCACCACGGTCTCCGCGGTCAGTCGGCTCGGCAGCGCCAGCGGCTGGGTGCGGCCGGACGGCAAGCCGGTCGCCAACACCGCCGCCGATCTCGCCGCCGGCAAGATGTTCTACCCGATCCGCCTGAGCGAGGCCGGCGTCGATCTCGGCGACGTCGGCGTGCACACCGCGACCACCTCCAACGGGACGTTGCACTCGTCGAGCACCGACTGCAGCGCCTACACCGCCGCCGACACGCAATCGATCATCCGCGGCCAGTCGGCGGCGGTCGCGTCGTCGTTCACGGTGTTCGGCTCCAGCGTCTGCTCCACGGCGCAGCACCTCTACTGCTTCGGGATCAGCAACGCCGCGACGGTCACGGTGACGCCGCCGTCGTCGTTCCGCCGCGCCTTCATCTCGAGCGCCTCGTGGACCCCCGGCGGCGGGCTCGCCAGCGCCGATGCCTTGTGTACGTCAGAGGCCTCGGCGGCCGGCCTGCCCGGCACCTACCGCGCGATGCTGGCGACCTCTACCGCCACCGCGCAGTCGCGGTTCACCACCACGGCGGGATCGGCGCCGTGGGCGCGCGTCGACGGGGTCCTGCTCGCGTCGACCGCCGCGGGGCTGTTCACCGACGCGTACTGGCAGAGCGGCATGACGGTCAACGCCAACGGCACCTACATGACCAGCGGCAACACCGGAGTCTGGGGCGGCGCCACCAGCCCCTCGGCGGTCGGCACCGCCGCGCTGACCTGCGGCGGCAGCTGGGCCGCAACCGCTGGCACCGGGGGCAGCGGCCGCAACGGCATCTCCCAGGTCTCGCAGTACTTCGCGTTCGACAACTCCAGCAGCTGCGCCGCGACCTTCATCAAGCTCACCTGCTTGCAGCAGTAGCGCCGCGTAACGCCGCGCGCGCGTCGGGCGTCCAACGCGCATGGGAACCGTCCGCACCTGTGACGAGCCGCGGCGCCTTGGGCAGCGCCTCGACGCCATGAGCCCCGACGAGTTGGCCCGCCTCGACGACGCGGTGATCGCGCTCGACGCCGACGGCCACATCGTCGCGATCACGCCCGCCGCCGCCCGGTGGATCGGCGTCGCCGCGTGGCAGGCCCGCGGCCGCACGCTGACCCGCGAGCTGGCCTGGCGGTTCGGCAAGGCCGCGACCGCGGCGATCGCCGCGTTCTCGGGCGACACCGCGCCGATCTCGACGGTCCACGCCGCGCCCGACCCCACCCACCAGCGCCCAGCCGCCGCGGTCGCGCTGGTCCGCGGCGACCGCCGCATCTACCTCGCGCTCGCCGCCTGAGCGCGCGCGTCGCGCCGCCCCGGGCCGCGCCTGCTACAGTGGCGCGCGATGGCCTACCGCCTGCTGGCGCTGGATCTCGACGGGACGCTGCTGCGCGGCGACCACACGGTCGACCCGCGCGACGTCGCCGCGATCGCCGAGTTGCAGGCCGCCGGCGTGGTGGTCACGATCGTCACCGGCCGGCTGCACTCGGGCGCGGTCGCGGCGGCGCGCGCCTGCGCGATCGAGGGCCTGATCGCGTGCATGGAGGGCAGCCACCTGATCGATCTCGGCACCGGCGCGACCGTGGCCCACCACCCGCTCGCCGCCGCCACCACCGCGCGGTGGCGCGACGCGGTCGACGCCCACGACCTCGCCGGCTTCTTGCTCGACGCCGACGGCATCCACCACGATCACCGCGGCGCGCCCTACGCCGGCTACGTCGCCACCTGGTCGCCCAACCTGCGGGTGGTCGGCGCCGACGACGCCCACGCGATCACCGCGCTGGCCACGGTCGCGATCGGCGACGCCGACGCCGTCGCCGCGGCCCACGCGTCGCTGCGCGGCAGCCCCGAGGCGCCGTACGCGGTGCAGTTCGCGGTCGGCGCGCACCCCGGCAAGCACGCGTTGTTGGCCCGCGCCGCCGGCCCGACCAAGGGCACCGCGCTGGCCGCGCTGTGCGAGGCCGCCGGCTGCACGCTGGCCGACGCGGTCGCGGTCGGCGACTGGGTCAACGACGTGCCGATGTTCGCGGTGGCCGGCCGCTCGTTCGCGATGGGCGGCGCGCCCGACGACGTGCGCGCCCGCGCCACCGATCAGCTCGCGACGCCGGCCGGCGCCGGCGGCGGCATCGCCGAGGCGATCCGCCGCGCCTGGGGCTGAGCCGCTCAGGTGCAGTAGGCGCCGGGCATCACGCAGCGGGTGAGGCCCACGCCCTGACACTCGGCGTCGGACGTGCACGGGGGCAGCGTGTCGCAGAACGCCCCGACCGGATGGCAGCGCGGAAAGCCCATCGCCTGGCAGCCGGCGTCGTCCGCGCAGCGCGGCATGCACGTGCCGACCTCGGCCGCGCAGGTGAGCTCGGCGCCGTACGGGGCGCAGTCGCCATCGACGCCGCAGGTCAGCGTGCAGTACGCCATCCCCGACGGCAGGAACAGGTGCGCCTCGCAATCGGCGGCGCAGGCCGCGCCGCTGGCCGCCACCACGACGACACAGCCGGTGGGAGGACGCGCGTCGAGGCCGAGCGCGGCGTCGACGCCAGGCGCCGCATCGACGCCGACCGCGCCGTCGGCTGGCGGGCTGCCGCCGTCGCACGCCGCCGACCCGATCACGCACAGCAGCGCGCACGACCTCAGCGATCCGGGGAGCTGCATGGCGCGCACGCTACTCCGCGGCGGCGGCCGGCTTCAAGCGCGCGCGGCGCCCGCGCGCGATCAGCCAGGCGATCGGCCGCTCGCAGCGCACGAGCGGCGCGTAGGCCAGGCCGATCAGCTGGTACGGGAAGACGATCGCCATCAGCGCCAGCACGCCGACGTGGAACCCCCACGCCGCCACCGACCACGCCAGCGCCGCCCGCCGGTGGACCAGCGCGATCGGCGCGCCCAGCTCGACGACCATCGTGCCGATCGCCATCGCGTGCATCAGCCAGGTGTGCTCGAGGAACGTCGCCGCGATCGGGCTCATCGGCGCGCCCATCAGGTGCTTGCGCAGGTTGTCGATCGCGATCTGCTCGCGCAGCGCATCGCCGTCGGTCCACGCCCAGCCGCCGAGCCGGAGCTTGGCGATCCCGGCCAGCACGTACGCGATGACCGTGATCACCGCCAGCGCGCGCAGCGGCCAGCCGTAGCGCTCGGCCGCAGGCGCCGCGCGGCCGCGCGCGTCGACGCTCCACGCGTCGGCCGCCGGCACCACCGCCAGCACCAGCGCGTGCAGCACCAGCAGGTTCTCGGTGTGGAACGGCATGCCCCACGAGTTGCGGTAGCTCAGCGTGAACAACAGCGTCAGCGCGAACACCGGCGCCAGCCAGCGGTGAGCCAGCCCGAGCGTGAACGTCACCGCCAGGGCCATGGTCACCAGTGGCAGCGCGAGGCGCAGGCCGCGCGGCAGCGGGCCGTCGAGCAGCCGCACCACGCCGAGCGGACGGAAGTCGCCGGCGTGGAACTGCGCGTCGGCGAACCACAGCGGCAGCTGCGTCGCCAGGTACACCAGCGTGAACGCGCCGAGCATCAGCCGCACCGCGGCCAGCCGCTCGGCCGGCGCCGGCGCGAACCACGCGTCGAGCACGCGCCTCACGGCGCGCCTCGCACGATCGGGCAGCGCGCCAGCGTGCGCTCGGTCCCGCGCTCGCCGCGCACGAACCAGTCGATCGCGCGGTGGTTGCCGGCGATCACCTGCACCTCGTCGAACCCGCGGTAGCCGCCGCGGGGCGCCAGCCGCGCCGCCACCCGCTGGCACAGGCCCGTCGCGTCGCCGCGCGCCACCGCGGCGTGGACGCTGACGATCGCCTGCATCACCTCGGGGCTCGCCACCAGCTCCGGCGGGACGTGGCGGCGCGCGCCGGCCGGCCCGGTCGCGATCACGTACTCCAGGTACAGTCGCGCGTCCTTGCGGCGCGTCGCGAACATCGGGTAGGTCGACAGCGGGAAGCTGTCGCCGGCCAGCGGGTGACGCGTCAGCGGCCACGCCACCGCGATCGCCGCGATCAGCGTCACCACCAAGCCGTACCAGCGCGTCGCGTTCACTGCCGCGCATCCTATCGCTTTCCCGCTCGGGCCACCGGCGCCGGTGGTCTCGCTGGACGCGCGAGGAGGCTCGCCCCCAAAGGCGACGGGGGGACCCGGCAACGCCGCGGGCGAGCCCCGCAGCCGGTCCGCCCGCTCAAACGCCGACCTATCGCGAAGGCACCAACCTGTGCGTGTGCACCAGCTCGCGCTCGCGGGCGCACACCTTGGACGCCGCCGCGCAGGCCATGCGCAGCTGGGCGGCGTCGTCGGGGGCGCGGAAGCGATCGTAGGCGGCCAGGGCCTTCGCTGCCAGATCGCTGCCGGGTAGCAGCTGCGCCAGCGCGGTCGCCTGGGTCCGCAGCAGGTCGCTGTCGCGGGGCGCGAGCTCGAGGCCCTTCACCGCCGCCGCCAGCGCGCCGCGATCGTCGCCGAGGCTGCCGCGGACCCGCGCGAGCATCACCCACGCCGCGGTGTTGGCCGGCGCGCGCTCGGTCACCGCGCGCGCGAACGGCTCGGCCTCCTTCCAGCGCCACACCCGCGCCAGCGCGTCGGCGGCGTAGGCATCGAGCGCGGGCGGGCTCGGGGTCGGCAGCAGCGCGCGCGCCTGGGCCACCAGCGCCAGCGCGTCGTCGGCCCGCCCCTGCTTGCCGGCCACCGAGGCCAGCTGCACCAGGATCATCGCCCGCGGCCGCTTGCCGGCGTCGCCGGCGGGGAGCTGGGTCAGCGCGTGCTCGAGCACCCCGCGCGCCTCCTCGAGGCGCTCGGTCACCACCTGGGTCAGCGCCATGCCGTGCTCGTAGCTGCGCTCCCACGCCGGCCGCGCGCTCGGCGCCTGGCGCGCCGCGGCGCCGTCGCCCAGCCACACCGCGATCGACGCGATCTCGGTGATCGGCTGCGGCTTGCACGGGTCGACCACCATGTCGCGCAGCGCCAGCGCCTGCCGCAGGAACGCCGCGCCGTCGCCGACCTTGGCCGCCTCGCAGGTGACGCGCTGGTTCTCGAGGCTGCGCGTGCGGTGGCGCAGCCGCGCGGTCACCTGCAGCGGCAGCGCCGCCGTGGCCGGGACGTCCATCGCGTAGCGCACCGCCACCGCGTCGCGGGTCGCGACGCTCTGGTTCGACACCACCGCGCGGAACCCGAACAGCTGGTGCTGCTGGAGCAGGTTGCCCTGGTCATCGACCGGGTACGACCGCAGCACGTGCGCGTCGGTGTCATCGGCCCGCTTGGCGTGGGCCAGGCCGCTCGACGCCAGGCGCTTGCCGCGGGCGTCGGCCACCTCGACCTCGACCCAGGTGTCCTGCATGTCGATCACGCCGCCGGGGAAGCGGTGTCCGGTGAGCAGGTTGCGGATCACCACGTCGAACGCCAGCGCCTGGCCCGGCCGCACCGGCGCGCCGTCGGCCGGCAGGTGCCAGCGGCCGCCGATCGTCGACGGGCCGCTGGCCGGGGCGTCGGCGGGTACGATCGCGCCGGCGACGTCGATCGACGCCGCGCCGACCAGCATCTTCTGGATCCGCGCCAGCTGCGCCGCGTCGTTGCGCATCGCCGCCATCCAGGTGTGGCCGCCGGCGAAGGTGTGAGCGCGCAGCTTGCGATCGGCGCCGGCGTACTCGTCGGGGCCGGCCTCGACCTCCGGCATGTGGCACGAGATGCACCCCTGCTTGTCGACCTTGTCGACCCGCCCCGCGCCGTTGCCGTTCCACGCCGAGCCGCGCCACGCGGTCGGCTCGTCGATGCCCGACAGGTGCACCGGCACGCCCAGGTCGGGCGACAGGAAGCCGCGGTGGCAGGTCGCACACAGCTCGTCACCCAGCGGCTTCACGTCGACCGCGGCCTTGTGCGCCGCCACCGACGCCGGGTCGTCGACGTTGGGGGTCGGCATCGGCGTGCCGTTGAGCACGAACGACGCGTTGCCGTCCTTGGTCGGCGCGGTGGCGCCGTGGCAGACCCGGCACGACACGCCGGTGTGGGCGCGCAGATCGTCGGCGGCGACGCGCTGCTTCATCGCGCCGTCGATCTCGAGCGGCATGTCGTGGCAGCCGCCGCAGTGCTGGCTGGCCTCGTTGCCCAGGTTGGCGCGGAACACCTCGATGTTGGCGCGGTAGATCGGGTTCGCGAACGACGCGAACGAGTGGATGCTCGACTGCCACTGCGCGGTGATCTCGGCGTGGCACGAGCCGCAGGTGTCGACGTCGGCCAGCAGGTCGCCGGCCTGCGGCCCGTCGGCGCCGCCGGCGCTCATCGTCAAGAGCGACGGCGCGTAGGGCCCCGGCGCCTGCGGCAGCCGCGTCTCGAACGTGACCGGCTCGGGCGGCGTCGGGCTGTCGATCGTCACCGGCACGCCGTCGCCGCGACAGGCCGCCGCCACCACCACGAGCAAGAGCGTGCGCCGCATCGGGTCCTCCACTCTGCTAGGCGCGCCGACGACGGCGGCCGATCAGCATCGCGACGCCGACCGCCGCGAGCGCGCCGAGATCGGACGCACCACCGGTCGAGCATCCGGCGCCATGGTCCAGGGACAGCGCGCCGGCCGGCGCGGGCTTGGCCGGCGCGGGCGTCGGCGCGGGCGTCGGGCGCGGCTTGGGCTTGCGCCGCTTGTACGCGCGCACGCCGATCTCCGGCGCCGACGTGATGAGCAGCTTGGGCAGGTTGGCCTTGCGCGACACGAACGCCAGGTTGGTGGCGGCGATCGGCCGGGTCGAGCCGCCGCTGGGCGGGCCGCCCCAGCGCCCGCGCACCGGGTTGGCGCAGGTGATCGCGCCGGTCCACCAGTGGCGGATCGCGTAGCGCGCCTGGAAGTTGTTGACCGACGACGGCTGGGCGCGCTCCTCGAGCCGGCCCTTCACGCGGTGCTCGCGGCCACCGACGATCGGATCGGCCTGCTTGAACACCAGATCCTCGGTGATGGTCTTGCCGTAGCGCGCGTGCAGGCGGGTCAGCACGAAGTCCCAGCCGCCGTACTGGGTGGGCTTGCCGGCGGGGCCGTCGAGCACGTCGGCGCCGAGCAAGAAGAAGTCGTTGCCGCCGAGGTTGGGGCCCGGGCACGGATCGCAGCTCGACGCCGCCCACGCGTACTCGGTCACCACCGCGCCCGGGTTCTTCTCGACGGTGCGATCGAACAGCGCGGTGTAGAACGAGCCGAACGACTGCCGCACGCTGTCGCGCACGTCGAGGTTGGTCGGGATCGTGACGTTCTTGTAGTTCGCCACCTCGTAGCGCTGGTTGGGCGCCAGGATGCTCACGATCAGGTCCTGCGTCCCACTCGAGTTCGCCAGCCCCAGCCGGATCGGCAGGTTGAACTCGTCCGAGTCGTAGTGGAACCGCAGCGGCGACAGGTTGGCGCGGCCGTCGCCGCCGAAGCTGACCTTCTTGGGGTCGACCTTGGCGACGAAGAACTTCATCCCGGCCTCGACGTACGGCCGCAGGAACGGCTCGGCCCCGGCGGGGATCTGGTAGTGCTCCTGGTGCAGCCAGGTCTCGAGCCCGGTCGAGTCCTTGGCCGAGAGGATCAAGATCTGGTACTCGCCGACCTCGAACTTGGCCTCGATCGTCACGCCCAGATCGTCGGCCTTGTCGACCGACTCCATCGCCGCTCCGCCGCGCGCCGCCATCTTCATCGGCCGCCGGCGATCGTAGTCGTCCCAGTCACGGCCGCACGGGTCCTGCTCCCAGTACTCGACCAGCCGCGGCGACCCCATCTGATCGACGCGGGCGAAGACGTCCTTGGGCAGGGTCTTGACGTCCTCCTTCTGCAGCACCGTCGGCACCGGGATCACCATCGCGAACTCGCCCGGCGGCCCCTTGTAGTTGTTCTGCATCGACAGCACCGTGCGCGTGCCCTTGCGCATCAGCACCACCTGCGTCGCGTC
>JADJGV010000020.1 GCA_016707895.1 Myxococcales bacterium | reverse complement strand
CCGCCCGCCGAGGTGACGCTGATCGCGGTCAAGGACGAGGCGCGCCTCGAGGTGTGGGCGCGGCGCGACGGCGCGTGGGCGTGGATCGCCGACTACCCGGTGCTGGCGGCCAGCGGCGGCGCCGGCCCCAAGCTGCGCGAGGGCGACGGCCAGGTGCCCGAGGGCATCTACGCGATCGACTGGCTCAACCCGCGTAGCGCCTACCACCTGTCGTTGCACGTCGACTACCCCAACGCCCTCGACCGCGCCCACGCCGCCACCGACGGCCGCGCCGCGCTGGGCGGCGCGATCATGATCCACGGCAGCGACGTGTCGATCGGCTGCCTGGCGATGGGCGATCCGGCGATCGAGGAGCTGTTCACGCTGGTCGCCGACACCGGCCTGTGGCACGACGGCGACCGCGCCCGGCCCCGCGTCCGCGCGATCCTGACGCCGACCGATCTGCGGGACCACGGCCTCGCGCCGCCCGCCGACGCGCCCGGCTGGACCCGCGACCTCTACCGCGACCTCGAGGCGGCGCTGGCGCCTTTCGGCCGGTGACGTGGACGGCGCCCACCCGCCGCGCGGCGGCTGCTACGCTGCCGCGATGAGGTTCACCCGCCTGTGCGTGCTCGTGGGGCTCGGGCTCGGCGCCTGTGGCGGCGGCGACGACGCCGGGACGCCGCCCGACGGCGGGGGCGACGCCGCCGGCGCGACCGTCGACGCCGCGCCGACCGTCGACGCGGCCCCACCGGCGGCTGCGGCACGCCCCGGCCGACCGGCGTCCAGAACGGCACGATCACCGTCGCCGGTACCCCGCGCACGTACGTGCTGTCGGTGCCGGCCGGCTACGATCCAGCCCGTCCGACCCCGCTCATCTTCGCGTGGCACGGCCGCACCGGCACCGCCGCCGGGGCGCGCTCATACTTCGGCATCGAGACGGCCAGCGGCGGCGCCGCGATCGTGGCGTACCCGCAGGGCCTGCCGGTGACGGCCGATCCCAACGACACCGGCTGGGAGCTGACCGCCAGCGGCCGCGACCTGGCGTTCTACGACGCGCTGTCGGCCGAGCTGCGCGCCACCTACTGCGTCGGCTCGGCGTACAGCATGGGCCACAGCTTCGGCGGCTACATGAGCAACGCGGTCGCCTGCTTTCGCGGCGGCACCGACCCCGGCGAGATCCGCGCGATCGCGCCGGTCGCCGGCGGCGGCCCGTTCGGCGCCTGCCCCGGCGAGCCGGTGTCGGCGACCGTGATCCACGGCAGCAACGACACGGTGGTGCCCATCGCCCAGGGCGAGGGCTCGCGCGATCACTGGCGCGCCGCGGCCGGCTGCGCGGCCACGTCGACGCCGATCGCGCCCGCGCCGTGCGTCGCCTACGACGGCTGCGCCGGCGGCCGCACCGTGCGCTGGTGCCAGCACGCCGACACCCAGTTCAGCGGCCACGGCTGGCCCAGCTTCGCGGCGAGCGCCGCCTGGGCGCTGTTCCAGGCCACGCCGTGATCGAGCACGGCCCGGCACGCGGTGCGCGTCCGCGCTCGATCGCGTAGACGCCGAGCGGCCCGCCCGCGAGGCCGATCAGGCCAGCGGCTGATCGGCCAGCCCCAGCGGGGCGAAGCGCTCGACCAGCGCGTCGGCGGCGGTCTCGCCGCGCCACCACGCCGACAGCTCGCGGAACGGCTCGATCGCGACGTCGCCCGCGACCAGCTTGTGCGGCGCGCCCGGCGTCGCCACCAGCTCGAACCCCGCCACGCCCAGCAGCAGCGCGACCGCGGCGCCGACCGCGCCCACCGCCCAGCCGCGGATGTCGTCGTCGTCGACGTGATCGGCGGCCTCGCCGTGGACCCGGCGGGCCAGCGCGCGCAGCTCGCGCAGCCCGCGCGGCAGGGTCGCGATGGTCAGGCCGACCAGCGCGGCGCGCGCCTTGGCGTGCTGATCGCGCCAGGTCGCCTCCCAGTGGCGCGCGGTGTCGCGCCAGCTGACCGCGGCCAGCGGGCGATCGACCATCGTCCGCACCAGCTCGGTCTCGTACTGCTCGGGCTCGATCACCAGCTCGATCGCCGGCCGATCGTCGGGCGTGCGGCGCGCGCCGGTCAGCCGCTCGGCGGCGGCGATGCGATCGCGCAGCGGCGGGTGCGAGTCGTACGGGTCCTGGGTGCCCTCGGCGAGCTCGGCGGCGACCACGCCGTCGAGCAGCTTGCCCATCTCGTCGTTGCCGAGGAAGCGCGAGAACCCCTCACCGATCGGCGGCAGCACGCCCCGCTCGAGCATCGGCTCGACCTCGTTCTGCAGGTACAGCCGGTGGGCCAGCGCCGCGGCGTGGGTCTTCTTGAGGCCGTTGATCAGCGCCGGCGCCCCCTCGGTGCGCACCGCGACGCCGTCGGCCGAGTACTCCTGCGCGCGGCTCACCGCCTGCGACACCCGCAGGAAGCCCTTGGCCCAGCCACAGGAACGGCGCGCGGATCGCCCCGAACATCAGCGGGATCAGCTCGTGGACGCTGCCCGCCTCGGCCCCGGCCTTCGACAGGTTCACGACGGTGCGCACCATCGCCCCGCGGGTCTTGTAGATCCACGGCCCGAGCTTGGTGTCGCCGCCGTAGAAGTGGCCCATCTCGTGCGCGACGACCGCGCGCAGCTCGCTCACCGTGAGCGTGCGCAGGAGCGGCATGCCCAGGCCCATCACCCGACGGCTGCCCAGGCCCATGATGCCGCCGCGCTGGGTGACGAACGCGTTCACGTCGTTGACGACGTAGACGTGGGCCGGCATCGCCTCGCCGGTCGCCACCGCCACCCGGCGCAGCTCGGCGAACAACGTCGGCTGCCGGTTGGCCGAGATCTCGGGCCCCGGCGGCTCGAAGCGATCGGGGCGCGGCAGCACCGACCACGCGACCACCGCGGCGGCGCCGAAGCACGCCAGCGCGGCGAGCCCGATGAACAAGATGCCGCGACCGTGGATCTCGGCGGCGAGCTCCAACAGGAACTTGCCGGCGAGCACCAGCGCCACCACCGCGCCGGCCGCCGCCACGAAGAACAGCACCATCAGCACCAACGCGAGCACCGCCCGCGCCACGATCGAAGGGGTCGCCGCCACCCGCTGGTTGTAGCACCGGCCGCGGGGCGGCTCACCCGCGCGCGGCGCCGCCGGCGGTGATCACGGGCACTGCACGCGGTGCGAGTACGCGATCGGCAGATCGCGGTGCAGCATCCACTCGATCGCGTAGACGCCGAGCGGCTCGACGTCGGTGGGCTGGCACGCGCGGTGGTCGCGGATCACCTCGCAGGTGTCGCCGGGGATCTCGCACGGCACCTGCTTGGGCAGCGCGATCGCCACCAGGACGCCGAACAGCGCGGCGGTCTGACGACCGCGGGTGGTCATGGCCTTGCCGAGCACCAGCGGACGATAGCAGGCGGCTCAGCCGTCGCGCAGCCGGTAGCGGCGCACCAGGCGTTCGAGCGACTTGGGGTGGACCCCGGCCTGCTCGGCGGCGGCGCGCAGATCGCCGCCGGTGTCGGTCAGCAGATCGCGCAGGTACTCGCGGTCGAACTCGGTGCGCGCGGTCTCGAGCGGCAGCCGGGCGCGGCGGGTGCGGCGCAGGCTGCCGCGCAGCTCGACCAGCCGCGCCAGCGGATCGCCGGCCAGCGCCGACGGATCGGCCAGCGCGATCGCGCGCTCGATGGCGTTGCGCAGCTCGCGCACGTTGCCCGGCCAGGCCTGCCCGCGCAGCGGCCCGAACGCGTCGTCGAGGTGCGGCAGGAGCCAGGTGAGATCGCCGCCGGCCCGGGCCAGCACGTTGCGGGCGAAGTGCGCCGCCAGGAGCGGGATGTCCTCGCCGCGATCGCGCAGCGCCGGCAGCGCCAGCGCGATCACCGCCAGCCGGTAGTACAGATCGGCGCGGAACCGCTCGGCGTCGACCTCGGCGCGCAGGTCGCGGTGGGTGGCGGCGATGATGCGGACGTCGACCGCGACCGGCGCCGCGGCGCCGACCCGGGCGATCGTGCCGGTCTCGAGCGCGCGCAAGAGCTTGGGCTGCAGCGCCAGCGGCAGCTCGCCGATCTCGTCGAGGAACAGCGTCCCGCCGTGGGCCAGCTCGAACACGCCGGGGCGGTCGGCGTCGGCGCCGGTGAACGCGCCGCGGACGTGGCCGAACAGCGCCGACTCGACCAGCGTCGGCGCCACCGCGCCGCAGTCGAACACCACGAACGGCCCGGCCGCGCGCGGGCCGTGGGCGTGGATCGCGCGCGCCAGCAGATCCTTGCCGGTGCCGGTCTCGCCGAGCAAGAGCACCGTCGAGGTCGCGGCGGCGGCGCGGCGCGCGGTGGCGAACAGCCGTTGCATGACCAGCGCGCGGCCGAGCAGCTCGCCGAAATGATCGATCGGCGGCAGCTCCTCCTCGGCGTCGCCGCCGTCGGCCTCGACCTCCACCGCGCTGTCGCCGAGCTCGAGCACGTGGCCGGCGCCGACGTAGACCTCGCGGATCGCGACGCCGTTGATGCGGGTGCCGTTGGCGCTGTCGAGATCGATCACCCGGAGGCCGCGATCGTCGCGAGTCAGCCGGGCGTGGAACCGCGACACCCGCGCGTCGGTCAGCACCAGCTGGTTGGACGGGTGCGAGCCGATCCCGAGATCGTCGGCGGCCATCGCGACCGTCGCGCCGATGTCGGCCCCGCGGATGACCCGCAGCCGCAGCCGCTCGTAGCGCACGCGCAGCGGTCCATCGGGGCCGACGAACGTGGTCTGGGCCGCGAGCTGGCGCGCCATCGATCGCAGCCTAGCGGAACCGATCGGCTCCATGGAACCGCTCGGCTCCACTCTGTTGGCCGTAACCCCTCGATCGCGCGCCCCGCGCGAGTGGATCGGCGCTTGCTGCTCTGCACCCTCCAGGAGGAGTCGATGCGCACCTACATCGCCGCACTGATCGCGCTGGTCTGCTGGGTCGGCGCGGCCAAGGCCGACAAGAAGCAGCACCGTTACGTCGGGATCCACCCGATCGCCAAGGCGGCGGGCGGCGGCGTCTGCCACATCCAGGCGCCCCACGTCCACGTCTACGCGCCGATCGACGTGAAGGTGCAGTTCCGCGACCACGACGGCTGGAACTACTTCGTCGGCGACCCGGTGGCGTACGGCTGGGACGGCCCCAAGACCAGCTACTACGGCCACCACCCGGTCCCGGTCGACGTCATCGTCGAGGACGATCACCCCGACACCGAGTACTGCTACCTCGAGGGCCCGCACTTCCACGCCTGGGCGCCGCCGCCCAAGCTGGACCTCGAGCTGCGCGCCGGCGCGTACTGGTACGTCGGCACGTTCCCGCCGGCCTACGCCGAGGGCCGCGTGGGCTACGATCCGATCGACGTCGTGTACCAGCCCATCCGCTACGAGCGCCCGACCGTGGTCGTCGACGCCGCCCCCCCCGGCTGGTACGGCGCGATCGTCGTCGCGCCGGCGCCGGTGGTCGTGGTGCCGGCGCGCCCGGCCCGGGTGTCCGCCGGCGTCGAGATCCACGTGCCCGCGCCCAGCCTGCGCGTCGAGATCGGCGTGCCGTCGGTGCGGATCGGGATCGGCGGCGGCGTCGTCGTCCACGACCGCCACGACCACGACGACGACCATCACGACCACGGCCGGCGCGGCGGCAAGGGCAAGTGGAAGCGCGGCCGGGGGCATCGATGATCGCTCCCCGCCGCCTGGCGGCGCTGCTGGTCGCGCTCGCGGCGTGCGGCGGCAGCGAGGCCAAGCCGGCCGGCAGCGACGACGGCATGGTCGCGGCGTGGAAGGCCGCCAAGCTCGACGTGTCGGCGCTGACGACCGTCGACGCCAAGCCGTACGGCGCGACCGCGTGCCGCGGCGGGACGGTGTCGGGCGTCGACGTCGTGCTGTGCAGCTACGGCAGCGGCGAGGACGCCCAGGCCGCGCAGGACCTGGGGCTGGCGGCGGTCGGTGACGCCACCGGCGCGGCGCTGGCCCGCGGCGCCCGCCTCCTGGTCGTGGTCGATCGCCGCAAGGCCGATCCCACCGGCCGCACGATCGACGCGATCACGGCGGCCTTCCGCAAGTAGCGCGCGTCACCGCGGCGCCGGCGCTAGCAGATCCTCGAGGAAGAACGCCGCGAGCTCGGCGCGGCCGGCGAGGTTGGCCTTCTTGTAGACGGCGGTGGCCTGCTGGCGGGCGGTGGCCTCGGAGCCGCCGCGCACGGCGGCGATCTCCTTGTGCGACAGCCCCTTGAGCAGGAGCCGCGCGACCTCCTGCTCGGTCGGCGTCAGGCCCCAGGTCGCGAACTGCGCGTCGATGGCGTCGGAGAGCCCGCGCACCAGCGCGCCGGCCTCGGCGCGCCAGCGGGCGGCGTCGGCCTCGGCCCGGGCCACGTCGCGGACCAGCCCGCGGTTGGCGGCCTCGGCCTCGGTCAGCTGCGCGCGCCAGCGCCGGGCCTGCCCGACCAGCACGGCGGTGCCGGCCGCGCCGAGACAGCACGATCGCGCCCTCCAGCACGGCGTGGCCGAGCGCGACGCCTTCGCGCGCGTCGGTGGCGAGGTCGATCGCCGCCAGCACCGCGACCGCGGCCAGCGCGATCGCGGCCATGATCGCGCCGCGACGCCCCCGCGCCGCCGCCGCAACCAGGCCTGGTTCCTCGGCGATCACGTCTGTCGGATCCCGCGCTCACACCCGCGGGATGGCGCCAGGCGCGCGCGCGCCGCAGGGTGGCGGCAACCAAGAGGAGCCATGTCATGGACACGCTGCCACTGCATCCCAAGATCGTCCACCTGCCCATCGCCCTCGCGGTGCTGATGCCGCTCATCACCGCGGGACTGTTGATCGCGTGGTGGCGCGACATGCTGCCGCGGCGGACGTGGTGGATCGCGGTCGCGCTCCAGGCCGTGCTGGTGGGCTCGGCGCTCTACGCCCGCGAGACCGGCGAGGCCGACGAGGAGCGCGTCGAGGCCCAGGTCGGCGAGGCGCCGCTGGAGGCCCACGAGGAGGCCGCGACGGTGTTCGTGATCGGCGCGGTGGTCGCGCTGGCCGCGGTCGCCGCCGCCGCGCTGATCAAGCCGCCGGCGCTCGCGCTGGGCGCGGCCGCCGCGGCGGTGCTGGCGGCGCTGGTGGTGCTCGGGCTCGGCTACCGCGTCGGCCAGGCCGGCGGCGCGCTGGTGTATCAGCACGGCGCCGCCGGCGTGGCGGCGCGCGCCGCGCCACCAGCCGGTGGTCCGGCCACCGCCGACGATGACGACTGACGGCCCGGTTCGCGGCCCGGTTCGTGGTAAGCGAGGCCGATGCGGGTCCTGGCCGCCACCCTCGCGCTGATCGCGACGGCCGCATGCGGCCGGGGCGAGGACCGGGTGGCCGCCGCGATCCGCCGCGATCTGGCCCGCGAGCTGGGCGAGCCGATCCGCCAGGTGCGCTGCCGGGGCGCGGCCTGCGAGGCCGAGACCGCCGCCGGGCTGCGCATCGCGGTGACGTTGACCGGCCGCGCGCCGGTGGCGTGGGAGACGGTCGACCTGCTCGATCCGCGGCCGATCGCCGCCGAGGTCCACGCCGCGCTGGCGTCGGTGGGCGCCGAGCAGGGGGTCGACTGCGGGCCCCTGCGCCTGGCCGGCGCCGCCGGCGACCGCCTGGAGTGCGCGCTGGCCGGCGGCGGCGCGGCGTTCGTCGAGGTGGCCACCGACGGCGCGGTCGACGTCGAGCTGGCGATGACCGCGGCCATCGCCGACGCGCGCCGGGCGCCCGCCGATCCCGCCGACCTCGAGCGCCAGTCGCGGGCCCTCGACACCGACGAGGCCGAGGGCGAGGAGCCCGACGGCGACGACGCCCCGCCCGACGCCGGCGTCGACGCCCCGGCCCCGACCACCGGCGGGTGATCGCGCTGGGACGACGCGGGGCTTGAGCGCCCGACGATCACGGGGGCGCGCTAGTATCTGCGCCATGCTGTCTCGTGGTTCCGGTCTCGCGATCGCCAGCGCGTTCGCCCTCGCGGTCGCCGGCTGCCCGCGGTCGTCGGGCCAGGGTGATCGCCCGCCCGGGCCGCCGCCCAAGCCGAAAGCCGGGTCGTTCACGCTGACGATCCTCGGCACCAACGATCTGCACGGCGCGATCGATCGGCTGCCGATCCTGGCCGGCTACGTCGCCAACGTGCGCGCGGCCCGCGCCGCCGACGGCGGCCAGGTGCTGCTGCTCGACGCCGGCGACATGTTCCAGGGCACCCTGGGCTCGAACCTCGGCGAGGGCGCCGCGGTGGTGGCCGCGTACGGCGCGATCGGCTACGACGCCGCCGCGATCGGCAACCACGAGTTCGACTTCGGCCCGGTGGGCCCGGCGGTCACCGCCAGCGGCCCGGCCGACGATCCCCGCGGCGCGCTGCGGGCCCGGGCCGCCGAGGCCAACTTCCCGTTCCTGGCGGCCAACGTGCTCGACGCCCAGACCGGCAAGCGCCCGGCCTGGGACAACGTGCTGGGCTCGGTCATGATCGAGAAGGGCTCGATCGTGGTCGGCGTGATCGGCGTGACCACCGAGGCGACGCCGTTCACGACGATGCCGGCCAACTTCCTCGGCCTGGCGATGGCCAAGCCGGCGCTGGCGATCGCCGCCGAGGCCACCGAGCTGCGCAAGCGCGGCGCGCAGATCATCGTCGTCGCGGCCCACGTCGGCTCGAAGTGCCACGACCTCCACGACCCCGCCGACCTGTCGTCGTGCGATCGCGAGGAGGAGCTGTTCACGATGACCGACGCGCTGCCGGCGGGGCTGGTCGACGTGATCGTCGCCGGCCACACCCACGCGGCGATGGCCCACCGCCTCGGCGAGACCGCGGTGATCGAGTCGTACTCCAGCGGCCGCGCGTTCGGCCGCGTCGACCTGCGCGTCAACGCCGCCGGCGTGGTCACCGGCAAGGCGATCTCGCCGCCCCAGGACCTGTGCCCCGAGGCCGACGGCGCGCCGGTCGCGGCCGCCGCCTGCGTGGCCGGCAGCTACGAGGGGCGCCCGGTCACGCCGTCGGGCGAGATCGCGGCGATCATCAAGCCGACCCTCGACACCGCCGCGGCCGCCGAGCGCCGGCCGCTGGGCGTCACGCTGACCAAGGCGGTGCCCAAGGCCTACGACCGCGAGTCGGCCGAGGGCAACCTGTTCGCCGACCTGATGCGCACCGCGCTGCCCAAGGCCGACGTCGCGCTGACCAACGGCGGCGGGCTGCGCGCCGATCTGCCGGCCGGGCCGCTCACGTACGGCGCCCTCTACGAGGCGATGCCGTTCGACAACCGCTTCGCGCGGGTGACGCTGACCGGCGCGCACCTGCGCCGGCTGGTGTCCAACAACCTGCAGTCGGGCAGCGGCATCTTCTCGTGGTCGGGGCTGCGGGTCACCGCGACCTGCACCGGCGGCGCGCTCGAGGTGTTCCTGAAGGACGAGCGCGGCAAGCCGATCGCCGACGATCGCACGCTGGTGCTGGCGACCAGCGACTTCCTCGCCTCGGGCGGCGACGGCGCGATCGGCCGGCTCAAGCTGCCCGAGGGCGCGGTGGTCGAGACCGACGTGATCATCCGCGAGGCCCTCGCCGTCGAGCTCGGCAAGCGCGGCGGCACGATCGACGCCGGCGATCTGTACGACCCCGATCAGCCGCGCCTCGCCTACCCGCCCCCGCGCCCGGTCAAGTGCGGCGCCGCCACCCGCCCGCCGCCGTGATCCCGCCGTCGCTCACCGCGTGGCTGACCGGGCTCGGGCCGGCCAGCCCGCTGCCGCTGGATCGCCTGACCGCGTGCTTCCTGCGCTTCATCCGCCGTCACGCCGGCGCGCTGCGCGAGGCGCGCTCGGCCGGGCTGGATCGCTCGGTCGCGGGCTGGCGCTCGACGCTCACCGACGCGCTGCGGCTGGTGCTGCGCACCACGGTGGCGTCCCTGGCGCACCTCGAGAGCCGCACGCCGCTCGAGATCCTGTGGACCCGCCTGCACGCCGGGCTGCCCGAGCGCCCCGACATCGCCGCGGTGCTGGTGGCGCGGGTGTGCGCCGACGCGCTCGACGAGGCGGTCGGGCACCGCTTCGTCGCGGCGTTCCGCGAGCGGCGGCAGTGGCTGGTGCGCCCCGGCGAGCCGTTCCCGATCGGCGAGCCGTCGCTGCGCGACGTCTTCGGCCGCCACCTGACCACCCACCCCGACGTCCGCGATCTGCCGATCGATCGCACCAGCCGGCTGGCGCTGGCGCCCGAGGCCGACGGCGTCGAGCTGGTGCTCGACCTCGACGGCGGCGTCGCGATGCCCGACGCCGCCGCGGCGATCGCGGTGTGCCTGCCGATCGCCGCGCCGCTCGGCGAGCTGACCTGGGACGTCGATCGCGAGCGCGGCCGGTTCACCGGCGTGCGGCCGCGCGATCCCGCCGCCGCCGCCGCCGCGGTGCGGGCGCTCACCGCCGAGGCGCTGTCGTCCGAGGCGGCGATCGTCGTGTTCCCCGAGCTGGCGGTCGACGGCGGCGCGCTGCCCGAGCTCGAGCGCGCGGCGGCCGCGGCCCCGCACCGCCCGCTGGTGGTGGCGGGCAGCCGCCACGTCACCGTCGACGGCGAGCCGCGCAACCGCGCCACGGTGATCGCCGGCGACGCCCGGTTCACGGCCGACAAGTTCAACCCGTTCGCGGTCGGCGATCTGGTCGAGGGCATCACCAGCGCGCCGGCGCGGCTCCACCTCCGCGGCGCGATCGACGCCAGCGGCCGCTTCGCGTGGTCGGTGGCGGTGCTGATCTGCAAGGACTTCCTGTCGCTCGGCGCGCACCAGCTCCTGACCGCCGCGCGGCCCAGCCTCGTGATCGTGCCGGCGATGACCGAGCGCACCGCGGTGTTCGAGACCGACGCGCTCGGCCTGACCGGCACGACCCAGGCCACCTGCATCGTCGTCAACCAGGTCGATCCGTCCGACGGCGCGCGCGAGGACGCCGCGGTGGCGATCGTCACGCGGCCGGTGCCGTGGGGGCTGTCCGAGGTGGTCCGCCGCTCCGAGGTCACCCCGCCGGTGTGCCTGCTGCTGTCGCTGCGGCCCGATCCGCCGTGAACGCGGCGCGGCAAGGGCGCGGATTCGCCGGCGTCGCCCGAACAACCATTGCGCAACCGTTGCAACGCCGCTAGCTTGATCGGCAAGCAGAGGTCGCCATGGAGTTCACCGAGCTGATCGCGTGGTTCGAGCAGGCGCCGGCCGATCCCGAGCGGCTGCGGGCCCTGGCCAGCTCGCTCGGCCTCGAGCTCACCCGCCGCCGCGGCGATCACCTCGGCGCCGCGATGGCCGCGCTCGGCGCCGCGATGCGCGCGCCCGACGTCGCGCGGGCGCGGGTCGCCGACACCGCCAGCACCGGCTTCCGCGCCGGCTACCTGGCGGCGATCGAGGACCTGCTGCGCGCGTTCCAGGCCGAGCTCGGCGAGGAGGACACCGAGCGCGAGATCCTCCACTACGCCAAGACCGAGCCGTACAAGAGCGCGCTCATCGCGCTGGCCGAGGGCGCCGAGACCCCGACCGAGGTCGCGCTGACGATGGGCCGCCACAAGTCGAGCGCCAGCCGCGCGCTGGCCGCGCTGCGCGAGGCCGGGCTGGTCGCCGGGTACGCGGCGCCCGACGGCAACGAGCGCCTGCGCCCCCACGCGCTCACCCGCCGCGGCAAGCGCATCGTCGACGAGCTGCGCGCCGGTGGCGCCCGCCGCGGCGACGCGTCCCGCACCCGCTCGTCGTCGGCCGAGAAGGCGGTCGCCAAGAAGCGCACGCCCGGCAAGGGCAACCGCGCGCCGGCCGCCGCGCGCCGCGGCTGAGCGATAGCTGAGCGGGGACAGGCTCCGGGGTCTCAACATCTCGGAACATCAAACGAATTCGACCAGAGCGCGCAGCGGCTCGGCGACGAAAGACTGCGCGGTCGGCCGAAATTTCCAAGTGGTATTAGATACTTGGTCCCGTAGAGCCTGTCCCTTCCGTGTAGGTGTCGGTCGCTGACGCACGCCGTCGACGCTTCGACACCTGCCTGACACGCTAAGCATCGAATATTGCGCTGGTCGAACCAGTGGCACGCGGGGTGCTCTAGCTCCCTGGCGTGGAAACGCTCAACCGACTCCGCACCCGGGCCCGGCCGCTGGCTGGCGCCGCCCTCGGTGGGCTCGCCGGCACCGCCGTCGACGTCTGCCTGTTGTCGACGCTGCTCCACCGCGGCGTCGGCGTGGCCTACGCCGCGTTCGCCGGCGCCATCGCCGGCGCGGTGCTGTGCTTCGTCGCCAACAAGTACGTCGCGTTCCGCGATCGCTCGCGCCTCGACGTCCGCCAGGTCGCCGCGTTCGGCGGCGTCGCGCTCGCCACCGCGGTGCTGATGGCGGTGGCGATGCACCTCGCCTGCGACCGCGCGCACCTGCCGTACCTGACCGCGAAGGTCGTGTGCGCCGCCGTCATCTTCGTCTGCTGGAGCTACCCGGCCCAGCGTCGCCTCGTGTTCGCCGCGGCCTGATCGCCGCAGTCATCTCAGGAGCCCCGTCATGTCGAACCTCACCGCCGCCACCACTCTCGACCTCTCGATCGTCATCCCCGCCTACAACGAGGAGCTCCGCATCACGCCGACGCTCGAGGCCACCGCGCAGTTCCTCGCCGCCCACCCCGGCACCTGGGAGATCGTCGTCGTCGACGACGGTTCGCGGGACGGCACCGTCGCGCTGTGCGAGCGGCTGGCCGCCGAGCGCATCCCGCAGCTGCGGGTGATCGCGTCGAAGCCGAACCGCGGCAAGGGCAGCGCGGTGCGCATCGGCATGCTGGCGGCGCGCGGCCGGATCCGCGTCATGTGCGACGCCGACGGCTCGATGCCGGCGACCGAGCTGCCCAAGCTGCTGGCGCCGATCGTCGCCGGCGCCGACCTGGCGATCGGCTCGCGCTACGCGCCGGGCGCGGCGTCGAACCAGACCCAGCCGCTGTACCGCCGGCTGTGGAGCCGGCTGTGCAACCAGGTCATCCAGCGCGCGCTGGTGCCGGGCGTGCGCGACACCCAGTGCGGGTTCAAGGCGTTCACCGCCCGCGCCGCCGACGATCTGTTCGCCCGCGCGACGATCGACGGCTGGGCCTTCGACCTCGAGGTGCTGGCGCTGGCCAAGCGCCTCGGCTACCAGGTGCGCGAGTGCGGCGTCACCTGGCACGACGACCAGCGCTCGCGGGTGTCGCCGTGGAAGGACATGTGGAAGGTCATCCGCGAGGCGGTCGTGATCAAGCGCAACCTGCGGCGCGGCCGCTACGGCCAGCTGGCCCCGGTCGCGGCCTGAGCTACGCGGACGGCGCGGCGGGCGCGGCGTCGGCGGCGGGCGCGGCGTCGGCGGGCGGCGGCTCCAGCATCTCCTTGCGGTAGATGATGCGGCCGCACCGCTCGCACGCCTCGATGGTCTCGAGCCGCGCCAGCTTGTTGTTCTGCTGGGGCAGGATGCGCACCCGGCAGCCCTGGCAGATGCCGGCGAGCACCGGCGCCACCGCGACGCCGCGGACGATCAGCGCGTCGTAGGTCTTGAGCCAGGCCTTGTCGATCTTGGCCCGCACCTCGTCGCGGCCCGCGGTGATCACCGCGACCTGCTGGGCCAGCTCCTCGAGCTGGGTGGCGATGCGGGCCTCCTCGGCGGCCAGCTCGTCGCGCAGCTTCTGGATCGCGCCGTCGCGCTCGCCGATCACCGCGCCCGAGCTGCCCAGCGCCTCGGTCACCTTCTTGAGCTCGCCCTCGCGATCGTTGATCGACTTGCGCTTGAACTCGACCTCGCGGGTCGCGGCGTGGAACTCCTTGCCGGTGCGCGTGCCCTGCAGCTTCGACTTGGCGGCGCGCAGCAGCTCCTGCTCGCGGGACAGGATCGCCTGCTGCTGGCGCTGCCACAGCTCGGCGTCGGTCAGCTTCTGCTTCTCGCCGTCGAGCATGGCCTCGAGCTTGGCCAGGTCGTTGCGCAGCGGGGCCGCGCGCGCCGGCAGCGCCTTGCGGGCGGTGTCCAGCTCCCGGACCTTGAGGTCGATGGTCTGGAGCTCGAGCAATAGCAGCAGCTGGTCTTTCACGGCGTCCTCGGGAGTCTAGGTTGTCAGTTCCGTGGGCCCACCTGGGCTTGAACCAGGGACCCACCGGTTATGAGCCGGCCGCTCTGACCGCTGAGCTATGGGCCCGTGTGGCGGATGTTACAGCCGCGCGGCACGTTAGCCGTGACCGCCGACGACCGCAACCGCGTGGTGGTACCCTTTGCCGCGATGACCGCGCTCGCCACCACCGCTCGCCTCGCCCTGGCCGCCCTGGCCACCACCGTGCTCGTCGCTTCCGCCAGCTCCAAGAAGAACGAGCCGCCCCCCGCCGCCGCCGGCGCGTGGAACGCCGCGCCGCCGCCGTCGTCGGCGCTGCCGCCGGGCGCCGCCAGCGGGCTGTGGAAGACCACGTTCGGGGCGGTCAAGGTCGAGGACGACGGCCCGGGCCGCGTCCACGGCGTCTGGATGTACCAGCGCGACGGCAAGGACGTGGTCGGCTACTTCGGCGGCGCGCTCGACGGCAACGTGCTGCGCCTGACCTGGCGCGAGCCGGCCCAGGCCCAGCCCGGCGAGGCCCAGCTGGTCGGCGAGGGCTGGCTGGTGTTCGACGCCGGCGGCGCGCGCTTCTCGGGCCGCTGGTGGACCTCGAACCGCGATCGCCAGGGCGATTGGACCGGCTGGCGCGCCCCGGCGGCGCCAACCGCCGCGGCCCCGGCGATGGGTGGCGCGGCCTACGGCGGCGCGGCCTACGGCGCGCCGTATTGACGATCACGATCCGGCGTCGGCCGGGTAGCAGCCGAGCACCCGCAGCTCGCCGGTGAGCTCGCCCAGCTCGGCCAGCACGGCCTGCAGCGGCGCCGCCGCGAGGTGGCCGAGCACGTCGAGGTAGAAGCGGTACTGCCAGCGCGCGCTGCGCAGCGGCCGCGACTCGAGCTTGGTCAGCGACAGCCCGCGCGCCGCGATGCGGGTGAGGATCTCGCCCAGCGCGCCCGGGCGATCGGCGAGCGTGAAGGTGAGCGAGGTCTTGGCCACGGCGTCGGGCGGCACCGGCGTCGGGCGCAGCGCCACCTCGACGAAGCGGGTGGCGTTGGACGCCTCGTCCTGGATCGCGCGCGCGACGATCTGCAGGCCGTAGGTCGTGGCCGCCGCCGCGCTGGCGATCGCCGCCTGGGTCGGATCGCCGCCGTCGCGCACGCCGCGGGCCGCGCCGGCGGTGTCGAACTCGATCTCGGCGGTCAGGTGCGGGTGCGCGGCGAACCAGCGCTGGCACTGCGCCAGCGCCTGCGGGTGCGAGCGCACGCGGGTGACGCGGTCGAGGCTCGCGCCGGGCAGCGCCAGCAGGCAGTGCTCGACGGCGCTGACCACCTCGCCGGTGATCGTCAGCGCGCCGCCGGCGAGCAGATCGTAGGTCTCGTTGATGCTGCCGGCGGTCGAGTTCTCGATCGGCAACAGCGCGACGTCGGCGGCGCCGTGCTCGACCGCGGCGGCCGCGGCGCGGAAGCTGTCGTGGCCGAGCAACAGCGCGCCGCCGGCCCGGCCGCCGTAGCGCCGCTGCGCCGCGAGGTGGCTGTAGCTGCCCTCGACGCCCTGGTACGCCACCTTGCGCGGCACGTCGGCGCGATCGCGCACCACCGCCTCCTGGTGGGCGACCGACATGTCGAGCACCACGCGGTACAGCCGCTCGATCTCGTGGGCGTCGAGGCCCAGCTCGACCGCCCGCGCGCGCAGCCGCGCGATCAGCAGGTCCTCGCGCGAGCGATCACGGAACGGGCTGGCCGCCGCCAGCTTGGCCGCGGCGACCTCGTCGACGATCGCCAGCCGCGCCGCGAGCAGCTCGAGGAGCTGGTGATCGATCGCCTCGATGCGGTGGCGCAGCGACCCGAGATCGAGAGGCGCAGGTGGCTCGCTCATCGGCGCATCGTACTCGCTGTAACCGTGACGAGGGCGGCTCGCACTAGCTGGGCATGCACCGCTGGACCGCGTTCACCCTGTGCCTCGCCGCCTGCGCCCACGGCCGCCCGGCGGCGCCGCCCGCGCTGCGCCTCGATCGCGTCGTGCTGTTCCAGAACGGCATCGGCCACTTCGAGCGGCGCGGCGGGCTGGCCGATCGCCACCTGCGGCTGGTGCTGCGGCCGCACGAGGTCGACGACGTCATCAAGACGCTGACCGTCGTCGATCGCGATGGCCAGGCCCAGCAGGTGGCCGCGGTGCTGCCGACGCCCGACCAGACGCAGCGCGACCGGGTCGTCGTCGACATCGAGCTGTCGCGGCCGGTGCGCGACCTGATCGTCAGCTACGCGGTGCCGACCGCGGCGTGGAAGACCACCTACCGGGTGGCGATGCCCGAGCGGGCCGGCGGGCCGCTGTTGTTCCAGGCGTGGGCGATGATCGACAACGTCTCCGAGGAGAGCTGGGACGGCGTCCAGCTCGCGCTCGCGACCGGCGCGCCGCTGTCGTTCGCGACCGACCTGCGCACGCCGCACTTCGTGCCCCGCCCCGACGCCACCGGCGCGATGGTGGCGCCGACCGCGACCGGCGTGGTCGCCTCGTCGTCGACCCGCGGCGGCGGCGACGCCGATCACGACGGCGTCGCCGACGTCGACGACGCCTGCCCCGAGGGCGGCGAGGACGTCGACGCCTACCACGACGACGACGGCTGCCCCGACGTCGACAACGACGCCGACCGCGTCGCCGACGTCGCCGACCGCTGCCCCGGCGAGCCCGAGTCGTACAACGGCTTCGAGGACGACGACGGCTGCCCCGATCGCGGCCGGGTGATCCTGACCTCGGCCGCGGTCGAGATCATCGATCGCATCTACTTCGGCGTCGGCTCGACCACGCCGGGCGCGCAGGCGGCGCCGCTGCTCGACGCGATCGCCAGCACGCTGATCGGCAACCCCGACATCCGCACCGTCGAGATCGCCGGCCACGCGGCGACCGGCGAGGACGACCCGTGGGGCCTGTCGGCGCGGCGCGCGGCGGCGGTGCGCGCGGCGCTGGCCGAGCGCGGCGTGCAGCAGGACCTCACCGTGCGGCCGTTCGGCGACACGCTGCCGCTCGGCCGCGACCCCGGCGCCAACCGCCGGGTCGAGTTCCAGATCCTCCAGCGCGGCGACGCCAGCGACGCCCCCGGCGCGACCGCCGCCCGCCCCAACACCCAGCGGGCGCTGGCCGCCGCCGCGGCGCCCGGCGGCGCCACCGTCGAGGTCGCCGGCACCTCCCGCTGGCAGCTCGCCGATCGGGTCACCGTGCCGCGGGGCGCGTCGACGCTGGTGTCGGTGCTGTCGCGGCCGATCGACGGCGCGCCGGTGCTGCTGTTCCGCCCCGAGCCGGGGACGCCCGGCTCGGGGCGCCACCCGTACCGCGCCGCGCGGATGGCGCTGCCGGCCGAGCTGACCGTCGAGCCAGGCCCGGTCGCGGTGTTCGCCGAGGGTAGCTTCGCCGGCGAGGGCGTGCTGGCCCGCACGCCCGGCGGCCAGGTCACCTACGTGCCGTACGCGGTCGACGGCGGCACCAGCGTCACCGTCGAGACCAGCGGCGACGAGCGCCCGCAACGGCTGATCGCGGTGGCGCGCGGCGTCGCCACCGTGCAGAACGCGCTGGTCAAGCGGACCCGCTACACCGTCGCCGCCAGCGCCAGCGCCCCGGCGACGATCTACCTGCGCCACGCGCCGAGCGCGGGCTACCAGCTCGGCGACCTGCCGCCGGGCAGCGAGCGCGCCGACGATCACGTGCTGATCGCGCTGCCGATCACGCCGGGCAAGGCCAGCGTGCTGGTGGTCGAGGAGCGCCAGCCGGTGACCCGGCGGATCGAGCTGCTCGACGACGCCACCGACCTGGCCGCCTACGTCGACGGCGCCGACCTGCCGGCCGGCGTGCTGGCCGCGGTGCGCGCGGTGGTCGCCGCCCGCGGCGCGCTGGCCGACGCCACCACCGCCACCGCCGCGGCCCAGGCCGCGCTGGCCGACGCCACCGAGCACGCCGGCGACCTCGAGCGCTCGCTGGCCACCGTCGCCAAGCTGCCGGGCGCCGAGGCGGCGCAGCTGCGCGGGCGGCTGGTCAAGAGCCTGACCGACGCCACCGGCCGCGCCGACCAGCTGGCCCGCGCGATCGCCACCCACCGCGCCGCCGAGGTCGAGGCCCGGGTCAAGCTGCAGACCGCGATCGAGGCGCTGGGCCTCGAGCAGCTGGCCGCGCCGTGACCGCCGGGGTCGGGGATCGTTGGACCACCGACGATCTCACCGCGCCCAGTACGCCTCGTCGTCCTTGCCCTCTTCGCGCTCGGGCAGGCCGCGGGTCAGCCGCGGCGCCGCCTGGGCCAGCACCTCGAAGCTGACGCGGTTGGCGTAGCGACACACCTGGCTCATCGACGAATAGGTCAGGAACGGCCGGACGTGCTTCGACGAGCCCGGCACCCGGGCGTGGTGGTAGCGGTTGGCCGCCATGTCGTGGAGCAGCGCCGCCAGCGCGGCGTCGCCCGCGCCGTTGGTGCTGGTGATGCGCGCCGGGCCCGCCGTGGTACGGCGCGATGTGGGCGAACACCTTGATCGGCGTCGCGCACGCGGCGCGCCGCATCGGCCGGCTGAACTCGTAGCGGTTGAACTCGGGGATCGCGCCCGGCAACAGCGGGTAGCGGGTCTCGCGCTTGACCTCGTCGTCGGTGTGGCCGGCCAGGTACAGCCCGGTCGGCCCCGCGGTGCACAGCACCAGCTCGGTCAGGTCGAGCGCGCGCTCGCACGCCAGCAGCGGATCGGCGACGCCGGTCAGCGCCTCGGCCTCCTCCTCGTTCATCGCGACGACGTCGACGTGATCGCGGATGAAGCCGCGCCAGAACTCGGGCCGCTCGGCGATCACGAACCGCGTGCCCAGCGTCAGCACCACCGGCACGCCGCGGGCCCGGGCCAGGCCGACCGCGCGCAGCGTCGCCGCCGGCATCGGATCGTCGGGCTGGCACCGCATCAGGTACGCCGAGATCACCAGCGCGGAGGCGTCGTCGAACACCGCCGCGGGGACGCTGGCCGGCGCCAGCGCGTTCATCTTGCCCTCGCTGATCGCGAAGGTGCGCTCGCCGTCGGGCGTGACCAGCGCGAAGCAGCGCCCGATCGGGCCGTCGACCGGCTGCAGGTGATCGAGGTTGACCTGGCTCGAGGTGTTCGACAGGTAGCGGTAGCCCGAGGTGCCGACCCGGATCACGTCGCTCATCACGCCGAGCAGGATCGACGCGTCGTCGGCCAGCAGCGAGTAGTTGTGCAGCGTGTTGCCGACCGTGCCGCCGGCGAACTCGTAGGAGATCAGCCGCGACGCCAGCAGCTCGTCGTACAGCGCCAGCGCGCGGTCGCTGGCGATCACCGTCGACGCGCCCCGGGGCAGCTGGTAGCGCGTCAGCAGCTCGTCGGGCACCCGGGCGTCGATGTCGACCAGCGTCTGGTCGATGCCGACGACGTGGGTCCGCGCCGCCGGCCCCTCGACGCCGGCGTGGGCCAGCAACGGATCGCGGGCGTGGACCGGGAAGTAGTGCTTGTGCTTGCGGCGACCGGGGAAGCGCACGAGCCTCGCAGGGTATCATCGCGCGTCGACGATGGCTCAGCGCAGCCGATCGTTGATCAGGGCCCGCACGTGGTGGGGATCGAACGGCTTCTCGATGCGCTGGTTGGGGACGCTGTCGAGGAACGCCCGCGCCGCCGCGGTGAACGCGCCGCCGGTGAGGAAGATGACCCGCTCGGCGACGCCGGGGTCGCGGCGGCGCATCTCCTCGAACAGCTCGCCCCCGGTCATCTGCGGCATCATGATGTCGCACAGCACGACGTCGAACGGCGGCTCGGCCGCGATCCGCGCGAGCGCCTCGGTGGCGCGGCTGACGGTGATCACGGTGTGGTCGACGCCGAGGGTCCGGCTCAGCGCCTTGGCGACCATCGGCTCGTCGTCGATCACCAGGATGCGACCGCGGCGACGCGGCGGCGGCACCGCCAGCACCGTGGCGTCGCGCTCGGCCGGCTCGCCCACGGCCGCCGGCAAGGTGACCCGGAACGTCGTGCCCCGGCCGATCTCGCTGGTGACCGTGATGGCGCCGCCGAAGTCGGTGACGATGCGCTGGCAGATCGACAACCCGAGGCCGGTGCCGACGCCCACCGGCTTGGTGGTGAAGAACGGCGTGAACAGCCGGCCCAGCACGTCGGGCGCCATCCCGCTGCCGGTGTCGGCGACCTCGATGAAGACCTGGCCGTCGGGCGCGGCCCCGGTGGTGACGGTGATCGTGTTGTCGCCGGCGCGGCCCTCGGGCATCGCCTGGGCGGCGTTGACGACGAGGTTGAGGAACACCTGGCCCAGCCGGGTCTCGCTGGCCTGGACCGGCGGCGTCGGCCCGAACTGCCGGTTCAGCCGGGCCCGGTGACGGATCTCGTTCCACGCCATCCGCAGCGTCGACTCCATCACGCCGATCACGTCGACCGGGCCGGTGGTCTCGGCCTCGGGCCGCGAGAAGATCTTCAGGTCGCGGACGATCGTCCGCAGCCGCTCGGCGCCCTCCCGCGCGTCCTGCAGCTCCTCGCGCATGTCGCGGGTCTCGGCGACCAGGCCGCGCCGCTCGGCCAGCTCGACCAGCTCACGCGCGGCCAGCTCGAGGTTGGCCATCACGCACGCCAGCGGGTTGTTGAGCTCGTGGGCGACGCCGGCGGCCAGCGTGCCCATCGACGCCATGCGATCCGAGAGCAGGAGCTGCTCCTGCATCTTCTTGCGCTCGACCTGCAGCGCGACGTCGCGCAGCTCGCGCTCGACCGCGGGCACCAGCCGCCCCAGCCGGCCCTTGGCGAGGAAGTCCTGGGCGCCGGCGTGGAGCGACTCGACCGCGATGTCCTCGCCCACCGTGCCCGAGACGATGATGAACGGCAGGTCGGGCGCGTAGGCCTTGACCAGCCGCAGCGCCTGCGGCGCGCTGAACCGCGGCATCGAGTAGTCGGACATCACCAGATCCCAGGGCTGGCTGGGCAACCGCTCGAGGAGCGCCTCGGGCGTGTCGACGCGCGCGGAGGTCACGTCGAAGCCGCCGCGCCGCAGCTCGCGGATCACCAGCTCGGCGTCGGCCTCGACGTCCTCGATCAGCAGCACGCGCAGCGGCCGACCCATGGCGCTCGCCTCCCCGTCGCCGAGCGTGAAGTAGAAGCTGGCCCCGACGTCGACCGCGCCCTCGCCCCACACCTGGCCGCCGTGGCGGCCGATGACCCGGCGGACGGTCGCCAGCCCGACCCCGGTGCCCTCGAACTCGGCGCCCGCGTGCAGCCGCTGGAACACGCCGAACAGCTTGTGCGCGAACGCCATGTCGAAGCCGGCGCCGTTGTCGCGCACCCGGTAGGCCGGCCGCCCGGCGTGTTCGACGCGCCCGACCTCGACACGCGGCGCCGCCCGCTTGCCGGTGAACTTCCAGGCGTTGCCGAGCAGGTTGTCGAACACCACCGCCAAGAGCCGCGGATCGCCGTGCGCCACCAGGCCGTCCTCGATCGCCACCTCGACGTGGCGGGCCGGCTGGCCCTGCCGCAGCCGCGCCACCGCCGCCCAGGCCAGCGCGCTCAGGTCGACCTCGCCCCGGAGCAGCTCGCTGCGCGTGACCAGCGACAGCGCCAGCAGGTCGTCGATGAGCTCGGCCATCTGCCGCGCCGACGCCCGCACGTACCCCAGGTACCGCTGGCCGTCCTCGTCGAGGCGCTCGGCGCAGTCCTCGAGCAGCGCCTGGCTGAACCCGTCGATGCTGCGCAGCGGCGCCCGCAGATCGTGGGCCACCGAGTAGCTGAACGACTCCAGCTCGTGGTTGGCGGCCTCGGCCGCCTCCTTGGCCCGCGCGAGCGCGTCCTGGGTGGCCCGGGCCGCGGTCACGTCGCGCCCGATCGCGTACAGCGTGCCGTCGTCGGGCGCGCAGCTCCACGCCAGCCAGCGGTAGGCGCCGTCCTTGGCGCGGAGGCGGACCTCGAACGCGACGAGGGGCTGGCCGCTGGCGAGCCGCGCGATCTCGGCGGTCACGGCCAGCCGGTCGTCGGGGTGGACGAAGTCCACGATCGGGCGCGCGAGCCACTCCGCGCGGTCGTAGCCGAGGGCGTCGAACGCCGGGCAGACCTGCTTGAAGTAGCCATCGACGCTGGCCACGCACATCAGATCGAGCGACAACGCGAAGAACCGCTCCACGACGGCGCGCTCGTGGGCGGCCTCGCGGGTCAGACCGCGCAGCTCGTCGCCGAGCGCGCTCGCCCGCACCTGATCGGTCACGTCCTCGACCACGTGCACGATGCTGCGCACCTGGCCCGCGGCCGACATCACCGGGAGGTTGCGTGGCCGCCAGTGCTTCATCACGCGCGCGCCGTCGGGCCCGCGCACGTCGTAACGCTGCGGCGCCATGGTGTGGGCCACGCCCGACGTCAGCACCTGGTGCAGCGAGGCGCGCAGGTTGCGGAGGCCATCGGCCATCGGGTCGTCGGGGGTGTCGGGGTAGACCTCGAACAGCGGGCGGCCGATCAGCTGCGCGCGCGTGGCCATCGCGACCGCGAGGTACGCGGCGTTGGCGGCGACGATCGTCAGGTCGGGCGCGAGCACCAGCATCGGCGTCGGCGCCGCCGCGAACACGGCGCGGAAGTCCACGTCGGCGTCGACCATCGACGCGCTCGTCCCGGCGCCACCCGTCGGCGTCACGTCGCCCTGCATCGAAATCGATAATCACCTCCAGCGTCGAGGCGTGCAATGCCCGTGGCGCGGTGACGCCGCGTCGCGCGCGGCCACGGTGCTCCGGCCATTGCCGCCCCGGCCTGCCCCGTTCACCCCGCAGCGGTGATCCGCCTGCCGAGTTCTCGTCACTTGCGGACGTGTGGCGCGCGCGTCGCGGCGCGCGCGCTCGGCCGGCGCGCGGCGGTCACGCCCGGCCCGGCAGATCGTAGCGGTCGAGCTCCATGACCTTCGCCCACGCGGCCACGAAGTCCCGGACGAACCCGGGCTCGGCGCCGGCGCTGGCGTAGACCTCGGCCAGCGCTCGCAGCTGCGCGTTCGAGCCGAACACCAGATCGACCCGCGTCGCGGTCCAGGTCGGCGCGCCGGTCGCGCGGTCGCGCCCCACGAAGCCGTCCGCGGTCGGGCTCCACGCGGTGCGCATGTCGAGCAGGTTGACGAAGAAGTCGGTCGTCAGCGCGCCGGGGCGCGCGGTGAACACGCCGTGGGCCGCGCCGCCGACGTTGGCGCCCAGCACGCGCAGCCCGCCGATCAGCGCGGTCAACTCGGGCGCGGTCAAGGTCAGCAGCTGCGCGCGGTCGATCAGCATCGCCTCGGCGACGCCCGCGACGTCGGCCGCGGCGTGGTTGCGGAAGCCGTCGGCGCGCGGCTCGAGCACCGCGAACGACGCGACGTCGGTCTGGGCCTGGGACGCGTCGGTGCGCCCCGGCGTGAACGGCACGGCCACCGCGTGCCCGGCGGCCGCGGCCGCCTGCTCGACGCCGACCCCGCCGGCCAGGACGATCAGGTCGGCCAGCGACACCCGCTTGCCGCCCGGCTGGGCGGCGGCGAACTGGCGCTGGATCTGCTCGAGCGCCGCCAGCACCTTGGCCAGCTGCGCCGGCTGGTTGACCGCCCAGTCCTTCTGCGGCGCCAGGCGGATCCGCGCGCCGTTGGCGCCGCCGCGCTTGTCCGAGCCGCGGAACGTCGACGCCGACGCCCACGCGGTCGCCACCAGCTCGGCGACGCTCAGCCCCGACGCGCGGATCGCGACCTTGAGCGCGGCGACGTCGGCGGCAACGACCAGCGGGTGGTCGACCGCCGGCACGGGGTCCTGCCAGATCAGCACCTCGGCGGGCACCTCGGGGCCGAGGTAGCGCGAGCGCGGGCCCATGTCGCGGTGGGTCAGCTTGAACCACGCGCGGGCGAAGGCGTCGGCGAACTGCGCCGGGTGCTGGTGGAAGCGCCGCGCGATCGGCTCGTAGATCGGATCCATCCGCAGCGCGAGGTCGGCGGTGGTCATCATCGGCGGGTGGCGCCGGGTCGGATCGTGCGCGTCCTCGACCAGCGTCGCCGCGGCCGGGTCGGTCGGGATCCACTGGTGCGCGCCCGCGGGGCTCTTGACCAGCTGCCACTCGTAGCCGAACAGCGTGTCGAAGTAGCCGTTGTCCCAGGTGGTCGGGTGCGGCTTCCACGCGCCCTCGATGCCGCTGGAGGTGGTGTGCACGCCCAGCCCGGTGCCGAACGCGTTCTTCCAGCCCAGGCCCAGCGCCTCGAGCGGCGCGCCCTCGGGCTCGCGGCCGACCAGCGCGGTGGCCCCCGCGCCGTGGGCCTTGCCGAAGGTGTGGCCACCAGCGACCAGCGCCACCGTCTCCTCGTCGTCCATCGCCATGCGCGCGAACGTCTCGCGGATGTCGCGGCCCGACGCCACCGGATCCGGGTCGCCGTTGGGGCCCTCGGGGTTGACGTAGATGAGCCCCATCTGCACCGCGCCCAGCGGGTTGGCCAGCTCGCGATCGCCGGCGTAGCGCCGATCGCCGAGCCAGGTGTCCTCGGCGCCCCAGTCGATGTCCTCCTCGGGCGCCCAGCGATCGGCCCGGCCGCCGGCGAACCCGAACGTCCGCAGCCCCATCGACTCGAGCGCGCAGTTGCCGGCCAGGATCATCAGGTCGGCCCACGAGATCGCGGCGCCGTGCTGCTGCTTGATCGGCCACAGCAGCCGCCGCGCCTTGTCGAGGTTGACGTTGTCGGGCCAGCTGTCGAGGGGCGCGAACCGCTGGGTGCCGGTGCCCGCGCCGCCGCGGCCGTCGGCGATGCGGTACGTGCCGGCGCTGTGCCACGCCATGCGGATGAACAGCGGCCCGTAGTGGCCGTAGTCCGCGGGCCACCAGGGCTGCGAGTCGGTCATCAGCGCGAGCAGGTCGCGCTTGAGCGCCGCGAAGTCGAGCCGCGCGAACGCCTCGGCGTAGCGGAAGTCCGGCCCCATCGGGTCCGACGCGACGCCGTGCTGGTGGAGGATCGAGAGGTCGAGCTGGTGGGGCCACCAGTCGCGGTTGGATCGGCGCGCGCCGGTGGCGTTCGCGCCGTGCATCACCGGACAGTTGCCGGTCGGGGGCTTGGTGGTCTCGGTCATCGTCGCCGCTCCTGTTGCGGGTGTGCGAACGCCAGGCTCGGTCGCCAGGCTACGCGAGAAGCGGCGCCCGTGCCGGCGCGTGCCATCGCGCCACCTCGGGACGATGGATCCGCCGCCCCCCACGCGGTAGCCTGAGGAATGCGCTACCTGCTCGGCCGGGGGGCCGGTGTACGCGTGCACCTGTGCACGCTCGCGATGATCCTGGCCGTGGGCTGCGGCGGCGACGAGTCGACGCCCGTGGATCACGCGCCGACCGTCGACGACGCGTCGACCTCGACGCCCGAGGACACCGCGATCGCGGTGACGCTCACCGCCGTTGATCCCGACGGCGACGCCGTCACGATCGCGGTCGCGCCGCCGAGCCACGGCGCGGTGACCGTCAGCGGGCTCACGGTCACCTACACGCCGGCCGCCGACTTCGCCGGCACGGAGACGCTCGCGATCACCGCGACGGCCGGCGGGCTCACCGACACCGCGACGCTGCAGATCGTCGTGACGCCGGTCAACGATCCGCCAGCGGCGGTCGACGACGCCCTGGCCGCGGTCGAGGACCAGGTGCAGACGATCGCGATGAGCACGCTGCTCGCCAACGACACCGACGCCGACGGCGACGTCCTCGTCGTCACGGCGGTCGCCGACGCCACGGGCGGCACGGTCGCGATCGGCGACGCGTCGATCGCGTTCACCCCCGCCGCCAACTTCACCGGCGACGCGACGTTCACGTACACGATCAGCGATGGCACGGCCACCGACACCGCCACCGTGACGCTGCAGTTCGGCGCGGCCAACGATCCCCCGATCGCCGTCGACGACAGCGCGACCACCGCCGAGGACACGCCGCTGGCGGTCACCGCCGCGTCGCTCACCACCAACGACACCGACCCCGAGGGCCAGACGCTGACCGTGACCGCGGTCGGCGGCGCGGTCGACGGCACCGTCGCGCTCGCCGGCAGCACGATCACCTTCACGCCGGCCGCCAACGTCGCGGGCGTCGCCAGCTTCGAGTACACGGTCAGCGACGGCGCCGGCACCGACACCGGCACGGTCACCGTCACCGTCACCGCCGTCAACGACCCGCCGGTCGCGGTCGACGACGCCCGCACCACCGCCGAGGACACGCCGCTGGCGATCACCGGCGCGTCGCTCACCGCCAACGACACCGACGTCGACGGCGGCGCGCTCACGGTCACCGCGGTCAGCGGCGCGGTCGGCGGCACCGTCGCGCTCGCCGGCGGCACCGTCACCTTCACGCCGACCGCCAACGCCAGCGGCGCCGCCAGCTTCGAGTACACGGTCAGCGACGGCGCCGCCACCGACACCGGCCTGGTCACCGTCACCGTCACCGCCGTCAACGACCCGCCGGTCGCCGTCGCCGACAGCCGCACCACCGCCGAGGACACCCCGCTGGCGATCACCGCCGCGTCGCTCACCGCCAACGACACCGACATCGACGGCGGCGCCCTCTCGGTCACCGCGGTCAGCGGCGCGGTCGGCGGCACCGTCGCGCTCGCCGGCGGCACGATCACGTTCACGCCGACCGCCAACCTCAGCGGCGCCGGCACGTTCCTCTACACCGTCAGCGACGGCGCCGCGACCGCCACCGGCACGGTCACCGTCACCGTCACCGCCGTCAACGACCCGCCGGTCGCGGTCGACGACGCCCGCACCACCGCCGAGGACACGCCGCTGGCGATCGCCGCCGCGTCGCTCACCGCCAACGACACCGACGTCGACGGCGGCGCGTTCACGGTCACCGCGGTCGGCAACCCGACCAACGGCACCGTGGCGCTGGCCAGCGGCACCGTCACCTTCACGCCGACCGCCAACGCCAGCGGCGCCGCCAGCTTCGAGTACACGGTCAGCGACGGCGCCGCCACCGACACCGGCCTGGTCACCGTCACCGTCACCGCCGTCAACGACCCGCCGGTCGCCGTCGACGACACCCGCACCACCGCCGAAGACACCGCGCTGGCGATCACCGCCGCGTCGCTCACCGCCAACGACACCGACATCGACGGCGGCGCGCTCACCGTCACCGCCGTCAGCGGCGCGACCAACGGCACCGTCACCCTCGCTGGCAGCACCGCCACGTTCACCCCGGCCGCCAACTTCACCGGCGCCGCGACGTTCACCTACCGTCAGCGACGGCGCAGCCACCGACACCGGCCTGGTCACGATCACCGTCACCGCGGTCAACGACCCGCCGGTCGCCGTCGACGACGCCCGCACCACCGCCGAGGATACCCCGCTGGCGATCACCGCCGCGTCGCTCACGGCCAACGACACCGACGTCGACGGCGGCGCGCTCACCGTCACCGCGGTCGGCAACCCGACCAACGGCACCGTGGCGCTCGCCGGCGGCACCGTCACCTTCACGCCGACCGCCAACGCCAGCGGCGCCGCCAGCTTCGAGTACACGGTCAGCGACGGCGCCGCCACCGACACCGGCCTGGTCACGGTCACCGTCACCGCGGTCAACGACCCGCCGGTCGCCATCGACGACGCCCGCACCACCGCCGAAGACACCGCGCTGGCGATCACCACCGCGTCGCTCACCGCCAACGACACCGACATCGACGGCGGCGCGCTCACCGTCACCGCCGTCAGCGGCGCGACCAACGGCACCGTCACCCTCGCTGGCAGCACCGCCACGTTCACCCCGGCCGCCAACTTCACCGGCGCCGCGACGTTCACCTACACCGTCAGCGACGGCGCCGCCACCGACACCGGCCTGGTCACGATCACCGTCACCGCGGTCAACGACCCGCCGGTCGCGGTCGACGACGCCCGCACCACCGCCGAGGATACCCCGCTGGCGATCACCGCCGCCTCGCTCACCGCCAACGACACCGACGTCGACGGCGGCGCGCTGACGGTCACCGCGGTCAGCGGCGCGGCCGGCGGCACCGTCGCGCTCGCCGGCGGCACCGTCACCTTCACGCCGACCGCCAACTTCAGCGGCACCGGCACGTTCATCTACACCGTCAGCGACGGCGCCGCCACCGACACCGGCCTGGTCACGATCACCGTCACCGCGGTCAACGACCCGCCGGTCGCCGTCGCCGACAGCCGCACCACCGCCGAGGACACCCCGCTGGCGATCACCGCCGCCTCGCTCACCGCCAACGACACCGACATCGACGGCGGCGCGCTCACCGTCACCGCCGTCAGCGGCGCGGTCAACGGCACCGTCGCGCTCGCCGGCAGCACGATCACCTTCACGCCCTCCGCCAACCTCAGCGGCACCGGCACGTTCCTCTACACCGTCAGCGACGGCGCCGCGTCCGCCACCGGCACGGTCACCGTCACGATCACCGCCGTCAACGACCCGCCGGTCGCGGTCGACGACGCCCGCTCGACCGCGCAGAACACCCCGCTGGCGATCACCGCCGCGTCGCTCACCGCCAACGACACCGACGTCGACGGCGGCGCGCTCACCGTCACCGCGGTCAGCGACGCGGTCGGCGGCACCGTCGCGCTCGCCGCCGGCACGATCACCTTCACCCCCACGACCGGCTTCAGCGGCGGCGCCAGCTTCGTCTACACGGTCAGCGATGGCGCCGCCACCGACGCCGGCCTGGTCACCGTCACGGTCAGCGCCGCCGGCGCCATCTTGCAGCTGAGCAGCGGCAACGCGCACATCTGCGCGCTGGCCAACGACGGCGGCGTCAAGTGCTGGGGGCTCAACGCGTACGGCAACCTCGGGCTGGGCGACACCAACAAGCGCGGCGACCAGCCCAACGAGATGGGCGTGAACCTGCCCGAGGTCGACCTCGGCACCGGCCGCACCGCGGTCACGCTCGCCTCGGGCGGCGAGCACAACTGCGCGCTCCTCGACGACGACACCGTCAAGTGCTGGGGCTACAACTCGGCGGGCCAGCTCGGGCTCGGCTTCGCCGCCAGCCGCGGCAACGGCCCCGGGCAGATGGGCGACCTCCTGCCGACGGTCGATCTCGGCACCGGCCGCACCGCGGCGCAGATGGACGGCGGCGCCGAGCACACCTGCGCGGTGCTCGACAACGGCGCGCTCAAGTGCTGGGGCGCCAACGACTTCGGCCAGCTCGGGCTCGGCGACACCGCCTATCGCGGCGACGGGCCCGGCGAGATGGGCGACGCCCTGCCCGCCGTCGACCTCGGCGCCGGGCGGACCGCGCTGCAGGTGTCCGCCGGCGGCTTCCACACCTGCGCGCTGCTCGACAACCTCACCGTCAAGTGCTGGGGGCGCAACGACCGCGGCCAGCTCGGGCTCGGCGACACCGCCAACCGCGGCGACGGCCCGGGCGAGATGGGCAACAGCCTGCCCGCCGTGGCGCTGGGGACCGGGCTCACCGTCGACACGCTGGCGATGGGCGAGCTCCACGCGTGCGCGCGCTTCACCAACGCCACGGTCAAGTGCTGGGGCTTCGGCGCGTTCGGCGCGCTGGGCCTCGGCGACGTCGGCGACCGCGGCGCCGGCCCCGGCGAGATGGGCGACGCGCTGCCGGCGATCGCGCTCGGCACCGGGCGGACCGCGCTGGCGATCGCGGTCGGTCACCACACCTGCGCGCTGCTCGACAACCACGCGGTCAAGTGCTGGGGCTTCGGCGACTTCGGTCAGCTGGGCCAGGGCAGCACCAACTGGATCGGCGACTCGCCGGGCGAGATGGGCGACAGCCTGCCGCCGATCGCGCTGGGCACCGGCGTCACCCCCGACCTGCTCACGGCGATGCTCTACAACGCCTGCATCCTCACCACCACCGATCTGGTGAAGTGCTGGGGCGGCAACCTCAACGGCCAGCTCGGCCAGGGTGACAACATCTACCGCGGCGACGAACCCGGCGAGATGGGCGACAGCCTGCCGTACATCGACGTCTGGTGAGCGCGAGCAGCCCCGCCTGTCGGCGGTGAGCGTCTAGGGCTTGCCGCCTTTCCAGATCCGGAGCTGCGCCACCTCATCCGAAAGCTGGCCCCAAACCCGCTCGGCTTGCCGCCGCCGGTGCTCGTCGTGACGCAGCTCGTTGGCCTGCGCCTCGCGCTCGAGCTGCCGGTAGTGCTCGAAGCGATCGACCGCCAGCGCGCCCGACTCGACCGCGGCCTTCACCGCGCAGCCAGGCTCGGAGTCGTGGCCGCAGTCCCGAAACCGACAGCGACCGGCGAGCGCCGCGATGTCCCCGAAGACGCTGTCGATGCCTTCATCATCGAGGAGCTGCAGCTCGCGCATGCCGGGGGTGTCGAGGAGCAGGCCGCCGCCAGGGAGCGAGACGAGCTGACGATGGGTCGTGACGTGGCAGCCCCGGCCGTCGCGGGCCCGGACCTCGCCGGTGCGCATCCGGTCGTCGCCGAGCAGCGCGTTGACGAGCGTCGACTTGCCGGCCCCGGAGGAACCGACGAGGGCCACGGTCATGCCGGCGTGGATGCCGGCACGCACGGCCTCGATGCCTTCGGCGTGAAGGGCGCTGATCACGTAGGTCGGCACGCCGACGGCGTGACGCTCGACCTCGGCGACGCGCGACCACGGGTCCGCGCAGACGTCGGCCTTGTTGAGGACCACCGATGGCAGGGCGCCGCTCGCCCAGATGCGGGCGAGGTAGCGCTCGATGCGGCGCACGTTGAAGTCGGCGTCGAGGCCACACACGGCGAACACCAGGTCGACGTTGGCCGCGACCACCTGCGCACGCGCTTCGCGGCCGGCGGCGCCCCGTGTGAACACCGTGCGCCTCTCGAGGACGCTCTCGATGATCGCGGTGCGGCCTGGCCCGGGGGCTGCGTTGACGAGCACCCAGTCGCCGACACCGGGCGCCCCGGCCTCCGGGCTCTGGACGCGGAGCCTTCCCGCGACCTGGGCGCGTCCCGCGCCGGTCGCCGACCACACCTCGTAGGCGCCCCGATGCTCGGCCGCGACGCGCGCGGGGATGAGCCCGTCGTCGCCGGATGCCGGAAGCTGTCGCTCGAAGAAGGGGCCGAAGCCCAGCGCAGATAGTTCGTCCACGATGACGTCCTCCAGGTGGCGCGGCCCGAGGCTCGCGCAGCGCGCCGCATGCGCCGCACGCCGACGCGTGGACCGCGGCAAGGATCGATCGTCCAGGGAGGCGCGCCGTGGCGCTCAGCGCCGACGACGCGGTGTCCTCACGCAGGATTCGTCTGGAGGGCCGTGACGTTCATCCAACCTCTGTGTGGGTTCGTTCCCCGGCCACGTCAAGGCCATGCCCCGGGCCGACCGCGCCCTCCCCCGCGGCATTCGGCCCTGGCAGCGGTCGACACGAGTGCTGGGGCGGCAACCTCAACCGCCAGCTCGGCCAGGGCGACAACATCTACCGCGGCGACGGCCCGAGCGACGTCTGGTGAGCGCGGCCGATCGAGCCGCGCCCGGGATCAGCGGCGACCACCGCCCCGGACGGACGCGCGGCCGCCACCCGCGATGCCCGTCCGAGACATCGCGACGTCGACCACCGCGCGCGCGATCTGCCGCCGCCCGACGAGCCGCTGGACTCCCTCGGCGGACACCAGCCACGCGCGGTGCACCCCGCCGCTCGGCCACCGGTTGGCGACGACGGCGCGCGACCGCGTGCGGAGGCGCTGGCGGTGGGCCAGGTCGAGCAACGCGCCGTCGGCCGTGTCCGCGGCCGCCAGCTTGAAGCTCACCAGCACGGCGTCGGGGCGCCAGCGATGGATCGCGTCGATCAGCTTCGGGTTGCGCACCAGCCGGAGCGTGCGCGCGGCCGGCGTCGAGGAGAGCTTGCCCCGTGTCACCCGCGCGGGTCGGTAGTCGGCCACCGCCGCCGCCATCGCGACCGCCACCGCGCCCGCCCGGCGCGGCTGCAGCTGCGCGCGCAGCCGGCGCCCGAGGTCCCGCGCCGAGGTGAACCGCTCGACGGTCAAGCGGCGATGGGGCGGCGGCGCCGCGGCGAGCACCGAGACCAGCGCGTGGACGCGCAGGCCCCGCGCCAGCGCCGCCGCGACGATCTCCCGGCCCAGTCCGCCGCCGCTGAGGTTGGTCAACACGCGCACCGCGTCGACCGCCTCGACGGTGCCACCGAGCGTGACGATCAGCGCCGCCGGCCGCACCCTCACCGACGGCCCTCCGCCGCCAACCACTGGGTCGCCACCGCCACGGCGTTGGCCGCCGGGAACGTCAGGTTGTCCAGCGCGGCCACCAGCGTGAACGTCGCGCCGAGCGTCGGGTGCGCCCGCACGCGGCGATGCCAGCGCACCTCGGCGGTGCCCTGCACCTGCGCGACGTCGACCTCGTCGCCCGCCACCGCGAGCGCCAGCGCCTCGGCCCCCGCGGTCCCGCTGACCGTCACGACGATCCCCCGCGCCAGCCCGTAGTCGACGAGCGGCACGAAGCTGGCGCATGGCAGCGCCAGCGCGCGCTCGACCTCGGCGACGTGCGGGTGGTCCCACCACCGGTGACCGGCCCGCAACAAGCCCGCGGTCGCGGCACCCGCGGCGCTGCCGGCGGTGACCGCCGTGACGTGCAACCCGCCAGTGACGAACGCGCCGAGCCCGCTCTGGGTGAGCCCGACGATCACCGCGCTCGCGATGCACCCGGGGTTGGCGAACAGCCGGTGGCCGCCGACCGGCGCGCCCTCCCAGACGTGGGCGGGGTCGGCGAGCAGCGCGTAGGCCCCGACGCCGCGGGCCTTGAACGCTCCCGACAGGTCGATCACGGCGCCCGGCCGCTCGACCGTCCAGCGGTCGAGCTCCGCCTCGACGACGGTGCGCGGCAGCGCGAGCAGCCAGACGGCCGCGTCGCCAGGGGCGTCGACCTGCGCCAAGCCGGCCGCCGCGGCCAGGCGCGCGACCTCGCCACCGACCCGGCCCGTCGCGCCGGCGATGTAGACCGCGGTCATCGGAGGCAGCGCGGCGCCGGTCACGGGCTCACCAGCTCCCAGCGCAACAACCGGCCGTCGATCGTCCCGACGATCAGCGCCGCGCCGCGGGCCGCGAGCGCCGTGGCGAAGGTCGGCACGCCGTCGACGGCGAGCCGGTGGTCCGCGAGCAGCTCGCCGCTGCGCGCGTCGATCGCGCCGAGGCGTCCGGAGGTGAGCGCGAAGACGACGACCTGACGATCGGCCATCGTGATCAGCGCGGTGACGTCGGCGTCGACGGCGAGGCGCCACCGCGCGCCTGCCCCGGACAGCGCCCAGGCCTCGATCGCCCGCTCGCAGACCCGCGGGTCCGGGTGGTAGTCGCGGTAGGCTCGGACGATCGTGTCGTCGAGCCCGCGCGTGGCGCAGCCGTCCATGAGGAAGGCGCCGCGATCGTCCCAGGTCGGGCCGTCGTGGATCGCCCCGGCCGCGTCGACGCGGCACAGCCGCTTGCCCTGGTGCCCGGTGGACGGCGTGCCCTGCAGGAAGTAGAGCGCGTCGCCGCCGTCGATCCGGACGTGGTGGGTGGAGCAGTCGTAGCGGCCGAGGTCCTGATCGAGGAACACACCGCCGGCCACGTCGAGCCCGAGATCGCGCCGCGCGACCTCCCGGCTGCCGGTGTCGCGGGCCAGCAGCCGCCCGTGCCGATCGGTCGAGCACGCGTAGGCGCGATCGAACCGGCGCCATTCGACCAGCGCCCCGTCGGACAGGCACGCCAGCGTGGACCGCTCGCGCGGGCCGGCCCCCGACGTGGCCGTCGCGAGCAGGTTGACCAGCAGCCGGTCCCCCAGCGGCAGGAGCTGGACGCCGTGGCCGTCGCCGCGCACCACGACCTCGCGCGTGTGCGGCAGCCGCCAGACCTCGACGTGGCAGTTGTCGTGCACCGCCGCCACGCGCGCATCGTCGAGCCAGGCCACGTCCCACACGCGGTGCCGCTCCTCGAACCCGGCCCGCTCGAGGGACGCGCGGTCCGACGCCGGCAGCCCGCGCCACGGGCTCGGGCGATCGTCGAAGCCGAGGCGCTGAGGCTCGACCGGCGCGAACGTCGCCAGCCGCGGATCGCGGGGTCGGTCGTCCTCGTCGTAGTCCAGGCGACCGGGCGGCGCCACGTCGTCCAGCACGCCGCCGACGACCATCGCGTACGCCTTGGCGTCGCCGTACTCGTCGTCGTCGCGCGGGCGCAGCAGCACCGCCGCGCGCTGCCCGTCGACGAACCGGCACCGGACGACCTCGCGCGACTCGCCGAGCACGCTGCGCGCCTCGCCGGTCTCCCAGTTCCAGTCGAACAGCGCGCCGCGGTAGCAGTAGCCACTGTCGTAGCTGCCGGTCGCCACCAGCGCGCGCGGCTCGGACGGGTGGAACGCGACGTCGTTGATGGGGAACCAGGCGCCGTCGAAGATCGCCAGCCGCCGCGCCAGGTCGCCGGTGTAGAGGCTGAGGCGGTGCCGCAGCGCGTGCCCGCCGTAGGTGGCGCGCGCGGGCCAGCAGAGCGGGTCGAAGGCGCTGCACAGCGCGACCGCGTCCGCCACGCCGCCGCGGCAGATCAGGTAGGGGCGCCCCACCTCCGCGAACCGCGTCGGCGTGATCTCCGCTCGTGGCTCGAGCCGCGCGCGCGCCATGCGACGAGCGTCGGCGGGTGGCGTCGTCGAGTCAACGGCCAGCGCTGCTGGCTCATCGCGACCTCCTCCGCCCCGCCGCCTCTCGATCTGGCTCCGAAGGCAGGTTTCGAACCTGCGACCCGCCGGTTAACAGCCGGCTGCTCTACCACTGAGCTACTTCGGAAGAGCCGGGGGTAAACCCGGCGGAACGTATGGATGCCCTAGCCGGCGGCGGGTGTCAAGAGCGGGCGCGCGCGAGGCGCGCTCAGGCGCGGCGGGGGGTGCGGAGAGCGGCGACCAGCGACGCCAGGCGGACCTTGGCCAGGCGGGCGGCGGCGGCGCGCTCGGCGTCGGCGAACACCGGCCCCAGCACGTCCTTCATCCGGCAGCTGACGTCGCACTGCGGGTTGGGCTGGTTGGGGTTCAGGCCGAACAGCACCGGCTCGTCGACGGCGCGCTGGATGTCGAGCAGCGAGATCTTGGCGGCCGGGCGGGCCAGCGCGGCGCCGCCGCGGCGCCCGGTCTGGGCTACCACCAGGCCGGCGGCCTGCAGCCGGCCGATCAGGCGCCGCACCACCACCGGGCTGGTGTTGACGCTGGCGGCCAGCTCGTCGGAGGTCAACCGGGCGTCGGGATCGTCCTCGGCGGCCAGCGCGAGGCTGGTCAGCACGTGGGTCGCGACGGCGAAGCGGCTGTTGGCGGGCATGGCGGGGCTCGACGGGACCAGTCTAGCCACGGGGCGGGGACGGCACAACGACCGACCGTGGGCCCCTTGCTTTCTGCAACCACGCTGGTTACACAATAGGAACTGTAACCGTCACGGTTTCATTTTCCAGCCTGGAGTCACCGATGTCCCTGCCCGCCACCCCCCTGTTCCAGCCCTACCGCCTGGGCCCGCTCACCCTCAAGAACCGCCTGGTGATGGCGCCGATGACCCGCAACCGGTCGATCGGCAACGTGCCGGGCGAGCTGGTCGCGACCTACTACGCGCAGCGCGCCGGCGCCGGGTTGATCGTCACCGAGGGCACCGCGCCGACCGCCGACGGGCTGGGCTACGCGCGCATCCCCGGCGTGTTCAGCGACGCGCAGGTCGCGGGCTGGCGCAAGGTGACCGACGCGGTGCACGCCGCCGGCGGCGCGATCTTCGTGCAGCTGATGCACACCGGCCGGGCGTCGCACCAGGCCAACCTGCCGGCCGGCGCGCGGGTGCTGGGGCCGTCGGCGATCAAGCTGGCGGCGGACATCTGGGTCGACCCCGACGGCAACCAGCCGGCGACCGAGCCGGTGGCGATGACCGAGGCCGACATCGAGCAGGCGCTCGAGGGCTACGCCCACGCCAGCGCCCGGGCGATCGAGGCTGGCTTCGACGGCGTCGAGCTCCACGCCGCCAACGGCTACCTGATCGATCAGTTCCTCAACACCGCGTCGAACCAGCGCACCGATCGCTGGGGCGGCGCGGTCGCCAACCGCATCCGGTTCGCGGTCGAGGCGGCCCGGCGCAGCGCGGCGCGCGTCGGCGCCGATCGCGTCGGCATCCGGGTGTCGCCGTACGGCGCGTTCAACGGCATGCAGCCCGACCCGGACCACGAGGCGCTGTACGCCGCGCTGGCCGCCGAATTGTCGACGCTGGGCCTGGCGTACCTGCACGTCGTCGATCACAGCTCGATGGGCGCGCCCAAGGTCAGCGACGCGGTGAAGGCCGCGCTGCGCACGGGCTTCAAGGGCACGTACGTCCTGTCGGGCGGCTACGACCGCGCCCGCGCCGAGGCCGACCTGGTCGAGGGCAAGGGCGACCTGGTGGCGTTCGGCCGCCCGTTCCTGGCCAACCCCGACCTGGTGCAGAAGCTGGCCACCGGCGCGGCGCTGACCGCGCCCGACTTCGGGACGTTCTACACGCCGGGCGAGCGCGGCTACACCGACTACTGAGTTCCAGGAGGTGCGTCGCCGCACCTCCCTCGGCGGGGCCAGGTCCCCGCCGAGCCTCCCACCAGGACGCGAGACTCCCGACGCGTCGACCGGTGCTCGCTCGTCAGCGCGGGCGCGGTGGCACCGCGGCGACGAACCCGGCCAGCTCGGCGAGGAAGGTCGGGTCGACCTGGCGGCCTGGCGTGGCGTACTCGGCGACGTCGCCGGTGGCGGACACGACGAACGCGTGATCGAGCGACGGGTACGCGCGCTCGGTGACGGTCGCGCGGCCTCCCGCCCGCGCGGCGCCGGCCAGCGCCGCGGCGTCGACCGGAGTGACCTGCCGATCGATCGCGCCCTGGGCGATCCACACCGGGCACGCGAGCGCGCGCACGTCGGCCAGCGCGTCGTGCCGCATGTGCGAGCGCAGCCAGGCCTCGCCGCCGGCCCACTCATCGGCCTCGGCGGTGTCGGGCAGCGGCTGCGCGGCGCGGATCGCGGCGAACGCGGCCTGGTGGCGGGCCAGCGCGGCGGCCGCCTCGGCGGCGGTCAGGCCGCCGGCGGTCAGCGTGTGCGCGACCTGGCCCAGCAGCACCTCGTCGACCGGGCGCCCCGGCGCCGCCAGCAGCGCGACCCCGGCGACCCGCGGATCGGCGGCGGCGACCGCGGCCGCGACCACGCCGCCCTCGGAGTGCCCGACGACGATCACCCGGCGCGGATCCAGCGCGCGCTCGCGGCGCAGCGCGGCCACCGCGGCCTGCGCGTCGGCGACGAACGTGGCCAGCGTCGCCGCGCCGAACTCCCCGGTCGAGCCGCCGACCCCGCGGTCGTCGCAGCGCAACGACGCCACGCCGGCGACGCCCAGCGCGCCGGCCACCGCGCGCAGCAGCCCGAGCTTCACCCCGCCCGCCCCGACCGCGTCCTCGTCGCGATCCTGCGCGCCCGAGCCGGTCAGCAGCAGCGCCACCGGCAGCGGGCCGGTCGCGCCGACCGGGCGCACCAGCGAGCACGCCAGCTCGGCGGCCGCGCGATCGCGGGCGGCGGCGACCCGCACGGTGCGAGGCTCCTCGATGAGGCCGGGCGGCAGCGGCGCCTTGGTCGCCGGCACGCCGACCAGGTCGCGCAGGTCGTCGGCGCGATCGCTGCGCACGGCCACCAGCGCGAGGGCCGGCAACTCGACCGCGACCAGCCGCGCGCCTTCGCAGGTGACCAGCGCGCGCACGGTCGCGCCGAGGTCGACGGTGCGCTGGACGAACGGCGGCAGCGCGCGATCGGGGCCGATGCGCACCGCCATGCCAGGGAAGCCGGTGCGCACCGTCGGCGCCGCCACCGCGCAGGTCGGCGCGAAGTGGGCCAGCGTGTTGTCGGCGAGGTACAGCTCGATGGCGCGGCTGGCGGTGCGCACGGTGGCCGGGTTGAGCCGCGACGTGGTGCGCAGCGTCAGCGGATCGCCCTCGAGCGTGCTGGTGGTGACGCCGTCGACGACGTCGCGCACGATCGCGGCGCGGGGGCGCCACGCCCGGTCGGTCACGAGGTCGCTGGCGATCAGCCGCAGCGTCGACCGCTGCTCGAGCCGGACCTCGGAGCGGACCCGGTAGCCGTCGCCCTCGGCCTCGATCGTGAACACCTCGCGACCGGCCGGCTTGCCGCGCAAGGACAGGACCAGCTCGCCGCCATCGACGACGACCGACGCGGCCGCCGCTGCGGCGGGGGGCGCCGGCGCAGCTCCGCGCGCTGCCACGCCCGCCGGCGGAGGCACGACGACCGCGCCCCGCGCGGCGCAGCCTGCGGTCACGACCACGAGCGTCAGCCGGCGCAGCACCCGGGGGAGACACGCGCCGCGGGCCGCGGTTGCGGCGGGATCACGGCAGCGGCGGCGGCGGCGCGCCGGGCTCGAGGGCCAGGTCGGCCGGCGTGAACGCCTCGTCGTACAAGGTCGCGCCGGTGGCGCCCAGCGCGCGGAAGCGCAGCCGCGGCTCGGCGGTGATCTCGATCAGCCCGACGTTGTACTCGTGGATCCGGGTCAGCACGCCCGGCCGCGGCGCTGGCGGCGTGAGCAGCCCGCGCGACAGCGGGCCGACCTGGAACTCGCGGACCCGATCCCGGTGCTGGTGCGCGGCGAACCAGTGCTGATCGGCCGACAGCCACAGCATCCCGGGCAGGCGCGCGGCGGCCAGCTCGCCGAGGATGGCGTCGCGCTCGAACGCGAACGCGGCCCAGTGATCGTCGGCGTTGCCGAAGTCGAGCGGCACCGAGCTGAACACCAGCCGGAACGGCGCGGTCGAGGCGCGCAGCCCGTCGACCAGCCAGCGCCGCTGCACCTGCCCCAGCATGGTCTTGCCGGGGCCGTCGGGCGCGTCGTTCGCGCTGCGGTAGTTGCGGCAGTCGAGCAGGAAGCACTCGCACAGCGCGCCCCAGCGCCAGCGGCGGTAGCGCGGGCCGTCGCCGCGGCGCGGGAACCACGCGTCCCACGCGGCGAGCGCCGCGGCGTGGCGCGCCGGGTCGGCGGCCCGGGCCGCGCCGTCCCAGTCGTTGGCGAACTCGTGGTCGTCGTAGATCGCGCGGAACGAGGTCGCGGCCAGCCACGGCGCGAACCGCGGCTCGAGCCGGCCGCGCACGTACTTGGCCTCGTAGCCGTCGCGGGTGGTGGCCGACGGGCCGTTGTCGGCGTACGGCCAGTCGCCGAGCGCGACGAACAGGTCGGGTGGCGCGGCGGCGATGGTGTCGAAGATCGGCGAGGCGTAGGCGGCGTCCTCGTCGACGTCGGCGCTGACCATCAGCCGCAGCGGGCGCGGATCGCGGTCGACCGGCGCGGTGACGAAGGCCAGCGGCCCGAGCTCGCCACCGTCGGGCGCGAGCACCCGCACGCGGTACGCGGTGCTCGGCACGAGCGCGGTGACGTCGAGCGCGCCGTGGCCGTGCGCGTCGAGCGCGACGGTGGCCGCGGCGGCGCCGGCGCCGGCCGCGGTGGTGATCACCACGTCGAGGCTGCGCGCGGAGGGCGACCACGCGGCGATCAACGCGCGGGTCGACTCGACCTCCAGCACCAGCGCGGTCAGCGCGCCGGGATCACCGCAGCCGGGCAACAGCGCGGTGGCGCCGAGCGCGCCGGCCCCCTGCAAGATCGCGCGACGCGTGAGGCGCACGCCGCGATCCTAGCACTACGGGATCGTCACCGACTGGAAGTGGCCCGGCACCGTCGCGATGGTGGCCGGCGCGCACGCCCGCACCTCGGCCAGGAAGGCGCGCAGATCGTCGTCGAGCGGCTCGTCGACCGGCGGCCCGCGCCAGTCGTCGAAGTGGTTGGTGAAGACCCGCGGCGGATCCCCGACGGCGTGGAGCAGCCGGCAGGTGTAGTCGTAGACCTCCTCGCGCAGCCCGGTGGCCACGATCGCCACGTCGGGGCGCAGCCCGGCCAGCTCGCGCTCGATGAAGTTGGCGGTCGACAAGAGCAGGATCTGGTGGCCACCCAGGCGCACCAGGTAGGCGAAGGTGCCGCCCTCGACGTAGTCGTCGAAGCCCATCGGCAGGGCCGGCGGCCCGGCCAGCGCGCCGCCGACCGTGTGCTTGCCGTCGAGCGCCGAGTGCAGGCTGGGCAGCACCCGCACCGACCAGCCGTCGAACTGGTAGTCCTCGCCACCGCGCACGGTGACGATCTGATCGTCGGGGACGCCGCTGGCCCGGGCCACCGCGGCGGTGGTCGCGCTGCCGATCAGCTGGGCGCCGGTGGCGCGGGCGATGGACGGCGCGTCGAGCAGGTGGTCGACGTGGCTGTGGCCGATCAGGATCGCGTCGACCCGCGGCGGGGTGCGGGCGGCGATCGCGGCGGCGTCGGGGACGATCGGCCCGTCGAGCGCCGGCCGCGAGAAGTACGGGTCGAGCAAGAGCGTGTGGCCCTCAGCCTCGAGCTGCCAGCCGGCGACGCCGAGGTAGGTGAGCGTCAGCGGCGCGCGCGACGGCGGGCGCGGCGGCGTGGCGGGGCTGGCGTGGCAGGCGACCAGCCCGAGGGCGAGCAGGAGCGGCAGGCGCATGGGACGCCGACAACGCCCGCCGGCCCCGCGTTATTTCGTCTCGGGCGGCGGGCGATCGCCGACGTACTGCCAGCCGAAGCGGCCCTTCACGCACAGGTTGCCGCTGGTGACGCTCGAGTCGAGCGGCGAGGTCACCCGCACCACCTGGTTGTCCTGCGTGCGCAGCGTGATCGCGCAGCCGACGCCGCAGTACGGGCACACCGTCGTGGTCTCCTGCTGCCGCGCCTCGTCCCACTGGCCGTCGCGCCGCAGCTCGAACTCGCGGGTGAACACCAGCGCGCCGGTGGGGCACGCGTTGACGCAGTTGCCGCAGAACACGCACGCGCTGTCGGGCAGCGGCGTCGCCAGCTCGGTCGAGATCCGCGCGTCGAAGCCGCGCCCCGCGACCGCGATCGCGTAGGTGTGCTGGGCGTCGTCGCCGCAGGCCTCGACGCACTTGTAGCAGAGGATGCACTTGCCGTAGTCGCGCACGAACAGGTCGTTGTCGACCTTGGCCGGCTGGGCGACGGTGGCGGCGGTGGCGCCGTCGCCGCCGTGGTGGTGGCCGGGGGCCGCGGCGTCGCGCGCGCCGGCCGCCGCCGGCGCCGCCGCCGGGCCGAACCGCGCGGGGTGCGCGTCGTAGCGCTCGATCCACCGCGCGACGTTGGGGGCCGCCGACAGATCGACCGACGAGCCCAGGAGCTCGAGCACCAGCTTGCGCGCGGTGCGCACCCGCGGCGAGTCGGTGCGCACGACCATGCCGGCCTCGACCTTGCGCGAGCACGACGGCACCAGCGTGCGCGCGCCCTCGAGCTCGACCACGCAGATCCGGCAGGCGTTGACCGGCGTCAGGTTGGCCGCGAAGCACAGGGTCGGCACCTCGATCCCCGCGGCGGCGCAGGCGTCGAGCAGGGTGGCGCCCTCGGGCACCTGCACCGCGGCGCCGTCGATGGTCAGCGCGACGTCGCGCACCGGGCCGTCGGTCGGGCGGCGCGGCGGCGCGGCGGGGTAGATCGGCAGGCGGATCATGGCGTGACCTCGTCGGCGAACACCTTCAGGCGGGCGACCGCGCTCTCGATCGCCGATGACGCGGTCTGGCCCAGGCCGCAGATCGACGCGTCGCGCATGCACTGGCCCAGCTCGGCGAGCAGCGCGCGCTCGTCGGCCACCGCGCCGCGCGGCGCGCCGCGGGCCAGCCGGGTGATCAGCTCCTCCTGGCGCACGGTGCCGACCCGGCACGGCACGCACTGGCCGCAGCTCTCGTCCCGGAAGAACTGCGCGATCCGCGCGAGCACCGGCCCCAGCGCGACGGTGCGATCGAGCACCAGCACGACGCCCGAACCCAGGGTCGCGCCGGCCGCGCGGGTGTCCTCGAAGGTCAGCGGCAGCTCGAGGTCGGCGGCGCCGACGAACGTGCCCGCCGCGCCGCCCAGCAGCACCGCGGCCGGATCATCGGCGCCGGCGAGGTCGAGCAGCGCGCGCAGCGTGACGCCGAACGGCAGCTCGTACAGGCCGGGGCGCGCGACGTTGCCGCTGACGCAGAACAGCCGGGTGCCGGGCGAGCCGGCGGTGCCGAGCGCGCGGTAGGCGGCGGCGCCGTCGGCGACGATGCCCAGCACGTTGACCAGCGTCTCGACGTTGTTGACCACGGTCGGCCGACCGAACAGCCCGGCCTCGACCGGGAACGGCGGCTTGGTGCGCGGCTCGCCGCGGAAGCCCTCGATCGAGGCGAACAGCGCGGTCTCCTCGCCGCAGATGTACGCGCCGGCGCCCAGCCGCAGCTCGATGTCGAAGCGCGCGCCCTTGCCCATGACGTCGTCGCCGAGCAGCCCGCGCGCGCGCGCCTCGGCGAGCGCCGCGGTCAGCCGGGCCCGCGCCAGCGGGTACTCGCCGCGCAGGTACAGGAAGCCCAGCTCGGCGCCGACGGTGGTGCCGGCGATCGTCATCGCCTCGATCAGCGCGAACGGATCCTCCTCCATCAGGACGCGGTCCTTGAACGTGCCGGGCTCGGACTCGTCGGCGTTGCACACCACGTACTTCGGGCGCCCGGCCTGCGCCGCGACCGCGGCCCACTTGCGGCCGGTGGGGAACGCCGCGCCGCCGCGGCCGACCAGCCCGCTGTCGGTCACCTCGCGCAGCACGAAGGCCGGCCCGCGCTCGAGAGCGAGGCGCAGCGCCGCGTAGCCGCCGGCGGCCCGGTAGGCGTCGAGGCTGCATGGATCGACGACGCCGACCCGCGCCAGCAGGCGCTCGGGCGCCGCGGCTGCGCTGCGGGATCAGCGCCGACGCCGGCGTCGGGGCCTCCCGCGGGCGATGGCGTCGACGCAGGCCGCGGCGTCGACCGGCCCCCACGCGGTGGCGCGCGGCGCGGCGCCCGCGATCGTCAGCATCGCCGCCGGCGCGCGCTCGCACAGGCCGAGGCACGGGCTGGGGTGCCAGGTGGCGCCGGCCCGCGCCTCGCCCGCCGGGCCCAGCCGCTGGGTCAAGGTCGCGATCAACGCCGGCGCGCCGGCGGCGTGGCACGCGAGGTCGTCGCACACGTGCAGCGCGGTCGGCGGCCGCGCCGACAGCGCGAACAGCGCGTAGAACGACGCGACGCCGTAGGCCTCGGCCGGCGGCACGTGCAGCCGCTCGCACAGGTAGCCGAGCGCGCCGGCCGACACCCAGCCGCAGCGATCCTGGATCGCGTGCAGCCCCGGCAACAGCAGGTGGCGGCGCCCGCGGGCCTCGCGCAGCGCCTGGGGCACCACGCCGGGCGCGCCGAGCACCGCGTCGACCGCGGCGCGTTCGTCGTCGGTCGGCGGCGTCGAGATCGGCTTCAGATCCACGGGGCCACCTTATCAGGCGACACGATCGATGCGGACCGCGGCGGCCTTGAACTCGGCGGTGCCGGAGCGCGGATCGGTCGCGTCGATGGTCAGCAGGTTGGTGTCCACCTCGTCGGGGAAGTGGAAGGTCATGAACACCAGCCCGGGGCGCAGGCCGGCGTCGACGCGCGCCGGCGCCCGCACCGTGCCGCGCCGCGAGGTGACCTGCACGACCTCGCCGTCCGCGATCCCGTAGCGCGCCGCGTCGGCCGGCGACAGATCGAGCGTCTCGCCGCGCCGCAGCGGCGAGCGGAAGCTGCCCGACTGCACGCCGGTGTTGAACGAGTCGAGGCGCCGGCCGGTGGTGAGCCGCAGCGGGAACTCGGCGTCGGTGGCCTCGATCGGCGGCGCGTCGTGCAGCACGTGGAACGGCGCGGCCGGGCCCTGGCGCGGCTCCGCCCACAGCCGGCCGTGCAGGAACGGCGAGCCGGGGTGGCCGTCCTCGGGGCACGGCCACTGGATGCCGCCCAGCTCGGCGAGCCGCGCGTAGCTCATGCCGGCGTGCATCGGCGACAGCGCGCGCAGCTCGTCCCACAGCGCCTCGGGCGTGGGCTCGCCGAGGTCGCGCCCGAGCCGGCGCGACAGGTCGGCGATGATCGCGATGTCGTCGCGCGCGCCCGCCGGCGGCGCGACCGCGCGCCGCACCCGCTGCACCCGGCGCTCGCTGTTGGTGACGGTGCCGTCGGCCTCGGCGAAGGAGGCGGTGGCCGGCAGCACGACGTCGGCCAGCTCGGCGGTCGGCGTCAGGAAGATGTCCTGCACGACCAGCGCGTCGAGGCCGGTGAGCAGCGCGGCGGTGCGGTGGCCGTCGGCCTCGGACCGCGCCGGGTTCTCGCCGATGACGTACAGCGCCCGCAGCTCGCGCCGCTCCATGGCCTTGAACATGTCGGTGAGGTGCCAGCCCGGCTCGGGCGGGATGGTCACGCCCCACGCCCGCTCGAAGCGCCCGCGCGCCTCGGGGTCGGCGACGTCCTGGAAGCCGGTCAGCTTGTGCGGCAGCGCGCCCATGTCGCCGCCGCCCTGCACGTTGTTCTGGCCGCGCAGCGGGTTGAGGCCCGAGCCCCAGCGGCCGACGTGGCCGGTGAGCAGCGCCAGGTTGATCAGCGCCAGCACGTTGTCGACGGCGTTGTGGTGCTCGGTGATGCCGAGCGTCCAGCAGATCATCGCGCGATCGGCGCGGGCGTAGGCGTGGGCCATGCGCTCGATGTCGGCGGCGGGGACGCCGGTGATCGCCGCCACCCGATCCAGCGGGTACTCGGCCAGCACGTGGGCGCGGTACGCGTCGAAGCCCTCGGTGGCCCGGGCGATGAACGCGCGGTTCTCGAGGCCGGCCGCCAGGATCGCGTGGGCCACGCCGTTGGCCAGCGCGACGTCGGAGCCGACCGCGAGCGGCAGGTGCACGTCGGCCCAGTCGGTGGTCGCGGTGCGGCGCGGATCGATCGCGTACATCCGGGCGCCGCGATCGATCGCCTTCAGCACGTGGTGGAAGAAGATCGGGTGCGTGTCGCGGGCGTTCGATCCCCACAGGAGGAGGACGTCGGTGTCCTCCACCTCGCGGTAGGAGCTGGTGCCCCCGCCTGCGCCAAACACCGTCGCCAGACCGACGACGCTAGGGGCGTGTCACGTTCGATTGCAGGAGTCGATGTTGTTCGATCCGATCGTCGCGCGGATGAACTTCATCGCCATGTAGTTCACCTCGTTGGTGGCCTTCGAGCACGAGAAGATGCCGAAGCTCTTCGGCCCGTGGGCCGCCACCGAGGCGCCGATGCCAGCCGCGGCGCGGTCGAGCGCCTCGTCCCAGGTCGCGGGCCGGAGCGGGCCGCGGGTGCCGTCGGCCAGGCGATCGCGGACCAGGGGCTGGGTGAGGCGAGGCAGCGCGGTGCGCATGAACCGGACTCTACACCAGCGCGGCGAGGATGCGCGCGACGCGACCGCCGTAGCCACCGCCGAACAGCCGCGCGTGCACGGCGAGCGGGTACAGCTGCCACAGCGCGACGCGGTCGCGCCAGCCCGGCGCCAGCGGCGCCGCCTCGGCGTACGCCTCGACGCAGGGCGTCGTGAGGCCGCCGAACAGCGCCAGCATCGCCAGGTCGACCTCGCGGTGGCCGCCGTACACCGCCGGATCGATCAGCGCCGGCGCGCCGGCCACCGCGACCACGTTGCCCGACCACAGATCGCCGTGCAGCCGCGCCGGCGGCTCCGGCGGGCCGAAGCGATCGGGCCGCGCCCGCAGGCGATCGAGCAGCGGCTCGACTGGCGGCAGCTGCCCGGCGGCGGTGGCCGCGCGGCACACCGGGCGCAGCCGGCGCTCGATCCAGTCGTCGATCAGTTCGGGGCCGAGCCCCACCGGCTGGGCGATGGTGGCGAGGAAGCTCGGGCGATCGTGCCCGAAGCCAGGCGCGCCGAGCGCGTGCAGCGCGGCCAGGCCGCGCCCGAGCCGCTGGTCGAAGTCGCGGCCGGGCGCGCCGATCGTCAGCCAGCCCAGCGCGAGGAACCGCGGCCCGCAGGCGACGACCTCGGGCACCGGCAGCGGCCCGGGGCGCAGCCAGGCCAGGCCGTCGGCCTCGGCGGCGTACATGCCCGGCGGCGGCGCGGCGTGGGTCTTGACGAACAGCCGGCGCCCGTCGGCCAGCTCGACCTGGTACGCGAGGTTGACGTCGCCGCCGGCGATCGATCGCGCGGCGGTCACCGGCGCGCCGACCGCGGCGGCGAGCTCGGCGCGCCAGGGCATGGCGCCAGGGTACCGCGGCCCGGAGGGCGGTCGGCGCCGGGGGTGCGGCGCCCGCCGATCTCACCAACCTCTCACACCCCGTCGGCGCGCCGCCCTGGCGGTGTGAGATGCTGGGCCGTGTCGCTCACGGCCTGCCTGACCGCGCCGATGCTGGCGGCGTGTCTCGAGGGCGGCGGCGACGAGGCGGCCCGCGCCCACCTCGCCACGTGCCCGACGTGCCAGGCGCGCTTGACCGGCTTGCGCGCGACCGAGGTCGGCGACGGCGACGCGGCCGCGGGCCAGGCGCCGCCGCGCGGGACGTCGATCGATCGCTACCTGGTGATCGAGCTGCTCGGCCGCGGCGGCATGGGCGTGGTCGTCAGCGCCTACGATCCGGAGCTCGATCGGCGGATCGCGGTCAAGCTGATCGGTCAGCGCGGCGCCGCGCACGACAGCTCGGCTGGCCAGGCGCGGCTGGTCCGCGAGGCCAAGGCGATGGCGCGGCTGTCGCACGCCAACGTCGTGCCGGTGTTCGACGCCGGCACCCACCTGGGCGACGTCTTCGTCGCGATGGAGCTGTGCGAGGGCGGCACGCTGCGCCAGCACCTGGGCGGCGCCGCGCGGCCGTGGGCGGAGGTCCTGGCCGCGTTCGTCGCCGCCGGCCGCGGCCTGGCGGCGGCGCACGCCGCCGGGATGGTCCACCGCGACTTCAAGCCCGACAACGTCCTGGTCACCACAGCGGGCGAGGTCAAGGTCTCCGACTTCGGGCTGGTGACCGGCGCGGTGGCCCCGCCACCCGCGCCCGGCGGGGCGGCCGCGCCCGCGCCGATCGACGGGCTGACGCAGGCCGGCAGCGTCGTCGGCACGCCGCGCTACATGGCCCCCGAGCAGTTCAGCGGCGACGGCGTCGACGCGCGCAGCGATCAGTTCAGCTTCTGCGCAGCGCTGTACGAGGCGCTGTGGCCGACCCGCGCCGCGCCGACCACCACCTTCGCGGCGCTGGCCGCCGGCGGCGAGCTGAGCGCGCCCGGCGGCGACGATCCGGTGCCCACCCCGATCCAGCAGGCGATCGTCCGCGGCCTCGCGCTCGAGGCCGACGCGCGCTTCCCGACGATGGGCGCGCTGCTGGCGCAGCTCGCGCCGCCCCCGCGATCGCGCGCCTGGCCGATCGCCCTCGGCGCGCTGGCCGGCGCCGGGCTCGCGGTCGCGCTGATCAGCCGGATCGCCGCCACCAGCGAGGCCGCCCAGTGCCCGTTGCCGACCGCCAACCTCGACGGCGACTGGACCGCGGCGCACAAGCAGCAGCTCCGCGCGGCCTTCGCGGCGTCGGGGCGCAGCTACGCGGCGGAGAGCGGCGCCGACGCGGTCGCGACGATCGACGCGTACGTCGACGCCTGGACGCGGGCCAGCCGCGACGCCTGCCAGAGCGCGCGCACGCTGGGCGCCGCCGGCGGGGCGCTGGCCGCCCGCCGCCTCGCGTGCCTCGAGCGGCGGCGCGACGCGGCGCGGGCGCTCGTACAGGAGCTGATCGCCCACCCCGACGACGCCGCGGTGGCCGCCGGCCCGTCCGCCACGGCCCGCTTGCCGGCGCTGAGCGATTGCGCCGACGCCGCCGCGCTCGGCGGTCGTCCGCTGCCTCCCCCGGGCCAGGCGCCGATGGTGCGCGAGGCCGAGCGGGCGCTGGCCGCGGTCGACGCGCAGCTCGCGGCAGGCCACTACCCGGCCGCCGCGGCCGCGCTGCCGGCGATCGCCGCGCGCGCCGACCGCCTGCGCTACCCGCCCCTCTCGGCCGAGGTCATGGTCGTACGCGCCGAGGTCCAGGCGGTCACCGGCGAGCTGACCGCCGCCAACCGCGAGCTGAGCGCCGCCGCCGCCGAGGCGCGCCGGCTTGGGCTGGCCGACCTCGAGGCGCGGGCGTGGCGCGCCCTGGCCACGGGCGAACGCTTCGGCGCCGATCACGACGCGGCCCTCACCGCCGCGCTGATGCTGGGCGCCCTCGCCGGACGCCGCGACGATCGGGTGGCGCAGGTCGACGCGTCGCTGCTGCAGATCCGCCACGAGCTGCTGCTCGGGAACCTCGCGCGCGCGCGCGCCCAGATGCAGCGCGTGGCCGCGCTGGTGCCGGCGGCCGCCGCCGTCGACTGGCGGCTCGCCACGCGGTGGGCGCTCGCCCGCGGCCACGCCGCCACCGCCGCCGGCGACTTCGACGCCGCCACCGCCGCCGACCGCGAGGCCCACGTGACCTTCGCCGCGCACCTCGGCCCAGACCACCCGGAGCTGGCCTACGTCGAATCGCGCCTCGCGACCGACGCGTTCGATCGCGGCGACGTCGCCGAGGCGCGCCGCTGGTTCGCGCGATCGCGTCGACGCGTGCGCGACGCAGCGCAGCGCGACGCGCTGGGCGCCGAGCTGGCGGTCAACGCCGCGTCGATGGCGGCGTTGCTCGGCGAGGATCCGACCGCCGATCTGGCCGAGGCCGAGGCCGCGACCGCCGGGCTCCCCGCTACGGCGCTGCTGCCGCTCGAGCTGCGCCACGCGCGCGGGCTGGCGGCGTTCGCGCGCGGCCAGTTCGCGTCGGCGCGCGACGAGTTCGCCGCGGTCGCGCGCGGGGCCCACGGCCGCGAGGCGCGGCTCGAGGTCCAGGCTCACGAGAACTACGCCAAGGCGCTGACCATGCTCGGCGACGCTGCCGCCGCCGAGGCGCCGGCTCGCCAGGCGCTGGCGCTGCGCGCGCGGGGCGACAACCCGTGGGCCACGGCGCTGGCCGAGGGCACGCTGGCGCGGATCCTGGCGGCCGCCGGCCGCGCCGCCGACGCCGATCCGATCTTCACCGCGGCGCTGGCGAGGCTGGCCGGCGCCCCGCCGCACCTGGCCGCGGCGGTCGCCGAGCTCACCGTGGCGTACGCGATCAACCTCGAGGCGCTGGGGCGCGCCGCCGAGATCGCGCCGATCACCGAACCGACGCTGGCCGCGCTGCGCGCCGCCGGTGACGACTACCACCTCGGCGTGGCGTCGCTGTACGTCGCCGATCAGCGCTGGCGCGCCGGCGATCGGGCCGGCGCCGCCGCCGCCGCCACCGAGGCACGCCTGGCGCTGACCCGTGACGGCGACGCGGCGAGCGAGCTGGCCGAGCTGGCCGCCTGGCGCGCGCGCCACCGCGGCCGCTGAGCGGCGCGGCGCGGCCCCGGGCGCCGAAAACCGGCGCGATCGCGTGTTGATATTGAAATTCATTTTCTTCATTATTGATTTTCATTTTCAATTCGAGCTACGCACGCGGCAGTGCCGCCTCGCGCCGTCCTCGCCACCGCCCTCCTGGCGCTCATCGCCCCGGCCGCCGCGCACGCCGACCCGCTGCCGCGCACGCCGTTCACGCTGTCGGTCGGCGGCTACGGCGAGGTCGGCGCGGCGCTGCACACGTTCGGCGCCAACCGCAACCGCCCGGCCGGCGCGCAGCGCGATCTCCGGCTCGAGCTCGACGCCACCCGCTTCGTCGTCGCGCTGCAGGGCCGAACCCCGAGCGGCTGGGAGCTCGAGGCCGAGCTGGAGATCGAGCACGGCGGCACCGGCGCGGCCCGCGCGCTGGACTACGACGAGTTCGGCGAGTTCGAGACCGAGGTCGAGCAGGGCGGCGAGGTGATCCTCGAGGAACTGTACCTGGAGAAGACCTGGGCCGGCCGCTACCAGCTCAAGCTCGGCCGGTTCTACGTCGGCGTCGGCCACCTGTCCCAGCGGTTCCGCCCGACCGACTACCTGGCGGCCACGCGCTCCGAGGTCGAGACCACGCTGCTCCCCGGCCAGTGGGACGAGCTGGGCCTCTCGTTCACCGCGTTCCTGGGCCGGATCCGGGCCACCGCGCAGGTGGTCAACGGCCTCGACTCGACCGGGTTCTCATCGGCGGGCTGGATCAGCGGCGGCCACCAGGGCGCGTTCGAGACGATCCGCGCGACCGACCTCGCGGCGGTCGGCCGCGTCGACGTGACCGCCGCGCCCGGCGTCGAGCTCGGGGTCGCGGGGTACGCGGGCGGCACCAGCAAGAACCGCCCCAAGCCCGACCTCGTGCGCGACTGTCCCGACGGCGATCCCGAGCAGGTCGCGGCCTGCGGCTACGTCTCGGCGCCGGTGGTGCTGGCCGAGCTCGACGCCCACGTCGCGCGGGGGCGGTTCCGCGGCTCGGCGCTCGCGCTGTGGGGCTGGCTCGGCAACTCCGACGACGTCACCGAGCGCAACCGCCGGCTGTCCAACGACCTCGGCGCGCCGCGCACGCCGGTCGCGGCCCAGGCGTCCGGCCTGTCGGTCGAGGCGGGGGTCGACGTCGGCGGGTGGCTGGGCTTGTGTCCGACGCACCGGCTCGAACCGTTCGTCCGGATCGAGCGCTACGACTCGATGTTCCGGACCGCGCCCGGCGTGTTCGACAACCCCCGCTACCGGCGCGCCATCTACACCGTCGGCGCGGCGCTGACGCTCGCCGAGCACCTCACCTTCAAGCTCGACGCCGCGCACCGTCGGTACGGGTCGAGCGCGCTCCGCCCCGAGACCACGATCAACGCCGTGGCCGGCTTCGTCTACTGACTCCAGCAAGGACCTCGACCCTGCGCACGCTGCTTGGCCCCGCCACCCTCGCCGCCCTCACCGCCCACGCCGCCGCCTGCGGCGACGGCGGCACCACCAACGCCGGCTTCACCGACCCGCAGGTGATCGTCGACTTCGCCGATCGCGTGGTCATCCCGACCTACGCGCTGCTCGATGATCGCGCCGCCGCGCTGCACGCGGCCGCCATGACGCTGCGCGCGGCCCCGTCCCCGGCCAGGCTGCGCGCCGCGCAGGACGCGTGGGTCGCGACCCGGGTCCCGTGGGAACAGAGCGAAGGGTTCCTGTTCGGACCGGTGTCGGCCCAGGGCTTCGACCCGGCGATGGACTCGTGGCCGGTCGATCGCACCGATCTCGAGGCGGTGCTCGCCTCGAGCGACGCGCTGACCGCGACCTACATCCGCAACCTGCCGGAGACCCAGAAGGGCTTCCACGCGATCGAGTACCTGCTGTTCGGCGAGGCCCGCGATCGCGACGCCGACGATCTCGACGCCCGCGAGCTCGCGTACCTGACCGGCCTCACCCTCGAGCTCACCGCGGTCACCGCCGCCCTCGAGGCCAGCTGGACCACCGGCGCCCCGCCCTACCGCGACGTCTTCACCACCGCCGGCGCCGCGGGCAACACCGCGTACCCGTCGCTCGACGCCGCGGCCCAGGAGATCCTGGTCGGCATGAGCGGCATCTGCGACGAGGTCGCCAACGGCAAGATCGCCGATCCTTACGACGCCCACGATCCCAACCTGGTCGAGAGCCAGTACTCGTACAACTCGCGCCTCGACTTCGCCGACAACCTGCGCTCGGTCGAGAACGCGTACACCGGCGACGTGCCGGCGGCCGGCACCACCGGCCGCGGCCTCGACGAGGTGGTCCGGGCCGTCGACCCGGCGCTCGACACCCGCCTCCGCGCCGAGCTGGCCGACGCGATCGCCAAGATCCAGGCGATCCCCGACCCGTTCCGCGACGCGATCACCACGCCCGCCGCCTACCCGGCGATCGAGGCGGCCCAGGCCGCGATCCGCACGGTCCAGACGACCATCGACGGCGACCTCGCCGAGGCCGTGCGATGACGACGCGGCGGGTGGCCCTCGCGCTCGCGGCGCTCGCGGCCTGCGCCGACGATCCCGCGACCGCCCCGGCCGGCGGCGACACCACCGTGCTCGATCGCACCTCCAACGCATACTCGCGGCCCGCCCCCAACTTGCGCGCCGACGACCTCGCGCGCCACCTCGCCGGCGACGTCGCCTTCGAGGCCACGTTCGTGCGCGGCCCGGCCCCGGTCAACGCCGGCCTTGGCCCGCTCTACAACCACAACGCGTGCGCCGCGTGCCACGGCAAGGACGGCCGCGGGCTGCCCCAGTTCGGCGGCGCCGCGTCGCAGGCGCTGGTGCGGGTGAGCCTCCCCGACGGTACGCCCGAGCTCCCCGGGGCCCCGATCCCGGTGCCCGGCCTCGGCGGCCAGCTCCAGGACCACGCCGTGTTCGGGATCCCGGCCGAGGTCGGCGTCGCGCTGGCCTGGACCGAAACCACGGGCAGCTACGCCGACGGCACGGCCTACGCGCTGCGGGCGCCGGCCCTGACCTTGACCTACCCCGATGGCCGCGCCCTCGAGCCGACGATCATGCGCTCGCTGCGGCAGGCGCCGGCGGTGTTCGGCGCCGGCCTGCTCGAAGCCATCCCCGACGCGACGCTCGAGGCCGCCGCCGATCCCGACGATCGCGACGGCGACGGCATCTCCGGCCGCCCCAACCGGGTGTGGGACGTCGACGCCGGCGCGGTGCGGATCGGCCGCTTCGGGCACAAGGCCGGCAACCCGAGCTTGGTGCAGCAGACCGCCGCCGCCTACGCCAACGACATGGGCGTGACCAGCCGCCGCTTCGGTGGCGAGGTCGAGGTCGATGACGCCCGGGTCGAGGCCACCGCGTTCTACACCGCGACGCTGGGGGTCCCGGCGCGCGCGCCGGGCGACGTCGCCGACGGCGAGGCGCGGTTCGCGGAGTTCGGATGCGCCGCCTGCCACACGCCCACGCAACGCTCGGGGCCGCACCCGATCGCCGCGCTGGCCGATCAGCAGTTCCAGCCGTACACCGATCTCCTGCTCCACGATCTCGGCCTCGACCTCGCCGACGGCCGGCCGGAGTTCCGGGCCGATGGCCGCGAGTGGCGCACGCCGCCGCTGTGGGGGCTCGGGCTGGTCGCCACCGTGTTGCCGGGCGCCAGCTACCTCCACGACGGCCGGGCCCGCACCGTCGCCGAGGCCATCCTGTGGCACGGCGGCGAGGCCGAGGCGGCGCGCGAGCGGTTCCGCACCGCGCCCGCCGATCAGCGGGCCGCGCTCTTGCGCTTCCTGTCGGCGCTGTGACCGGCGGCGGCCGCCGCGGCGCTCACAGCGACGAGAAGCGGTTGTTGCGCGCGCCGTTGGTGGCGTCCCAGTGCAGACGCACGCTCACCGAGCCGTAGATCGACGTCGGCTCGGCGTACTCGGCGCGGCCGATCGCCTGGGGATCGTCCTCGGGGATCAAGAACGCCGGCAGCTCGCGTCGGGTGATCGAGCCGTCGAGCGACAGGTCGACGTGATCGCCGAGCTGGATCTCGATCCCGGGGCTGGCCGACAGCGTGTACCGCCGATCGGGATGGAACACCTCGGCGGTGACGTCGACCGACACGTTGAACGACACCTTGTCCTTGCGCACCGACGCCGCCGCGCCGAGGCTGTGGGTCGGGTAGTGCGCGAACCGCTCGCCCAGGACGTTGCGGAAGTTGTAGCCCTCGACGCGGTAACCGACGTTGTACGCCACCGCCAGCACGTTGCCGCGCGGCTCGTCCGACGGGTAGCGGTCCCACTCGACGCCCGCGCCGACGTGCCAGCCGTAGCGGAACTGGCCGTGCGGATCGTCGCGCCACAGGGACGATCGGACCTCGTACGAATAGCACCCGTTGAGGTGGTGCTCGTACGAGCCGCTGGCCGACAGCCCCCAGTGGTTCTCGTCGAACGACACCCCGCCCACCGGCGGCGAGCGCGACAGCCCGCCGTTGGCGCCGACGTTGAGGCTGAGCCGGCTGTCGACCGCGACCCGCGACAGCCCGAGGTTGCCGTACGCGTTGCCCGACTGGTAGTTGCGGGTCCAGCTGCCGAACCCCGACAGCGACAGCGCGACGCCCCACGGCGTCGTCGACGTCGGCGCCACCGCGTCGGCGGTCGGCACGGTCAGCTCGATCGCCACCGCGTCGGGGTGCAGCGCGGCGACGAACAGCGCGACGCCGCGCAGGAACGCCGGCCGCAGCTGGCCGCGCTGGGTGTCGTCGTCGGCCCGGGTGTCGAGGTCGACGTCGAGCTCGATCGACGCCGGCGCGCCGCGGACGTCGCCGACGAACCGCAGGTGCAGCCGATCGTCGTTGGCGATGCCGACCGCCGACACGTACAGCACCACCTGGGCGGCGGCCCGCGGCGACGCCAGCATCAGCGGGGTCTCGTCGACGAACCCGCGCAGGAACGCCGGGCAGGCCTTGGTGCGGCCGCTGCTGTGGCACTCGATCGTGATCCGCAACGGCTCGGCGCCACCGGCGCGGGCCGGCGGGGTCGCGCGGGTGAACATGAGCAGGGCGACGGCGAGCAACGCGGGGCGCATCGGCGCCACCCTTAGCAAGCCGCGCATCACGGCCCCGCCGGCGCCGCCACCGCCGAACGCTCGCGTTCCCGCACGCCGTCGCGCCATCGTGGCAGCAGTATCCAGGGTCATGTGCCACGAGGACAAGCGCGGCGCGGGCCGGTTGCGCTAGCGCTCCCGCGCTTCGACCCGGGCCACGGTGCGCGGCGGCGGCGGGCGCGTGCTGGTCAGCTCGACCTGCCCGGCGAGCAGGCCGAACTTGAGCGCCGTGCGCACCAGCGTCACCACCTGGCGGATCGCGAACAGCGCCAGCGCCCCCGAGGTGCCGAGCATGGCGTGGTCGTGGGCCAGCCACAGGAAGATCACCCAGACCACGACGAACGCCAGCCAGTAGGCCAGCACGTGGAGGATCGCCACCGGCCGCCGGGCCAGGTAGCCGACGGCGCGGATCAGCGCCCGCAGCGCCCCCAGCGACTCGTGGGTGGGCCGGCGCAGCACCAGCTCGGCCCGGGCGTAGTCGACGGCGGTCGAGGCCAGCACGTGCAGCAGCGCCGCCGGGCCCAGGCCCAGGATCAGCGGCCCGATCAGCTCGCCGATCGTCATCGCGGTGGCGATGCGGTCGGCGAGGTAGCCGACGCCGAGGCCGAGCGCGAACAGCGCCGGCAGGTTGAGCAGCAGCGACAGCACGCCCAGCCGGGCGAAGCGGAAGAAGTGGGTCGCGCCGCCGCCGCCGAAGCAGCGGGCGGTCTCGAGCCGGCCGCGCGGCCGCTCGGTCAGCACCGCGAGCACGCCGCCGGTGAGGAACCAGCTCCACACCAGCCACGCCACGATCGCGCCGATCACCACCCAGGTCACCGCCGCCACCACCGCCGGCGCGTTGCGGATCACGATCAGCAGCGCGACCAGATCGCCGTCGACCGCGTCGTCGAAGATCGGCCGCTGCCCGAACGCGCCGTCGAGGATCAGCAGGATCGCGAAGCCGGCGATCCACGCGGCGACGAACTGCACGACGAACATCGCCAGCACCGTGCCGGTGTACTGCGACACGCTGCGCGCGCCGGCGCGGGCCATGTCGCCGAGGCGGACCCGGCCGGTCACAGGCCCACCACCTGCATCAGCGACTGCGTCCAGAAGGTGAGCCGGGCGGTCGCGCGCCACGCCGCATGGCGGTCGCCGTCGATCCGGACGTCGTCGTCGAGCGGGTGATCGGCCAGCAGCACCAGGCCCTCGGGATCGATCGTCACCCGCGCGATCGGCGAGCTGCGCGCGAACTCGAACTCCTGCCAGCGGCTGGCGTCGCGGTGGTCCCAGGTGAAGCGCTCGTGGGTGCCGTCGCGGTAGCGGACCTCGATGGTCACCGGCACCGGGATGGTGCCGCGGTTCTGGATCACCACCCGACACAGGTAGCCGCCGGTCGCGGCGCTGTGGTCGGCGACCTCGGTGCGCCGGGCCGCGCCCTCGCCGAACACGCCCCGCGGCGGGTGGTTGCGCTGGCAGTCCGCGGTGCGCACCGCGAAGTCGACGCCGCCCGGGTGCTGGAACGCCGGCTGCACGAACCAGTCGAGCTCCTCGCCGAGCGTCTCCTCGAGGCTGGCGAACAGGTCGGCGCCGGTCGGGTGCTTGAACGCCCAGGCCTCGGCGTAGCGCTTCATCGCCGCGGCGAACCGCGCGCCGTCCTGATCGATCACGTGGGCCAGCGTCGACAGCGCCACCGCGGTCTTGGTGTAGGTCGCGCTGGCGTAGGCGCCGTTGTCGGGGAAGGTCGCGGCGGTCGACGCGATCGCGCTGGGCAGGCCGCCGAGGTCGGGATCGATGGCGCGGCGCAGCCGCAGATCTTCGGCCTTCCAACCGTTCCAGTCGATCGCGCTCTGCTTCTCGCCGTACAGGCTCGCCATCACCAGCGCGTCGGCCCACTCGTTGACGCCCTCGTCGAGCCACGCCTCGCGCGCCTCGTTGGAGGCCAGGATGCCCTGGAACCAGTTGTGGCCGATCTCGTGGACCGTCACGAACTCGGGGACCCGGACGCCGGGCCGCATCAGCACGTTGTCGCCGCCGGTGGTCACCAGCGTCGGGTACTCCATGCCGCCGGCGGCCATCGCCTCGGGCGGCGGATCGACGACGGTCATGATCGACCACGGGTACGGCACGAACAGCTTGGAGAACGTCTCGATCGCGCCGACGCCGGCCTGCAGGTGGCGGCGCGCGAACGCGCGCTGCCGCGGCCGGTACACCACCCGCACCTCGACCGGCGTGCCGGCGACGTCGGCGGTGGCCGACATCACCTGCATGTGGGGGTCGATCATCCACGCGAAGTCGTGGACGTCCTCGGCGCGGTAGCGCAGCGTGCGGGTGTGATCGTCGTGGGGCTCGACCGCCGTGAGCACGCCGGTCGCGGCCACCAGGTGGGTGTCGGGCACGGTCAGCGCGACGTCGTAGACGCCGAAGTCGGCGAAGAACTCGCTGTTGGCGTGAAACGGCGGGCAGTCCCAGCGCTCGAAGCCGCGCGGCCCGGTCAGCACGCCGACCTTGGGGAACCACTGCCCGACCATCGTGAACGCGCCCTCGTAGCCGGTGCGCGCCATCACCCGCGGCAGCTGGGCGGTGAACGCCAGCGTGACCTCGACGGTGGCGCCCGGCGCCGCCGCGGTCGGCAGCGGCAGCCGCAGCACCGTCTCGTCGGGGCCCTGGTAGGTCGCGGTCGCGCGCAGCTCCTGCCCGGCGATCTTGATCGAGCCGACCTCGATCCAGCCCCAGCCGTCGGCGTGGGGGTGGTTGCCGCGGTGCGCGCCGTGGGCCGACCGCATGAACAGCGTCGTCTCGTTCTTGAAGCCGTTGAGGTACAGGTGGAACGGCAGCGCGTCGGCGGTGACGCCGCTGTCGTTGCGCCAGGTCAGGGTCTCGGTCGCGGTGATCGTGTGGGCGGCGGCGTCGTAGCGCGCGTCGATGCGGTAGCTAGCGGCGCGCGGCGAGCGCGGCCCGGGGACCCGCAGCGCCGCCTGGGTGTCGGGCGCAGGCGCCGGGCGCACCCGCGGTGGCCCCAGCCCGTCGCCGCACGCCGCCAGGACACACACGACGAGCACGAGCGCGCGGGCCATGGCTGGGTCTTACCGCGCCGGTGCGCGCGGCGGCAACCCTTGCGCCGCCGACGGGTTCGCGGCACGTTCGCCCCCATGGCCGACGACCTGCACGCGCGCGTCGCGAGTTTCCTCGATCGCTTCGCCAAGGAGCGCGACCTGGCCCTGCCCCCGCTGGGCGACGACGGCGTCGGCCGCATCCAGCGCGGCTCGGCGGTCATCACCGTCCAGGTCATGGCGGCGCAGGGCGTGCTGATGGTGCACGCCCGGGTCGCGCCGGCGCCGGCCGCGGGCGCCGAGGACCTCTTGCGCAAGCTGCTGACCGCGTCGTTCACCGCCACCGGCGACGCCGCGTTCGCGCTGCACCCCGAGACCGGCGAGGTCTACCTGCGGGTGCTGCGGACGCTCTACCACCTCGACTACGAGGAGTTCGAGGACCTGGTCCACACCGTCGCGACGGTCGCCGATCACTGGGACGACCTCCTGGCCCACGCGTGACCGCGCGCGCGCTGGCCGACGCCGACGCCACCGAGACCGCGGGCGCGGCGCTGGGCCGGGTGGTGCGCGCCGGCGACGTGCTCGCGCTGTGCGGGGACCTCGGCGCCGGCAAGACCACGTTCGTGCGCGGCCTGGCGCTGGGCGCCGGCGCCGACGCCGCCGAGGTGGCCAGCCCGACCTTCGCGCTGGTCAACGAGTACGCCGGCCGGGTGGTGATCGCGCACCTCGATCTGTACCGGCTCGAGCGCGAGCGCGAGCTCGACGACATCGGCTTCGACGACCTGCTCGACCGCCCCGAGGTCGCGGCGGTCATCGAGTGGGCCGATCGCTTCGCCCACCGGCTGCCGCGCGATCACCTGCGGATCGAGCTGACCCACGCCGGCGACGCCCGCGCGCTCACCGCCGCCGCCACCGGCCCGCGCAGTGCCGCGCTGCTGGCCGCCTGGCGCGCCTAGTCGGCGGGTTGGGAGGACCTGCTTCCCGACGCGCTCACACGTCGGCCATCGCGCCCTGGTACATCTCGTCGAGCACCTCGACGTACTTCTTCTCGACGGCCTTGCGCTTGACCTTCAGGCTGGGGGTCAGCTCGCCGGACTCGACGGTGAGGTCGGCGGGGAGGATCGCGAACTTCTTGATCGTCTCCCACTTCGCCAGCTCGCGGTTCACCTGATCGATGTAGGTCTGGATCAGCGCCTTGGCCTCGGCCGACGCGGCGATCTGGGCGTAGGTCTTGCCGGTGAGCCCCGCGCTCTCGGCCCACTTCTTGGTGGACTCCTCGTCGAGGGTCACCAGCGCCGAGCAGAAGTTGCGCTTGTCGCCGTGGACGATCACCTGCGACACGAACGGGCAGGTCGCCTTGATCTTGCCTTCGATGTACTGCGGCGCGACGTACTTGCCGCCGCTGGTCTTGATCAGGTCCTTCTTGCGGTCGGTGATCTTGAGGAAGCCGTCGCCGTCGATCTCGCCGATGTCGCCGGTCTTGAGCCAGCCGTCCTCGGTCAAGGTCGCCGCGGTCTCGTGCGGCAGGTTGTGGTAGCCGCGCATGATCCCGGGGCTGCGCAACAGGATCTCGCCGTCCTCGGGCGCCAGCTTGACCTCGGTGCCCGGCATCGGCAGGCCGACGGTGCCGAACCGGAACTTGTCGGCGCGGTTGACGAAGCTGGCGGCGCTCGACTCGGTCAGGCCGTAGCCCTCGACGATCAGCACGCCGGCGGCGTGGAAGAACTCGGCGATCTCGCGCGACAGCGGCGCCGAGCCGGACACGAACAGCCGCAGCCGTCCGCCGAAGCGCTGCTGCAGCTTGGAGAACACCAGCTTGGTGGCGATGCGGTACTCGAACGCCAGCATGCCCTTGGGCTCGCGGCCGGCCTGCCGCGCGGCCGACACCTGCTTGCCGACGCCGATCGCCCACTGGAAGATGCGCCACTTGAGGTTGCCGCCGTCCTTGGCCCCCTGCACGACCTTGTTGTAGACCTTCTCGAAGATGCGCGGCGCGGCCGCCATCATCGTCGGCTTCACCACCGCGAGGTTGTCGATCAGCTTGGGGATGCGGCCGTCGATCGCGACGGTGTGGCCGATCTTGACGTGGCCCGAGGTCAGCACCTTGCCGAAGCTGTGCGACAGCGGCAGCCACAGGTACTCGAGGTCGGCGTCGGTCAGGAACCCGACCGCGGCGATCGCGTCGGCGGTGTAGGCCCAGCAGTCGTGCATCAGCCGGACGCCCTTGGGCTTGCCGGTGGTGCCCGAGGTGTAGATCAACGTCGCGAGGTGCTCGCGGGTGACGCCGGCGGTGGCGTCGTCGACGGCGGTCGGGGTCGCGGCCAGGTGCGCGGCGCCCGCGGCCTCGAGCTCGGCCAAGGTCATCACCCAGCCGGCGTCGCCCGGCTCGGCGGCGCCGTCGAGCAGGATCACCTTGGTCAGCTTGGGCATCGCCGCCTTCTGCCCGCGCAGCTTGGCCACCTGCCCGGCGTCCTCGGCGAACACGAACCGGCTGGTCGAGTCGTCGAGGATGTACGCGCACTCCTCGGCGGTCGACGACGGGTAGACGGTGGTGGTCGCGCCGCCCGCGCACAGGATGCCGAGATCGATCAGCACCCACTCGTAGCGGGTGTTCGACAGGATGCCGACGCGATCCTCGCGGCCGAGGCCGAGCGATAGCAGGCCGGCCGCCAGCGCCTTGACCCGCGCGCCCGCGGCCTTCCAGGTCAGCGAGCGCCACTCGTCGCCGACCGGGTAGCGGTAGGCCTCGCGGTCCGGCGTCTTGCCGATCCGCTCGAGAAACAGCGCGGGGATCGTGCTGGTCGTACGGGTGAACGCTTCGGGCGCGGTCGAGGTGGCCATGCAGGGCGCATCTTGCCCCCCGCGCCGAGCGGTGGCAACGCCGCCGGGCCGCGCTACGATGTCGCCATGAGCGCCCCTGGCCGCGCGACCGCGACGCTGGCGGCGGTGCTGATCCTGCTGGGCGCCGCGACCTGGGCGCTGACGCCGGTGGCGCTGCTGATGGACCGCCTCGACGACGTGGCCGCGCCGGCGCTGATGATCCGCGCGGCGGCGCTGGTGCTCGGGTGCCTGGTCGGCGGCGCGTCGGCGGCCGCGGCGCTGCCGACGGTGCCGCGGCCGATCGTGATCGGCGCGGCCGCGCTGGCGGCCGGCGTGGTGCTGGCGATGCCGGGCGGCGCCCCGCCGCTGACGACGCAGGCCGCGCTCCTGGGCGGCGCGGTGCTCGCCACCGCCGCCGGCGCGTGGCTCGGCAGCCGGATGTGGCCGGGCCTGGGCAAGGTCGGCGCCGCGGCGTTCATGCAGCTGGCGGTGATCACGACGGTCGTCGTCGGCAACGGCTACCTGGCCCACCACCACGGCACCGATCCGGCGCCGTGGCTGCCGATGATGCTGGCGATGGTCGCCGGCGGCGCCGTGACCGCGCGGCTGGTGCCGACCGTCACGATCGGGCACATCGCGACCAGCTGGCTGTTCATCGCCGCGGTCACGCTGGGGCTGGCGTTCGTGCTCGCCAGCCAGCGCTTCTTCGTGCTGATCGGCGTCCTCGTCGCCGCGTTCCTGGTGCCGTTCCCGATCGCGCTGTCGGCGCTGGGCGCCGCGCTGGCCCGCCGCCGCCGCCCGCCGCCCGTCGACCTGCCGTCGGCGACCGCCCGCGGGTAGCCCCTTCCAGGGAATCTTCAGATCGCGGTCATGTTGACGACCTCGTCGAACTGGCCCTCGAACAGGATGCCGGTGAAGTAGCGCTCGGCGGTGTCGGGCAGGATCACGACGATGGTCTGGCCGGCGAAGCGCGGCTCGCGGGCCAGCCGATCGGCGACGGTCATCGCCGCGCCGCACGAGATGCCGGCGAGGATGCCCTCCTCCTTGGCCAGCCGGCGGGCCATCGCGACCGCCTCGTCGTTGGAGACGTGGGCGACCTCGTCGACCAGCGTCAGGTCGAGGTTCTTGGGCACGAAGCCGGCGCCGATGCCCTGGATCTTGTGCGGCGACGGCTTCACCTCCTCGCCCTTCACGGTCTGGCTGATCACCGGCGAGTGGATCGGCTCGACGGCCACCGAGTGCAGCGCCTGGCCCCGGGTCTTCTCGAAGTAGCGCGACACGCCGGTCAGCGTGCCGCCAGTGCCGACGCCGGCCACGAACACGTCGACCTTGCCGCCGGTGTCGTCCCAGATCTCGGGGCCGGTGGTCTGCTCGTGGATCGCCGGGTTGGCCGGGTTCTCGAACTGCCGCACGGCGACGTAACGGCCGGGGTCGCTGGCGATCAGCTCCTCGGCCTTGGCGATCGCGCCCTTCATGCCCTGGGCGCCCGGGGTGAGCACCAGCTTGGCGCCCAGCGCCACCAGCACCTTGCGCCGCTCCATGCTCATCGTCTCGGGCATGGTCAGCACGCACTCGATGCCGCGCGACGCCGCGGCGAACGCCAGCGCGATGCCGGTGTTGCCGCTGGTGGCCTCGACGATGGTCTTGCCGGGGCCGAGCAGGCCGCGCTGCTCGGCGTCCCACACCATCGCGGCGCCGATGCGGCACTTGACCGAGTAGGCCGGGTTGCGGCCCTCGATCTTGGCCAGCACCGTGGCGCCGGCCCCGGCGGTGATGCGGTTGATACGGACCAGCGGCGTGCGCCCGATGGCGCGGGAGTTGTCCTCGTAGATCGGCATGGTGCTGGGCAGTATCCGTTATAACGGACAGCTTGGCAAGCGGCGGATCCGCGATCGCGGAAGGGGCCTGGCGGCCGGCGCCCCGGCCTACGCCAGCGCCCGCGGCGTGCCCAGCCCGGTCAGCTTGTCCGGGTTCCGGACGATGCAGACGGTGGCGATCCGGCCGTCGATCACGTCGAGCGTGGCGACCGAGTGCAGCCCGGCGGCGTCGCGGACCACCAGCGCTGGCTCGCCGTTGACGGCGCCGAGCTCGACGGTGGTCGCCGCCGCGCCCTTGCGCGCCAGGCCGATCAGCAGCCGGGCCACGGCGTTGGCGCCGGTGACGACGTTGCGGGCGGCGCGGGCCCGGCCGCCGCCGTCGCTGACGCAGGCGGCGTCGGCGGCCAGCAGCCGCTCGAGCGCGGCGACGTCGCCGCTGGCGCAGGTGGCTGCGAACGCCGCGAGCACGCGGGCGTGGGCCGCGGCGTCGACCGGGCGCGGCCGGCCGTCGCGCACGGCGCGCCGGGCCCGCGCCGCGAGCTGGCGGCACGCCTCCTCGGACTTGCCGAGGATCGCGGCCACCTCGGCGTGGCTGTAGTCGAACACCTCGGCCAGCAGGAACGCCGCGCGCTCGGCGGGGCTCAACCGCTCGAGCAGGCGCAGGAACGCCAGCGACAGATCGTGGAGGTCGGCGCTGGGCGCGGTCGCGATCGGCTCGGGCAGCCACGGACCGACGTAGGCCTCGCGGCGGGCGCGCGCCGAGCCCAGCTGATCGAGCGCGAGCCGCGACACCATCGTCACCAGGAAGCCGCGCGCGTCGCGGACCGCGGCGCGATCGGCCGCCAGCCACCGCACCCGGGCCTCCTGCAGCACGTCGTCGGCGTCGGCGGCGCTGCCCAGCATCCGGTAGGCGATGCCGAACAGCCGCGGCCGGTGGGCCTCGAAGCGCGCGAGCGGATCGTCGTCGGTCATGGCGCGGCGGGGAGCGCGAGGTCGGTGGAGGCGGCCAGCGCGGCGGCCCCGCGGCGAGCATAGATCCGGAACACCCGCTGCGAGCCGGGGCGGCGCAGCGCCAGCACCGTGAAGCGGCACACGCCCTCCTTGATCCACGCGCCCAGCCGGCCGCGGGTCACGCCGCGGTTGGCGCCGCCAGGCGCGCGCCGCTGGATCACCCCGTCGGTGCGGCCGAGGCTGACGCACACGCCGGTGTCGCCGAAGCGGAACGGCGTCGGCGCCGTCCCGGTCACCGCTGCGACCACGTTGTCGGCGACGCACACCGCCATCGGCATGGCGGTCTTGCAGGCCATGTGCACCGGCGCCCCGACCGGCGCCGCCGGCACCGCCGCGTCGCCCGCGCCCCACAGCCACCCGGCGCCCGCCGCGCTCAACGTTGGCGTGAGCAGCATCCGCCCCAGGCGATCGACCGCGAGATCGGCCGCCGCCGCCAGCGGCGACGCCGCGAAGCCGGCGCACAGCACAGTCGCGGCCACCGCCAGCCGCGCACCGTCGACCTCGACGGCGTCGGGCTCGATCGCGGCGACGCCCTGCCCTTCGCGCACCTCGACCGCGCGCCGCGCCAGCGCCGCGCGCGCGTGGGCCAGGCCCGCCGCGCCGAGCGCGCCGTCGCCGAGCGCGCCGCGGGTGATCAGCGTCAGCCGCAGCGTCGGGTGGGCGTCGGCCAGCTCGGTGGCCAGCTCGATCGCGGTCAGCCCACCGCCGACGATCGCCAGCGGTCGCCCCTGCGCCGCCGCCCGGCCGGCGGCCGCTGCCACCGCCGCCGCGCCGTCGGGATCGTCGAGCGCCAGCGCGTGGGCCGCGCCGGGGATCGCGCGCGCGGTGCGGCTGCCGAGCGCGTGGATCACGAAGTCCGGCGTGCGCCGGCCGCGATCGGTGATCACCGCGCGCGCCGCCGGGTCGAGCGCCACCACCCGCGCCACCTCGAGGCTGGCCCGGCCCAAGAGGCGCGGCAGCGGAGTCGACCGCACGACCTGGCCGGCCGCCACCTGGTGCAGGCGGATGCGTTCGACGAAGTGATCGCGGTCGGCGTACAGCGTGACCCGACCGAGCGGGCCGAGCGCCGCCGCCACCCGGCGCGCGGCCAGGACGCCGGCGTAACCACCTCCAAGGACTGCGATCGTCGCGGGCGTCATGGGACCTCCTGGCACCGGGACGACGCAGCCCGCGCGAACGTGACAGCTCGACCGCCGATCGCCGGTCGGCTACCCTGCCGGGCGTGGACGACGCGGTCGACGCCTGGCTCACCCGGCTGGCCGAGCTGTGGCGCAGCGAGCGCACCGCGGCCCGGGCCCGGCACCGCGCCGAGCGCGACGGCACGACGCTCGCGACCCGGGTGGCGCGGGGCCTGGCGCTGGCCAACCTGACGGTCAGCGACTTCCGCCCGGCGGCCGGCGGCCGCACCCGGGTGTGGCTGACGCCGCCGCGCCACGTCGACCTCGACGACGTCCGCCTGGGGCCCGGCGATCCGGTGGTGCTGTGGCGCCAGCACCCCGGCGAGCCCGAGGCCGCGCGCGGCGTGATCGCGCGCCCCGAGCGCGGCGACCTGATCGTGATCGTCGCCGGCGATCTGCCCGACGTCGTGCTCGACGCCGGCTGCCACCTCGACGTCGAGGCGCCCGAGTCGACCTTCGATCGCGGCGATCGCGCGATCGCTCGGGCCCGCGCCGCCAAGGCCACCGCGCCGCTGACCGCGATGCTCGAGGTGCTCCTGGGCGTGCGGCCGCCGACCGCGCGCCATCCGCTGCCGTGGCAGCCGTTCGACCGCGCCCTCGACGATGCCCAGCGCGCGGCGATCACCCTTGCGCTCCACGCCGATCAGGTGGCGCTGATCCACGGGCCGCCCGGCACCGGCAAGACCCGCACGCTGGTCGAGGTGATCCGCCAGGCGGTGGCCGCCGGCGAGCGGGTGCTGGTGACCGCGCCGTCGAACACCGCGGTCGACAACCTCGGCGAGCGGCTGCTGGCCGCCGGCGTCGGCGTGGTCCGGCTCGGCCACCCGGCGCGGATCGCGCCGGCGCTCGAGGCGCGCAGCCTCGACGCGCTGGTGGCCGGCTCCGACGGCGCGCGCCTGGCCCGGGCGCTGGGCGATCGCGCCCGCGACGAGCGCCGCGCCGCGCTGGGGGCCCGCGGCGCCGAGGCCCGCGATCGCTGGGGCGAGGTGCGCGCGCTCGAGCGCGACGCCCGCGCGGCGCTGGCCGAGGCCGAGGCCCACCTGCTCGAGACCGCGCCGGTCTTGCTGGCCACCTGCGCCGGCGCCGATCACCACGCGCTGGCCGAGCGCACGTTCCCGCTGGTCGTGATCGACGAGGCCACCCAGGCCCCCGATCCGCTGGCGCTGGTGGCGCTGGCCCGCGGCGGCCGGGCGATCCTCGCCGGCGATCCGCACCAGCTGCCGCCGACCGTGGTCGATCTCGACGCCGCCCGCGGCGGCCTGGCGACCACGCTGTTCGAGCGCCGCGCCGCCGCCGCCGGTGCGCCGATGCTGGTGCAGCAGCACCGCATGCACGCCGACATCATGGCGTTCCCGTCGGCGTCGAAGTACGGCGGCGCGCTGGTGGCGGCGCCGGCGGTGGCCGGCCACACGCTCGCCGACCTCGGCGCCCGGCCCGATCCCGAGCGCGGCACCGCGCTGTGGCTGGTCGACACCGCGGGCAAGGACTGGACCGATCGCCGGGGCGGCCCCGACGAGACCGACGGCGACGTGCCCGATCCGTCGACCTGGAACCCCGAGCAGGCCGAGCGGGTGGCGCGCGAGGTGCGCCGGCTCCTGGCGCGCGGGGTCGCGGCCGCCGACGTCGCGGTGATCGCCGCGTACCACGCGCAGGTGCGCCGGCTGCGCACGCTGCTCGCCGACGAGCGCGCCGCCGGGCTCGAGATCGCCACCGTCGACGGCTTCCAGGGCCGCGAGAAGGAGGCCGTCGTGCTCGACACCGTGCGGTCAAACGCCGACGGCGAGGTCGGCTTCCTCGCCGACACCCGCCGCATGAACGTCGCGCTGACCCGGGCCCGCCGGTTCCTGCTGGTGGTCGGCGACTCGGCGACGCTGGGCGGCCACCCGTACTACCAGGCGCTGTTCGCGACCCTCGACGAGCTCGGCGCCCACGGCAGCGCCTGGGCCGACGACGGCGATCTCCCAGGCGGCTGTTGACCCAAGGTCGATAGCGGGCGCTACACTACGCGCATGCGTATCCCCGCCGAGCCGCGCGTCATCATCCGCGCCTGCCCCGACTACGACGTCGAGCGCCTGCGCCGCATCTACCGCGAGGGGATGGAGGAGCTGAACCTGCGGCCGTTCGGGCGCACGCTGGTCAAGCCCAACCTGGTGGCGGCCGGCGAGATGTTCCCGTACGCGTACACCCGCCCCGAGTGCGGCGAGGCGATGCTCAAGGCGCTGCGCGACGTCGGCGCCGGCTCGATGCAGGAGCTGGCGGTGGGCGAGCGCTGCGGCATCACGGTGCCGACGCGGCTGTCGTTCAAGGAGTCGGGGTGGGACGACGCGATCGCCCGGGTCGGCGGCGTCGAGCGCTACTGCTTCGAGGAGACGCAGCAGGTCGAGATCCCGCTGTCGCACCCGACCCGGCTGCGCGACTACCTGTTCACGCCCGAGCCGGTGGCCCGCGCCGACTTCTTCGTGAACATGCCCAAGTTCAAGGCGCACCCGTGGACGACGGTGACGTTCTCGATGAAGAACTACATCGGCATCCAGGACGATCGCCACCGGCTGATCGACCACGACCACAAGCTCAACGAGAAGATCGCCGACCTGCAGTACATCATCCAGCCGCAGTTCATCGCGATCGACGCGATCACCGCCGGCGAGGGTCGGATGCTGACGCCGACGCCGTTCAACCTCGGCCTGATCATCATGGGCAACAGCCAGGTGGCGTTCGACGCGGTGTGCGCGGCGATCATCGGCCTCGATCCGCGCTCGATCGATCACGTGCGGCTGGCCGAGGACAACGGTTTCGGGACCACCGACCTCGCCAAGATCAAGATCACCGGCGACGTCAGCTTCGCCGAGGCCAAGGCCCGGGCCAAGGGCTTCAAGGTCGGCCTGATCCGCGTCGAGCAGTACTTCGAGGGGAGCAAGATCACCGCCTACGCCGGCCCGCCGCCCGAGCCCGAGCACTCCGACTACTGCTGGGGCGGCTGCCCGGGCGCGATCGAGGAGGCGATCGAGATCCTCCGGGTCTACGACGCCGAGTGCGACGCCAAGATGCCGCGCATGCACGTCGTCTTCGGCAACTACCAGGGCCCGATCGCCGCCGGTCCCGGCGAGAAGGTGATCTTCATCGGCGACTGCGCGCAGTGGAGCGGCCAGCTGCAAGGCAAGCTGGTGCAGATCCGCTCGAAGTACCAGGACCGCAGCACGCTCGATCCGCACCACGCGCACCACGACGACATCTTCGCCAAGCTCGCGACCACCACCGCCAAGACGGCCGCCACCCGCAACGACTCGCACATGCGGCTCGAGGGCTGCCCGGTGTCGGTGGCCGAGCAGGTGCTCGCGCTGGTCGCGGTCGGCGGCCTCAAGAACCCGTACACCGATCCGCGCCAGGTCTCGACCTTCGCCCGCGGCTACCTGGGCTGGCGGTCGCGGGTGTTCCTCAACCGCCTGCAGAACAAGCGCTACCAGGAGCACGGCTCGTACGCCGCGCGCGGCCAGGCGGCGCCCGAGATGGCGCGCACGACGGGGAAGTAGCCGCCCGCGCGATCGCGGTTGCAACGGCAGCGCCGCGGCGTACGATCGAGCCATGGCTGGCTTGCCACCGGCTCGGGCTCGCGTCCATGGCGTCGTCGGCGAGGCCGAGCGCGCCGGCGCCGTCGTGCGCCACGCGGCGCGGCGGACCGGCGCGCTGGCGGTCGCCACCGCCAAGGTGGTGCTGTGGCTCGGCGTGGTGATCGCGTCGCTGGTGGCGATCGGCTCGCTCGGGCACAGCCGTCACCCGCGCTACCCCGATCTCGAGGCGCTGCGGCGCTCGACCGCGCAGCTCGAGCGCAACCGGCAGGCGATCGACGCGTCGATCCGCACCCAGCAGATGATCGATCAGCTGGTGCGCGATCTGCGCCAGCGCGAGCTGACCATGGACCGTCGGCTGGCGCCGCCGCCCGCGCCGCGGCCCACGCACCGCCACCACCGCTGACGACGACCTCTGGCGTCGGACGCTCGCGCCGCCCGAGGCGCTCGGGCAAGCTCGCGGCATGCGCGTGCATCACCTGAACTGCGGCACGATGTGTCCGCTGGCCGGCGGCGCGATCGGCTCGGGCACCGGGCTCCGCCGCGGCCTGATGGTCTGCCACTGCCTGCTGGTGGAGACGCCGCGGGACGGCCTGGTGCTGATCGACACCGGCTGGGGCACCCGCGAGTGTCGCGAGCCATCGATCTTGCCGGGCTACTTCCGGCGGCTCACCGGGCCCACCCTCGACGTGCGCGAGACCGCCCACGCCCAGCTGGCCGGCCTCGGCTTCACCCCCGCCGACGTCCGGCACGTCGTCGTCACGCACCTCGACCTCGACCACGCCGGCGGCCTGAGCGACTTCCCGCACGCGACGGTGCACCTGCACCAGCGCGAGCTCGACGCCGCCACCGCGCGCGCCACGCGCGCCGAGCGCAGCCGCTACCTGACGCACCAGTGGGCGCACGGGCCGCGGTGGAGCGCCGTGGCCGAGCGCGGCGACGCCTGGCGCGGGCTGCCCGCCGTGCGCAAGCTGCCCGGCCTCGACGCCGACATCGGGCTGGTGCCGCTGCACGGCCACACCCGCGGCCACTCCGGCGTCGTCGTCGACGCCAGCGACCGCCCGCTGCTCCACGCCGGCGACGCGTACTTCCACCACACCGAGCTCGAGCCCGGCCGCCGAGCGCCGTTCGGCCTGCGCGCCTTCCAGACCCTCATCCAGATGGACGGCCTCGCCCGCCACGCCTCCCAGGACGCCCTCCGCCGCCTCCACGCCGACCACCCCGACGTCACCATCCTCTCCGCCCACGACCCCGCCGAACTCCGCGCCTGAACGAGCCGGAGCCGGAGCCGCAACCGGAGCGGGATCCGGAGCCGGAAACCAGATCCGGAACCCGTACGCTCCGCACACCTCCACCCCCGAAAATACAAACGGCCCAGCGCATCACGCTCTGGGCCGTTTTGGGAGGGGGCCCCGGCGAATGCCGGGGGAGGGTCTTTGCGAAAGACCCTCCTCTTCAGCAGGAGGGTTTTTCGAAAAACCCTCCTCTTCAGAACGAGTAGCGCAGGCCGAAGCGGAGCGACCGCGGCGCCTGGCGAGCGCTCAGGTTGAGGAAGTTCGTGTTCTTGATCGGGCTGCGGCCCGTGATGCCGACCAGCGGGTTCTGCTTGGCGTGGGCCAGGTCCGACAGGTCACCACCGACGATCGGGTCAGCGAAGCTGGTCGAGTAGCGCTCATCCGCGTCGGTCTCATCCTGCGTGTTGAACAGGTTGAAGATGTCGGCGAACAGCTCGATCGACTGGTTCTTGCCGATCTTGCGGCCGTAGGTGGCCTTGACGTCGGCCGTGGTGGTGAACGGCGAGCGACCGGCGTTGCCGCGGGGCAGGAGGTAGCTCTCGTCCGCGCCGTACAGCGAGTGACCGACCAGCGTGTTGTGCGGGATGCCCGAGATGCCGCGGACGCTGGCGCCGAGGGTCAGGATGCCCGCCTTCTTCAGGTCGAACTGGTAGAAGCCGTCGACCTTCAGGTTGTGCGGACGGTCGAGGCCCATCGCGCCGTAGCGGTTCGACATCAGCTCGGGGAGGTCGTACAGCGAGGTCAGGTTCGGGTCGAGCTGGCCGGTCTCGGTCGAGAACAGGCCCGGGTAGTTTCCGACGCTGCGCGAGTAGGTGTACGACGCGAGCAGCATCGCGTTCTTGGCGAACCGCTGCTGCGCGGTGATCTGGACCGCCTGGTAGTCGCGGATCGGCTTGTCGAAGGTCGAGATCTTGTCGAGCACGTCGGCGCGGGCGTTGAGCAGCGCGGCCAGCTCGGGGTTCGACGTCATCAGGCCGGTCGCCTCGGTGCGCAGGTCAGTCGCGTCCGCGCTGAAGTCCTCGCCCGGGTTGACGATCAGGTAGTGGGCGCCGCCGTCGGTCGACGAGTCCTCGATCACGCGCGGCATGTTGCGGGTGACGAAGTTGACGCCCATCTTGAAGTCGGCCATCACCTCGTACTCGCCGCCGAGGATGAGCTCGTCGGTGTACTGACCCTTGAGCGAGGGCGCCACGAACTCGGCGCCGTCGCCGAGCTGGAAGTTGCCGGCGCGGTAGGTGTCACACGCGTCGAGCTCCTCCTGGGTGACGTCGTCGCGGTTGTTCAGCGCGGTGCAGCCCGTGGTCGAGAAGTCGGTGATCTCACCACCGAAGGCGCGGACGTTGATGTCCATCGGCACCGACTCGTAGAACCGGCCCCAGTGCGCCATCAGCTTGGCGCGGCCCTCGGCGGTCGGGTCCCACACGAAGCCGACGCGCGGCGCGATCATGTTGCTGATGTCGAACGCGGTCTCGGGGACGATCTCGCCCTCGGGCGACGTGTCTCCGACGATGTCGTCGGCGACGTAGCCGGTCTGCTTCTCCCAGCGGAGGCCGGCGTTGACCGTGAAGTTCGGGCGGATCGACCAGGAGTCCTGGAGGTACGCGCCGATGTTGCGGTTGGTGGTGTCGGCCTGGTAGCCAGCCGGATCCACCGTGCAGGTCTTGTCGCCGAGGCCGTCGCCGTCGAGGTCGAAGCACGGCACGTCGCCGGTGGTGGTGCCGACCGGGTCGGGAAGGAGCTGGGCGCGGCGGCGCCAGCGCTGGACGCCGGCGGCGTTCGACGGGCGGAGCTGCCAGATCGCGCCACCGGTCAGGCGGCGGTCCGAGTTGTACGTGGTGAACTCGAGGTCGCCGCCGACCTTGAAGGTGTGCTGCCCCATCAGGTTGGCGCGCTGGGTCAGCGCGACGGTGCCCGAGGTGCGTGCGTTGGTGCGGGTCTCGAGGAAGCCGAGGCCGTTCCAGGTGTAGTTCACGACCGGGCAGTTGCGGATGCCCGGGAACGGGTCCATCGCGTTGCCGTCGGCGACGTCCGCGCAGGCGTTGTCGAAGCCGGGCTCGTAGTTCTTGAACACCGCGAGCGAGCGGGTGTTGTTGTCCTGCAGCGACGCCCGGTCGGCGCCACCGGCGAACAGCGGATCCTGATCCTCGTAGCCGAGGTGGTAGCCGCCGACGAGGTCGAGCTGGGTCTTGCCGTTGTTGAACTTCGAGGTCCACTTCAGCGCCACGTCGTAGGCGCCGTCGCCGTCCTTGAACAGGATGGACTCGGGCGCGCCAGTGACGCGGTAGAAGTCGCGCTCGAACGACGCCGGGTTGCCGAAGCCCGAGATCTGGAACTGGTGGTTGTCGGAGAGGGCGCCGTTGATCTTGCCGGTGAAGAAGTGGGTCTGGCGGAAGCGGCCGCGGCTCACGCGGGCACCGGCGACCTCTTCCTGGTCGAAGAACGCGGTGTCGTTGCCGTCCTCGTCCTTGACGCGGTCGGGCACGCAGTCACCGGCGATCGCCTCGTCGGCGTCGAGCACGCCGTTCATGTTGTCGTCGGCCTCGCACGCGTCGAACTCGTCGGTGCCGATGCCCGCGCCGTTCGCGTCCTCGCGGTCGATGCGGGTCGAGATGATGCGGTCGAGGACGTCGCGGCGGAACGACGGGTTGTACCCGACGTGGAACCACAGCTTGTCCTTGATGATCGGGCCACCGACCTCGAAGCCGAGGTCGGCCACGTAGTCGACGTTCAGCTCGCTGCCGATCGCCGACGCCTGCGACAGGATCGACTCGGCGTCAGAGATGAGCGTGCCCGGGGTGTAGTACGCGAAGATCGAGCCCTTGAACTTGTTCGAGCCCTGCTTGGTCACGACGTTGATCACGCCGCCGGTCGAACGACCGAACTCGGCCGAGTAACCGCCGGCGATGACCTCGGTCTCCTCGACGAACTCGTTGGGGAGGTTGGTCGACTGACCGCCGAACGCGGTGTCGGTGGTGTTGATGCCCTCGACGACGTAGCTCGACTCGACCGAGGTCGCGCCCGAGAACGACACGCCGTACTGGTCACCCTGGGTGCCGGCCGCGGTGCCGAGGACGGCGCCGAAGGTGCGGCCGGTCGGGACGTTGCGGGTGTACTCGTCGGTGATCGTCGAGCCGATCTTGGTCGAGCCCTGGTCGACGAGCGGGGTGCGCCCCACCAACTCGATGACCTCGGACGCCTTGATCTCGGTGTCGATCGGCACCGACACGAACGCCTGCTTGCCGACCTCGATGAGGACGTTGGGCCGGTTGAACTGCGCCTCGCCGTAGAACACGGTGAGGATGTAGGTGCCGGGCGGCAGGTTGGCGATCTGGAACGCGCCGTTCTCGTCCGTGATCTCCGACTGCTGGCCCTGGAGGGCGGGGCCCGACACCGAGACCGTGGCGCCGATGACGGCGTCCTTGGTCTTCTTGTCGACGATGCGGCCGCGGACCGAGCCGGTGGTGCTCGACTGGGCGATCGCGTCGCCGTGGTCGACGATGGTGGCGCCGGCGAACAGGCCGACCGCCATTGCGAAGGAAATTCCAATGCGCTTCATGGTCAGGTCTCCTGTTCGCTACTCGACGACGAAGCGGACGGTGACGCCGTCCGTGAAGGTGCGGGTGCCGCCGACGATGTCGTCGATGACCGACGTGGCCTTGATCGACGCCGAGTAGTTACCCGGGGCGAGGTCGGCCGCGCCGAAGATGTCCAGCTCGTTGTCGACGACGTCGTAGTCCGACGCGACGACCGTGCCGGGGCCCATGCCCGTTGGGCCGAGGTCGCGGATCTCGATGTCACCCGCCTGGATCGACCCGGGGTCGATGAGCGAGTTGAACAGCATCACGACCGCGCCGTCGGGCGGGATCGCGGTGCGATCGGCGACCGCGTCGGCGTCGACCGGGTCGGTCTCGACCACGTCGAGCTGCTTGACGTGGATGGTGAAGACGTTCTCGTTGGCGCCGGTGGGCACGGCCTCACCCTGCTTGTCGACGACGACCGACGGCTTGATGGTGAACGTGCAGTCGGTGTCGGTCGGGGCCAGGTCGATCGGCGCGAGGATGAGCGCCGGGCCGACCGGGTTCGACTCCTTGTTGCCGTTCGGGTAGTAGTACCCGTCGTACGCGATCGTGTTACCGCCGCAGCTGACGTCGAACGGCGCCGTGGTGTCGATGTGGCCGTCGCAGGTATCGGCGTCGAGATCGCAGTCGAGGCGCTCGACCTTGTCGCCGTTGAGGAGCTCGTCGAACATCGTCCGCAGGTTCCAGGCGAGCGGCTCGAGCTCGGCCGGACCGTCCATGTCGAACTCGGCCTTGGTGTCGGGGCAGATGATGAAGCCCTGCACCAGGCTCGGCCCCTTGGGGTCGAGGTTCCCGGCGGCGTCGTACCGGCAGAACGCCGGCGGCTCGGCGCCGGTGTTGTTGTCGGTCGCGAGCACCGCGAGCACGCGCGGCGCGCCCTCGGGCGTCAAGCCGGTCTTGAGATCCGGGTCACTGAAGCAACCCGTGATGAGCAGTCCGAGTCCTGCCGCAAGGACGCCTTGCGTACGGTAGCGCAGCATTACGTAGCCTCCCTCTAGTTGCTTAGTGAGCCCGGCGGGGTGTGGTTTACCCAGTCGTAGCCGCGGGAGTCATCGCCTATTGCCGCAGCGAACGCAAGATCCCGCATGCACTCTCGTCGCGGGGATCACTGCGACGTTCGCGCTGTGATCCCGAGGTCTTACCCCCCCTGCGACAGCATCTGCGACGCCGCGGAACACTTCGAGTGCGACACCCAACCCATCGGAACCTATGGCCTGCCCGTCGCAGCGACAACCAGGTCAGTCACGACCTGCGGCGCGCGGGCATCAGCGTGACTGCCCCGGACAGTGAGGGGAAATCACCCAGCGACAGCACCCACCACCAGGTGCCGCCGCTACGCGTTCGGGCGCTTGCCGTTGGCGGGAGGAACCGCGGGCACCGACCGTTGCCCCTTGGACTTGTCGCCCGCGGCATCGGTTGCCTCGACCGCCGCCGGCATCGGCTCCTCGACGCCGATCCGCCGCACCGCGAAGTGCGCCAGGAGCTTCGCCTCGATCGCGCTGGAGACCTCGGGGTGGTCGAGCAAGAACTGCTTGGCGTTCTCGCGGCCCTGGCCGATGCGCTCGCCGGCGAACGAGAACCACGCGCCGCTCTTGTCGACGACGTTGGCCTCCGACGCGAGGTCGATCAGATCGCCCTCCTTGGAGATGCCGGTGCCGTAGAGGATGTCGAACTCGACCTCCTTGAACGGCGGCGCCATCTTGTTCTTCACCACCTTCACGCGGGTGCGGTTGCCGATGACGTCCTCGTCCTTCTTGAGCGCGCCGACCCGGCGGATGTCGAGGCGGACCGAGGCGTAGAACTTGAGCGCGTTGCCGCCGGTGGTGGTCTCGGGGCTGCCGAACATGACGCCGATCTTCATGCGGATCTGGTTGATGAAGATGACGGTGCAGCGCGACTTCGAGATCGCGCCGGTCAGCTTGCGCAACGCCTGGCTCATCAGGCGCGCCTGCAGGCCGACGTGGGCGTCGCCCATCTCGCCCTCGATCTCGGCCTTCGGCGTGAGCGCCGCGACCGAGTCGATCACGACGACGTCGACGGCGTTGGAGCGCACCAGCATGTCGGCGATCTCGAGCGCCTGCTCGCCAAAGTCGGGCTGCGAGACCAGCAGCTCCTCGGTGCGCACGCCGAGCTTCTTGGCGTAGCCGACGTCGAGCGCGTGCTCGGCGTCGATGAACGCGCACACGCCGCCGCGCTTCTGCGCCTCGGCGACGACGTGCAGGGTCAGCGTGGTCTTGCCGCTCGACTCCGGGCCGTAGATCTCGATGATGCGGCCGCGCGGCAGGCCGCCGATGCCGAGCGCGATGTCGAGGCCGAGCGAGCCGGTCGGGATGACCGACACCTCGCGCTCGATGGAATCCTTGCCGAGGCGCATGATCGCGCCCTTGCCGAACTGCTTCTCGATGGCGCCGAGCGCCAGGTCGATGGCCTTGTCGCGGCCGGGGTCGCGGCCGTGCATCGGGGCGGAGCCGACGGCGCTGGCGAGGGTGGTGACGGCGGCGGCGCGATCAGTCGAGGGCGAGTCTTTCTGGGCCATGGAATTCTCTCCGTCGCGCCGACCGGACGAGGGTCACGGCGAGATCACGGCGTGCGATCCCAGCCATCGTCCGAGCCATGTGACGCATCGAATGGAGCCGTTTGTACGGCCTCGCTCTGACGTTCGGGCGCCGATTTTGGCGTTCCGAGCGGCGTTCGGGCGACCACGCGATATTCGTAACCATTCGAAGTTAATACTGAATTATACAGCACCGCGGAGTCGCACCGCGACTCACCGAACACCTGTTCAGCTAGGGGGAGCAGGAGCTCGCCGACCGCCGCCGGCTCGCGCAGCCGGCCCAGCGTGACGTGGGGGTGATAGGGTCGGCGATCGCGCGCGAACCCGAGCTCGGCCATGGCCGCCGCCGTGGCGTCGGCCAGCCGCGCCAGCTCGCCGGAGGCGTCCTCGACCCCGGCCCACAGCACGGTCGCGCGATCGAGCGACGGGAACGCGCCCAGGCGCGTCGCCCGCCAGCGGAACCCGCGCGCGCCGGCGGCGACGCTCGCGAGCTGCGCGCGCACCGCGGTCGCGATCTCGGGCCGCGCGGCGCCGAGGAACGCCAGCGTGCAGTGGTAGTTGACCGGCGGCACCCACGCCACCGCCAGTCCCTGGCTGCGGGCGCGCCGCGCCAGCGTCTCCACCGCGCCAGCGAGGGTCTGGGCCACGGCCGGCGCCGGCGGCACCGCCACGAACAGCTTCAACGCGTCGCTCATGGGCTCACCTCGCACGCTTCGCGCAAGAGCGCCAGCGCCCACCACGCGGCGAGCGTCCGGATCTGGTCGCGCGACCCCGGCCAGCAGAACGTCATCGTGCGCGGCTCGCCGCCGTCGGCGAGCGCCAGCCACACCGTGCCGACCGGCTTGTCGGCGGTGCCGCCGTCGGGGCCGGCCACCCCCGAGATCGCGACGCCGAGCGCGGCGCCGGTCGTCGCGCGCGCGCCGATCGCCATCGCGCGCACGCACGCCTCGCTGACCGCGCCGTGCTCGGCGATCACCGCGGGCGGCACGCCCAGCGCGCGGATCTTCTCGGCGTTGGCGTAGACGATCGCGCCGCCGAGGAAGAACGCCGACGCGCCCGCCCCATCGGTGAGCAGCTGCCCGAGCATCCCGCCGGTGCACGACTCGGCGACCGCGACGGTGCGGCCCCGGGCCGTGAGCGCGGCGGCGGTCACCGCCGGCAGCGCCGCGTCGCCGACGCCGTAGATCCACCGGCCGATCCGCGCCCGCAGCGCGGCGTCGAGGGACGCCAGCGCCGCCGCCGCGCGCGCGGCGTCGCGGTCGGCGACCACCAGCTTCACCAGCGTCTCGGGGAACTTCACCTGGTAGTGGATCGACGCGCCCGCGACGTCGTCGACCAGGCCGCGCAGCGCCTCGGACAGCTGCGACTCGGCGCGGCCGAACACCCGGTAGATCTGGCGCGCGCGCTCGACGACCTCGCCGCCGGCCGCGCGCAACGCGGCGACCCGCGCCGCGACGCCGCCGTCGAAGATCCCGTAGACCTCGCGCGGCACGCCGGGCAAGCACACCACCGGCACGCCGCCGAGCGCCACCTCGAAGCCGGGGGCCAGCCCCGCGGGGTTGGCGTAGACCCGCGCGCCAGCCGGGATCCGCACCTGGCGCAGGTTCACCGCGGACACCGCGCGGCCCCGCCCCGCCATCACGCGCTCGAGCACCGCCCGCGCGGGCGGATCGATCGCCGGCGCCACCCCGATCAGGTCGGCGACCACGTCGACCGTGAGATCGTCCTCGGTCGGCCCCAGGCCCCCGGACACCAGCACCAGCTGCGCCCGCCGGCTGGCGGCCGCCAGCGCGCCGCGCATGTCGTCGGCGTCGTCGCGACAGCTGGTCATCCAGCGCACCTCGACGCCGAGGTCCCACAGCCGCGCCGCCAGCCACGACGAGTTGGTGTCGACGATCTCGCCGCGGGTGAGCTCGTCGCCGATGGTCACGATCTCGGCAAGCACGACGCATGCTACCGCGGCGGCGGCGCTTGCCGGGCGCCGCGCGGCCGATCGCGGGGGCCGGTGGCGATTCGGGCCGCATCAGTTGACGGGGGTTTGATCGCCAACCTATCCTTTCGCCGTGGGAATCATCTCCCGTGCCTGCCAGGGCCGACCGGTCCGGTCCACGCCATGAAGATCCGCTACGCCGCCAAGACCGACGTGGGGATGAAGCGTACCCACAACGAGGACTACTTCTCGCTCATCGAGGACGAGCAGCTGTTCATCGTGGCCGATGGCATGGGTGGTCACGCCTCGGGCGAGGTGGCGTCGAAGATGGCCGCCGAGACCATCGGCGAGTTCTACCAGCGCACCCGTGAGGACGAGGACGTCACCTGGCCGTACAAGATGGATCGGTCGCTCTCGTACATCGAGAACCGGCTGGTGTGCGCGATCAAGCTGGCCAACCTGCGGATCTTCGAGACCTCGTGCCGCGACATCCGCTACAAGGGCATGGGCACGACGATCGTCTCGTGCCTGGTGGCGGGCGACAAGGCGTACATCGGGCACGTCGGTGACTCGCGCGTGTACCGGGTCCGCGAGGGCGGGATCGCCCAGCTCACCCGCGATCACTCGCTGCTCGAGGACTACAAGGAAGCCAAGCCCGACATGACCGAGGAAGAGGAGCGGAACTTCCCGCACAAGAACGTCATCACGCGTGCGCTCGGCATGCGCGAGACGGTGCAGGTCGACATCCGCGCCCACCAGATCAAGAGCGGCGACGTGTTCCTGCTGTGCTCCGATGGGCTGTCCGGCATGGTGCCCGACGAGGGCATCAACCAGATCTCCACCAACGCCAAGTCGCTGGAGCGCGCGGTGGCCGAGCTGGTCGACGCCGCGAACCGCGCCGGCGGCACCGACAACGTCACGACGCTGATGTTGCAGTGCGTCTCGGCGTGATGAAGAGAGGGTTTTTCGAAACAACCCTCCCGTGTTTCTAGGAGGGGCTTTCGCAAAGCCCCTCCCCCACAAGACGTGGGGCCCCCACCCGAAACGCGAGAGCCCTCGTCCGGTAGGTTGATCGCGAACGCGAGAGCCTGAGCACGACAGCCTGGTGACGCTTCCCAGGTCAGAGCGTGGCAGGATAGGCGGGTGAAGTACGTGAACGGCAGAGCGTGCGCGATGGCGATCGGGGTGGTGGCGCTGGCGGCGTGTGATGGCGGGCGGAGCGGGTACAGCGGGATCGGGGCGTACCGCGTGGGCAAGACGACGCTCAAGGACGCGCCGGGGCGGTGCGAGCCGACCGACCTGCCCGACGGGCGCAAGGGCACCTGGTGCTTCATGCAGCCGCCGGTCAGCGTGGCGGGCCGTCCGGCCGACGTCGACCTGTACTTCCTCGGCACCGAGCCGTCGGCGCCGGTGATCGAGATCCAGCTGCAGGTGCGCGGGTGCAACGAAGGAGCGGTCAAGAGCTGGCTGCAGACGAACTTCGGCGCGCCGTTCGAGGACACCCCGCGGTGGGCGGCGTGGCGCAACAAGCACGTCTACGTGATCGGCGAGCTACCGAGCGAGCCCGGCCGCTGCCTGGTGCGCCTGCTGCCGCGCAGCGAGCAGGCCGAGTTCGATCGGCTCAAGGCCCAGGCCGCGGCCAAGCACTGACCGTGGCGGCGTCCTCGTCGGCGCCGCCCTGATCACGGTGTGCGCGTCGGTACTGCGCTGAACGCTCTGGGCCGTTTCGGGTGGGGGCCCCACGTCTTGTGGGGGAGGGTCTTACGAAAGACCCTCCAGGAAACCCGCTACGGCCAGGCGACGCCGGCGTTCCAGTCGGTGTTGAACTGCGCCAGCACCGCGGCCACCGGGCCCGGCTCGCGCATGATCACGCCCAGCTCGCGGTTGTCGCGCAGCGACGTGATCGACATGTTGTTCGAGCCGACCAGCGCGCGCGCGCCGTCGGCGATGATGACCTTGGCGTGGAGCACCGGGTTGGCCAGCGTCCGCACCGGCACGCCGCCGGCGGTCAGCGCGCTGGCGGTGGTCGCGTTCTCGGGGATCTCGCCGGTCGAGGCCAGCAGCACCCGCACCGCGATGCCGCGGTTCTTGGCGGTCATCACCGCGGCGCGGATCGCGGTGTCGGACAGGTAGTAGAGCGCGATGTCGAGCGACGTGGTGGCGCTGGCGATCAGCGTCTGGATCCGCAGCCGCGAGTCGCCGGGCGTGACCACCAGCCGGCTGCAGCTCAAGGTCGCGGTGGTGCCGGCCCAGTCGGCCGCGAAGACCGCGGCGGCGTCGGCCACGTCCTGGGGATCGCGATCCTCGACGGCGAAGTTGCGCTGATCGCTCATGCCGGCGACGGTGAAGTTGCCCGACTCGATCAGCAGGCGATCGCCGTCGACGACGACGTACTTGGCGTGGGCGTTGGGGAAGCCGGTCGGCGCCAGCTTGACCTCGACGCCGCCGCCCTGCAGGCGGCTGCGCAGGCCGGCGTCGAGCTGGTTGGCGTCGAGCAGCACCCGCACCGGCGCGCCGCGGCGATCGGCGGCGATCAGCCGATCGGCGATGCGATTCAGCGTGAACGTGTACATCTGCACGTCGATCGAGCGGGTCGCGCCGTCGATGAACGCGACGACGCGGTCCTCGAGCGCGGCCGGGCCCACCGTGACCGCGGTGATCGGCACGGCGCGCGGCCGCTCGGGGTCGCAGCCGGGCGCGTCGATGCCGGCGTCGATCGGATCGCCGCCGGCGTCGTCGCCGGTGGCGGGGTCGCCGCCGCAGGCCGCCACCGCGGCCAGGATCAGCGCCGCCAGGATCAGCGCGGCCAGCGCCGCGACGCGCCGGCTCACGGCGCGCGTCCGGGGCAGCGATCGTCGACGCCGCGCTCGCGCGGGCACAGGGCGTACAGCTCGTGGCGGTGGCGGATCACGGCGAAGCCTCCCAGCCGCTGGGCGATGCGCTCCTGGAGGCGCTCGATCTCCTCGTCCTCGAACTCGAGGATGAGGGCGCACTTGGCGCAGATCAGGTGATCGTGGTGATCGCCGGCCACCTCGTAGCGCGCCTGGCCGTCGCCGAACTGGCGCTCGCTGGCCAGCGCCGCGTCGACCAGCAGCTTGAGCGTGCGGTAGACGGTGGCGTAGCCGACCTTGGGGTGGCGGCGCCGGACCCGGGACAGCAGCTCCTCGATCGAGATGTGCTCGGGCGCGCGGAAGAACTGCTCGACGATCGCCTCGCGCTGGGCGGTGGTGTTGAGGCGCTTGTCGCTCAGGTAGGTCTGCCACCGCGCCTTGAGATCGCGCAGGTCGCGCTTGGCCGGCTCGTCGCCCGCGGGCGCCACCGGCGGCGCCACGCGGGGACGCTCCTTGGACCCACCCTTGGCGCCACGCGCGGCAGTTCCAGGCATGACCCTGGTTTGCCTGGCACGCGTCGACAGGTCAATCGATTTCGCGACGAGAACGACGCCGATCCCGCCGCCCGACAGGCGTACAATGATCGCGATGGCGCCCGAGCGTGCTCCCGACGATGGCTTCGACGCGGTCCTCGCCCGCCTGCGCAAGGTGGTCGAGCACCTCGAGGCCGGCCAGCTGTCCCTCGAGGACTCGCTGACCGCCTACGAGGATGGCATCGCGCTGGCGCGGCGCGGCCACGAGCTGCTCGACGGCGCGGAGAAGCGCGTGGAGCTGCTGGTCGCGGGCGGGTCGCAGTCGGTCCCGCTCGACGAGGCGGTCACCGACGAGCCATGACGCCCGGCGCCCCTGCCCCGCCCCGGATCGCGGTGGTCGATGACGACCGCGCGACCCGCGACTTCCTGGCGGACGTGCTGCGCCGGGCCGGCTTCGACGTGTGCCTCGCCGAGAGCGGGCTGCGGCTGGTGGCGGCGCTGCAGATCGATCGCCCCGACGCGATCGTGCTCGACGTCAACATGTCGTGGATCGACGGCTTCGAGCTGTGCCGGGCGCTCAAGCGCAACCGCGACTGGCAGGCGATCCCGGTGGTGTTCGTGTCGGGGCGCTCGACCGACGCCGACCGCGCGGCCGGCCTGGCCGCGGGCGCGGTCGAGTTCCTGGTCAAGCCGATCGACGGCCGGACGCTCGTGGCGACGGTCCGGAAGCTGCTACAAGAAGGCCGGCCCGCATGAGCACCCCGCCGGTCACGCTCGATCCCCGCGCCGCCCCTGGGCGGCTCCGCGAGTTCCTCGACGCCGCCCGCGCGCGCGTCGACACCGACCTCGAGCACCGGCTCGCCGTGCCCGGGGTCGATCCCGGGCGGCTGCGCGCCGCGATGCACTACGCCGCCACCGGCCCCGGCAAGCGGCTGCGCCCGGCGCTGGTGCTGGCAGCCGCGGCGGCGTGCGGCGGCGACGACTCGAGCGCGCTGCCCGCGGCGATCGCGATCGAGCTGTTGCACGCGTACACGCTGGTCCACGACGACCTGCCGGCGATGGACGACGACGACGAGCGCCGCGGCCGCCCGACGGTGCACATCGCGTTCGGCGAGGCGATCGCGATCCTCGCCGGCGACGGCCTGTTGACGATGGCCTTCGCCTGCCTCGCCGAGCTGGGCCCGCGCGCCGGCGCGGCGGTCGCGACCCTGGCGGCCCGGGCCGGCGCGGCCGAGCTCCTGGCCGGCCAGGCGATCGACCTGACGCTGGGCGAGCACCCGAGCACCGACCTGGCGACGATCGAGGACCTGCACGCCAAGAAGACCGGCGCGCTGTTCGCCGCCGCCGCCGAGCTGGGGGCGATCGCCGCCGGCGCGCCCGACGCGCACCGCGCCGCGCTGGCCCGCTACGGCATGGCGATCGGGATCGCGTTCCAGCACGCCGACGATCGCGACGACGGCGAGCTGACCGAGCACGCGGTCGCCGCCGCCCGCCGCGCCCACGAGCTGGGCGCCGAGGCCGCGACGCTGGCCGCCGGGCTGGGGCCGGCGGCGCAGGTGCTGGTCGAGCTGGCGACATGGATCGGCGGCACCGGCTCGCCGTCCTAGCGGCGACGCTGGCGGTCGGCTGCGCCGGGCGCGCCGCGCCGTCGACCGCGCGGGTGATCGAGCGCGGCACGCTGGGCTACGCGGTGGCGTTCGGCGACGGCGCGCTGTGCACGATCGAGCTCGACCTGCGGTTCGCGCTGGTGGTGCGCGATCCGCGCAGCGGCGCCGCCCGCGCCCGCCACGATCTCGGCCCCGCCGAGCGCGACCTGCCGGCGCTGGCGGTGGTCGACGGCCAGGCCTGGGTCGGCGGCGCAGACCGCGCGGTGCGGGCGATCGGGTTGGCGACCGGCGCGGTCGAGGCGACCTGGCCGATCGGCGCCGCGGTGACCGCGCTGGCCGCGACCGCCGATGGCAACCTCGTGATCGGCGACGCGACCGGCGCGCTGTGCCTGCGCCGCCGCCGCGACGGCGCGCTCCTGCAATGCGTGGCGGTCGCCGATCAGCCGATCGCCGCGCTGCGCGTCGACGGGCCGACGGTGGTCGCGCGCGCCGCCGGCCGCGCGGTGCGGCTCACCCTGCCGGCCCTGGTTGTCGGCGCGACGACGGCCGCGCCACCGGAGATCCGCGGCCACGAGGTCGTGCTCGACGGCGTGGTCGTGGCGCGCTTCGCCGGCGCGGCGCGGGCGGTGGCGCGCGGCCCCGACGGCGCGATCGCGGCGGTCGGCTGGGTGCGCGATCTCGACGACGCCTCGGTCGTCCTCGTAGCCCCACCGCTGCATTGACCACCGGCGCGACGGCCCCCTACAGTCCAGCGGTTGACCGACTGGGACTCCGACACCAACGTCACGCACGAGACCGAGGTGCCGAGCCCGAGCACCACGGTCCGCGATCGCGCGTCGCTGGTGGTGCTGGCGGGCCCACGGGTCGGCACGCTGGTCCGCATCGAGGGCCGCGAGCTGATCATCGGCCGCAGCCTGCGCGCCGAGCTGTGCGTCGACGACGACGGCGTGTCGCGGCACCACGCGCGCATCCGCCCCGGCGAGGGCGGCATCTGGATCGAGGACCTGGGCAGCCGCAACGGCACCTTCGTCAACGGGATCAAGGTGACCGGCCCGGTCCGGCTCGAGGACGGCGACAAGATCCACGTCGGCCGGTCGTCGATCGTCAAGTTCACCTACCACGACGCGCTCGACGACTCGTTCCAGGAGCGGGTCGTGGTGTCGGCGCTGCGCGACCCGCTGACCCGCCTGTACAACAAGCGCTACTTCGACGAGCGCCTCGACGCCGAGCTGCGGTTCGCCCACCGCCACGGCAGCCAGCTCGCGCTGCTGATGATCGACGTCGACCACTTCAAGCGGGTCAACGATCAGCGCGGCCACCTGGTCGGCGACACCGTCCTGGCCAGCGTCGCCCAGGCCCTGGCCCGGGCGATCCGCAACGAGGACGTCGTGGCCCGGGTCGGCGGCGAGGAGTTCGTGGTCATCCTGCGCGCGACCGCGCTCGATCAAGCGCTGCTGCTGGGCGAGCGCCTGCGGCGCAAGGTCGAGGAGCTGCGGATCGAGCACGACGGCGGCGGCGAGCCGCTGCAGGTCACGGTGTCGATCGGCGCCGCCGCGCTGACGCCCGGCGTCGGCACCGCCGACGAGCTGGTCGGCGCCGCCGATCGCGCGCTCTACGCGGCCAAGCAGGCCGGCCGCAACCGCGTCGGCGGCTAGCTACTGCTTCACCCGGCCGCTGTCGGGGTCGTACATCGGCTTCAGCGACACCGCGATCGGGTAGCGGGTGCCGGCGATGTCGATCGACCAGGCGCCGCTGGACAGGTACGCGGCGTCGACCGGCGCGCCGCCGGCGTCGACCATCGCCAGGCCGACCGCGCCGCCCAGCGTGTGGCCGTAGCTGCCGGCGCGCACGTAGCCGACCGGGCGATCGTCGCGCCACACCACCTCGGCGTGGAACAACAGCGGCGCCGGATCGAGCACGCGCAGCTGCACCAGCCGCTTGCGCAGCGGCCCGGCGGCCTTCTGCGCCAGCACCGCGTCCTTGCCGAGGAAGCCACCCGGCTTGCCGAGGTCGACCGCGAAGCCCAGCCCGACCTCGAGCACGGTGTCGGTGTTGTCGATGTCGTGGCCGTAGTCGCGGTAGGCCTTCTCGAGGCGCAAGGACGCCAGCGCCTTGAGCCCGGCATGCCGGACGCCGAGCGGCGCGCCGGCCGCGAGCAGCCGCTCGTAGACGTGCACCGCCTGCTCGGTCGGGATGTACAGCTCGTAGCCCAGCTCGCCGAGGTAGGTGATGCGCACGCACAGGACCCGCGCGAAGCCGACGTCGATCTCGCGCGCGGCGCGGAACGGGAACGCGGCGTTGCTCAGGTCGACCGAGGTCACCGCCGCCATCAGCTCGCGCGACCGCGGCCCCTGCACGTTGAGCTGGCACCAGCCCGAGGTGACGTCGGTGACGACGCAGTGGGCGTCGGCCGGCGTGTGCCGGGCCAGCCACGCCTGCACGTGGCGCGGCACGGTGTCCGACGCCACCACCCAGAACCGATCGTCGGCCAGCTTGGTGACGGTGAGATCGGCCTCGAGCGTGCCGCCGGCGTTGAGCCACTGCGTGTAGGTGATCACGCCGGGGGCGCCGTCGACCTTGTTGGCCGAGACCCAGTCGAGCACCTTGCCGGCGTCGCGCCCCTGCACCAGGAACTTCGACATGAACGACATGTCCATCAGGATCACGCCCTCGCGCGCGGCGCGGTGCTCCTCGGCCCAGTAGCCGAACCAGCTCGGCCGGCCCCAGGTCAGCTCCGACACCGGCTCGACGCCGGGCGGCGCGTACCAGTCGGCGCCCTCCCAGCCGCTGACGTCGCGGAAGTAGGCGCCGCGCGCCGCCAGGCGATCGTGCAGCGCCGAGCGCTTGGCGCCGCGCGCGGTGGTCATCGATCGGGTCGGGTAGTGGCACTGGTAGACCATGCCGAGCGACTCGACGGTGCGGGTCCGGCGATACTCGGGGTTGGCCTGGTAGGCCTGCAGGCGATCGACGTGCATCGCGGTGACGTCGACGTCGGGCCGGCCGGTGGTGATCCAGTGCGCGATGACGCGGCCCATGCCGCCGCCGGTGAGGATGCCGATCGAGTTGAGGCCGGCGGCGACGAAGTAGCCGCGCAGCTCGGGGGCCTCGCCGACGCACGGCCGCAGGTCGGGCGTGAACGACTCGGGGCCGCAGAAGAACTTCTTGATGCCGATCTTCTCGCTGATCGGCACCCGGGCCATGGCCTTCTCGAGGTACGGGCCCATGCGCTCCCAGTCGGGCGGCAGCGACCCGAACGAGAAGTCGGGCGGGATGCCCTCGACCTGCCACGGCGCGCACACCGGCTCGAACATGCCGATCATCAGGCCGCCGACCTCCTCGCGGAAGTAGCCGTACGAGCCCGGGTCCTCGAGCACCGGCCAGCCGGCCGAGATGCCGGGCACCGCCTCGGTGATCAGGTAGTAGTGCTCGGCGGCCTGGTTGGGGATGACGACGCCGCTCGCCTCGCCCAGCTGCCGCGCCCACATGCCGGCGCAGTTGACGACGTACTCGCAGCCGATCGTGCCGTGGCTGGTGGTGACGCCGGTGACCGCGCCCTGGCGGGTGGTGACGCCGGTGGCGGCGACGCCCTCGATCAGCGTCGCGCCGGCCAGGCGCGCGCCCTTGGCCAGCGCCATCGTCACGTCGACCGGATCGACCCGGCCGTCGTCCTTGACGTAGAAGCCGGCGAGCAGGTCGTCGGTGCGCGCGATCGGGAACAGCTCGCCGACCTCGCGCGGCGAGATCTCCTGCACGTCGATGCCGAGGTAGCGGTTGAACGCCGACACCCGGCGGTACTCCTCGAGGCGATCGCGATCGGCGGCGACCTCGATGAAGCCGCACTGCCTGAGGCCGGTGGCCTGGCCGGTCTCGGCTTCCAGGCGCGCGTACAGATCGCGGGTGTACTTGCGCAGCTCGGTCGAGGTCTCCGACGTCGAGCCGAACGTGACCATCAGGCCGGCGGCGTGCCAGGTCGTGCCCGAGGTCAGGCGGTCGCGCTCGAGGACGACGACGTCCTTCCAGCCGGCGTGGGCGAGGTGGTAGGCGACCGAGCAGCCGATGATGCCGCCGCCGATGACGACGACGCGGGCGTGAGAGGGGAGCACGGGTTCGGCCATGGCCGCGCAGCATATCCGCGCCGGCCGCGCCGACGCCAATCGGCGCATACTGGCGCGATGCCGGTCGCCGATCACAGGTTCCTGGCGCTGTCCGCGCGCTTCCTGGCCCGCCGCGCGCCCGGCCGCGCGCTGGCGCGCCTGGCCGACACCTCGCTGCCGCTGGTGACCGTCGAGCGGATCGCCGCCCGCGCGCCCGAGCCGGGGCTCGCCGACGAGGCGCCGTCGCCGCTGGTGTGCGCGCTGGCGCTGGCGCCGACCGGCCGCGGCGCGCTCGACGACGCCGCGGTGGTGGTCAAGGACGCGATCGACGTGGCGGGCCAGCCGACCACCGGCGGCGTGCTGGGCGGCGCGCCGATCGCCGACGCCGACGCGACGATGGTGGCGCGGGTGCGCGCGGCCGGCGGCCGGGTGATCGGCAAGACCAAGCCGACCGAGCTGGGCATGGACGGCGTCGGCGCGCTGATGCCGTGGCCGATGCCGCGCAACCCGCGCGCGCCCGGGTACTTCCCAGGCGGCTCGTCGACCGGCACCGCGGTGGCGGTGGCGTCGGGGCTGGCCCGCTACGGCCTGGGCTCCGACGGCCTGGGCAGCGTGCGCATCCCGGCGGCGTACTGCGGCCTGGTCGGGCTCAAGCCGGGGCGCGCGGCGTGGCTGGCCCACGGCTACCGCACGCCGGTGCGCACGCTCGACGTGTGCGGCCCGATCGCACGCACGGTCGCCGACTGCGCGCGGCTGTGGCAGGTGATGGCCGATCAGCCGGTGCGCGACGTGGCCGCGGCGGTGCCAGCGCGGCTGGGGATCGTGCGTCAACTCGGCCCGGCGCGCGCGTGTCGATCGATCCAGCGCGCGTTCGCGCGGGCGCTGGCCGCGCTGGGCGCGCCGATCGAGCCGGTCGAGATCGCCGGCGCCGATCGCGTGACGCTGCTGGGCGGCATGATCGGCGCGATCGAGCTGGCGGAGAGCCCCGACGCGGCGCGCCCGCTGTCGCCGGCCGGGCGCATGAACGTCGCGCTCGGCCGCGCGTTCGCCCCCGCCGACGTCGCGCGGCTGCACGCGCAGCGCGCCGCGCTGATGGACGCCACCGCGCGGGCGCTGGACCGCGCGCCGATCCTCGCGATGCCCACGACCGCGATCCCGCCGCCGGCGCTGTCGCGGGCGCTGCTCGCCGGCGATCGCGGTGCCCAGCGGCGTCGACGATCGCGGCCGGCCGCTGTCGATCATGTTCGTCGGCGCGGCCGGCAGCGAGCTGGCGCTGCTGGCGCTGGCCGCCGCGGTCGAGGCCAGCGGCGTGGGCGACCAGCCGGTGGAATGAACCCCTGGAATGAACCGGGGCGCCCGCGCGTTGGCGGGCCATGCGCCCTGCCCTCGTCGCGCTGGCCCTGACCCTCGCGTGCCGCTCCGAGCCCGCGCGCTCGCAGCCGGCGCCGGCGCCCCCGGCGGCCGCGGCGATCGACGTCGACGCGCGCGGCGCGTCCTGGGATCGCGCGGTCGCGGCGCTGGCCGACACCCGCGCCGAGCTGGCCGCCGCGTGGCGCGCGGCCGAGACGCCCGCGGCCCGCGCGGCGATCCGCGATCGGGCCAGCGCCGCGCTGCTGGCGGCGATCACCGACGAGCTCGCGCCGGCGTGGTTCGGCATGCGGTGGGGCATGGGCCGCGACAGCACCGCGACCCGGCCGTTCGCGCCCGATCAGACCATCTCGTGCAGCTACTTCGTCGGCGCGGTGCTGGGCGGCGCCGGGTTCCGCCTGCACGATCGCTTCAAGCTGGGCCAGGCCGCGGCGCTGCGCATCCAGCAGAGCCTGGTCGGCGGCCGCGGCGAGGTCCACCGCTTCCTCAGCATCCCGCCCGCCGAGCTGGCCACGCGGATCGCGGCGCTCGGCGACGGCGTCTACGTCATCGGCCTGGCCAACCACGTCGGCCTGGTCGTCGTGCGCGGCGCCGACGGCCGGGAGGGTTCGGCGACGAACCTCCTCGAAGTCGTCCGCTTCGTGCACGCGAGCTACCTGGGCGACGCGGTCGTCACCTCGGAGCCGCTCGCGACCTCGCCGGCGATCGCCGCGTCGCGGCCCAAGGGCTACTTCGTCTCGCCGCTGATCACCGCCGCCGGCGCCGCCGACGACTGGCTGATCGAGCGCTGGCTCACCGGCGCCGCGGTCGGGCCGACCGGCTGATCACGGCCGCTGGGCGCGCTCCCAGTCGTCGTACATGGGCCGCACCCACGCGGCGATGCCGTCCCATCGACGCACGAGCGCGGCCGCACCCGGCGGTGGCGCGGCGGCGACGGTGGGGACCCGATCGACCAGCTCCGCCCCGAGGCTGTCGTGCCACAGCGCCAGCCACGCGCCGAACGTCAGCGCGGTGAGGTCGGTGACCTCGCCGTCCTCGCGGACCACGATGGCGGGCGGCGCCGCGGCGGGATCGAACGCGAACACCGCGTCCGCGCCGTCGCGGAAGAACGCGATCACCGCGTCGCGCTCGTCGAAGTCCGCCAGATCGTCGAGCACCTCGCCCGGCGTCAACAGCGCGGCCCGATGGCAGGACACGCCGTCGGCGTCGAACCACTCGACGCGGGGCGCGCCCACGTCGCGCAGGAGCGCCAGGTAGGCGTCGGGCAAACGGGCGGCGCGGTCGGCACGCACCGCCGCGACCAGCGCGTCGAGCTGGTCCGCCGCGACCGGCACGACGTCGATCGTCACGTCGACCGCGCCGGCCGGCATGATCGCGGGGTGGTGCGCGGCCGGCACGAAGCCGTCGGGATCGCAGCACGCGGCCAGCCACGCCGCGAGCGCGCCCGGGCTGAGCGCGTCGGGCTCGACGGTCGGCGCCGCGACCGCCGGCGCTGGCGGCACCGGCGTCGGCGCGCACGCCAGCGTCACCGGCCGCGCCGTGCCACCGACCTCGCCGGCGAACTCCTTGGCCACGCGCTGCTCCCACGGCGCGACCTCACCCGCCGGGTGCAGCACCAGCACGTCGGTCAGCCGCCACGCGGGATCGATGGCGTCGCGCACCGCCGGATCGTCGGGCGCGACGCGCGTGAGCCGGTGGTTGCCGAGCGCGACGGTGGTGATGGTGAGGGGGACGTCCGCGTCGCCGAAGATCAGCCAGGCCACGGCGGCAGCGTAGCCGCGCGGCGCGCGCCTGGCGACGCCGCGGCCGCGCGATCGGGCCGCCGATCCCCGCGCTCACCGCCGCCGGGGCTGGCGCGCCCGCGCGGCGTCGGGTGGCGCCGGCCGCGCGTCGAGCCAGCGCTGCCGGCCGTCGGTGGCGCCCAGGCGGATCGCGTCGAAGCCGTAGCGATCGCGGACCTCGTCGACGGCGTTGTCGACGGTGGCGCGCGCGACCGCGCCGGGCGGCGGCGCGGCCAGCGGCAGCTCGAGCTGGGTCGCCAGCACCAGCCCCGACAGCTTCGCGCCGACCAAGCGCACCGGCACGGCGGGCCGCTCGTCTTGCGCCGCGCGCAACAGCGCCCGCGCCGCCGGCCACACGTCGGCGTCCTGGAACGTCGGCGTGGCCAGCGTGCGGCCGCGGGTCACCGTGACGAAGTCGGCCCAGCGCAGCCGCAAGGTCACGGTGCGCGCGCGGATGCCGCGGCTGCGCGCGCGCCAGCACACCCGCTCGACCAGCGCCAGGAGCTGCCGCTCGACGGCGTCGGGATCGCCGACGTCGTGGGCGAAGGTGCGCTCGTTCGAGATGCTGCCGCCGGTCGCGCCCTCGGGATCGTGCTCGAGGAACGCCGGGCGGTCGCGGCCCAGCCACGCGCCGGTCCGCCCGTCCATCTCGGCGGCGACCTGCTCGATCAGCCCGGCGAAGCGCGCGCGCAGCGGCCCCGGCGGCAGCGCCACCAGCTCGCCCAGCGTCGTCACGCACACCCGCCGCAGCCGCTCCTCCATCACCGGGCCGATGCCGGGGAACTTGCGCACCGGCAGCGGCGCCAGGAACCCGCGCTCGTCGCCGCTGCGCACCAGGCGCACGCCCGCGGGCTTGGCCGCGCCGCTGGCGATCTTGGCGATCGCGCGGCTGACGCCGATGCCCGCGCTGGCCGGCAACCCGACCTCGGCCTTGATGCGCAGACAGATCGCGCGCAGCGTCCGCTCGATCGTCGCGTCGTCATCGGCGTCGCCGGCCACGCGGTACAGGCGCTCGCAGCCGCCGAAGTCCAGGTAGAACTCGTCGATGCTCGCGGTCTGGACGATCGGGGTGTGGCGAGTGAGCACGTCGCGCACCCGCGCGGCGTACGGCGCGTAGGTGCCGTGGCGCGTCGGCAGGTAGATCGCGTGCGGCGCGAGCCGCATCGCCTCGGCGATCGGCATGCCCGAGCGCACGCCGCACGCGCGCACCTCGTAGCTGCACGCGGTGACCACTCCGCGGTGGCCCGGCGCCGCGCCGACGACCACCGGCTTGCCGATCAGCGTCGGATCGAGCAGCCGCTCGACCGACACGAAGAACGTGTCGAGATCGAGGCAGCAGATCCGGGGCGCCGACACTGCGCAAATGTACAGCATCGCACCGACAGCCGCGGGCCTCAGACCGTCGCGCGCCGACGTCGTCGCGCGAGCCCGAGCGCCACGACCGCGACGCCGGCCAGCGTCACCAGCCATGCCCAGGTACGGTGCGCGACGGGCTGCGGTCGTGTGGCGAAGGCGAGCGGCGGCACCCGCGCCGGCGCGGCGATCCGCACCACCTCGCCGCTGGCGCGGAAGGCCTCGAGGCCGGGCGCGAGGCACGCAGCGTCGTCGGTGAGCTCGCGGGTCGGCACGTCGCGCCCATCGAGCCGCCGACACGTGCTCCATTGATCGATCACGTCGTCACCGGCGAACGCCATGGCCGCCCAGCGGAACCTGGGTGCCGCCACCCGGTCGACGATCGGGAACCGCGCGAGCACGATGGGGCCCCACCGGTCCGCCCGCGTCACGACGACGGTGCCGGCGCGCGCCGGGATGGTGATGGCCCAGACCCAGCGGCCGCCGAGCCGACGCCGCGCCAGCGCGGGACGGACCGCGGCGCCGTCGACGGAGATCGCCAGGTCCGGCGAGCGATCGGTCCCGACCTCGCCCGGGCCGACCAGCAGCACCGTCGGCTCGGCCAGGGCGGCCTTCGGGGCCAGCAGCGTGTCCGGGTCCTCGAGCCGGAGCGCCGCCGCGCGCGGCGCCATCCCGGCGAGCACGAGGATCACGCCGACCAGGCCACCGATGGTACGCACGTGGCGATCGACACGCGCGCGCGCCGCGGCGTTCCCGAAATCGCGCGGGCGTGCGTCGGCGCTACCGGGTCGCGGCCGCCGGCGGCAGGCCCCAGGCGTCGGCCAGCGCGGCGTACTCGGCGGCGGGCAAGAGCACGTAGCGCGGGTGCGCGGCCGGATCGAGCGCGGCGATCAGGCGCGCGAGATCGTCGGCGGCCATCGCGGTGCAGCCGACGGTGATGCCCTTGGCGTTGCGCCAGACGTGCAAGAAGATGCAGCTGCCGGCGCCGGGCGTGGCGCCCGGGTTGTGGCGCACGTCGACCACCCAGTCGTACTGCACGTCGCCGCGGCGCAGGTCCTCGGCCGAGCTCCAGTCGACGGCGACCGCGGTGTCGTCGACGATCTGGTTGTAGTGGGCCGAGGCCGGGTCGTCGACGCAGCGCGCGTGATCGGTGGCCTGGGTGTACGGCACGCGAGCGCCGGCCGGGGCCGCCGCGGCGACGCCATAGGCGCCGGCGAGATCGAAGATGCCGGCCGGCGTCTTGCCGTCGCCCTCGCGCTTGGCCGGCCCGCCCCGCCCCGCCGGCGCGCCGTCGCCGTGCAGGCCGCGGCCCCAGGCCACGCCGCCGACGCCGATCACCGCCGGCCACGGCGCGCCGACCCGCTCCCACGGCCCGCCGGCCGCGCGCCGCCAGTGGGTCAGCGTCGCGGTCTTGGCCTTCCAGTCGGGGGCCACCGCCACCACCAGCTCGCCGGTGTCGTCCGGGATCCGGACGGTCCGATCTCCGGACGCGTCGAGCGCGGCCGGCGCGGCGTCGACCGCCACCGCGACCGCGGCCCCGGCGTCGACCGCTGCCGCCGCCACCGCCGCGTCGGGCGCGGCCACCGGCGCGGGCGCGGGCTTTGGCGCCGGATCGCGCCCGCCGCACCCGAGCACCGCCAGCGCCAGCAGCGCGCGGCGCACCGTCAGACGCTCATGTCCAGCATGCGCTGGATCGGCTTCAAGGCCCGCACCCGGGTCGGCTCGGGCACGTCGACCTGCGGCTGCAGATCGCGCAGCGCCAGGTACAGCTTCTCGAGCGTGTTGCGCCGCATGTGCGGGCAGACGTTGCACGCGCAGCTCTCGTCCTCGGGCGGCGCCGCGATCAGCTCCTTGTCGGGGGCCTCGGCCGCCATCTTGTGCAGGATGCCGGCCTCGGTGGCGACGATGAACGTGCGCGCCGGCGACTGCTTGGCGTAGGCGATCAGCCCCGACGTCGACGCGACGTGGTGGGCGTGGCGCAGGATGCCCTCGTGGCACTCCGGGTGGGCGATCACCTCGGCGCCCGGGTGCAGCGCCATCAGCTCGAGCAGCCGGCGCTCCGAGAACGTCTCGTGGACCATGCAGGTGCCCTGCCACAGCACCAGGTCGTCGCGGCCGGCCTGCTTCTTGACGAACGCGCCCAGGTGCTTGTCCGGCGCGAACACGATCGGCACGTCGCCCAGCGCCTTGACGATCTTGACCGCGTTCGACGACGTGCAGATGACGTCGGACAGCGCCTTCACCTCGGCCGAGCAGTTGATGTAGCTGACGACGGTGTGGCCCGGGTATTTCTCGAGCCAGCGCTCGAACACCGGCGCCGGGCAGCCGTCGGCCAGCGAGCAGCCGGCCTCGAGGTCGGGCACCACGACGATCTTGTCGGGGTTGAGGATCTTCGCGGTCTCGGCCATGAAGTGCACGCCGCAGAACGCGATCACGTCGGCCTTGGTCGAGGCCGCGGCCTGCGACAGCTGCAGCGAGTCGCCGACGAAGTCGGCCAGGTCCTGCAGCTCGTCCTCCTGGTAGTAGTGGGCCAGGATGACGGCGTTGCGCTCGGCCTTGAGCCGGCGGATGCCGGCCTCGAGTTCGTCGGCGTTCATGCCGAGCGGCGGGGCCTGCCCGGCGACGGGCAGGCGGTGCGGGGTATCGGTGGGTTGGGACATCGCGGCCTCCGCGGCGGGGCGGCGGCCCCGTCGTCGTGAGTGGTAGCACAGGCGGCCGGGAAGGTTGCGAGCGGTCCGGCCGCCGATGATAGGATGCGCGGATGCCTCGCTTCGTCGTCGTCCTGGGGGCCGCGGCCTGCGCGCTGCTCATCGCCGCGTGCGCGTCGTCGGAGATCGCCACCCCGACCGACGCCCCGGTCGACGTCGCGACGGTCGACGTCGCCACCGACGACGCCGCGATCGACGCCGCGATCGACGCCGCGATCGACGCCACCGACGCGCCGGTCGGCCCCGACGCCTGCGTCCCCGGCGCCGAGCTGTGCAACGGCGCGGACGACAACTGCAACCTGATGATCGACGAGGGCTTCACCGGCCTGGGCACCGCCTGCACCGCCGGCATGGGCGCGTGCGCCCGCGCCGGCACCGTGGTCTGCGACGGCGCCGGCACCGGCACCACCTGCAGCGCCACCGCTGGCACGCCGACCACCGAGACCTGCAACGGCGCCGACGACGACTGCGACGGCATGATCGACGACGGCTTCTCGCTCGGCACCGCGTGCGACGGCGCCGACCCCGACCTGTGCACCGAGGGCATGATCGTGTGCGCCGCCGGCGGCGGCACCACCTGCTCCGACGTCAGCGGCGACTCCGTCGAGCTGTGCAACAGCTTCGACGACGACTGCGACACCCGCGTCGACGAGGGCTTCAACCTGGGCGCCACCTGCGACGGCGGCGACACCGACGCCTGCGCCGAGGGCGTGCTGGTGTGCGGCGCCGGCGGCGTCGCGGTGTGCAACGACGCCACCTCGTCGACGGTCGAGACCTGCAACGGCCTCGACGACGACTGCCAGGGCGGCGTCGACAACGGCTTCGCGATCGGCGGCACCTGCTCGACCGGCGTCGGCGCCTGCGCCCGCACCGGCACCAACGTCTGCAACGCCGCCGGCAACGGCGTGCAGTGCAACGCCACCGCCGGCAGCCCCACCGCCGAGACCTGCGGCGACGGCATCGACCAGGACTGCAACGGCGGCGACGCGGTGTGCCCGACCAACGACCTGCCGGGCGGCGCGATCAACATCTCCGGCGGCGGCACGTTCACCGCCGACCTGATCGCCGCGCGCAACGATCAGGACTTCAGCGGCTCGTTCTGCGGCTCGACCGGCGGCCGCGACGTCTACTACACCTTCACGCTGCCGGCCGCCGAGGTGGTCTACCTCGACACCTTCGGCTCGAACTTCGACACCGACCTCCGCGTCTTCGCCGGCAGCTGCACCGCGCTCGGCGCGCTGCAGAGCTGCTTCGACGATCAGTGCGCCCTCACCCAGACCCAGGGCGCGCTCAGCCTGGCCGCCGGCCAGTACTGCCTGGTGGTCGATCAGTACAGCTCGTTCCAGACCAACGGCGCGCTGACCCTGACCTTCACCCGCGGCGGCCGCACCGGCACGTCGATCGCCACCGGCTCGGGCACGGTCACCGGCACCACCATCGGCGCCACCAACACCTGGACCCCGACCTGCTCGTCGGGCTCGACCGCCGGCGAGCAGGCCTACTACTTCCTGTCGTGCCCGACGATCACGCCGACCGTCGCGGCCAGCACGTGCACCACGCCGACCAGCTGGGACTCGGTCATCTACCTGCGCAAGGCCGGCAGCGCCGCCGACACGACCTGCAACGACGACGGCCTGGCGCCGTGCGGCTCGGTGTCGCCGATCCGGCTGTCGTCGTTCACCGGCGCCACCGGCAGCGGCCCCGGCTTGTACTGGCTGGTCGTCGACGGCTTCCTGACCACCACCGGCGCCTTCACGCTGACCTACACCGTCAACTAGCGGCGGCTGGCCGCGGATCGCTTGGCCGCCGGGCGCTTCGGCGCGGCCTGCCTCGCCGGGCGCTTCGCCGCGATCGTCCGGCTCGGCTTGCTCGCCACCCGCAGCGGCAAGGTCGCGACGAAGTCGGTGCCGCGCTCGATCCACGCCGCGAGCTGCGCGTCGGTCTTGTAGCCGGCCGGGTCGACGTAGACGAAGCCCGCGAGCGGCCGGCCGGTGAACGTCATCGGCCGCGCGTGGGGCCGGTCGAGCGCGTCGAGGTACGCCGCCTTGCCCACCCGCAGCATCAGCGACCGGTTCGCGAACCCGCAGCACATGTGGCCGCGGACCATGAAGCACACCCCACCGAACATCTTCTTCTCGACCACCTCGTGCCCGCGCTTCGCCAGGATCGCGCGGACGCGCGCCGCGGTCGCTTCGTCGTAAGCCATGGGCGATGGTACCGCGCCGCCCCACGGCGGCGTCGCGACCGACGCGATCACGGCGTGAGGGTGAAGCCGACCAGGCAGCGGTTGCTGCCCTGCCCGGCCTGGTAGCGCGGCGTGACCGGCGTGCCGGCCGCCATCGCCCGATGCAGCATCGTCACCAGCCCTTCGGGCAGCGCCTTGTTGCTGCACGCGACGCCACCCCAGCGGTACTCGGTGGCGCGGGTGCCGTCGGTGATCACCACCCGCCCGTGGTACTGCAGGAAGGTCTCGGCGGTGCTGTGGTTGACCTCGAGCTCGGCGATGGCGCCGGTGGTGCCGACCGCGTCGGCGGCGACGGCGAGCGACGGGGTGGCGAGCGCGAGGACGAACACGGTGGCGGCGATGCGGGACATGAGCTCTCCTGGGTTGGCCGCGCCGGACTCGGCGCGGGGCATCCTCCAGGTGTCGACCCGGGCGCGGCGGTTCACGCCGATCGCGCCGTCAGCGCGGTGGCGCGGGGGCCTGGGCCTTCACGCCGGCGAGCCAATCGAGCAAGAGCGCCCGCACGCTGCCTTCGTCGTCGCCTTCGGGCGGGGCCTCGGCCATGGCCTCCGCGAGCAACCGCCGCGCGCGGTGCAGCCGGCTCTTGATCGTCCCCGCCGGCACCTCGAGGACCTCGGCCAGCTCGTCGACGCCCAGCTCCTCCCAGTAGTACAGCTCGAGCAGGACCTGCAGCTCGAGCGGCAGCGTGCGCAGCGCGTTCACCAGCTGCCGCTGATCGGCGCGGTGGTTGGCCAGCGTGGCCACGCCCGGCGCCAGGTCGGCGATCGCGCTCTGGCTGAGGTCCGCGGGCGCGACGCCGTGGCGGACCTTGCCGCGGATGTGTTCGAACAGCACGTTGCGCGCGATCCCGAACAGGAACGCGCGGAAGCTGCTGTCGCCGCGGTAGCGGGCGCCGGCCTCGGCGCAGGCCAGGAACGTGCGCTGCACCAGGTCGTCGCCGCCGTCGCCGACCTTGGTGGCGAAGAACCGGTCGATCGCGTCGAAGTGGCGCTCGATCAGCGCTTCGCCGGCGGCGCGATCGCCGGCCTGCCACGCCACGAACAGCGACGCGTCGTCTCGCATCGGCCCAGGGTAACAGCGAATCCGGCGGTGGTGCCGACGATGGTCACGGCCCGCCGCGGCCGGCACCGGTCGCCAGCGCCAGGAGCTGCGCCACCAGGTGCGGCCGGGCGAGGTACTCGTTGCGCCGCAGCGGATCGGCCAGCGTCGCCGCACGTCGGAGCACGGCGTCGGCGGCCTGGGCGATCGCCGCGGCGCCCGCGGCGGGGTCGGTCACGCCCGCGGCCTCGCACCACGCCAGGCGGACCAGCTCGTCGAACTCTGGCAGGTGCGGGCCGGCGGCGTGGGCCGCGAGCGGCGGCGCCAGCGCGAGCGCCCGCGCGCGCTCCCCCTGCGCGAGCCAGCCCCGGACCTCGGCGGCGAGCCCGGCCAGCGCGACCGCGGGGGTCGGGTGGGTCGTCCGGGCCGCGGCCCCGTAGGCCACCGCGAGGTCGTGGTGGCCGGCGCGCGCCGCCGCGATCGCGCCGTAGATCTGGGCGCCCGCGCGGATCCGGGGGCTCTCGGCCGCGCCATCGATGATCCGGTCGAGCGCGGCCCGCGCCACCTCGAACGGGGCCACCTCGACCAGCAGCTTGGCCTCGGCGTAGCGGCCCCACAGCTCCAGGTAGCCGACCTCGAGGCGCCGCACCACGCGGAGCGCGTCGTCGATGACCTCGCGCGCCCGCTCCCAGCCACCGGTCCAGACGTAGTACGAGCACAGGTAGACGCCCATCAGCGCCGCCGAGCGCAGATCGCCCTGCTCGACGTGGGCGCGGTGGGCGGCGACGATGCCGTCGATCGCCGCGTCGAAGCCGGCCGAGGTCCACCCTTGCGACAGCGCGCGGACGCGCCAGGCCCGCCCCTCGGGGCCGAGCGCCGTCGGCGCCACCTCGTCGACGACCGCGCGCACCGCGGGGCTGGCCGTGCGCTCGGGGCCAAGCTGCGACAGCGCGCGGCAGGCGGCGACGACGCGCCGCTCGGCGGCGACGGCATCGTCCGCGCGCGGCGGCGTCGCCGCGACCGCCTCGGCGATCGCCAGCATCTGCGCGTGGTCGCCGAGCTGCCCGGCGCTGGTGATCGCGAGGCTGGCGGCGCCGAACCACGCCGCGGTGCCGACCGGCAGCGCGGCCAGCGCCCGCGCGCCTAGCTCGACCGCGTCGCGCAGCGAGCCGCGCCAGAACTGGGCCTGCCCGCGCAGCACCAGCGACTCGCCACGCACGTCGGGCGGCGCGTCGGCGGTCGCGGCGCTGGCCAGCTCGGCCTCGAACAGCTGGGTGTCGCCGCCGGCCAGCGCCGCGCGGGCCGCGGCGAGGTGGTGGCGGGCGGCCTCGTCGCGGGCGCCGGCCGCGTCGAGGTGGCGCGCGCGCAGCCCGTCGGCCTGGGGGGCGTGCCGGGCGAGCCAGCCGGCGATCTCGCGGTGCCCGGCCCGACGCTCGGTGGCGTCGGTCAGCTCGTAGGCCGCGAGGTACGCCAGCTCGCTGGTGAACTCGAGCTGGGCGTGCCCCTGGATCCGGCTGGGCGTGGCGCGCAGGTAGCCGGCGCCGATCAGCGCGTCGCAGTGCCGCGCGACCACGGGATCGCCGGCGGGCGCACCGAGCAAGAGCTCGACCGCCGCCAGCCACAGCTCACGGCCGATGATGCTCGCGGCGCGCAGCGCCCGCCGCGTCTCCGCCGGCAGCTCGACCAGCCGCGCCCACAGCAGCTCGGCCACCGAGCGTGGCGGGGCGTCGGCGCCGGCCCGGGCCAGGTCGCGGCACAGCTCGCGGAGGTGCATCGGGTTGCCGGCGGCCGCGCGCACCACCCGCGCCTCGTCGTCACCGCCACAGCCCGGCGCCCACCGCCGCACCAGCCGACCGCACGCCCGCGGGCCCAGCGGGCCGATGCGGATCGCGACCACCTGCGTCGGCTCGAGGCCATCGCCGAGGGCGACCGGGCGCCCCGGGGCCTGGGTGATGACCAGCGCGAACGGTCGCGCCGCCAGGTGGACCAGCGCGCGATCGAGCAGCCGCAGCGACGACAGGTCGGCGCGATCGGCGTCGTCGACCAGCAGCGCCAGCGGCCCCGCGGTGGTCAGCGCCTCGAGGTAGTCGAGCCACGCGAGCACGACCCGGTCGCCCTGGACCACGGGATCCTCGCCGGCCGGCAGCACCAGCGCGTCGAACAGCTGCGCCGCGCGGTCCACCGGCGACGCGTCGGTCAGCGTGGCCGCGCCGTCGGCGGCCGCGGCGGCCAGCGCCCGCACCACCGCGAACGGCGCGCCCTGCTCGTCGCGCCGGGCCCGCACGCGCAGACAGCGCCAGCCCGCCAGCTCGGCGGCGACGGCGTCGAGCAAGGCCGACTTGCCGACGCCGGCCTCGCCGCTGACCGCGATCAGCGTCGCGAGGTCCTCGTCCGCGACCTCGGTCAGCGCGCCGAGGAGCTGCGCGAGCGGGCGGGCGCGCCCGAGCACGCCGCCGGGATCGGCGGCCGGCGCCACCGCCGCGCGCACCGGCACCCGCTCGGCGCGCGACAACACCGCGCCGCCGCGCCGGGCCGAGGCGATCTGCGCCAGCTCGGTGACGACCGCGGCCATGTCGACCGGGCGATCGCGCGGATCCTTGGCGAGCATCCGCCCGATCAGCGCGTCGACGACGCCGGGGATCTCGGGGCGCAGCGCCGACAGGCTGGGCGGGGCCTCGACCAGCACCGCCAGCATGACCGCGCCAGGGTGGCCGCCGACGAACACCGGCCGACCGGTGAGCGCCTCGAACATCATCGCCGCGAGCCCGTAGACGTCGGTGCGGGCGTCGGCCTCGCCCCGCAGCTGCTCGGGCGCCATGTAGCTGGGCGTGCCGACGACGGCCCCGGTCGCGGTCAGCCGCGCCGCCGCGGCGCCGCCGCGCGCGACGCCGAAGTCGATGACCCGGACGTCGTCGAGGCGCGCGCCGACCAGCATCACGTTCGACGGCTTGACGTCGCGATGCACGACGCCGGCGGCGTGCACCGCGACCAGCGTGCGCGCGACGGCCAGGCCCAGCTGCAGCGCCGCGGTCACGTCGAGGGGGCCGCGGCGCAGCCGGCTCGCCAGATCCTCGCCGTCAATCCACTCCATCACCAGGTACGGCTGGCCGCCGGGCGCGGTGCCGTCATCGAGGTAGCCGCAGACCCCGGGGCAGCGCAGCGCGCGCAGCACCGCGGCCTCCCGCGCGAAGCGGGCGCGCTCCATCCCGGCCGCCGCCTCGATCGTCTTGATCGCGACCGGCCGCCCGGTCGCCACCTCGCGCCCGAGGTACACCACGCCCATCCCGCCGGCGCCCACCTGCCGCTCGATCTGGTAGCGGTCGAGCTGGGGCAGCGGCCGCTCGACCCCAACCACCGCCGCGATCACCGCCCGCATCCGCAGCCGCCGCCCCAGCTCGGGCGAGGTCGGCCGCGCGGCGGCCAAGGCCGGCGCGAAGGTCGCGGCGTCGCGCGGCGCGTCGTCGCTCATCCCGGCTCGGGCGTGGTGACCAGCCAGTCGGTCAGCGGGCGAGGCTCCTCGGCGGCGGCGGCGTGGAAGCGGACCGGCCCGGCGCCGCTCGCGACGCTGACCTTGCCGAGCGTCGGGAAGTCGACGACGTCGAGCGTCGCGCGCTCGCCGCCCTGCAGGAACACCAGGTCGTCGTCGCCGACGTTGCGCAGGTGGTGCGGGGTGCCGTCGATCGGGTAGCCGATGTAGTCGCCAGGCCCGACGTCGTACTCCTCGGCGCCGATCAACGCTCGACCACGGCCGGCCAGGATGAAGACGAACTCCTCGGTGCCGCGGTGCGCGTGCGGCACGAAGCTCTCCTTGCCGGGCGGCACCCGCGCGAGCGACAGCGCGGCCCGGGCGAGCCCGGCGCGATCGCTCAGCATGAACATCCGTACCTCGGACGCCGGGTTGAACGGGTGGCGGACGTGGAGGCCGTCGCCGGGCGTGAACGCGTGCGTGCGGACGAGGTGCTTCGGGTCGCTCACCCGGCGACAGTAGCGCAGCCGCGCCGGCCACGGCCACGCGCGGCGCGGGTTGCAATCCGCGGCGGCTGCGATAGGGTCCGCCTTCACCAACCTACCCAACGCTGGGGGAGCCATCCGGCTGAGAGGCACGCGCCGCGCGCGTGCGACCCCTCGAACTTGCCCGACCCGCGCACGCGCGGCCACCGGGGAAAGGAAGCGACGATGAGCGCGACCAACGGCAACGGCACCAACGGCAACGGCAACGGCACCAACGGCAACGGCAAGAACGGCAAGCACTCGCTGCCCCAGGTCTCCGACCCGGTCGCCGACCTCGCCCCGATCGAGGGCTTCCCGGCCTCGGAGAAGGTCTACGTCGAGGCCGACGAGGTCCGGGTCCCGGTGCGCCGGGTGCACCTGACCGGCGGCGAGGCGCCGTTCGACGTCTACGACACCTCGGGCCCGACCGGCCACGACCTGCACGTCGGCCTGCCCAAGCTGCGCAAGGCGTGGATCGACGCCCGGATCGCCGCCGGCGACGACGGCAACCGCACCCAGATGCACTACGCGCGGCAGGGGATGGTCACCCCCGAGATGCGCTTCATCGCCATCCGCGAGGGCCTCGATCCGGTCACCGGCCCGGAGTTCGTGCGCAGCGAGGTCGCGCGCGGCCGCGCGATCATCCCGGCCAACATCAACCACCCCGAGAGCGAGCCGATGATCATCGGCTCGAAGTTCCTCACCAAGATCAACGCCAACATCGGCAACTCGGCGGTCAGCTCGTCGATCGGCGAGGAGGTCGACAAGCTGCGCTGGTCGATCAAGTGGGGCGCCGACACGGTCATGGACCTGTCGACCGGCGACAACATCCACGAGACCCGCGAGTGGATCGTCCGCAACTCGCCGGTGCCGATCGGCACCGTGCCGATCTACCAGTGCCTGGAGAAGGTCAAGGGCAAGGCCGAGGACCTGACCATCGAGCTGTTCCTCGAGACCCTGATCGAGCAGGCCGAGCAGGGCGTCGACTACTTCACGATCCACGCCGGCGTCCGCCTGCCGTACATCCCGTGGACCGCCAACCGCACGACCGGCATCGTGTCGCGCGGCGGCTCGATCATGGCCAAGTGGTGCCTGACCCACCACAAGGAGAACTTCCTCTACACCGAGTTCGAGCGCATCTGCGAGGTGATGAAGAAGTACGACGTCGCGTTCTCGCTCGGCGACGGCCTGCGCCCCGGCTCGATCGCCGACGCCAACGACCGCGCGCAGCTGGCCGAGCTCGAGACCCTGGGCGAGCTGACCAAGATCGCCTGGAAGCACGACATCCAGGTGATGATCGAGGGCCCCGGCCACGTGCCGATGCACAAGATCAAGGAGAACGTCGACCTGCAGATGCGGATCTGCCAGGAGGCGCCGTTCTACACGCTCGGGCCGCTGGTCACCGACATCGCGCCCGGCTACGACCACATCACCAGCGCGATCGGCGCGGCGATGATCGGCTGGTTCGGCACCGCGATGCTCTGCTACGTGACGCCCAAGGAGCACCTCGGGCTGCCCAACAAGAAGGACGTCAAGGACGGCGTGATCGCCTACAAGATCGCCGCCCACGCCTCGGACCTGGCCAAGGGCCACCCCGGCGCGCAGCGCCGCGACGACGCGCTGTCCAAGGCGCGGTTCGAGTTCCGCTGGCAGGATCAGTTCCACCTGTCGCTCGACCCCGACACCGCCCAGGACTTCCACGACGAGACCCTGCCGGCGCCGGCCGCCAAGGGCGCGCACTTCTGCTCGATGTGCGGGCCCAAGTTCTGCTCGATGAAGATCACGCAGGACGTCCGCGACTACGCCGCCAGCCACGGGATGTCAGACGAGGCGGCGCTCCAGGCCGGGCTCGCGGAGAAGGCCGCCGAGTTCAACCAGGTCGGCCAGGCGCTGTACGTCGACAAGGCCTGACGGCCCGCCGGCCGGGCGACAACTACATCGCCCTACCCCGGCCCCCACGGGATCTTCCTTGCACACCCCCGGGTGGTCAGGCCAACATTCCTGAGCACCGTGGCGGTCGAGAAACGCAGCCTCAAGCAGGAGAAGCTGGCGCGCATCTACGATGACCAGATCGCGCCGGTCTGGGGATCGCGGTTCGGCAAGATGCTGCTGCGCGACCTGGCGCTCCCGGAGCGCGGGCAGATCCTCGACATCTCCTGCGGCACCGGCTACCCGCTGATCGAGGTGCTGCGGCGCAAGGGCGACGCGGCGCGGATCATCGCGATCGACGCGTCGAGCGCGATGCTCGACATCGCGCGCAAGAAGGTCGCGGACCTGGGCGCGCTGGCCAAGAAGGGCGTGTTCTTCCGCACCGAGAGCCCGGTGCCGCGGCTGTCGTTCGCCGACGGCGTCTACGACCTGGTGCTGTGCAACCTCGGCCTCAACGAGATGCCCAACGCCCCCGCCGCGCTGGCCGACTTCGCGCGGGTCACCAAGATCGGCGGCGAGGTGCGCTGCACGATGCCGCTCGAGGGCACCTGGGCCGAGTTCCACGACATCTACCGCGAGGTGCTGGTCAAGCACGACCGCCACGAGGCGCTCGATCGGCTCGACGCCCACCTGGCCAGCTACCCGACCGTCGACGAGGCCTGCGGCTGGATGCGGGCCGCCGGGCTCGAGCCGCGGGTCGAGGTCGAGGAGTTCACGCTCCTGTTCAAGAGCTCGCGCGAGTTCTTCTTCGCGCCGGTCGTGGAGTTCGGGCCGCTGCCGGCGTGGAAGGCGGTGGCGGGCAGCGGGCAGGAGCTGCAGGACGTGTTCTGGTTCATCAAGGAGTCGATCGACGCGTACTTCGGCGAGCGCGCGTTCCAGGTCACGGTCAAGGCCGGCTGCCTGGTGGGGCGCAAGCTCGACCCCGCGCGGCTCAGCGCGACCACGCCCGACCTCGACGCGCCGATCGAGCTGACCCGGCCGCCGGCGCGGCTGGCCGACGGCTCGGTGCGCCCGGCCGAGGCCGGCACCGCCGAGGTCGACATCCTGGAGATCCAGGAGGTCGAGGGCTCGCACAACGAGATCGACTACGAGCAGCTGTCGCTCGACGCGTTCACCGACGGCAAGTCGCGGCCGCGCTACCTGCAGCGCAAGCCGCCCGCCGAGACCCAGCCGCCGATCGACGCCGCGGCGCTGATCGACGGCGAGGAGGACGCCAGCGACGCGCCGACCGGCGGCCACCCGCGGTGGGAGACCGCCGAGCTGGCCGGCACGGACGACGTGCCGCTGGCCAACGACGACGACGACGCCGACACCGGCGATCACCACCCGGCGGGCGGCAAGCGGCGCGACCTCGACCTGGATTGATCCACCAGCGGCGCGCTGGCCGTACACTGCGCCGGCGATGACGCACGACGAGTACCTGGCGCTGGTGGCCACGCTGACCGAGCACGACCGTCGCTACTACGAGGCGGCGGCGCCGACGATCTCCGACGGCGAGTACGATCGCCTGGCGGCGCAGCTGCGCGCGGTCGAGGCCGCCCACCCGGCGTGGGTGGTGGCGTGGTCGCCGACCCAGCGGGTCGGCCACACGCCGCTGTCGGGCTTCGCCAAGGTGGTGCGGCCGGTGCCGATGCTGTCGCTCGACAACACCTACGACGCCGACGATCTGCGCGCGTTCTTCGATCGGGTGGTGAAGGGCCTGGGCGGCGAGGCGCCGCGGTTCTCGATCGAGCCCAAGATCGACGGCTTCGGCATCGAGCTGACCTACGTCGACGGCGCGCTGACCCTGGCCGCGACCCGCGGCGACGGCACGATCGGCGAGGACGTCACCGCCAACGTCAAGACCATCCGCGCCATCCCGGTGCGGCTGCGCGAGCCGGTCGACGTGGTGGTGCGCGGCGAGGTCTACATGGCCAAGGACGTGTTCGCCCGGCTCAACGCCGAGCGGATCGCGGCCGGCGAGGAGCCGTGGAAGAACCCGCGCAACCTGGCGGCCGGCTCGATCAAGCTGCTCGACGCCCGCGAGGTCGCGGCGCGGCCGATGCACGCGATCCTCTACGAGGTCGTCGACGGCGAGCGCGTCGCCAGCGGGCACCTGGCGTCGCTGGCGCGGATCGCCGCGCTCGGCATCCCGACCTCGCGCGAGAACCAGCACGCCGACGACTGGGACGCGCTCCTGGCGGCGGTGACCGCGTGGCAGGCGCGGCGCGACGCCCTGCCCTACGAGATCGACGGGCTGGTGATCAAGGTCGACAGCTTCGACCAGCGGGCCCAGCTGGGCGTGACGTCGAAGTTCCCGCGCTGGGCCATCGCCTACAAGTTCCCGGCGCGCCAGGTGACGACGCGGGTGAAGGCGCTCGAGCTCAACGTCGGCCGCACCGGCGCGATGACGCCGGTGGCGATCCTCGAGCCGGTCGACGTGTCGGGCACGACGGTGGCGCGGGTGTCGCTGCACAACTGGGATCAGGTGGCGCGGCTGCAGATCGGCGACGGCGATCGGGTGCTGATCGAGAAGGCCGGCGAGATCATCCCGCAGGTGCTGGGGGTGACCGAGCGCGCGACGACGCCGCGGTGGACCGCGCCGACCACCTGCCACGAGTGCGGCACCGTGTTGGTGCGCGAGGACGACAAGGTGGTGCTGATCTGCCCCAACCGGCTGCAGTGCCCGGCCCAGCGCCAGGCGGCGATCGAGTTCTTCGCCGGCCGCGGCCAGCTGAACATCGACGGCCTCGGCGAGAAGCTGGTCGCGCAGCTCCTGAGCACGGGGCGGGTGACCGACGTCGCCGACCTGTTCGACCTGACCGCGCCGCAGCTGGCGGCGCTCGAGCGGTTCGGCGAGCTGAGCGCCAAGAACCTGGTGGCGGCGCTGGCCAAGGCCAAGGCCGACGCCACCGCCAGCCGGCTCATCGCCGCGCTCGGCATCCCCCACGTCGGCGGCGTCGTGGCCAAGGCGATCGCCGGCCGCTACCGTCGGCTGTCGGCGCTGGTGGCCGCCGCGGACGCGACGTCGTCCGAGGCGCTGGTCGAGGCGCTGACCGCGATCGAGGGTGTCGGCGAGGTGATCGCCCGGGCGGTCGACGGCTTCGTCCGCGACCCGCACGCGCGGGCGGTGATCGACAAGCTGATCGCCCGCGGCGTCGATCCCGAGGAGCCGGTCGCGGCGGTGGTCGAGGGGCCGCTGACCGGCAAGACGCTGTGCGTGACCGGCACGCTGTCGGTGCCGCGCGGCCAGGTCGAGGCGCGGATCGTCGCCGCCGGCGGCAAGCTCGCCGGCTCGGTCACCAAGAAGACCAGCTACCTGGTGGCGGGCGCCGACACCGGCAAGGCCAAGCTCGAGGCCGCGACCAAGCACGGCGTGCCGGTGATCGACGAGGCGGGGCTCGAGGCGCTCTTGGCCGGCGGGTGACGGTCACGCCGCGGCGGCGGCGTCGTACGCCAGCCCGCGCAGCTCGAACTCGCCGTAGGCGAACGCGCCGGTCGGCGGGTGCCAGCGCGCCTCGCCGTGGGTGGCGACGGTGGCGGGGCCGACCCGGGCGTAGCCGGTGAGCGGCGTGCTCCAGCGCTGGACGGTGAAGGTCTTGCCGTCGGGTGACGCCGCGCCGCGATCGTCGGACACGAAGTCGATCAGCCGCCCGTCGCCGTCGAAGCGCAGCTCGGCGGCCACGGTGTTGGCGCCGAGCGTGACCTGGGCCCGCGCCGCGCGATCGTCGATCGGCGTCCAGGTGATGCACGACGCGATCAGCGCGCCGGGCGCCAGCACGCACAGGTCGTTGAACCAGGTGACGGTCTCGCCGCGGGTCAGCGCGGGCCCGGCGGCGTCGACCATCGACACCGCCGACAGCAGCTTCACGCGCATCGTCGCGCCCTCGGGCGCGAACGCGTGCAGCACCGCGACCGGTAGGCCCTTCATCCGCGCGTCCATCATGAACAGCCGGCGGGCCGGCTCGATCGTGTTGTGCTGCTCGGCGACGAACGGCATCCACGCGCTGCTGGCGTCGGCGCGGATCCGCCCGGTCCACCGCACCCGGAACTCGTGGACCCGCGGCCGCCCGACCGCGCCGGCCTGCCGCGCGTAGCGCTGCACCGGCGGTGGCAGCGGCGCCAGGTCGGCCTCGGTCAGCGTCGGCCCCGGCGCAGCGTGCGGCAGCCGCGCGACCCCGCGCTCGTAGGCCGCGTGCAGGCTGCGCGGGCCCCGGTCGAGGCCGCCGTAGATCACGCCGGCCAGGATGATCGCGTTGGCCACCGTGCCGAAGCGGGCGTCGCGCCACGACCCGGCGATCGCCACCTGCGACAGCACGATCGCGACCGCGCCGACCGCCCACCACCAGCGCGGCGCGACCAGCAGCGCCACCGCGGTGGCCAGCATCGCCAGCGCCGCGGTCAGCCACAGCACGCCCATCGGGCGCGCGATCGGCTGGGTCAGCTGCGCCAGCTCGGCCAGCCCGAAGCTCTTGGCGAAGCCCATCAGGTGGATCAACCCGTGGACGACGATCAGCGCGACGAAGGCGAGGCGGAGCATGACGGACCGGCGCCGCCCGGCCGCGACGGCCCGGCGGTGGTGCTTGACCAGCGTGGTGACGATCGCGCGCGGCGCAAGCGGCGTTCGGTCGCGCCCGCGCGGCGGCTCAGCGCCGCTTGCGGCTGGGGTTGCGGCGCTCGCGCGCGGCCTGCTCGTCGGCGAGCTTGTGGAAGCCGGCCAGGCGAGCGGCGGCCAGCTGCCCGGCGGCGACCGCGGCGACCACCGCGCACCCGGGCTCGGCCTTGTGCCGGCAGTCGGCGAAGCGACAGCCGGCGGCGATCGCGGCGACGTCGTCGAAGGCGGTGTCGGCGGCGTCCTCGAACAGCGCCAGCTCGCGCATGCCCGGCGTGTCGACGATGATGCCGTGGGCGGCGGTGACCAGGAGCTCGCGCCGCGTCGTGGTGTGGACGCCGCGATCGTCGCCGGCGCGCACCGGCGCGGTGGTGCGGGCGGCGCCGCTCAGGCGGTTGACCAGCGTGGTCTTGCCGACGCCGGAGCTGCCGAGGAAGGCCACGGTCCGCCCGGGCTGGCACCACGCGGCCAGCGCGTCGATGCCATCGCCGCGGGTCGCCGACAAGGTCAAGACCGGCGCGCCGTCGGCCACCGCGGTCAGCGTCGCCACCGCCGCGGCGAGATCGGGCGCCAGATCGATCTTCGACACCACGATCACCGGCTGCGCGCCGCCGGTGCGGATCGCCGCCAGGTAGCGCTCGACGCGGCGCGGGTTGAGATCGAGGTTGGCCGACGCCAGCACGAACGCGACGTCGACGTTGGCCACCAGCGGCTGCGGCCGGTCGGCCTCGCCGGCGGCCTTGCGCACCAGGCAGGTGCGGCGCGGCAGGATCGCCCGCAGCGCCGCGCGCGAGCCGTCGGCGCGGGCCCGGGCCGCGTCCTCGACGACGACCCAGTCGCCGACGATCGGCAGCGCGCGGGCGTCGCCGGCCTGGTGGAACATCTTGCCGGTCGGCTCGGCCCAGAACTGCCCGTCGGCGTCGATCACCTCGACCGCGCCGCGGTGCGCGACGGCGACCCGCGCGACCGTGCCGCCGGGGAGGTCCGGCGCCGCGGCGCGCCAGACGTCGTGCCAGGCGTCGTCCCAGCCGAGGGCGGCGAGCGTCACCGGGCCAGCGTGGGCGGCGCGGCCGCCGGCGTCAAGGCGCGCCTCACGGCGGCGCGACCGCGGCCAGCGTCTCGACGAAGCGCAGCGGCCGGCCGATGGCGTCGCCGATCAGCTGGCCGTCGCGCATGACCACGTGGCCGCGGACGATCGTCGCGATCGGCCAGCCGGTGACCTCGCGGCCCTCGAACGGCGTCCAGCCGCAGCGCGACGCGCCGTCGGCCGCGCGGATCGTGCGCTTCGCCGCGAGATCGACCAGCGTCAGATCGCCGTCGAAGCCGACCGCCAGCCGGCCCTTGGCCGCCAGGCCCCACACCCGCGCCGGGCCCGCGCTCATCAGATCGATCAGCCGCGCCAAGGACAGCCGGCCGGCGGCGACGTGGTCGAGCATGATCGGCAGGAACGTCTGCACGCCGGGCATGCCGCTGGGGCTGGCCGGGTAGGTCCGGGCCTTCTCCTCGAGCGTGTGCGGCGCGTGATCGGTGGCGAGCATGTCGCACGCGCCCGACGCGATCGACGCCCACAGCGCCGCCTGGTGGTGGGCGTCGCGGATCGGCGGGTTCATCTGCGCCCGGGTGCCGAGCGCCTGGTAGCAGTCGGGCGCGGCCAGGGTCAGGTGCTGCGGCGGGATCTCGAAGGTGGCGATGTCCTTCGCGCTCGCGAGCAGCTCGCACTCGTCGGCGCTGGTCACGTGCAGCAGGTGGACCCGGCGGCCGAAGCGGCGGGCCAGCGCGACCGCGCGCCAGGTCGCGCGCAGCGCGGTCTCGGCGTCGCGCCACTCCGGGTGGGCCCGCGGATCGGCGGCGGCGGTGGCGATCGGCTTGCGCTCGATCAGCCGGGCCTCGTCCTCGGCGTGGACCGCGACCCGGCGCACGCCGTGGGCGAACACCGCGGCCAGCGCCTCGTCGTCGGCGACCAGCAGGCTGCCGGTCGAGCTGCCCATGAACACCTTGACCCCGGCGCAGCCCGGCAGCACCTCGAGCTCGTCGAGCTCGCCGGCGTTGGCCGGCGTCGCGCCGACGAAGAAGCCGACGTCGCAGCGGGCGCGATCGCGCAGCCGCGCCACCTTGTCGGCCATCGCGGCGGCGGTGGTGGTCGGCGGATCGGTGTTGGGCATCTCCAGCACCGCGGTGACGCCGCCCAGCACCGCGGCGGCGGTGCCCGACGCCAGGTCCTCCTTGTGCGGGAAGCCGGGCTCGCGGAAGTGCACCTGCGCGTCGATGATGCCGGGCAGCACGTGCAGGCCGGTGGCGTCGATCACCTCGGCGGCGTGGGCGTCGGCGCCCAGCGCGCCGATCGCGGCGATGCGGCCCTCGCGGATGCCGACGTCGGCGACGATCGGCCCGCCCGGCGTGCACAGCGTCCCGCCCTTGATCACCAGGTGATAGCGCAGCGTCATGGCACGGCCTCCAGGTGCAGGATCACGTCGCCGGGGTTGACGTCGGCGTCGTCGGCGATCGCGATCGCGGTGACCCTGGCCCGCTCGGGCAGGCCCGCGCCGCCGTAGGTGACCCGGTGGAACGTCTTCATCACCTCGAGCAGGCACACGGTGTGGCCGACCGCGATCACCTCGCCGACGGTCACGAACGCCGGCTTGCCCGGGCCCGGGCGGCCGTAGAACCGCCCGCTCGACGGCGCGACGAAGCGCAGCCCGCCGCCGGTCGCGGCGGCCGCGCCGTCGGGGCCGGCCGCGTCGATCGCCACGCCCAGCGCCAGGTCGAGCGTCACCAGCGCGGCGCCGAAATCGACCGGCAGCCGGTGGTGGCGCGCGCCGGCGATCGCGACCACCCGGCCGGCCCGGGTGCCGCCGGCGATCACCCGCTCGCTCACGCCCAGCACCTCGAGCTCGCCGATGGCCTGGCCCGGCGCGACCACCTGCCCGGCCGCGACCCACGGCGTCCACAGCCCAACGCCGTCGGCGCACAGCGCGAGCGTGGCCTCGTGCTCGCGGGCGCTGGCGGTGCGGGTCATCGCCGCGCCCCCCGGGTCAGCTCGGCGATGTCGTGCATCGACCAGATCCGCGGGTTCTTGACCCGGCGGTAGCCGATCGCCTGGTAGCTCATCTCGACCAGGTCGGCCAGCCAGCCGCGCAGCGCCGCGACCTCGACGATCTCGTCGGTGTCCATCTGCCGCGCCGCCACGAACGGATCCATGTCGGCCTCGATCCGCGCCTCGACCTCCTTCATCCCCGCCTCGATCTTGGCGCGCTCGGCCGGGTCGCTGACGGCGATCTGGAAGTCGTCGTCGAGCTTGGTGTTGTAGGTGGCGATCGCCAGGGTCCGGCCCTCCATCACCGACTGCCGCGCCAGGCAGGTCGAGAGCTGGACCACCGGGTCGTAGGGCATGCCGGCCATCGCGTAGTAGCCGGCGCCCGAGGCCTTGCGCAGCAGCACCGAGAACATCGGCACCTGTTGGTCGAGTTGGTGTAGATGAGGTTCGAGCCGTAGGCGAGCAGGCCCTGGGCCTCGGCCTCCCGGCCGATGTCGAAGCCCGAGATGTCGTGCAGCCAGATCAGCGGGATGCCGTCGTCGTTGCAGGCGCGGGAGAACGCGCTGATCTTGGCGATGCCGGCCTTGTACAGGATGCCGGCCGGGCGCTGGTGGCCGGGGCGATCGGGATCCTCGACCAGCCCCGAGCGGTTGATCACCAGCCCGGCGTAGAGCCCGCCGATCCGGCCGACGCCGCAGATCATCTCGGTGCCGACGTCGGGCAGGATCTCCCAGAACAGCGACTGATCGACCAGCCGCGCGATCACCTGGTGCGCGTCGTAGACCTCGCGGTGATCGACCGGCAACAGCGCGCCGAGCTCGTCGGCCTTGTGCTGCGGCGCCATCGGCCCCAGCCCGGCGCGGTAGTAGTCGGCGCCCGACGACGGCAGCCGGGTGACCTCGCGGCGCAGGCAGGCCAGCAGCGTCTCGTCGTCCGGCACCCGGACGTCGGCGCAGCCCGACTGGTGGACGTGGACCTCGGGGCCGCCGATGTCGAGCGAGGTGATCTTCTGGCTCTTGGCGCCCTTGATGAGCGCGGCGCCGGCGATGACCATGTACGCCTGCTCGGTCATGTAGACGCGGTCGCTGATGATCGGCATGTAGCCGCCGCCGGCGATGCAGTCGCCGAACACCCCGGCCAGCTGCGGCACGCCGCTGGCCGACAGCAGGCTGTTCATCTTGAAGATGTGGCCGGCGCCGGTGGCGCCCGGGAAGCTCTTGCTCTGCTCGGGCAGGAACAGCCCCGAGCAGTCGACCAGGTAGATCGTCGGCAGCCGCAGCTTGAGCGCGATCTGCTGCGCGCGCTGGATCTTCTCCGGCGTGCGCGGCCACCACGCCCCCGACGCGACGGTGTTGTCGTTGGCGATGATCATGCACCAGCGCCCGGCGACGACGCCGAGCGCGGTGACGACGCCGGCGCCCGGCGAGCGCTGATCGCCGGGGAACACCTCGCCGTAGTTGACGAACGTGCCGACCTCGCGCGGCGAGGTGCCGGCGTCGATCAGCTTGGCCACCCGCTCGCGCGCGGTGAGCTTGCCCTTGGCGTGGACCCGCTCGACGTACTTGGGCCCCCAGCCGGCCTCGACCTCGCCGCGCCGGGCGCGCAGCCGATCCTCGAGCGTCGCCAGCGCCGGCCGGTGATCCTCGGCGGCGAGCGACAGCGGACTACCGATGGGGACGAGCGGGACGAGCGTCATGACAGACCAGGGATCGTGCGGGTGTCGTAGCGGTGCTCGCGGAACGCGGCCGAGGCCAGGATGCGCTGGTGCGCCGACACCGTGGTCGGCACGCCGACGCAGGTCAGCTCGCCCAGCGCCTGCAGCATCCGGGCGATCGCCTCGGCGCGATCGGCGCCCTTGGCGATGAGCTTGCACAAGAGGCTGTCGTAGTGCGGCGGCACGACGTAGCCGGGCGCGACGTGGGTGTCGACGCGGATCGCGCCGCCCTGCAGATCGGGCAGCCGCCAGTCGGTGATGCGGCCGGGCGCCGGCCGGAACCCGGCGTCGGGATCCTCGGCGTTGATCCGGCACTCGATCACGTGGCCGGTCAGCGGCACGTCGGCCTGGGTCAACGGCAGCGGGTGGCCGGCGGCGGTCTTGATCTGCAGGATCACCAGGTCGAGGCCCGAGCGCTGCTCGCTGACCGAGTGCTCGACCTGCAGCCGGGTGTTCATCTCCATGAACCGCAGCACCGGCCGCCCCTCGAGGCCGCTCTCGAGCAGCATCTCGATGGTGCCGGCGCCGACGTAGCCGATGGCCTTGGTCGCGGCGACCGCGGTGGCGAGGGTCTGGGCGCGGACGTCGTCGGGCAGGACCGGCGACGGGCTCTCCTCGATCAGCTTCTGGTGGTTGCGCTGCACGGTGCAGTCGCGCTCGCCGACGTGGATCGCCGCGCCGTAGCGATCGGCGAACACCTGGATCTCGACGTGGCGGCCGCCCTCGATCAGCCGCTCGAGGAACACCCGCTCGTCGCCGAACGCGCCGCGGGCCTCGCCCTGGGCGTCGGTGAACGCGGCCTCGACCTCGCCGGGCGCGCGCGCGATGCGCATGCCGCGGCCGCCGCCGCCGCTCTCGGCCTTGAGCAAGACCGGGTAGCCGACCAGGTCGGCGCAGGCCCGGGCCGCCGCCGCCGAGGCCAGCGGCCCGTCGCTGCCGGGGATCACCGCGAGCCCGGCGTCGCGCATCGCGCGCTTGGCCGGGCTCTTGCCGCCCATCAGCGCCATCGCGTGGGGCGGCGGGCCGATGAAGGTCACGCCGTGCTGCGCGCACAGGGTCGCGAGCAGCGGGTTCTCCGACAGGAAGCCCCACCCCGGGTGCAGCGCCGAGCAGCGGGCCTGCACCGCGGCCTGCACGACGCGGCGCACGTCGAGGTACGACTGCGCGGCGCGGGCCGGGCCCAGCACGACGACCTCGCGGTCGCGCGTGTAGGGCGCGTCGCGATCGGCCTCCGACACCGCGAACACCGGGGTGATGCCCAGCGCGTCACACGCGCGGGCGATGCGGACCGCGACCTCGCCGCGGTTGGCGATCAGGATGCGATGGAACAGCGGCGGACTCATGGGCGCGCGAGGGGCGCGACGCTACCACGAGCCCCGCACGCGCCAGCGTCGGCCAGCGCGATCAATCGCCGGCAGGCCACCGCGAGCGCGGCGAGATCGCCCGCCAGCGCCGCCACCGCCGCCGGGCCGCTGGCGTCGAGGCACCTGCCGTCGGCCGCCGCGGCGTAGGCCACCGCGCAGTCGTGATCGTGGGCGCCGATCGCGTCGCGGGTCAGCGCGTCGATCCCGGCCAGCGCGCGCCAGGCCGCGCCGTCCCACACGAACGCCGCCGGCAGATCGCGGCCGTCGACGCTGACGATCCACCCGGGCGCCGCCACCGGCACGGCGATCCGCTCGCGCCGCTGCGCCGGGGCCAGCCGCGGATCGTCGGCGTAGTGCGGCCGCACCGCCAGCACCCCGTCGCCGGCCAGCGCGTCGACCAGCCCGGCGGTCGCGACCGGGTACGCCCGCGCGTACGGCGCGTGCTGCCCCGCGTACGGCGCGCTCACCAGCCGCGGCCACGCCGGCCCCGGCACCGCCATCCCGGCCAGCGCCCGCGCCCCGCGCGCGCGATCACCGACCGCCGGCCCCAGCGCCGCGACCAGCCCGTCGGCCCCGGGCCGCGGCGGCGCCGCCGCAGGGCGCGCCTCACACCCGAGGGCCACCGCCGCCAGCGCGACGCCTAGAACTTCAGCGCGCACGCAGCGGCGCTCGAGACCTCGAACTTGCCGGGGGCCTCCATGTCGATCGTCTTGACGACGCCGTCCTCGATCGTCAAGAGGCCGCGGCGCGCGCGCAGGCCCATGTTGGGACCAGCGAGGTCGACCTCGATGCCGAGCGCCTTGGTGAAGGTGGCGTTGCCGTCGGCGAGCATGACGACCTTGCCCAGGGCGCCGTGCTCGGCGCCCCACGCCTTCATCACGAACGGATCGTTGACCGACAGGCAGACGATCAGGTCGACGCCCTTGGCGCGCAGCTCGTCGTGCTGCGCGACGTAGCCCGGCAGGTGCTCCTTCGAGCAGGTCGGCGTGAACGCGCCCGGCAGCGAGAACATCACGACGCGCTTGCCCGCGAACAGCGCCGCCGGATCGACGTCCTTGGGACCGTCGGCGGTGGCTTCCTTGATGGTGACGGATGGGATCTTGTCGCCCGCGTTGATCATGGTGCGCGCACCCTAGCGCAGTTCTTGCGGGGTTGCACCGCGTGGGGCGCTCGGCCAGCGCACCACCCGCGCGCCGACGATCACCTGCACCGCGGTGGCCGCGGCGGTCAGGCCGAACACCGACGGGACGAACGCGACCGAGCCCTCGACCCGGTGCTTCTTCTCGCAGTCGTTGAGGCCGTTGTCGCCGCCCGGGCACACGCACGCGAACCCGGCGGTGTCGTAGGCCAGCTCGTGGGGCGCCCGCGGCGCCTCCTCCGAGTACACCGCGATCACGCCGGTGGGCTGGGTGCAGTCGAGCCCGTGCTTCTTCTTGAGCGTCTTGCGCAGGTCGCGGGCGAACGGGCAGATCTTGGTCTCGGCGAGATCGGCCACCCGCACCGCGGTGGGATCGAGCCGCGCCGCCGCGCCCATCGCCGAGACCAGCCGCAGCCGCTCGCGGACGCAGGTGGCGATCAGGTGCATCTTGGCGGTGACGTTGTCGATCGCGTCGATCACCACGTCGGGCTCGGGGCTGAGCAGCCGCGCCGAGGTGGCCGCGCCGTAGAACTCGACGCGCGGCTCGACGATGCAATCGGGGTTGATCGCGCGCAGCCGCTCGGCCATCACCGCGACCTTGGGCTTGCCCAGCGTGCCCTTCATCGCGTGCAGCTGGCGGTTGACGTTGGTGACGCAGATGCGATCGAAGTCGACCAGGATCACCCGCCCGACGCCCGAGCGCACCAGCGCCTCGGCGGCGAACGAGCCGACCCCGCCGACGCCGAACACGGTCACCGTGGCCGCCGTCAGCCGCGCCACGCCGTCGTCGCCGAGCAGGCGCGCGGTGCGATCGAAGCGGCGGTGGGTGGTCATCCCCGCTGCTTACCAGAATCGCGCCGCCGCGGGAAACACGCGCCGCGCGTTGGCGGCGGTCAGCGCGGCGATCGCCTGTGGGTCGGCGCCGCGGGCCGAGGCCAGGCCGGCGATCACCTCCGGCAGCGACGCCGGCTCGTTGCGCCGGCCGCGCCAGCCCTCGGGCGACTGGTCGGGGCAGTCGGTCTCGGCCAGCAGCCGGTCGGCGGGCACCGCCGCCGCCGCCCACTTCGGCTTGCGCGCGCGGGGCCAGGTCACCGGCCCGGCGAACGAGCAGGCGAAGCCGAGATCGGCGTAGACCTTCGCCAGCTCGGCCGACCCCGAGAAGCTGTGGATCACGCCGCCGACCTCGTGGGCGCGGGCGCGCGAGAGCAGCGCCGGCACGATCTCGTGGGCGCGGATCACGTGGATCACCAGCGGCAGGCCGAGCGCGCGCGCGGCCTCGAGGTGCGCGGTGAACACCGCCCCCTGCAGGATCCTCTCGCCGGCGTTGCCGTCGAGCCCGCACTCGCCGACCGCCACGACGCGCTCGGTGCGCGCCGCCGCGATCGCGTCAGCCAGGCGATCGATCAGCGCCCGCTCGTCGCCGTCGAGCTCGGGCACGACCTGCGGGTGGACGCCCAGCGCCAGCGCCAGCGGCGCGTCGGGGTGCGCCGCCGGAAGCGCGGTCAGCGCTGCCCACGTGCGCGGCCGGATCGCCGGCACCAGCAGGCCGCGCACGCCCGCCGCCTGCGCCCGCGCCAGCACCGCCGCGCGATCGGCCGCGAACGCGTCGACGTCGAGGTGGCAGTGGGTGTCGATCACGGGCCGGCCAGGTCTCCGGTTGTCTCGCGTCCTGGGTGGGGGCCCCGTCGGGGCGAGCCCTCTATCAGTTCGTAGGCTGGAAGTTGATCGGGTACGAGACGTCGACCGAGGTGCGCTGCGGCGTCTGCAGCTTGAGCTTGCCGATCTCGCCGAGCACGCACTGCCGCAGCGTCGGATCGCCGGGCTCGTCGCGAGCGACGGTGAGATCGCCGAACTGGCCGGAGTCGGCGGCGGCGCGGAACATCACCACCATCATGCCGCGCAGCTTGCGGTTGCGCTGCAGCGCGTCGGCGTAGCACTGCTGGATCGGCGCCTGGGCCGCCTGCATGCGCGCGGTGATGTCGGTGCGGACGCCGGCGCCGGTGCCGGTGCGCGAGCAGGCGGCGGCGAGGGACGCGGCGACGAGGCACAGGCTGAGCGAGCGCATCTCTCAGTCCTCCTGGACGAGGGTCTTCTTGGGACCTTGCTTGAGGATCTTGAACTCGACGCGGCGGTTGGCGTCGCGGCCTTCGGGCGTGCCGTTGTCGGCGATCGGCACGTCGGGGCCGTAGCCCTTGGCGGTCATCCGCCCCTTGGCGATCTTCTTGTCCATCAGGTAGCGCTTCACCGACTCGGCGCGCGCCGCCGACAGCTTGCGGTTGATGCCGGCCGAGCCGGTCGAGTCGGTGTGGCCCTGGATCTCGATCAGCTCGATCTGCGCGTTCTCGAGCATCACCTGGGCGACCTGATCGAGCAGCGGGAACGACACCGGCAAGAGCTTGTCGGAGCCGGTCTCGAACTGGACCTTGTCGAGGATCTGGATGTTCGAGTCGGTGAGCACCACCCGGGGCGGCGGCGCGGCCGGCCGATCGGCGCGGATCTCCAGCGCCGGAAACGGATCTTGCTGGACGGTCACCAGCGAACACCCGGGCGCTGCGGCGAGCAGGCCCCCCAGGATGACGCACGGAGCTAGGCGAGCCATGGCCCGGACTCTAGTGGATCCAGCGCGAAAAATCCGCGCGTCCGGGGCGCGTCGACGCAAGTCCTGCCGTGATCAGCCGTCCGAGGTGTCGGCGGTGACCAGGTCGTCGCGGAGCACCCAGGGGTGCAGGAAGGTCCGCTCCTCGGCCTCCATGTGCGCGATGATCTCCTCGGCGAAGTCGCCCCAGCCGGTCGCGACCTCGCCCAGCGGGCTGGCCAAGAACGCTGAGAAAGCGCGGTGTTCTTCGGTGTGCTCGCCGACCATGCGGGCAATGCGCACGTCGGCGAAGCCGTCGGTCGCGGCCAGCATCGGCGTCAGGAGCGTCTCCTCGAAGGCGTTGTGCTCGTCGAACGCCGTGGCGACGCCGGCCACCGCGGCGCCCAGCGCCTCGGCCACCGTCTCCCCGCTCGCGTACTGACGCACCAGGCCGTTCACCAGCTCGAGGCGGTCCCGCAGGCCCTGGTGCTGCTCGAGGAGGCGCGCGCGCGCGACGCTTGGGTCCATGCCTGGAGTCGAAGCAAGTCTCGGACCGGCGCGACGGCCGCCGTGGCATGGGGCTCGCACCGACATCGGGGTGACTGCTTCAACGGAGGATCTCATGCAAGCCCTCGCGATCGTCATCGCCGACGCGGCGCGCGCGCGCCTGTTCACCTGGAAGCGCGAGTCGGACGACGATCCGGCGCCGACGCTGCGGGAACGCGCGGACCTGGTCAGCCCCGAGCGGCGCGTGCCGCACAAGGAGCTGTGGACCGAGGCGCGCCCGCGCGGCAACCCCAACGCCGGCGGCCACGGTGACCCGGTCGACGATCACCGCGACGATCACCTGGCCGAGGTCGACCGCCGCTTCGCCGCCGAGGTGCTGACCCGGGTGGCGACGATGGCCGACGAGACCGCGTGCCGGCGGGTCGCGCTGGTGGCGGCGCCGCGCTTCCTCGGATACCTGCGCGAGCACGCCGGCGCGCTGCAGAAGAAGGGCGTCACCATCGAGGAGGTCGCGCGCGATCTGACCCGCGAGACCCCGACCGAGCTGCGCAGCCACCTCGGGGATCTGGGGGTGCTGCCGGGGCGGCGGTGACGTCGTGGGCACCGCGCCCCGCGTCGAGCTGACCGTCCTGGGCGCGGCCCGCGAGGTCACCGGCTCGATGCTGCTGGTCGAGACCACCGGCGGCCGGCTGCTGATCGACTGCGGCCTGTTCCAGGGCCGGCGCGCCGAGAGCCGCGTGCGCAACCGCGAGCTGCCGACGGCGGCGTGCCGCGCCGACGCCGCGATCCTGACCCACGCCCACATCGATCACAGCGGCGCGTTGCCGGTGCTGGTGCAGCGCGGCTTCGGGGGCGCGATCCACGCGACGCCGGCGACCCGCGATCTGTCGGCGCTGATGCTGCGCGACGTGGCCCACCTGCAGGTGGCCGACGCGGAATACCTGAACCGCCGCTACGGCGACGATCCCGGCTGGGAGCCGGTCGAGCCGCTGTACGACGAGCGGGCGGTGCTGGCCACGCTCGATCGGATGATCGGCCAGCCGTACCAGCGCCCGTTCGAGCCGATCCCGGGGGTGACCGCGACCCTCATCGAGGCCGGCCACATCCTCGGCTCGGCGCAGGTGGTGCTCGACATCGGCGATCGCCAGCACCACCACCGGCTGGTGATCTCGGGCGACCTCGGCCGCCGCGGCCTGCCGATCATCCGCGATCCGGCGGTGCCGCCGCGCCCGATCGACACGCTGGTGATGGAGAGCACCTACGGCGGCGTCCGCCACCCGCCGATCGACGCGATGGCCGACCAGCTGGCGGCGGTGCTGGCCGAGGCCCGCGCCCGGGGCGGCAAGGTGATCGTCCCGGCGTTCGCGCTGGGTCGCACCCAGGAGTTCCTGCACGTGCTGCACGAGCTCGAGCACCGCGGCGTCGCGCTGGGGATGCCGGTGTTCATCGACTCGCCGCTGGCGATCGACGTGACGTCGGTGTTCCGGCTGCACCCCGAGTGCTTCGACGACGCCACCCGGGCGCTGTTCGACCGCGACGACCCGTTCGCGATCACCGGGCTGCGCCTGGCCCGCACCCGCGAGGCCTCGATGGCGATCAACGAGATCGACGGCCCGGCGCTGATCATCGCGGCCTCGGGCATGTGCGAGGGCGGCCGGGTGCTGCACCACCTGCGCAACCTGGTCGAGGATCCCCGCACGACGATCCTGACGATCGGCTTCATGGCCCAGCACACGCTGGGGCGGCGCATCGTCGAGCGGCGGCCCCGGATCAAGATCTGGGGCGTCGAGCGCGACCTGCGCGCGCGGGTGATCTCGCTCGAGGGCTTCTCGGCCCACGCCGACACCGACGACCTCGAGGCCCACGCCGCGGCGTGCGGCGCGGGGCTGACCGTGCTGGTCCACGGCGAGCCCGACCGCCAGGACGCGCTGGCCGAGCGGCTGCGCGCGCGCGGGCTGGCAGTGGCCGTGCCGGAGCGCGGCGCGCGGATCACCCGCTGACCAGGGGAGCCCGCGGGGGAGGTTTGGCGACAAACCCTCCTGAAGCTCGGTTGCGCTCGCCCCGGCGGGTCGGGGACACTCGTGGGCCATGGCGATCACATCGCTCACGTACGCGGCCCCGGTCCGGCGGCTGCCGCGCCCGCTCAACCTCGACTACGCCTTGCTCGAGGCGGCGTCGGCCGCCTCCGACGACGGCCACGTCGACGACGCCATCCACAAGGTGTTCGCGCACCTGTTCCCCGGCGCCGCCGTCGGCGACCTGGCGGCGCAGCCCTTCACGTTCGTCCAGGGCTCGTCGCAGGTCACCGCGCGGGTCGAGGACGGCCAGCTGGCGATCACCGTGCCGCTGGTGCGGCTGCCGCCGACCGGCAACGCGGTGGCGGCGCTGCGCTACGCGCTGACGACGATCAGCGGCTCGGGCCAGCTGTACCAGCCCCGGCTGCGCGGCGACGAGCTGTACCTGGAGTTCCGCGACAAGCTGACTCGCATGCACCCGGCCAAGGTGCTCGAGGTGCTGCGGCGGATGCCGGTCGAGGCCGACCGCTGCGACGACTGGCTGGTCGGCCAGTTCGGCGCGCAGCCGCTGGAGCGGGCCGCGATCGAGCCGCTGTCCGACGACGAGCTGGCCCGCGCCGAGGCGGTGTGGCGGACGCACTGGGACGAGGTCGAGGAGCTGCTCAAGGAGTCGCAGCGCAAGCGCTCGACGTGGTTCCTCAACGAGGTGTCGGCGATCGCGCTGTTCCGCGTGCAGTTCGTGCAGCCGATCTGCGGCTACCTGCTGGCGCGGATCTCCGAGAGCGCGGCGGTGTGGAACGACGGCCAGGGCGATCCGGCCAAGCGCGAGGCCGCGCTGGCCCGCACCGCCCGCGAGATGAAGGCCGTCACCAGCGCCGAGCTGCGGGCCAACCTCGGCCACGCCCGCTACGCGCTGGCGCCGCTGGCTGAGGGCCAACCGTCGACGCTGGCCGGCTACTTCGGCAGCGGCGACTACATCGAGACCATCGACAAGTACCGCACCCAGGGCAAGTCGTTCGAGGCGGCGCTGGCGCTGATCTCGAGCTGCACCTACCTGCTGGCGCGCTACGCCTGGCCCGAGGACGTCGCCGCCGCGCTGATGGACGGCCTGGCCAAGGCCGGCGGCAAGCCGTGGCGCGACGCCGCGGCGCTGCTGTGGGATCACTGCAAGGGGCTGGTCGAGCAGTTCTGCGGCGACGCCAGCGGCGGCGAGGGCGGCGAGCCCGATGGCGAGGGCGGGGAGCCCGACGGCGACGACGCCGAGCTCGAGGCCGCGACCACCGACGAGACCATCGACGACTCCAGCCGCGACGAGGAGACGCCATGAGCGCCACCGACATCACCGACCTGGGCGTGTACCAGGTGTTCACCGGCGGCGGCACCGGCTCGGGCTTCCTGATCGCCCCGACGGTGCTGGTCACCAACTGCCACGTCGTCGCGCCGTACCGCCAGGTCGCGGTCGAGCTGCGCGATCGCCGGCGGGTGCTGGGCACGGTGCGCCGCATCCACCCGCAGCGCGACCTGGCGATCGTCGAGCTGGCCAGCGCGCCGGGCGGCGAGATCCTGGCGATCCACGCCGCCGCCGACCTCAAGCCCAACCAGCCGATCAGCATCGTCGGCTTCCCGGTCGGTCTGCCGCTGTCGATCACCGACGGCGTCGTCTCGAACCCCAGCCAGCTGCTCGACGGCCAGCACTTCGTCCAGACCGACGCGGCGATCAACCCCGGCAACTCCGGCGGGCCGATGCTCGACGCCGCCCGCCGGATCGTCGCGGTCACCACCTGCAAGCTGCGGGCGGCCGACAACGTCGGCTTCGGCATCCCCGGCGGCGACGCCCAGACCTTCATCGACGGGTTCCACGCCCAGACCGCGCCGTTCGGCGTGCAGTGCCCGGCGTGCGACGTGCTGCTCGAGCACGCCGAGCGCTACTGCGCGAGCTGCGGCTCGGATCTCGAGAGCCTCGAGCTGGCCACCTACTTCGATCCGCCGGCGCCGCACCCGCTGGTCGGCTTCGTCGAGGACGCGCTCACCGGCGCCGGCGTCGACCCGGTGCTGGCGCGCCACGGCGCCGCCAACTGGTCGTTCTACAGCGGCTCGGCGCCGATCGAGATCTGGAGCTGCTGCTCGGAGCACCTGTGCTTCGCGTCGCCGCTGGCCAAGCCGGGCAAGCAGCGCCTGGGCGACCTGTTCCGCTACCTGCTGGGCGCCGAGCACGCGCCGTTCGCGTTCGACCTCGACGACAACGTCATCCGGCTGCACCTGACGCTGCACATCACCGACGTGTTCGCGCACGGCGATCGCGCCGAGCTGGCCGCCTGGGTGGCCAAGTTCGTCGCCTCGGCCGATCGCTTCGACAACCAGCTGGCCGCCGATTTCGGCTGCGAGCCGGCGCCGGCCACGCAGCTGACGTTCTGGAAGGAGCAGGCGCGCTCGTAGCCGCGGGGTAGCTGGCGTCGATCGCGCGCCGCCGCGGCGGGCCGGGCGGCGAGGTCGTGTAGGCTGGGCGCCTCACCCGGAGGCTCCCGATGTCCGACGACCGCAAGCTCGAGACTGGCCGCGACTGGACCCAGCACGGCGACACCATCACCGGCACCGGCGCCGCGCGCGAGGTGTTCCGCGGCATCCAGGCCGACCTCAACTACTTCGCCGACAAGGTCGGCTTCGAGGCGGTCAAGGTCGACGGCGTGCTCGGCCCCCAGACCATGGCCGCGCTCAAGGCGGTGCACCTCGCCGTGGTCGCGTCCAACCCGCTGCTGGTGGTGACGCTGGCGCCGCCGACGACGGTGGCCGAGACCGCCGAGCACGCGATGGCGTCGCGGACCTGGCTCGAGACCACCGCGCGCAAGGCGCTGGGGCTGAGCGATCTGCGCCGCTACCACAAGGGCACCGGCAAGGAGTGGAACGTCAAGGACGCGATCGCCTACGGCGCCGGCCCGGTGCACGACGACTTCAAGGCGCTGCAGGCCGATCTCAACCGCTTCGCCAAGGCGGTCGGGTTCGCGCCGCTGACCGTCGACGGCTTCCTCGGCGCCAAGACCGCCGCGGCGACCAAGGCGATCTACGACGCGCTGGTGGCCAAGAGCCCGATGAACGCGATCACGCTGTTCCCGGCGCCCGACACCAAGGAGGAGTGCGCCGAGTTCTGCATGTTCATCCGCGCGTGGCTGGACAAGAGCGCGAGTCAGCTGCTGGCCGAGGCCGGCGCCTGAGGCCGGGGGCCGGCCGCGTCACTTCGGCATGGTCATGACGAACAGGTAGTCGACGTTGCCCTCGGTCAGCGCCGCGGCCACCCCGCCCTGCCCGTCGTCGATGATCGGCCGCACCGACACCACCGGCGCCGCGCCGCGCCGGCGCAGCCGCCCCGACACGGCCCAGTCGTGGCAGTGGCCGTTGCCGGCCAGGATCACGATCCCGGCGCCGCCGCCGTCGAGCCACGCCTTGGCGTTGCCGGCCATCGACTCGTCCCACACCACCTGCGCCGCGTAGAGGTTGTCGGGCGACGGCATGTGGTCGCCGCCGTGCTCGCCCATCTCGGCCATCAGCGCGTCGAACCACGCCCGGTGCTTGGCGTCGTCGAGCACCAGCTCGGGCAGCTGCGCGCGCTCGGCCGGCTCGAGCCCGGCGACGCCGACCTTGCCGACCCGCTTGACCAGCTCGGCCGGCGCGTTGAGCGCCCGCACCGCCCAGCCCTGGCCGCGCGCGGCGGCGAGCATCGGCTGGTACAGCGCCCACGGGTAGCCCCAGCGATCGGCCCATCCCGAGCGGGTCACGAAGGTCGGCTCGTCGATCGCGCCGGCGACGTAGTCGTCGACGACGCCCTGGATCGGCGTCTGGATCATCTCCAGGCCCAGCGCCCGCGGGCCAGGCGCCGCCGCGAGGTGCTCGACCACCTGCAGCTGGGCCCAGTGGTGGTGCGGGTTGGGGTGCTCCTCGCCGACGCACACCGCCTGGGCGGCGGTCAGCGCGGCCCAGAACGCCTCGGTCGCGACCGCGCGGCCGGTGTGGCCGTCGACGATCGCGAACGGCAGGCCGGCCGCGCGCACGCCGATCTCGGCGCCGTGGTGGCCGGGCGCCGCGCTGGGGTGAGGCGCGCCGCCGCACGCGACGACCAGGATCAACGCCGGGAACGAGTAGCGCACGGCGGCGACTCTAGCAGCCCTCGCCGTGCCAGAGTACGCGCGTGCCCGAGCCGTCCCTGCCGCCGCTGTCGCTGCCGTACCGCACCTCGTCGCTGCCGGGCATCGGCGGTCGGCTGCGGGCGGTCGACGACGACTTCGCGGTCGACGAGATCCCGGCGTACCCCGCCGACGGCGCCGGCGACCACGTGTTCGTGCACATCGAGAAGCGCGGGCTGACCACGCCCGAGGCGGCGCAACGGCTGGCGGCGCTGGCCGGCGTGCCGGCGCGCGACGTCGGCTGGGCCGGCATGAAGGATCGCCACGCGGTCACGCGGCAGTGGCTGTCGCTGCCGCCGCCGGCCCGCCCCGAGCCGCTGCTCGGGCACTCCGCCGACGGCCTCACCGTGCTGGCCGCGGCGCGCCACCGCCACAAGCTGCGCACCGGCCACCTGCGCGGCAACCGCTTCGCGCTGGTGGTGCGCGACGTCGGGCCGGCCGCCGACGCCGCCGCGCGGGCCCGCGCGATCCTGGCCGCGCTCGCCGACGGCGCCCCCAACTGGTACGGCGAGCAGCGGTTCGGCGCCCGCGGCGACAACGCCGGCGCCGGGCTGGCGATCATCCGGGCCGGCGGCAAGGGCGGCGGGCCGCCCAAGCGCAAGCGGTTCCTGGTGTCGGCGCTGCAGTCGTACCTGTTCAACCGCTGGCTGGCCGAGCGGCTCGACGACGGCCTGGTGACCACCGTGCTCGCCGGCGACGTCCTCGAGAAGACCACCACCGGCGGGCTGTTCGTCTCGACCGAGCCGGCGGTCGATCAGGCCCGGCTCGACGCCGGCGAGCTGGCGCTGACCGGCCCGATGTTCGGCGCGGTCATGAAGGCGCCGACCGTCGACAGCGCGGCCCACGCCCGCGAGGCCCGGCTCTTGGCCGCGGTCGACCTCGGCGTCGCCGACTTCGCCCGGCTGGGCAACCTGGCCAGCGGCACCCGCCGGACCGCCGCGCTCCGGCTGACCGACGCCGCGGTCGAGGAGCTTGCGCCCGACGCGATCCGCGTCACGTTTTCACTGCCCGCCGGCGCCTACGCCACCGCGATCCTGCGCGAGGTGCAAAAGTCTGCCGACGGCTTCGGCCACGACCACCCACCCGCCAGCGACGATCCCGTCGACCCCGGCGACGCCGACGCTCCCGACCCCGAACCCCACGCGAGTAGCCCTTCATGAACTTGACGCAATCGTTCGTCGACTTCGCCCTCCTGGGCGCCGAGTGGGTGATGTGGCTCCTGATCGTGCTGTCGATCGTGTCGATCGCGATCATGGTCGACCGCGCGCTGTGGTTCCGCGGCAAGGACGGCGACACCGCCGCCGCCCGCGCCGAGCTGGCCAAGGCCGGCGACGCCGCCGCCCGGGCCGCGCTGGCCAAGCGCTGGCGCGCCTCCGCGGCGATCCCGCTGCACGTCGCCGCCACCGGCCTCGAGGCGCTCGACGGCGGCCCCGCCTCCGCCGCCGAGGCCATGCACGGCGAGCGCGCCCGGTGGCGGCGCGACGCCGACAAGAACCTGATCGTGCTCGGCACGCTCGGCAACAACGTCCCGTTCGTCGGGCTGTTCGGCACCGTGCTCGGCGTCATCAAGGCGTTCGACGATCTCAAGGCCGCGACCACTGGCAGCGAGACCGCGGTCATGGCCGGCATCGCCGAGGCGCTCACCGCCACCGCGATCGGCCTCTTGGTCGCGATCCCGGCGGTCGTCGCCTACAACTACTTCTCGCGGCGGCTCAAGGTGGTGATGGGCGGCGCCGACGAGATGGCCCACGCGGTGCTGGCCGCCGCCCACGCCCGGGCCAAGGAGCCGACGTAGATGGCCGGCGGCAGCCTCTACCAGGACGACGACGACGCGGTCATCACCGACATCAACGTCACACCGTTCGTCGACGTCGCGCTGGTGCTGCTGGTGATCTTCATGGTCACCGCGCGGCTGATCGTCCAGCGCGGCATCGAGGTCGAGAAGCCCAAGTCGACCGTCGGCCAGGACTCGCCGGGCACGGTCGTGATCACGATCGACAAGGCCGGCGGGATGTACATCAAGGGCGAGCCCTTCCCCGACCGCGTCGTCGCCAAGCAGAAGCTGACCGAGCTGGCCAAGGCCGACCCCAACGCCAAGGCGATCGTCGTCGGCGACACCAGCGCGTCGTACGGCGCGATCTACGGCGCGATCGAGCTGGCCAAGACCGCCGGCATCGAGTCGATCTCGCTGGCCAACGACCCGGCGGCCGCGCCGACCGCCGTCGCCCCGGGGACCGCGCCCTAGTGGCGTCGACCCTCCACCTGACGCTCGCGGCCACGGTCGCGGTCCACCTGACCCTCGCGGTCGTGGTCGACGCCGTCGGCGTGGTGTCGAAGTCGCCGCCGCGGCCGCCGCCGCCCCGGGTGTCGATGGTCGACATCGACGTCTCGCAGCTCCGGCCACCGCCGCCACCACCACCGGCCACCGAGCCGGTCCCGACCACCCCGCCGCCGCCCGCGCTGGCGACGCCGACGACGCCGACCCGCGCCCGGGCCGCCACCCCGCCGCGCCGGGTCGCGACCGCGCCCCAGCCGCCGGCCACCGAGCCGCCGCCGACCGACACCCCGCCGGCAACGGGTGGCGGCGACGCCCCGATCTTCCGCATGGACGTCGGCGCGCCCGGCCGCGGCGCCGCGGTGCCCGGCGGGCCGACCACCCCCGGTCGCACCGGCAGCGGCGGCAGCGGCGGCGGCACCGGCGGCGGGTCGGGCAGCGGCGTGGGCAGCGGCGTCGAGCCGCGCCCGGTCTCGGTGGCGGCGATCAAGACCCCGGCCAAGCCGACCGGCGACTTCGACTACTTCGACGCCGGCAAGGAGTACCCGGCCGAGGCCCGGGCGCTCGGCGTCGAGGGCGTCATCAAGGCCAAGCTGGTGGTCGACGCCGAGGGCAAGGTCGCCAAGGTCACCCTGATCAAGAAGCTCGGCCACGGCCTCGACGAGCTGGCCCTCAAGCGGGCCCGCGCGCTGGCCTTCACCCCGGCCAAGGACGACGCCGACCGCCCGGTGTCGTCGATCGTCGTGTGGGAGTTCACCTTCACGCTCCCACCGTGACGCTCGATCCCGGGTGACCCGCTACCCGGCCCGCACCCGAGCCGGGGCCTTCCGGCGCCGACGCCCGCGGGGATACAATATCCGACGATGAGCCTCCGGGGGATCGCTGTCGTCTGCGCGTTCATTTTCGGCGTCGGTGGGCTGGCCGGGGCGGCCCGCGCGCAGGCCGCGCCACCGTTCGATCCGGCGATCGACGTGCAGCTGTTCGACTACGCGCTTGGGCCCAAGACCTTCTTCGCGGTCTCGGACGCGCGGATCATGGCGCCCAAGCAGCTCACCTTCGACTTCCTGATCACGTTCCTGTCGAACCCGTTCACGGTCTACAACGTCGACGACAGCGACGACACGATCACCGGCGAGCGCACCGCGGTGGTCGAGCGGATCCTCGCCGGCGACCTGTCGGCCGCGTACGGGCTCAACGATCGCTTCCAGCTCGGCGTCAGCCTGCCGATGACGTTCTCGATGTCGGGCGACGGCCTGATGCCGACCACCGCGGCGCCCGACCCCGCCGGCCTCAAGATCAGCGGCACCGGCGACCTGCGCGCCGAGCTGAAGATGAAGGCCTACCAGGCCGGGGCGCTGGGCGCCGCGCTGGCGGTGGGCACGACCCTGCCGACCAGCTTCGGCAGCGGCGGCAGCAAGTTCATCGGCGACGATCTGCCGACGCTGCGCGGGCGCGGCATCCTGCAGTGGACGTCGCCCGACGGCAAGCTGTCGGCCGGCGCCAACCTCGGGCTGATCTTCCGCAAGCCGCGGACGATCTACGCCTCGACGGTGGGCCAGCAGCTGACCTGGGGCGCCGCGCTCAGCTACCGGCCGGTCGAGCGCTTCGCGCTGATCGCCGAGACCTTCGGCCGCACCGGCCTCGAGGGCCTCGATCTCGATCAGAGCCCGATGGAGGTCGAGGGCGGCACGCGCATCAACGCCACCCAGGCGGTCGCGGTCGTGGTCGGCGGCGGCGCCGGCGTGGTGCGCGGCATCGGCTCGCCCGATCTGCGCCTGTTCGTGTCGGTCGGCTACGCCCCCGACACCCGCGACACCGACGGCGACGGCGTCGCCAACAACCGCGACAAGTGCGCCGGCGCCGCCGAGGACAAGGACGGCTGGGAGGACGGCGACGGTTGCCCCGACGACGACAACGACGGCGATCGCCGCGACGACGCCCACGACAAGTGCCCCGACAAGAGCGAGGACTTCGACGGCTTCGACGACGACGACGGGTGCCCGGAGACCGACAACGACGGCGACGGCATCATCGACTTCGACGACAAGTGCCCGATGGATCCCGAGGACAACAAGGCGCCGTTCGACAAGGACGGCTGCCCGGCCGACAAGAACGACGCCGATCAGGACGGCCTGATGGACACGGTCGACCAGTGCCCGGCCGACACCGAGGACAAGGACGGCTTCGAGGACGAGGACGGCTGCCCGGATCCCGATCAGGACGGCGACGGCGTGGCCGACGAGGACGACCAGTGCGCGCTGTGCGCCGAGGACAAGGACGGCTTCAACGACGCCGACGGCTGCCCCGAGCTCGACAACGACGCCGACGGCATCCTCGACGCCGCCGACCAGTGCCCCAACGAGATGGAGTCGGTCAACGGCTTCGATGACTTCGATGGCTGCAACGACGACGGCGGCGCGCTCTTGCTCGAGGTCACCGACGACCGCATCGGCTTCGTCCGCAACCCGAGCTTCGATCGCCGCGGCCTCGATCGCGGCGGCAACCTGATCGTCGATCAGCTGGCGCTGACGATGTTGCAGCGCAAGGACGTCACCAGGTGGACGCTGGCGGTGGTCGCCAAGACCAAGGCCGAGGCCGACCGCCAGGCCGCGGCGATCCGCGACCGCGTCGTCACGCGCGGCGTCTCGGCCGAGTCGATCACGCTGCTCACCGACGCCGGCTCGGCGACCTACGGCATGCTGGCCAGCGAGCGCAGCGAGACCCCGGCCGCGCTGGTGTGCCCGGCGGGCACCGAGGTGCAGCCCAAGGTCCGCGCGCCGGGCAGCGCCACCGGCGGCGCCCCGGCGATCGTCGCGACCGCGCCGAGCAACCCGGGCATGGCCGACACGCTCGACGGCGCCGGCGCGCCGATGCCGGTCGCCGATCAGCCGCCCCCGCCGGCCGACGCCGACGGCGACGACCTCCCCGACGCCAGCGACAAGTGCCCGAACGACATGGAGACCAAGAACGGCTACCAGGACGACGACGGCTGCCCCGACAGCGTGCCGGCGCCGCTCAAGCAGTTCAGCGGCGTCGTGAAGGGCATCAACTTCAAGAAGGGCTCGGCCGAGATCGAGAAGAAGTCGTTCAAGATCCTCGACAAGAGCGCCAGCGCGCTCTTGAGCTTCCCCGACCTCAAGGTCGAGGTGCAGGGCCACACCGACGACGAGGGCGACGACAGCTCGAACCTGGCGCTGTCGCAGGCCCGGGCCGAGAGCGTGCGCGCGTACCTGATCGCCAAGGGCGTCGGCGGCGACCGCGTGGTGGCGAAGGGCTACGGCGAGACGCTGCCGACGGTGTCGATCGACGGGCTCAAGCGCAGCAAGCTGAAGGCCGCGCGGGCCAAGAACCGCCGCGTCGAGTTCAAGCTGCAGTAGCGGGGTCGGGGTCGGGGTCGGGGACGGGGACGGGATCGGGGACGGGGACGGGGACGGGATCGGGGACGGGATCCGGAGCCGGAGCGGAGCCGGAGTCGGAGCCGGGACCGCAGCCGGGGCACCGCTGTGAGCTGGTGCGTCTTCGCCTCGAACAAACGCCTTGCACTGTGTCCACCTGACACTATCATAGAAGCATGTTCGGCATCGCGTACCTCAAGGCGCCACCCACGACCTACGTCCTCCACTACCAGCGCGGCCGCGTGAAGCGCGAGGGCGCCGGGCTGTCGTTCTTGTACTACCGGCCGACGTCGACCGTGGTGCTGGTGCCGGCGGGCAGCGCCGACGTGCCGTTCGTGTGGACCGAGACCACGGCCGACTTCCAGGAGATCACGATCCAGGGCCAGCTCACCTACCGGGTGCGCGAGCCGGGCAAGCTGGCGGCGCTGCTCGACTACTCGGTCGACGACCGCGGCAAGCACCGCTCCGACGATCCCGACAAGCTCGAGGAGCGCCTGGTGCAGGCGGCGCAGGTGCTGGGCCGCGCGGTGCTCGGGCGGCTGACCCTGCGCGCCGCGCTGGCCGCGACCGAGGCGCTGGTCACCGAGGTGACGGCGGGCCTGCGGACCGCGCCCGCGGTCGCGATGCTCGGCGTCGAGGTGCTGTCGCTGGCGGTGCTGGGCGCACGGCCCACCCCCGACCTGGCCCGCGCGCTCGAGGCGGCGACCCGCGAGCAGCTGCAGCGCGAGGCCGACGAGTCGATCTACGCCCGGCGCAACGCCGCCGTCGAGCAGGAGCGCATCATCAAGGAGAGCGAGCTCGAGACCGAGCTGGCGGTCGCGGCCAAGCAGCGCGAGCTGCGGGAGCGGGCGGTGGCCGCCGACATCGCGATCGAGGAGGCACGCACCGCGCTGATCGCCAAGAAGGTGGCCAACGACAAGCAGGACGCCGACAGCAAGGCCTACGCGATCGACGCGATGCTCACGCCGATCCGCGCGGTCGACTGGAAGACGCTGACGGCGCTGTCGGCCGGCGGCGGCGACGCCCGCAGCTCGATCGCGCTGGCGTTCCGCGAGCTGGCCGAGAACGCGCAGAAGATCGGCGAGCTGAACATGAGCCCCGACCTGCTGCGCACGCTGCTGGCGAAGTGAGCGCCGCCATGTTCGAGAAGCTGGTCGTCGTCACCCGCAAGACCCGGCTGGCCCAGCTCCTGGAGCGCTGGGGCAGCCGCGGCCAGGCCCGCTACGCGATCGAGCGCCAGGGCGGCGACTTCGCCGACTACCAGCGCGAGGACGACACCTACCGGCGCGCGCTGGCGACCGTCGACCGCGGCCTCGACGAGCTCGGGCTCAAGCAGCAGCACCTCGACCGCGCGGTCGTGCCGAGCTACCTGTTCGCGCCGCACGATCTGATCGTCACGGTCGGCCAGGACGGCCTGGTCGCCAACGTCGCCAAGTACGTCGGCGCGCAGCCGGTGGTGGCGATCAACCCCGACCCGGCGCGCTTCGACGGCGTGCTGCTGCCGTTCGCGGTCGAGCAGGCCCGCGGCGCGGTCGGCCGGGTGCTGGCGGGCCGCGCCCACACCCGCGACGTCACGCTGGCCGAGGCCCGGCTCAACGACGGCCAGCGGCTGCTGGCGTTCAACGACCTGTTCGTCGGCGCGCGGTCCCACGTCTCGGCGCGCTACGCGATCGCCGTCGGCGGTCGGCCCGAGGCGCAGTCATCGAGCGGGGTGCTGATCGCCACCGGCGCCGGCTCGACCGGCTGGCTGTCGTCGATGTTCGCGATGGCGCGCGGCCTGGCCGCGTTCGCCGGCGGCAGCGTCGGCGCCCCGCCGCCGCTCGCGCTCGACGATCCCCGCCTGGCCTACGTCGTGCGCGAGCCGTTCGTCAGCAAGACCTCGCAGGCCACCGTCGTCGCCGGCCTGCTGGCGGCCGGCGCCAGCATCGCGATCGAGTCGCACATGCCCGACGGCGGCGTGATCTTCTCCGACGGCGTCGAGGCCGACGCGCTGCGCTTCACGTCCGGCGCCCGGGTCACGATCGCCGCCGCCGCGCAGCGGACGCGCCTGGTGGTGGGGTGACCGGTCAGTCGCGCTGGCGGTAGCTGAAATGTACGACCGTGCACAGCGGCGCCAGGCCGCCGTCGGCCGCGGCCCGGTAGCGCCACGCGGCCACCGCGTTGAGCAGATCGAGGTCGTAGCCGCGGAACCCGCTCGACGACAGCAGCTCGACGCGCTCGACCCGGCCGCTGGCGGCGGCGCACAGGCGCACGCCGATCGTCAGCTCGGTCGCGTGCGGGCCGCGCCGCAGCGCGATCTGATCGCGCACGCCGACCGCCGGGAACACGTGGACCCGGCCCGCGACCCGCTGCGGATCGGCGACGGTCGGCTCGACCAGCGCCGGCTGCGCGACCAGCGGGGCCGCGCCGACGACCGCCGTCACCAGCCCGCACGCCGCGTCGCCCGGCCGCGGCGCGGGCGGCCGGCTGATCCGCGCGTACAGGAGCCCCGCGTCGACGGCGGCGTCGCCGCTGGTCTGGAGCAACGCCGCGGTGGGCGCGCCGCCGGCCGCGTCGACGCAGCGCTCGACCACCGCGACGCCCGGCGTCGAGGGCTGCGCGACGTCGGCCAGCGTGACCTCGCCGAGCGCCACCACCGGCGGCGGCAACAGCCGCTCGGCCGCCGGCAACAGCTCGACCTCACGCGCCCCGGCCGCGCGGGTCACCGCCACCAGCGCGCACACCTCGACCGCCTGGCCACCCTCGGCCCACGGCGTGAACGCCAGGCCGGCCAGCCCGGCGCGCACGGCGTCGGCGAACGCCGCGTCGCGGCCGACCTCGACCGCGCGCAGCGCCGTCATCCCGTCGGGGTCGACGCACAGCAACACAGCGGTCGTCGTCGCCACGCCGGACGGCACCGCCAGCGTGACCGGGCCCGCGGCGAGCTGGCCGCGCAGCACACCGGCGCTGACCACCAGGCGCGCCGCGGCCGGCGGCGGCGGCGGCAGCGCGCGGGCCTGCGCGATGATCGGCGCGGCGGGCAACCGGGCCGGTGCGCCGCACGCGGCGACGAGGAGCGGGAGGGCGATCAGGCTGCGGCGGGCCATCGGAGGCTTGGACACCGCGCGGCGCCCGCGGCCGGTGGCAATCTTCGTCACGGCGCCGCGATGATCGTCGCGCCGGCGGCGGTCAGCTCGAGGGCCTGGTGCGGACCGCCGTAGAGCTTGGCCAGGCCGACGTCGATCCGCCACACCTTGCCGTCGCAGGCGCTGGAGATGCCGCTGGGCTGGACGGTGTGGCCGACGACCATCCGCGCGACGCCCAGCTCGGCCAGCGCGCGCTCGAGCGCGGGGCAGTCGGCCTCGGCCAGCGCGTACGAGCGATCCCACAGCGGGCCCTCGCTGTCGGTCAGGGCCTGGGGCGGCGGCGTGCCGGCGCCGTCGAGCCAGCAGCGCGCCGCCGGCTGGTCGACGGGGATGCCCTCGGCGTAGCCGGGCCGGATGCCGCCGTGGACGTAGACCGTGTCGCCGACCACCGCCGTGTAGTTCTGGCCGGCCATGACCTTGGCGTACGGGCCACCGGGCGCGAGCGCGGCGACCCGGGCGCGAGCCTGGGCCGGCACGTCGGCGTACTTCGCGAGCGGCAGCCCGGGCACGTCCTCGAAGTCCTTGAACCCGCCCGGCGTGACGTAGCGCAGATCGCCGGCGGCGTTCATCAGCTCGTGGTTGCCGAGCAGCCACACGAACCGCCCGCCGGCCGCGGCGGCGTCGCGCTCGAGGCGCTCGAACCAGTCGAGGATCGCCTGCTCGTCGTCGCCGCGATCGAGCACGTCGCCGACCTGCACCACCCAGGTCGCGCCGCCGGTCCACGCCCCGGCCGCGTCGACGACGCCGGCCGCGCGCAGCACGTGCCGCACCGCGCCCAGATCGCCGTGGACGTCACCGACCGCGATCACCCGCGCCACCGCCGGGAACCGCCACGGCTGGGGCGCCGGATCGCACGCCGCCGCGACGGGCGCGCTCGCCGCGGCCTGATCCGCGCGCGCCGCGGGCCCGGCGTCGTTTGCCAGCGGCGGCGGCGCGGTCACCACCCGCTCGGGCGCGACCTCGCGCTTGGCGTCGCGGCCGCACGCCGCCGTCGCGCTCACCGCCCCCGCCATCGCGACCACCATGGCCGCCCACGCGCGCGGGCTCACGGCGCCTCGTTGGCGGCCAGCACGACGATCACGGTGCAGTTGTCGTCGCCGCCGCGCTGGTTGGCCAGGTCGACCAGCCGCTGCGGCGCCCGGCGGAACCAGGTCGCGCCGAGGATCCGCTCGAGCTCGCCGGCCCCGAGGTGGTTGGACAACCCGTCGGAGCACAAGAGGTAGCAGTCGCCGGCCTCGACCGCGATCGTGCGGGTGTCGGTCTCGACATCGCGCTCGAAGCCGACCGAGCGCGTGATGACGTGGCGGTAGCGCGACTGCTTGGCCTCGGCCTCGGTCATCGTGCCGGCCTTGACCTGCTCGGCGATCCAGGTGTGGTCGTCGGTCAGCTGCCGCACGGTGCCGTCGCGCAGCAGGTAGCAGCGCGAGTCGCCGGCGTGGCACAGGTGCATGCGATCGTCGACGAACAGCATCGCCGTGAGCGTCGTGCCCATGCCGCGCAGGTGCGGGCTGCCCAGCGCGGTGTCGAACACCGCCCAGCTGGCCTTGCGCGCCGCCTCGCGGATCACCGACACCGCGGGCGGCACGACCATGTCGATCAGCGGGCTGGTCGGCGTGTTGCCGCCCCAGGTGTCGCCGTCGCCAGCGGCGCTCAGCCGCTCGACGACCTGCTCGCGCCGCGCCTGCTCGATGGCCTTGGCCGCGCCCACCAGGTCGCCGCGGGCCTCGGCCACCTTCTGGTAGAGCACCTGCAGCGCCAGCTTCGACGCGTGCTCGCCGCCCTGGTGGCCGCCCATGCCGTCGGCCACGGCGAACAGGCCGATGTCCTCGGCGACCAGGAAGCTGTCCTCGTTGTGGTCCCGCTTCTTGCCGGTGTCGGTCTTGGCCCAGGCCAGAAGGCGCATGGTCAGCTCGTGTACTCCGCCGCCTTCTCCGACAAAGCCTCGCCGTCACACCGGATCAGCTTGCCCTTGCCGTCGAGCTTGGTCAGCAGGTTGACCGGCCGGGTCCACACCTTGGCCAGCGCCTTGAGGGTGTCCTTGGCCTGGCCGAGGTCGAGGTCGACGCCGTCGTGGCGGTGGCGGAGCAGCAGCTCGGCCTTGTTGTCGTGGTTGCCGTCCTCGACGTAGATGAACGGCTGGCCGCGGTTGGTGAGCGAGCGCAGGAGCTGCTCCTTGACCTTGGCGAACTCGCGCGACTGGATCTCGTAGGTCGACGCCTTGTCGTTCCAGCCGACGCTGTAGAACTTCTGCTCGACGCAGAAGTCGAAGGTGAAGAACTCGTCGAGGAACGTGATGTCGTTGTGCAGCCGGCGGACCTCGAAGATCTTGCGCTGGCCCAGGCCGAGGCGGCGATCCCAGTCGCGCTTGACGTCGAGCCGGTCGCACTCGTCCCACTCCTTGCCGAACTGGCCCTTGTTCCACCGCTGCTCGATGTGGCGGTACAGCTCGACGCCCAGCTTGTACGGGTTGAGCCGCCCCGGCGCGGTGGCCAGCACGCCCGAGCAGGCGTCGGCGTAGTCGATGATCTCGGCGGTGGTCGCCGCGCGCTCGGTCATGATCTTCGAGTGCCAGTAGGTGGCCCAGCCCTCGTTCATGATCTTGGTCATGGCCTGGGGCGCGAAGTAGTAGGCCTCGTCGCGCACCACCTCGAGCACGTCGCGCTGCCACGGCTGCAGCGGCGCGTGGGCCAGCAAGAACGCCAGCACGTCGCGCTGCGGCTCCTCGGGGAAGCGCCGCGCCGCCTTCTTGCGCTCCGCCTCCTTCTTCTTGCGCTGCGCCTCGAGGTACTCGGGCGGGTTGATGAACTTGTCCATGTACTGCTTGGCGCGCAGCCGCGGCACGTCGTCGTCGGCCTCGTCGTCGGGCTTGGCCTCGCGCTGCCGCTGGATGTACGGCGACATCGGATCGATCAGGTTCTCGAGCGACAGGCAGGTGTCGATGAAGTCCTCGACGACGTCCTGGCCGTGGCGCTCCATGTGCCGGCGCACCAGCGCGGCGTGGTTGGCCATGCCGTCGATCATCTTGCGGTTGGTCTTGCCGAAGTAGTAGTTGTGCTTGAAGAAGTCGACGTGGGCGCAGACGTGCGCCATCACGATCTTCTGGTCGACCAGCGAGTTGCCCTCGAGCAGGTAGGCGTACGCCGGGTTGGTGTTGATCACCATCTCGTAGATCTTCTGCAGGCCCCACTCGTAGCCCTTGGCGAGCTGCTCGTAGTCCATGCCGAACCGCCAGTGCGGGTAGCGGGTCGGGAAGCCGCCGTACGCGGCGACCTCGTTCATGGTCTTGTAGTCGAGGACCTCGTAGATGATCGGGAAGAAGTCGAGGCCGAACCCGCGGGCGTGGCCTTCGATGGTCTCCTGCATCTCGCGCAGGTAGTCGGGGAAGCGCCGGGGCCCGGCCACGCTACTTGCCCTTCCCCAGGAACTCCTTGATCGAGTCCATGATGGCGTCCTTGCCCTTGATGTCGCTGGTGACGACGCGCTCGTCGTCGCCGAAGTGCTCGGTCAGGTCCTTGATGAACTGCCCCGAGCCGTAGGGCGACTCGACCTGGCCGTAGGCGAACAGGTTGACCGCCGGCAGGATCTTGGACTTCATCAGCTCGACGCAGGTGTGGGTGTCGTCGATCGACCAGTTGTCGCCGTCGGAGAAGTGGAACGGGTAGATGTTCCACAGCTCGGGCGGGTACTCGTCCTCGATGATCTTGGCGCACAGCTTGTACGCCGAGCTGATCATCGTGCCGCCCGACTCGCGGGTGCGGAAGAACGTGTCGCGATCGACCTCCTTGGCCATCGCGTCGTGGATGATGTAGCGGCTCTCGATGCCGTGGTACTGCGAGCGCAGCCAGGTGTCGATCCAGAAGCTCTCGATGCGGACGATCTCCTTCTGCTCGTCGCCCATCGAGCCCGACACGTCCATCATGTAGATGATGACGGCGTTGGACTGCGGCAGCGGCTCGCTCTTCCACGAGCGGTAGCGGCGGTCGTCGCGGATCGGGATGATGACCGGGTCCTTGGGGTTGTACGTGCCGTAGGCGATCTGCCGCCGCAGCGCCTGCTTGTAGGTGCGGCGGAAGTGGCGCAGCGACTCCGGCCCGGTGGTGCGGATGCCGGTGTACTTGTCCTTCCAGCTGACGATCTTCTCGGTGCCCTTGGGCTGGATCCGCGGCAAGGACAGCTCCTCACCCATGATCTCGGCCAGCTCGGCCAAGGACACCTCGAGCTCGGCCATGTGCTCGCCGGGCCGATCGCCGGCCGGGCCCTGCCCCGGCGGCCCCTGCCCCGGCTGGCCGCCGATCGCGTCGCCGACGTCGCCGTCGCCCTGGCCGACGCCGCCCTGCTGCTTGTCGCCCCACTTGAAGCGCGGCAGGTCCACCTGCGGCAGCGGGATCGAGACCTTGTCGCCGCCCTTCTTGGCGATCATCTCGCCCTGCGAGATGTACTTGCGCAGGTTCTGTTTGATCTTGCCGCGGATGATCTGGCGGAAGCGGCCGTGATCGAGGTCGATGCGCTGGGACATCTAGAGGACGACCTCCGCCGCCGCCGGGCCTCGCCCCGCGCCCCCGCCCCCGCCGGTGGCCCCCGTCCGCCGCGCGCGCCGCGCCCGCCGTGGCTTGGCCGACCGGTGCTTTCCCCCGCGGGTCGCTCATCAGCTCTTGACGTCTCCGCGGGCGAAGATCGACGCGACGTAGTTGAGCACGTCGGTGGCCGACACCTCGTCGTAGCCGAAGTTCTTGATCAGGCGCTGCTTGACGATGTCGATCTTGGCCTGGGTCTCGCGGTCGACGACGCTCGACACCAGCGAGGTCAGCTTGATCGAGTCCTTCTGGTCCTCGAACAGCTTGAGCTCGAGCGCCTTGTGCAGCCGCTCGTTGGTCTTGTAGTCGAAGGTCCGGCCCTCGACCGCGAGCGCGCCGATGTAGTTCATGATCTCGCGGCGGAAGTCGTCCTTGCGGCTGTCGGGGATGTCGATCTTCTCCTCGATCGACCGCATCAGGCGCTCGTCGGGCTCCTCGTCCTGGCCGGTGTACGGGTTCTTGACCTTCTCGCGCTGGGTGTACGCCTTGATGTTGTCGATGTAGTTGGCGCACAGCTTCTGGATCAGATCCTCGTCGGCGCTGATCGCGCGCTGGACCTCGTTCTTGACGATGTCGTCGTACTCCTGCTTGACCACCTGCAGCAGGTCGCTGAAGCGCTTACGCACGTCGTCGCTGGAGATCAGCGAGTGGTGGCGCAGCCCGCTCTCGAGCTCGTTGAGCACCATGAACGGGTTGACCGAGCCCTCACCCTTCTCGCTGACCAGCGCGTTGGAGATCTTGTCCTGGATGTAGCGCGGCGAGATGCCCTCCATGCCCTCGCGCGCGGCCTCCTTGCGCAGCTCCTTGATGTTGTCCTGGGTGAAGCCGGGCAAGGTCTTGCCGTCGTAGAGCTTGGCCTTCTGCAGCGGGCTGAGGTTGCCCTTCTTGGGATCCTCGAGGCGGGTCAAGACCGCCCACAGCGACGCCACGTACAGCGTGTGCGGCGCGATGTGCTTGCCGACGCGATCCGAGGTGTAGTCCTTGGTGTAGATCTTCACCTCCTCGGACACCCGCGTGATGTACGGGATGTCGATCTTCACCGTGCGGTCGCGCAGCGCCTCCATGAACTCGTTGGAGAGGAGCTTCTTGTACTCGGCCTCGTTGGTGTGGCCGATGATGACCTCGTCGATGTCGGTCTGCGCGAACTTCTTCGGCTTGATCTTGTGCTCCTGGGTGGCGCCGAGCAGGTCGTAGAGGAACGCGACGTCGAGCTTCAGCACCTCGACGAACTCGATGATGCCGCGGTTGGCGACGTTGAACTCGCCGTCGAAGTTGAACGCGCGCGGGTCCGAGTCGGAGCCGAACTCGGCGATCTTGCGGTAGTTGATGTCGCCGGTGAGCTCGGTCGAGTCCTGGTTCTTCTCGTCCTTGGGCTGGAACGTGCCGATGCCGACGCGGTCCTGCTCGGACAGCAGCAGGCGGCGCACCCGGACGTGGCCCATGACCTTCTCGAAGTCGCCCTGGTGGTGGCGCATCAGCTCCTTGAAGATCATCCGGCAGGCGGGGTTCACCTCGCCGTCGATCTTCACCTTGTGATCGGAGCTGCCCAGCGTGAGGCGCTTGATCGTCTCGGCGCGCCACTCGTGCGGGATCAGCCGCAGCGGCTCGTCGTGCATCGGGCAGTGGAAGACCTCCTGGCCGCCGGCCAGCTCGGCCAGCGGACCGGGGAGGTTCCAGTAGTACGTGTAGAGCGCGCCCTCGGGCGTGCGCGAGTACTCCTCGACGCCCTTCTTGAGCAGGCGGGCGATGGTCGACTTGGCCGAGCCGACCGGGCCGTGCAGCAGGATGATGCGGCGCTCGGTGCCGTAGCCCTGGGCCGCGCTCTTGAGCACGTTCATCAGGCGCATCAGCGGCACGTCGAGGCCGAAGATCGCGTCCTTGCCGCCGTGCTGCTCGTCCTTGAAGAAGCGGTAGCGCACCAGCTTCTTCTTGTTGTCGATGTACTCCTCGACGCCGTGCGACAGCACCATGTCGTAGAGGCGCTGGTAGGCGTTGCGCGTGACCTGCGGGCGCTTGCGCACCAGGTCGAGGTAGTCCTCGAACGAACCCTCCCACGCCAGCTCCTTGTAGGTGGCGTAGTTCTGCAACGACGCGATCTGGCCGACCAAGCTCATGGTCCGAGGCTACCACGGCGACCGGCGGCGGCAGGCCGGGCGCCGCGCGATCGGCGAGCGGCGGCCGACCTTGTGACCACCGCCGCGGGCGACGTATCGTCGCAGGCGATGCGCACCGCGATCGGCCTGACCTGCGCGCTGGCGCTGGTGGCATGCAAGTCCGACGACAAGCCCCGCCGCGGCGCCGCGCCGACGCCGGCCCCGCCGGCGGCCGCGGTCGATCCCGGCACCGGCATGGCCGCGGGCGCCACCGCCGCCAGCTGCATCCCGGTGGCGCCGCACCAGCGCCCGGGCAAGGCCACGGTCACGATCACCGGCGACGGCGTCGACCAGGCGGTGACCGCGGGGCCGGCGGTGTGCGGCGCGCTGCACACGGTCGCGACCAAGCGATTCGCGGTCGGCGACGGCACGCTCTACCGCGCGTGCCTGGCCGACGGCTCGAGCTTCGCGATCTCGAGCGACGTCGCGCTCACCGGCAACGTCGACCCGACGTTCAAGTACGAGCACTACAAGAAGACCGGGCCGCTGCTCGAGTACACCCGGCCCGGCGTCGGCACGTACAACCAGCGCGATCCGATCGGCGACGGCGACAAGCTGTTCATCGAGCACGACGGCTCGGCGGCGACGACGACCGTCGTCTTGCAGTGGCCGAGCAAGCCCGATCGCCAGCTCACCGTGACCGCGAAGGTCAGCTGCGATCCGCCGACGCCGTAGCGGCCGCGCGGATCGTCGCGGCGCGCGCCCGCCGCCGGGCTATAGTCGGACCATGGTCGCTCCGGTCCGCCGCTGCGCTACCTACGCCGACGTGCTGGCGGCGCCGCGCCACCTCGTCGCCGAGGTCATCGCCGGCGAGCTGCGGCTGTCGCCACGCCCGGCGGGGCCGCACGCGCTGGTGGCGTCGGTACTCGGGCTCGAGCTCGGGCCGCCGTTCCACCGCGGGCGCGGCGGCCCTGGCGGATGGATCCTGCTGTACGAGCCCGAACTCCACCTCGGGGCGGAGATCGTGGTGCCGGACCTCGCGGGCTGGCGGCGCGAGCGGCTGCCCGCGGTCACCGCGGCGCCGTACTTCGAGCTGGCGCCCGACTGGCTGTGCGAGGTGCTGTCGCCGTCGACCGAGAAGTCCGACCGCGCCGAAAAGCTGGCGATCTACGCCGCGGCCGGCGTCGGCCACGCCTGGCTCATCAACCCGCGCGCGCGCACGCTCGAGGTGCTGCGACGCCAGGGGACGCAGTGGCTGACCGTCGGCGTCCACAAGGACGACGATCGCGTGCGGGCCGAGCCGTTCGACGCGATCGAGCTCGACCTCGCCGTGCTGTGGGCCGACCTGGCGCCGACGCCGTAGCGGCCGCGCGCGGGACGACCCTCGCGAAGCCTCGCGAGGCCCGCCACGCGCTGGCCTACGTGCTCAACAACTGGCGCCGCCACCGCGAAGATCACGCCGGCCTCGGGCAGCGCCGCGCCGCTCGATCGCTACGCCAGCGGCGTCGCCTTCGCCGGCTGGGCCGAGCGCGAGGGCGTGCCGTTCGCGTGGCCCACGGACTTCGAGCCGATGCCTACGGCGGCGCCGCAGACCTGGCTCATGCAGGGGGCTGGAAGCGCGGCGGCCCGGCACCCAGCCTGTGGGAGCGCCCGGGATCGCTGACCTGAGGCATCGCGGTCGCCGCGGGCAGGCCGCCCCGTCCACCACGGTCGCCGCCGCGGAGACGTGATGAGTGATCAGGTCCAGGAAGGGGGACCCGGCATGCCCCGACGCGAGAGGGCGTGGCGACACGGCCTCCCAGGTTCTCAGCTCACGGATCGCCGCTGGCGCGCCACTGCTTGTACTGCTCGACCGCGCGCTCGTGCTCGGCGACGGTCTTGGAGAAGGCGTGGTGGCGGGCGTCCTTGGCGACGAAGAAGAAGTAGTCGGAGCCGTCGGGATCGAACGCGGCGGCGATCGACGACTTGCCGGGGTTGCAGATCGGGCCCGGCGGCAGGCCCTCGTGCTGGTAGCTGTTGTACGGGTTGTCGGCGTCGACGAGCTGGGCCCGGTGCAGGCGCTCGCAGCCGGGCTTGTCGGGCGGGCACATCGCCAGCCAGTCCTTGCACGCCTGGCTCTTGCTCACGGGCACCAGGCAGCCGTAGCGGATCGTCGGATCGGTCTCGAGCTTCTTGGGCTTGAAGCTGGGCGAGGTCAGGCGGTTGATGAACACCTGCGCGATGCGCGGCCGCTCGACGGCCTCGACCGCCTCCTTCTCGACGATCGACGCCAGGATCAACACGTCGCGGTCGCTCCACTTGAGCCGATCCTTGAGCCGCGCCAGCGCCTTGCCGTGCTCGCGGGCCGCGGCGTTCCACGCCTTGCGGTGGGCGTTGATCAGCCGCTCGAGCACCTTGGCCGGCGGGGTCGGGACGACGAACTGGTACGTGTCGGGGAACAGGTAGCCGTCGACGGTGTCGCCGGCGATGGCGTGGGCGGTGAGGAACTTGGGGTCGCGCGCCAGCACCTCCAGCTCGGCGGCCTTCGCGACCCCGGCCTCCTCGAGCAGCTGGAAGAACTCCAGCATGTGCTTGCCCTCGGGCAGCGTCACCGCCACCGAGCGCTCGCGGACGCCGGCGACCAGCGCGTCGAGCACCTCGCGCGGCGTGAGGTTGTCGCGCAGCACGTAGTCGCCGGGCTTGACCGCGGTGGTGGCGCCCCGGCGCATGCCGTAGATGCGGAAGTACAGCGGGTGATCGATGACGTGGTTGGCCGCGAGCAGCTTGGTGATCTGCGGGAACGTCATGCCGCGCTTGATCGTGATCGCGACGTCGTCGCCGCGGCCGCCGTGGCGGGTGTCCGGATAGTGGTAGACGCGGTACGCGAAGAACCCGGCGATGGCGAGGGCCAGGGCCACCGTGGACGCGACCACGATGAGGGCGATGCGGAACGGCTTACGGGCCATCGGGGCGGACTCTACATCGACCAACGGCGTGGCGCCGGTGGGTTATTCGCGGCGGCGCTGGCCATCGAGCCAGCCCTGCAGGATGACCGCGGCGGCCTGCTTGTCGATGACGTCCTTGCGGCGCGCGCGCGAGACGTCGCCGGCCAGGAGCACCCGCTCGGCCAGCGCGGTGGTGAAGCGCTCGTCGACCTCGTGGATCGGCAGCGCGGGCGGCAGCGCGGCGCGCAGCGCGTCGATCAGCACCTGCACCCGGCGCCCGCGCAGGCCGACCGCCCCCGACAGCTCGAACGGCATGCCGACCACGACCGCCTCGACCGCGCGCGCTTGGCACAGCGCCACGATGGCGCGGACGTCGGCCGCCGTGCCCTTGCGCGCGATCACGTGGTCGGGGTGTGCGGCCAGGCCCAGCTCGTCCGAGATCGCCACGCCGATCGTCTTGGAGCCGACATCGAGTCCGAGGGCGCGCACGGCGGCTGAGTAGCACGACCGGCGCGGTCGGGAGTACAGCTCGGCGGTAACTCCGGCCGGTGAAAGTCGATCAGTGGCGAGTCGAGTTGCCACTTCCCTGCGGTGCCAAGTCATCAGGGGTGTGGCGCCTCCCCTAGCCACTTCGTCACCAGATGGTGACGGTGTGACACAGAACCGGCGCTAAGGGCGCGAAGCCTGGTCGGCGACCGACGGCTTTGGAGTTGGAACAGCAGTTGCTCTAGATGGGAAGCACGAAGCGGACGATGAGCTGAAATTCTCGCCGCCCTGCTCCGGTTACTGCCACGAACCCTCACCACGAGGAACCTCACTTCAACACGCGCGACACGACACGCGAAAATTTCGACTCGGTGGCGCCGGCTTGGTCCCTCCCCTCATCCCTGTCGGCATCCCCCTCCCACCTGAGGCAACCAGTAGCGTGTCGTGATCTGCGCTGCGCTGCACCGTCCCCCCGGTGCAGCGCTTTTTTTTTCCCCCGACCGGCCCGCGCTGACGCGGCGCCGTCAGGGTTGACGAGCCTGTCGGACGGCGCGCCGACAGCCGGACGGGAGTCCGACATGGGCGCGACACCGAGGGTGTCCGCGATGTCGGGCCAGGGAGGCGAGCGCGAGATGCGCGGAGCCGGATCCCGATCCCGATCCCGATCCCGATCCCGATCCCGATCCCGATCCCCGATCCGGATCCCGATCCGGATCCCGATCCGGATCCCGATCCGGATCCCGATCCCGATCCGTCACCGCCTCCGGCTTCGCCTCAACGCGAGAACACGACGCCGAAGTTGAAGAACGCGCCGGTGTCCCAGGCCGACGGGCCGGTGGGCGTATCGCAGGGCCCGGCGCAGGTCGGCATGTCCTTGTTCGGGAACGGATCGCGCGCGAGCAGGCCGCGGAACGCGTAGTAGAAGCCGAGGTAGTTGGGGCGCTTGCCGCCGGCGATGCGCACGGTCATCTGGCCGCCGACGCCGAACGCCAGATCGCGGCGCGACAGCTCGCCGCCGCCGTTCCACTGCACGAGCTGGCTGCCGACGCCGCCCTCGAGCCAGATGTCGCCGCGGATCGGCACCGCGCGGCCGCCGAACGCCGCGATCGAGTAGCGCGCGTTGGCGCCGACGCGGTGGAGCACGCCGCGGATCGGGTTGTCGTAGGTGTAGGCGTCCTGGCCGACCGACAGGAAGTCGTACTCGCCGAGGAACGCGATGCGGCCCATGCGCACGCCGCCGTCGACGTGGAGACCGACGCCGCCGCCGTGGACCGACGACACCGTGTAGCTGCCGGCGAGCAAGCCGAAGCCGCCCTCGAACCGCGGCCGCGACCACTCGCGATCGCGCGCCTCGCGGCAGGTCTCGTCGTAGCATTCGGCGGCGGCGAGCCGCGGCGCGACGGCGGTGGTCGCGAGGACGGCGAGGAGGGCGAGGCGACGAGCGGACATGCGGTGGGCTCCCGGTGGCGGCGGTTGGTGGCTTCGTACGCACCAACGCCGCAGCCGATCCAAACTTTCGCGTCGCCCGGTGTCGCCGCCGGGTTCAGCGCACCGCGGCGTCGAGCACCGCGAGCCGGCCGTCGGCGTCGATCTCGACCCGCGCGCCCATCGGCAACGCCAGGTTGCGCGCGCCGTGGCCGACCGGCGCCCCCCACCACGCCGGCACCCGGTAGGCGGCCAGCCGCTCGGCCACCACCGCCCGCGCCGGCCCTTGATCGTCGACCATGCCCGGCGCGTAGGCCGGCTCGGTGCAGCGGATCAGATCGCCCAGCACCACCGCGCGCGGCGTCAGCAGGCCGGCCAGCGCCAGCTGCGTGAGGTCGCGATCGAGCACGTACGGCTTCTCGCCGATCTCCTCGAGCAGCAGCACCGCGTCGGCGGGATCGATCTGCCACGGCGTGGCGATCTGGTGCACCAGCATCTTGAGGTTGGCCGGCACCAGCGCACCGGCGACCGGCGCGGCGTCGACCAGCGGCGCCAGCTGCGCGACGGTGCCGGCCGGCCGCGGGTCGGTCAGCGCGCGCACCACCGCCCGCACGTCGTCGTCGGGCAGGTCGCCGAGCTGGCTGACCACCGGGCCGTGGATGGCGCGCACCCCGGCGAGCGCGGCCCAGGCCAGCAGCGCCGTGCCGTCGGAGAACGCGACGATCGGCTTGGGATCGGCGCGCAGCCACGCCGGATCGACGTCGCCCAGGATGCGGGTGATGCCGTAGCCGCCGCGCGCGACCAGGATCGCCCGCACGTCGGGATCGCGGAGCAGCCGGGTCAGCTCGTCGGCGCGGCGGCGATCGTCGCCGGCCAGGTAGCCGCGCTCGGCGCGCACGTCGTCGCCCATCGTCAGCCGCAGGTGCGGGGCCAGGAGCGCCAGCCCGCGGTCGAAGCGCGCGGGTCGGATCGGGCCGGCCGGCGCGCACACGCCGACGACGTCGCCGGCCCGCACCGCCGGCGGCACGATCCAGTCGATCGACGCCGGCCGCACGCCGCGCATCAGCGGCCGCGCTTGCGCTTGCCGCGCGCCGGCTTCTTCTTGTCGCCGGCGCCGCCGCTGGCGGGCGCCTCGTCGTCACCGCCGTCGGACGGCGCGGCGTCGGCGCTGGCCGCGACGATCGCGTCGATGTCGACCGCGGCCATCACGGTGGTGCGGCGGCCGTCGTCGACCAGCTCCTCGGGCACCGCCTCGGCGGCTGGCGGGCCGAGATCGACCACGGGCTGGCCGCCGCCGTCGGTCGGCTCGTCGGGCGCCGCCACGGCGGTCATCACCAGCGTCCTGCCGGCGCCGTCCTCGGCCACCGCCTCGGCGGCCGGCAGCGGCGGGGCGCCGGCGGTGGTCACCAGCACCGGCATCTCGAGCGTGGTCGCGGTGGCGCGGGTCGGCGGGACGCCCGGCGCGGCGGCGACCTGCACGACCGCCGGCGCGGCGGCTGGCTCGGCGGCGGCGACTGGCGGCGCGGCGACGACCGCGGCCGCCGGCGGGGCGGTGCCGGTGCGCGTGCGGGCCGGCGCCACCGGCGCCTCGGCGGCGGCCCGGGCGGCCGCGGCGGCGGCGGCCTCGACGCGGCCCTGCCACCACGCCGCGCCGGCGCCGGTCGCGGTCAGCGCGAGATCCATCCCGGGCGGCTCGCTGCGGCCGCCGATCTGCTCGCGCACGCCGGCCACCACCGCGGCCAGCTCGACGCCGTCGGCGGTGCGCAGGGTCAGCGCGGTGCCGATCGGCATCGGGGTGCCGTGCTCGAGGTGGCCGACGCCGGTGCCGTCGGGCTTGAGCCGCGCCTTGCGCGCCACCTCGAGGCCACGCCAGTGGACGTCGACGAAGTCCTCGCTCATCGGCCCCGACGGTAGCACGCGGGCCCGCGGGTTTGACAGCGGCGGCGGCGCCAGGGAAGCTGCGGGCGCATGGCCGTCGCCGACTGGATCCGCCGTCGCATCGCCGACGCCACGCGCCCGCGCCCCGATCCGGTCGCCGAGCGCACGCGGGCGCTGGCGGTGCGCGACAACGAGTACGGCTTCGACGCGTTCGGCATGGGCCGCGATCAGGTGCGGACGGCGGTGCGCGTCGCCGGCTGGCTGTACCGCCACTACTTCCGCGCCGAGGCCAAGGGCCTCGAGCACGTGCCGGCAACCGGCCGCGTGCTGATCGTCTCGAACCACTCGGGGCAGCTGCCCTACGACGGCATGGTCCTCAGCGCGGCGTGCATGCTCGACGCCGCCCAGCCGCGCCTGTTGCGCTCGATGGTCGAGCACTTCGTGCCGACGGTGCCGTTCGCCAGCTACCTGATGGCGCGCTGGGGCCAGATCATCGGCACGCCCGAGAACTGCCGGCGACTGCTCGAGGACGACGAGGCGATCCTGGTGTTCCCCGAGGGCGCGCGCGGCATCTCCAAGCCGTTCTCCAAGCGCTACCAGCTGGCGCCGTTCGGGCTGGGCTTCATGCGGCTGGCGCTGGCCACCAACACGCCGATCGTGCCGGTCGCGGTGATCGGCGCCGAGGAGCAGGCCCCGGCGGTGAACCTGCGGATGGTGGCCAAGCTGCTGGGCACGCCGTCGTTCCCGGTCGTGCCGTACCCGCCGTTCGTCGGCGTCGTGCCGCTGCCGGTGAAGTACCGGCTGCACTTCGGCGAGCCGATGGTGTTCACCGGCGATCCCGACGAGGACGACGAGGCGATCACCGAGAAGGTCACCGCCGTGAAGCGCCGCATCGAGTCGCTGATCCACGTCGGGCTGCGGGAGCGCAAGCATGTCTTCTGGTAGCAACCCATCGCGGGCCGGTCGCCCGCGCGGGGCCCGCCCATGACCGGCGCCGCGCCCAAGAAGGTGGTGATCACCGGCATCGCCGGCCGGCTGGGCCGCGTCGTCGCGCGCGCGCTGCACCACGATCCGCAGTTCGTGCTCGAGGGGCTCGATCGCCGCGAGTTCGTCGGCCGGCCCAAGGACGTCGTCCACCACCAGGTCGACGTGCGCAGCAAGAAGGCCCGCGACGTGTTCCGCGCCGGCGACGTCGCCGCGCTGGTGCACATGGGGCTGATGCACGATCCGCGCGCCACCGCCGCCGACGTCTACTCGTGGAACGTCGCCGGCACGATGAAGCTGCTCGAGTACTGCCAGACCTACCGGGTGCCCAAGGTGGTGGTGCTGTCGTCGGCGGACGTCTACGGGCCGCGCCCCGACAACCCGCAGTTCCTCAGCGAGGACGCGCCGCTGCTCGCGGCGCAGCGCTTCCCGCAGATGCGCGACCTCGTCGAGATCGATCACCTGGCGTCGACCTTCCTGTGGAAGGCGCGCGAGATCGAGACCGTCGTCTTGCGGCCGGTGCACATCCTCGGCAGCGTCCACAACGCGCCGTCGAACTACCTGCGGCTCGATCCGGTGCCGACCTTGCTCGGGTTCGATCCGATGGTGCAGGTCATCCACGAGCGCGACGTGGCGCGGGCGGTGAGCGCGGCGCTCGCGCCGGGCGTCCGAGGGATCTACAACGTCGTCGGGCCCGGCCAGGTGCCCCTGTCGGTGGTGCTGCGGGAGCTGGGCCGGCGCACGCTGCCCATCCCGCACCCGCTGGCGAAGCCGCTGTGGTCGCTGGCGTTCCGCGCCGGGGTGTCGAGCTACCCGGTCGCCGAGTTCGACTTCATCCGGTACATCTGCATGGTCGACGGCAGCCGGGCCGCCAAGGACCTCGGGTTCGCGGCGCGGTCGAGCCTGCGCGAGACCATCCTGGCCGTCGACGAACCGGCGTAGGCGGTGTGATCGGCGCGCCGTGCCCGGGGCCCCAGCCGTGGCGTTCCCTCCCACCGAGGTGTGAACGGATTGCTACAGTCGACCGTGGACGTTCGTTGACGCAGATCCAACGCAAGGTTGGCGCGTCTGGGAGCGTCACGGTCCTGACACCCTGCCCGATCGGCTTGCCCCATGAAATCCCGGACGTTTTTGTCGCGGATCGGGCGGGACCGGCAGGATCCTGCCGGTTGATTCACCAGAGAACGTCACGATTCCGCACGGTTCGATCCCGCTGCCAAGGTGGCACGCCGAGTGCTTTGTCAGGGACACGTCGTCACCCCGCTGCTCCCCCACTGCTCACCGAATCCGGAGAACGTCGCCATGAAGAAAGCCCTCCTTGCCTGTCTCGGCCTCGCGATGGCCAGCACCCTGTCGGGGTGCATGCTGTACTTCGGCGAGGAGCACCACGGCGACATGTGCCCTCCGGGCACCTACGAGAGCTACGACGACTGGGGCAACCCGGTGTGCGTCCCCGGTGGCGGTGACGGCTACTACTGCAGCACCGACCAGCAGTGCGCGTCGGGCTGCTACTGCGACGAGACCACCGGCACCTGCGCCGAGGCCGGCTTCTGCTCGACCGACGCCGACTGCGGCGCCGGCATGACCTGCGACTGCTCGAACTCGTGCGTGCCGGCCGGCACCGAGACGCGCAGCTGCGGCCAGACCTGCTTCGAGACCGGCTGCCCGATCGGCATGTCGTGCGCGAACGACGGCGTCTGCCTGCCCAACGGCCCCACCTGCACCAGCGACACCGAGTGCGCCGCCGGCTGCTACTGCGGCCCGAGCGGCACGTGCGAGGAGACCGCGGTCTGCACCAGCAACGCCGACTGCCCGGCCGATCAGCACTGCGACACCGACCGCTCGACCTGCGTCCCCGGCGCCCCGCCCCCGCCCCCCCCGCCGCCGGCCCCGAGCTGCGCGGGCACCATCACCTGCGCGTTCGGCGCGCCGACCTGCCCCGCGGGCCAGGTGCCGCTGATCCTCGACGGCTGCTGGACCGGCACCTGCGCCGCCTACGAGACCTGCACGTCGGCGCCGACCTGCGAGGTGCTGAACACCGAGAACATCTGCCTGGGCCGCAACGACTGCACCGCGGTGTACAGCGGCCAGAACTGCACCCGCCCCGACGGTAGCGCCTGCACGATGGGCGACACCGGCTGCACCTGCCAGTCGTTCTCGTTCGATCACTGCCGCGCGGACTGAACCTGCGCACGCGACCGACGAGACGCCCCGCAGCGATGCGGGGCGTCGGCGTTTTCGGGGGGCGGCGTTCGCCCGCGGGAGGCGGCGCACCCGCTTCCCGCCGGGCCATCTCCCACGTGGAAGCCCGCCGGGCCATCTCCCCACGCGGAAGCCCGCCGGGCCATCTCCCACGTGGAAGCCCGCCGGCCGGGCCATCTCCCACGTGGAAGCCCGCCGGGCCATCTCCCACGTGGAAGCCCGCCGCCATCTCCCACGTGGAAGCCCGCCGGGCCATCTCCCACGTGGAAGCCCGCCGCCATCTCCCACGTGGAAGCCCGCCGGGCCATCTCCCACGTGGAAGCCCGCCGGGCCATCTCCCCACGTGGGAGCCCGCCGGGCCATCTCCCACGTGGAAGCCCGCCGGCGGCGTTGGCGCTAGCGCCAGACGCCGGGGTTGGCGTCGGGCGACGGCGGCGACGGCGGCGCGTCGGGGGCCAGCCACACGCCGCTGGTGAGCACGTCGCGCAGGCCGGCGATCGCATCGGGCTTGCCGGCCACCAGGTCGTCGGCGAGCAGCCACTCGGGGCGCGGGAACAGCGCGTCGAGGCGGGCCAGGATGGCCGGGCGCTCGGCGGCGGCGCCGTTGGCGAGCAGGTTCCACAGGGTCAGCGTGTCGCCGGCCCCGGCGGCGGCCACCAGCGGCGCCAGCGCCGACGCGTCGCCGCCGTCCACGCGCGCGACCAGCGCCGCGAAGGCCGGGCTGGCGCCGACCGCGACCGGCGTGCCGGGGCCGCGGCCGGCGACGGTGGTGACGGTGTGGCCGCGGGTGACGTGGGCCAGCCGCGCGCCGGCGGCCAGCTCGACGACGCCGCTGGTGACGGTGAGCTGGGTACGACCGTCGGTCAGCACCGCCAGATCGTAGGCGCAGCCCAGATCGATCGCAGTCGCGGCGGGCGTGTCGACGACGAACAGCCGCGGCGGCGCGGTGACGCGCGCCGACAGCCGCCCGTGGGCCAGGCGCAGGCGATGCTGATCGGCGCCGGTGGCGGCCAGGGTGAGCTCGGAGCCGCCGGCCAGGGTCAGCGCGCCGATGTCGGCGACGGTGACCTCGGCGGTGACGTCGGGCGGAGTCTCGAGCGCGACGCCGACCGGCAGCACGCCGCCGGCGGTGGCGACGCCGCCGCAGCGCGCCGGGCCGCCGCGCGACGTGAACGCGAAGCCGGCGGCGCCGGCGCCGCAGCCGTCGGGCGCCGGCGCGCGCGGCCCGCGCGTCGCCCAGACCGCGATCGCCACCGCGGCCGCGACCACCACCACGCCCGCGCCGACGATCAGCGCGCGCCGGCGATCGCGCCGCGGCGGCAGCGGCGCCAGCGGCGCGTCGTGGGCCAGGCCGCCGAGCAGGCCCTCGAGCCGCGCGACCTCGGGGTCCGCGCCGGAGCGATCCCACAGGTAGTCGCCGCTCATGGCGTCCCTCCCTTGGTCGCCGGGGGGGCGAGCCGGTCGCGCAGGAGCTTCATGCCGCGGTGCAAGTTTACCCGGACCGACTCGGGTGTCAGGCCGGTGCGCTCGGCGATCTCGGGGCCGCTCAGGCCCTCGACCAGCCGCATCAGCAAGGTCTCGCGGTAGGCCTCGGGCAGCGCGCGGATCGCGCGCAGCGCCGCGGCGGCCTCGGCGGTCGGCGCCGGCGCCACCGCGACCTCCTGCGCGGGCGCGTCGCCGCCGCCGCGGGCGCGCGCGCGATCGATCGCGCGGTGGCGGGCCATCGTCATGAGCCACCCGGCGAACGCGGCCGGCTCGCGCACGCTGCCCAGCCGGGTCCACGCCCGCGCGAACACGTCCTGGACGACGTCGGCCGCGTCGGCCGCGCCGACCCGGGCCAGCGCCACCGCGTGCACCGCGCGGTGGAAGCGCGCGTACAACGTCGTGAACGCGGCGTGGTTGCCGGCCTGGGCCGCCACCACCAGCTCGGCGATCGTCGCGTCGACGACGGAGGCGGCCACCTCACGACGATGCGACGGCGGCGCCGCCGGCTCAAGGGCCGACACGCCATGTTCCCACGCCGGAGGTCATGCCCCCAGGACGCGCGCGCGGCGGGAGCGTTAACCGACGATCTGCTCGCTGGTCGCGATCGTCACGCCGGCGGCGCGCATCGCCTCGATCGCGCGCGCGCCGTCGCCGGGCGCCAGCTCGACGGCGCGGCAGCCGTCGGCGATCAGCGTGCAGGCGAAGCCGTCGGTGACGGCGTCGATCGCGGTGGCGCGCACGCAGTAGTCGGTGGCCAGGCCCAGCACGTGGACCTCGGTGACGCCCTGCGCGCGCAGCCAGTCGCCGAGCCCGGTAGCCTTGCGCCGGCCGTTGTCCCAGAAGCCGCTGTAGCTGTCGACGGCGGGGTCGGTGCCCTTGGGGAACACCGCGGCGATGCGCGCGCGATCGAGGTCGTCGTGGAGCGCGGCGCCGCGGGTGTCGACCACGCAGTGCACCGGCCACAGCACCTGGGCCAGGCCGTGCAGGTCGATCACCTCGTACGGCGCGCGGCCGGGGTGGTTGGCAGCGAAGCTGCCGTGGTCGGCGGGGTGGCGATCCTGGGTCGCGACCACCAGCGGGTAGCGCGGCATCAGCCGGGTGGCGACCGCGACGGTGGCGTCGCCGTCGGCCACCGCCAGGGCGCCGCCAGGGCAGAAGTCGTACTGCAGGTCGACCAGGACGAGCGCGCGGGTCACCGGCCGATTGTAGCGGGGTATCGTCCGGCCATGGCGATCGACCCGGGGATCGAGCTCCTGCCCGACGTGCCCATCAGCCGCGCGGCCGACGACCTGCTGGGCCGCGGACCGCTGGCCGAGCGCGTCGTCGAGCTGGCCTGCGCGGAGCCGGCGGCGATGCCGCGGGTGGTCGGGGTGGTCGGCGCCGCCGGCAGCGGCAAGACCAGCCTCCTGCGGCTGGTCCACGCCCAGGTCAGCGAGCGCGGCGACGCCGCGGTGGTGGCGGTCGACGCCGCCGCGCACCCGAGCGCCGAGTCGCTCTTGGGCGCGCTGCACGCGCACCTCGCCGACTACTTCGAGGCCGCCGGCGTGGTCGAGACCTCCGACGCGGCCCGCGACGCGCTGGCCCGCTACGGCGAGGTGGTGTCGACGGTGGTGCGGCTGGTCGGGGTCAAGGTCGACGTCGCCGGCGCGGTCAAGCGCTCGAGCGACAGCGTCGCCGCCGAGCTGGCCGAGAACGCGCAGCAGGTCGGCAAGCGGCTGGTGATCGCGCTCGACCACGTCGATCGCCTCGCCGATCGCGAGCTGGCCACGACGCTGGTCGCGCTGCGGATGTACGCGCAGCTGCCGTACGTGTGCATCGTGCTGGCCTACGATCGCCGCGCGCTGGCCGGCCAGGCCGGCGTCGATCACGGCGCGGTGGCCCGGCTGGTCACCGTCGAGCTGGCGATCCCGCCGGCCGATCGCACGCTGCTGGCGCGGCTGGTGGCGGGCGGCCTGGCCCGCGCGGCGGCGCGCCTGGGCAAGGACATCGATCCGGTGCTGCCGCTGTTCGATCCCGACCGCGCCGACGGCCTCGCGCTGGCGCTGCTCGAGACGCCGCGCGACGGCAAGCGCGCGGTCAACGCGCTGGCGGCGGCGCTGCCGCTCCTGACCGGCGACCTGCGCCGCGCGGCGCTCGACCTGGTGGTGCGGCTGGTGGCGCCGGAGCTCGACGGGCCGCGGCTGGCGCCGGTGAGCGACGCCGAGCGGCCGCGGCGCGCCGCCGAGCTGGTCGCGCTGATCGAGCGGCGGCCGATCGCGGGCCCGCTGGCCGCGGCGATCGCCGCGCTGTTGCGCTGAGCGCGCGCCTCAGGCCAGCGGCTGGCGCATCGGCTCGGGCATCGGCGGCGGCGGCGGCGCTGACGCGCCCGGCGTGCCCGGGCCGTCGGGGCTGGGGCCGGTGAGCTGGGCCCGGGCGAACACCGCGCCCTGCACCACCCACGCGGCGCCATAGACGAACACCAGCGACCAGAAGCCGCGGCCCTCGTTGCCCATGTCGCCCTTGGCGAACAGCGCCTGGGTGCCGAGCACCAGGCCGGTCATCGCGATGAGGCCGGTGAGCAGCAGCGACAGGCCGCTGTACATCCGCCCGATCAACGGCTGCTCGGCCTGGTTGGTCTTCGTCAGCAGCACGGTGTGCGCGCCGAAGACCACGCCGCCGGCGGTCAGGAAGCCCATCGCCGCGCGCCAGATCGGCGACCGCATCTCCGAGTTGCCCTTGGCCAGGATCGAGTACAGCAGCATGAACCCGCCCAGCAGCAAGAGCTGGTAGCCGTGCAGCCGGAACAGGTGGAGCACGAACTTGAGCCCGAGCTGGCCATCGACGACGCCCGCGCGGTGGTGGCGCCAGCGCGCGATGACGTACAGGATCGCGACGCCCCACAGCGACGCGGCCAGCAGCATGCCGACCACCGGCGCGAGCATGCTGAACAGGCCGAACATGCGCAGCGGCGACGGTCCGCCGCCGTAGTCCTCGTAGTCGTCCATCGGAGTTCCCCCTTGGCTGCCGGCGCGGAGCGCGCCGCCGGCGATGCTACGCGGCGTCCGGGGTGGCGGACAAGCCCGTCACTCGCCGTCGACGACGCCGCTCGGACCGTAGCGGAAGCGCGCGCCGGTGACCCGCGGCACCGCCTGGCCCGCGTCCTCCCAGCCGTAGGTGTAGCTGCCGACGTGGCCTAGCCGCAGCGTCGTGTCGACGACGATCTTGTGGCCGGCCTGGCGGGCCCGCTCGCAGAACGCGTAGTCCTCGCCGAGGTACCAGTACGCCCCCGGCGGGCCCTCGGGATCGGCGACCACCATCGGCAAGAAGTACGGCACGGTCGGCGCGCCGAACCGGGTGTTGCAGACCGGCAGGCCGAAGTGGCGGCGGACGTCGTCGAACACCACCCGCTCGGTGTAGAGGAAGCCGGCGCCGACGTAGCGCACGTCGTACAGCCCGCCGGCGTCGCCGACGCCGAGCTCGGTGGTGCCGCGCTCGAGGTGCACCGCGAAGTCGCGCACGCCCTTCTTGGGGTAGAGGCCGGCCACCACCGGCAGCCGGTGAGCGCACAACGCGCGGACCTCGGCGACGGTGAACGCGACGTCGGAGTCGATCCACAGGATCGCGTCGGCGCCGCCCTGCAGCGCGGCGTGGGCGGCGTCGCCGCGGGTGCGATCGACCGCGGCGGTGGCGGCGAACCGCCGGACCTCGAAGCCGGCGCCCTCGGCCTCGCGCAGCCCGCGCTCGCACGCCGGCTCGACGTGGGTCAGGAACGGGCAGAGGATGACGACGCGCGGCGCGGTCATCAGCTGCAGAAGCAGACCGAGGTGCCGGCGATGTTGAAGCTGGCCTGCAGCGCCGGCGGGTCGGTGCACACCAGCCCGGTGGCCTGGTAGGTGAACGTCTCGCTGCCGGCGCAGCCGCCGAAGGTCTGGACGAAGACGTCGTGGCTGACCGCGCCGCCGGCCGGCACCGTCGACGACGGGCTGAAGCCGCCGAGCGTGAAGCTCGAGCCGCCGCTGACGAACAGGTCGACGTCGGCGTTGCCCTGGTTGCGGACGAAGACCGTCTGCGACGCCGGACAGCTCGCGTCGAGGCTGTCGAGGGCGATCGCCGCGATCGGCTGGCTGGCGGCGTCGACCAGCTCGAGGTTGGCGCCGACGATCGTGCTCGACAGGGCGACCGGCGCGAGCGCGCCGCCGAGGTCGGCGGTGATCGTCAGCGTGCCGGTGACCTCGGCGCCGCCGCGATCGGTGCCGATGACCGCGGCCGGCGGGGTCACCACCAGCTGCAGCTGCTGCCCGACCGCGATCGCGATCGGCGTCGCGGTCTTGATGAAAAAGCCGCCGGTGGTGTCGAAGCTGGTGATCGTCACCGCCTGGCCGGCGACGTTCTCGATGGTCAGGGTCGCCGCCTCGGTGACGCCGCCGCACTCGGCCCGCATCTGCAGGCTGGCCGCGTAGCTCAGCGCCGGCGGCGGCCCGTCGACGGTCTCGGCGTCGACCGGCCGGGCGTCGAATGCGGCGGCGTCGACGATCGGCGTCGTCACCTCGCCGCACCCGAGCGCGGCGGTGCCCACCGAGGTCCACAGCATCGCGGTCAAGACAGGCGTCCGGCTCATGACGCCACACGCTACCACGCGGGCCGCCGCCGCGCGTACGCTCAGGCGATGCTGGCCAGCCTGGTCATCCCGACCCGCAACCGCGCCCGTGTGCTCGAGCGCACGCTCGCGGCCCTGACCGGCCAGCGCGGCCCGGCCTTCGAGGTGGTGGTGGTCGACGACGGCAGCGAGGACGCCACGCCCGACGTCGCGCGCGCGTACCGCGATCGCCTCGACCTGCGCTACCTGCGGCGGGCGCCGCGGGGCATCGCCGCCGCCCGCACCGCGGCGATGCGCGCGGCCAAGGGCGACATCCTGATCCAGACCGATGACGATCGCGTGCCGACGCCGACGTTCGTCGCCGAGCACGTCGCGGCCCACGCCGACGGCCCGCGGGTGGTGGCCGGTCAACAGCGCGGGCTGCTCGCCGCGTGGGCCCCGGCGGCCGAGCTGCCGGCGACCGCGATCGCGGCGGTGCTGGCCCGGACGCCCGCGCTGGCGGCGACGCTGGCCGCCGGCCCCGCCGAGCTGGTGACGCCGGCGATGCTGGCCGAGGACCTCGACGCGACGCTGGCGCGCTACGCGACTGACGAGCCGTGGTGGCAGGGCCACGGCGTGCCGCTGACCGCGCGCTACGGCGTCGACCTCGACGGCTACGCGTTCCCGTGGGCGGTCGCGATCGGCGGCAACACCTCGCTGCCGGCGGCGCTGGCGGCCGAGGTCGGCTTCCTCGACGAGCAGTTCGTCGGCTGGGGCCTCGAGGACACCGATCTCCACTACCGGCTGGTGCGGGCCGGGGCCCGGGTGCGGATCATCGCCGGCGGCTGCTCGTACCACCAGCTGCACCGCCGCGGCCCCGAGCTGGGTCGGCAGTGGCTGCACAACGCGCGCTACCTGGCCCACAAGCACGACGACCTCGCGCTGACGTCGTACCTGGTGGCGGTGCTGCGCCAGGGCCCGCTCCCCGAGGCCAGCGAGCTGGTCCACGCCGCGGCGGGCGCGCCGCCGGCGGTGCGCGCCGAGCTGCTCCGCTGCCACCGCGAGCTGCTCGCGGCGCCGCGGTGAGTCAGCCCTGGAAGCCGGCGAGGTTGGCGGCGGCCTGGCGCCGCACCTTGCCGCGCACCAGCGGGGTCCAGCCGAGCGCCAGGCCCACCGGCCCCAGCGCCTGGCGCGCCCACCGGTAGAACGAGAACTGGTCGACGTGGCGGACGATCAGGCCGTCCTTGAACTCGAAGCGCGCGTCGATCCGGTTGACGACCTTCCGGCCGGTGCCCGAGAACGTGTAGTACGCGTCCCAGTGGGCGCGCCCGGTGGCGTCGTCGGCGCTGACCGCCGAGTGCTCGACCCGCAGGTCTTTGCCGCGCGCGCACAGCATCGACCACATCTTCCCGGCCTCGGCGCCGCGCAGCCGCGGGAACACCGGGTCGGTGAACTCGACGTCGGCGTGGTAGCAGGCGGCCATCGCGAGGGCGTCGCGGCGGCCGAAGGCCTGGTAGAAGCGATCGATGAGGGCGGCGTTGGGGTGGGTCACGCCGGCATCCTACCCGCAGCCGCCGCGGGCGGCAGGCGCCAGCCGCCCCATCCTCGCGCGGCGCCCGGGTGCGCGCCGTCAGTCGACGATCGGCGCGGCGGTGGTGACCGCGGCGCCCCACCAGGTCTCGCCGCCGCCCGCGACCAGCGTGCCGGCGCCGGTGGCGCGATCGATCACCGTCAGGTCGCCGCGCTCGCTGAAGCCGAACACCCGCGTGCCCCAGTAGCCGACGCCCCACAGCCGATCGAAGCCGGTGTTGCCGCCGATCGGCGTCGCGGCGAAGGTCACCGGCGCCAGCCGCACCAGCTGATCCGGGCCGAGCGTGCCGGTCGGCACCGTCGCGACCATGCCGAAGCCGGTGACCGCGACGATGTCGCCCGACGACACGTAGCCGGCGCCCATGTCGCCGATCGCGGTGGCGGCGCCAGTCATCGGGTCGATCCGGAACACCACGCCGTCGGTGTTGCGGGTGCCGACCAGCACGTCGGCGCCCTCGACGCCGCTGGCCAGGCTGGCCGGCACGAACGACAGGCCGTTGAACATGCCAGCCAGGTTGCTGCTGAGCAGCGTGCACGCCGCGGTGTCGGGATCGACGCGGTAGACGCGGCCGTACGACACGCCGATCATCACCCCGTCCTTGTCGATCGCGATGTCGGTCATCTGGTCGCTGCCGCTCGGCCAGCCGAAGTCGCCGACGCGCACGATCGCGTAGGTCAACGGGTGGACGCGGAACAGCGTCGAGGCGGTGTGGGCGTAGACCGCGGCGTTGGCGCCCGTGTCAGGTGCGTCGGGGCCGCCGCTGGCGCTGTCGGGGCCGGCGTCGCCGGTGACGTCGTCGTCGTCGCCGCCGCCAGCCGACGGGCCGCAGGCGAGCGCGAGCGTGAGCAGCACGGACAGCGGACGCAGCGTGGTCATGGTCACCCCCGGGCCGTGAACGTACACGCCGCCGCGACGAGAATCACCCAGCATCGCCCACGGCGTCGGAGATTCACCGCCCCGGCGCCGGGCTAACTCCGCGACCGGACGCCGCCGCCGGCTGGCCGCGCGCTTGCTACGTCCGCGCCCGTGCGCCGCCCCGTCCTCGCCGTCCTCGCCGCCCTGTCGCTGTCCGCCTGCGCCACCTTCAACCACGCGCCGCCGCGCGACCGCTCGCCCGAGCTGCGGCTGGCCGCGCCCGCGCCGGCCCCGGCGCCGCGCGCGCTGCGCGTCGTCCAGTACAACGTCCACGGCGTCGCCGGCGAGGCGATCGCGGCCGCGGTCCAGGCCAACCCGGCGCTGGCCGCCGCCGACGTGATCTTCCTCGACGAGGTCGCGGCGTTCGGGGCGTGCAGCGCGGCGTGCGCGGCCGGCGAGCGGCTGGGCATGGCCTCGGTCTACGCGCCGGGCCACCAGCAGGACGGCGGCACGTCGGGGGTGGCGATCCTCGCGCGGTTCCCGCTGCGCGACGTCGCGGTGATCGAGCTGCCGTACCTGTCGACGGTGGTGAACTCGGCGCGGCGGATCGGCCTGGCCGCGACGCTCGACGGCGCCGACGGCCCGGTGCGGCTGATCGCCACCCACCTCGACAACCGCGTCAACCCCGCCGCTCGGGTGCGCCAGCTCGCGCCGGTGCTCGCGCACGCGCAGGCGTGGGACGGCCCGGTGGTGATCGCCGGCGACATGAACACCAGCCCGTTCCTGTGGATCGGCCACCTGGTGCCGGTGCCGGCCGGCACCCAGGACGATCGCCTCGAGCGCGCGGTCCGGGCCGCCGGCCTCGACACGCCGGTCGCCAGCAGCGCCGCCACCAGCCAGTGGCTGAACATGCGGCTCGACGCGATCTACACCCGCGGCCTGGCCCCGGGCCGGTTCGGCGTCGAGCAGACCGTCCGGATCTCGGACCACCTGCCGCTGTGGCTCGACGTCGGCCTGGCGCCGGCGGTGGCCACCGCCGACGCGGCCCCGGCGCGGTAGCGCGCGCGGCGATCACGGCTAGAGTGTCGGCCATGCCGCGCCGCACGCTCCCCGAAGCCCAGGTCCACCCCGCCATCCGCGCCACCCTGGCCGATCACCACAAGGACATCGTCGACGAGGTGGTCGCGGCGATCGCGGCCCACGACGTCGTGGTCGTGGGCATGAAGCAGAACCCGTTCCCGAAGAAGGCGCGCAAGGCGCTGGCCGCCAAGGGCACGCCGTTCCACTACCTCGAGTACGGCAGCTACCTGAACACCTGGCGTCGCCGCAACGCGCTCAAGATGTGGACCGGCTGGCCGACGTTCCCGATGATCTTCGTCAAGGGCGTGCTGATCGGCGGGTTCGAGGACCTCGAGAAGCTGATCGCCTCGGGCGAGTGGGACCAGCTGCTGACCGCGCCGCGCGCCGCGTAGCTACCGCCGCACCACGCGCAGGTAGCGGACCTCGACGTCGGCCGCGCCGCCGCGCACCACCGCCAGGTCGGTGCCGCCGGCCAACGCGCCGGCGAACCGCGCGTCGGGCAGCGCGATCCGCGCGGTGCGCACGCCGCCGGTGTTCGTGCACGCGACGGGGGCGCTGTCGCGCGCGCCGGCCGCGGTGGCGTAGCGCAGCGTCCACGCGCCGCAGGCGTCGTCGAGGAACGTCACCTGCACGGTCACCGGATGATCGCCGGCCAGCCACGCCGGATCGACGGCGAAGTACAGCGCCTGGCCGCCGGCGGCGGCGGTGGTGCGCCGGCCCTCGTAGGCGGTGCCGTTGCGCGGATCGAGCACGCCGGCGCGGACCTCGGTGCCGCGCGCCGAGCGGCCGTCGGGCGCGACCTCGCGCTGCACGACCAGCCGCTCGAGGTTGGCCACCCACGGCCGCGCCGGCCAGGTCACGGTGGCGTCGTCGGCCCAGGCCCGATCCTCCGCGTCGCGCAGCACGACCCAGCCGTCGAACGCGTCGGCCGCGCCGCGGCCCAGCTCGGCCCGCACCCAGCGCCAGTGGTCGGCCAGCTCGCCGAGGTGGCTGTCGGTCGGCGCCACGAAGATCCACCGCGCGCCCAGGGTCAGCGCCTTCCAGTTCGAGGTGCGCACCGCGTAGGCCAGCTCGTCGGGATCGGCGACGGTGGTGCCGCAGGCGTCGTAACACTCGTGCTCGACCGCGCGCACGCCGCGGGCGCCGGCCGCCGGGTCGACGAGCACGTGGCCGTCGGCGGCGATCCGCGCGCCCCACGCCGGCGCCGCCGCCAGCTTGTGGTTGGCCAGCTCGCCGCGGGCGGCGCGGACGCCGAGGCCGGCGCGGGTGGCGTCGCGCGCCAGCAGATCGTCGACCGCGCCCAGCCGCGCCGACGGGTAGTCCTCGCCGGTGTAGACCAGCTTGCCCACCGCCGGCCCGGCGGCCGCGGCCAGGTCGGCGACCATGCCGTGGAACCACGCCGCGAACGCCGCCGGGTCGAGCCCGGCGTCGACCGCGCCGTCGATCAGCGGGAAGTCGAAGTCGTTCCAGGTGAAGCCGCCCGGCACGTACACCAGCACCAGCGCCGGATCGTCCTTGACCTCGGCGAGCACCCGCTGCCACAGCGCCCGGGCCTTGGCCCACACGCACGGGTCCCACAGCGGCAGGTGGGCCTGGCCGTCGCCGTCGACGCCGATCGGCGCCACCCCGCACGCCGCCGGCAGCCACGCCGGCGCCCAGTCGACGCCGGTCAGCCACAGCCGCAGCCAGTAGCGGCCGCCCTCGGCGCGCTGGTCGGCCCACGACGCGAAGTCCTGATCCTGGGCGTGGCCGTAGGTGTCGTGGCGCAGCGCGCCCTCGGTGGGCTCGAGCTGACGCCAGGTCAGGTCCAGCACCCGCACGTCGACGCCGTGCTCGGGCGCGAGCTGATCGCCGTAGAAGCCGGCGTCGGGGCGCGGGCCCACCCCGGGTGGCAGCGACCAGTCGTAGCCGTCGATCACCGTGATCGGCTGTGGCGCCGGCGGCGGCGCGGGCGCGGCGCACCCGACGATCAGGGCCGCGCCGGGCCCGACGATCAGGGCCGCGCTGGGCCCGGCGACGGCGACGAGCGCGATCAGGCCGCGGCGAACCACCGCGTGAACGTACACGCGTCGCCCGTGGCATAGTGCGCCTGCGTGCGCTTCCCGCCGGCCATCATGCAGCTCCGCCGCGCCCAGCTCATCCTGATGCTGGTGGTGCTGGTGCCGACGATCCTGATGACGATGCTCGGCATCGTGCTCCTGGCCGTGGGCAGCTCGTCGGTGACGGTGTTCGCCGGCGTGCTGGTGTTGACGTTCTGCGCCACCGCGGTCACCGGCTACGTGCTGGTGTCGATCTTCGTCGGCAAGGGCGCGTCGCTGGCCCGGGTGCAGAACGACTTCTTCTCGTCGGTCAGCCACGAGCTGCGCACGCCGCTGACCTCGATCCGCCTGCTGCTCGAGCCGCTGGCCGAGGGCAAGCTCACCGAGGACGAGCGCCAACAGGTGGCCAAGCTGCTCAGCCGCGAGGTCGGGCGGCTCGACTCGCTCCTGGTGCGCACCCTCGACCTGTCGCGCATCCAGTCGGGGCGCCACGCGTTCACGATGGCGCCGGTGGCGATCGGCGAGCTGGTGGCCGAGGCGATCGCCGCGTTCGACGCGGTCACCGCCACCCGCCCGACCCCGATCACCACCACGCTCGAGCCGGGGCTGATCGTCCACGGCGATCGCGAGACGCTGGTGCGCGCGGTGGTCAACCTGCTGGTCAACGCCTGGAAGTACAGCGGCGACGACAAGCAGATCCAGGTGGTCGCGCGCGGCGCCGGCCGCAAGGTCGAGCTCGAGATCACCGACAACGGCATCGGCATCGATCCCGCCGAGCGCACCGAGCTGTTCGACGGCTTCGTCCGCGGCAAGGCGGCGGTGGATCACGGCGCGCCCGGCGTCGGCCTCGGCTTGGCAATCGTCCGCGCGATCGTCCGCGCCCACAAGGGCAAGATCGAGGTGATGTCCGAGCCGGGCCGCGGCTCGACGTTCCGGCTGGTGCTGCCGCGCGGCCTGCCGGCGACCGCGGGCGCCCCGACGCTGGCCGTGATGGAGGGACGATGACGGCGCAACGCGACATCCTGGTGGTCGAGGACGACGAGGCGATCGCCACGGGGCTGTCGCTCAACCTGCGCCTGGCCGGCCACCGCGCGACGGTCGCCGGCGACGGCGACGCGGCGCTGGCGGCGATCGCCGAGCGCGCCTTCGACCTGGTGCTGCTCGACATCAACCTGCCGCGCAAGAACGGCCTCGACGTGCTGGCCGCGCTGCGCGGCGCCGACAACTTCGTGCCGGTCATCGTGCTGTCGGCGCGCGACGGCGAGTACGACAAGGTCGCGGCGCTGCGGCTGGGCGCCGACGACTACGTGACCAAGCCGTTCGCGCTGGCCGAGCTGCTGGCCCGGGTCGACGCGGTGCTGCGCCGGGCCCAGGCGGTGGCGGCCGCGCCGCCGGTGGCCGCGCCCGAGCCGGCGGCGGCGACGATGCGCTTCGCCGACGTCACCGTCGACCCGGTCCAGCGCACGGTGATCCGCGCCGGCGAGCCGGTCAAGCTCACCCACCTCGAGTTCGAGCTGCTGCTGTTCTTCGTGCGCCACCCGGCCCAGGCGGTGTCGCGCCAGCACCTCCTGGCCGCCGTGTGGGGCCAGACCGCGGGCACGCCGCGCACGATCGACAACTTCGTCGGCCAGCTGCGCAAGCGGCTCGAGATCGACGCCGAGCGGCCCAAGCACTTCGTGACGATCCGCGGCTCGGGCTATCGCTTCGATCCGTGACCGGCGCCGCCGCGGGCCGCCGCCGCTTTGCGTTCGCGCCCCGTCCCAGGCAACATCGCCGCGATGGCCGAGACGATCTTCGCCAAGATCCTGCGCGGTGAGATTCCGTGCCACCGCGTCTACGAGGACGACCACGTGCTGGCGTTCCTCGACGTCTTCCCGCTGTCGCGGGGCCACACGCTGGTCATCCCCAAGGAGCCGGCGGCGACGCTCGACCAGCTGTCCGACGACGCCGCCGCGGCGATCGGCCGGGCGCTGCCGCGGATCTGCCGCGCGGTGTTGAAGGCGTCGGGCGCCACCGCGTTCAACGTGCTGCAGAACAACGGCGCGCTGGCGCACCAGGCGGTCTTCCACGTGCACTTCCACGTCATCCCGCGCTTCGACGTCGACGGCGCCGGCGCCGGCCTCGGCGTCGGCTGGGGCGCCGGCAAGCTCGGCGACGACGGCGCCGCGCTGGCCCAGGCGATCGCGGCGGCGATCGCGTGAGGGCGCTCGCCGAGCGCCAGCGAGGCGATCTCGCTGGGGCTGCGCGGTCCAGCCTCCCAGCCCTGGCCGCGGCGCTGGCGCTCGCGGCGTGCGAGATGCCCGCCTACCTGGGCCAGGCGATCCACGGGCAGCTCGACCTGATGCGGCGGGCCCGGCCGATCGAGGACGTCATCGACGATCCCACCGCGCCGATCGAGGTGCGGCTGTTGCTCGCCGAGATCAGCGGCATCAAGGCGTTCGGCGCCGACGCCGGCCTGAACACCAAGCGGAACTACCGCACCTACGCCGACGTGCCCGAGGGCGCCGCGGTGTGGTTCGTCGGCGCGTCGAAGCCGCTGGCGTTCGAGGCGCCGCGGTGGTGCTTCCCGATCGCCGGCTGCTTCACCGGCCTGGGCTGGTTCGAGCGCGACGACGCGATCGCCCACCGCGAGC
>JADJGV010000019.1 GCA_016707895.1 Myxococcales bacterium | reverse complement strand
CTCTTGCACCTCGCCGGCTTCGATCTGCCGATGGCCGAGCTGCAGGCGTTCCGCCAGTGGGGCTCGAAGACGCCCGGCCACCCCGAGTTCCACCTCACCGCCGGCGTCGAGTCGACGACCGGGCCGCTGGGGCAGGGCCACGCCAACGCGGTCGGCATGGCGATCGCCGAGCGGTTCGCGGCGCAGCTGTGGAACCGCCCCGGCCACACCGTCGTCGACCACCACACCTACGCGCTGATCTCCGACGGCGACGTCGTCGAGGGCGTCGCCATGGAGGCGGCGTCCTTGGCCGGCCACCTGGGCCTGGGCAAGCTGATCTGCCTGTGGGACGACAACCGCATCACGCTCGACGGCCCGGCGTCGTTGTCGATGAGCGAGGACGTCGGCGCGCGCTACGCGGCGCTGGGCTGGCAGGTGCTGCGGGTCGAGGACGGCGATCACGACGTCGAGGCGATCGATCGCGCGATCGCCGCGGCCAAGGCCGACACCGCCCGGCCCTCCTTGATCTGCGTGCGCACGACGATCGGCTTCGGCTCGCCCAAGAAGGCCGGCAGCTCGTCGGCCCACGGCTCGCCGCTGGGCAAGGACGAGGTCGCCGCCACCAAGCGCGCGCTGGGCTGGGACCCCGAGGCGCAGTTCCTGGTGCCCGACGCGGTGCGCGCGCACTTCGCCGCGATCGCGGCCCGCGGCGCCGCGGCCCGCGCCGACTGGGAGGGCCGGTTCGCGGCGTGGCGCGCGGCGTTCCCCGAGCTCGCCGCGCAGTACGACACCGCGCAGCGCGGCGAGCTGCCGGCCGGCTGGGCCGACGGCCTGCCGACCTGGAAGCCGGGCGAGCAGGTCGCGACCCGCGTCGCCTCGGGCAAGTGCATGGTGGCGCTCGCCGGCAAGGTGCCGTGGCTGCTCGGCGGCGACGCCGACCTCGGCGGCTCGACCAAGACCATCGTCCCCGGCGGCGACTGGTCGGTGGCCGGCGGCGGGCGCAACCTGCGCTTCGGCATCCGCGAGCACGCGATGGGCGCGATCGTCAACGGCATGGCCTACCACGGCGGCGTGCGCGGCTTCGCCGCGACGTTCTTCGTGTTCAGCGACTACATGCGGCCGGCGGTGCGGCTGGCCGCGCTCAACCACCTGCCGGCGATCTACGTCTGGACCCACGACTCGATCGGCGTCGGTGAGGACGGCCCGACCCACCAGCCCATCGAGCACCTCGCGGCGCTGCGCGCGATGCCCAACCTGTGGGTGATGCGGCCGTGCGACGCCCACGAGACCGCGCGCGCCTGGCAGGCGGCGCTGGCCCGCACCGACGGTCCGGTGGCGCTGGTGCTGTCGCGCCAGGACCTGCCGGTGGTCGCGCCGGTCGACGCGCCGGTGACCCGCGGCGGCTACGTGCTGGCCGACAGCGAGGGCGCGCCCCAGGTGATCCTGATCGCCACCGGCTCCGAGGTGCAGCTCGCGCTGGCCGCCCGCGAGCGCCTCGCCGCCGACGGCCTGCGCGCCCGCGTGGTGTCGCTGCCGTGCTGGGAGCAGTTCGTCGCGCAGGACGCGGCCTACCGCGACGCCGTGCTGCCGCCCGCCGTGCGCGCCCGGGTCGCGGTCGAGGCCGGCGTCAGCTTCGGCTGGGGCGAGCTGGTCGGCCTCGACGGCAAGGTCGTCGGCCTCGATCGCTACGGCGCGTCGGCGCCCGGCGAGGTGCTGATGGAGAAGCTCGGCCTCACCGCCGACGCCGTCGTCGCTGCCGCCCGCGCCTCGCTGGCCGCCGCCCGCTGAACGGCCAGCGGAGCCTGCTGCTCCGTCGTCATGAAGCCGGACGTCTGGTGGTCTTCAGAACGTCTTGGGAGGGGCCCCGCCGAGGGCATGACCCCGGCGGGGGAGGGTTTCGCGAGAAACCCTCCAGCGATGCAGCTCAATTCATCGTGACGACGGCCGAGGAGATCGTGACTTCCTTGCCCTTCACCCGGCCCACCAGCTTGAGCGTGTACGTCTTGCCCTTGGTCAGGCCCTCGTCCTCGTCGATCGTGATGTCGCCCTCGAGCACCGGGTCCTTGGGGTCGATGCCGGTCAGCGTGCGGTCGGCCGAGTACTTGTCGCCGTCGTAGAACTCGAGCTTGAGCGAGCTACCGCCCGTCTTCGACAAGAAGGCGGTGTAGTTGAACGTCCACTCCTGGACGTCGTTGCCGTTCTGGGCGCCCTGGAGCTTGATCCCGCCCTTTTGCTTGCACGCGGCGATCGTGCCCTTCTCGTCGCTCCCGTCGATGGGGGCGTTGGAGATGATCATCTTGCCCTTGCAGGCGGTGATGACCTTCTTGGACACGTCGGCGTGCGCCGGTGCGACCAGCGCCACGGCGAGCACCGCGGGCGCGAATCGGACGACAGAGGAGAGCGACCTGAGCGACATGGGGACCTCCGCGCGAAGTCTACTCCCATCGACACCGGCGCGCGAAAGTCGTTGCAGAGACTACGACTTGTCGGCAGCCGGCTCGGTGGGGGCGGCCGCGGGCTCGCTGGTCGCCGGCGCTTGGACGGCAGGGGCGGCGCCGGCATTCATCGGCGGGCGGGGGCCGCGGTCCGGGCGGGGGCCGCGGTTGTCGGGGCGGGGGCCGCGGGGGCCATCGGGGCGCGGCCCACGGGGGCCGTCGGGGCGGGGGCCGCGGGGCGGCCGCCGATCGTCGCCGCCGGGGGCGCCGGCGTTCGCGCCGTCAGGGCCGGGGCCGCCGGGGCCGCCCGGGCCACCGGGCCGCGGGCCGCGGCGATCGCGGTCGCCGCCGGGGCCGCCGCCAGGACGGCCGCGATCGCGGCGCGGGCCGCCGCGGCCGGGACCCTTGCGCTCGCCGCGCGGGTCGCGCGGGGCGGCGGTCAGCACCCAGCCCAGGCCCGCGCGGGGGATCTCACCCGGGCGCGCCCGATCGTCGCGGTCGCCGTCCTTCTTGTCGCCGCTGGCCAGCGCCATGAGGGCGCCGAGGCCGCGGGGCTTGGCCGGGCCGCGCTCCCCGCCGCCGAAGCCGCCGCGGTCACCACCGCCGCCGCCGCCGCGACCGCCGCCGCCGCCGCCGCCGCCGCCGCCGCGACCGCCGCGATCGCCGCCACGGTCGCGATCGCCGCCGCGGCCGCGCTTGCCGCCGCCGCCGGCGACCACGCGGTCGAGGGCGTAGTGGAACTCGCCGACCGACGTCGCGCCGATCGGGCCCTTCTCGCCCTGGAACACGCGGACGAGGCGGATCTTGTCGAGGTCGCCGCCGACGATGTCGAGGGCCTCGATCAAGCGCTGGGCGCGCTCGGCGGGGATGGCGAGCGCGGTCGCGACCGCCTCGGTCATCGCCTCGGCCGCGATCCCCTCGGCGGTCTTGGCGGTACGGGCGGCAGCGCCGCGCTGGAGCATCACGACAGAGAATTCGGTCAGCGTCTTCATGACAGGCCTCGCAGGGCGGCGCTCTTACCACACAAGCCGGCGCAGATCCCAGCGAAGAACGGCCCGGACGCTGCGGCTACCGGCCGCGCGGCGGGCCGCCGGGGCGGCCGCCGGGGCCGCCCTTCATCGCCGCCGGGCCGGCGTTGGCCGGCTGCTTGATCTTGTCCTTGTCGGTGACCCCCGCCAGCACCTCGGCCCAGATGCCGTCGGACAGGCCCAGCTTGACCTCGCGCCGGGCGAACTGCTTGGGCGCGGTCTCGACCTCGACGAAGCTCTGGCCGTCCTTCTGCTGCACCAGCGCCTCGCGGATCGCCAGCACCTTCTCGCGCTTGGCCAGCACGACGTCGGCGTTGGCGCTGTAGCCGGCGCGGATGAAGACGCCCGCCTTGGGGGTGATCGACGCCTTGATCTCGAACTGGATCGCGCCGTCGATGGCCTTGCCCTTGGGCGCGATGTACTCGAGCTTGCCGTCGAAGGTCTCCTTCTCGAGCGCGCCGATCTTGATGGCCAGCGGCAGGCCCTCCTTGATCTTGCCGACCTCGCTCTCGTCGACCTGGCCCTGGAAGATCATGTCGCCCATGTTGGCGACGGTGGCGATCGTCGTGCCGGGGTTGAAGTTGTTCGACTCGATGACGCTCTGGCCCTTCTTGACCGGCACGTCGATGACCATGCCGTCGACGGTGGCGGTGACGACGACGTTGGACGCCGGGCCGCCGCGGGTGGCGCCCTCCTTGACGATGGTCAGCCCCGAGCCGGCCGAGCCCAGCTCCTGCTGGCGCAGCGCCAGGTCGGTCTTGTAGCGCTGCAGCTCGGCCTCGGCGATCACGCCCTGGGCGTAGAGCTGCTGGGCCCGGGTCAGCTCGCGCTTGGCGTTGTCGAACGCGATCTTGGCGGCCTGGACCCCGCTCTCAGCGCGCTGCAGCGCCGCGGCGTCCGGCACCACCCGGATCTTGGCCACCTTGTCGCCGGTCTTCACCACCGCGCCGGCCTGCAGGTACAGCTCCTCGATCACGCCCGACACCCGCGGCTTCAGCTCGACCTCCTCGCGCGGCACGATCGCGCCGGTGGCCACGGTCTTCTTGACGATGTCCTTGACCTCGGCCGCCTCGGTCTTGGCGACCACCGGCGGCTTCTGCGACTTCTTCCACAGCCACCACATGGTGCCGGCGCCGAGGCCGACGATGGCGAGGACGATCAGGGCGGGGATGATGCGCTTCATGGGGGGGCTCTCAGAACCTGTCTCGCGTCTTGGATGGGGGCCCCGTCGGGGCTTGCCCCCGGCGGGGGAAGGGCTGGCGACAGCCCTTCCAGGATTCACTCATCGCGCAGCGCCTCGACCGGGGAGATCGCGGCGGCGCGGACGGCGGGGATGAGGCCGGCGAGGGCGCCGACCGCGATGAGGATGACGGTGGCCAGCACCGAGAACGAGAACGACACCTGGGGCGGGCCCAGCGGGAAGTCGGGGCCCATCGTCGCGATCCGATCCGCGGCCTTGGAGATCGCGAACGCGCCGACGGCCAGCGCGATGAAGCCGGCCACCAGCGTCAGCATGACCGCCTCGGCGATGACCATCCCGACCACCGCGGCCGGGCGCGCCCCCAGCGCCTTGCGCACGCCGATCTCCTTGGTGCGCTCGCGGACGCTGATCAGCATGATGTTCGAGACGCCGATCGCGCCGGCCAGGAGCGACAGCAGGCCGAACACGCCGAGCACGATGTCGATCGCGCCGAACATCTTCTCGGTCTTGGCGAACTGCGCGCCGGCGTTGAAGCCGCGGATCGCGGCGTCGTCGGTCGGCGCCACCTTGTGCCGCTCGCGCAGCAGCGCGTAGACCCGCTGCTCGAGCTCCTTGGCGTCGACGCCGCGCTTGCCGGTGAGCGCGAACCACGACACCCGGTTGCCGGTGTGGAACGCCTGCTGGAAGGTGGTGAACGGCACGTGGATCGTGCGCACCTGCTGGTCGCCCTGCTGGCCGGTGGCGCGGGTGCCGAACACGCCGACCACGACGAAGTGGATGCCGTTGACCTCGAGCGCCTGGCCGATCGGGTCGGCGCCACCGAACAGCTCGCTGGCGACGCTCTCGCCGATCACCGCGACCTTGCGCCGGTCGGCGATGTCGGCGTCGTTGATGTACCGGCCGGCCCGGATCAGCGGCATCGAGATGAACTGGAAGTCGGGGTAGTCGCCGGCGACCTGGAACGCGCCGACCTTGGACCCGTGCTTGACGACGTTGCCGGCGCGGAACCCGCCGAGCTGGTTGCGCGGGGCGACGTGCTCGACGCCGGCGAGCTTGCGCAGCGGCTCGATGTCGTCGTTGTCGAACACCACCGGCCGGTTGGCCGGCAGGCCGGCGTAGGGCTCGCTGGTGCGCTGGCCCCACAGGAACACCGCGTTGGTCGCGAAGCCGGACATCTTCTTGCTGATGCCGCTGCGCAGCGAGCCGCCGAACGACACCATCAGCATGAAGATCGTCAGGCCGAAAAACACCCCGAGCGCGGTGAGCGCGGTGCGCAGCTTGTGCCGGGTCAGGCTGGTCGCGATCTCGTGGAAGCTGTCGACGTCGATCACGTGCCCTCCCGCATCGCCTCGACCGGGCTGATCTTGGCGGCCGAGTAGGCCGGGAAGAAGCCGGCCAGCGCGCCCGACACCACCAGGATGACGTTGGCGTAGATCGCGATCCGGAGGTCGATCTGCGGCTCGCCGAAGAACTCGTTCTCGGGCACCACCGAGGCCACCAGCGACAAGAGGCCGACGCCGGCCACCAGCCCGAGGTAGCCGGCGGCGGCGGTGATGAAGATCGACTCCTGCATGATCGTGCCGACGATCGACAGCGGCGGCGCGCCCAGCGCCTTGCGGATGCCGATCTCGCGGGTCCGCTCCTTGACGGTGATCAGCATGATGTTGGCGACGCCGATGATGCCGGCGATCAGCGTCGCGACGCCCATCAGCGAGACGAACACCTCGATGATCCAGAAGATCTGCTGGAAGCTCTCGTACTGCTCGAGGTTGTTGCGCACGCGGATCGCCTGCGGGTCCTCGGGGTTGAAGCGCTGGCGGTCGGCCAGCGTCGCCTTGACCCGGTCGAGCAGCTCGCGGGTCTCGTCGATGTCCTTGTCGCCGACCGTGAACAACAGCGCGTTGAGGCGATCGGCGCCGTTCCACGCCAGCTGCGCGGTGGTGACGGGCACGTAGATCATCCGCAGCTCGCCGTCGTCGCCGCCGGCGTCGTTGAAGACGCCGACGATCTCGAACGCGACGCCGCCGATCTCGAGCGACCGACCGATGACGTCGGTGGTGTGCCAGAAGAACTCGGCCACCGGGATCCCGACGATGCACACCTTGCGCTTCTCGATCAGGTCGGCGTCGTTGACGAACCGCCCGGCCGCGATCAGCGTCTTCTCGAGGTACAGGTGGTCGGGGTGGACGGCGCGGACGTCGAAGGTCTGGGTCTTGGCGCCGACCCGCACCGGGCGCTCGCCGCCGAACGGCCGGCCGCCGCTGCCGGGGAAGAACCGCCCGGTCAGGTGCTCGATGCCCTCGACCCGGCGCAGGTTGTCGTAGTCGGTGTTGGTGAACGTCACCCGGCGCCCGACCGGCATGCCCTGGTACGGCTGCGAGGTCTGGCCGCCGAACACCCAGACGCTGTTGGCGGCGTCGTCGGCGAACTGGCTCTCGGCGCCCTTGCGCAGGCCGTGGCCGAAGCCGAGCAGCACGACCAGCATGAAGATGCCCCACGCCACCGCGAGCGACGTCAGGATGCTGCGCAGCGGCGCCCGCGCCAGCGTCGACAGCACCTCCTGCCAGCGATCGAGCGAGAACATCAGCTCGCCCGCGCCACCAGCTCGGGTTCGACCTTGCCGTCGCGCAGGCGGATCGTGCGCCGCGCCTTGGCCGCCACGTCGGCCTCGTGGGTCACCAGGATCACGGTCATGCCGGTGCGGTTGATCTCGCCGAACAGCTCCATGACCTCCTCGGAGGTCTTGGAGTCGAGCGCGCCGGTCGGCTCGTCGGCCAGCACGATGCGCGGCTTGGTGATCAGCGCGCGGGCGATCGCGACGCGCTGCTTCTGGCCGCCCGACATCTCGGCCGGCCGGTGATCGGCCCAGTCGGCCAGGCCGACCTTGTCGAGGTATTGCAGCGCGGTGCGGTTGCGCTGCCGGCGCGGCACGCCCTGGTAGTAGAGGGGCAGGGCGACGTTCTCGACGGCGGTCTTGAACGGCAGCAGGTTGAACGACTGGAACACGAAGCCGATGAACTGGTTGCGGTAGCGCGCGGCCTGGCCCTCGCCGAGGTCGCGGATCAGCGTGTCGCCCAGCCAGTATTCGCCGGCGTCGTAGCGATCGAGGATGCCCAGGATGTTGAGCAAGGTCGACTTGCCCGAGCCCGAGGCGCCCATGATCGCGACCATCTCGCCGGCCTCGACCTCGAGGTCGACGTCGCGCAGCACGTGGAGCCGGTGGCTGCCGACCGCGTAGTACTTGTTGATCTTCGACAGGCGCAGCATGCGGGGCGGTGCGGACCGTAGCGCCGGTCGACGGGGTACGCTAGCCAACCGCGCTGACCGGCTGCGTTATTCCGTCGCGCGGCCGCCGCGTCGCGGGTGTCGCAGCCGTCGCAGCGCGCGCCTACTCCAGCGCCGCGGCCAGGCCGGCGGTGACGTCGGCCGGCTTGGCGCGTTCGAGCAGCGCGGTGCCCGCGGGCGTGCGGAGCTGCACGACCGGCGCCTCGACGCAGCGATCGAGGCAGCTCTTGACCGCGATCGCGAAGCCGCCGCCGCGCTGCTCCCACGCCCCGACCGCGGCGTCGACGCAGTCGAGCGCGCCCCAGCTCTGGCACTTGCCGACACAGAACACCGCGGTGACCGGGGCGGTCGGCAGCTCGACCTCGGTGGCCAGCGCCACCGCGGCGTAGTAGTGGCTGGCCGGCTTGCCCTGCTCCTCGGCCAGGGCGATCACTCGGTCGGGGGTGATCGGGCCTTGCTCGGCGAGCTCCTCGAGCTCGAGGCCGAGGCCGGCCAGGCGGGTCATGTCGACCTCGCGGTGGGTCGTCGAGCGGTTCGGGGTGTTCATCGCCCGCGTCATAGCCGAACTCGCGGCGGTGTGCACGGCGCCCGGGCCGGGCTATACGAGCGCATGCCCACCGCTCGTGCGTTTGCCGTCTCGTCGTCGACCGCGCGCTTCGCGCCGATCACCATCCCGCGCCGCGAGCCCGGCCCGACCGACGTCGCGTTCGCGATCCTCCACTGCGGCCTGTGCCACTCGGACCTGCACACCGCCCGCGGCGAGTGGCCCGGCACCGTCTACCCGTGCGTGCCCGGCCACGAGCTGGTCGGCGTGGTCACCGCCGTCGGCGCCAAGGTCACCCGGTTCGCGGTCGGCGACAAGGTCGGCGTCGGCTGCATGGTCGACAGCTGCCGCACCTGCGGCGCGTGCAAGGCCGGCCTCGAGCAGTACTGCGAGACCCACGGCACGGTCTTCACCTACAACTCGCCCGACGCGCACCAGCCTGGCCACCGCACCTACGGCGGCTACTCGACCGCGATCGTCGTCGACGAGGCGTTCGTGCTGCGCATGCCGACCAACCTCGACCTCGCCGCCGCCGCGCCGCTCCTGTGCGCCGGCATCACGACCTACTCGCCGCTGCGCACCTGGGGCGCGGGCCCCGGCACCCGGGTCGGCGTGGTCGGCCTCGGCGGCCTCGGCCACATGGCGGTCAAGCTGGCCCACGCGATGGGCGCGCACACGACGCTGTTCACCACCAGCGCGGGCAAGGTCGCCGACGGCGCCCGCCTCGGCGCCGATCGGGTGGTGGTCTCCAAGGACGCCGCGGCGATGGCCGAGGTCCGCCCCGAGTTCGACCTGATCATCGACACCGTCGCCGCCGCCCACAACCTCGACGCGTACCTGCAGCTCCTGGCCCGCGACGGCACGCTGTGCGTGGTCGGTGCGCCGCCGACGCCGCACCCGTCGCCCAACACCGGCCTCTTGATCTTCGGCCGCCGCCGCCTGGCCGGCTCGCTGATCGGCGGCGTCCCCGAGACCCAGGCGATGCTCGACTTCTGCGGCGCCCACGGCATCGTCTCGGACGTCGAGCGCATCGGCCCCGAGGAGCTCGATCGCGCCTACGACCGGATGGTCGCCAGCGACGTGAAGTACCGCTTCGTGCTCGACCTGCCGCAGGCGTAGGCGGGCGGGTCAGGCCCGGCCCGGCGCCAGCACCGGCAGGCCCAGCTCGTCGAGCAGGCCCTCGAGCTCGATCGACAGGCCGCGGCGGCGCGGCACCTTGGTCGGCCCCAGCGCCTCGCGCAGCCGGGTACGCGCCTCGTGCATCCGCCAGGCGATCGTGCCCTCGCTGACCTTCTGCACGATCGCCGCCTCGCCGTGGGCCATGCCCTGCAGCGACACCAGCACGACGGTGGTGCGCATCTCCGGGGGCAGGCCGTCGAGGCCGTGCAGCAGCCGGGCGTAGGTCTGGCGCAGCTCGGCGGCCTTGCGCGGATCGCCGGCGGCGTCGATCGCGACGGCCAGCTCGACGCGGGGGTCGTCGAAGGGCTCCTCGGGGCGGCGGCCGCGATCGCGGCGGACGTTGAGCGAGCGGTTCACCGCCATGCGGTAGACCCAGGTGAAGAACTCGCTCTTGCCCTCGAAGCCGGCCAGCGCCCGGTAGGCGCGCATGAAGACGTCCTGGGCGATGTCGTCGGCGTCGGACTTCGAGCCGGTCAGGTGCAGCGCCAGCGCGTAGATGCGGCGGCGGTAGCGGCGCACCAGCTCCTCGAACGCGCGCAGGTCGCCGGCCTTGGCCAGCGCCACCAGCCGGGCCGCCGTCTGCCCTTCGCGCTCCGCGGGAGTCATCGTCACAGGGTTAGACGCCCCAGCACCGGCGTAGCTTTGCACAATCTGCGACGTCCCGGGAGCGGACCGTAGGGCCTCGGAATCGTGAGCCTCCTGCTCAGACGAGCAGCCACCACAGGGCCAGCGGCACCGCCCACAGGTAGCGTGCGACCCGCCAGAGCCTGGCGCCGATGGACGGCGCGTCGTCGTCCGGGGCCAGGGTCGCCATCGTGATCCGGCGGACGCCGGGGTGCGTCGAGACCGCGCCGCCGGGATCGTCGGGCAGCGCCGCGGCGGCGAGCCCGATCAGCACCCAGCCCGGCACCGCGAGCACCGCCCACGCCGGGACCAGCGCGAGGGCGACTCGCCAGCCGGGCGCGGCCGGGTGCGCCACCAGGGCGGTGGCGAGCAACGGCGCCCACCCCACCGCGGCGAGCCTGAGCCAGCCACCGTCGGCGCGGTTCGGCCGACACAGCCGCCGCAGCGCCGCGGCCGCGCCCGCCAGCACGACGACGGCGGCGATCGTCGCCAGCGCGGCGGCGGCGCCGGTCGGGATCCGCGCCGGCAGCTCGATGTCGTCGACCCGATCGAGGATCCAGCGGCCGACCACCAGCGGCGTGGCGATCGCCAGCAGGTGGGCCACGTACGTGGCGAGCGCCGCGGCCAGGCGCCGCCGGGCGCGCCGCAGCTGCGCGGCGTCGAGCGCGGTGCGCAGCTGCGCGACCGCGACGTGGTTGGCCGCGAGCTCGTCGACCAGCACCAGGCCGGCCAGCACCAGCGCCAGCGCGCACCCCGCGAGGCCGAGCGGGTCGAGGGCGGGCGTCGCCGTCAGCGCGCCGCCGAGCAGCGCGACGATCGCCAGCGCGAACACCGCGTCGACGTGGAGGCGGGCCGCGAGCAGCCAGCGGCTGAGCCGCGGGTGCTGGAGGTGGACGATCGCGTGGCCCAGCTCGTGGGCGGCGGCGGCGTAGGCGCGCGCGGTGTGGCGGTGCACCGCCGGCGGCAGCACGATGACCTGCTCCTCGGGGTGGTAGAACGGGCCGCGGCGGGATCGCTCGATGGTCGCGACGCGGACGCCGATCAGGCCCAGCGCGTCGAGCCGTCGCCGCACCCACGCCGCGGCGTCCTCGGGCAGATCGGCCGGCTCGAGCCCGCGCTGCAGGTGGTACGGCAGCGCGGCCAGCGTCGAGGCGATCGCCGGCCAGAACGTGAGCGCCCAGACCGGCCAGGCGGCGAGGGCGGCGCCAGGCACCAGCGCGAGCGCCACCAGCGGTCCCACGAGCAGCAGCGCCAGCGCCAGCCCGGTCCACGCCAAGCGCGCGACGCGCCTCAGGTTGACTCGACCGTCGGCGCGCCAGCGTCCATGCGCTCAACGTAAGCGGTGCGGCCGCCGCGTCAAGGTCAGGCCGAGCGGCCGTAGCGGTCCGACAGCCGCACCACGTCGTCGAGCTCGGGCGTCGACACCTCGACCACGTCGGTGTCCTCGATCGCGATCATGCGGTGGCGCCGCCCCGGCGTGATGTGGAACGGCTCGCGCGGTCCCAGCTCGATCGCCACCGGCGCCTCGCCGTCGAGGTAGTGCTCGAAGCGCAGCCGGCCGGTCAGGACCATGATCGTCTCGTCCTTGACCTCGTGGTACTGCAACGACAGCGCCTCGCCGGCCTTGATGTGCAGGATCTTGCCGACGTAGCGCGCGGTCCGGGCCCAGATCAGCTCATGGCCCCAGGGCTTGGGGACGACGGTCGAACTCACTTGGGCTTGCTGCCGCTGCCGGCCGCGGGCGCGGCGGAGCCCGACCCGGCGGCCGGGGCGTCGAGGGTGCCGCTGGCGTCGCCGCGCTCGGGCTCGGGGGCGACGAACTTGGGCCGGCTGCCCGGCACCTCGTCGCGGCGGTCGACCTTGTTGTCGAAGTCGTCGTCGTAGAGGATCGCGACCAGCCCGCCGTCCTTGTACTGCTCCCAGTAGTCGGGGTTGCCGTCGCCGTTGCGGTCGCGGCGGATCGCGGTCAGCGCCTCGAAGCGGTCGTAGACCTCCTTGATGTCGTACTTGCCGTCGAAGTCGCTGTCGCGCTCGACCTCGATGCGCTTGCCGGTCTTGGGGTCGTAGATCGCCGACATGTCGAACTTGCCGTCGTAGTCGAAGTCCGCCTTCTCGAACGCCGGGCTGCCCTTGGGCGTGTAGCCCACCACCCAGTCCTTGCGGCTGTCGTGGTCGAAGTCGACCTGCTTGCAGGTCAGCACCTCGATCGACGTGCCGCCCTGATCCTCGACCTTGTACATCTTCCACACGTCGGGGCGGCCGTCGCGGTTGAGATCGTACGACAGCACGTTCTTGCCCGACGTCTCGCACAACGTCGGGTCGACCTTGCCGACGTCGCTCGACGCGTCGCCCCCGGTGTTGCCGATGGTCTTGTCTTTCTTGTTCTTGCTGCAGGCGGCCGCGGGGACGACCACGAGAGCGGCCCAGACGGCCAGGCGCAAGCGGGGGGACATTGACGGGAGCGTAGACCCCGGGCCGTCGGTGCGCAAGCCAGGGCACCCGGCCCAAGCGTTGACCCGTGACACATCGCAACGTATGGTCCGCCGCCCGTGGCGCGCCGCACTCTGTCCGTGAACGTTTCGGCCGACGACGACGACCGGCTCCGCCTGCTGGCGGCGCGCACCGGTCGCGCGGTCGACGACTGCCTGGCCGAGGCGGTGGCGCTCCTGCTCGAGCGCTACCGCGACCACCTCCCCGAACAGCTGACTTGGCCGGTCGTGACGCGACCCGCCGGGGAACGGTAGCCTCGATGTCCACCCCGCCCGATCGCATCCGCAACTTCTCGATCATCGCCCACATCGATCACGGCAAGACCACGCTCGCCGATCGCATCCTCGAGCACTGCGGCGCGCTGAGCCAGCGCGAGAGCAAGGCCCAGTACCTCGACAACATGGATCTCGAGAAGGAGCGGGGCATCACGATCAAGGCGCAGTCGGTGCGGCTCAGCTACAAGAGCAACGCGGGCGACGTCTACCAGCTCAACCTGATCGACACCCCCGGCCACGTCGACTTCCACTACGAGGTGTCGCGCAGCCTGGCGGCGTGCGAGGGCGCGCTGCTGGTGGTCGACGCCGCCCAGGGCGTCGAGGCCCAGACGCTGGCCAACGTCTACGTCGCGCTCGACAACAACCTCGAGATCGTCCCGGTCCTCAACAAGATCGATCTGCCGGTGGCCCGGCCCGACTGGGTCAAGAACCAGATCGAGGAGACCATCGGCATCCCGGCCCAGGACGCCTGCCTGGTCAGCGCCAAGACCGGCGTCGGCATCCCCGAGATGCTCGAGACCCTGGTGGCCCGGATCCCGCCGCCGACCGGCGACAAGGCCGATCCGCTCGAGGCGCTGATCTTCGACTCCTGGTACGACTCGTTCCGCGGCGTGGTGGTGCTGGTGCGGGTGTTCAAGGGCACGGTCCGCCGCGGCCAGAAGCTGCGCTTCTGGTCGACCAACCAGGTCTACGACTGCACCATGCTGGCGGTGCGGCAGCCGCACCTGCTCGAGGTCGACGAGCTGGTGGCCGGCGAGGTCGGCATCGTCGCCGCGTCGATCAAGGACATCGCCCACGCCCGGGTCGGCGACACCATGACCGACCACGAGCGGCCGTGCCCGGCCCAGCTGCCTGGCTTCAAGCAGGTCCAGCCGATGGTGTTCGCCGGCATGTTCCCGGTCGACGCCGCCGACTACCAGGACCTGCGCGACGCGCTGGGCAAGCTGGTGCTCAACGACGCCGCGGTCACCTACGAGCCGGAGTCGTCGGCCGCGCTCGGCTTCGGGTTCCGGTGCGGCTTCCTCGGCCTCCTGCACATGGAGATCATCCAGGAGCGGCTCGAGCGCGAGTTCGATCTCAACCTGATCACCACCGCGCCCAGCGTGCAGTACCGGATCTTCTTGAACGGCAGCGAGACCGCGGTGGTCATCGACAACCCGGCCAAGATCCCGGACGGCGGCAAGTTCGACAAGATCGAGGAGCCGATCATCACCGCCACCGTGCACCTGCCGCAGGAGTACGTCGGGCCGATCATGCAGCTGTGCGAGGAGCGGCGCGGCATCCAGCAGGGCCTGCACTACGATCCCAACGGCCGGGTCCGCGTGGTCTACGAGATCCCGCTGGCCGAGGTGGTGTTCGGGTTCTACGATCGCCTGAAGACGATGAGCCGCGGTTACGCCTCCCTCGACTACGAGCCGGCCGGTCACCGCGAGAGCGAGCTGGTGCGCATCGACGTGCTGATCAACGGCGACCGGGTCGACGCGCTGTCGATCGTCGCCCACCGGGACAACGCGTACCACCGCGGCGTCGAGCTGTGCACCAAGATGAAGGAGGTGGTGCCGCGGCAGATGTTCGACGTGGCGATCCAGGCCGCGATCGGCAGCAAGATCATCTCGCGCACCACGGTCAAGGCGATGCGCAAGGACGTCACCGCCAAGTGCTACGGCGGCGACATCTCGCGCAAGAAGAAGCTCCTCAACAAGCAGAAGGAGGGCAAGAAGCGCATGAAGTCGGTGGGCTCGGTCGAGCTGCCGCAGGAGGCGTTCCTCACCGTGCTGAAGGTCGAGTCCTGATGTCCACCGCGGTGGCCGCGCGGGCGACCCGGCTGGATCGGCGGGTCAAGCGGGAGGCGCGGGCGCTGGTGAAGGAGGGCGGCAAGGCGCTGCGCGGCGGCGCCAAGCTGGGCGGCGGCGAGCGGGCGGCGCTCGACAAGCACGTGGCCGAGCTGCGCGCGGCGGTGGCCGGCGACGACGCGGCGGCGATGCGCCGGCTGGTGCCGGTGATCGACGCGGCGCTCGACAAGCTGGCCGCGACGGCGCGCAAGTCGCCGATCTTCGAGTACGCCGAGTCGATCGGCGTGGCGCTGGCGATCGCGCTGATGCTGCGGGCGTTCGTGGTCGAGGCGTTCAAGATCCCGTCGGCGTCGATGATCCCGACGATGCAGATCGGCGACTTCATCTTCGTCAACAAGGTCATGTACGGGGTGCGCATCCCGTACACCGACACCAAGCTGTTCACGCTGCGCACCCCGCACCGCGGCGAGGTGGTCGTCTTCAAGCAGCCGTGCCGGGGCGACGACTTCATCAAGCGGGTGGTGGCGGTGGCCGGCGACAAGGTCGAGGTCCGCTGCAACCTGCTCTACGTCAACGGCGCGCTGGTGCCCGAGACCCTGGCCGAGCCGGCGGTGCGCTACTGGGACCGCGACTCGAGCGACGCGATGGTGCCGCACCGGGGCGAGGGCAACGCCGGCTGGCACCTCGAGGACATGAGCCACTTCCGCACCAAGGTCGGCGACTACGCGTTCTCGGTCTACCACCGGCCGGATCGCCCGGCGGCGGCGGCGGCGATCGCGATGGGCTGGCCGGCGTTCTGGGCCCAGTACCAGGCCGAGCGCGCCGCGGCCGGCGTGTCGCCGCAGGACATCGAGTTCGAGCGCGCGACCGCGCTGATGCGGTTCCACGGCCGCGACGCCGACACCGCCGAGTTCCCGCGCTCGGACATCGACGAGGCCCACGCCGCGCCGCGCTGCCCGGATCACCCGACGCAGGCGTCGATCGGCAAGGTCGAGCGCACCGCGCCGGATCCCGATCCGGCGGCGCCGACCTGCACGCCGCGCTACCACTACGTCGTCCCGCCCGGCCACGTCTTCGTGATGGGCGACAACCGCGACAACTCGAACGACTCGCGCGTGTGGGGGCCGGTGCCGCTCGAGCACGTCAAGGGCAAGGCGATGTTCATCTGGCTGTCGCTGGGGCCGCCGAAGTACGGCTTCACGCCGAACGGCTTCCTGCACCTGAACCCGTTCGACATGCGGTACGAGCGCGTCGGCAACTTCGTCCACTAGCGCTGGTTCCCGATCCCGATCCCGATCCCGATCCCGTCCCCGATCCCGATCCCGATCCCGATCCCGATCCCGTCCCCGATCCCGATCCCGTCCCCGATCCCGAAAGGGGCGCGCGGCCCCCTGCCGCCGCTACCGGGCCAGCGCGTACGTGATGCGGCCGACGCGATCGGCGAGCGCGCGCGCCGCGGCGACCGCCGCGTCGTCGAGCCAGCCCCAGGCGACGGCTGCTTCGAGGCCGGCGCGCACCTCGTGCGCCTCGGCGGCGGCGATGCGGTACGCGCGCTTCTTGTCGCGGCCCGTGCGGCGCACGCCCTCGCCGAGGTTGAGCATCACGCTGGTCGCGGCGCGTCGCAGTTGATCGGCGAGGTCGGTTGACGACCGCGCGATCTGCTCGCACAGCGGGCGCAGCGCGCGGATGAGATCGAGAGCCAGGAACTGAGCATCGAGCATGGTGGTCTCCGTGGTTGGGGGTCGCCCGGTCGCGGCCACACGCGCAGGGCCCGTGCGTCGGCCGCCGCTTCGCGACGCTCGGTCGCTTGCGCGCCTGCTGCGGCCGACGGCGCGGGACGTGCGCGGGGGCCGCGAAGGGCGCCCCAACCACGGAGGCCACCTGCGCGGTCTCATGCTCCGCGACCTCACCGTTGCGGCGCCGCACGTGCGCGCAGCTCGTCGGCGCTCACCTCGCGGACTGCTCGCGCACCACGTGCGCGACCGCTGCGAGCCGACGCGCGCACCGCGCTCGACACGCAGCGTCCACCGCCGCCTCACCGCGCGCAGGTCGCGTCTCGCACGTCGGCTCCTTGGGTGTGGCTCACCCTGCGCGCCCGTCGCGCAGCGGGCCGCGCCCACGACCCGGCGGGGACTCCAGTGCCCTTGGTCGGTCGTGGGCACGGCCCGTGCGCTCCAGGGCGCGTGGCGGGTGAGAGCCACACCCAAGGAGCCCGTCATGTTCGAAGCCCTGACCATCGCCCGTGAGTTCATCGTCGCCGTCCGTCCGCTCGTCGCGCAGATCGAGCTGCGCGATCGCAACCTCGCCGATCAGCTGCGCCGCGCCGCCACCAGCGCCGCGCTCAACACTGCCGAGGGCAACCGCCGCGATGGCCGCGATCGCGCCGCCCGCTTCCGCATCGCCGCCGGCGAGTGCGCAGAGGCCGCCACCGCCGTCCAGGTCGCCGTCGACTGGGGCTACGTGCCCGGCGCGGCGAGCACCGCGGCGCTCGCCCTCGCCGATCGCCTCTGCGCCATGCTCTGGCGCCTACGCCATCCCCGCCGCTAGCCGCCGCGCGCCGGGCCCCACGGCCCGGCGCCTCGGATCCCGATCCCGATCCCGTCCCCGATCCCGACCCCGATCCCGTCCCCGATCCCGTCCCCGTCCCCGATCCCGTCCCCGATCCCGATCCCGTCGCTCAATACGGGTGGTGGTGGCCGTAGGGGCCGGCGAGGTGCGGGTGCGGGTGCGGGTGATGGTGGTGCGGGTTGGCGCCGTGGGGGTGCGCGCCGTGCGGGTGCTCGTGCGACTTGTGCTTGGCGGCGACGGGCGCGTGGTGCGCGGGCTTGGCGGGCTCGACCCGCCAGGTGCGCTTGCGCTTGTTGGACGACGACGATGAGCACGCAGCGAGCAGCGCGAGCACCACGAGGGCGAGCCGGACGTGGCGCATCACTTCTTCTTCCCGTCCGCCATGCGGCGCTTGAGGGCGGCGAGCTCGTCGTCGACCGAGGCCGAGGTGGCCCGGCTGGAGGCGGCGGTCTTGGCCTTGAGATCGGCGAGCGGATCGCGCGGCGGGGACGCGGGCCGCGGGCGCGGCGGCGGCGGCGCGGCGCTGGGGGCGGGCCCGGCGGCGGCGGCGGCGGCCCGGGCCGCGACGGCGGCGGCGTCGAGCGCGGTCAGCTCGGCGTCGAGGGCGGCCAGCTCGCCGAGCAGGCGGTGCATCGCGGCGCGCTCGCGCTCGGCCCGGGCGCCGTCGCCGGCGGCGGTGGCGGCGTCGGCGTCGCGGCGCGCGGCCTCGACCGAGCGCACCATCTCCGCCTTGCGCGCGGTGGCCTCGGCGCGCACGGCGTCCAGATCGGCGGGCGGGGGCGGGGGCGGCGGCGCGGCGCTGCCGCCGAGATCCTCGAGCTCGCCGGGCACCGCGGCGGCCTTGGCGGCGGCGGTGGCCGCGGTGGTGACGGTGCGCAGGCGCTCGTGGGTGGCGGCCCGGGCCTCGGCCCGGCCCTCCTCGATGACCGCGCGCTTGTCGCGGCCGACCGCCCACAGCACCTCGGCGATCGCGTCGGCGCCGTCGCCGTGCGGCGTCAGCGCGGGAGCGGCCAGCGCGGCCTCGAGCGCCGAGGGCAAGAGCAGCGTGCCCTTGGCCCCGATCCCGGCGCCGCGCAGCTCGATCGCGCGGGCGATCCGCTCGGCGCTGGTGGTGGCGTCGTCGATCAGCGCGACCAGCCGCGCGCCGACCAGCTGGGCCCGGGCCACGGTGCGCGCGGTCGGCCGCGCGACGACCACCTCGCCGGCGCGCCAGGTGCGCGCGGCGTCGGCGGTGGCGCCGAACAGCTTGGCGCGCAGCCCGAGGATCGGCACCTGGCGGCGCAGCACGCCGGCCGACTCGGCGTCGCCGGCGGCGTCGAACAGGAACGTCAGCCGCTCGCTGACCTCGGCCAAGGACAGCTGCAGCGCCAGCGCGCCGGTGAGCTCGGCGCCCAGGCCGGCGACCTCGACGACGACCGCGCGGGTCTGCAGGCCGAACCGCTGCGCCAGCGCGGCCCGCGCCTCGCGGCCGGCGTCGGCGAACGCGCGCTCGCCGATCGCGCCCACCACCAGCACCCGATCGCCCTCGACGCCGGCGTCGGCCAGCGCCACCGCGGCGTGATCGTCGATCGCGCACACCCGATCGGCGTTGGTCTCGCCCCAGCCCTTGCCGGGATCGAGGTCGCCGACGACGCCGACCACCGGCGCCGGGTTGACCACCGCGTCGCGGGCCACGGTCAGCGCCGACGTCGACAGCGGATCGAACGCGACCGCGACGTCGGGCGGGTTGGCGTCGATCTCCTTGCGCAGCCGGTGCTCGGCCCGCTCGCCGAGCAGCGCGCGTCGGAAGCGATCCTGCAGCCCGCCGCCGCCGCCGACCGCGCCCAGGTCGATCGCGCGCACGCGCATGCCGAGCGCCTCGCACGCCGCCAGCACCGGCACCACCACCGCCGGATCGGCGGCGCTCGAGGTGACCAGGAGGACGTGGGGCGCGGTCACGGACGCACCCGCACCCGGTTGGCCGGCTCGCGGCCCGCCAGCACGTCACGCACCGCAGAGATGCACAGCTCGGCCATGGCCACGCGAGCCCTAGTCGTAGCGGATCCCAGGTGCGGCGCCAAGATCGTGCGGGGCGCGGTGAGGAGCCGCGGGTGGATCGTCGGCTCGGCCGCGAACACGTCGAGGCCGGCGCCGCCGAGGCGGCCGGCGTGCAGCGCGTCGGCCAGCGCGGCCTCGTCGACGCAGCCGCCGCGGGCGGTGTTGATCACGATCGCCCCCGGGCGCATCCGGCCCAGCGCGGCCGCGTCGATCAGCCCGCGGGTGGTCGGCGTGAGCGGGCAGTGCAGCGAGATCACGTCGGCCCGCGCCCACAACTCGGCGAGCGTGCAGCTGCGCACGCCGTCGACGTCGCCGGGCACGCCGCGGGTGTCGGCGGCGATCACCGCCATGCCGAAGGCCGCGGCCCGGCGGGCCACCGCGCGCCCGATCCGCCCGAGGCCGACGATCCCGAGCGTCGCGCCGGCCAGCTCGGCGCCCAGCAACAGGGTCGGCGTCCAGCCGCGCCACGCGCCGTCGCGCACCAGCCGCTCGCCCTCGCCGAGCCGGCGCGCGCAGGCCAGCAGCAGCGCCCAGGTGAAGTCGGCCGTGGCCTCGGTCAGCACGTCGGGGGTGTTGGCCACGACGACGCCGCGCGCCGTCGCCGCCGCGACGTCGACGTTGTCGTAGCCGACCGCGTAGTTGGCGACCACCCGCAGCCGCGGCGCCGCCGCCAGCACCTCGGCGTCGATCCGATCGCCGAGCAGGCACACCAGCGCGTCGGCGGTGCTCAGCTCGGCCAGCCACGCCGCGCGGTCGAAGCGATCGCCGGGGGGCTCGCACAGCGCGTGGTCGGCGATCCACCCGCGCCACGACGGCGCGCCCTCGGGCAGCCGCGACGTCATGACGATGCGTCCCACGTACTCGGGATGCCGCGGACGACCGCCGAGCGCAAGCGGGTGGCCGCCCGATCACCACCCCAAGATGGCGATTGACAACCACACCTACCCACCTTAGCTTCCGCGCGCTTCTCGGGGCCGTACACGCCCGGGGGGAGAGGCAACGCACGAACATGCAACCGCGGACGAATCCTGCTCCGGCCGGCTCGGTGTCGGTCACTGCGTGGTACGCTGGCACCGTGGCGAGCGCTGGCGACACCGGGCCCAGCCCCGAGATCGACGGCGACTTCTTCGGGGATGACGAGGGGGCGCTGACCCAAGCGATTCCTGCGGTCTACGACCTGCGCAGCCGCTTCACCGGCCGCAAGGACGCGGTCGCGATCCTCGAGCGGCTGTTCACCACGGCGATCGCCGAGCGCGCGTTCGGCTTCGCCGTGATCATCGGCCAGCCCGGCATGGGCAAGAGCCGGCTGGTCGGCGAGTTCGCGCGGCTGGCCCGCGAGCGCACCCCCGACGTGCGCGTGCTCACCGGCGCCGGCGAGGAGGGCGGCGGCCCGTTCCACGCGGTCGGCCGCATGCTCGGCCAGCGCTTCGGCATCGTCCCCGGCACGCCGGTGGTCGAGGCCCGCGAGCGCATCATCGCCGGCGTCGCCGACATCCTGCCGCCGGCGCGGGTCACCGAGGTCGCGCACCTGATCGCCCACCTCTTGCGGGTGCCGTTCGACGACAGCCCGGTGGTGACGCCGCTGCTCGAGTCGCCGCAGCAGCTCGAGACCCGCACGTTCCTGGCGCTGCGCCGCTTCCTGGCCGCCGACGCCGACAAGCGGCCGCTGGTGCTGGCGCTCGAGAACCTCGAGCTGTGCGGCCCCGAGACGATCAACCTGGTCAACTACCTGGCGGCCGGCCTGCGCACCGCGCCGGTCATGATGGTGACCACCGGCCAGGCGTCGCTGTACGAGCTGCACCCGAGCTTCGGCGCCGGCGACCTCCCGCCCGAGCGGATCGAGCTGGGCGCGCTGGGCGACGGCGACGCCGACGACCTGCTGCGCGAGCTGTTGCGGCCGCTGGGCACGGTGCCCGATCGGCTGCTGGTGCACGCGCGCACGCTGGGCGGCGCGCCGCGGGCGCTGCAGGAGCTGGTGCGGCTGCTGCTCGAGAGCGACTGCATCGTGCGCGGCCCCGGCGGCGGCTGGCGGCTCGACGCCGTGCGCCTGGCCGAGACCCAGCTGCCGCGCACCTACGACCAGCTGGTGCTGGCGCGGCTGGCGGTGATGGACCCGGTCCACCGCCGGGTGCTCGAGATGGCCGCGACGATCGGCGAGATCTGCTGGATGGACGCGGTGCTCGCGCTCGAGCGCGGCGAGACGCTGAAGATCGACGACCCCGACGGCCCGACGCTGGCGCAGATCGCGTCGTCGGGCGATCACTCGCGCACCACGGTCGCCGCGGCGTTGACCAAGCTGGTCGAGCACGAGTGGCTGCTCGAGTCGGATCCGCCGACGATGTCGGGCGAGCGCGAGCTGCGGTTCGCGTACCCGATCCTGCACCAGCTGGTGGGCTCGGGCGTCGACGACGCCCGCCGCCGCCAGTACCACCGGCTGGCCGCGCAGTGGCTCGAGCTGCGGCCCGAGGGCCGCGGCCCGGCGGCGCAGGAGCACGTCGCGCGGCACCTCGAGCAGGCCGGCGAGCTGCGCGAGGCCGCCGGCCGCTACCGCCGCGCCGCCGAGGCGGCTCGCGCCGCCTACGACAACGAGCGGGCGATCCGGCTCTACGACAAGGCGCTGGTGTGCGTCGGCGACAGCGATCACGCCGCGCGGATCCACCTGTGGCACGACCTCGGCTCGGTCTACGAGCACATCGGCGACTTCGAGGCGGCGCTGGGCGCGTTCGAGCGCATGCTGCGGCTGTCGTGGGTCGGCGCGTCGAAGGCCAAGGCCGCGGTCGCGTTCAACAAGATGGGCCGGGTGTGGCGGCGCAAGGGCGACCTCAAGCTCAGCCTCGAGTACCTCGAGCGCGGCGCCGAGCTGTTCCGCGCCGCCGGCGACGCCCGCGGCATCGCCGGCTCGCTCGACGACGTCGGCAAGGCGCTGCACCTGCTGGGGCGCTACGACGAGTCGTTCGCCAAGATCACCGAGGCGCTGGCCCGCCGCGGCAAGGGCGGCGACAAGCGCTCGATCGCGGCGTCGCTGTCGAACCTCGGCGTCGTGCAGCAGGCCCGTGGCGAGCACGAGGCCGCGTTCAACTGTCACCGCGAGGCGCTCGAGCTGCGCCGCGCCGCCGGCGATCGCTGGGGCGCGGTGGTGTCGCTCAACAACCTCGCGGTCATGCACCACGAGCTGGGCGACAGCGCCGAGGCCCGCGCCGGCTGGACGGCGGCCCTGGCCGAGGCCGAGGCCATCGGCTCGCTGCCGATCGCCGCGATGGTGCTGGTCAACCTGGGCGAGCTGGCCATCGACGAGAACAAGCTCGAGGAGGCCCGCGGCCGCCTCGAGGACGCGCTCGAGATCGTCGAGGATCTCGAGGACCGCCAGCTCGAGAGCGAGTGCTGCCGCAACCTGGCGGTGCTCGAGAACCAGCTGGGCGCCGTGGGCAAGGCCCGCGACTTCGCCGAGCGCGCGCTGGCGGTGGCGACCACCGCCGGCCTCAAGGAGCTCGAGGGCCAGGCGCTGCTCACCATCGGCCTGGTGCTGTCGACCAGCCTGTACGACGCCGAGCGCACCGAGATCATGGACGCGCCGGGCGAGCCGCCGGCCGAGACCTACTTCCGCCGCGGCCTCGCGGTGCTGCGCGGCATCGGCCACGACGCCGCGACCGCGCGCGGCCTCGAGCTCTACGGCCGCTACAAGATCGAGAACGGCGAGCCCGACGCCGGCAAGGACCTGCTGCGCGAGGCGCTGATGATCTACGCGCGGCTGGGCATGCGCCGCGGCGAGCGGGTGCAGGCGCAGCTGCAGGCGGTGTGATGCGCCGGGCGCGGGTGGCGGGGTTGCTGGGGCTGACGATCGCCGCGGCCTGCGGCGGCAGCGGCGACGACGGCGCCGCGTTCCTCGGCGTGTACCAGGTGACGGCCCACGTCGCCGCGCAGGGGCAGGGCGCGGCGATCGCGTGCGACGCGGCCGGCGCCCCGGTGGCCACGCCGGCGTTCGTGAAGCTGGCGGTCGACGAGTTCTTCGACGATCCGAGCTTCATCCGGCTGTGGGAGTGCGACGACGCGGCCGGCGCCGCCTGCGCCGAGACGCTGACGCTGTTCAACCCGGGCGGCCCGGGGCTGGCCACCGAGTCGGCCAACTCGCAGATCGGCGGCGGCTTCCCGTGCCAGCTGTACTACACCAAGGCCACCGCGACCCTGGCCGAGCCGACGCTGCGCCTCGACCTCGTCGAGAAGTACGACGGCACCGATCGCCCCGCGGCGCAGTGCACCGTCGAGGCCGCCGAGGGGCTGGCCGGCTCGCCGGACTGCCAGCGGATCGAGCGCTACGACGCGACGCGCGTGCCGTAGGCGGGGACGGGATCGGGATCGGGGACCGGATCGGGGACGGGGACGGGATCGGGGACGGGGACGGGATCGGGGACGGGGACGGGGACGGGGACGGGATCGGGGACGGGATCGGGATCGGGATCGGGATCGGGATCGGGGACCGGCTCGGGCACGGCGGCCGGTCGACCTCGAACGCCGAGGTCGAGGGACCTGCTACAGGTACGCCGGATCGCGGTGCTCGCCGAGCACCTGGCGGAACTCGTCGCTGATCTCGCCGACGGTGACGCCATCGCGGACCGCGTCGATGATCGGCGGCATGACGTTGACGTCGTCGTGGGCCAGCGCGTGGCGCACCGCGGCCAGCCGGGCCGCGACCACGCCGGCGTCGCGCGCGGCCTTCCACGCCTTGTTGCGCGCGATCTGATCGCGCTCGACGTGCTCCTCGATCTTGAGCGTCGGGATGCCGTCGCCGTCCTCGGGCGAGACGTACTTGTTGACGCCGACGATGCCGCGCTCGCCGGTGTCGACCTGGCGCTGGAAGTCGTAGGCGGCCTTGGCGATCTCGCGCTGCGGGTAGCCCTCCTCGACGGCGCGGACGATGCCGCCCATCGCGTCGATCTTCTCGATGTAGGCCCAGGCCGCGGCCTCGACCTGATCGGTCAGGGTCTCGATGAAGTAGCTGCCGCCCAGCGGATCGGCGACCGCGGCGACGCCGCTCTCCTCGAGGATGACCTGCTGGGTGCGCAGCGCCAGCTGGGCCGCGGCCTCGGTCGGCAGCGCGTAGGTCTCGTCGTAGCTGTTGGTGTGCAGGCTCTGGGTGCCGCCGAGCACCGCGGCCAGCGCCTGCATCGTCGTGCGCACGACGTTGTTGAGCGGCTGCTGCGCCATCAGCGACACGCCCGCGGTCTGGGCGTGGGTGCGCAGGATCCACGACCGCGGGTTCTGCGCGCCGAACCGATCGCGGACGATCTTGGCCCACATCCGGCGGCCGGCGCGGAACTTGGCGATCTCTTCGAAGAAGTCGTTGTGGACGTCCCAGAAGAACGACAGCCGCGGCGCGAACTCGTCGATCGGGATGCCGGCGTCCTTGCCCAGCTGCAGGTAGCCGATGCCGTCGGCCAGCGTGAACGCCAGCTCCTGGACGCCGGTCGCCCCCGCCTCGCGGATGTGGTAGCCGCTGATCGAGATCGTGTTCCACAGCGGCATGTGCGTGGTGCACCACGCCAGCATGTCGCGGATGATCCGCATGTGGCCGCGGATCGGGCTGATCCACTCCTTCTGCGCGATGAACTCCTTGAGCATGTCGTTCTGCAGCGTGCCGCGCAGCTTGTCGGGGCCGACGCCCTGCTTCTCGGCGACGACGATGTACAGCGCCAGCAGCACCGCCGCCGGGGCGTTGATCGTCATCGACGTCGACACCTGATCGAGCGGGATGTCGCCGAACAGCCGGGTCATGTCGGCCAGGGACGCCACGCTCACGCCCTCGCGGCCGACCTCGCCCAGCGAGCGCGGGTGCTCGGGGTCGTAGCCCATGAGCGTGGGCATGTCGAAGGCGGTCGACAGGCCGGTCTGGCCCGACGCGAGGAGGAACTTGAAGCGCTGGTTGGTGTCGTCGGGGGTGCCGAAGCCGGCGAACATGCGCATCGTCCACGGCTTGCCGCGGTACATCGTCGCGTGCGGGCCGCGGGTGAACGGGAAGCTGCCGGGGTCGCCCAGCGCTTGCTCGTAGGACCAGCCGCGCGCGGCGAGATCGCCGGGGCCGTAGCTGGCCTGCAGCGGCAGGCCCGACAGGGTCTTGGGCTCGGAGGGGGCGGGGGGCGAGGGCTTCTTCACCGTGGCCATTGAGGGTCGTTTACCACGACGGCGCCGGGGCGCGGCTGCTATGGTGCGCCGCCCCGATGACCGTCCACCTCCGCGACGTCGTGGCCTACCTCGACGCCACGCTCGAGATCGATCGCTTCCGCGACTATGCGCCCAACGGCCTGCAGGTCGAGGGCGCGCCCGAGGTCGACACCGTGGTCACCGGCGTGTCGGCCAACCAGGTGCTGTTCGACCGCGCCATCGAACTCGGCGCCGATCTGATCGTGGTCCACCACGGCCTGATCTGGGGCGCCGGGCTGCCGACGGTGACCGGGCCGACCGCGCGGCGGTTGAAGGCGCTCCTGGCCCACGACGTGTCGCTGGCGGCCTACCACCTGCCGCTCGACAAGCACCCGCGGCTGGGCAACAACACCGGCCTGGCCGACGCGATCGGCCTGGCGCTGGCCGATCGCAGCGCGTTCGGCGACGTCAAGGGCGTGGCGCTGGGGCTCGCCGGCAGCTGGGCCACCGCGCTGGCGCGCGACGAGGCGATCGCGCGGGTCACCGCCGGCGTGCTGGGCGGGCGGGCGGCGCCGTTCGTGTTCCCGTTCGGCCCGCCGGTGGTGCGCAAGGTCGGGCTGTGCTCGGGCGCGGCCGGCGATCTGCTCGAGGCGGCGGTGGCCGCCGGCTGCGATCTGTTCGTCACCGGCGAGCTGGCCGAGCGCGCCGGCGAGCTGGCGCGCGAGCTGCAAATCACGCTGGTCGCCGCGGGCCACTACGCCACCGAGGTGTTCGGTCCGTCGCGCGTCGCCGACGAGCTGCGCCGGCAGTTTCCGGCCCTGTCGGTCCACTTCGTCCCGGTGGCAACCCCGCTATGAACTCCGCCCCGAGCCCGGTCCGGCTGCCCGCCGGCGTCCGCGACTTCCTCCCCCGCGCCGCGGCGCGCCGCCGCGCGATCGCCGAGCGCCTGCTGGCCACCTTCGAGGCCTGGGGCTACCAGCGGATCATCACGCCGGTGTTCGAGTGCGCCGACGTGCTCGAGCGCGGCCTCGGCGGCGACGCCCGGGCCGCGGCGATCCGCTTCGTCGAGCCCGGCACCGGCGAGGTGGTGGCGCTGCGCCCCGACATCACGCCGCAGGTGGCGCGGCTGGCGGCGACCCGGCTCGCCGACCTCGGCGGCCCGGCGCGGCTGTGCTACGAGGGCGCGGTCAACCGCATGACCGCGGTCGGCCACGGCGCGCTGGCGCAGCGCGAGATCCTGCAGGCCGGCATCGAGCTGATCGGCGCCGACGGCGTCGACGCCGACGCCGAGGCGGTGGCGCTAGCCGCGACCGCGCTGGCCGCGACCGGCCTGGCCGACGTGCAGATCGATCTCGGCCACGTCGCGTTCGCCGCCGAAGCGCTGAGCGTGGTCGCCGACGACGGGCAGCGCGCGGCCCTGACCGCGGCGCTGGCCAAGAAGGACGCCCAGGCGGTGGCGCGCGCGGCCGCGGGCCTGGCCGACGTCGATCGCGATCGGCTGGTCGAGCTGGTCGGGCTGTGGGGCGCGATCGGCGAGGTCATCGCGCGCGCGCAGGCGCTCGCGTGGTCGTCCACCACCCGCGCGGCGGCGGTGGCGCTGGCCGACGTGGCGGCGCGGGTCGCGGCGCTGGCGCCGATGGCGCGGCTGTCGGCCGACCTCGGGCTGGGCCGCGGCTTCGAGTACTACACGGGGCTGCGCTTCGCCGGCTTCGCGCGCGGCGCCGCCGACGCGGTGGTGCGCGGCGGCCGCTACGACGGGCTGGTCGGCCGCTACGGGCGCGCCACCGGCGCGGTCGGGTTCGCGGTCGACATCGAGGCGATCGCCGGCGCGCAGCGGGCGATCGGCGTCGCGGCGCCCGAGCCGGCGCCCGGCGTGCTGATCGTCGCTGGCGGCGGCGCCGCCGGCGCGGCGGCGGCCCGGCTGGCGGCGGCGCTGCGCGCCCGCGACGTGCGCACCGCGGCTCACCACGGCCCGGCGCCCACCGCGGCCTACGCCGCCGAGACCGGCTGGTCGCACCTGCTCGACGTCGCGGCCGGGCAGCTGGTCACCGTCGCCACCGGCGCGGCGGTCGCGATCCCGGCCGATGCGATCGCCGCCGCCACCGCTGGTGACGGCGCCGCGCTCGCCACTATCTTCGCGGCCGCCGCGCAGGCGGCGCCGTGAGCAGCGAACCAAGGAGCCTCCGATGTCCGTCGTGATCGTGGTCGGCGCCCAGTGGGGCGATGAAGGCAAGGGCAAGGTCGTGGACCTGTACGCCGAGGCCGCCGACACGGTGGTCCGCTACGGCGGCGGGGCCAACGCCGGCCACACGCTGGTGATCAAGGGCCAGAAGCTGGTGACCCACCTGGTGCCGTCGGGGGTGTGCCACCCCGGCAAGCCGTGCGTGCTCGGCGACGGCATGGTGATCGATCCGCACACGCTGCTCGACGAGATCGCCGAGCTGAGCGCCCGCGGCCTGCTGGCCAACGGCGAGCTGCTGATCGGCCAGGACGCCCACGTGATCCTGCCGTACCACAAGCGCATCGAGCAGCTGCGCGAGAGCCGCAAGGGCGCGATCGGTACCACCCGGCGCGGCATCGGCCCGGCGTACGAGGCCAAGGCCGGCCGGCGCGGCGTGCGCATCCGCGATCTGTTCCGCCGCGAGCGCCTGCGCGAGCTGGTCGACGCCAACCTCGAGGAGCTGGTCCCGGTGATGCAGCACTTCGGCGGCGCGGCGCCGACCGCGGCCGAGGTCGCGCAGTGGATCGACGACGCGGCCAGCGCCGGCGATCGGCTGCGGCCCCACGTCGGGGACGCCAGCCGGTTCGTCGCCGACAAGATCGGTCGCGGCGCCAACGTGCTGTTCGAGGGCGCCCAGGGCACGCTGCTCGACATCGACCACGGCACCTATCCGTTCGTGACGTCGTCGTCGACGATCGCCGCCGGCGCGTGCCAGTCGACCGGCATCGGCCCGTCGAAGATCGATCGCGTCGTCGGCATCACCAAGGCGTACGCCACCCGGGTCGGCGCCGGCCCGTTCCCGACCGAGTTGCACGGCGACGCCGCCGAGGCGCTGCGCCAGGCCGGCGGCGAGTTCGGCGCGACCACCGGGCGGCCGCGCCGCTGCGGCTGGCTCGATCTGCCGGCGCTGCGGCTCGGCGTGCGGCTGTCGGGCATGGACGGCCTCGCGCTGACCAAGCTCGACGTGCTGGCCAACATGGGCGAGGTCAAGGTGTGCGTCGCCTACAAGCTCGACGGCCGCGAGGTCGACGAGCTGCCCACCGACCTCGACGACATCGCGCGGGCCGAGCCGGTGTTCGCCAGCTACCCGGGCTGGGGCTCGCTGGCCGGCGTGACCCAGTTCGACGATCTGCCGACGACGACGCGGCAGTACGTCGACACGGTGCAGCGCCTGGCCGGGGTGCCGTTCTACCTGGTGTCGGTGGGGCCGGATCGCGCCGAGACGATCGTGCTGTCCGATCCGTTTCGCGATTGATTCCCGCTTTTCCGAATGCTCAGAAGGGCCTGGGGCCCTGGCGGAGCGTTCGCGGCGGGTGATACGATTTTTCACCAAGCTCGGCGGGGGCCTTGGGTTCCAAGCCCTTGAACCGCCTCGCGCCACTGGCGAGAAACAGGAACGCCCATGAAGATCGTCTGCGACGCCTGCTCTGCGAAGTACTCGATTGCCGACGAGAAGGTCCAAGGCAAAGTCTTCAAGATCCGCTGCAAGAAGTGCAGCAACATCATCGTCGTCCGCGGCACCGGCGACGACGCGGCCGCCGCCCCGGCCGCCGCGGCCGCGCCCGCCGGGAGCTTCGACCAGAAGGAGACCCGGGTCTACGACTACGGCGGCTACGACGGCGCCGCGCCGGCCGGCGCCGACGAGGGCGTCTGGCACATCGTCGTCGACCAGGAGCAGGTCGGCCCGCTGACCGTCGCCGAGGTCCAGGCGCGCTTCGCCGCCGGCGAGATCGACAGCGAGTCGTACATCTGGCGCGAGGGCTTCTCGGACTGGCTGCCGCTGGCGCAGGTGCCCGAGTTCGCCAACCTGGTGGCCAGCGGCAGCACCACGACCGCCCAGCCGTCGACGTCGGGTGCCGACGCGGTGGCCAGCATGTTCGGCGCCAGCAACTACGAGGAGCCGGCGGCGGCCGCCGCCAAGAGCGACCCGGGCGACGTCTTCGCGGCGCACGCGGCGAAGCAAGACGACGCCGGCGGCGACGATCTGTTCGGCGCCAAGGCCGCGGCCAAGCCGCGCTCGGCGCGCAAGACCGGGGCGCCGGCGCCCGACGCCGACGCGCCGCTGTTCGGCAGCGAGGCCAAGCCGGCGCAGCCGGTGAACGTCTCGTCGATGAAGGGCCAGCGCAACGAGAACTCGGTGCTGTTCTCGCTGGGCAACCTGGCGGCGCTGGCCAGCGACCAGCCGCGGGCCCAGGCCGCGTCGTCGTCGAGCTCGTCGTCATCCTCGGGCGCGGCGGCCGGCTCGGCCAGCCACGGCGGCGGCGAGGGCTCGGGCCTGATCGACATCCGCTCGATGGCGAGCGCCTACCTCGGTGGCGCCAAGCCGGGTGCGCCGTCGGCGGGCGGCCCCAAGGTCGGCTCGGCCGACGACCTGCCGGTGTTCTCGACCGCGTCGTTCGCGGAGCCGGCCGTGATCATCCCGACGATGGGTGGGTCGCGGAACAACAACAAGATGCTCTACGCCTTGCTTGGCGCGGTGGCGTTCCTCGCCATCGTCGCGGTGGTGCTGGTGGTGGTGGTGCTCGGCAAGAACGACAGCAAGCCGGCCGCGGTCGCCGCCAACGACAAAGGCTCGGACAAGGGCAGCGACAAGGGCAGCGCCGTCGACAAGGGCTCGGACGCGCCCGACCCAGCGGCGGGCACTGCGACCGACCCAGGGACCAAGCCGGTCGACCCGGGCACCAAGCCGGTCGATCCGGGCGCGGGCTCGAGCGATCCGGGCGTCGGGTCGAGCGACCCGGGCACCAAGCCGGTCGATCCGGGCACCAAGCCGGGCAGCGGCTCGGCCAAGCCGTCGAGCGGATCGAGCAAGCCGTCGAGCGGATCGAGCAAGCCGTCGAGCGGATCGAGCAAGCCGTCGGGCGGCTCGAGCAAGCCGGTCGATCCGCCCCCTCGGGTGGCAAGTGCTCGATGGGCGAGGTCGAGTGCATGCTCGCGCCGAAGCCGCCGGCGTGCTGCTCGGTCTACGGCGGCGGCAAGAAGACCGGCGGCGGTGGTGGCGGCGGCGGCACGAGCGGCGGTGGCGGCGGCGGCGGCGGCGACCTCGCCGACAGCCTGACCAAGGCCGACATCTCGGCCGGCGTCGGCAAGATCTCGGCGAAGGCCACCGCCTGCGGCGCCAAGTCGTCGGCCAAGGGCAAGGTCACCGTCTCGGTGAAGGTCTCGGGCGGCGGCGCGGTCACCAGCGTGACCGTCAAGGAGAGCCCCGATCCCGCGCTGGGTTCGTGCGTCGCCTCGGCGATGCAGAAGGCCACCTTCGCCAAGACCAAGAACGGCGGCTCGTTCAGCTACCCGTTCCGGTTCTAGCCCGTCATCGTTGCGCCTTGCGCTCGGCGCGCCTCGACGCCCGCAAACCCATCATCTCCTCTGGGGCGAGGTACTAGTCGTCCTGGCGGTCTGGCAGGCTGATCAGGCAGGTGGCGGTGCACGCGGCGCACGTCCCCGTCGCAAGCGCGGCGTCGCCCGCCAGGTATTCCTTAACCTGCCGCGCGTGGTCGTCGGCACCTATCTGCTGGCAGCGGGCGCAGAGCGCCAGCAGCCCGGACAGGCGCTCCGCCTCGTCGAGGCACTCGTTCATCGCCGCGACCAGGCGTCGGCGCTCGGCGGCGAACTGGCCTCCGGTGGTGGCTTGGGGGAGTCGGGGCGGGGGCGTCTCGTCGTCAAGGGGCATCGCTGATCCTGCCGCAGGCCGCAAAGATCGCGCGGGTCCTGACCAGCCCACAAGCGCACCAGGGAGGGAGTTGAAGGGGGACTTGATCGTCGTCATGTGGTTGTGCGGCGCCGCCGAACGAGCGCGTGCTGCACTACGCCCCGGTCGACGAAGACTGGATGTATCCCAACGTCGGCGAGGACGACTGCGCGGGGGGCGTCGCCGGTGGCAGCCACATCCCGACCACGCCCCACGAGCAGGCGTGGATGTTCTACCTGCCGCGGACCTGCGCCCACTGCACCTACCCGGCGTGCCTGGCGGCGTGCCCACGCAAGGCGATCTACAAGCGCGAGGAGGACGGCATCGTCCTGATCGACCAGTCGCGCTGCAAGGGCTACGGCGAGTGCGTGCGGGCGTGTCCGTACAAGAAGTCGATGTACAACACGTACACCCGCACCAGCGAGAAGTGCATCGGGTGCTACCCGGCGGTCGAGCAGGGCATCCAGCCGCAGTGCGTGGTCAACTGCATCGGCAAGATCCGCGTGATGGGGTTCATCAACCCGCCGGCCAAGGCCCGCGCCGACAACCCGATCGACTTCCTGGTCCACAAGAAGCAGATCGCGCTGCCGTACTACCCGCAGCTCGGCCTCGAGCCGAACATCTACTACATCCCGCCGATCCACGCCGATCGCGAGTACCTGCACCAGATGTTCGGCCCGCAGGTCGACGGCGCGATCGAGCGCTACCGGGACCTCGAGCGTGACCCGGTCGCCGCCGGCCTGCTCTGCCTGATGGGGAGCACCGACCGGATCATGCACCGCTTCAAGGTCGAGCGCGGCAAGGCCATCGGCTATGACGACAAGGGCGCCGAGCTGGTGCAGGTGCCGGTGACCGAGCCGGTGATCGAGCGCGCGGCCTTCGACGCCAAGCTCGGCGCCATCCGCAACAACACCCCGTGACCGTGTCCGGCTGGAGTCGTCCATGATCCGTCCACTCTTCATCCCGCCCGGCGCGCGGCGCGCCGCGGCCGCGCGGGCCCTGCCGGTCCTGGCGCTGTGCAGCCTCGCCGCGCTCGGGTGCTCCGGCAAGAAGCGCAAGGCCGCTCCCCCGGCCGAGCCCCCGCCCACCGCGATCGACACGCTGGTGGTGCACAAGGTCGCCGCCGACGTGTCGAAGCCCGATCCCGCCGCGGCCTACTGGCAGGGCCTGGCCGAGGGCGAGATCGTCATGACCGCCCAGCCGATGGTCGCGCCGCGGCCCGACGTGGCGACCACCGAGAAGGTGTTCGTCAAGGCGGTCACCGACGGCAAGCTCGCCGCGTTCCGCATCCGCTGGCGCGACCCCGAGCGGAGCATGGCCGGTCGCCTCGGCGAGTTCTCGGACGCGCTCGCGCTCGAGTTTCCGGTCAAGACCGATCCGCTCCCGCCGGTGATGATGGGCGCCGCCGGGGCCCCGGTGCACATCTTCCACTGGCGCGCGCAGTACCAGCGCGACCACGAGGAGGGCAAGCCGACGATCGCGACGCTGTACCCGAACGCGTCGATCGACATGTACCCCATGGAGTTCAAGGATCAGCCGGGCGCCCACGAGGCCGGCCGGGAGCAGTTCTCGCCCGGCGCGGCGGTGGGCAACCCACAGTCCTACGCCAAGGGTGGCGTCGACGAGATCATCGCCGAGGGCTACTCGACCTCGTCGGTCCAGGCCGGCTCCGAGGGCCACGCCGCGCACGGCGACTGGGCCAACGGCGAGTGGACCTTGGTGATCGTCCGCCCGCTGGCCACCGAGGGCGGCTCGAACCTGGCGCCGGGCCAGCGCGCGTTCATCGCGTTCGCGGCGTGGCAGGGCGGCAAGCTCGAGGTCGGCTCGCGCAAGTGCGTGACCATGGCGTGGCTGCCGGTGAGCGTCCAATGACCGCCGCGACCTTGGTGGCGCAGGCGCAGGCGCTGGTGCTCGCGTCGAGCCTGGCCAGCTACCCGGATGACGACCTCGCCGAGGTGATCCGGGCGGCGGCCCCGTGTCCGGCCGCGGCCGCGGCGCTGGCGGCGCTCGACGCACCCGGTGGCGTGACCGAGCTGCGGGCGCGCTACGGCGAGCTGTTCGACCGCGGCGGCCAGCGCGCGTCGCTGTACGAGACCGAGTACGGCCGGATGCGCGGCATGGGCAAGGGCCACGCGCTCGCCGACATCGCCGGGTTCTACCAGGCGTTCGGGTTGACGATCGACGAGGCGCGCCACGAGATGCTCGACCACCTCGCCGTCGAGCTCGAGTTCTACGCGGTCCTGCTGCTGAAGCAGGCGGCGCTGATCGAGCGAGACGACGCCACCGGCGTCGCGATCGTCGCGAGCGCGCGGGGCAAGTTCCTCGCCGAGCACCTCGGCGCGCTGGCCCGCGCGGTCGCCGGCCGCGCCGAGGTGATCGCCGATCCGATCTACGCGAGCGTGTTCGCGTGGTGCGCGCAGCTCGTCGACGCCGAGTGCGCGGCGCTGGGCGTGACGCCGGCGCCGCTCGACTTCTTCCCCGACGAGGACAGCCGGTCGCCGATGAAGTGCGGGGCGGTGCAGCTCCCGGTCGTGTCGTGACCGGCGGGCTGACGCTCGCGATCTGTGGCCACTCGGGCGCGGGGAAGACCACGCTGATCGAGCAGCTGATCCCGGCGCTCGCCGAGCTCGGCTGGCGGGTGGCGGTGCTCAAGCGCACCCACCACCCGGTCGAGGTCGACGTCGCCGGCAAGGACAGCGACCGGTTCTTCCGCGCCGGCGCGACGGTGTGCCTGCAGGCGCCGGGGCAGGTCTTCGTGCGGCGACCGACCGCGGTGGCCGACGCGGACGCCGACGGGCGCCGCGCCCTCGCCGAGCTCGCCGCGTCCCACGACGTCGTGCTGGTCGAGGGCCACAAGGAGACCCCGCTGCCCAAGGTGTGGTTGCTCGGCCCGGGCGAGGTGTCGGCGCCGGTCGGCGTGCGGGAGGTGCTCGCCGTGCTCGGGCGGGATCAGCCGCGGCTGGCGATCACGCTGGCGCTGTGCCACGAGTTCGCGACGCCGCGGCGCGGCTGGGCGAGCGCGGGCCGGTGAGCGGCGACCGTCGTCGTCGCGATCCCGCCGCCAGCTGAGGGTCAGCGGCGTCGGCGCCGGCGCAAGGCGGCCAGCACGCCCAGCGCGAGCACGGGCGTCACGCGGTCGCTGCGGGCGCTGGCGCAGCCACAGCCGCCCTCGTCGGCCGCCGGCGCGTCGAGCGTGGCGGTCGCGTTCGCCATCAGGTGGCCGAAATGCGGCGCCTGGAGATCCTCGAGCGGTTGTCCGTGGCCATCGGTGGTCCAGCCCTTGGCGTCGACCACCGCGCGGAACGCGCGGCGGTAGATCACCCGCGCCTCGACCTCGATCGGCCCGCCCGCGGGGGGCAGCGCGAACCGGTAGTGGCTGTGGTCGACGCCGTGCGCCGGGATGCGGTTGTCGACTGCCAGGCTCGCCGCCTCGGTGAAGAACACCGGCCCGGCGCCGGCCGCGTCGACCGGGACCTTGGCGTAGAGCTTGCCCGGCAGCCCGGCGACGTAGCCGGCGGCGGGATCGCCGATGCCACCGAGCGCGTCGACCACCTGGTCGCCGGTGGAGGTCAGCGCCAGGCCGTCCGAGGCGCGGCGCGCGCTGACTAGCAGGATCATGTTGCGCACCGTCACCCCGGTCGGGACGTGGTGCCCGGTGCGGTCGTTGGTCAGCGCGACGTCGACCGCGAGCTCGCCGTCCACCACGGTCGCGGTGACCCCCACGCTCACCGCCGCCTCGAGGAACCGCGCGGTCGTGCCCTCGATCCGGTGCGAGCGGAGCTGCCCGGCCGGCCGCGGCTGGCTGGGCGTGTAGACGCTGCACGCCACGGTCGCGTCGGTCGGCGCCATGTGGCAGTCGACGCAGGTCGCGTGATCGGGGGAGCCCGGCGTCGCGTAGCTCGACGCCAGCCACTCCAGGTAGGTCGGCTCCGAGATCACGCCGTCGGCTTCCTCGAAGTCACCGTCGTCGTCGGGGTCGTTCTTGTCCTGGTGGCAGGCCGCGCACACCGCCGCGGCCAGCTGCGGCTGATAGGATGGCCGCATCGAGCCGGCGCGGTAGGCGACGTCGCCCAGCAGGCCGAACTGGATCGCGCCGGCGGTGGTCGAGCGCGCCATGCGCACGACCCCGGGATAGAGGCCCGGGTAGTTCACCTTGGTCTCGTCGATCTCGGCGAGCCGGTGGCAGACCTCGCACGAGATGCCGTGCTGCTGCCCCGCCTGGGCCAGCGGCAGCATCGGGATGAACGGCGTCGCGGCCCACGGCTCGGGCTGGTGGCAGCTGGCGCACTCCGACGCGGGGTTGTGATCGGCGAGGATCGAGTCGCGGGTATAGACGAAGCCGTTGGCGCCGCCGGGCGTGCCGGTGCCGTCGTACAGGTCGTAGACCCAGGTGTTGGCCCCGGCCAGGGCCATCGGCGAGCCGGTCCACTCGCCGACCTGTTGGGGGTGACACGGCGCGCAGGTCGACGGTGGCGCCAGCGGATAGGCCGGGTCGTCGTCGGTCGGCACCGCGGTCATGACCAGGGTCACGTCGGCGGCCGGGGCGGCGACCTCGCGGCTGGCGTGGAAGAACCCGCGCGCGGCCGCGACCACGGTGACCACGCCGGCGGGGGCGGGGAGCGCGAAGACGCCGGCGCTGTCGGTGACCACCGCCTCGCCGCGGGCCTCACGGCTGACCCGCGCGCCGGCGAGCGGTTGCCCGGCTTCGTCGAGCACCCGGCCGGTGACGTCGGCCTGGGCCGGCTGAACCAAGGCCATCGACGTGAGCACGCACGACCCGATCCAGCGGAGAGGATGCACCCGCGCAGGCTACCGGAGGCGGTGGACGGCCGGTTGACGGTGGTCAACTGGACGCTCCTCGGTGGGCGGCGCCGCGCCTCCCAGGCCTCCGACCTTGACCGGCAGCGGACCCCGGTCGGGCCGCCGGTAGCGGCGGCCGCGCCAACCAGCGATAATCAGTCCGATGTGTCGGTTGATGGCGATCGTCGTGCTGGCCGCGGCCGCGTGCGGCGACGCGCGCCGGGGTGATGCTCCCGACGCCGCGGTCGACGCCCGCATCGACGCGCCGCTGGACGCCGGGCTCGACGCCCGGGTCGGCGCGCCGCCGGCGGTGATCCTGCTGATCGGCGACGGCATGGGGCCGGGGCAGCTCGACGCCGCGTCGTGGTACCGCCATGGCGCCCCCGGCCGGCTGGCGATGCAGGCGCTGCCGTACGCGGGGCAGGTCCGCACCGGCGGCCCGTCGGGCATCACCGACTCGGCGGCGGCGGCGACGGTGATGGCGACCGGCGCGTACGCGTACAACGGCGCGATCGGCGTCGACCGCCATGGCCGCCGCGTCGAGACGCTGCTCGAGCGCGCCGCCGCTCGCGGCTGGGCCACTGGCCTGGTGACCACGACCTCGCTGCCCCACGCCACGCCGGCCGGGTTCGCGGCCCACGTCGGCTCGCGCGGCCAGCTGGTCGAGATCGCCGATCAGATGGTCCGGGACGCGCACCCCGACGTGATGCTCGGCGGCGGCACGCTGTTCTTCGCGCCGATGGGGGCGGGGTCGGTGCGCACCGACGACGGCCTCTACGACGACCTCGCGCTCGCCGGCTACACCCGGGTCGACACCGCGGCCGACCTGCGCGTGGCGCTGGCCGCCGGCGCGCCGCGGCTGTTCGGCGCGTTCGCGCCCGACCTGATGACCTACGTCGCGGCCCGGCCGCCCGAGACCCCGGAGCCGATGCTGATCGACATGGCGATGGCGGCGCTGACCACGCTCGATCGCGATCCCCACGGCTTCTTCGTGATGATCGAGGGCGGGCGGATCGATCACGGCGGCCACGCCAACAACCTCGTCGACTCGGTCCACGAGACGCTGGCCTTCGATGACACCGTCGCGGCGGTGACCGCCTGGGCCCGGGCCCGCGGCAACACCACGGTGCTGGTCACCGCCGATCACGAGTGCGGCGGGCTCGAGGTCACCGGGCCGGCCCCGGCCGGCGAGTACCCGCCGGTGCGCTGGCGCTGGGGCAACCACACCAACGCCCGGGTCGCGGTGTTCGGCGACGGCCCCGGCGCGGCGCTGGTCGACGGCGCGGTGATCGATCACCGCTGGATCTACGCGATCGCCCGGGCCCGCATGGACAACGGCGCGATGATCGCGCCGGCCCGCGAGCCGATCCCCGACGGCGAGCTCGGCGACCTGCGCCACCGGGCGGCGGTGCAGGCGGTGCCCAGCGAGTTCGGCCCCGGCGAGAACCAGCTCGACGCGCTGTGGCTCGACGCCACCGCCGACGGCCTGTACGTCGGCGTCGAGGGGCTGTTCGCGTGGAGCGTCAACGCGGTCGAGGTGTGGATCGACGTCGACCCCGGCGCCGGCACCGGCGTCGCCAGCCCGGCCGGCGCGCTGACCGACGCCGCCGGCCTGCTCGACCTGGCGCTGGCCGCCTCGCGCCTGACCGCGCCGGCGACGGTGTTCGACGCCGACGTGGTGCTGGCGTCGATCGGCGGCGGCGATCCCCACGTCGAGGACTTCCGCGACGACGCCGGCGGCCGGGCGCTGCGCGCGCCGGTCGGCCAGCCGAGCGACCTGGGCTGGCTGCGCGCCGCCATGAACTTCGGCGCGGTGCGCACCCGCGGCGCGCCGATCGCGCCGGTCGCAGGGCAGGGGCTCGAGGCGTTCGTGCCGTGGGCCGCGCTCTACCCCGGCGGCGTGGTCCCGCCGGGGGCGACGCTGCGGCTGGCGGCGGTGCTGGTCGACACCACCGGCGGGTTCACGTCGAACCAGTTCTTGCCGTCGCTGCCGGTGGGCAGCCACAACCCCGGCACCGCGCTGACCCCGCTGCCGGGCGTGATCGAGTACGTGCTCGACGGCGACGGCGACGGCGTCGTCGACGGCGATCGCCCGCCGACGATCGTCCGCTGACGCGCACCGGGGCGCGGCTCACAGCCGGGTGATCATGATCGCCGCCGAGCCGACCAGCGACACGCCGACCACGATCCGGGTGATCAGCACGCCGTGGCGGGTCAGCGCGACCTGGCTGGCCAGCCACGCGCCGATCATCGCGCCCACCGACATCACCAGCCCAGGCCCCCAGCGGACCATGTCGTAGGCGATGAACACCGCGGCGGTCAGCGCGATGTACGCCAGCATGACCACCGCCTTGAGCGCGTTGGCGCGCACCAGATCGTAGCGCAGGCCGCCGGCGAGGATGCCGATGAACAGCAGGCCGGCGCCGGCCTGCAGCACCCCGCCGTAGACCCCGGCGGCGAACAGCCCGAGCATCGCCCACGGGCCGCGGGCGGCGCGCGGCACGGCGTCGGGCGGCGGCGCCCACCGGCGGGGGCTGACCACCACCATCGCGAGCGCCATCAGCACCAGCGTGCCCAGGATCATCGGCGTCAGCACCCGGGCCGGGATCATCGTCGCGACGTAGGCGCCGGCGCCCGCGCCGAGCATCACCGGCGGCAGCACGTTGCGCACGGCGGCGGTCGGCAGCTTGCCGCCGCGGGCGAAGCCGGCCGCGCCGGCCGCGCACTGCGCCAGGATCGGGATGCGGCTGGTGGCGTTGGCGATCGTCGACGGCATGCCCGCCGCGATCAGCGCCGGCACCAGCACCAGCGAGCCGCCGCCGGCCAGCGTGTTCACCGCGCCGGCCAGCAGGCCCGCGCCGAGCAGCGATGCCGCGGTGCCGGCGTCCACCGCCGCACCTTAGGGCCTGGGAAAGGGGAAGTCGATCGTTCTCGCGGCCGATGCATCCCCGCCGGCGCCATGCCATCGCCGCGATCATCGACCGCCTTCCCCATGCCCGGGCTCCCGCTCACTCGCCGGGCAGGCGGAAGCCGTAGTTGCGCATGATCGCGCGGCCCTCGGGCGAGTTGACGAACAGCGCGAACTGCTTGGCGGTCGCGCTGCCGCCGCCCTTGCCGCACACCACCAACTCCTGATCGAGCGGGTCGTGCAGCGTCGGATCGACCGGCACCGAGGTGCCGCCCTGGGTCACGGTGGCCAGCGACAGCGCGACGAGCGACGCGTCGGCGCTGCCGTCCTGGGCCCACTGCATCGTCACCTGGACGTTGTCGGCGTAGACCATCCGGCCCGCGACCTGGCTCCACAGCCCGAGCTTCTCGAGCGCCTGCTTGGCGGCCTTGCCGTAGGGCGCGTGGTCGGGGTTGGCGATCGCGATCTTGGCGAACCGCGGATCGGCGAGGTCGGTGATCGCGGCCAGCGGCTGGCCCTTGCTCCACACCACCAGCCGACCGCGGCCGTACGGCGCGCGGGTGCTGGCGTCGCAGGCGCCGGCCTTGATCACGTCGTCGACGTAGCTCCTGGCGGCGGCGGCGTAGACGTCGAACGGCGCGCCCTCGGCGATCTGCTTGGCGAGGAGCCCCGACGAGTGGAACGTGAAGACGACGCTGGCGCCGGTCTTGGCCTTGAACGCCTTGCCGACCTCCTCGAACGCGCGCGCGAGATCGGCGGCGGCGGCGACGCGGACGGTGCCGGCCGGGGCCCGGCGGCGGCAGCCGGTGGCCAGGGCCAGGGTGCACAGGACGGCGAGGGCGAGCCAGCGACGCGCGGTCATGGGGGCACGGTACCGGGGGCGGGGCGCGGTCGCTGTTACTGGTGGGTAACAGCAGCGCGCCCGACTCTCGGGGTAGCATCGGCCATGCGCAAGCGCGTGCTGGTGGTCGAGGACGAGCCCGACGTGGCCCGGCTGCTCGACTTCCACCTGCGCGGCGCCGGGTTCGAGGTGATCGTCGCGGACACCGCGGCGGCGGCGCTGGCCCAGGCGCGGGCCGACGAGCCCACCGTCGTGCTGCTGGACGTGATGCTGCCCGACGGCGACGGCTTCGCGGTGTGCAAGGCGCTGCGCGCCGAGCCCGCGACCGCCGGGGTCGGGGTGGTGATGCTGACCGCGCGGGCCGAGGCCGACGATCGCATCACCGGGCTCGAGGTCGGCGCCGACGACTACGTGGTCAAGCCGTTCGTGGTGCGCGAGGTGGTGTTGCGGGTGACCGCGCTGGCGAACCGGCTGGGCGAGCGCGCGACGCCGGCGCCCGCGCAGCCGCTGACGCTGGGGCCGCTGCACGTCGATCCGATCGATCACGCCGTGACCTGCGCCGGCGCGCCGCTGGCGCTGCGGCCGCTGGAGTACAAGCTGCTGGTGACGCTGGCGGCGGCGCCGGGCCGGGTGTTCTCGCGCGAGGAGCTCCTCGCCGCGGTCTGGGACATCCACGGCAACGTCAACACCCGCACCGTCGACGTCCACGTGCGCCGGCTGCGCCAGAGCCTCGGCGACGCCGCCGACTGGGTCGAGACCGTCCACGGCTTCGGCTACCGCGCCAAGAAGGAGTGACGGGTGGCGCTGCGCACCCGGCTCTTGCTCGCGTTCGTCACGATCGTGCTGGTGGTGACCGCGGCGACGCTGGTGCTGCTCGATCGCACGCTCGGGCGCGGCCTGGTCGACGACACCGACGACCGGCTGCGCCACCAGGCGCTGGGCGTGATCAAGTGGCTCGATCGCGCCGACCACCCCGACCGCCTGGCGCCGCGGCTGGGCGGCGTCGTCAACGCGCGGGTGACGATCATCGACGGCGCCGGCGTGGTGGTGGCCGACTCCGAGCGCCCGAGCGATCTGGGCCACGCGGTCGGCGACGCCCCCGAGATCCGTGGCGCCCGGGCCGGCGCGGTGGGGCGCGCGATCCGTACGCTGCCGCCCGACGACGAGCCGTCGTACCTGGTGGCGGTGCGCGCCAGCGACCACCGGGTGATCCGGCTGGCGGTGCCGATGACCCGGCTGGCCGCCACCCGGCGCGAGCTGCGGGCGCGGCTGGTGCTGGCGGCGCTGGTCGGGCTGGTGGTGGCCCTGGGCCTGGGCCTCCTGGCGATCCGCGCCATCGTCCGGCCGCTGCGGGTGATGACCCGCGACGCCGAGCGGGTGGCGCGCGGCGACTACGCGATCGGGCCGCCGGCCGAGGGTGCCGACGAGCTGGGCGTGCTGTCGCGGGCGCTGGTCGGGCTGGCCGGCGAGGTGCAAGCCCAGGTCGGCGCGCTGACCCGCGAGCGCGATCGCTCGCTGGCGGTGATCGGGGCGATGGTCGAGGGGGTGATCGTCGTCGACGCCGCCGGCGCGGTGACGCTGACCAACCCGGCCGCCGACGCGCTGGTCGACGCCGCGGCGCTGCCGCCGGTGCTGATCGCGCCCCTGGCCCAGGCCCGGGCCGGCGCTGCGGTCGAGGCCGAGGTCGCGATCGGCGGCCGCACCGTGCGGATCAACGTCCGGCCGCTGCCGGCGGGGCGGGGCGCGGTGTGCGTGCTGCACGACGTGTCGCGGCTGCGCGCGCTGGAGGCGGCGCGCCGCGAGTTCCTGGCCAACGCCGCCCACGAGCTGCGCACGCCGGTGACCGCGATCGCCGGCTTCGCCGAGACGCTGGCCGACGAGTCGCTGCCGGCCGACACCCGCCGCGAGTTCGTCGCGACGATCGGCCGCAACGCCGATCGGATCGCCCGCCTGGTGACCGGCCTGCTCGAGCTCGAGCGGCAGGGCGACCGGCCGCTGGCCGTCGAGCGCGGCGCGGCGGTCGCGCTGGCCCCGGTCGTCGACGGCTGCGTCGCCACCGCGGCGGCGGCCCGGCCGGGGGCCGCGCCGGTCGCGGTCGACGTGCCGGCGACCCTGGCGGTGCGCGGCGATCGCGATCGCCTCGAGCACGTCATCCAGAACCTGATCGACAACGCCCACAAGCACGGCGCGCCGCCGGTCGCGGTGACCGCGACGGCGGTCGGCGATCGGGTGCGCCTGCAGGTCACCGACGGCGGCCCCGGCCTCGACCCCGCGGTCCGCGAGCGGGTCTTCGATCGCTTCTACCGCGGCCCGGCGGCGCGCCGCGGCGAGGGATCGGGGCTGGGCCTGGCGATCGCCCGGGCCGCGGCCACCGCGCTGGGCGGCACGCTGACCGTCGAGGCCGCGCCGGGCGGCGGCACCGCGTTCGTGCTCGAGCTGCCGCGGGCTAGCGACGCGGCCGCGTGAGCGGGGCCGCGCGCGCTAGCGGCGCCGACGGCGGGCGAGGCCGAGCACGCCGAACAGCGCGGCCAGGCCGGCCAGCCCGGCGCCGCCGTACAGCATCCACGGCTTGTGGCTGGTCGGCTCGGCGGCCGCGGCGGCGGCCTTGGCCGGCGCGTAGTCGGGCTTGAGCGCGACCGCGCGGCGGAAGTTGGCGCTGCCGTCCTTGCCAGCGGCCTCGAGCGCCTTGCCCAGCGCGAACTCGCGGCCGGCCTCGGCGTCGACGGCGTGGCTGCCGGTGGGGTCGATCCCCAGCGCCTTGCCGTAGGCGGTGGCGGCGCCGTCCCACGTCGCGTCGCGCTCGAGCGACTGCGCCAGCGTCAGGTAGACCGCCGCGGCCTCGGTCGGGTGGGGGATGCGGCCGGTGGTCGCGAGCAGCCGGTCGAACTCGGCGATCGCGCCCGGCAGATCGCCGGCGTCGACCTTGGCCTTGGCCGCGGCGAACGCGGCGTCGTCGATCTTGGCCCGCTCGCCGTCGTAGTGATCGAACAGCCGCTGCGACAGCGCCGCGAGATCGACCGCGGGGCCGTCGGCGGCGAACACCTCGCCCAGCACCTCCTCGGCGGTGCGCTTGAGCTCGATCGTCGCCAGCTCGCGGTAGGTGAGCCACAGCGGCGTCTCCTTCGCGGCGAGCTTGCCGCCGGGGAGCTGCAGCCGCTTCTTGGGCGCCGGCTTGGGCGGCGGGCCGGTGACGTAGTCGAGCCAGGCCGCGCGGGCCGCGGCGCGCACCCGCGGCGCGCCGTCGTCGACGAACTTCAGCACGGTCGCGACCGCCTCGCGGTGGTGCGACGCGCCGAACGCCCGCAGCTGCGCGACCCGCAGGTCCTCGTCGGCGGCGGTGGCGATCATCGCCTTGCCCGGCTCCTGGCGATCGAGGCGCTCGAGCTGGTAGGTGGCGTAGCGGGCCCGCGGGGTCTCCGACGACTGCGACGCGATCGTCAGCGCCGGCAGCGACTGCGGCGCCATCGCCCGCAGCCGGCGGCCGCACTCGTCGCGGTAGATCATCGTGTCGGGCGCGAAGGCGGCGTCGACGATCGCCGCCGCGGCGTCGCGATCGTTGGTCGCGGCCAGCGCCCGCAGGATCGCGACGTCGGCGATCGCGTCGGCCTTGCCGGCCAGCCCGGCGTCGGCGCCGTCCAGCGCGGTCAGCCAGTCGAACGCGTCGTCGGCCCGCACCTGATCGGCCTTCTGCCGCGACGGCGTCTCGAACTTGCCCGAGGCGTCGGGGACCGAGGCCTTGATCGCGCGCAGCACCTGGCGGCGCTGATCGACCGTGCTGGTGCGCGCGCGCTTGAGCTGCGCGGCCAGGTCGGCGACCGGCACGCCGGCCAGCTCGGTCACCGCGGCCGGCCCCGCGACCTTGCCGCTGGTCAGGTCGGCGACCACGGCGCTGGCGCCGCGGCCGCCCGCGCTGGCCGGTGCAGCGGCCGCGATCGAGACGAGCAACGCCAGGAGCACTCGACGCATTCGCTCGTTCCTAGCGAACCTGCGCCGGCGGCGCAAGTTGTCGAGATCGTCGGCCATCGTGGCGAGAGGACGCCGGGCCGGCGGCGGGTATTCCGGGGGCGCGGCGGCGAGCCCCCCGCGGTCGCGCGCCGCGACCGGTCAATGCAGCACGCGCTGGCTGGCCAGCGTCAGCGGCAGCTCGGTGTCGAAGTCGAGGAAGCGCAGGCCCATGGCGCGCGCGGCGCGCGGCTCGGCGCCCGGCGCGCCGAAGTTCAAGCACAGGTGGTGCTTCACCTCGGCGCGGGCGACGATCTCGTCGTCGCAGTCGCTCATCCGGAAGTGGACCGTGACCACCGCGCCGAGCGGCAGGATGTCGGCGGTCTGCACCATCATCCCGCCGGCCGAGACGTTGCGCACCACCACCTGGGCCTCGCCGTACAGCTCGCTGGCCATGACGCAGGGGAACAACATATCGAAGCGGATATGGATGCGCTTGTCGCCGGCGACCGCGACCGGATCGACGCCGCGAGGCGAGGGCGAGCGCGTCGACGATCCATCCCATGCGACAGACGGGGGCTTCATGCTCGGAATGATCGCGTGGTGTGCTTATGAAGTCAAAAAACGTACATGTAGGATAAAACCATCCATCGCCCAGGTCCGCGCGATCCATTGTAAATTCGGCGGGTGAAGACGCTCGTCACTGGCGCCGGGGGCTTCATCGGATCGGCCGTGGTGCGGGCGCTGCTGGCCGAGGGCCGGGCGGTGCGCGCGACGCTGGCGCCGGGCGAGTCGTCGGCCAACGTCGACGGGCTCGACGTCGAGCGGGTCACCGTCGATGTCTGGGATCGCGCCGCGGTCGCGGCGGCGGTGCGCGGCTGCGACGTGGTCTACCACCTGGCCGCGATCTACAGCCTGTGGCTGCCCGACGAGTCGGTGATCTTCCGGGTCAACGTCGAGGGCACCAAGAACGTGCTGGGCGCCGCGGCCAAGGCCGGCGTCCGCCGGGTGGTGCACACCAGCTCGATCGCGGCGATCGGCGTGCCGCCCCCGGGGCAGCTCGCCGACGAGCGGTTCGTGTGGAACCACTGGCGCGGTGGCAGCGCCTACATCCGCTCGAAGTACCTGTCGGATCTCGACGCGCAGCGGGCGGCGGCCGACGGCGTGCCGGTGGTGATCGTGTGCCCGGCGTTCCCGTTCGGCGAGCGCGACCGCGGCCCGACGCCGACCGGGCGGTTCATCGTCGAGGCGCTGGCCGGCCGGGTGCCGGGCTACACCGAGGGCGGCTTCTGCGCCGTCGACGTCGACGACGTCGCCGCCTGCCACCTCGCGGCCGAGGCCCGGGGCCGGATCGGCGAGCGCTACATCGCCGGCAGCCACAACGTCACCTACCGCGAGTTCTTCGCGGCGGTGACGCGGATCGCCGGGCTGCCGCCGATCCGCCGCCGGCTGCCCAACGCCGCGGTGCTCGCGGGCGCGTGGCTGGCCGAGCGCTGGGCCGAGCACGGCGGGCCGCCGCCGCGCATCACCTCCAAGGCGGCGCGCTACGCGCTGGCCACGGTCTGGTACGACGGCGAGAAGGCGCGCCGCGAGCTCGGCATGCCGCGCACGCCGCTCGACGAGACCATCGCCAAGGCGGTGCGCTGGTTCCGCGCGAATCCGGTGGTCGACCCCGCGCAGCGCCGGGCGTAGACTCCCCGCGTGCGGATCGTGGCAGCCCTCGCGCTCGCGCTCGCCCTCGGGCGACCGGCGCCGGCGCGCGCCGAGCCGCCGATGCCGTGGCTGGGCATCTCGTACCAGCAGCTCGCCGGCGGCGGCGTGGTCGTGACCGAGGTCCACCCCGGCACGCCGGCCGCGGCCGCCGGCCTGCGGCCCAACGATCTCATCGTCCGCGCCGACGGCGCGCCGGTGTTCGATCTCGGCGTGCAGATCCGCGCCGCCGAGATCGGCAAGCGGTTCCCGCTGGTGATCGACCGCGACGGCCGGCGGGTGGTGCTCGCGCCGCGGCTGGCCGCGCGGCCGGCGCCCGACGAGATCGTCCACCTGCTCCTGGTCGGCCACGATCTGCCGGCGCTGGCGGCGGTCGACGAGCTGGGCCTGCCGGTGCGGCGCGACGCGTGGCGCGGCCAGCCGATGGCGCTGGCGGTGTTCGACGCGCGCTGCGACGCCTGCGCCCGCGACGTGGCGGGGCTGGTCGGTGAGCTGGCGGCGCGCGGCGTCGACGATCGCGTGCGGCTGCGCGCGGTGGTGCTGGCCGACACCCAGGTCGAGCTCGACGCGCTGCGCGCGCTGACGCCGCTGCCGGTCGCGGCGTGGCGGGTGGCGCGCACCGACGGCGTCGGGCTCCTGGGCGCGCTGGATGGCCGGGTCGACGGCGTCGTGCTGGTCGCCGACGGCGACGGGCGGATCCGCTACGCGGCGGCGGCGTCGAGCGGCGAGCTGGCGCACGACGGCGCGTGCCAGGTGGTGACCGGCCTCATCGCGCCGGCGCTCCCGCGCTAGCTCAGGTCATGGGGTTTCCGCGCTAACCTGCGGGCGATGTCGCTCGTCCTGCCGTTCCGCGATCTCCGCCCGGTCATCGATCCCGACGCCTACCTGGCCGACCACACCTCGGTGATCGGCGACGTCACCATCGGCGCCGGCTCGTCGATCTGGTTCGGCACGGTGATCCGCGGCGACGTGATGCCCATCCGGATCGGCGCGCAGACGTCGATCCAGGACAACTCGGTCATCCACGTGACCAACGACGTCAACGGCACCACCGTCGGATCGCGGGTCACCGTCGGCCACCGCGTCATCCTCCACGCCTGCGACGTCGAGGACGACTGCCTGATCGGCATGGGCGCGATCATCCTCGACAACGCCCGCGTCGGGCGCGGCAGCGTGGTCGGGGCAGGTGCGCTGGTCACACCAGGCACCATCATCCCACCCGGGAGCTTCGTGCTCGGCTCGCCGGCGCGGGTGAAGCGCGCCGTCGAGGATCGCGAGCGCGGCTGGATCGCGTCGAGCGCGGCGCACTACGTCGAGCTGGCTGCGGTGTATCGCGCCGAGGCGAGATCGCGCGAAAGCGCGATTGCACCGGCGCCCGCGGCCCGTTAGCTTGGTGAGGTGAACAATCGCTCGGCGGCAGCGTCGTACGGGGCGATGCGACGTCGGTGGTCCGCTCGGGTGATGCGTGCGCTGCGCGCGCTCCGCGGCCTCGCCGTCGTGGCGACGCTGGCGATCGTCGCGGTGGCCCGGCCGACGCCGGCGCGCGCCGACAACATCGACGCGCTGATCAAGGACGCGAAGTCCGGGTCGGACTACAAGGTGCGGCTCGCGGCCGTGCTCGGCCTGGCCAAGGTCGGCGACAAGCGCGGCATCCCCGCGCTGATCGGCGCGCTGTCCGACAGCGACAAGACGGTGCGCGGCGCGGCGGCGGTGGCGCTGGGCAAGCTGATCACCGCGTCGACGCCCGCCGCCACCCGCGCCCAGGCCAAGACCGGGCTCGAGAAGCTGCTGGCCAAGGAGTCGACCGACTCGGTCAAGAAGGTCGCGCAGAAGACCCTCGCTCAGCTGGCTGCGCTCGACGCCGCGTCGACCGCGGTCACCACCGGCGGCATCTACGTCTCGGTCGACAAGATGGCGTCGAAGGCCGAGCCGGTGGAGGATCTACGCAAGCTGATGCGCGACACCGCGACCTCGGTCATGACCAAGAAGGCCAAGGACTTCATGCAGAGCTGGCCGGGCGGCAAGGCGCCCACCAAGAAGGACCTGACCGCCAAGTCGGTGTCGGGCTTCTACGTCGACGGCACGGTCAACGAGCTGACCGTCAAACAAAAAGGCGCGGCGGCCACGATCTCCTGTAAGATCAACATGCTGATCGCCACCTACCCCGAGAAGAGCATCTTCGGCATGTTGACCGGCACGGCCAGCGTCGCGGGTTCGAGCGACGAGCGCGACATCGCGCTCGCCAAGCAGGACTGCGTCGCGGCGGTCGTCGAAGATCTGGTGCAGTCGAAGGTGATCCCGGCCATCCGCCAGAAGGCAGGCTCGTGAGCAACCGCAACTACAAGCGGAGCTGGAAGAACCTGCTGATCAACAAGCAGTACCAGCTGCGCTTCACGCTGATCATGGTCGGCCTGGCGACCTTGCTGATGGGCTTGCTGGGCTGGTGGGTCATCCGGGTCGCGTCGGAGGCGACCACGGTCAGCAAGTCGGGCCTGCGCGGGCAGGCGTGCCCGCCGCTGCCGGAGACCGTGCTGGCGGAGCAGGCCGCGGAGAAGGCGGCGGCGAAGGCCGCGGCGCCGGTCGTGAACGGGACGGGGACGGGGACGGGGACGGGGACGGGATCGGGGACGGGATCGGGGACGGATACGGGGACGGGATCGGGACCGGGATCGGGGACGGGGACGGGATCGGGATCGGGACCGGGATCGGGGACGGATCCGGGCACGGGCTCGGGGACGGATCCGGGTTCGGGCTCGGCGGAGCCGCCGCCCGCGGATGGCGAGCCGGCGCCCGACGAGCACCGGCGGCGCGTGGTCATCGAGTCGAGCTCGATGACGATCGAGGAGCCGAAGGAGCCGCCGCCGGCGCCGGCGATCTTGCCGGAGACCTACGCGCAGCAGGTGGCGGCGCACTACGCGTGCGAGTTCGCGATCGCGTCGAGCCTGGCCAAGGCCGACCACAACTTCCACCGGATCATCTACGTGATGGCAGCGGCGGGGCTGGCGCTGATCCTCGGCCTCGCGGTGATGGGCATCAAGATGACCCACCGGGTCGCCGGCCCGCTCTACAAGGTCACGCTGTACCTCGCCAAGATGCGCGACGGTCGCTACGACAAGGTCTACGACCTGCGCAAGGGCGACCAGCTGGTGGCGTTCTACGAGCACTTCAAGCACGCCCACGCCGGCGCGGTGCGGCTGGAGCAAGCGGACGTCGCGCGCATCAAGGCGGCGCTGGCCGCGGTCGAGGCGAGCGGCGCCGCCAAGCGCGATCCGGCGGTCGAGCGGGCGGCCGGCGCGCTGGCCGAGGCGCTGGCGCGAAAGGAGAAGTCCCTTGGCGGATGAACCCGAGGTCCCGGCCGCGGTGGTCGTCACCGACGGCAAGGTGCCGGGCGACGTGCCCGGCGCCGGCCCCGGCGGCGGCGGCGGCGGCTCGCGCAAGCACCGCAAGCTGTCGAACTACCTCATCGACAAGAGCCTGCAGCTCCGCTACGTGCTGGTCGTGACGATCGTGTCGGCGCTGATCGCCGGCATCCTCGGCTTCATGATCTACCAGCAGGAGCACCACGCCTCGGGGCAGCTGTCCAAGGGCCTGGCCGAGCTGGCCGGCACCGACGAGGCCCTCGCCGAGTACGGCAAGGAGTTCGCCGACGACATCAACCAGCGCGATCGCACGCTGGTGCTGCAGATGGTGGCGGTGGGCCTGGGCCTGACGGTGATCCTGTCGGGCTTCCTCTTGATCATGACCCACAAGGTCGCGGGGCCGCTCTACAAGGTCGGCCTGTACATGGAGAAGATGTCCGACGGGCGGCTCGGCACGATCACGGCGCTGCGCAAGGGCGACATGCTGCAGGACTTCTACCAGCAGTTCCGCGAGGCCCACGACGCGGTGCGGGACCGGCTCAAGCGTGACACCGAGGCGATGGCGGCGCTGTGCGACGCCTGGTCGGCCGCGGACACCGACGGCAAGGACGCGGCGGCGATCGCGGCCCTGCGCGCGCACGTCGACGCCCGCCGCGCGGCGCTCGCCTGACCGCGGCGTGGTAGCGTCGCTGCGATGACGACGCTGGTCGAGCTCGGCGATCGCTACTGGGCGCTGGGGTTGCCGGCCGCGGCGCGCGCGGTGCTGGGCCGCGCCCACGACGCCGCGGCGGCCACCGACGCCGGCCCGGTGCGCCGGCTGGCCGAGCTGGCGCTCGCTGTGGGTGACGTGGCCGCGGCGCGCAAGCACGCCGCCGAGGCCGCCAAGCGCCAGCCGGGCGCGGCGGCGCGGGTGCTGCTCGGGTCGGCGCAGCTGGCGGCCGGCGAGCTGGCCGCGGCCCGGATGTCGTTCGCGGCGGCCATCGACGCGCCGTCGGCGACGCCGGCGGCCCGGGCCCGGGCGCGGCTGGGGCTGGCCTCGGTGGCCGAGATCCAGCGCGACGGCGCCGGCGCGGCGGCCAACCTGATGGCGGCGCTCGACGATCTGCTGGCGGCGATCGCCGCGCCCAAGGTGGCGCTGGCCACCCGCGGCGAGCTGGCCGATCGCGAGTGCGGCCTGTTCGAGGAGGTGGTGGCGCGGGTGGTCGCGTGCGGCCGCACCGACGACGCCGTCGCCGCGTTCGCCGCCGCCGCCGAGGCCGCGCCCGACGCGCCGCTGCGGCTGTGGCAGGCGCTGTTCCTGGCCGCGCGGATCGCCCACGGCGAGCGGGTGCTCGACAGCGACGTCGACGCGGCGCTGGCCGCCGAGGCCGAGTCCCGGCCTGGCTCGCGGGTGGTGCAGCTGCGCGCGATCGAGCGCAGCCTGCGCCGGCGCGCCGCCGACGCCGAGGCGCGGCCGGCGGCGATCGCGCAGCTCACCGCGCTGGCCGGGCAGCTCGAGCACGAGCCCGGCGCCGAGGCGATCGTCGAGCAGGCCCGGGTGTGGTTCCTGCTCGCGACCGCGCTCGAGGACGAGCCCGCGACCCGCAGCCGCGCCGAGGACGCCTACCGCCGCGGCCTGCGCCTGCGCCCCAGCCACGCCGAGGCCGCGTGCCGGCTGGCGCTGCTCATCCTCGATCGCGGCGACGCCGACGGCGCGCTCGCCGAGATCGAGCGCGCGCTGCGCATCGACGCCGGCTACGGCCTGGCCTGGCGCAACGCCGCGCGGCTGGCCGATCCGGCGAGCCCCGGGCTGGTCGACGTGGTCGGGCGGCTGCTCGACGCGGCCGCGCCCGGCGCCAGCGGCGTGGCCGGCACCGCCGCGCCGCGGCTGGTCACCGCCGCCGCCGAGGTGGCGCGCGGCGACGTGCTGGCCGGCGTCTACGCCCACGGCCACCGGGTCAAGAACGTGCTCGGCATCATCGGCTCGCGCACCCGCAGCGCGCGCAAGCTGGCCGACGGCGAGCTCGGCGATCGGCTGCGCGATCTCGAGCGCGAGGTGATGGCGCTGTACGAGGAGTGGGCCCAGTACCTGCGCTCGATGGAGGCCTCGGGGCCGACCGTCGAGGTGATCGCGGTGGCGCCGCTGGTCCACGAGGTCGTGGCCGCGGCCCAGGCCCGGACCTCGGTGTCGATCGAGATCCACGTCGCCGCGGCGGTGCCCGATCTGCGCGGCGATCGCATGCTCTTGCGCGAGGCGCTGGTCAACCTGGTCCACAACGCCGCCGACGCCGCCGAGCGCACCGAGGGCAACGTCTCGGTGTCGGTGCGGCCGGTGGCGACGACGTCGGCGCCGGCGGTCGAGATCGTCGTCGCCGACACCGGCCCCGGCATCCCCAAGAGCGAGCTGCCGCGGATCTTCGTGCCCGGCTACACCACCAAGGAGACCGGCTCCGGCGTCGGCCTGACGATCGCCGAGCGCGTCGTCACCGCGCACCACGGCCGGATCCAGATCGACAGCGAGGAGGGGCGGGGCACGGTGGTGATCGTCGTCCTGCCCTCGGACCTCGGCGGCTTCCCGGGCCTCGGCCCGCTGGCGCCCCTATCCGGAGGGCGATCGGGAGGCCGGTCGTGAGCGGCACGATCGTCTGCGTCGACGATCAGGCCGAGGTCCGGCGGCTCCTGGCCGAGGTGTTCAAGGCCCGCGGTCGCGACGTCCAGCCGTTCGACGACGGCGAGGCGGCGATCGCCTGGCTGGCCGCCCACGAGGCCGAGATGGTCGTGCTCGATCTCGACCTCGGCATGGGCAAGCGCACCGGCATCGAGATCTGCAAGAGCCTGCGCGCGGCCCACCCCGATCTGCCGATCATCATCCTCACCGGCCACGGCACGATCGACGACGCGGTGCTGGCGGTGAAGGCCGGCGCGGTCGACTTCCTGACCAAGGACCCGTACCTCGAGGACAAGCTCGAGATCTCGGTCGACAAGGTCGAGCGCATCCTGCACCACATCAACGAGCGGCGCCGGCTCGAGGACGAGAACCAGGCGCTGCGCGCGACCAACGAGCGGCTGCGCAAGCTGGCCGGCAAGCGCTGGCAGATCGTCGGCGACTCGCCGCCGGTGCGGGCGGTGCTGTCGAAGATCGAGAAGGTCGCGCCGGTGCCGCGGCCGGTGCTGGTGCTCGGCCCGCGCGGCACCGGCAAGGAGCTGGTGGCGCGCGCGATCCACACGCTGTCGCCGCGGGCCAGCGAGCCGTTCATCACGATCAACTGCGCGGCGGTGCCCGAGAACCTGCTCGAGAGCGAGCTGTTCGGCCACGAGCAGGGCGCGTTCACCGGCGCCACCAAGCAGAAGGAGGGCAAGTTCGAGCTGGCCGACGGTGGCACGCTGTTCCTCGACGAGATCGGCAACATGTCGATGGACTTCCAGGCCAAGATCCTGCGGGTCCTCGAGTACCAGCGCTTCGAGCGGGTGGCCGGCTCCGAGTCGATCCAGGTCAACGTCCGGATCATCGCCGCCACCAACGCCGACCTGAAGGCCGCGATCACCGCCGGCACGTTCCGCGCCGACCTCTACGACCGGCTGGCGTTCGAGGTGATCACGCTGCCGGCGCTGGCCGAGCGGCTCGCCGACGTGCCGGTGCTGGCGGCGTACTTCCTGTCCTTGTTCCGCCAGGAGGTCGCCGGCATCACGGTCAAGGAGATCGCGCCCGAGGCGTTCGCCCGGCTGGCCCGCTACGACTACCCGGGCAACGTCCGCGAGCTGAAGAACGTCGTCGAGCGCGCCATCTACATGGCCCAGGGCGAGCGGCTGACCGCCGCCGACGTCGACGGCGCGCTGCCGCCCGAGGCCCACGACGCCGCGGTGCCGGTCGGCAACGGCTTCGTCGACGATCCCGCGCGGTCGCTGGTCGAGCGGGTCGAGGCGTTCGAGGCGTTCTTGTGCAAGGACGCCCTCGAGCGCACCCGGTTCGTGCAGAAAGAGGCCGCCGCCGCGCTCGGCCTGTCCTACGATCAGTTCCGCCAGCGCTACCGCAAGTACGGCCTCGGCAAGGAGTGACGCGATGGGCCTGTTCACCCGCATGAAAGACGGCGTCAAGTCCAAGGCCAACGCCGCCCTCGACAAGGCCATCGATCCCGCCAAGGAGATCGAGATGGCGATCCTCGAGCTCGAGGAGCAGCGCAAGGCGGCGCTGGCCGAGCTGATCTCGTACAAGGCGACCGCCAAGCAGATGGAGCAGGAGCAGGCCAAGTTCGAGGAGCGGGCCGCGACCTGGGAGAAGCGCGCGATGGCGGCGGTCAAGGCCGGCGACGACGAGGCCGCCAAGCAGGCGCTGCGCGAGAAGAAGGCGGCGCAGGTCGAGGCCGTCAAGATCCGCAAGGACCGCGACGAGGCCGCGAGCTACGCGATCCAGCTGAACAAGAGCCGCAAGGAGTTCGAGACCAAGCTGCAGATCCTGAAGCTCAAGAAGGGCACGCTGGCGACCCAGCTGGCGTCGGCGCGCTCCGCGTCGGGCGACGCCTTCGGCCACGACGGCGAGGTCTGGGACAAGTTCGCGCGCGCCGAGAGCAAGATCGAGGACGAGGCGATCGCCACCGAGGTCGACGCGGCGATGCGCGGCGAGGCCGAGGCCGACGCGGCGCTCGCGTCGTCGATCGCCAAGCTGCCGGCCGGCGCCGCGGCCGGCGACGACGCGCTGGCCGCGATCAAGGCCAAGGTCGCGGCCGAGCGTGAGGCCCGTGCCGAGCGCCTGGCGGCGGCGGCGGGCAAGGCGCTGCCGGCCGGCACGCCGCGCAAGCCGGAGGGGGAGGCGTGACCGACGCCGCGGACACCGCGCTGATCACTCGCCTGCGCGATCTGGCGCTGGTCGAGCTCGACGCGCTGCTGGCCGGCACCGCGGGCGAGCACCACCAGGCGCTGCTGGCCGCCCACGCCGGCGACCTGCACGACGCGCTGACGCTGGCGCGGGTCCGGGCCGGCGAGCTGGGGCGGGCGATCGCCGCGGCCGATCCGCTGCAGCTGGTCGAGGCCTCGCCGGCGACCCGGGCCAAGGACGGCGGCAAGGACGGCGCCGAGCAGGTGGCGCGGCGCGCCGCGGCCCGGGCCCAGGCGGCGCGGGCGCTGGCCCGGATCGACGACGTCGCGCCGGCGGTCTACGCGCGCCTGGTCGAGGCCGACCGGCGCCGCGGCGGCGGCTGAAGAGGTGTAGCTCAAAGGCGTCCGAGGAGCTCCGCGCCGGGAGTTTCGCGTCTCGGGTGGGGGCCCCGCGGGGGCGTGACCCCGCGGGGGAGGGTTTGGCGACAAACCCTCTCGAGAGAACCTCAAGAGGTGTCGTTCAAGCGACACCTCTTGAGACCCTGGAGGGGCTTTCGCAAAGCCCAGGTGGAGGTAGGTGGCACGCCGGACCCCATGGACCAGCTCGGTTCGACGGGGACGCCTGAGCTGGCCCCCACCCGAAACGCGAGATCCTCCTCGCGGCGTGGGGCGCGGCCCAAGGAAGGCGCGCGAAAGGTTGTCCTATTGGCGCTGCCGTTCCTATATTCCGCGGAATGGCAGAGGACGAATCCGACCTCCTCACCCGCGCCCGCGGGGGAGACCGCTCTGCCTTCGGGGCGCTCGTGCGCCTCTACCAACGCCGCGTGTACGCCGCCGCCCTCCACGTCACCGGGAACCACGCCGACGCCGAAGACGTCGCGCAGGAGACCTTCGTCCGCGCCTACCGCGGCCTGGCCAGCTTCGATGGCCGCGCCGACTTCTTCACCTGGCTGTACCGCATCGCGATCAACACCGCGCTCAACCGGCTGCGCTCGGGCCGCCGCACCCGGGCCCTGGCCGACGCCGGCGCCGCCGAGGTCGCGCAGCTCGGCGGCAAGCCCGAGGACCTGGGCACGCCGCGCTACGCGCCGGACGAGCAGGCCGCGCTGACACAAGAAGTAAGGACCGTGCTCGAGGCGGTGGCGGCGTTGTCGCCGACGCTCCGGGTCACGTTGTTGCTCGCGACCGTCGAGGGCCTGTCCCACAAGCAGATCGCCGCCGTGCTCGACGTGCCCGAGGGCACGGTGGCGTGGCGAGTCAACGAGGCGCGGCGCCTGCTGCGCGAGCGGCTGGCCCACGACCCCGCCCACGTCACACGAAAACCGTAGGCGGCCCCCGCGCCTTGTGATACCGCCGAAGCGAACCTCCCTGCCATGTCCGAAGCCTCCTTCACCGACGACGAGCTCGACCAACGCCTGCGCGCGGCCACGTCCGCGCTGGCGGCGCTGGCGCCGGCCGGGCGCGTCGACGGCCTCGAAGCCAAGGTCCTGGCAGAGCTGGCCGACCTCGACGCGCGCGGCGCGACCGCCGCGTCTCAGGAGTACCCGATGACCTCCGACACCGACCCCAAGCCCGGCTCCACCACCGTCACGCCCCCGGCCGTCGCGCCGCGCACCGATGACTCGGGCCTGCACGACATCCGGTCGCTGGCGCAGGACACCAAGAAGCGCATCTCGCGGCGCATCACCAGCCAGCACGACGTGGACGATCGGATGCTGTCGGCGTCGACCAGCAGCCTGCGCGCGATCGCGCTGCCGGAGCCGGCGATGCTGGTGGCGCTGCCCGAGGCGCCGTCGACGATCGACGACGTCAAGGCGGCGATGGACGCCAACCCGGCGCTGGCCGCGGCCGCGGCGTCGATCCCGAAGGCGCCGCGCAAGCGCGCCGGGCTGTGGATGGGCACCGGCGCGGTGGCGGTGGCGGCGGCGGCGGCGATCGTCGTGATGGCCGGCGGCGGGGGCAGCAAGAAGAGCGATAGCGCGCAGGTCGCCAGCGCCGGCTCGGCGGCCGCGCCCGCCGCGCTCGAGCGCGACAAGCTGGCGGTGGACCCGGGGCCCGGTTCGGCGGCCCCGGATCCCGCCGCGGCGCCGATGGTGCCGCCGAACGAGTCCGCGACCGCGACCGCGCCCGTGACCGGCGCCGGTGGCGCGGCCCCGGCCACCGCCGACGTGGCGGCGCCCCCGCCGGCCCCCAGCGACAAGGGCGAGGGCGACAAGGGCGAGGCCAAGCCAGCGCGCGGCGCGGGCGTCGCGGCCGGCAGCGGCAGCGGCAGCGCCAAGCCCAGCGCGGGAGCGGGCGCGGGTTCGGCCAAGGCCGGCGACAAGCCCGCCGGCGGCACGGCGACCGGCGGCGGCAAGCCGGGCGACAAGCCCCCGGGCGGCGGCGCCCCCTCCGGCGAGAAGAGCATCGAGGATCTGCTCAACGACGCGTCGGGCGGATCGACCAAGCCCAAGGACACCGGCGGCGGCGGCGCGGCCGAGCCCACCGGGCCGGTCAAGACCGCGCTCGAGCCCAAGGAGATCAAGGCCGGCATGAGCGCGGTCGCGGGCGCGGCCCAGGCCTGCTACGGCGCCAACGGCGTCGCCGGCCACGTCAAGGTCAAGGCGGTGGTCGCGCCCAGCGGGTCGGTCACCAAGGCCGACGCCACCGGCGAGTTCGCCGGCACGCCGACCGGGTCGTGCGTCGCGGCGGCGGTCAAGGGCGCCAGCTTCCCGTCGTGGACCGGCGCGCCGATGACCGTGACGTACTCGTTCACGCTGCAGGAGTAGGTCGGCGGCGCCGAGGGGTTGCGTCGCGGCCGGCGCCGCCGCATGCTCGTCGGCCGCCATGGCCCACGCACCGCGCGGCAACTTCTTCGAGGACTTCCGGATCGGGCAGCGCTTCCAGCACGCGACGCCCCGCACGCTCCACGGCGGCGACCTCGCGCTGTACATCGCGCTCACCGGCGATCGCCGGGCGGTGTCGTCGTCGACCGAGTTCGCCCGCTCGCTGGGCTTCGCCCGCGAGGTCGTCCACGACCTGCTCGGATTCCACGTCGTCTTCGGCAAGACCGTCGGCGACGTGTCGCACAACGCGGTGGCCAACCTCGGCTACGCCCGGGTGTTGTTCCCGCGGCCGATCTACCCCGGCGACACGCTGACCGCCGAGACCGAGGTGATCGGCCTGCGCGAGCTGTCCGACGGCAAGCGCGGCATCGTCTACGTGCAGAGCCGCGGCCACAACCAGAAGGGGCAGGAGGTGGTGTCGTTCGTGCGCTGGGTGATGGTGCAGAAGCGCGACGCCGCGGCGCCGGCGCCGACGCCGGTGGTGCCGAGCCTGCCGCAGGTGCTGGCCGCCAGCGAGCTGCCGGTGCCCGAGGCGCTCAACCTCGCGCGGTTCCGCGATCTGCGCTGGGCCACCGGCGGCACCCGGCTGTGGGGCGACTACCAGATCGGCGAGCGCGTCGACGGCGCCGGCGGCATGACCGTCGAGGACGCCGACCACATGCTCGCGACCCGGCTGTACCAGAACACCGCGCGGGTGCACTTCGACGGCCACGCCGGCCGCCGGCTGATGTATGGCGGCCACGTGATCAGCGTGGCCCACGCGCTGTGCTACCCCGGGCTCGAGAACGTCGTGCGCATCGCCGCGTGGAACAGCGGCAGCCACGTCAACCCGACCTACGGCGGCGACACGCTGTACGCGTGGACCGAGGTGGTCGATCGCGCCGAGCTGCCCGGCCGCACCGACCTCGGCGCGCTGCGGCTCAAGCTGTGCGCGGTCAAGAACGTCGATCCCACCGCCGAGCCGGTCGCGCTCGAGGTCGAGACCGACGGCAAGCGCGGCTTCGATCCGCGGGTGGTGCTGACGCTCGACTACTGGGGCTTGGTCCCGCGGTAGGTCGCCAGCGCGCGGCGGCGGGCCAGGGTCAGCGCGATCGCCGTGGCCGCGGCGGCCAGCGCGAGCGCGGCCACCGCCACCGCCAGCCGGCGTGACGCCCGCCGCCACGCCGGCGCGGGCACGACGACGACGGTGACCTCGGCGTCGGCGCCGATCAGCGAGCGCGCGCCGGTGGTGGCGGCGGTGCGGATCGGGCTGGGGTCGACCGCGCGCGCCACCGCGATCACCGTCGCCCGGGCCGGCGTCGGCGGCGCCGCCACCAGCGGATCGTCGACCGGCAGCACCACCATCACCCGCACGTCGAGCACGCCGGGCAGGCCGCGCACCAGCGCCGCCAGGCGGGCGTCGGCGCGGGCCTCCTCGGCGCGGGTGCGCTCGCGCGGCGACGGCGGCAGCGGGTCGCCGCACCCGGCGGCCGCGGCGATCAGCGCGACGAGGGCGAGGCGCGCGGCGCGCACGGCGCGGCGTCCCGTCACAGCGTCCGCTTGCAGGTGCTGCACCACCACGCGCCGCGCTTGGCGTGCCACAGCGTCGCCACCCGGCAGGTCGGGCAGTACGGGCTGGGGCGCGGCGCCATCGGCGCCGGCGCAAGCGCCGGACGGTGGAGCGGCGGCGGCGACAGCGCCGGTGCGTAGGCGGGGATCGCCGGCGGCCCGATCGGCGGCGCGGCCATCGGCGGGGGCGGCGGCGCCAGCGCGGCGCCGCCCAGCGGAGCCAGCACGGGCTTGGGGCCGGCCGGGGCCGCGCCCCAGCGCGCGGGCGCGGTGTCGTCGTCGGCCGCAGCGGCGCCGGGCAGCGCGCGCAGCGCGGCGATCGCGACGCCGGCGAGCGCCGCGGTGGCGCCGACGAACAGCCACGCGCCGAGGCCGAGGTGGGTGTCGCGGCTCGGCACCGCGGCCAGCGCGGCGATCGCGGCGACCAGCGTGGTGCCCGCCGCGGTCAGCGTGGCGATCGCCCAGCCGCGCACGGCGACGCCGCCGATCGCGCGCACCGCCAGGCCGGCGGCGGTGGCGGCGGTGGCGGCGGCGGTGGCCGCGACCAGCCCCAGCAGGAACAGCGAGCGCAGCGCCGCCGCGCCGTTGCCGAACCGCGCGCAGGTGCCGAGGTCGCACACCTCGAAGCCCAGCGGCGAGCGCGACCGCTCGCCGAACTCGACGTCGCCGTGCCACCAGCCGCGCTGCGCCAGCGTCGCCCACGCCACCAGCACCAGCGCGGCCACCGCCGCGGCCAGGCCCCAGCGGCGCAGCGGCGCCCGCGCGTCGCCGGGGCCGACCGGCCACGCGGCGCCGGCGGCCAGCAGCGCGCAGCCCGCCAGCGCCAGCCACAGCCCGGCGCCCAGCGACGGCGTGCCGTAGCTGGCCGGCAGGCGCTCGAGCGCGACCGTCGCCGCCGCCGCCGCCGCGGTCGCCAGCGCCGCGGTCGCGCACGCCGCGCGCAGGGGAGGGCGGCGCTTGCCGCCGGCGAAGGCCAAGGTCAGCGCCAGCGCCGCCGCCACCAGCGCCAGCGCCAGCGTCGCGCGCCCCGCCCACGCGAACAGATCGTCGCGCGCGCCGGGGCGGCCGTCGAGCGCGACGTCCTTGCACGTCACCGTGGAGGCGCCGACGCACTGCTCGCCGCCGGCCAGCCCGAACGTCGCGCGCGCGCCGGTGTCGTCGTCGCGATCGATCACCCGCCACCACGGCATCACCAGCGCCAGCACCAGCACGAACGCGGCCGCGGCGCAAAGCGCGGCGCCGACGGCTCGACGGTTCATGGCGAGACGGTACCATCGGACGCAGGTGAACGCCGCCCGCGCCCTGATCGCCGCGCTGCCGCCGCCGGCGCTGCGCCGGCTGGCCGGCGGCCGGCGCGACGACGCCCCGGCCGCGGCGCTCGAGGCGCGGTTCGCCGGCGATCTGGTGGCGCTGCTCAACTGCCTGCGCGCCGACGAGCTGCGCGGCCTGCTGACGGCGCTGCGGCTGGGCCCGCCCGAGGGCGACGCCGGCGCGCTGCGCGCGCGGTTGTGGCGGTGGGGCGCCGAGGTCGAGGCCGGCGGCGCGGCGCTGCTCGGCACCGGCCTGCAGCCGATCCCCGAGCAGCTCGGCGCGCGGCTGGTGCACGTCGCCGCCGCGCGCGGCCTGGCGCCGCCGTCGCCGGGCTGGCCGCGGCCGGTGCCGCCGCCGCGGCCCGCGCCGATCCCGGGCGACGAGCCGGCCGACGTCGACGAGCTCCTGGCCGCCGCCGATCGCGCGCTCGGCGTGCGGCTGCCGGCCCGCGGCCGCGACAAGGGCGCGTGGGGCCGCGCCGCCGCGGCGCTGCTCGGCGTCGTCGAGCGCGGCGACGACGAGCCCGACTGGCGCGGCGAGATCGAGCTGAAGACCGTGCCGATCGCCCGTGATCGCGGCGGCCGCTGGCGGGTCACCGAGGACCCCGCGATCGGGATGGAGGGCGCTTCGCCGCTGGCCAAGCTGGCCCGGGTGCTGTGGCTGTGTCGGGCCGCGGTCGACGATGGCGCCACGCTGGTGTCGTGGTACTTGCTGGACTGGGACGCCGACGTGGCGCGCTGGGTGCGCCGCGATCTGCACACCCGCCCCAAGGGCCCGCGCGGCACCGACGCCCGCGGCTGGTACCTGCACAAGCGCTTCTTCGTCGACGCCGGCCTGTACGCCACCCTCAACGGACCACCTCGGAGCCACGTGTGAGAATCGACACCCTGCGCCTGGTCGGCTCGGCCCAGACCAACCGCGCGATGGAGGCCGAGCTGGTGCGGATCGCCGGCAAGACCGTCGGCGCCCGCCCGCCAGCCCCCAAGCGCGACGGCACCGGCCAGCTGGCCTACCCGTGGGACGAGGCGCTGGCCACCGCGGCGCTGACCTACCACCGCACGTCGACCCGGATCGTGCGCGACCTGTACGCGTCGAGCGCGCGCCGGCTCGAGCCGCTGTACGACGAGCTGGCCGCCGACGTCGCCGCCGACGATCGCGGCTGGGATCGCGCGGTGCGGACGATCTCGGTCGAGGTGCGGCGGGTCGCCGAGTTCGCCGCCGGCGAGCGCCAGGTGGTCGGCACGGTCAAGAACGCGATCGTCGACGGCGCCCGCGCCCGCGGCGTGGCGCTGGCGGTCGACGGCGAGCGCCCCGACGCGCTGGTGGTGGCGCGGCTCGACGATCGCGGCCAGGTGCTGATCGGGATCGACCTCACCCGCGGCACCCGCACCCGGCGCGGGTGGCGCCGCGACGCCGGCGAGGCGCCGCTGCGCGAGCACCTGGCGGCGGTGATGGCGATCGAGGCCCGCTACGATCCGCGCAAGGACCTGCTGGTCGATCCGATGTGCGGCGCCGGCACGATCGCGATCGAGGCGGCGCTGGCGGCGCGCGGCGCGCCGGTCCACGGCGACGCGCCGGCCCTGTGGCCCGCGACCCGGCCGATCATCGTCGCCGGCGATCGCGACCTCGACGTGGTGGCGGCCGCGCGCGACAACGCGCGGCGCGCCGGCGTCGACCTGATCATGCACCGCGGCGAGTTCGCGGCGATCACCCGCGACAAGCTGCTGGCCTGGGCCGCCGACGCCGGGACGGTGCCGCCGGCCGGGCTGGTGCTGTGCAACCCGCCGTGGGGCGAGCGGCTCGACGTCGCCGACGCGCGGCTCCTGTACGGCGCGCTGGCCGACTGGTGGCGCGGCCTCGGCGACTTCCGCGCCGGCATCCTGTGCGCGCACCCCGAGTTCGAGTACGCGTTCGGCGCGCGCTGGAAGATGAAGAAGCCGCTGTCGGCGTCCTCGAACCTGCGCGGCTACTTCTACCTGTACGAACCCGGCAGCTGACCGATGGATTGGTCCGCTTGTCGGACCATGTGCTCGGGTGTAGGGTGCGCGGGTGCGTCGCCTGGCCTGCGTGTCGATCGTGCTCGCCGCGTGCGGCGGCGAACCGGACCTCGCCCCCGACGCCGCCGACGGCCCCGACGCCGCGCCGCTGCCGCCGCTGCCGGCCGACACCGATCCGTGCACCGACTACGCCCGCTGGCCCGACGCGCTGCCGTCGACGCGCCTGCCGGTGCTGGTGCACTACCGCGGCGGCTTCGAGGCCGCGGTCGCCGCCGAGGTGCTGGCCGACGTCGAGCGGGCGTGGGACGTCGAGGTCGGCCGGCTGGGGTTTCGGCCGCCGCTGCCCGACGCCGGCTGGTGCGGGCCCGACGCCCGGCTCGACGTGTTCCTGTGGGCCGGCATCGAGGAGTGCTACGTCGACGTCGTCGGCGAGGATCCGGCGACGCCCCACGACGACGAGTACGCCTACGTCGTGATCGATCCGTTCGGGCCGTTCGCCGGGCCGATCCTCGACACCACCGTCGCCCACGAGCTCAACCACGCGCTGCAGGCCGCCGACGACTGGGACGACGCCGCGATCGCCTACGAGATGACCGCGGTGTTCGTCGAGGACGAGGTCGTCGACGGCGACGATCAGTACCTCGATCAGATCGTCGACTTCCAGGCCCACCCCGACTGGGCGATCGATCGCGACGACGGCTACCAGACCTGGTTCATGTACGGCGCGGCCTTGTACCTGCGCTTCGTCCGCGATCGCTACTTCGCCGGCGACGCGGCGTTCATCGGCGAGGTGTGGCGGCGGCTGCGCAGCCCGCTCGGCAGCGCCGAGCCCGACATCGAGGACGCGCTCGACCTCGTGCTCGCGCCGCGCGGCGCCGGCTTCGTCGCGTCGGTGCCCGAGTTCGCGCGCTGGCGGGTCTACACCGGCGCGCGCGCCGACGGCGCCCACCTCGAGGAGGCCGCGGCGATGGCGGCGCCGGCGCGGCTGGCGACGGTGGCCGGCGCGGTGGGCGGGCAGGTGGCGCTCGCGCCGATGACGCTCGGCTCGGCGTACGTCGACGTCGCCGCGCCCGCGGTCGGGACCGCGCGGGTCGCGGTCGAGCTGCGCGGCGCCGATCCCGCCGTGCGCTGGGTCGTGCAGGCCGTGCCGGGCGCCGCCGGCGATGGCGACGTGCTGGCGGTCGGCGCCGGCCCGGTGGTGATCGACCTCACGCGGCCGCGCACGCTGGTCGTCACCGCGCTGCCGCGGGGCGCCGACGACGTCGACGATCGCACCGACGACCGCCACGCCGCGACGCTGGTGATCACGCCGCGATGATCGTGAATCGGCGACGCCGATCACGCGTTGGATCGGCATGTCCTTGACGCCCGCCGCCAAACCCGGTCCCCTGGCGACCATGCGCATCGCCCTCGGCTCGCTCCTCCTCGCCGCTGCCTGCGGCGGCGCCTCGCACCCGACCGCGATCGGCAACGGCGCCGCGGGCGGCGGCCCGGTCGGCCCGGCGCCGACGGTCGGCTGGCACACCGACGACGGCACCGACTGGGGTGGCGACTTCACGGTCACCGGCACGCCCGCGCTCGCCGCCGACGGCGGCAGCGTGCTGATCGCCCGCCAGGGCGAGGACGGCGCCCGCGGCGCGCCCAACCTGGCGCTGGAGGTCCGCGGCCGCGACGACCGCGCCACCGCGACCCGGGTCGTGCTCACCGCCGATCAGGCCGTCGGCGACGAGTCGCAGGCGCCGGCCCCGCCGACGCCCGACCTCGACGGCGCCAACGCGTGGATCGCCGCGCAGCACGCCAAGGCGGCGTTCGCGCCGATCGCCGTGGCCGAGGTCACCGCCGACGGCGACGGCTTCCTCGACTCGAGCCAGTGGCGCGTCGCCGCGGGCACGATCGGGGTGACCTTCGACGCGTCGGCGCACCTGGTGGTGACCGACGGCGGCAAGCCCGTGGTCGATCGCACGATGGACGGCTGGCTGGTCAAGCCGTACGCGCCCTACGACGGCGCGGGCGCCGACGAGTTCTGCGACAACCCGATCGCGCTGCGCGAGGCCTACGTCGACGCCGCGCACCGGGTGGCGGTGCTGCTCGTCGCCTATCGGGGAACCGACACCTGCTGGGAACCCGACAGCGAGTACCACGTCGTCGCCTGGTAGCTGCGACGTGCGACGCCGGGTGCGACGGCGTGATCGTCGCAGCGCGACCGCGCGGCGTGGGGAGTTCTGACCCGCGCCGTCGCATCCCGCCACGCCCTGGCCCCACACCACATGATCCGCGGCGCGCTCCGCGACGGCGCGGATCCTGCTAAGCCTCCGCGCACGCCGCGCCCCCCGGCGCGCGTCGCGGAGAGACCATGGCTCGTTCGATCACTGTCCTGGTAGCGGTCGCGGCCCTCGCGGGCCCCGCCGCTGCCGACGATCTCACCCTCACCATCGATCAGGCCATCGGCCGGGTCGAGCCGGCCGCCGCGGCGATCGCCGCCGCGCGCGAGGAGCTGGCCGGCGCGTCGGCGCGGGTCGAGGCGGCGCGCGCCGGGCGGATGCCGCAGGTGTCCGCGACCGCGTCGTACCAGCGCACGATCCTGTCGGAGTTCGCCGAGGTGTTCGGCGACCTGCCGTTCGGCCAGGCCAACTCGTGGCGGATCGGCCTCAACGTCACGCAGCCGCTGTGGGACGGCGGGCGCACCCGCACCGCGGTCGCGGTCGCCAAGCTCGGCGTCGACGCCACCCGGCTGGGGATCTCGGCCCAGCGCACGGCGCTGGTGCTGGCGGTCGGGCAGGCCTACTGGGACGCGGCGCTCGCGGTGCGCGCCGTCGAGATCGGCCAGGCCGCGCTGACCTCGGCCGAGGAGACGCTCGCCCAGACCCAGCTGGCGTTCGACCACCAGGCCGCCGCCGAGTTCGACGTCGTGCGGTCCCAGGTGGCGCGCGACAACCAGGCCACCGGCCTCATCCAGCTCGGCGCCCAGCGCGACATCGCGATGGCCACGCTGGCGCGGCTGATCGACGCGCCGCTCGATCGGCCGATCGCGCTGGCCACGCCGCTCGAGGGCGACGACGGCGCGGCGATCAGCGCGATCGCGCGCGGCCAGGCCGCGCTGACCGCCGATCAGCCGCCGGTCGCGGTGGCGGCCGCCGAGAACTCGGTGCAGCTGCGCGAGGCCACGCTGCGTCAGCTCGGCGCCCAGGTGATGCCGTCGCTCGCGGCCACCACCGACTTCGGGCTGGTCGACTACCCCGAGGACATCCACCCGTTCAACACCGACTGGCGGACCAACTGGACCGTCGGCGTCGGCATCTCGGTCCCGCTGTTCGACGGCTTCCGCGCGCGCGCGCTCGAGCGCGCCGCCAAGCGCGACGTCGCCGCGGCCCGGGCCCGGCTGGCCGACGTCAAGGAGCAGGTCGCGGTCACCGCCCGGGTGGTCGACGCCCAGCTGGCCGCCGCCACCGCGACCTGGGAGCAGGCCCGGCGCACCGTCGAGCAGGCCCAGCGCGCCTTCGCGATCGCCGAGCTGCGCTTCGCCCAGGGCGCGTCGACCCACCTCGAGCTGGTCGACGCCCGCACCCAGCTCGAACAAGCCGAACTCAACCGCGCGCGCTCGGCGCGCGACGTCCGCGTCGCCACGCTGCGGCGCGATCTGCTGGCCGGGCTGCCGCTCGGCGCTGGAGGTCCGTGATGCGCATCGGTCCATCGCTCGTCGCCGCGCTGCTCGTGGCGCTCGTCACTACCGTCGCCGCGTGCAAGCAGCCGGCGCCGCCGCCGCCCGCGCCGATCGCCGCGATCACGATCACCGCCGAGGACGCGGTGGCGGTGCGCCAGACCACGCTCGAGACCGGCCCCCGGGTCAGCGGCACGCTCGAGGCGCGCGCCCGCGCGGTGGTGCGGGCCGAGGTCGGCGGCCAGGTGGTCGCGGTCGGCCCCGAGCTGGGCGAGCCGGTCGAGAAGGGCGCGCTGCTGGCGCGGATCGAGGCCAAGACCCTGGGCGACGGCGTGCGCTCGGCCGAGGCCGGCGTCGGCTCGGCTCAGGCCGCGTACGACGTGGCCAAGAAGGAGGCCGACCGCGCCGAGGCGCTGGTCAAGGGCGGCGCGCTGGCCGCCCGCGAGCTCGAGCGGGCCCGCTCGGCGGTGGCGCTGGCCTCGGCGCAGCTGTCGCAGGCCCGGGCGATGGTCGCCGGCGCCAAGAACCAGCTCGGCGACACCAACGTCCGCGCGCCCATCACGGGCGTGGTCGCGGCGCGGCAGGTGTCGGTCGGCGACATCGTCGCGCCCGGCGCGCCGCTCTACGACCTGATCGTGCCGTCGACGATGCGGCTGTCGGCGGCGGTGTCGTCGGAGGACCTGTCGCTGGTGGCGATCGGGCGCCCGGTGCGCTTCGTCGTCCGCGGCTACCCCGGCCAGAGCTTCGACGGCACGATCGCGCGGATCGCGCCGGCCGCCGACCCGGTGACCCGGCAGGTGCCGATCCTGGTCGATCTGCCCAACCCCGGCGGCAAGCTGATCGCCGGCCTGTACGCCGACGGCCGGATCGCCGCCGCGTCGCGCGACGCGGTCGTCGTGCCGTTCGCCGCGGTCGACACCTCGGCCGATCGGCCGACGGTGATGCGGGTCAAGGACGGCATCGCCGAGCGGTTGCCGGTGACGGTCGGCCTGCGCGACGATCGCCAGGAGCTGCTGGAGATCACCAGCGGCGTGACCGTCGGCGACACCGTGCTCCTGACCCGCGCCGCCCGCGGCATCACGCCGGGGGCCAAGGTGGCGCTGCCCGGCAGCGCGCCCGCCGCGCCGACCGCCCCGCCGCCGGCGACCAAGCCCGCCGCGCCGACCCCGCCCGCCGCGCCGGCCGCGCCCCCGCCGGCGCCGCCGCCCGCCGCCAAGCCCGCCACCCCGGAGCACGGCTGATGTGGATCTCCGACTACGCCATCCGCAAGCCGATCGTCACCACCGTCGTGATGATCGCGCTGGTGGTGTTCGGCCTCGTCGCGCTCAACCGGCTGGACACCGACGAGTTCCCCGACGTCGAGATGCCGCTGGTGGCCGTGACCGTGGTCTACCCCGGCGCGTCGCCCGGCACCGTCGAGCGCGAGCTGGTCGATCCGCTGGAGGAGTCGTTCCAGTCGCTGTCGGGCGTCGACAACATCCAGTCGACCTGCGTCGACGGCTACGCGATCATCATCGTCTTCTTCCGCTTCGGCCGGAACATCCAGGAGGCGACCCAGGACGTCCGCGACAAGATCTCGGAGAAGCGGGCCGATCTGCCGACCGAGATGGAGGAGCCGATCCTGTCGCGGTTCAAGGCCTCGGACTTCCCGATCGTGTCGCTGGTGCTGGCGTCCGATGACCTGGCGCCGGTCGACCTGACCGAGCTGGCCGAGCAGCAGATCCAGCGCGAGCTGTCGTCGATCCCCGGCGTGGCCTCGGTCAGCGTCGTCGGTGGCACCAAGCGCGAGATGACGATCGCGGTCAAGCCGCACGAGCTGGCCGCCACCGGCCTGGGCATCAACCAGGTGGTGCAGGCGGTCGCGACCCAGAGCCTGGCGGCGCCGGTCGGGCGGCTGACCGGGCCGTACGACGAGCGCACGATCCGGCTGCGCGGCCGGCTCGAGACCAAGGAGGACTTCGCGCAGCTGGTGCTGGCGCGCTCGGGCACCAAGGTGGTCCGGCTGGGCGAGGTCGCCGACGTCGCCCCCGGCGCCGAGGACCAGCGCTCGGCGGCGCTGTACGACGGGCAGGGCGCGGTGGCGATCGACGTCAAGAAGGCGTCGGGCTACTCGACCACCGACGTCAGCGCCAAGATCAACGCCCGGCTGGCCGAGCTGCGGCTCGAGCTGGCCAAGAGCCACCCCGGCACGCGGCTCGAGGTGGTGCGCGACTCCGGCGTCCGGGTCGAGGCGTCGGTCGACGACGTCAAGAGCTCGCTCATCGAGGGCGCGCTGCTCACGATCCTGGTGGTGTTCGTGTTCCTCAAGTCGTGGCGCTCGACGGTGATCACCGGCCTGGCGCTGCCGGTGTCGGTGATCGCGTCGTTCATCGCGGTGCTGGCGTTCGGCTTCACGCTCAACGTGATGTCGCTGCTCGGCCTGTCCCTGGCGATCGGCATCCTGATCGACGACGCGATCGTCGTGCGCGAGAACATCGTGCGCCACATGGAGCGCGGCAAGGATCACGTCCAGGCCGCCAAGGACGGCACCTCGGAGATCGGGCTGGCGGTGGCCGCGACGACGTTCTCGATCGTCGTGGTGTTCGTGCCGATCGCGTTCATGGGCGGCATCGCCCAGCAGTGGTTCGCGCCGTTCGCGCTGACGATCGCGTGCTCGGTGCTGGTGTCGCTGTTCGTGTCGTTCTCGCTCGACCCGATGCTGTCGGCGGTGTGGGCCGACCCCGAGGCCACCGGCCACAAGAAGTCGTGGCTGACCCGCCAGCTCGACTACTTCGATCGGGCCTTCGTCGCGCTGACCCGGTTCTACAAGAAGGTCATCCGCTGGGCGCTGCGCCACCGGCTGTTGATGGTCGTGATCATGTTCTTCGTGCTGGTCGGCACCGCCGCCATCCCCGGCACCGGCATGGTCGGGTGCGCGTTCATGCCGGTCGAGGACCGCAGCGAGTTCACGGTCCAGATCGAGACGCCGCCGGGCTCGAACCTCGACTACACCCGCGGCAAGGTCGCCGAGGCGGTCGCGCTGGTGCGCAAGCACAAGGAGGTTGCGTATACGTACGCCACCGTCGGCGGGCAGGGCGGCACCGTCGACTCGGCGTCGATCTACGTGCGGCTCACGCCCAAGCACAAGCGATCGGTGCACCAGGACGTGATCGCGCAGCGGGTGCGCAACGAGATCCGCGCGCTGTCGGGCGTCACCGCGTACATCTCGACCGGCGGTTTCGGGCCGCAGAAGCAGGTGCAGATCGAGCTGACCGGCGAGGACACCGCGGTCCTGACCAACCTCGCCGAGCAGGTCGCGGCGCGGGTGGCGACCGTGCCAGGTGCGGTCGACGTCGGCCTGTCGAGCAAGGGCCAGCGGCCCGAGGTCGAGGTCGTGCTCGATCGCGAGCTGGCCGGCGCGCTCGGGGTGTCGGTGGCCGACGTCGCGCAGGCGCTGCGGCCGGCGTTCACCGGCCTCGACGTCGCCGACTGGATCGACGCCACCGGCCGCACCCGCGACGTGGTCGTGCGGCTGGGCGCGGACTGGCGGCAGCGGCCCGAGGACCTCGAGGCGCTGCCGGTGGTGCTGATGAGCCCGGCCGGGCCGACCACGATCCCGCTCGGGCAGATCGCCACGATCAAGCGCAGCCTGGGCCCGGCGCTGGTCGAGCACAAGGACGGCGATCGGGTCATCACCGTCGGCGCCAACACCGAAGGCCGGCCGCTGTCGGCGGTGATCGGCGACATCGAGGCCAAGCTGGCCGACCTGCGGCTGCCGCCGGGCTACGAGCGGCGGCAGGGCGGCGAGGCCGCCGATCAGCAGGAGGTGTTCACCCGCATCTTCATCGCGCTCGGCACCGCGGTCCTGCTGATGTACTTCATCCTGGTCATCCAGTTCGGGTCGTTCCTCGAGCCGCTGCCGATCATGGCGTCGCTGCCGCTGTCGTTGATCGGCGTGATGCTGGCGATGCTGGTCACCGGCTCGACGCTCAACCTGATGAGCATGATCGGCGTGATCCTCCTGATGGGCATCGTCGCCAAGAACGCGATCCTGTTGATCGACTTCGCCAAGCAGGCCGAGCGCGAGGGGCTGTCGCGCGAGGAGGCGCTGATCGAGGCCGGCGGCGTGCGGCTGCGGCCGATCATCATGACCTCGGTGGCGATCATCGCCGGCATGCTGCCGATCGCGATCGGCTCGGGCGAGGGCGGCGACTTCCGGGCGCCGCTGGGGCGCGCGGTGATCGGCGGCGTGATCACGTCGACGGTGCTGACGCTGCTGGTGATCCCGACCTACTACGACATCCTCACCCGGGGCCGCGATCGGCTGCTGCGGTTCCTGCGCCGCACGCCGCCGCCGGTCGCGGTGGCCACCGCGGCGCCGGTGGAGCCGTCGCCACCGCCGCCCGCCGCGCCGCCGCCCGCGTGACTACTGCACGCGGATGTTGAGCGTGTAGGCGCCGAACGCGGTCGGGTCGAAGCTGTCGACGACGACGTACAGCGTCGCCGCGGCCGGCGCCAGGTAGGTCGCGACCTCGGGGCTGGCGCCGTCGCTGCCGGCCAGGCAGATCGGCATCAGCGTGCACGGCTGGACGATCTCGACCGCGCCGTCCCAGCCCTGGGGCGTGAGCGTCGCGGTCAGGGTCTTGCCGGGGGCGACGGTGACCTCGTAGATCGCGTCGGGGCCGTCGTTGACGAAGCCGGTGCACGCCTGGGGCGGCTGGACGTCGTTGTGGTAGCCGGTGAGGTCGGCGGTGATCGTCGCGCCGCCCGACCCGTGCGCGGCGGCGGTGACGTCCTCGGCCCCGGCGCAGATGTCGTTGCCAGGCGGTCGGCCGTCGCTGCCGGGGGCGTCGATCGGCGCGTCGGCGCGGGCGTCGAGCGTGGCGTCCACCGCGGCGTCGGCGGTCGACTGCCCCTGGGCGCAGGCCGCCACCAGCGCGGCGGCGAGCGCGATGCAGGCGTCGCGACCGATCATCCGGGTACGGTACGCCGGACCGCGGGGGCGCGCCAACTACCGCGCGCGCCGATGTGGCGGCGGTCGCAACGCGCTACGGTAGCGGGGTGCAGGCTGCCAGCGCCCGGTCGGCGCGCGAGATGCTGGACGCGGTGCAGTCGCTGGCGCGGCTGGACGCGCTGGCGTGCGACGACTACGCCGCGCAGCTGGCCGCCGAGGTCGCGGCGATCGACACCTCCGAGGCCGGGTTGGCCGAGCGCGATGCGGCCCTGGCCGCGGCGCTGGGCACGCTCGACGGCTTCGCCGCCCGGGCGATGCGCATCCGGCTCGAGCACGCGCTCGCCGACGACACCGCGCTGCCGGCGGCGTTCCGCGCCACCCTGGCCGCCACCGTGATCGGCTACGCCGACGACCTCGACCGGCTGCGCCAGCGGGTGGCCGGCGCGGTGGTGCGGGTCGCGCCGACCCGGGCCGGCGACGTGGCGGACGCGGTGGTCGCGGTCGCCGAGGCGACGCTGGCCCAGCGCGCGGCGCTGATCGCCGCGGTGCTGGGGATCGCCCGGGCCCAGGCGGCTGCGGCGCTGGCCCAGGCGCGGACCGCCGCCGCCGACCGCACGCTCGACGACAGCGCCCGGGCTCGCTGGTCGTCGATCCGCCAGGAGCTCGAGGCGATCGTCGCCGCGCCGGCGCGGATCGTCGGCGCGCCGTGGGCGGCGCGGGTGGCGCAGCACGCGCCGGTCGACGAGCGGCCGGTCGTGGCCGAGCCCAGCTTCGGCGAGCTGATCGAGCTCGATTGAGCGCGCGGCGTCAGAACGTCGTCGCGACGCTGAGCGCGACGCCGCCCGCGGTCGGCGCGACGTCGACGGTGGCCGGGGCGCGCAGCGCGCGGCGCCACAGGTAGCCGCTGGCCACCGCGCCGACGCCGGCCAGGCCCGCGGCCACCCACGACGCGTGCTGGTAGGCCCGCGCGAGGTCGACCCGATCGCGGTACTGATCGGGCTGCAGCTCGGGGGCGCCGGCGTCGTCGGCCCAGCTGCGGGCGCGCAGGTACAGCACGCCGGCCGCGACGCCGACCGCCAGCGTCGCGCCCGAGGCGATCCACGCGGGCCGGGCGCTGGGGCGCGCTGGTCGGCGCGGCGGCGCGGCGGGGGGCGTCGGGTCGGGCGGCGGCGGCGGCACGATCTCGACCGGCGCCCGCAGCAGGCGCGGCCGGAGCGCGCGACGATCGCGGGTGGCGACGTCGAACTCGATGTCGAAGGGCAGGTAGCCGTCGGCGGTCACGTGCAGCGCGTGGTGGCCGAACGGCAGCCACACCAGGCGCGCGCCGACCAGCGCGTCGCCGACGCCGAACGCGTCGACCGTGAAGGCCGCGCCGGCCGGCTCGGGGGTGACGTCGACCGGGGCGAACTCGCCGGCGCGCAGCTGGTCCTCGACGGCGGCGAACACCGCGCGCACCGACGCCAGGAACCCGGGGTCGAGCGACCCACCGCGGGTCAGGCACTGGCCGAGGTAGAGCTGCGCCCGCGGCAGGTCGCGGGCCTTGTGGAACGCGACGCCGACGTTGCACAGGAGGTCGGGGCGCGGGTCGGCGGCGTGGGCGTCGCGGTACTTGCCGGCGGCGCCGAGGAAGTCGCCGCCGGCGGCCAGCGCCTGGGCCTCGGCGGCGAGCGCGTCGGCCTGGCCGGGATCGGGCTCGCCCTGCGCGACCCCCGGCGTGACCAGGGCCACGGCGAACAACGCAGACGCGAGCCTCACCGGTCCATCGTAGCCGACACCGCGTTGCGCCGGTACCGAGCTGCGGCGATACTACCCGTGATGCCAGGGTTCCCTCGCGGGTGCGCGGCGATCGCGCTGGCTGGCCTCGCCGCGTGCCTCGACATCCCGCCCTACCGCCCGTGCGGCGACGGCGATCGCGACTGCGATGGCTGGCCGGCCGTGGGCGTGAACCCGATGGCCAGCGACTGCGACGACGACAACGTCCTGGTGAACCCGGGTGCCGAGGACGACCCCGGCACCACCGCGATCGAGGACTGCTTCGGCGGCCCGGTCGGCGCCGGCCTGGCACCGGTGGTGCCGGTCACCGCCGGGTGGCAGGTCGGCGAGCTGACGCTCGAGTTCGCCAGCGCGTCGGGGATGCCGTCGGGCCTGCGGTTCGGCAACGCGGAGATCCTGGCGGGCAACCCCGACGCCTGCGTGCGCGACGAGCGCATGGCGGGGATCTCGCTATACCCGGCGTTCGGCGTCGACCACGCCTCGCTGCAGGCGGGCACCGCCAGCGCGGTCCGCGGCGGCCCGGCGCTCGCCGCCACCCAGGTCAGCTGGGCGCAGGACGTCCCGATGGCGACGACCGGCTTCGGCTGCGACGTCGCGACCCGCGTCACCGGCACCATCGACTTCACCATCCAGCCGAGCGGCCGGGTGGTGCGGCGCGATCGGGTGACGGTCAGCGCTGGCGTCGCGGCGTGCGCGGGCTGCGCCGACACCGACGGCAACCCGCCGATCTTCACCAGCTACCTCACCTTCAGCCCCGAGCTCGAGCGCTACCAGGTGGAGCCGGCGGTGACCTCGACGGTGTTCCCCGTCGCGGGCACGGCCGCGGACCTGCCGGCGCCGAGCGCGCCGGTGGTGGGCTGCGTGAGCGGCGCCACCGCTGCCAGCCCGAGCGTCGGCCTGGCGTGGCGGTTCCCGACCCCGAGCGCAGGCATGCGCGCGCGGACCACCGGCGACACCCGCGTCAACCACGCCATGGTGGTCGACTGGGTCAACGGCGGCGCGCTCGCCGCCGGCACCTACGAGCTGATCACCGCGCTGGCCGTCGAGCGCGAGGGCGTCGTCGACTGCTCGGTGGCGCTGCGCACCGCGATGGCCGAGTTCGCCCGTCCGCCGACGCTGACGCCGACCAGCTTCGTCGCCGAGCGCGGCACCTATCGCTACACCGGCGACGAGGGCGTGGGCATCATGATCACCGCCGACCAAGGCGTCGCGGGCGGCGCCGTGCTCGAGGTGCCCAACGCCAGCGAGCGTGGCGTCACCGTGTGGCGCGGCAGCGGCGCCGCGTTCACCCGGCTGCGGCGCGGCCAGGACTACTTGCTGCAGCTCGAGGCCGATCGGACCGCGGTGATCTACCTGCCGGCGCTCGTGGTCGGCACCGCGATCGTGGTCAGCGGCCCGGGCGGCGAGCCGCCGCCGTGAGCGGCGACCACGGCGCCCACGACTCGGACGGCGACCTCCACGCCGAGGCGTACTGCTCGTCGTGCAACCAGTCGTTCGCGCCCGAGGTCGAGCGCTGCCCCAACGACGGGGTGCGGCTGATCAAGTTCGCGGCGTCGCGCGATCCGCTGATCGGCCGGGTGCTCGACGGGCGGTTCGAGGTGCGCGATCCGCTGGGCCGCGGCGGCATGGGCACGGTGTACCGGGCGATCCAGCTGTCGGTCGATCGCGAGGTCGCGATCAAGGTCGTGCACCCCAAGCTCGCCGACGATCGCCAGGCGGCCAAGCGGTTCTTGCGCGAGGCCCGGCTGGCCAGCCGGCTCAACCAGCCCTCGGTCGTGCAGGTGATCGACTTCGGGCAGACCGACGACGGCGTGCTGTACCTGGTCATGGAGCTCTTGCGCGGGCGGACCCTGGCCAAGGAGCAGGCCGGCCAGCGCCTGCCGCTCAAGCGGGTGCTGGCCATCGGCGCCCAGCTGTGCGACGCGCTCGAGGCCGCCCACGTCCAGGGCATCGTCCACCGCGATCTCAAGCCCGGCAACATCGTCGTGCTCGCCGATCCGCCCGGCCGCGACCTGCTCAAGGTGCTCGACTTCGGGCTGGCCAAGTCGCTGATCGCCGACACCTCGTCGCAGGTCACCAACACCGACGCCATCCTCGGCACGCCGCTGTACATGAGCCCCGAGCAGGTGCAGGGCAAGGGCAGCGAGCCGCGCAGCGACCTGTACGCGCTGGGCTGCATCCTCTACGAGCTCTTGACCGGCGCGCCGCCGTTCGTCGATCCGTCGGTGAACCTGATCCTGGCCCGGCACCTGTCGGAGCCGCCGCCGCCGCTGCCGGCCGGCGTGCCGCCGCGGCTGCGCGCGCTGGTGTCCCAGCTCCTGGCCAAGGATCCGGCCGAGCGCCCGGCCACCGCGGCCGACGCCCGCACGGTGTTGCAGTGGGTGATCGACGGCGGCGCCGCCGCCTGGCCCGAGCCCGACGTCTCCGACACCGTGCCCGACGTGCCGGCCGAGTTCGCGCAGACCGTCGCCCAGCCGTTGCCGGCGGTCACCGCGGCGCCGCCGCCGGCGCGCGCGCGGCGGTGGTGGCTGCCGATCGCGATCGGCGCCGCCGCGCTCGGCGTCGGCGGCTACGCGGTGCTCGGCGGCGGCGGTGGCGGTGGCGCGCGCCCCGCGGTCGCGCCGCCGGCGGCCGATGCGGCGGCGGCGGTGTCGATCGACGCGGGCCCGGTCGACGCGGGGCTGAGCGACGCGGCCGCGGCGGCGGCGATCGACGCCGCGCCGATCGACGCGCGTCGCCGCGACGATCGCGATCGCGGCGCGCGATCACCGGTCGATGCCGGCGGCGCACGGCCGCGGCCGGTCGACGCCGCGCCAGCGCCGCGGCCGCCGGTCGACGCCGCCGATCTGGACTTCTACCCCGGCAAGCGCTGAAGCCAGGGCCTCAGATGCGCACCCGCAGCACCTCGTAGGCCTCGGCGTACGCGTAGCCGCTGATCCGCCCCATCGCCCGGGCCAGATCGCGGCTCGACTCGAGATCGAGCTTGGGCACCTGCGAGGCGTGGGCGGTGATCGCCGCGATCTTGGTGTCGATCGTCGTCGAGATGTCGGCGAAGCACTGGCCGATCGAGCGCGACTGCGCGTTCATCTCGGGCGAGCTGAGGAACGCCAGCAGGTCGCACGGCGATCGGCGCAGCGCCGACACCGTCGCGCGGTTGACCAGGCCGTGGTCCCAGTGCAGGTCGTGGGCCGAGTGGGTGATGACCAGATCCGGCCGGCAGTCGCCGACCATGTGATCGAAGCGCCGCACCAGCTCGTGCATCGGCAGGTCCTCGACGCGGCACGGCCGGTCCTCGAGGATCACCAGCCGGGCGCCGATCAGCTGCGCGGCGGCCTCGGCCTCGGCCCGGCGCACCTCGGGCTGGTTGGGCACCGACACCACGACCATCGTCACCATCGCGCCCTCGCGGGCCAGCCGGGCCAAGAGGCCGCCGGCGCCGACCTCGAGGTCGTCGGGGTGGGCGCCGAACGCGACCACCCGGCCCCCCTTCTCTTCGTCGAAGATGCGGTTCACGGCACGGCCTCGGCGCGGGTGGCGCCGGCGCCGGCGAGGATCGCCGCGCTGTCGGGGCCACAGTTGAGCAGCAGATCGAGGAAGCCCAGGTGCGAGCAGAACCCGAGCTCGGGGTAGCGCTGCGGGTACACCGGGTGGGTGAACGCCTGCCACACCACGGTGATGCCGGCCTGGCGGAGCGCGTCGACGTCGAGATAGTCGACCGAGCCGCCGCGCCCCGACAGGTACATCCGGGCCCCGACCTTGTGGCACAGGTCGATGATGCGCGCGGTCTTGGCGCCGACCAGCTCGAGCGACGACGCGCGCAGGACCGGGCGGGTGATGCCGAGCCAGCGGCGCGCCAGCCCGAAGAGGTGGCCGTCGAGGTCGCACAGCGAGGTCCACGGCCGGGCGTAGACCTCGGCCAGCTCGTCCCGGTAGCGCGCGAAGTGCGGCGCCTTGCGGTAGTGGGTCTCGATGGTCAGCCAGGTGCGGCGCTGCCAGTCCTCGCGCGGGCTGGTGCTCGGCGCGATCCGCTTGTCGCAGATGCGCTCGTGCTGCGGGCCCTTGGCCAGCGGCACGGTCAGCCACGCCGGGCCGTGGTTGAGCTTGAGCTTGTTGCGGTGCTGGAAGTTGCCGGCCTCGAACTGCAGGTCGTCCATCACGACGAACAGGTCGGCCTTGGCCACCTTGTCGAGGTAGCCGAGCCACGGCAGGTATGAGGGCTGGTGGGCGGCGACGATCATCGGGCTCCTCCCGGCGGCGCGGCGGCGGCTGCGGCGACGGCGCCGTGGCCGCGGGTCTCCCAGCTGGCGGTGTCGAGCGTGAACAGCCCCAGCGGCGTCAGCAGCACGTACGCCACCGGCATCAGCACCGCCATCGGCAGGAACGCGATCGGGTGCACGCGCAGCCACGGCGGCAGCCGCCGCGTCGACGGCGACAGGTAGTAGATCATCCCGAACAGCGCGATCAGCCCGACGTGGAACTGCACCAGGCCGAAGAACTGCCCGGCCAGGACGTGGGCGGCGATCACGAACGGGTAGACCAGCAGCAAGAGCAGCATCGACAGGTAGTGCACCGACACCAGCGGGTGCAGCTTCCAGGCGTGGCCGAGGCCGCAGGCGAAGTCGACGATGTTCGACCGCTTCCACCGCAGCTGCTGGTTGAAGTAGCCGCGCAGATCGGTGGGCGCCTTGGTGAAGCACATCGCGTCCATCGTCATCACCGTGCGGTAGCCGCGCTTGATGATCTGCCGGGTCAGGAACCGGTCCTCGCCGTACTTGATCGGGATGCCGGCGATGTTGCGGTGCTCGAGGATCGGCTCGAGCTCGATCAAGACGTGGCGGCGGTAGGCGGTGAGGCAGCCCGACAGGCACATCACCGAGCGCAGCGCCCGCTCGAGGTTCTTCAGGTGCTCCTGGCCGTAGTAGTACTTGATGGTCTGGAGCTTCGAGAGCCAGTTGGCGTTGGGGTTGGACACGTGGACCCGGCCGCCGACCGCCGCGATCTCGGGGCCCGTGAAGCGGGCCACCAGCTCGCGCAGCGCGGTCGGGTAGACGATCACGTCGGAGTCGACCGAGACGATGATCTCCGAGGTGGCCTCGCGCACGGCGTGGTTGATGCCCTTGCGCTTGCCCATGTTGTGCGGGTTGCGCAGCACCCGGACGTTGGGGTGCTCGCTGGCGGCCTTGCACGCCCACTCGTACGAGTCGTCGGTCGAGCAGTCGTCGACCACGGTGATCGCCAGCTTGTCGGCCGGGTACTCCAGCCGCACCAGGCTGATGATCGTGTCGTAGATCGAGCGCCCCTCGTTGAACAGCGGCACCACCACCGTGATCGTCGGCTCGTAGCCGGCGATCGTCTCGTCGAACTTTCGTCCGCGCACCAGCGTCAGGTACAGCCCGAACACGTAGCGGTTCAGGAAGACGATGAAGATGAACAGGTAGAGCGGGAAGGTGGACATCGCGTGATCGCGCCGCGCGCGACGATGCAGACGACAGCAAGAGCGATGCCGCCGACGCGCGCGTGTGTTGTCGCGCGGTCGCGCGCGTGAGCGGTCGTACGATCGGGGCCGCGGCTTCCCACGTGTGGGGTCTGTGCCCACGCTTGGTCGCAGCGCGGTGCGCGCGCGCACGCGGCGCATCCGCGAGTTAGGCGCGGCGCGATCGCCGCGATCGCGTGGCGACCTTCTTGCAATCTCCGTCGACGCCGTGCCGCGCACGGCACCCTATGCCCGAACCGAAGTTGCGATCCGCTCCGCCGCCCGCGCGTCCGCGACCTGCAGCTCGGCCCGAGCCGCGCGTCGCCCCACCTCCGACGCCGGCCGCCGCGCCGGTCTGGGACGGCGCCCACGACACCGTCGTGGTGCCGGCGCTGCCCGAGATGCGCGCCCACGCCGACGTCATCCCATTCGCGCCGCCGCGCGACGGCGCCGCGCAGCGCAGCCGCGCGCTGACCGCCGGCACCCTCGCCGACGGCTGGGATCGCGCCAAGCCACCCGCGCTGGCGCCGCGTCCGCCGCGCGAGCGTCGCGAGCCGACGCCGCCGGCGCCGCGCCACGTGCGCCGCGAGGTCGACGCCGTCGGCTCGGCGCCGGTGGCCGCGCCGTCGGCCGCGAGCGTCGCCGCCGCGGTCGGGAGATCGGGGACGGTGACGGGGACGGGATCGGTGACGGGGACGGGATCGGTGACGGGGACGGGATCGGTGACGGGGACGGGATCGGGATCGGGATCGGGATCGGGATCCGGCTTCGGATCGCGGTCGGTCGCGGCCCCGGTCGCGGCCCCGGCCCCGGTCGTCTCCCCGGCGCCGGTCGTCTCCCCGGCGCCGTTCGATCCTTTGTCCTTCCTCTCGTCGTCGCCGCCGGCCAACACCGCCGTCGCGACGCCCAGCAACCGCTGGGACGTCTTCACGCGCTTGGGGCTGGGGCCGCCGGCGGAGCTGTCGAAGAAGTCGGCGAAGTGGATGGTGTCGGCGTACCGGCTGCTCGGCTTCGTGATCCTGTCGATCATCGTGATCGTGCTGGTCGGGTACCTGGCGACCAGCGCGTTCTACGTGGTCAGCGACAGCTGGGTGCGGCCGACGGTGGTGTCGGCCACCGACGAGCGGGTGCTGGCGTTGCAGGCGCAGGTCGATCAGCACCAGACCGCGCGCGACCAGCTGGTGGCGCAGCTGCGCCACGCCGAACGCGCGATCGCGATGGAGCAGGGATACCAGGCCGAGTTCGCGCGGGCGATCCGCGCCGACCTCGAGGGGCGCACCGCGGCGCTCGACCGCGTGCGCGCGCTGGCGCGCGACTACGCGGGGGCGCGGGCCAAGATCACCCGCTCCAACCAGGCCTACGCCTCGGCGTCGCAGCGGCGGATGGCGCAGGAGTACTCGGCCGGCCTGATCGATCGCGACGACATGCTGTCGGGCCGGTTCCAGGTCGCGCAGATCACCAGCTCGACGTTGACGCTGGCCGAGCGCCAGGCCGAGTTCGAGACCCGGGCCGCGGCGCTCGCGGCCGAGGCGGCCTCGCTCGAGGCCATCGTCTCCGAGCGCGGCGGCGATCAGGTGCTGTCGTACGAGGTGCTGCGGATCAAGCAGGAGTACGACCGGTCGCGGCTCGACACCGCGCGCGTGCTCGAGGAGCGCGAGGTGGTCAAGTCGGGGCTGGCGCGGCAGGAGGCGATCCTGGCCGACCTGCGCGGCACCCCGTACCTGCGCGCGCTGGCCGATCACGCCGAGGTCGCGTTCGTGCCGTACGACAACCTGCACAACGCCGCGGTCGGCGCGCCGCTGTACCGCTGCTCGCTGGGCATGATCATCTGCCACCACGCCGGCAAGGTGCTGGCGATCCTGCCGGGCGAGGTCACCGGCAAGCACCCGCACCGCGATCAGACGCTGCGGGGCCAGCTGGTCGAGATCCAGATCGACGGCAAGGGCGCGCGCGAGGACGTGCTGTTCGTGGGTGGCAAGCCGCTATGGCTGTGACCGCGCGGGCGGCGCTGGTGCTGGCGGCGCTGGGCGCGGCGACCAGCGCGCGCGCGGACGACGACGGCTACTGCCAGCGGGTGCAGGGCGTCGCCGCCGCCGACGCCGCGCTCGGGCTGTCGCCGGCGGTGTTCGGCTCGGTCGGCTACGTCGAGGCGCCGGCCACCACCGCGGCGCCCGATCCGACCGCCAACGACACCCGGGTGACGCTCGGCGTCAGCTACCGCTTCACGGGCGCGGTCGAGGGCCTGGTCACCCGGGCCCGCGCCGCCGCCGACTGCCGACGGCACCAGGCCGAGGTGGCGATCGGCGACGCCGCCCGGGCCCAGGCGCTGGCGGCCCGGGCCGAGGTGCTCGACGCCGCGCTGGCCGAGACCGACGCGCTGCTGGCGCGGGTCAGGGCCGACGTCGCGGCGCGCCGCGCGACCGCGCCCGAGCTGACCGCGCTCGAGCTGCGGGTCGCCGATCTGCAGGCGCTGGCGGCGGCGACGACCGCCGAGCGCGGCCGGCTGCCCGCGGGCGAGGCCGCGCCGGTGCCGCGGGCGCTGGCCCGGCTGCAGGCGGCCGACGCCGAGGTCGAGCGCCGCGAGGCGTCGCTGCGGGTGCTGCGCGCGTTCGATCTGTCGGCGCGCGTCGGCTACGACTCGCTGGCCGGGCAGGACGACGACTCGCCGTACTTCGCGGTGGTGTCGGCGTCGGTGAACCTGGGCGTGCTGTGGCAGGTGGTCGGCAACCGCGACGCCGCGGCCGGGCGGCGGCGCATGCTCGAGCGCGCGCCGGCCGGGGCCGGCAACCGCGCCCGGCTCGAGGCCGAGCTGGCCGCCGAGCGGGACCGCGCGGCGTCGACCGCCGCGCTGGTCGACGAGCTCGACCGGCAACACCGCGAGCTCAAGGGCCTCGGCGGCGACGCCAGCCGGCGCATCGCCCAGACCGTGTGGTTCGATCTGGTGCGGATGCGCGCCGAACACGCCTACCTGGCCGCCCACGTCGCCGCGCTGGCGACGATCCTCGGCGAGGCGGCGCCGTGATCGCCGGCGCGCGCTGGGCCTGCGCGCTGGCCGTGGCGCTGGGCTGCGCCCGCGGCCAGGCCGATCCGGGCGGCGGCAACGCCCAGGCGATCGCCGCCGATCTGCCGGCGTGGTGCGCGACCAAGGGGCGGTTCGCGGCGGTCGACGGCGCCGCGGTGATCGACGCGCCGACCTTCCGCGCGGTCGCCCCGGCCACGACCGGCGACGCCGCCGAGCTCGAGTTCACCTACCGCGGCCCCACCGCCAAGGTCGTGGCCCTGGCCTCCGGACAGCGCCGGCGCCAGCTCGGGCTCAAGCTGCGGGCCGAGGACGGCTGCAACCTGGTCTACGTGATGTGGCGGCTCGAGCCGGCGCGCGAGCTGGTGGTGTCGGTCAAGCGCAACCCCGGCAAGCACGACCACCGCGGCTGCGGCGCCGGCGGCTACACCGACGTCGCGGCGGTGCCCGCGCCGGCGCTGGCGCCCGGCGACCACCGCGTCCTGGCCGCGGCCATCGTCGACGACACGCTGGCCGTGACGATCGACGGCGTCGAGCTGTGGCGCGGCCCGCTGCCGGCGAACGCGCGCGACCTGCGCGGCCCGGCCGGCGTGCGGTCGGACAACGTCGCGTGGACCACGCGGCTGCGCGCGCCGCTGGCCGCCGGCGCGCCCGCGCGCTGCCGGGCGGCCGACGGCGACTGACGGAGCCAGACGCCCCGGCTCAGTTGATCAGCCGCTCGTCGCCAGGCTCGTCGTCGACGGCGTCGGGCTCGTCGTCGAGGTCCTCGCCCTCGTCGTCGTCCTCGCCCTCGTCGTCGTCCTCGTCCTCGTCGTCGTTGCACCCGCAGCTGATCGCCTGGCCCAGGCACGCCGGGCAGCGCTCGGCGTCGCAGCTCGGCACGTGGTACTGGCCAGGGCGCACCGCGCAGTCATGGCACGGTCGGCCGCTGGCGGCGCCCCAGTCCTCGGCTTCGCAGCCGTACCGGATGCGCGCGTAGGCGACGCCGTCGATCTCGTACTCGGTGATGGCCTGTGCGGCCGCGATCTCCAACTCCCATCCCGCCACCGTCATGCGCGCAACCTAGCGCCGCGCGCGGCGGTTGTCGAGCCCCGATCAATCGCCGCCGAGCACCACCGCGACCACCTTGCGACCCAGCCGCTCGGCGATGGGCGGGGTCACGTCGACCGCGAGGGCGTCGAGGTGCGGCGCGTACGACGGCACGGTGCCGGGCGCGATCGAGCGGCGGGTCGCGGCGACCAGCGCCGCCAGCGCGTCGCGGCTGATCGCGTGATCGCGCGCCACGCCCATCACCCGGCCCGCGGTCAGCCGGCCGTGGCGGCCGCGCAGGTCGCTCGTGCGCGCGCCCAGGCACCGGGTCAGGTGCACCTGGTGCAGCTCGAGGGCGGCGCCGCGCCACGCGCTGGCCAGGGTGCGGCCGGCGGCGACGCCGACCAGCGCCGGCGCGTCGGGATCGTGGGGCAGGGCCACGCACGCCACCACCGGCGGCGTGCGGTCGAGCAACAGCGAGATCACCCGGCGGCCCCGGCCGCGATGCCAGTCGAGCACGCGGCCGATCGCCGGCGGCTCGCCGCCCTCGTCGAGGCGGGCCTCGGCCTGGTGATCGGCCCAGGCCCGGGCCGTGGCGCGCCGCTCCCACGCCTCGAGCGCGCCGTGCTCACCGGCGCCGGCCAGCTCGGCCGAGCAGCCGATCGCGCCGCGGGCCAGCACGGTGGCGGCGTCGATCGTCGCCCGCGAACCGAGCCCCATGCGGATCGCCGGCACGACGCGCTTGCCGACCAGGCCGTCCCGACCCAGCTGCTCGAGGGCCGCCGACACCACGCTGACCAGCGCGTCGCCGGCGTCGCCGCCGCGGCCGTGGACCTCGCGCGGCCACGCGAACACCGGGCCGACCAGCCGGCCGCGCACCGCGACTGGCAAGCTCGGGTCGCCGGCGGTCAGCGACTCGACGCTCGCGAACACGCCCAGCGCAGGGTCCAGGGCCTGGGCCAGGGCGCTGTCATCGACGGTGGCGCGCTCGCTGGCGCGGGCGGCGGTGGGACGGGCATCGGTGGCGGTGGCTCGCATCGGGGCTCCGGGCCCGCGCGTGGGCCTCACCGGGTAGGGACGCTGGGACGCACTCTGTGACGTCGATCGGCCAGGGTCTTTCCCGGTGTGCCAGCCTTTGCCGCGATCGGCCGCGGCGACGGTCACGCCGGGACCCGTCAACCTGGCGCTGGGGGCCGCGCCGCCGCCCGCGCCGACCGCCGCCGCGCTGGCCCGCCCGGTCGATCGCGGCGAGCTCCAGGCGGATCGCGCGCTGCTGATCCGCCTGGCCGACGGCACCGTGCCGGACACCCGCGACGCGCCGGCCGCGCGGCCGCTGGCCGCCGAGCTGCGCACCTGGCTGCCGCTGTACGCCGCGGCGTGGCCCAAGCTGACCGCGGTGACGCTCATCGATCGCCGCGCCGAGCCCGACGGCGGCGAGGTCCGCGTCTACGCGGCGCGCTACGGCACGCGCGTGGGCGTGCGGTGGTCCGTGACCCGCGATCCGGCCGGCGCGCTCACCGGCGCCGACCTGACGATCGCGTAGCCCGCGCTCAGCCGATCGCCACGGCCAGCGCGTCGGCCAGCGCGCGCGCGGTCGGCGGGCGGTCGTCGGGGTGCTTGGCCAGCGCGCGGTGCACCACCCGCGCGACGGCGTAGGGCACGCCGGGCCCGAGCTCGGGCAGCGGCGCCGAGACGTGGCGGATCAGCAGCTCGCGCACCGTCGGCGCCTCGTAGGGCGGACGGCCGACCAGCATGTGGAACAGGATGCAGCCCAGCGCGTAGAGATCGAGCCGGTGATCGGTGGGCCCGGCGACGATCTGCTCGGGCGCCATGTACAGCGGCGTGCCGACGGTCCACCCGTCCTGGGTCAAGCCCTCGCCGCCCAGCAGCTTGGCCGAGCCGAAGTCGGCGATCCGCACCTGGCCGTCGTCGGCGACGAAGATGTTGGCGGGCTTGAGGTCGCGGTGGATCACGTCGACCGCGTGGGCGGCCTCCAACCCGGCGGCGAGCTGCCGCGCGATCGCGACCGCGGCCTCGACCGCCAGCGGGCCGTCGGCGAGGCGGGCGTCGAGCGTCGGCCACGGCACGAACTCCATCGCCAGGAACGGTCGACCGTCGGGGAGCTGGCCGTAGTCGAGCAGCTCGACGATCGCCGGGTGGCGGATCCGCGCCGCGACCCGGGCCTCGCGCAGGAAGCGCGCCACCGCGCGCGGCTCGCGCGCCTCCGACGGCCGCAGCACCTTGAGCGCGACCGGCCGGTCGAGCGCGAGGTGCACGGCGCGGTAGACGATCGCGGTCGCGCCGTCGCCGATGCGCTCGACCACCCGGTAGCGCCCGAGCAGGTCATCGCGCCGCTCCGGCGGCGCCTCGCCGCCGCTGACCAGGCGCCGCAGCTCGATCGTCGCGCCGCGGGCCGTCGGCTGGTAGCCGAGCATCAGGTCGGCCTCGGCGCCGCCCACGCCGACCTGCACGCGCCCGAAGTGCTCGCCCTCGCCGCCGAGGTCGACCCGGGCCAGGCAAGCCAGCCGGCCGGCGACCGCCCGCCCGGTCGCGGCCGGCACGACCACCAGCGCCACCACCGTCGCGCCGAGCTCCAGCGCGATCCGGTAGGCGTCGTCGCCGTCGGGCGCGAGGGTCACGCCGATCGTCGGATGGAACAGCGGGACGCAGGCCAGCGCGTCGGCCAGCCCCAGGGCATCGCTGGCGGCGATCGCGTCGTCCAGCTCGCGCTGCGCGTCGAACCCCGCCGCGCCGTCGCGGCGCAGGCGCTGCACCGCCGCGTCGATCGCCTCGATCAGCGCCGACCCCACCAGCGGATAGCGGCCGGCGTCGACCGCGAGCAGGCGCGGATCGGCCGCCTCCAGCGCGGCGACCGCCGTCGCCCGGCGCTCGGCGAGTTGCCGCGCCTCGTGCTCGTGGCGCAGCTCGTCGGCGCGATCGAGCGCCGCGGCGATGGTGGCGCTGAGCTCGGGCTCCTTCCACGGCTTGGTCAGGTAGCGGAACACGCCCCCGTCGTTGATCGCCGCCAGCGCCGAGTCGAGCGTGGGCTGGCCGGTGAGCAGGATGCGCACCACCAGCGGGTGGCGGCCGCGGATCTCGCCGAGCAGCGCCAGCCCGCTCATCTCCGGCATGTCCTTGTCGCTGATGACCGCGTCGATCGGCTCGCGGTCGAGCAACGCCAGCGCCTCGGCCGGCTCCTGGGTCGTCAGGATGCGCAGCGCCGGCGACGCCAGCATCCGCGCCAGCGCGCGCGTCACCGCCGCCTCGTCATCGACGATCAGCACCGTCCGCGCCCGCGTCATCCGCCACCTCCGAGCGCTCGCGCGCGCGTGCCCGCCTGCGTGCCGCCGCGGCCGACCGCGAATCCATCCCGGGCCACCAGCCCGCGCGAAGGGGGCGTCTCGACGTCCATCGGATCGGGCACAGCGTAGCAGGATTGCCGAGGACGGCCGCGGACGCCGGGTGGACCCGGCCACGTCGCACCCTGGGGGGGCAGGGAGGCACGCTGCTGTCTGGAGCCGATGCGCGGGTATGATCCGCGGACCTACGGTTTACGAAACGGGTGCCGCGGGGCGCGATGTCGCTAGGTTCGCGGAATCGCGGCAAGGCTGGCAACGTCGGCAGCGGCTGCAACGCCGGTTTGCCGCGGCAACTGGCAACGGAGTGGCAACGCCGGGCTACCGCGCGGGTGTAGCGTCGTGGGATGGCCCGAGCCTGGATCGTCTTGCTGGTGGGGGTGACTGCGGCCGGTTGTCGGGCCCACGCGGCCGCGGTTGCATTGCAGGTCCACCGCTACTCGCCGCAGGCGACCACGACAGACCAGTCGCATGCGGCTCGTCGAGTGATTGCGTCCTTGCGACGAACCTCGTGGAGTGCTTCACGACCCCGGGCGTCTGGTGTCAACCGTGGCAGGGCTTCGCTTGTGAAAGGACCTCGCCGTCGTCGTGGTGCCCAGTTCTTCGCCACCGCTTCGGACTGCCGGCGAGAACTTCGCTGAACCGCGGACAGCCAGCGAGAAGTTGGAGCGGCGTGCCGCGCCTTTGACTCCGCGAAGGCGCCGACATTCTAGGAGGTTCTATTTTGACGCGCCCCAGCGTCAGGCGGACTGCTCCGGCGGCGGACCGATGCGGTCAGCGTGGCCCCGGCCCGGGATCAACGTCGCGTCCGATCTACTCGGCGGCCGCTCTGGCGCGGGTGATCGGCCCTTGCTGCCCAGGGCCGCCTTGCCAGGCATGGGCCGTCGTCACGGGCGCGCGCGTGTGCTGTGCGGCCGACGGGAGCGACGGGCCGCGCGTGGTAAATCTGCTGGCGCGCTCGGGGACTATCGGACGTCGGACGAGAACGCGGCAGAACGCGACCCAGTACGCACGCTCCATCAAGTCGCGCAGCAGAACCCGGTGCCGGGCCCGCGTCGGGCCCCGCCTGGCGCTGATCCCCGCGTTGTCCCACGAACAAGGGAGCCTGTCTCGCGATCTCCTCGGGTCCAACTTCCGCGCGCGGTGGCTGGGGGGTGCCCGACCGCTACGACTGCGACTTGCGCGCCAAAGGCACCCCCGCCCTCGAGGCAACGCTCCTGCGCGCCTGGCGTGGGACGCCGTCAGATGGAGCAAGGTCTCATCGGCCGCTACGGGACAGGACGTTGCAGCCGAGTCCGGTCCTACCTGGCGAGCGCCGGATGGCGACTGTTGGTCGCGCATCACCGCGGCTGACCGACGATGATCGATCGACGGAAGGCGTCGATCCAGTCGGCTATCGGAAGGGACGGCCGGCCTCCCGTCAGGCGCATACAGGAACAGACGCGCCGAGTTCGCGCATTTCGTTGCATGTCGCAAGTGGACCGCGGCGGCGCATGACGGGGCGCCGCGGCCGCCCGTCAAGCCGACGACATGCGACGACGCGGGCTGGCCGCAGCCTGGCCGCCATCGCCAGCAGCCGACGAGCGCATGAGGCGACCGCCATCGAAGCCGCGCGCCCTTAGGCCCGGATTTCGTGCGCGGTCGATCTGGCGCGTTGCTAGCGTTCGTGGGTCCGTCAGGGTGGCTGGATGCAGCCCCCACCTCTGAAACCGCCGGCTGGTAACCGCCCGGCGCCCAGTCCGACGACCTCTGGCTCAAGATCGACCGGGCCGCCGGAAGCTCGGCTCAATCCCGGGGCACCGTCCGCGCGCTGGATCCGGGCGCTGGATACCCGTGGCCGCCTGGGATCCCGGGCCCGGCGTACCTCGACCGGGCGTGACGACGCGGAGCGGGCCGCCGGCCGCCCGCTCCGACGACATCGCGCGGCGTCTGACCGCCCCGCGACCGCAAGGCTGGCCGAGATCCACGGGCGCCGACGCGCGGCGTCTGCCCCGGTGACGGGCCGCGCGATCGGCGGATCCCGTCGCTGGTCGCGCACCTGCGCGTGTGGCGCACTGAAGGGTCGACCCGCCTGCGGCGATGGTGGTGCGCGCTGACCGGGCCGATTCCGAGCGACCCGACGTCGGGGGCTTCCAGCGCCACCCGAGATCCCCGACGTTGGCCGCACGGTGGCCCCAGGTGGAGCCGACGACGTCGCGGGCCGACCGGCAGCGCGACGACCCCTGAGGGTTGGCCCGCATCGCGACGGCCGAGCGCGGCGCGGCTCGCCAGCGCTGGATCGGGCGCCGGCACCTGCCCTGACCGCGGCGCTCCGCGGCTGGCCGAGAAGCGTACGCTCGCGAGCCGGGGCCTGGCGCCGATGGCGCTGGCGAGCCCGACGCGGTGCAGTGCGCGACGCCACAACGGACGAAGTCACGATCCGGATCCCATGTTCCGTGGCTGCAACGTCGCGCGGCGGCCGGCGTCGCGACTGCGATCGTGACGATGTCGCCGATGATCAGCGCGGTGGCGGCCTGACGTTGCCGCGCTTGATCGCGGAAGCTTGGCCAGCTGCCGCCGACGGGACCGCGGAGACTGGTGAGCGTCGGGGCACCACCTTGCGCGCTGGCCGGCGATGCGGCCTGGCCGTCGGCCGCGGCGTCGAGGCGCATTCAGCGGGGCTACACCGGCGTCGCGCGCCTAGCATCCACCGAACGGGCGCGCCGCTGGCGGGCCGGGGCATCCCCCGGCGTGACCGATCGACGAGCGACGACAGCGGGGCTCAGGCCCGGAAGCGGCGATCCGACGCCTGCCGCGAGACGGGCCTGACTCGCGGCGCGCTAGTGGTACGACCACCCGGGGCGCACACGATCTCAACGCCGTCGGCGTACCTGGCGGGATGCGCCGCCGATCAGCGGCGCCACCAGCGGCCTCCTCGCAGTGGCGAAGGTCGCGGCTTGACCTCGGCCGCGAGGCGTTCGACGCGTTCGACCGCACGCGACGGTCGAGTCCGCGGCCGACGGGAACCCCGCCACAAGTTCGACGGCGCGGCGCGGGCCCGGGACTCCGTGTCGACGCTCGCCGGCGGATCCAGACTTGCCCGAAGCGGCGCCCATGGACCGCTCCGAATCGTGCCGGGGGCGAGGCGAAGCACTTCGAGCCCGTTCGCTGTGAGCGGTGAGTTCCTGCCTCGATGCGCCACCGGGCGGCTCCGTCGCTGGCGGTGGACGATCACTGGCCGATCCACCGACGACCGCGGCGACGATGGGAGGCCGGTGCTTCATCCGCGGCGTGATCCCGCGGGGCACCGGCGGCGGGTTCGCCTCAACCGAGGCCGGCAAGTCGGGGGCCGACCTCCTTCGCGGGCGCTGCGTGGGCGCGTGCCTCGGGCGTTGGCCGATTTGTCCGACGCTCGGAGCATCGACCGCGATGTCGCGGACCGGAAGCACGGCCGCCGTGTGGGTCGCGGGTGGCGCCCGCACGCGGCGACGGCACCACACCCGATCCCGCGTGATCGCTGAACCTAGTCGGATCCTCGCGGCGACACCCGCGAGGAGCGCGCCCGCGTTGGGCGAATCGTCGAGGAAATGCGCAAGTGGGCCGATGATCAGAACGTGCTGATGATCGGGCTGTCGCAGATGAGCCGCGCCGCGGCCCGCGATCTGACGTCGCGGAGTTCACGTGGGCGCTTGGGTCGCGGCTGTGTGGCGGACGTGCGCGCAGATCAGCGTTCTGCGCACACCGTGCAGGCCATCGGGGAACTGGGCCGGCGCGATCGACGGGATCCACTCGACGCCTCGCTGTCGGTCGGCAAGTCGCGTCTCGGTGAAGGCGACCGAGTGGTCCCGGTCCAGTTTCACGGCCCCTCTGGCCGCTACCGCGTGACGGGGAACGCGGTGACGGGACGCGCCAGGCGAGCCGCGGACACAGCGAACTCGGCGGCCGATGGTCTCGCGACCTTGTAGCTGGCGGGGAAGGCGACGTGCTGGCCGCTGCCACCGGCGCCGCCATGCCGCGGGACGCCGTCCGCAAGGCAACGGCGGCGGTCGCTGATGATCGTACGCCGCCATCAGCGCGATGGTCGTCCAAGGCGACGCTGGCGTCGCGCATCGGCAGGAGCGCAAGGCACTGCGGCGGTGGTCCGTTTGCGAGTCCTGCCCGGGCGACGGCTGCGAGTCGCGGCCGGCCAGTGGGCGACGCTTGACCGGGGGGGCAATGAGGGGCCAGGGGTGTGCCCCGACTTGTCCCCCGACCTGTCGGCAGGACAACCCCCGTACCCCCTGTCCCGTTGTCCCCAGTACACCTGGGGACGGGTGGGACATCAGCGAGCCGAGGTCTGCGCAGGTCGCCGCCAGCCCTTGCCGGACACCGCCGGCCGCGGGTGCGGGCCGGCCTCGGCCGCTCGCCGTCGCCAGCCCCGCCGCTGCGACCGCCAGCGCGACCTCGGGCCGCGCTCGCGCCCTGCGCGCGGCCTGGCGCGCCAGCAGGTCTGCCCCCGACCGCGCCTCGGTCCGGGCTCTTCCAAGCTCGCGCACCGCGACCACCAGCACGACCACGATCGCCGCCCTACGCGCAGCCTGGCGCGCCTGGCGATCAACCGGAGGCGACCACGACCATGGCCGACGCGCAGCCCAACCCGACCCCGCGCGCCGAGCTGCGACCCGGCGAGGATCCCGCCGACGTCCAACGGCTGCACTGCGCCGCCCGGCCCGCGTGTCTCGACCGCGCCGCGCGCCAGCGGTGGGAGGCGTTCGCGTGCGACGGGTGCCACGCGTTCGCCCCGATGCCGGCCGCGCAGTGGCGCGACGAGGTGCCCCAACTGGCCGCGCTCGGCCGCGTGCTGGCAAAGGCCCTCCGCACGGCGCGGCGATGCGGCGCAGGGGGCCTCTCGCGAAGCGCGGCGCTGACGCGCATGCCCCCGGACCGAGATCCGCCGCCCCCCCCCCCCCCGTTGGATCGGGGGACGCGGGAGGTTGGGGCGCCACTGCCTTCACACGCGTCAACTTCCCGAAAACATCAGGGAAACGCGGCGTCCCCCGTGTTCCGTCGGCCCCTCGCTGGCGACCGGCCCGGGGGCGGTACCCGTGAAGGTGCGCACCGCGCTGGCGATCGCCGCCGCCGCGATCGCGACCTTCGCCGCCATCGAGGCCACCGGGGCCCCGCCGCCCCCGAGTTCACCCGACCACACCCACGACAACCGCCCGGAGCCCCATGGCCACCACGACAACCGCTAGGATGACCGCCGCGACGATGCCGCCCCGCGCGCCGAAGTACCCGCCGACGATCGCGCCGAGCTACCTGGCCGACCTGCGGCGCCGCGTGGCCGATGCCGGGGTGGTCGCGGTCGCGAGCGCGGCGAAGATGTCGCGTCAGACGTGCTGGCGTGCGCTCGGAGGCGACGACGGCCGGCGGCCGAGCGTCGATGCGGTCGAGCGGATCCGCCGCGCCTTGGCCAAGGTGGCGCCCGACGTGGCCCCGCCGCCCCCGATCGTCGCGGTGCGCTCCGCCGACCACCACGCGTGGATCGCGCTGGCCGATCGCCTCGACGCTGCCGCGCTGGCCCGGGTCGCCGCCGACCCCCGCGCCGTGATCGCCGCCGCCAAGCGGCCCGCCCGCCGCCGCTAGCCGTCGACGGCCGCCGCGCGTTGCCGGTTTGCATCGGTCGCCGGAATGGTTACACTTTTCGAGGTTGCCAACATGGCAACATAAGGAGTCCCAATGATCTCGCCGCCCGTCGCCACGCTGTCAGCCGACCACGACCCCGCGATCGACGATTCCGCCATGGAGCGCCAGGCCAGCGCAGCATGGGCCGCGCTCGGCGCGACCCCGGCCGGCCGCCAGACCCGGCGCGCGGTCGCCGCGTTGCTGGTCGCGCTGGCCGACGTCGAGGGAACCGCCGGCGGGGAGGGGCGCTCGTGAAGGCCAGCGCGCCGCGGCGCTTGCCGTCGGGCTCGTGGCACATCCGTTGGACCGATAGCAGCGGCGGCCGACGCTCCGCGACGTTCAAGAGCTACGACGCGGCCCGGGCCGCGCTCCGCCGGCGCACCGCCGAGATCGATGACATCAAGGTCGGGCGCCGCGACCCGGGCACCGAGCGGACGTTCGCTGAGGTAGCGACGACGTTCCTTGAGGCGCGGGCCCGCCAGCCCGGGGCCGACCCGCGGCGTACCTTGGCGCGCTTGACCGCGTACCGCTCGCACCTCGACCGGCAGATCCTTCCGGCGATCGGCGCGCTGCCGCTGGCCGAGATCAACGCCGACGTGATCGATCGCCTCGTCGCGACGCTCGCAGCGCGGCAGACGGCACGCCGCGGAGAGCGGAACACCGCCGGACGCAAGGTGACGCCCGCGACGATCCGCAACGTGCTGACGACCTTCCGCGTCGTCATGAAGTACGCCCGCCGGCCGGTGTCGGTGGAGTTGCCCAAGGGGCTCCGCCAGGAGCGCGCCCGCGCGCGCAAGCGGCCCGCGGCGATCGCGGTGGCGGCCGACGTCGTGCGCTACCTCGACGCGTGCCGACCCGAGTGGTTTCGGGTGGCGTCGGCGCTGGCGATCTACAGCGGCCTTCGGCGGGGCGAGATCGCCGCGCTGCGATGGTCGGCGGTCGACCTCGACGCGGGCGTGATCCGCGTGGTCGCGTCGTGGGCTGGCGCACCGAAGAACGATCAGCCGCGAGTGGTGCCGTGTCCGCCGGAGCTGGCGGCGATGCTGCGCCGGTGGCGTCTCGCGACGGGGGCGGCGGCGGATCACGTCGTGACCCGCCCCGGGAAGGATGAACGGCCGCGCCCGCTCCATGAGGGTGACGACCTCGCGTCGGCGGTGCGCCGCACCTGCAAGCGCGCCGGCATTCCCCCGGTCAACTTCCATGGGCTCCGGGCGACGTTCGGGACGCACGCGGGCGACGCAGGGATCCCGATCGGGCAGCTGCGGGCGATCATGGGGCACGCGGACATCACGACCACCGCGATCTATGTGCGCAGCGACAGCGAAGTCGCGGCGGCCGACCCGCGGGTGCGGCTGTCGTTCACCCGCCCGATCGGCACCGTGGTCCCGATGGTGAGTGGCAACGGACTGGCAACGGCCGATCGCTAGCGGCAACCGCCGCGCGAATCCCCTGCAATTTGGAGCCGATGCGCGGGTATGATCCGCGGACCTACGGTTTACGAAACCGTTGCTCTACCACTGAGCTACATCGGCGAGGCTTTCGGGGTGATTACCCGAACGCGCGACCGCGCGCAAGCCCTCGGCGCCGCCAGCTGTCAACTAGCGATCGCCGAGGCAAGCGCGGCCCGGCGGGCCAGTCGGTGGTCCGGGCGTCGGCGAACCACGCCGCGGCGGCGGCGCCGCCGATCAGCAGCCACTCGCCGTCGAGCTGGGCGCCGGCGTCGGCGAGCAGCGCCTGCAGCCGTGCACGATCGAGGGACGGCGGCGCCACGTGCTAACGTTAGGGACATGCCCGGGCCGTGGCAAATCCTGCGAGCGGGCGGCTTGCCGCTGACGATCGCGACCGACGCGCCCCGGCCGAGCGCGGCGGCGCTGGCGGCGGCGGTCGGACAGGCGCGCGCGGAGGCGCCGACCGGCCGCGACGCCGAGGCGCTCGCGGCGCTGGTGCTGGCCTGGCGCAAGCACTCGCCGGCGGGGTTCGCCGAGGCGTTCGCCGACGCCGGCGCGCTCGAGGCCTGGGCGGTGGCGACGCTGTCCGACGACGATCGCCTGCTGAAGCTGCGGCGGCTGGCGATCGCCGGGCTGGCCGAGGTGCGGTGACCACGCGGCGCGTTGGCGTTGGGCGATGACACCGCTCCGCGTCGTCGCGCTGGTCGGCAGCCTGCGGGCGACGTCGTCGACGGCGGCGCTGGCGCGCGCGGTGGCGCGGGCGGCGCCGGGGCAGGTGGCGGTCGACCTGACGGTCGACCTCGGCGCGCTGCCGCACTTCAGCCCCGACCTCGACATGGCGCCGCTGCCGCCGGCGGTGGCGGCGCTGCGGGCGGCGATCGGCGACGCCGACGCGCTGCTGGTGACCAGCCCCGAGTACGCCCACGGCATGCCGGGCACGCTCAAGAACGCGCTCGACTGGCTGGTGTCGGCGACCGAGCCGATCGGCAAGCCGGCGCTGCTGGTGTGCGGCTCGCCGGGCGGCGCGGCCCACGCCCACGCGCAGCTGGCCGAGGTGCTGCGCACGATGGGCCTGCCGGTGATCGACGGCGGCGCCCACGTGTTCTCGCGGGCCCGGCTCGACGCCGCCGGCGAGGTCGCCGATCCGGCGCTGCTGGCCCACCTGGCCGCGGCGGTCGCGGCGGTGGTGGCCGCGGTGCGCGCCGCCGCCACGTGATCCATCACCCCGCGTGGGTCGACGGCGCCAGCCACAGGGTCGCCCGCGCGAGCAGCGCGAGCCCCAGCACCCCCAGCGCCAGCGGCAGGGCGGTGCCATCGTAGAGGTGGCCGACCGCGCCGCCGAACAGCGCCGCGCTGATCGTGGTGACCGCGCCGAGCACCGACGAGGCGGTGCCGGCCAGGTGGCCCATCGACTCCATCGCCAGCGCGTTGAGGTTGGAGCCGACGAAGCCAAAGCCCATCAACACCACGCACGCCAGCACCTCGTAGGCCGCCAGCCCCAGGTGGTCGGTCGCGGCGAGCGCCGCCATGATCCCGGCGGTCGCGATCATCACGTGCAGCGCGCGCCGCGCCAGCGCGGCCGGCCCGAGCGTGCGCACCAGCCGCGCGTTGCCGAACGCCGCGACCGACATCGTCAGCGCGATCAGCGCGAACCACAGCGGGAACGCGGCGCCGACGTCGAAGGTCTCCTGGTACACCTGCTGCGCCGAGGTGACGAACGCCATCACCACGCCGTGGGTCAGCGCCATCGCCACCATCGGCACCGCGGTGGCGCGGGTGGTCAGCACCTCGCGCAGGCCGCGCGCCACCGCGCGCGGCGACAGTGATCTGCGGTGCTCCGGCGGCAGCGTCTCGGCGAGCCGCAACCCGGCCCACGCCGCGACCAGGGCGCCGGCTACCGCCAGCACGCCGAAGATCCACCGCCACGACGCCACCCACAGGATGCCCTGGCCGATCGACGGCGCCAGCACCGGGACCACCATGAACACCATCGTCACCAGCGACATCACCTGCGCCATCTCGCTGCCGCGGTAGCGGTCGCGGGCGATCGACACCGCGACCACGCGCGGCGAGCCGGCGCCTAGCCCTTGGGCGACGCGCGCGATCAGCAGCGCCCCGAAGCTCGGCGCCACCGCGCTGGCCAGCCCGGCGACGCCGTAGATCCCCAGGCCGAGCAAGAGCGTCGGGCGGCGGCCGATGCGATCGGCGAGCGCGCCGTAGACCAGCTGCGACGCGCCCATGCCGATCAGGTAGACCACGATCACCAGCTGCCGCTGGTTGCCACCCGCGACGCCCAGCTCGTCGCCCAGCGCCGGCAGGCCCGGCAAGACCACGTCGATCGCCAGCGCGTTGAGCGCCATGATGATCGCCAGGAACGCCACCAGCTCGACGAAGCCCATCGTCGGGCGCGCGGCTTCCGCCCGGGGCGTGGCATCGATCACGACGGCCCAGCATACGCGGCGCCGCCGAGCGATCAACCCCGCGGTCGCCAGGCTAGATTCGCCGCCGATGACGTCCGATGGTGTGTGGTCGTGGCCCCGGCGGGTGCTGTTCCGCTTCGGGGTCGTGCTGGGCGCGCTGTTCGCCTATCCGTTCCCGATCGGGCTGATCCCCAAGACCGAGCCGTGGTTCGACGTCGCGCTCGAGCCGTTCGACTGGATCGTGCGCGCGCTGGCGGCGGTGCTGGGGCAGGGGCGCCCGGCGCTGGAGATCACCGGCAGCGGCGACACCCGCTGGGCCTACCTGTGGTTCCTGGCCTCGCTGATCCTCGCGGCGGTCGGCGCGGCGATCTGGTCGGTCGTCGATCGCCGCCGGCTGGCGTATCCGCGGCTGGCCGGGTGGGCGCTGGTCGGGCTGCGCTACGTGCTGGCGTTCACGATGGTGAGCTACGGCTTCGCCAAGATCTTCGACACCCAGTTCCCGCCGCCGAGCTACATCCGGCTCGATCACCGCCTCGGCGACATGTCGCCGATGGGCGTCTTGTGGTCGTTCACCGGCTCGTCGACGCCGTACGCGGTGTTCGGCGGGCTGGCCGAGGCGCTGGGCGCGGCGCTGCTGCTGTGGCGGCGCACCGCGACCCTGGGCGCGCTGGTGGTGGCCGCGGTGATGACCAACGTCGTCATGCTCAACTTCACCTACGACGTGCCGGTGAAGCTGTACGCGACGCAGCTCCTGGTGTGCGCGCTGGTGATCGCCGCGCCGCAGCTGCGCCGGCTGGCGATCGCGGTGCTGGGCGGCGCGGTGGCGGCGGTGCCGCCGCGGCCGCGCGGCAGCGTCCGCGTCGAGCGCGCGCGGCTGGCCGCCAAGGTGGCGATGCTGGCGGCGATGGGCTGGAGCATCTACCAGCAGCACCAGCAGTGGCTGGCGTACCCGCCGCCGCCCGGGCCCCTGGCCGGCATCTGGTCGGTCGAGACCTGGCGCCAGGACGGCGTCGAGCACCCGCCGCTGACCACCGACACGGTGCGCTGGCGCAAGCTGATCCTCGACGGCGGCCGCGGCGAGATCCGGCGCATGACCGACGAGCGAGTCAAGCTCGGCGCGACCGTGGACGCCGCGGCCGGGACCATCACCGTCGTGACGCCGGGCGCGGGCGACGCGCCGCCCGAGGTGTGGCGGTTCACGCAGCCCGACCCGACCCACCTGATCATCGACGCCGGCGCGATCCAGGCGACCCTGGTGCGCGAGCCCGAGCCGCTCTTGCGCACCCGTGGCTTCCACTGGATCCAGGAGTTCCCGTTCAACCGATGAGCCGGCGCGACCTGCGGGCCGGCGGGAATGGCGGGGCCGGCCCCAGCGTAGAGTCAGCGCCATGAAGCACCTCGCGCTGATCGCGTTCCTCGCCCTGGGGGCCTGCGGCTCGAAGGCGCCGCCGCCCGCGGCCGCGCCGGCGGCGGCCGCGCCGCCCGCGCCCACCACCGACTGCGACGACTACGAACACCAGGTCGACCTGTGTCGCGCCGACTGCCCGGCGTGCGCCGGCACTACGCCCGGCAACGCGTGCAACGTGTGCGCCGAGGCCTGCGCCGACAAGCTCTACTGCGAGCAGTGTCAGCACCCCGATCACTGCGTTCCGTGATCGAGCGGGGGCCGGCGGCGGCGACGCACGGGATCAGAACGTCAGCCGGAACACGGCGCCGCCGCCGGGGCGCGCGCCGGCGGTGATCGCGCCCTTGTGCACCAGCATCACCTGCCGCGCCAGCGCCAGGCCGATGCCCGAGCCCTCGGGCTTGGTGGTGAAGAACGGCAGGAAGATCTTGTCGCCCAGGGCCGGGTCGAGGCCGGGGCCGTTGTCGCCGATCTCGAGGATCGGCCGGCCGCGATCCGAGAGGCCGGCGTCGAGCCACACCTGGGGCGCGGCGGCGCCGGCGGCGGCGTCGGCGGCGTTGCGCAAGAGGTTGATCACCGCCTGATCCAGCAGCGCCTCGTCGGCGGTCACCGCGATGCCGGCCGGCGGCGCGGTCACCGTCAGCGCGATGCCGCGCTGGGCCCAGTCGGTGGCGAACAGGGTCGCGATCCGCGCGACGTAATCGTCGAGCGCGATCGGCCGCGGCGTCGGCGGCGGCAGCTGGGTGAACTCGCGGTAGCTGCGCACGAAGCGCATCAGGCCGTCCGAGCGCCGGGCCAGCGTGCGGAGCGCGGCGCGCAGATCCTCGATCAGCTCGTCGTCGACCGGCGGGGCCGGGGCGGCGTCGCCCGGCGCGGCGGCCGCGCGGGTGGCCAGGTCGCCGACCAGATCGTCGGCGGTGCGGGCCAGCGACGCGATCGGCGTCAGCGAGTTCATGATCTCGTGGGTCAAGATCCGCGCCATGTCGCGCCACGCCGCCAGTTCGTTGCCGTCGAGCTCGGACTGGATGTCCTGCAAGGTCACGAATCGCACCGGCTGGCCGGTCACGGTCAGCTCGGTGGCCGACACGATCAGGTGGCGGGCCACGCCGTCAGCGGTCATCCGCGTGACCGTGCGCTGGCCGGGCCGGGCCTGGACCAGGTCGCGCTGGAAGTCGGCGCCGTGGGCCACCAGCGCGTCGGTGGTGGTCTCGCCGGCCAGGTTGAACAGCCGGCGCGCCGCGTTGTTGAGCAGCTCGACCGCGCCGCCGGGGTGGATCGCGACGATCGCGACCGGCACGTGCTCGACCAGCGCCTCGAGGTAGCGGCGCTGGGCCTCGCGCTCGAACCGCGCGTCGCGGAACCGCGCCAGCACGTCGTCGAAGGTGGCCTTGAGCTCGGCGAAGCTCGGGTCGTCCTGGCCGATCGCGAACGACTGCTGGAAGTCGTCGGAGCGCAGCGCGTCGAGCAGCCGCGCCAGCTCGCGGTTGGTGCGCTGGACCAGCCGCACGACGCCCAGGCCCTGCGCGATCACCGCGGCGAGCAGCACGATCACCACGGCGACCAGGTCGGTGGCGATCACCGCGTAGGCCAGCACCACCAGCGTCGCGAACAGCGCGGCGATGCGCGTGGCCAGCGCGCGCGCGAAGCGGTTGGTGCGCCCGCGCGCGGTCACAGGCGGTGCTTCTCCATGCGCCGGTACAGCGAGGTGCGGGTGATGCCGAGCTCCTGGGCGGCGTAGGTGATGTTGCCGGCGTGGCGCGCCAGCGCGGTGGCGATGGCCTGGCGCTCGAGCTCGGCCAGCGTGGTCGCGCCGGCGCCGTCGACCGCCGGCGCCGTCGGGCCGGCCACCGCCGGCAGCGGGAAGTCGCCGCGCCGCAGCGTCTGGCCGTCGCACAGGATCACCGCGCGCTCGAAGGCGTGGCGCAGCGCGCGGACGTTGCCGGGCCACGGGTACGCGACGATCGCGGCGAGCGCGTCGTCGGCGATCTGCGCGACCGGCCGGCCGTACTTCTTGGCGTAGACCGCGCGGAAGTGATCGGCGAGCAGCGGGATGTCCTCCTTGCGCTCGCGCAGCGGCGGCAGGACGATCTCGACGGTGTTGAGCCGGTACAGGAGGTCCTGGCGGAACACCGCACCGTCCTCGAGATCGGCCCGCGGGGTGTTGGTCGCGGAGATCACCCGGACGTCGATGGCCACCGGGCTGTTGGCGCCGACCGGGATGACCTCGCGGCGCTCGAGCGCGGTCAGGAGCTTGGGCTGCAGGTGGCGGGGCAGGTTGCCCAACTCGTCGAGGAACAGCGTGCCGCCGGCGGCGGCCTGGAACCGGCCGACGCGGTGGTCGGTGGCGCCGGTGAACGCGCCCTTCTTGTGGCCGAACAGCTCGCTCTCGATCAGCGTCTCGGACACCGCGCCCAGGTCGACGCCCATGAACACCTGCTCGGCGCGCGCCGAGCGGCGGTGCAGGGCGCGGGCGACCAGCTCCTTGCCGGTGCCGTTCTCGCCGAGGATCAGCACGTTGGCGTCGGTGGGCGCGGCCTTGGCCACCAGCTCGAACACCCGCCGCATCGCCGGGCCGTCGCCGAGGAGCGGATCGCCGCCGGCGTTGGTCGCGGCGGCCAGCGCGCGGTTGGTGGCCTTGAGCGCGGCCGCCTCGAGCTTGGCCTGGCGGTGGCCGACCGCCGCCCGCACCGTCGCCAGCAGCTTCTCGTTCTGCCAGGGCTTGGCGACGAAGTCGAACGCGCCCAGCTTCATCGCCTCGACCGCGGTCTCGATCGCCGAGTACGCGGTCATCAACACCACCACCGCCTGGGGATCGAGCTCGAGGATCCGCCCGAGCCAGGACAGCCCCTCGCGCCCGGACTGCGCGCCGATGGCGAAGTTCATGTCGAGCAAGATCGCGTCGTACGGGCGCTCGGCCAGCAGCGCCGGGATGCGCTCGGGCTGGTTGGAGGTGGTGACGGCGCCGACGTGGCGCTTGAGCAAGAGCCGCGCGGCGGTCAGGATGTCGGCGTCGTCATCGACGACCAGGATGGAGTCGGCCACGGCGGTCACGTGCGCTGTCCGGATCCGTACAGTGAACGCCCGCTTCCGTACAGGCGGGCGAGCGGCGTTGGCGCGGCGGCTGGGCTAGGCATCGAGAATTCCAGGGGCGGGGGTTGGCGCCGGGCTTGCTGTAGCGACCCGGCGACCATGCAGGAAGCCAGAATTGCGCCGGAGCTCGGGGCCGCGTCGGGCCAGGCGATGGATCGCGCCGTCGGCCGGCGGTCGCCGTGGCCGCGCCGCGCCGCCGCGGTGAGCGCCGCCGTCGCGGTGGCCGTCGGCAGCTACCTGTGGCTCGGCCGGTCTCACGCCCGCAGCGTGACCGTCGCCGGCGCCCACGTCAGCATCGCCAAGGTCGAGCGCGGCCGGTTCGACGACATCATCGCGGTGCGCGGCCGGGTCACGCCGCTGCACACCACCTACGTCGACACCGCCGTCGGCGGCCAGGTCGAGGCGATCGCGATCGAGGACGGCGCCAAGGTCGAGCGCGGCCAGCGGGTCGTGACCCTGACCAACACCGCGCTGCAGCTCGATCTGATCTCGCGCGAGGCCCAGATCACCGAGCAGCTCAACGCGCTGCGCGGCCTCGAGCTCAGCCAGGCGCAGGCGCAGCTCGAGCACGAGCGCGAGCTGGTCGAGGTCCGCTACCAGATCAAGCGCCTGACCCGGCAGCTGGCGACCCACGAGGCGCTGGTGGCCTCGGGCGCGGTGTCGCGGGCCGAGGTCGACGACCTCAAGGATCAGCTCGAGTACTACCAGGCGCGGCTGGGCGTGCAGACCCGGACCCGGGCCGCGGCCGATCGGCTGCGGCGCGATCAGGTCGTGCAGATGCGCGCCGCGGCGCAGCAGCTCGGCCAGAACCTGGCGATCGCCCGCAAGAACCTCGACAGCCTGTCGGTCGCGGCGCCGGTGGCCGGCACGCTCAGCGCGTTCACGCTGCAGGTCGGCCAGTCGCTGGCGCCCGGCGATCGCATCGCCCAGATCGACGACCCCGATCACTTCAAGGTGGTGGCCGACCTCGACGAGTTCTACCTGGCCCGGGTCGACCTCGGCCAGCGCGCCGACTACGTCCAGGACAGCCGCACCTACGCGCTGACGGTGTCGAAGATCCGGCCCCAGGTGGCCAACGGCCAGTTCCAGATCGAGCTGGTGTTCGTGGGCGACGCGCCGACCGGCGTGCGCCGCGGCCAGACCGCGCCGCTGCGGCTGCAGCTGGGCCAGCCCAGCGAGGCGCTGCTGGTGCCCAACGGCGCCTTCTACAACGACACCGGGGGCGCCTGGGTGTTCGTCGTCTCGAGCGATCACGCCCGGGCGGTGCGGCGCGCCGTGCGCCTGGGCCGCCGCAACCCCGCCGCGATCGAGGTCCTCGACGGGCTGACCGCCGGCGAGGAGATCGTGACCTCCCCCTACACCAGCTTCCTCGAGATGGATCGCCTCGAGTTGACGCGATGAAAGGATCTCCCGTGCTCGTCAAGCTCACCAGCCTGTCCAAGACCTACCGCGCCGCCGAGGTCGAGACCGCCGCGCTCGCCGACGTCAACCTCGACATCGCCGAGGGTGAGTTCGTCGCGATCATGGGCCCGTCGGGGTGCGGCAAGTCGACCCTGCTCAACATCCTCGGCATGCTCGACACGCCCAGCGCCGGCGCCTACCGTTTTCGCGATCAAGACATCAGCCGCTGGCGCGAGGCCAAGCTCGCCGACCTGCGCAAGCGCAACCTCGGCTTCGTGTTCCAGAGCTTCAACCTGATCGACGAGCTGACCGTCGAGGGCAACGTCGAGCTGGCGCTGCTGTACCAGGGCATCTCGGCCGCCGAGCGCAAGGGCCGGGTCGCCGAGGCCCTCGATCGGATGAAGATCGCCCACCGCGCCAAGCACTTCCCGGCGGCGCTGTCGGGCGGGCAGCAGCAGCGGGTGGCGGTGGCCCGGGCCGTGGTCGGCAAGCCGGCGCTGATCCTGGCCGACGAGCCGACCGGCAACCTCGACTCACACCACGGCGACGAGGTGATGAAGCTGCTGCGCGAGCTCAACGCCGCCGGCACGACGATCGTCATGGTGACGCACTCGTCGGCCCACGCCGAGTACGCCCGCCGTACGATCAACCTGTTCGACGGCCGCGTGCTCACCGAACAGCTGCGGGCCGCGAGCTGAGCCGGACCACCGGGAGACCCCCACCATGCTCCGCAACTACCTCGCCGTCGCGCTGCGCAACCTCGCCGCCAACAAGCTGCAGTCGGCGATCAACCTCGGCGGCCTCGCGGTCGGCCTGGCCGCGTGCCTGTTGATCCTGGTCTACGTCCGCCACGAGCTGTCGTACGAGCGGTGGCTGCCGCGGGCCGACCGCATCGCGTCGGTCGAGTCGACGTTCTACCCGCCGGGCCGCGAGCCGCTGGAGTTCGCCGGCTCGCCCGGGCAGCTCAAGGCCGCGCTCGAGGCCGACTTCGCCAGCGACGTCGAGCGGGTCGTGCGGCTGTACCAGGAGGAGCTGCCGACCCGGGTCGGCGATCGCCGGCTGGTCACCGACGTGGCCTACGTCGACCCCGGCTTCTTCGACGTGTTCGACCTGCCGGTGGTGGCCGGCGACCGCGCCGCGGCCCTGGCCGACACCAGCTCGGTGCTGGTGACCGCGCGCACCGCGCGCAAGCTGTTCGGCGACGCGCCGCCGATCGGCCAGACCGTGACGATCGGCGAGGGCACCGCGCTGACGGTGGTCGGCGTGCTGGCCGACCTGCCGCGCACGACCCACCTGCGCTTCGAGGCGGTGGCGCGCCTCGAGCCGGCGAACTTCCGCGATCGCCCGTGGGTGCTCGAGCAGTGGACGTCGGTCAACACCAAGACCTACGTGCTGGGGCGGACCGCCGCGGCGATCGGCCGGATCGAGGCCGGCATCCCCGCCACCCTCGAGCGCCACGCCCGGATCGACATCCCCGGCATCACCGACCCGCCGTCGCGGCTGATGCGCCTCGAGCTGCGGCCGCTGCTCGACATCCACCTCCACGCCGACAAGCCCGGCTACGAGGGCACCGGCAGCATGACCACGGTCGCGGCGTTCGCCGGCATCGCGCTCCTGATCCTGGTGATCGCCGGCATCAACTTCGTCAACCTGGCGACCGCCCGGGCGATGTCGCGGGCGCGCGAGGTCGCGCTGCGCAAGGTGGTCGGCGCCACCCGCCGCCAGCTGGTGGTGCAGCACCTCGGCGAGGCCGCGCTGACCGCGCTGGTGGCGCTGGTGCTGGCGCTGGCGCTGGTCGAGCTGGCGCTGCCGGCGTTCAACCAGTTCCTCGGCCTGGCGCTGCGCCTCGATCTGCGCGGCGACCCGGCGCTGGCCGCGACCGCGCTCGGGCTGGTGGTCGCGGTCGGCGTGCTCGGCGGCCTGTACCCGGCGCTGTACCTGTCGCGGTTCCGGCCGGCGGCGGTGCTCAAGGCCAACCGCTCGTCGGCCCACGGCGCGTCGTGGGTGCGCACCGGCCTGGTGGTGTTCCAGTTCGCGATCTCGATCGCGCTGATCGCCGCGACCGCGACGATCTACCTGCAGACCCGGTTCGCGCGGACGATGGACCTGGGCTTCGATCACGCCGGCCGCGCGGTGCTCAACGGCCTCGACGACGTGCCCACCGACGAGGCCCGCCAGACCCTCAAGCGCGAGCTGCAGGCGCTGCCCGGCGTGCGCGGCGCGGCGCTGTCGTCGGACGCGCCGCCGCTGCGCAGCAACAACAACGCGCTGCTGTACCCGGGGCCGACCGTGGGCGAGGACAAGCTGCTGGTCGAGCAGCTGCACGTCGACGCCGACTTCTTCGCGGTCTACGGCGTCGTGCCGGTGGCCGGGCGGGTGTTCGACCCCGCCCGGGCCGGCGATCAGGTCCCCGATCCCGCGGCCAAGGACCCGAACCCGCGCCAGGGCGCGGTGGTCAACCTGGCGATGGTGGCCAAGCTCGGCCTGGCCAGCCCCGCCGACGCGGTGGGCAAGGTGCTGTACGAGGCGACGCTCGACGGCGGGCCGTTCACCGCCACCACGATCATCGGCGTCGTCGCCGACCTGCACCTGCGGTCGCTGCGCGAGCTGGTGACGCCGATGTTCTACAAGCTGGGCCGCCCGGGCTTCACGTGGAGCCGGCTCAGCATCGACATCGCGCCCGGGCGCACGCGCGAGGTGATGGCCGGCGTCGACGCGGTCTGGCGGCGGGTGGTCCCGAGCGTGCCGATCCGCTCGAGCTTCGTCGACGCCGACCTCGCCGCGCAGTACCGCGACGACCGCACCCGCGGCCAGATCTTCGCCGGCTTCGCGGTGTTCGCGGTGGTGATCGCGTGCCTCGGGCTGTTCGGGCTGGCGGCGTTCGCGGCCGAGCGGCGGACCAAGGAGATCGGCATGCGCAAGGTGCTGGGCGCGTCGGTCGGCGACATCGTCCGCCTGCTGGTGTGGCAGTTCTCGCGGCCGGTGCTGCTGGCCAACCTGATCGCGTGGCCGGTGGCGTTCTGGGCGATGCGGCGCTGGCTGCGCGGGTTCCGCTACGCGATCTCGCTGACCGAGCCGGCCAACCTGATCGGCATCTTCGGCGGTGCCGCGGCGATCGCGGTCGCGGTGGCGTGGCTGACCACCGCCGGCCACGCCTTCCGGGTGGCGCGGGCCAACCCGGGCAAGGCGCTGCGGGTCGAGTAGCGGCGCGTCACCGCCAGCGGGCCAGCGCCAGCCCGATCCGCCCGCGCGGCGGGCCGGGCACGCCGATCACCGTGCCGTCCTGGTCCCGGGCCTCGGCCAGCGGATCGAGCTGTCCGGCGGTGGCGCGGTCGCCGGCGGCCAGCGCCGCCGCGTACGCGACCACGTCGCCGTGCATCCAGGTCAGGACCCGCTCGAGGTGCGCGGCCGGCACCGCCACCCGGCACGGGCCGGCCTCGCTGTCGAACCGCAGCGCGGCGTGGCCCCAGCGCCGCTCGACCGCCGGCCGGGTGCGCGCGATCGGCACGACCGTCAACAGTTCGCGGGTGGCGTCGACGACGAACGCGCCGATGACGTAGCGGCCGGGCGGCAGGGGCAGCCGGGCGGCCAGCCGCAGCCGGGCGACGGCCCGGGCCACCACCGCGGCGGCGACGACCGCGACCGCCAGCGCCGCCGGCGGGCCCAGGCGGCCGAGCCCGACCCGGGTCAACGCCGGCGCGGCGGCGGCGGCGGCGGCGACCGCGGCCAGCGCGAGCCCGAGCGGGGCGGCCCAGGGCAGCCGGGCCGCCGCGGTGGGGGTGATGGCCGCCTCGCGGGCGGCGATGTCGCGCAGCCGGCGCCGGCTCGGCGGCGGCAGGTGCTCGACGTGGATGACGGTGGGCAACGGGACCTTCACGACCACACTCCTCCTCGACCTGTGCCCCCGGTATCGACCGCCGGCGCCGGCGGTTGCGTGCGATCGTCGGCCGGCTACGCGGCGCGACCGGCGGCCAGGCGCAGGTGGCCGCGCAGCTCCTCGGGCACCGCGGCCAGCTCCTCGGGGTCGGCGTCGACGATCAGCCCGCGGCAGGCGGCGGCCCCGCAGGCGCACGGCTGGGCCAGCGCGCCGACGAACGCGTAGTCGTAGGTCAGCTCCTCGCCCGGCTCGAGATCGCGGGTCGCCACCCACCAGGCGCGCAGCGCGCCGCGCTCGTGGTCGTAGCGCGAGTCGATCTCGGTGTTGGGCTCGCAGCTGTGGTTGATCCACCGGGTCTGGTCGATCAGGTCGTAGTAGACCGCGGGCGCGTCGGGATCGTCGCCGCCGTCGGCGCCCCAGCCGGGCAGCACCAGGGCGTAGGTGTCGTCGAACTCGTCGTCCTCGCGGTACAGCACGCCATCGCCCTCGAGCACCAGCTCGCCCTTGGCGAAGCGTCGAGTGGTGATCACGCCGTAGCCGTGGATCGCAGAGTGGGTCACGCGCAGGCCGGTCAGGTGCGGCATCGGGCCGGCATTTTCCAGATCCGCGGGCCGCTGTCAAAGGTCCGGCGGGGGCATACTGCCCGCGATGAGCAAGCGCATCGGCATCCTGACCGGCGGCGGCGACTGCCCCGGCCTCAACGCGGTGATCCGCGCGGTGATCCTCCACGCCCGCAACACCTTCGGCTGGGAGGTCGTCGGCATCCGCAACGGCTTCGAGGGCCTCTACGAAGAGGAGTACGTCGACCTCGACCCGGCCCGCACCCAGCAGCTGCTGGCCCGCGGCGGCACCATCCTCGGCTCGTCGAACCGCGCCAACCCGTTCGCGTACCCGCTCAAGCTGCCCGACGGCCGCACCGAGATCCACGACGTCAGCGCCACCTGCATGGCCAACCTGGCCAAGCTCGACCTCGGCGGGCTGATCGTCGTCGGCGGCGACGGCACGATGTCGTTCGGCCAGAAGTTCATCGAGCGCGGCGCCACCAAGATCGTCGGCGTGCCCAAGACCATCGACAACGATCTCGAGGCCACCGAGATGACGATCGGCTTCTCGACCGCGGTCGAGGTGGTGACCGAGGCGCTCGAGCGGCTGCACACCACCGCCGAGAGCCACGAGCGCATCATGATCGTCGAGGTCATGGGCCGCTACGCCGGGTGGATCGGCCTGACCTCGGCGCTGGCCGGCGGCGCCCACGTGTGCCTGATCCCCGAGATCGAGTACGACGTCGAGCGGGTGGTCGAGCACTTCCACAAGCGCCACGGCCGCGGCGTCTCCTACTCGATCGTCGTCGTCGCCGAGGGCGCCCGGCCCAAGGGCGGCGACTACGCCGTGCAGGTCAAGGGCGACGTCACCAAGCAGGACAAGCTGGGCGGCGCCGGCCAGGCGCTGGCCGAGGCGATCACCGCCCGCACCGAGTACGAGGTGCGCACCACCGTGCTCGGCCACATCCAGCGCGGCGGCTCGCCGTGCGCGTTCGACCGCGAGCTGGGCACCCGGTTCGGGGTCAAGGCGGTCGACCTGATCGCCCACGGCCTGTTCGGCCACGTCACCGCCCTCGAGCACGGCCGGATCGTCGCCAAGCCGATCGCCAAGGCGGTCAAGAAGCTCAAGCTGGTCGACCCCCAGGGCGAGCTGGTGGCGGCGGCCCGCGCGGTCGGCATGGAGCTGGGCGCGTAGCGACGCGGGGCCGGGCTGGCTACGGGCGGGGGACGACCAGGCCGTCCTTGACGTAGACCGAGCCGGCCTGGGCCTTGGCGATCGACTTGCCGTGGGCGGCGGCGGCGGCGACGTCGCCGAACGACGACATGCCGGGCAGGCTGACCCCGGCGATCGACACGGTCATCAGCGGGAACTGGCGGATCACGCCGTAGCGGTCCTGGGCCTCGATCGCGCCGCGGCGGCGCTCGGCCGGGTCGTAGTACAGCGGGATCAGCCGATCGAAGCGCGCGAGCAGCTCGTGGCACAGGGCGTCGGCGCGATCGGCGTCGACCACCATCACGAAGTCGTCGCCGGCGATGTGGCCGATGAAGTCGCCGGCGGCGCCGAGCCGGCGCACCGCGTCGCGCATCAGATCGCCGGTCTGGCGGATCACCGCGTCGGCGCGGGCCACGCCGAAGTAGTCGTTGAACGCCTTGAAGTTGTCGAGGTCGAGGTAGCAGCACACCGCGGCCGGCGCGGTCGCCAGCCGGCGCTCGACCTCCTCGGCCACGGCGTCGGCGCCCGGCAGCAGCGTCGACGGCGACGCGTTGCGCTCGCGGGCCGAGCGGGCCAGCGCCTTGCCGACCCGGGCCACCAGCTCGACCGCGTCGAACGGCTTGACGACGTAGTCCTCGGCGCCCGAGCGGAACGCCCGCACCTTGTCGGCGGTCTCGCCCTTGGCCGACAGGAAGATGATCGGCGTCAGCGCGGTGACCGGGTCGGCGCGCAGGCGCTCGGCGGCGCGGAAGCCGTCGATCACCGGCATCATCACGTCGAGCAGGATCAGATCGGGGCGGAACCGGCGGGCCTCGGCGGTGGCGGCCTCGGCGTTGCCGAGATCGCGCACGGTGTAGCCGGCCTGGCCCAGGATCTCGCGGCAGATCGCGCGCACCGAGCTGTCGTCGTCGACCACCAGCACCCGCGGCGCCTCGTGGCGGCCGGCGTCGGCGAGCAGCCGGGCGCAGGCGTCGGTGAACGTGCTGGGCTGGATCGGGCGCTCGAGGAACTCGTCGGCGCCGGCGGCGATCAGCTCGGCGCCCCGGCTGGCCTCGCCGACCGCCAGCACCGCCGCCTTGCGGGTCTCGGGATCGTGCTCGAAGATCGCCACCAGCGCGGCGGCGTCGGCGACGGTCGCCGCCACCACCGCGAGCGCCACCGGCTCGCCGCGGGCGGCGGCCAGCGCGGCGTCGACGTCGGACGCCACCACGACCTGGTGGCCGGCGGCCATCAAGAGGCCCTTCTGCAGGTACGCCGAGTGCGCGTCGTCGTCGATCACCAGCACCCGGGCGGCGTCGGCGGCCACCGCCCGGGGCGGCGGCGGCTCGGGCGCGCTGGCCGGGGCCGCGGTCACCGCCGGCAGCGTGAAGACGAACTTGGTGCCGGCCGGGCTCGACTCGACCCAGATGCGCCCGCCGTGGGCCTCGATGATCGCCCGCGACGTGCCCAGGCCCAGGCCGGTGCCGACCACCCGCCGGCCGTGGGCGTCGGGCGCCGTGAACACCTTCTCGCGCTCGCCCTCGGGGATCGGCTCGCCGTCGTTCCACACCGACACGCCGATCGCGTCGGCCACCGCCGGCGGGCCGAACACCTCGACGTCGATCCGGCCGCCCGGCGTCGCGAACTTGATCGCGTTGGACAAGAGGTTGCCCAGCACCCGGGCCAGCTGCTCGGGGTCACCGACGATGGTCACGTCGCTGGCGCCGGCGATGACCTCGATCGCCACGCCGCGGGCCCGGGCCCGGTCGCGGTAGCGGCCGACCGCGTCGCGGGTCAGCCGGCCGATGCCCAGCGGCACCCGCACCTGGTCGCTGGCGGTGGCGCGCGCGGTCTCGGCGATCTGATCGATCGCCTGGCTCATCCGGGTCGCGGCCTGGCGCGCCATGTCGACGTAGCGGCGCTGCTTGTCGGTGAGCGGATCGGCGTAGCCCGACAGCACGATATCGAGCGCCCCGGCGATCGAGGTCAGCGGCGTGCGCAGCTCGTGGGTCATCACCCGCACCAGCTCGCCGTGGCGCTGCGCCAGGTCGCGGGCGCCGGCCAGATCGCGCAGCACCACCACCGCGCCGACCAGCGCGCCGGCCTCGGTCAGCGGCGTCACCACCGAGTGCAGCACCAGCTCGCCGATCCGCACCTCCTCGCGCACCGCGACGTCGCCGGCCGCGATCAGCTCGAACGGGTAGAAGCCCAGCCGCGCCTCGAGCGCCTGGGTCGTGACGTCCTCGTCGGCGGTCAGCCCGAGGATCGCCCGCGCCGCCGGGTTGCACGTCACCACGCCGGTGCGGTGGTCGGCCACCGCCACCGCGTCCGACATGGTGGCGAACACCAGCTCAAGCCACCGGGCGTCCATCGGCTCCCGAGTGTAGCAGCCAGGGGCGGGTGAACGCGTCGTCACGGTGACGACGGGAGGGCGGCGGTCGCGGTCTTACGCGCCGCCGCGGCGGAAGGTGGCCTCGAGCCGCGCGTACGCGCCGCCGGCGGCGACCAGCTCGTCGTGGGTGCCGCGCTCGATGATCCGGCCGCGGTCGAGGACGACGATGTGGTCGGCGGCGCGGATGGTCGACAGGCGGTGGGCGATGACGATCGTGGTGCGGCCGCGCATCAGCGCGCCGACGCCGCGCTCGATCAGGGCCTCGGTCTCGGGGTCGACGTGGGCGGTGGCCTCGTCGAGGATCAGCACCTCGGGGTCGCGCACCAGCGCGCGGGCGAAGGCCAGGAGCTGCTTCTCGCCGGCCGAGAACGCGCCGCCGCGCTCGCCGACGGTGGCGTCGAGGCCCTCGGGGCGGCGCGCCAGCACCCGGTCGAGGCCGACCCGGGCCGCGCACGCGGCCAGCTCGTCATCGGTGACGGCGCGCCCGGTGGCCACCGCGCCCAGCGCCAGGTTGGAGCGCACGGTGCCGGTGAACAGCGCGACGTCCTGCGAGATCACCGTGACCCGGCGCCGCAGCTCGCTGACCGGCAAGGCGCGGATGTCGACGCCGCCCAGCGCGATCGTGCCGCCGGTCGGCTCGTAGAGGCGGGTCAAGAGCTTGATCAGCGTCGACTTGCCCGAGCCGGTGGCGCCGACGATGGCGACCGTCTGGCCGCGCGGCACCGCCAGCGAGACGTCGTGGAGGATCGGCTCGGCGCCGTAGCTGAAGTCGAGGTGGTCGAAGGCGACCAGCGGCGCGGCGGCGGCGGGCTGGGGCGGGGCCAGCGCGGTGGTCGGCGCCGGCGCGTCGGGCTCCTCGGTGTCGAGCAGCTCGGTGATGCGCTCGATCGCGGCCATCGCGCCCTGCATGACGGCGTACTTGGCCGACAGGTCGCGGATCGGGATGAAGAACTTGTTGATGTACTCGAGGAACGCCACCACCAGGCCCAGGGTGGCGACCGCCTGCACGCCGGCGCCGCGGTCGTGGACCGCCCACCACGCGACCAGCGCCACCGCCAGCACGCCGATGGCCTCGACCAGCGCGTACATCGCGGCGTCGGCCCGGATCGACACCAGGTAGGCGTCGCGGTGGCCGGCGTTGATGACGTCGTACTCGCGGGCCGCGGCGCCCTCGCGGCGGAAGATCTGCACGACCTTGATGCCGCTCAGGTGCTCCTGCGCGAACGCGTTCATCGCCGCCAGCCGCACCCGGATCTCGCGGAACGATCGGCGCATCGCGCTGCGGGCGTAGCGCACCAGCACCACCAGCAGCGGCAGCGTCGCGAACGTGAACAGCGTCAGCTCGACGTCGAGGCTGAGCATGATGATCGCGATCGCCAGCATGCGCACCGCGTCGGTGGCCAGCGTGATCACGCCCGAGGCGAACATCTCGTTGACGCTCTCGATGTCGTTGGTCATGCGGGTGAGCAGGCGCCCGACCGGCATGCGGTCGAAGAACGCCGCGCGCCGCGACACGACGTGGTCGTAGATCGCCAGCCGCAGCCCGTGCATCGCCCGCTGGCCGAGCAGCTGGATCGCCCACTGCTCGCCGAACGACACCAGCGTCTGCGCGATCACCAGGCCCAGGTAGGCGAAGGCGATCGTGGCCAGCCCATCGAGCTTGCCGACCGCGATGTGGTCGGCGATCGCCACCTTGACCAGGTACGGCTGGGCCAGCTCGAAGGCGATCGCCGCCAGCGTGAACGGCAGCCACACCAGCAGCAGGCGGGCGTGCGGCCGCAGGAACGGCCACAGCTTGCGCATCAGCTTGACGTCGTAGGCCTTGCCGAGGACCTGCTCCTCGCGCGCCGACACTACGCCGCCTCCGCGGTGAGCTGCGTGCGGTACAGCTCGGCGTAGGCGCCGTTCTTCTGCAGGAGCTCGGCGTGGGTGCCGACCTCGGCCACCCGGCCGTTGTCGAGCACGACGATCTGGTGGGCGGCGCGCACCGCGGCGACCCGGTGCGAGACCAGGATCGCGGTGCGGTTGGCCAGCACCGCGCGCAGCCGCTCGAGGATGACCTTCTCGGTCTCGGCGTCGACCGACGACAGCGAGTCGTCGAGGATCAGCAGCCGCGGATCGGCGGCGATGGCGCGGGCCAGCGCGACCCGCTGGCGCTGGCCGCCCGACAGCGTGATGCCGCGCTCGCCGACGACGGTGGCGAAGCCCTCGGGCATGCCGTCGAGGTCGCGGGTCAGGCCGGCGGTGGCCGCGGCCTCGCGCACCCGGGCCGGCGCCTCGCCGGACTCGATCACGCTGGAGAAGGCAGCCCGCAGCTCGTCGGCCAGCTTGGTGGGGGGGCCCGCCGGGGGCATCCGGCGGGGCGGGCTGCCAGCCCCCCGGGCCAGGCTGGAGCCGGCGCCGTAGCCGAACGCGATGTTGTCGGCGATCGTGGTCGAGAACAAGAACGCCTCTTGCGGCGCGTAGCCGATCGCGCCGCGCAGGTCGGCCAGCGTCAGCTCGGTGACGTCGCGGCCGTCGAGGAACACCGTGCCGGCCGGCACGTCGAGCAGGCGGTTGACCGCCTCGCACAGCGTGGACTTGCCGCTGCCGGTGCGGCCGACGATCGCGGTGGTGGTGCCGGGCGCGACGGTGAACGACACCCGGTCGAGCACGACCCGATCGCCGCGCTTGACCGTCAGCTCCTTGAGCTCGAGGCCACCGAGCTGCGCCGCGGCCGGCAGCGGCGCGCCGGCGCCGTCGACGATCGTCGACCGGGTCGCCAGCAGGTTGGCCAGCCGGGTCCACGACGCCTGGCCGCGCTGGAGCAACGACAGCATCCAGCCCAGCGCCAGCGTCGGCCACACCAGCCGCGCCAGGTACTGGGTCATCTCGACCAGCTGGTCGAGGCCGAGCCGGCCGTCGATGTGGCGCTTGCCGCCGAGGTACAGCACCAGCAGCATCGCGATCGAGCCGAGGCCGGCGAACACCGGGCCCATCGCGCCGCGGATCCGGGTCAGCGCCATGTTGCGGCCGAGCAGCTGGTGCGACGACGCCACGAACCGGGCCCGCCGCTCGGCCTCGAGGCCGTAGGTCTTGATCGCGGCGATCGCGGTCAGGTCCTCCTGGATCTCGTTGGACAGCGCGCCGAGCTGGGTCTGGACCCCGATCGACGCCTTGTAGATGCGCTTGCCGAACAGCCGGCCGGCGACGACGATCGTCGGGTAGGGCAGGCAGGCGATCAAGGTCAGCGTCGGGTCGATCCGGATCATCATCGTCAGCACGGTCGCGAACGCGAACGCGGTGTTGACGATGTTGAGGACGCCGGCGCCCCACATCGCGCGCACGGTCTGGACGTCGTTGGTGAGCCGGGACATGGTGTCGCCGGTCGGGTGCGACGCGTGGTACAGGCCGTCGAGGCCGAGCAGGTGGTGGAACAGGTCGCCGCGCAGGTCGTACTCGGCGGCGCGGGCGGCGTTGAAGATCCACACCCGCGACCAGATCCGGCTGACCGCGGTGGCCAGCGCGAACCCGACCATCAGCGCGCACAGGAGCGGCACCCGGCCGTCGGGATCGCCGTCGCCGAGCGCCGCGACCACCTTGCCGGTGGTGACCGGGATGCCGAGGAACATGGCGTTGGTGACCAGCAGCATCACCACGCCGCCGAGCAGGCCGCGGCGGTAGCGCGCCAGGTAGGACCACGGGCCCGGGGCGGCGGGCGGCGGCGCGGGCGCGGTCACCGCGGAGCCATACCCGACCCACGCCACCGCGACAAGCGATCGCCCCGGCGGATGTCGAGCGATCGCGCGGGAAAAACGACACGCCACTCCGGATCCGCCGCGCCCAAGTTGCGGCGTCGGCGCGTTGTTCGCGCGACGGTCGTGGCGGTAGCATCGGCGAGCGTCCGAGGTCGCCACGCGTGGGCGCGTGGTGACCGCGCGCGCCCCCACCGCCATGGCCGACCTCCAGTCCGTCCTCTCGCGCCTCGACAGCGATCCCGATGACCCCCACGTGCTGGCCGGCCTCGCGCTGGTCACCACCGCGGCCCAGGCCGGGCTGGACGCCGCGGCGGGCGCGGCGCTGGCGCACACCCGCAAGCGGTTCCGCGATCGCGGCCGACCCGACGTGGCGCTGCGCCTGCTCGACGCCGAGCTGGGCGGCACCGCCGACGGGCGCAAGGCCGACCTGTGGCTGGCCAAGGCCGAGATCCTCGACGAGGATCTGCTGGACGAGGGCGGCGCGACCGCCTGCTACCAGGCGGCGCTGGCCGAGCGGCCGGGTGACGCGGCGGCGGCCGAGGCGCTGGAGTCGCTCAGGCTGGCCCGCGACAACTGGAAGAAGTTCGCGGCCAAGTACGTCGACGAGGCCAAGGCCTCGACCGATCGCCAGCTGACCACGGCGCTCTACCTGTCGGCGGCCGAGACCTACGCCCGCTACGCGCCCGACGCGCCCGAGGTCGAGGCCTACCTGCGCCGCTCGCTCGAGGCCGATCCGCGCAACCGCAAGGCCGGGGCCCACCTCGAGCGGGTGCTGGCGCGCGCGGCGCGCTGGGCCGAGCTGGCCGAGGCGCTGGCGGTGCGGGTCGATCACGCGGCGAGCTCCGACGAGCGGGTCGCGGCGCTGCTGGCGCTGGCCGAGGTCACCCGCGGCCCGCTGGCCCAGGCCGAGCGCGCGCTCGAGCTGTACAAGAAGGTGGTCGCGATCGACGCCGCGCAGCCGACCGCGCTGCGGGTGCTGGGCGACGCCTTCGCCAGCGCCGAGAACTGGCAGTCGCTGGTGATGCTGTACGCCAGCGCGCTCAAGGTCCGCGGCGGCGACGGCGACCTCGGCATGCTGCTGCAGGTCGGCATGATCCTGTGGAAGCGGCTCGGCGACCTCGACGGCGCCGAGGACTACTTCCGCCGCATCCGCAAGCTCGACGCCGCCCACCCGGTGGCGCTGGAGTTCTACCGCGCCTACCACGGCGGCCGCGGCGAGGGCGGCAAGCTGGTGGCGATCCTGCGCCAGGCCGAGAAGGCGCTGCCGCCGGTGGGCACCGACGCGGCGTCGGACGCCCGGGCCAAGGCGCTGGCGATCGAGATCGCCGAGCTGTCGGAGACCCAGCTGGGCACGCCCGACAAGGCGATCGACGCGTGGAAGCAGCTGCTGCGCGCCGACCCGACCTCGACCGAGGCCCGCGAGGCGCTGCGCCGCCTGTACCGCAAGGCCGAGAAGTGGAACCCGCTGCTCGACCTGATCAAGGAGGAGGCCGAGCGCCTGCCCGAGGCCGACGTGCGCGGCAAGGTCGAGCGGCTCTACGAGGTGGTCGCGATCTACGCCGACAAGCTGCGGCTCGATCCGATGGTGCTCAACACCTACAACGCGATCCTGCGGCTCGACCCCGAGGACCCGCGCGCGATCGACGAGCTGGCCGCGAAGTACCGGGCGATGGGGCGCTGGCAAGATCTGATCGGCGTGCTGGCCAAGAAGGCCGAGCTGGCCCAGCTGGCGGTGGCCGAGCGCGCCGCGATCCTGCGCGAGACCGCCGCGCTGTGGGTCGATCGCTTCGGCAACTACGCGCAGGCGATCCGCCCGCTCGAGCGGCTGCTCGAGCTGGACCCCGGCGACGCCGAGGCGCTGGCGCAGCTCAAGGACATCTACACCCGCCGCCGCCAGTGGCGGCAGCTGATCACGCTGCTCGGCGTCGAGGCCGAGGCGCTGGTGGGCGACGATCGCCGCGCCAAGCGCAACGAGATGGCGCGGCTGGCCGCCGAGCGCGTCGGCGACACCCGGCTGGCGATCGAGATCCACAACCAGACGCTGGCCGAGGCCGGCGTCGCGGTCGGTGGCGCCCCGGTGGCCGACGGGCTCGACGAGACCTACGCGGCGCTGGCCGGGCTGTACGAGCGCGAGAAGCGCTACCCGGCGCTGGCCGAGATCCTGGGCCGGCAGCGGGCCCGCGCGGCGACGCCGGCCGAGGCGATCGCGCTGCTCGAAAAGCAGGGCGCGCTGCTGGCCGATCGCATGGGCGCGCCGGGGCTGGCGGCCGAGGCGTTCGCCGCGATCCTGACGATCGAGCCGCACCACGCCAAGGCGCTGCGCACGCTGCGCGAGCTGTACGCGGCGGCCGGCGACTGGGACGGGCTCGAGCGGCTGTACGGCGGGCTGGGGCAGTGGGACGAGCTGGTCGACGCGCTGATCGGCCTGGGCGATCGCCAGGACGATCGCGACGCGCGGCTGGCGCTGGTGCGACGGGCGGCGCGGGTGGCGAGCGAGCGCCAGGAGCCGGAGAAGGCGGCGCGGGTCTGGGAGAAGGTGCTGGCGATCGAGCCGACCGACGCGATCGCGGCGCGGGCGCTGGTGCCGACGTACCAGAAGTCCGACAAGCCGGCCAAGCTGTTGCCGGTCTACGAGGTGCTGCTGGCCCACTGCCACACCCGCGACGAGCGGCTGGCGCAGATGGCGGAGATCCGCGCGCTGTGCGAGCAGCGGCTGGGCTCGCGCGCGCTGGCGCTGGCGTGGACGGTGCGCGCGTTCGAGCTGGCGCCCGAGGACCCGACGCTGGCCGCCGAGCTGCTGCGGCTGGCGCAGGTGCCCGAGCACTGGCGCGAGGTGGCCCACGCCCTCGAGCGGGTCGTCGGCGACGCCGATCGGCCGGCCGATCTGCGGCTGCGCCACCTGCGCACGCTGGCGACGGTCCACGGCGACAAGCTCGACGACGACGCCGCGGCGCGCGACGCCTACCAGCGGATCCGCGCGCTGGCGCCGGCCGACGACGAGGCCGAGGCCGCGATCGAGCGGCTGAGCGAGCAGCTGTCCGACTGGCCCGAGCTGCTGGCGTCGTACCGACGGTCGGCGGCGCGCGCCACCGGCGCGGCGCGGCGGCAGCTGCTGGGCCGGATCGCGCAGGTCGAGGAGGAGCGGCTGGCCGATCTCGACGCCGCGGTGGAGACCCACCAGCTGATCCTCGGCGAGCACCCCGGCGACGCGGCGGCGCTGGCGGCGCTGGCCCGGCTGCACGAGGCCCGCGGCGACTGGGACGGCCTGGCCGCGGTGCTGGCGGCGCAGGCGACGGCGGCGACCGGCGGCGACCGCGCGGCGCTCGAGCTGCGCCTGGGCGGCCTCGTCGACGACAGCCTCGAGCGGCCGGCCGACGCGCTGCCGCACTACCGCGCGGCGCTGGCGGCGCTCGCGCCGCCGCCCGCGAGCCTGATCGCGGCGTGCGTGCGCTACCTGCCGGGCGGCGCCCGGGCCAGCGCGATCGCCGACGACGTCCGCCGCGCGCTGGCCGGCGAGCTGGAGCCGCACCTGGTGCGCGCCGGCGCGCCGGCGCCGCTGCTGGCGTGCCTCGAGTGCCTGGCCGGCGATCCGGCGCTGGCCGCCGTCGACGCGCGCGCGCTCGATCGCCGGCTGGTGCCGCTGTACCAGGCGGTCGGGCAGCCGGCCCGGGCCTGGGAGCCCGCGGCGCGGGTGGTGGCGAGCGCGCCCGGCGACGCCGCCGCGCGCGGCGAGCTGATCGCGCTGGCCGAGGCGCTGGCGCGGCCGCGCGAGCTGGTCGCGATCCTGGGCGACGCGCTGGCGGCGCTGCGCAAGGCCGCGACGCCGGCCGCCGAGGTCCACGCGATGGCGGTCGATCTGGCGCGGCGGGTGGCGGGGGATCCGCAGACCGCGAGCGGCGCCGAGAAGGCCTGGATGACCGTGCTCGGGCTCGACGCCACCGACGGCGAGGCCTACGCGGCGCTGGCGAGCCTGTACCGCGGCGCCTCGCGCTGGGACGATCTGCGCGCGCTGCTCGAGCAGCGGGTGTCGGTCGCCGACGCCGCCGACGTCAAGCTGGCGGCGCTGACCGAGCTGACCACGCTCGACGAGGTGGTGCTGGGCGACCCCGGTCGCGCGGTCGCCGACTACCGGCGCATCCTCGAGCTCGAGCCGAGCCACCTGCCGGCCTACAAGGCGCTCGAGCGGCTGTACGCCGAGGGCGCGAGCTGGGCCGAGCTCGACGGCGTGCTCGCGGCCGAGCAGGCCTGGGCGCCGGCCGGCGAGCAGGTCGCGCTGCGCTACCGCCGCGCCGAGCTGCACGCCCGCCACCTCGACGATCGCCCCGGCGCGGTCGACCTGCTCGAGGAGGTGGTCGCGGCGCAGCCCGGCCACGCCGACGGGCGCGAGCTGCTCGAGGAGCAGCTGGCCGACGCCGGCCTGCGGCAACGGGTGGCGCGCGTCCTCGAGCCGCTGTACCTGCGCGACAAGCTGTGGAAGGACCTGACCGGCGTGCTGCGCATCCAGGCCAGCGCCGCCGCCGGCGCCGAGGCCGCCGAGCTGCTGGGCCGGGTCGCGACGATCGAGGAGCGCGAGCTGGATCTGGGCCGCGCCGCGTTCGACACCTGGACCCACGCGCTGGCCGCCGACCCCGCGGCCGCCGAGCCGCCCGAGGCGATCCTGCGCCTGGCCGCGATGTACGATCGCTGGCACGACGCGGCGACCGCGTTCGACGTCGCGGCCACCGCGGCCGCCGGCGATCTGGCGGTGGCGGTGCCGCTGCGCCAGCACGTCGCCGAGATCAGCGATCGCTCGCTGGGCGACAACCCGCGGGCGATCGCCGCGTACCAGGCGCTGATCGCGCTCGATCCCGGCGACACCGAGCGGGTCGGCCCGGCGCTGGCGGCGCTGGCCCGGCTGCACGAGGAGGAGGAGCAGTGGGCCCCGCTGCGCGACGTGGTGGGGCGCCAGGCCGACGCCGGCGGGCCGCGCCGGGTCGAGCACCTGGCCCGGGCCGCCGAGCTCGACGAGCAGCGCCTGGGCGATCCCGATCGCGCGATCGCCACCTGGCGCGACGTGCTGGTCGAGGCGCCCGAGCACCCAGCGGCGCTGGCCAACCTCGAGCGCCTGTACCAGGCGCGCGATCGCTGGCGCGACTTCGCCGAGCTGCTGCGCCACAAGATCGATCGCGCCGAGGCGCCGGCGACCAAGGTGGCCGAGCTGCGCCGCCTGGCCGAGGTCCACGAGGTGATGCTGACCGAGCCGGGGGAGGCGATCGTCGCCCACCTCGAGGTGCTCGACCACGTCGGCGACGACACCGCCGCCCTCGACGAGCTGGCCCGCCTGTACCGCGAGGCCAACCGGCCCGCCGATCAGCTCGACATCCTCGAGCGGCGGCTGGCGGTCGCCGACGCCCGCGCCGACGACGACCGGGTGGCGCGCCGCGCCGAGCTGGCGACGCTCCTGGGCGGCCCGCTGGCCCGCCCGGCCGACGCGCTCGAGCGCTGGGCCGAGGTGCTGACCATCGAGCCCGAGCACCCGGCCGCGCTGGCCGCGGTGAGCCAGGCCTTCGACGACGCCGAGCTGGCGCCGCGGGCGGCGGCGATCCTCGAGCCGCTGTACGAGGCCACCGGCAAGGACCGCGAGCTGGCCGCGATGCTGGCCACCGCGGCGGGGCGCGAGGCGGTGCCGCGCGAGCGCACGCGGCTGTGGATGCGGGTCGGGCGGATCCGCGAGCAGCGGCTGGGCGACGCCGCCGGCGCGTTCACCGCGGTGGTGGCGGCGCTGCGCGCGTCGGTCGCCGAGCCCGAGCTGCCCGAGGTGATCGCCGAGGTCGACCGGCTGGCCGGCGACCTGTCGCGCGAGGCCGATCTGGTCGCGATCTACCGCGAGGTCGCCGACGACGTCCTCGACGGCGCGGTCCAGCGCCGGCTGTACCTCGACATCGCCGATCTGGCGCAGGCCGCGCAGGGCGATCTCGAGCTGGCCCGCACGTACTACCAGCGCGTCCTCGACGCGCAGGCCGACGACGCCCGGGCGATGGGCGCGCTCGAGCGCATCTACAAGCAGCGGCTGGCCGAGGGCCGCACCGCCGACGCCGCGCCGCTGTACGACATCCTGTCGCGCAAGGCCGACCTGGCGGTGGCCGACGTCGGCGAGCGCACCGCCGCGCTGGCCGAGATGGCGGCGCTGGCCGCCGGGCCGCTGGCGCGCCCCGACGACGCGATCGCGGCCTGGGAGCAGGTGCTCGAGGCCCACCCCGGCCACCCCGAGGCGGTGCCCGCGCTCGACGCGATGTACCGCCGCGAGCGGCGCTGGCGCGACCTGGTCGATCTGTACGAGCGGCGGCTGGGCTTCGTCGAGACGCTCGACGAGGCCATCGCGCTGCGGGTCAAGCTGGGCGGGCTGCACGAGCACGAGCTGGGCGACGTCACCACCGCGATCGAGAGCTACGCCGCGGCGCTGGGCGGCGATCCCGGCCACGCCGGCGCGATCGCCGCGCTCGAGCGCCTGCTGGGCAACGCCGACGGCCGCGCCGCCGCCGCCGAGGTGCTCGAGCCGGTGTACATCGCGCGCCACGACTGGACCGCGCTGGCCCGGCTGTACGAGGTGCAGCTCGATGGCCAGAGCGAGCCCGACGCCCGCGTCGATCTGATCCGCCGCATCGCGCGGCTGTACGAGGAGCAGCTCGAGGATCTCGAGGGCGCGTTCCGGTGGTACGCGCGGCAGCTGGCCGAGGACCCCACCGACCCCCACGTCCGCGATCAGCTGCACCGGCTGGCGTCGGTGGGCGGCGACTGGGCCGGCCTGGCCGCGACGTACCAGCGCGTGCTCGACGACGACTCCGGCGACGCGCCCCACCTGCGCGAGCTGGCGATCGCCGCCGCGACGATCTACGACCGCCGGCTCGACGCCCCCGGGCCGGGCGGCGCGGCCTACCGCCGCGCGCTGGCCGCCACCCCGCCGTCCGACGACGACGATCGGCTGCCGCTGCTGTCGCGGGCCGAGGCGCTGCTCGGCCGCCACCAGCAGTGGGCGACGCTGGTCGCGATCTACGACGACGTCATCGCGGTGGCCAACGACGACGGCCTGCGCCGCGATCTGTACGCGCGCAAGGCGGCGGTGGTCGAGGAGCGCCTCGGCGATCCGCCGGCCGCGGTCGACGCGTGGCGCGCGGTGATCGAGCTGTCCGACGGGCTGGCGGCGCGGCTGGACTACCAGCGCGCGGCCGACGCGCTCGATCGGCTGTACCGGGCGCTGGGCCGCTGGCACGACCTGGCCGACCTGCTCGGCGATCGGATCGAGCGCGCGACCAGCGAGCCCGACGAGATCACCTGGCGGCTCGCGCTGGCCGAGGTGCTCGAGCAGCACACCCGCGACCTCGACGGGGCGCTCGATCAGTACGAGGAGATCCTGACCACCGAGTCGCCGGAGCGCGCGCTGCCGGCGCTCGAGCGGCTGGCGGTGGGCGAGGCCGGCCGCGAGCGCACGCTGGGCATGCTCGAGCCGATCTACCGCCACCGCAACTGGTGGCAGAAGCTGGTGGTCGTCCTCGACGCCAAGCTGGCGTTCCAGTCCGATCCCAGCGACCAGGTCGCGACGCTGATGGAGATCGCGGCGATCCACGAGAGCCGCGGCGGCGACCTCGGCGTCGCGCTGGCGGCGCTGGCCCGGGCGTGGCGGATCGAGCCGACCCGCCACGACGTCTTCGATCAGCTCACCGCGCTGGGCGCGCGGATGGGCGCGTGGGACGCGCTGTGCGAGACGCTGGCCGCCGGCGCCGCGGCGACGATGGACCCGGCGACCCAGCACCTGGCGCTGGCCCGCCTGGCCGACCTCCACGAGACCCAGCGCGGCGATCACGGCGCCGCGATCGCCGCGTGGCGGCAGGTGCTCGAGGTCGCGACCGACGATCCCACCGCGCTGTCGGCGCTCGATCGCCTGCTGGCGGTCGAGGCCCGCGCCGACGAGCTGGTGGTGGTGGTGGCGCGCCGGGCCGAGCTGGCCGACGACGCCACCGTGCGGCTGACGCTGCTGCACCGGGTGGCGTCGCTGTACGACCACGTGCTCGAGCGCGCGCCGCAGGCGATCATCGCCTACCGCGAGGTGCTGGCGACCTCGCCCGACGACGTGCCGGCGCTGACCGCGCTGGAGCGGCTGTACCGCGCCAGCGGCGACGCCCGCGAGCTGGTCGGCGTGGTCGAGCAGCGGCTGGCGCTGACCGACGACGCCGCGGCCGCGCGGCAGCTGCGGCTGGATCTGGCCGCGGTCTACGAGCGCGATCTCGCCGACCCGTACCAGGCGATCGCCAACCTCGAGGCGGTGCTGGCGGCCGACGCCGGCGACGCCACCGGGCTGGCCGAGCTCGATCGGCTCTACGCCGCCAACCGGATGTGGCCCGAGCAGCTCGACGTGCTCGATCGCCGCGCGCTGCTGGCCCCCGAGGCCGCGGCCCGGGCCGAGCTGGCGTTCCGCGCGGCGCAGCTGTGCGAGCGCGAGCTGGGCGAGCCCGAGGCGGCGCTCGGCCGCTACGGCGCGGTGCTGCAGATCCTGCCCAGCCACGCCGGGGCCAAGGCCGCGCTCGAGGCGCTGCTGGCCAAGGACGATCACGCCGAGGCCGCCGCCGCGCTGCTCGAGCGCCACCTGCGCGCCGCCGGCGACGCCGACGGGCTGGTGCGGGTCGCCGAGCGGCGGCTCGAGCTGCCCGGCGATCGCGAGGCCCGCCGCAACCAGTGGGCGGCGCTGGCCGATCTGCACGAGACGCTGCGCAGCGACCTGCGCGCCGCGTCGCAGGTCTGGGCCCGCGCGCTCAACGAGGATCCCACCGACGTCGGCCTGTTGGGCCCGCTCGAGCGGCTGGCCCAGGTGCGCGGCGCGTGGGCCGAGCTGGCGGCGCTGCTCGAGGGGCAGCTGACCCGCGGCGGCCTGGACGCCGAGCTCGAGCACGGCTACGCGATGCGGCTGGGGCGCATCTACGAGGAGGCGCTGGCCGACCTGGCCCGCGCCGCGACCACCTTCCGGCGCGCGGCGTCGACCAACGTCGACGAGCCGCCGGCGCTGGCCGCGCTCGACCGCGTGCTGTGGCGGCTCGGCCGCTGGGGCGAGCTGGCCGACGTGCTGGCGCGCGAGGCCGAGGTCTCGGAGAGCGACGCCACCGGCGCCGACTTCTTGTTCCGGCTGGGCGACGTGCGCGAGAGCCAGCTGCGCGACGTGGCCGGCGCGGTCGACGCCTACCGCAGCGTGATCGAGCGGGCCCCGCGCCACGGCGCGGCCCGGGCGTCGCTCGAGCGGCTGCTGGCGACCGCCGACGATCAGCGCGGCGTGATCATCGACACGCTCGAGCCGCTCTACGAGCAGGAGAGCGACTGGGCGCGGCTCGCCGATCTGCTGGCGGCCAAGCTGGCGGTCACGGACGACCACCACGAGCGCGCGGCGATCTACCAGCGCATCGCCGGCCTGGCCGAGACCCGGCTGGGCGACGGCGTGCGCGCGCTCGACGCCGCCGGCGGCTGGCTGGCCGAGGACCCGATGTCGACCGAGGCGCTGGCGGAGGTCGATCGGCTGGCGGCGGCGCAGGGCCGGTGGAGCGAGGCCGCGGCCCGGGTGGCCGGCGTGGCCGGCACGCTGGCCGAGGGCGCGGTGCCGCTGTGGATGTACGTCGGCACGATCCAGCTCGATCGCATCGGCGACGCCGACCTGGCCCGCGCCAGCTTCGAGCACGCGCTGGCGGGCGACGACGAGCACGGCCCGGCGCTCGAGGGCCTCGAGCGCATCCACCGCTCGCGCGGCGACAGCGCCGGGCTGGCGGCGGTGCTGACCCGCCGGGCCCAGCTGGCCTTCGATCCGCCCAGCAAGCAGGCGCTGTGGACCGAGGTCGCGGGCCTGCGCGAGCGCGCCGGCGACGACGCCGGGGCGATCGCCGCGTGGGAGGCGGTGATCGACATCGCCGACGACGATCGCGCGCCGCTGGCGCGGCTGGCGGCGATCTACGAGCGCCAGGCTGATCACCGCAACCTGATCGCGACGCTGGGGCGCGCCGCGCGGATCGCCGCCGACGCCGCCGAGGAGAAGAAGCTGCGGGTGCGGATCGCCGAGCTCGAGCGCGGGCTGGGCGACCTGGCCGCGGCCGGCGTCGCCTGGCAGGCCGTGCTGGATCTCGATCCCGACGATCTCCACGCGCTGGGCGCGCTCGAGGAGCTGCACACCGCGGCCAAGGACTGGATGGCGGTGCAGGACGTGCTGACCCGCCGGCTCGAGCTGGCCCGCACGATGAGCGACAAGACCGCCGTGCTGGCCAAGATGGCGCGGCTGGCCGAGCGCGAGCGCGGCGCCCTCGACGACGCGATCGGCCACTGGTACGCGGCGCTCGACGTCGACAACGCGCAGCTGGCCGCCTACGGCGAGCTCGAGCGGCTGCTGGCCAAGGCCGAGCGCTGGCACGATCTGGTCGAGCTGCTCGATCGCCGCGCCGAGTTGCACGGCACGCTGGGCGACAACGACGCCGAGATCGCCGCGCTGGCCCGGGCCGCCGACATCTGGGAGGGCCCGCTCGACACCCCCGACGCCGCCGCCGAGATCCTCGAGAAGATCCTGCGGCGCGAGGCCGGCTCGGTGCCGGCGCTGACCCGGCTGGCGCGCATCTACGAGCGCGCCGCCGACTGGGGCAAGTGCGGCGAGGTGCTGAGCAAGGCGCTGGCGCTGGGGCCCAAGGGCACCGACGCCGCCGACCTGTTCTTCCGCCTCGGCGAGGTCGCCGACAAGGCCGAGAACGATCGCGCGACTGCGGCGTCGCACTACCGCCAGGCGTTGACCCACGACGCCCGCCACGCGCCGGCCATCGCGGCGCTGGAGCGGCTGGCCCGCGCCGACGGCAACTGGGCCACGGTGGCCGACATGCTGGCCAAGCGGGTGGCGATCGTCGAGGCCGACGGCGGCGACGTGCTGCCGCTGGCGCTGGAGTACGCCGCGGCCGAGCGGCAGCGGGGCACGCCGGCGGCGGCGCTGCCGGTGCTCGAGCGGGCGGCGGCGCTGGCGCCCGGCGACGTGCGGGTGCTGACGCCGCTGGCCGATCTGTACTTCTCGGCCGGCCAACTCGATCGCGCGGCGCCGATCTACGACAAGCTCGCCGAGGACGCCAAGGCGGCGCGGCGGATGAAGGACGTCGCGCGCTACCGGCAGCGGCAGGGCGGCATCCTCGAGGCGCGCGGCGACGCCGCCGGCGCGGTCGCGGCCTACGAGGAGGCGTTCCGGGTCAACCCGACCGACGTGCCGACGATGGCCGGCCTGGGGCGGCTGGCGATGGCACAGCGCGACTGGGAGAAGGCGCGCCGCGTGTATCGCTCGCTGGTGCTGCAGAACCTCGACGCCGACGCCGGCGTGACCAAGGCCGACGTGTACTACGCGCTCGGCGTGATCCACGTCGAGCTGGGCGAGGGGCCCAAGGCCAAGGGCATGTTCCAGCGCGGGCTCGAGATGGACCCGGCGGACCAGCGGCTCAAGGACGCGCTGGCGAAGCTGGCCGGCACTGCGTGATCGCCGCCCGGGCGGCCAGCGCCAGCATCTGATCGTCGGCGCCGACCAGGCCGCGCAGCACCGCGGCGGCCTCGGCGGGGCAGGCCGGCCCCAGCGCGCCCAGCGCGCGCACCGCCGCCGCCGCCAGCTCGGGGAACGCGGTGTCGCGCGCCGCGGCCAGGAGCTCGGGGCCGGCCATCGCCGCGCCGCGCGCGCCCAGCACCGTCGCCGCGCGGATCGCCAGCCGCAGCGCGACGTCGTCGGAGAACGCCTGGCCGCGCCACGCCGCGAACCGCGCCAGCACCGCGACCTCGGCGCCGGGCCGCTCGCCGTACGCGGCCAGCGCGCGGTCGCGCACCGGCACCGGCTGCGCGCCGTCGTCGACCCACGCCAGCAGCCGCGCGTCGACGGCGCGGCTCGGGCACTGGCCCAGCGCCGCCACCGCCTCGACCCGCACCGGCACGTGGGCGTCGGCGTCGACCGCCGCGATCAGCGCCGCCGCCGGCGCCGGTCGCGCGCAGCGCTGGCCCAGCCCGGCCGCCGCCGCCTGCCGCAGCGCCGGCCAGTCGTCGCCGGCCAGCACCGCCGCGATCGCGTCGTCGCCGCGCGGGTCGCTCGCCGCGGCGGTCAGCCCGCGCACCGCCTCGAGCCGCGTGCCAGGATCGCGCGCCGCCACCAGCGCCACCAGCGCGTCGGCCGCCGCCGGGTTCGCGGCCAGCCCGCGGGCCGCCACCCGCGCCAGCGCGTGGCCGGCCGGCGCGTCGGGCAAGCGCGCGATCGCCGCGGTCACCGTGGCCAGCGCCGCGCCGTCGGCGATCGGCGCCAGCGCGCCCAGCAGCCGGTAGCGCAGCGCGTAGCTCTTGCCGGCGTTGGCCAGCGCCGCCAGCAACTCGGCGATCGCGGCCGCGCGATCCGCGGGCGCGGCGTCGGCCGCCGCCAGCCCGAGCGCGCGCCACAGGTCCGCGGCGGCCGCGTCGTCGGGCGCGGCGCGGGCCAGGCCGATCAGCGTCGCCATCGGCAGCGTGGCCACCGCGCGCGCCAGCCGGGCCCGGGTCGCGGCGTCGCCGTGGCCGGCGCGGGCCGCCAGCGCCGGCAGGTCGACCGCCGCCAGCGCGTCGACCGCCGCTTGCTGCACGGCCGATGGCGCGCGGCCGCCGATCAGCTCGACCAGCACCCGCTGGCCGTCGCCGCCGATCGCCGCCAGCGTCGCCGCCGCCGCCCCCGCGCGGTCCTCGGGCACCTCGCCGGCGGTCAGCGCCTCGGCCAGCGGCCCGGCCACGCCGGGATCGCGGATCTGGATCAGCGCCAGCCACAGCCGCCGCCGCGCGTCGCCGGTCGCGCCGACCAGCGCCGCGCGGATCGCCACCACCGCCGGCGCGCCCTGCGCCACCAGCATCCGCGCCGCCGACTCGCCGGCCAGCCCGCCGGCCGCCACCTGCGCGGTCAAGATCGGCCCCGCGCCCTCGGGCGTCTGCTCGACGTCGGCGATCACCGCCAGCTCGGCGATCGCGGTGGCCGCGCCGCGCCCGCGGCCGCGGTACACGTCGGCCAGCACGATCGACACGCAGCCGTCGAGCGGCGTCGGAAGCTGCGCGGTGTACGCCTGGCCGCGCGGCGCGCGGGTGGCGATCGGATCGGGCAGGTCGATCGTCGCCGCGCCGGTCGCCGCCAGCACGATCAGCCGGGCCGGCCGCGCCGCCTGCGGGTCGCCGTCGCCGCTGGGCACCACGCGGATCGCCGCGGCCTTGCCGCCGCTCACCGTCGCGCGGAAGCCCCACACCGTGCCCACGCCGTCGTCGCCGGCTGGGCTCCGCCACGCGGTCGCCGGATCGCCGTCGCCCAGCGCCCGTGGCGCGGTCAGCATGCCGGCGTCGGTGGCGCCGGCCGCCGCCGACGCCGTCGCCGCGCGGTACCAGCCGGCCGGCAGCCCGGGCCCGGTCGGCACGGCGCGCACCGCCGCGGCGCCCGCCGGCGGCGCCACCGTCGCCGCGCCCGCCGGCACGAACGCCTTGGCCTTGGCGTCCCAGCGCTCGCGGAACAGCGCGATCGCCGCGCCGTCGCAGCGCCGCTGATCGGCGCGGGCCTGGTAGCGCACCAGCCCGCCGGCGTCGGCGTCGAGCCACTGCTCGTACTCGTCGTCGTCGGTCGGCCCGACCGGCCCGCGCCACAGCTCGGCCAGCGCCGCGCCCGGGCGGGTCGCGCCCAGCGCCACCGCCTCCCAGCGCCGGCCGATCCGCGCCGTCGCCACCACCACCCGCGCGCTCGGCGGGCCGCCGGCCGCCAGCCGTGCCTCGGTCAGCTCGCCCGACGCCGCGAACGGCACCAGCTGGCCGCCGCCCTTGGCCAACTCGATCGTCAGCTGGCCGGGCGGCTCGAGGCGCAGCGTGTCGGCGGCGCCGTCGCCGTCGACGTCGGCCGTCAGCGTGGCCGACGGATCGGCGTGGGCCAGCGCGGGCAGGGCCGCGATCCCGAGGACGACCATCGATCGCATGCGCGCAGCCTACCGCGGCGCTTGCGGCGGAGCAGGAGTTGTTCTACCCAAACCGGCTCCATGCACACCAAGGCCGACTTCGCGTTCGAGCTGCCGCCCGGGCAGATCGCGCAGGCGCCGGCGCCGACCCGCGACGGCTCGCGGCTGCTGGTGGTGGGCGATCCGCTGATCGACGCGCGGTTCCCGGCGCTGATCGATCACCTGCCGCCCGAGCCGGTGGTGATCGTCAACGACGCCCGCGTCGTCCCGGCCCGGGTCCACGGCCGCCGACCGTCGGGCGGCGCCGCCGAGGTGCTGTTCGTCGAGCCGGCCGCCGCCGACGCCGCGGTGCCGCCCGGCCACGTCGGCTGGCGCTGCCTGGTGCGCGCCGGCGGCAAGCTCCACCCCGGCGATCCGATCACCGCCGACCGCGATCCCGCGGTCGCGCTGCGGGTCGCGTCCGAGCGCGGCGAGGGCGGGGCGCTCACGATCGCGGTGCCGGCCGGCTCGGCGGCCGAGGTCTACGCGCTGCTCGACCGCATCGGCGAGCTGCCGCTGCCGCCGTACATCGAGCGCGCCGCCGGCCCCGACGCCGTCGACGCCGAGCGCTACCAGACCGTCTACGCCCGCGCGCCGGGCGCGGTCGCCGCCCCCACCGCCGGCCTGCACCTGACCCGGGCCGTGCTCGACGCCATCGCCGCCCGCGGCGGCACCATCGCCACCGTCACGCTGCACGTCGGGCTCGGCACCTTCGCGCCGATCCGCGTCGACGAGCTCGCCGCCCACGCGATGCACGTCGAGCGCTACGACGTCCCCGCCGCCACCGCGGCGCTGATCGCCAGCGGCCGCCCGGTGGTCGCGATCGGCACCACCGTCGTGCGCACCCTCGAGAGCGCCGCCACCGGCCCGCGCCAGGTCGCGGTCGGCCCCGGCGCCACGTCGCTGTTCATCCGGCCCGGCGTCGGCTACCGCTTCCAGATCGTCGACGCGCTGGTCACCAACTTCCACCTGCCCGAGTCGACGCTGCTGATGCTGGTGGCGGCGTTCGCCGGCTACGACCGGGTCATGGCCGCGTACCGCCACGCGGTCGCCGCCGGCTACCGCTTCTTCAGCTACGGCGACGCCATGCTGGTCCGCCGCGAGGCCCCATGAGAGTCGATCTGCCCACCGCCGGCTTCACCCTCGAGATCGAGCGGGTGCTCGGCAACGCCCGCGCCGGCTGGCTGCACACGCCGCGCGGCTCGATCCCGCTGCCGGTGTTCATGCCGGTCGGCACCCAGGGCACGGTCAAGGCCATGACCCCGGGCGAGCTCGAGGCCGCGCCCCTCGACGCCCGCATCATCCTGGGCAACACCTACCACCTGTACCTGCGGCCCGGCCTCGAGATCATCGGCGCCGCCGGCGGCCTGCACCGGTTCGCCGGCTGGGATCGGCCGATCCTCACCGACTCCGGTGGCTTCCAGGTGTTCTCGCTGGCCGGCATCAACAAGATCGACGACGACGGCGTCACCTTCCAGAGCCACATCGACGGCAGCCGCCACCGGCTCACGCCCGAGGTGTCGCTGCACATCCAGGGCGTGCTCGGCTCGGACATCGCGATGGCGTTCGATCAGTGCCCGCCCGGCGACGCCGCGCCGCCGGTGCAGGAGCAGGCGCTGGCCCGCACCACCGCCTGGGCCGCGCGCTCGGCCGCGGTCGCGCGCCCGCCGGGGCAGGCGCTGTTCGGCATCGTCCAGGGCGGCGTCGATCTCGAGCGCCGGGCCCGCCACGCCGAGGCGATCGTGCCGATCGGCTTCGACGGCCACGCCATCGGCGGGCTGTCGGTCGGCGAGCCCATCGCCGACATGTACCGGGTGCTCGACGGCTTCGCCCACACGCTGCCCGCCGATCGCCCGCGCTACCTGATGGGCGTCGGCACGCCGGCTGACCTCGCGCACGGCGTCATGGCCGGCGTCGACATGTTCGACTGCGTCATGCCGACCCGCAACGCCCGCAACGGCAACCTGTTCACCTCCGAGGGCCGGGTCGTCATCACCAACGCCAAGCACCGGACCGACTTCGGCCCGCTCGATCCCGAGTGCCCGTGCACGACCTGCACCCGGCACTCGAAGGCGTACCTGCGGCACCTGCACGTGGCCAAGGAGATCCTGGCCGCGCGGCTGGCCACGCTGCACAACCTGACGTTCTACGCGCGGCACATGCGGCGCCTGCGCGAGCGGATCTTGGCGGAGGGGCGGCCGGCATAGATCCCGGTCGGTCGCCTGGGGGCCCGGATCGGGTCCCCGCTTCCCGAATCTTGGCAATTCGGTGGGGGCGAACACTGTTTCCGTGCAATCACTTGCGTCCGATCGGCGGGCGCCTAGCCGAACGTCGGGCTGGCGTCTTGTCGCCATCGGCCGTATGTCTTGACCCCCGACGGCGCGGGTGCTACTCACCCACAACTTTTTCGGGAACTTGAAGGAGCCGCCATGGCCGCGATGCAGATGCCCATCATGATGCTGCTGATCTTCGGAGTCTTCTGGCTCCTGATCATCCGCCCGCAGGCCAAGAAGCAGAAGGAGCATCAGGAGATGCTCAACAAGCTCGGCAAGGGCGCGGTGGTGATCACGCGCGGCGGCATCATCGGCACGATCACCGGCGTGCAGCCGGGCGAGATCGTCGTCCTCGAGATCCAGGAGAAGGTCCGCGTGCGGGTGCCGCGCGCGTACATCGAGAACACCTGGTCGGCCAAGTCCGATGACAAGGACAAGGGCGACAAGGACGACAAGGACAAGGGCGAGTCCAAGGCTGCCTGAGTTCTCGCTTCGCTTCGGTCCGGGCGCGCGCGCCCGGTGGACAGGTCTTCGAGGTCGCTCCTATGAATCCGTCGCTTCGCAACCGCACGCTCGCGTTCGTCACCATCATGGTGTTCAGCGTGCTGTACCTCCTGCCGACGTTCGTCGGTGACGCGCTGCCGTCCTGGTACTACTTCGAGAAGAAGATCAACCTCGGGCTCGACCTGAAGGGCGGCGCGCAGTTCGTCTACAGCATCGACCTCGACGTCGCCGTCGACGACAAGGCCTCCGAGATCAAGCGCGACCTCGAGATCAAGCTGGGCGAGAAGCAGGTCGCCGCAGCGATCTCGACCCCGTCGGTGGCGCCCGGCGCGCTGAACGTCAAGCTCACCGATCCGGCCAAGAAGGCCGACGTCGAGAAGCTGATCGGCTCGGACTACGCCGGGATCCTGCAGGCCCGCCCGTGCAGCGAGGACGCGGCGACGACGCTGTGCATGCGCATCGCCTCGTCCTACGCCGACTCGGTGCGCCGCGGCGCGCTCGAGCAGGCGGTCAAGACGGTGCGCGAGCGCGTCGACGAGGACGGCGTCGCCGAGCGCACGGTGATCCGCAAGGACGACCAGATCATCGTCGAGCTGCCCGGGCTCGCCGAGGAGTCGACCAACCGCATCAAGGAGCTGATCGCCCGCACCGCCAAGCTCGAGTTCAAGATCGTCGCCAACAACAACGACGTCATGCGCGCGATCTTCCGCAAGGTCGGGCCGGCGGACTCGCCCAAGGACCCCGAGGCGATCGATCAGGGCATCAAGGCCTACGCCGACAGCTGGACCGCCGACAAGAGCGGCGACGAGTTCCTCGACTACTTCCTGATCGCCTCGGATCGCGACGAGGTGCTGAGCGTCGAGGAAGCGCGGGCGATGAACTGTTACGACAAGACCAAGGTCGTCAACAACAAGATCACCTGCAACGTCAGCGGTCGGCGCATCCTCGAGCGCTACCTCGCCAAGCTCGCGGCCGAGGATCCGAGCATGAAGGCCGGCGACGACTACCAGTTCGCCTTCGAGTACACCGAGCCGCAGCAGGGCAGCGAGAGCGGGGAGACCCGCCCGTTCTGGCGCACCTACTACCTCGAGCGCGCCGTGCGGCTCACCGGCAGCGCGGTGTCCAACGCCATGGCCACCTGGGACCAGACCACCGGTCGCCCCGAGGTGGTGGTCGACTTCAACCGCTACGGCGGCCGCCTGTTCGGCGACCTGACCGCGGCCAACGTCGGCAAGAAGATGGCGATCATCCTCGACGACAAGATCAGCTCGGCGCCGGTGATCCAGGGCGCCATCCGCCAGGGGCGCTCGACCATCACGGTCGGCGGCGCCAACCCCGAGCAGCAGGAGACCGAGGCGACCGGCCTGGTCAACGTGCTCAAGACCGGCTCGCTGCCCGCGCCGCTGGTCGAGAAGAAGGTGTCGCTGCTCGGGCCGACGCTGGGCCGCGACGCGGTCGGCAAGGCCCAGCTCGCCTTCGGGCTCGGCGGGATCCTGGTGATGGCCATCATGGGCTTCATCTACCGGGGCGCCGGGGTCATCGCGATGGCCGGCACCGCGATCAACATCCTCCTGCAGCTGATGGTCATGGCGATGTTCGGCGCCAACCTGTCGCTGCCCGGCATCGCCGCGCTGGTGCTGACGATCGGGTTCGGCGTCGACGGCAACATCCTCATCTACGAGCGCATCCGCGACGAGCTGCTGCTGGGCAAGTCGGTCAAGGGCGCGGTCGACATCGGCTTCTCGCGGGCGTTCTCGTCGATCCTCGACGGTCAGCTCACGACCGCCGCCGCCGGCTGGGTGCTCTTGCAGTACGGCAGCGGGCCGATCCACGGCTTCGCGGTGCTGCTGCTCATCGGCATCGCCACCACGCTGTTCGTCAACGTGTGGGTCACCCGCCTGATGTTCGATTGGTACATCTCGAACAAGAAGGGCGAGCTGGCGACGATCTCGATCTGAGCCACCGTCCCCCTCGTTCTCTCTGCGTTCTCGCTTCCGCGCCTCGCCTGGCACAAGGACCCACCCAATGGCGGCCTCCGACCACAACTTCCGCTACCTCGTCAAGCCCGGGACCGACTTCGCCTTCGTGTCGAAGTTCCGGCTCTGGATCGCGATGTCGGGCCTGTTGATCACCATCAGCATCGCGTCCTTGTTCGTGAACAAGGCGGTGCGCGGCAGCTACCTGAACTGGACGATCGACTTCAAGGGCGGCACCGAGATCATCTACAAGTTCAAGGACCGCGCGAAGCCGGACTCCTACGTCTACGCCGACGCCGGCAAGGTCCGCGGGGCGCTGGGCGAGGCGGGGGCCGAGGGCTTCGACGTCTCGGAGATGACCTGGACCGAGGAGGTGGGGGACAAGGAGGTCACCGTGCGTGGCGCGATGGTCCGCACCCCGCGGTTCGGCGCGATGACGCCGGCCCAGCAGAAGGCCGCCGGCGACGCCTTCGCCGCCAAGTTCGCGGATCGCGGCATCGACTCGATGCAGTGGTCCGGTGACCGCCTGTTCGTGCGCTCGAAGGCGCACATCACCGACGCCGAGGCCGGCGAGGTGTTCAAGGCCAGCGGGCTCGAGATCAAGCCGTGGGGCGCCAGCGCCGCGCTGTACAGCGTCCCGGACGAGGGCACGGGCGAGTACAAGCAGACCTTCGCGATGTTCGGCCTCGATCGCCAGTACGAGCTCGTGCTCGAGAAGGCGCTGCCGGAGGTCGACGTGGTCACCGAGGCGACCTCGCAGGTGAGCGCCAAGGCCGGCGCCGAGCTGCGCAACGAGGGCATCAAGGCGCTGTTCTACGCGATGCTGCTCATCACGCTGTACCTGGCGGTGCGCTTCGACGTGCGCTACGCGCCCGGGGCGATCCTGGCGACGATGCACGACGCGATCATGGTCATCGGCGTCTTCTCGGTGACCTGGACCGACGTGTCGCTGACCTCGGTGGCCGCGCTGCTGACGGTCATCGGCTTCTCGGTCAACGACACCGTCGTGATCTTCGACCGCATCCGCGAGAACCAGGTCAAGCTCAAGGACAAGCGCCTCGAGCGCATCGTCGACATCTCGCTCAACGAGGTCGTCGTGCGCTCGATCTTGACCTCGGCCACGGTGTTCGCGGTGACGCTGATCATGAACGTGTTCGGCACCGGCCTGGTGCGCAACTTCGCCTTCGCGATGAACGCCGGCATCATCACCGGCGCGTACTCCTCGATCTTCCTGGCGCCCCCGGTGTTCCTGTGGGTATCGAAGCGCTTCTATAGCGGCCCGGCGCCCAAGCGCGCCGGTGCCAAGGCCGCCGCCGCCGAGGCGTGATCGCGGGGGTTGATGGGGACGGGACGGGGAGGGGGACGGAGACAGGGACAGGGTCTTTCCGACAGGTCCAACCTCCCGACATTTCCGGCCTTCGGGTACTGTCTGCCGCATGCAGCCAGTTCCTGCCTCGTCCTCGCCGGTGTCGGGTCCCAGCCGTGGTGGCGCCATTGCGCTCCTGGTGTGCGCTGCCTTGGCGCTGTTCGGCACCTTCACGCGCACCTGGTTCAAGGCGGGTGGCGGGAGCTTCGAGGTCGGCATCGGCCTGATGGGCAACTACGTGTGCCACGAGGACGACGGCCACAGCGAGTGCAAGGGCAAGTGGTTCGAGACCGACACCCGCGGCGACAAGGACATCCACGCCGCGCGCTTCCTGACGTTCTTCGCCGGGCTCGCCGCGGCGATCACCGGCGGGCTGATCGGCGTCATGGCGCTGACCGGCAAGCGGGTGACGCCGCTGCCGGTGGTGATCGCGAGCGGCATCGCGATCGTCGGCGGGTTGTTCTACATCGTGCGCATCCTGTCCGAGGCCCACGGCCGCGGCGGGCCCTCGGTCGGCTACTCGGCCATGCTGGCGATGGTCGGCTACATCGGCTCGCTGGTGGTGCCGCTGGTCGCGCTGAAGGGCGGGGCGCCAGCCACCGCCTATGGCGTGCCGGGCTACGGCCCCGGTCCGGGCTACGGCGGGCAGCCTGGCTATGGCGCGCAACCGGGCTACGGCGCGCAGCCAGGCTACGGCCAGGCGCCGGGTGGGCAGCCAGGCTACGGCCAGGCGCCGGGTGGGCAGCCGGGCTACGGCCAGGCGCCGGGCGCGCAGCCAGGCTACGGCCAGGCGCCGGGCGCGCAGCCGGCGGCTGCGGCTGCGCCGGCGGCGGGCGCGATGTGCCCGCGCTGCCAGATCCCGACCCAGTACGTCGCCCAGTACCAGCGCTCGTACTGCGGCCGCTGCCAGCAGTACGTCTGAGCGACCGCGGCGGCGGTCGCGTGGGTCACTCGGGGTGGTTGGCGGCCCAGGCCGAGATCAGCTCGAAGTCGTCGATGATCCGCGAGTGGTAGTGGCCCCACACGTTCGAGATCATCACCATCGAGCCCTGCGACAGCGCCGGCGTCAGGTACAGCGCGTAGTACTGCGCGCCGGTGCCGTCCTCGACGTCGCCGAGCTTGTCGAGCGGCTGTCCGGACACCGGACACACGAGCTCGCACACCGTGCCGGCCGGCAGCTCGAGGCCGGCCTTGCGGCTGTCGCCGTGGATCGGCGACAGGTGCACGTCGCCCTCGAGGCCGTCGCCGCGGACGCGGACCGTGACCGCCGGGTAGCCGTCGAACGTGACGTCCGACACGCCGACCAGGTTGTCGCCGCGCGGCCCGTAGGCCTGGGTCACCACCACGACGACGTCGTCGTCGCCGGCGATGCCGACACTGGGGTCGGCCATCACGCGGTGCTTGCCAGTGACGCGGAGGTTCTGCCGGTCGATGTGATCGCTCATGGGCGTGGCAAGGTCGCCACGCCCGCGCTGGGGACGCAAGGGCCCGCTGTCCGTTTCCGGGGTCGGCGGTCCCGCCGCGCTGGCGCTTGACGATCTGCAATTCTCGTCACTTCGACGTTGCGGTGGCCGGCAAGCACCTTGCATCATGGTCTGGTCGATGCGCCGCTTGACGATGCTCGCGACGATCGGGCTGCTGGTTGCCGGCGCCGGCGCGGCCCAGGCCGGCGTGGTCGTGGTCATGTCGGTCGGCGGCGACGACAGCGGCGAGCTCGAGCGCATGCTCGACGACGCCGTCGGCGATCGCCACGAGCTGCGCAACAGCGACGACTACACCCGCGAGGCCAAGAAGCGCGGCCTGGGATCCTCGGACCCGCGCGACATCGCCGACGTCGCCCGCAGCCTGGACGCGGACGTGGTGGTCGACGCGGTGATCCGCCGCGACGACGGCGAGTACCTGCTCAAGATCAAGCTGCGGGCCCGCGACGGCCGGGTCGCCAAGACCGTGCTCGTGCGGATGAAGGCGCCCAAGCTGGGGCCGGCCGGCAAGCGCGAGGTCGCCCGCGAGGTCCAGGACGCGATCGAGCGGGTCTTGCGCGATCGGCGCGACCGGGACGACGACCGCGATCGGGACGACCGCAGCGACCGCGATCGCGACGCCGACCGCGACGACGATGACGGTGACGGTGACGGTGACGGTGATCGGGTCGCGCGCCGCGATGACGACCGCGACGACGACCGCGATGACGACGACCGCGATGACGACGACCGCGGCGACGACGACCGCGACGACGACGACCGCGACGACGACCGCGGCCGCAGTCGCCGACGCCGCCCAGCGGCCGGTCGTGAGATCCGCCGGCCGGGCCTGGTGGTCGAGACCGGGGCGATGGCGCTCAGCCGGACGCTGTCGTTCTCGTCGCAGGCGGGCTTCGAGCAAGCGCCCAAGGGCTACAAGGGCGCGTTCGTGCCGGCCGGCCGGGTCGGCGTCGAGCTGTACCCGTTCGCGATCGGTGCGCCGCGCAGCGTCGCCGGCGGCCTGGGCGTCTACGCGGTGTACGAGCGGGCGTTCTTGCTGACCACCCGCAGCGATCAGACCCCCGACGTCAAGCTGACCACCGAGCAGTCGCACCTGGAGGTCGGCGCGCGGTTTCGCTACGCGTTCGGCGCGCGGCCCAACCTGCCGTCGATCATCGTCGGCGTCGGCTACAGCCGCCGGGCCTTCACGGTCGATCGCACGCCGCTGGTCGACCGGCCGCCGCTCGACTTGCCCGACGTCGACTACCGCACCATCGAGCCGGGGCTGACGCTGCGCATCCCGCTGGGCACCGACCGGCTGGCGCTGGCGCTGGGCGGGCAGGGCATGCTGGTCCGGACGACCGGCGCCATCCAGACCGTCGCCGAGTACGGCGCCGCCGAGGTCACCGGCGTCGCCGGCAACGTCACCATCGACGCCGCGATCACGCCGCGCGTGCTGCTGCGCCTGCGCGCCGAGGTCACCCAGATGGGGTTCGACTTCCTGGGCAAGGGCGAGATGAGCAACAACCGGGACAACGACCCCGATCAGGACGTCGGCGGCGCGCTCGACCGCTGGCTCGGCGCGGCCGCCAACCTGGCCGTGTCGTATTGACCCGCGGCCGGTTTTTCCCGAGCATGGGTCGGTGATCGCGTTGAACGTGTCGGTGACCGGGGACGCGACCGAGCGTCGGCTGGTGCTGCAGGGGCGGCTCGACGAGGCCGCCCCGCTGGTCAAGCACGTCCCGACGTGGACCGCGCGCACCGTGGTGATCGACTCGAGCGAGATCACGTTCATCAACTCGATCGGCATCCGCGAGTGGATGCACTTCATCGCCGCGCTCACGGCCGCGGGGGCCAAGGTCGTGCACGAGCGCTGCGCCGAGCCGCTGGTCGAACAGATGTGCTTCATCCCGGCGGTCCGCGGTGATGGCGAGGTGCGGTCGTTCCACGCGCCCTACGCCTGCGCGGCCTGTGGCCATGAGCAGTCCGTGCTGATCGACGTCGCGCGTCATCGTGCGCAGCTGACCCGCCTGGAGGCGCCGCCGGCCACCTGTCGCTCCTGCGGCCAGCCGCTCGCATTGGCCGACGTGCCCGAGCGCTGGTTCGCCTTCCTGCGTTGAGGTCCGGGCTCCTCCCCCGCGTGCTCCCACGTGGGACGGGCGCTGGATCTCCCACGTGGGCCGGGCGCTGGATCTCCCACGTGGGACGGCCCTCCCTTGGATCCCACGTGGGACGGCCTTGGAGCTCCCACGTGGGACGGCCCTTGGATCTCCCACGTGGGACGGCCCTTGGATCCCCACGTGGGACGGCCCTTGGATCTCCCACGTGGGGACGGCCCTTGGATCTCCCACGTGGGGACGGTCCTCGGATCTCCCACGTGGGACGGCCCACGTGGGACGGCCCCTGGATCTCCCACGTGGGACGGCCTGCGTCCGCCTACTCACCGCGGGTGGGCGCGGCCGACGACGCGCGGCGTCGATCGCGACGCCCGGTCGCAGGCCCGCCCGGGCGTGTCCGCCGTCGGGGAGACCTGCTACGTTCCGCCCGCCGTGACCCCGACCTCGACCGTCCCGTCCACGCTGGCTCCCTCCGACGTCTTCGCCCCGCGCCACCTCGGCCCGCGGGACGCTGATCAGGCGGCGATGCTGGCGACCCTGGGCCTGGCCTCGCTCGCCGAGCTCGCCGACGCCACCGTGCCCGCCAGCATCCGCCTCGGCCGCGCGCTCGAACTCGGGCCTGCGGTCACCGAGCACCGGCTGCTCGAGGAGCTGCGCACGCTGGCCAACGACAACCAGGTGTTCCGCTCGTTCATCGGGCAGGGCTACTACGACACCATCACGCCGCCGGTGATCCTGCGCAATATCCTCGAGAACCCCGGCTGGTACACCGCCTACACGCCGTACCAGGCCGAGATCTCGCAGGGCCGCCTCGAGGCGCTGCTCAACTTCCAGACGATGATCGCCGACCTCACCGGGTTGCCGATGGCCAACGCGTCGCTGCTCGACGAGGCCACCGCCGCCGCCGAGGCGATGCACATGTGCGTCGAGGCCCACGACCGCAAGCGCCGGGCGTTCGTCGTCGACGCCGCCACGCACCCGCAGACCCTCGCGGTGGTCGCCACCCGGGCCCGGCCGCTGGGCGTCGAGGTGCGCGCGGTCGAGCGCGCCGGGCTGGCCGCCGCCGTCGCCGCCGGCGACGTGGCCGGCGTGCTGCTGTCGTACCCGACCACCGACGGCGCCATCCACGACGATCGCGCGCTGATCGCCGGCGCCCGCGCCGCCGGCGTCAAGGTCGTCGTGGCGTGCGACCTGCTCGCGCTGACCGTGCTCACGCCGCCCGGCGAGCTGGGCGCCGACATCGCGATCGGCTCGAGCCAGCGGTTCGGCGTGCCGATGGGCTTCGGCGGCCCCCACGCCGCGTTCCTGTCGACCACCGACGACTTCCGCCGCCTGCTCCCGGGCCGCATCATCGGCGTCAGCAAGGACGCCAAGGGGCGGCCCGCCTACCGGCTGTCGCTGCAGACCCGCGAGCAGCACATCCGCCGCGAGCGCGCGACCTCGAACATCTGCACCGCGCAGGTGCTGCTGGCGGTGGTGGCCTCGATGTACGCCGTCTACCACGGCCCCGCCGGCCTCACCGCGATCGCCCGCCGGGTGCGCGGCTGGACCTCGGTCGTCGCCGCCGGCCTGACCCGGCTGGGCGCGGCGCCCCGCGCCGGCGTCTTCTTCGACACGCTGCGCGTCGATCTCGACGCGCACCGCCAGGCCGAGGTGCTGGCGGCGGCGGTCGAGCGTGGCCTCAACCTGCGCCGCTACCCCGACGGCGTCGGCGTGTCGTGCGACGAGACCACCAGCGCCGAGGACGTGGTCGCGCTGCTCGAGTGCTTCGCCGGCGGCGAGCTGCGGTTCGCGCTTGCCGAGCTGACCGCGGCCGAGGCGCCGGCGCTGCCCGCGGGCCTGGCGCGCGGCTCGGCGTTCCTCACCCACGAGGTGTTCCACCGCAACGCCAGCGAGCACGACCTGCTGCGCTACCTGCACCGGCTGGAGAGCAAGGACCTCTCGCTCACGACGTCGATGATCCCGCTCGGCTCGTGCACGATGAAGCTCAACGCCACCACCGAGATGATCCCGGTGACCTGGCCGGAGTTCGGGCGGCTGCACCCGTTCGCGCCGGTCGAGCAGACCGGCGGCTACCGCGCGCTGTTCGCCCAGCTCGAAGCGTGGCTGGCCGAGATCACCGGCTTCGCCGCGGTGTCGCTGCAGCCCAACTCCGGCGCCCAGGGCGAGTACGCCGGCCTGCTCGCGATCCGCGGCTACCACGAGGCGCGCGGCGATCACCACCGCACGACCTGCCTGATCCCGATGAGCGCCCACGGCACCAACCCGGCCAGCGCGGTGCTGGCCGGCTTCGAGGTGGTCGCGGTCGCGACCGCCGCCGACGGCACGATCGATCTCGCCGACCTGCGCGCCAAGGCCGCGGCGCACCGCGATCGCCTCGGCGCGATCATGGTCACGTACCCGTCGACCCACGGCGTCTTCGAGGAGGGCATCCGCGACCTGTGCGCGGTCGTCCACGAGCACGGCGGCCAGGTCTACATGGACGGCGCCAACATGAACGCGCAGGTCGGGCTGTGCCGCCCGGGCGACATCGGCGCCGACGTCTGCCACCTCAACCTGCACAAGACGTTCTGCATCCCGCACGGCGGCGGCGGTCCGGGCATGGGGCCGATCGCGGTCGCCGCGCACCTGGCGCCGTTCCTGCCCGGCCACCCGCTGTCGCCGGTCGCGCCCGGCGCCGTCGGCCCGGTGTCGGCCGCGCCGTTCAGCTCGGCCAGCATCCTGCCGATCTCGTTCGCGTACATCGCGATGATGGGCGGCGACGGGCTGACCAAGGCGACGCAGGTGGCGATCCTCAACGCCAACTACATGGCCAAGCGCCTCGAGGCGCACTACCCGGTGCTGTACCGGGGCAGCAAGGGCATGGTCGCCCACGAGTTCATCCTCGACTGTCGCCCGTTCAAGAAGTCGGCGGGCATCGAGGCCGAGGACATCGCCAAGCGGCTGATGGACTACGGCTTCCACGCGCCGACGATGTCGTTCCCGGTGCCGGGCACGCTGATGATCGAGCCGACCGAGAGCGAGCCGCGCGCCGAGCTCGACCGCTTCTGCGAGGCGATGATCGCCATCCGCAAGGAGATCGCCGCGATCGAGAGCGGCGCGATGGACCGCGCCAACAACCCGCTCAAGCACGCGCCGCACACCGCCGCCGCGGTCACGGCCACCGAGTGGGATCGCCCGTACCCGCGCGAGCAGGCCGCGTACCCCGCGCCGTGGCTGCGCGAGTACAAGTACTGGCCGCCGGTCGCGCGCATCGACAACGCGTACGGCGATCGGAACCTGATCTGCTCCTGCCCGCCAATGAGCGAGCACTGAAGGTCCCTCGACCGGACCGGCTGCGGGGCCCATGGGCGGCGTTGCCGGTCCCCCCCAACACCCTCACGTACAGACGTACGCTCGGGGTTGGGGCCCCACCGTCGCCTTGCCCATGGGCCTCCTCGCGCGGTCCAGCTAGACCTCAGCCACCGGTGGTTTGAGCGGAACGGCAACAGGCGTCAGCGGCGGCGGTGGCGGTGGCGGGCGAGAAAGGCGGCGGCGGCGAGGGCGGCGACGGTGGCGGCGAGGGCGTAGGGCCACCAGCGGCGCGGGCCGGCGCCGGCGTCGGCGTGGCAGCGGCCGTCCTTGGGCCGCGCGGCCCTGGCGTCGACCGCGTAGCGCAGCTCGAAGCCGGTCGCGATCGGGCCGCCGACGCCGGTCCAGGTGGCGACGGTGTCGGGCATCGGCTCGCCGCCCAGCGTGGCGCCCTCGACCTCGACGCCGGGGCCGACCTCGATCGTCAGCTCGCTCGTGCCCATCGCCTCGAGCCGGACGTCGTCGCGCACCGCCAGCGCGTGGGTCGCGCCGCCGCCGGTGCACAGCCACGCGATCAGATCGACCGACAGCGCGCCGGCCGCGACGGCGTCGGTGCCCAGCCCGACGTCGACCCGGCTCCACTCCCAGCGCAGCGCGCGGCCGTCGATCGCGAGGTGGAGATCGGTCGCGACCTGGCGGTCGAGCTGCTCGCCCAGCACCTCGGCCTCGGCGTCGGCGATCCGGCCGTCGCGATCGCGGTCGAGCTGCCGGCGCAGCGCCGCGCCCTGGACCTGGCCGTAGACGATCGTGTAGGCCAGCCGCACCCGGTCGCCCATCGGCGTGACCTTCAGGTAGCGGTCGGTGGTGAGCTCCGACGGCGGGCTGTGGGCGACGGCCGGCGCGACGCCCAGCGCGCCGGCGATCACGGTCGGCGCGAGGCGCGGTCGCGGCACCCGCGCATTGTGGTCGTGCCGGCGGGGCAGGGGAAGAGGCGCGGCGCACGAGCCTGCGAGACGACGGTTGACCGTGACCGCTCCGGATGCCTATCCTGCGCGCCGAGGAGGATTCATGCGTATTCGTATCCTGGCTTCGTGCGCCTTGGCGCTACCGCTCTATGCCTGCGGCAGCGACGACGTCGCGCAACAACCCGACGCTGGCTCGCTGTTCCCGCCCAAGCCCGAGTGCCAGGGACAGTCGATCGCGCAGTTCACCGGCATGCACACCCAGGTGTTCTCGAAGCTGGCCATCGGCTCCCAGGCCGACGGCTTCGACCTCGACGGTGACGGCCGCCCGGACAACAAGCTCCAGGGCGTGGGCGCCCTGGCCAACCCGGCGATCCAGGACTCGCTCAACGACTACTCGCTCCTCATCCCGATGGAGATGTTCGACTTCGCGACCGCGGCCGTCGACACCTGCGTCAAGTTCGCGCTGTACCTCGGCAACTACTCGACCGACGGCGACGGCGACGGCGACGACACCGCGGTGGCCGACGGCGACTGCAACGATCACGCGATGGGGATCCACCCCGGCGTGGTCGAGGTCCCGGGCAACCTCAAGGACGACGACTGCGACGGCTTCGCCGACGAGCAGAACGACGGCGCCAACCAGACCCCGTCGGCCAACGCCGTCGATGGCGACGGCGACGGCGCGTCGCCCGCCACCGGCGACTGCGACGACACCAACAACCTGGTCGGCGGCCTGATGGGGGCCACCCGCCAGCCCGAGATCTGCGGCGACGGCTTCGACAACGACTGCAGCGGCGTCGCCGACCGTGGCGCTGGCGATCCGCCGGGCAGCTGCTACCCGTTCGACAGCACCCCCGACTCGATCGCGATCGACCCGCTGTCGTTCGAGGGCGGCAAGCCGGTGATCCAGTTCACCTCGGGCGAGGTGAAGATGAACGGCAGCAAGCTCGAGCTCACCGCCGGGCCGTCGCTGTTCGCGGTCAGCGTGCCGATCACCAGCGACATCGTCCTGACCCTCAAGATCACCGGCACCCAGATCAAGGCCGACGTGGTCGAGGAGGGCGGCCACGTCACGCTCAAGAACGGCCACCTCGGCGGCGTCATCGACGCGGTCACCGCCGACACGATCCGCGGCCTGACCGTCGAGCAGATCGGCCTGACCCCCGAGGACTCGCTGCTCGACGCGATCTTCGGCAACGTCCTGGGCACGCTGCTGGCGCTGCCCAGCCAGCCCAACGGCTCGGCGCACCCGGGCTGCAAGACGCCGGACATCGACGTCGACCGCGACGGCCTCGAGATCTTCTGCGACACCGACAGCGACAACAACCCCGACACCAAGGTCGTCGACCTGTGCGTCGACGGCGACGGCACCGAGGTCCGCGACACGATGAACGGCGCCGAGGTGGTGCACTGCACGCAGGCCAAGCTGCCCGACGGCACGCCGCGCTTCGTCGACGGCATCTCGGTCGAGCTGAACTTCGAGACCGCGCCCGCGACCCTCGTCGCGCCGTAACCTGGAGAGGGGCTTTCGCAAAGCCCCTCCCCCACAAGACGTGGGGCCCCCACCCGAAACGCGAGAGCGCACGCGCGTGACCTGGAGAGGGCCTTTCGCAAAGACCCTCCCCCACAAGACGTGGGGCCCCCGCGGCCGGATCTAGGGTAGGCTCGCAGCCATGTCACGCCTACCCAGACTGCTGTTCCTGACCGCGCTGGTGGTGGGGTGTGGCGGCGGTTCGCTCAAGCAGGCGGGCGAGGAGTGCGTGTCGTCGTCGGAGTGCGACGTCGGGTTGGTGTGCAACCTCGGCGTGTCGCCCCACGTGTGCGCGGCCACCACCTCGGTCGACGCCCGCGAGCTCGACGCCGCCGACGTCGACGCTGATCCGACCGACGCGGCCGCCGTCGACGCGGCGACCACCGATGGGCCCCGCCCGATCGACGCGCCGACCCCGATCGACGCGCCGACCCCGATCGACGCGCCGGCGATCGACGCGGCGCCCCCGATCGACGCCATGCCGATCGACGCGGCCGAGCCGGTCGACGCCCCGCCGGACGCCTGATGCGCGAGCGTGGCCTGGAGTGGAAGGTCGGGCTGATGCTGGTGATCGCCGCGGCGGTCCTGGTCGGCTTCGTGTTCGTGCTGGGCAACTGGTCGCTGTCGTCGGGCTACACGATCTACGTCGACTACGACTACAGCGGCAACCTGCAGCCGGGCGCGCCGGTGAAGGTGGCCGGCATGAAGGTCGGCAAGGTCGAGGACGTGAGCTTCCTCGGCGGCAAGCTCGACCCGGAGACCAACCGCCGGGTCTACGTCCGGGTGGCGGTGTGGGTCGAGGATCGCGCCAAGGACAGCATCCGCCAGGACGCCGAGTTCTTCGTCAACACCGCCGGCGTGCTCGGCGAGCAGTACGTCGAGATCGTGCCCGGCCGCGACTGGGAGCACCCGCCGGTGGCGCCGGGCTCCAAGCGGCTGGGCCGCAACCCGCCGCGCACCGACCTGGTGCTGTCGCGGCTGTACGACGTGCTCGACTCGCTGTCGCAGGTGCTGACCGAGGACAAGGACGTCATCAAGAACCTGCTGCGCAACAGCGCCAGCGCGGTGGCGTCGGCCGACGAGCTGTTGCGCGACAACAAGGCCCAGCTGGGCAAGCTGATCGCGTCGTCGACCGGGCTGGCCGATCAGGCCACCCAGACCCTGACCAAGCTCAACGCCTCGGTCGACGGCCGGGCCCTGGCGCGCACGGTCAACGACGCCGACGCGCTGCTGGTGAGCGGGCGCCAGGCGATCGACAAGGTGACCCCCGAGGCGGTGGCGCTGATGACCGACGCGCGCCGGGTCACCGGCATCGTCACCGAGGATCGCGTCGATCGCGCGATCGGCGTCGCCGACAAGGCGGCCGACGCGGTGGGCAAGGCCGGCGGGCTGATCGACAACGTCGACGGCATGGTGACCGACCTGCGCAAGGGCAAGGGCACCGCCGGCGCGCTGCTGGTCAAGGACGACGTCTACCTCGACGTGCGCGAGCTGTTGCGCGACCTCAAGCGCAACCCGTGGAAGTTCTTCTGGAAGGAGTGACGTGACCCCCGGGGGCGAGCCGCGCGCGCAGCTGGCGGTGGGCACCGCGGTGCTGGCGTTCCTGGTGCTGGCGGTGGTGTTCGTGCTGGCGATCTGGCCGCGGCTGTCGTTCGGCGGCGGCGATCGGGTCGAGGTGGCGTTCGCCCACGTCGGCGCGCTCAAGGAGGGCGCGCCGGTGATCGTCGCCGGCTCGCCGATCGGCCGGATCGAGAGCATCACGCCGGTGTCGATCGACGGCCTGCCGCCCGGGCACCCGCTGGTCGGCGTCGGCGGGGCGGTGGTCGGCGTGCGCCTCACCGCGCGCGGCCGCCGGCGCTGGGCCGCCAACGCCGAGGTGTTCATCTCGTCGAAGGGCTTCCTGTCGAGCCGCTACCTCGAGCTGGGGCCGCCGCCCGCCGGCGCCGCGCCGGCCGCGCCGATCGCCGCCGGCGCGATGGTGCGCGGCGTCGATCCGCCGCTGATCGATCGCGCGCTGCAGCGCACCTGGGACAACCTGATGGTGTCGCGGCGCTTCTTCGACGAGATCGGCCCCGAGGCCCGGGCGGTGAAGGCCGCGCTGCTCCAGCTGGCGGCCACGCTCGAGGCGGCCGAGCCGACCCCGGGCGCGTTCGGCGAGCTGGCCCGCCACGTCCGCGCGACGATCGCCGAGGCCCAGGCGCTGGGCGACGAGCTCGACGCCGCCGGGGTCGATCCGGCCGCGCTGGCCGCGCTGGCCGCGCGCGCCGAGGCCACGCTGGGCCACGTCCGCGCCCAGGTCGAGCTGATGACGGTCGCCGCCGATCGGCTGGGCGCCGAGCTGGCGCGCGTGCGCGGGCTCGCCGATCGCGTCGCGCCGGCCGCGCTGGCGCGCATCCGCGCGGTGCTGGCCGACGCCGATCGTCAGCTGGCGCGGGCCCAGGCGCTGGTCGCCAACGCCCGCGGCCTGCTGGCGATCCTGGCCCGCGGCGAGGGCAGCCTGGCGCGGCTGGCCAACGACCCCGAGTTCCCCGAGGACGCCAAGGAGCTGGGCCGCATCCTGAAGCGCACGCCGTGGCGGATCATCGGGCACACCGGGCGACCGGATACGCACCCCGATCCGTGAGCGGGGACGGGATCCGCGGCGCGCGGTCCAGGGGAAGCTCGGCGACGAACCGCCGGCTAGACGTTGAACAGGAAGTGCATGATGTCGCCGTCCTGCACGACGTACGTCTTGCCTTCCTGGCGCATCTTGCCGACGCCCTTGAGCGCGACCTCGCTGCCGTGCTGCTCGAGGTCGGCCAGGCTGTAGACGTTGGCGCGGATGAAGCCCTTCTCGAAGTCGGTGTGGATCACGCCGGCGGCCTCGGGGGCGAGCGCGCCCTTGCGGATGGTCCAGGCGCGGATCTCCTTCTCGCCGGCGGTGAAGTAAGACTGCAGGCCGAGCAGGCGGTAGCACTCGTGCGCGAGCGTGGCCAGCGCCGGCTCCTTGAGGCCGTACGAGCCGAGCAGCTCGGTCTTCTCGTCGTCGGACATGCCGGCGAGCTCGGCCTCGATCTTCCCGCACAGGATCACCACGCCGGCGCCCTCGCGCTCGGCGCGCGCGCGCACCTGATCGCTCCACGCGTTGCCGTTGGGCAGGTCCTCCTCGCCGACGTTGCAGCAGTACAGCACCGGCTTGGCGGTCATCAGGCCCCAGGTCGCGACCTGCGCCTTCTCGTCGTCGGTGAGCGCCAGCGAGCGCGCGGCGTTGCCGGCGGCGAGGTGGGCCTGGACCTTCTCGGCCAGCGCCAGCTCCGCCTTGGCGTCCTTGTTGCCGCTCTTGGACTGGTTGCCGGCCTTCTTGACCCGCTTGTCGACGGTGTCGCCGTCGGCGAGCACCAGCTCGAGATCGATGATGTCGATGTCGCGCATCGGATCGACCGAGCCGGCCACGTGGATCACGTTGGGATCGTCGAAGCAGCGGACCATCATCAGGATCGCGCTGGTCTCGCGGATGTTGGCGAGGAACTTGTTGCCCAGGCCCTCGCCCTCGGAGGCACCCTTGACGAGGCCGGCGATGTCGACGATCTCGACCACCGCGGGGATGATCTTCTGGCAGGGGATGTGTTTCTGGATCCGCTGCAGCCGGGGGTCCGGCACCGGCACGATCCCGACGTTGGGATCGATGGTGCAGAACGGATAGTTCGCCGCCTCCGCCTTGCCGGCGGTGAGGGCGTTGAACACGGTGCTCTTGCCGACGTTGGGCAGGCCGACGATGCCGACGGACAGGGCCATGGGGGGGACACGTACCGAGAATCGTGCGCCGGCGCAAGCCGTCGTCGGCCGTGACGCAGGCCACCGCCCCGGCGACCGCCGGCTGGCCCCGGGTCGGGGCGTGCGATGCTGCCGGGCATGCGACGCACCTCCCTGACCGCGCTGGTGCTGGCCGCCCTGACGCTGGGCGCGGCCTGCGGCGGCGACGACGGCCCGGCGCCGATCGACGCCCCGACCGCCGGCGACATCCTGGCGCAGCTGCAGGCCCAGCCCGAGATCGCCGACGTCTTCGAGCGGCCCACGTCGCGCGCCGGCTACCGCTTCTTCGAGATCTGGTTCACCCAGCCGATCGATCACGCCCACCCCGAGCGCGGGACGTTCCGGCAGTACGCCACGCTGATCCACCGCGATCCGACCGCGCCGATGGTGCTGCTGCACACCGGCTACGGCAACTGGTACTACGACTACCCGGGGGAGGTGACGCGCCTCTACCACGCCAACCAGCTGGTCATCGAGCACCGGTTCTTCCGCACCTCGCGGCCGGCGGCGATCGCCGACTGGGCGTCGCTGACGATCGAGCAGGCCGCCGCCGACCACCACGTCATCGCCACCGTCATGCACCGGCTCTACGCCGGCGCGTTCCTCGAGACCGGCGCGTCGAAGGGCGGGATGACGTCGATCTACCACCGGCGGTTCTGGCCCGACGACGTCGACGTGACGCTGGCCTACGTCGCGCCGATCTCGTTCGCGGCCCCCGACTACCGCTACGAGCCGTACCTCGAGGGCATCGGCCCGGCCGACTGCAAGGCGCGCCTGCGCGCGATCCAGGTCGAGATGCTGACCAACCGGCGCGCCGCGCTGCAGACGCTGGCCGGCGCCGAGGCGACCCAGGAGGGGCGCAGCTACACCCGGATCGACCTGCCGGCGGCGGTCGAGTCGGCGGTGATCAGCCTGGAGTGGGCGTTCTGGCAGTACGTCGGCGCCGACGGCTGCGCCGGCATCCCGGCGGTGACCGCGACCGACGACGAGCTGTTCGCCTTCCTGCAGGTGGTGTCGGAGGTCGGCAGCTCCGCCGACGCCAACCTCGCCGAGTTCGAGGCGTACTACTACCAGGCCGAGGTCGAGCTCGGCTACCCGGGCACGATGGACGAGCACCTGACCGGGCTGATGCTGTTCCCGGCCGACGCGTACGACGGCGCGTACCCGCAGGGCGTGACCCGGCCGCCGTACGAGCGCGCCGCGATGGACGACGTCGCGGCGTGGGTGGCGACCTCGGGCGAGCGCATCGTCTTGCTGTACGGCGAGTGGGATCCGTGGTCGGGCGGCATGTTCGATCCCGGCGCCCGCCCCGAGGTGCTGCGGGTGGTGGCGCCGGGCGCGCCCCACGGCGCCGGCGTCGGCGAGCTCACCGCCAGCGATCGCGCGGCGGTGCTCGCGCGGGTGCAGGCGTGGACCGGGCTGGTCGCCGACGAGGCCGCGCTGGCGCGTGGCGTGCCCGAGCCGGCGCTGCCGCGGCCGCCGCGGCCGCTGCGCCCGCGGCCGCCGATCGCCCCGCGGTGAGCCCCGCCCGCGCCGCGGCCGGCGATGGTACAAACGCCGCCATGGCTGCTCCGCGCACCGCGCTCGTCACCGGCTCCACCGATGGCATCGGCAAGGCGACCGCGCTGGCCCTGGCCAAGGCCGGGCTGCGGGTGGTGATCCACGGCCGCAACCGCCCCAAGGTCGAGGCCGCGCTGGCCGAGCTGACCGCCGCCGTCCCCGGCGCCGACGTCCACGGCGTGTCCTTCGACCTCGGGTCGTTCTCGACGGTGCGCCGCGGCGCGGCCGACGTGCTGGCCGCGGTCGATCGGCTCGACGTGCTGGTGTGCAACGCCGGCATCTACGCCAACGAGCGGGTGCTGGTGGCCGACGGGCTCGAGGCGACGCTGGCGGTGAACCACGTCGGCCACGTGCTCCTGACCGAGCTGCTGCACGAGCGGCTGCTCGCGTCGGCGCCGGCGCGGGTCATCGTGGTGTCGTCGGTGGCGCACACCCGCGGCCGGATCCACCTCGACGATCTGTCGCTGGCGGGGGCGTACACCGGCTACGCGGCGTACGCGCAGTCGAAGCTCGCCAACCTGATGCACGCGCTCGACCTGGCCGCCGCCCACGATCCCACGGTGCTCGCCGCGTACGCGCTGCACCCCGGCGTGATCTCGACCAAGCTGCTGCGCGACGGCTTCGCCGGCATGCGCGGCGCCGGCGTCAGCCAGGGGGCCGCGACGATCGTCAAGCTGGCCACCGCCGAGACCATCGCCGAGCCGAGCGGCACCTATTACAACGAGGGCGTGCCGACGCCGCCCAGCGCGTCGGCCAAGGATCCGGCGGTGCGGGCGGCGCTGCGCGCGGCGACGCTGGCGTTCGCCGGCCTGCCGGTCGAGGCCTGATCCCGGCGCCGCGATGAGCCCCGACGAGTACGCGGCGCTCGAGGCCGCCGCGCTGGCGCAGCTGGCGGCGGGCGATCCGGCGGCGGCGTTCACTGGCTTCCGCTGGGCGCTGCGCTACCCGGTCGAGCTGTCCCCCGCGGACCTGGCGGCGGCGCTCGGCGTGCTGGCCCGGATCGTCGTCGCGCTCGGCGACGGCGAGCTGGCGGCGCGGGTGGCGCACGCGTCGGTCGAGCCCGACGACGTCGACGGCCTCTACGATCTCGGCTACCACCTGATCGAGGCGGGGCAGCCGGCGATCGCGGCGACCGTGCTGGCCCAGGCCCACGCCCGGGCCCCGGGCTCGGAGGCGGTGGTGACCGAGCTGTGCGCGGCGCTCGAGCGCGACCTGCGCCACGGCGGCGCGCGGGCGGCGCTCGAGCGGGAGCCCGGCCTGATCGCGCAGAGCTTCTTGTGCCGCTACCTGTACGCGTGGAACGCGGCGATGAGCGGCGACCTCGGCGTCGCGCGATCGCGCGGGCCGTGGATCGCGCCGACGCCCGAGCAGGCGGTGATGGCCGAGCGGATCGCGCGGCTGGTGGCCCGCGCCGATCGCGTGACGCCGACGACGCCGCTCGACGATCGCGACCTGCGCGGCTGGCACTACGTGATCCACGGCGGGCTGTTGTTGCACCGCTCGCCCCACGGCCTCGACGATCCGATGCGCGGTCGGTACGCGTGGCTGCAGGACGCGCCGGCGCTGTGCGCCGACGGCCTGGCCCACCTCGCGGCGGTGCTGGCGGCGTGGGGCTGGCGGCCGCCGTGCGTCTACGCGCCGCCGGGCCCGGGCCACGAGCTGGTCGCCGCCGCCGCCGCCGCGCGGCTGGGCGTGCCGCTCGCGCCGTGGCCGATGGTCGGCGCGCCGGCGCCGGGGCTGGTGGTCGCGCACCGCCTCGACGCGCTCGACGGCCCGACGATCGAGCGCCTGCGCGAGCGCCGGGCCGACCAGCTGGTCTACGCCCACGCCGGCTGCTGGACCGCCGACTTCCCGATCGCGCCCGACCTGGTCGGGCTCGTGCACCAGTCGCTCGGCCCGTGGGCCACCGACGACGTCGCCGCGCTGGCGCTGATGCTGGTGGCCGACGATCGCGAGCCGGCGGAGGAGCGCGCCGCGGCGGTGGCGCTCGCGGCCGCGGTGGGACGTCCGGAACCCGGACCGCGCGAGCGGTGGTGGGCCGGCGGGCCGGTCCCCTCGAACCGCTTCGTGTGAGGGCGGGGCGCTACGGCCGCGCGGCGAACCAGGCGCGCAGCTCGCACGCGGCGGGCTTGCCGCGCGGCGTGTAGCCGCCGTCGTCGGCGCCGCCGGCGCCGCTCCACTCCCAGACGAACAGCCCGGCCAGCGCCGGCTCGCCGGCCCACGCGGCGGCCAGCGCGGCGAACGCGCGGCGCTGCTCCTCGAGATCGATCGCGGTGCCGCGCAGGTAGTCCCACGGCGCGCGGGTGGCGCCGTCGCGCGACACGTAGCCGACCTCGGTCAGCCACAGCGGCAGCTTGCGCGCGGTGGCGGCGGCGGCCAGCTCGCGGCGGGCGGCGCGCCACGCGGCGGTGAGCGTCGCGACGTCGGCGTCGTCGCGCTGGGTCAGCTCGAAGTAGCCGGTGACGCCGAGGCCGTCGAGGCGATCCCAGAACGACACCTCCTGCCAGTGATCCCAGTTGGCGCTGTACAGGAGCCGGCCCTTGAACGTGCGGCGGACCCGGCTGATCAGGTGGTACCAGCGCTCGCGCCAGTGCTCGGTCGAGCCGAGCTCCGAGCCGACCACCAGCGCGGCGGCCCCGTGGGCGGCGGCCAGCCCGGCGGCGTGGGTGATGTAGCGCTCGTAGCTCTGCCACCACGCGTCGACGTCGGCCGGCGCCAGCGTGCCGCGCCACTGCCCGGGGGCGACGACGTCGAGGATCACGATCGGGAACAGCGTCGCTGCCAGCCCGCGCGCGGCGGCCAGGTCGAGCGCCGCGGCGACGTCGTCGTCGGTGGCGCTGCCGGCGCCGGCGGCCACCGCGGTCGAGGTCACGTCGCGCTGGCGCCACGCCATCACCAGCGCGACGTCGGTCGCGCCGAGCGCGGCGATCTCGTCGAGCGCGCGGGCCAGCGCGGCGCGATCGATCGGCGCCCACAGGCCCAGCGCCACGCCGGGGTGGGGCGGCGCCGGGCCGGGCGCGACGGCGTCGGGGCAGTCGGGTCGCGGATCGCCGGCCGGACCCGCTACCGTTTTTTTGGCTTGGGCGCCGACGGCGGGGGCGGCAGCGCCAGCTTGGTCAGCGACGCCGCCATCGCGTCGCCGACCGCGCCCTCGCAGGCCGACTTGATCGCGAACGTGCGGTCGGCCGCGCGCAGCTTCTTGCCGACGTCGACCTTGATCGTCGCCGAGCCCTCGGCGGCGAAGCCCATGATCCGCTCGGGGAAGGTCTCGCCGAAGGTGCGCAGGGCCAGGCGCACCGTCAGGCGCTTCTCCTGGTTGACCGCCGCGTCCTTGTCGTCGAGCGACTCCTCGTACGAGGTGATCTCGACGTTCATGCGGTAGGCGCCGGCGATCTTCTTCTTGGCCAGCCACTTCTTGAACTTCTTGACGTCGACCTTGGCGTCGGGCGCGCCGTCGAGCGTCGCCATCTGCGGGTGGGCCGCGAGGATCTTGGTCCACTCGGCGGTGCACACCGGCAGCGCGTCGGCGGTCTCGGCCGGCAGGCCCGCGGTCGTGGTGACCTCGATCAACTCGATGTGGTAGCGCTTGGGCTTGCCGGCGAGGGCCGGCGGCGTCGCGGCCACCAGCGCGAGCGCGGCGAGCGCGGGGAGCGAGGCACGGAGCAGGGCGGGGCGCACCCCCGCATCATGCCTCGCCGGACCCGCGTGGTACACTGCGGCTTGCATGGTGCGCCGCCGCTGGCCCGACGTCGTGATCGTGATCGCGGTCCTGGGCATCGGCGCGGGCGGCGTCTGGGCGCTGTGGGGCGACCGCTTTCGGGAAAAGAGCAAGCCCGCGGCGCCCACGTCGACCGAGACGTCGACACCCGGGCTGTGAGCGTGGGGAATCGAGCGGATCTTTCGACCTCCGAGTGACCGCGGGGGGCTTTCCCGCCCGTCGGTAACTTGACGGATCGCCGCGAAACTATGTACGCTTTTCGGGCTCGGGGGTGGCTTCGCGCGCTTTCCACGCCAGCCACGTCCGCTCGGGAGAGTCCATGTTCGCGATCGTCCTGACGGAAAAAGGCGGTGAGCAGCGCCGCCTGGTGTTCAACAAGCCCGAGATCACGATCGGCCGCGTGCAGGGCAACGACATCGTCTTGCCCAAGGGCAACGTGTCGAAGCGGCACGCCCGCGTCCTGCTCAAGGACGGCAAGTTCATCATCGTCGACCTCAAGAGCACCAACGGCACCTACGTCAACGGGCGCAAGATCACGACGCCGCTGGTGGTGAAGGAGGCCGACAAGATCTACATCGGCGACTTCATCATGGGCGTCGAGGAGAGCCCGGGCGAGGGAGGCGGCGACAGCGACATCCAGCAGCCGACCCCGCCGCCGCCGGCGCCGATGCCGCCGCCGCGCGAGCCGCCGCCGCGCGAGCCCCCAGGCGGGGGCGCGTCCAACGAGCTGTTGCGCGCCGCGCTGTCGCACCAGAGCCCGCCGCGGCCGACCGCCGAGCGCCCGGTCGCGGCGCCGATCGAGCGCCCGCCGGCGCCGTCGCCCATGGACCGTGGCATGCCCCCGTCGCCGATGGACCGCGGCATGCCGCCGGCGCCGTCGCCGATGGATCGCGGCATGCCGCCGCCGCGCGAGCCCGGCCCGCTGGCCGCGCCGACCGCCCAGGGCGAGCCGCGCACGCGGCCGCCGCGCCCGGCCCCGGGCGGCACGCTGCCCCCGCCGATGGGCGGCGCGATGGGCGCGCCGCCGCCGGTGCCGGCGACGATGGCGCCGCCGCCGATGGCCGCCCCGCCGCCGATGGCCGCCCCGCCGCCGATGGCCGCCCCGCCGCCGATGGCCGCCCCGCCGCCGGCCGCCCCGCCGCCGGCCGCCGCGCTGCCGACGCCCATCCCGCCGGCGCACCAGCCGATGGTCCCGCCGATGACGCCGCCGCCCGCGGCGCCGCCGCTGGCCGCCGAGCGCCCGACCATCCCGGCCCCGGCTCCGGCGCCGGCCGCCCGCCCACGCCTGGTCGGCGCCGGCGCGCGCAAGGTCGCCGCCCGCGCGATCGCCGCCCCGCTGCGCCGCGGCGTGGTGCTCGAGCCGCTCGACCCCAAGGTCATCAAGATGCTCGATCTGCAGGCGCAGATGCTCGAGCGCGTGCGGGCCAAGCTCGACCTCGATCGCATCCCGGTCGAGCGCCTCGGCGACGAGGAGCTGTGGCAGAAGACCGAGCGCGCGATCGTCGATCTGGTCGGCGGCCTCGAGCAGTCGGGCGAGCTGCCCAAGTACGTCGATCGCGACGGCCTGATCAAGGAGACCATCAACGAGGCGCTGGGCCTGGGCCCGCTCGAGGATCTGCTGGCCGACGACAAGATCGACGAGATCCGCGTCGATCGCCGCGACCGCGTGCTGGTCGGCAAGGACGGCGCGATGCGCGGCTCGGGCCGGGCGTTCTCGAGCGACGACGTCCTGACCCGCGTGGTCGAGCGCCTGGTCGCGCCGCTGGGCGTGACCGTCGACGACGATCACCCGGTGGTCGACGTGCGGCTGCGCGACGGCAGCCGGCTGACCGCGGCGGTGGCCCCGGCGTCGGTCCACGGCCCGTGCCTGGTGCTGAAGAAGCCGGTGCGGCTCAAGCGCACGCTCGGCGATCTGGTCGGCGCCAACGCGCTGTCGTCGCCGATGGCGGACTTCCTGGCCACCTGCGTCGCGGCGCGCCGCAACATCGCGGTGTGCGGCGCGGCCGGCGTCGGCAAGGGCTCGCTCTTGGCCGCGCTGGTCGGCGCGGTGGTCGACGGCGAGCGGGTGATCACCGTCGAGGACGTCGCCGAGCTGTCGCTCGACCGCGAGGACTGGCTGGCGCTCGAGACCCGGCCGACGGTCGGCCTCGGCGCGCTGGTCGCGAGCGCGCTGCGGCTGCGCCCCGATCGCCTGGTGGTCGCCGACCTGCGCGGCCCCGAGGCGCTCGACGTGGCCAGCGCGTTCGGCGCGGCGGTCGACGGCGCGCTGGTGTCGTTGACCGGCGACGGCGCCCAGGCGGCGCTGGCCCGCTGGGTGGCGCTGGCCCAGCTCGGCGCGCCCGGCGCCGCCGAGCCCGCGGTGCGCGAGCTGATCGCGGGCGCCTGCGACCTGGTGGTGCACGTCGGCCGCTTCGCCGACGGCACGCTGCGGGTGATCGCGATCGACGAGGTGCTCGGCGTGCGCGAGGTCGGCTTCGACACCCAGACGCTGTTCGCCTACCGCGGCGGCGACGAGGGCTTCGCCGCCACCGGCGCGATCCCGCGGTTCTGGGCCGAGCTCGACGGCCGCGGCATCCCCGCCGACCCGTCGATCTTCAAGACGTGACCCTTTAGAGCTCGGGGACGGCGAACCGCCCCACCCGAAAACGCGAACCGCCTGTGCCGCGGCCTCCTAGCGACACGTCTCGAACGTGACGTCGACGGTGCCGTCCGGGTTGGCCCGGTGCACCGGCGCGCGGCAGCGGGTCAGGTCGACCTCGATCGCGGCCCGGCGCGGCGTCGGCGCGACCGCGGCCGGGCGGATCGGCGTGACCCGCGGCGCGGGTGGCGGCCGCGGCACCAGCGTCATGGCCGCCAGCGCCATGGTGACGAACAGGGTCGCGAGCAGCACGATCAACGGCGCGGTCATGCCCAGGCCTGGCGCCGGTCGCGGTGGCAAGACTTCACGATGGAACTCGCCCATGAGTCCACGGTACCAAACCTGACGCAGGGCGACAGCGGATTCGACGGCGATCGGGCCGGCCGAGGTACCGCCGTCCCGGCCACTCGAGTCGCCGCCCAGCCGGGTGGCCACGCCAACTGCGCGCAGCCACGGACGCGAGGCGCGGCACGGATTCTGCTGATGGTTCGACCATGCGCCGCCGCCTCCTGCTCCTGCTCTCGATCGCCCTGGCCTCGGCGTGCGCCGATCCTGATCCCGCCGCCGACCTCGACGCCGAGTGGGGCATGGAGGGGCCGCTGTCGCCGACCCCGCCGCCGGGCAAGGAGGACAGCGAGTACCGGCGCGGCCTGCTGGTCAACACCGACACCCGCCGCACCCAGGTGTGGACCGCGCGCAACGCGTGGGAGGACACCACCACCGCCGCGGCCCGCGCCGCCGGCGTCGCGTGGCCGGCCAGCTCGGGGCTGACCTGGGATCAGAAGTACGGCAAGTGGCTCGAGTCGCTGGCGTGGATCCCGTCGGCCGACGGCTACGGCCAGACCATCCGGCTCACGACGCCGTGGGGCAAGACCCTCGACGCGCCGTCGCTCGAGTGCGCCGAGACCTCGCTGTTCCTGCGCATCACCTTCGCCGCCTGGTACGAGCTGCCGCTGTTCCTCGAGAGCGTCGACAGCCGCGGCCAGCGCGTGTTCTTCGGCCACAACGGCGTGCGCACCGCCGCCGGCCGCTACGCGTCGAGCCCCGAGTTCGCGATCAAGTACGCCGACCACGCGGCGCTGACCCCGGCGCAGTACCAGGCGGCGTGGCCCCACGACGCGACCCTGCGCGGCAAGCGCATCGCCGGCGGCGAGGACGTGCAGCCGGCGGTCGGCGGCGCGGCGTTCGGCGCCTACCTCGACGAGCTGCACCTCAACAAGCGCGCCGCGTACTTCACGGTGATGGCGCTCGACTACCTGGGCTCGATGAACCTGGCCGACAGCGCCAACACCTACAACCTGCGCCCCGACACCGTGCGCCCCGGCGACATGTTGATCGAGCGCTGGCAGCGCTCGGGCATCGGCCACACGCTGGTGGTCAAGGAGGTCGCGGTGCTGGGCGAGGCCAACCTCGACCTGACGACGATCTCGGGCTCGATGCCGCGCCGCCAGGGCAAGCGCGAGAGCGGCGTCGCGTCGAAGGGCTACTTCACCAGCGCCTACGCCGGCGGCCCGGGCGAGAACCTCGACGGCGACGCCTACGCCCGGCTGGGCGGCGGCGCCAAGCGCTGGCGGGTGACCAAGAACGTCAACGGCTACTGGACCAACACCTGGATGCGCGGCGACGAGGCCAGCTGGATCAACTCGACCGACTACGCGGCGATCGCGGCGCGGCCGGCGCGCTTCGATCAGCTGCTCGGCCAGGTCTCGCCGCAGCAGCAGCAGACCGAGCTGGTGGCGCAGATCGAGGACGCGCGCCGCCACCTGCGCGGCTACCCGGCGTCGTGCTCGGCCCGCGAGCGGCGCGAGGCGGCGTTCGCGCAGCTCTACGATCTGGGCGAGCGGTCGCTGGGGCTGTCGCGCGCCGAGATCGATCGCCGCTACCGCGCCTTCGACGACTACGTGCTGGCCGAGCTGACCTACACCCGCAGCAAGACCTGCTGCTGGAACTCGTCGACCGCCGGCATGTACGACGTGATCATGAGCTACGCCCGCGCCGAGCAGGCCGCGGCCGAGGCCGCCCACACCTGCGCCGCGCCGACGGTGTTCCGCGCCGAGGGCGGCGGCTACCAGCGCTGGGCGGACCACGCCAGCGCGATCGGGCAGGGCGCGACCTGGCGGGCGTGGAGCGAGGACGAGAGCTGCCCGCAGCGCGACGTCGCGGCCGACGAGGTCGCGGCCAACCAGGCCCCGGCGTACTGCAGCCAGGCGCCGGCCCCGAGCTGCACCGATCGCTTCGAGCCCAACGACAGCCAGGCCGCGGCGCCCACCGTCGCGGTCGGCACCACCGCCGACCTGCGGCTGTGCGGCGGCGACGCCGACTGGTACCGGGTCGCGACCGCGCGCACCGCGCGCATCCGCTTCACCCACGCCAGCGGCGATCTGGATCTGGTCGCGGTCGACGCCAGCGGGGCGCGGGTCGCGACCTCGGACGGCGTCACCGACGAGGAGCGGGTCGCGGTGCCGGCCGGCGGCGCGGTGCAGGTGATCGGCTACGGCGGCGCGGTCAACGGCTACACGCTGATCATCGAGTAGCATCGGCGCCGATGGGCGCGCTGGTGCCTCCGACCGCCACCGGCTTCGCCGCCGCGATCCGGCCGATCGATGCGGCGCTGGCGGCGCGGCTGCGCGGCCGGTCGTACAAGGCACACCCGCGGGCGCCGGCGCTCAGCGCGTTGGCCCACGTCCGGGCCCGCCACCGCACCCTCGACGGTGGGGTCGCCGACGGCGAGCTGGTGGTGCTGGGCGCGGCCGCGCCGGCGGTGGTGACGCTGCTGGCCCGGCTCTACGCGATCGGGTTCCCGCTGGCGTCGCTGCGGCTGGTCGACGACTTCGACGCCGACGACGAGCGCTCGATGGCCGCCGACAACAGCTCGGCGCTCAACGTGCGGACGATCGCCGGGTCGCCGACGCTGTCGGATCACGCGCTGGGCATCGCGGTCGATCTCAACCCGGTCGAGAACCCGATGGTGTGGTCGCCGACGCGGTTCGTGCCGGCCGGGGGCGCGCCGTTCGTCGATCGCCGCCGGCTGCGGCCGGGCATGATCGTCCGTCCCGGGCCGGTGACCGCGATCCTCGACGAGCTGGGCTGGGAGTGGGGCGGCGACTGGTCCCACGTCGCCGACCTGCACCACCTGGTGTGGCGGGCCACCCCGTTCGGGGCCCGCGTCGGCGGCGGGCGGTAACCGCCGGCGCGCCGTCGCGACGTCGGCCGGGATCACGGTAGGATGCCGGCCGATGCCGCAGGTCACCGAGTTCGTCCCCGCGGGCGCCGACGCCCGCGCCACGCTGGTCGCGCTGGGCAAGGTCGCCCGGGAGATCCCCGCCGGCGGCGAGCCGTTCCGCGAGCTGCGCAGCCGGCTGCGCGCCGCCAAGCAGTGGGACCGCGAGCGGCCGGCGGCGGTGCTGCGGGTGCTCGGCGTCGGCGGCGCGACGATCGCGCCGTCGCCCTTCGTCACCAAGCTGCGGTCGGTCGCCTCCGACGACGACACCGTCGACGCGTTCCTCGAGCGCTACTTCGAGCTGAACCCGCTGCTGTTCAAGACGGTCTACGAGCTGCTGGGCCAGCGCGCCCACGGCAAGGACGAGCTGTCGAAGTACCTCGGCTCGTTCGCGTACCGCGGCAAGCTGCCGTCGCGCCCCGACCTCGAGCACTACTTCGCCGCGCTGGTGGCCGGCGGCGTGGCCCGGGTGCTGGGCATCGCGCTGATCCTCGGCCCGCGCGCCGATCGCTTCGCGGCCAAGGTCGCGGCGCTCGACGTCGATGAGCTGCTCGAGACCGACCAGCCGGTGCCCGAGCCGGTGCTGCCGACCGACGACGAGGCCGCGCCGGTCGCGGTCGCCGAGGCGGCCGCCGAGGACAGCGCCGCGGTCGCCGCGCCGGCGCCGGGCGGGCGCGAGGCGTCGCCGCTGCCGCCGTACCTGCGCCACCTGGCGATCGCGCCGCCGCCGGCCTCGCCGCGCGGCCGCGATCGCGCGGTGCCGACCTCGCGGTTCGCGGCCGAGTTCGCCGACGAGGTGCTCGACGAGACCACCCGGCGCATCGGCGCGTGGGCGGCCGAGCTGGGCGGCGTCGCGTCGCCGTACGCGCCGGCCGACTTCGGCTTCGATCCCGAGGCCTGGGTCGAGGGCGCCGACGAGGTCATCTACCGCATCGCGGTGGCCGCGGCGCTGGTGTTCCGCCTCGACAGCGATCGCGACGGCGTGCTGCGCGCGTACAAGGCGCTCGAGCAGGCGGCGATCCTGGGCGACCTGTACCACGGCACCGTCCCCGAGACCCTGCCGGCGGCGGTCGACGCCCGGGCGCTGATGCTGGCGTCCCTGGCGGCGCGGCGCTGCGCCGAGACCCCCGAGCTGGCGTCGAACCTCGAGCAGCAGAAGACGGCCGCCGAGGCGTGGACCGTGCTCGAGGCGGCGCTCGGCCGCGGCCTGTTCAAGATCGAGCTGTTCTGGATCCTCGGCATGCTGGGCCAGCTCGGCGTCATCCGCTTCGACGACCTCGGCGCGGTGACCGCGCTGCCGCACCGGCTGGTGCGCGACACGCTGTTCCGGCTGGGCTTCGTGGCCAGCCCGTACGCCCCCGACGCGCCCACGCTCCTGGCCGCGGCCCGGGCCGCGCGCCGCGCCGCGGGCGGCGAGCCCGCCGACGAGATCGTGGCGCGGTTCGCGCTGGCCGCCGGCTGCGCCTACGACTGTCCGCACCGGAAGGCCTGCGACTTTCCCTGCCGCGAGCGCCTCGAGTAGCCTATACTCCAGGCGTGCTGGTGCTCGCGCTCGCGGTGTTCGCGGTGACCGCCCGCTTCTTCGGGCTGCGGCGGGGGGCGGTGGCCGGCGGGGTCTCGTTCGCCACCCTGGTGCTGGCGTCGATCGCGCCGCTCATCCCGGTGGGCCTGTTCATCTACCTGGCCAACGTCGCCTGGGCCGCGGGGCTCTGGTACTTCGGCAAGAAGGTCGAGCGGATGCGCCAGCGCAGCCCGTGGGAGAAGGCGGGGCAGTGGGCCAAGCGCGGCTGGTCGTTGTTCCGCTGGCGTTGACGCTGGCGATCGCTGGGTAGGGACACCAGGCCGCGCTCGCGGACTCGGCCCCCCAGGCGAACCTCCGTCGCGGATGTGGTTTCGCGCGGTTGGCGGCGGCACGCGGTTCGCAATATCCGAGGCATGGCCCCACGCGCGCTCGCGCTCTCCTTCGCCCTGGTCGCTCTGGCTGCCTGCGATGTCGGCACCGTGGGGCCGAACCCCGGCGGCGACGACGTCCCGGACGTCGACGCCGGGATCGTGGTGCCGATCGACGCGCCGACCGCCGGCGTGGCGCTGGCGGTGAGCCCGGCCACCGAGACCACCACGCTGGGCACCGAGAAGACGTTCACCGTGACGGTGACCTCGAGCCACTTCAGCGGCCCGGTGACCCTGGCCGCGACCGGCGCGCCGGCGGGCTGGACCGTGACCGTCCAGCCGACGTCGGTGACGCTCGCCGACGGCGGCAGCGCTACCGCGACCGTCAAGGTGCGCGTGCCGTCGAATGGGGCGCCGGCGCCGACCGGCCAGGCCCTGGCCATCGCCGCGACCGGCGCGGCGGTGTCGGCCAGCAGCGACGCGACGCTCACCGTCACCAACGACTACATCGTCGGCGTCGGCCAGGTCGGCGGCGGCACCCACTGGGGCGCGATGAACGGGGGCACGATCCGCATCAAGGCCGGCACCCGGCTGCACATCCGCAACGACGACACCATCCCGCACCGCATCCACACCGGCGGCGGCGTCGGCGGCTTCGATCACCAGGGCACCAGCATGGGGCCGAGCGCCAGCTACGACGTGACGCCGACCGACGGCTCCGACATCTTCTACTGCCACGATCACGGCCAGGGGACCGGTCAGGTCAACCTGGTGATCGAGTAGGATCGCGGCATGGACGTGCCCGCGCCGCAGTCGTTCGAGGAGTTCTGGCCGTACTACGTGTCGCAGCACCTGGACCCGACCTGCCGGGCGCTGCACTTCGCGGGCACCACGCTGGCGATGGCCTGCGTGGCCGCGGCGCCGCTGTGGCCGCCGGCGCTGCTCGCGGCGCCGGTCGCCGGCTACGGGCTGGCCTGGATCGGGCACTTCGCGTTCGAGAAGAACCGGCCGGCGACCTGGGCGTCGCCCCGGTTCGCGGTGTGGTCGCTGCGCGGCGACCTCCGCATGTGGCGGCGGATCGTCACAGGGGCGATGGCGGCCGAGGTCGAGCGCGTCCAGGCCGGCGCGGCCGTCGCCGACGCGGCCTGACCCGGGAGTGGCCGGTCGTCCGCTTTCCGGACTTTCTGACCGAGCGCCGTTTCATGCCCGGACGGCTTCTGCTATGACGCCCACCGACCGCCGGTCGCTCACCACGCCATGGCCCGAGACCCCCGCCGCGACATCCGCGCCCTGTTGTTGGGCCCCACGCTGGAACTCGCCACCGCCGTCGACGCGCGGCTGCGAGAGGTCGGCCTGCCGGCGCTGCGCGCGGCCCCGGCGCAGATCCTCACGCTGATCGAGCCGGGCGGCCTGCGGCTGTCGGAGCTGGTCGCGCTGCTCGGCGTGGCCAAGCAGACCCTGGGCGACCTGGTCGACGACCTCGAGCGCGAGCGGCTGGTCGAGCGCTACCCCGACCCGGATCACGGCGTGATCAAGCGCGTGCGCCTGGCCGCCCGCGGGCGGCAGTGGGCCGCCGAGGTCAAGAAGGCCGCCGACGGCGTCGAGCGCGCCTGGGTGGCGCGCCTGGGCAAGGCCCGCGCCAAGCAGCTGCGGGCGGCGCTCGAGGCGCTGGCCGTCGCCGAGTAGCTGCGTCGGGCGGCGCGGCGCGGGGCGCGGCGGGCCACCCCGCGGCGGGTGCTACAGGAAGTTCACGATCAGCGACGCCTTGGTGGTGGTGTCGAGCTTGAGCGCGCTGGGCGGATCGAGCGGGTTCAGCATGTAGCCCGCGATCGACAGCGGCGCCGGGGCGTTGTCGAACTTGCCGATCACGCCGAACTGGAACGACACCGACTTGGTGAGCTTGGTGCTCAGGCTGGCGGTGGCGTTGGCGCGCAGATCCTCGAACGGCCCGACGGTGGCGGACTGCTCGTTGACGTTGGCCAGCACCTCGAGCGAGCCGTCGACGCTGGTCACCTCGGACAGCTTGCCCTTGTAGCCGAGGAAGCCGCGGGCCGAGTGGATCGCCAGCGCGTCGGCGGCGGGGTCGACGTAGTCCTCGTAGCTGAAGTCGTAGCCGAGCTCGGCGGTGACCTCGTGCCGCTCGGTCTTGTACAGCAGGCGCGCGTAGCCGAGCTGGCCGCCGCCGGCGAAGTCCTTGCCGGCGATCACGTCGGCGCCGCCGAGCGCGGCGACGAACAGCGAGTTGAACTCCGACAGGAAGCGGTCGTAGCGCAGCTTGATCTGGTACGACTGCGCCGAGGTCTTGTCCTCGCGCTTGACCTCGTTGGAGCTGAGGATCTTGTCGCCGCCGATGTCGTCGGCGACCAGGTTCGACGCCCGGGCCAGCGTGCCGGAGGCGTCGAGGGAGAACTTGTTCTGCTTCTGCTTGCGGGTGGCCTTGGCGCCGGCCGAGACCGTGGTCGTGCGCGAGTTGCCGGTGGTGAACACCAGGCCGGCCTCGGCGGAGGCGTTCCACTCGGTCTGCTTCACGTCCTTGACCTCGTCGGGCTTGCCGTACTCGAACTTCGGCGTGGGCTGGGCGAGGGCGGCGGGGACCGCGACCGCGGTGGACAGGGTGACGGCGGCGAGGGTGACGAGACGCGACATGCTGGCTCCTTCGGGGGGCGGGACGCAGCGAACCTACGCTGCTCCGACGTGGCGCGCGAGCCGACCCCGGGCGTCGCCCGAGTAGGGATCGGGTAGGTCCGGGTGAGCCGCGCCGCGAGCCCCGCGCGCTGTCTCACGCGCGCAGCGTCGGGATCACGCGCAGCCGGTAGCCGAAGCGGTGGCGCGACTCGATCAGGTCGCCGATCTCGGCCTTGACCAGCGCCCGCCGCACCCGCCGCACCAGCTGCTTGACGTGGTTGTCGCCGGGATCGCGGGTGTCCCACGACAGGTCGCCGATCAGCTCCGAGGTGCGGACGAAGCCGCGCACCAGGTGCGGCTGGTGGGCCTCGTCGGCCATCCGCCGGACCAAGAGCGCGAAGAACTCGAACTGCGTGGCGGTGAGCTGCACCTGCTTGCCGTCGACCTCGACCAGGCCGCCGCCGCCGCCGGTCGGCTCGTGGAGCCGGATCTCGAACGACGGCAGCCCGACGTCGGTGTTCTCGCGCTCGAACTCGCCCTCGTCGATCTCGAGCGGCGCGCGCACGCGATCGCCCGGGCGCAGGGTCGAGCTGATCGCCGGGTCGAGCACGACCGGCGGCAGGTCGCGCGCGTCGGCGACGAAGTAGAAGCCGACCTGGCCCAGGACGATCCGGTCGCCGGCGCGCAGCGTCACCGCGTCGGTGATCGTCTGGTCGTTGACCATCGTGCCGTTGGCCGAGCCGAGGTCGCGCAGCGACCAGGTCTTGCGGGTGGGGTCGAGCGCGAGGTGGGCGTGGTGCCGGGACACCGAGCTCTCGAGGATGCTGACCCCGGCGCCCTCGAGCTGCCGGCCGATCAGCGTGCGCGCGTCGAGGCCGTGCGGGCGGCCCCACGGGTCGACCAGGATCGCGCCGGTGGGCTTGGCCGTGGTGGCCATGATCTGCTCGGGGACCAGCCCGAGCGGCCCGGCGATCTCGTCGCGACAGTCTTCGCACAGGAGGCCGCTCTCCACCGGCTGCCGTGCGCACACCACGCAGTTCATGTGGCGATGATAGACCAACTGCGTCGGCGGCGCGGGCGGCGGGGGCCGAGATCGTGGGACGGCGCGCGGGGGCGCGCGGTGACCCGGGTCACGGGGACGCCGCGAAGCCGCGGCCCGGCTCGCCGGGGAACGGGTCGGCGCGATCGCGCCGCTCGAGCTCGGCCGGCGTCCACACCGCGCCGCGCTCGGCGAACAGCGCGACCCCGACCACGCCGACGTTGGCGTCGCCGGCGGTGCGGGCGGCGTACGAGGCGGCGACCTTGCCGAAGCGGAACGCGGCGACCTCGGACGCGGACTGGCGGAAGCCGTCGATGATCAGCTCGGCGCCCGGCTCGACGACGTAGCCGCGGCGGTCGAAGCCGGCGGGCTGGCCGTCGATGACGTCGAGGCCGTCGACCGAGGCCACGACCTCGAAGCGGGCGGTGGTGCGGTTGGCGATCGCGATGCGGTAGCGGGCGCCGTCGAGGGCGGCCACCAGGTTGCGGCCGCCGGCGACGACGCCGGGCAGGATCGCGCCGCCGTCGTCGATCAGCGACACCGCGACGTCGCCGGCGCCGACGTCGACGGCGAGCGGCGCCAGGCTGGCGCCGACGTAGGCCGCGTGGGCGGCGACGCCGTCGCGATCGTTGTAGCGCAGCACCGCGGTGGCCCACGGCGCGGCGCCGGCGCGGACGAACGGCGTGGTGGTGATCGGCGACCACGTCGTCTCGCCCCAGGTGGTGGCGAGGCCGGGGCGCTCGTCGGGCGGCGCCGCCGGCGTCGGGCCGGGCACGGCGACGTTGGCCTCGGTCAGCGACGGTGGCGGTGGCGCCGGCGGCGCCATCGCGACGCCGGTGCGCGGGCCGGGCGGCGCGCTCGTGGTGGCGACCGCGGGGTACTTGCCGGCGCCGCACGCGGCGGCCAGCGACGCACAGACGACGAGGAGGAGGGTGGGGCGGCAGGCGGGGCGGTGGGATGGGCGCATGGGGACCTCGCCCGGACAACGGTCGGCGCGCGACCGGCTTACGGCCGCGCGCCGCCCCGGCCCACCGTGCCGTCAGCGCGCTACAGCGGCCACAGGTTCCACCAGTAATACGCGCCGGCCAGCGCCACGCTGGTGAACGCCCACGCGGCGAGCAGCCCGCGCGCACCGGCGGTGCGGGCGCGCGGCCAGCGGTGGGCCAGCGCGCCCAGCGCGCCGCCGACCAGCGCGCCGCCGAGGCCCCACAGGAGGCCGCCGTAGTAGTTGATGCCGATCGTCGGCGTGGCGCCGCCGCGCCAGCTCCAGCGATCGCGGTACGGATCGTAGGTCGCGCGGGTCCAGCCGCCCCAGTCGACCAGCGCGTAGGCGAGCGCGCCGCCGATCACCGCGGCCAGCGCGATCACGTAGGTGCGGTGCCAGCGGCGGTCAGCGGCCATGGCACCTCGCGCAGCCGTGGCCGGTCATGCGGAACGCGCGCGCGCCGTCGTGGCAGCCGGCGCAGGCGGCCTTGGGTGGCCCGGCGATCGCGGCGACGGTGGCCGCGGCGGCGACGTCGGCGTGGCAGGCGGCGCAGGCGACCGCCGCCGGGTCGTGCGGCGCGTGGCGGAACCGCGCGCGCACCGTCCACGGCGCGTCGGTGCGCTGCCGCCGGCGCGCGGCCTCGGCGCCCAGGCCGTGGCACGCCTCGCAGGCGGTCATCGCCGGGGCGGGCCCGGCGGCCGCCTGGTGGCAGCCGGCGCCGATGCACGCGCCGTGGCCGCGCTCGGGCCGCAGCTCGGTGGTCGCGGTGTCGTGCCGGTGGCACTGCGCGCAGGCGATCGTCGCGTGGCGCTGGTGCGAGAGCTCGACGCCGAACTCCGACGTCGGCGGTGGCGCGCGATCGGGCGCGAGCGCGCGCCACGGCTCGGTCGCGACGTGGCACGCGCCGCAGATCGTCGGCTGCCGCGCGGCGAAGTCGGCGGCGTGGCAGGCGGCGTCGCTGCACGCGGCGTGGCCGGCGGTGCGGATCTGGCCGTCGGCGGCGATCGGGTGGCAGCTGGCGCAGGCGGTGCCCAGCGTCGGCCCGGCGTGATCGCTGTGCGAGAAGCGCGCGGTCGGGCGCGCGACGACGAAGCCGCCGGTGGGCGCGCGGGTGTGGCAGCGGGTGCAGCGCTCGGTCGGCGCGAACGCGGCCTGGCCGTCGTGGCAACCGCCGAGGCTGCAGGCGGCGACGGTGGGCGCCGGCAGCTCGAGCCCCGTCGCGCGGGCGGTCGCGGCGTGGCAGGTCGCGCAGGCCAGCGCCGGCGCGCCGGGCGAGCGCCGGCGGTGCCGCTGGTGATCGAACGCGTCGCCGATCGGCAGCTCCGAGGTCACCGCGTGCGGCGACAGGTTCGCGCCGGTGCCGGCGGGGTGGCAACCGGCGCAGTCGCTCATCCGCGGCGCGGTGGTCGCGTGGCAGGTGAGGCAGCGCGCGTGGGGCGCCGGGCGCGGCCGCGCGACGCCGGGCGGCGCGTGGCACGTCGTGCAGTCGGCGGCGGCGTGGCGGCCGTGGGTGAACGCCAGGCCGTAGTCGGGATCGAGGCGGTAGGGCGGGTAGGCGACGGCGGGGCGCGGCGCGGTCCAGCTGCCGGGCGCGTGGCAGGTGACGCACACCGGCTCGCGGGCGGCGGCGACCGGCTGGCCGCGGACCGGCGGCGCGCCGTGGCACGCGCCGAAGCACGCGCCGTGGCCGGGGCGGGCGCCGATCGCGCCGCGCGGGCCGGGGACGTGGCAGCTCGCGCAGGCGATCGACGGCGCGCCGGTGATCGTGACCTTGCCGTCGTGGCGGGTGTGATCGAAGCCGGTCGCCGCGCCGCCCTGGGCCCACGCGCCGCCGTGGGCCAGCGCGACCAGCGCGACCAGCGCGATCGCCAGCGCCAGCCGGCGCGGCCAGGCCGGCCGCATCAGTACCGCCCCTCGGCGATGATCCGCAGCGCCTTGAGGCCGGCGATCTCGGGCGCGGCGGCGAAGCGGTTCGACAGCTCGTACTCGGTGCGCAGCCGCAGCCGCGGCGAGATCCACGCCTCGAACACGAACCGGCCGCCGCCGTGGATCACGGTGTCGGTCAGCGGATCGATGCTCTCGGCCAGCGGCTCGGCGACCGCGTCGTCGAGGTACAGCCGCGCGTAGCGGGTGCGGCGCGCGTAGATCTCGGCCGACGCGGAGAACTTGCGGGCGCCGCCGGTGAAGCGGACCTGGGCGCCGCCCTCGACGAGGTTGCGCTCGCCGACGTTGCTGGTCGGCCAGGTGAGGGTCTGGATCTGGTTCTCCTGATCGACCACCACCACCGCCGGGATGGCGTCCTTGCGGCTGTAGACGCGCGCCAGCCCCGACAGCGTCACCGCGACCGTGCGGCGCATCCGGATCTCGAAGGCGCCGCCGCCCTCGGCCCAGCCGGCCGCGGCGTAGCTGGGGGTGTCGTCGAGGCGGCTGCCGTCGAAGGCCAGGCCGGCGAAGATCAGCGCGTCGATGTTGTCGAGCAGCACGGTGCCGGCGCGGGCGCGCACGGTGGTCCGCGGCAGCGTCGGGCCGAGATCGAGGTAGCGCCGCGGCCGGCTGGGGTCGTCGTCGCGCCGCTCGTAGTCCCACAGCCAGTCGGCGCGCCGGCGCAGGTCGGCCTCGAAGGCCAGGCGGGTCTCGTCGGACACCCGGATGCGCACGCCGAGGCGGTGGCGGGCCACCGCGCCGTCGGCGGCCCGCGAGGTCAGCGTCAGCGCGACGTCGGCGCGCGGCACCCAGTCGACGGTGACGTCGCCGTGATCGCCGCCGTCGTAGCGCAGGCCGCGCAGCCGCACCGTCAGCGGGCGCGGGCCCTCGCGCAGCGTCAGCGCGACCTCGCCGCCGCTGACCAGCCGGCGCGGCTCGTTGCCGAACGACGCGGTGTTCCAGTCCGGCACGCGGCTGCCGAGGTACGCGCCCAGCTTGAGCCAGCGCGTCGACCACGCCACGGCGAGCCCGTCGACGTGGGCCACCGCGGGGCCGTACAGGAACTGCCGGCCGCCGCGGATCCGCAGCGTGCGCAGCGGCCCGGTGTCGATCACGCCGTCGGCCTCGGTCCACGCGCTCTGCACCTGCACCGGATCGACGCGGTCCCAGCCGTCGACCAGCGGCGGGGTGAGCCCGGTGGCCGGCGCCAGCCGGAACCGCGACGCCAGGTACGCCGAGATGCCGGGCACCGCCAGCCCGCGGCTGCCGAGGAACGCCTCGCCGAACGCGTAGCTGCGCGCCGGGCGGAAGTTCTTGCCGGCCTCGAAGTCGCTGCCGGCGGTGGTGATGCCGATCGGCGGCTCGGCCCCGGTCAGGTTGCGCAGGTTGGCGCCGTCGACGGCCATGCCGAGCGCGAGCTGGGCGGTGAAGCGGGGCGGCGCGGGCTCGCGGCGCGGCGCGGCGGCGCGGCGGCGGCGGCGCGGCGGCGTGGGCGTCGTCGTCGTCGTCGTCGTCGTCGTCGTCGGCGTCGGCGGGGCGACGGCGGCGGTCGCGGCGGGCGTCGTCGTCGGCTCGACCCGCATGGCCAGCGTGGTCGGCATCGGCACCCGCCGCGGGAACAGCCACGGCGCCGGCTCGTCGGCGACCGCCGCGGCGGGCGCGGCGGCCAGGGCCAGGGCGACCAGCGCCGCGCGCCTCACGGCACCGCCCCGTGGCACGGCAGGCAGTCGGCGGCGACGTCGTGGCAGGTGATGCACGCCGCCGGGTTCTGCCGCGCGACGTCGCCGTGATCGGCGCCGGCGAAGGACATCGCCGGGCCGTGCGAGCGCGGGCGCTGCTGGTGGCACGCGCTGCAGGCGTCGGCGACGTGGCAGGTGGCGCAGCGATCGCGATCGGCGATCGCCTCCTGGCCGTGGTCGGTCTCGCGCCACACCAGGTTGTGATCGCCGGGCCGCATCGTCTGGTGGCACTCGTCGCAGGCGTTGTCGGTCGAGCCCGACATCTGGGTGTGGCACCGGCTGCAGCGCTTGCCGTCGGCCGCCTCGCGCCCGTGATCCCTGCGGAACGCCAGCGTGTGATCGATCGGCCGCTCGGTGGCCGGCAGGTGCGAGCGCGGCGCCAGCGCGCCGAACGTCAGCGAGATCGACGCGTGGCAGGTCTCGCACACCCGCATGCGCTTGGTGATCGGCACGCGATCGGGATCGTCGTGGCAGGCCACGCACGCGGCCAGCGGCGGCTTGGGCAGCCGACCGTCGGTGGCGGCGGCCCGGCTGTCCTGGTGACAGGTCGAGCACGCGATCGGCGTGCCGCGCGCGTCGGCGCCGTGGAGGCCGTGATCGAAGCGCACGTCGCGGACGATCAGCCGGCGCGGCGTGCGCGCGGCGACGCCGGTGAGGTGGCAGGCGGCGCAGGTCGACATCGCCGGCGCGTCGACCAGGCCGACCTCGTCGGCGTGGCAGCGCACGCAGGCGCGGTGGCCGGCGGTGGCCGGCTGGCCGGCGGCGTCGACCTCGTGGCAGTCGGTGCAGCCGACGTTGAAGCCGACCGCGCTCTCGATGTTGGCGTTGTCGAGGTGGACGGCGTGCGAGAACTTCGACGGCAGCGACCGCAGCCCGTCGACCGCCGGGTAGACCCGCAGCGGCGACGCGCCGACCGCGACCACGTCGACCGCCTGGTGGCACACCCGGCACAGCGGCCCCGGCGGCTGGGTGAACGCGGCCTGGTGGCAGGCGGCGCCGTCGCAGGCGGCGTGGTCGTCCTGGCCCGGCATCTGCGCCACGCCGGCCAGCGCGGCGGCGCCGTCGTGGCACGGCGTGCACGCCAGCTGGGCGTGGGCCGGGTGGGGGAAGCGATCGGGCTCGGCCGTGGGCGGCGGCAGCGGCGGCGGCGCGGCCCGCGAGCACGCCAGCGCGGCGGTGGCGACGGCGGCCGTCGCGAGCACGCGCAAGGCGATCATGTCCGGACGCTACCGCAGGTCGACGGTCGGGTGCGGGTGGTGGCCGGCCTCGATCGCATCGAGGTCGGCCCGGGTCACGAACGGTCGGCCGATCCCGAGGACGACCGGCGCCGCGACGCGGCGGGCGGGCGCGTCGGGCCGCCAGCGGATCAGCGCGAAGCCGCGGCCGCCGGGCGGCGAGTAGCGGGCCACGATCACCGCGCCGCCCAGCGCCGCCGGCGGCGCGCCGGCGCCGGCGTCGTCGACGGTCGCGTGGACCAGCACCTCGGCGCCGGGCGCGCACCGCGCCGGCAGCTGCGGCCACAGCCGCGCCGGCAGATCGTCGGCGCTGGCGTGCCAGACGCTGTCGGCGGCGGCCAGCCCGGTCGGCCGCGGGATGGGCGCGTTCATCGTCACCAGGTCCCAGCCGCCGCCGGCGCCGTCGAGCAGGTCGGCCTCGACGACCGCCACGTCGGCGCGGCCGGCCAGCGCCAGGCCGAGCCGGGCCCAGGCCAGCGCCCGCGGGTTGACGTCGGTGGCGCGGCGCGGGCCGCGCCCGGGCGCGATCGCCAGCGCCGCCGCGGCCGGGCCGGCCCCCAGGTCGAGCCAGGCGCCGTCGACGCGCGGCGGCAGGCAGCCGATCAGGTGCAGCGTCGAGTCGTCGGGCCACGGCACGCGATCGTCGTCGACGCGCGCGGCCACGTCGCACACCACCAGGCCGGCGCCGAGCGGCGCCAGCAACACCGCGGGGGCCAGCGCGTCGCCGTCGTGGACCGCGAGCCCGGCGCCGATCGCGGTCGCGACCGCGGCCGGGCCCAGCGCGCGGGCGATCGCGCTCGCTGGCACCGCGCGCCCGGCGCACCACAGCCAGATCGGCGCGGCGGCCGGCGGGCAGGGCGACGGCGGCGCGGCGGTGACCCGCGGCGCCGCGGGGATCGCCGACACGCCGAGGCACGCGCTCACCGCGCGCGGGGTGAGCGCGGCGCGCAGCCGCGCGCCGAGCGCGGCCAGCTCACGGTCCACGGCCGAGCCGGTGGCGCGCCATGTCGTACTCGAAGAACAGCACCAGATCCGACGCCAGCACGTCCTCGAGCAGCGCGGTCGCGGCGGCGCGGTCGTCGCCGAGCACCGCGGTGTAGTACGCCAGCTCGGTCTGGCGCGGCCGGGTGCTGGCGCGCGCGGCCAGCGCCGCCGCGGTCAGCCGCGCGCTGGCCAGCCGCGCGAGATCGTCGTACCACAGCGGCCCGTCGCGGCCGGCCAGGTAGGCGCGGGCCTGATCGTCGTCGGCGACGCCGCGCCGCCGGCCCTCAGCCACCACCCACAGCGCCATGTAGACCTTGTAGTAGTCGCCGATGCGATCGCTGGCCAGCGCCTGGTAGAAGACGTCGCGCGCGCGGTCGTAGCGATCGTGCAGCAGCAAGAACGCGACCGCCTGGATGTGGGTGTCGGCGCCGTCGGGATCGGCGTCGCTGGCGCTGGCCAGGAGGTCGATCGCGTCGTCGGGCTTGCCCAGCGCCCAGAACAGCTTGCCGCTCTCGACCAGGCGCTCGCCGGCGAGGTTGGGCGGCAGCTCGAGCCGCTCGCCGAGGTCGGCCCAGGTCGACAGCGCCTGGGCGTAGTGCTCGGTGGCGCCGCGGGGGTCGCCGGCGGCGGTGGCGGCGTCGCCGGCCAGCCGCAGCAGCTTGGCCCGGGCGTACTCCTGCGCCGGGGCGTCGCCGGGCAGCGCCACCGCGCGCTCGAACGCCTGGCGGGCCGTGGCGGCGTCGCCGGTCTTGAGCGCGACCGTGCCCAGCATGTCGAGCGCCTCGACGGTCGGCGTCGCCGCGATCGACTCGCGCAGGGCCTGGCGGCCGGCCGCCAGCTCGCCCTGGCTGATCAGCCCGCGGCCGTAGGTGGCCAGCACCTCGGGCCAGGTCACCGCCCAGGCGCGGCCGGGGAACTGCGTGGCCAGCGCGCCGTAGAGCTGGCGCAGCGCGGCCAGGCAGCGGGCCGCGGCCCGGGTGCGGCCGCCGTAGATCAGCCGGCCCAGGCGCTCGCGGTGCAGCCCGAGCAGCCGCTCCGCCAGGCCGGCGTCGTCGGCGGCGTGGCGCCGGGCCGCGGTCAGCAGCGCGGTCGGGCGCGCGACCTCGTCGCCCTCCATCGCGATCACCGCGGCCGCCGCCGCCAGCGTCGCGTCGTCCGGAAACCGGACGCGGCCGTCGAGCGCCACCGCCAGCGCGGCCCGCAGCTTGACCCGCTCGTCGCCGCCCTCGGCCGCGCGCAGCGCCGCGGCCAGCTTGGCCCACGCCGCGGCGGTCGCCACCGGCGTGGTGATCGCGCGCGCGGCGTCGGCCAGCGGGCGGTCGCGGCCGAGCCCGTGCAGCTCGGTGAGCGCGGCGCTGAGGCGGTCGACCTGGTGGCCGGCGGCCAGCGCGATCGCCAGGTCGCGGCTGGCGCCCATCGCCGCGCGCAGCGCCGGGCTGGTGGCCGCGGTGGCCAGGCCGGCGCTGATCGCCATGTCGGCGCGGTTGGCGCGATCGACCACCAGCGCGACGTAGCGCGGCAGCAGCTCGGGGGCCAGGCCGCGCTCGACGATCGGCGCCAGCACCGCGATCGCGCCGGTGCCCTCGCCGAGCGGCCCCATCCGCGCCATCGCCAGCTGGTCGGCGAACTCGGTGATCTGGGTCAGCTCGGCGCGATCGGCCTCGGTCGGCGCCACCGCCAGCCGCACCGCCAGCACCAGCGCGGCGTCCTTGTCGGCGCCGCCGCGGGCGAACCCGGCGCGCGCGCGGACCAGGCGATCGGCCCAGCCCGGCAGCTCGGCCAGCTCGGCTAGCGCCGCCGGCTCGCCGTGCCACAGGTCGGCCAGGGCCCCGAATACCGCGCTGGCCCGCTCGAGCCGGCCGCTGGCCAGCGCGCGATCGAGCCGCGCGCCCAGCACCGTCGCCAGCTCGACCCGCAGCGCGGTCCGCGCGTCGCCCGGCGGCAGCGCCGCCAGCGCGTCGGCGCGCTCGGCGAAGTCGAGATCGTCGGCCAGCTCGTAGGGCGCGTCGACCGCGGGTGGCCGGGGCCGCGCGGGCGCGGGCCCGCCGTGGCAACCGAGGACGAGCGCGCACAGGACGACGAGACGACGCACCCCGGGAAGGTAGCACCCCGGCCGCGCTCACCACCGGCACCTGCTACATTGCCGCGCGGAGGATTCGCGCCTTGACCCAGCAGACCGGAATCGTGGTCCAGAAGTACGGCGGCTCGTCGGTCGCCGATGTCGACAAGATCCGCCAGGTGGCCGCCCGCGTGGCTCGCACCAAGGCCGCCGGCAAGAAGGTGGTCGTCGTGGTGTCGGCGATGGGCAAGACCACCAACGCGCTGATCGAGAAGGCCAAGCAGGTCAGCCCGTCGCCGTCGCGGCGCGAGCTCGACATGCTGCTCACCTGCGGCGAGCGCGAGGCGATGGCGCTGCTGGCGATGGCGGTCTCGGAGCAGGGCCTCGAGTCGATCTCGTTCACCGGCTCGCAGGCCGGCATCATGACCAACGATCGCCACTCGGGCGCCCGCATCCTCGAGGTGCGGCCGTTCCGCATCGAGGACGAGCTCGATCGCGGCAAGGTGGTGATCGTCGCCGGCTTCCAGGGCGTGTCGTACAAGCGCGAGGTCACGACGCTCGGCCGCGGCGGCTCCGACACCACCGCGGTGGCGCTGGCCGCCGCGCTGCGCGCCGACTACTGCGAGATCTGCTCGGACGTCGACGGCGTCTACACCGCCGATCCGCGGGTGGTCGGCGCCGCCGAGCTGCTGCACGCGATCAGCCACGACGAGATGCTCGAGCTGGCGGCCCAGGGCGCCAAGGTGCTGCACGACGCGTCGGTCGAGTTCGCGCGCAAGAGCGGCATCGCGCTGTACGCCCGCGCCACCAACAAGGACGGCGGCGGCACCCGCATCGACTGGAGCCCCGAGCGCGAGCGCCAGGTCGCGGCGGTGACCGGCCAGGCCGCGCTGGTGCGGCTGCGCGCGTCGGGCGGCGCCGCGGTCGAGAACGCGCTGCAGATCCTCGAGGCGGCGTCGATCCCGCTGACCCACCTCGACCTCGAGGGCAAGGAGCTGCGCGCCTGGTTCACGATCGCCGACGTGCCCGACTGGGCCGCGGTCAAGACCAAGCTCGAGACCGTGCTCGGCAGCAACCTGGAGCTGGGCGAGGAGGGCGCGGTGACGATGGTCGGCCACGGCATCGGCGGCAACCCCGGCATCATCGTCCGCGCCCGCGCCACCGCGATCGGCGCCGGCGTGCCGCTCAACGCGGTCAGCGTGTCGCCGCTGCGGATCACGCTGTGGTGCGACCGGCCCCACGTCGACGATCTGACCCGGGCGCTGCACAAGGCGTTCGTCGAGTCGTGATCGACGCGCTGGCGCGGCTGGTGCCGCTGTTCGGGCGGGCCCGGCGCGGGCCGCGCCTGTGGCGGCGCGATCGCCCGATCGTCTGGGCCCACCGCGGGGTCAGCGCCCACGCCACCGAGAACACGCTGCCGGCGTTCGCGCTGGCCGCCGGCCACGGCGCCGATGGCATCGAGCTCGACGCGATGATCTGTCGCAGCGGCGAGGCGGTGGTGTTCCACGACGACGACCTGGCCCGGCTGGCCGGGCGCCCGGGCGCGATCGCCGACCTGACGCTGCCCGAGGTGCGGGCGATCGAGCTGGTCGGCGGTGGGCGGATCCCGACGCTGGCCGAGGCGGTCGAGGCCGCCGGCGACCTGCTGCTCAACGTCGAGCTCAAGACCGTCGAGCCGGGGCGGCCGCGCGGGCTGCCGGCGGCGGTCGCGGCGGTGCTGGCCGACGCGCCGCACCCCGAGCGGCTGGTGGTGTCGTCGTTCGATCCGGTGGCGCTGTGGCAGTTCCACCTGGTCGCGCCGACGGTGCCGCTGGGCTTCCTGTTCGAGGCCGCGGTGCCGGCGCCGTGGCGGGCGATCGGCGCGCTGCTCGGCGCGTCGTCGTTGCACGTCCACCACGAGCTGGCGACGCCGGCGGCGATCGCCGGGTGGCGCCAGCGCGGCTTCGCGGTGCACGCGTGGACCGTCGACGATCCCGCGCGGCTGCGGGCGCTGGCGGCGGCCGGCGTCGACGGCGTCTTCGCCAACGACCCGCGGGCCGCCCGGGCCGCGCTCGCCGCGTGAGCCGCGCTCGCCGCGTGAGCCGCGCGCCGCGTCCGCCTACTCGGTGACGTCGGCGCGGATCGTGAACGGCGCGCCCTGGCGGACGAGCGTCGCCTCGATCGCGGTCGCCGTGCGCAGCTCGTCCCACAGCGCGCCCAGGTCGGGCGGGCTCTCGAGCGCGTGGCCGTTGACGCCGGTCAGCAGATCGCCGGGCTGGAGATCGAGCGTGGCGAACCGGCGGGCGCCGCGCAGGAACCGCACCAGCCGCCAGCCCTTGAACGCGCCGTCGGGGCGCTCGGCGGTGACCTCGAACGACGCCAGCAGATCGGCCGGCCCGGCGTCGAGCACCGCGGTCAAGACCGCGCGGCTGACCGCGGTGGTGCGCACGGTCGGGGCCGCCGCGTCGACCGGCGGCGCCGCGTCGACCGGCACGCCGGCGTCGATCGCGCGCCCGGCGCGGGGGTCGTCCTCGTCGAACGGCGCCTGCGGGTTGACCTTGGGGCCACAGGCCGCGACGGCGAGCAGGGCCACGAGCAGCACGAGGCGGCGCATGCCTGACGCTGCCGCGGCCCGGCCCGCGAGGCAAGTTCTCGGCGGCGCGGCGCCGACGCTAGTTGGTGCCGCCGATGCGGCGCAGCACGCCCGCGAGGATCTCGGACGTCACCTCCTCGAGCGGCAGCTCCCCGTTGACCACCTCGATGCGCTCGCCGGCGAACGCCAGCTTGTGCATGACCTCGTCGTAGCCGGCCGCCACCTTGCGCTGCATCTCGATCGCCTCGAACAGCTCTTCGGTGCGGCCGGCGGCGGCGCGGCGGGCCGCCGCCACCTCGGGCCGGACCCGCAGGAACACCGTCACGTCGGGGCGGATCGCGTGCAGGTTGGCGGTGGCGATCCACGCGCGGTCGGCGCCGGTGCCCTGGTAGGCGAGCGACGAGTGGTACCAGCGGTCCGAGATCACCAGCGTGCCCGCGGCCAGCGCCGGCGCCACCTCGCGCTGCCCGTGATCCATCCGGTCGGCCGCGAACAACAGGCCGAACGTGCGCTGATCGATCGCCTGCCCCTCGATCGCGTGCCCGCCGGTGAGCATCGCCCGCAGCAGCTTGCCGATCGGCCCGTCCGAGGGCTGCCGGGTGACGTGGACGGCGCGGCCGCGCTCGGTCAGCGCCTGCGCCAGCAGCCGCGCCTGGGTGGTGGTGCCGGCGCCGTCGAGGCCCTCGAGCACGATGAGCTTGCTCATGGGCGCGACCATCGCAGGCCGGCGCGGGCCGCGCAATCACCCGCGGGCGAAGCGGTAGTGCGCGACCAGCCACTCGCGGCCGTCGGCGTACCCGAACAGCTCGGCGCAGGCCAGGAAGAACACCCGCCAGCGGTGGTAGCGCCGGCGGCCGTCGGCGCCGCCGCCCAGGATCGCGATCGCCGCGCCCGCGTGGGCGTCGAGGTTGGCCAGCCACGCCTCGGCGGTGCGCGCGTAGTGGGTGCCGTCGACCAGCCAGCGATCCTCGAGCGCCAGCGGCGCGCACACCGCGGGCAAGAGGTCGATCGACGGCATGATGCCGCCGGTGAAGAACTCGCGGGCCATCCAGTCGCTGGGGCCGCGGTCGTCGTAGAGGTACGCCAGCTCGCGGTGGGCGAAGACGTGGACGAACAGCCGGCCGTCGGGCGTGAGCCAGTCGGCGATGCGCGCGAACAGCGCGGCGTGGTTGCGCACGTGCTCGAACATCTCGACCGAGACGATCCGGTCGAAGCGGCCGGGCGGGGCGACGTGGTTGATGTCGCCGGTGACGATCCGCAGGTTGGCCAGCCCGCGCGCCGCCGCCTGGGCCTCGATGTACGCGCGCTGGCCGCGCGAGTTCGACAGGCCCACGACCTGCGCGCGCGGGTAGGCCGCCGCCGCCCACAGCGCCAGCGCGCCCCAGCCGCAGCCGAGATCGAGGATGGCCTGGCCGTCGGCCAGCCCGGCCCGCGCCGCCGTGGCCTCGAGCATCGCGCGCTCGGCGTCGGCCAGCGTGCGCGCGGTCGCCGGCCACAGCCCGCTCGAGTACTTGCGGTGCGGCCCCAGCACGTGCCCGTAGAACGCCGCCGGCACCTCGTAGTGCTGGGCGTTGGCGGCGTCGGTGGCGATCGCGATCGGCGCGGCGCGCAGCTGCGCGATCAGCGCCGCCTGCCGGGCCGCCACCGCCGCCGGGCCGCCGCGCCGCTCGTCGCGCAGGCGCTGCCGGCACACCGCGCGGATGCCGGCGCGCAGCGCCGCGGTCGGCACCACGCCGCGATCGACCGCCGCCGCGATCACCTGGGCCGCCGCGCTCACGTCGTCTCCCGCGCGCGCCGCGGCGGCCACGGCACGAACGCGCTGGTGGTGGCCTGGTAGCGGCGGTACGCGTCGCCGCGCGAGCGCAGCGCCTGGGCCTCGGTCGCCGGGATGCCGGTCACCTTCCAGATCGACGCCAGGATGATCGCCGGGCCGACCCACGCGATCGCGCCCCACGGGTACGCCGTCGCGTAGACCGCGTAGCCGATCCACACGCACCACTCGCCGAAGTAGTTGGGGTGACGCGACCAGCGCCACAGCCCGACGTCGCACACCTTCCCGCGGTGCGCCGGCACCCGCTTCCACGCCGCCAGCTGCGCGTCGGCCACGGCCTCGGTGATCAGCCCCGCCACGCCGATCGCCAGACCGACCCAGCGCAGCCCGGACCGCGCGTCGGCCGGTGCCGCGACGAACGGGACGACCATCGCCACCGCCAGCACCGCGGCCAGCAGCGCCTGGGCCTGGTAGAAGACGAAGAACGCGCGGGCGCCGTCGCCGCCCTGGCCCCAGCGGCGGCGCAGCTCGACGTAGCGGCCCTCCTCGGGGTGGCCGATCACCCGATCGCGGGCCAGGTGGATCGCCAGCCGCAGGCTCCAGGTCACGATCAGCGCGGCCAGCGGCCACGGCGGCGCGCCGCGCCACGCGATCCACACCGCGACGCCCACCGCGAACGACGCCGACCAGCCGACGTCGACCCACGCCCAGTTGCCGACCCGCCGCGCCCACGCCCACAGCGCGAGCTGGAGCGCCGCGGCGGCGGCCCAGAACCCGAGCAGCGAGGTGGCGGTGGCGGCGAGCACGGCGGCGATCATGCTCCGACGCCGCCGCGGTGGGGGAGGTTACGGCTCCCGCGGCAGCAGCAGCAGCCAGGCGTGGGGCGCGCGCTCGATCAGCACGACGTGGTCGGGGCCGGCCTGGGCCACCAGCGGGTACCACGGCTCGCGCTGGTACAGCTCGACGCCCTCGACCTGCTCGGGGCGGTACAGGTCGAGCTCGACGAACCGCCCGCCGGTGGCCTCGTCGACCGGCAGCGCGTAGCTCCACTCGCGGGTCGAGCGCGGCGGGTACAGGTCGTTGTGCAGCGCGCCGCCGTAGACCGCGATGATCGGCCGGGCCTCGCCGTGCTCGTCGCGGTAGCGCACCGCGCTGGCGCTGATGCGCCCGAGCTCGCGGGTCACCAGCCCCAGCAGCGCCACCGGATCGACGCCGCCGGCGGTGGCCGCCTTCAGGTCGGCGCAGGTCAGGCGCATCACGTGGGCCTTGATCGAGTTGGCCTTGGTGATGCCGAACAGCGACGAGATGTGGTTGGTCGTCGCCGCCGGGCGCTTCATCGTCGCCTCGATCTTGCGCGAGTCGGCGACGCCGGTCTGGCAGCCGGGCTCCAGCGTCCAGGTCTCGATGACCAGGTCCGAGGTCTGGCTGGCGATCGCCGGCAGCAGCTCGCGCGCGAACCGCACCAGCGTCGGCACGCTGGCCGACGCGCGATCGGTGCGCTCGTGGATCTCGCCGATGCCGAGCACGCGCGGGCGATCGCCCAGCACCACCTTCACCGCCGACGCGACGTCAGGGTAGTTCGTATGTCGCGGCACGAACCCGGCCAGCGGATCGGCGTCGAGCGTCGGCGCCGCATCGACGAGCGCGGCGTCGGGCGGCGCCGGCGGCGGCGCGGCGGGCGCGGGCTTGTCGTTGCCACACGCCGCCACCACCGCGATCCAGCACAAGGTCGACCGAGGCGCCATCACCCATGGACAATAGCCGCGCGCCGCGGTTGCCGGAAAGTGCGGACGGTCGCCCCGGCCGCGGCGGACCTTGTTACAGTGCGCGCATGTCGCCCCGGCCCGATCACTTGCGACTGGTCCCGCTGTTCCGCGGGTTCTCCGACGACGAGCTGGCCGGGGTCGCCGCGCTGTTCGAGCCGGCCACCCTCAAGCCCGACGGCACGGTGTTCGAGACCGGCGAGCCCGCCACCGAGCTGTACCTGCTGATCAGCGGCGAGGTCACGCTGGTGCGTCCGGCCGACGACACCTACCGGCTGCGGCCGCCGGCGCTGATCGGCGAGCTGGGCGCGCTGACCGGCCTGCCGCGATCGTGCCGCGCCGTCGTCGCCGGCCAGGCCGAGCTGTACCGGCTCGAGGCCGCGCGGCTGCAGCGCTACTTCGCCGACAACCAGGAGCTGGGGGTGCGGTTCCTCGCCAACCTGCTCGAGGTGGTCGCCGACAAGGTCCACCGCGATCAGCGCCGCATCGGCGACATGCGCATGAACCTGGTGCGCACCCAGAAGGAGCTCAAGCAGATCCGCGAGCTCATCCTGGAGAGCCCCGAGACCACGCTGTCGCAGCCGATCCACGACGCGGTCGACCGCCTGATCACCCACAACCGCCGGGTCAACTACCGGGTCGAGCCGCCCTCCGCCGCGCAGGCCAAGTTCCGCCTCGACGCCGGCGCCGCCGACGTGCTCGAGCTGTCGCGCACCCACGTCTCGCTCACCTGGCCCAGCCGCACGATGCCCGTCGAGGGCACCTGGATGGCCGGTGTGCTCGATCTCGGCGGCACCGAGGTCCCCGCCTCGGGCAAGGTCATCCGCTGCGACGGCAAGCGCGTCACCATCGAGCTCGATCTGTTCATCGACGCCTACGCCCAGATCCTCGAGGGGTATCTGACCCGCGTGCAGCTCCTCGACATTCTCGTGTAGGCACCGCGGGCGATCCGGATTGGGGACGGTGACGGGATCGGTGACGGGATCGGGATCGGGATCGGTGACGGGATCGGGATCGGGATCGGTGACGGGATCGGGATCGGGATCGGGATCGGGGTCGGTGACGGGATCGGGATCGGGATCGGGATCCGATGCGCCGGGCCGTGGGGCCCGGCGCGCGGCGGCTAGCGGCGGGGGTGGCGGAGGCGCCAGAGCATGGCGCCGAGGCGATCGGCGAGGGCGAGCGGCGCGGTGCCGGCGGCGGCGGGGATGTAGCCCCAGTCGACGGCGACCTGGACGGCGGTGGCGGCCTCGGCGCACTCGCCGGCGGCGATGCGGAAGCGGGCGGCGCGGTCGCGGCCGTCGCGGCGGTTGCCCTCGGCGGTGTTGAGCGCGGCGCTGGTGGCGGCGCGGCGCAGCTGATCGGCGAGGTTGCGATCGCGCAGCTCGATCTCGGCGACGAGCGGGCGGACGGCGACGATGAACTCACGGGCGATGGTCAGGGCTTCGAACATGACGGGCTCCTTGGGTGTGGCTCTCACCCGCCACGCGCCCTGGAGCGCACGGGGCGTGCCCACGACCAGCCAAGGGCACTGGAGTCCCCGCCTGGTCGTGGGCGCGGCGCGATGCGCGACGGGCGCGCAGGGTGAGCCACACCCAAGGAGCCGGCGTGCGAGACGCGACCTGCGCGCGGTGAGGCGGCGCGGTCGCTGCGTGTCGAGCGCGTTGCGCGCAAGGCTCGCGGAGGTGTGCACGTGCGGCGGAGCGCGATGCTGCGAGGAGCGCCGATGCGATGCGCGCAGGTGCGGAGCTGCGGAGGCGAGGGCGAGAGACCGAGACCGCGCAGGTGGCCTCCGTGGTTGGGGCGCCCTTCGCGGCCCCCGCGCACGTCCCGCGCCGTCGCGCGTCGGTCGCGTCACGTACGCGCTGGCCCGGTAGCGGCGGTGCGGGGGCCGCGCGCCCCCTTCCGGGCTCGGGCTCGGGCTCGGGCTCGGGCTCGGGCTCGGGCTCGGGCTCGGGCTCGGGCTCGGGCTCGGGATCCGCTACGCCCGCGCGCGCTTGGCCTTCGCCGCCGGCGGGGCCGCCTTCACCATCGGCCGCAGGAACCGCCCGGTGTGGCTGGCCTCGATCGCCGCCACCTCCTCCGGCGTGCCGGTCGCGATGACCTGGCCGCCGGCGGCGCCGCCCTCGGGGCCGAGATCGATGATCCAGTCGCAGGTCTTGATGACGTCGAGGTTGTGCTCGATCACCAGCACGGTGTTGCCGCTCTCGACCAGCCGCGCCAGCACCTCGAGCAGCCGGCGCACGTCGTTGAAGTGCAGGCCGGTGGTCGGCTCGTCGAGCAGGTACAGCGTGCGCCCGGTCTGCACCCGGGCCAGCTCGCGGGCCAGCTTGACCCGCTGGGCCTCGCCGCCCGACAGCGTCGTCGCCGCCTGGCCCAGCGCCAGGTAGCCCAGCCCGACGTCGACCATCGTCTGCATGATCCGCCCGAGCTGGCGGTGGTGGCGGAACAGCTCGAGCGCCTCGTCGACCGGCGTGTCGAGCATGTCGGCGATCGACTTGTCCTTGTACAGCACGCGCAGGGTCGCGTCGTTGTAGCGCTTGCCCTTGCACACCTCGCACGTCACGAAGACGTTGGGCAGGAAGTGCATCTCGACCTCGCGGACGCCGGCGCCCTCGCACGCCTCGCACCGGCCGCCGCCCTGCTTGGCGCTGACGTTGAACGAGAACCGCCCCGGGCCGTAGCCGTAGGTCTTGGCGGTCGGCATCTCGGCGTACAGCTCGCGGATCAGATCGAACGCCTTGGTGTAGGTCGCCGGGTTCGAGCGCGGCGTGCGGCCGATCGGCTTCTGGTCGATCACGATCACCTTGTCGATCTGCTCGAGGCCGGTGAGCTTGTCGTGGGGGCCGACCCGGTCGAGGCTGCCGTGGAGCTGCCGCGCCAGCGCCGGGTACAGGGTCGCGTTGATCAGCGACGACTTGCCGGCGCCCGACACGCCGGTGATCGCGACCATCACGCCCAGCGGCACGGTCACGTCGACGTTCTTGAGGTTGTGCTCGCGGGCGCCGGTCAGCTCGATCGCGCCCTTGCCGACGCGGCGGGTGGTGGGCACCTCGATGCGCTCGGTGCCGGCCAGGAACCGGCCGGTGATCGACGCCTTGACCGCCTTGACCTCGGCCGGCGTGCCGGCGGCGATCACCTCGCCGCCGTGGCGGCCGGCGCCAGGCCCGAAATCGATCAGCCAGTCGGCGGCCTCCATCGTCGCCTCGTCGTGCTCGACCACGAGCACGGTGTTGCCCAGGTCGCGCAGCCGGTGCAGCGTGCGGATCAGCCGCTCGTTGTCGCGCTGGTGCAGGCCGATCGACGGCTCGTCGAGCACGTACAGCACGCCCGACAGCTCCGAGCCCAGCTGCGACGCCAGGCGGATGCGCTGGGCCTCGCCGCCCGACAGCGTGCCGGCGGCGCGATCGAGCGTCAGGTACTCGAGGCCGACGTCGAGCAAGAACGTCAGCCGGTTCTTGATCTCCTTGAGCACCTCGCCGGCGATCTGCGCGCGGCTGCCGGTCAGCTTGAGCCCGGTGATGAAGTCGAAGGCCTGGCGCACGGTGGTCTGGGTGACGTCGACCACCGCCTTGCCGCCGACGAACACCGCCCGCGACTCGGGCCGCAGGCGGGTGCCGTGGCAGGTCGCGCAGGCGATCGCGCGGAAGAACGACTCGTAGTGGGCGCGGACCCGATCGCTCGACGACTCGCGGTGGCGACGCTCGAGCTGCGGCAGGATGCCCTCGAACTTCATGTCCCACGCGCCCGACGAGTGGCGGCCCTGCCACTCGACCGCGACCCGCTTGTCGCCGGTGCCGTACAGCAGCACCTCGCGGGCCTTGTCGCCGAGCTTGGCCCACGGCTTGTCGAGGTCGATCTTGAACGACTTGGCGATGGCCTTGACGATGTTCGCGGTCCAGCCGGCGTCCTTGCCGACGGCGTCGCCCCACACCTTGACCGCGCCGCCGCTGATGCTGAGCGACGGGTCGGGGATGATCAGCTCGGGGTCGGCCTGCAGCTTGTCGCCCAGGCCGTTGCACTCGACGCACATGCCCAGCGGCGAGTTGAACGAGAACGACTGCGGCGACAGCTCGGGGAAGCCGATGCCGCAGGTGGGGCAGGAGTTGTCCTCGGAGTAGACCCGCGGAGTGCGCTCGCCGGCGACGTCGGCCACCAGCTTGCCCTTGCCCTCGCGCAGCGCGGTCTCGACCGAGTCGGTCAGGCGGCCGCGGTTCTCGGCGCCGATCGTGACGCGATCGATGACCAGCTCGATGGTGTGCTTCTTCTGCTTCTCGAGCGCCTCGACGTCCTCGAGCCGGACGATCATGCCGTCGATGCGCACCCGCACGAAGCCGGCCTTGCGGGCGTCGGCCAGCAGCTCGCGGAACTCGCCCTTGCGGTTGTCGGCCTTGGGCGCGAACAGCGTGACCTGGGTCTTGTCGGGCAGCGCGGCCAGCTCGTCGACCACCTCGGCCGCCGACCGCTTGGCCACCGCGCCGCCGCACTGGTGGCAGCGCTGCTCGCCGGCGCGGGCGTAGAGCACGCGCAGGTAGTCGTAGATCTCGGTGATCGTGCCGACCGTCGACCGCGGGTTCGACGCCGCGCTCTTCTGCTGGATCGCGATGGTCGGCGACAGCCCGCGGATGCGCTCGTACTTCGGCTTCTCCATCTGGCCGAGGAACTGCCGGGCGTAGGCCGACAGCGACTCGACGTAGCGGCGCTGGCCCTCGGCGTAGAGCGTGTCGAACGCCAGGCTCGACTTGCCCGAGCCCGACGGGCCGGTGATCACCACCAGCCGGTGCTTCGGGATCTCGAGGTGGTCGACCTTGAGGTTGTGCTCGCGGGCGCCCTCGACCACGATGGCGTCGGGCTGGGTCGGCGGGCGGAGGACAGGCGGGCGCGGCATCGGGCCGACACCCTACGGAACAAGCGTTCAGTCGTCAAGGCGAGGGCCGCATGGGCCAGGTGGCCCATTGGCGCGGCGGCCGCGGCCCGGCACCGTGCGCCCCATGGCTCACGCTGCCCGCCGCGCCACCGTCGTCGAAGGCCCGCGCCTGGTCGCGCTCGCCGCGCTGATCGCCGCCGCCCAGGTCGCGCTCACCGCCGCCGCGGCCGATCCGCTGCGCGCGCTGGTCCGCCTCACCGCTCAGACCTCGCTGGCGTGGTTCGTCCCGACCTTCGTCGCCTCCGCGCTGGTCGCGCTGGCGCCGGGCCCGACGGCGAAGTGGCTGCTGCGCAACCGGCGCTACCTCGGCCTGGGCATGGCGGTGTCCCACGGCGCGCACCTGGGCGGCATCGTCGCGCTGGCGGCGCGCGACGGCCACGGGTTCTGGGCCACCGTCGCCAGCTCGAGCGTCATCGGCGGCAGCCTCGGCTACGCGCTGATCGCCGCGATGGTCGTCACCTCCACCGATGGCGCGCGCCGCCGGCTCGGCCCGCGGGCGTGGAGGGCGCTGCACCTGACGGGCATGTGGGCCCTGTGGCTGATCTTCGTCGGCAGCTACGCCGGGCGCGTCGGCCGCGCGCCGTTCGCCGCCGTCGCCATCGCCGCGCTGGTCGGCGGGCTGGGCCTGCGCCTCGCGGTCACCGTCCGCCGCCGCGCGGCCCGCGCTCAGCGCGCGTAGTCGGAGGCGCGGGTCTCGCGCACGACCACCACGCGGACCTGGCCGGGGTAGGCGCTCTCGGACTCGATCGCCCGGGCCAGGTCGCGCGACAGCACGATCGCCTGGGCGTCGTCGATCTTGTCGCTCTCGACCATCACCCGCACCTCGCGGCCGGCCATCAGCGCGAACGCCTTGCCGACGCCGGTGAAGCGGCGGCAGATCGCCTCGACGTCGTCGAGGCGCTTGATGTACGTGGCCAGCGTCTCGCGGCGGGCGCCGGGGCGCGCCGCCGACAGCTGGTTGGCCGCGGCGACCACGTGATCGAGGATCGACGTCGCGGCCACCGTGCCGTGGTGCGCGGCGATGGCCTGGCACACCCGCGGCGACTCGCCGTGCTTGCGCGCGAGCTGCGCGCCGAGGTCGGCGTGATCGCCCTCCTGCTCGTGGTCGACGCCCTTGCCGATGTCGTGGAGCAGGCCGGCGCGGCGCGCCATCTTGACGTTGAGCCCCAGCTCCGCCGCCATGATGCCGGCCAGGTAGCCGACCTCGACCGAGTGGGCCAGCAGGTTCTGGGCGTGCGACGAGCGCATCTTGAGCTGGCCCAGCAGCCGCACCAGCTCGGGGTGGACCCGGTGCAGGCCGAGGTCGAACACCGCCTGCTCGCCGGCCTCGCGGCACACCTTGTCGACGTCCTTCTCGGCCTTCTTCACCACCTCCTCGATGCGGGTCGGGTGGATGCGGCCGTCGGCGACCAGCGCGCCGATCGCCAGGCGGGCGATCTCGCGGCGCACCGGGTTGAAGCACGAGATCGTGATCGCCTCGGTGGTGTCGTCGATGATCACGTCGATGCCGGTCGCGGCCTCGAGCGCGCGGATGTTCCGGCCCTCGCGGCCGATCAGCCGGCCCTTCATGTCGTCGGACGGCAGCGGCACCACGGCGACCGTGCGCTCGTGGACGAACTCCGACGCGTAGCGCTGGATCGCGGTAGCGATGATGGTCTTGGCCTTGGCCTGGCTCTCGCGCTCGGCCTCGTCGGTGATGCGCTTGATCTCGGCGGCGGCGGCGGCCTGGGCCTGGGCCCGGACGCTGTCCTCGAGCCGGGCCCGGGCGGCCTCGGCCGACAGCCCGGCGACCTCCTCGAGGCGGGCCTTGGCCGCGGCCTGGGCGGCCTCGGCCTTCTCGAGCGCGGCGTCGACCTGCTTGGTCTTGCCGTCGGCCGAGCGCTCGCGCTTGTCGAGCTCGCCGGCGCGCCGCTCGGCCTCCTTCTTCTGGCGATCGAGATCGCGCTCGCGGGAGCCGAGCGCCTCTTCGCGCTTGGCGACCTCGGCCTTGCGCGCGCGCAGCTCGTCGTCGAGCTCGCTCTTGCGCTTGGCGGCCAGCTCCTGGCCGGCCAGCTCGGCGGCCTTCTTGATCTCGGTGGCCTCGGCCTCGGCGGCGCTGCGCAGCTTGGCCACCGTCTCGTCGGTGGCGGTGGCCGCGCCCGCGGCCTTGCCGCGCTTCCCGAGCAGGGCTCCCAGCGCCGCGCCGATCACGGCGGCGACGATCACGTAGACGATGGTCATGTCCTCGGACCTCGGGGGCGCCGGGCGCCCTCGTGCAGCGCGACCTCGGTCGCGATCAGGTGGACGGGGAGGTCGTGCGGCATCGGCATCACGTCGTCGACGACCTGGTGCTCGAACGCGACCGACACCCGCAGCGCGTCGCCGCACAGCGGCAACGTGCGATCGTAGTAGCCCTTGCCCCAGCCGAGGCGGTAGCCGCGGCGGTCGAAGACCAAGCCGGGCACCACCAGCGCCGCGAGCGTCGCCGGATCGACCACCGGCGCGGACGGCGCCGGCTCGAGGATGCCCCAGCTGCCGGGCACCAGCTCGGCCGGGGTGGCGCGGTGGAAGCGCAGCGGTTGGCCAGGGCCGACCACGACTGGGTAGGCGAGGGCGACGCCGCGGGCGTCGAGCGCCGCGCCGATCGCCGCCGGATCCAGCTCGCCGCGCATCGCGCAGAAGATCGCCACGGTGGCGCCGGCCGGGACGTCGGCCAGGGTCGCGAGCGCCCGCTGGCAGGCCGCGGCGGTCGCGGCGGCGCGGGCGGCGGGCGGCACGGCCAGGCGGGCCATCCGGGCCTGGTCGCGCAGCGCCTGGCGGCGATCGGTCACCGACGCCGCTTCAAGCACGGCGACCTCGGACCGAGCGGGCGCTGGTCGCCGGAACCATCCGCGGCATTGTACTTTCGGCGCCCCCGCGATCAAGCCGCGCGGCCACGAAGTCCAGGGTTTTCGCAGCGATCCGCTGATCGCCGGAGATCACCGGGCCGAGTGCGCCGACAGCACCAGGTTGGCGATCTGGCGCCGCGCGTGGTCGGCCAGGTCGTCGAAGTGCAGCCCGATGCCGTCGTGATCGACGTGGCGGGCGACCCGGCCCTGGAGCACCAGCCGGCGATCGGCCAGGTGCACCTCGACCACCGCGTGCGTGCCGATCTCGTCGCCGGGGGCGCCCGCGAAGAACAGCCCGCGCCGCGACAGGCAGGTCACGACGCCGTGCGCCGTCGCGTGCTCCGACCGGTAGGTCGCGGTCAGCCGCACGTTGACGCGCTCGGCCGTGCGTCGGTCAGTCAACGCGTGACTCCGCGCAGTTGGCACTCGCCGAGACAGCCGGGCGCCAGTACATCGCCGCGCACGATAGCAAGCTCGCCCACCGCTGCGAAGGCCCCTGGCCGACAACCTTGGTCGCCGCCGCGCGGCTCTGGGCGAGCCCGCCCTCCCGCCGCGACCGCCCCGGCGCGCCGGCCCGCTTGGTCGCCACCGTCCTTGCAACCCGTGACGTGTTGCGGCAGAGTCCGTTGCCCGTCGGGCACCCGGGCCCATAGCTCAGCGGTAGAGCAGCGGCCTTTTAAGCCGTTGGCCGAAGGTTCGAATCCTTCTGGGCTCACACGGAACTCGTTTCACCAGACCCCATCGTCTAGAGGCCTAGGACACCTGCCTTTCACGCAGGCGACACGGGTTCAAATCCCGTTGGGGTCGCGATCCAATTTGAACCAGCCCGCATCGGCGCACGGTCGCCTCGGCCTGGTCGACGAGCGCGCGCAGCTCGGACGGCGCACGCCGGATGGTGGCGATCTGGACCTCGAGCGCGCGCGCCCGGGCGGCGCGCTGCCGCAGCTCGGTGACCAGCTCGGGCACGTCGTCAGCCAGCGCCACGGCCTTGGTCAGGCGCTTCTGCTCGGCCTTCACGTCGCGTAGCTCGCGCTCCAGCTCGGTGGCGTCCGCCACCCGGCGCGGTAGCTGGGCCTCGATCGCGGCGCGGATCTCGCGGGTCATCCCGGCGATCACGTCGGGGGTCAAGACGTGCTCCCCGAGGTCGCCGCAATGGCGTAACGCGTGAGGTCAGTGTGATCGGCGCTGACGTCGATGGTGAGCAGTCCATCGTGGGCGCGGCCGCTCACGTGATCGACGAGCAGCCGGCTGGTCGGCGGCACCGCGGTTCCGGCCACCGCGCGCAGGTCGGGCGCGCCGTGGGCCGCGTAGAGCTGCATGGTCGCGATGCCGCCCGCGTACGACGTGGCGATCAGATCGGTGACGCCGTCGCCGTCGAAGTCACCGGCGCGGAGGAGCTTGGCCGCGGCCAGCGCCGCCGGGTAGCCTGTGGCGGTCACCGTCGACGAGGCGACGCACACCGATGCCCCCAGCCCAGTCGCGGTTCCGAGGGCCAGCGACAGCCCGGCCGGTGCCGAGCCGAGGCCGCCGATGCTGACCGTGGTCAAGACGTCGTCCTTGCCGTCGCGATCGACGTCGACGACCACGAGCGCCTCGAACCGCTGGTCCATGCTCGCCCTGCACACGCTGACTTCGCGCGGCGACGGCTGCAGCGCGAACGTGCCTGCGCTCGACTGGCGGGCGACGTACAGGTACGGCGTCCGCGGAAAGTCGGTGGTGTAGCCGATGATCAGATCCTTGCGATGGTCGCCGTCGACGTCGGCGAGGACATCGAGCTCGGCGCCCGACGCCGGCAACGTGATCGACGACTCGATCGCAGCGGCGAAGCCGGTCTCTTCGCGGCGGAATAACCGGATGCGGCAGACGTAGGACGAGCCGGTGCTCGACACGTACTCGAGCACCACCAGGTCGGCGTCGGCGTCGGCGTCGCCGTCGCTGTCGGCGGTGTAGAACGACGCCGTCGCCGAGCGATAGAACGCCGGGCCGACATCGCTCGGAAAGATGTCGGCGCGCGCGATCCGCGCCGCCTCGGCCGCGCGGGTCGGACAGGCGCGTCCCGCGAGCGGCGCATCGTGTGCTGCATCCACCGCGATCGCCGCGTCGGGATCCACGTCGCTTGGAGCGCCGCACGCCGAGGCCAGTCCCGCCGCCACGATGATGGAGAGCGCGCGCATCGATCTGTCCGAGATTGTCTATCCGAGATTGTCGCTGGTGGTCTCGTTCGGCCGCGAGACTGGGGTCGCAACCCCGTGGATGGTGCGAACTAGGTAGTCCGGATACTCGCCCGCGTGGATCGCGTCGACGAACTCGGCGCGGGTCATCGGCCGCCCGGTGACCGTGTCGACGAAGTCGATGTTGCGCATGTTGTCGTCCTCGCGCACCACCACGACGCGCGCGCCGTGGTTCGCCACCTGGATCCGCGGCACGATCTGGAGGCGAGGGACCCGGCCGGTCGCGGCGATCCGCTCGCGCAGCGCCTCTCGCGCAATGCGCCGTAGGTCCGCGCGCCGCCGCCGATCATGCCGCCCTCGGCGGTGATCGACAGATCGTCGGTCGACGCGAGCACGTAGACGAGATCGTCGAGTCGCGGACCGCGGCGCGGCGGTGGTGGGAGCGGCCGCGTCGGACGCACGGTGTTGGCGGTGTCGACCATCTCGGGCGGTGTGGCGAACGGGCGGGGCGGACGGTGCGGTGGAGCCAGCGGATCGACCTCCACGGTGTCGATGTCCATCGGCGAGCGCGCGGTGGATCCGCCGCGCACCTCGCCGTCGCCGACGCGCACCCCCGACTGCAGCGACTCGAACGACGGCGCGACCAGTCGCTGGTCGCTGCGGAGCCGAGTGAACTGTCCGGGCGCGAACGCATCCTTGACCGGCGGCGCCGCGGCCTCGTCGGTGCCGACCTTCACGTGGCTGACGGCGAACCGCTTCGGGCCCGACAGCGGCACGTTGCCGAACTGCGTGATGTCGTAGCCGAGCGGCACCGCGCGCTGTCGCACGACCAGCGCGGCCGAGGGATGGACCTTGATGGTGTCGCCGCCGGTCTCGGCGCTGTCGAGTACCACCCACGACGGCGCGCCGCCGGGGAGCTCGGACGCCCACGCCGAGCGCTCGGCGAGCGCGTCGAGCAACGCCTTGGCGATCTGCGGCGGTGGCGGCGGCGGCAACGGCGTGCGATCGCCCCAGGTCTCGTCGAAGCCCACCGAGACGTCCCACCACAGGATTCCGAAGGTCGCCTCGCCCTTGGCGTGCCAGGGATGCGGCCCGCTCAGCACGAAGTCGAGATCGACGCCGAGGAGTCGATGGCCGTGCCACGACAGCGACGCGCTCGCGGTGATCTCGATCTCGAAGTGGAACGGGACGAACTCGAACAGCGCGTCGAAGCCGAGGTGCGCCTTGATCTCGAAGCCGGCGCCCGACGCGGTGAGATCGGCCTGCGCTCCCACCTGCGCGGTGTTGGACGTGAGCGCGAGGTACGCGCTGAGACGCAGCTGCGGATTGTCGCCGGCGGTGAGGGCCAGCCGCCGCAGCGCCGGGAATCCCGGCGGCGGCACGAAGTGCGGGTGGAATCCGCCGAACGACAGGAGGAAGTGCGGCGCGGAGCCCCAGCCGAGTCGCAACGCCATGTCACCGGTGAGCGCGTAGCCGGCCAGCGACGAGTCGTGCAGCGAGGCGTCGAGCGCGAGGGTGCCGCGCCCGAGGTCGAGGACGCCGAAGGCGTCGATGCGGATCTTGACGATCTGATGATCGAGCGTGGGCAGGCCGAGCGCCGCCGAGGCCAGCAACAGGAAGCGGATCGGCGACGGGGCCTCGAGCAGCACCATCACGTCGGCCGCGAACATGCGCGGCGTGCCCCACCCGATCTGCGCCGAGGGACCGGCCACGAACCGACCGGGCGCCACCGGGAACAGCTCGCCCAGCCGCTTCAGGAGGTGAGGTAGGCTGGCGCGAGGGTCGTCGGGGAGCAGGAGCTCGGCGATCTGCCCGGCGCGCACCGCGGCGCGCAGGCGATCGTCGTCGGCGCGGCGGTTGATCGCGAACAGGCCGCCGAGACCGTCGAGTACGAAGCCCATGCCGATCGGGATGCCGGGGAACCGCGTCGACACCAGCGCGACGAACGAGACCAGGTCGCGACCTTCGGGTGTGCGGGTGTCGAGCAGCGCGGCGCCGGTCGCCTGGATGCCGAGGAGGTCGAGGAAGATCGCGCCGCCGTAGCGGCCGCGCGCCGGATCGCGCTCGATGAAGCCGCCGCCGCGAACGATCGCGCTGTCGATGGTGAGGCCGGCGCCGGTCGGCAACACGATCGATGCGTCGAGGCGGCCGAGGCCGAGCGCGCCGGGATGATCGCGATCGATCTCGAGGCCGGCGCCGAGGCGATCGAGCGCGATGGTCAGCGGCCCGAGCGCCACCGTCACCCGCGACGTGATGCGCGCGCCAAGCCGATGCGCATCGGACGACAGCGCGAGCGCGGTGTCGGCGAGCTCGACCGGTCCGAGGCGCAGGGCGCCCGGTACGCCGAGCGTGCCGGGCCCGAGCGTGAACGAGATGCCGTCGCGCGACGACCACTCGACGCCGATCGGCACCTCGGTCGACAGATCGCGGGCGCCGAGGACCCGACTGACCACGCCGTCCTGATCGCCGGTCGCCAGGGTCAGCTTGGCGCCGTCGAGCCGAGCACCGACGCGCACGAACGCACCGTGCGCGTCGTCGCCGATGATCAGGGAGACGACGACACCGCCGAGCTCGAAGCGAGTCCCGCTGGCGCGGCCGAGCCGACCCGGCAGCGGGATGGTGGCCGCGACGCCGATGCCGCTGGCGGTCAGCGGGATCGCGCCGGTCGGATAGTGGACGGCGACGCCGCTCGGAGTCACCACCAGCGCCACCTGCAGCGGCGCCCCGGTGCCGGTGATCAAGCGCAGCGACGCGCCCCCGCCGAGCGGCATCGGCTCGGTGAGCGCGGGCAGCCACGGCGCGAGCACCAGGCCGGGCCCGCCCGCGTCCGGCGACAGCGCGGCGATGGTGAAGCCGAGGCTGATCACGGTGTCGCCGAGCGGGACGTCGAGCAGCGGGACACGGACGTAGCTGCCGGCGACGGTGACCGCGTCGTGGCCGGGCAAGGTCGCGGCGGTCCGCTCGAGTCGTGCCGGGAGACGGAATCGCAAGAGGGTCTCGAACAGGATCTCGTTGACCCACTCGCTGTCGAAGTGCGCGGTGCCGGCTCGGTAGATCGCCGCGGGGAGCGATGACGGATCGTGGACCAGCGTGGACAGCGGATCGAGATCGATGCGGTAGTGCGCGTGCGCGGGCCGGGTCGCGGTGGCGGAGATCGGCTCGCGCTGCACGACGCCGAGCAGCTGGAGGAGCGCGAACGATCGCGGCAAGCTCTTCGCGAGCTCGTCGATCACGAGACGCGCGACGAGCCGCTCGCGCAGGTCGGCGAGCAAGGCGGCGCTATCGACCCCGGGCGGCGCGGTCGACAGGCCGTTGACATGATCGCGGAGCTGGCCCGCGGCGGTGAACGCGGCGAGCATGTCGGCGAGGCCGGGATCGTCGGCCAGCGCGCCAGCGGCGCTCGCCACCGTCGAGACGTCAGCCGCCAGCGCCTGCCACTCGGGCGGGATGTCCGACGCGCGCCAGCCCAGCCGCAGGAGCAGCGAGCGAAACCCGGCCGGCGACGCGAGCGCGCGCTCGAGCGGACGCAGCGCGTCGCTCAACCGCTGCGCGATGGTGCGGAGCGCGCTCATGATTCGGGGTCCACGTAGCCGGGAGCGTAGACTTTGTCGACCTCGCCATGCAGCGACGGATCGACAGCGTCGACGACGACGTAGGCGCACACCGGACAGAACCTCGCGGTGTCCGTCGCGGTGCGCATCATGCAATACGGTGACGGATGGAAGACGCCGCACGCCCAGCGAGCGCCTCCGTCGAACGCACCCACCCACTGGCGCTGTACCCAGTACGGATCGCTGGTCGGCGGAGCGTTGACGACCAGCTCGCGAGGATCGATGTGCTGCTGGTTTTCCGCCGGCAGATCCTTGCACGTCATCGTGGCGGTGCGGTCGAGTGGCAGCTTGGTCTGCGTGATCCAGTTGCGCACCACGAGCGGCACCAGTTGCGCCATGGTCTCGCCCGCCAGGGCGGCGTCCGCCGACGGCGGGACCGGCACGAAAAGGATGCTCTCGGCCCCGGGTGCCGTCTTGAAGTCGGCCGGGTCGATCGTGCTGCCATCCTTGACCTGCACCACGATCTGATCGCCGACCTGATTGTCGCTGGTGACGACCAGCGGCGGGCTGATCTTCGCGTCGGTCAGCTTTCCCGCGACCACACGACGCAACGGGCGCTGCCGCAGAAACACGATGTCGCCGTTCTTGAAGCGATGCTTCTGCCCCGCGCGCAGCGGAATGACCCAGTCCACGCTGCCGCTCTTCCAGGGCGGAGACGACAGCACCGCGGCCTTGGCGATGCGGGGCCAGTGCCAGGGTAGTCTGTCGCCGGCCAGGTCCTCGTCCTTCTTGGGGACGTGCAGGTTGGGCCAGCCACGGGCGTACGGAACGCTCCGGGGGGGGATCGCTTGCCCCAGGTTCTCGCGCTCGAAGTACTCGTCGCCCACGCCGAACACGTGGGCAAGCTCGTGCACCAGCGTGCCCCGTTGAAAGCCAGCAATCCGCGGCCGGTCCCACAGGAGCGACCTCGGAATGTCATGGGGCATGATCTTGCGCCGGAGGCTGGTGCCCGTCGCTTCGACCTTCGCCACCAGGAGACGCCCGTCTTCGTGAATCGAGGCCGATGCGATGTTTCGGTCGCTCTCGATTCCTCCCGCGCGTCCACCGCTGATGATCGCCAGCACCAGCGACCGATCCTTGCTGTTGGCCGCCGTCCACGCATGGCCGACCAGCGGACCATCGCCGTCGGTCACCTTGGCTAGCAGCAGGTCCAGGTCAGCGCGCTTGGTGCGGAACGGGTGATAGACCGCCCCACGATCCACGTTGTCGCCCGAGAAGCTCGGGCGGGCGCCGTAGGCGAGCCCCAGCGCGGTGTCCCGCTCGTCGGCGAGCGTCCGGGTCGACCACTTCGCCCAGTCGAGCCACTGATCGAATACACGCTTGGTGGGACTCGGCGCGCCGCCGCGGAGCAGCTTCCACTCGTCGATCTTCTTGAGAAACGCCGCTTGCTGATCATCGGCGCTCGCGGGCGGCGCGTCGCTGCGCACCGGCAGGCCGAACGTCGCGCACAACCAACCGACGTCCAAGATCGTGTCGGAGAACCGGGCCCGCGGAATCCCCTCGCCGAAAGCGGGGTTGTCGGGCATCTCTCGGATCTCGTAGAGGGCCGAGGAGCCGCGCTCGCGTGACGGAACGAAGAGGCTCCACACGTTCAGCGAGTCGTTGGTGAGGAAGAGGTCGATGGGGCGGAAGGCCTCGCTGTGTGCGAGATCGTCGATCAGCGTCATGACCATCTCGTCCCAGATCGGCTCTTGATCCTCGGTGAAACCTTCGGAGACCAGGAGCAGGTTGCGAACCTCGTCGAGCCGATCGGAGCCCGGGCCCGCCCGCAACCACGCGCGGCGCCGCTCGGCCGGTTGCTCGTGCCAGCCCAGGACGGCGATCCCGTCGCCCTCGGCCTCGGCGCCGCCCCAACTCGTCGGCAGCTCCGCCTTCACCTTGAAGTCGCCGAGCGTGGTGAGGGTGATCTTGCCGGCGGCGTCGATCGTGACACCCGTCGTGAGCGAGGTCCACTTGATGCCGGGGACCAGGCTGATGTCGCATACCAGTGGCGGGTCTGGCTCGCCAGCGGTTGCCAGCTCGGCGAGCACGGAGAAGCGTTGCGCGGAGGCCTGCCACTTGTGCGGGTCGAGATCGTCCTTGGGATCAGGCTCGCCGCGAAACACCGTCAGCGGCGACGGCGTGAGCCAGCAACGCTTCACCTCGTCGTGAACGTGCACCCGCACCCAGAGGACGCGTTTGACATCACCTGCCTTGAACGTCACCTCGCACTTCAACAGGAGTTGTGCAGGACCAGACCGCCGGCCGCAGGCCCAGCGGTCACCACGCCGGTGTCGATGTCGACCGATACGCCGAACCCGCCATTGGTGCCGGCGTCGGTCTGGAACAGCGGGGTGAACTTGACCGACTTGACGTCGGGAGGGAAGGGATCCCAACCGAACCACCAGCTGACGTTGATCTCGTCGAGCTCCTCGCCGTACGTGATGCGGTCGAGTAGCTTGATCGACTTCGTTCCGCGGATGACGTGGATGTCGCGATCCGAGATTGGATCTCCGCGCCAGCTGATGAGTGTCAGCGGACGTGTCGGCGGCATGAGCCTTCCTCTGGTGGTACTGTGACGCAATGAGACAGCTCGCACTGGTGGCGGTGGCTGCGACGGGCTGCAGCGGCGCGCACCGCACGAATCCGGCCGCACCGAGCGCACCGCTCGCCACCTGCCCACGCGAGCCGGCGGTGACGCTGAATGGGGCCGTCATCTACGGCAACGTCGTCGACGAGCGAGGACATCCGCTGGCGGGTGTCACCGTCGATGGAGCTCGCTGGCGCTACGAAGGCGGCGGCACCTGGCGGCCTGATCCCGGCTCGGTGCACGCGGTCAGCGATTCCACTGGTCGCTACGAGCTGCGACCGTCGCTCGGCGCGGTGCGCGTCACCGCGACCGCGTCGGGCCGGACCGTGGTCGCTGCCGGGCTCGATATGTACGCGTACGTGCTTCATCTCGACCTCGTGATCGACATGTCGAGGCCGGCGGGGACCACCACGATGCTCGACGCGCGGGTGGATCAGCCGGACGGGTCTTGTCCGTGGATATGTCCGATCGATCACGTGCCCGTCGCCGAGTGGTGGCGGCGAGCTCAGCCTTGCCCCGATGGCGCAACCCCTGTGGTGGGGCTCGACGCGGAGAAAGGCTCCACGTCGATCACATGCCGGACGCCGTCTGGCCAACCACACGGCGCGTACTCGATGTGGCTGCCGAGCGACCACTCCAGCGGCCCGTGGCAGGAGTCGACCGGCTGGTACCGCCACGGCGAGCGCTGTGGCATGTGGAGCGAGCCGGGTCATGACGGCTCCTGCACCTTGTCGAACTCGAGCGCGGGGGTCGGCGGCGGCGACACGGCGACCGACGACCGCAGGTGAACGACGTGATAGCCGCCGTCGGCGGTGCGGAACAACGACGGCCGCTCGATCAGACGCTGCGCGGCGGTGGCGAGCGCGTGGCTGTTCAGCTGCGCGGGAAGATCGGCGCGCACGATCGCGGATGCACCCGGGACGCTGGCGAGCGTGAATGACGGCGCGCCATCGCCCTCGCGCCATCGATAGGGATGGAACGCGCGGTCGACGTCGGGGCCGAGTCGATACGTGGCGATCGCGACGCTTGCGGGTGTGGGTGGCGCGATATCGACGGTACGCGGCCGACCATCGGCGCCGAGGGTGATGCGATCGATCGCCCAGAGGACATCGGCCACGTCGTCGCGTGCGAAGTCGACCGCGGCGAGGACCGGGCCCGACATGGCGGTGACCGCGGGGGGGATGAACACCAGCGGCCCGTCGAGGCCGGCGTCGCGCGACAGCTCGAGGAACCGCCACGAGCTGTCACCGCGATCGGCGTCGAGATCGGCGGCCGCGCGCACCGACTGGCGCACGCCGAAGGTGTCGGTGACCGACAGCGACGTGACCCGCAGGACGGCGCCGGCCGGCGCCTCGAGCGGCACCATCAGCCAGTGGTCGCCGAAGGTGAGGCCGTACTCGACGAACAGGAGTCGGCCCACGTCGCCGGGGCCGGCGTCGATCGACGGCCAGTGCACCGCCGCATCCTCCAGCTCCCAGTAGCGGCGCGTGGGCATGCCGCGGAAGCGCACGCGCGATGGCAGCGCCGCGGCCTCGAGGGTGGCGGCATCTCGCGGTGGCGCGTCGCCGCGTGCGGCGTCGACGTCCGACCAGCGGACACCGCCGTCGCGATCGTTGGCAGCGGCCAAGATCATGTCGCCGCCGGCGGCGGGCGCGCGAACCTGGTATCGATAGGCAAGCTGCTCGGCGCGCCAGGCCGGCGATGACGAGGTCGCGCTCAGCTCGGCGTACCATGCCAGCCAGCTGCGACACACCGCCGATGCCGCGGCGATGCGTTCGGCGGCGATGCCGAGGTCGTCGGGGAGCTGCGCCGACGCATCGGCGAGCAGCGCCGCCAGCGCCGCTGCCGCGGCATCGCCATCGGGCACCCGGCCGGCCATCACCGCGAACAGCCGACGATCGGGATCGTCGAGCGCGGCGCGCTCGGCGTCGTCGAGCGCGAGCGGATAGTGATCGACGAAGGCGGCGATCTCGCCGGGCGGCAGACCCGCGGCCGCCAGCAGACGCTGGAGGTGGCGACCGCCTCGTGCGCGTCGCGCCAGCGGTGGCCGCGCCGACGCCTCGTCGGGGGCCGGCCCCATGACCGAGCCGAGCGGCGCGCGATCGGGATGGAGCGCGGTCCATTCGCCCTCGCCGCCGCGGGCCGCGTCGATCCGCGCGACCTCGGCCTCGCTGTGCGCGGTCACCACCGATCCGGCGTCGGCTCCGTCGAGCTCGCCGAGCTGCCACTGCCGCGCCAGGAGCCACAGCGGATCGTGCAGGCGAGCCTCGACCCCCGGCATCAGATCGTGATCGCGCGCGCGGGGCTCGAGCCGGACCCAGGTCGTGATCGAAGCCATCACGTCCCTCCCGTGAAGTCGGTCGATGCGGTGTGGCCCGCCAGGTTGATCGCGAAGTAGAGGCCGGGCAGGTAGTGGCCGCCGTCGTCGACGAGATCGCCGTCGACCAGCCGGAGCTTGGCGAGGTCGAACGCCTCGCGCACCACCTGCTCGACGACGTCGTCGCTCCACGCGGCCGCCGCGAGATCGGGCGCGACCGCCAGCAAGATCAACTGGGGCGGCGCGGCGGTGGGCTGCGCCACCTGGAACGCGATGCCCGTGGTCTGGTTGGCGTGAGGCACCGCCTCGCTCCATCCATCGATGAACAAGCCGGCGACCGGTTGCGAGAGGTCGAGGCCGAGCGGCGCGTGGAACGCGAAGCCGCGCCGCGCCGACGGCGGCGCTTCACCGCCGAACACGGCACGACCGATCCACGGCTCGCCCGCGACATGCGGCAGCTGCGCGACGCGCAGATTCAGCGCCGCGTCACCTGGCTCGAGCACGTCGGCGACCAGGAGCGCTCGCTCGAGCGCGGCCAGCTCGGGGCGCGCCTGCGCGACCTTGGCCAGCCACGCCGCTGGAGCCGCGGGATCGTCATCGAGCAGGGCACCACGATCATCGAAGCTCGCGCCGAGATCGGAGGTCGGTGCCACGAACGGCGGAACGATCGGAAGATCGTCGCCGACCAGGAGGCCGAGACGCGCGATCGCTCGGGCGAGGCGCGCGGCCAGCGTGTCGGCGGGCGGCAACGCGACCAGGCGGGCTCGCCTCGCCGTCAGCTCGGCGGCGGCGGCCGCGACCTGTGCGGGCCACGCGGTCGGCTCCATCGCGGGAATCGCACCCGCGACCCCGAGCGACGCGGCCTGGCGCAATCCATCGCGGGGATCGCTCGCGAGTGCATCGAGCGCACTGGTGAGCCAGCGGTCGTCGCCGCGCGCTTCGAGGGCGGCGACCACGGCCTCGTCGATCGCGGGCTCGACATCGGGCTGATCGGACGTCGGCGCGAGATCGATCGCGCGCGCAGCGCGTCCCGACGCGAGGGCATCGGCGACCGCGGCACCCAGCAGGAGCGCGTCGTCGAGCGAACGATGTCCGGCGATCGGCGACGAGTCGATTGCGACGTCGAGGGCCTGCGAAGCCTCGGGTGGACGCGCGCTCCATGCGACATCGCGGATGCGCGCGATTAGCTCGTCGCGCGCGACCGCGCCGACCAGATCGAGCGCGCTGCAGCCGAGTGCGTCGAGCCCGATGGTCGGCGATGCCAGTACCGTGCCGTCGGTGGCGAGATAGCGAACCGCGAGCTGGTAGCTCGCCGCGGTGCCCAGCATGTGGCCGCACCACGCCTCGAGGGCAGGCTCGGCGCTCGCTCGCCGGCTCGCCGACCAGCCGTCGGCGCCGGCGTCGGCCGGCACCAGCGCGAGCACGCGGTGCGACAACCCGATCCCGGCGACCGGGACCTCGGCGACGCTCAGCTCGGCGGGAGCCGGTCCGCCGAGGGCCAGCGCATCGAGCACGCCGCTCGCCCGCCCAGGATTGCCGCAAGCGAGCTGATGGATGCTCTCGGCGACCAGGAGATCGCCCACCGCATCGAGCGCGGCCTCGGCGTCGGCGACGATCGTCGCGAGCGCGGTCGCCTGCGTGGTCCCGGCGGCGGGTAGCCCGTGCTCGCCCCACGGCAAGTGCGAAGGCGGGTGCGCGAGCTTGACCAGACCGACACCGTCGACGGTCTTGCGCTCGGGGAACACCGTGCCCGGCGCCGCGGCCACGATGCGCAACCCCCGCAGGTGTTGCCACAACGGCGGATGCGCCTCCAGCACCGCGCGCTCGACGCGGCGACCGATCGCGGCGCCGAGACTCTCGCCCGCGTGGATCGCTTCGAGGACCTCGCGCGCCGCACGCACTCGCGCCGAGCGAAGGTCGACCGCGAACGGAGTCTGCGGATTGTCGCGATGCGCGAGGTAGCCGCTGCGCAACAGCGCCGCGGTCGGCGCATGGGCCAGCGAAGGGACATGGATGTAGCCACCATCGGCGCCGGCCACGCCCGAGGCGCGGCGCACGTTCTCGACCATCCCGTAGGCGCCAACGTGAATCCCGGACTGCTGGTCGCGGAGCGCGCGAAGCCGCCGCCACGCCACGGCAGTAATCCACGCGTCGAGGCGGTGCGATGCGAGATCGAGCGCCTCGCGGGTCAGCGCGTCGAGGCGACGCGGCGACAGATCGGCCAGGGTCGCCAGCCCCTGCCAGCAGTCGACGAATGCGGGGTCGGCGAGCGCCGCGGCGGCCTTTCCCGACAGCGCGGCGCGCAGTGTGCCGCCGATCGATGCGGTCTCGTCGAGCCAGGTCCACGGTGGCTCGAGCCCGGTCGATAGACCAATCATCTCGGGCTCGAGCACGTTGCGCGGCGGCGTCTGCGCGGCGAGGTCGCGGCGAGCGGCGGCGAGGAAGCTTGCCATGGCGGCGTGGCGCGCGAGCCGATAGAGCAGCGGCGTGCCGCCCACGAGCTCGGGCGCGCCGCGGATGGTGTCGAGCGATGCGCCGACCAGCGTGGCGAGGTAATTGGGCTCCAGACGATCGCCGACCAGCGACGCCTGGGCTACCGCTCCGGCGATCGCGAAGTGAGCCGCGTCGTAGCTGGCGCGCGACAGGCGCGTGTTGCGATCGGGCAGCTTCGCCTTCTGCCATCCCCGCACCGCCAGTTCGCGCTGCCTGTGCCACCAAGGGCGATCCAGCGGCCGCCGCAAGAAGTCGTACAGGTACGACGCGTACGCGGCGCCTACCACCGAGCGCCCCGTGAACGTCGTCGACACCGGCGCCATCGCCAGCACGCGCGCGTAGTCCTCGTCGGTCGCGGCCGCGGTGAGTCTCGGGGCGCGCGCCGCCTCACCGGTCCACACCAGGCGGAGCGCGCGCAGGATCGAGACCATGCCGGTGTCGACGCGATCGCGCGCCGACTCGCGCCACGCCGCCAGCGGGAGGATCGGCAGGACTCCGTAGGGATCGCGCCCGATCCTGAGCGTCGGCAAGGGACCGCGGCTGCGCACCGAGCCGACGAACAGGTCGCGCACCTGCTCGACGGTCTCGCCTATCAGCAAGGCGCCGTCGAGCATCTGCTCGAGGAAGTAGCCGAGCGTCGCCGGCCACAGCGCGCGGTGCATCGCCGCCGTCTGATCGTTGGCCGCGCTCCAGTCGCGGTCCGCTGGCGCGCCCGCATCGACGCGATCGAACACGGCGGCCGGCACGCCCAGCGCGGTCGCCATCGCCTCGCCGACCGATCCGGCACCTGCCAGGCCGCCCTCGCGCTCGATCGCGTAGGAGTCCTCGGGGGTGGCGCGCGCCGATGACCACGGGGCCGCCTCCTCGGCGGTGTGATTGGTCGGCGTCCCCGCGGTCAGGAACGACAGCCCATCGCTGAAGTGATGGGCGTCGAGCAGATCGGCGAGCGCGGTCGCCTCGCTTGCCGGAGCGCGATCGCGAACTCCGAACACGATCACGCGCAACGGGCCGACCACACTCGTGGCCAGACGCACGGTCACCGCCATCCCCGCGTCGACCGCCGCGCCGTAGTCGGCGAGCCACGCGAGGTCGGCGCTGAGCTCGATCGAGCCGGCGCTGATCTCGCCGGGGTCGTCGGGGGAGAGCCCGACCGCGAGATCGGGCTTCACGTCGGCGGTGGTCGCCCGCCACGTCTGGACGGCGCCATCTTGCTGTTCAACCACCACCTGCCAGCGGTCGGGCAGGAGACGAGCGCGCGGCGCCTGCGACCACGCGTTCGGTCGCTCGAGCTCCGGATCGAACACCTCGTTCGCGGTCGCGAGGTACGCGGCGCGACGCGCCCCGACCCGCGCGATCAGATCGCGCCACGCCGCGAGATCGCGCGCGCTGGCCAGCCAGCCGGCGAGCGCCTGATTCTCGCGCTGGGTCGGCCGCGGATCGTGGGCATCGACGTGGATCTGATCGGGAAAGATCCGCACGCGCAGCACCACGGTTCCGTCGGCGTCGTCGGCGAACCGAGTCTCGATGCGAACCGGCAGGAGGGCGATCGGTGTCGAGGATGAGAGCGTCACGTCATTCCATCAGGGTTGAGGCGTGCATCGCGACGCGGATCGCGCGACGTCTGGTGATGGCCGCGGTCGCCGAGGCGTCGACGCCCCAGCGCAGCGGATCGTTGGTGAACTGGCGCGCCGCGAGCGGTCCGTCGGTGCGCAGGTACGGGCCGTCGAGGTCGCCGGCGGCGAGATCGGACCACGCGAGCTCGCGCCAGGCGGTGGGCGAGCCGGTCGCCGCCGCCGCCAGCCCGAAGCGCGGCTCGGACGGATGCTCGGCGATGACGAAGTAGTAGCCGGGCGGGCCGGGCGGTGTGTCGCTGCCGCGCGCGACGCCGTCGGTGAGATCGAAACCGAACAGCGCCAAGTCGCTGCCGAGAGTGGCCGCGACCGATGGCATCATCGGCGCGCCGCCGCCGACCACGCGATGGGTGCCGTCCCACCGCGCCTGGGCCGCGTACACCAGGGCGTTGGGATAGCGCTGCAGCACGTCGGCGCGGACCACCAGCACCAGGCTGGCGGGCGTCGGCGCGACGCCTTCATCGGGCCAGGTCTCGATCGCCGAAATGTCCGGCGCCGGGGCCGGCCGGCCGTGCGGGTCGGCGACGGTTCGGCCCCAGAAGGTTCGCATCCAGGTGTGGCCGTGCGCTCCAGGGAAGCCGCGCCAGAGCAGCTCGCGGCCGAGCTCGTCGTTGGCTCCGACGAGGAACGCACGCACGAACTCCGGCGCGGTGTCGGACAGCGCGACCCGATTGGTCACGATCCCGCCGACGCCGCGGAGGACATGCTCGGGCGAGAGCGCCTGGAGAGCGCGCACCAGCGGCTGCTCGAGTACGGGTGTGACCTGTACCGGGTGCAGCGTCGACACGGCCGCGGGGAGCGCGTCGGCGATCCGCGCGGTGACGATCGGGATGATGCCGCGCATCGGCTCCCAGTGCGACTCGATTACCGCCCGCACGTCGCCGAGCGAGTGCATCGCCTTCAGGTCTCCGAGCGGCGGCTTCGCGCGATCGCGGATCTTCTCGAGCTTGCCCACGATGTAGCGCTGATGCGCGCGCGCCGCGGCTGCGAACTCGGTGATCGCTTCGTCCTCCGGCTCGGGATCGTCGGAGATCGGCGGCGGGACCGAGTCGCCCTCGCCATCGGGGATGTCGGTGCGTCTGCGGGTGAGCGCCTCGACGGGCCCGGCGCGGCCTGTGGTCCGGCGTTCGCGATGCCCCTTCCAGTGCAGCTCGGCTTCGTCGACCGCCTTGACGGTGGCGAGGTGCAACCGCGGTCGCTCGTGCTCCGCCTCCGACGTGTCGTCGAAGCCCGCCGCGCCGCTGGCGAGGACGCGCGGCGGAACCGGTGAGATGCGGGCCGCGTCGATGTCGGCCAGGAGCTTGCCGGGCTTGACCCGCGTGGTCGACGCCCGCTGCAACGGACCGCCCGAACGTCCGAGCCGCCGCAGGCTCGCGGCGAGCGCGGCGTCGGGCATGGCGCTGCCGCGCACCGCCGCAGCCAGCGTGGGACCACGATCGGAAGGGCTCGCGGTCCGCACCAGGTCGCGCGCGCCGCGCTCGGCGCGGGCATGCATGCGCGCGAGCTGTGGACGCGCGATCGATAGCACCTCGCCGTCGTCGTCGATCGGCTGCAGGTGACGCCGCGCCAGCCGATGGCTGATCTCGGCGGCGACCTCGGCATGCCGGATCGTGTGATTGGCTCGCTCGGCATCGCCGGCCTCGCGCCATGCCGCATCGACCATGGCGTCGAGGTTGGCGCGCACCACTGCCGCGCCCAGCCCCGCCGCTGTTCGCTGCCGGACGTCGTGGTTGAGCGCACGCTGCCAGGTCGGCGCGGTCGAGGTCTGCTCCCGCCGGGTGGTCACCGCGCCGTAGAACGGCGGCGGCAGCACACCATCGCTCGCGTCGATCTCGGCTGTGATCTGATCGCCGACGGTCGCGGCCTCGGCCGACAGATCGGGCGGCGTCCACGCGGGCGATCGCAGCGCGCTACCCACCTCGACCGTTGCGCCCGGCACCGACGTCACGCCCCATCGCGGCGCCGAGATGTCGGCGGCGCGGTGGCCCATATCGGGACCGAGCTTGATCGGCGTGACCAGCTTCACCAGCGACGCGAAGTCGCCACCCGGTCCGGTGGCAAAGCGCCACGTGAAGTAGACCGGCAAGCGCACGCTGGTCTCGCTTCCGGTCCACGCGGGACCATCCTGCGCGCCGCTGCCCAGCACCGCGGCGACGCCGGCCGCGTACGCGGGCACCACGCATCCGATGTATCTCGAACCAGCATTCAAGCGACGCGGCGCGATCAAACGGCTCCTCGCCTGGTCATCTCCGCCGCCGAACGCGTGCAGATCGATCGCCGTGCCCTCGGTCCCGGTGGCCTGCGCGTGCGCCCACGCCCACGACTGCGCGAGATCGGGCAGCTCGTCGCCGGGGACGGCGGGCGCTTCGATCGTGAGGATCTGCGCGTTGCCGGCGCCGAACGAGATCGTAACACCCGGACGATCCTCGACGACCACCAGCACCAGCCACGGGCTCACGCGCCCGTGACTGTCCGGACTCGGACTCAACAGCCACGGCAGCTCGGGCTGCGCCAGTTCGATGCACGGAAACAGATTCGGTTCGAAGTCGTGAACACCGTGATACGGCACGGTGCGCACCACCGCCCGCGCATCGAGCGCCTTCACGTCACCGGGGCCGTACGGCGCGACCTCCTTCTTCACTTCACCTGTCGCCCCGAGCTCGACGTGAACGGTCGACGCGCTACCCCCGAGCAACGCGCCCATCTCGGTTCGTACCCACGAGACGAACCGATACTCCGCCCGGGCTGCCACGAATCCAACGTATCACGGCGGGCGCGACCTGCGCGCCATCGGAGGTGGGCGCTAGTGGAAGACGACCGGGAGCAGATGGCGCACGTCCGGGAAGGCGACGCCAGCCTGGGGCCCACGACGGCGGCGCTTCGCACATCGATCCGTCAGCGAGTGGTCGCAGCGCTTGCCGTCAGCGACTGCTGACCGTCGTGGAACAAATCGCTCACCGAGAAATCGCGCGGTGCCTCCGCCTCGGCGGCGACTTCCACGCCTCCGGCTCCCCGATCCCGCTCGCCTGGGGCAGCCTCGCCACCGGCACGCCGTCTAACGACGCGATCGCAAACGCTGTTGCCTGGTTCACCATTGCTCGATCCCCGTTGGGGTCGCTTCTATCAGTGAACCACGCCGCCCTGGCCGGCCGCGGTGGTGAACCAAGTTGTTTCCTGTACCCAGATTGGGTACTAGAATACCCAAAATGGGTACGGTCCGCGCTGCGCCCGCCCACACGAGCACGATGCTCGACGCGCTGTTTCCGGCTACCCGCCAGCGCGTCCTCGGTCTGCTGTTCGGCCAACCACAGCGCGCGTTCGCCATGCGGGAGTTGATCGGTCTGGCGAAGGCTGGATCCGGTGCGGTCCAGCGGGAGGTTGAGCGCCTGTCGGCGAGCGGCCTGGTCGTCGTCGATGGCGAGCCGCGGCGCATCCGCGCGAACCCGGCGTCCGCGCTGTTCGTCGAACTCACGGGGATCTTCGAGAAGACCGGCGGGGTGGTGGGGGCGCTCCAGCGTGTGCTCGCGCCGATGGCTGGCCAGATCTACTTCGCTATTCTGTACGGGTCGGTGGCAAAGGGCAGCGACCGAGCGACGAGCGACGTCGACGTGTTGATCGTGACCGACGCATTGACCCTCGAGGACGTGTTCACCGCGTTGGCGGGCGCCGAGCAGCGGCTCGGTCGTGCGGTCAACCCCACGCTGTACACCGCCGCGGAGTACCATCGACGTCGCAAGGCCAAGCACCCGTTCCTGACCAAGGTGCTCGGCGGTAAGCACGTCGTGCTGCTCGGAAGTGAAGATGCCATCCCCGCTGGATAACCTCGTCGCCACCGGCAAGCTTCACGCTGAGCCAGCGGCGCAGGCGGAGATCGATGGGCTACTCCGGTCAGGCGGGGTCCGGATCGCCGACGCCGAGAAGTCCTCGAACAGCCTCGAGAGCCGTTTTGACCTCGCCTACAATGCGGCCCACGCGTTCGCGCTGGCGGCGCTTCGACATCGAGGCTATCGCTCCGACAACCGGTACCTGGTGTTTCAGGTCCTGGCGCACACGGTGGGCTTGTCGAACGTCGAGTGGCGCGTGCTCGACGGCGCCCACAAGAAGCGGAACCTGACGGAGTACGAAGGGGTGACCGACATCGATGAGGCGCTGGTCGATGCGACCATCCGCGTGGCCCGCGAAGTCGAACGTCGGGTTCGAGCGCTCGGTGCCGTGTCGGCATAGGCGATCGCCGTCGCGCGGCATCGCTTCGGCGGTGATGAAGTGCTGTTCTTCGACGGCAGCGGGATGTGCCTGTTCGACAAGCGGGTCGACCGCGGCACCTTCCGGATCCCGGCGGCGCCGCGCGAACATCGCACACTGTTCCGCGCGGATGCGCCGTGCAGTCGGCGCCGGTGTACTGAGGGCCGTGAACGGTGCGCAGTTCGACGCCGGGTGGCACGTTGGCCGGCGTCGTGACGGCCGCGACCAGCATCGCCTCCGTCGAGGCCAGCACCGCGGGGCCATGCTGGTCCTTGGTCACGGTGATCACCGCCGTGCGGTCGCCGCAGTCGATCGTCGGCACGAGGGCGACGACGCCATCCTTCCGCGGCCAGACCGTCGTGAGGTCCGTCGCGAAGCGCCGGTTGGGCTCCGGCACGACGACGTGCCCCCGCGCCCAGCCCGAGCGGTTTGCCGGCTGGTGCAGATTCCAGCTACCGATCGTCGCTCTCGGTGGCTGCGGTCTCGAAGCGGCGCTCCGCTTCTTCTAGCTCCGCCTCGAAATCTGCCGGTCCTTCGGGCTCGGCGCGTGTCAACGGTGGGGCGTCGGGCGACGGGAAGGTGTCCTGGCCGATGCGCAGCACGAGGACCTTGGCCAGTGGACCGCTCGTCACCAGTTCGAAGTCGCCGCTGGCGATGAGCTGCGCCGCCAGGGGACCCGGCACGAGCGCCACCGTGCCCTGCTGGAACACGCCGACTCCCCGGACGGCCCGCAGGTCATCGGCGAGGTAGCGGAGGTGGACGGCCTTCACGTCGAGACTCTCGCACGTCCCACGGTCGCCGTCGGCGCCGTGGCTACGTGCGGCAAGCGCCGGTCGTGAACGGCCCGTCGAACCCGCGGCGGCCCTGCCTCCTGACGCATCGCCGCCGTCGTACCATCGGCGCCATGCACATCAGGCTCGGACGGGGTGGACTGATCGTCGCGCTGGCGCTGGTCGCCGCATGCAAGGGCAGCGGCAAGGGCGCCGGCAATGGCAAAGGCACGCCTCCAGCGCCGCAGCCCACGCTGGCGGAGCAGGCGCCGACGATGGCGGACCCGGCGCGGCTGGCTGGCTCCGACATCGGCGTCCCGCCAGTGGTGGTGACGATCGCGGCCGATGGCGCGCTGGCGGTGGCCGACGCGCCGACGACGCCGGACGCGTGGGCCGAGCTGACCAAGGCGCCGCGCGGCAAGGGGCAGCCCATCGACCTCGCGGCGATCGGGCGGCTGGTCCACGAGGCCACGGCGAGCGGCATGCCGATCGAGCCGATGCTCGCCGACCGCAAGGCCGCGCCGGCGATCGACCCGGCGGCGGCGCTGCCCGGCGCGGTCGACGATCCGCCGCCGCCGGAGCCGCCGGACGATCTCGAGGGGGACGACGACGAGCCGGGCGGCGATGGCACGGCGATGGCGCTCGACGAGGGCAAGATGGGGAAGAAGGACTCCGATCGCACCCCCGGCACCTACGTGATGAAGCGCGCGGATCCGGAGACCCTGGCCCGCGACGAGGCCCTCGCGGCCGCCCGCAGCGCCGGCATCGTCGCCGACCTGAGCGGGGCGCGCGGCGGCGGCGCCGAGCCCGGCCCCGACCGCGACCCCGCGATGCCGACCCGGGCGTCGCAGATCGTCGGCCGTGCCGTCGCCCGTCGCGACCGCGATCCGCGGGCGCTCATCGTCGCCGCGCCGACCGCGAAGGCGACCGCGCTCGTCGACGTCATCGCCGCCGTCGGCCCGAGCCTCGTCGCCGTCTCCCACCAGCGCACGCTGCGCGCGCTGCGCGTCGGCTTCGAGCTCGATCGGGTCGGCTTCGAGGCCGCGCCGGGCGACGATCGCTGGATCGAGGTCCGCATCGGCGCCGACGCCCTGACCATCGAGGCGGTGCCGGCGCCGCCGGTGATCGTGCCGTGGGCGTCGGGTCCCCTCGACGCGGCGGCGCTGGCCAAGGCCTACGACGCGGCCTGGGCCGAGCTCGGCGATGCGCACGCGCGCAGCGTCGACGTGCTGGTCGGGCCCGACACCGACGTCCAGCGCGCGCTCGACGCGGTCGCGGCCCTCGACGGCGCCGGCGCCCTGGCCATCTCGCTGGGCCGCGCCCCGGCCCCCGACAGCCCCGAGGCCGCCAAGCGCGGCAAGCGGATCCCGCGCGCCAGCGCCGGCCCGCCGCAGTCGGTCGGCGATCTCGATCGCGCCCCCATCCGGCGCGCCGTCCTCGAGCGGCTACCGCAGATCAAGGCCTGCTACGAGCGGGCGCTGGTCACCACGCCCGATCTCGCGGGCACGGTCTCCACCCAGTTCTTCATCGCGCCCAACGGCACGGTGATGTCGGCGAACGCGGCCGGCGTCTCGCCCGAGGTCGCCAGCTGCGTCGCGGCGATCATCAAGGCGATCGAGTTCCCCAAGCCCCGGGGCGGCGGCGGGGTCCAGGTCAACTACCCGTTCACGTTCCGGCAGTGACGTCGGGGCGGTCCGGCGTGCGGCGCCCCGGGCCGCCGGGGCGCCGAGCTACATCGCCTCCATCGCCTCGATGCGGCGGTTCTGCTGGCGACCCTCGGGCGTGTCGTTGGAGGCGATGGGCCGCTCGTCGCCGTAGCCGACGGCCTTGATGCGGCTGGCGTCGATGCCCTTGGCGACGAGGTAGTCGCGGACGGCGTCCGCGCGCTGTTGCGACAGGCGCTTGTTCTTCTTGTTGCCGCCGACGTTGTCGGTGTGGCCCGAGACCTCGATGGTGGCCGAGGGCTTGTGCGTCAGGTACTCGACGATGGTGTCGAGGCGCGCGTGCGAGTCGGCGGTCAGCTTGGCCGACCCGGTCTCGAACTGCACGCCGTCGAGCACGAACCGCGGCGCGGGCGCGGCCGGCGCGGGCTCGCTCGGCGCCGTCACGATCGGCGGGGCGGTCAGGTCCTCGCGCTTGTAGCGCAGCGTGAGCTTCAGGTTGAGGCGCGGCTCGTTGGCGACCGCGACCTGCGCGGCGATGTCGCGGCGGCCGAGGCTGAGGAAGACCAGGTCGTACTTCGCGCCGATCGGGACCAGCACCTCCGTGAACCCCGCGGCGTCGGTCTCGGCGGCGTAGTACTTCTCGCCGGTGGGGGCGGTCAGCGCGATGACGATGCCGGTGATCGGCCCCTTGTCCTTGTCGATGACGAAGAACCGGACCGCGGCCTCGGTGTCGGTGGCCTTGAGCTTGCCGTTGGTCGGGCGCGACGCGGCGTCCGTCTCGTTGATCGCGAACTCGCCCGAGTCGCGCGTCTTGCGGCCGGGCTTGTCGGGCGCCGCCGTCCCGTCGTCGGTGGCGGTGCCGGCGGTCTCGCCCGCGCTGGCGCCACCGGTGCCGTCGCCTGGCTTCGCGGCGCCGGGCTTCGAACCGCCGCAGGCGAGCAGGTGCACGGTGAGGATGAACAGGAGCGCTCGGGTCATGGTAGGCGAGGTTACCGCAGCGCCTCGTCGCGGTCAGCGATCCGCGCGCACCCGCGCCCGGGCGCTACTTCGGCGGCGGTGGCCCGTACATCTGGGTCATCATCGCGCGGTACTCGGCCATCGACGGCATGCCGATGGCGGCGCGCCGTGCGTCGACGTGATCGGGATCCTCGATCGGCCGCGGCTCGCGATCGTCACCGAACTGCGTGCCGTAGCGCTGGGGGCGTCCCTCGGCCACCGCGACCCGATCGTGGAGGTACGCGACGTCGATCGCGGCGACGTCGCCCGTGGTGGCCATGGGCTCCATCAGCGCCAGGCACTGCTTCTGGAACGGCAGGTCGAGATCGGCGTGCTGCACCAGGAGCCACGCGGCGTGAGCGCCGTCCTCACCGACCTGGGCGCGGCCTGGCCAGCCGCCGGCCGCGACGATCTCCTTCAGGCGCGCGGTGGTGCGCCGATCGATCGCTGCGACCGCGTCCATCGCGGCGCGGTCGTCGCGGTGGGCGATCATCTGCGTGCGCGCCGCCTGATCCTCCACCACCAGCGTCAGCAGCTCGCGGCGCAGCGCCGGCGCGCTCAGCGTGCGCTCGTAGGCGGCGGTGGCGGCGGCGGCGGCGGTCACCACCTCGGCCCACCGCGGGTCGGCTCGCAGGCTCGCCAGGTCCGGATCGTCGTTGGCGCCGGTCAGGTCGCGCAGCCCTGCGCCGATGCCGCGGTGGAGGAGCGCGAAGCCGTCGTCGAGCGCGCCGGCCCGCGCGTGGCAGCACGCGGCGTTGTAGTACGCGGACTGTTGCGTCGTGCCGCTGGCGTGCTCGGCGGCGCGCGTGAAGGCGGCGGCGCAGGCCGGGAAGTCGCCGGCTTCGTACGCCGCGTTGCCGGCCGCCACCGCGGCCCCGACGTCGACCGGCGCCGCGGTCCTGGGCGCCGCGGGCGCGGGCGATCCGGAGGCGTGGGGGGGCGTCGGACGGCGGTTCGGGGGATGGCCGCACGCGGCGAGGAGGAGGAGGGCAACGAGGAGGCGCGTCATGATGATGGGTGCTCGCGAGCGCCGCCGACCTGACAAGAAACCCGCCGCCCGGTCAAGGGCCGCCCCACGTGACGGGCGCAGCTACCGCTTCGCCGCGGACCCCGACGGTTTCGCGTGCCGCGACTCGGCGAGGCCGCCGCGATCGAGTTCATCCCCGCCAACCGCGGCGCCCATGGCAGCTCCGCACACTCAGCCCCCACCGCGTCGACCTGGCGCCCACGGAGTCCGCGGACCAGGCGGCGGGCCGCCAGCTACTTGCCGTCGCACCTGGCCATGCATGCCAGGTTCACGTCGTAGGTGTCGATGGCACAGGTGAGGCGCGCGATCTTCGCCGCGTCAGTGATCGAGGGGTCGTCGGTCGGCCCGCATTTCTTGTGCGCCTCTCGCTGGGTCTTGTCGCACGCTTCCTTGCACGCCTTGGGATCCTTCTTGCCACAGGCGCTGAGCAGGATGAGCGCGAACAGGATGGCGCGTCGCATGGTGCGATCATGCACCACCTCCGGTGGCGGCGGTGCCGTTTTCGGCGAGCGCCCGGGGGCCGCGGTCCCCCGGGTTTCACGCGATGCGCCGGTCGCCGAGGCGCCGGTCAGGGCCGCGGCGGCACGGTCGCGGTGAAGCTCTCGCGGGTGGCGAGCTGGCCGAGGAAGCGGCGCAGGTTGGGCGACTTCTCGAGGACGGCGGCGGCCTCGGGCAGCACGGAGACGTAGGCGAGGATCGGCGCGAGGAACAGGTCGGCCAGCGCCAGCGTCGGGCCGGTCAGCCAGGCGCCGCGGAACCCGGCCTCGAACAGCGCGAGGTCGCGGGCCATCGCCGGCGCGTCGCGCTCGATCAGCGCGCGGTCGGGCTGCTTGTCGGCGGTCTTGGGGAAGATGTAGTGGAACAGGTAGTTGGTCACCAGGTCGGCGTACGCGTAGCAGTGGATGATCGAGATCCACTTCTCGTTCTCGGCGCGGGCGCGCGCGCTGGTCGGCACCAGCGCCGGCCCGGGGCCGATGGCGTCGAGGTAGTGGGCGATGGCCGACGTCTCGATCAGGTCGACGTCGCCGTGGGTGAGCAGCGGCACCTTGCCCCACGGGTGGCGGGCCAGGTGGGCCGGGCTCTTGAACTCGACCGGCTCGAGCCGGTAGGGCAGGCCCTTCTCGATCGCCACCATGCGGGCGGTGCGGGTGTACGTGCTCTGGGGCGGGCCTTGGATGATCAGGTCGGTCATGGGCGATTCCTCTGTGGGTTCGCCCCTGGGTCGAACCGGCCGGCCGCGGATCGACAGCGGGTAGCACTCTTCTTTCTGGCCGCTGGGCCACGTCGCCCACGAAGAGCCGCCCCGAAGGCACGTCGAGCTCGCCTGGGGCCGCGTCGAATCTGCGGGCGCCTGATCCAGCTGGCGTGACCGAGCGCCGCGCCACGGCTAGACATTATGCGGACAAGCATTATGCTGCTGGGCATAATGTTGTTCATCGATCGGACCGACGAGCTGGCGCGGCTGACCGCGCTGAGCGGCGATCGCGAGGGCGGGCTGGCGGTGGTGTTCGGGCGGCGGCGGATCGGCAAGACCCGGCTGCTGGTCGAGTGGTGTCGGCGCACCGACGGCGTCTACGCCGTGGCGGACCAGTCGGCGGCCGAGGTGCAGCGGCGGTACCTGGCCGAGGCGCTGGCGGGCCGGTTCCCGGGGTTCGCCGACGTGACCTACCGCGATTGGTCCGGGCTGTTGAGCCGGCTCAGCAAGGAGGCGCAGCACGCGGGCTGGCGCGGCCCGGTGGTGTTCGACGAGCTGCCGTACTGGATCGCGACCTCACCCGAGCTGCCGTCGGTGCTGCAGCGCTGGCTCGATCACGAGGCGCGGGCCGCGGGGCTGGTGGTCGCGGTCGCCGGGTCGAGCCAGCGCATGATGCAGGGCCTCGCGCTCGACCGCGAGGCGCCGCTGTACGGCCGGGCGCGCGCCTTGTTCGAGGTGCGGGCGCTGGGGGTCGACTACGTCCGCGCCGCGATCGGCGCCGCGCCGCCGCGGGCCCAGCTCGAGTTCTACGCGGCGTGGGGTGGCGTGCCGCGCTACTGGGAGCTGGCGGCGACCGATGGGGACGACACGGCCGCGGCGATCGCGCGGCTCGTGCTCGATCCGCAGGGACCGCTGCACCGCGAGCCGGACCGGCTGCTGCTCGAGGAGGTGCCGGCGGCGATGGAGGTTCGGCCGGTCCTCGACGCGATCGGCGCTGGCGCGCACCGCGTGTCCGAGATCGCTGGTCGCCTCGGGCGCCCGGCGACCTCGATGGCGCGCCCGCTCGCGCGGCTGATCGAGCTCGGGCTGGCCGAGCGCGAGGTGCCGTTCGGGGAGTCGGCGCGGGCCAGCAAGCGCAGCCTGTACCGGATCGCCGATCCGTTCACGCGGCTGTGGTTCCGGGTCGTGGCGCCGCACCGAGGCGAGCTGGTGACCGGTGCGGCGCGCAGCCGCGCGGCGCTCCTGGCGCGGTACTGGCCAGGGCTGGTCGCCGCGACCTGGGAGGAGCTGTGTCGGCAGCGCCTGCCGGCGCTCGCACACCCGCGCCTCGGCGCCGCCGGCGACTGGAAGCCCGGCGCGCGGTGGTGGAGCGGCGCGGCACCGGAGTGGGACGTGGTCGCCGAGGACGTCGCCGAACGCCGGCTGCTGTTCGGCGAGGCGAAGCTCGCGGGCGGCGATCTGCGCGCCCAGGCGGCGGCGCTCGCGAGCCGACCGCCGCCGATCCTGCCGGCGCGGTTCGCGCGCCACCTGGTCACGCGCGCCCTGTTCGTCCCCGATGCGCCGCCCCGCGTCCGCGCCGTCGGGGACGTGGCCGTCGTCACCGCGCGCGAGCTGTTCCGGCGCGGGTGACCGAGCGCCGCCTGCCGCGCTGCGGCCAACCCTCCGCTGGGGTGAGCGGGGACGGCGCGGGTCGCGAGCGGCGATCGGCGCGCGATCGGATCGTCCCGTGCCGCGGGGCGGGCTACGGCGGCGGTAGCGCCGCGGCGGGTGCCAGCGCGGCGAGCTCGTCGGCGGTCGGGACGTAGGTGCCAGTGGCCCAGCGCGGCGGGCTGCGGTCGTCCGGCGCGAGGTGGCCGGCGAGCTGGGCCGGGCGCCGGTGGGCCGCCCCCCCCCCCCCCCCCCCCCCCCCCCCCCCCCCCCCCCCCCCCCCCCCCCCCCCGCGACCCCCCCCGCCCCCCCCCCCCCCCCCCCCCCCCCGCCCCCCCCCCCCCCCGCCCCCCCCCCCCCCCCCCCCCCCCTGGGCGCCGGGGCCGGGGGGGGGTGGCGGGGGGGGCGCCCCCGGGGGGGGGGGGGGGGGGGCCGGGCCGGGGGGGGGGCGGGGGGGGGGCGGGCCGGCCGGCCGGGGGGGCGAGCGGGGCGGGGGGGGGCGGGGGCGGGGGGGCGGGGGGGGGGGGGGGGGGCGGGGGGCCCGGGGCGCCCCCCCGGGCGGGGGGGGGGCGGGGGGGGGGGGGGGGCGGGGGGGCGGCGGCGCCCCCCCCGGCCCCCCCCCCCCCCGGCGCCCCCCCCCCCCCCCGGCCGGCGCCCCGCGCCCGCCGCGGGGGGGGGGTGGCCTGTGGACCGCGCGTGGTGAGTCGGGGCGCGGGGTGGTACGCGGGCCAGCTGGCCCCCGCGGCGCCGCCGCGGCCCCCGGCGCGCGTCAGCGGCGGCGGGCGCGGCGCTACGGCGTGAACACCTCGTGGACGTCGACCGCGCCGAAGGCCTCGCGGGTCGCGCCGCCGGGGACGTAGAGCCGACCGTCCCACGCCGCGGCGCCCATTCCGTGCCGCGGGACCGGCATCGGCGCGAGGGCCTCCCAGGCGTTCGTCGCCGGGGTGAAGGCCTCGACCTCGGGGAACACGCCCGATGGCGCGGCCGGGTTCCCCTCGCCGCCGACGACGATCAGCCGGTCGGCGATCACGCCGCACGCCGTGCCGCCCCGGGGCGTCGGCATCGCCGCGCGCGCGCCCCACCCGCCGCCGGGCGTGTACTCGAACACGTCGCCGGCGATCGCGCCGACGGTGCCACGCCGGCCCCCCGCGACGTACAGCTTGCCGCCGACGACACCGCCGCAGGCGTGGTCGCGCGGCTGGGGCAACGGCGGCAGCGCGGTGTCCCAGGTGTCGGTGGCCGGATCGAACGCCGCCACGTCGGCCACGGCGCCGCCGCGCAGCCCGCCCGCCAGGATGACCCGGCCGCCGATCACGCCGACGATCGCCGAGCCGCGCTCGGTGCCCGTCGGCATCGAGGCCCGCGCCGTCCACGCTGCGTCCGTCGCGGGGTTCCACGCCCAGCCGTCGCCGATCGCGCGGAAGTTGAGGGTCGTCATCGCCCCCAGCACGTAGATCGTCCCACCCACCTCGGCCACGTTCGCGTGGTGCACCGCCATGGGCAGCTCCGGACCCAGCGACCAGGTGCACGTGGCGGTGTCGTAGATCTGGACGCTCCGCACGACGCCGGCCGTGCCGTTGAACCCGCCGATCACGTACACCTTGCCGCCGACCGCGACCGTCGCGGTCTCCTGCGTCGGCCCGGCCGGCAAGGCCGGCGCGCTCGCCCAGCCGCCAGTCGGCGTGCACGCTGCGAGCGGGCCGTCCGGGGGCGCCGCGTCGGGCGCGTCTCCGTCGCCAGCGCCGCCGCACCCACCGAGGACGAGCCAGACGGCCCACGTCGCGCGCATCATCGAGGGACTGTACACGACGGCCTGCGGTAGCCTTGGGGGGATGCGTCGGCTGCTCATCCTGGCCCTGTTCGCGTGCCACTGCGCGCCCGCCCCGGCGGCGCCGGTCGCGCCGAGCAACCGGATCGTCAGCGGCGAGGGCCCGACGACGATCCGGCGGCAGCCGGGGACCATCGCCGGCGACTGGCGCGAGTTCTGGGGCGAGCCCGGCGACCTCGACTACCACGACGAGTACCGGATCGACGTCGACGGCCGCGGCGGCGTCACGGTGTCGCCGGTCGGGAACGCTCACCCGATCTCGGAGGTCGCCTACCGCGGCGGCGTGCTGACCTTCACCCAGACGACGTCGTTCCCCGTGCGCTACCGGCTGACCCTCAGCCGTGACCGCGCGCGCCTCGAGGGCACCGCGACCACGCCGTCGCTCGAGGCCCGCATCCGCTGGGAGCGGATCGCGGACGCGGCGCCGGCGCGGTGAGGCGCGGCACGGCTGGCTGAACCCGCTTCCCCGCGGCCCGCGGGCTGTGTAGGTTCCGCCGATGATCGCAGGCGTCCGTCTGGTGTGCGCGTCCGGCCTCGTGGCGTTGGCGGCGGTGATCGCGGGTTGCAGCGATCCGGCGCCGGTCGAGCCGGCGGTCGACGCCGCCGCGATCGATGGCGCGGTGGCGATCGACGCGGCCGGGGAGGTCGACGCCGACGTCGGGGCGGACGCGGCGACGGCCTGCGCGACGCCGGCGGCCTGCGAGCAGCGGGCGGCGGATCGCTTCGACGCGATCCTCGGCGACCCGGCGGCGCTCGACGCGTTCCTGGCGGCGGTGCCCAAGGGCGGCGACCTGCACCAGCACCTGAGCGGCGCGGTCTACGCCGAGACCTACCTCGACTGGGCCCGGGCCGACGGCGTCTGCATCAACACCACGACGTTCGCGGCGGTGGCGGCGAGCAGCTGCTCGGCCAGCACCCAGCCGGCGCCGGCGTCGGGCAGCTTCTTCGATCAGATCGTGCGGGCGTGGTCGATGGAGGGCTTCATGGCCGGCGCCGAGACCGGCCACGATCACTTCTTCGCGACGTTCGGCAAGTTCGGCGTGGTGGCCGGCGCCCACCGCGACGAGGAGCTGGCCGACGTGGTCACCCGCGCGGCCAGCGAGAACCAGCTGTACGTCGAGACGATGTTCAACCTCGGGCGCAACGTCGGCACGCTGGCCGCGGCCGACTGGACCGGCACGCTGACCGCCGCCGACCTGCCGGCGTTCTATGCGACCCTGACCGCCGATCCGCAGTTCGCGGCGCGGGTCACGGCCGACGTCGCGGTGGTGACCGCGGCCCACGACGGCTACCGGACGGTGCTGGCCTGCGACGATCTCAGCCCGTCGCCGCCGTGCCGGGTCGAGCTGCGGTTCGTCGCGCAGGTGTCGCGGACCGGCGCCAACGATCAGATCTTCGGCCAGCTGGTCGGCGCGTTCGAGATGGCGCGCCAGACCGGGCTGATCGTCGGCGCCAACCTGTCGTCGCCCGAGGACGACCCGGCGGCGATCAGCAACTACGAGCTGCACATGGCGATGCTCGACTTCCTGTACCGCCGCTACACCGAGCCCGGGCTGAGCCCGCTGCAGATCACGCTGCACGCCGGCGAGCTCACCGCGGCGTACCTGCCGCCGGGCAGCACCGCCAACACCTTCCACATCCGCCGCGCGGTGCAGGTCGGCCACGCCGCCCGCATCGGCCACGGCGTCGACGTCATGTCCGAGACCGATCCGGCCGCGCTGCTCGACGAGCTGGCGGCGCGCGACGTGCTGGTCGAGGTGTGCCTGAGCAGCAACGATCAGATCCTCGAGGTGCGCGGCGCCGCCCACCCGCTGGCGCAGTACCTGGCCCACGGCGTGCCGGTGGCGCTGGCCACCGACGATCAGGGGGTGTCGCGCTCGAGCCTGGCCGGCGAGTACAAGAAGGCCGCGCTCGAGCAGCACCTCGGCTACCGCCAGCTCAAGACCATGGCCCGCGACAGCCTCCAGCACGCGTTCTTGCCGGGCCCGAGCCTGTGGACGTCGGTCGCGACCGCGACGCCGGTGGCGGCGTGCGCCGGCGGGATCGTGGGCGGCGCGGCGTCGGCCGCGTGCCAGGAGCACCTCGCCGGCAGCGAGCGCGCGCGCCTGCAGTGGAAGCTCGAGCAGCGGTTCCTGGCCTTCGAGCAGGCGCAGCCGGCGCCGTGAGGGGCCCCCGCGCAGCGCGTCTGGCGGGGCTGGTGGCGGTCGCGTGCGCCGTCGGCTGTGGGCGCGGCGCCGCCCCGGCCGCGCCGGGCGCCGACGCGATCGCGGCGCTCGAGGCCGAGCTGCGCGCACGGCCCGGTGACGGCGCGGTGCTGTACGCGCTGGCGATGATGAGCGACCGGGCCGGCGACGTCGACGGCGCGCTCGGCTGGCTGGCGCGGCTCGCGGCGACGCCGTGGGACGCGGGCCTCGATCCCGCCGACTTCGAGCAGCTGCGGGCGCGGGCGGCGCCGCGGTTCGCGGCGGCGCGGGCGGCCGTCGAGCGGCGCTGGGTCCGGGTCGACGCGGCGCGCGAGGTGCTGCGGGTCGGCGAGCGCGATCTGCTGCCCGAGGGGATGGAGGTCGATCCGGCGACGGGCGAGCTGCTGCTCAGCAGCGGCCGCAAGCGGAAGGTCGTGCGGGTGGCGGCCGACGGCACGACCCGCGACCTGGTGGCGCCGGCGCAGGATGGCCTGCTGGCCACGCTGGGGTTGCGCGTCGATCGCGCCCGCGGCGTGCTGTGGGTGGCGAGCGCGGCGGCGCCGTTCATGGAGCGCGCCGACGACACGCCGGCCGGGGTGTCGCGGCTGCACGCCTTCGCGCTGGCCACCGGCGCGCTGGTGGCGCGGTTCGAGCTGCCGGCGCCGTCGCTGCTCAACGACGTGGCGGTCTTGCCCGACGGCCGGGCGGTGGTCACCGACTCGGCGGGCGACGCGGTGTGGGTCACCGGCGCCGCCGGGCGGCTCGAGCCGTTCGTCGCCGCCGGCGCGGTGGTCGGCCCCAACGGCGTGGCGGTGGGCGCCGACGGCGCGACCGTGTACGTGGCGACGTGGCGCGGGATCGTGGCGGTCGACGTGGCGACCCGGCGGATCGCGCCGGTGCCGCTGCCCGCGGGCGCGCCCAACCTGGCGGGCATCGACGGGCTGTACGTCCACGGCGGCGCGCTGATCGGGATCCAGAACGCGGTCGGCCGGCCCCGCGTGGTCCGGGTCCGGCTCGCGCCGCCCGCCGGCGTCGAGATCCTCGAGTCGGCGTCGCCGATCGTCGACAACCCGACCACCGGCGTGATCGTCGACGGCGGCCTGGTGTTCATGGCGCGCCGCAACCGCGAGCGGGTGTTCATGGGCGGCGATCCGGCGACGCTCGAGGACATCGTGATCGCGCGGGTGCCGCTGCCGATCGCGCGGTGACCGGCCCGGCGCCGGTCGCGTCGCGCGGCGTCAGCGCGGCCGCGCGGCGGTCGCCCGCCAGCTCGTGCCGTACCAGCGGCGGTAGGCGCGCGAGAACGCCGACGTGTCGGAGAAGCCGAGGAGGAACGCGACCTCGGTGGCGGGCTTGCCGGCCGCGCGCAGATCGTGGGCGCAGACCTGGCGGTGGTCGTCGACGAGCGCCCGGTAGCTGTGGCCCTCGGTGGCGAGTCCGCGGCGGAGCGACCGCTCCGACAGCCCCAGCCGCTGCGCCAGGTCGCGCGCCGACGGGATGCCGGCCGGCAAGTCGGCCACGAGCTGTTCGCGCACCCGGGCCGACAGCGCGGCGCGCCGCGGGTCGGCCTGGCGCCGCAGCAGGTCCTCGAAGAACCGCGACAAGGCGGCGTCGCCGGCGGGCGGCCGCGCGGTGCCGATCGCGCGCGGCAAGACGACGCCGTCCCAGGTCGACCCCCACCGGATCTGCCCGAACCACGCGGCGTGCGCGCGCGCGTCCCCCGGCGCGGCGTGGCGGAAGTGGGTGGCCACCGGCCGGATCGTCGGCCCGAGTGCTCGCCGCAGCCCGCCGAGCAGCTCGGCGACGGCGCACTCGTTGGCGGCGCGGTGGCCGAGCGTGCGGCGGCCGGCTCGCACCCAGCGCAGCTCGAGGCCGTCGCTGCCGTCGACCCGCTGCCAGCCGCCCGAGTCGCTGATCGCGTGGCCGTAGCGCACCAGGCGCGTGAACGCCTCGTCCGCGGTGGCGGCGCGCTCGAGCGCGAAGCCGAGCGCCGCGTAGTCGTCGGGACGGACCGCCCGCGCCACCCGCAACGGGAACGCCGGGTCGCGGCCGTGGCGCAGCGCCGCGGCGAACAGCGCGAACATGGCGTCGACCGGTACGCGGGCGTCGGTCGTCAGCGCCGCCAGCGGTCGGCCGAGCAGCGCCGCGACCGCGCGCGGCGACAGCCCGTCGGCGATCGCCACCTCGGCGGCGCGCGCCACCACCGAGGCGGCGATCGTGGGTGGCATGCCCCGCATCGTAGCCCGCGGCGGCGCGCGGCGGCGCGCGGCGCGCTACTGGAACAGGTAGCCCACCGAGACGTTGAAGATGACCGGAGTGTCGGCGATCCCGATCGCGGCGGCGCGATGGACCTCCATCCGCCCGGTCGTGGCGTTGGCGTAGCGGATCTGTGAGCCGGGCAGCGTGTCGGCGACGCGCGGCCACACCCGCACGCTGGTTGAGATGTCGAGGCCGCGCAGCGGTCCGCGGCGATGGGCGAACGGCAGCGCGGTCCAGTAGACGCCGCCGCCCAGCGTGAAGGTCGTGTAGTCGGCGATGCGGGTGCGCTGGGCGCCGTCGGCGGACGTGTACGCGGCCTCGAAACGGTGGGCCTTGCCCTCGAGCCGGAGGTCGACGAACGACCGCAGCGCGGGCAGGTAGCGCTGGAGCCCGATCCCGACGCCGGTCGAGTACGGCAGGTGCAGCGCGACGTGCTGGTCGCGCATCGCGCCGACGACGGTCGCGCCGGCGAGGTCGAGGCTCCAGCCGTGTGAGTAGCTGGCGACGAGCCGCCCGACGCGCACGTCGACTTCGAGGTTGGCGCCGCCGAGGGCGAGCGGTTGCACCAGGCCGGCGTTGACGGCGATCGAACGCGCGGCGGGATCGAAGGGGCGCGTGGCGGGCGCGTCGGCCCCGGCGGCGCGGGGGAGGGACGCGAGGGTGGCGGCGGCCAGCGCCGCCACGGTGGGGAGGGTGAGCTGCATGGCCCCAGGCTACGGACGCGGCCGTGGCACGGCTTGACCGCACCGGCCGACGAGTTGACCGAAGCGGCCACCGCTGGCGGCGGTCAGGTCGCCGTGCCCGCGAGGCGGGCCCACTCGGCCCTGGCGCGGGCGGCGCAGTCCTCGATCGCGAGGCCGGCGAAGTAGTTGCCGACCAGCGCCAGCGGCAGGCCGGCCAGCGCCTGATCGATCGCCGCCACGGCGGCGGCGTGATCGCGGGCCGGCGCCGGCAGCGTGGTGCGGCGCTCCGCGATCGTCAGCAGGCGATCGGCGCCGACGCCCAGCACCTCGCCGATCCGGCGCAGCCGGGCGGCGCGGTCGACGCCGGGCTTGAAGTGGAAGGTGAACGCGCGGTGCTGCTCGTCGGGGACCGGATCGCGGGTCACGACCGACCAGAACACGTCGTCGGTGGGCACCACGAACGCGACCGGCGGCAGCGCCACCGCGGCGCGCTCGACGACGACGCCGACCGACTCGACCTCGACGGTGCGGATCGCGCCGGCCGCGGCCGCGACCTCAGGGTGGGCGCCGGCGAGCAGCCGGGCGGCGGTGGCCGGGTCGGTGGCGACGCCGAGGCGGGCCGCGGCCAGCGCGGTGCCGTCGGCCAGCTCGACGCGGTAGCCGCCGTCGGCGCGGGCGATGGCGGCGACCGGCGCGTCGAGCCGCGTCGCGACGCCGGCGCCGGTGATCGCGGCGGTGATCGCCCCGACGCCGCCCGCGAAGGTGAAGCTCTTGGTGATGTCCTTGCGGCGCGGGCGCTTCTTGAACAGCGAGCCGGGGCCGCTGGCCGGGAAGTCGTCGACCGCCTGCGACGGCACCGCCGACAGGAACGGCGCCAGCACGCCGGCGTAGTTGCGGGCGCCGACCAGCCGGCTGAAGTGCTCGCGGATCGTGCGCTGCCCGCCGCGGCCAAACAGCCCGCGCGGCGCGCTGGTCACGAGCTCCCAGAACCCGAACTGCCGGAACACCGACAGCGGCCCCATCGTCGTGAGCCCGCCGGCGCGCAGCAGGCCGAAGCGCTTGCGGGCCTCGCCGCGCGCGACGATCGCGGGCGGCGTCGGGCAGCCCTCGGCGATCTCGAGCAGCGCGCCGTACGAGTTGTAGAGCGTGTGCGCGCCCAGCTCGAACCAGTAGTCGGCCGGGCCGCGGCGGCTGTCGAGGCAACCGCCGAGGCGGCCGCTGGCCTCGAGGACCAGGGGCGCCTGGCCGGCGCGGGCGGCGTGCCACGCGAAGGCCAGGCCGCTGATGCCGCCGCCGATGACGAGCACGGGGTGAGTCTGCACGGCGCGCAGCATACTCCCCCGCGGTGGCCGCGCACGCCGGGCGGCCCTGGCGTCGGCGCGGCGGTCGTGGTGTGCTGATCGGCGATGTCACCGCGCCGGTCGCTGTCGAGCTGGTTGATCCCGATCGCGCTGGCCGCGGCCTGCGGCGACGATCCGACGATCGCGGTCGACGCGCCCGCGGTCGACGCGCCCGCGGTCGACGCGCCCGCGGTCGACGCGCCGGTCGACGCGCCGGCGGTCGACGCGCCGGCCTGCGCGCCGCGCGCGCTGCTGATCGGCGGGCAGGCGGTGGAGCCCCAGGGCTGGACGATCGTGCAGTCGGGCTCGGCCAGCGTCACGCTGGCGGGCGACGCGACCCAGCTCACGACGACCACCGTCGGCGGCGCCGGCGCCCACCTGCTGCTGACCCGCGCCGGCGCGCTCGACCCGGCCCAGCCGTTCGCGATCAGCGTCGAGTTGCAGGTGGCCGCGGTCGCCCCGCACAATCCGTTCGACGCGGCGGCGGCGATCCTGGCCGGGTTCACGCCGCCGTTCGGCCTCGGCGCCGAGCGCCAGCAGATGCTGTACCTGGACGCCGCGCGCATCGGCTGGGCCGACGACAGCGCGCAGTTCGCCGCCGCGGTGACCGACGGCGCCTTCCACACCGTGCGGCTCGACTACGACGGCGCCGGCGTCCTGCAGGTGCGGTTCGACGGCGCGCTGGCGCTGACCCGCGCCGGCTTCGTCCCGGGCGACACCCTGGCGATCGGCGACCAGACCAACGACCCCGGCGTCGAGGCGACGGTGCGCGTCCGCGCGGTGACCGAGCACTGCCCGTGATCGCGGGGGCGCACGGGCGGTGACGCGGCGGCCGCACCCCGACGATCACGCGCTGTTCGCGCCGGCCCAGCTGCCGACGCTGCGCGCGGCGGTCGACGATCTCGACTGGCTGCGCGGGCGCGGCTACGCCGACACCGCGGCGCTGGCGCTGGTGGGCGACCGCTACCAGCTGCCGGCGCGGGCGCGGCTGGCGATCGGCCGCGCGGCGGCGAGCCCGCCCGCCGCGGCGGCGCGGCGCGCGCGCCATCTCACGCTGGCGGCGCTGCGCGGGCGCGCGCTGGCCGTCGACGGGTTCAACGTGCTGGTGACCTGCGAGGCCGCGCTGGTCGGTGGCCTGGTGCTGATCGGGCGCGACGGCGCCTGGCGCGATCTGGCCTCGGTGCACGGCGGCTACCGCGCGGTCGACGAGACCGAGCGCGCGCTGACGGCGATCGCGGCGCTGCTGGCCGCGGCGGCGCCGGCGCAGGTGACCTGGTATCTCGATCGCCCGGTGTCGGCCAGCGGCGCGCTGGCGGCGCGGCTGCGCGCGCTCGATCCGGCGTGGACCGTCGAGCTGGCGAACTCCGCCGACCCCGAGCTGGTCCGCGACCCGGCCGCGGTGGTCGCGTCGAGCGACGCCTGGGTGCTCGATCGCGCCGGCGCGTGGATCGATCTGCCGGCGGCGGTGAGCGGCGCGCTGGCGGCGTCGCCATGGCTGGTCGACCTGGCGACGGTGGGCGCCATCGCCGCCCCCGGTTGAGGGTATCGTCGGCCATGGCCGCCGGGTTGCCCTACGTGACGCTGCCCAGCTCGTCGGAGCTGTCGGTGCAACCCTACGGCGTGCTGGTGATGCTCGGCGTCAGCCTCGGCGCGCTGGTGGCGGTGCTGGTCGGCCGGCGGCGCGGCCTGACGGGCGAGGACCTGGGGGTGCTGCTGCCGAGCACGGTCGGCGCGGCGCTGGTCGCCGGCCACCTGTTCGACGTCGCCTGGTACGACGCGCCATCGGCGGCGCGCGAGCAGGGCCGGTGGCTGCGGTTCACCGATGGCCACTCGCTGGTCGGCGCGCTGGCCGGGGTCGCGGTGGTTGCGCTGATCGTGGCCGCGGTCCGCCGCCTCGATCGGCGCCGCGTGGCCGACGTGCTGAGCATCGGCGCGCTGGTCGCGCTGGCGATCGGCCGGATCGGCTGCGCGCTGGTGCACGACCACCTCGGCGTCGCGACCGACGCGGTGGTCGGCGTCGACATGCCGGCGTACCTGGCGCGCGGCGACTATCACCGGCCGGCGGGCGTCGACGTGTTGCGGGTCCACGACGTCGGGCTCGACGAGCTGCTGGTGCTGCTGGCGCTGGTGCCGGTCGCGTTCGCGCTGCTGCGCCGCTGGCGGACGCGGCCCGGGCTGACCGCGGCCGCGGTGGCGATCGCGTACGCGATCGTGCGGTTCGGGCTCGACTTCTTGCGGCTGCCTTCGACCGAGCCGACCCGCGGCGGGCTCACCGGCGGGCAGTGGGGCATGGTGGTCATGCTGGGCGTCGCGGTGGTCGGGCTGGTCCGGGCGCGGCGCGCCGTCGTGCCGGTGGCGAGCGCGCGGTACGTCTGAGCCGCGCGTCGCGCCCCGGGGCACTCCGCCCCGGGCGTTGCGATCGGCAACGCCGCCGGCCGCGGGCCTGCCGCAAGTGGCCGTTGCGGCACGGTGACGCGGCGTCGCAGGCGGGAACATGGGTTGCACTACGCCACCGGCGTGCGCCGCCCATCGCTCGTGTCGTTGGCCCGGTGGCTGGCCCTTGCCTCGCTCGCCTGGCTGATCGCGTGTTCGGACGACGGGCCGTCGGGTGACGGCTTCGACTTCGCCGCCAGCGCCGGGGCCGCGCGCTACGCCGAGCTGTGCCAGGTGTGCCACGGCGAGGCGGGCGAGGGCGGGCTGGGCCCGGCGGTGGTCGACCTGGCGATGTCCGAGGCCGAGCTGGCCGAGGTCATCGACGTGACGATGCCCAAGAACGATCCGGGGCGGTGCACCGGCGCCTGCGCCACCGAGATCGCGGCGTTCATGAAGCGCGGCCTGACCTCGTCGGCGCTGCGCTGCGACGCGGTGCCGCCGTCGGCGCGCCAGCTGCGGCTGCTGACCCGCCGCGAGTACCGCGCGACGGTGCAGGACCTGTTCGGCGCCGGCGCGCCGGCGATGACCTGCGCCCGCGCCACCGACTGCGCGTACCGCGACGGGTGCGCCGCGGGCCGCTGCGAGCCCAGCGCCTGCGACCGCCACACCTTCGTCTACGATCCGCAGGGGCGCGGGCTGCGCTCGGTGCACGTGGCCGGGTCGTGGAACGGCTGGCCGGGGACGGTGGCCGCCGGCGGCTGGGCGCTGACCTACGACGCCGCGACCCAGCTGTGGACCGGCAGCTTCACGCTGCCCGAGGGCGACGACGCGTACAAGCTGGTGCTCGACGAGCGCGACTGGGTGGCCGACCCGCGCGCGACTGCGTCGATCCCCGACGGCTTCGGCGGCATGAACTCGCTCTTGCGGCTGTCGTGCAGCGGCGGCGGCGCCGACGATCCGGTGGCCGGGTTCCCGGCCGAGGCGCGGCCGGCGGGCTTCCCGTTCGACACCGCCGCGGCGGCGCAGGCGGTGACCGCGACCCACGTCGACGCGTACCTGGCGACCGCCGAGCGGCTGGCCGATCACGCCGCGGCGGCGGCGCCGGCCTGGCCGTGCGACTGGAGCGGCGACCGCGCCGGGTGCGCGCGCGGCTACGTCGCCGACGTCGCGCGGCGCGCGTTCCGCCGGCCGCTCACCGACCTCGAGCGCGCGCGCTACGACGCGCTGGCCGACGCCGACCTCGGCACCGCGCTCCACGCGATCCTGATCTCGCCGAACTTCCTGTACCGCTCGGAGCTCGGCGTGGCCCAGGGCGACGGCCGCTACCGGCTGACCGGCTGGGAGGTCGCGACCGCGCTCAGCTACACGCTGTGGGGCACGACGCCCGACGCGGCGCTCCTGACCGCGGCCGAGCGCGGCGACCTCGACGGCGCGGCCGGCCTCGAGCGTGAGGCGCGGCGGCTGCTCGCCGATCCGCGGGCGCGGGCCCAGCTCGGCACGTTCGCGCTGCAGTGGCTGGGCGGCGAGGCGGTGCTGACCGCCGACAAGCGGCCCGATCTGTTCCCGGGCTTCGACGACGCCACCCGCGCGGCGCTGGCCCGCGAGACCCGCGACTTCGTCAGCCACGTGGTCTTCGACGGCGGCGGCGGCTTCGCCGAGCTCCTGACCGCCGACTACACCGTCGTCGACGCCACCGCGGCGCGGTTCTACGGGCTGGCGGCCCCGACCGGCGGGCCGGGCGTGGCGCCGTACGGCGACGGCCGCCGCGCCGGCGTGTTCGGCCACGCCAGCGTGCTGGCGTCGACCGCGCACTCCGATCAGACCTCGCCGATCCGCCGCGGCCTGTGGGTGCGTCGCAACCTCCTGTGCCAGGAGTTGCCGCCGCCGCCGCCGTTCGCCGGCGGCGTGCCCGACGTCGACCCGAACGCCACGACCCGCGATCGCTTCGCGCAGCACACCGCCAACCCGGCGTGCCGGAGCTGTCACCAGTACATCGACGGCGTCGGGTTCGGCTTCGAGCAGCTCGATCCGGTCGGGCGCTGGCGCGACACCGAGCAGGGCCACCCGATCGACGCCACCGGCGAGCTCACCGATCTCGAGCACCTCGGCAGCGAGACCCGCGCGACCTACCGCACGATCCCCGAGCTGGCCCGGCTGGTGGCCGGCAGCCGCGCCGCGCCGGCGTGCTTCGTCCGCCAGTACTACCGGTTCGCGCGCGGCGTCCAGGACTCGCTGGCCGGGCGCTGCGCCCGCCGGGCGCTCGAGCAGCGCTTCGCCGACAGCGGCGGCGACGTGCGCCAGCTGATGCTCGACACCCTCCTCAGCCGCGACTTCGTGGTGCGCCGATGAGCCTGTCCCGCCGCGCGTTCCTCCGCCTGGGCGGCGCCGCCGCCGTCGCCGCGCCGTTCCTGTCGCTCGGGCGCCGCGCCGACGCGGCCGCGGCCGGCCCGGCCCGCCGGCTGATCGTCTTCTACTTCCCCGACGGCGTGGTCGGCCCGTCCCAGGACGGCGAGCCGAGCCTGTGGGATCCCACCGGCAGCGAGACCTCGTTCAGCCTGCCGGTGCAGCTGGCGCCGCTCGAGCGCCACAAGGCGCGCTGCGTGTTCTTCCGCGGGCTGTCGATGGGGCCGACCGATCAGGGCAGCCACCCCGGCGGCGCCAAGAAGCTCCTGACCGCGGTCGACGGCGGCAACGGCGTGTCGATCGATCAGCGGCTGGCGGCGTCGGTCGGCGCCGGCGCGCCGTTCCGCCACCTGTACCTCGGCGCCCAGGCCAACCAGAACAACGCGTCGGGCGACAAGCACATCTCCTACGTCGCGCCCGGCATCACCACCGCGCCCGAGGACGATCCGGTGGCGGCGTTCGCGCGGCTGTTCGGCAGCGCCGGTGGCGGCGGCGGCGGCGGCGGCGGCGATCCGCGCGCGCCGCGGCGGCTGACGGTGATCGACAACGCCGGCCAGGAGCTCGATCAGCTGCGGCGCGAGCTCGACACCCGCGATCAGCGCCGGCTCGACCTGCACCTCGAGGCGCTGCGCGAGGTCGAGGCGCGGATCATGGCCACCGCCGGCGGCGGGCCCGCGACCTGCGATCACCCGGTGGTCGACACCAGCGGCGTCACCGCGGCGACCTTGTACGCGCCCGAGCGCTTCCCGCAGATCCTCCGCGCCCAGACCGATCTGATGGTGCAGGCGATGGCGTGCGGGCTGACCAAGGTCGGCGTGTTGCAGGGCTCGCACCACACCAGCGAGCTGATCATGAGCCGCTTCGCCGGCACGCCGATGTACGACCCCGGCTTCGACATGCGCAGCCACCAGGCGTCGCACTACGGCCCGCACCACGACCCGGCGCGGCGCGAGTACCGCGACTACCTGGCCCAGCGGGTGTGGTGGGTCGAGCAGTTCGCGTACCTGCTGGATCAGCTGGCGGCGCGCCCCGAGGACGGCGGCACGATGCTCGACCACTCGCTGGTGCTGCTGGCGACCGAGGTCTGCGACGGCAACACCCACCGCCACGACGACATGCCGTTCGTGCTGGCCGGCGGCGCCGGCACGATCCGCCCCGGCCGGTTGCTCGACGTCGGCGGCCGCCGCCACGCCGACCTGCTGCTGGCCCTGGCCCACGGCCTGGGCGACCCGCTGGGCAGCTTCGGCGACGCGTCGAGCGGGCCGTTGCCCGGCCTCTTGGCCTGACGCGCGATCACCTGCGCTCACGTGTCCCGGGGCGCCGACTGGCGCGCGGGCGCCGACGCTGCCAGAGTGTGGGAGGAGGCTTTCGATGCCGCTGCGTACCTTCCATGTCCAGGTCGGCGATCAGGTGTTCCTCGAAGAAGGCGGAGAGGAGATCGGCGCGGTGCGCATGGTCCACAAGGACCACATCGTTGTCTACATCGAGGGCGCCGGCGACTTCACGCTGACCGGCCCGGAGATCGCGGCGGTCCACGACGGCAAGCTGCGGCTCGAGCCGAAGAAGCTCCCCGCGGCGCTGCTGGGCGCGGCCCAGGCCGCGCACGCGCAAGAGTCGGACTAGCGGCGGCCGCGCACGCGCGCGACGACGCGCCCGACGCCGAGCACGGCGAGCAGCACCACCGCGCCCACGACCACGCCGACCAGCGCGTTGGCGACCGACGGCACCAGCCACGCCAGCACGCCGCCCACCGTGGCGATCGCGTCGGCGCGCGCGGTCGCGTCCTCGATCGCGTGGTGCAGCGGGTCGATCGCGTGGGCGACGATGCCGCCGCCGACCATGAACATCGCGGCGGTGCCGGCGATGGCCAGGAACCGCATCAGCCGGGGCGCGAACGCCAGGATCGCGCGGCCCAGCCCGCGCGCGCCCGCGCCCTCGCGCGCCAGCAGCGACCGGCCGGCGTCGTCGAGGCGGACGATGCCGGCCACCAGGCCGTAGACGCCGATCGTCATGACCAGCGCGATCGCGCACAGCACCGCGATCCGCACGCCGACGCTGGCGTCGGCGACCGTGCCCAGCGTGATGACGATGATCTCGGCCGACAGGATGAAGTCGGTGCGGACCGCGCCGCTGATCTTCGCGCGCTCGGCCGCGACCAGGTCGACCGTCGGGTCGGCCACCGCGGCGACCAGCTCCTGGTGGTGCGCGCGATCCTCCTCGGGGCTGTGCAGCCAGCGGTGGGCCAGCTTGTGGCAGCCCTCGTAGCAGAGGAAGGCGCCGCCGATCATCAACAGCGGCAGCACCAGCCACGGCACCAGCAGGCTGATCACGAACGCCGCCGGCACGATGATCGCCTTGTTGCGCAGCGAGCCCTTGGCCACCGCCCACACCACCGGCAGCTCGCGCTCGGCCTTGACCCCGGCCACCTGCTGCGCGTTGAGCGCGAGGTCGTCGCCGAGCACGCCGGCGGTCTTCTTCGACGCGGCGCCGGTGAGCACGACGACGTCGTCGAGGATGAGCGAGATGTCGTCGAGGAGCGCGAGGAGGCTCGAGGGCATCGGCCGGCGAGCGTAGCAACCCCGGGCCGGAAGGCCAGCCCGGCGCGATCACGCCAGCTCGAGCCAGCCGAACCACGCCGGGTGGCGCTCGCAATACCAGGCCAGCGCCCGGCGCAGCGCGTCCTTGCCGCCGGGCGGCAGCACCCGGGCGTCGATGCGGTCGAAGCACACCCGGATGTGGGTGCCGTCGTGCTCGAGCGCCGTCGAGAACATCGTCTGCAGCTCGTTGCGGATGCGCCCCGAGTACGAGATCTTGGCCGGGCGGTCCTGGTAGGCGGTGCCGGTCAGGCAGCGGACCAGGAGCGGGCTCCACACGTCGCGGCTGCGGTCGAGGCCGTCGAGCAGCCGGACCGTGAACCGGATGCGCGACCGGGCGTCGCGGGTGGCCAGGCCGGTGGTGACCCGGTAGCGGTCGTCGGCGAGGCGCTCGACGCCGGGGGCGCCGGTGTACGGATCGTCGCCGATGTAGCCGGTGGTCGCGAGCACCCGCCAGCCCTTGTCGGGCAGCAGGTCGTCGGCGCGGATGACCCGGCGGCCCAGCGGGATCTCGGCGCTGGCGGCCAGCCCGATCGACCCGGCCAGCCGGGCCACCGCCGCCGGATCGTCCTTGCCGGTGACCGCCGCGACCTCGGCGGCGAACCCGGGTGCCGCGGGGGCCAGCCGCATCAGCCGGTCCTCGCGATCGATCGGCTGGTCGAACGTCGCCGAGAACGGCGCCATGGTGGCGTCGACGTCGAGCACCTCGGCCAGGCTCGCGGCGGCGACCGCCTCGGCGGACGCGGCGTAGCCGTCGCACAGGAACACGTGGGTGGCGTCGGCCGCGTCGCGCCACGCGCCGACCAGGAACGTCGGCGCGTAGGTGCCGGAGTCGACGAACACCGGCAGCCCCGACGGCGCGCGCCAGCCGTCCTCGACCAGGTGCACGCCGAGCGCGGTCCACTCGGCCCACAGCGGCCCCAGCCGGGTCGCGCGGCTCGTCCCGCGCAGGGTCCAGACGTGGACGTTGGCGCGGGCGATGCCGGGGTAGGTGTGCTCGATCGCCGCCAGCACCTGGGCCCGCGGCGTCCGGAAGTCGATCAGCTGCGAACGCTCGCAGGCGTTGGCGACCACCGCCCGCGGCACGGTGAGGCAGCCCATGTACGCCTCGTACGGCCGGGTCACCCGCAGCGGGGTGTCGAACAGGTGCAGCACCGTCATCGGGCCGATGGCCTGGCCGTCGGCGAACCGCGACGTGTTCTCGAGCGTGTCGACCGCCGCGCCCCACACCGTGATGCCGCGGGCGCGCAGCCGCGCCCGGAACTCGTCGAAGTGCCAGGTGGGGTCATTGAGCAGGCGGCGGACGGCGTCGTCGACGATGCGCGCCACCTCGGGGCGCGCGTAGACCCGGCCGAAGCCGAGCAGCGGGTTGGCGCCCATCTCGGGGGTCTCGCCGGCCTTCGGCATCAGGCCCTCGCCGAGCGACACCATCACGGCGTGGTTCTCGGGCAGCGCCCGGGTCAGGTGCCACAGCCCCTCGCTCAGCGCGTAGGCCGAGACCGCGTCGGCCGCCTTCTTCACCTGGTTGATCGTCGGCTTGTCGGCACCGCGGCCCTCGCCGAAGTGGCCGAACAGCCGGGTGCCCAGCGCGGTGGCAGCGGCGGTCATCGCCAGGCTGCGCGTGATGCCGCGCGGCGCGAACGCCCGGCTCGAGACCTCGTCGGGCTGGGCCCGCTCGACCTCGACCGCCTCGAGCCACAGGTGGAAGCGCGCGAGCACCGCGTGCGTGTCGTAGGCCCACTGCGCGACCAGTTGCCGGTTGTCGACCTCCATGGTGCGCCTCCTGGCGTTCCCTGCAGCGTGGATCCATCGTCGGTCGCTGCCAACCGCGACGAGTTGATGGCGATCAACTGTCGCGCGGCGGCGTCAGGGCGCGGCCGGCGGCGCCGCGGCGCACGCGGCGATCGCGGGATCGGCGCGCAGCAGCGCGTCGACGGTGGCCGGCCCGGACGCCGCCAGCTCGGCGCCCAGGCGCGCGGCGCGATCGCAGGCGCCAGCCGCCGCGGCCAGGACCGCGCGGCGCAGCGTGGTCCACGCCGCCTCGAGCTGGCGCTCGTCGGCGGTGGTGGCCGCGCAGTCGGGGAGGGCGCGCAGCGCGGCGATCCGGCCCGCCGGCGCGGCCACCGACGCGGCGAGGCCGGCGGTGCGGAACGCGACGCAGGCCGCGTGGTCGACGTAGTAGGTGACCGGTGCGGGCGGCGCGTTGGGCACCAACGCGGTGGCCACGCCGGCCGGTGGCTCGGTGTCGGGGATGGTGACGTGGGCGGTGCCGGTGCCGTCGGTGGTCACCGTCAGGATCGCGCCGGTGGGCAACGCGACGCGCAGGGGGAGCGCGGCGAGCGCGAGCGGGCAGGCCGAGGTCGTGGTGGCGATCAGCCGCTGATTCGTCGAGGTCGTCGTGCCGGTGCCCGTCCCCGCGGCGAGCGCGGTCGATGCCGCGAGGCCGACCACCGTGACCGGCCAGAACACCAGCGCCAGGAGGGCGGTCCCGGCGTTGGGACCCTTGAACGTCCCCCCGCGGGTCCGGACGGTTCGGGTGATCTCGTAGCGGGCCTGGCGGCACTGGCGCGCGGCGCTTGCCGTGATCGTCAGCGCCCGGCCGGTTGCGGCGACCGTCAGGGTGACGGCCCCGGGGGCGCTGGGGACCCGCGGGCCGAGCGCGGTGGTGACGTCGAACTGGGTGCGCGTCGTCGGGGTCACGCAGGCCTGCGCGAGCAGCGCCGCCGCGATCACGGCCGTGGTGCGAGGACGAGGCATGCGTCGCTCGCCACCATGATAGCCAGCCAACCGCGCCCGCCGCCGCGCGATTTGCCGCAGCGTCGTCTCGACGCGCGGGGTGTATCGTCGGGCGCGTGCTGGTCCGTCGAGGGCGCTCGGCCTGCGACCGTCGCGCGGTGCTCGCGGTGGCGATCGCGCTGGCAGCGCCGAGCGGTGGGTGCTCGGCGTTCCTGACGCCGGCGCCGGCGGTGGCGTCGTCGCCGGCGCCGCCGGCGTGCTCGACGTCGTACCTGGTGCCCGCCCTCGACGCGGCGCTGGCGACGGGCGCCGCGATCGTCGCCTACCAGACGTGGCCGTTGCGCGGTGCCTGCGGCAACGCCAGCTGTCCGCCGGGCAGCGGGCTCGGCCTCCCGCTGATCGCGATGGTCTGGATCGGGCCGCCGCTCGGCTACGCGGCATCGGCCGTGCGCGGCGGTCGCATCGTCGCGGTGTGCCGGCGCGCGCGGCGCGAGCACGCCGCCGCGCACGCGGCCTGGCTCGCGCAGCAGCGCGCCTTCGCTGACGAATCGGCCGCGATCGTCGCGGCGCGGAGCGACGATTGCGGGCCGGCGCTGGCGTTGCCGCCGGGGCCCGGCGGCGTCACCGCCGACCCCGCGGTAGCGCAGTGCCGGGCCGCCGACACCGAGCGCCGCCGGCGCGCCGCTGCGGCCAGCGCGCGGCTCGCGGCCGTGGCCACCGGGCTCACGCCAGCGGTCCGCGCGGCGCTCGGCGCCTGCCGCGGGGCCGGGGCGCCGCCGGGGCCGATCCGCCTCCAGCTCGCGATCGATCCGGCCGGCGCCGTGACCGGGGTAGTCGCCGACGTCGGCGGCGCGGCCCTGGTGGCCTGCGCGACGGCGGCGCTGGCGGCGGCGCGCTTCCCCCAGCACCCGGGCGGTCATCAGGTCGTCGTCGAGGTTCCGGGGGCGGCGCCGTGACGGCGCGGCCGTGGGCGCTGGTGCCGCTGGTGGTCGCGGCGTCGGCCTGCTGGATCCCCACGACGCGCACGACCCGGCACGCCTTCGTTACCAGCGTGTCGCCGCCGATCGTCGAGCGCGCCGGGCCGATCGTGCTCACCGCCGACGCCACGGACGCCGGCGTGCTGGTCACGGCGACCTGGCCGCGCCGCTGCTACCGCATGGCCACCGCCGTGATCGACGTGACCTCGGCGCGATCCGGCGAGCTGCTGGGGACCACCGACGGCGAGACCTGGGGCTGGTGGGCGCTGGGCGGCATGATCGTGCTGTGGCCGGTCGGGATCGCCGCGGGGATCGGCTCGATCATCGGCACGATCACGTCGCCGCCCACCGCGGTGGTCCACCCGACGATCGAGCTGCGCGAGCTCGCGGCCCGCGACTGTTCGGTGCCGGCCGCGCGCGTCGTGGTCTACGTGACGATGCCGTCGGGCGCGGTCACCGGCGGCGTCACGGGGCCGGACGGTACCGCGGTGTTCCTCGAGCCGGGCGGGGCCGCCGGCGGCCAGCCGGTCGTCGCCGTGGACGATGACGTGGTCGACCCGGGGGCCTTGCCGCGCTTCGCGGTACCGCCCGACGTCGATCGCCTCGCGTGTCTGGCGTGGCGCGACGCGCGGCTGGCGGCCGCCGCCGGTGGTGACGCCGCGGCGGTGCGCGATCTCCGGTCGATCGCCGCGTGCCCGGCCGCCGGCCCCAGGGAGCAGGACGTCGAGGCGGCGTGGGCGCTGATCGGGCCGGCGGCCGCCGCGGCGCTCACCGGCGACTGCCGCCCGGTGGTCGCCGTCGACCGCGAGCTGCGCGCCCACCACGGCGCGCCGTGGGCGCGCGCGTCGGCCGTGGTGCCGGCGATCGACGGTTGTGTCGCCGCCGCCGCCGCGCGTCGGGACGCCGCGACCCAGGCGTGCGTGCGGGCGCGCGATGCGGCGCGGGCCCGCGCGTATGCCACCGCCGACCCGGCGACGCGCGCGCGCCGGCTGCGCAGCCTGCCGATCTGTCCGCTGGCGCCCGCGTCGGCGTCGCGCTGAGGTCGGCTAGCCCAGCACCGGGCGGCGGCGCGCCGCGGCCAGCGCGTCGACCTCGCGCTGCACCAGCGCGGTGAGGTAGGCCAGGGCGGCGGCGACCTGGCGGGCGTCGTCGGGGTCGACCCAGCCGTGCTCCCACAGCCGCACCGGCGCCAGCACCCGCAGCGCGATCTTCGACGGCAGCGGGATCGCCGGGAACAGCGGGCCGACGGTCAGCCCGAACGGCAGGCTGAGGATGATCGGGAACACCTTCAGGCCGGTGAGCTTGTCGAGCCGCAGCGCCCGGGCGATCCGGTCGCCGCGCGACAACACGAACAGCGTCTCGTGGGTGCCGACGTGGGCGAACGGCACCAGCGGCACGCGGGCGGTCATCGCCATGCGGATGAAGCCGGCGTGGCCGTGGAAGTCGACCTTGTGGCGGTCGCGGAACGGCTTGTGCGAGTCGCGGTCGCCGCCGGGGAACACCACGAACTGACCGCCGCGGGCCAGGATGCGCAGCGCGACGTCCTTGTCGGCCAGCACCGCGCCCACCTTGGGCAGCCATGGCCCGACGCCGGGCAACGTGTAGAACGCGCGGTGGGCCAGGAAGTACAGCGGGTGGGCCACGCCGAAGCGGCGGAAGATCGCCGTCGCCAGCATCGCGCCCTCGACGGTGTACGTGCTGCCGCAGTGGTTGCCGAAGTAGATCGCCGGGCCGGTCGGCAGGTGCTCGGCGCCGGCGAGCGCGACCCGGAAGTAGCGGTCGAAGGCGAACTCGAGCGACGGCATCAGCCGCCGGAGCGTCTCCGGATCACGGCGATCGAGGTCGGTCGGGTCGACGGTCACCACACACCCAGCGCGATGGTACGGCAGGTCGGCGCGCGTCGGCGCTGGTTCGGCGCCTGCGACCACCGGCCGCGGCGCTTGACCGTCGCGGGACCTCGTCGGCATCCTGAGGCGATGCGCAGCAGGGGGCTCCTGGCGCCGATCGCGCTGGCCGTGGCCGGCGCGTGCGCCCGCGCGCCCGCCGGCCCACCCGCCGCGGCGCCCGTCGCGCCAGCGCGGCCGCTGACCGAGGCCGCGTGCGCGGCGCTGCTGCGCGTCCGCCACGCCATCGACGTGACGCCGGAGCCGCGCATCTGCCTGCCGCTGGCCGCCGCGCTCGCGCCGCTGGGCCCGGCCAGCCTGGCCGAGGTGCACGGCCTGGTCATCGTCCGCGACGCGCGCGGCCCGTGCGGCGATCGATGCCCCGATCTGGCGAGCGCGCTCAGGAGCGACGCGGCGCTGGCGTACTACCGCACCGTCGAGCACGCCCTGCACGTCGTCGACGCCACCTTCGCCGGCCCGCGGTGGCGCGGCGGCACGCCCGACGCCGCGGCGGTGCGCGCGTACCTCGACGGGCTGGGGCTGCCCGACTGGGACGCGCTGGTCGCGCGGGTGCGCGCGCTGCCCGGCGCCGCGCTGCCGGCGGTGGTGCCGCCGGGATCGCCGGTGGTGTTCGACGCGATCGTCCGCCATGGGCCGGCGCAGCTGCTCGGCGGTGAGGTGCCGCTGGTCGATCTGCTGCGCCACGAGCTCGGCCACGCGGTCTTGCTCCGGCACCTGATCGAGAACGACGCGGCCGGCCGCTGGAGCTCGGTGACCGGCTGGGTCGAGGCCGACGGCGAGGTCGCCGACGGGTTCGTCGGCGGCGTCTACGCCAGCGAGCTGCCGATCGTGGCGTCGCGGCTGGTGCTCGGCCTGTCCCGCGGCGCGGCGGCGCGCTACCGGCCGTCGGGCCCCACCCCCACCGGCTACGGCGCGTTCGATCCGATGGAGGACCACGCCGAGGAGTTTCGCCTGGTGCACGCCGACCCCGTGGCGCTCGGGCGGCGGTCGCCGGCGCGCCTGCTGATCGCGGCCGCGGGCGAGCTCGACCTGCGCGCGCCGCGGCTGGTGGGCTTCGTGCGCGCCGGGGTGGCGGCGCTGCTCGCCGACCGCGCCGATCCGGTGCTGGCGATGGCGGTGCTGCGCGCCCACCGCGCGGCGCTGGTGCCGGCGGCCGCGGACCTGGCGGATCCGCGACCGCTGCCGATCCCGGCGTCGGTCCACCCGGACGTGCGCGCCGCCCTGGACGCGGCGGTGTTGGTGGTCGAGGTCGACGGCCTGCGCTTCCGCCCATCCGACGCCGCGATCGCGGCGTTCATCGCCGAGGCGGAGGCGTGGCGGGTCCAGCATGAGGAGCTGCAGCGCCTCCTCGACGCGCCCTGACCTCGGCGGAGCCGTGCCGCGAGGGCTGGCCGGGCGGCGCGACCTGGGCGACCATCGCCGGCGCAACCACCGGGAGAAGCCGTGACGCCACGATCGTCGAACCACCTGTGTCTTGGCCTGGCCCTGGCCGCGCTCGTCGCTGCCTGCGGGAAGGGCGGCGACAAGCCCGCGGCCGGCGGGACCGGCGCGCCGTCGGCGGCCACGCCCACGCCGACCGCGCCCGCCGCGCCGCCGCCGAGCGCGCCCGCGGCCCCACCGCCGGCAGCGGTCGACCCGTACGCGCAGGGGTTCTGCGAGTACACGATCGACGGCGGCGCGCCCAACAAGGGTGGCGGCGGCATGAACAACGTGTTGTCGCTGCACTGGTTCGCGCCCGACCAGCAGGGCCGCGGCCTGGCCAGCACGCTGTTGATCAACTGCGGCACCGGCGCGCAGGTGAACCTGATGTCGTCGAGCGACGCCACCCCCGCCGACGTGCCGATGGCGCCGAAGAAGTACCCGATCACCAAGGGCAACAAGGCCGGCGCGTTCAGCGTGATGGGGCCCGACTTCATGGGCGGCGAGGGCGAGCTCGACATCACCGCGTGGGACACG
>JADJGV010000018.1 GCA_016707895.1 Myxococcales bacterium | reverse complement strand
GTTCATCGCGTCCTTGAGCGTGCGGGTGCCGCTCGCGACCGCGATCACCCGCGCGCCCAGCAGCTTCCATGCGGAAGACGCCGGAGCGACTGGCGGGCCACGTCCTTGGCGCCCATGTGGCCACCGTCGCATCGGCATGCCGAATAAAGGTGCGGCCACTGTCGCGGTCGCGACCCCGTGCTGGCCGGCGCCGGTCTCGGCGATCAGCCGTCGCGGGCCATGCCGGGCCAAGAGCGCCTGGCCGATGCAGTTGTTGATCCGTGCGCTCTGGTGTGGCTGAGGTCCTCGCGCTTGCGGCACGGTCGCGCTGGCGCCGAACCGCGCTGCGCGGTACAGCCGCGACGGCCGGCCGACGTACTCGGTCAGCAGCCGCTCGACCTCGGCGTCGAACCCAGCGTCGACGCGCGCCGCCCGCCACGCCGCCTCGAGCTCGGCCAGCGCCGGCATCAGGTCTCGGCGACGTACTGGCCGCCGTACGGGCCGGAAGGGCCGCGCGGGCCGGGGTCGTGGGCGGTGGCGAGGATCATCGCGCGCGAGTTCATCACGCCCGCGCGCGGTAGCGTCGAGGGGCCATGCCCGTCGTCGCGCCCACCGACACCGCCGCCGCGGTGCTGGCCTACCTCGAGGGCTTCGCCCGGAGGTCACCGACCTGGTCCACCTGCCCGGCGCCGGCCGGCGCCCGCCCGGCGATCGCATCGGAGTGCACGGTCGCGGTGTCGAGCGCCAGCGCAGGTGGCGGCGCTCGACGCTGGGCGTCGCCGCCTGCGGCTCGATCACGCTCGTGGACTGGCTCGACGTCGCGGGTGTCCGAGGCGTCGGATCGCGCCGGCGACGCGGCGCCGGTCGGCGCCAGCGCCGACGCGGGGTGTGGGAGGAGGTCGAGGATCGGACCGCGGCGATGGCCGAGCTGTCGATCGCGTTCTTGACCTACATGGTGGCCGCGGTGATCGCCGTGGTCGGCATCCTCTCCGACTCGGTGGTGCTGATCGTCGGCGCGATGGTGGTCGGCCCCGAGTTCGGGCCGCTGGCCGCGCTGTGCGTCGGCCTGATCCAGCGCAAGCCGGCGCTGACGCGGCAGGCGCTGATCAGCCTGACGATCGGCTTCGCCGCGGCGTTCGCGGCCGGCCTCGCCGCGACCTGGGCGTTCCGCGCCACCGGCGTCGCGCCCGCCGATCTCACCTCGAGCATGCACCCGGCGACGCTGTTCATCCGCGACCCGACAGCTACGCGGTGGTGATCGCCGCCGCGGCCGGCGTCGCCGGCATGCTGTCCTTGACCACCGCGTCGAGGCGCACCCTGATCGGCGTGCTGGATCTCGGTCACGACGATCGGCCGCCGCCAGCATCGCGGTGGCCGCGGCCTACGGCGCGACCGGCGAGCTGGGCGGCTCGGTGGCGCAGCTGGGCGTCAACCTCGCGGTGATGGTGCTGGCCGGGCTGGTGACGCTGCGGGTGCAGCGGGCCGCGTTCACCCGCCGCCTCGGCGGCGTGCTCGAGCGGGTCAACCGGCTCGGCGCCGGCCGCGCTCACCGCCGTAGGTAGCTGGATCTGCGCTGCGCGGCGTCGAGGAACTCGAACACCTTGACCGGATCCTTGTCGCCGGGCGCGCGCTCGACGCCCGACGCGACGTCGACCGCGAACAGCCGCTGACCGCCGCGATCGCGGTGGCGACGTTGTGCGGGGTCAGGCCGCCGGCCAGCACGATCCGGTGGCCGGCCGCCGCCGCCTGCGCCGCCAGGCCCCAGTCGATGACCTGGCCGCTGCCGCCGCGGGCGGCGGTGGGCGCGTCGAGCAGGTGGGCCGCGGCCGGCCACGCCGTCAGCCGATCGAGATCGGCGTCCGACGCGAGCCCGATCGCTTCCCGCACCTCGAGGCCGGCGGCGGCCAGCGGCGCCGTCGCTGACCGGCTCGTCGCCGTGGAGCTGCACGACGTCGAGCCCGACCGCCGCGGCGGTGGCCTCGACCTCGGCGACCGACGCGTCGACGAACACCCCGACCAGCCTGACGTCGGCGCGCGCGGCGCGGGCGCACCCGGCCAGCACCTTGCCGCGGGCGCGATCGATCGCGCGCTTGCTGCCCGGCCAGAACACCATGCCCAGGTAGGTCGCGCCCCGCGCCGCGGCGAAGGCGGCGTCGTCGGGGCGGGTCAGGCCGCAGATCTTGGTCGCGATCACGGCGCCCCCCGCAGCGCGCGCAGCGTCCGGGATCGGCGGCGCGCATCAGCGACTCCGCCGACCAGGATCGCGTGGGCGCCGACGGCGGCCAGCGCCGCGACGTCGGCGGCGGTCTTGATCCCGCTCTCGGCCACCATCACCACGCCCGGCGGCACCCGCGGCGCCACCTGCGCGGTCAGGCCCATGTCGACCTGCATCGTCGACAGATCGCGGTGGTTGACGCCCAGCAGCGTCGGCGCGATCGCCAGCGCGCGCCTCGGCCTCGGCGAGATCGTGGACCTCGACCAGCGCGTCGAGGTCGCAGCCCCGCGCGCACGCCGCCAGCTCGGCCGGGCGGACGTCGTCGAGCGCGGCCACGATCAGCAGGATCGCGTCGGCGCCGGCGGCCCGGGCCTCGACCACCTGGTAGGGATCGATCACGAAGTCCTTGCGCAGCACCGGCAGCGGCACCGCGTCGTGGACCGCCGCCAGGAACTCGAGCCGGCCGTCGAAGAACTGGCGATCGGTGAGCACCGACAGCGCCGCCGCGCCGGCGTCGGCGTAGGTGCGGGCGATCGTCACCGGGTCGGCCTCGGGGCGGATCGGCCCGGCGGACGGCGACGCCCGCTTGATCTCGGCCAGCACCCGCACCGGCGCGCCGGCCGGGCGGTGCAGCGCGGCCGCCAGGCTGCGCGGCCGCGGCCGGATCGCCGCGTCGCGGGTCAGATCCTCGAGCGAGCGGGCGGCGCGCGCCGCGGCCACCTCGGTCGCCTTCACCGCCAGGATGTCGTGCAGCACCTTCACGGGGCCTCCTTCGACGCCGCGATCCACGCCTTCGAGCGCGCGGGCGGCGCGGCAGTCGATCGAGCGCGGCGGTGGCCGCCGCGGCCCCGGCCTTTGAGCGACTCGGCCAGCCCGGCGGCGTGCAGCGCCAGCCCCGCGGTCATCAGCGCCGCCTTGCGCACCGCGCGGTCGGCGCGCCGCGATCGACCGCGTCGGCGCCGGTCAGCACGCGCCAGTGATCTGCGCGTTGTGCGCGGCGTCACCGCCGAGCAGCTCGTGGGGTCGGCGCCGCCGACGCCGAAGTCGGCCGGGGCGATCGCGTACTCGTGGACCGCGCCCTGTGCCACTCGGCGACCCAGGTCATGCCGGTGACGGCGATCTCGTCGACGCCGCCGTCGCCGTGGACCACGAACGCGCGGGTCGCGCCCAGCCGCCCCAGCGCCCGGGCCAGCGGCGCGCACCACGCGCGGTCGAACACGCCGACCACCTGGTGCGCCACCGCGCCCGGGTTGGTCAGCGGGCCCAGCAGGTTGAAGATCGTGCGGGTGCCGAGCGCGGCGCGGCCCGGCGGCGTGGCGGGTGGCGGCGTGGAAGGTCGGCGTAGCAGAAGCCGATGCCGGCCACCTCGAGGCAGCGGGTCACGGTCGCCGGCGCCGCGTCGATCTCGGACGCCCAGCGCCTCGAGCACGTCGGCCGAGCCGGCCTTCGACGACACCGCGCGGTTGCCGTGCTTGACCACCTGCGCGCCGGCGCCGGCCGCGACGATCGCCGCCAGCGTCGACAGGTTGACCTGCCCCGAGCTGTCGCCGCCGGTGCCGCAGGTGTCGACCGCGTGGGCCGGCCGCGGCACCACCAGCGGCAGCGCCCGGGCCCGCATCGCGCTGGCCGCGCCGGCCAGCTCGTCGGCGGTCTCGCCCTTCATCCGCAGCGCGATCAAGAGCGCGCCGATCTGCGCCGGCGTCGCCGCGCCCTCCATCAGCTCGCCGACCACCGCCGCGGCCTCGTCGAAGCCGAGCTCGCGGCCGGCGATGGCCTGGGCCAGCGCCGCCTTGACCCGGGCGCTCACGCCGGGCCTCCGCTGGCCGCCAGGAAGTTGGCCAGGAGCTGCTTGCCGGCGGTGGTCATGATCGACTCGGGGTGGAACTGCACGCCCTCGACCGGCGTCGCGGTGCCGGCCAGCGCCTTGACCCGCACGCCCATGATCTCGTCGTCCCAGGTCTTGGCCGTCACCTCGAGCGCGTCGGGCACGCTGTCGGGCGCGATCACCAGCGAGTGGTAGCGGGTGGCGACGAACGGGTTGGCGACGCCGGCGAACAGCCCGCGCTCGTCGTGGAACACCTTCGAGGTCTTGCCGTGCATGACCTTGGCCGCGCGCACGATCCGCCCGCCGTAGACCTGGCCCAGGCACTGGTGGCCCAGGCACACGCCGAGGATCGGCACCTGGCCGGCGAACCGGCGGATCACGTCCATCGAGATGCCGGCCTCGTTGGGCGTGCACGGCCCCGGCGAGATCACGATCTGCCGCGGCGCCATCGCCGCGATGCCGTCGAGGCTGAGTGCGTCGTTGCGCTCGACCCGGACGTCGGCGCCCAGCTCGCCCAGGTACTGCGCGAGGTTGGCAGGTGAACGGATCGTAGTTGTCGATCAAGAGCAACATCAGGCGACCTCCGCGTCCTGGGCCGCCATCGCGACCGCGCGCAGGACCGCCCGCGCCTTGTTCATCGTCTCGTCCCACTCGGCGGTGGGATCGGAGTCGGCGACCACGCCGGCGCCGGCCTGGACGTGGATGGTGTCGCCGGTGGTGACCAGCGTGCGGATCGCGATCGCCAGGTCGAGGTTGCCGGTGTACGAGACGTAGCCGACCGCGCCGCCGTACAGGCCGCGGGCGGTGGCCTCGAGCTCGTCGATGATCTCCATCGCGCGGATCTTGGGCGCACCCGACAGCGTGCCGGCGGGGAACGTGGCGCGCAGGACGTCGGGCCAGGCCTTGCCGGCGGCGAGGTCGCCGACCACGTGGCTGACCAGGTGCATCACGTGCGAGTAGCGCTCGATCACCATCTGCTCGGTGACCCGTGCCGAGCCGGTGGCCGACACCCGGCCGACGTCGTTGCGGCCCCAGATCGATCAGCATCAGGTGCTCGGCGCGCTCCGGGATCGGCGGCCAGCTCGGCGGCCAGCGCCGCGTCCTCGTCGCGGGTGGCGCCGCGCGGCCGGGTGCCGGCGATCGGCCGCAGCTCGACCAGGCCGTCCTCGAGCCGCACCAGCGTCTCGGGCGACGCGCCGGTGACCGTGGCCTCGGGGTAGTTCAGGTGGAACATGTACGGCGACGGGTTGATCACCCGCAGCGCGCGGTAGACGTCGAGCGGATCGACGCCGCCGCGCGGCACGTCGAGGCGCTGCGACAGCACCACCTGGAAGGCGTCGCCGCCAGCACGTAGTCCCTGATCCGATCGATCGCGCCCTCGAACTCGGCCTGGCCGAACGCCGACCGCGCCGGCGGCACCGGCGCGCCGGGCGGCAGCGGCGCCAGCGCCTTGAGCGCCGGCCGCGGTCCCCGCAGCCGCGCGACGATCGCGTCGATGCGAGCGCAGGCCCGGGCGTAGGCGGCGGCGGCGCTCGGGCCGCCCGACGTACGGCGTCGCTACCACCTTGAGCGTCTGCCGCAGGTTGTCGAAGATCACCACGGTGTCGGTGATCGCCATGCACAGGGGTCGGCACCGCGACGCCGGGCTTGGCCCGGGCCGGCAGGTCCTCGAAGGCGCGCACGCAGTCGTGGGCGATCCACCCGACCGCGCCGCCCCAGAACCGCGGCAGCCCCGGCGCCGGCCCGGGCCGGAACTCGCCGAGCACCTCGGCCAGCGCCTCGGCCGGATCGCTGGCCGGCCACGCCGCGGTCTTGGGCGGCCCGCCGCCGTCGACGTCGAACCACGTCACCGCGGCCGTGCCCTCGCGCACGGTCAGCACCGCGCGGCGCGACCCGACGAACGAGTACGCCGCCCACGTCGCGCCGCCGACCACCGACTCGAGCAAGAAGCTGTAGGCGCCGCCGCCCAGCGCCGCGTACGCCGACACCGGCGTGTCGCTGTCGGCGCACAGCTCGCGGTACACCGGGATCAGGTTCGCGCTCTCGGCGGCGCGCACGAACTCGTCCTCGGACGGGTAGTACATGAAGCCGCAGGTTTACCGGCGCCGCGCCGCCGTCACGCCGCGCGCCCGCCCGCGCGGGTCGCTCGGGTACAGTCGCGCGGTGGCTGACGATCTCGCGCTGCGTCCGTTCGCCCTCGCCGACGCGCCCGCGGTGGCGGCGCTGTCGGCGCGCTACTTCGCGCCCGATCCGGCGTGGACCGCCGAGGTCGCGCGGGCCGAGCTGACCAAGGACGCGCTGGGCGGCGGCCGCCACGTCGTCGTCGCCGAGCGCGGCGGCGCGGTGGTCGGCGTCGGCGGGTTCGTGCAGGCCCCGCCCTGGCTGTACGTGTGGCCGCTGGCCGCCGACGACGCGGCCGCCGCCGGCGCGCTGCTCGACGCGGTGGTGGCGGCCGGCCGCGGGCCCGGCATCGGGCGCGCCCGGGTCAGCACGCGCGCGATCGAGCCGCACAAGCGGGCCGCGGTGATCGCCCGCGGCTACCAGCGCTCGATCGACTTCGCCTACCTGGGCCGAGCGCCGACGCCGCCGCTCGCGGTGGGCCCGCCGCCGGCCGCGGTGCGCCGCGGCGCCGACCTGGATCGCGCCGGGGCGCACGCGCTGCAGAACCTGGCGTTCGCCGAGATCCCCAACACCTCGCCGGTGACCCGGGCCGACTTCGACGCCGGCCTCGCCAGCCCCACCGCGTGGCCGGCCGCGACCTCGTCGTGGCACGCCGCCGACGGGCGCTGCGTCGGCTTCATGCTCGGCGTCCGCGAGCCCGATCACGGCGTCATCGACGCGGTCGGGGTCGATCCCGCGTGGCGCGGCCGCGGCCTGGGCCGGGCCATCGTGGCCGACGTGCTGGCGGTCGCCGCCGCCGAGGGCCTGCCCGAGGTCCGCGCGGTCATCGCCAGCACCAACGCCGCGTCGCTGGCGCTGCACCACCGAGCCGGGTTCGTCGAACGCGCCCGCAAGGAGCTATGGGATCTCGCGTGGTGAGCGGGTAGATTGCGCCCGCCATGTCCCACGCCGTCTCCACCGTCCGCCCCGTCGATCCGAGCTGGCCGATCTGCTGGCCGCCGAAGAGGACCTCCAGCGCGACACCATCCGGCTGATCGCGTCGGAGAACTACGTCTCGGCCGCGGTGCTGGCGGCGACCGGCTCGGTGCTGACCAACAAAGTACTCCGAGGGCTACCCGACCAAGCGCTACTACGAGGGCCAGCAGCAGGTCGACGCCGTCGAAGAGCTCGCCATCGCGCGGGCCAAGGCGCTGTTCGGCGCGGAGCACGTCAACGTGCAGCCCTACTCGGGCTCGCCGGCCAACCTGGCCGCGTACCTGGCGTTCCTCAAGCCCGGCGACACCGTGATGGGCCTGGGCCCGGCCGGCGGCCACCTGACCCACGGCTGGAACGTGTCGATCAGCGGCATGTTCTTCCGCGCGGTGCAGTACGGCGTGCGCAAGGACACCCACCGGATCGATCTCGACGAGGTCCGCGCGCTGGCGCTCGGAGCGGCCGCGGCTGATGTTCGCCGGCGGCACCGCCATCCGCGCACGATCGACTTCCGCGGCCTACGCCGAGATCGCCCGCGAGGTCGGCGCGATCTTCGTCGCCGACATCGCCCACATCGCCGGCCTGGTCGCGGCCGGCGTGCACCTGTCGCCGGTGGCCCACGCCGACGTGGTGTCGTCGACGACCCACAAGACGCTGCGCGGCCGCGCGGCGGCCTCTTGCTGTGCAAGGAGGGCCACGCCGAGGCCATCGACCGCGCGGTGTTCCCCGGGCTGCAGGGCGGCCCGCACAACCACACCACCGCCGGGATCGCCGTCTGCCTGCACGAGGCCGCGACGCCGGAGTTCAAGGCCTACGCCGCGCAGATCATCGCCAACGCGCAGGCGCTGGCGGCCGGCCTGGTCGAGCGCGGCTTCGCGGTGATCACCGGCGGCACCGACAACCACCTGGTGCTGGTCGACGTGACCAGCAAGGGCGTCGCCGGTAAAGCCGCTGGCCAGGCGCTCGACGTGGCCGGCCTGGTCTGCAACTACAACACCGTGCCGTTCGACCCGCGCAAGCCGTTCGATCCGTCGGGCATCCGGCTCGGCACCTCGGCGGTCACCAGCCGCGGCATGGGCACGGCCGAGATGGCGCAGATCGCCGGCTGGATCGATCAGGTCGCGCAGGCGCCGACCGACGCCGCGGTGCTGGCGCGGGTCCGCGGCGAGGTGGTCGAGGTGACGCGGCGGTTCCCGCCCCGGCCTGGCGATCTGAGTTGCAGGAGGTGCGTCGCCGCACCTCCTCGGCGGCCAGGTCCCCGCCGAGCCTCCCACCAGGACGCGAGCCACCCGGCGCGTCGACCGGTGCTCGACCGGAACACTGACAAGCTCTGAGTTTCAGGGGCTCGTCGCCGAGCCCCCCCCTCGGCGGGGGTCATGCCCCGCCGAGCTTCCCCAGGACGCGAGACGCCCGGCGCGTCGACCGGTGCTCGACCGAAACACTGACAAGGGGCTCGTCGGGATCGAGCCTCCCCCCCACGACGCGAGACGCCCGCGCCCCCGCGCGCGGCTCAGTCGCCGCTGGCCGCTGGCTCGGCGTCGGCGCGGCCGCAGCGAACGGCGGAGGTACGCGTGGTACAGCCCGTCCTTCTCGGTCGCGGTGCGCACGACGCCCTCGCTGACCGGCGTGCCGGCGCGGAACGCGATGCGGACCTCGACGCCGGCGGGGGCCGGGGCCCTTGCGGGCGCGCGCCTTCTTCCGGCCTTGGCGGTGATGCGATCGATCGGCGCGTCGAAGAAGCGGGTGTCGAGCGGCCGCCGCACGTTCCGGGTCAGCTTGGTGAGGCCGTCGAGCGTGACGATCACCGCCCCGCCCTCGACGCGCTGGGTCAGCTGGAACGGCTGCGCGGCCTGGAAGAACACCTCGCCGGCGCCGTCGTTGGCGGCGAAGCCGATCCAGCCCAGCGTGTGGGCCGGCGGCCGGGTCAGCTTGGCGTCAGGGGACGGCGTGCCGGTCGGGTTGACCCCGCCGTACTGTCCCTCCTCGTGGTGGGTGCCGTCGTCGCCGGGCCCGGCCCCGGCGACGCCGATCGAGAGCGACACGACGGCGGCGGCCACGGTGGCGATGCGACGCATGGGGGATCCTGCGAGCGCGCGGCGGCGCGGGCAAACTTTGCGGTCACGGCCGGTGCGCGGGGTCGCTGACCGCCAGCGGATCCACGGCCATCGGCCGGAAGCGCGGCCGCACCTCGCCCACCGCGAACAGCGAGCCGGCGACGATCACGCAGCCGCCCATGCCGACCGCGTCCCGGGCGTGGTCCACCGCAGCCGCCAGGTCGTCGACGCACTCGACCAGCCCGCCGTGGACCCGACAGCGCGCGGCCAGCGCCGGCGCCGCCAGCGAGCGCGCCTGGCCGTACTGGCTGGCGACGATCACGTCGACCACCGCGGCCAGCGGCGCGACGATCGCGTCGACGTCCTTGTCGGCGCTGACCGCCAGCACCAGCGCCCGCGGCCGCTCGGGCCGGGCGGCGATGGCCCGGGCCAGCGCGGCGGCGCCGTCGGGGTTGTGGGCGCCGTCGAGGATCACCGCCGGGCCGCGGGCCACCTGCTCGAGCCGGCCGGTGCACCGCCGCCGCGTAGCCGGCCGCCCGCACGTCGGGCGGCGCCGCGATCGCGCCGGCCGCCACCAGCGCGTCGACCAGCGCGTCGGCGCACGCGGCGTTGGTCCGCTGGTGCGCGCCGGCCAGCGCCCGTGGCGGGCGCCGCGGCCACGTCGGCGGCCCCAGCACCCGCAGGCTGCCGACGCCCGCGGCCTCGGCCGCCGCGACCAGCACCGGGACCGCCGCGGGGTCGCCGGCGGCGCCGATCACCGCCGCCTGCCCCGGCTTCCAGATGCCGGCCTTCTCGCCGGCGATCGCGGTCAGCGTCGCGCCCAGGAACTCCTGGTGATCGAGCGCGACGCCGGTCACCGCCGCGATCGGCGCGCCGATGGCGTTGGTGGCGTCGAGCCGGCCGCCCAGCCCGACCTCGAGCACGGTGACGTCGGGGGCGGCGTCGGCGATCAGCAGCACGCCGAGCGCGGTGACCTGCTCGAAGAACGTCAGCGCGTCGCCGCCGGCCGCCGCCACCCGGGCGTGGGCCGCCACCACCGCGGCCTCGTCGGGCAGCGCGCCGTCGACGGTGAAGCGCTCGCGCAGGCTGGCCAGGTGCGGCGAGGTGTACAGCCGACCCGGGCGCCGGCGGCCCGCGCCACCGCCGCCACCATCGCCGCCGTCGAGCCCTTGCCGTTGGTCCCGCCGATGGACCACCGTGCCCAGGCGCCGCTCAGGGTGCCCGAGCGCGGCCAGCACCGCCGCCACCCGCTCGAGGCCGAACACCACGCCGGCCTTGCGGGCGGCGAACAGCCGCGCCAGCAGCTCAGGTAGGTCGTCGTCACGATGCGCGGCGGACAGCTCGCTGTCGTCGACGGTGTCGCCGGCGTCGGGGCTCGGCGTGTGCGTGAACCAGCGCAGCGCGCGCACCAGGCGCGCCCTGGATCCTGAGCCGCGGCACCACCTGATCGACCATGCCGTGCTCGAGCAAGAACTCCGAGCGCTGGAAGCCCGGCGGCAGCTGCTGGCGGATGGTCTGCTCGATGACGCGGGGCCGGCGAACCCGATCAGCGCGCCGGGCTCGGCCAGCGTGATGTCGCCCAGCATCGCGATCGACGCGGCCACGCCGCCGGTGGTCGGGTGGAGCAGCACCGCGATGTACGGCACCCGGGCCTCGCGCATGCGCGACCGCGCCGCCGAGGTCTTGGCCATCTGCATCAGCGACAGCACGCCCTCTTGCATGCGGGCGCCGCCCGACGCGGAGAACAGCACCGCCGGGCGCCGGTGGGCGAGCGCGCGCTCGAACTGCCGGGTGATCTTCTCGCCGACCACCGAGCCCATCGAGCCGCCCATGAACTCGAACACGAAGAACCCGGCCTCGACGGGGATGCCGCCGATCGTGCCGGTGCCGGCGCGGTAGGCGTCGCCGTCGCCGGTCTTCTTGGTCGCCGAGCGGATCTGGTCGGTGTACTTCTTGCCGTCGACCTTGAAGCCCAGCGGGTCCGAGCTCTCGAGCGCGGTGTCGTGCTCGGTCCACTCGCTGTCGAGGATCATACCGATGCGCTCGTCGGTCGGCATCCGCAGGTGGTGTCCGCACGAGGTGCACACCCGCAGGTTGGCGATGAGGTCGCTCTCGTAGAGCGTCGCCGTGCACTTCTCGCACTTGATCCAGATCCCCTTGGGGACCGACTTCTTGGGCTCGGCTTCGAGGCCGCCCGTGCGAGACCACCAGGCCATGGGAGGCCGTGAATACCCAAACCGGCGTCAGGCCGCAAGCGGCGGGCGGGTCTGGCGCCTCGGGACCGCGAGATCGGCGGCCCCGGCCCGGCCCCATCCGGATAGGATCTGAGTTCCTCGGTTTTGCCAATTCCCGCAGGTTCGGTCGGAAACTGGACCTCGCGGAATCCCCGAGTCTGCTGGTTAACGGGCGATTTCGCACCGTCTCCGGCTCGCCCCAGTACCGTTCTCGTGAGGTTTGCGATGACCGCGTCTTCCGTCCTGATCATCAACGAAATCGAGACGAGCGCGAAGAGATCGGTCGGGCGCTCGAGGCCGAGGGGTTCAAGGTCGTGAACGCAGCGTCGGCCGCCGCCGCCGTCCGTGAGATCTGGGAGGGCTCGTTCATCGCAGCCGTGATCCCGACGCTCCTGACCGGCACCAGCTCGACGGCGCTCACCCAGCAGCTGTCGCAGCTGGCGCCGGACTCGAGACCGTCGTGTACGGCAAGAACGACGAGCTGGCGCGCCTCGTGCGCAAGGTGTGCGATCCGCGACGGCGTCGCTGCCGCGGCGGCCGCTCGTGCTGTCAGACAGGGTCTTTCGAAAGACCTCCCCGGCATGCGCCGGGGCCCCACCTGGTGGCCCAGCCCCAGCGAGCTGGAGCGTGGTTGGAGTCACGCGCCCGGGAAGCGGTCGCGCAGCTCGAGGAACTCGAGGAAGTCGAGCAGGCGGCCGACCTCGGGGATGACGAGGCCCTCGCCCTCGATGCCGTAGTCGGACGCGGTGGTGACGAGCTGGGCGGCGTGGAGCCGGTTGAGGATCTCGGCGACCTCGGGCGTGGTCAGCGCCACCCGCTGGGCCAGCTCGTCGACCTGGATCGGCAGGTGGACCGCGTGGTCCTGGCCGCCGCCGGTGGCCTCGAGTTGCTGCTCCGACATCTGCCGCAGGCACTGCACGACGCGGTGGTTGGCGTTGGGCAAGAGCAACAGCTCGACCTGCTGGTTGGCGCGCTCGAGGCGACCGGCCAGGGTCTTGATCATCCGCACCGCGATCTCGACCCGGCCGCGCAGCATCGCCTCGAAGGTCCGCGACTCGATGACCAGCAGCCGGGCGTCGTCGCGGACGACCGCGGTGGCCGAGCGCGGCCGGGCGTTGATCAGCGCCATCTCGCCGAAGAACTCGCCCGGCGGCAGCACCGCCAGCACGCGCTCGCTGTCGCCGACCCGGCGACGGATCTCGACGGTGCCGGCCTGGATCACGTACATGAAGTCGCCGGGGTCGCCCTCGCGGAACAGGACGCAGCCGCTGGCGTAGTCGCGGGCGAAGCGCTCGATCAGGTTCTCGGACACGTCGACTCTCCCGTCTCCATCATCGCACGGTGGCGTGGCGCAGGATGTGGAACAGCGATCGGCCGCCCGCCGCGCACGCGGCCTTGACGCCGCCGGTCGGTCGGGGATCGACCGACGTGCAGGACGACCCGACGATGCCGACCCCGAGCCGCAGCGCGCGCACCAGCATCTCGACGTCCCAGCCGTCGCCGCGATCGCTCATGCCCAGCGCCACCAGCGCCGGGTAGCGGATCGCGCGGATCGGGCCGGGGCGGCCGAAGCGGTGGCCGTAGACCGCGTCGATCAACCGGCCGACCGCGCGGTCGCGCAGCTGCGCGGCCGGCGCGCCGCCGATGGTCAGCTCGGCCTCGCCGCTGTCGATGGGCGCCAGCAGGCGGCGCAGCCGCTGGACGTCGAGGCGCGCGGTCGGCGGCGCGAACACCACGACGTCGGGACCTCGGCTGCTCGGCGAAGTGCGCCAGCGCGCGCAGGCACGCCGCGCCGTAGCCGCCGCCGGCCTCGCGCAGCACCACCGCGCCCAGATCGCGGGCCACCCCGGCGGTACCATCGGTCGAGCCGCGATCGACGACGATCAACGACCGCAGCTCGCGCAGGAAGGCCCGGTCCAGCGTCGTCGGCAGATCGCGCTCGGCGTCACGGGCCGGGATCACGACGTCCGTGCGCGCGCGGGTCACCCCGCCAGCATGCGGCGGCGCCGCCGCGGTGTCAAAACCAGCGCGACGCTTCCGGGGTTGACCGCGCCGACCGCCCGATTTGTGCGACATCCGCACCCGATGGCGATCACCTACAAGGACGCGGGCGTCGACATCGACGCCGGCAACGCGCTGATCGACCGCATCCGGCCGCTGGCGCGCTCGACCATGCGGCCGGAAGTGCTCGGGGGCATCGGCGGCTTCGCCGCGCTGTGCCGGATCCCGACCGGGCTGCGCGAGCCGATCCTGGTGTCGGGCACCGACGGCGTCGGCACCAAGCTCAAGACCGCGCTGGCCACCGGCCGCCACGACACGGTCGGCATCGACCTGGTCGCGATGTGCGTCAACGACGTGCTGGTCACCGGCGCCGATCCGCTGTTCTTCCTGGACTACTTCGCCGCCGGCAAGCTCGACGTCGAGGTCGCCAGCCGGGTCATCGCCGGCATCGCCGAGGGCTGCCGGCAGGCCGGCTGCGCGCTGGTCGGCGGCGAGACCGCCGAGCTGCCGGGGCTGTACGCCAAGGACGACTACGACCTGGCCGGGTTCTGCGTCGGCGTCGTCGATAAGAGCGAGATCCGCCCGCGCGCCGACCTGGTCGCCGGCGACGTGATCATCGGCCTGCCGTCGAGCGGCCTGCACTCCAACGGCCACTCGCTGGCGCGCAAGGTGGTGCTCGAGGTGCTGGGCCTGGCCTGGGACGCCACGCCGGCCGAGCTGGGCGGCGCCACCGTCGCCGACGCGCTGCTCACGCCGACGATCATCTACACCCCGGCGTTCCGCGCCATCGCCGCGCTGCCGTGGAAGGCCGCGGCCCACATCACCGGCGGCGGCCTGGTCGAGAACCCGCCGCGGATCTTCGCCGACGACGCGCTGGCCATCGAGCTCGATCCCGCGACCTGGGAGGTGCCGGGCGTGATGCGGCTGATCGCCTCGGCCGGCGTCGCCACCCCGGAGCTGCGCCGGACGTTCAACCTCGGCGTCGGCATGACCATCGTCGTGCCCGAGGCCAGCGCCGACGCGGCCCTGGCGGCGCTGGCGCCGTGGCGGGGCCGGACGATCGGCCGCCTGGTGCCGCGCGACGGCGGGGAGCCCACCCGCTTCGTCGGGGACCACGCATGAAGGTCGGGGTGCTGGTGTCGGGCCGCGGCACCAACCTCGGGGCCCTGCTCGCCGCCGAGGCCGCCGGGGCGCTGGCGCCGGCGACCATCGCGGTGGTGATCTCGAACCGCCCCGGCGCCCCCGCCCTCGATCGCGCCGCCGCCGCCGGCAAGCCGGCGGGTGACGATCGACCGCCGGCGTTCGCCGATCGCGCCGGGTTCGAGCGGGCGCTGCTCGCCGAGCTGGCGCGCCACGACGTCGAGGCGGTGGTGCTGGCCGGCTTCATGCGCGTGCTCACCGCGCAGTTCATCGAGCGCTTCCCGCTGCGCATCGTCAACACCCACCCGGCGCTGTGCCCGGCGTTCCCCGGCGTCGACGCGCCCGCGCAGGCGCTGGCCCACGGCGCTGGGCGGTCACCGGCGTCACCGTGCACTTCGTCGACAGCGGCGTCGACACCGGCCCGATCATCGCGCAGCGCGCGGTGGCGATCCGCGCCGACGATGACGCCGCCGCGCTGCACCACCGCATCCAGGCCGAGGAGCACCGGCTCCTGCCGGCGGTGGTGCAGGCGCTGGCCGCCGGGCGGGTCGCGGTCGCCGGCCGGGTGGTCACCGTCGCGCCGGGAGGGCCAGGTGCCGACCAACTCCTATGAGCTGATCGTCCTGGGCGACGCCACCGCCGGGCTGGTCTGCGCGGCGCTGTGCGCCCGGCGCGGCATGCGGACGCTGGTGCTCACCGACGAGGCCCGCCCGACCGCTACCCGCTGGGCCCGCCTGCTGCCGACCGCGCTGGCGGTGCTGCCGGGGCGCGGCGCCGGCGCCGCGGCCCGCGTGGTGCGCGAGCTCGGCCTCGATCACGCGCTCAAGCGCAAGGTGCGCGACGCGCGGATCACCGCGCAGGTCGTCGGCCCCGACGCCCGCATCGATCTGCTGGCCGACGCCGCCGGCCAGGCCAAGGAGCTGGTGCGCGAGCTGCCCGATCACGCCGAGCGCGCGCTGGCGGCGTGGGACCAGGCCGCCGAGGTGGCCCGCGCCGACGCTGCTCACCGGCGACGACGCGTTCCCGGGCGTCGGCTTCTTCGAGCGCCGCGACGCGGTCAAGCAGGCGGCCCGCGCCAGCGAGGCCGCCGCCGCGTGGTGGCAGGCGCTGGCCGAGTCACCGCCCTTGGCCGCGCTGACCGCCCTGCCCGCGGTGGTCGGCGGCGCGCGCTGGCCCCGCCGCCGCTGGCGATGGCCCGCGCCCTCGAGCTGTGGCGCGCCGGCGCTCCCGAGCTGCGCGGCGACGGCACCGGCCTGCGCGAGCTCTTGCGCGAGAAGCTGACCGCCGCCGGCGGCGAGCTGCGCGGCGGCGTGGCGGCCGAGCTGGTGTCGGGGTGGACCAAGCTCAACGCGGTCAAGCTCGACACCGGCGAGGAGCCCGGGCGCGGGCCAGGTGGTCTCGGCGCTGCCGGTCGCCGACCTGGTGCCGCTGTTCGGCAAGAAGCCGCCCAAGCGCCTGGTCGAGCGTGCCGGCGGCGCCGCGCTGGCCGGCTGAGCTACGCCATCAACCTGGTGATCGACGCCGCCGCGGTGCCCGAGGGCATGGCCCCGGTGGTGCTGGGCGTGGTCGATCCGGCGGCGCTCGATTTGGCGACAACGCGTTCGCGATCCACGCCGCCGAGCCCGACGATCAGGGCCGGGTGATCCTCAACGTCACCGCGCTGATCCCCCGCGGCGCCTCCGACGAGCCGCCCGACCTGGCCGCGCTGGCGGCGTTCCGCGCCCGGCTGCTGGCGCGGGTCGAGGATCGTGCCGTTCGCGCACCAGCACCTGATCGTCATGCACTCGCCGTACGACGGGATCGCCCCGGTCGTGCCCGGCAGGGCCGCGGCGGCTCCGACCCGCCCGCGGCGGCCCGGCGCCGCTGCCGCCGCGGTGGCAGGGCAACCTTGGAGGGCGGCGGCGGGCTGGCCGGCGTGCCGTACGCCACCGGGGTCAGGCACCTGACGCTGGCCTCGCCCCAGGTGCTGCCGGCCCTCGGCCTCGACGGCGAGCTGGCGGTCGGGTGGCACGCCGCGCGGATCGCCTGCGGCGTCGCGGGCAAGAAGCGCGACTACCTCCGCGACGAGGTGGTCAGCACCTGAGCTCGAGTTTCAGAGGGCGTGTCGCCACGCCCAGGTGGAGGTAGGGGGCTCGCCGCGCTACGTGACCCTCCAAGGCTCGCCGGGGACGTCGGGCAACGCCGGGATCGAGCCTCCCACCCGAGACGCGAGACTCCGGCGCGTGCTCCACCGAACCGCTCGCGGGGCCGCGCGGCCTCCCTCGGTCACCTGAGCGGGAGTCAGCGCGCGTTCAGACGGGAGATCCCCGCGAGACAGGCCGCGACGGTGCGTGATAAACGACACGCAGTGAGCACCGCCCTGTTCGTCATCCTCCTCGCGGCCGCGTTCACGTTCTTCGCCCGCACCGTCTGGCTGTTCGGCCGCGCGGTGGCGGGCGGCGCGCCCGACCCGCGGCCCCGCGTCGATCAGCTGGGCGCGCGCCTGGCCTCGGTCGGCGTGTACTTCTTCGGCCAGAAGAAGGTCGCCGAGGAGGGGCCGCTGCACCGCACCAGCAAGCACCACCTGTTCATCTTCTGGGGCTTCCTGATCATCACGATCGCGACCGTCGACCTGCTGGTCTCGGGCGTGGTGCCGTCGCTGGCGATGCACCGCTGGATGCCGGCGATGCTGTTCAAGCCGCTCTACACGATCATCGACGTCTTCAACCTGATCGTGCTGGCGATGGTGACCTGGGCGGTCATCCGCCGGGTCTTCGTCCGGCCGGCGCTGATCCCGATGACCCTCGACGCCGGGCTGATCCTCGGCGCGATCGGCTCGCTGATGCTGACCCACTTCCTCTTCCACGGCTACGAGGTCGCGCACGCCCGCGCGATCGGCGCGGCGGCGCCGGCGGGCATGCCGCTGTCGACGGCGCTGGGCGACTGGATGGCGCCGCTGTCGGCCGAGGTCGCGCACCGCGGCGCGACGATCAACTACTGGCTGCACGTGCTGATCCTGCTGACGTTCCTCAACTACCTGCCCTACTCCAAGCACATCCACCTGCTGGGCGCGCTGCCCAACATCTTCGCGCGCAACCTCTCGACCCGCACGCTCGACCTGCCCAAGGTCAACCTCGAGGACGAGACCCAGTGGGGCGTCGGCAAGTACGAGCAGTTCTCGTGGAAGAGCCTGCTCGACACCTACGCCTGCACCGAGTGCGCGCGCTGCTCGAACTATTGCCCGGCCTACGGCACCGGCAAGAACCTGTCGCCGATGCAGCTGGTCCACGACATCCGCTACGAGATGCTCGACCGGGTCGCGCTGGGCGATCGCCTCACCCAGCTCGAGGGCGAGCTGGCCAGCATCACCGAGTACGCCGCGCGCAGCGGCCTCGATCAGCCCGGCCACGAGCACCCCGACCTGCTGGCGGCCCGCGCCGCGCTGACCGCGGCCAAGCAGCAGTCGACCGACATGCCGCGCCTGACCGGCGGCCGGATCGCCGAGGACACGCTGTGGGCCTGCACCACCTGCGGCGCGTGCCAGGAGGTGTGCCCGGTCTTCATCGAGCACCCGATGAAGATCATCCAGATGCGCCAGAACCTGGTGCTCGAGCAGGAGAAGGTCCCCGGCGAGCTGGCCCGCACCTGGAAGAACATGGAGCGGCAGTCGAACCCGTGGGGCGTCGCCGCGAGCAAGCGCATGGACTGGGCCGAGGGCCTGGACGTGCCCACCATCGAGGATCACCCCAACCCCGAGTACCTGCTGTGGGTGGGCTGCGCCGGCGCGTTCGACGCCCGCATCGTCAAGCAGACCCGGGCCATGGTGGCCGTGCTGCGCGCGGCCAAGGTCGACTTCGCGGTGCTGGGCCACAGCGAGGGCTGCACCGGCGATCCGGCGCGCCGCGCCGGCAACGAGATGCTGTTCCAGATGCTGGCCGAGCAGAACGTCGAGACCATCAACGCCACCGGCGTGAAGAAGGTCGTGACCAGCTGCCCGCACTGCCTCCACACGCTGCGCCACGACTACCCGCAGTGGGGCGGCGACTGGGAGGTGGTCCACCACACCCAGCTGATCGACCACCTGATCAAGGCCGGCAAGCTCGAGGTCGGCGGCTCGCCGGCCGAGCGCGTGACCTACCACGACAGCTGCTACCTCGGCCGGTGGAACAAGGAGTTCGACGCGCCCCGCGCCGTGATCAACGCGCTGGCGCCCCCCGGCGGCCTGACCGAGCTGACCCGCAACAAGCGCCACGGCTTCTGCTGCGGCGCCGGCGGCGGCCGCATGTTCATGGAGGAGCACGACGGCGAGCGGGTCAACGTCAACCGCACCGACGAGATCCTCGCCACCGGCGTCGACACCGTCGCGGTGGCCTGCCCGTTCTGCACCATCATGATCACCGACGGCTTGAAGACCCGGAACCAGGACGAGCAGGTCGCCGTGCTCGACATCGCCGAGCTCGTCGCCAAGTCGTTCGACGTGCCGACCTCGGCGCTGACCCGCAAGAAGCGCGCCGCCGCCGACGAGTGATCGCGATCAGAACGCGCCGCCGAACGACAGGACCCGCGGCGCGGCGGTGCGGTCGCGTGCGCCCGACAGCACCAGCGCGTCGATGAGCTGCGCGCCGACCGCGCCGATCGCCGCGCCGGTGAGCAGCACCCAACCCGGCCGCGTGCTCTTGCCGCGCGCGTGACGCGCGCTGATCACGCCGCTGCCGAGCCCCAGCACCAGGGGCATCCCCACCCGCAGCCCGAGGCTGACCCCGCCGCCGACCGGATCCCCGTGGGCGGCGTGAGCGAGCTCGAGACGGCCCGCGCGGACCCAGCGCCGGTAGCCGGCGTGATCCCGGCGACGATGAGGCCCGGCGACTCGAGCCCGACGCCGACGCCGAGCGCGACGTCCGCGGTGGCGTCGGCCGCGACGATCGCGACGCGCGGCGGCGGGTCGCCGTGCGCGCGCGCGGGCGCCAGCGAGGGCGCGACGAGCACCGTGGCGATGAAGACGGCGATCCGGGGAGCGGTGGGCACGCGGCGACAGTAGCCGGCCGCCGGGCCCGCCGCGCGCGGCCGTGATCGGCGACACGGCGACGGCGCCCCTCCGACGTCGCGCCGATCGGCGCCGCGGTCCGCGCGCGGCCCACGCGGCCCGCGGCGCGTTATCATGCCGGTCCATGCGAAGTCTGCTCCTTGGGTTTGCGCTGGTCGTCGCGACCGCCGCCTGTGATGGCACCGAAGACGCCGACGGCGCCCGCGGCAGCTGCGCCTCCGGCGGCGCGCTCTCGGGCTGCGCCGACAGCCCGGCCACGCCCGAGGGCGCGTGCTGGCGGCTGGTCGAGTGCGGCAGCCTGCCGGTCGACGCCGCCGGCGACGGCGACCGCGACTGGGGCCGCTGCGTCGGCGCGCTCGAGGGCCTGCCCACCGGCCGCGCCGAGCTGGTCATCGCGTGCATCGCCAGCTCGACCTGCGACGAGCTGCTCGCGCCGGGCTCGCCGCACCCCTGGGAGTGGCCGGCCTGCTTCGCCTACGGAGATCAGTGATGCGCCGCCTGACCTACCTGCTCGCCGCCGCGCTGGCCGCGGCCGCCGCGCCGGCGCTGGCCCAGCCCGCCGACGTGCCGACGCTGATCCAGCTGATCGACAAGCAGCCGGCCGGCGTCGACCGGCCGACCTGGAAGGAGCAGCGGCGCGACGCCGCCCGGAAGCTCGCGGCCAGCGGCGACAAGCGCGCCGTGCCGACGCTGATCAAGCTGGCCGACGCCGAGGCGTTCGATGTCATCGGCGAGATCGCGATCGAGGGGCTGGGCGCGCTCGGCGACAAGAGCGCGGTGCCGACGCTCGAGAAGATCGCCGCCGACAGCTCGCGCGATCGCCAGCAGCGCGACCTGGCCAAGAAGGCGCTGGCCAAGCTGGGCGCGCCGGCCACGCCGCCGCCGCCGCCGCCACCCCCGCCGGACGATCGACCGCCGCCCCCGCCGCCGCCGGATCGCGACGTCCCACCGCCCGACGACGGCGCTGGCACCGGCGCCGCCATCGCGCCGCCCGACGGCGTGCCCGACCTGCTCGGCACCCGCACGCCGGCCCCGCCAGCCACCGATCGCTTCGCGCCCGACGTGCTGGCGCAGTCCGAGCAGCTGACCTTCGCGGTCGGCGCCGCGTCGCTCGGCTACGACTCGGTCCGCGATCGCACCGCGTTCGATCTCGACGCCAGCGGCCGCTACGCGCGGTGGATCGATCGCGACAAGACCGCGTGGGGCGCCGAGGCCGGCGCCCGGGTGGTCGGCGGCTACCTGAACCCCGAGGGGCCGGCCCGCTCGCGCGCGGTGATCGTCGACGTCGACGCCGGCGGCCAGTTCCGCGCCTACGCCGGCCCCGGCGTCTACGGCATCGGCCGCGCGGTGATCGCGGGCCAGCTGCAGTACCTGTCGGTGATCCGCGACGACCCGATGGACACGTACAAGGAGGGCCGCACCGCGGCCGATCTCGGCGTCGCGATCGGCGGCGGCTACGGCCGCGTCATCGATCGCGGCCCGCGGCTGCGGGTACGGCAGCTCGAGGCCCTGCTCGAGGCGGGCCGGGCGCTGGGCCGGCCGATCGACGACGACCTCGCCGCCAAGCTGCAGTCGGCGTGGTGGGACACCCGCCGCGATCGCACCGGCTTCCGCCAGCTGGCCGCGACCGTCGCGATCCTGCGCGAGGCCGGCGTGCTGCTCGGCGAGCCCGACGCCGCGACCACCTTCGGCCTGATCGAGGTGCTGCGCGATCCCAGCTACGATCACCGCCCCGACGGGATCGACGTCAGCCTGCAGATCGGCGAGGAGTACCTGCTGCGCGAGGACGAGCCCGCGGTGCCCGAGGGGCGCACCGAGCTGGTGCTGGTCACCGCCACCGCCGCGCGGCAACTCGGCCTGGCCAGCGAGGCGATCGCCCACGTCGACGCGCGCTACCGGATCCTCGCCGACGACGGCGTGCCCGCGCCGTGGCGGGTCGGCGCCGACGCGACCTGGCGCCACTTCGTCCACGCCGCGCACGGCGAGCTGGTGGGCGCCTTCGACGTCGGCGCCCGGCTCGCCGCCTCGGACGACGATCGCGACGACACCGATCTCGGCGTGGCGATCGGCGGCACCGCCGGCTGGACCTGGGTGTTCAACCGGGCCTCGTCGGTGCGCGCCGCCGCCGACGTCACGCTCGACGCCGGCGAGCTGTTCCTCGGCGCGCGCATCACCGGCAGCTACGGGTTCCTGGACGCCGGCTTCGCGCGTCGCTGACTTCCTGGGGGCTCGCCGGGCCCCCCTCGGCGGGGCCACCGGGCGACGCGCGCTCGAATCGACCTCACCTGTTGAACCATTGGACCGAGCGGCGCTAGGCTCGGGACGTGCTCTCTCCAGCCCAGCGCGCGACGTACGTGGCGGTGGCCGAGGCGGCGCTGCCGGCGGGGCGGTTCTTGCCGGCCGCTGGCGCCCACACCATCGGTCGGGTCGAGGCGGTGCTGGCCAAGGTGCCGGCGCTCGCCGAGCGCGGGCTGGGCACGCTGCTCGGCGCGCTCGACGCCGCGGCGCTGTTGAGCCACCGCCGCCGGTTCGCGCGGCTGGAGCTCGCCGATCGGCTGGCGCTGCTCGAGCGGTGGAGCCAGGGCGGTCTGGCCCGCCGCACCGCGGTGCGCGCGCTGGTGGTGCCGCTCAAGGTCGCGCACTTCGACGATCCGGCGCTGTACCGCCAGCTCGGCTGCGTCTACGAGATCCGCGGACAGCAGGAGGCCCGCGCGCCCTACCCGCGCGAGCGCGTGCACGACCTGGCCGCCGCCGACGGCGATCTGGCGCTCGAGGTCGACGCGGTGGTGATCGGCACCGGCGCCGGCGGCGCGGTGATGGCGCGCGAGCTGGCCGAGGCCGGCGTCGCGGTGGTGATGATCGAGGAGGGGCGCTACTTCGAGCGCCACGAGTTCACCGGTCGCCCGTTCGCGATGCAGCAGAAGATGTACCGCGACGGCGGCGCCACGCTGTCGGTCGGCAACGTCGCGATCCCGATCCCGCTCGGCGTCACCGTCGGCGGCACCACCACCGTCAACTCCGGCACCTGCTACCGCGTGCCCGAGCACGTGCTGGCCCACTGGCGCGACGACTTCGGGCTGCGCGAGTTCACCGCCGACCACCTCGACCCGTACTACCAGCGGGTCGAGCGCGTGATCGGCGTGGCGCCGACGCGCCCCGAGATCCTCGGCGGCTGCGCCCGGGTCATCGCCCGCGGCTGCGACGCGCTCGGTTACCGCCACGCGCCGCTCAAGCGCAACGCGCCGGACTGCGACGGCCAGGGCGTGTGCTGCTTCGGCTGCCCCACCGACGCCAAGCGCTCGACCAACGTGTCGTACGTGCCGCTGGCACTGCGGGCCGGCGCCGAGCTGTTCACCCACGCCCGCGCCGACCGGATCATCGTGGAGGGGGGCCGCGCGGTCGGCGTCACCGCCCGGGCCGCCAACGGCCGCACCCTCACGGTCCGCGCCCGCGCGGTGATCGTCGCGTGCGGCTCGATCATGACCCCGGGCTTCCTCGAGCGGAACCACCTGGGCGGCGGCTCGGGGCAGCTGGGCCGCAACCTGTCGATCCACCCGGCGGCCGGCGCGATCGCCGAGTTCGATGAGGCGATCGACAGCTGGCGCGGCGTGCCGCAGAGCCTGGCCATCGAGGAGTTCCACGAGGACGGCATCCTGTTCGAGGGCGCCGCCACCCCGCTCGAGTTCACCGCCGCGCTGTTGCCGCACCTCGGCCCGCGGATGGTCGACCTGTGCGAGCGGTTCGATCGCATCGCGACCTTCGGCTTGATGGTGTCGGACACCTCGCGCGGGCGGGTGCGGCAGGTGCGCGGCCGGCCGCTCATCACCTACGTGCTCAACCAGGCCGACCTGGCGCGGATGCACCGCGGGCTCGACATCCTGGCCCGGGTGTTCTTCGCCGCCGGCGCGCGCACGGTGATGATGCCGGTCCACGGCTTCATGGAGCTGCGCGGCGAGGCCGACCTGGCGCGGTTCCGCGCCGCGACCATCTCGGCCAGCGACCTCGAGCTGTCGGCCTACCACCCGCTCGGCACGGCGCGGCTCGGCCCCGATCCGGCGTCGTCGGTGGTCGACCCCGATCACCAGGTCCACGGCACGCCGGGGCTGTACGTCGTCGACGGCGCGTCGGTGCCCAGCTCGCTGGGCGTCAACCCGCAGCTCACGATCATGGCGCTCGCCACCCGCGCCGCCGAGCGCCTGGCCGCTCGCCTGGGATGAGCGACGCCGGCCCCTCCGGCGGCGCGGATCCGGACGTCGCGGACGCCCCGTTCCGTGGCTCGGTCGATCCGCTCGGCGCGCGGCTCGAGCGGTTCGAGCTCCCCGGGCCGCGGCCTCGCCTCCCGATGCGCGGGCCGTATGCCGTCGGCGCGCTGGGGCTAGGCGCGGTCAGCGCCGTCACCGGCCACGTGCTGCCCGCGCTCGCGTGGGCGAACATGGGGATCGTCGGTTTGCTGGGGTGGAACGAACACCGGCGCGCCCGGCCGCGCACCATGACCGTCGACGCGCACGAGCGCGGCCTGCGCCTCGGCGTCGACCTCGCGTGGGCCGCGATCGCGACCGTCACCATCGACACCACGCCCGACCAGGGCGACGCGCCGACGACGTTGACGATCGTCACCCCCGACGCGACCGCCGCGGTCGTCAGCACCGCCGTCGCCGTCGGGCCGCTCCTCGCCGTCATCGCCGCCGCGGTGGGCCCGCGCCATCACCGCGAGGCCGCGGCCCGACTCGCCGAGGGCCAGGCCTACACGTTCGGGCGGCACGCCTTCACGCAGGACGGGCTGCGCATCAAGGCCACGCTCGTGCCGTGGCGCGACGTCGGCCCGATCCGCGGGCGGCGCGGCAAGCTCGTCTGCGGTTCGCCGCTCGGCCGCGTCGCGGCGCCGATCGCCGGCGCCCCGAACCCGTGGATGCTCGAGCGACTCGTCGCCGAGCGCGGCCGGGCCGCGTGAGCGACGCGCCGTTCCGCGGCACGGCCGATCCGCTGGGGCCGCGCCTCCATCGGTTCGTGATCCCGCGGCCGCCACCGGCCCCCAACGTGCGTACGCCGTACGCGGTGGCCGCGAGCGTGCTGAGCGCGCTGGGCGCCGTCACAGGTCAGCTGAGCATGGCGGTCGCGTTCGGCGCCATCGGGGTCGTGGGTGTCGTCGACCGGATCAAGGGTCACCGCACCGTCCAGCCGACGACCAACGCCGACGTCCACGAGCGCGGCCTGCGGGTCATCGCCGACGTCGCGTGGGCCGACGTCCTGGTCGTCACGATCGACGGCACCGCGGATCAGGGGCCGGCGCCGGCGACGCTGACCATCGCGACCCGCGACGCGACCACGGCGATCGTCGGCCACGCCGACGACCTCGGGCCGCTGGTCACGGCGATCGCGGCCGGCGTCGGCCCGCGCCAGCGCCGCGAGGCCGAGGCCCGGCTGATCGAGGGGCACCCGCTCACCTACGGGCGTCACCAGCTCACCAGCTACGGCCTGATGACCCGCGACGCCGGCGTGCCGTGGCGCGACCTCGGCCCGACCCGCCGCGCCCGCGGGCAGCTGGTGATCGACTCGCCGATCGGCGAGCTCACGACGCCGATCGGCGGCGTCCACAACCCGTGGGTGATCGAGCGACTCGTCGCCGAGCGCGGCCGGCCGGCCACCTGACGCGCCCGCCGGTCACGCGACGCGGACGACGACGATCTGCAGGTAGCGATCGCGCGGCTGCGCCGCCACCGTCGGGTAGTCGGCCGGCAGGCCGCCCTGGGCGACGATCGCGCCGTCCTTGCCGGCGGCCTTGAGGCCCTTGCCGACCAGCCGGGTCAGCGAGCCGAGCTCGTGGGTGTTGGCGGCCAGCCACAGCACCCCGCCCGGCTCGAGCACCGCCGCCGCTTGCGCGATCAGCGCGGGGTAGTCGCGATCGAGCACCCACGGCGCGCCGCGCGCGGTCGAGAACGTCGGCGGATCGATCACGATCAGCCGGTAGCGCTCCTTGGCCTTGGCCGCGCGGGCCAGGTAGCGCACCGCGTCGCCGGTCTCGAACCGCCAGCGCGCGTCGTCGGGCGCGAAGCCGGCCCGCGCGAAGTTGCCCCGGGCCCAGGCGGCCACGCCGTCGGAGGTGTCGACCGACACCACGCTGGCCGCGCCGGCCCGCGCGCAGGTCAAGGACAGCATCGCGGTGTACGAGAACAGGTTGGCCACCGCGCCGCCGCCGACGAACCGCCCCAGGCGCTGGCGCTCCTCGCGCATGTCGGTGAACAGCCCGACGTTGAGGCCGCCCAGCGGGTGGATCTCGACGCCGACGCCGTGCTCGGCGGCCCAGTAGCGCTCGGGCGGCGTCTCGCCGAGGATCTCCTGGGTGACGTCGCTGGCGCCGCCGCGGGCGCGCACCTTGACCACCACGCCGCGCACGCCGACGAAGCCGCGCACCGCCTCGGCCAGCTGCCGCGCCCACGGCACCAGCGCCGGCGCGTACGCGTACAGCACCGCGTAGCGGCCGAGCACGTCGCAGGTGAAGCCGGGCACGCCGTCGCCGGCGCCGTTGAGCACGCGGTAGGTCGCGTCCTCGCCGGGTAGCCCCAGCTGCTTGCGCCACGCCAGCGCGCGCTCGACCCGCCAGCCCAGCACCGCGCCGCTCACGGTCGGGAAGCCGTCGGCCGGCGTGACCATCACCCGCAGCCGCTGGTTGTCGGGATCGTGGATCGCCACGCCCAGCTCGTCGCCGCGCGGATCGACCAGCGGCACCACCGCGCCGGCGGCCAGCGCCGCCGCCTCGGCCAGCTTGGCGGTGTCGACGTCGCGGCCGCCGGCGGCGACGAACGCGGCGGCCTCGGCGGGCAGGATCACGGTGGGCGCGGCCACCGGCGCAGCCTACTCGATCGGGCGCCGCCGACGACGGCCGCGCGCCGCGATCGCGGCGGCGATCGCCAGCGCGATCCCGAGGCTGCCGCCGCCGCCGGCCGAGGCGCAGCCGCCGGTGACGTCGGCGCCGTAGCCCGGGCCGGGGCCGCCGGCGCACTCGTCGTCGCCGCCGCACACCGCCGGCACCTGCTGGCGGATCCACGACAGGTAGTAGTCGGCGCGGGTGTCGACGGTGCCCTGATCACAGGTCGGCGCGACGGTCGCGCCCCGCGACACCACGCCGATCAGCCGATCGCCGCGGCCCAGCGCGAGGATCGCCGGCCCCCCCGAGTCGCCGTAGCAGTTCTGCGGCTCGCCGGCGGCGCTGACCTGCAGCTCGCTGGGGCTGGTGGCCACGATCGTGGCGTCGGCCGCGGCCTTGACGCCGGCCGACGCCGGGTCGCCGTCGACGGTCTCGCCGTAGCCGACCATCGTCACGACGGTGCCGTCGCCGACCTCGCGGGCCTCGCGCGGCCCGGCCAGGATCATCGGCGCGACGTCGGTCACCGGCGCCGCGAGCCGCAGGATCGCCAGGTCGTAGAACTGGGTCGGCCCGTCGACGATGGCGCGATCGATGTCCCACATCGGGTGGCTCGTCGCGGCGACCGCCGGCAGCGGCGTGGCGGTGCGGGCGTCGCTGGCCAGCGTGAACCCCGGCAGCGGGCCGTCGAGCGGCAGGCAGTGGGCCGCGGTCAGCACCGCGTCGGGCGCGATCAGCGTACCGGTGCAGGTCACGCCGCCGCCCTCGACCAGCGCGCCGACCGCCGGGTGAGCGCCGGCCGGGGTCGGGGTGCCGCCGATGACCGGGTCGACCCGCTCACCCAGGCCTGGCGCCGGCTCGACGCAGCCGCCGGCGACCAGGATCAGCAGCGCGAGCCGACGCACGGATCGGATCATTGCACGGGCCACGCCTCCCCCGCGGCGCGATCGCCGCGAGCCAGATCACCTACTTGCCGAGGGCAGCGCGCCCCGGTGCGGGGCCTTGGCCCCCCAGCCGCGGACCGCGGGTTGCACCGCCCGACGCAGCGATTGCGCATCGTTGCGCGGTCGCCGCGGGCCGGCCTGGCGCTTGCTCTACCGTCGGGCATGGTCCGGACCCTCGCCGTCGCGTCGCTGCTCGTGGTCGCCTGCACCGTCGGCGACCCCAACGCCCAGCCGGGCGACGTCGACGCCGCGAGCGGGATCGACAGCGGCGGCGGTGGCGGTGACGGCGGTGGCGGCGGCGGCGGCGATGGCGGCGGCAACGCCAACTGCGAGCCGGCGGCGGTCTCGCCCAACGGCCAGCACAACCCGGGCACCGCGTGCGTCGGCCAGGGCTGCCACGACGGCGGCACCCAGGGCGTGCCGCGCTTCTACCTGGCGGGCACGCTGTACACGTCGGCCGCCGGCACCACGCCGCTGGCCGGCGCGACGATCCTCTTGCCCAACGGCATGGGCACGCCGACCAAGATGGTCACCGCCAGCAACGGCAACTTCTACCTGGAGACGCCGATCACGCTGCCGGTGCGGGCCAAGGCCAGCCTGTGCCCCAACACCGACAAGGCGATGACCGCGATGGTCAACCAGGCCAACTGCAACGCCGCCGGCTGCCACGCCGCCGGCAACCGCATCCACCTCCCGTAGCGGGCCCGCCCCCGCGCCGGCGCCGGCCTACGCGCCGGTCGAGCCGAAGCCGCCGGCGCCGCGCGCGGTGGTCGACAGCTCGTCGGCGACCTCGATGGTCGCCTGCACCACCGGCGCGATCACCAGCTGCGCGATGCGCATGCCCGGCGTGATCGCCACCGGCTGATCGCCGAGGTTGATCAGCAGCACGGCCACCTCGCCGCGGTAGTCGGCGTCGATCGTGCCCGGCGCGTTGACCACGGTCACGCCGTGGTTCTTGGCCAGGCCCGAGCGCGGCCGCACCTGGCCCTCGAAGCCGCGCGGCAGCTCCATCGCCAGGCCGGTGCCCACCGCGGCGCGGGCGCCCGGCGCCAGCGTCACCGCCGCGTCGAGCGCCGCCGCCAGGTCGAGCCCGGCGGCGTCGGCCGTCATGTAGGCCGGCACCACCGCGTCGGGGCGCAGCCTGCGAAACCGGACGCGCGGTGCGCTCATCGCCCGCTCAGACCACGAAGTTGTTGATCTCCTCGGGGCCCGGCTTGGCCTCGAGGACCTCGCGCCGCGACAGCCGGATCTTGCCGTCGCGGTCCACCTTCACGCACTTGACGATCACCTCGTCGCCCTCCTTCAGCACGTCCTCGACCGCGCGGATGCGCTCGTTCGAGATCTCGCTGATGTGGAGCAGGCCGTCGGTGCCCGGCAGGATCTCGACGAACGCGCCGATCTCGATGATGCGCTTGACCACGCCCGAGTAGTACTGGCCGACCTCGGGCTCCATCGTCAGGCCGCTGATCAGCGCCTGGGCCTGCTCGAGGCTGCGGGCGTCCGACGACGCGATCGACACCACGCCGGTGTCGCTGACGTCGATGTGGGCGCCGGTCTGCTCGACCAGCGCGCGGATGGTCTTGCCGCCGGGGCCGATGATGTCGCGGATCTTGTCCGGCTTGATCTGGACGGTGATGATGCGCGGGGCGTTGGCCGACAGCTCGTCGCGCGCCGCCGGCATCACCGCGTTCATCTTCTCGAGGATGTGCAGGTAGCCGCGGCGGGCCTGGCCGAGCGCCTCCTCGAGGATCTTGCGGGTCAGGCCGTCGACCTTGATGTCCATCTGCAGCGCGCAGATGCCGACCTTGGTGCCGGTGACCTTGAAGTCCATGTCGCCGAGGTGGTCCTCGTCGCCGAGGATGTCCGACAGGATGGCGTACTCGTCGCCCTCCTTCATCAGGCCCATCGCGATGCCGGCCACCGGGGCGGTGGTCGGGACGCCGGCGTCCATCAGCGCCAGCGAGCCGCCGCACACCGAGGCCATCGACGAGCTGCCGTTGGACTCGAGGATCTCCGACACGACGCGGATCGTGTAGGGGAAGTCCTCGTACTGCGGCAGGATGCGCGCGACCGAGCGCTCGGCGAGGAAGCCGTGGCCGACCTCGCGCCGCGACTGGCCGCGGATCGGCTTGACCTCGCCGGTCGAGAACGGCGGGAAGTTGTAGTGCAGGTAGAACTGCTTCTTCAGGTCGCCCAGCAGGGTCTCGACCTTCTGCTCGTCGTACTTGGTGCCCAGCGTGGCGACCGCCAGCGACTGGGTCTCGCCGCGGGTGAACAGCGCCGAGCCGTGGGCCTTGGGCAGCACGCCGACCTCGATCGAGATCGGGCGGACCTCGTCGAGGTCGCGGCCGTCGATGCGCTTCTTGGTGGCGAGCGTCTGGCTGCGGGCGTGCTTCTTGACGAGCTTCGACCACGCGCCGTCGACGTCCTTGCGCTTGCCGGCCCAGGGCTGGCCCTCGCCGGTCAGCTGCTCGGCCACCTTCTTGTGGACCTCGCTGATCGCCGCGCCGCGCTTCTTCTTCTCGCGGGTCGCCATCGCCTTGGCCAGGTCCTCGAGGCCGAGATCCTTGACCTTGGCGAACAGCGCCTCGTCGGCGACCGGCTTGGTGAACTCGCGCTTGGGCTTGCCGGCCACCTCGCGCAGCTTCTGCTGCAGCTTGATCAGCGGCTGGGCGGCCTCGAGCGCGAACAGCATGCCGTCGATGATCAGCGCCTCGCCGACCTCGTGCATCTCGCCCTCGACCATCATGATCGCGTCCTTGGTGCAGGCGACGATCATGTCCATCGTGCTGAGCTTGCGCTCGGCGAAGGTCGGGTTGGCGACCAGCTTGCCGTCGATGTAGCCGACGCGGATGCCGACCAGCGGGCCGTCCCACACCAGATCCGAGATGTGGATCGCGGCCGAGGCGCCGGTCATCGCCAGCACGTCGGTTGGGTGCTGCTTGTCGTAGCTGATGACGTTGGCGATGATCTGGGTGTCGATGAACCAGCCCTTGGGGAACAGCGGGCGGCACGGGCGATCCATCAGCCGGCAGACCAGGGTCTCGTCGGTGGTCGGGCGACCCTCGCGGCGGAAGTAGCTGCCGGGGATCTTGCCGGCGGCGTAGAACTTCTCCTGGTACTCGCAGGTGAGCGGCATGAAGTCGATGTCGCGCGGCTGCTGCGAGCCGGTCGCGGTCACCAAGAGCGAGGTGTCGCCGCAGCGGACGACCACCGAGCCGCCCGACTGCTTGGCCCACTTGCCAGTCTCGATGATGATCTCCTTGCCACCGATGGTGCAGGACTCTTGAACGAATGCCATGACGTCAGACCTTTCGTGTCTCGGGGATGACCCCGCACGACCCGCCGGTCTGGGCCCTCACTCCAGCCCCGGACGTTCATCCGGAGCTCGACAGAAGGTTCATGCCGTGCCGTGTCTATGCGTGGTCGCGGGTTTGCGCGCGCAGACTGCCACGAATCGCCGGCCGACGCGAGGGCCAAGCGCCCCGGCCTACCCGGGCGAGATCACGGGGGGAAGCCGGCGATCGCGCGGCTGCAGAGCAGCCGCACGACCAGCCGCGGCCGGCCCCCGGCGTTGGCCGCGACCGTGTGCAGGAGCCGGGGGTCCATCAGCAGCAGATCGCCCGCGCGGCCGGTGAGCTCGACGACCCGCAGCGGGAGTCCAGCGTGATCGTGGTCGGCGTCGAGGTAGCGGGCCCGGCGCGCCGCGGCGTCGCCCGGCAGGCGCAGCTCGGCGAACCACGGATCGGCCGCGGCCAGCGCGGCGAGGCCGTCGTCGGTGGTGACCACCGCGCCGGGGCCGCGGGCGGCGGCCAGCCGCGCCAGCGCGCGGTGCGATCCGGCGACCGCGACGGTGGCGCCGCCGCCGGGGGCGACGTCGTCGAGGCAGGCGAAGCCGAGCAGGCCCCACGCGGCGCCCTGCCCGGCCACGGTCGGCTCGTCGACGTGCCAGGCGGCGTGCGGCACCGCCCATGGCGCGCCGGCGATGGGCAGGTTCGGCATGGCCTGGCCGCCGTGCTCGTCGGCCGGGCTCCACACGCCCGGGCCGAACACCGCGTCGACCGCGCGGGCCAGCGCCGGCCGCAGCGCCGCGCACGCCGGATCGCGCCCGACCGCCCACATCGGCCCGACGTCGCCGGGCCGCAGCGCGCCGGCGATCTCGATCAGCGGCAGCGCGCCGCCGGCGATCCAGGTCGTCGGCGCGTCCGCGCGGATCCCGTAGCCAGCCAACGTCGCCCACACCGCCGACCGGATCGCCGCGACGTCGCGCGCGGTGAAGGCGGCGGGCACCCGCGCCAGGCCGGTGGCGGCGAACCCCGCGGCGTCGCCCGCCATCGTCACGGCCGGGATCCGGGGAACGCCGCGAAGTACGCGGCGATCGTCGCCGGCGTGCCGCAGACGTAGACGACGTCGGCGGCGGCGATCACGAAGTCGTCGGCAAACTCCACCACCACGGCGCCGGCGCGCTCGACCGCGATCACCAGGCAGCCGGTCCGCTGGCGCACCTGCGCCGCGCGGAGCGCCTGGCCGGCCAGCGCCCCCGCCAGCGTCTTCACCAGCTTGATCTCGGGCTGCAGCGACACCGCCTCCTCGCCGAGCAGCTGGAACGAGAGCAGCTGGCCGGCCACCTGCCCGACCGACAGCACGAAGTCGGCGCCGGCGCGGTGGACCCGGGCGACGTGATCGGGGTTGTCGACGCTGGCGATGATCACGGCGTCGCCGACGACGTCGCGCACCACCGCCGCGGCGAACGTGGTCTCGCTGTCGCGCTCCATCACCAGCAGCACCGCCTGGGCCTGGCCGATGCCCGCGGTGGCGAGCAGCTCGGGGTCGAGCACGTCGCCCACGACGTCGACGCCGGGCTCGGCGCGCTCGCCGACCACGGTGACGTCCTCCTCGGCGTCGCGCAGGAACTGGGCGACCTTGCGGCCGGTCTCGCCGTGGCCGAGGATCACGAACCGGCCGCTGCGCGCCACCGGGGTCGCGAGGTCGCCCAGGCGGGCGATCGCCTCGCGGCTGCCGGCCGCGACCAGGATCGCGCCGACGTCGAGCGCCCGGGTCGGCGACGGGGGCGCCTCGAGCGCGCCGTTGTTCCAGCGACCGACGATCGTCGCGCCGGTGGCGGTGCGCAGCTTGGCCGCGGCCAGCGTGGTCCCGACCAGCGCGCTGCCGCGGTGGACCCGCACCTCGGCGATCTCGAGGGCGTTGCCCAGCCGCAGCTCGCCCGACACCCGCGGCCGGATCTTCACGCTGGCCTTGGCCGCCAGCGCCGCGGCCAGGGCGTGGCGCGGCGTGAACACCGCGGTCGCGCCGGCCCGCGTCATCGGCGCGCGGCGGCTCGGCGTCTCGACCAGCGCGATGATCGGGCCGGTGAAGCCGCGCTGGCGGGCGCTCAGCGTCAGCACCGCGTTCTGGTGGTCGGCGGTGTTGGCGACGATGCCGCGCACGCCGCCGAGGTCGCCCAGGATCGCGTCGTCGAGCTCGAGGTCGGCGTGCACGACCGTGCGGCCGCGCTCGTGGATGCGGCGCGCGATCGCCAGATCCGGCTCGAGGATCACCACCGGGACGCGGTCGCGGGTCAGGTCGTCGACCAGGGTCGCGACCGACGGGCCCCACCCGTACACCAGCACCGTGCCGGGGCGCTGCGGCAGCCGGGTCGGCAGGCGCCCCTCGAACCGCTCCTCGAAGTACGGGATCAAGAACACCGGGAAGACCAGGAACGTCATGAACACGCCGACGAACTGGGTCGCGATCGCGAACGCCACCATCAGCGGGTGATCCCACCGGGCGTCGGCGCCGTAGCCGGTGGTGGTGATGGTCTCGCCGGCCCACTCGAGCGACCGCCAGAAGCCGCGCGGGTCGTGCTCGAGGTGCGCCATGCCGGCCATGTACAGGAGCGCCAGCACCACCAGCGTCACCGGCAGCGCGGCGACCAGCAGCAGCAGGCGTCGGCTCGAGCGTCGCATCGCCGCTAGTCTCGCGCGCCCGCCGCCGGCGATCCTCCCGGCCGCCCCACATTCCGCGGGCGCGGCGCGTTACCGCGCCAGCAGCCCGTCGATGTCGGCCACGCGCGCCGCCATGCCGGGGCCGAGCGCGACGAACCCGGCGCGCGCCTGGGTCAGCGCCGCCCGGGCCGCCGCGACGTCGCGGCCCAGCGCGAGCTGGACCCGCGCGATCTCGACCGCGGTGTTGAGGGCGGCGTCCTCGACGTCGGGCAAGGCCCGGGCCGCGACGTCGGCGGCGCGCGCGATCGGCAAGGCCTCGTGGGCGCGGCCCAGCGCCACCAGCGCGCGCACCTGGAACACCCGCGCGAAGACCTCGCGCCGCGAGCCCGGCTCGGTGGCGACGAAGGCCTCGACGGCGGCGGCCGCCGCCGGCGCGGCCCGCGCGTGGTCGCCGGCCGCCAGCGCCACCGCCGCCAGGTTGACCTGGGTGCTGGCCAGCTCGATGTCCTCGATGCCGGGCGTGCGCCGCTGGATCGTCAAGACGCGCTCGAGCGTCGCCAGCGCCTCGCCATGCGCGCCGCGCCCGTTGGCGATCAGCGCCAGGTTGGTGTCGCACAGCAGCACGTCGGGGTGCTCGGGCCCCAGGGTGGCCGCGTAGATCGCGCGCGCCTCGCGGTACGCTGGCTCGGCCCGCGCGTCGTCCGCGCCGGCCTCGGCCAGCACGACGCCGAGGTTCAAGAGCGCGGTGGCGCGGGTGAGATCGCGCGGGCCGCCGCTGGCCAGCGCGGCCTCGAGCCGCCCCGCCGTGGCCAGCGCCTCCTCGCGCTGGCCGGCCTCGACCTGCGACAGCCCGAGCTCGCCCAGGATGACGATCGTCATCGGCGCGTCGCTGCCCAGCTCGGCCTCGATGACCTCGAGCGCGGCGCGGTAGTCGGCGATCGCCTCGGCGTGGCGCCCGCCGCCAGCCAGCGCGTTGGCGCGGACGTGCGCGGCCTCGGCGATGAAGCCGCGGTTGCCGACGCCGGCGTGGATCGCGGTCGCGATGTCGGCGTAGCGCAGCGCCGCCGCCGGGTTGCCGCCGCGATCCGCGGCCGCCGACAGCGCCGACGCCACGCCCGCGGTCTCGACCGGCGCCCGCGCCTGGTCGCGCTTCACCGCGGCGGCGGCCACCCGCAGCCACTGCTGCATCGCCGCCGGGTCGCGGACCTCGCCGGTGTGCAGGATGACCAGCTGGCCCAGCGCCGACAGGTACACCGCCGGATCGTCGCTGGCCACGCCGGCGTAGTAGGCGTCGGCCAGCGCCTGCCCCGCGGCGTCGAAGCGGTGCTCGTCGTAGGCGATGCCCCCCTCGACCACCAGCGCCAGCGCCCGCGCGCCGTCGTCGTCGGCCGGCATCACCGCGCGGGCCTGCGCCAGGGTCGCCGCGGCCGCGGCGGCGCGATCGTGATCGACCTCGGACTTGGCCGCCCACAACAGCGCCCGCGCGCGGAGGGACGCGTCGTCGGCGCGCGCCGGCGTCGCCGCCAGCACCACCGCGTCGAGGCACGGCGTCAGCGGCGGGATGCCGCGCAGCCGATCGAGGTACGCGACCGGGTCGGCGGCGGCCAGGGCGCGATCGTCCACGAGGATCGCCGCCACCCGGGCCCGCTCGGTCAGGCACGCCGCGGCGCGCTCGGCGAGCCCGGCGGGCAGCGTGCGCTCGACGCGCGCCGCCCGACACGCCTGCTCGGTCGCGGCCAGCAGCGTCGGGCGCACGCGGCCCAGCCGCGCGGCGATCCGGTCGCGCTTCACCTCGCTCGCGGGCGAGCTCAGGACCACGACGCGCATCGCGTCGATCAGCGCCGCCGGGACCTCGCGGTCGACCAGCCGCCCGGCGTCGCGGCACGGATCGGGCGCGGCCCGCGGCCACAGCGCCGCGGCCGAGGCGAGCCCCGCGACGGCCACCGCCGCGCCGCCCCACCGCGCCCACGACCGCCGCGGCGTCAGCGCCTGGGCCAGCGTCTCCATCGACGGGAACCGCCGCGCCGGATCGGCCGCCAGGCCGCGCTCGAGGGCGCGCCGGATCGCCCGCGGCACGCCGCGCGCGTCGGCCGGCGCGGCGATCACCCCGCGCGCCGTGGCGGCGGCCAGCGTCGCGGCGTCGCCGCCGGCGAACGGCCGCGCGCCGTACAGCGCCTCCCACAGCGACGCGCACAGCGCGAACTGATCGGCGGCCGCGTCGACCGCGCCGCCGGCGCGCTGCTCCGGGGCCATGTACGCCGGCGTGCCGACCATCGCGCCGGTCTGGGTCAGCGGCGACAGCAGCTCGTCGGTGACCGGCGTCGCCGCGTCGCGCTCGCCCACCTCGCGGGCCAGCCCGAAGTCGGCCACGCGGATCCGCCCGTCCTTGCCGACCAGCAGGTTCTCGGGCTTGAAGTCGCGGTGCACCATGCCGGCGGCGTGGGCCGCCGCCAGGCCACGGGCCGCGGCGACGTACAGCGCGACGATCGCGCGCCACGGCCGGCGCGCCTCGGCCAGCCACGCCCGCGCGGTGCCGCCGTCGACGTACTCCATCGCCACGTAGGGGAACCCGGCGTGGGTGCCGATCTGGTACACGGTGACCACGTTGGGGTGGTGGAGCTGCGCGATCGCCGTGGCCTCGCGCGCCAGCCGGGCCGCGGCGCCGCGCGTGTGCAGCTTCAGCGCGACGTCGCGCTTGAGCCGCTGATCGTGGGCCAGGTAGACCACGCCCATGCCGCCGGCCCCGAGCCGCCGCACGACCCGGTAGGTGTCGTCGACGAGCTCGCCGGCGGCCAGCGCCAGCGGCGCGGCGGCCGGGCCGCCGCCCATGACCTGGCGCACCAGCGCGTCGCCGCTGGTCAGCGCCGACGCCGCGCCGCCGGCGGTCGCCGCGTCGGCGTCGGCGCTGCGCGGGGTCGCGACGCCAGCCTCGGTCGAGGCGATCGCGTCGTCGTCATCGCCGGGCATGCCGGCGCATCGTATCCGATGTACGGTAGCGACGCGATGACGCCCATCGAGCGCGAGGCCTTCGAGGGCGAGCTGCGCGCCCGCTTCGACGCCGGCGATCTCGCGGGCGCCGCCGCGGCGATCGTCCGCGGCTACGGCCCGGAGCTGTACCGCTTCCTCGTCGCGATGACCCGCGACCCCGACGGCGCCGACGACGTCTTCGCCGGCACCTGCGAGCGCGTCTGGCGCGGCCTGCCGCAGTTCCGCTGGGACGGCGCGTGCCGCGCGTGGTGCTACGCGATCGCCCGCCACGAGTTCTTGCACTGGACCGAGCGCCGCGATCGCCAGCGCCGCCAGGTCGAGCTGTCGGACGCGCCGCTGTCGCGGGTGGTGGCCGAGGTCCGCAGCACCACCGCCGCCCACCTGCGCACCGACGTCAAGGACGGCTTCGCCGCGCTGCGCGCGACGCTGGCCCCCGAGGATCAGCTGCTGCTGCAGCTCCGCGTCGACGCCGACCTGCCCTGGCGCGACCTGGCGCGGGCGCTGGCCGACGACGATCGCGAGCCGACCACCAACCAGGTCGCCGCGCTGCGCAAGCGCTACGAGCGGCTCAAGCGCGAGCTGCAGGCGCTGGCCCGGGCCCGCGGCCTGGTGCCGTAGCCGCGGCCGCCGCGGCCGCGCGCGCCGCGGTAAGGTCGCGCCCATGATCGACGACGTGCGCGCCTACAACCGCGCCGCCTGGGACGCGGCGGTGCAGCGACAGAACGAGTGGACGGTGCCGGTGACCAGCGACCAGGTGGCGCGGGCCCGGGCCGGCGACTGGGAGGTGGTGCTGACGCCGACCCGGCCGGTGCCGCGGGCCTGGTTCGGCGAGCTGCGCGGCGCGCGCGTGCTGGGGCTGGCGTCGGGCGGCGGCCAGCAGTGCCCGCTGTTCGCGGCGGCCGGCGCGGAGGTCACGGTGTTCGACAACTCGCCGGCGCAGCTGGCCCAGGATCGCGCGGTGGCCGCGCGCGACGGGCTGACGCTGCGCACCGTCGAGGGCGACATGCGCGACCTGAGCGCGTTCGCCGACGCCAGCTTCGATCTGATCTTCCACCCGTGCAGCAACGCCTTCGTGCCCGACGTCCGCCCGGTGTGGCGCGAGTGCGCGCGGGTGCTGCGCCCGGGCGGCGCGCTCCTGGCCGGGGCCACCAACCCGGTGGTCTACACCGCCGATCTGGCGCGCGAGCGCGACGGCGTGATGCAGATGAAGTACGCGATCCCGTACTCCGACCTCGAGCACCTCGATGATCCCGAGGTGCGAGCGCTGCACGAGCGCGGCGATCCGGTGTCGTTCGGCCACACGCTCGAGGACCTGATCGGCGGCCAGCTGGACGCCGGGCTGGCCATCACCGGGTTCTTCGAGGATCGGTGGACCACCGCGCCCGAGCCGATCCACCGCTTCTTGCCGTGCTACTTCGCGACCCGCGCGGTGCGCCCGGCCTGAGCGCTCAGGGCGCGGACGATCGCCTCGGCCCGCGCGTCGTACCCCGACCACGCGCGGCGGGCCACGTCGCGGCCGAGGGCGACGTCGCCGGCGGTGACCTTCGCGCCGTCGGCGCCCAGCACCGCCGCGTTGCCCAGCGCGACCACCGCGCCCCAGTTGGCCAGGCCGGCGAGGTCGCCCCACGGGCGCGCCTCCGCCCCCGCCATCAGCATCGTGGCGAGCCAGATCCAATCGGCAGGCGTGGCGTGGGCCCGGGCGTCGAGGTCGCGCCAGCGGAGCGCGGCCGCCTCGAGCCGCATCGCCTGGCGGTCGGCGACCAGCCGATCCCGGAACGCGGCGGCGACCGGCGCCGGCGACGCGCCCCGCTCGAGATCGTCGCGACAACGCGCGATCCGATCGATCCCGCCGGTGCGCGAGTCGAGCACCAGCGCCGCCAGCGCGCTGGCGCAGGCCGGCTCGTCATCGGCGCCCCGCCGCGCGCGGTCGACCAGCAACGCGACCCGCCCGGCCACCGGCCCGACGTCGAGCACCACCGCCTCGAGCTGCGCCGCGGTGCCGTCGGCGGCGAGCGCCAGCCCGGCGAGCTGCGCCGCCGCGACGTCGGCGCCGTCGCGCGCGGCCACCCGCTCGGCCAGCGTCGTCAGCGCGGCCCAGGCCTCCGGGCGGTGCGACGCCGCGACCTCGCGCAACAGCGGCTCGGCCTCGTCGCCGCGGCCGAGCTGCAGCAGCGCCCGGGCCAGCCGCCACCGCGCGTAGATCCTCACCTCGCGGCGCGGGTGATCGATCAGCGCGGCGAGCTGGACCGCGGCGTCGCGGGCATCGCCCTGGTGGAGCGCGCGATCGGCGAGCGCCAGCGCGTCGCCGCCGGCCAGCGGTCGCCCCGGCGCCACCACGACGCCGGCCTGCGGCAGCACGCGCCGCATCGCCGGCGTCAGCTGGTCATCGGTGCGGGCGTCGAGCCACGCGCGCAGGCCGGGCGGCAACGGCGTGAGCGACGGCGGCGGGGGCGCCGCGGCGCGGACCATCGCCGGCTCGGGGTGCACGCGCGGCCGCGCCAGCCGCTCGCTCGGCGCCGCGCACGCGACGGCCAAGGCGATCCAGGCCAGCATCCACACGCGCCGCATCGCGGCGACGATACCAGGGCCCGGCCGCGCCGCGGCGGCAAGCTGCGGCACGCGCCCTACCCCGCCGGCGTGCGCCGGCCGCAGCGCACCACCGGCTGCGGCAGGTAGCGCGGCATGGCCGGCTCGGCGCAGGCCAGGAACACCGAGCCGCGGCGGTTGCCGTTCAGGCGCAGGTGCGCGCAGCCGTGGCACACGCTGGTCGGGAACGGCGGCGGTTCGGCCACCTGCGCATCGTAGCGCGTCGGCGCCGACCGGCGACCCGGCGCATGGACGCCACGACCGGCATTCACTATCGTCGCGGCTCCACCTCGGCTGGAGTCCCATGGCCGCCTCGACCTCTCCTCCCCCCGCCGCCGCGACCGACATCGAGGCGGCGTGGCTGCGCGACACCTACAAGCCCGACGCGCCCAACCTCACCGTCCGCGCCGCGATCGGCGGGATGTTGATCGGCGCGGTGATGTGCCTGTCGAACCTGTACGTGTTCTTCAAGACCGGCTGGAGCATGGGGGTGACGCTGACCGCGTGCATCCTCGCGTTCGCGTCGTTCCAGGGCCTCAAGGCGATCGGCCTGGTCAAGAAGCCGTTCGGGCCGCTCGAGAACAACGCGCTCACCACCGTCGCGTCGGGCGCCGGCTACATGACCGGCGGCGGCAACATGGCGGCCTTCGGCGCGCTCCTGATGGTGCTGTCGGCGAACCCGGCGCTGATGCAGCGGCCCAGCACGCTGGCGCTGATCGCCTGGTTCGGCGCGATCGCCGCGCTCGGCGTGTTCGCCGCCATCCCGATCAAGCGCCAGCTGATCAACCAGGACGGCCTGGCGTTCCCGACCGGCACCGCCACCGCCGAGACCATCGACTCGCTGCACAGCGCGGCGGCCGGCGGCGGCACCCAGAAGGCGCTGGCGCTCGCGGTCGCCGCCGGCGTCGGCGCGCTGGTCGCCTTCCTGCGCGACGCCAAGGCCCCTGGATCCCCTTACGACCCTGCCGGTGCCGCTCCGCTGGCCGGCTCGCGGGCCTCGGCAAGTGGACCATCGCGCTCAAGACCGAGGTGCTGCTGATCGGCGCCGGCGCGCTGATGAGCTTCCGCACCGGCTGGTCGATGCTGCTCGGCGCGATCGTCACCTACGGCGTCATCGCGCCGCTGCTGCTCGAGCACCACGAGATCGCGACCGTCAGCTACAAGGCGATCGTCAACTGGACGCTGTGGCCGGGCGCCGGCATCCTGGTCGGCTCGGGCATCACCTCGTTCCTGCTCGACTGGAAGAGCCTCAAGCGCGCGTTCGCCGGCATGGCCCGCCTGGGTCGCCGCGGCGCCGACCCCAGACCGATCGGCGCGGTCAGGGCCCGGAGTGGTGGTTCCCGGTCGGCTTCCTGGTCCTCGGGCCGGTGGTCATCGTCCTGATGAAATGGCTCTTCCAGATCCCCCTCTGGGCCGGCGCCATCTCGGTCCCACTGGCGGTGGTGATGGGCTTCATCGCCGCCCGCGTCACGGGCGAGACCGACACCACGCCGACCAAGGCGCTGGGGCCGGTCACCCAGATGACGTTCGGCGCGCTGGCGCCCGGCAACCTGCCCGGCAACATCATGTCGGCCAACGTCACCGGCGGCGTCGGCCTGCACGCCGCCGATCTGCTGACCACGCTCAAGACCGGCTGGCTGCTCGGCGCCAAGCCGCGCCACCAGGTCTACGCGCAGCTGCTGGGCGTGGTGGCCGGCGCGCTCATCGTGGTCCCGGCGTTCAACGCGATCATCCCCGACCCGTCGGTGCTGGGCAGCGACGCCTGGCCGGCGCCGTCGTGCCTGGTGTGGTCGGGGGTGTCGGCGATCGTGTCCAACGGCCTGGGCGGCCTGTCGAGCGCGGCCCAGACCGCGATGGTGGTGGGCCTCGCGCTCGGCATCGTCATGGCGATCGTCGACAAGCTGGCGCCGGCCAAGGTCCGCGCGTTCCTGCCGTCGCCGGCCGGCGTCGGCATCGCGATGGTCATCCCGGCGTCGAACGCGATCGCGATGTTCCTGGGCGCCGCGATCGCCGCGCTGATGCGCCGCTACACCCGCGCCGCCTCGGACCGCTACGTCGTGCCGGTGGCGTCGGGGCTGATCGCCGGCGAGAGCCTCGCCGGCATCGCGATCGCGATGCTGATCGCGGGCGGCGTGATCGCGAAGTAGCGCCGGCCGCGTGGGCTACGGCGTCAGCCGCAGCCCGTCGCCGTCGAGGTCGCGGACCTCGACGAAGGCCGGCCGGGTCGGGAAGTGCAGGTCCATCACCAGCACCTCGTCGGTCGACGCGAACGGCTGCGGCGCCAGCGTCAGCCACGGGTAGCGGAAGTCATCGAGCGTGGCCAGCGACGAGGCGTCGAGGCCGCGCCGCGCGTCGAAGCCCAGCGCCCCGGCGTCGGTGGCGATGGCGTCGAGATCGAGGTCGCCGCGGGTCGCGGTGTAGCGCACCGCGTAGGCGTCGCCGGGCGACGGCGCGATCGGCGCCAGCGTGATCGCGTCGTCGTCGGGCCCCGGGATGACCAGGCGCGGGTGGACGTGGGGATCGAAGCCGGTGACGCAGCCGGCGTCGGGGTGCTCGCGCTGGTACGGCAACGAGCACATCGTCTGCAGCCGGATCTCGAAGTGCAGGTGCACGAAGTCGGTGTCGCCGGTCTGGCCCATGGCGCCGATCGGCTGGCCCCGGGTGACCGCCTGCCCGGGCGACACGCCGATCGTCTGCAGGTGCAGGTACACGGCGAACAGGCGATCGACGTCGCGCCCGTGGAACCGCACCGGCGTCGGCAGCGCGTGGCGGATCGCGACGACGTTGCCGCCGAGCGGGAACTGGGTCGAGCCGTCGGGGTAGACCGCCTCGACCACGCCGTCGCCGATCGCGGTCACCGGCGTGCCCTCGGCGTCGAACCAGTCGACGCCGGGGTGGAAGTCGGTCCGCCCGGCGCTGATCTTCCAGCGCGGACCGAACGTCGACGAGATCGCCGCGGGGTGCGGCACCGGCGGCGCGAACGTCGCCGGCACCACCAGCGGCGGCGGGCCGGTGACCGCCGTGACGCGACCACCGCCGCCGCCGTCGTCGCCGCACGCCGCACCGACGCTCGCCAGCACGCCGAGGCTCGTCACGACGCGCATCGCCGCCATCGTACTACGCCGCGCGCCGGGGGTATCCTGCGCCGCATGCGCGACGTCGATCGCCTGGCGCCGACCCGCCGCCCGCCGGGCACGCCCAGCGGCCACCAGCGCTGGCGCGCGCTGTTCTTCCTGCACTGGACCTTCGCGCCGGAGGTGGTCGCCGCGCGGCTGCCGCCCGGCATGACGCTCGACACCTGGGACGGCCAGGCCTACGTCGGCGTCGTGCCGTTCCGCATGGAGGACGTCCGCCCGCGCTGGCTGCCGCGGCCGCTCGCCCTGGACTTCCTCGAGACCAACCTGCGCACCTACGTGATCGTCGACGGCGAGCCCGGGGTGTACTTCTTCTCGCTCGAGGCCAGCTCGTGGCTCGCGGTGCGCGCCGCCCGCGCCGGCTGGGGCCTGCCCTACTTCCACGCCCGGATGACCTCGACCCGCGACGGCGACCGCGTGCGCTACCGGTCGGCGCGCCGCACCGGCGCGGCGACGCTCGACCTCGACGCCTCGATCGGCCCGCCGCTGAGCGCGTCGGC
>JADJGV010000017.1 GCA_016707895.1 Myxococcales bacterium | reverse complement strand
CATCGGCCAGAGTGACCGTCGCCATGCCCGCGGTCGCCTGGTTGCCTGGCGCTTGAGCGCCGTGACCCGCGTGATGCCGTATAGTCCCGCCGTGCTCGGTGCGGGCATCGATCGTGGAGGTCGCCCGCTCACGATCGCGCCTGGCAGCTGCCGCCGGCGGTCGCGACGCTCGATCGGGTGCCCGGCATCGCCGAGGCCCGGTCATCGACGGCGCGCCGCACCGCCCGAGCGTGCAGTTCACCCGATGCCGTCGACCGGCAGCCGGACTCGCCACGCTGCGCTGGCGACCTACGACGAGATGACACCCGCACGCTGGCTGGTCGCCGGCCATCACCGACGACGCCTGCGCCTCGAGTGGCGCTGCCTGCATCGAGTCGCGCCCGACCGCCGCATTCTGCAATCGCCCGCGCCTGCTGCCGCACTGTGCCGCGCTGGGCCCAGCCTGCGCTTCGCGACACCACCCAGCGCACCGTCGAGCGTTCCGCCGCTGGGCCCGGACGGCGTAGCGCCTTGCGCCGCGACGTCGGTGATGTCGCGTGCGGCGCTCGGAGCGGCCGACCCAGGCGCCAGCGAGCGTGGCGGTGCCCTCGCGGTGGCAGCCGTGCGTGGCGCGGTCGTAGACGAACGTGCCGGCCGCGGTCACCCTCGACGCCGTCGCCGAAGGTGCGGTGGTTGCCGCCGGCGAGGTGACTTGTCGGCGGTGGCTTCTTCGCCACTAACGCCATCGTCGCCGTGCCGCTGGCCTCTCGAAGAAGAACCGGCAGCTGCGCCGCGGGTCGGAGCTCGACCTCGGACCCGGGCACTCCAGGCGGTCCCGACGAGCGCCGACGACGCCATCGGGCCCGAGGTCGTTGTGGTCGCGGGCGACCGCCTCAGCGCTCGCGCGGGTCGAGCGCGGCGCCGTCGTCGCGGGTGATCGCGAGCCGGCGCCGGCGACCGCGACCCGGAGGTGTGGCCAGCCAGGTCGGCCCGATCGCCAGCTGGCTGTCGCGGCGCTGCTCGACGTGGAACTGGTGGTAGCGCGTGACCTGCTCGGTCACCGCGCCGTCAGCCACCGCCCGCACCTCGCGGCTGCGCCGGAACTCCTCCAGCTCGACGATGTGGCACGCCGTCGACCATCACGTCGTGGTGGTCGTACGACGTCTCTTGTCGAAGGATCGCCGACCGCGCGCGCACCGCCGTGAGCCGAAGCGGGGCCGGCGCCGCGATCGTGGCCGGCGCGGGGACGTGGGCTTGGCGGTCGGCGCCGGCGCGCCACCACACCCGATCAGCACCAGCGACAGCAACGCGGTTCGCATCGCTCGGGATACCACGCGGCGGCGCGCCCGCGGGCGGCTCTACCCCGCTGATCGGATCTGATCACCCCGCCGCACCGCGGCATCGCGCTGTGCTGCGCCACCCTGACGGCAGGCCCAGACCAGCGGGCCGCGCTTGTGCCGCCCGGGGGCGATCTGACGACACTCCGGCCGATGGCGCGCACCCCTACCGCGTACTGGGACTACATCCGGGTCGAGGAGCTCCTGTCGTTGCAGAGCGGCCTGGAGCCTGACGCGAGCAAGCTCGCGAACGACGAGGTCATGTTCATCACCATCCACCAGATCGACGAGCTGTGGATGCGGCTCGTGCTGCGCGAGCTGGTCGCGGCCCGCGACCTGTTCGCCAAGGTGCCGGTGCCCGAGCAGGCGCTGGCCTCGGCGGTGCGTGGCATCGGGCGCATGTCGCAGATCCTCGGCCTCATCGCCGGTCACTTCGCGCTGATGGAGACGATGACCACGCGCGACTATCTCGCCTTCCGCGACAAGCTGAGCCCGGCGAGCGGCTTCCAGTCAGGCGCAGCTGCGGGAGATCGAGATCCTGGTCGGCCTCGCCCGAGACCAGCGCATCCCGCTCGGGCACGAGGAGAGCTACATGGCGATGCTGAAGAACCCGGACGGCAGCGCCACGTCGGCGTCGCGCCGGGTCGAGGCCGCGCTGGCCGACACGCCGACCCTGGTCGACGCGATCTCGGACTGGCTCTACCGCACGCCGATCCAGGGCTCGATGCCGGGCCGCCCGGGGACGACGCGTGGTCGCGCGTTCATCGACAGCTACTGCGCGGCCCACGCCGGCAGCCGCGCGCCGCGCTGGCGCTGGCCAGAGGCCACCGCAACCTGGCCGACGCCGACCGCCTCGACGAGCGGTTCCAGCGCGAGGATCGACGGCGCCCGCGACTTCTTGCTGGCCACCGACGTGGCCGAGCCCGACCGGGCCCGCGCCCTCGCGGTGCGCGCGCCGCGCTGATCTTCATCGAGAGCTACCGCGAGCTGCCGCTCCTCGCGTGGCCGCGCGCGGTGATCGACGCCTGGTCGCGTTCGAGCAGGCCTTCGTCATCTTCCGCCAGCGCCACGCGCGCATGGTCGAGCGAGTCATCGGCCGCCGCACCGGCACCGGCGGCTCGGCCGGCGTCGAGTATCTCGACAACACCGCGCTGCGCTACCGCATCTTCCGCGACGTGTGGGCGGTGCGGACGCTGCTGGTGCAGGAGTCGGTGCTGCCGCCTCTCGAGAACCCCGCGGCCTACGGCTTCGCGGTCGAGATCTGAGTTCCAGGAGTATCCGATGCGCATCCTCTGTCTCGGCGGCGGCCCCGCCGGCCTGTTCTTCGCGATCCTGATGAAGCAGGCGGACCCCCGCCACGAGGTCACCGTCTACGAGCGCAACAAGGCCGAGGACACCTTCGGCTGGGGCGTGGTGTTCTCCGACAAGACCATGGACGGCTTCCGGGCCCAGGCGCCCGAGGTGGTCGAGCAGATCGAGGGCGCGTTCCGCCACTGGGACGACATCGACACCTACTTCAAGGGCGAGAAGATCACGTCGAGCGGCCACGGCTTCTGCGGCATCGCCCGGATGAAGCTGCTGCAGATCCTCCAGGGCCGCGCCCGCGCGCTGGGGGTGACGATCCAGTACGAGACCGAGTTCACCGACCCCGACGTCTACGCCAAGCAGTACGACCTGGTGATCGGCGCCGACGGCGTGCACTCGGTGACCCGCAAGAAGCACGAGGCGCACTTCAACCCGCGGATCCAGGTCGGCGACTGCCGGTTCATCTGGCTCGGCACCAAGAAGAAGCTCGACGCGTTCACGTTCGCGTTCCGCCAGACCGCACGGCTGGTTCAACCTGCACGCGTACCGGTTCGACGACGAGATGTCGACGTTCATCGTCGAGACCCCCGAGCACGTCTGGCGCGCCGCCGGCCTGCACGCGATGACCGCCGACCAGTCGATCGCGCTGTGCGAGGAGCTGTTCGCCGATCTGCTCGACGGTCACCGCCTGATCTCCAACGCCCGCCACCTGCGCGGCTCGGCGGTGTGGCTGCGCTTCAACCGCGTGCTGTGCGAGCGCTGGTACAAGGACAACATCGTCCTGCTCGGCGACGCCGCCCACACCGCGCACTTCTCGATCGGCTCCGGGCACCAAGCTGGCCATGGAGGACGCGATCGCGCTGGCCGCGGTGCTGCAGTCGACCGACGGCGACGTCCCGACCCGGCTGGCCCGCTACCAGGCCGAGCGCGAGGTCGAGGCGCTCAAGCTGCAGAGCGCGGCGCGCAACCGGATGACCTGGTTCGAGCACGTCGACCGCTACGTCGACCTGCCGCCGCAGCAGTTCGTGTTCTCGCTGCTCACCGGCAGCCAGCGGGTCAGCCACGCCAACCAGCGGCTGCGCGACCCGGCCTACATCGCCGGCGTCGATCGCGCGATCGCCGCCCAGAGCGGCGTGCCCGACCGCGCGGTGCCGCCGATGTTCACGCCGTTCCGGCTGCGGCACCTGACGATCCCCAACCGGGTCGCGGTGTCGCCGATGTGCATGTACTCGGCCCAGGACGGCACGCCCGACGACTTCCACCTCGTGCACTACGGCAGCCGCGCCACCGGCGGCGCCGGCCTGATGTTCACCGAGATGACGTGCGTCGGGCCCGAGGCGCGCATCACGCCGGGCTGCACCGGCCTGTGGAACGACGTCCAGGAAGCCGCGTGGAAGCGCGTCGTCGGCTTCGTCCACCGCGCCGGATCGACCAAGATCGCCTTGCAGCTTGGCCACGCCGGCCGCAAGGGCGCCACCAAGCTGGCGTGGGAGGGCGCCGATCAGCCGCTGCCCGCCGGCGGCTGGGAGCTGATCGCGCCGTCGCCGCTGCCGTACCTGCCGGGGACGTCGCAGGTGCCCCGCACGATGACCCGCGCCGACATGGACGCGGTGCTGGCCGCCCACGTCGCCGCGACCAAGCGCGCCGCGCGCTGCGGGTTCGATCTGCTCGAGCTGCACTGCGCCCACGGCTACCTGCTGTCGTCGTTCCTGTCGCCGCTGACCAACCGGCGCGCCGACGCGTACGGCGGCAGCATCGACGCCCGCTGCAAGTTCCCGCTCGAGGTGTTCGCGGCGATGCGCGCGGCGTGGCCGACCGAGCGCCCGATGTCGGTGCGGCTCAGCGCCCACGACTGGGCACCCGACGGCAACACCGGCGACGAGGCGGTCGAGATCGCCCGCCGGTTCCAGGCCGCCGGCGTCGACATCGTCCACGTGTCGTCGGGGCAGGTGGTCAAGCACGAGCGCCCGGTCTACGGCCGGATGTTCCAGGTCCCGCTGTCGGATCAGATCCGCAACGCGCTGCACGTGCCCACCATCGCCGTCGGCAACATCTTCGAGGCCGACCACGTCAACACGATCATCGCCGCTGGCCGCGCCGATCTGCGCGCGTGGCGCGGCCGCACCTGGCCGATCCGTACTGGACGCTGCACGCCGCGGCCGAGCAGGGCGTCACCGACGTGCCGTGGCCGGTGCAGTACGACGCCGGCAAGCTCCAGCTCGAGCGCAACCTGGCGCGGGCGACCCAGCTGGCGCTGAACGCCTGAGCGGTATCTCCGGATCCGGAGCAGCGGCGACCGCGGGACCGCGAGGTCCCGCCGGGACCGTCGTTTCGAGAGGTTGCGGCGGCCTGTGGCGTGCAACGACGGGCACGCATGCCTATCGCTCCACGCGTGGTCGCGCTGCTGCTGTTCGCCGCTGCCTGCGGCTCGGTCGACGAGCACCCGACCACGGACGCCCCGCCCGGCGCGCCCGACGCCGCGGCGGACGCGGCCCCCGCCATCGACGCCGCGCCTGACGCCGGCAACCTGGTGCCGATGATCGATGAGGTCCTCGCGGCCCAATGCGGCGCGTACACGCCGGCGTCCGGCGTCGGCGCCGGCGACGACCTGCACAAGGTCACGCTGACCAACCCCGACGCGGTGTGCAACGACGGCACCCGCGCGGTGATCTACATCCGCGCCTCGACCGGCGGCACCAACGCCGGTCGCTGGGTGTTCTACCAGCAGGGCGGCGGCGGCTGCGGCACCGCCGGGAGCTGCGCGATCCGCTACTGCGGCGCCCAGAAGTACACCAAGGCCAAGATGAGCACGCGGTGGACGCCGATGGTGGCCAACACCGACAACCAGGGGCTGTTCGACCGCGACGGGATCAACCCGTTCGGCGAGGCCAACGGCGTGCTTATGTACTACTGCAGCTCGGACAGCTGGAGCGGCACCAAGAGCGACACGATCCTCGAGAACCCGAACGACCCCACCCAGCGCTACCGCATCCACTTCCGCGGCCACACGATCGTGCAGGCGGCGCTGGATCAGCTGCTGGCCGGCCCGGTCACCTCCGACGACGGCGCGGTGACGCTGCCGCGACTGACCGCCGCCAGCCTGGTGGTGTGGAGCGGCATCGTCGCCGGCGGCGCCGGCGCCGAGTACAACCTCGATTACGTCGCCGGGCGGCTGGCGCCCAACGGCACCGCAGGTGCGCGGCGTGTTCGACGCCAACCTGCCGCCGCGCTCGAGCGACATCGACCCTGCGATCGCCGCGCAGATCTACGGCCAGGCCCAGACCATGGGCTGGCCGGTGGTCCAGACCGCCAACTGGGGCATGTACACGGACCAGTCGTGCCTGGCCATGCACGCCCCGGCCGACCAGTGGATGTGCGGCGACAACACCACGTCGTCATGAACCACATCACGACCCCGTTCATCGCGCGCCAGGACCTGCGCGACCCGGTGATCGGCGGCAACTACACCGACCTCGGCGTGCCGATGCCGACCCTGGCCACCTGGTACCGCGCCACCGCGCTGGCGCTGCCCGGCATCCAGAGCACCGCCGAGGAGCGCGCCGCGATCACCACCCGGCCCGGGATCTACGCGCCGAACTGCAACCAGCACGTCGCGCTCACCAGCAAGGACTACTCCAGATCACGACGGTGACGCCGCCCGGCGGGCAGCCGCTCACGTGGCGGGCGCGATCACCGCGTGGCTCACCGGCACGCCGGTGTCGGTCGTCGACCCAGCCGGCGACGCTGTCGGTGTGCGCCGGCATGATCGACAACGGCGAGTAAGCCGCGAGCCGCGCCGCGCGGTCTGTTACGCTGGGAGACGTGGCGCGCCCGACCAAGAGCCTCCGCTGCGCGAGACCCGGAGTCCCCGCCGCGCGAGCCGTACCGCGAGCCGATCCACCGCGTGCTCACCTCCGACGAGCTGTTCGTCGTCTACCAGCCGGTGGTCGACCTGCGCACCCGGCGCGCCTTCGCCTACGAGGCGCTGGCCCGCACCACCGCGCCCGAGTTCGATGGGCCGATCAGCCTGTTCGCCGCGGCCACCAAGCACGGCGTCACGGGCCAGCTCGGGCGCAAGCTGCGCAAGCTGGCGGTCGACGGCTGCCCCGACACGCCGCTGTTCCTGAACCTCAACCCGGCTGAGCCAACGAGGGCTGGCTGGTCCAGCCCGACGACCCGATCTTCCAGCACTGCGAGGACGTCTACCTGGAGATCACCGAGGACGTGCCGCTGTCGCACTTCGCGCAGTGCCAGAACATGCTCAACGAGGTGCGCGGCCGCGGCGTGCACCTCGTCGTCGACGATTTCGGCGCCGGCTACTCCAACGTCAAGTACATCGCCGACCTCAACCCGCGGGTGGTCAAGCTCGACCGCATGCTGGTGGCCGGCCTGAGCCTGGGCTCGCGCATGTTCAAGCTGGTGGCCAGCGTGATCCAGCTGTGCACCGACCTCGGCGCGAAGGTGGTGGCCGAGGGCATCGAGACCGAGACCGAGCTGGAGTCGGTCATCGCCGCCGGCGCCCGCTACGGGCAGGGCTACCCCTCTTGGCCGGCCGGCGACGCTGTTGCCGCCGGTGCGCTGGCCGTCGGAGATCGAGCCGCGCAGCCGGACCGTCCGCATCAACCGGCTGCCCGCTGAGCGCCGGCCCGGCGCGTCTTCGGCTACACTGGTGAGGTTGTCCCCGCCCGATCACGCCGAGCCCACGCCGCCGACGTCGGCCGACGCGCTGTCCGAGCTGGCGCGGGTCTGGCGCCGCTACGAGGGGGATCCCGACGGCGCGATCCGCGCGATCACCGAGACCGGGTGCACCGCCATCGGCGTGGCCCGCTGCAGCGTGTGGCTGCTGAGCGACGACCGCCAGAGCCTGCGCTGCGCCGACCTGTACGAGCGCGACCGCGGCGTCCACGCCAGCGGCGTGGTGCTGGCCGCCACCGACTACCCGCGCTACTTCGCGGCGCTGACCAACGAGGGAGCCGATCGCGGCGATCGACGCTCACGCCGATCCGCGCACCAGCGAGTTCTCGGCCGGGCTACCTGACGCCGCTGACGATCGGCGCGCTGCTCGACGCGCCGCTGCGCACCGGCGGCGCGCTGGTCGGCGTGGTGCAACGAGCACGTCGGCGGCGCGCGCGCGTGGACCACCTCCGAGCAGCGCGACGCGGCGTTCCTCGCCAGCCTGACCTCGCTGGCGCTCGAGCTGGCGCAGCGGGCGCGGCGCGAGGCGCTGCTAGCCGCGACGCGCTCGAGGTCGACCGGCGAGGGCATCGTCGCGATCGACGGCCAGAAGGTGGTGGCGTTCAACCGCCGCTTCCTCGAGATGGGGCCTGGAGACGCCGCCGCGCGACGTCGACCTGATGCGGGTCCACATGGCGCAGCGGACCAACCAGCTCGACCGGTTCCTGGCCGGCGCCACCGACATCCTGGCCATCCCGACGCCGACACCGTCGACGTGATCCAGCTGCTCGACGGCCGGGTGTTCGAGCGCACCGGCCGCCCGCAGCGGCTGCGCGGCGACATCGTCGGTCGGGTGTGGAGCTTCCGCGACGTGACGCGCTGCAGCGGCGGGCCGAGGCGGCGCTGCGCGCCGCGAGCCCCACCTGCGCGACCTGGCGATCCGCGACGGGCTGACCGGCATCTTCAACCGGCGGTTCGCGCTCGAGCAGCTGGCGGCGGCGCTGGCCTACGGCGCGGCGGCGGGCGAGCGCGTCGCGGTGGCGCTGCTCGACGTCGACTTCGCCAAAACAGGTCAACGACCAGCACGGCCACCTGGTCGGCGACGCCGTGCGCGACATCGCCAAGGTGCTGGCCGACGCCTGCGCGGCAACGACCTGGTCGGCCGCTAGGGCGGCGAGGAGTTCGTCGTCGTCATGCGCCGCGCCACCGCCGAGCAGGCCGCCGGCGTGCTGGACGGCTGCGGGCCAAGCCGGCCGAGCGCCCAGGGGACGCCCGAGCTGCCGCGCTACACGTACTCGTGCGGGGTCGCCCAGTTCCCGACGACGGCGGCGACCCGGCGACGCTGCTGGCCCGCGCCGACGAGCGGCTCTACGCGGCCAAGCGCAGCGGGCGCAACCGCATCGTCACGGCCACGCCGCCCGCGTCCGACGACGGCTGATCAGGCCGCGCTCACGGCGCGATCGCGGCCGAGTGCACCATGTTCTCGGTGAACAGCGGGATCAGCAGCCAGCCGCGCTTGCTGTCGACGCCGATGTCGGCCGGCGCCTTCAGGTTCTCGGCCACCGGCTTCCACTCGCCGCCGGGCTTGCCGCGGTAGACCGCGCCGCCCTCCCAGCTCGACACCAGGTAGTCGCCGCCGGGCCAGCGCCTCGATGCCGTCGAGCTGGCCCTTGGGCAGCTTCTGCCCCGGCTGCTTGACGCCCTTGGCGTCGACCGCGGCGATCTCGCCCGAGCTGAAGCTCACCACCCACAGCGTGCCGTCGGCGGCGACCGAGACGCCGTTGGGGCCGCCCAGCGCCTTGTCCTTGATGACCGTGCTGACCTTGCCGTCGGCGCCGATCTTGTAGATCGCGTCGTTACCGAGCGACGCGAACTTCTCGTCGACCGAGGTGTCGGTCACGACCACGCCGCCGTCGGCGGTCGCCGCGACGTCGTTGAGGAACGCCGCGCCGTCGACCTTGATCTCGCCCTTGGCGGCGCCGGTCGCCAGGTCGAACTGGCGCACCACGCTGATGTCGGCGACGTACAGCGTGCCGCCGACGATCGCCATGCCCCTGGGCGCGTTCAGCGTCACGTCGGCGGCGGCGCCGTCGATGAACTTCAGCTTCTTGGTCAGCCGTCGGGGCTCAGCTCGGAGATCAGCCGTTGTCGTCGGCCGCGAACGGCGTGCCGTTGATGTTCGACACCAGGTAGCGATCGTTGGCGGCGTCGTACAGCACCGACTCCGGCGTGGCCAGGCCGTCCATGTAGTGGGGCAGCGTCGCCGGAGCGGCCGCGGCGTCGATCGCCGGCGCGGCGGTGCCGGTGCCCGCGCCGGTGCCCGTGCCAGTGCCCGCGGCGGTGCCGGCCGCGGTGCCAGCGCCAGCGCCGGCGTCCTTGTCCTTCTTCTTGCAGCCGCCAGCGACGGCGGCGGTCATCGCGAGTGCGAGTCCGATGGTGCGCTTCATGGGCGCGCACCTTACTACGATCGCGGCGTCACGCCGGCGGCTTGCCGCCCGGACGCGCCACCGGCCGCGGCGCCGGCGCCGGCGTCGCAGCTTTGGTGCCGCCGCGCAGCGCGCCCAGGCCAGCGCCGAGGAATCCAAACGCACCGCCGACCGTGCCGCCGATCAGGTGCGCGCCCTGCGAGACCTGATCGTCCTTGAACGCGGCGACGACCTCGCGGCCCATGAACAGCGCGGCCACCGCGATGAAGGTCAGCGGGATCTCGCCGGCCTTGATGTTGGCCACCGAGCCCAGGATGACCATCATGAACGCGATGCCGCTGGCGCCCACCAGGTACTGGTTGAAGAACGCCGCGTTGACCAAGCCGGTGATCAGCGCGGTCACGGCGATCATCGCCAGCAGCGACGCCGAGCCGTGCCGCTCCTCGAGGATCGGGCCGATGATCAGGATGATCGAGAAGTTGGCCAGCAGGTGATCCCAGCCCGCGTGGCCGAGGATGTGCGTGAACGTCCCGAGGTACGCGCGCCAGCCGTCGAGCGTGGGGTGCGCGACGAAGTAGGCCTGGGTGCGGTCGGGCAACAGCTGCACGATCACCGCCGCCAGCGCGAAGGTGAGCACCACCGGGGCGTTGTAGGACACGCGCAGCTTCGCCATGCGTCGACCGTAGCACGCGCGCTCGGGCGCGGCCCCGCGTGCTAAGACCCTCGCCGTCGTCGATGCTGTTCGCCGCCAGCCAGACCGACTTCGCCGGCCCAGGTCCGCTCGGCGCTGTTCTTCGACCGCACCGTGCGCATGCACGTCATGGACAAGCGGCGGCTGTTGTTCGACTCGCGGTTCGCGCCGCCGAGCCCGGTGGTGCGCGACGTGGTGACGGTCTACGCGCTCGCGGCGGGCATGCTCACGACCGGCGAGGTCACCGTCGCCACGCGCGGCCTGTGGGTGATGGCCGAGACCGGATCCGAGCGCCTGACCCGCGGCGCGCACTGGTTCCGCAGCTGGGGCGAGCGCTCCGGTCGCGGTCGAGCTGCGGCTGGCGCGCGCGCTGGTGCAGGGGCCGATCGGCCTCGCGGCCGGGCCGCGGCCGCTGGCCCCGACGACCTGGGCCGCCGTCGACGCGCTGATCGCGCTGGCCGGCACCCCCGCGGCGGGCGTGGCGCCGCTGCCGCCGGTGCAGGCCGCGCTGGCCGGGCTGGTCGCCGACGGCGTGCTGGCCGCGCCGCCCACGCTGACGCTCGACGAGCCGCCGGCGCTGACCCGGCTGTGGCAGGCCATCACGCCGGCCTACGACGCCTACGCCACCGCGATCACGATCGATCAGGTGGCCGCGACCAGCGGCCGCTCGAGCCGGCAGGTGCGGCGCGAGCTGAAGGCGATGGCCAAGGAGTTCGATCTGTTCGGCGGCGACTTCCGGCAGATCACCCGCATCTTGCGGCTGCGCGCCGCGCTGCTCCTGCTGAGCGCGCCCGACGCCTCGGTGGCCGAGGTCGCCGACCGCGTCGGCTACGGCAGCCCGGTCGCGATGGCCCGCGCCTTCCGCGACGCCGACCTGCCGGCCCCGAGCGAGCTGCGCGCGATCGTCCGCTACCCGGGCTGAGCGCGAGGCGTGGTATCGTCGTCGACGGGGGATCCGGCGCGCGCTGCGTCGGGCGACTCGCGTTGCGGATGGCGGAGGAGACAGGCATGACGCAGAACGGCGAGCACTCGACCTGGTTGCGGTCGGGCACGATCGTGGCAGCCCTCGGGCTGGCCGCGTGCGGCGGCGACGACGCGGTCGCGATCGACGCCGCGGTGCGGATCGACGCGCCGCCGCGATCGACGCGGCCGCGATCGACGCGCCGCTCGCGATCGACGCGCCGCCAGTCGCGGTCCGCAGCATCCAGGAGCTACAGGACGGCACGGTGCCGACCGGCGCCGCAGCGACCATCGACAAGGTGTTCGTCACCGCGCTGCGCATCACCCCACCCGGCAACCTGCTGGCCTTCGTGCAAGAGCCCGACGGCGTCACCACCGGCGGCCACACCTACCCGCAGTACGCGGGCGTGCAGCTCTCATCTCGACCGCCGAGGTCGCGCAGTTCCCTGGCCTGGAGGCGATCCAGGATCGGCGACTGCATCACGCTGACCGGCAACACGCTCGGAGTTCCAGGACGACACCGAGCTGGTCACGCCGACCGCGTTCACGCTCGAGCCCGCGGGCAGCTGCGGCACCGCGCCGACGCCGCTGGTGATCCCGACCGGCGCGCTCACCTTCGACGCGCTGGCCACCGACACCGACGACGTGACCGCGGGCGATCAGCCCGGCGCGTCCGCCGAGATCTACGAGGGCGTGCTGATGCGGGTCACCAACGTCACCGCGCCCGCCGCGACCGACGGCACCACCGGCGAGTTCCGGGTGGTCAAGACCGCCGGCGGCGCCGGAAGCCTCGCGATCCGCGCGTTCGTCTACCCCAACGCCGGCCCCGTGCCGGCCACCGCAGGCCAGGCGTTCGCGTCGATCACCGGCGTCTACGCGCAGCGGATGAACTTCCAGCTGCTGCCGCGCACGGCCGCCGACCTGCAGTAGCGCGAGGCCCGATGGCTAGGGGCTGCACGAGCGGACGCCGAGGTCGGTGAACACGTTGGTGCCGAGGCTGGTCCACTCCGTCGCCGGGTTGAACGCGTTGGTGCCGTTGGCGTCGCCGACGCTCACCGAGCACTTGCGACGCAGCGTCTGATCGAGCGTCGAGGTCGGCGCGGTGCCCCACTCGACGCCCGGATCGACGCCGAGCTGGCCGATCACGTCGACGCTGGCGCTACCGCAGAACAGCTCGATCGCGTCGTCGCCGTTCCAGTTGGCCACCGCGTTGCTCTGCAGGTCACACTGGCCCCGGATCGCGGCGACCGACGACGGGTTGCACCACCAGCACGTCGCCGCCGGCGATCGTCTGGGTGAGCGCGACGGTGTTGCTCGGGGTCGGCGAGCCGTTGGTGTGCAGCCGCAGCGAGCAACCCGGTCAGGGCCGGGGGTCAGCGACGGGTTGGCGATCTCGACCGCCTTGTTGGTGCCGCCGGAACCCTCGATGTACTCGCTGAAGAACAGCGTCTCGACGCGGCAGGTCGCCGAGCACCCATCGAAGCTGACGCTGTTGCCGTCGTCGCAGGTCTCGCTCTGCGCCGGCTGGATCACCCCGTCGCCGCAGCGCGGCTCGTACTCCACCCGGCCGACCCGAAGCCGGTGGCGGCGCAGTTGGTGTCGTTCCATTGGCCGGCGGCGTTGAGCAGGTGCAGCGCACTCGCCGTTGCCGCCGAACCCGACGTCGTCGTCGGGCTGGCCCGCGCGAAGTTGGCGAAGCCCGGGGCTCGCCGGTCACCCGCGCGAAGACCGCGTCGGTGTCGTTGGCGTCGTCGGTGGCGCCGATCCACGGGTTCTGGGCGTCGCTGGCGGCCGCAGTCACCAGGCCCTGCTCGAAGGCGCTGGTGATCGTCGCCAGGTGGCCGGCGCCGGCCACGCACACGCCACGCCTGCGCGGCGGCCTGGCTGTCGAGGTCGTCGTCAAGCCGACGTAGCACGCGCCGGTGGTCGGGTTGGTGGCGAAGCGGTCGCCGCCCGGGGGCGGGCGCCGTCGCACGGCGGCGAGCACGCACTGCGCGGTGCAGCCGTCGGTGCTGATCAGGTTGTTGTCGTCGCAGGCCTCGGCGCCGACCATCATGCCGTCGCCGCAGATCTCGTCGCACGCGCTGGGGGCGCCGGCGCAGGTCAGCCGACCTCGACCGCGCACGTCGGCGAGCAGCCGTCGCCGGCGGCGTTGCCCTGATCGTCGCAGCCCTCGCTGCCCTCGACCAGGCCGTCGTTGCACACCGGCACGTTGACGACGGTGATCGCCATCGTCGCTGGCGCCGACGTCAGCGCGCCATCCGCGGTGGTGAAGTGAACGTCGCGGTGCGTCGAAGCCGAGCGGCGCGGAAAGTGACCGTGGCGCTGAACGGCCCCACCGCGTGACCGTGCCGAGCGTCCCCACCGACGGCGCGGCCGGCGTGAACGTGACGCTCGGTGAGTCGGGGTCGGTGGCGGTCAGCGTGATCACCACCGGCGTCGCCTCGTTGGTCGTGGCGGTACCGGCGACCGCCACCGGCGCGTCGTTGACCGGCGCTGACGGTGACGGCGACGTGCCGACGTCGACCGGTGCCGTCGGACACGGTGTAGTCGAACGCCGCCGGGCCGACGTAGTTGGCCTCAGGGCGTGAACGTCACGGTGCCGCCGGCGAGCGCCACGGTGCCGTGTTGCGGCCTGGCGACCGCGACACCGTGGCCCTGGACCGTCGACGTCGGTGTCGTTGGCCGCCAGCGTCCGGCCAGCCAGGGTGGCGGGGTGTCCTCGGCGGTGGTCGCGACATCGTCGACCGCCACCGGCGGATCGTTCACCGGCGTCCCGGTGATCGCGACGTGGCCGACGTCGCTGAGCGCGCCGTCCGAGACCGTGTAGTCGAAGCCATGGGGCCGACGTAGTCGGCGTCGGGCGTGGTGATCGTCGCGCCATTCAGCACCACCAGCGCCGTGGACCGCACCGGCGACCGCGGTCACCGTCAGCGCCGACGCCGTGACTTCGACGTCGTTGGCGGTCAGCGTCGCCGGTGATGGCCAGCGGCGTGTCCTCGGCGGCCGTGGCGGTGTCGTCGCCGGCGACCGGGCGTCGGGGACCGCGCCCACCGTGACCGTGACGTGGCCGACGTCGGTGCGGGCGCCGTCGGGCCGGTGTGAAGTCGAAGCCGGCGGTGCCGGTGAGGCCGGGCGCCGGCGGGTGAAGGTGGATCAAGCCGCCGACCAGCGCCGCCCGCGCCGCCGCTCGGCGCACCGACGGCGGTCACCGTCAGCGCGTCGCCGTCGGCGTCGGTGTCGTTGGCCGCCAGCGTCGCGGCGATGAGCGTCGACGGCTGATCCTCGGTCGCGGTGATCGCGTCGTCGACGGCCACCGGCGCGTCGGGCGCGCTGGTGATCGTCACGGTCACGGTGGCGTGTCGGCGCCGACGCCGTCGGGGACGGTGTACTCGAAGCTCGCGCTGCCGTTGAAGTCGCCGGCCGGCGTGAACGTGACCGTCGTGCCGGCGAGCGCGACGCCGTTGCCAGGCGTTGGGCCGACCGCGGTGAGCGACAGCGCCCCGCCACTCCGGATCGGTGTCGTTGGCCAAGAGCGACGCGGCGGTCAGCGGCAGCGCGGTGTCCTCGACGGTGGTCGCGGCGTCGTCGCCGGCGACCGGGGATCGCTCGACGGCGGTGACGTTGACCGTGACCGTGCCGGTGCCCGTGGCTGGCCGTCCGACACCGTGTAGTCGAAGGCCGCGGCGCCCAGGAAGCTCGCCGGCGGCGTGTAGCGGACCTGATCGCCGACGATGACGGCGGTGCCGGTCAGGCGGTGGCCACCGCGGTGACCGCGGGCGGGTCGCCGTCGACGTCGACGTCGTTAACTCAGCAGCGTGGTCAGCGGGTGTCAGCGCGGTGTGCTCGAGCGCGACCAGCGTGTCCGGGGCGACCGCCGGGGCGGCGTTCACCGGCGTCGTACCGTGATCGAGATCGTCGCGGTCGCTGGGCCTCGCCGTCGAGCACCGTCACCGTCACCGCGTCGGTGCCGTGGTAGTCGGCCACGGGCGTGTAGATGAACGACCGCGCCGCTGCCGGTCACCGGGTGCCGTGGGCCGGCGTCAGCGTAGCGGTACTCGAGCGTGTCGCCGTCGGGATCGGCGGCGGTGACCGCGATCGTCACCGGCGCGTCCTCTCCGTGGTCGCCAGTGCCGGCCACCGTCGGCGGCCGGTTGGCCCGTCGGACGGACCGCACGCCGCCACCCAGAGCGCCACGGTAGGACACAGCCATCGAGCCCGCATTGCCGCATCGTACTCGCCCTGAGCAACA
>JADJGV010000016.1 GCA_016707895.1 Myxococcales bacterium | reverse complement strand
CCATTACATGGACGCCAACTACCTGCTGGTGGTGCCGTGGGCGCCCGCCGACGCGCGTTGTGGAAGGTTCGGTCGCCGGCAGGTCGCCCCGCTGGAGCGCGTCCCGCCGGCGCGGCGCTGGCGGTCACCGCCGCGGGCGCTGACGCCGGTGTGATCCACGTGCTGCGCCACCCGCTGCCCGCTGGCGCGCGCCGCGCTGGTCGGCTGGCGCTCGTGGCTGGCGGCGCTTCGCGGCGGCGGCGCGGCGGCGCGCGGGCGATCGCGGGCGGCTCGGCGTCGGCGTTGCTGGCGTTCGCGTCGATGGCGGCGGGTGCTGGCGACCACCGACGTCGCCGCCGATCACTTCCGCATTGGGGCGGCGCGTCGCGGCGCATGGGCCTCGCCCATGAGAGCGCCGCGTACCAGGGCCTGCTTCGCGGTACGACCCGCGGTCGCCGAGTACGGCACTTTACCTCGGCCAGCTCGACGTCAAGGCCGGCGCGCTCGACGCCGCGCGCGCACTTCGCCGACGGCCAGCGGGTCGCGCCGACGCGGTGCGCTGTTACCTGGCCGGCGCCAACCTCGAGGCCGGGGGCGGCGATCGCGCCGCGGCGATGGCCACGCTCGAGCGCGGCCTGGCCGCGGTGCCCGGCGATCCCGAGCTGCTCCAGCGGCTGGCCGCGCTGCGAGGCGCCGGTGGCTAGCGCCAGCAAGCGCGAGAAGGCCGCGCGGATCGCGGCGATCCTCGACGAGCGGTTCCCGCAGCCGGGCATCCCGCTCGATCACGGCGATCCGTTCCAGCTCCTGTGCGCGGTGCTCTTGTCGGCGCAGACCACCGACGCGCGGGTCAACCTGGTGACGCCGGCGCTGTTCGCCGACGCGCCGACGCCGGCGGCACTGGCGGCGCTGCCCGAGGCGACGATCCTGCGCCACATCCGCACCTGCGGGCTGGCGCCGACCAAGGCCAAGAACCTGCGCGCGCTGGGCGCCGCGCTGATGCGCGATCACGGCGGCGCGGTGCCGCAGGACTTCGCGGCGCTCGAGGCGCTGCCCGGCGTCGGCCACAAGACGGCGAGCGTGGTCATGGCCCAGGCGTTCGGCGTGCCGGCGTTCCGGTCGACACCCACATCCACCGCCTGGCGGCGCGCTGGGGCCTGTCGAGCGGCAAGGACGTCGTCACCACCGAGCGCGACCTGAAGGCGCTGTTCCCCGAGGATCGCTGAACGCGGCCCACCTGCAGATCATCTACTTCGGCCGGCAGCACTGCCCGGCGCGCGGCCACGTCATCGCCGCCTGCCCGATCTGCGCGTGGGCCATGGCCAAAGGCCACCGCCGCCGCCGAGCGGCGCCGCGGCGCGAGCAAGTCGCGACGGTTCGTGGCAAGGTCGGCCCCATGGCCGAGGACGACAAGCTGGCGCGCATCGTCGAAGCGCGCCTGAAAGCTGCGCGAGCGGTTCCAGCGCGACATGCAGGCGACGCCGTCGCTGGCCGACGACGCCGATGGGCAGCGGGCCGACCAACCGCCACGGCATGCCGCAGCTGCCGCCCGATCAGTACGAGACCAAGAAGTGGCCGGTGCTCGACCTCGGCATCAAGCCCGAGGTGCCGCGCGCGACGTGGAAGCTGACGGTCGACGGCGCGGTCGCGGCGCCGCGCACGCTGGCGTGGCTGACCTCGAGGCGTTCGAGCAGGTCGAGGACGTCAGCGACTTCCACTGCGTGACCAAGTGGTCGCGCATGAACATGCGCTGGCGCGGGGTGCGGCTGGCCGACGTGCTGGCCGCCGCCGAGCCGCGGCCGACCGCGCGGTTCGTCATGTGCCACGCCTACGACGGCTACACCACCAACCTGCCGCTGGCCGAGGCGCTCAAGCCCGACGTGCTGTTGGTCCACACCTTCGACGGCGCGCCGCTCGAGGTCGAGCACGGCGGGCCGTGCCGGGTGATCACGCCGCAGCTGTACGCGTGGAAGGGCGCCAAGTGGGTGTCGCGGCTCGAGGTGCTCGAGGACGATCGGCCGGGGTTCTGGGAGGAGCGCGGCTACTCGAACACCGCGTACCCGTGGCGCAACGATCGCTACTCGTGACCGCGCGCCCCGCGCTGGCGGTGGCCGCGCTCGCCGCGGCGGCGTGTCAGGTGCAAGGCGGCCCGCCGCTGCAGGTGCTGACCGAGACCGCGCGGCCGCGCTGGCGCGACGACCTGCCGGCGACCTCGGCGATCTTCGACGGCGCGACGGTGCGGCTGCGCGGCGCGCGCGGCGGCGGTGCTCGGCGTCGAGGTGCTGCGGCCGCCGGCCGATGCGGTCGACGTGGCGCTGACCGTCGCCGACGCCGACGTGCGCGGGTTCGCGGTCGACCACGCGGTCGTGGCGTCGCCGTCGACGGCGATGTACGGGACCAGCCGCGGCGCCGGCCGCTACCCCGATCGGCTGACGCCGGTCGCCGGCCCCGTCGCGACGCCGCGGATGGCGTACTTCGACGTCGCGATCCCGATCGACGCCACCGCGGGCCTGCACCGCGGCGAGCTGGTGGTCGGCGACCAGCGGTTCGCGGTCGAGCTGACCGTCGAGCCGATCGCGCTGCCGGCGGTCGACGACCGGCCGTGGGTCTGGGCCTACTACAACCCGAACGAGATCGCGCGCGTCGTCGGCAGCAACCACGCCGACGCGACGCTCGCCGCCGAGCGCGACTACGCGGCGCTGCTGCGCGGCTACGGCGTGATCGCGTCGCCCGGAGCTCACCGCCGACAGCTGGGACGCGCGGCGCCCGCTGATCGCCGGCCTGCGCTACGTGCCGGTGCTCTTGCCGCGCGACGCGACCGGCGTCGACGCCGAGGTGCGCGGGGTGGATCGCCCGCACCGCCGGCACCGGCGTGGTGCCGTTCGCGATCCCGATCGACGAGCCGCGCACCGCCGAGGCCCAGGCCCGCGTGCGCGAGGTCAGCGGCTGGGTGCGCGCCGCCGGCGGCGGTCCGGGCGCTTCCTCTACGCCGTGACCCACGGCCCGACGCCCGCGCTCGGCGACGCGATCGACGTCTACATCGCCTCCGACGCGGTCCGCGGCGGCACGCTGCCGCCCGAGCGCGCGTGGACGTACAACGGCGCGCCGGGCTGGGCCGGCGCGATGGTCGTCGACGCCGACGACGCCGGCACGCTGCGCTCGTGGGCTGGCTCGGCTTCGCCCACGACATCCCGATCTGGTACGTGTGGGACGCCTTCTACTGGCGCGACCGCCACAACCGCGGCCGCGACCTCGCCCCCGCCCACGACCTCGTCGCCGACCCGCGCACCTTCGACGACGGCGAGGACCACGGCGCCCTCGACGGCGTCCTCGCCTACCCCGGCGCCCTGCCCTCGCTCCGCCTCGCCCAGCTCCGCCGCGGCCTCACCGATCGCCTCCTCCTCGAGGCCGCCGTCGCCCGCGCCGGCCGCCCCGCCGTCATGGCGCTGGTCCGCACCATCATCCCCGCCGCCGGCCCGCCCCGCTGGCCCACCTCCGACGCCGCCTGGGAAGCGCTCCGGGGCCGCGTCTTCGCGCTCATCGCGCCGCGCTAACGCCGACGCGCGACCGCGCTCGAACCAGCTGGCCCGGCGTGGCGGCTGATCATGGGAAGTACTCGTTCGCGGCGGCCTCGACGACCGGGATCGTGCCGGCGTCGGCCTGGTAGAAGGTGTAGAACGCGATGCCCCCGAAGGCCCGGCTGTGGACGCCGGCTCGAATCGCAGCCATCTGGCCCCGGAGCAAGGTCCGCGCCTCGGCGCACAGCGGGGTCCCAGGAGCGACCGTATCGCCGACCCGATAGCCACACGGGTAGCGCAAGTAGCTCCAACCGATGCCGAGGCCGAACACGGTCTTCGACATCAAGGTCGGGCGACGCAGCTCGAGGTTCTTCGCCAGCGCATCGAAGGTCGCGGCCGGGACCGCGGCGAAGCTACGCACGTAGACCTCGGGGATGTACAGATCCGCGAAGGTGTCGATGGCCGAGAGCGCCGACCGGAACGTGTACGCGGACGGATTGAACGGACCGACCGTGGTGCCGGACGCCGGCAGGGCCGCGGTCGAGTACACGATCACCCGCCGGTTGCCGATCCGCGCGCGCAGCTTGCGCAGCGATTGCACCAGCAGCCGCGACGACACCGTGCCGTCGCGGTCCTCGGTGTTGGCCTCATCGATGAGGACGGCGTCGAAGCCGCCCGGCAACGCGCCGCCGAGGTCGTTGAAGAAGGGACGCGACCACTTGTCGGCCAGGTAGTCGCTCTTCGCGTCGATGTAGGTCACGTGTTCCGGATTCGGGTTGAGCGCGTCGTAGGCCTGCGCCAGGATCGGGTCCTCCTGATCTTTGGTGATCTTCCGGCCGGGGAAGTAGTCAGTGCAATGGACCGCAAAGATCTTGCGCTCGGTGCGCAGGCGTTTGACGAAGGCCGCGTCGTTCGTCCGGCCGGCGATCACGTTCATCGTATCGAGCACGCTGTCCATCGAGTCCGCAGCCGCCGTCGCAGTCGGCCAGTGCTCGCCAGCGCTCCAGCTGGTGAGCGACCGGTAGTCGTTGTAGCCGTCCATCAGCCGGATCTGCGTCGGGAACGCGACCAACGGCCGGCTCGCGACGACCGCGCCCGCCGCCGGGATCGACATGGTGGCGCATGGATCGTTGTCGACGCTGGGATCGAAGACCGCGCTCGCGGCCGCACCGAGGGCGTCGTTGCCCGGGTCGATCAAGTCGTCATCGGATGGATCCGCGGGATCGACACAGGCGGCGACGAGGGCGGCCGCGGCGGCGAGCCAGGTGGCGTGGCGGAGGAACGATGAGGGGGAACGCATGCGGAACTCCTGTCGTGGGGGGACGTGACACACACCGCCGTCGTCGATCACCGATCGCGCGGCGGCCAAGATTCATCGCCGGGCGCCTTCCGTGCCGGTCGCTCGCCGCAGCCGTCGGGTGGCCGACCGTCGACGGCGACTCGCCATCAGCGCGCCGATCGCGACGACCATCCAAGGCGCGCGCGGCGCCGCCGGCGTCGCCGCGCAGCCGGCGGCGTGACCTGCCGGGGGGCTAGGGCAGCTGTTGGTGTCGGCGCAGGTGCAGTCGGGATCCGGCGTCGCGCACACCAGCTCGCAGGCACCGTCGGCGACGCAGCCGGCGGCTGGCCCAGGGCCGGGTTCGGCGGGGTGAGCCGCAACGAATGCCGCGATCATCGGCAGGTGGCGATCGACCCGTTCATCGATGGCGTTCGCCGCACAATCCGACCGCGAGTGGATGCCCACGATGGCTTCGACGCCGTCGCGGACCATGAGCGCAGGGCCGCCGGAGTCGCCCCGGCAGGTGACCGCGAGGTCGACGGCGAGATGGATCGACGTTCCCGTGACGGCGCCAAGCCGCGCGTCCCCGGTGTGCTTCGCGCCTGCGACCGTCGCGTCCGGCGTGGTCGTCCCGTAGCCGACGACCCGCACCGGCGCGTCGGCGTCGACGTCGCTGAGCGGCGTCGTGGGCAACGGCACGGCGGGGACCGGCGCGGCGTCACGGAGAGCGAGCAGGCCGACGTCGTCGCTCTCCCCGTCGGCGGTCCACGCCGCGTGCGCCGTCGCCGCGACCACCGCGGCGAAGCCCGACGAGTCCTCGCCGACGCGGGGGCCGAAGTAGACCTCGAGCTTCGCGGGGTCGGCCTCGAACGGGAGGTTGGGAGGAACACAGTGAGCGGCCGTGAGCACGACCCGACCGCTGATGAGCGTGCCCGAGCAGAAGTGCCGGCCGTTCCAGGTCAGGGCGACGACGCCCGGATCGGCGAGGTCGACCTGCCCGTTCACGATCGAGTCTTCCGCGACGCCAAGCCCCGGGTCGGCGCACGCGGCCAGCGCGATGCAGCAGCCCACCAGATGCACGACGGGCCACGGCGCACCAGGCGCGCGCGTGGTCGCCGCGCAACCGACGGCGTGACCAGGCGAACGGCCGGAGCTGGGCTGACTGGGTTGGCTGGACTGGATCATGGGCTCAGATTAGAGAACGATGGTCTTTTATTAAGAGAACGACGTTCTTTAGTCAACTGAAAATTGCACGGCCTCACTCATGAATCTCTGTAATAAATTGTAATTTAAAGAGATATCTGAACAGAAACAAAGGAACATCGTTCTCTTAAATGGCTCTTCCACCGGGCTCAACAGCGGTCCGGCCCCGCGAGGCAAAGGTCGCCACCCGGCCAGCGACCGGGTCGGCAGGGTCACGGCGTGACCCTCGCGCCGGCCCAGTCGGCGTAGTCGTTGAAGCCGCCGTCGGCCGTCGGTTCGACGATCAGCCTCAGCGTCTGCGCGCCGGTGATGTCGACCGCCACCGCCACCTTGGCGCTCGCGCCGGTCAGGGTCGCGCTGCGGTACCGCTCGACCCCGTCGACCACCACCACGAACACCGCGCTGCCGGTCAGCCCGACCTCGTCATCGATCCCGACGTCGCTCGTGAACGTCCGGTACGCCCCACCCAGCGGCACCGTCACCTCCGCCCGCGCCGTGACGCCGAGCCCCTTCGCGTACGTCGCGCCGTTGATCGTCAGCACCCGCCCGTCGCCCGCCAGCTGCCCGCCGTTGCTGCGGTCCTTCTCCACCGGGCCCCACGCGTTGGCCACCGGCACCCACGCCAGGTCGCTCACGTAGCGTGGACCGGGCGGCGGCGTGGCGTTGGCGGTCACCATCGCGCCGGCCCAGTCGGCGTAGTCGTTGAAGCCGCCGTCGGCCGTCGGCTCGACGATCAGCCTCAGCGTCTGCGCGCCGGTGATGTCGACCGCCACCGCCACCTTGGCGCTCGCGCCGGTCAGGGTCGCGCTGCGGTACCGCTCGACCCCGTCGACCACCACCACGAACACCGCGCTGCCGGTCAGCCCGACCTCGTCATCGATCCCGACGTCGCTCGTGAACGTCCGGTACGCCCCACCCAGCGGCACCGTCACCTCCGCCCGCGCCGTGACGCCGAGCCCCTTCGCGTACGTCGCGCCGTTGATCGTCAGCACCCGCCCGTCGCCCGCCAGCTGCCCGCCGTTGCTGCGGTCCTTCTCCACCGGGCCCCACGCGTTGGCCACCGGCACCCACGCCAGGTCGCTCACGTACCGCGACGCGCCGATCGCCGCGAAGTTCGCCGTGATGGTCTTGCTCGCGGTCATCGTGACCGTGAGGGGTTGGTGGTGCCGGTCGCGTCGCCCGACCAGCCGATGAACTGGTAGCCCGCGCTCGGCGCCGCGGTCAGGGTGACAGCGGCGCCGGCCGCGTAGGCCGGCTGGTTCGGGCTGCGCGCCACCCCGCCGTTCACCGCCGTGACGTTCAGCGAGTACGTCGTCGCCGCCTTGGTCAGCGTCAGCGCGTCGATCACCGCGCCGCTGGTGGTGATGAACTGGAACGAGACCGCGGTCGCGCTGGCGTCGACGAGCATCGCGCCGTACCCGCCGTTGTACCGGACCAGGCTGCCTGGCAGCGCGGCGCCCACGGGGTACAAGCTGCGGCCGCCGAGGCCGTTCACGAAGTATGGGATGCCGTCGATGCTGAAGCGCTCGTAGTGGTGATCGTGGCCGGCGAGCACCGCGTGCGCGCCCCAGGCCTGGAACGGCCAGCGCATCGCCAGCGTGCTGCCGTGGTTCCCCGACGAGTACGGCGCGTGGTGGAAGTAGACGATCTTCCACGGGGCGGTCGACGCGGCCAGCGCGGCGCGCAGCCACTGCGCCTGGATCGACGTGCTCGACGTGCCGTGCGGCTCCGCCGGATCGCTGTCGAGCACGAAGAAGTGCACCGGCCCCTGCACGACCTGGTAGTACCGCTCGCCCGCGCCGTTGGTCGGGAGCGTGAAGTAGTTGAGGTAGGGCGTCGCGCCGGGCGTTCCCCAGTCGTGGTTTCCGAGCGCGGGCCAGAAGCGGTTGGTGGTCGCGCCCGGGCCGTAGCTGCCGGTGTACGGGAAGATGTAGCTCCGGTAGTACTGGCCGACGTTGGCGTCGATCGTCGTCGCGCTCCCGACCTCGTAGTTGTTGTCCCGGGAGCGTGATGACGTGGTCCGGGTTCCAGCTCCGGACCAGGTTCGCGACGGCGGCCTCGGCGGCACCGGCGAATCCGTAGTCGCCGATCGCGGCGAACCGGACGCTGGTCGCCGTCTGCGCGCCGGCCCCCTCACCGAGGGGGACGTCGTCGGATGACGACTCGCGGCCGGGCACCTCGTCGAGGTCGGCGCAGGCGCTCGCGCAGGCGATGGTGAGCAGGCACGCCAAGATCGGCGACGAGCGGCGCATCGAAGACGTCAGCATCGTTGGGCTCCTTGATGGCAACGCTGGCTCGCGCGACGTCACGGGATCACCAGGACAGCGCCCGCCGCCGGCCCGAGCGTGACGCTGCTGACCAGCGCGCCGGTCGTCGTCCTGTAGGGGCGCGCGAGCGTGACCGTCACGCTGGGGCTGCCCGGTTGGTTGACCAGCGCGACGCCGCCGCGGTACTCGCGCTGCATCACGCCGCTGGCGAGCTTGACCCGCGCGCCGAGCGGCTCGCCGAGAGCGACGTCGTAGCCCGCCCACCACGCGCCCGGGCTCTCCTGGTAGCGACACGTCGTGCCGTCGCCGCCCGAGCTGGTCAGGAAGTAGCTCGCGAGGTTGTACTCGCACTGCGCGCGGGTGGTGCCGCAGGCGAAGTGATAGGACGTCGGTGCCCGCCGCGTGGCGCCGATCGACGTACGCCAGCAGCGTCTCGAAGCCGAACGGGCCCGCACCGCGCGTGATGCCGCTGTCGTTGACGCCGCGCTCGATGTTGATCAGGTCGGCCGCCGCGAGCTGCCGGGCGACGAACGGATCGGCGTCGGACACCCACCACAGCGAGTTGTGGACGATCTCGACGCCGGGGAACGCGGTCCGGACCTGCTCCATGAACTCCGCGAAATAGCGCCGCCAGTTGGCCAAGGTCATCTCGACGCCGGTGCGCGGATCGATCGGCAGCACCGCCGCGCCGGCGCCGTTGGAGATGCGCCAGTCGAGGTTCACGTCGTCGACGTGGAGGCCGCGGTAGCCCTGGGCAACGCCGCCCGCGCCTGCGCGATCCACAGCGCCCGGAACTGCGGGTTGCCGATGTCGGCCGCGTACTGAGAGCAGGTGCCGCCGCCGCACGCGTACGGGATGAACAGCCGGTTGCCGGCGCGGTCCTTCAGCACGAACTGCGCGGCGTTGGCCAGCGTCACCGCGGTGGCCGCGTCACCGGTCGGGTAGATCGCGTACGAGTCCTTGTAGACCCACGCCGGCGATGACCACGCGAGCCGGCTGTCGAAGTACGGCGAGAACGCGAACATCCGCCAGTAGTGCGCGCGCATCCACGCTTGCTGCGCGGCGGTCGGGCTGGCGACGAACGGCGTGATCGCCGAGTCGCTGGTCAGGTACGCGATGAAGTGGCTCTTGCCCGCTTCGGCGCTCGCGGACGGCGGCGGCGGCGGTGGCGGTGGCGGCGGCGGCGTGACGCGCCACCGCTGGTTGGCGCCGCCGAGGCACGGCCACACGACGACGATCGTGTCGTCGGCGGTGCTGCTCCCCGCCACGTCGAGGCACTTACCCTCGTAGCCCACCACGGCGCCGTCGGCGCGGACGGTCCACTGCTGGTTGGCCGCGCCGGTGCACGCGCGCAGCTCCACCCGGCGGCCTTGCACCCAGCGCACCCCCGCGGCGGTGGTGTCGACCGCCAGGCAGCGGTCGCCGAGCCCACGGATCGTCGCGCCGCTGGCGAGCCAGGCCTGGCTCGCCTGGCCGCCGCACGACCACATCACGACGCTGGCGCCGTCGATCGAGGCGCGGCCGCGCACGTCGAGGCACTTGCCGGCGAGGCCGACGATCGGGCTGCCCCGGTGAGCGCCGCCGCCGGGCCGTCGCCGTCGGCGTCGGGATCATCGAGCGACGTACAGCCGGTCGCGACGAGCGTGAAGGCGACAGCGAGGCGAAGGACGGTCATGGCACTTCTCCGAGGTGAGCGGTCTGGGTTCGACGCGGCCGGGGCCCGCGCTACGGCGTCCACCAGTTGCCGGAGACGACGAGCATCGCCATCAGCTTGAGCGAGTCGCTGTAGTAGTCGGTGGGCGGCTGCTGCACGACCGCGGCCCACGCGGCGTCGAGCCACGGCTGGTTGGTGCCGACCGCCGGCTCGATCATCGCGGCGACCGCCAGCGGCGCCAGGAACGCCATCACCGCGCCGCCGCCGTAGCCGACGCCGTCGAGCGTGTAGCCGGTTCGCAACCGCGCCGGCACGTCCGCCGTCGCGCGGCGGATCCCGGCGTTCAAGCGCTGGATGACCGCGCGCGCGCGTCGCCGCTGAGCAAGTAGTCAGTCGCCAGCCGCAGCGGCACCCGACACGCGTTCCAGCTGTAGTGGCCGTCGTTGGGCCTTCGAGCCACGCCGGCGGCGTGGCCGCGGGGCGGCGCCGCTCGCGCCGACGGCGAAGTCGGGCACCAGGCCGGTCGCCGGCGCGTAGCCCGCCTGCAGGGCGCTCAGCGTCGCGTACGCGCGATCGCTGATCGCGATCCACCGCGCGCTGCCGGTGGCCGCCGCGAACGCCTTGAGGTGGCCCGGCATCACGTCGGACGTGCGCGTGCCGTCGTAGTGCCGGTCGGTCGCGGGCAACGGTCCACCGATCAGCAACGACCCGGCGGGAGTGGACGTCGGTGGCGAGGATCGCGGCGAGCATGCGCAGCGCCGCGCCGCGGTAGTCGATCGCGCCGGCCGATCCCCACTGACGGTCGGCCAGCAGGAGCGCGTACGCGATGTCCAGATCGGCGTCGGTGGCGGTGGTCGCGCCGGGCGCGGTGTGGCAAGCCGCGTCTTGCGCCCACGCCATCAGCGACGGCTGGGCCGCGACGCCGGCTGCTCACGTATCGGTAGAGACCGTCGAAGATCAGCTGGGCGTCAGGGTCGGCGCCGGCCATCAGCGCGGCGACCAGCATCCCGTAGCCCTGGCCCTCCGACGACACACGGATCGGCTGGCCGCTGGCGGCGTTGTTCACACGGTAGGTCCCGCGACGCAGCCCGGCACGAGGTGCGCGGCCTTCCACTGGCGGTAGAACGCGAGCGTGACCTGATCGAGCGTGGCCGGCGTAGCGCCTGTCGGCTGGCGGACCCCGGCGGTGACGTAGCCGCCGTGGGTGCCGAACGGCCCGCGCCCCGCCGCGAAGCGCCAGCGCTGGTTCGCGCCGCCCAGGCACGGCCACACCACGGCGATCGTGTCATCGGCGGTGCTGGCGCCGGCGACGTCGAGGCACTTGCCCTCGTAGCCGGCGATCGTGCCGTCGACGCGGACCGTCCACTGCTGGGTCGCGGCGCCGGTGCAGGTGCGGAGCTCGACGCGACGCCCCTGTCCCCACCGGATCCCGGCCGCGCTGGGGTCGACCGTGACGCAGCGATCGCCCAGGCCGCGGATGGTCGAGCCGACCAGGGCCCAGCGCTGGCTCGCCTGGCCACCACACGACCACATCACCAGGCTCGCCCCGTCCGCCGCGACCCGCCCACGGACGTCGAGGCACTTGTCGGCAAGCCCGAGCAGCGGCCGCCCACCCACCAGCGACGCCGCCACGGGGCGGGCTCGACGCCCTCGGTGAGGCACGCCGCTGCCCCCGAGCATCGCCAGCACCCAGACCCGCGGCGCCGCGTGCGCGCGACGCCAGCGACCGCGATCGGACCCGGGTGGGAGCAGCGGTGCGTGGGGCGCCATGTCTAGAAGACGGCGCGGCGGCATCGCCATCTCGCCCGATCGCACGTCCGATCGACGCGCGCATGGCGGCGGTGTGCGAAGCGTATGAGCGATACGCGAACTACGCGTGCCGGCGCGGCGGATGCGCCACGCGCCGCTCAGCGCAGCAGGATGCGGCCGAACGTCGGCGGCGAGTCCACCGCGCCGAGCGGTCGCCACGGGCTGATGAACGCGGGCTCGCCGACCGGCGTCCCCGCGAGCGTCTCGATCCGGATCACGCCGGCGCCGCCGCCCCCGCCGCCGAGCTGCGTCGCGTCGGTCGCGTTCCCGCCGTTGGTGCCGCTCGACGAACCGGCGCCGCCGCCGCTCGCACCGCCGCTGGCGGTGGCGGTCCCAACGGGGCCATCGGCGCCCGCCGTCGCGCTCGCACCGCCACCGCCGCCGCCACCACCGTTGGCCGCGAGGCGCGCGCCGGCCAGCTCGACCAGCGGCGCTTGCAAGAGAATCGTTCCGCCCGCACCACCGCCGCCGCCGCCCATCGCAGTGCCCGCGCCGCCGCCACCGCCGACGTCGATCACCCCGTGGATCCGGATCGCCCGGCCCGCCGAGATCTGGAGCGCGCCGCCGCCACCACCACCCGCGGCGAGGCCGTTGTTGCCCGCGCCACCACCGCTGCCGCCGACCAGCGGCTCGGCGAGGGGGCTGGCGCACATGGTCGGGTCGCCGGGCAGCACGGTCACCGCGCCGACCCCGCCCCAGGTGGCGTTGGCGCCGCCGCTGCCCCGCCGGGCCCGACCGGCTGCGAGCCAGGACCACAGCCGGTCGCGGGCTGCGAGGCGACGCCACCGCGCCCGCCGCCGGGACCGCCGAACGGTGGCGCCGTCGCGCCGAGGTCGATCGTGCCCGCGACGTCGACCTCGTCGGTGGCGATCAGGATGAGCGCGTTGTCACCGATCACCCGGACGTCGGCGCCGGCCGCGACCACGAAGCGCGGCGAGGCGAGGGCCGCCACGCCGCTGGCGACGATCGTGAAGCTGACGCCATCGACGACACCCTGCCCCGGCCCGCGGACCGTCGCGCCCTCACGCGTGATCGCGCCGGTCGTGGTGTCGATGGTGGCGCGTCCGGCCGGCAGCTCCACGGCGGCGGTGATGCCCGCGAGGTCGACGGCCGCGCCGCCGTTGGCGAGCGCGTACGCGAACGGGCCGAAGTGGTCCGGCACGCAGATCCGCCCTCGGGCGCTTCGTCCTCCAGCGGACCCCGGCCGCGCAGCTCGGATCGGCGAACGCGCAGCCGCCAAGCACGCATCGCCCCGGACACGCGAGGTCATCGCCATCGTCGCAGGCGTGGCGCGGCTCCCGCAGGCAGCCCCCCATCGCGGCGAGATTACCGACGAGGACCATCGTTCGAAGGGTGCGCATCGCCGGCAGCACCGAGGATAGGAGTCGCGGTGGTCGCGGACAAGGCGCGCCTTGACAACTTCGACTCGACGCGGATGCTGTATAGGTGCCCGCGCCTGGACGCTCCGACCTCGACGACGGCGCGCCGCGTTACCAGCTGCTCGGGTACCCTCGCCAGCGGCGGCATGGCCGAGCTGTACTTCGCGCGGGTCGTGGGCCTGGCGGGCTTCGAACGCCACGTCGTGCTGAAGCGCATCGTGGCGCACCACGCGCGCGATCCCGAGTTCGTGGCCATGTTCCTGGACGAGGCGCGCCTCGCCGCCCAGCTCCACCATCCGAACATCGCGCAGGTCTTCGACATCGGCAGGATGGTCGACTCCTACTTCTTCACGATGGAGTACATCCACGGCGAGTCGGCGCGCGCGCTGTTTCGCCGCTGCGTCGCGCAGCAACGGACGATGCCGCTGCACCTCGTCCTGACCGTCGTGGCGGGCGCCGCGGCCGGGTTGCACTACGCGCACGAGAAACGGAGCCCCGACGAGGTGCCGCTCGCGATCGTGCACCGCGACGTCTCGCCGTCCAACGTCATGATCGGCTTCGACGGCGCGGTCAAGGTGGTCGACTTCGGCATCGCCCGCGCGGTCACGCGGTCGGTCGAGACCCGCTCCGGCGTGGTGCGCGGCAAGCTTGGCTACATGGCGCCCGAGCAGTGCGGGGCGAGCCTTCGACCGCCGGTGCGACGTGTTCGCGTTGGGCATCATGCTGTTCGAGCTGGCGACGATGACGCGGCTGTACGAGGCCGAGAGCGAGCACACGGCATCATCGAGGCCTCGCGAGCGAGGCACCGCGCCCCAGCGCGCGGCGCCCGGGTGCCGGCCGCGCTCGACGCGATCGTCGCAGCGCAGCTCGCGCGCTGCCGCGAGGATCGATACCCGACGGCGGCCGAGCGATCCTCGATCTGGAGCAGCTCGCCGCGCAGGAGCGGCGCACCATCGCCCCTCGCGCTGGGCGCCTTCATGCGGGACGTGTTCGGAGCGCGCCCGAACCGTGGGCCGAGCTGCGCGCGGCGGCCGACGCGACCGGCACGGGCGAGCGGCTGGCGTCAGCGCCAACGCCGACGCCTCCGGCCGACGGCCCCTGGGGGTCGTGGCAGGGTGCGCTCGAGGTTGGTTGGCCGCGGGCGGCGACTGCGCCACCGCCGCGGCGCGCCCGACGCGTCGCGCCCCACCCGACGGCGCCGACGGTGCATCGCCCGGGCGCGATCTCCGCCCCGCCGTCGCGTCGACGGCGCTGGCGCTGGGGGGTGGCGGCGCTGGCGGCTGGCGTCATGCTCGCCGTCACGACGCGCTACGTGACGCGCGACGCCCCCGCGCGCGCGCTAGCCAACGAGACCGGCGCCGCGGTGACGCCACCCGCGCCGTGACCATCGCCGGCGAGCGCCACGCTCGAGCCGCCCGCGTCGCCCCCGACGGCGAGCGCCACCGACGCGGTCGCGCCGGCACCGCCAAGGGCGCCCCACGCTGACGGCGCGCGAACGCCGCCAAGCCGGCCCACGACTGCGGCGACCCGGACGGGCTCTATCCACCATGCGATTGACGTCGCTCGCCGTCGCGGCGTCGGGGCTCGCGGCGCTCATCGCGCTCATCGCGGGCGCCGCCCCGGCGGCGGCCCAGCCGTCCGCCCGCGAGGCGCGCGCCAACGCGGCGTTCGACGCCGGCGATCTCGACACCAGCCCGCGAGTTCGAGGCGGCCTTTGGCCGAAGCGCCGCGGCCGAACCTGCTCTATGATCGGGCGGGTCCACGTGGCGCGCGGGGACTGCGCCGCGGCGGTCCCGGCTACTTCGATCGCTTCCTGGCGACCCACCCCGCCCGAACGCCGCGGCGAGCGCGCACCGAGATCGCGCGCTGTCGGGACGGCCTGTCCACCGGCGCGCCACGCCGCCACCACGCCCCCCGGGACGTGACCGCGCCGCCACCCGCCCGCCTCCCGCTCTTCGACGATCGCGTCGGTCAGGTGCTGGTCGTCGGAGCGTCGCCGCCGCGGTCACCGGCGCGGTGTTGTACGTCCAGGCCCGCGGCCAGGAGTGCGCCGGTGACCCGTGCTTCGGCCCGACCTTCGACGAGTTGGTCAGGTAACCGGGAGCGTCGCGCCCGCCGATCTGTGGGCGCTCGCGATGGTCGCGGGGCGCGGGCGCCGCGCTGCTGGTCGCGGGCGGGCTGCGCTTCACGCTGCGCGATCGCGCCACCGCGTCGCCCCAGCTCGGCGTCGCGCCGAACCAGTCCGGTGCGATGGTCGTGGTCGCCGGCCCCTTCTGACGGTGCCCAGGCATCACGCCGGCGGCGGGTCGTCGCCGAGCATCCGCGCCACCGACAGCGACAGCTGGCTCCAGAACTCCGCCACCAGCTCCACGACCTCGGCCGACGGGGCCGCGAAGCCGGCGGCGAGGCGCTGCGGCACGTCGGCCCCCAGGCGCAAGGCGCGCACCGCGCTCGACGGGTGCGGTGCAGCGACGAGCGATGGCGCCTGACCAGCGCCGCGACCTATCCAGGCGCTGAGGGCCGTCGATGACGTGCAGCTTGAACACCATCAGATCTGGTGCTGCGGCAACGTCGCCAGGCACGCCTCGATCACCGCGCGGATCGTGGCGCCGTGGCGGCGGCCCGATCGAAGCGCCGCGGCGGGGCCGCGCGGGTCGAGGCGACCGGCTCGTCGACGGGATCGTCATGGCGCGCGCCGCGCCTGCGCGCGTCGAGCGCCATGCGCACGGCGAACGTGCGGAGCCAGGCTGCGAAGCGGCCCAGTCCCTGCGTCCAGGGCGATCCGCCCCGGCACGCCGATCCCGCAATGCGACGAACAGCTTGATCCAGATCTGCTGGAGCAGCTCGTCGTGGGCGACGGCGTAGGCGCTGCAGCGTCGTCCGCCAGCATCGCGTCGTAGGCGTCGTGAAGGCGGCGAGCGCCCGCGGCGGCGCGCCGCGCGCGCAGGCCCACGCCAGATACAGGTCGGCCACGTGAGGCGGCGCACGGTCGCGTGCTGCGCCCGGAGGAACGCCGCGAACTCAGCCAGGTCGACACCGGATCGCGACGGAGTCTCGATCGCTGCGACGATCGCCATCGAGATCATCAGCCTCCGCCACGTCGGCACCGCGCGCCGTTCGCAGCGCCGATGACTCGTCTTCACGCTTC
>JADJGV010000015.1 GCA_016707895.1 Myxococcales bacterium | reverse complement strand
GCCGACGCGATGATCCTGGTGGACGCGGGCGATGATCCGCTGCTCGCGGTCCGCGCCCACGGCGCCGGTCGGGTGGTCGGGTGGGCCAGCGATCGCGGCGGCGCCTGGGTCGACGCCGCGGTGGCCGCGGCGCTGATCGACGCCGCGGTCGCCCGCCCGGCGGGCGCGGTGATCTCGGTCCGCCCCGTCGAGGACCGCCTGGAGGTCGAGGTGCGCGCCGACGCCGACGCGCCGACGCCCGCGCTGGCGGTGGCGACCACCAGCGACGCCGCCGCGCCGTTCGTGTTGTCACCCGCGCCGCCGGGGCGCGCGACCGGGCAGGTGCCGATCTCCGGGAGCGCCCGGATCGGTCTCGCGGGTGTGAGCGCCGCCTACGTCGCGCCAGACCTGGAGCACCGCGGCCTCGGCGCCGCGCCGGCGGCATTTCCGTCGAGCCGTGGGTCTGCGGCCGGGGAGCGGCGCCCGAACCCAGCCGCGCCATGGCTGGCAGGCCTGAGCATTCTGCTGATGCTCGCTACTCTATCGCTACCGGAGAGGCCGCTTGTAACGCCACCGCACATCGGGGACGATGGCCGCAGCTGAACTCGCTGGGGTGCGAGTTCACTACCTTGGGGTCGTCCATGTCGCATCGTCTGATCTGCGCAGTCGTCGTCGTCGTCGCCGCGCTCACCGCGGGCAGTCGCGCTGCGGAGGCGCAGAGCCTCCGCGTGTTGCCCGTGCCGTGGGTCGCCGCCGACCCCACCATCCCGCACCAGGCCTACAACGGCCACGCGACGACCTTCAAGGCGATCGCCCGGGGCGGCAACGGCACCTACGTGGTCGAGTGGGACTTCGACGGCAACGGGGTCTACGACTTCTCGGCCACCCGCTCCAACCGCTACGATCTCTCGACGACGTTCACCTATCCCAGCCAGGCCACGACGACGACCTTTCAGGCCACGGTCCGCGTCACCTCCAACGCCCAGGTCGTGACCGGCACCTACCCGGTGCGGGTCTTCGCCGACGTCCCGCTCGACCCCAACGCCGCCACCGATCGCCAGCTGCAGGTGATGCGCTCGGTCGCCGTCGACGACGCGCTCTGGTACCTGCACAACCAGTTGACCCGCAGCGGCAACGAGGAGGACGCGCTGACCGGCGCGCAGGCCACCGGCTACATCAGCCAGGCCGACAACACCATCCGCAACGCCGCGACCTCCGGCTTCCTGTGGTCGCTGTCGCTCAACGGCCACTACGCCGCGTTCCCCCCGGCGTACATCGGCGCGTTGCCCGACGCCGCCGACAACGCCGCGCGCTGGGCCAACGACCCGTACGCCGAGGACGCGATGCGCGTGGTCAACGGCCTCTTGCTCCAGGCCACGATCGTCGGCGTCGACGCCGCGTCGGAGTCCAACCTGACCGGCTTCTACCCCGAGGTCCAGCAGGAGCCGATCTACGGCACCGACGACGGCATCGGCATCTGGATCGGCTACAACGCCGGCGAGCAGACCATCACCCGATGGGCCACGCGGTGTCGGCGTTCTCGGTCGCGCACCTCGGCGGCTTCGTCGCCCAGGTCGGCGACGCCAACCGCATCCTCGGCCGGCGCTTCGAGCACGTCCTGCAGCAGATGGTCGACGGCCTGGTGTGGGCGCAGAACGAGGCCGGGGTGGTCGGCTCCTGGTACTACACGCCCAACACCAACGCCGACGACCTGTCGACCAGCCTGTGGGGCATCACCGGCCTGTGGCACGCCGACGAGTTCGCCCGCGGCCAGGGCGTGATCGTCCCCAACCTCGTCAAGGCCCGCCTGGCGCAGTACATCCAGAGCAACTCGAACGGCTGCGGCGCCGGTATCACCGGCGGCAGCTACACCAACCTCGGCACCGTGTGCGACTTCACGCTGTCGGCCGGCCACGTGCTGGCGCTGGGCTGGGTCGGCGCCAACCAGTTCGACGCCGCCGACACCCGGGTCGCCTTCCCCAGCCCCGCGGCATCACCCGGGCCAGCTCCGCGCCGTTACAACACCAGCCTGCACTTCATCATCAACGGCGCGTTCAACCCGGTCGACCGGCCAGAACAGCTGGAACATGGGCTTCGTCGAGGGCGGCAACTTCGGCCGCGTCGACGGCCGCGGCAACCACTACGGCATGCTGCACTGGCAGGACGCCGCTCGCGCGGTCGAACCCGAGGTGGTGACCTTCGGCAACAACAACTGGTACCGCCTGTTCTCGCGCTACCTCATCAACAACCAGGCCGCCAACGGCTCGTGGAACTGGACCTCGCGGCCGCCCTGGGCACCAACAGCGACAGCTCAGGCGGCGTCTGGCTGCGCGCCGTGGGCGATCCTGGTGCTGTCGCCCGACGCCATCCCGCCGCTGGCGATCGGCACCTCGAACCTGACCACCGCGCCGGAGGGCACCGTCATCGCCTTCAACGGCGCGGCCAGCGACCCCGGCACCGGCAACCCGGTCTACACCTGGGACTTCGACAACGGCGACACCCGCCCGGGCCAGAACGTGAGCTACGCGTTCCCCGACAACGGCAACTTCAGCGCGACCCTGACCTCGACCTGGATCGGCGGCGTCCCGGTCGACACGCTCGCCGTCACCATCACCAACGTCGCGCCGGTCGCCAACGCCGGCGCCGACTTGACGGTCAAGGAGGGCACCGCGCTGGCGTTGGCGATGACCTTCACCGACCCCGGCACCGCCGACACCCGGACCTTCGCGTGGAACTTGGCTGACAACACCAGCGCCAACACGCAGGCCACCAGCCACGCCTACGCGACAACGGCGTGTTCACGGTCACCGCGACGGTCACCGACGACGACGGCGGCGTCGGCACCGACACCGTCAACGGCACCGTCACCAACGTCGCGCCCACGATCACGTCGACGGCCCCGACCACCGCGACCGAGGGCCAGGCCTACAGCTACGCGCTGACCTTCACCGATCCCGGCACGGCCGACACCCACACCTGCACGGCGCCGGTCGCGCCGGCGGGCTCGGCGCTCACCGGCTGCACGCTCGACTGGACGCCGAACTTCGCCCAGGCCATCGGCGCCGCCGCGCCGGTGCGGCTGTGCGTCACCGACGACGACGGCGGCCAGACCTGCCAGAACTACACGATCGCGGTCAACTTCGTCGACAGCGATGGCGACGGGCTGCCCGACTCCTGGGAGATCTCGAACTTCGGCGACATCACCTCGCAGGACCAGTTCGGCGATCCCGACGGCGACGGCATGAACAACCTCCAGGAGTTCACCAACGTCACCGATCCCAACGTCTACGACGGGCCCAACACGCCGACCGCGGCGGCCCCCATCTGCGGCGGCGAGATCGCCAGCCTGCAGACCACGCTCGTGGCCAACAACGCCGTCGACCCGCAGGGCGCCGCGCTGATCTACGACTTCCAGCTGTACAGCGACGTCGGCCTGACCATCCTGGTCGCCGAGGACGCGACGATCGCCCAGGGCAGCGGCGCCACGACCTCGTGGGCGGTGCCGGTCAACCTGCTCGAGAACACCCGCTACTACTGGCGCGTCCGGGCCAAGGACCAGTTCACCTACGGGCCGTACTCGGCCCCGGCCTGCGACTTCTTCGTCAACACCGTCAACGAGGCGCCGGGCGTGCCGCGCATCAACACGCCGTCGTTCGGCAGCCAGGTCAACGCGCTCCGCCCGGACCTCACGGTCGACAACGCCACCGACCCGGACGAGGACGTGCTGACCTACACGTTCGAGGTCTACCGCGACCCGGCGCTGTCGAACCTGGTGGCGTCGCAGGCCGGCGTCGCGGCCGGCGCGACCACCACCACCTGGACGGTGTCGACCGACCTGATGGAGGACCACACGTACTACTGGCGCGTGCGGGCCACCGACCCCGACGCGCTGTCGGGCGACTGGAGCTCGACCGGCCAGTTCTTCGTGACCACGATGAACGCCGTGCCCGAGCCGCCGGCGCTGGTGTCGCCGCAGAACGGCACCACGATGGCCAACGTCCGCCCCGAGCTGGTCATCCTCAACGCCGACGACTCGGATCTCGATCCGCTGGTCTACGACTGGGAGCTGGCGACCGACGACACGTTCGCGACGATCATCGACAGCGGCGCCGACGTGCAGCCGCAGGGCGCGGTCAACACCGCGTTCGCGCTGGCCGCCGATCTGACCGAGGACACCACCTACTGCTGGCGGGCGCGGTCCGACGACGGCCAGGCCACCAGCGGCTACAACACCGCCTGCTTCCTGGTGTCGGAGACCAACGGCGCGCCGAGCGTGCCGACGCTCAACAACCCGTCGGACAACATGGGGGCGACGACCGTCAACCCGGTCTACTCGTGGGCCCCGTCGACCGATCCCGAGGACGACCCGATCACCTACGAGGTCGAGGTGAAGGACGCGGCCGGCACCGTCGTCGCGACCGTCGCCGGCGTGAGCGGCACGGTGACCTCGATGGCCGGCGACCTGCAGAACGGCGGCACGTACACCTGGCACGCCCGCGCGGTCGACCGCGCCGGCGCGATGAGCGCCTACTCGGCGGACAACACGTTCATCGTCGACGCGCCGATCGACGACCCCGAGGTCGTGGTCAACGGCGGCGGCTGCCAGACGTCGGGCCCGGGCGCCGGGCTCGGCCTGGTCGGCCTGGGGCTGCTCGGGCTCCTGCGCCGGCGTCGGCGGTAGGTCGGCCATGGACCTGGCCCTCCGCTCCCAGTTCCCCGACCTGCCCGAGATCCTGCTCTGGAAGACCGAGCTGATGTTCTCGGGGATCCGCTTCACCGACGCGCTGGCCCGCGCCGTCGAGGACGGGGCCACGCCCAACTTCTACCCGCACCGGCGCAAGGCCGCGAGCGGGCTGGTCGAGACCATCCCCGTGCCGTACCTGTTCGACCTGGGCGGCCAGGCGGTGGCGCGGCTGCGGCTCGACGAGCACGCGACGATGGAGGTGCGCCGCGACGCGGACGGCCGCTACGCGCTGTGGAGCGTCGCCGCGGCGCCGCGCGAGCTGTGCACGGTGCAGTTCGTGCGCCGCCACGGCTGGCAGGACTTCCGCACCAGCGACGGGCTCACGCCGTTCGCCGCCGGCGCCGAGCAGCTCGGCGACATGCTGGTGGTCAACCTCGCGCCGGGTTGCGAGTACTTCACCGTGAAGGGCCCGCACGGCCCGGCGCCCGAGCGGTGCTCGTTCTGCGCCTACGGCCGGTTCGATCGCCGCTCGCTCACGCTGGGCCAGGAGCAGGGCAAGCTGACCCTCGAGCCGCTGGCGCTGACGCGGATCGAGGAGGTGATGGCGGTGGCCGCCGCCGATCCGACCTGCGGCCACGTCTACATCACCGGCGGCTCGGTGCTCGACCCGGCCGATGAGGTCGAGCGGTTCTTGCCGGTGCTCGCCGCCGTGCGCCGCGGGGTCGGCGATCGGCTGCGGGTCACGATCGGCTCGGGGGCGGTGGACCCGGCCGGCTCGCAGCGCTACCGCGACGCGGGCGCCGACAGCGCCTGCTACAACCTCGAGACCTGGGACGCGGCCACCTTCGAGGCGTGCTGTCCGGGCAAGGCGCGCCACGTCGGCCGCCAGCGGTGGATCGACGGCCTGCTCGGCGCGGTCGAGGTGTTCGGCCGCGGCAACGTCGGCTCGGCGTTCGTCGCCGGGCTCGAGCTGCGCGCGCCGGGGCCGCAGATGTCGCCGGCCGCGTTCCTGGCCAGCGCCACCGAGGGGGCGGCGTTCCTGCTCGATCGCGGCGTCGTGCCCCTGTACTCGCCGCTGTGGCCGGTCGAGGGGACGGTCTATGGACCGGGTGACGGCATCCCGCCGGCGCTGTTCATCCAGCTGCAGCAGGCGATCCACGCGCTGCGCGCGGCGCGGCGGTTCCCGGTGCCGGGCTGGCTGATCTGCCCGGCGTGCTCGTACATGCTGCTCGAGGTCGACTTCGATCGGGCGCTAGGAATGGAGGCCGCATGAGCACGTCCCGCTCCGTCTTCGGGGCCGTCGCGGCTGGGCTGGCGCTGGTGATCGGCGCGGCCGGCGCGTGGGCCCAGCCCACGCCCGAGGTGTCGCTCGAGTACACCCCGAGCTTCGACCCCGAGCAGTTCGCGGCCTCGGCCGATCCCGACAGCATCGGCATGACCGACGGCGCCCGCACCGCGGCGCGCGGCGCGTACATGGCCGGGCTGGTGTTCCACGTCGGCGGCCCGCCGCTCGACATCTGCGTGCGCGACGCCGGCTCGACCGCGCCCGGCTGTCAGGTCGGGGGCGATCTGATCGGCACCCGGCTGCGCGCCGATCTCACGGCGCTGTACGGTTTCGGCAAGTTCGACCTGCGCTTCGCGCTGCCGTTGGTGCTGCACCAGTCGTCGGACTTCGCGCCGGCGATGGGGCAGGAGGCGCTGCGCTCGGCCGGCGTGGGCGACCCGCGCATCGGTGGCCGTTACCAGCTGTGGCGCGGCGGCGACCTGGCGCTGGCCGGCGACCTGTCGTTCACGATCCCGACCGGCGGCGAGAACTTCATCGGCGACGCCGGGTGGATCGCCGACCCGCGGCTGCTGTTCGACTGGCGCCACGGCAAGCTCGCGGCCGGCGCGTCGTTCGGCTACCGCTACCGCCAGGATCCGGCGCGGATCGCCAACCTGTACGTCGACGACGAGCTGACCTGGTCGGCCGCCGGGGAGTATCAGCTCACGCCGGGGCGGTGGACCGCGGGGCTGGCGCTGTACGGCCGGCTCGGGTTGATGACCCCCGCCGCCGATCCGATGGCGATGATCGACATCGCCACCGACCTGGGCAGCGAGGAGTTCCCGATCGAGGCGCTGGCCTCGAGCCGGTACTTCGTCACCGACAAGGTGGCGCTCGACGTCGGCGTCGGCACCGCGCTGACCGCCGGCTACGGCGCCGCGCCGTTCCGCGTGCTGGCCGGCGTGCAGTGGGTCAACCGGGTCAAGCCGCCGCTGTTCGTCGACACCGATCGCGACGGCATCCACGACGAGGACGATCGCTGCCCGCGCGAGCCCGAGGACGTCGACGGCTTCGAGGACACCGACGGCTGCCCCGAGGCCGACAACGACGGCGACGGCGTCGCCGACGCCGACGACGGCTGCCCGCTCGAGGCCGAGGACAAGGACGGCTTCGACGACGTCGACGGCTGCCCCGAGGCCGACAACGACAAGGACGGCCTGGCCGACGCCGACGACAAGTGCCCGGACCAGGCCGAGGACGTCGACGGCTTCCAGGACGACGACGGCTGCCCGGACAACGACAACGACGGCGACGGCGTGCCCGACGCCAGCGACCAGTGCCCGGCCGAGCTCGAGGATGTGGATGGCTTCCAGGACGACGACGGCTGCCCCGATGTCGACAACGACGGCGACGGGCTGCTCGACGGCAACGACAAGTGCCCCAACGAGGCGGAGACCGTCAACGGCAACGCCGACGAGGACGGCTGCCCCGACGACCGGCCGATCGCGGTGGTCAGCGGCAGCGCGATCGTGATCAACCAGCGGGTGTTCTTCGACCTCAACCGCGCCCGCATCAAGTCGCGCAGCTTCCCGATCCTCGACGCCGTGGTCGAGGTGCTCAAGGCCAACGACACGCTGCGGGTCCGGGTCGAGGGGCACACCGACGATCAGGGCGACGCCACGTGGAACGAGGAGCTGTCGCAGAAGCGCTCCGAGGCGGTGCGCAAGTACCTCATCAAGAAGGGCATCGACGGCGCCCGCCTCGAGGCCAAGGGCTACGGCTTCAGCCGGCCGATGGTCGACGGCCACGACGAGCAGGCGCGGTCGCAGAACCGCCGCGTCGAGTTCGTGATCATCAGCGAGTCCGGCGGCGGCGCGCCGCCCGAGCCGACCGCGCCGGCGACGCCGTAGGCGGCGCGCGGGGAGGGCTGGCCGCCGCCGCGCGCTCAGGCGCGGATCGCGCGGACGACGGTGTGGACCATCGGCGGCGTCGGCCGGTGGATCGACACCTGCGTGAACCCGGTGGCCTCGAGCCAGGCGGCGTGGTCGACGTCGGCGTGGCACCCGCCGCGCTCGCTGGTGAGCAGCATGTTCAGCGCGAACAGCGCGGCGAACGGCGGGCCGACGCCCGACGCATCGCGCATCACGTCGACCAGGTACACCACCGCGCCGGGCTCGAGGGCGGCGGCCAGCCGGCCCAGCAGCGCCTGGCACGCCGCGGCCGGCTCGCGGTGCAAGAGCCCCGACACCAGCGCGGCGTCGTAGCCGGCGCCCAGGTCGTCGACCAGCACGTCGGCGTCGCGGTGGCTGACCCGCGCGGCCATGCCCTGCTGGGCCACCAGCTCGCGCCCGACCGCGGCGATGCCGGGCAGCTCGAGCACCGTCGCCTGCAAGCCCGGGTGGCGCTGCGCCAGCAGCACCGCGAGGGTGCCGGGGCCGCCGGCGACGTCGACCAGGTGGCGGCGACCGGTGAGGTCGATCGCGTCGAGCAGCCCGCGGGCCATGCCCAGGGCGCGCTGGTGCATGCCCTCGACGAAGGCGCGGGTCCGGGCCGGATCGTCGCCGGTGTACGTCGCGGTGCCGACGATCGGCGTGTCGGTGCGCACCGCGTCGGCCAGACGGGCCCAGGCCGGGAACAGCCGGGCGTTGTAGCCGAGCGCGCCGGCCAGCGAGCCGGGCCGGCCCGCGACCAGGAAGGTCGCGGCCTCGGGCGTGGCGCGGTAGCGGTCGCCGTCCTTGCTGCACAGCCCGAGCGCGGTCACCGCGTCGAGCAGCATCGCGGTCGAGCGCTCGGGCAGCGCGGCGGCGGCGGCGACCTCGGCGGCGGTGGCGCCGGCGTCGAGGTGGGCGAACAGGCCGAGCTCGACCGCCGACAAGAGCGCGGCCGAGCTCCAGAACGCGCTGGCCAGATCGAGGATGCGGGACGGGTTCATCACGGCTCCAGAGAGTGAAGGTGCGGGGCAGGGGCGGCCGCTACTTGCCGGGGCTCGGGCGACGGGGCGCTGGCCCGCTCGGCATCCGGCGCAGCACCAGCGCCAGATCGGTGCTGGCGGTCGGGAGCTTGCCGGTGTTGGTGACGACGCCCTGGCCGGTGTACGGGTTGCCGGCGTCCTCCGCGAGCCGCAGCGGCGCCACGCGGTCGCGGGCCACCAGCGTGATCAGCTCGCGGGTCGTCAGGGCGACGTCGCGATCGGCCGCCCCGAAACCGATGGCCTGGAACGGCAGCGGCGCCGGCGGCTTGCCGGTCGCCTGCAGCGCGAACAGCTCGGCCACCGGGTGCTCGCGGCCGCTGGTGCGGTAGGTCGCGACCAGCGCGTCGGCCGCGCTCGCCGCCGGCACCGCGTTGGCGCCGTCGGGGATCGGGCCGTCGAAGCCGAGCAGCGTCAGCGCCAGCCGCAGCTCGACCGCGCTGACGTCGGCGACGAACGCGGCCTCGTAGGCCTTCCCGCCGCGGGCGACCAGCAAGTACTCGAGCGGCGCGTTGGTCGCCGACAGCGTCACCGGGATCTCGAGCGCGCCGGCGCCCAGGTCGATCAGCACGCTGCCGACCTTCAGGTGGTCCTTGTCGACGACCTTGATCAGATCGGCCGGGTTGGCGACCGGCGCGCCGGCGTCGGGGGCGCCGATCGGCATCCGCGCTGGATCGCCGCGGCGCAAGAGTTCGTCGCGGCGCCGCTCCCAGTCGGGGTCGGGCTCGGTGGGCTTCGGGATGCGCGGCGCGCCGGCGTCGACGACCGCGGGCGGCGGTTGCGCCGCGGGCTTGGCGCCGCGATCCTTGCAGGCGATCATCGCCACCAGCGCGCCGAGCGCGAGCCACCCACGAGCGATCGAGACGGAGGCCCTCATCGCGGCGGACGATAGCACCGCCGATCGCGCGCCGCTGATCGCGCGCCGCTGATCGCGCGCCGCTGATCGCGCGGGCCGAAAACGGCGACGGGGCCGGTCCGGATAGACGCGGCCCCGTCGGAGGATCTCGGACCGATCAGGCGTGCGCGAGCTCGACCTTGATCGCGGTGTCGCCGTGGGTCTGGCCGCTCACCGTGGCGATGATCTGATCGGCGACGGTGGCCGGCACCCGCACGTGGCAGTAGGTGTCGCGCATCGCGACCGAGCCCAGCGAGCTGGCCGGGATGCCCGCGGCGTCGCCGAGCAGCTTGCGGATGTCGTCGGCGGCGAGGCCGTGCTTCTTGCCCAGGTTCACGTGGATGCGCACCTGGCTGCCGGGGTCGGCGGCAGCCGCCGCGGCGGCCGGCGCCGGCGCGTCCTTCTTGGCCGGGCGCTCGTCGTCGTGCTTGCGCGGGTGGCGCTCGGCCTTGGCCGGGCGCTCGTCGTCGTGCTTGCGCGGGTGACGCTCGGCCTTGGCCGGACGCTCGTCGTCGTGCTTGCGCGGGTGACGCTCGGCCTTGGCCGGACGCTCCTCGGCCGGGGCCTCGACGGGCTCGGCCCGCTCGGCCCGCGGCTCGGGCTTGGCCTCGACCGCGCGGGTCGACTTCTCGTCGGCCCAGGTCTCCCAGAAGTCGCGCTGATCCACCGGCGCGGTGGAGCTGGCGCCGTTCTTCTTGTGGCGGTCCTCGCGGGCCGGGCGGTCGTCGCGGGCCGGGCGCTCGTCGCGGGCCGGACGCTCGTCGCGAGCCGGACGCTCGTCGCGGGCCGGACGCTCGTCGCGGGCCGGGCGGTCGTCGCGGGCCGGGCGGTCGTCGCGGGCCGGGCGCTCGTCGCGGGCCGGGCGCTCGTCGCGGGCCGGACGCTCGTCGCGGGCCGGGCGCTCGTCGCGGGCCGGGCGCTCGTCGCGGGCCGGGCGCTCGTCGCGGGCCGGGCGCTCGTCGCGGGCAGCGCGGTCCTCGCGCGGGGCGCGATCCTCGCGCGCGGGGCGATCCTCGCGAGCCACGCGATCCTCTCGCGGCGCGCGCTCGTCGCGAGCCGGACGCTCGTCGCGGGCCGGGCGCTCGTCGCGGGCAGCGCGGTCCTCGCGCGGGGCGCGATCCTCACGCGGCGCGCGGTCCTCACGGGCCGGACGCTCGTCGCGGGCGACGCGATCCTCGCGCGGCGCGCGATCCTCGCGCGGGGCGCGATCCTCACGGGCCGGACGCTCGTCGCGGGCCGGACGCTCGTCGCGGGCCGGGCGCTCGTCGCGGGCCGGGCGCTCGTCGCGGGCCGGACGGTCCTCGCCGGCGGGGCGCTCGTCGCGCGCCGGGCGGTCGTCGCGATCGAAGCGACGCTCGCCGCGGTCGTCGCGATCGAAGCGGCGCGGGCCGCGGTCGTCGCGATCGAACCGGCGGGCCGGGCGGTCCTCACGCTCGGGGCGATCGCCGCGCTCGTCGCGGGTCTCGTCGAGCACCACCACCGGCGGCGCGGCCACCACCTCGGCGGCGGGCGCGGCGTCCTCGCCGTCGCCGCGGCCGCCGAAGCGCGGGCGGTCGTTGCGGTCGCGATCGCGGCCGCCGAAGCGCGGGCGGTCGTCGCGGTCGCGGCCACCGAAGCGCGGGCGATCCTCGCGATCGCGGCCGCCGAAGCGCGGGCCGCGGTCGTCGCGGTCACGGCCGCCGAAGCGCGGCCGATCGCCGAAGCGATCGTCGTCGCCGCGCTCCTCGCGGGCGCGGGCCTCGCGCTCGAGGCGGGCGGCCTCGGCGGCGGCCTTGGCGGCGGCCTTGGCCTTGCGCTCCTCGTCGAGGCGGGTGCCGATGAGCAGCGCGATGACGCCCTCGCCATCGGGCTCGGCCAGGAGCCGGCGGACCAGCGCGATGTGGTCCTCGCTGGGCTCGCCCGACACCCAGGTGCGCACGGTGTTCAGCGGGTCGGCCGGCGGCGGCGCACCGACGCGCGGCAGCGGGGTCTTGAGCACGCCCTCGAGCACCGACATCGGCGGGAGGTCGCGCTCCTCGGGCTGGATCTTGTACAGCACGCGCAGGTACCAGAACGACGACAGCTCGCGCGGGCCGATCAGCGACAGCGCGGTGCCCTTCTTGCCGGCGCGGCCGGTGCGGCCGGTGCGGTGGACGTAGACCTCGGCCGAGTCGGGGAAGCTGAAGTTGATGACGTGCGACAGCTCGGTGATGTCGATGCCGCGGGCGGCGACGTCGGTGGCGACCAGGAACTTGAGGTTCTTGTCGCGCATGCGCTTCATCACGCGCTCGCGATCCGACTGCGACAGGTCGCTCGACAGCGGCTCGGCGTCGAGGCCCTGCTTCTGCAGGAACCGGGCGACCATGCCGGTCTCGTCGCGGGTGTTGCAGAAGATGATCGCGCTGTCCGGCTGCTCGGCGACCAGCACCCGCAGCAGGTCGCGGGCGCGGGCGATGCCGCTGACGATGTAATACGCGTGGTGGATCTCCTCCACCGAGATGTTGCCGCTCGACAGCGCCACCCGCTCCGGGGTCTTCATGTGGCGCTTGGCGTAGCGCTTGACCTCGTCGGGCATCGTCGCCGAGAACAGCAGCGACTGCCGGCTCTTCGGGATGTGCGAGGCGATGCGCTCGATGTCCTCGAGGAAGCCCATCGACAGCATCTCGTCGCACTCGTCGAGCACGAAGAACCGGATCTGCTTGAGCGACATCGTCTTGCGGCCGATGTGGTCGAGCACGCGGCCGGGGTGCCGACGACGATGTGCACGCCAGCGCGCAGCTGATCGATCTGCTTGCCGATCGGCGCGCCGCCGTAGATCGGGACGATCGACAGGCCCTTGTGCTTGCCCAGCGACGCCAGCTCGCGGCACACCTGCAGCGCCAGCTCGCGGGTCGGGGTCAGCACGATCGCCTGCGGCACCTTGTCGGTGGCGTCGACCGAGCTGATGATCGGCAGACCGAACGCGGTGGTCTTGCCGGTGCCGGTGCGCGACTGCACCAGCAGGTCCTTGCCCGCCACCACCGGCGCGTAGACCGCGGCCTGCACCGGGGTCGGCCGGAAGTAACCCATGTCGTCGAGCGCGGCCTGGACCTCGCGGGGGAGGCCGAGATCGGCGAAGGTGGCCTCGGCGGGCGCCTCGGGCGCCGCCTCGGCGTCGGCCGGGACGAGGCTGGCTAGGAGAGCGGGATCAGGGGCCGCGGTATCGGGGCCAGCAGTGACGGACGGGTTCGACATGGGTGCGGTTCCAGGAGAGCGAGGTCCGGCCAGGCGCGGTTACCTGCCATGCGTCGGACCGGCCCCGCTTCCACGACGCCACGATCGCGTCGAGCCACCGGGCGCGGGCCCGCGTGGTGTGGAGGGGCGCCGGCGCGACCTTGGGCGCGAGGGCGGACGAGGTGACGGGAGCGATCGGCAGGTCGATCGCCCAGGGCGGCGGGGCTGACGTCGCGCTCACGCTCGCTCGCAGCCGCGACAGGCGGGGCGAGAGCAGCGGGCGAGATATCCAGCCAGTCCACGAGACTTCCTACTGGCGCGGGACCATAGACGCCCAGCGAGGAGGGGTCAAGGGCTCCCGAAGCGGCCCTGGTCGAACCGGTGCCCGGCCTCGGGCGCCTAGAAGTAGCCCCAGCGCCAGGTCGAGCGTAGGCCGGCGCTGAAGGTGGTGGTCGTGCTCGCAAACGACGTGAGCGTCGCGACCACGCCCCAGGAGCGGGCCCGGCTCTGCAGGATGTCGACCCCACCGCCGATGCGCAGCGCCGGCTCGATGCCCAACTCGAAGGGGCCGCCGGCGCGGGCCAGGGCGCCGATCCCGACGTCGACGTAGGGGACGTACTTCAGCACGTCGATCCGATAGACCAGCCCGACCGTGCCCAGGGCCGTGCCGGCCGCGCCGCCGCCCAGGTAGCCGGCGACGTGCAGGTCGGCGCGCCACGACACCTCGTCGCCCAGCGCGCGCTCGTAGCCGACGCTGGCCGTGGCGCCCGCGGTCGGGGTCAGCGTGGTCATCATCTCGTCGTCGGGCGTGGCGTAGGTCGCGTAGCCGGCGGCCACCGACACCGCGCGCTCGCCTTCGCCGGCCGTCGCCGCCCCCGGGATCGCCAGGGCGACGGCCAGCCCGAACGGCGCGATCGCGAGCCGGCGCATGCGAAGACGGTTACGCGAAAGGCCCCCGGGAGGCAACCCGGCCGCGGCGTGCTGGGTCGAACCGCCTGAATTGACGCCGCGACGAACCGGGTGCTACACCCCCGGCTCGTTTCGACGAGGAACCTCCCGTGGCCCGCAAAGACGACGACGCTCCTGATCCTTCCCTTGGTCCCACCGTCACCCCGGTCCACATCGGCGGCGATTCGATCGTCGATCGGCTGTTGCCGCACGTGAAGAAGATCGCCGCGGCGGCGGGGGCGCTGGTCGTCATCATCGCCGCCTTCTATACGTGGCGCTGGTACCAGCGCTCGAAGGAAGAGAAGGCGACCACCGCGCTGGTGAAGGGCCTCGAGCTGGGCGATCGCCCGATCGTCGCCGAGCCCAAGCCCGAGGACACCGAGCCGTCGTACAAGACCTACGGCGAGCGCGCCGAGGCGACGGTGGCGGCGCTGGCCAAGGCCGGGCAGGCCCGCGGCGCCGCCGCGCTGTTCGAGGCCAACCAGCTCCTGGCCGCCGGCAAGCTCGACGCCGCGCTGGCCGCGTTCAAGAAGCTCGGCGCCGGCGACGGCGACGACGCGGTGCTGGCCCGCGAGGGCGTGGGCGTCGTGCTCGAGACCCAGGCCGCCGCGGCCACCGACCCGGCCGCCAAGCAGGCGCTCCTCGAGCAGGCGCTCAACGCGTTCCGCGCGGTGCAGCCCGACGACAAGGGCCTGCGCCGCGACTACGCGCTGTACCACGAGGCGCGGGTGCTGACCGGCATGGGCAAGCCGGCCGAGGCCGCCGCGCCGCTGACCCGCGCGCTCGAGCTGGTGCCCGAGACCGCGCTCAAGCAGGACATCGAGAACCAGCTCGCGGCGCTCGGCGCGCCGATCCCCGAGCCGAAGGCGCCCGCGGCGCCCGAGATCGTCGCGCCGTGATCCGCCTCGATCGCCTCGGGGTGGCGGCCGCGCTGGTGGCGGGCGGGGCGTGCTCGGCGATGCGGCCGTCGGCCCACGTCGCCGACGACGACGGCCGCGCCGCGGCGCTGCGGGTGCGGTGGTCGCTGGTCACCAGCGATCGCTCGAGCGAGAGCAGCCCGCAGGAGTTCGGCGGCGTCGCGACCTGGGCCGAGAACGTCTTCACCGGCTCGGCCGGCGGGCGGTTCGTCTCGGTGCGCGCGCTCGACGGGCGGGTGCGCTGGAGCCGGCAGCTGGGCGCGATCAACGCCCGGCCGACGATCGCCGGCGACCGGCTGTTCGTCGGCACCGACGACGGCGAGCTGCTGGCGGTCAGCCAGGACACCGGCGAGGTGCTGTGGCGGTACGCCAGCCGCGGCGCGATCCTGCGGCCGCCGGTGGTGCTCGACGTCCGGGCGCCGGACGCCAAGGTCCCCGACGTGGTCGTGGTGTTCTCCAACGAGGCCGACCAGGTCATCGCGCTCGACGCCGTGACCGGCGCGTTCCGCTGGCAGTACAAGGCCGAGACCCCCGAGGAGTACACGCTGCGCGGCCACGCCGGCGTCGCCGCCGCGGACGGGCTGGTGTTCACCGGCTTCGCCAACGGCACGCTGGTGGCGCTGCGCGCCCAGACCGGCTCGGTCGCGTGGCTGACCACGCTGACCGCCGACGCCGAGAAGTTCGTCGACGTCGATGCGACGCCGGTGCTCGACGGCAACTCGCTGTACGTGACGTCGTCCTCGGGTGGCGTGTGGGCGCTCGACCAGGCCACCGGCCTGGTGCGCTGGCGGACCCCGCTGGTGGCCTCGGCCTCGGCGCGGGGCGACGGCGGCAGCGGCGCGGTCGGCGGCCTCGCGGTCGACGGCGAACGGGTCTACGTCGCGGCAGCCGACCTCGGCATCTTCGCGCTCGACCACGAGGGCAACGTGCTGTGGCGGCACGGCACCAAGGGCGCCGGCGAGCCGGCCACGCCGCAGGTGGCGGGCGATCTGCTCATCTACGCGCTGACCGACGCCGGCCTCTACATCGCCGACAAGCGCACCGGCAGCGTGCTGCAGTACTTCGACCCCGGCGACGGCGTGTCGGCGGATCCGGTGGTGGTCGACGATCGCGACCTGTACGTGATGTCGAACCGCGGCGTGCTGTACGCGTTCGATCTGAAGACGCTGTAGCGAGGGCTCGGGGCGCGGGTTCCGGATCTCCGGCTCCGAGTTGGTGCACCGAAAGCGCGAAGGGCGCGCCGGAGCGCGCCCTGGGGTCAGTCAGTGACCGGTCTCAGCGACCGTAGCCACCCTGGGGAGGATAGCCACCGCCGCCTTGCGGAGGATAGCCGCCACCCTGGGGAGGATAGCCACCGCCGCCTTGGGGAGGATAACCGCCGCCTTGCGGAGGATAGCCGCCGCCTTGGGGAGGATAGCCGCCGCCTTGCTGCGGATAGCCACCAGGGTAGCCACCGCCGGCCGGCGGCGCCATCGGGGCGGCCGGGCGCGGCGCCGAGGTCCAGCCCGAGAGCTGGCCGTGGCGCATCAGCGCGAAGCCGGCGGCGCCGCCCGAGACCACGATCCCGGCGAGGGCCTGCGAGACGCTCGGCCAGCTGAAGCCGTGCAGCGCGGCGTCGACCAGCATGTAGAACGCGCCGATCAGCACCAGGCCGGCGCCGAACGCGAGCGTGCCCATCGCGAAGCGCTCGATCTGGGGCTGCGCGGTGTTGTTGGTGCGCGGCAGGACGCCGAGCGCGAACGCCGCGGCGGTGACGCCGCCCGACAGCAGGGGCACCAGCGCGTCCTTGACCGCCGCGCCGCCGCCCTTGAAGCCGCCGAGGATGAACTTGAGCAACAGGAACACGCCGACCAGCGCCAGCACCGCGCCGGCGAGCGTCAGGTTCCAGACGACCAGCTTGGAGCCGATCTGCTTGTCGTCCTTGCTCGGGCGGTCCTCACGGCGATCGATGAGGACGAACAGGTACCCGAGCACGACGAACATCGGGACGGCGGCCAAGGCTGTCGAGCCGAGGGCCATCATGGGGCCAAACGCTTCCATGGGACGCTCCTTCGAGTTGCGACGGCGCGACGGTCCGCCCCGCCAGTGGCGCGACTGTACACCGCGGCGTCCGGGCGGGGGCCGCGGCGGCCGGATATCGTCGCGCCCGCCCGCGGGCGAGCGCGGTCGGAACGCTACAGCGGGTCGACGAACGGCGCGGCGGGCTTGGCGATGAGGTAGCCCTGCAGGTAGTCGCAGCCGAGCTCGGCGAGCGTCCGTGCCTCGGCGGCGGTCTCGACGCCTTCGCCGATGACCCTCACGCCGGAGTCCTTGCACACGCCGACCACCGACGACACCAGCCGTTGCTTGACCGGGTGCGAGTCGACGTCGCGCACCAGCGACATGTCGAGCTTCACGAAGTCGGTGTCGAGCGGCGTCAGGTGGTTCATCCGGTTGAAGCCGCCGCCGAGGTCGTCGACCGCGATGCCGTAGCCGATCTCGCGCAGCTCGGCGACCCGATCGCCGAGGCGATCGACGCCATCGAGCGAGGTGCGCTCCGTGATCTCCAGGACGACCCGCCGGGCCAGCCGGGTGAGCGGCGCGAACGGCGACGACAGCGTCGGATCGAACAGGTCGCGCAGGTGGAGGTTGACGAACACCAGGCCGCGCTCGACCGGCGCGGCGGTGAACGTCGACGCGACCTGGGCCCGGACCGCGCGGCCGAGCAGCGCGGTGCGCTCGAGGCGCTCGGCGGCGTCGAGCAGGGCGCCGACGTGGGGCAGCTGCGGGTCCCGCGACCGCATCAGCGCCTCGTAGCCGAAGCGCTGGTGGTTGGACGCCACCACGATCGGCTGGAACGCCATCCACATCGTGCCCAGCGCGCGATCGAACGCGGCCTCGAGCTCGACCAGGCCGAGCGTCGGTTCATCGGCAGCGGAGGCGTGGGCCACGGCCCCACGATACCAAGCCCGGCGCCGCCGCGCCTCATGCCGGTGCAGCCGCCGGTGTCAGATGTAGCGGCGCAGGTGCTCGCGGAAGTCGCCGACCACGGCCGAGGCGGCGTGGCCGTCGTAGTGGCGCTCGATCTGCGCACGGCTGACCGGCAGCTCCAGGGCCAGCCGGTAGGTCATCAGGCAGGCGCGGGGAGACAGCGGGGCGAAGCGCGCCTCGCCATCGACCCGGATGGCGCTGCCGTCATCGGTCGACCAGCGGACCGTCAGCTCGGCCGGCCGGTAGTCGTAGGTGACCCGGTAGCCCAGCGTGGCGCGCTCGAAGTTGGCGTGGAAGGAGACCTGGAGCGGGCGGCCATCCGGGGTCCGCGACAGCACCCGGGCGGACTGCACGACCGACAGCCAGCGCGGCGTCTCACCGGCGTCGGCGAACACCTCGAACGCGACCTCGGCGCGGACCGGCAGGGTGGTCGCCACCTCGGTCGAGACCGGCGGCAGATCCAGCGAGGCCATACGCAGCAGCTCGGCGGTTGCGTTCATGGGGAGTCGCTACAGCAACCGCGATGCCGAACCTCCAACGCCGTGCCGCGTGGATCCGAACCGTGCATCGTCAGGCAGTTGGCGGATTGCCGCGGCCGGCCAAGCGGGTGGCGACCGATCTTGCCGGCAGCGCGACCAACCGGCCAAGTGTCCATACTGCGGTCAGTGCAAAGTTGACATAAGATCGATTCTGCGACGTGATTCGTCACGAAATTGAAGTCGCTCCCGGCACCAAGTGCCTGGATTTATGACTCGTTCCTGGAGCCATGCTTCCACGTGGGAGATGCGGCCGGGTCCGCTCACCGCTCGCGCATCACCGCTCGCGCATCACCGCTCGCGCACTTCCACGTGGAAGATCCGTCCAGGGCCGATCACCCCTCGCGCGTCAGCGCTTCCTGGCCGATCAACGTCCGGGCCGCCGACATCAGGTTGATGTCCGTGGTGCCAGCGCCGAGCTCGAGCAGCTTCGAATCGCGGGCCAGCTTCTCGAGGTGGTACTCCTCCATGTAGCCGTAGCCGCCGTGGAGCTGGATCGCGGTCAGCGCGCCGTCGACCGCGAGTTGGCTGCACAACGCCTTCGTGGCGTTGACGTACGCCGGGTCGCTGACCTTGGCCTTCTGCATCCAGGCCAGCCGGTAGACGCAGTTCTCGACCGTCTTGAGCTTGAGGTACAGGTCGGCGATCTTGAGCTGCACCGCCTGGAACGCGCCGATCGGCTTGCCGAACTGCCGCCGCTCCCGGACGTAGGCCACCGACTGGTCGTAGCAGCGCTCGAGGATGCCCCACGCCATCGCCGGGATGCCCGAGCGCTCGGTGCCGAGGCTGTCCTTGGTGTCGGATCGCCCGGCCCGGCCGCGCTCGGCGCCGCCCAGCAGCCGCTCCGGGCCGACCTCGACGTCGTCCAGGAACACCTCGCAGGTCGGCGAGTCGCGCATGCCCATCTTCTTGAACGGCGTCCCGGTGGTCAGCCCGGCCATGCCGCGATCGAGGATGAAGGTCGCCAGGCCCTGCTGCTCGCGCGGCTCGCCGCGATCGATCCGCGCGTACACGACGAAGACGTCGGCGCCGGGGCCGTTGGTGATGAAGGTCTTGGTGCCGCGCAGCCGGTAGCCGGCGTCGGTCGGGGTCGCGGTGGTGGTCATCGAGCCGAACGCGTCCGAGCCGGCGCCCGGCTCGGTCAGGCACCACGAGCCGATCTGCTTGGTGGTGACCAGCGGCACGCCCCAGCGCTCGATCTGCTCGGGGGTGCCCTTGCCGACGATCGCGCCGCCGGCCAGCCCGACCGAGACGCCCCAGCCCATCGCGAAGCCCGGCGAGACCCGCGACAGCTCCTTGACGAACACCGCCATCATCATCGGATCGCCGCCGAACGTGCCGCCCTCGCGATCGCCGCCCTCGCCGGCCCGCAGCTTGGCGATCCGCTTCTTGGCCGCGGCCTCGGCCAGCGCCCCGACGCCGAACGTCGTCGCGAGCTCGCGCATCAGCGCCCACGGCATCTCGGTGCCGGCCTCGAGCGCCGGCAGCCGCGGCGCCAGCTTGGCCTCGCACCACCCGCGGACCATCTTCTCGACCATGCGGCTGGACTCGTCGAGCTGGAACATGCCTCGACGGTGCCAGAGCCGCGGCGGCGGCGCGAACCCGCCGGCCGGAAAACCGCCGGGCGCTAGCGCATGCCGGCGGCGAGCCGCTTGATCTCGTCGTTCGACAGGCCGCTGGCGGCCTCGATGGTCACCGACGTGAGCTTGCCGGTCGCGACCTCGACGGCCTCGACGTGGATGATGCCGTCGGCGTCCATCGTGAAGCTGACCTCGACCCGGGTCGCGCCGCGCGGGGCCACCCGCAGATCGCCGAGCACGAAGCGGCCCAGCCGGCGGTTGCGCGACGCCTGGGCGTGCGGCCCCTGGTACACCTCGACCGCGACGAAGCTCTGGTTGTCCTCGGTGGTCGCGAACACCTTCTTCTCGCGGGTCGGGATGCTGGTGTTGGCCGGGATGATCACCGACATCTTGTCGCCGGCCACCTTCACGCCGAGATCGTGCGGCGTGACGTCGAGCAGCACCACCTCCTGCAGCTCGCCGCCGATCACCGCCGAGTGGATCGCCGCGCCGACCGCGACGCTCTCGTCGGGGTTGACGCCCTTGTGCGCGGGCTTGCCGAAGATCTCCAGCACCGCCTCCTGCACCGCCGGCATGCGCGACATGCCGCCTACCAGCAGCACCTGATCGATGTCGGCGGCGGTGCAGCGCGCCAGCTCCAGCGCCTTGGCGCACGGCGCGGCCAGCCGGGCCAGGAGATCGCGGCAGGCCCGCTCGACCTCGCCGCGCGACAAGGACCTGGTCAGGTGCACCGGCCCGGCCTTGCCGATCGCCAGGAACGGCAGGTTGACGTCGGTGGTCATCGTCGACGACAGCTCGATCTTGGCCTGCTCGGCGGCCTCCTTGAGCCGCTGCAGCGACACCGCGTCGCCGCGCGGATCGACGCCGCTCTCGGCCTGGAACCCGTCGGCGAGGAGCTCGATGATCGCGCGGTCGAAGTCGTCGCCGCCCAGCGCGGTGTCGCCCGAGGTCGCGAGCACCTCGAAGACGCCGTTCTCGATGGTCAGGATCGAGATGTCGAAGGTGCCGCCGCCGAGATCGAACACCGCGACCCGCTGATCGTGCTGGTGCTGGACGCCGTAGGCCAGCGCCGCCGCCGTCGGCTCGTTGAGGATCGCCCGCACCTGCAGGCCGGCGATCGCGCCGGCGTCCTTGGTGGCCTGGCGCTGGACGTCGTCGAAGTACGCCGGCACGGTGATCACCGCCTCGGTGACCTGCTCGCCCAGGTAGTCCTCGGCGACCCGCCTCATCTTGGCGACGACGTGGGCCGAGATCTCCTGCGCCGAGTGGGCGCGGCCGTCGATCGACACCCACGCGTCACCGTTCTTGGCCGCGGTGATCGCGTACGGCAGCGTGCGGGTCAGCCGCTGGATCTCGGGGTCGGCGACCTTGCGGCCGATCAGCCGCTTGACGCCGAAGACGGTCCGCGACGGATTGGTGACCATCTGCCGCTTCGACGCGGCGCCGACGACGACGTCGCCGTCGGCGTTCCACGACACCATCGACGGCGTCGTCCGCCCGCCCTCCTGGTTGTGGATGACCTGGGGCTCGCCGCCCTCGAGCACGGCGACGCACGAGTTGGTCGTGCCCAGGTCGATCCCGATCATGCGCCCCATGCGGTCCTCATTGCATCACGAACCCGGCGACGGCGCCAATCGGTGTTGGAGGCTGGTCGCTCAGCCCAGGCCGGTCTTCTGCAGCGCCCACTGCGCCATGCCCAGGCCGGGGTCGCACGCCAGCGCGCGCCGCCACTCGGCGCGGGCCTCGCCGTCCTTGCCCAGCTCGAACGCCTCCCAGCCGCGCAGGTAATGGAGGTAGGCGCGGTAGCGCACGTCCGTCGGCGACCCGGCGGACAGCTCGCTCAAGAGCGGCCGGGCCTCGGCCCAGCGGCGCTCGCGCAGGTGCTCGAGGGCGCGCTCGAAGCGCGGGTCGGTCGCCGGCGGTGGCCCGAGCTTGGGGTTGAGCGACGGGCCCCGATCGGCGGCCGGCGGCGGCGCCACCGAGGTGCGCGTGGTCGCGGCCGACGACGCGGGCGCGATCGGAGCGCCAGGCCGCGGCGGGGCCGCGGCGGTCCCGCGGGCCGGCGGCGGCGCGGCGGGCGCCGGCACGGTCGCGGTCGGTCGCAGCGGCGCCGGGCTGGGCCGCGGCGGCTGGGCGACGGGGCGCGGGGCGCTCGCGCCCGGCGCGGCCGCGTTGGTCTGCGCGGTCACCGTGACCGGGCGAGGAGCGACCGGCACGCCGGTGGGCGGCGTCGCGGCGCGACGCGGCGCGGCGGTGATCGGCACGCCGTTGCTCGGGGTGCCCGGTCGCGGCGAGGCGGCGCCCAGGGTCCGTGCCAGGTCGTCGTGGGCCCGGCGGATCAGCAGGAACACCTCGTTGGCCAGCCGCACGGTCGGCGGCGAGAAGCGGGCGTACTTGGCCGGGTGATAGCGCTTGCACAACGCCATGAACGCCGCCCGCAGCCCGGCGGTGTCGTAGCCGATCGCCAGCCCGAACGCGGGCAGCGGCGGCCCCTTGAACCTCGCCATCGTGGCCTCGAGATCTCGAACGGTCTCGCTCTCGGCGAGCGACCCTGTACCCACGCCCCGACAGTACCGCGATCGCCGATCGCCTTCAATCGCGGCGCGGGGCGCGCCGGGGTAAGGTACGTCGGTGAGCGGCTGCACCAACTGCCAGGGCAAGTCCGGCTGCGACGATCGCAAGGGCGACATGTTCGCCGCGATCGACGAGACGCTCGCCGCGCTGTACCCCGAGCGCCGCTGGCGCGCGCCGGGGCCCGGCGACCCAGCGCCGCTCCTGGCCGACGCCGCGGCGCTGGCCGACGAGCTGGCCGACGTGCTGCGCACCGCCACCTTCGTGCGCCCGCCGATCGACGGCGGGGCGGCCTTCGTCTATGTGCTGTGCCTGGGCCGGCCGCCGTGCGCGGTGCAGATCCGCGACGGCGAGCTGGCGCTGCCCGACGAGTGGGCCCCCGCCGCGACGATCAGCGAGCGCTACCTGCGGGTGGCGCTGGCGGCCCAGGCGCCGCTGGCCGGCGTCCAGGAGATCGCGGTCGACGTCGACGTCGACGCCGACGGGGCGCTGGTGCGCGAGCGGTCGCTGTCGGGGGTGTACTCGCCGAGCCTGCTGGCCCGGTTCCAGAAGGTCGTGGCGACGCTGCCGGCCTACGGCCGCCGCCACCTCGACATGGGCGAGCTGATGGCGCCGCCGCCGGGCTTCGACGGCAGCGCGTGGTCGGCGCGCTACGCCGGCGCGCCGGGCGTCGTGAACTACCTGCTGTTCCCCGAGCCGGCGACGATGACCACCAGCGTGTGGCTCCCGCGCGAGGCCGCGTGATCGAGCTGGTCCGGGCCCGGCTCGAGGAGCTGCTGGCGGCGCTGGGCGCGCGCCGGGTGTCGATCGTCCCCGCCGGCGGGGGGCCGCCGCCGCTCGGCGTGGGCGGCGTGCGCACGCTGCCGCTGGGCAGCGGCGCCCGGCTCGAGGTCGAGCTCGGCGCGATCGGCCGCGCCTCGGACGAGGTCGACCGCGCGCTCGAGGAAGCGGTCCGCGATCTGCGCGACCTGGTCCGGGCCAGCCAGGCGCCGTGGGTCGCGGTGTCGGTGGCGTCGGCGGGCCCGGTGCGCATCCGCGATCGCGTGCGCGCCTACCTGGGCGCGCTGGCCGAGCTCCACGGCGCGCGCACCGCGCTGGTCAGCGTGCGCGACAAGCTGGTGGCGGCGTCGAGCGAGCCCGACGCGCACGAGCACGCGCGGCTGCCGCTGCTGGTGCGGCGGCTCGAGGCCGCGGCCGCGCGGCGCGGCTCGAGCCACGGCGAGCTGGTCGACGGCGACGTGTTCGCGCTGTCGTTCTGGCACCGCGCGGCGCTGGTGGTGTTCTTCGCCGACGCGTACCCGGTCGACTTCGTCCGGCACCGCGCGCGCATGGTCGCGCGCGAGCTGGCCGAGCTGTTGCCAGACCTCGAGCCGGATCCGGGGGCGCCGGCGATGGTGCTGCGGCCGCCGTCGTGACCGGGCGCGCGGCGCGCGCGGTGATCGCGGCGGTGATCGCGGCGTGCGGCGGCCCGGCGGTGCCGGTGCAGCCGCCGACCGCGTGCCCGCCGGCGCTGGCGGTGGCGCCGGCGACGCTCGACGACGACGGCTACCGGGTCGACCTGGCGTGGCGCAGCGCCGCGACCCCCGACACGCCAGCGCCGGGCGACGTGCCCGGCTACGTCATCGCCCGGCTCGGCCTGGGCCCCCTGCCCGCGTCGCTGTGGCTGCTGCGCGCCGATCAGCCGGCGTGTCAGGCGCGGATCGCCGGCTACCGCGCCGACCCGCTCGACGACGGCGTCGTGCTGACCGCGCGGCTCGACGGCTGCGACGGCGCCGCCGCCGCGGCGACCGCGTGGGCGTCGCTGGTTGGCACCGATCCCACCGCGTGCCGGGTGCTGACGCCGACCCGGCAGACCAGCGAGGGCGAGCCGATGGCCGTCGACGCGCCGCCGCCCGCCGAGCCGCCGCCCGCGCGGCCCGCCGAGCCAGCTGCCGACGCCGCGGACCTGCCGGCGGCGTGGGACGCGCGACTGCCGCCGCCGTGCGACGGCTGCACCCGGCGCTGGACCCTCGATACGATCGCGGGCACGCCGACGCTGGGTGCGGTCAGCGTGGTCGAGACCGTTCCGGAGGCCGCCGACGCTGCCGAGGCGACCTGCGCCCGCGTGATGATCGCGGCCGGCACCGCGCCGCGGCCGTTGAGCGAGACCCGGGGCGTCGCCCTGGTCGGCGCGCTGGCCGACGCCACCGGCACCCGCGTGGCGCTGCTCGCCGGCCCCGGCCGCTGGGAGGTCGTCGACGTCGACGCCGAGGGCCGCGCCGGCGCGCGTCGCACCGTCGACACCGGCCCCGAGCCCGCGCCGGAGGCCGCGCCGGCCGCGTGCGCGCCTTGATCCGGACCGCCGCGCCGGCCGCTACAGCGCCGCGCGCTCGGACGGCGGGCGATCGAGCCCGAAGCCGTCGTGCAGCGTGCGCAGCGCCAGCTCGGCGTACTTCTTCGCGACCACCACCGAGATCTTGATCTCGCTGGTCGAGATGAGCTGGATGTTGATGTTCTCGGCGGCCAGCAGCTGGAACATCCGCTTGGCGACCCCGGCGTGGCTGCGCATGCCGACGCCGACCACCGACACCTTGCAGATCTCGTCGTCGGTCGCGATCTTCTCGCCGCCGGCGCCGACCAGGTCGGCGACCTGGGTGCGCAGGATCTCGATCGCGCGCTTGCGGTCGCCGGCCGGCACCGTGAAGGTGAGGTCGGTGGTGCCGTCCCAGGCGGTGTTCTGGATGATCATGTCGACCACCACGCCGCTGTCGGCCAGCGGCGCGAACAGCCGCGCGGCGACGCCGGCCTGATCCGGCAGATCGCCGACGGTGATCTTGGCCTCGTCCCGGGCCACGGTGACTCCCGATACGACGACGTGTTCCATCTCGCGCTCCTCGGGCACCACCCAGGTGCCCTCGACATCGGAAAAGCTCGACCGCACGTGGATCGGCACGCCGTACTTCATGCCCAGCTCGACCGAGCGGATCTGCAGCACCTTGGCGCCCAGCGACGCCAGCTCCAGCATCTCCTCGTAGCTGATGCGCTCGATCTTGCGCGCCGACGGCACCAGGTTGGGGTCGGTGGTGTAGACGCCGTCGACGTCGGTGTAGATCTCGCAGACGTCGGCGGCCAGCGCGGCGGCGATCGCCACGCCGGTGGTGTCCGAGCCGCCGCGCCCGAGCGTCGTGATGCTGCCGTCCTCGTCGACGCCCTGGAACCCGGCGATCACCGCGATCTCACCGGCGGCGAAGGCCGCGCGCAGCGGGTCGGCGTCGATCGAGACGATCCGGGCCCGCGAGAACGCGCTGTCGGTCTGGATCTTGACCTGGTGGCCGAGGAACGACCGGGCCTTGCCGCCGAGCTTGCGGATCGCCAGCGCGACCAGGCCGACCGAGACCTGCTCGCCGGTCGAGACGATCACGTCGACCTCGCGGTCGTTGGGATCGTCCTGGATCTGGCCGGCCAGCTTGAGCAGGCGGTTGGTCTCGCCCGACATCGCCGACACCACCACGGCCACCTGGTGGCCGGCGCGCTGGGTCGCGACGCAGCGCTGGGCGACGGCGGTGATGCGCTCGATGGTGCCGACCGAGGTGCCGCCGTACTTCTGGACCACCAGCATGCGCGCACATTACTGACGTTCGGCAGCGGCGGGAAGCGGGCCGTGACGCTTCGTGTTAACAGCGCCGCATGAGCGAACCCGATTCGATCGCGGTGGTGCTGTCGACCCTGCCCGACGACGAGCGCGCCGTCGCGATCGCCCGCGCGCTGGTCGACGACGGCGTCGCGGCGTGCGTCAACCTGGTGCCCGGCGTGCGCTCGATCTACCGCTGGGAGGGCGCGGTCGCCGACGACCGCGAGCAGCTCGCCATCATCAAGACCCGGCGCGATCGGGTCGACGCGCTGGTGGCGCGGCTGCGTGAGCTGCACCCGTACCAGGTGCCCGAGGCGATCGTGCTGCCGGTCGCCGGCGGCCACGCCGCGTACCTGGCGTGGGTGGCCCAGTCGGTCCGGTAGCGTTTGGCGCGATCGCGCGCGGGGAAACTCGCTGGGTCGCCTTGCCTCGCTGGCGTGGCCCGGGCATCCTTCCGGCTCGCGGTCGCCGCGAACCACCTCGCATGTATTGGTTCTGGATCGGCTTCTTCGTGTTCGTCGCCATCTGCCTGGCGATCGATCTGGGTATCGGGTCGCGGCAGTCGACCGAGCTCAGCTTCAAGTCCGCGCTCAAGAAGACCATCGTCTGGGTCTCGCTCGGCATGGCCTTCACCGGCGTGGTCTACCTCATCTACGACAACCACTGGCTGGGGGCCAACCCCAAGATGTCCGGCGGCGACGCCGCGGTGACGTACGTGTCGGCCTACCTCCTCGAGGAGGCGCTGTCGGTCGACAACATCTTCGTCATCTCGCTGATCTTTCGCTCGTTCAAGATCCCCGGCAAGTACCAGCACCGCGTGCTGTTCTGGGGGATCATCGGCGCGGTCGTGTTCCGCGTGGCCATGCTGGGCGGCGGCGTCTGGCTGACCAAGCAGTTCACCTGGATCTTTTACTTCTTCGGCGCCTACCTCATCTACTCAGGGCTCGGCCTGCTCAAGGGCGAGGACGACGAGGAGGACGGCGCCGAGAACAGCTTCGCCGTGCGCACGCTGCGCCGGTTCGTGCGGGTGGTGGACGGCGACCACGGCGGCAAGTTCATGGTCCGCGACAGCCACGGCCGGCGCGCGCTGACCATCCTCGCGGTCACCGTGGTGGTGGTCGAGTTGACCGACATCGTCTTCGCGCTCGACTCGATCCCGGCGGTGCTGGCGGTGAGCCAGGAGTCGTTCGTGATCATCACGTCGAACATCATGGCCATCCTCGGCCTGCGCTCGCTGTACTTCATGCTGGCCGGCGCGATGGCGCAGTTCGACTACCTGAAGTACGCGCTGGCCGGCCTGCTGGTGTTCATCGGCGCCAAGATGATCGCCCACGACCACCTGCACGTGCCCAACCTGGTGTCGCTGGCGATCATCGCCGGGTTCATCGGGACCGGCGTGGTGGCGTCGATCATCGCGAACCGGCGGCGCGCGCCCGCGGCGGGCGGCGACGACGCCGGCGCCGGCGGCACCCCGGCGTAGCGAGCGCCGCGAGCGCCGGGCGAGGCGTAGGCCCTCGCCGCGAGTCAATCTGCGAGGCGGAGGCCGTGATCGGCGAGGTCGGCGAACGCGCCGTGGACGTCGCCCGGGCTGACCGTGGCCGGGGCTCCAGGCGCGCCCTCGCGACCGGCGTGGCCGGCGTAGCCCGACGAGCCGGCGCGGCCGTCGCGGCCAGTGCGGGCGCCCTCGCCGCCCGGCCCGCCCTGCCCCGCGCTGCCGGCGTAGCCGGCCTCGCCGGCCACCCCGCCGCGGGTGTCGAGCACCACCAGCGTGGCGAGCTCGGGGAAGCGCGCGTCGTAGGTGAGCGTGATCGCGCCGCCAGGGCCGCCGTCGCCACCGTCGCCGCCGTCGCCGCCGTCGCCGCCATCGCCCCCGGCCGCGCCGTCGGTGCCCGGGTCGCTGGAGCCGCCGGAGCCGGAGCCCGAGCCGCTGGAGCTGGTCGAGCTCGATGGGGCGCGGCCGCGGCCGCCGCGGCCACCGTCGCCGCCCGCGCCGCCGGGCCCGCCCGCGCCGCCCGCCCCGCCGAACGCCACCACGCCCCAGCGCGCGCCGGCCGGATCGAACACCGCGGTGTCGACGCCGCCGCCGGCGCTGACCCGCAAGATCGCCAGCCGCCGGCCGCCGCCGAGATCGAGGTAGCCCAGGCTGGCCGCCACCGCGGGCCCGGGGCTGCCGGGGCCGCCCGGGGAGCCGTCGCCGCCGTGGCCGCCGCGCTGGCCGGCCTCGGCCGGGCGGCTGCCGTCGTCGGGGCGGCCGTCGGCGCCGCGATCGCCGATGGCCCCGCTGCGCCCCCAGCCCCCGATGGCGCCGGCCGCGCCGAGCTGGCCGCCGCAGCCGAAATCCGGCGTCAGCGTGACCGTGGCCGCGAGATCGGGGCGCTCGACGACCCGCACCACGATCGTCACGGTGCGATCGATCGCCGCCAGCGAATCGTCCGGAAGCCGGACGAAGCCGTCGCCGTCGATCTGGCCCCAGGTGGTGGTGTACTCGAAGGTCGAGAACGGCAGCTTGCCGTCGCGGTGCTCGCCCTGGGTCCAGCTGTCGAGCACCTTGCCGGCGGTGGTCGCGACCGCGACGTCGAGCTGGGGGGCGGCGCCGCCCGGGCAGAAGCGATCGTGGCCGCCGGCGAGGCGGGCGGTGAGGCTGGCGGCGGTGGCGGGATCGAGGCGGGCCGGGCGCGGCGTCGGCGAGCCCCCGCAGGCGCCGGCGAGCGCCACGAGCGACCAGGTCACGCGGTTCATGCCCGCGATTGTGCACGATGGGAGCAGGCCGCGCTCACCGCGGTCGTGCTACTTCTTTGACCGTGGATCAGTCGGAGCGCTACCTGCAGCTCGCCCTCCTGGGGCGGAGCGCGTTCCTGGCCTCGGCGGCCCCCGCCGCGCTGGTCCGGCGTCGGGCCGGCGACATCGACGGCGACACCGACTCGGGGCGCGGCGGCGACGACGAGGTCGAGACGATGGTGGCCCCGGTGCTGGGCCAGCGCCGCGGCCCGCGCGCGATCGAGGTCTACCCGCTGATCAAGAAGCCGGGGGCGTCGTTCGCCGACATGATCACGATCGGCCGCACGCCCAACAACGACGTCGTGCTGCGCGACGTGACGGTGTCGCGGTTCCACGCGTACTTCCGGCAGCGCGCCGACAAGTGGTTGATGGCCGACGCCGGCTCGCGCAACGGCAGCGCCCTCGAGGGCGCCGCGCTCGAGCCGCGCCGCGAGCGCGAGGTGACGACCGGCGCCGCGGTCCGGATCGGCGACTTCGAGCTGACGTTCTTCACCGCCGCCCAGCTGTTCGAGGTCCTGCGCGACGGCGGCCCGGGTAGCCGGTCGTGACCGAGGACTGGACCGAGCGCGCCCTCTGTCCCGACGGCGCCTGCACCGGCGTGATCGGCGCCGACGGCACCTGCAAGGTGTGCGGGCGGGCGGCGCCGTTCTGGGGCGACGAACGGCGCCGTGGCATGGTGACCGCCGACCCCGCGCCCACCGGCGACCTCGGCCCGCCGGCGGTCGACGCCGAGCGCCAGCTGTGCCCCGACGGCGCGTGCACCGGCGTGCTGGGCGCCGACGGGGCCTGCAAGCTGTGCGGGCGGCGGGCGGTGGTGCGGGTGGTGCCGCCGGCGCCGGCGGTGCGCGCGCCGGCCGACGACGACAGCGATGACCGCCGGCTGTGCCCGGACGGCGCCTGCACCGGGCTGCTCGACGCCGCCGGCGTGTGCAAGGCGTGCGGCCGGACGGACGTGGGCAACTGATGGCCGCGGTCGTGGTCGTCGGAGCCGGCGGGCTCGGCGGCCCGATCGCCCTGGCGGTGGCGGCGGCGGGGCGGCCGGTCGTGGTGGTCGACGACGACGTCGTCGAGCTGTCGAACCTGCACCGCCAGGCGCAGTTCACGATGGCCGACCTGGGGCGGCCCAAGGCGGAGGTGCTGGCGAGGCGCGCCAGCGCCGGGGCGCGCGCGGTGGTGGCGCGGTTTCCGGATCTGCCCGCCGACCTCGGGCCGGTCGCGGCGATCGTCGACGGCAGCGACGATCCGCCGACCAAGTTCGCGGTGGCGGCCTGGGCCCGCGCCCGCGGCGTGCCGGCGGTGATCGCCGCGGCGCTGCGCTACGGCGGCAACGTCTTCGCCGGCGGGCCGGGCGACGCCTGCTACGCGTGCCTGTTCGAGGAGCCGCCCGCCGAGGCGCCGAGCTGCGGCGAGGCCGGCGTGCTGGGGCCGGTGGTCGGCTGGGTCGGCGGCGTCGCGGCGGCGGCGGTGCTGGCCCGGCTCGGCGATCGCCCACCGGCCGGCGCGACGATCTGGGTGCTCGACGATCTGCGCCGCGGCGGCGCCGCGCGGACGCTGGCGATCGCGCCCCGCGCCGGCTGCGGCTGTCGCGAGGCCGCGTGAGCTGGTCGCGCGACCGCCAGGTGCGCTACGCGCACCACGTGCTGCTCCCCGACATCGGCGGCCGCGGCCAGGATCGGCTGGGCGCCGCGACTGCGGTGGTCGACGTCGACGGCCGCGCCGGCCAGCTCGCGGCGCTGTACCTGGCCGCGGCGGGGGTCGGGACGCTGGCGCTGCGCGGCGGCGCGGCGGCGGCCCCGCCGGGGTTCCCGTTCGACGCCGCGGCGCCGGGCGTGGTCGCGGTAGGGCTGGCCGCGGCGGTGGCGGCGCGCAACCCCGAGGTCGCGGTGCGGGCGGCCGCGCCGACCGAGGCCGCGCTGGCGATCGCCGACGATCGCCCCGACCTGCCGCTGGCCGACGCGCTGGCCCGGGGCGGCGAGGCCGCGGCCCGCTGGCTGCACGCCTGCGCCACCGCCGAGGCGCCGTGATCGCCGCGGCGATCGCGTGGCCGGCGATCGTGCGCGCGATCGATGGCCAGGCCGACGAGGTCGCCGGCTGGATCAGCGCCGCGACGCCGCCGGTGGCGCTGGCGCCGCTGACCGCCGCCGGCGCGTGGACCGACGCCGCGCTGCTGGCGCTGGTGGCCGCGGCGCGCGCCGGACGCCCGCCGCTGGCGCTGTTCCACAGCCACCCCGACGGTCGGGTCGCGCTGTCGGCCGCCGACGTCGCCGCGTGGGCGCCGACCGGGGCGCCGCGCTGGCCGTGGCCGATGCTGGTGATCGCGACCCGCGACCGCCGCGCCACCGCCGCCGGGCTGTTCGCGTGGCCGGCCGGCGCGCCGGCGCCGCGGTCGGTGGCCCGCCTGCGCCGCGACGCCGACGATCGCTGGAGCGCCGCGTGAACCGGCTGGGGCTGGTGCTGGCCAGCGCCGACGATCTGGCGCTGGTGGCCGGGCTGGCGCGCGCCGCGGTGGCGCGGCGGCTGGCGGTGCGGGTGTTCGCGATGCACGCCGGCGTCCGCGCGCTGGCCGGCGATCGCGCGGCGGTGGCCGCGCTCGGTGACGACGGCGTCGAGGTCGTCGCGTGCGCCACCAGCGCCGACGCCGCCGGCGTCGACCTGGCGGCGCTGGGCGTCGCCGCCGGCAGCCAGGACGATCACGCCGCGCTGTGCGCGTGGGCCGATCGGGTGGTGGCGTTCGCGTGACCACCATCGCGATCGTGATCGATCACCGCGATCCCGCCACCGTCGCCGAGGCGTGGCGGGCGGCGGTCGGCGTCAGCCTGCGCGGCGCGCGGGTCATCGTCGCCGTGCGACCCGGCAGCGCCGACGGCGGCGCGGGCGCGGCGCGGGCGCGGGCCACGCTGGCGCTGTTCGGCCACGCCATCGACGGCGACCCCGATCAGCTCGAGGCCGACGTGATCGAGCACTGGTACGACGGCGCGCCCACCCCGACGGCGGCGCTGGCCGCGCGTGCGCCGGTCGTGCACCTGGTGCGGGCCGGGCGCGCGGTCGGCGCTGTCGCGCCGGGCGATCGAGTGCTACAGCTCGGATCGCCTGCCGATGTCGACTTCGATCGAGTCCTCGACGCCGTCGCCGCCGCCCCGCCCCGGGTCTGGTGACGCCGACGCCGGCGAGCTCGACCTGCGCGGCGAGGTGTGCCCGTACACCTTCGTCCGGGCCCGGCTGGCGCTCGAGCCGCTGCCGCTGGGCGCGGTCCTGACCCTCGTCATCGACCACCCGCCGGCGCTGCGCAACCTGCCGCGCAGCCTGGCCGACTGGGGCCAGGCGGTCGAGGTCGTCGCCGGCGAGGCCGCGCCGTGGCGGCTGCGCGTGGTCAAGCGCGCGCCGTGACCCGGCGTTTGGCGGGTCGCGCGGTGCGTGTTACATCCGATCCATGAGCGATCTCGTCGCCCGCCACCAGGCCCTCGCCGACCAGCTCGCGGCGCTGCCCGGCGTGGTGGTGGCGTTCTCGGGCGGGGTCGACTCGGCGTTCTTGCTGAAGGTCGCGATCGCCGCGCTCGGCGAGCGCGCCCACGCGGTGACCGCGGTGTCGCCGACGATGGCCAAGGCCGAGGTGGCCGACGCCCGCGCGCTGGGCGCCGAGCTCGGCCTGGGCGATCGCCACCACCTGGTCGACGCCGACGAGCTGGCGGTGCCCGGCTACGCCGAGAACCCGACCGACCGCTGCGCGCTGTGCAAGACCGAGCTGATGAGCGTGGCCGGCCCGATCGCCGCGCGGCTGGGCGTGCCGGTGGCGCTCGGCACCAACACCGACGACCTCGGCGATCACCGCCCGGGCATCGCCGCCGCCCGGGCCGCCGGCGCGATCATGCCGATGGTCGAGGCTGGCCTCGACAAGGCCGCGGTGCGCGCGCTGTCGCGCGAGCTGGGCCTGCGCACGTGGGACAAGCCGCAGCTCGCGTGCCTGTCGTCGCGGTTCCCCTACGGCACCAAGATCACCCGCGAGCGGCTGCGCCAGGTCGACGACTTCGAGGAGGGGCTGCGGGCGCTCGGGCTGATCCAGGTGCGGGTGCGCTACCACGAGGCGGTGGCCCGCATCGAGGTCGAGCAGGCCGATCTGCCCCGCCTGGTCGAGCCGGCGGTGCGCGCGGCGGTGGTCGCGCTCGGGCGCAAGCTCGGCTTCGCGTTCGTCGCCCTCGATCTCGCCGGCTTCACCTCGGGCTCGCTCAACCGCTTGCTCGACCCCGGGCTGGTGCCGCTGGGCCGGCGCGGAGGCGCGGCGTCGTGAGGTGGTCGCTGGCGCTGGCCTACCTGGCGCTCGGCGCCGCCGCGACGCAGGCGCAGCCGGCGGCGGCGATCCGCGTGACCCCGGCCGCCGCGTCGAAGAAGGCCGCGTACCTCGACGGCAAGCGCCCGGCGCGGGCCGCGGCACCCAGGCTGACCGGCAAGCCGCCGACGCCGGTGGTCAACCTGCGCAACACCTGGACCGACGAGTGGATGGTGGTCGAGCTGGCCGGCAAGCTCGCGGTGCCCGACGTCCAGGTCGATCGGTTCCTGCGCGATCACTACACCAACGACCCGACCCACATGGATCCCAAGCTGATCGGCGTGCTGCGCGAGGCCGCCGCCCACTTCGGCGCCCGCCGGATCGAGATCGTGTCGGGCTTCCGCGCGCCCAAGTACAACCTGATGCTGCGCAAGAAGGGCCACGAGGTCGCGCGCGACAGCCAGCACACCCACGGCAACGCGGTGGACTTCCGGATCCCCGGCGTGTCGACCGAGGCGCTGCACGCCTGGGCCGTGGCGCGGAAGCTCGGCGGCGTCGGGCTCTACAAATCGAGCGCGTTCGTGCACATGGACACCGGCCGGGTGCGCTACTGGAGCGGCGACTGAGTCGGGCACTTGAGCAAGCGCTTCGATAAGCGCTTGCTGAGGTGAGGGTCAAGGACGGCGCTGGCGCAGCTCGGCGAGGCCGGCGGTGGCGCGGGCGGCGACGTCCGGCGAGCGATGGGCGGTGAGCACCTGCAAGAACGCCTCGGCGTCGGGGCCGCCGATCGCGATCACCGCGTCCAGCGTCGCGCCCAGCCGCGCGGCGTCGCTCAGATCGACCTGCGCGGTCAGCGCCGAGACGGTCGCCGGATCGCCGAGCGCCACCAGCGCGGCCAGCGCGGCGTCGCCGACCGGCGGCGGACGTTCGAGCAGCGCCGCCACCGCGGCGCCGAGGCCCGGCGGCCGGCGCGCGGCGATCAGCGCCAGCGTCCACTGCACCAGCGTCGGGTCGTCGGCCGCCAGGCCCGGCGCCAGATCGTCGGCCGCCAGCAGCTCGATCTGCGCGGCGAGCCCGCGGCAGGCCTCCTCGCGCAGCCGCTCGATCACCGCCACGGTCGCGACGTCGGTCCGGCCGTCGAGGATCGGCCCCTGGGCGGCCAGCTCGAAGCGCGGCGCCGGCAGCGCCACCGGCGCCTGCCAGGTGACGCTGGCGGTCAGCGTGACCACCCGGTCGGCGCCGTCGGGCGTGGTCGCCGCGTCGAAGCCGAGCGCGATGGCCGCGGGGACCGGCCGCCGCCCCGCCGGCACCTGGCGCGCGAGCGCCACGACGACGTCGCCGGCCTCGATCAGGCAGCGCGCCAGCTGGCGGCCCAGCTCGCGCGAGCTGACCACCGCGTCGGGGATCGTGCCGAGCGAGACCTCGACCCGATCGATCACCAGGCTGGGCGTGACCCACGGCGCGGCGTCGACCGGCGGCGGCGTCGCGGCGGCGTCGCGGGCGGGCGCGGCCTTCTTGCAGCTCGCCGCGAGCGCCGTGAGCGTCGCCAGCGCCGCCACGCCGCGCGCGGGCCGGCGCCTCACGCGCGCGGGCCGCGGGCCCGGCGATAGGCCAGCTCGGCGATCCCGGCGATCAGCCGCGGATAGTCCCAGCCGTAGGCCATCGCCGCGCGGTGCACGCCGGCGTCGGGCGAGATGTCGCAGTTGGGGTTCACGTCGATGACCCAGGGCGTCCCGGCCGCGTCGATGCGCAGATCGACCCGGCCGTAGTCGCGCAGCCCGACCGCGTCCCACGCGGCGCGGGCGGTGGCGATCACCCGCTCGGCCAGCCCTGGATCGGCGCTGCGCAGCGGCACCGGCTTGGTGCCGGCGTAGTCGACGTGGGCCTCGTCCCACTTGGCGGCGTAGCTGACGATGTGCGGGCGGCCGGCCGGCATCGCCGCGAAGTCGATCTCGTGCAGCGGCAGCACGACGACGTCGTCGCCCGAGCCGAGCAACGTGACGTTGACCTCGCGGCCGTCGACGTAGCGCTCGAGCAGGAGCGGCTCGCCGAACTCGGTCAAGAGCTCGCGGCAGCGCTGCACCAGCCCGGCCGCGTCCCGGGCGACGTTGGCCTCGGTGATACCGACCGACGCGTCCTCGTTGGCCAGCTTGATGAACCACGGGTAGTCCAGGCCGCTCGCCGCGAAGCGCTCGGCGTCGGCCACCGTCGCCACGACGCGGTAGGGCGGCGTCGAAACGCCGCGCCCGATCAGCACGTCCTTGGTGCGCGGCTTGTACAGCGCCAGGCCCAGCGCCATCGCGTCGCCGCCGGTGTAGGCCAGGCCCAGCAGATCGAGCAGCGCCGGCACCGCGATCTCGTTGCGGGCGATGCCGCCCAGCGACTCGCACAGGTTGAACACCAGGTCCGGACGTTCGCGATCGAGGCGGGCCATCACCTCGGGCACGTCCTTGCCCCACATGCCGACCAACTCGGCGCGGTGGCCGGCGGCGATCAGCGCGTCGCGGACCGCCTCGGCGGCGCTGCGCACCGCCACCGCGTCGACCGAGGCGGCGCCGGCGATGTGTTCGAAGTCGGTGTTGTAGAGGACCGCGATCCCGAGGGCCATGGCGCGCATCCTATACTACGGGGACGCCGCGTCCGGCGGCGGCGCGCGGCGGCGTTCACGGCGTTCACGGCTCGAGCGCGGCGACCAAGCGCGGCCCCAGCCGCGCCGCCAGCTCGTCCAGCGGCGGCGGCGGCGGCAGGCCGCGCGCGGCGCACGCCTCGGCCAAAGACATCTGCGGCACCGCCAGCCCGCACGGCACGATCGCCGACCACGCCGCTGGTGGCGTCGCGACGTTCCATGCCCAGCCGTGGATCGCCACGCCGCGGGCGAGGTGCAGCCCGCAGGCCGCCAGCTTGGCCGGGCCCAGCCACAGCCCCGCCGGGTCGCGCTCGAACCGCGCCCCGTCGACGCCGACCGCCGCGCACTCGGCGGCCAGCGCGCCCGCGACGCGCTCGAGGAACGCCACCACCGAGCGCACCCGCACCACCGGGTAGACCATCAGCTGGCCCGGCCCGTGGTAGGTGACGTCGCCGCCGCGCGACGCCTTGGTGATCGTCACGCCGCGGCGCGCCGCCTCGTCGTCGTCGATCAACACGTGCCCACGATCGGCCGACTGGCCGAGCGTGATCACCGGCGGGTGCTCGCACAGCAGCACCACCGCCGCGTCGGCGTCACCGGCGTGGATGGCCTGCCGGTGCGCCTCCTGCAACGCCACCGCGTCGGCGTGACCGACGCGGCCCAGCCAGCGCCAGGCGATCACCCGGCCAGCAGCTCGCCGAACAGCTGGTCGTCGACGTAGCGGACCGGCGCCGCGGCGGTGACCACGCCGACCCCGGCGGTCAACAGCGCGGTGACGAAGCCGTCGCCGGCGTAGACCGAGATCGACCGGCCCGGGCGCTCGAGCTCGCGCTCGGCCTCAGTCGACAGCTCGCGCGCCGCGAACAGGTGGCCGGCCAGGAGGCCCTTGGCCTCGACGCCGACCCGCAGCTCGCCGACGCCGCGGCGATCGACCGGCGCGTCGCCCGCGCGGGCGCTGATCAGGATGGTGCCCGACGAGCCGGGCGCCACCGCGGTGGCGTAGCTGATCGCCTCGGTGCGCTTGATCCAGTTGACCTCCTGATAGCCGACGGCGATCAGGAACGCGTGGACCAGGCGCTCGAAGCCGGCCTGGCCGGCCTGGCCGATGCGGGCCTTGAGCGTCGCGTGGGTCGCGACCGCCATCGACGACAGCGCCTGGGCCAGCGCGGCCTCGGCGTCGGCGGTGGCGCTCTGGGCCACCGGGCCGGGCGCGAACAGGTCGCGGCCGCGGTAGACGATGCGCGGCCGCAGGCCCAGGGCCCGGTAGCTGCGCTCGTCGCCGAGCAGCGCCGCCTTGAGGTGCGGCCACGCCTGCTCGGGATCCACGTCGAGCAGGCCGCGCTTGCGCATCATCCCAGCCAGTTGCTTGACCGGCATCGGCTGGGCGCCGCGGATCGACGTGAACACCTGCCAGGCGGCGTCGCCCAGCGCGTTGCCGACGCGGACCACGCCGGTCGCGTCCGACGGGATCGACACCGGCACCGACAGCGCCGCCGGGGCCGGCAGCGCCAGCTGGGCCGGGCGGTCGCCGCGCGGACGGTCGCCCTCGGGGCGCGGGCGGTCGCCGTCGAGCCGGGGCCGATCGCCCTCGGGCCGGGGCCGATCGCCCTCGGGCCGCGGCCGGTCACCCTCGGGGCGCGGCCCCTCGTGGCGGCCGCCCGAGCGCTCCTGGCGCCGGTTGCGCTCGAAGTCGCGGCGGGCGCGGCGCTGGTCGCGACGCTCCTCCCAGCGCTTCTGCCGCTCCTGGCGGCCGTTGATCTCGGGCAGCATCGGCCGATCCTCGTCGGCGGTGCGGCTGTCGCTGAACTCGGCGTGGGCGGCCGCGGCCGGCGCGGGCGCCAGGTCGTCGCCGTAGATCGCGGCCAGCTCCTGCTCCTCGGCCGTGAGCGGCGGCTCGGGCGCGGTGCCGTCGAGCATCGCGTCCTCCATCATCAGATCGCCGAGGTCGCCTGCGGCCTCGACCGGCGCCACCTCGGGGCTGGCCTCCACCGGCGCCAGCGCGGCCTCGGTGACGACGTCGTCGACGGGCGTCGGCGCGGCGGTCGGCTTCTTGCCGCGGCCCTTCGCCGGCTTCTCAGCCGGCTTGTCGGCCTTCGCGGGCTTGTCGGCCGGCTTGGCCGGCTTGCTCGCGGGCTTGCTCGCAGGCTTGGCCGCGGCCTTGGCCGGCTTGTCGGCCGGCTTGTCGGCCTTCGCGGGCTTGCTCGCGGGCTTCGGCGCCTTGGCCGCCTTGGCCTTGTCGCTCTTCTCCGCCTTCTCGGACTTCTCGGACTTGTTCGCCATGAGGGACCTACCGGGGCGTGTGGATACCCTTGGCCACCGTCGACGTCAAGCCGCTGACTCGACGACAAAAACTTGCCCGCCGCCAGACCCGCTCGTAGCGTCCACCCAGGGCCGCGACGGCCGTGTCCCGCCAGCCGCACCGGCGCGCAAGTGCGCGCGGCGCGGGTCGGCGTGGCCTGGCATCGCGCGTGCTCTACCCGCCTCGTCTGCAACCGGAGCTCTCGACGATGAAGAACCGCACGATCGGCGTCCTCATGGGTGGCATGTCCAGCGAGCGCGAGGTGTCGCTGCGGAGCGGCGAGGCGGTGCTGGCCGCGCTGACCCAGCGCGGGTACCGCGCGCTGCCGATCTACGTCGACCGCGACGTCGACCGGGTGCTGCGCCAGAGCTCCATCGACGTGGCGTTCATCGCGCTGCACGGCCGCTACGGCGAGGACGGCTGCGTCCAGGGGCTGCTCGAGGTGATGGGCATCCCGTACACCGGCTCCGACGTGCTGGCGTCCGCGCTGGCGATGCACAAGGTCAAGTCCAAGGAGCTGTTCCGGCTCCACAACCTGCCGACCGCCCCGTACTACGTCGCGTCCGACGACGGCGAGCTGGCGGTCACGACCCACGGCGACTTCGGCTATCCGTGCGTGGTCAAGCCGGCGCGCGAGGGCAGCTCGGTCGGCGTGACGATCGTCCACAGCGAGCGCGAGCTGGCCGCGGCGATCGAGGCCGCGGGGTGCTTCGATTGCGAGGTGCTCGTCGAGCGGTACATCGCGGGCCAGGAGGTCTCGGTGGCGGTGCTCGGCGACCGCCCGCTCGGCGCCGTCGAGATCGCGCCCAAGACCGACTTCTACGACTACGGCGCCAAGTACACCCGGGGCCAGACCAACTACTTCCTGCCGCCGCGGCTGTCGCCCGAGCGCTACCGCGGCGTGCTGGCGATGGCGGCGCGGGCGACCGCGGCCCTGGGCTGTCGGGGCGCGACCCGGGTCGATCTGATCGTCAGCGAGGCCGGCAACGAGTACCTGCTCGAGGTCAACACCGTCCCCGGCATGACCCCGACCAGCCTGCTGCCGAAGATCGCGGCCGCGGCCGGCATCGACTTCGGCGAGCTGTGCGAGGCGCAGCTCTACGCCGCCACCCTGCCCCTCCACCGCGCGCGCGGCGAGCGGCGCATCGCCCAGCGCGGCTTCGACGGCGACGACCGCCGCGAGGCCTCGGCCGCGACCCACTGATGCGCGCCGACGTCGCGTCCGGCGATCTCACCGCGGCCACCGCGCTGTGGCGGCGGCTGCGGCGCGAGCGCGCCACCGCGGCGACGCTGGTGCTGGCGGTGGCGACGCCGGTGGCCGCCGCGCGCTACCTGGACCACCGCATCCACGATCGGCTCGAGCCGGCGCTGACGCGCGCGCTAGGGGTCGACGCCCACGTCGGAGGCTTCGAGGCGGGGCTCACGGGCAACGTGACCGTCGCCGGCCTGCGGATCGGCGATCTGCTCACCGCGGACGCGGTCGAGGCCGCCGTGTCGCTCGACTCCCTCTTGGCCGGCGAGCTCACCCCCGACGAGATCCGCGTGACCCGGCCGCGGCTGCGCGCCGTCGCGGATCGGGACGGACGGGAGGCGTGGCGGCAGGTGCTGGCGCGGCTCGCCGCGCGCCGTGGCCACGGCGGGACGGGCGGCGCCGGTCGGAGGCTGCGGCGGATCGTCGTCTCGGGGGGCGACCTCGTGGCCGACGTCCGCGGGGTGCGCGTGCGCGCCGGCGACGTCGAGCTGCATCCGTCCGGGCACGGCGTGCGCGTCGTGACCGGCGCGGTGACGCTGGCCGCGGCCGGGGCGGGCTGGCGACTCGACGGCGCGGTGACGCGGGTCGGCGCTGACGTGCGCCTGCCCGAGCTCGCGGTCGAGCGCGCGGCGCTGGTCGGCGGCACGGCGACGTTCGACCTCGGCGGTCCTCGCATGGCGCTGCGCGACTTGACGGCGGTCGGCGATGGGGGCGGCGCCTGGCGCTTGACCGGCACCATCGACGACGCGGGGGCGCCGCGCCCATTCGCGGCGGCGCTGGCCAGCGATGCCGGCGGCCGGCGGCTGGCGATCGCGGGCGAGCGTGTGCCGCTGGCGGTGCTGGCGCCGGTGAGCGGTGCTCTCGTGTTGCGGGACGCGCGGGCCAGCGGCCAGGTCGCGCTGGCGCTCGATCGCGGGCTGTGGCTACGTGGCGCGCTCGAGCTCGCGGGCGCGCGGCTGGATCATCGGGCGGTGGCCGACGCGGCGGTCGAGCTCGACGGCACCATCGCGGTGGCCGCCCACCGAACGGGGGACCGACTCGAGCTCGAGCAGCTGACGCTGCGCCGGGGGGCCGCCACGACCGAGGTGGCGGGCTGGTTGCGCTGGGGTGCTCACGGCCCGACGGCTGGCGCGCTCGACGTCGCCCTGCCCGACACGCGCTGCCGCGATCTGCTCGACGCGATCCCGCCGGCGCTGCGGGGGCACCTCGACGCGATGGTGGTGCGGGGCCAGATCGGCGGGCACGCCCACGCGACGATCGACCTCGACGCCGAGCTGGGCGATGGTGTGCACTTGGCCCTCGGCCTCGACAACCGCTGCGAGGTGGTGGCGGATCCGCCGGAGGTCGACCCGCGCCGCCTGGCCGGCGTCGTCGAGCATCGCTTCCCCGATGGCAGCCGCGCCGCGGTCGGTCCGGGCCTCGGCGACTGGGTGACGCTGGCGGCGCTGCCGGCCCACGTGCGCGGCGCCCTGGTCGCGGCCGAGGACGCGCGGTTCTGGGACCACGCGGGGTTCGATCTCGCGCAGATCGCGCGCAGCCTCGAGATCGACCTGCGTGAGGATCGCCTGGCCCGCGGTGGATCGACGATCAGCCAGCAGCTGGTGAAGAACGCCTTCCTGCACCAGCGGCGCACGCTGGCGCGCAAGCTCGAGGAGGCCGTCTTGACGTGGCGCCTCGAGGCGGTGCTCCCCAAGACGACGATCCTCGAGCGGTACCTGAACGTGATCGAGCTCGGCCCGGGCGTCTATGGGCTGGCCGCGGCTGCCCGGCACTGGTTCGGCTGCGCGCCGGCCCAGCTGACGGTTCGCCAGATGGCGTTCCTCGCGGCGCTGACCCCAGCCCCACGCACGATCAGCGCGCGGCTCGCGGCCGGTCACAAGCTCGACCCCGACACGGCGCAGCGGATCGAGGTCGTGCTGCGGGCGATGCGGCGCGCCGGCGTCATCGACGCCGCAACCGCCCACGCCGCGGCCGGCGCGCCCCTGGACTTTCGTCCGGCGGCGCTGGGGCGCTAGCGGGCTGGGCGCGCGTTCCTGCGTCGGCGTCCTCCACGGGCGGGGACGGGGGGCGCCTCCCCTCGTCTCCCACGTGGGACGGCGGGACCGCCTCGCCTCGGACGTTGGACGGCGGCGGCGCCCCGTAAGGCCGTCCGTCCGCGTGGGTGAACCGCAGCCTGCCGGGCGCGGTCCCTTCGATTCGCAGGCGGCCATCGTGCGCCGCCTTGTGGTGCGCCGAGCACAGCGCGGACAGCTTGCTCGGCGTGTGCTTGCCGCCCTGCGCCCGCGGCACGAGGTGGTGCACGTCGACGTACCGCGCGTTGCGACACCCTGGCACCACGCACCGCCCGCGATCCCGCCGCAGCACGGCACGCCGGGTCCGCGGCGGGATCGTCTTGGTCACCCGCGCGGGCTTGTCGCCGTCGACCCGCCCGAGCAGCTCGGCGTCGCACGACGCCTGCGCCAGCTCCGTCTCGCTGATCTCGATCGTGTGCCCGGCGACGTCGTGCCACGCGCGCATGCAGTCGGGGCACCGCGTGATCGCGATCTGATACATGGGCCTGGACGCTCCCGCGTGGGAGCCCGCGCCCGCCAGCTGCCCATCGCACAGCGTCGCGATGAGGTCGCCGTCGGTGAGTGGATGCCCGCACGCCGCCTCCAGCGCGCGCCGCGCCGCGGTGAACTTGCCCAGCACCGCCGCCGGCAGCAGCAGCCGCAGCTCGTGCAGCCGCGCGGCGGGGTCCGGCGGATCCTCCGGCGAGTCGCCCCGCCGCCGCCCGCTCACCATCTCCTCGATCTCCCGCACGGTGTGCTTGGCCGCCGCCGTCAGCCACGCCGCCTCGGTGTCGACGGTCGCGACCCGGGTCAGCTCGCGCGCCGCGCTGTACGCGACGTCGCCGGCGGTCATCGCCGCGCGCAACTTCGGGAGCGCGGCCAGCGCGTCGGCCACCCGCAAGCGCTCCCGCGCCGGCCCCGGCGCGTAGCCCAGGATGCGCTCGACGTACTCGAAGAACGTCGCGAAGCCGAGCTCGCGATGGACGCCGAGCGCCCGCGCGCGCCGCAGCCACGCGGCCTCCTCGACGTCGAGCGCCGCCCGCCGCCGCGCCAGCCCGCGCAGCGTCCGGTCGACCACGCGCCAGTCGTCGCTGCCTGGCGGCCCCGCCGCCGCTCCCGCCGCCGCCGCCTCGCCCACCTGCTGTCCTGCTACCTGCTGTCCGCCCGCTGCCCTGTCCACCATGCCCAGCCCCTCAGCAAGCCGCACGCCAGCCGTAACCCCGCGACAGCTCGCGCCGCGTGTCCGAATCTCGGACAAGATGGCCGGATTCGTCCGGTTCTCCGGCCATCCCCGGACAGCCGCGGGTGTCCGGCCCCGGACACCGCCAGCCTCGCTGCCCCCGCCTCCGCCGCTACACGCCGAGGAACAGCCGGTTCCCGAAGTTGCGCTCGAGGTCGCTCGCGAAGATCTTCTGCGCCGACGCCTCGATGTCGTAGGCGACGCGCTTGAACTCGAAGACCTTCTCGTCGGTGTCGTAGATGGTGTAGCTGGCGCGATTGTCGTAGTCGCGCGGCTGGCCGACCGACCCGACGCTGATGATGTAGCGGTGATCGGGGCGGATCGTGAACTTCTGCGCCACCACCTCGAACACGTCGTCCTGCGACAGCGCGAACGACTTGCACAGGTGCGAGTGGCCGATGAAGGTCACCGTCGCGAGATCGTCCCAGATGTCGAGGCACCGCGCGGCCTGCTCGGTCGAGAAGATGTACTCGAACTCCTCGAGGTTGATCGGCGAGCCATGGCAGAAGGTGACCGGGCCGTCCTTGACCTCGTACGGCAGGCTCTTGAGCCACGCCATGTTCTCGGGCGTCAGCACCCGCGCGTGCAGGTCGAGCGCCGCGCGCGCGGCGTCGTAGTAGTACGAGTAGTCCATGCGCCCGGCGACGGCGGCGTCGTGGTTGCCGAGGATCGTGAACTTGGCCAGCCCGCGGATCGCGTCGCAGCACTCGTTGGGCGACGCGCCGTAGCCGACGGTGTCGCCGATGCAGACGTACTGATCGATGCGCTCGCTACGGAACGCCTCGAGGACCGCGGTCAGGGCCTCGATGTTCGCGTGGACGTCGCTGAAGATACCGATGCGCATGCTTAGCGAGCCGTCAGTGTAACTGGTTTTGCTGGAAAGCGCGCAAGGGCTGCGCGAATCCTCGCGGCCAGGCCGCGCTCACTCGTCCACCAGATCGCTCTCGTCCAGCTCTTCGTCGGCGTCGTCGAGCAGGTCGCTCTCGTCCAGCAGCTCCATCGGCGAGCTAGCGTCCAGCGCGGCCAGCTCGCCCTTGCCCAGCTCCGGCAACCCGCGCTCGAGGGCCTCGAAGAACCGCCGCGAGAACGCGCGGTTCACCGTCACCTCACGGACCGGGGCCCGGGCCGAGACGTCGTCGGAGGCCGCCGGCTCCATGCGATCGATCGCCATGCGCGCGACCGGCGCCACCGCGCTCTGGCCGTTGGCCAGGGTCTCCACCGCGTGCCGGCCGCCGCGCACGCCGACGTGGGCCATGGCCCAGGCGATGCGCTCGCGATCGGTGGCGGAGGCGCGATCGCCGAGCCGTCCCAGCCGCGCGGCCAGCGGCATCAGCGCCGGCGGGCCGACGTGCCCGACCGCCCGGGCGATCTCGCGCCAGATCTCGGTCGGCTCGCCGAGGAGCGCGTCGACCACCGCCTCGGTGCCCTCCTCGGTGCGCAGCAGCGCCAGGGCCAGGGCGCAGCCGTGGCGCAGGAACGCCTTGCTGCTCGACAGGCCGGCGGTCAGGGTCGGCGCCGCCGCCGGCCCCAGGCGCACCATCGCGCCCAGCACCCGCACGGCGTCGGCCCGGCTCATCCGGCGCGCGGCGTTCATCACCGCCCGCGCGACCGCACCGTCGCCGCGTTCGCACAGCTCGAGGGCCGCGGCCAGCCGCCGGTCGCGATCGTCGAGCAGCTTGATCAGCTCGCCGGTCGCCAGGCCCTTGACGCCGGCCGGCGCCGCCGGCTTGGGCGTGATGGTGCCCGAGGTCACCGGCTCGGCCTCGGCCGCGCTCGCGGCCACGCCCAGGGCCGCGGCCTCGTCGGCGAGCGCCTGGCGGTTGTCGTCGATGGCGTCGGCGTCGAGGTCGTTGGCGCTGGCCTGGCCCAGCAGCGACTGGAAGCCGGCGTCGAGGCGGAGCAGCAGGTCCTTGCGCGACCGCGCCAGCCCCTCCGACACGGCGGCCTGGGCCAGCTCGGGCCCCATCCACAGCCCGAGGTCGACGGCGCGCGCCAGCACCTGGTGGCGGAGCTCGCGCCAGCGCCCGAGCGGGAAGCCGCGGACGCACGCCAGGTAGTCCTCGCGGGCGGGCTTGGAGAACCGCCGGGCGATGGCCAGCGCGCGCCGGGCCTGGTTGGCGGTCGCGATCGGCTCGAGCTTGTCGACCCGGAACTCGCCGTGCTCGGGGTGGTTCAGGCCCAGCACGTCGCCGACGCCGCCCAGCGCCACCAGCCCGCGGGCGAAGTTGGCGGTCGCGCCCAGCGCGCGCAGGTGGTCCGAGGCGGCGCGCACGACGAACGCGACGTTCTCGGTCAGCGGCGCGGTGATCCGGGCCCGGCGCGCCGGGCGGCCGTCGACGACGACGTCGATCTCGAGGGCGAAGTCGCGCTCGAGCGTCGCCAGGAACCGGCGATCGAGCTCGGCGGCGACGTCGAGCGGCACCAGCACGCGGTGGGCCGGGCCGACGCCGCGCAGCGCCGCGGGCGTGCCGATCAGCAGCACGATCACGCCGTACTCCGGCAGCCGCTGCACGACCAGCCGGGCGTCGAGCCGGCTGGCGGTCAGCGCCGCGCCGCTCGCGCCGGTGGCGCGCACCGCGACGCGCGCGCGGGTGTCCTCGAGCGTGAACGCCGCCGGCGCGGTGCTGCGGGCGAAGCCGACGATCCACGGATCGGTCGACGGCCGCGGCGCGTCGGCGGTCGTGGTGGTGATCGGGTCGGCGCTGGCCGGCAGCTCGGGCGCGTCGATCTCCGACAGCAGCTCGAACGGGCTGGTCACCTCGTCGGGGACCTCGGTCAGGACGCGCACCGGCGTGGTCACCGGCTCGACGACCGGCGCCGGGGTCGGCCGCGCCGGCCGCGCGGCGGCGGCGGCGGCGCGCGCGTCGCGCTCGGCCTGCTCCTTGAGCGCGGCGGCCTCGCCCCGGAGGCGCGCGGCGTCGCGGTCGGCGTCGAGCAGCCGGCGCGCGGCCTCGGCGCCGGCGGCGTCGAGGTCGGCCCGCAGCGCGTCGAGCTCGCGGGCGCGCTTGTCGAGCGCGGCCTCGCGCGCGGCCAGGTCGGCCTTGCGCGCCTCGAGCTCCTTGCGCTCGCGCTCGACCTCGCGGGCGCCGTCGGCGGCGCGCGCGGCCTCGAGGGCGGCGTCGGCCTTGCGCTCGAGCAGCGCGGTCAGCCCGGCTGGTCCGAACACCACGGCGAACTCGCGCACGTAGGTCGGCACCGCGGCGGCCCGATCGGCGGCGAGCTCGGTCCACAGCGCGGCGCGCAGCTCGAACTCGCGGTGACGGTCGGCCTCGCTGGCCACCAGCGCGAACACCTCGCTGGCCGGATCGTGGAACACCACCGGCGTGGTGATCGCCAGCTCGGCGCCGTCGGGCGTGGTCAGGCGGTTGAGCGCGCCGCCGAACAGCCGGTGCGCGAGCTCGGGGTCGGCGACCGCGTCGATCACGTCGTGGACCTTGGCCGACACCACGTCGCCCGACGGCAGGGTCACGTGGACGGCGCGGGTGCGGGTGGCGCCGACGGCGCCGCGATAGGCGTGCTGCGAAGGTGCGCGATCGCGCCCACGAGACATGGCGACGGCATATCACCGCGGCGCGCGCGCGATCTACTGCCGCCCGGTCAATTGACGAGCGGGTCGGCGGGCGCCGCGGCGGGCTCGTCGTCGCCGTCGTCCTCGCCGTCGTCGGCGGCCGGGACCGACTTGCCGGCCAGCTCGGCCGCGACGGTCAACAGCACCTCGTGGACGTGCTCGAGGGTGTCGAGCCGGCCGCACAGCGAGTAGTACTCCTCGGTCGACACCGGGCTCATCCGCGCGAGCGCGGCCTCGACGTAGGGCCGCATCTTCGGCGGCGAGTCCAGGCCGGTGTCGAGGTCGGCGGCGTCGGCCCGCACGATCGCCGAGCCGACCATGCCCGCCGGCGAGAACGACACGCCGGTCGGCAGCACCAGCCGCCAGCTCAGCTCGTCGCCGTCGCCGGTCTCCCAGCGTCCACCCAGGCGCCGCACCACCACCTCGCCGAAGTACGCGGCGGCGGTGGTGATGATCAGCCGGGTGGTCGCCGGCTGGTCGGCCGGCACGTTGCGCAGGTAGTGGTCGAGCAGCGGCAGCGTGTCGCTGTCGAAGTCGAGCGCGACCCCGACGGCGCGCCGCACGTACTCGACGGTCTGGGCCGCGTACTCGCGGAGGCGTTCGCTGAGCTGGGTGGGCGCCGTCATCGCCGCAGCATGTCGGCGCCCCCCCGCCCGGTCAAGCCGCCCCGCCCCATCGTCCGTCTCGGTCGGCGCCCACGCGGCCAGGGCCGTGGGGCCACCGCGGCGCCACGCTCCGGGCCGCTTGGGTGGGGCCACCGCGGCGCCACGAGGCCACGCTCCGGGCCGTTTCGGGTGGGGGCCCCACGTCTTGTGGGGGAGGGGCTTTGCGAAGACCCTCCAATAATCACTGCATCAGCGCGAAGCTGACGTCGCCGAACCGCGACTCGACCTGCACCGCGGCGCGGTCGCGGCGGGCGCCGTAGCGCGCCTCGATCCACCGGTCGGCCGTCGTGGGCGTGGCGGCGCCGGCCAGCGTGACCCGGCCGCCGGCCCGGGCCCGCACCGCGACGCCGACCGTGCCGCGCAGGCGGACATCGACCGCGCCGCGCAGGCTGGTGACCGTGACGCTGCCGCCGGCCTGGGGCTCGGCCTCGAGGTCGATGCTGCCGCTGATCGACGTCAGCCGCACCTGCTTGCTGGCCACGCCGCGCCCGGCGATGTCGCCGGCGTAGGCGCGCGCGGTCAGCGCCGCGCCGCGGACGCTGTCGAAGGCCAGGTCGCCGTCGACCGCGTGGCTGTCGAGGGAGCCGAACACCTCCTCGAAGCGCTGGCTGCCGGCCAGCGAGCGCGCGAACACCACGCCGGCCACGTTGCGGACGACGATCGGCCCGGTCGACGAGTCGAGGTCGGCGCCGGCGTCGACGTTGGCGACCTCGAGCCGGCCGGTGGTGACCCGCCCGCTGATGGTGGCGGCCCGCGGCACCTTGACGGTCAGGTCGACCCGCACCGCGGCCAGCGCCACCGCCGGGCGCTCGGCGCCGCCGCGGTCGGTGAGCAGCGTGGTCAACCGAACGCTGCCGTCCGGGTTGGCCAGGCTCTCGACGCGCAGCCGCCGCAGCGACGCCGCGTCGGGCGCGTGCTTGACCGCGATCACCGTGACGGTGGTGCCGTCGTAGCCCTCGATGCGCACGTCGCCGAGGCTGTTGTCGATGGCGATCACGCCGACCGGCCGACCGACGACGCCGGCCTGGAACTCGGCCCGCTCGACCACCACGCCGTCGCCGTCGCCATCGGTGCCGTCGTCGGCCCAGGCCCCGGCCGGCGCGGCCAGCGCGATCGACACCACCGCCGCCAGCGCGCGCCGCGCGGTCACCGCCCACCTCCCAGCGCGACCTGCTCGCCGAGCGCGACCCGCTCGAGGTAGCTGGTCAGATCGTGCCAGGCGCGCTCGCGGACGTGCCCGGGGCTGGCCACCAGCACCGCCTGCTCGCGGCGCTCGAGATCGTGAGCGAAGGCCTGGGCGCGCCGCGCCGACCAGGTCGCGACCTCGGCCCGGGCCAGCGGCAGGAGCTCGCTCACCACCTGGCGGAAGCGGCCGTCGGCCTCGCGCTCGAGGTCGGCGCGCTCGTCGAGCGCGTCGCGCAGCGCCAGCCGCACCGGCGGTGCCGCGGCCGGGGCGATCACCGGCGCGCGCAGCGCCAGCGGCTGGCTCGGGGCCGCGTCGCGCAGCTGCACCACCGCCAGCGCGATCGCGCCCGCCGAGCCGACCATCGCCACCGGCCACGCCACCGGGCGTAGCCACGCCACCAGCCGCGACCAGCCGGTGGCCAGCGCGCCGCGGCGGCTGTCGGCGATCTCGGCGGCGCCAACGCGGGCGTCGATCGCGGCCCACAGGTGCGCCGGCGGCTCGGCCGGCGGCAGCTCGGCCAGCGCCGCCCGCAGCCGGGTCTGTTGATCGGCGAGGTCGCGGCACGCGGCGCACGTGCGCAGGTGGCCGCGGCACGCGCTGGCGCCGACCTCGTCGAGATCGCCGTCGAGGTACCCGTCGACCTGCGCGGCGAGCTGGCGACAGTTCACGGGGCCTCCCCGCCGGGCAGCCGCTCGGCGGCCAGCGCCGGGCCCAGGAGCTCGCGCATCCGCATGCGCGCCTTGTGCAGCTGCGACTTCGACGTGCCGACGCGACAGTCCATGATCGCCGCGCACTCCTCGTGGGACAGCCCCTCGACGTCGTGCAGCACCAGGATCGCGCGGTAGCCCGCGGGCAGCTCGGCCATCGCGGCCTCGACCCGGCGCGACAGGCGCGGATCGCGGCTGGCCACCGGCGGCGCGGCCACCTCCTCGAGGTGATCGTCGCCGACCTCCTGCCGGCGGCGCTGCTTGCCGGCCTGGGTGAGCGCGCAGTTGACCGCGAGGCGGTAGATCCACGTGCCCAGCTGGGCGTCGCCGCGGAAGCCGGCCAGGCCGCGGAACACGCGCACGAACACCTCCTGGGCCACCTCCTCGGCGTCGACCGGGCCGACGATGCGGTGGCACAGGCCGAACACCCGCCGCTTGTACTGGTGGTAGAGCAGCTCCATCGCCCGCGCGTCGCCGCGCCGGCATGCGGCGATCAGGGTCGCGTCGTCCATGGCGGCGGCGGCCAGGTCGGCGCGGGGGCGTGGGATGTCCGAGACGGCGGTGCTGGCCACAGGGTCCTCGCGGCGGGGGTCCTGGGTAGGACCGGCCGGCGGCGCGGAGGGTTGCCTGGGGCGCTCGGTCACGGTCCCGGGACCCTAACCCGGCGCGTTTGCGCGGTCGAGGCGCCCCGTGAGGCCGGCCCGGCTGTTACCCTGGCGGTGTGATCCCGCCGACACGGAGCCGCCGGTGAGCCCGCCGATCGTGGTCGGCGTCGGCCGGGTCGGCGTGGCGCTGTCGGCCCTCGCGGTGCGGGTCCCCGAGGCGTCGTCGGGCGACGCCGGCGAGCTGGCGGCCATCGCGGTGTCGCCCGGCCCCGGCGTCGCGGTGGCGGTCCGCACCGCGGCGGTGTTCGGCTGCGCCGGCCGCCTGGCCGGCTGGGTCGGCACCGACGGCCTGTCGGCGCTGGTCCGCGCCACCTTGGCCCAGGCTGGCATCGACGCCGCCCTGCTCCGCCCCTGCCCCGGCGGCTCCCGGGCCGAGCTGGTCACGGTCGATCCCCAGGGCGGCCGGCTGGTGCAGCGGGCCGCCGGCGACGACCTCGATCTCGACGCGCTGCCCATCGACGTCGAGGCCGCGCTGGCGGGCGCGGGCGCGCTCGTGCTCGACGATTCGATGCCCGCGGCGCAGATCGCGGTGGCCCAGCGGGCCCGGGCCCGGGGCATCCCGGTGGTGATCGACCTGACCGCGCCCACCGAGGGCTCGAGCGAGCTGGTGGCCTTCGCCGACGTGCTGCTCACCTCCGAGCGCATGCTGGCCGAGCTGGCGCCGCGCCGGGATCTCGAGGGCGCGCTGGGCGAGCTGGTGCGGCTGGGGCCGCGGGCGGTGGTGGTGACGCTGGGCGCGGCCGGCGCGGTCGGCCGCCACGGCGGCGAGCTGGTCGAGGTCCCCGGCTACCCGGTCGAGACCCTCGACTCGACCGGCGCCGGCTCGGTGTTCCACGGCGCGTTCGTCGCCGGGCTCTTGGGCGAGCTGCCGTTCGCGCGCTGCATCGAGCTGGCCTCGGCGGCGGCCGCGCTGTCGTGCCAGGTGCTGGGGGCGTGGGACGGCGTGCCCGCGCGCGACGAGGCGATGGCGCTGGTCGCGAGCCGTCGGTAGCGGCCGAAGCGCTCGGGGCGATCCCCGCGCCGCGCGATCGGTCGTGGTAACGCTGTCGCCATGGCCGAGGCCGCTACTCCGTCGTTCGCTTCTACCCGCGCCGCGTTTGCCGCCGGCGCTGGCGCCGCGCTCTGCGCCGCGCTGATCCTGGCCGTCATCGACGGCGTCGTCACCGGCGGCGGCGCGATGATCACCGTGCTCGGGCTGTGGGGCCTGCCGGCGTTCGGCTTCGCGCTCTACGCCGGCGCGGTCGCCGCCGGCTTCTCGGCCACGTTCGGCCCCGGCGCCATCGGCCGGCTCAAGGATGACCCCGAGCGCGACGCGGCCTGGGCCGGCGCGGTGGTCGCGGTGCTGCTCGTCGGCGTGGCGATCGCGATCCTGGTGCCGACCGCGGCGATGATCCTGGTCGCCAAGGCGCACCGCCCGGAGGCCGGCGCCCGGGTGATGGGCCCGGTGGTGATGCTGCTGGCGCTGGGCGCGGGGCTGGCGATCGTGCCGATCGCGCGGCTGGCCCGCGCCGGCGCGCGGTCGCTGCCGGTGATCGCCGGCGTGCCGCGCTTCGTGCAGGCGCTGATCGTCGCGATCCCCGCGGCGCTGGTGTTCGCGCGGCGCGCGCTCTACGGCGCCGGCTTCGACAACGCCGCGCTGCCGATGGGGGCGATCGCCGAGTTCGTGATGCTCCCGGTGCTGACGCTGGTGCTCGGCGCGGTGGCGCTGGGCCCGCTGGCCGCGGTGCGCGCCAAGGTGCCGGCCCGCGGCCCCCTGGTCGGCGTCGGCCTGGCGCTGGCGCTGGTGCTCGGCGGCGCGACGCTGACGCGCCAGCCGTCGGCGGCGGTGGCCAAGGCCGTGACCGAGAAGGGCATCGCGTCGCGCACCATCGTCTTCGCGCTGCAGACGAAGCTCGACGCCGACGGCGACGGCTTCTCGGCGTTCTTCCGCGGCCCCGACTGCGACGACCACGACAAGGGCGTCAACCCGAACCAGAAGGAGATCGCCGGCAACGGCAAGGACGACAACTGCCAGGGCGGCGATCGCGCGGCCGAGCCGGTCGCCGACGGCGGCACCCCGCCCGCCCCCGACGGCGGCGCGGCGCCGCTGGACGCCGGGGTGGCCGCGCCGGCGGCCGCGGGCAAGAACGTCGTGATCGTCATGATCGACACCGTCCGCGTCGATCGCCTGGGCAAGAGCGGCTACCAGCGCGACGGCAAGTCGCTGACCCCGCGCATCGACGCCTTCCTCGATCAGGCGGTGTGGTTCAAGCGCACCTACGCCCAGGCCAACAACACGCCGCGCTCGATGCCGAGCTTCATGGCGTCGCGCTACCCGTCGCTGGTCAAGGTCGACAAGCTCCACTCGAAGTACCCCCGGGTCGACGACGCCAACGTCATGCTGTTCGAGCAGCTGCAGGCCGCGGGGCTGACCACCCTCGGCGTGGCGTCGCACTTCTACTTCCGCGACGAGCGCAACTTCACCCAGGGCTTCACCAGCTTCGACAACGACGGCGCGCTCGACATCGGCCCATCGAACAAGGACGTCGCGTCGCCGCGGATCGTGCCGCGCGCGGTGGCCAAGCTGGCCGAGCTGGGCACGTCCAAGCAGCGGTTCGCGATGTTCGTCCACCTGTTCGAGCCGCACTCGAGCTTCGTCGAGCACGAGGGCTTCCCGCCGGTCACCGAGACCGGCACCAAGGCCCACGCCCACCGCTACGACTACGAGCTGGCGTTCGTCGACGGCTGGGTCGGCCAGCTGCTCGACGGCCTGGCCGCCGCCGGCCTCGATCAGGACACCGTCGTGGTGCTGATGAGCGATCACGGCGAGGCTTTCGGCGAGCACAACTTCGGCGGCCAGAGCATGTTCCACGGCACCAACCTCTACGACGAGCAGCTGCGGGTGCCGTTCGCGTTCCGGGTCCCGGGCGCGGCGCCGCGGGCGGTCGACGACGTGGTCCAGCTGATCGATCTGGCGCCGACGGTGGCCGAGCTGGCCGGCGCCAAGCCCGACGCGAGCTGGCTGGGCCGCAGCCTGGTGCCGGCGATCCAGGGCGGCGCGCTGCCGCCCAAGCCGGCGTTCGCCGAGCTGCTCGCCTACCCCGGCTGGGAGCAGGATCTCAAGATGGCGGTGTCGGCCGACGGCGCGTGGAAGCTGATCAACGTGCTGTCGCAGCGCCGGATGGAGCTGTACGACCTGGCCGGCGACCCCGGCGAGCAGCGCGATCGCTGGAACGACGCCAGCGCCGCCGCGGCCAAGGAGCAGATGCAGAAGCTGCTGCTCGACTGGGTCGAGGTCACGCTCGCCGAGTAGCTGCCACGTCGCCGCGCCGCCGCGGAGGGAACCCCATGACGACCTACCAGAACCCGACCCCCACCGTCGACGTCATCATCGAGCTGGCCGACCGCCCCGGCACCGTCGTGCTGATCGAGCGCAAGCACACGCCGATCGGCTGGGCGCTGCCCGGTGGCTTCGTCGATCGCGGCGAGTGGGTCGCCGACGCCGGCGTGCGCGAGGCCAAGGAGGAGACCGGCCTCGACGTCGAGCTGACCGAGCTGTTCCACGTCTACAGCGACCCGGCCCGCGACGCCCGCCAGCACACGATGTCGACGGTGTTCCTGGCCCGCGCCGGCGGGGCGCCGGTCGGCAGCGACGACGCCGCCGCGGCCGGGGTCTTCGCGCTCGACGCGCTGCCGCCCCTGGTGTTCGACCACGCCACGATCCTGGCCGACTACGTGGCCTACCGGGCCACCGGGCGACGGCCGCCGCCGCGGCGCTGACCGCGGCGCGCGCCGGTCGTGTACGATGGCGGCGATGGCCACGCCGCTGGTGACGATCGCGATGCCCGCGTTCAACGAAGAGCACTACATCGAGGCCTGCATCCGCTCGGTGCAGGCCCAGGACTACCCGAAGGATCGGATCGAGATCCTGATCGCCGACGGGCGGTCGACCGATCGCACCCGGGCGATCCTGGCCGACCTGGCCAAGGCCGATCCCCGGATCAAGGTCGTCGACAACCCGGACCGGCTGCAGGCGGCCGGGATCAACCAGCTGATCAAGGCGGCCAAGGGCGAGATCATCGTCCGCATGGACGTGCACTGCGAGTACGCGCCCAGCTACGTGCGCACCTGCGTCGAGAAGCTGGCCGCGACCGGCGCCGACAACGTCGGCGGCGCCCAGCGCGCCAAGGCCAAGACCCCCTTCCAGCAGGCGCTGTGCGCGGCGCTGACGTCGCCGGTCGGCGTCGGCGGCGCGCGCTACCGCGACGCCACCGCCGAGGGCTTCGTCGACACCGTGTTCCTCGGGGCGTTCCGCCGCGCGGTCTTCGATCGCATCGGCCTGTACGATCCCAAGGCCATCACCAACGAGGACGCCGAGCTCAACCAGCGGCTGCTCGAGACCGGCGGCCAGATCTACCTGTCGCGCGACATCGAGGTGCACTACTACCCGCGCGACTCGTTCGCGACGCTGGCCAAGCAGTACTGGAAGTACGGCCGCGGCCGCGCGCGGACGCTGCTCAAGCTGGGGCGGTTCCCGACGCTGCGCCCGCTGATCCCGTTCGCGATGGTGATCGGCGCCAGCGCGCTGGTGCTGGTGCCGCCGCTGTGGCCGATCGCGCCGGCGGCGTTCGCGGCCTACGCGCTGCTCACCGGCGCCGAGGCGGTCCGCGTCGCGCGGCCGCTGGGCCCGGCCGGCGTGGTCACCGCGTGGGCGATCTTTCCGGTGCTGCACGCCAGCCACGGCGCCGGCTTCGCCTCGGGCCTGCTGCACTACCTGCGCGCGCCCGACTGGGGCCCGGTCGAGAAGCCGAGCCCGACGCCGGCGCTGCGCGCGGTGTGAACGCGGCCTAGCCGTCGCCCAGGGCGACCCGCTCGCCGGTCGCGGACGCGCCGCCGCGGGCGATCAGCACCGCGATCGCCGCCTCGAGCCGCGCGGCCAGCTTGTCGCCCGGGCGGGCGAAGCCCACGAGCTTGGCGGTCTCGCGCACCAGGTCGGCGCGCGGCAGGCCGAGGTTGCGCTCGAGGACGATCCGCGCGGCGGCCGCCAGCTCGACCAGCGGCAGGTGCTCGCCGTCGCGCTTGCTGTCGGGGCGGCTGTCGTCCGGAACCCGGACCGCCGCCAGCGCCGCGGGATCTTGATCGCGCCGCCACACGACGTCGGGGTCGTCGGGGCTGCCGACCTGCGCGCGGGTGGCGGCGATCATCCGCACCCGCTCGACCACCTTGGGCGTCATCCGGCCGATGCCGTACGCGGTGGCCACCCGGCGGGCCAGGAGCGCCGCGTGGATCGGCGCCTCGACCGCCAGCACGGTGTCGATCACCTTGCCCAGCTCGTCGCCGCGCGCGACGTCGTGGAGGTCGTCGGCGGTGCGACGGCCCGACACCACCGGCGCGACGACGTAGCGGCCGATCGGCGTGCGCGCGACGGCCGGCGCGGTGAGCGCGGGCGCGCTCGGGCTGGGCGCCACCGGCACCGGCGCGCTGGCCGGCGCGCTGCCGGTGGCCACCGCTGGGACCGCGATCGGCCCCGACGTCGGGGCGCGCGCCGCGATCGGCGCCGGCGTCGGCGTCCGCCCGCCCGGCGCCTTGCGGGCGTTGCGGGCCTTGGCGATCGCGTTGATCGCGGCGTTGTAGGCGCGGCCCAGCTCCTTGTCGGGATCGTGCTGCCAGTCGAGCGACCAGATCCGGTGCAGCTGCCAGCCGAGGTTGGTCAGCACCTGGGCCCGCAGCCGATCGCGATCGCGCGCGGTGGCGGCGCGCGCGTAGGCCGGGCCGTCGGTCTCGACGCCCAGCACGTAGCGGCCGGGGTCGTCGGGGTCGACCACCGCGAGATCGATCTTGTAGCCGGCGCAGCCGACCTGGTGGTGGACGGTGAGGCCCTTGGCGGTCAGCGCCGCCGCGATCGCCGCCGCGGTCGGGGTCGCCGGCGGCCGGGCCTGGCGCTCGCCGGCGGGCTGGCCGCCGGCCCGGGCGTAGCGCAAGAGCTCGCCCAGGTGGCGCACGCCCAGCGCGCTGACGTCGGGATCGAGCTGCTCGGGCTCGAGCGACGAGAACACCACCAGCTCGTCGCGGGCGCGGGTGATCGCGACGTTGAGCCGGCGCTCGCCGCCGGCCTTGTTGAGCGGCCCGAAGTTCATCGTCACCTTGCCGGCGGCGTCCGGGCCGTAGCCGATCGAGAACAAGATCACGTCGCGCTCGTCGCCCTGGATGGTCTCGAGGTTCTTGACCAGCACCGGCTCCTTGGCGTCGTCGGCGAAGAACCGATCGAGCGCGGGGTCGGCGGCGCGGGCCAGGTCGAGCAGATCGAGCACCAGCTCCTGCTGCGGCCGCGAGAACGTCACCACGCCGATCGACCGCCCGGCCCGCGCCGGATCGCTCAGCCGCGCGACCACGTCGGCCACCACCGCCTCGGCCTCGGCGCGGTTCTGCCGGGTGCCGGCGCGATCGTAGACGCCAGCCACCTTGCGCCAGCCGACGCCCAGGCCAGCGACGTCGGCGGCCGCCGCCGGGAACACGTCGAGCGTGCCCTCGTAGTAGTGCTGGTTGGAGAACGCGATCAGATCCTCGTGGTGGCTGCGGTAGTGCCAGGTCAGGCGCAGCTCGGGCAGGCGCGCGGCGACGCACTCGTCGAGGATGCTCTCGAGCTCCTCGACGTCGTCGTCGGGGTCGGCGCCGGCCTCGACCGCCGCGCCGTCGCCGATCGCGAAGAACCGGGTCGGCGGCAGCTGCTTCGAGTCGCCGACCACCACCGCGGCCTCGCCCCGGGCCAGCGCGCCGATCGCGTCAGCGGTCGGGATCTGCGACGCCTCGTCGAACACGACGAGATCGAACCGGCCGATCGCCGGGTCGAGGTACTGCGCCACCGACAGCGGGCTCATCAGCAGGCACGGCTTGAGCCGCGGCAGGAGGTTGGGGATGGCCTGGAACAGCGCGCGCAGCGGCTTGTGCCGGCGCTGCTTCTTGAGCTCGTGGAGCAGCGTCCCGATCTCGCCGGCGTCGGCGGTGTCGGCCGACACCCGCGGCACTCGCTCGGCCAGCCGGGCGATCGCCCGGGCCTGGGCCACGCCCAGCTGCGCGCGATCGAGCTCGATGAACTCGGCGACCCGCGCGTGGTGGCTGGCGCCGTGGAACTGCGCCAGCGCCGGGCTGCCGGCGATCGCGCGATCGGCGACGCCGCGGTACAGCGCGCGCTCCCACGCGGCGACGATCGCCTCGGCCGGCACCGCGCCGGCCTCGACGCCGGCGACGGTCTGGCTCAGGCCCGCGGCCACCGCCGCGGCCCGCGCGCGCACGTACGCGGTCCAGTCGCGCAGCGCGGTCGGGACCGCGGCCCAGGCCGCCACCTGGGCCGCGAGGCCGTCGAGGTGCGGGCGCTCGTCGTCGCGCACCTCGACCCCGCACACGTCGCGCAGGCGGCCCAGCGCGGTGCGCCAGCGCGCCACCGCCGCCGCCAGCTCGGCCCAGCTCGCCGCGGGCTGCGCCGGGTCGGCCGCCACCGCGACGATCGCCTGCCACGCGCCCGCGCGCTCCGCCGGGGCCACCGCGGTCCGCGCGAACGCGGCCGCCAGCTCCCGGGCCCAGGTCAGCGCGGCGTCGACCCGGTCCAGGTCGCCGCCGTCGTCGGCGACCGGCGCCAGCGCGCCCAGCCAGCGGCCGGCGTCGGCGCGGGCGTCGGCCAGCGCCCGCTCGGCGAGCACGACGGTCTCGGCGGTGGCCAGGTCCGCGGCGACCTCGGCGTCGGGCGGCAGCGCGCCGGCGGCCAGCGCGCCCCGGGCCTGCTTGCGCGCCGCCCGCAGCGCGAACCAGCGGAACAGGGGGAAGCGGTTCGCCCAGGCCTTAAACCGCGCGGCCAGGCCGCCCAGCGGCAGCGCGTAGACCCGCTCGCTCCAGCGCGCGGCCAGCGTGCGCGCGAGTTCGCGGCGGCGCCGGGCCAGCGCCAGCCACGCGACGACGTCGGTGGGCGCGACCACCGCGCCGTCGGCGCCGGTGGCCCGGGCCTTGACCAGCGCGATGCGCTCGGCGACCGCGCCGCTGGCCGCGCCCTCGGGCGGATGGGCCTGCGCCGCCGCGATGAGCGCGGCGCCCGGGTGCGGCGTCTTCGCCAGGTGATCGGCCAGCGTGCCCAGCGCCTCGAGCTGATCGCGGGTGCGCGCGCCCACGCCGGGCAGCCGCGGCGCCAGCCCGTCGACCGCCGGCGCCAGCGCGGCGGCGGCCGCCGCGGCCTCGGCCAGCGCGGCGCGCACCGCGTCCTCGGTCGACAGCTGCCAGGTGTCGAGCGTCGAGCCGTGCCACGGGTGCGCGGTCACCGGCGCGATCGCGCCCGCGGCCTCGGCGAACCGGCGCACGGCCTCGCGCTGCGCGGCGATGGCGTCGGCGGTGGCGGCGGTGCCGTCGGGCAAGGCCGGCGCGTCGCGCAGCCGGCCCAGCTCGCCCAGCGCGTCGTGGGCCGAGACGCCGGCCGCCCCCGGCGCGTGCAGCGCGTCGACGTAGCGGTTGAGTTCGGCGCGGGCCGCGGCCAGCCGCTGATCGTCGCCGGTGACCGGCGCGTTGGGCCGCCACACCCGCTCGAGCACCCGGCCCAGCTCGGCGATCACCTCGCGCTTGCCGGCCTTGTGCGAGTGCAGCTCGAGACAGAAGTCGCCCAGGCCCGGCCGCCGCCAGCCGCCGCTGCACCACCTCGAGCGCCGCCTGCTTCTCGGCGACGAACAGCACCGTCTTGCCGTTGGTCAGCGCCTGCGCGATCAGGTTGGTGATGGTCTGCGACTTGCCGGTGCCGGGCGGCCCTTGGAGCACGAACGATCGGCCGGCGGCGGCGGCCAGCACCGCGGCCAGCTGGCTGGCGTCGCAGTCGAGCGGCGCGAACAGCTCGCCCAGCGGCAGCGTCTCGTCAAGGGTGGCCGCCGCCGGGAACGCCGGCTGGGCCGGGAACGCGGCGCCGTCGCCGGTCGCCAGGTGGCGGACCACCGGCGCGGCCAGGAGCGCCTCGCCGCGCTCGGCCAGATCGGTCCACATCACGAACTTGGCGAAGGCGAACACGCCCAGCCGCGCCTCCGGCAGCACCTGCCAGCCCGGCAGCTTGGCCACCGCCGCGCCCAGCGTGCCCATCAGCCCGGCCAGATCGAGCTCGTCGCGCTCGCCCGTGGGCGGCGTCACGCGGATCCCGAACTCGGTGGCCAGCTTCTCGAACAGCGTGTCGTTCCAGCGCGGCTCCTCGTCGGCGCGGGCGGTCAGCTGGTAGCGCTCGCGGGCGCCGGCCCGGCGCAGCTCGACCGGGAACAGCGCCAGCGGTGCGTGGCGCGCGATCTCGCCGCCGTCGGTCTCGAACCAGCGCAGCACGCCCAGCGCCAGCCACAAGGTCGACGCGCCGCTCTCCTGCAGGCTCTCGCGGGCGCTGCGCGCCATCGCCACCAGCCGGCGATCGAGCTCGTCGGCCGACAGCGCCGCCAGCAGCCGCCGCTGGGCCAGCGCGTCGGCCCCGGCCTTGGCCGCGGCCTCGGCGGCGCGCTCGCCGCCGCCGACCGCCGCGGGATCGATCGCCGGGGTGGTGGCCAGCTCCAGCGGCGCGCCGTCGTCGAGCCGGGCCGCCAGCGCCACCGCGTCGACGCCGGCCAGCGGCACCACCTGGCGACCGTCGCGCGCGTCGAGCAGACGGTTGCGGAGCGTCAGGTCCAGCAGCGACAGCTTCCAGCGATCGAGGCGGCGGGCGGCGGCGGGCGCGGTCACCGCGGGACTGTACGCCCCGCGCGCGGGCACGGCGTCGACGAGCCCGCGGGTGGAGCGATCCCGGCGAGGCGAGTACGATGCGCCATGACCTGGACCGCTCCAGCCGATCGCGACCGCGGGCTCGGCGCGCTGTGGGGGCTGGCGCTGGGCGACGCGCTGGGCACCACCACCGAGTTCACCGCGCCGCCGGCCCCGCCCTACCCGGCCCTGGCGACCGGCCCGCTCGACGACATCGTCGGCGGCGGCCCGTTCTCGCTGGCGCCGGGCGAGGTCACCGACGACACCCAGCTGGCCGCCGCGCTGGCCCAGAGCCTGATCGTCTGCGACGGCGATCTCGATCGGGTCGACCTGGCGGCGCGCTTCGTCGACTGGCAGCGCCACGCCTTCGACGTCGGCTCGCAGATCGGCGCGGCGCTGCGCCGGCTGGGCACCGGCGCCAGCGTCGACGACGCCGCCCGCGCGGTGTGGCTCGAGCGCGGCAAGGACGCCGCCGGCAACGGCGGGCTGATGCGCGCCGCGCCGCTGGCGGTCGCGTACTGCGCGCGCCCCGACGCGCTGATCGACGCGGCGCTGGCCGAGGCCGCGCTGACCCACTTCGATCCGCGGTGCCGGCTGGCCCAGGCCGCCTACGACGCGGCGATCGCCGCCGCGGTTCGCCCCGACGGCGCGCCGACCGCCGCCGCGATGCTGGCCGCGGCCCGGGCCGCCCTCGACGAGGCCGCGGCCCGCCTCGACGCGGTCGGCGACGATCGCGACCGCATCACCGCCGCCCACGCCGCGCTGACCAGCGACCTCGACGCCGCCACCGCCGACGACCCCGGGCTCTACGGCGAGCGGCTGCACCTGCACCGCCACCAGGGCTTCGTCCGGGTCGCGTTCCGGCTGGCGTTCTGGCAGCTGGTCCACGCCCCCGACTTCGCGGCCGGCGTCATCGACGTCGCCAACCGCGGCGGTGACGCCGACACCAACGCCGCGATCGTCGGCGCGCTGCTCGGCGCCCGCGACGGCCTGGCCACGCTGCCGCGGCGCTGGGTCGAGCGGGTCCACGACGCCCGCCCGCCCGACGAGGCGCTCGCCACCCGCTACCACCCACGGGCGCTGGTGGAGCTGGTGCCATGAGCGCGGCGGCGATGCGCGCGGCGTTCGCGCTCGATCCGGCGGTGCTGCACTGGAACCACGGCTCGTACGGCGCCGCGCCCCGGGCCGCGCTGGCCGCGCAGCAGGCGGTGCGCGATCGGATCGAGGCCGCGACGATGCGGTTCTTCGTCAGCGAGCTGGCGCCGGCGCTGGCCGCGGCCCGGGCCGCGGTGGCGGCGTTCGTCGGCGCCGACGCCGACGGGCTGGTGGTCGTGCCCAACGCCACCCACGCGGTGGCGATCGCGCTGGCGGCGGTGCCGCTCGGGCGCGGCGATCAGATCGTCACCACCACCCACGCCTACCGCGCGTGCAAGAACCAGCTCGATCGCAAGGCCGCCGAGGCGGGCGCCGAGGTGGTGGTCGCCCCGCTGGCGCTGCCGCTCGTCGACGCCGCCGCGCCGACCCAGGCGATCCTCGCCGCGATCACGCCGCGCACCCGGCTGGTGCTGGTCGATCACGTCACCAGCCCCACCGCGATCGTGTGCGACGTGGCGGCGCTGGCCCGGGCGCTGCCGCCGGCGGTCACGCTGATCGTCGACGGCGCCCACGCGCCGGGCAGCCTCGCCCTCGACGTCGCCGCGATCGGCGCGCCGTACTACGCCGGCAACCTGCACAAGTGGGCGTGCGCGCCCAAGGGCGCCGGCTTCCTGTGGGTCGCGCCCGATCGCCGCGCCGCCACCCGCCCGCTGGTGGTCAGCCACGGCGCGACGCTGCCGCTCGACGGCGCCACCCGGTTCCGCCGCGAGCACGACTGGACCGGCACCCACGACCCGTCGGCGTTCCTGGCCGCGCCCACCGCGATCGCGACGCTCGCCGAGCTGGGCGGCGGCTGGCCGGCGGTGCGCGCTCACAACCACCGGCTGGCGGTCGCGGCCGCCGCGGCGCTGGGCGAGGCCCTCGGCGCCGATCCGATCGTCGCCCCGGCGATCGCCGACGTCGCCCAGGCCAGCATGGCCGCGGTCGCGGTCGAGCTGCCGGCCGGCGCCACCGGCGTGGCGCTGGTCGAGGCGCTGCTGGCCCGCGGCGTCGAGGTGCCGGTGGTCGAGCACCCCGGCGCGCCGTGGCCGCTGGTCCGGATGTCGGGGCACCTCTACAACGACCTCGCCGAGGTGGCGCCGCTGGTCGACCACCTGCGCGCGCTCGGCGTGCGCGGCCGGAGGATCGCGTGAGCGGCCGCACCTTCGTCATCGGCGACGTCCACGGCGAGCGGGCGATGCTGTCCCAGCTGCTGGCCGCGCTGCCGTTCATCGCGCCCGACGACGCGCTGGTGTTCCTCGGCGACTACCTGGATCGCGGCCCCGACAGCCGCGGCGTGATCGAGATGCTGCGCCGGCTGCCCGAGGCCACCGCCGGCCAGGTCGTGTGCCTGCGCGGCAACCACGAGGACGCGCTGCTCAAGGCCATCGACGATCGCGATCCCAGCTTCATCCTGCCGCCGGGCAACGGCGTCGCCGCCAGCTACCGGGCGTTCATCGACGACGCCACCGCCGATCCGTTCGCCGCCGACCACGTCCGCCGGTACTTCGAGCCGGCCAGCTGGTTGCCAGCGCCGGTGGTGGCGTGGATGCGGTCGCTGCCCTCGTGGCACCGCGACGTCCACGCGACCTACGTCCACGCCGGCGTCGAGGGCGAAGGCGCGGTGTGGGCCGCGCCCGAGGCGTCGAGCCCGGCGGCGCTGTTGTGGCAGCGCGAGCCCGACTTCTTCGCCGGCTACGCCGGGCCGCCGCTGGTGTTCGGCCACACGCCGGTGACCGAGCTGCCGCCCGACGACCCGACCCGCACCGGGCCGTGGACGCGCGGCCCGCTGATCGGCCTCGACACCGGCGCCGGCAAGGGCGGCCCGCTCACCTGCCTCGAGCTGCCGGCCCGGGCGGTGCTGCAGGTGTTCCCCGACGGCCAGCTCATCCGCTCGACGGTGTAGCCGTCGGCGGCGCCACGACGATGCCGGCCAGCGCGTCGCGCAGCCGCGGCGGGATGGCCACCGGGCGCCGGGTCGCGCGGTCGACGAAGACGTGGACGAAGTGGCCGTGGGCCACCGCCAGGTCCCGGGCCGCGGCGTCGCCTTCATCGACGAAGATCGCGATGCCGTAGGTCACCGCGCGCCCGCCCAGCCGATCGACCCGCACCATCGCGGTCAGCGGCGTCGGGTACGCGATCGGCGCGTGGTACTGGCAGGCCGACTCGACCACCAGGCCGATCACGTCGCCGCCGTGGACGTCGAGCCCACCCTCGCCGATCAAGAACTGGTTGGCCGCCGTGTCGAAGTAGCTGTAGTAGGTGACGTTGTTGACGTGGCCGTAGACGTCGTTGTCCATCCACCGCGTGGTGATGGCCACCGGGTAGCGGTAGTCGGCGCGGCGCGGGCGCGCGACCGCCATCACCGGCCTCCCAGCGCGGCGGCGAACAGCGCGGCGAGCAGCTCGCCGGTGACCTCGACCGGCGCGTTGCCCAGCAGGCGCTGCTGCGGCAGCGTGCCCGCGACCAGCGCCGGCAGGTCGCCGTCGTCGTAGCCGATCGCGCGCAGGCTGCCGGGCGCGGCCACCGCGCGCATCACGCCGGCCACCGCGTCGGCCAGGCACGCGCCGGCCTCGGCGTCGCCGACGTCGACGGTCGCGGCCCCCAGCAGCCCGGCGGCCTCGCGCCACCGCCCCGGCGCGGTCGGCGCCAGCGCGTCGAAGACCGCCGGCGCGCCCAGCGCCACCGCGAAGCCGTGCGGCACCAGCGGCGCGCCCGGCGGGTAGCCCACCGCGACGTAGTCGCGCACGCCGCCGGCGATCGCGTAGGCCATCGCGTGCGGCACGTGGACGCCGGCGTTGCCGAACGCGATGCCGGCCAGGGTCGCGGCCCACATCATCTCGGCGCGGGCCTCGGCGTCGGCGGCGTCGTGGGTGGCCCGGGCCAGGAAGCGGCCGCACAGCCGCAGCGCCTCGCGGCAGCCGACGTCGCTCCAGCGGTTCGCGCCCTGGCTCATCGGCCGCGCGGTCGGCGGCGTCGGCGCCGGCCGCTGGGTGTGCGGGCGCGCGGTGAACGACTCGAGCGCGTGGCACAGCACGTCGAGCCCGGCGGCGGCGACCACGCTGGCCGGCAAGGTCGCGGTCACGCGCGGATCGATCACCGCCTCGGTGGGGCGCAGCCGCGGCGACGCCACGCCGGTCTTCACGTGGTGCGCGCGCAGGTCGAAGATCGCGATGCCGGTGACCTCGCTGCCGGTGCCGGCGGTGGTCGGGCACGCGACGTGGACCGGCAGCGCCGCGGTCAGCGGCTGGCCCTCGCCCCACGGCGCGGCGACGTAGCGCCGGACGTCGTGGCCGGTGGCCGCGCCCAGGTTGGCCAGCTTGGCGGTGTCGATCGTCGAGCCGCCGCCCAGCGACAGCACGCCGTCGGCCCGGGCCTGGCGCGCGAACGCCACCGCGTCGGCCACCGCCGCGTCGGTCGGCTCGATCGCGACGTCGACGTAGACCGCCGCGTCGACCCCGGCCGCGGCCAAGGACGCCGCCACCTCGGCGAACCACGGCAGGCCGTGGACCCGCGGGTCGACGAACACCGCCGCGCGGCGCACGTCGTGGGCCCGCAGCCGCGGCCCCACCTCGGCCAGCGCGCCCGCGCCGAAGGTCACCCGCGACGCGTCGACCGTGAAGCACGGGTCGCACCCGGCCGCGACCGCCGCCAGGTGCCGGCAGCTCATGCTCAGGGCTTCTTGCCGCGCCGCTGCTGGAACGAGTACGGGCGGTGGGTCGGCCCCTTCTTGCCGTCGCCGGCCTCGCCGTCCTCGTCGAGCGGCGCGCCCATCGGCTCCTCGGAGCCCTCGCGGAACCGGATCGCGGTCAGCGGGTTCTCGCCGACCAGCACCTGGGTCTGCTTGTCGAGCAGGTCGCCCAGGCCGTCGAGCTTGTCGATGTCCTCGAGGATGTCGTCGACGGTGGTGTAGCGCTCGGTGCGCGAGTCGCGGGTCATGCGATCGAAGATGTCGTCGATGCCCTTGGGCAGCGAGCCGTTGATCGTCGACGGCATCGGCGAGCGACGGCCCGGCAGCTTCCGGGTCAAGAGCTCGTAGAAGATGATGCCGAGCGCGTAGATGTCGGTCTGGGCGCCGGCGCCCATCGGGTCGGCGTACAGCTCCGGCGCCATGTACGCGACGTTGCCCATGCCGACGTAGACCTGGCGGATCACCGCGTGGTCGCGCTCGACGACGCGCGAGAAGCCGAAGTCCGAGACCTTGACGTTGCCGTAGCCGTCGATCAGCAGCTGCTCGGGCTTGAGGCCGCGGTGGTAGACCCGCTGGGCGTGGGCCGCGCGCAGCGCGTGCAGCGTCTGCAGCAGGTACTTGAAGACCAGGTCGACCGGGATGTCCTCGGCGTCGTTGATCAGCCGCCGCGCCGAGCCGTTGGGCGCCAGCTCGGTGATCACGCACGGGAACTCGCGCTCGAGGTTGACGTCGTGGATCGGCAGGATGTTCGGGTGGGCCAGGGTCGCCGCCGCCCGCACCACGTCCGAGAACCGGCGCACGATCTCGTAGCGCTGATCCTCGCTGAAGAACCCGAACAGGTCGCGCACCTCCTTGAGCGCGACCTCGCGATTGAGCGCGACCTGGCGCGCGCGGTAGACCGTGCCGATGCCGCCCGAGCCGAGCGACGCCAGCTTCTCGTAGCGGCCGTCGCTGTCGGCGTTGCCGGCGATCTCGCCGCCCACCGCCATCGACGGGCGGCCGCCCGACGACATCATCTTGGCCGGCATCGGATCCTTGCGCGGCACCGCCATCGCGCCCGAGTTGCCGCCGCCGGTCGACGACACGACGCCGGAGTTGGTGGTCATGCCGGGGGCCGCCGGGCCCATCAGGCCGGCCTGGGTGCGGGTCTGGCGCAGCTTCTTGAAGTGCGCGACGGCGCGGTCGGTGAAGTCGGTGAGGTTGCCGCCGTTGACGACGTCCTCCCCCTCGGGCGTGACCTCGAGCGAGTCGCCGTTGCGATCCTGGCGCAGGTAGCCCGACTTCTCGAGGAAGCTGACGTACTCGGCGAACGGGATCGAGACCGCGCCCTCGCACACCCGGCGGATGTCGTCGAAGCGGTTCTGACGCCCGTAGCGCGCCTCGGCCATCACGTTGGCGAGGATGAAGCGAGCTTCCTCGCACAACACATCTTTGGTGACCTTGGCGCGGCCTTCCATCGGCGTGATTGTAGGCAGCCGCGGGCGACCGGGTCAAACTCCGGGGGGGCCCTCGTGGATCAAGCGCTGCACGAGCGGCGCGTCGGCCGGCAGGATCGCGTAGCCGGCCAGCTCGGCCGGGCGGCACCACGCCAGGTCGGCGACCTCGACGGCCCGTGGCGTGGCGGCGGGCGCCAGCCGGCAGGCGTAGACGATCATCAGCAGGTCGAACTCGGGGTACGCGTGGTGCAGCACGTCCCACGCGCGCCCGACCGCGACCTCGACGCCCAGCTCCTCGCGCAGCTCCCGGGCCAGGCCGGCGGTCGGCGCCTCGCCGGGCTCGAGCTTGCCGCCGGGGAACTCCCACTGCCCGCCCATCGGCTGGTCGTCCTTGCGGCGCGTGATCAACACGCGGCCGTCGTCGGCGACGATGAGCCCGGCCACCACCAGCTTGCGCGCGCGCGTGGTCATTCTTCGACGACAATACGGCCGCGGTCGTCCTTGCGAAAGCGGGTATCGGCCCGTACAGTGCGGCCTCCCATGAAACTGTACGCGGGCAAAGTCGACACGATCGCCGCTGAGGTGATCAACAAGCTCACCAGCGACGGCGACCTCGAGGTCGCGGACCCGCACGAGGCCCAGCTCGACGTGGCGTCGGTGCTCAAGGAGTACCTGCGGGTCGACCGCGAGCTGACCGAGCGCGCCAAGGACATCCTCGAGATCCGCGGCCTGCCCCACGGCCACCTGTTCCGCACCAAGAAGCAGCTCGCCGATCAGAAGGACTTCGGCCTCGGCGAGGAGGCCCTGACCTGGATCACCAACCAGCTGGTCGAGACCTTCATGCAGTCGAAGAACATCGACGAGGTCTACGCCGAGGACGTCACGCTGCGGAAGAAGATCAAGGAGATCGTCCGCAAGCACATGGCGGTCGAGGAAGAGCTCGATCAGGAAGTGCGGCAGCGGCTCAAGAACATCCAGGAGGGCACCTCCGCCTGGGAGGTCGAGTACGCGCGCGTGCTCGACCAGGTGAAGCAGAAGCACGGCATCAAGGAGTAGGCGGGCGGGCACCGGGCACCGGGCGGCGGGCACGAGGCGGCGGGCACGAGGCGGGCACGAGGCGGCGGGCACGAGGCGGGCACGAGGCGGGCACGAGGGGACAGCGGGCGAGGACGATCGCGGTTGCGCCGGCGCGGCGCCTGCGGTTGGATGGCCCCATGTGGTGGCACCGCCTGGACGATCCCGACGAGGGCCCCAAGCTCAAGGTGTGGAACGTGCTGTTCGTCGTCACGCCGCTGATGCTGTGGCTGGCGTGGAGCTCGTTCCGCGACTTCTCCAAGCTCGAGGACGAGGGCGGCGTGCTGTACGTGGGCCGCACGACGAAGGCGCTCTACGAGCTGGGCGGCAAGTGGGCCGTCGTGCTCGCGCCGATCGCGGTCGCCGCGGTGTGGCTGTACGGCGTGGTCGTGACCCTGCGCCTGCACCGCCGCGCCGACGAGCTGGCCGGCCTGCGCGAGCCCGCGCCGCCGCCCGCGCCGCCGCCGCCCGATCTGCCGCGCGCCATCGCCACCGGCGCCCTGCCCTCGGCCCCGCGCCTCGACCCGCTGGCCGCCAAGGCGCCCGAGCGCCCGGTCGACAGCGCCCCGGCGCCCGCCACCGGCGACGGCCCGCGCCTGCTGCGCTGAACTCCACGCGAGACGCCCGGCGCGCGGACCGTTGCTCGTCCGAACAACTGACAAGCTCTGAGCGGTCAGCGATACGGGCCGTCGGCGCGCACGGCGGCGGGCTCGGCCAGGCGCGCGACCAGCCCGATCGCCGGCGCGAGCCGCGCGCGGCTGCCGACCAGGCCGTCGAGCACCAGCACGACGTCGCCACCGGCGAGCACGATCGGCGGCGCCCCCAGGTCACGGACCGCCGCGGCCGCCGCAGCGAGCCGCCGCGCGAACGTCGCCGCGTCGATCGACGTCGCGGCGCGGATCCGGGTGCGCAGGCGCGCCTGCTTCGCGGGCTCGTCCGGCACGCGGCGGACGAAGTCGGCGATCACGGTCGCGGCGTCGCGCTCGAAGCGCATCGCGAAGCGCTCACCCAGATCGAAGGCGGCGGCCGTGACCGTGCCGCCGAGCGCCGCCGCGACCGCCGCCAGCTCGGCCCCGAGCCGCGCCGGTCGGCTGGCGAGCAGCACGCCGATCTCGATCACCGCGGCCAGGTGCGCGGGGTGGCTGGCGACCGGGGCCATCAGCACCTCGCCGTTGCCGACCCCGATGCGCGCGCCGTCGATCAGGGTGCGGCCCCGAAATTCCCGCACAAGCCGCGGCCAGCGCGTCCTGGATCGGCGCGTCGAGCCAAGCCGCGGCCAGCGCCGGATCGTCGGTCTCGACGCGGAGGTCCTGGATGTCGAGCGCGGCGGCGATGTCCGCGGGCTCGCCGGTCGCCTGGCGCGCGCGCGGCAGCACGCGCAGCGCGACGCCGTGGAGGTCGATCGTCGGTGCGACCAGGCGGACGCCGTCGCGATCGCGTCGGACCGCGACGCGCACGGCGCCGCCGTCGGCCTCGACACGCAGCCCGACCGTCGCGTCGGCGGCGGTCTCGATCGCGCTGCCCGGCACCCGCGCGACCAGCGCGGCCAGATCGAGCTCCGCGGCGGGATCGAGGGCAACGAGGCCGAGGACCATGCGCCCACTGTAACCGGGCTGCGCGCGCGCCGCGCTCGATCGCGACGCGCGCTACCGCGGCGTCAGCTCGCCGACGACCATCTCGGCCAGCCGCTCGATCTGCTCCCGGCCCTCGGCGGCGGTGGCGGCGGCGGGGTCGCCGGCGTAGGCGTCGTGCATGCCCATCGCGGCGAAGGTGGTGACGCCCTTGCCGAGCTGCTCGGACAGGCTGATCGGCACCGGCGGCAGCGGCGCGCGCGCCGCCTCGTCGACCAGCGCCGGCTCGGCGGCCAGCACGATCGACGTCTCGTAGCGCCCGGCGTGGCAGGCGCCGCTCTTGAACTCGGCCGACAGCGTCCGCGCCCAGCGGCGGGTCAGCGGGCACGCGACGACGACGCCGTCGCGGCCGACCGCCGCCGCGCGGATCGCCGCGTCGTGGGCCGGCTCGAGGTGGTTGTTGACCAGCGCCACCTGGGCGAAGCCCTGGGCGCGCAGCCCGTCGCACACCGCGCCGACGAACGCGGTCAGCGCCGCGGGCGGCACGCTCACCGCGCCGGCGAACCCCGCCGCGCACTCGGTGACGCCGTACGGCACCGCGGGCGCGATCACCGCGTCGCGCCCCGCCGCGGCCAGCAGCGCGATCGCGCGCACGCAGGCGGCGCGCGAGATCGCGACGTCGGTGCCCAGCCCGAGGTGCGGGCCGTGGGGCTCGGTCGAGCCCACCGGCACCAGCGCGATCACCGGGCCCGCGGCCAGCCGCGCCGCCAGCTGCGCGCTCGTCATCGCGTGCAGCTCGTGGGTGGACGGCGCGCCGCTCATCGGTTGACCTCGGCGGCCAGCCGCCGCTTGTCGACCTTGCCGCGATCGTTCTTGGGCAGCTCGTCGACGAACACCACCCAGCGCGGGTACTTGTACTTCGACAGGCGCGCCTTGACGTGATCCTGCAGCTCGGCGGCCAGCGCGTCGGCGTCGGCGCGGAGCCGGGCCCGGGCCTCGGGCCGCACGACCACCACCGCCTTGGGCTTGATCAGGCCGGCGTCGTCGGCGCCGATCACCGCGACCGCGCTGACCGCCGGGTGCGCCAGCAGGCAGTCCTCGACCTCGGCCGGCGCGACGAACACGCCGCCGACCTTGAGCAGATCGTCGGCCCGCCCCGAGAAGTACAGGTAGCCGTCGGCGTCGACCCGGAACAGATCGCCGGTGCGGCACCAGTGGCCGTGGAAGGTCAGCCAGCTCTTGTCGCGATCCTGGAAGTAGCCCTGGGCCACGCTGTCGCCGCGCACCCACAGGACGCCGATCTCGCCGACCGGCACCGGCGGCGCGTCGGCGCCGCGGGCCTCCTCGGGCAGCACCCGCAGCTGGTAGCCGTCGACCACCCGGCCCAGCGAGCCCAGCCGCACGTCGCCCGGGCGGTTGGTGCAGTAGATGTGGAACATCTCGGCCGAGCCGATGCCGTCGTAGATCGCGCCGCCGAAGCGGTCGAGGAACCGCTGGTACAGCGCCGCCGGCAGCGCCTCGCCGGCCGACAGGTGGAAGCGCACGCTGCCGAGATCGAGGCCGGGGCCGCCGGCGGCGCGCAGCTCGTCGTCGTGATCGAGCAGCTTGCCGAGCATCGTCGGCACGTTGGTGACGATCGTCGGCCGGTAGCGGGCGATCGCGGCGGCCAGGCTCTCGGCGGTGGGCCGCTCGCTGAACAGGCAGGTGGTGGCGCCGACCGCGAACGGGAACCACAGGTTGGTGCCGGTGGCGTAGCCGAAGAACAGCCGCGGCACGCTGACGGTGACGTCGTCGGCGCGGTAGCCCATCGTCGCCTTGGCGTAGACCTCGGTGTTGAACGCGAAGTCGCGGTGGCAGTGCATCGCCGCCTTGGGGCGGCCGGTCGAGCCCGAGGTGAACAGCCAGATCGCCGGGTCGTCGCGGTAGGTCCGCGGCAGCGGCCGGTCGGCGGCGGCGCCGGCGGCGATCGCGGCGGTCATCGCCACCCACGGCCGGCCGCTGGCGAGCAGCGCCGGCCCCGCGGTCACCGCGGCCTCGGGATCGTCGTCGGTGGCGGCGTCGGCGGTCAGCACGAAGCCGCCGCGCGGCGCGCCGGCCAGGTGCGGGGTCAGCGCGTCGGCCACCGCCGGCGTGGTCACGACGATCGACGCCTTGACGTAGTCGATCACCGTCGCCAGGTCGGCGGCCGGGGTCGCCGGGTTGCCCATCGTCACCACGCCGCCGGCCGCGAGCGTCGCGAAGATCGCCCAGGCGAACGGCGGCACGTCGGGCAGCACGATGTAGACGCGCTCCTCGGGGCGCAGCCCGGCGGCGACGAAGGCCTGGGCCAGCGCCCGGGCCCGGGCCGCGACCTCGGCGTAGCTCCACGCGCGCTCGCCGAAGCGGATCGCCGGGTGGTCGCCCCGGCCCGCGCGCACCCGCGCGAACAGCCAGTAGTCGGCCAGGTTGAACTCGTCCGGAAAGCGGACGTCGGTCATGGGCTGCCTCCGGTGGCGATCGCGCGGCCGATGATGCCGCGCTGGATCTCGCTGGTGCCTTCGTAGATGCGCAGCGGGCGGATCGCCCGGTACAGGTGCTCGACCATCGCGCCGACCACCACCCCGCGCCCGCCCAGCAGCTGCACCGCGCGATCGATCACGTCCTGGGCGGCCTCGGTGGCGTGCAGCTTGGCCATCGACACCTCGACGGTGCCGCGGGCGCCGGCGTCCTTGACCGCGGCGGCGCGCCAGGTCATCAGCCGCGCGCTGTCGATCTGCGTGGCCATGTCGGCCAGGTGCGCCTGCACCAGCGGCTGCTCGGCCAGCGGCTTGCCGAACTGCACGCGGGCGCGGACGTGGCGGGCCGCCTCGTCGAGCGCGCGCCGCGCCATGCCGACCGCGGCCGCCGCGACCGACACCCGGAAGGTGTCGAGCGTGCGCATCGCCAGGCCGAAGCCGGCGCCGACCTCGCCGATCCGCGTCGCGCGGGCGCCGTCGAGGATCAGCCGGCCCAGCGGGTGCGGCGCGATCGGCGCCTGCGGCACCACCGTCACGCCGGGGGCGTCGAGCGGCAGCCAGAACGCGGTCAGGCCCTTGCGGCCGAGCGCCGGGTCGACCGTCGCCACCACGGTCGCGACCGACGCCAGCCCGAGGTTCGAGATGAACATCTTCTCGCCGGTCAGGCGGTAGCCGTCGCCGTCGGCGACCGCCCGGGTGCCGATCGCCGCGACGTCGCTGCCGGCCTCGGGCTCGGTCAGCGCGAACGCCGCCACCGCGCGTCCGGCGGCCAGGTCGGGGAGCCGCGCGCGCTGGGCCGCGTCGCCCGCGGCCAGCACCGCGTAGCTGCCCAGCCCCTGCACCGCGAAGATCGAGTCGGCGCGGGCGTTGACCCACCCGAGCAGCTCGCGGGCCAGGCACAGCGAGCGGGCGCGGACCTGGCCGTCGGCCGGCGCGACCAGCGCGAACAGCCCGGCCTCGGCCAGGGCCGCCACCGCCGCGCGATCGCGGGCCGGCTCGTCGGCCGCGTCCTCGGCGGCGGCCAGCGCCGGCGCGGCGGCGCGGAGCCGCGCGGCCAGCGCGCGGTCGCCGTCGTCGCAGAACCACGGCAGGTCGTCGGTCGACAGCGGGATCATGCGTCGCCCTCGGAGGCCGGCGCGCCGGCGAACCGCGGCGGTCGCTTGGCCTTGAACGCGGCGTGGGCCTCGGCGAAGTCGCCGTGTTGCATGCACAGCGCCTGGGCCTGGGCCTCGGCCTCGATCGCCTCGGCCAGCCCCATCGTGACCTCGCTCTCGATCATCTGCTTGGTCATCGCGTGGGCGAACGCCGGCCCCGCCGCCAGCCGCGCCGCCCACTCGGCCGCCAGCTTGTGGCAGTCCTCGACGGTGTCGACCACCCGGTTGACCAGGCCGATGCGCAGCGCGTCGGCGGCCAGCACCAGGTCGCCGAAGAACAGGATCTCGCTGGCGTGGCCCGCGCCGACGATCCGCGGCAGCAGGTAGGTCGCGCCCATGTCGGCGCCGCACAGCCCGACCTTGGGGAAGATGAAGCCGAACTTGGCGCTGGCCGCGGCCAGCCGGAGGTCGGCGGCGATCGCGATCACCGCGCCGGCGCCGACCACCGCGCCGTGGACCGCGGCGATCACCGGGCGCTTGCAGCGGCGGATCGCGGCGATCAGCCGGCCGGTCGCGCGGGTGAACGCCAGCAGCTGCGCGGTCGACTGCCCGAGCAGGTGGTGGATGATGTCGTCCTGGTCGCCGCCCGAGCAGAAGCCGCGGCCGTTGCCGCGGATGACCACCGCGCGCACCTCGTCGAAGCGATCGAGCTGCTCGAAGGTCTCGGCCAGCTCGCGGTAGCTCTCGAAGGTGAGCGCGTTGAGCCGCTCGGGGCGGTCCAGGGTGATGGTGGCGACGCCGCGGTCGACGACGAGGCCGAAAGTGCGGGGGGTGGGCAGCGCGCTGGGCAGCTCCATGGGCCGCGGGTGTACCACGCAGCCTCGGGGGATCGCGGCCGGCGCCGCGCCTACGGCACGAACGCGGTCGCCTGGATCTCGACCTTGGCGCGGGGCTCGACCAGCGCCGCCACCGCCACCAGCGCCATCGCCGGGAAGTGCTTGCCCAGGCGGGCCCGCCACACCGGCCCCAGCTCCTTGAGCCGCGCGCGGTAGCCCTCGATGTCGGTGACGTAGATGGTCATCGACGCGAGGTCGGTGATCGCGGCGCCGGCGGCGGTCACCACCGCGACCACGTTGGCCAGCGCCTGGTCGAACTGCCCGATCAGATCGTCGGTGTGGAACACCCCCTGGGCGTCCCAGCCGATCTGGCCGGCGACGCACAGCGTCCGGCCGGCGCCGATCATGCCGTTGGCGTAGCCCCGCGGCGCCGGCCACCCCGGCACCAGCACCGGCTCGACCCGAGCGGTCACTTCAGCACCTGCCCGCCGTCGAGGACGATGGTCTGGCCGTGGATGCCGCGGGCGTCGTGGCCGCACAGCATCGCGACCGCGTGGGCCACCTCGGCTGGCTCGATCAGCCGCCGCTGCGGGCTCATGCCGGTCAGCGCCGCGGTCGCGGACGCGGTGTCGCGCCCGGTCTTGGCGGCGATCCGCGCGATCGCCTCCTCGGCCATCCGGGTCGCGACCCAGCCCGGGCACACCGCGTTGACGGTCACGCCGGTGCGGCCCAGGTCCACCGCCAGCGCGCGGGTCATGCCCACCGCGGCGTGCTTGGCCGCGCAGTACGCGGCGGTGTAGCCGTAGCCGGTCAAGCCGGCGTTGGACGCGATCGTGATCACCCGGCCCCACCCCGCCGCCACCATCGCCGGCACGAACGCCCGGGTCAGCCGGAACGGCGCCGTGGCGTTGAGCTCCATGATGCGGTCCCACATCGCGTCGTCGGTGTCCGCCAGCGGCGCGCTCTCGGCGATGCCGGCGTTGTTGACCAGCACGTCGACGCGGCCCAGGGCGCGCACGGTCGCGACCATCGCGTCGGTGGCGGCGCGATCGGCCAGGTCGGCCACCACCGCCACGCCGTCGATGGCCGCCGCGACCTCGGCCAGCTCGGCCTGGCTGCGGCCGGTGACCACCACCTTGGCCCCGCGGGCGGCCAGGCGGCGCGCGATCGCCGCGCCGATGCCGCGTCCGCCGCCGGTGACGAGCGCCAGACGCCCGTGGAGAGTGTCGGTATCCATGGCGGCGTTGGTACCGCGCCGGCCGGCCGCTGCGAAGCCCGGGCGGCCACGAGTCGCGCCCCGGCCGATGGCACCCGCCGGCCCGCCGTGGCACCGTCGAGGTGATGCCCGCCCCGCCGCGTGCGCTGATCCTGCTGACCACCCTGGCCCTGCTCGCCGCGACCAGAGCCGCCGCCGCGGCGCCGCCGGTGTGCGACGCCCCCGACGACTGCGAGGCCAAGTGCGAGGGCGGCGCCGGCGTGCTGCCGGCGTGCACCCGGCTGGCCGACGCGCTCCTGCACGGCCGGCAGATCGCGATCGATCGGCCGCGCGCGCTGCAGCTCCTGACCAAGGCCTGCGGGGTCGACGCCGACGACTTCGACGCGCCCACCGACCCCGCCGCCTGCGTCGCGCTGGGCGATCTGCGCAAGGACGGCTGGATGTTCGAGATCGAGCGCAGCGACAACTTCCGCGCGCCGTACATGCGCGCGGCGTCGCGCGCGCGGTGCTTCGACGGCGATCAGCAGGGCTGCGCCGCCCGAGCCCGGGCCAACCTCGCGCTGGCCTACGCCAACCTCGCGCCCGGCGCGTCGCTGACGCCGGCCGCGGTCAAGACCGCGTTCGCCGACGCCGAGCTGGGCTGCGCCAAGGGCAACGACCCCGAGGCCTGCCGGTTCCTGATCAACTACGCGTACCGCGGCGCCGACGGCACCGAGGCGCAGCGGCGCGGCGCGGTCGGCAACGCCGGCCTCGTGGCCGGCTGCGTCGCCGACGATGTCGCCGCGTGCCTGGCGGTGCTCGACGCGACCGCGCCCCCGGTCAAGGCCGCGCTCGAGCGCGGCTGCCAGCGCGGCGACCCGCGGGCGTGCGGCAAGCTCCGCTACAACGACGTGCTGGCCGCGGTGCGCGACCCGGCCAAGCTCAAGCTCGCGGTCGCGGCGCTGCTGGCCACCTGCGACGGTGACGGCCACGACCAGTGCGCGCCGCTGGCCAGCGACCTGATCTACGGCCGGCCGGGGTTCGTCGACGCCGATCCCGACCGCGGGCTGGCGCTGGCCGAGCGCCGCTGCGACCTCGGCGATCCGGTCGGCTGCCAGGTGCTCGCGTCGGCGCGCGGCCAGCGCGGCCCCGCCGCGATCCAGGACGAGGCCGCCGCCCGCGGCTCCGCCGATCGGGCGTGCAAGCTGGTCGGCCACAACCAGTTCTGCCCGTGCGAGGACCCGACCGTGCCCGCGTGCGTCGTGCGCGCGCTCTACACCGATCACCTGGCGTGCGATCGCGACGAGGTCGGCGCGTGCGTCCGGGTCGCCACCCACTTCCGCGACGGCGACGGCATCGATCGCGACGTCGCGCGCTCGGCCACCTACCTGCGCCGCGGCTGCGACGCCGCCGACAAGGTCGCGTGCACGACGCTCGACGAGGTCTGCCGCGACAACCCCGAGCTGCCGGTCGAGCTGTGCCAGCAGTCGCTGATCCAGAGCGACCTGTTCTTCGAGGCCGAGTTCCAGGCCGCGGCCGGCGGCGACGTCGACATGATCAACCCCGACCTGACCGCCGGCGCGCAGCCGACCCCGGGCGCGATCACCGTCGCCGACGTCGCCGCCAGCCTGCCGACCAGCGCGCGCCGCGGCCGGCTCGACGCCGATCTGGTGGTCGACGTGGTGCTCGATCGCGCCCGCCAGGCGGCGATCAAGCTGGTGGTCCACGAGCTGCTCAAGGCGCAGAAGCGCGCCGGCTACCGCTACCTCCAGGATCTGCTGGATCAGGGGGCGCGGCTGATGGCCGATCCCACGACGATGCGCCGCGAGAAGTTCCAGGACCTCGGCATGACCGTGGTCCGCGCGTTCGTCGCCGCCAACCTGATCGACGGCCTGTACCCCACCTCCGACGAGCTGCGCGCCGCGCCCGAGATCGGCGCCACGGTGATCGCCGGCGCGCGCGAGCTGGGCACCCGCCCCGGCGTCGCGCTGTCGGCCGACCTCCACGGGCACCTGGTCGACGTCGCCTACTACTGGCTGGGCCAGACCCGACTGTTCGGCCGGACCTCGAGCCAGAGCCAGGATCCGCCGCAGTGCCCGTTCGCCCGCGACCACGGCATCGCGCTGTGCGCGCAGCTGCGCGAGCGGGCGATCGCCGAGCGCGCGATCGGCGTGGCCAAGGTGCTCGACGCGGTGCGCCTGGTGAAGCTCCTGCGCGGCGGCGGCTTCGAGGACGTCCGCCGGCTGATCGAGGCCGCCAGCCGCTCGCGGACGATCGCCAACCTGCGCACGACGCCGGGGCTCAACCTGCAGGCCTGGCAGGACCAGATCATCGGCACCACCCGCGAGCGCGTCGGCAAGATGCGCGGCGGCCTGTCGGACCTGCGCCTGCTCCTGCGCGCCAGCGTCTACGCCGACAAGGGCCCGGGCATCGACGAGCTGATCGCCGCCGCCGCCAGCGCCCGCACCGCGATCGGGCCGTCGTCGATCCGCCTGGCGATCGGCACCGACAACATCGAGCAGATCTACCGGATCCTGCGGATCATCGAGCGGGCCAAGTTCGAGCTGGGCAACGCCGCCACCGCCGGGCCGCCCGCCCCCGGCGCGCCGGCCCCGCCGCCGGGCGCGCTCGACCCCCGCACGATCGCGCTGGCCAAGGTGCGCAAGGACGTGCAGGAGGCGCTGCGCAGCTGGGGCCCGCGCGCGGTCACCGAGACCAGCGCCAAGCTCGAGGCGCTGGCGGGGTCGCTCGACGGCATCGCCCCGGCGCTGACCAAGCTCGAGGCCGCGGTGGCCGACGTCCGCGGCGTCTTCGCGCGCTTCCCCGGGCCCGATCGCAAGGTGTCGCTCGACGTCGGCGACCTGCCGCTGTACGCGACCGTCGACCTGACCCGCGAGCTGCGCGCCACCGCCGCGGCGCTGGCCACGCTCGACGACGGCCTGCGCGCGGTGTTCCCCGGCGAGGTCCCGGCCCGGCTGCGCTTCGCCCGCACCTCGACCGCCCGGCTGATCGCGTTCCTCGATCTGATGCAGCGGGTGGCGCGGCAGTCGCCGCTGTCGATGCGCTCGGGCGACGTCATCGCCGCGCTGCGCACGCTGGGCACCTACCGGGTCGCGGGCTTCGACGCGCCGCTCTACGACGTGCTCGAGCCGGTGCTCGACGCGATCAAGACCCACGAGCCGATGAGCCTCGAGCTCTTGTTCGCGGTCATCGGCCGGGTCCGCCTCGACACGCTGATCGGCTCGCTGCAGGGCCGACACAACGCGTGCAACGACGACACCAGCGTCGACTGCTGGGTCACCAAGCTGATCCACGCGCTGCAGGAGTCGGTCGAGAAGGACGGCTCGTCGATCCGCGTCGACGGCGGCAAGTTCGCGGCGCGCCTGGCGCAGCACGGCGACGACTTCCGCCACAAGCACACCTGGCGTGGCTACTTCCACCTGACCGTCGGCGTCGGCGGCCTGTACTCCGATCCCGCCGACGACACCGGCAGCCAGCGGCGCCCGGTGCCGCTGATCAGCGAACAGGTCGGGTTCGGGCTGGCCAGCCCGACCTTGCTGGGCGATCGGGTGACGTTCAAGATCGGCGCGGCGGCGTCCGGCATCCTGTACCGCGCGCTGCTCGACTCCGAGGAGTCCAACGCGATCATGCTGCACCCGATCCTGCTGGCGCTCGACGTCGGCGACCTGGTCGAGGCCTACGTCTCGCCGGCGATGATCATGCTGTACCCGCCGCAGGGCGACGACGACGGCGCGCTGCGCTGGGGCTTCTCGGCCGGCCTGAGCGTGCCGCTGTCGGCGTACCTCGAGAAGCTGTGACGCGTCAGCGCTAGCGCGGGCTCAGGCCGCGGCCGCGGCGCTTGAGCAGCTCGGCGGCGCCGACGTAGGCCAGCGTGATCCCGACCAGCGCCGCCACCAGCCGCGCCGGCGGCGCCACGAAGCCGAGCAACGACGCGCCCGGCAGGTACGGGATGGCGCAGGTCAGCGGGATCAGCGCCAGCGTCGACCACAACAGCACCCGCCCCGGCCGGCTGCGGTACAGCGGCCGGTGGGTGCGCACCACCAGCGCGATCGCCAGCTCGGTGAGCAGCGACTCGATGAACCAGCCGGTGCGGAACAGCGCCGGGCCGGCGGCGAAGCCGTACCACAGGAGGCCGAAGGTGAACGCGTCGAACAGCGAGCTGAGCGCGCCGAACCGCAGCATGAAGCCGAGGATGAAGCCCATGTGCCAGCGCCGCGGCTGCGCCACCAGCTCGGGGTCGACCGCGTCGTCGGCCAGGCCGATCGCCGGGATGTCGGACAGCAGGTTGTTGAGCAAGATCTGCCCGGCCAGCATCGGCAGGAACGGCAAGAGCAGCGACGCCGCGGCCATGCTGATCATGTTGCCGAGGTTGGCGCTCATCGTCGTCAGCACGTACTTGAGCGTGTTGGCGAAGGTGCGCCGCCCGGCCTCGACCCCGCGGCGGATGACGTCGAGGTCGGCCTCGAGCAGCACGAAGTCGGCGGCGGCCCGCGCGACGTCGACCGCGCCCTCGACCGACAGGCTGGTGTCGGCGGCGTGCATCGCCGGCGCGTCGTTGATGCCGTCGCCGAGGAACCCGACCACGTGGCCGGCGCGGCGCAGCGCGGCGATCACCCGCAGCTTCTGGTCGGGGTCGACCTCGGCGAACAGGTCGGCCTGCTCGACCGCGCGGGTCAGGCCGTCGGGATCGAGCGCCGCCACGTCGTGGCCGGTCAAGAGCCGGCGCGGGTCGAGCCCGACCGCGCCGGCGACGTGGCGCGTGACCAGCGCGCTGTCGCCGCTGATGATCTTGACCGTCACGCCCAGCGCGACCAGCGCCGCGATCGCCGGCGCCGCCCCCGGCTTGGGGTGATCGGTGAAGGTCAAGAACCCGGCGAAGGTCAGCTCGGCCTCGGCGGCGCGATCGATGGGCGCGCCGGCCGGCAGGTCGCGGGTGGCCACCGCGATCACCCGGGTGCCCACCGCGGCCCAGGCCTGGTAACGCCCGCGCAGCGCGGCCCGGGCGGCGTCGTCGAGCGCCGCGCCGTCGGCGCCGCGCGTGCAGCACGCCAGCACCGCGTCGAACGCACCCTTGCAGATCAGCCGCACGCCGCCGGCGGTCGCGACCGCGACGCTCAGCCGCTTGCGCGCGAAGTCGTACGGGAGCTCGGTGACCTTGGCCGGCTGCGCGGCGGCGCCGCCGCCGGCCAGGATCGCCGCGTCGAGGGGGTTGGTGAAGCCGGCCTGCAGCGCGGCGTTGGTGTACGCCAGCGCGCCGACGGCCGGGGCCGGCGCCCCGTCGGCGTCGAACGCGCCGGCCAGCGCCACGTCGCCGGCGGTGAGCGTGCCGGTCTTGTCGGTGCACAGGACGTCCATGCTGCCGAGGTTCTCGATCGCCTCGAGGCGCCGCACCAGCACGCCGTGCCGGGCCATCAGCTGCGCGCCGCGCGCCAGGTTGATGCTGACGATCGCCGGCAGCAGCTCGGGGCTCAGGCCGACCGCCAGCGCGATCGCGAACAGGAGCGTGGTGATCGGCGGGCGGCCCAGGATCACGTTGATCGCGAACACCGCGAGCGCGACCACCAGCATCGTCGTCGTCAGCAGGTAGCCGAAGTGGCGCAGCGAGCGCTGGAACTCGGTCTCGGGTCGGGCCTCGGCCAGGCGGTGGGCGATCGCGCCCAGCTCCGACGCGGTGCCCGTCGCGACCACCAGCCCGGTCGCCGACCCGCTGCGCACGTCGCAGCCGCGGTACGCCGCGCTCGCGCGGTCGGCCAGGCGCGCGTCGACGGCCACCGGCGCCGGCCGCTTCTCGGCCGGGAAGCTCTCGCCGGTCAGCGCCGCCTCGTTGACGAAGCAGTCGCTGGCGCTGACCACCCGCAGGTCGGCCGGCACGATGCTGCCGGCCGACAGCACCACCAGATCGCCGGGCACCAGCGCGTGGGTCGGCACCGGCCGCGGCGCGCCGTCGCGGATCGCGGTGGCGTGCAGCTGGACGCGGGCGCTCAGCACCTCGGCCGATCGCTCGGCGGCGTACTCGCGCGCGTAGCCGAACGCGGTCGACGCGCCGAAGATCACGGTGACGATCGCCGCGTCGATCCACGCCGCGGTGGCCAGCGACGCCGCGGCGGCGAACACCAGCAACAGCAACAGCGGGTTGCGCAGCTGCCGCCACAACACCGCGCGCCGGGTGACCGCCGCCTTGGCCTGGAGCGTGTTCGGGCCATAGCGCCGCAGCCGGGCCTCGGCCTCGGCGGCGGTCAGCCCCGCGCCGTCGGTGTCGAGGCCGCGCGCGACCTCGGCGACCTCGATCGCCCACCACGCGACGCCCAGCGGCGGCCGGCGGCGCGGCGGCGGCGCGCGCATCGAGATCGGGGGGGCGAGGCGATGCACGCCTGGTTGCGAAGCATCGGCCGTGCCCGCGCGGCGCTAGCGCCTCGCGCACCGTCGGCGCAGGACCTGCGCGTTCGCTGCGTGCGCTCACGCTCGGTGCGCGAACCGCGCGTGGCGCGACGGTTGCAGAAGTGCGGGGCATGTCTGCCAAGCGACGTGCACGCTGGCGAACCTGGACGGTGATCGCGCTCGTGCTCGCGGCGGTAGGCGGGTACGCGGCGTATGCGCGGCTGCGCCCGGTGACCGTGACGACGGCGCTCGTCGTGCGCGGGCGCGCGGTCGAGGCGGTCTACGCCACCGGCACGGTCGAGCCGATCGAGCGGGTGGTCGTGAAGGCGCGCCTGAGCGAGCACGTCGCGCGGATCCTGGTGAAGGAAGGCGACGCGGTGACCGCCGGGCAGCTGCTCGCCGAGCTCGACAACCCGGTGCGCGCCTTCGCGCTGCGCCAGGGCCAGGCCCAGCTCGGGCGCGCCCAGGCCCAGGCCGGCGCGCGGTCGCCGCAGCTCGCGGGGCTGGCGGCCCAGGTGCGCGGCCTCGAGGCCCAGCTCGATCAGGCCCGCCTCGAGCTCGATCGCACCGCCCGGCTAGCCCGCACCGCCGCGGTGCCCCAGGCCGAGCTCGACGCGGCGCGCGCCAAGGTCGCGCTGCTCGACGCCCAGGTCCAGGCCGCCGCCGAGCAGCTGCGATCGGCCAAGGTCGACCTGGCCGCCACCCGCGAGCAGCTGGCCGCGCAGGTCGGCTCGCTGGCCGCCGAGCTCGGCGAGGGCGCGGTCACGTCGCCCCTGGCCGGCGTGGTGCTGCGGCGCGACGTCGAGCCGGGCGAGGTGGTCGCGCAGAACCAGGCGATGTTCGAGGTGGCCGACACGCGCACGCTGTTGATCGAGCTGCACGTCGACGAGGCCGACATCGCGCGGATCAGCGACGGCCCCACCCCCACCGCCGCCGCGCTGTCGTTCTACGCGTTCCCCGGCCAGGCGTTCGCCGGCACCGTCGCCGAGATCCTGCCCGAGCCCGATCGGATCCGTCGCGCCTACACCGTGCGGGTCCGGCTCGATCAGCCGATCGCCGGGCTGCGGGTCGGCATGACCACCGAGGCCAACCTGATCGTCACCCGCAAGGACGACGTCGTGCTGGTGCCGATCGAGGCGCTCGACGGCGACCACGCCTGGTTCGCGGTCGACGGCCGCGCGGTGCGCCGCCCGGTCACCGTCGGCATCCGCGGCCTGACCGACGCCGAGATCACCGCCGGCGCCGCCGCCGGCGAACAGGCGATCGTCGACGCCGTGGCGCGCGGCGTCGCGGCCGGCGACCGGGTGCGCGGCTCGCCGCGAGCGCGGCCATGAGGGCCGAGCTGTTCATCGCGTGGCGCCAGCTGTGGCACCGCAAGCTGCTCAACGGCATCGCCGTGCTGGGCGTGACGCTGGGCGTGCTGACGCTGATCGCGATCACCGGGATCATGCGCGGCTTCCAGACCAAGTTCCTCGACACCGTGCTGCAGATCAGCCCGCACGTCGTGATGTTCGACACCAGCCTCGGTCAGCCCGCACCGGTGGTCGACCAGCTGCTCGGCGGCGACCGCCGCGCCACCCGGATCGTCCGCCAGACCAGCACCGATCGCCAGCGGCGGATCGCCCGCCCCGGCGAGACCGTCGCCGCCATCCGCGCCCTGCCCGGCGTGATCGCCGCGGCGCCGCTGGTGGTCGGCAGCGCGGTGGCGTCGGCCGGCAGCAAGACCTTGCCGGTCGAGCTGCGCGGCATCGACCCCGCGGTCCAGGACGCGGTCACGCCGCTGCGCCGGTTCGTGGTCGCCGGCGGCTTCGCCGAGCTCGGCGGCGCGGTCGACGGCGCGATGATCGGCTACCAGCTCGCCGCGCAGCTCGGCGTCGGCGTCGGCGACTCGCTGGGCTGCGTCGCCGGCCAGGGCGAGCGGTTCAACCTGCGCGTGGTCGCGCTGTTCGACACCGGCGTGGCCGGCCTCGACAAAGGCCGGGTCTACGTGCCGACCCGCCTGGCCCAGACCATCCTCGGGCGCCCCGACGTGATCGATCGCATCGAGCTGCGGCTGGTCGACCCCGACCGCGCGCCCGGCACCAGCGCGCAGCTCGAGGCGCTGTTCGGCTACGACGCCGAGAGCTGGCAGGAGACCAACGCCAGCATGCTCGGCGTGTTCGATCAGCAGAACCTGATCACCGGGCTCATCATCGGCGCGGTGCTGGTGGTCGGCGGTTTCGGCATCCTTTCGATCCAGATCATGATCGTGCTCGAGAAGCGCCGCGACATCGCGCTGCTCAAGAGCGTCGGCTACTCGTCGCGGAGCGTGCTGGCGGTGTTCCTGCTCGAGGGCGGCGTGGTCGCGGTGGTCGGCGCGGCGATCGGCGCCGGGCTGGGCCACCTGGTGCTGACCGCGATGCGCTCGCTCGAGAGCGCGTCGGGCATGGGCTACTCCAAGCCGTCGACCTTCGCGATCTACGAGCGGCCCAGCGTCTACCTGATGGCGTTCGGGTTCGCGGTCGGGGTCGGCCTGCTGGCCAGCCTGATCCCGGCCTGGCGCGCGTCGCGGGTGGAGCCGGTCGACGTGCTGCGAGGCGCGTCGTGACCGCGGCGATCGTGCCGGCGCTCGAGGCCCGCGGCCTGGTGCGCGACCTCGGCGAGGAGGTCAAGACCCGCATCCTGCACGGCATCGACCTGGCGATCGCGCCGGGCGAGTTCGTCAGCGTCACCGGCGCCAGCGGCTCGGGCAAGTCGACGCTGCTGTACCTGCTGGGCGCGCTCGATCGCCCGACCGAGGGCGAGGTGCTGATCGAGGGCCAGCCCACCGCCGCGCTCGACGACCGCGCCCGCGGCGCGCTGCGGGCCGAGCGGCTCGGCTTCGTCTTCCAGTTCCACTTCCTCCTGCCCGAGTTCACCAGCGTCGAGAATGTCGCGATCCCGATGCTGCGCCGCAAGGACATCGCCCCGGCCGAGGCCCAGCGCCGGGCGGTCGCCGCGCTGACCTCGCTCGGCATCGGCGAGCTCGCCGATCGCCGCCCGACCCAGCTGTCGGGCGGCCAGCAGCAGCGGGTCTCGATCGCCCGCGCGATCGCCCACCAGCCGCGCATCCTCCTCGCCGACGAGCCCACCGGCAACCTCGACACCACGTCGGGCGCCGCCGTGCTCGACATCTTCGAGCGCCTGGCGCGTGACGGCATGACCATCGCGATGGTGACCCACGAGCCGTCCTACGCCGCCCGGGCCCAGCGCGAGGTCCGGCTGCGCGACGGCCGGATCGTCGACGTGATCGCCCGGGCCGGCGCGGCGGCGGTCGTCCCGGCGGGGTGACGTCGCGCGATCCCCGCGGCGCTCGCTAGCAGCTGCTCGCGCTCGCGCAGGCCCGCGTGGTCTGCAGCGTGCCGTTGGCGCCAGTGGCGCCGTCGTTGCCGTCGCGCTCGGCGCTCGGCGCGTTGGGCGCGTGGGCGCCGCCGCTGCCGCCGCCGCCCAGGGCGCCGCCGGTGATCGCGCAGTCGTGGGTGACGGTGGAGCCCGGCGTCCAGCCGAGTCCGACCGAGCGGCCGCCCTGGCCGCCTCCGCCGCCGCCGCCGTGACCGCCGTGGGCGCCGTCCCCACCATTGCCTGGCTGCGCGCCGCCCGGGAATGCGCCACCGGAGTTGCCGGTGCCGCCGCTCTGGCCGCGTCCGCCGGTGCCACCATCGCCACCGCGACCGCCGTTTCCACGCGTGAGCGCGCAGCCGGCGATCGTCACGCTGGCGTTGCCGACCGCAAACACGCCGAACGTGCTGCCGCCGGCGCCGCCGCCACCGCCACCGCTCCGGGCTGCGCATCCTCCGGCACCGCCACCGCCGCCACCACCGCCGTAGCTGTCGGTCCCGTTGTCGCAACCGCCGCCCCCGCCGCCGCCGCCACCACCACCGCCGTTCTCGCCCGTGCCGCCAGCGGCGCCGCTGTTGCCGTACCAGTATCCGTTTGCGAGCGTCGCGCCCGACCCCGCGGTGCCGCGCAGGCCGTTGCTGGCCTCGCCGGTGCCGCCGCTGGTCGTGGGGCCACAAACGCCGACGCCGCTGCCGCCCTGGCCAGGCGCCCCAAAGCTGCCGTTGCGATACGTCGCCGCCGCGCCGTTGGCGCCCGGGCGTGCGTCGTAGTTGAGTGACAAGACGCTGCAGTCGGTGTCCATCTGGCCACCCGCGCCGCCGGCGCCGCCGTTCATGCCACGCGTCGACGGGCTGCTGCTGCACGTGTTGGTGCCCGCGGGACCCGACGCCCCGCGTCCGCTCGAGTCGCACGTGGTGCTGTACTCACGCCCATCCCCGCCGCGCCCGCCGACCATGTACGACTGCGCGTCGACGATCACCGCGTCCTGGCCGTTGCTGCCGGTGGCGCCGGCGGCGCCGTTGCCGCCGGTGATCTGCACGCGCTCGAGGCGCACGGTCGCGCTGTCGACGTGGACCGCGTAGGTCGAGCGGCCGTTGCCGCCGACCTCGCCGATCGCGGTAGGGCCGGTGATCACCAGATCGCCCAGCGTCACCGGCACGATGAGGTCGTGGGCGCGGACCGCCATGTACTCGCCGTCGCCGCCGGCGGCGTTGTCCTGGGCGCCGATGATCTCGACCTTGTGGCCGGGCGTGGCGTAGCCGGCGCGCTGCCAGCCGAAGTCGTAGCCGCCCCACACGCTGATGCCGTTCACCAGCACGACCACCTCGTTGTAGGTGCCAGCCTGGACGAAGACGTGGTTGCGGCCGACGGTCGCGGCGCGGACGATGCCATAGCTGATGGTCTGGCACGGCGCCGCCGACGTCAGGCCGCAGGTCGGCGTGTTGGCGCCGCCGCCGGCGACGAAGACGCCGCGGGTGACGTCGCCGTCGATGCCGTCGCAGTTGGCGTCGCTGTACGTGCCGTCGGGGTCGTCGGTAGAGGCCGGCGGCTGGCAGCCGCCCCAGCCGGTCGCGCCCTGGCAGGTGCGCATGCCGGCGCAGGTGGTGCCGAACGGCGTCATGATCGAGCAGCTCTCCATCATGCCCATGTTGGCGGCGCTGCAGTCGCACGCTCCGGAGTTGGGCACGCACTGCTTCACCGCGGTGCCGCCGATGACCATGTCGGTGCAGGCGTAGCCGGTCGGGCAATTCACCGTGCGGCAATCGCGGCTGCAGTACTGGTCGCCGTCGGGGTACGTCAGGCAGCGGTCCATGCCGATCTGCGTGCACTCGCCGTCGCCGGTGCACGGCGAGCACAGCTGATCGACGACCGGCACGCAGACGTTGTCGACCTGGCCGGGGTCGATCACGTCGATCACGCCGAAGCAGCCCCAGTCGCTCGGGCAGTCGTCGTTGCACAGCCGGGTGCAGCGGCCGCCGGTGCCGACGAAGATGCACACCGCGGACTCGCACTCGCTGTTGCCCAGGCACGGCTCGCCGAAGGCCTTGCCCGGCACCGCGTCGATCGGGACCGCGTCGACGGTCACCCCGGCGTCGACGTCGACGACGCACAGGTCGCCGGCGCCGCAGACGTAGCCGGTCGGGCACGGGTTCTGCCCGTCGCAGGCGCAGGCCTCGGTCGCCGGGTCACAGTTGCCCGCCGGCGTCGACGACGCGCAGCCGAACGCCAGCACTCCCCCCAGGAGCACGACAACGAAGCGATACATGGAGGCACGGTACCATGAGCCTGGGTCAGACCGGTCCGGCGTTTCGTGCGGCGGCGATCACACCGCGCGGTCACAGCCCGTCCCAGCCCGGCGCCCGCACCGCCGTCGCGCCGGCGACCGCCGGTCGCGCGCCCAGCCACACGGTCGCCGCCGGCGCCTCGACGGTGAGGTCGCCGCCGACCCGGGCCAGCGCGCTGGCGTCGATGGTCTCGAGCGCGGCCGCGCGGCGCACGGTCGCGTCGCCGGTCACCTCGGCCAGCCGCGGCAGCGACAGCGTGACCAGCGCGGCGTCGTCGGTGATCTCCAGCGCGCCGACCGCGGTCAGCGCCGGGGCGAACACGCCGGTGGCCGCGCCGTTGGCGACCACCGCGAACCGACCGCCGACCTGCCGCAGCGCCGGCAGGCCGACCGACGACAGCGCCAGCGTCGGCCCGATCACCAGGTCGCCGTCGACCGCCTCGAGCCCGGTCAGCGCCGAGAGATCGATCGGCGCCGCGCTGCGGATCGTGAGCGCGGGCAGCCGCGCGCAGCCGCGCAGCGCGGCCAGCTGCTCGGCGGACGCCGCCACCACCGGCGCGGTCGGGCACGCGGCCGGCGCCGGCGCCGCGCCGTGGCGGCAGCCGAGCGCGGCCAGCGCGACGACGCCCCAGCCGCCCCAGCGCCTCACCGCGTGACCGGCGCCACGACGTCGACGCCGCGGCACGCCGCGAGATAGCGCGCGATGGTCTCGGCCAGGCCCAGGTACAGCGCGTCGGCCAGGAGCGCGTGGCCGATCGACACCTCGGCCAGCTCGGGCACCTCGCGGGCGAACGTGGGCAGGTTGTGCAGATCGAGATCGTGGCCGGCGTTGACGCCGAGCCCGGCCGCGGCGAGCGCGCGCCCGCACGCGACCAGCTTGCCGAGCTCCTCGGCCCGCCGCGGCGTGTCCCACGCCGCCGCGTACGGCTCGGTGTACAGCTCGACCCGGGCGCAGCCGGTGGGCGCGGCGAGGTGCATCTGCGCCGGATCGGGGTCCATGAAGATCGCGGTCCGCACGCCGCGATCGTTGAGGCGCGCCAGGATCGGCGCGATCTGCGCGGTCTGGCGCGGCAGGTCCCAGCCGTGATCGCTCGTGACCTCGCCCGGCTTCACCGGCACCAGCGTGAACTGATCGACCCGCAGCTCCTCGGCCAGCGCGTGCAGCGCCGGCCGCTCGTCGCCCTCGAGGTTGAACTCGACGCCGCGCTCCTTGCAGATCGCGCGCAGGTCGCGCACGTCGGCCTCGCGGGTGTGGCGCTCGTCGGCGCGCCAGTGCAGCGTCAGGCCCTGCACGCCCGCGTCGATGCACGCGTGCGCCGCGACCCGCGGCGAGGGGTTGTCGTGGCCCCGCGAGTTGCGGAGCAGCGCGACCTTGTTGAGGTTCACGGAGAGGTTGACGGTCACCGGCGAAGCCTTCGCTGCTAGAACGAACCGCGGACCAGCACGCCGAGCGTGTCGCCGCCCACCGCCGGCACCAGCGCGACCTCGCGGTTGCGCTTGGCCGGCGCGGTCAGATAGAGCACGACGCCGCCGACCACGGCCGCGCCGCCCACGGCGAACGCGACGGTCGACAGCGTCGCCCGGGTCCGCGCCGAGTCGATCAGGTCCTGCGCCGCGCCGAGGTCGCCGCGGCAGTCCGCCACGTCGCCGCCGCACTCGCGCTTGGCGTCGTCGTTGGCGCTCGTGGACATCAGCCCGAACGCGACGCCGGCGCCGAGCGCCGCGACGCCGCCGGCGACCAGCCCGACGCCGATCACCCGGCGGCCGTGGCCGGGATCGAGATCGATCGGCGGAGGTGGCGGCGGGGGCGGCCGCTGGTCCGGAACCGGATCCGGATCGGGCGGCGGCGGCGGCGTCTCGGCCAGCTTCTCCAGCGCCGGGATCTCGACGGTCACCGTGGTCCCGTCGCCCATCACCGCGACCTCGGCGTGCCACGGCTGGTAGCCCTCGGCGGTCGCCTCGATCATCGACTGCCCCGGATCGACCGGCGTCGCGACGCCGATCGCCGCGGTGATGTCGCTGCCGTCGCGCGAGACCTTGATGCCCGGCGTCGCGCCGCGCACCACCAGCAGCACGCGCACCAGCTTGGGCGAGAGCGCCTTGGCGCGCTTGGCGGCGTCGGCCTTGCGGCCCCTGTTGGTGTCGGTCTCGGCCAGGGTCGAGTACAGCGCCCACGCCGACGCGCTGCGGCCGAGCTTCTCGTAGCAGAGGCCCAGGTTGTACTGGGTGCCCAGCTGCGGATCGAGCTCCTGGCTCTTGCTGAACGACTCGCACGCCTCGGCGACCTGGCCCGCGGCGATCTGATCCTTGCCTTGGCGGAACGCCGCCTCGGCCGCGGTCTTCTTGGCCAGGTCGTCGGGCTGGGCCGCCGCCGCGCCGGCCATCAGACCGACCGCCATCGTCACGAGCGCGAGGTGCCGTCGCATACCGTCGATCATGCCCGCCCCGCGTTGGGCGCGCTAGTGCCGCGAGTTGGAGAAGTCCTCTTCGCCGCCGCCGCTGCCCGAGCCCCGCTTGTGCCCGCCGCGTCGCGACGAGCCCGAACCGCTGCCCGAACCGCTGCCCGAGCCCGTCGCGGTCATGGCGTCCGAGCCCGTGCCGGATCCCGATCCCGTCAGCGATCCGGATCCCGATCCCGTCACCGATCCGGATCCCGATCCCGTCACCGATCCCGATCCCGTCACCGATCCCGTCACCGATCCCGTCCCGATCCCGTCACCGATCCGGATCCCGATCCCGTCACCGATCCCGATCCCGTCACCGATCCGGATCCCGTCACCGATCCCGATCACCGCGCCCGTCCCCACGCTCCCCTGCCCCGCCGCCTTCCCGCCTCCTCCGCCCTTCCCGCCGCCCAGCACCATCACACCGACGATCACCGCCGCCACCACCGCCACCCCCGCGATCACCAGCCCGAGCTTGCTGCCGCCCTTGCCCCCGCCCACAGCCGCGCCCGCGCCCGCCGCCGCCGACCCGAGCGTGGTCGGCGCGGCCGCGATCGGCACCACGGCGCTCTTCATCACGTTGGTCGACAGCCCCGCCTGCACCCGCGCGATCCGCTGCGCCTGCTGCAGCGCGCTCGGCGGCCCGAACGGCACCAGCGCCGCCGCCAGCTCGGCGATCGAGCCGTAGCGGGCGGTCGCGTCCTTGGCCAGGCACTTGCCGACCACCGCCGCGAACTCCGCCGGCACCGCGGCGTCCATCGGCGGCACCGGATCCATCGCGACCTTCAGCGTCAGCTCGGTGATGGTGTCGGCGGCGAACGGCGCCTGGCCGGTCACCAGCTCGTACAGGATGACGCCGAGCGCCCACACGTCGGTGCGCACGTCGACGTCCTTGGCCGACCGCAGCTGCTCGGGCGACATGTACCCGGGCGAGCCCATCACCGTCGCGGTGCGGGTCAGCGAGAAGTCCTCGGCCTCGCCGGTGGCCTTGGAGATGCCGAAGTCGAGCACCTTCACCATCGCCAGGCCGTCGGCGCGCGCGGTCAAGAACAGGTTGGCCGGCTTGAGGTCGCGGTGGATGATGCCCAGCGAGTGCGCCTCGGCGATCGCCTCGGACGCCTGCAGCACGAAGTCGACCGCCTGCACCACGGGCAGCTTGGTGTGCTGGGCCAGGAACTGCTGCAGGTCGCAGCCGTCCAGGTACTCCATCACGATGTACGGCGCGCCGGTCTCCAGCGTGCCGACGTCGATCACCCGCCCGACGTGCTCGCTGCGCAGCTTGACCACCGCCCGGGCCTCGCGCAGGAACCGCTCGGCGACGATCGGGTTCTGCAGCGCCTCCTGGTGCAGGAACTTCAGCGCGACCAGCTGGCCGAGTTGCAGGTGCTGGGCCGCCACCACCACGCCCATCCCGCCTTCGCCGAGCACCCGCTCGACCTGGAACTTGCCGGCGAGGATCTGTCCTGGTTGCACCACGCCGTCAGTGTACGCGGCGTCGGACGGGGTGTCACATTCCGGTTCGGCTGGGACGATGGACGGCATGGCACCCCGGGGCATGTACGCGGCGAGCGACGGGTTGGTTACGCGCGGCCGCCGCGTTCGGATCATCGCGACGTGGCGCCCCAGCGCGTTCGCGGCCGACCGGATCCCTTGCCGTCGCCCGTCGGGGCTTGCGACACTCCCCGGATGCCCACCCCGACCGATGGCGCACCGCCGGGATCCCGGCGCGTGCGCGCGTGGTGGGCGCGATGCGTCGGCGCCGTCGCGTTCGCCGGCGCGCTCGCCGGCTGCCCCGACCTGCCCGGGCATCGCTGTGCGACGTCGCGCGAGTGTGGCCAGGGGGGCGTGTGCGAGCGCGCCGGCGTGTGCAGCTTCCCCGTGGCGGCGTGCGACTCGGGTCGTGGCTACGCCGACCAGGCCGCCGGCGACCTCGCCGGCACCTGCGTCCCGTCGTGCGACGCGGCGGGCGGCGACGCCGCGTGCCTGAGCGGGGTGTGCGAGGCCGGCCAGTGCGTGCCGGACGACGAGGTGCGCTACGTCGCCGAGGCCGGCGTCGACACGGCGGCCTGCACCCAGGCTGATCCGTGCCGGACGATCGCCCGCGCGATCGCGGCCCGCGGGGCGCGCGCGCTGGTCGTCGTGACGCCGGGCACCTACGTCGGATCGATCGAGATCAACCCGCCGGCCCAGGCCGACGCCCCGTTCGACGTGTGGTTGATCGGCGCGCGACGCCCGGATGGCGCGCGGCCGGTGGTGCGCGCGAGCGACGGCGACGGCATCACGATCCACCGCGGCGGCCTGGCCGTGCGCGCCCTCGAGGTGCACGACGGCGCGGCCGTCACCACCTCCGACACCATCGACGCGCGCGACGCCACGCGGATCACGATCTCGGACTCGCGCCTGGTCGCCGCCACCGGCAACGCGCTGGAGTGCCACGGCTGCACCGTCACGGTCCGTCGCTCCGAGGTGCGCGGCGACCCACAGCAAGGGATCTGGATCGAGGCGGGCCGCGACGTCGAACTCATCGGCAACACCGTCACCGGCAACCGCGAAGGCGGCCTGGCGATCACCGCCGACCGGTGCGTGATCGGCTCGAACCTGATCGTCGGCAACGGCCACACGGGGAGCGACGTCGGCGGCGCCTCGGTGTCGTGCCCCCTCGCCCACGCGTTCGTCCACAACACCCTGTCGCAGAACCAGGCGGCGGACCCCAGCGTCGCGGCGTACCGTTGCCTGTCGGGGGCCAGCGCCGTCAACGACGGGAACCTCTTCGACGCCGCCGCCACCGCCGTGACCGGCTGCGAGCACTCGTACTCGCTGACCACGTCGGGCCTGCTCCCCGGCCACGACAACCGCACCGCCACGCCGGGCTTCGTGTCGCCGACCGACCTCCACCTGCGGCCGGACAGCCCCGCCCGCGGCGCGGCGTCGCCGACCGCCCCGACTCAGGTCGACATCGACATCGACGGCGAGGCGCGCCGGCAGGGTGCGGGCGACATCGGCGCCGACGAGATCCCCTGAGCCCCGCCGCCGCCGCCGCCGCGCGCGGCGCGATTAGCTGTCGAGGCCCTGCCGCAGGTACTTCACGGTCTCGGCCAGCGTCAGCTGCGGGTCGCGGGTCGTGAAGCCCAGCTCGCGCTCGGCCTTGGCCGAGTCGAACCACCAGTAGTGCTCGGCCATCGCGACCGAGATGCGATCGACCGGCGGCGCCTTGCCGCGCCAGCGGTAGACCTCTTCCATCGCCGCCGCGCCCCAGGTCTGCAGCTTGCCCGGCAGCTTCAGCCACGGGCCGCGCACCTTCGACACGCGGGCCAGCCGGCCGAAGAACTCCTCGGTCGTCCAGTTGGGCCCGCCCAGCAGGTAGCGCTCGCCCGGCGTGCCCGCGGTCAGCGCGTTGGCGAACGCGATCGCCGCGTCGCGGGCGTCGACGAAGTTGACGCCGCCCTTCGGGATGCTCGGGATCTGGCGGCGCAGGAACTTCAGCACGTCGCCGGTCGACGACAGCCGGCGATCGCCGGGCCCGAGCAGGAGGCTCGGGTTGAGCGAGATCACGTCGAGCCCGAGCCGCTTGCCCAGGTCGAACGCCAGCCGCTCCTGGTAGATCTTCGAGGCGTAGTACGGCCACTTGGCGGCGATCGACTCCTGCGGCCCCTCGCGCTCGTCGAGGATCGCCTCGTCCTCGGACACCGCGATCGTGCCCGACGTCGACGCCAGGATCATCCGCTTGACGCCGTGGCGCGCCATCGCCTCGCACACCGCGCGGGTGCCGTCGACGTGCAGCCGCATCATCCGGGTGGCGTCGTCGGGCTCCCGCGACACCATGCCCGCCAGGTGGAACACCGCGACCGCGCCGGGCAGCACCCGGTCGAGGTCCGCGGCCGACCGCACGTCGCCGCGCACCACCTCGGCGCCGAGGTCGGCCAGGTAGTCCGAGCGGGTGCGCGCCAGCGCCCGCACCGCGACGCCGCGGCGCAACAGCTCGGCGCACAGGTGCTCGCCGAGGAAGCCGGTGGCGCCGGTGACGACGACGGGCCCGCTCACGCTCGCGCCGCTCACGACTGCGCCTCCTCGCTCGCCGCGACCCCGTTGGCGGCGGCCCAGTACGCCCACGGCGTCGTGCCGGGCGCGCCCAGCGTCCACGCCTGCTCGCGCGGCGCCAGCTTGCGGATGACCCGCTCGGCCTCCCACGAGATCGCGCGGTAGCCCTCGCTGCGGGTCTTGCCCGCGGCGATCGCCGAGGCGTCGGCGTACGACATGAACGGGCCGATGTGGGCCGCGACCTTGGCGCCGGCCTTGGGCAGGTTGTCGCCCTTGGCCATCGCCGCGTGGGTGCCGGACAGGTACATCGGCAGGATGCCGCACTTGTTGGTCATGGCGAGGTAGCCGAGCGACGGCTTGAAGTCGGCCATCACGCCGGACTCCGAGCGGGTGCCCTCGGGGAAGATCAGCAGCACGTAGCCCTGGCGCAGCACGTCGGACGCCAGCTTCAGCGAGTCGCGCAGCGACCCGAAGCGCTCCATCGGCACCAGGTTGGTGAAGTTCTCGAAGTACGCCTTGCGCACCGGATCGTCGAAGAAGTAGTCCTTCGCCGCCAGCGCCACGACCGCGTCGCCGTGCTCGCCCAGCGCGTGCTTGCACAGGCCCATGTCGAGGTGGCTGGCGTGGTTGGCGGCGATGATGTAGCCGCCGAACGGCGGGACGTAGGCCTTGCCGGTGACCTTGGTGTCGAGGTAGCGGCCGTAGAGGTTGCGCATGCCGGTGCGCAAGAGCGCGCGGCCGGCCCGCACCACCGGCGCCGGCACGTCGATCTCGTCGTCGTCCTTGGCGTCGTCCTTGGTCTTGCCGACCAGCTTGCGCGCGCGGGCGTCGTTCTTGGCCTTGCCGCCCAGTCGGGCGATCAGCGCCTCGACGTCGCCGACGGTCTCGAGCCCGGTCAGCTCGCTGGGATCGGGCAGGCTGGCGCCGGCGCCCTCGAGCGCGACCGCCAGCTCGGTGAACATCAGCGAGTCGAAGCCCAGGCTGTCGAGCCGGGTGTCGGCCGCCACGTCGCCGCGCTTCTTCTGCGACACCGACGCGATCACCTCGCGCACCCAGTCGGTGCCCGTGCCGCCGGCCGCGCTGGCCAGCTTCTTCAGCTCGGCGCCGCCCTTGGCCGCCTTCTCCAGGCGCTCGAGCTCGCGGATGACCTCCTTGCGCTTGATCTTGCGGGTCGAGGTCTTGGGCAGGTCGAAGTCCCACAGGTGGACGACCTTGAGCCGCTTGTACAGCGGCAGCTGCTTGCCGACCTTCTTGAGGTGCTCGCGCACCTCGTCGCGGACGCCCTCGCGATCCTTGCTGCCGTGCTCGTAGTCCGGGACCACCAGCGCGGCGACCGTCTCGGCGCCGTCGCCGGCCGGCAGGCCGACCACCGAGATCTCCTTGACCCACGGCGAGTCGCCGTACAGCTCCTCGAGCTCGTCGGGGTAGACGTTCTCGCCCGACGGGCCGAGGATCATCTCCTTCTTGCGGCCGACGATGAACAGGTTGCCGTCGGCGTCCATCCGGCCGAGGTCGCCGGTGTGCAGCCAGCCGTCCTTGATCGTCTCGGCGGTCGCGCCCGGGTTCTCGAAGTAGCCGATCATCACGTTGGGGCCCTTGGCCACCACCTCGCCGATGCCGCTGGCGTCGGGGTTGTCGATGCGGACGTCGACGCCGGGCAGCGCGCGCCCGACCGAGCCGGGGATGAGCTCGTCGCCGGGCCGGGTCACGGTCAGCACCGGCGCGGCCTCGGTCATGCCGTAGCCCTCGTACAGGTTGAAGCCGAGGCCGCGGAACGTCTTCATGGTCTCGGGCGGCAGCGCCGAGCCGCCGCTGATCAAGAGCCGCATCCGCCGGCCGAGCTTCTTGTGCACCGGGTAGAACGCGACCTTGCCCAGGCTGGCGCCCAGCTTGTCACGCAGCGAGCGGTTGCCGTCGACCACCGCCTCGAACGCGCGCTCGAGCAGGATGCCCTTGTCCGAGATGTTCTTGTAGATCTTGCGCTCGAGCAGCTGCCACAGCGCGGGCACGCCGATCATGCCGGTGATGCCGGCGTCCTCGAGCGCCGCGCTCAGGTTGTCGGCGTCGATCTCCTCGAGGTAGGTGATCGAGGCGCCGTGCATCAGCGGCATCAGGAAGCCGGCCGAGAACTCGAAGGTGTGGTGCAGCGGCAGCACGCTGAGCAGCACGTCGTGCTTGTACAGCTGGAAGGTGCCGGCCAGCTTGGCCACCATCGAGGTCAGGTTCTTGTGCGACAGCATCACCCCCTTGGGCACGCCGGTGGTGCCCGAGGTGAAGATCAGCGAGGCCACGCTGTCGCTCTTGATCGCTGGCGCCGCCGCGCCCGGCGACACCGCGGGCTCGGTGAACAGCTCGTCGAACGCCACCAGCGGCGTGGCCACACCCTGCGCCGCCAGGTGCTGGCCCAGCACGGCCAGCGCGGCGTCGTCGGTGGGCAGCGCCAGCCCGAGGTCGGCGCACAGCCGCTCGGCGACCCGGGTCGACATGATCAGCGCCGCCGCGGTCGACACCTTGGCCAGGTTCGCCACCTCGGCCGCCGACAGCTCCTTGTCGAGCGGCACCGCCGCCGAGCCGGCCTGGAGGATCGCGAAGTACGCGATGCCCCACTCGGGCCGGTTCTCGCTCATGATCATCACCCGGGCGCCGGCGGCGCCGCGCTGCCGCAGCTGGGCCGCGCCGACCAGCGCCAGGTCGGCCATCCGGCCGTAGGTGTAGACCACCGGCTCGACGTCGCGCGGGTCGACGTCGTCGTCGAGCTTGGGCCGCAGCCGCAGCGCGACCCGGTTCTTGTGCAGCTTGGTGGTGGCCTCCCACAGCTCGAGCAGGTCCTTGTAGGTGTAGACCGAGCGCGGCTTGGGGCCGAACTCGTCGTCGAGCGTGGGGAACACCCACTCCTGCAGGCCGGCGAAGTGGGTGCCGATCCAGTACTCGCGCCAGTTGAGCGTCTCGGGCGCCCACCACAGGCGCTCCTGATCGGCCGGCGTCACCCGCTGCCACAGCGCGCGGGTGCGATCGCAGCGGAAGGTGACGTCGCGATCGTAGTTGAACGGCTTGAACAGGTCGGTGAGCTCGATGACCTGGCCGGTGAACCGGCTGATCTTGGTCAGCTCGTCCTTGGCCCGGGCCGCCAGCGCCTCGAGGCGCGGCGCGCCCCACCGCGGCAGCTTGTCGTCGATCAACTTGATCGCGCCGTCGGCCAGCTTCTTCATCATCGGCGCCGAGAACCGATCGAACTCCTCCTGCGAAACCCGCCGGCCCTCGAGCCGGACCTTGATCCGGTTCTTCCACGCGTCCTCGCCGGCGTCGGCCTTCTTGCGCCAGTGCGCGCGCACCGCCAGGCCGGTCAGCTCGGTCAGCCGCCGCGAGGTCACGCGGTTCACGTCGGACGCGCCCAGCTGGTAGACCTGCTCCTGGCTGCCGTCGAGGATCGCCGCGGTGGCCAGCAGCATGCCGGCGGCCACCATGTCGACCGGGATGACGTCGAGCGCGGTGTCCTCGCCGGCCGGGATCGAGCGGTGCCCCTTGAGCACCAGGTACACCAGCGGCGCGGTGGTGTTGAAGCCCTCGTTCCAGCCGGCGAACGGGAAGCGCACGGCGCTCTCGACCACCGCGGGGCGGACGATCGTCGACACCACCTCGCGGTCGGCCAGGATGACCTGCTCGCCGAGGCTCTTGGTGTACGTGTAGGTGTTGGTCCAGCCCCAGTGCAGCGCGCGCTCCATGCCGAGCTCGGTCAGGCGCTGGGCCATCCACATCTTGCGCTCGCGCGCGACCGCCAGCTTGAGGTCGCCCTCGTCGTCGGGATCGCGGCGCTGCTCCTCGAGCGACCGCGCGGCCTTCTCGCGGAACTCCGAGATGTGGGCGCGGTCGTTGGACTGGTCGCGGACCTGGTCGATGATCCGCTGGCAGTCCGCCATCTCGGCGGTGGCGTCGAAGTCGCGGTCGCGCAGGTCGTCCTGGCGCGGGAAGTAGCCGACCACCGGCTCGTCCTCCCAGATCTCGCCGTCGCGCTGGCCGGCGACGTAGCAGGTCGAGACGTGGACCAGCTTGGCCTTGAGCCGCCGCGCCACCTCGAGGACGTTGCGGGCGCCCTGGGCGTTGATGCGCAGCGCGCTCTCGAGCGACGGCATGAACGACACCAGGCCGGCGCTGTTGAGGATCACGTCGACGCCGCCCGACGCCGCGAACGCCTCGAACTGCGCGTCGTCGAAGTTGCACAGCGCCCGGCCGATGTCGCCGGGGATGGCGACGATCTTGGTGCGCAGGAACGCCTCGGTGGCGTCGCCGTGCTTGGCCCGCAGCGGGCGGAACGCCTCGGAGGTCGCGACCTTCTTGTAGAACCGCTGCTCGGCGGTGTTGCCGGCGCCGGGGCGGACCAGGCAGTACACCTTGCCGACGTCGGGGTAGCGGTCGAGCAGCATGCACAGCGCCACCTTGCCGACGAAGCCGGTGGTGCCGATGAGCAGGATCGTCTTGCCGCGCAGGGTGGCGGTGACGTCGAGGCGGTCGGCGGGGGGTGTGGAGCTGGGCATCGCGACGACTCGGGGTGCGGGGGCGGAGACGGGATCCGGATCGGGGACGGGATCCGGATCGGGGGCGGGATCGGGATCCGCGGCGCGGGGACGAGCCCCACCGCCGCTCAGGTCACATCGCTGATGACGATCGGCGGGTGGTGCAGCATCGTGATCTTGGCCGAGCGGCCCATCGTGCCCTGGGCCATCGAGATGGCCTCGGCCATCGTGTCGGCGGTCTCCCAGCCCATCAGCGTCGGCACCGTCGTGTTGTCGGCGCCGACGACGATCACCCGCGAGACGTGCTCGCGGCCGCGCTGGCCCCAGTACCACATGTAGAACGGGTGGGCGCCGTGGTAGGCGTTGCCGCGCCGGTACATCTCGACGTAGCTCGGGTTGTAGGCGAACTCGTCCTGGTACTTCTTCTCGAGCGTGTAGCTGTCGGTGGTCTCCGGCAGCAGGCGGTTGAAGAACTCGATGTAGCTCGGGTGGTGGACCGGATCGAACTTGTCCGAGCACGGGTGCGCGATGATCAGGACGCCGCCGTCGCGCAGCACCGGCTTGCCCCGGTACATGTGGTAGTAGTAGCCGAGCGCCATCACCTGCACGAGCAGCGGGTTGAGCGCCTTGGAGTTGACGTTGTACGGCGAGATGTAGGGGATGCCGGTGATCAGGATGTCGGCCTGGCCCTCGACCTCGACCGCGTACTGATCGAACGACTTGGCCAGCGTCTTGTCGTGGACCGGCTCGCAGGCGCCGGCGGTGCACGCGATCAGCTCGTAGGCCGCCGGCGTGCGCATGAAGATCTCGCGGCGCGCCGCGAACGGCAGCTTGTCGAGCGCCCACTTCATGCCCTGGAACTTCAGCCGGTCGGCCTCGGTGAAGTCGTCCTCGTTCTTCATCAGGAAGTCGAGGGGCCCATCGAAGGTGCGGTTGTTGAGCACCGTCTCGATGTGGAACACCTTGAGGTGGCTCTCGACCACCGCGCCCTGGCGGTTCATCGAGTGGCTGATCGCCGAGTCCGGCGGGTTCATGTACGAGTTCGAGTCGGCGATCATCTTGGGCGTGTGGTGCGACTTGAGGCTCTCGTAGCCGCACAGCCCCACGCCCATCGACTTGTGCCCGCCGTTCATGGGCACGAAGTTCATGTTCACGTAGATGACCAGGTCGCTCTCGGCGGCCCGGCGGTTGACCTCGACCAGCTCGCCGTGGCGGGTCTTGCCCAGCACGACCATGCCGTCGGGATCGCAGGCGTCGTGGTTGTACAGGCGATCGGGCCAGTACTCGCTCCAGATCTTCGGGCCGACCATGCGCTTGATCTCGCCGTCGGTCATGCGCCGGTGCAGCGCCAGCGCGATCACCAGGTGGACGTCGTCGACGCCGTGGTCGGCCAGCATCTCGCACACGATCTCGAGCACCAGCTGCCGCACGTCGGGCGTGCGCATGATCGGCAGCGGCATCGAGATGTCGTCGATCGCGACCGTGACCTTCATGCCCGGCTTGAGCAGCGCGTGCAGCGGGTCCATGCCCTCGGGGTGGTTGAGCGCGTAGCGGATCGTCGCCTGGGGGTTGGCGACGCCGGTGATCGGCCGCTTGGGGTAGATGACGCGGGTGCCGACCGGCAGGTCCTCGAGGAGGAAGTTCTCCCCGTAGAACATGATGCGCGGCGCGCTGTCGGTGTCGATGGTGACGACGTGCTCGCGGCTGTCGGGGCGGGTGCGGGGGCGGATGGCGCGCATGGGCATAGCCTCGGAGATCAGGCGTCCAGATCGAGGACGGGCCAGTCGTAGCTGCGCGCGATCGAGCGCAGGCGGAGATCGGGGTTGACCGCGGTCGGGTGGCCGACCACGGCGAGCATGGGGTAGTCGGAGAAGCTGTCGGAGTAGGCCCAGCTCTCGGCGAGATCGAGGCCGTGCTTCTTGGCGTACTGCCGCATGATCTCGGCCTTGGTGGCGCCGGCGACGAACGGCTTGGCCAGCTTGCCGGTGGCGTAGCCGCCGTCGAACTCGAGCTGGTTGGCGATCAGCTCGTCGACGCCGAGGTAGCGGGCCAGCGGGCGCAGCGTGAAGTCGAGGGCGCCCGAGATCAGCACCTGGCGGACGCCGGCCCGGCGCGACTCGTCGACCAGGTCCTTGGCCCGCGGGTAGATGTTGGGCTCGATGACGTCCTCGAACAGCTCCTCGGCCAGCGTCACCAGCCGGTCCTCCGACGCGCCCTCGTAGCTGCGGTAGAAGATCTCGTTGAACCACTTGCGGGAGATCTTGTCGGCCGCCCAGAACATCGGGATCGAGGCGGCGGTGGTGATGGTCCGCTTCACCGACTCCAGGAGCGACGGCTGACGCTGCGCGTAGTAGCTGAACGTGTGGACGATGTTGATCCGGATGAGGGTGCCGTCCACATCGTAGAAGGCCGCGGAATTCTTGTACTTATGTAGCTGATGCGGCATACGGGCCCGAAGGCGGGCGGACGTTGGCCCAAACCGGGGCGACTTGTCAACCAAGCGGGCCGCCCCGCCCTGCCCGACGCCCAGGGGGCCGTGCTACATGAGCCTCACCATGGCGATCCCGCAGTGGCTGGCGTTCGTGATCGCCGGCGTGGTCCTGCTCTACGGCGGCTTCCGGATGTACCTGGCGGTGGCGGGCCCCAGCAACGACGAGCGGGCCAAGGCGCGCACCGGCATGCTGGCGATGTCCCGGCGCACCCACGGCCTGGTGGCGGTGATGCTCCTCATCGCCGGCGGGCTGCTGCTGGCCTCGGCGTTCGGCTGGCAGCCGTTCGCCACCAACAAGCCGACGGTCGAGCGGCCCGGGCCCGGCTCGGCGCTGCCGGTCCGCTGACGCGGCCGGGGCTGGCGTCACGCGGCGCGCGTGGGCGACTCTACCTGGGCATGTGCTGCTTCAGCCGGCCGGTCCCGTTCGTGGGCGGCACCAAGATCTTCGGCCGCGTCGACGGCGATCGGCAGTGGCTCGCCTACAGCATGGACTTCGCGGCGCGCGAGCCGCTGGCGATGGTGCTGCCGCTGCCGGTGCCGGCCGGCACCCCGGAGGACGCCGTGCGGTTCGTCGACCTGTCCGGCTACCGGACTTTCTTCGCCGACGTCGAGCGCGCGTTCCCGGTGTTCATGCTGCCCGCGGCCAAGGGCGGGCTGGCGCTCCTCGCCGCGCCGCCGCCGCGCCCGCGGCTCAGGGTCCACGAGGTCGGCGAGTTCGTCGCGTCGTTCGTGCCGACCAGCGCCGACTTCGACCGGCTCGACCCGCGGTTCCGCCTGGCGCCGGCGGTGATCGCGGCGCTGACCGCGCAGCGCGGCTACGGCTTCGCGGTGGTGCAGCTGGCCGCCACCGGCACCGGCTGGTGGCGCCGGCTGTGGCGGAAGGTCAAGAGCCTGGCGCCGGTGGCGCTGTCGTTCCCGACCCGCGACCCTGGGCGGGTGTTCTTCCCGACCGTGCACGTCCACGACGGCGCGGTCCACGACGAGGCCGCCTTCGACCACGCGCTGTACTGGCAAGGCGGGCCGCCCGTGCCGGACGCGCTGGTCGCGCTGGGCCAGCCGATGAGCGCGTCGGGCCCGCTCGGCCGGACGGTCGACGCCGCGCGCGCCCAGGGGCTGATCGATCCCGACGCGCCGGCGCGCCGCCGCGTGCTGTTCGGCCGCCTGCCCAACCGCGACCAGTGGGTCGATCTCGCGCCGCCGCCGGCCGCCGACGCCGCCTGACACCGTGGGCGGCGATGCGCGCCGCGCGGGGGCTCAGGCGATCGCGCGGTGGGTGCCGCTGTCGTCGGCCCAGTACAGCTCGACGCGGTTCTTGCCGCTGCGCTTGGCGCGGTACAGCGCGCGGTCGGCGCGGCGCACCAGATCCTCGGCCGAGCCCAGGCCGCTGTCGGGGTACGCCGCGATCCCGAACGACGCGGTGACCGACAGCACCGGGCCGTCGGCGCCGACCGCGATCCGGCGATCGGCGATGCGCGCGCGGACGCGCTCGGCCAGCGCGAACGCCGCCACCAGCTCGGTGCGCGGCAGGATGATCACCAGCTCCTCACCGCCATAGCGGGCGGCGGTGTCGACGCCGCGCAGCTCGCCCTTGACCGCCGCCGCCACCTCGCGCAGCACCCGATCGCCGATCAGGTGGCCGTGGGTGTCGTTGAGGTGCTTGAAGTCGTCGATGTCGATCATCACCACCGCGAAGGCCTGGCCGTAGCGGCGGGCGCGCTCGATCTCCTCGTCGACGCGGGCGTCGAAGTACCGGCGCACGAACAGCCCGGTCAGGCCGTCGACCATCGCCATCGTGTACAGGTGGGCGTTCTGCAGCGCGGCGCCGACCTGCAGCGCCAGCGACGCCAGCAGCCGCTGATCGCTGGCGGTGAAGGCGCCGGCGGTGCGGCTCTGGACCGCCAGCACGCCCTCGCAGGCGTCGGCGACGAACAGCGGCACGCCCAGCCAGGCGCGCACGCCGTCGGTGCCGCTGGGCCCGAGGTCGACGTCGCAGTCGGCGAGGTCGTCGATCGCCAGCGGCGCGAGGGTCGCGACCACGCGGCCGGCGGCGCCTTCGCCGCGGGCGATCGCCACCCGCGAGAACCCGTCGTGCTCGCGGTCGTAGGCGTCGACGACGAAGCCGTCGGTCTCGCGCTCGGCGCCGCGGTGGATGAGCGCGATGGTCTCGGCGGCGGGGATGGCCTGCGCCACCTGGCGCGCCACCGTCGCGACCACGTGCGGCAGCTCGATCGAGCGCGCCAGCTCCCGGGCCGAGTGATCGAGCTGCTCGAGCTCGCGGACCCGCGCGCGCCACGCGTGGCTGGCCCGCGCCAGGCGGTTGAAGATGAGGTTGACCAGCAGGTAGGTCGCGCACAGGAACGCGAACGCCAGCTGCTGGCGCGCGGTGAACAGCAGCGCGAGCACCGCGGCCAGCGGCAAGAGCGAGCCCTCCGCCAGCATCCCGGGGCCGGCCTGGTCGCGCACGAACCGACGCCACGGCTGGCCGCCCAGCACCTGCCGCAGCCCCTGCAGCGCGTTGTGCGCCAGCAAGAAGGTCGCGCCGACCAGCACCACGTGGATCGCGACGTCGATCTCGAGGTCGGCGGCCAGATCGAGGCGGGCGAACAGCCCGGCGATCGCGGCCAGGAGCCCGCCGCTCATGCCGCCGAAGTACGCCGCGTACAGCAGGCGCTCGCCGATCCGCGCGTCTCGGCGCCGCGGCCCGAACCACGGCCGGGCCAGCGCGTCGGCCGACAGCGTCACCGCGACCATCACGCCGGCCGCGACCGGGCCCACCGCCACCGCCGCGGCGACGTAGAACGCCGAGTCGAGGGACAGCACGCTGGGACCGACCCGGAACGCCAGCGCCCGCGCCGCGGCGACCACCGCCACGAAGCCCAGGAACGCCACCGGCCCTGCGCGGTCAGCGACCCCGCCCGCGTGGACGCCGTGACCGACGAGCACACCCCACCCGAGCGCGGTGAGCGCGATGGTGAAGGCGAGCTGTGCAGAGGGGCGCGGCGGCATGGTCGGACCAGACGCCGGAGACCTACCACGCCGTCCTGACGCACGCAGTCACAATCGACCGCGCCTCGTCGGCCCGCTCACTCCACCCCGCGCTCACTCCACCCGCGCTCACTCCACCCGCGCTCACTCCACCGCGCTGCGCCCGTGCTCATCTCAACCCTGCGAGCGGGCGCTCTCGCGTTTTGGGTCGGGCCCACGAGGAGACGCCATCTCGCGTCGCGGGGGGAGGCTCGACCTTGGCTTTGCCGAGGTCGAGGGGGGCTCGGCGACGAGCCCCCTGAAATTCAGATATCGATGATCGCGACGCCGCGCTCTTCGCCCGGGGGCTGCGGCGGCGGGTTGGCCTGCGGGTACGGACGCGGGGTCTCGAGCGGCACTTCGATGCGACGTTCCTGGTCGCGCCGACGCTGCTCTTCCTCGCGTCGCAAGATCTCTTCGATGATCCAGGGATCCAGCATGATGGGACCGCCCTAGTCTTCCCGGGGCTGCCGGGATGGGTGAAGACGGTGGATGGGCTCTCGTATCCTTAGACGTCCGGTTGGGGCGAAAAGTTTAGGTGCAAACGACGCGCCGCCCCTGCTCTGCCGTCAGCTTTAGCATAACGCATGAGAACGGCGAGGGGACCAGTAAGCGCTGCCACAAGTTTGCCGTCGCGAGTGTGGGCGGAACCGCACGGTCGCGGGGGGCGGATCGGGTCTGGCAACCCCAGGTTCCGTCGAAGCACGTGCCCCGACGCCAGCTTAGCGCCGGCGCCCGGACAGCGACATTTTTTGCGCGAGTTCGCGCAGACCGTCACCGGGGTTCACGCGGTCGTCGCGGGCGAGATCACTCCAGGTCCTTCAGCCGCCACCGCCCATCTTCCTTCACGAACGTCACCTGCTGCCCGGCGCCGTAGCGCATCCGGGCCTCGCCGGGGCCGACCTCGTCGATCGACTGGTCGACGTTGGCCTCGAGCGCGTTGAGCAGCTGGGCCATCGCGTCCTTCCGCTCGCCGGTGAACTGGCCGCGCATCTTCTCCACGTCCATCAGCTCGGCGTAGGCCTTGGGCACGAACCGCAGCATCACGTCCCAGCGCTCGAGGCGGTAGGCGCGCACGAACGAGCGCAGCGCCGCCCGCGGCGTCGACTGGTCGTAGAACGCCAGCGGGTTGTCGGCGATGCGCCAGCCGCCGTCCTCCTCGATCAGCCGCAGGCTGTCGCCCAGGCCGTAGACCAGGTCGGCGGTGACCTGCATGCGGCGCTTGCGGCTGGCCAGGCGGCCGGCGGTGTCGTCGACCTCGCGCGGGTTGTCGCGCAGCATGCGCACGAACTCCTCGCGGCTGACCTTGGCCCGGAACTCCGACGACATCAGGTCGTAGGCGGCCTCGTAGTTCTTGGCCCGCAGCGCCGCCGCGTAGCGGTCGAGCGCGCTGGCTGGCGCCGCGCCGCGCCCGCTGCACGCGCCGAGCGACAGCGAGGTTCCGAGGAGCACCGCGAGCGAGACCAGCGCGAAGGGGCGACGCACGGTCAGGTTATAGCAAACGCGGCGCGCGCCCGCCCCGCGGCGGCGGCGTCGGGGCCCATCGTGGCGAACGCCCGGGTCATCAGCAGCGCGGCCACCGCCACCGCGGCGGCGGCGGTGAGCATCGCCGGCCGGCCGCCCCAGCGCTCGTTGATCTCGCCGATGATCCGCGACGACGGCGCGGTGCCGATCAGGTGGGTCGCGAACAGCACCACCGCCTGGGCCGAGGCCTCGCGGCCGGCCGGCGCGACGTCGTCGACCGACGCCGCCATCGGCCCGTGGTACCAGGTGATGAAGAACATCGTCGCCACCGCGCTGGCGGTGAGCGCCGGGCCGGCGGGCAGGAGGATCGCGCCGATGCCGCACGGCACGGTGAGCGCCATGCCCAGCGCGATGGCGCCGGGCCGGCCCCAGGCCCAGCGGCGGCGCAGCCGGTCGGCGACCCGGCCGCCGGCCAGCACGCCGAACAGCCCGGCCACCAGGCAGCCGGTGAACAGGCTGGTCGCGGCCTCCTTGCTCATGCCCTTGTCGCGCTGCAAGAAGTCGAGCAGCCAGGCCTGCAGGCCGCCGGCGGCGAACGCCATCACCGTCGTCGCGGTGGCCAGCCGGCGCAGGGTCGGCACCGCCAGCACCGCCCGGGTGTCGGCCAGCAGGTGGCGCAGGTGGTCGCCGAGGCTGGCCGCGGCCCGCAGCTGCGCGGTCGGCACCGGCGCGGCCTTGGCGTCGATGACGGTCACCACCACCACCGCGAGCAGGAAGCCGGGCGCGGCGATCGCGATCCACGACGCCGGGAAACCCAGCCCGGCGCCGACGCCGAACCCGGCGGCGCCGCCGAAGAACAGGCCGAGGTTGAACACCGCCATCGCCAGCGCCTTGTGGCCGCCGGCGTAGCGCTCGCCGAGGATCGCGTTGGCGACCGGCACCACCGCCGCGGTGCCCAGGCCGACCAGCACCCGGGTGCACAGCACCGCGGTGTAGCTGTCGAGCACCGCGCCGAGGACGCCGGCGGCGCTCCACAGCAGGATGCCCGCGGCCAGCACCCGGCGGCGGTCGGCGCGGTCGGCCAGCCAGCCCACCGGCAGGGTCGCCAGCGCGTGGGGCAGCATGAACGCGGTGCCGAGCCAGCCCAGGTCGCGATCGTCGACGCCGAACTGCGCGCGCAGGTCGTCGTAGACCGCGAACGGCGCGTTGCGCGACGCGTACGACAGCAGGTTGGCGAGCGCGAGGATCGCCAGCACCACCGCGGCCGCCGGCGGGCGCCGGGCCATCACTCCTCTTCCGGAGGCATCGGGTCGTCCTCGACGACCGGCGGCGCGGCGCCGGTGGTGAGCGACCAGCGCAGCTGGTACGGGCCGGCCGGCGTGCCCTTCTTGCCCTTGCCGGTCAGCACCACGATCACCGGCTGGTGCGCGAGGACCGGCGCCGCCGACAGCTGCGCGCGATCGCCGAGCGGCCCGCCCTGCCCGCTGGCGCCGCCGGCCAGCGCGATCGTCACCTCGACGCCGGGCGGCGGATCGACGACGACGTCGAGGCTGCCCGGCCCGGGGCTGGGCGACAGCGCGAAGCGATCGGTCTCGCCCGGGCCTAGCTCGCCGCGCATCGTGCCGGTGTCCTCGGTGCCGAACCGCAGCGGGCTGGCGCGGTCGTCGGTGTCGTTGGGCTCGGCCTCCTCGTCGAGCTCGAGCAGCCGGCTGCCGACGGTGAGCTGGTAGGTCGCGTCGGGGTTGGCCGGCGCGCCGCTGACCAGCACGAACTGCACGGTCGGCTCGCCGGGCGTGACCCGCGGCGCGATGCTGCGCAGCGTGAGCGGCGCGCCGGCCGCGCCGGTCTGCCGCACCAGCCGGCGGCCGGCGGCGTCGGTGATCTCGACGGTGAGCGCGACCTGCGGGACCGCGGTGACCGCGACGTCGAGGCCGTCGCCGTCGGCGAGGCCGTCGATCGCCAGCTTCCACGCGTCGACGTCGCCCTTCCAGCCGACGTAGCCGGTGACCGGCGTGGCCAGCGTGACCTCGTTGGCGGTGCCGACGTCGTCGTCGGGCTCGCGCTCGCCGCCCGCCGGCGGATCAGCGGCCTGGGTCGCGGTGAGCTGGTAGGTCGGGCTGGGGCCGACCCGGCCGACGCCGCCGTCGACCTTGGCCTTCTTCTTGGGCGCATGGACCACCTCGCGCACGACCAGGAAGTAGCGGCCGCGATCGAGCGACAGGTTCGGGAACCGCTCGGCGACGCCGGCGCCGCCGCGATCGGCGGTGGCGATCACCGCGAACGCCTCGTCGCGCAGCTCGAGCTTGCCGTCGACCCCGGCCATCCCCGCCAGCCGGGCGTCGAGCAGCCGCGCGCCCTCGCTGGTGATCGCGTAGACGTCGACGTCGGCGGCGCCGTCGAGGACGCCGCGGGCGCCGGCGGTCGGCAGCGCCATCGCGGTCGCGGCCTCACCGTTGGGCTCGACCTCGGGCGCGCCCGGCGGGGTCACCGCGCCGCCGCGATCGACCACCTGCACCGGCGGCGCGCCGCCGTCGCCGCGGGCGATGGTCTTGCGGTCGCCGCCCTTGCACGCCGCCGCCAGCACGACGAGCGCGACCGCGGCCTTGCTCACGCCACCTTGCTCCGCGGCGCGATCGCCGCCAGCATCTCGGCCGACGACACGACCGCGCCGTCGACGCGGCACTCGCCCTTGAGCTTCATGATCTTGCCCTTGCGCAGCGGCACCACCTCGATGATGAGCTGATCGCCGGGCACCACCGGCTTGCGGAACTTGGCGGCGTCGATCGCCATGAACAGCATCACGTGGGTGTCCTTGTCGAAGCCCTCGCTCTGGCTGCCGAGCAGGCCGCCGGCCTGCGCCATCGCCTCGATCTGCAGCACGCCCGGCATCACCGGCGCGCCCGGGAAGTGCCCCGGGAAGTACGGCTCGTTGTAGGTGACGTTCTTGAGCGCCACGATCTTGTCGGGGCTCAGCTCGAGGACGCGGTCGACCAGCAGGAACGGGAAGCGGTGAGGCAACAGGTCGAGGATGGCCTCGATCTTCAGCGGCGCGGCGATCATGACCGGGGCGTACCACGGCGGCGGCGGCGGCGGCGGCGCGTGGCCGCGCGCGCGGCGATCACCCGCTGCATCGCCGGCCCCGGCGACAGCCCGAGCGCGCCCAGCACCTCGTCGGCCGCGCGCAGGCCGGTCTCGGCCGCGCCCTCCATGTAGCCCTGGGCCTCGACCGAGGTGTGCTCGCCGCAGAAGTGGTAGGCGCCCTCGGCCTCGCCCTCGAGGCCGGCGTAGCTGGCCTGGCCGAGCGTGTAGCAGGCGTAGCTGCCCAGCGCGTACGGCGCCGAGGGCCAGTGCTGGCGCACCGCCGAGCCCGCCGTGTAGGCGGCCAGCGAGCCGGGGAACACGCCGTTCATCCACGGCAGCACCTCGGCGGCCCGCTCCTCGGCCGAGCCGCCGCCGATCGCCACGCCGCGGGCGCCGCCGACGAAGTTGGTGATGATGCCGTCGGCGCCGCCGTAGCCGCGCGAGGTCTCCCAGGTGGCCTGCAGCTCGCCGATGTCGCTGACGCTGCCGCCCGAGGCCATGCCCGGGTCGCGCCACGGCCGGCTGCCGAACCGCATCATCAGCTTGGCGTTGGTGCCGTAGCCGAGCGTGCGGATGATCGCCTGCTTGCCGTCGGTCAAGCCGGCCTCGGCCAGGTCCAGCCGCCGCATGAGCGTGAACGGCAGCGCGAAGACCACGCGATCGACGGCCTGCTCGACGGTGCCGCCGTCGGTGTCGAAGGTCAAGACCGGCCGGCCGCCGGCCTGCGTGGTCACCGCGACCAGCTCGTGGCCCAGCTCGATCTTGCCGGCCAGGCGCGCCGCCAGCGCGTCGGGCAGCGCCTGGTTGCCCTCGTGGATGTGGTAGCGCTCGTCGGAGTCGCCGAAGATCCGGAACGGATCCGGGGCGTCGAAGTCGATCAGCCACAAGAGGTTCCACACCGACTGCTCGGCGACCTCGAGGCCGTACTCGCCGACGTAGGCCCGCTCGAGGATCCGCCGGATCAGCGAGCCGGCCGGCAGCATGCCGTCGCCGGCCAGCCACGCCGGGATCGACAGGTTGTCGAGGCGGGTGAACTCGCCGGGGTCGGTCTCGAGCGCCGCCGCGGTCGCCATCCGCGTCGCCAGCGGCGTGAACTCGTTGACGATCGTCGCCGCGGCGACGACCTGGCCGTCGAAGTGGAAGGTGTCGGCGCGCAGCCCGGCGTCGCCGGCGGCGAGATCGTCGAGCGTCAGCCCGAACTCGTCGCACAGCGCCATCATGACCGTGTGGTTCGAGTCGATCAGCTCGCCGCCCAGCTCGATGACCTTGCCGTTCGGGTACGGGCCGCGATCGGTGAACATCCGGCCGCCGGTCCGCGCCGACGCCTCGTAGACCGTGACGTCGACGCCGGCCTCGGCCAGCCGCAGCGCGCAGTGCAGGCCAGCGGTGCCGGCGCCGATCACCGCGACCCGGGCCGAGCCGTCGAGGTTGTCGCCGCACGCGGCGGCCAGCGGCGCCAGCGCGGCGGCGCCCAGCGCGGTGCGCAGCACGGTGCGGCGATCGGGGCCGCGGCGCGGCGCGGCGGCCAGCTCGGCCGGATCGACGCCGGCGGTGCGGGCCTGGTGGGCCAGGCGGAGCGCGCGACGGAGGGACGCGAACAGCGGCGTACGGGCCATCGTCGCGAATCATATCCGACGCGCGGGGCGGCCGCGCGGGGCTCCCCCCCGGATCTACCGCGCGATCGCGTACAGCGTGGTCGCGACCACCTGCTCGGCCCAGCGGGCCTTGTAGTCCATCGCGGTGCCGAGATCGTAGGTGTGGACGCCCTCGGCGACCAGCCGCTCGATCTGCGCCAGCTGCGCGACGTTGCCCAGGCCGTAGGGCCGGTAGCGCGCGACGTGGGAGAACTGCAGGCCGCGGTACTCGCCGGCGAACACGCCGCCGAGGATGAACGCCACGTCGACGCCGTCGTGCTGCGCGATCATCAGCCGGGCCCGGCCGGTGGCGGCCAGCGGCGTGATCATGTGCCGGTAGAACGCCTGCATCGGCCCCTGATCGACCCCGACCCCGGCCTCGCCCTTCCAGCTCTGCCGCTCGATCGCGACCACCCGGTCGAGGCACGCCAGCGCGTCGCCGACGGTGATCTCGACCGGCGCGAAGCTGATGCCGGCGGCCGCGGCCTGGCGCTGATCGGCGCGCACCGCCTTGCGGAAGTTGCGGCTGCGCCGGGCCAGGAACCCGTCGACGCCGCCGTCGAGGCTGGCGACGTAGCGCTCGGTCGACGGGCCGACGCCCAGGCGCCAGCCCGGGCGCAGGCCGGCCCGCAGCGCGCGGTGGTGGGCGCCGCCGGTGACGATCCCCGCCAGGAGCGCCAGGTCCCAGTCGGGCTCGACCGCCAGGCCGGCCATCAGGCCCTCGACCACCGCCACCGGATCGGGCCCGATCAGCGGGCAGGCCAGGCCCCAGGCCAGCTCGAGCGGCTCGAGGTAGCGCCCGCCAGGGCGCTGGGCCCGGGCCAGCGCGACCCAGCCGTCGTCGACGGTGCCCAGCCACGGCTCGCGATCGCCCATCAGCGCGTGGTGCGCCGCCACCACCCACGGCACCGACGAGCAGAACCGATCGATGCCCGGCGTCACCGCCACGGCTCGGTCGAACGCGGCGGCGCGATCGACCAGCTCGGCCAGCGTGATCGGGGCGAACGCGGTCATCGCTCGGCGAGGTTGCGCATGTGATCGGCGAGGTTGGCCAGCGCGCCGTCGAGGAACCCGATCAGCGCCGGGTCGGCGAGCTCGGCCGCCATCGCCTCGCGCATGCAGCTCATCCACTGATCGCGCTCGGCGACGCCGATCGGGAACGGCAGGTGGCGGGCGCGCAGCCGCGGGTGGCCGAAACGCTCGACGTACTCCTGCGGTCCGCCCAGCCAGCCGGTCAGGTACCAGGTCAGCTTGTCGCGCGACCGATCGAGATCGGGCGGGTGCAGCGCGCGCAGGTCGGCGCAGTCCGGCCGCTGATCCATGCGGTCGTAGAACCGATCGACGAGGCGCCGCACCGCCGCGGCCCCGCCGACGCGCTCGAACGGCGTGGGCTCGCTCATTTCTGGTGCTGCGCCTTCCAGGTGGCGTACGGCATGCCGTAGACGTGCTCGCGCGCCGCCTCGTCGCTGAGCTCGACGCCGCGCTCGACGGCGGCGGCCCGGTACCACTTGGCGAGGCAGTTGCGGCAGAAGCCGGCCAGGTCCATGACGTCCTTGTTCTGGACGTCGGTGCGCTGACGGAAGTGCTCGAGCAGGCGCCGGAACGCGGCGGCCTCGAGCTCGGTCTGCAGGGCGGGGTCGATGGCGTCGGCCATTCCCGGTAGGTAGCAGATCAACGCGCCGCCTGCCCTACGTGAGGAGCGAGCATCGGACGTACGCCCGGAGGCGCCCGCAAGGTCGTGTCGCAGCAGGCACTTCAGACCGTTCGCTGTGCTAAGAACCCGCGGTGTCCGCGGTCACCGAGTTCGACGTCCACGGGGTGCCGATCCATCTGATCGGCACGGCCCACGTGTCGGCCCGGTCGGTCGACGAGGTGCGCGAGGTGATCCGCGCGGTCAAGCCCGAGGTGGTGTGCGTCGAGCTGTGCCAGGGCCGCTTCGACGCGCTGACCTCGGACAACGCGTTCCGCAACCTCGACGTGTTCAAGGTCATCCGCGAGGGCAAGACGCTGTACCTGCTGGCGCACCTGGCGCTGGCCAGCTACCAGCGCAAGATGGGTCAGGAGCTGGGCGTCAAGCCCGGCGCCGAGCTGCTGGCGGCGATCGAGGAGGCCAAGGCGGTCGGCGCGCGGGTCGAGCTGATCGATCGCAGCATCCACACGACGCTCAAGCGCACCTGGGCCAACCTCGGGCTGTGGAAGCGGTCGATGCTGCTGGCGTCGCTGGTGGCCGGCGGCGACGAGGAGGAGGAAGCGGAGGCGGACGACGGCAAGGCCGCCAAGCCGACCGGCGCCGCCGCCGTCGAGGCGATGAAGGAGCCCAAGGCGCTGTCCGAGATGCTGTCGGAGCTGTCGCGCACGCTGCCCGAGGTCAAGACCCCGCTCATCGACGAGCGTGACCAGTACCTGGTGGCCGGCATCGAGGACGCCGCGGCGAAGGCCAAGAGCGTCGTGGCGGTGGTCGGCGCCGCCCACGTGCCGGGGATGATGGCCCACCGCGGCCAGCCGGTCGACAAGGCCAAGCTCGACGCCCTGCCCCGCCCCGGCATCCTGTGGACCGCCGTGAAGTGGCTGATCCCGGCGTTCCTGGTGTTCGGGCTGGTGTGGGGCGCGCTGCACCCCGACTCGATGAAGGTCAAGGACGTGCTGATGGCGCTGGTGCTGCCGACCTCGATCGGCGCCGGCGTGCTGACCTTGTTCGGCGGCGGCAAGCCGCTGTCGGTGCTGACCGCGGTGGTGGTGGCGCCGATCGCGGCGATCCACCCGCTGCTCGGCACCGCGATGGTGGTCGGCGTCGTCGAGGCCTGGCTGCGCAAGCCGACCGTCCTCGACTGCGAGCGCCTGCCCGACGACGTGACCACGCTCAAGGGCTTCTGGAAGAACCCGGTGTCGCGGACGCTCCTGGTGGCGATCCTGTCGGGCCTGGGCACCGCGATCGGCATGTGGGTCGGCGCGGCCTGGATCGCCACGCTTCTGTAACGCCAGGGACACCGCGGTCGAGTACGCTTCGCCCATGAAGCGTCGCGACGCACTGAAGACCATGGGGGCGCTGGCCGGCGCCACCGCCGGCACCCGCCTGCTCGGGGCCTGCGGCGACAACGGGCTGCCGCCGGGCATCGAGCACGTCGTCGTCGTGATGATGGAGAACCGCTCGTACGACCACCTGCTGGGCGCCCGCGCGCTCGAGGGGCTGGGCGGCGACGGCCTGACCCCGGCGATGACCAACGCCGGCCGCGACGGCACGCTCTACGCGCCCTACGCGGCGACGCTGGGCAACATGTGCGTGCCCGATCCGCCCCACGGCTGGGACGCCGCGCACGCGTCGTTCGCCGGCGGCACCAACGCCGGCTTCGTCGCCGCCCACCAGGCCTCCCACGGCGACGACCGCTTCAAGCACCCGATGGAGTACCTGACCCGCGCCCACGTGCCGGTGAGCTGGGCGCTGGCCGACGAGTACACCACCTGCGACCGCTACTTCTGCTCGGTGATGGGCCCGACCTGGCCCAACCGCATGTACTGGCACTCGGGGTCGAGCAACGGCATCAAGTCCAACGACCTGCCGATGGGCGGCTTCACCTGGCCCAGCATCCACCACCGGCTCGACGACAAGGGCGTGCCGTGGCGCTACTACTACGTCACGATCCCGGTGCTGGCGATCGTCGACACGCTCGACAAGACCGGCCGGCTGTTCCTGGTCGAGCAGTTCATGCGCGACTGCGCCAAGGGCGACCTGGCGCCGGTCAGCTACCTCGACCCCGGCTTCAACCTCAACGACGATCACCCGCCGATCCACCCGATCCACGGGCAGGCGTTCCTGGCGTCGATCTACACCGCGCTGGCGAGCTCGCGGCTGTGGAGCAAGACGCTGCTGGTCATCACCTACGACGAGAACGGCGGGTTCTTCGACCACGTGCCGCCCCCGACCACCGTCGACGCGTTCGCGGCCCAGGGCTTCGACCAGATGGGCTTCCGGGTGCCGACGATGGTGATCGGGCCGCACGTCAAGACCGGCGTGTCGAGCACGGTGCGCGATCACTGCTCGGTGCTGGCCCACCTCGAGCGGCAGTTCGGCCTCGAGCCGCTCAACGCCCGCACGATGGCGGCCAACGACCTGTCCGACTGCATCGACGAGAACCGCATCGCCGCCGGCGACGCGCGGGCGCCGATCACGCTGCCGGCGATCGAGATCGACGAGTCGCAGCTGGGCGCCGACTGCGCGATGATCGAAGGCCTGATCGACGACCACCCGATGCACCAGCTGGCCGACCGCTACCCCGAACGCTTCGCGAAGTGGGACCAGCGGAAGAACTTCCGCGACCACCTGTACTTCATCGGCGACTACCTCGAGCAGCACAACGCTGGCCGCATCCGCCGGGGCCGCTGAACCGGGCTTGGCGACCCCGGGCCGCCGTGTCAAACTCGGCCGCATGAAGACTGTCATCGCCACCGCCCTGTCCCTCGCCTTCCTGACCTCGGCCGCGCTCGCCTGCCCCCACATGGAGGAGCAGAAGCAGACCGAGAAGAAGGACAGCAAGGGCGACACCACCAAGCAGGCGCAGGCCAAGCCGGCGCCCAAGACCCCGGCCCCGGCCCCGGCCCCGACCAAGCCGGCCGCGCCGAAGACCTCCGAGACCGCCCCGAAGACCTGATCGAGAGAGGGTCTTTCGCAAAGACCCTCCCCCACAAGACGTGGGGCCCCCACCCGAAACGCGAGATCGTGCTGCGCGGGTTGGGTGGATGACCTGGGGCCCCAACCCGGACCGCGAGTTCCGTCCTCGCAGGTCCGGTTCCGCATCGGGCTGCTACTTCTTGCGGGGCTTGTGGTGCGAGACGCCCAGCGACGGGCGCGCGCCGCTGCCGGCCTTGCGCTTGCCGGCCTTCGGGTTCGCCTTCGCGACCGCGCGTCCGGCGCGCTGACGCCGGGCCTGCTCGAACCGGGTCGGCGTGGCCGGCGCCGGCAGCTCCTCGCGGCCGCGCGGCGGCGGCGCGGTCTCGCGGCTCCGCCCACGGGGCCCCGGCTCGCGCTCCCGCTCGCGGCCAGCTCCCGCGCCCGCGCTCGCCACCCCCGGGACGCCGCTGGCCAGGCGCAGCTCGATGCGGCGCCGCGCCACCGACACGTCGACCAGCTCGACCGTGACCGCGTCGCCCATGGCCAGCGTGAAGCCCGAGCGGCGGGCCCGCAGCCGCAGCCGCGCCTCGTCGTAGCCGACGTCGTGGCCCAGCGACTCGAGCTTGATCAGGCCCTCGACGAACGGCGCGTCGAGCTCGACGAAGGCGCCGAAGCTGGTGACCGCCGAGACCGCGCCGGTGAAGCGCTCGCCGATCTGATCGCGCACCAGGTACGCGCGGTACATCGCCACCGCCTCGCGCTCGGCCTCCATCGCCCGGCGCTCGTGGCCGCTGGCGCCGGCGGCCAGCTCGGCGAGGCGCTCGATCGGCGGCGGCGGCTCGCGGTACGCGCCGCCGGCGGGCAGCCCGTCCTTGTGCAGGTAGTGCTTGAGCAGCCGGTGCACCAGCAGGTCCGGGTAGCGGCGGATCGGCGAGGTGAAGTGGACGTAGTCGCCCGACGCCAGGCCGAAGTGACCGATCGGCACGGTGTCCCACACCGCCTGCTTGAGCGAGCGCAGCACCAGGAACGACAGCGAGCGCGACGCGCTGGTGGCCGACACCTGATCGAGCACCTGCTTCATGCCCAGCGGCGTCAGCGCCGCGTCGACGTCGACCTCCATGCCGAGGCCGCCGAGGATCGCCGCCAGCTCCTCGACCCGGGCCCGGCTGGGCGGCGCGTGGACCCGCCAGACCGTCGGCGCGCCCCGCTTGCGGAACACCCGGCCCACCGACTCGTTGGCCGCGATCATGAACTCCTCGACCAGCTGGTAGGCGCCCTTGACGTCGGGGTCGCCCTTGGCGCGCACGACGTCGCGCACCAGCCGCGGATCGTCGGCGTCGAGGATGACCTTGGCCTCGGGCAGATCGAGATCGAGCGTGCCGCGGGCCCGGCGCTGGGCGCGCAGGACCTGGGCCAGGGCGTTGAGCCGCTCGAGCTCGCCGATCCACGGCCGGTAGGCCTCGCGCCGGCCGCGGAAGTCGCCGCGCAGCGCCGCCGCGACGCCCGGGTAGTCGAGCCGCGCCTGCGAGCGGATCACCGCGGCGGCGTGGCTCTCGGCGATCAGGTTGGCGTCGCGATCGTAGTCGAGCCGCACCACCATCGCGCAGCGATCGACGTCGGGGAGCAGCGAGCAGATGATGCTCGACAGCTGGTGCGGCAGCATCGGGATGACGCGATCGGGCAGGTAGACCGAGACGCCGCGCAAGGTCGACTCGCGATCGAGCGGGTCGTCCCAGCGCACGTAGTGCGAGACGTCGGCGACCGCGACCCAGACCCGGGTGCCGCCGTCGGGGCCGTCCTCGATGCACAGCGCGTCGTCGAAGTCGCGCGCGGTCTCGGGATCGATCGTGCAGAACCGGCGATCGCGCAGGTCGATGCGATCGGCCAGATCGCCGGGGCCGACGGACTGCGCCGTCGCCTCGGCCTGGGCCAGCGCGGCGGGCGGGAACTCGAGCGGCACCGCCGCGACCGCGAGGATCTTCGCGATCTCGGTGCGCGGGTCGTCGGGATCGCCCAGCACCTTGAGCACCCGGGCCGCCAGCTCGTGGCTGCCCGGCTCGGGGTAGCGGGTGATCTCGACCACCACCGCCTGGCCCTCGTGGGCGGTCGAGCCGCCGTCGAGCGCGACCTGGCCGAAATCGGCCGCGACCCGCGGATCGTCGGGCTCGAGGTAGACCCGGCGGCCGCTGACCCGCAGCACGCCGGTGAGCCGGGCGCGGCCGCGGGCCAGCACCTCGATCACCCGGCCCTCGACGCCCTTGACCCCGACCCAGGTCGCGACCTTGACCTGATCGCCGTCGAGGGAGCCGGCCCGGTACTTGGCCGGCACGAACACGTCGCGGCCGTCGGGCAGGCCGACGAAGCCGTAGCCCGCGGGGTGGACGGTGATGCGGCCGGTGGGCGCGTCGTCGGCGACCGGCGGCGGGGTGGTGACGCGGGCGCGCGTCGGGCGGGCCGTCGCGGCGACGGGCGCGGCGGCCGGGGCCCGGGTGCTGCGCCGGGTGCGGGTGGTGGTGGTCGGCGCCGCGGCCGGCGCGGCCGGGACGTCGGCGGTGGCGGTGGCGATCGCGGTCGCCGGCGCGTGGGGCACCACCGGCTCGCGCCACGGCAGCGCGGCCCGGGCCTTCTTGTCGGCGCCGCGGCCGTGGGGCGCCATCGCGAACGCGCCGCCCGGCAGCTCGCGCACGACGCCCTCCTCGACCAGCGCGGCCAGCAGCGCGCGCATGTGCGCGTAGTCGGCCTTGCGCGCGCCGATCGCGTCGGCCAGCGCCGTGAACTTGATGCCGCGGGTGACGGCCGAGCCGAGCCCGTCGAGGATGTCGTCGCGTTGGATGGTCATGAGCTACCTGAGGGCGCGCACCAGGCCGTCGTCGCCGGCGAGGTACACGGTGCCGTCGCTGCCGACGATGGGCGCGCTGTCGAGATCGCCGCCGGCCGGCAGCGTCCACAGGAGCACCCCGGCGGCGTCGACCGCGTAGAGCCGCTCGTCCTGGGCGCCGGCCAGCACGACGCCGCTGGCGGTGACGACCGGGCTGCCGTGGAGCTTGTCGGCGGCCGCGACCCGCCACTTGATCTGGCCGGTGGGCGCGAGCGCGTAGAGGTGCTGATCGTAGCTGCCGGCGTAGATCGTGCCGTCGGGCGCGACCGCGACCGCGCCGCGCACGTCGCCGCCCAGCACCGCCTTCCACGCCAGCGCGCCGTCGGGGCGCAGCGCGTACAGGCCGTCGTCGTCGTTGCCGGCGTAGACGGTGCCGTCGTCGGCGATCACCGGCGTGGCGTCGAAGTCGCCGCCGGCGCGGAACTCCCAGCGCTTGGTGCCGTCGGGCGCCAGCGCGTACAGCGCGTCGTCCTGACCGCCGACGTAGATCGTGCCGTCGTCGCCGATCGCCGGCGCGGTGGCGACGTGCTCGGCGGTGGCGAACCGCCAGCGCAGCGTGCCGTCGGGCCACACCGCGTGGACGCCGTCGCCGCCGACGTAGATCGTGCCGTCGTCGCCGATCGTCGGGCCGCCGTCGGCGTCGCAGCGCGAGCTCTCGGGGCCGAACCCGCGCGGATCGCAGCGGCCGATCCGCAGCTTCCACTTCAGCGCGCCGGCGGCGGTGATCGCGTAGAGGTGATCGTCGTCGGAGCCGACGTAGATCGTGCCGTCGGTGGCGACCGCCGGCGTGCTCCACGACCGCTCGCCGAGCGTGAACGTCCACGCGACCGTCCCGGCGGGGGCGATCGCGGTGAGCGTGCCGGCGTGCGACGCGACGTACAGCGTGCCGTCGGGGCCCAGCGTCGGCGAGCCGGTCACCGGGCCGCCGACCTCGACGTGCCAGCGCTCGGTCGGCGCCTTGACCGGCGCCGGGCCCGCGGTGCGCCCGAGGTGGCGGCGGCCGCCCCCGAACAGCGCGAACGGCGGCGGGCCCGTCACCACCCGCGGCGGCGCGATCCCGCCGGCGTCGGGCCCGGCGGTGGGCGGCGGCGCGCCGGGATCGACGCAGCTGCCGGCGACGCACACCCGCGCGCCCTTGCAGTCGGAGTCCTTGCCGCACGGGCTGGGCTGCACGGCACGACCCGCGCACGCCGCGAGCGACAGCGCGGCGACGACCCCTGGAGTCAGACGCATCACGACCGCGACGCTACCAGACCGCGACCTGCGCGACGCGCATGACCCGCGCACTCACGCCTTGGCGAGATCGTTCGAGAACCGCTCGGACAGCTTCTCGAAGTAGCGGCGGGTCTCTTCGAGGATCGCCGGATCTTGATCGGGGTACATGCGGATGCCGTGGGCGCCGCACGGATCGGTGGTCACCGGCCCCACCGGCAGCCCGCCGACGATCCCGGTGCGCTCGTGGTACAGGAGCGCCAGCACCTCGGCGTGGTTCTCGGGGACCAGGAAGGTGCGCCGCCCCAGCTCGGGACGGCCGTCCTTGAATCCTTCGATCAACTTCGCCATGGCGCCGTCCGCGGCGCGGACACCCTGAGAGTCTATCCCCGGCGGGGGTGCTGTCCAGACAGTTCGGGGGTCGATCGGGTACGGACGATCCGCGGGCGCGGCGGCGCTGGCGTCGCTCCGCCGCTTTTGCGATGGTGCCGCGGTGACCACCGTCGAGTTCTGGTTCGACTTCTCCTGCCCGTACGCCTACCTGGCGTCGCGGTCGATCGAGGCGGTGTGCGCGGCCGGCGGCGCCCGCCTCGAGCTGTCGCCGATGCTGCTCGGCGGGGTGTTCCGCGCGATCGGCGCCGGCGACGGGCCGATGGCCACGCTGTCGCCGGCCAAGGCCGCGAGCAACGCCCGCGACATGGCCCGCTGGGCCGAGCGCCGCGGCGTGCCGCTGACGATCCCGCCGGCCCACCCGATGCGGACGGTGCGCGCGCTGCGGACGCTGCTGGGCCTGCCATCGACGTCGTGGCCGGCGGCGATGCACGCGCTGTACGCGGCGTACTGGGTCGACGGCGCCGACGTGACCGACGACGCGGTGATCGCCCGGGCGCTGGCCGCCGCGGGCATCGACGCGACGACCGTCGCCGCGGCGTTGGCCGGCGCCGACGCCGACGCGATCAAGGACCAGCTGCGCGCGCGCACGGACCAGGCGGTGGCGCTGGGCGTGTTCGGCGCCCCGGCGATGGTGGTGCGCCGCCCCGGCGCCGACCCGCTCTTGCTGTGGGGGCAGGACCGGCTGCACTGGCTGGCCGCGGTGCTGGCCGGCTGGGACCCCGACGCCGGCCCACCGCCGACCCGGGTGCCGGCCGATCCCGCCGCCGACGCGCCCGCGATCGCGGCGCCGCCGGCGCTCGACTTCTGGTTCGACTACTCGTCGCCGTTCGCCTACCTGGGCGCGACCCAGATCGAGCGGGTGGCGCGCGCCGCCGGCGCCTCGGTGCGCTGGCGGCCGATGCTCCTCGGGGCGCTGTTCCGCGACCTCGGCACGGCCGACGTGCCGCTCCTGCAGATGGTCGCGCCCAAGCGCGCCTACGTGGGCCGCGAGCTCGAACGCTGGGCCCGCTGGTGGGGCGTCGACTTCCGCTTCACCTCGCGGTTCCCGCTGCGCACGGTGCTGCCGCTGCGGGTGACGCTCCTGGCCGGCGAGCACACCAGCGCGCTGGTGGCCCGCCTGTTCCGCGCCGCCTGGGTCGAGGACCAGGACGTCGGCGACCCGGCGGTGGTGCGGGCGCTGGCGGTCGAGGTCGGCCTGCCCGCCGACGTCGTCGAGCGCGCCGGCGCGCCGGCCACCAAGCAGGCGCTGATCGACGCCACCGCCGCGGCCCGGGCCGCCGGGGTGTTCGGCGCGCCGACCGCGATCGTCCACGGCGCCGGCGGACCGCTGGCGTTCTGGGGGCAGGATCGCCTCGACCTGGTGGCGGCCGCGCTGCGCGGCTGGGTCCCGAGGGTCGGATGATCGCCGCGGCGATCGCGACCGCGGCGTGCGCGGTGGCGCTGGTGTTGCTGGTGCGCGCCGAGCGGCGCGACGATCACCGCGGACGCTTCCGGTGGAAGCCGCTGGCGTCGGCGGCGTTCGTCGCCCTGCCCTTGCTCGCTGGCGCCTTCGCCGACGATCGCGACCGCACGCTGGCGGCGTGGATCGTGGCCGGGCTGGCGCTGGGCGCGGTCGGCGACGTCGCGCTGATGTTCGACAGCGAGCGCGCCTTCCTGGCCGGGCTGGTGGCGTTCTTGCTCGGCCACGTGGCGTACGTGATCGGCCTGGCCCACGTCCTGCCGCCAGGCGGCTGGCTCGACGGCCCGATGGTGGTCGCCGCGCCGGCAGCGCTGGCGATCGCGCTGGGCGTGTTGCGCTGGCTGTGGCCGCGGCTGGGCCCGATGCGCGTGCCGGTGATCGCCTACGTGGCGGTGATCTCGACGATGCTGATCGGCGGTCTCGCCGTGAGCCTGACCGGCGGCGCGGCGAGCGCGACGACGCGCCACCTGCTGACCGCAGGTGCGGCGCTGTTCTTCGCGTCCGACCTGGCGGTGGCGCGCGAGAAGTTCATCGGCCGCGATCCGTGGAACCGGACCATCGGCCTGCCGTTGTACTACGCCGCCCAGGTGCTGTTCGCCTGGGCGATCGTCGTGCGATGAGGAGGGCTCGGCGAACGAGCCCTCCCCGGGACGCGCGCGGCGGCTACTTGGCGCGCGAACCGCGCGCCTTGCGGCGCTTGCGGTTGCGGCCGAGGCCCCGCTTCTTCGACGCGGCCTTCTTGGCCTTGATGCGCCGATCCTTGAGCGAGCGGTCGCGCTTGTACTTGGGGCGGTTCTTCAGTTTGCTCTTGGAGCGTCCAGCGGCCACGGGCTACCTCGTTTCACGGTCGAAAGCTGGCGGCGTATGCGCCAGTACGGGGGGCTGGAGTCTAGTCAAGTCGGCGCCCGGGTCAAGCCCGTAACCGGCCGTCCTGCGCTCACGTATAGTCCGCGCCGCGAGGATGACGGCGGTCGAGCTCATGACGCGCTACTGCGATGGCGATGCCGAGGCCTTTCGCGGCCTGTACCGCGAGGTCGCGCCGCGCCTGCTGGGGTATCTCACGGCCATGGCGAAGAGCCGCGCGGTCGCCGAGGACGTGCTCCAGGTGACCTTCCTCAAGGTGCACCGCGCCCGCGCCGCCTACGTGCGCGGCGCCGATCCGGTGCCCTGGATCTACGCCATCGCCCACCGCACGTTCCTCGACGAGGTGCGCCGCAAGAAGCGGGCGGCGGCGCCCACCGACGACGGCACCCTGCCCGAGGCCGAGGCCGCGCTGTCGGGCGAGCCGGCCGCGGTGGCGGCCGACCGCGAGGCGCCCGATCCCGAGGTCACCCGCGCCGCGCTGGCGGCCCTGGCCGAGCTGCCCGCGGCCCAGCGCCAGGCGGTCGTGCTGACCAAGCTCGAGGGGCGCTCGGTGGCCGAGGCGGCGGCGATCGCCGGCACCACCCCGGGGGCGATGAAGGTGCGGGCCCACCGGGGCTACGAGGCCCTGCGCCGCCTGCTGCGAGGTCGATCGTGAGCGCCGATCCCGAGCTCGACACCCGGGATCTCGCCGGGCCGCTGCCGCCCCTGCCGGCGGCGCTCGATGGCGCGCTGGCCCGGCTGGCGCCGATGCGGCCGCGCCGGCCGGGCCGCCAGGCCGCGTTCGTGATCGCGGCGTCGATCGGCTGGGCGATGTGCATGGTCGGGCTGCTGACGCTGCGCCGCGATCTCGACGAGCTGCCCCGGCCGTGGCTGGCGTCCTACCTGGCGGCGTGGCTGCTGGGCTTCGCGGTGCCGCTGGTGCTGGTGGTGGTGCCGGCGCGCGGCCAGATGCTGCCGCGCTGGACCTCGGCGGCGGCGCTCGCGGCGATCGCCACGATCGGCCTGGTCGTCGCTGGCCTGACCGTGGCCCGCAGCGGGCCGTCGAGCCTGCACCGGGGGCTGGCGTCGTGGGCCGGCTGCCTGTCGACCGGGCTGGCGACCGCGGTGGTGCCGATGGCGCTGGTCGGGCTGGCGCTGCGTGGCGCGGCGCCGACCGCGACCCGGGTGACCGCCGCGGCGATCGGCGCGGCCGCCGGCGCGATCGGCGGCTTCATGCTGCACCTGCACTGCCCGATCGCCGACGCGCTGCACGTGGGCGTCATCCACGGCGGCGTCGCGGTGCTGTCCGCGAGCGTCGCCGCGCTGCTCTTGCCGCGCTGGCTGCGCGGGCCCTGAGTTGCAGAGGGCGTGTCGCCACGCCCTCCCCCGCGGGGTCATGCCCCCGCGGGGCCCCCACCCGAGACGCGAGACGCCCGGCGCGTCGACCGGTGCTCGACCGAAACGACCTGCGAGCTCGGAGCGCGAGCCCGAGCGCGAGCGCCAGCGCGAGCAGCCCGCCGCCGCCGCCGCCGCCGAGCGCGCAGCCCCCGCTGGCCGGCCGGCACAGCGGCCCCTGCCCGGTCGACGCGCACGCCTGGGTCGCGGGGCACGCGTCGTCGACGCCGCACGCCACCGCGCACACCGCCAGGCCGCGGTCGCAGATGCCGCTGGCGCAGGTCGCGTCGGCCGCGCACGGGCTGCCCAGCCGGCCCGGCGTCGGCCCGGCGTAGCCGCAGGCCTGGGCGACGCAGGCGTCGAACGGCGCCGGGCAGTCGCTGGCCACGCCGCACGGTGCGGAGCAGTAGCGCGTGGTCGGATCGTCGGGGGCGACCACGCAGCGGCGCGACTCGCACGCGAGGTCGTCGGCGCAGCTCGCGCCCGGCCCGGGGCCCAGCGGGCAGTCGAGATCGGGCGCCGCGCAGCCGGCGTGGCAGGCGCCGTCGAGCGCGCACGGCTCGCAGTCGGGGTCGCGGGCGCAGCCGGCGCCGCACGCGCCGTCGGCGGCGCACGGGCCGTCCCAGGCGGCGACGACCTCGGCGATCCACGCGCGCTCGCGATCGACGCGGGCCAGCCGGCTCGGGCCCGCGCAGCCGGCGTCGCCCGCCACCACCAGCGCGGCGATCGCGCCGTCGACGTCGAGCGCGGGCGCGCCCGAGTCGCCGGCGCAGGTGAACGCCGGGCCGGTCGCCGCGGTGTACAGGAGCGCGGCGTCGCGGTCGACGATCGTCAGCGTCGCGGCGGTGCGCACGCCGAGCGACGCCGGATCGTCGGCGCGCCGGCGCCCGTAGCCGATCACCTCCACCGCGGTGAGCGTCGCGGCGTCGGTCGCGCGCGGCGCGCGCGGCGGCGCGGTCACCGCGGACGCCAGCCGCACCAGCGCCAGATCGTACGCCGACGCGCCGGGCCGCCACGCGCGGTGACGATGGCTCGCGACGATCGCGACGGTCTCGACCCACGGCGCCGCGGCCCCGACGTGGACGACGCCATCCGCGCCCAGGCAATGCGCCGCGGTCAGCACGACGCGGGGCGCGACGACCACGCCGCTGCACGGGCCCGCGCTGCTGTCGAGCGCCACCGCGCTGGCGTCGGCGCTGGCGTCACCGCCGACCACCGCGACCGGCCCGGCGGCCGCGCGCGCGATCGCGACGACGAGCACAACGGCGGTCCCGAGCATCCTCCTCACTATGCCTCACCGCGCGCGATGAGCGCAGGTGTCGTGTTTACAGGTGTGCATTTTGGGTGCGCGCGATTACGACCGTCGCAGAAGTGATCAAACCTGAGCAGTCCCCGACGGAGATTTGCGTATTTTCCTGCTTGCGCATCCTCGAGGGCCGCGCGAACCTGCGCGGTATGGCTGGGCCGGACGTCGACGTAAGCAGGCGCCGCGCGCGGATGGCAGCGGGCACGCTGGCACCGACGCTGGTGGCGGCCGCGGCCGTCGTCGACGACGAGCCCGACGAGCTGCCCGAGGTCGTCGACCCGGCGCTGACCGGCGACGACGGGGCGGCGCTCGAGGCACACCTGCTCGAGGTCGGCGTGCGGCGCTTCGGCATCTCGTCGTTCCGCCCCGGCCAGGCGCTGACGATCCGCAACGTGATGGCCGGCATCGACACGCTGGCGATCATGCCCACCGGCGCCGGCAAGTCGCTGTGCTACCAGCTGCCCGCGCTCGAGCTGACCGGCGTGACGCTGGTGGTGTCGCCGTTGATCGCGCTGATGAAGGATCAGCACGACAAGCTGGTCGAGCTGGGCATCGACGTGGTCCGGCTCGACTCGACCGTGACGCCGCGCGACGAGGCCGCGGCGCTGGCGCGGCTGGCCGACGAGCGGCCGTGCATCGCCTACGTCACGCCCGAGCGGCTGTCGGATCCGCGGTTCCGCGAGCGCCTGACCGACGTCAAGGTCGCGCTGTTCGTCGTCGACGAGGCCCACTGCATCTCGCAGTGGGGCCACGACTTCCGCCCGGCCTACCTCGGCCTCGGCGACGCGGTGCGCGCGCTGGGGCGCCCGCCGGTGCTGGCGCTGACCGCGACCGCGCCGCCCAAGGTCAAGGACGACATCCTCGCGCAGCTCAACATCGCCGACGCCGCGGTGATCGACATCGGGCTGTCGCGCCCGAACCTCCGCTACTACGTGCTCAAGGCGGCCAGCGAGCGCAAGAAGCAGGCGATCCTGATGCGCCTGCTCGATCGCCACAGCGGCTGCGGCATCATCTACGCGGCGACGGTGCGCGCGGTCGACGCGCTCGCCGACTACCTGCAAGAGCAAGGCATCCCGGCCGGCCGCTACCACGGGCGCATGCGGGCCAAGGATCGCGATCGGGTGCAGACCGCGTTCATGGAGCGCAGCGAGCCGCGCATCATGGTCGCGACCAACGCGTTCGGGCTCGGCGTCGACAAGCCCGACATCCGCTTCGTCATCCACTACAACTTCCCCGGCTCGCTCGAGAGCTACTACCAGGAGGCGGGGCGCGCCGGCCGCGACGGCCAGCCCGCGCACTGCATCCTCCTGTACCAGCCCGAGGACAAGCGGATCCAGAGCTTCTTCCTCGGCGGCCGCTACCCGACGCCCGAGCAGACCCAGGCGGTGGCCGCCGCGCTGGTCACCGCGTACCGCGAGCTCGCCGGCCCACCCGTGCGCGACCCCGACGAGCTCGCCGTCACCGTGCCGCTCAAGGCGATCGCCGCGCTGGCCCAGGCCCCGGCCAAGAAGGCCCGGGTGGTGCTGTCGTTCCTCAAGGAGATCGGCTTCGCCGCGGAGGCGCCGGGCCAGCAGTTCGCGCCGCTGGCCACGCAGCCACCCAGCCTGTTCCAGCTGGCGCGCGCGACCCGGCGCTACGAGCAGAAGCGCGCGCAAGATCGCGCGCGGCTGCAAGCGATCCTCCGCTACACCCAGTCGCACCTGTGCCGGGCGCGCCTGCTGGTGACGTACTTCGGCTACCTCGACGGCCCCGACTGCGGCGCGTGCGACAACTGCCAGCGGGCCCACGTCCCGGCGTTCGCGGCGCCGCAGCCACCACCGGCGCGGATCGCCGCGGTCGCTGCGGTGCTCGCCGCGCGGCGCGCCACCCTCGACGGCAGCGTCGCGGCGCCGACCGAGGCCGACGAGATGCTGGCCCGCCGCCGCGCCCAGCGCGGCCGCGCGCTGAAGATCGAGCGCGCCCGCGGCCGGCTCGATCAGGTCGGCAAGGGCGACCTGGTGCGCCACGCCACCTGGGGCGATGGCGAGGTGGTACGCGTGGTCGGCGACAGCGCGCTGACGTTCTTCCCGAGCCACGGCGAGAAGCTGCTCAAGATGTCGTTCCTCGAGCGCGTCTAGGTCGCGCCCCGGCCGGGCGCGACGCCGGGTCAGAACGCGAAGGTCGCGTGCACCGTCGCCCCGCCGGCGGTCGGCGCGATCACCACCGGCGACTCGGCGCGCGCCGCGCGCAGCCCGAGCACGTACATCGCCGCGCCGGCGGCGACCCCGAGGCCGCCGACCGCGTACGCGATGATGGCGTTGCGGTTGGCCGCGCGCCCGTCGGCGTCGAGCGGCTCCCACGTCGACGGCGCGCACGGCGCCGCGCACGCGGCGATGTCGTCGGCCGCGGCGCGCGCCGCCAGCCCGAAGTACACGCCCGCGCCGAGCGCCACCACGCCGACCCCGGCGACGCCGATCCCGGCCCAGCGCAGCGTGCGCCCCGGGGGCGCCGCCCCGCTGGACGCGCGCGGCCCGGGATCGGGGGGCGGCGTGCCATCGGGCGGCGGCGTGCCATCGGGCGGCGTGCCGTCGGGCGGCGTGCCATCGGGCGGCGTGCCATCGGGCGGCGTGCCATCGGGCGGCGTGCCGTCGGGCGGTGGCGTGCCATCGGGCGGCTTCGCGCCCTGCGCGCCGACGCAGGCCTCGGCCTCGACGATGAACTCGACGACCTTGGCCCGGTTGGGCGCGTCGGGCAGGTTGCGCAGGTAGCTGCGGTAGCTGTTGAGCGCGCCCGCGCAGTCGTTCTGCTTGCGCTGGGCCTGGGCGACGTTGAACAGCAGCAGCGGCTCGCCGGTGAGGCGGTACGCCTCCTTGAACGCCTTGGTAGCCGCGGCGTACTCGCCGAGGTCGTAGTCGCGCTTGCCCTGCGCGAACAGCTGCTCGGCCAGCGCCTCGGCGGCGGGCGTGCCGGGCGCGGGCTGGGCCCGGACCGCCGGCGCGCCGGCGAGGGCCAGGATCGTGAGGCCGAGGATCGAGCGCGTGCTCACGGCGTGCCTCCGCTGCGCTTCTTCTTGTGGAACGGATCGAGCAGCGCGTCGTCGTCGGTCGGCGTCGTCGCGCTGCTGCCGCTGCCGGCCGCGCTGCCGCTGCCGCCGCCCCACGCGCTGCCGCGGGCGCGCTCGGGCGCCAGCGCGATCGCCAGCGCGGCGGTCGCGCCGGCGACGATCGTCACCGTGCGCCGCTCGGTCTTCATCCGGCGGGCCGTCACCACCACGTCGTGCTCGCCCGGCGCCAGCGCCAGCGTCGCGGCGCCATCAGTCACCGCGCGGCGCTCGCCGTCGACGGTCAACTCGGGGGCGCGCGCGCCGGTGATCTGGATCGCCGCGGTCCCGGTCACCGGCGACGGCGCGGGCGGCGACGGCGCGGGCGGCGACGGCGCGGGCGGTGACGGCGCGGGTGGCGACGGCGCGGGCGGCGACGGCGCCTCGGCGCGCGGACCAGCCGCGCCGGGCGACGGCGCGGGCTTCGTCGACGATCCGCCGGTCGCGATCGCGACCACGGCGATCACCGCCGCGACCACCCCCACGCCAGCCACGGCCATGGGCCAGCGACGGGGCGGCGGCGCCAGGTCGACGTCGTCGAGCGCCGGCGGCGGGGTCACGCGCGGACCGGCGCCGCCGGGCATGGTCGCCGCCGGCGCCACCGGCACCGCCGCGACGATCACGCCGGTCGACGGCGCAGGTGGCGGCGTCACCGTCGGCGCGCGCGAGTCGCCCTTGACGCGGCGGCCGCGCGGTCGGTCGCCGGTCGTCGCCGGCAGGCCACGCCCGAACGCCGCCAGGCGCGCGCGCACGTCGGCCAGCCCGGGGCGCTGGGCGCGATCCTTGGCCAGCATCGACAGCACCAGGCCGTCGATCTCGGGCGGCAGGTCCTCGCCGCCCTCCACCGCCGACGGCGCCGGCGGGTCCTCGGTGAGGTGCTTGGTGATCACCACCATCGCGCTGTCCGAGATGAACGGCAGGCGCCCGGTCAGCAGCTCGAACGCCATGCAGCCCAGCGCGTAGATGTCGGCGCGGGTGTCGACCTCCTCGCCGCGGGCCTGCTCGGGCGCGATGTAGCCGGGCGTGCCCATCAGCGCGCCGGTCTTGGTGCGCTTGATGCCGAGCGGCTCGCCGACCAGCTTGGCGATGCCGAAGTCGAGCAGCTTCACCCGCGGCGCCTCGCCGCGCACCTCGCACAGGAAGACGTTGTCGGGCTTGAGATCGCGGTGAACGATGCCGCGCTCGTGGGCCGCCGCCAGCGCCGCGACCACCTGATCGAGGATGGGCAGCGCCTCGACCAGCGGCAGGCCACCGTCGCGATCGAGCCGCCCGGCCAGCGACTCGCCGTGCAGCCACTCCATCGCGAAGTAGCGCCGGCCGTCGGGCAGCGCGCCGAAGCTGAAGACGTCGACGATGTTGGGGTGACCGATCTGGTTGACCGCGCGGGCCTCGCCGAGGAACCGCTCGACCGCCTCGGGGTTCATCGACAGCTCGGCGCGCAGCAGCTTGATCGCCGCCCGCTTGCCGATCACCGGGTGGATCGCGCCGTAGACGGTGCCCATGCCGCCCTCGCCGATCTTCCGCTCGACGCGGTACTCGCCGACCATCGTCCCCGGCATCAGCGGCTGCGCGAACGGGCCGCCGTCGACCTCGGTGTCGGCCGCAGTGTCTTGGTGGGCGGGATCCGGCGACTTCCGATTCACCATCCAGGGATGAATCATACGGCATCGACGGCGCGTTCGCCGCGCGATCGCGCCGCACGGATCGTCGCGGCTGGCAAACTTCGCCCACCGATACCTGCCTACACGGGCCGCGCCGCAACCCGGCGGTCCCCACACGCGTATCCCTCGCGTGACTCATCCGCGCCCGCGGCCGTGGCACCCTTGGGGCGTGCCGTCGCGTCCGCTCGCCGTCGCCCTCGTCCTGTTGGCCGCGCTCGCGGCCCCCGGCTGCTACCAGCCCACGGCGGGGCGCTGCCAGGTCGCCTGCGTCGACGGTTGTCCCGCCGGCCTCACCTGCGGCGTCGATCAGTTCTGCCATGGCGCCGACGACCCGCCGACCTGCGGGCTCGCGGACGGCCCGGCGCCCGACGCCACCGCGGACGACGGGCCACCGCCTGACGCGGCGTCGCTGCCCGCGGTCGATGACCTCAGCGCGGGCAACCGCCACGTCTGCGCGATCCGCGAGGGGCGGCTCACGTGCTGGGGCGACAACCGTCACGGCCAGCTGGGCCAGCAGGTGCTGCCGACCACGCGGCGGATCGCGCGCCCGACCTATGTCGACGCCCGCACGTGGACCGCGGTGGCCGCGGGCCAGAACCACACGTGTGGCATCGAGGCCGGCCACGTGTGGTGCTGGGGATCATCCCAGAGCGGCCAGGCCGGCCAGAGCATGGGCTCGTCGTCCGCGCGCACCGAGATCCGCGACGGCGCCGGCACCGCGCTGACGGGCGCCACCGCCGTGTGCGCCGGGGACGGGCACTCCTGCGCGATCGCCGGCGGCACGCTGTACTGCTGGGGCTCCGACCTGTTCGGGCAGCTCGGCGACGGGCCCACCGGCGACGGTCAGATCCGCAGCCGCGCGGCGCCGGTGTCGACCATGGCGCCGCGGCAGTGGACCGACGTCGCCTGCGGCGCGGCGCTGACCTGCGGCGTCAGCGCCGGCCAGATCTACTGCTGGGGTGGCCAGGGCAGCGGCGAGCTCGGGCGTCCGGTCACCGGCGACGACTACGACGAGCCGACCGACACCGCGGTCCTGGCCGACGCGGCCGAGGTCGTCGCCGGCGACACCTACGCCTGCGCGCGCACGACCGTCGGCGGCGTCTCGTGTTGGGGCTACTTCAACGACGTCCTCCACGGCGCGCCGGTCGACACCCGGCCGCCGGGCCTGGGCACGGTGACGCTCCTGGCGGCCGCGCGCGACGGCGCGTGCATGAGCGACGGCACCACGACCCGCTGTTTCGGCGACGGCAGCGACGGCGAGCTGGGCGACGGCGCGTTCGCCTACCGCCGCGGCTTCGGCGGCCAGGTCGTCGACCTCGGACCGATCAACCGCCTGACCACCGGCACCCGCTTCCACTGCGCGGTCACCGCCGACAACCGGATCGCGTGCTGGGGCAAGAACAGCGACGGCCAGCTGGGCCGCGGGAGCCATGCGACCGGCTACCTGCCGCGCCTGGTCACCCACGTGGCGCACTGGCGAAAGGTCGCCGCCGGCGATGGCGCCACCTGCGGGCTCGACACCAACCGCGAGGTCTATTGCTGGGGCCGCGGCGACGTCGTGCCGGGCCTCGACCAGCCTGGCACCGACGTGCCCCAGCGGATCGGCGCCGAGCTGTGGGACGACGTCGCGGTCGGCAGCGGTCACGCGTGCGCGGTCCGCACCACCGGCGGCAACGCGGTGGCGTGCTGGGGCACCGGCGCCTACGGCCGCGTCGGCGATGGCACCGAGGAGACGGCGCCCCACGGCCCGGTCACGCTGACGCTGCCGGGGACGCCGCTGGTCGCGCAGGTCGCGACCGGCGCGCACACGACCGCGGCCGTCAGCCCGAGCGCGATGTACGGCTGGGGCGACGACGCCGACAGCCGGCTGGGGTTGCCGCTGAACGGCCACTACCTGCAGCCGACCGCGATCATCAGCGGCGACTGGCGCCAGGTGGCGCTGGGCTACGACTTCGGGTGCGGCATCGGCGCCACCGGGCAGGTGTGGTGCTGGGGCGCCGACGCCCGTGGCCAGCAGGGCAACGCCGGCGCCGGCACGGCCGCCGTGCCCGCGACGCTTCCCGGGCTGACCGCGTCGCGCCTGGCGATCGGCGCCACCGGCCAGCACGCGTGCGCGGTGGTCGGCACCGCCGCCACCGGCGCGATCCGCTGCTGGGGGCGCAGCGACAGCGGCCAGGCCGGCACCGGCGCGGCCAGCGCCGAGTCGCCGACGATGGTCGGCGCCGCCACCACGTGGGACCACGTCGCGGTCGGCGTCGACGTGAGCTGCGCCCTGGCCAGCGGCCAGCTCGCCTGCTGGGGCGCCGACGACGTCGATCGGCAGCAGTTCGGGACCGACTCGCCCGACGGCACCTCCCGCTTCACGCCGCTCAACCTGCAGGTCGGGACGGTCTTCAGCGACGTCGCGGTCGGCGTCGGCCACACCTGCGCCATCCGCGGCGACGGCACGCTCTATTGCTGGGGCGAGAGCCGGTTCGGCGAGAGCGGCGTCGCCGGGGCCCGCTACTACGCCACGGCCGCCGACACGCTGCCGCCAACGTGACCGCGCGGCTCGCCCCTGCCCGGCCCGGGGATGTGGCACGCTCGACGGCATGAGGCACCTGGCGCGCGGGCTCGTGACCGCGCTGCTGATGAGCGCGGTGGCCGCGACCGGCTGCTACCAGCCCCACGCGGCCGACTGCCAGCTGGCGTGCGTGGAGGGCACGCGCTGCCCGACCGGCTTCACCTGCCGCGCCGACGGCTACTGCCACGCCCCGTCCGACACCGCGTTGTGTGCGAGCGACGCGGCCCCGCCCGACGTGACGGTCGACGACCCCGACGCGGCGATCGCGCCCGCCACCAGCCTGGCCGCCGGCGCCCGGCACACCTGCGCGGTGACCGACGGCCGGCTGACCTGCTGGGGCGACAACGCGCGCGGCCAGCTCGGGCCGGGCCGCGGCGTCTACGAGCCGGCGCCGCGCGAGGTCGCGATCACCAGCGGCGGCGCGGTGACGTCCGACTGGACGCAGGTCGCGGCCGGCCGCGAGTTCACGTGCGGCCGGCGGGGCGGCGGCGTCTTCTGCTGGGGCGCCGACGAGTCCGGTCAGATCGGCCAGGTCGCGACGCCGGTCGTCGCGATCCCGACGCAGGTCACGCTCCCCGCCGCCGCCACCGATCTGTGCACGGGTGGCCACCACGCCTGCGCCGTGGTCGCCGGCACCGTGCACTGCTGGGGCGACGGCAGCGCCGGCCAGCGCGGCGACGCGTCGGCGGCGATCGCCGCGCACACGCCGCGCCCGATCGCGAGCGCCCGCACCGACTGGACCGACGTCGCGTGTGGCGACGCCCACACCTGCGCGCGCGCCGGCGGCGACCTCTACTGCTGGGGCGCGCTCGGCAACCAGCGGCTCGGGCGGCCGGCCACCGCCGCCGATCACGACCGCCCGACAACCACGCCGGCGCTGGTCGGCGTCGGTCGTTACGCGCTGGGCACCAGCCACACCTGCGCCGAGACCACGGCCGGGCTCACCTGCTGGGGCACGTTCGACGGCTCGAACGGCCTGCCACCGACCGCGGTGCGGCTGCCCGGGCTGACCGCGGCGGCCCTGATCAGCGCCGGCGGCCGCGACACCTGCGCCGGCGAAGGCGCGACGATCTACTGCTGGGGCGGCGGCAGCGACGGCGACGCCGGCGATGGCACGTTCACCGAGCGCGCGGGCGCGACCGTGGCGGTGGCCGACCTGCCACCGGTCGTCGCGCTGGCCAGCGGCGAGCAGTTCACCTGCGCCGCGCTCGCCGCCGGCGGGTTGCGCTGCTGGGGCAACAACAGCCACGGCCAGCTCGGCACCGGCGTCGCCGCGACCGGCTTCGGGCCGACCCGCGTCGGCACCGGCACCGACTGGGTCGCGGTGTCCGCCGGCGACGAGACGACCTGCGGGGTCACCGCCGCCGGCGCGATGAGCTGCTGGGGCGCGAACCTGCGCGGTGAGACCGGCGACACCGCGCCGGGGCCGATCGTCGACGAGCCGCGCGCGGTGAGCGTGCCCGGCGTGCCGGGGCTGATCTGGCGCCAGGTCGTCGCCGGCCAGCGCTTCGCGTGCGGGCGCAACGACGGCGGCGCCACCTACTGCTGGGGCGACGCGATCCACGGCCAGCTGGGTGGCGTGAACGACGGCGCCGTCCACGCGCCGGCGCAGATCGCGATCGGCGCGGCCAGCGAGCTGGCCCGCGCGGCCCACGGCGTGTGCGCGGTGGTGACCGGGCCGGCGCGCACGTGCTGGGGCGACAACACCGACTTCGCGCTGGGGCTCGCGACCGCGCAGGACGACGCGCCGATCGCGATGGTCCCCGGCACCTGGTCGCAGGTCGCGCTGGGCGTCGGCTTCGGTTGTTCGATCGGCGACCTCGGGGACGTCGCCTGCTGGGGCAGCGACCGCGATGGCCAGCGCGGCGACGGCACTGGCGTCACCGCGCCGAGCGCGGCCGAGGGCCTGATCAACCTGGGGACCCCGGTGCAGCCGGTGACCGCGCTGGCCGCGGCGTTCCGCGGCACCCACGCGTGCGCGGTCCGCGAGGGCGCGCTGTGGTGTTGGGGCGACGGCAACGCCTACGCGCTCGGCACCGGCGACGACGTCGATCGCTTCACGCCCGCCCCGGTGACCGTGCCCGCGTCGGCGCAATGGACCGCGATCACCGCCGGCGCGCGCGCGACCTGTGGGGTGCACGCCGGGGCGCTGTACTGTTGGGGCACCAACGACGCGCGCCAGCTGGGCGTCGCCTCGGTCGATCCGATCAGCCGGCCGCGGCAGATCGACGCCGGGCCAGGTTGGACCGCGGTCAGCGCCGGCACCACCCACGCCTGCGGCATCAAGGCCGGCGCGCTGTATTGCTGGGGCCTGTCGCGCTTCGGCGCGATCGGCGTGCCCGGCGCGCACAACCACGCCACCCCGGTCGCGCCGCTGCCCTAGCTAGCCAGCGCGCTGGTCCGGGCGCCGGCCGCGTCATCGCGAACGCCCGGCCGCCCTGCCCGGCGTGGGGATGTGGCACGCTGGGACGCATGAAGTTCCTGGCGCGCGGGCTCATGACCGCGTTGCTCGCGGTCGCCGCGCGGGGCTGCTACCAACCCCGCGCCGCCGACTGCCAGCTCGCCTGCGGTGAAGGCGACCGCTGCCCGACCGGCTTCACCTGTCGCGGCGACGGCTACTGCCACCGGCCCGGGGATGAGGCGTCGTGCCTCGACGCCGCCGCCCCCGACGCGTTGCCCGACGCGTTGCCCGACGCGTTGCCCGACGCGTTGCCCGACGGTCCGGCGCTCGACGGCGGGGTGACGACGACGACGATCGCCGCCGGCAACCGCCACGCCTGCGCGGTGCGCGGCGGCGCCATGTACTGCTGGGGTGACAACCGCAGCGATCAGGCGGGCGCGTTCGCCACCGCGTCGGCCGACCGTCGCTTCACCACGCCGCGCCAGGTCGGCCTCGACACCGACTGGTCCGCGGTGGCGGCGGGCCTCCGGCACTCGTGCGGCGTCCGCGCCGGCGGCGAGGTGTACTGCTGGGGTGACGCCTCGGCGCGCCAGATCGGCGGCACGACCACCACCGCCACGCCGGTCCGGGTCGACGGGCCCGGCGGGGTCGCGATCGCGACCGCGACCGCGGTGTGCGCGGGTGGCGCGCACGCGTGTGCGATCGTCGGCGGTGGCGCCGACGTCGTGTGCTGGGGCAGCGACGACAGCGGCCAGCTCGGCGACGGCGCCGGCGCCGGGTCGGCGACCGCGCAGGCGGTCGCCGTGGTTCGTCCGAGCACCGGGATCCAGTGGACGGGGCTGGCCTGCGGCGCGGCCCACACCTGCGCGATCGGCGACGGCGCGGTGTACTGCTGGGGCGCGAGCGGCTCGTTCCGCCTCGGGCACAACGGCGCGGTCACCGACGCGCCGTCGCTGCCGGTGGCGGTCGGCGGCGCCAGCGCGGTCTCGGCCGGCGAGTCGTTCTCGTGCGCGCGGCTGGCCGACGGCACCGCGCGATGCTGGGGCTCCTACGGCACCACCTCGTCGGGGCCACCGGCCGACCTCGGCCTGACCGGGGTCACCGCGGTCAGCGCCGGCCTGCGCGGCCTGTGCGCGACCACCGGCGCCCAGACCCGCTGCCTCGGCTTCGGCGGGCGCGGCGATCTCGGCAACGGCGGGTTCGGCGTGGCCAGCGCGCCGAGCACGCCGGTCGTGGGCCTGACCGGCGTCACCGCGCTGTCCAGCGGCACCGACTTCCACTGCGCGCTGACCGGGGGCGAGGTGCGCTGCTGGGGCAAGAACAGCGACGGTCAGCTCGGGATCGGGACGACGTCGACGCTGTTCACGCCGACCGTGGTCCCCGGCCAGTGGCGCCGGGTCGCGACCGGCAAGCACGCGACGTGCGCGATCGCGAACGCGACCAACGAGGTGTCGTGCTGGGGGCAGAACCTCGGCCGCTGGAACCTCCCGGCCCCGGCGGCCGAGGTCCTCGCGACGCCGGTCGTGGTCCCGGGCGTCGGACCGGCCGCCAGCGTCGCGGTCGGCAGCGATCACGCGTGCGCGACCGCGCTCGACGGGGCGGTCCGCTGCTGGGGGGACACGCTGTACGGCCGGGTCGGCGACGGCACCACGACCGCCGGCGTCGTCGTCGCCACGCCGGTGCAGCAGGGCGGCGGGCCGCTGGTCGCCGGCGGCGTCGCGGTGAGCGATCACGGCAGCGTCGCGGTCGGCGCGACCGGGATGCACGTCTGGGGCGACAACTCCGGCAGCCGCCTGGGCCGGCCCGACGCCGGGGACATCCCGACGCCGGCGCTGGTCGACGGCGCCGCGGCGTGGGCCACCGCCGGCCTGGGCGCGGACTTCGGGTGCGGCCTGCGCGCCGGGGCCGCCTTGTGCTGGGGCGCGGCCGCGCGGGGCCAGCTCGGCACCGGCCAGGGCACGCCCGCGTCGGCCCCGGTCGCGATCACCGGCTTCGCCTTCGACGTCGTCGCGCCCGCCGCGTTCGGTGATCACGCGTGCGCGATCGGCGACGGCCCCGACGCGGGCCGCCTGTTCTGCTGGGGCGACAACAGCCGGCACCAGGGCAGCCCGCTCGCTCCGAACAGCGCCGTGCCGCGCCCGCAGGGCACGCTCACCGACTGGTCCGAGGTCGCCACCGGCGGCGACACCTCGTGCGGCATCCGCGGCGGCGCGGGGTCGCTCGAGTGCTGGGGCGCCAACGACGACGACGCCTTCCACGCCGGGCTCGACCGCGCGCCGGGCGACGTCACCTCGCCCACCGCGATCGGCACCGGCTTCGCCACGGTCGCGCTGGGCGCCAGCCATGGGTGCGCGCTGACCAGCGCCTTCGAGCTGCGGTGCTGGGGCGACAGCCGCTACGGGGCCAGCGGGCTCGCTGGCCACCACGACTTCGCCACGCCGCAGCTGGTCACGTTCCCGTAGCCGCGCGCTGCCGCGCGACCTCGTACAGCGCGACGCCGGCCGCGACCGACGCGTTGAGCGAGCCGACGCCGGCGGCGTGCATCGGGATGACCGCGTGCAGATCGCAGGTGCGCGCCACCAGCGGCCGCACGCCCTCGCCCTCGGCGCCGACCACCAGCGCGAGCGGCCCGCGGAGATCGAGCGACCCGATGGGCTTGGCGGTCGGGCTCGCCGCGACCGCGCACGCCCACAGCCCCGCCTGCTTGAGCTCCTCGAGCGCGCGCACCAGGTTCGGCACGCGGGCGATCGGCAGGAGCTCGGTGGCGCCGGCCGACGCCTTGGTGACCGTGCCGGTGACTTCGCTGGCCCGGTGCTCGGGCACGACCACGCCGGTCGCGCCGAACAGGTACGCCGAGCGCACGATCGCGCCGAGGTTGTGCGGATCCTGGATGCCGTCGAGCAGCACCACCAGCGGCGGCGTGCCCGGCCGCACCAGCGCGTCGAGGTCGGCGTAGGCGAACGCGCCGGTCACCGCGATCGCGCCCTGGTGGCGCGATCCGGCGGGCGCGATCCGATCCAGCTCGCGCAGCGGCTTGAGCTCGACCGTCACGCCGGCGGCGCGCGCGGTGTCGACCAGGCCGGCCACCGGATCCTTGCCGCGGGCCTCCGCGCGCTCGCGCGCCGCATACAGCACGGTGATCGCGCGCGGCCGCGCCGCCACCAGCTCGCGCACCGGGCCGACGCCGAACACCAGCCGGTCGCTCATCGCGCGCCCTCCAGCTCGGCGACGATCGCCGCCGCCGCCGCCGCCGGATCGGCCGCGTCGCGGATCGGCCGGCCGACCACGATCAGGTCCGCACCGCCCTGCCGCGCCGACGCCGGCGTCGCGACCCGCTGCTGATCGCCGCGCTCGGCGCCGGCCGGGCGGATGCCGGGCGTGACGATCAAGAACCCCGGCGGCGCCAGCGCGCGGATCGCCCGCGCCTCCTGCGCCGACGCCACCACGCCGTGGCAGCCGGCCGCCGCGGCCAGCCGCGCGCGCCGCTCGACCAGCGCCGCCGCCGGCCCGATCGCGCCGATGTCGTCGAGATCGCCGTCGGCCATCGAGGTCAGCACCGTCACCGCCAGCACCCGCGCCGGCGTGCCCGCGGTCGCCGCCACCGCCGCCGCCAGCATCGCGCGGCCGCCGCCGGCGTGCACCGTCACCAGCTCGGCGCCGAGCCGCGCCGCCTGGGTCATCGCCCGGCCGACGGTCTCGGGGATGTCGTGCAGCTTGAGGTCGAGCATCACGCGGTGCCCCGCCGCGCGCATCGCCGCGACCACCGCCGGGCCCTCGGCGATGAACAGCTCGAGGCCGACCTTCACCCACGCCGCCGCGGGCCCGACCCGCGCGGCCAGCGCCTGCGCGCCGGCGGTGTCGGCCACATCGAGCGCGACGATCAGTCGGTTGCCGGGATCGAAGCTCATGGCCGCGGTGTAGCCCTCGCCCGCGCGCCCGGTCAACCGCGGGCGCGGCGCAAACCTCGCCCGCACCGCGGCGCGCTCACCGCAGCGCGCGCACCGTGACGCTGCCGCCGTCGACCTCGATCGTGTAGATCACGCCGTCGTCGCTGCGGCGGTGGTCGGCGTCGAAGCCGATCGCGCCGGTGACGCCGTCGACCCGGCCGGTGGCCAGGCGCCGGGCCAGGTCGTCGCGGCTGCGGGCGCCGTCGGCGACCAGCGCGGCGATCGCGCGGACCCCGTCGAACGCGTAGGCGTCGACCGCGGTCGGCGCCTTGCCGATCGCGGCGAGGTACTGCCGCTCGAACTCGAGGCCGCGATCGTCGATCGCGCCCGGGAAGTAGCCCGGCGCGAACAGCGCGCCGGCGCTGTAGCGCCCGGCCTCGCGCACGAACGGCTCGCCAGCGCCCTCCAGCGTCGACAGCAGCACGATCGGCCGCCCGCCGGTCACCTTCTTGGTCCCGGCCGGGCGCGCGATCATCCCGGCCGCCGCCAGCGCCGGCGCCACCAGCTCCACCTTGTCGGCGGCCTCGGGCACGAACACCGCCTGCCAGCCGCCGCCCAGCTGCTTGACGATGCCGGCGAACGACTTGGTGTCGGGCTTGTAGGTCACCTCGGTCACCAGCTCATCGCCCAGCGCCGCCACCTCGGCGGCGAACGCGCGGGCCACCGCGCCGCCGTAGCCGCTGTCGGGGCGGAGGATCGCGAACTTGCGCACGCCGGCGGCGTGGGCGCGGCGGGCCAGCGCCCGGGCCCGGGCCTCGGCCGAGTGCATCAGGTGGAACACCCAGCGGCCGCCGCCCTTCCGCTCCTCGGGGCGCGGCGACAGCGACAACAGCGGCAGGCCGGCGTCGCCCGCGCGGGCGCTGGCCGCGTCCACCGACGCCGCGTCGGCCGGGCCGATGATCGCCAGGCTGTCGCCGCCTGCCAAGGACGTCACCGCGTCGGCCGCCGCGCCGCCCTCGGCGTCGATGATCGCGATCGACGGCGCGCCGGCGCCCACCGAGGCCGCGCCGACGTGCAGGCCGGCGACGATCTGCGCGCCCACCCGCGCCTGCTTGCCCGACTGCGCGACGATCGCGCCCAGCCGCCCCACCGCCACCGGGCCGGCGTCGACCGGCGTCACGTCGCCGCCGACGTCGGGCAGGTCGAGCCCCCGCCGCGCCTCGGCCCCGAGCGTGCGCGCGCGGGCTGCGGCGTCGCCGTCGCCGGCCGCCGCGCGGATGGCCGCGAACCGATCGGCCACCAGCGCCACCGCCACCCGGCCCTCGCCGGCCGCCGCCCACGCCGCCTCGATCGCCGCGTCGTCGGCCGCCGCCACCACCTCGGCGCCGCGCGCGATCAGGTAGCCGCGCTCGGCCTCGCTGGCGGTCTTCCAGAACCGATCCATCCACGGCAGCGCCGCCAGCGGCGTCGCCGAGTTCAGGTGCGCGTGGACCTGCGCCGCGAGCCACTCGCCGCGCTCGCGATCGTTCTCGATCGCGCGCTCGCCCGCGGCCAAGAGCGGCAGCGCGGCGTCGGCGTCGCCGAGGTAGCTCGACGCCAGCCCCAGGTACAGCTCGCCGCGGGTCCGCAGCCCGGGCTCGACGTCGGGCAGCGCCAGCAGCTTCTTCAGGCTGGTCGCCGCGGTCGCCGCCTCGCCGGCCTGCTGCGCCGCGACGCCGGCGTACAGCAGCGCGAACGGCGCGACCGGATCGCCGGCGTACTCGTCGGCGATGGCGGTGAACTCCTGGGCGTGGCCGCCGTCGCGCAGGAACTCCTCGCGCAGCGCCAGGAACCGCTGCCGCGCCTCGGCGTCGCCGGTGGTCGGCACTTGCGGCACCAGCGTGCGCCGGGTCGGCTTCGGGCAAGCGGCGACGAGCAGGATCACCGCCAGCGCCAGGGCGCGCGCGATCCACCAGGCAGGGCGTGACATGCCGCGACGATAGCCGCCGCCGGGGAGCGCAGCAAACCGCAGGGTCATCCCGTCACAACGCGTGAACACCAGCGGTCGTTCCCGGTGGGCAAGCGCGCACACTTGTGGTTAGTTCCGCCGGTGACTCGCACCGACCGCCTGCCCGCGCTGATCGACGCCGCCCACCACTGCCTCGACGAGGGCGACCTCGACGGCGCCCGCGCCAAGCACGCGCTGGCCGCGCGCATCGATCGCCGCCACCCTGACGTCATGTGCCTCGACGCACAGCTCACGGCGCTCGAGGGCGATCTCGAGGCCGGCTACGCCATCGCCCAGGAGGTGGTCGGCGCGCACCCCGACAACGTCCACGCGCTCCTGTGCGCCGCCGACATCGGCATCGGCCTCGACCCCGAGGTCGCGGTGGAGCACGCCCGCAAGGCCGCCGACCTGGTCGAGGACGAGGGCGATCTGGTCGCCGCCGTGCTGCTGCTCGCCGACGGGCTGTGCATGCTCGACCGCGCCGACGAGGCCCGCGAGGTGCTCGGCGAGCTGTCGAGCTCGGCGATCGACGAGCCGGGCGTGATCCTCGACGTGGCCCAGGCGCTGCTGGCCGCCGAGGATCCGACCTCGGCCGAGCTGTGGGTGCGCCGCCTGACCTCGACCGAGGACGACTTCACCACCGACGCCTGGCACATCCTCGGCGCGTGCCGCGAGGCCAAGGGCGACAAGGCCGGCATGGTGGCCGCGTGGAAGGAGGTGCTGGCCCGCGATCGCGCCGAGCCGTGGCAGCCGGTGATCGCCGACGACGATCTCGAGCGCATCGCCAGCGAGGCGCTGGGCGAGCTGCCCGAGGACGTGCGCGCCAAGCTCGCCAACGTGCCGATCCTGATCGACGAGCTACCGTCGGATCACCTGATCGAGGACGGCATGGACCCGCGCCTGCTCGGCCTCTTCGAGGGCACGCCGATGCCAGAGCAGCCGTCGGTCGGCGGCGTCCCGTCGGTGACGACGATCCACCTGTTCCGCAAGAACCTCGAGCGCGCCGGCGGCGGCGATCCCGACGCCATCGCCGAGGAGGTGCGCGTCACCGTCCTCCACGAGACCGCCCACTACTTCGGCCTCGACGAAGAGGACCTCGAGAAGATCGGCCTCGACTGAGCGCCGGCCGGGGGGCGCTGGAGGTACGAGCCACCTGAGCCCCTACCCCGCGACGGGGCCGGTCAGGGCGCGCAGAGAATCGGGTTACCTGGATCCGGGAAGCAGGCGCCGAAGCCGAGCAGGCAACACGGCGCGTCGCTGCCGCACATCGTCGAGCTCGTGCAGGTGCTGCCGAGCGTGCCGCCGTCCCCCCCGCCCATGCTGGCGTCGGGGAGGCCGATCGGCGCGTCGATCGGGCGCGCGTCGATCGGCGACGACGGCGCGTCGATGCGCGCGTCGGCGTTGGGGTTGTTCGGCGCGTCGATGCGCGCGGCGTCGATGGGGTCGTCGTCGCTGCCCGTGCCCTCGGCACCTGCGGCACACGCGACCAGCGTCGCCAGCGCGGCGGCGGTGATCATCGACAGGGCGAACTGAAGGCGAGAACGACGAGCTTGCATGTACGACTCCTGGGCCGGGGCTCCCCCGATCCGGCCCGCGCATCGTAGCCAAGCCGCCATCGCACACAAGCACATTCCAGCAGACATCACCTGTCGCGTGCATGGGCTCACTGGTTGGACCGAATATCGTGATAGCGTCGCCGCGTGCGCTTCGCCCTTTGCTTCGCGGTGCTGTGCGTCGTCGGGTGTCAATTCGAGCGCCCCACCGACGTGGACTTCCCGATCGACGCCGGCATCGATTCTCCTGATGCGGCGCCGCCGGAGTGCGTGGCGGGTAGCCGCACGTGCGACGCCGAGAAGTACACCGAGTGCGACGCCACGGGCCACTTCGTCACCTATGAGGTTCCGAACGCCGGTCCGGATGGCAGCCCCACCACGCTGACGATGCACGACTACGCCTGCCCGCTCGGCTGTCACACCACCGAGCCGCGCTGCCTCGACGTCCTCCCAACCAACGGGGTCGAGCGGGCCATCGACGGCGGGCAGGTCTCGCCAGACGGCCTCGACGTCGTCATCGACGATCCGTCCGGCGAGGCGCAGGTTCTCGACGATCAGGCGGTCGGCTCGACGTCGGTGACCATCGCGTTGGCAAGCGGCGGGACCGTCAGCGTCCCCGCCCGCATTTGGCCGCAACCCGGCGGTCCCGATGTGCGGGTCCTGGAAGTCCGCTCGTTCACCGTCCGGGCTGGGTCACGGCTGAAGTTCCGCGGCGTGAAGCCGATCGCGGTCGCCGCGCACTTCGACATCTACATCGGCGGGGTGCTCGACTACTCGGGTACCAACAACTTCCCGTCGACAGTGCAGGCTGGGTGCGACGTCGCGCTGACTGGCCAGGCTGGGGCCGGCGCCGGCAACGCAAGCGCGGGCGGCGCCTCGAGCACAGGGCAGGCTGGCGGCACGACGCTCACTGGCAACCCGGAGCTCGTGCCGTTGAAGGGCGGTTGTACCGCTGGCCTCGGCATTGGTGGCGGCGGCCTGCAGCTCGTCTCGCGCACCCGGATCGTGGTCGCAGGCACCGGCATGGTCACGGTGGCCGGGCGTCGCGGCCAGGCGTTGACCTCGGGCAGCAGCTTCTACATGGCCGGTGGCGGCGCCGGCGGGAACGTCGTGCTCGAAGCCCCTGGGGTTGCGTTCATGGCCGGCTCAGCCGTGGTGGGCCGCGGCGGAAGCGGCGCCGCAGGGAACGTGACGACGCGCGCGAGTGCCGACGGGCTCGCCGGCGACGCGGATGCGACCGCCACGTCGGTGCCTGGCGCGACCTGTCCAGACTGCGCCGCGCGCGGGGGTGCCGGGGGCACAGAGGCGAACCCGGCAGGGGGCGCGGGCACCGGTAGCGGCAGTGCGCTGGCCGGCGGCGGCGGGTCGGTGGGGCGCGCCATCATCCGCACGCGCACCATCGCGTTCCCCCCAGCCGGCGTCATGAAGATCGTCAGCCAGTCCCGGCAACTGTCGACGCGCTGATGGATCTGCGCAACCAACGCACCGACCGGTCGATAGCAGGCGCAACCAGGTGCCCCCATGATGACCGCGACTGAACGCTGGCTCCACCAAGCGCGCCCCCGATGAGCGGTCGGGGACGCGACAAGGACAAGGTGGTCGCCGGCGCGGTCGTGCGGGTCTCGGCCCCGCTCACCGAGAAACAGATCGCGACGCTCGCGCCCCCCCTTCGCCACCCTGGGCTCGCGGATGCGATCGAGCAGCACCGCCGACGCGTCGCGCCCGGCGGCCGCGAGTACGGCCCGGATGGCGGCGTCTTCGTCGTACGCGCGGCGGCTCCAACGGGTGATCGCTGAACGCGAACGCCCCCGTGCATCCCATGAACAGTTGCCTCAAGTACGTCCGTGGCCATGCCCGTGCCCCAGACGCGCCGTTCGGGGCGTGGCTGCGCGCCACCTACGACAACGACGTGCCGGTCGCGGCGTTCGTCTGGGTCGGCCCGACGTCGGATCTGGCGGTGCGCGCGCGGTCGATCGCGCGCGCGCGGCGGTGGCTCGCCGGCCTGGACGCGGCCGGGCCAACCCCGGAGGGGTGAGTCTCGGGCGGGTGGCCCCGCTGCATCGTGGCCGGCTGGCCTCGAACGGCGCGGCGGCGTCGTGTACCGTGAACGGACGGGGGCCCCTCTGCGCGGGTGAGCGCGGCAGGCTGCGTCACCCGCGGAGGCCACGCGATGACGATCAAGGTGTCGACGACCCCCTTCAAGACGACCGGCAGCTACTGCGATCCGGCGACGACCGACTGCAAGGTCGGCGCGACGCTGACCTTCCAGAGCGCCGACGCCGGCGCGGTGACGTGCTTCACGTCGATCGGTGGCAAGGACCAGGCGGTGTTCGTGCGGCAGGAGGCCGACGGCCGGTTCACCGCGACCACCGGCGGCGACGCGCTCACGCTGCTGAGCTCGGTCAAGGACGGCACGACCATCACGGTCGCGGTCCAGGGCGCGACCGCCAAGGGCACCAACGGCCACATCAACGTCGGCACCGGCAGCGGCGACAGCCTGGGCTGAGGCGTCAGCGGCGGGTCGCCGCGGCCAGCTGGTCGGCCAGCTCACGGGTCTCGGCGTCGTCGGGGTCGAGCGCCTGCGCCCGGGCGATCAGCGCGCCGGCGCGCGCCAGCGCGCCCCCACCGCCGTGCCCGGCCTCCCACGCGGCCACCACCAGCTCGACGCGGGCGCCGTTGCGCACGAAGTCGGGGTTGTCGGGCAGCCGCGCGGTGGCTTGCGCCAGCGCGGCGGTCGCGGCGCGGGCCATCGGCCGCGGATCGGCGCCCTGGGCGGCGAGCGCCATCGCGCGCAGCCGGAAGCTCTCGGCGAGGTTGTTGTAGCCGTGCGGCTGATCGGGCTCGGCGGCGATCGCCGCACGCGCCGCCGCCTCGGCGCGATCGAGGGCCGCCGTCGGCGCCTCACCCCGCGCGACGGCGTCGGTCGCCCGCGCCGCCTCGACGATGCTGATGCCGTTGTACAGGAGCCCGCTGTCGGGGCTGACCGTCAGCCCATGCTGGTAGCGCGCGATCGCCGCGGCGCGATTGGGCTCGGCGTCGGCGCCGCGCGCCCGCGCGCGCTCGGCGGCCAGCGCGAAGGCCTCGCCCTGGTAGAAGTCGGGCACGAGCGAGTGTGGGCGCAGCGCGCGTCCCCGCTCGAGCGCGGCCTGCGCGGCCCGCAGGTCGTCGTCGCCGCCCGGGTCGGAGATCGCGGCGTGCCGCGCGCGCTCGACGTAGTTGATCCCGAGGTTGAGCCACACCTCGCCATAGGCGGGGTTGCGCGCGAGCACCTCGCCGTAGGCGGCGATCGCGCGCTGCCGGTGATCGCGGGCGTCGCCGCCCGCCTCGTCGAGCGCGTCGGCCCAGACCTTGTGCGCCAACCCGAGCTGCCCGAACGACTGTTCGTCCCGCTGCGTCGCCGGGATCGACTCGAGCAGGGCGATCGCCTGGCCGAGCGGCTCGGCGGGGTCCAGGCCCGCGCTGTGGCGGACGTCGCCGGCCTGGCGCAGGCAGCTCGCCAGCACCACCACCGCGTCGGTCCGCTGCGGCGCCAGCGCCAGCGCCCGCCGGGCGTCGGCGATCGCCTGGGTCAGCAGCGGCGTCGCGTCTTCGCCGCGGTTGGCGCGGTGCTCCGCCAGCGCCCGGGCGAGGTGCGCGCGCTGCTCGAGCGCGTCGACGTCGGCAGGGTCGAGCGCCAGCGCGCGGTCCACCACCGCGAGCCCCCGCTGGTACGGCTCGTCGACCCGCCCCCGACCGTAGATCTCCATGCCGAGCGCGATGTACTCCAGATCAGCCAGCGCCAGGTGCGGCGCCGGATCGCTCTCACCGATCGCGGTCGCGGTGGTGAACGCGGCGCGCGCCGCGTCGAGCTGCGCGGCCAGCGCGTCTCCCGACAGCGACCCGCGCGCGGCCAGCGCCCGCGCCTGCAACACCTGCCCGCGCAACAGCGGCACCTCGAAGAACCACGGCGGGCTGGCCGCGGCGCCGTCGTCGAGCGCCTGCAGCGCGTCGTCGTAGCGGCCGTCGTAGTACGCCAGCAGCGCCGGCACGTAGCCCGGCGACGGCACCTCGCTGCCGGCGCTCGCGCGCAGGTACCGCCGGGCCGGCTCCAGGTAGCGCGCCTCGATCTCGGGGCGGCGCCGGTCGCGCACCGCCGGCGGCAGCGCGGCGAGCCCGTGCAGCGCGCGCTCGTACAGCCGCCCCAGCGTGATGCCCAGCGCGTACGCGACCCGCGGCTCGCGGAAGCCACCGGCCCACGCGGTCTCGAGCTCGGCCTGCGCGCGCTCGACGTCGCCGAGCGCCAGGTAGCCGCGGCCCAGCGCGTAGTGCCCCGGCCCCTCGCCGAGGGCGCCGCCGGAGCGGATCTCGGCGGTCAGCTCGTCCATCAACGTCCGCAGCCGCGCGCGATCGCGCCCGAGGTCGTGGGGCGGCGCCAGCGCGGCGTAGCGCGCGAGCGCCTCGACGCGCCCGACCCGATCGGTGAACCGCTGGGCCAGCGCCGCGCGGCGCGCGCCCACCGCCCGCTCGCGCCACCCGTAGCCGACCGCGACCGCGACGATCGCGAGCATCGCCACCGCCACCGCCAGCGCGCGCCAGTGCCGGCGCACGGTCTTGCGCAGCCGATAGCCGAGGCCGGCCGAGGCCCGGGCCTGCACCGGCGCGCCGTCGAGGAACCGGCCCAGATCGTCGGCCAGCGCCCGCGCCGAGTCGTAGCGCTGGCCGCGGTCCTTCTCGAGGCACTTCATCACGATCGCCTCGAGATCGAGCGGCAGATCGCGATCCAGGGTGCGCGGCCGGGGCGGCTCGTCGATCGAGATCCGGTTGAGCACCACCAGCGGGTTGTCGCCGTCGATCGGCGCCTTGCCGGTGAGCAGCGCGTACAGCGTCGCGCCCAGCCCGTAGACGTCGGCCCGGCGATCGAGCTGCTTGATCTCGCCGCGGGCCTGCTCGGGCGCCATGAACTGCGGCGTGCCGAGCACGGTGCCGGTCGCGGTGGCCGACTCGTTCCAGTCGCGCGCGATGCCGAAGTCCATCACGAACGGGCGCAGCGCGCCGTCGACGCCGCGCTCGACCATGATGTTCGATGGCTTGAGGTCGCGGTGGATCAGGCCGGCGCGGTGCGCCTCGTGGACGCCCAGCGCCGCGCCGCGCATCACCAGCGCCTTCTGCTCGTAGGTCAGCTCGCCGACCAGCTCGTTGAGCGGCTTGCCGTCGACGTACTGCATCGCGATGTAGACCCGCCCCGCGACCTCGCCCACCTCGTACACCTTGCACACGCGATCGTCGTTGACCCGGGCCTGGGCCCGGGCCTCGGCCACCACGCGGCGGGCCAGCTCGGGGTCGTCGTTGCGGACGAACTTCATCGCGACGTCGCGCTCGAGCCGGCGGTCGCGGGCCAGGAACACCCGGCCCATGCCGCCCTCCCCCAGCACCCGCAGCTGCTCGTAGCGATCCCAGTCCGGGACCGGGAAGCTGCCCGACGACGCCGGCCCCGGGTACGAGTCGCGCGCCGACGGCGTGCGCGGGTGCCGGGCCATCGCCTCGCGCAGCGACGACGGGCGCTGATCGATCGTCTCGGCGATCACGGCGCGCTCGGGCCGCGGGGCCGCCAGCGTGTCGTCCAGCCGCGGGCGCGGCGGATCGCTGTCGAAGTCGACCCCCATCGCCGGCATTGTATCGACAACCGGCGCGCGGAGGGAACCTGCCGCGCCGCCCGCGCGCCCGCGGCGATGCGCGACGCGCTGGCCCGACCGCCGGCCGGCGGCCCCTACGCCAGCGTCGCGACCCGCTCGCCGAACACCCGCTCGAGCCGCGCCATCAGGTCGTCGGACGGGCTGACCATCCAGCGGTCGCCGAGCGGGATGATCGACTGGCTGCGCTGCGGGATCGCCAGCCGGACGATCGCCTGGCAGCCGCCCCGCGGCGCGCCGAGCAGGATCTCGCGCAGCTCGCCGATCTGCTCCTTGGTGACGCTGTCGACGTTGAGATCGATGAACACGCGGGTGGTCTTGGCCTTGCGCAGCTCGCTGATCTGCTGGGCGTCCTCGAGGAGGATCTTCCACTCGGCCTGCTCGGCGTTGCCCTCGTTGACCGCCTTGCCCGAGCACAGGATCGGCTCGTCGCACACCAGCACGTGGCGCACCTTCTCGAAGGTCTTGGGGAAGCACACCACCTCGAGCGTGCCGGCCTGGTCCTCGAGGACGAACCGCGCCATCTTGTCACCCTTCTTGGTGATCATCTCGCGGTACTGCGCGACCACGCCGCCGACCGCGGCCTCGCCGGCCGAGCGCCGGCCCTCGATGAAGTCGCTGGTGGTGGCGGTGGCGTAGCGCGCCAGGTCGTCGCGGTAGCGATCGAGCGGGTGGCCCGAGATGTAGAAGCCGAGCGCCTCCTTCTCGAACGCCAGCAGCTGCTTGGCCGGCCACGGCTCGACCGCCGGGTAGGTCTCGCCCTGGGCGGCGGCGCCCGGCGCCGGGGTCGGCGCGGCGATCAGCCCGAACAGCGAGGTCTGGCCGCTCTTGCGATCGCGCTGCTCGCTGGCGCCCTGCTCGAGGGCGCCGTCGAGCGCGGCCAGGATCGTGGCGCGGTGGCGCCCGCCGGCGATCGGCCCGTCGAACGCGCCGCTCTTGATCAGCTGCTCGATCACCCGGCGGTTGCAGCGCTGGGTGTCGACCCGGCGCCCGAAATCGTAGACCGAGGTGAAGCCGCCGCCGTCCTTGCGCGCGTCGAGCACCGCCTCGACCGCGGTGGCGCCGACGCCCTTGACCGCGCCCAGCCCGAACCGGATGACCTTGTCGCCCAGCGCGCCCGGCCGCGGCGTCACCGTGAAGTCGGCGGCGCTCTCGTCGACGTCGGGCCGCTCGACGGTCAGGCCCATGGCCCGGGCCTCGGCGATGAACTTGACGATGTTGTCGATGTTGTCCGCGTCGCACGACATCAGGCCCGCCATGAACTCGTGCGGGTAGTGGTGCTTGAGGTACGCGGTCTGGTAGGTGACCCAGCCGTAGGCCGCCGAGTGCGACCGGTTGAAGCCGTAGCCGGCGAAGAACGCCATCAGCTCGAACACCGAGTCGGCGATCTTCTCGTCGACGCCCTTGCCCTTGGCGCCGTCGACGAAGCCGGCCTTCTCCTTGTCCATGACCTCCTTGGACTTCTTGCCCATCGCGCGGCGCAGCAGATCGGCGCGGCCCAGCGAGTAGCCGCCCAGCACCTGGGCGATCTGCATCACCTGCTCCTGGTAGACGATGACGCCGTAGGTGTCCTTGAGCACCGGCTCGAGCCACGGGTGCGGGAACTCGACCTTCTTGCGGCCGTGCTTGCGGTCGATGAAGTCGTCGACCATGCCGCCCTCGAGCGGCCCCGGCCGGTACAGCGCGACCGCGGCGACGATGTCCTCCAGACAGTCGGGCTTGAGCTTCTTCAGGATCTCGCGGAAGCCGCTCGACTCGAGCTGGAACACGCCGGTGGTGTCGCCGCGCGAGATCATCTTGTAGACCTCGGCGTCGTCGTCGGGGATCAGCGCGATGTCGAACCGCGGCAGCTCGGCCGGGCGCTGCTCGTTGATCAGCCGCACCGCGGTCTGGATGACGGTCAGCGTCTTGAGGCCGAGGAAGTCGAACTTCACCAGCCCGGCCTTCTCGGCCTCCTTCATCGCGAACTGGGTGACGATCTCGCCGTTCTGGCCGCGGAAGCACGGCACGTACTCCCAGACCGGGTTCTCCGAGATCACGACGCCCGCGGCGTGCATGCCGGCGTGGCGGTTGAGCCCCTCGAGCGCGGCCGCGATGTCCAGCAGCTGCCGGTGCATCGGGCTCTCGTTGTAGAGCGCCTTGAGCTCGGGGGTGCTCTCGATCGCCTCCTTGACCGGCGGGCTCTTGCCGGCGACCGGCTCGGGCACCAGCTTGGCCAGCTTGTCGGCCTCGGCGAACGGGATCTCCATCGCGCGCGCGATGTCGCGGATGACGCCGCGGGCCTTGAGCTGGTGGAACGTCGCGATCTGCGCGACCCGCTCGCGGCCGTACTTCTCCTGGACGTACTTGATGACCTCGTCGCGCCGGTTCATGCAGAAGTCGACGTCGAAGTCGGGCATCGAGATGCGCTCGGGGTTCAGGAACCGCTCGAACAGCAGCTTGAACTCGATCGGATCGATGTCGGTGATGCCCATCGCGAACGCGACCAGCGAGCCGGCGCCCGAGCCGCGGCCGGGGCCGACCGGGATGCCGTGCTCCTTGGCCCAGTTGATGAAGTCCCAGACGATCAGGAAGTAGCCCGAGAACCCCATCTTCTGGATGACCGCCAGCTCGGTGGCCAGCCGGGCCCGGTACTGATCGACGTCGAACTTCCGGCCACGCGCCGCCAGGTACGCGAAGCGCTTCTCGAGCCCGCGGCCGGCGACCTCGCCGATGTAGCTGTCGAGGGTGTGGCCCTCGGGCACGCCGTACTTGGGCAGGTAGGTCTTGCCGAGGTCGAGCTTGACCTTGCACCGCTTGGCGATCGCGACCGTGCTCTCGAGCGCCTGGGGCACGCTCATGAAGTCGTCGTTCATCTCGCCCGGCGACTTCAGGAAGTAGCTGTCGACCGTGTGCTTCATCCGCTTCTCGTCGGTGAGGCTCTTGCCGGTCTGGATCGCCATCAGCACCTCGTGGGCCGCGGCGTCGGAGCGGTTGACGTAGTGACAGTCGTTGGTGGCCACCAGCGGGATGTCGAGCTTGGCCCCCATCTTGATCAGCGCCTCGTTCAGCTCCTGCTGCTCGGGCGTCTTGGTCGGCATCAGCTCGAGGAAGAAGTTGCCGGCGCCGAAGATGTCGTTGTACTCGCGCGCCACCGCCTCGGCCTCGGCCAGCGAGCCCTTGGCCAGGGTCTGCGCGACCTCGCCGCCCAGGCACGCGCTCATCGCGATGATGCCCTCGTGGCGCTCGCGCAGGAGCGCCTTGTCGACCCGCGGGTTGTAGTAGAAGCCCTCGAGGTACCCCATCGAGTTGAGGTACGAGAGGTTCTTGTAGCCGGTCTCGTTCTCGGCCAGCAGCACCAGGTGGTAGTTGCGGCGGTTGGTGCGGTCCTTCAGGTCGGCGGCGGCGACGTAGGTCTCGCAGCCGAAGATGACCTTGACGTCGTGCTGCTTGGCCTCGGTGTACAGGTCGATCGCCCCGAACATGTTGCCGTGATCGGTGACCGCGACGGTGTCCATGCCGCGGGCCTTGAGCGTCGGGAACAGGTCCTTCACCCGGATCGCGCCGTCGAGCAGGCTGTACTGGGTGTGGACGTGCAGGTGGGTGAACTCGCCCATGGACGGTGAGGTCTACCGCACCGCGGCGCCCCGAGGGAGGTCGTCCGGTATCCGGACCCCGACGGGCGCGCCACCCGCGCTACACTCTCGCCATGGGGTCGGAGCCGCCGAGCCTGGAGCTGGTCGCCGCCTACGTGCGGCACCGCCAGCGCGCGACCCTGGCCGCGCTGGCGGCGGTGGTGCCGGTGGCGGTCGGGCTGGGCCTGATCGCGCTCGCCTGCGTCATGGTCAACGGCGGCGGCGTGGCGCTGCTGGCGATGCTGTGGCCGGTGGCGATCATCGCGCGCGTCGCCGCCAACCTGGTCGACGAGCGGCGCGCGCTAGCAGTGGCGGCGCGGCTCTTGACGGGGCCGACGGTCGCGCTGCAGGTGCGCCGGCGGCAGCTGTGGATCGACGGCCCGAGCCACCGGGTCCGCCTCCCGCTGCCCCGCGCGGCGCGGCGCGCGCCCCACGCCGCCCTGCCCCCGGCCCGCGCGCTGCGCGCCGGCCGCCGCGGGGGCTGACCGTGGCCACCTCCCCACCGCGTGCTAGCGTCGCTCCCATGGTGAGCCCGGTGGTGGCGATCGATCCTGCGTGGCAGCGCCCGCTGACGGTGGAGGAGTACCACCGCATGATCGACGTCGGGATCCTCGGCGAGGACGAGCGCGTCGAGCTGCTCGAGGGAGTGATGGTGGCGATGAGTCCGCAGGGGATCCCGCACGTCAAGGCGATCACGACGCTGACGCGGCTGATGTGTCGCGTCACGGAGGGCTCGAGCCTCGAGGTCCGGCCCCAGGTGCCGCTGACCCTGGCGCGATCGGAGCCCGAGCCCGCCCTGGCGATCACCGAAGGGCGGGCGCGCTGGCCGCGCGGCCGCCACCCCGAGACCGCGCTGCTGGTCGTCGAGGTGGCGTCGGACTCGCTCGGCAAGGACCTCGGGCCCAAGGCCGCGATCTACGCCGAGGCCGGCGTGACCGAGTACTGGGTGATCGACGTCGAGCGCCAGGTGATCCACGTCCACGCCGGCCCCGACCCGGTCGGCCGGCGCTACGCCGACCTTCGCGTGGTGGCGCCCGGCGCGACCTTGATCTGCGGCGCCCTGCCCGCCCTGGTGGTCACGGTCGCTGACCTGTTCTGAGCGCGGGACGGGCGAGCCAGGTCTCGCGTTTTCGGGTGGGGGAGGTCCCCGTCGGATCGGCTGCGCAGCATGGATCTCGGTGACCCACCTGCCGCCACCTGGGGCTTTGCGAAAGCCCCTCTCGAGGTCTCAGCCTTCGGCGGCCTGGGTCCAGGCGCCCTTGGCGGCCAGGCCGTTCATGCGGGCGCGGTGCAGGTACACCGCCTGGCCCTTGGCGACGTTCTCGTCGAGGCCGGCCCAGGCCTTGATCGAGCCGGCCTGCAGCGCGCGGCCGTACGAGAAGCTGAAGGCCCACGGGTGCGGGCCGCGGCGGACGATCGCGTCGAGGTTGGCGGTGGCCTGGACCTCGGACTGGCCGCCCGACAGGAACACGATGCCGGGCACCGCGGCCGGCACGGTGCGCTTGAAGCAGCGCAGCGTGGCCTCGGCGATGGCGTCGGCCGAGTCCTGGGTGGCGCACTTGGCGCCGGCGATCACCATGTTGGGCTTGAGCAGCATGCCCTCGAGGCGCACGTCGTAGCGATACAGCGCCGCGAACACCTGGTGCAGGGTCTCGGTGGTCACGTCCTCGCAGCGCGCGATGCCGTGGTCGCCGTCCATCAGCACCTCGGGCTCGACGATCGGCACGATGTTCTCGGCCTGGCAGCACGCCGCGTAGTGGGCCAGCGCCTCGGCGTTGGCCGACAGGCACAGCGCGCTCGGGATGCCGGGCGCGATGTCGATGACCGCGCGCCACTTGGCGAAGCGCGCGCCCATCGCGTAGTACTCGGCCAGACGCTTGCGCAGGCCGTCGGCGCCGGCCGAGATCAGCTCGCCGGGGCGACCGGGCAGCGGCATCGTGCCGGCGTCGACCTTGATGCCGGGGATGATGCCCTGGCTCGCGAGCAGGTCGGTGAAGCGCTGGCCGCCCTTGGTCGACTGCCGGATCGTGGCGTCGAACAGGATGACGCCGCTGACGTGCTCGGCGGCGCCGGCGGCGGTGAACAGCATCTCGCGGTAGCGGCGGCCGTTCTCCTCGGTGGGCTCGAGCTTGATGCCCTCGAAGCGCTTCTTGATGGTGCCGGCGCTCTCGTCGGCGGCGAGGATGCCCTTGCCAGGCGCCACCAGGGCGCGCGCGGTGGAGTCGAGTTCGTGCGGGTTCATGGCGCGGAACCTACTACGCGATCCCGGGCCCGAGCAACGCAGTTTTCCGACGACGAACTCACCGCGCCAGCGCGTCACTGGCGTCGAGAAACGCAACGATCGCCTCCCACGTGACCGCGTGTCGCATCGCGGTGGTGGAGTCCCAGCTGTTGTGAAGCGCAACGACCCGGCCGCGGCGGTCGAACAGCGGGCTGCCGGAGTGGCCCCAGTAGGTCCAGGCGTCGTGCTTGGTGCGGCCGAGGTGCTGCTCGCCGGTGCGGGCGCCGGCGCGGAAGCCGCGGATCGCGCCGACCGAGACGTGCCACGGCTGGTAGCCGGTGGCCTCGCCGTCGGGGGTGCGGGTGCCGGGCTGGCCGATCACGACGACGTCGTCGCCGGCCGCCGGGGCCGCCGCCGCCAGCCGCGCCACCGGCAGGCCGCGGGCGCCGGTCAGCGCCACCAGCGCGAGGTCGAGGTCGGCGTCGAGGTGGGTGGTGACGCCGGCGAACTCCCGGCCGTCCGGAAACCGGACCGTCAACTTCCGGCCGACCTCGTCGACGACGTGGGCCGCGGTGAGGATGAGGCCGGTGGCCGCGAGGTTGACGCCGCTGCCGCCGCCCAGCTTGACCACCGCCGGCTGGACGCCGCGGATCGCGGTCCGCCACGTCGGGTCGGTGATCGCCGCGTCGACCTTGGCGAGGTAGGGGTTGGCGGGCGTGGCGGGCGCGGCGGCGGGGACCAGCGCGGCGGTGACCTCGGCGCGGGTGCGGTCGAACACCGCGGCGGTGCCGGCCGACAGCGTCCACCGCCCGGCGATGAAGCCGCGGTAGCCGTCGAGCAGCGCGACCAGCTTGGTCGCGACCGCCGCGCGTTGCTCCTGCGGCGCGCGCTGCTGCGCGAGGTCGCGCGCGGTGGTGGCGAACCGCGCGACGTCGGCGCGCAAGGTCGGGTTGCCGCCGTCGCGGTCCTCCCGGCCCCACACCGTCCAGGCCCCGGCCGGCGCCACCCGCGCCCGCAGCGCCGCGATCGCCGCCTCGGCCCGCTGCGCGAAGGTCGGCGTCGCCGCGGCGGGCGCGCGGCCCAGCGCCACGTCGACCAGCGCCGCCGCGCTCGGCCCACCGGCGGCCGCGTACTCGGCCAGCACGTGCAGGATGCGCTGGCTGCCCTCGAGCTCGGGCCGCGCCGCCGCCTGCCACAGCCCGGTCGCGAGGTGCGAGTGCAACCAGCGGGCGGTCTCGGCCTGATCCTCGCCCGCGCTCTTGGCGGTGTAGTCGCTGACCGCCTCGGCCAGCGGGTCGCCGGCCTTGGCCGCCAGCGTCGCGAGGTCGCGGGCACCTAGCGCCAACCCGGCGTACGGCGCGGTGCCGTCGACCGCCGCGGCGAACCCGGCGTCGTCGTCGCGGAAGCCGCTGGCGCCGTCGACGTGGTGGAACACCTCGTGGTGGAAGGTCAGCGGCAGCTGCTGGTCGGTGTAGTACGCGGCGGCGATCGCGCTCTTGCCGTTCCACAGGCCGAAGTAGCGGTAGCCGCCGAGGGCGTCGTCCCACGGCCGGAAGCCGTCGCCGTCGGTCGACGCCAGGCCGGCGAACACCCCGACCCGGGTCAGCCCGATCGCGCCCAGCCAGCCCGCGGGGTAGTGGCGCGCCTCGGCCACCAGGATCCGCGCGGCGGCGACCCGGTCGGCGGACGCCAGCTCAGGCATCTGCTCGAACCAGTCGCCGCGCGGCAGGTCGCCGCGGGTGAACACCAGCTCGGCGCCGCTGGCGTCGCGGAAGGCGCGGCGCAGATCGGTCAGCTCGTCGGCGGCGGCCGGGCCGGCGAGCGCGAACAGGAGCGAGGCGACGACGAGCGGGGTGCGCATGGGCATGAGCCTGACGTGGGAGGTTGTCGTGATCGACGACGACCGCGCCGCGCCATTCAGGCCTGACACGCGCCTTACACGCCGCCCCGCGCGCCGAGGTCGCGGGCGATCGCGGCCCGGGCCGCGGCGAACGCCGCGTCGGTCGGCGCCGACAGCCCCCACCGGCCGGCGATGTCGGCGCGGTAGCCGTCGAGCAGCGCCATCCACCGCGCCGCCAGCCGGGCCCGCGTGGCCGGGGCGATCGCGGCCCGCTCGGCGCGGCGCCCCAGGCCACGGGCCAGCTGCGCGACCAGCGCCAGGTCGGCGCGCAAGGTCGGGTTGCCGGTGGCGCCGGCCCGGCCGCGCACCCGGTAGCGCCCGCCCGGCGCGATGCGCGCGCGCACCCGGGCCTCCTGGGCGCGCGCGGCCGCGGCGAACCGGCGCCGGGCGGCGCCGACCTCGGGATCGCGGCCGAGCGCGACGTCGATCCACCATCCGAGCGCCGGCCCGGGGCTCGGCGCCGCGCGGTGCTCGGCCAGCACGTGCAGGATCCGCTGGCTGCCCGCCCACTCGGGGTGCGCCGCGGCCTGCCACAGCGCGGTCGCCAGGTTCTGCTGCATCCACGCGGCGGTCTCGGCCTGATCCTCGCCGGGGCTCCGGGCGGCGTAGTCCGTGGCGCCGCTGGTCAGCGGCCAGCCGGCCCAGGCCTCGAGCTGCGCGAGGTCGTCGCGCGGGATCACCAGCGCCGGGTAGCGGCGGGTGCCGTCGATCGCGGCGCGGAACCGGGCGTCGTCGCGGCCGAACCCGCTGGCGGTGTCGATGGCGTGGTGGAGCTCGTGGTGGAAGGTCTGGATCAGCTGCCAGTCGCTGTAGTAGCCGAGCGCGATCGCGTCCTTCCCGTTCCACTTGCCGCTGTAGCGGTAGCCGCCGAGCGCGTCGTCCCACCACCGGTAGCCGTCGTCGCGGCGCGCGGCCAGCCCCGCGAACACGCCGATCCGGGTGAGCCCGGTCCGCCCCAGCCAGCCCGCCGGGTAGCGCCGCGCCTCGGCCAGGAGCAGCCGCGCGGCGTCGGCGGCCTGGGCCGACGCCAGCGCCGGCATGATCGGGAACCAGCGGCGGCCCGGCAGCGCGGCGCGGTCGAACACCAGCGCGACGCCGGTGCGGTCGCGGAACGCGCGGCACAGGGACGCCACCTCCGCGTCGTCGGCGCGGGCCGGCGCGGCGGCCCCGGCCAGCCCCAGCGCCACGGCGATCACGGCGAGCGCGCGCGTCGTCATGCCACCCGCGACGGGACGGAGCGCCATGCCAGAAGGTGACGCGGCGCGCGCGAGAGATCGAGGTCGATCTGCGGATCCCCCGTCGACGATCACACCGGGCGCCGCGCCGCGTCGACGCGCAACCGGCGGCCGGCCCGGGTGTCTCCGTCAGCCCTCGGCGCGGGCCTTGAGCTCGCGGACCTGGGCCGACGAGCCCAGCACCACCACCGTCGTGCCGACCGCCAGCGCCCGATCGGGGCCGGGGTTGTATTCCCAGGCGCCGCCGGCCTCGGGCCGCACCGCCAGCACGTTCAGGCCGTGCTTGCCGCGGATGTCGGCGTCGCGCAGCGTCGCGCCGACCAGCGCCGAGCCGGCGGCGATCTGCACCTCCTCGATCCGCATCGGCGCGTTCTTGTCGCGCAGCATCTCGTCGAGGAACTTCACCACCGACGGCCGCAGCATCTCGGACACCATGCGCATGCCGCCGATGAAGTTGGGCGAGACCACCGCGTCGGCGCCGGCCCGCTTGAGCTTGTCGACGTGGGTCATCTCGGCGCAACGCGCGATGATCCGCGCGCTGGGCGACAGCTGCCGGGTCGCCACCACCAGGTACAGGTTGTCCTTGTCCGACGACAGCGCCGCGCCCAGCCCCTTGGCCGCCGGCAGGTTGACCTGCTCGAGGACCTCGTCGTCGGTGGCGTCGCCGACGACGTAGCTGAACTCGGCCTTGGGGTTGGCGGCGGCGATCTCGCGCAGCTCGCCCTCGTTCATGTCGATGGCGACCACCCGGTGGCCGGTCACCAAGAGCTCGTTGATCATGTGGCGCCCGGTCGAGCCGGCGCCGCACACGACGAAGTGATCCTTCATGGCGCGAGTCCTCTTTCTCATCCGCTGGGCGCTGAGCACGTTGCGCAGATCGCCTTCGACGACGAAGGCGGTGATCATCGAGGCGAAGTACACCAGCACGCCGGTGCCGAACACGAGCAGCAGCATCGTGAAGCCGCGGGCGTAGGGCGCGGTGTCCATGCCCGGCAGGGTCTCGCCGTAGCCGACGGTGGTGACGGTGATGACCGTCATGTACAGGCAGTCGATCCACGGCCAGTGGCCGTCGCCGATCCACCAGTAGCCGGTGGCGCCGCCCAGCACCACGAGCAGCATCGCCACGAACCCGGCGGCGAGGCGGTTCCAGATCGACGACTGCACGCGGCCGCGATGGTACGACGAGCGGCGGCGGCGGTGTATGGTCCGCGCCGATGGAGATCCTGGCCAGCTACCTGGTCGGCGCCTGGCACCCCGGCACCGGCCCCGCGACCTCGCTCATGAACCCGACCACCGACGAACCGGTGGCCACCGTGCACGGGCACGGCCTCGACCTCGGCGGCGCGCTGGCGTTCGCCCGCGACCGCGGCGGCGCGGCGCTGGCGGCGCTGACCTTCGCCGAGCGCGGCGAGCGCCTGGCGGCGATGGCCAAGGCCATGCATGGCGCCCGCGAGGAGCTGATCGCGCTGGCGGTGGCCAACGGCGGCAACACCCGCGGCGACGCCAAGTTCGATCTCGACGGCGCCAGCGGCACGCTCGCCCACTACGCCGAGCTCGCCAAGGGCCTGGGCGATCGCCGCGTGCTCACCGACGGCGACGCCATCCAGCTCGGCCGCACCGCCCGGCTGTCGGGGCAGCACGCGTGGGTGCCGCGCCCGGGCGTCGCGGTGTTCGTCAACGCGTTCAACTTCCCGGCCTGGGGCCTGGGCGAGAAGCTCGCCTGCGCGTTCCTCGCCGGCATGCCGGTGGTGTGCAAGCCGGCCACCGCGACCGCGCTGGTCACCTACCGCGTGGTCAAGCTGTGGGCCGACGCCGGGCTCGTGCCCGAGGGCACGCTGCAGCTGCTGTGCGGGCCGGCCGGCGACCTGCTCGATCACCTCGGGCCGTTCGACGTGCTGGCGTTCACCGGCTCGTCGGGCACCGCCCGCACGCTGCGCAGCCACCCCCGGGTGGTCGGCGAGTCGGTGCGGGTCAACATCGAGGCCGACAGCCTCAACGCCGCCGTGCTGGCCCCCGACGTCGACCTCGGCAGCGAGACCGGCCGGCTGTTCCTGGCCGACGTCGTGCGCGACATGACCCAGAAGACCGGGCAGAAGTGCACGGCGATCCGCCGGGTGATGGTGCCGGCCGACCGCCGCGCCGACGTGATCGACGGGCTGCGCGAGCGCCTGGCGACGATCGCGATCGGCGATCCCAGCCGCGACGACGTGCGCATGGGCCCGCTGGCGACCAAGGCGCAGCAGCGCGACATCGAGGCCGGCATCGCCCGGCTGGCGGCCGCGACCGACGAGGGCTACGGCGGCACCGGCGCGATCGCGCCGCTCGGCGTGGCGCCCGGCGTCGGCTGCTTCGTCGGCCCGGTGGTGCGCACCACCGCCGACGCCGCCGGCTGCGCGGTGATGCACGACCACGAGGTGTTCGGCCCGGTGGTGACGGTGGCGGCCTACGACGGCGACGCCAGCGCGGCGGCGCGGCTGGTGGCGCGCGGCCACGGCAGCCTCGCGACCTCCTGCTACTCGGACGACAAGGACTGGCTGGCGCGGTTCGTCCCGGCGGCCGGCGCGGTCAGCGGGCGGGTCTACATCGGCAGCGAGAAGATGGCGTCGTTGTCGCCCGGCCCCGGCACCGCCCTGCCCCAGCTGCAGCACGGCGGTCCGGGCCGCGCCGGCGACGGCGCCGAGCTCGGCGGCCTGCGCGGGCTGGCGCTCTACCAGCAGCGGGTCGCCCTGCAGGGCGACGCGACGATCCTCAAGGGGCTGGCGTGACCGCTGGCGTGACGGCGGGCGTGGCGAACGCGCGGGCGTAGCGCTCGTCGAGCAGCGCGCCGACCGCCGCCGCCTCGGCGCCGGGCGCGGCCTTGATCGCGGCCACCGCCGCCGCCACCAGCGCGGTGCGCTCGGCCTCGGCGTCGGCGGCCACCGCCGCGCGGCCGCCGAGCTTGCGCAGGCCGGTCTTGGCCCCGTCGAGGCGCTTCTTGATCTCGGCCTCGGGCAGCCCCAGCAGCGCCGCGATCTCGCTCGGCATCAGGCCCGCCACCGCCCGCGCCGTCAGCAGCACGCGCTGCTCCTCGGTCAGCCCCGGGTGCGCGCAGGCCCACAAGAGGCCGCGCAGATCGTCATGCGGCGTCGCCGGCTCGGCCTCGGGCCGCCGCGACACCACGCCGGTGGTCGCCGACAGCGCCACCGTCGCCATCCACGTCGCCGGGTTGGCCGGGATGCCGTCGGGCCACGCCGCGATCGCCGCCAGGTAGGCGTCGGCCAGCGACACGTCGACCAGGTCGAACTCGCCCATGCGCCGCCACAGCGACGCGAACACGCCCGCGTGCTCTTCGCGGAAGCGCCGGAGCGCCGCAGCCTCGTCGACCATGCGCCGTCGGTAGCACGCGGGGCTGACGGCCGTCCAGGCTCCTCCCGGGCCGGGCCCCGGGCGGGGCCGCGGGCTCCGATCCCGGCGCCGGCGCCGGGTCGCGGTTCGGCGCCGGGCCAACACCGGATCCGGATCCCGATCACCCTCCTCCGGTGAGCGCGAAGTCGGCGCCGTTGACGTCGGTGATCGCGGTGGTTGGCTACACTGCGCGCGGGCCGCGCTGGCCCACGGGGGTGACGCATGAGCACGTATGGTGTCCGCACTCGCTTCGTCGCGCTGCTGGCCGGATCCGGCGGCGCGGTCTCCGCCGCCGCCTACGCGGCGCTGGTCGACTACGCCGCGGAGCGCGGCTACACGCCAGGCGAGCTGCGCGCGATCTTGCGGCCCGCCGACTACCTCGAGGCCAGCCGGGTGCTGCGCGGTCGCGGCGTGGGCCTGGCCGACGTCCGGCTCGACGCCGGGGCCTGGGCCGCGGCGACGGCGCTGGCGGCGCGGTTCGCGGTCACGCCGATCTTCGATCGGCTGCCCAACGCGGCGCCGCGCACCGCGCCGGCGCCAACGCCGCCCCCGCCGCCGGTCGCGGTGGCCGGCCGCGCCCTGCCCGATCGCGCGACGTGGCAGCTCACGACCTCGGGCGCGACCGTGCGCTTCGCGGTGACCGTCGACGGCGTCAGCCACCCGGCGGTGGTGTTCGAGCTGCCGAGCTGGACCGCCGAGCCGGCGCCGGCCGACCTCGGCGCCGCCCGGGCCGCGCTGGCCGCCGCGCGCGATCTGGCCGCGGTCGACGCGGCGCTGGCCGCCGGCGTCGCCGCCGCCCGGGACTACCTGAGCGTCGCGGCTCGCCCCGACCTGGGCCTCAACCAGCGCTGGGGCGTCGAGGATCAGCGCCGCCACGCGTGGTTCGACGCCGCGGCCACCGCGCTGGCGGCCGCGCCGCTGAGCGCCGCCGATCGCGCCCGGGTGCCGGCGCGCCTGGCCCGCGCCAAGGAGCGCCTGCTGTGCGATCGCGACTACCCGATGCAGGTCGGCTCGCACGAGAACTACTGGCCGTACTGGCGCAACTTCCGCGGCGCGCTGGAGAAGGCGCTGGCCCAGACCGCGCCCGGCACCGACGACTACTGGCAGCTCAAGCACCGCCTCGACGAGGTCTGGACCAAGAAGACCGTCGCCAACGTCCGGCGCGAGGTCGACGAGAAAGACCTCGAGCGCTCGACCGGCATGGCGCTGGTACACCGCCGGCCGTTCGTCGATGGGCCGAGCCCGCGGGTGTCGCTGGCCCGGGGCAGCGCGCCGACCCAGCCGCGCTACGAGGTGCTGACCGCCGCCGACGGCGCCGCGGTCTACCGCGACGGCGCGGCGCTCTTCCGCGAGGCCGATCGCGCGCCGCTGCCGGCCGACGCCGCGGTGACCGCGCGCCCGGTGGCGACCGACGAGCTGGGCCTGCGGCCGCTGGCGCCCGGCGAGCCGGCCCGGGCCGGCGTCGCCTACGACTGGAACCGCGACGGCGCGATCGCGCTGGGCGCGATCGACATCGCGTGGTGGGGCCACTGCCACAACGAGGCGCCGCTCAACGCGATGGGCGTCGATCCCCAGCGCGGCGTCGACTACTACCGCGCCGATCCGGCGGTGCCGGCGGCGGCGCGGCTGCAGCGGTTCTCGGCCGAGGACGTGTGGGACGCGGCCGGCGCGCTGGCCGCCGACCACGAGGACGGCTACGCGGTGAAGGGCCCGTACCGGTTCCGCCCCACCGAGCTCGAGGTCACCAAGTTCGTCGGCAGCCGCAACGACGGCGGCCACTGGATCCTGCTCGAGCTGGGCCGCGCCGACGCTCGCCGGGTCCGCATCGACGCCGAGGTGCTGGCGCTGTGGCACAAGTCCGAGCCAGCCGAGCGCTACCCCGACGCGGCGGCGCGGTTCCGCCGCGATCTGCCCGACGGCGCCGGCGCGTTCGCGCCCAACCCCGACTGGGTCGCCGCCGAGGTGTCCGACGAGGACGAGATCACCGTCGACGGCCTCGGCCGCAAGCTGACGGTCAAGACCACGTTCGTGACGTTCGACCGGCAGGGCGAACGGATCGAGACCGAGACCACCGCGACGCTCGACCCGACCCGCGACGGGCCGGTGCGGCTGGGCGACGAGATCCTGGCGGTGACCGCCACCGGCGGCCGGCTGGCCGAGCACTGGTACGACGCCAAGCAGCGCGTCTACCAGCAGGTCGTGTTCGAGGTCGCCGGCGCGACCCGCACCGAGCTGTCGCGCTCGGCCCCGACGCCGGTGCGCGCGCTCTTGCTGCGCCAGGAGACGGTCTACGACTCGGTGATCGACCTCCACGACTTCGTCACCAAGAACATGGGCCTGCCGCTGGTGTTCGACACCTCGTCGGGCCTCGCGGTGTGGAACTACCCGGTCGACTTCCTGCGGCTCGATCGCGTCAGCGAGATCGAGCGGGTCGAGGCCGGCGCGCCGGTCAGCTACACCCGCTACCGGCTGCGCTACCGCACGATGGGCGGCCCAGCCGGCGACGCGCACTACATCATCAAGCGCGACGCCGCCGGCAACGCCGTGCGCGCGGTGGCCGAGCACCCGATGCCCGACTTCGCGTTCCGCAACGAGCGCTGGGTGTGCGCGCCGGTCGCGCCCGACGCCCGCGGCGCGATGGCGGTAAACCTGGCGGCGCTCAGCGGCGGCTACCTGCTCGACAAGGGCGGCGAGCGGCTGGTCACCGGGCTGTGGCGGCGGCTGGGGACGCTGCTCTACGTGGCGCTGTCGGCCGGCCCCGGCGCCGAGCCGGTCCGCCTGCAAGAGGCGGCCGACGGCACGCTGACGATCGTCGACGACGCCGCGGCGTGGGCCCGGCTGACCGGCACCGCCTGAGTTGCAGGAGGTGCGTCGCCGCACCTCCCTCGGCGGGGCCAGGTCCCCGCCGAGCCTCCCACCAGGACGCGAGACTCCCGTCGCGTCGATCGGCCCGGGCTTGCGTCCGCGCGCCGCCGCGGCGACGATCGCGCGATGCTGCGAGCCGCTGCCGCGCTGTCGCTGATCGCCGCCTGTCACCGCGCGCCGGCGCCGGCCTCGCCCCCGCCGATGGCGACGCCGGTCGAGGCCGAGGCGCCGGACGCCGCGCCCGCGCCACCCGCCGGCGATCGCGACGGCGACGGCGTCGCCGACGACGTCGACCGCTGCCCCGATCAGGCCATGGTCATGGGCCCGGCCTGCCCGCCCGAACCCTCCGGCTGCCCCGACGACTGTCGTCCGCCGACACCCCTCACGCCATGATCGCCGGCCGTCGCCGGCCTGCCGCTACTTGCCCTTCGAGCCGTTGATGATCGCGTCGACGGCGTCGCTGTTCTCGTCGAGGTTGACCTTGTCGGAGTCGTTGCCCTTCTCCTTGATCACCTCGATCATGCCGTCGGGCTTCTTGGCCTCGGGCGCGTTGGCGACGCGCATGGCCTGGACGTCCTTGAGCATGCCGGGGTGCTGGATCAGCAGCGCGAACGAGCCGTAGAACGCCATCTTGTCGACGGCGTGGACGTCGAAGTCACCGGCGTTCCACACCGCGCGACCATCGACGGTCCGGGCCTTGCCGTAGCGCTGCTCCATCAGGCCGCGGAAGAACGTGAAGTTGCGCTGATCGTCGGCGAGCGCCTTGGTGTCGATCGCGACGAACATCTTCCACAGCTTGCCCTCGTAGAAGAAGAAGAACCGGCGCTGGTTCTTGCCGCCGGCGTTCTCCCAGTAGGCCAGCATCGACTCGCTGGTCTTGTGGGCGAACTCCGAGTCGATCAGCGACACGTCCCAGCCCGACTTCTTGCCGTCGAACGCGATGTAGGACTGCTTGATGCGCTGGATCTCCTTCTGCTTCTCCTTGCGCAGCTTGTCCTGGGTCATCACGTCGTTGGTCGACGAGATCTGCTCGGCGTAGCGCTCGTCGATCTGCTTGGACAGGAGGCCGATGATCTCGTCCTTGTCCATGCCGAACTTGTAGGCGCCCATCAGCTCGGCCAGCGCCTTCTTCTGCTCGGCGTTGGGGGGCGCGATCTTCTCGACCGGCTGCACCTTGGTGGCGACCGGCTTCTTCTTCTTCTTGCCCTTGGCCCAGGCGTCGCCGCTCCCGGCGGCGGTCACGAGGCCCAGCGAGATGGCGAGGACGGTGGCGAGCGAGCGGATGCGCATGGACGACCCCTTCGAGACAGAAGGATGGGGGGACAGAGTGCGAGACACGCGGAGTCTAACCGCCCCCATGGGGGCCCACAAGGAAGACGGGCGAAGCGGCCGGGTGATTCAAGCCGCCGGCCCGCAGAATGTCTCGCGTATCGGGCGGGGGCCCCGCGGGGGCGTGACCCCGCGGGGGAGGGTTTGTCGACAAACCCTCCCAGAGTTACCGCGCCGCGGCGTCGGCGATCAGCGCGCGGATGCGCTCGAGGGCCAGCTCGACCCGCGCCATCGGCGGGCCGAACGAGAAGCGCAGGTGCCTGCGGAATCGCGAACTTCCGGTGCCGCGGCGCTTGCCGGGGTTGACGTCGAAGAAGTCGCCGGGGACCGTGATGACCTTCCGGTCCAGGGCGGCCCGGAAGAAGCTCATGCCGTCGGCGATGGACGGCGGCAGGTGCTGGGCCGAGGCCCAGACGTAGAAGGTGCCCTCGGGCGGCAGGTCGACGGTGAAGCCGCAGTCGCGCAGGCCGTTGAGCATCTTCGCGCGCTTCTTGCCGAACTCGGCCTGGATCGCCGCGGTCTCGGCCAGCGTCGCCTCGGGGCTGAGCAGGTCGATCGCCGCGCGCTGCAGCGGCCGTGAGCCGCCGCCGTCGAGGAACGACCCGGCCGAGGTGACCGCCTCGATGACCTTCTTGGGGCCGATGGTCCAGGTCATGCGCCAGCCCGGGTAGCGCCAGTTCTTGGTCAGGCCGTCGAGGATCACCACCGGGTCGCGGTCGACGTCCTCGACGTAGCGGGCCGCGGTGGAGATCCCGCCCTGGGCCGCCAGGTCCGGGCGCCAGACGTAGTGCGAGTAGAACTCGTCGAGGATCAGCGCGCAGTCCTCCTCGCGCGCCACCGCCACCCACTCGGCCAGCGTGTCGCCGCCGATGACCTTGCCGGTCGGGTTCGACGGGTTAGACAGCAGCACCGCGCCCAGGCCGCGGCCCTGCACCTCGCGGCGCAGATCGGCCGCCGAGAACGCGTAGCCGCGCTCGCTCTCGAGCAGGATCGGGATCGGCGAGAACAGCCGGAAGACGTCGAGCAGCTCCTCGTACGCGGTGTAGTCCGGCAGGAAGTGGCCGAGGTTGACGTGGCCCAGCGACGCCGCCACCCGGGTGAGCGCGGTGCGCCCGCCGCCGGAGATCGCCACGTTGTCGGCCGAGTACTGCGACGGCATCCCGCGCCGGAACAGCTTGTTGTAGAGCGACGCCACCGCCTCGCGCAGCTCGCCGATGCCGGCCACCGGCGCGTACTCCTGGTCGGCGAGATCGATCTCGATCGAGCCCTTGCGCGGCGGCGCGCCGGGCAGCGCCTCGGCCTCGGGCATGCCCTGGCCGAGGTTGCACCAGTCGGGCTCGGAGGGATCGAAGCCGCGCTTCTTGGCCTCGGTGGTGACGAAGATGACGCCGGTGCGCGGGACCTCGCGGAACGCGGTGATGGCTGGCGGCTCGGGGGGGCGCACGGGCGGCGGCGTCGTCGACATCGAGCGGAACCTACGCGCTGCGGGCCGCGGGGACAACTCCGCGGCGGCGCTGGCGATCGCGAACCGGATTCGCCACCCGGCGGTGTTGGCGCTGGCCGGGTTTTGGTAGGTTGGCGCGGTGCCGACGTTGTCCGATGTGCGCCAGCCGCGAGCGGTGGCGATCGTGCGCGGGGCGATCGCGCGCGGGCGCCTGCACCACGCGCTGCTCTTGACCGGGCCCCGCGGCGCCGGCAAGCGGGACCTGGCCCTGGCGGTGGCGTCGGCGCTCAACTGCGACGCGGCGCCCGGCGAGGGCTGCGGCGTGTGCGCGGTGTGCGAGCGCATCACCAACGGCATCCACCCCGACGTGATCACGCTGGCCCGCGAGGGCGCGGCGCAGATCATCCCGATCGAGACCGTGCGCCAGCAGGTGGTGGCCGCGGTCGGCCTGCCGCCCCACGAGGCCCGGGAGCGGGTGTTCGTGATCGACGAGGCCACCGCGCTGCAGCCGGCGGCCGCCAACGCGCTGCTCAAGACGCTCGAGGAGCCGCCGGCGCGCACCCGGTTCATCCTCGGGACCACCGCGCCCGACCAGCTCTTGCCGACGATCCGCAGCCGCTGCCAGCGCATCAGCCTGGGCGCGCTCGACGCCGACGCCCGGCGCGCCGCCGGCGACGACGCGCTGGCCACCGCCGCCGAGGCGCTGATCGACGCGATCGATCGCGGCCCCGGCGCGGCCATCCGGGTGGCGCAGAAGGTCAGCGAGGAGAAGCTCGACGCCGGCGCGGTGGTCGAGCTGGCCGCGGTCGAGCTGGGCGGCCGCGCCACCGCGGCGGCGCGCGCGGGCTCGCTGGGCCCGGCCCGGCGCGACGGCGCGCGGGCCCAGGCGCTGATCGCGGCCCACGTCGCGCTCGATCTGCACAACGGCAACCCGGGGGTGTCGATCGAGGCGATCGTCCACCGCCTGGCGCGGGTGACCGCGTGAGCGAGGACGGCGGCGCGCCGCCCGAGGGTCGCCGGCGCCGCCGGCGGCGTGGCGGCGGTGGGGGTGGTGGCGGTGGCGGCGAGCCCGGCCCGGTCGAGCGTCCGGAGTCCGGACAGCCGGCGCCCGACGGCGCTCGCGTCGACGGCGCCCGCGTCGATGGCCCGCCCGCCGGCCCGCGCCCCGAGCGCGGTCCGCGCCCCGAGCGCCCCGGCGGCGACCGCGGCCCGCGCCCCGAGCGGCCCGGTGGCGATCGCGGCCCGCGCCCCGACCGCGGCCCCCGCCCCGAGCGGCCCAGTGGCGATCGCGGCCCGCGCCCCGACCGCGGCCCCCGCCCCGAGGGTGCGGCTCCCGAGGGTGCGCGCGCCGACGCGCCGCGCCCCGATGGCGGCCCGCGCCCCGACGGCGGGCCGCGCCCCGACGGCGGGCCCCGGCCCGAGCGCGGCGGCCCGAGCGCAGCGGCCGGCCCGAGCGCAGCGGCCGGCCCGAGCGCGGCGGCCGGCCCGAGCGCGGCAATCGGCCCGAGCGCCCCGAGCGCGGTAATCGCCCCGAGCGCGGCGGCCCCGAGCGCGGCGAGCGCCCGGCCCGCGACGCGGCGCCCCGCCCCGCCCCGCGCCCGACCGACGTCGACGCCGCCTGGGACGACGCCGAGGACGAGCAGCTCGAGGCCCGCCCGACGCGGCCCGCGGCGCCCGAGCCCGCCGACGACGACGGCCCCGCGCCGGCGATCACGCTGGCGCCAGACCTGCCGCTCGACCCCTGGGACGACCCCGATCCGTCGACCGCGGAGCTGGCCGGGATCGCGCCCGAGCGGCTGGGCGACGCGCTGGTCGATGTGGTCGGCGTGCGCCTGGCGGCCGCCGGCAAGGTGTTCTGGGCCGAGGCCAGCGGCGATCACGCCGTCGGCGATCGCGTGCTGGTCGAGGGCGAGCGCTCGACCCGCGTGGCCACGGTCGCGGTCGCGTCGACGCGGCGCGCGCTGCGCGATCGGCTGGGGCGGCGCGTGTTGCGCAAGGCCGACCCGGCGCCCGAGGCCGGCCACGGCGACGGCGGCCTCTTGCGCCTGGCCAAGGATCGCGCCGCGGCGCTGCGGCTGCCGATCAAGGTGTTCCGCGTCGAGTACGCGACGCCGCCCGGGGCCGGCGGGCGCGGCGGCAAGGCCAACCTGTACTTCACCAGCGACGAGCGGGTCGAGCTGCGCGAGCTGCTGCGCGATCTGGGCCAGGCCTCGGGCGCGCGCATCGAGCTGCGCCAGGTCGGCGCCCGCGACGAGGCCAAGCAGGTCGGCGGCATCGGCTCGTGCGGCCAGGAGCTGTGCTGCTCGACGTGGCTGCCCGAGTTCGTGCCGGTGTCGATCAAGATGGCCAAGGACCAGGGCATGGTGCTGTCGCCGACCAAGGTGTCGGGGCAGTGCGGCCGGCTCAAGTGCTGCCTGGTCTACGAGCAGGCCACCTACGCCGAGCTGCGCAAGGGCCTGCCCAAGCTCGGCAAGCGCGTCATCACCGCGAGCGGCGAGGGCCGCGTCGTCGAGGTCGACGTGATCCGCCAGCGGGTGCGCGTGGCGTTCGGCCCCGGCGAGTCGCAGATGATGCCGGCGTCCGAGGTCAAGCCGATGTTCCCGCCCCAGGGCAAGCCCGGCGCGCCGGCCCCCGAGCACGACGATGAGCCCGACGAGCCCGCCGAGGAGCCCGTCGTCGACGGCACCGCCCCGCCCGATCCGGCGCTGACCTGAGAGCCTGTAGGTCTTTCGGCCGAGCACCGACCCATGCGCCAGGCGTTTCGCGTCTTGGGAGGGGGCCCCGTCGGGGCATGACCCGACGGGGGAGGCGTGGCGACACGCCCTCCAGGAACTCAGCGCGCGAGCTTGGCGATGTGGACGCGGGCCTCGATCGCCAGCGACTCGAACAGGATGCCGATGCCGCGCGGCAGCGGCACCGGATCACCGAGCGCGTCGGCGATCTCGCAGTCCTTGGTGCGCACCCACAGCACCCAGCCGATCGCCTCGACCGCGCCGAAGTGCGGCAGCTCGAAGCCGACCCGCACGCGCGACAGGAGCGGCAGCGGCTCGCCGGCGATGAACGCGCCGTTGGTCGACAGATCGCGCACGATGCCGGGGCCGGTGTGGCCGACCGCGGCGCGATCGGCCTCGACCCGCTGGTAGACCGCCTGGACCGTCGGGTGCAGAGCGACGTCGGGCTGGCCGATCGCCTCGATCAGCGCCGGCAGCGACACGGCCACGCGACGAGCGCGGCGTTGTTCCTGGGCCATCGGCTGCGATTGTACTCGCATTCGCGCGGTTGCCGACACCGCCAGGCGGTGCACAATCGCGCGATGACCTCGCGCGAGTTCCGCTTCCGCCCGCGCATGCGCGCGCTCGCGCTGTCGGCGATGGCGCTGTCGGCGGGCCTGGGCGCGCTGGCCGCGCTCGCCGGCAACTGGGCGCTGGCGGCGCTGGCCGCGGTGGTCGCGATCGGCGGCGTCGGCTACCTGCGGTCGCCGGCGTGGCGGCTGGCGGTCACCGTCGACGATGACGGCCTGGAGGTCGGCAGCCCGGCGCGCCGGCGGTTCCGGCTGGCCTGGGGCGAGGTGGTGCGGGTGGTGGCGTCCCCGACCACCGGCACCTGCTTCGTCGACGGCGGCGCCCCCGAGCGGTCGCTGCTGGTGCCGGGCGACGGCGCGCCGGCTGGCTACGACCTCGACGACAAGGCCGCGCTGTTCGCGACCATCCTGGCGCGGGTGCCGGCCGAGCGGGTCGAGACCGTGACCCGGCTGGACGCGCCGCGCCCGTGATGGTAGTCGGTGCCGATGTCCTGGTTCCCGGCCAGCCGCGCGATCACCACCGCCGCCGCGGTGCGCGATCTCACCGGCGCCCCGCCCCGGGCCCGGATCGTCGCGGCCCACGCGCTGGGTGACGTCGACGCCGGCGATCGCGACCGCGCCCGCGCGGCGCTGGTGAAGGCGCTCACCGACGATCGCGGCGAGGTCCGGGCCGAGGCCGCGGCGTCGCTGGGCGCGCTGGGCGCCGGCCCCGGCGATCCCGACGACGCGGCGGTGGTGGCGGCGCTGGTGACCCGGCTGGCCGACGGCCTGCCCGAGGTGCGGCAAGGCGCGGCGATCGCGCTGGGCACGCTGGCCCACCCCGACGGCTTCGCGCCCCTGGTGGCCGCGCTGCGCGACGGGCCCGCCGATCTGCGCTTCCAGGCCGCGACCTCGCTGGTCGAGATCGATCGGGTCGCCGCCTACGGCCCGCTGGTGGCGTCCTTGTCCGACGCCGACGCGCAGGTGCTGGCGGCGGTGGCGCTGGCGCTGGGCGCCACCGAGGACGGCCGCGCCGCCGGCCACCTGGCGCGGCTGCTCGAGCACGCCGATCGCGGCGTGAGCTTCGACGCCGCCTACGCGCTGGCCCAGCTGGGCGATCGCCGCGGCCGGGCCCGGCTGTACGACGCGCTCGGCGATCGCGACCGCGCCTGGGACGCGATCGAGGTGCTCGAGCAGATCGAGGACGGCGACGCGATCGCGCCCTTGGCCCGCTGCCTGACCGACAAGAAGGTCACGCCGGAGATCGGCGTGCGCGCGGCGGCGGCGCTGCTCGCGCTCGACGCCGACCACGCCGGCGGCCGCGCGCACCTGGTGGCCGCCCTCGACCACCGCAAGCTGCCGGTGCGCGGGCTGGCGGTCGAGCAGCTCGAGCGGGTCGGCGGCGCCTGGGCCGAGGAGCCGCTGGCCCGGCTGGCCGGGCGCTGGCGCGGCCGCGAGCTCACCGAGGCGATCGCGCAGGCCCGCGCCGCGATCGCCGCCCGCGGAGGCGCCGCGTGATCGAGCTGATCGACTCCCACGCCCACGTCGACGGCCCCGAGTTCGACGGCGATCGCGCCGACGTGCTGGCCCGGGCCCGGGCCGCCGGCGTGCGCCGCATGATCGTGATCGGCGCGGTCGGCGATCCCGGCAGCGCCGAGCGCGCGGTGGCGCTGGCCGAGGCCGACCCCGAGGTCTTCGCGACCGTCGCCACCCACCCCCACGACGTCGACAAGATGACGCCGGCCTGGTGGGACGTCCACGAGCGCCTGGCGCCGCACCCGCGGGTGGTGGCGATCGGCGAGACCGGCCTGGACTTCTACTACGACCACTCCGATCGCGCCGCGCAGGTGGCGGCGTTCCACCGCTTCGTCGAGCTGGCCCGTCGGGTCGGCAAGCCGGTGGTCTGCCACATCCGCGACGCCCACGCCGAGGCCCGGGCGGTGCTGACCGAGAGCCGCGCCGCCGACCTGGGCGTGATCATCCACTGCTTTACCGGGACGCCGGACGACGCCGCGGCCTACGCGGCGATGGGGTGTTACGTGTCGTTCTCGGGCATCGTCACCTACAAGAACGCCCAGCCCATCCGCGACGCGGTGGCCCGGGTGCCCCTCGACCGCGTCCTGGTCGAGACCGACTGCCCCTACCTGTCGCCGGTGCCGATGCGTGGCAAGCGCAACGAGCCGGCCTTCGTCACCCACACCGCCGCCGCGGTGGCCCAGGCCGCGGGGGTCCCCCTGGCCGAGCTGGCCGCCGCGACGGTGGCCAACACCACCCGGATCTTCCGGTTGCCGGCGCCGGCTCCGGTGTCTTGACTTCGGAAAACCTGGCCGGTATATACGCGCGCTCTCAGGAGACCTCGACCATGTCAATGCAGATGGGCCTACTCGGCAAGAAGATCGGGATGACGCAAGTGTTCGCCGAAGACGGCGAGCGCGTCCCCGTGACGGTGATCCAGACGGGCCCATGCGTGGTCGTTGGCAAGCGCACCGTCGACAAGGACGGCTACAGCGCGGTGGTGCTCGGCTTCGACGAGAAGCCCCTGCGCCTCGCCAACAAGGCCGAGCTCGGCACCGCCAAGGCGGCGAACACCAAGCCGGTGCGCGTCCTCCGCGAGTTCCGCGCCAGCCCGGCCGACCTCGAGAAGTACACCCTGGGCCAGGTGCTCGGCCCGGCCGACCTGTTCACCGACGGCGCCCCGGTCGACGTCGAGGGGACCAGCAAGGGCAAGGGCTACCAGGGTGTGATCAAGAAGCACCACATGAAGGGCATGAAGGCCACCCACGGCACGCACGAGTTCTTCCGCCACGGCGGATCGATCGGCTGCCGCCTGACCCCGCAGCGCGTCCACAAGGGCAAGCGCATGGCGGGCCAGATGGGCAACGAGGTCGTCACCGTGCAGAACCTGCAGGTGGTGCGCATCGTCTCCGACGAGAACTACATCCTGGTCCGCGGCGCCGTCCCGGGTGGCCCCAACGGCTACGTGGTGGTGAGCAAGGCCGCCACCCGCACCGCGTACAAGCGCAAGGGCATGGGCAAGGAAGAGGCTCGCTCGAAGAACCCGCTCAAGGCGTCCAAGAAGGCCGCCGCCGGCCGCGGTTAGTCGGTCGCGTCGTCCCCCCTCGCCGGTCGATGGCTCTGCCGTCGGCCGGCGTTTGTGTTTCCGGCGAACCACCATGGCCAAGGGCCGCACGCGACTCGGCGATCGCAACGTCCGACACGATCACTTCCACGATCGGGCCAAGGACCAGGGCTTCCGCGCGCGCGCGGTGTTCAAGCTCGAGGAGATCGACCAGGCGGTCGGGCTGTTCCGGCCCGGCGATCGGGTGTGCGACCTCGGCTGCGCGCCCGGCTCGTGGCTGCAGTACGCGCGCGGCCGGATCGGCGAGCGCGGCGCGATGGTGGGCATCGATCGGGTCGCGATCCCCGGGGTGCCGGGCGCGCGGCTGCTGGTCGGCGACGTGTTCACGGTGGTCCCTGCCGATCTGCTGGGCCCGCTCGATCACTTCGACGTGGTCATGAGCGACATGGCGCCCGACACCACCGGCATCCGCCACATGGATCAGGCCCGCAGCGAGGCGCTGTTCGAGCGGGCGCTCGAGCTGGCGTGCGCGACGCTGGCGCCGGGCGGGCGGTTCGTCGGCAAGATCTTCCAGGGGCCCGACTTCCAGAAGCTGATCGCCGCGTGCCGCGCCCGGTTCGCGACGGTGAAGGTGATGAAGCCGGCGTCGAGCCGGCAGATCTCGATCGAGCAGTACATCACCGCGGCCGGCTTCCGCGGGGTGACGCCGGGGACGCCATGAGCGACGCGATGCGCCTGATCATCGAGCCGTGGGGCACCCCGCCGGCGCGCAAGATCGCCAAGGTGGTCGAGATCCTCCACGGCGGCGGCGTCGCCGCCTACCCCACCGACTCGGTCTACGCGCTGGGCTGCGCGATCGAGGCCAAGGACGCGATCGAGCGGATCGCCCGCGCCAAGCAGCTCAAGAAGAGCCAGCGGCTGGCGCTGATCTGCCCGGACCTGTCGAGCGCGTCGCAGTACGGCCACTTCAACCAGACCGCGTTCCGGCTCGCGCAGCGCATCTTCCCCGGGCCGTACACGCTCGTGGTGCCGGCCAGCCGCGACGTGCCGCGCACGCTGACCGACGCCAAGCGCCGCACGGTCGGCATCCGCATCACCAGCCACCCGATCGCCAGCGCGATCGTCGCGGCGCTGGGCCGGCCGCTGCTCACCACCTCGGCGATCGCGCCTGGCGCCGAGGTCGCGTGCCGCGACGCCGACGAGATCCTCGACGCCTTCGGCAGCCAGATCGACGTGGTGGTCGACGCCGAGTCCACCGCCGAGGCGCCGTCGACGGTGCTCGAGATCGACGGCGACCAGATCGTGCTGATCCGCCAGGGCCAGGGCACGATCGACGGCATCCTCTAGCAGGCCGCGTCTCGAGCCTGCCCGTCCCCGATCGCGACCCCGATCGCGATCAATCGATCGCCGGCAGCACGACCACATCCGGCGCGTCGTCGGGCCAGCCCGGGCCCTTGAGCCACGGATCGAAGCCGGCGGCCTGGATCGCGGCGATCATCGGCGCGGCGGCGGCCTTCGCGTCCCCGGCGCGCGCGTCGTAGCCCACGTACACCTCGTCGCGCGCGAGGTCATAGCCGACCTGGTAGGCCGCCGGGAGCGTCGCGAGTGCCGACCGCACCCGTCGTGGGCAGCTCTCGGGTCACGTCATGCCGAGCACCTTGAGCGTCAGGTGCGCCAGCTCGGCGGGGCGCGGGCGCGGCCGCGCGGTCGCGACTGCCTCGACGCCGGGCGCCGGCGGCTGGCTCTTGCCGCAGCCGGCCGCGAGCGCCGCCGCGACCGCGAGCCGCGCCGCGCGCACTAGCGGCCTCGACGCCGCGCGGGCTTCTTCGGCGGCGGGGGCGCCTCGGCCGGCGTCACGCCCAGCGTCGCGGCCAGCCCCGGCTCGACCAGGTCGGCGACCCGCGTGACCTCGGCCGGGTTCGCGTTCTTGCCGACCGCGCGCTCGAGCGCCGCCTTCGCGGCGTCGCGCAGCGCCTGCTTGTCCTTGTCGCGCATCTTGCGCTGGTCGCGCTTGATGGTGGCCTCGGCGGCCAGCACCTCGACGTCGCCGGTCATCAGCTCGATCTCGGTGAGGACCGGCTCGAGCACCGCCATCGCGTCGTCGCCCTCGCCCTTGGCCACCAGCGCGCGCGCCTTCTCGATGCGCGCCGGCAGGTAGCCCGGGTTGGCCTTGAGCGCCTCGTCGACCTGGGTCAGCGCGGCCTCGAGGTTGCCGGCCTGGCGCTCGATCGTCGCCAGCCCGATCCGGGTGCGGTACGCGAGGGGGTTGGGCTGCGCGTCGGAGACGTCCTCGAGGGCCTGGTCGAGGCGGCGGCGCGCCTCGTCGGTGTTGCCCAGCAGCAGCATCGTCATGCCGTGGGCGTGGCGGCCGATCTTGCTCTTGGGCTTGCGCGACGCCTTCTCCAGCTCGGCCGTGGCCTCGGCCTGGGCCGCGCCGGTCGACGCCAGCGCCTGCGCCATCAGCCGCCACACCGGGATCTCCTTGGACTCGGGCGCGTGCTCCTGGGCCGCGGCCAGCTCGGCCTCGGCCTCCTTGTACTTGCGCAGGTCGATCAGCGCGAGGCCGCGCAGCACCTCGGCGCGGGTGCCGTCGAGCTTGGTCAGCGTGTCGAGCGCCGCCTCGGGCGTGCCGGCGGCCAGCTGCAGCGCGCCGTTCACCAGCGTCACCAGCGGATCGGGATCGGCCTTGCCGGTGGTGAACCACTTCACCTGGCCCAGCGAGGTCGCGGCGTCGCCGACCCGGCCCTGGAGCGCGCGCGCCAGCGCGACCCGCGCCAGGAACCGCGGCTCGCGGGCGCCGACGGCGCGGGCCAGCGACTCGGAGAAGCGCTGGGGCTCGTCGAGGTTGTAGTACGCCATCGCCAGCGCGAGGTGGCGGTAGCCGTTGACCCGGGCGCCGAGGTCCTTGTCGAGCTTGACGTTGATCTCCTGCACGACCTCGGAGGCGTCGGCGCCGCGCTCGGCGCGGGCCAGCGACTTGCCGACCAGCACCAGCGGGTGGTCCGCCGACTTCGCCAGCGCCGCGTCGTAGAGCTGCACCGCCTCGGCGAACTTGCCGTCGTCGGTCAGCAGGTCGGCGCGCTCGGCGTCGGCCACCGCCAGCCCCTCGGGACCGTCGCCGGCCTGGCGGAACGCCTCGGCGGCGGCGTCGCGAGCGCCGGCGGCCAGCTGGCACTTCCCGCTGAGGTAGCGGGCCCAGCGATCGTCGGGGTGGGCGGTGACCCACTCGTCGATCTCCAGCCGCGCCTTGTTGAGGACCTCGACGGTGGCGGCGTTGGCGTCGTCGGCCTGCGCGCCGGTCAACCGGGCCAGCGCCAGCGCGGTGCGGGCGATGACCAGCGCGCGGTAGCCGTCCTGGGTCGGCTTGGTGATCTTGCGCGCCGCCGCGGCCAGCGCCTGGTCGACGCCGTCGGGCGGCGTGCCGTACAGGAGCGCGCGCAGCGCCGAGATCTCGGCCACCGCGGCGAAGGTGCGGGTGTTCTTCTTGTCGCGCTCGAGCGCCTTGGCCAGCTTCTCGAGGCCGCCGGTCATGCCGTCGAAGCTGCCCTGGGCCACCAGCGTCGCGGCGTCGTCGCGCAGCTTCTTGACGTCGGCCGCGCGCTGCTTCTCGGTGAAGTAGTACCAGTAGCCGCCGCCGCCGGCGCCGGCCACCAGCAGCACGAACAGCACGATGAACGCGCGCACGGTCGAGCGGCCCCAGCGGCGATCCGGCCGCAGATCGTAGTCGACGTCCGGGATCCGGACGCCGGGCACGTCGAGCAGCCCGCCGGTGAGCAGGTCGTTCAGGTAGTTCTCGCCGACCGCGGCCGACTGCCGCAGCGACGCGGCGGCGGCGTTGACCGGCTTGGCGGCGGGGACGATGCGCGGCCGCACCACCTCGCCCGGGGGCGGCGCGACGCTGGGGCGGGCGGCCCGCGGCGGCGGCGCGGGCGGCGCCGGTGGCGCGGCGACGTGCTCGGGCGGCAGCGACGGCATCGTCGCGTCGCCGCGGCCGGGCCCGTGGCTGTCGATGTTGGTGGGGCCGCCGTCGAAGCCGTGGCCGCTGACCGAGGTCGGCGCGTCGTCGGCGAAGCTCGACGGCTGCGGCGCGCGGGGGGGCGGCGCGGGCGGCGCCGGCGGCGGGCGGGTCGGCGCGGGGCGCGGCGCGGGCGCCGGGCTGGGCGGCGCGACGGCGGCCGGGGCGGCCGGGCGGGCCCGCGGCTCGGCGCGGCGCGGCGCCAGCGGCGTCGGGATCGGCGGCGGCGGATCGAGCTGCTGGCCGTTGCGCGCGGCGCGCAGCAGCGAGAGCACCGCCGGGTTCGACGGGTCCAGGTTCTGCGCGTGCTGCAGCACCGGCGTGGCCCGCTCGTAGTCGGCGCGGCGCAGCAGCACCTCGCCGAGCAGCGTGAAGCCCAGCTTCGACGCCCGGTCGACCTTGACCACGCGCAGGAGCTCGGCCTGGGCCTCCTTCCACTGGTGCAGCGCGGCGTGGCCGCGGGCCAGCGTCAGGCGGCCTTCGTGGTTGTCGGGGCTGGCTCGGAGGCCGGCGAGCGCGGCGTCGATCGCTTCGCGCGGCCGACCGAGCGCCAGGAATGCCTGCGCCAGGTCGACGAACGCCGGCGACGCGGGATCGCGGCGCACGATCGTTGCCAGCTCTTCCAGCTCCTCCGCGGTCGGTCGGGGTGCTTCGGCCATCCGGTGTGGGCGCGAGCGTACCGCGGTCGCCGCGATCGCAGCAACGCACCGACGCCTGTTCTACGGGCAGGCGGCGCGCGCGCTGAAGCGCTTGCCCGGGCAGCTCCCCGACGCGCGGAAGGTCTGGCCGTCGCAGCCGCAATACGTGCGCAGGTCCTTGGTGCACGCGCGGTTCGCTGGCGCGCAGGCGCCCGGCGCGTCGGGGCCGCAGCCCTGGCCCTCGCACACCCCCGACGCACAGTCGCTGTTGGCGAGGCACGCCGCGCCGTCGGCGGCGGGCGGCGGCGCGCACGGGCCGCGCTGGGCGAAGCGCTGCCCGGGGCAGCTGCCCGACGCGGTGAACGTCTGGCCGTCGCAGCCGCAGTAGCGCGCCGCGTCCATCGTGCACGCGCGCTGTGTGCTGGCACACACGCCGGGCGCGTCGTCACCGCAGCCCTGGCCCTCGCACACCCCCGACGCGCAGTCGCTGGCCGCGACGCACGCGTCGCCATCGGGCTTGCCGGCGGGCGCGCACTCGCCGCGGCTGGCGTAGCGCCGGCCGGCGCAGCTCCCCGACGCGGTGAACGTCTGGCCGTCGCAGCCGCAGTAGCTGGCGGCGTCCATCGTGCACATGCGGTCGGCGGCGGCGCACACGCCCTGCCCGACGCCGCAGCCCTGGCCCTCGCACACCCCCGACGCGCAGTCGTTGTTGACGTCGCACGCGGCGCCGACCGCGGCGCCTGGCTGGTAGCCCGAGCCCGGCGGCGGCGGCGGCGGTGGCTGGGTGGGCGCGCCGGACGGCGGGCAGCCGACCAGCAGGAGCGCCGCGGCGAGGCCGGCGATCGCGGGGGTGGTTCGCATGGGCCGGGAGTCTACGCTCGGCGCCGCGCCCGCGCTGCCGATCGCCGGCCCGGTGTTACGGTGCGCACATGGGCAACCGCTTCGGCACCGCGCTGACCGTGACCACCTTCGGCGAGTCCCACGGGCCCGGCGTGGGCGTGATCGTCGACGGCTGCCCGCCCCGGCTGGCGCTGCCGCGGGCCGCGATCCAGGCCGCGCTCGATCGCCGCCGCCCCGGCCAGAGCACGCTGACCTCGCCGCGCCGCGAGCCCGATCAGGTCGAGATCCTGTCGGGGCTGACCGACGACGAGCGCACGCTGGGCACGCCGATCGCGATGCTGGTGCGCACGGTCGACGCCCGCTCCCACGACTACGCCAACGTCGAGACCGCGTACCGCCCGTCGCACGCCGACTACACCTACGACGCCAAGTTCGGCGTGCGCGCCGTGGCGGGCGGCGGTCGCGCCAGCGCGCGCGAGACCGTCGGCCGGGTCGCGGCCGGCGCGGTCGCCGAGGCGATCCTGGCGCCGCTCGGCGTCCGCATCGTCGCCTGGGTCGACGAGGTCGAGCACGTCGCCGCCGACGTCGACGGCGACGCGGTCACCCGGGCCGACGTCGACGCCACCGCGGTGCGCTGTCCGGATCCGGTGGCCGCCGCCGCGATGACCGCGTGCATCGAGGGCGCGCGCAAGGACGGCGACTCGGTCGGCGGCGTGATCCGCGCGGTCGCTCACGGCGTGCCCGCCGGCTGGGGCGCGCCGGTGTTCGACAAGCTCGACGCCGAGCTGGCCAAGGCGATGCTGTCGATCCCGGCGGTCAAGGGCTTCGAGGTCGGCTCGGGCTTCGCCGGCGCCCGGCTGCGCGGCTCGACCCACAACGACGAGCTGTACCGGGACGACGCCGGCCGCGTGCGCACCCGCACCAACCGCGCCGGCGGCATCGTCGGCGGCATCGCCAACGGCGAGCCGATCACGATGCGGATCGCGTTCAAGCCGACCGCGACGATCATGCGGGCCCAGGCCACGGTCGACCGCGACGGCAACCCGGCGACGCTCGCCCCCCGCGGCCGCCACGATCCCTGCGTCCTCCCCCGAGCCGTCCCGATCGTCGAGGCCATGACCGCCCTCGTCCTCGCCGATCACTACCTCCGCCACCGCGGCCAGTGCGGGTGACGCCCGCGCCGGCCTAAACCGTGCCGAGCGACCGCGTCGCGACCTGGCGGCGGCCACACGCGCCGCTGCACGGGTCGACCTCCCACCCATGCCGCGCGCACACCAGCCGGTCGCCATCGAGGAACCCGTCCGACAGCGGGCCGCCGTCGTGGGGGCAGCGATCGTCGACCACGAACGCCCGCCGATCGGCCAGCACCACCAGCGCCACCGGCCGCCCTCCCTCGCTCGCCGCCACCACCGTCCCCGGCGCCGCCCGCCGCAACACCTCGGCGACCGCCGGACGCACCGGCCGGTCCTCGTACTCGCCGCACAGATCGGCGATGGCTGCAGAGGTCGCGCTCACAACGACGACGCTATCCCCCCCGTCTGACGGCCACCGCTTTCTTGACCCCCGGCCCCCCCGCCGGTAGCGTCCCCCCACGGTGGCGTGCGTCCTCGTCCATACCGAAGTGGTCGACGGGCGCCCTACCCCGATGGCCCTGGCGATCCTGGGCGAAGGCCGGCGGATCGCCTCCAGCCTGGGCGGCGCGCTGTACGCGGTGGCCTGGGTGGCCCCGGGAGCCGACGTCGGCACGCCGGCCCAGGAGCTGGCCGCGGCCCTCGGCGGGGGCGGCGCCGATCGCGTCGTGCTCGTCGCCGGGCCGCCACGACCGGCGCTGTGGGTCACCCGCGGCGCGCTCCTGGCCCGGGTGTGCGAGCAGGTGCGGCCGAGCCTCATCATCCTGCCGAGCGATGCGGGCGGCCGCGACGTCGCGCCGCGGCTGGCGGCCCGGCTGGGCGCGGCCTACGTCGCCGAGCCGGTGGTCGAGACCGGCCCGCGCGGCGAGGTGGTGCTGACCCGCGCGGTCTACGACGGCGAGCTGTGGCGCCGGCTGCAGCTCGACGAGCTCGATCAGGCCGCGGTGATCACGCTGTCGGCCGATCGCCCGGCCGCCCACGGCGCCGACGAGGCCGAGCTGGTGGCGCTGGGCGTCGACGGCGCGCTGCCGGCCGCGCCGCTGATCGTCGGCGAGCGCGCCGACGCCGGGGAGGCGATCGATCAGGCCCGGGTGCTGGTCGTCGCCGGCGCCGGCGTGAGCGCTGGCGCGATGCCGCTGGTCGAGCGCCTGGCGGCGCTGCTCGGCGGCGAGGTCGCCGGCACCCGCGGCGCGTGCGCCCGCGGGCTGGTCGCGCCCGATCGCGAGATCGGCGTCGGCGCGCGCGGCGTCCACCCCGAGCTCTACGTGGTGTGCGGGGCGTCGGGCTCCAACGCCCACCTCGGCGCGGTGTCGCTCGACGCCGAGATCATCGCGATCGATCGGGATCCGCGCGCGCCGATCTTCCGCGCCGCGCGCTGGGGCCTGGTCGGCGCCCTCGAGGACGTCTTGCCCGCGCTGGTGGCCGCGCTCGAGGCCCGGCCGTGACGGTGGCGATCCTGGTGCGGCGGGCCCAGGCCCGCCCGGGGCAACCCGACGACGACGTCGTGCTCGGCCCGTGCGAGCGCGGCGCGCTGACGATCGGCCTGGCCCTGGCCCACGAGCTGGCCACCGACGCGGTGGCGATCGCCGTCGGCCCGGCCCGCCGCGAGGACAAGGTGCTGGCGATGGCGCTGCGCGCCGGCTGCGCCCGCGCGGTGCGGGTCAGCGGCGAGGGCGTCGACGACCTCGACTACCTCGGCGTCGCCGAGATCGTCGCGGCCGCGGTCAAGAAGGTCGGCGCCGACGTCGTCGTGTGCGGCGATCGCTCGGTCGACGAGCGCCTCGGCGCGCTGGCGCCGGCCGCCGCCGAACTGCTGGCGATGCCCCACGTCACGGCGGTGCGCGGGGCGCGGCTCGAGGGCGCCGCGCTCGACGTCGACCACCACGCCAGCGGCCGCATCGTCACGCTGCGCCTGGCCCGCCCGGTCGTGCTCGCGGTGTGCGCGCCGCCCAGCCGCGGCGGCGACGCCCCCAGCGCGCCGGCGCCGCCGGCCGCGGCCCAGGCGATCGTCGCCTGGGAGCTCGAGGACCTCGGCCTCGACGCGCGCCGCCTCGCGCCGCGCAAGGCGCTGGCCGGCCGGCTGCGCCCGCTGCGCGGCAGCCGCCAGGCGACGATCTTCGGCGACGCCGCCGAGCTGGTCGAGCGCCTGCGCCGGGAGCGCGTGCTGCCGGAGTCGGAGTCGTGACCCGCCGCCCGGCCCTCGCGCTGGTCACCGGCCGCCCGGTGACGATCACCGGCGCGCCGCCCGCGGTGCTCGCGCTGGTCGACGCCAGCCTGCGCGCGCGCGGCCTGCCCAGCGCGGCCGCCGCCGAGCCCGCGGGCCTGGCCGAGGCGATCGCCGCCGACGGCGTGGTCGGCGCCTGGCTCGAGGCCGAGCCGGCGATCACCGTCGGCCTGCACGAGGTCGCGCGGGCCGCCGCCACCGCGGGCCGACCGCTGGTGGTGCTCGCCAGCGTCGCCCGCCCCCGCCTCGAGACCGCCGCCGCGCTGGCCCACCTGCGCGCCCAGGGCGCCGCGGTGTTCGCCGATCCCGACGCGTGGATCGAGGCGCTGGCGCTGCTGGCCGCGCACCGCGCGCCGGCCGGCGCCCGGGTCGCGATCGTCGGCGACGAGGCCGGCTACCTCGCGACCACCGCGCGGGCGCTGCCCGACGACGGCCGCCGCCCGACCTGGATGGCCGACGACGTCGACGACGCGCCGTCGGACGTCGTGCTGGTGGCGCGCACCGCCTGGCGCGACGGCATCGGCGCCGGGCTGCCGGCGCTGCGGGTGCCGCTGTGCGAGCGCGCCGAGCTGCTGGCCGACGCCCCGACCGGCGCGCTGGTCGGGTTGCGCGCCGCGCTGACCGCGGTCACCGCGGTGGGCCGCGCCAGCGAGCGGGCGCGGGTCGGCCTGGGCCCGGCGGCGCGCTCGGCCCGCGCCGAGCTCGAGGTCGACGAGGAGCGGCTGGCGCGGCAGCTGGCCAAGCTGGCGCCCAGCGATCACCGCCTCGGCGATCACGAGGCCAAGGTGCTGCTGTCGGCCTACGGCGTGCCGATCACCCGACAGGCCGTGGCGACGTCGCCGTCGGCGGCGCTGCGGGTCGCGGCCAAGGCGGGCTTCCCGGTCGACGTGAAGCCCTACGGCGCCGACGTGGTCAGCGAGGCCGACGGCTGCCCGGTCGAGCGTGGCCTGGGCAGCGCCGCCGACGTGCGCCGGGCCTTCGCCGCGGTGCTGGCCAAGGTCGGCCAGCCGCTCGATCGCGGCGCGGTGATCGTGCGGGCGACGCCGCCAGCCGGCCGCGAGGTGCGGGTCCGGATCGCCGCGCTGCCGCACCTGGGCCCGACGGTGATCGTCGAGATCGCTGGCCAGCCGCCCGAGGCCGCCCCGGCCCCGCTGCGCGCCGCCGACGCCGCGGCGCTGGCCGCCGGCGTGGTCGCGACCCGGGCCGGCGACGACGAGCCCGATCGGGTCGGCCTGGCCAACGTGCTGCGCCGGGCCTCGCACCTGGCGATCGATCACGCCGCGGTGATCCGCGAGCTGGTGCTGTCGCGGGTGATCGTCCCGGCCCGCCGCGGCGAGACGCTGGTCGTCGACGCCGAGATCACGCTCGCGTAGCGCTCAGGCCGGCGCGGCGCCGTCGAGGTACGCGCGAGCGATCGCGATCAGCGCGTCGGGCTGGTTGCGCGCCGGATCGTCGAGCACCGCGTCGAGGCACGCCGCCAGCGCGCGCCCCACCGCCGGGCCCGGGGCCAGCCCCAGCGCCGCCATCAGCGCCGCGCCGGTCAACGCCAGCTCGCCGGCGTTGAGCGCGTCGCCGCGGACCAGGATCGCCTCGCCGGCGTCGGCCACCGCCGGCGCCGCGTCGCCCCGGGCCCGCCACAGCGCCACCGCCAGCGCCGCGTGGGCCCGGCCGCAGCGCGCCAGCGCCCGGCGCACCACGGCCGGCGTCGCATCCGCGTGGTGGGCCAGCCGCACCAGCCGCACCGCGCGATCGCGCTCGTCGTTGGCCGCCTTGAGGCGGCGCAGCGCCCGCTCGGCCGCCGCCGCGCTGGCGTCGTCGTCGCCGCCGCCGGCCACCAGCACCGCCAGTCGCGCCGCCGCCGGCGCCCGCTCGAGCCACGCCACCCGCGCCGGCCAGCCGGCGTCGTCGACGTCGGCCTCGGGCAGCTCCTGCGCCAGCACGCCGGTGGCGCGGGCGATCGTCAGCGCCGCGCCCGGCGCCCGCGCGCCCAGCAGCTTGTCGAGCTCGACCTTGACCCGCTCGCGCGACACCTTGGCCAGGCTCGGCAGCGCGCCGGGGATCGCGGCGGTGGTCTCGGGATCGAGCGCGAACTCGAGCGTCGCCGCGAAGCGGATCGCGCGCATGATCCGCAGCCCGTCCTCGGCGAACCGCGCTGCCGGGTCGCCCACCGCGCGCAGCCGCCGCGCCGCCAGATCGCCGCGGCCGTCGAACGGGTCGATCAGCCGCGCGTGCACCGGATCGTAGGCGATCGCGTTGACCACCAGATCGCGGCGGGCCAGGTCCTCGGTCAGCGGCACGCCGAACACCACCGAGGTCGGGCGCCGGCCGTCGACGTACGCGCCGTCGCCGCGGTAGGTCGTCACCTCGATCGGCAGGCGGTGCGCGCCGCGGCCGGCGATCACCGTCACCGTGCCGTGGGCCATGCCGGTCGGGATCGTCCGGGCGAACCGCGCGACCACCTCGTCGGGGTGGGCGCTGGTCGCGACGTCCCAGTCGCCGCCGTCGCGCCCGAGCAGCACGTCGCGCACCGCGCCGCCGACGGTCACCGCCTCGAAGCCGGCCGCGGTCAGCGTGTCGCACACCTCGTGCACCGCCGGGGGCACCGCCGCGGCGAGCCGGGCCATGAGATCGTCGTCGGTCATCGTCACTCGGTGGTGGCCGCGGCGCGCAGGCGATCGTAGACCTCGGCCGCGCGCGACCGCAGGGTCTGGGCCTCGCTGGCCTCGCCGCGGCCGTCCCGGAACTCGGCGAAGTCGTGGTAGGCCCGGGCCAGCTCGAGCTCGTTGCGCATCGTGCCCAGCACGTCGATGGCCTTGCGGAACAGCTCGTCGGCCGCCGCCAGGTCGCCCTTGGCCGCGGCGATCCGCGCCGCCGCCCGGTGGGCCGCGCCGATCGGCACGCGGGCGCCGACGCTCTCGCCGATCTGCACCGCCCACCGCACCTCGCGCTCGGCGGCCGCCGCGTCGCCGCGCGCCAGCTCGGCCTCGGCGGCCCGGCGGTGGGTCTCGGACAGCGCCACCCGATCGCCCAGCGTGCGCGCCGCCTCCTTGGCCCGGGCCAGATCGGCCAGCGCGCCGGCCACGTCGCCGGCCGCCACCTTGTGCTCGCCGGCCCGCGACAGCACGCCGACCAGCGTCTGGGTGTCGCCGATCTCGCCGGCCAGCGCGCGCGCTTCGTCGAGCAGCCCCAGCGCCATCGCGTGGTTGCCGTTGGCGCCGTGGACGCCGGCGAGGTCGGTGAGCGACTCGACCACGCCGGCGCGATCGTCGATGTCGCGGCGCAGATCGAGCGCCTCGCGGAACTGCGCGATCGCCGCCTTGAAGTTGCCCGAGTCGAAGTGGACCCGGCCGATGTTGGCCAGCGACAGCGCGATCGAGCGGCGCTCGCCGAGCTGCTTGCGCAGGGTCAACGCCTGGCGGTGGAAGTCGACCGCCTGGCCGTAGGCGCCGCGCAGCCAGTGGACCCGGCCGATGTCGTCGAGCGTCGACGCGATGCCGCGATCGTCCTGGGCCTGGGTGAACAGCTCGCTGGCCCGGCGCAGGTGCTCCATCGCCGGGTCGTACTGGCCCTGGCGCCGCAGCACCCGGGCGATCCGGGTGTGGGCGGCGCCGGCCTTGGCCTGGTTGTCGAAGCGCCAGGCCAGCTCGAGCATGTCGTTGAAGCGCTCGAGCGCCGCCGCCGACTCGCCGACCAGATCGAGCACGTCGCCCAGGTTGTGCAGCCCGTCCATCCGGGCCGGCGCGTCGTGGGCGCCGAGCAGCGCCAGCCCCTTCTCGTACAGGCCGCGGGCCTCGTCGGCGGCGTAGCGGGCCCGGGCGCGATCGGCGCCGAGCAGGTAGCAGCGCGCGGCCTTGGCCTGATCGCCGCCGCGCTCGTACAGGCCGGTCAGGAACTCGAGCTGCTCGTCGCTCTTGTCGTTGAGGCGGGCCTCGAGCCACTGCGCGGCCAGCAGGTGGTAGCGGGCGCGCTTGCGCGGCTCGGTGGCCTTGACGATCAGCTCGCGCTCGAGGTTGTGCTTGAAGACCACCTCGACGTCGCCCGGCACCGACGAGTCGGCGGCGTCGAGCACCAGCAGGTAGTCGCGCTCGGCCAGCCCGAACACCAGGTCGCCGATGCGGCGGCGGATCGGCTCGCCGTCGCCCCACTCGCGCTCGAGCGGGTCGGCCACCGGCGCCGCGGCGCCGTCCTGGCGGGTCAGCGCCACCGCCGCCGACTGCCAGAACACGTTGCCCAGCACCGCGACCTTCTCGAGCAGGTCGCGCTCGTCGCTGTCGAGCGCGGCGATCCGCGCCTCGATCGCCTCCTCGACGCTGATCGGCAGATCGATCGCCAGCGCCGCCGCCAGGTCCAGCTTCCACAGCGGCCCGCTGGTGGCGTCGATCGCGCCCTGGTTCAGGTACAGCCGCACCAGCTGCTCGAGGAACTGCGGGTTGCCGCCGGTCAGCTCGATGGCGGTGGTGGTCAGCTCGTCCGGGACCCGGCCGACCTGGGCCAAGAGGCTGGTGAACATCGCCTCGGCGTCGTCGGGCTCGAGGTTGTGCAGGTCGATCCGCTCGTGGTCGACCGCGCCCTCGCCCCAGCCCGGCGTGCGCACCAGCATCTCCGGCCGCGCCGCGGCGATGATCACGACCGGCGAGCCGCCCAGCGCCGCAGCCAGCTCGGTCAGCACCGTCAGGGTGTGGTCGTCGGCGGCGTGCAGATCGTCGAACACCAGCACCAGCGGCGCGACGCTGGCGTCGAGCTCGATCAGCCGGCGCAGCGTGGTCTTGGCCAGCTCGTCGGCGTGGCGCGGGTTGTCGGCCACCACCTGCAGGAACGCCGACGCCGGGAAGTCGAGCCCGACGAAGCGCCCCAGGCAGTGCAGCACGTCGGGCGCGGCCTCGACGCCGAAGATCGTCGCGACCTCGGCGGCGAACCGATCGCGGGCGTCGCCGCCGCCGAAGCGATCGCGCAGGATCGACGCCAGCGCGCTGCCCGGCTCGCCGGCCCGGGCCCGGCCGTGGTGGGCGCGCACCGGGTGCTTGAGGCCGCGCACCAGCTCGTGGACCAGCCGGGTCTTGCCGGTGCCCTGGTTGCCGACCAGCGTCACCAGCTGGGGCGCCTGGAAGTCGACCGCGCGCTGCACGACGTCGCGCAGCACCTCGAGCTGGGTGGCGCGGCCGATCAGCGGCGCGCGCACCGCGCGCGGATCGGCCTGCGGGATGTCGGTGCGGCTGGGGCGCCGGCCGCCGCTGCCCGCCGGCGTCGGCGGCAGCCGCGGCGGCACGATGTTGGGCCGCGAACCGTCACGGCTCGGCGGGATCGGCGGCGGCATCGCGACCGGTCGCGAGTCCTCGCGGGGCAGCGGCGGCGGCACCGCGGTGGTGCGCTCGTCGTCGCGGCCCGGCGACGGCGGCTTCGGAGCGCCGGATCCAGCCGACTGATCTGCCACGCCCGGCGAGGGTAACCGGCCTCACTACGCCACCGCAAGTCGCAGCGCTGACACGAAATCACCGACGTCGACCATGACAAGCGCCCAGCCGCCGCGATACCTTGTCGCCGGATGGTCGCCACCGACATCCTCCACCAGCCCGAGGGCGCTGGTCCCCGCCGCCGCGCGGTGGGCGGCGCCGTCGCGCGCAGCGCCGCGGCGCTCGGGCCACTCGTGGCGCTCGCGTGCGCCGGCTGCCCCACCGTCGATCTGGGCGACGATCCGGTCGAGCCCGGCGTGTGCCGCCCCGACCCCGACTTCTTCCGCACCCGGGTGTGGCCCGAGTACCTCGCCCAGCCCGACATGGCCAAGACCTGCGTCGGGCGCAGCGGCTGCCACGGCGAAGCCGACGGCCGCTCGGCGCTGCGCCTCGACACCACCGACCCCATCGACTTCACGCGCAACTACCAGGTCGTGACCCGCTTCCTCAACTGCGGCACCCCCGAGGCCAGCTCGCTGTTCACCAAGCCGCTGACCGGCGAAGATCCGCACGGCGGCGGCGACATGTTCGCGAGCGGCGACGCCTCGGCCGCGGTGTTCCTCGACTGGTTCACGCAATGAAGAAGGCGCTCCTGGCCCTGGGGTTCGTGGGCGCGCTGGCCAGCCCGGCCGCCGCCGACGCGTACCTGCGCGTGATCGCGCAAGACGCGCCGGTCTACAGCGGCCCCGGCGCCAGCTACCGCGACATCTACGACGCCCACCGCGGCCAGGTGTTCGAGGTCATCGAGCGCGGCACCCGCGGCTACTGGTACCGGATCGTCCTCGACGACGGCACCACCGGCTGGATCCTCGGCGAGCTGGTGTTCCCGTTCGAGGTCGGCCCCGAGGAGGAGGCCGGCGCGTTGTCCCGGCTCGGGCGCCGCATCCGCCGCGCCATCCTCGGGCCGTCGCCCCTGCCCTACGCCGACGTCGAGCTGTCGTTCTCGGCCGGCCTGCTCGATCGCGAGGGCCTGTTCCTGTTGCGCCCGGCGCTGATCGTCGATCGCTACTTCGCGCTCGAGGGCTTCGCCGGCCTGTCGCCGCGGGCCCAGACCGACGTGTTCCTCGCCGGCGCCGGCTGGACGCTGCGGCTGGCGCCCGGCGCCGCGGTCGCCCCGTTCGTCCACGCCTCGGTCGGCGCCGCCCACATCCGGCCGAAGGCCGACAACTTCACCGACCAGGAAGAGACGCTGGCGTCGCTCGACGCCGGCGGCGGCTTCGAGATCACCTTCAAGAAGCAGATCACGCTGCGCACCGACTACCGCCGCTGGGTGCTGTTCGACCAGAACCGCTCCGAGTCCGGCAACGAGTTCACCGGCGGGCTGGCGATCTTCTTCTAGCGATCACAGGAGTTCACCCCATGCGCCGCACCCTCCTCCTCGTCGTGTCGATCGCCGGCCTGGCCTCGGCGTGCGGGCGCTACGCGGTGCGCCCCAACGAGAAGGAGTTCCTCGCCGATCCGGTGATGACCTTCGAGGGCGATCCCCAGGAGGCGTCGGCCGACGATCACGTGCTGACCAACCGCGAGGGCGCGGCCGGCGGCAACGGCGCCGGCGGCGGAGGCTGCGGGTGCAATTGACCGATCGCCAGCGAGGTCGACGCCGGGTGCATCGCGTCACCGCGACGTCCGTCGCCCTCGTGCTCGGCGCAGTCGGCGCCGTCGGCGTGGCACGCGCCGACGACGGCATCGACCTCAACACCACCTGGTACCAGGAGCAGCGCCAGGGCGGCCAGGGCGGGCTGACGGTGATCCACCCGCAGCTCGACGCCACCGTCGACGTCGGCGAGCACACCAACCTGGCGCTCGGCTACTCCGCCGACGCGGTCACCGGCGCCACCGCGGCGGTCTACGCCGTCGACGCGGTGTCCACGGCGACCGCGTTCTCCGACCTGCGCCACGAGGGCTCGCTGGGCCTGGGCTTCACCGGCCGCCGCGCCAAGCTCGGCCTGTCGGGCTCGGTCGGCGTCGAGCGCGACTACCTGTCGCTGGCCGTCGCCGGCAACGCGGCGATCGATCTGCCGGGCAAGAACACCAACCTCGCGGTCAGCTACAGCCACGCCCGGGATCAGGCCTGCGACAAGGCCAACGCCGAGCTGCAGCCGCTCGAGCGCCGCGCCCTGACCGGCGCCGATCCGTGCGCCAAGGACTACGGCGTGTTCGGCAAGGACACGCTCGACGCGACGATGCTGGTGACGACCACCTGGCGCGACCTCACGATCGACACCGCCCAGGCGACCGTGACCCAGAACCTGTCGCCGACGATGGTGCTCCAGGCCAGCCTGTTCGGCCAGGTGCTCGAGGGCTTCCAGTCCAACCCCTACCGCCGGGTCCGGGTCGGCCCCAACGAGCCGCAAGAGCACATCCCCGACACCCGCGCCCGGGTCGCGCTGTCGGTGCGCCTCAACCGCTGGCTGCCCAGGCTGCGCGCCGCGGTCCACGTCAGCGGCCGCGCCTACAGCGACAGCTGGGGCGTCAACTCCGGCACCGTCGAGCTGGCCTACTCGCAGTACGTGGGCTCGTCGCTGCTCTTGCGGCTGCGCGCCCGCGCCTACCAGCAGACCGCGGCGACCTTCTTCAAGGACGCCTTCTACTACGAGACCGAGTCGACCGCCGGATCGTACTTCACGGGCGACCGCGAGCTGTCGCCGGTCCGCAACGCGGTGATCGGCGGCAAGCTGACGCTCCTGTCGGTGGCCGAGGACGACAAGAAGGTCTGGGGCCTGTTCGATCGGGTCGACTGGAACCTCAAGGCCGACGTGTTCTTGCTCGACGAGCTGCCCGCCGACGACGAGGCCGCCAACCTCGGCGGCCGCGCCACGCAGTTCCTGACCAGCGACCAGCTGCTCGACGCCTTCGAGCTCCAGCTCGGCCTTCGCACCGCGTGGTGAAGCGCGGGGCTTTCGCGAAGCCCCTCCCCCACAAGACGTGGGGCCCCCGCCCGAACGCGAGGGCTACTCCTCCGCCGGCTCGTCGCTGCCGATGCCGTACTTGCGCAAGAGCTTATGCAAGTACTTCCGGTCCATGTCGGCGTCGCGCGCCGCCTTCGAGATGTTGCCGTCGGCGCGGCGCAGGAGCCAGGCCAGGTAGCGGCGCTCGAAGGCCTCGGTCCAGCGCTCCTTGGTGTCGCGGAACGACATGCCGGGCTGGAAGTCGACCAGCTCGGCCGCGCCGCCGGCGCGCGACAGCTCGCCGCCCAGGGGCGCCACCAGCGCGCCGGGGTCGCTGCCCAGCGCCAGCGCCCGCTCGAGCACGTTGCGCAGCTCGCGCACGTTCCCCGGCCAGTCGTGGGCGTAGAGCGCGGCGCGGGTGGCGTCGGTCAGGACCGGCGCCGGCGCGCCCGCCGGCGACAGCTTCGCCAGGAAGTGATCGATCAGCGCCGGCACGTCGTCCTTGCGATCGCGCAGCGCCGGCGCGGTGATCGGCACGACGTTGAGCCGGAAGTACAGGTCCTCGCGGAACTTGCCCTTCTCGACCTCGCTGCGCAGATCCTTGCGGGTCGCGGCGATGACCCGCAGGTCGACCTTGAGGGTCTTGGTGCCGCCCACCCGGCGCAGCTCGCGCTGCTCGAGCACGCGCAAGAGCTTGGGCTGCAGGTCGAGCGACAGCTCGCCGAGCTCGTCGAGGAACACCGTGCCGCCCGAGGCCAGCTCGAACGCGCCCTGGCGGGCCGCCGACGCGCCGGTGAACGCGCCCTTCTCGTGGCCGAACAGCTCGCTCTCGATCAGCGTGCCGGCCACCGCGCCGCAGTCGACGACGACGAACGGCGCGTCCTTGCGCCGCGACAGCAGGTGCAGCGTGCGCGCGATCATGTCCTTGCCGGTGCCGGTCTCGCCCTCGATCAGCACGGTCGCGTCGGTCGGCGCGATCCGCTCGATCAGCCCGAAGATCTCGCGCATCGCGGTCGACTTGCCGACCATCTCGCCCAGCGTCTCGCGCTCCGACGGCAGGATCTCGATCCGCTCCTCGAACGGCGTGAACTTCAGCTCGACCGCGCCGGCGCCGACCACCGAGCCGGCCCGCAGGTAGGCCTCCTTGATCTCGGCGCCGTCGAGGAACGTGCCGTTGGTCGAGTGCAGGTCGCGCACCAGGTAGCCCTTGGCGTCGCGGACGATCTCGAAGTGGGTCCGGGACACCGTCTCGTCGGACACCACCAGATCGTTGTCAGGCGCCTTACCGACGCGGAGCACGTCGCTGGCCACGACGAACTCGGTGCCGCGCTGGGCCCCCTTGGTGACCACCAGCTTGCACCGTCGGAGGTTGACGGTCGCCGGCGTGGCCTCGCGGCGGATCCGGGTTCCGCCCAGGACATCCATCGGCGCCAGTGTATCACCACCGCCGCCGCCGATCGCGACGCCGTCGCGCGTTGACCCCGGCGTGGGCGCCACGCTACCGTCTCGGCAGTGCTGCGATCAGTCTGGGGACTCGTCGCCGTGGCCGGCCTTGGGCTGACCATCGCGACCTCCGCGTCGGCTCTGGCCGACGAGGCCGCCGACCGCGCCGCGCCGCCCGCGGCCGAGGCCGCCGCCGCCACCGCCGCCGCCACCCCGTCGGAGGCGCCGCTGCCGTCGTGCCTGGATCAGTCGATCAAGGACGAGCTGGGCCAGACGCTGCGGCCGCGCGGGGTCCAGAAGCGCGACTTCGCCAAGCGCGGCCACGTCGAGCTGATCGGCCGGGGCGGCCTCTACGCCGGCGACCTCACGTCGTCGTCGTGGATCGCCGGCGGCGCGCTGGGCTTCTGGTTCACCGAGGACCTCGGCATCGAGCTCGGGTTCGAGGTCACGCCGATCGCGCTCGACCTCGACAGCCCGCTGGCCGAGTTCTTCGGCGACGATCGCTTCGAGAAGGGCCTGGGCTACCTGCCGCTGGCCAACCTGGTGTGGTCGCCGATCCACACCAAGATGAAGATGGGCGGCGACATCGTCCACGGCGACTTCCTGGTGTTCGCCGGCGGCGGCCGGCTGATCCACGACAGCGTCCAGGGCGCCAGCTTCGACGCCGGCGTGGCGCTCGAGCTGTTCACCACCAAGGTGCTGACGGTGCGCTTCGAGGCGCGCGACGTGATCGCGGTGCAAGAGGCCGCCGCCGAGACCCGCCTCACCAACAACCTGGTCGCCAGCTTCGCGCTCGGCCTCTGGATCCCGACGCCGTTGTAGAACGAGGGGCTTTCGCAAAGCCCAGGTGGAGGCAGGGGGCTCACCGGGTCCCATACGCCTCCGACCTTCACCAGGAACGCCCCCCACCCAAAACGACCCAGACTTGCCGTGAGTCCATCTTGATCACCCTCCGCCTCGTCGTCATCGCGACCGCGCTCGTCGCCGCCGCGCCGGCGCGCGCCGAGTCCAAGCCCGAGGACGAGCGCACGACGTCGATGTGCGTCGATCAGGAGATCGCCGACCGGCTGGCGCTCAAGCGCAAGCGACGCGGCGCGGTGGATCGGCTGTTCGTCAAGCAGCACCGCCACGAGTTCACCGTCGGCGGCGGCTTCTACGCGTCGGATCTGTTCAGCGGCACCTGGGTGGTCGGTGGCGCCTACACCTACCACATGACCGATCAGACCTCGGTCGAGTTCGGCGGCGGCATGACCCACGCCAACGCCGACGTCATCCGCGCCATCGAGGACTCGCGCGGCGTGTCGCTGGCCGACGACTACGCCCGGGTCATCTTCGGCGAGTCGCTGCTGGTGTGGAGCCCGGTCTACGGCAAGGCGCGGCTGGGCGGCTCGGTCGCCCGCTACGATCTCCACGTCGACGTCGGCGTCGGGGTGGTCGACTCGACCACCAGCCGCGGCGCGATGGGCGTCGCCGGCGTCGGCCTCAAGCTGTTCGCCGGCCACGCGGTCGCGTTCCGCATCGACGCCCGCGACCGGGTGTATCGTCAGGAGCTGCTCGACGAGCGCTTCCTGGTCAACGACGCGTCGGTGACGCTCGGCTTCTCGATGTTCTTGCCGTTCTCGAACTAGCTCGGTCCCGAGCTGCGGAGTCTGTGATGTCCGGACCCACCTGGCAGGCCCTCTCGCGATGCACGTTCACCGCCGCGCTGGCGCTGACCGCGGGCACCGCGCTCGCGCAGCCGGTGAAGAAGCCGCCGCCCGCCCCGGCCGCGCCCGTCGCGCCCGCGCCCACGCCGGCCCCGCCCCCGGCGCCCGCGCCCACCGAGTCGACCACGCCAGCGACCGCCCCGACCAGCGAGGGCAACGACGTCGACGCGCTCCGCCAGGAGTACCTGAAGCTGCGCGACGAGCTGTTCGCGTCGCGGGCCCGGGCCGCGACCATCGCCAGCGCGCTGTACTCGACCCGGGTCCAGGTCAAGCTCAAGTTCGGCAGCGCGCGGTTCTGGGGCGTGTCGCGCGCGGTGATCCGGCTCGACGGCGCCGGCGTCTACGACGACACCAGCGGCACGATCGGCGGCGACGACGCGGTCCGCTTCGACGGCTGGATCGCGCCCGGCCGCCACCTGGTGACGGTGCGGCTCGAGCTGACCGGCAAGGACGACGACCGCTTCACCACCGCCACCGAGTCGACCTTCGTGGTCCAGGCGGTGCCGGGCAAGGACCTCGAGGTCGCGGTCCGCGCCGCCGACGACGGCGACATCGCCTACGGCTGGAAGCGCGGCGAGCGCGGCGGCTACCGGCTGCACCTCGACGTCGACGTCAAGACCACCGCGCGGCCCGGCGCCCCGGCGGGGAAGCCGTCGGGCAAGACCAGCGCCGTCGTCGCGCCGGCGGCGCGACGCACCGCCGAGGCCACGCGTGCGCGCTAACCGCCTGGCCGCGGCGCTGCTCGGCCTGGCGCTGGCCAGCGGGCCCGGCCGCGCCGACGAGCCGGTCGACGCGCCGCCGCCCCCGACCTCGCCCACCGCGCGCTACTTCGCCGAGCTCGAAGCGATGGGCCTGGTCGACGCCGCCAGCGGCAGCCAGGAGACCCTCAAGCGCGAGCTGGGCGCCGCCGAGGCGCTCTTGCGCGCCGGCGATCCCATCGACGCCGCGGTGGCGCTGGCGGCGATCGTCGACTCGCCCCGCTACACCGACTTCGCGGACTTCGTCGAGTACCAGAACGCGGAGTACTACCTGGGCGTCGCGCTGCAGGGCGCGGGCGCCTACGGCGCGGCGATGCTGGCCTACGAGCGCGCGCTGCGCCGCGGCCCCGACGCGCCGTACTGGGGCCCGGCCCACCGCCGCGCCGTCGACGTCGCGATGGAGACCCGCGACTTCGCGGGCACGCTGGCGCGGATCCAGGCGCTCGACAGCGGCGCGACGATCCCGCCGAGCGCCGCCGGCGAGCGCGCGTACCTGCGCGGCCGGGCCGCCTACCAGGCCGGCGATCTGATCGCCGCCGAGGGCCAGTTCGCGACGATCTCCAAGAAGAGCCGGCTGTACTCGTCGGCGCTGTACCTGCGCGGCGTGATCCGCACCCGCAAGGGGGAGTGGCGCGACGCCGCCGACGCGATGTGCGAGGTGGCCGGCACCGGCGACGCCGATCGGGTGACGTTCGTCGTCGACGAGCGCTACTTCACGATCAAGGACCTGGCGCGCCTCGGGCTCGGCCGGCTGGCCCACGAGCGCGCCGAGTACGACGACGCCTACTACCACTACTTCCAGATCCCGTCGGACTCGGTGCACCTACCCGACGCGCTGTTCGAGGCGGCGTGGTCGATGTACCAGAAGCGCGAGCTGGCCACCGCCCGCGATCTGGTCGCCGAGCTGCGCAGCCAGTTCCCCGACGCGCCGACCTGGGCCGAGGCCAGCCTGCTGGGCGCCTACGTCGAGCTGGCCGACTGCAAGTTCGACGCGGCCCGCACCACCTACGACGCGGTGGCCGCCGAGCTGGCCCCGGTGGTGGCCGAGCTCGATCGCATCCGCAAGGATCCCGAGGCGCGCCGCGCGCTGTTCGAGCGCGCGCTGACCCGCTGGCGCGATCGCGCCGCCGGCGCCGACGCGCCCCCGCCGTCGAAGGACGTGACCGCGCGGGTGCTGGGCCTGGTCCGGCTCGATCCCGGCTTCGTCCGCCTGCACGACGCGGTCACCGGGCTGCGCCGCGCCGCCGGCGAGTCGCCGGGCCTGGTGCGGCAGTGGAACGCGCTGGCCCGCCAGGCCCGGGCCGAGCAGGTCGGCAAGGTGTCGGGCGATCCGACGCTGGCCGACGCCGCCGCGGCCGACGCCAACGGCGTCGCGGACGACCTGCGCGCGCTCGACGAGCAGATCGCGCTGGCCCGCCGCCAGCTCGCCGCCGGCAAGGCCGCGGGCAGCGTCCCCGACGACGTCGCCGCCGAGGAGGGCGAGCGGCTGGCCGCGCTGGCGGCCAAGGTCGACGCCGCGGCCGCGAAGGCCCGCGCGCTGGCTGCCGCCGCCGACGCCGAGCGCGCCAGCGCCGCCCCGCCCGGGCTGCGGCCGCTGCTCGACGACGACCTGCGCGCGGCCCGCCGCCTCGACCGCGACAGCCACGCGCTCTTGACCCAGCTCGAGACCGCGTCGGCCCAGCGGTCGCAAGCGATGATCGATCGCCTGTACGCCACCACCAAGCGCATCCTCGACAAGGCCCGGCTGGGCAAGGTCGACGCGGTGATCGGCCAGAAGCGCGCGCTCGACATCAAGGTCCAGGATCTGGCCAGCGGCCGCTTCCCCGAGGAGCTGTACGGCCGGCTGTGGGAGCAAGGCATGATCGGCGACGACGAGGAGCTGTGGCCGTTCGAGGGCGAGTACTGGGCCGACGAGTACGAGGGCTGGCGATGAGGGCGCTCGGCTGGCTGGTCCCGGCCCTGCTGCTGGCGCTGGCGGCGCCGGCGGCGGCGCAGGTCGCCGAGGTCAACCTCGATCGCGGCCCCGCGTCCGAGCTGTACCTGCGCAAGCGGCCGCCGGTGCCCGAGGCGCCGGTGCTCGACCCCGAGCTGAAGAAGCTCCTGGCCTCGACGGAGAAGCAGCGCGACGCGCGCCGGCTCGAGGCGATCGGCCTGTTGCGCGAGTTCCTGGCCGGCAACCCCGAGGGCGAGGCCCAGGCCGACGGCCTGTTCAAGCTGGCCGAGCTGCTGTGGGAGGAGGCTCGCCGCACCTACCTGGTGCGGATGGACGGCTACGAGCGCGACCTCGAGCGGTGCAAGCAGCAGCCCGACGCGTGCAAGACCGAGCCGGCCGAGCCGCGGATCGAGCTGGCCGAGAGCGCGGCGCTGTACACCCAGATCCTCGATCAGCACCCGTCGTTCCGCCGCAGCGATCTGGTGCTGTACCTGGTCGGCTTCGCCGCCAAGGAGGACGGCCGCGAGGACGAGGCGATGGCCCGCTTCGAGCAGGTCATCGAGCGCTTCCCCGACTCGCCGCTGTACGGCGACGCCTGGATGATGGTCGGCGAGCACCACTTCGCCGCCGGCGCCTGGGACAAGGCCCGCGCCTCGTACCAGAACATCCTCACCAACAAGGACAACGCCACCTACGACCTCGCGCTGTTCAAGACCGCGTGGTGCGACTGGAAGCTGGGCGAGCCCGAGCTGGCGGCCAAGCGGTTCAAGGAGGTGCTCGACCTCGCGGTCGAGGCCGATCGCACCGGCTCGGCGTCGCAGCAGCGCCGGCGCGCCGGCCTGCGCGACGAGGCCCTCGAGTACCTGGTGATCGTCTTCACCGAGGACCGCGCCATCTCGGCCAAGGAGGTGTTCGACTTCCTCGCGTCGATCGGCGGCGAGCGCTACTCGAAGGACGTCCTGATCAAGGTCGCCGACGCCTACCTCGGCCAGGCCGAGTACGACCGCGCCGTCGACACGTACAAGTTCCTGATCGCGATGGAGCCCGACGGGCTGGGCGCCGCCGCCTACCAGCGGCAGATCGTCGACACCTGGGCCTCGGCGCTCGATCAGCCGGAGTCGCTGGCCGCCGCCAAGATCCTGGTCGACACCTACGGTCCCGGCACCGCGTGGGCCAAGGCCCAGCGCAACCGCGACGGCCTCAACCGCTCGCTGGGCGCCAGCGAGGAGCTCTTGCGCACGCTGGCCAAGAACCTCCACGCCGACGCCCAGGCCCGCGAGAAGGGCGCCAAGCCGCCCAAGCGCCCGGCCGAGCCGACCGCCGCCGACGACAACCGCTACCGCGCGTTCCTCGACAAGAACGGCCTGACCGCCGCCTACCGCCAGGCGACCGCCGGCTACGCGCTGTACCTGTCCGCGTTCGGCGCCGCACCCGACGCCGCCGAGCTGCGGTTCTTCCGCGCCCAGATCCTGCTGCTCAAGCTCTACGAGTACGAGGCCGCCGGCGACGAGTTCCTCGCGGTCGGCAAGACCGCGCCGGTCGGCAAGTACCACAAGGACGCGCTCCTGGCCGGCATGGCCGCGTTCGAGAAGGCGCGCCCGCCCGACACCGCGGGCAAGCGCGAGCTCACCGAGGTCGACCAGAAGTTCGCCGAGGCGGTCGACCTGTACGCGACCTTGTTCCCCGCCGATCCCGAGCTGGTCGGCGTGATCTTCAAGAACGGTCAGCGCTTCTACGACTACGGCAACTACGACGAGGCCATCAAGCGCTTCGGCGTCATCGTCACCAAGTACCCCGACCACCCCGACGCCGGGCCCGCCGGCGATCGCATCCTGGCCGCGCTCAACAAGGCGCAGGACTTCGAGAACATCGAGGACTGGGCCCGCCGGCTCAAGACCGCCAAGGCCTTCGCCGCGCCCGACCAGCAGGAGCGGCTCGATCGGCTGATCGTCGACTCGATCGTCGGCTCGGGCGAGAAGTACAAGAAGGCGGGCGACTTCGAGAAGGCCGCCGGGTTCTTCCTGCGCGTGCCCAAGGAGTTCCCCAAGCACGCCAAGGCGCCGACCGCGATGATGAACGCCGGCGTCATGTACGAGGACGCCAAGCAGCCCGAGAAGGCCGCCGACGTCTACCTCGAGCTGGCGTCGTCGTACAAGGGCGCGCCCGAGGGCGAGAAGGCGGCGTTCGCCGCCGGCCAGGTCTACGAGCGGGTCGCGTACTTCGACCGCGCCGCCGAGGCCTACGAGGTGGTGGTCAAGGACTTCCCCAAGAGCGCCAAGGCGCCCGACGCGCTGTACAACGCCGGCGTGCTGCGCCAGGCGCTGGGCCAGCACGACAAGGCCATCGCCCACTTCCAGGCCTACGCCAAGAAGTACGACGATCGCAAGGACGCCGCCGAGGTCGCGTTCCGGATCGGCGTGGTCTACGAGGAGGCCGGCGACGACGGCCACGCCGACGCGGCGTACCGCAGCTACGCCAAGAACTACCGCGACAACCCGCGGCGGGTCATCGAGGCCCACGTCCGCGCCGCCCGCACCTCGCTGGCGCTCGGGCAGTGGAAGCGCACCGCCGACGAGCTCGACGAGACCTCGAAGGCCTACAAGCGCGCCGACCCCAAGGACCGCGCCGCGACCCGCACCTGGGCCGCCGAGGGCCGCTACCTCGAGGGCGAGCTGGTGCTGCGCGACTACGAGAAGGTCTCGCTCGACGTGAAGCCCAAGCTCCTGCAGAAGACGCTCAAGAAGAAGTCCGAGCTGCTCGGCAAGGCGCAGGGCATCTACCTGTCGGTGGTCGACTACGAGGATCTCAAGTGGGCGACCGCGTCGCTGTACCGGGTCGGCCAGATCTACGACAGCTTCGCCGAGGCGCTGCGCACCGCGCCGACGCCGGCCGGCCTGTCGGAGGCCGAGGCCACCGCGTACCGCGAGGCGCTCGACAGCTACGTGCTCGACATCGAGGAGAAGGCCATCGAGCTGTACTCGACCGGCTACGCCAAGGCGATCCAGATGCAGGTGTACGACGGCTACACGAAGAAGATCCGCGACGCGCTGGGGCGGCTGTCGTCGCAGCAGTACCCGCCCGAGCGCGAGAGCCGCGGCGAGGTCCGCGCCGGCGATCGCCCGCTCGACGCCGACCTGGTCGACGAGGTGGTGCGATGAGGCGCCTCGTCACCATCGCGCTGGTGGTCGCCGCCGCGTGCGGCGGCCCGAGCGCCGCGCGCCGGATCCAGACCACCGGCCCCAAGGTCACCAAGGTCGTGCTCGACCCGGTCAAGCCCGAGGCCCGGCGCGAGTTCGACGCGGCGATGCGGGCGCTGCGGCTGGGCGGTCCCGAGGCGCCCGAGACCGCCAAGGCCCGGTTGCAGGCCGCGGTCGACATCGACGGCAAGCTGTGGGAGGCGTGGCACGACCTCGGCGTGCTGCGCGCCGCCGACGGCGACGACGAGGCGGCGGCCGCGGCGTTCGACAAGGCGCTGGCGGTCAACCCGTCGCACGCGCCGACCCGGGTCGCGCGCGCCGAGGTGCTGCGCCGGCTCGGCAAGGCCAAGGACGCCCGCGCCGACTACGAGCAGATGCTGCGCGAGAGCGAGCCCGACGATCCGCTGCGCCGGGACGCCGCGGCGCGGCTGGCGTCGCTGTTGCGCGACGGCGGCAGCTACGACGACGCGATCGACGTGCTGCGCGACACGCTGCGGGTGTCGGGCGCCAACGCCCGCATCTACACCGAGCTCGGCCTCTTGTACCTGGCGCAGAACCGCGAGGAGCTGGCCAGCCTGGTGGTCAAGCGCGCGATCGAGCTCGACGCCAAGGACCCTGCCGCCTACAACGCGCTGGCCCTGCTCTACCTGCGTCAGGGCAAGGCCCAGGAGGCCTTCGACCGGTTCGACTACGCGACCTCGCTCGATCCCGGCTACCTCGACGCGCGCTTCAACAAGGCCAGCGTGCTCCTCGACGCTGGCGACTACACCCGGGCCAAGGCCGAGCTCGACGTGATCGTCGGCAAGCGCCCCGACGACTGGGGCGCGCAGGTCGCGCTCGGCCTCGCGCTGCGCGGCCAGAAAGACTTCGACCCGGCCAAGAAGCTGTGGCAGACCGTGGTGGACAAGGCGCCGCGTCGATCCCGGGCCCGGGGCGACGCGCTGTGGAACCTCGCCGTCCTCAAGTCCGACTTCCTCGAAGACGTCCCTGGCGCCAAGGCCGATCTGGAGCGATTCCTGCAAGACGCAGGCACGGGCCACCCCAAGCGGGTCGCCGCCGAGCAGAAGCGCAAGGAGTTAGGCTTGTGATCCCCACCTCGACCGCATCGACCCGCGGGGGCAACCGCCCCCGACCTGCGGCTGCGCGCCCCCTGCTCGCGGTGGTGACGGTGTGGGCGCTGGTGGGCGCCCTGGCGCTGCCGGCGGAGGCGCAACGCCGCCGTGGTCGCGGCAAGCCCAAGCCCGCGCCGAGCACCCCCGCCCCGACGCCGGCTCCGACGCCCGGGCCCAAGCCGGCGGGCGGTGGCGAGGTCGAACCGACCGGCACCCCCGCGCCGACCACCGGCGGGGAGGCGGCCGGAAAGGGCAAGGCCAAGGTGTTCGACTTCACCGGCCTCGACATCAACGGTCGCCTGCGCACGCCGCAGCTCCTGTACTTCCTCGACCGCGCCAGCGAGGAGCTCGAGCGCGCGTCGCTCGAGAAGCGCTCGTTCGTGCCCGAGATGATCAACTCGATCGACGAGAGCAAGCTGTGACCGCGGTCGCGGTCCCGGTCGCGCTGCGCGCGGCGCTGATCTGGCGCGGCGAGGTGATGGGCGATCGCACCTGCGTCGCCCAGCCGATCACGCTCGGCGCCAGCTCGACCTCGACCTTCGTCATCCCCGACCTGTCGCTGCCCGCCGAGTTCGCGATCATCCGCCCCGGCAACCGCGGCTACCTGCTGACGCTGTCGGCGGGCATGCGCGGCACGATCTGCATCGAGGGCGAGAAGCGCGAGGTCTACGAGTTCGTGCGCCGCGGCGGCGAGGGCGGCGACGGCGCCGCCGGCGAGTTCCGCGCCACGCCGATCGGCCCCCGCGACTGGGGCGTGATCGACCTCGACGAGTCGGGGCACTATCAGCTGTTCTTCCAGTTCGTGCCGGCCGAGCAGCCGATCGGCCTGGGCCCGATCGCGCTCGGCCTGCTCTTGCCGGCGCTGGCGTTCTCGCTGGTGCTGCACGCGATCATCGTGCTGGCGACGTTCCAGTTCGACGACGAGACCGACGACGTGGTCTACCCCGGCCCCGACGATCTGACCGGCAGCTACCTGATCAGCCGGCTGACCGCGCCACCCGAGCCCCCGCCCCCGCCGCCATCGGCGAGCAAGGGCGCCGAGGCCGCGGCGTCGGCCCAGGGCGACGTCAAGAAGGTCAAGAGCGCGACCAAGGGCGAGTCGGGCGCGTCCGGCGGCAAGGGCGAGACCGAGCGCGCCCGCGACCCCAACGCCAAGGACGTGCCGCCCGACGCGCCGCCGCCGCCGCCCGAGGTGGCGTTCATGACCAAGGAGAACCGGCAGGTGCTCGACACGCTGCTGCAGACCGACGTCCGCACGCAGCTCGGCAAGTTCACCGGCCTGCCCGGCGAGAAGAAGGCCGGCGGCCTGGGCTACGGCAAGGGCACCGGCACCGGCGTCGGCGACGAGCTCGGCGGCACCGGCACCACCCGCGGCGGCAAGGGCAACGGCCCGGGCGGCGGCGGCTCGGCCGAGGGCGACTTCGTCAGCCAGGGCAAGATCGACACCGGCGAGACCCGCACGCCCAAGGGCAGCGGCGGCAACGGCAGCGGCGTCAAGGAGGTCGCGGTGGTCGGCACCGGCACCGCCAGCGGCGACTTCGGCGGCCTGACCAAGGAAGAGATCGACAAGGTGGTGAAGTCGCGCGCCGGCCTGATCAAGTCCTGCTACCAGCGCGAGCTCGACAAGGCCAAGGGCATCGGCGGCAAGCTGGTGGTCAACTTCTCGATCGCGCCCGCGGGCGACGTCACCCGGCAGAAGGTCGACGCCGGCAAGAGCTCGCTGCACAACGCCTCGGTCGAGGACTGCGTGCTGCGCCAGATCGCCAAGCTGAAGTTCCCGGCCAAGGGTGGCGGCGTCGTCAACTACCCGTTCATCTTCTCCCAGGGTTGAGCCCGGAGTTACCCATATGCGCCTCGCCTTCGTCTCCACCTCGCTCGCCGTCGTCGCCGCGGCCGCGTGCACGAGCGACCCGCGCTACCTGCCCGCGCCGACCGCGATCGAGGTCGGCGTCGACACCGGCGATCCGACCATGCCGCCCGCGACCACCGCGACGGCGTCGATGACGCTGCCGATCGTGCCGGAGACGATGGCCGCGATCACCGCGCGCGAGGCGCGCCAGACCGCGCTCGGGGCCGAGCTGGCCTACGTCCGGCTGGGCGACCTCGACGTGTCGATCGAGTGGACGGTCAAGAACCTGGCCGCGGCCGACGGCATGGCGCGGGTCAAGCTCGACGGCGGCAACCAGTTCTTCTACTACACGCCCGCCAACTTCATCGTCGACCCGCGCGATCCGCCGCCGCCGTCCCTGGCCGGCGGCATCCCGATGGCGGTGCCGGCCGGCGGGACCATCTCGGGGGTGCTGCGCGAGGACGCGCTGCGCGAGGCGTCGATCGATCTCGAGGCCATCACCCGCGGCGAGCTCAACCCGTTCGCGGCGATCTACAACGTCAACGAGAACGACCCGGCCGTGCCGGTGGCGCCGATGGCGGCGACCACGATCCCGCAGGACGCGGTGTCGCAGATGATCCGCTTCGACGTGACGCTCGAGGCCAACCAGCACATGGTCCTCGAGTACACGGTGCGCGTGCGCGATCAGCGCGGCATCCTGCACGACGAGCTGATGGCCGCGCCGGCCGCCGAGATCGTCACGTTCACCCCCGCCGAGTACATCCCGCCCCCACCGCCTGCTCCGTGAATCGCCCCGGCGGTGGCTTGACGGCGCGGGCGGCGCCGACGACAGTTTCGGGGATGCGTCGTCTGGCCGTGGTCGCCATGCTGCTCGCGCCGACGGCGGCGTCGGCGCGCCCCGCCTCGCAGGGCGTCTACGCGGAGGCCGGGCTCGGCGCCGCGGCGACGCTGGGCAAGGCCGCCGACTGGACCCAGCCGGGGCCGGCGCTGGCGCTGCGCGTGGGCTACGACCTGTTCTCCTGGTTCTCGGTCGGCGTGGCCGCCGACGCCTCGACCCACGAGGCCACGGTGCCGGCGCCGCCGACCGGCGAGTACGTGCAGCTCTACCGCGCGCGCGCCGACGCGCGCCTGACCGCCCGCGTCCAGATGATCGCGCTCTACGCCGAGGGCGGCGCCGGCGCGGCGATGCTGTCGTCGAACGTCCTCGAGAAGGTCGGCGTCCAGGATCCCGGCCAGCGGTTCGCGCTGGCGTTCGCGGCCGGCGGCGGCCTCGAGTACCAGCTGCAGAACCGCCACTACGCGGTCGGCCTCGGCGGCGAGTACTTCCTCGCGCCCGGCTTCGACGCGCTCGCCGGCATCGAGGTCCGCCTGTTCCTCCGCTACACCTACGGCGGCGCGCGCTGAGATACAGGAGGGTTTCTCGCGAAACCCTCCCCCGGCATTCGCCGGGGCCCCCTCCCAAGACGTTCTGAAGACCACCGACGTCCGGGTTCATGGCGACGGAGCGCGACGGAGAGCGACGTGGCGCTCCATGCCAGGACGTCCTGAAGGCCACCGACGTCCGGGTTCATGCACGTCCCGGCGATCCCGGGGTCGCTCCTCCTGCTAACGCAGGGCCTGCTTGCCGGTGCCCAGCGTCGCCATCAACGCGCGGCGGAACGGCGCGCGCGGCTCGAGCATGCCGAGCACCGCCGCCACCCCCATGCGCTGACGCCACAGCAGCACCGCCGACGGCGGCAGCGCCAGCCCGCCCGCCGCCAGCACGTCGCGGGTCGCCGCCGTCAGCCGCCCCGCGTAGTGGCGATCCCAGGTGAACGGCTCGCTCGACGCGAACGGCGCCGCCACCTCGCGCTCCCAGTCGCGGTGGACCACCGTCGCCAGCGACGCCGTCTGCTTGAGCAGCCCCGCCGCCGCCAGCGCCATGCGGAACTTCTCGGCGCCCGCGAAGGCGTCCTCGTCGAGGATGCCGTGCCAGATCGCGCGATCCGCCGCCACCACCGCGGGATCCAGATCGACCGTGCAGCCGAAGTCGAGGAACCACACGCGGGTCGCGTCGCCGGTCTCGACCAGGTAGTTGCCGGGGTTGGGGTCGGCGTTGAGGAAGCCGTGGTTGCACGGCGTGCCCCAGGCGAACCGCACGATCGCCATCGCCACCTCGGCGTGCAGCGCGCGATCGCCCGCTGGCAGCTCGGCGATCGGCACGCCCGGCGCGCGGGTCATCGTCAGCACCCGGCGCGTCGTGTGGGCCCGCACCACCTCGGGGATCGCGATCACCGGATCGCCGGCCCAGGCCCGCCCCGCGCGCTCGAGCGCGTCGGCCTCGGCGCGGTAGTCGAGCTCGCCGACGATCGCCGCGCGCAGCGTCGCCAGCGACGCCGTCGACAGGCTGCGGCCCAGCGGCAGGCCGGCCAGCCGGCGCACGAAGCCATCCGACGCGACGTCGGCCGCCAGCGCCTCGGCGATGCCGGGGTACTGCACCTTCACCGCCAGCGCGCGGCCGTCGTGATCGATCGCCGCGTGGACCTGGCCCAGCGACGCCGCGGCGATCGGCGTCGGCTCCCAGCGCGCGAACACCTGGGCCGGCGGCGCGCCCAGCTCGGCCTCGACCACGCCGGCGATCGCCGCCGCGCCGGCCGCCGGGGCCGCGTCCCACAGCCGGCGCAGCTCGTCGGGCGCGCCGCTGCCGGTGTACGCCACCAGCTGCGCCACCTTGGCCACGCCGCCCTTGAGCTCGCCGGCGTGGCGCGCCAGCTCGCGCTCGGCGGCCGCGTCGACGATGCGATCCTCGTCGTCGGCGCCGGTGGGGTCGGTGGTGACGATCTGCTTGGCCCGCGCCCACACCCGGGCGAAGCCGACGCGCGCGTCGGCGCTCAGGCGGCGGCGCAGGCGGGAGCGCGGATCGCCGTCCACGTCAGACCATCTTCGCGCGGGCGCTGGCCGACATCCGCGGCGCCAGCGCGCGCTCGCGCTCCTCGACCAGCTCGCCGATGTACGACAGCACCTGCGGGTGGGTCATGATCACCTCGCGGAAGTCGGCGGCCGGCAGGCACAGCGCCAGGCACTTGGCCCGCGACCGCACCGTCACGCGATCGGGCTGCCCGGTGAGGAGCGACGTCTCGCCGAACATCTCGCCGGGGCCCAGCGCCGCCACCGGCGCGCCGTCGGCCAGCACGTCGACCTGCCCGGCCAGGAGCGCGTACAGCCCCGGCGCCTTGGTGCCGGCCGCGGTGATCGTCGTGCCCGGCTCGATCTCGAGGAACTTCCAGCGGGCGATCAGATCGCGGCGGTCGGCGTCGGCGAACGGCGCGAACAGCGGGTGGGTCTGGACCAGGCGATCGACCAGCCGCTCGCGCAGGAAGCGCAGGATCACCGGCAGCACCTCGGCGTGATCCGCGACCAGCGCGCCGATCACGTCGCGGTCGATCGCCAGGAGCTGGGTGGTGGTCGTGGCCTCGATCGTCGCCGAGCGCGGCTGCTCGGTGACCAGCGCCACCTCGCCGAAGAACGCGCCCGGCCCCAGCCGCGACACCTCGATCCGCGGCGGGCCCTCGCTGATCACCGCGACCTCGCCGTCGACCACGACGTACAGCGTCGTGCCGGCGTCGCCCTGGCGGAACAGCGTGTCGCCGACCACCAGGTCGACCAGCGCCAGGTGATCGATCATCGACTCGAGCGCGCCCGCCGACAGGCTGGCGAACAGCGGCGTCGCGGTCAGCGCCTTGCGCGCGGCCGCCGAGTAGGCCTTGGGCTCGGCCAGCAGCGGCACCTCCTCGAGGTCGTCGAGCGACAGCTCCTCGGGCGGCTCGTCGTGGCTGATCTCGATCGCCGCCTCGGCGTCGTCGCCTTCGACGGTCACCGCGTGGATCTCGAGCGCCGGCGCGTCGGCCGACGGCTCCTCGTCGATCGGGATCACGATGATGCCCGACGCCTCGCCGCGCTCGTCGACGCGCGGCCCGGCGCCCATCGCATAGGCCAGGTCGACCGAGTCCAGCGGCGCGCCGCGATCGATCGTGATCGAGCCCGACGAGCGCTCGCGGCGCTCGACGACCAGATCCTCGTCGCCGCCGTCGAGCGTGAACTCGCCGGCCGGCTCGGGATCGGGCTCCGGCGCGGCCGGCGGCGGCGTCTCGATCGCGCGCGCGAACGACACCGACGGCGGCAGCGTCGTCGCCCGGGTGCGGGTCGGTGGCGGATCGCTGCCCCGGCCGCGGGTCGGTGGCGGATCGCTGCCCCGGCCGCGGGACGGCGGCGGCTCGGTGCCCCGGCCCCGGGACGGCGGCGCCTCGGTGCCGCTGGTGGCGCGCAGCATCTCGACCACCGGCAGCCCGTGCAGCGAGGTGTGGCGATCGGCCAGCGCGCCGGCCTGCGACCGGCTGGCGTCCTGCTGCTCGCTCATGCTGGCCAGCCGCAGCTTCGCGCTGTCGTGGCCGGGCTCGAGCGACAGGATGACCTTGCACACCGCGATCGCCTGGACCAGGAAGCCGCCCTGGACGTAGCGCTCGATCGCGCGCTCGTAGGCGGCGACCGCCTCGCGCTGCCGATCGAGGCGGCGGTAGGTCTCGGCGGCGCGCTTGGGCCAGTTGGGCTCGCTCGGCTCCAGCGCCTCGAGCTCGAGGTAGCACTCGATCGCGCGCTTGTGCTTGCCCTCGGCAGCCGCCCGCGCGGCTTCGTCGCGGACCACGCGCACATCACGGCGAGCCATCGGCGGCACTATAGCGCGGGCGCGGCCCGGCGGTCGGGGTTGGCGGCGCCGACGATCCACGCCTCGTACGCGGCGGCGATCTGCCGGGCGCGCGGCGCGTCGGGATAGGCGCGATCGTCGATCTGGACCACCTGGACCACGCCACGCCGGCTGCTGGTCACGAACACCTCGTCGGCCTGCGCCAGGCTGGCGCGATCGATCGGCGCGGTCGTCACCGCCAGGCCCAGCCCCGCCGCCACCTCGGCGACCCGCGCCATCGTCACGCCAGGCAGGCACGCGCCGTCGGCGACCACCACGCCGCGCCGATCGACGAGCGCGACCGACGCGGTCGCGGTCTCGAGCACCCGGCCGTCGGGGTCGACCAGCAGCGCGTCGTCGGCGCCGGCGGCGCGCGCGGCCTCGAGCGCGAGCACGCTGGCGAGGTAGCTGCCGCTCTTGGCGACGGCCGGCACCAGCGCGCCGGTGCGCCCGCTGCGGTCGATCACCAAGGTCGCCAGCCGCACCGTCGGCGCGGTCGCCGGCGGCGCCCACGGCTCGACGATCGCGATCGCGCGGCCGCGCGGCGCCGGCCCGCGCGCCAGGCCGGCGCCGTCGCCGGCGGTCCACACCACCCGCAGCGCCGCGTCGGCCTCGCCGGCGGCGGCGATCGCCGCCGCGATCCACGCCGGCAGCGACGGCGGCGGCGCCGGCAGCCGGCACGCGATCGCCGACCGCGCCAGCCGCGCCAGGTGGCGCTCACCGTCGACCACCGCGCCGCGCCACACCCGCGCCACCTCGAACACGTGATCGCCGAACAAGAGGCCGCGATCGGTCAGCGGCACGGCGGCGGCCGCGAGCGGGGAGATGACGCCGTCGATCGAGGCCACCGCGGGCATGGGGGCGTTCTAGCAGGATGCGCCCTGATGCGGGTTCGTTTCATGAACGATCTTTACGTCTTGCGCGCATAACGCGACGCGTTATCGTGCGAACCATGACGACCACGACCGCAACCGACGCCGTCCCGCCGCCCGCCGCCGCCATCCCGCCGGTGGCCTTCCCCCAGGCCCTCACGATCCGCTGGAACGCGACCACCGAGGCGGTCCGGACCCGCGCCAGCGCGCTGCTGGCGCGCCTGCGGGCCGCGCTGGATCTGCCGTCGGCCACCGAGGTCGCCGCGCTGGCCGCGCGCCTCGACGCGCTCGACGCGCGGCTGGCCGCGCTGGCCGAGGCCGAGGGCGACGACGACGACGAGCGGCGCCGCCGCGGTCGCGGCCGCCGCAGCTGATCGGGTATGGTGCGCGCGATGGCCCCGCCGCATGAGCCCCGCGCGCTGATCATCGTCCCGACCTACAACGAGCGCGGCAACGTCGAGGAGGTGGTCCGCCACTTCCTCCCGCCGCTGCCGGGCGGCGAGCTGCTGTTCGTCGACGACAACTCGCCCGACGGCACCGGCGAGCTGCTCGACGAGCTCGCGGCCAAGGAGCCGCGGGTCCACGTGCTGCACCGCCCGGGCAAGCTCGGGCTGGGCACCGCGTACCTCGACGGCTTCCGCTGGGGCCTGGCCCACGGCTTCGACTACCTGTTCGAGATGGACGCCGACTTCAGCCACGATCCGACGTACCTGCCGGGCATGCTGGCCCGCGCGGTCGAGGGCGCCGACGTGGTGATCGGCTCGCGCTACGTGCGCGGCGGCGGCACCCGCAACTGGGGCGTCGGCCGCAAGCTGATCTCGCGCGGCGGCAGCCTGTACGCGCGGACGATCCTCGGGGTCAAGCTGCGCGACGTCACCGCCGGGTTCATCTGCTGGCGCCGGCGCGCGCTCGAGACGATCGATCTCGGGGCGATCACCTCCAACGGGTACTCGTTCCAGATCGAGATGAAGTACCGCGCGCTCGAGGCCGGGCTGACCGTCGTCGAGACGCCGATCGTCTTCGTCGATCGCCGGATCGGCCAGTCGAAGATGTCGCGGAAGATCTTCGTCGAGGCGATGACCCAGGTGTGGAAGCTGCGGCTGGGTGGAAGGTGATGCTGGATCGGCCCGCGGCCGACGTCGCAGTACCAACCGAGCGGGAACTGCGGTAGCGTCGGCAAATGCGTCTGCTTCGCCTCCGCGTGCGTAGCTCCGACGAGTGGCGTGAGCTCATGGCCACCGGGGTCGCGCCCGACACGCTGTTCGTCCCGACCACCGACAAGGTGGGCGACGGCGAAGAGGTGCTGGTCGAGGTCACCGCGCCGTCGTTGCCCAACAAGGTGGTGTTCCGCGCGGCTGGTGCACTCGTGGCGCCCGGCCCTGCCCCGGCTGCGGGTGCGCGCCGGCGCCAGCGTCCACTTCGCGACCGGCGAGGAGCACAAGCGCGACTTCATCGGCAACGCCCTCGACGGCCGCGCCCCCGACGTGCCCCGGCGCAAGCACGACCGCTTCCCGCTGACGGTGCCGGTGCGGTTCCGGGTCGGGGCCGAACTCGAGTTCCACGACGGCACGCTGGTCGAGGTCAGCGCCGGCGGCGGCCTGCTGGCGACCCCGACCCTGCCGCCGCTCGGCGCCGACGTCGTGGTCGAGCTGACGCCGCCGGGGGCGGCGGCGGCGATGACCGTGGCCGCGCGGGTCAGCTACCACACGCCGCAAGGCACCGCCGGCCTGCGCTTCGTCAGCCGCGACGGCGACGGCGCCCGTCGCCTGCGCGAGCTGGTGCGGCGCCTGGTCGTGGAGTGATCCGGGCGTGGCGCGCGACGCCTTCCCGCGCACGCGCGACACGCTGCCGGTCGAGGTGCTGGTCCGCGACCTGATCGATCACCACCGCCTGGCGCCCGAGGTGCGCGCGCACCGCATCCTGATCGAGTGGCCGCGGCTGGTCGGTCCACAGATCGCGCGGGTCACCGCGCCGGACGGCCTGCACAAGGGCGTGCTGTCGGTGTGGGTCAAGACCTCGGCGTGGATGCAGGAGCTGCGGCTGCTCAAGGATCGCGTCATCGCCGACATCAACGCCGCGCTCGGCGATCCGCCGGCGGTCACCGATCTCAAGCTGCACTTCGGCGCGGCCCGCATCGTCGACGGCGATCCGCTGGCGCGGCTGCGGGTCGAGCGCGATCGCCGCCGGCCGCCGGCGCCGCGCCGGCCGACCCCGGCGCCCCCGGCCCACGCCGCGGAGATCGCCCAGGTCACCGCGCTCGTCGACGATCCCGAGCTGGCGGCGATCATCGGCGCGGTGCGCACCCGCTGGGATCGCTGAGCCGCGGCTACAACGCGGCGCGCAGCTCGCGCACGAACGCCTCGACCGCGGCTGGCGCGTCGGCCCCGGCGGCCCCGATGCGCTCGACCACCGCCGAGCCGACCACGACGCCGTCGGCGACCGCCGCCACCGCGCGCGCGTCGGCCGGGGTCTTGATGCCGAACCCGACCGCCACCGGCGCGCCGGTCGCCGCGCGGATCGCCGCGACGCGATCGCCCGCCACCCGGGCCGCGTCGAACGCCGCGCCGGTCACGCCGGTCAGCGAGATGTAGTAGACGAACGCCGGCGCCAGCGCCTGCACCGCGGCGAACCGCGCCGGCGTCGAGGTCGGCGCGAGCAGCGGGATGACGCCGACGCCGTGGGCGGCCAGCGGCTCGGCCAGCTCGGCCAGCTCCTCGCTCGGCAGATCGACGGTCAGCGCGGCGTCGACCCCGGCGCTGGCCGCCGCCGCGGCGAACCGCTCGACGCCGTAGACGAAGATCGGGTTGTAGTAGCCGAACAGCACGATCGGCACGTCGACGCCGGCGGCGCGGGCGGCGCGCACGCCCTCGAGCGCCGCGGCCAGGCCGCCGCCCGCGGCCAGCGCCCGCTCCATCGCCGCCTGGATCGCGCGGCCGTCGGCCGACGGATCCGAGAACGGCACGCCCAGCTCGACCACGTCGGCGCCGCCGCGCGCCGCCGCGGCGATCAGGTCGGCGGTCGCCGCCGGCGTCGGATCGCCGGCGGTCAGGTAGACGATCAGGGCGGCCCGGCGCTCGGCCGCGACCGCCGCCAGCCGCGCGCGCAGCCGCGCGGCGGTCACAGCGACACCCCCAGCTTGCCGGCGACGGTGATCATGTCCTTGTCGCCGCGGCCGCTGAGGTTGACGACGATCGCCGCGTCGGGGCCGTGGTGGCGCGCCACCTCGGCCACCGCGGCCACCGCGTGGGCGGTCTCGAGCGCGCACAGTATGCCCTCGGTCCGGGCCAGGAGCTGCAGCGCCGCGAGCGCCTCGGCGTCGGTGCGCGCGACGTAGCGGGCGCGGCCGGTGTCGCGCCAGTGCGCGTGCTCGGGGCCGACGCCGGGGTAGTCGAGGCCGGCCGAGATCGAGTGGGCCTCGGCGATCTGGCCGACCCGCGCGTCGTCGGCGTGGGTCAGCACGTACGACTTCGAGCCGTGCAGCACGCCGACCCGGCCGGCGCCCAGCGTCGCGGCGTGGCGGCCGGTGGCGACGCCCTCGCCCGCCGCCTCGACGCCCCACAGCGCGACGCCGGCGTCGTCGAGGAAGCCGGCGAACAGCCCGGCGGCGTTGGAGCCGCCGCCGACGCACGCGACGCAGGCGTCGGGGAGCCGCCCCAGCGTCACGAGGCACTGGGCCCGGGCCTCGACGCCGATCACCGCTTGCAGCTCGCGCACCATCCACGGGTACGGGTGCGGGCCGGCCACCGAGCCGATCACGTAGAACGTGTCGCCGACGTTGGTCACCCAGTCGCGCAGCGCCTCGTTCATCGCGTCCTTGAGCGTGCGGGTGCCGCTCGCGACCGCGATCACCCGCGCGCCCAGCAGCTTCATGCGGAAGACGTTGAGCGACTGGCGGGCCACGTCCTCGGCGCCCATGTACACGTCGCACGGCATCCCGAACAGCGCGGCCACCGTCGCGGTCGCGACCCCGTGCTGGCCGGCGCCGGTCTCGGCGATCAGCCGCCGCTTGCCCATGCGCCGGGCCAGGAGCGCCTGGCCGATGCAGTTGTTGATCTTGTGCGCGCCGGTGTGGTTGAGGTCCTCGCGCTTGAGCAGCACGGTCGCGCCGACCTCGGCGCCGAACCGCGCCGCGCGGTACAGCCGCGACGGCCGGCCGACGTACTCGGTCAGCAGCCGCTCGACCTCGGCGCCGAACCCAGCGTCGACGCGCGCCGCCCGCCACGCCGCCTCGAGCTCGGCCAGCGCCGGCATCAGGGTCTCGGCGACGTACTGGCCGCCGTACGGGCCGAAGCGGCCGCGCGGGCCGGGGTCGTGGGCGGTGGCGAGGATCATCGCGCGCGAGTCTACTCCGGGCCCGCGCGCGCGGTAGCGTCGAGGGCCATGCTCCTGCTCCGCGTCGTCGCGCCCACCGACACCGCCGCCGCGGTGCTGGCCTACCTCGAGGGCTTGCCCGAGGTCACCGACCTGGTCCACCTGCCCGGCGCCGGCCGGCGCCCGCCCGGCGATCGCATCGAGTGCACGGTCGCGGTGTCGAGCGCCAGCGCGGTGGTGGCGGCGCTCGACGCGCTGGGCGTCGCCGCCCGCGGCTCGATCACGCTCGACCGGCTCGACGCCGCGGTGTCCGAGGCGTCGGATCGCGCCGGCGACGCGGCGGTCGGCGCCAGCGCCGACGCGGTGGTGTGGGAGGAGGTCGAGGATCGGACCGCGGCGATGGCCGAGCTGTCGATCGCGTTCTTGACCTACATGATGGTGGCCGCGGTGATCGCCGTGGTCGGCATCCTCACCGACTCGGTGGTGCTGATCGTCGGCGCGATGGTGGTCGGCCCGGAGTTCGGGCCGCTGGCCGCGCTGTGCGTCGGCCTGATCCAGCGCAAGCCGGCGCTGACGCGGCAGGCGCTGATCAGCCTGACGATCGGCTTCGCCGCGGCGTTCGCGGCCGGCCTCGCCGCGACCTGGGCGTTCCGCGCCACCGGCGTCGCGCCCGCCGATCTCACCTCGAGCATGCACCCGGCGACGCTGTTCATCTCGCGACCCGACAGCTACGCGGTGGTGATCGCCGCCGCGGCCGGCGTCGCCGGCATGCTGTCCTTGACCACCGCGTCGAGCGGCACGCTGATCGGCGTGCTGATCTCGGTCACGACGATCCCGGCCGCCGCCAACGCCGCCGTGGCCGCGGCCTACGGCGCGACCGGCGAGCTGGGCGGCTCGGTGGCGCAGCTGGGCATCAACCTCGCGGTGATGGTGCTGGCCGGGCTGCTGACGCTGCGGGTGCAGCGGGCCGCGTTCACCCGCCGGCTCGGCGGCGTGCTCGAGCGGGTCAGCCGGCTCGGCGCCGGCCGCGCTCACCGCCGCAGGTAGCTGATCTGGCGCTGCGCGGCGTCGAGGAACTCGAACACCTTGACCGGATCCTTGTCGCCGGGCGCGCGCTCGACGCCCGACGCGACGTCGACCGCGAACGGCTTGACCGCCGCGATCGCGGTGGCGACGTTGTGCGGGGTCAGGCCGCCGGCCAGCACGATCCGGTGGCCGGCCGCCGCCGCCTGCGCCGCCAGGCCCCAGTCGATGACCTGGCCGCTGCCGCCGCGGGCGGCGGTGGGCGCGTCGAGCAGGTGGGCCGCGGCCGGCCACGCCGTCAGCCGATCGAGATCGGCGGCCGACGCGAGCCCGATCGCCTTCCACACCTCGAGGCCGGCGGCGGCCAGCGCGGCGCCGTCGCTGACCGGCTCGTCGCCGTGGAGCTGCACGACGTCGAGCCCGACCGCCGCGGCGGTGGCCTCGACCTCGGCGACCGACGCGTCGACGAACACCCCGACCAGCCTGACGTCGGCGCGCGCGGCGCGGGCGCACCCGGCCAGCACCTTGCCGCGGGCGCGATCGATCGCGCGCTTGCTGCCCGGCCAGAACACCATGCCCAGGTAGGTCGCGCCCCGCGCCGCGGCGAAGGCGGCGTCGTCGGGGCGGGTCAGGCCGCAGATCTTGGTCGCGATCACGGCGCCCCCCGCAGCGCGCGCAGCGCCGCGCCGGGATCGGCGGCGCGCATCAGCGACTCGCCGACCAGGATCGCGTGGGCGCCGACGGCGGCCAGCGCCGCGACGTCGGCGGCGGTCTTGATCCCGCTCTCGGCCACCATCACCACGCCCGGCGGCACCCGCGGCGCCACCTGCGCGGTCAGGCCCATGTCGACCTGCATCGTCGACAGATCGCGGTGGTTGACGCCCAGCAGCGTCGGCGCGATCGCCAGCGCGCGCTCGGCCTCGGCGAGATCGTGGACCTCGACCAGCGCGTCGAGATCGCAGCCCCGCGCGCACGCCGCCAGCTCGGCCAGGCGGACGTCGTCGAGCGCGGCCACGATCAGCAGCACCGCGTCGGCGCCGGCGGCCCGGGCCTCGACCACCTGGTAGGGATCGATCACGAAGTCCTTGCGCAGCACCGGCAGCGGCACCGCGTCGTGGACCGCCGCCAGGAACTCGAGCCGGCCGTCGAAGAACTGGCGATCGGTGAGCACCGACAGCGCCGCCGCGCCGGCGTCGGCGTAGGTGCGGGCGATCGTCACCGGGTCGGCCTCGGGGCGGATCGACCCGGCCGACGGCGACGCCCGCTTGATCTCGGCCAGCACCCGCACCGGCGCGCCGGCCGGGCGGTGCAGCGCGGCCGCCAGGCTGCGCGGCCGCGGCCGGATCGCCGCGTCGCGGGTCAGGTCCTCGAGCGAGCGGGCGGCGCGCGCCGCGGCCACCTCGGTCGCCTTCACCGCCAGGATGTCGTGCAGCACCTTCACGGGGCCTCCTTCGACGCCGCGATCCACGCCTCGAGCGCGCGGGCGGCGCGGCCGTCGTCGAGCGCGGCGGTGGCCGCCGCGGCCCCGGCCTTGAGCGACTCGGCCAGCCCGGCGGCGTGCAGCGCCAGCCCCGCGGTCATCAGCGCCGCCTTGCGCACCGCGCGGGTCGGCGCGCCGCGATCGACCGCGTCGGCGCCGGTCAGCACGCGCCACAGGATCTGCGCGTTGTGCGCGGCGTCACCGCCGAGCAGCTCGTGGGGGTCGGCGCCGCCGACGCCGAAGTCGGCCGGGGCGATCGCGTACTCGTGGACCGCGCCCTTGTGCCACTCGGCGACCCAGGTCATGCCGGTGACGGCGATCTCGTCGACGCCGCCGTCGCCGTGGACCACGAACGCGCGGGTCGCGCCCAGCCGCCCCAGCGCCCGGGCCAGCGGCGCGCACCACGCGCGGTCGAACACGCCGACCACCTGGTGCGCCACCGCGCCCGGGTTGGTCAGCGGGCCCAGCAGGTTGAAGATCGTGCGGGTGCCGAGCTCGCGGCGCGGCCCGGCGGCGTGGCGGGTGGCGGCGTGGAAGGTCGGCGCGTAGCAGAAGCCGATGCCGGCCACCTCGAGGCAGCGGGTCACGGTCGCCGGCGCCGCGTCGATCTTGACGCCCAGCGCCTCGAGCACGTCGGCCGAGCCGGCCTTCGACGACACCGCGCGGTTGCCGTGCTTGACCACCTGCGCGCCCGCGCCGGCCGCGACGATCGCCGCCAGCGTCGACAGGTTGACCTGCCCCGAGCTGTCGCCGCCGGTGCCGCAGGTGTCGACCGCGCGCGCCGGCACCGGCACGCCCAGCGGGGTCGCGCGGGCCCGCATCGCGCTGGCCGCGCCGGCCAGCTCGTCGGCGGTCTCGCCCTTCATCCGCAGCGCGATCAAGAGCGCGCCGATCTGCGCGGGCGTCGCCGCGCCCTCCATCAGCTCGCCGACCACCGCCGCGGCCTCGTCGAAGCCGAGCTCGCGGCCGGCGATGGCCTGGGGCCAGCGCCGCCTTGACCCGGCGCGCTCACGCCGGGCCTCCGCTGGCCGCCAGGAAGTTGGCCAGGAGCTGCTTGCCGGCGGTGGTCGCGATCGACTCGGGGTGGAACTGCACGCCCTCGACCGGCGTCGCGGTGCCGGCCAGCGCCTTGACCCGCACGCCCATGATCTCGTCGTCCCAGGTCTTGGCCGTCACCTCGAGCGCGTCGGGCACGCTGTCGGGCGCGATCACCAGCGAGTGGTAGCGGGTGGCGACGAACGGGTTGGCGACGCCGGCGAACAGCCCGCGCTCGTCGTGGAACACCTTCGAGGTCTTGCCGTGCATGACCTTGGCCGCGCGCACGATCCGCCCGCCGTAGACCTGGCCCAGGCACTGGTGGCCCAGGCACACGCCGAGGATCGGCACCTGGCCGGCGAACCGGCGGATCACGTCCATCGAGATGCCGGCCTCGTTGGGCGTGCACGGCCCCGGCGAGATCACGATCTGCCGCGGCGCCATCGCCGCGATGCCGTCGAGGCTGAGTGCGTCGTTGCGCTCGACCCGGACGTCGGCGCCCAGCTCGCCCAGGTACTGCGCGAGGTTGTAGGTGAACGAATCGTAGTTGTCGATCAAGAGCAACATCAGGCGACCTCCGCGTCCTGGGCCGCCATCGCGACCGCGCGCAGGACCGCCCGCGCCTTGTTCATCGTCTCGTCCCACTCGGCGGTGGGATCGGAGTCGGCGACCACGCCGGCGCCGGCCTGGACGTGGATGGTGTCGCCGGTGGTGACCAGCGTGCGGATCGCGATCGCCAGGTCGAGGTTGCCGGTGTACGAGACGTAGCCGACCGCGCCGCCGTACAGGCCGCGGGCGGTGGGCTCGAGCTCGTCGATGATCTCCATCGCGCGGATCTTGGGCGCGCCCGACAGCGTGCCGGCCGGGAACGCCGCGCGCAGCACGTCGCGCCAGGTCTTGCCCGGGGCCAGCGCGCCCTCGACGTGGCTGACCAGGTGCATGACGTGCGAGTAGCGCTCGATCACCATCTGCTCGGTGACCCGTACCGAGCCGGTGGCCGACACCCGGCCGACGTCGTTGCGGCCCAGATCGATCAGCATCAGGTGCTCGGCGCGCTCCTTGGGATCGGCGGCCAGCTCGGCGGCCAGCGCCGCGTCCTCGTCGCGGGTGGCGCCGCGCGGCCGGGTGCCGGCGATCGGCCGCAGCTCGACCAGGCCGTCCTCGAGCCGCACCAGCGTCTCGGGCGACGCGCCGGTGACCGTGGCCTCGGGGTAGTTCAGGTGGAACATGTACGGCGACGGGTTGATCACCCGCAGCGAGCGGTAGACGTCGAGCGGGTCGACGTCGCCGCGCGGCACGTCGAGGCGCTGCGACAGCACCACCTGGAAGGCGTCGCCGGCCAGCACGTAGTCCTTGATCCGATCGATCGCGCCCTCGAACTCGGCCTGGCCGAACGCCGACCGCGCCGGCGGCACCGGCGCGCCGGGCGGCAGCGGCGCCAGCGCCTTGAGCGCCGGCCGCGGTCCCCGCAGCCGCGCGACGATCGCGTCGATGCGAGCGCAGGCCCGGGCGTAGGCGGCGGCGGCGCGCTCGGGCCGCCCGACGTACGGCGTCGCTACCACCTTGAGCGTCTGCCGCAGGTTGTCGAAGATCACCACGGTGTCGGTGATCGCCATGCACAGGGTCGGCACCGCGACGCCGGGCTTGGCCCGGGCCGGCAGGTCCTCGAAGGCGCGCACGCAGTCGTAGGCGATCCACCCGACCGCGCCGCCCCAGAACCGCGGCAGCCCCGGCGCCGGCCCGGGCCGGAACTCGCCCAGCACCTCGGCCAGCGCCTCGGCCGGATCGCTGGCCGGCCACGCCGCGGTCTTGGGCGGCCCGCCGCCGTCGACGTCGAACCACGTCACCGCGGCCGTGCCCTCGCGCACGGTCAGCACCGCGCGCGGCGCGACCCCGACGAACGAGTACGCCGCCCACGTCGCGCCGCCGACCACCGACTCGAGCAAGAAGCTGTAGGCGCCGCCGCCCAGCGCCGCGTACGCCGACACCGGCGTGTCGCTGTCGGCGCACAGCTCGCGGTACACCGGGATCAGGTTCGCGCTCTCGGCGGCGCGCACGAACTCGTCCTCGGACGGGTAGTACATGAAGCCGCAGGTTTACACCGGCGCCGCGCCGCCGTCACGCCGCGCGCCCGCCCGCGCGGGTCGCTCGGGTACAGTCGCGCGGTGGCTGACGATCTCGCGCTGCGTCCGTTCGCCCTCGCCGACGCACCCGCGGTGGCGGCGCTGTCGGCGCGCTACTTCGCGCCCGATCCGGCGTGGACCGCCGAGGTCGCGCGGGCCGAGCTGACCAAGGACGCGCTGGGCGGCGGCCGCCACGTCGTCGTCGCCGAGCGCGGCGGCGCGGTGGTCGGCGTCGGCGGGTTCGTGCAGGCCCCGCCCTGGCTGTACGTGTGGCCGCTGGCCGCCGACGACGCGGCCGCCGCCGGCGCGCTGCTCGACGCGGTGGTGGCGGCCCGGCCGCGGGCCCGGCATCGGGCGCGCCCGGGTCAGCACGCGCGCGATCGAGCCGCACAAGCGGGCCGCGGTGATCGCCCGCGGCTACCAGCGCTCGATCGACTTCGCCTACCTGGGCCGAGCGCCGACGCCGCCGCTCGCGGTGGGCCCGCCGCCGGCCGCGGTCCGCCGCGGCGCCGACCTGGATCGCGCCGGGGCGCACGCGCTGCAGAACCTGGCGTTCGCCGAGATCCCCAACACCTCGCCGGTGACCCGGGCCGACTTCGACGCCGGCCTCGCCAGCCCCACCGCGTGGCCGGCCGCGACCTCGTCGTGGCACGCCGCCGACGGGCGCTGCGTCGGCTTCATGCTCGGCGTCCGCGAGCCCGATCACGGCGTCATCGACGCGGTCGGGGTCGATCCCGCGTGGCGCGGCCGCGGCCTGGGCCGGGCCATCGTGGCCGACGTGCTGGCGGTCGCCGCCGCCGAGGGCCTGCCCGAGGTCCGCGCGGTCATCGCCAGCACCAACGCCGCGTCGCTGGCGCTGCACCACCGAGCCGGGTTCGTCGAACGCGCCCGCAAGGAGCTATGGGATCTCGCGTGGTGAGCGGGTAGATTGCGCCCGCCATGTCCCACGCCGTCTCCACCGTCCGCCCCGTCGATCCCGAGCTGGCCGATCTGCTGGCCGCCGAAGAGGACCTCCAGCGCGACACCATCCGGCTGATCGCGTCGGAGAACTACGTCTCGGCCGCGGTGCTGGCGGCGACCGGCTCGGTGCTGACCAACAAGTACTCCGAGGGCTACCCGACCAAGCGCTACTACGAGGGCCAGCAGAACATCGATCGCATCGAGCAGCTGTGCATCGACCGCGCCAAGGCGCTGTTCGGCGCCGACCACGCCAACGTCCAGCCCTACTCGGGCTCGCCGGCGAACCTGGCGGTCTACCTGGCGTTCTGCAAGCCCGGCGACACGGTGATGGGCCTGGGCCTGCCGGCCGGCGGCCACCTGACCCACGGCTGGAACGTGTCGATCAGCGGCATGTTCTTCCGCGCGGTGCAGTACGGCGTGCGCAAGGACACCCACCGGATCGATCTCGACGAGGTCCGCGCGCTGGCGCTCAAGGAGCGGCCGCGGCTGATGTTCGCCGGCGGCACCGCCATCCCGCGCACGATCGACTTCGCGGCCTACGCCGAGATCGCCCGCGAGGTCGGCGCGATCTTCGTCGCCGACATCGCCCACATCGCCGGCCTGGTCGCGGCCGGCGTGCACCCGTCGCCGGTGGCCCACGCCGACGTGGTGTCGTCGACGACCCACAAGACGCTGCGCGGCCCGCGCGGCGGCCTCTTGCTGTGCAAGGAGGGCCACGCCAAGGCCATCGACCGCGCGGTGTTCCCCGGCCTGCAGGGCGGCCCGCACAACCACACCACCGCCGGGCTCGCGGTCGCGCTGCGCGAGGCCGCGACGCCGGAGTTCAAGGCCTACGCCGCGCAGATCATCGCCAACGCGCAGGCGCTGGCGGCCGGCCTGGTCGAGCGCGGCTTCGCGGTGATCACCGGCGGCACCGACAACCACCTGGTGCTGGTCGACGTGACCAGCAAGGGCGTCGCCGGTAAGCCGCTGGCCAAGGCGCTCGACGTGGCCGGCCTGGTCTGCAACTACAACACCGTGCCGTTCGACCCGCGCAAGCCGTTCGATCCGTCGGGCATCCGGCTCGGCACCTCGGCGGTCACCAGCCGCGGCATGGGCACGGCCGAGATGGCGCAGATCGCCGGCTGGATCGATCAGGTCGCGCAGGCGCCGACCGACGCCGCGGTGCTGGCGCGGGTCCGCGGCGAGGTGGTCGAGGTGACGCGGCGGTTCCCCGCCCCCGGCCTGGCGATCTGAGTTGCAGGAGGTGCGTCGCCGCACCTCCCTCGGCGGGGCCAGGTCCCCGCCGAGCCTCCCACCAGGACGCGAGACTCCCGGCGCGTCGACCGGTGCTCGACCGAAACACTGACAAGCTCTGAGTTTCAGGGGGCTCGTCGCCGAGCCCCCCCTCGGCGGGGTCATGCCCCCGCCGAGCTTCCCCCCAGGACGCGAGACGCCCGGCGCGTCGACCGGTGCTCGACCGAAACACTGACAAGGGCTCGTCGGGATCGAGCCTCCCCCCACGACGCGAGACGCCGCGCCCCCGCGCGCGGCTCAGTCGCCGCTGGCCGCTGGCTCGGGCGTCGGCGCGGCCGCAGCGAACGTGAGGTACGCGTAGTACAGCCCGTCCTTCTCGGTCGCGGTGCGCACGACGCCCTCGCTGACCGGCGTGCCGGCGCGGAACGCGATGCGGACCTCGACGCCGGCGGGGTGGCCGGGGTGGCCCTTGCGGGCGCGCGCCTTCTTCACGGCCTTGGCGGTGATGCGATCGATCGGCGCGTCGAAGAAGCGGGTGTCGAGCGGCCGCCGCACGTTCCGGGTCAGCTTGGTGAGGCCGTCGAGCGTGACGATCACCGCCCCGCCCTCGACGCGCTGGGTCAGCTGGAACGGCTGCGCGGCCTGGAAGAACACCTCGCCGGCGCCGTCGTTGGCGGCGAAGCCGATCCAGCCCAGCGTGTGGGCCGGCGGCCGGGTCAGCTTGGCGTCAGGGGACGGCGTGCCGGTCGGGTTGACCCCGCCGTACTGTCCCTCCTCGTGGTGGGTGCCGTCGTCGCCGGGCCCGGCCCCGGCGACGCCGATCGAGAGCGACACGACGGCGGCGGCCACGGTGGCGATGCGACGCATGGGGGGATCCTACGAGCGCGCGGCGGCGCGGGCAAACTTTGCGGTCACGGCCGGTGCGCGGGGTCGCTGACCGCCAGCGGATCCACGGCCATCGGCCGGAAGCGCGGCCGCACCTCGCCCACCGCGAACAGCGAGCCGGCGACGATCACGCAGCCGCCCATGCCGACCGCGTCCCGGGCGTGGTCCACCGCAGCCGCCAGGTCGTCGACGCACTCGACCAGCCCGCCGTGGACCCGACAGCGCGCGGCCAGCGCCGGCGCCGCCAGCGAGCGCGCCTGGCCGTACTGGCTGGCGACGATCACGTCGACCACCGCGGCCAGCGGCGCGACGATCGCGTCGACGTCCTTGTCGGCGCTGACCGCCAGCACCAGCGCCCGCGGCCGCTCGGGCCGGGCGGCGATGGCCCGGGCCAGCGCGGCGGCGCCGTCGGGGTTGTGGGCGCCGTCGAGGATCACCGCCGGGCCGCGGGCCACCTGCTCGAGCCGGCCGGGGTGCACCGCCGCCGCGTAGCCGGCCGCCCGCACGTCGGGCGGCGCCGCGATCGCGCCGGCCGCCACCAGCGCGTCGACCAGCGCGTCGGCGCACGCGGCGTTGGTCCGCTGGTGCGCGCCGGCCAGCGCCGTGGCGGGCGCCGCGGCCACGTCGGCGGCCCCCAGCACCCGCAGGCTGCCGACGCCCGCGGCCTCGGCCGCCGCGACCAGCACCGGGACCGCCGCGGGGTCGCCGGCGGCGCCGATCACCGCCGCCTGCCCCGGCTTCCAGATGCCGGCCTTCTCGCCGGCGATCGCGGTCAGCGTCGCGCCCAGGAACTCCTGGTGATCGAGCGCGACGCCGGTCACCGCCGCGATCGGCGCGCCGATGGCGTTGGTGGCGTCGAGCCGGCCGCCCAGCCCGACCTCGAGCACGGTGACGTCGGGGGCGGCGTCGGCGATCAGCAGCACGCCGAGCGCGGTGACCTGCTCGAAGAACGTCAGCGCGTCGCCGCCGGCCGCCGCCACCCGGGCGTGGGCCGCCACCACCGCGGCCTCGTCGGGCAGCGCGCCGTCGACGGTGAAGCGCTCGCGCAGGCTGGCCAGGTGCGGCGAGGTGTACAGGCCGACCCGGGCGCCGGCGGCCCGCGCCACCGCCGCCACCATCGCCGCCGTCGAGCCCTTGCCGTTGGTCCCGCCGATGTGGACCACCGTGCCCAGGCGCCGCTCGGGGTGCCCGAGCGCGGCCAGCACCGCCGCCACCCGCTCGAGGCCGAACACCACGCCGGCCTTGCGGGCGGCGAACAGCCGCGCCAGCAGCTCAGGGTAGGTCGTCGTCACGATGCGCGGCGGACAGCTCGCTGTCGTCGACGGTGTCGCCGGCGTCGGGGCTCGGCGTGTGCGTGAACCAGCGCAGCGCGCGCACCAGCGCGGCCTTGAGCTCGAGCCGCGGCACCACCTGATCGACCATGCCGTGCTCGAGCAAGAACTCCGAGCGCTGGAAGCCCGGCGGCAGCTGCTGGCGGATGGTCTGCTCGATGACGCGGGGGCCGGCGAACCCGATCAGCGCGTCGGGCTCGGCCAGCGTGATGTCGCCCAGCATCGCGATCGACGCGGCCACGCCGCCGGTGGTCGGGTGGAGCAGCACCGCGATGTACGGCACCCGGGCCTCGCGCATGCGCGACCGCGCCGCCGAGGTCTTGGCCATCTGCATCAGCGACAGCACGCCCTCTGCGTGCGGGCGCCGCCCGACGCGGAGAACAGCACCGCCGGGCGCCGGTGGGCGAGCGCGCGCTCGAACTGCCGGGTGATCTTCTCGCCGACCACCGAGCCCATCGAGCCGCCCATGAACTCGAACACGAAGAACCCGGCCTCGACGGGGATGCCGCCGATCGTGCCGGTGCCGGCGCGGTAGGCGTCGCCGTCGCCGGTCTTCTTGGTCGCCGAGCGGATCTGGTCGGTGTACTTCTGCCGTCGACCTGAAGCCCAGCGGGTCCGAGCTCTCGAGCGCGGTGTCGTGCTCGGTCCACTCGCTGTCGAGGATCATACCGATGCGCTCGTCGGTCGGCATCCGCAGGTGGTGTCCGCACGAGGTGCACACCCGCAGGTTGGCGATGAGGTCGCTCTCGTAGAGCGTCGCCGTGCACTTCTCGCACTTGATCCAGATCCCCTTGGGGACCGACTTCTTGGGCTCGGCTTCGAGGCCGCCCGTGCGAGACCACCAGGCCATGGGAGGCCGTGAATACCCAAACCGGCGTCAGGCCGCAAGCGGCGGGCGGGTCTGGCGCCTCGGGACCGCGAGATCGGCGGCCCCCGCCCCGCCCCATCCGGATAGGATCTCGGAGTTCCTCGGATTTTTGCCAATTCCCGCAGGTTCGGTCGGAAACGACCTCGCGGAATCCCCCCGAGTCTGCTAGTTAACGGGCGATTTCGCACCGTCTCCGGCTCGCCCAGTACCGTTCTCGTGAGGTTTGCGATGACCGCGTCTTCCGTCCTGATCATCAACGAAATCGAGAGCGAGCGCGAAGAGATCGGTCGGGCGCTCGAGGCCGAGGGGTTCAAGGTCGTGAACGCAGCGTCGGCCGCCGCCGCCGTCCGTGAGATCTGGGAGGGCTCGTTCATCGCAGCCGTGATCCCGACGCTCCTGACCGGCACCAGCTCGACGGCGCTCACCCAGCAGCTGTCGCAGCTGGCGCCGGAGCTCGAGACCGTCGTGTACGGCAAGAACGACGAGCTGGCGCGCCTCGTGCGCAAGGTGTGCGAGATCCGCGACGGCGTCGCTGCCGCGTAGGCGGCCGCTCGTGCTGTCAGACAGGGTCTTTCGAAAAGACCCTCCCCCGGCATGCGCCGGGGCCCCCACCCGAAACGGCCCAGCCCCAGCGAGCTGGAGCGTGGTTGGAGTCACGCGCCCGGGAAGCGGTCGCGCAGCTCGAGGAACTCGAGGAAGTCGAGCAGGCGGCCGACCTCGGGGATGACGAGGCCCTCGCCCTCGATGCCGTAGTCGGACGCGGTGGTGACGAGCTGGGCGGCGTGGAGCCGGTTGAGGATCTCGGCGACCTCGGGCGTGGTCAGCGCCACCCGCTGGGCCAGCTCGTCGACCTGGATCGGCAGGTGGACCGCGTGGTCCTGGCCGCCGCCGGTGGCCTCGAGCTGCTGCTCCGACATCTGCCGCAGGCACTGCACGCGGTGGTTGGCGTTGGGCAAGAGCAACAGCTCGACCTGCTGGTTGGCGCGCTCGAGGCGACCGGCCAGGGTCTGATCATCCGCACCGCGATCTCGACCGGCCGCGCAGCATCGCCTCGAAGGTCCGCGACTCGATGACCAGCAGCCGGGCGTCGTCGCGGACGACCGCGGTGGCCGAGCGCGGCCGGGCGTTGATCAGCGCCATCTCGCCGAAGAACTCGCCCGGCGGCAGCACCGCCAGCACGCGCTCGCTGTCGCCGACCCGGCGACGGATCTCGACGGTGCCGGCCTGGATCACGTACGAAGTCGCCGGGGTCGCCCCTCGCGGAACAGGACGCAGCCGCTGGCGTAGTCGCGGGCGAAGCGCTCGATCAGGTTCTCGGACACGTCGACTCTCCCGTCTCCATCATCGCACGGTGGCGTGGCGCAGGATGTGGAACAGCGATCGGCCGCCCGCCGCGCACGCGGCCTTGACGCCGCCGGTCGGTCGGGGATCGACCGACGTGCCGAGGTCGACCTCGACGATGCCGACCCCGAGCCGCAGCGCGCGCACCAGCATCTCGACGTCCCAGCCGTCGCCGCGATCGCTCATGCCCAGCGCCACCAGCGCCGGGTAGCGGATCGCGCGGATCGGGCCGGGGCGGCCGAAGCGGTGGCCGTAGACCGCGTCGATCAACCGGCCGACCGCGCGGTCGCGCAGCCGGGCGGCCGGCGCGCCGCCGATGGTCAGCTCGGCCTCGCCGCTGTCGATGGGCGCCAGCAGGCGGCGCAGCTGCTGGACGTCGAGGCGCGCGGTCGGCGGCGCGAACACCACGACGTCGGGATCCTCGGGCTGCTCGGCGAAGTGCGCCAGCGCGCGCAGGCACGCCGCGCCGTAGCCGCCGCCGGCCTCGCGCAGCACCACCGCGCCCAGATCGCGGGCCACCCCGGCGGTACCATCGGTCGAGCCGCGATCGACGACGATCAACGACCGCAGCTCGCGCAGGAAGGCCCGGTCCAGCGTCGTCGGCAGATCGCGCTCGGCGTCACGGGCCGGGATCACGACGTCCGTGCGCGCGCGGGTCACCCCGCCAGCATGCGGCGGCGCCGCCGCGGTGTCAAAACCAGCGCGACGCTTCCGGGGCTTGACCGCTATGCCGACCGCCCGATTTGTGCGACATCCGCACCCGATGGCGATCACCTACAAGGACGCGGGCGTCGACATCGACGCCGGCAACGCGCTGATCGACCGCATCCGGCCGCTGGCGCGCTCGACCATGCGGCCGGAAGTGCTCGGGGGCATCGGCGGCTTCGCCGCGCTGTGCCGGATCCCGACCGGGCTGCGCGAGCCGATCCTGGTGTCGGGCACCGACGGCGTCGGCACCAAGCTCAAGACCGCGCTGGCCACCGGCCGCCAGACACGGTCGGCATCGACCTGGTCGCGATGTGCGTCAACGACGTGCTGGTCACCGGCGCCGATCCGCTGTTCTTCCTGGACTACTTCGCCGCCGGCAAGCTCGACGTCGAGGTCGCCAGCCGGGTCATCGCCGGCATCGCCGAGGGCTGCCGGCAGGCCGGCTGCGCGCTGGTCGGCGGCGAGACCGCCGAGCTGCCGGGGCTGTACGCCAAGGACGACTACGACCTGGCCGGGTTCTGCGTCGGCGTCGTCGACAAGAGCGAGATCCGCCCGCGCGCCGACCTGGTCGCCGGCGACGTGATCATCGGCCTGCCGTCGAGCGGCCTGCACTCCAACGGCCACTCGCTGGCGCGCAAGGTGGTGCTCGAGGTGCTGGGCCTGGCCTGGGGACGCCACGCCGGCCGAGCTGGGCGGCGCCACCGTCGCCGACGCGCTGCTCACGCCGACGATCATCTACACCCCGGCGTTCCGCGCCATCGCCGCGCTGCCGTGGAAGGCCGCGGCCCACATCACCGGCGGCGGCCTGGTCGAGAACCCGCCGCGGATCTTCGCCGACGACGCGCTGGCCATCGAGCTCGATCCCGCGACCTGGGAGGTGCCGGGCGTGATGCGGCTGATCGCCTCGGCCGGCGTCGCCACCCCGGAGCTGCGCCGGACGTTCAACCTCGGCGTCGGCATGACCATCGTCGTGCCCGAGGCCAGCGCCGACGCGGCCCTGGCGGCGCTGGCGCCGTGGCGGGGCCGGACGATCGGCCGCCTGGTGCCGCGCGCCGGCGGGGAGCCCACCCGCTTCGTCGGGGACCACGCATGAAGGTCGGGGTGCTGGTGTCGGGCCGCGGCACCAACCTCGGGGCCCTGCTCGCCGCCGAGGCCGCCGGGGCGCTGGCGCCGGCGACCATCGCGGTGGTGATCTCGAACCGCCCCGGCGCCCCCGCCCTCGATCGCGCCGCCGCCGCCGGCAAGCCGGCGGTGACGATCGACCACAAGGCGTTCGCCGATCGCGCCGGGTTCGAGCGGGCGCTGCTCGCCGAGCTGGCGCGCCACGACGTCGAGGCGGTGGTGCTGGCCGGCTTCATGCGGGTGCTGACCGCGGCGTTCATCGAGCGCTTCCCGCTGCGCATCGTCAACACCCACCCGGCGCTGTGCCCGGCGTTCCCCGGCGTCGACGCGCCCGCGCAGGCGCTGGCCCACGGCGCCAAGGTCACCGGCGTCACCGTGCACTTCGTCGACAGCGGCGTCGACACCGGCCCGATCATCGCGCAGCGCGCGGTGGCGATCCGCGCCGACGATGACGCCGCCGCGCTGCACCACCGCATCCAGGCCGAGGAGCACCGGCTCCTGCCGGCGGTGGTGCAGGCGCTGCCGGGCGGGTCGCGGTCGCCGGCCGGGTGGTCACCGTCGCGCCGGGAGGGCCAGGTGCCGACCAACTCCTATGAGCTGATCGTCCTGGGCGACGCCACCGCCGGGCTGGTCTGCGCGGCACTGTGCGCCCGGCGCGGCATGCGGACGCTGGTGCTCACCGACGAGGCCCGCCCCGATCGCTACCCGCTGGGCCCGCTCAAGCTGCCGACCGCGCTGGCGGTGCTGCCGGGGCGCGGCGCCGGCGCCGCGGCCCGCGTGGTGCGCGAGCTCGGCCTCGATCACGCCCTCAAGCGCAAGGTGCGCGAGGCCCGGATCACCGCGCAGGTCGTCGGCCCCGACGCCCGCATCGATCTGCTGGCCGACGCCGCCGGCCAGGCCAAGGAGCTGGTGCGCGAGCTGCCCGATCACGCCGAGCGCGCGCTGGCGGCGTGGGACCAGGCCGCCGAGGTGGCCCGCGCCGGCGACGCGCTGCTCACCGGCGACGACGCGTTCCCGGGCGTCGGCTTCTTCGAGCGCCGCGACGCGGTCAAGCAGGCGGCCCGCGCCAGCGAGGCCGCCGCCGCGTGGTGGCAGGCTCTGGCCGAGTCACCGCCCTTGGCCGCGCTGACCGCCCTGCCCGCGGTGGTCGGCGGCGCCGCGCTGGCCCCGCCGCCGCTGGCGATGGCCCGTGCCCTCGAGCTGTGGCGCGCCGGCGCCCCCGAGCTGCGCGGCGACGGCACCGGCCTGCGCGAGCTCCTGCGCGAGAAGCTGACCGCCGCCGGCGGCGAGCTGCGCGGCGGCGTGGCGGCCGAGCTGGTGTCGGGGTGGACCAAGCTCAACGCGGTCAAGCTCGACACCGGCGAGGAGCTTGGCGCCGGCCAGGTGGTCTCGGCGCTGCCGGTCGCCGACCTGGTGCCGCTGTTCGGCAAGAAGCCGCCCAAGCGCCTGGTCGAGCTGGCCGGCGGCGCCGCGCTGGCCGGCTGGAGCTACGCCATCAACCTGGTGATCGACGCCGCCGCGGTGCCCGAGGGCATGGCCCCGGTGGTGCTGGGCGTGGTCGATCCGGCGGCGCCGCTCGACGGCGACAACGCGTTCGCGATCCACGCCGCCGAGCCCGACGATCAGGGCCGGGTGATCCTCAACGTCACCGCGCTGATCCCCCGCGGCGCCTCCGACGAGCCGCCCGACCTGGCCGCGCTGGCGGCGTTCCGCGCCCGGCTGCTGGCGCGGGTCGAGGAGATCGTGCCGTTCGCGCACCAGCACCTGATCGTCATGCACTCGCCGTACGACGGGATCGCCCCGGTCGTGCCCGGCGGCCGCGGCGGCTACGACCCGCCCCGCGGCGGCCCGGCGCCGCTGCCGCCGCGGTGGCAGGGCAACCTCGAGGGCGGCGGCGGGCTGGCCGGCGTGCCGTACGCCACCGGGGTCAAGCACCTGACGCTGGCCTCGCCCCAGGTGCTGCCGGCCCTCGGCCTCGACGGCGAGCTGGCGGTCGGGTGGCACGCCGCGCGGATCGCCTGCGGCGTCGCGGGCAAGAAGCGCGACTACCTCCGCGACGAGGTGGTCAGCACCTGAGTTTCAGGTTTCGGAGGGCGTGTCGCCACGCCCAGGTGGAGGTAGGGGGCTCGCCGCGCTACGTGACCCTCCAAGGCTCGCCGGGGACGTCGGGCAACGCCGGGATCGAGCCCCCCACCCGAGACCTGACCATTGGCTACAAGTCCCCGGCGCCGTGACGGAGGGCGGTGACGGCAGCGGCGGCGGCCGCGACGCGCTCAAGCCCGCGCGTGATGATGCGGACGCCTGGTGGTCCGCCCGAGGATTTGCCGTGTAGCCGCCGATGTCGGCGATCCAGTAGACCAGTTGGCGACGGTCGCGTCGGCACCGACGGTGACGCCCTTGGGCTTCCGGAGGAGGATGACGGCGTCGATCTCGTCGCGCGAGAACTCGGTCGCCGCTGGCAGTTCAGGGGTTGTGCGCGATAGCTGCTTGAGGTGTTCAGCCCGGATGGCCACGGTGGCCAAGACGGTAGCCCACTTGGTGAACGCCGCGACGCTGCGGAGCAGCGAGTCCTCGATGCCGCACGCGCCCGACTTCCAGGCCAGGTGGAACTCCTCGACGCGCCACCGCATCGTGTAGCCGACGATGACGTCGTGGGCCGCGGCCATCGTGACGACCGACCGGTTGGTCAACAGGCGCCAGTGGATCGGCTCGGCACCGTCGGGTTGATGCCGCTCGCGCGCCTCGAGCGCGGTCACCGCGAACTGCTCGAACGGGCCCATGCCCGATCGCCCGAGGGGCACGATCAGCTTGACCACACAGGCCCGAACGTCGACGAGCGCCGTGCGCGCAGCGCGGTCGCGCGTCGCGGGAACGCGCAGCGTATACGCACCCAGCCACCGGCTCGCGCCCAGGACCTCGTTGAGGCTGCGCGTCCCGGTGTCGGTTGCGACCCGCCGGTTCGACGACGCACGCACCGTGTAGGCCACGTCGAGGCGTGCGAGGTGGCGCAACACCGGCGTCGCGTCACCGCCGCGGTCGAGTTGGAACCACGGCAACGTCGCCGGCGCGAGCGCCGCCAGGGTCTCCGCACTCATCGTCAACACGTCGATCCAGCGCTGCAACTCGGTCTCTTCGACGGGCGGCCGCGCGTTGTGGGGTTGCGCGCGCTGCGACCACGACCGCGTCCAGATCGCCTGCGCACCCAGTCCGACCGGCACGCCCTCGGGACTCACGAGCAGCGCCGACACCGCCTGTAAGCCACTCACGCCGGTGTTGCGCGTCGACAGCGGCCCGAAGTGCGTGCCGGCGCGATCCGTCAGCCCCAGCGCGCTCTGGTCGACCGGGACGAACACGATGTTGAACGCCGCGGCGCTGCGCGCGCCCGCGCGAAACGCCGCCTGCTGCACTTCGTCTGCGACGACGGCGCGGTTCTCAAGCAACCGATACGCCGCCTCGCGTTCGGCGCCTTCGAAGACCTGGGTCACGCGGCCGTTGGGGCGCTCGCTCACGCCCGCGGCTATCTCGACCAACCGCGCGGTCCGTCGCGCGTCGCCGAGCGCTGCATCACCAAACGTCGACGTGGCCCACGCAAGCTGGCTATTCTGCACCTCGAGCAAATCCACGGCCTTGGGCCAAAATTCCGAGATGTGATCAATGGTCCGGCTTCTGAAGGGCCACGCGATCTCCCCTCCGCCTTGCGCGACCGATCGCCTGGCACCAGGCCTGCCGCGTGTTCAGGCACCGGGCCGTCTCGGCCGCGCGTCTCACCAGATCGTCGTGGCGACGCTCTGGGCCGTTTCGGTGGGGCCCGGCGAATGCCGGGAAAGTCGACCGCGAGGCCTCCTCTGGGGTATGGAGGGTCGTTGCGAAGAACCCTCTGGAGTTTCAGAACAAGCAAAGATCGCCGCGTAGGCCTGGCACATGACCTCGTAGTCGACGATGACCGACTTCGCGCCAGCGGCTGGGCGATGCTGTGAACCACCTCATCGCGGTTGCCGCGGACGACCATACGGGATCGGCGCCCTCGATGCCGAGCTCGGTCACGACTGGCGGGCCTTCACGACCGTCTTGAAGTCGAGCAGGTGAATCAGCGTCTCGCTCGACCGCGCCATCATCGGCTCGGCCGTCGGCGTCAGCGGTCAGGAGCGCTGCTCTTCGTTGGCGATGAGCAGCACCCAGAAGTCCGCGAGGACGCTGCCAGGCCGGCGTTGACCAGGCCCGTGGCGCGCGGGCACAGGGCGGAGACTTCGTGTTCGATCCCCGACGCCGTAGTCCATCTCTTGCATCCGTGTGTTCGCTCCAGTTCTTTCTTTTTGGGGGCCGTGATGCGCGGCTTTTCCGACCGGAATGTCAAGGAAATCCTGGAGCGGACGCGCCGCGATCCCCGGCAGGGTCGGAGTACCACCCGCCTTCGGGAACCCGCGCCGCGCCGCTCACGACGCCTCGCGGGCATCCGCAGAAGTGCCGCCATGGGTTCGGCGCCGTCAGGAAGTGATCCCGGGGCCCGTGGGCCTCCGCCTGCAAGTCGTGGCCGGACCCGCGCTCGCCGTGCCCGCCGGCTTCGCGTCCCCGGCGCCCCCGCGCCGACGGCGCCGCGCTCGACGCCCAGCGGCGCCCGCTGCGCTACCTGCGGGTGTCGATGACCGACCCTTTCTGGACTTCGCCTGCACGTACTGCGTGCCCGACGACCGCATCGCTCCCTGGGCCCGGGCCGACCTTCCGAAAGCTGAGGAGATCAGGCGGGTGGTGGCGGTGTTCGCCGCGCGCGCCTGCACGCGAGCAGGTCCGCCTGACCGGCGGCGGGCCGACGGTCCCGCGCCACGTCATCGACCTGGTCGCGCGGCTGGCGCCCCAGGTCGGCGCGCTGGTGATGACCACCGGGCCGCCGCCTGCCGGCTGGCCCGCCCCGCTGGTCGCCGCCGGCCTGCACGCCGTCAACATCGTCTCATCGACGCACTCGACGCCGCGCGCTTCGCCCGGCTCACCAGCGGCGGCGATCTGGCCAGGTGATCGCCGGCATCGACGCCGCGCTCGCCGCCGGGCTCGAGTCAAGCTCAACGCGGTGGCGCTGGCCGGGCGGGTGACGACGAGGCTGGCGGCGCTGTACCGGTTCGCCTGGGACCGCGGCGTGACGCTGCGGTTCATCGGCCATACCGCTGTCGAGCGGCGCGCTGTCCCAGCCGACCCGCGCTGTCAGCGGCCACGATCCGCGCCGCGCTGACCGCCGTTCGGGGCCCTGGTGCCCGCCGACCTCGACCGCCGGGCGGTCGGGCCCGTCACGCTACTGGGCGCTGGCCGCCGACCCCGCCGCGAGTCGGGATCATCTCGGCGATGACCGACGCTTCCGACGACTGCGACCGGGTGCGGTGACCCGCGGACGGCGCCTCCACGCATGCCTCGGCCACGGCGACGCCATCAGCCTGCGCGACCTGCTGCGGCAGGGCGGCGACGACGACCTGCGCCGGGCCATCGCCTACGCCCGCGGCGGCGCAAGCGGCCGGCGGCACGGTTCAGCGCACGAAGCCGGCGGTCAGGAAGCATATGGTCGTCATCGGCGGTTAGACATCTCGATGGGACCTACCACCGCGCCAACTCAGCGAGATCTTGCCGGCCAGACGCGAAGCATGCGCGGCAACAGACCAGGCGGCCGGTACGAGCCTGGCCCGTGTCATGCTAACCACCGCTGCGGGCGGACCAGCGATGACCAACACCACAATTGCCAGATCGTTCTCACCGCCGCGATCGCGCTGGGCGACGTCAGGTTCTTCTGGCCTCCTCGATCGAGTCCACCGGCGCTGCAAGATGGTGGACGAGTGGGCCGTGGCCGTCGCTCCCGGTAGCGGGGAGGGAGATCAAGGTCCACGGCTGGGTCAGGCCGGTACGATCGATGAACAGATCGTTGGCCAGGAAATGCCAGGACCTTCGTCCTGGAGCACGAAGCATACGATCCTGGTCAGGACTGCCGGACTGAGGCTCGACACCTTCCGGGACAAGGGCGAGTTGGTCGCTGACGGCAAGCTGGTGATGGAGGACGCCAAGCCCGTGTCTCTACGCAGGCAACTGATGGCGAAGTGCCCTCGAAGTGCAGAGGCGCGCAGCTGTCAAAGAATGTTCGAGCAGGAAGTGACCGCCGACTCAACTGCGGCCCGCTGACACGTAGCCCCTTCACCGTGGTTTCACTCTCGAACAGCGTGAAAGCAGTGACCTCGTGGAACGAGCTCCCATCGTCGCCGAATCGCAGCGGTCGGCACGATCGCTCTACCTGTCCTTCGTGCTGTCCGCGGCGACCCGCCGCAGCCGGCATCGTCGGCAACGCCCGCAGAACCCGCGGCTGGTGGCGCCTCGGTGTCATGCAACCTGTACGGGTTCTTCGCCACCGTCGCCATCACCTCGGCGCTCCTGGTCACGCGTTCCTCACCACGACTACGATCAAGTACGTCGCGGCGACCAGCGATACGTCGATGTCGACGTCGTACAAGATCACCGCGTTCTGGGGCGCCCTCGACGGCTCGCTCCTGTTCACCAGGTGTTCGTGCTGCGGCGTTCTCGACGATCGCGGTCACGGTCAACGTCCGCCGCCACCGACGACATGATCGGCTTCGTCGTCGCCGGCGATCGTAGTGGTGCGGTGTTCTTCATCACCCTCCTCATCTTCGGCAACGACCGTTCTCGACGTTCCTCACCGACCCCGCCGACCAACGGCCAGGGCCTCAACCCGCTGCTCCAGAACTGCTGGATGGTCATCCACCCGCCGTCGCCGCATCCCCGCGGCTTCGTCGCCGCCACCCGTTCGCGTTCGCCATCGGCGCGCTGGCGTCAGGCCGCGTCGACGATGCCTCTGGCTCAGCTCGGTGCGGACCTGGATCCTTCCAATCTGCTTCTTCCTCCTGTCCTTCGGCCTCGCCTCGGCGGCCGCTGGGCGTACGAGGAGCTGGGCTGGGGCGGCTACTGGGCGTGGGACCCGGTCGAGAACGCCGGGTTCATCCGTGGTTCACCATGACGGCGTTCCTGCACGCGGTCGTGATCCAGGAGCAGCGCGGGATGGTCAGCGTGGAACCTGGTGCTGGTCATCCTCACCTTCTTCTTCACCATCTTCGGCACGTTCATGACCCGCTCGGGCGTCGTGCGGTCGGTCACGCCTTCGGCGAGACGACCAGATCGCGCTCGAGTTCATCGTCTTCATGCTGTTCTTCCTGATCGTCGGTCGGCCTCGTCATCTACCGGCTGCCGCAAGCTGCGCAGCAACGGCGCGTTCGGGTCGTTCGCGTCGCGCGAGATCGCGTTCCTCCTCAACAACTGGATCCTCCTGGCGGTGCGCCGTGTTCGTCCTGTTCGTGACGATGCTCCCGACCATCACCGAGCCCCTGTTCGGTGAGCGCAGGTCGATCGGCGCGGCGTTCTTCAACCTGCTGGATGACGCCGCTGGGGCTGGTGCTGCTGTTCCTGGCCGGCGGCGCCGCGCCGCTGCTGGCCTGGCGCCGCACCACCGGCGAGCGGCTCATCGTGCGGTTCTGCTGGCCGACCGCGGCCGTGGTCGTGACGATGGGGCTGCTCGGCGCGCTGGTGCCCGCCAGCCGCGCGCTGACCCAGTGCTCGACGACGCGCTCCGGCTGCGTGTGCCGCTGTTCACGTTCGGCCTGTGCGGCTTCGTGTTCAGCAGCATCATCCGGGTACATCCGCGGCCTGGGCGCGCGCGCAAGCAGACCGGCTCCAGACCCGTTCACCTCGCTGGTCGGGCTGGTGCTGATCAAGCGCCGCAAGTACGGCGGCTACGTCGTCCACCTGGCGATCGCGGTCTTGTTCATCGGCTTCGCCGGCAAGACCTGGGACACGGTGGTCGACCGCACGATCGCCAAGCCGGCGGTCCGGCTGGCCGCGGCCAAAACGGCCAGTCGACGCGTCGCGGTTCACCGTGCGCGGCTACCTTCCAGTACGAGGCCCTCGAGCAGGTCGCCGACGACAACAAGATCGCGACCTACGCCCACGTCACCTTGTCGCGCGGCAAGGAGAAGCTCGAGCTGATGCACCCGGCGCGCAACAGCTACCGCCGCGGCACCGGAGCCCCACCTCGAGGTCGCGATCCACGAGCGGCTGAGCGAGGACGTCTGCGTCGTGCTCACCGGCTTCGACACCGACACCAAGACCGCCAACTTCCGCATCTACGTCAACCCGCTGGTGAACTGGGTGTGGATCGGCTTCGTGTTCCTGGCGATCGGCACGTTCATCTGCCTCATCCCGCAGGGCCTGGTCGACCTGGTGTCGGGGCGGCCCAAGAGCGCGCTGGGCCGCGCCGCCGACGTCGCCGGCCTGCTGCTGATCGTCGGCGCGCTCTTGGCGCCGATGGTGGCAGCGGCGCGCGCCGACGACGAGCCGCCCCTGCGGGTGGCGCAGGCCGGCCCGCCGGCCGAGCACGCCGACGCCGAGGTCCGGGCCCGCGGCCAGCCGCCGACGACTCGGGCTGGTCGCACCGCCACCGGCCCGACTCGGCCACCGCCGAGAAGCTGATGAAGCAGCTGGTGTGCATGTGCGGCGGCTGCCAGCGCGAGACGCTGTTCGACTGCAAGTGCGGGTTCGCGGCCACCGAGCGCAAGAAGGTGCTCGACCAGCTGGCCGGCTTCGACCTGACCAAGCCGGGCGGCCCCGAGGCCGCCGAGAAGGCGGTGCGCGACGCGTTCATCCGCGGAGTACGGCGGCGAGGACGTGCTGGCCCACGCCGCGCGGCAAGGTCGACCTGGCTGGTGCCGTATCTGGCGATCGTCGGCGGGCTGGTGGTGCTGGGCGTGATCACCGCGAGCTTCGTCAAGCGCGGCCGGGCCGCGGCCGCGGCCGCCGCCGCCGCGCCGGGGGTGACCGCCGCCGACGAGAAGTACGCCGATCGGCTCGACGACGAGCTGCGAGACAACGATGCGTGAGCCGGCGCGCCCCGAGGCCCCGCCGCCGCGTCCGCTGCCGCCCGCCCGGGCGGCGGGGGCGTCGACGCTGATCGCGCCGCTGGTGGCGGCGGCGCTGCTGCCGCCCGGCTGGATGTTCATCGCCCACGCCCACCGCTGGCACCTGACGCCGTCGGTGATCGTGCTGTGCCTGGCGTGGACCGCGGTGGTCGGCGCCGGCTACGCGCTGGTGCGCGCCGGCAACGCCTTCCTCCCGGGAGTGCCCGAGGACTGGTTCACCGCCGGTGGACCCACGCCGAGCTCGAAAGCGCGAGAAGAAGAGCCTGGTGCGGGCGATCAAGGAGATCGAGTTCGATCGCGACACCGGCAAGCTGTCGGCCGCCGACGCGACCCGCGCTGTTGACCGCCTACCGCGCGCGGGCCATCGAGGTGATCAAGGCCCTCGACCTCGACGCGGCCGGGCTGTCGCCGCGCGACCGCGTCCTCGCCGAGCTCAAGGCGCGGGCCCAGATCGATCGCCAGGCCGGCAAGGCCAAGGCCAAGGCGGCCAAGGCCGCCAAGGCGGGCAAGGCGACCAAGGACAACGGCAAGCCGGCGCCCGAGGCGGCGGCGGCGACCGTCACCGCCGCGCCGGCGGCGGCCGCGACCGAGCAACCCGCGGTGGAGGCCCCGGCCCCCGAGGCCGCCGCCGCCGCGCCGGCTGGTGGAGACCCGGCGGCGGTGATCGACGAGGCGCGCGCGACCGACGCGGCGGGCTCGTCCGAAGAGGTGGCGTCATGATCGTCCGACTGTCCGCGGCGCTGATCGCCGCGATGTGTGCCGCGACCTGCGCGCTGGTCGCGATCCCGACGGCCGCGGCGCAGCCCGCCGCGGCGATCGGCCAGCCGCTGCCCGACAGCAGCCTGCGCGACGGCACCCTCACGGTGCGGATCATCGCCGGCGATCGCTCGCAGCCGGTCACCGGCGCCGAGATCACGCTGACCCTGGCCGCGCCCAACGGCCAGGGCACGCCCGAGGAGAAGCGCGCCCGCACCGACGCCGAGGCCGCGCCCAGTTCACCGACATCGCGATGGGCACGCTGGTCAAGGCCAGCATCCCCGGCGAGGCCCAGCCGATCGAGTCGAGCCAGTTCCCGATGCCGCAGTCCGGCGGCATCCGGCTGATGCTGTCGACCAAGCCGATGGCCGGCGACGCGCCGATGATGGGCGGCGGCGCCGCCGGCGGCCCGCCGATGGCCCGCACCGCATGAGCGGCCAGCCGCGCCCGAGCAGGGCGACCAGGGCGACACCATCACCGCGCGCCTGAGCTACGACGACTTCGCCGACATCGCCGGGCTGGCCGGCCTGCCGGTGGTGCTGGCCGCGTACCGCCACGATCAGCAGATCAGCGCGCAGCTGGGCCGCACCGACGCCACCGGCCGCGTGACCTGGACCGGCCTCGATCGGCGCGGCGCCACGACGTACTTCGCGATGGCGCTCCTGCCGCGCGGGGCGGGCTTCGATCGGCTGACCACGCTGCCGGTCTTGCTCGACGGCATGGCCGGCGTGCGCGTGATCCTCTCGGGCGAGAAGCGCACCGCCGAGGCCCCGCCGGTCGACGACCTGTCGCGCCTCGACGAGCAGCCCAAGGCCGGCATCCCGGCCGGCTCGGTGCGGGTGCAGTTCGCCGGCGTGCCCGAGGACGGCACCACCGCCGAGCTGATCGACCTGCTCACCGGCGCGCCGGTCGGCAAGGCCGGCCTGGGCCGGCCGCTGGTCGACCTCGACTCGATCAAGCTGCAGGCGACGCCGGTCACCGCCGATCCGGCGCTGACCAAGGGCGCGCTGGTGGTGACGCTGACCCACGAGGGCGCGCCGCTGACCGCCGCGCCGTCACGCTGCGCAAGGTCGGCGCGACGCCGACCGAGGCCGAGCTGGTGGGGCAGGTCGACAACGGCGTCGCCACCTTCACCGGCGTGCCGGCCGGCGCGTTCGAGCTGCGGGTGGCGATCGACGGCGACGCCGCCGGCACGACCACGCTCACCACCACCGGCGTCGGCGCGCGCTCGACGGTCGACGTCGCCTGGCTGGTGCGCGGCGAGGCCGGCGCGGCGTTCACCGGCGTGCCCACCGGCGGCGAGCACGCCTACGCGGTGCGCGCGGTGATGCACAACCAGGTCTACCTGTCGGCGCCGTTCCAGCTCGGCCCCGACCGCGGCGCCGCGATCACCGTGCTGGTGATGCCGCGCATCATGTTCCAGTGGAGCCTGACCAGCTTCCTCGACGACGTGTACCTGGGCGTGCGTGGCAGCTTCGGCGTCCGCAACGCGTCGTGGGCGCCGTACCTGGCCGGCACCGACGCGCGGCCCGACGACCTGGTCATCCCGCTGCCCGACGGCTTCCAGGGCGCGATCGTGCGCGACGAGTTCCAGGCCATGGTCGGCGTCGACCCGGCCAAGGGCTTCGTGATCCGGCGGCCGATCCCGCCGGGCGGCATGCAGTTCGTCGCCGGCTTCTCGCTCAAGGTCGACGGGGGCACCGTCCGGTGGTCGATGCCGCTGCCGCTGGGCACCTTCGAGAGTGGCATCGAGATCAAGAAGGCCGGCAACGCCAACGTGGTGCTGCCCGACGGCGTGAAGTTCAAGGTCGAGGAGGCCACCGACGAGCGCGGCGGCTGGATGGTGCTGTCGCCGATCACGATCCTGCCCGGCAAGACGATGCAGTTCGAGATCCACGACCTGCCCCACGAGGCGTGGTGGCGGACCTACGGCCGCCGGCTGGCCGGCGGCCTGGTGCTGCTGCTCCTGACGCTGGGCACGGTGTTCGCGCTGGTGCGGCCCAAGCCGGGCACGCTGCCCACCGCGCGCTTCGACGCGCTGCTCGACGAGCTGGCCGCGCTCGAGGCCAGCGGCGAGAACCCGGCGCGCAAGGCCGAGCTGATGACCCAGCTCGAGACGCTGTACCGCCAGCAGCCGAAGTAGCGGATGCTCTCGTCGATCGTCGTCGAGAAGGTCAGCAAGCGCTACGGCGATCACCGCGCGCTGGCGGCGGTCGAGCTGACGCTCACCGCCGGGTCGGTGTGCGCGCTGCTCGGCCCCAACGGCGCCGGCAAGTCGACGCTGCTCGGCATCCTGTCGACGCTGGTGCGGGCCACCGCTGGCACGGTCGGCTACCTCGAGGGCGATCGCCGGCGCAAGCTCGACGACCGGCTGCGGGCCGACATCGGCCTCCTGGCCCACAGCTCGCTGTGCTACGGCGAGCTGACCGCGGTCGAGAACCTCGAGTTCTTCGCGACGCTGTACGGGGTGGCCGACGGCGCGGCGCGGGCGCGGACGCTGCTCGACGAGGTCGGGCTCGACGGCCGGGCCCGCGACCGGGCGGTGCGCACCTACTCGCGCGGCATGGTGCAGCGGCTGGCGCTGGCCCGCGCGCTCCTGGCCCGGCCGTCGCTGCTGTTGCTCGACGAGCCGTTCACCGGCCTCGATCGCGGCGGCGCGCTCGCGCTGGGCGCGCGGCTGGGGCAGGCCAAGGCCGACGGCGCGATCGTCGTGTGCGTGACCCACGACCTCGAGGCCATCGCCGGGGTCACCGATCACGTCGCGATCCTGGTGGGCGGCAAGCTGGCGTGCGACGAGCGCGACCCGGCGGGGTACTCGTACGCGGCGCTGCGCGAGCGCTACCACGCCCATGCCGGGTAGGGCGCTGCCGACGGCGCCGGCGGCCGATGCGGTGCCGGCCAGTTGCTCCGCCGCGGTGGGCCGGCGTACAACCGCCCCCGTGGGTACCCTGCGCCTCGTCGCCGCCGTCGCGGGCAAGGACCTGAAGGTCGAGCTGCGCAGCCGCGAGATCCTCTACACGATGGCGCTGTTCGCGGCGGTGATCGTGGTGGTGTTCTCGTTCTCGTTCGTCAAGGATCAGAAGGCGCTGGTGGCGGCGGTGCCGGGCGTGGCGTGGGCGGCGGTGGTGTTCGCCGGGACGATCGGCCTGGGCCGGGCCTTCGAGCGCGAGCGCGAGGGCGACACGATGCGCGCGCTCTTGCTGTCGCCGGCGCCGCGGCTGGCGATCTTCGCCGGCAAGACCGTGGCGATCGCGCTCCTGGTGGTGGCGGTCGAGGCGGTGGTGCTGCCGCTGTGCCTCTTGTTCTTCAACGTCGACCTCGGCGCCGCCGTGCTCGACCTGGTGCTGGTGCTGGTGCTGGGCGCGATCGGCTTCGCGATCGTCGGCACCGTGTTCGCGGCGATGCTGCTGCGCATCCAGTCGCGCGACGTGTTGTTGCCGGTGGTGCTGTACCCGATCCTGGTGCCGATGATCATGTCGGGCACCAAGGCGACCGCCGCGATCCTCGCGGCCAACGACGCCGACGCCTGGTTCTGGATCAAGTTCCTGGCCGCCTACGACTGCGTGTTCACGATCGTGGCGCTGTGGACCTTCGAAGCCCTGGTGATCGAATGAGACGCATCCTGATCCCCCTGCTCGCGGCGTGCGCGGCCGCCGGCCTGGCCGGCACGCTGTACCTGGTCTTCTACGTGACCAAGCTCGAGCAGAACCTGTTCTTCAACCAGAAGATCTTCTACTGGCACGTGCCCAACTGGTTCATGTTGTTCTCGATGGTGTTCCTGTGCGGGGGCGCCTCGATCGGCTACCTGGTCAAGCGCGACCCGAAGTGGGACGACGTGGCCCACGCGGCCGGCGAGCTGGCGGTGCTGTTCGGCGCGATCGGCCTGGTCACCGGCTCGATCTGGGGCAAGGCGGCGTGGGGCCACTGGTGGATCTGGGAGCTGCGGCTGACCACCTCGCTGATCCTGTGGCTGACGATGCTGGGCTACGCGCTGGTGCGCCGGTTCGCCGGGCCGGGCAGCGAGCCGCTGTGCGCCGGCCTCGCGATCTTCGGCATGGTCAACGTGCCGCTGGTGTACTTCGCGGTGAAGCTGGCCGACAAGCTGGGCCAGGCCAGCGCGCACCCCAAGGCCAAGGTGGTGGCCCAGCTCGACGCGTCGATGAAGGGCACGTTCTGGCTGTCGGTCTTGACCTTCGCGGCGGTGTGCGCGCTGTTGTTCCTGGTGCGCATCGACGCGATCCGCGACGCCCGTCGCCTGCGCGCGGTGCGCGAGCGCGGCCTCGACGCCGGGATCCTCGAGCCATGATCCGTCTCCGCCCCCGTCACCGACGTCCCTCCGAGGTCGCCATGCGCACGCTCGTCTCGATCGTCACGTTGTCGCTGTCGCTGTCCGTCGTCGCGCCGGCGTGGGCCCAGCCCGCGGCCGACGCCGGCCCCGCCGCCCCGACCGCGGGCGCGCCCGATCCGGCCGCGGGCCCCGCCGCCCCGACCGCAGGCGCGCCCGATCCGGCCGCGGGCAGCGCCGCGATCCGCCCGGCGCCCCCGGCCGAGCCGCCGGCGCCGCCGCCCTCGGGCGAGGCGCCGGTGTGTCGCCTGGCCGGCCCGCCGCCGCCGGTCGAGCCGGGCAAGCCGGCGCCGCCCAGCCAGCACAGCGCGATGCGGCAGGTGTGCGAGGACGAGCTGATCAAGGATCACGACTGGTGGTGGAACCTGGTCGCACGCCTGCGCACCAGCGATCACAACCAGACCGCGCGCGAGATCGTGACCAACAAGCGCCACGTCGTCGCGGCCTACGCGGCGATCTGGCTGCTCGCGGTCGGCTTCGTGCTGATCATGTGGCGGCGCCAGCAGGCGATGAAGCTGGAGATCGCGCGCCTCGAGGATCAGCTGCGCAAGGTCGAGGAGGAGGACGCCAAGCGCAAGGCGGCCAAGGCCAAGCCCGCGGCGCCGAAGGACGACGGAGGCGCGTCGTGACCTTCGGCCACATCTTCTTCATCCCGTTGGTGGCGCTCGGCGGGATGCTGATCGGCTTCATCGTCGGCGCCCGCGCCGCGCGCAACGCCGCCGACGCCCAGGTCCGCCGCGACGCCGAGCGCGACGCCGCCCGCGCCAAGCGCGCGGCCGAGCGCGGCGAATAGCGCGGCGGCGCTCAGCGCGGCGGCGTGTGGGTCACAGCGCGGCGCCGAGGCGCCGGGTCCAGCCGTCGAGATCGGCGAGCGTCGCGGTCATCACCGGGGTGGCGGGCTCGGCGCGCAGGGCCGCGGCCAGCGCCTCGCGGGCGCGCGCCAGGCGGCTGCGGACGGTGTGCGGCGACACGCCGGTGGCGACCGCGATGTCCTCGCCGGCCAGGCCCTCCCAGTAGAACAGCTCGAGCGTGATCTGGAAGTCGAGCGGCATCTGGCGCAGCGCGCGCGCCAGCAGCCGGTGTTGCTCCTCGCGCACCAGCGCGCTCTCGGGTGACGCGCCGCCGGCGACCGCCGACTCGGTGGTCGGATCGAACGGGGCGCGGCGGCGGCGGGCGATGTGGTCGAGCAGCTTGTGGCGCGCGATGCCGAACAGGAACCCGCGGAACGAGGTGATCGCGCGGCTGGCGTCGAGGCTCTTCACGCACGCCAGGAAGGTCTCCTGCACCAGGTCGTCGACCTCGTGGTCGGTCTTGCTGCGGAAGAACCGCGTGACCGCGGCGACGTGGCGCTCGAACAGCGCGCTGCCGGCGGCGCGATCGCCGGCCTGCCATGCGCGCAGCAACTCGGCGTCGTCGATCGCGTCCACGCCGCTACGGTAGCGCGGATGGTCCCCGATCGGCGCGCTGGTGTAGCATCGCCGTTGATGGCCGCGGCGGACGACGGTGACACTCCGACCGGGGCGCTCTCGAGCGCGCCGCTGGCCACCGGCGGGCTGGCGCCGGCGCTGGCGGCGGCCCGGCCGATCGACGACGTCGAGGCCCAGCGGGTGCGCGCCGCGGCGCGGGCGGCGCTGTTCGGCGACGGCGAGCCGGTGCGGGTCGGGCGGTTCACGCTGCTCGAGCGGCTGGGGGCGGGGGCGATGGGCGTGGTCTACGCGGCGTGGGATCCGCAGCTCGATCGCAAGGTGGCGCTCAAGCTGGTGCAGCCGCAGGCGGCGAGCGTCGACGGACGGGCCCGGCTGCTGGCCGAGGCCCGGGCGGCGGCCCGGCTGGCGCACCCGGCGGTGGTGACCGTGTTCGACGCCGGCGAGCACGGCGACGAGGTGTGGATCGCGATGGAGTTCGTGGCCGGGCGCAGCCTGCGCAGCTGGGCCACGACCAGCCCGCGCTGGCCGGCGGTGGTCGCGATCGCGCGGCAGGTGGCCGCCGGCCTGGCCGCCGCGCACCAGGCCGGCCTGCTGCACCGCGACGTGAAGCCCGACAACATCCTGATCGACGATCGCGGCGCCAGCCCGCGCGCGTGGATCGCCGACTTCGGGTTGGCGATCCGCCAGGACGGCGCCGACGCGGCGTCGGGTTCGGGGACGCCGGCGTACATGGCGCCCGAGCAGCACGCCGGCGGCCCGGCGTCGGCGGCGTCCGATCAGTTCGCGCTCGGGCTGACGTTCCTCGAGGTGCTCGACGGCCACCACCCGTTCGCGAGCGAGCCGGCGGCGGTGGCGGCGGCGGTGCAGCTGGGCGAGCTGCGCGCGCCGCGTCGGCGCGAGGCCCCGGCCTGGGTGCGCGACGTGCTGGTGCGGGCGGTGGCGGCGCAGCCGGCCGCGCGCTGGCCGTCGGTCGAGGCGCTGGCGGCGCGGCTCGCGCGGGATCCGCGGAGCGCTCGTCGGCGGGTCGCGATCGGCGCGGCGCTGGTGGCGGTGGGGACCGCCGCTGGCGCGCTGGCGCTGCCCGGGCGCGCGCCGCCAAGGCCGGCGCCCTGCGTCGGCGCGGCCGACGCGCTGGACGCGGTGTGGCCGGCGCAGCGCGGCGCGGTGGACGCCGCGCTGGCGGCGGTCGCGCGCCCGTGGGCCGCGGGCACCCGCGCCGCCACGCTCGCGGCGCTCGATCGGTTCGCGACCGACTGGCGGTCGCGCCGGGTCGAGGTGTGCCGCGCGTCGGTGGTGCGCCACCAGCAGTCGGCCGAGCTCATGGATCTACGCGCGGCGTGCCTCGAGCGCATCCGCGTGCGGGCCGGCGCGCTGGTGACCGCGCTGGCGCAGGCCGACGCCGCGGCGGCCGAGCGCGCGGTGGCGGCGATCGCGGCGCTGCCGGCGCTGGCCACCTGCGACGACGAGCTGGCGCTGCGGCGCAGCGTGCCGCTGCCCGACGCGCCGCGGGCGGCCAGCTACGCGGCGACGCTGGGCGCGCAGGTCGCCGCGGCGCGCGCCGCGATCGCGCTGGGCCGGCCGGCGCCGGGGTTGCCGATCGTGCGCGTCGCGACGGCCACGCTCGGCTGGGGGCCGCTGGTCGCCGAGGCGGAGCACGTCACCGGCCAGGCGGCCGAGGCCCGCGGCGATCACGCCGCCGCCGTCGCGCACTACCAGCGCGCGCTGTACCAGGCGCTGGCGGCGCGCGGCGATCGCGCCGCCGCCGACGCGGCGCTGCGGCTGCTGTGGGTCGAGGGGTTCTGGCGGCGCCAGCCCGAGGCCGCCGATCGCTGGGATCGTGAGGCGACCGCGCTGATCGCGGCCGCCGGCGATCCGTACCTGGCGGCGGTGCAGGAGGATCACCGCGGCGTCCGGGCCGCGCTGGCCGGCGATCTGAGCGGCGCGGCGGCGCGCCACCGGCGCGCGCTGGCCGGCCTGATCGCGGCGCGCGGCGACGCCGATCCGGCGACGCTCAACCCGCGGATCAACCTCGCGGTCGCGCTGGTCGGGCTCGAGCGCCTCGACGAGGCGGCGGCGCTGCTCGACCAGGTGCGCGCCGACGCGACCCGGCTGCTCGGCGAGGGCCACCCGACGCTCGGCCCGGTGATCACCAACCGCGCGGTGATCGCGTGGCGGCAGCGCCAGTACGACCGGGCCCGCGCCGACTTCGAGGCCGCGCTGGCGATCAAGGAGGCCACGCTGGGGCCGACCCACGTCGGCCTGGCGTCGACGCTGGGCAACCTGGCCGCGGTCATGGCCGAGCAGGGCGAGGTCGAGGCGTCGCTGCCGCTGCTGGCGCGGGTGATCGCGCTGGTCGAGGCCACCGACGCGATGAGCCCGCGGCTGATCGACCCGCTGGTGAACCTGGCGCTGGCCGAGCTGGAGCTCGGGCGCCCCACCGCGCCGGCCACGACGACCCGGCTGGTCGCGGTCGCGCTGCGCGCGGCGGGCGATGGCGGGCGCGCCGATCCGTCGATGTTCTTCCCGCTCGTGCTCGCCGGCTGGGCCACGCTCGAGGCCGGCGACCCCCGCGGCGCGGTCCGCGCGCTGGCGCCGCTGCTGGCGCACCCCGGCTACGCCGACGCGATGGCCGGCGAGCAGCTCGAGCTGGTGCGCGCGCTGGCGGTGGCGTCGCACCGCGGCCGCGCGCCCGCGGCCCGGGTGCGGGCGCTGCTGGCCCAGGCCGGGCCGCTGGTCACCGCCGAGGATCTCGCGCCGCATCGGCAGGCCGAGGTCGCGCGCGAGCTGGCCGCGCTGGCGGCGACCTACGGCCGATAGTCGGCGTCGACCGGCGGGCGGCGATCGCACTCGCACAGCGCCGCGCGGTTCGTCGACGAGCCGGTGCTGACGTCGCGCAAGAGGCCGCTGGCCCGCATCAGCGAGACCACCTGCTGATCGCCCGACTGGTCGTCGGGCTGGCCGGTCTCCCACGGCAGGTAGCTGGCGTTGCCGCCGGTGACCGCCCGCCACACCCACGGCATCGGCGCGTCGCGCATGACGCCGACCCAGACGTCGCCGGCCGCCAGCGCGGCGAGCGCGGCGTTGACCGCGGCCAGCTCGCCGGCGTTGTCGATCACGACCAGGTGGCTGAGCCCGGTGGTGTCGTCCTCGCAGTCGGCCTCGGCCGCGCGCCAGCTCTGGGCGGTGGGGATCAGCCGGTAGCCGCCGACGTAGTCGCCCGGGCACGGCGGCGGCGCGTCGATCGGGCGCGCGTCGATCGCCGCGTCGAGGGCCGGGCCGTCGGTCGACCGGGCGTCGGTCGTGGGCGCCGCGTCGTCGGTGGCCGCCGCGCCGTCGCCGGCCGGCGTGAAGGCGCAGGCCGACGTCAGGGCCAGGGCCGCGAGGGTGGGGCGCAACACCGGCGCCGTATAGCAGGATCGCGCCTGGCGCTGGCGGTCAATCGTCCGCGGCGAGCGAGGCGGCCAGCGCGGCGGCGGCGGGGCGCGCGGCCGGGTCCTTGGCCAGCGCGGCGGCCACCAGCGGGCCCAGCCGCGGGTCGCCCAGCGGCGGAGCGTCGGCCTCGACGACCGCGGCCATCGACAGGTAGCTGGCGCCGCGGTGGAACAGCCGGGCGCCGGTGGCGAGCTCCCACCCGATCACCCCCAGCGCGAACACGTCGAGCGCCGGCGTCCACGCCTCGCCGCGGACCTGCTCGGGCGCCATGTACGCGGCGGTGCCGCGCACCGGGCCGTCGGCGCCGATCCGCCGGGCCACGCCGAGGTCGCACAGCACCAGCCCGGCGGGCCCGGCGATCAGGTTGGCCGGCACGACGTCGCCGTGGATCCAGCCCTGGGCGTGGAGGTAGGCCACCGCGGCGGCGGCGGTGGCCAGCAGCGCGGCGACGGTGACCGGCGGGTGCGCGACCCCGAGGTGACCGCGCAGGTCGACGCCGTCGACGCGGTCGAGCACCAGGTACGGGCGGTCGCGATCGGCGCCGTGGGCCCGGCCGCGCACCAGGTGGGGGTGCGGCGGGAGCGCGCAGGTGAGCTCGGCCTCGGCTGTGAACAGCGCTCGCAGCGCCTCGTCGCGGGCCGCGTGGCTGTGCAACCGCTTGATCGCCACCGCCTCGTCGCCGTGCCGCCCGACCCGCACCTCGGCCAGCTCGCCGGCGGCGATGGCCTCGCCCAGGATCCAGCGGCCGGCGTGATCGTCGGGCACGCCGCGATGCTAGCATCCGCCCGTGGCGTACGACCTGTCCCTCACCGAAGAGCAGCAAGCCCTCATCACCACCGCGCGCGACTTCACCAAGAAGGAGATCACGCCGGTCGCGGCGCACTACGACGAGCACGACGAGTTCCCGCGCGACATCCTCAAGCGCGCGTTCGAGACCGGGCTGATGAACGTCGAGGTGCCCGAGGCCTTCGGCGGCCTCGGCGGCTCGTGCCTCGATCACTGCCTGATCCAGGAGGAGGTGGCCTACGGCTGCCTCGGCTTCAACACCTCGCTGGCGGCCAACATGCTCGGCGCGATGCCGGTGCTGGTGGCCGGCACGGACGAGCAGAAGCAGGAGTGGCTGACCCGGCTGACCGAGGGCGGCGAGTTTGCGGCGTACTGCTGCAGCGAGCCCGACGCCGGCTCCGACGTCGCCGGCCTGTCGACCCGCGTGCGCAAGGACGGCGACGACTACGTGATCACCGGCCAGAAGCGGTGGATCACCAACGGCGGCGTCGCCGGCTGGTACACGGTGCTGGCGACCTTCGATCGCGGGCTCAAGCACAAGGGCATCGCGGCGTTCATCGTCGACGCCAAGAGCCCGGGCGTGAAGGTGGGACGCAAGGAGAACAAGATGGGGCAGCGGGCCTCGAACACCTGCGACGTCATCTTCGAGGACGTCCGGGTGCCGGCGCGCAACCTGCTCGGCGAGGAGAACGGCGGCTTCAAGATCGCGATGAAGACGTTCGATCGGTCGCGGCCGTGGATCGCGGCCGGCGCCGCCGGCGTGATCCGCCGCGCGCTCGACGAGAGCCGGGCCTACGCGCTCGAGCGCAAGACCTTCGGCGTGCCGATCGCCCAGCACCAGGCCATCCAGTTCATCCTGGCCGAGATGGCGATCGCCTACGAGACCACCAAGCTGCTCACCCACAAGGCGGCGTGGCTGGTCGATCAGGGCGACCTGTCGTCGATCATCTCCGCGTACGCCAAGGCCTACGGCGCCGACGCCGCGATGCGGGTCACCACCGACGCGGTGCAGGTGTTCGGCGGCTACGGCTACACCAAGGAGTACCCGGTCGAGAAGCTGATGCGCGACGCCAAGCTCTTGCAGATCTACGAGGGCACGTCGCAGATCCAGCGCATGGTGATCGCGAAGAACTTGCTGGGGCGGGGATGACCGCCGCGGCGACGCCGATCGCCGACGTGCCCGGCACGACCACCGGCTGGGTGCGGGGACGCTGATCGGCGACGCCCCCATCACGGCGCCGCTGTCGGGGCGGCCGTGCTGGTACTACAAGATCGTCGTCGAGCTGGTCGGCGCGATGGTGGGCGACGACGGCGGGCGCCGCCTGGCCTACGAGGCGCGCGGGCAGTCGTTCGAGATCGACGACGGCACCGGCGTGGCGCTGATCGACCCCGAGGGCGCGCAGGTCGAGGTCGACTACGACCACGCCGTCGAGGTCGCGCCCGGCGCGCGGCTGGTGCAGCCGCTGGCCGAGTTGGTGCGGCGGTTCAAGCTCCCCGACGCGACGGTGGTGCTGCGCGAGGGCGTGCTCGAGGTCGGCGAGGTGGTAGCGGTGCACGGCCGGCTGGTGCGCGAGGCCGATCCGGACCCGACGCGCCCCGGCCCGCGGGTGCGGGTGGTCGGCGCCGGCCGCGAGCGGGTGTTCGTCAGCGAGCGCTCGGTCGACGGCTGGCGCCCGGCGTAGCGCCGTGGCTACTTCCGGGTGACGGTGACGGTCGGGCTGGGGCGCGCGGCGTCGAGGTAGGCCAGCGCGCCGGCCTCGCCCTTGAGGTACGCGTCGAAGAACGCGGTGGCGTAGGCGGCGGTGATCGCGCGGCCGGTGGCGGCGTCGAGGTAGGTGAACGGCTGGCCGTCGGTCTGGCGGGTGCCGGCGCCGCAGCCGGGGGCGAAGCCGTCGACCACGCCGACCAGATCCGACACCGACCAGTGCCCGGCGTCGGCGACCTCGGCCTTCCAGGCGCCGCCGGTGGCCTTGTCGTAGTTGCCGCGGAGGAGGTTGTTGCCGAGCTCGGTGATCGAGTTGTCCTCGACCGCGAGCACGAAGCCGAGCGGCCGGGCGATCGACGCGACGGTCACGCCGGGCAGGAGCGGGTTCTCCATCGGCGCGGCCAGCGCCAGCGCGGCGTCGATGCGGGCGTCGACCTGCGCGACCTTGCCGACGGTGACGGCGCCGAAGCTGTGGCCCATCACGCCGACGGTGGAGCCGTCGAACAGCTGCGCGATCGCCCGCGGGATCACCGGCTCGAGCGACATCACCGCGTCGATCGCGCGCTCGACGTCGCCGACGCGCAGGTCGAGGGTCGTGGTGTCGAGCGGCAGGCCGCCGCCGCTCAGCTGATCCCACAGCGTGTTGCCGACGTGGTCGACCGCGATCACCAGGTAGCCGTGGCTGGCCAGGCGCTCGGCGACGGTGGCGGTCGAGAACCGCGTGCACTGGTGGCAGTGCGAGATCGCGATGAGCGGGAACCGCCCGGCGGCGGGCGTGGCGTCCTTGGCCGCGTGCGCGGTGCGGGTGGCGCAGGTCGGCGCGGCGGCGGCCAGCAGGTCGGCGTACGCGGTGCGGTGCGGCTCGACCTCGAACTCGGCGTAGCCGAACCCGGCGGCGGCCGCCGCGGCCGCGCTGGCGTCGGCCGGGTACCAGAGCTGGGTCGGCAGATCGCGGCCGCGCGCGGGATCGGCGATCGTGACGGTCGCGGTGCCGACCGGGTACGGGCCGGCGGCCTCGACGGAGAGATCGGGCGCCACGCCCGCGTCGGGGCCGCCGCCGCCGTCGTCCCCGCAGGCGGCGGCGGCGAGCAGCGAGGCGGCGAACAGGGCGAGCGCGGGGCGCACAAACATCCGCGTAGTCTACGCGCCGGCCGAGGGTGCGTGCGATGATGCGGCATGCCCGAGGCGCCGAAACCGGGGGACCTGATCGGCGGTCGCTACCGCCTGATCGAGGTGGCCGGCCGCGGCGGCATGGCCGACGTGTGGCGCGCCGAGGTCGAGGGCGATCGCGGCTTCCGCAAGGTGGTCGCGGTCAAGCAGATGCACCCCGGCCTGGCCGAGCAGCCGACCTACGTGGCGATGTTCATCGAGGAGGCGCGGCTGGGCGCGGCGCTCGAGTCGCCCAACCTGGCCGAGGTGCGCGACTTCATCGCCGATCGCGGCAACTACTACATGGTGCTCGAGTGGGTCGAGGGCGTCGACCTCGGCACCTGGACCCGCTGGCACTTCGAGCGCGGCGAGGGCCCGCGCTGGGAGCTGGTGGCGGCGATCGGCGTCGGAGTGCTGCGCGGGCTGGCGGCCGGCCACGAGCGGGTCGACGCCAGCGGCCCGGCGCCGGTGGTCCACCGCGACGTCAGCCCGCACAACATCCTGTGCACGACCCGCGGCATGGTGAAGGTGATCGACTACGGCCTGGCGCTGGCCGCGGACCGCAAGGTCGAGGCCACCGAGCCGGGCGTGGTGAAGGGCAAGATGTCGTACCTGTCGCCGGAGATCGTGAGCGGCGCGCGGCCGATCCCGCCCAGCGATCAGTTCGCCGTGGGCTCGGTGATGTGGGAGGCGCTGGTCGGCCGCAAGCTGTTCGACGGCGCCAACGACTACGAGACCTACGTGCGGCTGCGCGAGTGCCAGGTGCAGCCGCTCAAGCCGCTGCGCCCCGACGTGCCCGCCGAGTTCGCGGCGCTGATCACCCGGGCGCTGTCGGCCAAGCCCGACCAGCGCTACCCGAGCGCGCGCGAGTTCGCGCGGCAGATCGGCACCGTGCTGAAGAAGGTGCAGCTGCGCAAGGACCTGCACTCGATGCTGGCCAAGACGGTCAACGACGCGCGGGCGTCGCTGGGCATGGGCGTCCGCACCGGCGACCTGTCGGCGCTGACCCCGATCGCCGAGCTGCGGCCCGAGGATCAGCCGACCGCGTTCGGCGACCGGCTGCGCGGGCTGCGCCACAAGCTGCCCGGGCTGTTCGGTCGCAAGAAGTAGCTACTGGACGTCGTAGCCGTCGAGCGTGCCGTCGTCCTTGAACGTCAGCACGACCTTGACCGCCTTGTCGTCGGGCGCGACCACGTCGCAGGTGACCTTGTGGTCGGCGGGGATCTTGTGCAGCCCCGGCGGGCCGCAGGTCACCGACTTGGGCGCGCCGGCGGCCTGCTGGCTCAGCTCGTCGTGGAGCAGCGTCGCGGCCTTCTCGGCGAAGTAGGTGGGCTCGAGGATCTTGATCGAGTACTCGAAGTTCGAGCCCGACTTGCTGGTGATCGTGCCGACGAACGTCAGCGCCTCGTCGGCCGCGGTGGTGGCCTTGCACTCGAACGTGGTGTTCACCTCGACCTTGATCGCCTTCGGGCAGGTGGCCTGCTTGATCTCGACGCCCTGGGCCTTGGCCCAATCGACGATCTTCTTCTCGACCTGGCCGCCGGCGGCCTTGGCGTTGCATCCGGCGAGGGCGGCGAGGGCGGCGAGGGCGAGCGCGGCGGCGGCGATCCGGGCGGTGCGCGTCATGGGCGCAGTATAGCCCGGCGCGATCACGCGGGCGGTGTCAGCTCGAGCAGGTCCGACGGCCGCGCCGGATCGTCGGCGTCGATCGACGCCAGCCAGCGCCCACCGAACCGCACCAGGCCCTCGACCTTCGCGGTCAGCGGGCGGCCGTGCTCGTCGAGGATCGGCGCCCACCACGCGCGCGCGCCGGCGATCGCGCCGATCACGCTGCCGACCACGGCGCCGTCGTCGTAGGCCGAGACGGTGGCCTCGGCGGTGGCGGCGAAGGCGAGGTCGTCGCCCCAGGCCTCGAGTTCGGTGAGGCGCAGCGCGACGCCGGCCAGCTGGCCCAGCGCCAGCGGCGTCCACGCGATCGCCGGCAGCGCGGCGCCGTCGGGATCGGCGAGCAGCGCGCGCAGCGCGGCCAGCGGCACCCGCGTGATCGCGTCGATGGTGGGGACGCCGTCGGCGCCCACGTCGCCGCCGCGGTTGCCCAGCACCAGCTGCGCGCCGACCACGGTCGCGCCCTCGAGGTTGAGCGCGCCATCGCCCAGGATCGGCTGGCGCAGCGCCGCGTACAGCCGGGGCAGGGCCACCAGCCGGGCGCCGCCCGCGTCGACCACCGCGGCCTGTCGCCGGATCGCCAGGCCGCTGTCCGAGCCGAGCGCGACCAGCGCGTCGTCGAGGGAGACGCAGGCCTCGAGGTCGAGCTTGTCGGCCTTGTTGCCGCGGCCGCTGTCGAACTGCCGGCGCCCGTCGGGGCCGGCCGGCAGCGCGATCGGCTCGCACAGGCCGGTGGCGAGGTCGACCGTGGCGACGAAGCTGGCGTCGTCGGACACCACCGCGACCTGGCCGCGCCACACGGTCAGCGCGCTGGCGGCACGGACGTGGGCCGGGCGATCGTGATCGGGATCGCTCCCGCCGCGGTAGCGCAGGGCCTGCCGGCGCACCACGCGCCAGCTGCGATCGGGTGCGGGGGTGGCGCGCAGCATGCCGTGGAATCATAGGCGCGGCGCCTGCTACCTTCGCGGGATGTCCGTCGGAAAGCGCTGGCTGGTGCCGGCCGCCTTGCTGCTCACCACCGCCGGCGCGGCCGCGCGACCGCTCGACTACGTCGTGGTCGACCCGCCGCGCACCCGCGCGGGCGGCGGTGGCGCCAACACGATCTACCTCAACCGCTGCGCGGCCGGGTGCACCGCGACCGCCGGCGCCGACAGCGCGGCCCGCGACACCTCGTCGATCCTCGGGCGCGACGCCACGCCGGCGTCGGTCGCGCTCGAGCCGTTCGTCTGGGACCAGGCCACGTGGGACGCGGTGGTGACGTGCACCCGCGCGCGCTACGCGCCGTGGGACATCACGGTGGTCACCGACGAGCCGACCAGCGGGCGCTACGTCGAGGTGATGGTGGCCGGGGTGCCGGCGGCGCTGGGGTTCGCGGCCAACACGCTGGGCGTCGCGCCGCTGACCAGCGACTGCTCGCCGCTGCCGTCGGCGCTGGCGTTCGCGTTCGCCAACGCGCACCCGCAAGGCGAGACCCAGCTCGAGGAGCTGTGCACGACGGTGATCCACGAGGCCGGGCACCTGTTCGGCCTCGATCACGAGTTCGACTGCCGCGACCCGATGACCTACCTGCCGGCGTGCGGCACCAAGGTGTTCGTCAACCGCTCGCTGCCGTGCGGCGAGCTGATGGGTGAGCGCCCGTGCAAGTGCGGCGACGTCCAGAACTCGTTCACCCACCTGACCGCCGCGATCGGCGCCGGGACCGCGCCGGCGGCGCCGGCGGTGACGGTCGCGGTGCCCGCGCCCGACGCCACCGTGGCGTCGCGGTTCTCGGTGTTCGCGTTGGTCGACGGCCCGCGGCCGATCGTCGAGATGGCGCTGTGGATCAACGGCCGGGTCTGGGCCCGGCTGCCCGGCAAGACCGGCGCCGCGCCCTACGAGCTGCGGACCCCGGCCGAGCTGCCCGACGGCGACCTCGACCTCGACGTGCGCACCCGCGACGATCTGGGCAACGTGTCGTCGGTGACGCTGACCGTGCACAAGGGCGCGGCGTGCGTCGACGCGTCGACCTGCCTCGACGGCGACGCCTGCGTGGGCGGGGCGTGCCGGGCGCCGGCCGGCACCGCCGCGCTGGGCGCGGCGTGCAACACCGACGAGGCCTGCGCCAGCAAGCTGTGCGTGCAGGCGGCCGGCGCGGGCGTGTGCAGCACGCCGTGCTACCCCGCGGGCGCGGCCTGCGGCGACGGCCTCAGCTGCCGCGCCGCCGACGACGAGGGCCTGGCGTGCCTGGTCACGATCGACGAGGGCGGCTGCTGCTCGACCAACCCGCGGCCGGGCCCGGCGCTGGCGCTGGCGGCGCTGGCGGCGGCGCTCTTGGCGCGCCGCCGGCGGTCACGCGGTCACGGCACGCCGTCGATGCAGCAGCCGACCGAGCAGAACTGATCGGTCGGGCACGGCGCGCCGGGGCCGCACTCGGCGTGGCCGGCCGGGCACTGGGTCGAGCCGTTGCACTCGGGCGGCAGGTCGCTGGGATCCTGGCCCGGGCACAGCACGCACATCTCGGCGCCACACGGCGTGCCGCAGTCGGTGCGCTGCACACAGCTCGGGCACGCCACCGGATCGCCGAGGTGGTCGGCGTCGCAGTTGGGCGCCACCGCGGGGTTGGTCAGCACGTCGCGGCACACGTTGGTGACCGGGTCGCACAGCGTGCAGCAGCCGAAGCAGTCGCAGCCGGGTGGGGTCAGCGGCGCGCACAGCGCGACGCAGGCCATGGTCTCGGGCGAGTTGCACTCGGCGGGGTCGTACTGGTTGGCGCCGAACGGGCAGCTGGCGCGATCGGGGGCGCCGAGCAGGCAGCACACGTGGATGTCGCAGCCGTCGTTGCCCGAGCCGCTGTTGCCGTCGAAGAAGCAGTCCTGGTGGACGGTGTCGATGTTGTCGCCGGGGATGCCGGTGGCGAAGCTCGACTCGTCGTTGTCGAGCGCGCCGGTGCACTCGATGTCGGCGCCGTCGACGCGGCCGTCGCCGTCGTCGTCAACGCAGTTGTTGCACTGCGGACCGCCCGCGGTGCACCCGGCGGTGCCGCCGTCGCCGGTGCCGCCGCCGCCGTCGCCGGTGCCGCCACCGCCGTCGCCGGTGTTGCCGCCGTCGCCGTCGTTGACGCTGCCGTCGCCGTCGCCGACCGGCGCGTCCGGGTCGCCGCTGCCGCCGCCCTTGTCGCTGCACGCCACGGCGGCCACCAGCACGACGGCCAGGATCGAACGGACTGCGATCATGTCTTCACTCCACGCGGGTCGTTGGTCACAGGCGCTCCAGCAGGGCGCGCGCGTCGAGAACGTTGCGCCCGTGCGGGAACCGGCGCAGGTAGCGCTTGGCCAGCGTCTTGGCCTGCGCGTGGTCGCCGCGGTCGAAGGCCAGGCGCGCGGCCGCGAACAGCGCGGCGTCGGCCCAGGCCGGCGCGGCGTCGGCCAGCGCCAGGTACGCGGCGAGGGCGCGGTCGGGCGCCTGGGTCTCGAGCGCCGCGGCGGCGGCGAAGGCGGCCTTGGGGTCGAAGGTCGAGGCGGCGGGCGGCGTGGTGGTGGACGCTGGCGTCCCGCGCTCGCCGCGCGGCGCGGTCGGCGCCGCGGGCGCGGCCGGGGGCACCGCGGCGATCGGCGGCGCGTTCTCGTCCGGCGGTGGCGGTGGCGGTGGTGCGATCGGCGCGGTCGCGGGCGGCGCGGCGGCCGCCAGGGTCCCGTCGCGCAGGACGCCGTGGTCCCAGACCTGGCCCGCCGCGACGCGGTCGCGCCGGCCGTCGGCGACCACCTCGACGACGCCGTGGGTGACCTCGACCTGCGCCGACTCGCCATCCCGGAGCACCGTGAAGCCGGTGCCGATCACCGTCACCCGGACCGCGCCGACGTGGACCACGAACGGCGCCCGGCCCGCGCGCGGCGCGACCTCGAAGTGGGCGCGGCCGTGATCGAGCACGAGATCGACGCCGCGGAGATCGTCGCCCGAGAGGAACAGCGCCGAGCGCGGCGCCAGCTGGATGTCGGCGTCGCCGAAGGTCAGCGCGGTCGGCGCCTCGGCGCTGGTCACGCGCGCCGGCGTCGAGGTGCCGGTCGGCATGCTCAACGGCGACGGTCGCGCCGTGGGATCCTCGCCGCGCGGCCAGAGGATCGCGGCGGCGGCGGCGGCGGCGATCGCGGCGGCCGCGAGCACCGGCCAGCGCCAGCGCGCGGCGCGCGGCGGCGCGCTTGCGGCGGCCGCGTCGGGTACCGCCGGGGCGTCGAGCGTCTGCCACAGCCGGCGCTCGAGCCGCGCCCAGGTCAGGTCGGGCAGCGGCTCGACCGGCGGCACCAGATCGTCGCGATCGTCGCGCATCACGCCACCCCCTCGACGTCGCCGGCGAGGTTGATCATGTACTCGCGCAGCAGCGGATCGACCGCGGCGCGCTTGTCGATCGCCTTCTTGGCCCGCCACACCTGGGTCTTGACCGCCGACAGCGACGCGCCGGTGATCTCGGCGACCTCGGCGAGCGAGCGGCCGTCGATCACCGCCAGCGCGAACGCCACCCGCTGCACCGGATCGATGCGGTCGAGGGCGTGGTACAGGCGCGCCAGCGCGGCCCGCGCGCGGACGACCTGATCGGTCGACGGCGCGTCGCTCTCGATCTCGAGGTGCGCGACCGGCACCGGCCGCTTGCGCCGGAGGTGGCTGAGCGCGACGTGGGTGCCGACCGAGCAGCACCACGTGAGCAGGCTGGAACGACCGGCGTAGTTGCCGATCGAGCGGAACACCGCGAGGTAGGTCTCCTGCAGCAGGTCCTCGACCTCGCGGTTGCTGCCGAGCACGCGGTAGAGCGTGTGATGGACGGCGTTGCGGGTGCGCAGGAACAGATCCCGCTGGGCGGCCCGGTCGCCGCGCGCGCAGAGCGCCGCCACCTCGGCGTCGCTGGTTCGGCTAACCGCAGCCATCACGACCCGTTAGTGCGCTCATCCCCTCTCACGGTCGCATGTTTCTTTCAAGGAAGCTGCAGGCCCGCCGAGACCGCCACCCAGGGCTCGACGCGGGCCGGCGCGGTGACCCGGAGCTGGCCGCGGATCTCGAGGTCGGACGGCACGCCGGTGAGGGCGGCGGTGGCGCCGAGGATCCACGGGCCGCGCCGCCAGCTCACGTCGGCGCCGACGTCGAAGAACAGCGAATAGTCGATGATCGTGACGGTGCGGCCGCTGGCGGCGTTGAGGCCCTCGACCCGGCTGCGGAGCGCCCCGACGCCGAGCCGGGGGCGGACCGACCACCCCGGGCTCACGGGCACGCGGTGTCCCAGATGTGCGCCGACCAGCGCTTCGGACCACACGGTGGTGGCGTCGACGTCGATGTCGGAGCCCAGATCACAGCTCACGAACCCGTCGATCGTCGGGGTCGTGACGCCCGCCGCGAGCACGAGGCGCTCGCGCGCGCCGAAGCTGCCCTGGTTGAGGCGCACGCCGAGGCCGACGGCCGCGAAGCCGGCCAGCCGCGGCGGCGGTGGCGGCGGCGGTGGCAGGATTGGCGACGGCGGTGGCGTCGCATCGGGTGGGGGCGTGCCGTCGGGGGCGGTCGGCGGTGGGCCCAGGCGCATCCAGGTCTTGATCGTCAGCGCGATCGACGCGGCCTCGACGTCGTCGATCACCGCCGGCACGTCGCGGGTCTGGACCCCGGGCTCGCCGACGTGGAACAGCTCGAGCGTGGTGCCGCGGACCGTCGCGACGTACGTGGCGCGGTGGGTGGTGGCCGCCCGGTCGGCCGGCGTCGGGGCGGTGACCACGACCACGCGGATCTGCCACGGGCCGAGCCCGGTCGTGACCGCGTCGACCAGCGGCGTCGGCGGCGTGATCAGCACCAGCGTCGGCGGCGGCTCGGCGTGGGCGACGTCGAACCCGGCGAGCCATAGCGCGAGCGCGAGCACGATGCGGTAGGCTGCGCTCCTCCCGTGGCCGCTCCGCGCACCTCCCTCGCGCCGCTCGTCTGCGGCGTGATCGTCGCGCTGGCCGCGCCGATCTCCGCCGAGCCGGCGCTGGCGGTCGGCGCGACCCGGCCGGCGCCCGGCCACGGAGCCGCGCGGCTGATCGACGAACGCAGCCTCACCGTCGGGCAGGTCGGCGCCGCCTGGGCGTTGGGCGTCGATGCGGTGGTCGGCGTCACGTCGGATCTGGCGATCGGCGTCAGCCACAGCGCGGCCGCGCTGGGCGAGCCGCGCGACGGCGGTGGGGTGTGCATCGACAGCACGGCGCACGACTGCGACGGACTATACGCCGGCGGGTTCGTCGATGCCCGCTGGCGGGTGCCGGGCGCCGCCGCGTTGACCGGCGTGGTCCGCCTCGGCGTCGCGGCGGCGTGGTCGCCGCAGCTGAGGCTGGGCGTGGTCGCGCGCGGCGCCGCGCGGCACCTGTGGTGGCGGATCGCGCCCGAGGTCGCGGTCGCGCTCGATCGCGCCGACGGCGATCGCGACGCGCTGAGCGCGCCGACCTGGCTGGGCGTCGACCTCGGCGCCGGCAGCGCGTGGCTCGCGACCGGGCTCCGCGGCGAGCTGGCCGGCTTCGCCGACGCGGTCGTCGTGCCGATGGCCGCCGGCGTCGAGGGGCGCTACCGCGGCGCCGCGATCGGGCTGGCCGCGGGCTACCCGCAGCTGCTCGGGCGCCACGCGTCGACGCGGGTGCGCACGCTGGCGTGGTGGATCGGCTGGGGCTGGTAGGCGGCGCGGGTCACGCCGCGACGACGTGGCGGGTCTCGCCGTCGTCGAGATCGACGAAGTCCGGCTCGGTGGCGTCGGCCGCGCTCAGCTCGCCGAGCCCGGCCAGCGCGGCGTCGAGCGCCGCGTCGTCCTGCCGGAACAGCACGTCGGCGGCGGCCTCGCCGGGGCGGCGGTCGCGCGCCACCAGCTGGGCCAGCGCGGCGATCGCCGCCGGCAGCCGCCGCGCCGGGATCTTCGCGACCAGCCGGCCGAAGCGCGCGCCGGTCGCGGTGGTCGCGCCGCCGACGTGGAGCAGGTACTGCGGCACCGCGCGCCCGCCCAGCTTGCGCACACCGCCTTGCAGGCCGATCGCCGCGACGTGGTGCTGGCCGCACGAGTTGGGGCAGCCCGAGATCTTGATCGTCAGGTCGGGCGCGGCGGCGACCAGCGCGGCGTCGAGCGTCAGCGCGTCGGTGAGCGATCGGGCCGCGCCGCGCGAGGTCGTGACCGCGAGCTGGCAGCTGGTGGCGCCGGGGCACGACGTGACGTCGACGATCGTGCCGGCGCCGGTCAGCGCCAGGTCGGCGTCGACCAGCGCCGCGTGGACCAGCGGCAGGCGCTCGATCGGCAGCCAGCGCAGCACGACGTCCTGATCGTTGGTGGTGCGCAGCTCGCCGTCGGCGTGGGTGTCGACGATCGCGGCCAGCGCGCGCAGCTGCGCGCTGGTGAGATCGCCCAGCGGCACTCGCACCCGCGCGATCGCGTAGCCGGGCTGGCGCTGCGGCGCGACCGCCGCCGCGACCCAGGCGTCGAAGCCGGCGCGCGGCGTCGCCGCCAGCGGCAGGCGTGGCCGGGGCGTCGGCGCGGCCAGCGCGATCGGCGTGTACGGCCGGCCGCCCTCGGCCGCGATCGCGGCGCGCTCCGCGCGGTACAGCTCGCGCACGCGATCGGCGCCGAGCTTGTCGATCGCCCACTTGAGGCGGGCCTTGGCCCGGTTGTCGCGGTTGCCGTGGTGGTGGAACACCCGCACCACCGCCTCGGTGGCGGCCAGCAGCTCGGCCACCGGCACGAACTCGTCGAGGACGATCGCCGACCGCCGCAGCGTGCCGAGGCCGCCGCCGGCGATCAGCCGGAAGCCGGGCGCGCCGTCGGCGGCGGTGGTCGCGAGCAGCCCGAGGTCGTTGATGAACGCCTGTGAGCAGTCGCCGCCGCAGCAGCCGCCGATCGACGGCTTGAGCTTGCGCGGCAGCCTCGACGACCACGGCCCGCGCAGGAAGTGGCGGACCACCGCGTCGACGTAGGGCGACACGTCGAACGGCTCGTCGGCGCTGACCCCGGCCAGCGGGCAGGTCGTGACGTTGCGCACCGAGTCGCCGCAGGCCTCGCGGGTCGTGAGCCCGCCCGCCGCCAGCGCCGCCAGCGCCGCGTCGACCTCGCCGCTCGGCACGAAGTGCAGCTGGAAGCACTGCCGGGTGGTGACGTGGGCGATGCCGCCGGCGTGGCGCGCCGCGACGTCGGCCACGGTGCGCAGCTGCGCCGAGGTGATCGCGCCGCCGGGCACCTTGACCCGGATCATCGAGCGGCCGTCCTGGCGCTGGTCGTAGACGCCGCGCAGCCGGCGGAACTTGCGCCAGTCGTCGGCGGTGAGCTCGCCGCGCTCGAAGGCGGCGAGCGCGGTGACGAACTCGTCGACGTCCGCGGGGGCGGCGAGGTGCAGGCGCGACGGGTGGGGGCTGACGTCGAGATCGGTCACGGGAGGCTCCAGGTCACAGGGCCGCGCGGGTCGCGGGGGTGGCGGCGAAGGCCGGCGCCAGGGTGGTGGCCAGGTCGACGACGGCGCCGATCACCAGCACCGCCGGCGCGTCGAGCTCGACCGCGGCGTCGGCCAGCGTGGCCAGCGTGCCGAGCCAGCGCGCCTGCTCGCCGTGCGACGCGCTGGCCACCAGCGCGGCCGGCGTGGTGGCCGGCCAGCCGCGCGCCGTCAAGAACGCCGCGATCGCGGCGCGGGTGCGCACGCCCATCAGCACGACGACGGTGGCGCGGCCGGGGCTCAGCTCGCCGAGGATCGGCGCGTAGGCGCCCTCGGCGTGGCCGCTGACCACGACGAAGCCCGAGGCCAGCCCGCGGTGGGTGACCGGGATGCCGGCCAGCGCGGGGGCGGCCAGCGCCGAGCTGACGCCGGGCACCACCTCGAACGGCACGCCGGCGGCGGCCAGCGCGAGGCCCTCCTCGCCGCCGCGGCCGAGCACGAACGGGTCCCCGCACTTGAGGCGCACGACCCGCTGGCCGCGCCGTCCGGCGCGCACCAGCAGCGCGTTGATCGTGGCCTGATCGATCGAGTGGCGCCCGGCGCGCTTGCCGACGAAGCAGCGGCGCGCGCGCGGGGCCAGCGCCAGCAGATCGCCGGGCACCAGGGCGTCGTTGAGCACGAGGTCGGCGTCCGCCAGGCGCGCGAGCGCGCGGCGCGTGAGCAGATCGGGATCGCCGGGGCCAGCCCCGACCAGCGACACCAGCGCGGTCATGCGTTGCCTCCCTGGCGCGCCGCGCACAGCGCGGCGAACAGCCGATCGCGGCGCTCGGCGAGCGGCACCTCCGTGCCGCGCAGCTCGGCGCGCAGCGCCACCGCGGTCGCGAGCCAGGCGTCGAGATCGTCGGGCAAGAGCGCCGCGACCGCCTCGCGCAACAGGCCCGCCAGCGCCGGCGCGGCGCCCCCGGTCGAGATCGCGATCGTGACGTCGCCCTTGCGGACCACGCCGCCGAGGTAGGCGGTCGCGCTGGCGCGATCATCGACCGCGTTGACGAACAGGTTGCGCGCGGCGGCGGCGGCGGCCACCGCGCGGTTGACCTCGGGCGGCGCCGCGGCGACCACGAAGCGCGCGCCGTCGAGGTCGCTGGCGACGAAGCCGCGCGCGACCCAGGTCACGTCGGGGCGGCGGCAGCCGCGGTCGAGGGTGGGGGAGACGATCGTCACCTGCGCGCCGGCGGCGAGCAGGCCGTCGAGCTTGCTGGCCGCGACCGGGCCGCCGCCGACCACCACCACCGGGGCGCCCTCGAGCCGCAGGAACACCGGGTACACCGGCGCGGCGCTCACGACGGCCTCCGCAGCCCGGCGGCGGCGACGCCGTCGACCACCGGCAGCCGCCGCCCCGCCGCCCCGCTCGGCGGCGCCTCGCGCTGGTGCAGCCCGCACTCGTCCTTGGCGCGGCCGCGCCACCGCCCCGATCGGGGATCCTCGCCGGCGGCGACCGGCGACGTGCACGGCGCGCAGCCGATCGACGGGTAGCCGCGGCCGTGGAGCGGGTTGGTCGGGACGTCGTGATCGGCGAGGTGCTGCCACACCTGCGCGCTGGTCCACGCCACCAGCGGGTTGACCTTGACCAGCCCGAAGCGGCGATCGGCCTCGACGACGGCCGCGTCGGCGCGGTCGGCGGTCTGGTCGCGGCGGATGGCGGTGATCCACGCGTCGTGGCGGGCCAGCTCGGCGGCCAGCGGCGCCAGCTTGCGCCGCGCGCAGCAGGCGTCGGGTGCGCGCGCCCACAGCGCGTCGCCGACCTCGGCGGCCTGCGCGGCCACGGTCTGGGCCGGCGCCACCGCGCGGATCGATCGCTGGTAGCGCGCCTCCAGCGCGCGCCACAGCGCGCGGGTCTCGTCGAACAGGAGGCCGGTGTCGAGCGTGAACACCTCGATCGGCAGATCGTGGCGCGCGATCAGATCGAGCAGCACGCCGTCCTCGGGGCCGAGGCTGGTGGCCAGCGCGACCCGCGGGTAGGTGGCCGCGGCCCAGCGCAGCACCTCGAGCGCAGGCGCGCCGTCGAGCGCGCGGGCGGCGGCGGCGAGGTCGGTCACGCGACCTCGGGGGGCGCGGCGAACATCGCGGCGCGATCGCGGGCTGCGCGGGCATCCGTCATGGTAGACGTATGTCTACCGGGACGGATGGTGGCTGTCAATATAAAGGATGGGCGTCCGCGATGGCGGACGATGATCGGTCAGCGCTCGAAGGCCCCTCGCCGCGGCGCCGCGGTGTCCCGCGCCGCGCACGCGAAGTCGCGATCGACGCCGGTGCCGGGGCCGCCCGCGCCGGCGGCGCCGGCCAGCGCCTGGGCGGCCGCCGCGTTGGTGATCGCCGGGACGGTGAGCGTCAAGGTGACGTCGTCGCCGCCAGCGATCGCGGGGCGCGGGCGGTTGACCCAGGCGTTGCCGCCGAGCGTCCACGCCGCGCGGTCGCCGACGTCGCTGGCGGTGGCCTCGACCAGCAGGTTGTTGCGCGCCGTGCAGCCCGTCGGATCGGGCGCGGCGCCGCCCACCGCGGAGAACCCGATGGCGTTGTCGGTCGCGACCACCGTGTTGTGGCTGATGGTCACGTCGGCGTAGGTGTTCTGCGCGGTGACGTCGTCGCTGCGCCACCAGCCGATGCCGCCGTCGGCCACCACGACGTTGTTCTCGATCACGACGCGGCGGCTGGCGACCGGCGGCAGGCCCCAGCTGACGTACGGCTCGGTGCCGAGCAGGACGCCGCTGCCGCCGCCATGGAGGCCACGCGAGACGCGCACGAAGTTGCGGCGGATCGTCACGTCGCGGCTGTTGTCGAGGTAGACGCCGACGTTCCATGGGTTCACGACGGTGTTGCCCTCGACCACGACGTCGGCCGCGAACCACACGCCGATGCCCTCGCCCCAGCAGTCCTCGATCCGGTTGTCGCGGATGATCACGTCGCTGGCGGTCGGCGCGCTCGGCCGGTCGCGGTCCGGCATGGTGCCGATGCAGAACGGCCAGCCGCTCGAGCCCGAGGCGTTGTCGGCGTTGACCAGCGCGACGTCGTGGACGTGGTTGCGCTCGATCCGGATCTGGCTGCCGGCGAAACGCAGCCCGCCGTCGAGGTGGTGGACGTGGCAGTCGCGGATCGTGAAGTCGTGGACCGCGGGCGCGTCGACCGCCACGCACTCGAGGGCCGTGCAGTCTCGGATCTCGAGGCCGCTCAGCACGACGTGCTCGGCGGCGTCGAACGTGATGACGCCGCTCCAGTCGGCGGTGATCGCGCCGCCGTCGAACACCGGGGTGGCGCCGTCGGCGGCGCGGATCACCAGCGGCGTCGCGGCGGTGCCGCGCGCGGTCAGCCACTGCCGTCCGTAGACGCCACCCGCGACGATCACCGTCCCGCCGGTGGGCAGGCGATCGGCGGCGGCCCCGAGCGACGCCAGCGGCGCGGCCGCGGTGCCGGCGGCGTCGTCGCGGCCGGTCGGCGCGACGTACACGGTCGCGCTCGGTTGCGGCAGCGGCGGCAACGCGGGGCATTCGTCGACGCGCGCGTCGGGGCCGACCGCGTCCCCGCCGGGCGCGACGGCGTCGCCGTCCGGGCCGCCGTCGCCGGCGTGGCCGGTCGGGGCGACCTCGCACGCGAGCAGCGCGATCGCCGCGCAAGCCATGAGGTGGTGCGAGCCGAGCCCGAGGCGCTGCATCATGCCTCGACGATCGCGGTGGTCGCGCCGGATGTCGATGACAGCGCGATGACGGCGCGGCGATTGCCCGTGCCACCCCGCCCGCCGATCAGGTAACGTTGGTCGGCCAACTCGACATGCCCCCGCGATGCTCCCTCCTCCCGCTGCTGGTGCCGCTGGTGCTCGCCGCCGCCGGCTGCCCGTCGCTGCCCGGCCATCGCTGCGCGGATTCCCAGGCCTGCGGCGCGCTGGGCCAGTGCGAGCCCGACGGGCTGTGCAGCTTCCCGGATCCGGCGTGCCCGTCGGGGCGCGCCTACGGCCCCGAGGTCGCGGGCGAGCGCGGCGGCGCCTGCGTCGCGCCGAGCGGCCCGGACGGTGGCGACGGTGACGGTGGCGGCGGCGCGCCGTGCGGCGCTGGCCAGACGCTGCTCTACGACTCCTTCGACACCGTCGACCCGGCGCCCGGGTTCCGCGTGTTCAGCAACGCCGGCGGCACCGCGGTCGAGGTCGGCGGTGAGCTGGCGATCACCGTCGACGCGTCCGCCGAGGCCTACGCCGGCTACAAGTCGCTGGTGACCTACGACCTCCGCGGCGCCTCGGTCGAGATCGAGGCCACCGTGGTGCCCACGGTGCCGCACACGTTCATGATCCTGGAGTTGAGCGACGCCGCGCACGAGCTGCAGCTCGGCTACGGCACCGTGACCCAGACCCAGATGACCGCCGAGCTCGATGGGGCCAACCTGGCCGCGCGCGACGCGGTCCCCGGCCAGCGCTACTGGCGCGTGCGCGAGAGCGCCGGCGAGCTGATCTGGGAGCTGTCGGCCGATCGGGGTACCTGGGCCGAGCTGTACCGGGGCGCGACGCCGATCGACATGAGCGCGATGACGATCGAGCCGTGGGTGTGGGCCGAGAACGGCGGCGGCGAGTCGCGCTTCGACAACCTCGCGGTGTGCAAGCCGTGACGGTGAGGGCGATCCGCCGCGGCGGTCGCGGCGGATCCGCCGAGCGCGCGGTCGCGCAGGCCCACGGGGCACGCTAGCGGTGCGCGGCGGGCGCGGCCTGCTGCGCCGCGGACGCCGCCTCGATCGCGTACAGGCCGGCGCCGATGAGGAGCGCGGCCACCAACGCACGCGCGAGGAGGTGGACGTGCGAGCGCGGGCGTGCCGGCGTGGGGACGTGACGCAAGGTCAGGCGTCGGGACAACCGGACCGCCGACGCGGGGGGCGCGGCCAGCGGGGCGCGGGCCGGTGTCGGCGATGGGACCGGCGGGCGAGGTTGGGCGACCACGACCGTGGCGGCCGGGATCGCCGGGACCGTCGCGACGGGGATGACCGGGACCGTGGCCACCGCCGCCAACGGGATCGTGGCCGTCGCCATCGGGTCGGCGACCGCCGCGGCCGCCCGCGCGGCGGACAGGTCGGGCGCGGCGACGATGACCGTCGGGCCGTCGGCGTCGGCGTCCGCCTCGTCGCCGCGCGCGGTCGTCGGGCCGACGTCGGACACCGTCGCGACGATCGCGGGCCGGTCGGGGCGCGTTGGTCGCCCTGCGGCCGCCGCCTCCGGTGCCCGCGGGTCGGCTGGCACGGCCGGGAGCGGGCGCGTCGGAGCCGCGTTCCGATCGACGAACGCGCTCGCCGCCGCCAGCAGCGCGGGCGGCACGCTGTCGCGGTTGCGCGCGACGGTGTCGGCGTTGGCGACGTAGAGCTGATCCAGGTCCGCGACGGTGCGCGCGCAGCGCGCCTGGACCAGCGCCGCGAGCTGCGCGGGTGTGGCGATCTCGCTCGGCGCCACCGCGCCACGCAGCGCCGCGCGCAGCTCATCGACGGTCGCGTAGCGCCGCTCGCGATCGCGGGCCAGCGCCGTCCGGATCACCAGCTCGAGCTGCGGCTGTAAGATCCCGTAGGCGGTGAGCGACGGGATCTCGGCGTCGTGGATCTGGCGAACCGCCTCGGAGAAGCGATGGCTGAACAGGCGGTGCCCGGTCAGCGCCTCCCACATGACGACGCCGAGCGCCCAGACGTCGGCGCGGCGATCGACGACCTCGCCGGCGAGCTGCTCGGGGGCGATGTACGCGAGCTTGCCCTTGGTCTTGCCGGTCAAGGTCTTGATCGCGAAGCGGTCGGCGATCTTGGCGATGCCGAAGTCGAGCAGCTTGATCTGGCCGTCGACGGTGACGAACAGGTTCTCCGGCGAGACGTCGCGGTGGACCACGCCCAGCGGCGCCCCGGCGGCGTCGCGGAGCTCGTGGGCGTGGTGCAGGCCCGCGCCGGCCTGCTCGATCAGCCCCGCCACCTGACCGGGGGTGAGCGCGCCGCCCTCGCGCAGCAGGCTGCGCAGCGACGCGCCGCGCAAGAGCTCGAGCGCCATGTACAGCTCGCCGTCGACGTCGCCGAGCTCGAAGACCTCGCAGATGTTGGGGTGCGCGAGGCGCGCGGCGATCCGGGCCTCGGTCTCGAACATCCGCGCCCACTCGGGATCGCGGGTGCTCCCCGGCCGGATGCGCTTGACCACGACCCGCTTGCAGAAGCCGCCGCGGCTCCGCAGCTCGCCCGCCCACACCTCGGCCATCCCGCCGGCGCCGATCCGACCGAGCAGGCGGTAGCGCCCGAAGTTCACGGGCGCGGGGGGCGGATTCGCGAGCAACGGATGGACAGGCAGGGCGATGGTCACGGTGGCCTCCCCGCGCCGGACGTCGGCGGTAGGCCTACTGTCGATCGTCGGCGCGATGGTGTGAATGACACGCCGGTTTCACCACGCCGGCGTCAGCGACCGGGGCGCGGGGCGCTGGCGCCGCTCGCCGGGACGGCTGCCGAGGCCGCGCCGCGCGGGTTGCCGAGCTGGTCGAGGGCCAGCGCGCCCAGGAGCACCAGCGCCGCCGCGATCGCGGCCGTGGCCAGCAGCGCGCGACCGTCGCGCCGCGCCGCGCGCGCGGGCTCGGCGACCTCCGTCACCCGCCGGACCTTCGCGGTCGCGTCGGGCCGCGCCGACGCGTTCGCGGCCACCGGCGGCACGGGCAGCGGCGCGGCGGGATCGACCGGCTCGCCCTCGCTCGGCGCCCGCCGCGGCCGCGCGTCGGCCTCCGGCGCCGCGGTGCTCGCGAAGACGCGCTCGGCCGCGGCGATCTCCTCGCGACACTGGCGGCGCACCAGGATCGCCAGCAGGCCGGCCTGGTCCAGCTCTTCGGTCGGCATCGCCAGTCGCAGCGCGACGCGCAGGTCCTCGGCCGAGGAGAAGCGCTCGCGGCGGTCCTGGCGCAGGGCCTGCGCGATCACCGCCTGCAGGGCCGGGTGATCGACGCCGTGGGCGGCGAGGGGCGGGACGTCCCCGACGTGGATGCGATCGGCCACCTCGTGCATCGGGCCCTGAAACAGGCGGGCTCCGGTGAGCAGCTCCCACAGCACGACGCCGAGCGACCACACGTCGGCCTGGCGATCGATCGGCTCGGCGGCGAGCTGCTCGGGCGCCATGTACGCCAGCTTGCCCTTGGTCTTGCCGGCCTCGGTCGCCGCCGCCAGGCCGTCGCAGATCTTGGCGATGCCGAAGTCGAGCAGCTTGACCGTGCCGTCGGTGGTGACGAACAGGTTCTCGGGTGAGACGTCGCGGTGGACTATCCCGAGGTGATCGCCGGTGTGGGGATCGCGCAGCCCGTGGGCGTGGTCGAGCCCGCGCGCCGCCTGGTCCACCACCGCGACGGCGAGCGCCGGCGACAGCCGCCCGGTCCGCCGCACGATCTTTCGCACCGACGCGCCGCGCAGGTACTCCATCGCCATGTACAGCTCGCCGTCGACCTCGCCGAGGTCGAACACCTCGCAGATGTTCCGGTGTGACAGCCGCGCGGCGATGCGGGCCTCGGTCACGAACATGCCGAGGAAGCGCGGGTCGTCCATGAGCTCGGGGCGCACGCGCTTGACGACCACGCGCTTGCAGAACCCGCCGAGCCCGCGCAGCTCGCCCGCCCACACCTCGGCCATGCCGCCGACCGCCAGGCGCCCCAGCAAGCGGTACCGGCCGAAGGTCGTCGTGTCAGGGGTCGCGAGCGGATGGCCGCCCGCAGGCGTCAAGCGCTGCGTCATCGGTGCCCCTCTCGGCTCGCGAGTGACGAGCCACGCACCAGCCTCCTCGATCCGGCCCCGCGGGGTCGATGACAGCGCGATTACACGACCCGGCTGGCGGCGTGGCTCGCCAACCGTGGCGGCGCGCCGATTGGCCGGCCGCGTCGGCCCGGCGCTGCTTCACCTCGTGGCAATCATTGGACGCGCCAGCGCCGGCAACCTCCTCCCCGCGGCATTCGCGCTCGACGTGCATCGCGCCATCGGCTGGTTGCGGCGCCAGCCCGCCCGCGACCTCACCAATCGCCGTTGAACCAGTCCTCGTTCCCCCAGATCCAGCTGGCAAGGCTGCTGGCGGAGTCTGCGTCCCATCCACTGCTGGATTCCCACGACGAGAACGACATGCCATTGTACGCGTTCGAGCCTGGGCCACCGAAGTCGACCGTGTAGATCGACGCCGAGGTCGGAGCGTAGTAGTCGACGAACCCCGCCGACAGCGGGATCCCCACCGGGGGCAGATCCGGTTCGCCAGCGGCGATGTAGTCTGCCCACGTCTGGTCCGACTCCATGAAGTTGTCCAGCGCGACCGCCGCGTCGTGCTCGCGGTTCTGCTGGTTGGTGCGTTCGTCCAGGATCGTCCCGCTCTCGCCGGTCGCGGCCTCGACCGCGTCGTCGACCAGCGCGGCCAGCGCCACGAACGGCGTGACCAGGAAGATGAGCGGTATCTCGGTCGTCATCTTCACCATCACGCTGGCGACGCCGGCCATGAAGCCGTTCACCCGGAAGTTGCCCGCGGCGTCGATCGGATTCGCGGAGGTGTTGTCCCAGCTGATGCCCGTCAGCGCCTCCAGGCTGTAGCCCCAGATCCGGTTGGCGAGGTTCTCGGCGATCGAGATCGACCACGCCTCCACGCGATCGCTGGTGATGGCGTGGTAGGGCGTGAACACGCTGAGCGGGCTGTTGGCCGAGGCCAGCGTCGAGAAGTGGATGTCCGCGCTGCACAGGTCACAGCCCGCCCGCCCGTTGCCGAACGGGACGTTGTCGAACCGCTGGTCGGCCGTGAACAAGGTCGACGCCCACGACGCTCGTGACCGTCATCCCGCAGGTTGACGGGGTCGTTGAGCGCGTAGGCGTAGCGGTTGGTGCCGACGCGCGGGTTGGTCGGGCTCGACGCGTCGGCGGCGGTGAACCGGCCCAGCACCGGATCGTAGTAACGCGCGCGCATGTAGACCAGGCCGGTCTCGCCGTCGAGGCGCTCGCCGACGAAGTCGGTCTCCTCGACGAACGCCGTCGTCGCCCGCGAGCGCTCGCCGTAGGGGCGGTGGCTCAGGCGCTGGATCTCGAGGCCGCTGGCGTTGGTCAGCACCTGCGGCGAGCCGAGGTGATCGCCGTGCAGCCAGGTGGTGGTCCAGCCGGCGACGGTGCGCACCCGCTTGGCCACCGTGAGCGAGCCCAGGGCGAGGTGCTTCGTCGACAGGCCCGCCTTCACCTCGTAGCCCGGCGTCGGGTAGTAGCTCGTCCCGGCGGCCGAGGCCTTCTTCACGCGCACGTTGTCGGCGTCGTAGGCGAAGCTGGTGGTGCCGATCGCCGCAAGCTGGTTGGCCCCGTTCCACGTGTAGGTGGTCGCGCCCTTGCTGATCAGGTTGCCGTTGGCGTCGTAGCCATACGCGACGCCGCCCGCCGCGGTCACTGCGTGCGGCCGCACGCTGGTCGCGCCCTGCGCTGGGTACGTGTACGCGCCCAGCCGCGAGTTGGACGTCAGGTTGTCGGCCAGATCGTAGGTGAAGGTCTGGTTCTGGGTCGGATCGGTCGGGTTGGTCGCCGAGGTCAGGCGGCTCAGGTCGTCGTACCCGAAGGTCCAGCCCTCGCCGGTCACCGGGCTGGTGATCGACGTGACCTTCTCCTGCGCGTCGCGACCGTAGACCAGCCGCTGCAACGTCGTCGTGCCCTTCATCGTGGTGATCGACGCGACGTTGTGGCGCGTGTCGTAGGTGTACGTCGCCACCGTGCCGTTGGCGTTGGTCACGGTCGCCGGCGCGCCCGACGCGGTGTACGTCGTGCTGGTCACGATGCCCGGGATCGCGAACGGGCGCCCGGCGGCGTCGAAGGTGAGCGGCGCGGCGCTGGTCCCGACCGTGTCGCCGTCGGGGTAGGTCGTCCACGTGAGCCGGCCGGCCTCGTCATAGCCGTAGCGGTACTCGTAGGCCGTGCCGTCGATCGTCTTCACCTGATGCACCAGGTTGCCGGCGATGTCGTAGTCGGTGGTCGTCCCGCCGGTCGGCTCGGTCGAGCTGGTCAGCCGCCCGGTGTTCGCGTAGCCGGCCCGGGCCTGATCGTAGGTCCAGGTGTTGGTCAGGACGCCTGCGATCGTCTGGGTGCGCTTCCGGCCCAGCGCGTCGTAGGTGAGCGTCGTCGTCTGCCCCTTCGCGTCGGTCTGGGACACCAGCTGCCCCTTGGCGTCGTAGCCGTACGACCAGGTCCCGAGATCCGGGTCGCGCACGGTCAGTCGCCGGCCCAGCGTGTCGTAGGTGTACGTCCACGCGTTGCCTCGCGCGTCCTGCACGCCGGTCAGGCGCGACAGCAGATCGTAGGTGTAGGTCGTCGTCTGGTTGCCGCCGCTGCTCAGCCGGGTGATCGCGACGACCCGACCGCGCGCGTCGACGTCGGTCCGCGTCGCGTGGCCCAGCGCGTCGGTGATCGTCGACGTCCACACCCCGTAGGTGATCGTGGCGGTGGTGCCGTCGAGGTTGGTCACGCGCACCGGTCGATCGAGCGCGTCGTAGGTCGTCAGCGCGGCCCGCGCCGTGGCCCCGGCGTAGTAGGGCTCGCCCGCGGACGCGACCTGGCCTCGCGGGTTGTACGCCGTGTCGGTGTAGATCGTCGCCGGCCCGTTGGTGGTCGTGCGGTAGGTCCGTCCCCGTCCGTCGAAGTACTGGTTGGTCCACGCCGCGGTTCCGCCGAAGCCCGGGGGCGTCTCGGTGCGGCGGAACTGCGCGCTCGCGTTGCCGAGGCCGGTGTACGAGGACAGCTGCACCGAGTAGTAGCGGCTCGGTAGCGACGCCATGGTCGCCTGGGGCCGGCACAGCGCGTCGAGCGCCTGGCCCTGCAGCCCGCCGTTGGGCGCCACGGTCGAGTTGACCTGGTCACACAGGTTCCAGGTCATCGTCGCGACGTGGCCGATCGGGTTGGTGACCCGCACGGGGTGGGTGCCGGCCGTGTCGTACGCCACGCTGGACGTGTTGCCGAGCTCGTCGGTGGTGGTCAGGACGTTGCCGAACGTGTCGTAGGTCGCGCTGGTCGTCACCCAGGTGTTGCCGGGGTTCAGCCACTGGCGCGTCTTCGTGCGATCGCCCCTGGTCGGCGCCTGGTTCCAGGTCGCCGCACCGTCGTAGTGGAACTGGGTCTGGCCGAGCACGGCGCCGGCCGTGCCGACGCCGGCGTACGAGGTCGTGCTGGCCGCCGCCGCGACGATGTACGCGCCGGTGTTGGGCACGAACGTCGTCGTCGTCGTCAGCTCATCGCCGGCGGCGTCGTAGTTGCCGTACGCGACGTTGCTCGTGACGTTGCCGTAGGTGTCGTAGGCCTTGGTGGTGTACGTGCGCTTGGACGCGCCGGTCCCGTCGTAGGTGTACTCCCAGGTCCCGGTCAGCCGCGACGTGTACGGGATCGTCGCGCCGTTGGTCGCGTACTCGTTGACGGTCGAGCGCAGCACCACGCCGGTGCCGGTCAGGCGGTTGATCTGCTGCGGGCTGCTCACCGAGCCGTAGTCCTGGTGGAACCACGTCTCGACGGCCGGGCACTTGCCCGCGTCCTCCGGGTTGCACGGCAGGGTCTCTTTCGCGTAGTGGAATCCGAGCGTCCGCCGCGACGGCGCGTCGTAGAGGCCGCCCGCGTAGGTGTACGTGGTCGTGGCCGTGGCGCCGCGCCCGTCGGTCACCGCGCGTGCCGCGACCGCGTGCCGGAGCGGCGGGTTGTTGGTGTTGGTCCACGTCGAGCTCGGTGCGTAGGTCACCGTGGTGGTGCTGCCGAGCCCGTTGGCGATCGAGGTCAGCAGGTCCGTCGGACCGGCGCCGCCGCACGCGAACAGCCACTCGCCGACATCCACGGCGGTGCCATGGAGGTACAGGTCGGTCTTGCCGTCGCCGCTGTAGTCCGCCGGCAGCATCTGGAACCCCGACCAGCCGCCGGCCGGCATCGACCATCCGGAGTCCGCGAAGCTCGCGCCGCGCGACAGGTACAGGTACTCGCCGTAGGAGGTGTTGCCGGCGTGCAGGTAGATGTCGGTCCGCCCGTCGCCGTTGTAGTCACCTGGGACCACGACGAACCCGTACCAGCCGCCGGCCGGCACGAGCGACCAGCCCGAGTGGGCGAAGCCGCTGCCGGTCGACAAGTACAGGGACTCGCCAAAGCCGGCGCTACCGCCGTGCAGGTAGATGTCCGCCGCGCCGTCGCCGTTGTAGTCGCCCGGGAGGATCTGGAAGCCGTACCATCCGCTGCCCGCCGCGATCGTCCAGCCGCTGCTGTAGAAGCCGGTGCCGTTGGACAGGAACATGTACTCGGCGTGTTGCGCGGTCGAGCCGTGCAGGTAGATGTCCGTCTTGCCGTCGCCGTTGTAGTCGGCCGGGACGATCTGGAAGGTGTTCCAGCCGCTGCCCGGCGCGATCGTCCAGCCGCTGCTGTAGAAGCTGGTGCCGTTGGACAGGAACATGTACTCGGCGTGTTGCGCGGTCGAGCCGTGCAGGTAGATGTCCGTCTTGCCGTCGCCGTTGTAGTCGCTCGGGATGATCTGGAACGTGTTCCAGCCGTTGCCCGGCGCGATCGTCCAGCCGCTGTTGTCGAAGCCGGTGCCGTTGGACAGGAACATGTACTCGGCGTGTTGCGCGGTCGAGCCGTGCAGGTAGATGTCCGTCTTGCCGTCGCCGTTGTAGTCCCCCGGGATGATCTGGAAGGTGTTCCAGCCGTTGCCCGGGGCGATCGTCCAGCCGCTGTTGTAGAAGCCGGTGCCGTTGGACAGGAACATGTACTCGGCGTGCCCCGCGCTCGTCCCGTGCAGGTAGATGTCGGACCGCCCGTCGCCGTTGAAGTCGCCCGGGATGATCTGGAAGGTGTTCCAGCCGTTGCCCGGGGCGATCGTCCAGCCGGTGTACGCGAGCCCGTTGGTGGGCGCCGCGTACCCGAGCGTGGTCGCCGGCAGCGCCGCGCCGCCGGTGATCGTCCACGAGGCGTCGATCGTGCGATCGCTGCCGTACTGCTGGACGCCGGTGAGCATCGAGCGACCCGTCGTCGCGCTGGTGCCGTAGGTGAGCTTGACGGCGCGGGCGACCGGGTTGCCGACGGTGATCGTCTTGAGGCGCTGGCTCATGGTCAGCAGGCCGCCGCCGCTGGCGACCACGATCGGATCGGGGCGCGGCTCGTAGTGGAAGAACAGGATCGGGCTGGTGTTGTAGTAGACGTACGTGAGGTACGGCCATGGGTCGGTGGCGCTGGTCTGGTACGCGTACTGGATCATGTTGCCGTGGACGTCCGTCACGCTGACCCGGACCGACTGGCCGTTGCTCAGCGGCACCGCGTACGCCGAGCGGGTGCCGTCGCGCGCCGTCACCACCCAGCTGCCGTCGGCGTTGCGCACGATGCGCTGGTAGCTCTCCAGCTTGGTAGCGTGGGTGCCGCCGGTGGTGCAGCTCGGGCTGACGCTGCCGGCGACGCACGGCACCAGCTCGACGCCGTCGAGCAGCCAGATGTCGGCGGCGTCGTTGCGCGGCAGGCCGCGGCCCGGGCTCACCCGTTCGATCACGCTCAGCCCAGACAGCTGCCAGCCGACACCCAGCATGCCGTTGCCGTTCGACGAGCGGTAGCTGATCGCCAGGTGCGGCTCGATCCCGTGGTAGACGGGCGGCTCGATCGGGATGTCGTGGGTCAGCTCGCCGTAGAAGTGGTCGACGGCGGACTCGCCGAGACCGCCGGTGGCCGACGACGCGGTCTTCGAGCGGTCCTGGGCGTTGGCCGCAGGCAGCGCCCACGCGAGCGCGGCGACGCACACCGCGAGGGGGACGCGCGCGCCGGCACGGAGGACGCGAGGGGGTGCGACGTGAGTCGACATGGGGACCTCAGGGGTGGCGGACATGGGCCGTGTGAATCAGGGGGCGGCGGGGCTGGGCGGAGGCGCCAGCGGCTCGCCGTCGTCGAAGGTTTCGGGCTCGAGGCCAGGCGCCGGGCGCGGTGGCCGATCGCCATCGACGCCGCCGGGGTTGTGCATCGGGGGCCGATGGGTGGCGGGGTCCGGTGGCAGGCGCGTCGGTGGCGCCCAGGCGACCGCGGGCTCGATGCGGGGGAGCGGCCGCGGCGGAGCGTCGGTGGCGGCGAGGCTTTCGTCGCTGACCGCCGCGAGGTCGTCATCGGGGAGGGCGTCCTCGACGGTCTCTGCGGCGCGCCCGGCGCGCCCGGCGGCGTGCTGCGCCGCGCGCGCCTCGGTCCGCCCGGCCTTGGCGCGGGGCGCCGTCGCGGCGCGATCGTCGCGCTCGGCTCGCCACAGCCAGGTGGCAGCGAGGACGAGGCTCAGGCCGATGGCCCATCGCCACCGCCGGCGGTTCTGGTGTTCGGTCGTGGTCTTGTTGGCCCCCGGCATCATGTCCTCGCGATCGCGTGAGGGTCGACGCAGCTGTCCACCCGGGCCGCCGCCCCCTGGCGGTGCCCGCGCGCCGTCGGTCGGCTGCGCGCACGACGGTCTCCTTCGGTTACCACCCCGCGACCTGTCACCGATCTGTCATCTGCGCACCGGCCGACGGCGATCCGGCCGAGCAGGTGGTAGCGACCGAACGTCGCGGTGTCAGGGGTCGCGAGCGGATGGCCGCCCGCAGTCGATCGCTGCGTCATCGGTGCCCCTCTCGGCTCGCGGGTGACGAGCCACGCACCAGCCTCCTCGATCCGGCCCCGCGGGGTCGATGACAGTGCGCTTACACGGCGGCCGCGCTCACGGCGAGCGTCGCGTGAGTCCGGGCGGGCGGACGGCGAACGTCTCGGTGGGCACGTCGAACGTCTCGGTGGGCACGTCGTCGAGCAACGCGGGGATCGGCGGTCGCGCGAGCGCGTGCGCGAGCGCGTGGCGCGGATCGGACCGGCGCCCATCGGCGGACTCGATGACGGCGGCGGCGAGCCAGGCCCACAGGCTCGGCGCGACGACGTCGCGGAAGCCCTGGCGCGGATCGACCAGGACCAGCTGGCCGCACGCACCGTCGGGCGCGACGGCGCTGTCCCACGCGAGGCACGCGCGCTCGGCGTGCAGCACCGGCAGCCAGGCCCAGGAGAAGTAGTCGTCGGTCGCGCTCACGCGCTGTCGCCGCATGCCGAGGTGCCAGCGCGCCAGCAGCTGTTCGAGCGTGCCGAGCCGATAGGCGCCGGCGAAGGCCACGCCGTCGACCCCGTCGGCGCGTCGGTAGAGCGCCCGCAGCCCGTCGGGCAGCGGGCGGCCGAGGTCGTGCTCGGCGGCGCGCACGGCGGCGGCGGTGGCCGGGGCGTAGGCCCCGCCGACCGCGCGGACCCGGGCCAGCAGTTCGTCGAGTTCGGTCATCGCGCGGGATGCGGGGGCGTCAGTCGACCCGCGGCTCGGCCGTCCAGTACGGGCTGATGTTGTTGGCCGCGGGGCTCTGGCCCGGCAGCCACATCGGCGGCGCGCTCGGATCGGCGCCGGGGTTCGCGGCGATGGTCGACTTGCGGATCGCGCCGATCCAGATCTGCTTGCACTGGGTCACGCCGTTGCCGACGCAGCTCGGCGACGTGTTCGTCGCGGTCACCCGGTGGCCGTAGTCGCGCTCGCTCGAGAACGCCACCCAGTAGTAGTCGTCGCTGGCGCCGGGCGCCCACCGCGGCCAGGTGATGTCGGCGTCGCCGGCGCCGCCGTTGAGCGCGGCCAGATCGGTCGCCCAGCGGCCGTCGGCGTCGGCGAGGAACAGCCGCTGGCCGGCGGCGCGCGCGGGGTTGCTGCGCCAGGGCGCGCGGGCGCCGTTGAAGACCACGACCGCGCCGTCGCCGGACAGGCTGGGGAAGAAGAAGTTGGTGTACGCGCCGCCGGGCAGCTGGAGCGGGCCGCGCACGATGAACTCGGGCTCGCTGAAGCTGTGGACGCCCCCGGCGTGGCTGTAGCGCAGCTTGGCGATCGCGCCGTCGCCGAGATCGATCCACTGCCCGGGGTGCGGGGTCGACGCGTAGACCACCGTGGCGCCGTCGGCCGACCAGTCGGCCATCAGCGCGGCCCGCGGCGCGCCGGGGCCGTGGGCCGCGACCTCGGTGAGGTTCGACGGCACCGCCGCGCCGGTGTCGGGATCGTAGAGCGCCAGGCTCCCCGCGTTGGTCGTGACCATCGCCAGCGCCTGGTCGTCGGTCGGGTACGGGTTGCCGACCGGCGCGAACGTCGTGTACGAGCCGCGGATGCCGGAGGTGTTGGCGTCGACCGCGTCGACCCAGCCGCCGGCGCCGGCGTCGAACCGCAGGAACCCGACGAACAGCTGCGCGCAGTCGTTGTTGACGCAGCGGCTGTAGCCGAGGCGGGTGCCGGTGCGCGACAGCGCGTGGCAGGACGTGCACTGCCCGCGGACCGACGTGGGGGCGGCGGTCGAGCCGAAGGCCTGGCTCATGATCGCGCCCTGTGACGACGCCCAGTAGTAGACCGCCGACCGATCGATCGCGTCCTTGGCGACGGTCAGGCGCACCGGGGCGCTCACGTGCTTGGTCCCCGGCGCGGCCTGCGCCATGGCCTCGACGGTGAACGTCAGGTCGCCGCCGGCCGCGGCTGCGGCGATCACCGGCCACTCGGGCTGCGCGAGCGGCGCCTCGGGGCCGGACGTGTACACGTCGATCGCGGCGTGGGCCGCGGTCAGCCGCAGGTGGAACAGGTCGTTGCCCGCCGCGGTCCACTGCGCCTCCAGCGTCGGGAGGTTGACCGGGGTGATCGCGGTGTCGAGCGGGTACTCGACGCGCGGCGTCCGGGCGGGATCGGCGCCGACGCTGGCGCCGGCGAAGCGGTCGGGCGCGTCGGCCGGCGTCGTCGCGCCGATCACCAGCCGGCCGGTGAGATCGACCACGAGGTGTGCGGTCGCGACGCCGGTGGCGCAGGTCGCGCGCACCGTCGTCTCGCCGCCGCGGCCCGTGACCGTGACGACGTGATCGCTGACGACGCCGAGCGCGCCGTCGAGGCTCAGCGTGCACTGGTCGGTGACGTCGACCGGCGCGCCGCCCTCGACGAGCGCCGCGACCGTGTACGCCTGCGTGACGCTCCCCGCGAGGTCGACGGTCAGCCGCGCGTCGGCCGGCATCAACGCCAGCGGTTCGTCGCCGTCGAGCGAGCCGTCGGCTCGTCCGCACGCGATCACGCACGTCAGGACCGCGAACACCCCAGGTAGCCGCATCCCGCGACCGATACCCGCCGGCCCGGCGCGCGGCAATGACAGGCCGCTTACGCCGGTGGCGCGCCGGCACGTAAGCGCGGCGTCATCGACCCCGGCGCGGCGCGTGGCGACGATGGACGTCCACCACCTACCTGGAGTCCGCGTGTCGAACCTCGCCTTGGCCGAGCCCGCCGCCCCCGCGTCCACCGTCGACGAGCAGCTCGATCGTCGCCTCAGGAGCGGCGGCGGCGCGCCCGTGGCCCGCGACGTCGCGGCGCGGGCGTCGTCGGCCTACGGCACCGACCTGGGCGGGGTGCGAGTCCACACCGACAGCCACGCCGCGGCGATGGCCGAGGCGCACGGCTTCCAGGCGTTCGCGTATGGCGGCGACGTGTTCGGCACGGCGAGCGCGCTCGACACCGGCACCCCGCACGGCCAGCACGTCATGATGCACGAGCTCGCCCACGTCGCGCAGACCGGCGGCGAGCGCGCCGGCGGCGTCCACGGCAAGGTCGAGGTCGGCACCGCCACCGACGCCAGCGACGCGCTCGAGGTCGACGCCGATCAGGGCGCCGCGGCGGCCATCGCCGGCCGCAGCTACCACGTGCAGCGGGCGCCGCTGGCGGTGCGCGGCTTCGGCGCGACCGCCAAGACGCCGACCGACATCGTCCACGAGAACCAGACCACCCAGGAGGCGGAGCGCGCCGGGTTCTCGAAGGCGGACGGCGCGATGATGTACTCGGGCAACTGGAACCGCGACATGAACCAGCTGCTGGTGCCGGCGGTGATCGCGGCCAAGGAGCAGCTGCAGATCAGCTGCGGCCCGGCGATCTACTCGGCGATGGATCTCCTGCACACGATGCACTTCGGGTACCCGATCGGCGGTGGCCCCGACGCGGCCCCGGCCGCCGCGAAGCCCGGCGAGCAGCCGGCGCCGCGGACGCCCACGCCGAGCCCGGGCCTCGCCGGCGTCGAGGAGTTCGGCGCCTACGATCCCGTCGAGCACATCGACAACCCCGGCGGGCTCACCGGCCACGACGGCTTCCGGCCGGGCTCGCACGCCGGCGACCTGGCGTACGCCGGCGGCGAGCACGAGGCCTACGCGTCGGTCGACCCGCGCTACCAGGCCGAGGTCGCGAAGGCGCAGGCCAAGGGCAGCGCGCTGGCCAACCCCGACGAGCGCCTCGACGCGTTCAAGGTCGACGAGTCGGGCATCCCGATGTACATGCAGGCCAGCCGGACCCAGCTGATCAAGCACCTCGAGGACGGGCTCAGGCGCGCGCAGGGTGGCAAGCAACCGGACTACGACCGCGCGCTCCGCTACGCCGGGGAGTCGCTGCACATCATGCAGGACTACTACGCGCACTCGAACTTCACCGAGATCGCGGTCAACCTGCTGATCGACGCGAAGTTCAGCGGCGGCGCGGTGGCCAAGGACGGCCAGGGCGCGTCGTTCGTCGAGCGGTTCGAGCTCGCCAAGCACAACCCCGCGCTCGCCGATCCGAAGCAGGCCACCCACCACCTCAACAGCTACGTGCACCGCAAGCAGGGCAAGCAGGTCGACCCGCAGAACATGGCGACCAAGGGCGGCAAGGAGGTGATGGCGACCGGCACGTTCACGCTCGAGGACACGCTGCACTCGCTGAAGGAGAAGATGGGCATCGCGCTGACCGGGTTGAACCCGTTCGAGAAGATGCTGGAGGGCGAGGACGTCAAGGACGCAAAGGCCGCCGGCAAGGCCGACAAGCTGCTGACCTGGCTCGAGTCGAACCCGGTCTACTTCAAGTACAAGCCGACCGAGGTGGGCGCGCAGATCGGCGCGAAGATGGCCGCGGTGTCCGGCGCGGTGGCCAAGCTCGGCAAGGGGATCAACGTCACCCTGGCCGGCCACACCGCGGTTGCGCCGACGCTGGAGAAGTGGGCCGGCAACGTCGAGGGAGCGTGGAAGTCGACCTGGGGCGATGCGCCGGGTGCGGCCGCCGCCGTCGAGGCCGGCCACACGAAGGCCGCCCAGATCCCGCAAGACGACGCCGCGCGCCAGCAGGCGGTCACCGCGTGGACGCAGCACTGGGACCAGGCGGCCGAGCAGCTGCAGCACGGCGACCTGCGGGCGCAGTTCGCGTTCCTCAAGGAGACCGGCGACGCGACCAAGCTCGAGAAGATGGCCCTGCTGATCCCGGTGATCGGCGACAACATCGCCGCGCTGATCAAGGAGGCCAAGCACGCCATCAAGGAGACCCTGCGCCGGGCGCTCGAGACGGCGTGGAACCAGACGATGCTGCAGCTGACCGCCGAGATCAACGCGGGCCTGGCCCGGGCGCTGGGCTCGAGCGAGGTCAGCGACAAGACGATCGCGTCGAGCATGACCCAGCCGACCCACACCGACATCGCCAAGGACTTCTCGAACGATCAGAACGGCACCGAAGATCGCTTCGCGTTGACCGAGGAGCTCGGCGAGTACTTCGACCGCGTCGGCGGCGCCAAGCAGGCCGGCCGGCGGCTGATCGACAAGGGCAAGGCGCACTACGAGGCGATGCGCTCGGGCCAGGTCGGCGTGATCGCCGGCGTGAAGGGTGCGATGCACGATCTGTCGAGCGAGCTCAACGGACCGGCGACGGAGGAGGGCGCGCACAAGCACCAGCACCGCCACGACGGTGCCTGGCTGGCGCCGGTGGCCGACCGCCTCGCGCACAAGGCCTCGGGCGCGATCCTGACGGCGTACAAGCCGCAGCTCGATCACGCGCGCACCGGCCAGCCCTACGACATGGGCGCGATCTCGTCGACGGTGATGGCGTACTACCAGCACCCGGCGGACTGCCGGTCGCTGTGGGAGGGCGAGGTCATGGCCATGCTCGACGGCCAGGTCGCGGGCCGCTCGCCGGAGGAGGGGCGCGAGATCGCGCTGCACATCAAGCAGGAGCTGGCCCGCCGCGTCGCGCAGCCGCCGATGGCGCAGAGCGACAACGAGCAGCACACGACCGGCGGCACCAACCGCCACGGCGACGCGGACCACGGCGACTTCGGGCACGGCACCGACGCCGAAGGGCACCCGGCCCCGCACGACGCTCCCGTGACCGGGCGGCGCTGACGCGGCCCGGCGGGCGTCAGCGCCGGAGCCCGATGATCCGTTGATGGCTGTGGCGTAAGCGACCTGTCATCGCCCCGGCGGGGCCTGCCTGCGAGTGTCGCCGTCATGAGCCACCCCGTCCCATCCACTCTTGCGCGGACCTCGATACGCGCCGCGCTGGTGTTGACCCTCGGCGTCGCTGCCGCGTGTGGCGCAAAGCGCGACGAGCGAGCTGCCAAGGACGGCACCCCGATCGCGACGCCGGCGCCCGCGGCCAAGCCGGCTGCGGTGCCCCGCGGGACCACGGTGCCCGCTGACTACAGCCGCGTCACGCTGGCGCGAGTCGACGACGAGGTCGCTGGGGTGGGTTATTCGATCGATCTACCAGCGGGGCTGGCGCGCGAGGTCGAGGACGCCTCGGTGCAATGGACCTGGCCCGACGCGCCGCTCAGCGCGCCGTCGATCTCGATCACGGTGCTCGACGGCCCCGCGCCCGCTACGCTCGACGAGGCCGTCGGCGATGCGTCGCTCACCAGCGACCAGGACTTGGTCGTGGACACGCAGCGACAGGTGCCAGGCGGCTTCTTGGTCGCCGTCCACACCGCCGACGACCGCTACTTCGCGATCGACGTCTGGCGGACGAACGCTGGCAAGGTGCTGCGTTGCAACACCTCGCACCGGCTAGCCGCCGGGGAACCTCCGATCCCGAACCGCGCGGCGACCGCGGCGTGGGGCGAGCAGGTCTGCCTGTCCCTCGCGCCCCGGTGACGTCGCCGGCGGACGCGTACGTGACCGAGCGGCGCTGACGGGGCCCGCCGGGCGTCAGCGCCGGACGTCGACGCGGGTCGCGTCGGGGCAGCCGTCCTCGTCGTCGCGCTGGTTGCGGGTCTCGGGAGCGCGCGGGCAGCGGTCCTCGGCGTCGGGGAGGCCGTCGCCGTCGTCGTCGTCGTCGGGGCAGCCGTCGGCGTCGGCGAAGCCGTCAGCGTCCTCGGGCTCGCGTGGGCATTGGTCGCCGGCGTCGGGGAGGCCGTCGTCGTCGTCATCGAGGTCGGGGCAGCCGTCGGCGTCGGCGAAGCCGTCGGCGTCCTCGCGCTGATCGGGGCAGGCGTCCTTGGCGTCGATCGCGCCGTCGCCGTCGCGATCGCCGCAGCCGGCTGCGGGGCCGCCGCGCGGGCACGCCGGCGGTGCGGCCCCGGAGGGACAGGGCGCGTCGGCGAGGACGCCGCGCGCCGCGTCGAAGGTGCGCACCACGCACCCACCCATGCGGCTGGTCCAGCGCGCGACGTCGGGCGCCACGACCTCGATGGCGGAGGTGACCTCCTGCTCGCGCCAGTGAAACCGCGGGCCGGGGCGATCGGCGCGCGGCACGAGCCAGACGTCGCCGTCGCCGACGAGCACGACGCTGCTGGCCAGCAAGCAGGCGCGCCCGTGGGGGCCGGGCCGTTCGACGCGCACGCCGCGGTAGTCGCCGATCATCCGGGTCACCTGGCCGCAGCTACCCTCGGCGACGCCTTCGATCGCGATCGCGGTCGGTTCGGCCTCGTCGCCGTGGGCGGGCGATGGCGGTGGGCGCGTCGCCGCGCCTCCGCAGCCAGCGACGATCCAGCACACCAGGGACAGGCCGACGGCACACGCGCGGTGAGGCACGGGCGCAGGCTGTCATCGCTGGGCGTGGCCGGCCATGGCAACCGGAGGACGCCGTGCGAACCGTCACCTCGCCGCGACGACGGATCCGCTCGCACCGGCGCCGCTGGTGCGCCGGATGTGGCGGTCGGTTCGGCTGAGGACGTGGTGGTCAGGGCGGTAGCGCGCGGGTCAGCTCGCCGAGGTCATCGTCTGGGCGTGTCGGGGCGGCGCTCGCGAAGCCGCGGCGACGTTCGGGCGTCGTCAGCGCGGCGACGGCCGCGCGGATCGCCTCGACGGCGGGCGGGAAGGCGTTGTCGCACGAGACCCGCCAGACCCGGCCGCCCGCGCGAACCCGCATGAACAGCTGCGTGCCGTCGGACACGCCAGGATCTCGATGCTCGGGCGGGATCTCGAAGAAGCGTGCGCGCGCGAGCGCCTCGCGGAGCCTCCGCACCTCCGCGGGCGGCGCCACCCAATCGATCTGGTGGAGGCGGCGAACGCCCGCGGCGTCTGGCTGGGGCGACGACCAGCGCACGCGCCCGTAGGCGTCGATGGCGAGCTGGTCTCCGGGCATCGCGCCGTGGCCTTCGGAGAGCTGGAACACGAAGTCGTCCGCGTCGACGAGCGGCTCCCGCGTGGCAGCCGGCGGTGCGGCGGCGGCCGGGCCGGGCTCGGGCCGGAGCCCCGCTCGCTCGCCAGGCGCGGCGGCCTCGCGCGAGGAACACGCGCCGAGCCCGACGGCCAGCGCGATCGGCGCCACCATCATCCGTGTCCATTGGGTATGCATCGGTTCTTCCAGGCGATGATCGTCGGCACGCTCGAACTCGGGCGCGGCGGGCATCGGCTCACCGCGGGATCGGTGGGGCGCAGGCGTCCAGCGGCAAGGCGCGGCCGGCGTCGTCGGTGCAGCGCAGGGGCTCATTCTCGAGGGCCGGATCGCGCGGCACCATGAGCAACCCCTGGCGGAGGATGAGCGCCTGTCCCGACGGGTTGTCGAGGCCGTGCGCCACCAGCCACGCTGCGTCGGGCGCGCCGGCGATGCGCTGGATCGTCGCGGCCGGATCGGCGGGTGGCGTCAGCGGCGCGGCCCGCAGCACCCCCGCCTCCTCGTAGTACGCGAGGTGGGCTTCGGGTTGCTGGGCGTGACCGCCGAGCACGCAACAGGTGGTGATTCGCAGCGGGACGTCGTCGACGATCACGATGGGAAACCGAGGGACGGTGCGCAGGTCGGCCGGCTCCGGCGGGCTCGATGACCCCACCATCATGACCGGCAGGTACCCCGGCTCGGCCGGCACGTCGAAGAGCGTGCGCATCACCAGGAACGATCCGCCGCGGCCGGGATCGTCGAGCGGCGAGCTGACCCGCAGGTACTCGCGGAGCACCGCGAGCGCGCGCTCGCGCCCGAGTGCCTGCAGCGCGTTGACCGCCTCGATCAGGCGGCGGGGATCGTGGGGGGCGTCGTACGACGGCACTCGGTCGACGATGCGCAGCAAGCGCTGGAGCTCGGGCTCGGGGAACATCGCCCGATCAGGTGGCACCCCGTCGCCCCCGCGAACCCAGCTGACGGTGCGGTCGGCGCGGACGTGGACGGTGCCGAGCGTCCCGAGTCCGCCGGGCGCGTCGGTACCCCAGCGCCAGACCTCGACGGTGTCCGCCGAGCCGTTGCGGTCCGGCTGGACGTCGTCGGGCACGCCGATCAGCCGGGTCACCTGGTCGACGTGCATCCCGTCCTTCACCTGCGCCATCGCGCGGGCGAAGTCCGCCCGCGGGCGCGATGCCGTCGCCGCGACCTGCGGTGCGGCCGGACGTGGCTCGGGCGGACGCGGCTCGGGCGATCCGCATCCGGTGATCGCGACGACGGACAGGATCACGGCCAGCGGGCGGGTTCGCATGTGGGAGGGAGAACGCCCGAGCCGCGGCGCCGGTCTGATCGCCGTGATGACCGTGCGCAGGTGACTCACGCGGCCTTCGCGCCCAGCGGCTGCCGGGCGGGATCGCGGCGGTACGGCGCCACCTGGTGGTACAGGTCGCGCAGCGAGTCGAGGTCGCGGGAGGCGGCGACCTCGCTGTCGTGCAGCGGCACCGCCTGCGCGAGCTGGACGCTGGCGCCGCCGGGCAGCTCGAGGGTCTGGTCGCGCGAGAACAGCCACGGGCACACCAGCACGTTGCCCAGCCGATCGAACGGCGGCAGCCACGCGCGGGTGAACAGCTTGCCTTCGCGCAGGTCGACGCCCTGGTTGAGCGGCCGGAACGCGAAGTCGGCCAGGCCGTGGGCGACGCGATCGACGTGCCGGACCCGGCCCTCGATCTCGAGGATCAGCTCGAAGCCGGGCAGGTCCGACGGGCGCAGGCCGTAGGCCAGGCCGCAGGTGATCACGAAGGTGGCCTGCTCGCCGCGGCCGGCGTCGGGCTGGAAGAACAGCACCTCGGTGTGGCCGAGGTAGGTCCGGGCCGGGTTGCTGCGGTGCGCGGCGGCGGTCGGGATGGTCACGCAGTCGTCGGCGCGACGTTGCTTGTAGCGCTCGATCGCGGTGCGGAGCTGGCGGGCGTCGATCATGGTCATGCCTCCAACGCCACGATGCGGGTGCGGTGCGTTGCCGACAATTACCTACCGATTACGGCCCCGCGTGTGCCGCGATGGCGCGGCTCACCGCGGTCGGGTGAAATCGTCCTGTCATCGACGGCCGCCGCGCGGCGATCGACACTGGCAGCGCACGTCACCGAGGGACCCGATGGTCAGCGTCGCTCAGCTCCACCGCGCTCACCCGCTCGCCGATGCCGCCGACGACGGCGCGTCGTCGTCGCCTCGGTTCGGTCGCTACCGGCTGCTCGGGCGGCTGGCGATGGGTGGCATGGCCGAGGTGTGGGCCGGCGAGCTGCGCGGGCGCAGCGGCCTGCGCACGCCGGTGGTGATCAAGCGGGTGCGCGCCGAGCTCGCCTGTGACCCGCGCTTCGTGCAGCAGTTCGTCACCGAGGCCCGGGTGGCGACCCGGTTGTCCCACGCGAACATCTGCGAGGTGTTCGAGCTGGGCGACGTCGATGGCGAGCTGTACCTGGCGATGGAGTACCTGCGCGGGGCCTCGGTGCGCCAGGTGCTGCGCCACGGGGCGCTGGCCCCGGGGCTGGCCGCCGCGGTCGTCGCCGGCGCGGCGGCGGGCCTGGACTACGCCCACCGGCTCACCGACGAGCGCAGCGGCGCGCCGCTCGGCATCGTCCACCGCGACGTCAGCCCCGACAACCTGTTCGTCGCGGTCGACGGCACGGTCAAGCTGCTCGACTTCGGCATCGCCAAGATCTGCGACGGGCTGTCCGAGGCCACCGAGGCCGGCCGGCTCAAGGGCAAGCTGGGGTACATGGCGCCCGAGCAGCTGGCCGGCGCGGCCTGCGATCAGCGCGTCGACGTGTGGGCGCTGGGCGTGGTGCTGTGGGAGATGCTGACCGGACGGCGGCTGTTCAAGGGCCCGATGGCCGAGGTGATCGCGCGGATCCGCGCGGTCGATGTCCCGCCGCTGGCGGCGCACGGCCTGCCGCACCCGCCGCTCGAGCGCGTGGTGCGCGGCGCGCTCGCGCACGACCCAGCGGCGCGGTTCCCGACGGTGGCCGCGTTCGCCGAGGCGCTGGCGGCGGCGATCGCGCCCGGCGCCGAGGCGGGCGCCGCCGCGCTGGCGGCGCTGGTGCGCGCGCGGTGCGGCGCCGAGGTCGAGCGGGCCGATCAGGTGTTCGTCGACGGCGCGGCGACGATCGCCCGACCGCGCCCGGTGGCGCTGCCCGAGGGCAGCGACCCGTCGATCGTGATCGAGCCCGCGGCGCCACCGCCGGTCCGACGCGCGGCGCCGGTCGCTGGCGTCGGGTGGGCCTGGCTGGCCCGGCTGCTGGTAGCGGCGGTGTTGATGGGGCTCGGCGGCTACGCGCTCGCGATCCTGACGCGCCCGACCGCGTTGCCGCGCCCGGCCAGTGGCCCGGCCGCGCCGCCGGTGCGCGCGAGCGAGCCGGTGGTGCGCCCGCTGCCGCCCGGCGCGGTGCCGTGAGTCGGTCCGCGCCGTGTCATCGCGCTGTCATCGCGTCGGCGCGCGGCGCGTGGCATCACGCCGGGGTGGCGGGCGACGCCACCGCAGCCGCATCTCCCCCCCCTTGGCTGCGGTGGCGTACGCGGGTGGGTCAGAAGCTGCCGCTCACGCCCACCACCGCGCCGTCGCGGCCAGCCGTCGGCGCGACCTCGAGCCGCGGGCCGCTGGAACCCACCATCACGTAGCGCACCACCGCGCCGGCCATCAGCGCCGCGCCGAGGCCGGTCGCGACCCAGCCGATGGTCCGATCCCGGCGGGCCAGGTCGGCGTTCGCGACGTAGTCGTCGTAGCTGACGCCGGCGGCGTTGGCGTCGCGCGCGGCGGCGTAGGCGCCGCGGAAGTACCACGCGCCCGCGCCGAGGGCGACCACGCCGCCGACGGTCAGCGCGCCGCCGAGCGTGTCGGTGTACCAGCTGGGCGGGCGTGGCGGCGGTGGCGGTGGTGGCGGCGGCGGCGGCGCGTCGATCACGCCCGCGTCGATCGGCGGCGGCGGCGGTGGCGGCTCGTACCCGGTGGGGTGGTGACACTCGTCCGCGTTCGGCGTGACCGGGCCGCACTCGGCGCGGCCGGCGGTGGCCCGCGCTTGGTAGCGATCGACGTTCGGGAACAACGCGGCGAACCGGTCGTAGAGCGTCACGGCGCACTCGCAGTTGCCACCGAGTTGCTCGACCTTGGCCCAGGCGAAGAGGTACGTGCCCAGCAGCTCGCGGTCGGCGTCGGAGCTCGGCGACGCGGCCGCGATGCGCTCGGTGGCTGCGGCGAACTCGCGTGCGGCGGCCACGAACTCGCCGCGGTCGGCGTGCTCGCCCGCCCGCGTGGCGGCTGCGGCGGCCTCGGTGCGCGTGGGCTCGTCGACGTCGCCGCGGGCCAGGCCTCCGCCGAGCCACGCGACACCGGCGGCGAGCCCGGCACCGAAGATCAGCCATCGGACGTTCATCGCGTTGTTCCTCCGCCCTTGCAGTCGAGTTCCCAGGGTTTGCACGGTTTCGGGGGGGGCTTCGGCGGGCGCCTGCCGCTGCCGCCGCCCGTGGGTTTGCTGCTGCCACGGCCCGGCGTGGGCTTGGTGGCAGGGATCGCGATCGCGCTGGTGCCGCTGCCAGCGCCGGTGCCCACGCTCGGTGGCGTCGTCGGGGTCGGCGTCGTCGGGGTCGGCGCGGTCGGGACGGCGGCGTCGACCGCAGGATCGGTCGCGGCGGGCGCCGCCGCCGCGGGCGCGGTCTCGGGGCTGGCGGCCACCGGCGGCGTGCTCGAGCCGCCGGCCACCACGTAGCCGATCACGACCGCCGCGGCGAGCAGCGCCCCTGCCGCGAGCATCACCGCCGGGCGGCGGCGCGGGATGATCACGTCGCTGGTCGCGAGCGGGGGAGGCTGCGCCTCGACGGCGGGCGCGGCGCGGGCCATCGCGATCGGCGCGCTGGGCATCGTCGGCGACGGCGCGCTGATCACGATCTCGGGTTCGCTGCCGGCCGGCGCCGGCACCGGCCCGGGCTCGGGGACCGGCTTGGTCTCGGCCACCGCCGGGTTGTCGCGGACCGCGAGCGTCGGCATCCCGCTGCTGACGCGCCGGCGCGGCACGACGCCGAGGAAGCGCTGGACGTGGCTGGCCATCGCGCCGGCGGTCGGGATCAGTCGATGGTCCTGGCAGAAGCGCTGCAGATCTTCGAGCAGCTGGTTCGCGGTCTGGTAGCGCCGCCCGACGTCGCGCTCGAGCGCCCGCATGATGATGCGGTCGAGCTCGGACGGGAACCCGTGGCTGCGCTCCGACGGCGGGACGATGCGCTGGTTCAGCACCTTGTCGAGGACGATCGCGTCGTTCTTGCCGCTGAACAGCGGCTCGCCGAGGGTCAGCTCGTACATGACGATGCCGAGCGAGAACAGGTCGGTGCGCCGGTCGAGCTCCTCGCCCTGGCACTGCTCGGGCGACATGTACGAGAGCTTGCCGCGGATCGAGCCCGGGCGCGTCTGGGCGACCCGGCTGGCGGCCTTGGCGATGCCGAAGTCGAGCAGCTTGACCGCGCCGTCGCGCGTGACGAAGACGTTCGACAGCGACACGTCGCGGTGGATGATCCCCATCGCCTTGCCGGTGGCGTCGACCCGCTCGTGCGCGTAGTGCAGGCCCGCGGCCACCCCCATCGCCACCCACAGCGCGTGCTCGAGCGGCAGCGGCCCGCGGCCGTGCTGCACCAGCGCCCGCAGGTCGACGCCGTCGAGGTACTCCATCGCGAAGAAGTAGCCGCGCTCGGCGCTGCCGCCGATGTCGAACACCTGCGCGATGTTCTGGTGGTGCAGCGTCGCGCCCAGCCGGGCCTCCTCGAGGAACATCCGGACGTACTGGTCCTCCTCGGCGAGGTGCGGGAGCATGCTCTTGACGACGACCTGGCGCTCGAAGCCCTCGATGCCGCGCATCTTGGCGAGCCAGATCTCGGCCATCCCGCCGACCGCGAGCCGCTTGACCAGTTCGTACCGGTCGCTGGGATCGACTCTCGCGACAGGCGTGACCACGTAGGGTGAGCGTACCATGGGGGTGAACGGGGTCGCCATCTGCCGTCGAGCGGCGCGGGGATGCGATCGGGCAGCGGTCATCGTCGGCGCCGGGGGCGCAGGGTCAAGTCCAGGTGGGTGACCCCGGCGGCCAGCGTCACCAGCCGCCGGTCGGACACGTACCGACGTCGCCGCACCTTCACGACCACCGTCGCTCCCAGCGCGTCGGCGATCGGCGCCACCAGCGGCGTGCGGCCGACCCGCACACCTTCGATCAGGACCGTCGCGTCGGGCGGGGTCGACGTGACGGCGAGTTGGCGCGGTGCGGCCGCCGACCCGAGGTCGGCCGGGGCGGGGAGCGGGGCCGCGCTGGCGGGGGCCGCGGGTGGCGCGGGGGCCGCGGGTGGCGCGGGGGCGGGGGCGGGTGGCGCGAGGGGGGCCGCGGGTGGCGCGGGGGCGAGGGCGGCGGGCGCGATCGGCGTGGGGCGGCGGGCGGCCGCGGCGATCGGTGCTGGTGGCGCGACGGTCTGTTCCGCGGGTGGGCGGTCGGCTGCCGGCGGGATCGCGAGCCGCGCCAGCGCGAGCGCCAGCGCCGCCGCGATCAACACGCCCGCGAGCGCGCGCCGAGCGCGGCGATGCGGTCGCGCCGGGTCGGGCGACGGCGCGGCCGCCAGCGCCGTCACCAGCGCGCGCCCGGCGGCGGGGCGCGGCGGCGCCGCGAGGTCGTCGGACGCGAACAGCGCGGCGTGGACCGGGACCAGCGCGGCCTCGCCGCGCGCGAACGCCAGCCGGGTGCTGGCCGCCTCGAGCTCGTCGACGAACTCGGCCATCGTCGGGTAGCGATCGGCGGGATCGACCGCCAGCGCGCGGGCGATGATCGCCGACAGCGCCAGCGGGTACCCGGGGCGGACCTCGTGCGGATGGACGTAGCGCCCGCGGGTCACCCGCCGCGCCACGGCTTGATCGCCGCCGCCGTAGAACGCGCGCACCTGCGTCGTGGCCTCGTACAGCACCACGCCCAGCGCGAACACGTCGGTGCGGCGATCGATCACCCCGCCGCGCAGCTGCTCGGGCGCGAGGTAGCCGGGGCTGCCGCGGACCATGCCCACCTGGGTGTGCGGGCGGCGCTCGAAGAAGCGCGCGATGCCGAAGTCGATCAGCTTCACGCCGCCCTCGCTGCTGATCATGATGTTGGCGGGGGTCACGTCGCGGTGCACGATCTCGAGGTGGCGTCCGTCCGGGCGCCGCCGCCCGTGCGCGTGGTGGAGCGCGCGCGCCACCGCGGTGACCACCCCGACGCCGAACGCCAGCGGCAGCGCGACCCCCAGGCGCGCGGCGGTCTGCAGCGTGGTCTGCAGCGACGCGCCCGGCACGTGCTCGACGGCGACGAAGTACGAGCCGTCGCCGGTGGTGCCGACCTCGAGCACCTGGGCGATGCCGTGGTGGCACAGCTGCGCCATCAGCCGGGCCTCGTCGAGGAACATCTCCAGCTCCGCGAGATCGGTGGACGCGTCGGTGCGCAGCGCCTTCAGCACCACAGGCCGCGCGAACCCGCCGGGGCCGGTGAGCTGCGCCAGGTACACGTCGGCGGTCCCGCCCGCCGCGAGGCGGCGCAGCAACCGGTAGCGAGGCGGCACCAGCGGCCGCGCCTCGGGCAAGATCGCCGGGACGCCGAGCGCGGGTGAGCCCCACGGCGACACCGCGAGCGGGGCGACCGAACCCGGATCCAGCAGGGCCACCATGCCAGGCTGGCATCCGCGGCACTGCAACGGAATGACAGCCCGATTTCACGGGTGGTCAGGCCAGTGGCGGCGGCCCCGATGGCCGGAGCGGCGCGCCCACGACGCCACGCCGAGGGCGTACATTCGAGGCCGTGCTGCGCTGCTATCTGGTAATGCCGAACGGCTTGCGGGTACCGATCAGGGCGGGCGGGGTGTGCATCGGGCGGGGCGTCGAGTGCGACGTGGGCCTCGACGATGAGCACATCAGCCGCCGCCACGCCCAGCTGACGCCGACCAACGACGCCGTCGAGCTGCTGCCGCTGGGGCGCAACCCGGTGGCGGTCAACGGCGTCGCCCACGCTGCGGCGGTCGCGCTCACCGACGGCGATCGGATCAGCATCGCCGACCAGGTGTTCACGGTCGAGATCGCCCGCGACGTGAGCGGGGCCGAGCCGGCGCAATGGACCGTCGCGCACGCGGGGGTGTGGCACGCGATCACCCGGGCGGGGTTCACGATCGGCGGCGGCGACGACGACGACGTCCAGGTGCCGGGCAGCGAGGACGGGGCGGCGCGGTTGCACCGGGTCCAGGAGGCGCTGTTCATCGAGGCCGACGGCGACGGCGTCTGGCTGAACGACGCGCCGATCGGGCCGGGCGCGGTCGAGCCGGTCGGCGAGGGCGATCGCATCACGATCGGCGAGGTGGTGCTCGAGGCGCACCAGCGCACCGGCGCCGGGGTCACGCCCACGCGGGCGCTGGTGGTGTTCCCCGAGCGCGTCGAGCTGCGGCTGCTGGCCCGCGGCGGGCGCCTCGCGCTGTGGTTCGCCGGCGTCGAGCGCACGCTGGTGGTCAGCGAGCGGCGGCTGGAGCTGCTGGCGGTGCTGCTGCGCCCGCCGGCGCCGCTGGCGCCGGGTGGCTACGTCCCCGACGACGTGATCTTGCAGCGGGTCTGGCCGCGCAGCGATCGCGCCGACCACGGCGATCTCAACGTGCTGATCCACCGGCTGCGGCGCGATCTGGTGCGCGCCGGCGTGAACGGCCCGGCGCTGATCCAGCGGCAGGCCGGGGGCGGCGGGACGCGGTTCGCCGTCGCCGCGACCACCCGGATCGACGTGGTCGACGGCTGACCGGCGCGCCGCTGTAATCGGGTGGTCATCGCGCTGGTTGCGCAGCCTCCGTAGAGTGGGCGGGTGGACGATCGCCTTCTCGGCACGCAGCGCCCGCTGCCGTTCTCGTTGACCGGCGGCGGCTCGCACTACGAGGTAGTGCGGCTGCTGGCGGCCGGCAGCATGGGCACGGTCTACCTGGCCCGCCGCACCGGCATCGGTGGCTTCGCGCGCGACGTCGCGCTGAAGCTGGCGCCGCCGCGCTACGCGCGGACGCTGTTCCACGAGGCGCGCATCCTGGCGCGGCTCGGCCACCGCAACGTCGTGCAGGCCTACGACTTCGGGCGCGCGCCCGACGGCCAGCACTACCTGGCGATGGAGCTGGTGCACGGGCGCAGCGTGCGCGCGGTGCTCGAGCACGCGGCCGATCGGCAGAGCCTGCTGCCGCTCGGGGCGTGGCTGTCGATCGGGCTGGGCGCCGCGATGGGGTTGGCCCACGCCCACGACCTGTGCGACGACGACGGCGAGCTGGTGGGGCTGGTGCACCGCGACGTGTCGCCGTCGAACCTGCTGCTCGATCATGACGGCGCGGTGAAGGTCGTCGACTTCGGCGTGGCCAAGCTGGGCGCGCTCTTGTCGCCGCTGCCGCCGGGGCCGGCCCGCGGGTGCGCCGGCTACATGGCGCCCGAGAGCCTGGCCCACCGCGACGTCGACCTCCGCAGCGACGTCTTCTCGCTGGGCGTCGTGCTGTACGAGCTGGCGACGCTGCGGCGCGCGTTCCCCGCTCCGGTGCGGGTGGCCGGCGGCGCGCAGCTGCGCAGCCTGCCGATCCCGCCGACCCGGCTGATCGCGCGGTTCCCGGCGCGGATCGAGGAGATCATCATGACCGCGATGCACCCCGATCCGCGGGCGCGGTTCCAGACCGCCGACGCGCTGCGGGCGGCCATCGAGGACGTGGCCGAGCTGCTCGGGGTGGCCATCGGCGACGCGCCGATCGCCCGGACGATGGCCGCGATGTTCGGGCCGATCCGGGTGCTCGACGACGGCTGCGACGACTCCGGCGACGGGCCGCGCCGGATCAGCGGGCCGTTCGACGCCGTCGAGTACATCACGATCGAGGCCGAGGTGGAGGAGGCGGCGCGGTGATCGGCGGGGTCGTGCGGAATCTGTGTCAGGTCGCGGCCGGTTCAGGGCACGAGCCAGCGACATGGGACAGGCGATCACCGATGACGAGCTGGTGGCGGCGAGCCGCCGCGGCGAGCGCGCCGCTTTCGGCGCGCTGATCGAGCGCCACCTGGACGCGGTGTGGGCGGTGTCGTTCAGCCGCACCCGCGACCGGGCGCTCTCCGACGACGTGGCCCAGGACACCTTCGTGGCCGCGTGGGCGCAGCTCGATCGGCTGCGCGAGGCGTCGCGGCTGCGGGCCTGGCTGTGCGGCATCGCGCGCAACCTGGCGCGCAAGGCCCGGCGCCGGGCCGGCCGCGAGCGCCCCGACGATCAGCTGGCGCCGACCGACGTGGCCGGCTCGCCGTACGACGCGCTGGCCCGGGTCCAGACCGACCGCGTGGTCGAGCGGGCCCTGGCCGAGCTGCCGGCCAGCTATCGCGAGGTGCTGGTGCTGTACTACCAGCACGAGCGCTCGATCCGCGACGTCGCCAGCGCGCTGGGCATCCGCGAGGAGGCCGCGATGCAGCGGCTGACCCGCGGGCGCCGGCTCCTGGCCGCGCACGTCGTCGGCGAGATCGACGGCGCGCTGGTCGCGCGCAAGCCGCGCAAGGCGACGGTCGCCGCGGTGCTGGCCGTGCTGCCACCCCGCTCGCCATCGGTGAACGCCTGGCCCCTGCACTCCGTTCCCCCCGGGACGCGAGGATCAACCCCGACTGCTGCAGGAGCCAGGATGCTGAAGATCGCTGCCCTCGTGTTCGTCACCGCCGGCGCCGTCGGCACCACCTACGTCGCCACCCGCGGCGACGCCGCGGCGAGCCACCGCGCGCCCGTCGCCGCGCCCGTCGCCGCGCCCACCGCCGTCGCGCCGGCCGGCGCGTTGCCGCCGCCGCCGACCCGCGCCGCCGCCACCCGGCCGACCGCGCCGCCGCGGGCCCCCGCCGCCGCCGCGCCCGCTGGCGGCTCGTGCGATCCCGGCGCCGGCGCCGGCGCGTGCGCGGGGGTGGAGATCGTCGACGGCGATCAGCTCGACCCCGCCGCCGTCGAGGCCACCGGCCTGTACCGCGGCCCGTCCCGCGGCCCGGCCGACGCGCCGGTGCAGATCGCGGTGTTCCAGGATCTCGAGTGCCCGTACTGCGCGAAGGTGATCGGCACGATCGATCAGCTGTGGGACGAGTACCCGGGCCAGCTGCGACTGGTGGTCAAGGACTTCCCGCTGCCGCACCACGCGCGCGCGCGCCTGGCCGCCGAGGCGACCCGCGCCGCCGACGCCCAGGGCAAGCTGTGGGAGTTCCGCGACCTGTGCCTGGCGTTCCAGGAGGACCTCGATCGCGACGCGCTCATCGCGCTGGCCGCGCGCGCCGGCCTCGACGTGGCGCGGTTCACCGCGGATCTCGACGGCCACCGCTTCGCCGCGGCGGTCGACGCCGATCTCGCCGCCGGCGCGACGCTCGAGGTGCAGGGCACGCCGGCGTTCTTCATCAACGGACGCCGGTTCACCGGGGCCCAGCCGATCGACGCGTTCCGCGCGGCGATCGACGCGGCCCTGGCCGACGCCGCCCCGTGACAAGCCCCGGCGACGCGGGTACGTTGGCCGCATGGTCGCTCCCACCGTGTCGTCGTCGTCGTCCACCGGCACCCCGCCCCCGATCGGCCCCGAGCTGCTGCGCGTCCACGCGCCCGCCGATGGCGCGCTCCTCGGCGAGGTGCCGATCGTGTCGGCGGCCGGCGTCACCGCCGCGGTGACCCGGGCCCGCGCCGCCGCGGCGTCGTGGGGCGCGCTGACCTACGCCGAGCGCGAGGTCGAGCTGGTGCGCTGGCGCCGGGCGCTGGCCGACGCCGCCGACGAGCTGGCCGAGCTGATCCACCGCGAGAACGGCAAGCCGCGGCTCGACGCGCTGGTCGAGGTGATGATGGCGCTGTCGCACCTCGACCACGCGGCCAAGCGCGCGGCCAAGGCGCTGGCGCCCGAGAAGGTCGGCACCGGCATCCTCGCCAACTTCCGCGCGACGGTCAGCTACCACCCGCTGGGCGTGGTCGGCGTGATCGGCCCGTGGAACTACCCGATCTTCACGCCGATGGGCTCGATCGCGTACGCGCTGGCCGCCGGCAACGCGGTGGTGTTCAAGCCCAGCGAGCTGACCCCGCTGGTCGGCGTGAAGTTCGTCGAGCTGGCCGCCAAGGCGTTCTCGGTGCCCGACGTGCTGCAGATCGTCACCGGCGCCGGCCCCACCGGCGCGGCGCTGTGCAAGGCCGGCGTCGACAAGCTGGCGTTCACCGGCTCGACCGCGACCGGCAAGAAGGTGATGGCGGCGTGCGCCGACACCCTGACCCCGGTGCTGATGGAGCTGGGCGGCAAGGATCCGATGATCGTCGCCGAGGACGCCGACGTCGACGCCGCCGCCGAGGCCGCGGTGTTCGGCGCGCTGACCAACACCGGCCAGGCCTGCATCTCGATCGAGCGGATCTACGTCGCGGCGCCGATCTACGATCGCTTCGTCGACAAGGTCGTGGCCGAGGTGGCCAAGGTCAAGGTCGGCGGCGACGACGGCCACGTCGGGGCGATGACCTCGAAGGCGCAGGTCGGCATCGTCAAGGATCACCTCGAGGACGCGGTGCGCAAGGGCGCCAAGGTGCTGGCCGGCGGGCCGGACGCGATCGTCGGCAACTTCATCCAGCCGACCGTGCTGGTCGACGTCACCGACGACATGAAGGTGATGGCTGACGAGACCTTCGGCCCGGTGATCCCGATCGTCAAGGTGGCGTCGACCGAGGAGGCGCTGCGCCGCGCCAACGCGACGCCGTTCGGGCTGGGCTCGTCGGTGTTCGGCAAGCGCGGCAAGGAGCTGGCCGATCGGGTCAAGGCCGGCATGACCGCGGTCAACTCGGTGATGGCGTTCTCGGCGATCACCTCGCTGCCGTTCGGCGGCGTCGGTGACTCGGGTTTCGGCCGCATCCACGGCGACCAGGGCATCCGCGAGTTCGCGCGGACCAAGGCCACCGCCGAGCAGACGTTCGCGCTGCCGATCAACATGATGTCCTTCCGCCAGCCGGCCAACGCCTACGAGCGCATGCGCGGCATGATCAAGCAGCTGTACGGCGCCGGCCCGGTGGCCAAGGTGAAGGACGCCCTGGGCCGCCTGCTGTGACCGCGGCGGCGCGCGCGCGGATGGTCGACGACGACGTCGCGGCCCGCGGCGTGAGCGATCCGCGGGTGCTGACCGCGATGCGCGCGGTGCCGCGCGAGCGGTTCGTGCCGCCGGCCTTGGCCGAGCTGGCCTACGCCGACCGGCCGCTGCCGATCGGCGAGGGCCAGACCATCTCGCAGCCGTACGTGGTGGCGTGGATGGCCGAGGCCCTCGAGCTGGCGCCGACCGATCGCGTGCTCGAGATCGGCACTGGCTCGGGGTACGCGGCGGCGGTGCTCGCGCAGCTCACGCCGCACGTGTGGTCGGTCGAGCGCGTGCCGGCGCTGGCGGCGCGGGCCCGGGCCAACCTGGCCGCGGCCGGCGTGGCCGCCGTGCAGGTCGTCGAGGGCGACGGCACGCTCGGCCTGCCCGCGCTGGCGCCGTTCGACGCGATCGTGCTGACCGCGGCCGGGCCGGCGGTGCCGGCGGCGCTCTGCGCGCAGCTCGCCGACGGCGGCCGGCTGGTGGCGCCGGTCGGCGCCCAGGACGGCCCGCAGGAGCTGGTGCGGCTGCGCCGGGCCGGCGCGCGCCTCGAGCTCGAGGCGCTGGGCGCGGTGCAGTTCGTGCCGCTGATCGGCGCCCAGGGGTTCGCCCCGCGCTGACGTCCGGGCGGCGTGCTAGACGCTCGGCGTGCCCTTCACGCCCGCCGTCACCACCACCGCGACCCATGGCCGGCTGTTCGTGATCGCCGGCGCCAGCCTGTGCGTCGTCCGCGCCGAGACGCTGGCGGTGCCGATCGGCGCCGCCGACGACGCGCTGCACCTCGGCGAGCTCGACGGCGAGCCGTGCTTCGCGCGGCTGGTCGAGGCCGGCGGCGCGCCGGCCGGCAGCGAGCCGGTGCCGCTGCGCCAGCTGTTCGGGGCGCTGCCGGACGAGGCGTTCGCGGTCGCCGGCCGCGCGCTGGGCCTGACCGCGTGGGATCGCGATCACCGCTTCTGCGGCCGGTGCGGCGGGCCGACCGAACGCTCGGCCCGCGAGCGGGTGCGCACCTGCGCCGGCTGCGGCCACACCGCCTACCCGCGGCTGTCGCCGGCGGTGATCGTGCTGGTCGAGCGCGACGGGCGCTGCCTCTTGGCCCGCAACGCCCGCACCCGGATGCCGTTCTTCTCGACGCTGGCCGGCTTCGTCGAGGTCGGCGAGACCCTCGAGGACTGCGTCCACCGCGAGATCCGCGAGGAGGCCGGCATCGCGGTCGCCGACGTCCGCTACTTCGGCAGCCAGCCGTGGCCGTTCACCGGCTCGCTGATGGTCGGGTTCACCGCGCGCTGGGCCGGCGGCGAGCTGGTGCCCGACCCCGAGGAGATCGCCGACGCTGGCTGGTTCGCGCCCGACGCGCTGCCGGTGGTGCCGCCGCCGCTGTCGATCGCGCGCGCGTTGATCGACGACTTCGTGCGTCGCCGGGGCTAGCGTCAGCCGTCGGCGCGCAGGCCGGTCAGCGGTCGTCGCGCAGGCCGGCCACCAGCCCGGCCGCGAACGCGGCCAGCTCGCTCATCGCGGCGACGTGGAGCGCGCGGCGGGCGCCGGCGGCGTCGGCGCGACGCTGGCCGCCGAGCACCAGCGTGCGGCCGGCGTTGGCCAGCTCGCGCGCGAACCCGCCGAGCTCCTCGGCCAGCTCCTCGGACACCGTCGAGGTCAGCGCCAGCCACACCACCCGCGCGTCGTGGTGGGCGACCGCGTGGCGCAGGCTGGCCAGCGGCGTCGCCGGGCCAAGGTTCACGGCGCGCAGCCCGGCGGCGGTGAGCACGGTGGCGGCCAGCATCGACGGCAGCATGTAGGGATCGAGCTCGGGCGCGCCGCCGACCGCGACCAGCCCCTCGGCCGGTGGTTCGATCAGCCCCCGCAGCGCGACCACCGCCTGCACGCACAGGTCG
>JADJGV010000014.1 GCA_016707895.1 Myxococcales bacterium | reverse complement strand
GCCTGACTATGGTCGAGTCTGGCTCCTGGACGCGCTTGCTCGAGATAAGTGGCCGTGATGGAATCGTTCGTGTACGTTCCACCGCAGGTGGCCCAATGATAGTGCAATGCTTACGCCAGGGATTGTCTTGGCGTTTCAGAGCGAGCCACCGTTGGTCGCGGATATCGATTTGCAGTCGCATGACGGATGGTTGCGTTGGGCAACGCTTCGCGCCCTTGGCGGTGCCGCATTCCGACGACGCGAGACATCAGCGACAAGCGACGAGTGGGATGTGGCTTTGACGGCGCGGACGGCGAGTTGGCGGACGAGGACAAATTTCAAGGCGGCCACTAGCACTCGGGATCGGAAGTATCGAGGGGGGCGAAGTCGCTGCGACGTACCTCGCGGACGGCGAGTAAGTTCCGACCTCGCAGCAACCATGACCTTGCTTTATCGCCCGGCCTTCTGCTGATCCCCGTCCGGTCACGACATGACTGGACGCACCCGCGGAGCCTCCTCCTTCCTTCCCGCCATCCCCGTCCGGTGGAACAAATGGCCACGCCGGTCGAGCACTGGCGAGTGATCTACGATTGAGTTCCCAGGCGTTGTGCTCACGTTCCAGCCGCAGCCGACGAAGGTACGCGGCGCGTCAACGATATCGGATGTGCGCGAGCGACACACGTGATCCAAGTGTTGCCAACTCAGGCGCGCCCTCGTTTAACCGTGAAGAATACGATGGCCTTCGGCACCTTTTCGATCCCAAGCCTTCTTGTCGGTATGGCTGAACATCTCCTGGATGTCGGTAGTTCCCGTAGACACCCCGGACTTGGCGCGGGCAACCCGCTCTGGATGCGACGGTCGCCGCGCTCAAAGCGTTGACGTAACGTGAGCTGACGTTCATCGGCCATTCGAACGACCTCGAGGCCGATATGCGCGCCGTCCTTGCGAAGAAGGTCGGTATCGGGCGCGTCGCGCATCTTTTACGATCGATACCCTCCCGGAAGGAACAAACAACCGCTTCAGCCGCGTCGCGCTCGTGGTCTTCCTTCATCCCCATCGCCTCATCGTCTACCACCCGCGTCGGAGCTGCAACGGCTCGCCGATAGTGCTGCGGCGCAGATCGGGGCCGCGCGGGCGGGAGCGGATCGGCGCGCATCGGGGGATGCTGGCTGACCTCGCAAGGTCGGTTACGCGTACGGGGCCACACCTCGCGAAGCCCCGTTGCCGACGACCCTTTGACGCCTTGCCGAGGTGACGCCGAGATTCGAATCTCCTCCCGATCCGCGATTGATTGTAGGACGACTACGAGGCCGCCGCGAGGCGGCCCGGGCTGTTTGGGATGGGGCGAACCGGCTGCGCAGCGCGGCGGCGAACCCTCGGCGTGCTGCTGCACGAAAGCCGCGGGGCCGTTCCGCCCAAGCGCCGGGGATCAGCCCTCGCGCGCCCGCTCCAGCGCCCTGATCGCCGCCGCGACATGCTCGCGAACCCGCGGACTCGCATCTTCCACGCGCGCCTCCAGCGCCGCCCGCATGCGCTGCGCCTCCTCCGTCGCGCCCTGCAGGTCGGCGCCGTAGTAGGCGAGCGCGGCGGCGGCTTCGCGGACGGCGGGGTCGTCGCTGCGAGCAGGCGGCTGACGAACGGGAACGCGGCGCGCACGTCGATGGCGTCCTTCACGAGCGCGGAGGTCAGGTACGCGAGGCCGGCGACCTGGAGGCGCGGGTCGCGCTGCAGGGCGCGCACGGCCTCGGCGACAGTACGCGGCGGCGGTGGCGCGTCGCCGACGAGCTTCTCGAGCGCGCGGCGCAGGGACGCCGGCTCGGCGGCCGCGACGGCAGCGTCGACAGCGAGACGCTCCCCAGGGCGCTGGGCAGCCTCGCGCAGCGCGTCGCGGGCGGCGGTCGAGACCTTGCCCTTCACCGCCTCCCCTCGCCGCTCGTCCGCGGCCGCGCGGACCAGGCCGGCCGCCATCGCCCCGACCTCGCCGCCCGCCGCCAGCCAGCGGCGCACGACGTAGACACCAGCGAGCCTTACATCGGGCTCGTCGCGCTCGAGCGCGTGGGCAGCCACCGGCGCGAACGGCGCCAGCTCGCGGGCGTTGCCGACCGCCATCACGACACCCCACGCGAGCGCGCCATCCAGCGACGCCACCAGCGCGCACAGGCCCTCCCCGTCGCGCGCGGCGACCAGCGCGGCGGCGTGCGCGTCGACGATCGCGCGGCGATGGACCTCAGGCACGCCTCCAGGCTCCGGCAGGGCCGCGCGCAACGACGGCGTCGCGCGGAGCTGGGCGACATGCCGGCGCCTGCGGAGCTACCGAGGGACTCGGGCCGACGAATGCCTCACCGCGTGCCCATCAGCCCCCCGTGCTACGACGCTGTCCGCGATGCCGATCGTCCCGGGCCGCGGCGACATGCTCGCCGCCGACGTCGACGCGATCGTGAACGCGGTCAACACGGTGGGCGTGATGGGCAAGGGGCTGGCGCTGCAGGTCAAGCGGGCGTTCCCCGACTTGTTCGGCGTACAGCGCGCGAGGGTGGGCGAGGTGGAGGTGGTCCGGATGCACGTGGTCAGGCGCCACACCGCCGCGGGTGGTCACCAACTTCCCGATGAAGTAGCACTCGGCGGGCAGCCGTCGCAGAGCTCGCGTTCGTGCGCGACGGCCTGCGCGATCTCATCGCCCACGTCCGCGCGCTGGGCATCGCGTCGATCGCGGTGCCGCCGCTGGGCTGTGGCTGGGCCTCCGGTCTCGCCGTGTCGCGCCGTTGATCGTCGGCTCTTCGCGGCCCCGCCGTGGCGCTGGCGGTGGTGGTGGTGTTCCTCGCCCCGCGCGGAGAGGTGATCGCGCCGTGGCGCCGGGCGTCGCTCGGTACCTCGCCCATCAGGTGACCTGGGACGTCTGTTGCCCGCGCGGGTGGTCGAGGACGCGACCTGCCGTGGTGGGACGCCGTGCGCGGTCGCGCCTTAGTCGCCGCCGCGGTGTTGCTGCGGGCGCGCGTGCCCAGTCACGTGGCGGCTGCGCGCCAACCAGCTCATGTTCGATGACGAGTGGCCGCACCTCGCGCCGACGTGATCCGCCGCCCGCGGAGGTGCTCTCGCTCGAGTAGAACGAGGTCGTGCCCTCGGCCCGCGGCGATCCCGGAGATCACCGACCAAGCCGCCTCTACCCTCGCCGCCCAGCCACCCTGAGCGCGGCCAGCCGACGCGCGCCCCGCTTGCGATCGTTCCGTCAGTCGATCTTGCGCTTGGCCTCGCGCGCAGTGTCGCGGACCTTGTCGGCGACGTCGCTGGCGACGTCCTTGGTCTTGTCCCAGGCGTCACCGGCCTTGTCGCGGACCTTGTCGGCGACGTCGCTGGCGATGTCCTTGGTCTTGTCCCAGGCGTCACCGGCCTTGTCGCGGACCTTGCCGGCGACGTCGCTGGCGACGTCCTTGGTCTTGTCCCGGGCGTCACCGGACTTGTCGCGGGCCTTGTCGGCGACGTCGCTGGCCTTGTCGCGGACCTTGTCGGCGACGTCGCTGGCCTTGTCGCGGACCTTGTCGGCGACGTCGCTGGCCTTGTCGCTGACCTTGTCGGCCGCCTCGCGGGCCTTGTCGCTGGCCTTGTCGGCCGCCTCGCGGCCCGCGTCCTTCGTGGTCTTCAGATCGTTGGTCTTTGTCGCCATGGTCAGGGTGAGTGCAATCCCCCGACCACATCGGCCCGCCATGATCCCGCGCACCTCGGGGGCCAGCCGCGTGCGCACGCGCCCACTGGGCGCGGCTTGCACACCACCGCAGGGGCGCACCACCGCGAGTCACCGCCATGATTCGAGGTCACGCGAGCCGATCGAGCGAGGTCTTGACCCGGCCGACGTCGTTCACGTTTGCTCATGACGTCGCACCGCTACGCTCAGCTGAAGACCCCGAAGTGGCCGAGGATCCACCACAGCACCACGAAGATGAGAACGGTGCTGATGAGCCCGCCACCGAGCTTCCACGCACCGAGACCCGCAACTCCTCCGCGCAACACCTTGCTCATGATCCCTGCCTCCGTTCCTGGTTGCTGGTGGAGCACGCGGTGTGCCAGCTACGCGCGGTGGGCTCTTCGATGGTTCGACGTCCGCCGGTGTGGCGCAGCCGCTCGCCTGCGGCGATCCGGATCAGGACGGTTCGTCGCACGGGCAGGTGCACGCGGTCGCGACGACGGCAACGAGATCGGCGGCCCCGCTGGCCCCGCGCCGGCGAGGCCCACCGCGACCCAGCGCGGCGTGCTCAGCAGCGGTCGCGACACCACCGTCGCCGGTGTCGCCGCTGCCATCCCGGGGTTGAGCTACGCTTCGGCGGTGAGCGCGACAGCGTGGAGCCCACCACCGTGACGCGATTGAGCCAGACGCGCACGACGCGCACGCGGTCCATCGGACGCACCCACGACGGCCTCCTCCGCGGCGCGCTCGTCCTCGTGGCGCTCGGCGGATGCATCTTCCCGGCGCGGCCGGTGCCGGCGCGGTACGGCGAGCCGCCGGCGCGGGTCGTCGACGACACCCGCGGGTGGACCCGGCTGGGCGAGCGCTGGGTCCGGGGACGCGCCGCGCGGGGCGTGATCGCGCTCGCGCGCCACGGGCGGGCGTTCTCGACGATCAAGCTCAAGGCCGAGCACGGCGGCGTCGAGCTGGACGCGGTGACCGTGATCTTCGCCGACGGCACGTCGTTCGCGCCGCGGACCCGGCTGGTGTTCACGGCGGGGACCTGGAGCCGGCCGATCGCGTTGCCCGACGGCGCGCGGGCGATCAACCGCGTCGAGTTCCATCACGGCGATCTGCCGTCGGGCGGCGAGGCGCACCTCGAGCTGTGGGCGCAGTGAGGCTGTCGCGCCGCGCGACCTGCGCTTGTTGTCGGACAGGTCGAGGGTCTGGGGGTTCGTGCGGGCGCGCAGCTCGTCAGGGACCGCGGCGAGGCCACACGGCCTTCCGCGCTAGACGTGGTCCCACACCCGGATCTCGAGCGTGATCACACCCCTGACGGACGAGTCGACGTCGAAGCCGAGCGCGCTCATGGTGAAGGCTTGGTTGAAGTTCCAGCGGCACGTGGTGGTGCAGCACGGCTGCGGGCCCACGTCGTCGCAGGTCCCGCAGTCCACCTGCTGGGTGATGGGCGTGATGCCGCGGATCACGGACTCGTTGGGTTGGCCGCGGTTGGTGTAGCTCGCGACCCGGGCGGTGCCCGTGAAGGTGCCGCGCGCGGTGATGCAGCACGTGTCGCCATCGAACCCGTTGCCGAAGAAGGGCTTCACGGTGAAGGTCACGATGATGTCGCCGCTGTTGAGCTGGCCGAGGGCGGGAGTGCCGAAGTTGACGGAGACCGTGGCGCGGCCCTCGACCTCCTCGGTGGCACCGGCGCCGCCACCGGCCCCGGGCGGGTTGGTCGTCCGACCGCGGGTGAGCGTTCCCGAGAACAAGTCGGGGTCGGGGACGAGCGCCCCGCCGGGCGCGTCGTACTCGATCAGGAACTCCACGGTGGCACCGTCGGCGCACGGACACGTGCAGCCGGCGCGCCGGGCCGTCTCGAACACCGGCTGGCCGTCGCCCCGCTCCGGCTCCGGCGCCGCCTGTACCGGTTGCGGGACCATGGCTCGCGCGATCGCGCGCAGGAGGACGGCGAGCGCACGCTCGAGTTGCTCGGGTGTCAGGTCGGGCTCCGATGGCGGCGCGGGGGCCGGCGCCGCAGGGACGACCTCGGTGCGCTTCCCGAACAGAAACAGCACCCATGGGTTTGCCAGGAAGAACGCCGTCGGCGTCGCGAAGCCGAGCTCAGCGCTCATGACCGCGAGCGACGAGCGAGCTGCCTTGATCTCGCGAGACGTCCCCTGCGCATCGACGACGATGATCTCCCGAACCTGATCCGGCATCGCACCACCCCTGCGGCCACCTGACCGCTCATCGACCGTAACACGTGGTGGACACCGACCTCATCGAGACGCTGCGGAGCTGGCGCGGCGTCACCAGCGGTGGGGACTGCACAGCTCGCCATCGGTGAGCCTTCACCACCGGCGCCCCTCCGGCGCCGCCTCCGCCGCGCGGCGGCCCACCGTCGCGGGGCACAGGCGTTGCTACGGCTTCGGCCACCATGCGCGCCTCCGCCTCCGCCTCCGCCTCCGCCTCCGCCTCCGCCTCCGCCTCCGCCCCCACCGCGGCCCTCGCCCTCGCCGCCATCACCCTCGCCTCCCTCGCCGCCTGCGGCGAGGACGCGCTCGAGCCGCCGGAGCCGGCCCCGGCCCCGGCGCACTGCGTCCAGCCGGACGTCCGGCGCGCGATCACGGTGGAGGTCAGCGGGACGATCGTCGACTTCACGACCGACCAGCCGGTGCCCGGCGCGACGGTGGCCATCACGACGGCGTGGGACACCGAGGGCGACATCCCCGCGGCCGACTGTCCGCTGCTGGCGACCACGACGACCGACGCGGAGGGCCGGTTCGGGCCGCTCGCCGTCTACGCGGGGGCCGGGACGTTCTTCCCGATCATGCTGTTCCGCGTCGAGGGCGGCGGCCGCGCGCTGACGCTGTCGGACAACCGCGCGTGCTCCAACGGCGCGAGCGACCCCTGCCGCCTCGATCACACGATCGCCGCGCCGGCGGCGACGCTCGCCGCGCAGTGGCGCGCCGAGCTGGCCAGCGGCGGCATGGCGGACGCCGACCACCGCGGGCTGATCGCGTTCCTGTTCAAGGACCGCGACGGCTCGCCGGCGGCGGGCGTGCAGCCGAACACCGACGCGTTCGTCACCCTGCGCCCCGGCGCCGACGTGCGCTTCGTCGACGCCGGCCGCGGCGGGCTCACGCCGGCGACCGACCTGGCGACCAGCGCCGCCGGCGTCGCGGTCATCGGCACGATGGCGCTCGGGCCGGCCGGGCCGACCACCGGGACCATCGGGATCGGCGGGCTGCGCGCCGCCGAGCAGTGGGTGCCCACCGGCTCGCTGATCGTCCCGGACGCCATCTTCGTCGAGGACCGGACCGCCTCGCCGCCGATGTGACGAGGCGCGGCGCGCCCGGGCCACGTGCCCCTTGATGCCGCCCTTCGAGCTGCGCATCGCGCCCGGCGCGATGGCGGAGATCCGCGCGATCTCGCGCTGGTGGCGCGCCAACCGCCGGCCACTCGCGCGGCGATAGCGTCGAACGCACCGCGGTGGCCAGCTGACGGCACGAGTACCCCGTGGGTAACGGCGCCTGTGTCCAATCGCGGCCTTGCGCGAGCGCGGTTACCCACTGGGCAATGCGCGTCGGCGCATCCTCTCGACGTCGTTGAGCGGCGCTTACCCACTGGGTAACGACGCCGATTGGGATCAGGGCCTCTCCGGGCCGAGACCGCCCCGGCTCCGCCGATCAGCGTGGGCGCACCACGCTCGCCTCCTCACGACCGATGCCAGTCGCGCGCGCGCAGCTGGTCCAGCTCGCGCGCGACGCGCACGCGATCGTAGCGGCGCTTTTGATTGACCACGGCGTCCATCTCGCGCAAGACCACCGAGGCGACCGCGTGGATCGCCTCGTGACGCGTCGTGCCGGCGCTGACGAGGCGGCGGAGCGTCGCCGCCGTCTCTGCCGGATCGCCGGCGGCGATCTGGTTCTCGACGGTCACGTGCAGCGCGGCGTGGAGTCCGGGCCGTTCCACCGGCGGCTGATCGGTGAGCCCGGCGTGGTAGGCGCGGACCGCGCGCTCGCGCGCCTCCTCGGCGGCGCCCAACCAGGCCGCCGGCGCCGGCGCCTGGTCGGCGTCGTACACCAGGCCATCGTGGCGCGCCTCGAGGACCGGCAGCCCGAGCTCGCGCCGGAGCCAATCGAAGAACCCCGGGGCGGCCGGGCTCGGCATCGCGAGCGACATCCGCTCGGCGTCATCGACCAGCGCCGCGACGCTCCGCTTGCCGGCCGCGGTCCGCGCCGCCTTGCGCGGGGTCTTGCCATCGAGCGCCGGCAACGGCTCGTCCATCCAGCGGGTGTAGTGGGCGCGCAGGTACTGACCGATGATCTCGGCCGCGACCTCGGGTGGGACCTCCGGGGCGATCGGCGCGGACGGCGCCCCCGCGCGGTGGTCGCGCAGCGCCGCCTCCGGGTCCTGGAACGTATCGGCGCGGTGCGCCGCCAGCTCGCCGAGCGTCTCCTCGATCATGGCGCGACCGCGCGTGAGCCGCGCGCGCGAGTTGGTCTCGAGCACCAGCTCGCCATCGGCGACGCGCAGCTGGCCCAGGACGGTCGGGCCGTTGGCGAGCGCGGGGTTCGGCGCGCGATCGAGCCACGTCATCGGGCCGCCGCCGTTCAAGAAGTCGCCGTCGATGTCGGCGCGGGCGACCAGCCGCGCCCGGACCGCCGCGCCGTCGCCGACCATGTAGTGCGCGGCGCAGAACAGCAGCGGCTCGCCGTGGGTCGTCACCAGGTCCGGCGGGCGCCAGGCGGCGACGGCCTCCGCCAGCGCGTCGAGGGCGACGTCGGCGATCTCGGCGACATCGGCGGCCGGCGTCTCCGCGCGCAGCGCGTCCAGCTCGTCGGCGAGCGCGGTCGCGACCGCGGCGACGTACGGGGGCGGCACCTGCATCGACGCGCCGGTCAGCTCGAGGTGGTCGCCCACCGTCATGACCCACGCGAAGATGACGTCGCCGGGCCGGAGCTGCGCGCTCGCCGTCACCTCGCGCACCTGGATCTCGCCGTCGCCGAGTCGATCGCGCAGCGTCAGGCCGGCGCCGACTTGCACCGCCGCGACCTCGAACAAGGACGCCCGGGCCTGCGCGAGCGCACCGAGGGCGGCGACCTCGCCGGCGGATAGATCGCGCCCGCGCGCGACGATCAACCGATCGACCGCGCGCCGGCGGTCGCGATCGCGCGCGCCGTACCCGAGGAAGCCATCGATCACGGGGCCCATCCACTCCTGGATCTCGTCGCCGTCGAGCCCGCCGCGCCCGCCCTCCTCCCCGATCAAGTCGCGCAGGAAGGCGAGCGACTCCTGCCGGGCCGCGGCCTCGCGCGGCGACAGGGCGAACGCCATCAGCTTGTCGGTCGCCGCCGCGTAGTCGTCACGCGTGAAGGCGCGCGCGCTTGGTTCGCGCACCACGGCCAGGCCGCCGAGCCACCGACACCCGGGGGGGCAGGCGATCGCGCCGAGTCGGTGCCGGCCGCAACACGGCGGGCAGATCATGCCGCCGAGCGCAGGACAGTCGCGCTTGCCCTTCGCCCCGGCACAGTGGAGGCAGCTCGCCATCGCGATGACGTATGCCGGGTCGGCGGTGCCGTCAACACCGCCGGGATCGGCTCGCGGACGGATCGACGACGCGGCCGCGGCGGTGCCCGCCCCTCGGCCCGCCGGCCCACGCAACCGCCGGCGACAGCGGTCGATACCTGCGTCACGATGCTGGCCCCTGGCCCCCGCGGGGCGGCCCCCCGCGCGGCCGGCGGGGGGGGCCGGGGCCCGCGCCCCCCCCGGCCGCCCCCCCCGCGGGGGGGCCCGGGGCCCCCCGGGGGGCGCGCCCCCCCGCCCCCCCCCCCCCCCCCCCCCCGGCGAGCCCCCGGCCACCGAACCCGCGGACGACGACGAGCTCGCGGCGGCGGATCCCGAGGACGTCACCGACCTCGGGCCGGCGAGCGCGGGCTGGGCGATGGCGCTACCGGCGCGGACGACCGACGACGTCGCGGTCGCGGTCGCCGCCGACGGGCGCGTCGGGGTCGCGGTGGCGTTCGCCGCGAGCGACGTCGGGGTGTCGCCGCTGGGCGCCGGGCCCGCCGAGCCGGTCGACGGCGACGAGCCGCGGTTCGCGGTGGTGGTCGGTGGCCCGGCGGCGCCGCCGACCGTCGGCATCGGCGTTGGCCTGACGACCGTCCGCGGCGCTGCCTTCGTCGGCGATGCCCTCGTGCTCGGCGTCGGCGGCGCCGCGCGCGTGCGCTGGGCGGGCCGCGCGGTCCGGCTGCCGCCGCGGACCCTGGCGGTGCGCGTCGAGCCCGCGGGCGTCGAGCCGCTGGCCGCCGCGCCGCTCGACGACGGGCGGGTGGTCGGCGCGGTCGGGGACGTGCTCGTCGTCGCGGGGCGCCACGAGGCGCGACCACGGCTGATCGGCGCGCGCGGGCGCGCCGTGGCGTGGCAGGTCGACGCCGACGCCGACACCGTCGACCTCGTCGCCGCGCAGGCGTCCGGGGACCAGCTCGTCGCCTGCCTGGTCGCGCGGGGCCCGACGCTGCGGCTCGGCGGGGCGCCGGCGATGGCGCTCGCCGACGCGGCGCCGCAGGACGTGGCGGCGTGGATCGACGGCGCCGGCGGTGCGGTGGTCGCGACCCAGCCGCTGGGCGCCGCCGGCTCACAGCCGTGCGCGGGCTTCACCGCCGCGCGCGGCGGCGCCACGCGCCTCACCCGCGGCGCCCACCTGCTCGAGGCCATCGCCGCCACGGGCGCCCGCACGCCGCTGGTCGCGCGGTTCTCGTTGTTCGAGTTGATCGGCGTGAGCTCCGACGGCGCCGGCGCGATCGCCGTGGTGTCCCACGAGCGCCGCGCGGCCGTGCGCGTCGTCGACGTCACCCGTGACGCGGTCCGGTGGCGCTACCGGCTGCCCGAGGGCGTCCGCGTCGATCGCGCGCTGCTCGCCGGCACCACCGTGGTGCTGCTCGGCCGCTACCGCGGCGCGGTCACCCTCGCGGCCGACGTCGCGCTGCCCGCCACCGACGACACGACCGCCTTCGTCGCCACCTTCACCGTGCCGTGATCTACTGACGAGGTCCCCATGGCCAAGACTCCCGTGATCCTGAGTATCGATCTGGTGCTGAACGTCCTCATCGGGCCGCCCGGCGGCGCCGGCGACATGATCGTGGCGCGCGCCGAGGCCGGCGACTGGACGCCGGTGATCGTCGACCTGGCGCTGTACTGCGCCATGTCCAGCGTCGAGCCGGGCGACACGATCGACCACGCGCGCCTGACGCGGCTCCTGCGGCACGCGCAGTTCACGGCGTCGCAGAGCCGCGCGGCGGGCGAGGCGTTCGCGCCGCCCAGCGCCGCCGAGATCGCGCACTGGCGCGACGTGGTCTTCGGGCGCGACCGCGGCGACGGCGACGAATGACGCAACCGGCGGCGGCAGCGGTCGATACTCCGCGGCGATGACTCAGGTACGTCGACGCCCGCTCCCCTCCCTCCCTCCGCCCCTCGCCGCGTCCCGCGCACGGGTTGCCTGGATCATGCTCGCCGGGATGCTCGCGGCGGCGTGCGGCCCGACGTCGCCGCACCCCGCAGCGACCCGCCCGCCGCTGGCGCCGCCGACCCCGGCCTCGGTCGCGATCCCCGACGCGCCGGACGCGCCGGACGCGCCCGACGCGCCCGACGCCGCGGCGCCGGCGCCCGCGCTCGCGCCGCCGACCCTCGCGGGCCCGGCCGCCGCGACGCCGACCGACTACCGCTACCAGTTCGGCGTGCGCATCCCGATGCGCGACGGGATCACGCTCGGCGCGACGCTGTACCGGCCGCTCACCGACGCGCCGGGGCCGGTGGTGTTCGTGAAGACGCCGTACAACGCGCACAGCTACCACGCGTGGGCGGCGTACTTCGCGTCCCACGGCTACGCGACGCTGCTGGTCGACGCGCGCGGGCGCGGCAACTCCGAGGGCGTGTTCCGCCCGAGCGAGGACGACGGGCGCGACGGCTACGACGTCGTCGAGTGGCTGGCGACGCAGGCGTACTGCGACGGCAAGGTGGCGATGTTCGGCGGCTCGTACGACGGCTTCGGCCAGTGGGCGACCGCGAAGCACCGCCCGCCTCACCTGGCGACGATCGTGCCGACCGCGTCGGTCCGGTTCGGGCTGGACTTCCCGCTCACCCGCAACATCGGCATGCCCTACACGATCCAGTGGCTGTCGTACGTGTCGGGCGTATCGGTGGCCGGTTCGGTGTTTGGCGACGAGGCGCGCTGGCAGCGCGTGACCAGCGCGTACCTCGCCGGCGAGCCGTTCCGGAAGCTCGACGCGCTGGCCGGCAACCAGACCACGGTGTTCGCCGAGTGGGTCGACCACCCCACCTACGACGCGTACTGGCGGGCCCGGGCCCCCAGCGCGGCCGAGTACGCGCAGCTCGACCTGCCGATCCTGACGATCACCGGCCACTACGACTCGGACCAGCCCGGCGCGATGAGCTACTACCGCGAGCACCTGGCCAGCGCGTCGGCCAGGACCCGCGCGCGGCACTACCTGGTGCTGGGTCCGTGGGACCACGGCGGCACGCGCTACCCGACCAGCCCGATGAGCGGCCTGCCGCTGGGCGACGCGTCGAAGGTCGACATCAAGGCGCTGCACGTCCAGTGGTTCGACTGGACGATGCGCGGCGGCGCCCGGCCGGCGCTGCTGTCGTCGCGCGTCGCGTACTACGTGACCGGCGCCGAGGCGTGGCGTCACGCCGACGAGGTGGACGCGATCGCGCCGACGACGCGGACCTGGACGCTCGGCTCGGACGGGCGCGCCGACGACGTGTTCCGCTCGGGGACCCTGGCCGACGCGCCGGCGCCGGCCGGGGCCGCGGCCGACACGCTCACCCTCGATCCGCGCGATCCGCGGCGCGCCACCCACGCCGATCCGCAGGACGCGCCGCTGGTCGATCCGCTGGCGGCGACGCCGCCGCCGGGGCTCGCGCTGGTCTACCACTCCGCGCCGCTGGCCACCGACGTCGAGCTGGGCGGGCAGCTGCGCGTCACGCTGCACCTCGCGCTCGACGTCCCCGACGCCGATCTGTGGGTCGGCCTGTACGAGGTGCTGCCCAGCGGCCGCGCGATCGCGCTGACCGAGCAGGTGATGCGGGCGCGCCACCGCGACGGCCTCGACACCTCGGCGCTGGTGCCGAGCGGCGCGGTGCTCGCCTACCGCTTCGACGCGGCCAACCTGTTCGCCCGCCGGATCGGCGCGGGTAGCCGGCTGCGGCTGGTGGTGGGCCCGCCGTCCGGCACGTACTACGAGCGCAACTACCAGGCGGGCGGCGTCGTCGCCGACGAGACGCCGGCGGACGCGCGCGTCGGCACGCTCCGCCTGGTGCACGACGCGACCCACGTCAGCCAGCTCGAGCTCGGGCTGGTCGCCCGCCCGCCCGCCGCCGGCCGGAAGGGGCGGTAGAGGGGGGGCCAGCCCTGACACCGCCCTGACACACCGAAATACAACCGAGCGGCGGCTCGCGCGTCTGGAGGGTGAACCTCGAAGGAGCCGTCCGAATGCCGCCGATCGCGCCTGCTCGCCTGAACCGCTGGTTTCGTCGCCACAGCCTGACCCTCGTCGCGACGCTGGGCGGCGCGGCGGGAGTGGCCTTCGCGGTCGCCCGGCTCGGCGGCGCCGCGCCGCCCGCCCCGCACGCGGGCCCGCCGCCGGCGGGGCTGGTCCAACCGGCCGAGGCGCCGCCCCGCGACACGGTGGTCGACACGATCCAGGTCGCCCTCCTCCTCGACACGTCGAGCAGCATGGACGGGCTCATCAACCAGGCCCGGTCGCACCTGTGGAAGATGGTCGACCAGCTCGGCCGCATGACGCGGGTGGTCGACGGGAAGGTGCGCGGGGTGAAGATCGAGCTGGCGATCTTCGAGTACGGCAACGACACGCTGCCCGAGGAGGGCGGCTACATCCGGCAGGTGCTGCCGTTCACGTCGGACCTCGATCAGGCGTCGGAGAAGCTGGGCGCGCTGTTCACCAACGGCGGCAGCGAGTTCGCGGGCCAGGCGATCGAGACGGCGGTGACGTCGCTGGCGTGGTCGAAGGACCCGGCGGCGCTGCGGTTCGTGTTCGTGGCCGGCAACGAGTCGTTCGACCAGGGGCGGGTTTCGGCGACGGCGGCGATGGCGACGGCGGCGGCCAAGGACATCGCGGTGCAGCTGATCTTCTGCGGTACCAACAACGGCGACAGCGAGAGCCTGTCGTGGGGCACGGCGGCGAAGCTGGCGCAGTCGGACCTGACGACGATCGATCAGGACCGCGTGGCGGCGCACATCCCGGCGCCGCAGGACGCCGACATCCTGCGGCTGGGCGGCGAGCTGAACGGCACGTACATGGCGTACGGCGCCGGCGGGCAGGCGGCGGTCGCGCGGCAGGCGGCGGCCGACGCGTCGTCGGTCAAGCTGGGCGCGAAGGTGGCGCTCGAGCGCAACGCGCTCAAGGCCAAGAAGGCGTACCGCAACGACAGCTGGGACCTGGTCGACGCGGTCGACGGTGACACCGGGTTCCTGGGTCGGGCCAAGGACGAGGAGCTGCCGGCCGACCTGCGCGGCAAGTCGCTCGAGGAGAAGCAGGCGGCCGTCGCCGCCCAGGCCAGCCGCCGCGCCGCGCTGAAGGCCGAGATCGCCAGGCTCGAGGCCGAGCGCGACGCGTTCCTCAAGGAGGAGGCCACCAAGCGCGGCACCGCCGACGCGCCCTCGCTCGAGTCCGAGCTGATCAAGGGCACCCGCAAGGCCGCCACCAAGAAGGGATACAACCTCTGATGTACCGCGATGACGAATCCGCGCGCGGCGCCCGCGCCGACGCGCTCATCACCGAGATCGCCGAGCTCGAGCGGCAGCGGGTCGCGCGCGCCGAGCAGGACCAGCGGCTCGAGACCGCCCGGCAGGAGCTGGCCGCGATGCAGGCGTCGCCGGGGCCGACCCCGCCGCCGCGACCGCCCGGCCTGCTGACGCACCTGCTGGTGTTCGGCGTCGCGGCCGCGGCGACGTTCGCGGGCTACGCGCTGCTCGTGCAGTAGCGGCGCGCTCGTTCGGGCTAGATCAGCCGCGCCCGCAGCGCGGCGACCCGGGTCCGGCCGACCGGGAGCTCGGTGCCGTCGGCCAGCACCAGCGCGTAGCGGCTGCCGGCCTCGGCACGCAGGTGGCTGGCGCGGCGCAGGTCGACGACGTGCGAGCGATGGATGCGCAGGAACTGGGCGGGCAACAAGGCCTCGAGCGTGGCGAGCGACTTGTCGTGCAGGCGGGTCGTGCCGTCGTCGAGGTGGAGCTCGGCGTAGTCGTCGGCGGCGGCGATGTGGTGCACGCGGTCGATGGCGATCAGCTCGATGCCGTCGGCGGCGCGGACCGCCAGGTAGCGCAGCGCCTGGGCGGCGGCGGTCAGGCCGCGGGCGCGATCGACGGCCTGGCGCAGGCGGTCGACGGTGAACGGCTTGGGCACGAAGTCGACGACGCCGAGCTCGAAGGCCTCGATCGCGCGGTCGGTGTGCGCGGACACGACGACGGTGTGGAACGCGCCGGCGACGGCGCGGCGCAGCAGGTCGAAGCCGTCGTCGCCCTGGAGGTCGAGGTCGAGGAACACCAGCTCGACCGCGGCGCCGGCCAGCAGCTCGGCCGCGGCGTCGAGCTGGGCGCAGACGTCCAGCCGCCCGAGCTGGTCGCCGAGGATCTCGCGCACCAGGCGCTCGAGCCGGCGGGCGATGACCGCCTCGTCTTCGACGATCACGACCCTCATGCCTCGGCTCGCGGCGGGCCCGGCAGGTCGATCACCGTGCGCCACACCGGCGCGGCGCCGCCGGGGTCGTGGGCCGCGCTGGTGAGCTGGTAGGCCTCGCCGTAGCTCTCGCGCAGCCGGGCGTGGATGTAGCGCAGGCCGGTGCCGCGCGCGTCGGGCTCGCGCGGGCGCCCCCGCGGGACCAGCGGCGCGTCGAACGTGTACCGGACCGCGAACGGGCGCGGCGCGGCGGTCTGCCGCAGCCGGAAGACCGCGGGGCGGCCCCGGTACGCGTTGTGGGACAGCGCGTTCTCGGTGAGCGTGTGGAAGAGCGCCGGCGGGATCAGCGCCGCGCCGTCGACGCCCTCGGCGTCGAGCGTGAGCTGCTCGTCGCGCCGCCGCGCCATGACCGCCAGGTGGCTGCGGCACAGCGCCAGCTCGGTGGCGAGCGGCACCGCCGTGTGCCGGGAGATCTCCGACAAGAGGCGCAGCTCGCGCCCCACGTGCTCGACCATCTCGGCGGCGACCGCGGGCTCGGCCTCGAACCACTCGGACAGCGCGGTGAGCGTGTTCATCAGGAAGTGCGGCTGGAGCTGGCGCCGCAGCAGCTCGATCTCGAGCCGCGCCGAGCGCAGCTCGAGGGCCTCGCGCTGGGCGTCGTCGTGGGCCTCGGCGAGCACGTGGGCGACGAGCAGGCTCAGGCACAGGCCGCCGAGCATGACGAACAGGTAGAAGTCGAGGAACTGCCCCGGCCGCCACGCCGCCGCCGCCAGGCAGCCCGCCAGGCCGGCGGCGGCGAACCCGGCGTGCCAGCGGCGGCGGAGCAGCGCGTACGCGGTCCAGCCCAGCGACAGCACGAGGCCGACCAGGAACGCGAGCCCGACCTTGCGATCGAACCCGGGCGCCGCGAGGCCGATGGTGGCGAGCGTGACGCCGACGGCCAGCACCGCGCGTCGCCCGGCCAGCGCGAAGCGCCGAGTAACGAACGCGAGCAGCGCGACGTTGACCAGCCACGCGAGCGCGGCGATCGCGATCAGGCGATACACGTGGACGTCGTAGGTGTAGCCGACCAGCGCGCGGGCGCTCTCGGCGAGCACCAGCGCGCCGGCGGCGATCGCGAACGTCCCGAGCCAGAGGTGCGAGCGGTGCCGGCTGACGTCGCGCGCGCGGGCCCCGCGGCGACGGGCGAGCAGGAACGTCAGCAGGTAGAACAGTCCGACGGTGATCAACGCGCCGGCGCTGATCAGCGTGGGCGCCGCGTACGCGATCTCGACGGTCGCGAGCGCGGCGTAGTCGGCGATCCAGACGCCGTAGAACCCCGCCGACGGCTCGAACCCGCGGTGGTGCGCGGAGCAACGCAGGCTGACCAGGTGATCGCCGGCGGTGACGTCCGCGGGCAGCGCCACCAGCCAGGCGAGCCGACCGGGCCGCTCGCCAGCCGCCGCCGCGCTCACCGTGCCGTTCGCGCCGAGCGGCGCGCCGTCCCAGTACGCCTCGCACGACGCCAGCGCGACCACCGCCATCCCGAGGGGGCGCCCGGCGGCGAGCGCGGCGGCGTCGATCCGGACCCAGCCGCGCAGCCACCACACCGGCGCGTCGGGATCGACCGCCGAGATCGGCTGCCGCGGCCACGCGTCGTCCGCGACGTCGCGGCGCGCCCACCGCGGATCGTCGTCGGTGATGACCCGCACGTCGGCGAGCGCCGCGCCGGCCGGCGGCGCCGGCGCGCAGGCCGCGGCGAGCATGGCCACGAGGCCCAGCACGCTGGCGACCGCGGCGGCCCGCGCGCGGCGCGGTGCGGGCGTGGCGGGCGCGTCCGCGGGCATGGGCGCATCGTAGCGCGGGCGCCCGGCCGGCCCCGAGGCGTTGGCCGACGCGCCGAGTGGTTCACCGATCCGGCGGCGCGCGCCGCGCCGGCCGACCCTACGGTGCCGCCATGCCTCCATCGAAGCTCGCCTGCTCACGTCGTCCCGCGGCCGGACGCGATCGACGCTCACCCCAGATCACCGGCTGGCGCGCCGCGCTCGTGGCGCTGCTCGGGCTCGCCAGCGCGGGGTGCGGCCGCGAGCGGGCCGAGCGCCCGCCAGTCGCGGCGCCCGCCCCGGCCGCGACGACGACCGCCGCGCGCGGGCTGCGGCTCGAGCCCTTCCGCTTCGAGTCGGCGGCCGGCGACGTGGTCGACGCCGAGCTGGGGCACCTCGCGGTGCCCGAGCACCGGCGCGCCCCGGCGAGCCGCACCGTGCCCCTGGCGTTCGTGCGGTTCCGGGCCACGACGGCGACCCCCGGGCCCCCCATCGTGTACCTGGCCGGCGGCCCCGGCGGCTCCGGGATCGACGCGGCCGGCGGGCCCCGGTTCGCGCTGTTCATGGCGCTGCGCGCGGTGGGCGACGTGATCGCCCTCGACCAGCGCGGCACCGGGCGATCGAACGCGATCCCGCCGTGCGACGCGCCGACCCCGTGGCCGCTCGATCGACCGACGACGCGCGCGGGCTACACCGCGTGGCTCGCGGACACCGCCCGGCACTGCGCCGCGTGGTGGCGCGCCCGCGGCGTCGACCTCGATGGCTACGACACGGTCGAGAGCGCCGACGACCTCGAGGCGCTGCGGCAAGCGCTGGGCGCGCCGTCGCTGCGCCTGGTCGGCATCAGCTACGGGACCCACCTGGCGATGGCCGCGATGCGACGCCACGGCGCGCACCTCGACCGGGTGGTGCTGGCCAGCGCCGAGGGCCCGGACGAGATGATCAAGCTGCCCGGCCAGACCCAGGCGTTCCTCGAGCGCACGTTCGCCGACGCCGAGCGCGCCGCGCTGCGGGCCGCGCTGCAACGGCTGGACGCCGCGCCCGCGCGCGTCGACGTGACCGATCCGCGGACCGGCGCCCGCGCGAAGCTCGCCATCAGCAAGCTCGACCTGCAGCTCGTCGTCGGCTACATGATCAAGAACCCGTCGTCCCAGCGCACGCTGGCGATGCTGCTCCCGGCGCTGGCGCAGGGCGACTTCACCCTGCTCGCGCCGCCGCTGCTGGAGGCGGCCCAGCAGGCAACGGTGATGCGCGGCATGCCCGAGGCCATGGACGCGGCGTCGGGAGTCTCGGCCGCGCGCCGCGCCCGGATCGCCGCGGAGGCGCCGGGGACGCTGCTCGAGGACACGCTGAACTTCCCCGGCGTCGCCCTCGCCGAACCGCTGGGCGTCACCGACCTCGGCGACGAGTTCCGCGCCCCGCTGCGCAGCGACGTCCCGACGCTGCTGCTCTCGGGTGACCGCGACGGCCGCACCTACGTCGACAGCCACCGCGCGCTGGCCGCCGGGCTGACGCGCGCCACCCACGTGATCGTCGAGGGCGCCGGGCACGATCTGTTCATGGACGCGCCGGCGATCACCGAGCGCATCGTCGCCTTCCTGGCCGGCGAGCCGGTCTCGGCGGCGCCGATCCGCTCGATCGCGAATCCACCGCCGCGGTGATCAGCGGCGGGCGGCCAGCGCGGCGTCGAGGGCCGAGGCGGTAGTGCCGGCGGCGATGCACGCGTCGGCCCAGGTCTCGGCGGTCGCGCCGAGCAGGTGGTCGCGCACGGCGGCGAGGCCGACCTGCTCGATCGCGACGGTGACCAGCAGGCCGCCGAGCGGGTAGGTGTCGGCCTCGGGCTTGCTGCGGAACGCCTTCATCGGCAGCAGCGCGGCGACCGGTGGGCGATCGCCGAGCGTGCGCTGCCAGTCGGCGAGGGATCGCCCGCCGTACTGGCCCGACGCCCACACCGCGATGCCCTCGCCGAGCAGCCCGGAGCCGGCGGGGCCCCACAGCCGACCGGTGATCACGTGCGTGGCCTCGTGGACCATCAGGCGCTCGAGGCCGCCGTCGGGCGCCGGGTCGAAGCGGATCACGTGGAGCGCGGCGCCCGCCAGGTCCGCGTGGCCATCGCCCTTGTCGCCGGTCAGCGTCTCCTTGCTCCGGCGGTCCGGGTACACGTAGATCGTCAGCGCCGGCGGGGCGGCGACCTGCAGGCGCGCGGCCGCGCGGGCGACGCCGCGGGCGATCGCGTCGACCACCGCCGCCTCGTCGGGCGCCGCCGCGAGCTGCGCAGGGAACGCCACCCGCACCGCGGCGCCCGCGACCGCGCGCTCGACGCTGCGCCACGCGATCCGCCGCGCCCGCGCCGCCAGCGTCGCGGTCACCTTTCCGTCGGCGCCGCGCGCCCAGGTCCCGGTCTGCAGCCGACCGTGCACGTCGGCGAGCAGCAGCGGCTCGCCGCCGTGGCGGATCGCGTTGATCTCGGCGACGCCCGGGGTGCCGGTGCCGGCGTAGAGCAAGAACGCCGGGTAGCTGGGCGCGGCGGGGATCACCGCGATCACGCGGTCGCCGGCGCCGGCGTAGGTCTCGCCGCCGACGACGATCTGGGTGGCGTCGACGTGGAGCGGCAGCTCGGCGTCGAGGGCCGCGATCACCGCGTTGACGTGTGCGCCGCCGTACAGGATCGGGTTGGGCGGCCAGCCGGCCGGGCCCGCCGCGACGTCGATCGACGTGTCGGGCACGATCGCGGCGCCGGGGAACAGCTCGCGGACCCGCCCGGCCTGGATGACGATCGCGCGGTCGGCGGCGTCATCGCCGAGCGTGCCGACGACGAGGGTGGGCGTGCCGCCGGCCACCAGATCGTTCGGCGTGAGGTTCGGTACCGGCACATCGGCGGCGGCGCGGGGTTGCGCGGGGTGCCCCGACGCGGTGGGCGGCCGGTCGTTCGGCTTCGGCCTGTCGTCGCCGCGGCCGCAGGCGGTCGCCACGAGCGCCGTCAGCACCATCGGCGCGCCCGCGGTTCGCGTCATCCCCCCCCCGGCCCCCCCCCCCCCCCCCCGCCCCGGCGGCCCCCCCGCCCGGGGGCCCCCCCGCCCCGCGCCCCCGCCGGCCGCCCGGCGGGCCCCCCCCCCCCCCGCGGCCCCCCCGGCGGGGCCCCCGGGCGGCCGGGCCCCCGGGGGGGCCCCCGCCCGCCCCCGGGGCCCCGGCCCCGCCCCCCCCCCCGGGGCCCCCGGCCGGGGGGCGGCCGCGCCGCGGGGGCCCGGGCGCCCCCGGGGGCGGGGGGCCCGCGGCCCCCCCGGGGGCCGGGGCGGGGCGGGCCGGGGCGGGCCGCCGGGCGCGGGGGGGCGCGGGCGGCCCGGGGGGGGGCGCCCGGGGGGGGCCGCCGGGGGGGCGGCCCCCCCCCCCGGGGGGGGCCGGCCGGGGGGGCCCGGCGGCGGGGCCCCCGGGGGCCGCCGGGGGGCCCCCGCCCCGGGGGGGGGCCCGGGGGGGCCCGGGGCCCCCCCCCGGGGGGGCCGGCGGCCGGGCCCCGGCGGCGCCGGGGGCCCGCCCGGGCGGCGGCCCCGGGGGCCCCGCGCCCCCGGGGCCGGGCGGCGCCCCCGCCGGGGGGGGGGGGGCCCCGCCCGCGGCCCCGGGGGGGGGGGCCCGCCGCGGGGGGGCGCCCCCCGGCCCCGCCCGGGGGGGGCCCCCGGGCCGGGGCCCGCCGGGGGCCCGGGGGCGGGGGCCGGCCGCCCCCGGGGGGGGGGCGGGGGGGGGGCCCCGCGGGGCGGCCCCGCGGGGGCCCCCCGGCGGGGGCCCCGCGCCCCGGCCCCCCCCCCCCGGCCCCCCGCCCCCCCGGCGCCGCCGCCCGGGGGGCGGGCCCCCCGCCGGGGGGCCGCCGGCGGGCGCGCGCCGGGGCGCCCCGGCGGGGCCCCGCCCCGGGGGGCGCGCCCGGGCGCGCGCCCCCCGGCCCCCCGCCCCGGGGGGCCGCCGGGCCCGGGGGGGGGCCCCGGGCCCGCGCCGCCCCGGGCCCCCCCCCCGGGGGCCGTCCGGTGAGCGTACACCCCGCCGGGGGGGCCCCCCCCCCCCCCCAGCCCCCCCCCCCCCCCCCCCCCCCCCCCCCCCCCCCCCCCCCCCCCCCCCCCCCCCCCCCCCCCCCCCCCCCCCCCCCCCCCCCCCCCCCCCCCCCCCCCCCCCCCCCCCCCCCCCCCCCCCCCCCCCCCCCCCCCCCCCACCCCCCCCCCCCCCCCCCCCCCCCCCCCCCCCCCCCCCCCCCCCCCCCCCCCCCCCCCCCCCCCCCCCCCCACCCCCCCCCCCCCCCCCCCCCCCCCCCCCCCCCCCCCCCCCCCCACCCCCCCCCCCCCCCAAACCCCCCCCCCCCCCCCCCCCCCCCCCCCCCCCCAAACCCCCCCCCCCCCACCCCCCCCCCCCCCCCCCCCCCCCCCACCCCCCCCCAACCCCCCCCCCCCCCCCCCAACCCCCCCCCCCCCCCCCCCCCCCCCCCCCCCCCCCCCCCCCCCCCCCCCCCCCCCCCCCACCCCCACCCCAACCCCCCCCCCCCCCCCCCCCCCCCCCCCCCCCCCCCCCCCCCCCCCCCCCCCCCCCCCCCCCCCCCCCCCCCCCCAACCCCCCCCCCCCCCCCCCCCCCCCCCCCCCCCCCCCCCCCCCCCCCCCCCCCCCCCCCCCCCCCCCCCCCCCCCCCCCCCCCCCCCCCCCCCCCCCCCCCCCCCCCCCCCCCCCCCCCCCCCCCCCCCCCCCCCCCCCCCCCCCCCCCCCCCCCCCCCCCCCCCCCCCCCCCCCCCCCCCCCCCCCCCCCCCCCCCCCCCCCACCCCCCCCCCCCCCCCCCCCCCCCCCCCCCCCCCCCCCCACCCCCCCCCCCCCCACACCCCCCCCCAACACCCCCCCCAAACCCCCCCCCCCCCCCCCCCCCCCCCCCCCCCCCCCCCCCCCCCCCCCCCCCCCCCCCCCCCCACCCCCCCCCCCCCCCCCCCCCCCCCCCCCCCCCCCCCCCCCCCCCCCCCCCCCCCCCCCCCCCCCCCCCCCCCCCCCCCCCCCCCCCCCCCCCCCCCCCCCCCCCCCCCCCCCCCCCCCCCCCCCCCCCCCCCCCCCCCCCCCCCCCCCCCCCCCCCCCCCCCCCCCCCCCCCCCCCCCCCCCCCCCCCCCCCCCCCCCCCCCCCCCCCCCCCCCCCCCCTCCCCCCCCCCCCCCCCCCACGCCCCGCCGCCCCCCCCCCCCCCCCCCCCCAACCCCCCGGGCCCCCCCCCCCCCCCCCCCCCCCCCCCCCCCCCCCCCCCCCCCCCCCCCCCCCCCCCCCCCCCCCCCCCCCCCCCCCCCCCCCCCCCCCCCCCCCCCCCCCCCCGCCGGGCCCCCCCCCCCCCCCCCCCCCCCCCCCCCCCCCCCCCCCCCCGCCCCCCCCCCCCGCCCCCCCCCCCCCCCCCCCCCCCCCCCCCGCCGCGGCCCCGCCCCCCCCACCCCCGCCGCCCCGCCGGCCCCCCCCCGGGCCCCCCCCCGCCCCCCCCCCCCCCCCCCGCCCCCCCCCCCCCCCGCCCCCCCCCCCGCCCCCCCCCCCCCCCCCCCCCCCCCCCCCCCCCCCCCCGCCCCCCCCCCCCCGCCCCCCCCCCCCCCCCCCCCCCCCCCCCCCCCCCCCCCCCCCCCCCCCCCCCCCCCGCCCCCCCCCCCCCCCCCCCCCGCCCCCCCCGGCCCCCCCCCCCCCCCCCGCGGCCCCCCCCCCCCCCCCCCCGCGCCGCCCCGCCCCCAGCCCCGCCCCCCCGCCCCGGCTCGTGGTGCTGCCCCCCGCCGGGCGGCCGCCCCGCTTGATCGCCGCCGGCGGTCGCGTCGAACGGCGGTTCCGGAGCATCCTGGATGGGTGCCCGCCGTCCTGCGTCAGCTCTTCTGGATCGGTCGCCTCGAGGGCGCCTCGTTCCTGCTCCTCCTCGGCGTCGCGATGCCGCTCAAGTACCTCGCCGGGCAGCCGCTGGCGGTGCGCGTCGTCGGCATGCTGCACGGGGTGCTGTTCGTGCTGTTCCTCGCGGCGCTGTGGCGCGCGGCCGACGCGCAGGCGTGGCCCCGCCGCCACGTGATCGTCGGCGCCATCGCCTCGCTCGTGCCGTTCGGCACGTTCTGGTTCGAGCGCTGGGCGCGCGCCTCGGAGCCGGCGCGCCGCCCGAGCTGATCACCGGCCGCCCAGCAGCGCGTCGGCGCGGGCGCGGCGGGCGGCGGCGGTGGGGCCGGTGAAGGCGTCGCGGGCGGCGACGGCGAGGCGGGCGACGCGCGGACGATCGAGGCCGCGGGCGGCGAGGGCGACGGCGAGGGCGAGCCGGGTGCGCGCCAGCTCGGCGGCGTCGACGGCGGCGGCCTCGCGCAGGGCGAGGGCGCGCTCGAGGACGTCGAGCGCGGCGGCGGGCTGGCCGGCGGCGGTGAGCGCCTCGCCCTCGCAGGTGAGGCTGTAGGCCAGCTCGGGCGAGCGGTCGCCGGAGGCGCGGGCCTCGAGCGCGTAGGCGCGGCGGCAGACGACGAGCGCGCGGGCGGCGTCGCCGCGGGCCAGCGCGACGTCGCCGAGGTTGCCGAGCGGGATGGCCAGCGACGGGTGCGCGGGGCCGAGCGCGCGCTCCCAGGTGGCGAGCGCGCGGGTGAAGTGATCGTCGGCGGCGGCCAGGTCGCCGCGATCGAGGTAGACGCCGCCGAGGTTGTTGAGCGAGGTGCCGACGTCCTCGTGGTCGGGGCCGAGCGCGGCGCGGCGCGCGGCCAGCGCCTGCTGGTACAGCCCGGCGGCCTCGTCGAGCCGGCCCTGGTGGTAGATGACGGCGCCGAGGTTGTCGAGCGACGACGCGACGTCGGGGTGGGCGTCGCCGAGCAGGCGGGTGCGCACCGCGAGCACCCGGCGGTGCAGCGCCTCGGCGGCGGCGTGATCGCCCTGCCGCGACGCGAGGATCGCCTTGTGGGTGAGCACGTAGCCGAGCTGCAGCGCGTCGTCGTCGCCGTCGGCGACCCGCAGCGCGAGGGCCTGATCGTCGCGCGCCATCGCCGCGGCGAAGTCGCCGGTGGCCTCGAGCGCCGACGCCTCGGCCTCGAACAGCTCCGCCTGCTGCGGCCCCGGCCGATCGAGGCGCGCCAGCGCGGCGTCGGCGGCGCGCGCCAGCGCCAGCGCCTCGCGCGGCTGGCCGAGCGCGGTCAGCGCCCGGACGGCGCCGATCCAGGCGTCGGCCACCGCCGGCTCGGCCCGGGCCTCGGACGCGAGCCGGGCGGCGCGGAAGATCTCGTCGTCGAGCCCGGCGTAGTCGCCGGCGGCGAGCGCGGCGTCGACATCGGCGATCAGCGCCTCGGCGACCAGCACGCTCCAGCCGGCGCGCTCGGCCAGCTCGACGCCGGCCCGGGCCAGGGCGCGGGTGTGGCGGACGTCGGCGGCGTAGGTGGCGGCGCGGACCTCGGCCAGCGCGGCCTCGGCGGCGACCAGCTCCTGCTGCCGCGCGGGCTCGGTCGGGCGCGGCGCGGCCGACAGGAGCGCGCCGGCGTCGGCGCACGCGTCGATCGGCGGCAGGCGCGCGGCGGCGTCGAGCGCGCGATCCATCAGCGCGGCGTCGGGCGCGGCGCCCAGGCGATCGATCAGCGCGGCCAGCTCGGCGCCCCGGCGATCGAGGCACGCCATGCGGCGATCGAGCAGCGCCGGCGACTGCTCGTGGCGCACGCTCGCCGCCTCGCAGGCCGCGACGCGGCCGGCCCCCAGCGCGCGGGCCCGGCGCGCCAGCTCGTCGGCGACGCGCGCGGTCCAGCCGTCGACGGCGGGCCGGCCGGTGGCGCGGAACGCGGCGGCCACCCGCGCCCGCGCCGCGTCGGTCCACAGCGCCAGGGCGGGCGCGTCGACGCCGCGGCACGGCGGCGCGGCGGCGGGCCGGCGGGTCACGCCGACGACCGCCAGCGCGCCGAGGCCGAGCGCCGCCGCCCCGAGCGCGACGCGCCGGCGCCGCAGCGCGGGATCGCGCGCCAGCTCGGCGAGCAGCGCCGGCAACGACGCGAAGCGATCGGCGGGCTCGGGCTGCAGCGCCTTGAGCAGCGGCCGCCGCAGCCACGCCGGCACGTCGCGCTCGCGCGGCGGCGGTCGCACCCGGTAGGCGAGCGCGTTGACCGCGATCTCGTCGGCGTGATCGCCGGCGAACGGCCGCTCGCCGTACAGCGCCTCGTACAGCGCGACCGCGAACGCGTACTGATCGACGCGGGCGTCGTGGACGCCGGGCCGCCGCTGCTCGGGCGCCATGTACGACGGCGTGCCCATCACCCGGCTGGCCACGATCTGCGGGCTGCCCTCGGGGTCGGACCCGGGGTCGCCCTCGGGTCCGGCGGGATCGAGGGGCAGGCTCGGCGTGCCGACGCGGGCCAGGCCGAAGTCGAGCACGCGCACCCGGCCGTCGCGATCGATCATGACGTTGCCGGGCTTGAAGTCGCGGTGGACGATGCCGGCGGCGTGGGCGGCGCAGAGCCCGGCGCCGGCGGCCGCGAACACCGCGAGGATCTCGCGCCAGCCGCGCGCCGTGCGTCGCCACGCGGTGAGGGTCTGGCCGTCGACCAGCTCCATGGCGATGAAGACGCCCTCGGCGAAGCGGCCGGCGTCGTGGACCGCGCACACGTTGGGGTGCGACACGCGGGCCATGGCCTTGGCCTCGGCGATCAGGCGCTCGCGGCCCTGCCCGGTGAGGTCACGCACCAGCTTGAGCGCGATGCGACGATCGAGCTCGGGATCGTACGCGGCGTAGACGTCGCCCATGCCGCCCTTGCCCAGCAGATCGATCACGACGTAGCGACCGATCACCGTGCCGCGCGCCATGCGCGGCAGCCGGCGCGCGCGGGCGGCCTGGGGCGGCGAGGTCGCGGACTCGGTCGGCGGCTCGTCGCCGTCGCGGAGCGCCGCGGCGATCGCGTCGACCGGGTCCGCGGACGACGACGACGCGAACGGCGAGGTGCCCTCGGCGGGCTCGGTGACCTCCCGGTCGGCCATCTCCCCAGTCTACGCCCTCGCGGCCCGCGGCGCGTCCGCGGACCGGGGCGACCACGCGCCGCTCAGCGGTCACCGACCTGACGGCAGGTGGCGCGATCGAAGAAGAACCAGCGATCTGCGAGCAGCACCGCGTCGCGCCCGAGGAAGAGACCGGCGGTGAAGTCGCCGATCCCGCGCCCGCCCCCGCCGTGCGGTCCCTCGCTGCTGCGCGACTCGCGGGCGTAGCGGGCGCGGCGGAACAGCGGCTCGAGCACGACGTCGGCCTCGTACGTCACCTTCCCGCCGCCGCGGAGCGGGTGGCTGTCGCGGAGGCGGACGTGATCATCGGGGCCCGGCGTCGCGACCAGCGGGTAGCAGCGGCCGTCGTCTTCGTCGGCGTACCACAGCCGGCCGCCACGGCCCGCGATCCGGGTCAGGCGCTCGAGGCTCCGCACCAGCTCGCCGTGGCTGGCGGCGACGACCGGCTCGACGGCCCGGGCCAGGCGTCGCAGCTCGTCCTCACAGCCGTCGAGCCACAGCGGCGCCGGGCCGTCGAACTGGCACAGGTCGCCGCGGCAGCGCCGGGTGGCGGTCGTCGGGGCCGCGAGGCACGCGTCGCGATCGGGGAAGACCGGCAGGGTCGCGACGGTCACGTCGGCGACGCAGCGCCCGACCAGCGCGACCGCGGGCTGCGCGCGCGCCAGCCGCGGCCCCGACAGCCGCCACGCGCCGGCCGCGGCCGGGTGATCGTCGAGACGGAAGGTGACCCCGTCGTCGGCGGCGACCGGGGGGCTCGGCGCGAGCGCGTCGGCACGCGCGATGGCGAGAGTGCGGGGACCGCCGTCGCGACCGAGATCGAGCGCGACACACGCGGTGCGCAGCGCGACCCACGCCTCGCCGGGCCCCGCCAGGCCGGCGCCGTCGCTGCCGCGGCTCACCTCGCCGGTGGCGCGGCGGATCCAGTAGCGGCCGTCTGCCAGGTCGGTCGGCGACAGCGTGGGCGGCGTGGTTGCCGTCGTGGCCGGCAGCGCGGACGGAGGGGCCGACGGCGGCGCCGGCGCGACGATCGTGGGCGCTGGCGGCGCGGGGCGCAGGGGCGCGGTGGCGGTGCGCGGCGCAGGCGCCCCGCCGGCGCCGCAGGCGGCCATGGCGAGCGCGAGCAGCACGAAGCGCGGTCGAGACGCGGAGCGGCGAGAGGGGTGCACGATCCTGGGACACCGCCGCGGGCGTGCCGGTTCCCGGCGGCGCGCCCGGCCGCCGAACGCGCGGTCAGCGCAGGATCGTGCCGGCGACGCCGCGGATCAGCAGCGCGCCGTCGAGCTCGGCGGGCGCGCCGTCGACGTCGAGGTGGCCGGCCAGGGTGGCGGCGCGGCTCGAGCTGACCTGGAAGTCGAACGTGCCCTCGCCGCGGAAGCGCGACGCCTGGGTGGTGACGCGGCCGGTGCCGGTCCAGGTGAGGTCGAGATCGATCGTGAGCTGGCCGCCGTTCCAGCCGTCGAGGACGACGGTGCCGGCGGTGTGGGCCGCGGCCAGGCCGTTCGCGGTGAACGGCAGCGCGGCGACGCCGCCGAAGCCGTTGCCGAAGTCGTCGGGGTCGCAGGTGTCGACTTGGGTCGCGACCGCGAGCACGCCCTCGGGGCGATCGGCGCCGGCGGCGTTGCGCAAGAGCACCAGCTGGCCGGTCGTGACGACGCAGCCATCGTCGGAGATCTGCGCGAACTCGACGACCGCGCCGTTGCCGCTCACGACGGTGGCGGTGGCGGCGCTGGCCGACAGCGGCGGCAGCGTGACGGCGATGGTGGCGGCGGTGATCAGCGCGGTTCGCATCGTCGGTTCATACACCGGCGACGGGCCGGCGGCGCGCCGAAGTGACCTCACGGCTCCTGCATCGCCAGATCGAGCGTGCAGGCCATGAACTCCTGGCAGGTCGCCTTGGGCAGGCACTTGCCTCGGTACCAGTCGACGGTGCGCTGGCTCTGGGCGCACGCGGCGGTGCCGTCCTTGCCGGGCGCCGCCGCCATGCGCTGCGCCTCGGGGCCCATGACCTCGCCGACGCACTGCAGGTAGCGCGCGGCGGCCTGCTTGCAGATCTCGAGGTTGGCGGCGCTGGGCGCGCGCGAGCCGCAGGCGGCGATCAGGGCGAGCGCGAGCGCGGCGCGGATCCGGCGGGTCGTCGACATGACGGCGAGCCTCGCACGGGACGGCGGCCGGCGGCGCGCGGTTAGCAGCCGTCGAACACGTAGCCCGCGGCGCCCTGCGGCACCAGGTTCAGGTCGCGGCGCACGATCGAGAAGCGGCCGCCGTAGGCGGTGCAGCCGGTGTCGTAGTCGGGCGTGCGGTACTCGATCATCAGCACGTGGTCACCGTACGCGGCGGCGTAGACGTCGCACTCGCCGTAGCGGTTGCACTCCTCGGAGACGACGAAGTCGGTGCCCATGTCGGCCTTGCGCCCGACGATCTCGGCCGAGTTCTTCTGCGCGATGGCCATGCCCGCGCCGTGCGAAGCGTCGGCGAACAGGCGCATCTGGGCCACGTTGTTGGCTTCGGACAGTCGGCCGCCCGAGCGCGAGAACGTGTCGAGGTTGTCGATCTCGACGGCGTCGAACCCGGCCTGCGCGCACCCGCGGATCCAGTCGCCGACGATCGCCGCGACCGCGGTCCGCTTGGCCGCGGTGCTGGTGTCGATCAGCATCTCGTTCCAGTCGGGATCGATCACCGGCTGCCCGCCGGCGTCCCGCAGGATCAGGTCCCCATGGTTGGCCAGCCACCAGCTAGCCTCGCCCGGCTGGACCTGGAAGCCGTTGACGTAGCAGATGTTGTACAGGCCGGCGGCGGGCGCCGCCTCGCGGTCGCGCGAGACGATGGTGACGCCGGCCGGGGGGGCGTAGGCGCCGCCGAGCTGGTAGTCGAGGCCGCCGTTGGCGGGCGGCAGCACCAGCGCACCGCCGCCGTCACCGCCGCCACCGCCGCCGTCACCGCCGGGCCCCGAGCCGTCGACGCTGGCGTCGTGCCCCGCGCCGCCGGCGCCGCACCCGAGGGACATCGCCAGGACGAGCGCGAGACGCGGCGGGGACATCGCCGCATCCTAGCGCGTCTCGCGAGCGCGCCGGTCGAGATCGTGGCGGCCGGCACACGCGCGCTGGCATCGGGTGGCATCCCGGGCGATCGGCGCGACAGCGGGCGGCGCGGTGCATATCGTCCCGGGCATGTTCCGGACCATCGCGCGGCGCGTCGCGCTGACCGCGCTCGCGACCGCGCTCGCGTGCACCCACCCCACGCCCTCATGTCCGACGGTCCCGCCCGCGGCCGTCGCGGTCGCGCCCGCGCCCGCCGCCGCCGCGTCGGGCTACGACCTGCCGCCGGCCAACGTGCGCGAGGTGCTCGACGCGCCGCCGCTGCCGCGGCCGTCGCTGAGCCCGACCGGCGACACCATCCTGCTGGTGGCCTGGGTCGACTACCCGCCGATCGCCCAGGTCGCCGAGCCGTACCTCCGGCTCGCCGGCGTGCGGGTCGAGCCGCGCACCCGCCGCAAGCACGACACCGCCGGCGGCTACGGGGTCGCGCCGTGCGCGGCCAGCTTCACGCTGGTCGACGTCGCGACCCGCCGCGAGACGGCGCTGGCGCTCCCCGCGGGCGGCTGCGCCGACGCCGTCACCTGGGCGGCGGACGGCACGCGCTTCGCCTTCCGCAACACCACCCACGACGCGGTCGAGCTGTGGCTCGGCGACGTCGCCCGCGGCGAGACCCGTCGGCTGGGCACCGCGCGCCTGAACCCGATGCTCGGCAGCTCGCTGCAGTGGCTCGCCGATCAGCGGACGCTGCTGGTGAAGCTGGTGCCGGCCGACGCCGGCCCGCCGCCGGCGCCGTCGGTCGTCGCGATCGGGCCGAGCATCCAGGAGACCGACGGCGCCGAGGGCGCCAGCAGCACCTACGAGCTGCGCGACACGCTGACCAGCAAGCACGACGAGGCGCTGTTCGAGTACTACGCCACCTCCCAGCTCGCCTTGATCGACGCGGCGTCGGGGGCGGCGACGCCGATCGGCGCGCCGGCGGTGATCGCGTCGGTGGCCGCGGCGCCTGACGGCGACCACCTGCTGGTCTCGACCATCCGCCGGCCCTACTCGTACGTGACGACCTACGAGCGGTTCGCCCGCGACGTCGAGGTGTGGGACCGCCGCGGCGCGGTGGTGGCGCGCGTCGCCCAGCTGCCCGCGGCCGAGCGGGTGCCGATCCACGGCGTGCCGACCGGCCCGCGCGAGCACGAGTGGCGGCCGACCGAGCCGGCGACGCTGGTGTGGGCCGAGGCCCTCGACGGCGGCGACTGGAGCGTCCAGGCGCCGGCGCGCGACAGGGTGATGCTGCAGCGGGCGCCGTTCGCCGCGCCGCCGGTCGAGCTGGTGCGCCTCGCGCAGCGCCTCGAGGCGCTGCACTGGAGCGAGCGCGGCCCCAGCCTGCTGGTCGAGTACGACGAGAACCGGCACTGGGAGCGGACGTTCGTGTTCGACGTCGACGCCCCCGGCGCCACGCCGAGCCTGCTGTGGGACCTGTCGAGCGACGAGCGCTACCGCGCGCCAGGCGCGCCGCTCTACCGCGCCCTGCCCAGCGGCGCCTGGGTGATGCGCGCCGCGGGCGACGCGATCTTCCTCTCCGGCGCCGGCAGCGCCCCCGAGGGCGCGCGGCCGTTCCTCGACCGCCTCGATCTCAAGACCCGGGCCTCGACGCGGCTGTTCCGCAGCGCGCGCGACGGCTACGAGTACGTGCTCGACCTGGCCGCCGCTGACGGCGGCGCGCTCCTGACCTGGCGCCAGTCGCCGACGGAGCCGCCCAACGTGATGGTGCGCACGCTCGGCGCGGCGATCGCCGGCGCGCCGGCCGGCGAGGCGGCGGTGGCCTCGAGCGCCCAGCCGGTGACGCGGATCGCGGATCCGACGCCCGCGGTGCGCGCGATCAAGAAGCAGCTGGTCCGCTACCAGCGCGGCGACGGCGTCGACCTGGCGTTCACGCTCTACACGCCGCCGGGCTACCAGCCGGGCACCCGGGTCCCGGCGATCCTGTACGCCTACCCGCTCGACTACGCCAGCGCCGCCACCGCCGGCCAGACCTCGGGCTCGGATCAGCTGTTCACCCGCCTGCGCGACTACCAGCTGCTGCTGCTGTCGGGCTACGCGATCATCGACGCGGCGTTCCCGATCGTCGGCGACCCCGCCACGGCCTACGACACGTACCTGACCCAGCTGGTGGCCAACGCCCAGGCGGCGGTCGACAAGGCGGTCGACCTCGGCGTGGTCGATCGCGAGCGGATCGGCGTGACCGGCCACAGCCACGGCGCGCTGATGACGGTGAACCTGCTGGCGCACTCCGACCTGTTCCGCGCCGGCGCCGCGACCAGCGGCTCGTACAACAAGACGCTGACGCCGTTCGGGTTCCAGAGCGAGCGGCGCACGGTGTGGCAAGGGCGCGAGGTCTACCTCCAGGCGTCGCCGTTCTTCTTCGTCGACCAGCTGACCGAGCCGCTGTTGATCGTCCACGGCAAGGAGGACGCGAACCCGGGCACCACGCCGCTGCAGGCGTCCAAGCTGTACGAGGCCATCCGCGGCAACGGCGGCACCGCGCGGCTGGTGATGCTCCCCCACGAGCCGCACTGGTACGCGGCCAAGGAGTCGAACCAGCAGCTCGCCTACGAGGAGCTGCGCTGGTTCGATCGCTACGTCAAGGACGCGGCGCCGCGCCCGGCCGCGCCGCCGGCGCCGGGGCCAGGGCCGGGTGGTGCCGCGGCGCGCACGCCATCACCACCTGGTCGGCGGTGAGCCCGCGCGGCGCCGACGCGGCGGTCGGCGCGATCAGAACCTCTTGAAGTACTCCCACGCCACCGCGGCCAGGCTGAGGTTGGTGTCGTTGAGGTAGAGGATGTGGCCGCCGGTGGTGTCGAAGTGGCGGGCGTGGTCCGGCGCGACCGTGCAGTACGTCGCCTCGACGCCGCCGTCGCACTGGTCCCAGGTCTCGCAGGTGGTGGCCGGCGCGGCGGGATCGCACGCGGCCAGGCTCCACGGCGGCGTCGCGCCGGGGCCGCTGTGCAGGCACAGCGGGCGGGCGTCGCCGGTCGGCCCGCCGAACGTCATCGTGCGGGTCGGCCCGCGCTGGCAGTGGTTCGCGGCGACCCACATCTGGAACGCGGCGCGGCCGTCGGCGTCGCCGATGATCCGATCGTCGGGCGAGTGGAAGTGGATGAGCGGCGCCGGGTGGCTGAGGGTGCACGCCTGCTGGCCGTAGCCGGACACCGGCGCGAACCCGCGGAACACCGCGGTGTCCTTGCAGCCGGTCCAGTACGTGAGCTGGCCGCCGTTGGAGATGCCGGTCATGTAGACCTTGGCCGGATCGATCGAGGCCATCGCCTGCATCTTGGCGACGACCTCGAGCATCAGGTCGGCGTCGGCGGCGGTCCAGCGGTTGCCGATGCCCTGGGGCTGGGCGACGAGGAAGCCGTCGCGATCGGCGACCAACCGCCAGCCCGAGCCGAGGCCGCCCGGCCAGTCGCGGAACGGCGCGAGGCCGGCCTGCTCGGCGGCGGTCTCGCTGGTGCCGTGGGCGTCGACGACCAGCGGCGCCGGCGCGCACGGCCGGTAGTTCGGCGGCGCGTAGATCAGGAACTCGCGGGTCGCGCCGGCGAAGGTGAAGCGACAGGTCCGCGAGGTCCCCGGCGCGATCGGCGCGGTGCAGGGATCGGCGTCGGGCGCCACCACCACCGCCGGGCACGCCGCGGGGTCGGCGGCGTCGGGGCCGTCGCCGGTGGGGCGGCCGGGGTTCGCGCCGCAAGCCAGGAGCAGCGCGGCGCAGAGCGGCAGGGCGGTGGACGCGATCGTGGCGCGGGCGGTGAGCATCGGCGGGGTCCTCGGCAAGGGGCGACGGCGCCGAGAGTAATCACAGGCACTCTCGCATTACAACTGTGACTCGGCCGCCGCCTTGACACGATCGGGGCCGGCGGCTTAGCTCGCGGCCGGTGCCCTCGCCCCGCCCCCGCCGCCCCGCGCCCCGCCGCCCCGCGCCCCGCCGCCCCGCGCGCGCGCCGGCGGTCCGCGCGCGGATCCTCGACGCGTTCTCGGCGCGGGCCAAGCGGTCGGGCATCCGGTCGGTGGTGATGGGCGAGCTGGCCACCGAGCTCCACGTCAGCATCTCGACGCTCTACGATCACTTCGCGTCGAAGGACGACCTGGTCGCGGCGATGGTCGAGCACTGGTGCGCCGACCTCGCGACCCACGACGCGATGATCGCCGACGCCCGGCTGCCGGTGGTCGAGCGGGTGATGACCTGGGCCGAGGCGTGGTCAGCGCGCGTGATCCAGTACGCGCCGGCGTTCTGGACCGACCTCGCGCGCGATCACCCGGCCTTGTGGGCCCGCCTGCAGCGCGACCTCGACGAGCGCAAGGCCAAGGGCGCCGCGCTGCTGCTGCCCTACCTCCGCCCCGGCCTGGTCCCGGCCGCCGCCTTCGGCCTGCTCGATCTCATCTACACCCACAGCCACGACCCGCGCCGCTGCGATCGCCAGGGCGTCGCCCGGCGCGACGCCATCCGCACCGCGCTGTCGATCTGGGCCGAGGGCGCGCTGGTGCAGCCGCCCCGCCGGCGGCGCTGAGCGCCGGATCGCGGCCGCGGTCGTCACCCGCCGGCGTATGCTGCCGGCGGCGCTGGTGGGGCCCGAGCGGGCTGGGCGCGGGGGGGGGGGGCCCCGACCTGGGCTGCGGCCGCGCGCCCCCCGCCAGCCCAGCCCCCACCGCGCCCCACCCCCCCCCCCCCCCCCCCCCCCCCACCCTCACCCGGCGGCGATGAGCCGCGCGACCGCGGCGACGCCGAGGTCGAGCTCGTCGTCGGTGACGTAGGGCGCGGGGCCGAGGCGCAGCCGGCTGCCGCGGGCGTCGGCGTAGATGCCCTCGGCGCGCAGCGCGGCGACCAGCGCGCCGGCGCGCGGGGTCTCGATGGCGACGAAGCCGCCGCGGCGCGCGGGGTCGCGCGGCGTGGCCAGCGCGAGGTCGTGGCGGGTGGCGCCGTCGATCAGGCGCTGGGTCTGGATCAGCGACAGCGCGCGCAGCCGCGGCACGTCGAGGCCGGCGTCCTGGGCGAAGCGGGCGACCGCGGCGGCCCGGTAGAAGCTGGCGGGATCGAAGGTGCTGCCGGCGAACGCGCTGGCGCCGTCGGCCTCGTAGCCGGTCGGCCGCGCGCGATCGCGGGGCGCGTCGAGCTCGGCGAAGCCGGCGAACCAGCCGGTGTACAGCGGCCGCAGCGCGGCGCCGCCCGGCGGCACCCGCAAGAAGCACACGCCCTCGCCCCACTGCGCGTACTTGTAGCCGCCGGCGACGACGAACACCTCGTCGCCCCCGAGCTCGGCGAGCGTAAAGGGCACGACGTGCCACGCGTGGTACGCGTCGATCAGCACCTGGGCGCCGCGGCGACGCGCGGCGGCGGCGACCGCGGCGAGGTGAGGGACGATGGTCGAGCTCTCGAACAGCACGCTCGACGCCAGCACCGCGGCGGTGTCGTCGCGCACTGCGGCGGCCAGCCGCTCGGCCAGCGTGTCGGCCGGGGCGGCGTCGACCCAGGTGATCTCGACGCCGGCCTCGCCGAGGCGGCGCAGCTGGCGATCCATCGAGTGGAACTCGCCGGTGGTGGTCACCAGGTGCGGCCGCGCGCGCAGGTCGAGCGCGGACAGGAAGCGCGCGACCAGCTCGTGGGTGTTGGACGCGAACGCCAGCTCGCCAGGCCGGGCGCCGATCCGCGCGGCGATGTAGCGACGCAGCTCGTCCTGCACCGCGAACACCCGGCCCCACTTGTCGTCGACGTGCAGCGCGGCGTCGGCGAACGCGGCGTCCTGGCCGGCGCGCGCGACGTCGGGCCAGGCCTGGTGCGAGTGCCCGGTGAGCAGGACGCGCCGCGGCGCGCCGGCGGGCACCGCGAGGAACTGCTGGTAATGCGGGCGCAGCGCCAGGGGATCGAGCGGCGTGGTCACGCGGCGACTTTCACCCGGCCGCGGCGCGGCGACAACCGGCGCGGGCGCCTGGCGCGCGGCTCACAACCGATAGCCGAGCAAGATGTCGGCGGCGAGGAACGGCGTCGACGCGGCCAGCGGGTCGGCGTCGAAGTAGATCCACTGCGCGCCGGCGCCGAGCCGGAGGTCGAGCCGCTCGCCGAGGCCGATCGCCCACCCGGCGAACGCGCCGGCGGTGAAGCCGAGGCCCTGGCCGGTCTGGCCGTCGACCTCGCCGCGCACCGCGACGCCGCGGAAGTACGGCGCGACGTAGAGGCCGCGGCCGCTGGCGCGGGCGAACCAGGTGACGCGGGCCCCGAGCTGCAGGCCCTGGACGCGGTCGCCGCGATCGAACCACGGCAAGAAGTACGTGCCGAAGATGCCGCCCTGCGCCTGGACGGCGACGTGGCCAGCGACCGGCCGCTCGTAGCCGACGCCGACCACCGACAGCCCGAGGTCGGCGTGGGCCTGGGGCGCCAGCGCGGTCGGCTCGGCGGTGGCGGGCGCGCTGACGGCGGCGGTGGTGGTGATGGAGGCGATCGCGATCACGATGGCGGCGCGCATGCGGTCTTGTACCAGCGCCGCGGGCCACGCGCGCGCCCGGGCGCGCCGGTCACGACAGCCGCAGCTGCACCGCCTGCCCGGGCACGCAGGCCGCCGCGGCGGCGAACGGACAGCCGGCGGCGCGGCGCGGGCACGCGAAGCCCGCCGGGATGACGCCGGCGCGCACGACCCGGCGCGCCGCGGCGTGGGCGCGGCAGATGTGGAAGCGGCGCTCCTGCAGGTAGAAGCCGACCTCCTCGTGGCTGTTGATGTACTCGACCAGCTGCGCGGTCCACAGCGCGGCGTCGTCGGCCAGCGCGGCGTCGACCGGCGCGCCGATCAGCACGAGCGGCTGGTCACGCCACGACGGCAGCGCCAGCCCGACCCGTGCGTCGGTCGGCAGCGTGGCGCGCCACTGCCGGAGCGCGGCGCGCGCGCGGCGCGCCAGGCGGCGACGGCCGCTCACGCCCGCACCTCGCCGGTGGCGATCGCGCGGTACAGCGCGCGCGGATCCATCGTCGGCGGCAGCGTCGACACCCCGCCGTCGCCGACCTCGAGGACGATCCAGCCTCCGGCGATGGTGCGGGCGACGTCGAGCGAGAAGAACGGCGACGCGATGGCGCGGCCCAGCGGCGCGAACTGCGCCAGCGGCGGATCGGCGACGTCGACGTCGTGGTACGGCGCCGACGCGATCAGCCGGCCGCGCCAGAAGAACAGCCGGTGCTCGTCGCGCTCGCCGGCGGCGCCATCGACCGACGCCAGCGGAACGTACCGCCGGACCACCAGGCCGCGTTCGAAGCGATCGCCGCGGGCGTCGACCAGCGCGGCGCAGGTCGCGGCGAAGGCCGCGGCGTCGGCGTCGGCCGGCACGAAGCACGCCTCGGCCCAGCGCTCCTTGGCCGACTTGACGTGGTCCTTGACGACGTACGGCGGCGGCCCCAGCGCCTGCGCCAGCGCCCAGGCCTCGGCGGCGTCGGTGCCCCAGGTCCAGCAGGTCGCGGGGCTGCGGTCGGCCACCGCCGGAAACCAGCTCGGCAGGTAGTGCGCGGCCTCGTACGCGTCGGGGTCGACGACGAGCGCGCCGCCGCGGTCGGCGATCGCCGCGTCGAGCCGGCCGTACTCGTCGGCGGTGAGCATCCAGCCGCGGTACAGCACGTCGTCGTCGAGGTCGCCCAGCGGCGCCAGCGCGCGCTCGAGCTCGTCGTCGACCACGTCCTCGATCGCGATCGCGTCGTGGCGGACGCCCAGCTCGTCGGCGGCGTCGGCCTCGAGCGCGAAGCGGTCGTCGAGTTCCTGCGGGCTGTCGGGACGGCAGAACAGGATGCGCATGGCGGGCCATTCTGGGGATGGCGCGTCGACGAACAAGGCTTGTTCTTCGCGGCGCGATCCGGCAGTCTGGCCTCGCTGGTGGTCAGCGCGCCCGCAGCTCGCGCCCGGCCCAGGCGACGCCGCCGTCGCCGTCGATCATCACCGCCCACAGCCGCAGCCGATCGACGTCGGTGGGCGCGGTCAGCTCGACCGAACCGATCGCGGCGGTGTCGTCGGGCTGGTAGCTCACCTCGGCGGAGGTCTCGGTGAGGCCGCCGGCCGAGACGTAGAAGTACGTGCGCACGCCCTCGCGCACCGGGACCGGCGTCGGATCGTCGGTGCAGGCCTGATCGAGCGAGTCGAGGACCGGCACCGCGGCCAGGCGGTGGGTGCCGCCAGGCGCGAAGCCGTCGGCCGGGCCGTCGTCGAGCGTGATCGCCGCGATCACCGGGCTGCGCCGCGGGGCGGCGGCGACGCCGACGTCCTTGCGCGCCACCAGGCGCACGCCGTCGATCGTGACGGTGGCGATCACCGGCACCGCCAGCGTTGGCCCCGGGCAGTCGCCCGGCGGCGGCAGCGGGGCGCCGGCCTCGCCGAACCGCGCGCGCACCGCGGCCAGGTCGAGGCGCGCCGCGCCGGCGGCGTCGACCGCGAGCGGCAGGCTGTCGGCCGGCGCGCAGTCGAGATCGGGGTCGCGCACCAGCCGCCACGGCGTGCACGCGCGCCACGCGACCGGCGCCGCGGTCGCCACGCCGTCGGCGTCGACGACCAGCGTGGTCAGCGCGACGGCGCCGTCGACGGTGGTCACCGGAGGATCGGCCGCGACCGCCAGCAGCCGCGGCGCGGTGATCTGGGTCGACGGCGCCAGCTCGTCGCCGGCGCAGGCGGCCGCCGCGAGACCGGCGAGGATCACCAGCGCCCTCACGGGATGAACTCCACGCCGAGCGACGGGAACACCGGCAGGCCGCGCGTGTACGAGCGCCGGCTGTAGTCGAAATTGTAGCTGACGCCCTCGGGGTTGACGCGGTTGCTGACGTTCTGCACGTCGAGGAACAGCTTGGTCACGCCCCACCGCCGCTTCCAGGTGCGATCGACCCGCAGGTCGAGCTGCGCGAACGCCGGCAAGCGCTCGGACAGGACCGGCCCGTCGACCGGCCGGTAGTCCTGGCGGTCGACGTCGAAGTAGGCGCCGGCCACCGGGGTGATCGGGTTGCCGCTGGCGAAGCGCAGCCGCGCGCCCAGCTGCCACGCACCGACCGGCACCGCCGCGACCGCGGTCAGCACGTGCGGCTGATCGAGCACGTACGGGCGCCAGGTCGGATCGAGCCGCGGGTCGCCGCGGCGCTCGGCGCGCGCGTAGGTGTACGCGACCCACCCGGCCCAGGCCCCGCTGCGCTTGCGCAGCATGACCTCGAGGCCGGCGCCGCGGCCGCGCCCGGTGTTCTCGCGGTAGCTGTACGATCCGAACTGCTCGTCGGTGAGCTCGCGGCTGGCCGCGCCCACGCCGCCGCCCTGCGGGCCGCCGGCCGCCTGCGCGGTGGCCGAGGTCACGGCGTCGACCGCCAGCCCGCGCGACTGCTCCCAGTACGCGGTGACCGCCACCGACGACGCGCGCGGCAGCGGCGCGGTCACGCCGAACGACGCCTGGGTGCTGACCGACGCCTTCAGGTCCTGGTTGCCGAACGCCGGATCGAGATCGACCGCGGCCGGCGGCTGGTGGTAGCGCCCGACCGCGGTGGCCATGGTCCAGCCGCCGGGCAGCTCGTGAGTGATCGCCACCCGCGGATCGACGACCCACTCGTCGGACAGCCCGAACCGATCGAGGCGCAGCCCCGGCTTCACGCCGAGCCGCCCGTCGGCGATGCGGTAGAAGCCCTCGACCCACGCGCCAAGATCGCCGGCCCACAGCGAGCCGTCGCGCTGCGTGACCTGATCGGACTCGGGCGCGCCGGGCATGCGCGGCGCCTCGTTCTTGATGTCGTAGCCGTAGCGGGTGCCGACCAGATCGAGGCCGCCGGCCAGGCGACCGTCGCGCCAGCCGCGCTCGAGGTCGGCCCGCAGCGCCACCGGCACGTTGCGGCGGGTGATGCCCTGGCCGTCGACGCGCAGCGACACCTCGTCGGCGCCGATCGACGGCGTGACCGTCGCCGACCACGGCCCATCGACGCGACGCCAGGTCATCGCGGCGCGCACGAAGCGCGAGCGGTAGTTGAGCGAGGTGCCGTCGTCCATCGCGTCGCCGGGGTTGGCGAACGTCAGGCGATCGTCTGACCCGAACACCTGGGCGGTGAGCCGCCCCGACCGCGCGTACTCGCTGCCTCGGTCCCAGCGCGCCTGGCCATCGGCGTAGCGCGGCGCCAGGGTGAGGTCGGGCGCCGCCGCGGCGAGGATGCCGTCGATGTACGAGCGGCGCAGCCCGAACACCACGCCGCCGCCGGCCAGCGGGCCCTCGCCGCGGGCCTGGGCGTCGGTGAGGCTGATCTCGGTGGCGCCGCGCCAGCGGTCGGTGCGCGCGGCCCGCGACCGCACCTCGACCACGCCGCCCTGGGTGCGGCCCCAGCGCGCGCCGAAGGTGCCGGGCATGACCTCGAGCCCGTCGAGCAGCGGCGTCGGGATGAACGAGGCCAGGCCGCCGAAGTGGTAGAGCAACGGCACCTCGATGCCGTCGAGGAACACACTCGAGTTGCGCGGGCTCTGGCCGCGCAGCACCAGGCCGCCGAGCCCGAACGGGATGCGCGCCACGCCGGGCAGGCTCTGCACCGCCTTGAGCGCGTCGTTGCCGGCGCCGGCCACCGTTCCGACGGTGGCGGGATCGAGATCGTACGCCGCCGGCTCATCGACGAACGGCGCCTCGCCCTCGAGCGTGACCAGCTCGACGTCGTTGACCAGGCCGCCGCGCACCAGCACCAGCCGCAGCGGCCGGCCCGGCGCCGCGCGGGTGAGCAGCGGCTCGAAGCCGTCGGCGACCACCAGCACGTCCTGGGTGCCGGCGCCGACGTCGTCGATCGCGAACCCGCCGCCGGCGTCGGTGGTGACCTCGACCCCCGCGATCACCACCGCGGCCTCGGCCACCGGCGCGCCGGCCTCGTCGACCACCACGCCGCGCACCGGCGCGGCCCACGCCAGCGCGGGCGCGGCCACCAGGGCGGCACAGGTCAGGGCGAGGTATCGGCGCACCCCGGTTGGAGGCCGCCCGGCCCCGGCAGGTTACGGCGCCCAGCGTCGGATCACGGGGTCTTGGTGACCAGCTCGTCGACCGCGTGGACCGGGGCGCGATCCCCGGCCAGCAGGTGCTTGATCGACGACAGCACCAGGCGCTGGCGATCGAGCAGGCCCTGGCCCTCGAACACGGTCGACACCACCGCGATGCGGAAGTGGCCGCCGCCGCCGCTGACCTCGACCTTGGCGTCCGGGATGCGGGCGACGATGGCGCTGGTGATCGCGGCGTCGATCGAGCCGGTGAAGTCGGTGGGGTGGTGGTCGCTCATGGCGCCTGCTTGCCACGTCGGCGCCGCCGACACAACCCGGCCGCGATCACGGGCAGGCCGGGAACTGCGCGGCGCCGGTGCGGGTGACGTCGTCGCCGAGCGCGACGTCGGCGTCCTCGAGGACGTGGCCGCGCTGGTCGGTGACCCGCAGCTGGTACGGCCCGTCGCCCAGCCCCGACGGCTCGACGAAGTAGTTGTAGTCGACGCGCGGGATCTCGACGTACGCGCCGCCCTGCATCGCCTCGACCTTGGCGATCGGGTAGCGGTGGTTGCGCACCTGGAGCGCGGTCCAGAACGCGTTGGCGCCGTCCTTGAAGTGGTAGGCGATCGGCCCGCTGACGTCGCACGCGACCAGGTGCCAGGTGATCGGCACCCGCCCGGCCGACAGCGGCGCCAGCAGCGCGAACGCCTCGGGGCTGAGATCGAGATCGCCCTGGGCGCACTCGGGGCACTGGTCGACCACGCGCACGGTGACCGTGCCGTCGGGCCCGGTGACAGCCAGGCACGCGCCACACCACGCCGCGGTGCGGTAGTCGACCGCGTTCATCGCCGCGACCATCAGGTCCTGGGGCGACGGATCGAAGCTGCAGTTGCCGGCCCCGGTGGCGGCGTAGTAGGTGCCCTCGCCGCTGGCCTCGGGCGGGACCGCGTCGCAGCTGCCCCCGGGCAGGCCGCCGCTGTCGTCGCCGCCGCAGCCGGCGGCCAGGATCAGCGCGAGCGTCGAGGTCGAGGCGAGGGTGCGCGGCAGGCCCATGGTCGCAGTGTCGCACGGGCCGCCCCTCCCCGATCGGCGAGTCGACGCGCGCCGCGGCCGCCTTAGCTTGGTCCCCATGCTCTCGTGGCTCAGCGCCCGCCGCCGCACCCGCACCCCGTCACCGATCCCCGCCGCCTGGCGCCGCATCCTCGACGCCAACGTCGCGCTGGCGCGGCGGCTGTCCCCGGCGCGCCGGGACGCGCTCCTGGCCTGGGCCGAGGGCTTCATCGCCGACACCGACTGGGTCGGCTGCGGCGGGCTCGACGTCACCGAGGAGATGCAGGTGACGATCGCCGCCCAGGCCGGGCTGCTGGTCATGGGGCGCCCCGAGCGCGACCTCTACGCCGACGTCAGCTCGATCCTGGTGTACCCGACGACGCTGGTGCGCCCGCCGCGGCCGCTGGGCTTCTTCGAGCAGCCGCGCGCGCCGACCGGCCACGGCACGACGGTGATCGGCGAGGCCATGCTGCGCGGGCCGGTGGTGCTGGCGTGGGACGCGGTGCTGGCCGGCGGCCGCGCCGGCGCGCCCGGCAACGTCGTGCTGCACGAGTTCGCCCACAAGCTCGACATGGCCACCGGCCAGATCGACGGCGCGCCGCCGCTGCCGACCCGCCGCGAGGCCGCGCGCTGGGCCGCGGTGTGCACCACCGCCTACGCCCGCCACCAGGCCGAGACCGCCGCCGGGCTGCCGACGGCGATCGACGCCTACGGCGCGACCTCGGAGGCCGAGTTCTTCGCGGTCGCGACCGAGACCTACTTCCTGCGGCCGCTGGCGCTGGCCGCCGAGCACCCCGCGCTCGCCGCGATCCTCGACGACTACTACCGCGCCGACCTCGGCCCGTCGCCGCTCGTCGTCGACGACACCCCCGACGGCTTCGCGCTGCGCTGGAACTGAATCACCGCGTCGCGGCGGCCGCGGCGCGGCCCTGCGGCGCGGCCGCTTGCTGCGCGGCGATCTCGCGGCGCACCTCGTCCATGTCCAGCGCGCGGACCTTGGCGATCAGCGCGTCGAGCGCAGCCGGGGGCTGCGCGCCGGGCTGCGCGGTGAGCAGGATGCCGTCGCGCATCACCGCCAGCGTCGGGATCGCGCTGACGCGGAACGCCGCGGCCAGGCCGCGCTCGGCCTCGGTGTCGACCTTGCCGAACACCAGATCGGGGTGGCGCGCGGCGGCGGCCTCGAACACCGGCGCGAACGCGCGGCACGGCCCGCACCACGCGGCCCAGAAGTCGATGAGCAGGATGCCGCCGGCGGCCGAGGCCGCGAGCAGCGCGTCGAAGTTGCGCTCGGTCACCTCGACGGTCGCGGGCGCGGTGGGCTTGGTCGTCATGGCCGGTGAGAGCCAGGCCGCGCGCGATGGGTTCACGCCTCGGGCGCGAGCAGATCGCGCAGCGCCCGCTGCACCGAGCGCTGCACCGGCGCCGGCACCGCGGCCGGCGCCGCGCGGCACATGCCGAGCACCGCGCGCAGCGACTCGCAGGCGCCGCGGCACGACGGGCAGCCGGCCAGGTGGCGCTCCATCTCGGCGCACGCGTCGGCGCTGACCTCGCCCTCGAGGTGGCGCGAGAACACGCCGACGACGTCGGGGCAGCTGCGCGCGGCCGGGGGCGGCGGCTCGTCGAGCAGCGCCGGCGCGACCCGGGCCCGGACGTCGAGCCGCGCGCGGTGGAGGCGGCTCTTGACCGCGTCGACGCTGACCCCCAGCACCGCGGCCACCTCGGGCGCGGTCAGCCCCTCGATGTCGCGCAGCACCAGCACCTCGCGGTACTTGTCGTCGAGCTCGGCGATCGCGCGCTCGAGCACCTGCTCGACCCGCCGCGCGCCGAGCTGCTCGTCGGAGCGCGGCCCGGGGTCGGCCACGGCGATCGCCTCGGGCGCCGCGTCGAGCGAGCCGACGTCGCGGGGCGCGAACTTGCTCGTGCGGCGGGCCTTGATGCAGTAGCTGCGCGCGATCGTGTACAGCCAGGTCGACAGCGACGATCCGCCGCGGAAGTCGCGGACGCCGCGCGCCATCGCGATCAGCGTCTCCTGGACGACGTCCTTGGCGACCTCGGGATCGCGGCACATCTTGAGGCCGAAGCGGTAGATCCGCGCCTGGTGCTGCTCGATCAGCCGCTCGAGCGCGGCGCGATCGCCGGCGCGGGCGGCGTCCAGCAAGGCCGCGTCGGCGGCGGGATCGCGGTCGCTAGGAGGCGCCGGGGCGGGCATGCGCGCCGGGGACCCTAGCACGCGGCGTCCGGGGCGCCGGCCGCGAACCCTTTCGCCGCCGGCTGGCTCTCACCCGGCGATGCCCGACTGGCTCGGCTTGCTGATCGCGTTCTCGGTGTGGCTGGCGCTCCGCCGCTGGGTGCTGCCCCGCCTCGGGGTGCCCACGTGAGGGGTCCCCCCGCCGCGCCGGTCGGCGCGGTCCGCTGACGACGACCAGGCCCCGCCTCGGCCGGGCTGCTGACCCGAGACCCACGATCATGTGTGAGCTGTTCGCCATGTCGACCCGCCACCCGGCGACCGTGACGCTGTCGTTCGCCGAGCTGGCGCGGCACGGCGGGCTGGTCGGGCCGCACCGCGACGGCTGGGGGCTCGCGTACTACGAGGGCCGCGACGCCCACCTGTTCCGCGAGGCGGCGCCCGCGGCCACCAGCGCCAGCCTGCGCTTCCTCCAGGAGCACCCGTTCACCGCCACCACGGTGGTCGGCCACATCAGACGCGCCACCCAGGGCCCCCGCGCGCTCGCCAACAGCCAGCCGTTCGTCCGCGAGCTCGGCGGCCACGCCCACGTCTTCGCGCACAACGGCGACCTCACCGGCCTGGCGGACGTCGCGCCGGCGGCGCCCTACCAGCCGATCGGCGACACCGACTCGGAGCGGGCGTTCTGCGCGCTGCTCGAGCGCCTGCGCCCGCTGTGGCAGGTCGCGGGCGGCGTCCCGGCGCTGGACGCGCGGCTGGCGGCGGTCGCCGCGTTCGCGGCCAGCGTCCGCCCGCTCGGACCGGCGAACTTCGTCTACGCCGACGGCGACGCGATCTTCGTCCACGCCCACCGCCGCAACCAGGGCGACGCGCGCGGCGTCGCGCCGCCCGGCTTGCACCTGCTCTGCCGACGCTGCGCCGCCGAGCCTGGCACGATCGCCGGCCTCGACCTCGGCGCGGCGCCCCAGGACGTCGTGCTGGTGGCGAGCGTGCCGCTCAGCGGCGAGCGCTGGCTGCCCCTCGCCGAGGGCGAGGTCGTGGTACTGGCTGACGGCGCGCGCGTCGCGAGCGCCAGCGCCGACGGCGTCGGCCGCGGCGTCGACCCACCCCGCGAAAGGATCTCCCGATGACTCGCCCCACGCTGTCGCGGCGCACCTTCCTCCAGGCCTGCGGCGCCGCCGGCACCGCGCTCGCGCTGCCGGTGACGCTCGGCGGCTGCGGCACCGATCCCGGCGTGACCATCGACGGCGGCGATCCGCTGCCGGTGCCGCCGCTCGACGACGGTGAGCTGATCGCCGGCGTGCGGGTGTTCCGCCTCGACCTACAGGCCGGCACCGTCGACTTCGGCGCCGGCGCGCCGACCGCGACCTACGGGATCAACGGCGCGTACCTGGGGCCGACCTTGCGCTTCCGCCGCGGCGAGCGGGTGCGCCTCGAGGTCACCAACTCGCTGGCCGAGCCCTCGACCTTGCACTGGCACGGCATGCACGTGCCGGCGCGCAGCGACGGCGGGCCGTACGTGATGGTCGCGCCCGGCGCCACCTGGGTGACCGAGTACGACGTCACCCAGCGGCCGATGACCGCCTGGTACCACCCGCACCCGATGCACCAGACCGGCCGGCAGGTCTACATGGGCCTGGCCGGCGTGATCTACGTCGAGGAGCCGACGCCGCCGGCCGACCTGCCGTCGACCTACGGCGTCGACGATCTGCCGCTGGTGATCCAGGATCGCCGGTTCTTCGCCGACGGCACCCACCCGTACTCCGGCGGCGCGACGGTCGCGATGCACGACATGATGGCCGGGCTGAAGGGCCAGACCATGCTGGTCAACGGCGCGGTGCAACCGCGCGGCGTGATCGCCCGCGGCCTGGTGCGCCTGCGCGTGCTGAACGGCTCGAACGCCCGCGCGTACCACCTCGGCTTCGCCGACGGCCGCGGCTTCCGGTTGATCGCCAGCGACGGCGGGTTGCTCGAGGCGCCGGTCACCACCAGCCGCGTCTCGCTGGCGCCCGGCGAGCGGGTCGAGCTGCTGGTCGACTTCTCGGCCGACGCCACCGGCGCCACGGTCGCGCTGCAGAGCTTCTCCGGCGAGGTGTTCGGCCAGCTGTTCACCGGCCAGATGGGCGCCAACCTCGCCGACGGGCTCGATCGCGCGACCTTCGACCTGGCGACGTTCGAGGTCGGCGCGCCGCCGCCGACGACGATCGTGCCGCCGGCGAGCTTCGCGCCGATCGTGCGGCTGGCCGAGGCCGACGCCGCGCGCGCGCGCCAGGTGACGCTGGCGATGGGGATGGGCGCGGTGTCGATCAACGGCACGCAGATGACCGACCTGACGACGGTGCCGGCGGCGATCAGCTTCGACGTCCCGGTCGGCGACGTCGAGCTGTGGACGGTCACCAACACCTCGGGCATGGGCCACCCGTTCCACGTCCACCACCGGCAGTTCCAGGTGCTCGACGTCGACGGCGCGCCGCCGGCGGCGCCGCTGGCGGGCTGGAAGGACACCGTGATGATCGGTCCGGGCCAGGTGGTGCGCCTGCTGCTGAGCTTCGCCGGCGTGGCCGACCGCGAGGTCCCGTACATGTTCCACTGCCACATCCTCGAGCACGAGGACCACGGCATGATGGGCCGGTTCTTCTTGATCCCGCCGTGAGCGGCGGCGCGTTCGCGCTATGCTGCGCCGCGATGGGCAAGCAAGCACGCGCGCGTCGGGCCCGGCGCGATGGAGAGGTCGCCCCCGCGGCGCCGCCGGCCAAGGCCGCGCCGCCGCCGTGGTGGCACAGCCGCTGGCGCGTGGCCCTGGCGTCGGTGTGCGTGCTGGTGATGATCGTCAGCGCCGCCGCGATGCTGACGCCCTGACCCGGCGCGCCGCGGCGCGGCGCAGGTGCGGTGGGCGTGGAAACCTGCACCATCGAGGGCGATCGCGCGCGGCCAGCGGTTGAGCGCGCGGCGGTCGCGGCGCAAGGTGGAGCCATCACTCCGGGGAGGTACGTATGCGGCGTTTGTGGCGGCTGCCAGCAGCGATGGTCGAGCTCTCGGTCGGGACCACGATCGTGATGATCCACGCGGCGCTCGCCGACCGCGAGCAGCGCCGGAAGCGCCTGCGCGCGGACCCGCCCGCCAGGCGCTCAATGCCGCCTGCGCCGTCGCACGCGGCCCGGTGAACGCGGGCGATCGTCGTCGGCGCCGGGCGCCGGGCGCGGCGCGAACGCGGGGGCGGGACGCGGCGGATGCGCCGGCGCGGGGCGCGGGTGGCGTGGGGGCGGCGGGCGCGGTTCGACGCGCGCGGCGGGCGGGTGGACGGGCCGGCGTGGGTCATCGCGGCGCGGCTCGTCGCGGCGCGGCCCGTCGCGGCGCGGCTCGTCGCGGCGCGGCCCGTCGCGGCGTGGCTCGTCGCGGGGTGGTTCGTCGCGGCGTGGTTCGTCGCGGCGTGGCCCGCCGGCCGGCGGCGCGGGTCGGCGCGGGTCGGGCCGCGGCTCGGGCCGGCGGGCGTCGGGGTGACGCGCCTCGGGGTGACGCGGCTCGGGGCGCCGCGGCTCGGGGCGCCGCGGCGGCGGCGCGGGGCGCGGCGTCGGCGGCACGAAGTCGGGCGTCAGGTACCGCCCCACGTACGCGCGCCAGATCGCGCCGGCGTCGGCGGCGCGGATCGCCAGGCTGGGATCGGCCGCGGCGCAGTAGCGCAGCACGTTGTCGAAGTCGCGCTGGAAGAAGTGCTGGGCGCGCGAGGCGTGGGCCGCCGACAGCGCCTGCGGGAAGTCGATGATGGTGGGCCCGGCGGCGCCGGCCAGGATGTTGTAGGGCGACAGATCGCCGTGGATCAGATCGCAGCACAGCATCGTGATCATCTGGCCGCGCAGATCGGCGAACACCCGCGCCGCCGCCGCGGGCTCGAGCGCGACGTCGATCAGCCGCCGCGCCGCCTCGCCGTCGGCGCCGCGCACCAGCTCCATCAGCAGCACGCCCTCGTAGAACATGATCGGCCGCGGCACCCGCACGCCGGCCGCGGCCAGCTTGCCCAGCGCGGTGGCCTCGGCCGACTTCCACGCCTGCTCGGCGGCCTCGCGGCCGAACTTGCCGCCGCGATCCATCGCCCGCTGGGTGCGGGTGTTGCGGGTCTTGCGGCCCTCCTTGTACTCGGCGTTGTTCTTGAACGAGCGGGTCGCGCGGTCCTTGTAGATCTTGGCCGCCACCACCTCGCCGCGGTGCACGACCAGCGAGATGTCGGCCTCCTTGCCGCTCTTCAGGCGACCGAGCACCTCGTCGATCACGCCATCGGCGAGCAGGACATCGAGCGGCGAGCTCATCGGCGCCGCTACTAGTATCACGCCGGGGCGTCGGCCGGCGGCATCGCCGGCATCGCGTCCGTCGCGTCGCTGAGCCACAGCGCGTGGGCGGCCGAGCGCCCCAGCCGCAGGCGGGTCGGCGGCCCCTCGCGGTAGCCGGTGACCGCCTTGATCGCGTCGGGGTCGGGCTCGCGCACCGCCGCGCCGATCACCGCGAGCTGCGAGCCGAGCGCGAACGCGACCTCGCGGTAGCGCAGCCGCGGGCCGCGCAGCGCGCTGTTGCCGTGCAGCCGGATCGGCGCGGCCGCGCCCAGCGCCTCGAGCGCCGCGCGATCCAGCGTGCCGACCAGGCGCCCGGCGTCGACCTCGATCTCGGCGCCGGCGGCGTCGATCAGCGCCCGCCCGGTGCCGTCGCTGACGACGAACGGCACCGCGCGCTGATCGGTGTAGACCACCTGCCAGGCGGTCCCGACCTCCTCCTCGATCGCGACCGCGAAGTAGACGCACGGCCGACGGCTGATCGGCGCCAGCAGGTGCTCGCCGTCGGCGATCGTGCCGACCAGGTGGACCCGCGCGCCCTCGGGCGCCTCGGCTATCGACGCCCGCACCGCGCCGGCCAGGCCGCGCCGCGCCGCGGCCTGACGGCCGAACCGCGTCACCGCGCCCGCGGCGGCGACCAGCGACAGCAGCATCAAGATCAGGCCCACGCGGCGCCAGCGTACGGCACCTCGGCGCGCGGCGGTAGCCGGACATGACGCCGCGCCGGCGCGGCTTCCGACCGCCGGCGCGACGCGCTACGCTGGCGCGATGCGCGCGGCGATCGCCCTCTGTCCCTTGCTGATGGCGTGTGCCCTGCTGATGGCGTGCGACGACGACCCGACCTGCGAGGCGATCGCCGACCACGTCACGGCGCTGGCCGCCAAGGACCGCGGCTCGACCGTCTCGGCGGCCGACCGCGCCGCGCTGGTGCGCAACTGCCAGGCCGAGGCCGCGAGCAACCGCGCGATGCGGCGCTGCGTGATGAAGGCCAAGACGCTCGTCGACGCCAAGGAGTGCGAGCTGCGCGCGGCGTTCGGTCGCTGACCCCACGCGGGCGCCGCCGCGCCTACAATCGCGGCATGTCGACGCCCTACGCCAACAAGCTCACGCAGCTCGAGACCTGCCTGGATCGCGCGCAGCGCCTGCTGATCACCGAGCCGCTCGCCACCAGCTACGCCGAGCTGGTCGACATGCGGGTGATGCTCAAGGCGCTGACCGAGAACCTGCGCGGCTGGGCCGAGACCGAGCGCGACGTGCCCGAGGTGGTCACCGCGACGATCGACGACGCCGACGCGATGTTCGAGGCGCTGAAGCGCCGCGCCGACGGCTACGGCGAGGAGTACCAGCAGGCGGTCGACGTCGTGGGGGCCGCGCGCTTCCAGGCCCAGGACCGCACGCTGACGCCGTGCCCGCACTGCGGCGGCGGCGAGCTGTACCTCGACGACAACCTCGATCTCGGCGTGCGCGCCGCCACCTACGCGTCGCTGGGCGTGCGGCTGGTGGTGTGCGGCAACTGCGGGCTCATCCGCCTGCAGGCCCGCGACGGCGCGGTGCGCACGATGGCGCGCGCGCTCGGCATGCGTCGGCTCGACCTGCCGCCGGCCGAGCGCACGCCGTACCGGTGACCGGGTGGATCAAGGTGACGCGGCGGCGCCCAGCTGCTCCTGGAGCGCCTTGGCCTGCTCGTACACCGCGCGACGTTCGTCGCAGGCTGCTGGGCGCTTGCCCGCGATGCACTCGTCGTTGAGGCGACGGTGCTGTGCCTTGAGCGCGTCGAGGTGGGCCCGCAATGCCTCGACGTCGCGCTGCCCGAACGCCTCGATCCAGGTCGGGTCGTACGCGACCGGGCCGACCGTCGTCCCGTCCGGGTCCTTGCCGCACATCCGGTTGCGCTCGAGCGACAGCTCGCTGGTGGCGTCGGCCAGGGGCACCAGGCGCGTCTGCGCCGGCTCGAACGCGTCGACGTAGTAGCCCTTGCCGTCGATGACCACCTCCACCCACTGGTGCAGGCCCTTGTAGGTCTTGCCGCCGCGCCGGTAGGTCGCGGTGCCGGCCACGGTGCGCACCGGGTACCCCTTGGCCAGGAGCAAGCTGCCGAACAGCGTGCTCATGTTGACGCAGTCGCCCTCGCCGCGAGCGATGACCTGCTCGACCCGCAGCGCGTGGGCGCCTTGATCGACGTCCTTGCCGCGCAGCGGCTTGCCGAGGTCGAGGGTGATCGCGCCAGCGGCGGGGTCGACCGCGAACGTGCGGGGATCCGCGACGAGCGCCTTGACGCGTGCGGCGTCGGGCTCGAGCCAGCGCGCGCAGTCGCGGCGCATCATCGGCTCGGTGGCGCCGCGCATGATCATCGCCATCGTGCCGAGCAGCGCGATGCCGGTGATCGCCGCTACCAGCATCACCAGCGAGAAGTGCCGGACCTCGACCTGGACACCGTCGCTGGTGACCGCGACGATCGGCAGATCCTCGACGGTCCCGTCGGCCGCGACCGACACCGCGTGGACGTCGGCCAGGGTGCGGCCGGCCGGCAGGTCGGCGGCCGCGATCGCGACCGTGAGGCGGCCGGGGCCCGGGAGCACGGTGCCGTCGGGGCCCAGCTCGATCACCCGCAGGGTCTGGGCGTGGGCGTCGAGGGCCGGCCGCATCCCGGCGACGCTCGGCCGCGCCTCGTCGGGCGGCCGCACCACGACCGTGATCGCCGCGGCGTCGGCGCCAGCCGGCAAGGCCAGCGTCGCCGCTGGCGGGCCGACCGAGGGGCCGGTCGGCGCCCCGGCGCCCGCGCCGCCGGCCCCCGCGTCGGGCGCGGCGTTCGCCCCGGCGCCCGCGACCGCGGGGCTTGCCGCCGAGCCGCCACCCCCGCCGCTCGCCCCCGCGCCGCCGCCGTCGGACTTCTTGCCGCCACACCCCGCGGCCACCACCACCAGGGCCATCGCTCCAGCCAGCGCGCGGACCGCGACCGATCGCATGCGAGTCATGCTGCTCCCTCCTGCGCCGATCCTACACCCGACCTCGCGCGCCGCGCGGCGCGCCGCTCACCCGCGGCCGGCGCGGCGCAGGCCGCAGCGCAGCACGTGCGCGAGGAAGCCGCGGTGGCCGATCGGATCGTGGAGGAGGATCACGTCGGCGCTGCCCTCCTGGCCCGGCGGGTAGAAGATGCCGCAGGTGGTGTTGATCTCGAGCAGCCAGGCGCGGCCGGCGGCGTCGACGCGGAAGTCGCAGCGCGCCCACGCGACGCCGTCGACGCCGACGAACATCCGCCGGGTCGCGTCGACCAGCGCGGCCGCCAGCGCCGGGTCGGCGCACGGCTGCCACGCCAGGCCGGCGTAGCCGTGCCACTTCAGGTCGAAGTGCTTGAAGGTCTCGCCGGGCGGGAAGCCGCACCGGACCGGCGTCATCACCAGCGGCGCGGCCGGCGCGTCGGGGTTCTCGGCGACGAGCACCGTGTACTCGTCGCCGTCGACGAACTCCTCGACGAGCGCGGCCTCGGCCACCGCCCACGTCGCGGCGACCTGGGACCGCAGCGCCGTCGCGGTCTCGACCCGCGACGCCCGGGTCATGCCGATGCTGGCGCAGCCGTCGAAGTGCTTCACGATCATCGGGAAGCGCAGCGTCGCCAGGCCCGATGGCCTGGTGCGCGAACGCGTGCGGGGTGGTGACCCGGTCGCGCTTCATCGCTGCGCAGGCCGTACAGCCGCGCCTACGGCAGGGCCGCTCGAGCTCCTCGACCACCTCGATCCCAGCGACCTCCTCGAACCACGTGCCCTCGCACAGGTTGAGGATGACGTCGTGGCCGCGGCCGACCAGCGCCTGGACCTGGGCCCGCGCGGTCGCGCGGTGGACCTCGATGGTCTCGACCTCGTGGCCGTCGAGCCAGTGGCCCGGCTCGTACGCGGGATCGTGGCCGGCGACCGGCGACGAGCCGGCCGGGTAGGCCGAGAGGAGGACGCAGATCCGCACCGGAGATGGACGCGCTGGTGCGCCCAGGATCTCAGAAATCGCGCGCGCGCGCAGCGGCGGCTGGCAAGCTCGGGGCATGACCCAGGAGCTCGAACGGCGCGCGGCCGAGCTGCGCACCCTGCCCGCGCTGGCGTTCACCGTGACCGGCAGCGGGCTGGCCGCGACCGACCGCGCGGCCGAGGAGCTGCCCGCGGCCGACGACCCGCGCTGCGGGGTGCTGACCCGGAGCCACCCGTACGGCGGCAGCGTCATCGACGGCTACCGCACCGAGGTGCTGGTGATCCTCGCCGACGCGCTGGTCGCGGCCGAGGACTACGATCCCGAGTCGTCCGGCACCAGCTGGGTGCACGTCTTCGCCGCCGATCCCGACCGCCGCGCGGCGCTGGGCGCGCTGGTGCGGGCGGCGCTCGGTGACGCGGTGATCGCGCGGCGGTGACCGCGGCGCGTGCGGCGCGCCGCGCCGGACCCGCGGCGCGGTTGCGCCGGGCCCGCCCATCGACGACGCTGCGCCGATGTTCATCGACCTGGCGCGCGCGGCGCGCATCGAGCGCGGGGAGGCGGCGCTGGCGCGGACGGTGGCCGACGGCGTCGCCGCGGGCGGCGGCGAGGTGGCGATCGATCCGATCGCCGGCGGTTACGCGGTGCTGGCGCGCCCCGGCCTGCCGACCAACAAGGTGGCCGGCTGCGGCTTCACCGACGATCTCGACCTGCGCGCGCTGGCCGCGATCGAGGCGACGTGGTGGGCCCGCGGCGAGCCGGTGCGCTTCGAGCTGGCCACGCTGGCCGCGCCGAGCTTGCACCGCGCGCTGGCCCAGCGCGGCTACCTCGTCGACGGCTTCGAGCACGTGCTGGTGCGGCGGCTGGCGGCGGCCGACGCCCACGCCGCGGCCGCCGCCGGGGTCACCGTCGAGGAGGTCACGCCGGCCACCGCCGCCGACTGGCTGCGGGTGTCGATCGACGGCTTCGGCCACCCCGACGGCGCCAGCCCGCTCGATCCGCCGATCCCGGTCGACGTGCTGGCGACGGTCTTCGCCGACCTCGGCGCGGCGGCGCTGCCCCGCTACCTGGCCCGGGTCGACGGCGCGCCCGCCGGCATCGCCAGCGCCCGCTACGCCGACGGCGTCGTGCAGCTGTGCGGCGCGGCCACCGCCCCGGCGTTTCGCCGCCGCGGCGTGCAGCGCGCGCTCTTGACCGCCCGCCTGGCCCACGCGGTGGCGGCCGGCTGCGAGCTCGCGGTGGTCACGACCTCGCCGGCGTCGCAGTCGCAGGCCAACGTGATGCGGGTCGGCTTCGCGCTCGGCTACGCCCGCGCGGTGTGGCTGCGCGCGGCGCCGTAGCTCAATCGCAGACCGGCGCCACCGCCGGCGCGCCGCCGTCGGCCGGCATGCCGCCGATCGCGATGCCGCGCAGCTGCGCGTTGACGATCTCGATGCGCCGGTTGGCGGCGCGGCCTTCGGCGGTCGAGCCGTCGGCGATCGGCTTGGTGTCGCCGAACGCCGCCGCCAGCAGGCGCTCGCACGCGACGTCGTGGGCGACCAGCCAGCGCCCCACCGTCAGCGCGCGATCGCCGGAGAGGATCAGCGCGTCTTGCCCGGCCTGATCGCCGTGGCCCTCGATCCGCACCAGCGTCACCGCCTCCTTGGCCACCAGGTAGTCGTGGATGTGCCACAGCGCCGGCTCGCTGGCCGCCAGGTCGAGCTCGGCCGCGCCGGTGGCGAAGACGATCGGGCCGGGCAGCGCGAGCGTGCCGCGGTCGGTCATCGTGAACTCGGTGGCGGGCACGCGCTCGCCGCTGGGCGGCGCGGGATCGCCGATCGGCGGACCGGGCGGCGTCGGCGCGGGCTTGGCGGTGGGGCCACAGGCGAGCGCCAGCAGCGTCGGCGCGATGACGAGGAAGGAGCGGCGCATCGCCCGATGGTCGCATACCATCGCCGCGATGAGCGCGACCGCGCCCCCCTGCCCGTGCGGCTCGCGCCAGCCGGCCGCCGCGTGCTGCGATCCGCTGCTGGCCGGCGCGCCGGCCCCCACCGCGCTGGCGCTGATGCGCTCGCGCTACACCGGCTACGTCCGCCAGGCCATCGACTACCTGCTCGCGACCCACGATCCCGCCACCGTCGCGACGGTCGATCGCGCCGCGCTGACCGCGTGGGCCCGCGACACGACCTGGGCCGGGCTGGAGATCGTCGACGCGCGCGCCGGCGGCCCGGCCGACGCCGGCGGCGAGGTCGAGTTCGTCGCCCACGGCCACCACCGCGGCCAGGCGTTCGCGCAGCGCGAGCGCTCGCGGTTCCGTCGGGTCGACGGGCGCTGGGTCTACGGCGACGGCGTCGCGCGGCCCGCGACGCCGCCGGGCCGCAACGATCCGTGCCCGTGCGGCGGCGGCGCCAAGTACAAGCGCTGCCACGGGCGGTGACCGCTACGCGACGACGTGGACGTTGCGCACCAGCTGCGCCATCAGGTCGTAGCCGTCCCAGAACCGCGCCAGCGCCAGCGCCTGGCCCACCGGCACCAGGCGATCGAGGCCGCGGCCGGCCAGCCGCTGCGCCAGCTCGATCAGCTCGTGGCGCGCGAAGCCGAAGTGGGTGAGCGTCTGATCGCGCCGCGAGATCCAGCGATCGAGGCTGGCCAGCGACGGCGCCACCGCCTCGAACAGCAGGCCGCCGCCGGGGTGCGCGCGGACCAGGCCGTCGAGCCGATCGACCCGCAGCACCGTCAGGCCGGGCCCGAAATCGGCGCGCCCGACGACCGGGCCGTCGAGCACCGCCTGGTGCGCGAACAGCTCCCGGGCCATCCGCACCGCCATCTCCGGCCAGTGGCCGCGCGCGGTGGCCACCGCCGCCACCGCCGTCCACAGCCGATCGCGGACCTCGGCGACCTCGGCCGCGGTGCCGACCCACAGGCACAGCCGCGGCGACGAGCACGCGCCTTGATCGAACCAGTAGATGTCGTTGTGCAGCTGCTCGGCCAGCCGGGTCAGGCCGGCGTCGTCGAGCTCGGCCACGCCGTCGGCGGCCAGCGCCAGCAGCGACCAGCGATCGGCGAACGTGAGGTCGCGCCCGAACGGCGGCAGCGGCGCGCGCCGCACCGCGGCCACGGTGGCGTCGCCGCCCCAGATGATGCGCACCGCGGCCTGGGCCGAGCACGCCGCGGTGATCGCGTCGTCGTGGCCGTACTGGATCATCGCCACCCGCGCGCGCGCGTCGGCCAGCCCGGGCCGGGCCAGCAGCTCGTCGAGCAGCGCGCACAGGTGATCGACCACCGGCGACGCCCGGCTCGACAGCCGCACCAGGTTGGTGTTGCCAGCCAGCACCGACAGCAGCCACGAGTACATGAAGATCGTGTCGACGTTGCCGGGCGGGACGTGGAACACCAGCCCGGCCGGCACCTGCACGACGTCGGGGCGCGCCAGCGCCTCGAGCTCGCGCCGCATGCGCGCCAGCTCGGCCTTGCGCATGAAGAAGCCCAGCGTCATCAGCTCGGGGTGCACCCGCGCCACCGGGTCGGCCATCAGCCGGGTCGAGAACTGGTGGCACAGCTCGAGCACGTCCTCGGCGTGGGGCTGGCCCGGCGGCGCCGCGGTCAGCCCGGCCAGCAGCTCGGCCAGGTCGACCTCGCCGCGCGCCGGCACCCGGCACAGCACCTTCATCGCGCCACCTCGGCGGCGTGGGTGTCGCTGCAGCCGCGCAGCTCGGCGCGCGGCAGGCGGCCCAGGACGCGCAGCGCGTTGCCGTGGCGACCGCCGGGGCCGCCGTCGACGCGCTCGATCACGCCGAGATCCTCGGTGAGGATCGAGTGGCCGGGGTAGCTGGTGGGCAGCGCGCTCAGGCACTGGATCACGCCCGGCGTGCCGGTCGGCGCCGGCGCCAGGGTCAGCGGATCGCGGATGATCACGTCGGCGAACGCCGGCGGGTACAGGAGGCCGTCGTCGCCCTCGAGGAACACCGAGCCGACCTGCTCGACCATGCCGTAGAAGTTGACCACGCGGGTCAGGCCGGTGGCGGCGGCCAGCCCGGCCTTGAACGTGGCGTTGTCGACCTGCCGCTCGACCAGCTTCTTCCAGCCGCCGGAGTGGATCAGCGTGCCGTGGCGCAGGTCGAGGCCGGCCGCCTGCACCTGCTCGTAGAAGTAGGTCCACACCATGTACGTGAAGCCGAACAGCAAGAACGGCGCGCCGCCGTGGCGGGCCAGGAACTCGTCGACGACGGCGCGGTCGAGGCGCAGCTCGGCGTCGAGCGCGAACCGGGGCTGCGCGCCGAACGTCATCATCCCCAGCACGCCGGCGCCGCGGGCCGAGAACGACGTGCGATCGGACAGCACCGCGGCGTGATCGATCACCAGCATCGGGATCCGCCGGGGGCCGAGCACGTGGGTCATGATCCGCGCCAGGCCGCGCGCCTGCCGCCGCGCGGTGTCGCGATCGAGGTAGATCCGGCTCGGCACCTGGCCGGTGGTGCCGCTCGAGGTCAGCGTCGTCGTCACCTGATCGTCGGGCACCGACACCAGCCGGTGGCTCTTCCACAGCCCGACCGGCAGCCACGGCACCGCGGCCAGGGCGTCGGCCGAGCGCTCGCCGGGGCCGAGCACGTCGGTCAGCCGCTTGTACGCGGGGCACGCGGCGCGGTGGTGCCGGGTCAGCGCGTCGAGCACCGGCAACAGCCGCGCGGCCTTCTCGGCCTGCGGCTGCGCGTACAGCGGCGCCTCGATCACGCCGTCGATGCGCGCGGCCAGGTCGAGGTCGTCGCTCATGGGGCCTGGCGGCGGAAGGTAGGGCGCGCGCGCGCGACGGTCAACCGGTCCCCGCGCGAACGGCGGCGGTCACGGCCCGATCACGCCGTAGGCCAGCTCGGCCACCAGCAGCGCGGCCGGATCGTCACCGAGCCGGGCCGCGACCCCGACGAAGCCGGGCAGCGCGCGGGCGCCGTCACGCGCGCCCAGCGCGACGCCGAGCCCGACGGTCAGCGTGACGTCGCGCCGCGGCGCGGCGGCCAGCGTGTAGCGGCGGGCGCGCAGCCGGACCTCGCCGCGGGTGGCGGCGCGGGCGGGCCAGGCGGCGCTGGCGTCGAGGACGACGTCGTCGGTGAGCCGGCGCGGCGCGGGGTCGTAGGCCAGGAGGTACGCGCCGGCGGCGGCGAACTCGACGCGCAGCCGCAGGTCGGGCGTCGGCGCGGCCCGCACCGCGATGGTCGGCGTCGCGAAGCGGGTGACGTCGCCCCACCGCACCAGCAGGTGCAGCCCGAGCTCGACCGCGCCGTCGCCCAGCGGCAGCTCGGCGCGGTAGCCGGCGACGCGCAGGATCTGGCGATCGCCGTCGCCGGCGTCGGGGGCCTCGAGCTCGATCGCGGTGAGGTGGTGCCGCAGCTCGCCGCAGCCCCAGGCGCCGCTGGGCCCGCGGCTCAGGAGGTCGAGCCCGAGCCGGTCGGACGCGGTCGGCGCGACGGTGAACCGCGACGTCATGATCGCCAGCTCGAGGCCGCGGTCGGGGCACGCCGCCGCCGGCCGCGCCGCGGCGAGCGCCGCCGTCACGATCGCGACCGCCGCGCGGCGGCTAGAACGCGTGCGCATGGCCGATCCCGATCGTGAGCTGGGTGAGCCGCCCGGCGACCACCGCGTCGGCGAACTGGAAGCGCGCGAGCTGGGTGCCGAGGTCGGCCCACACGACGAACCGCCCGCCGCGGCGCGCGCCGAGCGTGAGCTGCGCGGTGACGCCGACCGACGCGGCGAAGCCGTGGACGCGCACCCGCTCGTCGACCTGCCTGAAGCCGCAGGCCTCGTCGCGGTCGCGGTCGCACGGCACGGTGGCCGTGCGCTCGCCGATGATCGAGCCGGCCAGGAGCCCGCCGCGGGCGCCGAGCTGGAACCAGCGGGTCGCCACCGGCAGCCAGGCGACGCTGGGCCCGGTCAGCATCAGGCTGTCGTGGTGGCCGTCGGGCGTGTCGACGCCGGCGCAGGTCACGACGACCTCGACCGCGACCCGCCCGAACCAGCCACCCATGCGGATCCGACAGCCACCGCCGCTGGCGCGCAGCCGCGCGCCGAGGTCGCCGGCGATGGTCGGCGCCGGCCCCGAGCCGATCGCGATGAGCGATCCGCCCTCGCGCTCACCGGCGCGCGCCGGCGCGGCCACGCAGGCGAGCCACCCGATCATCACGAGCGCGCGGGACACGCCGTCCGCATCAGCAAGGCCGCGGCCAGCCCCGGCCATGGCGCGGCGCGGGGTTGCGCGGCGCGACTCGCCGCGATCGCGGCCGATCGCGACAGCCATGTCGCGCGGCCGCCGGCGCCGGGACGGCGTATGCTCGCGCCGCGATGACGCCCGACCAGTACCTGCAGTCGCAGCTCATGCCGATGCTCCAGCCCGGGGAGCAGGTGCTGCACACCGCGTACATGCGCCGCCAGCCCGGCCTGCTGGTGCAGCTGCTGTTCATCGGCGGCCTGCTGCTGTTCCTGATCACCAGCGCGTACTTCGTCGTGCTGACCAACCGGCGGGTGATCTTGATCCGCACCAAGATGAGCTTCTGGAGCGGCGGCCCCAAGCTGATGAACCTCGGCGTCGAGCAGTGGGACGTGCGCAACCTGCGCGGCTGCACCACCAGCGGCTTCGCCAACAACCGCTCGATGAGCTTCCAGATGCACGACGGCCGCAAGGACACGCTGCGGATCTCGCCGTGGAACAAGAAGATCTACGGCACCGCGGCGTTCCTCGAGCAGGTGCCGGGCCTGATCAACAGCGGCCAGCTCCAGCACCTGGCGATGGCGGCGGGGCCGGCGCCGATGCCGCCCGCGCCGCCGCAGCTGCACGCCGGGCCGTTCGCGCCGGGCACCCGGGTGACGATCACCGCGCCCGACGGCAGCCGCTACCCGGCCACGGTGGTGACCTTCGCGCAGGGCCAGTACCAATGCACGCTGGGCGACGGGGCGAGCCACTGGTTCCCGGCGCCCAGCGTCGGCGTCGCGTGACCACCGCCCACGCCTTCGCCCGCGCGGTGGTGCTGACCACCGACCTCGCGACCAAGCTGGCGCCGGCGCCGGCCGGGCTGTCCGTCGACGCCGAGCCGGGCCCGCCGGAGTGGCTGCCAGGCCCGGGCCGCCCGCCCGGCCTCGAGCCGCGCCGCGGCCGCGAGGTGTCGGTGCCGCCGATCGAGGGCATGCGCGATCGCGATCAGCGCGCGCGCATCCTGCACGCGATGGCCAACCACGAGCTGCAGGCGGCCGAGCTGTTCGCGTGGGCGCTGTGCGGCTTCGCCGACGCGCCGCGCGGCTTCCGCACCGGGCTGTGGACGATCCTGGCCGACGAGCAGCGCCACGCCCGCGCCTACTTCGCCCGGGCCGAGGCGCTGGGCCGCGGCCCCTTCGACTGTCCGGTCACCGGACACTTCTGGAACTACGCCGCGCGGCTGACCTCGCCGCTGGCGTTCGTGTGCACGATGGGCCTGACGTTCGAGAACGCCAACCTCGATCTGGCCGCGGCCTACGCGGCGGCGGCGCGCGCGGCCGGCGACCCCGAGACCGCGGCGATCCTCGACGAGGTCGCCGCCGACGAGGTCGACCACGTGCGGTTCGCCGCCACCTGGGTCGGCAAGCTGGCGCCCGACGAGTCGGCGTGGGCCACCTACCAGCGCGTGGTCACGTTCCCGCTCGGCGCCAGCCGGGCCCGCGGCGTCGAGCTCGACGTGGCCGCGCGCCGGCGGGCCGGGCTCGACGACGAGTTCATCGCCGGGCTGGCCGCCGCCGAGCCGACCCGCCCCGGCGGCGCGCCGCGGGCCCGGACGCCGCGGCGGCCATGACCCGGCTGATCGTCGGCAACCTCGACTGCGAGGTGGCCTGGGCCGGCGGGCCGGCGCTGCCGGCGGCGGTCACCGCGCGGCTGGCGTTGCTGGCGACGACCCTGCGGGTGTTCGCCGATCACGACGACGATCGGCTGTGGCTGCCGGCGCCGGTCGCGCCGACCGCGGTGCCGCTCGACGGCGCGCCCCGGCCGCGGCTCGAGCACGGGCCGCTGCGCCGCGCCGCCGCCCGCCACCTGACCGCGTGGGGCGCGCTGGCCGCGCGCGACGCCGATCACGATCACGATCACGCACCGCCGCCGGCGCCGCCGGCCGCCGACGCGGGGTGGCGCGAGCTGGTGCGCGCGCTGCCGCCGGCCCCCGCGGCGATCGCCCGGGCGGCCAGCGATCGCCGCCTCGCGCTCGCCCTCGCCGCCGAGCTCGGCGTCGGCCTGCCCGGCGCGCGCGCGGTGGCCAGCGTCGACGAGCTGCGCGCGCACCTGGCGGCCGGCGGCGCCGCCGCCAGCCCGACCGGCGCGTGGGTGGCCAAGGCGCCGCTCACCGCGGCCGGCCGCGATCGGGTGCGCCGCACCGGCCCCGACGTCGACGCCGCCACCGCGACCCGGCTCGGCCGGCTGCTGGCCGTGCACGGCGCGCTGGTCGTCGAGCCGTGGATGGCGCGCACGCTCGACGTCGGCCAGGCCGGCGTGGTGCTCGCCGCCGATCGCGCGCTGCTGTTGCCGCCCCACCGCGGCGTGTGCGACGGCGCCGGCGTGGTGCGCGCGCTGCTCGTCGACGACGACGCCGCGCTGCCGCCGGCCCACGCCCGGGCGCTGGCCGCGGCCACCGCCGCGGTGGCGGCGCGGCTGGGCGCGCTCGGCTACCGCGGGCCGTTCGTCGTCGACGCCTTCGCCCACGCCGACGGCTTCCACCCGCTGGGCGAGATCAACCCGCGGCTGACGTTCGGGCTGGTGGCGCGGGCGTGGGCCGAGCACGTCGGCCAGCCGCTGCTGCTCGGCCTGGGCGGCCCGCCGCCGCCCGGCGCCCGCCCGCTGGTCCACGCCCCCGACGGCAGCGCCGCGGCGTGGTGTCACGCCGGCTCGTCGTCGTCCTTGTCGAGCGCGGTGGCGTCCTTGTCGAAGCCCAGCTTGGCCAGCCGGTAGCGCATCGAGCGGAAGCTGATGCCGAGCAGGTGCGCCGCCTTCTTGCGCACGCCGCCGGCCTTCTCGAGCGCGCGCGCCACCCACGCCCGCTCGTAGTCGGCCACCAGGCGATCGAGATCGACGCCCTCCGCCGGCAGCTCGACGGCGCCGCCGGCCTCGACCGCGCTGCGCACCGCGGTGGTGCGCAGCCGCGGCAGATCGTCGACGTCGATCTCGTCGGCCGGCGCCAGCGCGACCGCGCGCTCGATGACGTTCTCGAGCTCGCGCACGTTGCCGGGGAAGTCGTAGTCCTCGAGCAGCTTGCGCGCCGCGGCGCTGACCGTGATCGGCCGCCCCAGCTCCTTGGACTGCCGCTTGAGGAAGTGATCGACCAGCAGCGAGATGTCCTCGCGGCGCTGGCGCAGCGGCGGGATCCGCACCTCGATCACGTTGAGCCGGTAGTACAGGTCCTGGCGGAACGCGCCGCGCGCGACCTCGTCCTCGAGCTCGCGGTTGGTGGCGGCGACCACCCGCACGTCGACGTCGAGCTCGGCGGTGCCGCCCACCGGCTTGACCTTCTTCTCCTGCAGCACGCGCAGGAGCTTGACCTGCAGGCCCAGCGACAGCTCGCCGATCTCGTCGAGGAACAGCGTGCCGCCGTCGGCCTCGCGCACCAGCCCGGGGCGATCGGCGACCGCGCCGGTGAACGAGCCCTTGACGTGCCCGAACAGCTCCGACTCCATCAGCTCCTCGGGGATCGCGCCGCAGTTGACCGCGACGAACCGCGCGCTGGCGCGGCTGCCCTCGGTGTGCAGCGCCCGCGCCACCAGCTCCTTGCCGGTGCCGCTCTCGCCGGTGATCAGCACGTTGGTGCGGGTCGAGTGGATCTTGCCGATCAGCTCGAACACCCGCTGCATGCCCTTGCTGCGCCCGAGCAGCTGGGCCATGCGCACCCGGCCCGCCACCTGATCGCGCAGCGCCGCGTTCTCGGCGACCAGCGCCCGCTTCTCCAGCGCGCGGTCGATGACCGCGTTGATCTCGTCGACCTTGAACGGCTTGGTCAGGTAGTCGTAGGCGCCCTGCTTCATCGCCGCCAGCGCGGTGTCGGCGGTGGCGAACGCGGTCACCAGGATGACCTCGGTGGCGGGGTGGCGGGCGCGCACCTCGCGCAACAGGCCCAGCCCGTCGAGCGCGCCCGGCATGCGCAGATCGGTCACGACCACGTCGACCGGGCGCGCCGCCAGCGCCGTCACCGCGGCGGCGCCGCTGGCGGCCTGCTCGACCTCGTGGCCGGCCCGCCGCAGGCAGATCGCCAGGAAGTCGCGCATCGAGGCTTCGTCGTCGACGACGAGCACGCGTCCCATGGCCCGACTGTAGCAAGCGCGGCCGCCGCCGGCGCGACGCCGCCGCGGGATTCGGCGGGCGGCTCAGCCGCGACGACGCGCGACCACCACCAGGAAGCCACCCAGATCGCGCGCGATCGGCTGGTCGGCCAGCAGGCCCTCGGCCTTGCGCACCACCGCGCCGACCACCGGGATCTGGTGGACGTAGGACACCGGCGTGACGATGCGGATGCCGCGCGACGTGACCCACTCGAGCTCGGGCGGCAGGTAGCTGGCGATGTCGGCCTTGGTGTCGTAGCGGGTGTAGACCGCCTCGTCGTTGGTCGCCGTCGACACCGCGGTGGCCGGCTTGAGCGCCTTGACCAGCCGGCGGATCGAGCGCGCGTTGTAGAACTCGGCCAGCACCCAGCCGCCGGGCCGGACCACGCGCGCCATCTCGCGCATCGCCGCGCCGATGTCGACGATGTGGGCCAGCACCTTGTACGAGTAGGCGACGTCGACCGACGCGGTCGCGACCGGCAGCACGGTCGCCGACGCCTGCACCACCGGCAGGCCGCGCGCGACCGCCTTGGCCAGCATGCCGCCCGACAGATCGACGCCGACCGCCGACCGCGCGAACTGCGCGACCCGGCCGAGGATGAGGCCGGTGCCGCAGCCGACCTCGAGCACGTCCTTATCGCGGCCGTAGCGCTCGACCAGCTCGACCTCGAGATCGTCGAGCATGCGGTGGTAGCCCTTGCCGCGCTCGCGCTCGTACCAGCCAGCGAAGTCGTCGTAGTAGGTGCGGTTGTCGAGGGCGGCCATCGCGGCGGTGCTTAGCACGCGGCGCGGCGCCGCGGCTACGGACGCCGCACCAGCGCGGTCAGCGGCACGTCGGGCGACGCGGTGCGGGCCGGGGCCGCGGCCCGCGGCGGCAGCAGCGTCTCCAGCTCGAACACCACCGCCGCCAGCCCGCCGGCGCTGGCCGGCGCCGCCGCCGCGCGCGCCAGCGCGTGGGCCGCCGCCGCCACGACGCCCCAGCCCTCGAGCGCGGCCCGGCCGGCGCGGTACTCGGCGATCACCGCCGCCAGCGCGGTCGCGACCGCCGCCGCCGCCCCGTCGAGCGCGGCGGCCAGCGCCTGGGCCTCGGCCTCGAGCGCCGCCAGCCGCGCCGGCGGCAGCGCCGGCAAGGTCGCCACCAGCGCGGTGGCCTCGGCGTCGATCAGCTGCGCGCGGGCGGCGACATCCACCCGCTCACCCTAGCAGCGTCGCGGCCGCCGCGGTGACCTCGGCCAGCCGACCCTCGAGCTCGCGGCGGCGCTCGGCCACCAGCTGCGGCTGCAGGTCGGGGTGCAGCGCCCGCGCCAGCCGGCGGTAGGCGCGCTTGATCGCCTCGCGATCGGCGGCCTCCTCGACGCCCAGCACCCGCGCCGCCGCCGCCTTGCGCGGATCGATCGGCGCGCGGTGCGGCCCCGAGTCGAACGCGCCGATGCCGGCCTCGACCAGCCCCCCGACCTGCCGCATGAAGTGCAGGAACGCCAGCAGCCGGAACCGCGGCGTGCGCGCCAGCGGCCAGATCTGATCGAGCCGCCGCGGCTGCGCCATCGCCGCCAGGATCCGGCGGTCGGCCTCGTCGAGCATCGCCGGCGGCGGCGCCAGCTCGGGGCGGATCGACAGCCGCGCCCCGGCCAGCTGCGCGGTCAGCGCCTCGGCGCGGGTGGCGTCGACCTGCGACTCGAGGTGGCGCCGGGCCCACGCCGCCAGCGGCACGGTGCGCGACGCCGGCACCGGCGGGTGCGCCGCCACGCCGCCGTCGAACCGCGCCACGCCCGGCCCCAGCACCGCCAGCCGCGCCAGCCGCACCAGCCCGGCGCGCGCGTCGTCGGCGCACAGCGCCCCGCGCCGCAGCACCAGCACCTCCGACCGATCGCGATCGTCGGTCAGTGTCAGGATCCCGGTCGCCTCGTTGCGCCCGAGCCGGTACACCAGCCGCGCGAACTCGCCGCGCTCGATGCGCTCGCCAGCCGCAGTCATCGCCCCCATGTAGGGGCGCCTGCTCCGCGCGGGCAACTTTTCGCCCACGCCCGCCCGCCCTACCTACCCGTGCATGCCTGCCTACCCGCGCTGCACGATCTCGTGGACCCGCGCTCTGCGTGGTCTCCCACCAGCCGCGCAGAACGTCCGGGCCGTTTCAGGAGGGGCCCCGGGCGAATGCCCGGGGAGGACCTTTGCGAAAGGTCCTCCCAGAAACACGATCACATGTAGCCGGTCTTCCGACGCTCGTTGATGAACTCGGTGACCGTGGCCTTCACGTCCTCGCGGAACGACACGTAGCCCTCCGCGATCTCGCGCAGCGAGGTCACGGCCGGCTTGTTGTCGCACTCGACCAGCGACGTGGCGCCGCGCGACAGCTGGCGGGCGCGCTCGGCGGCCAGCACCACCAGCGCGAAGCGGTTGGGGACCTTCTCCAGACAGTCTTCGACGGTAACGCGGGCCATGGGGGGCGCATAGTAGCGGTCGGTCCGTCGGTGTCAAGCCGGCTCGACACCCGGCCGCCGCGAGGGTAGGCTCATCTCTGACGCCACGCGCGAGGGATCGCGGTCACCGGGCGTTGGAAGCGCGTAGCCTACCTATGAGCCCCCGGCTCCCGACCCAGCCGACTGAACGCCCCGCCCGCACGCTCGATCTCGACTGGGATGCCCTCGAGATCGCCGTCGAGCGCAACGCGACCGACACCGAGAGCTTCCTCGATCTCGCGACCGGCAAGGTGATCACCATCACCGCCGGCGAGGTCGAGGCCGCGGTCCGCAAGCAGGAGGTCGCCGACAACCCGCGCGGCTACCTGCGCGTCGAGCCGGCGTCGTCGCGCGAGCAGTACCGGTGGATGGAGAAGTTCGTCGGCTCGGTCGCCGACCTCGGGCTGCGCGACCGGCTGATCATGTCGATCGACGGCAAGGGCGCGTTCCGCCGCTTCAAGGACGTGCTGCTGGCGTTCCCCGCCGAGCGCGAGCGCTGGTTCAGCTACCGCGCCGAGCTGCTCCACTGGCACATCCACAACTGGCTCGAGGGCCACCACATCACCGGCGCCAACCCGCCGCCGTGGGGCGAGGTGCGGCCGCCGCCCGAGCTGCCGGTCGTCGAGGGCAAGCCGGTCACCCACGGCGCCGAGGCGCCCGGCGAGGCGCTGCGCCGCCGCGCCCGCGAGCTGATCGAGGGCATCCCCGCGATCGATCTGCCCAGCGCGATCGCGTTCCTCGAGTTCCTGCGCGCGCGCGCCGCCGACGCGGCGTCCCGCGATCGCGACGACGATGACCTCAGCGACGCCACCGGCGATCCGCAGCGCGCGGCGTGATCGCGGCGCCGACATCGCCACACACCGCGCGCCGTCGCTGAGCCGCGATCGCCGTTGTCATGCGGGCGCGCCGATCGTAGCGTCGCCACCCATGCGCTCGCTCGCTCGCTCGCCCCTGTCCTCCGTCGCGTCGGCCCTCGCGCTGGTCGCCTTCGGCGCCTGCGCCTCCGGCAGCAGCACCGGCGACGACGTGAACATCGACGCCGCGCGCATCGACGCGCGCCCGGTCGACGCGGCCGATCAGCCGGTCGACGCGGCGGATCCACCGATCGACGCGCCGCCGACGCCGGTCGACGCCGCGGTCACCGACGCCGCCCCCGTCGACGCGATCGCCACCGACGCCACCGCCGTCGACGCGGCCACGCCGATCGACGCCGCGACGCCGATCGACGCCGCGCTGCCGATCGACGCCATGCCGATCGACGGCGGCACCACGACCGTCCCCGACGCCTGCGCCCAGGCGCAGAACCTCACCGCCGCCGCGGCCGCGCCGACCGGCACCACGGTCACCGGCAACACCACCGGCGCCGCAGACGACGTGTCGAGCCCGACCGGCACCTGCACCGGCTACGTGCCCGACGGCCCCGACCACATCTACATGGTCACGCTCAACGCCGGCCAGATGGTCACCGCCACCGCGACCCCGACGTCGGCGTGGGACATCTCGATCGAGCTGGTCACCCCGTGCTCGACGTCGCCGGCCTGCCTCGCCGGCTCCGACTCCTCGATCTCGGGCGCCGAGACCGCCAGCTACACCGCGACCGCGGCCACCACGGTCTACGTGGTCGTCGACGGCTACAACCCCGGCGTCGCGGGGCCGTACTCGCTCCTGGTCCGCATCCAGTAGCCGCGCGCTACGGCCGCGACGGCGGCGCCCAGATCCAGCCGTCCTCGACGAACGGCGCGCCGGCCTCGGGCATCGTCCACTCGTCGCGCGCCCACAGGTACGCGGTGTACGCGGCGATCAGCGAGTCGAAGCAGTGGTCGTTGGACAGCGCGTCCTCGCGGGCCAGCCGGCTGGCCGGCGCGAACTCGAGGTCGCCCAGCGCCTCGACCAGCCCGGCCCGGGTCTCCCACGGGTCGGCGTCGCGCTTGTAGCCGCGGGCCCGGCGCCGATCGAACAGCGCGGCGATCGTGGCGGCCGGCGAGACCTCGAGCAGGTTCTGGTGCAGCGCGAAGCCGGCCCGCACCAGCCGGCGGCGGAGGTGGGCGGCCCGGGCCGCGACCAACCCGACCGCGTGGCCGACCTGGCTCGCCGGCAGCAGGCCGCGCTCGTAGCACAGCACCAGCTCGGTCGCGCGGTGGGCGTACGGCTGCACCCGCCACCGGCCGCGCGGCGGCTCGGGCAGCGCGCGGTTCTGGGGTCCGCCCACGACCGCGGCCACCGCCGCCCCCTCCACCATCGCCCGGCCCTCGGTCCGCTGCCAGACCACCGCCGGGTCGACGCAGGCCTCGACCCCGGGGCAGGCCGGCACCACGCAGCGGGCGCAGGCCGGCGCGGTCAGCGGCGCGTTGATCGCGACCACGAGATCATCCCCAAGCGACGCCACGAACTCCAGCAATGTCGCGTCGATCCACGGTTCGCCGCGGTGGCGGGTCGAGACCGCGAGCACGCGGGCGCGGGGCTCGCCACCCGCGCTACCAGCGACGAGGTGGGTCACCGCCGTGGTCTTGCCCCGGGCGCCCCCGAGGTCGACGCCGACGAAGCCGGTGAAGCGCCGCGCCATGGATCGTTTCTAGCCGGTTTGGAGGCACCTGGCCATGCGTTCGCTTTCGAGATCCGCGGGATCACAAGGGGCACGCCGCGGCGTGACAAAACACGCATTCCCGGTGTAAGCACGGTCCGGGGTCGGCGTTCTACGTCCACCGCTTTGCATGGCCATCGACCGCATCGCCTCGTTTCGGGCGCTCATCGCCAAGGCTCCGCAGGATCCATTCCCGCGGTACGGCCTGGCCATGGAGTTCCGGAGCCGCGGCGAGCTCGAGGCGGCGGCGGCGGCCTTCGACGAGCTGATCGCGGCCTTCCCAGACTACGTGCCGAGCTACCTGATGGCGGGCGGGGTGGCGGGCAAACTCGGCCGACCGGACACGGCGCGCGGCCTGTTCCAGCGCGGGATCGAGGTGGCGACGGCGCGGGGCGACTCCCACGCGCGGGGCGAGCTGCAGTCGGCGCTCGCGGAGGTCGCGTGACCCGGTACCGCACGGCGGCGCTGCTGACCCTGCTCCTGGCGCTGGTCGCCACGGGCTGCGGCAGCAAGCGCGCCCCCACCACGCCGGCGGATCCCGCCGGTGGCGCTGCCTACGGCGGCGATACGTATGGCGCGAGCGAGCCAGCCGGCGAGCCGCGACCTGACCCCTCAGGGAGTGACCCTGAAGGGTACTGAACTTCCGGCGATCGCCGGTCTTGGCGCGGACTTCCGCGCAGTCTTGTAAGGAGAATCCCATGAAGAAGTTCGCGATCCTCGTTGTTGCTTGCGCTCTCGCCGTCGGTGCCGCCGCCTGCTCGAAGAAGAAGGCCGACACCACCCCCGCGCCCGCCGCGGACACCACCACCGAGACCGGCGCCACCGGCGGCGACGCGTACGGCGGCGACGCGTACGGCAACCCGTGCGAGGGTGGCAACCCCTGCGGCGGCATGTGAGCCGCTTGAGCGCGCCGCGCCGATCGCGGTAGGCGCGCTCGCACGTGACGGTCGTCGGCCGCCGCAAGGCAGCTACGCCGTCGGAGCCGGGGTGGAGAAATGGTAGACTCGGGGGTCTCAAAAGCCCCTTCCCTCGCGGGAGTGTCGGTTCGAGTCCGACCCCCGGCACGTGTATACAGAGAGGGTCTTTCGCAAAGACCCTCCCCCCACAAGACGTGGGGCCCCCACCCGAAACGCGAGAGCGTTCAGCGGAGGTGGGGGCGTGGCCGCAAGCGGCCCCCACCCGAAACGCGAGAGCGTTCAGCGGAGGTGGGGCGTGGCCGCAAGCGGCCCCCACCTGAGACGCGAGAGCGTTTCGGCGAGGGGCGTGGCCGCAAGCGGCCCCCACCCGAGACGCGAGAGCGTTCAGCGGTGGTGGCGGTGGATTGTGCGTTGCGACACGACGACGCGCGGGGGCGCCTCCCGCGCGCGGGGGCGCTGAGCGATGCTTGGGGCGATGGCTACGCCGCCACCCGCTGGCACCTCGGCCACGATCGCGAGCGGCGACACGCTCGCCGCGGACGATCCGGCGGGCGCGGCGGCGACGGTGCTGTCGGGGCCCGGGGCGACGCCGCTCGCGAGCGCCGGCACACGGTTGCCGCGCGTGCCGTCCGAGTTGCCGCTGATCCCAACCGCGCACTACCAGACTGGCGACGAGATCGGCCGCGGCGGGCTGGGGAGGATCCTCCGCGCGGTCGATACCCGCACCGGCCGCACCGTCGCGATCAAGGAGATGCGCGTCGACTTCCCCGACGCCGCGGCGCGCTTCGTCCGCGAGGCGCTGGTCACCGCCAACCTCCAGCACCCGGCGATCGTGCCGGTGTACGAGGTCGGCCAGTGGCCGTCCGGGCAGCCGTTCTACGCGATGAAGCTGGTGACCGGACGCCCGCTGGCGGGCGCCATCGACGAGGCGCCGACGCTGGCTCAACGCACCGCGCTCTTGCCGCACCTGATCGCGGTCGCCGACGCGCTGGCATACGCCCACGGCGAGGGCGTGATCCACCGCGATCTCAAGCCCGGCAACGTCATGATCGGCGCCCACGGCGAGACCGTCGTCATCGACTGGGGCCTGGCCCGTCGGCTCGATCAGCAGGGCGAGGTCGAGTCCCTGCCGCCGATCGCCGACGCGGCGCCGGGCGAGACGGTGGTCGGCGCCGTACTCGGGACGCCGGTGTACATGGCCCCCGAGCAAGCGCGCGGCGAGCGGGTCGACGAGCGCGCCGACGTCTACGCGATCGGCGCGATGCTGTACCACCTGCTCGCGGGTCGGCCGCCCTACGGCGAGCAGGGCACGGTCGGCGAGGTGCTGGCGGCGGTGAAGGCCGGACCGCCGACGCCGCTGACGACGATCGCGCCGGCCGCACCGCGCGAGCTGGTCGCGATCGTGGCCAAGGCGACGGCCCACGACGCCGCGGCGCGCTACCCGACCGCCGTCGCGCTCGCCGACGACCTGCGGCGCTTCGCGACTGGGCAGCTGGTCTCGGCGCACCACTACGGCCGCGGCGAGCGGCTGGGCCGGTTCGCCCGCCGCCACCGCGGCGCGCTGGCCATCGCGGCGGTGGCGGTCGTCGCGCTCACCGTGACGGGCGCGGTCAGCGTGCGGCGGATCGTCCGCGAGCGCGAGGCCGCCCGCGCGGCTGAGCGCGGCCAGCGCGCCGCGCGCGCCCTGGCCGAGGCACGCGGGCACGAGACGCAGCGCAGCCTGGCCGGCGCCTATCTGCAACGCGCGAGCGCCGAGCTCGATGGCCGCCAGCCGGGCCGGGCGCTGCCGCTGCTCGAGGCCGCCGCGGCCCTCGGCGACTGGAGCGTTGCCACCCGGACGCTCGCCGCGGTCGCGGGCGCCGCCACCCCCGCGCTCCGCGCTTCCAGCCGCGGCGCCGTTGCTTCGGCGATGCCGCTCGCCAGCGACTTCGTCATCGCCACGGCCGACCACGTCGAGCGCTGGTCGCCGCGCGACGGCGTCACCCGCTGGAGCGCGCCGCTGGCCGGGGTCGCGCAGCTGCTCGAGCTCGACGCCGACCGGCTGGTCGCGGTGACGGCGACCGGCGCCGCGATCATCGCCGCCGCCGATGGCGCCGTGGTCTGGCGGTTCGGCGACCTGCCGGAGCCGCCGCCCAGCGATTCGGTGAGCGCCGACCTGCAGGGCGGCCGCTGGCTGGCGCTCAAGGCCCCAAGCGGAGAGGCCGAGCTGTGGGACCTCACGGCCCGGCGCCGGGTGACGCGCGTCGCGACGTCGCTCCGCCGCGGCTACGCCGTGGCCTCGCCCGATGGTCGTCGGCTGGTGGTCACCGGTCAGGGACCCGACGGCGGAGCCGCGACGCTGTTCGACGCCAGCGCGGGCCGCGCCCTCGCCGCGCTGTGCGATCCACGCTGGCCGTGCGCGATCGTGCCGCCGGCGGCGACGCCGAACGTGCTGGCGCTCGCGCGCGACAACACGATGTCGGCCGGCCAGGTCCGGATCGTCGACTGGGACGGCCGGCCAGGCCTCACGATCGACGCCGCGGCCGCGATCAGCGACGTCAAGATCGTCGCCGAGGCCGGGCTGGTCGTGGCGTTCGCCGGCGACGGCGAGCTCAGCGCCACCGGGCTCGCCGACGGCGTCACGCGGTGGCGCACCCGCCCACCGGCGCAGGGGTACGGGCTCGCCGTCGACGCTGCGCGCGGCGCGCTGTTCGCGTTCGGCCGCGACGGTGCGATCGTCGAGCTGGACCTCGCGACGGGCGCGGCGCTGCGGTGGTGGTGGCTCGCGCAGCCGCCGATCTTCCTGGCGGTGTCCGAGGACCACGTCGCGGTCGTCGACGCCGAGCTCGCGCTGTGGACGTTCGCGCTGCCCGACCGCGCCGCCGTGATCGTGCGCGCCGGCCCGGCCCGGGTCCGCCGGCTCGCCTGGCTCGACGACGCCACGCTGGCCGCGACGTCCGACGACGGCGCCGTCACCGTGCACGAGGCTGCGACCGGCGCGATCCGGACGCGCCTGGCCGGCCACCGCGGCCGCGCGACCACGCTCGAGCGGTTGCCCGGCGGGCGCCTGCTCACCGCGGGTCTCGACGAGCGCGTGATCGTGTGGGACGTCGCGACCGCCACGCCGGTGCGGATCATCGAGGCCGCCGGCGGCCGGGCCAGCGCGAGCCCCGACGGCGCCCGCGTCGCGGTCAGCGGCGAGAGCGGGCGGGTCGCGGTGTACGGCGCCGCCGACACGCCGATCGAGGTCGGGCGCCTGGCGCGCCCGACGATGACCGTGCGCTGGTCGCCCGACGGTCGCTGGCTCGCCGCGATCGACGAGGGCGGCGGCGCCGGCGTGTGGCGCACCGACGACTGGACCCGGGTGCGGGACCTGCCGGCCCGCGCGCCGCACCGCGGCGGCGGCACCGACGTGGTGTTCGCCCCCGACAGCCGCCACGTGCTGTTCGCGCGCTACGGCGGCGCCACGCTGCTCGCGCTCGACGGCGGCGCCGACGTGCCGCTGCCGGCCACCGCGGACCAGCTGGTGTGGGCGGTTGCCTACGCCGCCGACGGGCGGCTCGTCGCCACCAGCAACGAGTCGGGCGAGGTCGTGGTGTGGTCGGCCGCGACCGGCGAGCCGCTGCTGCGCCTCGCCCCGGGCGCGCTGGTGATGCAGGTGCAGTTCACCGCCGACAGCCAGCGCCTGCTCACGGGCGCGTTCGATCACACGGTGACCGCGTGGGACGTCGCCACCGGCCTGCCGCTGGCCCGCCAGACGACGCCCGACGAGGTGTACTGGCTGGCCAGCAGCCCCGACGGCACCGCCGTCGCCATCGGGACGCTGGCGGCGGCGATGCGCTGGACCTTGCCCCGGCCCATGGCCACCACCGGCGAGCTGGTCGACGCCACCCGCTGCCGCGCCGGCCACCGGCTGCGCGACCTCAACCTGGTCCCCGAGCCGAACCGCCCCGCCACCTGTCGCTGAACGTCGCACGTGCGCGGCCGCACATCGCGATCAGGCGGGTTGCGCGCCGCGGCGGACGGCGGGACAATTTCGGGTCATGAAGTCCCTCGGCTCGATCGCGCTGGTCCTGGTCGGTGCGTGTGCCACGGCTGGCAGCGGGGACGACGGCCCCATCGACGCGCGCACCGACGCGGCGCGGATCGACGCCGAGGGCGTGACCGACGCGCCCGACCTCGACGCGGCGAGCATCGACGCCGCGAACGTCGACGCGGCGAGCGTCGACGCAGCCAGCATCGACGCGGCGACCGCGATCGACGCGCCCACGCCGATCGACGCGCCCACGCCGATCGACGCGCCGACGCCGATCGACGCGCCCACGCCGATCGACGCGCCGGGGTGCACGACCACCACCCAGCAGCTGCTGGTCAACGCCAACCTCGACGCGACCCCGCGGGCGACCGGCTGGGTCGAGACGGTGATCGATCCGCTGTACCCGCCGATCACCGCCGACACCGGCGGCGTCGCCGCCGACACCGCGCCCAACCGGATGTGGCTGGGCGGCCTCACCAGCGGCTCCGACTCGGCCGTCCAGACCGTCACCATCCCCGCCGGCACCACCGCGCTGGTGCTGCGCGGCAAGTACGACGTGCGTACCAGCGAGACCGGCGGCGTCTACGACACCGCCGCGGTCGAGATGCTGTCGTCTGCCGACGCGGTGCTCGAGACCGCGATGTCGCTCACCAACCAGGGCGCGCTGACCGCGTGGACCAACTTCACGTTCACGTTCGCCACGCCGCACGCCGGCCAGACCGTGAAGATCCGCTTCCGCTCGACCAACGACCTCTCGCTCGAGACCTCGTTCTTCTTCGACTCGCTGGCCCTCGACGCGACGGTCTGCCAGTAGCGCGCGTCCCGCGCTACACTCGTGCCGTGCACCGGCGCGCGTTCGTGTTCGTGGTCCTCGCGCTGGTCGCGTGCTCGAAGGCGTCCGACGAGAGCCGCACCAAGCGCGCGCCGACCGCGCCGCCGCCGCCGACCGTCGAGATCCCGGCGAGCCTGAAGATCGACGTGACCATCGACGGCACGCCGGCGCCCGCCGTCGACGCCGCGCGCCTCCTGGCGCTGCCACCCGACTTCGCCGACGCCGAGCGCAAGGCCTGGCGCCTGACCACGCTGGTGCCGGCGTTCAACGCGCCGGGCCGCACGATCGAGGCGGTCGGCCCGAGCGGCATGACGCTCAAGCTCGACGCGCCGACGTCGGCCACCGCCACCGCGCCCGTCCTGTTCCTCACCCGCCGCGGCGACATCGTCGTCACCGTGCTCGACCCGGCCCAGCCGTTCCCCGAGTACCACGGCCAGGGCGGCCGCCTGCGGCGCCCCGGCGATCAGCAGCCGCACCTCTCCCCAGTCACCGCGCTGCGGGTCGCAGGTCGCTGACGTCGCGAGCGCGTGTCGCCGTCGGGACCACCTGCCGGACCGCTACCCGATCGCAACCCCTCGGGACAAAAAGGGAATCGGGTGACGTTTTTGGGCACCGCGAGCGCCGCGATTCGTCGCTCGCCGCCCCGGGGTGATCGGGTGGTCGCCAGAGATCAACGAGTTGGCGGCGGGTAAGGCATGGCACATCCGCTGCAATAGGGTCCTGACATGAGGGAGCGCGGATTCACGCTGGTGGAGCTCATGATCGCCGTGGCGATCGTCGGCGTCCTCGCAGCGGTCGCCATCCCGCAGTTCACCAAGACCACCCGCAAGGCGCGCGGCGCCGAGGTCAACGCAGTCTTCGCCGAGCTCCGGCAGCGCCAGGAGGAGTACCACCTCGCCAACGGCGTGTACTTCTCGACCGGCACCGGCGAGAGCGACACCTACCCCGCCACCCCCGGCCGCACCGCGCAGGTCGCCACCACGCCGCCCGCGTCGTGGACCTCGCTCAAGGTGCGGCTCACCAACGAGAAGCTCTACTGCGGCTACGTCGTCATCGCCGGCGCCGCCGGCAGCGGCACGGGCCTCGGCGCCAAGGCCGGCGAGTTCGGCCTGGTCAACGCCCCGACGACCGACTGGTACTACCTGCTCGCCCACTGCGACCTCGACGGCAACAACGCCCGCGACAGCTACTACTTCAGCTGGAGCGGCGACACCGCGGTGAAGAAGCAGAACGAAGGCTTTTGAGCGCGGGATCCGCGCTCGCGATTTCGAACCGGCAGCCACGCGTGTGGCCCGGGCAACCCAACCGGCCACTGGCCACCACGCACGAAAGGACTCTCACCATGATCAAGATCTCTCGCAAGGCGCAGCGCGGCTTCACCCTCATCGAGCTCATGATCGTCGTCGCCATCATCGGCATCCTGGCGGCCGTCGCGATCCCGCAGTTCCTCGACTACATGAAGTCGAGCAAGCGCTCCGAGGCGATGCTGAACCTGAACTCGATCGAGAAGGGCGCCGGGGCCGAGTTCGCCGAGAACTCGGCGTTCGTGAACGCCACCGCGGGCGTGACCCCGGCCCAGGCGTGCTGCCAGCAGGCTGGCAAGAAGTGCGCGGTGGTGCAGGCTGAGTGGGTCGGCAACGCTGCGTGGGACGGCCTCAACTTCCAGATGAACAAGCCGTTCCTGTTCCAGTACAACTACACCGCGAACAACGCGGGCGCTGGCTTCGTCGCCGAGGCGATCGGCGACCTGGACTGTGACACCACCACGGTCACCTACACCCTCACCGGCACGACCGTCTCCGGCAGCCCGAACTACGTCCTCACCAAGCCGGCCCGCGCCGACTGATCGCTCACGCTCCGCACGCCCCGCCGCGGCCACCTTCGGGTGGCCGTCGCCATTTTCGGCGGCGCGCATGTACACTCTCGGCGTGCGCCTCGTCAGCCTCGCCGGACCGGTGGTCGCGCTGGCGCTGATCGCTGGCGCGCAGGCGGTCGGCGACGTCGCCAACGCCGAGCGCAAGGCCACCGCCAAGCGGACCACCGAGCCATACGCGCCGTCGCCTGACGCAGCGCGCATCGCGTCGCTCGGCTACCGCGAGGCGCTCGCCGATCTGCTCTGGGTCCGCGCGCTGGTCGCGTTCGGCAGCGAGACCGACCCCAGCGCAGGCAGCATCCGCGGACTGGTGGAAGCGATCGCCGCGCTCGACCCGACGTTCGAAGAGCCGATGGAGTGGGGCGCGCTGGCGATGCAGAGCATCACCATGACGCTCACGCAGGACGACTACCTGCAGGTGCTCCGCGTGCTCGACGCCGCGATGGCGCGCTTCCCCCAAAACTACCGCCTGCCGCAGCGCGCGGGCGAGATCTACCTCCTGCGGCTGAAGTCCGACGACCCGGCGCAGGTGCGTGCGTGGAAGGCCAAGGGCGCCGAGCTCCTGGCCCGCGCGGCGCGGCTCCCCGACGCGCCGAAGAGCCTCGGCAGCTGGGTCGCCCAGCTGCAGACCGAGCTCGGACAGCGCGACCAGGCCATCCGCGACCTGCGCGAGCTCATCCTGTACACCACCGACACCGCCGCTCGCGACCGCCTGCTGCGCCGGCTCGCGGCGCTCACCCGCAGCTCGACCGAGACGCTCAGCTACGAGCTCGACGTCGAGGGCGCGCGCTTCACCGACGCCTGGCGCCGCGACCGCCCCGAGCTGCCCGCCACCGCCTACGTCCTCGTCGGCCCGCCGCGCGCGCCCTGGTTCGATCCCGCCACCCTCGCCGACGATCCCGACGTGCCCGTCGTCGAGCCCATCCCGCCGCTGCCCCCCCTCGCCGACGACCTCGGCGAGCTCACCACCCCGTAGCCGCGGGCGGACGCACCCGCGCCCGAGCCTCTCGCACCTCGTCCCGCCGCCCGGCAGGAACCACCACGTTCGCGCTCCTCGCTCAGGGCCGTTTCGGGTGGGGGCCCCGGGGCATGCCGGGGGAGGGTCTTTTCGAAAGACCCTCTCTTCATCACTGCGGCAAGCGGTCCGAGAAGTCCTTGGTGACCTTGGTCTGCTCGTCGGGCTTGATCTCGATCGAGAACGACTCCTTGATGCCGAACTCGTTGTTGAGCAGCGTGATCTTGTGCTTGCCCGCCGACAGCTTGAGGTCGCGCTGCGGGGTCTTGAGGCCGGTGTTGCGGCCGTCGATGAAGATCTCGCAGGGCGGCTTGGCGCCGAGCAGCAGCGTGCCCTCGCCCTTCGGCGTCGGCGGCTTGTCCCCGCCCGGCGGCTTGTCGCCGCCCGGCGGCTTGTCCCCGCCCGGCGGCTTGTCGACCGGATCGCCACCCGGCGGCTTGTCGCCACCCGGCGGCTTGTCGCCACCCGGGGGCTTGTCGCCACCCGGCGGCTTGGCCGAGCCGCCGCCCGGCTTCTTGCCCGAGCCGCCGTCGGGGACGGTGACCGGGCCGCTGGAGCCGGAGCCGGGCGCGACCGCGACCTGGCTGCCCTTCTCGAGGTTGACCACCACCTTCTCCTCGGGCGAGCCCGAGATCGTCAGCGGCTTGGTCACCGGCACGTAGCCGTCCTTCTCGAAGACCACGTCGTAGCGCAGGCGCGGATCGATCTTGGCGTTGGTCGGCGTCGGGCCGAGCTCGGTGCGGTTGCCGTCGGCCACCAGGAACACCTTGGCGCCCGGCGGGGTCGACTCGAAGCTGGCCACGATCTCCAGCGGCTGCAGCGTGATGACGACCTTGTCGACGGTGCCGGCCTTGACCTCGACGTCCTGGCTCACGCTCATGAACCCGGGCGGCGCGTCGATCGACACCCGGTGCTTGCCGACCGAGACCTGGCGGATCTGCGCCGGCAGCGACGTCGACTGGGGCTTGTCGTCGATGCGCCAGCCGGTCACCGTCGCCGGCGTCACGAACAGGTCGAAGCCGGTGTTGGCGTCGCCGGGCGGCGCGGTGGCGGTGCCGGCCGCGACCGGGGCGGTGCCCGCGGCCGGGGTGGGCTCCTTGGCCTTGCCGCTGCCGCCCGAGGTGATGATGACGATCGCCACCGCGGCGCCGATCAGCGCGACGCCGCCGAGCGCGGCCCACAGCATCGTGCGCGACTTCTTGGGCTGCACCACGCCGGCGCCGAACGACGACATCGCGTCGAACGACTCGGCACGCGCGCTGGGCATCGACGCCGACGACTCCATGCGGTCGTCGAAGAACGGCGACGCGTGGCGCGGCGGCGGCGGTCCCGGCACCGGCGCCGGCGGCGCGCTCGGGGTGGACGCGAACGCGGGCGTCGACGCCGCCGCGACCGCGGCGTGGCCGTTGGCGCCGTTGGGCTTGGCGTTGGCGCCCCAGCCCTTCGACGTCCGCACCAGCGACGACAGATCGGGCTCGTCGGCCGGCGGCGGCGCCAGCCCCGGCGAGGACGCCGCGGGGAGCGCGGCGACCGGCGCGGCCGCGAGGCCGGCCTTGGCCGCCTTGGCCGCAGCCTCCTCCTCGGGGTTGTCGTAGATCTGGGTCTCGAGCTCGTCGTCGTCCCAGTTGAGGTCGGCCTTGGGCGGACCGATCGAAACCGGGGCCGCGCTGGCGGCGGCCGCGTTGGCGGCGGCCGACATCGACGGCATCGTCATCGACGCCGGCGGCGGCACCACCGGCATGCCCTGGGTCGCGCGCGGGTTCGCGGGAGGCGGCGGCGGCCGCGTCATCGGCGCGCCCCCCGCGCCCGGGCTGGGCGGCGGGACGGCGGGCATCGACGTGGTGCGCCGGGCGCCGGGCGGCACCGCGGGCGGCCGCGCCGCGGCGGGCGGCGGCGTCGAGGCCGACGGCGCACGGCCACCACCGGCCAGCAGCTCGGGCGGCGGCTTGAGCTGGCGGTAGCTGTCGAGCTTCGCGGTCTCCTCCTCGATCTCCTTGCCGAAGGTCTTCTTCATCCACGCCGCCAGGTCCTTGCGCGAGTAGAACTCGCCGGCGGTGTAGACGAACGCCTGCAGCTCGTCGTGGAGGTCGATCGCGTTCTGGTAGCGATCCTCGGTGTCCTTGGCCAGCGCCTTGAGGACGATGCGCTCGAGCTCGTCGGGGATCTTGCGGTTGTAGGTCGACGGCGGGAGGATCTCGACGTTGCGCACCTTCTCGAGCGTCGAGAAGTCGCTCTCGCCGACGAACAGCCGCTCGCCGGTCAGCAGCTCGTACAGCACGATGCCGCACGAGAAGATGTCGCTCTTGCGATCGATGGGCAGGCCGCGGACCTGCTCGGGCGACATGTACCCGAACTTGCCCTTGAGGATGCCGGCCTGGGTCTTCTGGCCCTTGCCCGCCGCCTTGGCGATGCCGAAGTCGATCAGCTTCACCTCGCCCTCGAACGACACCAGGATGTTCTGGGGCGAGACGTCGCGGTGGACCAGGTTGAGATCGCGGCCGCCCTGGTCGCGCTTGTTGTGCGCGTAGTCCAGGCCCTCGCAGATCTTCATGATCACGAAGCAGGCCTGGGCCACCGGCATCGGCTCGTTGACCGTGCGGCAGCGATCGAAGATGTTGCGGAGATCGCGGCCGTGGACGTGCTCGAGGGCGATGTAGTACGCGCCGTCGACGACGCCGAGGTCGAAGATCTGGGCGATGTTCGCGTGGTTCAGCTGAACCGCGATCTTCGCCTCGTCGATGAACATCTTGATGAACTCTTTGTCCTCCGCGATGTTCGGAAGGATCCGCTTCACGGCGACGAGCCGCTCGAAGCCCTCCACGCCATAGGCCTTCGACCGGAAGACCTCGGCCATGCCGCCGACATTGATGCGCTCGAGCAAGTAGTACTTGCCGAATGGAACGGGCTTCTTCACGGTGCTGACCAGCCTGAAGGGGAACGACCCCCGCCTAGCGTGGGACCGTATACCAACTGAAATCCTTGGGCAAAGTGAAACCGGCGTCACTGTTGGCCGCCGATCTCCGAAGCCCGCGCCGGTTGATTCCACGGGTTAGCGGATCGGCCCCGGTGGCCGCCCGCACCGACCGGCCCCGTGACACGCCGCGGCGTGGGCGGTCAGTTCTGGGCCAGCGCCGCGGCCGGCTCGAGGCGCGACGCGCGCAGCGCGGGCAGGAGGCCGCCCAGCACGCAGAACAGGATCGACAGGCCCACCGCCGACGCGAAGATCCACCACTCGAAGTTGAACAGCGAGTCGGGCTTGAACGGGAACTTGGGCGCCACGTGCTCGAGCGCCCAGTCGACGCCGAGCGACGCCAGCCACGCGAACAGGCTGCCGAGCGTCCCCGACACCACGCCGATGATCGCCGACTCGCCGACGATGATCGCCATGACGTCGGCCCGGGTCGCGCCGATCGCGCGCAGCACGCCGATCTCGCGGCGCCGCTCGGTGACCTGCATGAAGAAGTTGTGGGCGATGTTGATGGCGCTGATGATCACGATCACGAACGCGATGCCCAGCAGCACGAACGTGATCACGAACATCGCGGTCGCGAAGCTGGCGCCCAGCTGATCCTCGAGCTTGAGCTTGGGCTCGTCCTGCAGCCACTGCGAGAACGTCGCCAGCTTGTCCTTGTTGCGCAAGGTCACGATGATCGACGAGTACTCGCTGGCGGCCTTGTCGCCGACGAAGCTGCGGTTCCAGCGCTCGACGTAGCCGATCGGGATGGTCAGGCCGACCCGGCGCGCCTTGTCGGACACGCCGACCAGGATCGCGCCGACCTCGCGGTGCTTGGCGGCGTCGATCGAGACGTTGGAGCCGGCCATCATCGTCGAGCCCAGCCCCATCCAGAAGTGCATGCGATCGCGGCCGCGCTCGGCGATGAACTGCTCCATCACGCCGATGTGCGGCAGCCCGTGGGAGTCGGCGACCTGGGTGTTGTACAGCTCGAGCACCGTCGGCGAGATGATCACCGGCACCCGGTGGTGGCACATGTTGTCGCTGGCGTCGCAGTACTGCCAGGCCTTGTCGGGGCAGTTGTTGGGCGTGTTGGGCACGCAGGCCGGGCCCATCGCCTTGCCGTCGGGCTCCCAGTCCTTGAACACCGGCTCGAGCTTGGGATCGCCGGCGACGTGGGCGTCGGGGATGCCGTCGGTGAAGCCGCCGACCTCGAAGTTGATGGCCTGGCCCTCGAACTTGCCGTAGCCGGTGGCCGGGAACTGCAGCGTCATGCGCGGCAGCGCGTCCCGGACCTCGGGCCGCGCCTTGATCTTGGCGACGGTGTCGGCGTTCATCTTCTGCGACAGGTTCTTGCCGGCGATCGACGTGTGCGGCGCGATCACCTCGACCTGGTCGAGGGGGAACACCTTGCCGAGCAGCACGTCGGACACGCCCAGCGTGCCGGCCAGGAAGAACACGAACGCGGCGATGCCGATGACGATGCCGAACGCCGACAGGACGAAGTGCTTGGGGCTGCGGGTGGCGTTGGCCACCACCATCCGCGCCAGCTTGCCGGTGGGCATCATGCCGGACCTCCCAGGTCGTCGCCGGTGCCGGCCGTGTGGACGTCGGTGCCGGCGCCCTCGACGATGTTGCCGTCGCGCATCGCGATCACCCGCTGCGCGATGTTCGAGACCCGGCGCTCGTGGGTGACGATCACCAGCGTGACGCCGTCGTCCTTGTTGATCTTCTGGAAGAACTCGATGACCTCGTGGCCGGTGGCCGAGTCGAGGTTGCCGGTCGGCTCGTCGCACAGCAGCAGCTTGGGCCGGCCGAACAGCGCCCGGGCGATGGCCACCCGCTGCTTCTGGCCACCCGACAGCTCCGACGGGCGACGGTCGGCGTAGGCCGACAGCCCGACCCGATCGAGGGCCTCGCGGCCCCGGGCCGGCGCGTCCTTGCCGCCGGCGGCGAACGCGGCGGGCAAGGTGACGTTGCCCAGGCAGGTCAGGTGATCGAGCAGGTTGAAGGCCTGGAAGACGAACCCGATCGACGTGTTGCGCAGCCGGGCCAGGTCGCGCTCGGCGGTCTTGCCGTAGTCGTGATCGAGCACCTTGATCTCACCGCCGTCGGCCTTGTCGAGGCCGCCGACGATGTTGAGCAAGGTCGACTTGCCGGATCCGGACTGCCCGACCAGCGCGACCAGCTCGCCGGGGGCGATGTCGAGCGAGACGCCGCGCAGGACCGGGGTCCGGGCGGAGCCCTGGCCGTAACTCTTGGTGACGTCGCGCAACGAGATGACGGGGCTGACCACGGGACCCCCGGTCGATATCACATCCGGCGCGGGTTGGAAGGCGCCGGGGTGACGCTATCGCGCCCGTTCGCCGCGGGCGGTGACCACGATCGCGCGATCTTCGGTGTGGGCCTCGATCAGCCCGAGCTGCCAGCGGCGCAGGCCGGCGATGAGCCGGGCCCGGGCCCGATCGTGGGTGATGACGTCGTCGAGGAGCGCGTCCCACTGCGCGGCGGTCCACGCCAGCGGGCGCACCTCGAACCGGCCGAGCTCCGCCGGAACCCGCTCGGTGCCGGGGTCGGTCGCGCCGGTCAGGATCGGGTCGATCGCCAGGCCGACGGCGCCGATCAGGTCCTCGCCGGCCTGGGTGAAGGCCACGGTCGGGATCATCGGCAGGTCGACCTCGGTGACCGCGTGGCCGGCCACGGTGCGGCTGCGCTTGAGGAAGTCGAAGCCGGGGATCTCGTCGACCGCCTCGGCCACGACCCGCGGGTCGACCCGCCCCGCGAACGCCGCGCGGACCTCGCGGTCGTCGACGTCGAGCTGGTAGGCGAAGCCGCGCCCGCCGAACACGCCGGCGCCGATCGGCTCGTGGGTCAGGTCGTCGCCGAAGCACGGCGCCAGCGCCGCTTGCACCGGGCGCAGATCGACGCCGACCTCGACCGCCAGCGGCGGCGCGCCCCGGGCCGCGACCCAGCCGGCCGGCGCCCCGAACTGCATCGCGCGCACCGCGTCGAGGCCGCCGGGCAGCTCGAGCACCAGCGCGCCGCGGGCCACGGCGCCGTCGGTGGTCGCGGCCAGCGTCACCCGGCCCAGCTGGCTCAACGGGTGGGCGCAGCCGCCGACCTCGTGCCACAGGCGGGACGCCAGGATCGCCGGCATCCGCGCCACCGCCAGCACCGCCGGCGGCGCGCCCAGCTGCGCGACCGCCGCCGCCCGAGCCGCGGCGAAGTCCGGCGTCCCGGCGAAGGCGCCGCGCGCCGCCAGCGCCTGGGTCAGCCAGGCCTCGGCCGGCTCGTGGGCCGCCGCGAACTCGACGTGCACCAGCAGCCAGTCGTCGACGAAGCTCCAGTGGACCGCGACCTCGCGATCCGGCCGCCAGGTCGAGACCTCGCGCCCCGCGACCCGGCCCACCTGCACGACCGCCCCGCCCTGGCGGTAGGCGTCGATGCGCGCCGCGATCGGCGCCGGATCGGCGATCGGCAGCGCCAGCGTCGGCCCGAGATCGCCGCGGCCCCACAGCGCGATCCCGCGGCCGGGGTCGATCCCCTGCGCGACCACGCCGTCGAGCGACAGCGGATCGAAGCCGAACTCGCGGGCCAGGTCCTGGCCGATCGCCTGGGCGTCGGTGGCGTCGAGCATGCCCAGCGCGTCGGCCAGGTCGTCGAGCACGGCCACCGCGTCGCCGACCCGGGTCGCGGTGACGACGTACGCGGCGTCGGCGGCGACGAACCCGAGCGCCGGGTACTCGCCGGGAGCGCCGGCGCCCGGGCCGCGCGCGCCCTTGGGCCCGCAGGCCGCCGCCAGCACGAACAGGAAGACGGAGACGCGACGCGACATGGCGGCCAGCATGCCGCGCACCGGGCCGCGGCGCGACCCGGCGGCCGCGAATCCCGCGCGCGTCCCGCAGATCGCACGCAACCGCGGCGCGGCGCGGTCGATAGGCCCAGCATGAAAGCCGAGGTCACCGTGCCCAGAGGTCGAATTTGCCGGCCCCATCGAGTATCGTCTGAGGGGTCCACCGTGCGGAGCCGCCGATGACCAGCATCCAGCGTCCCGGTGGCCCCGCCGGTCCCGGCGGCCCCAGCGGCCCCGACGATCCCGACGCGCTGACCGGCCCGACGACCGCCGGCGACGCCGCCCCCGCCGATCGCGCCGCGGCCCTGGCCGCCGCCCTCGACGCCGGCCAGCTCCCGCCCGACGCGGCGCTGGCCCAGCTGGTCGACGACGCGGTGGCGGGGCTGCCGCCCGACGAGGCCGCCGAGCTGCGGGCGCTGCTCGCCGACGCGCTGGCGTCCGACCCGTACCTGGCCGGGCTGGCCCGCGAGCTCGGCGCGGCCGAGGTCGGAGGCAGCGAGTGAAGCTGGCCGCGCTGGTCGCGATCGCCGCGCTGGTCGCGGCGCCGGCGGCGCGCGCCGACGACGGCGACGCCCAGGTCGCCGGCGAGCCCGAGGTCGAGCTGGCGGTGGTCGTCACCGCGGCCGAGGGCGTCAAGCTCGGCGCCGCCCGCAAGGCCACCGTGGCGGTGTCGATGGAGCGCGCGCTGCGCCGCGACCGGCGGCTGGCGGTGCTCGATCAAGACGACCGGCTGGCGGCGCGCTCGAAGTCGATCCCCGAGGACGCGGTCGGCGAGGCGCGGGCGCTCCTGACCACCGGCGAGGCCATGCTGCGCCGCGGCCAGGCCAAGCCGGCCATCCTCAAGCTGCAGGGCGCGACCACCCAGCTCGCGACCGTGCTGGCCTGGACCCAGAAGCAAGACCTGGCGCGGGCCCAGCTCTACCTCGGCACCGCCCAGGCCATCGCCGGGGACAGCAAGGCCGCCGTCGCGACGTTCGTCGGCCTGCTGGCGTGGCGCCCCGAGCAGCTGCCGGATCCCGATCTCGAGCCGACGCTGGTGCTGCCGCTGTGGGAGAAGGCCCAGGTCCAGGCCAAGAAGCTGCCGCAGGGGTCGATCGAGATCGCGACCTCGCCGGCCGGGGCGCTGGCCTACGTCGACGGGCGGATGGTCGGCTTCACCCCCACCACCGTCGACGGCCTGGCCGAGGGCACCCACTACGTGACGCTGCGCCGCGCGGGCTCGGTGCGTCGGGTCGAGCCGGTCAAGGTGTCGGCCAAGGCGCCGGCGTCGCTGGCCGCGGTGCTCGAGCCGTCGACCGGCGCCGCCGACCTGGCCCAGGGCGCCGAGCTGCTCGAGGACGGCGTCGGCGACCCCATCGCCAAGGCCCAGGCCCAGGCCGGCCTGGCGACGATGGGCGACCTGCTGGGCGTCGAGCAGGTGGTCATCGTCGACGTGCAGCCCGGCGAGGGCCAGTACCGGCTGTACACGTACGCGGTCGACGGCGGCGCCCGGCTCGGCGCCACCGACGTCAAGGTCGGCGATCGCGAGCTCGAGGAGGCGTTCGCCGCCGCCGCGGTCGAGCTGTACCGCCAGGTCGCCGCGGCCAAGGTCGTGATCAAGCCGAAGAAGCGCAAGCCGGCGGGGCCCCGCGGGCCGTCGATCGTCACGCGCTGGTGGTTCTGGGCCGGCGTCGGGACGGTGGTGGCCGCCGGGATCGCGGTGCCGGTCGTGATGAAGCTCACCGATGGCCCGGCGCCGATCACCTGTCCGACCGGCCAGTCGTGCGGGACCGTCGTGTTCCGGTTTTGACCGCCGACCGCGTGCGCTGTTGACGCACGCCCGCCGCGCCCGTCATCATCCGAGGGATCGACCGCGTCCAGGGGGATGTTGCGCGGGGGGAGGTCGCGTCCATTCACCGCTCGAGGCGCCGTGCTCCGAACCTACATCACCGCTTCGCTCCTCCTGGTGGTCGCCATCGGCTGTGGTGCGTCCGAGGCGCCGCCGGAGCTCGCCACCGCGGCGGCCGCCCTCGAGCTGAACTGCCGCGACGGCGCGGACCAGGACAGCGACGGGCTGGCCGACTGCGCCGACCCCGAGTGCGCCAGCGACCCGTACTGCGCGACCTGCGGCAACGGCGCGGTCGACCCGCCGGAGTCGTGCGACGACGGCAACACCGCGGCCGGCGACGGCTGCAACTCGGCGTGCCGGATCGAGGCGGGCTACACCTGCCGCTTCGCCGGCCGGGCCTGCGTCGCGACGGTGTGCGAGACCGCGCCGGTCGGCACCTCGGCGTTCCTGCGCGGCAACTTCGTCGAGATCGGCCTCAACGCCAACGGCGCGTTCGGCACCGACCAGGATGCGTGCCCGGCCGGATGGCACCCGCGCTCGGGCCAGGCCGCCGGCGAGATCGGCTTCGTCGCCGATCCCGAGGGCACCGACTGGACCGACTACCACGGCGACTTCTTCACGCCGGGCTCGCCCGAGGAGGGCTGGGCGATGGTGGTCGCGGGCACCGCGTACAACAACAACCGCGAGGACGGCCCGCTGTTCGACATGCCGGGCGCGATCGGCGTGCCCGAGTGCGTCACCAACCTGTGCGGCAACCGCGGCGGCGCCCGGGTCACGTGGCGGTCGTCGGCGCCGGTCGGCGCCGCAGTCGACGTCCAGCAGGACTACACGATCCTCGACGGCGGCGTCTTCATCCTGATGGACGTGTACCTGACCAACGTCACGGTCAACGACCTGACCGACGTCTACTTCATGCGCAACGTCGACCCCGACAACGACCAGACCCGCCACGGCGACTACACCACGACCAACGTCATCCTCAACCAGCCCGACGGCGTGAACGACCTGGCGGTGGTGCGCGCCAGCCAGGACGTCGGCGGCGTCCAGAGCGCGATCTCGCTGGTGGCCCGCGACAGCCGGGCCCGGGTGACCTTCGGCGGGTTCTCCAACCGCGAGCCGCGCGACGTCTGGAACGGCGCCGAAGGCCTCAGCCAGACCGGCGAGGAGTTCCAGGACAACGCGATCTCGATCGCGTTCAGGGTCGACATCCCGGCCGGCCAGACCGTCGGCTTCCGCTTCGCCTACAACCTCGAGGCCGGCGTCGACGACGTGCTGACCTGCGTCGAGCTCGACGCCGACGGCGACGGCGTGCCCGACACCGACGACGCCGCCCCCGAGGACCCCACCGCCTGCCGCGATCTCGACACCGACACCTGCGACGACTGCGCCGGCGGCTTCGACAACCCGTTCGGCGACGGCGCCGACTTCGACGGCGACGGCCAGTGCGACACCGGCGATCCCGACCGCGACGACGACGGCACCGCCAACGCCGACGACGACAACTCGCTCGACCCGTTCGTCTGCCACGACACCGACGCCGACGGCTGCGACGACTGCGCGGTCACCGGCCCCGACGGCAGCGGCGGCTCGCCGACCAACGACGGCGCCGACACCGACGGCGACGGCGCCTGCGACGCCGGCGACGACGACAACGACAACGACGGCGTGGCCGACGCCGCCGACGCCGATCCCGCCGACGCCCGATCGTGCCGCGACGCCGACGGCGACGGCTGCGACGACTGCGTCAACACCGGCGCCGACGGCTCGGGCGGCGACCCCGGCGACGACGGCGTCGACTTCGAGGCGGACGGCGTGTGCGACGCCGGCGACCTCGACGCCGACAACGACGGCATCCCCGACGACGACGAGACCACGGTCGGGGTCGATCCCGACGGCGACCTCGACGGCGACGGCATCCCCAACTACGCCGACGCCAGCGACCGCGGCGACGGCCTGCCCAACGCCTGCGTCGACGCCGCCAGCGACGGCACCTGCGATGCGCTGCCGGCGCTGTTCGACACCGACGGCGACGGCGTCCCCAACCACCACGACCTCGACTCCGACGGCGACGGCATCAGCGACGTCGACGAGAGCGGCCACGGCACCGACGCCGACCGCGACGGCCTGGCCGACGGCGCCCCCGGCGTCAACGGCATCCCGGCCAGCGCCGAGTCCACCCCCGACAGCGGCGTCGTGCCGATCCCGGTTGACACCGACGGCGACGGCAGCCCCGACTTCCGCGACCTCGACGCCGACGGCGACGGCATCCTCGACAACGACGAGAGCGGCGACGCCACCGCCGAGACCCCGCCGATCGACACCGACAGCGACGGCACGCCCGACTACCGCGACCTCGACAGCGACGGCGACACCATCAGCGACGATGACGAGGCCGGCGACGCCACCGCCGAGACCCCGCCGATCGACACCGACGTCGACGGCATCCCCGACTTCCAGGACCCCGACGCCGACGGCGACGGCGTGCCCGACGCCGAGGAGGGCGGCGGCGCCGAGCTGCCGCGCGACACCGACGGCGACGGCACCCCCGACTTCCGCGACGACGACAGCGACAGCGACGGCGTGCCCGACACCTCGGACAACTGCGTGATCGTGCCCGACCCCGACCAGGAAGACCTCGACAACGACGGCTCGGGCGATCGCTGCGACGGCGATCGCTACGGCGTGGCCGGCGGCGGCTGCGCCGCTGGCGGCGCGCCCGACCTCGGCGCGCTGCTGGTGCTGGCGCCGCTGGCCCTGGCCGTGCGCCGCCGCCGCCGCCGCGCCTGATTCCGTCCCCGCGCGCGCTCGCCGCGCCCGTCCCTCGCACGCACCTCGCCGCCGGAGCCGCCATGACCATCCGCCCCCTGCTCGCCCTCGCGCTGGCGCTCGCCATCGCCGCCTGCGGCGAAGAAGCCGCCACCTCGATCGACGCCCCCGCGGTCGACGGCCGCACCACCGACGCCGGCGTCGACGCGCCGATCGACGCGCCCGGCCCCACCGCGACGCTGACCATCGTCGCCGGCGGCACCGGCACCGGCGGCGTGCGGTCGAGCCCGGCCGGCATCGACTGCGGCGCCACCTGCACCGCCAGCTTCCCGGTCGGGTCGCTGGTCGCGCTGATCGCCACGCCGACCTCGGACTCGGCGTTCACCGGCTGGACCGGGCCCTGCACCGGCACCGGCGCGTGCACGTTCACGATCAGCGCCGACACCACGGTGATGGCCGGCTTCGACGTCGCCACCTACCCGGTGGTGGTCGCGCTGGGCGGCAACGGCGCCGGGCGGATCGCCTCGGCGCCGGCCGGCCTCGACTGCCCCGGCACCTGCACCTCGACCTTCCGCCACGGCACGATGGTCACGCTGACGCCGACCACCAACGCCGGCTCGAGCTTCCTGGGCTGGAGCGGCGGCGGCTGCAGCGGCACCGGCCCGTGCACGCTCACCGTCACCGCGCCGGTCAACCTGACCGCGGCGTTCGCGCGGGATCAGACGCTGGTCGTGACCCGGTCCGGGTTCGGCACCGGCACCGTGACCTCGACGCCGGCCGGCATCGACTGCGGCACCGACTGCGACCAGGTCTACAGCGGCAACACCCAGGTCACGCTGACCGCGGTGGCCGACGCCACCTCGCTGTTCGCCGGCTGGAGCGGCGGCGGCTGCGTCGGCACCGGCCCGTGCACCGTCAACGTCAACAACGCGATCCTGGTCAACGCGCAGTTCGACGCCCGGCAGTACCCGCTCAACGTCGCCCGCGCCGGCACCGGCGCCGGCGTGGTCACGTCGCTGCCGTCGGGGATCAACTGCGGCGCCGACTGCAGCCAGAGCTACCCCGCGGGCACGATGGTCACGCTGTCGGCCGCGCCCACCGGCCTGTCGACGTTCACCGGCTGGACCGGCGCCTGCACCGGCACCGCGCCGTGCGTCGTGACGATGAACGCCGCCGCCACCGTCACCGCGACCTTCACGATCAACAGCTACCCGCTGACGATCGCCAAGGGCGGCGCCGGCAGCGGCGCCGTGACCTCGTCGCCGGCCGGCATCGACTGCGGCGCCGACTGCACCGAGACCTACCCCGCGACCTCGCTGGTCGCGCTGACCGCGGTCGCCGACCCCGGCTCGACGTTCGCCGGCTGGAGCGGCGGCGGCTGCGCCGGCACCGGCCCGTGCGTGGTGTCGATCGGCGCCGCGACCACCGTCACCGCCAACTTCGCGACCACGCCGACGACGCTGTTCGTGCTGCGCGCCGGCGGTGGCACCGGCACGGTCACGTCGAGCCCCGCCGGCATCAACTGCGGCACCGACTGCTCGGAGTCGTACGCGGCCGGCGCCACCGTCACGCTGACCGCGACCGCCACCGGCGGCTCGATCTTCTCGGGCTGGAGCGGCGGCGGCTGCGCCGGCACCGCGCCGTGCACGGTCACGATGACCACCGCGATCACCGTCACCGCGACCTTCGATCAGACGGCGTACACGCTGACCACCGCGATCGCCGGCGCCGGCGCCGGCGTCGTGACGTCGGCGCCGGGCGGCATCGCCTGCGGCGCCGACTGCACCGAGGACTACGCCACCGGCACGATGGTGGTGCTGACCCCGGTGCCGGGCGCGGCGTCGGCGTTCACCGGCTGGACCGGCGGCGGGTGCACCGGCACCGGCCCGTGCACCGTGACCGTCTCCAACAACCTCACCGTCACCGCCACCTTCGGCGTGCAGCGCAACCGGCTGACCGTGATCAAGGCCGGCACCGGCGTCGGCACCGTCACCTCGCTGCCGGCCGGCATCAACTGCGGCACCGACTGCACCGAGGACTACCTGGCCGGCACCGCGGTGGTGCTGACCGCCGTGGGCAACGCCACCTCGACGTTCACCGGCTGGAGCGGCGGCGGCTGCGCCGGCACCGGGCAGTGCACGGTCACGATGGACGCGATCCAGACCGTCACCGCGACCTTCGCGGCCAACAGCTACTCGGTCACGGTCGCGATGAACACCGCCGGCAACGGCGTCGGCACCGTCACCTCGATGCCGGCCGGCATCGACTGCGGCACCGACTGCACCGAGGCCTACCTGGCCGGCACGCCGCTGGTGCTGACCGCCACCGCCGGCGCCGACTCGGTGTTCGCCGGCTGGAGCGGCAACTGCACCGGCGCCGCGCTGTGCAACCTGACCATCGACGGCGCCAAGGCGGTGCAGGCGCGCTTCAACCTGGCCACCTACCCGCTGACGATCACCCGCACCGGCTCGGGCAGCGGCACGATCGCGTCGAACCCGACCGGCATCAACTGCGGCACCACCTGCACCGCGAACTTCAGCGTCGGCGCGACGGTGATCCTCACCGCCACCGCGGGCGCCACCTCGACCTTCACCGGCTGGAGCGGCGGCGGCTGCACCGGCACCGGGCCGTGCATGACGACGATCGCCGGCGCCAGCACGATCAGCGCCGGGTTCGCGCTGAACTCGTACACGCTCACCGTCGCCAAGATCGGCAACTCGACCGGCACCGTCACCTCGAACCCGCCCGGCATCGACTGCGGCGTCGACTGCACCGAGAGCTACCTCGCGACCACGCCGGTGGTGCTGACCGCGGTGCCCGACGCCAACACCACGTTCGCCGGCTGGAGCGGCGCCGGCTGCTCGGGCACCGGCGCCTGCTCGGTCACGATCGCCGCGGCGGTCACCGTCACCGCGAACTTCACCACCAACCGCTACAACCTCACCGTCACCAAGGCCGGCAACGGCACCGGCACCGTCACCTCGGCGCCGACCGGCATCAACTGCAACGCCACCTGCGCCACCCAGGCCGCGGCGTTCGACCACGGCACCACCGTCACGCTCACCGCCGCGCCGGCCGCCAACGCCAGCTTCGCCGGCTGGAGCGGCGGCGGCTGCAGCGGCACCGGGCCGTGCATGACCACGCTGACCGCCGCCACCGCGGTCACCGCGACCTTCACGCTCAACTCGTACACGCTGGGCGTGGCCAAGATCGGTAACTCGACCGGCACCGTCAGCTCCAACCCGCCCGGCATCGACTGCGGCGTCGACTGCAGCGAGAGCTACCTGGCGACCACGCCGGTGGTGCTGACCGCGGTGCCCGACGCCAACACCACCTTCACCGGGTGGAGCACCGGCTGCACCGGCACCGGCACCTGCACCGTCACGATCGCCGCGGCCGGCACGATCACCGCCGCGTTCAACCTCAACCGCTACGGCCTCACCCTCACCAAGAGCGGCAACGGCACCGGCACCGTCACCTCGGCGCCGACCGGCATCAACTGCAACGCCACCTGCGCGACCCAGACCGGGACCTACGACCACGGCGCGATGGTGACGCTGACCGCGGCGCCGGCGGCCAACTCGGCGTTCACCGGGTGGACCGGCGGCGGCTGCAGCGGCACCGCGCCGTGCACCGTGACGATGACCGCGGCCGCCAGCGTCACCGCCGGCTTCACGCTCAACTCGTACCCGCTCACGGTCACGCTCGGCGGCAACGCCACCGGCTCGGTCACGTCGAACCCGCCCGGCATCGACTGCGGCGTCGACTGCACCGAGGTCTACCTGGCCACCACCCCGGTGAGCTTGACGCCGGTGGCCGGCCCCAACGCGGTGTTCGCTGGCTGGTCGGGCGGGTGCACCGGCACCGGCGCCTGCACCGTGACGATCGGCTCGGCGGCGGCGACCGTCAACGCCAACTTCAACCTGGTGAAGCACAACCTGACCATCACCCGCACCGGCACCGGCACCGGCACCGTGACCTCGACGCCGGCCGGCGTCAGCTGCGGCACCACCTGCACGTTCGGGTTCGACTACGGCGCGCTGGTCACGCTCAACGCCAGCGCCACCACGTCGACGTTCACCGGGTGGACCGGCGGCGGCTGCAGCGGCACCGGGCCGTGCACCGTCACGATGACGGCGGCGACGGCGGTCAGCGCCAACTTCACGCTCAACTCGTACCTGCTGACCGTCAGCAAGAACGGCTCGAGCAGCGGCACCGTGTCGTCGAACCCGCCGGGCATCGACTGCGGCGTCGACTGCACCGAGGCCTACCAGGCGGCGACGGTGGTCGCGCTGACCGCGGTGCCCGACGCCAACACCGTGTTCGCCGGCTGGAGCGGCGGCGGCTGCTCCGGCACCGGCGCGTGCAACGTGACGATGAACGCCGCCGCCACCGTGACCGCGACCTTCAACCTCGCGGTCTACCGCCTCAACGTGGTCAAGAACGGCACCGGCGCCGGCACCGTGACCTCGGCGCCGCTGGGCGTCAACTGCGGCACCGACTGCCTCGAGGACTACAACGCCGGCACCCTGGTCACGCTGTCGGCAGCGCCGGCGGTCGGCGCGACGTTCGCCGGCTGGACCGGCGGCGGCTGCAGCGGCACCGGCACCTGCGTGGTGACGATGGCCGCGGCGACCACCGTCACCGCGACCTTCAACGCGCTGACGTTCGCGCTCGACGTCACCCTCGCCGGCGCCGGCAGCGGCACCGTCACCTCGGCGCCGCCCGGCATCACCTGCGGCGCCGACTGCACCGAGACCTACGTCTACAACACGTCGGTCACGCTCACCGCCGCGCCCGCGGTCGGCTCGACCTTCGCCGGCTGGAGCGGCGGCGTGTGCTCGGGCACCGCGCTGATGTGCGTGGTGTCGATGACCGCCGCCCGCGCCGTCACCGCGACCTTCAATTAGGCGGCGCGGCTGGGAACGCGGGGGCGGCGTGGGTGACCTCGCAGCCGCTGCGCGGGCAGAAGGTCACGTCGCCGACGAAGATGTAGGCGGCGCGCGAGCCGTCGGGGCCGACGAAGCGGGTCGGCCGCGACGCGCCGGCGCCCAGCTCGAAGGCGGCGAACGGGCGGGTCATCGGCGCGCCGCTGGCGTCGTGGAAGCCGGCCAGCACGATCGCGACCAGCGCGCGATCGGTGGTGTTGGTGACCATGCCGGTGACGACCGCGCGGTCGCCATCCTTGTAGATGTGGCCGTCGCCGATCGTCACCGACTCGGGGAACCGCGGCTGGCGGGCGCCGCGCACGTCGAGCCGGGCCGCGACCGCGGTGGGCCGCGCCGCGCGCCCGCGATCGATCAGCGCGAACGTGCGCCGGCCGTGGGCCGGGATGCGCAGCGACTCGGGGCGCAGCGGCGCGACCTCGCGGCCGTCGGCGTCGACCAGGATGCCGCCGATCGTCACCTCGGCGTCGACGTCGGCCAGGTTCTGGGCGTCGGCCAGCACGAACGTCGCCTGCGACGCGAAGCGATCGACGCCGATCGTGTCGGTGCGCAAGGTCGGTCGATCGGCGATCGCGATCAGCCCGCGATCGACCGCGGGCGGCTCGCGACCGCGCTCGCACGCCGCGGCCAGCGCGCCCGCCCCGAGCGCGATCAGGGCGAGCCGCCACGGCCACATGGATCGAGTGTGGCCGCGATCGGTCAATCGCGCACGGCGACGGCGAACTTCAGGTAGTTGCCGTCGGCGAAGCCCGGCGCGACCGGGAAGTCGACCGGCAGGCCGCGCCGCTCGAGGATGGTCAGCCGGGTGCCGGCCAGGAGCGCGCCCTCGGCCAGCGCCGCGTCGAACTCGGTGGCCGAGATCTTGTGCGTCGACGACGCCGCCGCCAGCAGGCCGCCCGGCGCCAGCACCGTCAGGCTCGCCGCGACCAGCTCACCGTAGTCCTTGATCGCGCTCCACGGCTTGCCGCCGCGGGCCGCCGCCGACGCGAACGCCGGCGGATCGAGCGCGATCAGGTCGAACTGCCGGCCGCGCTCGGCGAACCGGGCCAGCACCTTGAGCGCGTCGCCGACGATGTGCTCGGGCTGCTCGGCGTCGAAGCCCGAGGCCGCGAAGTTCTTGCGAGCGCGCGCGTGCGACTTGGCGGCGACGTCGACCGCGCACACCTCGCGCGCGCCGCCGGCCTGGGCGTAGACCGAGATCGCGCCGGTGTAGCTGAACAGGTTGAGCACGCGGCGATCGCGGGCGTAGGCCCGCACCGCGCGCCGGCCCTCGCGCAGGTCGGCGAACAGCCCGGTCGACAGCGGCGCGGTCACGTCGACGCCGAACCGCATGTCGTCCTCGCCGACCTCGAACTCGACGGGCGCCACCGCGCCGCGCACCAGCTCGGCCGCGGCCTGGCGCGGCGCCTCGCCGCCGAGCGAGCGGTAGCGCCGCTGCTCGTAGATCGACTTGCTGCCGAGCGTCGACATCAGCGTGTCGTAGAGCGCGTCGCGCAGGCCGGTGGCCGCGGCCAGCGCCGGCGAGAACAGCTGCGCCACCAGGTAGTCGCCGTAGCGCTCGATCGCCACGCCGGGCAGCCCGTCGGACTCGCCGTTGACCAGCCGCAGGCAGCCCAGCTTGTCGAAGTCGCAGAACCGCTGGCGCAGCGCGATGGCGCGCTCGACGCGCTCGATCACCAGCTTGGCGTCGAGCGGCTGCTCGTCGCGGGTCCACAACCGCACCGCGATGTTGCCCTCGCCCTCGAACAGGCCGCGCCCGACCAGCTCGCCGTCGCCGTCGACCACCTCGACCACCTCGCCCGGCGCGTCGCGCAGCGGCCGCGATCCCACCGCCTCGCGGTACACCCACGGGTGCCCGAGGCGGAGATAACGCGCCACGTCGTGGGGGACGCGGATGGTGTTCCGGCGCACGATCGGGGCGCCCATCGGGCGGCGCGGTCGGCGCGGTGGAGGGGCGGTAGGCATGGGGCGCGCATCCTAGCAGGTTCCGGTTCCGGTTCAGGCTCCGGCTCCGGTTCCGGCTCCGGTTCCGGCCTCGCCTCCGGCTCCGGCTCCGGCTCCGGTTCAGGCCTCGGCTCCGGCACGGTTCCGGCGCTCGCTGCCCAAGGGCCGCAAGTAAGGCGGTGTCAACCAGATCGCGGCGCTGCGGCCGACGTTTTGGCTTTACAGACCGGTGGCTCGATCGCGTAGAGTCCCGCCACTCGGAGCCTACATGGTCCCTCATTCACCTTCCCGGTCGATGCGCATCACCACCCCCCGGATGGCGGTCCTCGAGACCGTGCGGTTCGGGGAGTTCCTGCGCGATCAGATGCTCCTGTCGGAAGAGCAGTGGTTGTCGGCCCTGGCCGCCCACTGGAGCGACGGCCGCCGCCGTCGGTTCGGCGCGATCGTCGTCGCGCTGGGCTACCTGCCCGAGGACATCGTCGAGCGCGCCGCGGCCGAGTTCCACGACGGGCTCGACGTGGTCGAGGTGAACGCTCCACGGCCGCGCCCGACCGCGTGATCCGCTGATCGGCGGCCCGCGACGAATCCCCACCTGATCTCTCCCGCCCATCGCGCTACAATTTTAGCGCTGCCCTGCACGCGACGACTCGGCCCCCACGGCCCGGAGGAACGATGGCCACGACCACCGACGACAAGCTTGGAACCAACGGACACGCCAGCAACGGCTCGCGTGGCAAGCGGCGCTCCTCGCTGATGCAGGCGGCGGTCGCGCTGCCGACCGTGGAGTCGTCGCTCGAAGATTTCATCGCCCGCGCCAACTCCACGCTGGTGGACGTCGACGCGTGGGAGGCCCAGGCCCGCGCCGAGCGTGAGCGCGTCGCCCGCGACGCCCAGTCGGCCGAGGAGGCCAAGATCCGCCAGGCCGAGGAGGCGGTGCGCGCCGACGCCAACGCCCAGCGGACGCGCCTCGAGAAGCGCATCGGCGACCTCGAGACCGAGCTGGCCGAGGTGTCCGCGCGCCGCGCTGAGCTCGAGGCCAAGGTCGCGGTGCTGGCGTCGAGCCAGGCCATGTCGGCGACCGTCAGCGACCTCGAGGCCAAGCTGGCCGCAGCCGACGACAAGGCCAAGGCCGCCGAGGCCAAGGCCCGCACCGCCGAAGACAAGGCCCGCGCCGCCGAGGCCAAGGCCGCTGACGCCAAGGTCGCGGTCGCCGCGACGCCCGCGCCGGCGCCCAGCCGCGCCGCCAGCGACCGCGAGCTCGCCGAGGCCGACGAGCGCGCTCGCCTCGCCGAGGCCAAGGCCACCAAGGCGATCGCGGCCGCCCGCGCCGCCGCCGCCGGCCTGACCGTCTCGTCGGCCGATCTCGACAAGCTCGAGGCCGGGCTGGGCGTGACGCCCGCGCCCCGCGCCGTCGCCGCGGTCGATCGCGACGAGGTCGCGCCGGCCAAGGAAGCCAAGGGCGTGCCGATGGGCGCGGTCGCGGGCGCCTTCGGAGGCGGTATCGCCGCGGTGCTGATCGGGCTCAAGCTGTTCGGCGGTGGCGGCGCCAAGCCCGCCCAGCCCCCGCCCCCGGCGCCCGCCGCCGCGGCGCCTGCCCCGACCGTGACGCCGGCCCCGGCGCCGACGGTCACCCCGGCCGCCGCGCCCACCGTGACGCCGGTGCCGGCCGCCGCCAACCCGGAGGTCGTGCCGGCCCCGACCGTTGCGGCCCCGCCGACCGCCGTCGAGCCCCCGCCGACCGCCGTCGAGCCCCCGCCGACCGCCGTCGCGGCGCCGCCCACCGCCGTCGAGCCCCCGCCGGTCGCCGTCGAGCCCCCGCCGGTCGCCGTCGAGCCCCCGCCGGTCGTCGTCGCGCCGCCGACCCCGACCAAGCCCGCGGCGACCAAGCCCGCGGCGACCAAGCCCGCGGCGACCAAGCCCGCGGCGACCAAGCCCGCGGCGACCAAGCCTGCTGGCACCAAGCCCGCTGGCACCAAGCCCGCTGGTATCGTCGACCCGTTCGCGGCGGGCGGCGCCGCGCCGGCCGCGAAGAAGCCGGCCGAGAAGAAGCCCGTCGAGAAGAAGCCCAAGAAGCCGGCGGCCGGCGGCATCGTCGACCCGTTCGCGCAGTGATATGGAGAGGGGCCTTCGAAAGCCCCTCCCCCCACCCCGAAACGCGAGAGGGCACCCGACTCGCGAGAATTTCCGCCACATCTGTCAGTGGCCGGCGTCCGCCCTGTGTTAAGAGCGGAGCGCTCGTTCGCCCGGAGGCCCTGTGACGCTCATCGGTCGGTTTCTCTCCTTCGCGCTCGTCGCGGTCGCCCTCGTGACCGTGCCTGCACCGGCGCACGCGCAGCCCGGCGACAAGCCGGCTGAACCCGCGCCGCCCACCCCGGCGCAGCTCGAGCAGGCCAAGGCCGCCTTCATCGAGGGCAAGACGCTGTTCGACGCCAAGAAGTTCGACCTCGCGGTCGAGAAGTTCAAGGAGTCGTACCGGCTGTCGCGCAACCCGCTACTGCTCTACAACGTGGCCTTCACGTTCGACCAGCTCGGCCAGAAGGACCTCGCGCACTTCTACTACGCCAAGTTCCTCGCCGACGCGCCGGCCGACGCCGCCCAGCGTCCCGAGGCGGTCACGCGCGAGAAGGCGCTGGCCAAGGAGCTCGGCAAGGAGCCCGACGGCGGCACCCCGCCCGACGGCGGCACCAAGCCGCCGCCCGACGGTGGCAACGTCACCCCGCCGCCCGACGACGGCGGCAAGAAGCCGCCGCGCAACCCCAAGCCGCCGAGCGCCTACACCGCCGACGACTTCCAGCACCAGATCATCGAGGACGCGCCCCCGGGCCGCCCGCTCGATCTGACCGCGTTCAGCCCGGAAGAGGCCGGCTGGATCGTCACGATGTTCTACCGCGGCGGCGGCGACGCGAAGTTCACGTCGGTGCAGATGAAGCCGCGCTACAACGAGCTGGTGGGCCGCATCCCGGCCAAGGTGATGGCGGGCAGCTCGGTCCAGTACTACCTCGAGGTCCGCAACGCCCAGGGTGAGATGATCACCCGCGTCGGCCGGCCGGCCAGCCCGAACATCGTCTACATCGATCCCAAGGCGCGCCCGCGCTACTACCCCGACCTGACCGACGACCGCGACTGGGTCGACGACAACGGCGGCGGTGGTGGCGGTGGCGGTGGTGGCGGCGGTTCGTCGTACGTGCCGGGCGGCTATCTCGACGCCGGCTCCACCAAGTTCAAGCGCGCCAAGTGGATCGCCACCGGCGGCGCGGTCGGCATGCTCGGCGTGTCGCTGACCTTCTACCTACTGGCCGCGGACATGTCGGCCTCGCTCGAGTCGGAGGCCGCCCTGTCCAACAGCTCCAGCCGGTGCGGCGACGGCGTGCCCAAGCCGTGCCGCTCGTTCAACGCCGAGCGGCAGGCGATCCAGACCGCCGGCGAGCGCAACGAGCTTGTGTCGAAGATCAGCTTCGGCGTCGGCGTGGCCTTCACCGGCCTCGCGGGCTACCTCTGGTACAAGGAGATCGCCCGGGGCGACAAGCGCGCCTCCACCACCGCGTCGACCAGGACCGGCCTCGACTCGCTCGTCGCCGCTCCGATGGTCGACGCCGACACCGTCGGCGGCGCCGCGATGGTGCGTTTCTGATGTCTGCTCGCCCGAGGCACGCCATGACCCGCTTCGCCCCCCTGCTCGCTCCGCTCGCCGCGCTGGCCCTCGCCGCCGGCTGCGATCCCTACGACCCCGACCTCGGCCCGACGCCGTTCGAGTGCGGCGGTGACACCAACGTGTGCCCCGACGGCTACACGTGCAACACCGACATCGACGTCTGCGAGAAGACCGGCACCGGCGCGACCATCGACGCGCCCGCGTTCACGTGCGAGAACGATCGGTCGCTCGAGCCGAACGACATGCCGAACAACGCGTACATCACGCCGATCCCGAACGCCCGCCCCGACTACGCGCTGTTCGGGCTCGCCATCTGCCCGGCGACCGACACCGACCACTTCCGCTTCGGGGTCAACGCCGCCGGCACCAACCTCGAGGCCACGGTGGTGGGGCTGTCCAGCCGCGCTTCGCTGGTGGTCGAGCTGCTCAACACCAACGGCACGACCATCACCACCGGCGCGCCGGTCGACGGCTCGCCGCAGCAGGTGAAGATCGAGCTGTCGAACCGCCTCGCGGTCGGCGACTACTTCATCCGCGTGCGCTCGGCCGACGACACCGAGAACAACTACAACATCACGATCAAGACCTGCACCGACCCGCTGCCCTGTCCGTGATGCACACGATCTAGGGCGCCCCGTCGCGTGGCGGGCGGCGTCGCGGGGCGGCGAGCGGCGGGCGGCGAGGGCTGGCGGGTGTCCGGGGCCGGATATCCGCCACTGTCCGGGGATGGCCGGAAAGCCGGACGAAACCGGACGGAATCCGGCCGTTTTGTCCGAGATTCGGACAGGCGACGCCAGGTGTCGCGGTGTTGCGGCTGGCGTGCGGGTTGCTTGGGGGCTGGGCATGGTGGACGGTGCAGCGGGCGGAGAGAAGGTGGGCGACGCGGCGGCGGCGGCAGCGGCGGCGGGGCCGGCGATCGGCGTGGACGACTGGCGCGAGGTCGACCGGACGTTGCGCAGGCTGGCGCGGCGGCGGGCGGCGCTCGACGTCGAGGAGGCCGCGTGGCTGCGGCGCGCGCGGGCGCTGGGCGTCCATCGCGAGTTCGGCTTCGCGTCGTTCTTCGAGTACGTCGAGCGCGTGCTGGGCTACGCGCCGGGGCCAGCGCGCGAGCGGCTGCGGGTGGCCGACGCGCTCGCCGCCTTGCCGAAGCTGCGCGCGGCGATGACCGCCGGCGACGTCGCGTACAGCGCGGCGAGGGAGCTGACCCGGGTCGCGACCGTCGACACCGAGGCGGCGTGGCTGACGGCGGCGGCCAAGCACACCGTGCGGGAGATCGAGGAGATGGTCACCGGACGGCGGCGGGGCGACTCGCCGGACGATCCGCCCGACCCCGCCGCGCGGCTGCACGAGCTGCGGCTGCTGCTGCCGGCGGCGGTGCTGGGCAAGTTCACCGCGGCGCGGCGCGCGCTGGAGGCGGCGTGCGGGCACCCGCTCACCGACGGCGACCTGCTCGCGACCTTGTGCGATGGCCAGCTGGCCGGCGCCGGCTCCCACGTGGAAGGTGCCGCGGCGGCGTCGCACGAGGGAGACGCCGCGGCGGCGTCCGGCCCCATGTATCAGATCGCGCTCACGCGGTGCACCGACTGCATGCGCGCGTGGCAGGACGTCGCCGGGCACACGATCGAGATCAGCGAGACCGAGCTGGCGCAGGCGTCGTGCGACGCGGAGCTGCTCGGGCGGGTCGACGGCGACAAGCCCGCGCGGGTGACCAAGACGATCCCGCCGCGGACCCGGCGCACCGTGCTGCGGCGGGATCGCGGGCGGTGCGTCGTGCCGGGGTGCCGCAACGCGCGGTACGTCGACGTGCACCACATCGTGCCGCGAGCGCAGGGCGGCAAGCACACGCCGACCAAGCTGGCGGTGATGTGCTCGGCGCACCACAAGGCCGCGCACGACGGCCGGCTGCGGATCGATGGGACCGCGCCCGCCAAGCTGCGGATCACGCACGCCGACGGGCGGCCGTACGGGTCGCCGCCGTCCCACGTGGGAGATGGCGACGCGGGGGCGCCGCCTCCGGCTGGAGGTGAGGTCGCGGCGGCACCACCCCAGGCGCGCGCCGAGGTCGAGGCGCCGCCGGCCGCAACCAGGAGCCGGCGGGTCAGGCGGCGAGGAGCTCGAAGCGGAACGCCCAGCGCGCGTACTCGGCCCGGAGCTCCTGATCGCCGGCGGCGACCTCGTTGAGGCGCAGGAGCGGCTCGGCGGCGCCGTTGGCGTCCTGGGCCAGCAGGTGCTCGCGCAGCCGATGACGGAGGAAGGCCAGCTCTTTCGCTTCGCGGTTGCTCATGGTGGGCTCCTGGGCTGATCTGTGTATCGACCGTGGCGCCGCCGATCGAGCGCGGGCAACTTTTAGACGTGCGACCCGCCGTGAACGATGGGGCTGGACGCGCATGGACCGTACCGGGGTCACGGTCGCCTACATGACCGCACGTGCGCCCGTACCCCGATCGCACCCCCAGTCGGTTTGACGGAGGATCACCGAGCCAGCTACGCTCATCAGGGTGATCGCGAGCCAACCTCGCGTCGCCTCAAGGAGTTACCTCGCGCATGAGCCGCATCGGTGAGCTGCTAGTCCGGGAGAAGGTGCTGTCGCTCCAGCAGCTACAGCAGGCCCAGGACGAGGCGAAGCGGACCGGCAAGCGGCTGGGCGCCACCCTCGCCAAGATGGGGATGGTCCCGGACAACGTCCTGACCCAGATGGTCGCCCGGCAGTACAGCCTGCCGGCGATCAACCTGTCCGAGATCGAGATCGATCCCAACGTCCTCAAGCTCATCCCCAAGGACATCTGCGAGAAGCACCAGGTCATCCCGGTGCGGCGCCAGGGCCCGACGCTGATCGTGGCGATGGCCGACCCGTCGAACATCTACGCGATCGACGAGCTGAAGTTCCTCACCCAGTACAACATCGATCCGGTGGTGGCGTCCGACGCCGCCATCGAGACCGCGCTGGCGCGCTACTACGACAAGGGCCCCGACCTCGACGCGATGATCGGCGACATCGACGTCGAGAACGTCGACTTCGCCTCCACCTCCGACGACGCGGTCAACGTTGTCGATCTGGAGAACCAGGCCGGCGAGGCGCCGGTGGTCAAGCTGTGCAACGCGATCTTGCTGTCGGCGATCAAGAAGAAGGCGTCGGACATCCACGTCGAGCCGTACGAGAAGTACTTCCGCGTGCGGTTCCGCATCGACGGCATCCTCCAGGAGGAGATGCGGCCGCCGCTCAAGCTGCGGAACGCCATGACCAGCCGCCTCAAGATCATGGCGTCGCTCGACATCGCCGAGCGCCGGCTGCCGCAGGACGGCCGCATCAAGCTGAAGATCGGCACCAACCGCGAGATGGACTTCCGCGTGAGCATCTTGCCGACCTTGTTCGGCGAGAAGATCGTCATGCGGCTCCTCGACAAGGGCAACCTCCAGCTCGACATGACCAAGCTGGGATTCGAGCAGCGGCCCCTCGACGACTTCAAGAAGTCGATCAAGAAGCCGTACGGCATGGTGCTGGTCACCGGGCCCACCGGCTCGGGCAAGACCACGACGCTGTACTCGGCGCTGTCCGAGCTCAACACCGTCGACCGCAACATCTCGACCGCCGAGGATCCCGTCGAGTTCAACCTGGCTGGCATCAACCAGGTGCAGATGCACGACGACATCGGCCTGAACTTCGCGACCGCGCTGCGCTCGTTCCTGCGCCAGGACCCGAACATCATCATGGTCGGCGAGATCCGCGACTTCGAGACCGCGGAGATCGCGGTCAAGGCCGCGCTCACCGGCCACCTCGTGCTGTCGACCTTGCACACCAACGACGCGCCCTCGACCGTGATGCGCCTCCTCAACATGGGCGTCGAGCCGTTCCTCGTGACCGCGTCGGTCAACCTGGTGATCGCCCAGCGCCTCGCGCGGCGCATCTGCGCCGATTGCAAGGTCCCGGCCGAGAAGCACGGCGAGGCCCTGCAGAAGCTGGGCATGTCCGACGAGCAGATCCGCAAGGGCACGATCATGCAGGGCCGCGGCTGCGGCACCTGCAACAACACCGGCTACAAGGGCCGCGTCGCGCTGTACGAGGTGATGCCGTTCGTCGACGGGCTGCGCGAGCTGGTGCTGCAGGGCGCGTCGGCCGCCGAGCTCAAGACCCAGATGATCAAGGAGGGCTTCGCCTCCCTGCGCATGGCCGGCATCCAGAAGATCCTCGAGGGCGTCACGACGCCCGAGGAGATCCTGCGCACCACGGTCGACGACTGAGTCCCCCGGGGCGCCGCCCCCCCCCCCCCCCCCCCCCCCCCCCCCCCCCCCCCCCCCCCCCCCCCCCCCCCCCCCCCCCCCCCCCCCCCCCCAGTTCTTGCTCCGCCTCTGCGATCATCGGAACCGACGATGCCCCCTCCCAGCCTGCACCAGCTCCTGAAGGTCATGCTCGACAAGGGCGCGTCCGACCTGCACCTGACGACCGGCTCGCCGCCGCAGCTGCGCATCGACGGCGAGCTGGTGCCGCTGCGGGTCGAGGCCCTGACCCCGGTCGACACCAAGCAGCTGTGCTACTCGGTCCTGACCGACGCCCAGAAGATGGCGTTCGAGGAGGCGCAGGAGCTCGACTTCTCGTTCGGCGTGAAGGGCCTGGCCCGGTTCCGCGCCAACCTGTTCATGCAGCGCGGCGCGGTGGCCGGCGCGTTCCGCCTGGTGCCGTTCACGATCCTGCCGCTCGAGGAGCTGGGCCTGCCCAAGACGGTCGCCGACATGTGCGAGCGCCCGCGCGGCCTGGTGCTGGTGACCGGCACCACCGGCTCGGGCAAGTCGACGACGCTGGCGTCGATGGTCGACCGGATCAACACCCGGCACCGCGCCCACATCATCACGATCGAGGATCCGATCGAGTTCCTGCACCCGCACAAGAGCAGCCTCGTCAACCAGCGCGAGGTCGGCGCCGACACCCACAGCTTCGGCAAGGCGCTGCGCCACATCCTGCGCCAGGACCCCGACGTGGTGCTGGTCGGCGAGATGCGCGACCTCGAGACGATCGAGGCGGCGCTGACCATCGCCGAGACCGGCCACCTGTGCCTGGCGACGCTGCACACCACCAGCGCGATCGGCAGCATCAACCGCATCGTCGACGTGTTCCCGGCCCACCAGCAGTCGCAGATCCGCCAGGTGCTGTCGTTCGTGCTCGAGGGCGTGATCAGCCAGACGCTGATCCCGCGCGCCTCGGGGTCGGGGCAGGTGCTGGCCTCCGAGGTGATGATCCCGACCCAGGCCATCCGCAACCTGATCCGCGAGGACAAGCTGCACCAGATCTACTCGCAGATGCAGATCGGCCAGTCCAAACACGGCATGCAGACGCTCAACCAGTCGCTGTGTGACCTGTTCCTGCGCCGGCTGATCACGCTCGAGGACGCGATGTCGCGCTCGGGCGACGTCGACGAGCTGAAGAACCTGATCGCCAGCGGCGGCTCGCTCTTGCCGGGCGGCGGCTCGAGCCCCGGCCAGCGCCGCGCCCGGGAGGTGGACTGATGCCGAAGTTCCAGTGGGAAGCGACCACCCGCTCCGGCGAGGTCCGCCGCGGCGTCGTCGAGGCGGCCGACGAGGCCGCCGTGCAGAACCGGCTGCGCGCCGACCAGCTGACGCCGCGCAAGATCAAGAAGCAGTCGGCGGGCATCCAGATCTCGATCGGCTCACCGGTGACGCCGAAGGAGCTGCAGATCTTCACGCGCCAGCTGGCGACGATGATCGACGCCGGCCTGCCGCTGGTGCAGTGCATCGACATCCTCGCCAACCAGTGCGAGAACCAGATCTTCCAGACCAAGCTGTTCCAGGTGAAGTCGGCGGTCGAGCAGGGCTCGTCGTTCTCGGACGCGCTGCGCAAGCACCCCAAGATCTTCGACGAGCTGTACGTCAACCTGGTCGGCGCCGGCGAGGTCGGCGGCATCCTCGACACGATCCTCAACCGCCTGGCGCAGTACATCGAGAAGGCGGTCAAGCTGAAGCGCCAGCTCAAGAGCGCGCTCATCTACCCGGTCGCGATCTTGGTGGTGGCGATCGGCGTCATCGCGGTGATGCTGGGCAAGGTCATCCCGACCTTCGAGGCGATGTACAAGAACTTCGAAGGCGCCAAGCTGCCGAAGCCGACCCAGGTCGTCATCGGGATCTCGAACTCGTTCATCAACATGTGGTGGCTGTGGCTGCTGATCGTCGTCGGCCTGGCCACGCTGATCACGCTGGGCGTGCGCACCGCGCGCGGCCGCCAGGTGCTCGATCGCGTCATCCTGCGGGCGCCGGTCATGGGCCCGGTGATGCGCAAGATCATCGTCGCCCGCTTCACCCGCACGCTGGGCACGCTGCTGACCTCGGGCGTGCCCATCCTCGACGCGCTCGACATCTGCGCCAAGACCTCGGGCAACGTCGTCGTGGCCGGCGCGATCCAGCACACCCGCGCCAAGATCTCGGAGGGCCAGGACATGGCCGGCCCGCTGGGCGAGACCGGCGTGTTCCCCAGCATGGTGACCCAGATGATCGGCGTCGGCGAGCAGACCGGCGCGATGGACCAGATGCTGCAGAAGATCGCCGACTTCTACGAGGACGAGGTCGACGTCGCCGTGGCCGGCATGACCGCGCTGATCGAGCCGATCATGATGGCGTTCCTCGGCGTCGTGGTCGGCGGCCTGATCATCGCGATGTACCTGCCGGTGTTCGAGCTGGCCGGCAACGTCCAAAAGTGAGCCCGGCGACCCGCGGCGACGTCCCGATCGACGCCGCGTCGATCGCGGCGGCCGCGCTGGCGCGCCGCCTGACCTGGCTGATGCTGGTGCGGACGCTGGTGATCAGCGCCGTGCTCGGGCTGTCGTTGTGGCTGGGCTCGGGCCAGGGCGCGACGATGGCGGCGCCGGCCGAGCGGTTCTTGCTCGGCGTGGTGGTGGCGACCTACGCGGCGACGATCGCGTTCGCGGTGCTGCTGCGGCGCGGCCTGGCGCCGACCCGGCTGGTGTGGCCGCAGCTCGCCGGCGACCTGGCCATCACCACGGCGCTGACCTACGTCACCGGCGGCGCCCAGAGCGCGTACACGTTCTTCTACGCGCTGTCGGTGGTCGGGGCCGGCGCGGTGACCACCCGCCGCGGCGCGTGGACCGTGGTCGCGGTGGCGATCGCGATGACCATCGCGGTCGGGGTCGCGGCGTGGGCGCGGCTCCTGCCCCTGCCGACGATCCCGCAGGTGGCGCCGTGGACCCAGAGCGGCCGCGAGCTGGCGCTGGCGATCAGCCGCGGCGTCGGCGCGCTGATCGCGGTCGGCGTGCTGGCGGCGCTGTTCGTCGGCGAGCTCGAGCGCTCCCAGGCGTCGCTGGTATCGCAGCGCCAGGTCACCGCCGACCTGGTCGCGCTCAACCGCGACATCGTGCGCTCGCTGTCGAGCGGGCTGGTCACGGTCGGCCCCGACGATCGGGTGCTGACGATCAACCAGACCGGCGCCGAGATCCTGGGGCCGGTGGCGACCGGCGCGATCGGCGAGCCGCTCGAGACCGTGCTGCCGGGGCTGTCCGCGCGGCTGGCCGGGCTCGGGGCGACCGGCACGGTGCGGCGCGCCGACCTGACGTTGCCCGGCGCGCCGCCGCGCACCGTCGGCATCTCGGTGTCGCCGCTGTTCGACGACCGCGATCACGTGATCGGCCGGGTGATCAACTTCCAGGACCTGACCGAGCTGCGCCGGCTCGAGACGATCGCCCGCCGCAGCGAGCGGCTGGCCACCGTCGGCCAGCTCGCCGCCGGCATCGCCCACGAGATCCGCAACCCGCTGGCGTCGATCTCGGGGTCGATCGAGCTGCTCAGCCAGTCGGCGCCGACCTCCGACGACGATCGCGCGCTGATGGCGATCGTGCTGCGCGAGATCGAGCGCCTCAACGGGCTGATCACCGACCTGCTCGAGTACGCCAACCCGCGGCCGCGGGCGGTGGTCGAGTTCGACCTCGCGGTGGTGGCTGACGACGTCGTCGCGGTGCTGCGCCAGGACCGCACCTGGGGGCCGGTCGCGGTCGCGATCGACGGCGACCGCGCGCTGCCGGTCACCGGCGACGCCGCACAGCTGCGGCAGGTGCTGTGGAACCTGGCCCGCAACGCCTGCGAAGCCGCGGCGAGCGGCGGCGGCCACGTCACGCTGCGCGGCGCCCGCGACGACCGCGGCGTCACGCTGGCGGTGGTCGACGACGGCCCCGGCGTCCCACCCGACCGCCTGGCCCACATCTTCGACCCGTTCTACACCACCAAGCACAAGGGCACCGGGCTGGGGCTGGCCACCAGCCACGCGATCGTCGCCGAGCACGGCGGGACGCTGGACGTCGAGAGCGTGCCCGGCCGGACGACCTTCACGCTGCGCCTGCCGGCCCGCGGCTGATACACTGCGGCCGATGTCGGCATCCTGTCCGGTGTGCACCGGCGCGCTCGCGGGCGGCGAGCTGATCCTGGTGTGCGGATCGTGTCGCGATCGGCTGGGCGTCGGCCCGGTCCGCATGACCGGCGAGTTCCGGGTGCCGACCGAGGCGCTGCTCGACGAGCCCGCCGCGACCTCGGCGCCGACGGTCGCGGGCTGCAGCTGGTGCGGCAAGCCCGGCGATCAGGTGAAGAAGCTGCTGGGCACGCCGACGGTCGCGATCTGCAACGAGTGCGTCGCGCTATGCGCCGACATCCTCCACGCCGAGCTCGGCCCCGACTGGCGGTGACCCCGGCGCGGCGCCGCGCCAGGGCGCCCGCGGCACCGCGGCGGCCGCGCGGCGGCGGTAGTCGGCGGCGTAGGCGAGCTCGCCCCGGCGCTCCCAGGCCGCGGCGAGATCGTCGCAGCGCTCGGCGTCGAGGCGCGGCGACAGGCCGCCGCGCTCCCACAACGCCTCCCAGGCCGCGATCGCCGCGTCGTCCTCGCCGCACGCGGCCAGCGCCAGCGCCTCGGTGTGCAGCACCGCCGGCACGTCGGCGACCAGCGCCAGCGCCGCCCGCGCGTCGGCCAGCGCCGCCCGTGCCGCCGCCCCGGTGGCGCCGCCGCGCAGCGCGGCGTAGGCGCGGTTGTTGAGCCAGCCGGCGCGGGTGGTGGCGTCGAGCTGGCCGGGATCGATCGTCGCCAGCGCCGCGGCGCCGCGCGGGTAGTCGGCGTCGCCGAGGTAGGTGGCCGCGATCGACACCCGCGCCGCCGCCCGCCGCCCGCGCCGCCACGCCGCCACCGCCAGCACCCGGTAGTAGCGGCGGGCCTCGAGCATCCGGCCGGCGCGGAACATCGCGTGGGCGAACCGCGCGAACAGGAGCCGCACCGCGAGCGCCACGAACAGCACCAGCGCCAGCGCGAACACCGCGCCCAGGTTGCCTGCCACCGCCGCGCCGGCGAGCACCGCGGCGACGGCGATCACCAGCGAAGCGAGGGCGCGCAGCATCGGCTGGGAGCGTAGCGTCCCGCGGGCGGGCGTGGTACCGAGAGCAGGTCGTGACCACCCAGCTCGTCCAGATCCGGGCGCGCCGCGCGGCGTCCCCCGCGGCGGCGCCGACCGGCCCGCGGGTCTACGTGGAGACCCACGGCTGCCAGATGAACGTCGCCGACTCCGAGCTGTTGCTCGGCGTGCTGGCCGGCGCCGGCTACGCCGCGGTGACCCGGCCCGAGGACGCCGACGTGGTGGTGGTCAACACCTGCGCGGTGCGCGAGAAGGCCGAGACCAAGGTCGTCAACCGCGCCCACGAGCTGGGCGCGCTGCAGCGCCAGCGCCCCGACCTGGTGATCTCGATCGTCGGCTGCATGGCCGAGCACCTCAAGGACGGGCTGGCCGACCTGGCGCCGGTCGACGTGATCGCCGGCCCTGACAGCTACCGGCGGCTGCCCGAGCTGCTGGCCGAGGCGCGGCAGCGGCGCGGCGGCGGCGGCGGCGGCGCGGTGGTCGACGTCAAGCTCGACAAGGACGAGACCTACGAGGGCCTCGACGGCGCCGACGCCGGCGACGGCGTCTCGGGCTTCGTCACGATCCAGCGCGGCTGCGACAAGTTCTGCACGTTCTGCGTGGTGCCCTTCACCCGCGGCCGCGAGCGCGGCACCGCGCCGCGCGAGGTGCTGCGCCAGGTGCGGGCGCTGGTCGAGCGCGGCTACAAGGAGGTGACGCTGCTCGGCCAGACCGTCAACTCCTACGCGTGGGAGGACTCGACGTTCGCCCAGCTCCTGCGGGCGGTGGCGCGGGTCGACGGGCTCGAGCGCATCCGCTTCACATCGCCCTACCCGGTCGACTTCACCGACGACGTGATCGCGGCGATCGCCGAGGAGCCCAAGATCGGCAAGTACGTCCACCTGCCGGTGCAGTCGGGCGCCGACGCGGTGCTGGCGCGGATGCGGCGCGGCTACACCGTCGCCGAGTACCTGGCGATCGTCGGCCGGCTGCGGGCGGCGGTGCCGACGATCGCGCTGTCGACCGACATCCTGTCGGGGTTCAGCGGCGAGACCGACGCCGACCACGCGGCCACGCTCGACCTGATGCGCGCGGTGCGGTTCGACAGCGCGTTCATGTTCGCGTACTCCGAGCGCGACCTGACCTACGCCGCCAAGAAGCTGCCCGACGACGTCGCGCCGGCGGTCAAGCAGCGCCGGCTGACCGAGATCGTCGCGCTGCAGGACCGCATCTCGGCCGAGGTGTTCGCGGCGCAGGTCGGCCGCGCCGCGCGGGTGCTGGTCCACGGCCCCAGCAAGCGCAACCCCGCCGAGCTGGCCGGCCGCACCGACGACTGGAAGACCGTCATCTTGCCCGCGGGCGTCGGCGAGGTCGGCGGCTTCGTCGACGTCACGATCACCCGCTCCACCCAGGCCACGCTGTTCGGCACCCCGGCATGACCGACGACGATCCCCACGCGGCGCTCGAGCGCGCCATCCACCAGTTCACCGTCGACCTGACCGCGCTGGCCCACGAGCTGGTGGCGATCACGCTGGCCGCCGAGCTCGACCGCCGCGCCGCCGCCGGCGAGCTCGCGGCGCACGACGCGAACGACGACGACCGCGCCCCCGCGCCGCCGCCCGCGCCCGCGCCGCCGCCCCCGCCGCCGCCCGCCACCGACAAGCGCCCGCGCTGGACCCACCAGACCGTGCTCGACGAGCTGTGCACGTGGCTCCTGGGCGGCACCGCAGTCGAGGCCGCGTACCTCAAGCGCCACGGCGCGCCCGGCCTGGTCGCGGCCACCAAGCGGCTGTTCGGCCGCTTCGACGCCGCGCTCAACGCCGCCAACCTGGCGCTGGCGCAGCGCTACCCCGACGGCCCGCCGGCGCGGCGGATGGGGGCGCGGCCAGCGCTACCGCCCAAGCCGCGCGATCACCTCGCCCGCCACCCGGCGATCGGTCAGGAGCGACAGGTGGCCGAGGTCGTCGTAGAGGACCTCGTCGACGCCCTCGATGCGGGCGTGGCGGGCGCCGGGGACCAGCGCGTCGGAGCGCGACCAGATGACGGTGAGGCGGGTGCGGCGCGGCCGCGGCGCGGCGTCGAGGCGCTGGATCAGGGTCGAGTTGAGGAACAGCTCCTTGGTCGGAGCGCCGAAGCCGATGGCGCTGACGTCGGTGCCGCTGTGGGGCGAGCCGATCGTGATCAGGTTGGCGATCTTGCCGTCGCCGGCGCCCAGCGTGACGTAGTAGCGCCCGACCACGCCGCCCATGGAGTGCCCGATCACGTCGACCGCGGCGGCGCCGGTGGTCGCGAGCACCTCGTCCACGTACGCGCCTAGCCGGCGCGCGGCGGAGCTGGTCTTGCCCAGCGTCCAGTACTCGAAGCCGTAGATCGGGCCCAGCCCGGCGGCCGCCAGCCGCCGCGCCAGCACCACGAAGTTGGCGCGGTTCATCGCGTAGCCGTGGACCAGCACGATCGGCCGCGGGCCGCGGGTGCGCTCACCGGGCATCGGCAAGAAGCCCAGCGGGCGCGCCGCCGACAGCGCCACCGCGGCGCCCCACTCGCGCACCGCCGCGCGCAGCTGGCCCGGCGGCGACGGCCGCTCCTTGCGCCAGCGCGACCACGCCATGCCGGCGTGCGGCACGAACGGGTAGACGCCCGTCAACATCAGCAGATCCGACACCGCCGCCACCGCCCCCCGCCAGACCAGGTGGCCCGGCGCATGGCGTCGCTGCCGCATCAGCTGGCGGTCACGCCGGGGATCGTGGCCTCGATCTCGCGGGCGTCGTCGACGGTGATGCCCAGGGCGTCGCGCAGCCGCACCAGCAGCGCGCGCTCGCTGGCCGCGACCTCGCGATCGACCGCGGCCATCCGACACGCCGCCTTGTAGATGCCGCGGCGCGAGTCCGGCGACAGGCCGTCGAGGCCGCCGTCGGCCAGGTCCACCGGCGCGGCCAGCATGGCGTTGGCCGCCTCGCGATCGGCGGCGGTCAGCTCGGCGCCGTCGATCAGCCGCTTGAGGGCCTCGCCCTCGGCGTCGGCGATCTTGCCGTCGGCCCAGGCCACGGCGGCCCAGGTGCGGATCAGGCTCAGCATCGGAGAGTCGGCCATAGGCCCCGACAGTACGAGCCCGGGAACCGGTCTGTCGATCGCTTTGGCGACCGATCCGGCCGGTGACGGGACGGTGACGACGGCCGGCGGCGCCGGATCCGCCTTGCCCGCGCGCCGGGGTCGTCGCTAAGGTGCGGCCCCCATGCCTGCCCCCACGCGCCGTCGCTCCCTGGCGCTGCTGTTCGTCATCGAGATCGTGCTCGGCGGCCTGATCTGGTTCGGCGCGGGCGGGCGCTCGGAGGCCCAGCCCACCGCGCCCGCCGCGCCCGCCGCGCCGGCCCCCCCCGCGGCCGTCGCGCCCGGGACCACCACCACGCCGCCGCCCGCGATCGCCCCGGCGGCGATCGCGCCGGCCGCGCCGGTCGCCGCGCCGGCCAAGTGCCCGAGCAAGCCGCCGACCCCGTCGAAGCCGCTGCACGAGGACCTGATCCCGATCGGCATCCTGGTCCTGTTCATCTCGTTCGTGCTGTGGCGGCTGCCGCGGGTCGAGCTGGGGCACTCGGCGGCGTTCAAGAAGCGGCGCACGCTCAACTGGCTGCCGCTGGGCCTGACCTACTCGTTCCTGTACTTCGCCCGCTACAACCTCAAGGCGTTCCAGGGCATCGGGCTGACCGAGGCCGAGTACGCCGCGGTGTTCGGCGTCGGCTCGATGGTCTACGGCCTGTCGCTGATCGTGAACGGGCCGCTGACCGATCGCCTGGGCGGCCGCACGACGATCCTCATCTCGGCCGCGGGCGCGGCGGTGGCCAACATCTGGATGGGCTACATGGCCGCGACCGGCGAGCACTTCGGGATGAAGCCGGTGACCGCGTTCACGACCGCCTACGGCATGAACATGTTCTTCCAGTCGTTCGGCGCGATCTCGATCGTCAAGGTCAACGCCGCCTGGTTCCACCTGCGCGAGCGCGGCACGTTCGGAGGCATCTTCGGCATCCTGATCTCGTTGGGCCTGTACTTCGCGTACGACCTCGGCAAGCGCATCACCGAGACGATGGAGATCGAGTGGCTGTTCTACATCCCGGCCGGGCTGCTGCTGCTGTTCTTCGTGCTGTCGGCGATCTGGGTGCGCAACCAGCCGTCGGACACCGGCCACGACAACTTCGATCTAGGCGACGCCACCAACGAGGGCGAGAAGCTGAGCGCGGGCAAGGTGTTCATCCGGATGATCACCCACCCGGTGCTGATCATCATCGCGCTGATCGAGATGTGCTCGGGCTTCCTGCGCCAGGCGATCCTCCAGTGGGGCACCGACTTCGGCAAGGGCATCGGCCTGGGCAAGACCTTCGTGTTCCAGAACTGGGGCCTGGTGTCGTGCATCGCCGGCATCACCGGCGGCATGTTCGCCGGCGCGATCAGCGACCACCTGTTCCAGTCGCGCCGCAGCCCGGTGTCGGCGGTGCTCTACGCGATCATGCTGGTCGGCGCGATCTCGATCGTGCCGCTGTTCGCCGCGCCGTGGGCGATCGGCTGGTCGGTGGCGATGATGTCGATGGCGATCATCGGCGTCCACGGCATGCTGACCGCGACCGCCAGCGCCGACTTCGCCGGCAAGAAGAACACCGGCATGGCGGTCGGCCTGATCGACGCCTTCGTCTACGTCGGCTCGATGATCCAGTCGTTCATCTACGGCGCCTACCTGCCGGCGGCCAAGATCCGCGACGCCAAGGGCTGCCTGGTGTCGAACCCGGACGCCAAGGTCATCGACAACTGGCACATCTGGCCCTACGCGATGATCCCGGTGGCGGCGATCGGCTTCTTGCTGACGCTCCGTATCTGGAACGCCCGCCCGACCAAGGGCGGCGGCGGGCATTGAGCACCGGTCCTCCCCGCACACTGAGCGCTGGCGCCCGCCGCGCATCCTGCGGCGGTGACCTGCAGGATCCGCAGATCACGCGTGGTTCGAGGAGCCGCCGCGAGCGTTCTCGCCGGGTTGGCGTCGGCATCAGGCTTGCGACGCCGCGGGGCATGCGGACTCATCCTCGTGCCCTGGTCTTGACCCTGATCATGTCGCTGGCGCCCGCCGTGGCGACGGCCCAGCCGGGATCGCGGCCGCAGCCGCCGCCAGCGCAGCCGGGCCCGCGCCCGCCGCAGCCGCAGCCGCCGCAGCCCCCGCCGCCGACGATCGTCATCGGCGCGCCGACCAGCGCGCCGCCGGCGCCGCGGGCCGAGCGCCGCGTCAGGGTCAAGCGCGGGATGGTGTGGGTCGAGGGGCGCTGGGACTGGAAGAACGGCGCGTGGGTCTGGCTCGCGGGGCGCTGGGAGAAGGCGCGCCCCGGGCATCGCTGGCAACGCGGCGAGTGGCGGCAGCGCGGCGACCGCTGGGAGTGGCAGGACGATCGCTGGGAGGCGTTGCCGACCGTGCCCAACATGGCGCCGCCGCCGGATCGCGCCGAGCGCCCGGGCCGCGCGCGCCGCGGCTACGTGTGGATCGCCGGGCGCTGGGACTGGACCGAGGGCGCGTGGACCTGGACCGCGGGGCGCTGGGAGCGCGCCCGCGCCGGCCACCGCTGGCAGCCCGGCCGCTGGACCCAGCGCGGCGACCGCTGGGAGCGCGAGGGCGACGGGTGGATCGAGGTGCCGGCGTTCCCGACCGCGCCGCCGCCGCCGCCGATCGTCGAGCAGCCCGGTCAGGCCCGCCGCGGCTACGTCTGGATCGCCGGCAGCTACGGGTGGACCGACGGCGCGTACGCCTGGACGCCCGGCCACTGGGAGCGCGCCAAGCGCGATCGCCAGTGGGTCGAGGGGCGCTGGGAGCGCCAGGGCGACCGCTACGTGTGGGTGCCGGGCCAGTGGCGGTAGCCAGCGCGCCGTGCCCGGGTCGCGACTTTGCCCGCGCCGTCCGCGCCGGAGTATCCTCGGGCCATGGCCGGGCTGCCGCCGAAGCGTGACACGATCGACCGCAAGCTGGTCGAGCAGGTGGCGGGGCTCCTGGCCAACGCGTCGAGCGCGCTGTTCATCACCGGCGCCGGCATGTCCGCCGACTCCGGCCTGCCGACCTACCGCGGCGTCGGCGGCCTGTACGATCGCAAGCTGACCGACGACGCGCTGCCGATCGAGGCCGTGCTGTCGGGGCCGATGATGGCGCAGCGCCCCGAGCTGGTCTGGAAGTACATCCACGACGTCGAGCTGGCCTGCCGGCACGCGACGCCCAACCGCGGCCACGAGATCCTGGCGCTGATCGGCGAGCGCATCGCCCGCACCGTGGTCTTCACCCAGAACGTCGACGGCTTCCACCGCACCGCCGGCTCGAAGCGGGTGATCGCGATCCACGGCGACGTCCACGACCTGCGCTGCACGCGCTGCGACTGGAAGAAGACCGTCCCCGACTACTCGACCCTGGCGTTCCCGCCGTCGTGCCCGCGCTGCGGCTCGGTGGTGCGGCCCGACGTCGTGCTGTTCGGCGAGCCGCTGCCCGAGCGCGCGTTCCAGGACTTCGAGGCCGAGGTCGCGCGCGGCTTCGACATCGTCTTCCTGATCGGCACCTCCGCGCTGTTCCCGTACGTCGCGCGGCCGGTGCTCCTGGCCAAGAGCGAGGGCGTGCCCACCGTCGAGATCAACCCGGCGACGACCGACCTGTCGGACGTCGTCGACTTCCGCTTCGCCTCGACGGCCAAGCACGCGCTGCGCGCGATCTGGATCGCCTTCAAGTCCAAGAACGTGATGGCGACCCGGCTCGGGCGATGAGCGCGCGCTACTCGCGGCCGACGCCCGCGGGCAGGCCGGGGATGCCGTCGGCGCCGGCCGGGATCTGGATCGTCGAGCCGGCGAAGTCGGCGGCGGTCATCGGCTGGTAGCTGCCGCCGAGGTGGGCCGACAGGAACGCCTCGGCCACCGCCATGAACGCCTGCATGTTCTCGGGCCGCGCGAAGCCGTGGCCCTCGTCGGGGAACAGCACGTAGCTGACCGGCAGGCCCTTGGCCTGCATCGCCTTGACGATCTGATCGGACTCGGCCTGCTTGACCCGCGGATCGTTGGCGCCCTGGCCGATCAGCAGCGGCCGCTGGATCGCGCCGGCGTGGTTGAGCGGCGACACCGCGTCGAGCGCGGCCGCGCCCTCGGGCGTGGTCCAGTCGCCCATGCGCCGCTGGAACACCGAGATCAGCGGCTTCCAGTACGGCGGCACCGACTTCACGAGCGTGATCAGGTTCGACGGGCCGACGATGTCGACGCCGCACTTGAACGTGGTCGGCGTCAGCGTCAGGCCGGCCAGCGTGGCGTAGCCGCCGTAGCTGCCGCCCATGATGCACACGTCGCTGGCGGTGGTGACCTTGCGGTCGACGGCCCACGCGACCGCGTCGAGCAGGTCGTCGTGCATGGCCTTGCCCCACTGCCGATCGGCGGCGTTGAGGAACTTCTTGCCGAAGCCGGTCGAGCCCCGGTAGTTGACCGACAGCACCGCGTAGCCGCGGTTGGCGAGCAGCTGGTGCAGCGGGTTGTAGCCCCAGCCGTCGCGCGCCCACGGGCCGCCGTGGACCAGGAGCACCATCGGCACGGCGGCGGTCGGGGTGCCGTCGCCGTCCGGATCGGCGGCCGGCGGCAGCGACAGGTAGCTGACCAGCGATAGGCCATCGCGGGCCGGGATCTCGACCGGGTGCATCCGCGCCAGCGGCAGCCCCTCGAGGGCCGGGCGGGCCGCGTACAAGAGCGCGCCGCGCTGGCGCTTGCGATCCCAGCGCCAGAACCGCGCCGGCGCGCGATCACCGGCGTACGCGACGATCCAGGTCTGGTCGTCGTAGCTCATCGACACGACGCGGAAGTCGCCGTCGTCGAGCTTGGCCAGCGCTGCCAGATCCTTGGCGATCGACTTGTCGAGCACCTTCCACTCGGGGCGCGCCACCGTGAACGAGGCGGCGCGGACCACGCCGGTCTTGGGGTGGGTGATGACGCCGCCGACGTCCGCGCGAGCGTGCTGGGCCAGCAGCGTGCGCTTGGTCCCGGTGGCGGCGTCGACGGCGAACAGCGCGCCGGTGTCGCGATCGCGCGAGTCCGCCAGGTAGTAGCGCTTGCCGCTGGTCTCGAGCCCGAGCACCTGGGTGGTGAGCTGGTCGTCGGACGGCACCAGCTCGCGCTTGTCCCACGCGACGCCGGTGGCCGTCGCCGGCCGCGCGACGAAGAACTGGATCGAGCCGTCGGGCTGGAACTGCTGCGCGAACCGCAGGTGGAGGTCCTCGTCGGCGATCGGGTTGATGTACCCGGGGTTCTCGAAGACCTTGGTCGCCTTGCCGGTGGCCAGCTCGACCTCGTAGACGTCGTGCAGCGACGGATCGCGGTCGTTCATGCCGACCAGGATCCGGTCGGGGTGGCGGTGCGACATCGCCACCAGCTGCGCGGCGACCTTGGGTCGATCGGTGAGATCGAGGGCGCCCTGGCCGTCGCGCCCGACCCGGAAGATGTGGAAGTTCTCGTCGCCGCCGGCGTCCTGCTCGTACAGCACGTAGGCGCTGTCGGCCGACCAGTAGTACTGGCGGATCGGGCGGACCTTGTCGAAGGTCACCTGCACCGCCTTGGCCAGGTCGCCGATCGGCGCGACGAACACGTTCATCACGCCGCCGGCGGGCGCGGTGAACGCCAGCCACTTGCCGTCGGGCGACACCTCCGGCGCGCCGCGCTCGGGGTTGCCGAAAACGACCGCGCGCGGGATCAGATCGGTGCGCGGGTGGCCGGTCGGCGGCGGCGGGGCCGGGGGCAGCGGGGCGGTGGTAGGCGGTGCGACCTGCGACGTCGCAGGCGCGACCGCGGCGGGCGTCGCAGGCGGGGCCGCGGCCGGGCGCGGCGAGCCGCCACAGGCCAGGAACGCGAGCAAGAGCGGTGACAGGAGCGCGGATCGATGCATGGCGCGGCGACGATTGCACGGACCGCGCCAGGCCGGTGCGACGATCGCCGGTGTACGGTCGCGGCCATGAAGACCCGCGCTGCGATCGCGTTCGAAGTCGGCAAGCCGCTGGTGGTGGACGAGGTGGACCTCGAGGGGCCCCGCGCCGGCGAGGTGCTGGTGGAGCTCAAGGCCACCGGCGTGTGCCACACCGACGAGTTCACCCGCTCGGGCGCCGACCCCGAGGGCAGGTTCCCGGTGATCTTCGGCCACGAGGGCGCGGGCATCGTCCGCGAGGTCGGCCCTGGCGTCACCTCGCTGGCGCCCGGCGACCACGTCATCCCGCTCTACACGCCGGAGTGCCGGCAGTGCAAGTCGTGCCTGTCGCGCAAGACCAACCTGTGCACCGCCATCCGCGCGACCCAGGGCAAGGGCGTGATGCCCGACGGCACCAGCCGGTTCTCGTACCGCGGCCAGCCCCTGCACCACTACATGGGCTGCTCGACCTTCGCCAACCACACCGTGCTGCCGGAGATCGCGCTGGCCAAGGTGCGCACCGACGCGTCGTTCAAGTCGATCTGCTACCTCGGCTGCGGCGTCACCACCGGCCTGGGCGCGGTCTTGTGGACCGCCAAGGTCGAGCCCGGCGCGACGGTGGTGGTGTTCGGGCTCGGCGGCATCGGCCTCAACGTCATCCAGGGCGCGCGGCTGGTCGGCGCGGACGATGATCGTCGGCGTCGACATCAACCCGGCGCGCGAGGCGGTGGGCCGCAGCTTCGGCATGACCCACTTCGTCAACCCGCGCGAGATCGCGGGCGACCTGGTCGGGCACCTGGTCGAGCTGACCGGCGGCGGCGCCGACTACTCGTTCGAGTGCGTCGGCAACACCACGCTGATGCGCCAGGCGCTCGAGTGCTGCCACCGCGGCTGGGGCGTGAGCGTGGTCATCGGCGTCGCCGGCGCCGGCCAGGAGATCGCGACCCGGCCGTTCCAGCTGGTCACCGGCCGGGTGTGGAAGGGCTCGGCGTTCGGCGGCGCCCGCGGCCGCACCGACGTGCCGCGGCTGGTCGACTGGTACATGGACGGCAAGATCGAGATCGATCGGCTGATCACCCACACGCTGCCGCTCGAGCGCATCAACGAGGCGTTCGACCTGATGCACGCCGGCGCGTCGATCCGGACCGTGGTCGAGTTCTGATACCGTCGGGCATGCGCCTGGCCCGGCTCGTCGCCCCGCTCCTGCTCGTCATCGCCTGCAAGGGCGCGTCGCCCGCGCCGGCCCAGCCGACGCCCAGCGGGCCGCCGCCGGCGGTGTGCCCGTCGGTGACCTTCTCGTGCACGATGCCCGGGCTGGGCTGCGTCGAGGGCGGCGCCGACTTCGCGGCCCAGATGCGGGCCGAGTGCGGCGGGGACAGCACCGCCGCCGACGGCCCATGCCCGCGCGAGGGCGGCCTCGGCGCGTGCACGATGTACGAGGGCCTCGCGCCCAAGCTGCACGCGTGCGCGACGCTGGTGTTCGCCGGCGGCAGCGTCGCCGACGCCGCCGCGGCGCAGGGCAAGTGCGACCAGTTCAAGGGCACCTACACCGCGCCGTGACGGCGTGACGGCGGTCCGCGCCACCGGCGTGGTACCGTCGGGCGTGGACCCGCGGATCGGCTCCGTCCTCGCCGAGCGCTACAAGGTGATCGAGCGCTGGTCGCAGGGCGGCATGGGCACGGTGTACCGCGGGCAGCACGTCGAGCTCGAGCGCGAGGTCGCGATCAAGTTCCTGCACGAGTGGGCGGCCAGCGAGCCGTCGTTCGTGCAGCGCTTCGAGCGCGAGGCCAAGGCGATGGCGCGCCTGCAGCACCCCGGCTGCGCGCAGATCCTCGACTCCGGCGTCGCCGGCGGCGCGCCGTTCGTGGTGATGGAGTTCGTGACCGGCGAGTCGTTGCTGGCGCTGATCGATCGCGGCGCGATGCCGCCGGCGCGCGCCATCGAGATCGCCCGGCAGGTGCTGGCCGCGCTCGATCACGCGCACAGCCACGGCATCATCCACCGCGACATCAAGCCGGCCAACGTCGCGGTGATGACCTCGGAGTTCGGCGACCAGGTGAAGGTGCTCGACTTCGGGCTGGCCAAGATGGCGGCGATGGGCGGCGACCTCACCGGGCCGATGGCGGTCGGCACGCCGACCTACATGCCGCCCGAGCAGGGCCTGGGCGGCGCGGTCGACGCCCGCACCGATCTGTACGCGGTCGGCGTGCTGCTGTTCGAGATGATCACCGGCGCGCCGCCGTTCGAGCGCGACGATCCGCAGGAGGTGATCGTCGCCCACCGCAGCGCGCCGCCGCCGCTGCTCAGCGAGCGGCTCGGCGACGGCGGCTGCTCGCCCGAGCTCGAGCGGGTGGTGATGCGGGCGCTGGCCAAGGAGCCGGCCGACCGGTTCCCCAGCGCCGCCGACATGGCCCGGCTGTTGACCGCGGTGCCCGAGGCCCAGGTGGCGCGGCCCGGCGTGATCACCCCGCTGCCGATGGCGGTCGTGGCGGCGCCCGCGCCGACTCCGACGCCGCGGCCGGGCGCGCCTGCCGAGGGCACGATGGTGCTCGGCAGCGACGCGCTGATCCCGGTCGGCCCGGCCAGCGCGGCCACGCCCGCGCCGCCGGTCGCGGCGCCGCCGGTCGCGGCGCCAGCCACCGCGCCCCCGCCGTCGGGCGCGGCGCCAGCCACCGCGCCCCCGCCGTCGGGCGCGCCCGCGGCGTGGCACACCCGGCTCCCGCGGCGGGCGTGGATCGCCATCGCCGCCGCGCCGTTGGTCATCGGCGTCATCGCCTTCGCGGCGCGCGGCTCGTCGTCGTCGTCCCGGCCGAGCCCGCCGCCGCCGCCGCCGCCGGCGACCGCGGTGGTCGCGACCGACGCGCTGGCCGACCTCCGCGACCGCCTCCGCGGCGGCGCCACCGACGACGACACCGTGCGCGCGATCGCGCGCGTCGCCGCGCGCAACCCCGCCGATCCCGAGCCGCCGCTGGCGCTCGGGCAGATCTACTGCGAGCGGCTGTGGGTGCGCGACTGCCTGGGCGCGCTGCGGCAGGCGCTGGCGATCGATCCCGCGCTGCGCGACGATCCCCGGGTCAGCCGGGCCGCGGTGTACGGCCTCGGCGCCGACGGCGCCCACGGCGACGTGCGCCGCTTCCTGGTGCGCGAGGTCGGCGCGCCGGCCGCCGCGATCCTGACCGAGGTCGTCGAGGGGCGGTGGCGCAAGGAGGTCAAGGAGCGGGCCGCGGCCGCGCTGCGCGACCTCGACGCCGCGCCGTGATCACGGCGCGCGCAGCGGCAGCGCCTCGCCGTGGCCGAGCACGCGCACCCCGGCGACCGCGCTGGCCGCGGCGATCTCCTCGAGGCGCTTGCGCGGGCCGTGGGCGCTCCCCAGCCGCAGGTTGACGGTGCCCCAGTGCACCGGCACCAGCGCCCGCGCCCCGAGGCGCTGGAAGATGTCGAGCGCGCAATCGGGATCGATGTGGACCCCGCGGTCGACCGCGGCGCGGCGCCAGCGGTAGTACCAGACCGGCAGCATGCCGCCGATCGGCAAGAGCGTCGCGTCGAGCGTGAACCGCTTGCCGATGTCGTCGAAGACCGCGTGGTCCGAGAAGTCGACGTCGCCGGCGTGGTGCACGGCGAGGCCGTCCTTGGTGACGACGTAGCCGGTGCAGATCGGCGCGTCGCCCTTGGCCCAGCGGCCGTTGTCGTGGCGGGTGGGCACCGCCACCAGGTCGACCCCGCCCAGGTCGACGTGGTCGCCCGGCTCGACCTCGCGCACCTCGCGGAACCCCAGGTCGGCGACGATCGCCCCGGCCCCGCGCGGCACCACCAGGAGCGTGTCGCGGTCGACGGCCTTGAGCGACCACCGGTTGAGGTGGTCGACGTGCGAGTGGGTGATGAGCACCGCGTCGACGGCGCCGGCCCGCCGGGTGCGGGCGCGGCCCAGCGGATCGACCAGCACCCGGCGGCCGCCCATGGCGATGAGGGCGGTGGCGTGCCCCAGCCAGGTGACCGCCTCGGGGGTCTCCGGGGCGGGATCCGGCCCTCCGGCCGTAGCTGTCGTCATCGGCCGCTGCTATAGCACGGGCTCGTGCTGTCGTTTTTCCTCATCGGGGCCGCGATCGGTGCGCTCACGGGCGTGCCGATCGGACCGGTGAACGTGGCGGTGATCGACGCCGCGTACCGACACACGCTCCGCCGCGGCATCGCGGTCGGCCTGGGCGGCGCGATCGGCGACTTCGTGTTCTCGGGGGCGGCGATGCTGTGGGTCGGCCCCCACGTGATCGGCCAGCCCGGGGTCAAGCCGGTGCTGTTCGCGATCTCCGGCGTGGTGCTGATCGTCTACGGGATCCTGACGGTGCGCAGCCAGCCGCCGGCCGCCCCGGCCACGGCGCCGCACTCGATCCCGCCGTCCCACGAGGTGTGGAACGGCCTGACCGTCGGGCTGGGCCTGATCGCCCTCAACCCCGCGGCGATCGTGACCTGGGTCGTCGTCGTCGGCTCGCACCTCAACGACCTGACGCCGCTCGAGGCCCTCGCCGCCGCCTGCGGCGTGTTCGTCGGCAGCCTCGCCTGGTTCTCCTTCGTCGCGTTCATCGCCGACCAGGGCAAGCGCATCATGGGCGACCGCGCGGTGTGGGTGATGCGCATCGTCGGCCTCGGGCTGATCGGCTACGGCGTGTACTCGCTGGGCCGCGCGATCCGGTACTTCGCGTCGTAGCCGCGCGGGCTCGGCGATCGCTGCTACGGCTTCGCCGGCAGCGTCCGATAGCGATCGAGCAGGCGCGTCTGGTGGCTGACCGTCGCCTGCACGACGCCGCCGATGATGACGGCGTCGGCGGCGGTGGCGAGCTCGAGCGGATCGCCGCTCCACACCACCAGGTCGGCGACGGCGCCGACGGTGACGGTGCCGCGATCGGGCAGGCGGTAGATCGCGGCGGGGACGGTGGTGAGCGCGGCCAGCGCCTGATCCCAGGGCAGGCCGTTGGCGACGGCGATCCCCGCCAGCTGGCGCACGGTGCGCGCGTTGGCGGCGCTGCCCAGCGTCGAGATCGCGACCGGCACGCCGGCGGCGGCCAGCACCGCAGGGGCGTCGTCGCGGACGTCGGTGGCGTCGAGGTGGGTCGGCAGGTTGGCGGTGGGGTCGAGGATGACCGGCACCTTGGCCTTGGCCAGGAGGTCGGCGGCGCGCCACGCCTCGGCGCCGCCGACGATCACCAGCCGCACCTTGCTCGCCTGGGCCAGCCGCACCGCGGCGCGGATGTCGGCCTCGGCGTGGGCGGTGACGACCAGCGGCAGCCGGCCGGCGAGCACCGGCCCCAGCGCCGCGAGGTCGAGGCGATCGGCCAGCATCCGGCGGCGCTGGTTGCGCTCGTAGGCGGCGCGGTCGCGCGCGAACGCGGCGGCGTCGTCGAGCAGCTCGCGCAGCGCGGCGATGGCCCGGCCCCGCGAGCCGCCGACCGCGCCGGCGCCGCCCGGCCCGAGCTCGGCGTGCATGCCGGCCGACGCCACCAGCGGCTCGACCGCGCCGTCGAGGCTGAACGCCGCCGACTGCCCGGCGACCAGGCCGCCGCTGGGCGCGGCGATCACGGTGGTGACGCCGCCGGTGCGCGCGACCGGGATCGCGACGCTGGTCGGCGCGAAGCCGTCGCGGGCCAGGTACGCGGCGTGGATCGCGTCGGCGTGCAGCGCGTCGGTCGGCGGCATCGCGCCGTCGACCGAGCTGGCCTCGAGGTCGACGCCGATCAGCCCGACGCCCGACAGCGGCTCGATGAAGCCGGCGGTGACCTGCTTGCCGCGGCCGTCGATCACCGTGGCGCCGGCCGGCACCGCGACCCCGACGCCCACCGCGCGCACGCGGCCGCCGTCGACGATCACCGTGGCGCCGGCGAGCGCCTGGCCCGGGCGCAGGTGGACCTCGGCGCCGACGATGGCCAGCGGCTCGGCGGCGGCGCCGCCGGCGGCGAGCGCCAGCGCGGCCAGGATCAGCGTGGCCCTCACGGCGCGCTCCGATCGATCGCGGCGTGGCCCAGCTCGAAGTCGGCCGGGCGCAGCCCCAAGGCGCGGTCGTACGCGATCTCGCCGGCGACGATCACCAGCTCGGCCTTGGCGTAGACCGAGAACGGCGTGCCGTTCCACACGACGACGTCGGCGCGGCGGCCGACCTCGAGCGTGCCGGTGACGCCGTCGATGCCCAGCACCCAGGCCGGGTTGGCGGTGATCCACCGCAGCGCGGCGTCCTCGTCGAGCGCGACCCCGACCCGGCGCCCGGCGGCCAGCGCCTTGCCGGCCTCCTGGTTGAGCCGCTGGATCCCGATCTCCGAGTCGGAGTGGATCGTGGCCCGGCCGCCGGCCTCGGTGATCAGCGCGGCGTTCTCGGGGATGCCGTCGTAGGCCTCGAGCTTGAAGCCCCACCAGTCGGCCCAGGTGTTGACCGCCACCCCGCGGGCCGCCAGCACGTCGCGGAGCTTGTACGCCTCGAGCGCGTGGTGGAACGAGCGGATCGTGAAGCCAAGGTCGTCGGCCACCGCCAGCATCTGCGCCATGTCGTCGGCGCGGTAGCAGTGCACCTGCGCCAGCACCTCGCCGCGCAGCACGCCGGCCAGGGTCTCGAGCTTGCGGTCGATCGGCACCGGCTCGGGCGCGGCCTCGCCGGGCACCCGCTTGCCGTCGGCGCGCCCGGCGTCGAGCTCGGCGGCGCGGGCCCGGCGCGCCTCCCAGCGGGCCCGGGCGTCGGCGTACGCGGCCTGCTTGCCGGCGTAGGTGGCGGCCTCGTCGAACGCCGCGCGGAACGCCGCGTACTCCCCCATCCGCGTCTGCGGCCCGCCCTTCGCGCCGTAGACCCGCTTGGGGTTCTCGCCGCACGCCATCTTGACCGTCGCCGGCGCGCCGGGGAACGCCGCCTCGTCGGCGGTGCGGGCCGGCCGGAACGCCACGGTGAAGCCGCGGCCGCCGATCAGGTTGGCCGAGCCCGGCAGGATCAGCGCGGTCGTCACGCCGCCGGCCAGCGCCCGGGCGATCTGCGGATCGCCGGGCCAGTAGCCGAAGCCGGCGCGGGCCGCGGCGGTGGTCGGCGCGGTGGCCTCGTTGCCGTCGTCGTTGGCGTTGGCCGACGGCGCCGCGTAGACGCCGAGGTGCGAGTGCGCGTCGATGAGGCCGGGCGTGATCACCTTGCCCGCGCCGCTGACGACGGTCGCGCCCGCGGGGATCGCGGTGTCGGGGCCGCCCAGCGCGCGGATCGCGCCGCCGGCGAGCACGATCGTGCCGTGCTCGATGCGCCGGCCGGTCGCGGTGAGGATCGTCGCGTCGGTGATGGCCAGGGTGGGCGCGGCCGGGTTCACCGTCGCCGCCGCCAGCGCGGCCGGCGCCGGGGCGCGGCCGACCGGCCGGAACCGCGCGGTGTCGACCCACGGCGCCACCAGATCGAGCGTGGGATCGGGCGGCGGCGGCGCGGCCGGCGGCCGGGCGCGACCGCCGCAGGCCGCGAGCAGCGTCAGGAGCGCGCCGGCGGCGCGACGTCTCGAGATCGACATCGCGCGGTTGTAGCCCACCCTTGGCCGCGCGCGGCGGGTCTGTCACCATGGAGCCACTCATGGCCGACGCCGTCGAGGCCGCCCCCACGGCCACCGAGCCCGATCCCGCCGGGCCGGCGCCGCTCACGGCGCGCCAGCTGGCGATCCACGTCGGCCTGTTCCTCGCCGCGTGCGCCACCACGACCTGGGCCGGCGGCGTGTGGTTCGCCGCGACGTTGATGGGCATCCTGCTCTGCCACGAGATGGGCCACTACGTCGCCGCGCGGCGCTACCACCTCGACGTGTCGCCGCCGTACTTCATCCCGCTGCCGCCGCAGTTCTCGCTGGGCACGCTGGGCGCGATCATCCGCATGCGCGCGCCGATCCGCGATCGCGATCAGCTGCTGATCGTCGGCGCGGCGGGGCCGCTGGCCGGGCTCGCGGTCGCGATCCCGTGCCTGATCGTCGGCCTCGCGCTGTCCGACGTGGGCACGATCGCGCCCGGCTCGATGCTCGAGGGCACGTCGGCGCTGTACGCCGCGTTCAAGCTGACGATCTTCGGCCGCTGGCTGCCCCACGGCACCCAGGACGTGCAGCTGCACCCGATGGCGTTCGCGGCCTGGTACGGGCTGCTGGTCACGATGATCAACCTGGTGCCGATCGGCCAGCTCGATGGCGGCCACGTCATGCGGGCGTGGCTCGGCGATCGCCACGAGCGGCTGTCGGCGCTGTTCCACTGGGCGCTGTTGGCCGTGGGCGCGATCGCCGGCACCGTGCTGTTCGTCCAGGCCGAGGCCGCGGGCAAGGGCGCGCTGGGCGCGGGCGAGTACGCGCTGGCCGGCGTGCTGCCGTGGCTGGTGTGGGCGGTCGCGCTGCTGGTCATGCGGCGCATGGCCGACGGCGAGTACCACCCGGCGGTGTTCGGCCCGCCGCTGTCGCCGCGCCGCCGCCGCCTGGCCCAGGCCATGGTGGTGGTGTTCCTGCTGCTGTTCGTCCCGGTCCCGCTGCGCCCCGCCCTATGAGCTCCGACGCGCGCTGCCCCAAGTGCGACGCCGCGCGCAGCGCCACGCTGCCGGCCTGCCCGCGCTGCGGCCTGGCCGCCAGCCACGCCGCGGCCTGGAAGGTCGCCGACGCCGAGGCGCCGACCGCCAGCCTGGGCGCGGCGTGGGCGGCGTGCGAGGCCGCGTGGGACGACCCGGCGCGCCACGAGCAGGCGGCGGCCGCCGCGCTCGCCACCAGCGACTTCGGCTGGCTGGCCAAGCGCTACCGCGAGGTGCTGCGGACCCGCCCCGACGACCCGGTCGCCACCGCGCGCCTCGACGTGCTGACCCGGCGCGCCCAGGCGGCGCTGATCGCCACCGCGACCCCGAAGCCGGAGCGCGCGACCCGCAAGTTCCCAATCGTCGCGCTGATCGTCGTGGTGGCGGCGATCGCCGGGACGGCGCTCTACGCGGCCCACCTCGGGCGCGACCGCGACAGGTCGACCGGGGTGCGGCGCCCCGTCGAGCCGAACCGGCCCGGCGCCCGACCGCTACCCGCGCCGGCGATTGAACCCGCGGCGCCGCGGCGGTAGCGTCGAGGCGGTGGCGCAGGTCGACTTCCACGAGCGTCAGCTGACCCTCAAGCTGGTCTACTTCGGGCCACCGCTCTCGGGCAAGACCTCGAACCTGCGCGCGCTGCACGCCCGCGTCGACGCCGCCGGGCGCGGCCGGCTGATGACGCTCGACACCCGGGACGATCGCACGCTGTTCTTCGACCTGCTGCCGATCTTCTTCCGCACCAGCGCGCTGTCGTTCCGCATCAAGGTCTACACCGTGCCCGGCCAGCCGATGCACGAGGCGACCCGCCGCGTGGTGCTGGCCGGCGCCGACGGCGTGGTGTTCGTCGCCGACTCGAGCCCGACCCAGGTGGTCGCCAACCGCGAGTCGTGGGAGGGCATGCAGCGCTTGCTCGGCGAGCTGGGGCCGGCGCCGGTGCCGGCGCTGGTGCAGTACAACAAGCGCGACCTGCCCGACGCCGTCGACCTGGCCCGCTGCGACCGCTTCGAGCAGCCCGACCGGCGCCTGTACCCGGCCAGCGCGATGACCGGCGAGGGCGTGCTGGCGACGTTCTTCGGCGCGCTCGCGGCGTCGTGGGACCACCTCGACGCCTCGATGCGCCTGGCCCAGAACTTCGGCCTGAGCCGCGACGCGTTCTTGCAGGCGGTGTGCGCGCATGTCGGCGGCGACGAACGTGATATCTTGAACGCGTGAACAGCCGGCTCGCCGGTGGTCCAGCCGGTGCCACCGATCCCCTCGACGAACCCGTCGAGCTCTCCCGGCTGTTGCCCGACACCGAGCTCGACGAGCTGGTCGGCACCTTCGCCGCGGCCCACGGCTGCGGCGTGGTCATCGCCGATCGCGACGGCCGGATCCTGGCCCAGGCCGGGGACGCGTCGACCGCCGCCACGGTCACGCCGATCGAGTACCTGGGTGAGGCCGTCGGCGCGGTGGCGATCGATCTCGATCCGCCGCGGCCGGTGGTCGGGCGCCACATGGCCCACGTGATCGAGCTGCTCTTGCACCACGCCCACGCCCGCCGGCTGGCCGGCGTGGTACACGAGGCCGCGATCGCGTCGTCGGTCGCCGAGCTGACCGCCAAGAACCGCAGCCTCGAGGCCGCGGTCGATCGGCTGCGCGCCGCCGATCGCGTCAAGTCCAACTTCCTCGCCACGATGTCCCATGAGCTGCGCACGCCGCTGACCTCGGTGATCGGCTACTCCGAGATGCTGCTCGAGGGGTTGGCCGGGCCGCTGGCCCCCGAGCAGCGCGACTACGTCAACACCATCCTGGGCAAGGCCGACCAGCTGCTGCAGCTGATCACCAGCGTGCTCGACATGTCGCGCGCCGAGGGCGCCGGCGGCGTGGTCGACGTGGCGCCGGTGGCCATGACCGAGCTGGTCGACAGCGTCGTGGCCAGCTTCGCGCCCCAGGCGGCCAAGCGCGGCGTGCGCATCGTGCAAGAGGTCGCGGCGGTGCGCGCGCTCGGCGATCGCCGCCAGATCCGCCAGGTGGTGTGGAACCTGGTGTCGAACGCGGTCAAGTTCACCGCCGACGGCACCGACGTCGTCGTCGCGGTGCACATCGGGCCGCTGGTGCCGGTCGGCTCGGGCACCCGCCCCGACCTGCGCATCGGCATCCACGTCGAGGTGCGCGACCAGGGCATCGGCATCTCGCGCGATCAGCTGGCGCACATCTTCGAGCCGTTCTTCCAGGTCGACTCGTCGTCGACGCGGGTCTACGGCGGCACCGGCCTGGGGCTGGCGCTGGCCAAGGCCTACGTCGAGGCCCACGGCGGCCGGATCTGGGTCGACTCGACGCCGGGCCAGGGCAGCACGTTCGTCGCGTCGTTCCCGGCGGTGGCCGTCGATCTGCGCCCCGGACGGTCGTCGTGACCGCCACCGAGATCGCGCTGTACGGCGGGCTGGCCGTGGCGCTGCTGGTGACGTCGGGGTTCTTCTCCGGCTCCGAGGTCGCGCTGTTCGGCCTGCGCCGCGTCGATCGCGAGCAGCTGACCAACTCGGGGCGCCCGGTCGACCGGCTGGTGATGCGCCTGATCGGCCAGCCCAAGCGGCTGGTGGTGTCGGTGCTGATCGGCAACGACCTGGTCAACATGACGCTGGCGGCGATCGCCACGTTCCTGTGGCTGCCGGCGTGGCCCGAGGCCGCGCCGTGGGGCGTCGCCGCGCTGGCGGTGCTGGTGTCGGCGGCGATCGTCATCCTGCTCGGCGAGGTGGTGCCCAAGACGCTGGCGATCCGCCAACCGATCGTCTGGGCCCGCCAGGTGGCGCAGCCGCTGGCGCTGTTCGGCCTGGTGATCACGCCGGCGCGGTGGATCATCCACGGCGTCGCCGAGCTGCTGGCCCGGCCGTTCGGCGGCGCCGGCCGCCCCCGCGCGGCCGACCTGTCCGAGGAGGAGTTCCGCAAGCTGGTCGACGCCGGCAGCGCGCAGGGCCAGGTCGACGCCCGCGAGCGCCGGCTGATCCACCGGGTGTTCGAGTTCGGCGACAAGAACATCGGCCAGGTCATGACCCCGCGCGACAAGGTGTTCGCGCTGGCCTACGACCTGCCGATGGCGCGGCTGGTGAAGGAGGTCGCGGCGCGCGGCTTCTCGCGGGTGCCGATCTACCAGCGCTCGCTCGACAACGTCCGCGGCATCCTCAACGCCAAGGACCTGGTCCGCGCGACCGCCGGCCAGAGCCCGGCGCGCACGCTGTCGGAGCTGCTGAGCGAACCGCTGTACGTGCCGCGCACGACGCCGGTCGCGCGGCTGTTCACGATCATGAAGCAGAAGAAGGTCCACCTGGCGCTGGTCGTGAGCGAGTACGGCAAGCTGCTCGGGCTGGTGACCATGGACGACCTGCTGGCGCTGTTGTTCGGCGACATCCACGACGAGCGCGACGGGCTGCAGCGGGGGACGCGGCGCGGGCGCGGCGGGCGCACCCCGCTGCCCAACTCGCTGCCGGCGATCGATCAGTCGTCGCAGGTCGCCAAGCTCGACGGCGACGCGCTGGCCGAGGAGCCGGCCGCGGTGCCGCAGGCGGTCGAGGGCGACGGGCGCGAAGACCGGGACGAGCGCGGGGACGAGGACGACGACGACGGCGACGGGCGCGGTGACGGTGACCGGGACCGGGACGGTGACCGGGACCGGGACGGCGCGCGCGCCGACCGCGCCGCGGAGGACGCGTCGTGATCCCGCTGTCGACGATCATCACGATCGGCGTGTTCGCGGTGGTGTCCCACGCGCTCCTGGTGGCCACCGAGATCGCGCTGGCCAGCTGCGACCGCGCCCACCTGCGGCAGCGCGCCGGTGCCGGCGGCCTGGCGGCCCGCGCCGCCGAGCGGCTGGCGGCCCGCGCCGAGACCACCGCCGCGACGGTGCTGGTCGGCGCCAACCTGGCCAGCCTGACCCTGGCCGTGACCTGCGCGCTGTACCTGATCGAGCGCGGCCACGGCTGGTACTGGGCCGCGGCGCTGGCGGCGCCGCCGATGCTGGTGCTCGGCCAGCTGGTGCCGCGGGCGATCGCCACCGCCCACGCCGATCGGCTGGTGCCGATGCTGTCGCTGCTGATGATCCCGCTGGGCTACCTGCTGCGCCCGTTGGTGGTGGTGGTGGCCGCGGTGGCCGCGGCGGTGACCCGCGTCATCGGCACCGACAAGAAGAAGGCGTTCATCACCCGCGACGAGCTGGCGCTGCTGATCGAGAGCGATCCGGTCACCGACAAGCCCGGCATCAGCGCCGCCGAGCGCGAGATGATCGCCAACGTCTTCGAGCTATCGGAGTACGCGGTCGGCGACCTGATGGTGCCGCTGTCCGAGGTGACCGCGCTGCCCGAGGACACGACGCTGGGCGAGGCCGCGCTCGAGGTCGCCGACAAGCAGCACTCGCGGATGCCGGTGTACCGCGGCCGCGTCGACGACATCGTCGGCATCGTCCACGCGTTCGACATCCTCGCCGCCGGCCCCGATCAGCGCGCCACGCCGGTGGCGGCGGTGGCCCGCGCGGTGAGCTACGTGCCGGAGGCGATGAAGGCCATCGACCTGCTGGTGCAGCTGCAGGCCGCCGGCAACCCGATCGCGGTGGTGGTCGACGAGTACGGCGGCGCGATCGGCATCGTCACCGTCGAGGATCTGCTCGAGACCATCGTCGGCGAGATCGACGACGAGTACGACGACGAGCCGTCGCCGATCAAGTCGGAGAAGCCCGGCGTGTGGCGGGTCGAGGCCAAGACCCCGGTGGCCAAGCTCAACCAGCAGCTCGACCTGGGCCTGCCCGAGTCCGACGACTACGAGACCATCGCCGGCCTGCTGATCGAGCGGTTCCGCAAGATCCCCGCGGTCGGCGCGACGCTCACCGTCGGCGGCGTCGCGATCGAGGTGGTCGCGGCGTCGGAGCGCGCGATCGAGCTGGTGCGGCTGACCAAGAAGAAGCGCTGACCGAACCACTGGGAAGGTTTGTCGACAAACCTTCCCCCGGCGGGGTCATGCCCCCGCCGGGTCCCCCTTCCGATACGCGAGACCTGCTCGGGGATCCGGCTCCGGTGCCGCGCGGCCGGGCTCACCACAGGTCGATGTCGACGCCGACCCGGGCGCCGACCTTGATCGTCGTCAGGTCGGCGCCGTCGACGAAGGCCCGCTCCCACGACACGCCGAAGGCGGCGCCGGGGAAGAAGAACCGCGTGCGCAGCGCCCGCCCACCGACCGACGCGCCGACGTGGACGCCCTGGTCCAGCTGGTCGAGGCGGTCCTCGGTGGTGCGGCCCAGCCAGCCCAGCTCGCCCTCGACGTAGGCGTTGGTCAGCGTGTAGCGGTAGACCACCGGCGTCACGACGTCGACGCCCAGCACCAGGCCGGTGCGGTTGCCCAGCGCGTCCTTGGGGAACGCCGCGGTGGCGCCCAGCTCGACGCCGGCGTACAGCGCCGAGCGCGGTCCGACGCTCTTGCCCAGCAGCAGCCGGCCGGCGCCGCCGCCCGACAGATCGCGGCGGTCGCCTTGCTGCACGACCATGCCCTTGCCGCCGCCGCTCGCGTGCAGCTGCCAGCGGCCGTCGGAGATCTGCCGGCCGCGGAACGGCTCCTCGGGCTCGAGCCAGAACGGGCAGTCGACCGCGGCGATCCGCTCGGCGTCGTCGAGCACCAGCCCGATGCGGTGCAGGCGCAGGAGCGTCTCGATCGCGCCCAGCCGCTTGCCGCGGGCGCGCCACGCCGCCTCGACCGGGCCGCCGGCCGCCGCGGTCTCGGCGTCGAGCCACTCGCGCAGGTTGCGCCGGGCCAGCGGGTCGACCCGGCACAGCGAGTCGAGCGCCTCCGACTCCAGGCCCTCGACCTCCTTGCGGTCGATGTCCCAGCCGGTGGTCTCGGCGACCGTCACCAGCCGCTCGAGATCGCGGTACAGCGCCGCCGCGCTGCGATCGGGCGGCAGCCGCCGGGCGCAGGCGCCGGCGGTCAGCGCGGCGAGCAAGAGGACGGCGTGGCGCATCACACGTCGAGGTAGGCGCCCTCGGCGGCGGCGAAGACCGGCACGCTGGCGCGCGCCGCGGCGGTCACGACCAGGCGATCGATCGCGGCGTCGGTGGCGTCGGGGCTGTGGTGGAAGAGCGCCAGCTTCGCGGCGCCCGCGGCCCGCGCCAGGTGCACGCCGGCCGACACCGGCGAGTGGCCCCAGCCGCGCGCCATCGCGTAGGCGTCGTCGTCGTGCATCGCGTCGTGGATCAGCAGGTCGGCGCCGGCCGCCAGCGCGAACGCCTCGCGGGTCGGGCGGTGCGGCGCCGGGTACTCGACGTCCGACAGGAAGGCGACGATCTTGTCGTCGGCCTTGATCCGGAAGCCGGTGGTCCACATCGTGCCGTGGGGCAAGGCCGCGGTGGTGATCTCGAAGTCGCCGATCGCGAACTCGGCGCCGGGCAGGAACGACTCGATCGACACGCCGGCGGCGAGGTTCTCGAGGCCGTTGAGCGGGCTGTAGTGCGGCGCCAGCTGGTTCTGCAGCGTGCCCTTGAGCGAGCTGCCGGCGGGGTCGGCGCCGAGGATGCGGATCTGGTTGCCCTTGATGAAGAACGGCGTGAAGAACGGCAGGCCCTGGATGTGATCGAGGTGGGTGTGGCTGAGCAGCACCGGCAGCTGGCCCTCGCCGCGCCCGAACTCGCTGGCCATCAGGTGCTTGGCGTAGACCGTCGCGCCGGTGCCGAGATCGATCAGCAGCCGGCTGCCACCGTCGGTGACCAGCTCGACCGAGGTGGTGTTGCCGCCGTGGCGCAGGAAGTCCTTGCCGCACATGGCGAACGAGCCGCGCACGCCCCAGAACCGGACCTTCACGCGGCCACGCCCTTGACCGCGCCGACCGTGAGCACCATGCCCTCGCAGGCGGTGATCACGTCGATGCCGACCTCGGCGCCCTTGGCCCGGTACTCGGCGGCGATCTGATCCATCTGATCGTCGTCGTGCGACGGCGCGTGGTGGTAGAGGATGAGCCGGCGCACGTCGTTGCCGGCCAGCAGCTCGAGCGCGTGATCTGGCGTCGAGTGGCCATAGTGCGGGAACCGGGCGTACTCGTCGGGGACGTAGTGGGTGTCGTAGATGACGGTGTCGCAGCCGCGCAGCGCCGCGACCAGCTCGGCCTGCATCCGGGTGAGCGCGGCGCGATCGTCGTCGGTGAGCAGCTCGAGCCCCGACAGGAAGTGCTGCTTGTGCAGCACCTCGGTGAACGGCGCGGTGTCGCTGACGTACGCCACCGACGTGCCGTCGGCCTCGATCCGGTAGCCGACCGCGCCGAACGGGTGGTTGAGCGCCATCGGCACCACGCGGAACTCGTCGAGCGTGATCGCGACGCCGGGATCGACCTCGTGGAACTGGAAGTCGGCCGGCACCGCCTCGAGCGGGATCGGGAAGAACTCGTGCCGGGTGATGCCGCCGATCACCTGCTGCAGCTCGTCGGCCGCGGTCAGCAGCGCGTAGACGTCGATGACGGTGTCCTGCACGTAGGCCGGCTCGAAGAACGGCAGGCCCTGGATGTGGTCCCAGTGCACGTGCGACAGCAGGATCGAGTAGCGCCGCGGGGCCACGTGGCCCTCGCGGGCCAGCTTCTGCCCCAGCGCCCGCAGGCCGGTGCCGGCGTCGATGATCACGCCCGCGCCGCTCTTGGCGCGCACCTCCACGCACGACGTCTGCCCGCCGTACCGGACGGTGGCCGGGCCGGGCACCGGGTAACTCCCCCGGACCCCCCAGAACGTGATCTCCATTGAGGAAATCCTAGCCGGTTTGGGCGGCCGCCGATAGCCGACGGACCGGCAGTCCCGCTACCAGCCGGCCTGGCCCCCGAGGGCCAGCCGGGGCACCCAGGTCGAGTCGGCGTGGTAGGCGCCGACGCCATCGCCGTCGACCTCGGCGTGCCCCACCGCGACATCGACGAACCAGCCCCAGCCGCCCCACCGTCGCTGCCCGACCGTGACGAAGCCGCCCGCGGTCGCGCCGGTCGACGTGGCGCCGGCGCCGCTGCGCCACCGGACCGCGCTGACCAGCCCGCCGACGTCGACGCCCAGCCGCAGCTCGGTCCGGCCGAACCGCACCACGCCGGCGAGGGCCATGGTCGCGCGCAGCTCGCGGACCGCGTCGGGCCGGTACGAGCCCTCGGTGAACCACGCGTACATCAGGTCGAGCCGCGGCCCGACCTCGACGAAGCGCCGCGGCCGGTAGGCGTAAGTCGCGTGGAGGCCCGCCAGGTGCGTGACCGCCGACTGCTCGATCCGCCCTTCGGAGTTGCCGGGGTCACCGCCGCCCTGGTAGCCGGCCAGCTGCGCGGGCATGAGGCCCATCGTCGCGTGGTGGCGCGGCGGCGCGGCGGCGGCGGGCGCGGCCGCGACGAGCAGGATGACGATGACGCGCGCGGCCGGCCTCATGCGGAGAGCCTACGCGATCGCCGGACCGCGCGATCAGAACGGATCGTGGGGGCGCACCGCGACCTGGATGTCCGCGACGACCGCGTAGTGATCCGACGGCCACACGTCGCCGACCGGCTGATCGAGCGCGACCCACGCCGCCAGCGGCTCGCCGCGCAGCTGGCGATCGGGGCCGCGGGCGAAGACGTAGTCGATGCGGCGCGACGGCTCGCGGCTGCGCAGGGCGTAGGGGTTCTTGCGATCGTAGGTGAAGCCGGGGCCGGCGCCCGGCTCGGCGCCGGCGGTGACCGCCCACGCGTCCTCGAAATAGACGCAGTCGCCGCCCAGCGGGGTCAGCCCGACCATGAAGCGGATCTCGTCGCTGTCGGGGTTGGCGTTGAAGTCGCCCATGACGATCGGCGCCGGCCCGTCGATCGGCGCCAGCGCGTGGACGTGCTCGGCCAGCGCGCGCACCTGCCGGCAGCGCACGTGGCCGAGGTGGTGCTGGAACGTCAGGTGGGTGACGAACAGCGGCACCGGCCCGCCGGGGACGTCGACGCGCGCGAACGCCACCGAGCGGGTGTCGACGCCGTCGGGCGTCGGCAGCGGCAGCACCGCGGCGTCGACCAGCGGGTGCTTGCTGAGGATCGCGTTCCCGTACGTCAGGCCGCCGCCGATGTGCCACGCCGGCGCGTAGTGCACGTGCCAGCCGGTGCCGGCGGCGATCTCGTCGGCCTGGCTGGGCAGCCCGGGGAAGCCCAGCACCTCCTGCAGGCCGACGACGTCGGGCGCCAGCGCGGCGAGGCCATCGCGGATCAGCGGCAGCCGCTGGGGCCACGGGCCCTGGCGGTTCCAGATGTTCAACGTCACGACGCGCAGGCGCTCCACGGCCGGCAGTATCGCGCGGGCGGCCGCGGTCGTGGCATGGTCGGCCCCATGATTTCCGACTCTCCGCGCGTGCTCGTCGTCGGCGCCGGCGGCATCGGCGGCATCGTCGCCGCCCACCTGGCCGAGGCCGAGGTCGACGTCACCGCGGTGTCGACCAACGCCGCGATCCGCGACGCGGTGGCGGCCGGCGGCGCGCGGATCACCGACGACGGCGACACCCGCGTGGTGCCGCTGCGCCTCGTGCCGGCGCCGCCGCCCGACGAGCGCTTCGACGTGGTGATCCTGGCGACCCAGCCGCCGCAGATCGAGGACGCGGCGCGCACCGCGTTGCCGGCGCTGACCGCCGACGGCGTGTGCGTCGTGCTGCCCAACGGGCTGTGCGAGCCGCGGATCGCGCGGATCGTCGGCGCCGAGCGGGTGATCGGCGCGATCGTCGCGTGGGGCGCGTCGATGCCCAGCCCGGGCCACTACGAGCGCACCGCCGCCGGCGGCTTCACGATCGGGCGGCTGGCCGGCGCGCCCGACGACACCTGCCGCAAGGTCGCCGCGCTGCTCGAGGCGATCGGCCCGACGGTGGTCACCGACAACCTGCTCGGCGCGCGCTGGAGCAAGCTGGCGCTCAACTGCGCGATCTCGTCGCTGGGCACGATCGCCGGCGAGCGCCTGGGCCCGCTGGTGCGGGTGCGGCGCTACCGCCGGCTGGCGCTCGAGATCATGACCGAGGTGGTGGCGGTGGCGCGCGCCGAGCGGGTGCGGCTGGAGAAGGTGGCCGGCACGCTCGACCTCGAGTGGATCGCGCTCACCGACGCCGAGCGCACCGCCGCCGGCTCGGCCGCGCTCACCGCCAAGCACGCGCTCTTGCTCGCGGTGGGGCTGCGCTACCGCAAGATGCGCAGCTCGATGCTCGCGGCGATCGAGCGCGGCCGCACGCCGGCGGTCGACTTCCTGAACGGCGAGGTCGTCGATCGCGCCGCGCTGCACGGGCTGACCGCGCCGGTCAACCAGCGGGTCGTCGCGCTGGTCCACGCCATCGCCCGCGGCGAGGCGCGCTCGTCGCGCGCCCTGCTCGACCGGCTGTTCGACGAGACGCGCTGAGTTCCAGGAGGGCGTGTCGCCACGCCCTCCCCCGTCGGGTCATGCCCCGACGGGGCCCCCTCCCAAGACGCGAAACGCCTGGCGCATGGGTCGGTGCTCGGCCGAAAGACTTACACGCGCTGTGTTCCTGGACACACCGACGAGCGCTGAACGCGACCTACGGGCAGCTGCCGGTCGCGGTGACCGGCTGCAGCGCGCCGGTGCCGCACGCGAGCTTGCAGGTAGCGTCGGCGGCGCACGACATCGAGCACGAGCCGTCGCAGCGGATCTCGCAGGTCGACCCGCTGCCGCACGAGATGCTGCTGCTGGCGCCGACGGTCATCTCGCAGGTGGCGCCGCTGGTGCAGTCGACGCTGCACGAGTCGCCGCAGGTGCCGGTGCAGGTCGACTCCATCGCGCACGCCAGCGTGCAGCTGTCGCCTCGCACGCCGAGCCGCCCAGGTCGCACGCCGCCTCCGCTCGCGCGATGTCCCGCCTTTGCACAACGCTGCACGATCCGCGGGACCACGCCAACCGCGCGGGCGAGGCTCGCGCGGTCGAGGACTCTGTTCGGAATCACGCCAACCCCGCGCTCGCGGGCTCTCGCGTATCGGAAGGGGGACCCGCGGGGGCATGACCCCGCGGGGGAAGGTTTGTCGACAATCCTTCCTGGTAGTTCAGTTCGCGTCGTCCTCGATGACCGCCAGCCCGAGCCGCGCCACGCGCCCGAGGTACGTGAAGTCGATCTTGTCGAGCGTGTCGGTGGCGCGGTGGTAGTGCGGCGTGTGATCGCCGCCGACGAACTCCTCGGACACGCCGACCGCGGGCAGGCCGCGATCGACGAACGACTGGTGATCGGACAGCGCGAACGTGACCGCCTGGATCGGGATGCCCCGCTGCATGGCGTGGGTGCGGTAGAGCGCCTCGAGCGCCGGCGCCGGCGACCACAGCTCGACCGCGCGATCGGCGTCGCCGTCGAAGCTGATCATGTCGAAGTTGTGCATGCTGTGGATCGGCGCGCTGGCCCGGGCCTGGACGTAGGCCTCGCTGCCGATCAGCCCGGCCTCCTCTTGATCGAACAGCACGATCTCGATCGGCACCGCGCGCGGCCGGCCGGCCAGGTAGCCGGCCGCGACCACCGCGACCGCGGCGCCGGTGGCGTTGTCGGCGGCGGCCGGGCTGGCCGAGACGCCGTCGAAGTGACCGCCGACGACCAGCGGCGGGCCGCCGTCGGCGCCGGTGGTGGGCGCCAGGTGCACCACCAGGTTGGTGCCGGTGTTGTAGGCACGCGCCTCGACGGTCAGCCCCAGCCGGGTGAGCTCGCCGGTGAGGTACGCGCGGACGCCGGCGCGCTCGCTGACCGACGCCCGCCGGTTGAACGTCACGCCGGTCGGCGTCGGCTGCGCGCCCGACAGCACCGCGACGATCGTCCGCAGCTCGTCGTCGATCCACGCGCAGTCGTCGGGCGTCGCGCACGCCGCGGTGGCGTCGAGCGGCACCGGCGCGTCGATCGCCGCGTCGACCTCGACCTGCGCGTCGGGCGCCGGCGCGTCGATCACCGTCACGCCGCCGCCGTCGTCGCTGCCACAGGCCCACAGGGTCGCGGCCAGCGCGCCCACGAACACGGACTTCATCCGCGGAGCCTACTCGATCGTCGCTGGCCGCGGGAGACGCCGCGAGAGACCTCCAAGGCCCCGAGGGTAGCCTCGCTGGCGCTCGGCTATTGCGGGCACGACACGGTGGCGACGCCGTCCTGGGACATCGTCGCCGACATGCCGACGGTGCGCCCGACCAGCGCGCCGGCGGTGATCGGCACCGACACCATCGCCGCCCGCACCCGCCACGGGCTGGCCTCGCCGGCGCCGTGTTCGAGGACGAACGTCGCGCGCAGCCGCACGTCGACCGCGCGCTCGCCGCCGCCGTCGGCGCGCACGGTGCGGGCCAGCAGCGTCGTCGACGCGAACGCGGTCTGCCGGGTCGGGCCCAGCGCCAGCCGGATGCCGTCGACCGACACCGCGGTGGCCTCGAGGCTGGCCGCCAGGCTCGGCCCCAGGCGGGTCGCGCCGCCGCGCAGCACCTGCAGCGGATCGGGCCACACCGCGAGCGCGTCGGCCGCGTCGTCCCAGGTCGCGGCGCGATCGCCGTCGGGCGAGATCGCCATCGCGATCACGTCGCGCGCCGCCACCGCGTCGGGCTGCTGCTCGACCGCGTCGGGCAGCTTGCTGCCGTCGGCGCGCACCGCGGCGTCGAGCCAGCGGCCCATCGCCTGGGCGTAGGCGACGTGCTCGGCCACCAGCGTCCAGCGGTCGGCGTCGCGGGCGTAGACCTGGAAGACCCGCAGCGGGATCGCCGCGACCCGGCCGCACATCGGCAGCTCGAGCGTGGCCTCGTCGTAGGCCCAGCCCAGCGACTCGTCGTCGGCGACGTGGACCTCGAGCGCGCGCGACACCACCGTCGTCGGGCGCCCGGCCACCGCGGTCACCGGCCACCGGCCGCTGGCGACCGGGCCGACCACCAGGTCGCTCGGGCCGACGCCGATCGCCGCCAGCCCGACCGCGGGATCGATGATCGCGGCCGCCGCCGCCGCGTCGAGGCCGGGCCGCTGGTAGCTGGCGCGCACCTCGGTCTCGAGCTCGCGCGCCAGCCGGCCGCGGCCATCGTCGCGATCGCTGACCGCGGGATCGCGCAGCTCGGTGGTGCGCGACGGCGCCGCCGCCGGGCACCCCGCCAGCGCCACCGCGGCGATCAGGCTCAGGCGCCGCACGCCAGCTCCAGATCTCCAGGCACGTCGACGTCGCGCACCACGCCGGGATCGTCGACCTCGACCGCCGCGAGCCGACCGCGCAGCACGCCGCGGGCGCCGTCGGGGTGCCCCGTCGCCGCCGCCAGCGCGGCGATCAGCGCGCGCGCGACCAGCGGCGGGTGGCCGCCGCGCCCGCGGTACGCCGGCACGCCGCCGCCGCGGGCGATCAGCGCGCGCAAGGTCGCCGCGGACACCCGCGGGTGATCGACCGGCCACAGGAACGCGGCGTCGATCGCCGCCGGCAGCGCCGCGAACCCCAGCCCGACCGAGCTGGCCATGCCGCGCGCGGGGTCGGGGTTGACCACCACCGTCGCGCCGCCGGCGGCGGCCGCCGCGGCCACCTCGGCGGCGAACGGCGGCCCGACGACGACGATCGCGTCGGGTGGCGCGACGCCGACGGCGCCGGCGGTGGCCAGCACCCGATCGAGGAAGCGCTCGGCGCCGATCGGCAAGAGCGCCTTGGCCACGCCGCCGAGCCGCGCGCCCGCGCCCGCCGCCAGCACCACGGCGCCCAGCCTCACGGCCGCGGCTCCCAGCCCGGCGCCGCCGCCCGGCCGCGCCGCCGCCACACCACCAGCTCGGCGGCGATCGCCACCGCGATCTCCGCCGGCGTCTCGGCGCCGAGGTCGAGGCCGATCGGCGCGTGCACCGCGCGCCACGCCTCGGGCGCGATGCCGCGCATCGCCAGCCGCTTCTGGAAGCGCCCGACCTTGCCGCGCGAGCCGATCATGCCGAGGTACGCCAGCGGCCGCGGCATCAACTCGAGCATCAGCTGCTCGTCGACCGCGTGGTCGCGGGTGACGACGAAGGCGTGGTCGTCGGCGCCCAGCCCGCCCAGCGCGCGCTCGACGTCGGCCGCCGCGAACGAGTCGACGGTGCGCGCGGCGCCGGCGATCGGCGCGGCCAGCGCGCCGGTGTCGTCGTCGTCGCAGACGATCACCTCGAAGCCGAGCCCGGCCAAGAGCGGCGTCAGCGCCCGGCCGACGTGGCCGGCGCCGAAGACGATGGCCCGCGGCACGCCGCCGATCCGCTCGCGCAGCACCTCGTCGACCACCCGCGGCCCGGCGCCGTCGGCGGGGTCGGCCGCGGCCAGCCCCAGCCGGCCGTCGGCCAGCGCGGTGGTGAGCGTCACCGGCGCGCGCTCGGCGATCGCCGCCACCACCGCGGCCAGCACGTCGCGATCGGGCGCGGCCGGCGCCACGACGACGTCCATCCAGCCGCCGCAGCACATCGCCAGATCGCGCACCAGGTGGTGGCGGACCCGGGTCGCCGGCGCGCCGGCCGCCACCGCCTGCCCGGCCTGGGTCACCGCCAGCTCGATCCGCCCGCCGCCGATCGTGTCGTGGGCGGTGCCGTCGGCGAACACCGCCATCCGCGCGCCGACGTGGCGCGGGGTCGAGCCGCCGGCGGCGACCACCGTGGCCAGCGCGATCGGCCGTCCGGCGTCGAGCGCGCGCAGCACCTCGGCAAACAGCGACACGGCGCCAGCCTAGCACTACTGCCAGGGTCGATCGGCGCCCCGGCCCCGCGGCGGTGGTAGCATGCCCGCCATGACCGACGAGGTCCGCGTCGTCGCGACCAACAACGTCGAGGTCTTCCGCCACCTGACCCAGCCGCCGCTGGCGCGGGCCGGGGTGACCTGGCAGATCGTCGCCGACCACGACGCGCTGCTCGCGGCGGTGCGCGCGGCGCCGCCGGCGATCGTGATCGTCGACGCCGAGCTGGCCGGCGGCGACGGCTACGCCGCGTGCCGCGCGATCAAGGACGATCCGGCGCTGGCCGCGGTGCGGGTGGCGGTGGTGGTCGCGCCTGGCGGCCTCGATCGCGCCGCGACGCTGGCGTTGGCGGCGTCGGGCTGCGACGAGGTGCTGGCGCCGCCGGTGTCGTTCGACGACTTCTGCACCCACCTGTCGCGGATGTCGCCAGTGCCGGTGCGCCGCGATCGCCGGGTCGCGACCAACCTCGCGGTCGAGCTGGTCGACGCCGGCGCGGCGGCCCACGTCACCAACGTCGGCGCCGGCGGCATCGGCCTGCGGCTGGCCGCGCCGCTGGCGGTGGGCGGCGTGGTCAGCCTGCGGCTGCGGGCCGGGGTCGATGACGGCCCGCTGCCCAGCGCGCGCGTGATGTGGTGCCGGCCGGTGCCGGCCGAGCCAGGCAGCCACGCTGCGGGGCTGGCCTGGGAGGGCGAGCCGCCGCTGCGCACCCGGCTGTTGCTCGAGCAGGTGGCGCTGTTCGATCTCGAGCTGGCCGACGACGGCGCCGCGCTGGTGTGCATGCACGGCGACTTCACCGAGATGACGCGGTTCGACGCGCTGGCGGCGCGGCTGGTCGGGGTCGGGACGATCTCGTTCGACCTCGCGGCGGTCCGCTACATCAGCTCGGCCGGCGTGCGCGCGTGGTGCGAGCTCCTGGGCCAGGTGGCCGGCGCGCGGCTGTCGTTCCGCCACTGCTCGACCGCGTTCATCAGCCAGGCCGCGATGGTGCCGCTGGTGCTGGCCGGCGGCACCGTCCGCTCGTTCGCGGCGCCGTACTACTGCGAGGCGTGCGGCTACGACGACGAGCGGCTGCTCGAGGTCGGCGCGATCGCCAAGGACGGCGACCGGCTGGTCGCGCCCCAGCTGGCGTGCGCGCGCTGCGGCGCGCCCAGCGACCTCGACGACCTGCCCGACCGCTACTTCGCGTTCCTCGCGATGTAGCCACGCGCCCGCTGGCGCTCAGCCCTTCGCGACCTTGAGCACGTGCTCGACCACCTCGCGCAGGCCGGCGCCCTCGGCGGCCTCGCTGAGGTAGGCCGGCTTGAACGACAGCTCGTCCCACCACGCGCGGACGTTGGCCACGCCGATCGACTTGGGGAAGCCGCCGAACATCGGCGCGTCGTTGAGCGCGTCGCCGACGAAGGCGTAGCCGTCGAGGTCGTTGCCGTCGCCCTTGAGCACCTGGCGGATGACCGTGACGCACGCCGACAGCTTGTCGAAGTGCGGCGGCCCGAAGTTGACGTGGACGCTCGAGCGCGACGCGGTGAACCCGGCCTTGCGGATCATCGCCACGACGTTGTCGGCGTCGGCCGCCGACAGCGACGCCTCCTCGTTCCAGTCGATCGCCAGGTCGACCTCGCGGTACTTGGAGTCGGTCGACAGCCGCGCGCCCGGCACCTTGGCCGCGACCTCGGCGTAGGTCTCGAGCATGCGCCGCCGCCACTCGGGCAGCGAGTTGGCCGGCACGCCGTACAGGCGGCTCAGGCGCTTGCCCTCGCGGACCCAGGTGACGCCGCCGTTCTCGGTCACCACCGCCGCCACGCCGGCGACGCTCATGAACGCCTGGCCCCAGCCGGCCGGCCGGCCGGTCACCAGGACCACCGGCACCCCGGCGTCCCCGAGCCGCTCGAGGGCGGTGTAGGTGGCGGCCTCGATCCGGCCCGCGGTGGTGAGCGTCCCGTCGATGTCGGAGAACAGCGCGCGGATCGGACCGCGCAGATCGGCTAGGGGCAGCGCCATGGCGGCGCTCTATAGCACAGCCCCTCCCGCCCTCTACGCGATCAGCTTCAGGGGCGCCGAGCCGATGGCCTCGGCCACCGGGCGGGCCAACGACCGGGTGCGCTGCCGGCCCAGCCACTCGTCGAGGTCGGGCAGGTTCATGCGGACGATCCCGCCCACCTTGAAGATGGGCAGCGGGTCCGCGTCGCGCTGGGCCATGTAGCGGCACCAGCGCTCCGAGCGGCCGAGGGTCGATGCGATGCTCTTCCAGGTCTCGACGTACGTGCTCATCGGTTCCTCGTTGGGATGACGCACTGGTCGCCGGATCTTCCCGGCTTCCTTCCGTGCTCTGCCAGGTAGAGCGCCGACCCCGCCGTCTGTGACGCGGAAATCGTACGATCTCGGAGTGGCGCCGTGGCGCCCCCCCAGGCGGGCGGCTATCGTTGTGCAGATGCAGCGAAACCACCTGCTCGGGGTCGCCGCGGCGCTGGCGCTGGCGGCCTCGACCGCCGCGGCTGGCCCGGCCGAGATCTACCCGCTGTCGAAGGTGCGCCGCGGCCAGACCGGCTACGGCATGACCACCTTCGTCGGCGCCACCCCCGAACGCTTCGAGTTCGAGGTGGTCAACATCCAGAAGAACTTCGTGCCCGGGCTGGACATCATCCTGGTGCAGTCGAAGGACCCCAAGCTGGCCACCTCGGGGTTCTGGCGCGGCATGTCGGGCAGCCCGCTGTACATCGACGACAAGCTCGCCTGCGCGTTCTCGTACGGCTTCGCCTTCAACAAGGTCGTGCTCGGCGGCTGCACGCCGATCGAGTACATGATCAAGGAGGGCTTCGAGACCAAGCGGCGCAGCGCTCCGGGCGTGATCGCGCCCTCCACCACCGCGCCGGGCACGATGGCGCAGTGGCAGAAGCTGGCCCCCGGCGGCTCGATCGACGCGCTGTTCGCGCGCTCGGAGTCGCCGACGCCGTGGCTCCTGTCGACGCCCCTGCCGGCGCCGCCGGGCCGCCCCACCGACGACGGCGCGATGACCGCGGCGGTGCCGCTGGCGATGGGCGGCTTCTCGGCGCCGGCGTTCGCGCAGGTCGAGCAGCTGTTCGCCGACTACCCGCTGGCGCCGATGCGCACCGGCGGCGGCGGCGGCGCGGTCGACGGCCCCACCGCGTTCGTCGGCGGCGGCTCGATCGCGGTGCAGCTGATCCGCGGCGACATGTCGGCGGCGGCCACCGGCACGGTGTCGTACGTCGACGGCAACCGCGTGCTGGCGTTCGGCCACCCGATGTTCCAGGCCGGCGAGGTCTACGCGCCGGTCGCCAGCTCGGTGGTGCAGACGGTGATCGCCTCGGCGCAGTTCCCCTACGTCATCGCCACGCCGGCCAAGGAGCTGGGCTCGCTGGTCCAGGACCGGGCGTCGATGATCATGGCCGACACCAGCCTGCGCAGCCCGATGATCCCGCTCGACATCACGGTCAAGTCGACCGATCCGGGCACCAAGACCGTCACCACCCGCGCCTTCCACGTCGAGATCATCGACGACAAGTTCCTGACCCCGGCGATGGCCGGCTCGGCGGTGATGAACGCGGTCACGCTGGCCGCGCCCGACCGCGACCACGTCACCGCGCTGATCAAGTCGTCGATCAAGGTCGCCGGCGCGATGGAGCTGTCGTTCGTCGACTACCTGTACGCCAACGACGGCGCGTCGTCGGTGGCCGGCGGCGCCCGGGCGCTGCGGGCGCTGGGCGCGCTGGCGTTCAACCCGTTCGGGCCGGCCAAGGCCGAGCGGATCCGCCTGGACATCGACCTCACGTTCTCGGCCGACTACGGCGACGTCGAGGAGGTCAGCCTGCGCGAGCCCGAGCTGCAGGTCGGCCGCAACGCGCTGTACGTGACGCTGGCCACCGCCGCCGGCACCGAGGTCACCGAGTGCGTGCCGTTCGACGTGCCGGCGTCGCTGGCGGGCGCGATCGTCGGCGTCGAGGTGTCGGCCGGCGACGCCGCGCGGCTCGACGCCGCCCCGCCGGTCGATCTCAAGAGCCTGCTGGCCGCGTTCGGCAAGCTCCTCGCCGGCGACGTGTGGGCGGTGACCGTCTACCTGCCCGACGAGGGCGCGGCCAAGGGCGGCGTGCTGGTGCGCGACCTGCCGGCCAGCGCCGTCGACAAGCTCCACCCCGGCACGACCTCGCAGCGGGTCCTGCCGTTCCGGCCGATGGCCCGCACGCTGGTCAAGGCCCAGCGCGTGGTCGGCGGCAGCGGCTCCATCATCGCGCGGGTGGCCACCGCCCCCGCCAAGTCGAAGCGCGACGTGTGCAAGGAGACCCCGTGAAGCGAATCGCCCTCGCCGTCGTGGCGGCGGCCGCCGTCCCCGGCGCCACCCCGGCCACCGCCGGCACCACCTCCACCTGGACCGTCGAGACCTACGGCCAGTTCGACGCCGGCGACGCCGCCGACGCGTTCCTCACCTCGCTGGGCGAGGTGCGCCCGGGCTGGCAGACCACCAAGGTCGAGCTGACCGGCGACGGCGTCTGGTCGGCGCTGCGGCTGAGCTCGGGCGCGATCGTCGTCGGCACCGACGCCGACGGCCAGATCCTCAAGGTCGACGGCGCCAAGAGCGCCAAGCTCGGCGCCATCCCCGGCGCGATCGCCACCGTCGCGCTGGTCGAGGCCGGCGGCGCGCTGTTCGCCGGCGGGATGCCGTCGGACACGGTGTGGAAGCTCGACGCCGCCGGCAAGGCCACGGCGTACGGCAAGCTGGCCGACACCGAGACGGTGTGGGCGCTGGCCGCCGGCAGCGACGGCACGATCTACGCGGGCACCGGGCCGAGCGGCAAGGTCTACGCGATCGACAAGGGCGGCAAGGCCCGCGAGCTGTTCGACACCGAGGACAAGCGCGTCACCGCGATCACGGTCACCAGCGACGGCGCGGTGTGGTTCGGCACCAGCGAGCGCGCGCTGGTGTTCCGCTACGATCCGCGGACCAAGAACACCCGGGCCATGGCCGACTTCGCCGGCAACGAGATCGCCGCGATCGCCGAGGTCGCCGGCGGCGTGGTGGTGGCCGCCAACGAGCTGGCCGATCCGCCCCCGGGGCCGACCAAGAGCGCCGACACCGTCGACGCCGCCGAGAAGCCCGGCGCGCCCAAGGGCCAGGCGGTCAAGCTGCCCGACGTCGGCAGCAAGCCCGGCGCCGACAAGGACACGCCGACCAACGCCGACACCCAGCGCAAGGGCGCGCGCAAGGGCAAGGGCGCGCTGTTCCGGATCGGCCCCGAGGGCCAGCTCGAGCAGCTGCACGCGCTGACCCAGACCTACTTCACGTCGATCGCGGTGGCGCCCGACGGCGCGCTGTACGCCGGCGCCGCCGACAAGGGCCGGGTCTACCTGATCGAGCCCGACGACACCGTCGCGACCGCGTTCGACGTCGACGAGCGCGCGGTGGCGCAGGTGTTCTGGGACGGCAAGCACCTGGCGTTCACCACCGACGACACCGCCGCGCTGTACCGCGCCGGCGACAAGGCCTCGGGCGCGAAGTACGTGTCCGAGGTGTTCGACGCCAAGGGCCCGGCGCAGTGGGGCCGGATCCTGTGGCAGGGCGCCGGCAAGCTGGTGGTCGAGACCCGCAGCGGCAACACCGCCAAGCCCGGCGTGGGCTGGAGCGCGTGGGCCGCACCCGGCAAGCTCGCCACCGCCGGCGGCGGCACCACCGGCGGCCCGATCGCCAGCCCGCCCGGCCGCTACCTCCAGTTCCGGGTCAGCCTGCCCGACGACGGCGCGCTGCGCCGGGTCCAGAGCTACTACCTGCCGCAGAACACCGGCACCGCGATCGAGGAGGTGACGATCGAGCTGGCCAGCAAGGAGAGCCAGCCGACGCTCAAGGAGGCCGGCGGCAAGGCGCGCAACCCGACGCTCAAGGTGCGGTGGAAGGTCGACAACCAGGACGGCGACGACACGGCCTACGTGCTGGCGGTGCGGCGCGACGGCGACGCCGACTGGCGCGCGCTGTCCCTGGGCAAGCCGCCGTTCACCGCCACCAGCTTCGAGTGGAACACCGAGACGTTCGCCGACGGCTGGTACCGCCTGCGGGTGACCTCGTCGGACGCGGTCGCCAACTCGCCCGACCGCGCGCTCGAGGCGGCCCGGACCTCGGCGCTGTTCGTCGTCGACAACACCCCGCCGGCGATCACCGGCCTGGCGGTGAAGGGCGGCAAGGCCGAGGCCGAGATCGCCGACGCGCTGTCGGTGGTCACCGAGCTGGCGTTCTCGATCGACGACGAGCCGTGGCGCCTGGCCACGACGGTCGACGGCATCTTCGACGATCAGGCCGAGCGCCTGCGGCTGACCGTGCCGACCCTGGCCAAGGGCACGCACACGCTGTCGATCCGCGCGGCCGACGCCGCGGGCAACGTGGCGGCGGCGACCGCGACCTTCGTCGTGCGCTGACTTCCAGGAGGTTCGTCGCCGAACCTCCCGCGGTGGGGCCAGGTCGCCGCCGAGGGAACCTGAAGGCATGACGCGCTGCGATGGGCGGGGAATGCGACGGTATGCCGCGGCTGGCATGCCCGGGCACAGACAACCCCACGGAACTGCTCCGTGGTCGCCGGCCGAGGCCTCAGAGATCTGCGGTGGTTTGCCAATCGCCTACCGCGTTCCTACCCCACCGGAATGACCGCCTTGTGGCATCTTCGATCGCGATGGACGTTGTGCCCACGGCGCTGCGCGTAGTCCTGGTCGATGACGACGACGACGCGCGCCGCGCGTTGCGCCGCCTGTTCGGCGCCGCCGGGTGCACGATCGCCGAGTTCATGGAGGCCCGGGCGGCGCTGACGCACCTGGCGCAGCACGAGGCCGATCTGCTGGTCACCGATCTCGAGATGCCGGGGATGGACGGCGCCGAGCTGGTCGCCGCCGTGCTCGCCCACGGCCGCACGGTGCCGGTCGCGATGGTCAGCGGTCGCTCGGCCGCGGTGTGCGAGCAGCGCCTCGCGGCGCTCGGGGTGGCCGACGTGCACGCGATCCTCGAGAAGCCGGTGTCGCTGGCCGAGGTCCGCGCGCTGGTGGCCGGCTTGCTGGCGCGCCCCGCATCGGTGCCGCCGCCGAGCAGCAAGCGCGCCACGACCTGCGCCTAGGAGCACCAGCCGCCGCGCGCGTCACTCGTCGTCGCCGTCGTCCTCGCCGTCGTCCTCGTCCTCGCCGGCCTCGTCCTCGTCGCTCGCCCCGAGGATGTCGTCGTAGCGGCCCGCGATCGGCTTGTCGCAGCGGAGCGCGGCCGCGGGGTGCAGGGTGACGACGTCGGCCGCGAGGCGGGTCGCGCGCGCGCGCAGCGCGGCCAGCTGGACCCACAGCACGGCGCCGTCGCTGAAGCCGACCGCGACCTGGGTGCCGGTCGGATCGACGGCGATCGCGGTGGCCGAGAAGCCGTCGCGCTCGGTGGGGAGCGGCCACGCCACGACGGTGCGCTTGCTCGGATCCCACAAGTAGATCGCCGCGCCGACCAGCGCGAGCGCGGGGCTGCCGGGGATGAACGCCGCCGCCTCGACGTTGTCGTCGACCAGCTCGAGGCCGCCCAGCCCCTTCTTCTTGGCGGTGTCGTAGAGGTGGACGGTCACGCCGTCGTAGCTGAACGCCCGCTCGCGGCCGCGCTCCAGCGTCAGGTAGGTCGGCGTGCCGCAGTCGAACGGGTGGAAGCCGAACAGCTGGCCGCGATCGGGGCGCGCCACGTAGAACGCGTCGTCGTCGTTCATCGCGATCCGGCCGGTCGCGACGTCGATGTCGAGCACGAAGTAGACGTCCTTGCGCCGCAGCCACGCCGTCGGCCGGCCGTCGCCGACCTGCAGCATCACGCGATCGTCGCGGTCCCAGGCCAGCCGGTCGCGGTGGCGATCGAGCGCCGTGCTGGTGGCGTCGGGGTCGACCACGTCGGTGGCGCCGGTGTCGGGATCGACGTCGAACACGCCGTCGAAGCTGCCGACGTACAGCGGGCGGCCGCTGTCGAAGTCGATCGCCTCGGCGATCGCGCGGGTCGAGCTGGTCGCGGTCAGCTGGCCGGCGCGCCACACCCGGAGCCGCTCGGCGCCGGAGACCACCGCGCCGTCGAGCACGGCGAGCTTGCCCACCGCCGCGAGGTTGGCGTCGACGGCGGTGCCCACCTTGCCCGTGGCGACGTCGATCACGCCGAGCCGGTGGGGCCCGAACTGCGCCACCAGCCGCGTCGAGCCGGGGATCGCGACGACGCGCTGCGCCCGGGCCGGCAGATCGACCGTGCGCAGCGCCTGCCCCGCCGCGGCCGGCAGCACGGTCAGGCCGTCGCTGGTCGCCGACACCAGCGCGCTGCCGTCGCCGAGCCAGGCCGCCGACGCCAGCGTGGTCTTGTAGGTGGCGATCGGCTTGCCGTCGGCGCCGGACAGCGTCACCGCGCCGCGCTGCAGCTCGGCGCGACGCCCGCCGGGGCCGGGCACGCTCACCGGCGCGCCCGCCGGCTCGGGCGTGGCGGTGCCGGCGGCCAGATCGAGCACCCGGGCCTCCTTGCCATCGACGCGCTCGACGCGGGCGTGGCCGGCGTCGGCGAACTGGGGGTCCCTGCAGCCGGTGACGCCCGCGAACACCTTCACCGCCGTCATCGTCTTGGCGTCGCGCAGCGCGGGCCAGCGATCGTCGCTGCAGGTCAGCACCTGCGCGCCGTCAGGCGACACCGCCAGCGTCAGCAACCCCGCGGCGCCGGCCGCCGCCGGCTCGGCCAGCGGCAGCGGCGTGATCGCGAGCGTGGCGGGATCGACGCTCCACGCGGCGGCGGCCTTGCCGACCTGCCCGTAGGCGATGATCCGGCCGCCGGCGCGCACCAGGCGCGTCGGCCGCCCACCGTTGCTGAAGTCCACGTGCTGCGTGGTCACCGCGCCGGTCGCCAGGTCGAACGTGACCAGCGTGCTGAGCACGGCCAGCCCGAGCGCGCGGCGGTCGTCGAGCACGACCACGTCGCGCATCGGCGCGGGCGCGCGCCACGCCGCGACGTCGCCGGCGATCCACATCCAGTCGAGGACGGTGGCCGCGTCGGCGGGGGGCGCGTCGGCGGGGGGCGCGTCGGCAGGCGGCGCGTCGGCAGGCGGCGCGTCGGCAGGCGGCGCGTCGGCAGGCGGCGCGTCGGCAGGCGGCGCGGTCGCGGTGACTGGCGGCGTCGCCGGCGCCGCGGGGTGGGCGCACGCGCTGGCCAGGAGCGCGGCGACGAGCCCGCTCGCGCGGAGGACAGCATTCGACTCGGTAGGAGGTCGCACTACCGCGATGGTAGCCGCGGTCGCCGGGCGGCGTCCTCGACCGCCGACGCGCTGTGATAGATCGGTGACATGCGCGCGCTCCGGGTCACCGCAGGCACCACCGCGCTGGTCGACGCGCCCGTCCCGGCGCCGGCCGGCGAGGCGCTGGTGCGGGTGACGCTGTCGGGGATCTGCAACACCGATCGCGAGCTGGCCCGCGGCTACATGGGCTTCGCCGGCACGCTGGGCCACGAGTTCGTCGGCGTGATCGAGGATCCCGGCGGCGGCCCGCTGGCGGTCGGCGCGCGCGTGGTCGGCGAGATCAACGCCGGCTGCGGCGCGTGCCCGCGCTGCGCCGCCGGCGATCCGCGCCACTGCCCGACGCGCACGGTGCTCGGCATCCTGGGCCGCGACGGCGCCCACGCCGACTACCTGCGCCTGCCCGCCCGCAACCTGGTGGCGGTGCCCGCCGGCGTCAGCGACGCGCAGGCGGTGTTCGTCGAACCGCTGGCCGCGGCCTGCGGCGTGCTGGAGCGCGCGGCGATCACGCCGGGCATGGCGGTGGCCGTCGTCGGCGACGGCAAGCTCGGGCTGCTCTGCGCGATGGCGCTGGCCGCCGCGGGGCACCCGCCCGTGCTGATCGGCAAGCACGCCGCCAAGCTGGCGCGCGCCGAGCGCCGGGGCATCGAGACGACCATCGCGGCGGCCGCGCCGACGCGGGCGCGGCGCTTTGACGCGGTGGTCGAGGCGTCGGGCAGCGCCAGCGGCTTCGCGCTGGCCCTCGAGCTCTTGCGGCCCCAGGGTACGCTGGTCCTGAAGTCGACCTTCCACGGCCAGACGCCGATCGAGGCGGCCCGGATCGTGATCGACGAGCTCCGCGTGGTCGGCTCGCGCTGCGGGCGGTTCGCGCCGGCGCTGGCGCTCCTGGCGCGCGGCGCGATCGCCGTCGACGACCTGATCACCGACGTGGTGTCGCTCGACCACGCCGCCGCGGCGCTGACCCACGCCGCCACTCCCGGCGTGCTGAAGCTGTTGCTCACGACCGCGTGAGCCGCGATACCGCGCGCAGCGCCGAGTTCACTCCCAACGCAGGATTGAACCGCGCGGGCGGTTCCCGACGACGGGGTGATTGCGGCCCCACCTCGCCGTGCGCAAGGGTGGTTGAGGGGAGGCAACGATGGACCAGCCGACGCTCGCCGAGTTGCACGCGCTCCTGGCTCGCCGCGATCAGGGCCCGCGGGGGCTGCTCGGTCTCGACGCGACGGCGCCGCCGGCCGAGATCGCCCGCGCGTACCACGCGATGGTGGCGCGCATCCACCCGGCGAACTTCCCCACCGACGTCGAGCGCCACCGCGCGGCGTCCGACCTGATGACCGCGGCGCAGGTCGCGTATCGCACGCTGCGCGCCGCGCCGCGCCCGCCGCGCCGCCTGGCGCAAGGCTCGGGCGCACACCCGACGATCAAGCGCCCGGCTTGAAGGCGCGCGCGCCGGCGACGCGGAGCGCGCGTGCTACGCTGCCGCGGTGCCGCTCGTCCGCCTGCTGCTCGTCGTGCTGGCGCTGGTGAGCGCCAGCGGGCTGAGCGAGGCGATCGAGGTGGCGTGCGGCGACGCGTGCGTGGGCGAGCCCTGCGACGACGGCGACTGCCCGCCGGTGTGCCCCGGCTGCGCGTGCGCGCGCCTGCCGGTCGCGGTGACCACCACGCCGACGCCCGTCGCCGCCGCACCGCCGATCGATCAGCGCGTGCTGACGTTCGCGCCCGAGTCCGAGCCGAGCACGCCCGAGCCGCAGGAGATCCTGCGCGTCCCGATCGCGCGAGCCAGCTAGCTCACCCGATCTGGATCACGTGCACCGGCGCGCGGAGTCGCTCCGCCGCCCCAGGAGTGCCATGCGCTACGCCCCCATCGCGCGGCTGTCCGCCGCCGCGCTCGCGATGTCTCATGTCCCGGCCCGCGCCGACGAGGTCGTGCTCGATCTCGCCGCCGCGCTGGCCCGCGCCACCACCGCCGCGCCGGCGACCATCGCCGCGCGCGGCCACACCGCCGAGGCCCAGGCCGCGCGGGTCGGCGCCCAGGTGCGGGCCGCCAACCCCGCGCTCGCCCTCGGCGTCGGCCCCCGCTTCGCCGGCGACGCCACCGTCGATCTGCACCTCGAGCTGGCCCAGCCGGTCGGCACCGGCGCGCCCCGCCGCGCCCGGCTCGCGGTCGCCGACGCCGCGATCGCCCACGCCGCCGCCGAGGCCCGCGAGGTCGAGCGCGCCGCGCGGCGGGCCACCGCCCGGGCCTTCGTCGACGCGCTGTACGCGGAGCGGCTGGTCGCGACCCTGGCCGACGCCGTGGCGCTGGCCGAGCACGCCGCCGCCGTCGCCGCCCGCCGGCGCGCCGCCGGCGACGCCACCGATCTCGACGTCGATCGCGCCCGGATCGCGGTCGGGCGCGCCCGCGCCGCGGGCCACGCCGCCGAGGCCGAGCGCGCGCGCACGCTGGGCGAGCTGGCCGGGCTGATCGGCCTGGCGGCCGACGACACGCTGCGCGTGACCGGCGCGCTCGACGTCGACCCGCCGCTGGCGCTGGCCCCGCTCGCGGCCGCCGCCGACGACCGCCCCGAGCTGCGCCGGCTCGACGCCGAGGCCGCGCTGGCCCGCGCCGAGGCGCGGCTGGCCCACGCCGACGCCCGGCCCGCGGTCGAGCTGTCCGTGGCCTACGATCGCGAGGCCGACGAGCAGCGCGTGCTGGGCGGCGTGCGCGTCACCTGGCCGCTGTGGGATCGCGGCCAGGGCCCGGCGGCGATCGCCGGCGCGCGCGCCACCCGGGTCGCCGCCGAGCGCGCCGCGGCGGCGCGGGCCGCCCGCCGCGAGGTCGCCGACGCGTTCGCGGTCTACCAGCGCGCGCGCGCCGCGGTCGCCGGCTTCGAGGCCGACGTGCTGCCTGCGCTCGACGACAGCGAGGCGCTGGTCACCCGCGGGGTCGACGCCGGCACGCTGACGATCGCCGACTACCTGGTGGCGCGCCAGGAGCTGCTCGACGGCCGGCGCGCCTACCTCGAGCACCTGCGCGACCGCGCCCAGGCGCGCGTCGCCGCGCTGCTCGCCGCGGAGGTGACGCCGTGAGGCGCGCGTCGATGGCGGCGGCGCTGCTGCTGGCGCTGGCCGCGTGCGGGCGCGGCGACCGCGCGGCGCCGGCCGAGCACCACGACGACCACGACGACCACGACGACCACGGCGCGGCCGCGCCGCACGCCGACGGCGATCACCCGGCGCCCCCCGACCGCGTCGAGATCGCGCCCGAGATGCGCCGCGATCTGCGGGTCACCACCGCGCGCGCCGAGGCCCGCCCCGCCGGCGAGCAGGTGGCGGCGCTGGGCGAGCTGCAGGTCAACCAGGACGCCTACGCCGAGGTCGCCGCGCCCGCGCCGGCGCGCGTGGTCAAGGTGCTGGCCCGGGCCGGCGACGAGGTGACGCTGGGCCAGCCGCTGGTCGAGCTGTACAGCGCCGACGCCGGCCTGACCCGGGCCGAGGCCCAGGCGGCGGCGGCGCGGGTCACCGTCGCGCGCGCCAACCTCGCGCGGCTGCGCGGGCTGGCCGCCGAGCGGCTGGTCACCGAGCGCGAGGTGCTCGAGGCCGAGGCCGCGCTCACCACCGCGACCGCCGAGGCCCAGGTCGCGACCGCGGCCGCCCGCGCCTACGCCGGCGCCCGCGGCGGCGCGGGCCTGGTGCTGCGCGCGCCGGTGGCCGGCACCGTGATCGCGCGCGACGTGGTGATCGGCCAGCTCGCCGATCCGGCGCGCACGCTGTACCGCATCGGCGATCTGTCGACGCTGTGGCTGGTCGCGCACGTGTTCGAGCGCGACGCGGTGCGGCTGCGGGTCGGCAGCACCGGCACCGCCACCTTCGCCGCGCTGCCCGGCCGCACGATCGACGGCGTCGTCACGTGGATCGGCCGCGAGGTCGACGCCGCGTCGCGCACGATCCCGGTGCGCATGGACGTCGCGAACGCCGACGGCGTGCTGCGCCCCGGCATGTCGGCGATGGTGGCGCTGGCGCTGGGCGACAGCGGCGGCACGGTGGTCACGGTTCCCTTGGCCGCGGTGCAGCGGGTCGACGACGCGTGGGTGGTGTTCGTGCCGGTCGGGCCCGGCGTCTTCGAGGCGCGCCGGGTCGGGCGCGGCCGCGAGCTGGCCGGCGAGCTGGAGATCCTCAGCGGCCTGGCGCCGGGCGACGAGGTGGTCGTCGACGGCGCGTTCCTGCTGAAGGCCGAGGCCGACAAGGCCCGCGGCGCGGGAGGTGGCCATGACCACCACTAGCCGCGGCTCGGTGATCGATCGCGTCGTGCTGGCGTGCTTCGGCGCGCCGCTGATCGCGGTGCTCCTGACCGTGGCCGGCGCCGCGCTCGGCGCGACCTGGCTGCGCGAGCTGCCGCGCGACGTGTTCCCCGATCTGTCGGCGCCGGTGTTCAACGTCATCGCGCAGCACCCGGCGATGGCCGCCGAGGAGCTCGAGCTGCGGGTGGCGATCCCGATCGAGACCGCGCTGGCCGGCCTGCCCGACGTGCGCCGGGTGCGGTCCAGCTCGACCGCCGGCGTCGCGCAGGTGACGATCGAGTTCGAGCCCGACGTCGCCTACGAGCGCGCGCGGCAGCGGGTCGCCGAGCGGCTGGGCCAGGTCGCGCTACCGCCCGGCACCGGCGCGCCGGTGCTGTCGAGCCTGAGCGGCCGGCTCAACGAGATCTTCGAGTTCACGATCGAGGCCGACCCCGGCACCGCCGACCTGATGACGCTGCGCGATCTGGCCGAGCACGAGATCAAGAACCGGCTCCTGGCGGTGCCCGGCGTCGCCGCGGTCGAGCGGCTGGGCGGCTACCTGCGCGAGTTCCAGATCCAGGTCGACCCCGATCGCATGGCGGCCCGCGGCGTGACGCTGGCCGAGCTGGTCCACGCCGCCGAGGGCACCAGCGCCACCGCCGCCGGCGGCTTCGTCACCCAGGGCCCGATGGAGTGGACGGTCCACGCCGACGCCCGGGCCCACAGCGTCGCCGACATCGCCGCGACCGTCGTGGCGGTGCGCGGCCGGACGCCGGTGCTCCTGGGCGACGTCGCCGACGTGCGCGAGGGGCCGGCGGTGCGGCGCGGCCTGGCCCACCGGCTGGCCGGCGAGGTGGTGAGCTGCCGCGTCGTGCGGCAGTTCGGCGCCGACACCGTCGCGGTCGCCGACGGGGTGCGCCGCGCGCTGGCCGAGCTGCAGCCAGGCCTGCCGCCGGGCGTGAAGGTGCGCGTGGTCTACGATCAGTCGCGGCTGGTGCGCTCGGCGCTGGGCGGCGTGGGCCGCGCGGTGCTGATCGGCGCCGGGCTGGTGGTGCTGGTGCTGTTCGGGCTGCTCGGCAACCTGCGCGCGGCGCTGCTGGTCACGCTGACCCTGCCGCTGTCGCTGGCGCTGGCCGGCGTGTTCCTGCGCCTGGCCGGCATCGGCCTCAACACGATGACGCTGGGCGGCCTGGCGATCGCGGTCGGCCTGCTGGTCGACGCCGCGATCATCGTCGCCGAGAACGTCGTCCACCGGCTGTCGGCGCACCCGGCCGCCGACCGGCGCGCGCGCGCGCTGGCGGCGGTGCTCGAGGTCGGCCGCCCGATCGCGTTCGCCACCGCGATCGTCGTCGCGGTGTTCGTGCCGCTGTTCGCGATGACCGGCATCGAGGGCCGGATGTACGCGCCGCTGGCCGGCGCGGTGATCGCCGCGATGCTGGCGTCCTTGGTGCTGGCGCTGGCGCTGGTGCCGGTGCTGGCCGCGGCGGTGCTGCGCCCGCGCCGGCCCGGCCGCCCCGAGGACGTCGCGCTGATCCGCGCGATCAAGCGCGGCTACCGGCCGCTGCTCGACGGCGCGCTCCGCCACGCCGGCTGGGTGCGGCTGGGCACGCTGGCGGTGACCGTGCCGGCGCTGTGGCTGGCCACCCAGCTCGGCTCCGACTTCATGCCCGAGCTCGACGAGGGCGCGGTGCTGATGCAGACCTCGCTGCCGGCCGAGGCCTCGCTCGACGAGGTCGATCGCCTCAACCACCGCGTCGAGGACGTGCTGCGCGCCTTCCCCGAGGTCGAGGACGTCGTGCGCCGCACCGGCCGCGGCGAGCACACCGAGGATCCGATGCCGCACACGCTGTCCGACGTGCTGATCGTGCTGCGCCCGGATCGCGCGCGCTCGACCGCCGCGCTCGAGGCGGCGATGCGCGAGGCGGTCGAGCCGATCCCCGGGCTGTCGGCGTCGTTCACGACGCCGCTGGGCATGCGCATCGACGAGGGCCTCGGCGGCACGCCGGCCGACCTGGCGGTGCGGATCTTCGGCCCCGACCTGGCGACCTTGGGCGAGCTGGCCGAGCGCGCCGCGGCGATCATGGGCAGGGTCGACGGCGTCGCCGACGTGCGCGCCGAGCGCCCCACCGGCCTGCCGCAGCTCCGGGTCGAGATCGATCGCGCCGCGGCGGCGCGGGTCGGGCTCACGCCGGGCGACGTCACCGACGCGGTGGCGATCGGCCTGGCCGGCCGCGTCGTCGGCGAGGTGGCGGTCGGCCAGCGCCGGTTCGATCTGGTGGTGCGGCTGGCCGAGGACCACCGCAAGGACGGCGCGGCGCTGAACGCGCTCTTGGTCGACGGCCACGATCAGTCGCGCATCCCGCTGGGCAAGCTGGCGCGGATCGAGCCCGGCTTCGGGCCGGGCACGATCAAGCGCGAGGCCGGCAGCCGGCGGGTCGCGGTCGAGGCGTCGGTGGCCGGCCGCGATCTCGGCTCGACCGCGGCGGCGGTGCGCGCGGCGCTGGCCCGCGAGCTCGAGCTGCCGCCCGGCTACTTCGTCGACGTCGGCGGCAAGGTCGAGACCCAGGCCCGGGCCCAGCGCGCGCTGGTGATCGCGATCGCGATCGCGGTGCTCGCGGTGTTCGTGCTGCTGTACCTGGCGGTGCGCACGCTGGCCGAGACGCTGGTGATCCTGGCGACGCTCCCCGACGCGTTCGTCGGCGGCATCGTCGCGTTGTGGCTGGCCGGCGAGACCTGGAGCGTGTCGGCGCTGGTCGGCTTGATCGGCCTGTTCGGCATCGCGGTGCAGAACGGCCTGGTGCTGGTGGCCCAGACCCGCGACCTGTGCGCCGAGGGCCGGCCGTTCGCGGTCGCGCTGCGCGAGGCGTGCCTGGGCCGGGTGCGGCCCAAGATCATGACCGCGGCCACCGCGATCCTCGGGCTGATGCCGCTGCTGGTGCTGCGCCTCCACGGCACCGAGCTCGAGCGGCCGCTGGCGATCGTCATGATCGGCGGCCTGATCACGTCGACGCTGTTCACGCTGCTCGCGCTGCCGACGTTCTACGAGTTCGTCCACGACCTCGGCGTGCGCTGGCGCGCCCGGCGCGCGGGGTCGACGTCCGGGTGACTGTCCGGGCGAACTGCCCGGGCAGTCCGGCCGACCGGCGCGCGTCGACCGAACACATCCGCGCGGTTGGGATGGCACCGCGGTTGCTCTAGGCGACCGCATGCATCTACCCCCACCCCCCAAGCCGCGACCTCCGCGCACTTCACCTCGCCGCCCCTCGACGCGCATCGCCACCGCCGGCCTCACGCTGGGCATGGCGCTCGCCACGCTGCCTCACGCGTTCGGCGCACCGAGCGACCCGTTCGCGACCGCGACCCGCGACGCCAAGCCGCCCGAAGGCCTGCGCGCGCCCGGAGACAGCCGGGTCTCCGAGCAGGTCGGCACCGCCTCGTACCAGGTCGCGATCGACGTGCCCGCCGGACGCGGCGGCATGCAGCCGGCGCTCGCGCTCGCGTACTCGTCGGCCGGCGCGCTGCGCGGCGGCCTGGCGGTCGGGTGGTCGCTCGATCTGCCGCGCATCGAGCGCGACCCCGACTTCCCCAACGAGAACCGCTACCGCACGACGCTGTCCGGGAGCTCGGGCAAGCTGATCGCCAACACCCAGGACCCGGGCAGCGGCGAGCGCTACCGCGCCGAGGTCGACGGCGAGTTCGTGCGCTACCAGCGCGACGTCGGCACCGGCATGTGGACCGCGCGGAGCGCCGACGGTCACGCCTACGAGTTCTTCCAGGTCGACGCCGGCCGCTGGCGGCTCACCAAGGAGAGCGACGCCCTCGGCAACACCATCACGTACCTCTACGCGGGCGTCGCCCACGACGGCTACCAGGAGTACGTCCCGAGCGCGATCGAGTACACGTCGAACGCCGCCGCCAGCCTGGGCGCTCACGCGCGCGTCGACTTCGTCTACGACGGCGGCACGCCCGGCGCCCCCGGCGCGCTGGCGCTGTGCGGCGGCTTCCCGGTCGGCGCCAGCGTCGACCTCCACTCCGGCTTCCGCCGCCTGAACGGCGCCCGTCGCCTCGACGAGATCCGCACCTCGGTCAAGGACACGCCGTCGAGCGCCTGGCGGATCGCCCGCAAGGTGAAGCTGACCTACGACGCCGCCGAGCGCGCGTGCGGCGCCTCGGCGCTGCGCTACCTGACCCAGCTCGACGTCACCGCGCGCAGCCCGCAGGGCGTCGAGACCGCCGCGCCGCCGACCCGCTTCAGCTACGGGCCCGCGCAGCGCACGCTCGGGCGCACGCTCACCGTCGCCAACGCCCCGCGCGAGCAGGGCACGCTGGCCGGCGCCACGTCCGGCTTCCTCGACTTCGACGGCGACGGCCGCCTCGATCACGTCGCGGTCACCTCGGATCCGAAGTGCCGCCTGCACTGGCGCAAGGGCCTCGCCGACGGCCAGTTCGCGGCCGCGGCGCCGCCGATCGATCTGCCCAGCGCCGACTGGAAGATCCCCGGCCAGCGCGACCCGCTGTGGGAGTACTGCACGCTGGCCGGGCAGTTCGCGCAGCGCCCGACGACGCTGTCGACCAAGTTCTGTATCGAGCGCGGCGCTTCGGTGACCTACAACCTGGTCGACTGGGACAACGACGGGCGGACGGACCTGCTGTCGGAGCCGTCGGCCAGCCCTTGCTACATGGGCGGCGACTTCGACGACGGGTTCACCTGCACCGACAACGGCCAGGGCACGCCGTCGAGCGGCGGCTGCCCCGAGGGCATGCCCGGGACCCTCCCCGACAACAACGGCAATGTCTATTGCAGCTGCGGCACTGGTCGCAGCTACGACGCGAGCGCCAAGACGTGCGTTGCGAGCTGTCCGAGCGGACAGGTCTACAACATGGTCACGGGCGTCTGCGACTCGCCCAACACGTGCACCTTCGGCACCAACTGCCCCAACCCCGCCGACCCGGGCAACCCCGATCCGGTCACGCCCGAGTGCGTCGGCGGCGCGCCGGTCGTGCCCGGGCCGCCGTTCCTCTGGCGCGTCCAGCACGGCGTGCCGGCGTTCGGCGGCATGAGCCTCGAGGCGTACGGCACCAGCTCGTACGTCACCAGCCCGCGCCCGCTGCCCGGCGGCGGCGCGTCGATGGGCACGCTGTCCAACGAGTTCGTGCCGCGGCTGCCGTCGATGATCGACATCGACGGCGACGGTCTCCAGGATCTGGTCGCGCTGACGCCCGACGTGTTCGTCCAGGAGCCGATCGTCGGCATCCCCGGCGGGTACCTGCACGTCTGGCGCGGCAAGCCCGACGGGCTCTCGTTCGAGACCGCCGTGCGCTGGCGGTTCGCCGGCTTCGCGCCCACCGCGCAGGGCACCAGCGAGGCCGCCGGCTTCGGCGGCAAGGTGTTCACCACCCGCAGCACCGTGGCGTTCCGCGACGTCAACGGCGACGGCCTGCCCGACATGCTGGTGCAGCAGACCGATCCGACGACCGGCGCCGCCGGCCTGCTCGGCGTGTCCTACAACATGCCAGGCGGTCAAGGCGGCGGCCTGCCGGCCGACGTGGTCGGCGCGTTCGGGCCGATCGTCTCGCTCGGCTTCCCCTCGCCGGTCGACGAGGCCCGCGCCGACGTCACCTACTACACCTCGCCCGCGACCTGGGTCGAGGGCTACCGCGGCTTCCTGCGCCGACTGTTCGACCTCGACGGCGACGGCGCGCTCGAGCTGATCCAGCAGGTCCCGAGCGGCACGATCGTCAACCCGGCGAGCCTGATCCTCGCCTACCGCATCCTCGGCGGCGCCCGCGCGCTCGACTACCGCAGCCTGGCGACGGCCGAGTGGGAGCCCCTGGAGAGCCTGATCCGCGGCGGCCGCGCCTTGCCGCAGCCGTGGCAGCGCCAGAGCGACATGCTCGACCTCACCGGCGACGGCCTGCCCGACGCCGTGAGCTATGACGCCGCCGGCACCGCCACCATTCGCACCGACGCGCTGGGCACGCCGCTGCGCCTGCTCGCCACCATCGACAACGGCCGCGGCGGCGTGACCCGCTTCGACTACGCGTCGACCACCGACGCCGCGGTCGTCGATCTCGACGGCCAGGCGCTCGCGCCGCGCAACGTGGTCGCGCGCGTGACGGTCAGCCCGGGCCAGGGCCAGCCTGACCTGCGCACCAGCTACCGCTACAAGGCGCCGCGCTTCGGCCTGGGCGGCCCCGCCGCCACCCACCCCGGCACGCCGGGCTTCCTCGGGTTCGCCGAGGTCACCGTCGACAGCTCCGGCCAGGCCGGCGACGACGCCCGCCGCGTGGTCCAGACCTTCGGCTACGGCCTGCTGGGCGCCGACGGCCAGGGCGCGCTGGCGTCGACCGCGACCTGGATCAAGCGCGGCACCAGCCACGCGCTGATCAGCCACGTCGAGTACGCGCGCGGCTACGACTACCTCGCCGGCAGCACCGCCAGCGTCACCTACCCGACGGTGACCCGGGCGCGCACCTGCACCGCCGATCAGACCCTCGCGCAGTGTCTGGCCGCGCCGGCTGGCACGCTGACGACCACCCAGGTGTGGGAGCGCTGGGCGCCGCTGAACGGGCCGATCCCGCAGGTCATGCTCAACGTCCGCACCGAGACCACCGACGGCGTCGCCTCGCCGCGCTACACCCGCCGCGAGTACGAGAAGCGCTGGACCGCGACCGACGGGCGTCTGCTGACCACTGTCGAGGAGGTCGGGCGCATCTACACGTACAACACCGTGGCCGGGCCGCGCACGCTGTACATCCCCGCGACCAAGACCCAGACCCTGTACGACACGCCGGGCCTGCCGGTCGAGACCCGCGCGTACAAGGACGGCAGCAGCTACACGCGCACGCTGCGCACGTTCACGGTGACCGGCCTGGTGCTGTCGATCAAGCACCCCAACCAGGTCGCGGCCAACACCTGGCCGACCGAGCGCTGGCTCTACGACGCGTTCCAGGTCAACCCGGTCTCGTACGTCGATCAGACCAACGCGCAGCGGTTCGACACGTTCGACATGGCGACCGGCGCGCGCCTGAGCCGCCAGGGCCCCAACTGGCGCTACACCAACACCACCGGCGGCTGGGCCTACGACACCGAGAGCTGGACCGTCGACGGCTTCGGCCGCGTGCTGTCGCACAGCGCCTCGCTGGACCCGGCCGCCGGCGCGATGGGCTATGACCTGCGCGAGGTCGAGCAGCACAGCTACGTCGACAACGCGGTGCCCAACCGCCACGTGACCTGGAAGCTCCAGACCGTCGGGACCACCTGGCTCGGCGCCATGGAGGAGTACGACGGCGCCGGCCGCGTGCTGCGCGCGACCGCGTTCGGCGGCGCCGGTGACGCGGTCACCACGTACGCCTACGACGCGGGCGGCCAGGTGCGCACCATCACCGCGCCCAGCCCGATCGGCGCCGGCACGGTGCCCACCACCTACGCCCGCGACGGCCTCGGCCGCACCACCGCGCTGACCCGGCCCGACAACACCGGCGAGCGCGTGACCTACGCCGGCCTCGACACCGAGGTGGTCGAGACCTCGCCGGTCGACGGCGACGGCGCGCGCACCACGCTGCGCCACGACCTGTACGGACAGCTCCGGCAGGTGCTCGAGCACGACAACCCGGGCGCGGGCCAGGTGGCGATCACCACCTACGACTACGACGCCGCCCGGCGGGTGCAGTCGATCGTCGATGCCGATGGCGTCACCACCGCGATGGCCTACGACTGGCGCGGCCTGCGGACGTCGATCGCGCGCGCCGGCCGGACCTGGAGCTACGGCTACGACGGCAACGGCAACATGACGGCGCAGACCGAGCCGGTGCCGGCCGGCGGCACCGCGGCGCAGTACACGTCGACGACGATCTACGACGCGCGCAACCGGCCGACCAGCTACACGCCGGCGACCCGCGGCATGACCACCGGGCGCGTCGCGCAGCTCGGCCTCGGCACGCTGACGATGGCCTACGACGGCAACGGCACCTACGGGCCGGCGCACCTGATCACCTTGCCGGGCTTCGGCAGCATCAGCCGCACCTACGCGACCAGCGGCCAGGTGGCCAAGGAGACCCGCACGATCACGCTGACCGCGACCCAGGGCGCGACGCTGAACTCGACGCAGTGGGTGGAGCGGCGCTACGACGCGCTGGGGCACCCGACCAACGTGACCTGGGACGACGGCAGCGCGTGGCGCTACGCCTACGACACCCGCGGCGATCTCGCCGACGTCGCCTGGCGCCAGCCCAACGGCGTCGAGGTCGGCCTCGCGCACTACGATCGCCGGGTCAGCGGGCACCCGTACCGCCGCACCTCGGCGTGGTCGCCGCAGCAGCGCGACTGGCAGTACGACGTGCTCGGCCGCGTGGTCGCCGACCGCGTGTTCCGCACCACCACCGGCGAGACGCTGCACGAGCGCGGCTTCGGCTTCGACGGCTTCGGCGACCTGCGCCTGGTCGACGGCCAGACCGCCGGCCTGATCGCCGACGCGGTGATCGAGCACGACGCGCGCCACCGGGTGATCAGCGCCCAGGGGCCGCTGGCCTACAGCGGCCAGTTCACCTACGGCAAGACCGGCAGCCCGCTCACGGCGACGGTCGCCAGCGGCGGCGGCGAGCTGCCCAACCGCGACGTCGCGTACGCCTACGGCGCGACCGATCCGCAGGCGGTCGATCGCCTGACCGACAAGGCCACCGGCGCGGCGGCCGCGGCGTACCTCTACGACAGCGCCGGCAACATGACCCAGCGCCAGATCGGCTGGGGCGCCGAGTGGTTCACGTTCGGCGGTGACGGCCTCTTGCACGAGGTGTCGTCGCCGTACAGCGTCGAGCGCTACCTGTTCGGCCCCGGCGCCGAGCGCCTGGTGGCGATGGGCCCCGAGGGCGTGAAGCTGTGGTTCGGCGAGAGCGAGACGCTGTTCTCGTTCGCCGGCGCGCAGCAGCGCCGCTACCACCACGTCGCGGCCGGCGAGCCGATCGCCCGCGCCGAGAAGACCACGGTCGGCAGCGCCGCCACGCTCGAGCTGCAGTACGCCGACGCGCTGCAGAGCCTGGCGCTGACGACCAGCCAGGACGGCCAGGTGCGGGGCGCGTTCGTCTACGGCGCGTTCGGCGAGCTGGTCGGGTCGAGCGGCAGCGGCAACCACCGCCGCGGCTTCAACGGCAAGGAGGCCGACCAGGCCTCGGGCCTGCGCCACTACGGCTACCGCTCGTACGACCCGGTGGCGCTGCGCTGGGTGAGCGCCGATCCGCTGTTCCGGTTCGCGCCGGACGCGGCGGGCGCGAACCCGCAGGAGGCCAACCTGTACGCGTTCTCGCTGAACAACGCGCTGCGGTACTACGACCCCGACGGTCGCGAGTCGGAGCCCGCCCCCGCCAAGCCGGCGAAGCCAGTGACGTGCTTCTTCGTGGCCAAGTGCGAGCTCGCGGTCCTGGACACCCGCGTCAAGGTCACGACGCATGGCCCTGCGGTGGAGGTGCGCGGCGCGACCGTTACCGAAGGGGACTACCAGGCTTCCTTCTTCACCGTGAAGGCGACGTTGAAGGACGGGGTCACGATCACCGGGGTCGACGCCAAGCGCACGTTCACCCCGTCATGGATGCTCGGCGGCCATGTCGACGTTGGACCGGTCGTCGGCCAGTTTCATGTCGGGCGTGACGGCCACGTCGAAGTCACGCCGGTCGCGGTCAAGATCTCGCCCAACGCGAGCGTCGGCCCCACGAAGTTCAAGGTCGACATCACGCTTGGCCCCACCGCGTCCGAGAAGGGCTGGGGGTGGTACAGCGTCGACGGGGGCGTGCAGACCGACGGCCGGGCCCTCACGTGGCTGAATCGAGGGATCGAAAAAGCCATCAACCCCCTCAGCAACGTCCTCCTCTTCGGCGCGGCCGGGGACGCGTACGACAGCGCCACCGACGCGATCGGCTATGAATTCGACTCGCCGTTCGATTGATCGATGTCACCTCGGCCCGGCGGCGGCCGTGCATCCTGGCGCCGATGGCCTAGTATGCGCGCGTGCCGCCGGCCGACGACCAACCGCTGCGCTCGACCGAGGCTGACGTCACGGCCTCGGTCGACGCGGTGAGCGGGGCGGCGGGCGGGGCGCCGCGGGCGGTCGGCGCGCGACTCGGGCGGTTCGTCGTCGTCGGTGAGCTGGGCCGCGGCGGCATGGGGGTCGTGCTCGCCGCCTACGATCCCGAGCTGGATCGCAAGGTGGCGATCAAGGTGCTGGCGCCCGACGCCCGCGGCGGCCGACGCGGGCGCGAGCGGATGATGCGCGAGGCGCGGGCGCTGGCGAAGCTGGCCCACCCCAACGTGCTCGCGATCCACGACGTCGGCGCGGTCGGCGACGACGTGTTCATCGCCACGGAGTTCGCCGCCGGCGGCACGCTGCGCGCGTGGTGCGCGACGCCGCGCACCTGGCGCGAGGTGCGCGACGCGTTCGTCCAGGCCGGGCGCGGCCTCGACGCCGCGCACCAGGCCGGCCTGGTCCACCGCGACTTCAAGCCCGAGAACGTGCTCCTCACCGGCGCCGGCCGGGTGTGCGTCGCCGACTTCGGGCTGGTCGGCCACGACGACGGCGCGGCGGGCGACGGCGACGACGCCAGCGCGTCGGGCTCGCTCACCCGCACCGGCGCGGTGCTCGGCACGCCGGCGTACATGGCGCCCGAGCAGCACGCCGGCGACGCGGTCGGCCCGGCCGCCGATCAGTTCGCGTTCTGCGCCGCGCTGTGGGAGGCGCTGTACGGCGTCCGCGCGTTCGCCGGCAGCTCGGCCGTCGAGCTGGCCGAGGCGGTGCTCGCTGGCCGCGTCGTCGCGCCGCCCGCCGCTCGCGACGTGCCGGCCTGGCTGCACGCGGCGGTGCGGCGCGGGCTTCAGACAGCGCCGGCCGATCGCTGGCCGTCGATGGGCGCGCTGCTCGCGGCGCTCGAGGCCGAGCCGGGGCGCCCGGGGCGCCGGCGCGCGCTGGTGGCGGGCGCCACCGCCGCGGTGCTGGGCGCCGCGCTGATCACCTACGCGGCGACCCGCAGCGACGGCAAGGCGGCGGCGCCGTGCGCCGGCTTCGAGCAGCGCCTGACCGGCGTGTGGGACGCGGACCGCGCCGCCGCCATGCGCGCGGCGTTCGCGACCTCGGCGCGGCCGTACGCCGCGGCGACCGCCGGGCTGGTCGCGACGGCGCTCGACGACTACGCCCGCCAGTGGGTCGATCTGCGGGTCGCCACCTGCGAGGCCACCCACGTGCGCGGCGAGCAGTCGGGCGAGCTGCTCGACCTCAAGATGGCGTGCCTCGACGGCCGCCTGGCCGAGCTGGGCGCGCTGGCCGACGTGTTCACCGGCGCCGGCGCGGCCGACGTCGTCGACGCCGCGGTGATCGCCGCCGGCAAGCTGTCGCCGCTGGCGGCGTGCGCCGACGGCGCCGCGCTGCGCGCCGTGGTCCCCCCGCCCACCGATCCCGCGGCGCGGGCGGCGGTCGCGGCGGTGCGCCGCACGGTGGTCGAGGCCAAGGCCCGCGGCGACGCCGGCCAGTACGACGCCGCGCTGCCGCTGGCGGCCGACGCGGTGACCCGGGCGCGGGCGCTCGGCTACCCGCCCGCGCTGGCCGAGGCGCTGCACCGCCGCGGCGTCATCGAGGGCTTCGCCGGCGACGCCGACGCCGCCGACGCCACGCTCGAGGAGGCGCTGCTGGTGGCGGCGACCGCCAAGGACGACGCGCTGGCCGCGAGCGCGTGGGACGATCGCCTGCACGTGATCGGCTGGATGCGGGGGCGCCCCGACGAGGCCCTGCGGCTGCGCTCGGTCGCCGAGGCGGCGGTGCGCCGGGCCGGCGACGCCCCGCTGGCGGTCGCGCGCCTGGATCACGTCGTAGGTACCGTGCTGGTCGGCGCCGAGCGGCCAGCCGACGCCGTGCCGTACCTGGAGCGGGCCGTCGCCGGCAAGTCGGCCAGCGCCGGGCCCGACGCCATCGACGTCGCGGTGTCGCTCAACAGCCTCGCGGTCGCGCACATGGAGCTCGGGCAGTACGACCTGGCCGAGCGCGAGTACGCGCGGGTGCTGGCCACCTGGGAGCGGACGCTCGGCCCCGACCATCCTCACGTCGCCGGCGTGCTCAACAACCTCGCGAACCTCGCGCGCGACCGGGGCGACGAAGCCACCGCCATCACGCGCTACACCCGCTCGCTCGCCATCCGCGAGCGCGCCTACGGCCCCGATCACCCGCTGGTCGCCGACTCGCGCGACAACCTGGGCATCTCGCTGGGCGCGACCGGCGATCTCGCCGGTGCGCTGCGCGAGCAGACCCGCGCGCTGACGATCCGCGAGCAGACCCTTGGGCCGGATCACTACGACGTCTCGTACTCGGCGATGAACCTCGGCTCGACCTACCAGGCGCTGGGCCGCTACGCCGACGCCGAGGCGTCGTACCGGCGCGCGCTGCGCCTCGCCGAGCAAGCCCTCGGGGCCGACAGCGCCGAGCTGGCCTACTCGCTGAACGGCCTGGCCGTGGCGCTGTTGTCGCTGGCCCGCCCCGCCGAGGCGCTGGTCGTCGGCGAGCGCGCGCTGGCGCTAGGCGGCGGCACGCCCGACGACGTCGGCGAGCTCGGCAACACGCGCTTCGTCGTGGCCCGGACGCTGACCGCGCTCGGACGCGATCGAGCGCGCGCGCTGGCCCTGGCCCGCGACGCCGGCGCGGCGTTCACCGCCGGCGGCGCCGCCTTCGCCCGCAACCGCGCCGAGGTCGACGCCTGGCTGGCCACCCACGCGCGCTAGTCGCGCGCCCGCCGCTTCGCGATCGTCGGCGATCTTCGGCTATCGTGCCGCGATGCCGCGGCCGCCCGACGACCTCGACACCACCGCGGTGGACAGCGGCCCACCGCCGGCCGCGCGCGCCGACGTGCTGATGGTCATCGCCGACGGCGCGATCCGGGCGGTGCCGTTCGCCGGTCCGGCGCTGGTGATCGGGCGCGCCCCCGACTGCGACGTGGTGATCGATCACCCCAAGCTGTCGCGGCGCCACGCCCGGGTCACCAGCGGCGCGCCGCCGCGGGTCGAGGACCTCGGCTCGAAGAACGGGGTGACGCTCGGCAGCGGCGCCCGCCAGGCGGGGCCGCCGACCGCGCTGGCCGACGGCGAGGCGTTCCACATCGGGCCGTTCACGTTCGTCGTCACCAGCGCCCGCGCCAGCGATCCGTCGTCGCGCCGCACCGGCGTCGAGCGGCTGGTGGTCGACGATCCCGCGCCCGAGCGCGCGTCGCCGCTGATCCGCGAGATCGCCGCCAGCGGCGTGAACGTGCTGATCCAGGGCGAGACCGGCGTCGGCAAGGACGTGCTGGCGTCGACGCTGCACGCGCTCGCGGGCCGCGCCGGGCCGTTCGCACGGATCAACTGCGCGGCGCTGACGCCGTCGCTGCTCGAGGCCGAGCTGTTCGGCTACGAGAAGGGCGCGTTCACCGGCGCCGGCCAGCGCAAGGTCGGCCTGCTCGAGGCCGCCGCCGACGGCACCGCGTTCCTCGACGAGATCGGCGAGGTGCCGCTGGCGCTGCAGGCCAAGCTGCTGCACGCGCTCGAGGCCCGCGAGGCGCTGCCGCTCGGCGCCACGCGGCCGGTCGCGATCACCGCGCGCTTCATCGCGGCGACCAACCGCCACCTGCCGACCGAGGTCGCCGCCGGGCGCTTCCGCGGCGATCTGTTCTTCCGGCTCGACGGCGTCACCCTCGACGTGCCGCCGCTGCGCGAGCGCCGCCAGCTGATCGCGCCGCTGGCGCTGCGCTTCCTCGCCGAGGCCGCCGCGCGCCTCGGCCGGCCGGCGCCGGCGGTCGAGCCCGACGTGCTGCCGACCCTCGAGGCCCGACCGTGGCCCGGCAACGTGCGCGAGCTGAAGGCGGTGGTCGAGCGCGCGCTCCTGCTCGCGCGCGGCGCGGTCGTCGGGGTCCGCCACCTCGCGTTCGCGTCGGCCGCCGAGCCCGCCGCCGCGCCGCCCGCGAGCACCGCCGCCGCCGCGACCGGCGACGACCTGGCGTTCCTCACCGCCGAGCAGCGCGCCGATCGCGCCCGCATGATCGCCGCGCTCGACGAGTGCGTCGGCAACCAGACCCGCGCCGCGCGGGCGCTGGGCATCGCGCGCAGCACGCTGGTCGCCAAGCTCGCGCTCTACCGCATCCCCCGCCCACGCGGCTGACGCGCGCGCGTGACGCGGATCAGAAGCTGAAGACCGCCGGGCCGCTCGACATGCGCGGCGCGCCCTCGGGCAGCGGCAGCATGCGGCCGGGCTGCGCGGTGTTGTTCGAGCTGTCATCGGCGAGCACGATCAGCACGTAGACGCCGACCGCGGCCAGCACCCAGAACACCGGGCTCTTGTAGAACGGCCGCGACGACTTCTTGGGCGCGTCGCCGGTGGGGCCGGGCGCGGTGGCGGAGGTGCCGTCGGGGGTCGGGGCCGGCGTGCCGGCGCCGCTGGGCGGCGGCAGCGGCTGGGCGCCGCGCATCGCGGCGAGGTCGAGGGCCGCGACCCGATCGAGCTCCGGATCGCCGGTGGCGGCGGGCGGCTGCGGGATCGGCTGCGACGCGGCGGCGGCCTGCTCGGCGGCCCTGCGCGCGGCCTCGGCGGCGGCGGCCTGCTCGGCGGCCTGGCGCGCTGCCTCGGCGGTCGCGGCGGCCGCAGCGTCGGCGGCCGGCTTGAGCTTGGCGATCGCGGCCTCGACGTCGGCGCGGTTGGCGGCGTTGGGCGCGCGGTCGAGGTACGCGCGGTAGGCGGCGATCGCGCCGGCGGCGTCGCCCTTGCGGTCGAGCGCGAGCCCGATGTTGTAGTCGTTCATCGGCGACGGCGCGAGCTGCTCGGCGGCGCGGAACTCGGCGACCGCCTCGTCGTACTGGGCGGCGGTGTACTTGGCGACGCCGGCCTGGTAGTGGGCCCGGGCCTCGACCCGCGGATCGGGCTGGGCGATCGCGACGGTGGCGCTGAGCAGCGCGAACACCAGGGTGAGCAACGACAGGAGGCGGGGACGGCTGGGGAGCATGACGGACCTCGTGGGGGGCTGCAGGGACAGCCCCGTCATCGTGCCAGATCCGAGTCGACGACCGCGCACGGTCGTCGCCCCGGTGTGATCAGCATTACCCCATGCAGGCGTCGGTCATCGCGTACTTGGGGTCGGTGCAGTCGACCTTGGGCGGGCGCGTGCCCTCCTTGGCCTCGAGCTTGACCTTGACCTCTTCGGACAGGCCGTCGACCGTGACGGTCCGGTCCTTGTAGCCCTTGGCCTTGACCGTGACCTCGCGCGGCGTGCCGGGCGTGATCTTCACGTTCTTCGGCGCCTTGCCGAGCTCCTCGCCGTCGACGTAGACGATCGCGCCCTTGGCGTTGGACGTCACGAGCACGACCACGTCGAGGCCCGCCTCCTCGCCGCCGGCGTCGACGTCGCCGCTCGGCACCGCGGCCGCCGCGTCGACGTCCTCGGTGGCGACCAGCGCGCCGGCGTCGATCTCGTCGGTGGGGGCGCCGCCGCCGCCGGCGTCGACGGTGCGCGGCGGCTCGATCGCGCCGCCGGCGCCGCTATCGACGGTCGCGACCGCCACGCCGCCGCCGGCGTCGACGACCGCGGCCTGATCGGTGCCGGTGCCGGTGCCGCCGCCGTCGCCGTCCTTCTTGCCGCCGCCGCCGAGCAGCACGACCGCCGCGACGCCGCCGCCGACCACCAGCAGGATCAACAGCGCGATCAGCACGCCCTTGCCGCCCTTCTTGGGGCTGGCGCCGGCCTCGGACATCGCGAACGCCGACGAGTCGGGGTTGAAGTACGGCGCGCTGCCGCCGGGGTTGGGCTGGGGGTAGCCGCCGCTGGGCTGCCCCGGATAGCCACCGCTCGGCGGCGGCGGGTAGCCCGGCGTCGGCCCGCTCGGCGGGGGATAGCCGGCGCTGCCGTAGGGCGGCGGCGTCGGCGACGGCAGCCCGGGCACGCCCCCGGCCATCATCGTCGGCGCGCTGGCGGCGCCGGGCGGCATCATCGCGGGCGACGAGCCGGGCGGCATCATCGCGGGCGACGAGCCGGGCAGCGGCGGGGCCGCGGGCATCATGCCGGTGGCTGGCGCGAACGCCTCCATGTACGTGCTCATGCCGGCGCCGGCGATCGTGCGGTAGACGCCGATCAGCGCGTTCACGAACTCGTCCATCGTGCGGTAGCGCTTGTCGGGATCCTTGGCCATCGCCTTGGCGATGACCTCGGGCAACCCGGCCGGCAGGGTGCGGCCGGCCTTGGCCGCGCGCTGCGCCACCGGCTCGGGCTCGGTGGTGATGTGCTGGGTCAAGATGCCCATGAACGACTCGCCCTGGAACGGCAGCGAGCCGCTGAACACCTCGTAGCAGATGACGCCCATCGCGTAGATGTCGACGCGACCGTCGACGCCCTGCCCCATCGCCTGCTCCGGCGCCATGTAGAACGGCGTGCCGAAGATCGTGCCGGTGCGGGTGAGGTTGTTCTGCCCGTCCTGACCGGCGACCTTGGCGATGCCGAAGTCGAGCAGCTTGGGGATGTCCTCGCCGCTGGGCCCGTGCGTGACGAAGATGTTCTCGGGCTTCATGTCCCGGTGGATGATCCCCTTGGCGTGGGCGGCGGCGAGGCCGTGGCCGGTCTGGATCAGGATGTTGAGCAGGCGATCCACGGGGAGTGGATCCTTGATCATGTCGTTGAGCGGAGCGCCGGCCAGCAGCTCCATGCACAGGTAGATGCGGCCGTCCTTGAGCTGGCCGAAGTCGTCGATGCCGATGATGTTGCGGTGGCCGATCGACGAGGCCGAGCGGGCCTCCTGGCGGAAGCGGGTGACCGCCTCCTGGTTCGACACGATCTCCGGTCGCAACAGCTTGATGGCGACCTTCTTCTCGATGTGGATGTGCTCGGCGGCGTAGACCTCGCCCATCCCGCCCTCGCCGAGCTTCTTGACCACCTTGTAGCGGCCGTCGAGGACCTCGCCGACCAGCGACGCCTCGGCGCCATCGGCGGCGGGCATCGACGACGACGATCCGGACTGGGGCATGTCGCCCGAAGAACCCCCGGGGCCCATGCGCGTGTTGCCGCCAGAACTCATTTGGCGCCGAGTATATCCCGACGGCGCGGCGGGTGCTCGTCGGAGGTCACGGCACCGGCGTGCAGACGCCGACGCCCAGCGGGTTGCCGGCCGGGTCCTGGTTGATCACGCAGGCCTGGCCCGCCGGGCAGGCGGGCAAGTCGGCGCGACCGCAGGCCCCGGGCGGCAGCGGCGGCGGCCCCAGCGAGCTGTCGCCGAGCACGCACTGGCCGAGGATGCAGCGGGGGCCGACGTCGGCGGCGCAGGTGGTGACCTCGGGGCACGGCACCTCGCCGGGGTTGGCCGGGCAGCCCAGCCCCATGACGTACGCGTCGGCCTCTGCGGCCGGGACCGCGGTGTCGGCGCCGCCGCGGGCGCAGCCGCAGCAGTCAGCCGGCACCTGCGCGCAGTCGGTGTCGAGCAGGCACGCGGCGGGCGCGCTGGTCGGCGCGCAGGTGCAGGTGAGGCACCCGCTGGCGTCGGGGGCGTAGCCGGTCGGGCACGCCGTCTCGCACGTGGTCGGCGCGCACACCGCGACGCAGGTGCCGGCCTGGCATTCGGCGGTCAGCGGCGCACACGAGCCGTCGGTCGGCGGCGCGCAGTCGACGTTGGCGCAGGTCTCGAGCCAGCCGCCCGACGCCGGCGTCGCGTACGACGGGCAGTCGCAGCAGCTGGGGCCGGCCAGCACGCAGTCGGCGGCGACCACGCACTGCGTCGGCGCGCCCAGGCCGTCGTCGGCCGCGGTGCCCTCGTAGGCCGCGAAGCAGCCCGAGAGGGCGGCGAGCGCGGTGACGGCGAGGAGCGAGCGCATGGGGACGCCTCAGGATGAGCAGCTTCCGTGCCGGGTGCAAGCGTTCGGGATCGCTGGAGTCCGGCTCAGAATTCTGTGTTCTTGGGAAGGTTTGTCGACAAACCTTCCCCCACAGGGTCATGCCCCGTGGGGCCCCCTTCGAATACGCGAGACACGCGTCGCCACCCAACCCGGGCGATGCGGCTGGTAGCGATCAGAGGGATCGCATAGCGTGCGCGCCGTGGGTTCGAAGATCATCACCAAGACCGACCGCGCCATGGAAGACCGCCTGCTGGCGGTGTCTGGCGATCCCGAGCGCGCCGACACGCTGGCCAAGGCGCGCGCCTTCAAGCGCACCTGGCTGGAGCTGGCCGACGCGCTGGCCCGGGTGCAGAAGCACGAGTCGTGGCGGCGCTGGGGCTTCACCGACTTCGACGCCTACTGCCGCAAGGAGCTGCACCTGCGCTCGTCGACGGTGGCCAAGCTGCTCGGCAGCTACCGCTTCCTCGAGTCGGCCGCGCCGACGGTGCTCGAGCGCGCCCGGGCGATGCCCGAGGAGCCGATCCCGTCGATGGCGGCGGTCGAGTTCGTGCAGAAGGCCACCGACCGCGGCGCCGCCGACGCCGACACGCTGGCCGACATGCGGCGCTTCGCCTTCGAGGAAGGCGCCGAGGCGCCGATGCTGGCCAAGAAGTACAAGGAGGTCGCGTTCCCCGAGGCCGAGGACGAGAAGAAGGAGCGCATCCGCGGCCAGCTGCTCGGCGCGGCCCGCCGCCTGGTGGCGCTGCTCGGCGAGGACGAGCTGCCGGTGCCCAAGGCGATGGCCAAGCGCACCGAGGACGCGGTCAACGAGCTGCTGGGCGCGCTCGAGGCGAACTGACCGGATCGGGGACGGGGAGCGGGAGGGGTCGACGATCGGTGCTGGTGCTGGCGCCGGATCCGGCGTGACGGCGATGTCGCGATCGGCAGGGGCCGCGCGCCCCGGGCGGCGCGCAACCGCTTGATCGGGCGCGGGCGCGGTGCTGGAATGAGGGTTGCTGTCACGCCGGGGATGCGTGCGCGCGCCTTTGCGATGAGGGAACCATGAGCCTCCAGGTCTGCGAGCGCTGCCGCGGCTTCGTGCCGAGCAGCACCGACGAGTGTCCGCATTGCCGCGCCAGCGAGCGCCGCGGCCGCACCGTCAAGGTGGGCGCGATCGCGCTGGCCGCGGTGTTGGCCGCCGGCGTGTGCGTGCCCGGCTGCGCCTACGGCGACTTCGCGCCCGATCCGATCGACGCGCCCGCCGGCAGCGACGCCGGCAGCGACGGCGGCGGCGGCGACGGCGGCAGCCCCGACGCGGCCGTGCGGTAGCGAGCCCGCGCGATGCCCGCCGCGCGGCGCCTCGACGTCGTGACCGAGGCGCACCACCCGCGCTACGTCGTGTGGGAGCTGACCTTGGCGTGCGATCAGCCGTGCACCCACTGCGGCTCGCGCGCCGGCACCGCGCGCCCCGACGAGCTCGATCGCGATCAGGCGCTCGACGTGGTGCGGCAGCTCGCGGCGATGGGCACCCGCGAGGTCGTGCTGATCGGCGGCGAGGCGTACTTGCACCCGGCGTTCCTCGACGTCGTGCGCGCGCTGGTCGCCGCCGGCGTGCGCGCGTCGATGACCACCGGCGGCGCCGGGGTGACGCCGGCGCTGGCGCGCGAGCTGGGCGCCGCCGGGATGGCGCTGGTGTCGGTCAGCGTCGACGGGCTCGCGGCGACCCACGATCTGCTGCGCGCCGGCAAGGGCAGCTTCGCCCGCGCCACCGCCGCGCTGGCCGCGCTGCGCGACGCCGGCCTCGAGATCGCCGCGAACACCAACATCAACCGGCTCAACCTCGGCGAGCTCGAGGCGCTGTACCCGATCCTGCGCGACGCCGGCATCCGCGGCTGGCAGGTGCAGCTGACCGTGCCGCTCGGCCGCGGCGCCGATCGCCCCGACATGATCCTGCAGCCGTACGATCTGCTCGAGCTGTTCCCGCGGCTGGCGGCGCTCAAGGAGCGGGCGTGGACCGACGGCGTCACGATCTTCTCGGCCAACAACCTGGGTTATTTCGGCCCCGAGGAGGGCCTCTTGCGCTCGCCGCGCAAGGAGGAGCTGCACCACTTCCAGGGCTGCGTCGCCGGGCGGTTCGCGATGGGCATCGAGTCTGACGGCGCGATCAAGGGCTGCCCGTCGCTCCAGACCGACGCCTACGTCGGCGGCAACGTCCGCGCCACGCCGCTGGCCGCGCTGTGGCAGACCCCACAGCTCGGCTTCGCCCGCGCCCGCACCGCCGCCGATCGCTGGGGCTTCTGCGCGACCTGCGCGTTCGGCGAGGTGTGCCAGGGCGGCTGCACGTTCACCGCCCACGCGCTGCTCGGCCGCCCGGGCAACAACCCGTACTGCGCGTACCGCGCGCAGCAGCTCGCGGCGCGCGGCCTGCGCGAGCGGCTGGTCGCCGTCGCCGCCGCGCCTGGACGCCCGTTCGACAACGGACGCTTCGAGCTCGCGCTCGAGCCGCTCGACGCCGCCGAGCCGCCGCGCCCGCCGCCGCAGCAGCTGTTGCAGATCCGCCGCGCGGTGAGCGCGCCGCCCGACGGCCCTACTTCGTCGCCGGGGTCAGCACGCCGATGACGACGTCCTTGCCCAGGTAGCGCGCCGCCGCGGCCTTGAGCTTGGCGGTGGTGAGGCCGGCGATCAGCGGATCGACCGCGACGATCGTCTTGGGCTCGTCGTGGTTGGGGTAGACGTCGTCGATCAGCGCGTCGACCCAGTAGCGGTTGGTCTGGGTGTCGACCTGGCGCTGGCGCTTCCAGGTCTCCTTGATCTTCTGCAGCACCACCGCCGACGGTCCGCGCTTGCGCAGCGCCGCGATCTCCGCCTGGGCCGCCTTGAGCAGCGCCTCCGCGCGATCGGGCGCGCAACCGAACTCGATCTCGATCGTGGCCAGGCCCGCCGGGCGCCGCGCCAGCGCGCCGCGCACCCGCACACCGTAGGTGCCGCCCATGCCCTCGCGCAGCTGCTCGCGCAGGCGCATCGCCACCGCGTCGGCCAGCGCGCGGATCTCGACCTCGGCGGCCAGGCTCCAGGGCGCGGCCACGTGGTAGAGCGCGCGCACCGTGGCCTTGGGCTCGATGCCCTGGTGGACATCGAACCGCACCGGCCCGCTCGGCCGCTTGATCGCGATGTCCTTCCACGCCTCCGGGGCGCCGCCGTCGGGCAGGCCGCCCAGGTAGGTCAGCACCCACGGCTCGATCGTCGCCGGATCGAAGTTGCCGACGATCGCGAAGCTGGCGCCGTGGAAGCGGGCCAGTCGCGCGCGGTAGAACGCCAGCGCCTGGTCGACGTCGAGCTTGGCGAAGTCGTCGCCGGTCAGGAGCCGCGTGCGCGGGTGGCCGCTGGTGGCGACCTCGTCGAACTTGGCGTCGAACACCGTCGCGGGGTCGTCGGTCTGGTGGGCGCGGGCGGCGACCTGCTGCGCGCGCCACGCGGCGATCGCGGCGTCGTCCCGGCGCGGCGCGGTCAGCCGCAGGTAGATCAGCTGCAGCAAGGTCTCGACGCGCTCGGGCTCGGCGACGCCGTCGACGTACTGGCCGAGCATGCCGAACCGCACCGTCGCCGAGGCGCCGCTGCCAGCCAGGGCCTTGTCGAGCTGCACCGCCGACAGCGTCCCCGCGCCGCTGGCCGCCGCGAGCTCGTCGGCGCTGTCGGCGGCCACGAAGTCGGCGTCGCTCGCCAAGGACGTGCCGCCCGGCGACGTGCCGCCGATCAGCACCTCGCCGTTCTTCCACAGCGTGCGCTTGAGCACGACGGTCACGCCGTTGGACAGCGTCCACTCGCTGGCGCCGATCTCGGGCAGCTCGCGGCGCGCGGTGATCGTGCCCGGCGTCGGCGGCGCGGCGACCAGCGGGCCGCTGGCGGCGTCGTCGACGTACGGCGCGGTGGCCTTGGCGGCGCCGGCGGCGACCGCGGCGGCCAGCGCCGCCTCGGCGGGCAGCGTCGCGGCGGCGTTGCCGGCCACCAGCACCACCCGGTTGTGCTCGCTGGCCAGCCGGCGGATCACCGCCCGCAGCTCCGCCGCGGAGATGTCGGGCACCAGCCGGTGGGCCAGCGCGGCCTCGGCCACCGCGCCGATCATCGGCTCGCCGGTGAGGAACATCCGCGACAGCTCGCCGATCAGCTGCTTGGACTCGGTGGTGTCGCGCTCGGTGGCGGCCTTGTCGACCTGCTGCAGGAGCTCCTTGCCGGCGCGCGCCAGCTCGGTGGCGGTGAAGCCGAACTTGTCGGCGCGGGCCAGCTCGGTCGCCATCACGGTCAGCGCGTCCTCGACCCGGTCGTCCTTGACCACCGCGCCCTGGAACCACAGGTCGATCGGCCGCAACAGCGGCGCGGTGCCGACCGCCGCCAGCATGAACGGCGCCTCGGCGTGCTGGCCCAGCTCGGTGAGCCGGGCGTTGAGCATCGTCGTCGCCAGGCGATCGACCAGCGCGGCGCGGAAGTCAGCCTCGGTCCGCACGGCGCGGTGCGGCTGCTTGCTCACCACCGCCACGAGCGACACCGGGATCTCGGGATCCTGGATCGTCAGCGTCACCGGCTTGGCCTGATCGGGCACCGCGACCTCGGGCCGCGGCCGCGGCGACACCGGCCCAGTCAGGTCGCCGAACTGCGCCGCGATCTGCGCCGCCACGGCCGCCGGGTCGACGTCGCCGACGACGATCACCGCCATCAGGTCGGGGCGGTACCAGTCGCGGTAGAAGCGCCGCAGCACGTCGGGGCCGACCTTCGTCAGCACCTCCTCGGTGCCGATCGGCACCCGCTGGCCATACTTCGAGCCGGGCAGCGCGCCGGGGAAGATCTTGTCGAGCAAGCGGCCCTGGGCGCCGCGGCCCAAGCGCCGCTCCTCGAGCACCACGCCGCGCTCCTTCTCGACCTCGGCGGGCTCGAAGGCCACGCCCTGGGCCCACTCGTGCAGCACGTCGAGGCCGTGGTCGAACACCGCGGGATCGTCGGTCGGCACCTGGATCTGGTAGACGGTCTCGTCGAACGCCGTGAACGCGTTGACGTCGGGCCCGAACTTCATGCCGGTGGTCTCGAGCCAGTTGACGATCGCCTGGCCGGGGAACTTGCGGGTGCCGTTGAACGCCATGTGCTCGACGAAGTGCGCGACGCCGCGCTGGTCGTCGTCCTCGAGCACCGCGCCGGCGTTGACCGCCAGCCACAGGTCGGCGCGCTTGGCCGGCTGGCCGTTCTTGCGGATGTAATAGGTGAGGCCGTTGGGCAGCGTGCCGGTGGTCACCGCCGGATCGACGACCAGCGGCACCGCCGGGACCGTGGGGACGTCGGGGGGCGGCGCGGCGTCGGCGCCGGCGGTCGGCGGCGCGCCGACGGGGGTGCGGGCCGGCTTGGCCGCCGGACAACCAGCGACGACGACGACCGCGAGACCTGCGAGCAACCAGCGAGACCTGCGCATGCGAGCTCCTTGACGACCGACCAAGGCCGCGACCGTAGGTGCAACCCGCGGCGAGGGCAAGGCGCCGACCGACCAACTCCAGCGCGCCCCCCAGGGTTACAATCGTGGCGTGTCCCGCCCGCGCGCCCGCCCGCGCTTTCAGCTCCACCACACCGAGCGACCGGAGGTGCTGCTCGAGCGCGTTCGCCAGCGCATGGCCGCCGAGTCCGCGCAGGTGGCCGGCCGCGTCTACCGGCGCACGGCGTTCCTGACCGTCGCGCCGGCGCTCGCGCACTTCTGGTCGCCGCACCTCGAGGTGCAGTTCACCGACGCGCCCGAGGGCGGGTGCCACGTCCAGGGGCAGTTCGGCCCGCATCAGGCGATCTGGACGACGTTCGTGATCATCCAGCTCATCTTCGGCGTGCTGGCCCTGGGCGCGGGGATCTTCGCGTTCTCGAAGTGGAGCCTCGGTCAGGACGCGGTGCCGTGGCTGGGCCTGTTCGCGGCGATGATGTTCGGCGGCGGCTTCAGCTACGGCGCCGCCTACGTCGGCCAGGGCATGGGCTCGGACCAGATGTACGAGCTGCGGGCCTTCGTCGACGCGGTCCTGCGCGACGACGCGATCGCGGCGCCCGCCGACGCGCAGGGCTGAGCCAATGCCGGTCACGCGGCGTGCCTTCTCGAGGAGGGCTTGGCTGGCCGTTTGCGCGTGTCCTTGCGCATCGTGGTCTTCACCGGGCGCGGGTAGCCGCTAGCTTTGCGGCCACCCGCCTTCGCGGATCTCCGCGGCCCCCTGGCCGTTGCGGCCTTGCCTCGGCGGCTCCTGCGTGCGGACGGCGACGCCTCGACCTCGGCGCCCGCCTGAGCCGGAGCATCCGCGACCTTGCCGCCCGCGGGTGGCGACGCCCCTGCTTCCACATCTCTCACGTGGGACGGCGGCGCCCCGTACGGGCGCCCGTCGGCGTGCGTGACTCGCAGCTTGTCGGGCGCGGTCCCCTCGATCCGCAGCCGGCCATCGTGCGCGGCCTTGTGGTGCGCCGAGCACATCACCGCCAGCTTGGTCGGCGTGTGTTTGCCGCCCTCCACCCGCGGGACGATGTGGTGGACGTCGACGTACCGCGCGTTGCGGCACCCCGGCACGACGCAGCGCCCGCGATCCCGCCGCAGCACCGCGCGCCGGGTCCGTGGCGGGATCGTCTTGGTCACCCGCGCCGGCTTGTCGCCGTCGACCCGCCCGAGCAGCTCGGCGTCGCACGACGCCTGCGCCAGCTCCGTCTCGCTGATCTCGATCGTGTGTCCGGCGACGTCCTGCCACGCGCGCATGCAGTCGGGGCACCGCGTGACCGCGATCTGATACATGGGCTTGGACGCCGACGCGGCACCTTCCACGTGGGAGCCGGCGCCCGCCAGCTGGCCATCGCACAAGGTCGCGAGCAGGTCGCCGTCGGTCAGCGGATGCCCGCACGCCGCCTCCAGCGCGCGCCGCGCCGCGGTGAACTTGCCCAGCACCGCCGCCGGCAGCAGCAGCCGGAGCTCGTGCAGCCGCGCGGCGGGGTCCGGCGGGTCGTCGGGTGAATCACCCCGCCGCCGCCCGCTCACCATGTCCTCGATCTCCCGGACGGTGTGCTTGGCCGCCGCCGTCAGCCACGCCGCCTCGGTGTCGACGGTCGCGACCCGGGTCAGCTCGCGCGCCGCGCTGTACGCGACGTCGCCGGCGCTCATCGCCGCCCGCAGCTTCGGCAGCCCCTCGAGCGCGTCGGCGACCCGCAGCCGCTCCCGCGCCGGCCCCGGCGCGTAGCCCAGCACGCGCTCGACGTACTCGAAGAACGTCGCGAAGCCGAACTCGCGATGGACGCCGAGCGCCCGCGCGCGCCGCAGCCACGCGGCCTCCTCGACATCGAGCGCCGCCCGCCGCCGCGCCAGCCCGCGCAGCGTCCGGTCGACCACGCGCCAGTCGTCCGCTCCCGCCGCCGCGACCCCCGCCGCCGCCGCCACCTCGCTCACCTGCTGTCCGCCCGCTGCCCTGTCCACCATGCCCAGCCCCTCAGCAAGCCGCGCGCCAGCCGTAACCCCGCGACAGCCCGCGCCGCGTGTCCGAATCTCGGACAAAATGGCCGGATTCGTCCGGAGTTCCGGCCATCCCCGGACAGCCGCGGCTGTCCGACGCCGGACACCACCCGCCCTCGCCGCCGCGACGCTCGGCCGAAGCGGCCCACTCATCGAGCGGCGATCGCGACGCGTCAGCGATCGAGCTCCCAGTGCCACGCCTCGGCGGGGTAGTTGCGGAAGCCGAACGACGCGGCGTTGGCCTTGAGCCACGCGTAGTGCCACGACCGCTTCCACGCGCGCTGGTTGCCGAACGAGTTGGGCACGCCCCGGCCGCCGTCGATGGCCTGCAGGTCCACGGCCACGCCGCTGGTGTGGTTCGAGTGCCCCGGGACGGCCTTGCGTTTGCCGATGTAGCCGACCATCAGCCGCACGGCCGCCGCGCCGTAGGGATCGCCGGTCTTGCGGCGCGCGGCCTCGGTCTGGGCGAGGTAGTTCTGGAAGTACTGATCCCACAGCCCGAGGTCGTAGCTGGGCGAGCGGTAGCCCGACACGATCTTGATCGCCGAGCCAGGCTTTGGCGCGCGGCCGTCGACCGGCGTACCCGCGGCCAGCGCGGCCCGCAGCGCGCCGAGCAGCGCGCCGAGCGGCGCGACCACGTCCTTGCGGATCGGCTTGCCCTCGACCTGCACCAGATCCTCCTCGGCCACCCCGCCGTAGATCGGCTTGTGCAGCTTGCGCGCGACCGCCGCCTCGTAGACGCGCTGCTTGAAGTCGAACTGGCCGTCGGTGAGCTTGCGCTGGGTGAGGTGCTCGGTCGCGAGCGCGCCGCCCGGCGCGTAGATCTCCCGGCCGGCGTAGGCGATCGGGACCTCGCCGTCGGAGCCCTCGGAGGACTGCGCCGGTGCCGCGGGGGCCGGGGACGCTGCGCTGGACGCGGGCGCCGACGTGGCGGCGGGCGCGGGCGCCGCGGGGGCCGTCGACGATGCCGCCGACGATGCCGCTGACGGCGACGTCGGCGCGGACGCGGGCGCTGCCGCGTGGCTCGCGCCCGAGGCGGCGGTCGCGGCGGCCAGGGCGCCGGCGCGGCGCGCCTGATCCTGGCGGATCACGGCCTGGACCTCGGCCTCGGTCGGCGCGTGGTGCAGGCGATCGCGCGCGATCTTGGCCAGCCCGCCGGCGACCGGGCGCCCGTTGCTGTTGCGGAACCGCTCGCCGGTGGTGATGTCGACGTACGAATGCACCCGCAGGTCGAGCACCGACGCGGCCGAGACGCCCTCGCCGGCCAGCCGCGGCAGCTGCGCCAGGAACCGCCCCGCGGCGCTCTCGGACTGGTTGAACAGGTCGAAGTAGTTGGTCGCGAGGACCGCGTCGGTGGGATCGAGGCCGGCGGCCTCGCACGCGGCGACGTAGGCCGGCAGGCGCGCGCGCAACTTCGTCAGCTGCGCGCGATCGGCCTGGGCGATCGAGACCGGGCGGCGGGTCTGATACGAGAACGAGCCGACGTTGTGGGCGCGGTTGCCGGGATCGGTGTGCCCGCGGGCGCTTCGACGGAACGTACCGTCGACGTTCCGGTTGCCCTCGGCGTGGCCGATGATCCGCGCGGCGCCGGCGTCGGAGCCGGCCGCCTCGTCGAGGAACTGATCGAGGTCGAGCTGGTCGGCGGCGGGCGCCGCGCCAGGCGCCGCGGCCTCGGATCGCGCGGGCCGCGCGGCGGTCGGCGCGGCCTGGGCCAGCAGCGGATCGCCGGCGCGGACCACGCCATCGACGGCGCCACCCTGCCCGGCCTGGTACGCGGTGATCGCGGTGGTCGTCGCCGGCCCGAGGCGACCGTCGACCTCGACAGCGACGCCGCGCCCGGCCAGCGCTTGCTGGACGGCGCGCACGTCCGCCGGATCGTTGGGGGCGCCGCGCCCGACCCGGGGTGCGCCGATGGCCGCAGGCGGCGCGGTCCGCGGGGATGCGCTCGCTGGCTGAGGGGTCGCCCCCGCTGACGTCGGAGCCGCCGGCGCAGGCGCGGGCGCGGGCGCGGGCGCAGGCGCGGTGACGGGGGCCGGGGCCGCGCGCTCGGCGGGCGCCGCGGCGTCCGCCGTCAGCTCCGGCAGCGCGGCGATCGGCGCGCTGGGGTTGCCGTCCTGGTCGGCGCCGTCGTCGGTGGTCGTCGCAGGCGCGGTCGTGCGGGGCGCGCCGGCCGCGCCTGGCGTCCCCGACGCCGGGACGTGCACCGCGAACGGATCGTCGGCGGCGTCGACCGCGGGCGCGGCGGCCACAGGCGCCGGCGGGTGGGCCGCCTCGTCGATCGCGCCGCCGTCGCCGCCGTCCGCGGCGTCCTCGCCGTCGGCGGACGCGTCGCCCGCGGGCGCGCCGCCGTGGCGCGCGAAGTGCTGCGCGATCGCCGACGACATCGCGTAGCGCCGGTCGACGAGCGTCTGCTTGCCGGGCGCGATCCCGGGTGGATCGGTGATCCCGAACGCGCTGGTCGCCCCGGTCTGATCGAACACCGACGTCGGGTCCACAAATGCGTTTGCCATGTGTTGCCACGGAATACGTCGGCGCCGTGGGCAACCTCGATTTCAACTCGATTACCGCGCGCGGCTGCGACGCGATGGCACACCTCAATACGGCTCGACCACCAGCGCCCCGACGTCGACCTTGAGCACGGCCGGCGTGCGCACCACCCGGCCGGCGGCGTCGATCGTGGCCGGCGCGCAGGCGCCGTCGTCGAGGCTGGCGCTGGCCAGGGCCCGGGCGAACCCGGCGCGGGGATCGGCGGCGGTCGCGGCGCGGCCGCGGGCCTGCGCGACCAGCCGCCAGGCGTCGTGGGCGGCGGCGGCGGCCGGCGATGGATCGCGGCGGGTGCGCGCGCGGTAGGCGTCCACGAACTCGGTGGCGGCGGCGTCGCCGAGCGCCAGCGGGCACGGCTCGAGCAACAGCGCGCCCTCGATCGCCGGGCCGCCGCGGGTGATCAGGCTGGCGTGGTTCCACGCGGCGTTGCCGAGCAGCTGCACCACCTGCGGCAGCCGGCCGCCGTGCTTGCGCGCCAGCGCCTCGAGGTCGGGGAAGTCTTCGCTGTGCACCTCGACGCCGAGGTACGGCAGGAAGCTCGCGACCAGCGCCGCGCGATCGTAGCGATCGGGCAGGTACAACAGCGCGAACGGCACGTCGGGCGAGAAGGTCTGCCAGCCGCGCCGGCCGTTGCGCCGCAGGTGCGCGGCGAGGCGGTGGTTGGTGGCGGGGTCGAGGCCGAGGAACGCCTTGACGTCGGCCTCGAGCGTGCGCTTGTCGACGGCGTAGCTGCCGCGCGCGGCGACGGTCAGCCCGAGCGCGGCCGCGGTGGTCGCGAACGCCTCGGCGGCGGCCAGCCCGACGTCGTCGGCCGGCGCCAGCACGCCGACGGTGCCGACGCCGAGCGCGAGCGCGAACCGCGCCGCGGCCCGGGCCTCGGCCTCGGGCGAGTCGACCAGGTGGAACACCGTCGGCGGGCCTGACGCCTGGCCCGGCGCGCCGTCGACCGGCGCCAGCACCGCGATCGGGATCCGCGCGGTCTGGGCGCGCGCGATCGCCGCCGCCGACTCGAGCGCGCCGACCGGCCCGAGGATCGCCACCGCGCCGGCGGCCACCGCCTCGTCGACCGCGGCCGCCGCGCGCGCAGGATCGCCCGCGGTGTCGATCACCAGCCGGCGCGCGCCGTCGGCGGGCGCCAGCTCGATCGCCGCCAGCAGCTCGGCGCCGATCGCCGCGTACGGCCCCGAGCGCGGCACCAGCACCGCGATCGTATCGCGCGCGATCGTCGGCGCGGGCGGCGCGTCGCGCCCGGGTGCGGCGTCGACGCCGGCGTCGATCGCGGCCTCGGCGGTGACGTGGCGCGTGCCCAGGCCGGGATCGATCGCAGCCGGCGGCGACCCGCAGCCCGTGGCCAGCACCGCGGCGATCACCGCCGCGCGCATCAGCCATCCAGGAGATCGCGCATGCGATCGAGCAGGCCCTTCTTCTCGCTGGGCCGGGTCGCGATCTCGCTGCCGAAGGTGCGGGCCAGTTCCTCGAACAGCTCGCGCTGGCGCGCGGTCAGCTGCGTCGGCGTCGTCAGCACCACCTTGGCCAGGTGATCGCCGCGCGGCGCGTTCTTGCTGGCGGCCCGCGGCACGCCGCGCCCGCGCAGCCGGAACACCGTGCCGGTCGGCGTGCCCTCGGGCACCCGCATCTTGACCGCGCCGTCGACGGTGGCCACCTCGATCACCGCGCCCAGCGCGGCCTGCGGCATCGTGATCGCGACCTCGGAGTGGATGTCCGAGCCGTCGCGGCGGAACACGCCGTGGGCCTTGACCCGCACGATCACGTGCAGGTCGCCGGGCGGGCCGCCGCCCTTGCCCGGCTCGCCGTCGCCGGCCATCACCCTGACGCCGCCCTCCTTGGTACCGGCAGGGATCGCGACCGAGAACTCGCGGGTCGGCGACGCCGCGTTGCCGGGATCGGTCGGCACCGCGATGGTCTTGGTGCAGCCGAACACCGCCTCCTCGAAGCCGATCTCGAGCGTGTAGCGCAGGTCGCGGCCGCGCTGCTTGCCGCGGCGCTTGCGCAGGTTGGTGATGACGTCCTCGACCGCGTCGACCACCGAGCCGAAGCCGCCGCCGCCATCGCCGTCGTGCCCGAAGCGATCGTAGCGGGCGCGCTCGCGGGCGTCCGACAGCACCGCGTAGGCCTCGTTGATGTCCTTGAACTGCTCGGCGCCGGCGGGGTTGAGGTCGGGGTGGAAGCGCCGCGCGAGGTCGCGGTAGGCGCGCTTGATCTCGGCCTCGTCAGCCTGCTTGCCGACGCCGAGGACGTCGTAGTAGTCCCGTCGCTTCTTCACGCGCCCCCCTCGCTCGGCGCGCCGGCCTCGACCGCGGCGTACAGCATCTCGCCGATCCGCTGCGCCGACGACTCGAGCCGCACGATGATGTCCTCGACCTCGGCCAGCTCGCCCTCGGTCAGCACCCGGCGCGCCTCGTCGATGTCGGCGGCGATGCTGGCGCGATCGTCGTCGGCCAGCATCGCGCCGAACTCGGCCAGCGCCCGCTCCGACGAGTACAAGAGCGTCTCGCCGCGGTTGCGGGCGTCGGCCAGCGCCTTGCGGGTGAGATCCTCGTCGGCGCGATCGACCGCCTCCTGCACCAGCCGCTCGATGTCGGCGTTGGACAGGCCGCTGGTCGGGCTCACCGCGACCCGCTGCTCGCGGTTGGTGCCGAGGTCGCGGGCGCTGACCGTGAGCACGCCGTCGGCGTCGAGGTCGAACGCGACCTCGATCTTGGGCACGCCGCGCGGCGCCGGCGGGATGCCGGTTAGCTCGAACTGCGCCAGCGACTTGTTGTCGGCGGCCATCTCGCGCTCGCCCTGGAACGCGTGGACGTTGACGAACGGCTGGTTGTCGACCGCGGTCGAGAACACCTCGGTGGCGCGGCACGGGATCGTCGTGTTGCGCGGGATCAGCCGGGTGAACACGCCGCCGGCGGTCTCGACGCCGAGCGACAGCGGCGTCACGTCGAGCAGCAGCACCTCCTCGACCTCGCCGGTCAGCACGCCGGCCTGGATCGCGGCGCCCACCGCGACCACCTCGTCGGGGTTGACCGTGCGCGACGGCTCGCGGCCGAAGAACTCGCCGACCAGCCGCTGGATGCGCGGCATCCGGGTCTGGCCGCCGACCAGGATGACCGCGTCGAGCTCGCCGGGCGCGAAGCCGGCGTCGGCGAGCGCCCGCCGGCACGGCTCGAGCGTGCGCTGCACGAACGGCTCGACCAGGTGCTCGAGCTCGGCGCGCGTCATCTGCACCTCGAGGTGGCGCGGGCCGGCGGCGGTGGCGGCCAGGAACGGCAGGTTGATGTCGGTGGTGAACGTGCTCGACAGCTCGACCTTGGCCTTCTCGGCGGCCTCCTTGAGCCGCTGCAGCGCCAGCCGATCGCCGCGCAGGTCGTGGCCGCCGTTGTCGGCGGCGAACTTGTCGAGCAGCCAGTCGACCACGGCGTTGTCGAAGTCCTCGCCGCCGAGGAAGGTGTCGCCGGCGGTGGCGCACACCCGGAACACGCCGTCGGCCAGCTCGAGCAGCGACACGTCGAAGGTGCCGCCGCCGAGGTCGTAGACCGCGATCCGCTGCGCGGTGGGCAGGTCCTTGCCGTAGGCCAGCGCCGCCGCGGTCGGCTCGTTGATGATGCGCAGCACGTTGAGGCCGGCGATCCGGCTGGCGTCCTTGGTGGCCTGGCGCTGCGCGTCGTCGAAGTACGCCGGCACCGTGATCACCGCCTCGGTGACCGGCTCTCCCAGCCAGGCCTCGGCGGTCTCGCGCATCCGGCCCAGCACCATCGCCGACACCTCGGGCGGCGCGTAGGTGCGGCCGCGGGCCATGACGTGGGCGTCGCCGTTGTCGGCCGCGACGATCTCGTAGGCGCAGGTCGCCAGCTGGCGCGCGACCTCGGCGTCGTCGAACTTGCGGCCCATCAGCCGCTTGACCGCGTAGATCGTGTTCTCGGCGTTGGTCACCGCCTGCCGGCGCGCCGCCTGCCCGACCAGCCGCTCGCCCGACGCGGCGAAGCCCACCACCGACGGGGTGGTGCGCGAGCCCTCGGCGTTCGCGATCACCACCGGCGTGTCGCCGTCGATGACGGCCACGCACGAGTTGGTCGTGCCGAGGTCGATGCCGACGACGCGCGACATCCCGCGATCACGCGCCTTCGGTCGTGGCCGCCGGCGCCGCCTCGGGCTTGGCCCGCGCGACCACCACCAGCGCCGGCCGCAGCAGGCGGTCGGCCAGCTTGTAGCCCTTCTGCAGCACCTCGACCACCGAGCCGGCCGGCGCGTCGCTCTCCTTCTGCCCGATCGCCTCGTGCTGGTTGGGATCGAACGGCTTGCCCTCGGCCTCGATCGCGCTGACCTCGCACTTCTCGAGCGCGTGGGTGAACTGCCGCAGCACGAGCCGCACGCCCTCGAGGATCGACGCGGTGTCGGCGCCCTCGGTGTGGGCCAGCGCGCGCTCGAGGTTGTCGACCACCGGCAGCATCTCCTTGAGCACCCGGGTCCGCGACTCGGCCTTGGCGTCGTCGAGGTCGCGCTTGGCGCGGCGCCGGTAGTTCTCGAGGTCGGCGGTGGCGCGCAAGAACTTGTCCCAGTTCTCCTTGGCCTTGGCCTTGGCGTCGGCCAGCTCGCTCGCCAGCGCGGCGGCCGGATCGGTGCTGGCCGGCGGCGGCGCGTCGACCTCGACCACCAGGCCGGGGTCAGGCATGTCGTTGTCGGTGGCGGGGACGTCTTCGTTCATGGCCGGGTCACCATAACCAGGTTTCATCCTACCGCCAGGGCCGGGGCCCGGTCCGGCCGCCGACGCGGCTTTTTCCGGGTCGCGCGAGGCGCCCTCACCCGCGCCGCCGCCGAGGTCAGCTCTCGCTGTCGATCAGGATCCGGCTGAGCACGTCGGCGGTGAAGTCGACCACGCTCATCACCTTGCCGTAGTTCATCCGCATCGGGCCGATGACCGCGATCGCACCCAGCGGCTGCTCCTCGGGCCCGTACGACACCGCCACCACCGACGAGTCGACCAGCGCGGCGTGGGCGGTCTCGGCGCCCAGGAACACCTGGATGCCCTCGGCGGTGCGGGTGCGGTCGAGCAGCGACAGCAGCACCTCCTTGTCCTCGAGGGCGCGCAGCAGGTGGCGCATCCGATCGAGGTGGTCGGGGTCGGCGCTCTTCGGATCGACCAGGTTGGCCTGGCCCGACACCACCAGGTCGGCCGGCCGGGGCGGCTCGATGGCGAACAGCGTGCGGCCCAGGCGCAGCGCGGCGGCGACCTCGTCGTCGTAGGCGTGCTTGGCGTCGGCCAGCTCGCGCTCGACCCGGGCCCGGGCCTCGTCGAGGGTCAGCCCGGCCAGCAGCGTCGACAGGTAGTTGTGGATGCGATCGAGCCGGGCCACGTCGATCGGCTCGGCGGCGGTGACCACCCGGTTCTCGACCCGGCCGTCGGTGCCCACCAGCACCGCCAGCAGCTTGCCGGCGCGGATCGGCACGAACTCGATGTGGCTCATCCGCGCCACCTGCGGGTCGGGCGCGGCGATGATCACCGCGTGCTGGGTCAGCTCCGACAACAGCCGCGACGCGTTCTGGACCACGTCGTCGGGCGACGCGCCGGTGACCCGGGCCCGGATGTCGTCCTTCTCCTTGGGCGACAGGCCGCGGATCTTGAGCAGCGACTGGATGAAGAACCGCAGGCCCTGCTCGGTCGGCACCCGGCCGGCCGAGGTGTGGCGCTGCTCGAGCATGCCCAGCTCCTCGAGGTCGGCCATGACGTTGCGCACCGTCGCCGGCGACAGGCCGATCTCGTGGCGCCGCGTCACCGTGCGCGAGCCCACGGCGTCGCCGCTGTGGAGGTACTCGGCGACCACGGCCTGGAGGATCTTGCGTGCGCGGCGGGACAGCTCGGGCGTGGTCATGGCGGTGCCCAGGCACAGCATACACTGCCGGCGGTCGTCGTGCCGTCAGCTGCTGAGCCGCGCCGCCAGCTGGTTGGACAAGAGGAAGCCGCGCAGCGTCGGGCGCAGCCGCGCGCCGTCGTCCTCGACCAGGCCGTGGGCCAGCGCCCAGGCCGCGGCGTCGGCCGGCACCGCGGCGCGGGCGACCCCGTCGGAGGTGCGCATGCCGAGCCACAGCAGATCGCGGGCCAGCTCGGCGGCGTCGAAGGTGGTGTGCTCGGCCAGCCGGCGCGCGGGGTCGCGGTAGGCGTCGAGCTTGCGGTGGTTGTGCCAGCGGGCGCCGCCCCCGGCGGGATCGCGCCAGAACGACGCCGCGCCGACGCCGAGCCCGAGGTACTCGCCGCCGGTCCAGTAGCGGCCGTTGTGGACCGCGCGCCGGCCCGGCCGCGCGTACGACGACACCTCGTAGTGCTCGAAGCCGGCGGCGGTGAGCGTGTGGTGGGTGGCCTCGAACAGCGCGGCCAGCTGCTCGTCGCCCAGCACCGGCAGCCGGCCGGCGCGGTGGCGCTTGCCGAACGCGGTGCGCTCCTCGATCGTCAGCTCGTAGACCGAGACGTGATCGACGCCGCTGGCGGCGGCGGCGTGGATCGACGCCGGGGCCGCACCGTCGGCGGGCGGCGCGACGCCGGGGGCGCCGAGGATGACGTCGGCCGACAGCGACGCGAAGCCGGCGGCGATCGCGGCGGCGATCGCGGCCGGGCCGTCGCCGACGCGGTGATCGCGCCCGAGCGCGGCCAGCTCGGCGGCGTCCCACGACTGCACGCCGATCGACAGCCGAGTGACGCCGGCGGCGCGCCACGCCGCCATCGTCGCCGGGGTGCAGTCGATCGGGTTGGCCTCGACGGTGACCTCGGCCGGCGCGCCGGGGAAGGTGGCGCGGATCGCGTCGAGCAGCTCGGCGATGCACGCCGGGTCCCACCACGACGGGGTCCCGCCGCCGAGGTAGATCGACGCCAGCGCGCGGCCGGCGAAGCGTGGCGCCTGGGCCTCGAGCTCGGCCAGCACGTCGACGAGGTACGCGCGGTGCGGCGGCTGATCGGCGACCACCACCACCGGGAAGTCGCAGTACGGGCACAGCCGTCGACACCACGGGAAGTGCACGTACACGCCGACGTCCGCGGGCTGGTCCATACTGCCCCCATGATCTACCTCGACAACGCCGCGTCGACCCGGGTCGACGACGCGGTGATCGCGCGGATGGCCGAGGTGATGCGCGCGGACTACGGCAACCCGTCGGCGGCCCACCCGTTCGGCGCGGCGGCGCGGCGGCGCATCGCCACCGCCCGCGGCCAGGTGCTGGCGGCGCTGGGCGACCCCGACGGCGCGGCCGGCGAGCTGGTGTGGACCTCGGGCGGCACCGAGGGCAACGCGCTGGCGGTGCTGGGCGCGGCGCGCGCCGCCGGCCCGGGCGCGGTGGTGGTGAGCGCGCTCGAGCACCCGGCGGTGGCGGCCAGCGTGGCGCTGCTCGGCGACGGCTGGCCGGTGCGGGTGGCGCCGGTCACTGCCGACGGCGTCGTCGACGTCGCGGCCGCCGCGGCGCTGATCGATCCCGCGACCCGGGTGCTGGCGGTGATGCTGGTGTCCAACGAGCTGGGCACGGTGCAGCCGATCGCCGCGCTGGCGGCGGCGGCCCGGGCCCGGGCGCCCGGTTGCCACGTCCACTGCGACGCCACCCAGGCGCTGGGCAAGGTCGCGATCGACGTCGGCGCGCTGGGCGTCGACAGCCTCGGCGTCGCCGGCCACAAGCTGCACGGGCCCAAGGGCAGCGGCGCGCTGTGGCTGCGCCACGGCCGGGCGCTGGCGCCGCTCTGGGGCGGCGGCGGGCAGCAGGGCGGCCGGCGCCCGGGCACCCAGGACGCGCCCGGCGCGGCGGGCCTGGGGCTGGCGGCCGAGCGCGCGCTCGCCGCGCTGCCCGAGGCGAGCGCGCGGTGGCAGGGCTTCGCCGAGACGCTGCACGCGGCGGCGGCGGCCAGCGGCGTGCCGTGGCGCAGCCTCGCGCCGGGGCCGCGGGCGCCCCACGTCGTCAGCCTGGCGTTCGCCCGGGTCAGCGCCGACGCGCTGCGCGAGGTGATGGCGTCGCGCGGCGTGATCGTCTCGTCGGGCTCGGCCTGCGCCACGCCCGGGGCCAAGCCGTCGGGCTCGCTGGCGGCGATCGGCCTGCCCGCGACCTGGGGCATGGTGCGGCTGTCGTTCGGCCTCGACACCCGGGCCGACGAGGTGGCGACCGCGGCGGCGATCTTGCGCGACGTGGTCCGCGATCTGGCCGGCGCGTAGGCGCGGCGGGGCGCGCCGCTACTTCTGCTCGAACACCAGCGCGAACTCGCTGACGATGCCTTCCCGCGACGCGGGGAACGGCCAGCGCTTGATCGCGGCGATCAGGCACTGCCCCAGCGGGTGATCGGCCTTGTCCGAAAGCCGGACGCCGGTGACCGGGCCGGCGGCGCTGACGGTGATCGTCGCCTTGATCTTCGACACCTTCAGGAACGGGTCGGCCTTCATCGCGCGCTCGTAGCAGCGGCGGGTGCCGGTCTCCATGCGCGCCGACATCGTGAAGACGTCATCGGGCGACAGCTCGCGCAGCGCGGGGTTGGTGGGTACGCCGGCGTCGACCACGGCGCGCGGCGCCGAGCCGGTGCCGGTCCCGCCGCCGTTCGAGTTCGGGCGCCGGCCCGTGCCGGGGCCCTTGCCGGTGCCGGGGCCGGGGCCGACGTCCTGGGTCCCGCCGCCCGGGCGCAGGGGATCGGTCGGGCGGTAGCCGAGCTTCGAGAAGTCGTCGCTGCCGCCGGCGGTGTCGTTGCCGCCCGCGTCCTCGCCGCCGCTCGACATCACGATCGCGGCGACGACGATCAGCGCGATCGCGACGAAGCCGATGCCGACGTAGAGCGCGGCGCCGCGGCGGCGCGCGACCGGCGGCGGCGCCATCGCCGGATCGGACATGCCGAGCCCGGCGGCGGCGGTCTGCGACGCGGCGAAGATCGCCTCGTTGGTGCCGGTGGCGCGCCCGACCGCCGGCATCGCCGCGGTGCCGCGCCCGATCGCCGGCACCCCGGCGGTGGCGCGGCCGATGACCGGCACCGCCGCGGTCTGCGCGCGCGGCTTGCCGGCGGGGCGCGGCGCGGCGGCAGCGGCGGCCGGCGGCCCCATGAGATCGGCCAGGCGGACCACGCGCGACACCTCGCCGATGTCGAGATCGTCGTCGGGCGGCGGGGTGACGCCCGCGGGGGCGTCGTCGTCGACGAGGTCGGCCTCGGGCGCGAGGTCGGGCTCGCCGTGATCGAAGCGCGCGGCGGCGGCGCGCGGCGGCGCGGCCGCGGGCGGCGCGAACATCGGCGGCGGCGCGGCGACCGGCGGCGCGGACATCGGCGGCGGCGCGGGCGCGGCGACCGCCGGGGGCGGCGGCGCGGCCGGGGCGAACATCGGCGGCGGCGCCGGCGGCTCGGGCGCCGGCGCGACCGCGGCGACCGGAGCCGGGGTCGCGATCGCTGACGGACCCTTGGATCCAAACGGGCCCGGCAGCGCCGGCTTCGGCGCCGGCTCGGCCGGCTTCGGTGGCGGCTCGGCCGGCGGCGCCGCGGGCACGCCGACCGCCGGGGTCCCGAGCTTGGGCAGCGCCGGCACGCCGACCGCCGGCGTCCCGAGCTTGGGCAACGCCGGTGCGCCAGCGCGCGGGAGCGCCGGGACGCCGGTCCCGGGGGTGGCCTGCCGCGGCGGCGGCGACGGCACCGCGGGCACGCCGACCGCCGGGGTCGGGACCCGCCACGCCGACGGCGCCGGCGTCCGGGGCGGCGGGAGCTGCGCCATCGCCGCGGCGGCGCTGGTGGGCACCGATGGCGGGGGCGCGTCGGCGGCGGCCTCGGCGGCGGCCTCGGCCTCCATCGCCGCCAGCGTCGCCGCGAACAGCGGCTGCGGCTCCGGCTCGGGGACGGTGGGCGGCCGGGTCTGGGCGCGGGTGCGCGGCGCGCCGCGCAGGCCGCGGAAGTGGCTGACCTTCTCGATCGGCAGCCAGTCGTCGAAGCCCTCGTTCCAGCAGTGCAGATCGTCGTCGCTGGCGCGCGCCGCCACCCAGGCCTGGGCCTCGGTCAGCGTGAACGGCCCCTCCTGGTTGCCATCCTTGGAGACGTACCACTCGTCATCGAGCGCGGCCGGCGGCGCGGCGGCCGGCATCGCCGGCGGCGCGGGCATGGTCGGCGCCGGCGAGCGGGTCGGCTCGGCGCTGCCGTCGTCCATCCCCTCGCGCACGGTGATCACCGCCGAGCAGTTCTTGCAGCGGATCTTGAGGATCTTGCCGCGAACTCGGTCGTCGGCGATCGCGTAGCGCGTCTTGCAGCGGTCGCAGAGGAACTTCATGGGCGCCGAGCAGCGCGCGCGCTACCGCCGCGCGGGCGGAGTACGCGGTCGAGTCGATCCGAAGGCAGCGCTGGCAACTTCGATATTGTGCAGAAGTCGCGGACGGATCGCAAAGGTCTGAGGGAGCGATCGCGGTCAGCGGGTCCGACCGTCGGCGGGCACCCCGGCGTCGGCCTCGGCCGCGACCCCGGCGTCCAGCCGCCCGCGGTCGGGCGGCCGCCGGCTCAGCCGCAGCGGCACCGGCGACAGCGGGGCGGCGTCGATCACCGCGGTGGTGCCGCCGTGGATCAGCAGGCCGCCGATGGTCAACTCGTCGCCGACCCGGGTGATCTCGAGCCGCACCTCGAGATCGGCCAGGCGCGCGCCGATCCAGCCGGCGCTGGTCTCCGACAGCCGGAACGCGTCGACCTCGCCGAGGCGCACCAGCCGGCCACCCTCGAGCGCCAGCACCTGGACCACCGCGGTGCGGCCGTCGGCCGTGACCCGCTCGGCCACCGCGACCACCTCGTCGACGCCGGCCGACCCGCGGATCGGCGCGGCCCAGCGCAGCCCGGGCACGTCGGCCGCCGCGACCCGCTTCACCTTGCCGTCGGCGGTCGCCAGCGCCACCACCTGCTCGTCGGCGGCGGCGATCGCCTGGGCGCCGTCGAGGCACGCGCCGCGGGCGGTCGCGGGCAGGCCGACCACGTCGGCCAGGTCGGGGCGCACGCAGCCGTCGTCGGGCGCCGGGCCCCGCACCGGCGGCGGCGACAGCACCAGCGCGCCGACCCGATCGGCGTACAGCACGAAGCGCGCGCCGGGCAGGCCGGCGCCGACCCACAGGCCGGGATCGCGCACGGTCTCCGGATCGCCGACCGCCGGCCCCAGCGCGCGCTCGAGCGCGGCGCGGTCGGTGCCGACGCCGATGCCGTCGCCGGTGCGCGCGATCGCCACCCGGATCACCGCGATGTACGAGGTCGCGCCGCTGCGCGCGCCGCCGATGATCAGCCCGGCGTCGCGCAGCACGCTGTGATCGACCACGCCGGGGATCTGCAGCAGCGACATCCGGGTGCCGGGCGGCAGCGACGCGGCGCACTCGGTCATCGCCATGCGCAGCTTGAACGGGCCGACGCCGTCGGCGGTGACCGCGTGGGGCGGCAGCGCGCGGACGTCGCCGTGCGGCGGCTCGATCACCCGCCGGGTCGGCGCCTCGCGCCGCTCGGTGGTCGGCGCCTTGTCGCCGCCGCAGGCCGCGAGGCCGACCAGCACGAGCGCGACCCGGAGCTGCACGATCTCAACCTACCAGACGCGCCGCGGCCGTGCCGCAACGCGCCCCGCTCACAGGAGGCGGCTGACCAGGATGCCGAGCGCGATGCCGGCCGAGATGCCGAGCACCAGCACCGGCGTCAGGCTGCGCGGCGGCGCGGCGGCCGCGATCGGGGTCGGGGCGGGCACGGCCAGCGGCGCCGGCGCCGCGATCGTCGGCGGCACGAGCGGGGCCAGCGGCGGAGGCGCAGGCGCAGGCGCAGGCGCAGCAGTCACCGCCACCGGCGGCACCGGCGTCGGCGCGATCTGCCGCTCGCGGCGCGCGGTGATGTCGCCGGGCTCGGGCGCCGGGGCCCAGGTCGCCGGCTCCGGCACCGAGTCGCGCGGCGCCGGCAGCGGCAACGACAGCTCGCCGTCGTCGCCCCGGTGCGGCACCGGCGTGCGCATCAGCCGCAGCTGCTCGAGCTCGAGCCCGAGCGCGGCGGCCACCTCGGCGTCGGCCTCCTGGTACTCGTCCCACTCGCTCTTGGGCTGATCGGGCGCGGCCTGGTAGCCGTCGAACATCTTGCCGTCGAAGTCGAGCTCCTCGTCGATCTTGGCCAGGTCCGACTCGGCGATCAGCTCGGGGCGGCGCTGGCCGCCGGCGGCCTCGGCCAGCTCGTCGAGGTAGCGGGCGATCCGCACCGGCCCCGAGTGCAGGCGCGCGTCGCGCAAGAAGCCCTCGAGCTCGTCGGCCAGGTCGTACGCGCTCGGGTAGCGGCTCTCGGGGTGGCGCTCGAGGGCGCGCATGATGATGCCCTCGAGCTGCCCGGGGAAGTCGCGCTTGACGAAGGTCGGCGCCTCGATCTCGCCCTCGGTCAGGCGCCGCACCACCTCGTGGGCCGGCCCCTTGAACAGGCGGCGGCCGACGGTGATCTCGTACAGCACGACGCCCAGCGAGAAGATGTCGGAGCGGTAGTCGACGACGCCGCGGGTCGCCTGCTCGGGCGACATGTACGACAGCTTGCCCGGGATCATGCCCTCCTCGCGGGGCCGCTGATCCTTCGAGCGGGCGATGCCGAAATCGATCAGCTTGAGGAAGCCGTCCTCGGTGACCAGCAGGTTGGTCGGCGAGATGTCGCAGTGGACGATCTCGAGCCCCTGCCCGGCGAACGCGGAGCCCTCGCTGCCGCGCTTGGCGTGGAAGTAGCCCATGCCGGCGGCGGCCTGGCGGATCAGCTCGACCGCGTGCTCGAGCGGCAGGAACCGCCCGAGGCCGAGCCCGCGCCGGCACAGCTCGTTGAGCTCCTCGCCGACGATGTACTCCATCGCGATGTACGGGATGCCGCCCTCCTCGTCGACGTCGTAGACGTGGACGATGTTCGGGTGGTTCAGCACCGCGCCGATGCGGGCCTCGTCGAGGAACATCTCGACGATCCGCGGATCGCTGGCCAGCTCCGGCTTGAGGCGCTTGATCACGACCTCCTTGTCGAAGCCGGCCATCGCGTTCTGCCGCGCGAGGTAGATCTCGGCCATGCCGCCGGTGGCCAGCGGCCGCAGCAGCCAGTAGCGCGAACCGAACTGCACCGGCGCAGCCGGCTGGGCCTGGGCGTAGGTCATCGCGCCGCCCCCAGCGCGACCGCCGCGCCGCCGCCGGTGAGCGCGCGCAGCGTCTCGCCGATCGCGCGCTGCGCCCCGGGGCTGGCGTCGGCCAGCGCGACCTCGGCGGCGCTGGCCAGCTGATCGCTCGGCGCGATCAGCGCCTCGAGCGTGGCGCCGGCGCCCTCGGCGAGCCCGGCCAGATCGTAGCCGCCCTCGAGGGCCACCACCCACCGCCCGGCGCACAGCCGATCGGCCAGCCGCCGCACCCGCGCCGCCAGCCGCGCGAACCCGTAGCGCGACACCTGCATGCTGGCCAGCGGGTCGGCGCGGTGGGCGTCGAACCCCGCCGACACCAGGATCAGATCGGGGCGGAACCGCTCGAGCGACGGCGCCAGCACCTCGTCGAACGCGGCCAGGTAGTCGCGATCGCCGGAGCCGGCTGGCAGCCCGACGTTGACGGTGGCGCCCAGCGCCGCAGGCCCGCCGATCTCGTCGGGCGCGCCGGTGCCGGGATAGAACGGGAACTGGTGGATCGACTGATAGAGCACGGTGGGGTCGTCCCAGAAGATCTGCTGCGTGCCGTTGCCGTGGTGGACGTCCCAGTCGAGGATCGCCACCCGGGCCGCGCCGGCCGCGCGCGCCGCCGCCGCCGCGACCGCGACGTTGTTGATCAGGCAGAAGCCCATCGCGCGATCGCGCTCGGCGTGGTGGCCAGGCGGGCGCACGACCGCGAGCCCGCTGCCCAGCGCGCCGGCGAGCACCTGCGTGGCCAGCTCGCTCACCGAGCCCGCCGCCGCCAGCGCCGCGTCCCAGGTGCCCGGCGAATAGTACGTATCGCCATCGAGCCAGCCGCTGGCGCCCGGCACCGTGCGGCTCAGCGTCGCCAGGTAGCTTGCGCCGTGGACGCGCCCGAGCTCGTCGTCGGTCGCCGCGCGGATCGCCACCTGCTGGCCGTGGCCCGCCAGGTTGGCCGCGGCCAGGGCGTCGCGCACCGCGGCGACGCGCGCCGGGCGCTCGGGGTGACCCGATGGAGCGAGGTGGTGGATGAACACGTCATCCAGGACGTAGCCGAGCATCGCGCGGCGCGACATTACACGATGCCGGCCCGCCACATGACCGCCACGGTGTGGTTTGCAGGGCGTGGTACGGTGGCGACGCCGTTCCGGAGGATCCATGCGCCTGACCGCCCTCGCTTGCCTCGCCCTGGTTGCCGCCTGCACCGAGACCTCGGAGGGCCCCGACCTGGTCGGGCTGTGGCGCGTGACCAGCCACACCGAGAACAACACCGGGTGCACGCCCGGCGCGGTCGTCACCGATCCGCCGTACATCCAGTTCACCCGCGAGACGCTGTTCGGCCAGGAGTACTACCAGTGGGCGCCGTGCTCCGCCCCCGGGACCTGCGAGACCACGTCGCTGTTCGACCTGTCCTACGCCAAGGCGATCCCGGGCGGCTACGAGGCGCAGATCTACGTCGCGTCCGGCGACGCCATCGCGTGCAGCCTCGGCGCGACGGTCTCGACCGCGCTCCTCGCCGACGACGGCACGCTCACGATCGAGACCCGCGTCAACACCAAGGACAGCATCACCGGCACCGCGTGTACCACCGACGAGGCCAAGGCGGCCCTCGACGCCGGCCAGCTCACCTGCGGCAGCCTCGAGGTCATGACCGCGACCCGGAATTGAGGAACCCGGGGCGGTCGGCCGGGATCGAGATCCTGGACCGACCGATGTCTGGCTCACCGGCCGGCGGTGAAGCGGGCCTGGCCTTGAGTCGAGAGCGGGCGCGGGCCGATCAGGCGCTCGCTGAATCGGCAGATTCGGAGCGGCCCTGCTGGATCGGTGCGACGATCCGAGCTATGCTGTGATCATGCCTTGGCCCAAGGGATCACGGCCGGGACGACCCCGGCGGATGTGGTTGACCGATCAGCGCGGGCGGACCTACCGCCTCGGCCCGACGGTCGCGTTCCAGGTCTACTTCCAGCCCACCGAGGGCAAGCTGTGGTCGCGGCTGTACCGCGACGGCCAGCCGCTGCGGTTGCCGGCGCTGGTGACCCGCGACGAGTTCGTCGCCGAGGTCGGCAACGTCGAGGGCGCGTACCAGCTGCAGCCGATCGACGCCAACGGCAAGCAGTGCGGCGATCCGCCGGCGATGCTGTTCCTGCCGAACCCGCCGGTCGCGGCGGCGTCGCCGACGCCCGCGCTGCGCAAGATCACGCTCGACGACATCGACGAACCGGTCGCGATCGCCGAGTAGGCGGCGCGCGCGGGTCCGGGCCCGCGCGGTTCAGTTCACGTCGGCGCGGGCCGGCGCGCGCTTGGGACCGACCAGCGTGCGCAGCGTCGCGCGGGCGACGACCTCGCCGCTCGCGTCGGTGAGGGTGACCGGCACGTCGAACTCGGCGCGCGCGCTCGACGGCGGGATCGGGCTCTCGCTGGTGGCGGTGATCGTGCCGCGCGCCTTCTTGATGTACTCGATCGACAGGCCGGCGACGATGAAGCGCGCGTCGTCGGGCAGCGCGTAGGCCAGCCCGGCGTTGCCGGCCAGCTCGGCCAGGTTGACCAGCGCGACCGCGTGCACGCACTGCAGGTGGTTGCGCACCTCCTTACGATCCTCGAGCTGCGCCTGGCAGAACCCGGGCCGCAGCGCCGTGATGCGGGCGCCGATCGAGCCAGTGTACGGCGCCATCCGGCCGATCAGCTTCGAGAACAGCGCCTTGCCTCCGGGCAAGCCCGCCATGAGGTTCCACGCCTCGCGCACCAGGTTCTTGTCGCCATCGAGCGACGGCATCAGCTTCGCGAGCGGTCCGGGCAACATGCGCGCACCCTAGCAGGGATCGCGCGGCATCGCCGCGCTCAATCCTGGAACAGGTTCTCGGCGGTGGTCTCGACGCCGTGCTTGTCGCCGTGCAGCGCGTCGGACAGATCGTTGGTGGTCTTGCGCAGCCGAGCGCCCAGCACCTGGACGAAGCTCCACAGGAGCTTGGTCGCCAGCTCGGGCTCCTTCTTGATGATCTCGTAGAAGTCCTTGCGCCGGATCGTCACCAGCCGGGTCGCCTCGGTGGCGGTGGCGGTGAGCGAGCGGGTCGAGCGATCGATCAGCGCCATCTCGCCGAAGTGCTGGCCCTTCGAGAGATCGGCGACGTGGACGTCGTCCTTGGTCAGCCGCACCCGGCCGCTGGCGACGACGTACATCGTCTCGCCGGCGTCGCCGGCCGAGAACACCACCGCGTTGGCGGCGGCGTCGGTCAGCGCGGTGATGTTGGTGACCCGCACCAGCTCGCGGTACGAGAGGTAGCGGAACATCTGCATGCCCTTGAGCGCGTCGAGCTTGAGCGACGCCTCGCCGGTGCGCGGCGCGGCCGCGGTCGAGGTGCCGCCCTCGCCCACCCGCAGCACCACGCCGGTGATGTTGTCGTGGCCGCCGCCGCCGTTGGCGATCTCGATCAGCTGCTTGGGCACCTCCTTGATGTCGCCCTCGCCCAGGATCGCCGGCAGCTTCTCCTCGTCGAGGTAGGCGTAGAGCCCGTCGGAGCACAAGAGGAAGCGATCGCCGGGCAGGATGTCGAAGTCGAAGGTGTCGACCTCGACCGAGGCGTAGACGCCGACCGCGCGCGTCACCGCGTTCTTGTACTGCTTGTACGGCGAGCTCTCGACCTGATCGCGCTTGAGCTTGCCGCGGCGGACCAGCTCGTTCATCAGCGAGTGGTCCTCGGTCAGCTGGTGTGACTGGCCCTGGCGCGCCAGGTACACCCGGCTGTCGCCGACGTGGGCGATGAAGCCGCGCAGGTGATCGGGCGCGCCGGCGATCAGCATGACCGAGGCGGTGGTGCCCATGCCGCGCTTGTCGGCGTCGGCCTGGGCCCGGCTGAACACGGTCGAGCACGCCGCCTGCACCGCGTGCTCGAGCATCTGCAGGATCTCGACCGCGGCCGACGCCGGGCCCTCGGCGCGGTAGCGATCGATCAGGTCGCGGTTGGCGTAGACCGCGTCGCGGATCTCGTGGACCGCGATCGACGACGCCACCTCGCCGGCGGCGTGGCCGCCCATGCCGTCGGCCACCAAGAACAGCCGCAGCTTCTTGTCGATGAGGAAGTTGTCCTCGTTGTGGGTCCGCTGGCGCCCCACGTCGGTGGCGGCCGCGAAGGTCAACTCCATCGCGGCGATCGTCGCACGGGCTTCCCCGGGCGGTCAAACCACCCGGGCGGCTATGGCGCGAGCTGCTCGAGCAGGCCCGGCGCCAGGGCCGCCTCGACGACCAGCGCCGCGGCGCGGGCGTCGACGAAGCCGCCGATGTAGGCCCGGCCGCCGACGATCACGGTCGGCCCGGCCGCCACCCCGGCCCGCTCGGCGGCGGCCACCAGCGTCCGCACCCGATCGCCGCTGCCGGCGACGCAGGCGGCGACCTCGTCGGCGTCGACGTGGGCCTCGCGGGCCAGGTCGGCCAGGCCCGGCGGCTCCCGGCGCACGCCCGGCGGATCGCTGGCGAACGGCCAGCCGTCGCCCAGCTCGGCGGCGCACAGCGCGGCGCCGGCCAGCGCGACGTCGTCGGCGGCCGCCTCGAAGCCGAGGTCGACGAACGGGGTCCAGCTCAGCCGCACCTCGCCCTCGTAGACGTCGACCAGCGTCGCCAGCGCCGACAGCTGCGCGCGGCACGCGTCGCCGCGCGGGTTGCACGCGACGACGATCGGCACCGCCGCCCCCGGGGGCCCCAGCGCCGGCGCGCCCGCGGTGGGCAGCGGCGCGGCCAGCAGCCGCGGCGCCGGCGGATCGCCGTCGGCGAGCAGCGGGTCGTCGATCCGCGCCGGCTGGGGCGGCCGCGCGGCGCAGGCGGTGCCCGCGTCGAGCAGGCGCGCCAGCGACCACGCGTAGCGCGGCGGCGCGTCGGCGGCCAGCGCGTCGGCGCCGTCGTCGTCGGCCCCGTCGGCGCAGTAGGTGTGCAGGCGGCCCCAGCGGCGCAGCGGCCCGCCGGTCAGGCCCTGCACCGCCGCCAGCCGCGCCTCGACCAGCGCCACCCGGTACGCCTGCTCGAGCTGGTTGGTCGCCCCGCCGCCGCGCGCCATCGGCTGGCCGTTGAAGACGATCTCGACCGCCTGCATCGCCGGCACCCGGAACGCACGATGATCGGCGGCCGCCAGCGCGGCGGCCAGCGCCGGATCGCGCGACGCCCGCGCGGCGACGTCGCGATCGAGGCCGAGCTCGACGGCCAACGCGAGGCTGCCGGCCGGCCCCAGCGGCGGCGAGGCGGCGGCCAGCGCGTCCATGTACGCGAAGAACTTCCCGATGCGGTGGGCGGCGAGGGCCAGCGCCGGCGCGCCCTGCCGCGCGCCCACCGCCCGCGGCCAGAAGCGCGCCCGCACGCGCGCCGGGTGGCGCTGCGCCAGCTCGCGCACGGCGCGGTACGCGACATGGCTGGGCTCAGCGCCGGGCACGAAGTACAGGTCGACGGTGACCGGCGCGTCGGCGCGGCCCAGGGTCGGCGTCACCGCGGCGTGCTCGACCGCGACGATCCGCCCCGGGCGGGCGGCCGCCAGCGACGGCGCCGCGGCGAGCGCGGCGACGACGGCGAGGGCCAGGCGACCTGCCATCGGTCCAGTGTAGCGCGGCGATCAGCCCGCGGCCGGCGGCTCGGCCGGCGCGGCGGCGTCGGCCGCTGGTGCGTCGGCCACCGGCGCGTCGGTCACCGGGCTGTCGGCCAGCGGGCTGTCGGCCACCGGGGACACCGCCGCGACCGCCAGCGCGCCCGGCGGGTCGGCGGCGTCGAGCGCGTCGTCGTCGGGCGCGACCTGCGGCCACATCACGACGAAGTAGATGCCGGCCGAGATCAACAGCCCGAACAGCACGGCCAGCGCGAAGGGTTCCCAGACCATGGTCAGACCGTCAGCTTCGCGGCGCCGCTCTTCACGACGAAGTCGGGATCGACGCTGACGTTGACGCAGGTCACGCCGGGGTGGGCCAGCGCCGCGCGCAAGGTCGGCACCAGGTCGGCGGGATCCTCGACGTGGTAGCCCTTGCCGCCGAACGCCTCGACGACGAGGTCGTAGCGGGTCGGCGCCAGCTTGGTCGCCGGCGAGCGCGCCGCGCCGAAGATCATCACCTGGGGGCCGCGGATCTGCCCCCACGCGGCGTCGTTGGCGACCACCACGCACATCGGCAGGTTCCACCGCACCGCGGTCTCGAAGTCGAAGCCGTTGAGGCCGAAGCTGCCGTCGCCCGACAGCACCACCACCTTCTTGTCGGGGTGCAGCTTCTTGGCGGCGAGCGCGAACGGCGCGCCGATGCCGAGGCAGCCCAGCGGCCCCGGGTCCATCCACGTGCCGGGCTTGTTGCGGTGGAGCAGCTTGGCGCCGAGCGCCACGCAGTCGCCGCCGTCGCCGATCAGGATGGTGTCGTCGTCGATCACCTCGCCGATGGCCTTGGCCAGGCGGTAGTGGTTGATCGGCCGCGCGTCGGAGGCCGCGTGGTCGAGCAGCTTGCCGACGGCCTTGGTCTCGGCGCCGCGCAGCTCCTCGATCCAGCCGGCGGTCTTGCCGGTCGCGGCGGCGGTGGCGGCGGTCAGCTGCGCGAGCACGCTCTTGGCGTCGCCGAGGATCGCCACGTCGGCGTCGCGGTTCTGCGCCACCTTGGTCGGGTCGCGCTCGATCTGGACGATCTTGGCCTTGGCGTTGATGCCGGCGCCGTAGCCGACGCGGAAGTCGAGCGGCGTGCCCAGGATGATCGCCAGGTCGGTGCCGCGGAACGCGTTCTTGCGCGCCTGCGAGAACGCCAGCGGGTGGCGGCTGTCGATGCAGCCGCGGCCCATCGCGTTGGTGAACACCGGGATCTGCGCGCGCTCGGCCAGCGCCACCAGCTCCGCCCACGCGCCGTCCCAGTACACCTGGCTGCCGGCGAAGATCATCGGCTTCTCGGCGGCGGCGATCAGCTGCGCGGCGCCGGCGATGCCGAGCGGGTCGCCGGGCTGCGCTGGCCACGGCCGCGGCGGCGGCGGGAACGCCGGGTCGGTGACCTGGCTGGTCAGCACGTCGAACGGCAGCTCGATGAACACCGGGCCCGGCACGCCCGAGGTGGCGATCCGGAAGCCGGTGCGGATGTACTCGGCCAGGCGCTTGGGATCGGTGGCGGTGAAGCTGGCCTTGGTGATCGGCGCCAGCAGCGAGGTCTGCTCCATCTCCTGCAGCGCGCCCTTGCCCTTGAAGCGCAGCTCCGACGCGCCGCCCAGCACCAGCAGCGGGATCGACGCCTGGAACGCGTTGGCGACGCCGGTCACGCCGTCGGTGACGCCGGGGCCGGCGGTGATCACCGCGACGCCGCAGCCGCGGGTCAGGCGCGACCAGCCGTCGGCGGCGTGGACCGCGGCCTGCTCGTGGCGGGTGTCGATGATGTCGATCCCCTCGCGCAGGCAGCCGTCGTAGATCGGCGCGATGTGGCCGCCGCACAGCGTGAAGATGCAGGTGGTGCCCTCGGCCTTGAGCTGGCGGGCGATGACGTGGCCTCCGACGAGAACCTCGGGCATGGGCCGGACGGTAACGCCCGGCCGGCCCGGGCGGCAAGCGCGGGCGACATGAGGTAGGCTGCGCGCGTGTACGCCTCCGTGCTTGCGTCGCTGGTCGCGCTGTTCGCGGCCAGCAGTCACTCCTCTGGCCTGCCGTTCGTCGAGCTCGGCGCCAAGGATCTGCTGGGTCTGCCGATCCAGCCGTTCGGCATCATCGTCGCGACCGGCGTCCTGATCGGCGCCGAGGTCATGCGACGCTACGCGCTCAAGCGCGGGGTCGACGAGGACGACCTGCGCGGCCTGACCGGCTGGGTGGTGGTGACCGGCTTCCTCGGCGCCCACCTGTTCGACGTGCTGGCCTACGAGCACGAGAAGCTGGCCAAGGACCCGCTGATCCTGCTCAAGCTGTGGGACGGCATCTCGTCGTACGGCGGCTTCCTCGGCGGCGCGATGGGCTGGTGGTTCTACGTGTGGTGGAAGCGCCTGACCCCGGGCATGTGGGCCGACGCGACGGGGGTCGGGCTCTTGCTCGGGTTCTCGATCGGCCGCATCGGCTGCACGCTGGTCCACGACCACATCGGCCGCGCCACCGACTCGGCGCTGGGCGTCGACTACCCGCGGGTCGAGCTGGCGGCGCGCGGCGTCCTCGAGGAGATCCAGGCCCACGGCCACCACGCCGGTGCGGTGATCCGCTGCCACAACATGGCGATGTACGAGCTGGCGTACCTGATCCCGGTCAACGTGCTGGTGCTGTGGATGGCGTTCCGCAAGCACAAGCGCTACCCGGCGGGCCTGCTGGGGGTGATCATCGGCCTGCTCTACGCGCCGGTGCGCTTCGTCCTCGAGTTCTGGCGGCTCAACCAGAGCGACCAGCGCTACGTCGGGCTGACCTTCGCGCAGTGGTGCTCGATCGTCGCGTTCGGCGCCGCCGGCTACATCGCGCTGCAGGTGGCCAAGCGCGGCAAGCCGCACCCGCTCGAGGAGGAGCTGGGCGGCCGGGTCGGCGGGCGCACCGCCTCGCTGATCGCGCTGGCCAAGGCCGACGCCGCCGCCGCCAAGACCGACGACGCCAAGGCCGACGGCGACGACGGCAAGGCCGACGACGCCAAGCCGGCCAAGAGCGGCAAGAAGAACAAGCGGTGATGACGGGGCCGCAGTCGCGGTCGTGATCCCCGCCAGCGCGCAGCGCACGGTCGAGCGCTGCTTCGGCGCGGCCGCGCTGGCCGACGGCCTCGCGGCGGTCGCCGCCGGCCGGGTGCACCTGGTCAAGCCGCCGCCGTGGCCGGTGGTGGCGCGGGTCGCCGGCGAGGTGGTCACGGTGCGCTACCGCCCCGAGGGCGAGCTGCTGCGCGGCGAGTGCTCGTGCGCCGGCGGCGGCGACTGCGGGCACGCGGCGGCCACCGCGCTGGTGGCGCTGGCGGATCAGCGCGCCGGCGCCGAGGCGGCGATCGCCGTCGAGCGCCAGGCCCGGGTCGGCGAGTGGCTGGCCGAGCTGGGCCGCCACCAGCCCGACGCGCCGACGCCCGCGACCAACCAGCTCGTGGCCTACGTGCTCGACGCGCGCGACCGGGACGTCGGCCTGACGATCGTGCCGGCGGCCCGGCTGCGCGGCGGCGGCCTCAGCGCCGGGCTGCCGCTGGCGGCGCTGGCCGATCCGCAGCGCGGCGCGCCGCGCTGGGTCGACGTCGACGATCTGCGCCGCATCGCGCTCCTGCGCGCGATCGCGCGGGCCACGCCGCAGGTGACGCGGCTGCGGCTCGATCGCGTGCCGGCCGACGTGCTCGAGGAGCTGGCCGCGACCGGGCGGCTGTTCTGGCGCGGCGTCGACGGGCCGGCGCTGGCGTGGGGGGCGCCCGCGCGCGAGGCCCTGGCGTGGCAGCCCTGCGCCGAGCCCGCCGACAGCTTCCAGCTCGGCGTCGCCGCGCCGCGGGTGATCGTCCCGGTGGCGCGCGCGCTGTACGTCGATCCCGACGACGCCCGGATCGGGCCGCTCGAGTTGGGCGTACTGCCCGAGCTGGTGGCGCGGCTCCTGGCCAGCCCGCCGGTGCCGGCGGCGATGCGCGCGACCGTGGCCCGCAGCCTGCGGCCGCTCTGGCCCGACGCGCCGGCGCCCGACGCGCCCGACGCGCCGACGCCGACCGAGCCGCTGGTGCCGCGGCTGACGGTCGGCCTCGAGCCGGGGCTGCGCAACGTCTTGGCGCTGGTCGCCGAGGCCGGCTACGGCGAGGCGCGCTACCCGCTGGCCGCGTGGGATCCCGATCGGCCGGCGACCCGCGATCTGCTGGCCGAGGGCCGGGCCCGCGCGCGGCTCGACGCGCTGGTCGCGACGACGCTGCCCCACGGCGTGGTCGCGCCGTCGAGCGTGGCGCTCCTGGCCAGCGCGCGGGCGGTCGCGCACGTGCTGATCCCGACGTTGCGCGCCGAGGGCTGGCGCTGCGCGCTCGACGACAGCTTCCCGCTCGAGGCGCCGGCGGCCGAGGCGACGTGGGTCGAGGCGCTGCGGCCGATGGGCGACCGGCCGCTGTGGTTCGAGCTCGAGCTCGGGGTGTGCGTCGACGGGCGCACCGTGCCGCTGGTGCCGATCCTGCTGGCGGCGATCCGCAGCGGCCAGCTGGTCGTGACGCCAGGCGCGCCGATCAACGGCGGCGCCGGCCTCAACCTGCGGCTGCCCGAGGGCGAGCTGGTGTACCTGCCGCCCGATCGCCTGGCGCGGTGGTTCGCGCCGCTGCTCGAGCTGGCGTTGCGCGGGATCGACGCCGACGCGCGGCTCTTGCTGCCGGCGCCAGTGGCGGCGACGCTCGATGATCGCCCGGACGGCGTCACCGCGGCGGCGCGGGCCCAGCTCGAGGCGCTGCTGGCGCTGGCGCCGGCGGCGCCGGCGGCCGGCTTCGTCGGCGCGCTGCGGCCGTACCAGGCGCTGGGGCTGGCGTGGCTGCGCGCGCTCCACGACGCCGGCCTCGGCGGGCTGCTCGCCGACGACATGGGCCTGGGCAAGACGGTGCAGGTGCTGGCGTTCCTCGACGGGCTGGCGCTGACGCCGCGGGCGCCGGCGCTGGTGGTCGCGCCGCGCAGCGTCGTCGACAACTGGCTCGACGAGGCCGCGCGGTTCGCGCCGCGGCTGCGGGTCGCGCGCCACCTGGGCGCCGATCGCCCCGACGACGCGGCGGCGCTGGCGCCGGCCACGGTCGTGATCACCTCGTACCAGACGCTGGCGCGCGACCTGCCGCTCTTGCGCACGATCGCGTGGACCACGGTCGTCTTCGACGAGGCCCAGGCGCTCAAGAACCCCGACACCCAGCTGCGGGCCGCGGCGGTGGCGCTGGCCGTGCGCAGCCGCTTCGCGGTCACCGGCACGCCGATCGAGAACCACCTCGGCGAGCTGTGGGCCCAGGTCGACCTGGTGGTGCCGGGGCTGCTCGGGCGCCGGGCCGGGTTCGACGCGGCCGTGCGCAAGCCGATCGAGAAGTTCGCGGTGCCCGAGGTGCTGGCCGATCTGCGGGCGCGGGTGCGGCCGTTCCTCTTGCGCCGGACCAAGCCCGAGGTCGCGCTCGAGCTGCCGCCGCGCACCGAGATCGTCGAGCGGGTCGACCTCGACGTCGGCCAGCGCGATCTCTACGAGAGCCTGCGCATCAGCACCGACGCCGAGGTCCGGCGCGCGCTCGAGCGGGCCGACGCCCCCGCCACCTCGATGGCGATCCTCGACGCGCTGCTCAAGCTGCGGCAGTGCTGCTGCGATCCGCGGCTCTTGCCGCTGCCGCCGGCGCGCACCGCCACCGGCTCGGCCAAGCTCGATCACTTGCTGGCCCGGCTGGCCGAGCTGGTCGACGCCGGCCGCACGACGCTGGTGTTCTCGCAGTTCACGTCGATGCTGGCGCTGATCGAGCGGGCGTGCCGCGACGCCGGCCTCGCCACGCTGACCTTCACCGGCGCCACCCGGGACCGCGCCGGCGTGGTGCGGAAGTTCCAGGCCGGCGCCGCGCCGATCCTGCTGGTCAGCCTCAAGGCCGGCGGCGTCGGCCTCAACCTGACCCGCGCCGACACCGTCATCCACTACGATCCGTGGTGGAACCCCGCCGCCGAGGCCCAGGCCGCCGATCGCGCCCACCGCATCGGCCAGGATCGCCCGGTCCACGTCTACAAGCTGGTCGCGCGCGGCACCGTCGAGGACGCCATCTGCAAGCTGCAGGACGACAAGCGCCGCCTCACCGCCGCCGCGCTCGAGGACGGCGGCGTCACCCACCTCGCCGCCGCCGACCTGCAGGCGATCTACCGCCGCCTCACCGACAGCTGAGCCCTCGCGGCAGGGTCTTTGCGAAAGACCCTAAAACAGTAACTGGACGTTCACGCCGACCGCGTAGTCGAGCGAGTCGTCGGCGTGGTAGCGGTGGCCGATCAGATCGGTCAGCGGCTTGTGCAGCGGGTTGACCTCGACGGTGTCGGGCGTGACCAGGTCGTCGTTGAAGGTCTCGCAGCCCGGGCGCGCGCCGCCGGTGCACTGCGGCAGGTCGACGCCGGCGTCGGTGAAGGTCAGCACGTGCTCGGTCTGGGCCAGCATCTCGAAGAACGCGGCGATCCGGAACCGCTCGCCGACCGCGATCCGGCCGGCGACCCGGGCCCCGAGGTCGAGGTAGTTCTCGACGGTCGTGATGCCGGGGTGATCGAGCGCCTGCAGCCCGGCGCTGGTGGGATCGGCGTCGAGCACCAGCGGGCCGGTGGTGCTGGCGTCGCCGGCCAGCGCGAACACCTCCCACATCTCGGTGTACTCGCGGCCCTCGAAGTGGCCGTCGAGGTGCGCCGACAGCTCGAGCGACAGCCGCGCGCCGTCGTCGCCCTGATCGACCGCGTAGGCCTCGAAGCCGAAGCGGGCGCCGGCGCGCTGGCTGGGATCGGTCGAGCGCGCCCCGTAGCCTGGGCTCTCGAACGGCGAGCCGGCCTTGATCGCGATCGGCACCTGCCACCACAGATCGACGAACGGCTCGGCCCAGCCCATCCGCTTGGCGATCGACGTCGACAGCTTGAGCTCGTGGAAGCCGCGGCCGACGCCGGTCGACGCCGACGGATCGAGGCGATCCATCGCCATCACCTTGCCCGCCGCGAGCCGCAGCTCGGCGCCGAGCTTCCAGGTCGGCTTGGTGTCGTCGCGCAGCTGGTTCATCGGCGCCCAGGTGAGGCCGAGGTGGACCTGATCGACGCCGGCCCGAGTCGGGCCGCGGAACACCGTGGGGTCGGTGCCGGAGAAGCCGGCGCCGCCGTTCTGGCCGTCGTAGCCGACGGTCGGCAATAGGCCGTCGGCCAGGGTCGACGACGACATCCGGCTGACGCAGCTGGCGCCCGGCACGTCGAAGGTGCACGGCGTGTCGCGCTGGTCGAGCTCGAGCGAGCGATCCCACGCCAGCACCAGCGGCACCGCGAAGCTGGCCGAGACGTCGTGGAACAGCCCCAGCTCGAGCTTGGGCACGACGGTGTGCTTGGTGCTGGAGAAGACCAGGTCGTCGACCACCGGCACCGGATCGGTCGGCGCGGTGCCGGGCCGGCCCGCGGCCTCGCGGCGGATCGCCGCGCGGTGGACGTCGAGCTGGTAGTCGAACGTCAGGTGGAGGTCGAAGCCGTCGCCGGGATCGAACGCGCTGGTCACGTCCGAGTCGGGCCCCGCCCACGCGGGCGAGGCGGTGACTGCCACCGCGAGCGAGCCGAGCACGAAGGCGAAGCGACGCAAGGCCCCGACGTTACCGCGCGTCGGCGGCGGGCCGCAAGGCGGCGCGGTCGGGCATGCCGGCGATCACCGCCACCACCATCCGGCCCACGGCGGCGATGGTCCCGGGGTCGACCTTGTCGGGGGTGTCCGACGGCAGGTGGTAGTCGTCGTGCATGCTGGTCGAGAACCACAGGTACGGCACCCCGGCGGCGGCGAAGCTGGCCTGATCGCCGCGCTGCTCGATCAGCGGCCGGAGCTGGTCCTCGAGCGGGCCGAAGTCGCTGGCGGCCACCACCGGCCGGCCCACCGCGGCGCCGGCCTGGTGGGCCAGGTCGGCCAGCGCCGTCGCGCCCGGCGAGGTCAGCGCGCCGATCGCGTCGCGCGGGACGAACGCCCGGGCCATCGCGTAGGCCTTGGCCGCCAGGAACTCGGGGCGGCCGATCATGTCGAGGTTGATCATCGCCGCGGCCTCGGCCAGCGGCAGCGCCGGGCGCGCGACGTACGCCGCCGAGCCGTAGAGGCCGGCCTCCTCGGCGCCGAACGCCACCACCACCACCGTGCGCCGCGGGCGCTGGCCGTCGCGGGCCAGCGCGGCGGCGATCGCCACCAGCCCGGCCGTGCCCGAGGCGTTGTCGTCGGCGCCGAGGTAGGTGCCGCGCTCGTCCTGGCCCAGGTGATCGTAGTGCGCGCCGACCACGACGTGGCCGGCCTGCGGGTCGGCGCCACGGATCACGCCGATCACGTTCTGGCTCTGGCCGCCCGGGTAGTCGAAGCGGGTCAGGTAGCCGTCGTCGCCGGCCGGCTCGGCGCCGGCCGCGCGCAGCCACGCCGCCACGCGGACCGCGGCCGCGGCCTCGTCGGCGGTGCCGTCGCCGCGCCCGCGCAGCGCCGGGCTCGCCAGCTCGTCGACGTGGGCCTTGATCGACGCGTCGTCGGGGAACCAGCCGCCGGGCGCCGGCCGCGCGTCGATCGCCGGCGCCGCGTCGACGATCGTCGGCGGTGGCGCGGCCCGATGCGCCTGGCCCTTGCACGCGGCGAGCAGCGCCGACGCCAGCAGCAGCGCCGGTGCGACGCGCCGCCCGCGGCGCCGCGCTAGCCTGAACGAGGTGACACGCGGGAGAGCCAGAGTAGCCTCGCTGACGCTCGGCTAGCGCATCCCGAGCACGTCGATCATGTCGTAGCGGCCGGGCCGCTGGCCGGCGGCCCACACCGCCGCGCGCAGCGCGCCGTGGGCGAAGATCGCCCGGTCGGTGGCGCGGTGCGACAGCTCGATGCGCTCGCCGGCGCCGAAGAAGTACGCGGTGTGCTCGCCGACCACGTCGCCGCCGCGCACCGCGACCGCGCCGATCTCGCCGGCCGGCCGCGGGCCGACGTCGCCCGAGCGCGCGTAGCGCCCGACCTGCTCGAGGTCCTGGCCGCGGGCCGCGGCGATCGCGCGGGCCAGGCCCAGCGCGGTGCCCGACGGCGCGTCGCGCTTGGCCTTGTGGTGCAGCTCGACGATCTCGGCGTCCCACGCGGTGCCGAGGGTCTTGGCCGCCAGCGCGCACAGCCCGAGCAGCAGGTTCACGCCGACCGAGAAGTTGGGCGCGCCCACCACCGCCGCCACCTCGGCCAGCTCGTCGAGGGCGCGCTCACCGGCCTGGGTCAGGCCGGTGGTGCCGACCACCGCCGCGATCCGCCGCTGCCGCGCCTGGTTGGCGATCGCCGCGGTGGCGTTGGGCGTCGTGAAGTCGATGTACACCGGCGCCGCCGCCAGCGCCGCGTCGATCAACGAGGTGGTCACCACGCCGGGCGCGACCTCCTTGCCGACGTCGGGAGCGTCGGAGCGATCGAGCGCCGCGGCGATGCGCACGTCGGTGCGACCGGCCGCCGCCGCCAGGATCGCCTTGCCCATCCGGCCGCTGGGGCCGAGCACGGTGACCGCGGTGGTCACGACGCCACGTGCCCCAGCCGCCCGAGCTCGGCCCGCAGCCGCTGGCGCAGGCCGTCGGACACCGGGAAGATCGGCGAGCGCAGCTCGTCGGCGATCTTGCCCATCATCGCGAGGCACGCCTTGGTCGGCGCCGGGCTGGGCTCGACGAACAACAGCTCCATCAGCGCGCGCAGCGCGAAGTGGTGGCCGCGCGCGGCGGCCCAGTCGCCGGCGACCGCCGCGTCCCACATCTGGGCCATCCGCGCCGGGTCGACGTTGGACACCACGGAGATGACGCCCTTGCCGCCCAGCGCGTACAGCGGGAACGCGGTGCCGTCGTCGCCGGAGATGATCGCCATCCGGTCGCCGATGCGCTGCACCAGCTCGGCGGCGCGCACCATGTTGCCGGTGGCCTCCTTGACGCCGACGATGTTGTCGAACGCGGCCAGCCGGACGACGGTGTCCGGCAGCATGTCGCAGCCGGTGCGGGTCGGCACGTTGTACAGGATGATCGGCAGCGGCACCGCCCGGGCCAGCGCCTCGTAGTGGCGGAACAGGCCCTCCTGGTTGGGCCGGTTGTAGTACGGGGTCACGTGCAGCAGCGCGTCGGCGCCGACGTCCTGCGACCGCTTCGACAGGTCGAGCGCCTCGCTGGTGGCGTTGCCGCCGGCGCCGGCGATGATCGGCACGCGGCCGCGCGCCGCCTTGACGCAGTGGCCGACCACGGCGATGTGCTCGTCGACGTCGAGCGTCGCCGACTCGCCGGTGGTGCCGACCGCGATGATCGCGTCGATGCCGCTGGCGATCTGCCACTCGACCAGCTGGGTCAGGGCGTCGTAGTCGACGGCGCCGTCGCGCATCGGGGTGACGAGCGCGGTCATCGCGCCTTCGAACCGGGTCCTGGTCATGGCTCGCTCCTTGACGGTCATCGCTCACATAACAGAACGCCCTGATCGTCGCATCGATTTCCGCCACGAACGCGCCTCGGCCGCGCCGCCCGCGCGCCGCCGATCAACGCGCGAGCCGCGCCCGCGCGTCCGCGATGTCGCGATCGATCTGCGCCAGCAGCGCCGCGATCGTGTCGTAGCGGGCCTCGTCGCGCAGCCGCGCCACGAACTCCACCCGCACCCGCTCGCCGTACAGATCGGCGTCGAAGTCGAGCACGTGGACCTCGAGCACGAGGCCGCCGCCGTCGACGAAGGTCGGGTTGGTGCCGAGGCTGGCCACCGCCGCCAGCGGCCCGCCGCCGCGGTCGAGCCGGGCCAGCGTCACGGCGTAGATGCCGGGCGACGCCAGGATCGCGCCGTCGGGCGCGACGTTGGCGGTGGGGACGCCCAGGCCCTTGCCCCGGCCGGCGCCGCGCACGACGACGCCGTCGACGTCGTAGCCGTGGCCCAGCACCGCGCGCGCGCCGTCGAGGTCGCCGGCGGCCAGCGCCGCGCGGGCCCGGGTCGACGACGCCGGCCGATCGCCGACCACCACCGGCGGCACGACGATCGTCGCGAAGCCGGCGCGCGCGCCGTCGGCGGTCAGGGTCGCGACGGTGCCGGCCCGGCCGCGCCCGTAGCAGAAGTCGGCGCCGACCACGACGTGGCGGGCGCCCAGCGCGCCGGCGAGGATCTCGTCGACGAACGCGGCCGCGGTGTGGGCCGCCAGATCGCGCGTGAACGGCGCGACGATCGCCACGTCGACGCCGGCCGCCGCCAGCAGCTCGAGCTTGCGGGCCGGCGTGGTCAGGCGCGCCGGCGCGGTCTGCGGCGCCAGCACCTGCGCCGGGTGCGGCTCGAAGGTCAGCACGCCGACGTCGCCGTCGGTGGCGGCCCGGGCCGCGGCGATCAGCGCGGCGTGGCCGACGTGGACGCCGTCGAAGTTGCCGATCGCGATCGCCGGACGCACCAGCGGCCGCGGCAGGTCGCGATAGCCATGGACGACTTCCATCGCGTGGGCAGCCTACCCAGAATCGCCCCGCGCGCCAGATCCGCGTCGCGAGATCGACGCCGCGGTCAGCCCTGCCCGCAGCGCAGCCTCACCCCAGCCACGTCGCGCTGGCCAGCAGCGCCAGCACCGACGCCGCGGCGACGACCTGGTGGCGCACCGCGGGCGCACGGCCGAGGAAGCTGGCCACCGCCAGCCCGGCGGCGACCGCGACGGCGATCACCAGCCCCGGCGCCAGCGGCGCCGCCACCGGCACGCCGGCCGCCAGCGCGGCGCCGAGCGCCCCCGCCAGCCAGCGATCGCCGCGCGTGGCGAGGGCGGTGAACGCACCGGCCAGCGCCAGCGCCAGCGCCAGCGGGCCGAGGTCGTCCACGACGACCGCCAGATCGATCGCCGCGTGCGGCCACGCCGGCGCGCGCGGCCCACCGGCGAACAGGGTCGGCACGATCGCGACCACCGCGGTGATCGCCGCGACCGCCAGCGCGCCGCGGGCCCACGGCGCGCCCCGCCGCGCGCGGTAGACGATCAGCGCCGCGCCGACGGCGAACAGCGGCCACGCGCGCGGATCGAGCAGCGCCGCCACGACCGCGGCCACCGCGAACCCGCGCCCGGCCGCCGCGCCGCCGCCGCGGGCGACGCGATCGATCGTCAGCACGCTCACCGCCAGCGCGACCAGGCTGATCGTCGCCGGCGACAGCGCCGCCGCCAGCGGGCGCAGCGCCGGGCTCGACACCATCGCGCCGGCCGCGACCACGCCGGCCAGCCGGCCGGCCCACCCCGGCCGGGCCTGCGCGACGAGCTGCGCGACCACCGTCACCGCCGCCGCGACCGCGACGATCGCCAGCCCGCGCTCGGCCTGGGCGCCGCCGATCGCGCGCGCCAGCCGGGTCAGCGCACCGACGATCGGCACCCGGCGATCGACCGCCGCCGGCGCCGCGTGCGTCGACGCCGCCAGCGCCGCGACCGCGCCCACCGCGGTGGCCAGCGGCACCAGGTAGCTCCAGCGGCGATCGGGCTCCACCCGCCGACGCTACGTGGCCCCGCCGCGGCGGGCAAAAAATCCGCCGGCCGACCACCGCCCTCCACGCGCCCACCCGAAAACTGCGACGGCCCGGTCGCCCGGGCCGCCATCGACAGCTTCACGCGATCGCGACGATCACGGGAAGATGCCGCGCTCCTTGTAGCTGGTCTTGAGCCGCTCGAGGCCGATGGCGTAGCTGGCGGTGCGCCAGTCGGTCTTCTTGGCGGCGACGTAGCCGCGGACCTGGCCGTAGGTCTGCTTCATGCGCTTCTCGAGGCGGGCCAGCACGTCGGCGTGGTCCCACTGCTCGCTGCGCTTGTTCTGCAGCCACTCGTAGTAGCTGACGATCACGCCGCCCGAGTTGCAGAGGATGTCGGGGATGACGTCGCAGCCCTTGCCCAGCAGGATCTCTTCGGCCTCGGGGAACGTCGGGCCGTTGGCGCCCTCGACGACCATCTTGACCTTGAGGCTCTTGGCCTCGGCCACGCCCAGCTCGAGCTCGAGCGCCGCCGGCACGAAGATGTCGGCCTCGAGCGCGAAGAACTCCTCGCGAGTGATCTTGGCGCCGCCGCGGTAGCCGGCGACCGAGCCGGTCTTGGCGACGTGCTCGCCCAGCTTGTGCGGGTTGATGCCCTCGGGGTTGGCGAGGTAGCCGCCGACGTCGCCGACGCCGATGACCACGGCGCCCTTCTGCGAGAGCAGGCGCGCGGTGTAGCTGCCGACGTTGCCGAAGCCCTGGATGATGACGTGGCAACCGTCGAGGTTGAAGTTCTTGTCCTTGGCCCACTCGGTGATGCAGTGGACCACGCCGGCGCCGGTGGCCTCGGCGCGGCCGTAGCTGCCGCCGGCCGAGATGGGCTTGCCGGTGACGACGCCGCGGCCCGCGTTGCGCTCGTTCTGGCCGACGATGTTGACGTAGGTGTCCATCATCCACGCCATGGTCTGGCCGTTGGAGCCGACGTCGGGCGCGGGGATGTCCCACTCCGGCCCGATGTTGTTGCCGAGCGCCGACACGAACCGGCGCGTGATGCGCTCGAGCTCGGCCTGCGAGTGCTGGCGCGGATCCATCTTGATGCCGCCCTTGCCGCCGCCGAACGGGATGTCGTGGAGCGCGCTCTTGTACGTCATCCACGCCGCCAGCGCCTTCATCTCGTCGAGGTTCGCCTCGTGGTGGTACCGGATGCCGCCCTTGTACGGCCCGAGCACGTTGTTGTGCTGGACCCGGTAGCCCTTGAACATCTTGATCTTCCCGTCGTCCATGCGGACCGGGAAGTTGGTGATGATCTCGTTCTTGGGCTGGCGGAGGATCTCGGCCACGTTCGGATCGAGGTCGATGAGCTTCATCGCCTTCTCGATCTGCTTGGTCGCGATCTCGAACAGGTTCCCACGATCCTTGAGGCTCTGGACCTCGGCCGTGGGCTTGGCCGGCTTCTCGGTTTCTTTGCTCATGAAGTGATCCTGTTAACGGGGGAAAGACCCGCGCGCGCGGTGTATACGAGACCGCGAAACCTCGCAACAACCGCGACGGGATCGAGAGCACCATCGATGTCGGAAGACGACCAGATCCAAGACCAGCGCCTCGCCGCCGCGGTGGTGTCGGGAGGACGACTGCGCGGCCTGTTGCTCGAGCTGTGGCAGCGCACGCGCCTCGACTGGGGCTTCGTCAGCGACCGACTTTCGCAGACGTTTCGCAAGGAAGCGTGGGTCGGCGGGAGCGAACGACGCTTCGCGTCAGAGACGCTGTACGGCATGGTGCGCCACGCGCGGCGGATCGACGCAGCGATCGCCAGCGCACGACGCGGTGCGGCAGCGCGGCCGCCGCGCGATGAGGAGCGGCTGATCGCGTACCTGGTGCTCGAGGGCGCGCTGACGGTCGACACCGCGGCGCGCAGCGAGCGCTCGATCGACTGGGCGAAGCTGGCGCGGTTCGACGACGCGATCGCCGGCGAGCGCGACCCGGTGAAGCGCGTCGCCGTCGGGTGCTCGCTGCCCGACTGGCTGGCGGCGGCGCTGGTCCGCGATCACGGCGCGCGCGCCGAGGCCATCGCCCGCGCGCTGGGCCGCCGCGCGCCGATGACGATCCGCGCCAACCGGCTCAAGGTCACCCGCGCGGTGCTGGCCGAGCGGCTGGCCGCGCGCGGGCTGCGCACCACGCCGTGCGCGATCGCGACCGACGGGCTGATCGTCGAGTCGCGCACCAACCTGTTCGCGCTGCCCGAGTTCACCGCCGGCGACTTCGAGGCGCAGGACGAGGGCAGCCAGCTCCTGGCCGAGCTGTGCGGCGGCGAGCGCGAGCTGATCGTCGACCTGTGCGCGGGCGCCGGCGGCAAGACGCTGGCGCTGGCGGCGGCGATGGGCAACCGCGGGCGCGTCATCGCGTGCGACGTCGACGACGGCAAGCTGGGCGAGCTGAAGAAGCGGGCGCGCCGCGCCGGGGTCACCACCGTCGAGACCTTGCACCTGGCCGACGGCGCGTGGCCCGACGCGCTGGAGCGGCGCCGCGACAAGGTCACCCGCGTGCTGGTCGACGCGCCGTGCTCGGGCGTGGGCGCGCTGCGCCGCAACCCCGAGGCGCGGTGGCGGATGCGCGAGGCCGACATCGCCGACTTCGCGCGTCGCCAGCACGCGATCGCCAGCCGCGCCGCCACGCTCCTGGCGCCGGGCGGTCGCCTGGTCTACGCCACCTGCACCATCCTCGCCGACGAGAACCAGGCGGTGGCCGAGGCCGTCGCCCGCGAGCGCGGCTTGCGCATCGTGCCGCTGGCCGAGGCGTGGGACGCGCGCGCCGCGCAGGTGGCCACCGCCGACGGCCGGTTCCTGCTGGTCGATCCGGAGCGCCACGGCACCGACGGCTTCTTCGCCGCGGTGCTCGAGCGGCCGCGCTGACCGCGTCGCGGTGGCGCGCCGGTCAGCCCAGCTCGCGGAGCCGGGCGCCCCACCGGTCGCACTGCCGCTCGGCCTTGCTCGCCGCGCCGTGATCGCCGGCGCGGGTGCAGCTCGCGGCGTCGTCGTCGAGGCGGGCGATCATCTCGGCGCACCAGGCGCGCGCGGCGGCGGTGCGACCGGCCGCGCGCAGCAGCTCGAAGCGGTCGTCGTCGTCGGCCAGGTACCACGGCCAGCCGCGCTCGGCGTGCAGCGCGGCGACGACGCCGAGGTCGCGCTCGCGGGGGTCCGTGGCCTGCGCCTCGACCCGCGCCACCGCGAACCGCAGCATCGCCCGGACGTCGAGCGGCCGGGTCGCGAACCGCACCCGCGCGAGCGGCTGACCGGGATGGCGGCGCTCGAACGCGCCGGTGAGCGCGCCGTCCTCGAGCCACAGCTCGGTGGACGCGCGGGCGTGGCCGATCGCGCGATCGTCCCACGCCGCGATCCGCAACGTCGCGCGCGCGTCGCGCTCGACCACCGCCAGCTCGCTCGCAGGCACCAACCGGAACACCACCTCGTCGGTCGCCGGGTGGCGCAGCGCCAGCCCGTCGGTGGCCGCGTAGAGCGCGAGCAGGTCCGCCGGTAGCGGCGCGCCGCGCTCGGCGAGCTCGGCGGCGAACCCGGCGTGGGTGATCCCCGGGGCGAGCTGGGCCTGATCGGGTGGCAGCGCGCGCAGGGCCGTCAGCTCGGGCCAGGCCGGCGGCGACGGCGGGCGCGCGGCGGCCAGGCGCGCGCGCTCCAGCGCCGGGCGCGCTGCTGTCAGCTCGCCGATGCCGTGGCGGGCCAGCGCGTCGACGATCGCGAGCGCGCGGTGGGCGGTGTGCCGCGGCATGACCTCGTCGCGCAGGTGGTCGACGATGGCCGCGCGCACGGCGCCTAGCTCGGCGCTGGGGCGGACCTCGCCATCGAGCATGCCGGCGGCCAGCTGCGCGGCGATGCGGTCGAGGCGCGCCAGCAACGCGTCGAACCCGTCGGCGAGGGCGTCCTCGAGCTCGGCGATCAGATCGTCGGGGGTGACGTGCATGTCCGGCTACATGCAGGTGGCCTGGGCCGCGACCTGCTGGACGCCGTCGGGAGCGTTGAGGTAGCGGGTCGCCCAGTACAGGGTCGCGCCGTTCACGCGGAGCAGGTACGGCGGGTAGAACGGATCGGGGAAGCACGACGCCAGCATCACCGCCGCGGTCGCCAGGGTCTTGGGCCGGCGGCTGAGGCCCGCGTCGGTGGTCCAGTACAGGTTGGTGCCGTCGATGGTGAAGCCGTACACGCGGTCCGGGCCGGTGATCACCGGCGTGGTGGTGCCGCCCGCCTTGGGCCGGCGCAGAACCTGCTCGGTCGCCTCGTCGAGCCAGTACACGTCGGTGGCGTCGAGCTCCAGCAGCGACGGCGATCCGCCGCTGGCTACCGTCTCGACGGCGCCGCCGGCCAGCGGCGCGCGGCGGACCGCCCCGCCGAGGCCGTCGGCCCAGTACACGTGGGTGGCGTCGACCCGGAGCTCGTAGGCGCCGCTCTGCCCCGTCGCCACGGCGACCGGCCCGCCGCCGGCCTTCGGCATCCGCATCACGTTGTCGAGGAGGTCGTTGGTCCACAGCACCTCGGTGGCCGTCAGCGCCAGCCGGTTGACCCCGTCCTGGCCGGTGATGAGCGGCTCGACCGCCCCGCCGGACTTGAGCCGCCGCCACACCGTGCCGGTGTCGCGATACGACCAGTACACGTGGGTCGCGTCGAGCACCACGTCCGAGCCCGGCGAGAACGACCCGGTCGGCACCTGATCGGCGGCGATCACCTCGACCGGGCCACCGCCGATCGCGATCCGCGACACGCCCGCGCGGTCGTTGCTCCAGTAGACATGGGTAGCGTCGCCGGTCAGCCCGCGGGTGTCCTCGGCGCCGGTGGGCGCCAGCTGGGTGACGCCACACACCACCTCGCGGCACACCATGGCGTCGGGCGGGGGCGCGTCGACCGGCGGTGCGTCGGCTGCGGCGTCGATCGGCGACGCGTCGGGGGCGGCGTCGACCGGCGGCGCATCGGCGGCCGCGTCGACCGGCGGCGCGTCGGGCGCGGCGTCGACGATCGCCGCGTCGGGGGCGGCGTCGAGGACCGCCGCGTCGAGGACCGCCGCGTCGATGGCGGCGTCGGGGCGCGACGCGTTGTCGCTGCACGCGAGCACGGCGGCGACCGACAGGAACCAGGCGCGGGGCGCGGCGCGACGAGCGGCGAACATGGGCCGGATCCTACGGCACGCCCTGCGATGCCCCAAACATCGCGGTTCTCCGACGCAGTGCGTCGGTCGGTCTGGCCCCGGCCGCCGGGTCGTGTGGCGGGCCTTTTTGGTAGTGTCGCGCTCGATGCAAGAGGTTGTCCGTCAGGTCCTTGCGCTCGCTCATCACTCGGTCAAGGAGGCGCACCGAGATCGGATGGAGGCCTACCTCCGCGCCTACTGCCGCGCCGTCCCCGCCGACGTGCTCGCCGAGGTCGAGCCGCAGACGCTGCTCGCGTTCGTGATGGAGCGCTTCGCGTTCCTCGAGGACGACTGGGCGCGCACCGTCAAGGTGACCATCCACGATCCCGAGACCACGCTCGCGCACGACGAGGTGCCGTCGACGGTGATCGAGACGCGCCTGCCCGACTGCGCGTTCGTGATCCGCACCATCAAGGCGTTCCTGCGCCAGTACGACGTGCAGCTGCGCTTCGTGCTGCACCCGATCCACGGCGTCATCTACGACCAGGGCCAGATCGCCGGCATCGACGGTCAGCGTGGGACCAAGTACTCGCAGGTGTACCTGCAGGTGTCGACGATCGCGCCCGACAAGCGCGAGGCGATGCGGCGCGATCTCGAGGCGCGCCTCGAGCTGACGCTCACGGTCAACCGCGACCGCCTCGCCATGATGACGCGCCTGCAGGAGGCGCGGACCTTCCTGTGCGGCGTCGCCGGCCTGAACCCCAACCGCCCCAGCCCGCGCGAGACCCAGCCCATGCCGCGCGAGGCGGTGCTGCGCGCCGAGAGCGACGCCCCGCCCAGCCCGCGCGAGCTCGAGGCCAACGAGGCGGTCGAGCTGATCGACTGGCTCAAGGACGACAACTTCATCCTGATCGGCTACGCGTGGTTCCCGCACCAGGACGGCAAGGGCGCCGACCGCGGGCTGGGCCTGTTCGCGGCCACCGAGCGGCGCGAGCTCGAGGAGGTGATCGGCCAGATCGTCGCCACCCGGCGCACCCGCGAGGAGCTGTACTCGTACTACCGCACCGACTTCGTCACGATGGTGCGGTCGGTGACCCAGGTGCGCTACCTCGGCGTGGCGCAGCGCGGCCCCACCGGGGCGCCGCTCGGCGAGCACGTGTTCATCGGGCTGATGTCGACCAAGGCGCTCAAGCAGGCCAACCGGCGCATCCCGGTGGTCGGCAAGCGCATCAAGGAGGTGATGGCGCGGCTCGAGGATCCGCCCGGCAGCTACGCCTTCACCAAGGCCGCCGCGATCCTCGACTCGATCCCCCTCGAGGACCTGTTCTACTGGAGCATCGACGAGATCCACCAGGTCTCGTTGCAGATCCGACAGGCCGAGTCCAAGGACCAGGCGCGGGTGATGGTCATGCGGCGGCCCCGCGGGCGCCGCATCACCGTGATCTGCGTGGTGCCGCGCATGCAGTTCTCCGAGGCGCTGCGCTCGGAGCTGGCCGGCGAGGTCAAGCAGTTCCTGGGCGTGACCGCGCTGCGCGACTACCGGCAGGAGACCGACGACGAGTCGCCGATCCGCCTGCACTTCACGGTCGGCAAGTACCGCGCCAACGTCGGCGACGCCGATCTCGAGACCCTGACCGAGCAGCTCGAGCGCCTGCTCGAGACCTGGGGCGATCGGCTGCGGGCGCTGGTGTTCAAGCGCTACCGCGCCGGCGTCGACGCGTCGAAGTCGCGGTCGGCGATCTACCTGGCCACCACCGCCACCGCGCCCGACGTGTGGGCCCGCTACGGGACCCGGTTCCCCGAGGCGTACCAGAGCGCCATCCCGCCCGAGGTGGCGATGCTCGACATCGAGCTGATCGAGAAGCTCGAGGCCAACCAGGGGCTGCGGGTCGCCATGGTGGTGCTGGGCGAGGGCGACGGCGCCTACACCTCGCTGCGCATCGTGTCGCGCCACGAGCTCGTGCTCAACGACGTGGTGCCGACCCTGCACCGCATGGCGCTGCAGACGACCAGCCGGCTGGCGGTGGCGCTCGAGGGCCCCGGCCCCGAGGTGTTCATCACCGGGTTCGAGGTCAGCGGCGCCGACGGTCGCGAGATCCGCGATCCGGCGACGCTCGAGCGGCTGGGCGCGACCCTGCAGCGGGTGCTCGACGGGCTCCTGTTCGACGACCGGCTGCTGGGGCTGGGCTACGCCGCCGGGCTCGACTGGCGGCAGATCGATCTCCTGCTCACCTACCGCAACTACTTCGTGCAGGTGTTCCAGGGCTTCGGCACCCACACCGTCAACGACGCGCTGCTCAAGCACCCGGCGTGCGCGGCGCTCCTGGTCGAGTACTTCGAGACCAAGTTCCGCACCGACCGCGACGAGCCGCCGGCGGTGCGCGCCGAGCGGCTGCTGCCGGCGATCGCCCGTCGCTACGACGAGCTGCTCGAGGCGGTGTCGGTGATCCAGGAGGACCTGATCCTCCGCTACTTCATCGACCTGTTCGAGGCGACGCGCCGCACCAACTACTACCGCCCGGGCCGCGGCGACACCATCTCGATCAAGATCGAGTCGGCGCTGGTCGAGCACATGCCGCGGCCGTGCCCGCTGTACGAGATCTACGTGCACGCGCCCGGCGTCGAGGGCATCCACCTGCGCGGCGGCAAGGTCGCGCGCGGCGGCATCCGCCACAGCGACCGCGCCGACGACTTCCGCACCGAGGTGCTGGGCCTGCAGCGCACGCAGACGCTGAAGAACACCGTGATCGTGCCGACCGGCTCGAAGGGCGGCTTCGCCACCCGCAAGCCGGGGCTGTCGCGCGACGAGGCGCGCGCCCAGTACGAGGTGTTCATCGCCGGCCTGCTCGACGTCACCGACAACTACCAGGGCACCGCGATCGTGCCGCCGCCGGGCGTGCTGCGCTACGACGCCGACGACCCGTACCTGGTGGTGGCGGCCGACAAGGGCACCGCGCACCTGTCGGACACCGCCAACGGCATCTCGCTGCGCTACCAGTTCTGGCTCGACGACGCGTTCGCGTCGGGCGGCTCGGCCGGCTACGACCACAAGGCGATGGGCATCACCTCGCGTGGCGGCTGGACCAACGTCGAGCGCCACTTCCGCGAGATGGGCATCGACATCCGCAAGACCTCGATCCGGGTGGCCGGCGTCGGCGACATGAGCGGCGACGTGTTCGGCAACGGCATGCTGCTCAACGACAAGCTCAAGGTGCTCGCGGCGTTCAACCACAAGCACGTGTTCGTCGACCCGGATCCCGATCCCGCGGTGTCGTTCGCCGAGCGCAAGCGCATGTTCGCCACGCCGGGCACCCAGTGGAGCGACTACAAGGCGGCGGCGCTCAGCAAGGGCGGCGGCGTCTACGACCGCGCGGCCAAGGAGATCACGCTGTCGCCCGAGGCCCAGGCGCTGCTCGGCCTGAAGGGCCGGGTCGCCAGCGGCCCCGATCTGGTGCGGGCGATCCTCGGCCTCGAGGTCGACCTCATGTGGTTCGGCGGCATCGGCACCTACGTCAAGGCGTCGTCCGAGAGCCACGGCGAGGTCGGCGACAAGGTCAACGATCCGGTCCGCATCAGCGCCACCGAGCTGCGCGCCAAGGTGATCGGCGAGGGCGCCAACCTGGCCATCACCCAGCGCGGGCGCACCGAGTACGCGCTGCACGGCGGCCGCTGCAACACCGACGCCATCGACAACTCGGCCGGCGTCGACTGCAGCGACCACGAGGTCAACCTGAAGATCCTGTTCGCGCCGCTGATGGCCACCGGCGCCACCACCCGGAGGGCCGCGCGCGATCAGCTGCTGCGCCAGCTCGAGCCCGAGGTGGCCAAGGCGGTCGTCGAGGACAACTACCTGCAGTCGGCGCTGCTGTCGATGGAGGCGCTGCGCAGCGTCACCCGCGGCGAGCCGTTCCTCGACCTGGTGTCGTACCTCGACAAGCACAACCTCAACCGCGCCGCCGAGCACGTCCCGGCCGACGAGGAGCTGCGCGGGTGGCTGGCCACCGGCAAGGGCCTGCCCCGCAACCTGCTGGCGGTGCTGGTCGCGCACACCAAGCTCGATCTGTTCGACCGGGTGCTGACCTCGCGCATCCCCGACCTGCCGCTGTTCGAGCCGATGCTGGTGAACTACTTCCCGCCGCAGCTGGCCAAGACCCACGCGGCGCAGATCAAGCAACACCACCTGCGTCGCGAGATCGTGGCCACGGTGACCACCAACGCGATCATCAACCAGGCCGGGTGCACGCTGCTGGTGGGGCTGGGCAAGGAGACCGCGCTGCCCATCGAGGAGCTGGTCATCCGCTACTTCGTGTGCGACGAGCTGATCGGGGGCCGGGCGCTGCGCGCGGCCATCCACGGCTGCGACTACACGGTGGCGGCCGCCGACCAGTACGCGGCGCTGTTGGCCCTCGAGGAGGTCAACCGGGCGCTCCTGCGCTGGTGGCTCTGGAACGACGCGACGTGGAGGCTGTCGCCCGACGACGTCGCCGCGACCCGCGCGCAGTTCGACGCGGTGGCCACCGCGCTGGTGGCCGGCTTCGACGCCAGCGCCAAGGCCGCGGCGGCGGCGCAGGAGCAGGAGCTGCTCAGCCGCAACTTCCCGGCGCCGCTGGCCGCCGCGCTGGTCCGGGTGGACCTGTACCGCCACGGCTTCGCGGTGCTGGCCGCGGCCCGCGACGCGCGGCTGTCGGTCGCGCAGGTCGCCCCGCTGTTCCAGCGGGTCGGCCGCGAGCTCCACGTCGACACCTTCGACGAGCAGCTGGCGCTGCAGGTGCCGGCGAACTCGTGGGAGCGCCGGTTCCTGTCATCGGTCGAGCGCGGCGTCGCCGACATCCGCCAGCTCGGCGTGTCGAAGCTGGCGGCCGACCCGGCCTACATCGAGAAGCACCGCGAGCCGATCGAGCGCATCGCCGACTCGCTGCGCATGGTCAAGCGCTTCGGCGGCCACGGCCTGATCCCGATGTACCTGATCCTCGACGACTACCGCGCCCCCTGGGGCTGAGCGGCGCGCCGGCCCCTGCGCGTCACTCGTGGACGCGGAAGCGCTCGCTGTACGACAGCGAGCCGATCAGGCCGGCGCCGTCGCCGCGGAACACCGAGATCGCGCCGGCGCCGGCTGGCCCCTCGGGCTCGACGAAGTAGTCGGGCGCCTCGCCGTCGTGGCCGATCACGAGGTCGGCGAACGTGTAGCCGGGTACCCCCCACTCGTCGCTCGACCACATCTCGGCCGGTCCGTTCAGGTCGCCGCTGGCCAGCGCCGCGCCGAAGTGATCGCCGGCCTCGTTGACCCCGGGGCCGGCCTGGTGATCGAGCAGCATCCGGGCGTACGTCGCGGCGCCGCTGCCCCCGCGCCAGACCTGCACCACGCCCTGGCCGGCGTCCTCGCCGGGCGCGCCGATGATCGGGTCGGCGTGGGCGGTCGCCGGCTCGACGTCGGCCAGCGCCACCGCGGCGCCGAACCGATCGCCGCCCTCGACGATCGCCGGCGCGGCCTGGGTGAACGTCTGGCTGAGCACCACCGTGCCGGGCGCCAGGCTGCTGGCGGTGCTCTCGAACAGGTAGGCCGCGCCCGCCGTCCGGGCCGACTCGGGTGCGCCCACCAGCAGCTCGTTGCGCCCGTCGAGGTCGCCGCGCGCCTGGCCGATCGCGATGGCGCTCCCGAAACCGGCGGCGCCGGTCGGCGCGGCCAGGAGCTGGCGGTAGGTCGTGATCGGCGCGCTCGGCCCCTCGCCGGCGAGCGGCCGGCGGCCGGCGTACAGCGCCACCGCGCCGGCGCCGGCGCCCGGCGCGCCGATCGCGACGTCGTCCAGCGCGCCGCCGTCGAGATCGCCGGTGGTGATCGCCGCACCGAAGCGCGCCCCGGCGGCGAGGCTGCTGGTGAGCCGGTTCGCCACCCAGGCGTCGACCAGCACGGCGGGGTCGCGGCGGTTGGCGTGCACGAACACCGCACCGCTGCGGACCGTGTTGCCCAGGGTCGTGACCGCGTCCGACGGTGCGCCGATCAGCAGCGCCCGCTGCCAGCCCTCGGCCTTGGAGCCCGCCGCCAGGGCCGCGATCGCCACCGCGGTGCCGAAGCGATCGCCGGTCTGCTCGGCGGACAGGCCCGCGGTCGCCTGGGTCAGGCGGCGCCACCCCGTCGGGCCGCCGGGATCGCCGCGGTACAAGTAAGCCGCGCCGGTGTCGATGTTGAGCGCGCCGCCGACCCGGATGTCCTCGCCGGGGGCGCCGACCAGCAGGTCGTCGACCGCGTCGTAGTCGACGTCGCCGGCGGCTAGCGCCGCGCCGAACTCGGCGCCGCTCTGGTTCGTGCCCTGGGCCTGCGACGCGCGCAGCAGCTTCCACGCCACCAGCCGCGACGAGGTGCCGCGGAACACGAACACCACGCCGGCGCCGTCGTCCTCGCCCGGGGCGCCGACCGCGACGTCGTCGAAGCCGTCGCCGTCGAAGTCGCCGACCGCGACCGCCTGGCCGAACCGATCGCCGGCCTCGTCGAGGCCGAGCTGCGGGCCGTACATGCGCCACAGCGCGCCGAGGTCCCAGCGGGTCATCAGGCCGGTCTTGAAGATCGGCGCGCCGCCTTCCTTGCGGTGCATCGTGTCGCAGTACATTTCGTCGACGCCATCGTCGTCCTTGTCGAAGGGGAGCGTGCAGCCGGCGGGCGTCGGGATCGGGCAGCGCAGGCCGGTCTGGTAGTGCATGTAGCTGCCGAAGTCGTAGGGCGACAGCGGGGTCGAGTCGGGCTCGGTCTCGAACTGGTCCTCGTAGCTGCCGGCGATGCAGTCCCATCGCCGGACCACCCACAGGTCGGCGTCGGGGCGGCGCTGCTCGTGGTAGAAGCCGGCGACGTGGCCGACCTCGTGGCGGAGGGTCATCACCGACACCGCGCCGCCGTGCAGATCGACCGACTGCTCGCCGCCCTGCATGCCGACCCCGAACGCGACGGCGCCGCCGCCGTCGGGCGCCGGCGTCTGGTAGTACGTGACGTAGTTGCCGGTCGGGTTGGCGGTGACGTCGACGAAGCGCAGCGGCGTCAGGCGCTCGTACTCGGCGTGGACCGTCGCGATGTTGTTGCGGTTGGTGTTGCTCAGGCTGGGGTCGAGGCGGAACCGGATCACCGCGTTGGTCCAGCGCGTGCCGAGCTCGATCGGCGTGGCCGCGAAGCTGCTCAGCCGCGCGACCGGCCCCAGGCCGATGTCGCCGTCGACGATCGCCTGGCCGTCGACGACCTCGTAGTGCACGCGGCGCACCTGGCCATCGACGATGACGCGGGCCCACTGGCCGTCGTCGGGGACGGCGCTGGCGACGAGCTGGTCGGGCGACTCGGTGCACGCGCTCGCGAGCGCCAGCGCGGCGCCAAGCAAGGAACGACGGACGGGGAACATCGGGACCTCCTGGGTGTGTGCAGGCTGAGTGCACGCACCCCAGGCCGTGTCACCGGCCGACGCCCCCTGCCGCCCTTTGCCTCAGCGCGCCAGGTGCGCGACGAAGCCGTCGGCGCGCTGGACCTTGTCGCCGACGACGATCGTCGAGGTGACGCCGGCCGCGGTGAGGTCGAGCTTGTAGCGGAACATGCCGGCCATCCAGACGGTGTTGTCGGGCGCGATCGCCACGGCGTTGCCGCTGTCGTTGTCCCAGTCGCCGAAGCGCTTGCTCCAGACGTGGGCGCCGTCGGGCGTGAACTTGGCGATGAAGCCGTCCTTCTGGCCCTTGCCGACCAGCTTGCCGCCGCCGAAGTCGATCGGCGTCTCGAACCAGCCGGTGACCACCGCGTTGCCGGCGTCGTCGACGGCGACGCCGTAGCCGATGTCCTCGCGCTCGCTGCCGAAGCGCTTGACCCACTGCGGCTTGCCGTCGTGGCTGAAGCGCGCGACCAGCACGTCGGACTCGCCGGCGGCGACCAGCTTGGTGCCCCACAGATCGGCGTCGCGATCGAACGACCCGGTGATGACGACGTTGCCGGCGCGATCGAGCGCGATGCCGCCCGCGACCTCGTTCCACGGGTTGCCGGCGCGCGAGCTCCACAGGTGGTGGCCGGTGGCGTCGAACGCCGCCACCAGCAGATCCATCGCGCCGGCCGAGGTCAGCGGGCCGGCGCCCAGGTCGACGGTCTGCTGGAACGCGCCGAGCGCGAAGATCGTGCCGTTGGCGTCGACCGCGAGCCGCTTGATCGCCTCGCTGCCGTCGCCGGCGATCGGCGTGACCCACTGCACCGCGCCGGTCGCCGACAGCTTGACCAGCGCGGCGTCGTCGTAGCCCTTGGCCGCGACCTCGACCTCGCCGAACTTGACCCGGTCGTGCCACGACACCGCGGCGACGAAGCCGCCGTCGGGCGTCGCGGCCAGCGCGGTGGTGGCGTCGGAGTCGGCGGCGCCGGTGGTCCACAGCCACTTGACCTCGCCGGTCGGCGACAGCGCGGCGACGTACAGATCGTCGGACGCGACCGCCTTGGCCTTGAGCCCGCCCGCGACCAGCTCGTCGCTGAACAGCCCGCCGACGACGATCGTGCCGTCGGCGCCGACCGCCAGCGCGTCGGCGGTCTCCTCGTTGGGGCTGCCGAGCGTGGTCACCCACGCCACCGCGCCGTCGGCGCCGAGCTTGGCCACGAACGCGTCGCTCTTGCCGGCGCCCGGCTTCTCGATCGCGCCGAACTTCGCCGTGTCCTCGAAGTAGCCGGCGACCACCGCGCCGCCGTCGGCGGTCACCGCGATCGCGCGGGTCGAGTCGGTCTTGGGGCCGCCGAACGGCGTGATCGACGTGACGTCGCCGGTGGCGCCGCCGGGGTCGGCGGCGAGCGCCGGCAGCGGCGTGGGCGGCGGCGCGGCGGCGGACGCGGCGTCGGCGCCGGCCGGGGTGATCGGGCCGGTCGCGTCGATCGGCCCGGCGCTGCCGGAGCCGCCGGCGGGCGGCGACTTCTTGCCGCCGCAACCGGCGAGCAGCGCGACGGCGACCAACGAGAACGACGAACAGCGGAGCGTGCGTGGGGTCATGGCCATCCCTGAGACACGGCACCGGCGCCGCGGATGCACACGTTCGCACGCCGATCGACCGGGTCGCAAATCGCCGGCGCTCGGCGGGCGCGCCTCGGGCGATCGCGGGAACCGCCGCCGCGCGCCGGTGTCATACGCCCGCCGCGGCCCGCCCGTCACCGCGCCGCGCTCACCGCGCCCACGGCGTGTGCGGGTACACCAGCACCGCGCCGACGAACGCCACGAACATCATCAGGCCGGCCCACAGACAGATCCGATCGAGCAGTCGCATGGGGACTCGGATGCGGCGCCCCGCCCGGCCCGCCTGCGGTGCGCCGTCGCACCCGGCGGCGCAGCTCAATGCCGGAGTTCGCGCTTCAGGATCTTGCCGGTCGGCCCCTTGGGCAGCGCGGCGATGATCTCGACGATGCGCGGGTACTTGTAGGCCGCGAGCTTCTCCTTGCAGTAGGCGATGATCTCCTCGGGCGTCGTGGCGTGGCCGGGCTTGCAGGCGATGACCGCCTTGACCTCCTCGCCGTGGCTCTCGTGGGGGATGCCGATCACCGCGGCCTCGGCCACCGCCGGGTGCCCGTACAGCACCTCCTCGATCTCGCGCGGGTAGACGTTGAAGCCGCCGCGGATGATCATGTCCTTCTTGCGATCGACGATGTAGTAGTAGCCGTCGGCGTCGCGGGTGCCGATGTCGCCGGAGCGGAACCAGCCGTCGGTGATCGCCTCGGCCGTGGCCTCGGGCTTCTTGTAGTAGCCCTTCATGACGTTGTGGCCCTTGATGCAGATCTCGCCGGGCTTGCCGGTCTCGGTGACCAGCGCGCCGCCGGCGTCGACCAGGCGGAACTCGACGCCCCAGATCGGCTTGCCGATCGAGCCGGCCTTCTTGCCGCCGCGCGGGTTGAACGACGCCACCGGCGAGGTCTCCGACAGGCCGAAGCCCTCGAGGATGTCGGTGCCGAACTTCTGATCGAACGCGTTCATCACCTCGACCGGCATCGCCGCGCCGCCCGACAGGCACTGGCCCAGGGTCGCCAGCATCGCCGGCGCGACCTCGGCGTGGTGGAGCAGCGCGAAGTACATCGTCGGCACGCCGGCGAAGACGTTGACCTGGTGCTTGGCGATGAGCTGGGCGGCGCCGAGCGGATCGAAGCGCGGCATCAGCACCAGCGTGCCGCCGGCCAGCAAGGTCGAGTTCTGCATCACCGTCTGGCCGAAGCTGTGGAACAGCGGCAGCACCACCATCACCACCGCCTGATCGAGCGCCACCGGCATCGGCTGGTTGGTCAGCCACTGCGCGTTGTAGAACAGGTTGAAGTGCGACAGCTCGGCGCCCTTGGGCTTGCCGGTCGTGCCCGAGGTGTAGAGGATGACCGCGGTGTCGTCGGGCGACGACGCATGCATGTCGGTGAGCGGCGGCGCCGCGCCGGTGACCGCCGCGAAGTTGAGCGTGCCCGGCGGCGCGCTCAGATCGGCGCGGTCGGCCTTGGCGACGATCAGGTGCTTGCAGCTGGCGACCCGCGCGAAGCCGTGCTGGGCCTGCTCGAGGAAGCCCTCCCACACCACCACCGCGACCGCGTCGGAGTCGTCGAGGTGGTAGGCGATCTCGTCGGCCGTGAGCAGCACGTTGAGCGGCACCACCGGGTTGCCGGCGTAGTGGCAACCGAAGTACGCGATCGTGAACTGCGGCACGTTGGGCAGCATCAGCGCGACGTGCTGGCCCGGCTTGAGCCCGAGGCCGCGCAGCGCGCCGGCGAACTTCTGCGCCAGGCCGTCGACCATGGCGTAGGGCAGCGTCACGTCGCCGATGTGGATGGCCGGCTTGGTGGGGTTGGCTTTGGCGCTCTCGCGGAGCAACGTGGCGAGGTTCAGGCTCATGGGGTGTCCTTTCCCGGGGACCGCGACTGTACGACACCCGCGGCGGCGCGGATCGCCTCGCGGCTCAGGTCTCGCGGCTCGGGTCCGGGTCTCGCGGCTCGGGTCCGGGTCTCGCGGCTCGGGTGGAGGCTCGATCACGGCTCCGCCGGGATCGAGGAGGGTTTGGCGACAAACCCTCTGGAGAGCGTGCGGTAGGATGCGCGCCATGCGCCGCACCGCCCTCGCCCTCGCGCTCGCGACCCTGGCCGCCTGCCCGCGGGCGACGCCCAAGCCGACCCCGACGCCGACCGAGCTGTCGCGCGAGGACCGCCTGGCGTTCGCGCAGCTCGAGGCCCAGCGCGACGCCGCGGTGCCCAAGCTGATCGAGCTGGCCGACGATCGGATGGCGCCCAAGCGGGCGCTCGCGCTGCGGGCGCTGGGCCGGATCGGCAACCCCGAGGCGGTACGCGCGCTGCGCCAGCGGCTGGTCGGGCGCGAGGGTGTGCTGGCCGCCGCCGCGCTGGGCATGGCCGGCGCGACCGGCATGATCGAGCCGACCGACGCCAAGGCGATCGTCGGCGAGCTGACGCCGCTGTCGACCGGGCCGGGCCGGCTGGCGGTGCTCGAGGCGATCGCGCGGCTCGGCACGCCGGCCGCGCTCAAGCCGCTGTCGGCCGCGCTCGGCGCCCGCGAGGTGAACGTCGTCGTCGCCGCCGCGCTCGGCCTGGGCCGGCTCGGCCGCGGCGAGGTGCCGCTCGACGACACCACCGAGCTGGCGCTGATCGGCCTGTCGCGCGCGCCCGACGCCTACGTCCGCTACGCCGCCACCTACGCGCTGGCCAAGGCGTTCAGCGATCCCACGGCGCCGCCGCCGGCGCCCACCGACGGCGTCGTGCGCGCGCTGCGCGATCGGCTCAAGGACAGCGAGCCCAACGTGCGCGCGCTCGCGGTCGCCGGCCTCGCCGCCAAGCGCGCGATCGCCGCGACCACCCCCGACCTGCTCGAGGCGCTGGCCGACAACGACTGGCACGTCGCGGTCGAGCTGGTGCGCGCGCTGGGCGGCGCCGCCAGCACCGACGCCACCCGCGCCGCGCTGGTGCCGTACCTGGCGCGGGTGTCGCAAGAGTGGTCGGCCGAGCGCCTGCCGCCGGCCTTCGCCCACGCGCTGCTCGAGGGCCTGCGCCAGCTCGCCGGCCGCAGCGCCGAGCCCAAGGCCCGGGAGCTGCTGGTGGCGATCGCCCGCTCGTACGCCGACGCGCCGCCGAGCCAGCGCGCGGCCGATCGCCAGCTGGCCGCGGCCTGGGCCAACTGCCTGACGCTGGCGGCGCTGGCCCGCCCGATCCCGACGGTGCCCGGCGGCGACGCGCTGGCCGATCCGGCGGTGGCCCTGACCCAGCTCGGCAGCTGCGGCGCCGGCATCCTGCCGGATCACCTGGCGCAGGGCGTGGCCATCGAGGCGATCGCCGCCGGCGCCGGCGGCGACAGCGTGCGCCGGCTGACCGCCGCCGCCGGCTCGAGCGATCCGCGGATCGCCGCGGCCGCCCTCGATCAGATCGACGAGCTGGCCGCGCGGGTGACGCCGCCCGAGCGGCTGCCGCTGCGCGACGCGTTGATCGCCGGGCTGGCCCGCGCCGAGCCGGCGGTGGCCGGCGCCGCGGCCGACGCCACCGGCGCGCTGCTCGCCGTCACCAGCGCCAGCGGCGACTACGCCCCGCTGGCCGGCGCGGTGGTCGCGCGGGTCGAGCGCGCCGCCGGCGACGCCGAGCTCTCCGCCACGTTGATCGGCGCGATCACCGCGGCCAAGCTCGACGGCCTGCCGGTGTGCCAGGGGCTGGTCGCCGACCCCAGCCCGGCGCTGCGCAGCGCCGCGCGCGCGTGCATCACCGCGCTGACCGGCACCGACCCCGGCCCGCGCACCGCCGGCGCGCCGCCCAGCAAGCCGCCGATCGATCCCGACGTCGCGCTGCGCGCCACCGGCGCGTGGCACCTCACGACCAGCGCCGGCGACGTCACGATCGGCCTCGAGGCCACCGTCGCGCCGTGGCACGTCGCGACGATCATCACGCTGACCCGGGGCGGCTACTACGACGGCCTCCTGTTCCACCGCGTCGTCCCCGACTTCGTGGTCCAGGGCGGCGATCCCACCGGCACCGGCTGGGGCGGCCCCGGCTTCACGCTGCCGTCGGAGATCAGCGCCAGCCTCGAGGCCATGCCGATCGACTACGGCGCCGGCGCGATCGGCATCGCCGACGCCGGCAAGGACACCGGCGGCTCGCAGTGGTTCGCGATGCACGCCCCGGCGCCGCACCTCGAGGGCCGCTACACCTGGGTCGGCCGGGTGATCGAGGGCGCCGACGTGATCGATCGCCTGCAGGTCGGCGACCGCATCATCCGCGCGCGCTTCGAGTGAGCGGCGGCGGCCTCAGCCCGCGCCGCCGCGCGGCGTGGCCAGCACCTGCGCGCACCGCGCCGGCGTCATGATCTGCCCGAGCCAGCGATCGACGAGCAGGATCACCGGCGCCACCTGCGCGACGTCGACCGGGTACCACTGCCCCAGGCGCTGCGCGATCACCGCCCAGGCGGCGGCGGCGGCGCCGCGGCGGGCGTGGGCCCGGGCGACATCGACCGCCTGATCGAAGCCGAGCGTGGCGAGCCCGGGATCCCAGCGCGCGATCAGCTCGCCGTCGAGACGGTAGGCCGCGGCCAGCGCGAAGCAGTGACGCGCGAGCTCGGCGGGCTTGCCGACGAAGCGCTTGCCGGAGGTCGCGGTCGCGACCGCCGCCGCGAAGGCCGCGGCCGCGGCCGGATCGGCGTCGCGCGGATCGGCGTCGAGATCGCGCAGCAGGCACGCGTCGCGCCGCGCCGCCATCGCCGACGGCACCGCCGCCGCCGCGCGGGTGATGACGCCGGGATCGTCCAGCTCGCGCGCCGCGCGGCGCAAGAGCCGGCACTGATCGGTGAACACGTTGCCGGTCCGCACCGCGTCGGGGTGGCCGACCAGCGCGGTCGCCAGCGGCACCACCTCGCGCCACGCGCCCACGAACGCGTGCAGCTCGGCGGCGGCGGCCGCCGCCGCGTGATCGCCGGCCGCCGCCAGCGCCACCAGCACCGCGCGCGCGACGTCGGGCTCGCCGCGCCACGCCGCCGCCGTCGCCTGCTTGAGCGTGCGCGGGCGCGTCGTAGGCGCCTTCGCGGGCGCCGCCGCCGGTGGGGTCCAGCGGCGCTCGACGACCGGCGCGCGCGCCGCCGCCGGCCACAGCTGCAGGCGGATCTGCTCGCGGCCCCTGGCCAGGCCGCGGTGCGACGCGCGCAGCCGCCAGGCCCCCGGCGCCACCGCGAACCGCCGCGCCTCGGGCACATAGTCGGTGCAGCCGTACACCGCGACCGCGTCGCCGGTCACGTCGACGCTGGCCGCGGTTACGTGGTCCCACGCCGCGACGTCGTCGGCTGGCGCCACGGCCAGCACCTCGACGGTCACGTGGACCTCGGCGGCGTCTGCGGTGCCGATCCCGACCACGCCCACGCCGACCGCCACGCGGTCCTCGGTGGCCTGCGGCGTCCACGCCTCGCTGAGATCGCCCGCCCCGCCCACGTCGCAGACGTGGAGCTGGCGGTAGTCGGCGAACAGCTTGAACGGCCGCGTCGGCGGCGGCGCCGGCCTCGCCGCCGACGGCTTCTTCGCGGGCGCCTGCCTCGCGGGCGACCGCTTCGCCACCGCCGGCTTCGCCGGCCGCGCCGGCTTGGGTTTCGTCATGGCCCGACGGTGCCAGAGCCGCGGCCCGCGCGGGGCACCGCCACGCCGCTACTCGCCGCAGCCGAACCGCACCGCGCGGGTGGCCGCGGCGCGCGTGCCGGGCACGGTCAGCTTCGCCGACAGCGTCACCACCTCGCAGCCGACCTCGGCGACGATCATCGGCAGCGCGAGCTGGCCGTCGACGCCGAGGTAGCGCTCGATCCGGAACCGCTGTCGGGCCAGGCGCCGCCGGCCGGCGCGGGCCTCGACCACCAGCGTGCCGCGCACCGAGTTCCAGGTCGGCCCGACCAGGTGCACCACGACCAACATCGCGGCGGCGGGGTCGTCGGCGATCGGGAGGTTGAACGGCACCCGATCCGGCGCCGTGAGATCGTCGGCGGCGCCCACCGTGCCGCGGCCTTGCATCCACGGGTAGGCGTGGATGTCCGCGACCTGGTAGCGATCGGGCGGCGTGGTCAGCGGCGCCAGCGCGGGCTGGGCGCCGGCCGCGCCGCTCCCCAGCGCGATCATCAGCGCGGTCAGGAGCGCGCGCGGCACAAGCGAGGTCGGCATCCGACCAGGATACGCGGCGGCCGCGGCGGGCGTCTCGGCGCGCGCGACGGCCCGGTCGAAGAACCATCGGCGGCGCCCGCGCTAGGCTGGGGCGATGGCCCTGACGCTGCACGGACTCCGCGACGTGACCTCGCCCGACGGCCTGACGCCGCTCGAGCGCGCCCAGCTCTACCTTGCCGGCCGCGCGTTCGACGGCCGGGATCGGCGCGTCGAGGATCGCTTCGTCGAGCTGCCAGTCAGCCCCGAGGATCTCGCCGACGGGCTCGACTGGGACGACGGCTGCCTCGGCGCCAACATGCTGTGGACCGCCGCCGTCTACGACGGGGAGGTGCACGCCTTCGACCTGTGGGTCCACCACGCCGACAACGGCTGCTTGTTCACCGCCGGCAGCACCGACCAGCTCGCCGGCCGCGTCCAGTCGACCTGGATGACCCCCGACCTGCGCGCGCCCTATCCACGCGCGGCGGAGCTCGACGCCGCCATGCACGCCGTCGGGCGTTGGTGATCGCCGCCGCCGCTCAGAACCACGCCGTCATCGCGGCCGTCGCGGTCGTCTGATCGCCGCGCGCGCCGTCGCGGCCGGGCAGCACGTCGGCGCTGGCGCGATCGTGGCGCAGCTCGCCGCGCACCAGCAGCTGCGGCGCGGCGCGCCACGAGGCGGTCAGCGTGCCGGCGACGACCTGCTCGACGCCGAGCACCAGCGGCGTCACGCCGGCGTCGGTCCACTCGTGGACGCCGTCGATGCGCGCCGCCAGCTCGACCTGCGGGCCCAGGCGCCAGCGCCCGTAAACCGCGCCGGCCAGCCACTGGTGGCCGCCGTCGCGGCCGTCCTCGACGCCGCCGTCGACGTGGACCATCACGTCGGCGGCGTCGGCGACCGCGACGATCGCGTAGGCGTCCACCAGGTGGCGCCACGGCGCGCCCTCGGCGGCGCCGGTCGGTCGCTCGACGCCGCCGGCGTACAGCACCTGCGCGCTGGCGCCGTCGCCGGCCCAGGCGCCACCGACCAGCACGGTCTTGCCGCGGTTGGTGTCGACCGCGGCGTTCCAGCCGTTGACGAGCCACGCCTGGGCGGTGACGCCGTGGCCGAGCGGCCGGGTGGCGCGCACGCCGACGTGGTACGCGGGCAGCGCGAGGAACGGCGTCGAGCGCGACCAGTTCCAGTCGTCCTTGGACGCCACCGACTCGGGGCCGATCGGCGACAGGAACAGGCCGGCGTCGACGGTGACCTCGGCGCCGAGCGCGGCGCCGGCGTTGGCCTCGCGCACCACCTGCCAGGCGCCGGGGTCGGCCTCGGCGGCGTAGATCGCGGCCGGCGTGGCGCCGGCGGCCAGCGCGACGCGCGCGTGGGCGCGATCGGCGGTGACGGTGGCGTCGACGGTGGCGCTGGCCAGCGTGAACGCGCCGTGGGTCGGCTCGAGCCGCAGGCCGACCAGCCCCGCGCGAGGGCGAGCCAGGCTGTACTGGTAGTACGTCTCGAGCGAGCCGCCGACCGTGACGGTCGGGGCGGCGGGAGGCTCGGCGGCGACGGGGCCGGACGCGAGCAGGGACGCGACGGAAGCGACGGCGATGCGCGACATGCGACGCATTCTGCCGCCGCCGCGGCGCGCGCCACGGATCTTGATGCGCTCTTGATGCCGCGGGGCGCGCTCTTGATACGGCGGTGACACCGGGGGCGCTACCAGTGCGGCGTGACCCGCTGGGACCTCATCTACCTGGGCCTGACCGTCGTGCTCGCGCTGGCGAGCCTGGGCCTGATCCGTCTGTTCCACCGCATGGAGCCGCCATGACCGCGCTCACCTGGCTCGGGTTCGTGCTCGCCGTCCTGGTCTTCGGCTACCTGGTGTTCGCGCTGCTGTTCCCGGAGAAGCTGTCATGACCGGCCCCGGCGTCGTCGGCTTGATCGCGTTCGTCGCCGCGCTGTCGCTGCTGGCCTGGCCGCTGGGCGGCTACCTGGCGCGGGTGTTCGACGGCACCACCCGCGCGACCCGCGTGCTGGGGCCGGTCGAGCGGCTGCTGTACCGCGTCGGCGGCGTCGACCGCGACGAGGACATGCCGTGGCCGCGCTACGCGACCGCGGTGGTGGTGTTCAACCTCGCCGGCGTGGTGGTGGTGTACCTGCTGCAGCGCCTGCAGGGCAGCCTGCCCGGCAACCCCAACGACCTGCACGCGGTGCCGGCGCCGGTGGCGTGGAACACCGCGGTCAGCTTCGTGACCAACACCAACTGGCAGGCCTACGGCGGCGAGACCACGATGAGCCACCTCGTCGCCGCGCTGGCGCTGACGGTGCAAAACTTCGTCTCGGCGGCCACCGGCATCGCGGTGCTGGTGGCGCTGGTGCGCGGCTTCAGCCGCGCCGAGGCCAAGGGCATCGGCAACTTCTGGGTCGACCTGACCCGCGCCACGCTCTACGTGCTGGTGCCGATGGCGATCGTCATGGCGCTGTTCCTGGTGTGGCAGGGCGTGCCGCAGACCGGCGCCGGCCACGTCGACGTCGCCGCCCTCGACGGCGGCGGCCACGGCCAGATCGCCGTCGGCCCGGTGGCGTCGCAGGTGGCGATCAAGCAGCTCGGCACCAACGGCGGCGGCTACTTCAACGTCAACTCGGCCCACCCGCTGGAGAACCCGACGCCGCTCAGCAACTTCGTGCAGTGCCTGGCCATCCTGTTGATCCCGGCGGCGCTGTGCCTGGCGTTCGGTCGGATGGTCAAGCGCCGACGCCAGGGCGTGGCGTTCCTGGTGACGATGTGGCTGCTGTTCGTGCCGTTCGCCGCGGTGACGATCCACCAGGAGCTGTCGGCGACGCCGGCGATCGCCGCGGTCGACGACAGCGGCGCGTTCGCGATCGACGCCAGCGCCGGCAACATGGAGGGCAAGGAGCAGCGCTTCACCGCCACCGAGGCCGGGCTGTGGGCCGGCGCCACCACCGCCGCGTCCAACGGCTCGGTCAACTCGATGCACGACAGCTACCAGCCGCTCGGCGGCGCCGCGACCATCGCGCTGATGGGCCTGGGCGAGGTGGCGTTCGGCGGCGTCGGCTCCGGCCTCTACGGCCTGATCCAGTTCGCCATCATCGCGGTGTTCCTGTCGGGCCTGATGATCGGTCGCACGCCGGAGTTCCTGGGCAAGAAGATCGAGGCCCACGAGATGAAGCTGGCGTCGATCGGCGTGCTGGTGCCGGCGGTGGCGCTCTTGATCGGCACCGCGCTGGCCTGCTCGACCAGCCAGGCCACCACGCTCGGCAACGGCGGCGCCCACGGCTTCACCGAGATGCTGTACGCGATGACGTCGGCCGCCAACAACAACGGCTCGGCGTTCGGCGGCCTCACCGCCAGCGGCCCATTCTGGGCCACCACCCAGGGCGTCCTCATGTGGCTCGGCCGCTTCGCCGCGCTGTTGCCGGTGGTCGCCCTCGCCGGCGCGCTGGCCAAGAAGAAGCGCGTGCCGGTCACCGCGGGCACGCTGCCCACCGACAGCTCGCTGTTCGTCGCGTTCCTGGTCGCCACCGTCCTCCTGGTCGGCGCCCTGACCCTGGTCCCCGCGCTGGCGCTCGGCCCGATCGCCGAGCACCTGGCGCGTTGAAAGGCCCCGCCATGTCCTCCCGTCCTGCCGCGCGCCCGCTGTTCGAGGCCGCGATCGTCAAGCCCGCCCTGTGGCAGGCGCTGCTCAAGCTCGATCCGCGCCGGATGATCCGCTCGCCGGTGATGTTCGTGGTCGAGCTCGGCAGCCTGTTCACGACGATCATGTTCATCCACGCGCTCGCGACCAGCGCCGCCGACACCGGCTTCATCGGCGGCCTGACCGCGTGGCTGTGGCTGACCGTGTGGTTCGCCAACTTCGCCGAGGCGATGGCCGAGGGCCGCGGCAAGGCCCAGGCCGCGGCGCTGCGCCGCGCCCGCCAGGACGTGCTGGCCAACCGCGTGCAAGAGGCGCGCTTCGACGCCAACGCGGTCGGCGTCCCGTCGTCGCAGCTCACCCCCGGCATGCTGGTCAAGGTGTCGGCCGGCGAGCTGATCCCCGGCGACGGCGACATCGTGCTGGGCGTGGCCTCGGTCGACGAGAGCGCGATCACCGGCGAGAGCGCGCCGGTCGTGCGCGAGAGCGGCGGCGATCGCTGCGCGGTCACCGGCGGCACCCGGGTGCTGTCGGATCAGCTGATCATCCGCATCACCGCGGCGCCCGGCAGCTCGTTCCTCGACCGCATGATCGCGATGGTCGAGGGCGCGCGCCGCGGCAAGACCCCCAACGAGATCGCGCTCGACATCCTGCTGGCCGGCCTGACGCTGGTGTTCCTGGTGGTGACGGTGACGTTGCTCCCGTTCTCGCGCTACGCGGTGAGCAGCGCCGGTGGCGGCGCGCCGGTGTCGATGGCGATCCTGGTGGCGCTCCTGGTGTGCCTGATCCCGACCACGATCGGCGGGCTGTTGTCGGCGATCGGCATCGCCGGCATGGACCGGATGATCCAGGCCAACGTGATCGCCACCTCGGGCCGCGCGGTCGAGGCCGCCGGCGACATCGACGTGCTGTTCCTCGACAAGACCGGCACCATCACCCACGGCAACCGCCAGGCCACCGAGTTCTTCCCGGCGCGCGGCGTCGCGCCGGACGCGCTGGCCGAGGCCGCGGTGCTGGCGTCGTGGGCCGACGACACCCCCGAGGGCAAGAGCATCGTCACGCTCGGCCAGACCCGGCTCGGCGCCCGCGCGGTGAAGGCGCCGACCGACGCCACGTTCGTGCCGTTCACCGCCCAGACCCGGATGAGCGGCGTCGACCTCGGCGGGCGCACGATCCGCAAGGGCGCCGCCGACGCGATCACCCGCCACGTGGCGGCGCTGGGCACCGCCGCGCTGCCCCCCGAGGTCAAGGCCCAGGTCGACGCGGTCGCCGGCAAGGGCGCGACGCCGCTGGTGGTGGCCGACGGCGCCAAGGTGCTCGGCGTCATCGCGCTCACCGACGTCGTCAAGCACGGCATCAAGGAGCGCTTCGCCGAGCTGCGCCGGCTGGGCATCACCACCGTGATGATCACCGGCGACAACCCGCTGACCGCCGCGGCGATCGCCGCCGAGGCCGGCGTCGACGACTTCCTGGCCGAGGCCACCCCCGAGGCCAAGCTGGCCAAGATCCGCGACTACCAGGCCAAGGGTCACCTGGTGGCGATGACCGGCGACGGCACCAACGACGCGCCGGCGCTGGCCCAGGCCGACGTCGCGGTGGCGATGAACACCGGCACCCAGGCCGCCAAGGAGGCCGGCAACATGGTCGACCTCGACTCGAACCCGACCAAGCTCATCGAGATCGTCGGCGTCGGCAAGCAGCTCCTGGCGACCCGCGGCGCGCTGACCACGTTCTCGATCGCCAACGACGTCGCCAAGTACTTCGCGATCATCCCGGCGGCGTTCGCGGCGGTGTACCCGCAGCTCGACACGCTCAACGTCATGCACCTGCACAGCCCGCACAGCGCGATCATGGCGGCGGTGATCTTCAACGCGCTGGTGATCGTCGCGCTGATCCCGCTGGCGCTGCGCGGCCTCACGCTGCGCCCGGCGCCGGCGGCGGTGACGCTGCGCCGCAACCTGCTGGTCTACGGCCTCGGCGGCGTGATCGCGCCGTTCCCGTTCATCAAGCTGATCGATCTCGGCCTCGCCGGCCTCGGGCTGGCGTGAGGAAGCCCATGCGCACGCTCCGCCCCGCCCTGTCCCTGCTCGCGCTGTTCACGCTCGTGTGCGGCGTGGTCTACCCCCTCGCGGTCACCGCCGCCGCGCGGCTGGCGTGGCCGCGCCAGGCCGCCGGCTCGGTGGTGCGCGTCGACGGCCGCGCGGTCGGCTCGACGCTGGTCGGCCAGGCCTTCACCGACCCCGGCTACCTGTGGGGCCGCCCGTCGGCGACCGGCTACGACGCCCACACGTCGAGCGGCACCAACCTCGGCCCGCGCGACCCGCGGCTGGTGGCGGCGCTGACCGAGCGCGCCGCAGCGCTCGCGGCCACCGCGCCGGGTCGGCCGGTGCCGATCGAGCTGATCACCGCGTCGGCGTCCGGGCTCGATCCCCACGTCTCGCCGGCCGCGGCCCGCTTCCAGATCGCACGCATCGCCGCCGCTCGCGGCGTGACCCCGGCCGAGGTGGCGGCGATCGTCGACGCCGCCGTCGAGCCGCCGACGCTCGGCGTCCTCGGCGCGTCGCGGGTCAACGTGCTCGCGGTCAACCTCGCCCTCGACCGGCGGCTCGGTCGGCCGCGCGCGGTACAGTGACGGCGCGATGACCGACGGCGAGCGCCCCGATCCCGACGCGCTGCTGGCGCGGGTGCAGGCCGAGGAGGCCCCGCCCCGGGCGCGCCTGAAGATCTTCTTCGGCGCGGCGCCGGGCGTCGGCAAGACCTTCGCGATGCTGGAGTCGGCGCAGCGGCTGCGCGCCGAGGGCGTCGACGTGGTGATCGGCGTGATCGAGACCCACGGCCGCAGCGAGACCGGCGCGTTGGTGGCCGGCCTGCCGACGGTGCCGCGGCGGCGCGTCGAGCACCGCGGGGTGACGCTCGACGAGCTGGACCTCGACGCCGCGCTGGCCCGCCGCCCGACGGTGATCCTGGTCGACGAGCTGGCCCACACCAACGCGCCGGGCAGCCGCCACGTCAAGCGCTGGCAGGACGTGCTCGAGCTACTCGACGCCGGCGTCGAGGTCCACACCACGCTCAACGTCCAGCACGTCGCCAGCCTCACCGACGTGGTCGAGCAGATCACCGGCGTCAAGGTCCGCGAGACCGTGCCCGACGACGTGCTGGCCCGCGCCGACGAGCTCGAGCTGATCGACCTGGCCCCCGAGGTGCTGCTCGAGCGGCTGGGCGAGGGCAAGGTGTACCTGCCCGAGCAGGCGCGGCGCGCCACCCAGCACTTCTTCCAGAAGGGCAACCTGCTGGCGCTGCGCGAGCTGGCGCTGCGCCGCACCGCCGAGCAGGTCGACGTCGACGTCCAGGCCTACCGCCGCGCCCACGGCATCGAGCGCCCGTGGGGCAGCCGCGAGCAGGTGCTGGTCGCGGTGGGCCCGAGCCCGTCGTCCGAGCGGCTGATCCGCGCCGGCAAGCGCGCCGCGGAGCGGCTCGACGCGGCCTGGGAGGTGGCGGCGGTCGATCGCCCGAGCCGGCCGCTCGGCGAGCGCGACCGCGATCGCCTCGAGGCCCACCTGCGGCTGGCCGAGTCGCTGGGCGCCGAGATCGTGCGCCTGCGCGGCGAGGACGTCGCGGCGGCCCTGCTGACCCACGCGAAGCGCCGCGGCGTCACCCGCGTCGTCGTCGGCAAGCCCACCCACGCCCGCTGGCGCGATCTGCTCACCGGCGGCCTGGTCGACGCCCTGATCCGCGGCTCGGGCGAGATCGAGGTGCACGTCGTGGCGCCGATCGACCGCGACGCGCGCCCGCCGGCGCCCGCCGCGCCCGACGCCCGGGTGGCGCCGCCGTCGGCGCGCTGGAGCTGGGCGGCCGGCACCCTGGCGGTGGCGGCGGTGACCGCGCTCGGGCTCGTGGCCTTCGATCACGTCAGCCTCGCCGACCTGGCGATGCTGTACGTGGTCGCGATCATGATCGCCGCGCTGGGCGGGCGCGGCCCGTCGCTCTTGGCCGCGACGCTGTCGGTGCTGGCGTTCGACTTCTGCTTCGTGCCCCCGCGGTTCACGCTGGCGGTCAGCGACCTCGGCCACCTGGTCACCTTCGCGGTCATGTTCACCGCCGGCCTCTCGGTCAGCGCGCTGACCACCCGGCTGCGGCGCCAGGAACAGGACGCGCTGGTGCGCGAGCGCCGCACCGCCGCGATCCTCGGCTTCACCCGCGAGATCGCCGCCGCCGAGGCCGCCGCCGACATCGCCGCGGTGGCGGTGCGCCACGTCGAGGAGCTGCTCGGCGTCGGCGCCGCGGTGCTGGTGCCCGAGGCGGACGGCGATCTGACCACGCTCACCTCGATCGCCGGGCTGATGCCGCTGTCGGCGCCCGAGCAATCGGTGGCGGCGTGGAGCCTGGCGCATCGCCAGCCGGCCGGCCACGGCACCGCCACCCTGCCCGGCGCCGCGGTCACCGCGGTGCCGCTCGCCGAGGACGCGCCGCGCGGCGTGCTGGTCACCGCCGGCCGCCGCGACGCGCCGCCGTTCACCGCCGACGAACGCCACCTGCTGGCGGCGCTGGCCCGCCAGACCGGCCTGGCGCTGGGGCGGGTGCAGCTCGCGAGCGCGGCGCGCGACGCGTCGATCCGCGCCCGCACCGAGGAGCTGCGCAGCTCGCTCTTGTCGGCGGTGTCGCACGACCTGCGCACCCCGCTGGCGGTCATCACCGGCGCGGCCACCTCGCTGCGCGACGCCCGCGCCAAGCTGCCGCCGGCGGTCGAAGCCGAGCTGATCGGCACCATCGTCGACGAGGCCCGCCGGCTCGAGCGGGTGCTGCAGAACCTGCTCAACATCACCCGGGTCGAGACCGGCCTCGAGCCCGCCCGCGCGTGGGTGCCGGTCAGCGAGCTGTGCGGCTCGGCGTTGACCCGCCTGGCCGACGTGCTCGGGCCGCGCGCGGTCGAGCTCGACGTCCCCGACGACCTCCTGGTCTCGGTCGATCCGGTACTGTTCGAGCAGGTGCTGATCAACCTGATCGAGAACGCGGTCAAGCACGGCGCGCCGCCGATCGCGATCGCCGCGCGCCGCCACGGGCCCCAGGTCGAGATCTCGGTCGCCGACGCCGGCGCCGGGATCGATCCGGCGCTCGGGCCGCGGCTGTTCGAGAAGTTCTTCCAGGCGCCCGGGGCGCGCAAGGGCGGCGTCGGGCTGGGCCTGGCGGTGTGCCGCGGCGTCGTCACCGCCCACGGCGGCACCATCGCGATCGAGCGCGCGGGCGGTGGCGGCGCGCGCTTCGTGGTCCGGCTGCCGACGCCGCCGCCGCCGCTGGTGCCGGCGCCCGACGCCGCCGCGGAGGCGCCGTGACCGCCGGGACCCGGGTGCTGATCGTCGAGGACGATCCGCAGATGGTGCGGTTCCTCCGCGCCACGCTGACCGCGCACGAGTTCGCGGTGGCCGTGGCCGAGGGCGTCGCCGCGGGCGCCACCGCCGCGGCCGCCGATCCGCCCGACGTCGTGCTGCTCGATCTCGGCCTGCCCGACGGCGACGGCCTCGAGCTGGTGCGCCAGCTGCGGGCGTGGACCGCGGTGCCCATCATCGTGCTGTCGGCGCGCGGCCGCGAGGAGGACAAGGTCGCGGCGCTCGACGCCGGCGCCGACGACTACCTGACCAAGCCGTTCGGCGTGCGCGAGCTGTTCGCGCGCATCCGGGTCGCGCTGCGCCACCGCCCCGGCGCGACCGCCACCGCGGTGATCACCGCGGGCGCGATCACGATCGACGACGAGCGCCACGAGGTCCGCGTCGAGGACCGCGTCGTCAAGCTGACGCCGATCGAGTACCGGTTGCTGGCGCTGCTGGTGCGCCACGCCGGCAAGGTGCTGACCCACCGGATGCTGCTCAAGGAGATCTGGGGGCCCAACGCGGTCGAGCACGTCCACTACGTGCGGGTGCACATGGCCGCGCTGCGCGCGAAGATCGAGGCCAACCCCAGCCGGCCGCGCTGGCTGCTCACCGAGCCCGGCGTCGGCTACCGGCTCAGCGACGGCGGCGACGGCGGCGCGCCGTAGGGGCCGGGCGCGCCTACGCCGGGTCGAGCACCTCGCGCACCTTGGTCAAGAGCCCGAGCGGCGTGAACGGCTTGTGGAAGAACGCGTCGGTGCCGATCACGACGCCGTGGCGCAGCACCTCGTCGTCGGTGTAGCCGCTGACGAACAGCACCTTGATCGCCGGGCGCCGGGCCTTGACCGCGTCGGCGAGCTCGCGGCCGGTCATGCCCGGCATCAGCACGTCGGTGATCAGCAGGTGGATCGGCGCCGGGTGCGCGGCCTCGAGCCGCAGCGCCGCGGCGCCGTCGGCGGCCGCCAGCACCTGGTAGCCGTGCTGCTCGAGCCCGCGCGCGATCAGCCGGCGCACGCCCTCCTCGTCCTCGACCAGCAACACCACCTCGGCGCCGCGCACCTGCGTCACGCCGGGGTGCGGCGGCGCGGCCTCGACCGCGTCGCTGGCCGGCAGGCTCACCGTGAACCGGCTGCCGTGCCCGACCCGGCTCTCGACCTGGACGTAGCCGCCGGCCTGCTTGACGATCCCGTAGACCGTGGCCAGGCCCAGGCCCGAGCCCTGGCCCTGGGGCTTGGTGGTGAAGAACGGCTCGAACACCCGCGCGCGCACGTCCTCGGGCATGCCCTCGCCGGTGTCCTCGACCGCCAGGCACACCTGACGCCCGAGCAGCGTGCTGGTGCGCTCGCGGGTCGCGATGGTGAGCGTGCCACCCGCGGGCATCGCGTCCCGGGCGTTGACGACCAGGTTGAGCAGCACCTGCTCGAGCTGGCCGCCGTCGGCCATGACCGTGGGCAGGCCAGCCGCGAGGTCGGTGACCAGCGTGATCCGCTCGCCGAGCACGCGCTCGAACATCCGCGCCAGGCGCGCCACCGTCGCGGTCAGGTCGACCGGGCGCGGGGCGATGATCGTGCGCCGGCTGAACGCGAGCAGCTGCGCGGTCAGCGCGGCGGCGCGGTTGCCGGCGTCGCGGATCACGGCCACGTCGTCGCGCGCCGGGCCGGCCGGCAGGTCGGCGAGCAGGCCCTCGGCGTAGCCGTTGATCACCGTCAGCAGGTTGTTGAAGTCGTGCGCGACGCCGCCGGCCAGCCGACCGATGGCCTCCATCTTCTGGGCCTGCTGGAGCTGCTCCTCGAGGGCGCGCCGGGCGGTGACGTCGCGCACCAACGCGAGGCCGAACCGGCGGCCGCGCGACGTGAACGTCCCGATGCGCACCTCGACCGGGAACGTCGAGCCGTCCTTGCGGGTGTGGGTCGAGTCGAAGGTCACCGCGCCGCCGGTCTCGAGGCGCCGCTTCAGCTCGGCCATCATGGCCCCGTGCGCGGCGACATCGAACAGCGTCGGCGCGGCGCCGATCAGCTCGTCGCGGGTGTAGCCCAGGCTCTCGCACGCCTGCAGGTTGACGTCGACGACGGTGCCGGTGCCGCCGGCCTGCACGAAGAACGCGTCGCCCGCGTGGTCGACGAACGTCCGGAACTCGGCCTCGCGCTCACGCAGCGCGGCCACCGCGCGATCGGCCTCGATCGCGATGCACGCGACGAACTCGGCGCGGGCCAGCACGCCGCGGGCGTCGGCGTCGGGCGCGCGCGGCGCGCGGTAGTACACCGCGAACGTGCCCAGCACCGGGTGTGGGCCCAGGCGCCGCCGCGACAGGATCGGCGTCGACCAGCACGCGCGCAGCCCGTGGGCCCGGGCCAGGCCGCGGTACGCGTCCCAGCGCGGATCGGTCTCGATGTCCTCGACCATCACCGGCGCGCGCTCGTAGGCGGCGGTGCCGCACGACCCGACGCTGGGGCCGATCGCGACGCCGTCGATCGCCGCGCTGTAGGCCGCGGGCAAGCCCGGCCCGGCCGCCGTCCGCAGGTGCGCGCCGTCGGCGTCGAGCAGCAGCACCGACGCGATCGCCCCGGGCAGCTCGTCCTCGACGTAGCGGGCCAGCGCGTCGAGCGTGTCGGGCAGCGGCGCGTCGGCCGCGATCTGTTCGAGCAGCGCCGCGTAGCGCTGGTGGGCATCCCGCGACGTCGACACCGACATGCCCCGAGTATGAGCCCGGCGGGCGACCAGCGGGAGCCCCGTCGCCCCGCGACCCCGCGCCGCAGCTACAGCGTCTCGAGGTACGCGATCAGATCCTGGCGCTGCGCGGCGGTGAGCGAGACGGTCTCGGCCATGCCATGCACGGCGGCGCGCTCGGCGAGCAGCGCGTCGAGGGTCGCGGCGCTGCCGTCGTGGTAGTAGGGCGCGCTCCGGGCCAGGCCGACCAGCGACGGGGTGTCGGACTGCGCCAGCGTGCCGCCGAGCTCGTGGGTGGCGTTGTCGGTGTAGAGCTTGCCGCCGTGGCAGGTGGTGCAGCCGACCTCGTCGCTGGCGAACAGCGCCTTGCCGCGCGCGACCGCGGTGGGGGCCCGGGCCGGGACCCGCGGCCGGGGCAGCGCCTCGAGGTAGGCGGCCAGCGACTTGGTCTGGCCCGGGGTCAGGCCGCCGCCGCCGAGCCGGCGCATCGTCGACGTCAGGCTGATCGCCAGGTCGCGATCGCCGCCGTCCCACTTGTAGGGGTGGGTGCCCATCACGCGGCCGGCGAGGACCGGGGTCTGCAGCTCGTGGGTCTCGATCCGCCACGACAGCCCGTCGGCGCCGGCCTCGGGGTGGCAGCTCGAGCACGCCATCGCGCCGCGCGACGAGATCCGCCCGTCGTTGCCCTTGCGGAACAGGTCGAAGCCCTCGTGGGCCGCCTTGGACATCCGGGTCGGCGCCACCGCCTCGGCGGCCACGATCGGCGTGACGGCGCCGGCGTCCATCGGCACCCGCACCACCTTGCGCGACACCGCGCAGAACACCCACGCGGCGCCGTCGGCGCCTACCGCGACGCCGTCGGGGCCGCAGCTCTCGCGGTCGCCGATCGCGACGGTGCGGTCGAGCGTCACGCCGAGCTGCGACGCCGCGCCCAGCACCAGCAGCGAGTCGGAGCCGTAGCCGACGATGAACGCCCGGTCGCGGACCGGATCCCAGGCGATCGCCTTGGGCTGGTGATCGGCGATCTGCGCCGACACCGTGCGCGAGGCGCGGCGGTCGGTCGCGATGAACGTCACCTCGTGCTTGATCGGCGGCTCGAAGCCACCGCCGTACGAGCCGCGGTTCTCGCCGAAGCGCGCGTCCTGCAGCGGCGTCGAGGTCTGGTGCGCGACCAGCGCGAGGTCGTGGCCGACGAAGCGCGCCGCGAACGCGTTGCGGGCGTGGCTGCGCCCGGCCTCGCTGGGGCCGGCGAGCTGGCCGAACACCATCGCCGCCGCGCCGGCCTGGGCGGGCGCCAGGCTCACCGACGCGCCGGCCTGGGGCGTCGCCAGCTCGATGCGCTCGACCGAGCCGGTGGTCAGCGACGTGACGATCGCGGTCGAGCCGTCGGGGGCGATCGCGACGCCGCGCGGCTCGGGGGCCAGCGCCCGCCGCCAGCGCTCGGCGCCGGTGGCGACGTCGTAGGCGGCCAGCGTGCGCGCGGCGACCGTGGTCACCAGCAGGGTCGCGCGATCGGGGGTGAGCGCGACGCCGTAGGGCTCGGTCGGCGTGGCCCAGCGGCGCGCGACGGTGAGCTTGGCGCCGACGTCGACCGCGACGATCTCGTCGCTGCCGCGGGCGGCCACGTAGGCCCGGCGGGCGGTGGCGTCGAACACCAGCTGCGCGGCGGTCGCGCCGATCGCCAGCCGGGCCTTGGCCTTGCCGGCGCCGTCGACCAGCACGAGGTCGCCGCTGTCGGCGTCGATCACCAGCGCCTGATCGGCGCCGACCGTCGCGATCGCCGAGCCGGCCAGGTGCGCGGCCGCCGCCACGTCGATGCCAGCCGGCGGGGTGGCCCCGCCCAGCGCGCGGCCGGTGAGCTGGAAGCCGGGCGGCGCGAGGTCGGCGGGGTCCATGACCATCCGCTTGGCCGCGACCCGTTCGGCGTGGGCCAGGACGGTGGCGGCGGTCAGGGTCCCGAGGGCGACGGCGATCCGACGGAGGCGCATGGGGTCTTGCAACGCACGACCGCGGGGCGCGATCTGTTGTCGCAGGCGATCCGCAACCAGGCGGAATCAGTCCCGGTCAGCGCCGGGTGGGCCCTCAGTGGTCGCTGAGCCGCCGCCCCACCCGGACCAGCGGCTCCTCGATCAGGTGGTAGGCCGCGACCGCCAGCACCGCGGTCAGCGCGATGAACAGCGGCACCTCGATGATCAGGCCGCCGGGCTGCCACAGGCCGAACACCACGTACAGCGCCGGCGCGTGCAGGAGGTAGATGCCGTAGGAGTACTTGGCCACGGTCGCCGCGCCGCGGTTGAGCCAGGCGGTCGGGCTGTCCAGAAACAGCGGGATGGCCGCGGCGATCGTGATGCAGTACAGCCAGCCGATCCAGTAGATCAGCCGGTCCGAGACGGTGTGGACCACGCAGTACGCCGACACCGCGCCGATCACGAACACCGGCCACCACCGCCCCGAGATCCGCGGCCGCACCCGATCGCGCACGAGGTAGCAGGCCACGCCGGCGAGGAAGCACGGCACGTACGCGGCCAGGTTCATGTGACCGTGCTTGAGCTTGCCGAACGCGTAGCCGGCCAAGGTCGACGCGACCACCAAGGTCAGCATCCACTGCAGGCCGTCGCGGCGGCGCGCGATCAGGTACGCGACCGGCAGCACCAGGTACATCTCGACCTCGTACGGCAAGCTCCACAGCGGGGTCAGCACGCTGTGCCCGGTCCACAGGTTCTGGACCAGCATCAGGTTGGCCGCGACCTCCTGCCAGGTCACCGGGTGGTACGCCTTCCAGCTGGCCTCGGGCCAGCCCAGCGCGACGACACCGATCACGCACACGATCGCCAGCGGGTAGATGCGGAACGCGTGGCGCACGTAGAAGCGCCAGGCCTGGGCCCAGTGGCTGGGCGCCGGGATCCGCTCGAGCGAGTACATCAGCACCAGGCTGGTGTGGACGAAGAACGCCAGCACACCCGACTGGCCGATGTGCAGCGTCAGCTCCGACACCGTGTGCGGGATGACGTAGCCGCGGAAGCCGAACGTCGGGATCAGGTGGTCCACCACCACGGTCAGCACCGCGATGGCGCGCAGGATGTCGAGGTTGGGCGAGTTGTGGCGACTCGCCTTCGTCCCGCTGGGCGGACTTCCCACGAGGTGGTTGTCGCACAACGGGGCGCCGCGGTCGCGGCAACATGTGTCAACTCGACGCGGACGTGTAGCTGCGCAGCGCGAGCCGCCACACCAGCCGCGCCACGATCGAGACCAGCAGCGCTCCGACCAGACAACCAATCCCGGCTTGCCAGGTCACCGTCCCCAAGAGCGCGCGGGCCGGGAACGTCGTCATCAGCGCGAGCGGGATCACGAACGTGAAGACCACCTTCCAGACGCCCCGGAACACGCTGGCCGGCCACCGCGCGGCGTCGAACACCGACGAAAGCAGGTAGATCAGGTTGTCCATCCGCACCACCCAGAACGCGGTCGCGACGATCATGATCCACAGGCCGTACATGACGGCCAGGCCGGCACCCAGGAGCACCAGGCCCGCGCCGAGCTGGGCCGGGCTGGGGGCGTGCCCCAAGCGCACGAACGCGTAGATCAACAGGCCGACGCCGCCCAGCACGTCGAGCGCCCGCCACGGCGCGAACCGCGCGGTCGACACCAGGAACTGGGCGTCGGCCGGGCGCAAGAGCGTGTAGTCGAACGCGCCCGAGCGGATCTGCTCGACCACCGCGCCGAGCGACGGGTTGATCGCGCCCTCGAGGATGCCGCGGACGATCACGAAGTGCGCCATCACCACCAGCGCCGCGCCGAAGCTCCAGCCGGCCACCGTCGCGCGGTCGTCGTACAGCACCAGGAGCGGCACCAGGTTCCAGCCCAGCCAGTACAGCGAGGTCAGGCCCTGCACCAGGAAGTCGGCGCGGTACTGCATCGCGGTGGTCAGCGAGGCCCGGGCCTGCACCGCGAACAGTCGCGCGTAGTAGCCGAGCCTCATCCGCCGAACGCCTCGTACCGGCGCACGCCGGTGCGCCACAGCCAGGTGGCCAGCGCGAGCAGGCCGATCGCCCAGGCCCACTGCAGCGCGACCAGCCGCGCGGCGTCGCCGGCGTCGGGCACCCGGCCGATCGCGATCGCCACCGGATCGCCGAGCATCGACCGGAACGGCAGCACCCGGGCGATCGCCCGCACCCAGCCGGGCAGCAGCGCCAGCGGGATCAGGTAGCCCGACATGATCGCGAACACGCCGAAGTACACCTCGATGATGCCCATGGCCTTGTCGAGGAAGAACCCCAGCGCGCCGAGGCACAGGAACACGCCGAACGTGAGCAGCCAGGCGCCGACGATCGCGGCGGCCACCAGCGCCAGGTGCGCGGCGTCGGTGACCAGCACGCCGCGGGCGCTGGTCCACATCATGATGACGATCACCGGCGCGACCGCGATCGCGCGCAGCGGCACCGCGCCGAGGTGAGTGCCCAGGTAGCCCAGGAACGGGTGGATCGGCCGCAACAGCCGCCCCGACACCGCGCCGGTGCGGATCTCCTCGGAGATCTGCCACGCGACCCAGTTCGAGGTCAGGTTGCGCACCACCAGCGCGACCAGGTAGTAGGCGACGAAGTCGCGGGTGGCCCAGGCGCGGAACGGCGCCTCGTCGGCGACCGAGGTCCACAGCCCCAGCATCACCAGCGGCATCGTCGTGGTCAGCAGCCACACCACCATCTCGGCGCGGTAGGCGATCGCCTCGACCATGCCGACCCGGATCAGCGTCGGCAGCGCGCGCGCCGCGCGCATCATGGCGGCGGCTCGGCGGGCGGCGCCGCCGGCGCGGCCGCCCGCTTGTCCTTGAACAGCTTGCGCATGACGTCCTCGAGCGGCGGATCCTCGACCGCGAGGTCGGCGCCGGCGCGATCGAGCACGTGGCTGACCACCTCGCGCAGCCGGGCCTCGGGCACCCGCACCGTGGTCCGCCCGCCCTCGGCCTTGACCACCTCGCCCAGCCGCGCGACCTCCTCGGCCGGCACGCCGCCGGTGAACGACACCAGCTTGTCGGGCAGCATCGTCTTGACCAGCGCGCGCAGGTCGCCGTCGTGGATCAGCCGCCCGCCGTCGATCACGATCACCCGCGGGCACAGCGCGACGACGTCGTCCATGTAGTGCGAGGTCAGGAGCACGGTGGCGTCGTGGCGCTGGTTGTAGTCGCGGATGAAGTCGCGGATCGTCACCTGCATCGCGACGTCGAGGCCGATGGTCGGCTCATCGAGGAACAGCGTCGTCGGCCGGTGCAGCAGCGCCGCCGCCAGCTCGCACTTCATCCGCTCGCCCAGCGACAGCTGCCGGGTCGGCTTGTCGGTCAGGCCGGCCAGCCCGAGCAGCTCGGTCAGCTCGGCGATGGTCTGGCGGGCCTGGGCCGGGTCGACGCCGAACACCGCGCGGTTGAGCGCGTAGGTCTCGCTGGGCGGCAGGTCCCACAAGAGCTGCTGCTTCTGGCCCATCACCAGCGTGATCCGGCGCAGGAAGTCGGGCTCGCGACGGAACGGCTGGTGGCCCTCGACCCGCACCGCGCCGGCGGTCGGGTGCAAGAGCCCCGACAGCACCTTCATCGTCGTGGTCTTGCCGGCGCCGTTGGGGCCGAGGAACCCGACCCGCTCGCCGCGGGCGATCGTGAAGCTGACGTCGTCGACCGCCTTGACCGTGTCGTAGCGGCGGCGCCACAGCGACCGCACCGCGGCCGCCAGCCCGGGCGGGCGGCGGTGGACCCGGAAGTGCTTCGACAGCCCGGCGACCTCGATCGTCATCCGCGGCCCGGCTTGCCGGCGTCGCCGACGGTGCGCGCCAGCTCGCCGACCGTCTTGATCGGCAGCGCGTCGACCGACTCGCCCGACAGGATCGCCTCGATCAGGTGGGCGCCGACCCGGGCCAGCTGGGTCAGCCCGGCCACCCGCCCGGCGATGCCGACCCGGCGCGGGCTGCGATCGCTCGAGCCGGCGGCCAGCGCGGCGTCGGCGGCGGCGAACTGCTCGAGCGCGTCCTGGATCCAGCGCAGCTCGCGCTCGCGCAGCACCCGCGACACCATCTTCCAGATGCTGGTCTCGGCCTCGTAGAAGTCGCGGCGCTCGCCCGGCACCCACGCCTTCTTGATGACGCCCCACTGGCCCAGCTCGGCCAGCAGCATCGAGATCGCGCCCGACGACAGGCTCAGGCGCTCGCCGAGATCGGCGGCCGACAGCGGCGCTTGCTCGAGGTAGAGCACCGCCCACACCCGGCCCATGTTGCGCTTGAAGCCCCAGTGCTCGATCAGCGCGCCGACCGCGTCGGCGATCTTCATCACCGCCGCTTCGTCGGTGGGGTCGAGCGCGGCCACGGTCATTCCCCGCGCGGCTTGATCGGCGGCAGCTCGCGGGTCGGCACCCGGGTCAGGCCGCCGCCGTCGATCGGCCGGGTGGCCGCCGCCGCGGTCTCCTCCTCGCGCCGGCGCGAGATGATCTCGACGATCTCGCGCTGGGTCAGGCCGCCCGACGGCCGCAGCGTGACGCCGGCCTCCTTGCCGGTCGACAGCTCGCGGGCGGTGACGTTCATGATCGACTCGACGTCGACGGTGAGGTTGAGCTCGACCCGGATGCTGCCGGCCGGGCCCGGCGGCAGGCCGTCGAGGGTGACCTGGCCCAGCCGGCGGTTCTTGCGCACGTCGGCGTGCTCGCCCTGGTACAGCTCGATCGACACGAACTTCTGATCGGCGCTGGTGGTGGCGAACAGCTTGCGCGCGCGCACCGGCAGCATCGAGTTGCGGGCGATCAGCACCGAGAAGCCGGTCTCGCCGACCTTGATGCCGATGTCGTGCGGGGTGACGTCGAGCAGCGCCGCGCCGTCGTCGTCGCCGCCGACGATGCCGGCGTAGGCGGCGGCGCCCATCGCGACCACCTCGTCGGGGTTGGCGCCCTTCGACGGCTTCTTGCCGAAGATGCGCTCGACGGTGGCCTGCACCGCCGGCCACCGGGTCATGCCGCCGACCAGCAGCACCTCCTCGAGGTCGGCCGGCGTCACCCGGGCGTCGGCCAGCGTCCGCCGGCACGGCGCGTCGACCCGGGCCAGCTCGGCGGCGGTCCACGCCTCGACCTCGTCGCGGGTCAGCTTGCGCTCGAGGTTGAACGGCTGACCGTCCTGATCCTGGGCCAGGAACGGGAGCCGCATCCAGGTCTCGCGCTCCGACGACAGCGCCTTCTTGGCCGCCTCGCAGGCCTCGCGCAGCCGGCCCAGCGCCACCGGGTTCTGCATCAGATCGATGCGGGTCTTGTCGAAGATCTCGTCGGCCATGCGCTCGACCATGCGCCGGTCCCAGTCCTCGCCGCCCAGCGCGCTGTCGCCGCCGGTGGCCAGCACCTCGAAGATGCCGTTCTCGACCGACATGATCGAGATGTCGAAGGTGCCGCCGCCGAGATCGAACACGCCGATCAGCCGCCGCCGCTCGCTGACCCGGTGGGCGCCGTAGGCCAGCGCCGCCGCGGTCGGCTCGTTGAGGATGCGCACCACGTCGAGGCCGGCGATCGTGCCGGCGTCGCGGGTGGCCTGGCGCTGGTGCTCGTCGAAGTACGCGGGCACCGTGACGATGGCCCGGGTCACCGGCTCGCCCAGCGCGGCCTCGGCGATCGCCCGCAGCCGGCGCAGCACGTGCGAGGCGATCTCCTGCGGCGAGCGGTTGACGGTGCCGATCCGCACCCAGGCGTCGCCGTTGGCCGCCGCGACGATGCGGTACGGCGCGGTGCGCGCGGCCAGCGCCACGTCGTCGTTGTTGACCTTGCGGCCGACCAGGCGCTTGGTGCCGAAGACGGTGTGCGCGGCGTTGGACACCGCCTGCCGCCGGGCCGGGGTGCCGACGAGGACGTCGCCGCCGGCGGCCGGCCAGGCCACCACCGACGGCGTCGTGCGCTCGCCCTCGGGCGAGGCCAGCACGGTGACGGTGCCGCGATCGTCGATCACCGCCACGCACGAGTTGGTGGTGCCGAGATCGATGCCCAGGATGCGCGAGGCCATGCGCTACTCCTTCTTCCCCATCAGGCGCGACAGGAGCCCGCGCCGCTCGTTGGTGGCCATGCGCCGCATCTCGGCCAGCTCGCGCGCGGCGCGCTCGTTGGTCGGATCGATCTCGAGCACCGCCTCGAAGCGCTGCGCGGCCTCGAGGCGATCGCGCTGGGCCAGCGCGCGCAGGCCCTCGGCCAGCTCGATGCCGGCGCGGGCGGTGCGATCGCCCGGGTTCTTGCGGGTGTAGATCTTGAAGACCGCGAGCGCCTCGTCGTACCGGCCAGCCTCGAGCAGGCCGTCGGCGCTGCGGAAGTCGACCTTGGGATCCTCGCCGAGGCTGGGCGGCGCGACCTGCATCGGCCGGCGCTCGGTGTCGGGGGCCTTCGCCGACGGCGGCGGGTCGGCGGTCGCGGCGCGGGGTGGCGCGATCACCGGCGGCGGCGGCGAGCCGGCCGGCATCCGCGGCGGCGGCGCCGGCGGCGCGGCCTTGGCGCCCGCGATGGGCGGCGGCGGGATCGACGGCCCGGGGCGCAGCGTCGGCACCTTGACCACCGGCCGCGCGCCGGCGGCCTGCAGCGCCTTGGCCCGCGAGGCCTCGTCGCCCAGCCGGCGGTAGGCGTCGCGGATCAGGATGAAGATCTCGGCGGCCAGGCCGCGCAGCTCCTGCGAGGTGTAGCGGGTGAAGCGATCGGGGTGGTAGCGCTTGGTCAGCCCGGCGAACGCCGCGCGGATCTCGGCGTCGCCGGCCTCGTAGCCGACGCCGAGCACCTGGAACGGGTTGAGCCTGCGCAGCGAGTCGAGCTCGGAGGTCAGCGCGGCCAGGAGCTCGTCCTCGGCGGCGGCGACGTCCTGGCCGTCGTCGACGGCGGCCTCGTTCGTCACCGGGATCGCGCCGGTCTGCTTGGCCGCCGAGGCCAGCGCGGTCTCGATCAGCCACAGCGCGCTCTCGGGGATGGTGTTGAGCTTGATGTCGATGCCGGGGCCGCGGCCGCCCAGCCCGCCCTCGGGGACGTGCTCGGCGACGACGCCGGCCAGCACGATCATCGACTCGGTCGGCAGCGTCAGATCGATCCGCACCGGCGTGCCGAGCGGCGGCAGCTGCGACGCCTTCAAGAAGATCGCGTGCCGCGACAGGTCGCGGCGATGGATGTTCGCCAGCTGCTGCCACGACGTGCAGCGCAGCTTGATGTTGAGAGGCGTCTGCGACACCGAAGCCGCTAGTATAGGAACCCCCGCGATCGCCAGCAACCCCGCAGATCCACAGTAATCGCGTCCCGGTGCGGGCGCGCTGGCGCTCGGCTACCGCTCGCGCTCGCGCTCGATCTCCGCCAGCAAGAGCCGGTACTGGCCCAGCACCCGCTCGTGGCGGGTCTTGATGCGCTGCAGGTACCCGTGATCGCGGGTGCGGGCCATCGCCGCCGAGGCCTCGGTCTGGACCCGGCCGATGAACGCCTTGATGTCGTCGAACGGCTTGAGCACGAAGCCGACGACGCCGAGATCGGCCGCGCGCGCGGTGAGGTTGGGATCGCTGTAGCCGGTGATCAGGAACGCGGCCAGGGTCGGCCGCTCCTTGCGCAGCCGGCGCACCACCTCGAGCCCGTCGATGCCGGGCAGGCCGATGTCGACCAGCACCAGGTCGAGAGCGGCGCCGCGCTGGCTCATCCGCTCGGCGTGGAGCACCGCCTCCTCGCCGGTGACGAACGCGAACGTCGTCAGGCCGGCCTCCTCGAGGTGGTCGACCAGGTGGTCGGCGACCTCGCGATCGTCCTCGACCACCATCACCACCGGGGCGCGCTCACCGTCGACGTCCGACGCCAGATCGGTCTTGCGCCCGTGCTTGGCGGCGAGCTGCTTCTCGAGATCGATCGACCGCCGCTCGGTCTTGACCAGATCCTTGAGCATGTCCTCGATCATCTCGCGCAGCTGGCCGACCGCGCGGCGCTGGGCGCCGGTGTCGCCGCGCCGGGCCGAGGCCAGCGCCAGCGCCCTGGCGGTGATCTCGAACGACTCGGAGCCGAGATCGACGAAGTCGACCGCGCCGGCCCGCTGGCACGCGATCACCAGCCCGACCGACGGCCGCTGCGCGACCGCCACCGGCGCGGCGTCGGGCACCTGGCGCGCCACCTCGGCGATCCGCGACGCGGCCTCGTCGATCGAGATCGCGCCGCGGGCGGCGTCCTCGACGTCGATCATCACGACCGCGCCCTCGTCGTCGATCAGCGCCTTGGCCGCCTCCTGGGCGTCGGCGACCATCGCGGTCTCGGTGCCGCTGCGCACCAGCCGCTCGACCAGCGTGCGCAGCGCGGCGGCGGTGCCGCCGGCCCAACCGCGGGCGGCGATGACGATGACGGTCTCGGGGATGGCGGCGGTCATGGCGGAACCCGACGGCGAGGAGCTGGCGGCCGCGACCACGCGCGCGACCTGGTTCGACGATACACCGAGCGGCGGGCGCGGTGATCGCTCCCGGCCATCGGGCCGCATGGGCCGGCGCTGGTGTGGCGCCGGGGCGACGGCGATGTAGGATGCGCGCGATGTCGCAACACGCCCCGGCGGTCGATCACCTGTTCCTGCGCGCCTGCCGACGCGAGCCCGTCGAGCGGACCCCGTGCTGGATGATGCGCCAGGCCGGGCGCTACCTGCCGGCCTACCGCGCGGTCCGCGCCCGGGCGTCGTTCCTCGACCTGTGCCACACGCCGAGCCTGGCCACCGAGGTGACGCTGCAGCCGATCGACGAGTTCGGCTTCGACGCGGCGATCCTGTTCTCCGACATCTTGATCACGCTGCCGCCGATGGGCCTCGAGGTGGCGTTCCCCGAGAAGGGCCCGGTGATCGCCAACCCGGTGCGGACCCGCGCCGACATCGACCGGCTGGTGGTGCCCGATCCGGTGGCCACGATGCCGTTCGTGATGGCGGCGGTGCGCGAGATCCGCGCCGCGCTGGCCGGCCGGGTGCCGCTGATCGGCTTCGCCGGCGCGCCGTTCACGCTGGTGACCTACGCCGTCGAGGGCGGCGGCTCCAAGGAGTACGCCAAGACCAAGGCGCTGCTGTTCGGCGACGCGCCGGCGGCCCACGCGCTGCTCGGCAAGATGGCGGCGCTGGTGGCCGACTACCTGATCGCGCAGATCGAGGCCGGCGCCCAGGCGGTGCAGCTGTTCGACAGCTGGGCCGGGGTGCTGTCGCCGGCCGACTTCGACGAGTACGCGCTGCGCTGGGCGCGCGAGGTGATCGCGCGGGTCAAGGCCCACCCGGCGGCCGCCGGCGTGCCGGTGATCTACTTCGCCAACGGCTGCGCGCCGTACCTGGCGACCTACGCGTCGAGCGGCGCCGACGTGCTGGGCGTCGACTGGCGCGTCGACCTGGCGACGGTGCGGGCCGCGGTCGGCGACGGCGTCGCGCTGCAGGGCAACCTCGATCCCGGCGCGCTGTACGCGCCGCCCGACGAGATCCGCCGCCGGGTCGGCAAGGTGCTGGCCCAGGCCGGCCCGGTCGGCCACGTCTTCAACCTCGGCCACGGCGTGACGCCGGCCACCGACCCCGAGCACGTGCGGGCGATGGTCGAGGCGGTGCGCGAGCTGTCGGCGCGGAGCCCGGCGTGACGATCGCGATCGGGCCGCCGGCGGGGCGCGGATGATCCGCGGCGCGGCGCTCGCCGGGCCGGCGGTGGCGGTGGCGGTGGCGATGGCGATCGGGTGCGGCGGCAAGCGCGCGCCGACGCCGGTGGGCGGTGGCCACGACGCCGGCGACGCCGGGCTGGCGATCGACGCCGCCGCACCGCCGGCGTTAGCGGTCGACGCCGCGGTGGCCGCGGGCACCGCGCCCGACTACCGGGTGATCGACGTCAGCCACGCCGGCAGCGCGAAGGTGACGGTGAGCTGGCCCGACGCCAGCGCGGCGATGCGGCGCTCGCCGGGGCGCACCGCGTGCGGGACCGAGCGCCCGCCGCGGGCCCGCATCGGGACCCTGCACGGCGTGGCCGACGCGGTGGTGATGATCGCGCTGACCGCGGGCAAGGCCCCGCCGCCGGCGGCGCCGCTGCGGGTGATCGCCCGCGACTGCGCGTTCACGCCGCGGGTCGCGGTGGCGCCGGGGCTGGGCGGCGCGCTCGAGCTCCAGAGCGGCGACGAGGCGGCGCAGACGATCGTCGCCACCGGGCTTGGCCAGCCGTGGGGCGCGGCGCCGGCCGAGCGGCCGCTGGCGCGCGCGCACCTGCCGATGCTCGGCCACACCGTCGCGCTGACGCTCGACGCGCCGGGCGCGATCGCGCTCGGCGGCGTCGGCGACGATCCCGCGCTGATCGTCGCGCCGCCGACGCCGTACGTGGCGGTCACCGATGAGGTCGGCGTGGCGCGGTTCGACGCGGTGCCGGCCGGCAGCTACCCGGTGATGGCGTGGCTGCCGCCGGCCGCCGGGCAGCCGGCGCTCCTCGCGACGGGCACGGTGACCGTCGCCGCCGACGCCGAGGCGGCGCTGACGTTGACGCTGACGCCATGACGCGGGTCGCGCGCACCCCGGCGGTGATCGAGGACGCGCTGCACGCGGCCGCGCGCGCGCAGCTGCCGGCGGCGCTGGTGGGCGGCGCGGCGCTGACCGCCGCGGTGATCGATCGCTCGCGGCGCTACACCAGCGAGCGCGACCGGCTGCGCGCGACCGGCGGCGCGGCGGCGGCCGATCTGGCGGCGCGGGCGCTGTTCTTCACCGTCGCCGACGCCGGCAAGCTGCCGCTGGTCCTGGCCGAGCTGACCCCGGCCCGGGCGCCGGCCGGGTGGCTGGCCGGCGCCACGCTCCGCGTGCTCGACGTCGGCGCCGGCTGCGGCGCGATGACGCTGGGGTTGCTGGTCGAGCTGGCGGCGCGCGGCTGGCGCGGCCAGGTGATCGCGACGTTGCTCGATCGCGACGCCGCCGCGCTGGCGATCGCGCGGGCGGCGATCGCGACGGTCGCGGCCGCGCTGGCGATCCCGTGCGCGGTGACCACCCACGCCGCCGACGTGACCGCGGCGCCGGGCGGGCCGTTCGACCTGGTGGTCGCGGGCACCGTCGTCAACGAGCTGGCCGACGGCGGCGCGCTGGTGCGGCAGATGATCGCCGCGCTGGCGCCCGACGGCGTCGCGGTGGTGATCGAGCCGGCGCTGCGCGACACCGCGCGCGGGCTGCACGCGATCCGCGACGCGGTGATCGCCGACGGCGCGGCCGCGGTGCTGGCGCCGTGCACCCGCCGCGCGGCGCCCTGCCCGGCGCTGGCCGACGAGCGCGACTGGTGCCACGACCACTACCCGGCCGAGCTGCCGCCGCGGGCGCGGCAGCTGGCGGCGGTGACCGGGCTGCGCGACGGCGACGCCAAGTTCGCGTTCCTGGCGCTGGCCCGCGCCGCCGCCGCGCCGCCGCCGCTGGCGGCCTGGCGCGTGATCGACGATCCCCAGGCGCCCAAGGGCAAGGTCGAGCTCACCGCGTGCGGCGCGCCCGGCTGGGTGCCGGTGCGCCTCTTGCGGCGCCACCGCGGCGCCGGCAACCGCGCCGTCGAGCGCGCGCACCGCGGCGACCTGCTCGCGCTCGACGCCGCGATCGTCGACGGCCGGATCGAGCTCGGCCCCGATGACGTCGTCACGCCGATCGCGTGAGCGGCGTCAGCGCGGGCGCCGGGCCAGCGCCGCGTCGAGCGCGTCGGTCAGCGGGTGGCGCGCGACGGCGTCGCCGCCGGTGGCGGGGATCGCGTAGGCGCCGACCCGGCCGTCGGCGAAGCCGAGGATCACCTGGTCGCGGGTGCGCGGCACGATCGCGGTGACGTCGACGCCGACGCCGGGATCGAGCACGCGACAGGTGGCCGTGCAGTCGACGACGCGGGCGCCGAGCGCGCCCCACGCGTGCAGCGTGCCGTCGGTGGCGACCGCCATCGGCCGGGTCGCAGCGGGGATCGTCACCGCGCCGGCCGGCGTGACCAGGATCGCCACGTCGCCGCCGACCTCGACCACCGCGGCGCCGCCGGCCTGCCAGCTCCCGCTGGCGATCGCGGTGTCGCGCCCGGGCGCGGGCACGCCGTCATCGCCGTGGACGCCGGCCGCGGCGCCGACCACGCTCCACCCAGTGCCGGGGCGCGGACGCTGCTGCGGCGGCGGCCGCACCGGCGTGGGACCGCGCGGATCGACGCCCGCGGGCAGCGGCAGCGGCGGCGGCAGCCACGCCGCGAGCAACTGATCGCCGCGGCGGGCCAGCAGCAGATCCGGCACCCCCGGCACCGCGCTCACCGCGTCGAGCGGCGTGCACGTCGCTGGCCGCAGCACCGCGCGCGGCGACAGCGCCGGCAGGGTCGGCGGGATCCAGTCGTTGATCTGCTCGTCCTCCCAGCCGAGCGGGCTGCGCACGTAGGCGCCGCACGCGCGGTCGACGACCGCCTCGCCGGCGACGACGAGGTCGCCGGGGCCCAGCACCGCCGCGGCGCGATCGCGCTGGGCCTGGTACGGGCGCGGGCCGCCGCGATCGCGGCGGGCGTAGCCCAGCGTGCTGCCGCCGGCGCCGAAGCCGATCGTCGCGCCGAGCAACACGGCGGCGCGCTCGGACGGCGGGGCCGCGGTGGTGAGGCCACGCACGTGGACCGTCGGGCTGGCGTGGGCGATGCGCTCGCCGGCGCCCAGCGTGCGCACCGGCGACGGCCGCGCCGCGCTCGCCGGCCACACCAGGTAGCGCGCGAAGGCGTAGTCGAGACCGATCACCAGATCGCCGCGATCGGTGAACGCCAGATCGTACGAGCCGATCATCTCGGTCGGCGGGATCGCGATCACCTCGGGCGCGCCGCCCTCGCGGTACCGCACCGCCTTGCCGCGGCACGCGCCGGCGACGCGGTCGCCGTGGGCGCTCCACTCGGCCTGCTGACAGCCCAGCGCCGCGGTCAGCTGTGCGACCGCCGGCGGGTTGGCCTGACGCTCGGCGGCGTTGCAGCTGGCAAAGCAGTAGGCCGGGCCGCCGACGCGGCCGATCGTGATGCGACCGCCCATCAGGCCGTCGCGCTCGGTGATCGTGCCGGCGTCGCCGGTCAGGAGCCGGAAGCCGCCGTAGACGAACGTGCCGCCGTCGCCGGCCACCAGGTAGCAGCGATCCTCGGGGTGGGTCGGCAGCTCGCGCACCGCCTCGCGACCGTCGGGCGCGACGGTCCACAGCGTCTGCGCCCGCGCCGCCTCGACGCCGACGACGACGCCGCCGTCGGCGAGCCGGGTCCGCACCTGCTGGGTGCGCGCGGTGGTCGCTGGCGCCGCCAGGTACAGCGCGCCGGCGTGGGCGCCGACGCAGCCGCCGGGCCCGGCGCCGCGCGCGGCCAGCACGTCCTGGGTGAGCACGCCGTCGCGCACCACCAGATCGTGGCCGCGGTCGTTCATCGCCGCATAGATCCGCGCGCCGTCGCTGGCCTCGCTGTGGGCGTACTGCAGCACCTCGTCGGCGCCGCCCAGCCAGCGCACCGCGCCCGCGCCGCTCGCCGCGCCGGGCACGACGTCGATCACCGGCAGCCCATCGGCGTCGCGCACCACCGGCGCGGCAGCGCCCAGCGGCGCGAACGGTGGCGCCGGCGGGCGCGCGACGCTCGCGAGCCCCGCGTCGACCACCGCGGGCGGTGGCGGCGGCGCGCCCACCGGCGGCGGCGGCGCGTCGTGGGCCCGCGAGCCACAGCCGCCGATCACGCCGGCGATCCCTCCGACGATCAGCGCGCAGCCACGGTGACGACTCATGCCGCGGAAGATACGCCGCCGCCCCGCCACGCGCCGGTCACATCACCGCGCCGGCTGCAGGACGCCGACGCCGCAGCCGAGCGGATCGGTGAAGATCGCCAGGCGCCCGACGCCAGGCACGTCGTTGCACGGCTGCTTGACGTCGGCGCCCAGCCGCTGCGCGCGGGCCACGGTCTGGTCGGCGTCGTCGACCTGCACGTACGGCATCCACAGCTGCGGGATGCCGGGCATCGGCGCCTTCATCACGCCGGCCCGGCCCTGCCCCGCGCTCTCGAGCACGTGGTAGGTGCCCATCGGGCCCATGTCCATCGGCGCGTCGGTGAAGCCGGCGCTCGCCTGGTAGAACGCGAGCGACCGCGCGACGTCCTCGGTCATCAGCTCGTTCCAGCAGAACGTGCCGGCCACGCCCTTGTACTCGCCGGCCTCCGCCTTGGCCGGCTGCCACAGCGCGAACGCGCCGCCCAGCGGATCGGCCATGACCGCGTAGGTGCCCATCGCGCCCATCGCCACGGGCGCCTTGAGCACCTTGCCGCCGGCCGCGGTGACCGCCGCCGCGGTGGCCGCCGCGCTCTCGACCTGCAGATGTGCCAGCCAGTGCGCGTGCGGCGGCGCGCCGGCCGGGGTCTCGAGGTAGCCGCCCAGCATGTGCTCGCCGGCGGCGATCATCGTGTAGGCGCCGCCGGGCAGCCCCGGCGCCGGCATGGTCTGGGTCTTCCAGTTGAAGACCTCGCCGAAGAAGGCCTGGGCCCGCGCCAGATCGCCGGCCACGTACTCGAACCACACGAAACGTCCGCTCGGAAAGCTCATCGTCGTTCTCCCTTGGGGTTGATGCCCACGGGTCGAACGGCGCGCGCGCGGATCGACAGCGCGGTGATGATTCTCGCAAGCAGGCGAGATCGCGGGGACGGAGACGGCGACGGCGACGGTTGCGCGGGCGGCCGGGCGTGGGACCATCAGGGCGTGCGCGCGCTCGTGATCGTCGCCCTCGCCTTCCCCGCGGTCGCCGCTGCGCAGCCGGCCCCGCGGTTCGCGAGCGGCACGCGGGCCGCCGACGTCGCGGTGTGCCTGCAGCCGCTGGGCAAGGTCGACGCGGCGACGCTGGGCGTGGTCGAGCGCGGCGTCGCCGCGGCCTTCGGCTTCACCGCGCGCCGGCTGCCGAAGATCGCGCTGCCGCGAGCGGCGTACTACCCGCCGCGCAAGCGCTACCGCGCCGACCAGCTGCTCGATCACCTGCAGGCCGAGGTGGTGCCGACCGCCGGCTGCGCGCTGGTGCTGGGCGTCACCACCGTCGACATCTCGGTCACCAAGGACGACCACCCCGACTGGGGCATCCTGGGGCTGGCCCGGCTCGACTCGCAGGTCGCGGTGATCTCGACGTACCGCACGCGGCGCGGCGTCTCGACCCGGGTGTCGCGCCAGCGCACCGTCAAGGTCGCCACCCACGAGCTCGGCCACGCGCTCGGCCTGCCCCACGACGACTCGGTCGCCGGCTGCATGATGAACGACGCTGGCGGCACCGTGCGCACCGTCGACCGCGAGTCCGGAGCGCCGTGCCGCCACGAGCGCGAGGCCATCGAGGCCCGCACGGGCGTCGACCTGCCCGACGTCGCGGCGCTCGACTGGGACGTCGTGCTCGGCCGCTGAACCGCCCTCGCGCGATCTCCGCTGTCCCGCCGGGCCCGCACCGTGATACCTCGCACCGCGACGCCATGGCGCCCTCGCCGACCGACCCGCTCGACACGCTGACGCGCCTGGCCGCGCAGATGTCGACGCGGCACTCGCTCGAGGAGCTGCTGCAGCTGGTGGCCGAGGCCGCCGCCGCGGTGCTGGGCGTGCGCCGGGTCAGCCTGCGGCTGCTCGATCCGTCGCACACGCAGCTCCTGGCCACCGCGCGCTCGGGCGAGCCGCTGCACCGCGAGACGATGGAGTTCCGCGTCGGCGAGGGCCTGCTCGGGTGGATCGCTGCCCACGGCGAGCCGCTGTGCCTGGCCGAGCCCGAGGCCGATCCGCGGTTCGCGCCGCGGCCGGGCATGGGCCCGATGGGCGCCTTCATCGGCGTGCCGATCCGCTCCGGCGCCCAGGTGATCGGCGTGCTGTCGGCGATCGACCCGGCGGTGCGCTTCGACGATCACCACCGCCAGCTGCTCGAGCTGGTGGCGGCCATGTGCGCGCCGCACATCGAGCTGGCCCGGCTGGCCGATCTGATCCAGCTCGATCCGCTGACCGGCTCGCTCAACCGCCGCGGCCTCGATCAGCGCTACCCGGTCGACCACGTCGCCGACGCCGACGCCGCGCCGCTGGTGGTGGCGATGCTCGACCTCGACCACTTCAAGCGGGTCAACGATCAGCACGGCCACGCGGTCGGCGATCTGGTCCTGCGCCACGTCACCGCGATCATCGGTCAGGCGCTGCGCGCCGACGACGCGCTGGTGCGGTTCGGCGGCGAGGAGTTCCTGCTGCTCCTGCCCGGCATCGATCGCGAGCGCGGCGCCCGCATCGCCGAGCGCGTGCGCGCCGCGGTGGCCGGCTCGCCGGCGACGATCCCCGGCGGCCAGGTGGTGACGACGGTGTCGATCGGCGTCGCCGAGCGCCACCCCGGCGAGTCGCGCGACGCCGTGTTCGCCCGCGCCGACGCCGCGCTGTACCGGGCCAAGGCCGCGGGCCGCGATCGCGTCGTCGTGGCGTGACCCGCGGCGCGGCGCCGTGGATCCGAGGCCGTTCATGTCGCGGGCTGCTTCGACGGGAGCGTCTGGGCGGCGAGGCTGGCGGTGTCCGGCGCCGGACACCCGCGGCTGTCCGGGCATGGCCGGAGCTCCGGACGAATCCGGCCGTTTTGTCCGAGATTCGGACACGCGGCGCGAGGCGTCGCGGGGTTACGGCTGGCGCGCGGCTTGCTGAGGGGCTGGGCATGGTGGACAAGGCAGCGGGCGGACAGCTGGTGGGCGAGGGGGCAGCGGCGGGAGCGGCGGCGGGGCCGCCAGGCAGCGACGACTGGCGCGTGGTCGACCGGACGCTGCGCGGGCTGGCGCGGCGGCGGGCGGCGCTCGATGTCGAGGAGGCCGCGTGGCTGCGGCGCGCGCGGGCGCTCGGCGTCCATCGCGAGCTCGGCTTCGCGACGTTCTTCGAGTACGTCGAGCGCGTGCTGGGCTACGCGCCGGGGCCGGCGCGGGAGCGGCTGCGGGTGGCCGACGCGCTCGAGGGGCTGCCGAAGCTGCGGGCGGCGATGTCCGCCGGCGACGTCGCGTACAGCGCGGCCCGCGAGCTGACCCGGGTCGCGACGGTCGACACCGAGGCAGCGTGGCTGACCGCGGCAGCCGAGCACACCGTGCGGGACATCGAGGACATGGTCAGCGGGCGGCGGCGGGGCGACTCGCCGGACGACCCGCCCGACCCCGCCGCGCGGCTGCACGAGCTGCGCCTGTTGCTGCCCGCGGCGGTGCTGGGCAAGTTCACCGCGGCGCGGCGCGCGCTGGAGGCGGCGTGCGGGCATCCGCTCACCGACGGCGACCTCATCGCGACGTTGTGCGATGGGCAGCTGGCCGGCGCCGGCTCCCACGTGGGAGATGCCGCGGCGGCGTCCGGCCCCATGTATCAGATCGCGATCACGCGGTGCCCCGACTGCATGCGCGCGTGGCAGGACGTCGCCGGGCACACGATCGAGATCAGCGAGACGGAGCTGGCGCAGGCGTCGTGCGACGCCGAGCTGCTGGGGCGGGTCGACGGCGACAAGCCGGCGCGGGTGACCAAGACGATCCCGCCACGGACGCGCCGTGCGGTGCTGCGGCGGGATCGCGGACGGTGCGTCGTGCCGGGGTGCCGCAACGCACGGTACGTCGACGTGCACCACATCGTGCCGCGGGTCGAGGGCGGCAAACACACGCCGACCAAGCTGGCGGTGATGTGCTCAGCGCACCACAAGGCCGCACACGATGGCCGGCTGCGGGTCGAGGGGACCGCGCCCGACAAGCTGCGGGTCACGCACGCCGACGGGCGGCCGTACGGGGCCCCGCCGTCCCACGTGAGAGATGTGGAAGCGGGGGCGTCGCCACCCGCGGGCGGCAAAGTCGCGGATGCTCCGGCTCAGGCGGGCGCCGAGGTCGAGGCGCCGCCGGCCGCGCGCAGGCGCCGCCGAGCCCAGGCCCCACCGGCCAGGAGAACGCAGGGATCCGTGAACGCGGGTGGCCGCAAGCGGCCCTAGAGCCCGTGCTCGGCGAGGAAGCCGTCGATCGCCGCGTGGACGTCGGCCGGGCGCTCGACCTGCACCAGGTGGCTATGGCCGGGGAACACCACCAGCCGACTGCCCGCGATCGCGCGTTGCATGCGCTCGGCGATCGCCACCGGCGTGAGCTGATCGCGATCGCCAGCGATGATCAGCGTCGGCACGGTGATCGAGGCCAGCACGTCGGACGCGTCGTGCTCGAAGTACGCGGCGGTGACCGCGGCGATCACCGCCGGGTCGAGGCTGACCACGTGGGCGAACAGCCCCTCGAGCACGTCGACCGGGCACTGCGCGCGGTGGGCGCCGCCCGACAGGTACGCCAGCTCGCGCGCGACCCGCACCCCGAGCGGCGCGCGCAGCGGGGCCACGAGCCGCGCCACCAGCGCCGGGCGCGCCCCCAACCAGCGCATCGCGCTCGCCGCGGCGCGCCGCAGGCCCGGCGCTGGCGACAGGCGATCGAGCGGGTGGCCGGGCGTGCCGCAGATCAACACCAGCGCGCGCACCGCCGCCGGGTGGCGCCGCCACAGCTCGAGCGCGACCTGCACGCCGAAGCTGAGCCCCACCACCACCGCCGGCGGCTGGGCCGCGGCCCGCCACACCGCGGCGCCGTCGTCGGCGAATCGCGCCACGCTGATCGCGGCCGGCGCGCGCGGCGCCGGCAGGCCGCCGTGGCCGCGGTAGTCCCAGCTGACGACCGGCCGGGTCGCGGCGAAGTGCGGGACGAACGCCTGCCAGTGCTGGCCCGACGACACCAGCCCGTGGGTGGTCAGGATCGGCGTCGCCGCGCCGCCGCCGTGGACCGCGTAGGCCAAGGGCTCGTCGTCGTCGGTGTGGACGGTGTGCACGGCGGCGGTCACGCCGCGACGGTAGCGCGATCCGCGCGATCGCGGGGTGCGGTGCTACCATCGCCGGGTGCAGCCCGGCCACCGCCTCCACCGCTACACGTACGCCGAGTACGTCGCGCTCGAGGCGTCGAGCCCGACCAAGCACGAGTTCTTCGACGGCGAGATCTACGCCATGGCCGGCGGCACCGAGGACCACTCCGCCTTGGCCGCCGAGGTGCTGCGCGCGCTCGGCAACGCGATCGGTGACCGCCCGTGCCGCGCGCACACCTCCGATCTGCGTATCTACGTCGAGGCGATCGGGCTCGCCACGTTCCCCGACGGCGCGATCATCTGCGGTCCGCTCGCGCAGCACCCGCCCAGCCCGCGCGCCACCGCCACCAACCCGCTGGTCCTGCTCGAGGTCACGAGCGACTCGTCGGCCGAGTACGACACCGGCGGCAAGCTCGACGCCTATCGCACCATCTCCAGCCTGCGCGACTACGTCGTGGTCAGCCATCGCGAGCGCCGCGTCACCGTCCACCACCGCGACGACGCCGGCGCGTGGTCCACCACCACGGCGGTCGCCGGCGGCAGCGTGACGGTCACCAGCCTCGGCGCGGTCCTCGCGGTCGACGCGATCTACCGCCACAGCGCGGTCGCGTGACGTCGCCTGACGTCGCCTGACGTCGAGCGTGGCGGCGGCTAACCCGCGGCCGCCGACCCGCCCTCGATGACGCGGACCAGCCCGGGGAACGCGGCCGGCTCGTACAGCGACGAGCCGAGCAGCACCCGCGCGGCCTCTTGCACGCCCTCGGTGACCGCCGGGTGCGGGTGCGGGCAGCGATCGAGGTCGGCCAGCGTGCCGCCGCTCTCGATCAAGAGCGCGACTCCCTGGATGCAGCTCGACGCCTGGGGGCCGACCACGCGCAGGCCGAGCAGCGTGCCGTCCGGCGCGGCCAGCAGCTTGACGAAGCCGTCGGTGGCGCGCATCGCGATGGCCCGGCGCAGCAGGGCGTGCGGCACCACCGCGGCGCGGTAGGCCAGCCCCGCGGCCTTGGCCATCTGCTCGTTGAGGCCGACCGCCGCCACCTCGGGGCGGAAGAAGAAGATCGCGCTCTTGGCCTCGTAGGCCAGCGGCCGCGGCGCCAGCCCGGCCAGATCCTCGACGGCGTGGCGGCCCTCTTGCTCGGCGACGTTGGCCAGCATGACGTCGGGGGTGACGTCGCCGGCGGCCCAGACGTGGGCGGCGGTGGTGCGGGCGGAGCCGCGGCTGGGCGAGACGATCGCGCCCTTGTCGACGGCGACGCCAGGGTGCTCGAGGCCGAGGCCGTCGAGCGACGGGGTCCGGCCCACCGCCAGCAGCACCGCGTCGAACTCGCGGGCCAGCGGCGTGACGCAGCCGTCGGCGGCGACGGTCGTGCCGCCGACCCGGACCACGTCGCCGTCGCGGACGACCCGATCGAGCCGCGCGCCGTGGACGATCGCGATGCCGATCCGCGCGAAGCTGGCCGCGACCTCGGCGGCGACGTCGGCGTCCTCGAAGCCGAGGATGCGGTGGCCGCGATCGAAGATCGTGACCTCGGTCTGGCCGAGGTTGGCGAACACCGTCGCGTACTCGCAGCCGACCACGCCGGCGCCGATCACCGCCAGCCGCCGCGGCAGCGCCGGCAGCCGCTCGATGTGATCGCTGGTGACGATGCGCGCGCCGTCGACCACCACGCCCGGCAGGCCGCGCGGCCGCGAGCCCACCGCCACCAGGAAGCGATCGGCCGCCAGCTCGCGCGGCGCCGGGCCGTCGACCGCGATCCGATCGGCGGCGACGAACCGGCCGCGGCCGACGACGTGCTCGACGACGCCGCCGCGCGGGCTGGGCGCGCGCCAGAACTCGAGCAGCCGCGCCGCCTGGGCCCAGGCCTCGCCGCAGGCGGCGCCGACCTGGCCGACCACCTCGGCCCAGTCGACGGTCAGGCCGCGGCCGTCGTAGCCGCGGTCGCTGCGGCAGGCCCGGGCGTAGTCCATCGACAGGTGCCACAGCGTCTTGGACGACAGCGCGCCGTCGGCGACGCCGACGCCGCCGGGGCGGCCGGGCTCGATCAGCGCGGTGCGCAGGCCGAGGTCGTGGGCGCGGGCGGCGGCGGCCAGGCCCGCGGGCCCGGCGCCGAGGATGCACAGATCGTAGCGGGCGGTCATCGCGCTGGTACTGTACCGCGGTGACCATCGGGATCATCGCGCAGTACTACGCGGCGTTCAACGCCGGCGACTGGGACGGCATGCTGGCCTGCCTCGCCGACGACGTCGCCCACGATCTCAACCAGGGCCGCCGCGAGACCGGCAAGGACGCGTTCCGCGCGTTCCTGGACCGGATGAACCGCTGCTACCACGAGCGGCTCGAGGACATCGTCGTCCTGGCCGCGCCCGGCCACGCCGATCGCTTCGCCGCCGAGTGGACGGTGCACGGCGAGTACCTGGTCGCCGACGACGGCCTACCGCCGGCCCGCGGCCAGCGCTACGTGCTGCCCGGCGGCGCGTTCTTCACCGTGCGCGACGGACGGATCGCGCGGGTCACCAACTTCTACAACCTGGCCGACTGGCTGGAGCAGGTGCAGTGATCGAGCCGCGGGTCGAGGCCGTCACCGGCGCCGCGGTCGGCGAGTACCTGGCGGCGCTCGCGGTGCTGCGCATCGAGGTGTTCCGCGAGTGGCCGTACCTCTACGACGGCGACGTCGCCTACGAGGAGAGGTACCTGGCGCCGTACGCGACCACCGCCGACGCGCTGGTGGCGATCGCCTGGGCCGGCGACGGGCTCGTCGGCGCCGCCACGGCGCTGCCGCTGGCCGCGCACTCCGACGAGGTGGTGCCGCCGCTGGTCGGGGCCGGCTACGACCCGGCCACCGTCTACTACTTCGGCGAGTCGGTGCTGCGCCGCGACTTCCGCGGCCGCGGGCTGGGCCACCGCTTCTTCGACGAGCGCGAGGCGTTCGCGCGGGCCCGCGGCTACCGCACCGCCGCGTTCTGCGCGGTCGATCGCCCGGCCGATCACCCGCGGCGCCCGGCCGACTACGTGCCGCTCGACCGGTTCTGGGGCAAGCGCGGCTTCGTCCGGCGGCCGGACATCATCGCCCGGTTCGCCTGGAAGGATCTCGACGCCGACGCCGAGACCGCCAAGCCGATGGTGTTCTGGACCAAGGCGTTGGCGTGACCGCGGCCGTCACCGTCGCCGCGATCAGCTACCCGATCGAGCCGGTCGGCTCGGTCGCCGCCGCCGCCGCCAAGCTCGACCGGCTGGTCGCCGACGCGGTCGGCGCCGGCGCCGAGCTGGTGGTGATCCCCGAGTACGCGGCGATGGAGCTGACCTCGGCGCTGGCGCCCGAGGTGGCCGCCGATCTCGACGCGCAGCTCGCGGCGCTGCAGGACCTGGTGCCGGCGTACCGCGCGGCGTGCGCGGCGATCGCGGCGCGCCACCGGGTCCACCTGCTGGCCGGCTCGCTGCCCGAGCGCGACGGCGACCGCTACCTCAACCGCGCGCGGCTGTATGCACCGTCGGGCGCCGCCGCGGCGATCGCCAAGGTGCAGATGACCCGGTTCGAGCGCGAGCGCTGGGGCGTCAGCGGCGGCGCGGCGCCGACGGTGGTCGACACCGCGTTCGGCCCCCTCGGCGTCGCGATCTGCTACGACGCCGAGTTCCCGCTGCTGGTGCGGCGGATGGTCGACGCCGGCGCCCGGCTGATCCTGGTGCCGAGCTGCACCGACGCGCTGGCCGGCTACTGGCGCGTGCGCATCGCCTGCCAGGCGCGCGCGCTCGAGAACCAGTGCTACGTCGTCCAGGCGCCCACCGTCGGCCTGGCCCCCTGGTCGCCCGCCGTCGACGACAACCACGGCGCCGCCGCCATCTACGCCCCGCCCGATCGCGGCCTCCCCGACGACGGCGTCGTCGCGATCGGCCCCCTCGATCGGCCCGCCACCGTGCTTGCCCGCCTCGATCTCGACGCCATCGATCGCGTGCGCTCCGACGGCCAGGTCCTCGGCCACCGCGACTGGGATCGCCCCGCCCACCGGGCCCCCGATCTCACCCGCGTCACGCTGCGATAGCCGATCCCCCCGGCACGGGCACGGGCACGGGGGGCGGTCCGGATCCCCCCGGTTGACCGGATCGATCCCTCCCCGTACCGTGGAAGCGTGTCTGGGTCCGACGGGATCTCGCGGTCGTGGATCGACCTCCACCGGGTGCGCGCCAGCTTCGCGGCGCCGCGCACCCGCGTCGAGGAGGCGAGCCTGCGCGCGATCGCCCGGTCGCTGGGCGCGACGGTGGTGCCGCTGTGCGTCCGCGAGCTGCCCGGCCCGCCGCCGCGGCGGGCCTGGGCGCTGGACCTGCTGCGCGCGGTAGCCCAGGTCGCCGACGAGCGGGTCCGGATCGCGCTGCGCGAGTTCGCGGGCCGCGCCGGCCACGACGAGGCCACGCTGGCGGCGCTGGCGCTGCTGGCCGAGCTGGGCGACGAGGCCACCGCCGGCCGCTTCGACGATCCGCACCAGATGCACCAGCAGTCGCTGGCGCGCTTCGCGCACCAGCTGGTGTCGCCGGCCGAGATCGCCAGCGCCGCCGACCTGCTGGTGTCGCGGCTGGCGCCCGACGAGCTGGTCGAGTTCGTCGAGGCGTTCTCCGAGGCCGATCCCGATCGCGCGTGCGCGCTGGGCGACGAGCTGGCGGCGCGGGTCGATCTCGACGTCAACGCGCGCGGCGAGCTGTCGCGCGTGACCGCGCCGCTGCGGATGGCGACGCCCGCCGATCGCCCGCGGCGCCCGGCCCGGGCGCTGGGCCGCCCGGCGCTGCTGGCCGGGCTGCGCCACCCCGACGGGCGGGTGGTGATCGCGGTGGCGCGGCGGGTCACCGGCGAGTCGCGCTGGCGCTCGCTGGCGGTGCTGTGCGGCGCCGACGGGCAGCTCGACTCGGTGCGCTACGCCGACGACACGACGCCGCGCGAGGTGCGCGAGGCGATCGTCGCGCCGCTGGTCGCCGACGGCTACCAGCGGTTCGCGCTGACCGCGACCGCGGCCCAGCGCCTGATCGCGGCGGCGGCGCGCTGCGCGGTGACCAGCGGCAAGTCGCTGCCGTCGCCGTACTACCTCGGCCGCGACCTGCTCGGGCTCGCCGACAGCCACCTCGCGGTCGGCACCGATCGCGATCGCGCCGCGCTGCTGGGCCGGGCGATCGATCTGCTGGCCGGCGGCGCGCCCGAGCGGGCCCGGCCGCTGCTCGAGCGCTGCGTCGCGCTGTCACCCGACGATCCCGACGCCCAGGCCCACCTCGGGCTGTGCCGGTTCCGCCTCGGCGACTTCCCGGCGGCGGTGGCGGCGCTGACCCGCGCCGCGTGGCTCGAGCCGGCCTGGCCGCTGCACCACTGGAACCTCGCCGCCGCCGCGCACCGCGCCGGCGATCCCGCGACCTGCGCCCGCGCGCTGCACGCGTTCCTCGATCACGCCGGCGATCCGCTGGCCCACACGATCGACGCCAGCCACGGCCATCGCGTCGCGCTGGCCCGCCGCTTCCTGGTCGACCACGGCGCGCTCCGACGCGGGCGCGCCGACGATCACGGCCTGGCGCCGAGCACGTAGCGGGCGGTGACCCGGGCGGTGCCGGGGCGCACCCGCGCCGGGAGCTGCCAGGCCCGGGCCCGCGCGTCGACGCACTCGGCCACCTGGGCCAGGCCCTCGGCGCCGCGCGGCGGATCGGTGGCGACGCCGCGCACCGCGCCCTGCTGATCGATCTCGAGCGTCACCGCCAGCGCGCCGCTGACGCCGGGCTGGCCCTGCAGCGTGGCCTCGTAGCAGGCCAGCACCTCTTGCTGCCGCAGCGCCATCGGCACCGCGATCGCGTCCTTGTACTGCGCGCCGTCGGCGGGCGCGCGCACCTGCGCGAAGTCGGCCGCGTACTGCGCCATCGCCTGGTGATCGGGGCGGGCCGCGCCGTCGGGCAACGCCGCGAACTGCCGGTACAGCTCTTCGGCGGCGCGGCGGAAGCGACCGTCGCCGGCGGTGGCGAAGACGGTGTGGGCCTCGACGGCGCGCGCGGCCAGGCCGTCGCCGATCGCGCGGCGGTCGTCGGCGCCGCAGGCGCCGCACGCGGCCATCGCCGCCACCGCCGCGCGCCACGCGGCGCCGAGCTCGTCGACGCGGCCGGCGCGGCGCACGGACTCGGCCTGCAGCAGCCGGATCGACGGCAACAGCTCGGTCGGCGGCGCCGGCAGCGCGGCCACCGCGGCGTCGAGCGCGGCCCGGGCCTCGTCGGGGCGGCCGGCGAAGCCGTAGGCGGTGGCGAGCTGGAACAGGAGCGCGTGGCGGCGCGGCGCGTCGCCGGTCACCGCGGCGACCGCGTCGAGCGCGGTGGCCAGCGGCAGGCCGCTGCGGGCGTGCATCACGACGAAGTCGCGCTCGAGCGCCGGCAGCGTCGCGGCGACGGTCCAGCCCTGGGCCGCCAGCGTGATCGCCGCCGCGGCGCCGGGGCCGTCGCCGGCGCGGAACCGGGTCCAGGCGATCACGTAGGCTAGCTCCGGCGCCGTGGCGGCTGGCGTCGCCCCGGCCAGGAGCGCGGCGGCGATCGCGTCGCCGCCGTCGCGCAGGCGCGCGAAGGCCAGCTGGGTCCGCGCCATCACGCCGCCCGGCCGATCGGCGAAGCGCTGGCTCAGCTCGACCAGGTACGGCTCGGCGGCGGCCGCGTCGCCGAGCGCGAAGGCCAGCGCCGCGCCCATCACCAGCGACGTCTCGTCGGTGGCGCCCGGGGTCGCGGCGCGGATCGCGGCCACCACCGCGGCGGCCTCGGCCAGCAGCGCGTCGCGGCGCGCGACGTCGGTGCGCGCGGCCTCGAACAGCGCGGTCGCCAGGAGCTGGCCGTCGAGCGCGCGCTTGGCGGCCGACGCCCGGCGATCGCCGCGGGTGCGGGTCCAGGTGGCCCGCAGCCGATCGAGCGAGCCGGCGCGGGTGCCGTGCACCAGCAGCATCGACGGCGCGACGATCGCCTCCGGCTCGAAGCGCACGCCGGCGAGTTCGACCTCGGGCAGCTCGATCGCGAGATCCTCCTTGCCGCCGCGCGCCTCGGGGTGCGTCGGTGGCGTCGGCCCGCGGGTCGACGGGCCGCAGCCGCCGAGCCCGAGCAGGCCGGCGGCCACGACTGCTGCGATTCGCTCCGAGGGGCGCCCCACCGCCTCCGTTAGTATCACGACCGGCGCGCGACAACTCGCCGCCGGCGCGTCGCGCCGCGATCGGGCGCCCGCCGACGATTCCGGGTACGATGCGCGCCGTGTCGCGCTGTCGCCTCGTCGTCGTGCTCGCCATCACACTCCTCTCGGGCTGCGCCATGGTCCGCCCGCACGAGCGCCAGAACCTGGCCCGGCGATCGATGACCGCCGATCGCGACCCCGGCGAGGCCCGGTTCACGCAGCACAAGACCGGGGCCCGCGAGGGCGCCGACGGCGGCACCGGCGAACCGGGCGGCGGCTGCGGGTGCAACTGATGCGGGGCCTGGGCATCGGCGCGGCGCTGGCCGTCGCGGTGGCGGCGGTCGCGACCGCGCGCGCCGACGGCGAGCTGACCGTGCGGGGGGCGTACTACAAGGAGCGCGCCACCCGGGTCGAGCAGCCGATGCTCGACGGCCGCTTCGACGTCGGCGAGGCCGGCTCCCTCGACGCTCACCTCCTGGTCGACTCGATCTCGTCGGCGTCGGTGGTGGCGTTCGACGAGAAGCGGGTCGAGGCCGGCGCCGGCTACGCCCACGTGGTCGGCGACTACACGGTGGGCGGCAGCGCGCGCTACTCGAGCGAGCCCGACTACAAGTCGGCGTTCGGCACGCTGCGCGCCCAGGCCGAGGCCTTCGACAAGAACCTCACGCTCGGGCTCACGCTCGGCGCCGGCCACGACGACGTGTCCAACGCCGGCGCCGGCGACATGGGCCGGATCACCGGCACGCTGTCCAGCTACCTGGTCGCGGCGTCGGTGGCGCAGCTGCTCGACGAGAACACCGTCGCCTCCTTGGTCTACGACCTCAGCTACCTCGACGGCTACCAGCAGAACCCGTACCGCCGCGTGGTCGTCGCCGGCGGGCTGATGCCCGAGCGCCACCCGACGACCCGCGCGCGCCACGCCGCCGCGGCGATGCTGCGCCGCTACCTGCCGCGCACGTCGACGACGGTGGTCGGCGCGTACCGGCTGTACCGCGACGACTGGGGCATCCTGGCCCACACCCCCGAGGCCCGGGTGATCCAGGACGTCGGCGACACCGTCACGTTCGGCCTGAGCTACCGCTACCACCGCCAGCGCGCCGCCGACTTCTGGCGCGCGACCTACACCGCCGCCGACGCCTACGTCAGCGACGATCCCAAGCTCGCCCGCCTGACCACCCACGACCTCGCGGCCAAGCTGGTCGTGACCGGCGCCACCCTCGGCCTCGAAGGCCGCTGGGAGGCGCTGCGCGGCGAGGCGATGATCGAGTATTACGTCCAGAGCGCCGCCTTCGGCAACGCCATCATCGCCCATGCCGCCCTCACCATCCCGTTCGAGTATTGAGCGCCTCGCCGCGCGGTTGCTCGCGGTCGGCGCGCTGGCCGCGGCCGGCTGCAGCGACGACGCCACCTGCGGCCCCGGCGCGGTCGGCGCCTCGGGCGTGACCTTGACGATCGGCAGCGAGACCATCACCTACGGCGGCTTCACCGCGTCGGTCAACAACGACTGCACGATCGCCGGCAGCGGCGTCATCAGCGTGTCGGTGCACGGCACGCAGGTCGCTGGCGCCGCGGCGCTGACGCTGTGCCTGCCCCGCCCCGATCTGCTGGGCGCCGAGGCCGCGCCGCTGGCGCCGAGCCGGGTGCCGCCGCTGGCCGAGGATCGGGTGCAGGTGATCGACGCGTCGGCGAGCTTGTCCGCCGGCTGCACCGCGGCGATCGATCCGACGCTGGCGCCCGCCGGCACTGCGCGCTTCGACGGCTACTGCGCCGGCGGCGCCGACCCCGCCGGCTACGCGCTGACCCTGACCGGCACGCTGCCGGTGCGGGTCACCTGCGCGAGCGGCACCACCGCGATGTCCGCGACCTTGGGCGGCGCGGTCGCGGTCGCCGTCCAGTAGGCGGCCGACGCGTCGCTCACGATCGCGGCAGCGGCGAGCGCGGCCGGTGGCCGTCGTCGATCTCGACCGCGGTCAGCGCGGCCAACCGGCGGCGCAGCTCGGCGGCGTCGGCCAGCGGCTGCGGCGGCACCGCCCACCGGCGCACGGTGCCGTCGGCCGACGCGGTGACGACGTCCTCGTCGCCCATCCACGCCACCGCCCACACCGGCCCGACGTGACCCGACAGCACGCGGCTGTCGCCGGTGGCGAGGTCCCAGATGCGTACCGTGCGATCGTAGCTGGCCGTCGCCAGCCGCGCGCCGTCGGGCGAGAACGCCTGCGCGAAGACGCCGTCGCGGTGGCCGTGCAGCGTCGTCCGCACCTCGCCGGTGCGGGTGTCCCACAGCCGCAGGTCGCGGCTCTCGACGCCGGTCGACAGCCAGCGGCCGTCGGGCGACACCTCGACCGCGGGGTGCGCGTAGCGCGACTGCGCCAGCGGCACCAGCGTGCCGGTGGCGGGATCCCACAGCCGCATGCCGACGTCGGCGTCGGGGTTGCCGGTGATCGCGATGCGCGGATCGTCGGGGATGAACACCGCCAGCGCCATCTCGGTCAGGCCGAGCTCGGCGCGGGTCAGCGCCGCGCGCTCGGCGCCGGTGGCCAGATCGAGGACGCGGAACCCGACCCGATCGCGGACCAGCACGGTGGCGCCGTCGACCGAGGCCACCGCGGTCGCGCCCGGCACCGCCTGGGTCAAGACCGTGCTGCCCTGCTCGTCCTGCCGCGACACCACGCCCGACTCGTCGACGTTGATCACGACCTTGCCGTCGCGCGTGGCCTTGGACGAGACGATGCCGGCGCCCGAGCGCAGCTCGCGGACGACGCCGTCGCGCCACAAGAGCGCCTGGGTCGGGCGCTGGCGGAACAGCGCGGTGCGGCCGTCGGGCGACAGCCAGGCCTGGGTCGGCGACGCGACCGCCGCCGCGACCCGCTCGGTGGAGGCGCGGGTGGCGAGATCGACGTCGACCACCCGGGCCTGCGCGCCGAACGACAGCACCCGCACCAGGTCGCGGCCGATCACCGCCATCATGCGGATGTCGTCGAGGTGCCCGACCACGGTGGTGCGGCGATCGTCGATCCGCCACAGCCGCATCGTGTCGTCGTAGCTGGTCGACAGCACGGTGTGGCCGTCGTCGGAGATCGCCACGGTCAGGACGTCGTCCTTGTGCCCGCGCAGCTCGCGCACGTCGCCGGTGCCGAGGTCCCACACCCGCACGGTGCCCTCGTCGCCGGCGGTGACCAGCCGCTCGCCGCGCCGATCGAACGCCGCCATGTAGACGCCGTCGACGTGGCCGCGCTTGACGTCGACCGCGCCGGTCGCGAGATCGATCAGGTAGACGTCGTTGCCCTTGCCGACCAGCGCCGCGCGCCGATCGTTGGCGTCGATCGCGATCTGGTTGACCTCGGCGGTCAGCGCGAGCACCGGCTTGACGTCGCCGGTGGCCAGCTCGACCCGGTAGACCGCGGCGGTGGTCGCGACCAGCGCCCGCGCGCCGTCGGCGGTCACCGCCAGCGCGTGGGGGATGCCGGGCACCACCGCGACCTGCGCCGCCGGCTGGTCGCCCCGCCACACCCGCACGCCGCCGTCGATGCCGTGGCCGACCCGGACCTCGCCGGTCGCGCGATCGAACGCCTCGGTCAGGTGATCGTTCTTGCGGCCGGCCGGGAACAGCGGCCGCGGCGCGCCGCCGTCGATCCAGCGCAGCCAGCCGTCGGCGGTGTGGACCAGGAGCGCGCCGGAGCGCACGCCGACCAGCTCGTCGACCGTCGCGCCCACCGTGCCCAGCGGCCGGCGCAGGCCGCTGGTGGTGTCGACCACCGCCAGCGCGCCGCGGGCGTCGGCGACGAACAGCTCGGCGGTGCCGGCCCGGGCCGCGACCGCGGTCACCGGCGGGCCCTCGCCGCCCACGAGCCGCACCGCGCCGCTGCCGGCGTCGTAGATCCGCACCCGGCCGTCGGCCTCGCCGAGCGCGACGCGGGCGCCGTCGCTCGCCAGCACGAGGCCGTGCTTGCGATCGCCCATCGGCCAGACGTGGCGCGCCACGCCCGCGGCCTCGGCCTCGTCGATCAGCGAGCGGATCGGCGCGGCGCGGGCGGCGTCGATCGGGTAGCGCTTGAGCCAGGCCAGCGTGCCGGTGGGATCGCTGGCCAGGGCCGCGCGCGCCTGCGCGACGATCAGCTCGTGCTCGCCGTGCTCGGCGGCGGCCCGCGCCACCTCGGCCTCGGCGCGGCGGGCCTCGGCGACCCGGCGCTCGTCGAACACCCGCATCAGCATCGCGATCGCGACCACCGCGATCGTCACGCCGGCCAGGCTGGCCATCGCGACGTAGCCGCGGTTGCGCACGATCCACCGCCGCAGCAGGCGCCAGCGGCCGTAGCGCTGCGCGGTGACCAGCTGCCCGGTCTGGAACCGCTTGAGGTCGGCCGCCAGCTCGCGCGCCGTCGGGTAGCGATCGCGCGGCGCGCGCGCCATCGCCTTGGCCACCACCGCGTCGAGATCCTGCGGCACCTCGGGCGCCGCCTGCGCCAGCGCCCGCGGCGGCCCGGCGTGGACCTGATCGAGCAGGCTCTTGACCGAGTCGCCCTCGACCGGCGGGTGCCCGGCCAGCAGCTCGTAGAGCATCGCGCCGAGCGCGTAGACGTCGCCGGCCGGGCCGACCGGCTCGCCGCGGGCCTGCTCGGGCGACATGTACTGCGGCGTGCCGATGACGCGGCCGGTGACCGTCGGGCCGTTGCCCGGCGGGCTGCCGGCGGGGCCCAGCGCCTCGAGCGGCACCGCGTCGATCGCGCGCAGGTCGCGGGCCAGCCCCCAGTCGATCACGACCGTCTCGCCGAACTCGCCGACCAGCACGTTGGTCGGCTTGAGATCGCGGTGCACCACCTGCTCGCTGTGCGCGTAGCCCACCGCCTCGGCGACGGCGATCAGGTGCGGCAGCAGCGCCAGGCGCTCGCCCAGGGTGCGCGCCTCGGCCATGACCTCCTTGAGGGTCCGGCCCGAGACCAGCTTCATGACGTAGTACGGATCGCCGTTGGCCCACCGTCCGGCCTCGTGCACCGGCACGATCCCGGGGTGCTCGAGCCGCGCGGTGATCATCGCCTCGCGGACGAACAGCTGCTGGGCCAGGCTCGAGGTGCGCAACAGCTCCTTGACCGCGACCAGGCGCCCCAGCCGCCGGTCCCGGGCCCGCATGACCCGGCCCAGCCCGCCGCGGCCGTGCTCGGCCAGGAGCTCGTAGCGATCGTCCTCCCGCGGCTCGCCGGCCAGGGTCGGGCCCTCGGGCGCGCCGGCGATGGACGAGGCCCCCAGCTCGGTCCGCGGCCCGAGCGTCGGGGTGCGGTCGAGCGCGAGGGCGTCGTGGGTGGAGGTCGCAGGAGGGGGCATGACCGGCCGCGCCCGGCTCGGGCACGCCCGAGCAGGATGCCACAGCGCGCCGATCGGTTGACCGGCGATCGACTCGACAACCGGCGCCGTTGCGCGGAGATTCCTCGGCGGCCCATGCGCGCCCTGTCCACGATCGCCGCGGCGCTGGCGCTGGCGGGCCCGGCCCACGCCGACCCGCCGCGGCGGCTGCGCCTGGGCGTCGACGGGGTCGCGCCGTTCGCCACCTGGGACCGGGTCGCGGGGCCGGGGCTGGGCGGCGAGCTGGCCGTCGGGGTGCAGGTGGCGCCGGGCGTCGAGATCACGGCTCGGGTCGCGGTCATCCCCCACGCCGCGGTCACCACCGACGGCGTCACGACCCGCGTGCTCGAGGCCCCGGTGGTTGGCGGCGCCCGCTACCAGGTCGCCCGCCGCGGCCGGGCCCGGGGGTTCGCGTTCGGCGAGGTCGGCGTCAACGCCACCCGCACCACGGTCACGATCGCCGGCGTCGGCGATCACGACAGCGCGCTGGGGTTCGCCGCGGCGCTCGGCGGCGGCGTCGCCTACCGCCAGGTCGATCTGCGGATCGCGGCGTGGCTGGCCGACCTCGGTGACCTCGACGGCGGGGTCGGGGTCACGGCGGCGCTGTCCGTCGAGCTGGCGCGCTGGTGACGCCGCCGCCGCCGCCGCCGCCGTGCGGGCGCGCGACGTAGGCGCGATCTCCGCCGACCACCAACGGCTCGAGCTGCGCGCGCGCCGCGTCGCCCAGCAGGTGGTAGACCGCGCTCGAGGCGACCAGCTGCCCGGGCCGGGCCGCCGCCGCCAGCCCCGTCGCGCCGATGACCGCGTGGCCGCCGGCCACCGGGCCCACGTCGACCGGGCCCACGTCGACGCCGATCGCGATCGCGCCGTCGGCGACGCTCCGCAGCGCCAGCCCGCACGCCAGCGCCCGGGCCGGCCGATCGAACAGCTTCACCGCCAGCGCGCCGGCGACCGGATCGATCGCGACGCCGCCGTGGCGCGCGCTCTCGGTCGCCACCCGGGCCCGCCAGCGCTCGGGATCGACGCCGGGGCCGGCCTGCACCGCGAGCACCGCGGCGCCGGCGGTGGTCGACACCACGTCGGTCGGCAGGTCGTCGATGAAGTCGCGGATCACCGCGAGCATCTCGTCGCCGTCGCCGGCCCACGGCGCGTGGTCGCGCCCGGCCAGCTCGACCCGACGCGCGCCGAGGATGCCGGCGGCGAGCCGGCGCGCGGCGTCGGCCGGGCACACCGCGTCGTCGCTGCGGTGGACCACCAGCGTCGGCACCCGCACCGCGCCGAGCAGCGCCGACGCGTCGAGCCCGCGGGTCGAGCGATCGAGCGCGATCGCGCAGGTCGGAGTGGCCGCGCCGCGCAGCATCGCCGCCCACCAGTGGCGGTAGTCGGGATCGGCGGCGAGGCTCGGCGCCAGCGCGTTGATCCGCACCGCGCCGCCCCACCCGGCCCGCAGCTCCTCGGCGAGCCCGGGCTCCGGCCGGACCCCGGCGCCGGCGCCGACCAGCACCAGCGCCCGCACCCGTCGCGGGTGCATCGCCGCCAGCACCGTGGCCGCCGCGCCGGCGTCGCCGAACGCCACCACCACCGGGCGATCGGCGCCGGCCGCGTTCATCACGGTGCGCACGTCCTCGACGTGGGCGTCGAGCGTCGGCGGCACCATCCGCGTCGAGCAGCCGGTGCCGCGGCGATCGAACAGCAGCAGCCGGTGGCCGGTGGCCAGGCCGAGCAAGAACCCGGCGACCCGCGGGTGGCGCCACCACGCCTCGATGTCGGTGACCCACTCGCCGAGCACGATCACGTCGGTCGGGCCGCCGCCCACCTCCTGCCACGCGACGTCGCCGTCGGGCGTCGCCTGCCAGCGCGTCAACGGCACCTCGGGCGGCAGCACCCAGCGCCAGTGCTCGGCGCGGCCGGGCGCGGTCGCGGCCTCGGTCGACACCGCCCGCCGCATCACCTGGGCCACCCCGTTCCATGCAATCGTCCAGCCGCGGCGCACCTCGTCGTTCCAGCCGGGATCGGCGGCGGCGAGCGTCTCGATCAGCGCCTCGCTCATCGACGTGAAGTGCGCGGCCGTGACGCCCTTGCCGTGGTGGCGCCGCCCGAGATCCTCGAGGAACGCCACCAGCGCCACCGGGTCGCGCAGGTGCTCGACCGCCAGCTTGAGCGCGACCGCCAGCATCCGTGGCTGGGTCGCCGCCGCGTGCTGGAACAGCGGCGTCACCGCGGGCTCGAGCGCGACCCAGCGGCGGTAGAAGTCCTCGACCATCGCCAGCGTGTGCTGGCCGATGCGCTCGAACGAGTCGGCGACCACCACCGCGGCGCCGGCGAACTCGCCACCGACCAGCGGCCGGTACAGCGCGCGCAGCACCTCGAGCTCGTCGCGGACCACCTGGGCCGACGGCGGGCGGGCCGACGGATCGCGCGCCACCAGCCGATCGATCAGCTCGGTCAGCGGCCGCGGCGCGTTGGGCACCTCCTCGGACAGCCGCGGCAGATCGTGATCGCGCACCTGCTGGGCTAGCTCGAGGCCGCCCAGCTGCTCGCGCGGGTGGTAGCCGAGCAGCAGCTCGTAGGCGATCAGCCCGAGCGCGTACAGGTCGACCCGCGGCGTCGGCGCGGCGCCCTCCCACAGCTCGGGCGCGAGGTACAGCGGCGTCCCGACCAGGCTGCCGTGCGAGGTCAGGCGCCCCGACGACGTGGACGAGGCGTCCCAGGTGGCCGAGGTGTTGGCCAGGGGCGGCAGCACGAACGGGTCGTGCTCCTCAGGGGCCGCCTGGCCGGCCGCGGGATCGAAGATCCGCGCCAGGCCGAAGTCGAGGATCTTCACCTCGCCGCCCGGGGCGCGCATCAGGTTGGCGGGCTTGAGATCGCGGTGCAGCACGCCGGCGGCGTGGGCGGCGGCCAGGCCGCGGGCGACGCCGAGGATGATCGACAGCACCTCGGGCCAGCTCAGCGGCGGGTGCAGGCGATCGACGCGCTGGCCGTCGACGTACTCGTAGGCGAGGTAGGGGCGGCCGTCGACCTCGCCCAGGCGATAGACCGCCACGACGTTGGGGTGTTGCAGCCGGGCCAGGGCGCGGGCCTCGACGTGGAAGCGCGCGACGCCGTGGGGATCGCGGGTGTCGGCGGCGACGAACTTCACCGCGACCAGGCGATCGAGGTGGGCCTCGCGCGCCAGGTACACCGACCCCATGCCGCCGGCGCCGAGCGGCCGGAGGATCTCCAGGTCGTCGAACCGCGGCGGCGGCGTCCAAGCCAGTTCGCCCATCACGACTAGCCTGCGCACGACGGCACACCGCGACAAGGATCGGTGAGGCCGCTGACGTCGCCCGCGTCAGCATGCCGCGCGCAGCGATCCCGCGATCCACGCAAGCGCTGCGTCGACGTGTGGGCGCAGGTCGCGCGACGTCGGCTCAGCCCAGCGGCGCGAGCAGGTCGTCGATGTCGTGCTCCGAAAGTCCCGCAGCCGCCGAGCCACCGTCGGCGAAGATCGCGTCGGCCAGCTTCTTCTTCTTGCGCTGCAGCCGCAGCATGCGCTCCTCGACCGAGCCGGCCGCGATCAGGCTGAACGCGAACACCGGCTTCTGCTGGCCGATGCGGTACGCGCGATCGGTGGCCTGGGCCTGCACCGCCGGGTTCCACCACGGGTCGTAGTGGATCACCGTGTCGGCCGACGTCAGGTTCAGGCCGGCGCCGCCGGCCTTCAGGCTGATCAAGAACACGTCGGCGCGGCCCTTCTCGAACGCGTCGATCGGCTTCTGGCGATCGGGCGTGGCGCCGGTCAGCGTGACGTGGCCGATGCCGTGGCCGAGCAGGCCCTCGCTGATCAGCGCCAGCATGCGCGCGAACTGCGAGAACACCAGGATCCGGCGGCCGGCGCCGAGCTGGGTCTGGATCAGCTCGAGCAGCATCGTGTACTTCGCCGAGTCGGTGACGCCGCGGGCGGCGTCGACGCCGACCAGCCGCGGGTCGCAGCACACCTGGCGCAGCTTGAGCAGCGCGTCGAGGATCGCGATCTGCGAGCCGCCGATGCCGCGCTCGCGGATCTGCTGGCGGACCTCGGCGTGGGCGGCCATGCGCAGGCCCTCGTACAGCTCGCGCTGCGCGCCCGACAGATCGATCGCGCGGACGATCTCGGTCTTGGGCGGCAGCTCCTTGGCCACCGCCTCCTTGGTCCGGCGCATCAGGTACGGCCGCACCCGCTCGCGCAGCGCCTCGAGCCGGCGGCCCTCGCCGTGCAACTCGATCGGCACCCGGAAGCTGGTCTTGAACTCCTCGGCGGTGCCGAGCATGCCGGGGTTGACGAGGTCGAACAGCGCCCACAGCTCGCCGAGGTGGTTCTCGATCGGCGTGCCCGACAGCGCCAGCCGGTTGTCGGCCTCGAGCCCGCGGATCGCCTCGTGGGCCAGCCCGTCGGGGTTCTTGACCGCGTGGGCCTCGTCGAGCACGACGGTGTGGAAGCGGTGCGCGGCCAGCGCCTCCTTGTCGCGCCACACCAGCGGGTAGGTGGTGATCGCGACGTCGTGCTTGGCCAGCTCGGCGAGCCGGTCGTGGCGCCCGGGGCCGTGCAGCGGGATCACCGACAGCCCGGGCGCGAACTTCGCGAACTCGCGCTGCCAGTTGCCGACCAGGCTGGTCAGCGTGACGATCAAGATCGGCTGGGTGAGGCGGCCGGCCTCCTTCTCGAGCAGCACGTGGGCGATCGTCTGCAGCGTCTTGCCCAGGCCCATGTCGTCGGCGAGGATGCCGCCGGTCGCGCACGCCCGCAGGTGCTGCAGCCAGCGCACGCCGTCCTCCTGGTAGCCGCGCAGGGTCGCGGCCAGCCCGGCGGCGATCACCGGCGCGGTCGGCTTGGGCCCGAGCGCCAGATCGTACCCGCGATCGCGGACGCTGGTGTCGCCGGCCCAGCGCACCGGGCGGCCGGTGTCGTGCAGCGCCGCGCCCAGCTCGGCCAGCGCGGTGGCGCGGGCGATCGGCGCGCCCAGCTTGCCGCCCTTGTCGCGGTACATCTCGCGCAGCACCGCCAGCAGCAACCGCAGCCGCTCCGGGGGCACCGGCAGGTAGCGCTTGTCGCCGACCGGCACCGCGATGCAGCGGCGCGGCGTGCGCGCCAGCTGGTCGAGGCTCGAGGTGCTGTCGAGGATGTTGAGCAAGGCCGGCAGCAGGTCGACGCGGTGGCCGTCGACGTCGATGCCCAGCTCGAGGCTGAACCAGTCGGGGCGCTCGGGGTCCGACTCGACGGTGGCCGCCAGCGGCACCTCGGTGGCGACGGTCTGCCACGGGTAGTCGGGCGCGACCGCGACCCGCCAGCCCAGGCCGGTCAGCTGCGGCAGCGCGTAGGCCGAGAAGCCGCACAGCGCGTGGACGTCGCGATCGAGGCGCACCGCGTAGTCGACCGCGCCGCCGGTGTCGCAGTCGTCGAGGCACGACAGATCGATCGCGCCCAGGCCCTCGAGCACGCGGCGGGCGCCGACCTCGGCGGCGCCGTCGCGGCGGATCCGCGGGGTGGCGGCGGCGCGGGTGCCGGCGCGGATCACCGCGCCGTCGTAGTCGAAGTCGAGCCGGATCGCCGCGATCTCGAGCTCGTCGCCGTCGACCCACACCGTCGCGACGGCGAGGGTGGCGACCGGCACGCACGGCTGGGGCGCGCCCTGCGGCGCGCTGCCGGCCCTCGGTAGCGGAAGCGGTGGCGACATGCCCAACATCCGGTAACAGGCTCCGATCGCCGGGACAACAAAACCGCGGCGCCTCGACACTGATCAGATGGATCGTGGTGATCCGGACGCGGTACGATCACGCGAGTGCTTGCATCGCGCGCCCCGATGCGCATCACCGCCCTGTCGTGCCTGTCGATCGTCGTCGGCGCGTGCGCCGATCCGCCCGCGCTGGGCGAGCACGCGGCGGCCGCCACCGTCGGTGACTACGAGACCACGTCGTGCTCGACCGCGGTCGTGCTCGAGCTGTCGCGGCAGATCGCCGGCGAGGTCGGCTGCATGGCGCCCGGCCAGCTGGTGACCTTCCCCGAGGGCAACGGCCTGGTGTTCACCGGCGGCGCGGTGCTGCCGTACGCCAGCGAGGTCGGCCGCGCCGATCTGCTGGCGGCGGTCGCGGCCGGCGGCGGCACGCCGCTCGAGCTGACCTCGGCGTACCGCACGGTCGCGCAGCAGTACCTCCTCTACCGCTGGTACCAGCTCGGCCGCTGCGGCATCCCGGTGGCGGCCGCGCCCGGCGGCTCGAACCACGAGAGCGGGCGGGCGATCGACGTCGGCAACTGGAGCGCGTGGGTGACGATCCTCGGCGATCACGGCTGGGCCCACGACGTGCCCGGCGACGACGTCCACTTCGATCACCTGGCGTCGCCCGACCTGCGCGGCACCGACGTGCTGGCGTTCCAGCGGCTGTGGAACCGCAACCAGCCGGCGGCGTTGATCGACGAGGACGGCGCCTACGGACCGATGACCGCGATGGCGCTGGCGATGGCGCCGGCCGAGGGCTTCGCCCTGGGCCCGAGCTGCGCGACCGCGGCGCTCGCGGTCGGCGTCGAATCGATCGTGGCGCCCCGCACCGTCGCCAGCGGCGCGACGTTCACCGTCGAGATCACCGTGCGCAACACCGGCACCGCGCCCTGGCCGGCCGACGCCGCGCTGGTCACCGCCGAGCCGCTGGGCCGGGCCAGCCAGTTCGTCGGGCCGGGCTGGCTGGCGCCCGATCGCGTCGCGCTGGCCGAGGTCGCGACCGCGCCCGATCAGGTGCGGCAGTTCACGTTCACCGCGATCGCGCCCGCGGTCGACGCCGCCACCGAGATGACCGAGAGCTTCACGCTGGCGATCGGCGCCGAGCACGCCGGCTCGATCGCGATGGTGGTGACGGTGACGCCGGCCGACGACGACGCCGGCGGCTGCTGCTCGAGCGGCGGCGGCGGCCGGGCCGGCTGGCTCGGGCCCGCGCTGCTCGCCGCGCTCGGCTTGCGCCGGCGGCGACGGCTATAGATCCGCGCCCAGCGTCAGCACCTGCGTCGTCGACCAGCGGTCGTCGAGCCAGGTCCGCGACGCCTGATAGCGCAGCGCCAGCGGCGCCCGGAACAGCGCCAGGCGCAGGGTCAGCGCCCCACCCCCGGCGTAGCCCCAGTCGCGCAGGTCGCTGACCGCGCTGCCGAACAGCTCGAGGTCGAGCTGGCGCACGAACGTGGCCGGCAAGAAGCCGAGGTGGGTGATGCCGCGATCGATCACCAGCGGGTAGCGCCACGCCAGCTCGCCGATCAGCGCGACGTCGGTGCGACCGCCCAGCGCCTCGAAGCCGCGCACCCGCTCGATCGCGGCGATCGCCGCCGGGGTCCGGATCGCCGCGTCGTCGTCGGGCGTCGGCCGCGCCCACAGCGCCGTCGCCGGCTCGACGCCGCCCAGCTGGAAGCCGTCCTCGGCGGCGCGGGCCCGCAGGTCGAGATCGATCGCCAGCCGGCGACCCAGCGGCGCGGTGGCGTCCAGCCGGGCGCCCACCATCACGCGGTGCCCCGGCGGATCGCCCGGGAAGTCGTCGCGCAACCAGCGCATCATCGTCAGGTCGGCGGCCAGCGTGACCCTGCGCCGGACGCCACCGACGACCGTCCGCTCGGCGCCGGTGGTCCCGACCGCGACCTGGCCACCGACGCCGCCGGCGCGCGCGTCGTCGACCCGGCGGTCCTCGCCCAGCGCGGTCAACCACAGCCACGGCCCGGCGCGCCAGCTGCGGCCGACCGTCAGCGCGACGCCGCGATCGTCGTGGCGCTCGCTCCGGGTCGTCATCGGATCGACCTCGATCGCCTCGCGGTAGGCCAGCCGCTGGCCGCTGGCCACCACCTGCCACGGCGCCAGGCTGGCCTCGACGATCGTCAGCGCGCCGCTGACCTGCCGGGTCGCGGTGTCGACGTACGCCGCGCCGCCCCAGCGCAGGTAACCCAGGCGGTCGCCGCCGGCCAGCGCGACGCCGACCGCGGTCGAGCCGGTGGTGGCCAGGAGCGTCGGCGCGCGCAGCCGCGGCACCAGCAGGCCGTCGAGCCGCGAGTACGCGCGGTCCGCGACCACCCGCGCCGGCGGATCGATCGGCGTGAACGGCGGCGGCGGCGCGGCCGCGGCAGGCGGCAGCAGGGCCGGGGCGTCGGCCGGCGGCAGCGCCACCTCGTCGAGGGTCGAGCGCCAGCCGTCGCGGGCCAGGAACCGCAGGCGATCGCCGCGGACCCGCGGCTCGAGCGCGCCGTAGGGCGCGTCGGTGACGACCGCGCGGGCGCCGGCGCCGCTGGCCACCACCACCTGGAACCGGCCGTCGACGTCGTCGAGGAACACCACCCGGCCGTCGGGCGTGAACGCCGCGTCGTAGACCGGGCCGCCGGCGGCGCCGGTGAGCTCCGCCAGCCGCGCGCCGCTGGCGGCGTCGACCAGCCAGATCGCCCACCGCGCGCCGTCCCACACGCTGACCGCGAGCTGGCGGCCGTCGGGCGCCACCGCCACCCGCAGCGCGTACTGCCCGGGCGCCGCGGCCCACACCGTGCGGCGCTGGCGGGTCACGAGGTCGTAGGCGATCAGGCTCCAGCGATCGCCGTCGCTCGCCAGCGCGTAGTAGGTGCCGCCGTCGGGCGCGATCGCGCCGCCCGAGCCCAGGTCGCGCGCCACCTCGACCAGCCGGCCGTCACCGTCGAGGTCGAGCCGGAACAGCCGGGTGGTCTGGGTGGTCGCGCCGAGATCGAGCGCGGTCAGGTACAGCGCCCGGCTGTCGGCGGTGAAGCCCAGGCCGGTGGTGAGCAGCGCGCCGCCCATCACCAGCGCCGGCCGCGGCCCGATCTCGACCAGCTTGATCTCGGCGATCCGCGATCCGTCCGGGTTCCGGACGGTCAGCCGCGGCGGTCGATCGACGTCCTCATCGACGATCGCGGTCGAGCCGTCGGGGGCCCACGCCCACCGGCTGTCGGTGCCGAGCCGGCGCACGATCGCCTCGCCGGCCGGCCGGGCGCGCCGCGGGAACCGCTTGGCCACGTGGCGGCGGAACTCGGCCACCAGCGCGTCGAGGCCCTTGCCGTAGACGTCGTCGAAGCGCCCGTCGACGCCGAGCACGATCGACGCCGACGTGGCCTGCGCGCCGATCAGCCGCCAGAGCGCGTCCTCGCCGTAGGTGTCGAGCAGCCAGCCGACGAACATCGCGCCGACCAGGTAGTGGTGGCCGGGCGTCGCCATCCGCCCGTACTCCGACAGCGCGTCGCCGCGCAACCCGGCGCCGCCGGCGTAGGCCGCGTGGAACATGCTGGTGAACACCGGCCAGCGCGGGCGCCCGACGCCAGGCAGGAGCCGCGCCTCGTAGGTGGTGGCCAGCCCCTCGAGGAACCACGGATCGAAGCCGCCCTGCGGCGTCGCGACGTCGCCGAACACCGTGTCGAGCACCCGCCAGAAGCCGGCGATCTGCCGCAGGTGCACGTAGTGGGTCAGCTCGTGGCAGCCGGTCATGCCGGGATCGGGCGGCAAGCCGAACTCGGTGACGAAGTCGAGCGTGTCGCCGGTGGGGATCACCGCGACGTCCTCGATGCCGAGCGCCTTGGGGAACACGTAGGCGTTGTTGAACGGCACCTCGGGCAGGACCACGTGGTAGCGCGCGCGGGCCAGGCCGTTGTGCACCGGCGCCTGTGCCTCGAGCTTCGCCACGCACGCCTCGAGCCGCGCCGCCACCCGCGCCGCCTCGGCCCGCCGCGGCGCCGGGTAGTACAGCACCAGCCGCGCGGTCTCGAGCACGCGCATCTCGTCGCGCACCACCGCCGCCTGCACGTCCGGTTCGAACCGCGGCAGCACGGTCGCGCAGCCGGCCAGCGCCGCGATGGCGACGAGCGCGACGACCAGCGCGAGCCTCCGCATCGCGCGCGAAGGTACTACGCCGCGCGCTGCACGTGGCTGGCCACCTCGGCCAGCGTGTGCACGCGGCGGGTCGCGACCAGGTGGCCGAGGATCTCGTCGAGCGTCGCCGCCTTCTCGGCGACGGTCCGGCGCAGGTCGGGCTGCCGCGCCACCAGCTCGCCGGGGATGCCGTCGAGCTCGGCGTCGCACAGGTCGATGCCGTGCAGCTCGAGGTTGAAGAACGGCCGGGCCTGCATCGCCGCCAGCCAGCGCCGGCGCAACCACCGCGGCGCCAGGAGCAGCGACGTGCCGATCGCCGGCACCCGCGTCCACGGCGTCACCGCGATCGGCAGCTCGACCACCGGCGCCTGGCCGCGGCGCCACGGCGCCGCCATGGCCGGGCGGTACGGCGCGGTCGGCGCCACCAGCGCGCGCGGCTCGGTGGCCACCGCGCCCGACGGGCGGCCCAGCGCCCGCAGCCCGGCCATCACCGCCAGCTTGGCCGCGTAGTAGCCGGGCGCGGGGAAGATCGACGAGTCGTAGCGGTAGCCGCGGGCCGCCAGCTCGGCCAGCATCGTCGGCGACAGGTCGTAGCCGGGGGCGCGGAAGCCGACGATCGGCGCGCCGGTCAGCGCGCGCAGCCGGGCGTCGCAGCCGCCGATCTCCGCCGCGACCTCGGCCGGCGAGCGCCGCGCGAGGTCGTAGTAGTGGCGCTGGCTGTGGTTGGCCAGCTCGTCGCCGGCGCGCACCCGCTCGAGCAAGATCGCCCGCGCCGCCGCCGCGCGCGCCGGGCCGACCGCGGCGTCGTCGAGATCGTCGCCGACCACGAACCAGGTGGCGCGCACGCCGTGGCGCGCGAACAGCTCGACCAGCCGCGGCAGCGCCCGGGTCAGCACCACGTCGCGCAGCTCGTCGGGCGGCTCGCCCAGCGCGTGGATGCGGTAGTAGCAGGGGATCGGATCGAGGTCGACGGAGACCGCGACCGTCGGGATGGTCACGGGGCGCCGCCGAAGCGGATGACCCGGGTCAGCTTGACCAGGCCCTTCATCACGCCCGGCACGCGCTTGACCAGGTTGATCGCCGGCGGCCGCTTCTCCTCGAGGCGGATCGGGATCTCGATGATCGACACGTCGGCGCGGCCGGCGCGGATCACCAGCTCCGACGAGAACAGGTCCTTGTCGATCACGCACTCCTCGACCAGCGGCAGCAGCACCGCGCGGCGGAACGCCTTGAGGCCGTGGGTGTCGGTGCCGTGGAAGTCGAGCGTGACCCGCAGCATGCCGTTGATCACGCGGGTCGCGACCCGGCGCAGGATCGGCCGGCGATCCTTGGCGCCGCGCATCGCCTTGCTGCCGACCACCATGTCGCAGCCGCGCGCGCGCAGCAGCGCCAGCGCCCGCCGGTAGAAGTCGGTGTCGCACAGGTCGATCTCGTCGCAGATCACCAGCTCGCCGCGCGCCTCTTCGATGCCGCGGCGCAGCGCCTTGCCGTAGTTGGGCTCGCCCAGCGAGAAGGTGCGCACGTCGGGCAGCTCGGCGGCCAGGCCGTTGGCCAGATCGACCGTGCGATCGCGCGAGCCGTTCTCGGCCAGGATGATCTCGAACATCAGGTCGGGCGCGCCGAGATCCTCGCGCACCGCGGCCAGCCCCTTGCGCAGCTCGGTCACGGCCTCGCGCAGGATGCCTTCTTCGTTGTAGATCGGGATGACGATCGAGACGTCGGGCGCCCGGGCGGCCATGGGACGCGGGGTGTAGCACGCCCGCGGGCCGGCGAGCTATCGGCCTCGTTCCTCACCATCGCCAACCCGGTTGACGCTCCCTCGGCCGCAAGCCCCCGAGCGCGCAGGAGCCGCCGCCGGTCTGGTCCTTGCAACGAGCAGGCGCATGGCCGTGGCCCGTGGGTTGACGTCGCTCGCGCTGATCGCGCTGGCCGCCGGCGCTTGCACCGACGGGGGCCCGCAGGCCCTCGACGGCCCGCTCGAGCTCGCCTGCAGCGTCCGCACCGAGCGGTACGTGCCGCCCTCGGGCCGCCTCGATCTGCTGATCGTCGTCGATCGGACGCCGTCGGCGGCGGCGCTCGATGCGTCGCTGGCGGCCGTCGCCGACGAGCTGGTGACGTTCGAAGGCCGCGACGTGCGGGTCGCGATCGTGACCAGCGAGCTGGGCGCCGCGGTGCCCGGCTGCAGCGCCGATCGCACCGTCCCGGCGCTCCCCGACCCACGCCGCTGCGGCGTCGACGGCGACTACCTCGACCTGGCCGCGAGCACCCGCAACTACGTCGACCCGCTGGCCGACGTGCTCGCGTGCTTGCTCGACGTCCCGCGCTCGACCTGCGCGGTCAGCCAGCCGCTGGCGGCGGCCACCGCCGCGCTCGATGGCTCGCTGCCGGCGCTGCGCGTGTTCCAGCGCGCCAACCACGCCGACCTCGGCGTCCTGATCATCACCGACGGCGACGACTGCTCGCTGGCGCGCCCCGACGCCCTCGGCGCGATCGCCGGCGACGACACCGCCGTCGACGCGGCGTGCTTCGCGCGCGGGGTGATCTGCGACGGCGACGCCCCGACGGTGCCCGGGGCGAAGGCCGGTTGCCGGCCGCGCACCGGCGCCGGCCTCCAGGACCCGATCGCCACCGCGGCCGCCCTGCAGGCACGCGGCGGCGTCCACATCGGCGGCCTCGGCGTCGTCGCCGGCGACGCCACCGTCGTCGTGACCGCGGCCGGCGCGCTGGCCCCGGCCTGCACCGCGGGGGCGCCGCTGGGCCCGGCGGTGCGGCTCCGCGCGCTGCCCGGCCGCGGCGTCGGATTCTCGACCTGCACCACCATCGGTTCGGCGTGGCTGGCGATGCTGGCCCCGTTCCTGATCCACCCCATCGGGACGTGTGCGCCGCGCGGCATCGATCTCGACCCGACACAGCCGGGCGCCCAGGCGGTGTGCACGGCGACCGCCGGCGGCGAGGTGCTCGCCGCGTGCGACGCGCCGACACGCGACCCGGCGCGGCCCTGCTACCGGTTCGGGGTCGATCCGGCGCAGTGTGGTGATCAACCGACGTTGCGCATCGAGCTGGGCACCGAGCTGATCACGGCGTACCTGGCCGCGATCGAGTGCGAGGTCACGTGCCCATGACCCGGCCGCGGCCGCGACCGACGCTCGCCGCCGCGGCCAGCCCGGCGCCGGCGGCGATCGCGTAGATCGTCGGGTAGCCCCAGGCCCGCGCCACCGGGCCCAGCCCGAACGCCGCCGCCACCAGGCCCAGCCCGAACGCGAACGTCGACGCCGCGATCGCCGCGCTGCGGCCGCCGCCGCCGCGCTCGACCACCAGCGCCTGCAGCGCCGGGTAGTAGACGCCGTGGCACAGGCCGTAGATCGCGCCGATCGCGACGAGGTGCCAGGTCGCGGCGAGCTGGCTCATGCCCGCCAGCGCCAGCGCGTGGCCGATCAGCGTCGGCCGCGCCACCGCCGCGCGGCCCAGGCGATCCGACAGCCCGCCGAGCGCCAGCCGCGCCGCGATCGCCGCCACGACGTACGCGGTGAAGAACGCGGTCACCCGCGGCACGCCCACCCGCGGCGCGTAGTCGGCGAGGAACGACCAGATCGCCCCGAAGCCGACGCCGGCCAGGCCCATCGCGACCAGCGCGCCCCACGCGACGCCGTCGCCCGTCGCGGCCGGACCGTCGTGGCGCGCCACCGGCGGCAGGCGCAGCGTGGTCGCGACCGCGGCGACGCCGCTGATCACGCCGGCCCGCCACACCCACGGCCAGCCCGCGTGATCGTGGATCAGCTGCGCCAGCGCCGGCCCCAGCGCCATCGCCACCAGCGTCAACACGCCGGCCGCGCCCAGCGCCTGGGCCAGGCGATCGATCGGCGACGACTCGGCGACGTAGGCCGCCGCGCCGATCGTCAGGCACGCCATGCCCGCGCCCTGGATCGCCCGCGCGGTCGCGTACCCCGCCAGCGTGTCGACCTGCGCGAACACCGCCGCGCCGATCGCCGCCAGCGCGCAGCCGCCGGCGATCACCCGCGCGAACCCCAGCCGCGCGATCAGCCGCGCCACCACCGGCGCCATCGCCAGGGACGCCAGGTTGAAGGCGCCCATGACCACGCCGATCTGCCGCTTGTCGTAGCCGAGCGCGCCCAGGAACCGCGGCGCGATCACGAACAGGTTGGCGACGCCGGCGCCGAGCAGGAGCGTCACCATCACCCGCACCATCGCCGGGGTCCACACCCGCGGCCGCGCCGGGCGCGCCGCCGCCGACTCAGGCGTGGGCATCGATCGCGATCGGCGGCACCTCGGCCCACGCCCGCGTCGCCGCGCCGGCGGCCAGCGCGTCGCCATCGCCCGAGGCGTCGCCGCCCGCGCCGCGCTCGGGGCGCGCGCGCTCGCCGCCGCGCCACACCGCCGACTCGCCGGGCACCAGCGCCCGCACGTGGGCGGCCAGCTCGCGCTCGTCGACCAGCTCGCGCAGCCAGCGCGCCGGCTCGCCGAGCCGCTCGTAGCTCAGCGCGAACGCGCCGTGGTGGATCGGCACCATGACCCGCGCGCGCAGATCCTCGAACGCGTACAGCGCGTCGAGCGGGCTCATGTGGCGGGCGCGGAAGCTGCGGGGCCAGAACCCGCCGATCGGCAGGAGCGCGATGTCGGGCCGGGCCCGGGCGCCGACCTCGGCGAACGCCGGGCCGTAGGCGCCGTCGGCGCACGCGAACACCCGCGGCCCCGCGCCGTCGATCGTGTACGCCAGCGTCGGGCCGAGCGCGCCGGCGCCGTGGGCCACCTCGACCGCGTCGACCCGCACGCCGTCGAGCTCGACGCCGCTGCCCGACGCCAGCTCGATCAGCCGCGCGAAGCGGCGGCGGCCCAGCCGCGCGCCGATGCCCGGCGGGCCGACCACGGTGGCCGTGGCCGGCACCCGCGCCAGCGACGGCAGGTGCAGGTGATCGGCGTGGCCGTGGGACAGCAGCACGACGTCGACCGCGCCGAGCATGGCCGCGTCGAGCCCGGGGGCGACCGCGCGGTGGACGCCGCCGACCCAGCGGCCGATCATCGGATCGAGCGCGATCGTGCGATCGGGGTAGCGCACCAGCGCGCTGGCGTGGCCGCCGAACGTCACCGCGACCTCGCCGGCCACCACCGTCGGCAACGGCGCGATCGTCACCGCGCGCGGCGGCACCAGGTAGCGGGCCAGCCACGCCAGCAACAGGCTGGGCGTGCGGCGGATCCGCACCCGCCGGTGCAAGCGCGCGAGCTCGAGTGTGCGATCCGCCACGGGGACGCTCGAGTGTCGCCGCCGCGCGCGCCGACGGCAAGAATTCGCCGGTGTCCGCGACCTTGCGCCGCCGACCGGATTTCCATACCGTCGCCGCGCGTGCGCTTGCCCCCTATCGTCCGGCACCCGGCGGCCCTGGCCGCGGCCCTCGTGGTCTTCGCTGCGCTGGTGCTGCTCCCGGGCATCGGCCGCCCCGGGCTGTGGGAGCCGCTCGAGATGGCGCAGGCCGATCAGGCCGCGGCGCGCGCCGACGGCACCTACCACGCACCGCCGGCGCCGCTGTCGTCGCCGGATTGCAAGGCCGAGCCCGACGCGATGGGCGCCCGCACGCTGACCCCGCGGCTGGCCGCCTTCGGCCTCAAGCACGTGTCGTCGTCCGACGCCGGGCTGCGCATCCCGATGGTGTTGATCGGCCTGCTCGGGGTGCTGGCGGTGTTCGGCGTCGGCTGGCGCCTGGCCTCGGCCCGGGCCGGCGCGATCGCCGCGCTGGCGCTGATCAGCTTCCCGCTGTGGAGCCTGCAGGCGAGGCAGCTCGCCGGCGAGCTGCCGGGCGCCGTCGGCGGCACGCTGCTGGTCTACGCGCTCGCGGTGATCGCGGCGCCGCGCAAGCGCGACACGCTGACGCTCGCCGTCGATCTGCTGGTGGCCGCGGCCGCGCTGGCGCTGGGCGGCCACCTGGCGTTCCACGGCTCGGGCGCGTTCGTCGGCCTGTTGCCGCCGCTGGCGGCGGTGGCGATCGCCGGCGCGTTCGCGCTGCCCGAGCTGGGCGCGGGCCTGCGCGGGCTCTGGGGCGCCATCGATCGCAAGCGGGTGCGCGCGCCGGGCCCGGCCATCGATCCGTGGCGCACCGCCGCGATCGCCGTCGCCTCGCTGGCCACCGTCGGGCTTTCCGCCTGGATCGCCTGGCAGGTGTTCGACCTCGGCCCGCGCACGCCGGGCACCCGGCAGGTCGCCGATCACAGCATCCTCACCTCCGACTGCTGGTCGACGGCGCTCGGCGGGGTGTGGCGCAAGGACGACGACCTGCGCTCGACGTACGACGGGCTGTTCGAGCAGGCCGGCTTCGGCATGTTCCCGCTGTCGGGCCTGGTGCTGATCGCGATGGGCGCGCTGGCCAGCGGCGTGGTCGGCACCCGCAAGCGGTTCGCCGGCGCGCTGGTGTTCGCGTGGGGCGCGGCCGCGTGGATCGTCGCCGCGGTGTTCGCGCGCAAGGTCGGCACCGTGGTGTGGACCGGCTTCCCGGCGGGCGCGGTCGCGGTCGGCATCTTCGTCGACGAGATGTACGACGCGCGCCGGGCCTCGGCCGACGATCCCAGCCCGTACCGCGCCGCCGCGTGGAGCGTCGCCGGCCTGGCGGTGCTCTTGTGCGCGGTGGTGCTGGGCAAGGACCTCGAGGCGTTCCCCGAGCGCATGACGTCGTTGCCGTTCGGCTCGGTCGACGCGATCAAGTACCCGACCCAGGCCCGCCTGCTCGGCGTCCCGGCCAAGGCCTGGTTGCTGGTGCTCGGCGTCCTGACCGCGCTGCCGTTCGCCCTCGACGTGTGGCTGTGGCGGCCGCGGCGCAAGGCCGGCGAGGCCGGCGGCCTGGCCGACAGCCTGGACCTGGCGCGCGTGGCCCGGTGGGGCACGCCGATCGCCGCCGGCATGCTGGCGGTGATCGCGCTGTTCTGGACCCACGGCTGGCACCGCGGCCTGTCGCAGAACCTGTCGTCGAAGCACATCTTCTCGGTCTACCGCGAGCAGAAGAAGGCCGGCGACACGCTCGGCATCATGGGCGCGATGGGCAACGCCCCGCGCTACTACGCCGGCGGCGCCTGGGACACGCTCGACAACCGCGAGGCGCTGGTCAGCTACCTGCGCAAGCCGACCCGGGTGTTCGCGCTGGCGCCGGCCGCCGAGTTGTGCGCGATCCACAAGGCCAAGGCCGACGGCCTCGCGTACTACGTCCTCGACGACTCCAACAGCCAGACGCTGCTCCTGTCCAACCAGCTGGGCCGCGGCCGCGACCACAACCCGATCGCTACCGCGATCCTGCGCACCCAGCCGGCCGACATCGGCACGCCGGTGTCGGCGGTGTACGACGACGCGATCGAGCTGATCGGCGTGAAGATGCCGCAGACCGTGGGCCGCGGCGACAGCTTCGAGATGACGCTGTTCTACAAGGTCAAGAAGCCGATCGGCGGCGCGTGGAAGGTGTTCGCTCACTTCGACGGTGGCCAGCGCTTCAACGGCGATCACGATCCGATCCGCGGCCGCTGCGCCACCAGCTACTGGCAGCCCGGCGACTACATCGTCGACCGCTTCTCGGTCAACGCCGGCAACCTCAGCTTCGCCAAGGGCGCCTACACCGTCTACGTGGGCTTCTTCACCGGCGCCAACCCCAACTGGCGCAACATGCCGGTCACCGTCGGCGACAAGGACGCCAACAACCGGGTGAAGATCGGCCGGCTGGTGCTGAAGTAACGAGTTGACTCGGCGCTGGTAGCGCCGGGCCTCACGGGTTATAGCGGCGCCATGGCTCGCCGCGCCGCCACCGCCCCCGCCGAGCGTCGGCGCGCGCCGCGCATCGCGGTGCTGATCGACGTCCTGGTCGATCCCACCTGCGACGGCACCTACCTGTTCGCCCGCGCCACCGCGGTGAACGCCGACGGGCTGTTCGTGCGCACCGCGACCCCCGAGCCCCCCGGCACCGCGCTCCGGATGCGGGTGCCGTGCGACGACGGCACCACCGTCGAGCTCGAGGGCGAGGTGGCGTGGACCAACCCGGCCGGCCTCGGCGCGATCGATCCCGGCATGGGGGTGCGCTTCGTGGGCGCTGGCGCGCGCGAGCGGCGGCGGCTGATGGCCCAGATCGGCCGCATCGCGTACCTGGATCCCGCCGTGACCGCGCAGTCGGAGTAGGATGCGGCGGCCATGACCATCGTGTGCGGTACCGACCTGTCGGACAACGCCAACCAGGCGGTCAACGCCGCGTTCGCCCTCGCGCGGCTGCGCCACGATCGCGAGCTGGTGATCACCCACGTGCTGGCGACCGACGCCAGCGATCACGGCGAGGACGCCGCGGCGGCCCGCGATCACCTGGCGGCGTGCATCGCCGCGGCGTCGACCGACCGGGTGCCGGCGGCGCGCATCGAGATGCTCGCCGGCCCCGCGGTCGAGTCCCTGGTGGCCACCACCGAGACCGAGGGCGGCGACCTGCTGGTGGTGTCCTCGCGCGGCCACGGCGATCGCTCGCTGATGTCCCTGGGCGGCATCTCGGGCGGCGTCGTGCACTCGACGACGATCCCGGTGCTGATCGTCCGCGACGCCCGGCCGCTCACCGAGTGGGCCGCCGGCCGTCGCCCGCTGCGCGTGATGATCGGGCTCGACGAGTCGGCCAGCTGTGATCCGGCGATCGCGCAGCTGCACCAGCTGCGCGCGCTGGGCCCGGTCGACGTCGTCGCCGGCCACGTCTACTACGCCGACGAGACCGCCCGCCGCTACGGCCTGCGGGCGCAGTCGATGGTCGATGCCGATCCCACGCTCGAGCGGTTCTTGCGCCGCGACCTCGAGCAGCGGCTGGGCGAGCTGCCCGGCATCGGCCAGGTCGAGTTCCGGTTCCGCGCCGGGCTCGGCCGCATCGGCGACCACCTGCTCGAGATCGCCGACGCCGCCGCGGTCGACCTGATCGTCGTCGGCACCAAGCAGAAGGGCGGCATCGGCCGGCTGTCGTCGGTGTCGTCGGTGCTGGTCCACGACGCCAAGCAGTCGGTGTGGTGCGTCCCGGCCGCCGCCCACCCCGCGCTGGCCGCGATCCCGCGGTGGAAGACCGCGGTGGTCGCGACCGACCTGTCGGAGTTCGGCAACCACGCGATCCCCTACGCGTTCACGGTGATCGGCGGCCGTGGCGAGGTCCACCTGATCCACGTCCGCGACGAGGAGCACGAGGGCAAGGCGCCGGCCGAGACCGAGGCCAAGCTCCTGGCGCTGGTGCCGCCCGGCCAGACCGGCGTCACCGTGCGCGCCCACGTGATCACCGGCGACGATCCCGCCCAGACCATCGGCGAGGCCGCCGAGCGCCTTGGCGCCGACGTCGTCGTGATCGCGTCGCGCGCCCGCGGCGGGCTCAGCCGCGTATTGCTGGGCTCGGTGGCCGACAAGCTGCTGCGCGCCTGCCGCCGCCCCGTGCTGATCCTCCGCCCGCCGACCGAGTAGCGCAATCCGCTGGCGCCGCTCCACTAGCGGCCCCCCGCCTCCGCGGATCTCCGCCTTCTCCTTGCCGGTGCCGCCTTGGCTCGACGCCTGCGTGGGACCGGCTGTGTCCCGACCTCCTCGCCCGCCTGAGCCAGCGTCTGTGGCGATGCCCCCGCGTCCCCATCTCCCACGTGGGACGGCGGGGCCCCGTACGGCCGCCCGTCGGCGTGCGTGACCCGCAGCCTGTCGGGCGCGGTCCCATCGATCCGCAGCCGGCCATCGTGCGCCGCCTTGTGGTGCGCCGAACACATCACCGCCAGCTTGGTCGGGGTGTGCTTGCCGCCCGCCGCCCGCGGCACGATGTGGTGCACGTCGACGTACCGCGCGTTGCGGCACCCCGGCACCACGCACCGCCCGCGATCCCGCCGCAGCACGGCACGGCGCGTCCGCGGCGGGATCGTCTTGGTCACCCGCGCCGGCTTGTCGCCGTCGACCCGCCCCAGCAGCTCGGCGTCGCACGACGCCTGCGCCAGCTCGGTCTCGCTGATCTCGATCGTGTGCCCGGCGACGTCCTGCCACGCGCGCATGCAGTCGGGGCACCGCGTGATCGCGATCTGATACATGGGGCCGGACGCCGCCGCGGCATCTCCCTCGTGCGACGCCGCCGCGGCACCTTCCGCGTGGGAGCCCGCGCCCGCCAGCTTCCCATCGCACAACGTCGCGATGAGGTCGCCGTCGGTGAGCGGATGCCCGCACGCCGCCTCCAGCGCGCGCCGCGCCGCGGTGAACTTGCCCAGCACCGCCGCCGGCAGCAGCAGCCGCAGCTCGTGCAGCCGCGCGGCGGGGTCGGGCGGGTCGTCCGGCGAGTCGCCCCGCCGCCGCCCGCTCACCATCTCCTCGATCTCCCGGACGGTGTGCTTGGCCGCCGCCGTCAGCCACGCTGCCTCGGTGTCGACCGTCGCGACCCGGGTCAGCTCGCGCGCGGCGCTGTACGCGACGTCGCCGGCGGACATCGCCGCCCGCAGCTTCGGCAGGACCGCGAGCGCGTCAGCCACCCGCAGCCGCTCGCGCGCAGGCCCCGGCGCGTAGCCGAGCACGCGCTCGACGTACTCGAAGAACGTCGCGAAGCCGAACTCGCGATGGACGCCCAGCGCCCGCGCGCGCCGCAGCCACGCCGCCTCCTCGACGTCGAGCGCCGCCCGCCGCCGCGCCAGCCCGCGCAGCGTCCGGTCGACCACGCGCCAGTCGTCCGCGCCCGCCGCCGCGGCGGCCGCCGCCGCCGCCGCCACCTCGCTCACCTTATGTCCGCCCGCTGCCCTGTCCACCATGCCCAACCCCTCAGCAAGCCGCACGCCAGCCGTAACCTCGCGACAGCTCGCGCTGCGTGTCCGAATCTCGGACAAAAATGGCCGGATTCGTCCGGATCTCCGGCCATCCCCGGACAGCCGCGGGTGTCCGGCGCCGGACACCCGCCAGCCTCGCCGCCCGACGCCCCCTCGAGACAGCCCGTTACGTGAGCGGGAACGGCCTCAGCGCCCCGCGGCCTTGAGCATCACGATCGGGGTCTTGGCGATCACCCGCAGCTCGGTCGCGAGGTACGTCTTCAGATCCTCGAGCGAGGCGGTGTAGGCCAGGTCGTAGAGCAGCTTGATCCGCATGTCGTCGGCCAGCGCGCCCTTGGTCTCGTCGAGGTCGTAGGGGTTCTGCAGCGTCGAGGCCAGCTTGGCGATGTCGCTGCCCTCGGGCACCTCGCCGGTGTAGCCGAGCGACACCTGGGCCAGGCCGGTGATGCCGGGCTTGACGTCGCGCATGCGCTCCTCGAAGAACGGGATCGCGTAGGCCAGGTTCTCGATCAGCTCGGGGCGCTCGGGGCGGGGGCCGACCAGGCTCATCTCGCCGCGCAGCACGTCCCAGAACTGGGGCAGCTCGTCGAGGCGGGACTTGCGCAGGAACTTGCCGACCCGGGTGATGCGCGGATCGTCCTTGCCGGCGATCACCGCGCCGGTGAAGCGCTCGGCGTCCGGCCGCATCGTCCGGAACTTGTGCATCTCGAACTCGTGGAAGCGAAAGCGCTTGACCCCGCCCTCGTACTTCACGTCGCGCAACCCGCCGGCGCGCCGCTGCCGGAACAGGACCGGCCCCGGCGAGTCGATGTAGATGGCGGCGGCGATGACCGGCATCAGCGGCGCGGTCAGGGCCAGGCCTGCCATCGCGCCCACGACGTCGATCGCGCGCTTCACCAGGCGAACACTGCGGTGCATCGACGGCACGGTACCATGCCAACGGTGCGCGTCGGGAGCGCCCAACGCGCGGCACGATCTGGTATGGTCGGGACCTCGATGGACCCCCGGACGATCCGGATGACCGCGCCATGCTCGCTGCGCCACCGCGCGCTGGCGGTGCGCTTGGTCGCCGAGGCCTGCCGCCTGGTGCGCGGCGAGCGCTCGGGCGACGACCTCGCCGCCGGCTACGACGTCCGCGACCCGTTCGACGTCGCGGTGGTGTCGGCGTTCGCCGAGATCTACAACAACGTCGCGCTCCACGCGTGCAAGGGGATGGTCGACCCGCAGATCGAGCTGGCCATCGCGGCGACGCCCGACGGCATCACCGTCGAGATGACCGACCCCGGGCGCCGCTTCGATCCCGAGAGCGTGCGCAGCCCGGACCTCGACGCCCTGCCCGAGGGCGGGATGGGCCTGCACATCGCCCGGGCGATGCTCGACGTCGTCGACTACGAACCCGGGCCGCCCAACCTGTGGCGGCTGAGCAAGCGCCGCGTCGCCGCGGTCGAACCGTCCGTGGTAGCAACCCGCACTGCGTGAGAGGAACCCGTGCCTATCGACTTCGCCCGCGCTGACCACGGCGACACCACCAACCTGCGTATCGCCGGCACGCTCGACGTGCTGACCGCGCCGGGGCTGGCCTCGACGATCGAGCAGATCGTCGAGGAGCGCCGCCCCAAGGTGGTCGTCGATCTCAGCGGCCTCGACCTGATCGACAGCTCCGGCGTCGCCGCGCTGGTCGCGCTGTACAAGCGCGTGCGCGCCGTCGGCGGCCAAGTGTCCGTCACCGGCGCCCGCGATCAGCCGCTCGCCATCTTCAAGCTGCTGCGGATGGACAAGGTCTTCCTGCTCTGACCGTCGTGCCAGCGCGCGCTCGCAGCAACATGCGCGTCCTGATCGTCACCAAGATCTTCCCCAACGCGGCCGAGCCGCTGTCGGCGCCGTTCAACCGGCAGCAGTTCGCGGCGCTGGCGCGGCACGTCGAGATCGTCGATGTGCTGGCGACGATCCCCAGCTATCCGGGGGCGCGGCTGCTGGCGCGGTGGTCGAGCGCGGGGCGGCTGGCGGCGGTGCCGGCGCGCGACACGATCGCCGGGCTGCCGGTGCGGCACCCGCGCACGCTGTTCGTGCCGCGGCTGGGCCACGGCACCTGGGGCCCGCTGTACCTGGCGTCGCTGGCGCCGCACCTGGTGCGCTACCGCGGCAAGGTCGACGTGGTGCTGGCGTCGTGGGCCTACCCCGACGGCTTCGCCGGCGTGCTGGCGGCGCGGCTGCTCGGCGTGCCGGCGGTGGTGAAGCTGCACGGCTCGGACATCAACCAGAACGCCAAGCTGCCGGGGCCGCGGCGCCAGCTGGCGTGGGCGCTGCCGCAGGCGGCGCGGGTGGTCGCGGTCAGCCAGGCGCTGGCCGACGAGGTGGCCGCGCTCGGCGTCGATCGCGCGCGCATCGCGCTGGTGCGCAACGGGGTCGACGCCGAGCTGTTCCACCCCCGCGATCGCGGGGCGGCGCGGCGCGCGCTGGGCCTGCCGCTCGACGCGAAGATCGCGCTGTACGTCGGCAACCTGAAGGCCAGCAAGGGCGTGCTCGATCTGCTGGCGGCGTTCGCGCAGGTCGCCGATCCGCAGGCGCGGCTGGTGCTCGTCGGCGGCGGCGACGAGCGGACCGCGGTCGAGGCGGCGGCCGCGCGCGATCCGCGCATCGTCGCCGCGGGCCCACAGCCGCTGCCGAAGATCCCCGACTACCTGGCGGCGTGTGACGTGCTCACGCTCGCGAGCTGGGCCGAGGGCACGCCCAACGTGGTGCTCGAGGCGCTGGCCAGCGGCCGCCGCGTCGTCGCGACCGCGGTCGGCGGCGTGCCCGACCTGATCGACGCGCCGCTGCTCGGCGAGCTGGTGCCGGCCAAGCAGCCGCCTGCGCTGGCGGCGGCGCTCGGGCGCGCGCTGGCCCAGGCGTACGATCCCGCCGAGGTCGCGGCGCGCGGCGCCCGCGGCGGCTGGGACGCCAGCGCCGCGGCGCTGGCCGACGTGCTGCGCGCCGCGGTGGCTCAGCGCGGCTGATCGTAGGCGAGCTCGCGCGCGACCGCGGTGAGCGCGTCGATGAGCGCAGCCTCGTCGAGGGTCGCGTCGTCGGCCGCCAGCAGCGGCGGCACGCGCTCGAGCGCGAACTGCAGCGCGCGGCTCGACGCGTTGCCGTGGTAGCGCGCGGCGTTCAAGAACGTGTTGCGGCAGATCTGCGGGTGGCGCAGGTCGCGCTCGCGGGCCAGCGCGTGCACCCGCCGGTAGCGCGGGGCGATCTGATCGACCGCCACCGGCGGCGGCCCCAGCGCGCAGCGCATCGCCCGCTCGGCGTCGGCATCCTGCACCTCGCCCTGGCGGCACTCGCTGTAGAACGCGAAGGCGATCAGCGCCGCGAACGCCAGGGCCGCCCCACGCCAGAACCACGGCGAACCCGAGCGAGGCGCGGCATCGGCCATGCGCGATCGTACCGCGATCGCGGCTTGACCGCGGGGGCCGCGGCCGCGAGCATCGCCCGATGCGCCTGCGCCCTGCCCTCGCCCTCGTGCTGGCCGCCGCGTGCGGCGGCGACGACACCGCCACCCCGATCGACGCGCCCGCCGCCGTCGACGCCGACCACGACGCGGCGACGGTGGTCGACGCCCCGCTGGTGATCGACGCGCCGACCGCGATCGACGCGCCGCCGGCCGCGCTGGCGCTGACCTCGACCGCGATCACCGCCGGCGGCACCATCCCGGCCATGTACAGCTGCCGCGGCGCCAACGTGTCGCCGCCCCTCGCGTGGACCGGCGGGCCGAGCGCGCCTGGCTACGCGCTCGTGCTCACCGATCGCAGCAACCCGCTGGTGCACTCGATCATCTGGGACATCCCGGGCGTCCGAACCGACCTGCCGGAGGGCGTCGACAAGGTCGCCGAGCCGCCCGACGTGCCCGGCGCCAAGCAGCCGCTGGCCTACGACAACCAGACCCGCGGCTACCTCGGCCCGTGCCCGGGCTCGACGCACACCTACGAGTTCGCGCTGTACGCGGTCGACGCCAGCCCGCTGCCTGGCGTGACGCTGTCGAGCACCCGGGCCCAGGTGCTGGCGGCGATCATGGCCCACGACACCGCGTCGGCCACTCTGACCGCGACGTTCACGCCGTGATCGCGATGAATCGATCGCCGCGGTGGCGCGTAGGTAGCGGGATGAAGGCGCCGCTCCTCGCTAGCTTGACCGTGATGCTCACCACAGGGACCACCGCGTGGGCCTGCCCGCAGCCGCCGCCGACGCGGTCGCAGCTGACCCTGGTCACGACGCCGACGACCACGATCCCCGCCGACGGCGCCGTGCTGGTGCGGCTGGAGATGACGCCCGACTACTACCGCGGCGGGCCGAGCGAGGACGACGCGGGCCCGGGCGCCAGCGGCGAGCTGAGCGTGCGGGTCAAGGGCGGCGCGGCGCTGACGCCGGCGATCGAGTACCTCGCCGACGGCATGCAGCGCTGGCGCTTCCCCAGTAAGGTCGAGCGCGACCTCGAGGTGGTCGGCGGCGATGGCAGCGTGGTCGCCACGCTCCACCAGATCCCCGGCGGCGCGAGCCCGCTGCCGGCGCCGCGCGTGAAGAAGCTGACCTCGACGGCGCGCGGCAGCGGTCAGGCGGTGCCGTACGGCGTGGTGCCGTCGCACATGGAGCTCGACCTCGGCGCCGCCGCGCCCACCCGCGCCACCGCGTTGATCGCCGAGCTGGTCGACGGCCACGTCGCGTGGTTCTCGCTGACGCCGCCCGCGCCGGGCAGCGGCCGCCGACTCGTCCGCGACTCGTACGGCGGCAAGGGCTGCGGCGGCGCGCCGAGCCCGGTCATGGCCGGCACCCGGCTGCGCTTCGCGTGGATCGACGCCAACGGCCGCCGCTCGCCGTGGACCAAGGCGATCACCGTCGGGTACGTGGCGCCGGCGCCGACCGCGCCGTGATCGTGCGGTGATCGCGCCGGGCCCGCCGCCCGCGCCGGCTCGGCGTCGCCGCCCGCCTGTGGCATACCTGCCCGGTGACCGCCGCGCTCGCTCCGTTCGCGCCGCCCACCGCGGCGTGGTTCGCGGCGACGTTCCCGGCGCCGACCGCGCCGCAGGTGCAGGCGTGGCCGGCGATCGCGCGCGGCGAGCACGTGCTCCTGGTCGCGCCCACCGGCAGCGGCAAGACCCTGGCCGCGTTCCTGGCCGCGCTCGATCGGCTGCTGTTCACGCCGCGGCCCGACGGCGCGCGCGGCACGCGGGTGGTCTACGTGTCGCCGATCAAGGCGCTGGCCGTCGACGTCGAGCGCAACCTGATGGCGCCGCTGGCCGGCATCCGCGCCGCCGCCGAGGCGAGCGGGCGCGCGGCCGCGCCGGTGACCGTCGCGGTGCGCAGCGGCGACACCAGCGCGCGCGATCGCCGGGCCATCGCGCGCGGCGACGCCGACGTGCTGATCACCACGCCCGAGTCGCTGTACCTGATGCTGACCAGCGCCGCGCGCGCCGCGCTGCGCACCGTCGAGGTGGTCATCGTCGACGAGATCCACGCGCTGGTCGGCAACGAGCGCGGCGCGCACCTGGCGCTGTCGCTCGAGCGGCTCGAGCTGCTCACCGGCCGACCGCTGCAGCGGGTCGGGCTGTCGGCGACGCAGCGGCCGCTGGCCGAGGTCGCGCGGTTCCTGGCCGGCGCGCGCCCGGTGACGATCGTCGACGCGGCCGGGCCCAAGCAGCTCGACCTGACGATCGAGATGCCGTTCGCGCCGACCGCGGCCGGCACGCTGACCGCCGGGCCCGCCGCGTCGAACTGGGATCGGGTGTTCCCGCGGCTGGTCGAGCTGGTGCGCGCGCACACCAGCACGCTGGTGTTCGTCAACTCGCGGCGGCTGGCCGAGCGCACCGCCGCGGCGATGAACGAGCTGGCCGGCGAGGTGCTGGTCCACGCCCACCACGGCTCGGTGGCCAAGGAGCAGCGCGCGGCGATCGAGGACGCGCTCAAGCGCGGCGCGCTGCGCGGGCTGGTCGCCACCAGCTCGCTCGAGCTCGGCATCGACATGGGCGCGATCGATCTGGTCGTGCAGGTCGAGCCGCCGCCGTCGGTGGCCAGCGGCCTGCAGCGGGTCGGCCGCGCCGGCCACCAGGTCGGCGCCGCGTCGGCCGGCGTGCTGGTGTCCAAGCACAAGGGCGACGTGCTGGCGTGCGCGGCGCTGGCCCAGGCGATGCGGCAGGGCGCGGTCGAGGCCAGCCGCTACCTGCGCAACCCGCTCGACGTGCTGGCCCAGCAGCTGGTGGCGATGTGCGCGGTCGACGCCTGGCACGTCGACGAGCTGTACGCGGCGGTGACCCGGGCGGCGTGCTTCGCCGAGCTGCCGCGCGACAGCTTCGACCGCACGCTCGACATGCTGTGCGGCGCGTTCGCGATCGAGGAGCTGGCCGAGGTGCGGCCGCGGCTCGACTGGGATCGCGCCACCGGCCGGCTGCGCGCCCGCGACGGCGCCCACCGCGTGGCGATCGCCAGCGGCGGCACGATCGCCGACCGCGGGCTGTACGGCGTCTACGTCAGCGGCGCCACCGGCCCCGGCGCGCGGGTCGGCGAGCTCGACGAGGAGATGGTCTTCGAGAGCAAGGTCGGCGATCGCTTCGTGCTCGGCGCGTCGACCTGGCGGATCGACGACATCACCCACGATCGGGTGCTGGTGTCGCCGGCGCCGGGCGAGCCGGGGCGGATGCCGTTCTGGCGCGGCGAGAGCGCGATGCGCGCGTTCGAGCTGGGCCAGCGGATGGGCGCGCTGGCCCGCGAGCTGGCGGCGGTGCCGGCCGCGGCGGCCCACGATCGGCTGGTCGGCGAGCTGGCGCTGGCGCCGGCGGCGGCCGAGGTGCTGGTGAGCGAGCTGGCCGAGCAGGCCCGGGTGTCGGCGGTGCCGACCGACCGCACGGTCGTGGTCGAGGTGTCACGCGACGACCTCGGCGACCTGCGGGTGTGCGTGCTGGCGCCGTTCGGCGCGCGGGTGATGGCGCCGTGGGCGATGCTGGCCCAGCACGCGGCGCGGGCGGCGCTGGGCTTCGAGGTCGAGCTGCTGTGGACCAACGACGGCTTCGTCGTGCGGCTGCCCGACGGCAGCGGGCTCGACGGCGGCGACGGCTGGCTGTTCCCGGCGGCGGCCACCGTCGTCGACGACCTGACCGGGCTGTGCGGCCAGACCTCGATGTTCGCGGCGCGGTTCCGCGAGGCCGCCGGGCGCGCGCTGCTCCTGCCGCGGCGCCGCCCCGGCCAGCGCACGCCCTTGTGGCACGTGCGCAAGAAGGCCCAGGACCTCCTGCGCGGCGCGCAGCGCGTGCCCGACTTCCCGATCGTCCTCGAGGCCTACCGCAAGGTGCTGACCGACGTGCTCGACGTCGCGGCGCTGCGCGCGGTGCTGGGGGGCATCGCCGACGGCACGATCGCCGTCGAGCGCCGGCTGGTCGACGCGCCGTCGCCGGCGGCCAGCGCGGTCTTGTTCGGCTACGTCGCCAGCTTCATGTACGAGGGCGACGCGCCGCCGCTCGAGCGGCGGGCCGCGGCGCTGGCGATCGATCCGGCGCGGCTGCGCGAGCTGATCGGCGACGTGCCGTGGCGCGAGCTGATCGACGCCGAGGTGCTGGCCGAGCTCGAGGCGGCGCTGGCCCGCGCCGACGACGCGCCGACCACCGCCGACGGCTGGCACGATCGCCTGCGCTACCTGGGCGACGTCGCGCGCGGCGCGCCCGAGGTCGACGCGCTGATCGCCGCCGGCCGGGCGCTGGCGGTCGGCGCGCGCGGGGACCGCGTGATCCCGATCGAGTACGCCGGCCGCTACCAGGCCGCGATCGGCGCCGCGGTCCCGGCCGGGCTGCCAGCGGCGTTCCTCGACGGCGGCCCCGACCCGCGCCGCGATCTGATCGCGCGGCTGGCCCGGACCCGCGGCCCGTTCGGGCTGGCCGACCTAGCCGCGCGTTACGGCGAGGCCGCCGCCGCCGCGCTGGCCCCGACCCTGGCGGCGCTGGTCGCGACCGGCGAGCTGGTGGCCGGCGAGTTCCGCCCCGGCGGCCAGGGCGCCGAGTGGATCGCCGCCGATCACCTGCGCACGCTGCGATCGCGATCGCTGGCGCGGGTGCGCCGGCAGATCGCGCCGGTGCCGGCCGCGGCGTACGTGCGCTTCCTGCACGCGTGGCACGGCGTGGTCCACCGCCGGCGCGGCCTCGACGCGGTGCTCGACGCGATCGAGAAGCTGCAGGGCCTGCCGGTGCTGGCGTCGGCGCTCGAGGACGAGCTGTTGCCGGCGCGGGTCGCCGACTACTCGCCCGCCGACCTCGACACGCTGGCCGCCGCTGGCGAGGTGGTGTGGCGCGGCGTGGCCCCGGTCGGCGACCGGGACGGGCGGATCGTGCTGGCGCTGGCCGATCACGCGGAGCGGTTCGCCGATCCCGAGGCCTACGCCGCGGCCCGGGCCGAGGCCGGCGAGCTCGACCACCGCATCCTCGCGCTCTTGGCCGCGCGCGGCGCGCTGTTCTTCACCGAGATCCGCGCGGCGATCCCGATGTTCCCCGGCGATCTGGTGCGCGCGCTCTGGCAGCTCACCTGGCGCGGGCTGGTGGCCAACGACAGCTTCCGCCCGCTGCGCGAGCTGGGCCACGATCAGCCGGTCGCGGCGCGGCGCGGCGGCCGGGGCCGGGCGGCGGCGGCCGCGTTCCGCTCGCGGCGCGCGCAGCCCACCGCGGCCGAGGGGCGGTGGTCGGTGGTGCCGCCGCCGCGGCTCGACGCCGCCGCGCGGGCCCACGCGCTGCTCCAGCAGTGGCTCACCCGCTACGGCGTGGTCACCCGCGACAGCGCCACCGCCGAGGGCGGCTTCGGCGCGGCCTACCCGGTGCTGCGCGCGCTCGACGACGCCGGCCAGCTGGTGCGCGGCCACTTCGTCGCCGATCTCGCCGCGCTGCAGTTCGCCACCGCCGGCGCGGTCGAGCTGTTGCGCAGCCACGCCCGCCCGCGCCAGCCGCCGCCGGTGGTCACGCTGAGCGCCGCCGACTGCGCCAACCCGTTCGGCGCGGTGCTGCCGTGGCCCGCGGTGGTCGGCGACGCGCGGCCGCGCCGCGTCGTCGGCGCGACGGTGATCACCGTCGACGGTCACCCCGCGGCCTGGCTGCCGCCTGATCTCGAGGCGATCGCGACCTGGCGCGCCGACGCCGCCACCGCCGAGGCTATCGCCCGGGTGGCGCGCGACGCCCGGGCCGCCGGCGAACCGGCGATGATCCGCACGATCGACGGCGTGCGCGCCGCCGATCACCCGCTGGCCGCGGGGCTGATCGCGGCGGGGCTGGCCGCGCGCGACGGCGCGCTGGTGCCGGCCCGCGACCGCTGGCCGCAACCCTGACGCCGCGATCCGTGGTTCCATGGATCGGATGTCCGGGCGGACCCCAGCCAACCCCGCGGTCGAGCGGCAGGCCGCGCTCGACCGCGCCGATCACCTCGCCGAGGTGACCCGCACCCGGCTGGTGTTCAAGGTCGGCATCGGCATCTGGATCGCGTTCGCCGGTGCCGACGCCTTCGTGCACTGGCGGCTCGGCTACGGCGAGCTGTGGGTCTTCATGCTGCTGCGCGCGATCGCGGTGGCGTGGATGCTGACGCTGATGCGAATCCTCGGGCGGGTGCCGTCGCGGGTCGCGTTGCCGTGGCTGACCGCGTCGGGGTTCGTGCTGTCAGCGCTGCTGTTGTCGATCATGGCGGTCGGCTACCGCGGCATCGCCAGCCCCTACGGCGGCGGCGTGCTGCTGATCCTGTTCATCCAGAGCATGACGCGCGCCGATCCGTGGCGCCGCGGCGCGGTCTACTTCGGCGTCACCGCCGCGATGTACGGCGCGGTGATGGGCGTGGCGACGATCATCTCGCCGACCATCCGCGCCCAGTTCGCCGACGAGCACGACCGCACGACGTTCCTGCTCTACCAGGCGTACTTCGCCGGCGGCTGGCTGATGTCGACGTGGGCCGGCCAGGTGGTGTGGGGCCTGCGCCAGCGGGTCTACGAGAGCCGGTCGATCGGCCGCTACCGCCTGGGCCGACGCATCGCCCGCGGCGGCATGGGCGAGGTGTGGCAGGCCTACGACCGCGGCCTGCGCCGCGACGTCGCGCTGAAGATCTTGCACCCCGAGCAGGGCCAGGACCCGCAGGCGATCGCGCGCTTCGAGCGCGAGGTGCGCGCGACCGCCGAGCTGTCGCACCCCAACACCGTGCGGCTGTTCGACTACGGCGTCACCGACGACGGCGTCTGGTACTACGCGATGGAGCTCTTGCACGGCCGCGATCTCGGCGCGCTGGTCGAGCGCGACGGGCCCATGCCGATCGACGCCGCGCTCGGCGTGGTGGCGCAGATCGCGGGCGCGCTGGCCGAGGCCCACGCCCGCGGCATCCTCCACCGCGACCTCAAGCCGGCCAACGTGTTCGTCGTCGAGCTCGCCGGCCAGCCGGCGTTCGCCAAGCTGCTCGACTTCGGCATCGCCCGCCGCGCCGACCCGCGCGAAGACGACGGCGTCACGCAGTCGGGCGTGGTGATCGGCACGCCGGCGTACATGGCGCCCGAGGTGCTCGGCGGCGCGCCCGCGACCACCCAGGCCGACGTCTACGGCCTCGGCGGCCTGCTGTGGTTCGCGCTGACCGGCACGCCGCCGCGCGATCGCCGCGCGCTGCCGGTGGCCGACGATCGCGACCGCGCGACGGTGCAGGCGCTCGACGCGCTGCTGTCGCGCTGCCTGGCCGCGACGCCGACCCACCGCTTCGCCGACGCGCTGGCGGTCATGCGCGCGCTGCAGGGCCTGCGCGGCGCGCCCCGACACGCGCTGCCGCCGCTGGTGCCAGCCGGCGTCGACACCAGCGCGCCGACCGCGCCGCTCGACGCCGCCGCCGCCGAGCCGACGGTGCCGTTGCCGACCGCGCCGCCCGAGCGCGCGTGACGCTCATCGCCCCAGCGCCAGCGCCGGGGTGAGCCGCGGCGCCGGCGCGTCCGGCGCGGCGGGGGGCGCCACCGCCGCCGGCCCGGTGACCGCGACCGGCAGGTACATCATCACGGCGGTGCCGGCGCCCGGCGCGCTGGTCAGGTCGATCGTCCCGCCGTGCTGGCGGACGATGTCGCGCACCATGGCCAGCCCGAGCCCGGTGCCGCGGCCCGCGGGCTTGGTGGTGAAGTACGGCTCGAATGCGCGGCGCGCCGTCGCGGCGTCCATCCCAGCGCCGGTGTCGCGCACCTCGATCGCCACCCAGGCGCCGGCCGTCGCGGGCGGCGCGCCGCGCTCCGCGTCCCGCACCGTGACCGACAGCCGCCCGCCGTCCGCCATCGCGTCGCGCGCGTTGATCGCCAGGTTCAGCAGGACCTGCCCCAGCTGCGCGGCGTCGAACGCCACCCGGGCCGCCGTCGCCACCGCGACGCGCACCGCGACCGCGGGGCCGACGGCGCGGGTCAGGATCGGCGCCAGCAGCTCGACCTCCGCCCCGACCGCGATCGCCGGCGCCGCCGCCGGCGCCGGGCGCCCGCACGCCACCAGCTGCCGCGTCAGCGCCGTGCCGCGGCGCGCCGCGTCGCGCAGCTCGGCGCACAGCACCTCGCGCTCATCGGCGGCGAGGCCCGGCTCGGCCAGGAGATCGGCGTTGATCGCGATCACCGACAGCAGGTTGTTGATGTCGTGCGCCAGCCCACCGGCCAGCTGCGCGGTCGCGGTCAGCCGCTCGCTGGCGGCCCGCCGCTCGGCCTGGCGCAGCGCCACCACCCGCAGCCGACACCGGCGCCGGACGACGTGGATGGCGGCGCCGATCGCGCCGGCGACCACCAGCACGCCGGCCGCGTCGCCGGGGCCCGCGCCGGTCGCGCCCCCGATGGCCAGCGCCGCGACCACCACCCCGCCCGCGGTCGCGGCCGCCCACGCGGTCGACATGATCAGCGCCGGCACCGCGACCACCGCCAGGCCGATGAACGCCGCGTACAGCGGGTCGCCGGTGGCCACCTCGAGGTGCAGGCACACCGCCGCGGCCGGCACCGCGAGCGCCGCGCCGGCCGCGTGGCCGTAGCGCGCCAGCCGGCGGTGGCCGTGGGCAACGGCGGCCACGGTCACGAACCACGCGATCGCGAGCGCGTGGTTGACGGTCATCGCGGGCGTCAAGGCCGTCCCGAGCCGCGCGGTGTTCCAGGCCAGGAACACCGCGAACACGCCGGCCAGGATCGCGGCCATCGGCACCACCGCCTCGAACGACGCCAGCTGGAGCTCGGCCTCGACACCGCCAGGTTCGAGCCACGTCTTCGCGTCGCGCGCGCCAGGATGCTGTTCCAGCATGGTCCCCCTATCGTCGAGAATCTCCGGGCGCGCGCGATGATTCCCGGCTGAGCGACGATCGCACGTCGAGGCTCCGAGGCCTCGCGCGCGACATGCGACGGTGCGACGGCCGCGACCGCGCGCCGCGACTCGCCGTGACACCCCTCGGTCGCACGCCGCGCCGGCACCGCCGATCGCGCCGGCGTGCCAGGCTGGCAGCGCGCGGCGGCGGCGCGACCGCGGATCGCGCGGTTACGCCGCGGCACGACGGTTGCTGAAGGTGCTGGGCATGCACCTCCTGCGTGGCTCCGTGGTCGCCCTCCTCCTCGCCAGCCTGGCCGCGCCCGCGATCGCCGATCGCGAGCAGCCGGTCGCGGCGGCCCGCGACGACGACG
>JADJGV010000013.1 GCA_016707895.1 Myxococcales bacterium | reverse complement strand
CGCAGCGCCTTGGCCTCGATCTGGCGGATGCGCTCGCGGGTCACCTCGAAGTCCTGGCCGACCTCCTCGAGGGTGTGGTCGCTCTTCTCGCCGATGCCGAAGCGCATGCGCAGGACCTTCTCCTCGCGCGGCGTCAGCGTCGCCAGCACCTTGCGGGTCTGCTCGGCCAGGTTGACCGAGATCACCGACTCCGACGGCGAGGTGATCGACTTGTCCTCGATGAAGTCGCCGAGGTGGCTGTCCTCCTCCTCGCCGATCGGGGTCTCGAGCGAGATCGGCTCCTTGGCGATCTTCAGGACCTTGCGGACCTTGTCGAGCGGCAGCTCCATGCGCTCGGCGATCTCCTCGGGCGTGGGCTCGCGGCCGAGCTCCTGCACCAGGTAGCGCGACGTGCGCACCAGCTTGTTGATCGTCTCGATCATGTGCACCGGGATGCGGATGGTGCGGGCCTGATCGGCGATGGCGCGGGTGATGGCCTGGCGGATCCACCAGGTGGCGTAGGTCGAGAACTTGTAGCCGCGCTTGTACTCGAACTTGTCGACCGCCTTCATCAGGCCGATGTTCCCCTCCTGGATCAGGTCGAGGAACTGCAGGCCGCGGTTGGTGTACTTCTTCGCGATCGACACGACCAGGCGCAGGTTGGCCTCGACCAGCTCGCTCTTGGCGCGCTCGGCCATCCGCTCGCCCTCGCTCATGTCGCGGTAGGTCGAGCGCAGCTCGGGCGCGTTGGTCTTGGCCTCGGTCTCGAGGATGACGATCTTGCGCTGCGCGTTCTTGATGTGCTCTTCCATCTCCTCGAAGTCGGAGACGGTGAGCATGGCCTTCTTGCCGACGGCGCGGGCCTTGGCCGGCGAGGCCTTCATCTCGCGCAGGGTCTTGCGCAGCTCGGCGGCCGGCATGCCGGCCTTGCGCTCGGCGTCGCGGACCTCGGCCTCGGTCTTGTCGAGCTTGAGGATCAGGTTCTTCAGCTGCGCGACGATGCGGTCGACGGTCGGCTTCGACAGCCGCAGATCCGACAGATCCTCGAACATCAGCTCGCGGTTCTCGCGCAGCTCGTCCTTGATCTTCTTCTTCTTGGGCTCGGTGGCGCCGCGCTCGCTGAGCTTCTCGATCAGCTTCTCGTTGTCGCGCTGGGTCTTGCGGATCTTGTCGATGACCTTGCAGACCCGCTCGGTGTGCCACTTCTCGTCGAACTCGCCCTCCTCCTCGTCGATGTCCTTGACCACGTCCTTGACGCGGGCCTTGCCCTTGCGCAGGCGCTCGCCGGTCTCGAGCAGCTCCTCGACGGCGACCGACGAGTTGAGCACCGCCTGCAGCATCTTGCGCTCGCCCTCCTCGATGCGCTTGGCGATCTCGACCTCGCCCTCGCGGGTGAGCAGCGACACCGAGCCCATCTTGCGCAGGTACATGCGCACCGGGTCGGAGGTGCGGCTGTAGGCGTACTCCTCGTCCTCGCCGGCCGCGGCCGGGCTGCCCTCGCCGGGCTCGGCGCCCTCCTCGTCGTCCTTCTCCTTGCCCAGCTCGAGCGGCTTGTCCTCGCCGGTGGGGCGGGGGCCGGCGCCGTCGACGATCGCGATGCCGTGATCGCCGAGCGACGACAGCCAGCTGTCGATCTGCTCGGTCGACACGACGTCGTCCGGCATGTGGTCGTTGATCTCGTCGTAGGTGAGGAAGCCCTTGGCCTTGCCCAGCTCGATCAGCTTCGACTGGTTGGCCGGCACCGCGCCGTTCTTCTTGCCGGCGGGGCGCTTGGTCTCGGCCTCCATCGCGGCGGCGTCGGCGGCCTCCTTCGCCGAGGACCGGCGCGGCGCGTCGTCGTCGTCGTCGACGTCGAGGTCCTCGCGGACCGGGCGGTCGAGCTCGTCCTCGTCGTCGAAGTTCGACGGCTGGCGCTTGGGCGCCGACTTGGCGCCCTTGGCGGGCCGCATCGGCTTGGCCATCGGCTCCTTCCTCGCCACGGCCCCGGTGTCCTTCGCCGCCTCGGCCTTGACCTCGGGCTTGGCGACCTTGGCCGCCTCCTTGGCGGGCTTGGCCTCCTTGCTCGCGGGCGCGGCCGGCTTCGAGAGCGGCGACTTGGACTTCGACGGGGCGGACTTGGCCATGGCTAATCGACCTGCTTCCTAGTGTTCATCACTTCGAGAACGAGGCGACGGATCTCCTCGGTGTCCCCGATGTTCTTGGCCTGTGCGAGCTGACGTTCGAGCGCGATCGTCTTGCGTTTGTACGCGGCGACCTCGAGCTCCTTCACCTTGGCATCGAGGACGGCGTCTGGCTTGGGGTGCTGGGCGTAGCTTCCGGCGAGGAGGATCTTGATGGCGGCGGGCGGGAGACGATCGGGCGCAAGCACGGCGAGGGACGCCCCCGCGCGCGCGGCGGAATACATGTCGCGAAGGCGGTCATCCGTCAAGAGCGAAAAAGCCCTGTTTGCTTGAGGAGTTGCTAACAGGGTCGGATGATCGGCCACCAGGGCCAGCAGGTCGAGTTCGTGCTCCGGGATCGGCCCCTGGGGCGGCCGGGGGGCCGCGGCCACCGGCGCGGGTCCGGGGCTTTCTGAGGGTCCGGCGTGCGGCGGGCGCTGGGCGTCGCCGCCGGCCCGGGCGGCGCGGGCCGCCGCGCGGGTGATCGCCTCGGGGCGCACCCCGAGCATCGTCGATAGATCCGAGGCCACCACCTCGAGACGGTTGGGGTTCTTGATGTTGGCCACCAGCCGGGCCAGGTCCTCGAGCACCGCGCCGCGCTGGCTGGCCGAGTCGCGGGCCTCGTCCCACAGGAGCATGGCGTAGTGCGCCAGGCCGTCACGGGCGTGGTCCAGGCTGGCGCCGACGTCGACACCCCCGCGCAGCAGGGAGTCGGGGTCCTGGCCTTCGAGCCGCACCCCGTCCCCCCGGGACCGCCAGGCGATGCGCACCGGCACCTCGGCGGCCAGCATCAGGCTGAGGGCGGCGCGGGTGGCGGCGCGCCCGGCGCGGTCGCCGTCGTAGAACAGGATGACCTCGTTGGTCTGGCGCCGCAGCAGCTCGACCTGCTCCGGCGTCAGCGCGGTGCCCAGCGGCGCCACGGTCTCGGTGTAGCCGGCCTGGTGCATCGAGATCACGTCGAAGTTGCCCTCCACCAGCACCGCCCGCCCCTTGATCCGCATCGCGTCCCGGGCCTGGGCCAGGCCGAACAAGAGCCGCGACTTCTTGTAGACCGGGCTCTCCGGGCTGTTGATGTACTTGGCGCCGACCGGGCTGTCCTTGGGGGCGTCGGCGACCAGCCGCGCCGAGAACCCAGCGACCTCGTTGCCGGGCAGGATGATCGGGCACACCAGCCGCTCGCGGAACCGGTCATAGAAGCCGCCGGCCTTGGGCTGGCGGGCGATCAGCCCGACCTTCACCGCCGCCTCGAGGTCGGCGCGCTTGGCGGCGAGGAAGTCGGCCAGGCCGTGCCAGTCGGCCGGCGCGAAGCCGAGCTGGAACGCCGCGCGCTGCTCGCCGCCGATGGCGCGGGTGTCGAGGTACGCGCGGCCGGCCGCGCCGCGCGGGCTGGCCAGCGTCTCGGCGAAGAACTGGGTGGCGAGCTTGTTGATCGCCAGCATCGTGGCGCGCTCGCCGCGGATCCGCGCCACCTCGGGGTTGTGGGTGGTCTCGGGGATCACGACGCCGCACTGCGCGGCCAGCGTCTCGGCGGCCTCGAGGAAGCTCTTGCCCTGCAGCTCCATGACGAAGGTGAAGACGTCACCCTTCTTGTGGCAGCCGAAGCAGTAGAAGAAGCCCTTGTCGGGCGAGACGTTGAACGACGGCGACTTCTCGCCGTGGAACGGGCACAGGCCCTTCCAGTTGCGGCCGGCGCGCTTGAGCTGGACGTGCTGACCGATCACCGACACGATGTCGGCGCGGGCGCGGATCTCGCTGATGGTCTCGTCGGGGATGAGCCCCACGCAGCTACCGGGCCTGGTGCGTGGCGTCGCCGTGGTCGGCGGCCGGCGGCGTCGGGCCGCGGCCGGCGTCGACCATCGCCCACAGCAGGGCGATCAGCGTGCCAGCGATCCACAGGCCGAGCAGGCCCTGGATCGCGCGGGTGGTACCCGCCGCCAGGACCGGGCCATGATCCTCATGGCCGAGATCGTGGCGGTGTTTCTTGACGGCGCCGTCGGTCACGGGCGGACCATGCCGGGTGACGGGCGCCGGGTCAAGTGTCACCGCGGCGGTGACACGGGATCGCCGGCCGGGCCGCGCCCGGCCTCCAGCGCGGCGAGCCGGGTTCGCAGCCGCTGCCGGGCCCGCAGGATGCGGGTGCCGACCGTGGCCACCGGGATGCCGAGCCGGTCGGCGATCGCCCGGTACGAGGCGCGCTCGACGGTGAACATCTGGAACGGCGCGGCGAGCGCCGGGGGCAGCGTGTGCAGGTGGTCGCGGACGGTGTCGAGATCCAGCTCGTGCCACCACGGCGGCGGGGGCTCGGGCGCGGCCGGCGTGGTGACCGCCAGCGCGGCCTGCCAGCGGCGGCGGGTGGCCCGGCGGCGGCACCCGTCGAGGAACCGCCGGCGGATCACCGTGGTCAGCCAGGCCCGGACGTCGTCGGCGGTGGGCAGCGGCTGGTCGCGGCGCAGCGCGGCCAGGAGCGCGTCCTGCATCAGGTCGTCGGCGTCGGCCGACTCCCGGCACAGGCGGCGGGCGTAGCCGCGCAGGTACTGGTGGTGGTCACGCGCGACGTGGGCGATCAGCTGGTGCGAGGCGGCTTGCATCGCCGCCGCGAGATTGCAGCGGCCGTGCCCGCGCAACCGCGCGATCCGCCGCCGCCGGTGTCACCGCTCGGGTGACGGGTCGGCGTCGCCGCGGCGCAACAGCCGATAGAACGAGTAGCGGGCGACGCCGGCGGCCCGGGCCGCGGCCGCGACCTTGCCGCCGTGGGCCTTGAGCACCGCCTCGGCGTAGCCGCGCTCGAACTCGTCGAGCATGCGCCGGCGCGCGTCGGCGTAGGGCAGCGACGGATCGATCGCCATCGAGGCGCCCGGGCGATCGCCGTCGGTCAGCGGCGCCAGCGGCGCCGGGCCCTCGAGCACCAGGCTGCGCTCGAGGTAGTTGCGCAGCTCGCGGACGTTGCCGGGCCAGGCGCTGCCGGCCAGCCGCGCCAGCACCTCGGGCGTGGTCATCGCGGCCAGCTCGGCGGCGGTGGCGCCCAGCCCGCTGAGGATCGCGCGGCACAAGGCCGGCAGATCTTCGGGGCGCGACCGCAACGGCGGCGCGGTGATCTTCACGACCGCGAGCCGGTAGTAGAGATCGGAGCGGAAGCGGCCGGCGTTGACCTCGCCGCGCAGGTCGCGGTTGGTCGCGGCGATCAGCCGGAAGTCGACCGGCCGCCGGGTGTTCTGGCCCAGCCGCCGCACCTCGCGGTTCTCGAGCACGCGCAGGAGCTTCGGTTGCAGGTCGAGCGGCAGCTCGCCGATCTCGTCGAGGAACAGCGTGCCGCCGTCGGCCTCCTCGAACGCGCCGACCCGGGCCCGCTCGGCGCCGGTGAACGCGCCCTTCTCGTGGCCGAACAGCTCGCTGTCGAGCAGGGTCGGCGACATCGCGCCGCAGTCGACGATCACGAACGGCTTGTCCTTGCGCGCGCTCTCGCCGTGGATGGCCTCGGCCATCGCGCCCTTGCCGGTGCCGGTCTCGCCGTCGATCAGCACCGTCGCGGTGGTGGCGGCGGCCCGCTCGAGCAGCGCGAAGCACGCGCGCAGCGCGGTCGAGTCGCCGACCAGGCCGCCGAACCGGGCCTTGGTCGACAGCCGCAGCGCCTGCGGCTCGGCGGCCAGGCCGATCCGCACCACGGCGCGCCCCAGCCGCACCAGGCTGCCGTCCTTGGGCTCGGCGTCGTGGACCCGCACGCCGTCGAGGATCGTGCCGTTCTTGCTGCCCAGGTCGCGCACCCGCACGCCGCGGGCGTCGCCGACCAGCTCGCAGTGGAACCGCGACACCGTGGGGTCGTCGACCACCAGGCCGTTGAGCGGGTGCGAGCCGATCGCGCACTGCCCGCCGCTCGAGCGCACCGACGCCGGCGGCGCGCCCTCGACCACCTCGAGCGTGAAGCCGCGCACCGTGAGGTCGCGGTCGCGGCCGAACTCGACGGTCTCGGCGGGCGGAGGGGTGGTGGGCACGGGGGCGACTCGGATCAACGCTGCGCCGCGCGCAGCAGCCGCGAGAAGGCGACGCCGGACGCCTCGGCCATGGCGCCGACCACCGTCGCGGCCTCGGTCAGGTCGACGTGGCCGTGGCCGTACAGCATGCACACGATCTGGTCGCCGATCGAGATCGGCGAGATCGTCGCCGCGGTCGGCGTGCGCCCGCCCATCACCGACCACATCTGCCGATCGACGTCGGCGGTGGTCGCGGGCGTGACGCTGACGGTGAGCGGCCGCTGCTCCTGGTAGCACCGGGCCACGATGCCCTCGGCGCCCAGCGCCAGCGCCAGCGACTCGATCGCGCCGGCGCCCTCGCTGCACACCCCCTTCCAGCCCATCGCCACCCGCTGCCGCACCACCAGCAGCGCCACCGCGTCGAGCGGCACGCCGGGCAGGTCCGCCAGCGAGGTGAGCACCAGCTCGGCCACGCGATCGCGGCTGGGGGCGCGGCGGATCGCGCGCAGCAGCTCCTCGCGGCTGCGCGGCGCGCCGTCGCCGAGCTCGCTGACCGGGCGCAGCCCGACCTCGGTGATCACCTGGCGCACGGCGATGCGGGCCAGCTGGTTGGTCGGCTGGGGCTGGCCCAGCTGCGCGACGAAGCGGCGGCGGGCCCGGCCGACGTCGTCGTCGACCGCCGGCGCGGTCTGGTAGTCGAGGGCGGCCGGCTCGACGTCGCTGGCCGGGCTCACCGGCGGCGGCGTCGGGGCCGCGGCGTCGCCGGTCCACGCCGGCATGTCGACGTCGGAGTCCTCGGCCGTCGGCGGCGCCTGCGGCACCGAGATGACGCCCGAGCGATCGCGATCGACGCGCAGGAACCGGTTGGCGCGCGGGATCTGGTACGCCAGCTCGAGGTGGTAGTAGAGCCGGAGCTCGGGCGCGACCGCCTCGACGATCTGGTCGGGCTCGACGTCGAGGTGGAACGCCAGCTCGCCGCGGGCGTGCTCGCTGAGGCGATCGCGCACCGCCACCGCGATGCGATCGGAGTCGTGGGCCAGCTTGCCCAGCGGCACCGCCTTGAGCTTGGCCGCCAGGTCGGCCGGCACCTTCGCCTGGATCGCCAGGTCCCGGCGCTCGAAGTGGCCGGCCAGCGCCGCCGGCAGCTTGGCGCGGCGCGCGAGCCCGCGGGCCAGGTTGTCGAGGTTGACGTGGCCCAGCTCGATCAGGTTGGTGCCCAGCCGGGCGCCGTACAGCACCTGCGCGGCGAGCGCGCTCTGCACCTGCTCGGGCGTACACAGCCCGAGCTTGACGAGGATGTCACCGAGGCGCGCCACGCACCGGCGATCGTACACGAGGCCACCCCACCACCACCACTGCGGGGCGGCGCAACCGGCGTTACGTCGCCTCCCCGGGGCGCTGCGGAACCGTTTGCAATCGGGCCCCAGCCTCGATACAACGCGGACGCGCGGGGGGGCTCCGCCGCGTTTGTTCGACTGCCTTGTGGAGGATTCATGCGCCGTCTCGCGACTCTCGGTTTCGCTCCCCTGTTCGCTCTCGCCGCCTGCAGCGACGACGGCGGCACGACCACCATCGACGGTGGCATCGACGCGCCGATGCTGGAGAACCCCGGCTTCCCGGTCCCGACCGCGGTGACCAAGGCCAACACGTTCTCGATGGGCGCCTGGAGCGAGGTCGGCGACGCCGACTGGTCGTGCCTCAACACCCCCTCGAGTGACCAGCCGTCGACCCAGGCGATCGCGCTGACCGGCGTGATCGACGACTTCCAGAGCGGCGACGGCGTCGGCAACGCGACCGTGACCGCGTTCCCCGGCATCATGCTCACCGCCAACAGCGGCATGGCCACCTCGAGCAACGTCGCCGCCACCCGCGGCCAGTTCGCGATGAACCTGACGATGTTGCCGAGCGGCACGACCCGCTTCGGCTTCAAGGTCGAGTCCACCGGCTACCTCAAGACCTACCTGCTCAACCAGTACCTGAACCCGGCCAACGCCACCCAGAACCGCAACATCAGCGCGGTGTCGGAGTCGACGGCCAACGCCCTGCCGGCGTTCGTCGGCGTCACCCGCGACGTGGCCAAGGGCGTGCTGGCCGGCGCGATGCGCGACTGCCAGGGCCGCGAGGTCTCGAACGCGGTCGCGACCGTCAGCTCGACGATGGGCACCGTGAGCCACCTGGCCGGCGCCGAGACCTTCTACTTCTCGGCCGGCTCGTCGAGCCTGCCGGTGCGCCACACCCAGTCGCCGACCATGAACAAGGACGGCCTGTTCGTCGTCCTCAACCTGCCGCCGCAGACCGCGCCGGCGTTCATCCAGATCTGGGGCTTCCCCACCGCCGCCGATCTGGCGATGGGCGCCGCCGGCCTCAAGCTCCTCGGCGAGCTGGCCTCGCCGGTCGAGGCCAACGCCGTCATCACCGGCTCCTTCGAGCCGAAGCGCATGTGATGCGCTGATCCGGAGGGCGCTCAAATAGCCTCCTGACTGCGACGCCGGGTGGCCGAAAGCCCCCGGCGTTTCTGTTATTGTCGCGGCATGTCCGGGGGACTCATGAACCGCCGTCTGCTCTCTGTCGTCGCGCTCTCGGTACCCGTGGCGCTCGTCGCGCTGGCCGCGCCCGCCCACGCCGATCTCACCGAGCTGAAGTGGGCCAGCGAGGGCTACTTCCGCACCCGCACGGTGATGCTCACCAACCTGGCGCCCCAGCCGCGGGTGGTGACGTCGTACCCGGCCAACGGCGAGCAGTTGATCATTCCGGACATCCGCTCGACGAGCTACGTCGTCAGCCGCCTGCGGCTGATGCCGTCGTTGCAGTTCGGCAAGCAGGTCCGGATGAACTTCCAGATCGACGCCCTCGACGACGTGCTGTGGGGCGACAACAACGGCCTGTCGACGGCGCCGCTGTTCGCCACCGACGGCTCCAACCAGGGCTACCTGGGCGGGCCGGTCGGCGACTCGGTGACGATCCGCCGGGCCTGGGTGCAGTTCCCGGTGCCGGTCGGCCTGATGCGCGTCGGCCGCATGCCGTCGCACTGGGGCATGGGCCTGCTCGCCAACGGCGGCGGCACCGGCTGGATGGATCCCGAGAGCCCCAAGGGCGAGCCGCAGCGGCGGATCCTCGACAACTTCTTCGACGACGACTTCGGCGACAACCACTTCGGGTCGAGCGCCGATCGCATCCTGTTCATCACCAAGCCGATCACGATCTACCGGACGCTCAAGAAGCTGGGCAAGGTCGAGCACCCGCTGGTGGTCGGCTACGCCTTCGACAAGCTGTCGGAGGCGCCGCTGCTGCCGTTCGAGGCGTTCGAGCGCAAGTTCCGCCCGTTCGGCCAGCAGGGCTTCATCTCGCGCGGCTCCGACGACGACGTCAACGAGCACGTCGTGCTGGCGGTGTGGAACGACCCCGACTGGGACAAGAAGTCGTTCCAGGACGAGCTGCGGGTCGGCTTCTACGGCGTGATGCGCACCTCGAAGGAGGGCTCGACCCAGCCGTCGCGCCTGACCGACCCGACCGCGGTGTGCGGCACCTTCGACGGCGTCGCGTACCCGTGCGTCGACACCGGCTCGAAGGTGTGGATCGCCGACCTGTGGTGGCGCGTCCGCTACGGCAAGATGTTCACCGAGGGCGAGGCCTACTGGATCGGCGGCAAGACCTTCGGCGGCGTGCCGTTCCCGTCGCGCAACACCAAGAAGGAGGCCGCGATCAACGCCGGCGTGGCGCGCTTCGCGTGGCTCGAGAACAAGTACGACGCCGTGCTCGAGCTGGGCCACGCGTCGGGCGACGACGTCCTCGAGGACGAGCACTTCAAGCAGCGCGCGATGCACCCCGACTTCAACGTCGGCCTGATCCTGTTCGAGGAGACCCTGCGCGAGCTGACCGCCCGCGCCTACGGCGTGCCGTTCTTCTCGACCGAGAACCCGCAGGGCGCGATGGGCCTGATGTCCAACGGCGGCGTGATCAACGCCAACTACGTCTTCCCCAAGGCCCGCTGGCGGCCGACCCCGGTGGCCTCGACCGAGCTGACCGCCGGCGTGCTGCTGGCGTGGGTCGACACGCTGGCCACCGCCGGCACCGCGCTGTTCCGCGCCTGCTCGGGCCCCAACGGCGAGTGCGCCGCCGACGAGACCGACTCCAAGTACCTGGGCACCGAGATCGACGTCGCGGCCAAGGCCTCGTTCGCCGGCAACATGCGGGTGTCGCTCGAGGCCGGCTACCTGCTGTACGGCGACGCGCTGAAGAAGCAGCTGACCGAGGCCGACCACTCGTTCACGTTCCAGTCGTCCATCGCGTTCGTGTGGTGAGCGCGTCGCGGCGAGAGGCCGTCCCGTGAGCGCGGCCGCGCCGTCGCCCGAAGCGCGGCGCGCCGGGCGCGACGCGCTGGTGGCGTGGGCGGTGGTGGCGGCGCTGGTCGCCTCGGTGGTCCGGATCGACGTCACGCTGCCGCTGATCGGCCACCTGGGCAGCGCGCTGGTGGCGGTGACGCTCCTGTACGCGCCGGTGGTGGTCGCGGCCCGGCGCAAGGAGGACCTGCTCGACTACGGCTTCGCGACCGCGCCGGTCGGCAAGAACGTGCTCTACGCCGGCGTCGCGCTGGCGATCATCCTGCCGCTGTTCGCCGCCGGCTACGCGCTGTTCTACGACACCGTGTGCGACACGCGCGCGCTGAGCGATCTGCCAATTCCGGGCAACTGCCGCCGCTGGCACGGCTTCGTCCCGCACTGGCCGCGCTACCCCGGGCCGCTGCTCGAGTTCGCGGCGGTGCAGATCGTCGTGGTGGCGCTGCCCGAGGAGCTGTTCTTCCGCGGCTGCGTGCTCGGGCTCCTGGAGCGGCGCTGGCCGCCGACCCGGCGGTTCCTCGGCGGCGGGATCGGCTGGGCGCTGGTGCTGTCGTCGCTGCTGTTCGCGGTCATCCACCTGCCGAAGGCCGGCGACCCGCGGGCGCTGGCGACCTTCTTCCCCGGCCTGCTGTTCGGCTGGATGCGCTCGGCCACCGGCTCGATCGCCGGCTCGGTCGCGGTCCACGCCGCGTCCAACATCTGGGTGCGGCTGCTCGACGAGGTGTTCCTGCGCTGACGCTCAGCGCCGGCCGGCGATCAGCCGCAGCGGCAGGGCCCAGGTGCGGGGCACCTCGTGGACGTCGCGGAAGCCGGCGCCGGCGATCCACGCGATCGCGTCGGCCGCGATCATCGGTAGCCCGCCGGAGCGGGCGGTGCGCAGCGCGATCACCGCGTCGGCCAGCGGGTCGTCGGGGCCGGCGTAGAGGCCGAAGCACACCACGCCGCCGGGCACGAGCGCGGCGCGGGTGCCGTCGAGGATCGGCGCCAGCGTCGCGGCCGGCAGGAACGGCCCCGGCACCCAGGCCAGGTCGTAGCGCTCGCGCTCGTCGAGGGTGGCGGCGTCGCGGGCCGCGATCGTGACGCGATGGCCGAGGCCGGCGCGGGCGACGTTGGCGTGGGCGCAGGCCAGCGCCGGCGGCCACACGTCGATGCCGGTGACGTGGGCGTCGGGCAGCGCCTCGGCCAGGCCCAGCGCCAGGTGGCCGGCGCCGGTGCCGACGTCGAGCACGTGACGGTGGCCGCGCGGCGGCGGGCCGAGGCGCGCGAGCTGCGCCGCCAGGATGGGGCCGAAAGCGCGCGACGCCCGGCCTTGCTCGTCGAGCAGGGTCGGGTCGTCGTAGCTCCACCCGGCGGGCCGGGTCGGCGCCGAGACCAGGTCGCCAGCCTGCCGGAGGAGCGCGCGGATGGCGCCCAGCGTCGCGCGCTGCTGGGGCTCCGGAGCGTCGGACAGCCCGGGCGCCGCGAGCGCCGCCACCGCCGCCGCCCGCGCCGCGATGTCGCCAGGCACCGCCGCGCCCTCGAGCCGGACCGCCAGGTCGGCGGCGATCGCCGCGACCGCCTCGGCGGCCGTGAGGAGCCGCATCACGTCGGCGGCGCCAGGGGCGGGGGCGGTCATGGCGATCGGTACGCCCGGCGCGGCGCCGCGGATCACGAGCCCAGCGAGATCCAGCCGGACCACCCGTTGTCGTAGTAGCGGTGGAGCAGGGCGCCGTCGGTGCCGCGGGCGAAGATCACCAGCCGCGCGCCGGCCATCATCGCGGTGGGCGCGGAGCTGACCGCGCCGGCGAACGGCACCCAGCCCGACCAGGTGGCGCCGGTGTTGTCGGAGTAGATCTGGTGGACGATGCCCTCGTGGTTGGTCACGTAGACCGCCAGGCGGCCGCCCGCCATCACCGCCGACGGCGCCGACTGGATGATGCCGCCCAGCGACAGCCACGAGCTCCAGCCGTTAGCGTAGTACTTGTAGACCAGCGTGCGATCGGTCGCGCGGGCGAAGACCATCAGGCGACCGTTGGCGACCACCGCCGCTGGCGCCGACGCCAGGTTGCCGCCGCCCGGCACCGCGATCCAGCCGCTCCAGCTACCGGCGAAGATGTTGTGCGACAGCGAGCCGTCGGGCATGCGGGCGAACACGACGATGCGCCCCTCGCTCACCACCGGCGCCGGCGCCGAGCCCATCGGCGTCCAGTCGACCAGCTGCCACGTGCCCCAGGTCGCGGTCGCTGGATCATAGACCCGCTGCAGGAGCGCGTTCGCGTAGGCGCCGCTGTAGCCGCTGCGCGCGAACAGGTAGGTCTTGCCGTTGTAGACCACCGCGCTCGGTTGCGACGCCACCGCGCCGCCGCGCGACGCCCACGGCTGCCAGCCCGACCCGGCGTAGTAGCGCTCGCGCACGTCGCTGTTGGCGCCGCGGACGAACACGTCGAGGTTGCCGGCGCCGTTCATGATCGCGGCCGGGCCGCCGGCCATCGGATCGACGCCGGGATCGACCTCGCAGTGACACGAGCTGGCGTTGATGCCGTCGAGGATGCGCACCGACCCGGCCGGGCAGGTGTCGAGCGGGCCGCAGGTCAGCTCGGACTGGCGCAGCACCGCGTCGACGCAGTAGCCGACGATGTACGGCGCGGTGTTGAACTGGAAGTGCCAGGGCGTCGTCGCCGGGATGCCGCACGCGGTGCGCGCCGCGGCGTTGTCGTCGTTGTCGCCATGCCCGTAGCCGCGCTGGTGCAGCACCTCGTGCGCGATGATGCCCGCGCCCCAGGGGTTGACCACGCAGGTGGTGCCGTCGCCGCTGGCGTCACCCAGCGGGCACGGCGGCAGCTTGTAGAACGTGCGCGCCGCGTTGAAGAACCAGCCGCTCAGCGTCATCACCTCGGCGCCGGCGTGGTCGTAGCTCGCGATCTGGGCGTTGGCGTTGCCGGCGCCGTTGGGATCGCAGTTGAACTGCAGCGACGCCGGGGTGCGCGCGGCCGCGAGGATCCGCGGCACCTGCACGTCGAGCCCGCGCCCGTCGTCGGGATCGCCGTCGCACGACGTGTACGGGCCGACGCCCACCGCGCCGATCGTGACGCTGGTGCGCAGCCCCTGGTCGAGGCACTGCGCGAACGCCGCGCTGCCGAGCGCGACCCGCCCGTGCAGCATGGTGTCCTCGACGTAGGCGCGGACGTCGGCCGGGCAGGAGCCGGCGAAGCTGGTGCCGCCCATCACGGCGGCCTCGTCGGAGCCGAGGTCGCCGGCGCCGTCAGCGGCGTCGTCGGCGGAGGTGCAGGCGGCGGCGGTCAGGAGCGCGGCCGAGAGCCAGGGGAGCAAGCGGAGCGGAGCGGTCGTGCGCATGGGAGTCCTCGTGCGAGCACCGCCGGCGCCCGCCCCCGCATGGGGCGTCGTCCGGCGGCGCCGAGGCCTTTCGCAAGCCCGAGGCCAGCCGCAACCCCGCGCGACGACTGGCGCGCCCACCGGTCGCCGCCCCCGCGCGCGCGGACCGCCCGCGGGCGGTCACACGTCACTCAATGGATGATGTTGACCCGCGGGAACGCCGGGATGTCGTCGCGCACGTCGTTCTTCTCGCGGATCTGGAGCAGCACCAGGTTGGCCAGCACGTCGTCGTCGATCTTGGTGCCGCGCTCCGGCAGGTCGAAGCCGGTGCCGCTGTACTCGGGGCTGAACAGCAGCGCCACGCCGTTGCCGTTGTAGCCGAGCTGCACGAAGGTCTCGGGCGTGAACTCGACGCACTTCTTGCTGCAGCAGTGGAAGGTCTTGGCCACCCGGTAGAAGCCCTCGCGCGGCAGCGGCTTGAGGCCAGCGCCGTCGAAGCCCTTGGGCGCGGTGGTGCCGCGGGCCGAGAACTGCGCGCGGTTCTTCACCCACTTCTCGGGGAAGTAGAAGCCCGGGCCGGGGTCGCCGTGGTTGTGGAAGTAGACCAGCCGATCGGCCTCGCAGTCGCCGATCTTGGTCGTGGTGCGGTACAGGCCGCAGGGCGGGAGCTCGTTGGTGGCCATCGCGGCCAGCTTGGCAGCTGAACGCAGGGGAGGGAAGCGTGCTACGCCACCGGCGATGCGGTCCGCGGCGCTGTTCGACCTCGATCACACCGTGCTCACCAGCGACACCGGCATGAGCTGGATGCGCTTCCAGCGGCGGCGCGGCGAGCTGTCGACCGCCGGGCTCGCGCGGGCGATCGGCTGGAGCCTCTTGTACAAGGCCGCGGTGCTCGACCTCGAGGCGCTGGCCACCAAGCTGACCGCCGAGCTGACCGGCCAGCCCGAGGGGCCGATGATCGAGGCCGCGGCGGCCTGGTACGCCCAGGACGTGGTGCCGATGATCGCGCCGGCCGCCCGCCACGCGATCGCCACCCACCGGGCCGCCGGCGACGTGGTCGTGCTGGCCACCGGCGCCACCCAGTACGCCGCCGAGTCGGTGGCCCGCGGCCTGGGCATCGAGCACACGCTGTGCTCGCGGCTCGAGGTCGTCGACGGGCGCTTCACCGGCAGGCTGGCCGCGATGAGCTTCGGCGTGCACAAGGTGACGCTGGTCGAGGCGTTCGCCCGCGCCGCCGACATCGACCTGGCGACGTCGACGTTCTACTCCGACAGCTACAACGATCTGCCGATGCTGGCGCGGGTCGGCACGCCGGTGGCGGTCAACCCCGACGTGCGGCTGTGGCGCCACGCCCGCGCGCACGGGTGGCGCATCGAGCAGTGGCGGTAACCCGCGGCAGCGGGCATGCTGCCGCCATGTCGGAGTCCTCCCTGCGCGGCCTCGCGCTCCTCCCCCACGTCCGGCGGCTGATCGAGCTCGCGCTCGACGAAGATCTCGGCCGCGGCGACGTCACCACCGCGGCCACGGTCGGCCACGCCGACACCCGCGCGGTGGCGGTGATGAACGCCCGGGTGCCGCTGACGGTGTTCGGGCTCGACGTCGCCGCCGCGGTGTTCGCGCTGGTCGATCCGCGGATCGCGATCGAGTGCCACGTCGTCGACGGCGCCCGCGTCGAGGGCGGCCGCACGCCCCTGCTCACCGCGCGCGGGCCGGCCGCCGAGATCCTGATGGCCGAGCGCACCGCGCTCAACTTCGTGCAGCGGCTGTCGGGCGTCGCGACCCTGGCCAGCCGCTACGCCGCCGAGGTCGCCGGCACGCCGTGCCGGGTGGTCGACACCCGCAAGACCACGCCCGGCTACCGCGTGCTCGAGAAGGCCGCGGTCGCCGCCGGCGGCTGCGGCAACCACCGCTTCGATCTCGGCAGCGGCATCCTGATCAAGGACAACCACATCGTCGCGTGCGGCGGCGTGCGCCCCGCGGTCGAGCGGGCCCGGGCCCGGGCGCCGCACCCGCTGCGCATCGAGTGCGAGGTCACCGACGAGCGCGAGCTGACCGACGCCCTCGACGCCGGCGCCGAGGTCGTGCTGCTCGACAACATGACGCCGGCCGAGGTCGAGCGCGCCGCCGCGCTGGCCCACGCCCGCGGCGTCAAGGTCGAGGTGTCGGGCGGCGTCACGCTGGCGACCTTGCGCGCCTACGCGCTGGCCGGCGCCGACCTGGTCTCGGTCGGCGCGCTGACCCACTCGGCGCCGGCGGTCGACATCGGCCTCGACTTCGAGCCGTCGTGAGCTGGCTCGGCGTCGCCCGCCAGGCCCACGCCACCGTCGGCTCGACCAACGACCTGGCGCTGGCCTGGGCCCGGGCCGGCGCCCCCCACGGCGCGATCGTCACCGCCGAGGCCCAGACCGCCGGCCGCGGCCGCCACGGCCGCGCCTGGGCGTCGCCGCCGGGCCGCTCGATCTACCTGTCGATCGTGCTGCGGCTGGGGGCCGGGGTGCCGGTGCCGCCGCTGACGCTGGCCGTCGGCGTGGGCGTCTGCGACGCGGTCCGCGCCGAGGGCGTCGCCGCCGCGGCGCTGAAGTGGCCCAACGACGTGCTGGTCCCCGGCGCGGGCGGCTGGCGCAAGCTGGCCGGCGTGCTGTGCGAGAGCACCGGCGAGGCGGTGGTGGTCGGGATCGGCGTCAACGTCAACGGCGACGCCGCCGACCTGCCGCCCGAGGTCGCCGCGCGGGCGGCCACGATCGGCGACGTGCTCGGCCGCTGGGTCGATCGCGACGCGTTCCTCGAGCGGCTGCTGGCCGAGCTGGCGCCGTGGATCGAGCGCTACCAGGCCGCGGGCGTCGCCGCGATCGCCCCGGCGTGGGAGGCGCGGATGGCGCCGGCGCTGGTGGTGCGCACCGATCGCGTCACCGGGATCGCCCGCGGGCTCGATCGCGACGGCGCGCTGGTGGTCGAGGCCGACGGCGCCCGCCACCGCGTGCTCGCCGGCGAGGTCGAGTGGATCGTCTCGTAGGAGGGCTTGTCGACAAGCCCTCCCCCGGCGGGGGCATGCCCCGCCGGGGCCCCCGCCCGATACGCGAGACGCCTGGCGCTGGCGCGCGTGCTCGCCGGCGAGGTCGAGTGGATCGCCTGATGCGTCGGTGCTAGTACCCCACCATGCGTGCTCGTCTGCTCGGCGCCGTGGTCGCGCTGGCCGTGATCGCGATCGCCGTCATCTGGTGGCGCGGCGGTAGCTCCTCCTCGTCGGCGCCCGCCGGCCCCGCCGGCTCGGCCGCGCCGCGCGCCGGCGCCAAGCCGCCCGCGGGCCGGCCCCCGGTCGGCAAGGTCGAGGTGCCGGGCGAGGGACCGGCGGCGCCGGGCGACGTCGCCCGCGGCGTCGCGCCCGATCGCGGCACTCGCACGTACGTGATGGACAACGGCGCGGTCGTCCAGGATCACCGCGGCGACGCCTACGGCCCGCCGATCGATCCGCCGGGGATGCCGCCCAGCAAGCGCACGATGGACTCGGCGGTGACCGCCAAGGTCTACCTGCAGCTCAAGCCGCTGGTGGCCGCCTGCGCCGGCAAGTTCGATCCCGCCGATCGCGGCGACGATCCCTTCGTCTACGTGACGATGACCGTCGCGGTGGCCAAGGGCACGCTGACGCCGACCGACGTCTACCCGACGCTGCACGATCTCAAGGGCGCCAGCGCGGACCGCTTCACCGACTGCCTGCGCACCAAGGCCATGGCGATCCAGGTTCCCGACTCCGGTGAGCCGGATCGCACCGACTACATCGTGCAGTACCCGATCAGGTTGAAGTGATGGACGCCGCACCGCGTCGGGCCCCCGCGTCGCCGTCGGCGTTGGGACATGTGTGCGATGTTCGGTCGACGCAACGCGGTGGGGTGCCAGGGCGTTTTATGGCGCCAGGGCATCGCGCATCGACGCGCTCGTGTATCCCTTGCGGGGTGCGGAGCCTCTTTACGCGTGGGGACCACTTCTGTACAGTGCCGCGGCTTATGAGCCGGCCGTCACTTCCGACGAGTGTGTCTGCGACGATCCTGGTGGCGCTCGCGCTCGTCCTCGGCGGCTGCAACGAGCTGTCGGCGCGGCGCGCGGTGCAGAAGGGCAACGCCGAGTACGGCGAGCAGAACTACGACAAGGCGGCGGCGCACTTCGAGACGGCGATCGCCAAGGCCCCGCAGCTCGAGGAGGCCCACCACAACCTCGGCATCACCTACAGCCGCATGTTCAAGCCGGGCGTCGACACGGCCGAGAACAAGGCGCTGGCCGAAAAGGCGACCGCGCAGCTGGCGTGGTGGCTGGCCAAGCACCCCAACGACACCAAGATCCGCAAGCTCATCACCGGCATCTGGATCGACGCGGATCAGTACGAGGCGGCGCTGACCTTCTGGAAGAAGGAGCACGAGCGCGATCCCGCCTCGCGCGACGTGCTGCAGACCGTCGCGGGCATCTACCTCAAGTCCGGCGACTGGCGCTCGGCCATCGACTGGTACCGCAAGGACGTCGAGGCGGCCAAGGACATCCCCGGCAAGATCGCCGCGCTGTCGGCCATCGCCAACGTGTCGTTCGGCAAGCTGTTCGGCGGCCGCGACAAGGTTTTCGGGGCCGAGCGGTGCGAGATCGCCGAGATCGGCCTCCAGGCGGCTGAGGAGGGCATCAAGCTCGACCCCAAGACCATCGCCCTGTGGGGCACCTCGCAGGGTCTGTGGGGCAACCGCTCGGTGGCCAACGCCCAGTCCTGGGCCTACCAGATCGATCAAGCAGAAGCTCAGGTCTTTGCCCAGCAGGCGCGCGTTCTACGGGAAGAGGCCAAGAAGGCACAGGCCGCCGCTGGCGGGGCCGCCCCCGCTGCTCCCGCCGGAACTCCCCCCGGCAGCGGAACCTGACCGTAGGACCTCGAGGAGCCTGACATGTTCGAGAACTACGCGGAATCAAAGCGATCGAAGGGCATGACGTGGGCCTTGGGCCTGCTCATCGTCGTGGTCGCCGGCCACGCGGCCGCGGGCACGGCGCTGATGGTCAAGTCGTTCTGGGACATCAAGAAGCTGGACGTGCCGGGGTCCGGCGTCGACCTGGCCATCGCGCCGCCGCCGCCGCCCCCCCCGCCGCTCAAGGGCGGCAAGAAGCTCGAGACGCAGAAGAAGCCGGTGGTCAAGAAGGTCAAGCCGACCGAGCCGGTGCAGCCGACCATCGCCAAGCCGGAGGACAAGCCGGCCGAGGCCAGCGACGGCGCCGACGGGCCGCCCGACGGCGATCCGGATGGTGACGAGAACGGCGATCCCAACGGCGTCGCCGGTGGCGTGGCCACGGGCGGTCCGCCGCCCCCGCCGCCCCCGCCGCCCCCGCCGCCCCCGCCGCAGCCCCCGCAGATCGTGCCGCCGACGGCGTTCGATCAGCAGCGCGTGTCGGGCGACAAGAACATCTTCCCGGACGACGTCACCAAGACCGAGATCAGCCGCTCGGGCAAGACCCAGCTGATCATCCCGGTCAAGGTCTGCGTCAGCCGCGGCGGCGCGGTCGACGGCGTCACCGTGCTCAAGTCGTCGGGCTTCGCCGCGTACGACGAGAAGCTGAAGCGCGAGATCCGCCGCTGGCGCTACAACCCGTTCATGATCAACGGGCAGCCCGCGCCGGTGTGTTCGATCGTCCAGTTCATGTACCGGCAGAAATAGGAGGAGGGTTTTTCGCAAAAACCCTCCCCCGGCATTCGCCGGGGCCCCCACCCGAAACGGCCCAGAGACCGCACCGAAGCCTGGCCCCGCCCCAGAACGTCCCGACGCCTTGGTCTGCTGCAAGGCGAACCGATCTCCGGTCACGACAACCCCAACACGTAGGCCCGCGCCATGGATCATAGTCTCGTAGACATCCTCAAGAACATGAGCATCGCCGTGCAGATCGTCATGATCTTCATGCTCGGGATGTCGATCTACATGGCGTATCGAGTGATCGATCGCATCATCACCTTCTCGAAGGCGGCGGGCGAGACGGTGCGCTTCGTGCTCGGCCTGCGCGAGCAGCTCAAGAACCAGCGCTACGACGAGGTCCAGCGGGTGGCCCAGTCGTTCCGCTACAGCCCGGTGGCCAAGGTGGTCGGCGCCGGCACCGCGGCCTACCGCCAGGGGCAGGACGCGCTGTCGAAGCAGGGCCCCAACGACGTGGGCGACTTCGACCTGGTCGACTCGGTGAACCGCGCCATCGAGCGCGTCAAGGAGCGCGAGGTGTCGAGCCTGCGCAAGGGCCTGGCCGGCATCGGCACCGTGGCCACCGCGACGCCGTTCGTCGGGCTGTTCGGCACGGTCATCGGCATCATCAACGCGTTCGCCCTGCTCAAGGGCAACGCGACCATCGAGGTCATCGGCCCCGCCATCGCCGAGGCGCTCTACGCGACCGCCGGCGGCCTGCTGATCGCGATCTTCGCGGCCATGGGTTACAACTACTGCACCAGCCGCGTCGAGGAGCTGACGGTCGACATGAACGACGTCTCGTCGGAGTTCCTCGATCACATCCTCCGCGAGGGTCGGAGCTAGCCCATGTCCGCCGCGGCCGGCAAGGGCCGGAAGCGTCGCATCCATCACGTCAAGAAGACGGAGATGCTGACGCCGCGCAGCGACATCAACGTCACGCCGCTCGTCGACGTGGTGCTGGTGCTGCTGATCATCTTCATGGTGATCACGCCGATGATGTCGCGCGGTCGTGAGGTCCGGCTGCCCAAGACCTCGAACCACTACCAGCGCAAGGACAAGCAGCAGCCGGTGGTGGCGATCGACCACGACACCAAGACCGACACCTACCCGGTGTACTACGACAAGGAGAAGCTCGGGCTCCTGTCGGAGGAAGGCGTCGAGGAGAAGCTGCAGGACAAGATCACCCGCGGCTGGGACAAGGTGAAGGACGTCGACAGCCAGGGCCGGGTCTACGTGAAGGCCGCCGCCGACATCCCGTACGCCGAGGTCTACCCGCTGCTCATGGCCATCAACAAGATGGGCGTGGCGTCGATCGACCTCGGGACCAACGAACTGGAGAAGAAGTAATGGGCATGCAAGTCGGGGGGAGCGGGGGAGTCAAGAACGACATCAACGTCACGCCGCTCATCGACGTGGTGCTGGTGCTGCTCATCATCTTCCTCGTCACGATGCCCATCATGATGCGGACGATCACCCTCGAGGTCCCGCGCAAGATCCAGGACTTCGAGGACCCGACGGTCGCGTCGCGGCAGATCACGATCCTGATCAAGGCCGACCTGTCGGTGATGCTCAACAACGGCGAGAAGGAGACCGAGATCAAGATGGTCGAGATCGCCAAGACGCTGCGGCCCATGCTCGAGGACAAGAAGACCGACAAGCTGGTCTTCGTCGACTTCGACGACAAGGTGCCGTGGGGCGACGTGGTGTCGGCGATGGACACCATCCGCTCGGTCGCCGCCGACCCCGACCACAACGACGTCAAGGTCGCCCTCAAGATGAAGGACGACAAGGCCGCCGAACCGCAGCCCTGACCCGTCCACGGACTCCAACGACGCCCGCGTGGTAGCCCCCCGCGGGCGTTCGTGCGTCCGGCCCGGAGCCGGAGCCAGTCGCTCTCGGTCGGAGCCGGAGCCGGAGCCGGAGCCGGAGTCGGTCCCGGAGCCGGAGCCGGAGCCGGAGCCGGAGCCGGAGCCGGAGTCGGAGCCGGAGCCGGAGTCGGTCCCGGACCCGGTCCCGGAGTTGGTCCCGGAGCCGGAGCCGGCCCCGGAGCCGGTCCCGGTCCCGGTCCCGGTCTCCGTCCCGGTCTCGCCCGTGCGACACCTCCGTGCCTACCGCGCCTCGGTCGCATGCGATCGCGCGGTCACTCGCAGTCAGAGACCGGGGGCTATGAGCGGGCGTTTTCCCGGTGGTAGACACGACCTGGGGGATCATGGCGCGGCGCCCCCGACCTGTAGGTCTAGCCGCGTCGATGTGCTTGACAAGCGTCAGACCAGACGAGTAAGACCACGCGACTTTTCCAGCGGTTGCCCCACGTCGGGGCCCCCGAATCCGATTCTCGAGCTTGCGACGGAGCAAACTGAACCATGGCAAACCTCACTAGGTGGGCTCTCGCATCGGCGACGGCGACGCTCCTCGCGTCGGCGTGCTCGGTTCCCGAGTCCTCGACCGACCTCGTCCCCGAAGGCCCGCCGATGATCCGGCAGGTGTTCATGTGGGAGACCTCGGCCAACGGCTTCCGCAACGTGCTGGCCCACGGCTGGCACCCGGACGTCGCCAACGGTCGGCCGGGCCCGCCGGCCGAGACCGAGGATGACACCCACGCGGTGACGACCGCGTCGGTGTCTGCCCAGTTCATGCGCGTCGTGTTCGACGAACTGCTCTACGGCAACGGCCTCGAGGAGATCGAGTGCCGCGACACGACGCCCGGAGGGGAGAGCCTGTTCTCCCGCGTGCCGCTCGGCACGACGCCCGACGACATCGCCAACTGCGCCGTCGCCGCCGACCTGCTGCCCGTGCTGTGCAAGGGCCCGCACGCGACCTGCCTCAACGCGGCCGGGGTCCCGGTCGGCATCGTCGACGACGACGAGGACGGCGCCCCCGACAACACCCGCATGATCGCGGGCGCGGTCACGCTCCGCTGCGGCACGTTCGAGGTCCCGCTCAACCGCGAGCAGAGCTTCTGGCAGCCCGCGGGCAACCAGCTGGTCCCCGCCGGTCAGTCGGCCGGCTCGAGCATCGGTCCGGCGCTCATCCTCGCCCCCGAGGGCGGCCGCCTGCCCAGCAAGCAGACCGATTGCCGGCTGGCGTTCGCCCCCGACGTCACGGACAAGGAGTTCATCCAGCCGTGCGTGCCCACCGGCGGCGAGGAAGACACCGACAACTACGGTGACTGCACCGGCGGCGACATGAGCGCCTTCCACTTCGGCACCGAGTCGATCGTGCTGAGCGGATCGCTGCCGACCAACAACTCGCCGGCCGTCGCGGTCACCCGCCGCGCGCTGCAGATGACGCTGTCGGCCGAGTTCGACATGACCTCGGTCAGCGGCGCCACCGCCACGGTCATGGAGGGCGCCACCGCCCGCACCGACTTCACGCTGACCTCGACCATCGCCCGGCGCGTCGACGTCACGATGGCGGCCAACCTGGTCGCCAACACGATGTACACGGTCACCGTCTCCAACCTCAAGGACACCTTCGGCGTCGTGCTCGACCCGATCGTTCTCCAGTTCACCACCGCCCCGTGAGGACCCCCATGAAGACCTCCAAGATCCTGCTCGCCGTCGTGCTCGGCAGCTCCGGGGCCCTCCTCGGCGCCAGCCTGTCGACCACCGACGCGCGCGCCCAGAGCTCCACCACCGGCGCCATCCAGGGCCGCGTCACCGACAGCTCGTCGGGCTCGGCGCTGGCTGGCGTCACCATCGTGGTCAGCGGCAACTCGTCGCAGACCACCATCACCGAGGAGGACGGCAGCTACCGCATCACCGACCTCACCCCCGGTGAGTACCTGGTCACCTTCTTCTTCGGCGACGTCACGATCGAGCGCCGCGGCATCAAGGTCGGCGTCAACAAGACGATCCCGCTGTTCCAGAAGATCAACACCTCGGCCGCCGTGTCCGAGACGATCGTCATCGACGACAAGCCGCCGGCGATCGACCCGACGTCGACGACCCAGGGCATCACGATCGATCAGGACTACACCAAGAACATCCCGGTGCCGGGCCGCACGTTCGAGTCGACGCTGGGCGCCGCCGCCGGCTCGCAGAACGACGGCGTGGGCGTGTCGTTCTCGGGCTCGTCCTCGCTCGAGAACCAATACGTCGTCGACGGCGTCAACACCACCGGCCTCAAGTACGGCACGGTCGGGTCGCCGGTCATCAACGACTTCATCGAGGAGATCGAGGTCATCACCGGCGGGTACAACGCCGAGTACGGCCGCGCCACCGGCGGCGTCGTCAACGTCGCGACGCTGACCGGCGGCAACGAGTTCGAGGGCAAGGTCTTCGCCTACATCACGCCCGGCCAGTTGACCGCGGCGCGCGAGCGCAGCCCGTCGGAGTCGATCTCGATCGACGCGACCGCCAACGAGGACATCGACGCCAACGTCGGCTTCACGCTGACCGGCCCGATCATCAAGGACCGCGTCTGGTTCGCGGTCGGCGCCGCCCCGCGCTACGTCCAGAACACGATCACCCGCACCACCAAGCGCCGTCGCGACTGCCAGATCCAGCTGCCCACCGGCCAGCTGTCGGCGTGCGATCCCGAGATGTACGGCGACGGCGACGCGGACATCAACCCCGCGACCGGCTTCCACATCTACGAGGACCTCGACTCGTCGAAGCTGCGGCCCAACGCGACCTCGCTGTCGACGCTGGCCAAGATCAACTTCGCGGTGAAGCCCGAGCACCAGGGCCAGCTGTCGTTCCAGATCAGCCCCGGCCACAGCAACAACTACGCGGTCTACGGCCTGCGCACCACCGGCGACTACCAGGCCGACTCGATGGGCCTCGACGGTGGCGTCAAGTGGACGTCGAAGTTCGACGACTCGAAGTCCGAGGTCGAGGTCGTCCTCGGCTGGCACCGCGATCAGCTGTCGGGCGACGCGAACAACGCCGGCGCCCGCCACATCCCGTTCGAGATCCTGCGCCGTGGCACCCTGGGCAACTGGGGCAACATCATGGACCTCAACGGCAACTACGCCGAGAGCGACATCACCCGCGCCGGCTGCCTCGACGCGCCGCCGCCGCCCCCGGGCATGCCGCGCCTCGACCCCTACCCGGACATCCCGAACTGCCCGGACGTCGCCGACGTCGGCTACCGCGTCGGTGGCTTCGGCAGCATCCTCGACAACACCGAGGATCGCTACTCGGCCAAGCTGGCGGTGACCCGCCGCCAGAAGCTGTTCGGCAACCACGAGATCAAGGCCGGCGTCGACGTCGAGGACAACATCTCCGACGAGCCCCGCGCCTACACCGGCGGCGTGTACTTCGAGAACTACCGGACGGTGATCCGCGCCAACCGCTTCGTCCAGATCGCGCCGCAGACCTCCACCGACCCGAAGTTCGACGCCCGCTGCCAGTACGGCTCCGAGAACACCGAGTACGTGCCGTGCCGCTACATCGGCGAGACCGGCGAGGGTTCGCGGGTCCAGGGCGAGACGCTCAACTGGTCGGCCTACCTGCGCGACTCGTGGCAGATCCGCCCGAACCTGACGGTCAACGCCGGCCTGCGCTACGAGGAGCAGCGCCTGCGCTTCGCCGAGTACGTCCGCGACGAGAAGGACCCGCTGACCGGGCGCCCGTTCGGCAAGAACGCCATCGTCATGCAGGGCATGCTGGCCCCGCGCCTCGGCATCCTCTACGACTGGACCCGCGAGGGTCGGTCGAAGATCTACGGCCACTGGGGTCGCTTCTACGAGTCGATCCCGATGGACATCAACTCGCGCTCGTTCGCGGGTGAGGCGACCTTCCGCCAGCAGTTCGCGGCCACGGCCTGCAACATGGTCCCGGCCCCGGACGGCTACGGCGCCAACTCCGGCAACGGCTGCGACCTGCAGTCGCAGGCGCCGGGCACGATCATCGGCCTCGAGGGCACCGCGGTCGCGCCGGGCCTCAAGCCGCAGTACCTCGACGAGCGCATCGCCGGCGTCGAGTACGAGCTGATGGAGGACCTGAAGCTCGGCATCGCCTACCAGAACCGCGAGCTGGGCCGCGTCATCGAGGACGTCTCGACCGACGGCGCCAACACGTACATCATCGCCAACCCCGGCGAGTGGTCGCCGGACGAGGAGGCCAAGCTCAAGGCCCAGCTGGATGCGGCGACCGATCCGGAGGAGATCGACCGCCTGAACAACCTGCTGACCCAGTTCCGCGGCATCCGCATGTTCGACAAGCCGTCGCGCAAGTACGACGCGCTCCAGTTCACGGTGTCGCGCCGCTTCTCGAAGGCGCTGTACATGCAGGGCAGCTACACGTACTCGCGCACCAAGGGTAACTACCCCGGCCTGATCTCGTACGACAACGGCCAGATCGACCCGAACATCTCGTCGCAGTACGACCTGATCGAGCTGCTCGGCAACCGCCAGGGCCCGCTCAACCAGGACAAGCCGCACTACATCAAGCTCGACGGCTACTACAAGTTCGACCTGAAGAAGGCCGGCGAGATCACCGTCGGCACCCGCCTCCGCGCGCTGTCGGGCATCCCGCGCCAGGCGCAGGCCGCGCACTGGCTGTATGGGCCGGGCGAGTCGTTCCTGCTGCCGCGCGGTCAGATCGGCCGCACCCAGTTCGAGACCGGCATCGACCTGCACCTCGGCTACGCCAAGAAGCTCGCGGGCAACATGGAGCTCGAGGTGTTCACCGACCTGTTCAACCTGGTCAACAACCAGGGCGTCGCCGGCGTCGACGACACCTACTCGACCTCGTCGTCGAACCCGATCTCGGGCGGCTCGTATGAGGACCTGGTCTTCGCCAAGTCCAACGACGACAACTCGGGCACCGAGACCTCGTCGCCGGTCACCCGCAACCCGAACTACGGCAACGTCAACGGTCGCTACGCCCCGCGCTCGATCCAGCTGGGCGCGCGGCTGAGCTTCTGAGCGGAGCGGTTTTTCGCAAACGCTCTCGCCCGGCATTCGCCGGGGCCCAGGTGGCGCCTCCGCGGTCTGCGGGGGCGTCGGTGTTTTCGGGGGACGGAATCGGGGACGGGATCGGGATCGGGGACAGGATCGGGATCGGGGACAGGATCGGGATCGGGGACAGGATCGGGATCGGGGACAGGATCGGGGACGGGATCGGGCACGGCCACGGGCATAGGCGGTGGTTGGGCGTTGGCGGCGTCAGCGAGGTGAGGTAAGACGGCGAGGATGGTGGCTTCGCTCAATCGCGAGCAGCGGGCGGCGGTGGAACATGGCGACGGGCCGCTCCTGGTGCTGGCCGGCGCCGGGACCGGCAAGACCCGGGTGCTGGTGCACCGCATCGCGCGGCTCCTGGAGAGCGGCGTCGCGCCGTGGGAGATCCTGGCGGTCACGTTCACCAACAAGGCGGCTCGCGAGATGCGCGAGCGGCTGGTGGCGCTGTGCGGGCCGGTCGCCGAGCGGATGTGGATCGGCACCTTCCACGCCACCTGCGCCCGGCTGCTGCGCCGCTGGGGCGAGGCGGTCGGCCTGCCGCGCGACTTCTTGATCTTCGACGACGACGATCAGCAGAAGGCGCTGACCGCGCTGATCAAGGAGGCCGGCTTCGAGGACCAGATCTCGGCGCGCACGATCGCGGCCCGCCTCGACTACGCCGGCAACCGCGGCCTCGATCCGCTGACCGCGTTCGGCGGGCCCGGCGGCGACTACGCGACCCAGTTCCTCGAGGTCATCGTGCCGCGCTACCGCGAGCGGCTGGCTCGCGAGAAGGCGGTGGACTTCGCCGGGCTCATCCTCAAGGTGCTCGAGCTGTGCCGCCACCCCGACGTCGGGCCGCGCCTGGCGGGGCTCTACCGCCACGTCCTGGTCGACGAGTTCCAGGACACCAACCTGGTGCAGTACGAGCTGGTGCGCCACCTGTCGTCGATCACCCGCAACCTCACCGTGGTCGGCGACGACGACCAGTCGATCTACGCCTGGCGCGGCGCCGAGCCGCGCAACCTGCTCGACTTCGATCGCGACTTCCCCGACGTGGTCGAGATCAAGCTCGAGGAGAACTACCGCTCGACCGCGGTGATCCTCGACGCCGCCAACGCGGTGATCGGCAAGAACCTCGATCGCCGCGGCAAGGCGCTGTGGACCGAGCGCGGCGGCGGCGATCCGATCGAGTACCTGGCGTGCGGCGACGACCGCGGCGAGGCCGAGACCGTCGCGCGCACGCTGCGCGGGCTGGTCGACGACGGCGCCTGCTCGCCGGGCGACGTCTGCATCCTGTACCGCACCAACGCCCAGTCGCGGCCGCTCGAGGAGCAGCTCCGGCGGTTCCGCTTCGAGCCCAAGGTGGTCGGCGCGACCGCGTACTTCGATCGCAAGGAGGTCAAGGACGCGATCGCCTACCTGCGGCTCCTGGCCAACCCCGACGCCGACTCGGCGTTCGAGCGGGTGGTCAACGTCCCGCCGCGCGGCGTCGGCGCGGCCACGGTCGAGAAGCTGCGCGAGGTGGCGCGGGCCCGCGACGTGGGCCTCTTGGCGGCGGCGCGGGCGACGGTGCGCGGCCACGGCCCGGCGTTCGGCGGCGCGTCGCTGGGCGCGGCGGCGCGCAAGAAGCTGGGCGCGTTCGTCGACCTGATGGACGGGCTGGCCGGCGTCCGGGACGGCGGGGCGACCCTGGCCGAGCTGCTGATCCAGGTGGTCGAGCGCTCCGGCTACCGCGAGTTCCTCGAGCACGACGACGGCGACGGCGCCGATCGCATGCGCAACCTGGCCGAGCTGGTGAACGTGGCCTCGGACTACCAGGCCGAGACCGCCGACGACGAGCCGGGCGAGGGCGGGGCCCCGGCGGACGACGCCGACGCGCCCGCGGCCCGCGGCCTGGCCGGGTTCCTCGAGCGGGTGGCGCTGGTCGGCGCGGCCGACGGCGCCGACGGCCGCGGCGAGACGGTCACGCTGATGACCATCCACATGGCCAAGGGGCTGGAGTTCGAGGTGGTGTTCCTGTGCGGCATGGAGGACGGGCTGTTCCCGTCGCTGCGGCCGCGCGAGGAGACCGACGAGCAGGCCGCGCTCGAGGAGGAGCGCCGGCTGGCCTACGTGGCGATCACCCGGGCCAAGCGGATCCTGTACCTGGCCAGCGCGCGGCTGCGCCGGGTGTGGGGCGAGCTCAAGGCGCAGATGCCGTCGCGGTTCCTCGACGACATCCCGCCGGGGTGCTTCGCGCTGCCGCGCCGCCCCGCCGCGACCCCGGCGGCCCCGCGCCTGGCGGCGCCCCGCCGCGCGGCGCGCCCGGCGCGCGACGAGTTCGATCAGCGCACCTGGGACGACGACGTGCCGGTGATCCGCCACGACGACGACGAGGCCGCCGGCTTCGCGCCCGGCGTGGCCGTGCGCCACCAGGCGTTCGGCCGAGGCCGGGTGGTCGCGGCCCACGGCACCGGCGCGCAGCAGCGCGTCGTCGTCGAGTTCCCCGGCATCGATCCGACCGTGCCGATGACCAAGACCATCGACGCCCGCTGGCTGGCCCGCGAGTAGCGCGTGGCGACGCCCGCCGTCGACCTCGCGCCGCCGTGGGCCCGGTTTCCGACCTACGAGCGCTACACGATCGGCTGGCGGATGGGCGCCGGCGAGGACTACCTGGTCCGCTGGTGGGCGTTCGTCACGACCCTGCCAGCCGACGAGGCGAGCCGGCGCGCCTACCTCCGGCGCCACCCGCCGGCGCCGTTCACCTGGGCGGAGCGGGTCGCCCAGGTGCTGCGCCCGCGCGCCGCCGACGACGGCGATAGAGACGGCGACGATGACGGCTCGGACGTCGAGGCGGCTCACGCGCGGCGCATCGCGCTCGCGGCCGACGGGCTGATCGCCGAGGACGTCGCGTATCGCACGTGGCGCGCGACCCAGGCCGAGCTCGCCTGGCCGTGGGCCTGGGTCGACACGCCGGTCGCGGCGGCCCGCTACTGGACCCGCGACCTGTGGTTCTGGTCCCGGCACCTCGCCGAGCGGCGCGCGGCGAGGGACGTGCCGCGCGTCGACGCGCCGTCGGCGTGGGCGGCGATCGCCGACGTGATCCTCGGCGCGCCCGCTGGGCCGATCGATCCTGGCGCGGGGCTCGCGTCGCTGGCCCGGGGGCTGGCCGCTGGCCGCGTGGTGGCGCCGTGGCAGGCCGGCCTCGCGGTCGACGACTTCTCCGACTCGTACGAGATCGGGATGGGCTACGTCGACGCGTTCCGGCTATGGGCCGGCGCCGCGTTCGACGACGCGCCCACGCTCGAGCGCTACCTGGCCGACGCGGCGATGCCGGCCGCCTGGCGCCCGTGGGTCGACGCGCAGCTCGGGCTCGGCTGAGCCGCGCCCGCGACGCGCGCGCCCGCTACTCGGGCATCGGCTCGGGCGTGAGGTCGACGCGGATCGCGCCGCGGTCGCGCCACACGGGTTGCAGGAGGTGCGTCGCCGCACCTCCCTCGGCGGGGCCAGGTCCCCGCCGAGCCTCCCTCCGCGACGCGCGAGCCGACTACTCGGGCATCGGCTCGGGCGTGAGGTCGACGCGGATCGCGCCGCGGTCGCGCCACACGGTGAGCTCGACGGTGCGGCCGACCGGCGCGTTGGCGGCGAGCCACGGCAGGTTCTTGTGATCGACGGGCTTGCCGTCCCAGGCCTGGACCACGTCGCCGGGGCGCAGGCCGGCCTTGGCGGCGGGCGAGCCGGCCTTGACCTCGGTGACGATGGCGCCGGCGACGGTGGCCATCGTGAGCTGGGTGGCCAGCTCGCGGGTGACCGGGCGCGCCAGCACGCCCAGCCAGGCGCGGCGCACGGTGCCGTAGGTCTTGAGCGGCTCGATCACCTCGCGCAGCCGCGCGGCCGGCACCGCGAACGACAGCTCGCCGGTGCGATCGCCGGTGGCCACCGCGACGCCGATGACCTCGCCGGCGGTCGACAGCACCGGGCCGCCGGAGTTGCCGCGGTGCACGCGGGCGTCGACCTGCAGGAACGTGCGGAAGCCCATCGCCGGGCCCGGCACCAGCGACGCCGCGGCCTCGCGGCCGGTGGCCGAGACGATGCCGGCGGCGGCGGTGACCTCGTCGCCGAACGGGTTGCCCAGCACGACCACCCACTCGCCGACCGCGACCTCGTCGCTGTCGCCCAGGCGCAGCGCGGGCAGCCGCGGCGCGTCGACCGCCAGCAGCGCCAGGTCGAGCCGCGGATCGCGGCCCACCACCCGGGCCGGCAGCTCGGTGCCGTCGACGGTCACCACCCGCACGTCGGCGGCGTCGGCGACGATGTGATCGTTGGTGACCACGAACGAGCCGCCGGCGGCGATCAGGAACCCGGTGCCGAGCGACGGGTCCGACGCGGTGGGCGGGGCGCCCGGGAACATCGACGCCGGGCCGCTCTTGACCGGGGTGGCGCTCTTGATCGCGACCACCGCGGCGCGGGCGTCGCGGACCACGTCGACGAACGACACCGGCGCCGCCGGGTACAGCACGCGGCTCGGGCGCGGGGCCTCGACCTCGACCGGCGGTGGCGCGGCGGCGCCGCCGGCGTCGGGGCCGCCCCACTTGCACGCCGCGACCACCAGCGCCAGCGCCGCCGCCTTCATGCGCGCCGCGCGCTCGCCGCCGAGTCGACGAACGCGACCCGCAGGTCGTAGGTCAGGCTCTGCAACAGCTTCTGCTCCGACTCGTCGAGGTTGCCGCGGGTCTTCTGCTCGAGCATGCCCAGCACGTCGATCAGGTGGCGCGCGGTGTCGAGATCGGGGACCAGGGTCTCGCCGCCCGGCGCCGGCATCCGGCCCAGCGCGATCATCGCCGACGAGGCCAGCGACAGCACGTGGGTCGCGAAGTCGATGGGCCCCAGCGCGCGCGGCGGTTCGGACTCGGCCATGCCGGCATCCTACCCGAGCCCGGTGTGCACCGCGGTCGGATCCGTGACATCGTTGACGCACATGGACACGCTGGTCGATCCCGTGGCGCCGGTCCCCGAGCCTCCACCCGCCGTCGAGCCACCCCCAGCGATCGAGCCGCCGCCGCCCAGCCCCGCCGGCCCCGCGCTGGCCGGCGCGCTGCGTGATCTGCACCTGCAGGTCGAGCGCGAGAGCCGGTTCCTCGACGACGTCGTCGCCGAGGTCGGCAAGCTGGTGATCGGCCAGACCCAGATGATCGAGCGGATCCTGATCGGGCTGTTGGCGAACGGCCACTGCCTGATCGAGGGCGTGCCCGGCCTGGCCAAGACCCTGACGGTCAAGACCCTGGCCCAGACCATCCACGCCACCTTCCAGCGCATCCAGTTCACGCCCGATCTGCTGCCGGCCGACATCACCGGCACGACGATCTACAACATGCAGTCGGGCACCTTCACCCAGAAGAAGGGGCCGCTGTTCGCGAACCTGGTGCTGGCCGACGAGATCAACCGCGCGCCGGCCAAGGTGCAGTCGGCGCTGCTCGAGGCGATGCAGGAGCGGCAGGTCACGATCGGCGACACCACCCACCGGCTGCCCGATCCGTTCCTGGTGCTGGCCACCCAGAACCCGATCGAGCAGGAGGGCACGTTCCCGCTGCCCGAGGCGCAGCTCGATCGCTTCATGCTGCTGATCCGGGTCACGTACCCGACCGCGATCGAGGAGCGCGCGATGCTCGACCGCCTCACCGCGCCCGAGCTGCCGACGATCCGGCAGGTGTGCGAGGTCGAGCAGCTGCTGGCGGCGCGGCGGGTGGTCGGCAACATCTTCATCGACGACAAGGTCCGCGACTACATCGTCCACCTGGTCCACGCCACCCGCGACCCGCGCGCCTACGGCCTGCACGAGCTGGCGCCGCTGGTCGAGTACGGCGGCTCGCCGCGCGCGACCCTGTGCCTCGCGATCGCCGCCCGGGCGCACGCGTTCATCCGCCACCGCGCCTACGTGACCCCCGACGACGTCAAGGCCATCGCCCTCGACGTGCTGCGCCACCGCGTCGTCATCACCTACGAGGCCGAGGCCGAGGAGATCACCAGCGAGGACGTGATCCGCCGCGTGTTCGAACACATCCCTGTTCCTTGAGAGGGTTTTTCGCAAAATCCCTCCCCCGGCATTCGCCGGGGCCCCACGACACGGCCCCCCGCCCCTGGGGGGGGGCCCCCCCCCCCCCCCCCCCCCCCCGCCCCCCCCCCCCCCCCCCGCCCCCGCCCCGCTCCCCCCCCCTCCCCCCCCCCCTCCCCCCGCCCCCCCCCCCCCCCCCCCCCCCCCCCCCCGCCCCCCCCCCCCCCCCCCCCCGTCTCTGTATCCCGATCTCCCATGCCCATCGTCGCCAGCGAGCTCTTCAAGAAGGCCAAGAAGATCGAGATCGCCACGCGGCGGTTGGTCGACGAGCGCCTCGCGGGGCAGTACCACTCGGTGTTCAAGGGCCGCGGGCTGGTGTTCTCGGACGTGCGCCCCTACATCGCGGGCGACGACGTGCGCTCGATCGACTGGAACGTCTCGGCGCGCATGAACGCGCCGCACGTCAAGCAGTTCGTCGAGGAGCGCGACCGCACGGTCAACCTGATGATCGACATGAGCGCGTCGGGGCTGTTCGGCACGGCGACCTTGTCGAAGCGCGAGCTGGCGGCCGAGCTGGCGGCGATGGTGGCGTTCTCGGCGATCAAGAACAACGATCGGGTCGGGCTGTTCCTGGTGACCGACAAGGTCGAGCGCTACGTGCCGCCCAAGAAGGGCCGCCGCCACGTCATGCGGGTGGTCAGCGAGATCCTGTCGTTCAAGCCCGAGTCGCGCAAGACCGACCTCGGCGCCGGGCTCGACTTCCTGGGCAAGATCGCGCGGCGGCGCTCGGTGGTGTTCCTGGTCAGCGACTTCCTGTCCGAGGGCTGGGACCGGCCGATGCGGATCACCGCGCAGCGCCACGAGCTGGTGCCGGTGGTGATGGCCGATCCGGTCGAGCTGATGCTGCCGCGGGTCGGGCTGGTGCAGTTCGAGGATCTCGAGTCCGGCGAGGTGGCGGAGTTCGACACCAACGGCTGGAACGCGCAGGCGTACCGCCGGCGGCTGGCCGGGCAGGCCGCGGCCCGCGACCTGGTGCTGCGGCGGATGAACCTCGACACCGTCATGGTGCGCACCGACCAGCCGTACGTCGACGCGCTGATCGCGTTCTTCAAGGCGCGGGCGCGCCGCATGGCCCACGGATGAGCGCGCCCCGCCGCGCATCGGTGGCGGCCCACCGGCGGCTGGGCGCGGGGCTGGCGATCGCGCTGGCGTGCGCGCTGGCGGCGCCGGCGCTGGCCCAGCCCGGGCCCGACGCCGGGGTCGACCTCGACGGCGGCGCGGCGATCGGCGGCGCCCCCAGCGACGGCGGCGTCACCGGCGACGCCGGGCCGACCCGGATCGTCATCGACGGGCCGACCCTGCTCGGCATCGGCAAGCCCCAGGTGTCGGCGTCGGCGGCGCCGACCGAGATGCGGCTGGGCGACAAGTTCACGCTGTTCGTCGAGGTGGTGTTCGACGAGCACGTCACGGTGTCGGTGCCGTCCGGCCTCGATCTGGCGCCGGCGTTCGACGAGCTCAAGCGGACCTCGGTCGAGGAGCGGCGCTCCGACGGCACCCGCAAGCGCACCTACCAGATCCAGCTGCAGGCCTGGGAGCTGGGCGACGTGCGGTTGCCGCCGGTGCAGGTGACGTACTCGGTCGGCGGCGACAGCTCGTGGGTGGTCACCAACGAGGTGCCGCTGCGCATCGTGGGATCGATCGACTCGATCGACGACCCCAACGCGTTCCTCGGCGCGACCCCGCCGGTGCCGCTGCGCCGGCGCAACTGGCTGTGGCTGAGCCTGGCGATCGGCGTCGCGGTGATCGTGGTGGTCGGCGGCACCACCTGGCTGTGGTCGCGGCGCCGGCGCAAGGCGCGGGCCGCGGCGCGCCCGGTCGAGGTGACGATCGAGGGGCTCGAGCCGCTGGTCGTGCCGGCCGATCCGGCCACGGTGGCCGCGGCGCCGCCGGCGATGAAGGCCGCGGCCAAGGCGCCGGCCCGGCGGGCGGCGTGGATCGACCTGACCCGACTGACCGACGCCGCGCGCAAGGCGCTGGCCGCGCTCGACGAGCTCGAGCGCGCCGGCACGCTGGTCGACGATCAGGTCGCCGGCTACCGTGTGATGGCCAGCGTCGTCCGCACCTACCTGCTCGAGGAGTTCGCGCTGCCGAGCCGGCACCGCACGACCCGCGAGCTGATCAAGGCGCTGGGCGCGACCGCGATCGCGCCGACCGGGCTGACCGAGGCCGAGCGCTGGCTGGGCGCCGCCGATCTGGTGAAGTTCGCCGCGGCGGTCGACCCGGAGCAGGGCGCGATCGCGCTGGTCGACGCCCGCGCGCTGATCACCGCGATCGCGGGCGCCCGCGGAGGTGCGCGGTGAACCGCTGGCTGCGCGCGCTCCTGCCGTACGGCCTGCTGCTGGTGATCGGCGGGCCGCTGGCGCTGATCCTGCGCGACTACTACCGCGATCCCAGCCGCCACGCCGGCGCGCTGTCGTGGGCCCACCCGCAGGTCTGGGTGCTGAGCGCCGCCGGCCTGCTGCTGGCATGGGTCGGCTTCCACCTCGGGCGGTCGCGCGGCGCGGCGATGGGCTTCTCGCGGGTCGGCGAGCTGAGCCGGGCTGGCGGCGGCGTCCGCAGCTACCTGACGACGCTGCCGACGGTGCTGCGGATCGTCGCGCTGGGCGCGGTGATCGTGGCGCTGGCGCGGCCGCAGACCTACCGCACGATCACCCGCGAGGTCGACTCGATCGACATCATGATCGTGCTCGACCTGTCGAAGTCGATGGAGGAGACCGACATGGCCCGCGGCGATCCGCCGGTGCAGACCGATCGCCTCGACGCCGCGCAGCGGGTGATCCGCCGGTTCGTCGCCGGCCGCCACGGCGACCGGGTCGGGCTGACGGTGTTCGCGCAGCAGACCATGCTGCAGTGCCCGCTGACCCTCGACATGAAGATCCTCGACCAGGTGGTCGCCGACCTCGCGCTCGACGACATCCCGGCCATGGGCACGGCGATCGGTGACGGCCTGGGGCTGGGGCTGGCGTCGCTGCGCCGCAGCGACGCCAAGTCGAAGATCGTGATCCTGCTGTCCGACGGCGAGAACAACGTCTCGACCCAGATGACCCCGCAGCAGGCGGCCGAGGTGGCGTTCAACGATCGGGTCAAGGTGTTCACCGTGCTGGTCGGCGCCGAGGACGGCCCGCGGCAGTTCGGCAACACCGTCAACCCGGCGACCCTGCGCAACATCGCGCAGGTCACCGGCGGCATGTTCTTCAAGGCCACCGACTTCAAGGAGCTGGAGAACGGCTTCGAGACCGTGCGCAAGGAGCTCGACAAGACCCGCCGCGTCGAGAAGGAGCGCAAGAAGGACGCCGAGCTGTGGGTGCTGCCGCTGGCGATCGCGCTGGCGCTGCTCGGCCTCGACGCGCTCTTGGCCCGGACCTGGCTGCGGAGGTTCCCGTGACCTTCGCCTACCCGGATCTGCTGGCGGTGGCGGTGCTGGCGCCGCTGATCGTCCTCGGGCTCGCGGCGTGGGACCACGTCCGGCGGCAGGCGGTGGTGCGCCAGCTCGGCCACGTGCCGCAGGTGCAGCGGATGCTGGCCTCGGCGTCGGCGTGGCGGCGCTGGACCAAGACCGCGCTGGTCGCGCTGGGGCTGTGCGCGATCGCGCTGGCCGCCGCCCGACCGCAGCGCGCCGGCAAGCGCGACGGCAGCAAGGAGGGCCTCGACCTGGTGATCGGCCTCGACGTGTCGAAGTCGATGCTGGTCAGCGACGTCGACGGCACCCGGCTGGCCAAGGCCCGGGCGTTCGTCGACGCGCTCTTGCCCAAGCTGGTCAACGATCGGGTCGGGGCGATGGTCTTCGCCGGCACCGCGGCGCACTTCCCGCTGACCGACGACAAGGAGGTCGGCGCGCAGTTCCTCCGCGACCTGGGCCCGGCCGATCTGCCGGGCGGCTCGAACCTCGACGAGGCGTTCCGGGTCGCGACCTGCGTGCTGCGCCCCGACACCAGCGACCCCTGGGGCGGGCGCTGCGCCGGCCTGCGCGGCCGCGGCCACGGCGGCGATCCGCTGCCGGGCGAGCCGGCCGACACGCCGGTGGCGGCGCCGGCCGAGGAGATCAGCGACCGCAGCAAGGTGTTCATGCTGATCACCGACGGCGCCGATCGCGATCGCGCCGGCGACGGCGTCCGCGCCGCGCTCGAGCAGGCGGCCCAGGCCAAGCAGCTCGGCGTCACGCTGATCGTCGTCGGCGTCGGCACCCCGAGCGGCGGCAACGTGCCCGACATCGACGCCGACGGCCGGCCCAGCGGCTGGAAGTACGACGCCCAGGGCAAGATCGTGCGCTCGGCGCTGGATCCGTCGTCGCTGCGCACGCTGGCCGAGGCCGGCGGCGACCCCAACCGCTACATCGAGCTGGGCCCGGGGCCGCCGCCGGTCGACGCGGTGGTGGTGGCGCTCGACGCGCTGACCCGCGGCTCGCTGGCCAAGCGCGACGAGCGGGTGATGGACGAGTGGTACGCCGCGTTCTTGTTCCCCGGCTTCATGCTGCTCTTGATCGAGGCCTGCCTGGGCACCCGGCGCCGGGTGCGGTTCCCCGAGGGGTAGGGCCCCCGCGTGAACACCTCGGTCGTGCTCGCGGCCGATCCATCCCGGCTGGCGGCGTTGCCGACTCCGGTCCTCAGGTCACGTCCAACGAGGACGCTCCCTTCCGGTCCTCGCCAGCGCCTTGCCATCCGGGCGCCTCGGCCGCGGTCACCGCTCGACGTGTTCACGCGGGGGCCCAACCCGTGATGGCGCCGGCGCCGACCCCGTGGCAGACTCGAGGCATGCGGCGGCTGCGCGCGCTGTGCTTCGTGCTCGTGCTGATCCCGCTCGGCGGCTGGGAGCCGCTGTGGCAGAACGACGCCGACGTCGACGCCGGCAACCGCGCCTACGCCGAGGGCCGCTACGACGACGCGCTGGCCGCGTACCAGCGGGCCCGCGACAACGGCGTCGACAGCGCCGGGCTGGCCTACGACGAGGGCACCGCGACGATGGCCAAGGGCGATCAGGCCGCTGACGCCGCCGGCCGGGACGGCCTGTACGACGAGGCGTGGAAGCAGCTGGGCAAGGCGACCCACGCCAAGGACAAGTCGCTGGCGGCCCGCGCGCACTACAACCGCGGCAACATCCGCATGAAGCAGAAGAAGCTCGACGACGCGATCGACGAGTACAAGGACGCGCTGCGCGCCGACCCGAAGCTCGAGAGCGCGCGCTCGAACCTGGAGCTGGCGCTGCGGCAGCGCGAGAAGCAGCGCCAGCAGCAACAGCAGCAGGGGCAAGGCCAGGGCCAGCCGCAGCAGCAACCGCAGCAGGGCCAGGGCCAGCAGCAGCAGCCACAGCAAGGCCAGGGGCAAGGCCAGCCGCAGCAGCAACCGCCGCAAGGGCAGGGGCAGGGCCAGCCGCAGCAGCAACCGCCGCAGGGGCAGGGCCAGGGCCAGCCGCAGCAGCAACCGCCGCAAGGGCAGGGCCAGCAGGGCCAGCAGGGCCAGCAGCCGCAAGGGCAGGGCCAGCCGCCGCGGCGCATGCCGCAGGCGCAGTGGCCGCAGGACGACACCGAGGGTGACACCCCGGATCTGCCCCAGGACCAGAAGCTCGATCAGCTCGAGAGCATGTCGCGCCAGCTGCGGCGCGGTCGGGTCCGGGACGGTGGCGACGCGACGGGCGCGCAGCCGACCCAGGACTGGTAGTGCGCCGGGCCCGGGTGCTGGTCGTCGACGACGAGGCGTCGACGGTCGACGTGGCGCGCGCCCACCTCGAGGCCGACCTGGCCGAGGTGGCGGCGGCCAGCGACGGCACGGCGGCGATCGCGCTGGCGGCCGCGGCGCAGCAGGCCGCCCGGCCGTTCGACGTCGTGCTGCTCGACTTCCACCTGCCGCACGAGAGCGGCCGCGAGGTCGCGGCCAAGCTGGGGGCCGCCGGCGTCGACGCGCGCATCGTGATCATGAGCGGCCGCGACGCGGTGCCGGTGGCGGTCGAGGCGATGCGCATGGGCGCGTTCGACTTCATCGCCAAGCCGCTGTCGCGGATCGATCTGCGGGCCCGGGTCGAGCGCGCGTTCCGCGATCGCGGCGGCGGCGCCAGCGGCGCGGTGCGGCGGCCGCGCAAGAGCGACGTCATCATCGGCGCCGGGCCGTGGCTGACCCAGCTCTACGAGCGGCTGGGGATGGTGGCGGTGACCGACGTGACCGTGACCATCCAGGGCGAGAGCGGCACCGGCAAGGAGCTGGTCGCGCGCACGATCCACAGCCTGTCGCCGCGGTTCGAGCGGCCGTTCGTGGTGGTGAGCTGCGCGGCGCTGCCCGAGTCGCTGCTCGAGGACGAGCTGTTCGGGCACGTGCGCGGCGCCTTCACCGACGCCAACCGCGATCGCGACGGCCTGCTGGCCGCGGCCGACGGCGGCACGCTGTTCCTCGACGAGGTCGGCGAGCTGCCGCTGGCGGTGCAGGCCAAGCTCCTGCGCGTGCTGCAGTTCCGCGAGTACCGCCGGCTCGGCGAGGATCGCGATCGCCAGGTCGACATCCGGATCGTCGCCGCGACCCACCGCGACCTGACGGCGATGGTCGCGGCCGGCCGGTTCCGCGAGGACCTGATGTACCGCATCAACGTGTTCCCGCTGGAGCTGCCGCCGCTGCGCGAGCGCGCCGGCGACATCCCGCTGCTGGCCCAGCACTTCGTGCTGCTGCACCGCGGCCGGGTCGACAAGCGGGTCGACGGCATCACCGCCGGCGCGCTGGCCCGGCTGTGCGCCGAGCCGTGGCCGGGCAACGTGCGCCAGCTCGAGAACAAGATCCAGCAGGCGCTGGTGGTGGCCGACGGCCCGCTGATCGCCGAGGCCGACCTCGATCTCGACAAGGCGACGACCGCCGGCGGCGTCGATCTCAGCCGGCCGTTCCAGGCGCAGAAGAAGGACGTCGTCGACCGCTTCGAGCGGCAGTACCTGCGGGCGCTGGTCGACGCCCACGCCGGCAACCTGGCCGCCGCCGCGCGCCAGGCCGGGATGGATCGCAAGAACCTGTGGCTGCTCTTGCGGAAGCACGGGCTGGTGCCGGCGCGCGGCAAGCACTGACGCGGCCGCGCTCTGCTACCGTCGGCGCGATGGCCCGCCTGCCCGCCGGAGTGAAGCTCGGCCCCGACGATCGCCCGCGCTGCGGCTGGTGCGTCGGCAGCCCCGACTACGTCGCGTACCACGATCGCGAGTGGGGCCGCCCGGTCCACGACGATCGCCGGCTGTTCGAGAAGCTGTGCCTCGAGGGCTTCCAGGCCGGGCTGTCCTGGCTGACGATCCTGCGCAAGCGCGAGGGCTTCCGCGCGGCGTTCGCCGACTTCGAGCCCGCGGCGGTGGCCCGGTTCGGCGCGCGCGACGTGCGGCGGCTGCTGGCCGACGCGGCGATCGTCCGCCACCGCGGCAAGATCGAGGCGACGATCCACAACGCCGGTCGCTACCTCGCGCTGGTCGAGGAGTGCGGCTCGCTCGACGCGTACGTCTGGCGCTACCAGCCGCCGGCCAGCGCGCGGCCGCGCAAGCTGACCCTGGCCGCGCTGCGCGCCATGGCCACGACGCCGGCGTCGATCGCGATGTCCAAGGACCTCAAGCGGCGCGGCTGGCGGTTCGTCGGGCCGACCACGGTCTACGCGTTCATGCAGGCGATGGGGCTGGTCGACGATCACCTCGACGGCTGCGCGTCCCGCGGCGCCGCCTGAGGCGCGCGTCGAGGCGGGCGGCGGCGGCGGCGGGGCGCGGGCGCTCGGGGGGCCCGCCCGCACAGGCGGCGCCGGGCATGCGCCGCGGACGCGGTCGGCGTGGCCGGCCCTGGGTGGCGCGCGACCTGCACAGGGCCGAGGTCGCGGGTCGATGCGCCGCCACGTCGACCGTCCGTCGTCGTCTGGTCCGCGCCTCGAGCCAGCGCACGCACCCAAGGAGCTACCCATGGCCACCAACACCGCCGTCTTCGGCATCTTCCGCGATCGTCCCCAGGTCGAGCTCGCGATCATCGAGTTCCGCCGTGCCGGCTTTCGCCCCAACGACGTCTCGGTGCTGTTCCCCGAGGCGCACAGCACCAAGGAGTTCGCCCACGAGAAGCACACCAAGGCGCCCGAGGGCGCGGCCACCGGCGCCGGCACCGGGGCGGTCCTGGGCGGCACGCTCGGCTGGCTGGTCGGCATCGGCGCGCTCGCGATCCCCGGCCTCGGCCCGTTCATCGCCGCCGGCCCGATCATGGCGGCGCTGGCCGGCGCGGGCGTCGGCGGCGCGGTCGGCGGCCTGACCGGCGCGCTGATCGGCATGGGGATCCCGGAGTACGAGGCCAAGCGCTACGAGGGCATCCTCAAGAACGGCGGCATCCTGGTGTCGGTGCACTCCGACAACCGCGAGTGGACCGATCGCGCCAAGGAGATCTTCAAGCACCTGGGCGCGGCCGACGTCGACTCGACCGGCGAGGCCAAGGCCGACATCAAGACCGACAACCGCGGCGAGGTCGCCACCCGCGTCGGGGCGACCGACGCCGTCGTCGCGCGGCCGCCGAACCCGCGGGCCGACACCCCGCCGGCCGGCACCCGGTACTGATCGACCACCCGCGCACCGGAGGATCCCATGGATGCCGTGCAGCTACTCAAGGACCAGCACGACGCGGTCGATCGGCTCTTCGCGATGATCGAGGAGGCCGACGACGGCGCGCGCAAGGCCGCGCTCTTCGTCGAGCTGGCCGACGCGCTCGCCGCCCACGTGACGATCGAGGAGGACCAGTTCTACCCGGCGGTGAAGGCCAAGCAGACCGCGGACATGTTGCTCGAGGCGACCGAGGAGCACCTCGCGATCAAGCGGGTGCTCGCCGATCTGCTCGGGCTGACGCCGACCGACCCGCGCTTCACCGCGAAGCTCAAGGTGCTCCAGGAGGAGGTCACCCACCACGCGCGCGAGGAGGAGGAGGCCAAGCTCTTCCCCAAGGTGCGGCGCCTGCTCGACGCCGACGAGCTCGAGGCCCTGGGCGGCGAGATGTCGACGCAGTACGAGGCGCTGCTCGAGGCCAGCCCGCGCTTCGGCGTGCCCGGCGATCTCGCCCACGCCGCCGCGATCTGAACGCGCTCGCGCGGCGGGCGTCGCCGTCGGCTCGGTCGGGGGCCCCGATCGGGCGGCGGGTCAGTCGGCGTCGCCGCGGCGGTCGTCGGCGGCGCGGGCCAGCCAGGCGCCGACCTGGTCGCGGACCAGCCCGAGCGCCAGGCCGCCGAGGCTGGCGGCCAGCTGGCGCGCGACCTGGCCAGCGAGCGTGCCGCCGCGCGCGGGCGCCGGGGCGGGGGCGCGGGCGGGGGCGGGCCGGCGGGGCCCGCCGATGATCAGGCCGGCGAGCAGGCCGGCGCCGACCGCGACGCCGCACGCCGCCAGCGGGCGCGCGCGGATCGCCTGGGCGACGTCGAGCCGCGCGCGGACGTGCTCGACCCGCCGGTTGACCTCGCGCAGGCGATCCATCATCCGGTCGCGCGCGGCCGCGATGCGGTGCTCGATCGCGAGCGCCAGCTCGTCGCCGGGCGACCCCGCGGTGGTGCGCGCGAGCGCGTGGGGAGCGTGGACGACGAGGGCGACCGATTCGTGAGGGACCATCCCGTTCGGTCCAGCAAGCGGTGTGCCGCGGCACGGTGCTTGCTCCCCTGCGACCCCATGTCCTCACCCGAGTCCTCATCGTCCGCGGTCCGAGACGAGTCGAACGGCGACCTGGTCGGCGGCCTGCTCACCGACGCCAAGGAGCTGATCGACGCCCACGTCGACCAGCTCGAGCTCGAGGTCCGCGCCGAGGTCGCCGCGCTGGCGACGACGATCCGGATGACCGCGATCGCGATCGCGGCGTGCGTGCTCGCCGGCCTGCTGCTCGGCCAGGCCGCGGCGGTCGGGCTGAGCGCGGCGACCGGGATGCCGCTGTGGGCAAGCCTGGCGATCGTCGGTGGCGCCCTGGGGATCGGCGGCGTGCTCGCCTACCGCTGGCGGCCGCGCGTTCGCTCGCTGGTGCCCACCGCGGCGATCGCGGCGATCGAGCGTGACGTGGCGCGGACGGTCGACGCCGTGGCGGGGTGAACGGCCGCGCCGCGGACGCGGCGACGCCGCCGCGCCTCCCGGGCGGCGACGCGCTTCGTCGAGCCGGCGGCGTCAGCGGCGCATCAGCCGCATCGCGATGAACCCGACCCCGAAGGCCAGGCCGATCGCGGCGAGCGGGTGCTGCCGGATCATGCGGCGGCTGCTGGCGAGGGCGGAGCCGCCGGCGTCGACGACGACGTCCTTGGCGTCGCTCAGCTTGTGCTTCATCAGGTCCTTGGCGTCGCCGGCCGTCTCCTTGAGCCGGTCCTTGAGATCGCCGGCGAGGGCCCGGCCATCGTCGACCAGGTTCTTGCCGTGTTCGGCGGCGCCGTCGAGCTTGTCCTTGGAGGTCGAACCGGCGTTGCCGCCCATCGAACCCATCGCGCCCGTGATGCCGGTAGTCATTTGAGCCATGTGCGTTCTCCTTGAGGTTGGCGTTGCAACCTCGACAGAGCACGCGGCGTGCCACCGCCGTCCCCGTCGGGGCGGCGGCGCGCGGTCCGGCGCGGCCGCCACCGAGGGGCGGTGGCGACACGGTGCGCCGCTGGGCCACGCACACCAACACCAACACCAACGCCAACCCCACCACCCGCCCTCGACCCGCGATCGTCAGGCGGTCACGGCGTCGGGGCGGCGGGCGCGGCCGGATCGGCGGCCGGCGGGGCAGCGGGCGGCTCGGCCGGGGGCGCGGGCGGCGGATCGGCCGGCTTCGGCGCGGCGGCCTCCTCGAGCTTGTCCATGCAGTCGCGGGCCGCGTGCTCGAGCTCCTTGTACTTCTTCTTGAACGAGTCCGACGGCTCCGCCCCCTTGAGGCGCTTCATGTTCGCCTCCATCCACTTGTCGTACTCCTCGTCGGCCTTCTCGGCGCAGGCCACGTCCTTGCACGCGCAGATCTTCTCCTTCTTCGTCTTCATCTTGGCCATGGCCTCGTCGGCGGCGCCGCCGCCGCACGCCGCCACCAGGGAACCGAACAGGAACGCGATGATCGCCTTTTGCATCGGGCGATGCTACCGCAGCCGCCGCGGGCGGTGGGGGCGGGCGCGGCAGATCGGGGATCGCCGGCCGGCGATCGGGCGTAGGGTGGCCCGATGGCGCCCACCTCGACGAGCCCCGCTCCCACCCGGCGCGAGACCGACAGCCTCGGCGCGGTCGACGTGCCGGCGGACCGCTACTGGGGCGCCCAGACCCAGCGGTCGCTGGCGAACTTCCGCATCGGCGGGCACCGGTTCCCGCGCGCGGTCATCCGCGGGTTCGGCGTGGTCAAGCAGGCGTGCGCCCGCGCCAACCGCGGGCTGGGCCTGCTCGCGCCCGACGTCGCGGCGCTGATCGAGCGCGCCGCCGCCGAGGTGATCGCCGGCGACCTCGACGCGCACTTCCCGCTGGTGGTGTGGCAGACCGGCAGCGGCACGCAGTCCAACATGAACGCCAACGAGGTGATCGCCAACCGCGCGATCGAGCTGGCCGGCGGCGTGCTCGGCAGCAAGGCCCCGGTCCACCCCAACGACCACGTCAACCGATCGCAGTCGTCCAACGACGTCTTCCCGACGGTCATGCACCTGGCCGCCGTCGACGCGCTGACCGCCGACGTGCTGCCGGCGCTGGCGGCGCTCGAGGCCGCGCTCGCCGCGCAGGCGCGGGCCCACGCCGCGGTGATCAAGATCGGGCGGACCCACCTGATGGACGCCACGCCGATCACGCTGGGCCAGGAGCTCGGCGGGTACGCGGCCCAGCTCGGCTTCTGCGCGGCCCGGCTGCGCGCCGCGGTGGTGGCGCTGTACCCGATCGCGCTGGGCGGCACCGCGGTCGGCACCGGCCTCAACTCGCACCCGCGCTGGGCCGCGGCGGTGGCCGACGAGCTGGCCGCGATCACCGGCGCGCCGTTCACCTCGGCCGCCGACAAGTTCATGGCGCTGGCCGGCCACGAGGCGATCGTCGACGCCAGCGGCGCGCTGCGCACGCTGGCCGGCGCGTGCTTCAAGATCGCCAGCGACGTGCGGCTCTTGGCCAGCGGCCCGCGCTGCGGGCTGGGCGAGCTGATCCTGCCGACCAACGAGCCCGGCTCATCGATCATGCCAGGCAAGGTCAACCCGACCCAGAGCGAGGCGCTGACGATGGTGGCGGTGCAGGTGATGGGCAACGACGCGGCGATCGGCTTCGCCGGCAGCCAGGGCCACCTCGAGCTCAACGCGTTCAAGCCGGTGCTGATCCACAACCTGCTGGAGTCGGCCCGGCTGCTGGCCGACGCGATGACCAGCTTCCGGGTCCACTGCGTCGAGGGCCTGGCGCCCGATCGCGCGGTGATCGCGCGGCACCTGGCCAGCTCGCCGATGCTGGTCACGGCGTTGACGCCGGTGCTGGGCTACGACCGCGCCGCGACGATCGTCGCGACCGCCCACGCCCAGCAGGTCACGCTGCGCGAGGCCGCGGTCGGGCTCGGCTACGTCACCGCGGCGGAGTTCGACACGCTGGTGCGCCCCGAGGCGATGCTGGCGCCGTGACGGCGGCGGGTGGTGGCGCGCACGGGTGAGCGGTGGCGCTCGCGGCGACCCAGCCGGGGGCCCTGCCGAGGTCGCGCCGCCGGCACGGACGGTGCACGAGGCCGGGGCATGAGCACCCTGATCGAGCGCATGGTCTGCGTCGGCGTCGCGGTTTGCTGCGCCGGTCCGCTGCAGGCCGGCTGCGCGCGCGCGATCGACCCGCTGGGGCAGCGACGGCTGCTGCCGGCGCCGGCCGGGCCGGCGCAGGGCGGCTGGTCCGAGCCCCGGTTCATCGAGGCGCGCGCCCGGGCGCTGGACGCGATGAGCGCGCGCCTGGTGATCCTCGACGAGGGCATCGCGCGCCTGCGGGTCGACGTGGCGATCCGCACCGTCGACGGGCGCCTCGACGTCGCGACCGGGCTGGTGGCCGCGACCCAGCGCCTGGAGGGCCAGCGGCTCGCCGCGGTGCACGCGCTGCAGGCGGCGCGCCTGGCGGCGGTCGACCAGTGGGGCGACGTGTCGGTGCGGCTCGAAGGCCACCTCCGGACCACCCAGGCGTCGTACGACGCGACCGTCGCTCAGCTGTCCCGGTGACTGTGCTGACCGGCGACAAGTCACCGCCGCGGCGCGCGCGCCGCCGATGGGGTAAGGTGCGCGCCATGGGCGCCGGGGCGATGACGGGACGCAGGCGGGCGCGCGCGCCCGGCGAGGCGATCGATGTGGTCGGGCTGGGCGCGTCGGCCGGCGGCCTCGAGGCGCTCGAGCAGTTCTTCGCCGGCGCGCCGATCGACGCCGGCCTGGCCTACGTGATCGTCTCCCACCTCGATCCCGATCACGTCACGCTGTTGCCGGAGCTGCTGCAGCGCACGACCGCGATGCCGGTGCGCGAGATCGTCGACGGCGTGGTGCTCGCGGCCGACGCGGTCTACGTGATCCCGCCGGGGCGCACGCTGGCGCTCGTCGGCGATCGCCTGAAGCTGCGCGCGATCCCGCGCCGCCGCGGCCCGAGCGCGCTGGTCGACGGCTTCTTCGCCAGCCTGGCCGCCGCGCGCGGCGCGCGGGCGATCGGCGTGGTGCTGTCGGGCATGGGCACCGACGGCGCGGCCGGGGTCGCGGCGATCGCCGCGGCGGGCGGCGCGGTGCTGGTGCAAGACCCGGCGGCGTCGGCGTTCCCGGGCATGCCACAGGCGGCGCTGGCCGCGGTGCCGGCGGCGGTGCGCGCGGCCGCGGGCGATCTGCCGCCGGCGGTGGCCGCGGCGCACGCCCGACGCGCGCCGAACGCCGCCGACGCGCCCGACCGCGCCGCGCTGGCGCAGATCGTCGTGACCCTGCGTGAGCGCACGGGCCACGACCTCGGGCAGTACAAGCCGGGCGCGCTCGAGCGCCGGCTGGCGCGCCGCATCGCGGTGCACCACCTGCCGGACCTGGCGGCCTACGCCGCCTACCTCGAGGCCACGCCCGAGGAGGCCGCGTTGGTGTTCCGCGAGCTGCTGATCGGCGTCACGCAGTTCTTCCGCGACGAGGCGGTGTTCACCGTGCTGCGCGACCAGGCGCTGCCGGCGATCCTCGCCGCCAAGGCGCGGCCGCGCGCGGTGCGGGCGTGGGTCGCGGGCTGCTCGACCGGCGAGGAGGCGTACTCGCTGGCCATCGTGATCCACGAGGCGATCGCCGCCTCCGGGCTGGCCGACGTCGGCGTGCAGATCTACGCCACCGACATCGACGCCGGCGCGATCACGGTGGCGCGCGCCGGCCGCTACCCCGCGGCGATCCGCGACCAGGTCGCGCCGGCGCGGCTGGCCCGCTACTTCACCCCCGACGACGACGGCTTCCGCATCGCCAAGGTGATCCGCGACACCGTCGTGTTCGCGCAGCACGACCTGATCAGCGATCCGCCGTTCACCCACCTCGACGTGGTGTGCTGCCGCAACGTGCTGATCTACCTGCAGCCGACGCTGCAGCAGCGCCTGTTGCCGCGGTTCCACCACGCGCTCGATCCCGGCGGGGTGCTGGTGCTGGGGCTGTCGGAGTCCACCGCGGCGGCGGCGTCGCTGTTCGCCGCGCTCGACCCGACGACCAAGGTGTTCCGCCGGGTCGAGGGCGTGCGCGCGCCGGCCGAGCGCGGCGGGCCCGCCCCGTGGAGCCGCGGCGTGGCGGCGGCGGCGGTGACGGTCAGCGAGCTGTCGACGGTCGACGCGGCCCGGCGGGTCATCGTCGACACGGTCGCGCCGCCGGCGGTGCTGATCAACCAGCGCGGCGACGTGCTCTACACCTCGCGGCGCACCGGCCGGTACCTCGAGCCGGCGGTCGGCAAGACCAACATCAACCTGTTCGCGATGGCCCGCGACGGCCTCGGCCTGCACCTGTCCATGGCGGTCCGGCAGGCGATCGCCCGGCGCCGCCGGGTGGTGGTGCGCGGGGTGCGCCTGGGCGGCGCGCGCAGCCGAGCCCAGCTCGACCTGGCGGTGTTGCCGCTGACCGAGCCGGCGGCGCTGCGCGGCCTCTTGCTGGTGGTGTTCGACGAGCAGCCGCTGGTCGCGGTCGCGCGCGCCGGCCGACGCCCGGCGGCGGGGCGGGCCGCCAGCGACGGGCGCGAGCTGACGCGGCTCAAGGCCCAGCTGCAGGCGGTGGTGCGCGAGATGGAGGCGTCGCAGGCCCAGGTCGAGGCCACCAATGAGCAGCTGCAGAGCGCCAACGAGGAGCTGCAGAGCACCAACGAGGAGGTCACCACCTCGAAGGAGGAGCTGATGTCGCTCAACGAAGAGCTGCTGACGCTCAACGCCGAGCTCGAGGTGCGCAACCACGAGCTGGCCACCGCCAACGCCGACCTGCGCAACGTCCTCGACAGCACCAAGATCCCGACCCTGTTCCTCGATCGCGACCTGCGGATCAAGCGGTTCACGCCCGAGGTGCGCCGGATCGTCCGGCTGGTCGACGCCGACGTCGGCCGGGCGATCGGCGACTTCACGCTGACGCTCGACTACCCGGCGCTGGCCGCCGACGTCGCCGCGGTGCTGGCCAGCCTGGCGCCGCGGCAGGCCCAGGCCGCGGGGCCGGACGGGACCACCTTCACGGTCCGGATCGATCCCTACCGCACGATGGACGAGCGGGTCGACGGCGTGGTGATCACGTTCTCGGACGTGACCGCGCTGCGCCAGGCCGAGGCGGCGCTGGCCGCGCGCGCCCACGACGGCGTCGTCGCGCGATTGCTCGATCGCTGGCCGGGGATGGTGTGGGTGCGCGACCTGGCCGGGGCCGACGTCTACCTGAATGATCGCGCGCGGGCGCACCTGCGCACGTGCGACCCGACGCCGGCCGCCCGGTTCGCGGCGCTGATCGATCCGGCCCAGGCGCCCGACGGCCCGACCTGGCTGCGGCGGCTGGCGGCCGCACCCGATGGCGAGGTCGTGACCCGCAAGCTGCGGCTGCGCGACGCCGCAGGCGGCTACGTCACCTACCGCGATCGCGAGTCGGTGCTGGGGCGCGGGCCGACCGGCGCGCCGACCCGGGTGCTGGCGGTGATCGAGGCGGTGCGGCCGTGACGGCGCGCCGCCCGCGCGGCACCCCGGATCCGATCGCGCTCTTGCACGCGCTCGAGGTGCACCAGACCGAGCTCGAGGCCCAGAACGCCGAGCTGGCCGCGGCCAACGTGGCGCTGGTGGCGAGCAACGGCGCGCTGGTGATCGCGCGCGATCGGTTCCGCGCGCTCTACGAGTGGGCGCCGATCCCGTACGTCACGATCGACGCGGCGCGGACGATCGTCGACCTCAACCACGCCGCCACGCTGATCGCGGGCGTCCCCCGCGACCAGCTGCTGGGGCGGGCGGTCGAGGAGCTGGTGATCGAGGCCGATCGCGCGCGGTTCGGCGGCTTCGTCGACGCGGTGTTCGCGGGTGGCCCGGTCCGGGCCGACGACGTCGCGGTGCGGCGGGTCGGCGGCGACCCGGTCGACGTGCAGATCGACGGCGTCGTCGTGCGCGATCCGGCCGGCGGCGCCCAGCACTGCGTGCTGGCGTTCGTCGACGTGACCGCCCGCCGGCTCGCCGAGTCGGCGCGCCGAGTCGCGCAGGAGGAGGTGCTGGCGGTGGTGTCCCACGACCTGCGCGGCCCGATCAACGCGATCGGCCTGGCGTGCGAGGCGCTGGCGAGCCACCTCGGGCCCGAGGCCGAGCGCGGCTACGTCGCGGCGATCGAGCGCTCGGCGGCGCGCTGCGAGCGGCTGATCCGCGACCTCTTGGGCCGCGCGCAGATCGAGCACGGTGCGCTCGAGCTGCAGGTCGCCACCTTCGACCTGCGCGAGCTGGTGCGGCAGGCGTGCGCCGACCACGCGCCGGCGGTGGCGGCGGCCGGCTCGACGCTGGCGCTGGCGCTGGCGCCGACGCCGCGGATGGTGATCGGCGATCGCGACCGGCTGCACCAGGTGGTCTCCAACCTGATCGGCAACGCGCTGATCCACGCCCGCGGCGCCGCGATCGCCGTGGCGGTGGGCGGCGACGCCGCGACCGTCGAGCTGATCGTCTCCGACGCCGGCCCCGGCATCGCGCCCGACGATCTGCCGCGGGTGTTCGAGTGGTTCCGGCAGGGCCGGCGGCGCCGCGGCGGCACCGGCCTCGGCCTGGCGATCGTCAAGGGGCTGGTGCTCGCGCACCAGGGCACGGTCGAGGTGGACAGCGAGCTGGGCCACGGCGCGCGCTTCGTGGTGCGGCTGCCGAGCGCCGGGCCCGACGAGCTGACCCGGGCCTGAACCGCCGCGCGGCTCACGCCTCGGCGACGACGTCCTCGAGGCGGCGGTACAGCGAGCGCCGATCGATGCCGAGGATGCGCGCGGCCCGGGTCTTGTTGCCGGCGCAGGCGCCGAGCACCCGGCGGACGTAGCGGCGCTCCACCTCGCCCAGCGTCATCAGCTGGGACGGGTCCTCGTCGTCGAGGTCGAGGTGGGTGCTCTGGTGATCGCGGATGCGCGGCGGCAGATCGTCGACCTGCAGCTCGGTCAGGCGCGACAGCGCGACCGCGCGCTCGATGCAGTTCTCGAGCTCGCGGACGTTGCCCGGCCAGTCGTAGTCGAGCAGGTGGCGGGCGGCGTCGGGCGACAGCGCGTCGATCGGCTTGCCGGTGCGCTCGGCCAGCCGCCGCAAGAAGTGGTGGGCCAGGAGCAGGATGTCGCCGCCGCGCGCGCGCAGCGGCGGCACGTCGATGGTCACGACGTTGACCCGGTAGTAGAGGTCGAGGCGGAACCGCCCGGCCTCGGCCTCGCCCTCGAGGTCGCGGTTGGTCGCGCACACCACCCGCGCCGCGAACGGCTGCTCCTCGTCGCCGCCGACCGGGCGCACGGTGCGCTGCTGCAGCACGCGCAGCAGCTTGACCTGCATGTCGAGCGGCATCTCGCCGATCTCGTCGAGGAAGATCGTGCCGCGACCGGCCTGCACGAACAGCCCGGGGCGATCGCGGCGGGCGTCGGTGAACGCGCCCTTGAGGTGGCCGAACAGCTCGCTCTCGAGCAGGTTGGCCGGCACCGCGCCGCAGTTGATCGCGACGAACGGCTCGTCCTTGCGCGGCCCCAGCCGGTGGATCGCCTGGGCCACCAGCTCCTTGCCGGTGCCGCTCTCGCCGGTGATCAGCACGGTGGCGTCGCCGTCGGCGACGCGCGCGATCAGCTCGCACACCGCGCGGATCGGCGCGCTCTCGCCGATCATGCCGTCGATGGCGCGGGTGGCGTCGAGCGCGCGGCGCAGCCGGCGCAGCTCGGTGCGCAGGCGGTGGTGCTCGACCGCGCGCGCCACGGCCACCACGACCATGTCGGCGGTGAACGGCTTGGTCAGGAAATCCCAGGCGCCGGCGCGCAGCGCGGCGACCGCGGTGCGCAGATCGGCGTGGCCGGTGGTCACGATGACCGGGACGTCGGCGTGGTGGTTGCGGACCTGCGTGCACAGCTCGATGCCCGACAGCCCGGCCATGTGGACGTCGGTGATGACCGCGTCGAAGTCGTGCTCGGCCAGCAGCTGCAGCGCGGCGTCGCCGTTGGCCGCCACCTCGGCCTCGTGTCCGCAGCGCACCAACAGGTCGCGCAGCAAGTTGCCTTCGTCGAGGTCGTCTTCGACGACGAGTACCTTGGGCTTCATCGCCATCCTGCCCTTCCACGCCGTTCTCCGCCGGGCTCGGCGGGACGAGCATCCATCCCGTCCCGCACGTCCCGAGCCAGTGCATCGATCGTGCCGTGGTCCGCCGCGCGCAGGTGCGCGGGCGTGCGTCACGGCGCGCGTCCGTGTGTGCGCCAGGGCCCGGCGGGCGCTCGCGCACGGTCGCGGGCGTCGGCCTCGACGTTGCAACGCTGACGAGCATGCTGACCATCATCCTCGTCGTTCTGCTCATCGCGTTCCTCGCTGGCGGCGGCTTCGGCTACAGCCGCTGGGGCCTCGGCGGCATGTCGCCGGCGCTGCTGCTCGGCATCGTGCTCTTGGTCCTGCTGTTCACCCGGAGGCTGTGAGGTCGCCATGGCGGCCCTCCCCATCGCCCCCGCGGCCGCGGTGCACGCCGCGGTGGTGCCGGCGCCGCACCCCGCGGTTCAGCCCGACGGGGTGCCCCACGCGATCGTCGGCATCCTCGCCGGCGTCTGCATCGTGATCGCCGCGGCCACGCTCGCGGCCGACGTCGTGCTGGGGCCCATCGCCGCCGCGGTGACCGGCGCGGCGCTCGGCGTGGCGCTGCTGGCGCGGCTGGCGCGCCGCGCGCGACGGCAGCGGGTCGTCGCGGCCCATGCGGCGCCCCCGCCGGAGGACACCGACGTGCACTCCCGGAGCGTCGGGTGACCGCGGTTCGGCTCGGCACGCCGCTGGCATCGCGGCCGCGGATGGTTCCGCACTACCGCATCCAGCTACCCCGGATCGCCATCGAGGGCCGCGTGCTCCCGGAGACCAGCGGCACCGGGGTCAACGCGATGATCGCGCTCGCCTACGTCCGCGCGTGGAGCCCCGCGGCCGCGGTGGCGATCTACCCGGCCGGCCACCGCGTCGCGCTCGATCGCGCCGCGGTCGACGCCTCCGACGCGCTGATGGAGCGCGCCTGCGCGGAGGCGCCCCAGGTGCTGCGCGTGGCCGCGCGACCGGGCGGCGCCGCGGCGGTCGTGTACGGCCAGGTCGACGCGCTGTGGTCGCTGGCGCGCGTCGCGCAGCCCGCGCTGATGGCGCGGCTCGACGAGGTGGTCGCGCTGATCGCCGCGGCCGGGGAGGACGACGCGATCGCGCGGCTCCACCGCGAGGTCGCGCCGCTCGACCTGGAGCGCGACGTCCTCGGCGGCGGCCCCGGCCTGGCGATCGCCGCGGTGGCCACGGTGGCGCGGTTGCCGGCCCGCCGGGCGCGGCACCCGGCTGCGCCCGCCGAGGTCGCCGCGCCGCGCGCGGGGTGAGCGCCAGCGCTCGTCGCCGTCGTCGGGCGCGTGGCCCGGAACTGGCAAGGGCGACGGTCGCAGCGCGCCCCCGGCGCGAGCGGCCACGCTGGCGCGCTCGCGATCGTCCTTCGCGTGGGCGGCGGCAGGAGAACGACGATGAAGAACCGCGACGTGATGATGGGTGCCGTGGCCATGGCGACGCTACTGGGGTGCGGCGGGAGCCACCCGCCCGCGCGGCAGCCGCCGGCGGCGGCGGCGACGCCCGCCGCCGAGGTCGCGACCCCCGAGCCGGCGCCGACCGCGCCGCTGGAGCTGCCGGCCCCCGCGCCGGTCGTCGAGGCGGCCCCGCCGCCGCCGCCGCCGGCGCCGCCGCCGGTCGTGGCGACGGTCGAGGTGATGGGCGCCAAGGACGGCGCGGCGATGGGCAGCGCGACGTTCTCGCTGGGTGACGACGGTGTGGTGACGATCGCCGGCGCGTTCACCGGGCTCAGCCCCGGCAAGCACGCGCTCTACATCCACACCAAGGGCGACTGCAGCGGCCGCGGCGCCAAGGTCGGCGGCCACCTCGACCCGACCGGCGCCAAGCACGGGCCGCCGGCGTCGGCCACGCGCCACGCCGGCGACTTCGGCGACCTCGACGCCGACGCCGCCGGCAACGCGACCTTCGCGATGACCACCGACTCGGTGTCGCTGATGCCGGATCGGCCGGACTCGATCCTCGCCCGCGCCTTGGTGATCCACGCGCGCGCCGACGACCGCAAGGGCAGCGGCGGTCCGGCGGTGGCCTGCGGCGTGATCGCGCTGCGCGAGTAGCGGCGTGGCGGTGTGGGAGGGCGCCGGCCCGCACACCGCGCGGCGGGGCTCGGGTGAGGCCGCCTGCGGGGCCCGCGGGCGCGGGCGCCGGTGGCACGAGGGTCGCAATCACTTCGCCCGTGAGATTCCTGTTGATCGACGACGATCGCGACGCTGCCGAGCTGGTCGAAGGGCTCGTGCGGCGGACCTGGGACGTCGACGTCGAGATCGCAGGTAGCGCCGGCGAGGCCGAGCGCCTGGTCGACGCGCCGGGGGCGACCGCGCCGTACGATCTGATGATGCTCGACGTCGGCCTGCCCGACGTCGACGGCATCGAGCTGTGCCGACGGCTGCGGACCCGACCGGCGCTCAGCGCGGTGCCGATCGTCATGGTCTCCGGCCAGACCGGCGAGCAACACGTCGAGGCGGCGCTCGAGGCCGGCGCGACCGACTACGTCTGCAAGCCGGTCCGGAGCCGTGAGCTGATGGCGCGGATCCGGGCGGTGCTGCGCGACCACGAGCGGCGCACCCGCGCCGGCGCGGCCGCGCTGGCCCTCGAGCGCACCGCCGCCGAGCTGCAGGTGGCCAACCACGACCTGGCCCGGCTGAGCTCGGTCGACCCGCTGACCCAGCTCGCCAACCGCCGCGAGTTCGACCTGGTGTACCAGCGCGAATGGCGCCGCGCCGCGCGGGGCGGCACGTCGCTGGCGGTGGTGATGACCGACGTCGATCACTTCCACGAGTACAACGCGCGCCACGGCCACCTGCAGGGTGACGCGTGCCTGGTGGCGGTGGCCGGCGCGCTGCGCGCCGCGGCGCAGCGGCCGACCGATCGGCCCGCGCGGTGGGGCGGCGAGGAGTTCGTCTACGTCTTGCCCGACACCGAGCTGGCCGGCGCCGAGCGCGTGGCCGAGCGCGTGCGGGCCGCGGTGGCGGCGCTGCGCCAGCCGCACGGCGGCGCCGGCGCGGGGCCGTGGGTGACGGTCAGCGTCGGCGTCGCGGCGACCGTCCCGGTGAGCGACCGCGGCGGCGACGCGCTGCTCGAGGCCGCCGACGCCGCGATGCTGCGCGCCAAGCGGGCCGGGCGCGACCAGGTCTGCCTCGCCTGACGGGCCCGCGCGGCGGCGATCACGACGTCGCGTCGGCGGTCGCGGCCGGCGCGTGGCGCACCACCAGCACGTCGCACGTGGCGTCGCGGATGACCTCCTCGGCGGTGCTGCCCAGCACCAGCCGCAGCGCGCCGCGGCGGCCGTGGGTGCCGATCACGATCAGGTCGGCCGCGATCGCGTGGGCGACCGCGAGGATGCCCGCGCCGGGGGCGCCGGGCTCGACCCGCAGGGTCGCGCCGGTCAGCCCGACCTCGTCGGCGGCGCGCGCCAGCGTCGCGGCGACGTCGGCGGCGACGACCTCGGGGCTGGGCAGCGACGCGACCGCGAAGTCCGGCGCCGGCACCTGCAGCATCGGCTCGACGCAGTGGAGCACGGTGAGCGCGCCACCGGTGCGCCGCGCCTCGTCGGCCGCGGCGCGCAGGGTCGGCCAGCCCGGCGCGTCGAGGTCGGTGGTGGCCAGGACGTGGCGGCTGCCACCGGCGCCGCGCACCAGCAGCACCGGGCACGCGGCCGCGCGCACCAGCGCGGTGGCGACGCCGGGGCGGAACACGCTGGTGAGCGCGCCCTCGCGCTGGGCCGGACCGAGGACGAGCAGGATCGCGTGGTGCTGGTGGAGGCTCGCGAGGATCTCGTCGGCGCGATCGCCGACGCGGACGTCGAGCTCGACCTCGGCGCGGGCCGGCAGCAGCTCGGCGAGCCGGCGCACCAGGTGGGCCAGGGCGCTCGGGCGCTGCTCGGCGTCGGCCACGACGGCGCACACCACCAGCGGCGCGCCCCTGGCGCGGGCGCGGGCCCACGCCAGGCGCAGCACGTCGTCGCCGCCGTCGGGCGCCACCGCCACGACGACGTGACCGGCGGCAGGCGTGAGGCGGGGCGGGGTGAGCGGGAGCGCGGTGGAGTGGGGCACGGGGTCGGACAGAGCACGCCGCATGCCGGCGCGCGGGCGGCGGTGGCACGCCGCGTGCGTAGGGACGGCGCATGTCCAACCCCGACCCACCGCAGCCCGCGTCCTCGGCGGCCACGATCGCCGCCGAGACGCCGCAGCCGTTCCCGTCGCTGCCGACGCCGACGCCCTCTAACCCCGCGCCGACGCCCTCGGTCCTCGCGCCGACGCCGGCGCCTCCCGCTCGCGACGCGCCGCCGCCCGCGCCGGTCGACGTCGCGGTGTCCGGCGGGGCCGCCGCGTTCCCCGATCAGGCCCAGGTGCGGCGGGCGCTCGATCGCCTCGAGCAGCTCGATCTGTCCGACGTCGCGGTCTCGGTGGACGGCGGCACCGCCACGATCGAGGGCTCGGTGCCGCGCGGGGTCGATCGCGATCGCATCACCACCGCGCTCGGGCAGCTGGCGGGCGTGACCGAGGTGCGCGACCGCCTGCGCATCCGCACCGCCTAGGCGAGTGGCGCCAGGGATTCGCGCCGGCGCATCGCTTGCAGCGGGTCCACCGGTGCCCATCCCGAGCCCGAGCGTCCGGACCTCGTTCACGCCACCCGCGATCGACTCCGACGATCGCGACTGGACCACCGTGCTGGTCGGCAGCGACGCCGCCCCGCTCGCGCGCTACATCCGCCGCCGGTTCCGGGTGACGGCCTCGCAGCCGTGCCTGCGCGTCGACGGGCGGCCATCGATGCTCGAGCGGACGCTCGAGCTGGCCAACCGCCTGACCCCGCCGACGCGCACGCTCACCGTGCTGGGGCCCGAGCACGCCGACGCCCGCGCGCAGGTCGCCGGGCGGAGCCACCACGTGCTGCAGCAGCCGCTGGCGCGCGATCCCAGCTTCGGCCTGTACGTGGCGCTGGCGATGATCCGCCGCTGGGCGCCGCGCGCGGTGGTGACCGTGCTGCCCGGCGGCCACCACGTCGATCCGCCGCGCCTGTTCGTCAGCCACCTGGCCACCGCCCGGGCCCTGGCCGAGGGCCTGCGCGACCGGGTGGTGCTGCTCGGCGCCGAGGCCGGCCCGGCGGGTGACGCCGGCGCGCCGGTCGCGGCGCCGCGGCAGGGGGGCGACGGCCGGCTGCGGTCCGCGTCGGGGCTGTGCGCGCGCGTCGACGCGCTGTGGGCGCTGGCGCGCGCCACCGTGCCGCGGCTGGTCGACGTGCTCGAGGCCCTCGGCCACCTGGTCGGCACCGAGGACGAGGCCGACGCCATCGACTACATCTACCGCGCGTACCGGCCGCTCGACCTCGTGCGCGACGTGATCGCGCGGGCCCCCGAGCGCTGCGTGACGCTGCCCCTGGCCGGCGTGACCTGGACCGACGTCGCCAGCCCGGCGCAGCTCGCCGCGCTGGTGCCCGTCGACGCCGAGGCCTGACGGCTCACGGGGTCGCGGGCGGCAGCATCGTCGCCAGGTCGGCGCGCCGCTCGACGATGAACCAGTGCATCGCCGCCTGTGACGCCTGGACCTCGGCGGTGGTGTACGGCTTGCGCTGATCGAGCGCGACGTACCCGGCGATCTGGGCCGCGACCCGCGCGCGCTCGGCGTCGAGCCCCATCGCCTCGATCATCGCGACCAGCTCCCACACCTGGTCGGCGTAGGCCTGGAAGCACGCCGGCGACTGGTGGCAGCGCGCGGCGAGGACCGAGTGGGTGACGGTGACGTCGACCGAGGCCGAGTAGAACGTCTCGTCCATGCCCCACGGCAGGAACGTGAGCTTGCGGATCGGGTCGGCGTAGACGAAGTAGTCGTCGCCGGGGGCCGAGTACGGGAACGAGTCGAACTGGCCGATCACCGAGCACATCGCCCAGAAGCGCCGGAACTGGGCCAGGTCGATGAAGGCGCTGGCCTGGGCCAGGGCCTGCGCCGGATCCGCGAGGGTCAGCGCGGCGGCGGCGCCGGTCAGCATCGACCGATCGTCGGGGCCTTGCTCGAGCGCGTAACGGGGCACGTCGGCGGCGACGAAGTCGACGTCGGTGGCCTCGAACAGCGGCGCGCTGGTGTCGGTGAACCACCGCGCCAGCATCCGCTTCTTGACGCTCTCGACGTTGGTGTAGAGGCCGTAGAACGTGCCGTTGACCGCGAGCAGCGCGTGGTTGGCCCGCGACGCCGGGATGCCGGCGTTGCGCGCCACCAGGTAGGCCAGGCGCTCGTGCATCATCGACAGGTCGTTGTCCATGTTGTTGAAGGTCAGGTCCTTCAGCCCGAAGAACCGGGCGCGCGAGGTGTACTTGTCGAGCGCGACCTTCAGCGACGGCTTCTGCGAGAACGGCTCGAACGAGTTGTTGCCCTTGAGCCGCAACCCGACCGGGCCGTAGCTGCGGCCCTGGTAGACCAGCTGCGCGGGCTGCCAGGTGAACGGATCGGCCTCGAGCGCGGCCGCGACCGCGGCGGTCACGGTCAGCCCGAACGCCGGGATGACGTCGTAGCCGAGGATGAGGTCGCTGAGATCGCCGGCGGCGGGCACGGCCTCCGGCGGCAGCGCGACGTCCTCGAAGCCCATCGGGGCGCCGGGGCCGGCGGGGTTGGCCGCGCCGGGGCTGGCGAGCCAGACCACGCGCCAGGCGTCGGAGCCGTCGGGCTCGCGCGCCGCCGACAGATCGACCTCCTGCGCGCCGTAGCGGACCCGATCGATGTACGAGCCGTCGGGGCGGGCCAGCGCCAGATCGCCGCCGGCGTCTGCGAGCGCGAAGCCGAGGTGGGTCGCGCCGAGGCTGGGCGTGCTGTCGGCCCACAACAGCAGGCGGCCGTGCGCCGGGATCGTGACGCCGGCCGGCAGCACGCTCTTGCGCGGCAGCGCGAGGTCGTCGGTCACGCCGTAGCCGGCCAGCGGGATGTCCTGCGCGGTCGGGTTCGACAGCTCGAGCCAGTCGCTGGCGACCCCGCCCGGCGTGAACGCGGTCAGCGCGTTGCTGGCCATGAACTCGTTGATCGTGATGCGGCCGTCGAGGTCGGGCGCGACCACGACCGGCGCGTCGATGGCGGTGGCGTCGACGAGCGTGGCGTCGGTGGCGGCGGCGTCGGTGGCGGCGGCGTCGGTGGCGTCGGTGCCGCGCGCGTCGGTGAGGGCGGCGTCGACGCGCGGGCCGTCGACGAGGGTGGCATCGGTCGGCGGGCCGTCGCGGCGGTCGGCGTCGATCAGCGGCGGCGCGTCCCGGTTGGCGTCGTCGGGCGCCGCCGACGAGCTACACCCGGCGAGCGCGGCGGTCAGCGCCAGCGCGGCGGCCCAGCGGCCCCGGGCGGTCACTGCGCACCCCCGAACATCCCCATGTCGGCCCGGGTGCCGTCGGCGTCGGTCAACGCCGGATCGCCGTGGTCGATGCACGGGCTGCCGGCGGCCAGGTGGAAGTCGGTGGCCGAGACGAACTGCGGCGCCTGCGCCAGGTTGCCGGCGCTGCCGGTGGGATCGTCCATGCCGACGAACGACGCCGGATGGACGTCGCCGTAGCGCAGCACCGGCACCGCCGGCGCGCCAGGCGTGGCGTCGGGCGCGACCGCCTCGATCGCCGGGCCCACGCTGGCGACGACGATGCTGTTGGCCATCGTGAGATCGGTGAAGGTCGTCCACAGCGCGGCGCCGCGCGGCGCGGTGTTGCCCGACAGCACGACGAAGTCGACGCGGCCGACCGGCGTCACCGGCGGGCACACGCACGGCTCGGTCCAGGGCGGGCTCTGGCTGGCGAAGATCGCGCCGCCGCGATCGGTCGCGACGTTGTCGGCCAGGAGCGAGTTGGTCAGCGTGAAGGTGGTGGAGCGGACCATCAGGCCGGCGCCCTTGCTGGCGCGGTTGCCGACCATCCGCAGGCGCCGCATCGTCACCGGCGTGAAGTTGTCGACCAGGTAGATGCCGCCGCCCTGCCAGGCGCGGTTGCGGCTGATCTCGACGTCCTCGATCACCAGGCCGGTCCACGGCGCGAGCCAGCCGTAGATGCCGCCGCCCGAGCCGCCGGCGTAGTTGCCGGTGATCGCGCCGCCGTGGACCAGGCTGGCGTCGTTGTCGAGGTCGAGCCCGCCGCCGGTGCCGCCGGCGTAGTTGTCGCGCACCAGGTTGTCGCGCAGGACCGCGGGCACGTGGGAGACGCGGACCCCGCCGCCGCCGTCGGCGGTGCGGTTGCGCTCGATCAGGTTGCCCTCGAGGGTGGTCGGGCTCTCGAACGCGCGGATGCCGCCGCCATCGTCGTCGGAGATGTTCGCGATGATGTGGTTGGCGCGCAGCACGGCGGCGCTCTGGTGGAGGTAGACGCCGCCGCCGTCGTTGGCCGCGTGGTTGCCGCTGATCGTGGTGGTCGCGATCACCGGCGCGTGGCCGACGACGTGGAGGCCGCCGCCGGTCCAGCCGGCGGTGTTGTCGGCGATCACCGCGTCGGTGATCGCCGCGTCGCTGGCGTGGTACAGGCCGCCGCCGCGCAGGCCCGCGATGTTGGCGCGGACCGCGCCGCCGCGCAGCTCGACGCTGCCGCCGAGGCTGGCGGCGCCGGCGCCCTCGGTCGCCCGGTTCGCGAGCAGCTGGCTGTCGACCACCGCGCCGGCCGAGTCGACCAGCAGCGCGCCGCCGCCGCGGGCCCCGCCGTCGTTGCGCTCGAAGCGCGTGGCCGTGACGTCGAGGCGGCAGCCCTGGGCGAACAGCCCGCCGCCGCCGGCGCCGCGGCTGTCGGCGACGACGCTGTCGCGGAGCGCCAGGCGGCTGTCCTGGCAGCGCACGCCGCCGCCCTCGGCGGCCGTGCTCCCGCGCTGGATCGTGAAGCCGCGGACCTCGACGCCAGGGTCGCCGACCCCGACCACCTCGATCACCGTGCCCGCGAGGTCGCCGTCGATGACGGTGGCGGCGGCGCCGGCGGCGCCGATCAGCTCCAGCGGCATGGCGATCAACGCCAGGCGCTCGTGGTACGTGCCGGCGCACACGGTCACGGTGCTGCCCGGCGTGGCGGCCGCGACCGCGGCGCCGATCGTGGTGAAGTCGGCGGAGCCGTCGGCGCACACCGTCAGCGCCAGCGGCGGGCCGGCGTCGATCGCGGGGGCGTCGATGGCGACGGCGTCGACCGGGACGGCGTCGATCGGGACGGCGTCGACCGGTGTCGCGTCGATCAGCCTCGCGTCGATCAGCGCCGCGTCGAGCGGGCTCGCGTCGATGAGCCGCGCGTCGACCAGCGGCGCGTCGAGGGCGCGGGCGTCGGCGAGCGGCGTGTCGGTGGGCGGCGCGTCGCGCGGGGGACGCGCGTCGGCCGGCGTCGCGTCGGCGTCGGCCGGCGCGCCGTCGTGGACGAGCGGGGCGACGTCGCTGGTGCAAGCGAGCATCGGGAGCGAGGACAGACACGTCGCCACGCCGCAGCGGACGAAGACCGAGGTGGACATGCGGGCGAGCACTGCCAGTTCCACGCCAGCCGCGGCGCGGGCGCGGGCGCGGCGCGCGCGCGGGGGTCGCGTGTGCCGGCGCCGCTCGCTGCGCGGTGGCGCTCACCCAGCGCACGACGCGGCGCCCACCCGGTTGTCGATCCGGCCGTCGCAGTCGTCGTCGCGCAGGTTGCAGGTCTCGGTGGCGCCCGGGTGCACCGTCGGGTCGTGGTCATCGCAGTCGTGGCACAGGTCGACGCCGTCGGCGTCGGCGTCGGCGCCGCCGTCCTGGCGGCAGGCGAGCCACGCGTCGATGCTGGCGGCGCGCTCGCTGACGTAGGCGCGGCTGAAGTCGATCGCCAGCGCGTGGGCGTCGAGCCCGTAGCCGCGGTGGGGATCGTCGGCGACGGCGTCGGCGATCTGCGCGCGCCACGCGTCGAGCTCGCCCTGCGCCGCGTCGACGTCGAGCCGCCCGCGGGCGTCGGCCAGCGCCGCGACGTAGCGGGCCAGGCCGCCGGGGTCGGCCATGACGATCAAGAAGTGGTGCCAGTCGCGCTCCCAGCGGCCCGGCGACGGCGGGAACAGCGGCGACGCGTCGGGGCGCAAGAAGTCGCGATCGAACGCGGTGTCGAGGTCGGTCGGCAGCCACAGGAAGCCGCGGGTCGGGTGGTCGTAGATGTAGAAGTTCGCCCGGCCGTTGCTGTAGCCGTCGGCGTCGCCCACCATCGACTCGGCGGCCCAGTCGGCCATCGACGCGTCGAGGTCGCCGAGCGCCTCGAGCTGGGCCAGGCTGGTCAGCGACCACAGCGCGTCGAGGCGCTCCCACGAGAACGTGTCCTCGTTGGTCTTGATGATCCGGCCGCCCTCCCACAGGTCGCCGTCGTCGTCGACGCCGAAGTTGCGCTGCAGGAACTCCTTGTCGAACCGTTCGAGGTTCGTGTACAGGCCGTAGTAGGCGCCGTTGATCGTGAGGCGCACGTTGTTGGCGCACTGCGCGGGGATCTGCGCCTCGCGCAGGTAGCGCAGCGCCAGCCGCTGCCGGAGGAAGGTCTGGTCGGTGCGCGGCATGTCGAGGTCGAGCTTGCGCACGCCGAGGAAGCGGCCGGCGGGGTCGACCTCGTTGAACGAGATCACGAACTGCATCTTGGGGTTGGCGTCGAGGGCGAGGGTCTGGGCCCACGACGACTGGCCCTTGAGCCGGACCCGGACGTCGGCCACGGTCAGCACCTGGGTGCCGTCGTCGTAGGTGAAGTCGGCCGGGTGGTACGGCGTGGGATCGAGGCCCTGGGCCTCGCGCTCGGGGCGGTGCCGGAACTCGTCGTCGAGCGCCGCCCACTCGGCCGGGGCGATCGCGAGCGCGTAGTCGGGCAGGAGGTGCTGCTGGTACATCGGCGGGCAGGCCTCGAGCTCGGGCGGGGTCACCGCCTCGGGCTCTCCGCACCCACTGGCCACCAGCGAGCCGAACGTGATCACGGCGACGATGAGCTTCATGCCGCGAACGCGGCTGCAACTTGCGCGCCGCGGGGCCGCGCGATCGGCGCGGGGGCGATGGTCGCGAGCGCGCGCGTCACCGCGCGCAGCTCGATCTCCTCGAGCGTGAGCGCCGCCGCCAGCACCGCCTCGTCGGGGCCGTGCTCGATCGTCCAGCGCAGCACGGCGATGGCGGCGTCGTCGCCGCGGCTCGACAGGTGCACCAGCGCGGCGAGGCGCTCGGCGCCATCGTCGGCGAGCAAGCGCTCGAGCACCGGCGGCTGGTTGCCGAGGAGATCGATCTCGATCGGCGACGGGCGGTGCGCGACCACGGCCGGGACCGGCTCGAGGCGGACCTGGCCGCCGCGGGTGCGGCGGACCAGCAGCGCGAGCAGCGGGCCGACCAGCGGCACCGTCAACACCAGCGCGACGGCCAGCAGGCGACGGCTGGCGGAGACGCCCGGGCGCGCCGCGACCACGATCCAGGGCACCGCGAACAAGACGAGCCAGGTCATGGAGGACGACAGAGCAAGCGCCGCGCCAGGCGTCACGCGTGGGCGGCGGCGCGCGTCGACGGCTGCCCCAGCGCGCGCATGCCGAGCACGAACTTCGAGAAGCCGGTGGCCTCGGGCAGGTCGGCCAGCGCGCGGGTCAGCCACGGCGGCGGCGCGGCCCAGGCCTTGTACTCGAGGACGAACGCCGGGCCGGGCGCGATCACGTCGGCGTCGGTGAGCTCGTCGAACGGCGCGCCGAACGGCCGCGGGCGACACAGCAGCAGCCGGTCGTCGAGCGTGAGCCGCAGCCGGCCGGCGCCGTCGACCAGCGCCTGGCGCCGGTACCAGGTGGTCACCCACGGCGTGAGCGGGGTCGGGTGCGCGGCGGCCAGCGCCGCGGCGAGCTGATCGGGGCGCAGCGCGAGCCGGGTCTTGGCGCGGCGGCCCTCCGCCGATCGTTTGAGCTCCAGGTAACATCCGGGCTCGGCGATCGGCGGGGCGTCGATGCCGGTCGGCGTCGAGTACTCGCGCACCCGGAGCCGATGCCCGGGCGAGCGCAGGTAGGCGAGGTCGGCGGTGTCGAAGTACGTCGTGCGCGAGTACGTGAACGGCCCGTGCGCCGACTGCGGGCGCAGGTGCTGCGCGGCGATGGCCCAGACGAGGCGCGCCGCCGCGGCGTCGGGCAGGAACTTGAGCTCGCGCTCGTCGAGCGGCGGCGCGCCTTCCAGCGGCCGCAGGCAGGCAGGCATGGCGATCCGCCGCTGCACGCGACGTGCCGCCGGTGGGTCACGGCAGCTCGGCGAACGTCGTGGCGGTGAGATCGCGCGGGCCCGGCGCGCCGGGGTCGACGACCAGCGCGTCGGTGAGCGCGTTGTCGCCGGTCGCGGCGTCCCAGACGCCGTCGTTGGCCAGCCGGATCGCGTAGCGGGGATCACCGGCGAGCGTGGCGGCCTCGTCGGGCAGGCGCAACGCGAGGCGGTAGCTGCCGGCCGCGGCGGTGGCGGGGATGCGCAGGCGCACAGCGAGCGTCACCGCCCCGCCCGGCGCCCAGCGGCGAGCGTCGACGCCCACCAGCGGCGCGACCAACCGCTGGCCGCCGCGGCTGAGCACCAGCTCCACCGGGCGACGGTTGAACGGGGCCGCGAAGCCGCGGTTGCGCAGCGTGACGGTGACCGCCAGCTCGCCACCCGGCGCCACCGCCGCCGGCAGGACCACGCGATCGAGCGCGAACCGGTAGCCGAGGCGGCGCCGGATCTCGTCGCCGCAGCCGCCGGCGTCCCAGCCGGCGAGGACGGTCTGCTGGTACTCGCGGTTGAGATACGACCAGTGCTTGGCGGTCAACTCGGCGAGCGCGCTGGCGCAGCCGGTGCGCGGCGCGGCCAGCTGGCAGGTCTCGCCGCCGACCGGCGTGAAGCGGCTGTCGGCGTCGACGTAGCTCAACCACGTGGCGAGCGGCGCGGCGTAGGTGCCGAGGTCGCTGGCGCTGGCCAGGAAGCAGTCGTTGTGGTGGCCGACCCGCGCGCGGGCGGTGCCGGCGTAGGCCTCGCCGTCGGTGAGCGCGCCGCCGGGGTAGGCCGCCGCCTTGAACATCGGCGTCCGCACCTGCACGGCGCGGGTCGGCGGCAGCGCGGCGAGGATCGCGGCGAGGATCGCCGCGCGGTCCGCGTCGTTGTCGAGGCCGTTGGTCGACGTGTGCCACTCGCCCCACGCGCCGATGAAGCCGGCCTGCATCACCGCGATCACGTCGGCGTTGGCGGTGAGCACCGGCGTGAGCTGGGCCAGGTGGCCGAGGATGCGCGCGCGCGAGGCGTCGGCCGCGAACGACGAGTTGTAGGTGAAGCGGAGGACCACCTTGATGCCGGCGGCGCGGGCGGCGGCGAAGCCGCGTTGCAGCGACGCGAGCAGCGCGGCGTCGAGCGGCAGGTCGCGGTAGGCGTCGAGGCGGACCAGCGTGATCGCCAGGGTCCGCCCGTTGGCGCGGACGCCGCTGGCGTCGCCGGCGCCGCGCAGATCGTAGCCGACGTAGTAGCCGCGCTCGGGGTTGACCAGCTCGGCGCTGGACTCGACGAAGGTTCGCTCGATCGGGGGCGTCGCCGCGGTGGCGTCGGCGCCGTCCGCGAGAGGACCGCCGCCGTCCGGCAGCGGGCCGCCGTCGGCGTCGTCGCGCGGGCCGCCGTCGGCGGACGCCGCGCCGGCGTCGGGGCCCGGGGCGGACTCGGGTTGATCGAGGCCGGCGCAGGCCAGCGCGGTGGTGGTCAGCAGCGTGGCGAGCAGGGTGTGGAAGCGCATGGCCTCGCTTCTACAAGCCAGGACCTCGTCGAACCACGTATGAATTCGACCACCTGCAGTGGGATGTGGGGCGCACGTCGACGCGCGCCAGCGAGCGCCACACCGCGGTCGCCACGGTGGGTGGGCGCAGGCGCACGCTGACGCCGGCTCGTGGGCGCGCTCGCCTCGCCAGGGCGATCGCGCGCGTCGGTCCAGGACGTGCACGAGCGTCGCGGCATGGACCGTTCCTTCGCCGCGTCGCGGACGCTGGTCACGTTCGCGATGACCGTGGCCGTGGCCTGCGCGCGTCCACCCCGCGCGCCCACGACGCCGCCGCCGCGGCCGATCTCGACCGACGGCGACGTCGAGGTCGCGTTCGTCGAGCCGCGCTACACGCCGCTGCAGGCGCTGATCGACGACGAGGCGCGGGCCGCGATGGCGGTCGGGCGCTACGCGCGCGCGCGGTCGCTGTTCCGCCGGCTGCTGCAGCTCGATCCCGACGACACCCGCGCGCTGCGTGAGGCCGGACGGATCGCGCAGGCGCTGGGCGACTACCGCGCCGCGGTCGACGCGTTCGCGCGCATCGCGCACCTGGATCCGGACCGGCCCGATCCCGAGCGCCACTTCTTGCGCGGCGAGGCGCTGCTCGCGCTGGGGCGACGCGCCGAGGCCGAGCGCGAGTGGTCGGTCAGCGAGACCGAGCTGGGCGCGGTGCCGGTCGATCGCCGCACCTTGATGTGGCGCGCGCGCATCGCGGCGCTGCGCGGTCAGCCGGCCCAGGCGCTGGGGCTGTACCGCGCGGTCCGCACCACCGACCGCCACGACCCCGCGTACCTCGAGATCGCGCTCCTGGAGATCGAGGCCAAGATCCTCGGCGGCGACTGGCCGCAGGCGATGGCGCGGCTGCGCGCCCTCGACCGCGAGGCGCCCGATCAGCCGCGGGTGCGGGCGCTGCTGGCGTGGGGGCACGAGGTCCGCGGCGACGACGACGCGGCGCTGGCGCTCCGCGCCGCGGTCGCCGACGAGTGGCCCGATCACCCGCGCAAGACCGTCGAGTACGCCCGCGCGCTCGAGCGGGTGCACGCCGAGCGCGCCGCGCTGGCCGAGTACCGCGAGGCCCGGGCGCTGGGCGTGCCCGACGTCGACCCGGCGATCGCCCGGCTGCGGCACCGGCTCGATCCGGAGGTCGCGGGCGGCGTGAGCTTCGGCGGCGACGCGTCGGGATCGATCGCCGGCCTGCGCGCTGGCGCGACGGTGCCGATCGACGGCCAGCTGCGCGTCGCGCTGGCGGTGGCCCGCGACACCTCGAGCGGCGGCCTCGCCGGTCACGAGGACCACGCGGCGACGGCCGCGCTGTGGGCGCTGGCGACCAGCCGGCGCGGCGCGGTCTACGGCCTGGCGATCACCGGCCGCGATCGCGTCGCCGCGCGCGGGCTCGGCGCCAGCGCCCTGGTCACCACCGATCCCCGGCGCCAGGTGCAGCTGCAGCTGCGCGCCGACTACGGCCAGGCCTGGCGCGAGTCGTCGAGCACGATCCGCGAGGGCGGCGTCATCGACGGCGCGATCGGCTCGGCCTACGTCAGCGCCTGGGCGCGCCGGGCGCTGTTCAGCGCCAGCGTGCAGCAGCGCCGCCTGACCCTGGCGCCGCTGCCCGGCATGGACGAGGTCGCCGCGATGCAGGTGGTGGGCGCGCTCGGCGTCGACTACACGGTGACCCTGGACCGCGCGGCGGTGATGCGCGGCGAGATCCTCGATGGCGAGATGTTGACGCCGCGCGGGCTGGCGAGCGCGACGGTGGTGTCGCTGCGCCACTACGAGATGGTCTCGGAGGCGCCGTTCGGCGCCCGGCTGGTGCTGGTCGAGCGCAGCCAGACCGACGAGGCGTCCGCGGTGGTGCGGCGGGTGGTCGGGGGCGGCGCCGTCGGCGTCGAGCTGCGCGGCGGCGCCGGCTACGACTGGCGGCGCGGGATCGGCCTGTACCGCCTCGGCGCGTCGCTGATGCTGTCGGCCACCGCCGGCAGCCGCGTGACCGCCGACTACGACGTCGGCAGCGAGAGCGGCACGGGGCTCGTCGGGCGTCGCCACGCCGGATCGGTCGTGCTCCATGTCGACCTCTGATCGCTGGATGCCCGTCGAGGCCGCCGCCGCCGCGGTGGTCGTGGTCGGCGCGGTGGCGCTGGCGTCGCCCGACGACGTGTGGCTGCGCGGCCTCGGGATGCACCCCGCGTGGCTGCCGGTGATCGTGCTGGCGGCGCGCTACGGGCCGCGCGGGCTGTTCACGTCGCTGGCGATCACCTGGGCCGGGCTGACCGCCGCCAGCCTCGCGCTGGGCGGCGCGGCGCTCGGGCTGGGCGGGCCCGGCCACCGCGGCGCCGACCTGGTGGCGCTGATCGCCGCCACCCTCGCGGCGTGGGTGGGGATGATGCACGAGGGCCGGCTGGCGCGGCTGGCCGGCCGCCTCGCCGACGCCAGCGAGCTGCAGCGGCAGGCCGAGGCGACGGTGCAGGCGCTGCACGACAGCCTGGCCTACCTGCGCACGCGCCACGACCGCGTCGACATCGCGCTGAGCCTGTGGCGCAACCTGGCCGGCCGGATCGAGCGCGGGCCCGCGGCCGACGCCGCCGACGCCGCCATCGAGCTGTGCATGATCCGGACCGGCGCCCGCGCCGGGCTGATCGAGCTGCGCGACGGCGCGCGCGTGGCCACGCTGGCGTGGCGCGGCCCGTGGGCGGCGAGCGCGGCGCGCCCGCACGACATCGCCGGCGACCGCACGGTGCGCGCGGCGGTGGAGGCGCGGGTGGTGGCGCTGGGGGCCGCCGACGCGACCGACACCGACAGCGCGGTCGCGGCCCCAGTCTTCGACCACGTGACCGGCGCCCTGATCGGCGTCGTCGCGCTGCGCGGCGTGCCGGCGCGGGCCCTGCGGCCGGCCGACCTGCGCGACCTGGCGGTGATCGGGCAGTGGCTGGCGCCGGCGCTGTCGCGCGCGCTGGCGGCCACCGGCGCCCGCCGCCTCACCAGCGATCGGAGCGCGTGATGGACACCTCGGTTGCCGACGTCGCGTTGATCCTCGAGGGCACGTACCCGTACGTCGCCGGCGGGGTCTCGACCTGGGTCCACCAGATCCTCCAGGCCTACCCGGCCCGGCAGTTCGCGCTGCTGCACATCGGCGCGCACCCCGGCGCGTACGGACCGCCGCTGTACGAGCTGCCGGCCAACGTCACCGCGATGCACGAGCTCCACTGCCGCGGCCGCGAGCAGCCGGGCCGCCCCGGCGCGCCGCGGATCGCCGCGCCGCGCGCGCGGCGCGCGCCGTCGCGGGTGCTGGGCGCGCTGTGCCGGATGCACACCGGCGCGGCGATCGACGATCGGCTGCTGGCCGATCTCGCGGCCGGCGACCTGACGATCCACGAGTTCCTGCACGGCGACGCGACCTTCGAGCTGCTGTACCGGCAGCTCTACGACGAGCTCGCGCCCGAGGCCGCGTTCATGGACTTCTTCTGGCACATGCGCGCGATGCACATCCCGCTGTTGCGGCTGCTGGCCGCGCCGTGCCCGCCGGCCCGCGTCTACCACGCGGTGTCGACCGGCTACGCCGGCCTGGTCGGCGCGATCGCGAGCTGGAAGACCGGGCGGCCGCTGGTGGTCACCGAGCACGGGCTGTACGCGCGCGAGCGGCAGCTCGAGCTGGCGCGCGCGACCTGGATCACCGACCTCGACCTCCACGGCCACGGCAGCGCGCGGCCGTCGCCGCTGCGCGAGCTGTGGGCGCAGTACTTCCAGGTGCTGTCGCGCATCGCCTACCACCAGGCGACCTGCCTGGTCACGCTCAGCGAGGCCAACCGCGCCAAGCAGCTGATCGACGGCGCCGATCCGGCCAAGATCATCGTCGTGCCCAACGGGGTCGCCGGCGCTGATCTGACGGCGACGGCGGCGCCGCCGCGCGTCCGCGCCGAGCCGGCGCGGCTCCGGCTCGGCTTCGTCGGCCGGGTGGTCCCGATCAAGGACGTGATCACGCTCTTGCGCGCGGTGGCGCTGGCGCGCGAGGAGGTCGACCTCGAGCTGTGGATCATCGGCCCCGAGACCGAGGACCCGGCCTACGCGCACCGCTGCCACGAGCTGGTCGACGCGCTGGGCCTGGCCGGCGAGGTGCGGTTCCTGGGCCCGCAGGCGATGGCGCCGCTGTACCCGCAGCTCGACGTGCTGGTGCTGACCAGCCTGAGCGAGGGCCAGCCGCTGGTGATCCTCGAGGCCTACGCCGAGGGCGTCCCGGTGATCGCCACCGACGTCGGCGCCTGCCGCGAGCTGATCGAGGGCGGCGGCGAGCGCGACCGCGCGCTCGGGCCGAGCGGCATCGTCACCCGCGTCGCTAACCCGGTGGCGACCGCCGCCGCGATCTGCGCGCTGGCGCGCCAGCCGGAGCTGCGCGCGCAGATGGCGCAGGCGGCGCGGGCCCGGGTGCGCGCCCGGTACCGCCTGACCCAGGTGGTCGCCTCCTATGAACGCCTCTACGCCGGGATGGCGGCCTGACGTGGCCGGCATCGGCTGGCGGCTCGAGCGGCTGATCGAGCGCGACTCGCTGGGCGCGTCGCTCGGCGCGTTCCTCACCGGCGTCGCGGTCACCTCGGGGCCGTGGCTGCTGACGACGCTGGTGCTGGTGATCATGCGGCTGAGCGCGCTGGGCGGCGGCGTCGCCGGCGCCAGCGCCGGCGAGCGGGTGATCACGATCGTCTACGCGCTGGTGATCGTGCTGTCGGCGCCGATCGACATCGTGCTCAGCCGCTACGCCGCCGATCGCGTCTACGAGGGTCGGCGCGGGCAGATCGCCGGCCCGCTGCGCCGGCTGGTGGCGGCGAGCCTGATCGCGTTCACGGTGATCGGCGCCGCGGCGATGTGGATCGCCGACGTCGAGCCGGCGCTGGCGGCGCCGGGCGCGGCGCTGGCGGCGGTGGTCGGCGCGCAGTGGCTGTTGCTGTCGGCCGCCGGCGGGCTGTCGTCGCCGGCGATCATCCTGCGCGCGTTCGGGCTGGGCGCGCCGATCAGCGTGCTCGCGGTCGTCGTGCTGGCGCGCGCCGACGTGCTGGGCCCGGCCGGCTACCTGATCGGCTACGGCGTCGGCCAGGTCGCGACGCTGGCGATGTTGCTCGCCGGCACGCTGCAGGCGCTGCCGGCGATCGAGGACGAGGACGCGCGGATCGGGCCGGCGTTCGCCGAGTACTGGCTGCTCGGCGCCGCCGCGTTCGGGTTCCACGCCGGGCTGTGGATCGACAAGCTGGTGGTGTTCGCGCTCGCCGGCGGCGCGGCGGCGTCGACCTACGCGGCGATCGCGGCGGTGGCGTGGCTGTCGGTGGTGCCGGCCTGCGCGTACCTGTTCATCGCCGTCGAGACCAGCTTCCACCGCCGGTTCCAGGCCTACTACCAGGGCCTGACCGCGGGCGCGTCGCTGGCGACGCTGGAGCGCCGCGCCGCCGAGGTCGAGGCCGAGATCGCGCGCACCTTGCGCGGCACCGCGGTGGTGCAGGTCGGCGTCACGCTGATCGCGCTGGCCGCGACGCCGGCGATCGCCGGCGGGCTCGGGCTCGACGCGGCCGGCGCGAGCGCGCTGATGTGGCTCTTGCTCGGCGCCGGCCTGCAGGTCGTCGCGATGGCGGCGACGCTGCTCTTGTACTACTTCGACTTCCGCCGCGAGGCGGCGATCGCCGCGCTGACCCAGCTGATCGCGAGCGGCGCGCTGACCGCGCTGATCGGCGCGCCGTCGCCGCTGCTCGGCCTGGGCTACGCGCTGGCGTGCGGGCTGACCTGCGCGGCGGCGCTGGTGCAGCTGCGGCGGTGCGTGGCGGGGCTGCTCGAGCGCACGTTCCAGTCGCAGCCGTTCCTCAGCGAAGACTACGCGCGCGAGTGAGCCGGCGCGGCGCGCGGCATGTGGGATGCACGGTGTCCGTCCATGTGGATCCACGATCTCCCGTCGCTCTTGACCGACGAGGCGCTGGCGACCGACGCCCAGATCCGCGCCGCCGTCGCGGCGACCGCCGGCACCACGACGACCTGGCTCGAGTACCTGGTGAGCACCGGCGCGCTCGACGAGGTCGCCGTGGTCCACGCCAGCAGCCGCGTGGCCGGCGTGCCGGTCAGCGATCTGCACCGGCTGGCGACCGTCGCGCCCGAGCTGCAGCGGCTGTTGCCCGGCGACCTCGCGATCGAGCACCGCATGATCCCGCTCGGCCTCGAGGCCGACGGGGACCTGTGCGTGGCGATGGCCGACCCGTTCGATCTGACCGGCGTGCGCGAGGTCGAGTTCTTCATCGGCCGCGGCGTGGTGCGCGAGATCGCGGCGGCGACGCCGATCGCGTGGGCGCTGAACGCCTACTACGGCGCGCGGTGTGCGCTGTGGCCGCCCCACCAGGGGCTGACGCCGCCGCTCGGGCCGCGCCTGGCCCGGCGCTCGGCCCCGCCGCCGTTCACGCCCGAGGCGGCGTGGTGCGCCGACCTCGCGGCGAGCCTGGCGGACGCGACCTCGATCGTCAGCCCGGCGGCCGTGCCCGAGGTCGGCGACGACGACCCGACCGCGCGCGTCAAGCGGGCGGCGGCGGTCGGGCCGCAGCGCGCGCGGGCGTGATGGGCGCGCCGGCGCTCACCGTGCGCGCGCGCTCACCGCGCGCCCCGGGAGTTCGCGCGCGGGGCGCGCGGACGGCGCCGGGCCGTGGCACGTCGGCTGCACCACCATCGGGCATGCTGACCAAGACCGACGACCTCAAGGACCGCGTCGAGGCGAAGCGCGCCGAGCTGCGCGCCCGCATGAAGGCGCTCAAGGTCGACAGCCGCCACGACGTGATCGTCGCGCGCGACCAGCTCAAGGCCGGCCTGATCGAGCTCGACGTGACGCTCAAGGACGGCTGGGACAAGGCCTCGGCCGCCGTCGAGGCCAAGCTCAACGCGTGGCTCGCGCGCCACAGCGACTGATCCATTTCACCCCAACGCAACGAGGCCCCCATGGCTACCGAGAAGACCCCGCACACCACCCACGTCACCCACCCGGCGCCCCACACCCGCGAGGCGCGCCCGGCCAAGAAGGTCGAGAACAGCACCGACGCCACCCAGGGCGAGCCGCTGGCGGTGCGCGCCGCCGCGCGCAAGGTCGAGCTGGAGGCGGCGCTCGCGAAGCTCCCGGCCCACGAGCTGCGCGCCCGCACCGACATCGAGATGGCGCTGGCCGCGATCACCGCGCTGCTGGTCGGCGACCCCGACCACCCGTCGGAGTCGACCGCGGCGGCGATCAACACCTGGCTCGAGTCGTCGAAGCACCTCGCCGAGACCGCCAAGCCCGCCAAGTCACGCGCCTGAACCCGAGGAGCCACCATGTCGACCCTCCGCTGGCCTGCGTTCGCCCTCGCCCTCGCCCTGCTGACGCCACCGATGATCGGTGGCGCGGTCGCCGCACCGCTCGCCGCGTCGGAACGCGACGCGCGGCCCCCGGCGGGCGCCGCGACGCCCGACGACGCCACCGTCGCCGCTGACGCCCGGCAGTACGCCGCGCGCGAGGCCGCGTCGCCAGCGGCCGCCGACTATCGAGGCGGCGCGTCGGTGGTGCTGATCAGCGGCGGTACGGTGACCGTCGTGCTGCTGATCGTGCTGCTGATCGTGCTGCTGTGAACCCTCGCGCGGCGGCGCTGATCGCCGCGTCGCTGGCCGTCGGCTGCGTCGGCTATCGCGGCGGCGCGCGCGCGATCGATCCGGGTCGGGTCGCGACCGAGCCGGGGTGGGTCGTGGCCGCCGCCACCCCGCTGGTGCGCCAGGAAGGCCCCGACGACTGCGGCGCCGCGGCGCTGGCGATGGTCGCGGCGCGCTGGCACCGCCCGTGGCCGCGCCTCGAGGTGCTGGCCGCGCTGCCGCCGCCGGTCGGGGCCGGCGCCAGCCTGGGCGAGCTGCGCGACGCGGCCCGCGGCCATCGCCTGACCGCGTTCGCGATCGTCGGCGACCGCGCCACCCTCGAGCACGAGGTCGGGGCGGGGCGGCCGGTGATCGTCGGGCTGCTCTTGCCGTACGGCGGCCGCTGGGTCCAGCCGCACTACGAGGTGCTGGTGGCGGTGCGGCCGGCGGCCGACGAGTTCGTGACGATCGATCCGGCGTCGGGCTGGCGCACGCGCAGCTGGACGGCGCTCGACGCCGAGTGGCGCCCGGCCGGTCGACCCGCGCTGATCGTGCTCGGGCCGATCGGTCGCTGACGCCGTCGCCGCGCTCGCGTCATCGGCGGCGGCCGGCGGTGAGCGTCGAGCGCAGCAGGCGGGTCGCGATCAGCAGGACGATCGCGCCGAGCAGCGCGACCGTGATGACGCCCGACAGCCCGGCGAACGGCGCCTTCCAGCCGAGCTCGCGGAAGCCCCAGCTGCCGACCAGCGCGCCGAGGATGCCGAGCGCGATGTCGCCGGCCAGGCCGAAGCCCGACCCACCCATGACCGCCGACGCCAGGGCGCCGGCGACGAGTCCAACCACGAGCCAGGTGAGGAGGTCCATGGCGATCGGTACTGCAAGCGTCGTGCGCGTCACGGCAGGTCGACGACGGTCCAGTAGCGACAGATCGCCGTGATCAGCTCGACGAAGGCGGCGAAGCGGATCGGCTTGACGACGTAGCCGGCGACGTTCAGGTGGAACGCGTCGGCGCGATCGCGGGGGTCGGTCGACGACGTCAGCATCAAGACGGTCGCGAGCCGCAGGCACGGGTCGGCGCGCAGCTCGCGCAGCATCGACAGGCCGTCCATGCGCGGCATGTGGGCGTCGAGCAAGATCACCCGCCGGGTCGCCGGCATGGCGTCGCTGCGCAGCAGCGCGAGCGCCTCGTGGCCGTCCGACGCGGTCCACAGGTGGTGGCGGTAGCGCGTGCGCGCGAACGCCTGCTCGACGTTCATCAGGCCGAGGTAGTCGTCGTCGACGGCCAGGAAGTGGGTGGTGCGTTCATCGAGGTGGTGCATGGAGGTGGTGGGGTCCGGCGCGAGTGCCGGCGTGTCAGTCCGGATTCACTACCCGTGCCATACCCGAGGGGTGATCCTGGTCGCGCCACGAGGCACCGGGGTGCGCGCCGACGCACGGTGAGCGCCGGCGGGACGATCGCGCGACCGCGGCGCGGTCGGGCGGCGCCCGGCACGGCGGCTGCACCCACGCGGCCCATGGCCACCGAGTTCGAACCTGGCGCTGCGGTCGGGAGCTATCGCGTCCACCACCTGCTCGCCCAGGGCGGCATGGCCATGGTGTACGACGCCGCGCACCGGATCCTGCCGCGGCGGGTGGCGCTCAAGGTGATGCACCAGCACCTGCTCGATCGCCCGGAGGCGGCGCAGCGGCTGTTGCAGGAGGCGTGCATCCTCGAGGCGTTCGCGCACCCGGGCGCGGTGCGGGTGTTCGACTGCGGCGTGCTGCCAGATCGCCGGCCGTGGATCGCGATGGAGTACGTCGGCGGCGAGTCGCTGGCCGCGCTGTTCGCGCGGGCCGGCGCGCTGCCGATCGCCGCGGTGGTCGGGTTGATGACCGCGATCGCCGACGTGATCGCCGCGGCCGATCGCGCCGGCATCGTCCACCGCGATCTCAAGCCCGAGAACGTGCTGGTCGTCGACCCGGCCGGCGGCGAGGTCCGCGTGATCGACTGGGGCATCGCCCACCACCCGGTCGGGCCGCGCCTGACGCTCGAGAACCTATCGCTGGGGACGCCGACGTACATCGCGCCCGAGCAGGCCCTGGGCCGGCCGGTCGACGGCCGCGCCGACGTCTACGCGCTCGGCGTGATCGCGTACGAGGCGGTGGTCGGGCGCCCGCCGTTCGCGTCCGATCACGCGCTGGCGATGGTGCTCAAGCACCTGCTCGAGGCGCCGCCGCCGGTGCGCGCGCAGCGGCCCGACGTGCCGTGCTGCCTGGCCGCGCTGATCGAGGCCATGCTGGCCAAGGATCCGGAGCACCGGCCGACCGCGCGCGAGGTCCGGGCCCGGCTGGCGCCGTTGCAGGCGGGCGCCGCGCCGGTGGCGTGCGATCACGACGACGCGCTCGGCGCCTACTGCGAGCTGGTGGTCACCGACGCCGCCACCGAGGACGCGCCGGCGTTCGAGGTGCTGCCGCCGCCGGCGACGACGTGGCAACGGGATCCGGCGTGGGCCGGCCGGCGGGCGCCGCGCGCCGCCCGCGCGGCGGCGATCGTCGACGTCTAGCGCGCCGGGGCCGCGGTCACAGCGCGACCGGCAGGCGGACCGAGAAGCACGCGCCCTTGCCGAGCTCGCTCTCGACCCAGATCGCGCCGCCGTGCTGGCGGACGATCTCGCGGCACAGGTACAGCCCGAGGCCGAGGCCGCCGTGCTTGGCGGCGCCCACGCCCTGGGTGAACTTCTCGAACAGCTGGGCCCGCAGCTCCTCGCTCATGCCCGGGCCGTGGTCGCGGACGTCGAGGCGGATCACGTCGCCGAGCTCGTCGTCGGCGGCCAGCGGGATCCACGCCCGCGCGTCGGACGGCGACAGCGGCGGCGCGGTGGGGTCACCGACCCGCACCCGCTCGCGGCGGATCGTGATCGCGATCTTGCCGCCCGGCGGCGAGAACTTCACGGCGTTGCCGAGCAGGTTCGACACCACCTGGGCCAGGCGATCGGGGTTGCCGAGCGCGGGGCCGACCAGCTCGGCGACCTCGACGGTCACCGCCAGGCGGCGCTCGCCGATCGGGCGGGCGAAGTCGCCCAGCACGGTGCGCACCACCCGCTCGAGCTCGACCGGGCCGTACGACGCGTCGAGCCGGCCGGCCTCGTGGCGCGACAGCTCGAAGACGTTGTCGACCAGCCGGCGCAGGCGCTCGGCGTCGGCGTGGATGCGATCGAACAGCGCGCCGGCGTCGAGGTGCGCCGGCGCCAGCTCGGGCTCGCGGCCCATCTCGGAGTAGCCGAGGATGCCGGCCAGCGGGTTGCGGATCTCGTGGGCCAGGATCGACATCAGCTCGGCCGAGCGCCGGGCCTCGGCCACCAGCCGGGCGTGGTCGAGCGCCACCGCCAGCGGCGCGACCGCGGCGTCGAGCAGCTCGGGCGCGAACGGCCGATCGTCGATGTCGGCGGCCGTCGAGTCGGCGTAGACGATGCCGATCAGCCGGCCGCGCGCGCGCATCGGCGCCGCCCACACCCGGCGCAGCCCGAGCGCGATCACGCTCGACTGCTCGCGCAGCTCGGCGTCGAGCACCGCGTCGGCGACCGCGACCGCCTGGCCGGTGGCCGCCACCTTCTTGACGATCGTCCCCGAGACGCTGGCGTCGCCGCGATCGAAGCCGCGGGCGTGCTCGCCGGTCAGGCGGGCTCGGATCTGCGGCCGGCCGCTGCCGTCGAGCGTGAGCACGAAGCCGCGATCGCAGCCCGACGCGGCCAGCACCGCGGCCAGCGCCAGCTCGATCGCGCGATCGCCGTCGCCGTCGGCCACCGCCCGCGCCACCGCGATCACCTCGGGCAGCGCCGCGGTCGGCACCGGGCGCGGGCCCAGCGTCCGGCGCAGCCCGCGCACCCGATCCAGATCCCAGCGCGCGCCCAGCGTCGCCAGCTCGGCCTCGGCGGCGGTCAGCTGGATCAGCGCGCGCGCGTCGTCGCCGGCCGCGTGGGCCAGCTCGGCGGCCTCGACCGCGACCCGGGCCAGCTCGTAGCGCGCGCCCAGCCCGGCCAGGAGCTCGCGGGCGCGATCGACGAACCACGCCGCGCTGTCGAGATCGCCCTGGGCGCGCAGCGCCGAGGCCGCGACCCGGTGCAGCACGCCCTCCTCGAAGCGGGCGCCGAGATCCTTGGCGTCGCGCGCCGCCTCGAGCGCGCGGGCCAGCGCCTCGTCGACCCGGCCGACCGCGAGGTCGAGCTCCGACAGGCGGCGCCGGGTCTCGATCGCGTCCTCGCGCGCGCCCAGCCGGACGCACTCGGCCAGCGCGCGCTCGTAGCGGTCGCGGGCGGTGCCGAGATCGCCGGCCCGCGCGTCGACCTCGCCGCGGTTGGCCAGGATCATCGCCGCCATGTGCGCCGCGCCCAGCTGCTCGGCCAGCTCGGCGGCGCGATCGAACGCGCCGCGGGCGTCGGCCAGCATGCCCAGATCGCGGTACAGCGAGCCGAGGTTGTTGAGCGCGTGCAGGGTCTCGGTGCGATCGCCCTGGCGCTCGCTCTGCTGGCGGAACTGCAGCCACAGCCGCCGGGCCCGGGCCCAGTCGCCCTGGTAGTAGCAGGCGGCGCCGAGGTTGTTGGTCGAGCGCGCGCGCTGCTCGAGATCGCCGGCCGCCTCGGCCGCGGCGATCGCGCGCTCGAGCGCGAGGATCGCGCGCGGGTAGTCGCCGGCCTGGATCGCGGCCCGGCCCAGCTCGTGGGCGACGCCGGCGGCGAGCCGCGGCTTATCGGCGGGCACCGGCGGCAGCGCGTCGAGGATCGCCAGCGCGCGGCGCGGCTCGCCGATCGAGGTCGCGATCGCCGCGGCCACCCGCGACAGCTCGAGCTCGAGCGCGCCGTCGCCGGTCTTGCGCGCCAGCGGCAGGCCGATCGTCGCGTGGTCGGCCGCCAGCGGGTAGTCGGCGCGGTGCGCGTGGAGCCAGGCGATGCGCAGGTGGCAGCGGGCCTCGAGCAGCGGATCGCCGCGGCGGCGCGCGGCGGCCAGCGCGCCGGTGGCCGCGGCCAGCGCCTGATCGCCGTGGCCGCGGCGCCGCTCGAGGTCGGCGATGTCGAGCGCGATCACGACGCTGGCGGCCGGCGTCGCGCCGTCGGCGGCCAGCCGGTAGTGGTGCAGCGCCAGCTCGAGCTCGCCGGCCTGGCCGGCCAGCTCGGCCACCCGCAACAGCAGCGGCCGCTGGTCGCCGGGATCGGCCAGCGTCAGCGCGTCGGTGGCGTGGGCCACCGCGGTCGGCAGATCGCCCTCGCGCACCGCGGCGTCGGCGGCGGCCAGGCACCAGCGCGCGGCCAGGTGGCCGTCGCCCAGCGCCCGGTGGTGGCGGGCCATCGCCGCCGGCGCGACCACCTGGCCGGCGGCCAGCCGGTCGTCGAGCGCCAGCGCCGCGCGGCGGTGGTACTCGAGCCGCGCCGCCGGCGTCAGCTCGCGGCCCAGCAGCTCGGCCAGCTCCTTGTGCGCGAACCGGAACTGGCCGGAGGCCGGGTCGGCGATCAGCGCGCGCGCGGCCACCGCGTCGGCCAGCGCCAGGTCGACCTCGTCGATCGTGGGATCGATCGCCACCCGCCGCGAGGCGTCGTCGTCGAGCACCAGCGCCTCGGCCACCGGGATCCGGGTCGACACCGAGATCAGCCCCTCGGCCATCGGCTCGGGCACGCCGTCGGCGATCGGCACCGGCGGCGCGGCGATGCCGAGGATCGCGGCCAGGAGTTCGCGATCGAACGGATCGCCGAGGATCGCCGCGGCCCGCAGGTAGCCGCGGGCGCTGGCGGCCAGCGTGGCCAGGCGGACGAGCGCGCTCTGCCGCGCCGCCGGCAGGAGCGGCACGATCAGCTCGGGGGTGGTGGTCCAGCGCCCGCCGTGGCGGGCGATCGTGCCGGCGTCGATCATCGCGTCGAGCGTGGCGATCGCGTGGCCGGGGTTGCCGCCCGACACCCGGCGCAGCTCGTCGGCGACCCGGCTCGCGACCTCGGCGCCGACCGCGGCGATCACCAGCGCGAAGAAGCTCGACTGGCCCAGCGGCACCAGCTCGAGCCGCCGGCCGCGCTCGGCCACCGCCACCGCCGCGTCGAGCGGCGCCGCCACCGGCCGCGCCGACGGCTCGGGCGCGCGCCCGGCGACCACCAGCAGCACCGCGAGGTCGGGGACCGCGCGCACCAGGTACGCGAGCACGTCGGCCACCGCCGGCGGCGCCGCGTCGGCGTCGTCGACCAGGATCGCCAGCGGCCGCACCGCCGCGGTCGCGGCCACCAGCTCGACCACCGCCTCGGCCAGCACCCAGCGGCCGGCGCCCAGCGACGCGCTGTGATCGAGCAGCGCCGCGACGTGGGGCGCCGCCGCCGAGCCGGCCCGCGCCCACGCCGGCCCGGCGATCGTGATCAGCGTCCGCGCCAGCGCCCGCAGCGGCGCCCACGGCCCGTCGCTGGCCCGGGCCGACAGCCGCACCACCTCGCCGCCGTCGAGCTGCAGCTGCAGCGCCAGCTCGGCGAGCAGCCGCGACTTGCCGATGCCGGGCTCGCCGGTGATCACCACCGGCGCGCCGCGCCCGAGCTTGGCCTCGGTCCACGCGCGGTCGAGCTCGACCAGCTCGCGATCGCGGCCGACCAAGGTCGGCAGCGCCGCGGCGCGGCGGGTCACGCGACCGCCGCTGGCGCGGGCGGCGATCGCCGGGTAGCCCAGGCCGTCGGCGATCGCCCGCCACCGGTCGAGCACCTCCTCGGCGCTCTCGGGGCGGGCGCCGGGCGCCGGATCGATCAGCGCCAGCATCAGCTCGGCCAGCGCCGGCGGCAGCTCCGGCCGCAGCTTGCGCGGATCGCCGGGGTGGCCGGCGCGCTGGGCCGCCACCACCGCGCGCGGCGTCGCGCCGCCGAACGGGCGCGCGCCCATCACCAGCTGCCACAGCACCACGCCGAACGAGTACAGATCGGCGCGGGCGTCGATGCGCCCCGACCACGCCTCGGGCGCGGCGTAGCCGATCGTGCCGCGGGCGGTGGCGCCGCCGGGGTCGGCCAGCGGCGTCGCCAGGCCGAAGTCGGCCAGCCGCGCCGCGCGCCCGGGCGCGCGCAACAGCGCCGCGCCGTCGACCAGGATGTTCGACGGCGTGAGATCGGCGTGGACCATGCCGGCGCCGTGGACGGTGGCCAGCGCGTCGAGCACGCCGCCGAGCAGCGCCCAGATCCGGTGGGCGGTGATCGGGCCGGCCGCCGCGGTCAGCGCCGGCCCCGCCACCAGCTCCATCGTGAAGTACTCGTCGCCGGCGTCGGTGAGGCCGTAGTCGAGCACCGACACCACGTTGGGGTGGCGCAGCCGCGCCAGCGCGACGAACTCGCCGCGCAGGTTGGTGGCGCCGCGGGCCCGCGGCATGATCTTCAGCGCCACCTCGCGGCCGGTGGCCAGGTCGAGCGCGCGGTGCACGACGCCGATCGACCCCTCGCCGAGCCGCTCGATCAACCGGTAGCGCTCGGCCGGGCGCATCGCCGCGATCATGGCGGCGCGCGGCGCGCCGACGCAAGCCGCGTCGGCGGTTGTTCGCGACCACGGGGTGGTACACTGCCGCCGTGGAATCCGACGTCGACCTGCTGAACGCGTGGCGCGCGGGCGACGCGGCCAACGGGCGGTTGCTGTTCCAGCGGTACTTCCAGGCGCTGTACCGGTTCTTCGCCAACAAGTGCGACGACCCGGACGAGATGGTCCAGCAGACCTTCCTGGCGATCGTCAAGGCCAAGGATCAGTTCGCGGGCCGCTCCAGCTTCCGCACCTACCTCTACACGGTCGCGCGCCACGAGCTGTACCGCCACCTGCGCGGGCTGCAGCGCGCGCGCAACTTCGATCCGGCGCTGTCGTCGATCGCCGATCTGGCGACCAGCGCCGGCGGCAAGCTGGCGCGCAACCAGCAGCACAAGCTGCTGTGCGCGGCGCTGCGCACGCTGCCGGTCGAGCAGCAGACCTTGCTCGAGCTGCACTACTGGGACGGCCTCGACGCCACCGCGCTGGCCGAGGTGTTCGAGTCCAACGCGGCCGCGATCCGCAACCGCCTGCACCGCGCGCGCGAGAAGCTGCGCGAGGCGATGCTGGCGACCGAGGGGATCCCGGCCGACACGATCGCGACGGTCGAGGCGGTCGACGCGCTGGCGCTCAGCCTGCGGTGAGGGGCCGGTCCTCGCTAACCGGCTGAGATCGCTGGCCTGCTTCGCGCTCACCCCAGATGGGTGATCTTTCTTCGCGCCAGCGCGACACATCCAGACCCTGCCGGACTCTACCTGCCCACACCTACGGGAGGCCGGTCCGTCATGAAGTCACTCGTCTCGCTCGCTCTGGTTCCTGCGCTCGCGCTGGCGGTGGTCGCCGCGCGCGCGACCGACGCGTCGGCGGCGTGCTCGAAGATCGAATGCGGCTCGAACTCCCCCGTCATCGACCTGTATGAGTTCCACGAGCTGAACGAGATCGGCCTGCCCAACACCGCGGGGTTGCGCGTGCGCTACCTGGTCGCGAGCGGCGTCACCTACCGCGCCGACGTCATCGGCGCCCGCCTGGTGGGGCGCGATCTGGCGTCGAACGCGGTCGTCGTCGAGCACGGCGCGCTGACCGGCGCGCACCTCGAGATCGTGTCGCCGAACGGTCAGCTCTACAAGCTGTCGATCGATCACGTGACGCTCGCGACGCCGTTCTGGGTCGGCGCCGCGGCGTCGCCGGGCGCCGAGAGCTACGAGTTGAACTACACCGGCGGCAACATCACGCAGAAGACCCCCGTGTGCTCGCTGCCGCCACGCGGCACCCAGCTCGCGAAGGAGAGCGTGTTGTTCAGCGGCGAGCGCTTCGTGGCCGAGACCAAGCGCGTCAAGGCCGCCGCCGCCGACGACGGCAACTGGTTCAACATCGGCTGCTACAACCACGTGCTCTACAAGCTGTTCTACACGCGCAACACCGTGCCGTCGTCGGCGCTCGGCTACGCGCTGTCGCGGGCGTACCACCAGGCGATGCTCAAGATGTACGTGGGCGACGTGTGCGGCAACGGCAACGCGTTCACCACCCAGGGCACCCCGCTGTTCTGGAACAACCCGCCGTACAACTGGGGCTCGGCCGTGCTCGGCCAGGACGTCCTCGAAGGCGTGTGGGGGCCCAACGGTGCGTTGTGCATCGACGACTACCGCAAGGGCGCGACCTACTACCAGGGGGTCGTCGCGCCGGCCTGCGGCTCGCAGCTCCCACCCACCTGCGCGTCGGCGTACCCGAGCCTGTCGCCGTTCCCGTCGAACGCCTACCTGTTCACCTCCATCCCCCAGGCGCTACCGTAGCGGGACGGCGGCCGTGATCCGGCGTCGGGCGATCGCGACCGCCGCGTGGCGGCGCGCCGCGATCGACGCCGGCATCCGCCCGATGATCCCGTCGAGCGTCGCCGCGGCGCGCTCGACCTCGGCGGTCGCGTCGTCGAAGCGGGCCGCGGCCAGCTCCGCGAGCGCGAGCCCCAGCCGGAGGTCGACCAGGCGCTTGCGCTGCCACCACGGCGTGGTCGGCGTCTCCGTGACGGTGGCCAGCTCGCGGCGGAACGCCGCGCTGGCGGCGCCGGCATCCCCGGCGGCGAGGTGGGCGAAGGCGGCCGCGTAGGCCAGGTGCGCCGGGTCCGCACCACGGCTGGCGGTCGCGGCGACGACGTCGGCCAGCTGCCGGACCGTGGCGCCGGCGTCGACCAGCGCCGACGTGAAGATCGCCTCGCGCGCGAGGTCGGCGATGGTGTGGCCCAGCGACGGGTGCAGCCGCGCCAGGTCGAGGATCGTCGCGACCAGGTCCTGACGGGTCGTCGCCGGGTCGGGATCGACCACCGCCGCGAGCACGCGCGCTTGGAGCGTCAGCGGGTGGGTCGCGCCATAGGCGCGCGTGCGGGTGGCGATCAACTCGCCGCCGACCCGCTTGGCCTCGGCGAAGTCGTCGAGCAAGAGCAGCAGGTTCTCGAGCGCGACGTCGAGCTCGGCCGCGTCGCCGCCCGAGATCTCGGCGGCCAGGCCGCGGGCCAGCTGGAACTCGGCGAGGGCGGTGGCCCGATCGCCGCTCGCCAGCGCCACCCCGCCGAGGTTGTTGTGCAGCAACGCGCGGGCGAACCCGCCGCGGCTGCCGGCGCGCTGGTCGAGCGCGCGCACCATGGCGAGCCCATCGAGCGCGGGCCCGACGCCGGTCTCGCTCGTCATCGCCGTGCTCCAGGCCAGGCGCGCCCAGGCCTCGACGGCCAGCGGATCGTCGCCGGTCGCGATCGCCGCGGTGACGGCGGCGGCGAAGTCGGCCCGCCCCCAGTCGGCGCGCTCGCCCGTCATGGCCACCCGGCCCCGGGCCACGAGCGCCCGCGCCAGCACCGGGCGGTAGCTCGTGGCCTCGGCGCGCGCGACGAGCGGCTCGACGTCCCGCGCCGCGTCCTCGACGCGCCCGGCGTCGCGCTCGACGTCGACCCGGGCGAGGCCTTGGTCGATGGCCGAGACCTCCGGGGCCAGCGCGGTCGACGGCTGGGCGACGTCGGCGAGCAGCGCGGCGTCGTCGGCGCACGCGGCGACGTCGGGCAAGGCCGTGGCGGCCTGGATCAAGCCTGGCAGCTCGGCGGGACCCGCCCGCTCGGCGAGGTCGGCGATGGCGGCGAGGGCCGACCGAGGTCGGGCCAGGCACGCGGTGCGCCGATCGTAGAGCTCCGCCGTCAGTTCGTGCCGTGCGTAGGCCTGGCACGAGTCGCGATGCAGCGAGATCCAGTGGTCCGCGTAGCGGTCGAGGCTCGCGACGAGCGCGGGCACGCTGTCGCGCGCGTAGCTGTCCGGCAGCAGGCCGAGCCCGCGCGCGATCGTCGCCCGACGCGACGGCCCCCACGACGCCTCGAGCTGGCGCGGTCCGCCGCGGCAGGTCTCGTCGACCGAGGGGCGCTGTTGGGCGCGGCCGATCATGAACGCACCGGCCGCGCCGGCGATGGCCAGCGCGCCGCCGCCGACGAGCGCGCGCCGCCGCCACCGCGTGGCGGGATCGCGCGCCAGCGCGGCCAACAGGTCGCTCATCGTCGGGTAGCGATCGCCGGGCGCCGCCGCGGTCCCGCGCGCCAGCACCGGCTGCAACCAGCGCGGCACGCCGCCGCGGGCGGTCAACGACTCGCGCAGCGCCACGCACAGCGCGAACTGATCGACGGCCGGCGACAGCTTCTCGCCGCGCTCTTGCTCCGGCGCCATGTAGCCGGGGGTGCCGGCGACGAAGCCCTCGCCGCCGCCGGCGTCGTGGGCCAGCCCGAAGTCGAGCACGCGCACCCGGCCGTCGGCGCCCAGCAGCGCGTTGTCGGGCTTGAAGTCGCGGTGGATCAACCCCGCGGCGTGGGCCGCCGCCAGCCCCTCGCCGGCCTGGCGGTAGTCGCGGACGATCTGCGCCGGGCTGCGGGCCTTGCTCGCCGCGCGCAGGCTCTCGCCCTTGATCAGCTCCATCACCAGCAGCACGCGGTCGTCGTGATCGAGCACGTCGTAGATCGGCACGACGTTGGGGTGTGACAGCCGGGCCAGCGCCCGGGCCTCGTCGCGGGCCAGCGCGCGCGCCGCGGCGTCACCCGACGACGCCAGCTTGAGCGCGACCGCCCGGCCGAGCTCCGGATCCCAGGCCGACCAGACGATGCCCATGCCGCCAGCGCCGACCCGCTCGATGATGCGGTAGCGCCCGATCCGCACCGCCTCGCTGGCGCCGAACAGCGCGGCCTCGGCCTTGGACTGCGCGACCCGCAGGTCGATCGTCGGGATCGACGGCGCCGCGTCGGCGATCACCTCGCCGGCGACGACGGTGGGGGCGGTGGGGGAGGGACGCGACTTGGCCACGGAGGTCCTGGAAGATCGTACCCGGCAAGGTCTGGCAGTGGCAGGGCCGGGTGGGGCTTCCGACCCAGGCAGGCGGCCCCACCCGAACGGGATGAGTCGGCGACCGATTTCTGTGACACGTTTTGCCCGCGGCGACTCTACCTGGACATGCGCAAGCCCCTGGTCCTGTCGCTGTCGCTCGGCGGTGTCCTCGTCGCTTCCCTCTTCGCGCGCGATGCCCGCGCGGCGTGCTCGAAGATCGAGTGCGGCTCGAACTCGCCCTACCTCGCCCAGTACGACTTCCACGAGCTGAACTTCAAGGGCCTACCCAACGACGAAGGGTTGATCGTCACCGGCCTGGAGTCGCCGCTGGTGTGGTGGACCCAGCTCTACCCCCAGGTCGAGGCCGACCACCTGACCGCGGTGGACGCCGACGGCAACGTCTGGCTGCACGGCGCGATGCTCGGCGGCGCGACGATCACGGTGATCGACTCGGCGGCCGAGCCGCGCAAGTTCGAGATGCGGATCCAGGCGGTCTACGGCGGCTTCGACCTGTGGGTCGATCCCGCCGGCGAGCAGCTCGAGTCGTACAAGCTGTCATGGAAGGAGGCCGGCGCGCCGCCCCAGGACTTCCGGCCGGTGTGCACGCTGCCGCCGCCGCAGTTGCTCAACGACGGCCAGGAGTGGTACCCGGACCCCGACGGCACCATCCTGTTCACCGGCGATCGCTACTCGGCCGAGCAGAAGACGGTCTACGACATCGACCCCCACTCGACGGCGGGCTGGGTCAACTGGGCGTGCCCGGGCGGCGCCCTCTACAAGCTGTACATGACCCGGCACACCACCAAGAGCGCCGGCCCGCTGCACGAGACCAACGAGAAGCAGCGCACCGCGATGTTCAAGCTGTACGTGTCGGACGTGTGCGGCGACGGCCACGCGTTCACCAAGCAGGGCACGCCGCTGCGCTGGACCAACGAGAAGGACTGGGGCTTCGTCACCTGGAACGAGTACGACACCGAGGCCTACTGGGGCCCCGAGGGCGCGCTGTGCCTGAACGTCCACCGCCTCGGCGCCATGTTCGCCAAGGAGATCGAGGAGGCGTGCCACCTGCCGTCCTGCGACGCCGCGTTCCCCGGCGCCCCCGGCCACTGGCCCGACAACGCCTACGTGGTCAGCCGCCTGCCGGTGAAGCCGATCTGAGTTCCCGTGAGGGCGTGTCGCCACGCCCAGGCGGAGGCAGGTGGATCTCCGCCAATCGTGAACCACGGATGTGGGGCGGGGACGTCGGACGCCCCCGCGGGGCCCCACATGCTCAGGAACGGGATCGTCGGGATCGACGGCACCACGTCGATGGCCTCGCCAGCGACGATGGTGGGGGCGTCTCGACGATCGTGCCTGGCGAGGCCTGGCAGTGGCGCGGGTCGGCGGTCCAGCCGACGGTGGGGCGACGACGCGATCCACCCGAACGGGATGAGTCGCCGATCGACGTCCGTGACGCGTGGTGGCGGGAAAGGTGGCGCCTGCGAATGTTTCCGACTGTTGCGGCGGCGCCCAGGCCCGCGGAAGGCGCGTAGCGTAGAGGGGTGACGACGGGCTGTCGCGTGCTGCTGATCGAAGACGACGCGCGGATCGCGGCGCTGACGGCGCGCTTCCTCGAGACGCAGCAGGTGGCCGTGACGATCGTCCGCGACGGCCTCGCCGGGGAGGCCGAGGCGAAGCGCACGCCCTACGATTGCGTCGTGCTCGACCTCCAGCTCCCCGGGCAGGACGGCCTCCAGGTGTGCCGCCACTTGCGCCAGCAGCTGGCGGTCCCGATCGTCATCGTGACGGCGCGCACCGACGAGGCCGATCGCGTCCTCGGGCTCGAGCTCGGCGCTGACGACTACTTGACCAAGCCGTTCTCCGCGCGCGAGCTGTTGGCGCGCATCCGCGCGGTCGTGCGTCGCGCCCGCGGCTTGGTGGGGCCGCCGACGACGGTGATCGATCTCGGCCGGCTCGTGCTCGATCGCGCCCGCTTCAGCGTCCGGCTCGACGGCCGCGAGGTCGCGGTCACGACGACCGAGTTCGGCGTGCTGTGGGCCCTGTCCGAGCACGCCGGGCGGATGGTCACCCGCGAGCAGCTGCTCGACGCGAACGGGACCTCGGACGTGGTCTTCGATCGCTCGATCGACGTGCACGTCTCGCGGCTGCGCGCGAAGCTCGGCGACGACGCCCGCCGCCCCCGGCTCCTCAAGACCGTGCGCGGCATCGGCTACGTGCTCGCGCTCGAAGCGTCGCCATGACCGATCGGCACCGATCGCTCGCCTGGCGGCTGTACGGGTTCGCCGCGCTGATGGTGGTGGTCGCGATCGGCACGCTGATCGCGGTCCGGTTGCTCGACGGCCGACGTCCCGAGGATCACCAGGCGCGGGCCGTCGAGTCGCTGGTGAACCAGCTCGCGGCGAGGTTTCCGGACGACGACGCCGCGCTGGTCCGCGAGCTCCACCGCGACCCGGCGCTGCGCCGGCTCGACCTGTTCGTCTACGACCGGCGCGGGCAGCTGATCGGCGGCGTCGGGGCGCCGCTCACGCCCCCCACGGCCGCCGAGCTGCGGGTCGAGGCGGGCGCGCCCCGCATCGAGCACGAACGCCTGGCCATCGCGCTGGGGCCGGCGCGGGTGGTGCTCCACCGGCCGGCCGGGGACGGCCCGGCGTGGATCATCCTCTCGCTGTCGGCGGTGGTCGGCGTGAGCCTGGTGATCGCGCTGGTCGCCACGCTGGTCCTGGCGCGCACGATCGTCCGTCCGCTGACCGTGCTGGGCGACGCCGCCCGCGCGTTCGGTCGCGGGGAGACCGGCGTGCGGACCCGGCTGCGGCGCGCCGACGAGCTCGGCGCCGTCGGGCGCGCCTTCGATGAGATGGCTGAACAGATCGAGCGGTTGCTGCGCGCCCAGCGCGCGATGATGGCGGACATCTCGCACGAGCTGCGGACGCCGTTGACCAGGGTCAAGCTCGCGCTCGATCTCGCCAGCGCCGATCCGCACGCCGCGAAGCAGGTGCTCGACGACGTGGACGCCGATCTCGCCGAGATCGAGCGGATCATCGAGGACGTGTTCGCGCTGGTGCGGCTCGACAGCACCGCCGCCGCGGCGTTCCGTCGGGCCGAGGTGGATCTGGTCGCGGTCGTGGCGCAGGCGCGCGCCCGCTGCGCGGCTCACCACGGGACGCACCCGATCGAGCTCGCGACGACGCTCGCGCACGCGCGCTGCGATGGCGACGGCGCGCTGATCCGACGCGCGCTGGACAACCTGCTCGACAACGCGGCCAAGTACTCGCCGCCCGGCAGCCCGATCGCGCTGCGGCTTGGCCGGCGAGGCGAGGGCTTCGCGATCGAGGTCGTCGACCAGGGCGTCGGGATGAGCGCCAGCGAGCTGGGCCTGGCGTTCACGCCGTTCTGGCGCGCCGACGGATCGCGCACACGCGGCACGGGCGGCGTCGGGCTCGGGCTCGCGCTCGCGCGGCGCATCGCCCGGGTCCACGGCGGTGACGTCGAGCTGGAATCGTCGCCCGCGTCGGGCACGATCGCGCGGCTGACCCTGCGCGGCGGGCCCGCGACGAGCGCGTCGCTGGCGACCGACCCCGGGGGAGCCCGCCGTTAACACGGCCGCAACACTCCGACGCGCCGGGGCGGGTAGACTCACGATCGTGTCGACCGATCGCTGCGCGATGCTCGGACCCGCCGGGGTGGCCGTCGTCGCGTTGCTCGCGGGGTGCACCGACTACCTGACGCCCGATCCCCGCGAGACGCTCGCGGCGCTGCCGAGCGTCGTGCCCGAGCCGGCCGACAACCCCGGGCGCCCGGAGACGATCGAGCTCGGGCGCCTGCTGTACTGGGACCCGATCCTGTCAGGCGATCGCGACATCGCGTGCGCGACCTGTCACCACCCCGAGTTCGGCTACAGCGATGGGTTGGCGGTGTCGGTCGGCACTGGCGGACGCGGTGTCGGGCCGGCGCGCGACGCCGACCCCGCCGCGCCGCGCACGTCGCGCAACGCCCAGACCGTGCTGGTCACCGCGTGGAACGGGCTGTCCGTCGACGGCGCCGTCGCGCCCGAGCTGGCGCCGATGTTCTGGGACCATCGGGTCACCTCGCTCGAGGCCCAGGTGCTCGGTCCGATCACGAGCGCGGCCGAGATGCGGGGGACGACGGTCGCCGAGGATCAGATCCTCGACGAGGTGGTCGCCCGGCTGGGCGCCATCCCGGAGTACGTGACCCGGTTCGAGGCGGCGTTCGGCGCCGGCGGCGTGACCGCGACCAACCTGGCCAAGGCCATCGCGGCCTTCGAGCGCACGCTCGTGCCCACGAACAGCTCGTTCGATCGCTACATGGCGGGCGACGACGACGCGTTGACGCCGGCGCAGATCCGGGGCCTGCACGGGTTCATCTACCAGGGGTGTGCGCGCTGCCACTCGGGGCCGCTGTTCTCCGACTTCCAGCTGCACGAGCTCGCGATCCCCTCGCGGCCTGGCGCTCCGGTCGATCTCGGCGATGGCCAGCGACGGTTCCGCACGCCCTCGCTGCGCATGGTCACGCTCACCGCGCCGTACATGCACAACGGCGCCCTGGCGACGCTCGGCGCGGTGTTCGACAACTACCACAACAACCGGGTCACCGATCCGTTGCTCGAGGGCGACGTCGAGGTGGCGGTTGGCGGCGCCGACGACCTGATCCTGTTCTTCGACGCGATCTCGGATGGCACCTTCGATCGGACGATCCCGGCGCGCGTCCCCAGCGGCCTGCCCCCGGGGGGACCGTGACGCCGCCACGGCTCGCCATGGCGCTGGCGGGGCTCGCCGCGCTGACCGTGGCGCCACTCGCCGGCGTCCGCGACGCCGTCGCCGAGGGGAGGGCGGCGCGCGCGCGGGCGGCGCTGGGGGCACCGACGGTGACAGTGCGCGCAGGCGCGCGGGTCCCGCTGGTGCGGCTGTACATCGGCGGACCGGCGGCCGGGGTCTCGCTCGACTGGGCCCTGACCCCGCACACGCAGGTGGTCGCCAGCGCCGACGCCGGCCTGTTCCTCGCCGATGGCGCGCGGCGGTACCTTGGCGTCCTCGGCGCCGGCGTCCGCGTCGCGCCGTGGCGGCGAGGGCCCTGGCTCCAGGTCGGCCTCGGCACGACCGGCCACATCGAGCGGATCGGCGTGGTGCTGCCTGGCAAGACGATCCGCTCCACCGACACCGGCGTGGTGTTGACGGGCGATCTGCGCGTCGGTGTCAGCGCGCGACGCTGGGAGATCGCCGTCGGCTGGGACCACATCCTGCGCCTCACGCCGTACTACCAGCGCTACGAGGGCGAGGAGGAGTTGCCGTTCTGGGGGACCGCGATGGCCTGGGTCGGCCGGCAGCTGTGATCACGCCGCGGCCCTGGCGATCCGCCGCGCCTAGCGCGTCGCGTGGCGCGCGATCACGTCGGCGACGCAGGCGGTGAGCTTCTTGGCCATCGGGATGTCGAGGAACTCGTTGGGGCCGTGGGCGTTGGAGCCGGGGCCGAGCACGCCGGTGATGAAGAACTGGGCCTCGGGGAAGCGCTGGCCGAGCATCCCCATGAACGGGATCGAGCCGCCTTCGCCCATCGACACCGGCGGCTTGCCGAAGTGGGTGGCCGAGGCCTCCTCGAGCGCGGCCTCGAGCCACGGCGCCAGCGCCGGGGCGTTCCAGCCGGCGTTGGCGCCGCCGGCCTCGAAGCGGACCTTGGCGCCGTAGGGCGGGTTGGCCTCGAGCAGCGCCTTGACCTGGGCCAGCGCGTCGGCGGCGTCGACGGTCGGCGGCACCCGCAGCGACAGCTTGAGCGCGGTCGCCGGCCGCATGACGTTGCCGGCGTTGCCGATCGCGGGGATGCCGTCGGCGCCGGTGATGGCCAGCGCCGGGCGCCAGGTGCGGTTCAGGATCAGCTCGGCGCCGTCCTTGGAGATCGGGCTGACGCCCGGCTGCAGCGGGAACTTCGACCACACGTCGTCGCCGAGCACGTCGGCGGCGCGCGCCGCCTGATCGATGCGGCCGCGCGGGATCTGCGCGTACAGCTCGGCCGGGCGGATCGCGCCGGTGTGGCTGTCCTCGAGGCGATCGAGCAGCTGCCGCGCCACCCGGAAGCTCGACGCGACGACGCCCGAGCCGTCGCCCGAGTGCACGCCCTCGCGGAGCAGGCTCACCTCGAGCGTGCCCAGCACCAGGCCGCGCAAGGACGTCGTGCACCACAGCTGGTCGTAGTTGCCGCAGCCCGAGTCGAGGCACACCACCAGGCTGGGCGTGCCGATCCGCGGCGCGAGGTGCTCGATGTACGCCGGCAGATCGAAGCTGCCCGACTCCTCGCACGCCTCGATCAGCACGCAGCAGCGGGCGAACGGCCGGCCCTGCTGCACCAGCACGTTGAGCGCGGTCAGGCTGGCGAAGATCGCGTAGCCGTCGTCGGCGCCGCCGCGGCCGTACAGCCGCTCGCCGCGCATCACCGGCGTCCACGGGCCCAGGCCCTCCTCCCAGCCGGTCATCTCCGGCTGCTTGTCGAGGTGGCCGTACAGGAGCACGGTGTCGCCGTCGCGGGCGGTGCCCGGCACCTCGATGAAGATCACCGGCGTGCGGTCCTCGACCCGCACCACCTCGAGCGTCGCGCCCGGCGGCAGGTGGTTGCGCGCCCAGCCGGCCAAGAGCTCGACCGCGCGATCCATGTGGCCGTGCTCGCGCCACGCCTTGTCGAACATCGGCGACTTGTTGGGGATGCCGATGTACTCGATCAGCGTGGGGACGATGCTGTCGGCGAAGGTGGTGTCGATCTGGGAGCGGGCGGCGCCAGCGTCGATGCTCATGGCCCGGGGTGTACCGCTTTTCGGGCAGGTCGACAGGCACTTCGGCGCCGATCCACTGCCCGATCGGGCGGGTCGCCAGCGCTGGCGCGCGCGCTAGATCTTGCCGCTATAGTGTCCGCCATGAACCCGCCTGCGATCGCCTCTGCACGCGTCCCGGCGCGCGCCGCCGGCGACGACAAGAAGCCCAACCGCCCCGCGCCCAAGCAGGACACCGGGGTGGCGCTCGAGGAGCGCACCCGCACCAAGAAGCCACCGATGTACAAGGTGCTCTTGCACAACGACGACTACACGACCAAGGAGTTCGTGGTGTTCGTGCTGCAGACGGTGTTCCAGCGCAGCGAGGCCGACGCCCTGGCCATCATGACCCACGTGCACAACCAGGGCGTCGGCGTGGCCGGCGTCTACACCTTCGAGATCGCCGAGACCAAGGTCCAGAAGACCGTCCAGCTCGCCCGCTCGAACGAGTACCCGCTGCAGCTCTCGATCGAGCCGAGCGAGTAGGGAAGAGGCCACCATGCTGTCACCCGATCTGTCCGCCACGCTCCAGCGCGCCGTCGCCGACACCCGGCGCCGCCGCCACGAGTACCTCACCCTCGAGCACCTGCTGCTGGCGATGCTCGAAGATCCGACCGCGCTCGACGTGGTGGCCAAGTGCGGCGGCGAGGTCGAGAAGCTGCGGGCCGAGCTCGAGCAGTTCCTGACCGACTCGGTCGAGCCGCTGCCCGAGGACGAGGAGTCGGGGCCCGACCAGACGCTGGCGTTCCAGCGGGTGTTCCAGCGCGCGGCGATGCACGTCCAGGGCGCCGGCCGCGCGCAGATGACCAGCGGCAACCTGCTGGTCGCGATGTACCGCGAGCGCGACAGCTTCGCGGTCTACCTGCTCGAGAAGCAGGGCGTGACCCGGTTCGACGTCATCAACTACATCAGCCACGGCGTGTCCAAGGTCGACCCCGGCGCCGGCGTGGTGCCGCGGGCCCGCGGCGTCGAGCAGGACGGCGAGGCCGACGCCGAGAAGGTCAAGAACCCCCTCGAGAGCTTCTGCGTCGACCTGTCGGCGCGGGCCGCCGAGGGCAAGATCGACCCGCTGATCGGCCGCGCCGCCGAGCTCGAGCGGATGATCCAGGTGCTGTGCCGGCGGCGGAAGAACAACCCGCTGCTGATCGGCGAGCCCGGCGTCGGCAAGACCGCGCTGGCCGAGGGCCTGGCGCTGCGCATCCACGACAAGAGCGTGCCGGCGGCGCTGGCCGACAACCGGGTCTACGCGCTCGACATGACCGCGGTGCTGGCCGGCACCCGGTTCCGCGGCGACTTCGAGGAGCGGCTCAAGGCGGTGATCGAGGTCCTGACCAAGGACCCCAAGGCGATCCTGTTCATCGACGAGATCCACACGATCGTCGGCGCCGGCGCCACCTCGGGCGGCACGATGGACGCCGCCAACATGCTCAAGCCGGCGCTGTCCAACGGCGACCTGCGCTGCATCGGCTCGACGACGTTCAAGGACTACCGCAACTCGTTCGAGCGCGACCGCGCGCTGACCCGGCGCTTCCAGCGCATCGACGTCGGCGAGCCGACCGTGGCCGAGGCGATCGAGATCCTGAAGGGCCTGCGCCCGCGCTACGAGGAGCACCACCAGGTCAAGTACTCGGACGCGGCGATCGCGGCCGCGGCCGAGCTGTCGGCGCGCCACATCAACGGCTCGCACCTGCCCGACAAGGCGATCGACGTGATGGACGAGGCCGGCGCCCGGGTGCGGCTGATGGCCGAGGCCGACCGGCCGGCCGAGATCCGGCCGCCGCTGATCGAGGAGGTGGTCAGCAAGATGGCGCGGATCCCGCCGCGCTCGGTGTCGCTGTCCGATCGCGACAAGCTGTCGAACCTCGAGACCGATCTCAAGCGATCGATCTTCGGCCAGGACCAGGCCATCGAGCAGATCACCACCGCGATCAAGCTGTCGCGGGCCGGCCTGGGCCACCCCGACAAGCCGACCGGCAACTTCCTGTTCGCGGGCCCCACCGGCGTCGGCAAGACCGAGCTGGCCAAGCAGCTGGCCAAGACGCTGGGCGTCGAGTTCCTGCGCTTCGACATGTCCGAGTACATGGAGAAGCACACGGTGTCGCGGCTGATCGGCGCGCCGCCGGGCTACGTCGGGTTCGATCAGGGCGGCCTGCTCACCGACGCGATCAACAAGCACCCGTACTGCGTGCTGCTGCTCGACGAGATCGAGAAGGCCCACCCCGACCTGTTCAACATCCTGTTGCAGGTGATGGACCACGCGACGCTCACCGACAACAACGGGCGCAAGGCCGACTTCCGCAACGTCGTGCTGATCATGACGTCGAACGTGGGCAGCCGCGAGATGGCGGCGACCAAGCTCGGGTTCGGCGGCGGCGAGGGCGGCGATCCCAAGGCCGGCAAGAGCGCGCTCGAGCGGATGTTCACGCCCGAGTTCCGCAACCGCCTCGACGCGGTGGTGTTCTTCGAGGGCCTGCCGATCGAGGTCATCAAGCAGGTGGCGCAGAAGTTCGTCGACGAGCTCGACGGCCAGCTCGCGGCCAAGAAGGTGCAGCTCGACGTCACGCCGGCGGCGCTCGCGTACTTCGCCGACAAGGGCTACGACAAGGCGATGGGCGCGCGGCCGATGGCCCGGGTCATCAGCGACACGATCAAGAAGCCGCTGGCCAACGAGATCCTGTTCGGCGCGCTGGTCCACGGCGGCGTCGCCAAGATCGACGTCGTCGACGACAAGGTCGTGATCACGTACGAGTCGGCGCCGGCGCCGGCCGACGACGACGACGCGAACTGAATTCCACGGGGCTCGTCGCCGAGCCGCCGGGCGCCACGTCTCGGCGGCTCGCCGGGCGCCACGCCGATCGGCGCGCGGCGGGGGCGCGGATGACTCGGCTCGCCAGATCGCGGCGCGTCGTGCCGGGCTCACGCCAGCGGCCCCGCGGCGCGTCGTGCCGGGCTCACGCCAGCGGCCCCGGCCGCTCCCAGAGGCTGGGCGCCGGCCCGCCGCGTTTCCAGCCGCCCTGCATGAGCCAGGTCTGCGGCGCCGCCGTCGGCATCGGCTCGAAGTCCTTGGGCCACGCGAACGGCACGCCGTCGCGCTCGGCCCAGCCGGCGAAGGCGATGCCGCTGGCGTAGCGGTCGAGGGGCGCGCGGCGCTGGCCGAGGCCGGGATGATCCTCGCGGTGGCGGCGCCAGTTGTTGAGCACGTAGGCCAGCGCGTGGCGCGCCTGGCGCGGCTTCTCGAGCGTCGTCGCGTGGTAGCGGTCGGTGAAGACCGTGCCGGTTCGCGGCACGCCTGCGGCGATGGTGACCGCGCGGTTCAGCCGCTTCGCGGCTGAGACGCACAGCGCGCGGACACCGTTGGCCAGCGCGCGGCGGTCGTCGGCCTCGCACAAGAGGTGGACGTGGTGGCGCTGGATCGACAGGTGGACGACGCGGAAGTCGGCGCGCCCGACCAGCGCGATCATCGCCGCACGGACGGCCGCGTACGCCTGCGGGCGGCGCAGCCGGCCGACCTGCTGGGTGACGCGCAGGACGACGTGTACCGGCAGGCGGCGATCGTGGAACGGCCGCACGCGGTGCTTGCCGCGCCCGCCCGCGCAGCGTCCGCTTGCGCCCGGCGCCGGCGCGCTTGCCGCCGTGGCCCGTCGCGTTGCCCGCGCGCCGCGGCGCTCCGTCGGTCCCCGTCAACCCCAGCTGTCTCGCCCGCTTCGCCGCCATCTTGATTGGGCTAATATAAGACCGACGGGCCCGACGTCAAGCGCCGGGGAGGATTCAGTGGCGCAGATCGACCTGCGATCGCGGCGAGGGCCGGCGATCGGCCCGCGATTGCCGGCGGGCCGGCGAACGTGCCGGGGGGCGGCCAGCTCCGAGCGCTGTGGAGTTGCCGGCGGTGGTGGACAACCGCGCCCGGTAGCGCCCCGGCGAGCCCGCGTCGACGCCGGCGCGCGGTTGCCCACACCGCCTTGAAGAACGGCGCGGCGAAGGTCGCGCTCCGACGGCGATCGCCGGAGCGCCGTTCTTCACAACCCACACAGCGCGGGCCGCTATCCCTGATCACTTCGTTTGGATCCCAGACCCAGAGGTCGCTGAGGCCAGGCCCAACCCGGGCGGCCACCACGCCGGGGCCGCGATCTGCGGCGCGGTTCGCGACCCTCGCCGTGCCCGCGTTCTCTCTCTCCAACCAAACGAAGTGATCAGGGCCCGGCGATCGGCGCTGTGTGGGTTGTGAAGAACGGCGCCCCGCCACGGCGTGCACCACGCCACCGTCGCCACGCCGTTCTTCAAGGCGGTGTGGGCAACCGCGCGACCGCGCGACGCGGGCTCGCCGGCGCGCCGGCAGGCGCGGTTGTCCACCACCGCCGGCAACTCCACAGCGCGCTCGGAGCGGGCCGCCTCGCCGGCACGATCCCAGGCCGATCGCCGCTCGAGCCACTGAATCCTCCTTGGCGCTTGACGTTGGGCCCGTCGGTCATATATTAGCCCAATCAAAATGGCGGCGAAGCGGGCGAGACAGCTGGGGTTGCCGGGGACCGACGGCGCGCCGCGGCGCGCGGGCAACGCGACGGGCCACGGCGGCAAGCGCGCCGGCGCCGGGCGCAAGCGGACGCTGCGCGGGCGGGCGCGCGGCAAGCACCGCGTGCGGCCGTTCCACGATCGCCGCCTGCCGGTGCACGTCGTCCTGCGCGTCACCCAGCAGGTCGGCCGGCTGCGCCGCCCGCAGGCGTACGCGGCGGTGCGGGCCGCGATGATCGCGCTGGTCGGGCGCGCCGACTTCCGCGTCGTCCACCTGTCGATCCAGCGCCACCACATCCACCTGCTCTGCGAGGCCGACGACCGGCGCGCGCTGGCCAACGGCGTCCGCGCGCTGTGCGTCTCAGCCGCGCGCCGCCTCAACGCGATGGTCGCGGAGGCGCCCGGCGTGCCGCGGCGCGGCCGGGTCTTCACCGACCGCTACCACGCGACGACGCTCGAGAAGCCGCGCCAGGCGCGCCACGCGCTAGCCTACGTGCTCAACAACTGGCGCCGCCACCGCGAGGATCACGCCGGCCTCGGCCAGCGCCGCGCGCCCCTCGACCGCTACGCCAGCGGCGTCGCCTTCGCCGGCTGGGCCGAGCGCGACGGCGTGCCGTTCGCGTGGCCCAAGGACTTCGAGCCGATGCCGACGGCGGCGCCGCAGACCTGGCTCATGCAGGGCGGCTGGAAACGCGGCGGGCCGGCGCCCAGCCTCTGGGAGCGGCCGGGGCCGCTGGCGTGAGCCCGGACGCGCCGCGATCTGGCGAGCCGAGTCATCCACGCCGATGCCGCGCCTCCCGCCGCGACGCGAGCCTCCTCACGCGTCGACAGGTGCTCATCGAGGGCCTGGACGCGACACGCCCGGCGTCAGCGCAGGTAGCCCATCAGCGTCCGCGCCGCGGCCTCGGCGGTTGGGTCGTCGGCGTGGATGCCGTCGGTGGTCTTGTAGGTGCCGGTCCAGACGTCGATGATGTCGGGGCCGGCGCTGGCGGTCTCGACGAAGCTGCGATAGAGCGGCGGCGCCTGCTCGTAGGCGTAGGCGCGGGCGGTGCCGTTGTTGGGGTAGCCCGGGTCGAAGCACGCGAAGTAGGTGGCGTAGGCCGCGTCGGTCATGGCCCGGTCGAGGCGGAGCGGGTAGTTGAGCGCCGCGATCCCCGCGCCCGGCAGCAGCGTGCGCAGCTCCTCCAGCCGGGCCACGGCGACGTCGCCGACGGCGATGCGCCGCGGGCACAGGCCGCGGTGGGTGATGCCGACCGAGAGGTAGTCGATGCGCGGCAGCTCGGGCTTGAGCCAGTCGCGGACCGCCGCGGTCCACCGGCCGTAGTCGAAGCTGGCCGCCGGCGGGTCGTCGCACGGCATCGCGACGTAGTTGCGGCTCGGGTCGACGCGCTGCAGCGCGTTGGCCAGGATCAGATCGACGCTCTGGCCGAGGACGACCACCGTCGGCTTGCCCGGGTTGAAGCCGCGCCCGAGGCCGCTGGGCTTGGCGACGCCGTCGCGGTTGACGTAGCTCGCGGTGGCGGCGTCCCAGCGGTAGCCCACCAGGCAGCCGTCGACGATCGCCTGCGGCGGGGGCGCGACCTGCCACCAGCGCGGGCCGCCGGCCAGCTCGGCGTTGCCGTCGCCGCCGACCGCGTCGATGCCGAAGGCGCGGAACCGGTAGCCGACCGCGCGGTAGGCCGCGGGGATCTGGACGCTCCACGCGTGGGCGCCGACGTCGGCGCGGTACTGGTTGGCGGTGAGGCCGTAGACCTGCACCACCGCGCCGGTGGGGCCGTAGACGTAGAAGTGGACGTCGATCGCGCGGCCGCCGTCGTCGGGATCGCGGGCCCAGCCCGACGCGACGCCGGCGTCGCTGATCGCGTCGAACCAGCCGACCGGCCGCAGCGCGAAGGGCGCGTGGTCCGAGGTCGGCGCGGGTTCGTCGCCGACGACGCAGGCGGCGCTGGCGCTGGCGAGGATGAGGCCGAGGGTGAAGACGACCTGGCGTGACGTGCGCATCGTGGCTCCTTGCGGGTGTCGCTCACCGGTACCACCGGCGGCCGCGCGCGCCGACATCACGCCGACATCGCCGCGGCGGCGGCTTCCGCGCGGTCGGCCGCGCCGCTACGATCAGCCGATGGCTCCGATGGACGATCGCGACGCCGCCCACGCCCCGACGGTCGCGCCGATCGGCGTGGCGGCGACCGCCGCGTCGACCGGCGACAGCCACGCCGACACGCTGGCGGCCGGCGTCGGCGGGCCGGCGGCGCCGGCGGTGCCCGACGGCGCGCGCTACCAGCTGGGCCCGACGATCGGCGCCGGTGGGATGGGCGAGGTGGTGTCGGCCTCGGACCGGCGGATCGGCCGCGACGTCGCGGTCAAGCGGACCAGGGGCGTGCCCGGGCCGGAGCTGGCGGCGCGGTTCCTGCGCGAGGCGCAGATCCAGGGCCGCCTCGATCACCCGGCGATCGTGCCGGTCTACGACCTCGGGGTCGACGACCACGGCCGGCCGTACTTCGTGATGAAGCGGCTGGCCGGCACCGCGCTGGCCGACGTGCTGGCCGGCGGCCCGCCCGACGCGCGGGCCCGGCGGCGGCTGCTGGCGGCGTTCGTCGACGTGTGCCTCGCGGTCGAGTTCGCGCACACCCGCGGCGTGATCCACCGCGACCTCAAGCCGGCCAACATCATGCTCGGCGACTTCGGCGAGGTCTACGTGCTCGACTGGGGCGTGGCGCGGGTGCTGCGCGACGGGCCCGAGCGCGCCGGCGACGACATCGTCTCGCTCGACGGCCGCGGCACCCACGCCGGCGCGGTGCTGGGCACGCCCGGCTACATGGCGCCCGAGCAGGCCCGCGGCGACGCGGTGACCGCCGCCAGCGACCTGTACGCGCTCGGCGCGACGTTGTTCGAGATCCTGACCGGCGCGGCGTTCGCGCGCGGCGTGCTCGACACCAGCGGGCTCGATCCGGTGCCCAGCCACCGCGGCGTCGAGGTGCCGCCCGAGCTCGACGCGATCTGTGCCCGCGCGCTGGCGCCGGCGCCCGGCGATCGCTTCGGGTCGGCGCGCGCGCTGGCCGACGCGGTGCAGGGTTACCTCGACGGCGATCGCGACCTCGAGCGGCGCCGCGCGCGGGCCCAGGACCACCTGCGCGCCGCGACCGCCGCGCTGGCGCGGCCCGACGATCCCGCGGCGCGGGCCGCCGCGATGCGCGGCGCCGGCCACGCGCTGGCGCTCGATCCCGAGTCGGACGCCGCGGCGGCGCTGGTGTCGCGGTTGATGCTCGAGCCGCCGGCGCGGCCGCCGCCCGAGGTCGCGGCCGAGCTGCACGCGGTCGACGTCGTCGCCGCGCGGCGGTCGGCGCGGCGCGGGCTGTGGAGCTTCGCCGCGCTGTGCGCGATGCTGCCGCTGGCCCTGTGGGACGGCACCCGCCGGCCGTGGGCCCTGGCGGGATTCCTGGTGATCGTCGCGCTCAACGCGGCGCACGCGGCGGCGATCGGGTTCGGCCGGGTCGACGTCACGCCGGCGCGGATGCTGCGCGCGTTCGTGGCCAACGTCGTGCTGGTGGGGATGCTGAGCTACGCGTTCGGCCCGTTCCTGATCGTCCCCACCGTCGCCGCCGCGGTGGTGGTGGCGTTCGCCGGCCTGCCGATGGCGCCGCGGCCGGCGGTGCTGGGCGGCGTCGCCGCGCTGGCGGTGGTGCTGCCGTGGCTGGCCGAGGCCCTCGGGCTGCTCTCGACCACCACCACGATCAGCGACGGCGCGCTGGTGGTGCACGCCCGCAGCTTCGCGATGGCCAGCGGCACGATGACCGTCATCCTGGTGGCGCACGCCGTCGTGCTGATGCTGACCAACGCGTTCGCCGCGCAGGGGCCGGCGATCGAGGGTCGGGTGGCGCGCGATCGGCTGGCGGTGCAGGCGTGGCAGCTGCGGCAGATGGTCGCGGCGCCGCCGCCGGCCGCCGCGGATCGTGATACCAACGATCCATGACCCCGACGCCTCCGCGCGCGCGCCTCCGCTGGGATCGCCTGCTGCTCACGCTGATCGTGCTCGGCGGAGGCGGGTTCGCGCTGTACTGGTTCGCGCTCAAGTGACGCCGCCGCCGGGCCGGCGCTGGTCCGGCGCCCGCGACCCGAGCGAGCGCGCGCTGCTGTACGTGCCCGACTACCTGACGGCGCCGGCGCGGGCGGCGATCGAGGCGTGGCTGGCGACGCTGACGCCGCTGTGGGAGCAGCGCTACTCGACGGTGCGGCCGCCGCCGGCGGGCAAGCCGCAGCGGCCGCTCTTGCGCCCGGTGTACTGGCTGGGCAACTGGCAGTTCGCCTGCCTCGGCTACTACGAGCCGCCGCGCGGCGTGCACGATCGCTGCGTCGCGGCCGAGCCGTTCCCGCCGTGCCTGGCGACGATCGCCGCCGACGCCGAGGCCCGGGTGCGCGCGCGGTTCGCGCCCGGCGACGTCCCGCGCGGCTGGCACCTCAACACCTGCCTGGTGAACTTCTACGGCGACCGCCGGGACGGCGACCGCTGGGTCGACGCGGCGCGGGTCGGCGATCACCGCGACTTCGAGCCGGGGCCGGTGGTGTCGCTGTCGCTCGGCGAGCGCGCGCTGTTCCAGTTCGTGGCCCGCGGCCAGCGCACCGATCACCGGCCGGCGCGCGCGCAGTGGCTCGACGACGGCGGCCTGCAGGCGTTCGGCGGGCGCCGGTGGAAGGATGAGCTGCTCCACCGCGTGCAGCGCGTCGATCATCGCCGTGGCCTCGACCTGCCGCCGCGGATCGACGGCTTCCGCACCCGGCGGGTGAACTTCACCTTCCGCTTCGTGCCGCCCGAGCACGTGGTGCCGCTGGCGCGGCTGGGGCCGGTCGCGCTGGCCGACGTGCGCGGCTACGTCGAGACGCTGGCGCAGACCTCGCCGTTCTTCGCCGCCGCGTTGGCCACGATCCGCCGCTGAACCGGCGCCGGCGAATCGTTGACGCGCGGACCTGTCGAACGGTGACGAATCACCAGGCCATCGGCGATGGCGGGCCGTGCGATGTCGTAGACTTGCGGCGCGCTGCGGGCTGGTCTGCGCCTTGCTCTCGAGGCCAGCGACCCGCCCGGCGGGTGAAGAAGGACATCATGCGAACCGTCGCATTCATGGTTGCGATCTCCGTCGGAGCGACGGGGTGTGCGGTGGCCGCGGCCCGCGGCCCCGAGCCTGGCCCGGTGCGGGCCGACCACCGCCCCGAGTGCAACACCGGCAAGGGCGGCGTGGTCGCCGACGGCCTGGGCGCCACGGTGCTCGGCATCTCGACGCTGGGCCTGGCCGCGGCCGACGAGGGCGGGATCGCCGCGCTCACCGGCCTGGCCACCGTGGGCCTGATCGCCTCGGCGGTCGCCGGCAGCCGCAGCGCCGACCGCTGCACCGCGGCGACCCAGGAGTGGGAGGGCCTCTTGACCGCGCGCCGGGCGGAGGAGCTCGAGGACGAGCGGCGCAGCGTCCGCGCGGCGCGCGGCGTCGCGGTGCGTCCCCCCCCGGCGACGGCCGCGCCGGCGACGCCGACGCCGCCCGCGGTGGTGAAGCCGCCGCCGCCCGCGGTGGTGAAGCCCGCGGTGGTGAGGCCGACGACGCCCGCGGGCGCCGATCCCGGGGAGGGCGATGGCGAGGACGCGGCCGCCGCCGGCGACGGCGACTGGTCGGCGTTCTGGCGCGAGGTGGCGCCGTGACCGCCCGGTGGACCTGGGCCGCGGCGCTGGCCGTCGCGTTGCTCGCGGCGCCGGTCGCGGCCGACGTGATCGTGGCCGGGCGGGTGGTGAAGACCGATCGCCGCGAGGTCTACGTCAACCTCGGCGAGGGCGTCGGCGTCGAGGTCGGCGGGCGGATCCGGTTCAAGCGCCCCATCGCGCTGCGCCACCCGGTGACCCGGGCCGCGGTCAACGACTGGCTGCCGCTGGGCGACGGCGAGGTCACGGCGGTCGGCGACCAGCTGGCGCGCATCGAGCTCGCGCCCGAGTTGCTGACGGCGATCAAGGCCGGCGACCTCGCCGAGATCTACGTCGAGCGCGCCGAGGCCGCGCCGCCGCCGCCGCCGCCGCCGCCGCCCAAACCGAGCCCTGACGATCGGCCGATCCCGACGGTGGATCCCGAGACCGCGCAGGTGCTGCAGGTGTGGCGCGCCACCACCGGCAAGGCGATCGACGAGCGCATCGGCGCGTGGTCGGGCTGGCTGGCCAGCCACGCGGCGTCGCCGTACGCCGAGGCGGTGCGCGCCGACCTCGAGGTGCTGCGGGCCACCGCCGAGGCGATGACCCCCGATCGGCCCGGCGGACGCCGCGCGCTCGACCTCCACGTCGAGCACGCCGCGCCGAAGCGCGCGCTGGCCGGGGGCGACGTGCCGCTGGCGTTCGTGCTGGCCGACCCCGAGCAGGTGGTCGCGGCGTCGCTGCACGTGCGCACCCGCGGCCAGACGGTGTTCGAGCGGGTCGAGCTGGTGCGCGAGCACGGCGTCTACCTGCGCGGCGCGCTGCCGGCCGCGCTGGTCGCCGCGCCGGGCGTCGAGTACTTCGTCGAGGCGATCGGCGCCGACGGCAGCGCCGGCGCGGCCTACGCCAGCGACGTCGCGCCGGCGACGATCGAGGTCGACGCGCCGGCCCTGGTCGAGCGGTTCACGCCCACCAAGCAGCGCACGCGGCTGACGATCATCGGCAGCTACCTCGACTTCGCGACGTTCGACGATCGCAAGGACAGCGCCGGCAACACGCTCGATCGCCGCGATCGGTTCGCCGAGACCCAGATCGACGTGCTGTACCGGCTGGCCGGCGTGGTCGAGGGCGTGCGCCTCGGGTTCGGCGCCTACGGCGGCCGCGGCGGCTTCTCCGAGGAGGTCTGGACCGAGGCCCAGCCGGCGCCGGTGATCGGCTTCCAGTACGGCTTCGTCGAGGCCGAGCTGCGGCTGCCCATCGATCGCGGCCCGGCGCTGGGCCTGGCCGGGCGCTTCGTCGCCGGCGTCGGCCGCGAGGGCTTCGGCGTCGGCGTGGCCGGCCGGGTCCGGCTCGGCGATCCCGACGCGACCAACCTGTCGGTCGGCGTCTCGGGCGTGCAGCAGGTCGGCTTCCTGTCCGACCTGATGCTCGAGACCTGGCCGGCGCCGAAGGTGCCGATCGGGCTGTCGGTCGCGGTGACCGATCAGCCGGGCAACGGCGACCTCGGCGTGCGCCTGGCCGGCGACGTCGGCTATCGCCTGCGCCCGTGGGTCCGGCCCACCGTGCGGGTCTCGTGGCAAGGCCGCACCGCCGCCCACGCGGGCGTCGGCGGTGGCCTCGGCCTGGTGTTCGACTGGTGACGATCCCCTCGGAGCCCACCATGACCTCCTCCTCCTTCACTCTCGCGCTGGTCGCGGTCGCGCTCGCGGCCGGCCCGGCCGTGGCCGACGGCGTCCGCCACCTGCCCCCGGCCGAGGCCGAGGCCGGCGCGCCGATCGAGCTGGCCGCCAGCGTCAGCGACGCCGGCCACCGCAACGTCGTCCTGCACTACCGCGCCCGCGGCGCGGCGGCCTGGACCGACGTGGTGTTCACCCAGGCCGCGGGCGGCCAGTGGATCGCCGCGATCCCGGCCGCGGCGGTGCTGCCGCCCGGGCTCGAGTACTACCTGCAGTCGGCGGCGGCCGCCAGCGACGGCGCGGCGCCGGTCGCGGTCGACGAGTTCGCGTCGGCCGCCGATCCGCACCCGATCGTCGTGCGCGCCAGCGACCAGGACGCCCGGCGGCAGCGCGACCTGATGCGCACCGGCGGGCGGCGCTCGCGCGCCCACGCCGCGTTCGAGTGGGTCGACTTCGGCCAGCGCGACAACGCCGCCGGCGCGGTGGTGCCCGATCGCTACTACCGCATCGACCTCGACTTCGCGTACCGCCTGCTGGCGTACCCGCTCGAGGAGATCCGCTTCGGCTACACCCGCCTCGAGGGCATCGTGCCCAACTCCGACCGACGGGTGCCCACCGACTGCACGCCGGCGAGCGAGGGCAGCGCCGCCTGCCGGCTCGACGCCGGCTTCAAGGTCGGCGGCTGGTTCGAGCTGGGCCTGGCGCTGGCCGAGGGCGTGCGCTTCGACGGCCGCGGCATGTTCACCGCCAACCAGGAGAGCTTCGCGCTCGGCGCGCGCGGCGAGCTGCGCGCCGGCATCGCCGACGGCAACCACCTGGCGGCCGCGGTCGAGTACATGGCCGACGTCGGCACGATCGGCTCGTTCCGGCTGGGCTGGGCCACCGTGCCCAAGGTGCCGATGGCGATGACCGTCGAGATCACCGATCTGCCGTCGAGCAAGCGCGCCACCGGCGTGCGGCTCCTGTACGACGCGTTCTACCCGCTGCCCACCGGCCTGCGGCTCGGCGGGCGGATCGGCTACGCCGCGCGCGACCAGATCATCGGCGGCCTCAGCGCTGGCGTGAGCGCCAGCTACGACTTCTGACCATGCGCCGCCCAACCCCCGCAACCGCTCCCCGCCGCGAGGTGTCCATGCGCTCCGCCCTCCTCATCGCCTGCCTGGTGCTCGCCGTCGGCGGCGCCCGCGCCGTGGCCGACCCGGTGGTGCTCGGCGTGTCCGGCGATCACGCGTACGTCGATCTCGGCGCCCGGGACGGCGTCGGCGCTGGCTCCGAGCTCGAGCTGGTGCGCGAGATCGTCGTCACCGATCCGGTCACCCGGAAGACGCTGCGCGACGCGTTCGCGCTGGGCACGGTGGTCGTCGAGCGCGCCGGCGAGCACGTCTGCGAGGTGGCGATCGGCCCCGACCTCAGGGGCCGGGTCGCGGTCGGCGATCGCATCGCGCTGGCCGGCGCGGCGCGGCGCTTCGCGGATCCCTGGGCCGAGCAGGTGCTGGCGTCGAAGATCCCGGCCGGCGGCGGCGACGGCGGCGGGCCGACGATCACCGTCGGCGGCGACGTCCACGCCTCGGCGGCGGCGGCGGTGGCGGCGGCCGAGGCCGCGCGCGAGGTGTGGCTGGCGACGCTGGGCAAGCCGCCGCGCGACCGGGCCACCGCGTGGCGCACGTTCCTGGCGGCCAACCCCGGGTCGCCCTACGCGGCCGCGATCCGCACCGAGATCGCCAGCCTCGAGGGCCAGGCCGCGGAGCTCGACGCCGCGGTGGCGGCGGCCAACGCGCCAGACCAGGGCGCGCCGCAGCGCCCGGCGCTGGCCGACGCGCTGGCCGAGCTGGCCGGCCGCCCGATCGGCTCGCTGTACGCCGCGGTGCCGGCGCGGGTCAGCCCGGGCCGCCCGATCGGCGTGGTGTTCACCAAGACCCAGCCGCTGGCCGATCCGGTGTGGCTCTACGTGCAGGCCCCGGGCACCCGCTCGTTCGCCCGCGTCGCGCTGGCCGGCGACGGCGACGCCTACCTGCGCGCGACCATCCCGGCCGAGCTGGTGCGCCCGGGCACGCTGGCCTGGTACGTGACCGCCGCTGATCGCGCGCTGATCGGCGACGAGGACGCGCCGCAGACGATCACCGTCGAGCGCGACCTCGCCGAGACCGCGCCCGAGCGCGGCCGCACCCAGATCCACACCTCGCTCGACTACGTCGACTTCGACGGCGGGCTCGAGGACGGGTTCGATCAGTACGCCCAGGCCGAGCTCGACTTCGCCTACCAGTTCCGCGCCCAGGTCCACACCGCGCGGGTCGGCTTCGGGACGATGTCGGGCACCGGCGGCCCCAAGGACGTCATCGACGCCGACGCCACCGGCCAGTGCCTCGACGCCGGCGCCAACTTCCGCTGCCGCGCCGTGACGTTCAGCTACGTCTACACCGAGTTCGAGTTCCGGCCTCGCGCGCAGTTCGCGCTGATGGTGCGGCCCCAGGCCGGCCTGATCACGACCGACCGCCGGCCCGACGGCGGCCCGCGCCGCTGCAGCGACGCCACCGACCTCGCCGACTGCGACTTCGACAAGGGCGTCGGCCTGCGGGTGCGGGCGCGGATCGGCGACGCGCTGGGCACCAACCTCGAGCTGGGCGCCGGCTTCACCCAGGGCGTCGGCACGCTGTTCGAGGCGCTGTACAACTGGGCGCCGACGCCCAAGGTGCCGGTCAAGCTCGCGGTCCAGGTCACCGACCTGCCGGTGCCCGAGGACTTCGGCGTGCGCCTGCTGGCCGACGTCGGCTGGCGCGGCGTGGCCTGGGTCTACCCGTCGCTGCGGGTGTCGTACCAGGCGCGCGACATCGACCACGTCGGCGTGTCCGGCGGCCTCGGGCTCAACTTCGATTGGTGAGGACGACCATGCGCACCCTCCGACACACCCTGCTCGCGCTGGCGCTGGTCGCGGCGCCGACCGCGGTCGCGGCCCAGCCCAGCGGCGCCCCCGCGCCGCCGCCCGGCGAGGCCCACGCGACGTTGCTCCACGTGCCGGTCCCGACCGCCAAGGCCGGCCAGGTGATCGAGCTCGACGCCGTCGTCGACGCCGCCTGGGCCGAGCCGCTGCTGGTCGCGCGCTACCGCGGCGCCGGCGCCACCGCGTGGGACGAGGTGGCGTTCCGCCACTCGTCGACCGGCGGCTGGTTCGCGGCCATCCCCGGCGACGCGGTCGCGGCGCCCGGCACCGAGTACTACCTGGTCGGGCGCGGCCCCGCGGGCGAGCGCGTGCACTTCGCCAGCGCCCAGGCGCCGCACCTGGTCCGGGTCGAGCCCGACGAGAGCGACCGGCTGGCGGCGATCGATCTGGTCCGGACCGCCGGCCGCACCGAGACGGTGCGCTTCGACGTCGACGCCCACGACTTCGGCAACCGGTTCGGCAACGACGATCGCTTCCTGCGCAGCGAGCTCGTGTGGACCCACCGCGTCTCGCGGACGCTGTACTCGATCGGGTTCGGCTTCGGCGTGGTCGAGGGCAAGACCCCGCGGCCCGACATGAACCTGGCGTCGGCGCACCACGCCGCGCGCTACGGCGCCGCCGACGTCCGGCTGCGCCTGCACCGCTCGATCTACGCCGACGCGCGGCTGGTGCTCGGCGTCTCGCACGCCGGGTTCATGCGCGGCGTCGCCGGCGCGGTCACGTTCGGCAAGCCGTGGCGCTCGAACCTGTCGGTCGCGGGCGAGGCCCTCGACGACCTCGGCCCGACGGTGGCGGTGCGGCTGCAGTGGGACACCGTGCCGGCGATGCTGATGGGCGCGGCGATCGTGCGCACCGAGCTGCCGGGCGCGCTGATCTCGTCGTCGGGCCTGTACCTGAAGTACGACGTGACCTACCAGCTCGAGCACGGCTTCGCGGTGCGCGGCGCGATCTCGTACGGCTCGCGCGACGGCGCCGGCAACTTCGGCGGCGGCGTGGGCGTGCAGTCGTCGTTCTGAGTTCCAGGGGGCGTGTCGCCACGCCCTCCCCCGTCGGGTCATGCCCCGACGGGGCCCCCTCCCAAGACGCGAAACGCCTGGCGCATGGGTCGGTGCTCGGCCGGAAGACTTATCAGCGCTGAGTTCCAGGGGGCTGGTCGCCCAGCCCCCCTCGATCCCGGCAAAGCCGGGATCGAGCCTCCCCCCAGGACGCGAGACTCCCGGCGCCCGCGTCGGTGCCCGCACCGACGTGGCGGAGTGCACCGCGGGCGGCTGCACAGCTTCTTGACGATCGCTGCGCCGGACCTCCACCGCCGGTGCGCGGCGGCTCGACGGCCGGGGCGTCTCCTCACGGCAAGGAGCTCCCATGTCGTCCATCTCGTCATCTGTCGCCAGCGCCGCCGCTGGCCCCCTCGCCGTCGGCGCCGTGCTCACGCTGCGCCTCCACGATCCCGCGCCGCTGGTCGCGGTGCCGGCGGTGGTCTTCGCCGTCGCGGCGCTGACCCTGCCGGCGCTGTACATCGCCGCCGCGGTGGTCGGCGCGGCGCCCCCGATCGGCGACGTCGTGCGCGCGGTCGGCCGCGCGCTGCACGCGCTGGGGCTGGTGCACCTCGGCCTGGTGATGCCGCTGGCGTTCCTGGTCGCCAGCTCGGGATCGGAGACCGCGTTTGCGCTGGGCGCGATCGCGGTCGCGACCGGCGCGGCGATCGCGCTCAAGGTGCTGCGGGCCGCGCTGTTCGGCGACGGCGCGCCCGCCGGCGGTCGGGCGGTGCTGTTCTGGAGCTGGGCCGCGGTCGCGCTGGTGATCGGCGGCCGGCTGTTCGGCGAGCTGATGACCGAGGTGGTGGCGTGAGCGGGCCGGGCGTCGTCGGCGCGCCCGCGGGCGGGCTGGCGCTGGTCGACCAGCTGCTGCGCGATCGCGGCGCGGTGCTGGCGCGGATCGAGGCCGGGCGCGGGCTGACCGGGATGATGCGGGTGTTCGTCGCGACGATCGTCGTCGGCGCCGCGCTCACCGGCGCGGCGATGGGCAGCTTCCGCGGCGGCGCGCAGATCGGCTTCGCGGCGATCAAGCTGCCGATCGCGCTGCTCGGCACCGCGGCGCTGTGCGCGCCGGCGCTCACCGCGCTCGGGCGCGGGCTCGGGCGCCCCGCGGCGCTGGCCCGCGATCTGGCGCTGGTGACGATGGCGCTCGCGGTCGGCGCGCTGGTGCTGGTGGCGCTGGTGCCGGTGCTCCTGGTCGCGCGCGCGGTCGACCTCGAGTACCACGGCTCGATCCTGCTGACGGTCGGCGTCGGCGCGGTCGGCGGCGCGGCGGCGATCGCGGTGCTGGCCGGCGGGCTGCGCCGCGCGGCGGTCCGGGACGCCGGCCTGGCCGCCGCGTTGTTCGCGCTGATCTTCGCGGTGGTCGGCGCCCAGGGCGCGTGGACCTTGCGGCCGTGGCTGGTGCGGCCGCGCACGCCCGAGGTGCCGTTCGTGCGCTCGCTCGAGGGCAGCCTGTACGACGCGGTGCTGGACACCGCGCGCTCGGCCACCGGGCGCTACACCCGCGCCGAGGCGCCGCTGCCGGAGGCGCCGTGACCGTCGTCGGGCTGGCGCTCGCCTACGCCGGGGTCGGCGCGCTGGTCGCGCTGGTCGCGCTGGCGGCCCGGCGCGCGTCGGCGCTCGACGCGGTGCTGCTGCTCGGGCTGTGGCCGCTGTACGGGCCGGTGCTGGCCGGCGGCGCGGCGGGCCGGGCCGCGCCCGACGGCGCCGACGCCCCCGACGAGCCCGCGCTGATGGCGGTGCTGCGGCGCGCCGACGCGATGCCGCGCGTGGGCGCGCTGGTCGGCGGCCTGGCCGCGCCGGCCCGGGCCCAGGCCCTCGCGCGGCGGCTGCGCGCCGGCCGCGCGCGGATGCGCGACCTCGACGTCGCGCTGGCGCAGCCCGCGCTCGCGCTCGGGGCGCCGGCGCGCGGCGATGCGCCGGCGTGGCAACGCGACGCGATCCTGCACCTGCGGGCGCGGCGCGCGCGCGGGGCGGCGGCGCTGGCGGAGATCGATCAGATCGTGATCCAGCTCGCCACCGCGCTCGAGGTCGCGCGGCTGGCCGGCCCGGCCGACGACGCGATCGCCGAGCTGGCCGCGGAGCTGGCCGCGCGGATCGAGCAGCTCGATGCGCTCGCCGGGAATGAACCCGGCGGCGCCGACGTTGCCTCGCCATGAGCCGCGTGCTGGTCGCGGACGACGAGGCGCACATCCGCGAGGTGGTGCGCTACGCGCTGGCGCGCGACGGCCACCAGGTCGACACCGCCGACGACGGCGAGCAGGCGCTGGCCCGGCTGGCCCGCGGCGGCGTCGATCTCGTCGTGCTCGACGTGCTGATGCCCGAGCTCGACGGGCTGGCGGTGTGCCGCCGGGTGCGCGCGACCGCCCGGGTGCCGATCATCTTCCTGTCGTCGCGCACCGAGGAGGCCGACCGCGTGCTCGGCCTGGAGCTGGGCGGCGACGACTACGTCACCAAGCCGTTCTCGCCGCGCGAGCTGGCGGCCCGGGTCCGCGCGGTGCTGCGCCGAGCCGGGGCCGACGAGCCGCCGCTGGCGCCGCCGCCGCCGCCGCTGGTCCGCGGCCGGGTCGCGATCGATCGCGCGCGCGCCGAGTGCACGATCGACGCCGGCGCGGTGGTGCCGCTGACCGTCACCGAGCTGCGGCTCTTGACCGCGCTGCTCGAGCACCCCGGCCGCGTGCTGTCGCGGGCGCAGCTGATCGCGTGCGCCTACGACGGCGATCACCACGTCACCACCCGCACCGTCGACACCCACGTCCGGAACATCCGCGCCAAGCTGGCCAGCCACGGCGTCGACGCCATCACCACGGTCCATGGGCTCGGCTACCGCGGCGGCTGACCGCGCGGCGGCGCCGGCGCGGCCGCCGGCGTGGTGGCGACGGGCGGCGCGCCACCTGGCGCGCATCCGCTACCGGCTGCTGCTGGTCAACGTGATCGTCGTCGCGGTGCCGCTGGTCGGCGTCGCGTTCGCGCGGCTGCACGAGCGCCAGCTCCTGGCCGCGCTCGAGCGCGACATGATCCACCAGGCCGAGCTGCTGCGGGCGCTGATCGTCGCCGAGCCCGGCGGGCCGCGGCTGGCCGAGCGCGGCCCGGCGCTGGCCGCGGCGGCCCGCGACACCCGCACCCGGATCCGCCTGCTCGACGCGCGCGGCCAGGTGGTCGCCGACTCGCACGCCGGCGGCCCGCCCGAGGGCGCCGAGCCGGCGGTGCCGCACCTGTACGGCGGCGATCGCCCGAGCCACGCGCCGGCGGTGCCCGAGGCGCTCGACGTGTCCGCGCGGCGCGAGGTCCAGGCCGCGCTGGCCGGGCGCTACGGCGCCGCGACCCGGCTGTGGGGCACGCAGGAGCGGGTCTACCTGTTCGCGGCGCTGCCGATCGTCGACGCCACCGGCGCGGCGCCGCGGGTGGTCGGCGTGGTCTACGTGACCCGCTCAACCCAGGCCGTCAAGCTGCAGCTCCTGCGGCTGCGGCTGTGGCTGTTCGACGTGCTGGCGCTGGCGCTGACGATCACGACGGTGCTGTCGCTGTTCCTGGCCGCGACGATCGCCCGGCCGCTGGGCCAGCTGACCCGGGCCGCCGCGCGCCTGGCCGCCGGCGATCGCGACGCCCGGCTCGCGCTCGATCGCGCCGACGAGATCGGCCAGCTGTCGCGGGCGATCGAGCGGATGGCGGCCGAGCTCGATCGCCGGGCCCGCGATCAGCGCGCGCTCGCCGCCGACATCAGCCACGAGCTCAAGACGCCGCTGACCGGCATCCGCGGCGCCGCCGAGTTGCTGCGCGACGGCGCCGCCGACGAGCCCGCCGCCCGCGATCGGTTCCTGGCGATGATCCTCGACGACGCGGCCCGGCTCGATCGGCTGGTGGTGCGGCTGCTCGAGCTGGCGCGGCTCGAGTCCGACGACGCGCCGTGCGCGCGGGTCGACGTCGGCGCGACCGCCGCCGCCGCGCTCACCCGGCTGGCCCAGCGCGCCGGCGTCGCGGTGCGCGCCGACGCGCCGGCGGGGCGCGCCCACGCCTGGCTCCGGCCGGCGGCGCTCGACGCCGCGCTCGACAACCTGCTGGCCAACGCCGCGCAGCACGCCGCGCCCGGCACGGCGGTCACCGCGACGGTCACGGCCGTCGACCGCGATCGCCGGATCCGGATCGCGATCCACAACCACGGCGCGGTGATCTCGCCGGCGGTGCAGGCGCGGATCTGGGATCGGTTCTTCACCACCCGCGGCGACGCCGGCGGCAGCGGCCTGGGCCTGGCGATCGTCCGCGCCGCGGTGGCGGCCCACGGCGGCGCGGTCGGCGTCGACAGCGACCCGGCCCGCGGCACGACGTTCTGGATCGAGCTGCCGGCGACGCCGCCGGCGCGACGCGGCTGAGGCGCGCGGGGCCAGAGGTTCAGCTGATCGCCAGCGCGCCCCAGACCACGCCCAGCGCGACGGCGAGCGAGCCCGAGCCGATGCGCACCCGGCGCCAGGCGGCGGCGCCCGGGGCCAGCCGGCCGAGCGACGCCGCGGCGAGCGCGCTGACCGCGGCCATGCCGACGGTCGCGCCCAGGCCGAACAGCGCGATGTACGCCAGCGCGGTCGCCGTCGACGGCATCTCGGCCATCGCCAGCGCGGCCAGCGCGCCCGAGCCGGCCAGGCCGTGGATCACGCCGACCACCAGCGGGCGCAGCGCCAGCGAGCGCGCGCCGAGGTGGACGTGGGGCAGCGCGCCGGCGTGGACGTGGGTGTGGCCGCCGTGGGCGTGGGGCCGGGCCGCGCCGCGCCGGCCCTCGCGCAACGCCAGCGCGATCGCGCGCGCGCCCAGCGCGATCAGCATCGCCGCGACCACCAGCTCGAAGCCGCGCTCGGCGGCCGGCGCCAGCTCGGCGCGGGCGATCACCAGCGCGACGCCGACCACCGCCAGCGCCGCCGTGTGGCCCAGGCCCCACAGCGCGCCCAGCGCCGCGGCCTGGCGCGGCCGCGGCCGCTCGGCCACCAGCGTCGACACCGCGGCCAGGTGATCGGGCTCGAACGCGTGGCGCGCCCCGAGGACGAGGCCCAGCCCGGCGGCGGCGGCGAGCGACCACATCAGCGCAGGCTCAACAGCGCTTCGCGCAGCCGGCCGAGGCCGAGCTTGATGTTGTCCATCGAGCACGCGTACGACAGCCGCACGTGGCCGGCGGCGCCGAAGCCCGAGCCCGGCACCACCGCGACCCGCGCGTGCTCGACCAGCCAGTCGCACAGCGCGACGTCGTCCTTGATCGGCTGACCTTCGCCGAAGTGCCGGCCGACGAACGCGCCGAGGTCGGGGAACGCGTAGAACGCGCCCTTGGGCTCGCGGCACGCGACGCCGGGGATGGCGCGCAACAGCTCGACGATCGCGCGGCGGCGCTCGTCGAACGCGGCGCGCATCGTCGCGACGCACTCCTGCGGGCCGGTGAGCGCCGCGACCGTCGCGACCTGCGCCAGGTGGGTCGGGTTCGAGGTCGACTGGCCCTGCACCTTGGCCATCGCCTTGATGATCGCCGGCGGGCCGGCGGTGTAGCCGATGCGCCAGCCGGTCATCGCGTAGGTCTTGGACACGCCGTCGACCAGGATCGTGCGCGCCGCCAGCTCGGGGCCGAGCGCGGCGATCGACTGGTAGGTGGCGTCGCCGTAGCACAGCGACCGGTAGATGTCGTCGGAGATGATCAGCAGGTTCTTCTCGACCGCGACCTCGGCCAGCGCGGCGATCTGCGCCGGCGTGTAGACCGCGCCGGTCGGGTTCGACGGGTTGTTGAGGACGATCGCCCGGGTGCGCGGCGTGACGTGGGCGCGGATCGCGTCGGGCCGCACCGTGAAGTCGTCGTCGGGGCTGGTCGGCACGATCACCGGCGTGCCGCCGGCCATCATGACCATGTCGGGGTAGCTGACCCAGTACGGCGCCGGGATGATGACCTCGTCGCCGGGATCGAGCAGCGCGATGAACAGGTTGTACAGCGAGTGCTTGGCGCCGCACGACACCAGCACCTGATCGGCCGGGATCGAGGTGGCGTGGACCCGCGACAGCTCGGCGGCGATCGCCTCGCGCAGCACCGGCAGGCCGCCGACCTCGGTGTACTTGGCGACCGCGCCCTTGTTCAGCGCGTCGCGCGCGGCCTGCTTGATGTGCTCGGGGGTGTCGAAGTCGGGCTCGCCGGCGCCGAAGCTGACGACGTCGATGCCCTGGGCCTTGAGCCGCGCGGCCTTGGCGGTGACCGCCAGGGTGATCGAGGGCTTGATGGCGTCGAGGCGGGAGGCGGTCTTGTAGTTGGGAGCGGTCACGGCGGTCTCCGGGTTCGGGCTACTGCTTGGCGTAGATCGCGGCGAGGGCGGCGGTGACGGCGGGCGGCACCAACCCGGTGACGTCGCCGCCGAGGCTGGCGACCTCCTTGACCAACGACGAGCTGACGTAGTGGTTGTGCTCGTCGGTCATGAAGAACACCGAGTCGATGCCGGGGGCCAGCCGGCGGTTCATGTGGGCGAACTGGAACTCGTACTCGAAGTCGGCCAGCGCGCGCAGCCCGCGGACGATCACCGTCGCGCCCTGGGCCCGGGCGAACTCGACCAGCAGGCCGTCGAACGACGCGAACGCCAGCCGATCCTGGTAGTCGGGCAGCGCGTCGCGGATGAACCCGATGCGCTGCTCGACGGTGAACAGCGGCTGCTTGCGCGGGTTGACGGCGATCGTCACGACGATGCGATCGAACAGCGCCAGCGCCCGCCGCAGGATGTCGAGGTGCCCGTTGGTGATCGGATCGAACGTGCCGGGATAGACCGCGACGACGTGCTTGGCGGGATCACCAGGGAGCGGAGCGGTCATGGGGCCTCGAGGGTGTACCGGGACAGGGCGGTGTCGCCGTAGCGGCGCAGGTCCGTTCGTAGCAGAAACCCGACGCGGTCGGGGGGCGGAGCGCGGTGGGCGTGCTCGACGGCGATCACGCAGCCGGGGGTGAGCCGGGCTCGGGGCAGCGCGGCCAGCGTCGCCTCGTAGACCCCGGCGGCGTAGGGCGGGTCGAGGAACACCCAGCGCCACGCCGGCCCCGGCGGCGGGTGGGCCAGGAAGCGCACCACGTCGGTGGCGATCACCGTGGCGCGATCGCCGACGCCGAGGGCCGCGACGTTGCCGCGCAGCGCGGTCAGCGCGCCGCGATCGCGCTCGACGAAGGTGGCGCTGGCGGCGCCCCGCGACAGCGCCTCGAGGCCGAGCCCGCCGGCGCCGGCGAACAGATCGAGCGCGTGGTCGTCGTCGCCGAGCGGGCCGAGCAGGTTGAACAGCGCCTCGCGCACCTTCTCCGAGGTCGGGCGGGTGGTGGCGCCGTGCGGGGCGCGCAGCACCCGACCGCCAAGCGTGCCGGCGACGATGCGCACGCCGCGGGCTTACCACAGCGCCGGCCCCATGTACGCTGTCGGCGTGTCGCTGCCGCTGTTGCTGACGCTGGCCGAGCTGGGGTGGATCCTCGTGGCCGGGGCGGTGATCATCATGCAGCGGCGGTCGGCGACGGCGACGCTGGCGTGGCTGTTCGCCCTGGCGCTCTTGCCGGTCGTCGGGTTCATCGTCTACTGGCTGATCGGCCCGCAGCGGCTCAGCCGCAAGAAGCTGCGCCGCGCCACCAGCCGAGACGCGGTGCGGGCGGCGATGGCCGGCCTCGCCGAGGCCCGCTCCAGCGCGCCCGATCACGCGCGGCTGTCCTTGATCCCGATGGGGCTGGGCGAGGCGCCGCCGCTGCCGGCCCGCGACATCCGGCCGTTCTTCGACGGCGAGAGCGCCTACCGCGCGATCGGCGCGGCGATCGAGGCGGCGCAGCACCACGTCCACGTCGAGTACTACATCTGGGAGCCCGACGGCATCGGCACCCGGCTGCGCGACCTGTTGATCGCCAAGGCCCGGGCCGGCGTCGAGGTGCGGCTGGTGGTCGACGCCACCGGCGCGGCCGGGCTCAAGCGCGGGTGGCGGCGGCCGCTGCGCGAGGCCGGCGTGCAGTTCGCCTGGTTCAACCCGATCACGTTCAAGTTCTGGCGGCGCCGCCGCGCCGACTTCCGGACCCACCGCAAGATCGTCGTGTGCGACGGCGTGGTCGGGTTCACCGGCGGCATGAACGTCGCCGACGCCCACTCGGCCGAGTTCGGCCCCGGCTACTGGCGCGACACCCACCTCGGCTTCGCCGGGCCGGCGGTGGCGGCGCTGCAGCGGGCGTTCCTCGAGGACTGGGCCTACGCCCGCGGCACGCTGCCGACGCTCGACACCGCGTACTTCCCGGTCGAGGATCTGCGGCAGCTCGGCGCGCACGACGCGGTGCAGGTGGTCGGCTCGGGCCCCGACGATCCGGCCTACGCGGTGTACAAGACCTACTTCGCGGCGATCACCGCGGCCCGCCAGCGGCTGTGGATCACGACGCCGTACTTCATCCCCGACGACGCGATCATGACCGCGCTGGCGGTGGCCGCGCTGGCCCGGGTCGACGTGCGGGTGCTGGTGCCCAAGCGCGGCGACAGCGCGATCGTCGATCTGGCGGCGCGCAGCTACTTCGGCGAGCTGCTCGCCGCCGGCGTGAAGATCTACGAGTACGAGCCGCGCTTCATCCACGCCAAGACGATGGTGGTCGACGACGATCTGGCGATCGTCGCGACCGCCAACCTCGACAACCGCAGCTTCCGGCTCAACTTCGAGCTGGCGGCGCTGGTCTACGGCGGGGCGCTGACCGACCAGCTGGCGCGGGCGTTCGTCGACGATCTGGCGGCGGCCCGGCCGGTGTCGGCCGCCGACCTCGCGCGGCAGTCGTTCCGGCGGCGGCTGGGGCAGGCCAGCGCCCGGCTGCTGTCGCCGCTCTTGTAGGCGGCGCGGCGCGCCGCTTGCGGCCGGGCGGATGATCGTCGAGGATGCCGCGCCATGCGGGCCTGGGTCATCGCGTCGCTGTGCGTGCTGGGGCTGGTGGGGCGGGCGGGGCTCGCGGGCGCGCAACCCGCGCCGACCGCGGAGCGCGCGCCGCCGGCCGCGAGCGCGCCGCCGGCCGCGACCGCGCCACCGGCGGTGGGGATCGACGAGGCGCCCGACGAGCCGCCCGAGGATCGCTACGACGTGCCGCCGCCGGCGCCGCGGCGGGCCGCGGCCGACGCGATGATGGTGCGGTCGACGCTCACGCTGTTGCTGGTGATCGTGATCGGCGGCTACCTGTTCCGCCAGACCGGCGGCGGCCGCGGCGTGGCCGGCGGTGTCGGCGGCGCGTGGGGCAGCTACTACCTGATCTGGATGGTGGTGCCGGTGCTGATCGCGATCGTCACCGCGCACCCCGCGGTGCTGGCGGTGGTGGTGCTGGGCGTCGCGGCGCGGCCGTGGCTGCCCGATCCGATCCAGTGGCTGCGCCACGCCCGGCGCACCCGCGCGCTCGAGGCGCAGGTGCGGGTCAACCCGGCCAACGCGGTGGCGCGGCGCGAGCTGGCGGCGATCTGGATCGACAAGCGGCGGCCGGCCCGCGCGCTGCCACACCTGGCCGCGGCGCGCGCCCGCGAGCCCGACGATCTCGAGCTGCAGCTGCTCGAGGGTCAGGCCCAGGCGCTGGCCGGGCGCCACGCCGAGGCCGCGACCAGCTTCGCGGCGATCGGCGAGCGGTCGCCGAAGTTCCGCTACGGCGCGCCGTGGATGGCGCGGGCCGACGCGCTGGCGGCGGTCGGGCAGTGGGCCGAGGCCGACGCCGCGCTGGCGCGGTTCCAGGCCGTCAACAGCTCGAGCGTCGAGGGCCACGTCAAGCGGGCCCGAGCCCGGGCCCGGCAGGGCGACGCCGCCGGGGCGCGCCGCGAGCGGGCCGCCGGCCGCGCGCTGTACGGCGAGCTGCCGCGGTTCCAGCGGCGGCACCAGCGCTGGTGGTACGCGCGCGCGCTCATCGGCTGGTAGCGCGAAGCGGCGATCACCGCCGCGCGGGTCCGCGCGCGGTCGCGGGCGCTCTGCTAGGATGCGCCATGGCCGAGCGCCACCACAACCTCACCGCCCGCCTCCTCGACGCCAACCTGGCGCACGGCCGCGGCGACGAGGTGGCGCTGTGCGAGGGCGACCGCGCGTGGACCTACCGCGTCTTGACCGATCAGGTCGCGCGGATGGGCGGGGCGCTGGCGGCGCTGGGCGTCGGCAAGGGCGAGCGGGTCGCGATCCTGATGCGCGACACGCTCGAGGCCGCGGCCACGATCCTCGGCGTGATCCGCATCGGCGCGGTCGCGGTGCCGCTGTCCGAGCTGGCCCGCCCCGACGATCTGCGCGAGTCGCTGGGCCACGCCGGCGCGGTGGTGGCGGTGGTCGACGGCGAGCTCGAGCCGGCGCTCGACGCGATCCGCGGCCACCTGCCGGCGCTGCGCGACGTGGTGTGCTTCCACCCGCGCGCCGCCGGCGAGCGCGACGCCCAGGCGCTGTGCGCGGCGGCCACGCCGGCCGCGGCGATGGCGGTGGCGCCCGGCGACCCGGCGCTGCTCCTGTACTCGGCCGGGTTCGCCGACGAGGCCCACGGCGTGCGCCACGATCACGCCAGCGTGGTGGCGGCGTCCGAGTCGTTCGCGGTCAACTACCTCGGGCTCACCGCCGGCCAGCGGGTGTTCGCGGTGGCGCGGCTGTCGTCGGCGTTCGGGCTGGGCGCCGGCCTGCTGTTCCCGCTGCTGGCTGGGGCCCGCGCGCTGCTCCTGCCGGTGCAGCCGCACTCGCGGACGCTGCTGGCGGCGATCGCGGCGTTCGCGCCCGACTACTTCCTCACCACCCCGTCGATCTACGGCCAGCTGGCCCGCGACGTGGTGGCCACGGGCGCGCCGCCGCCGCTGACCGGCGTCAAGCGCGCGATCGCCGGCGGCGAGGGCATGCCCGACAAGCTGATCCCGCGCATCCGCGCGGCGCTGGGCGCCGACGTCGAGGTCGGCTACGGCATCACCGAGGTCCTGCAGCTGGCGCTGGCCGGCATCGCCGCCGACGACGCGCGGCCGGGCGCGTGCGGCCGGCCGCTGGCCGGCATCGAGGCCCGGGTGGTCGACGACGACGGCCGCCCGGTCGGGCCCGACGAGATCGGCACGCTGCAGGTGCGGGCGCCGTCGATGTGCACCGGCTACTGGACCGGCCTCGACACGCCGGCGGTGGATCTCGACGGCTGGCTGACCACGCGCGATCGCTTCCTGGTCGACGGCAAGGGCGTGTTCCACCACTGCGGCCGCACCGACGACCTGTTCAAGGTCGGCGGCAAGTGGGTCGCGCCCAGCGAGGTCGAGCGCGCGCTGATCTCCCACGACGCGGTGTGGGAGGCGGCGGTGATCGGCGTCGACGACGAGGACGGCCTGCTCAAGCCGCTGGCGTTCGTGGTGGTCAACGTCGGCCACCAGGCGACGCCGGCGCTCGAGGCCGAGCTGCGCGAGTTCGTCAAGCAGACGCTGGCCCCCTACAAGTACCCGCGGTGGATCGAGTTCGTCGACGCGCTGCCGCGGGGCCCGGGCGGGCGGCTGCTGCGCTACAAGCTGCGGCCGGCGCGGCGGCGGCGGCGGGCCGAGACCGGCGTGGCGTGACCGCGCCGCCGGCGCAGGTGGCGCTGGCGCTGGCGATCGCCGCGCGCGCGGGCGATCGGGTCGCGGCGCTCGCCCACCTGGCCAGCGACGACGCCGCGGCGGCGCGGGCGCTGCTCGACGCCGGCGCGCCGCTCGATCGGGCGGCGGTCGCGGCGGCCCGGCCGCACGGCTGGCGCCACTGCGATCCCAGCTGGCTCGACGACGCCTGCGCCGAGCTCGACGTCGCCGCCCGCGCGATCGTGCTGAGCGATCGCGAGGACCCGGCGGCGGTGTGGCTGGCGCAGCGCTGCCTGGGCCACCTCGCGCCGATGCCCGAGCCGGGCCCGGCGCGGACGCTGGCCGAGCTGCCGCGGCTGCCGGCGCGCGCGCTGTCGCGCACGCTGATCGCGATCGGCCGTCGCCAGCTGGCCCACGCGATCGCCGGCGCCAGCGCGCTCGAGCAGGCGGCGGTGGCGCGGCGGCTGCCGTGGGGCGGCGAGCTCAGCGGCGAGGTGGCGGCGGTCAAGACGCTGGGCGACGCGGCGGCGGCGCAGCTCGGCAGCCGGCGCGCGGCGGCGGCGCGCACCGGCGGCCTGGGCTGGAGCGATCCGCTGGCGGCGCTGGCGGTCGGCGCGCGGGCGCTGGCGCCCGCGGTGCGGCGGGCCGGCGATCTCGATCGGCAGCTGGCCCAGCGGCTGCCGCGGGCGCTGGGCCAGACGGTGCTCGCCGAGCTGCGCGGGCGGTTCGCCGACGGCGCCGACGGCGTCGACGCGGTCGAGATCCGCCGCGCGATCGACCATGGTAGCGTCGGGCCGTGACCGTGCGGATCCTCGACGGCCAGGTCTTCGACGCCGAGGTCGAGGCGCGGGCGGTGCGCGCCGCCGCGGCGGCCGAGGCCGAGCGGGTGCGCGGCGAGCTGGCGACGGCGCGCGCCGACGCCGCCCGCGACCTGGCCCGGGCCCGCGCCGAGGCCGACGCCGCGCGCGCCGAGGCCGCCCGGGTGCGGGCGCTGGCCGGGCTGCCCGCCGCCGGCGGCCAGGTCACCGAGCTGACCGGGCTCACCGTGCGCGCCCGCTGCCCGGGCGTCACCGTCGGCGAGGTGGTCGCGATCGAGCGGGCGGCGTGGACCGGCGCCACCGCGCGCCTGCAGGCCGAGGTGGTCGGCTTCAGCGATGACACCGTCGTGCTGATGCCGCTGGGCGAGCTGGCCGGCGTCGGCCCGGGCGCGGCAGTGATCGCCACCGGCGGGCCGCTGACGTTCCCGTGCGGGCCGGCGCTCCTGGGTCGGGTGATCGACGGCGTCGGCCAGCCGCTCGACGGCGGGCCGGTCGCGGCGGCGCCGTGGCCGCTGGATCGACCGGCGCCGGCGGCGGTGGCGCGGCGGCCGATCGCGCGGCCGCTGTCGACCGGCGTGCGCGCGATCGACGGGCTGTGCACGCTGGGCCGCGGCCAGCGGGTCGGGCTGTTCGCCGCCGCCGGCGTCGGCAAGTCGACGCTGCTGGCGCAGATCGCGCGCTCGGCCGAGGCCGACGTGATCGTGCTCGGGCTGGTCGGCGAGCGCGGCCGCGAGCTGGGCGACTGGCTCGAGAAGCTGGGCCCGGCGCGCGGGCGCACCGTCGTGGTGTGCGCCGAGAGCGACGCGCCCAGCCTGTGCCGGGTGCGGGCCGCGTTCACCGCCACCGCGGTCGCCGAGCACTTCCGCGATCAGGGCCAGGACGTGCTGCTCCTGGTCGACTCGCTGACCCGGGTGGCGCGGGCCCAGCGCGAGGTCGGGCTGTCGGTGGGCGAGCCGCCGGCGCGCCACGGCTACCCGCCGAGCGTGTTCGCGCTGCTGCCGCGGCTGTGCGAGCGCGCCGGCACCGCGCCGGTCGGCAGCATCACCGCGATCTACACCGTGCTGGTCGCGGGCAACGACCTCGACGAGCCGATCGCCGACGAGGTGCGCGGCATCCTCGACGGCCACCTGGTGCTCGATCGCCGCCTCGCCGGGCGCGGCCACTTCCCGCCGATCGACGTCGTCGGCAGCGTGTCGCGGGCGTTCCCGGCGCTGGCCACCCCCGCCCAGCAAGCGGCGGCGGCGGTGGTGCGCCGCCACCTGGCGATCCACGAGGAGCACCGCGACCTGCTGGCGGTGGGCGCCTACAAGCCGGGCGGCGATCGCGCGCTCGACCAGGCGGTGGCGCGGATGCCCGGCATCGACGCGTTCTTGCAGCAGCCGAGCGCCACCGCGGTGCCGCTGTCGGCGGCGGTCGACGCCCTGCTGGCGCTGGCCGCGAAGTAGGGGCCGCCGGGGCCCTGACCTGCGACGTCCCGGGGCGGGGCAAAACACCCCGGCGCCGGTCGCGGTCGAGGCGCGATCGTCTCAGTCGCCTGGGGGGATCGTGAGCCCGCCGACCGAAGTCACGCGGTTGCGGCGATCGCGCCGCGCGGCTGGGCGGGCACGCGCCTTGCGACACGACCGCCCGATGTCCCGTCGTCGCGCGACCCTGAAGCCTCCCGCGCGGATCGCCGCGGCGGTCCCGCTGTTCGTCGGCCGCGAGTCCGAGCTGGCGGCGCTGCGGGAATCCCTGACGATCGCGCCGGTGGCGATCGTCCACGGGCCGCCGGGGGCCGGCAAGACCGTGCTGGCCGAGCGGCTGGCCGCGGCCCTCGAGGTCGAGGCCACGGTGGTCGCCTGCTACCCCGGCGAGCGGGCCGCGGCGGTGCGGGCCCGGGCCGAGCGGCGGCTGCGCTGCGCGCCGGGCGGCGCCACCGAGCTGCTCGCGTCGGAGGTGCGGCTGCTGGTGCTCGACGATCTGCACCACGTCGTCGCCGACGAGGCGGCGCGGCTGATCGCCGACCTGACGCCGCCGCCGGGCGCGCTGGGCCGGCTCTTGGTGCTGGCCCGCGAGCGGCCGCAGGTCCCGCCCGACCTCGACCACACGGACCTCGAGCTGGGCGGCCTCGACGACGCCGGCGCGGCCGCGCTGTGGGCCGAGCTCGAGCTGCGCGGCGGGGCGGCCGGCGCGGTCGGCCCGGCGCGCTTGCGCACGCGCGGGTTGCCGCTGGCGCTGCGCGGCGAGTACGCGCGCGCGCGGTTCGGCGCCGACGCCTGGAGCCTGGCCGCGCTGTCCCCGGCGGCGCGGGCAACGGTCGCGGCGCTGGCGGTGCTGCGCACGCCGGTCGAGCCGGCCGCGATCGCCGCGCTGGCGCCGGCGGTCGATCTCGAGGCCGCGCTGGCCGAGCTGGTCGCGCGGCAGCTGGTCGACGGCGACGCCGCCGGCCGGGTGTGGATCCACGAGCAGTCCGAGAGCCAGGTGCTGGGCGCGCTCGAGGTCGGCGAGCGCACCGCGCTCGAGCGGGCCGCGGCCGAGCTGCTGGCGCCCGGGGCCCGCGCCGGCGCCGCGGTCGGCGCGCTCGATCACGTCGATCGGGTCCGCGAGGCGGCGCTGCACTGGCTGGCCGCGGGCGACGTCGCCGCCGCGGTGGCGATGATCGAGCGCGAGGCCGCGGCCGCGGCCCGCCGCGGCGCCGGCGGCGAGCTGGAGTCGGTGATCGCCGCGATCGGCGCCCACGCGGCGCCCGGGCTGGCCGCGCTGCAGGTCGAGCTGGCGGCGCGCGCCGGCCGGGTCGCCGAGGCCGCCGAGCGGATCGCCGCCGGCGCCACCGGCGTGCGCCCGGTGCTGGTGGCCGAGCTGCAGCTGGCCGCGCTCGACGTCGACGCCGCCGCCGCCGGGCTCGAGGCGCTGGTGGCGGCGTCGCCGATCCTCGCCGACGCGCAGCTCGAGCGGGCCCGCGCGATCGCCCGGCTGGTGGAGCTGGATCTGGCGCGCGGCGACGCGGCGTCGGCCCGGGCCCGCGTCGAGGACACGCTGCACGAGCCGGTCGGCGCCGAGGCCCGGGCGGGGCTGCTGGTGGCGCTGGCCGCCGTCGAGGATCACGACGCGCAGCCGTCCGCGGTGCGCGCCGCGCTGACCCGCGCCGCCGGCGCGCTGGCCGCCGGGCCGGCCAGCGAGGAGCTGGCGATCGTCATCGAGGCCCGGCGCGTCACGTCGCTGGCGCTCGAGGGCCGGCTGGCCGAGGCCCGGGCCGCGCTCGACGACGTGCGCGCTCGCGCCGGCAGCCTCGACGCGGTCGCGGTGGCCGAGGAGATCGCCGCCAGCCGGATCGCGCTCGACGTGCTGCGCGGCGATCGCGAAGGCGCGATCGCCCGCAGCAACGGGCTGGTCCGCGCGCGCCGGGCCCGCGGCGACGAGCTGGGCGCGCTCAAGGCCGAGCTCGACACCGCCGACCTCGAGCTGGGCCGCGGCGACATCGCCCGGGCCGCCGAGCTGGCCCAGGCCGCGCGCGGGCCGCTGACCCGGGCCCGCCTCACCGCGCTGGCCGAGCGCGCCGAGCTGCTGCTGGCCGCGGTCGATCTCGCCGAGGTGCGCCTCGACCGCGCGCGGCCGGTGCTCGATCGCCTGGCCGGCTCGACGGCGCTGCCGGCCCGGGCCCGGGTGCGCGCCGCGCAGCTGGCCGCCGAGGCCCGCGCCGCCGCCGGGCAGCGCGCCGGCGCGATCGACGCCGCGCGCGACGTGACGCCGGCCGACGACGAGCTGGCCCGCGATCTGTGCGAGGCGCGGGTCGCGACCGTGGCCGGCGACATCGGCCGCGCGCTGGCGGCGTCGCGCCGGGTCGCCGCCGCCGCCGAGCGGGCCGGGCGCGCCGCCGATCTCGCCGAGGCGCTGGTGATCGGCTGCCGCCTCGAGCTGGCCAAGGGCGAGCGCGCCGGGGCCCGGGCCCAGGCCAGCCGCGCCGCGCGCGAGGCCGCCGCCGCCGGGCTGGTGCGCCCGCGCTGCCACGCGCTGCTCGCGCTGGCGTCGCTGGCCCGCGACGACGACGATCCCGCGGCCGCCGCGATCTACGCGCGCGACGCGCTCGAGCTGGCGCAGCGGGCCGGCCTGCCGGTCGAGCGCCTGGCCGCGACCACCGCCCTCGACAGCCTCGCCGGCACCGACCTCGACTCGGGCGCGGCCAGCGGCGCCGCGGCGGCGATGACGCCGCAGGCGCTCGACGCCGCCCAGCGCCTCTTGACCGATCTCGGCCTGACCGCGGTGCGGCCGTTCCGCGTCGTCGACGCCACCGGCGCGATCGGCGAGCTGGCCGACGCCGACCCCGAGGTGCTGCGCCTGCCGGCCCGCACGCTGGCGGTCGACGGCGTGCGCGAGACGATCTGGCGGCGCGGCACCGAGCTGGCCGATCTGCGGCGGCGCAGCCTGCTCAAGAAGCTGCTGTTCCTGTTCGCCGCCGCGCCGGGCAAGACCTTCTCCAAGGAGGACATCGTGCAGTCGGTGTGGAACGTCGCGTACCACCCGCTGCGTCACGATGCCGCGCTGTTCACCAACATCATGCGCATCCGCCGCCTGCTCGGCGAGGACGGCGCCGAGATCATCCGCGTCACCGAGGACGGCTACCGCTTCGAGCCGCCCAGCGACTTCGTCTTCGTGTCGCGCTCGGTGTGAGCGCGGCCGGTCGGCGGGCGGCGTCGACGGCGCGCCGTGCTAGGGTGCCAGGCGATGGTGTCACGGGTCATGCTCGTCGAGGACGACCGGGACGAGGGCGAGCTGCTGCGCGGGCTCCTCACGCGCCGCGGCCACGGCGCCGTGCTGTTCGATCGCCCCGAGGCGGCGCTGGCGGCGCTGGCCGACGGCGAGTGGGACGCGGTCATCACCGACGTCCGGATGGCCGGGCTGTCGGGCATCGAGCTGTGCGAGCAGGTCCGCGCCGCGCACCCCGAGGTGCCGGTGGTCATGATCACCGGCCAGGCCGACGTCACCACCGCGGTCGCGGCGCTGCGCGCCGGCGCGTGGGACTTCGTCACCAAGCCGGTCAACGCCGACGCGGTCGAGCTGGCCGTGACCCGCGCCGTCGAGCACCGGCGGGCCCGCGGCGAGGTGCGCCGGCTGCGCCAGGCGCTGGCCGCGGTGCGACCGGTGGCCGGCATCATCGGCGACAGCGCGCCGATCCGCGCCGTCAGCGAGCTGGTCAACCGGGTCGCCGACGGCGACGCGATGGTGCTGATCACCGGCGAGAGCGGCACCGGCAAGGAGCTGGTGGCGCGCGCGATCCACGATCTCGGCCCGCGCCAGGCCGAGCCGTTCGTCGCGGTCAACTGCGGCGCGGTGCCGGCCAACCTGCTCGAGAGCGAGCTGTTCGGGCACGTCAAGGGCGCGTTCACCGACGCCCGCCGCGACCGGCCCGGGCTGTTCGTGCAGGCCGGCGCCGGCACGATCTTCCTCGACGAGCTGGGCGAGATGCCGCCCGAGATGCAGGTCAAGCTGCTGCGCGTGCTGCAGGAGCGCACCGTGCGCCCGGTCGGTGGCGACGATGAGGTGCCGTTCGTCGCCCGCGTCGTGTGCGCCACCAACCGCGATCTCGAGACCGAGGTCGAGGAGGGGCGCTTCCGCCAGGACCTGTACTACCGCGTCAACGTCGTGACCCTCGAGGTCCCGCCGCTGCGCGCCCGCGGCAGCGACGTCTTGCTCCTGGCCCACCACTTCCTCCGGCGCATCGGCGAGCGCACCGGCAAGGCGGTGACGTCGATCTCGCCCGAGGCGGCGCGCAAGCTGCTCGACTACGATTGGCCGGGCAACGTGCGCGAGCTCGAGAACGGGATCGAGCGCGCGGTCGCGCTGGCGCAGGTGTCGGAGATCGGCGTCGACGATCTACCGACCAAGATCCGCGATCACCACAGCGCGCGGCTGGTGATCACCGGCGACGATCCCGCCGAGCTGGTGACGATGGCCGAGATGGAGCGGCGCTACGTGCGCCGCGTGCTCGACGCGTGCGGCGGCAACAAGACCCAGGCGGCCAAGGTGCTGGGCATGGACCGCCGCTCGCTGTACCGGCGGCTCGAAGAGCCCATCGCCGAGGCCTGACCGCCTGCAGGTGTGCGCTGGCGCCACAGCGCGCGGCGGCGCCCGGGCAGGGCAGCGCGGGGCGGCGTGGCGAGGGGCGGTGGTTGGCACAAGGCTTGTAGCTCCCCGCAACCATGGACACGCTCGCGTCGGGGCTGCGGCCATGAGCCCGTTCGCGTTCGACACGCCGCTGCGCCTGCTGGTGATCGACGACGACGAGGTCGATCGGACGGCGATCCGACGCCACCTGATCGCCGCGGCCGTGCCCGGCGCGATCGACGAGGTCGACCACGCCCGCGACGTGGTCGCGCGGCTCGTCGCCGTCGCCTACGACTGCGTGATCCTCGATCACCACCTGCCGGGCGAGACCGCGGTCGAGGTGATCGTGCGCATCCGGGCCGCCGCGCTGCCGACGCCGATCCTGTGCGTCACCGGCCCGGACGACGAGGTCGGGGCGGCCGGCGTCGCCGCTGGCGCCTGCGACTTCTTGTCGAAGCTGGAGCTGTCGCCGGCGCGGCTGGCGCGCCGGCTGCGCGCCGTGGTGCGGCTGGGGCGCGCCGAGCAAGAGGCCCGGCGTGATCGCGACGCGCTCGCGCTCGAGCGCCAGCTGCTGCACGCGGTCGTGACCCACCTGCCGACCGGCGTGGCGGTGTTCGACGCCGACGCCGATCGCGTGCTGGTGGCCAACGATCCGGCCGAGGTCGTGGTCGGCCCGCGGGGCGCCCGGCTGTCGACCGGGGCCGCCGCGCCGGCGGTGGCGCTGGCCCGCCAGGTGCTCGCGGCGGCCAGCGCGACCGGGGCCGCGGTGGCGCCCGCCGCGGTCGCCCACGGCGATCGCGAGGTGCGGATCGCCGCGACGACGATCGCGCTGGCCGACCGGCGGGTCGCGGTGCTGGTGATCGACGACGTCACCGCCGAGGTGGTCGCGCGGCGCAGCGCCGAGCGGGCGGCGCAGGCGCGCGAGGACGTGCTGGCGATCGTCTCGCACGACATGCGCGGGCCGCTCAGCGCGATCGGCGTCGCCCTCGACGGCCTGCGCGACCTCGCGCTCGACCCGCCGACCCGCGAGCGGATCATCGACGCCGCCCAGCGCTCGGTCGATCGCGCCGAGCGGCTGATCCGCGATCTGCTGTTCGCCCACCAGCTCGAGGTGCGCGGCCTGCAAGTCGAGGCGCGGTCGTTCGACGTCGCGCCGATGCTGCGCCACGTGGCCCACGAGCACGAGCTGGTGGCCCACCAGGACGGCACCGCGCTGCTGGTCGTGATCGAGGACGGGCTGGTGGCGCTGCGCGGCGACCGCGACCGGCTGGGGCAGGCGATCGCCAACCTGATCGGCAACGCTCTCCGCCACGCCCGCGGCACGCCGATCATCGAGCTCGGCGCGCGCCGCGATGGCGCCGGCGTCGCGCTGACGGTGCGCGATCGCGGCCCGGGGATCGCACCCGACGCCCTGCCGCACCTCTTCGATCGCTACTGGCAGGGCCGCGATCGCCGCGGCGGGGCCGGGCTGGGGCTGGCGATCGTGCGCGGCATCGCGCGGGCCCACGGCGGCGACGCGCAGGTGCGCAACCACCCCGACGGCGGGGCCGAGTTCGCGATCGTGCTGCCCGCGGACTAGCGCGCGCGACGCCTTAGTTGATCCAGCGCGGCGGCGGATCGTCGTCGCCGCGGTCGTCGCCGCGGTCGTCGCCGCGGTCGGGCTCGCCGAGCGGATCGGGCTCGCCCCACGGCGGGGCGGCCGGCGGCGCCTGCACCGCGGTCCGGGCGGCGTCGGCGGCCGCCTCGGCGGCGGCCCACTGCGCGAGCGTGGCGCGCGCGCGCCGGCGGCGCCGCCACCAACCGATCATCAACAGCAGCGCGGCCAGGAGCCACAGCCCGGTCGCGAACACCGTCGCCGGGATCAGCAGGTAGCGCCGCGACAGGTCGGCCTTCCACTCGCCGAACAGCTCCTGCAGATCGGCGCCGAACGCGGCGCGCGCGGCCTCGTCCATCGACTTGCCATGGCCCAGCTCGCGCAGGAAGTCCTGGAACGCGTAGCGGTTGCCGTCGTCGTCGCGGTCGGCGTAGCGGCCGCGGTGGGCCAGGTAGCCGACGAAGTCGTAGCTCTCGGCGTAGGCGCGCGACGCCGGCGCCTCGGCCGCGGGGAAGCCGTACTCCAGCTCCTCGATCGGGATCACCGAGCCGAACCACGCCATGCCGGCCAGCGTCTCGATGCGCGCGGCGTCGAGATCCTCGGCGTGCTGCCAGGCGAAGCCCTCGTGCAGCCAGCGCGGCGCGCCCGGCACCGCCGCGCCCAGCGCCAGGTGGGCCAGCTCGTGATCGAGCGTCTTGTCGACGTCGAAGCGCTGGCCGCCGCGGCCGAGCGCCAGCACCACCACGCCCACGTCGGGGTAGGCCACGCCGGCGGCCCAGCGCGGCGCGCCGCGGCCCTCGGGCGCGGCGTCGGCCAGATCGGCGCTGTCGCGGACGATGCGCACGTCGATCACCGCCGGCCGCGGCAGGTCGGGCAGGTCGGCGGTGATGCGGGTCAGCGACCGCTCGGCGCGATCGGCGACCCGGCGCGCGTCGCGATCGAGGCCGGCCTCGGCCGACACCCGCAGCGGGCCGCGATCGATCACCACGCCCCAGCGCGGGGTCGCCGCGGCGTCGCCGGCCAGCGCGATCACCAGCGCCAGCGCCAGCGCCGCGATCGCCGCGCGCCGCCGGCCGGTCATGGGAAGCTCAGCTCGAAGCGCTGGTGATCGTCGCCGGCGTCGGCGGCGTAGATCGCCGCGGCGCCCGCGACCAGCGCGCCGCCGATCGCGGCGTAGACCCACCAGCGGGTCGGGTCGCGGTCGGGCTTGGCCTTGGTCCGCGGCTCGCGCACCAGCGGCAACGTCGGATCGGGCGCGCGCTCGTGGGCGGCGGCCTGGGCGCGGCCGGCGGCCGCCACCATCTCGGCGGCGCTGCCGCGGCCGACCGCGACGGTCGTCGAGCGTCGCCGCTGCCACAGCGCGACCCGGCCGTCGGCCTCGAGCACCGCCACCAGCTCGACGTCGGCGGCCAGCGCGATCGCCGCGGCCCGGGTGGCCTCGACGCCGCTGCCGGCCTCGGCGACCAGCGCGGCGATCGCCGCGATCGCCGGATCGCGCGGCGGCAGCGCCGGCACCTCGACGGTGAGCGGCTTGCCCTGCACGGTGATCCAGGTGGCGCCGCCTGGCGCCGCCAGCAGGTGGCGGCCGGCGTGGGCGAACGCGGTGGCCGGCGCCGCGCCGATCGGCTGATCGTCCAGCGTCACGACCGCGCCGGCCGGGCCGGTCACGGTGATCGCCACGATGTCGCGATCGATCGCCGCGTCGATCTCGGGGTAGCGGGCCCAGACGTCGGCGGTCACCGCCGGGTTGCCGCCCAGCGCCCGCACCCGATCGGCGGCGTGGCGCGCCGCGGGCCGATCGCCGTCGCGATCGGCGCACAGGAGCAGGTAGGTCCACGCGCGGCTGGCCCGGGCGCGCTCGTCGACGCCGGCGGCGGTGCGCGCCGCCGCCAGCAGCGCCGCGGCCTCGGCCCACGGCCGGGCGCGTCCGCAGTCGAGCTGCCCGAAGCCGTCCTGGGCCTCGGCCAGCGCCGCGTCGAGCGCGAGGTCGTCGTCGCCGCGGCCGGCCCAGGCCTGCGCGCGCGCGCCGTCGATCGGCGCGAGCGCCGCCGCCGCGAACGCGTCGCGCAGCGCGGCGGCGTCGGCCGGCGTGGTCGCCGGGCGCGGGTCGACCACCACCACCACCGGCGCGGCGCGCGCCGGCCCGGCGGCCAGCGCGATCGCCAGCGCGCCGGCTACAGCGACTCGAAGTACTTGGACAGCGCCCATACGTCCTTGGGGCGCAGGCCGTCGAACTGCACGCCGATCTCGAGGTCGGTGCACCAGCGGACGACCGCGCCGATCGCGATGGCCTCGGCCATCGTCGGCACGAAGAAGGTGAGGTGCAGGCGGTGCCCCATCGGCACCCGCGGGTGGGTGATCAGCGCGCCGCCGACCGACAGGTTGATGATCCGCGCCTCGCGGGTGGTGTCGTCGCGCACGGTGCACGGGAGATCGACCGGGTGACGCGTGGCGCTGCGGCGGTTGTCGCTCACTGGCTCGATTGTAAGACGCCGCGCGCGAGACGAAAGGGTTCCGGGCCTGCTCGATCGACCGGGGGGCGCCGGTTGGGCCGCTGCGGATCCCGGCCACGGCGGGCGGCGGGAGCGGCGCGCGCCGAGCGAGATCAGTCAGTTGGCGTACGGCGCATGCATCAATCGCAAAAAAAGGCTCGACGGCATGGCCAACTCGCACTAGACAGCGGGGGCCCGATTCGTCGAAAGATCCGGGGGAGGAGACTTGTCGTGGGCGATATCAACCTCGAAGTGTGGGACGCCACCGGCAACCGCCGGTTGAACGTCGAAGTTCCGGACGACGTGGCCGTCGAGCGCATCTTGATGGTGCTGGCCGACAAGCTGCACCTGCCGAAGCACGCGCCGGATGGCCAGCTGATGAGCTACAAGTTCCACCACCGTCGGTTGGGCGTGCAGCTCATCGACGATCAAACCCTGTCGATGCAGAAGGTCGAGCCGGGCGACGTGGTGCGCATCCAGCCCGAGATCACTGCCGGCGCGCGGCGCTAGCGCCGTGCGGATCTCCGACGAGCTCCTCGCCGACGCGGCGAAGGACGATCGCTACCACCGCCAGGCGTTGATCCCGTGGTGGGATCAGGCGCGGGTGGCGCGGACCCGGGTGCTGGTGATCGGCGCCGGCGCGCTCGGCAACGAGATCTTGAAGCTGCTGGCGTTGATCGGGTGCGGCGACACGCTGGTGTTCGACCCCGACACGATCGAGCGCTCGAACCTGTCGCGGACGGTGCTGTTCCGGCAGGCCGACGAGGGCCAGCCCAAGGCCACGGTCGCGGTGGCCCGCATGCGGGACATCAACCCCGACGTCCGCGCCCACGCGATCGCCGGCAACATCCTGGTCGCGGCCGGCCTCGGCGCGTTCGCCTGGGCCGACGTGGTGATCGGCGCGGTCGACAACCGCGAGGCGCGGGTGTTCATCAACAGCGCGTGCGCCCGGGTCGGCAAGGCCTGGGTCGACGGCGCCATCGAGGGGCTGGCCGGCGTGGTGCGGGTGTTCGAGCCGGCGGTCGGCGCTTGCTACGAGTGCACGATGAACGCCACCGACCGCAAGCTGCTGGCCGAGCGGCGCTCGTGCGCGCTCCTGGCCCGGGCCGCGGTTGCCCGCGGCCACGTGCCGACCTCGGCGGTCGCGGCGTCGATCATCGGCGCGATGCAGGTCGAGGAGGCGATCAAGCTGGTCCACGGCCAGCCGACGTTGCGCGGCGAGGGCCTGCACGTCGACGGGCTGTGGAGCGAGGTGAGCCGGGTCAGCTACCCGCGCCGGCCCGACTGCCCCGGCCACGAGCACCTCGGCGGGCTGGTGCCGCTGGGCGTCGGCACCGCCGACGTCACGCTGGCCGCGCTGCTCGAGCGCGCCGAGGCGGCGCTCGGGCCGGGCGCCTGCCTCGATCTTTCGCGCGACGTGATCGTGCGGCTGACCTGCCCCGCCTGCGGCCACGCCTCGCCGGGGCGCGCGGTGCTGGGGGCGGTGCGCGAGTCCGACGCGGCGTGCCCGGCGTGCCGCGCCCACCGGGTGGTCGAGATCGCGTCGTCGATCAGCCGCGACGGCGACGTCGATCTGGCGCAGACACCGGCCGACCTCGGCCTGCCGCCCTGGGACGTGGTGGTGGCGCGGGCCGGGCTCGAGGCGCAGCAGGCGTGGTGGTTCGATGGCGATGCGGCCCGCGTGCTGGGGCCACTGGCGGGGGCCGCGCGGCCCCAGGGGAACGCAACATGAGCTCTCTCGACGTGCGGGCGATCGACAAGGCCGATCTCAAGAAGAAGGCGCGGCCGGCGGTCGCGCAGGAGCTGACGGTGTACATCGCCGAGGCCGCCTTCGACCGCGCGGTCGAGCGCGGCGGCAAGGACACCAGCCGCGAGATCGGCGGCGTCCTGGTCGGCGAGGTGCTCGTCGACGAGCGCGGCCCGTACCTGTCGATCGAGGCCACGATCGACGCGCTGCACGCCGACGAGAAGGGCGCCGAGCTGACCTTCACCCACGCGACCTGGGACCACATCCACAAGGAGATGGACACCAAGTTCGCCGGCAAGAAGGTGGTCGGCTGGTACCACACCCACCCTGGCTTCGGCGTGTTCCTGTCGGACCGCGATCAGTTCATCCACAAGAGCTTCTTCAACCTGCCGTTCCAGGTGGCGCTGGTCTACGACCCCAAGACCCGCGAGCACGGCGTGTTCGCCTGGCGCGACAACGAGACCTGGCGCCTGCGCCGCTACGTCATCGGCGACCGCGAGCACACCTGGGACGGCAACCGCACCACCGCGCGGCCCGAGAAGGACGACGACAAGGCCAAGGCCCGCGACCGCCGCGACGACCGCGGCGATCGCGATCGCGACAGTGATCGCGATCGTGATCGCGACGCCCACGACGACGAGCGCCTCGGCACGCTGACCACCTTCGTGCTCGTCGCGCTGGTGCTGGTGATGGTGGCCGGCTTCGTCGGCCACTGGATGGGCTCGTCGCGCGCCAACGACGCGGTCGGCCGGATGCAGCTCGAGCTGCTCAAGGCCCGCGCCGAGGGCAGCCAGCTGGCGATCGCGTCGATCGACAACGATCTGACGGCGATCCTGCGCGACGCGGTCAACGATCGCGCGGTGCAGGCGCCGGTCGCGATCGCGGTCGATCAGCTCGACCAGGCGATCGCGGCGCTGGCCGGTCCGCCGGGCGCGGCGCCCGGCACGCCCGCCGATCCGGCGGCCACGATCGACCGGCTGCGCCAGGTGAAGGCGCGGCTGATGCAGGTGCTGACCGAGCGGCAGATGGCCGAGGCGCTGCTGGCGCAGATCACCGCGTACACCCAGCAGAACGGCGACCTGCGGGTCGACCTGGCGCGCGACGTGGCGCGCCAGCGGGCCGGCATCGGCACGCTCTACGCCGAGCTGGCGACGCAGGTGGGCAAGGCCGACCCCGCGCGGGTCAAGCGCCTGCTCGACACCGCGGCCAGCCTCGATCCCGGCAACCGCGGGCGCTACGCCAAGCAGCTGCAAGAGCTCGCCCCCGGCGCGCGGCTGGCCGACGCACCCGCCACCGTGGTGCCGGCGGTGCCGTCGCCGGCCGACCTGGTGCCGCCGACGCCGCGGCCGACCCCGCGGGACGTGGTGCCGCCGACGCCGACCCCGACGCCGACCCCGACGCCAGCGCCGACGGTGACCCCGGCCGCGCCGCTCCCGTCGACCCCGGCGGCCGGGCCCGCCGGTGCTACAGTGCCAGGCTCACGCCCGGATGGAGGGTCGCGATGAGCGACGAGAAGATCCGTATCGATCGCGCCGAGCTGTTCGCGCCCGAGGTCGACCAGGCGCTCGCGCGCGAGCACGCCGGCCGCGAGCGCGTCGTCGCCGACACCCTGCCGGTGTCGCCGGTCCGGCGGCTGTTGCTCAACAGCCTGTTCCACCTGCCGCTCGCCGCGGTGGTGATGACGCTGGCGGTGTGGCTGTTCCTCGAGCCCAAGATCGAGGAGGTGCCCACGGTCGGCGGCCCGGTCAGCATCATCGACACCGATCCGTTCGCCGCCCGCGATGGCGTGATCACGCTGACGATCGGCAGCGAGACCGTCTACGTGGTGCCCGGCGGCGTCCGGTTCGAGCGCGGCAGCGACGGCCAGCCGGCGTTCACCAGCGTCGACGAGATCGAGCGCGGCGACACGATCGAGGTCGCGACCCAGGCCGAGGGCGGGCAGGTGGTCGCGGTGGCGATCCGGCCGACCTCGCGCCAGGACACCTTCGGCTCGAGCGACCGGCCGTGGTGGCCGCTGGTGGTGCTGTTCCCGATGACCGCCGCGCTCCTGGCGTTCGGCCTGCTGTTCGCGGAGGGCATCACCACCCGCAACTGGCTGCGGATGATCGAGCGGTCGCTGCTCGGCGCGTTCCTGGCCGGCCTGTTCGCGACGTTGGCGTACCTCCCGGCCGGGATGATCATGCAGGTGTCCAACCTGGCGATGCGCGGCGAGCTGGAGCGCCACGCCGGCGAGTTCGTGACGATCCGCGACGTCAGCGGCTGGACGTTCTTCGTGATGGCCGCCTGCCGCAGCGCCGCGTGGGCGTGCGTCGGGGCGGCCACCGGCCTGGGCATGAACCTGGTGCGCGCGACCAAGGCCCAGCTGCGCAACTCGGTGCTGGGCGGCGCGCTCGGCGGGGCGGTCGGCGGGCTGTTCTTCGATCCCATCGACCGCTTCTCCAAGTCGTCGCTGTTCGTCGACGGCGCCGCGTCGCGGCTGGTCGGCCTGCTGGCGGTCGGCATCGCGATCGGCCTGTTCGTGGCGCTCGTCGAGCGGCTGGCCCGCGACGCGTGGCTGCGGGTGCGCACCGGGCCGCTGGCCGGCAAGTCGTTCATCCTCTACAAGACGCCCACGCTGATCGGCAACGCGCCGTCGTCGGACGTCTACCTGTACAAGGACGCCGACATCGACCCAACCCACGCGTCCGTGCACCGGGTCGGCACCACCTACGAGATCGAGGACATGGGCAGCCGCATGGGCACCTCCGTCGGCGGCACCAAGGTGCGTCGCAAACGCCTGGTCTCGGGCGACCAGATCACGATCGGCGCCACCATCGTCGACTTCGAAGAGCGCCAGAAGCGCGAACCGCAGGGGTAAGGAGCAGCCATGGAAGCGTCACGGAACCTGAAGGTCAACCTCAAGCTCGAGGGGCAGACCTGCATCGCGTGCAAGACCGCGCTCAAGCTCGCCGACGACGCGTCGATCTGCACGGCGTGCGAGGCCAACCACCACGCGCGGTGCTGGACCAGCTACGGCGGGTGCGCCACCAAGGGCTGCGTCAACGCGCCGCTCCGGCGCATGGACGCGCCGGTCTACGCGACGCCCGCGGCGCCGCCGCCGCTGCCACCGGGGATGGTCCACTGCCGCAGCTGCCGCAACGTCATCCGCGACTTCGATCCGATGTGCCCGTACTGCCGGGTCATCACCAGCCCCGACGGCATCTACCACGGGCCCAAGACCAACGCGCCGGGCGCGGTGCAGTCGATGGTGTTCGGCATCATCGGGCTCTTGATCTGCGGCGTCGTGTTCGGGCCGCTGGCCATCTCTCGGTCCAGCTCGGCCAAGCGCGAGATCGCGATGAACCCGATGTACGGCGGCGGCGGGTACGCCACCGCCGGCATGGTGCTGGGCATCCTGGATCTGGTCGCGTTCGTGATCCTGATGATGCTCCGCCTGGGGAACACCCCGTGATCCCTGTCCGTGCGCCCGCGCGGCGCGGAGGTAGCTAGCCATGGCTCGTTGCTCCATCTGCTACACGGTCATCGCCGAGGGCGAGGCGCCCAAGTCCTGTCCCGACTGCCAGGTCGAGTACCACCTGTCCTGCTGGGACGAGATCGGCGGCTGCGGCTCGTACGGGTGCAAGCGCGCCGCGGTGGCGCAGAAGCCGCCGGTGCCGGTGGTGGTCGGCGCCGGCTGGGGCGACGCCAAGGAGTGCCCGTCGTGCGGCGGCCACATCGGCGCCAGCATGCTGGTGTGCGGGTGCGGCGCGCGGTTCCCGTGGGCCGACCCGATGACCCGCGCCGAGTACAACGCCTGGATCGAGAAGGAGCGCGCGGTGAAGACCTCGCGCACCGCGCTGATCTGGATGTTCATCTTCTCGCTCATCGGGTTCACCGCGCCGGTCGTCGGGCCGATCGCCGGCGTCTACGCCTACAAGAAGCGCAAGCAGATGCAGGCCACCGGCGGCACCTACCTGGCCATGGGCTACGGCAGCGCGGCGATCGGCGGCTGCTACCTGGTGCTGATCCTCGCCATCACGCTGGGGGCCTGACGTGACCGCCGCCGCGCCGCCGAGCCAGCCGCCGCCCAAGAAGCGGTGGTTCCGCCGCGCCCCGGCGCCGGTGGCGACGTCGACGGTGTGCATCGCCTGCGGCCAGCAGGGCAAGGTCAAGCTCCTGCCCGGCGAGCCGTGCGCGTCGTGCAAGAGCCAGCAGGCGTGGAGCGCCAACAGCGCCGAGCCGCTGCGCATCGACCGCGTCGCGATCGACGAGGCGGTCCAGCGCCGCGCCGGCGAGGCCGCGGGCCTGCCGCTGTGGCGGCGGGTGATCGCGTGGTGGCCGCTGGCGGTGACCCTGGGCCTGGCCGGGCTGGCCGCGTGGTCGCTGCGCGATCTGCTGTCGGCGCGCGAGCTCGGGCCGCTGCGCGCGCTGATCGACGATCTGCATGCGAGCGCGCGACGGACCACGCTGCTCGGGCTGCTGGCGCTGGTGGTCGGCGTGGTCGCGCTGGTGCGGCTGCGCAAGCACCGCAACTTCCGCCGCACGCCGCTGATCGTCAGCCACGCGCTGGCGATCGTCGCCGGCGCCGCGGCGCTGGCGCTGGGCGGGCTGCACTGGTGGGGCACCGGCGGCTTCGGCGGCGCGTACACGTCGATGCCGCCGCGGGTGGCGCTGCCGGTCAGCTCGACGGTCGACCGCATCCTGGCCGCGACGGTGGTGGTGCTGGCGCCCGACAAGGACGGCGACGCCCGCGGCCTGGCCATGGGCACCGGGGCGATCATCGCCGCCGATCCCAGCCGCGCCTGGGTGGTGACCTGCAGCCACGTCGCGATGCCGTACGCGGCGGTCGGCGCGCCGCGCCACGCCAAGGACGCGCAGCCGGTGTGGGTGCAGCTGTCCGACGGCCGCGAGGGCAAGGCCCGGGTGCGCTGGGCCGCGCCGCCGCCGCTCGACGTGGTGCTGATCGAGCTGCCGATCACCGACCCGCCGGCGCCGGTGGTGATCTCGCCGGACGCCGCGGCGCTGACCGAGGGCAGCAAGGTCACGTTCGTGCCCAACCCGTACCGCAACGGCTGGATGGTCCACGACGGCCAGCTGTTGCGCCGCGAGCGCCACGACACGCCGGCCGGCGTCTACGAGCTGCTGTATACCGACCTGCCGGTGATCCCCGGCGACAGCGGCAGCGGGCTGTTCGACGCCCGCGGCCAGCTGGTCGGGCTCAACACCTGGACCCGGATGCGGCCGGGCCAGGCCGCCGAGGGCATCAGCCTGCCGTCGGACACGATGCGCGCGCTGGTCGACGCCATCGCCGCCGGCCGGATCGATCAGCTCGACGACGGTACGCCGATGACCCCCGCCGCAGAGAGACCGTGACCATGGACAACGTGCGACTGCGTCGGCTCAAGGCCGACTACGAGGCCCTGCGCCGCCTGGCGCGCCTGCACCCGCGGATCGACATCGAGGGGGTCGTCGGCAACCCGCCCGAGCGCTACCGCATCCGGCTCACGGTGAAGTCGCTGCGCGAGAAGGGCGACGCCATCGAGACCGCGACCGACCACTGGCTCGAAGTGTCGATGCCGCGCGGCTACCCGCGCGACGCGCCGCTGTTCCGCATGCTGACGCCGGTGTTCCACCCCAACATCGCGCCGCACGCGGTGTGCATCGGCGACGACTGGACCGCGGGTGAGCCGATCGAGCACCTGATCCAGCGGGTCGGCGAGATCCTGGCGTTCCAGAGCTACAACACCAAGAGCCCGCTCAACGGCCGCGCCGCGCAGTGGGTCGACGAGCACCGCGATCAGCTGCCGATCGATCGCGAGGAGTTCTTCCTCGACCTGTCGGCCGAGCCGGCGGCGCCGCCCGCCGTCGCCGCGGCCCAGGCCTGCTCGAACTGCGGGTCGCAGGCGCAGCCGATGGTCACCTGCGGCAAGCAGCACCGCATGTGTCCCGACTGCACGATCCCGTGCAAGACGTGCGGCGCGCTGATCTGCCTGTCGTGCGGCATGCGCGCGTGCGCCGCGTGCGCCGCGGCGCCGAGCCCGCCGGCGGCTGCGCCGGTAGCGGTCGCGCCGTCGCCGTTCGCGCCGCCGGTGGCCGCGCCGTCGCCGTTCGCGGCGCCCATGGCCGCGCCAGCGCCGTTCGCGCCGCCCGTGGCCGCGCCAGCGCCGTTCGCGGGGCCCCGGGCGCCGGCGGCCGCGCCGTCGCCGTTCGCGCCGCCTGCCGCGTCCCCCGAGGCGGTCGTCACCCGCTGCCAGAACTGCCACATCCTGCTCGGCGCGCGGACCGCCACGTGCCCCGCCGGCCACCGGCTGTGCGGCGACTGCTCGGTCGTGTGCCGCGGCTGCAGCCAGGTCTTGTGCCTGGTGTGCAACACGTATCCTTGCAAGACCTGCGCGCCGACGTAGGGACCGTCGGATCGCCCCACGTGGGACGCAGTGCCCATCTTCCACGTGGGACGCGGTGCCCATCTTCCACGTGGGACGCGGTGCCTATCTTCCACGTGGGACGCGGCGCCTAACTTCCACGTGGGACGCGGCGCTATCGTCCACGTGGGACGCGGCACCATCTTCCACGTGGGACGCGGCGCCATCTTCCACGTGGGACGCGGCGCCTATCTTCCACGTGGGACGCGGCGCCTAACTTCCACGTGGGACGCGGCGCCTATCTTCCACGTGGGACGCGGTGCCCATCGTCCACGTGGGACGCGGCGCCATCTTCCACGTGGGACGCGGCGCCTATCTTCCACGTGGGACGCGGCGCCTATTTTCCACGTGGGACGCGGCGCTATCTGCCACGTGGGACGCGGCGCCATCTTCCACGTGGGACGCGGTGCCTATCTTCCACGTGGGGCGCGGTGCCCATCGCTGGATCCGGAACCGGTCAGGATCCCGTCCCCGTCCCCGTCCCCGCGCCCTACAGCTTCACTTCGATGTACGCCTTCTTGCGCAGCTCTTCGATCCAGGTCGTGGTCTGCTTCTGCATGTTGCGCTGCTGCAGCTCGCCCTTGATCTGATCCTTCATCTTGTCGAAGGGCTTCATCTCGGTGCGCTTGACCTCGGTGACGTAGAACACCTCGAGGCCGCGGGGGCCGGCGACCGGGCCCGCGACCTCCTTGGGATCGAGGGCGAACACGACCTGCTCCCAGGCGGGGTCCAGCGTGCCGCGCTCGATCCAGCCCAGCTCGCCGCCCGCGGTCTTGGTGTTGGCGTCGTCGGAGAACTCGGCGGCCAGCTTGCCGAACTCCTCGCCGGCCCGGACCCGGGCGACGATGTCGCCGGCCTTGGCGCGGGCGGCGGCGACCTCGGCGTCGGTCGGGCGCTCGGGCAGCGTCAGCTGGATGTGGGCCAGGCGCACCTGGGACACCGCGTCCGAGCGGCGCACCATCTGGTCGTACTGCGCGCGGACCTCCTCGTCGGTGATGTTGACCTTGGGCGCCACCAGCATCTTCATCGCGCGCACGCGGGTCAGCTGGCGCTTCACGTTCTGGCGGTACTGCGCCAGCGTCACGCCCTGGGCCGCCAGCGCCTGCTGGAAGGTCGCGTCGTCGAGCTTGTTGTCGCTCTTGGTGTCGGCGATGATCTGATCGACCTCCTTGGAGGTGATCTCCTCGAGGCGCGCCGCGGCGGCGGCCTCGATGATCAGCTGCTCGGCGATCATCTCGTCCAGCACCTGGGCCCGGAGCTTGTCCTTGCGGCGGGCGCGCTCCTTGGGATCGTCGATGCCCTCGAGGTCCGGCTCGTACGGCGTCAGCTGCACCGCCAGCTCGCTGTCGAGGATGATCTCGTCGTTGACCACCGCGATGACGCGATCGACCACGTAGGTCGGGCGGGGCCGGGCGGCGGGCGCGCCGTCGCTGGGCTGAGCGGCAGCGGGGCCGGCGAGGGCCAGGAGCGGGACGGCCAGGGCGAGGAGGCGGATGCGCATGGACACTCTGGAGCTTGGAGTCGGGCGGGGCACGATCGGTTGCCTACTTGCCGGCCGGCGGCTTGGCCGACCCGGGCGCGGGGGCCGGCGTCGGGGCCAGCGGCGGCGGCACCGGCATCGGCGTGGTCGGCGGCGGCAGGGGCTGGGTCAGGTCGGGCAGGGGGGCGGCCTCGCCGTGGGGATCGCCGCCCTCGAGCGAGGTGTCGACCCGGACCTTGGCCAGGTTGTCCTCGAGGATCTCGACCTTGGCGGCGTTGCGCAGGCCCTCGACGAAGGTCTTCTGGGTGTCGAGGCGCTTGTCGCGGTACAGCTTGTTGCGGATCGTCTGCGCGGCGTCGTCGAGCGAGCGGGTCAGCGCCTTGCGCCGGCCGGTCTGCTTGAGCACCCAGAACGTGCCGTCGCCGGCGTCGACCACGCCCGACACGTCGCCGGTGTTGGCCAGCGCGAACGCCGCGTCGATCACCGGCTTGGGCACGTCCTTGGTCGCGGTCGACAGGTAGCGCAGGTCGCCGCCGCGCAGCTTCTGCTCGTCGTTGACGGTGTAGGCCGACACCAGGTCGCGGAAGCCCTTGTTGGTCTTGCCGGCCTCGCCGGCGGCCTCGCCGGCGACGCGCTCGGCCTGGGCCCGCGACTTCACGACGATCGCCGAGGCGCGCACCTCCTCGGGCTTCATGAACTCGTCGGCGTGCGCGTCGTAGTAAGCACGCACCTCGGCGTCGGTGATCGACTCGGGGGTGACCTTGGTCTCGAACTCGTCGCGCAGGAGCTTCTGGATCATCACCTGCTTGGCGGTGCGGATGACCTCGGGATCCTTGTCGAACCCACGCTTGGCGGCCTCGGCGGCCAGCACCTCGAACCGCACCAGGCTGTCGAGGAACTCCTTCTTCTGGTCGACCGAGGTGTAGCGGGCGCGGATGTACGGCGACTGGCGGTTGAGGCGCTCCTGGAACTCGCCGACCGTGATGACCACGCCGTCGACGGTCGCCAGCACGGTCGACAGGTCGCCGGTCGACTGCGTCGTCGCGCCGCCGCCCCCGACCGTCACCTTCTTGTGCGACGCGCCCTTGGACTCGCAGCCCAGCGACCCGAGGGACCAGAGGGCGCCGGCGACGAGGGCGAGGTTGAGGGCGGGCAGGAGCCGGCGAGTGCGCATAACTGCCTTTCAGCAATACGGAATTCGTTAGTCAGGTAGCACGCGCCCCCAGCGCCTGCAAGCGCGACCGGGCCGCCGCCGTCGGGCTCTTGCCCTCCTCGGCGCCCCACACCGCGTGCAGCCGGCCGTCGCGATCGAGGCGCCAGCCCCGGGGCAGCCGGGTGGCGTCGACCGGGGTCGACGGGCCCAGCGCGATCGCCAGCCGGGCCCGGGTCAGCTCGATCGCGGTGGCGTCGAGCCGCCGGGCCAGCGCCTTCACGATCATCAGGTCGGCCAGCAGGATCGTCTCGCCCGGCACCGGGCCGAACCGGTCGGCGATCTCGTCGAGCAGCGCCCGGCACTCGTCCTCGTCCTCGATCGCAGACAGCCGCTTGTACAGGTCGAGGCGCTGGCCGGGATCGGGCACGTAGTCGTCGGGGATGTAGCCGGGCACGTCGACCGTGAGCTCGGGATCGACCGGGTGGTGGATCGGCTCGCCGCGCAGCTCGGCCACCGCGGTCTCCAGCATGCGCACGTACTGATCGAAGCCGACCGCGGCGATCGAGCCCGACTGCTTGGCGCCGAGCAGCTCGCCGCCGCCGCGGATCTCGAGGTCGGCCGAGGCGATCTGGAAGCCGGCGCCCAGCTCGGTGAACCGCTGCAGCGCCTCGAGCCGGCGCCGGGCCTCGTCGGTGAGCTGCTCGGGCGGCGGCACCAGCAGGTAGCAGTAGGCCCGCGCGCTGGAGCGGCCGACCCGGCCGCGCAGCTGGTACAGCTGCGACAGCCCGAACGCGTCGGCGCGGGCGACGAACAGCGTGTTGGCGCGCGGGATGTCGAGGCCGCTCTCGACGATCGTGGTGGCGACCAGGACGTCGAGCTCGCCGCCGACGAACTTGACCATCACGTCCTCGAGCGCCTCGGCGCCCAGCCCGCCGTGGGCCACGCCGATCCGCGCTCGCGGCACCAGCGTGCCCAGCAGCGTCGCCCACTCCTTGAGCGACAGGTCGACCCGGGCCTCCTTGCCGCGCCCCGGATCCGGCGGGCCGGCGCCGTCGATGTGGCGGGTGACGAAGTAGATCTGGCCGCCGCGGGCCAGCTCGGCCTCGATCGCGCCCTTGATCAGCGCGGCGTCGACCTGGGCGACGAACGTCCGCACCGCGCGGCGATCGGCCGGCGGCGTGGCGATGATCGACAGGTCGCGCATGCCGGTCATCGCCAGGTGCAGCGTGCGCGGGATCGGCGTGGCGGTCAGCGTCAGCACGTCGACGTGGGCCCGCAGCTTCTTGAGCCGCTCCTTGTGGGCGACGCCGAACCGCTGCTCCTCGTCGATGACCACCAGCCCGAGGTCCTTCCACCGCACGTCGGGCGACAGCGCGCGGTGGGTGCCGACGACGACGTCGAGCGTGCCGTCGGCCAGCGCCCGCAGGGTCGCGAGCTGCTCGGTCTTGGTCTGGAACCGCGACAGCTTGCCGACGCCGACCGGCCACGACGCGAAGCGCTCGGTCATCGTGCGCGCGTGCTGCTCGACCAGGATCGTCGTCGGCGCCAACAGCAGCGCCTGCTTGCCGGCCAGCGCGCACTTCATGATCGCCCGCAGCGCGACCTCGGTCTTGCCGTAGCCGACGTCGCCGCACACCAGCCGGTCCATCGCCTTGGCGCTCTCCATGTCCTCGAGCGTCGCGGCGATCGCGGCCTCCTGATCGGGCGTCTCCTCGTACGGGAACGCGGCCTCGAAGTCGCGGAACAGGTCGTCGGGCGGCGGGAAGCGGTGGCCGGGCAGCGCGGCGCGCTGGGCGTAGACCTGCAGCAGCTCCTCGGCCAGCGCCGCCACCTGCCGCGACACCTTGCCCTTGGCCTTGTCCCAGGTGACGCCGCCCAGCTTGTCGAGCCGCGGGCCGTGGCCCTCGGCGCCGACGTAGCGCTGGACCTCGCCGAGGCGGAACACCGGCAGGTACAGCGTGCCGCCGTCGTACTCGAGCTGCAGGAAGTCGATCGCGGTGCCGCCCAGCGGCAGCTTGGCCAGGCCGCGGTAGCGGCCGACGCCGTGGAGCTGGTGGACCAGGAAGTCGCCGGGCGCCAGCTGCGCGAAGTCGCCGACGCCGCCGAGCAGCGCGTCCTTGGCCCGCTTGCTGGCCGACTGCTGGCGCGGCGCGTGGTGCTTCTTGCCGAAGACGTCGCCGGCGGCGATCGCCAGGAGGCCGTCGGCGGCGCTGGCGAAGCTCTGCGACAGCGGCGCCACCACCAGCTGGGTCACGGCGCCGGTGCCCCCGAGCTCGACCCGATCGAGCCGATCGGCGGCCACGCCGTGACCCTCGAGCAGGCCGTGCAGCCGCTCGGCGCGCTGCGCGGTGTCGGCGGCGATCAGCACCGTGGTGGCGCCGTCGGCGCGGGCCGCGCCGATCGCCTTGGTCAGCGGATCGGCCAGGTGATCGTCGTGCTGGACCCGGGCCCGCTCGAGCTCGGTGCGCAGCCGGGCCAGCGGATCGATCGCCACCGCGACCACGTCGGCGCCGACGCCGCGCGGATCGTCGAGCATCGTCAGCGCCGGCAGCACCACCCGGCGCGGCTGGCCGGCCAGCTGCGCCACCACCGCGGCGCGCCCGACGTAGTGCGCCGCCGGCGGGAACGCCAGCTGCTTGTGGGCGCGGCGCTCGGCGTAGCCGGCCTCGGCGCCGGCCAGCTCGCCGTCGATCGCCGCCAGCGTGGCGTCGGGGTCCCACCACAGCCAGGTGGCGTCGGCCGGCAGGTAGTCGGCCACCGGCGCCAGCGCCGCGTGGAACGCGGGCGCGTAGACGTCGACGCCGATCGCGTCGCCGGTGGCCAGCTGCTCGATCAGCCGGCGGGTCGCCGACGACGGGTGCTGGCTGTCGTCGGCCAGCGCGCGGATCGCCGCCTTCCAGTCGTGGCTCGACGACGGCACCGCGGTGCGGATCGGGAACAGCGCGAGCCGCGCGACCTCGCGCAGCGTGCGCTGCGACGACGGATCGAACAGCCGGATCGACTCGATCTCGTCGCCGAACAGCTCGATCCGCGCCGGGTACGGCAGCCCGGGCGCGCCGACGTCGATGACCGAGCCACGCACCGCGAACGTGCCGGTGTCGTCGACCACCGGCGCCCGCGCGAAGCCGCACTCGAGCAGCCGGGTCGCGGTGGCGTCGCGATCGATCGTCGCGCCCTTGGCCAGCTCGATCGCGCGCGCCGCCAGCTCGGCCGGCGGCAGGGTCTTCTTGATCAGCGCGGCGCCGCTGACGACGACGGTGCGCGGCGCGGCGGGCCCGCCGCCGATCAGCGCGTACAGCACCGCCAGCCGCGCGGCGTCGGCGGCGCGATCGGCGGCCAGCTCGGCGTAGGCCGCGCCGTCGGGCTCGGGCAAGACCGTCGCCGCGCCGCCGAACAGCGCGAGATCGTCGACGAACGTCCGGGCCGCGGCGTCGCTGGGCACCACCACCACCAGCGGCCGCGCGGCGGCCAGCGCGGTGGCCAGGTACGCCGCGTAGGGCGCGGTGGCGCCGGTGACGAGCAGCGGGCCGCGCTCGGCGGCGCGGGCGAGATCGCGGACGGACGGCAAGGCGGGGCAGCCTACCGCGAAAGCCCAGCTCGTCACGCCGGCCCGCGCGTCAGGTCAGCTCGGCGAGCCGCCGGCCGCGCCAGCGCACGTCGTCGCGCGCGAAGGCGTCACGCACCGCCGCCACCGACAGCGCGAACTGCACCGGGCTGCCGTGACCGCCCTGGTGGCCGAACGAGATCACGCCGAGCAGGTGGCCGTCGACGTGCCACAGCCCGCCGCCGCTCGACCCGGGCGAGATGCTGGTGTCGGTCTGCAGCACCCGCACCGGCAGGCCCTCGCGCGTGGTCCAGTCGCGGATCGCCGACAGCGTGCCGGTCGAGTAGCTCCACGGCAGCCCCAGCGGGTTGCCGATCGCGAACACGTGGGCGCCGACCAGCGCGCCGCCGGCGCCCAGCGGCATCACCGCCAGGTGATCGGCGTCGCCGACCCGGCCCTCGATCAACGCCAGGTCGACGCCGCGCGCCGCCCGCCACACCGTGCGCAGCTCGCGGACCTCGCCGGCGACGGTCATCGCCTCGAGCCGGCACAGCCGCGCCTGATCGTCGCTCTCGACGACGTGGCGGTTGGTGAGGATCGCGACGTGATCGCCGTCGCGCGCGATCACGATGCCCGACGCGTTGTAGCTGGCGTCGCCGTCGTGGGCCCGCACGAACACGTTGGCGCCCATCGCCGCGCGGATGGTCGGGCTGACCAGCGCGAACTCGGCCAAGGTCGGTGGCGTCGGCAGCGCCTGGGCGTCGACCGCCACCGGCACGTTGGGCAGGCCGGGCGGCGGCGCGACGACCGCGCGGCCGTCGCCGCAGCTCAGGCACACCGTGCGCTCGCCCTCGCGCACCCGCGGGCGATCCGAGTCGCAGCGCCGGCAGCGGCCGAACGGGTGCGCGTCCTCGCGGATCACCTGCGCGCCGTCGCGCAGGTACGGCACCCAGGTCGCCGGGCAGCGCAGCCCGGCGCCGCGCGGGCGGGCCAGCACCCGGGGCGGCGCGCAGCACAGGCAGGCGCCGTGGGCGGTGGCGTCGACGCGCGCCGGCGCGCCGTCGGGGCCCAGCGCGTACTCGACCGCGCCCGCGAGCAGCCGCTCGTCGGTGCGGGTCAGCGCGGCGCCGTCGGCGTCGACGTAGCGCGGCGCGATCACCGGCGGCGGGCCGGCGGTCAGCTCGACCCACGGCGAGCGCCACGCGGCGATCGCGGCGGTCGCCGCGGCGGCGGCCTCGGGCAGCGGATCGCGGGTCACCGCGACCAGCGCGTGGGCCGCGGCCTCGGTCGCCAGCCGCGCGCACAGCGCCACCAGCGCCTGGGCCGCGGCCAGCGCCGGCACCGCCTCGAGGGCGCGCCGCAGGTGGGTCGGCAGCGGCTCGCCCGGCTGGGCCAGCGCCGCCAGCGCGCGGGCCGCGCTGACCACGGTGATCGGCGACAGCGCGCGGCCCGCGCGCAGCTCGGCGATGACCCGGTCGACGCACGGCCGCAGCTCGGCCGCGGCGCTGGCCCGCAGCGCCGGCGCCGCGAGCGCCAGCGGTGGCCCCAGCACCGACCACAGCGCCGGCCGGCCGCTCAGCGCCGCGATCAAGCCCGGGGCGTGCAGCGCGATCGTCGCCGGCGGCTGCGCGGCCAGGAGCGCGGCCAGCGCCTCGACGGTGGGCGGCGTCAGCTCGCCCAGCCGGGCCACCAGCCGGGCCACCTGGTCCAGGCCGCCCAGCGCCAGCGCCGCGTCGTCGAGGGCCACCACCGCGGTCGGCTCGCCGCCGACCCGCCGGCGCGCGGCCTCGAGCAGCGGCACGAGCGTGGCCGGCTCGGGCAACGCCGCCGCGTGGCGGATCAGCGCGCGCGCCACCAGCGCCACCAGATCGCCCGGGCCCTTGGCCAGCGCCAGCCGCGCGATCGCCGCCACCGCCGCCGGGCCGCGGGCCTCGATCGCCGCCAGCAGGTCGATGCGCTCGCGGGTGCGGGGCGCGGCGAACAGCGCCTCGGCGGCGCGCGCCAGCCCGCCGCGCGCCGGCGCGTCGCTGGGGCCCAGCGCGGCCAGCAGGCGCGCGCCGTGGGCCGCGACGAACGCGTCGCCGGCGCGGGCCCAGGCGAGGGCGTCGGCCCGCAGGGACTCGTCGCCGGGGCGGGCCAGGTCGGCCAGCGCGCGCACCGCGAACACCCGCTCGTCGCCGGCGTGGGCCTGGGCGTGGGCGTGCAGGCGCGCCACCGCGCCGTGGTGCTGGGCCGCGCGCATCAGCTCGATCACGCCCAGCCGCACCGTCGCCGCCTCGTGGGTCAGCCCGGCCAGCGCGAGATCGAGCTCGGCGGGCGTGGCCGCGGCCGCCGCCTCGGCCGCGAGCTGGGCGCGCTGCGCGAACGACGCGCCGTCGAACTGGCGGAACAGACGCTCGAGCTCCATCACGCGGCGACTGTAGCGCGCCTGCGCGCTATGGTACGCGCATGCCGCCTCGCTGGCCCCGCGTCGCCCTCGCCGTCGCCGCCGTCGGCGCGCTCGCCACCGCCGGTCCGGCCCGCGCCGACGATCCGACCTGGACCGCCAAGCTGGTGGCCCGCGCCGACGACATCGCCGCCAAGGTCGCGACGCTGCGCGGCCTCGCCATCAAGCGCACGATCGCCAAGGGCGTCATGGACGACGCCGGGCTGCGGGCCCGGATCCTCTTGCGCATGGACGAGGACGCGTCGGCCGCCGAGCGCGCCGCCGACGCCGCGGTGGGCAAGCGCTGGGGCCTGGTGCCGATGGCCACCGACGTCGACAAGCTGGTGGTCGACCTGCTGACCGAGCAGATCGCCGGCTTCTACGATCCGGCCGAGGCCAAGCTGTACGTCTCGGCCAAGCCGTCCACCGACGACGGCTGGGCCGACATGCTGATGGCCCACGAGATCACCCACGCGCTGCAGGACCAGCACTTCGGGCTGACCGCGTGGATGAAGGCGACCAAGGACGACAGCGACGCGTCGCTGGCCCGGCAGGCGCTGGTCGAGGGCGACGGCATGGCGCTGATGATCGAGTACCGGCTGGCCGGCGAGGGCTACGGCGCGCCGTGGGATCACGATGAGGTGGTCCGCCTGCTCACCGCCGGCATGAACGTCGAGCAGGGCGGCAGCCAGCTCATCGACCAGGCGCCGATCGCGCTGCGCGAGGCGATGCTGTTCCCCTACCGCGCCGGCGTCGGGTTCGTCGCGGCGCTGCGCAAGGGCCGGCCGTGGACCGCGGTCGACGCCGCGTTCGCGCGGCCGCCGCGCTCGACCGAGCAGGTGCTGCACCCGGCGCTGTACTTCGCCGACGCCCGCCCCGACGTCATCACCGCCACCCCCGATCCCCAGACCATCGACGGCTCGGTGTGGGGCGAGGAGGGCTGGCGCGAGTTCCTGCTGGCCCACGGCGTCGACGCCGACGTCGCGGCGCGCGCGATGGCCGGGTGGGGCGGCGATCGCGTCGTCGTGCGCGGCCCGGCCGCGGCGGTCGCGGCGCCGTGGCGCGCGGTCGGCGCCGCGGTGACCACCTGGGACACCGACGTCGACGCGCTGGAGTTCTGGGACGCCGCCAGCCACGCCGTCGATCACCTCGCGGCCGGCACGCTCATCGTCGACGGTCCCGATCGGATGGTGTGGATCACCTGGCAGGGCCGCGTCACCGCGATGGAGCGCCGCGCGCGGACCATCGCGATCGTCACCGGCGCGCCGTTGACCCGCTGGCCGGCGGCGCTGGCCGACGCGTGGCGCTGGTCGATCGCGTGGGCGGCGCGCCCGTAGCCACGCCGCGGCACGCGCGGGCGCTGGTCGCCGCGACCATCGCCTACGCCGTGCTGCTGGCGGCGTGCGCGCTGCTGCCGGCGCGGCCGCTCGGCCACGACGAGGCGGTCTACGCGCTCGGCGCCCGCGCGCTGATCGACGACGGCGGCGCGGCGTTGCCGCTGCACCGGTCGATCGGGATGGCGGTGGTGACGGCGCCGGGCGCGGTGGCCGGCGGCGGCGAGCTGGCGCTGCGCGTGCCGTTCGCGCTGATCGGGCTGGGCTACCTCGCGCTGATCGGCGCCTTCGCCCGCCGGCACTTCGGCGCCGCGGCGGCGGCGCTGGCGATGGCGGTGCAGGCGACCAACCCGGAGTTCGCGTGGCGCTCGGCCGAGGTGCTGTCCGATGTGCCGTCGGCGCTGTGCCTGCTCGGCCTGGTGGCGGCGCTGGCCAGCGAGCGCCCGCGCTGGTACCTGGCCGGGCCGCTGGCCGCCGCCGCGTGCTACGTGCGCTACGCGTCGGCGCCGACCGTCGCGGTGATCTTCGCGGGGGCGTGGTTGCTGGTGCCGACCGCGCGCAGGGCGACGGTGCAGGCCGCGGCGTGCGCGGCGGCGCTGCTGCTGCCGTTCCTGGTGTGGAGCCACGCCACCACCGGCTCGACGCTGGGCGTGCTGCGCGAGGGCGAGCGCCGGGCCGGGCGCGCCTACCCCGGCCAGGGCCTGGTGTTCTACCTGCGGGCCTGGCCGGTGCGCCTGGCCGGCCCCGGCGTCGGCGTCGTCGCGGCGCTCGGGCTGGTGGTGGGCCTCGCCACGTGGCGGCGACCGCTGGCGCACGCGGCGCGCGTGCGGCGCCTCTTGCTGCTGGCCGCCGTCGGGCAGATCGCGCTGCTGGGGTGGCGCGTGCACGGCGAGGCGCGGTTCATCACCTTCGCGCTGACCGCGCTGGTGCTGGTGGGCTCGAGCTGGCTGGCCGCCGCGACGCCGCGCTGGCGGATCGCGGTCGCGGTCACCGCGTGCCTGGCGGCGCCGATGGCGGCGTGGACGCTGATCCGCCTGGATCGGCTGGCGGCGTCGCGCGCCCCGGCGGTCGCGGCGGCGCGGGTCATCGCGGGCGATCGCGGCGGCGATCCGTGCGTGGTGTACGCGACCGAGGCGCCGATGGTCGCGTGGTACAGCGGCTGTCGGGCGGTGCCGGTCGACGGCTGGGGCGTCGACCCGACGCACGCCGCCGGGGCGGCCCGGGTGTACCTCCTCGACGCCGACGGCCTGCGCTTCCCCCTCCCGGCGGCGCGCGCCGACGCCCACTTCGCCTGGCGGGCGCTGCCGAGCGCGCGGCGCGACGCGCAGCTGTGGCGCGCTACGACCGCGGCGTCGGCGGCGCCGTGAGCGTCTGCCCGAGCGCGATCAGCCGATCGAGATCGTGGATGTCCTGGTGCGCCAGCGGCACCTGGACGATCAGCGCGTCGGCGCCGGCCGCCGCGCGCAGCCGCTTGAGCGCGTCGTCGTCGACCGTGGCCAGCAGCTCCTGCTCGCCGTGGGCGCGGTGCAGCGCCTCGGCGCTCATGCGCAGGCTGGTGCCCGACAGCCCCAGCGCCGCGACCGCGGGCTCGGCGGCCAGCAGCGCCTCGACCTCGGCCACCGTCGCGGTCGCCGGCCGGTGGCCGTGGACCCGGTTGACGACGAACCCGGCCAGCGGCATCTGCGAGCGCACCAGCCGCTCGTGGAAGAACAGCGCCTCGCGCATCGCCATCGGCTCCGGCGACGACACCAGCACGAACCCGACCTTGTCCTGGCGCAACAGCGCGTAGGTCTCCTCGGCGCGCTGCCGGAAGCCGCCGAGGATGTCGTGGAACTCGGTGAAGAACACGCCGAGGTCGTCGAGGAACTGCGAGCCGACGAACTTGGCCAGCCGCGCCAGCACGAACGACCCCGAGCGGCCCAGGAGCGACCAGCCCGAGCGGCCGCCGCCCTGCAGCTTGCGGAACCACTCGATCGCCGGCGAGTCGATCGCCGCCGCCAGCTTGGCCGGGGCCTCGAGGAAGTCGAGGGCGTGGGCGGTGGGCGGCGTGTCGACGACGATCAGATCCCAGCGCCCGGTGGCGTCGAGATCGTGCAGCTTGGCCATCGCCGCGTACTCCTGGCTGCCCGCCAGCGAGCCCGACACCTGGGCGTAGACCGGGTTGGCCAGGATGCGCTGCACCGCGGCCGGATCCCGGGCGTGGCCCTCGACCACCTCGTCGAAGGCGCGCTTCTGATCGAGCATCATGGCCGACAGCGCGCCGGCGCCGGTGGTGCCCGCGCCGACCACCGCGGGGTCGACCTCGGCGATGTCGTGGCCCAGCGCGGCCAGGCCCAGCGAGCTGGCCAGGCGCTTGGCCGGATCGATCGTGATCACCAGCGTGCGCTTCCCGGCCCGGGCCGCGGCCAGCGCCAGCGCCGCCGAGGTGGTGGTCTTGCCGACGCCGCCGGAGCCGACGCACACCAAGATCTGCTTGGCGGCGAACACCTCGGCGAACGAGCGGAAGGGCACGACCGGGCCTGCTTAGCACGCGGGTCGACGCCGCCGCAATCCAGGCGCGGGTAGCGCCCGGCGCGCGCGCGCGGTCACGCCAGCGTCAGCAGCCGCTCGCCGGTCTCGACCGACTGGCCCGGGGCCTTCGCGACGTCGGTGCACGTGCCGCCGCGCTCGGCGACGATCTCGTTCTCCATCTTCATCGCCTCGAGCACCGCGACCGGCTGCCCCGCCGCGACCTCGTCGCCGACCGCGCACAGCACCTTGACCACCTTGCCGGCGATCGGCGCGCGCACCTCCTCGCCGCGCGCCGCCGGGCCGCGGTGGGTCGCGCTCTTGAGCCGCTTGGTCTGGGCGTCCTCGACGGTCAGCACCGCCTCGGCCATCCCGACCGAGGCCGCCACTGCGCCGCGCCGCGGGTCGAGGTCGACCACGAAGCTCTTGCCGTCGACGACCAGCGACCACGTGCCCGGCCGCAGCTCGCGGGCGTCGACCGCGCGCGCGACGCCGTCGATCTCGATCGCCAGGCTGCCGTCGGGGTGGCGGCCGACGGCGACGATGGCCTCGCGGCCGCCGGTGGTGATCGCAAACTCCTTGCGCATGGCGCGCATCATGCGGGAGGCCGCCGCGGCGGTAAAGACGCCAGCCGCGCGGCGATCGGCTGGGCCGGCCTCACCGGGTCACGCGGCCAGGAGCCCAGGCAGCACCTCGCCGGCCTTGCCCAGCACGATCTGGTCGAACTGCGCGGCGTTGGCCGGGCGCTCGAGGCCGACGTAGATCGAGCGGACCCGCTCGCCCATCGACTTGCGGTAGACCATCTCGCCCACCAGCCCGGCCGCTGGGTACACCACGCCCGAGGTGCCGACGCACAGGAACACCGACGCGCGCTGGATCCGGCGCTTGATGGCGTGCATCTCGAACGGCGTCTCGCCGAACCACACGATGTGCGGCCGCTCGAGCTCGCCGCACGCGCAGCGCGGCAGGCTGTCGCTGAAGTCGCTGCGCTCGTCGACGAACGGCGCGCGATCGCACGCCGGGTCGCTGCAGCGCGACTTGAACAGCTCGCCGTGCATGTGCACCAGCCGGGTCGAGCCGGCGGCCTCGTGCAGGTGGTCGACGTTCTGGGTGCACAGGAAGTAGCGGTCGCCCAGCCGCGCCTCGAGCGCCGCCAGCGCGCGGTGGCCGGGGTTGGGCGCGACGGTCTTGGCCTGGGCCCGGCGCTGCGCGTAGAAGCGCCACACCAGCGCCGGCTGGGTCGCGAACGCCTCCGGGGTCGCGACCTCCTCGACCCTGTGGTTCTCCCACAGGCCGTTGGCGTCGCGGAACGTGGCGACCCCGCTCTCGGCGCTGATGCCGGCGCCGGTGAGGACGAAGACGTCGTCGGTCGGGCTCAGCTCGAGGTGCATAGGTGTAGTGTGTACACGAAGAAACCGGGGCGGGCAAGGCGCCGGCTCCGGCCGCTGCTCCGGCTCCGGCTCCGGCTCCGGCGCGCGCAGGGCCGAAAACGGCGACGGCCCGCGCGGAGGCGGGCCGTCTCACGCTGCAGCGGCCGTGGGCCGCCGCGGGCTCACATCTTCTTCAGGCCCTTCTCGACGATCACGCTCTTGTAGAACGAGCCGGCCGGCGCGCCGCTGGCGATCGCGGCCTCGGCCTTCTTGAGCTCCTCGTCGATCAGCTGCTTGAACGCGGGCAGCGGCTGCGCGCCCGAGAGGAAGCGGCCGTTGATGAAGAACGCCGGGGTGGCGCCGACGCCGAAGCTGCCGGCGATCGCCTGCTTGGCGTTGACCCAGGCCGGGCACGCGTCCTTCATGTCGGCGGCGTACTTGCCCATGTCGAGCCCCGCCTCCTTGGCGATGTTCTCGAGGTTGGCCGCCTCGAACTGCCGGGTCTTGAACGCCTTCTCCCACAGGAGGTCGTTCATCTCCTTGAACTTGCCCTGCTTGTAGCCGGCGCACGCCGCCTGCTGCGGCAGCGTCGCGATCTGCGGGTGGACGACGAACGGCGCGTAGACGATGCGGATCTTGTCGCCGTAGTCCTTGAACAGCTGATCCTCGGTCGGGCGCACCTTCTCGCAGAACGGGCACGCGTACTCGTAGGCCTTGACCACGGTGATGAGCGCGTTCGGGTTGCCGATCGTGGGCAGATCGTCGACCGGGAAGCCGTAGGTCTTGGTCGGGTCCGGGCCGGGGCGCTGCGCCGGGCGCTGCTGCGGCGCCGCGCCGCCGACGCCGGTGGCCTGGATCTTGTCGAGCTTCTTCGAGATCTCGTCGAGCTTCTTGATGACGTCCTTGTTGTCCTGCTGGCAGGCACCGAGGACGAGGGCGGCGCCGGCGAGGGCAACGGGCAGTAGGCTCTTCTTCATGGATCGACTCCTCTAGGACACGTGGCGATGGCGGGGTTGAACTCGGCCGGCTGGCCGGAGGGTTGCGTCGTCGGGGTGGAACCGTCGGGCGCGGAACAATTGCAGCAGAGCTGGTCGGAGGCAAGCGGCGACGCGTCGTCGATGAACGACGCCGGCAGCGACCGCATCGGCATCCGCGCGGCCAGGCGCTCGCGCACGACGCCGTCGACCGGGAGGTCGGCCAGCGCGTCGTCGACGAACCGCCGGCGCATCGCCATCTGGAAGTCGCACACCTCGGTGCGGCTGAGCGCGCCGTCGCCGTCGCTGTCGGCCTCGGGGTAGCTGACCAGGATCTCGGCGGCGAGCTCGGGCGTGAACACGCACACCCGGTCGCCGCCGGGCGCGGCCTCGGCGCGCGCGGCGCCGGCGGAGGTGAGCCCGATGGTCGCGAACGCGAGCACCGCGACCGTGCCCAGCGCACCGACGCCGGCCGGCTGCGGGCGGGCCAGCGCGTGGACCCGGCGCGCCAGCTGGCTGCCGCCCAGGCCGAGCGCGGCCGCCGGCGTGTGCTGCCGGGCCACCGCGATCAGCAGCCGCGCGTAGGCGGCGGCGTCGAGCGGCCCGTGGCTCACGGCGTAGGCGTCGCACGCCTGCTCGCGCGCGAGGTCGAGGCGGCGGTTGATCCAGTGCACGACCGGCCAGAAGAAGAACAAGCACGCGACGACGCGCTGGATGACCCGCGCCGCGGCGTCGGCGCGGCGCACGTGGGCCAGCTCGTGGGCCAGCGCCGCGGTCAGCCGGGGCAGATCGGCGCACAGCGCGACGGGCACCACGACGATCGGCCGGCGCGCGCCGACCACGTGGGGCGAGGCGACCGCGGCGACCCGCAGGTCGATCTTCCGGCGGACGCCCAGCCGACGGGCCAGCGCCGCCACGGTCGCGGTCAGCTCGGCCGACGCCGGCGCGTAGGCAGCGGCGCGGGCGCGGGCGCGGCGCGCGCGGCCCAGCTCGCGGGCCAGGAGCGCGGCGGCGATCACCGCCCACCCGGCCAGCAGGCCCAGCGCCAGCGGGTGGCGCGGGGCGGGGGCCGCGATCGCGGCGGGCGGCGCGCTGGCGCCCGCGGGCACCAGCACCATCGTCACGGTCGGCGCGTCGTCGTCAGCGGTGGCGCGCTCGTACAGCGACGCCAGCGAGAACCGCGCGCCCGGGCCGAACGGCACGACGAACTTCAGCAGCACCACCAGCCACAGCGCCGCGTGCACCGCCGGCCGGGCCCGGCGCAGCAGCGTGGCCGCGACCACCGCGGCCGCGATCGCCAGCAGCGTGCCGTGGACCAGCGCGGTCGTCGCGACGTCGGCCAGCGCCGCCGCGCCGTGGTGCAGCCGATCGACGGCGGTCACCGCTTCTCCTTCTTGCGCGGGCGCTCGGCGCCGAGGTCGCGCTCGATGGCGCGCAGCTCGTCGAGCGACAGCGACTCGTCGGCCACCAGCCCCAGCACCATCGCCTGCGAGTCGCCGTCGAACACGTCAGACAGGAACGACCGCAGCCGATCGCGCAGCACCGACTCGCGGCGGAACGCCGGGGCGTAGACGTACGGCTCGCGGTCCTTGTCGACCGCCACCGCGCCCTTGGCCGCCAGCCGCCCCAGCAGCGTCATCACCGTGGTGTAGGCGAGGTCGACGCCCGGCTTCTTGTTCAGCTCGGCGCGGACCTCGGCGACCGTGGCGCGCTCGAGCTGCCACAGCACCTTCATGATGTTGAACTCGGCCGGCGTGAGGTCGGGCGGGCGGGGCATGGTGGTCACGACAACGATCGTAGGCTTACTACGTCCGTAGTTTGGACGTCAAGGCCGATCGTCGCACGTGGAACCAGCGCCGTGATCCGGCGCATTCCCGAGCGTAGAGTGCCGCCATGATGCGCCTCTACCACGACCTCCGCGCGCCCAACCCCCGCCGCGTCCGCATGTTCCTGGCCGAGAAGGGGCTCACCGATCAGGTCGAGCTGGTCGAGGTGTCGATCGCGACCCACGCCAACATGACCCCGGCGTTCCTCGACAAGAACCCGCTGGGGCTGGTGCCGGTGCTCGAGCTGCCCGACGGCCGGACGCTGCGCGAGTCGATGGCGATCTGCCGCTACCTCGAGGAGCTGCACCCCCAGCCGTCGCTGTTCGGCGCCGACGCGTGGAGCCGCGCGCAGATCGAGCAGTGGAACCGCCACGCCGAGCTCGAGGTGCTGCTGCCGATCGCGCAGGTGTTCCGCAACAGCCACGCCTTCTGGCACGGCCGGCTGCGCCAGGCGCCGGAGTTCGCCGAGATCATGCGCGAGCTGGTCAAGACCCGGCTGGCCTGGCTCGACGGCGAGCTGGCGACCCGCGAGTTCCTCGGCGGCGATCACTTCACCGTCGCCGACATCACGCTCCTGTGCGGCATCGACTTCGGCAAGGTGTCGGGGATCCGCGTCGGCGACGACACCCCCAACCTGAAGCGCTGGCACCAGGCGATCAGCGCGCGGCCGAGCGCGAAGGCGTAGGGCGGGGCGGGAGCCGGAGCCGGAGCCGGAGCCGGAGCCGGAGTCGGAGCCGGAGCCGGAGCCGGAGCCGGAGCTGGAGCCGGAGCCCGGAGCCGGAACCGGAGTTGGAGCCGGAGTCGGAGGGAGACAGCCTCGCTGGCGCTCGGCTGGCGCTCGGCTACGGCGCCGGCCCCGGCACCTCGTCGACGCCGATCAGCCCACCGCCTCGGCGCCAGCCGACCTGGAGCAGCCACGTGTGCGGCGCCGCGGTCGGGCAACCCGCCTTGGCCAGCGGGCGCAGCCACGGCGCGTCGGTGCGGACCGCGGCGTTCCAGCCGTCGAACCACAGCGCGCTCGAGTACGGATCGACCCATCCGCGGGCGAGCACCTGCCCGCGGTCGCGCGCGTGGTGGCGGCCGTTCAGCAGCACGTAGCGGATGGCGTTACGCACCTCGGTCGGCGTGCGCAGCGGCCGCGCGTGGTAGCGCTGGGCGAACAGCTTGCCGCGCCGCCCGAGCAGCACGTTCAGCCGCCGCGCCAGCCGGATCGTCAGCCCTTGCATGCCGCGGGCGAGCGCCATCGCGCCGGCCGCCTCGACGACGAAGTGCAGGTGGTCGCCGAGCACGTTGTAGTGCACGACGCGGAAGTCGCCGCGGTGCCCGCCGGCCGCGATCGCCGCGCGCACCACCCGCGCCACCGCCTCGCGCCGGAAGCTCGGCAGCCCGCCGATCACCTTCAGCGTGACGTGCAGCGGCACTGACGCCGGGAACGGCACGCGTGCCCGATGTGAGCACGCGCCCGGCCGCCGCTTGCGCCCCGCGCCCGGCCGCCAGCCGCCGCGCCCGCTCGGACGCCGCGCGTCCTCCAGCGACAGCTGGACCGGCAATCGTCGACGGGACGGGTGCTCCATGATGATTTTGGCACCATTATCATGGCGGCGGCAGCCGTCAACGGTGGCACGACGATTGCGCCGGCGAGCAGCTCCAGCCCTCGCGTCGACGCCGTTCCCCGACGCGCGGCGCGGCTCAGGTCGCCGCGGCGCGGCGCTTCTCGAGCAGCGGCGGGATGGTCAGGAAGCCGATCGCCCCGACGATCAGGCCGGCGCCGATCCACTCCTCGGCGTTGGGCCACTTGGCGCTCCAGCCCCAGGCCAGCACCAGGCTGGCGACCAGCACGCCGAGCACGCTCGACACCCGGTTCACGGGCACGCAGAAGGCGTTCTCGCGCGGGTCGAGGAACACCAGGCCGCCGAAGATGCCGGTGCCCTGGGACATCACGCCGACCACCAGCGCGACCCAGGCGTTGGGGCGATCGTAGAACGTGGTCCACCCGGCGCGCAGCTCGTGGCCGACCTGCCCGGTGGTCACCACCGAGGCGATCGCGATCATCGCCAGCAGCGCCGGCCCCGACACGATGGCCTCCTCGACGAAGTAGCGCAGGTTGACGTCGGGGTCGCTCGACTTGGCGTTCTTGCTCATCAGCGTGAGCCGGGTGAAGTAGAAGCCCAGGTAGCAGGCCACGTCGATCACGCACAGGATCGGCATCGTGGTGTCGCCCGACGACGCGAACGCGGCGACCAGCGCCGCCAGCGACAGCCCGAGCGCGACCCACGAGAACCAGCGCACGCGCCGCTTGCTGATGCGATCGATCATCGGCGCGATCACCAGCACGCCGCCGCGCATGAGCAGCGCGACGAACACCACGCTGACCTTGCCGAACGTGTACGCCAGCGTGGTGGTGGCGATGATCCCCGACGTGCACAGCCCCGACAGCAGCGTCAGCTTGCCGGGCATCGGCAGCGACACCCCGCCGACGACGCGGCGGCCGGCCTTGCGCCACCACCCGGTCACCAGCAAGAACACCAGCAGCGTGCCGACCGTCGCCAGCACCGTCGGCGGCAGCAGCTCCAGGCTGCCAACCGGCGTCGCCCCGGTGTCGATCAGCGGCTTGGTCAGCAGCTTGGTGCCGGTCGTGTACGGCACGTAGCAAGCGAAGTAGCCGAAGGCCCACCACCAGATCGACACGTGCCGCCGAGCAGTGCTCACTGCCCCGATCGTGACTCATCGTGACGGCGAAGTCACGCCAGCGTGACGGCCAGGTGACGGACCGTCGCCGTCAAGCTCGCGGGCATCACGCCTGCATCACCGGCCCTCCCAACCCGAGTGCCTTCTGCACCTTGGCCTGGAGGTTGGCGACCTGGGTGCGCTTGTCCTTGAGCTGCTCGATCTTCCGAGCGACGATGTCGTCAGCGCTGCCGTCGCCCTCGACCGTGCCGCTGCCCCCTTGGACGAGCGCGTTCCAGTCCATGGCGCCGCTGTTGGTGAAGGTCACGAACACCCGCTCGGGCTTGAACGCGGTGGAGTTCCAGAACGTGCCCGTGGTCGTCGTCTTCTGGCACCGCCAGTACAGCTGCGCCTTGCGGTCGGGTTCGCCTTCGACGCCCGAGGTCCCGCGCAGGTCCTTGCGGTCGCGTGCGGCCGACTTCAAGTTCTTCTGCTGGTTCTCACCCGTGGCGATCGCGTTGCCGACCTGGGCGAGGAACGTGTCGGCATCGCCGAGGAACATGACCCCCTTCGCCTGGTCTTTGCCTTTCTTGCCACTCGCGTTTAGTGCCTTGATCAGCGCGTCAGACGCCTCGGACATCTCGCGCTTGGCTGAATGAAACGCCTCGACCAGGTTGACGAGATCCTGGGCGGCTCCCTCCATCTGCTCCTGGTATCCAGCGAAGTTGCTCGCGTCGCCGGCCACGTTGAACGACTGCTCCTCCGCTGCCTTGGCGACGATCGCCTGCTGAAGCGTCGCGATCTTGTCCTTGTTAACCTGATCACCGATGAACTTCACGAGCCCTTCGGCGAGCCCCGCCGGACCGCTGCCGCTGCCGAGCAGCGACGATAGGTCACTGCCGAGCGCCTTCGCGACCGGTGCGTACGCACCTAGGCTCTTCTCCTTGTTCTCGATCAACTTGCCGTCCTTGTACGTATCGTTGGGATTGATCACGACGGACTCGCCCGGCACTGTAAAAATCCCCTTGTCCAGCCCGCTCTGGATATCGACGCCCGCGGGATCCTCCTTTGGCACCGCCAATGCCGCAGTCGCGCCGCCGCCACCAGCGAGACCCGCGACCCCTGACGCGAGCTTCACGACCTTGCCAACGTTGGCCGCCATCGCGTCGATCTCGGCACGCAAGGTCGCGAGCTTGGTCGCAGCCTCCTTGCCCTTGGCGGCAGCGGCAGCGGCCTTGGCCTTGTAGATCGCGCCCTGCAGCAGGTTGGCCGCGCCACGGCACTTCGTCATCTGGGCGCCCATCTTCTTGCTGGCGGAGTGGAGGTTGTTGCGCGCAGATCGGAAACGGTCGAGGCCGGTCTGCGCGTCACCGAGTTTCAGGCCCGGGGTCTTGCCGAAACCTTCGGCCACCGTGTCGAGCGCGCCCTTGGTATCAACACCCAGGCGCGTCAGGTACTCCGACGCCTCCGCGTTGAGCCGCGCGAAGTCCGCGTTGGCGACGCGGTACTGCGTTGCGAACGCCGCGGTGTCGACGTTCGAAACGTCGAGCTTGTCGTGAAATACCGACAGCTTGGCCCGCGTCGCCGTGGTGCTCGACAGCATCCCGTACTCGTTCTCGAGATCGGGGCTCTGCTTCACCGCCGCCTTGATGGCCGGCAGGTTGGTGTCGATGTCTTTGATCATCTCGTCGGCGCGGCTGACGTCGACCGAGACCGTGGTCTGGTCGATCGCCAGCTTGGCGTTGAGTTGGCCCGCGTGCGCGGCGTCGCCTGCGCCTTGCAGCACGCCGGTGCTCGTGTCGGCGCTGCGCTGCACGACAGCCACGGCCCCCCCGACCGTTGCAGGCGCCCCCGCCACCATCGCGTCGGCGGCGCGATCGGCCTCGACCTCGGCGGCGTCGCCCGGGGACGAGACGGCGAGCTTGTACTGCGTCGTGGCGGCGCCGCCGGACTGCTGGACGGTGTGGGCGACCTCGTGGGCGAGCAGGTGCATGCCGAACGGATCGTCGGGCTGGTACTGGCCGGCGGCGAAGTGGATGTCGTTGCCGCGGGCGAAGGCGCGGGCGCCGACAGCGTCGGCGGCGGTGGCCGAGGCGTCGTCGGTGTGGACCCGGACCGCGCCCAGGTCGGCGCCGAGCGAGGCCTCGAAGCGGTCGCGGACGCCGCCGGGCAGGGGGGCGCCGCCGCCGCCGAGGCCGGCGACCGCCTCCTCGGCGCCCGGGGCCACGCCGCGGTCGTCGCGGCGCGCGCTGCGCCACAGCCGCGAGGTCAGCGTCGACTTGCCGGGGGCGCCGCCGCGGGCGCTCGGGGGCGGGGCGTAGTCGTCGGTGCCGGCGGCGTCATGATCGGCGCGGTGGGTCATGCTCGATCGAGCCCGGCCCGCCGCGATGTGAGCCCGCAGCCGCTCAGCCGCGCGCCGGTCGGCGCGCCGGGAGTCTCAGGTCCTGGTGGGAGGCTCGGCGGGGACCTGGCCCCGCCGAGGGAGGTGCGGCGACGCACCTCCTGGAACTCAGCCGGCTTCGAGCTTGGCCTTGAGCCGGCGCTTGACCGACTCGAACCGCTTGCGCAGCGCCTGGTCGAGCTTGCGCACCGCGTCGTCGTCGGGCGCCGCGCCCTCGTCGCTCATGATCACCGCGATCTCGCGCCACGGCAGCTGGCGGTCGACCCGCAGGTAGAGCAGCTCGCGATCCTCGTCCGACAGCGCGGCCCGGGCGGCGGCCAGCTTGTCCTTGACCGCGGTGCGCAGGTACTCGACGGTGGCGGTGCGGGCCTGGGCCACGACGTCGTCGAGCTCGCCCGGCAGCGAGATGCGGCGCGCGCGGCGGCCGTCGCCGCGGGCGCGGCGGGCCGCGGCGTGGCGGGCCAGGGTGTAGACCCAGGTGCGGACCGACGCGCTGAACCGGAACCCGGGCAGGCCGCGCACCACGTCCTCGCACCACAGCGAGAACGTCTCGGCCGCGTCGTCGGCGCTCGCGCGCACGATCGAGCCGAGGTACGCGCCGACCTCGGCGCCGTAGCCGCGCACCACCAGCGCCGCGGCCGCGGCGTGATCGCCCCGCTCGCAGGCGGCGCGGACGTCGCGCTCGGTGCGGTCGCGATCGCCTTCGGACATCGCGGGCGAATCTACCTTAGCTGGTGCCCGGCGCGGGGCTCAACCGCCGACCGTCGCGGCCAGCTGACCGCACGCGGCGGCGATGTCGCTGCCGCCGGAGTAGCGGCGGTGGCTGGGCAGGCCGTGCGCGGACAGCACCGCGCGGAACCGCGCCAGCACGGCGTCGTCGGCGCGCGCGAACGGATCGTCGGCGCCGATCGGGTTGTAGGCCAGCACCGAGAGCCGCGGCCGCGCGCCGGTGGCCGCGGCGAACGCCGCCGCGCGCTCGGCCAGCGCCCGGGCGTCGTCGTCGCCGTCGTTGACGCCGGCCAGGAGCGTCACCGCCCACATCGGCGCCAGCCGGGTGGCCCGCGCGTGATCGGCGGCGGCGGCCAGCACCTCGTCGAGGTCGTGGGCGCGATCGACCGGCATCAGCGACCGCCGGGTCGTCGGCCGCGCGCTGGCGATCGAGATGCCCAGCCGCACGTTGGGCGCCTCGCGGGCCAGCCGGCGGATGCCGGCCGGGTTGCCCGACGTGCACACCGTGATGCCGCGGGCGTCGATGCCCTGGCCGCAGGGATCGCTCAAGACCGCGATCGCGGCGAGCACGCGATCGAGGTTGGCCATCGGCTCGCCCATGCCCTGGAACACCACGCCGTGGACCCGCTGGCCGGGCGCCAGCTCGCGCCGGACCAGCCGCACCTGCTCGACGATCTCCCACGCCTCGAGGTTGCGGCGCAGCCCGAGCCGGCCGGTGGCGCAGAACGTACACGCCAGCGCGCAGCCGACCTGCGAGCTGACGCACACGCTGACCCGCGCCGGGTGCTCGAGCGGGATGCGCACGGTCTCGACCCGCGCGCCGTCGGGCGCCTCGACCACCAGCTTGGTGAACGGATCGAGCGCGGAGGCCGCCCGCTCGACGACGGTCAGCGTCGGCACGTGGCCGACCGCGCGCACCGCCTCGGCCGCGACCCGGCGCACCGCGCTCGACGCCGCGACCGGCTCCCCGCGGTGCACCATCGCCACCAGCTTGCGCGCCTCGGCCAGCGTGATCGCCGGCACCGCCGCGGCCAGCGCCGCCGGCGTCACGGCTTGCAGGGCGATCATCGCCGCAACCTATGCGGGGCGCGCTGTCTGTGCAACCCCGACGTGCCGCGGCGCCAAGCGCGGCGAACCTAGCGCCTGCGCATGAATCGACCGACCACCGGCGCTGGCGCCGGGAGTCTCGCGTCCTGGTGGGAGGCTCGGCGGGGACCTGGCCCCGCCGAGGGAGGTGCGGCGACGCACCTCCTGAAACTCGGTGTCACTTCACCGTGAACGCGACCGACCCCAGCACCGTGCCGTCGGCGGCGACCACCTCGACCGCGTACGCGCCGGCCTTGAGCTGGCGGCGCGACGCGGTGGTCCACTTGCTGCCCTTGATCTTCAGGTTGGCGGCCCACACCTTGGCGCCGTCCTTCTTCCACACGTGCTGGACGGTGGTGTTGGCGGCGCCGGTGATGCGCGACCAGATCCACACCTTGGTGCCCGCGGCGAACTCCGACGCGGTGCCGACCGACTCCTTGTTCTCGACGCCGGTGCCGGCCTTGACCTCGGCGGCGGCCGCGGCGGCGGCGGCGGCCGGCGGGGCGGGCTGGGCCAGCGCGACGCTGGCGGTGGCGGAGACGAGCGCGAACGCGAACAACGACGACCACAGACGCTTCATGTGATTGCTCTCCCGGCTGCGTGAGCCTCGGACAGTACAACGCCCTCGTCGCCCCGGGTGTTCCGGCGGCGATTGCATCGCGCCGGGCCTGGGCGTAGGGTGCGCGCCCCTATGGCCTACCCCGCGGTCGTCCGCGTGTTCGCGACCACGCAGGACCCCGATCACGACAGCCCCTGGCAGACCCGCTCGCCGTCGTCGTCGACCGGCTCGGGCGTGGTGATCGCGGGCGGCGCGATCCTCACCGGCGCCCACGTCGTCGCCAACGCGACCTTCCTGCAGGTGCAGAAGCCGTCGCACCCCGACAAGGCCATCGCCCGGGTGCGCGCGGTGTGCCACGACGCCGACCTCGCGCTGCTCGAGGTCGTCGAGCCGGCCGACTTCCTGGCCGACGTCACGCCGGCCGAGCTCGGCGAGATGCCGCGGCTGCGCGACGAGGTGGCGGTGGTCGGCTACCCGGTGGGCGGCGAGGAGATCTCGATCACCGAGGGCGTGGTGTCGCGCATCGAGGTCCAGCGCTACAGCCACTCGCAGCGCCACCTGCTGGCGGTCACCGTCGACGCCGCGATCAACGCCGGCAACAGCGGCGGGCCGGTGTTCGGCGGCGGCAAGGTGGTGGGCATCGCGTTCCAGAAGCTGACCGGCGTCGACAACATCGGCGAGATGGTGCCGCCGCCGGTGATCCGCACGTTCCTCGACGGCGTCGCCGCCGGCAAGCGGCCGCTGGTGCCGGCGATGGGCGTCGTCACCCAGAACCTCGAGAACCCGCTCCTGCGCAAGCAGCTCGGGCTGGCCACCGGCGTCGCGGGCGTGGTGGTCACGCAGATCGAGCACGGCAGCGGCGCCGACGCGGTCCTCAAGGTGCGCGACGTGATCACCGCTGTCGATGGCATGGCGGTCGCCAACAACGGCACCGTGCTCTACGACGGCCGCCACCGCACGCGCTTCGACGTGATGCTCGGGCGCCACTACATCGGCGACGTCGTCACGGTCGCGCTGGTCCGCGCCGGCCAGCCGCTGACGGTCGAGGTCACGCTCGGCGAGTGGCGACCGCTGGTGCCGCGCACCCGCTACGATCAGGCGCCCCGCTACCTGGTGTTCGGCGGGCTGGTGTTCCAGGCGCTGACCCGCGACGTGCTGGCCACCTGGGACAAGTGGTGGAACAAGGCGCCCAAGGAGTTCCTCTACTACTACTACCTGGGCGCGCGCTCGGCCGAGCGCCGCGAGGTGGTGATCCTGTCGAAGATCCTGGCCGACGAGATCAACGTCGGCTACGGCCACCTGTACAACGAGGGCGTGGCCACCGTCGACGGCGCCACCCCGCGCGACCTCGACGACTTCGCGGCCCGGCTGGACGCCGCCCAGGGCGTGGTCGAGATCACCACCACCTCGGGCGGCGTGATCATGCTCGACACCGCCGAGGTGGCGAAGGCCCAGGCCCGCATCCTCGAGCGCTACCGCATCCCGCGCGATCGCCACCTGCCGTAGCGCGGCGGTGCGGGGCTGGCGCGCGCGCAGCAGGCTGAGGCGAGCGACCGGTTTCTGGCGTAGGCTAGCGCGATGGACGCGCCGCCGGTTCCCGATCCTCGCGCCGCGGCTGACGCGCGGATCGTGGCCGCCCGCGACGGCGGCGACCTCGACGGCGCCACCGCGCTGGTGCTCGAGACCTACGGTGGCGAGCTGCTGGCGTTCCTGCACGCGATCGCGCGCGATCCGACGGTCGCGGACGACGCGTGGAGCGTGCTGGCGGCCGCCATCTGGCGCAGCCTCGGTGGCTTCGCCGGGCGATCGTCACTGCGGACCTGGCTCTACGTGCTGGCGCGCCGCGCTCACCTGCGGGTGCTGCGGCGGCAGCGCGCCGACGAGGTCCCGCTGTCGCAGGCCTCGGCGGTGGGGCGGCTGGCCGCCGACCTGCGGCGCTCGTCGCTGCCGCACCTGGCGCGCGTGCGCGAGCGGATGGCCGACCTGCGGGCGCAGCTCGACCCCGACGATCAGACGATCTTGATCCTGCGCGTCGATCGCGACCTGTCGTGGCGCGAGGTCGCCGAGGTGCTGGCCGACGACGACGAGGATCTCGACCGGCTGGCCGCGACCGTGCGCAAGCGGTTCGAGCGGATCAAGGCGCAGATCCGGGCGCTGGCCACCGCGGCCGGGCTGGTCGAGAAGGGCTGCGGGGGGTGGGATCGGGCGCGGGCACGGGATCGGGCGTCACATCGGCGCTGGGGGCGGGCACTACCCCGGCATGCGGTGCGTTCCCTTCGGTCTCCTCACGCTCTCCCTCACGACCGCCGCCTGCGGCGCGGTCTCGCCGGCCACCCCCGACGGCGCTGGCCCAGGCGACAGCGGCCACGTCACTTTCGGCGACGGCGCGGCCGTGTTCCGCGTCGCCGCGCGGCCGGGCGCGACGCCCGACGACGTCTCGGCGCTGGTCGGCGCGGGCGGCGGCGCGCCGGAGCGGCGGCTCAACCTGTCGCCGGGCGGCACGACCTACGTCTTCGAGACCGGCGACCTGGGCTGCGCCACCGGCACCTGCGTGGCGGTCGCGCCGGTCGCCGACCCAGCCGCGGCCGCGCTGATCGCGCCGGGCGGCGCCCCCGTCGACGGCGCCGAGGGGCGGTCGGCGGTCGACGACGCCGGCGGGCTGGTGGTGTTCGCCGCGAGCGGCGGCCCGCACGATCGCGATCTGTTCGTGACCCGGCGAACGGGGGGCGGGTGGAGCGCGCCGCAGCTGCTCACCGCGGCGTCGCCGCACGCGTGGAACGACACGCCGAGCCTGTCGGCCGACGCGTCGCACCTGGTGTTCGACTGCGGGCCGACCGCCAACGCCGGCGCCGGCACGAGCATCTGCGAGGTCGGCGTCGACGGGCGCGAGCTGGCGGTGGTGGTCGGCCCCGCCGACGCGCCGGCCACGATCACCAGCGCCGGCCCGGTCCACCACGCCGCCTACGCCGGCGACGAGCTGGTGTTCGAGGCCGACTGGGACGGCGAGCGCGTCTGGCGGCTCGGGGCCGGCGGGCCGCGCGTGGTCGGGGCGGTCGACAACGACAACAGCCCGTGCGCGCTGGCCGACGGCCGCCTCGCCAGCCTGTACCTGGGCCGACCCGGCAACACCGACGGCTGGCACGAGCTGAAGCTGATGGCCGCCGACGGCCGCGAGCTGGCGATGCTGGTCGTCGGCCGCGACCTCGTCGACGAGGGGCTCGGGTGCGGCGGCTGATGGCGGCGCGCTTGCTCGCCGCGCGCGGCGTCGGCTACTGTGCCGCGCGGATGTCCTCCCGGTCGACGCGCACCACGGTCGACAGCCTGCTCCGCGCGGTGGCGCGCACTGACTCGGTGGCCCCGGTGGCCCCCGTCGCCCCGGGCCGCGGCCTGCCGGTGGTGTTCGCCGCGCAGTTCGAGCTCGGCGCCGAGCTCGGGCGCGGCGGCATGGGCGTGGTGTACCAGGCATACGATCGCCGCCTCGATCGCGCCGTCGCGATCAAGGTCATGAACCCCGAGCGCTGGGCCCACGTGCCGCGCGCCGAGCTGGCCGCGGTGTTCGAGCGCGAGGCGCGGGCCACCGCGCGGCTCAGCCACCCGTCGATCGTCACGCTGTACCAGACCGGCGATCACGACGGCACGCTGTACCTGGTGCTCGAGCTGTTGCGCGGCGCCAACCTCGGCGCGCTGGCGCGGCGGCCGATGGCGCTGGGCGACGCGCTGGCAATCATGATCCAGGTCGCCGACGCGATCTCCTACGCTCACGCCCAGGGCGTGCTGCACCGCGATCTCAAGCCGCACAACGTCTTCATCGGCGACGGCGGCCGGGTCTGGGTGCTCGACTTCGGGCTCGCCTCGCTCGACGAGGTCGGCGGGCGCGACGGCGCCGGCCCGCGCTCACGTGGCGGCACGCCGGCGTACATGGCGCCCGAGCAGCGGCGCGGCGACGCCCAGGACGCGCGCACCGACGTCTGGGCGCTGGGGCTGTTGCTCTACCAGCTCGTGACCGCGTACGAGCCGCCGCCGCTGTCCGACGCCGAGGATCTCGAGGGGCCGCCGTGGCGCAGCGATCTCGCGCGGCTGCCGCCGTCGATCGCGGCGCTGGTCGCGGCCGCGGTGGCGTGGGCGCCCGCCGATCGGCTGCCGACCGCCCAGGCCTTCGCCGCGCGGCTGCGCGCGTGCTCGCCCGACGAACCCGATCCCGCCGCGCCGCCGCGCCGCCAGCGCGCGGCGACGGTGGCGGCCGTGACGGTGGCGACGGTCGCGGCGGGCGCGTTCGGGGTCGCGCTGTTCGCCCGGCCCGCCCGCGAGGGCGGCCGGCCGCCCGTCGTGACGTCGGCGCCCGCGGTGGCGTTCTCGATCGACCTCGCCGCGGCGACGGTCCCGCCGATCCTCGACAACCAGGCGATCGCCGTCGCGCCCAGCGGCGACACCGTCGCGATGCTCGGGGCGCCGGCCGCCGGCGCGCCCGGCGCGACCCAGGTCTACACGCGCCGGCTGGCGGCCGACGCGCTGGTGCCGATGGCCGGGACGGTCGACGCCGAGGGGCTGGCGTTCTCGCCCGACGGCCAGTGGCTCGCCTACACCCGCGACGCGCGGCTGTGGAAGCGCGCGCTGTCGGGCGGTGCGCCCGTCGACCTGGCGCCGGCGTCGGCCGGCACCCGGGGCGTCACCTGGCTGGGCGCCGGGCGGGTCGTCTTCGCGCCGACGTGGTTCTCGAACCTCGAGGTCGTGGCGGCCACGGGCGGCGCGCCGGCCGCGTTGACCCACCTGCGACCGGGCGAGAAGAGCCACCGCTTCCCGCACGCGCTGCCCGACGGCCGCACCGTGCTGTTCGTCACCGGGACCTCGACGCTCGCCTCGTTCGACGACGCCACCATCGAGGCGGTCGACGTCGTGACCGGCGCGCGCAAGCCGATCACCACCGGCGGCGCGCCGCGGTTCCTGGCGCCGGCGACGCTGCTGGTGCCGCGCGCCGGCCAGTTGCTGGCGCTGCCGTTCGATCCGGTGCGGGTCGAGGTCACCGGGCCGCCGCGGGTCGTGCTCGACGATCTGCTCACCGTGCCGGCGACCGGCGCGCCGCTGTTCGACGTCGGCGGCGGGACGCTGGCCTACGTGGTCGGCGAGCCGCGCTCGTTCGAGCGGGTCGTCACCCGCCTCGACCGCGCGGGCAGCGCCGCGGTGGTGCCGGGGCCGCCGCTCGCGGTGTCGTCGGTGCGCGCCCGCGCCGACGGGCGCTGGTTGCTGGTCCGCGCCGACGGCGCGAACCCCACGCTGTGGGCGTTCGATCTCGATCGCGGCACCCAGGCGCTGCTCACCCGCGGCGGCGACTTCGACCACGCGGTGCTCGCCCCCGATGGCCGCACCGCCTACGCGGTCGAGACCCGGGGCGCCGAGGCCCACATCGTCACGCTGGCCCTCGACGGCTCGGGCGCGACGACGCCGCTGTACCGCGGCAAGAACCCGGCGAACCTCGAGCTGTCGGCCGACGGCGCCCGGCTGGTCTTCGACGAGCGCGATCCCGGCACCGGGCTGGCCGACCTGTGGTGGCTCGACCTGGCCGGCGGCGGCGCGCCGGTGCGGTTCGCGCCCACGCCGACCGAGCACGAGACCCAGCCGGCGCTGTCGCCCGACGGGCGGTGGGTGGCCTACGTGTCCAGCGAGTCCGGCGTCGACCAGGTCTACGTCCAGGCGTTCCCGCGCCCGGGGGGCCGGGTCCAGGTCTCGACCAACGGCGGCGCCTGGCCGCGGTGGCGCGCCGATGGCCGCGCGGTGGTGTTCCACGTCTCGGCCGACGCCGACCAGGCGCTGTGGTCGGCCCCCGTGACCATCGCTGGCCGCGACCTGACCGTGGGGCCGGCCACCCGCTGGCGCACGGTGGAGGCGCCGGCCGACGCCGCCCGGCGCTCGTTCGAGCTGCTCCCCGACGGCAGCGTCGTCGCCGCGGCCCGCCCCCCGGGCTGGCGGCCGCCGTCCTCGGTCCGGGTGGTGCGCGACGCCGCCATCGGGCGGTGATCGCGCCGGCGCGCCGCGGTCGCGGCCGGCGCCCATGGTAAGAGACGGCACCATGACTGCGTCGTCTCGCCCGGTCCGGGTCCGCATCGCGCCGTCGCCGACCGGCGATCCCCACGTCGGCACCGCGTACATCGCGCTCTTCAACTACGTCTTCGCCAAGCAGCAGGGCGGCAAGTTCATCCTGCGCATCGAGGACACCGATCAGTCGCGGGCCCGCGCCGACAGCGAGCAGATGATCTTCGACGCGCTGCGCTGGGTCGGGCTGTCGTGGGACGAGGGGCCCGACGTCGGCGGGCCGTTCGGCCCGTACCGCCAGAGCGAGCGCAAGGCGATCTACGCCGCGCACGCCCAGCAGCTGATCGATCGCGGCAAGGCCTACCGCTGCTTCTGCACCGGCGAGCGGCTGGCCGCGGTGCGCGCGGCCAAGCTGGCGGCCAAGGACAGCTTCCTCGGCTACGACCGCCACTGCCGGGCGGTCGAGCGCGCCGAGTCCGACGCCCGCGCCGCCGCCGGCGAGGCCCACGTCGTCCGGCTGATCGTCCCCGACGGCCAGGTGGTCGTGCGCGATCGCCTGCGCGGCGAGGTCACGTTCGATCTGGCGCAGATCGACGACCAGGTGCTGCTCAAGAGCGACGGCATGCCGACCTACCACCTGGCCAACGTCGTCGACGATCACCTGATGGAGATCACCCACGTGATCCGCGCCGAGGAGTGGATCTCGTCGACGCCCAAGCACGTGCTGCTGTACCAGGCGTTCGGCTGGGACGAGCCGGCCTGGCACCACATGCCGCTCCTGCGCAACAACGACAAGTCGAAGATCTCGAAGCGCAAGAACCCGGTGTCGATCAACTACTACCGCGACGCCGGGATCCTGCCGCACGCGCTGCTCAACTTCCTCGGGCTGATGGGGTGGTCGTTCGGCGACGACCGCGAGAAGTTCACGCTGCCCGAGATGGTCGAGGCCTTCACCTGGGATCGCATCTCGCTGGGCGGCCCGGTGTTCGCGCTCGACAAGCTGACCTGGCTCAACGAGAAGTACATCCACGAGCTGTCCAACGACGAGCTGGCCGACGCGCTGATCGCCTGGCGGCTGCGCAAGGACTACCTGGCGCAGCTGGTGCCGCTGGTGCGCCAGCGGATCAAGCGCCTCGATGACTTCGTCCCGGCCACCACCTACTTCTTCGCCGGCGATCTCGACTACGCCGACGTCGCCGCCGAGCTGGGCATCCCCGAGGTCGCGCCGGCCGACGTCGCCAAGGGCCTGCTCGGCTACGTCGATCGCATCGAGGCCCGCGAGGGCTGGGACCACGCCGGCCTCGAGGCCGAGGCCCGCGCGTGGTGCGAGGCGCTGGGCTGGAAGGCCAAGCACGCGTTCATGCTGCTGCGCCTGGTGGTGACCGGCCGCAAGGCGTCGCCGCCGCTGTTCGAGACCATGGCGGTGCTGGGCAAGGAGCTGACCCGGCGCCGGCTGCGCCAGGCCGCGGAGCTGATCGGCAAGCGCGCCTGATGGTGGCGTTCCTGCTGCACGCGCTGCGGCTGGCCGCGCTGATCGCCGCCGGCGTCGGCGCGCTGGTCGTGATCACGGCGTGGGACCGGCGGCGCAACGGGCCGTGGTGGCGGTTCGTCCGCTACCTGACCGTCCACCAGTGGGCGCAGATCGACGCCGACCCCGGGCCCGGCGCCAGCGACGGCCCGCGCCGCTTCGACCCCAAGGTGCTGGCGATCCTGCTCACCGTCTGCGTGTCGCTGACGCTGCAGGAGTACGTCGGCCAGCGCGACACCTACGAGCAGTGGTTCCCGTACGATCCCAAGCACCCCGACAAGTACTGGCACCTGAAGGGCTTCGTGTGGTGGACCGGCTGGCGCGTGTTCGGCTACCTGCTGTTGCCGATGGCGGTGGTGGCGCTCCTGCCCGGCGAGCGGCTGCGCGACTACCACTGGTCGCCGCGCGGCTTCGTCAAGCACCTGTGGATCTACGTCGGCATGTTCGCGTTCATCTTGCCGGCGGTCTACGTCGCGTCGGGCACCAAGATGTTCCTGCACACCTACCCGTTCTACCGCTACGCCAACCGCTCGGCGTTCGACCTGTGGGCGTGGGAGGCGCTGTACGCGCTGCAGTTCCTGGCGCTCGAGTTCTTCTTCCGCGGCTTCATGCTGCAGGGCCTGCGCCGGGCGTTCGGCTCGGGCGCGATCGTCGTGATGATGGTGCCGTACTGCATGATCCACTACGGCAAGCCGATGCCCGAGACCTTCGGCGCGATCTTCGCCGGCCTGATCCTCGGCACCGTCGCGATGCGCACCCGCTCGATCTGGGGCGGCGTGCTGATCCACGTCGGCGTCGCGTGGACGATGGACCTGTTCGCGGTCGGCCACTGCCCGGCCAAGGGCCCGTGCCGCTAGGTTCCCGGGCGGCGCCGGCCATGCGACCATCGCGGCGATCGTGACCGCGCTCGCCGCCATCGTGTGGGGGCTGTACCTGGCGGCGCTGGGCGGGCTGGCCCTGTTCGCGCTGCACCGGCTGTCGCTGGTGGCGCGGGCGGCGCGGGCCCTGGCGCCGATCGCGCCGTGCGATCCGGCGGCGCTGCCGGTGATCACGGTGCAGCTGCCGATCTTCAACGAGCAGGCGGTGGCCGCGCGGGTGATCGCGGCGGCGTGCGCGCTCGACTGGCCGCGCGATCGCCTGGAGATCCAGGTGCTCGACGATTCCACCGACGACACCCGCGCACGCTGCGCCGCCGAGGTCGCGGCCTGGCGGGCGCGCGGCGTCGACATCGTGCACCTGCACCGCACCGATCGCGTGGGCTGGAAGGCCGGCGCCCTCGACGCCGGGCGCGCGGTGGCGCGCGGCACGCTGCACGCGGTGTTCGACGCCGACTTCGTGCCGCCGCCCGGCTTCTTGCGCGCCACCGCCGGCGCGTTCGCCGATCCGCGGGTCGGCATGGTGCAGGCGCGCTGGGGCCACCTCAACGCCGACGCCAGCCTGCTCACCCGGCTGCAGGCCATGCTGCTCGATGGCCACTTCGCGGTCGAGCAGCGCGGCCGGGCCGGGGCGGGCGCGTGCTTCAACTTCAACGGCACCGCTGGGGTGTGGCGCGCCGAGGCCGTCGCCGACGCCGGCGGCTGGCACGCCGACACGCTGACCGAAGATCTCGATCTGTCGTACCGCGCCGCGCTCGCCGGCTGGCGCTTCGCGTACGCCGCCGACGTCCGCGCGCCGGCCGAGCTGCCGGCCGACGTCGCCGCGTTCAAGGCCCAGCAGTTCCGCTGGGCCAAGGGCTCGATCGAGTGCGCGCGCAAGCTGGCCGCGCCCGCCGTCCGCGCGCGCTGGCCGTGGCGACATCGCCTCGAGGCGCTGTTCCACCTCAGCCACAACCTGCCGTACCTGCTCACGCTGATCGTGCTGATCACCGGCGGCGCCGCCATCGCGCTCGGCGACGGCCCCGCCTGGGCGCCGATCGTCCACGCCACCTCGGCGGTCGGCACGTTGGCGGTGCTCGCCGCGTTCGTGGTCACCGCCGATGGGCCGCGGGCCGCGACCCTGGTGCGCGTCCCGGCGCTGATCGCCCTCACCGCCGGCCTCGCGGTGTCGCAGTCGCGCGCCATCGTGCTGGGCGCCGTCGGGCGCGTCACGCCGTTCGAGCGCACCCCCAAGGACGGTGGCATCGGTCAGACCCGCGTGCCGCGCCGCTACCGCGCCGCCTCGACCGGCGTGGTCACCGCCGAGCTCACCCTCACGCTGTACCTCACGCTGTGCGCCGGCCTGGCCTTCGCGCGCGGCGCCATCACCCCCGCGCTGATCTGCGTCTGGCTCACGGCCGGCATCGGCGCTGTCGCCATCGCCACGCTGCGCGCCACGCGCTGATCTGCGCTGAAGCGTGGCCCGAAAAGTCGAAAGCCTCCGTGAGGAGGCCTTCGAGCAAAGATGAACCTGACTGGCTCGACCGTGGACAGGTCTATCCCCTACCGATGCGGTAGGTGGGCTCCACATATCCCTTCGGGCTTCCCGACGTGCGGGCATGCACGCCCAGGACAGAGGCAGATCCCTGGATAGCAGGTGTAGGAGACAGATATTGTCCGTTTGTCGAATCGAACCGCCAGGTTCGAGAACCACCCTAGCGACCTCGATCACACGCGTCAACCCATAATCGTTCGACGCGCGGCGACAAGTTGTCGTCGACGACCGCAAGTCGCGGCGACGCCTACGACTCCCGCGCGCAAAAAAAAAATCGCGCGAGAGATCGCGCGACTTCGTTCCGATCGCCGCCGTCAGCGGCTGCCGATCAACGACCCTCGCGCCAGTTCGGGCCCACGCCGCCCTGCGTCGCGATCGACGTCGGGTTCTTGCCGTTGTCCTTGGACACCGCGATGAGCTTGTCCTTGGTCATCACCGCGTCGGCGCGCTCCTCGACGGGCTTGGCGTGGGTGCCGGAGTCCATCCGGATCGCGTCGCACGGGCAGGCCTCGACGCACAGCCCGCACACCACACAGCGCAGCTCGTCGATCTCGAACACCGCCGGACGCTTCTCGATGCCGTTGTCGTCGGTCTGCTCGGGGATGATCGTGATGCAGTGCGCCGGGCACACCGTGGGGCAGCACATGCACGCCACGCAGCGCACCTGGCCGTCGTCGCGCTGCATCAGCCGGTGCAGGCCGCGGAAGCGCTCGGGGTAGACCGCCTTCTCTTCCGGGTACTGGATCGTCTCGATCTCGTTGATCGGCGAGACCACCGACAGCGCCTTCTGGAAGGCGGTGGTCGGCACCGGGTGCTCGCCCTTGTTGAGCTGGTCGACGGTGCGCCGACGCCCGAACAGGTTCTTGGCGAAGTGCCTGAGCGTGATGCCCAGGCCGGCCTTGGTGGCCGCCAGGTAGCTGGTCTCCTGCTCGCTCGGGCGCACCACCGCGATGGTGCGCACCTTGGGGCTCACCGTCGAGGTCGCCAGCACCTTGGGGCCGGTGGTCGTGGGCTCGTGATCGTCGTGGGCGTGGGAAGCCATCAGCTCGCTCCTACAGCCATCCGAGGTAGATGGCGCACAGCTTGAACAGGGCGGTCAGCATCGTCCAGCCGAGCGCGCAGGGCAGCAGCACCTTCCAGCCCAGGTTCATGAGCTGGTCGGCGCGGAAGCGCGGCAGGGTCCAGCGGATCATCAGCTGGAACCACGCGATCAGGATGACCTTGAGGCCGAAGGCGCCGAGCTGCATCGCGGTCACCGCCGCGTGCGGCAGCTTCAGCACCCAGCCGCCGGTCGACACCCACTGGTGGTTGATCTCGGTGACGTAGCCGCCGATGCGGAAGCCGTCGGCGTCCAGGAACGGGACCTGCCAGCCGCCGAAGAACACGGTGGCGATGACGGCCGAGATGAAGACGATCTCGATGAACTCGGCCAGGAAGAACAGGCCCCAGCGCATGCCCGAGTACTCGACGAAGTAGCCGATGATCTCGGGCTCGCCCTCGGGGATGTCGAACGGCGCGCGCTTGGTCTCGGCGATCGCCGCGGTCATGAACAGGATCAGCGCCGGGAACTGCCACAGCCACAGCCAGTTGAGCGGGTTCGAGCCCGACATCTGCGCCGACACGCCGTTGCCGACGATGAAGCCCGGCTCCAGGCTGCCGACGAGGAGGAAGCAGCCCATCAGCGACAGGCCCATCGCCACCTCGTAGCTCATCATCTGCGACGAGCTGCGCAGGCCGCCGAGCAGCGCCCACTTGTTGTAGCTGGCCCAGCCGGCGACCACGCCGCCGTAGTTGGCGACCGACAGCACGGCGAAGTAGAACAAGAGGCCGTAGTCGAACGACGCCACCTGCAGGCGGATCGAGTCGGTGAACGGCTTGGCGGCGGGGTCGGTGGCCAGCGCGAGCACGTCGAGCGTGCTGGTGTAGCTGTGCGGGTAGATCGTCGGTCCGAACGGGATGATCGCGAAGGCGATCAGCACCGGCGCGATGGCGAGGATCGGGGCCAGCGCGAACAGCCCGCGGTGCACGCTGCCGGGGATGAAGTCCTCCTTGGAGATCATCTTCACCGCGTCAGCGATGAAGTGCAGGATGCCCTTCAGCTTGATCGGGCCGATGTTGGCGCGGTTGGGACCGAGGCGGTCCTGCATCATCGCGCTCTGGCGCCGCTCGGCCCAGGTGAGCAGCGACGCCAGCGGCATCACCATCACCATGACCAGCAACAGCCACTTGAGGGCCGGGTTGTCGAGGATCGCGTAGATGTTGTTGCTGAGCCAGTCCATGGCCTTAACCTCGTGATCCGGCGAAGCGGAGCGCCAGCGGGCGGACCTCGCGGCCCCACGGCGTGCCCGCCCACGGCTTGACCGCGGCGGTCATGTCCTTCCACACGTCGCGGGCGGTGGTCCACGCGACCTTGGCGCTGGTGGCCTGGGCCAGCCGCGCCACCGCCTCCCAGCCGGGCACCGCCTGGCCGGGCGCCGCGACCGCGGCGTGCATCCGCTGGATGCGGCCGTCGGCGTTGGTCACCGAGCCGTGGGTCTCGGTCCAGGCCGCGATCGGCAGCGCGATCCCGGCCGCCTTGACCGGGCCGCGCTCGTGGGTGGCCAGCGCGACCACGCAGTCGAGCTCGCGCAGCCGGCGCAGCGCGGTCTCGCTGACCGGCAGGTCGTGCCCGAGGAACACCACCGCGCGCAGCGCGCCGGTGTTGACGCCGGCCTCGAGCGCGGCCAGGTCGCCCGCGTCGGCGGCGATGGCGGCCACGCCGGCGCGGTTGGGGTTGACGTCGGCCACCCGCAGCTTGCCGTCGGCGCGATCGCCGCGGTCGGGGCGGGCGGTGACGAACAGCTTGGCCTTCCACGCCGCCGCCAGCTTGGCCAGCGCGTAGTTGTCCTCGTTGGAGGCCTGGGCCGACAGCACCACCGCCACCGAGCCGGCGTCCTTGAGCGGCGTCGCCAGCTTGTCGGCGGCGGCCTTGACCGCCTTGTCCCACGACGCCGGCAGGCCGCCGACCGTCGCCACCGCCAGCCGCTGCTCGCGCAGGTCGTGGTAGGTGAAGCGGCCCTCGTCGCACATCCAGTGGCCGTTGACCGCGGGGTTGTGCCGCGGCACCAGCCGCCACACCCGATCGTTCTTGTGGTGCAGCTCGACGTTGCAGCCGGTCGCGCAGCCCTGGCACACCGACGGCGTCGCGTCGAGCTCCCAGGCCCGCATCGTGAAGCGGAAGTCCTTCGACGTCAGCGCGCCCACCGGGCACACGTCGACGGTGTTGAGCGAGTACGGGTTGTCGAGCTTCTGGCCCGGCGCGGTGGTGATCTCTTCGTGATCACCGCGCTGCTTCATCTCGAGCTGGTGCTGGCCGGCGACCTCGTCGCAGACCCGGATGCACCGGGTGCACAGGATGCAGCGCTCGGCGTCGAGGACGATGTGCGGGCCGAGGTCGACGACCTTGGGCTTCTCGACCTTGGGGGTGTCGATGCGCGAGGCGGCGTTGTCGTGCTCGAAGTAGTGCTTCTGCAGCGTGCACTCGCCGGCCTTGTCACAGATCGGGCAGTCGATCGGGTGATTGACCAGCGTGAACTCGAGCATCTGCTTGCGGGCCGCGGTCGACTGCGCGTCGGTGGTGTGCACCACCATGCCGTCGCCGACGATCTGCTGGCAGCTCGGCTGCAGCTTGGGGTTCTTCTCGACCGCCACCAGGCACTGCCGGCAGCACGCCGCGATCGACAGGCCGGGGTGGTAGCAGAACGCCGAGATCTCGACGCCGACCGTCTTGGCGGCCTCGAGGACGTTGGTGCCCTTGGGCACGGTGGCGGACTTGCCGTCGATGGTCAGCGTCACCGTGGTGGGCGGCGCCGGGGGCTGCGGATCGGTGCTCACTTGTCGCACTCCCCGCCGATCATGTTGATCATGCCGAAGATCGGCACGATGTCGGCGATGAGGTGGTTCTTGAAGATCTTCTCGGCGGTCGACAGGTGCACGAACGACGGGCTGCGCACGTAGCACTTGTACGGCCGGCCGGTGCCGTCGCCGACGATGAAGAAGCCGAGCTCGCCGTTGCCACCCTCGACGAAGGTGTAGGCCTCGCCGGCCGGCACCTTGATGCCGTCGACGATGTGCTTGAAGTGGCGGATCATGCCCTCGATCGTGTTGTAGGCCTCGGCCTTGGGCGGCAGCGCGACGTGGCCGTCGTCGATCATCACCGGGCCGTCGGGCAGCGCCGCCATCGCCTGGCGCAGGATCCGGATCGACTGCTTGATCTCCTCGACCCGGACCAGGTAGCGGTCGTAGCAGTCGCCGGTGGTGCCGACCGGCACGTCGAACTCGAACTCCGGGTACACCGAGTACGGGTGGTCCTTGCGGACGTCGTAGTCGATGCCGGCCGCGCGGCCGACCGGGCCGGTCTGGCCCCAGGCGATCGCGTCCTCGCGCGACAGCGCGCCGACGCCGGCCATGCGGTCGCGGAAGATCTTGTTGAGGTTGAGCATCTGCTCGGCCTCGGCCAGCGCGGCCTCGGTCTCGGTCAGGCGCGCCGCCAGCTTGGGCAGCCAGCCGGCCGGCAGGTCCTTGCCGACGCCGCCGACCCGGACGTAGCTGTGGGTCAGGCGCGCGCCCGAGACCTCCTCGAGCAGCGTGTACAGCCACTCGCGGGCCTTGAGCAGGAACAGGAACGGGCCGAACGCGCCCAGCTCCATCGCCGAGGCGCCGACGCAGGTCATGTGATCGGTGACGCGCGAGATCTCGCTGACGATCACCCGGATGAACTCGGCCCGCCGCGGGATGCGGTGGGTGATGCCGAGCAGCTTCTCCACGGCCATCGCGTAGCCGCAGTTGTTGATCATCGGCGAGACGTAGTTCAGCCGATCGGTGTACGGGAAGATCTGGGTGTAGGTCGCGTGCTCCGCTTCCTTCTCGAAGCAGCGGTGCAGGTAGCCGGGCTGGACGTCGCCCTTGACGATGCGCTCGCCGTCGACGGTCAGCACGATGCGCACGGTGCCGTGCATCGCCGGGTGCGACGGGCCCATGTTCACGGTCATGAGCTCGTGGGGCATCTCGGTCTCGGTGTCGAGATCCGCGATGTCCTTCTTGCCGAGGACGAGGGTCTTGAGATCGGCCATCAGTGATCTCCCACCAGATCGGGACGACGGACCAGCGGCTGGCGCTTGTCCTTGGGGTAGTCCTTGCGCAGCGGGTAGCCGACGAACTCGTCGTACAGGTAGATCCGGCGCAGGTCGGGGTGGCCGTCGAAGCGGATCCCGTACATGTCGAAGGTCTCGCGCTCCTGCCAGTTGAAGCCGGCCCACAGCGGGGTCAGGCTCGGCAGCTTGGTGTCGGTCTCCTTGAGCTGGACCTTCACCCGCAGGCGGTGGCGGTGCTTGAGCGAGCGCAGCTGGTAGCACACCTCGAAGCGCAGCCCGTCGGACGCCTCGGCGTCGTAGGCCGGGCGGGTGCCCTCGTCGGGCGCGCCGCGGCGGCCGAGCGGCTGCCAGTGGGCGAGATCGATCGCCGTGACGAACACCGGCACCTCGAACGACATCGCCGGGTCGTCCTTGAGGAACGCGGCGATCGCGAGGAGCTTGTCGCGCTTGACGGTGATGACCTCGTCGCCGTGCTCCGACGACGTGGCGACGACGGCGTCGCCGAACTTGGCCTTGACGGCGTCTACGACCTTCTGCGCCATGGCTACTCCTCGGCGTTGGCGGCGGCGAGCATGATCTTCTCGCGCTTGAGGCGGATCTGGCTGTGGCCGTCGCCGCGCTGGACCCGGTCCTGCAACATGATCAGCGCGTCGAGCACCTGCTCGGGGCGCGGCGGGCAGCCGGGGATGTAGACGTCGACCGGGACCACCTGATCGGCGCCCGGCATCGCGTGGTAGTTCTGGTAGAAGCCGCCGGTCGAGGCGCACACGCCGAAGGCGATGACCCACTTGGGCTCCGCCATCTGCTCCCACACCCGCCGCAGCGCCGGGCCCTGCTTCTCGGTGATGGTGCCGACGATCATCAGCAGGTCCGACTGCCGTGGCGAGAACCGCGGGAACTCGGCGCCGAACCGGGCGATGTCGTACTTGGGCGCGGCGACCGACATGAACTCCATGCCGCAGCACGCCGTGACGAACGGGTACGAGAACAGCGAGAACTTGCGGCCCCAGTTGGCCGCGTCCTCGAGCTTGGACGTGATGAGCTCAAGCATCGTTGGAACTCCTGACCGAGGAGATGCCGGCGGCGACGTCGTCGACGCGCGGCATCAGTCCCAGCCGATCGCCTTCTTGCGCCAGACGTAGGCCAGCGCCACCACCAGGATGGCGACGAACATCATCATCTCGGCGAAGCCGAAGAAGCTGACGGTGCCGGCGGCGCCCAGCGAGAGGCGGGTGAACAGCTGCGCCCACGGGTACATGAACGCGGCCTCGATGTCGAACACCAGGAACAGGATGGCGACCTGGTAGAACTTGACCGAGTAGCGCCCGCGGGGGCTGCCGATCGGTTCGGAGCCGCACTCGAACGGCTTCAGCTTTTCGGGGTTGCTGGACTTGGGCCCGATCAAGACCGCGAGCGCCACGAAGAGCCCGCAGAACAAGAGCGTGCACAGGATCGCCAGTCCTGCTGGCGTATATGCCTGGAGCTGCAAAGCGGGGCGAATAGAGCACTTTCGGTCGCGGACAGTCAACCCGCCCAGCGCCCGGGATTCCGACGGAGGATCCCGGTCGTCCGGAGCCGGAACCGGAGCCGCAACCGGAGCCGGAACCGGAGCCGGAACCGGAGCCGGGGCCGCAACCGGGATCCCTCTCCGGGCTCCGGGCTCCGGGCTCCGGGCTCCAGACCGCGCTAAACGCTCCGGGCCGTTTTGGGAGGGGGCCCCGGCGAATGCCGGGGGAGGGTTTTTGCGAAAAACCCTCTAGAGATTCTGTACCGCGTTGCGGAGGGCGTCTTCGAAGGTGTCGACCATCTCGGCGTCGGTGTCGACGAGGTAGATGGTCTCGGGGCAGGCGCGCTTGTGGGCGCGGATCTCCTCGACGATGGCGCGGGCGGCCTCTTCCATGGGCACATCGCCCTGGTCAGTGCCCATGCCCGAGAAGGCGATCACCTTGAATTGCTTGACGTCGGCGGCGATCAGGGCGGCGCGAGCGGCGCGGCGGACGTTCTCGGCCGGGATCCTCTGGCCGGGCTCGTCCATGATCGGCGCGTGGATGATGAACTTGCAGGGCAGGGCCCCGGCGCCGGTGATGATGGCGGCGCCGACCGCGATCGGCGCGCGGGCCATGGCGTCTTGCTGGATCACGTCGCCGCCGATGCGGCGGATGTGCCCGCTGGTACCGCCGCCCATGATCCCCATCGAGTTCCCCGGGTTGACGATGGCGTCGACCGGGACAGTGACCAGATCAGCCGTGGCTACGTGCACCTGCATTCGCGCGGTCGGACCCTAGCACAGCGGCGTTTGCGATATCAATGCAGTCCCGCACAGTTGGCGGGAGAACTCGGAACTACGCGCAGGCGTTGTCGAGCTCTTCGCCGGCCTTGAGGTCGGTCCAGCGGCGGGCCAGGGCGACCTCCTTGACCATGAGGGTCTTGGCGGTCTCGAGCATGCGGCGCTCGCCGAACGACAGGTTCTTCGACGCCCGCAGCCGCATCAAGTCGCGGAAGACCTCGGCCACGTCGAACAGCGAGCCGGTCTTGATCTTCTCCATGAACCCGCGGTAGCGGCGGTTCCAGGTCTGCTTGTCGATCATCACGTCGCCGTCGCGCAGCACCGCGAACACCTCGTCGACGTCGTTGGCGGTCGCGACCGCCCGCAGCCCGACCTGATCGGCCTTGTCCTTCGGCACCATGATCTGCATGCCGTTCTCGAGCACCTTCAGCACGTAGAAGGCGAACAGCCCGCCGCCGATCTGCTTGGTGTCGAGCCCCACCACCTCCACAACGCCGTGGGCCGGGTAGACGGCCATCTGTCCGATCTTGAAGGTCATGGCCCTGGGGTTCAGCAACAGTGGTGCCTCCGATCCGCGGGTGCTCGGCGATGCAATGTCGGCGACCTGGATCGATACGACATGTGACAGGGTGGCGCGCTGGCGCTCGGGGTAGCCAGTGGGGCCGTGTGCGCAGTCCGCCCCTGTGCCGCCTGCCAGAGTCACCGTGTTAGCGTGAAGCGTGTCCAACGCGTTCGGCCGCTGGTTGCTCGAGCTGGGCGCGCTGCCGGACGAGGACGCGCTCGACGATGTGCTGGCGCGGCAGAGCGAGCGCATGCCGACCGCGTCGGTGGCGTACGTGCTGGGCTACGCCGACGAGCGATCGCTGGCCGGCGTGCTGGCCGCCGCGACCGGGCGCCCGGCGATCGTGCTCGACGAGTCGGTGATCGATCTGACGCTGCTCGACGGGGTCGTGCCCGAGGCGTGGCTGGGCTCGCAGATGATGCCGGTCGCGGTCGACGGCGGCGACGTCTACGTCGCGGCCGCGCACCCCGAGCAGCTCGACGCGCGGGTGCTGGGGCGCCTCGGCCTGCGCGGCACCGTCGTCGTCGCGATCGCGCTGGCGGTGACGGTCGCGCGCACCGTGCGCGCCGGGCTGGCCGCGCGCCGGCGCGGCGACGAGGTGTGGGCCGGGGCCTCGGCCGATCCCGCCGACGCCGGGCGCCCGCGGGCGGTGCTGGTCGGCGTCGACGAGGACGCCACCGTCGACGGCGCGGCGCCGGCCGACGCGGCGGACGCGGCGCGCGCGGTCAAGGACGACAGCACCAAGGAGATCCACGTCCGCGAGCTGATCGATCGCGACGACGACTCGGCGATCGATCCCGAGCTGCCCAGCCAGGTGCCGATCCTGGCGCCGCGCGGCTCGGCGTGGCCCACCGACGGGCCGTGGTCCCGCGGCGGCTCGGGCTCGTCAGTCGGGAGCGACCCCGGCCTCGACCCCGAGGGCGCCGGCGCCCTCGACGGCGACGTCGCCGACCTGGTGCGCACGCTGAGCCCGGGCCCGGCGGCCACCATCGACGGCACGGCGCGGGTGCTGATCGTCGACGACGACTACGCGACCCGGCAGCTGCTGGTGAAGGAGTTCGCGCCGCGCGGCTACCAGGTGGCCACCGCGGCGTCGGGCGACGACGCGGTGGCGGCGCTGGCCGACAGCGCGCCCGACGTCGTGATCGCCGACATCCTCCTGCCCGGCGTCGACGGCTTCCGGCTGTGCCGCGCGATCAAGCGCACCGCGCGGCTGCGCGACGTCGGCGTGATCTTGATGTCGGCGGTGATCGAGTCGGGGCGGGTCACGCCGGAGGTGTTGCTGCGCTACAGCGCCGACGGTTACGCCGCCAAGCCGCTCGACACGATCCGGCTGTTGCGGATCGTGCGCGAGCACCTCGGGCGGCGGCGCGAGGCGCTGCGCGCGGCCGGCGACGAGCAGCACCTGCGGCGGGCGCTCGATCGCTACGACGCCGGCGACGGCGTCGGCGCGATCGCGGTGCTGCGCGACCGGCTCGACGAGGTGCCGACCTCGGTGCGGGTGCGGTTCGCGCTGGCCAACATGCTGCAGCGGGCCCACCACCGCGACGACGCCGTCCGCGAGTACGAGGCGGTGGTCGGCCACGCGCCCGACTACTTCCCGGCGCTGACCCGGCTGGCCTACCTCTACTACGAGCGCGGCGAGACCCGGCGCGCGGTCGAGACCTGGCGCCGCGCGCTGCCGCACTGCCCCGATCGCGACCTGCGCAAGAACATCGAGCTGTTCGTGCGCTCGCTGGCCGGGTGACGTACGCTGGGTCGATGGATGATCGGTACTCCAAGCATCGGGCGGCGTTGACGGCCGCCATCCTCGCGCGCGAGGGCGTCACCCCCGCGGCCGATCGCCAGGCCGCGTACGCCGGCACCCCGGCCGATCCGGCGGTCGCCGCCTACGTCGCGACCGTGCGCCAGCACGCCTACCGGGTGACCGACGACCACGTCGCCGCGCTGCGCGCCGCCGGCCACGACGATCCGGCGATCTTCGAGCTGACCGTCGCCGCCGCGGTCGGGCAGGCGACCCGGCAGTACGACGCCGCGCTGGCGGTGCTGGCGGCGATCCCGGCGGAGGCCGGCTGATGCGGGTCCCCACCATCGAGCGTGGCGAGCACCTCGGCGATCGCGTGCTGTACAAGATCGTCCGCGTCGTGAGCGGGCACCCGATGCCCGACGTGGTGCGCACGCTGCGCTTCCGCGCGGCGCAGTTCGGCGCGCCGTTCAACGACATGATCCAGGAGGTCATGCGCGGCCCGTCGGCGTGGTCGGTGGGCGAGCGCGAGCTGTTCGCCGCGTACGTCTCCAAGCAGAACGAATGCGAGTTTTGAACCAACGCCCACGGCGCGGTCGCGTCGCAGGTGCTCGGACAAGCTCTCGTCGACGTCGCGCTCACCGGCGCGGCTGACCCGCGGCTGTCGGCCGGCTGCCGGGCGGTGCTGCCGCTGCTGGCCAAGGTCACGCTCGACCCCGCCGGGCTGGCCGCGGCCGACTTCGCGCCGGCGCTGGCCGCCGGCGTCACCCGCGCCGCGATCGTCGAGGCGCTCAACGTCGGCTACCTGTTCAACACGATCACCCGGCTGGCCGACGCCTTCGAGTTCCACGTCGGTCCGCCGGCGGCGTTCGCGTCGGCGGCCAAGCGGCTGCTCGGCCGCGGCTACAAGTGAGTCACGCCGCCCGCACGCGCGCGGTGGCCGCGGTGATCGGCAGCGTGAAGCGGAACGCGGTGCCGCGGTCGCTCGAGGTGACGGTGACCTCCCCGCCGACGTCGGTGACCGCGCGGCGCGCCGCGGCCAGGCCCACGCCGCGGCCCGAGAGCTCGGAGACCTCGTCGCGCGTGGTGAGCCCGTCCGCGAACAGCGCGGCCGACAGGTCGGCCACGTCGAGGCCCATCGCGGCGGCGCGCTCGGCGACCCGCGCCCAGGCGATGCCGCCGCCGTCGTCCTGGATCTCGATGCGCAGGTGCTCGGCGTGCTGGTCGACGGCGAGCACGACGGTGCCGCGGGCCGGCTTGCCCTTGGCCAGGCGATCGGCCTCGCTCTCGATCCCGTGGTCGACCGCGTTGCGGACGACGTGGACCAGGGACGCGAAGAGCGGCCCGAGATCACCGCGCGGCAGCCGCTGGCCGGCGCCGCCCACCACCCGGACGTCGACCGCCTTGCCGACCTGACGCGCCAGCCGGTCGACCTGGCGAGCGAGCCGCTCGAGGATGTCGCGGGTCGGGAGGTTGCGCCACCGCCGGACCTGGTCGGCCAGGTCGCGCTGGTCGCGGACCACGAGCGCGCGCAGGAAGTCCTCGTACTCGACCGCGTCGAGCTGGATGCGGCCGTCGGCGTCCTTGCCGAGCACCGCGTCGATCCGGTGGCGCGCCGCGGCCCAGGCGTCGGCCGCGGCGGCGCACGCCGTGGCCGCCTCGGCCGGATCGTCGGCGATGCGGTCCTCGCCGTGGTGCGCCATCTCGGCGACGGTCTCGAGCCCGAAGATCGCGGCGTTGCCCTTGAGCGTGTGCAACGTCCGCTTGGCGTCGACCAGCGGTTGGGGCGTGCGCAGCGCGGCCGCCAGCGCCTCGCCCTCCTCCAGGAACGCGGCGAACGCGCCGCGGTCGCGGAACGCGTGGCCCACGACGGCCTGCAGCTCGCGGGTGTGGCGCTCGGCGTGCTCGGCGGCGACCGCGGCGGTGGCGTCGCGGACCACCACGAGGATGCTGACCAGCGCGCCGTCCGCGTGCACCGGCTTGTAGTCGAAGCGGTAGGTGGCGTCGCCGACCGGCATCGCCTTGGGCATCTGATCGACGGCGACCTCGAACGGCAAGATGTCGCTCGCGAGCTGCATGAAGCCGAGCTCGAAGCCGGCCCGGGTGCGCGCGTCGAACGGGAGCCAGTCCCAGATCGGGCCGGCGGTGGTCTCGCCGAACCACGCGCGCGCGGGCGCCGAGCACCGCCCCTGGGGCGTGCCGGACAGATCGACCAGCACCAGCCCGTCGCCGGTCGAGTCGAGCACGAGCCGGAGCGCGGCCTCGCGATCGACGATGGCGTCGGCCATGCGGTTGAAGCCGGCGGCGAGCTGGCCGAGCTCGTCCTCGCTCGTGACGTCGACCTTGACCCGGGCGCCGCCCTCGAGGCGGCCGACGCCGTCGAGCAGCCGCAGCACCGGGCGCACCACGCCGCGGCCCAGCGCGACCGCCGCGAACAGCGCCAGCACGATCGCGCAGGCGATCAGGCCCTTCGAGATCGCGCCCAGCATGCTCTGGCCCGCGGCGCGCAGCGTGCGCGGCTGGGTCACGCGCATCACCAGGAGCGGCGCGCCGCGCACGTCGCGGAGGACGCTGTAGGTGGTGTGGGCCTGGTCGGTCGCGACCGTGTGGCGAGGCACCCCCGCGAGCAGCGCCGCGCGGGCCGTGGCCGCCGCGGGGTCGGGGGCCGGCGCCGCGACCAGCTGGAAGGCGATCTCGAGGAACGTGAACCGGCGCAGCCGGGCCATCCAGGCCTCGTCCACGACGCGCGTGGTGATCAGGCGCGCCGCGACCGTGCCGCGGCGGTGGTCGGTCATGTGGACCCCGCGCGACGCGACCATGTGGAGCTCACCGCCGATCAGCGCGAACCCGCCCCGGCTCTGGTCCCAGTCGTCCGCGGGCGCCAGCGCCCCGTCGGCGACCAGCGCCAGCAGCTCGGGGGCCGGTGCGGTCAGGGTGTTGTCGGCCCGGACCCACCGCTGCCCGTAGACCAGGGTGCCGTCGCCGCGGATGATCAGCAGGTGGTCCCAGTTGACCGAGCCGAGCCCGTCGGCGGTGAGGTTGCCGTCGCGGAACTCCTGGTTGCCGTCCGCGGCGTACTGCGCGAGATCATCCCAGTCCGACCAGTCGGCGCCGCGCTCGACGAACTCGTCGGCCAGGGTCGCGACGATCTTGGCCGCGTCGGCGTCGGTCGTGGCGGCGGCGCGCCCCTCGATGCGATCGAAGCTGCCGAGCACGACCGCCCGGGCGCCGACGATCATCAGGCCGAACAGCGCGGCGACCGTGACGATCACGAAGAGCATGGCTTTGGTACGTAGGCGCATCGGCGGCTCCTGGGCGGGGTGGGGGCCCGGTCACGGCTCGGCGGTCACAGCTCGACGGAGGCGTCGACGCTGGCCCAGACGAAGAGCTCGTCCGCGGCGGCCACGCCGGCGAGGTCGGTCCAGGCGCCGTGGAGCCCCAGGGTCGACGCGGCGCCGCCCGGCAGGGCGAAGGGCACGCCGACGTCGACCTGCGCGTCGTGGAGGTTGTCGGTCAGCGGCGTCGCGAACTTCACGCCGTAGGCGGCCGCGGTGCTCACGGTCCGCGTCGACGTGATCGCGACCTCGCGCGCGACGCTGACCCGGGCGTAGGCGTAGCGATACCCGGCGATCGCGCCCTGGACGCCGCGCTGGTAGGCCACCTGAACCGCCGCGTCGACCGCGCCGCTGCGGGTGATCGTGGCCGCGGGCTCGACGTAGACCGGCGTGGCGACCCCGGCCATCGCCCGGTCCGCGAACGGATAGACGTAGGCGTTGGCCGCCACCGCCAGCGCGAGCGTCGGCGAGAGGTCGCGGGACCAGCCGACGGTCAGGTCTTGCTCGGCGCCGACGCCGGCGTCGATCAGCGCGCCGCGCATGGCGCCGCTGATCTGGTAGCTCGACCAGTAGGTGAGCGTGATCGCCGTGCCTGGGACGGCGTAGGTGAGCCAGGGCGCCACCTGCCCGGCGACGTCGCGCTGCCGGTCGGCGGCGTAGACGTTGAGGCCGCGGAACGCGTAGGCGCTGCCGACCGTGACGCCGACCGACACGCCGATCGCGTCTTGGGCCGTAGGGTCGGCGTCGTCGACGGCGTCGGCCGGCGCGACCGCCGCGGTCGGCGGCGGTGGCCCGTCCTGGGCCGCCGCCGGCGTGAGCCACGTGACCGATCCGATCATGGCGAGCGCGAGCGTGAGCTTGATCCTCATGGGGGAACGAGTCGACCTCTCGCGGTCGGCGTGAAGGCCAGGGCCAACCGCGCCGCGATCGTCACCGCGCTACCTGCATGGCGGCGCGGTGCGGACGACGCTCGCCCATGGCGAACGCGGACCTGGCGCGAGGCGCGGTCCGCCGGCGCGCCGCCGCGCGGCCGTCGCTGGCTCCGCGCAGGCGGCGTGGGCCAAGGCGCCCCTGGCGTCGTCGCCCCCGACCTCGGGCCGTCGGCCACGACCGAGCGACGGACGGCGGTCGGCGTCAGGCCGCGAGCTTCTTCACCGCGGCGACCAGCAGGTCGGCCTTGAACGGCTTGACGATCCAGCCCTTGGCGCCGGCCTGCTTGGCGCGCGCGATCAGGCCGGGCTCGCCCTCGGTGGTGAGCATCAGGATCGGCATCGCCGGGCAGGTCGCCTGGACCTTGAGCTTCTCGAGCAGCTCGAGCCCGTTCATGCGCGGCATGTTGACGTCGCAGACCATCAGCGCCGCTGGCGTCGCCAGCTTGGCCAGCGCGTCGACGCCGTCGACGGCCTCCGCGACCGCGAAGCCGGCCTGGGTCAACGCCATGCTGACCTGCTGACGGATGGTCGGGGAATCATCGACGATGAGGATGCGCTTCATGGGAGTCCTGGGGGGTGGGCGAGGCGAGCGACGCGGGCCGGGACGCTCAGGCGACGGCGCGCGGGCCGAGGTCGCCGCGATCGACGATCACGTCGATCCGGCCGGTGGTCGGCGGGGTGACCTTGGTGCCGCCGCGGCGCTCGCGGATCTGGAACGAGCTGACCGCGTGGTCGAGGCGGCGGGCGAGGTTGCCCAGCGACGCGGCGGTCGAGGTGGCGCGCTCGGCGACGCTGACGTTGTCGCGGATGGCGAGGTCGGCGGCCGAGACGTCCCGGGCGATGCTGTCGGCGGCGGTCGCGACCTCGGTGAGGTTGCGGCCGATGTCGCTGGTCACCGTCGCCTGCTCGGCGACCGCCGACGCGATCGACTGCTGGATGCCGTCGATCTGGCCGATCACCTCGCCGATCTGGCCGATGTCCTTGACCGCCTCGTCGGTGTCGCGCTGGATGCCGACGATCTTGGTGCGGATCTCTTCGGTCGCGCGGGCGGTCTGCTTGGCCAGCTCCTTGATCTCGTTGGCCACCACCGCGAAGCCGCGGCCCGAGGCGCCGGCGCGGGCGGCCTCGATCGTGGCGTTGAGCGCCAGCAGGTTGGTCTGCTCCGCGATCTGGGTGATGACGTCGACCACCGCGCCGATCTCCGTCGACGACGCGCCGAGGCGCGCCACCGAGGCGTTGGACCGGCGGGCGATCACGACGCCCGAGGCGGCGACCCGGGCGGCGTCCTGCGCGTTGCGGGCGACGTCGCGGATGGTCGCGGCGATCTCCTCGGTCGCCGCGGCGACGGTCTGGACGTTGCCGCTGGCCTGCGACGCCGCGCTCGAGGCGTTGGTGGTGTCGTGGGAGGCGCGCTGGCTGTTGTTGCCGAGCTTGCTCGCGACCTGGTCGACCTCGGAGGCGGTGTCGAGCACGTCGCGCGACGCGGCGCGGATCGCGCTCAGCATGTCGGTCATCTGATCGAGGCTGCGGTTGAGCGAGCGCAGCATCGTGCCGATCTCGGAGCGGTCGGACGCGTCGACCCGGCTGCGCAGATCGCCCTCGGCGACCGCGTGCAGCACGTCGCCGGCCTGCTTGATGCTGCTGGCGAGCCGGCGGCCGATGAGGAGCCCGCCGCCGATCGCCAGCGCGGTCGCGATCAGGCAGATCACGATCAGCTGGTTGCGGCCGCTCGAGGCCTGCGCCAGGATGTCGTCGACGTTGTCGCCGATGTCCTCGAGGTGGTCGCCGAGCGCCTCGTTGGCGACCTCCAGGCTCTTGAAGCGCTGGTCGAGCTCGGGGAGCATCGCGGTCGCGGCGGCGCGGTCGGCGCTGGCGGCGGCGATCACCCGCTGGACCACCGCCGTGTAGGCCTCGAGGTTGGGGGCGAGCGTCGCCAGCTCATCCCGGACCGCGCCGGCGAACGGGGCGCTGCGGATCGTCTCGAAGTCGCGTTTGAACCGCGCGGCGTGGTCCTCGGCGGCGGCCTTGGCCTCGGCGAGCTCGACCGGCGTGGTCGCGACCAGCGCGCGCAGCGCGTCGCCCTTGAGCGCGTCGTGCATCATGTCCATCGTGCCGTGGGCGCGCAGCACCTTGAGCTTGTGGTCCTCGAAGCGCAGATCGTCCGCGAGGTGGCCCAGGACCAGCGACGCGATCACCGCGACGATGGCGAGCGCGGCGGTCGGGACGGCGGTGAGGAAGAGGATGCGGGCACGGATCGAATGCATGGCGAGCTCCTTGGCGTGACCGGGGACGGGTCAGGCGTCGATCGCGCGGACGATGACGACGAAGGCGGTGAGGTCGTCGACGGCGATCGGCACGACGTCGACGGCGGTGCTGCTGGCGGCCTCGACCGGGCCGTGGACGAAGGTCGGCAGGCCCAGCGCGGCGTGGGTGGCGTAGCCGGCGACCCGGGCCTTGACGCTGCCGGCCAGCATGTTGGCGATCTCGCACATCGCGTCGATCATCTCGGCGCGGGTGAGCGGGTCGGTCGGCGCCGCGTAGAGCAGCGCCCGCGCCAGCCGCTCGCAGCTGGGCTCGTCGGAGAACACGCCGATCTGCACCGGCGACATCGCCGAGACGATCGGGATGAGCGCGCCGACCGAGCCCGGCGCCAGCTCGCCCTGATCGAGCGGGCGGCCGCGGAGGCTGAGCGCCTGGTCGAACACGTCGACCGCGCCGCCGCGCGCGGCGACGATCCACGGGTTCAACATGGGCGGGCGAGCGAGGACGGCGTTGGTCACAAGGACTCCGTGGGCGAGAGGGCGGCCGAGCGCGTGGCGCCGCGCGGCCGATACACGACGGTTCGGCCAGATGGGCGCGCCTCGTAGCGGGGATCGATGAGATTCTCGCCGGTGCCCACCAGCAGGGCGCCGTCGGAGGCCTGGGCCCCGAAGATCGCGTCCATGGCCCGGCGCTTGCCGGCGGCGTCGAAGTAGATGAGGACGTTGCGCGCCATGATCAGGTCGAAGCGGCGCGCGCTCGGCGCCGGGTCGAGCAGGTTGGCGCGGGTGACCTCGACCATCGCGCGCAGGTCGGCGCGGGCCTGCCAGCGGTCGCCGGCGCGGGTGAAGTAGCGGGCCTTCCAGCGCTCGGGCATGCCGCGGGCCAGCTCCTGGTCGGTGTAGGTGCCGGCGCGGGTGCGGTCGACCATCGCCTGCGACACGTCGGTGGCCAGGATGCGGATCGTCCACCCCTGGAGATCGTCGACCCGCTCGCGGATCGTGATCGCGGTCGACCACACCTCCTGGCCGGTCGAGCAGGCCGCGCACCAGACGGTCAGCGTGCGGCGCTCGCGCCGGAGCGCGGCCAGGTCGGGCAACACCGTCGTGGCCAGCGTGTCGAACGGGTGGCCGTCGCGGAAGAAGCTGGTCTCGTGCGTGCACAGCGCGTCGATGACCTCGTGCAGCAAGCCGGGATCGTTGTTGAACCGCAGCCGGGTCACCAGCTCGGCGTCGGCCTGGCGGTGGCGCGCCGCGACGATCGCGATGCGGTTGTCGATCAGGTGTTGCGCGGCGTCGTCCATCGCCAGGCCGGCCTGCCGGCGCATCAGCTCGACGATGAAGCGGCGGTCGTCGGGGCGGAGCGTCATGGCGTCCCCCAGATGACCGGGATCGGGACGGTCTGGGTGCGCTGGACCTCGGCGAGCGCGCGGGCGATCTGCGGGATCGGCGCCACCAGGTGCGCCGCGCCGGCCTTGACCACCGCGCCGGGCATGCCCCAGACCACCGCGCTGGCCTCGTCCTGCGCGATCACGTAGCCGCCGTTGCGGGCGATCGCCTGGGCGCCGTCGGCGCCGTCCTTGCCCATCCCGGTGAGCACCACCGCGACCGTCGCCGCCATCACCGCGGTCGGGACGCTGTTGAACAGCACGTCGACCGACGGGCGGACGTTGTTGACCGGCGGCGCGTGGGTCAGCCGGGCGCGCAGCCGGCCGTCGGCGCCGGCGGCGATGGTCAGGTGGTTGTCGCCGGGGGCCATCGCGATCGTGCCGCGGGTCAGCGCGAGCTCGCCGCTGACCTCGACGACCTTGCGGTGGGACACCTGCGCGAGGCGATCGGTGAGCGCGTGGGCGAAGTTCGGCGGGATGTGCTGCACCACCGCGATCGGGATGTCGAAGCCGCGCGGCAGCGCGGACAGGAGCGCGCACAGCGCGTCCGGCCCGCCGGTCGAGGCGCCGACCACGATCAGCTGCGGGGTCCGGTGAAACTCGGCGTGGGCGACCGGCGGCGCCGCGGCGCGGTGGCTGCGGCGCGGGCCCCCGATCGCCTTGAGCCGCGGCACCAGCTCGGCGCGGATCCGCTCGATCGACGCGGCGAGGTTGCCGACCCCCTCGGGCTTGGCGACGCAGTCGACGGCGCCGCTGGTGAGGGCCTCGACGGCGGCGCGGCTGCCGCGCTGGGTCAGCGTCGAGAACATCACGACCTTGGTCCGGCACCGGGCGGCGCGCAGCTCGCGCAGCGCGCCGAGGCCGTCGAGCTCGGGCATCTCGATGTCCAGCACCGCGACGTCGATGTCGGCGCCGAGCAGCGCGGTGACCGCCTCGCGGCCGTTCTTGGCGACGGCGATCACCACGAACGCGGGGTCGGCGCGCAGCACGCCGGCGACCGCGTTGCGCATGATCGCCGAGTCGTCGGCGACCACCACCCGGATCGGGGGCACGGCGCCGGTCATGACGGCGCCTCCACCGTGGCGAGCACCCGGTCGAGGTCGACGATCATCACCAGCTGGCCAGGGCGCTGGTACGAGCCGGTCAGGCGCGTCGCGATCTCCCCGGCGACGGTCGGCGGCACGCCGTCGACGTGGGCCGGCTCGAGCTCGAGCACGTCGCCGACGGCGTCGACCGCGAGGCTGACGACCTCGTCGGCGTCGTCGACGACGACCGCCATGCGCGGCTGGTCGCCGGCCGGCACCGCCAGCACCTGGCCGGTGTCGAGGCAGGCGACGATCTGGCCGCGCAGGTTGATCAGCCCGCGGACGTAGGCCGGCGCGCCGGCCACGGTGGTCAGCTCGCGGAGCACGACGATCTCGCGGATGCGCCCGGCGTCGATGCCGATCTGGTGCGAACCCACGGTGAACGTACAGATGCGGATCATGAGATGCCTCGGAGCAGGTGGGGCGCGTGGGTCTCGATCAGGTCGGGCAGATCGAGCAGCTCGATCACCTTGCCGTCGACGACGATCGTCCCCGTGACGCCCGGGCGCCGGTTCGACCAGCGCGGGGTCAAGCCGACGGTCACGATGTCGATGATCTGGTCCACCGCCACGCCGATGCGTTGGTCGTCGCCCTGGACGACGATCAGCTGCTGCTCGTCGCCGGCCTCGTCGGCGCCGGTGCCGAGGGCGTCGCCCAGCCGCATCACCGGCAGCAGATCGTCGAGCACCTGCGCGACCTCGTCGGGGCCGGTCCGCGTGACCGCGGACGGCGGGACGCTGGCGATGCGCGAGATCATCTCGAGCGGGACGGCGAAGTGGTTGTGCGGGCCCTGCCGCAGCAGCACCAGCGCCCGGGTGGCCGTGGCGGCGGCGGGCTCGGTGGTCGCGGCGGCGGCGACCGGCGTCGCCAGCTGGCGGCGGACCGCCCGGGCGATGGCCCGGCAGTCGACGATCAACACCACCCGGCCGTCGCCCAGGATCGTCGCGCCGCCGTACTGGCCGACGTCGCGCAGGTGGCGCCCGAGCGGCTTGACGACGATCTCTTCGGTGTCGTGGTAGCGGTCGATCAGCACGCCGAACTCGTGGCCGTCGGCGGACAGCACCATGATCCGCTGGGGCGCCGCCGACGTCGGCGCGCCGACCGCCTGCGCGAGGTCGATCAGCGGCAGCAGCCGGCCGCGCAGCCGGAACACCGGCGCGGCGTGGACGTGCTCGATCGGGTGGTCGGCGTCGACCCGCACCAGCTCGCGCAGGAGCGCCTGCGGGATCGCGTAGCGCTCGCCGCCGCTCTCGACGATCAGCGCCGGCAGGATCGCCAACGTCAGCGGGATCGCGATGTGCAGCGTGGTGCCGATGCCCGGGACCGACGCGATGTCGACGGTGCCGCCGATCTTCTCGATGTTCGACCGGACGACGTCCATCCCGACGCCGCGGCCCGACACGCTGGTCACGGTCTCGGCGGTCGAGAACCCGGGCCGGAACACCAGCCGGACCAGCTCGGCGTCGGTCATCCGCTCGGCGACCTCGGCGGTGACGACGCCGCGCTCGATCGCCTTGGCCTTGACCTTGGCCGGCCGGATGCCGGCGCCGTCGTCGGACAGCTCGATGTGGACCTGGCCGCTGTCGTGGTAGGCGCGCAGCCGGATCACGCCCTCGGGCTCCTTGCACGCCTCCATCCGCCCGGTCGGCGCCTCGATGCCATGGTCGATGGCGTTGCGCAGCGCGTGCGTCATCGGGTCGCGGATGGCTTCCAGCAGCGTCCGGTCGAGCTCGGTCTCGCCGCCCTCGAGCTCGAGCCGGACCTGCTTGCCGCACTGGGACGCCAGATCGCGGACCGTGCGCGGCAGCTTGGCCCAGGTCGAGCCGATGGGCTGCATGCGCGTCTTCATGACCTGCTCCTGCAGCTGGGAGCTGATCTGGTGGAGCCGCTGCCAGCTCGCGAGGTGGACCGGATCGAGCCAGGTCGAGGCGTAGCGGGTCAGGCGGTTGCGGGCCAGCACCAGCTCGCCGGCCAGGTTCACCAGCCGATCGAGCAGCCCGACGTCGACCCGCACCGTCGACTCGGTCGCGACCGCGCGGGGCGGCTCGGCGACGGGTGCCGTGGGGGGGGGCGCGAGCGGGCTGGCGTGGGGCGCGGCCACGGCGGGTGCGGGGGTGGCGGCGGGCGGGGGGGGCTGCGGCGCCGCCGCGGCCGGCCCGGGGAGCGCGGGCGCGGCGGTGGTGCCAGGGCCGTCTTCCTCGGCCGCGGCCCCGAGGTCGGCCCCAAGGTCGCGATACTGCTCGGGCCCCTCGGCGGAGTGGGCCTCGATGTAGGTCAACATCGACCGCACGGCGTCGACCAGCCGGAGCTGCAGCGACGCCAGCGCCGGGGTGAAGACCAGCTCGCCGTCGCGCAGCCGGGACAGCAGGGTCTCGCCGGCGTGGGTCAGGCGTTGCAGCGCCTCGAGCCCCAGGAACCCGGCGGTGCCCTTGATCGTGTGGATCGCTCGGAAGATGGCGTTGAGCGCCGAGGCCGCGGCGGGATCCCGCTCGAGCACCACCAGCTCCCGCTCCATCTGATCGAGGTTCTCGCGGCTCTCGACCAAGAACTCGACGAGGATCTCCGGGTCCAGATCGCTCATGCCCACAGGGTCGGCCGCGCCGGGCCCGGGTTGAGCCCCGACCGATCCCCTCTACGCTTCGGATGGCTGGTCGACTCATCAGGCATCCGCGGTGCCTGTCGCGGTTGCTTGCGAGGAGCCCATGCCGATCGTCCTGACTGTCGATGACTCCAACTCGATCCGCTCCATCGTCGGAAAGGCGCTGACCGCGCTCGGTTTCGACATCGAACAAGCCGAGGACGGGGAGAAGGCCCTGGCGCTCCTGGAGGAGACCAAGGTCGATCTCATCCTGCTCGACGTCACGATGCCGGTGATGGACGGCCCGACGATGCTCAAGCACCTGCGCGAGCGCGGCGACAAGACGCCGGTCATCATGTTGACCAGCGAGTCGAAGCGCTCGGTGGTCGCGGGCGCGATGCAGCTCGGCATCGAGGACTACATGCTCAAGCCGTTCAAGCCGGACGAGCTGAAGGCCAAGGTGTTCAAGGCCCTGCGCATGAACGAGAACGCGCCGGTCGGCTCCAACGCCGCGATCGCCGAGGTCGTCGCGGTGGCGCCCAGCCCCAGCCCGACCAGCGCCGGCGGCAAGAACTTCGTCGACATCTTGATCGTCGACGACATGGAGAACGTCCACAAGAAGTTCCGCCAGGCCGTGCCCAGCCACATCACGATGAACGGCTGCGTCTCGGCGCGCGAGGCGCTGACCCAGTGCCAGGAGCGGGTGTTCCGGATGATCCTGGTCGACATGGTCATCCCCGACGTCAACAGCGTCGCGCTGATGAACCAGCTGCGGGCCCTGCAGCCGCACGCCGCCTTCGTCGCGCTGGTGCTGCGGACCACCAACGACCCCCGCGCCGAGCTGGTCGCGCAGGGCTTCACCGACTACCTGTTCAAGCCGTTCGACACCGAGGCGACCGCGGAGTTGCTGAACAAGTACTTCGAGCACGGCAACGTCCTCGAGGTCGACGGCAACGTGCTCGCCGCGGTCGCGTTCGAGGGCAAGGAGGACAAGGTCGAGCGCTACTACGCGAAGCTCAAGACCGCGCTGCGCGACGCCACCGAGAAGCTCGCGGCCGCGTGCTTCGACGAGGCGATCTTCGACATGCGCAGCCTGCCCCTGCGCGCCGATCGCACGATCCGGCTCCTGATCGAGGGCGACAAGGAGGCCCGCAAGTTCGGCGTCCAGCTTCGGCTGGTCGGCAACGCGGAGGTCCAGGCGCTGCTGGCCCGGGTCACCGAGACCGCCGAGCTGCCGCTCTACGACTCCCTCGACCGGGCCCGCGGCGTCGCCGCGTAGCGCCACGGTCGCCAACCCACGCCAGGTGGCGTGCTCCCGGAGTGCTCATGACGAGAACCGCCATCGTGCTGGCCTGCGCGCTCGCGCCCGCGACCGCGCTCGCCGAAGATCCACCCGCGCCCGCGGTCGCCGACCCGGACGCCGCCGATCCGTCCGACCTCGTGGCGGCCTCGAGGCTCGGTCTGGCGACCGGCGTCGGGGACCCCTGGCCCGTCGACCGCGCGTCGCCGCCGGCGGCGGCGGACGGCGCGCTCCGGCCGTTGTCGATCGACGACACGCCGACCACCATCGACGTCGGCCACGTCCAGGCCGAGATCGACCTGGCCGTGGTCGGGTACGATCGCGGGGACGGCGCGCGCACGGTGACGACGCAGGTGATGCCGACCCGGCTGCGGCTGGGGCTGGCACGCAGGCTCGAGGCCCAGCTGGTCGTCGTGCCCTACGCCGCCGCGTCGACCCAGGTCGACGGCGCCGAGACCCGCGAGGGCGGGTACGGGTCGACCTACGGCCGGCTCAAGCTGAACCTGTGGGGCAACGACGGCGGCGAGACCGCCGCGGCGCTGGTGCCGTTCGTCGGGCGCACCGGCGACGCGTGGTCCGCCGGCCTGGCCATCGCCGGCACGGTCGAGCTGGGCGCCGGCCTGGTGTTCGGCGTGGTGCCGCAGGTCGAGGTCGGCGCCGACGGGGCCACCGCCACCACCACCGCCAACGTCAGCCGCGTGGTCGCCGGGCCGGTGATCGCGATCGCCGAGACCGCCGGACGGATCGACACGCTGGGCTCGCCCTGGGCGCTCCAGGCCACCGGCGCGGTCGCGGTCGGCGTGACCGACGACGCCGAGATCGACGCCGGCGTGCGACGCGGCGTGACCGGCCCGGTGCCGGACGTCGAAGGGTTCTTGCGCGTTTCGGTGCGCCGCTAGCCGGCGCCGTGCGGGCGACCCGCCCGCGAAGGAGGCTGCGATGTCGACGACCGAGAAGCTGACCGCCGAGATGGAGCGCATCATCCGCGCCCGGATCGAGGCGGACCGCTTGGTGCTGCCCGCGTTCCCCGCCACCGCCACCCGCTGCGTGGCCATGCTCAAGGATCCCAACGTCAACACCAAGAAGGTGGTGGCGTTGCTCGAGGCCGATCCGGTGTTCGCGGCGCTCACGCTGCGGGCCGCGTCGACCGCCAACTTCGGTGGTCAGGCCGCCGGCTCGCTCGACACCGCGGTCAGCCGGCTCGGCATCAACGCGCTGCGCACGATGCTGGTGCAGGCGGCGGCCCGCAGCATCTTCGAGTGCAGCGACCGCGCGATCAACCAGCGGATGGCGCAGGTGTGGACCCACTCGGTCGGCGTCGCCGTCATGGCGCGCGACATCGCCGCGCTGATGCAGGCGACCGAGGTCGAGACCTGCTACATGGCCGGCCTGCTGCACGACGTCGGCAAGCCGGTCGTCGCGGTGATGCTGGCCGAGGTCGAGCGGTCGCTCGGCAAGAAGGCCCAGCTCACGGTCGAGCAGTGGAGCGGCGTCGTCGACGCGTGCCACCGCCCGGTCGGCGTCGCGCTGGCCGAGAAGTGGAACCTCGCGCCGGCGGTGGTGGCGGCGATCCGCGACTGCAACGAATACGAGCCCGGCGACCGCAAGGGCCCGGCCAACATCGTCCGCTTCTCCAACGCGCTGGTGAAGAAGCACGGCCTGGCGGCCGGCGCGTACGACGCCGAGGACGTGAGCGCGCTGATCATGATCGGTCGGTCGATGCTGGGGCTCGAGGAGGAGGTCGTCGGGCGGCTGGCGGCGGGCATGAAGACGCGGCTCGAGTCGGGCCTGGCCGCGGCCTGATCGGCGCGGCGGCGGCGTGGGTGGCGTGGGTGCCTGGGCGCGGCGCGCTGTGCGCGTCGGCCAGCCGCGCGCGCGGTCGAGAGATCGGCAGCCGCGCCGGCGCCGCCCTGTACTGCGCGCGCGGTCGGTCGAGTCAAGGGCGGTACGTCATGCACCCCAGCGACGCGTTGCGCGATCTCGAAGAGGCGGTGGAGATCGGGAGCCCCGATGAGGTGGTGGCCGCGGCGGCCGCGGTGATCGACCTGCTGACGGGCCGGCCCGGCCGCGAGCGCGCGCGCGCGGTGGTCGCGCAGGTCCGCGCGCTGGCCGAGGCCGGCGCGCAGATGGACCGGGGCCGGGCGGCGACGCTGTGCGCGCAGGTGCGCGCCGACGGGATGGCGCTGGACGCGCCCGCCACGATCGCCCCCGCCGCGCCGACGGCACCCGGGCCGGTGGACGGCGCCGCGGGCTGGACGGTCGGCGCCGACAGCGCCGACATGCTCGCCGACTTCGCGGTCGAGGCGCGCGGCCTGCTCGACGAGGCCGAGGGCGCCTGCCTGGCCCTGGACCGCAGCGTCACGCCGGCCGCCATCGCGATGGCGTTCCGCGCGTTCCACACCATCAAGGGCGTCGCCGGGTTCCTCGAGCTGACCGTGCTCGCGCACGTCGCGCACCGCATCGAGTCGGTGCTGGCCGAGGTGCGCGACGGCGCCCCCCCGCCCGACGGCTTCGTCGACCTCATCCTGCGGTCGATCGACGTGGTCCGGGCCGGGATCGCGGTCGCGAGCCGCGGCGGCGCCGGCGACCGGCCCGACGCCGACGGCCTGCTCCGCGAGATCGAGGCGGCGCTGGCCGGGCTGGCCCGCCGCCCGAGCGACAGCCAGCCGACGACGCTGGTGCCGGTGATCCGGTCGGCCGCGTCGACCCAGGCGATCCGCGTCGACGACCTCGACGAGCGCGCGGTGGTGAAGGTCGACATCGCCAAGATGGACCACATCATCGATCTGGTCGGCGAGCTGGCGATCGCCCAGGCCCAGGTGGCCGCGCACCCCGAGCTGGCGTCGCTGGCCTCGCGCGAGCTCGGCCGCGCCATCGGCCTGCTCGGCCGGGTGGCGAAGGAGCTCCAGCACGCGTCCCTGGCGATGCGGATGGTCGCGCTCAAGGGCACGTTCGATCGCATGGCCCGGATCGCGCGCGACACCGCGCGCGGCCTCGCCAAGCCGCTGGCGTTCGTGGTCGAGGGCGCGCACACCGAGCTGGACCGGACGATGGTCGAGGCGATCTACGACCCGCTGGTGCACCTGGTGCGCAACGCGATCGATCACGGCCTCGAGGGGCCGATCGAGCGGGTCCGCCGCGGCAAGCCCGAGGCCGGGACGCTGACCCTGCGCGCCTTCCACCAGGCCGGGCACATCGTCGTCGAGATCGTCGACGACGGCGGCGGGCTCGACCGGCCGCGCATCCGCGCGCGCGCCGTCGAGCGCGGGCTGATCGGCGCCGACGAGGTCCTGACCGACGCCGAGGTCGACCAGCTGATCTTCGCGCCGGGCTTCTCGACCGCGAAGGCCGTGACCAGCGTGTCGGGCCGCGGCGTCGGCATGGACGTGGTCAAGACCAAGATCGAGCAGGTGCGGGGGCGGGTCGAGGTCGGCTCGGTGCCCGGCGCCGGGACGACCGTCCGCCTGCGCCTGCCGCTCACCCTGGCGATCATCGACGGCCTGTTGCTGCGCCTCGGCGAGGAGCGGTTCGTCATGCCGACCTCGTGGGCCAAGGATCTGTTCCGGCCCAGCGCCGAGCAGCTGATCAGCGTGCGCGGCCGGGGCCAGATGGTGAAGCTGCGCGGCGCGGTGGTGCCGGTGGTGCACCTGGCCGAGCGGCTGGGCCTGGCCGGCGCGGCGCGGTCGCCGACCGAGGGCGTGCTGGTGCTGGTCGAGGACGGCGGCCACGCGGTGTGCCTCGCGGTCGACGAGCTGCTCGGCAAGCAAGAGGTCGTCGTGAAGGGCCTCGGGCCCTCGCTGGCCGGCGTCGCCGGCCTGGCCGGCGCCACCATCCTGGGCGACGGGCGGGTGGCCCTCATCCTCGATATCCCCTCGGTGCTCGGCACCGGCGGCCGGCGCGCCGAGCGCGAGGTCGCGTAACCGCTCGCTGCGAAAGGATCCCGGTATGCGCTTCGGAATCAAACGCCAACTGCTCGTGGTCTGCGTGGTCACGGTGGCCGCGGTGGCGGCCGTCGGCCTGATGGGGCGGCATGCCGCCAAGAGCATCCGCCAGCGCGCGCAGGTCGGGTACGTCGACTACACCGTCGCGCTGCGCGACCTGGCCGCGGCCGGCGGCGAGTTCATGACCGTCAGCGAGTTGCTCGAGCGCGCGCACACGCCGGGCGTCGCCGCGCCGGCCCAGCACGCCGCGATCGACGCCGCGACGGCGGCGGTCGACAAGCTGGTCGGCGCGTACGGCGCCACCGTGCTGCGCACCACCAAGGACGGGCGCAGCGAGCGCGCCGACCTCGACGCGCTCCTGGCCGCGTGGGGGCAGCTCAAGCAGCTCAACGAGCAGCTCGACGAGCCGTACCACCGGGCGCTCACCGATCCCGCGGCGGCGGCGGCGCTCAAGCCGCTGCTCGAGCGGATCCCGCCGGCGCTGGCCGCCGTGGAGGCGAGCTACCGCCGGTTGATCGAGACCGTCGGCATGGTGGCCGCCGAGCTCGACGGGCGCTCGCAGGCCGGCTTCGGCGACGACATGCAGACGCTGACCTTGCTCACCGGCCTGACCTTGCTGCTGGTGCTGGTGACCGGGGTGCTGCAGGCGGTGCGGCTGAGCCGGCGCCTGGCCGAGGGCGTCGCGGTGTTGCAGGCCAACAGCAAGGACGTGACCCAGGCCGCCACCGAGGTCGCGACCGCCAGCCAGAACCTGGCCCAGGGCTCGGCCACCCAGGCGGCGTCGATCGAGGAGACCTCGGCGGCGCTCGAGGAGATCGCCACGATGACCAAGCGCAACGCGGCCAGCGCCGGCCAGTCGAGCGAGTTCACCGCCGACGCCCGTGGCACGGCCGAGCAGTCGGCGCAGCTGATGGGCGACCTGGTCAACGCGATGGACGCGATCAAGTCGAGCTCGGACGAGATCGGCAAGATCATCAAGGTCATCGACGAGATCGCCTTCCAGACCAACATGCTGGCGCTCAACGCGGCGGTCGAGGCGGCGCGCGCTGGCGAGGCGGGCATGGGCTTCGCGGTCGTGGCCGACGAGGTCCGCAACCTGGCCCAGCGCAGCGCCCAGGCGGCCCGCGACACCGCCGGCAAGATCGAGGAGTCGATCCGTCGCAGCAACAACGGCGTCGACATCACCCGCCGGGTCCACGGCTCGCTGTCCGAGATCGTCGGCCGGGTGCGCAAGATCGACGAGCTGTCGCGCGAGATCTCGAGCGCGTCGCAGGAGCAGGCGCGCGGCATCGCCCAGACCAACTCGGCCGTGGCTCAGATGGATCGCGTGACCCAGCAGAACGCCGCGCTGGCCGACGAGGTCTCGACCTCGGCGACCCAACTCAGCGCCCAGGCCGGCGCGCTGTTGCAGGTCTCGGCGATGCTGGAGGCGGTGCTGCACGGGAGCGGTGGGCCGGAGCCGACCGCCCCGCCGGCCAGCCGCGCGGCCGCGTCGCGTCGACCCGTCGCGCGCCCCATGATCGCGCGCCGCAGCGCGACGCCGATCACCACCGAGGCCAGCATCCCGCTGCCCGGCGACGGTGGGGCGATCATCGGCCACAACGGCCACAACGGCCACAACGGCCACAACGGCCACAACGGCCACAACAGCGCCGACTTCATCGAGTTCTGAGCGCCCGCCCGTCCGTCTGCCCGTCCGATAGGAGAGAGCCATGGCCGAACGCGATGGAAAGCACCTGACGTTCTTGCTCGGCAACGAGGAGTACGCCATCGCCGTGACCGAGGTCCGGGAGATCGTGGGCCCGCTGCCGGTGACCCCGGTCCCGGGCACCGCCAGCCACGTGCTCGGCGTGATCAACCTCCGCGGCAAGGTGATCCCGGTGATCGACCTGCGGCTGCGCCTGGGGCTGGTGGCCGGCGACATCGGCCCCCGGTCCTGCGTCGTGGTCTGCCAGCCCCGGGGCGGCGCGCTGGTCGGCGCGCTGGTCGACACGGTCGTCGAGGTCATGAGCGTGCGCGCCGACGACACCGAGCCGGCGCCGGCGGTCGCGGGCGCCGAGGTCGCCGGGCTCGCCAAGATCAAGGACCGCGTCGTGATCATGCTCGACGTCGCGGCCGCGATCGGCGACGTGGCGGTCGCGGCATGACCGCGTCGGTCGCGCCGGCGCCGCAGGTGCGGCTGAGCGACCGCGACCTGCAGCGGCTGATGGCGGTCGTGCACCGTCACGCCGGCATCGCGCTGGGGCCCGAGAAGCGGGTCATGATCGAGGCGCGGCTCGGCAAGCTCGCGCGGAAGACGACCCGCTCGCTCCACGACCTGATCGGCGCGGCCGAGGCCGAGCCCGACGGGCCGGTCATGAACGATCTGCTCGACGTCTTGACGACCAACTACACGTCGTTCTTCCGCGAGCCGGCGCACTTCGCGTGGATGGCCGAGACCTGGATCCCGGCGATGGTGCGTCGCCGACGCCCCATCCGGGTGTGGTGCGCCGCGGCGGCCACCGGCGAGGAGCCGTACTCGCTGGCGATCACGCTGCGCGAGGGCCTCGAGCAGGCCGGCGTCGACCTGCCGGTCGAGCTGTGGTGCACCGACGTGTCCCGGCGGGCGCTGGCGGTCGCGGTGGCCGGCGTCTACCCGGCCGGGCACGTCCAGAACCTCGACCCGATGCGGCGCCGGCGCTGGTTCCTGCGCGGCGTCGGCCCGGCCGAGGGGCGGGTGCGGGTCAACCCCGAGCTGGCCGCGATGACCACGTTCGCCCGCCACAACCTGCTCGCGCCGCCGCCGTGGACGCAGGTCGATCTGATCTTCCTGCGCAACGTCATGATCTACTTCGACGATCCGACCCAGGCGCGGCTCCTGGCCACGCTGCACGGCGCGCTGGCCGAGCATGGCTTCCTGGTGGTCGGGCACGCCGAGAACGTGCGCCGCCTGGTGCGCGGGTTCCGCATGCACGGCCACTCGATCCTGGAGAAGCAGCGGTGACGGCGGTCGCGCGCCTCGGCGGCAGCGGGCCGATCGCCGTCGGCATCGGCGACGCGGCGCTGGCCCGCGGCCAGGGCCGGCTGTCGACGATCGGGCTCGGCTCGTGCGTCGCGGTGACGATCTACGACCCCGCGGTCCGGGTCGGTGGGCTGCTGCACTTCCAGCTCGCCGACTCGACCACCGACCTCGAGCGCGCCCGGCGCCAGCCGTGGCTGTTCGGCGACGTCGGCGTCGCGACGCTGGCGGCGGCGGTCCAGGCCCAGGGGGCGCTGGTGCCGAGATCGCGCGTGACCTTGGTCGGCGGTGCCCAGCTGATGGCCAGCGTGGCCGCGGCCCAGATCGGCAAGCGCAACGTCCTCGCGGCGCGCAAGGCGCTGTGGAAGGCCGGCTACCTGATCGAGCGCGAGGTGGTCGGTGGGAACGTCGGGCGCTCGGTGTTGCTCGACGTCGCGACGGGCGACGTCACGGTCCGTGAACATGGAGGTGGCTCATGAGGTTGCTCGTCGTGGATGACTCCGCAGTGACCCGCGCGATGATCAAGCGCACCGTGGCGGCGGCCGGGCTGCCGGTGGCCGAGGTCGACGAAGCCAGCGACGGTCAGGCGGCCATCCGGTCGCTCGCGATGCGCGGCGCCGACGTCCTGATCACCGACCTGAACATGCCGGGCATGGGCGGGGTCGACCTCGTGCGGGCGGTGCGCGCCGACCCGGTGCTGGCGGCGATCGCCGTGGTGGTGGTCTCGACCGACGGCAGCCCCGCGCGACGCGCGATGCTGTCCTCGCTGGGCGTCGCCGGGTACCTGGCCAAGCCGTTCCGGCCCGAGGACCTGCGGCGGGTGCTGTCCGGCGTCATCGCCGGGCTGGGAGGTGCGGCGTGACGCCCGCCATCGCCGAGGCGCTGGTGGCGGCGGTGACCGAGGTGCTCGAGGTCGCGGCGTTCGAGCTGGCCGATCTGGCCGAGCCGACGGCGCCGCCGCCGGACGCGGTCGCGACCTCGCTCAAGTTCCACGGGCCGCCGTCGGGCGCGGTGCGGATGTGGATCGACCCGGCCGAGGCGCGGGCGTTCGCGGTCGCGACGCTCGGGTGCGACGATCCCGAGCCGGCGGTGGTCGACGACGCGGTGCGCGAGCTGACCAACATGATCGCCGGCCACGTGCTCGGGCGCGCGTGGCCGGACGTGTGCATCGCGCTCGACGGCGCGGAGCTCGGCGCGGCCGGCTCGGTCGACGCGTACGCGGTGCACTTCACGGGCGAGCACGGGCGGATCGCCGTCGGGATGGAGGTGACGCCGTGATGGTCGCCGCGATCCGGGTGGTGATCATCGACGACTCGGCCGTGGCGCGGCGGAGCATCCGCCGGGCGCTCGAGCGAGCTGGGATGGTGGTCGTGGGCGAGGCGGCCGACGGGCGCACCGGGCGCGACCTGATCGTCGCGCAGGCCCCCGACGTGGTCACCCTCGATCTCGAGATGCCCAACGTCGACGGCCTGACGCTGTTGCGCGCGATCACCCAGCACGCGCCGCGCCCGGTGGTGGTGCTGTCGGGGCGCCTCGACCCGGCGATGGAGATGAACGCGCTCCACGCGGGCGCCGCGCATGTCCTGGCCAAGCCGACCGACGCGGCCGAGGCCGCGAACTTCGCGCCCGAGCTGGTGCGTCGGGTCCAGCAGGCGGCGCAGTCGGCGTCACGCTTCGACGGCCCCACGCCGACGCCGCGGCAGGTGGTCGGCGAGCGGCTGCTCTTCCGGCCCGGCCAGCTGGTGGCGATCGGCGCGTCGACCGGTGGACCGCAGGCGCTGCGGGTCGTGCTCGGGCAGCTGCCGGAGCGCCTGCCGCCGGTGGTGATCGCGCAGCACACGCCGCCGGACCGGCGCTCGCCGCTGGCCGAGCGCCTCGGCGCCGCCAGCCGGCTCGACGTGCGCGAGGCGGTCGACGGCGAGGAGCTGCGCGACGGGATGGTGCGGCTGGCGCCGCCGGACCGCCACCTGATCATCGAGTGGAGCGGCGCCCGCTTCCGGACGCGCCTGAACGTCGGCCCGGCGGTGCACTTCCAGCGCCCCGCGGTCGACGTCTTGTTCCGGTCGGTCGCGGCGTGCGCCGGTCGCCACGCGGTCGCCGTGTTGTTGACCGGCATGGGCGAAGACGGCGCCGACGCCCTCGGCGCCGTGCGCGCCGCCGGCGGTCGCACGATCGCGCAGGACGAGGCGACCTCCGCGGTGTACGGCATGCCGCGGGTCGCGATCGAGCGCGGCCACGCCGGCACGATCGCGCCGCTCGATCGGATCGCCGCGACGATCGTCCGCGATCTCGATCAGCGCGAGGGCGAGCATCCGGGGTTCGCCGCGACCGCACCCTGAGCGGGGAGCGCGCCGCCGAGCCCTCAACCCTGGCTCGGTCCGGCCGATCCAAGGGGCATGGCTGCGCCGCTCCCCGTTCCATCGCCGCGCCGCGGCCTGCCACGTCCGGCTCCGCGGGCGATCGCCCCACGCCCGAGCGGCGCGCGAAGGGTGGGGGCCTGACCATGTGGCCGTTCGCGCGTCCCCGCCCACCGTCGGTCGTCCCGATCGTCGAGGCGTCGGTCGGCGAGGTGATCGGCGCGCTCCGGCGGCGGCTGGTCCGCCGGATCCGCGAGGTCAACGCGACGACCGAGCGCGAGACCCTGGCCGCGGGCGGCGCGCTGGCGCGGCTGGTCGAGGTCGGGCGCAGCCACGCCGCCGACGTCCGCCGCGTGCTCGACCACGTGGTCAGCGGCGACGGCGCGACGCTCACCAAGGCGGTGCGCGAACTCGCCCTGCGGATGCGCACCGATCTCGATCGCGTGTCGGGGTCGCTGCAGGACCACTGCGGCGAGGTCGCCGCGGCCAGCACCCACGCCGAGCAGATCGGGGTCGCGGCCGGCGACATCGCCAGCCTGGCCAGCCAGGCGCGGACGCTGGCGCTCAACGCGCGGATCGAGGCGGCGCGGGTCGGCGATCACGGCTTCGCGGTGATCGCCCAGGAGATGAAGCGGCTGTCGGATGCGATCGCCAACACCAACGCGACCATCAACCGCCTCGCCGGCTCGCTGGGTACCGCGCTGCCGGCGCTCCGCCAGCGCAGCGCCGAGCTCGGCGCTGAGACCACCGCGCTCGCCGACGACCTGCGCGCCGATCTGTCCAACGTCGAGCGGCAGCTCGAGCTGCTCCACGAGCAGGTGCGGGGCGCGCTCGACGCGACCGACCACACCGTCACGTCGATGGTCGACACCAGCCACACCGCGCTGTCCCACCTGCAGTTCCAGGACGTCTGCGCGCAGCAGCTCCTGGCGATCGACGGCTGGGCCCACGAGGCGCAGGCGACGCTCACGCCGCCCGGGGACAGCGCGGCGATCGCGCCGCCGGTCCAGACCACGCTGGGCGAGGGCGCCGGCCCGACGACCCAGGCCGCCGGCGAGGTCGCGCTGTTCTGACGGGGGAGGGCCTCAGGCCGCGAGCGAGGATCTCGCGTTTCGGGTGGGGGCCCCACGTCTTGTGGGGGAGGGCCTTTGCGAAAGGCCCTCTCAAGAACACCGGGAGGGCTTTGCGAAAGCCCCTCGCTAGAAGATATCAGGCGGGGGCTGATCGTCGGTCGGCGTGGCCGGCGCCTCGTCCTCGGGCGCGGGCTGGATGTGGATGTCGTCGATCAGCCACTCGTCGTCCTCCTTGCGGATGACGATGCGGTAGCGCATCCCGGCCTCGTCCCAGCGCAGCTCGGCGCGATCGGTGCCGATCTCCTCGATCGTGCCCTCGACCTTGCGCTCGAGGCCGGCCAGGAATCCGTCGAGCTGGCGCATCAGGCCCTCGCGGCGACGGCGGGTCAGCGAGCGCAGGAACGCGTTGAGGTCGTGATCGCGGATCGCCTCGGCGAACATCCGCACCGCCTCGCGCGGCCGCGCGGCGTGGGTGCGCGACACCAGCGGCGCGGCCAGCCGCCAGCGGGCCTGATCGCGGACCAGGCTCACCGCCTTGCCGTCGGCGAAGGTGATCGTGGCCCGCTCGCCGGCGTCGGGATCGGCGGCCAGCGCCTCGCGCAGCCGCGCCACCTGCCACGCGCGCTCGGCGGCGCTGGCCTGCCACTGCAGGCGGAACTCCTCGAAGCTGACCCGGGCCCGGGCGTCCTTCGACAGGAGCGCGTAGGCCGCGGCCGGATCGTCGCCGGCCAGCGCGCCGACGATCGCGCCGGCGCCGCGCTTGGCCGGCGCCGGGTTGCGCAGGCCGCCGGTGCAGGCGGTCGCGGCGAGCGCGAGCGCGAGCCAGGTGGCGGTGCCGCGCGAGCCGAAGACCGTGCCCATGTGCGTCGAAGATAGGCGATCGCGCGCGCGCGCGCACGGGCGCCGAAAAACAAACCGCCGAGGCGGAATGCCTCGGCGGCCCCTCGCAACGTTGTGGCCGTCCGTCAAGAAAACGCTGCGAGAGTACGGACGGGGGTATTGCGACCGCGGTGCCAGTGTCGCGGTGGGGCGCGCCGGGGTTGCCTCGGATCCGCGGCGCGCAGGTCCGTTGTGTGATTTCATATGGTTACGGCACAGGCCCGGCCCACGCCGCGGTCGATCCCGTGAACCCCGGTTGACGCTGGCGGGTGTGAAACCGGCCGCCGCGTGGCGCGCGCGCTACGCCGCGGGGCCGTTGGTCAGCTGCAGCTCGGTGTCCCGCACGACCTCGGCCTTCTGCGGGTAGTCGACCGTGTAGTGCAGCCCGCGCGACTCCTTGCGGCGGCGCGCGCTCTCGATGATCAGGTGCGCGACCAGCGCCAGGTTGCGCAGCTCGATCATGTCGCTGGTGATCTTGAAGTTCCAGTAGTACTCGCGCAGCTCGTCGCGCAGCAGCTCGATCCGGCGGCGGGCGCGATCGATGCGCTTGTCGGAGCGGACGATGCCGACGTAGCTCCACATGAACCGGCGGATCTCGTCCCAGTTGAGCGCGACGACGATCGCGTCGTTGGAGTCGGTCGCGTCGCCCGACTGCCACGGCGTGATGTGGCTCGGCCGCACCGCCACCGCGCCCTGGACGTGGGCCGCCGCGCGGCGCGCGTAGACCATGCCCTCGAGCAGCGAGTTCGACGCCAGCCGGCACGCGCCGTGGAGGCCGGTCCACGACACCTCGCCGATCGCGTAGAGGTTCTTGACCGTGGTCTGGCCGACCTCGTCGACCTTGACCCCGCCGCACATGTAGTGCGCCGCGGGCACCACCGGGATCGGCTGCTGGGTGATGTCGATGCCCAGCGCCAGGCAGCGCTCGGCGATGTTGGGGAACCGGCTGCGCACGAACTCGGCCGGCAGGTGGGTCATGTCGAGGAACACCGAGTCGGCGCCCGACTTCTTGAGCTCGTTGTCGATGGCGCGGGCCACGACGTCGCGCGGGCCCAGCTCGGCCCGCTCGTGGTAGGCGTCCATGAACCGCTCGCCGGTGGCCAGGCGCAGCTTGCCGCCTTCGCCGCGCAGCGCCTCGGAGATCAGGAAGCTCTTGGCCATCGGGTGGTACAGCACCGTCGGGTGGAACTGCACGAACTCGAGGTTCGAGACCACCGCGCCGATCCGGTAGGCCATGGCCACGCCGTCGCCGGTCGCGACGTCGGGGTTGGAGGTGTAGACGTAGACCTTGCCGGCGCCGCCGGTGGCCAGGATCGTCGCGCGAGCGACGATCGTGTGGACCACGCCGGTGGCCTTCGCGAGCACGTAGGCGCCGAAGCACGCGGCGTCGCCGCCGTACTTGGCCATGCTCAGCAGGTCGACCGCGATGTGGTCCTCGAGCACGGTGATCCGCGGGTGGGCGGCCACCGCGGCCATCAGCGCGCGCTGGATCTCGCGGCCGCTGACGTCCTCGTGGTGGACCACCCGGCGCCGGCTGTGGCCGCCCTCGCGGGTCAGGTCCAGCGCGCCGGCTGGCGTGCGATCGAGCTGGGTGCCGAGCGCGAGCAGCTTCTCGACCGCGGCCGGGCCCTCGGCGATGATGCCCTCGACGACCTTGCGGTCGCACAGGCCGTCGCCGACGGTCAACGTGTCGGCGACGTGCTGGTCGAAGCTGTCGTCGTCGGCCAGCACCGCGGCGACGCCGCCCTGGGCCCAGTTGGTGTTGGTGTCGATCGTGCCGCGCTTGGTGACGATCGTGACCTGCCCGTGCGCGGCGGCGTCGATGGCGAACGCCAGCCCGGCGATGCCGGTGCCGAGGACGAGGTAGTCGGTCTCGAGCTGGGCCATGGGCGCGACCATACCCGGTTGGATGCGGGCGCTGGTGCGCGCGTCGCGGTTTTCACCGCGGCCCGACGTGGGACACGAACTCCTCGAGCTTGCCGGCCGGGCCGCGGCCCAGGGTCGCGACCGCCTCGATCGTCACCGCGAACGGGTGGCCGAGCGCGCCGTGGAGCGCGGCGGTCAGCGCGGCGTGATCGGCGGCGGTCAGCGGCGGATCGGCGACGACGCGCAGCCGCAGCCGGTCGACGTCGTCCTGCACCAGCTGCAGCTCGCGGTAGCGCGCGGCCGCGCGGCACGCGACCGTGAACACCGGCCAGGCGACGCGGCCGTCGGGGTAGCGCAACAGCCCACGGCGGCGCCCGACGATCCGGGTCAGGACCGGCAGGCCGCGGCCGCACGGGCAGGGCGCGCCGACGGTGGCCAGGTCGCCGAGGTCGTAGCGGATGACCGGCGTGGCCAGGTTGTGCAGGTCGGTCACCACCACCCGCCCGGTGGCGCCCGGCGGGCACGGGCGGCCGTCGTCATCGAGGATCTCGACCCGCAGCCGCTCGGCCGCGACGTGGTAGTGCGCGTGGTCCGGGCACTGCAGCGCGATGTAGCCGACCTCCTGCGCGGAGTAGGTGTCGACGATCGGCACGCCGAGCACCTCGGCGCACGCGGCGCGCGTGGCCGGCGCCAGCGCCTCGCTGATCGTGCGCACCTGCCGCAGCGCTGGCAGCCGCGCGCCGCGCGCCGCCAGCGCGTGGACCACCGCGTCGAGCGCGGTCGGGTAGATCAGCAGGTAGGTCGGGTCCGCGCGCACGAGCCAGTCGACCTGCTGATCGATCGTCGCGGTGATCGACAGGAGCGACATCGGCGCGTCGGGCGCGATCGCGGCGGTGGCAGGCCCCCAGCCCCGCGCGCGCAGGCCGTCGGGCGGGGCCGCGCCGTCGGCGACGTGGCGGATCGCCGCGAGGTGGGCGTCGAGGTCGCGGCGGTGCCACGCATGATCGCGCAGCGTCAGCGCGCGCCACCACGCCGCCATCAGCTCGGTGGCGCGCAGCCGGACCGGCGCGCCGGTGGTGCGCGAGGTGGTGACCTCGTGGGCCTGGCCGTGGGCGGCGGGGTAGGCGCGGCTGAGCAGGTCGTCGCCGGCGGCGATCAGCGCGTCGCGGGTGGTGATCGGCACCTGGGCCCAGGCGTCGTCGGCGACGCCGTCGGGGTGGTCGGTGGCGACGCCGGCCAGGCGCGCGCGGTAGAACGGCGTCGACGTGGCGGCGTGGCGGATCAGCGCCGCCAGCTGGCGACGCTGGCCGGCGGCGAGGCGCGCGGCCGGCCACCACTGGCTCTGCTCGAGCTGCCACGCCAGCGCGAGCGCGGTGGCGTCGGCGCCGGTCGGCACCGGCGGCCAGACGATCCCGGGGAGCTGCCCGTGGGTCGCCACCGGTCAGTAGGCGGTGATCAGCGAGACGTCGGTCGCGTCCGAGGTCTGATCGAGCGGCGGGCTGACCTTGCGCGGCGCGCCCGCGGTCGCGACCGACGCCAGGTACGCGTCGGCGAACGTCGGCTGATCGTGATCGGCGCGGTACAGCACCCGGACGCCGTCGCCGGCGAAGCGGTAGCCGGCGCCGATGCCCTCGTCGGCGACGTCGATCGCCGGGCTGAGCTGCGTCGGATCCCCGAGCGTCGCCCCCAGCGCGAGGTGGTAGAGCGCCGGCGCGAAGGCGCGCGGCGGCAGCGGGCCGGCGGTCTCGGGCTGGGAGATGCCGCCTTCGGCGCCGTCGGCGCCGGCGCGATACGCGACCGAGCGCTCGTCGGGCGAGACCACGAAGTCGGTCACCTCGTCGGCGGCGTCGGTGGCCAGCGGCGTCAGCGGCGTCAGCGCGAGCGGCGCGGCCACCGCGACCCGGAACAGGCGATCGTAGCCGCCGTCGACTTGCCGCAGGTAGACCCGGGCGCCGTCGGCCGAGAGCGCGAAGTCGGCGCGCACGCTCAGCTGGCCCGTGCCGTCGACGAGCCGCGTCGCCTCGGCCAGCGGCGCCAGCGGCGCGCGCCACAAGGACGTCGCCAGGAACTGGTTGCCGCCGGTGAACACGACGGCGTCGCCGGTCGGGCTCAGCTGGTATTGCTCGACCTGGCCCTCGGCGCCGTCGGCGTAGGCGATCGGCGTGGCGGTGCCGGGGCTGGCGACGTCGACCAGGTTGAGCTGCAGCCGGCCGGTGGCGCCGTCGGTGGCGCGGTACACCACCCGCGACCCGTCGCCGCTGAGCCGCAGATCCCACACCGCGTCGGTGGTGACCGGGTTGAGCTTGACGCTCGGGCCGGGCGTCGCTGCGGTCAGGTCGACGGTGTAGGCCTCGTCGAGCCCGTCGGTGTCCTGGTCGGCCACGTAGGCCGCGCGCCGGCCGTCGGCCGACAGCGCGAACACCCGCGAGACGTTGCCGCCGGTGACCAGCGCGCCGTTGACCTTGTGGGCCACCCCGGGGCTGGCCACCGCGACGACGAACAGCTCGGTGACGCCGACGTCGAGGTCGGTCGCGCGATACAGCACGTGCGCGCCGTCGGCGCTGACCGCGAAGCCGGGCTCGACGTCGACGTCGGTGGCCAGCGGCGCCGACAGCCGGGTCCAGGCGCCGCCGCGCGGGCCGACCAGGAACAGCTCGAAGACGTCCGCGGTCTCGGCCGCGAGCAGGATCACCCGGCCGTCGGGCAGCACCGCGTGATCGAGCACGCGGCCGGTGGCGAACGTCGTGGTGTTGAGCGCGCGCAGCGCGAAGGTGACGTCGTCGAGCACGAACGCGTCGCGGCCGACCGTGCCGTCCATCAGCGAGGTCTGCAGCACCGCCAGCGGCTCGGCGCAGTCGCCGGCCACGCAGCTGGTGCCGGTCGAGCACGCGGTCGCGCAGTCGCCGCAGTGCGCCGGCGAGGTCTGCGGATCGACGCAGCCGCCGCCGCACTCGATCTCGGGGCCGGTGCACGCGGCCATGCCCTGGCACGCGCCGGCGACGCAGGTCTCGCCGCTGACGCAGCCGCGCCCGCACATGCCGCAGTTGGCGGGGTCGATCATCAGGTCGACGCAGGTGGTGCCGCACACCATCTGGGTGCACGGCGGCTCGCTGTCCTCGCAGGCGGGCAGCGCGGCCAGGAGCGTCGGCAACAGCAGACCGGTGGCGAAGGTGGTGCGGCTCATGGCGAGGTCCTGGGGCGGCAGCATATCCTGACGGCCGCGATGCGCGGCGCCGATCTGCCCGGGGACGATCACTGGCCGCGCCACGCGCGGCAGTGGGCGCTGGTCGGCCCGCCGCTGCGCCCGAGCCCGTCCGACGTGGCGGCGGTGCGCGCGCAGCTCCCGCGGTTCGGCCCGGCGCCGCGCGGGCTGGTGCTCGGCGTGACCCCCGAGCTGATCGGCGCCGGCTGGCCGGCGACCGCGCGGCTGATCGCCATCGAGCGTTCGGCCGAGGTGATCGCGGCGATCGGCCCGCGCGGCCCGGCGGCGACCGCGCTGCAGGCCGACTGGCGGGCGCTGCCGCTCGCGGCGCGGTCGATCGATCTGGCGGTCGGCGACGGCGTGCTGTCGACGCTGCGCTTCCCCGAAGACTACCGCGCGCTGGCCGGCGAGCTGGCGCGGGTGCTGGCGCCCGGCGGCCGGGTCGCGCTGCGGCTGTTCGCGGCGCCGGCGGTGGCCGAGCCGCTCGACGCGGTGGCCGCGGCGCTGGCCGCGGGCACGATCGGCAGCTTCCACGCGCTCAAGTGGCGGGTGGCGATGGCGATCCAGCCGGCCGATCGCAACGTCGCCGTGGCCGCGATCGGGCGCGCGGTCGAGGCGCTGTGCGGCGATCGCGCGGCGCTGGCGGCGCGCACCGGCTGGTCGCCGGCGGTGATCGCCGCGATCGACAGCTACCGCGGCTCGCGGCTCTCCTACTCGTTCCCGCCCCAGGCCGAGGTGATCGCGGCCCTGGGCGACGCGCTGGCGGTCGTCGACGAGGTCGTGCCGACCTACGAGCTCGGCGCGCGCTGCCCGACCGTCACCTGGGCGCGGCGCTGACTCGGTTCCAGGCGGTGCGCCGCCGCACGCGGATTTGCGGTGGCGCCCGGGGTTGGCTACGCTCATTTCGATGCCTCGCCCGCGCGCCCGCCGTCGATCCGCGCGCCGCCGCTGGCCGCTCTACGCGGCGGTGGTGGCGGCGCTGGCGATCGGCACCGCCGCGGCCGACATCTACACGTACACCGACGACGAGGGCGTCGTGCACTTCACCAACCTCAAGCCCAAGGGCAAGAAGTGGTCGAAGCTGATCGACGCCACCCCCGACCGCGGGTCGAAGGCCGCGGCCGATCGCGGCGACTGCGCGCGCTGCGACGCGGTGCCGGCCCGCGATCACTCGCCCGAGCGGTTCCACCGCTACGACGAGCACATCTACGAGGCGGCGGCGCTGTACCGCCTGCCGGTGCCGCTGGTGCGCGCGATCATCAAGGTCGAGAGCGACTACGACCCCAGCGTGGTGTCGTCGGTCGGCGCCAAGGGCCTGATGCAGCTGATGCCGTCGGTCGAGGGCGACATGCGGGTCGCCAACGTCTTCGAGCCGCGCGACAACATCATGGGCGGCACGCGGCTCTTGCGCATCCTCGCCAACAAGTTCGACGGCGACCTCGTGCTGACCATCGCCGCGTACCACGCCGGCGGCGGCGCGGTGCAGAAGTACGGCAACCAGGTGCCGCCGTACCCGCACACCCGCCAGTACGTGCGCATGGTCCTCGACCGCTACTACGAGTACAAGGCGCGCGACGGCGCGCCGCGGTGACGGCGGCGGCCAGGCGCCGCGGCTACCACATCGGCTGGCCGACGTCCCACGGCGCGGCGAACGCGGCCTCGCTCGACGACGGCTCGGCGAAGTCGACGTGCGCCTTGGGCGCGGGCGTCGCCGCCTCCTTGCGCAGCCCGCTGACGTTCCACGACTGCGTGCAGTAGGCCTTGCCCTGCAGGTAGTACTCGGCGACGAACACCACGTTGAGGACGCCGTCCTCGTTGACGGTGCCGGCGGTCGAGAACTTGCCGTCGAGGCCCTGGATCGACGTCTTGCCGATCTTCGACGTGGCCTTGATCCGGCCGCCCTTGGTGGCGGTGCCGCTCATCATCGGCATCCGCTCGATGTCGACGGTGATCGCGTTGGCGCGCCTCTTCTCGATCTGGATCCGGCCGCGGTTCAAGACGATGCCGGTGTTCTGGCAGTTGGAGGTCACCTCCTCGTACTTGACGTCGTAGCTGCCGGCGACCGCCGCGGCGTGGTCGTTGTCGGCGAGCGCCGTCGCCGGGGCGATCAAGGCTGCGAGAACGAGCAGGGTGCGCATGGTTTCCTCTTCAGACGCACGACGGGGGAGCGTGATTCACCGCACCGTCGGCCCAGCCAGGATCGCCGAGATCGCCAGGAGAAGCGAGCCCCTGCGACGCCCGGCACGGTGTAGGTGCGGGTCGGACCGCCGTCACGGCGCCTGGGCGGTGGCCGGCGCGTCGCGGTAGATCACCACCGTCTCGATCGACTTCACCTCGCCGTTCTCGCGCGCCACGACGGTGATGACGTTCGAGCCCGGCCACAGCGGGATGTCGCCGGTCAGCGCCAGGTTGGTCGCCGAGGCGCCGCCGCGGTTGCTCTCGTAGACCACCTTGCGGGTCTCGATGTTGGCGCTGGCGTTGGCGACGAACACGTAGGCGTCCTCGACGTGGGTGTCGTCGGTGATGGTCGCCGCGAGCGTGAGCTTGTCGGCGGTGGTCTCGGCGATCGGCGTGGTGATGCGGATCGCCGGCGGGGTCACCTGGTAGCGCAGCGCCACCGCGCCGCCCGGCTTGCCGCCCGACTTGCCGACCGCGCGGCTGGCGACGAAGCCGGGCGCGCCGCCGTCGAGTTCGACCTTGGTCCACGGCCCGACGGTGCCGAGCACCTTCCACCGCGTGCCCTTGCCGGCGGTGGCGATCACCGTGGCGTCGGCCGACGCGCCCTCGCGGACCTCGGTGGTGGCGCCCTTGGTCTCGACCACGCCGGCCGCCGCGGTGACCGCGCTGCCGCTGGCCATGACCGGGAACTTCAGCTTCTCTGACGACTGGGCGCCGATGTCGGCGTCGTAGACCACCAGCTCGATGTTGGCGACGTCGGCCGCGAGATCGGGCTGCACCGTGAACGCGAACTCGACGGTCTTGACCGCGCCCGGGGCCAGCTCGCCGAGCTCCATGCGCGAGCTGTCGAGCTGGACGCCGTCGCCCGAGGTGTTGCGCAGCACCGCCGCCGCCTGGCGCGCGACGCCCGTGCCGGTGTTCTTGACCGTCAGCCGCATGCGGTGGCGCTCGCGGCGCTGCAGCAGGCCGTCGCCGTTGCCCTCGTCGATCAGCTGGTGGGCGTAGGCGAAGGCCGGCCGCGCCGCGGCCTCGATCGACAGCGCCAGCGGCGGCACCGCCGCGGTCGCGCCGCGGGCCTCGGTGAGGTCGAAGCTCAGCCGATCGACCCGGCGGATCGCGTCCTTGGGCACCTCGATCTTGCTGGTGAAGGTGCGGGTCTGGCCGGGGGCGACCTTGCCGATCACCAGCTCGTCGTCGTCGAACAGGCCGTCGTCGGCGTGGGCCCGCAGGTGGACCCGGTAGGCCGGGCCGGCGCCGGTGTTGGTCACCGTCGCGGTCAGCGTCACCACCGCGCCCGGGGCCAGCGGCCCGGCCTGATCGAGCGTGACCGCCGCGGTCAGCTGGGCCGGCGGCTCGGCGGTGGCCGGCGGCGCGCTCCAGTCGACGCCGAGCTTGGCCAGCGCGGCGGCGAGCTTGCCGTCCTCGACGGTGCGGCGCTTGGCCACCAGCGCCTTGGCCGCCTTGATCTGCCCGGGGCGGTCGTCGACCGCGGCCGTGAGCAGCAGGTCCTTGGCCAGCGCGGTCTCGAAGTCGACGATGATGTCGTCGTCGGGATCGTCGTCGTCCGACGGCGGCGGCGCGTCGGGGCTCTTGTCGGCCGGCTTCTCGTACAGGAACGGCAGCTCGTAGGCCGGCTTGTCGGTGTCCTTGGCGAAGGTCGACGTCAGGTGGGCGTCGAGGTCCTTCTCGCCCCACGACTTCGACGGCGCCAGCAGGCGGAGGTAGTCGTCGGGGCTGTCGTTCTTGGCCGGCACGAACATCCGCACCAGCGCGACGTCGGGCACGATGCCGACCGACTGGATCGAGCGATCGCCGGGCGTGAGGTACTGCTCGACGGTCAGCTTGAGCATCGTGCCGTCCTCGTCGTTGCGGTACAGCTGCTGCACCGAGCCCTTGCCGAAGCTGCGGGTGCCGACGACGATCGCGCGGTCGAGGTTCTTGAGCGCCCCGGCCACGATCTCCGACGCCGACGCCGAGCCGCTGTTGACCAGCACCACCATCGGGAAGTTGGTCTCGCCGTCGTTGCGCTCGGCGCGGCGCGGCTTGCGCTGGCCGCCCTTGACGGTCGTGACCAGCGTGCCCTGATCGACGAACAGGTCGGCGGTCTTGACCGCCTGGTCGAGCAGGCCGCCGGGGTTGCCGCGCAGGTCGAGGACGATGCCGTGGGCGCCGCCGGCGCGCAGCTCGGTCAGCGCCGCCGCGGTCTCGGCGGCGGTGGTGCCCTGGAAGCCGGAGATCTTGATGAGGCCGATGCCGCCGTCGAGCAGCTTGGCCCGCACCGACTCGCTGGTGATCTCGGCGCGCACCAGGTCGAAGCGCAGCGGCTGATCGGCGCCCTTGCGCGCGATCCACAGCGTCACCGGGGTGTCGGCCTCGCCGCGCATGCGCGACACCGCCTCGTCGCTGGTCAGCACGTCGGTCGACTGGTTGTCGATCTTGACGATGTGATCGCCGGCCTTGATGCCGGCGCGCCACGCCGGGGTGTTCTTCATCGGCCGGATGACCATCAGCTTCTTGTCGATCATCCGGATCACGATGCCGAGGCCGCCGAACTTGCCGCTGGTCGACGCGTCGAGTTCGCGCGCCGACTCGGGATCCATCAGCACCGAGTGCGGGTCGAGGGTCTCGAGCATGCCGTTGACGGCGGCGTACTCGACCTCGGCCAGGTCGGCGCCGGGGTTGATGTTGGCCTCGATGAACGCGAAGATCCGCTTGAGGTCCTTGGCCAGGCGCCACGGCGAGTCGACGTCGGCGGTCGAGAAGGTCTCGCGCTTGTCGTTGACGACCACCGTCAGCTTGTCGCTGCCGGGATCGGACTCGACCAGCACCTCGGGGATGTTGAGCTGCACCGAGTTGAGCGCCTGGTACAGCATGCGCTTGGGATCGATGCGCGACGGGTCGACGTAGCTCTCCTTGACCCGCAGCAGCGTCAGGTTGAACGACTTGAGGTCGGTCAGCTTGTGGCGCGCGGCGGTGGTGGTGCCGGGGGCGGCCCACACCTGCTGCGGGCGCGAACGCGACCCCGGGGATGCCCTGGTGGGTGCGCTTGCTCACCGTGAGGACCAGCGCCAGGACGGCGGCCGTGACGACCAGGACCACGTGGAGCGACAGGTGCCGGCGCATTATGACGAGTATAAGCGGCAGCCCGCGACGTGCCATTCCCGTCGCGCGACATCGCGGTCCCGCGGTGCGTCGGATGTGCCGCTGTGTAGTATGGTGCGGCCATGGCACTCGGATCCGGAAGCCGCCGGCGCCCGCCCGCGGCGGGGCGTAGCCGCAAGGCCAAGGCCCAGCCCGACGAGGAGCGCGACGAGGACGCCGCCGAGGCCGAGCCCAAGGAGGACGGCGACGGCGAGAGCGAGGCCGAGGCTGAGACCGACGCCGATCCCGACGACAAGTTCCTGGCCGAGGCGGGCGCGGTGATCGACGTCGGCGACGAGGAGGTCAGCGACGAGGACGAGGCCTTCAAGGCGCTCGAGGCCAAGAAGGGCGACGACCGGGTGGCGCTGATCAAGCGCGACCCGATGCAGGCCTACATGCAGGAGGTGCGGCGCTACCCGCTGCTCACTCCCGACGAGGAGCACGCCCTGGCCACCCGGCTGGTCGAGCACGGCGACTCGACCGCGGCGCGCAAGCTGATCGAGGCCAACCTGCGGCTGGTCGTGAAGATCGCCTACGAGTACCGGCGCGCCCACAAGAACCTGCTCGACCTGGTGCAGGAGGGCAACATCGGCCTGATGCAGGCGGTGCGGAAGTACGACCCGTACCGCGGCGTCAAGCTGTCGTCGTACGCGGCGTTCTGGATCCGCGCCTACATCCTCAAGTTCATCCTCAACAACTGGCGGCTGGTGAAGATCGGCACCACCCAGGCCCAGCGCAAGCTGTTCTTCAACCTGCGCAAGGAGCGCGAGCGGCTCGAGCACCTCGGCTTCGAGCCGACCACCAAGCTCCTGGCCGAGAACCTCCAGGTGTCGGAGAAGGACGTCGACGAGATGGATCGTCGGCTGGCCGCGCCCGAGGCGTCGCTCGACGCGCCGATGCCCGGCGACGACGACGGCAGCCGCAGCCGGCTCGACTTCTTGCCCAGCGAGGAGCCGCGCCCCGATCAGGCGGTGGCCCAGGGCGAGTTCGCGGCGCTGCTGCGCGGCAAGCTCGAGACCTTCGCCGCGACCCTCGAGGGCCGCGAGCAGACGATCTTCCGCGAGCGCTGGCTGACCGAGTCGCCGCTGACCTTGCAGGAGCTGGGCGAGCGCTACGGCGTGTCGCGCGAGCGGGCGCGCCAGCTCGAGAAGCGCATGCTGGGCCGGCTGCGCAAGTACCTCGAGGCCGAGTTCGGCACCGCGGTCGACATCGACGCGCTGTCGCGCGAGTGACGACGATGGTCGGCACGCTGTACGTGGTGGCGACGCCGATCGGCAACCTCGGCGATCTGTCGCCGCGGGCCGCCGAGGCGCTGCGCACCGCCGACGTGATCGCCGCCGAGGACACCCGCCGGGTGCAGATCCTGCTCGATCACCTGGGCGCCGGCGGCCGCCGCGACGTGCGCTCGACCTTCGACGGCAACGAGGCGGCCCGCGCCGAGGAGCTGGCCGCGGTGCTGGCGGCCGGCAAGCACGTCGCGCTGGTCAGCGACGCCGGCACGCCGGGCGTGTCCGACCCCGGCGCGCGGGTGGTGCGGGCGGCGATCGCGGCCGGCGCGCCGGTGGTGGTGATCCCCGGGCCGGTGGCGGCGATCGCGGCGCTGGTGGCCAGCGGCCTGGCGACCGATCGCTTCTTGTTCCTGGGCTTCCCGCCGCGCGACGCCGGGCCGCGGGCGGCGCTGGCCGGCGGGCTGGTCGACGAGCGCGCGACGATGCTGTTCTACGAGGCGCCCGATCGGGTGGGCGCGACGCTGGCGACCCTGGCCGCGGCGTGGGGCGACGACCGCGCGGCGTGCGTGTCGCGCGAGCTGACCAAGCGCTACGAGGAGCACGTGCGCGGCACGCTGGGCGAGCTGCGCGATCGCTTCGCCGACGCCGCGCCGCGCGGCGAGTGCGTGATCGTCGTGGCCGGGGCCAGCGAGGTGGCGCGGCCGGCGCTCGATCTGGAGGCCGAGGTGCGGGCGCTCCTGGCCACCGGCCTGGGGCCCAAGGACGTGGCCCAGCGGCTGGTGGTCAAGACCGGCCGGCCGCGGCGCGAGCTGTACCAGCTGGCGCTGGCGCTGGCCCGCGAGCCGGCGCCGTGACCGGGCCGCTCGGGCCGATCAGCTGGCGCGACGGCCTGCCGGTGCTGGCGGTCGAGCGGTTCACGCTGGCGTGCGGGCTCGACGTGCTGGTCCACACCGACCGCGCGGTGCCGCTGGTGGCGGTGTGGATGGGCTACCGGGTGGGCAGCTCCGACGAGGGCGACGGCCAGAGCGGCTTCGCCCACCTGTTCGAGCACATGTTCAAGAACTCGCTGCACCTGGGCGGGCGCCACCACTACCAGGTGCTGCGCGAGGCCGGCGCTACCGACGCCAACGCCCAGACCGGGACCGACCGCACCGTCTACCACGAGGTCATGCCGCGGGCCGCGCTCGACACCGCGCTGTGGATCGAGGCCGATCGGATGGCGTTCTTCCTGCCCGGGCTCGACGAGGCGCGGCTGGCCAAGCAGATCGCCGTGGTCCAGAGCGAGCGGCGGCAGCGCTACGAGAACGCGCCCTACGGCCCCGAGCGGTTCGCGACCTCGCTGGCGCTGTACCCCGACGAGCACCCGCTGCGGCACCTGACGATCGGGCGCCACGAGGACATCGCGGCGGCGACGCTGGCCCGGGTCGAGGCGTTCTACCGGACCTGGTACGTGCCGGCCAACGCGACGCTGGTGCTGGCCGGCGACGTCGACGTCGAGGAGGCCGCGGCGCTGTGCCAGCGGTGGTTCGGCGACTTCCCGGCCTCGACCCGGCCCCCGCGGCGCGCGTGGCCGGCGGTCGAGCGGGCGGCCCCCGCCCGGATCGTGGTCGAAGATCGGCTGGCGGCGCTGGCGCGGGTGCGGCGGGCATGGATCGGGCCGGCCAGCGACACCGACGACGAGGCCGCGCTGGAGGCGCTGGCGGTGGCGTGGGCGCTGCCGGGGGCCGGGCGGCTGTGGCGCACGCTGGTCCACGAGCGGCAGTGGGCGCAGCGGGTCGGGGTCGGCGTCAGCGCCGGGCGGCTGGGCGGCGAGGTGCACGTGACCGCCGATGTGCGCACGGGCGTCGCCGCGGCCGACGTCGCCGCGGTGCTCGACGACGAGCTGGCCCGGCTGGCCGCCGGCGAGCTCGATCCGCGGGCGCTGGCCCGGGCGGTCGAGCGCCGCGAGGCGGGCGTGCTGTGGCGGCTCGACGGCATCGGTCGCCGCGCGGCCATGCTGCTGACGGCGGAGCTGACAACCGGCTCGCCGGCCGGCGTGACGCGCGGCGTCGAGCGCGCCCGGGCCCTGACGGTCGACCAGGTGGCCGCGGCGGCCCGGCGCTGGCTGGCGCCGGCGCGCGCGGTCGAGGTGGTGACCCGCCCGGGGCGCGGCGATCCGTCCACTTGACCGCGGTCACACCGGCCCTACGTTGCGGAGCAATGCAGGAATTCACCATCAGCATCGACGGCATGCACTGCATGGCGTGTGTGCGGCGCGTCAAGGCCGCGCTGGAGAAGACGCCCGGCGTGGTCGACGCGGTCGTCGAGGTCGGACGCGCGCGTGGGCAGGTCGAGGGCGCCAGCGTCGACGACGTCGTCACCGCGGTGACCGGCGCCGGCTATCACGCCAAGCCGGAATGACGTGACGGCCCCCCCGGCGTTCGTGACCCTGCCGGTGGGCGGCATGACCTGCGCCGCGTGCCAGGGCCACGTCGAGCGCGCCCTGCGCGGCCAACCCGGCGTGGTCGACGTGCACGTCAACCTGGTGACGCGGTCGGCGCGGGTGGGGATCGATCCGGCGGTCGCCGACGTCGCCGGCCTGGTGGCCGCGGTCGACGACGCCGGCTACCAGGCCGAGCTGCCGCTGGCCGACGGCGACGTGCTCGAGCGGCAGCGCGCGGACGACGCCGAGCGCCGCCGCGAGGTGCGGGGCTGGGCGATCCGCGCCGCGGTCAGCCTGGCGGCGATGGGGGTGGTGATGATCGCCGCGGCGCCACTGCCCCACGGGCACGATCGGGTCGCGCACCTGCTGGCCCCGCCGATGACCGCGGCGGCCCGCGCGATCGCGCCGTGGCTGTGGTCGGTGGCGCCGACCACGCTGGCGTGGGCGCTGGTCGGCGCGACGATCGCGATCGCCGGCGCCGCCGGCTGGCCGATCTGGCGCGCCGGGCTGCGCACGCTGGCGCACCGCGCGCCGGCGATGGACGCGCTGGTGACGCTGGGCGCCGCGGCGGCGCTCGGCATCTCGATCGCCTACGCCGCGGGCGCCGGTGGCGGGTTGTACGCCGAGGGGGTGCTGGCGATCCTCGGCTTCGTCGCGGCCGGCCGCGCGCTCGAGGCCGCGGCCCGGCGGCGGACCACCGGGGCGCTGTCGGCGCTGGCCGCGCTGGTCACCCCGACCGCGGTGATCCTCGACGATGACGGCGCCGAGCGCGAGCTGCCGACCGCGGATCTGCGCCGCGGCGACCTCGTGCTGGTGCGCCCCGGGCAGCGGGTGCCGGCCGACGCGCTGATCGAGGACGGCACCACCGAGGTCGACGAGGCGCTGGTGACCGGCGAGGCGGTGCCGGTGGTGCGCGGCCCGGGCCAGCGGCTGCTGGCCGGCACCGTCAACGGCCCGGCCGCGGTGCGCGCCCGGGTCACCGCGGCCGCCGGCGCCAGCACCGTGGCCCGGATGGTGGCGGCGGTGCGCGACGCCCAGGGCACGCGCGCGCCGACCCAGCGGCTCGCCGATCGCGTGAGCGCGGTGTTCGTGCCGATCGCGATGGGCCTGGCGCTGGCCACCGGCGTCGGCTGGTGGCTGGTCGAGCGCGACCTGGCCCTGGCGATCGAGCGCGCGGCGACCGTGCTGGTGATCGCGTGCCCCTGCGCGATGGGCCTGGCGGTGCCGACCGCGGTGATGGTGGCGACCGGCCGGGCGGCGCGGCGCGGCGCGCTGATCAAGGGCGCCGACGTGCTCGAGCGCCTGGCCGCCGCCGAGCGGGTGATCTTCGACAAGACCGGCACGCTGACCGTGGGCCGGCCCGAGGTGATCGCGATCCGCGCGGCGGTCGGCACCGAGGCGGAGCTGCTGGCGGCGGCGGCGGCGGTCGAGCGCGACAGCGAGCACCCGCTGGCCCGGGCGGTGGTGGCCGCCGCCAAGGCGCGCGGCGTGGCGGCGCGGGGCGCGACCGAGGTCGCCGCGGTGCCGGGCGGCGGCGTGCGCGGGCAGGTCGCGGGCGCGCTGGTCGCGGTCGGGACGCCGGCGCTGGTGGCCGCGGCCGGCGCCGACGCCGACGCCGCGGCGGCGCTGGCGAGCGAGCTGGCGGCCGGCGGCGCGACGCCGATGCTGGTGGTGCGCGCCGGGGTCTTGCTCGGCGGCCTGGCGGTGCGCGACCGGGTGCGCGACGACGCCGCGGCGACGGTGGCCGCGCTGCGCCGACGCGGGCTGGCGGTGGCGCTGGTGTCGGGCGATCGCGCGGAGGCCGTGGCCGAGGTCGCGCGCGCGGTCGGCATCGACGACGTGGTCGCCGGCGTCGATCCGCCCGGCAAGCTGGCCCAGGTCCGCGCCCGGCCGCACACGCTGATGGTCGGCGACGGCTACAACGACGCGCCGGCGCTGGCCGCCGCCTCGGTCGGGATCGCGCTCGGCACCGGCACCGACGTGGCGGCCGCGGCGGCCGACGTGACGTTGATGCGGCCGTCGCTGGCGCTGGTCGACGAGCTGATCGGCATCGGCAAGGCCGGCGTCACCGCGATGCGCGGCAACCTGGCCTGGGCCTTCGCCTACAACCTGGTCACGCTGCCGCTGGCCGCCGGGCTGTTCACGCGCTGGCACCTCGACGTGTCGCCGATGCTGGCGTCGGTGCTGATGGCGCTGTCGTCGGTGTCGGTCGTGACGTCGAGCCTGATCGTCGCCGGCCGGCGTCGCTAGCCGCGGCCGCGCCCACCGCCACCGCCACCGCCGCCACCGCCGCCGCCACCGCCGCCGCCACCGCCGCGGCCGCGGCCCGGGCCGCCGCGCCGCGCCTCGAGGGCGGCCAGCAGCGCCGCGTCCTCGCCGTCGAGCGCACCGCGCTGCGCCGCGAACAGCGCGTCCTCGCGCGCCGCGTGATCGCGGTAGCGGCGGGCGGTCGCGCCGGCCTCGGCGGCGAACGCCTGGGCCAGCTCGGCCGCCGGCACCTGATCGTTCCAGGTGGCCGCCTGGCGCGCCAGCTCGGCGAAGCCCGCCGACAGCGGCGCGTGCTCGGCGCTCAGCGCGGCCAGCGCCGCCGCCACGTCGGGCCGCGCCTTGGCCAGGGCCGGGAACACCACGGCGTCCTCGTCGCCGAAGTGGCGCGGCGTCGAGCGCGCGAAGAACGCCACCGCGTCGAGGATCTCCTCGACGTCCATCATGCCGCCGACGCCGCTGGCCAGGCGCTCGGCGGCGCCGGTCAGCGCCTCGAGCCGCTCGTGGTGGCGGTGGTGCGACATGTCGAGCTGGGCAAACGCGGTCACGGGTCGCACGCGATCCATGCCGGGATTGCACCACACCCGGCACGTCGGTCGCTACACTGCCGCCGCCATGGCTGACCCCGTCGTCGATCCCGTCGTCATCATCGGCAGCGGCCCCGCTGCCCACACCGCCGCCATCTACACCGCGCGCGCCAACCTGAACCCGGTCCTGTTCGAGGGCTGGATGGCGGGCGGCATCGCCGCCGGCGGCCAGCTCACGACCACCACCGACGTCGAGAATTTCCCGGGCTTCCCCGAGGGCATCGGCGGCCCCGAGCTGACCGATCGCTTCCGCGCGCAGTCGGTGCGGTTCGGCACGGTCATCCACACCGAGACCGTCACCAAGGTCGACCTGTCGCAGCGCCCGTTCCGCTACGCCACCGACGAGCGCGAGGGCCTGGCCGGGACGCTCATCATCGCCACCGGCGCCACCGCCAAGCGTGACGCGATCCCGGGCACGCTCGACGGCGAGCTGTGGCAGAAGGGCGTCTCGGCGTGCGCGGTGTGCGACGGCGCGCTGCCGATGTACCGCAACCAGCCGCTGTTCGTGATCGGCGGCGGCGACTCGGCGATGGAGGAGGCCCACTTCCTCACCAAGTTCGCGTCGAAGGTGTACCTGGTGCACCGCCGCGACGAGCTGCGCGCGTCGAAGATCATGCAGGAGCGCGCCCGCGCCAACGCCAAGATCGAGTTCCTGCTATCGCACCAGGTGATCGCGGTGACCGGCGATCAGGTGATGCGCGCCGCGCGCGTCAAGGACCTCAAGACCGGCGCCGAGCGTGAGCTGGCCGCCGCCGGCCTGTTCTTCGCGATCGGTCACGTGCCCAACAGCGCGTTCCTCGGCGGCCAGGTCGCCACCGACGAGCAGGGCTACATCCTGACCACGCCGGGCTCGACCGTGACCAGCGTGCCGGGCGTGTTCGCCGCCGGCGACGTCCAGGACAAGAAGTTCCGGCAGGCGATCACCGCCGCCGGCTCCGGCTGCATGGCGGCCCTCGAGGCCGAGCACTTCCTGTCCTCGCATTGACGCCGGCTTGATCGCGGTCAAGTCGCGCGCGGGCGGGGTGGCTACGCTGAGCCCAGGCACAACCGCGAGGTCCACCATGGGCGCGACGATGATCGGAGTCCTGCTCGGTTTGATCGTGGGCGCGAGCACTTACGGCGAGGCGGGGGCGGTCGGCGGGGCGATGCTGGGCGCGCTGGTCGGCATGGCGTTCCACGCCGGCTCCTGGATTTGGGCCAACTCCGGCGATCACCCGGTCGTCGAGCGTCACCGCGTCATGTGCACGCCGTACGGCGCGTTCGCCGACATCGACTTCGAGGGCGATCGCCAGCGCGGCCGCTGGACCGACGTCAAGCGCTGCTCGCTCCTGCCGGTGATGAACGAGGTGTCGTGCGACAAGCGCTGCCTGCGGCGGATCAACGACGCCGGAGTGCGGCCGGGCCAGCGCTGCGACTGCGGCGGCTGAGGACGTCGCGCTCGCGCTCCGCGGCCGACGTGTCATCATCGGGGCGATGGCCAGCCCCGACCTGCCTCCCCGCGCCGACGGCGATTCCTCGATCCTGACCAAGGTCCTGGCGGTGCTGCTCTTGGTGGTCGCGGCGGCGCTGGTGTTCACCGTGGTCAAGCTGCGCCGGCAACAGCCCGAGATCGTCTACGAGTCGCGGCCGGTGACGATGCCGGCCGGAGACCTGGGCGCCGACGAGAAGAGCACCATCGCGGTGTTCAAGATGGTGTCGCCGTCGGTGGTGCACATCACCAACATCGCGCAGATGCGCAACGTCATCACCGCGTCGGTCGACGACGTCCCGCAGGGCACCGGCTCCGGCTTCATCTGGGACGACGCCGGCCACATCGTCACCAACTACCACGTCATCGAGGGCGCTACCTCGACCGAGGTGACGCTGGCCGACGGCACGACCTACGAGGGCAAGATCGTCGGCACCGCCCGCGACAAGGACGTGGCGGTGATCAAGATCGACGCGCCGCCGTCGAAGCTGGCCAAGATCATGATCGGCACCTCGGGCGATCTGCAGGTCGGCCAGAAGGTGCTGGCGATCGGCAACCCGTTCGGCCTCGATCAGACGCTCACGACCGGCGTCATCAGCGGCCTCGGGCGCGAGATCACGTCGAAGAGCCAGCGCAAGATCTACGACGTCATCCAGACCGACGCGCCGATCAACCCCGGCAACTCCGGCGGCCCGCTGCTCGACGGCCAGGGCCGGCTGATCGGCATCAACACCGCGATCTACAGCCCGTCGGGGGCCAGCGCCGGCATCGGCTTCGCGGTGCCGGTCGACACCGTCAACCTGGTGGTGCCGCAGATCCTCAACCTCAAGGGCGAGGTGCGGCCGGTGCTGGGCGTGAACATCCTGTCCGACGGCGAGATGCGGCAGATCGGCGTGATCGGCGTCGGCATCCGCAACATCACCCGCGGCGGCCCGGCCGACCGCGCCGGCCTCACCGGCCTGGTCCAGGGCGCGCAGGGCCTCGAGCTGGGCGACGTGATCACCAAGATCGACGGCAACCCGGTGGCCAAGACCGCCGACCTGTTCCGCGTCCTCGACCGCCGCCGCATCGGCGACACCGTCGAGCTCGAGGTGGTCCGCGGCGGCAGCCGGCGGACGGTCAAGCTCACCCTCGAAGTCGCTCGATAATCCCCCCGCTATCGCTCGATCAAGAGGCCGCCGGTGACGGCGAAGCCGGCCACCGGGCCGGTGAGCAGCGACGCGACGGTGGCGGCGTGCTCGCCCAGCGGGTGCTTGTGCTTGGCGAGGATCTCGGCGATCCGCTTGCGGAAGCGGCCGCTCTCCTCCTCCGGGCGGAGGAACGCGGCCAGGAGCGCCTCGGCGGTCAGCGCCGGATCGGCGTCGGCGATCGCGTCGGCGGCGGCCACCCGCACGTTCTGATCGAAGTCCTTGAGGTACGGCACCAGGCGCCGCGCGGCGTCGGCGCCGCCGTCCTTCCACTCGCCGAGCCAGCGGATCAGATCGAGCCGCCGCTCCGGGTCGCGGGTGTAGCCGGGGGTCTCGTCGGCGAGGATCGGGTCGACCAGCTCCAGCACCTGCGCCTTGTCGGCGACGGCGCCGACCACCGCGAGCGCGTACGACAGCTGGGGCGCGCTCTTCATGTAGCGGCCGATCGGCTTGAGCGCGACCGCGCCCTTGGCGGTCAGCACGTCGACCACCCACGCCTTCTCTTGCTGGTCCTCGACCTGGTTGTTGCTGGTGATGCTCCAGCGCTTGCACAGGCCGAGCAGCGCCTCGTCGGTGCCGTCCTCCCGGAGCTTCTCCAGCGCGCCCCAGCGATCGGCTTGCTGCGCGAGCTTGTTGGTGGCGCGCTCGATCGTGCGCTGCAGCGACTTCTCTTTGGAGAACAGACCGAACACCATGGCGGCTTCCTATAGCACCGACGGGGGCGGCCCACCAGCCGCCCGAACGGGCGGTTAGGGCCCGGGGGGCCCAGAGGGTCCTGCCGGTGACCTGAGGCCGAGTCGGCAACGCCGCCACCGGGAAGGCGGCCCACTTTCACCGGGGCCTGGGCCCTGGCCCGTGCCGGTCAGCTGCACCGCGACCGGGCCGCCGGGATCGCCGGTGACGGTCAGCGTGCCCGTGACCGCGCCGGTCGCGATCGGCGCGAACCGGACCGTGACCGTGCACGTGCCGGCGGGCGCGACGGTGGCGGCGTTGCAGGTGTCGGCCTGGATGCTGAACTGCGCGTCGCCGCTGCGCGCGGTCGTCAGCGCGCCGGTCGTCGCCCCGCCGCCGTTGGTGAAGGTCACCGGCAGGTCGCTCATCCCGTTCACGGTGATGCCGCCGAACGCCAGCGGGCTGGGCGCGGTCAGCGCCGAGGTGCCGGCGCCGGTGAGGTTGATCGACGCGGCGCCGCCGGTGGTCGCGCTCACGCCGGCGACGCCGGTGAACGCCGCCACCGCGTCGGGGGCGAACCGCACGTGGAACGAGCAGGTCGCCATCGCCGCCAGGGTCGCGCCCGTGCAGGTGTCGGTGGCGTCGGCGACCCGGGTGAAGCCGGCGCCGGTCATGGTGACGGTCAACGCCGAGGTCGCGGTGCCGCCGCTGTTGCGCACCATCACCGGCAGGGTCGCGGTGGTGGTGTCGACGACGTTGCCGAACGCCACCGGGTTGGCGGTGATGATCGTCAGCATCGCGTCGGCCGCGTCGGTCGGCGCGTCGGTCGGCGCGTCGGTCGGCGCGTCGGTCGCGGCGTCGAGATCGGGGGCGTCGACGTCGGGGCCGTCGATGGGCGCGTCGGCCACCGGCGCGTCGGCGACCGCGGCGTCGACGGTGACCGTCTCGCAGGCGAAGGTCGGCGCGACGTCGTCGCGCTTGCACCAGCCGTCGGCCGCGCAGGTGTAGCCGTCGGGGCACGCGGTGTTGCCGGTGCACAGGAACGCGCAGTTGGGGCGTGGGGCGTCGTAGCAGCCGGTGGCGGTCACGAGCGCGGCCAGGGCCAGCAGGATCGATCGAGTCGTCATCTCAGAACTCCCAGCCCACGGCGAGGCCGCCGCCGTGGCGGTTGACGGTCGGGGCCAGCGTCGTCGTCGACGGCGCCTTGCCGCCGCCGCGATCCATCACGAACAGCGTGGTCGCCACCACCGCGGTCACGCCGGCGCCGATGAACGCGGCGGTCGCCAGCGTGTCGAAGCGCTGGCCGTCGGCGTCGAGGCTCTCGTACTGCGCGCGCACCTCCTCGTAGCGGACCGGGCGGCCGCCGTTGCGGAAGTCGATCAGCGACTGCAGATCCTCCTCGCTGCCCTCGGCCGACATCGCGAGCACCACGCCGGCGGCCGCCAGGCCGACGGTCAGGCCGGTCGCGACCCAGGCGCCGGTGCGCTTCCACGAGGTCGGCTGATCGATGAACGTCGGCCCGCCGGGCGTCGCGCCGCCGTCGGGCGGGAGCCCGCCATCGGGCGGGGTGCCGTCGGGCGGGGTGCCGTCGGGCGGCGGGGTGCCGTCGGGCGGCGGGCCATCGGGGGGCGGGCCATCGGGCGGCGGCGTGGCGCCGCCCGAGCACACCGCGATGCGCTCCTGGGTCAGCCGCTTGTACTCGTCGGAGGGGGTGCCCTCCTTGAGGTAGCGGTTGTAGTAGGTCAACGCCACCGGGCACTTGCCCGCCTTGTCGTTGGCCTGGCCGATCTTGTAGAACAGGATCGGGTCGCGGGTGATGTCGTAGGCGACGCCGTACTCGAGGGCCGCGGCGCCGTAGTCGCCGCTGGCCATCGCCGCCTCGGCCGCCTTGTAGTGTTCGGCGGCGGCCTTGTAGTCAGGTTGAGCCCAGGCCAGGCCCGCGGTGGCGGCCACCGCGAGCGCAGCCCCCGCCAGGATGCGCATCTTCATCGCCTCGGATCCTACCGCAGATCGCTCGCCGTGGCGCCAGGTTACGACCGCGGACGGGGCCGGTTCGCCCATGCTATAGAGCGCGCGCCATGGCCAAGATCGATCAGGTCCGCAACATCGGGGTCGTCGCGCACATCGACGCCGGCAAGACCACGGTGTCCGAGCGGTTCCTCTTCCACTCCGGCAAGATCCACAAGGCGGGCGAGGTCCACGACGGCGAGACCCAGATGGACTGGATGGAGCAGGAGCGCGAGCGCGGCATCACGATCACCGCCGCCGCGACGACGTTCGAGTGGGCCAAGCACGAGATCCACCTGATCGACACCCCGGGGCACGTCGACTTCACGATCGAGGTCGAGCGCTCGCTGCGCGTGCTCGACGGCGCGGTCGTCGTGTTCTGCGCGGTCGGCGGCGTGCAGCCGCAGTCCGAGACGGTCTGGCACCAGGCCGACAAGTTCCACGTGCCGCGGCTGGCGTTCGTCAACAAGCTCGACCGCGTCGGCGCCTCGTTCGACGGCGTCGTCGCCGAGATCAAGGCGCGGCTGGGCGCCAACCCGGTGCCGATCCAGCTGCCGATCGGCAGCGAGGACGGGTTCGAGGGCGTGGTCGACCTCCTGACCCAGCAGGCGCTGTACTTCTCGGGCGAGCTCGAGGACAAGCCCGAGGTGCGCCCGGTGCCGGCCGAGCTGGCCGGCGCGGTGGCCGAGGCCCGCGAGCGCCTGGTCGCGGCGATCGCCGACACCGACGACGGCATCGCCGAGAAGTACCTCGAGGGCGCCGAGCTGACGCTGCCCGAGCTGAAGGCGGCGCTGCGGCGCGCGGTGATCGCGGTCAAGATCGTCCCGGTCCTCGGCGGCACCGCGCTGCGCAACAAGGGCATCCACCCGCTGCTCGACGCGGTGATCGACTTCCTGCCGTCGCCGGCCGACGTGCCGCCGGTCACCGGCGTCGACCCGCGCAACACCACCGAGAAGCTGCAGCGGCTGCCCAAGAACAACGAGCCGCTGGCGGCGCTGGCGTTCAAGATCGCGATGGACGAGGGCCGCAAGGTGGTCTTCCTGCGCGTCTTCTCGGGCACGTTCGCGCCCGGCGACGAGCTGCTCAACGTGCGCACCGGCAAGAAGGAGAAGGTGGCGCGCCTGTTCCGCATCCACGCCGACAAGCGCGAGAAGCTGGAGAAGGCCGTGGCCGGCGAGATCGTCGCCGCCGCCGGGCTCAAGGACGCCACCACCGGCGACACGATGTGTGACCCCAAGGCGCCGATCCTGCTCGAGCGGATCGACACCTACGAGCCGGTGATCTCGCAGGCGATCGAGGCCGAGAACAACGCCGCCAAGGAGCGGCTCGACTTCGCGCTGGCCAAGATGGTCGACGAGGATCCGACCTTCCGGGTCAAGGAGGACCCCGACACCGGCCAGACGATCATCTGGGGCATGGGCGAGCTGCACCTCGAGGTGATCGTCGACCGCATGCGCCGCGAGTACGGCGTCGCGGCCAACGTCGGCAAGCCGCAGGTGGTCTACCGCGAGACCGTGCTGGGCGAGGCCGACGGCCACGCGGTGTTCGAGCGCGAGCTCAAGGAGCAGCGGCTGTACGGTGAGGCCACCTGCCACGTGAAGTCGCTGCCGCGGGCCTCGGGCGTGAAGTTCGGCAAGCAGCTGACCGGCGCGGTGGTGGTGCCGGACGCGATCGTCGAGGCGGCGCTCCAGGGCCTGCGCGACGCGGCGTCGTCGGGCGCCGACGGCTTCCCCCTCGAGGACGTCGAGGTGACGCTGACCCAGGTGGCGATCGCCGACGGCGCCGACGGCATGATCGGCTGCCGCGCGGCGGCGGCCGAGGCGTTCCGGCGCGCGGTGGCCGGCGCCCAGCCGACCCGGCTCGAGCCGATCATGACCGTCGAGGTCACCACCGACGACGAGTTCCTGGGCGCGATCATCGGCGACCTCAACCAGCGCCGCGGCCAGATCCAGGACGTCGCGGTGCGCGGCGTCAAGCAGGTCGTCAGCGCGCTGGTGCCGCTGCGCGCGATGTTCGGCTACTCGACCCGCATGCGATCGCTGTCCGAGGGCCGCGCGACCTTCATGATGAAGTTCCACGCCTACGACACGCTGGCGGGGTAGCGACGCAGGGGTGCGGCGACGCACCTCCTGGAACTCACCGCAGGCGGGTGTGCAGCAGGTCGGCCAGCGCGGTCATGCCGTCGACGGTGGTGAAGATGCCGACCACCTTGTGGTTCTGCTCGATCACGACCGAGCCGGCCTTGCGCTCGGCCATCAGCGACGCGACCTCGTCGAGCGGCGTGTCGGGGCCCACCGTGAGCACGTCGGAGGTCATCGCGTCCTCGACGGTGATCAGGGTCGGGTTGACGTCATCGAGCGCGGTGATGATGGCGACGTCGCGATCCGAGACCACGCCGACCAGGCGGTTGCCGTGCATCACCGGCAGGTGGCGGATGCCGTGCTCACGCATGATCTCGTGCGCCTTGCTCAGCGGCTGGTCGTTGCCGACCGTGTGCGGCGCGGGGGTCATGTAGCGCTGGACCGGTGGGATCGCCTTCATGCCTGAACCTGACTGCACGCGCGATGCCGGCGATCTGCGGGGATTTGCGGGGTGCGCGCGCAGGCCTTGCGCCGACGGGGGTGTTGGCGGCAGCGCTTGCGCCGCTCACTCGTCCTGGGCCAGCCGCGCCGCCAGCCGGGCCGCGCGCTCGGCGTCGAGGTCGCGCGGCGTCAGGCGCTCGCGCAGCCGCGCGACCAGCCCGCCGTAGGCGCCGCCGAACGCGGCGCAATTGGCGCAGGCGCCGACGTGGGCCTCGAGGGCGGCGCGGGCGTTGGCGGCCAGCCCGCCGTCCTGGTAGTCGCCGAGCTGGGCCAGCACCTCGCGGCAGCTGATGCCGGCGACGCGATCATCGAGCGACATGGTCACCTCCCTGGCGCAGCGACGCCGCCAGCGCGAGCCGCGCGCGGTGCAGGCGGCTCTTGACCGCCGCCACCGAGCAGCCCAGCACGCGCGCGGTGTCATCGAACGTCTGATCGAGCACGTGGTGCAGCCACAGCGCGAGGCGATCGTCGTCGGGCAACGCCGCCATCGCCGCCTCGAGCTGCGCCCGATCCTCGCCGCGGGCGACGACGTCGAGCACGTCGGGCTGGCCCCAGCCGGCGGCGGCGCCCAGCGCCTCGAGGCTGCGGTCGTCGGTGGCGATCTGATCGGCGCGGCGGGCCCGGCGGTGCGCGGCGTGGCGGGCGATCGCGTACAGCCAGCTCGCGACCGCGCCGTCGCCGCGGTAGCTGGCCGCGGTGCGCCACGCGGCGAGGAAGGTGTCCTGGAGGACGTCCTCGGCGGTGGCGTCGTCGCGCACCAGCGCCCGCGCCAGGTGGAACACCCGGCCGCCGTAGCGGTCGACGAGCGCGGCGAACGCCGGGCGGTCCCCGGCGGCGGCGCGGATCATCAGCTCGCGGTCGTCGGCTTGGTCGGGCACGTCGAGATCCCGAACAGAGTGTACGCCGGGCAGCTGCCGATGAGACCGGTGAGCAGCGGCACCAGGCCGAGCAGCCCCCACGGCGTCTTGGGCCCGACGACGACCAGCAGCAAGAGGGCGAGGCCGAGCACGACGCGGATCACGCGCTCGATGGAGTGTTCGTTGCGAGGCAGGATCGACATGCCCCCAGGAGCCGCGCCGCCGCCCGGTGATTCGCGCCCCGCGTGCGGCGCATCGTCGCAGGCGGCGGGGGCGTTTCGGGCGAGTCCCGTGAGCGGCACTGTCCCGCGAGCGGCACTGTCCCGTGAGCGGCACTGTCCCGAGGGCGGGCCGGGGCGTCGTGGAGATGTGACGAATGATCCGTCCGCGCCGAGCGCCCGGCATTCACCGCGGCCAGATGCCGAGGTCGCCGCGCTTGGCGGCCTCGGTGCGCTCGTCCTCGAGCCGCCGCATGAACAGCGCCGCCAGCTCGGGATCGAACTGGGTGCCGGCGCAGCGATCGATCTCGCCGATCGCGACCTCGTGGGGCAGGGCGCGGCGGTACGCGCGGTCCGAGGTCATCGCGTCGTACGCGTCGGCGATCGCGACGATCCGGCCGACCAGCGGGATGTTGTGGCCCGACAGGCCGCGCGGGTAGCCGCCGCCGTCCCACCACTCGTGGTGGCACCAGCAGCCGTCGATCAGCCCGTGCAGGCACGGCACGGGCTCGAGGATGCGCTTGCCCTTCTCGGGGTGCTGGCGGAACACCCGCACCTCCTCGGCCGTGAGCTTGCCCGGCTTGTTGAGCATGTCGTAGCGCACGCCCAGCTTGCCGATGTCGTGCATGACGCCGGCCTGGACGATGCGATCGACCTCGTCGTCGCCCAGCGTCAGGCCGCGGGCCAGGAGCTCGGCGTAGGTGGCGACCCGCTCGGAGTGGCCGCGGGTGTAGAGGTCGGTCTCCTCGAGCGCCTGGGCGAAGCCGGCCACCGTCGAGCGGAACGTGTCCTCGAGGCTCTGGTTGGCCGCGCGCAGCTCGGTGTTGCGCAGCCGGAGGTCCTCGTACAGCCGGGCGTTGTCGATCGCGGTGGCGGCCCGCGACGACAGCACCGTCAGCATCTTGCGGTGGCCCTCGTCGAACTTCTTGCCGCGGGTGAAGCTGTAGACGTTGACCACGCCCTGGACGTAGGCGCCGATCTGCACCGGCACCGACAGGAACGACACCAGCTCCTTGCCGTCGGCGCCGCCCAGCGCGCCGGCGAAGAACCGGGTCGCGCTCTCGCCGTGCGACACCACGGTCTGGCCGCGATCGAAGCGCTCGGTGAGCAGGTCGAACGACGGCGTCGGCGCGCGCTGCACCGCGCTGGCGTCGCCGACCATCTTCAGGCGCTCCTCGTACTGCCCCGACTTGCCGTCGCGCAGGTGCAGCGTGGCGACGTCGGCGCCGGTCTCCTTGACCGCGGCCTTGAGGATCGTGTCGAGGATGTGGTCGAGATCGAGCGACGTCGCGAGCGCCTCGCTCACCTGATAGATCGTCAGCGCCTCGCGCAGCCGGATGTTCTCGGCCTGCAGCTGCTGCCGGTACAGGCCGCGCTGGACGACGTGGATGACCTCCTCGACCTTGAACGGCTTGAGGACGTAGTCGTAGGCGCCCCGCTTCATCGCCTCGATCGCGGTCTCGACCGTGCCGAAGCCGGTCATGATCACGGTCAGGACGTTGAGCCCCTCCTCGGCGATCTTCTCCAGCAGCTGCAGCCCCGACAGCCGCGGCATCTTGAGATCCGAGATGACCAGGTCGTACGGGCGCAGCCGGAGCTCGTCGAGCGCCTTCTGCCCGTCCTCACAGGTCGCGACCTGGTAGCCCTCGAGCTGGAGGAACTCGGCGAGGATCTCGCGGATCACCTTCTCGTCGTCGACGACGAGGATCCGCGCGGCGGCCGGTGGGCCGGAGCTGGGGGCCGACGCGTCCACGCGGACCGGCCTACTGGCCCCCCTCGGGCTGCGGCTGCGGCGTCGGCTGGGCCGGGTCGTCGGCCGGGGGCGGCGCCTGGCCGTCGCCCGAGCCGCCGATCGTCATGCCGCCGGCGCCGGCCGACGGATCGGTGCCCGGCGCCTTGTTGCCCATCGGGTCCGGGAACTCGTTCTTCTTGCCCAGCACCTTGTCGGCCTCGCCCTGGATCGCCAGCCACTTCTGGCGCGCCTCGGTGGCCTTGCCCTTGGCGTCGTCGGCGCGGCCGCGGGCGTCGCCGGCGCGCTTGTTGCGCGTCGACTCCTGCTGGACGAAGTTGTCGTGGTTGAAGCCGGGCGGGGCGATCGACTTCTTCTGCGCCAGCCGCGCCATCGCCAGCTCGTACTGCGCCTCGCGCCAGTAGGCGTTCTCGGTGGTGTAGCGCAGGAGCGACTTCAGCCAGTCGTGGTAGTTCTGGTAGTACTTGACCCGCTCGTCGGCGGCGTTGCGCGAGAGCTGGGCCGCCTGCTGCGCCTTCTCGGCGTCCTTGAGGCGGTTCTGATCGGCCGAGGCCTTGGCCGCCTCGTAGTTCTTGCGCGCCGAGTCCTCGTCGAGCTTGGCCGCCTTGGCCTCGTTCTTGGCGACGTCGAGGGTGTTCTTGGCCTCGCGCAGGTCGGCCTCGGCCTTGGCCTGCTCGCGCTTGGCGACGTCCCAGGCGCTGTTGGCCGCGACCACCTCGCCTTGCTCGTCGACCGACAGCTGCGCGATGTACGACTGCTGGAAGTGGGTCGACAGGGGCTTGGGCCCGCTGTCACCGCCGCCGCACGCGGCGACGGCCGCGAGGGACATGGCGAAGACCGCGGCGCGGAGGATGGCGAAGGGACGAGGGCGCGTCATCGCCGTCCAGACTACTACGGGCCGGCGGTTCGGGGCTACCATGCGCCAGCAATGACGTGCCTCCTGGCTGTCGACGTCGGCAACACCAACACCGTGCTCGGCGTGTTCCGCGGCAGCGATCTGGTGAACCACTTCCGCATCGAGACCAACGCCGGCCGCACCTCGGACGAGCTGGCGGTGCTGGTGCGATCGCTGCTCGAGCTGCAGGGCTTCGCCTGGGGCAGCCTCGACGCCGGCATCGTATCGTCGGTGGTGCCGCCCGCGGTGTTCCCGATCCAGCGCTTCTTCAAGCAGTACCTCGGCGCGCCGGCGCTGGTGGTCGGCCCGGGCATCAAGACCGGGATGCCGATCCTCTACGAGAACCCGCGCGAGGTCGGCGCCGATCGAATCGTCAACGCGGTGGCGGCGTTCGAGGCCTACCACTGCGGGTGCATCATCGTCGACTTCGGCACCGCCACCACCTGGGACGTGGTCACCCCGCGGGGGGAGTACCTGGGCGGCGCGATCGCGCCCGGCATCCAGATCAGCGCCGAGGCGCTGTACTCCCACGCCGCCAAGCTGCCGCGCGTCGAGATCCATCGCCCCGGCAAGGTGATCGGCCGCAACACCGTCAGCTCGATGCAGTCGGGGCTGCTGTACGGCTACGCCGGCATGGTCGACGCGCTGGTCACCCGGATCCGCGCCGAGGTCGACTTCCCGGCCAAGTGCCTGGCCACCGGCGGCCTGGCCCGGCTGCTGGCGTCGGAGTCGTCGACGATCGAGACCACCGACGAGCTGCTGACGCTCAAGGGGCTGAAGATCCTCTACGACCGCAACGTCGGCGGAGGGCACGCGTCGTGAGCGCGCCCGAGCCGATCCCCGCCGCGGCGCTGGCGAGCCTGTCGCCGGGCGCCGCCAAGGCGCTGACCCCCGGCCCCGGCCGCATGATGGCGGCGCGCGGCATGCTGCCGCTGCCGCGCCCAGGCGAGCTGGCGACGGTGCTGTACCAGATCGCCGCCACCGATCCGGCGCTGGCCGCGACCGCCCAGGCCACCGCCGACGGGCTGCCCGACAAGGTGGTCGAGGGCGCGCTGGCCGACGCCGCGGTCGACGCGCGGGTGCTCGACTGGCTGGTGCCGCGGATCAAGAAGTCGCCGGCGCTGGTCGAAGCGCTGATCCTCGCGCCGGCGGTCGCCGACGCCACGATCGTGGCGCTGGCCGAGCGCGCGACCGCCGCGCAGGTCGACCAGATCGTCGCCAACGAGCAGCGGCTGTTGCGTTGCCCCGACATCATCGCGGCGCTGTACGGCAACGCCAGCGCGCGCATGTCGACGGTCGATCGCGCGGTCGAGCTGGCGGCCCGCGCCGGCGTGCGGGTCAACATCTCGGCCTGGGACGAGCTGGCCCGGCTGGTGACCTCGGCGCCGGCCGGCGCGCCCAGCGGCGCCGACGACGCGGCGTTCGCGCAGGCGCTGGCCGGCGTGGCCACGGTGGCCGACGCCAGCGTCATCGCCCCCGATGATCGCGCCGGCGAGGAGGGCGTCGCGATCGCCGCCGCCGAAGATCAGGCGCCGGCGGTCGACGACAAGCAGGTGCCGATCGCCAAGCTGGGGATCCCGGCCAAGATCCGCCTGGCGACGCTGGGCAACGCGTTCGCGCGGGCGCTGCTGATCCGCGATCCGATGAAGCTGGTCGCGGTGGCGGCGATCAAGTCGCCGGGCGTGACCGATCTCGAGGCCGCGAAGTACGCCGGTAACCACGCGCTGTGCGACGACGTAATCCGCTTCATCGCGTCCCGGCGCGACTGGACCCGGCTGTACGGCGTGAAGAAGTCGCTCATCCTCAACCCCAAGACCCCCTTGACCGAGTCGACCAAGTTCCTCATCCACATGCGCGAGCGCGAGGTGCGGATGATCGCGCAGTCCAAGGGGATCCCGTCGGCGGTGGTGGCCCAGGCGCGCAAGCTCCTGCAGAGCCGCGGCAGCGGCAAGTGAGCGATCCCGGCTTCTTCGATCGCTGGGGCGAGGCGGTGGTCGCGCCGCGGCGCGGGCTGGCCCGGGCCGACGCGGCCGCGCTCGGGGGGCGCCCTGGCATCGACCTGGCGCTGGCGGTGCTGGTCGCCGTGGCCGTGGCCCACACCCGCGCGGTGGTCGGCGCGGCGTGGATCGCGATCGAGCTCGGGCCGCGCGCCGCGGTGGCGCCGGCGGTCGCGACGCTGACCGCGGCGGCGACGGTGCCGCTGGTGGTGGTCGCGCTGGCGGCGATGATCATCTGGGGCGCCGCCGGTCGCCACCGCGACCTGGGTCGCGACGCCGATCTGGCGTGCGTGGTGGCGCTGCCGCCGATCCTGGTGGCGATGCTGGCGACCGCGGCGGCCGGCTTCGCGCGCGCGCCGCGCGCCGCGCTGTGGGCCGCGGTGGCGCTGGCGGCGGCGCGGCCGCTGATCGCGGCGATCGCGGTGGCGCGCCAGCGGGGCGGTGCCGCGTGAGGATGCGCTGGGTGATCGCGCCGGTGGTCGCGATGTGCGTCGCGCTCAACGCCGGCTGGATCGCGACCCACCTCGACTGGCTGCGGCCGCTGGTGGCGGGGCGCGCCGCGCCCGACTTCGCGCTGCCGCGGATCGCGGGCGGCCCGCCGGTGGCGCTGCGCGACCTGCGCGGCCAGGTGGTGGTGGTCGAGTTCTGGGCCACCTGGTGCCGGCCGTGCCTGCTGGCGCTGCCGCACCTCGACGCCGCGACCCGGCGCTGGGGCGCGCGGGTGGCGGTGCTGGCGGTGAACGTCGACGATCGCGCGCGCGCCGCGGCGCTGTTCGCCGAGGCCGGCTACGCGCCGACGCTCCTGGCCGACGACGGCGACACCGCCGACCGCTACGGCGTGCACAGCCTGCCGCACACGGTGGTGATCGACGCCGGCGGCGTGGTCCGCGCGGTGACCAGCCGGCCGGCGGACGCGATCGCGGCGGTCGACCGGCTGCTCGCGCGTCCATAAGCAGATATCGAAGCAGCGCATCGGCGCGCGCGTTTGTGCTACCAAGGAGCCGTGGCTGCTCCGCTGGTCTGTGCGACGTGTCGCAAGGCGATCGCCGTCGGCGCGAAGTACGTGCGGTGCAGCGTGGCGTCGTGCAACACCGGCCGGCAGAAGCTCGTGTTCTGCAACGCGAAATGCTGGCAGGCGCACGTGCCGACGGCGCGCCACCGCAAGGCCGCGTTCATCGAAGAAAACGGCGGGTAGCGCCCCGTCGCGGGTGGCGCCGGGGCGGCGGTGACGCGCAGGTTTTTGCGGTCGCGCTTCTGCGCTTGGTAGAATTTTTTTCGTGCGACTCGGTTCCTGCATCGCCGTCGAGGCGGTGGCGTTCGTGGTGGTCCTCGGTGGACTCGCCATCGGCGCCTCGTCGGTGATGGCCGAGCTGCGCGGGCCCGGGGCCGAGCCGCGGCGCGACGTGGCGGTGACCATGCGCGTCGTGCCGCCGCGGCAAGCGCCGCCGCCCGTCGCGGTCGCGCCGCCGGTGACGCCGCCGCCGGTGCCGCCGCCGCCGGTCGCGCCGCCGCCGGTGCCGCCGCCGGTCGCGCCCCCCGCGGCCGCGGTCGATCCGCTGGCGCCGGTGTGGGAGTTCGCCGGTCAGCCCGACGAGCCGTTGCTCGCGCCGCTGCGCGCCGGCACGCCGGTGAAGCTCAAGGTGAACCGCGGCGGCACGTCGCTGTCGATGCGCATCGACTTCGACAACGGCGCGCGCGCGGCGTTCAAGCCCGATCAGGTGTTCGGCCAGTCGAACCCGCGGCGCGAGGTCGCCGCCTACCGGATCGATCGCCTGCTCGGCATCGGCCACGTGCCGCCGGCGATCGCGGTGAGCTATCCGCTCGACACGCTGGTGGCCGCCGCCGAGCGCAACCCTGAGGCGCGGGCGCGGCTGCGCGACGACACGATCCCGCGCCAGGGCCGGCTGCGCGGCGAGCTGTCGTGGTGGATCCCGGTCTTGACCGACGGCTACATCGGCGCCGCGCGGCTCGACTCGACCGACGGCATCGTGGTGTGGCGGCGCTGGCTCAAGGCCGGCGCGACGATCCCGCCCGAGCGCGTCGCGCTGTGCCAGCAGCTGTCGGCGATGGCGCTGTTCGACTTCGTCATCGACAACACCGATCGCTGGACCGGCAACAACGCCAAGATGTCCGAGGACGGCACCGTCCTCTACTTCATGGACAACACGCTGGCGTTCGGGAAGAACCCGGCCGGCCACCACAAGACGCTCTTGTACCTGCAGCGGGCCCAGACCTTCTCGCGGCGGCTGGTCGCGCGGCTGCGCGCGCTCGATCGCGCGCAGCTGGTCGCGGTGCTGTCGACCGATACCGGCGGCTTCGACGCGCTGCTCACCGACGCCGAGATCGACGCGGTGCTGGGCCGTCGCGATCGCGCGCTGGCCTACGTCGACGGGCTGATCGCCACCCACGGCGAGGCCAAGGTGCTGGCCTTCCCATGAGCGCCGCCAGCTGTCCCGGGTGCGGCAAGGCGATCGACGCGGTGCGCGCGCGGGTGGTGCGCGTGCGCGGCGGCGCGGTGATCGGGTATTGCAGCGCGGCGTGCGCCGACGGGACGCCGGCGCCGATCGCGGTGGTGGTGGCGGCGCCGACGCCGATCGCGGCGCCGGTGGCGGCGCCTGCGCCGGTGGCGGCGCCGGCGCCGGTGGCGGCGCCTGCGCCGGTGGCGGCGCCGCTGATCCCGCTCGTCGGATCGGGATCGGGATCGGGATCGGGATCGGGATCGGGATCGGGATCGGGATCGGGATCGGGATCGGGATCGGGATCGGGATCGGTGTCGGGAGCCCTCGCGGTGTCGGCGCCCGTGCCGGCAGCGGGACCTGACGCGCGCACCGCCGCGATCGCCGAGCGGCCGGCGGCGGCGCGGTCGGCGATCGCGCGCGCGACGGTCGATGAGCCGGAGCGCCCGCTGACGCCCGCGGCGACGGCGGGGCGGCGGTCGTGGGCGCTGGTGGCGATCGGCGCGGTGGCGGTCGCGGGCGCGGTGGTGGTCGTCACGCGGCGCGGTGGCGCGCCGGTGGACGAGCCGCCCGCGGCGGTGACGGCGCCGCCGGCGGCGGTGGTCGACGCTGGCCCGCCGCCGGCGATCGATCCGCGCGCGGTGCGCGCCCGGGCGCTCACGATCACCCGCGGCCTGCTGGCGTCGCCGTCGCCGCGGGTCCAGCGCAGCGCGGCGCTGGTGCTGGGGCGGACCTGCGCGGCCGACGGGCTCGAGGGCCTGGCCACCGCGCTGGCCGACGAGGTCAGCGCGATCGCGCGCATCGAGGTGGCCGAGGCGCTGGCCCGGTGCGGCGACGCGCGCGGCAAGGCGGCGCTGACCGCGGCGGTGGCTGATCCCGATCGCCGCGACGTCCGCGCCGACGCCGCGCGCGCGCTGGCCCGGGCCGGCGACCCGGGCGGCGACGCGTTCTTGCGGCAGCTGCTGGGCCTGGCGTCGCACCGGCTGGGCGCCGCCGAGGTGCTGGTCGCGCGTGGCGACGCCGCCGCGGCCAAGCTGCTCGCCGCGGTCGTCGCCGACGCCAAGGCCGATCCGGCCGATCGCACCCGCGCGACGATCGCCCTGGCCGCGACCGGCGCGCCCGAGGCGCTGGCCGGGGCGCGGGCCGCGCTGGCCGATCCGCTGTTCCGGCCGGCGGCGGCCCAGGCGCTGGCGCGCGCCCACGACGACAGCGCCCGGCCGGCGCTGATCGCCATGCTCGACGTGGCCGCGCTGCGGGTCGACGCGGCGCTGGCGCTCGAGGTGCTCGCGCCCGGCCTCGACCCGGTGCCGCTCCTGCCGCCGCTGGTGGCGGCGCTCGACTCGCCGCGCGACGTCGATCAGCTCACCGCGTGCGAGGCCATCGTCGTGCTCACGGCGCCGGTGGCGGAGGTGCCCTGATGGCGCGCGACCTCCGGCTGTTCTACCTGTTCCGGCTGCTGGCGACCTCGTACCTGTGGGTCCCGATCTTCATCCCGTTCAAGCAGTCGCGCGGGCTGTCGTTCCTCGAGATCATGATCCTCGGCGGCATCTACAGCGCCGTCGTGATCGTCTGCGAGATCCCGACCGGCGCGTTCGCCGATCGCATCGGCCGCCGCACCTCGATGATGGCCGGCGCGCTGACGATGGCGCTGTCGTGCCTGATCGCCTACGGCTCGCACGGCATGGCCGGCTTCGCGGTCAGCGAGGCGCTGGCCGCGGTGTCGATGTCGCTGTGCTCGGGCGCCGACTCGGCGTACCTGTTCGATCTGCTCGACGGCCACGGCGTCGCCCACGAGTACGGGCGGCGCGAGAGCACGGCGTCGGCGTGGCACCAGGCCGGCAGCGCGCTGGCCTACGCCGCCGGCGGCGCGCTGGCCGAGCTCGACCTCGGGCTGCCGTACCTGGCCACCGCGCTGGTGGCGCTGGCGGCGTTCGCGACCGCGGCCACGATGGCCGACGATCGGCCGGTCGGCGCGCCGCCCGCGCGCCGCGCCGGGGCCGCGCCCAGCGCCGGGGGCGCCTGGCGATCGTGGAGCGCGCACATGCGCCAGGCGCTGGCCGACGTCGCCGGCAACGGCCGGCTGGCGTGGATGATCGGCTACTCGGCGGTGGCGTTCGTGCTGTTGCGCGCGACCGAGTACCTCTACCAGCCGCTGCTCAAGAGCCACCACCTGTCGTACGTCGAGATCGGCCTGGTGTTCGCCGCGGTGTACCTGGTGGCGGCGTTCGTCGCCCACCGCGGCTGGGCGCTGCGGCAGCGGATCGGCGACGAGCCGCTCCTGTGGTGCATGCTCGGCGGGCTGGCGCTGTCGTTCGTGCTGCTGGCCGAGGTGCGCGGGCCGTGGGTGCTGATGCTCCTGGGCGTGCAGGCCATCGCCAACGGGCTGTACTCGCCGCTGGTCAAGCCGCTGATCAACCGCGAGATCCCCGACTCGGGGCGGCGCGCCACCGTGCTGTCGGTCGAGTCGATCGTGCGCCGCGCGGCGATGGGCGTGTTCGCGCCGATCGCCGGGCTGTACGGCGCCCACAGCGCGATGCAGCTGTGTGGCGTGGTCGGGCTGGGCGGCATGGCGGTGCTCGCCGCGGTGACGCTGCGCCGGGTCACCTGGCGCGGCGCGCCGACGCCCTAGCCTCGGCGGCGGCCCACCGGCGCAGCGCCGGCAGCTGCGCCGCGCGCGCGGTCGGCGGTGCGAGGGGATCGTACGAGTCGGCGCGCAGCCGGCGCCCGGCCAGCGCCTCGATCGCGAGCAGCATCCACATCCGGGTGTTGGCGCGCGGGTCGTCGAGGGCCTCGACCAGCCGCGGCAGCGCGGCGCGATCGCCGGCGCGGGCGTAGGCGGCGGCCGCGGTCATCCGCACGTACGGCTCGCGGTGGGTCAGCCAGGCCGGCCCGACGGCGTAGTCGAGGTCGCCGCCGTAGGCGTCGCGCCACGCCGCGGTCGGCGTCCGCCGCTTGCCCCAGGCCGCCAGCGCGCGCGCGGTCCACGCGATCGAGCGATCGAGGTGGCACAGGTTGCACGCGTTGGGCGCGCCGGCGGCCAGCATGCGCGCGTCGGTCGGCGACGAGATGCGGTGCGAGCGCACGTAGGTGCCGACGCCTTGCACCAGCCGCGGCATGTGGCAGTCGAGGCACGACGCCGCCGCCGGATCGTGGCGGGCGTGGGCGCGAGCCGCGGCCGGATCGGCCAGGTCGCCGTGGCACCGCGCGCACGCCGCGACGTGGGCCGGCTGATCGGGGCCGCCCGACGGCGGGCCGGGCGTGTGCGGCTCGTGGCAGTCGACGCAGCGGATCGCGCTCGCGCACGCGCCGGCGGCCAGCGCCAGCGCCTCGCTGGAGTTGCGCGCGGCGCTGCCGTCGGGGAAGCGCGGCGACGGCGTCGAGTGGCACTGCGCGCAGATCGCGGTGGTCGTGCGTGGGTCGTCGCGATCGGCGGGCGGCAGCGCGCTGCCCGCGGCGACGACGGTCGGCCCGCGCGGCGCGAACACCGGCGGCGTCGCGTCGGGGTCGGCGGCGTGGGCGCGGCCGCCGAAGTGGCAGCTCTCGCAGCTGATGCCGACCGTGACCAGCCGCTCGATCGGCAGGTGGTTGTCGGTGATCAGCGGCGGCATCGGCGCGAGGTCGCGCTCGGGGCCGACGCCGACGTCGGGGCGCGCCGCGCGCAGCGCGAACGGGTAGGTGTTGTGGCACCACGCGCAGCGATCGGCCCAGGCCTCGGTCGGCGGCGCGAACGCGTCGAACGCCGGCGCGCCGGCGGCGTACTCGTCGTCGAACCACGAGTCGTAGTACGGCTGCGGGTACCAGTCGGCGCGCGCGCGCCACCAGCCGAACGGCAGCCGCACCTCGACCGCCGCGGCGTCCCCCTCGAGGACGCCGACGTACTCCTGCAGGGCGCGGCTGCCGATCGTCCGCGTCACGCGGAACCGCCGCGCGGCGCCGCCGGCGTCGACCATCTCCATCACCGGGTGGTCGTCGCGCCAGGCGAAGCGCACCCGGCCGCCGCCGTACGCCAGCGTGCGGCCGTCGAAGGCGCCGCGCACCGCGGCGCGGGTCGCCGCCTGGGTCATCGTCACGTGCAGCCCGGCGCGCCAGCCGGCCGCCTGCTCGGCGTGGCACCGCACGCAGGTCGCGGGGCCGACGTAGTCGGCGTCGGTGACGTTGCTCGGCGCGTCGGTCCCGGTGATCGCCGCGGGCGGCGGCGCCGCTGGTCGCGGCGGGGGCGGCGGGGGCGCCGGGGCCAGCCACGCCGTCGGCGCGGCGCGGGTCGGCGCCTGGGCGCCGCGGACCGCGGCCACCGCGGCCACCGCCCCGACCGCCAACGTCCCGACCGCCAGCGCGCCGCGGCGCATCACGAGCGCCGGCGCTCGAACACCAGCAGCTCGCCCAGGAACGGGTGCTCGCGCTGGCCGCACGGCCGCATGCCGCAGCGCTCGATCACCCGCAGCGATGCGGTGTGCCAGGGGAACGTGACCGCGGTGACCGCCACCACGCCGGGCTGGCCGAGCGCCCAGTCGACGCAGGCGCGGGTGCCCTCGGTGGCGTAGCCCTGGCGCTGCGCGGCGTCGTCGACGCCGTAGCCGACCTCGGCGACGCCGTCGGCGGGCCGGCCGTGGAACACGACGCTGCCGACCACCCGCCGGCGGCGATCGCGGGTGATCAGCAGCCGATCGCCCCACAGCCGGGTGTCGGGATCGGCGCGGATCGCCTCGAGCGATGGCGTGAACGCGCGCGCCACCAGGTCGGCGCCCGGCCACGCCTCGGGCAGCGTCGCGCCGCACACCGCCTCGGCGGTCGCGCGATCGCCGGCCATCACCGCCTCGACGAACGGCAAGGTGATCGGCCACAGCTCGAGGCGTTCGGTGGTGAGCGCCGGCACGGCGGCGATGGTACCCTGGCGCGCCCGCATGCACCTCTCGGTGTTCGACATCTTCAAGATCGGCATCGGCCCGTCCAGCTCGCACACGGTCGGCCCGATGCGCGCGGCGCGCCGCTTCGCCGAGCACCTCGACGCCGGCGGCCTGCTCGCCGCCACCGCCGCGGTCAAGGTCGAGCTGTTCGGCAGCCTCGGCTTCACCGGCAAGGGCCACGGCTCGGACGTCGCGGTGATCCTCGGCCTCGAGGGCGAGGACCCCGAGACCGTCGACGTCGACGCGGTGCCGGCCCGGGTCGCGGCGGTCGCGCAGTCCGGTGAGCTCAAGCTCCTGGGCCGCCACACCGTCGAGCTGTTGCCGGCGTCGGCGATCCTGTTCCGCCGCCGCGAGACCTTGCCCCTGCACTCCAACGGCATGCGCTTCACCGCCCGCGCCGCCGACGGCGCGATCGTCGCCGAGAAGGTCTACTACTCGGTCGGCGGCGGCTTCGTGGTCGGTGCCGACGGCGTGCCCGACGGCGCGCCGCCTGACGTCGCGGTCCCCCACGCGTTCGCGTCGGGCGAGGAGCTGCTGGCCATCGCCGACGAGCACGGCCTGTCGATCTCGACGATCATGCTGCGCAACGAGGCCGCGCGCCGGCCGGCCGCCGAGGTCCGGGCCCGGGTGCTGGCGATCTGGACCGCGATGGACGCGTCGATCCGGCGCGGCTGCGAGCGCGAGGGCATCCTGCCCGGCGGCCTCAAGGTCCGCCGCCGCGCCGCCGCGATCCACCGCCGCCTGCGCACCGCGGCCGGCGGAGTCGGCGATCCGCTGACCGTCATCGATTGGGTCAACCTGTTCGCGCTGGCGGTCAACGAGGAGAACGCCGCCGGCGGGCGGGTCGTGACCGCGCCGACCAACGGCGCCGCCGGGGTCATCCCCGCGGTGCTCGAGTACTACCGGCGGTTCATCCCCAACGCCGACGACGACGGCACCGTGCGGTTCCTGCTGACCGCCGCCGCGATCGCCGCCCTGTACAAGGAGAACGCCTCGATCTCCGGCGCCGAGGTCGGCTGCCAGGGCGAGGTCGGCGTCGCCTGCTCGATGGCGGCCGGCGCGCTGTGCGAGGTGCTGGGCGGCACGCCGGCCCAGGTCGAGAACGCCGCCGAGATCGGCATGGAGCACAACCTCGGCCTCACCTGCGATCCGATCGGCGGCCTGGTCCAGGTGCCGTGCATCGAGCGCAACGCGATGGGCGCGGTCAAGGCGATCAACGCCGCGCGGATCGCGCTGCAGGGCGACGGCAGCCACAAGGTCTCGCTCGACAAGGTCATCAAGACCATGCGTGACACCGGCGCCGACATGTCGAGCAAGTACAAGGAGACCGCCCGCGGCGGCCTCGCCGTGAACATCATCGAGTGCTGAGCGGGCGTCGGGCGAGGCTCAGGTTCGCGGCGATCGCCGCCGCGCCTTCGTGGGCTTTCCGGTTCGGCCCCCAGATCGCCGTGGGTTCGTAGTCGACGGTGCCGCGAGCGGGCTCGTGTCGGTCTCCGCATCACGCTTCGACGCGGCATGAAACGCGGTGAGGTACTGCTCGGCGGGGACTCGCACCTCGGGCGCGAGGTGGATCAGGTCGCCCGTCTTGCCGTCGGCGAACGCGAGCAACGCCTCGTAGAGCGGCAACGCGCGCTCGTGGAGGCCGAGTTCGCGCAGCAACGTCGCGACCGCTCGGGCCAAACCGTCCCTGGCCGTGAACTCCCAGACGGTCACATGCCGCCAGTCCGAGACAGCGTCGTCGTCGACGCGCGTGAGTGCCTTGGCGATGCGATCCAGCGGCCGAGGTTTCCAGAACGAGCAGATGACCGCGAGTCCGACGTCGATCGGTTCTGGCCGTGCGAGTGCGTGATCGGACGCTGCGCGAAAGCCGCCGCCCGCGATGCAACCGAGCGCGAAGGCGCGGTGTTCGTCGTCGACGGCGCTCAGGATGTCCTCGACGTCGTCGACGGTGCTCGCATCTTCGAATGAGGCGACCTCTGCGTTCTGGACCGCACGGATCAGTTGTTCCGGCCAATGTTCTGGACCTCGAAGCATGTTCACAAGGAGCGGGGACAGCTTCTCGCTGGTCGTGATCGCCGCGGCGACTCGCTCCTTGGCTTCGAGCGAGTCCATGGGAGATCCGGTCACTGCGTCGGCACACTGCTGCGGTGTCATCCCCGCGGGCGCGACGATGTGGTCCACGATCGTGCGGTGCACCGCGGCGAGGCGCCGCGCGCGCGCCGCCTGGTCCTTGAGGTCGCGATCCGCGCCGTCGAGGTCAAGCCCGTCCCAGCGCGGGCCTGCCTCGCTAGCCTGCACCAGCATCGACACTGCGCGGCGCTCGAGCCGTCGCTTCACGGTGCCGTCGTGAGATGCCTCGGCGAACGCCAAGAGCCTGGCAGGGTCCGCGCTGGCCTGGGTGCTTGACGTGGCCAGCAGCGCGGCCGCTTGCCGCTCGAACTCGTCGTGCCCGTACAGCTCCTGGACGCACACCGCCAGCCAGAACAGCTTCCGGCGCAGGCGGCGGCTGGCGCGCATCATGTACCAGATGCCGAAGAACCGCTCGGCGATCTGGAAGCCGAGCTTGCCGCTGACGTGCGGCACCTTGGCGATCACGCCCTGGCGGGCCAGCCGCGTGAGCTGGGCCGACACCAGCGTCACGTCGAGCCGGGTCTTGTCGGCGCACTCGATAGCGGTCATCGGGTGCCAGTGCAGCGCCACCGCGTCGACGATCTGCTGGGCTTGGGCGGGCAGGTCCTCGAAGCGCGCCTTGTAGTACGGCGTGACCTGGTCGACCATCAGCTCGATGTCGCGCTCGGCGCTGCGGGTGCTGCCGAGCGCCAGCACGCCGTGCAAGAGCTGCAACGTGCGCGGCGTTCCGCCGCTGAGCAGGAGGAGTGACTTCAGGCGACCCGGGTTGTCGGCGATGGCCTGGGGCACCTGCGGAGTGCCCAGCACGTCCGACAGGCGCACGAGGACTCGCCGCGCCTCGTCGTCGTCGAGGCCGCCCAGTTCGTGGACGTTGAAGAAGTCGTAGAACGCCTGGCCGTACTCGAACGTCTCCGGCACCGCACTCGAGCTGGCGCCGATCAGCACCAGCCGCTTGTCCTCGGTCAGCGTCTTGCGCAGCGCCCAGTGCGACGCGCTCAGGCGAGCGAACACCAGGTCCAGGTTGTCGACCAGCAACACCACCAGCTTCTTCGCGCGTCGGGCCCATCCGCTCAGGTGCGCGAGCGCGCGCTCGGTCCTGATCTCCTCGTCATCGAGCGCGTCGACCTCTTCGATCTGCGCGTCTAGTCGCTTGGCCTCGTCGGTGGCGCCACGGCGCTCCAGCGCGTCGACCAAGGCGTCGAGGCAGTTGAGCCAGAAGTCCGAGAGCCGGATGATGTTGTACTGCTCCTCGGGGAAGCGCAGCGCGATGGCCCGCCTGGCCAGCGCCGGATCGTCGTCGAGCGCGAGCCCCACGCGCAGCAGCAGCGTCGTCTTGCCGGTGCCGCGCGAGCCGACGAGCAGGTGGTGTTGCCCGCCACCCCGGCGCAGATCGTCGACCAGCTCGGTCAGGAGCGGCTGGCGGGCGATGAAGCCCGCGATCAGCTCCTCCTTGCTGAGCAGATGCGGGTTGTAGAGTGTGGTCGGACGGGTCGACTGGGTCATACGAAGTTCCGGAGCCAGTAGCGACGCAGCAGGGCCGAGCGAAAGCGATACCGATCGTCGGCCAGGACCAGATAGCCGTCATGGACCAGGACGTCGATGAGCCAGGCGAGCGTCTTGGGGCGCACGTCGTCGCCGACCCCGGCCGCCAAGAGCGTCTGCCCGAGGATATTTCGGCTCACACCCTCGCGGTCGCGTGCACACGCGATCAAGATGGCGCGCGCGTGGTCGTCGTGAGGGACGCCGAGTGACGCGGTCAGCCGCTCGTCCCAGGTGTTGAAATACGTTCGGTTGGCGAGCAGCGCCACGGTGGCGGCCGCGACCCGTGCCACGTCGATCGTGGTGCTGCCGGCCCCGACCAGCTCTTGGGCCATGGCCTGGAGGTGGTGGGGGATCAACCACTCGAGCTCGTGGGCGATTGCCGCGCGCACGTCGGGAGAGAGCGCCGCGCCGTAGGCGTCACCCAGCGCTACCAAGAACGCGTCGGCGTCTTCTGCGGAGAACGCGCCGATCGTCCACGGACACAGATCGTTGATCGTGTCGGTGCAGCGCAGGCGCCGGGCCACGTTGTCGAGGCCGATCGACCCGCAGACCACGAAGTGGAGCTTGTCGGCGCAGCGATTGCGGAGCGCGCGGAACCACGCCAGGAACGCCCGTGCACGGCCGCCGCTCACGTCGATCTCGGCGAGCGCGGCGACCACGTTGGGCAGCTCGTCGATCATCACGATCCAGCGCGACTCGCCCTCAAGGATGCGCGCGAACGCGAGGTCGGCGTCGTGCTGCCAGGACGTCGCGAGGTGTTCGAGTTCGGCGCCGGCGCCGCCGGGGAGTTGCAGCTGCTTGATGCGCGACGTGCGGGTGGCGCGCCACCGCGACCACCAGCCGGGCCGCACCGCCTTGCCGGCCGCCGTGGCGTAGATCGCGTCGAGCACGGTTCGGACGAACTGGGGTTCGGCGTCGGCGCTAGGCCGCGCGTCTTGGACGTCGGCATACACGACGACCGTTCCATCGGTGCGGGCGCGGCTTCGGTAGGCCCGCAAGAGCGAGCTCTTGCCGACGCGCCGCGGCGCAAGCAGCAGGACATGGTGGTCCTCGAGCAGTCGATCCAGGTGGGCCAGTTCGGCGAGGCGGCCAAAGAAGTTCTCCCCCTCTGCGGTGTTGCCGACGATGATCTTCACGACGCCCTCCGTTCAGCAAATCTGTTGTGCAACGATACTGTTGTACAGCATGCGTGTTGTGCGTCAAGCCGAAGCCGCACCGGGCCTCGAGCTTCGCAAGACTAGGGCTGGCTCGTGGCCTGGGGCCGACGCCGACGGTCGGCGCGCTGGTGTCGCATGGCGGACCGCGGCGCCCAGGCCCCCGGCGTTGTCGAGTTGACAGCCCCCGGTCCCCCCGACAGACTGCGCCGATCGTGACCGCGAGCCAGAACATCTACTTCGTGTCCCTGGGCTGTCCCAAGAACCAGGTCGACACCGAGATCATGCTCGGGCAGGTCACCGACGCCGGCCACGCGCTGGTCGACGCGCCCGAGGACGCCGACGTCATCGTCGTCAACACCTGCGCGTTCATCGACTCGGCCAAGGCCGAGAGCGTCAACACCATCCTCGAGATGGCCGAGTTCAAGAAGGGCCGGGCCGGCAAGCTGGTCGTGACCGGCTGCCTGGCGCAGCGCTACGCCGACGAGATCGCCAAGGAGATCCCCGAGATCGATCACATCCTGGGCTCGAGCGACTTCCCGTCGATCGCCAAGACCCTCGACGCGCCGGCGGCGAAGCCGACGCGCGGCAAGAAGAAGCCGCTGCCGGTGGTGCAGGTCACCGCGGCGCCCGCGTACATCTACGATCACGACGCGCCGCGGGTGCGGATCGGCGGCCGCCACACCGCCTACGTCAAGATCGCCGAGGGCTGCGATCGCCCGTGCGCGTTCTGCATCATCCCCAAGCTGCGCGGCGCCCAGCGCAGCCGGCCGATCGACGACATCGCCGCCGAGGTCACGGCGCTGGCCGCCGCCGGCACCAAGGAGATCTGCCTGATCGCGCAGGATCTCACCCGCTACGGCTGGGACCTCGCCGATCGCCCGACGCTGGCGCAGCTGCTGCACCGGCTGGCGCCGATCCCCGGCGTGCACTGGATCCGGCTGCACTACACGTTCCCGTCGGCGTTCACCGACGAGCTGATCGACGCGATCGCGACCTTGCCGACGGTGGCCAAGTACGTCGACGTGCCGCTGCAGCACATCGACGACGGCATGCTCAAGCTGATGCGGCGCGGGCACTCCAGCCGGGTCACCTACGAGCTGATCGAGCGGCTGCGCGCGAAGGTGCCGGGCATCGTCATCCGCTCGACGTTCATCAGCGGCCACCCCGGCGAGACCGACGCGATGCACGCGGCGCTGCGCGACTTCCTCGCCGAGGCGCAGCTCGATCGGGTCGGCGTGTTCCCGTATTCGATCGAGCCCGGCACGGTCAGCGGCATGCTACCCAACCGGGTGCCGGCCAAGGTCGCCGACGCCCGGGCCGCCGAGCTGATGGAGCTGCAGCGCGGCATCTCGCGGGCCAAGCTCGAGGCGATGGTCGGGCGCGAGCTCGAGGTGCTGGTCGACGGCCTGTCCGAGGAGACCGACCTGTTGCTCGAGGGCCGCTACTTCGGCCAGGCCCCCGGCATCGACGGCGTGGTCTACCTCGCCGACGGCACCGCGCCGGTCGGCGCGCTGGTCCGGGCCCGGGTCACCCAGGCCGCCGATCACGACCTCGCGGCGTCGCTCGAGCTGGCGTAGGTCGACCCGAGGTAGAGTCGGCGGCGCTGCCCGGCACCGCATGAGCACCGAGCCTCCCGACATCCCCGACGGCCCGCTCTTGCCGCCGGTGCGCTGGCTGTTCGCGCCGGACCTGATCGCGTACGGCAAGAAGATCGCGCTGCACGCGTTCTACGGCGGCGAGCTCGATCCGCGCGACTGGATGCGGATCGCCGACGGCCACGGCCACGTCGAGGACGCCAGCGCCGAGGCCGGCCGCGAGCGCGACCTGCGGGTCGCGGCGATCGAGCCGCCGGCGTCGGGCGAGCTGTGGTTCGACTACCTCGCCGACACCGGCGACGGCGGCGCGGCGATGTTCACGACCGCGCTGTGCTGCGGCGGCGACCTCACGCTCCCCGGCGTCGACGTCGCCGCGCGCCCCGGCGACGCGATCGGCGCGCCGGCCCGGCTCACCGCCGCCGGCGATCCCGTGACCCTGCCGCGCGGGCAGTTCCTGTTCGTCGGCGGCGACACCGCCTACCACGTCGCCGACATCGACACGCTGGCGGCGCGGGTGCAGGTGCCGTTCGCCCGCGCCGCGCGCGCGCTGGCCGCGCGCCAGCCGCACCACGCGCCGCGGCGGCTGTACGGGCTGCCCGGCAACCACGACTACTACGCCGAGCTGGTCGGCTTCAACCGCCTGTTCCGCCACGGCGCCACCGGCGACGATCAGCCCGGCCCTGGCGGTCGGCGCCCGCCGCTGGCGATGCCGGGCTACACGCGCGCGCAGCAGGCGTCGTACGTCGCGATCCAGCTGCCGTGGGACTGGCAGCTCGTGGGCCTCGACGTCGACGACTGGCTCGACGCGCGGCAGGAGTGGTACCTGCGCTCGCTGCCGCCCGCGCGCAGGCGCATCGTCGCGACGCCGTCGCCGCCGATCGTCGCCGGGACCGTGGTCGCCGACGCCGCGCACCAGGACGCGCTGGCGCGGCTGGGGCTGGCGCCGCTGTTCGCTGGCGGCGCGCCCGAGCCCGGCAGCTGTCGGCTCGACCTGTCGGGCGACACCCACCACTACGCGCGCTACCACCCGGGGCAGGCCGCGGCGCCGGCGGCGGCGATCGGCGACGGCCAGCGCGCCGCGGGGCCGGTGACGCCGGTCGCGTACGCGGGCGTGGTGTCGGGCGGCGGCGGCGCGTTCCACCACCCGAGCTTCGGGCCCATCGGGCCGATCGCGGCCCAGGCGCTGTACCCGCGCGCCGAGCTGTCGCGCCGCGCGGTGTCGCGGCGGCTGCTCAAGCCGTGGTCGATCTTCGACGGCGGGCTCGCGTGGATCATGCCGCTGGTGCTGACGCTCACCGGCGCGATCGGCGCCACCCGCAGCGCCGGCACGCGCTGGCTCGGCGATCACCTGCTGGGGTGGCTGGGGCTGCACCGCGAGCGCGCGCTCGGCGGCGTGGCGCGGCCGATGGCGGTCGGCGGCCCTGGCGATCTCGGCCCGTCGATGGCGTTCCTCGGGTTCGGCGTCGGCGCGCTGGCGCTGGCCTACCTCGCGCTGCGGGTGCACGGCGTGACCTTCACGCCGACGCAGCGGCGGCGGCCGCTGGTGCGCGCGCTCGGCGCGATCGGCGCGCGCCGCCGCCGGTGGGTCGCGACCGCGATGGCCGGCGTCGCGCTCTTGCTGCCGTTCGCGTCGCCGTGGTTCATCGCGGCGCCGCTGGCCGACGACCTGTGGTTCGACGCGTGGTGGCTCCTGGCCGGCGTCGTGACGCTGGTGGCCGGCGTCGCGATCGGCGCGGTCGGCGGCCGGCTGCTGCCGCGGCGCGGCCAGCTCGGGATGCTGGCGCTCGGCCTGGTCCACGGCATCGCGCACCTGATCACGCCGTTCGTGATCGCCCGCGTCGCGCTCGCGGTGTGGTGGATCGCGCCGGCGATGCTGGCGCTGATGGCGGCGGCGCTGGTGATCGGCCAGGCGCTCCTGCGGCGCGACGCGCCGTGGTGGGTGCTGCTGGCGCTGTGGCTCGGGCCGTGGCTGGCCGGCCTGGCGCTGGCGATCGGCGGCACCGACGGGGTCGCGCTGGCGCCCGTCGGCGCCGCGCAGTGGCTCGGGGTGATCGCGGCGACCGCGGTCGCGGCGATCGCGATCGGCTGCGCCCACATGGGCTGGTACCTGACGGTGGCGGCGGCGCTCGGCGCCCACGGCAACGAGGTCGGCGGCGCGGCTCGCGTCGACGCGTTCCGTCAGTTCATCCGCTTCCGCCTCACCGCCGACACGCTCACCGGGTTCGTCGTCGCGATCGACGCGCCCAGCGCCGACCCCGCGGCGCTCCGTCCCTACATCGTCGACGTGTTCCAGATCGCGCCCGAGGCCCCCGGTGGACCTGCCTGATCCGTGCGCGCGCTGCGGCGACGCGCCGGTCGACGCCGACGCCTGGCCCGATCGCGCGCTGCCGGTCGCGCTGCGCGCCGCGCTGGTCGCGTGCGCGCGCTGCCTGGCCCACGACGGCGTCACGATCGATCGCGCCCACGTCGAGGCGGCCCACGCGGCGTTCGGCGCCACCGCCGAGCCGCTCGAGCCGTGGCTGGCCGCGCGCGCGGTGGCGGCGCGGCCCGAGCTCGCCGGGGCCGGGCGGCTGGTGGCGCCGCCCGACGCGATCCTGGTGGCGGCCGCCGAGAACCATCAGCGGCGGCTCGATCGGCTGATCGCGCTGGCGGCGCCGGACGTGATCATCGAGCTGGCGCGCGCCGAGCTGGCCGACGCCCAGGCGCGGCCCGAACGGCTGACCTGGGAGCGGGTCGCGCCGTGGCCGGCGCCCGCCGCGTTCCCCGGCACGATCGCGTTCGCCGCGATCGCGCGCCACCTGGCCGGGCTGGCGCTGCCGGCGCTGGTCGCCGACGCCGCGCCGCTGCTGGCGCAGATCGCCGCGGCGGCCGACGCGCTGGTGCTCGAGCCCGCCGCGCTGGCCGCCCGCCACGCGCTGGCCGCCGCCGGCGCCGCCGCCGGCGATCCGGCCGAGGCCCGCGGCCTCGAGCTGGCGGTCCGCATCCTCGACGAGCTCGGCCACACCGACCTGCGCGACAACCAGGACACGCTGGTCGACGACTGCTACTTCACGCTGCGCGCCGCCGGCCGCCCCGCCGTCGCCGCCCGCGTCTACCGGGCCTGGCTCGACGAGGCGGTGCCGCTGGCCTGGCGCGCGATCGTGAAGTGATCGACCAGCTGGGCGGTGCCGACGTGGTCGGCGGGCGCCGGCAGGCTCATCGAGAACAACCGACGCATGAACCGGCGCCAGCCCGGCAACGGTGGTGTCCCGCCGGGCGGCTGGTTGGCGACCGCGACGACGTAGACCTCGGCGCGATCACGGCTGAGCTTGATGCGGACGAACTCCGCGTAGTCGACGACGCGGGCCGCGCCGCCGGCCTCATTGCCGTGGCCGTTCCACTGCAGGCACAGCAGGAAATACCAGCCGATCAACAGGCAGGTGAAGTACGCACCGAAGTACCCCACCAGCAGCAGCGTGTACGGGCGTGGGCTCTGGTCGAGCACGGCCTCGCTCGGGTGGAACGCGATGGGAACCGCGACGTAGCTGGCCACCAGCGCCAGGAACATGACGGCCAAGCCGACACGGCGACGTCGGACCCGCCAGCGCAGGATCCACTCGCTGAGGGGCGTCGTGGGGCGGTACGCGAACACGACCAACAGCAGCAGCAAGCGTTCGTCCCAGCCATGCGCCGTGGCCGCGCGGGTCCACGCATAGGGCAGCCAGACGATCAGCGCACCGATCAACAACGCCAGCAGGGTGAACGCGATCCGGGCGCCCCACGGGGTCGGGAGCGCGAGGCGCGGCGGACCGCTCGTCGTGTGCAGCGTCCGGGTGCGGTGCCCCGGCGCCACCGACCATCCGAGCGCCAGCATGGCCAGCAACAGCAAGGTCGTCACCACATACAACGGCACGAACCCGTCGGCGGCGGCGCGCAGGTCGTCAGAGGCGAAGGCGGCGTACGCGAGCGCGCTCCATAGCGCGATCAGCGCGAGCCAGACTGGCAACGTCACGAGGACGGCGACCACGTTGTCACGGTTGGCGCCGAAGACCGACGTGAACCGGCGCACCGCGGGGCGTCGCGTCATCCGGCTGATCGCGGTGGCGACCGCGGCGCGCGGGCGCTCGACGAACCGACCCACGCGACGCCGGGCGCGCGCCAGCGCGCTCGCCGCGATCAGGTCGGCCTCCGGCATCGGCGGCGGCGAGCCGTGCCGGAGCCACCGCGCGACGCCGATCGCGAGCACCAACGCGCCGGCGGCGACGAGCGCGCCGAGCACCGCGGCGGCGATCCAGAGCGCGTGACCGACGGGTTGCAGGTCACGGGGCGCGGCGCGTAGCGGCAACTCCAGCAGGTTGCGCACCGCGAGCTGTGACTCGCGGGCGTCGCGGTAGGCGAGGTAGGTGAGCCCGAGACACAGGACCGCGACGATCGCGCCGGCGATGCCCACGGCTCCCGCCTGGAATACCGCCATCGGGCGCAACAGCCGCGCCCCGATGGCCCGCACCGAGTCGGCCGCCCGTGGCCACGATCGCCGAGGAGGACTGTCGCCGAGCCGCACCTGGCCGGGGTGATGGAACGCGCCGCCGAGCCCCGAGACCACCGATGCGTAGTTGGCCCGCTCCCGCGTCTCCGGCGTGTCGCTCGCGCGGATCGGCCGGTTGGCGACGCCCGCGCGATCCGCCGCGGGGCGCTCGCTCGCGAGGTTGGCCGCCGCTGGCTCCGCGAGCGCGTCCAGCTGCATCTGCAGCGCGGCGGCGGCTGCGTCCCCGGCGACCTCGCCGTGGCCGTCGCGACCCCAGTAGCGTTCATAGGTGTGGACGTCGCCCGAAAGATCGAGCCGCAGCTCGTCGCTCGGCAACGCGCCGTCGCTCAGGAACGGCTGATCGGCGGCGGCCCCCAGCCCGCAGCGTTCGAAGATCGCCGCGAGCTCTGCGGCGTGGTGCGAGGCCCCGTGATACACGACCGCGGGACGCGACGACACCACGATGCGTGCCGGTGGCCGCCAGCCGGATGTCGCCGACTCCGGCGGCACGGTCAGGCTGCGGAAGTACGCGGCCTGACGATCGTCGACGCGGCGGAACTCGACGTCGAGTCCCCACAGCTGCCAATCGAACGGCAGGTCGAGGGCGAAGTACGACGCGTGCTGGACACGATGGTAGCCGGGCAGCGTCAACGCTGGCGGCGCGGGTTGCGTCGGCGGTGGCAACGGCTGCGCGGGATCCGCGCGGAACACCCGCACGTGCCCCGCCAGCGTGTTGTAGAGGTCGTGGTTGCCGGGGATGCCCACCAAGGGGACGTCGTGCGGCAGCGCCACGCCGTGCGCGCGCAGATCCTGCCGCGCCCAGACGAAGGGCGCGCGCATCCGCCGCAGCAACGCGTCGGCATCTGCGACCGGGTAGGCCGTGTCGCCGCCGATCACGAGCGCGCGACCGCGCGGCAACTCCAGCGGTGGTGGGGCAGGCCGATCGCCGGCCGGCGCGAAGTGCACCGTGAGCGTCGGCGGCAAGAGCAGGTGCGCGAGCCGGTAGACCAGCAACGGCGAGTCGCCCGTGTCAGCCAGGAAGTCGATCCAGATCGCGTCCTCGTCCGCGGGCACCTCGAGCTTGATGGGTGGACCGGCGTCCATCCAGTCGCGCACGTCCGCCTGGCTGAGGCCCGACGCGATCATGTCTCGCACCGACGCGGTCAGCTGCGTCCCGAGCAGCCACGCCGTCGGCAGATCCCAGTCGCGCGCGGAGGACGGCCGCACCAGCTCGTCGGGCAAGGCCTCGTCCCCAGGGCGATCTCCCGCTGATCCCATGCCAGATCTTCGCCCCGGATCTACCGGTTCGCAACCGACCGGGCCGCCGCGCGCATAGACCGTCGGCGCGCTCACATCACCGCTGGCGGGTGAGGTAGCCAGGCCGGTTGACCATCCGGCGGCGCGCCAGCGGGTCTGCGGCGTTACGCGTTGCGTCATCTGGAACGGCGGTTGCTGTGGCGACGGGGCCTATGACTCGCGCTTCGCTTCTGATCGTGACCCTGACCCTCGCCGCGTGCGCCGAGACCGAGCTCGCCGGCCCCGACGGCGCGGCCGATCCCGGCGGCAAGGCCGACGGCGTCGCGGCCCGCCTCTCGCCGGTCGGCGACGCGGTGGTCGCGGCGCTCGACGCCACCGCGCCGGCCGATCGCGGCCGCACCTGGTCGGTCACCACCGACAACCGCCTCGACGCCGGCTGGCTGGTGCAATCGCCGCCGGCCGCGCACTGGGGCCAGCCGGCCGCGGCGCTGACCTTGCCGGCGCTGTGCACCACCGGCGCCCGCTGCGACGTCGACCTCGGGATCCTGGTGTGCACCGTCGACGCCGACTGCGGGCCGCGCGGCCGCTGCGCGCCGCTGGCCGCCACCGCCAAGGCCCCCGGCCAGGCGCCGCAGCGCCGCTGCGTCGGTCACTCCGACGTCGCGCTGCTCGATGCGCTGCACGGCCTCATCACCAGCGCGCGCACCACCGTCGATCTCACCAGCCTGCAGCCGCCCGACGGCCGCTTCGAGGCGACGATCCGCAACGCGATCACCTGGCTCGGCGCCAGCGGCCGCACGGTGTCGGTGCGCCTGCTGTTCGGCGCGTTCCCGATCCAGGGCGCGGTCGACGCGCGCGCGGTCCTGGCGCGGCTCACCCGCGATCTGCCGGCCACCGCCAAGGTCACGGTGTCGGTCGGCAACTACCGCTCGAGCAACCTGCCGCCGTCGTGGAACCACTCGAAGATCGTCGCGGTCGACGGCGCCACCGCGCTGGTCGGCGGCCACAACCTGTGGACCAAGCACTACCTCGACGGCGAGCCGGTCCACGATCTGTCGATGCGGGTCACCGGCGCCGCGGCGCGCGACGGCCACCGCTTCGCCGATCTGCAGTGGCGCTGGACCTGCGCCAACCGCAGCTGGATCACCCGCGTCACCGGCTCGGTCGCGGCGTTCACCTGGAGCCGCGGCGCGACGAGCGATCGCTGCCCGGGCGACAGCGCGCTGCCGGCGCCCGCCGTCGGCGCCGGCGCCACCACCGTGATCGCGGCGGGCCGGCTGGCGCAGATCGATCCCCGCGACGCCTCGAACCCCGCCGACCTGGCGCAGGTGGCCATGGTCGAGGCCGCGGCGCGCACGGTCCGCATCTCGCAGCAGGATCTCGGCCCGGTCCAGGCGCCGGTGCTGGGCATCCCGCTCGGCGGCTGGAACCAGGAGCTGCTCGACGCGCTGGGCGCGGCGATCCTGCGCGGCGTCGACGTGAAGATCGTCGTGTCGAGCCCCGAGGCGCGGGTCGGCGGGCTGGGCCCGTCGCAGGCGCCCTACGCCAACGGCTGGTCGCTGGCCGAGGTCGCCGACGAGATCACCGCCGCGGTCGCGGCCCAGCCCGGCGCCCCGACCGGCGCGGCGCTGCAGGCGCTGGTGTGCGGCAAGCTGGCGGTCGCGCCGATCCGGTTCTCGGCCGACGACGCCTTCACCACCGGCGGCGTCCCCGGCAACCACGCCAAGCTGCTGTTCGTCGACGACGCCGCGTTCTACGTCGGCTCGCAGAACCTGTACCCGGCCGGCCTCACCGAGTTCGGCTACATCGTCGACAGCGCCGCCGCTTCGGCCGCGCTGCGCGACACCTACTGGGCCCCGCTGTGGCAGCAGTCGGCCCGGCTCGCGGTCTGCCGCTGAGCGGAGCGGGCGGCTATTCGATCCGTTCCATCCGGCGGATCGCGATCGCCAGCCCGCCGGCGGTGAGCACCGCCAGCGAGATCAGCGCGCTGGCCAGCGACGCGTCGCCGCCGAAGCCGGCGACGGTGCGGGCGCCGAACGACGCGGTGATGACGTGCAGGTTGAGGTCGAGCGCCCCGACCGGCGCGTCGATCAGCAACAGCCAGCACACCGCGCCGGCCACCGCGAACCGCGGCATCAACGTCGCGATCATCGCCGCGATCGCCGACGCCGCGATCGTGCCCAGCGCCAGCGCCGCGAGCGCGCGCTCGAGGTCGGTGAGCGACGCCGCGGCCGAGCCGAGCACGGCGAAGCTGATGGTCACCGCCACCGCCGGCGCGGCGATCGCGATCGGCACCAGGCCGAGGAACTTGCCCAGCACGATCGACCAGCGCGGCAGCGCCCGCGACCACAGGTAGGCCGAGGTCTTGTCGTCGATCTCGTCGGCGATCGACGACGCCACCAGGATCGGCGGGATCACCGTCAGCAGCAGCGAGGTCATCATGACCGCGCCCTCCCAGCGGTCGGGGCTGACCCGATCCGCGATCCGGAACGCGATCGCGTAGAGCGTGGGCACCAGCGACAGCGCCAGCGTCACCCACAGCGCCTTGCCGCGGGCGGCGCGCTTCAGCGACAGGCGGGCGAGCGCGGCGGTGGCCTGCCACCCGGTGAGCGTCGTGGTCGTCATTCGCTTGCCCTCGCGCGGCCGCGGTCGCCGGTCAGGTACTCGAACACCGCGCCCAGGTTGTTGTCGGGAGAGGTCATGCCGCGCAGCACGAAGTCGCTGTCGAGCATCGCGGTGGCCAGCTCGTCGTAGCAGCGATCGGGCTGCTCGGTCTCGATCACCACCGCCTTGCGCTCCATCGTGATGCGCCGGACGTGGTCGGCGCCGGCCAGCGCCGCCGCCAGCGCGCGCGGGCGATCGCACTCGACGCGGATGCGGTGCGGGTGGTGGTCGATCAGCCGTCGGATCTCGTAGAGGTTGCCCTCGGCCAGCACCTGGCCGCGGTAGATGACCGCGATGTCCTCGGTCAGCGCCTCGATCTCGTAGAGCACGTGGCTCGACACGACGATGGTCTTGCCGGCCTTGGCCAGCGCGCGGATCTTGGTGATGATCTCGGCGCGGGCGATCGGGTCGACGCCGGTGAGCGGCTCGTCGAGGATCAGCAGGTCGGGATCGTGGGCCAGGGTGGCGGCCAGCTTGGTGCGCTGGCGCATGCCCTTGGAGTAGCCCTTGACCCGGCGATCCATCGCGCCCTGCATCCCCATCACCTCGAGCGCCGCCACCGCGGCGGCCGGCGCCTGCGCGCGCGGCACGCCGGCCAGGTGCGCCAGCGCCGTCACCAGCTCGCGGCCGGTCAGCTCGTCGTAGGTGGTCTCGTGCTCGGGGCTGTAGCCGATGCGGCGGCGCACCAGCGGATCGACGAACGGGTCGCCGCCGTGGACCTTGATCGTGCCGCGGCTGGGGCGCAACAGCCCGCTCATCAGCTTCATCAGCGTCGACTTGCCGGCGCCGTTGGGGCCGAGCAGGCCGATCACCCCGCCGCCCATCGTCCAGGTGATGTCGCTGATGCCCAGCACCGCGCCGTACCACTTCGAGCAGCGCTCGGCGACGACGATCGGGGCGCTCACGAGCTGGCTCCGACCGCACCGGCCGCCTGGCGGCTGACCCGGTTGTAGAGCAGGCCCACCGCGATCAGGCTCTGCGCGGCCAGGCTGATCGCCGCCGGGACCACCCCGACCAGCGCGTTCTTGTCGCGGCCCGGCATGTCGATGTCCCACAGGCCGAACGCCAGCGACACCACCGCGTTGGCCGGGTCGATCGCCGCCAGCGGCCTCCAGGTCAGCATGCCGACCACCGACAACAGGCTGGTGCCCATGACGTAGTAGGCGGCCCACACCGCCAGCGAGATCGTCCGCTTGCCGACCAGCGCCGACAGCGCCAGCGGCAGGGTCGCGTAGGCCAACGACGCCAGCAGCCCGACGGTCAGCGCGCGCCCCAGCCACGGCAGCAGGTCGATCATCGTCTTGGTGTCGCCGGCCATGCCGATGCGGAACGCCGCCAGGAGCAGCGGCCCGGCCAGCAGGATCGTCCCCATCACCACTACCATCCCCGCCACCTTGCCGATCACGTAGTCGCGCGCCCGCACCGGGCGCGAGAAGTAGAACGCGAACGCGCCGGTCTCCTGATCGCGCGCGACCACCGCGGCGCCGACGGTCATCGTCATCAGGAACGCGAACTTGTTGTAGAAGCCGAACGAGTAGGCCAGCGTGCCGTCGATGAACGCCAGCGGCCCGCCGGCGCGGGTGAGGCCGCTGATCCGGCTGTCGGCCGACACGTACATGATCACGCCGCACACCACGGTGGTGATCACCGCGCCGATGATCGCGGGCTTCCACCGCCACCACGTCTTCCAGGCGTGGGCGATCTGGTGGCGCATGATCACGCGCCACAGCGTCGACGGCGCCCGCCGCTCGCCGGCGTAGCGCGCGTAGCCGATGTCGTGGATCACGCCCTTCTTGACCGGCGGCGCGGCCTCGGTTGGCTGGGTCACGCGGACTCTCCGGTGGTGGTGCGGTAGGGGCCGTCGGCGCCGATCGGCGCCGGCGAGCTCACGACCCGCAGGAACGCTTGCTCCATCGACTCGCGGTGCGGCTCGAGCGTGCGGATCTGGACGTTGGCCTTGCGCGCCAGCGCCAGCACGTCGTGGGCGGTCAGGTCCTCGGGCAGGGTCGCGGTCAGGCCGACCGGCGAGAACGCCGCGGCCACGGCGCCGCGCGCGGTCAGCGCGTCGTACAGGTCGCCGATCCGCTCGCGCACCTCGATCACGTAGTCCCGGGCCCGGCCGGCGCTGGTGCGCAGCTGATCGATCGTGCCGGCGAAGCGCACCTGGCCGAGGTGCATGATCAGCGCGCTGTCGCACACCCGATCGACGTCGGTCAGCAGGTGGGTCGAGATCATGATCGTGCAGCCGCGCTTCTCGGGCAGCTCGGCGATCAACTCGAGCATCTCGTCGCGCGAGCGCGGGTCGAGGCCGTTGGTCGGCTCGTCGAGGAACAGCAGCTCGGGGTCGTGGACCAGCGCCTGGGCCAGCTTGACCCGCTGCTTCTGCCCGGTCGAGTAGCCGTCGACGTTCTGGTAGCGCTTGTCCTCGAGGCCGGCGTAGTACAGGGACGCGTGGGCCCGCTGCAGCGCCTCGGTGCGCGGCAGCCCCGACAGCTCGGCGGCGTAGGCGCACAGCTCGACCGCCGACATGCCCGACAGGAAGACGTCGCTCTCGGGCATGTAGCCGACCCGCGCGCGGATCGCGGCGCCGTCGACGCGCGGGTCGTAGCCCAGCACCCGGGCGTGGCCCTCGAACGGGATCAGCCCGAGCATGCACTTCACCAGCGTCGACTTGCCGGCGCCGTTGGGCCCGAGCAGGCCCACCACCTTGGTCGCGCGCGCGACCTTGGCGTCGATGCCGCGCAGGGCGAACACCTGGCCGTAGCGCTTGGCCACGCCCCGCAGGTCGAGCAACGCGTCGGGTTCGGTCATGGACTCTCCAGGATCTCGATCGTCACGGCGGCGTGCCCTGCATCGATGATGCCGAGCTGCTTCGCCGCCGCCTCGGTCAGGTCGATGATGCGCGCCTTGTTGCCGAACGGGCCGCGATCGTTGATGCGCACCACCACCGAGCGGCCGGTGCGGTCGGCGGTGACCCGCACCTTGGTGCCGAAGGGCAGCGTGCGGTGCGCGGCGGCCATCTTGTGCTTGTCGAAGCGCTCCCCCGAGGCCGTCATCCGCCCAGAGGCGTACCACACCGCCTGGCCGCGCTCGACACCCGGGCGGGCATCGGGCGGGGCAGGTGCGACGGTCGCAGCGGTGTCCGGTGCGACGGGCACCGCCGCCGGTGTCGCAGGCTTGGCCGGTCGCGGCTTGGTCGGCCGCGGCTTGGTCGGCCGGTGGGTGGCGGTCGGGGCCGGCGACGCGGTCGGGCGCGGGTGGCTGCACGCCACCAGCCCCAGCGCCAGCGCGAGCCGCGCCGCCGCCCGCGTCACTTCGGGCACCCCGCGCCCAGCGTCGCGGCGGCCTTGGCCAGCCCGGCCTTGCGCAGCTCGTGGCCGGTCGGGCCCGGGCCGAGGATGGCGCGGGCCTTCTCGCCGTGGCCGGGCCCGATCACGTCGCGCAGGTACGCGGTGCGATCGAACGTGTCGGAGTGCTCGATGGTGTGGCACTCGGTGGCGCACAGGTCGACCGCCGGCGCGAGGGTGATCGTCTTCTTCGCGTCGGCGTCGTCGGCGTCGACGTGGATCGAGCCCGGCCCGTGGCAGGTCTCGCACTGCACGTCGCGCAGCGGCTCGCTCTGCGCCATCGTCGCGCCGCCCGGCCTGCCCCAGCCGGTGACGTGGCAGTTGATGCAGTCGAAGTCGAACTGCTTGTCGACCTCGACCAGCGTCTGCCACGCCTGGGCGTGGCGGGTCTGCTTCCAGAACGTCACCGCCTCGGCGTGGCAGTCGCCGCACGCCTCGGTGCCGACGTAGGTCGCGGTGCCGTCCGGCGGCGGCGGCGGGGGCGGCGCGGCCTTGGCTGCCGCGACGTTGGCGACGCCGGCGGCGCGGGTGTACTCCTGCTTGGCCTTGACCACGTCGAGGTCGCAGGCCAGCGCCTTGGAGATGCGCAGCTGCGCTAGCTCGAAGTAGCTGCCGGTGGCCGGGACGCGGCGCGGGTTGATGCCCAGCTCGTCCTTGGTCCGGGCCAGCTCGTCGCGCTCGCGGCGGTGGGCGGCGACGAACGCCAGATCGGCCTCGGGGTCCTTCTCGAACCGCGCCAGCTCCTCGTCGAGGGTCGCGATGCGATCGGCCAGCTCGCGCTGGCGGTCGGCCGCGGCCGCCGGGCCGATCGCGTCGACCAGCGGGCCGCCGCCGGGGCGCAGCGTCAGCTCGAGCCGGCTCACCACCTGGCCGCGGTTGGCGGGCACGACGACGATCGTGCTGCCCACCACCTCGGCCGAGGCGCGCACGTCCTTGGGCTCGGGCGCGGCGATGCCGGCGGCGATCACCACCAGGTCGATCCCGCCGACCTTGCGCACCAGCGTCACCGCGTCCTTCTTGGTCATCGTCGCCAGCGCGAACACCCGGGTGGCGCCGTCGGCGCGCAGCTTGGCCACCGCGGCGGTCGCCGCGGCCAGCGGATCGCTGGCGCCGAGCGCCGGGACCAGCGCCGGGTCGATCACGCCGAACACGCCGATCTTCTCGCTGCCGGCGGCGATCACCGTCGGCGGCGCCAGCGCCACGCCGGCGGTCGCCGGCAGGTTCGCCACCTGGCGCGGCAGGCGCACCTGGTCGGGGCCGGCGGCCAGGTCGTTGGGGCCCAGCCCCACCGCGGCCACCGCCAGCTCGTCCTTATAGACGCGGGCCAGCAGATCGGCCTTCAGGTCCTCCTGGGGCCGGGCCTGCGGATCGATCGTCGCTCTCGGATAGAGCAGCGAGCCGGCGTCGATGACCACCACCGGGTGCTGGGCCCGGGCGGTGGTCACCAGCTCCGCGGTCCGGGCCAGGTCGCCCAGGGGATCGGTCGTGCAGCCGCACGGCTCGATCTGCCCGCGGACCTCGGCGAGGGCGAACACGGTGATGGTGGTCTCGGCGGCGGGCGAGGGCGGGGCCTTGCTGGTGCGCCCGGAGCAGCCCAGCACCGCGAAGATGGGCACGATCAGGCCGACCGCGCGGCGCATCGATTGCGCTAGCATGCGCGAGACCTATAGCACGCTTGACAGCGCCGGACCCGGCCCGTAGATTCCGCCGCTCTCACGCCACCCCGTTCGAGGAATCCATGGTCGTCCTCCGCATGTCTCGTCAGGGCTCGAAGAAGCGCCCGTTCTACCGCATCGTCGCCGCCGACAAGCGTCGGGCCCGCGACGGTCGGTTCATCGATCTGATCGGCACGTTCGATCCGCGCACGAAGGCCTTCGCCTACGACGCCGAGCGCTACGAGCACTGGGTCAAGGTCGGCGCCCAGCCGTCCGAGACCCTGGCCAGCCTGGTCCGTCGCTTCAAGGCCGGCGCCGCTGCCCCGGCCAAGACCGCCAAGGCCTGATCGTGACCCGCACCGACGACGGCGCGGCCCTCGACATCGCCGATCTGGTCCGCTACATCGCCAAGGGCCTGGTCGACAAGCCCGACGAGGTCCACGTGGCCCTCGTCGAGGAGCGCCAGGCCTCGGTGTACGAGCTCGAGGTCGCCGAGAGCGATCTCGGCAAGATCATCGGCCGCGGCGGCAAGACCGCCCGCGCCCTCCGCACGCTGGTCACCCAGGTCGCGCCGCGCTCCAAGAAGCGCATCCTGGTCGAGATCCTCGAATAAGAGGCTGATCGTGCGCACGCCCGGCGAGCCGGCCCCCGAGGCCGCCGACGGTGACGCCGCGGCCGATCGGGTCGAGGTCGCCACCATCGCCAAGGCCCACGGCATCCGCGGCGAGGTGCTGGCGGTGTCGATCGATCCGTCGTCCGAGACCCTCGGCGCGGTCGATCACCTGTGGATCGGCGAGCGCCGCTACGCGGTGGTCGCCGCCCGCCCGGTCGGCGGCGCCTACCTCCTAGCCCTCGAGGGGTTGACCGATCGCGACGCCGCCGCGGCGCTGCGCGGCCAGGTGGTCTCGGTCGCCCGCGACCAGCTCGCCCTCGACGACGACGACGTGCTCTACGCCGATCTGGTCGGCTGCCGCTGCCAGCTCGCCGACGGGCGGCCCTGGGGCACGATCGTCGCGATCGAGCTCGGCCCTCAGGATCGCCTGGTGATCCACGACGACCAGCACGAGGACGGCAGCCCGGGCGCGGTCGAGCGCCTGTTGCCGCTGGTCGACGCGTTCATCGCCGACGTCGACGCGGAGCGGCGCGTCGTCGTGGTCACGCCGCCCGACGGGATCCCCGAGGAGCCGCGGTGACCCGCTTCACCGTCGTCTCGATCTTGCCCGAGATCGTCGACGGGGCGCTCGCGGTGGGGGTGGTCGGTCGCGCCCGCGCCGCCGGCGGCCTGCCCATCGCCTTCGTCAACCCGCGCGACTTCACCCACGATCGCCACCGCTCCGTCGACGACACGCCCTACGGCGGCGGCCCCGGCATGGTCATGCGCTGCGAGCCGCTGGCCGCCGCGATCGACGCCGCCGGCCCCGGCCACCGGGTGTTCCTCGGCCCCGGCGGCGCGCCGCTGACCCAGGCCACGGTGCGCCGGCTGGCGGCGCTCGAGCACGTCGTGCTGGTGTGCGGCCGCTACGAGGGCGTCGATCAGCGCGTGCTCGACGCCTGCGTCGACGAGGAGATCTCCCTCGGCGACTTCGTGCTCACCGGCGGCGAGCTCGGCGCGGCGTGCGTCATCGACGCGGTCGCGCGGTTCCTGCCCGGCGTCCTGGGCGACGCCGCGTCGGCCGACGACGAGTCGTTCGCCGCCGGCCTGCTCGAGTACCCGCAATACACGCGGCCCGCGGTGTTCCGCGACCGGCCGATCCCCGAGATCCTCGCCGGCGGCAACCACGAGGCGATCCGCCGCTGGCGCCGCGGCGAGGCGCTGCGCCGCACCGCCCGCCGCCGCCCCGAGCTCTACGCGCGGCATCGCCTCGACAAGCTCGACCGCAAGCTGGCCGAGGCCGCCGGCCTCGACGTCGCCGGCCGCACCAGCGTCGCGCTGGTCCACCACCCGGTCCACGATCGCACCGGCGCCGTCGTCACCAGCGCGGTCACCAACCTCGACGTCCACGATCTCGCCCGCACCGCGCGCACCTTCGGCCTCGCCGGCTACCACGTCGTCACCCCTGTCGAGAGCCAGCGTGCCAAGGCCGAGCACATCGCCGCTGCGTGGCAGGAGCTGGCCGCCGACACCGGGCCCCGGGGCCCCGGCGGCGGGCACGACGGCCGGGCCTCGGCGCTGCGCATCGTCCACGCCGCCGCGTCGGTGGCCGACGTGATCGCCGCGATCACCGCCCAGCACGGCCAGGCGCCCCGGGTGGTCGCCACCTCGGCCGATCCCGCCCGGTTCCCCACCGCCCGCCGCCTGACCGGCCCGGCCCTCCTGGGCGAGCTGGTCGACGCCCCGGGGCAGCCGATGCTGCTGCTGTTCGGCACCGGTTGGGGCCTGGCCGACGGCGAGTTGCCGCAGGTGACCGACCTCCTGCCCCCGATCGAGAGCCGGACCGGCTGGAATCACCTATCGGTGCGTTCCGCGGCCGCGATCGTCGTCGCCGACCTGTTCGGCGTGCGGTCGCCGGCTCCCACCGCTTGACGCCCCCCCGCCTTTCTGGCAGAAACACGCGTCCGCGCGCAGACCTTTTCTGTGCGTCCGCCTCCTGAGGCTCCAATGAGCGCCCATCGCATCCTCGAATCCATCGACAAGCAGAACCGCCGCCAGGGTGCCTTGCCCGAGTTCCGTCCCGGAGACTCGGTCAAGGTCTGGGCGAAGATCCGCGAGGGCGAGAAGACGCGCCTCCAGGCCTTCGAAGGCGTCTGCATCCGCCGCGTGCGCAAGGGCGCCCGCTCCACCTTCACCGTGCGGAAGATCTCCTACGGCGTCGGCGTCGAGCGCGTGTTCCCCGACAACTCGCCCAACATCGACAAGGTCGAGGTGATGGCGCGCGGTCGGGTCAACCAGGCCCGGCTGTTCTACCTCCGCGAGCTGTCCGGCAAGGCCGCCCGCATCAAGGAGCGCGCCGCCGCGATCCACGTCGAGACCGTCGAGGCCGCGCCCGTCGAGGGTGCCGAGCCCGCCGCGCCGAAGGAGAAGATCACCGGCCGCGGCAAGCGCCAGAAGAAGAAGGAGCTCAAGGCCGCCGCTGGCGCCTGAGCTATCTTCGACCGTGTGACAGGAGGGCGGGATGGGGGAGCGAGTCCGAGATCGAACCTGCGCGGGTAGCGCCGCGGAGCGTCGCGCCGAGTCGGCGCTGATCGCGCGTGGCTATCGCGTCGTCGAGCGCAACTACCGCGCTCGCGTCGGCGAGCTGGACCTGGTCGCCTACGACGGCGACGTGCTGGTCTTCGTCGAGGTGCGCTCACGCGCCGACGGCCGCTTCGGCGGTGGGCTCGCCGCCGTGCCGCACAGCAAGCAGCGCCAGGTCGCACGCATGGCCGCGCAGTACCTCGCGCACCGCCAGCCGCGCTTCCGCACCTGCCGCTTCGACGTCGTCGCCATCACCGGCGCCGATCTCGTGGTGATCCCCGGCGCCTTCCACATCACCTGGTGACCGCGCGACCGCGGCCGCGACGGCGACCACGGCCCTTAGTCCGATCCACCAATCCCTCGCACCGCCGCCAACCTTCGTTCATCCCACCATCGTCTGGGGCCGCACTCCGGGCCGTTTCGGGTGGGGGCCCCGGCGAATGCCGGGGGAGGGCGTTTGCGAAACGCCCTCTTGAAAACACGGTCAGCCCGGACAGTTCGGGTACAGCGTGTTGCCGACGCGACCCTCGAGGTTGCAGCAGATGTTCGTCGGGTTGGACGCGTCGCACGCCTCCTTGTCGGGCAGCTGGCCCGACGGAGGGAGGACGACGTAGTCCTTGCAGATGCAGAACTTCTGGCAGCAGAACGGACCCACCGTCAGCGCGACGCCGCAGGTGAACCCGGTGATGCAAGGCGACTCGGGGACCTTGTCGCAGTCGTCGTCGCTCTCGCAGGTGGCGGTGCACATGCCCTTGTTGGCCGACAGCGCCTGGAAGTCGTCGGGCGGGACCTTGTTCACGTCCATCGGCACCTTCAAGCAGGTGCGCGTCGGGCAGTCGAGCGAGGGCGAGCCAACCACGGCCTGGTTCAGGCCGGGATCGTTGAGGCCGAGGTCGCAGATGCGGCCCACCGGGTTGTCGCTGCAGCCCGCCGCGAGGGCGGCCACGGCGACGGCGATCCACATGGGGCGATGCGAACGAGCGGTGGTGTTCATCGGGTTCCCTGGCTCCGTTGGCAGACGTTGGGCACAAGCTCGCCCGCGTCGAGCGGCGATAATAGAAGTCGAGGTGGCGAAGTCAAGGCGGGCGCGATGTTCGATGAGTGCGGTGGGCTCGTCGATCCGTCACCGAAACCTGATCGGGGCGAGATGCCACGGTGGCGTGCAACCGCGCCCAGCGCGATGTGTCCGCGTAGTGATGCTGGGTCTGTCGTCGCGACGGCGCGATCATCGCCGAACCACCGCAGGCGTGGTCCAAGGTCGCACGGGTGCCTTGACAATTCCGCGCGCGCACGTCGATGATTCCGCCGCCCGAGAGGCCCGCGAAAGCGTTGGCGATGTCCCCCGCGTGGGGCGCCGCGCTGCTCGAGGTGCCGACTGCTCGGGCGCCCGTCTGGAGGAACCCTGATGCGCCGTCTGTCCGCTCTGTCCACTGCCATCCTCGGTGTCGCCGTCGGCACCGTCATGCTCGCGGCCGACGCCCGCACCGTCCGCGCCCAGGCCGATGACGACGACGCCGCCGCGGCGACCCCGGCGTCGAAGACCTTCGAGCGCGCGATCGACCTCTACAAGAAGAAGGACTACTACAGCTCGACGATCGAGCTGAAGAAGGTCCTCGACGGCGACACCACCGACGACGCCGCCAACAAGCAGCGCGCCGAGTTCTACATGGGCAAGACGCTGTACCAGATGGGGTACTACGCGAGCGCCCAGAGCTGGTTCGAGAAGATCGTCACCGTCGGCCCCGACCACGGCTACTACCCGGCGACGCTCAAGTGGCTCGCCGCGCTGTCGCGCGTGCTGCCCGAGACCTCGGGCATCCTCGACCTGATCGGCAAGTACGATCCGTCGTCGCTCGACGAGCCGATCATGGATCAGGTCCGCGACGAGCTGTACTTCCTGCTCGGCCGCCACTTCTACAACCACGCCGAGTTCGACAAGGCGATCGAGCTGTTCGGCAAGGTCGGCGAGGCGAGCGACTTCTACGTCAAGGCCAAGTTCTTCGAGGGCGTCACCTACGTCCGCAAGTACGAGGGCCGCCCCGCCGGCGAGGCGTTCAAGCGGGTCCTCGAGGTCGCGCGCGAGCGGCCCAAGCAGTACAAGGCCGGCGACCTCGATCGCTACGAGGAGCTGGCCATGCTGCAGATGGCCCGCGTCTTCTACTCGACCAAGGACTTCGACAAGGCCATCCGCTACTACGAGAAGCTGCCGCAGAACTCGGGCGAGTGGGCGGAGTCGCTGTTCGAGGCGTCGTGGGCGTACTTCATGAAGACGTCCAACCCCAAGGCGCTCGGCAACATCCACACGCTCAACGCGCCGTACTTCGAGAACCAGTTCTTCCCGGAGTCGATCCTCCTGAAGAGCGTCATCTACTACAAGTACTGCCTCTACGACCGCGCGCTCGAGGCGGTCAGCGAGTTCAACACCAAGTTCAAGCCGCTGCGCGAGAACCTGCAGGGTGTCATCGGCAAGTACGAGGACAACGCCGAGTTCTACGAGTACGTGAAGAAGATCATGGCCGGCAAGGCCGGGCTCGACGACGTCACCCAGCGCCTGACGATGTCGGTGCTCGGCGACAAGACGCTGGGCAAGACCTTCGCGTGGGTCGACGAGCTCGACCACGAGCTCACCATGCTCGGCAAGGCCGACAAGGCCTGGCAGACCACCGCGGTGGCCGGCGACATCAACGCCGACCTCGAGCTGGTCAAGTCGGTGGCCGCCGCCGACGCCGGCCGCCTCGCCAAGGAGCGCCTCAACCGCCTGGTCAAGGAGCTCCAGGATCTCGGCCGCGACGGCATCAAGATCCGCATCGAGGTGCTCGACGCCCAGGCCGGCAAGATCAGCGCCGAGCGCACCGGCGACAAGATCTCGAAGAGCCACCGCGAGGACCCGATCGTCGTCGACGACGAGCACTTCGTCTGGCGCTTCAACGGCGAGTACTGGAAGGACGAGCTCGGCTACTACCGCTTCAAGGTGCGGAGCCAATGCCCGAAGTGACCGCGCCGCGTCCGTCCCGCTCCTGAGTTGCCGACTGACAAGTTGACGTCGACGCGTTCGACGCTGAAACGACCCACCGAGGTACACCCGATGGCCCGTTCGATCCGCCCCTACTCCACGTCGCTCCTCGCGCTCGCCGCGTACGGCCTCCTCGCCGGCCCGGTCGGCGCCGAGGAGACCAAGTACAAGCGCCAGAACTCGGTCAAGGTCGACGTCAAGATCAGCGACCGCGTGCGGCCGTCGACGCCCAAGGGCGACGACAAGCCCAAGGGCCCGTCGATCAGCGCCGACGACGTCCTCGAGATCCAGGGCGCCGTCGGCGACATCCGCCGCGAGCAGATCCAGCTGCTCGAGGGCCTGATCGAGGAGACCTCGGACTCCGACGCCACCGAGAAGGCGGACCTGTACTTCCGCCTCGCCGAGATGCACTCGCAGCTCAACCGCTTCCACCGCCTGAAGGCGACCGAGGCGTCGATCAAGGCCGACAGCGGCAAGCCCGCCGACAAGGCCAAGTGGCAGCAGGCGGTCAAGGACAACAAGGCCAAGTCCGAGGCCGCGCTCAAGAACGCGGTGAAGGTCTACAAGACCCTCACCGACAACGACAAGTTCAAGAACTACCCGCGGATGGATCAGGCGCTGTTCGCCTTCGCGTACTCGCTCCAGCAGGGCAAGTACATGAAGGAGGCGCGGCAGATCTACCACCGCCTGCTCGAGGACTACCCGCAGTCGAAGTACGTCCCCGAGGCGTACCTGGCCTTCGCCGACTACTACTTCGGCGCCAACGAGCTGGCCAACGCCGAGGCCTTCTACCAGAAGGTGCTGCAGTTCCCGAAGTCGTCGGTCTACGACTACTCGAACTACATGCTCGGCTGGGTCTACCTGAACCTGGCCCGCCACGAGGACGCCGGCAAGCAGTTCCTGCAGGTCATCCGCGACACCACGGGTGAGAAGAAGCAGGAGACGCTCAACAAGGCGTCCAAGAAGGACTTCGTCCGCGCCTACGCCGACTTCGGCCAGGTGCAGAAGGCCTGGCCGACGTTCCAGAAGATCGACGCCGACTACGCGACGACGATGTACACGATCCTCGCGGACCTCTACCTCGAGCAGGGCAAGAACGACAAGGCGATCTTCGCGTTCCGCCAGCTGATGAAGGAGGAGCCGAAGGACAAGAACGTGTGCCTCTGGCAGTACAACATCGCCCACGCGATGCTGTCGACGCCGGGCGCCAACAACGCCGACAAGGTCGCCGAGATCGAGCGGCTGACCAAGCTGTACGGCGTGCTGCGCGACAACAAGGCGCTGCCGCAGGCCGAGGCCGGCGAGTGCCACGACAACGCCGCCGCGATGTCGGGCGAGATGGCCCGCGCGTGGCACAACGAGTCGATCAAGACCAAGAACCCCGAGACGCTGGCGTTCGCCGACAAGCTCTACAACGTCTACCTGTCGGTCTTCACCGACGCCCAGGACTACGGCGAGACCCAGTACTACTACTCGGAGCTCCTGTGGTCGCGGGCCGACAACGAGCCCAACGCCCGCCTCAAGACCGAGCTGTGGGAGAACGCGGCCGTGTCCTTCACCAACGTGGTGAAGAACGGCAAGGTCGACCAGAAGCTGCAGAAGGAGTCGGCCTACGCCGCCGTGCTCGGCTGGAAGAACGCGCTGGCCGTCGACCCGCGGGTCAAGGTCAACCCGATCACCGTCGGCGAGGAGGGGGACAAGATCCCCGAGGCCAAGCCCATCCCCGACCGCGAGCAGAAGATGCTCGAGGCCTTCGACATCTACATCAAGTACGTCAAGGACCCGAAGGACGACGAGCTCGTCGGGATGAAGTTCCTCAAGGCGAACATGTATCGCCGCTACAACCACTTCGACGAGGCGATCCCGCTCTTCGAAGACATCATCAAGACCAGCCCCGGCCACGAGACCGCGTACTACTCGGCCAACATCATCCTCGACAGCCTCATCCTCACGCACAAGTACGATGAGATGCTGAAGTGGGTCGAGTACTTCGCGGCCAACCCGAAGTTCCTGACCGCCAAGGAAGACCAGGACCGCTCGGACCTCGGCGACCGCGTCGCCGACATCCAGGCCAAGGCCAAGCGCAAGATCGCCGAGCAGCTCGAGAAGGACGCCAAGGCGTCGGGCGACTTCGCCAAGTACGTGCTCTGCGGCAAGACCTACCTCGACATCTTCAACTCGAACCCCGAGGCGCCCAAGTCGGACGAGATCCTCTACAACGCCGGCGTCTGCTTCGAGGACGGCCGCTCGCTGTCGACCGCGATCGAGGCCTACACCGAGCTGCGCAGCCGCTTCCCGAAGAGCAACCAGGCCGCCAAGGCGCTGGCCCGCCTCGGTGGCGTCTACGGCCGCGTCGCCTACTACGACCGCGCCGCGACGATGTTCGAGGAGTACGCCAAGAAGTACGCCGGCGAGAAGGACGCCTACGACCTGATGAACGACGCGGTGTTCTACCGCAAGGGCATCGGCGACGACGAGAAGGCGATCGAGAACACCACCTACTTCATCTCGAAGTTCGCGAAGAGCAAGCCGGCCGACGCGGCGGCGGCGTTCTTCAGCCTCGCCAGCATCTACGAGAAGCGCGGCGACCTCGACACCGTCGTCGGCCACTACAAGAACTACCTGAACAAGTACAAAGAGAAGGGCGGGGCCGACAAGGTCGTCGTCGCCCACGGCCGCATCGGCCAGATCCTGTGGGAGCAGAGCTGCCCGGTGAAGACCGTCGACGGCTCGTGCATCAAGGTCGTCCGCGAGCGCGCCGTCTCGCTGCGCGGCAAGAGCAAGCGCCGCAAGGGCGACTCGCGCACGCAGTGCGGCCCCGAGTCGAAGATCAAGCTGACCGTCGTCGCCCGCGACCCGGGCAAGGTCAAGCAGGCGATGGCGGCGTTCGCCTCGGCGATCAGGGAGTACGAGGACAAGGGCGGCAAGTTCCCCAACGGCGACCAGCGCTTCGCGAGCTACTACTACGCGCTCGCCAAGTTCCACCAGGCCGAGGTGGACTACGAGAAGTTCCTGACCATCAAGTTCCCCGAGGGCCTGAACTTCGGCGACGGCACCGACAAGACCAAGGCCGAGGCCGCCAAGTCGCTCAAGCGCTTCGAGGCGTGGTTCGTCGAGAAGCAGAAGCTCGCCGCCAAGGCGTCGGGCGAGTACCAGGACCTGGTCTTCAAGATCAAGGAGCCCGCCAACGCCATCGCCGGCGCCGCGCGCTTCGGCCAGATCTCGCAGAACTTCTCGGACGCGCTGTTCACCGCCGAGATCCCGTCGAACATCCGCGCCTACGAGGAGGCGGTCGACGTCTACTGCGACGCGCTCACCGAGAAGGCCGAGCCGCTCGAGGCCGCCTCGCTCCAGGGCTTCGGCGCCTGCCTCAAGGCCTCGACCGACTTCGGCTGGTTCTCGAGCTGGTCGAAGCTGTGCGAGCGCGAGCTCGGCCAGATCAAGCCGGAAGAGTTCCCGACCGCCGCCGAGCTGCGCGCCGACCCCGACGCCGAGTCGGCCGTGTCCGACGTCGAGCCGCCGGTGTCGAAGCTGGAGTAGGCGAGGCCTTCCTCCGATCCGCGAGAATTGACCTCCGTCCGACTTTCGAAAAAGGCACGCACCATGCGCCTCTCCCACGTTCTCGGAACCACGCTCCTCCTCGCCGCCGTCGCGTGCGGTGGCGGCCAGAAGCCGTCGTCGGGCCTGCAGAAGGGCAACACCGACGTGCCGCCGCCGCCCGACGTCAGCGCCGTCAAGCCCGAGCAGACCGACACGCCGCGCGAGGTGTCGACCGACGCCAAGGCCGACTACGCCAGCGCGCTCGACTTCTACAACAAGTCGGCCGCCGCCGGCTGGAACGAGTCGAGCTGCCGCTCGGCCGCCGAGCAGTTCTCCGCCGTCGCCCGCGCCCACAAGGACATCGTCGAGGCCCAGTACATGGCGGGCCGCAGCTTCCACAACTGCGGCCTGGCCAAGGACGCCGAGGACGCGTACCAGGCCGCGCTGAAGGTCAAGCCCAACCACGGCGCGTCGATCTCCAACCTCGGCGAGCTGTACTTCGCCGCCGGCAAGGTCGACGGCGCCCGCAAGTACTGGGAGAGCGCGATCAAGGCCAACCCCAAGCTGACCGCCGCCTACGTGAACCTGGCGTCGCTCAACCTGGCCGAGATGCGCAAGACCAAGGACCAGGCCGCCTGGGCCAAGCTCGAGGAGGACGCGCGCAAGAAGCTGTCGAACGCGCTCGCCGTCGACAACGAGAACGTCCGCGCGTACACGGTCTACGGCCTGGTCTACATGGAGGGCCGGCAGAAGAACCGCAACCGCCTCGATCTCGCCAAGCTGCTGCTCGAGGAGGGCGAGAAGAAGAACGCCAAGTACGCCCCGCTGCAGCACGCGCTCGGCCTCCTGTCGCTGGCCAAGAACAACCTGACCGACGCGCTGGCGCGGTTTCAGGCCGCCACCGAGCTCGACCCGAAGCTGGCCGAGGCGCACATGAACGTGGGCCTGATCCAGCTCGGCACCCGCCGCTACGACGTGGCCAAGGCCGCGTTCGAGAAGGTGCTGTCGCAGCAGCCGAAGAACTACGACGCGGTGATCGGCCTGGGCATCGCCCAGCGCGGCCTGGGCGACCTCGATGGCGCCGAGGCCTCGTACAAGAAGGCCAAGGACCTCGACCCGAAGCGGGGCGACGCCTACTTCAACCTCGGCGTGCTCTACAAGGACTTCCGCGCCAACAAGGAGAACGACCTGAAGGCGATGCAGAACACCTCCAAGGTGGCGCGTCAGTTCTTCCAGGACTTCATGGGCAAGGATGGCTCCCAGGGCGACAAGGACGAGGCCCAGGAGAACATCAAGGCCATCGACAAGCTGGTGAAGCAGCTCGACGAGGCGATGAAGATGGCGGCCTCGCAGCCGCCGCCTCCGCCAGCGCCGGCGCCGGCCCCCGGCGGCGGTCAGTAGTTTCGCTGAGATAGATTCCGGTTCCAGCCCGTCCGATCCCCGCTACACTTTCTCTACCGACGCGAAAAGAAAAACGGAACCGAGTCGAAACCCGCGTGTCAGACGCCCCAGATGCTGGCGCGCCGGACCCCCGCTTCGACTCGAGCTCCTCGAGAAGAAAGGGACGTCATGTTCGCTCGCATCTTCGCCGCCGCCTCGATTCTCGCGCTCGCCGCAGCTCCCGCCTTGGCTCAGCCCAAGGACAAGGAGCCCAAGGCGAAGGTCAAGGTCTACGACTTCTCGGGGGACACGATCGAGGGTGACCTCATCAAGCCCGAGGGCACGAACATCGACGTCGGCGGCTTCGCCAAGCACTCGAGCCTCATCCGCATCCGCCAGGACTTCATCGCAGAGATCCTCAAGTCGGCCGAAGACTTGTGATCGCGCGCGCAGGCTCCCTGCGCGTCGCGTGACCACGCCCCGGCCCTCCCGTTCGACAGCCCAGCGCAGCTGGGCTCCATGGAGACAGCAACATGGCCGGTGGCAAAGTTCCTCTGACGTTTCGACTCTACAAGGGTGACGAGTTCCTCCGCGAGGAGAAGCTCACCCTCCCGGTCATCAAGGTCGGCAAGCTGTCGTCGTCGCACCTGCGGCTCGACGACAAGAACGTCAGCCGGATGCACGCCCTCATCGAGGTGACGGGCCCCGGCGACGTCAGCATCATCGACCTGTCGTCGACGACCGGCACCTTCGTCAACGGCCAGAAGGTCAACAAGGCGAAGCTGCAGTCGGGCGACTCGGTCGTCATCGGCGAGACCCGCATCGAGGTCACGATCGGTGGCGCCGAGGAGGACGACGACATCCCGACCCGCGTCCAGCCGCAGATCAGCGAGCAGGCCGAGGCGGTGATCGCGTCGACCCCGCGCCCGTCCGCGCCGCCGCCGCCGGCCGCCGCGATGGCGGCCCCGCCGCCCGCGCCGATGGCCCCGCCGCCGTCGCCGATGGCCCCGCCGCCGATGGCGGCCCGCGCCCCGGTGCCGCCGCCGATGGCCGCTGGCTCGGTGCCGGCGCCGTTCGGCATGTACAGCGCCCCGGCCCAGGCCGCCCCGACCTTCGGCGCCAGCGGCTTCATGGCCGACCAGATCGACGTCCCGGGCTCGCGCTCGGTCGAGGTCGCGGCGATGCTGGGCAGCTCGGTGGTGTCGGTCAAGCACGCCATCAACCCGCGCGGCGGCAAGGTCTCGCCGACCACGTGGGCCTTCGTCGGGCTCGCCGGCCTGTGGCTGGTGGTCGGCCTGATCGGTTTCGGCCGCGGCTACTCGAACGCGTCGTTCAACGCCGGCAAGCGGCACCAGTGGGTCGAGGTCGAGAAGCGCCCGTCGTGGGCGTTCCGGCCGCGCAAGCTGGGCATCGAGAACGACATCATGATGTTCCTCGGCCTGCCGCTGGGCCTGGGCTTCGCGATCGCCGGCCTGATGCGCATGCGCGACGAGAAGCAGTCGAACCCGTTCTTCCGCATCGGGCAGGACCCGACGTGCGAGTACCCGACCACCGACGCGCCGGCCGGCTCGTTCGCGCTGGTCGCGCCGTCCTCGAACCCGTCGGAGGACTTCGTCTTCAACTTCCTGCCCGGCATGGAGGGCGAGGTCTCGTCCGACGGGCAGTCGATGAGCCTGGCCGAGTTGCAGTCGCAGGGCCGCGCGCGGCCGTCGTCGACGGCGCCCGGCGGCCTCGAGATGACGATCCCGCAGAAGGCGCGCATCCGGGTCAAGGCCGGGCAGACCACCTACCTGGTCACCTCGGTGCCGCAGCCCAAGCGCCAGCCGGTGCCCGTGCTCGGCGGCCTCGAGAGCCAGGTGCTGCTGTACTTCCTCGGTTCGGCCGTCGCGCACATCGGCTTCTGGTTCATCCTGAAGAACGTCGACCCCGGCCAGGGCGGCGCGCCCACGGACATGTCGATGTCGGAGCAGTCGTCGTCGTCGGCCAAGACCGAGTCGATCGATGATCCGCCCCCGCCCGAGCCCGAGGAGACCGAGGAGGACGGCGAGGAGGAGTCGGGCGGCACCGGCACCGCGATGGCCCTCGAGGAGGGCAAGATGGGCAAGAAGGACTCGGACCGCGCCGAGGGCCAGTACAAGATGAAGAAGAACTCCGACCAGGAGCAGCTCGCCCGCACCCAGGCGATCGAGCAGGCCCGCACGGCCGGCGTCCTCGGCTCGCAGGTGTTCGCGCAGGGCGGCACGTTCGCGTCGATCACCGGCACCGGTGACATCTCGAGCGGCTTCGACGACATGGACATCCAGGGCGGCCTCCTCGGCAACGAGGCGGGCGAGATGAACGGCGGCTTCGGCTTCGGTCGGTCGGGCTTCGGCCCGGGCGGCGGCGGCACCGGCTGGGGCACGATCGGCACCGGCCGCTACGGCACCATCGGCCACGGCTCGGGCACCGGCTCGGGTTACGGCGTGGGCAGCGGTCGCGGCGGCATGCGCGGTCGGCAGTCGGCGGTCCCGTCGGTCCGCATCGGCCAGCCGCAGTCGGTGGGTGACCTCGACAAGGCCATCATCCGCCGCTACATCAAGCGCAACATCCAGAAGATCTCGTACTGCTACGAGAAGCAGCTGCTGGCTAACCCTGGCCTCGAGGGCACGGTCAACACGCAGTTCTTCATCAGCCCGAACGGCACCGTGACCACCGCCAACGCCTCGGGTGTCAACGGCGACGTGTCGGGCTGCGTGGCGGGCGTCATCAAGGGCATCGAGTTCCCGAAGCCGAAGGGCGGCGGCGGCGTGCAGGTCAACTACCCGTTCAACTTCCGCCCGACGGGCGGTTGATCGGAGGCGAGGGCGACCTCGCGACGGTGTGAAGACGACGTGGCCACCAGCGATGGTGGCCACGCGGCGTTTCGGGGATCCGGAGCCGTCGACCCGTCGGTGTTTCGGCGAGGAGATTTTCGTGAGCCGTGCTTTACCTCACGGGGCGCTCGGTCTACGGTTCGGGCCACGTCGTCGTCGGTGCGCACGCCGCACCTGGAGGCACTCGATGCGTTCGTTCTTCCGCACTCTGGCTCCGTTTGCGCTGGTGCTCGCCATCGGCTGTGGCGACTCGGGTCGCAAGGAATCGATCCAGCGCACCAACGCCGGCCACAAGGCGCTGGGCGCCAAGCAGTTCGACACGGCGATCAACGAGTACAAGGACGCGATCGCCGCCTACCGCGACAACCACGCGGCCCACTACTACATGGGCGAGGCGTATCGCGGGAAGAAGATGTTCGACAAGGCCTCCGAGGGCTACGCCGAGGCCGTCCGCATCAAGCCCGACAACGTCATGTACCAGATGATGTACGGCGTCGCGCTCTACGAGGACGCCGTCCAGAAGGCGCGCGAGGACGCCGCGCGGCTGCAGAACAAGAAGCCGGCCGAGGTCGACGTCGACTACTCGCTCATCAACTTCGAGCAGGCCGAGCAACACCTGACGGCGGCGGTGAAGCTCAACGCCGACCTGTTCCTCGAGCACGCGTACCTCGGCCGCATCTACCGCGCGACCAACCGGCCGCGCGAGGCCGCCGAGGAGTTCTCGAAGGCCATCGTCTCCAACCCGCGCGAGTGGGCGCCGTACGTCGCGCTCAGCGAGCTGTATCGCAAGTGGGACTACCCCAGCGAGGCGATCCAGGTGCTGATCCAGGGCGTCGAGCACGTGCCCGGCCAGGTCGACAAGGCCGAGCTGCACTACCAGCTCGGCATGGCCTACACCGAGAAGCAGGACGACGCGAAGGCCATCGAGTCGTTCACCAACGCGATCGACGCGTCGAAGGACAAGCACATCGCCAAGTTCATGCGCGGCCAGGCGTACCTGCGCAAGGGCGACCTCAAGGCCGCCGACAAGGACCTCGAGGCGTTCGCCAAGGCCGCCGGCCCCGCCGACGCGACCAACAAGTCGATCGCCCAGAAGATGCGCTTCTCGATCGCCGCGAAGCTCCAGGGCGGGTGAGCGGCGCCCCCGACCGGGGGCGGCCGGAAGCGAGGCGCCCCGCGGTGAGCGGGGCGTTCGTGCTTTCGGGGACGGGCGAGCGGGGACGGGGCACGGGTGATCGGCGATGATCAGCGCGTCCGTCCTCGGCGCACACCGTCGAGGCGGGGAAAAATCGACGGGCTCGGTGGCTTCGCGGCCCGAGGGGGTAGAAGTTTCCCTGCAAGTGCGGGAGGATGCGCGCAGATGGATACGCGCACGCTGCTGAGGGAGCGCCTGCGCCGCGCCCGCGATTGGGCTGCGGCAATCGATGAGCTGGAGAAGGAGCTGGAGGCGTCCGGTGCAAAGCCGGATCAATCCGAGCGCCTGTTCGAGCTCGCCCGCTTGGTCGAGGACGTGATCCCCGAAAGGGAACGCGCGCTCGGCCTCTACCAGCGAGCGTGGAAGCTCCACCCCGACAACCTCAAGGCGCTGTCGCGCGCTCGCGAGGTCTACGGCGAGCTCGGCCGCCACGAGATGGTCGCGAAGCTCGGCGAGATGGAGCTGAAGAGCCCCGCCGCCTCGGCGGAGCTGCCCGGCATCGTCGGCGAGGCGCTGCTCGACAGCGGCCAGCGCGAGAAGGCCACGGCGGTCCTCGAGCGCGCCGTCGAGCGCACGCCCGAGTCGACGCGGGTCAAGGACGCGATCGCGGCGCTGCAGTACGATCCCGAGTTCTGGATCGACGAGGTCGAGCGCCTCACCAGCGACTCGACCAAGTTCGACGACGCCACCGCGACCCGCATGTTGCTGCGCGCCGCGCGCATCCTGCGGCTCGAGGCCGCCGACGATCCGTCGTTCGAGAAGACGCTGCGCGCGATCCTCGCGAAGGACCTCCAGGAGCCGTCGGCCAACGTGATGCTCGAGGCGCTGCTGGCCGCGGCGCAGCGCTGGGACGACATCGAGGCCCACCACGAGGCGCGGGCCGAGGCGTCGTCGAACAGCGGCGAGCGCGCCGATCGCTACCGCATGTTCGCGCTGGTGTGGCTGCAGCGGTTCAAGGACCGCGAGCGCGCCGCGCGCTTCGCCGAGAAGGCGCTGGCCGCGGTCGCGCAGAACGGCGCGCAGACCACGCGCTCGGTGGTCGCGCCCTACGCGATGCTGACGGCGCACCTCGGCGAGCGCGGCGACTGGCAGCGCGTCGTGGCGGTGGCCGAGGCCGGCCTCGCCCACGTGCGCGGCGAGGATCGCCTGTACATGGCGATCACCGCCGGTCGCGCGCAGTGGAAGCACCTCGGCGACATCGACGCGGCGCGCCGGTTCTTCCGCGAGGCGGCGGCCGTCGAGGCCGCGGCGCCCGACGTCATCGACTTCGCGCAGGCCCACGGGCTCGAGGCCGCCGCGCCGGCCGCCGAGGCGCCGGCCCCTGCGCCAGCTCCCGCGCCCGTCGTCGAGGCCCCGGCGCCCGTCGTCGAGGCCCACGTCGTCGAGGCCCCTGCGCCAGCTCCCGCGCCCGTCGTCGAGGTCGCGCCCGCGCCGGCCCCGGTGGTCGAGGCCGCGCCTGCGCCGGCCCCTGCGCCAGCGCCCGCGCCCGCGCCGGTCGTCGAGGCCGCTGCGCCAGCTCCCGCGCCGGCGCCGGCCCCTGCGCCCGCGCCTGCGCCCGCGCCCGTCGCCGCGGGTGACGCCGCCGGCGCGATGGACGCCGCCCGCGCCGCCGAGGGCGGCGCTGACAAGGGCGTGGCCGCGTGGAAGGACGTCGTCGCCAAGCACCCCAAGGAGCTGGCCGCGCGCCGCGAGTACGCGCGCGTGCTCAAGGCCGCCGGCGCCTGGCAGCCGCTGGTCGACGCCGCCAAGGACGAAGAGGCCAAGGTCGCGACCACGCCGCACGACAAGGCCGTGGCCATGCGCGACGTCGCGTTCGCCTACGGCAAGCTCGGCAACGAGAACCAGGTGATCACCGCGCTCGCCGCGGCGCTGCACCACGCGCCCGACGACGAGGCCTACGATCAGCTGGCCGCGATCTACGAGAACAAGAAGCGCTGGCCCGATCTGGTCAAGGTGCTCGGCGAGCGCGCCGACCGCGCCGACGACGGCGCGCGCAAGGTCGCGCTCAACCTGCAGATCGCCAACCTCTACCTCGAGCGGTTCTCCAACCAGGCCGAGGCGATCAAGGCGTTCGAGAAGGTCCTCGAGCTCGATCCGGACAACCACGAGGCCGCCACCCACCTGCTCGCGGTGTACGAGAAGCGCCGCGACTGGGAGAAGCTGATCAAGCTCAAGGAGGCGGAGATCGCGCGGGCGCCCGAGGGCCAGCGCGCCGAGCTGACGATCGAGGTCGCGCGGATGGCGCAGACCAAGGTCAAGAAGCCCGAGATCTGCATGTACTGGTGGGAGAAGGTCGTCGAGGTCGAGCCGACCCACGACGAGGCCCTCACCGAGCTGGCCAAGCTGTACGAGCGCAACAAGGACTGGGCCAAGCTGGCCGAGGTCTGCTCGCGCCAGGCCGACAACGCGCCCGACGACAAGGTCCGCGCCGACGCGCTGCAGCGCCTCGGCCTGCTCTACACCGAGAAGCTCGAGGACACCTCGGCCGCGATCACCGCGTGGCAGCGGCTGCTCACTGTCGACGAGCAGAACCGCCGCGCCCAGGACGCGCTGAAGAAGCTGTTCGTCACCGACGCCCGCTGGGACGACCTCGAGGAGTTCTACCGCACCCGCGGCAAGCTCGACGAGTACGTCCGCGTGCTCGAGCGCGAGGTCGAGGCCGGCCCCGAGCAGCACCGGCTGGTGCTGGCCGGCAAGATCGCCGTGCTGTACCGCGACGAGCTGGCCAAGCCCGATCGCGCGATGCGCGCCTTCGAGAAGGTGCTGTCGCTCGACGAGAAGAACCTGGCCGCCGCCGAGGCGCTGATCCCGCTGTACGAGGCGGGCCGCGATCCCAAGAAGCTGGTCGGCGTGCTGGAGATCCAGCTGGCCGCCACCGAGGATCACCACCTGCGGCAGGAGCGCCTCAAGCGCCTGGCCGAGTACAACGAGGAGAAGCTGCGCGACAAGGGCGCGGCGTTCGGCTGGTGGCTGAAGGCCCACGCCGAGGACCACGAGGCGGAGTGGATCCGCACCGAGCTCGAGCGGCTGGCCAAGGACACCGGCGCCTGGCAGGAGCTGGTGAGCGCGTACCAGGCCTCGCTGCCCAAGTTCGGCAACGTCGTCGACGCGCTGCCGTTGATGAGCGTGATGGCGCAGGCGCTCGAGAAGGAGCTGGGCGGCAGCGATCGCGCGCTCGAGCTCAACCGCCAGATCGTCGACGCCGATCCGTCCAACCAGGACGCGCTCGACGCGCTCGAGCGGCTGTACCTCGGCAAGGGCCAGTTCCAGGCCCTGCTCGACGTCTACGGCAAGAAGCTGGAGCTGACCCACGACGTCGACGAGCGCGTCGACATCCAGGCCAAGATCGGCCAGCTCTACGAGGACGAGGTCAAGGACGACGCCAAGGCGATCGCCGCCTACCAGGGCATCCTCGACGCGGTGGGCGACGAGCCCAAGGCGCTGTCGGCGCTCGACCGCGTGTTCCTGCGCAACAGCAAGTGGCCCGAGCTGGCCGACGTGCTGTCGCGACAGATCACGATCGTCGGCCCCGAGGATGACAAGCCGCGGCACCTCGAGCTGAAGTTCCGCCTCGGCCAGCTGCGCGAGCAGCACCTCGGCGACGCCGCGGGGGCCATCGAGGTCTACCGCGACATCCTCGACATCGATCCCGGCCACGCCGGGGCCCGGACCCGCCTCGAGGCGCGGCTGGGCGACGCCGAGCACAAGCTGGCGGCGGCGGCGATCCTCGAGCCGATCTACGAGCAGCTCGGCGAGTGGCGCCCGCTGGTCGGCGTGCACGAGATCCAGGTGGCCGCCGCCGGCGGCGACCAGCTGCGCAAGGTCGGCCTGTTGCTGCGCATCGGCGAGCTCGAGCGCGGCAAGCTGGGCGACGTCGAGAAGGCGTTTGGCGCCTACGGCCGGGCGTTCCAGGAGGATCCGGCGACCGAGAGCGCCAAGCAGCAGCTGGTCGAGCTGGCCGCGCTGGCCGACGACGGCTGGGCGCGGCTGACCGCGCTGTTCGAGGCGGCGACCGGCCGCGCCGACCTGCCGCGGTCGCTGGCCCACGAGCTGTGCTCGGAGGTCGCGCGCAACTACGAGGAGCGCCTCGGCAAGAGCGATCGCGCCGTGGCCTTCTACAAGAAGGCGCTCGAGCTCGAGCCCGACGATCGCGACGCGCTGGCGGCCCTCGAGGTCATCTTCGCCCGCGACGAGAAGTACACCGACCTGCTCGAGGTCTACCGCAAGAAGGCGGAGATCGCCGAGGCGCCCGACGAGCGGTTGCAGATCCTGTTCCGCATCGCGTCGATCCACGAGGAGATGCTGAGCCAGCCGACCGAGGCGATCCGCGCCTACGGCGACGTGCTGGCCCAGGACGCCGACAACCTGGCGGCGCTGCGCGCGCTCGACCGGCTGTACGTCGGCGGCCAGCACTGGCAGGACCTCGGCGACAACCTGACCCGGCAGCTGACGCTGTGCGACGACGATCGCGAGCGGGTGCCGCTGCTCAACCGCCTGGCCAGCCTGCGCGAGACCCACCTCGGCGAGCCGGCCGCGGCGATCGAGACCTACCGCCAGGTGCTCGAGCTCGACCCGCTGAACCGCGAGGCCACCGCCGCGCTCGAGCGCCTGCTCGGCTCGGCCGGCGGCGAGCACGAGCTGACGATCGCGACGATCCTCGAGCCGATCTACAAGCAGTCGGGCGCGTGGCAGAAGCAGGTCGGCGTCTACGAGATCATGGCGCGCCACGCCTTCGATCCGGCGCGCAAGATCGAGCTGCTGCACCAGATCGCCGAGCTGCACGAGATCGGCGGCGACGACGGCGCCAAGGCGTTCGACACCCACGCCCGCGCGCTCAAGGACGACCCGCGCCACGAGCCCACCTCGCACCAACTCGAGCGCCTGGCCCGGGTCCAGGGCCGGTGGAAGGACCTGGTCGCGCTGTACGACGGCGTCGCCAAGGAGTCCAACGAGGAGGACCTCAAGGTCGCGCTGCTGTTCAAGCAGGCCCACATCCACGAGCACGAGCTGGGCGACGACAAGGCCGCGGTGGCCACCTACGAGCGGGTGCTGGCGGTCGCGCCGGGCTCGGTCGAGGCCGCCTCCGCGATCCAGGCGATCCACGAGCGCAACGGCGACTGGCCGGCGCTGGTCGGCGCGCTCAAGAAGAAGAGCGACATCCTCCTCGATCTCAACGAGCGCAAGCAGCTGCTGTACCGCGCCGCGCAGATCCAGGAGGAGGTGCTGTCCGACAACGAGGCGGCGGTCGCGACGTTCCGCGGCGTGCTGGCGATCGACGACGTCGACCTGCCGGCGATGGACGCTCTCGAGCGGCTGTACATCCGCCTCGAGCGGTGGGAGCCGCTCAAGGACATCTACGCCAAGAAGGCCGACCTCGCCGAGGACCCGTCCGACAAGACCCAGATGCTGTACGTGCTGGGCCAGGTCTACGACCGCGAGCTCAAGGACGTCGGCAAGGCGATCGAGACCTACCAGGCGATCCTCGACCTCGACGCCGACGAGATGCCGGCGATCCAGGCCCTCGACCGGCTCTACGGCCAGGCCGAGCGCTGGTACGACCTGCTCGCCAACCTGGAGCGCCAGGTCGAGCTGTCGGACATGGCCGGCGAGATCGTCGGCCTGAAGTACCGCATCGGCCAGCTGTGGCAGCTGCGCCTGGGCGATCAGGCCCGGGCCATCGAGAGCTACCGCGAGGCGCTGGCGATGGAGCCGAGCCACGCCGAGACGCTGGCCGCCCTCGACGGCATGATCCGCAAGAAGGACGGCGAGCCGGTCGCGGCCGCGCGGGTCCTCGAGCCGATCTACGAGGCGTCGGGCGAGTACGCCAAGCTGGTCGAGGTGCTGGAGGTGATCATCGCCCACACCGAGGATCCGCTGGCCCGGGTGGAGCTGCTCCACCGCGTCACCGCGATCCACGAGCAGCAGCTCGAGCAGCCGCGCGCGGCGTTCGCGTCGCTGGCGCGCGCGCTCAAGGACGACAACGCCAACGAGCTGACGCTGGGCCACCTCGAGCGCTTCGCCGAGATGACCGGGCAGTGGGGCGAGCTGGCCACGCTGTACGGCACCGAGGCCGACAAGTCGCTCGACGTGCCACGGCAGGTCGACCTGCTGGCCCGGCTGGCCCGGGTCTACGAGCAGGAGCTGGGCAGCGACCCGGCGCACGTCGACAAGGCGATCGGCACCTACCGCCGCATCCTCGAGGTCGAGTTCGACAACAAGCCCGCGGTGCTGTCGCTCGATCGGCTCTACACCGCCACCGGGCGGTGGAAGGAGCTCACCGAGGTCCTGCGCCGCGAGATCCAGCTGGCCGAGTCCGACGAGGAGGTGGTCAACCTCCAGTTCCGCCTGGGCCAGACCCTCGAGGACGCGCTCGACGACAAGAAGGGCGCGATCGAGGTCTACCGCGAGATCCTCACCGCCAACCCGGCCCACGCGCCGACCCACGCGGCGCTCGAAGGCTTGTTCTTCGAGGGGCCCGCCGAAGACAAGCTGCAGACCGAGATCGCGGGCATCCTCGAGCCGCTCTACGAGACCGCCGGCGAGTTCGAGAAGCTGCACCGGATCTACGAGGTGCAGCTGGGCAAGCTGACGGTGCAGGCCGACCGCGCGGCGATGCACGCGCGCCTGGCCGAGCTGGCCGAGGGCCGGCTGTACGACCCGGCCCGCGCGTTCGCGTGGTGGGGCCAGGCCGTCGTCGAGGATCCGCGGAGCGACCGCGCCGTCGACGAGGCCGAGCGCCTGGCCAAGGACACCGCGGCCTGGGACGAGCTGGTCGCGGTGTACACCCGCGCCCTCGAGCGCCACGCCGACAAGGAGGTCCGCCGCCACACGCTGCTCAAGCTCGCGCGCGTGCACGAGTTCGAGCTGCGCGACGCCCACGGCGCGGTGACCACGCACCTGCGGGTGCTGGAGCTCGAGCCCAAGGACCCCGACGCGCTGGCCGCGCTGGATCGCCTGTACCTGGGCGCCGGCATGTACGACGAGCTGGTCGAGGTGCTGCGCCGCCGCATCGAGATCACGACCGATCCCGACGAGCAGATCGAGCTGCAGTTCCGCCGCGGCGCGATCTTCTCCGACGCGCTGGGCGACCTCGACGCGTCCTTGGCCTGCTACCAGGCCGTCCTCGAGCAGGAGAGCCGCAACCGCCGCGCCCTGGAGTGCTGTGAGGCGATCTACTTCCGCCGCGAGGAGTGGGCCCACCTGTACGCGACCTACGAGAAGCTGGTCGACGTCGCCGACGGCGACGACGAGCTGGCCGACACCTACGCCCGGATGGCGCGGCTGTCGTCGGAGGCGCTCGATCAGGACGAGCGCGCGGTCGACCTGTGGGGCCGGGTGCTCGACATCCGCAACGAGGACACCGTCGCGCTGGCCGCGATGGCCGACCTCCACCAGCGCCGCGGCAAGTTCGAGGAGCTGGTCGAGGTGCTCGAGCGGCAGGTCGCCGTGGCGCCGTCCGACGCCGACCAGATCGCGCTGTACAAGCGCCTCGGGCGGGTGTGGGCCGAACACCTCGGCCGCGACACCAGCGCGCTCGACGCGTGGCTGTGCGCCGACCGCCTGGATCCCAACGACTTCGAGACGCTGACCGCGCTGGCCGGGCTGTACCGCACCACCCAGAGCTGGGACGAGCTGTCGCAGACGCTGCGGCGGATCATCGACGTCGGCCAGGATCAGCAGCAGCTGACCGAGGACCAGGTCATCGAGCTGTACGCCGAGCTGGGTCGCCTCGAGGGCGACGTGCTGGGCCGGGTCGACGAGGCGGTGGCCGCGTGGCGGGCGGTGCTGGCGATCGACGCCGGCGACTTCCGCGCGCTGGCGGCCCTCGAGGGCCTGTTCACGCGCGAGGCGCGGTGGGAGGACGCGATCGACGTCCTCGAGAAGCGCGCCCTGGTGCAGGAGGAGGCCGGCGAGCGCATCGACACGCTGTTGCAGGCCGGCGCCACCTGGGAGGAGAAGGTCGAGAACCTCGACGCCGCCGCCGAGGTCTACGAGCGCGTCCGCGCGATGGACAACAACAACCACGTGGCGTCGGAGCGCCTCGAGGCGATCTACCGCGCCCAGTACAAGTGGGCGCAGCTGACCGAGATCCTGCTCGAGCGCGCCGGCCACCGCGACGACGTGCGCGAGCAGATCTCGCTGCTCGGCCAGGTCGCGAAGATCTACGAGCAGGAGCTCGGCGATCAGGACAACGCCTACGTCGTCCTCGAGGAGGCGTTCAAGCGCGACTTCTCGCAGGAGGAGGTCGCCGGCGAGCTCGAGCGCCTGGCCACCGCCACCAACCGCTGGCAGGAGCTGCTGGGCGAGTACACCCACCAGGTCCGGGACCTGGAGTCGACCAACCGCAGCCAGGCCGCGGACCTGTGGGTCAAGATCGGCCGCTGGTACGGCGAGCACCTGGCCCACATCGACTACGCGATCCACTCGGTGCAGCAGGCGCTGCGCATCGACCCCGCCCACGTCGGCGCCCTCGCGGCGCTGGCCGAGCTGCAGCGCAAGCGCGGCGCGTGGAGCGAGCTGGTCGAGACGCTGTCGCGCCAGGCCGCGGCCGAGAAGGACCCGGCCAAGCGTGCCGAGGTCAACCTGGCGCTCGGCGAGCTGCTCGAGAACCAGGTCATGGACCAGGGCCAGGCGATCGCCGCGTACCAGGCGGCGATGGTCAGCGACCCGACGTCGGTGCCGGTGCTGTCGTCGCTGGAGCGCCTGTACCGCTTCCACCAGATGTGGGAGCCGCTGATCGACGTGCTGACCCGCAAGGCGGCGCTGGAGCAGGACGAGCGCGAGGTCACCCGCCTGCGCCTCGAGATCGGCCAGATCCACGATCTGCGCCTGCACGACGCCGGCCGGGCGATCGCCGCGTACCAGCTGGTGCTCGAGGCCGACCCGTCGAACCTGCCGGCGCTGCGCGCGCTCGAGCAGCTCTACGAGAAGTCCAACCAGCCCGAGAAGTACCTCGAGGTGCTCGAGGCCCAGCTCGACGCGTCGCCGACCGACGCCGAGCGGGTGTCGCTGTACGAGCGCATGGCCGCGGCCTGGGAGGAGCGGTTCGGCAAGCTCGACCGCGCCGCCGAGGCGCTGGAGAAGATCGTCGCCCTCGACGGTCGCAACTACGGCGCGTACCGCGAGCTGTCGCGCCTGTACCACCAGGCCGGCCGCTGGGAGGCGCTGGTCGAGACCTACCGCAACCACATCCTCAACACCGGCGACGTCGCCACCCGCGTCGATCTGTACTGCGCGATGGGCGTGGTCTACGAGCGCGAGCTGCAGGACTTCGATCGCTCGATCGAGGCCTACACCGACGTGCTCGGGTTCGACGCCGACGAGCCGCGCGCGCTCGACGCGCTCGGGCGCCTATACGAGAAGATCAGCTCGTGGGATCGCGCGATCGACGCGATGTCGCAGCTGGTCACGATCACCGAGGACGGCAAGAAGCAGGTGGACCTGTACCACCGCATCGGCCGGATCCAGTACGGCCAGCTCGGCGACACCGCCGAGGCCGAGGCCAACTTCGTGCGCGGCCTGGCGGTCGACCCCGGCCACGTCGCGTCGATGGAGGCCCTGACCCGGCTGTACTCGGACCGCGGCGACTGGCTCAAGGCCGCCCAGATGATGGAGCGGGCCGAGGCCCACACCCCGGTGGTGCTCGACAAGGTGCGGCTGCTCAACGAGGCGGCCCGCATCTACAACGACCGCCTGCACAACCCCGAGCGCGCCAAGCCGCTGTTCGCGGCGGTGATCGCGCTCGATCCCGAGCACGTCGAGGCCGGCCGCCCGCTGGCCGAGACCTACTTCGCCAACAAGGAGTGGTCGGCGCTGCAGCCGGTCATCGAGATGCTGGTGCGCAAGGTCGGCCAGAGCCGGCCCGATCCGCGCGAGCTGAACGAGCTGTACTACCGGGCGGCGCGCACCGCCGACGAGCTGGGCGACTACGACCGCGCGCTGCGCCACTACGAGTCGGCCTACAACATCGACTCGACCTACCTGCCGACGTTGATCGGCCGGGCCGACCTGCTGTTCAAGATGCAGGACTGGGACGGGGCCGGGAAGATCTACCAGACCATCCTGGTGCAGCACCGCGACTCGCAGCCCGAGGGCGAGGTGGTGCGCATCTACAACCGGATGGGCATGGTTCGGCAGAACCTGGGTGAGCGCAAGAAGGCGCTCAACATGTTCGAGAAGGCGCTGGAGATCGATCCGACCCACCGCGAGACGCTGCAGGCGGTGGTGGCGCTGCAGACCCAGCAGAACGACTGGGAGGCCGTGGTCCACGCCAAGCGCGGCCTGATGGCGACCGCCGACGACAACGAGAAGGTGGCGCTGCTCGACGAGATCGGCGGCATCTACCAGAAGAACCTGGCCAACCCGGGCAAGGCGGTGGCGGCGTACCTCGAGGCCATCGAGGTCGCGACCGACGACCACTCGCTCTTGCAGAAGGTGTTGGACATCTACACCGAGACCAAGCAGTGGAAGAAGGTCGTCGAGACCATCCAGCGCTTCATCGATCTCGAGACCGACGCCGTGCGCCGCGGCTCGTACTACCTGGCGGCCGGCACGATCGCCCGTGACGAGCTCAAGGCCTCGGACGAGGCGATCGACTACTACAACCTCGCGCTCGACAACTTCTTCGGCGAGCCGGTCAAGCTGCCGAAGAGCTACATGCCGCGCGCGCTGAAGGCGTTCGCCGACATCGACAAGATCCTGACCACCAAGAAGGACTGGAAGGCGCAGGAGCGCGCCTACCGGCAGATGATCAAGCGCCTGCCGCAGCCGCAGGGGGCCGACGAGGTCTACCACAAGCTGCGGGTCGACCTGCTGCACGCCCTCGGCGAGATCTACCGGTCGCGCCTCGGGCACTTCCAGAGCGCGATCAGCGCCTTCGAGGTGGCGCAGGAGCTCGACGCCGGCAACAAGGAGCGCGCCGAGATCCTGGCCGAGCTGTACGTCCGCGCCGGCGCCGACTACGCCGACAAGGCGATCGCCGTGCACATGAAGATGCTGCGCGACGAGCCGTTCAAGTACGACTCGTACAAGGCGCTCGACAGCATCTACCGGGACGCCCACCAGTACGACAAGCGCTGGTGCATGTGCGCGACCCTGGCCTTCCTCAAGAAGGCCGACCAGGAGCAGCTGCAGTTCTACGAGCAGTACAAGCCGCGCGGCCTGGTCAAGGCCAAGAGCCTGATGACCAGCGAGTCGTGGGGCAAGCTGATCCACGCCGACGAGAACCGCTACATCTCGGCCATCATGGGCGCGGTGTGGAGCGGCGTCGCGGCGATGAAGGCCTACCCGCACAAGGAGCTGGGCATCAAGCGCAAGGACAAGCGCCAGCTCGCCACCGACCAGCTGATGTTCTCGAAGCTGTTCTATTACGTGGCCCAGGTGCTGTCGGTGCCGATCCCCGAGGTGTTCGTCATCGAGGACGGCAAGCCCGCCGACATCCAGCTCGCCAACTTCGTCGAGAAGACCGAGCTGTGCCCGGCGTTCGTGGTGCGGCCGCACCTGTTGTCGGGCAAGACCGAGCGGGAGATCGCGTTCCTGTCGGCGCGCCGCCTGACCTTCATGCGGCCCGAGTACTACCTGAAGCTGCTGTTGCCGACGAACACCGAGCTCAAGGTCGCGCTGATGTCGGCGATCGCGCTGGTGCGCCGCGACTTCCCGGTGCCGCCCGATCTGGTGCCGCTGGTCCAGCAGTACACGCCCGAGATCCAGAAGCGCCTGAACCCGGCGATCTACGAGCAGCTCGCGGTGGTGGTGAACCGCTTCATCCAGGCCGCGCCGTCGGTCGACCTGGCGAAGTGGGGCCACGCCGTCGACGCCGCCTCGCACCGCGCCGGCTTCGTGGTGTGCGGCGATCTCGAGGTGGCGGCCCGGATGGTCTCGGCCGAGCCGGTGACGGTCGGCGGCCCGCAGGTGAAGGACAAGATCAAGGAGCTGGTGCTGTACTCGATCAGCGAGGAGTACTTCGCGGTGCGCCAGCAACTGGGCGTCACGATCGGGTAGGGGTGACACCCCCGGACCGGCTGCGGTGCCCTTGGGCGGCGTTGCCGGTCCCCCCCCCCCAACGCCCTCACGTACAGACGTACGCTCGGGGTTGGGGCCCCACCGTCGCCTTGCCCAAGGACATCCTCGCGCGGTCCAGCTAGACCTCGCGCGCCGATCCCTCGAACGGACGCACGGACCTCGAGCCGAGGTCTGCCGGCGTCTGCAACGGCGCAGGTGGTGGTGGTCTAGCTGGACCGCGCGAGGAGGCTTGCCCGCAAGGCGCGGGGGGGACCCACGCCGGAGCGTACGTCGGTACGTGAGGACGTGGGGGGGACCCCGCAACGCCGCGGGCAAGCCCCGCAGCCGGTCCCCCCGTCAAGGCATCAGGCTTTGGTGGGTTCGGACCAGGTCTGGGACCCCGCGGCCGCCCCCTTCGGGCGCAGCGCGGTGACGCGGTAGACCTTGAGCTCGTCGGCCTTACCCTTGACCCGGACCGGGGGCAGCGCGTCGGCGATGATGCGATCGGCGACGTGGAGGTAGGTGTTCTCGGAGATGATCACCTCGCCGGCCGTGGCGACGTTGACCAGGCGCGAGGCGACGTTCATGGCGTCGCCGATGGCGGTGTACTGCAGCGCGCGCGTCGAGCCGATCGACCCGGTGATGACCTTGCCGGTGTTGATGCCGATGCCGATCTTGATCTCGGGCAGCCCCTCGGAGGCGCGGGTGCGGTTGAACTCGGCCAGCCCGTGCATCATCGCCAGCGCGCAGGCGACCGCCTTGAACGGGCCGTCGTCGATCGAGATCGGCGCGCCGAACAGGCCGATGATCTCGTCGCCGACGAACTTGTCGAGCGTGCCCTGGAACTGGAACAGCACGTCGACCATCACCTCGAAGTACTCGTTCAAGGTCTGGACGACCTCCTCGGGCGGGCGGCCGTCGGACATCGTCGTGAAGCCGCGGATGTCCGAGAACAGCATCGTGATCTCGTTGAGGCGGCCGCCCTTCTCGATGACCAGCTCGCCCTTGACCACCTGCTCCACGACCGAGGCCGGGATGAGGCGCGAGATCTGGGCGCGGGTCTGGGCCTCCTTCTCGATGCGGCTGGCCAGGCGGGCGTTCTGGATGGCGATCGCGGCCTGCGACGCCATGCCGGTGCAGACCTGGAGGTCCTTCTCGGTGAACGCGTTCGAGGTGAACAGCGAGTCGAGGTGCATCAGGCCCAGCAGCTCGGTGCCGTACAAGAGCGGCAGGGTCATCGTCGAGCGGATGCCCTGCATGATGATCGAGTGGGCGCCCGAGAACCGCGAGTCCATCGTCGCGTCGGACGACAGCACCGCGGCGCGGTTCTGCACCACCTCGGCCAGCACGGTGCGCGACAGCACGATGTTGGTGTCGCTCTTGCCGCTGCGGGTCTTCACGTAGCGCGGCACCGGCTCGCCGCGATCGTCGATCAAGAGGATCGCGCCGCGGTCGGCGCCGACCAGCTCGAAGGCCTTGTCGAGGATCTTGGGCAGCAGCTTCTCGAGATCGAGCTCGCTGCCGACCGCGCGGGCCAGCTCGTGGCCGATGCGCAGGCGCTCGTAGTCGCGGCGCAGCACCTTCTCATCGGCGAGCTGGCGCTCCGGGATGAAGTCGCCGGTCTGGGCCTGGATCCGCTGGCGGATGTGGCTCTCGGTCAGCCCCGGGGCGATCGTCACCCGGTGCATCGGCTCCTGCTGGCTCGGCTTGTCGACGAACACCAGCCGGGTCGAGCCCATGGTGACCTCGTCGCCGTCGGACAGGTAGTGCTCACCGACGCGCTCACCCCGGTAGAACGTGCCGTTGAGCGACCGCAGGTCGCGCAGGAGGAAGCGCCCATCGCCGGAGCGCTGGATCTGCGCGTGTTCCTTCGAGATGATCCGATCCAGGATCTGGATCGTGTTGTCCGGGTGCCGGCCGAGGGTGTTGAACGCCCCAAGCTCGAACTCCTGGCGCTCATCCCCTGAGATGACGATCAGCTTGGCCATGCGAATCCCGAGCGCTTTCGATGGTATGTCGCCAGGGCGTGGGAAGTAAAGCGCACAGCCGCCGCGCGAGGCGTGCGACATGCGCGATTCGCGGCGTCCGATCGCCCGCGATCACCGCGCTCGCCGCCCCGCGGTGAAAAAAATGTCCGCGACGCTTGATCGCGAAATCGCGCTGAGTATACTTCCCATCCACCGCGAAAGTGGCGGAATTGGTAGACGCGCTGGATTCAGGTTCCAGTGGGTAACACCGTGGGGGTTCGAGTCCCCCCTTTCGCACGAGCTAGGCCACCGAAAGGTGGCCTTTCTCATTTCCGGACGCCGTCGGCTTTGCCACGGCTTTGCCACGAGCGTCCCACCCGGGGGTGAGGGCGGCCCGTGCACCGATCATCCGCATGACCCGGCGGTCGGGATCGGCCTCGCCCTGGCCGGCCTCCCGGACCGGATCGGGCAGATCCCGGGCGTGCGCCTCCGCGACGTGGATGTACAGCATCGTCTCGTCGATCCGCTTGTGACCCATCCAGGCCTGCAACCGCCACGGGTTCACGTCGAACAGCGCGGCGTGGGTCCCGAACGTGTGCCGGAGGATGTGCCAGTAGCGGACCGGCAAGCCGGCCCGTCGACAGATCCGCTGCATCGCTGCATCGGCCTGGCCGTCGGTCTTGGCGCTGCCGTCGGGGTTGCGCACGACCAGCCCCTCCCGGATCACGTCAATGCGCTTGAGCGCCTGCACCAGCGTCTCCGTCATCGGGATCGTGCGGCGCGTGCGCCCCTTGGGGGTGGTCGTCTCGGCGTTCCTGGTCTGCTGGTTCACGGTGATCGTCCGGGCGATCAGGTCGACGTCTTCACGCCAGCGCAGCGCCTTGACCTCGCCGACGCGCAGGCCGGCCTCGCCCGCGAGGGCGACGGCCGCGAGCCACTCCGGCCCCTCGGTCGGGGCCGCCGCGAGGAGCCGGGCGTACTGCTCGAAGTCCCACGCCACGATCTCGGGGCGATCGACCTTGAACAGTCCGATCCGTGGCGCCTTCGCGATCAGCTCGACCTCGGCGGCGTACTTCAGCGCCTTCGACAGCACCGCGAGGATGTTGTTGATGCGCTTCTCCGACAGGTCCCGCGCGACCAGCGCCGCGCGGAACTGGGCGATCTCGGTGACGCCGATCTCGTCGAGCGGCAGCGATCCGAAAACGTCCTTGAGGTGGCACTCGTAGATGATCGTCTTCGAGCGCCGCTCCGTCGGCTTGTTCTTGCGACCCGTGACCCACTCGGCCCAGAACCGACCGTGAAACCACTCGTGGAAGGTCAGGACCTCCTTTCGTACCGGCACCCGCTCCGGGTGTAGCGCGCGCTCGATGTGCTCGAGCATCGCTTGTTGAGCGCCGACCTTGGTGTTGACGTGCTTCGGCGCGCTGCCGCTGATGCGCTCGCGGGTTCCGTCCGGGAATCGGACGATCTCGCGATAGCGCCAGCGACCATCGTTGCTACGGCGTACAGGCATGGCTCTTACCCATTCCCGACACGCGCAGCCCTGCATGCGCCCAACCATGACACGAGTTGCGAACGGCTGAACAAGATCCGCTTGCCGATCCGCCGGTGCGGGATGTCGCCGCGCCCGGCCGCGTCGTAGACCGTGTTGCGGTCGACGCCGAGGAACGCGGCGGCCTGGTCGGCGGTCATCACCTCCGCCGGTGGCGCCGGGGCAGCGTCGCCCGGCGCCGGTCGCGCGAGCAACGCCCGCGCCCGATCGTTCCCCAGCTCGGCCAGGAGCATGGTCGCGCCGACGCAGACGCCAGCGGCCACGGCGCGGACGATCGCGGGGCCGCGGTGCGGGTCGCCGGCGTCGCCGGCGCGCGCCGCGGCGTCGTCGGCGGACTCGTCGACGATCGCGGCCGGGGCGTTGTCGTTGCTCGCCTCAAGCGCCGGCATGGCCACCTCCCGGGCTGGTGTGGTCGCGCCCGGCCAGCGCCTGGCGGACGTGGGCCGCCGCGTCGGTGGCCGACATCGCCAGCAGCTCGGCCTTCAGCGCGTCGAGCTGCACCGGATCCAGCGTCGTGATCAGCGCCTGGGCTCGCGCGATCTCGTCCGGAGACAGCTTCGCCATCACCGCCGCCAGGTGCGCCGCTGGATCGACGGCGGGCGGCGCTGGGCCACGACGGCGCGCGGCGCGGCGATCGTCGACCTCCTGGGCCATCGTCTCGAGGCGCGCGGCCGCGTCGTCGACCGGCAGCGATTGGATCGCCGTGGCGAGGTTCCGCGCCGTGTCGTCGTTGCGGGCCAGCAGACGACACGCGAGCGCCCGCGCGTGTGGCGACACCTGGGCCAGCACCATCGCGATCCGGATCGAGGGCGTCGTCAGGTCGGCGGCTGGATCGGCAGGCGAGGGGGCGGCCGGCGGTGGCGCGGCGTTCCTCGGCTCGGCGACCAGATCGCGGTTGCCGCCCGGGATCATCGCGCGCACGATCGGCCCGACGTCGCGCGCGATCGACGCGATGTGACCCAGCGCGCCGAGGGTGGGATCGATCGGCGGGGGTGCGTCGTCGTCCTGGTCGTCGTCGTCGTCGTCGTCGTCCCGGTCGTTGACGTTGGCGACCGGCGGCGGCGGGAGGTGCCACAGCCCGTTGCGTGGGAGCACCTTGGCGGCGGCCAGTCCCTTGATCCAGTCGGCCTGCGCGTTCGCGATGGAGCGCAGCGCGTCGCTCTGGGCGCGCGCCATGTGCGCGGTCACCTCCAGCGCATAGCGCAGCTCGGCCCCACCACCGCCACGCGACCCGATGATCGCGGGCAGCGCGTCGCCTTCCGTGGCGTCGTGCGCGCCGTCGCCGCCGACGGTGATCGTGGTGATAAAGTCGAGCACCTGGCCGGCGTCGTCGATGGCGTCCAGCCGGTAGGCGCCCGCACCGCACAGGTCGACGAGATCGGCGCTCGTCGTGTCGAGCGGAAGTCGCAGGGGAAGGCGATCGGGACCCAGCACGACCTTCGGGCGGCCGGCGGTCTGGCGCTTGAGGCGCCACCCAGCGGCCCCGTCGGGCATGGCGATCGGCTGGCCGCGCCCGTCGTGGGCGAGCGGCGGATGGTGGGGGCGCGGTTGCGGCGTGGGCGGCATCGGTCGACTCCTTCGCGGGTGAGTCCTGGAAGGGTACGAAAGGGGTTGGTCAACCCTTGACCGCCATCCAAGCGCCGGAGATCGTGGCGGAAGATGTCCGCCGTTCGCCGCATCGCGCGCGTGCTGGCGCCCGAGCCCGCCGCGAAGCCCTCCCAAAGGTCCGCCGCCGGCGCGGCCCCCTTCGCGAAGGTCGCCCGTGGTGTGCCTGGTGTCGCCTGCTTGCGAGTCGGGGCGGCGCGGAAGGCTTCGCCGGAACCTTCCCTGGAACCTTCGGCGGAAGCTTCCGGAAGCCTTCCGGTCCCCCTTCTTGCCGGGGACATACCCCTTCCGGGGGCGTGTGTTCCGCCGCGGTGAACACAGCGGGAAGGCCCGCGCGCTCCGGCTGCGCGATCTGCTGGGCGGCTTCAAGCACGGCCGGGCGATCGCCGACCTCGCCGCCGAGCTGGACGTGAGCCCCCGGACCGTCAAGCGCGACCTGGCCGAGCTGGAGCGGGCGGGGGAGCAGATCGAGCGCCCGATGATCGACGGCCGGGCCGGCGCCAGGCTGGTCGGGCGCAGCTTCAGCCACGTCCTGATCACGCGGCGCGAGCGCTACACGCTGCTCGCGGTGCGGAGCATGTTCGACGTGCTCGCGGGCACGCCGTTTCACGACGACATCGCGAGCGTGCTCGGCAAGCTGGTGCAGCGGCTCTCGCCCGAGGAGCAGGCCGAGCAGGCGACGTTCACGCAGCGGATCATCTACGCGCCCGACGGCGGGACCAAGGCGTACGCCGACAAGGCGGACGTGATCGACGCGCTCCTGACCGGCGTCCTGTCGCGCAAGGTGATCCGGTTCGCATACGTCGACGCGGGCGGCCGGCGGCAGCGCGGCCACCTGGCCCCCTTCGCGATCGCGATCCACAAGCATGGCCTCTACGTGATCGCCTGCCGGCTCAAGCGCCCCGAGGACGGCGCGCAGCTCACCAGCGCGCGCGACGTCAGCCCGTTCGCCGTGGAGCGCTTCACCGAGGCCGAACACCTACGCGCGTTCTCGTTCGTCACGCCCGCCGACTTCGACCTTGGCAACGTGATGCACGACGCCTTCGGCATCCACCTCCCGGCGACCGAGCAGCCGGTGCGCGTCGTCGTCGAGTTCAGCCAGGCGCGAGCGATCTACGTGCGGGCGCGCATGTGGCACCGGTCGCAGCAGATCACCGAGCTGCCCGACGGCCGGATCCGGGTCGCGTTCGACACCCGCGCCGACCTCGCTCCGATCGTGTCGTGGATCCTGAGCTGGGGTCCCCACGCGCGGCCCATCGAGCCGCCCGCCCTCGTCGCCCAGGTTATCGCAGAGTTGGATGCGGCCCGCGCCGGGCTCAGCGCCAGCCGCGACGAGCGCGGATGACCGCGTGCGCTTCGTCGAGATGACGTGCGTAGGCCCGGGCCTCTGAACCAGCACCGGCAGCGAATCCCGACGGGGAGGCGGCCCCGGTCAACTCGCGGTGGCGACGGGTGACGGCCTCACGCGAGTCGGCCGGGGAGACTCCGAGCAGCGCTGATGCGTCTGCGAGTTCGTCGACCGCGGGAACCTCAGGTGACGACGGGGTGGCCAGCGCTGCCGCGTCATCCGCCGGCAGCAACGCCGTGAACGCGGCGATTTCAGAACACAACGCGGTCTGCCTTCGGCCTGCGTGTGCGAACGTCGCCCCAGGAGGAGCCATGGTCTCGCACGCATTGGTCGAAGGGCTCAGGCACCTGGGGCTCGCGTCGCTCGTGAGCGACGGGGCGTCGGAACCGGCGATCGGTACAGCGATCCTGTATGCCCAGATCACGTTGGGCCGGCCGACCATCGGCGTGGACGACACCGAGCTGGAGCAGGTGTTGCGCCAGACCATGGCCCGAGACCTCGCTGCACCCGAGCGGGGCCTAGTGGTTCGCGGATACGTGCGTGCGGCAAACGGAGCGCCGCTCGCAAATCTGCGCGTTCAGGTATTCGACCGCGATCTGCGCCACGCGGAGCTGCTAGGGACCACGACGACGGATGGTCAGGGTCGCTACGAGCTGGCGTACGAGGCCTCGCAGTTCGTGCGCAGCGAGAAGCCGCGTGCCGATCTGGTGGTCCACGCCGCCAGAGATATGGGGCCGCTCCTGAGATCACCGATCGAGTTCGACGCTCCGGTGGTCGCGATCATCAACCTCGCCGCCGGCCCGCTCGAGCGGATCACGGAATGGACGCTGGTCAGCCGGGCGATCATGCCCGTGCTCGACGGCGTGGCGCCGCCAGAGCTCACCGATGACGATCTTGCGTTCCTGATCCGAGAGGCAAAGCATCCCCGCGAGGCTATCGAAGCGTGGGTCCATGCCCATCGCTTCGCCAGCGCTCTCGGCGTCGACGCAATGGCCGTGTACGGATGTCTGCGGCAGCGCATTCCAGCCGACCCGGAGCGGTTCGCGGCGCAGCCCGCGGCACGGATCCGCGCGGCGCTCGCGGACTCGGCCGCCGAAGACGTGATCGCGCCCTTGGATGCCGCGAACATCGAACGCCTGCTCGCGATCCTCGCACAGGCTCGCTTGACGCGCATCGTCGACGACGAGCAGTCGGCGACGGGGACGATCTTGGCCGGCGTGTTCCCGGATCGCGACGTGCGATCGAACGTGCGGCGCGCGCTTGCCCGCGCAGCCGACGCCGACGACCCCGAGGTCGCCTGGCGGGCCATCGAGGGAGATCCGGTGCTTGCGCCCGAGTTGCCGCGGCTGCGCGATCTGGCCGACCTGATCGCCGTGACAGGGCTCCATCCTCCGCTGCTGGCCGCGATGCGCGACCCGGTGACGCTGGCCCGATGGGAGCAGCAGGAGCCGTGGACCCTTCGCGCGCTGGCGGCGGCGCCTCGCCAGGTGGTCACCGACCTGGTCGCGACCGTGGCGCCGCCCGACTGGTACCCTGGCGACGAACACGCGCGCCGCGCCGCGCACGCTGCGGCGATCGAGCGCGAGCTCGAGCACGCGGCTCCGACGCAGCGCCTGGCGGCCCGCCTGCGCGAGCGCCCCCGCGACGCGGTCGCTCGCGAGGTGGCGGCGTTCCTCGAAGAACAGCCGGCCTTCGACCTGCGGACCGAGCCAGTGGCGCGCTTCCTGCGCCGAACCGGCGCCAGGCTCGGGGACGCACCGCGCGCGCACCTGCGAACCGTCCAGCGACTGCACCGGCTCGCCGCGCGCTTCGACGAGATCGACGCGCTGATGGAGACCGGAACCACCACGGCCCTCCGCATGGCGCGCGTGCCGCCCGCCCAGCACGCGAAGAAGCTCGAGGCCAAAGGCATCGCTGATCAGCGCGTCCACGAGCTGCACATCGTCGCCAGCCGCAGCGTGACGCTCGCTGCGTTCACCCAGCAGGAGTACGGCGAGGCGATCACGCCCCTTGCCATCGCAGGTCCGACACCGCCGCCCGACCTGGCGCACCTCCTGGGCAAGCTCGACCTGTGCGCGTGCGCCGAGTGCGCCGCCGCCGACGGGCCGGCGGCGTACTTCGTCGATCTCATGCACCTGCTGGAGCCGCAGCCGCTCACCCTGTCCACCACGACGAAGTCGCCGTATCAGCTGCTCGTCGACCGGCGGCCCGATCTGGCGTCGCTGCCATTGTCGTGTCACCACACGCTCACGCCGCTCCCGGCGATCGATCTGGTCAACGAGCAGCTCGAGGCGCTGGTCACCGGGACCGTCCTCGATCTGTCAGGCAGCCCCGAGAAGTCGGCGGCCGAGCTGCGCGCGCGTCCGCAGTACGTGAACGGCGACGCGTACCAGGATCTCGAGACCACGACGTACCCACCGCCGTTGCCCTTCGAGCTCGGCACGGAGCGAGTCCGCGCGGCGCTGGACATCCTCGGGTGTTCCCGAGGAGAACTGCTCGCCGCCGCGCCGCCGGTTCAGCAGCTCACCGCGACTGGCAACACCGAAACGGACGACGAGCTCGCGACCCGCGTCGCGGCTCACGAGCAGCGGCTCGCGCGTGAGCAGCTTCGCATCCCGAAGGCCGAGGCGTCACTGCTCAGCAACGCCAGCGCGTCGCTCGCGAGCCTGTTCGGGATCGATGACGCTGCGGCGCTCGCGAACGTCGCCACCTTGCTCGCGCAGACCGGCCTGACCAGCGACGAGCTCCACGCGCTGGTGGAGCGGGATCCCGGCTTCGGGCTCACGTGGCCCGATGGCTGCGATGCGACGGCGATGACGCTCGGCGGCGCCACCGAACCGCGCCTGCGCCTGCTCGGTCAGTACGTTCGCCTGCGGCGCCGCCTCGGGTGGCCCGCCGCCGATCTCGACGCGGCGCTGGACGCGCTCGGCTTCTGGACGACGAGCGCCGCGCCTGACCAGCTGCTCGTCGACCTGGCTCGGCTGGCGGCGTGGCGCGATCGGTTTCACGTGACGGTGGCCGAAGCCGCGAGCTGGCTGGCGGCGCCGGGCCCGGACCGGACGGTCAACCTGGCACGGGCGCTCGGTGTCCGCAGCGCCGACTTGCCGGCGCTCCTGGTCAGGTTCGGGGTCACAGCATCCGCCGACTCGCTCGCGCTGTTCCTCGCGCAGGTGGATCGGGCGAAGGCGCTCCGGTTGACCGTCGCCGATCTGGTCTGGCTGACCGATCCGCCTGGCGTGCCCGCCGCGGGGCGGGGCCGCACCGATGCGCAGCTCGCAGCCGTCCTGCATTCGATCGTCGTCGAGCTGGCGCGGGCGAACGCCGAGCTGGACACCGAGGCGACGTTGACGGGCCTCGCCCGGCTCTTGACGCGGAGCATCGGGGCAGCCGCAGCGCAGGACGCCACCGCGAACCTTGTCGCTGGCAAAGCGCCCTGGCCCACGCCATGGCCGGCCGAGTTTGCCCCTGAGCTCGAGAAGGCGGCGACGCTCCCGACCCTGCCGGAGCGGACCGCCTCCGCGATCGACATCGTGAAGCCCCACCTGCGCGTCACGCTCGAGGGTGATGCGCTGGCCCAGGCCCTCAGCCGAGCGCTGGATCTGGAACGCAAGCACGTCGGTCTCATCCTGAACAACGCCACGCTACGTGACCCGCTACTGGCGCTGAGAAGTCTCGGTGCAACGCACGACGTCGTATTGCCATCCGACGCGGCGGCGGTGATCGCGCTGCGGGTCCTCGAGCGGTTCGCCTTCGTGGTGAACCGCTTCGCATCCAGCGACGCCGAGATCACGGCGATGACAGCCGATGGTCCGATGCGGTGGGTGCGGGTGACGGACCTGGCGAGTGGCGCGTCCCGGATCGAGGACATCTTGCAGACTGGTGAGTGCGCGGCGCTACGGCGGTCGTTCCGGTCGATCACGCCAGGAGAGCTGGTGGGGCTCTTGTCGGTTGCCAACGACGACGGGCTGGCTGCTCTGACGGCGAGTCAGGGCGCGGCCGCGCACGCGCTGGATCACCTGAAGGGCGTGGGGCCATTCACGATCGCCCGCGCGGCCGAGGCGCGGCGCGTGCTCGACCTCCGTCGCCGCTTCGGGGCCGCCGCCGACTTGGTCTTCGCGCTCGCCGGCGCTGATGTGCCAGTCGCCGCGGACGGAACCAAGGTGCTCGACCTGGCGCTCGCGCAGCTCCCGACCGCGGAGCGGGCTTCGCGCGAGCCGGTGATCCACGATCGGCTGCGGGTCGCGCGGCGCGACGCGCTCCTGGCACACCTGTCGACCAAGCTCGCCCTGTCACCGACGGACTTGACCAACCGGCTGCTCCTAGATGTCGAGACCAGCGCCTGTCAGCTCACGTCGCGCGTCAAGGCGGCCATCGGCTCCGTGCAGCTCTTCATCCACCGGAGCTTGATGGGTCACGAGCCAGGCGTCCTGCTGGTGCCCGAGCTCGCTCGCTGGTGGCGGTGGATGCAGAACTTCCGGGTGTGGCAGGCCAACCGCAAGGTGTTCCTCTATCCGGAGAACTGGATCGAGCCCGAGCTGCGCGATGACAAGACGCCGATCTTCGCGGACCTCGAGTCCACGCTTTCGCAGCAGGACGTGACCCAGGCCGCGGTGGACGAGGGCTTTCGCGCCTACCTGCGCGGCCTCCACGACATCGCGCGGCTCGAGATCATCGCGCTCCATCACGAGCAGCGCTCCGGTGGTTGCACCACCATCCACCTGGTCGGCCGCCAGTGGTCCCAGCCGCGCGGTCACTACTACCGCCAGCGGATCGACAGCTCGCGGTGGACGCCCTGGGAGAAGGTCGACGCCGACATCGAAGGCGACCACGTCATGGTGACGGTCCACAACGGCCGTCCGACCATCATCTGGCCGCTTATCCGCGAGGAGCGCGACCCGGGCGGCGTCAAGCACGGCGACGAGCCGCCGAAGCGGCAGGCCATCCGCTTCTTCTGGACCGAGCGCGCCCACGGCCGCTGGGGCGCCAAGCGGTCCATGGACCCGCAGACTGCGCTGTTCGCTTCGGCGAGCGCCGCCCCCGAGCGATCGTGGTTCTTCTTCCGGGCTGACGGTGGGGGGGCACGGCTTCGCGTCGAGGTCGAGCAGAAGTTCGCGCCCTCGGACCGTGGTCTGCAGGTCTGGCCCGTGATGATCCATCTCGCCAACCGGCTAGCGCCATCGACGTTGGCCACGGTGAACGTGATCGACCTTGCTGCGGAGTACGTGGCGGCGCCGGACAGAGACTCGCGTATCGCCGTGCTCGTGAAGTACGGGCTGTCGTCAGTCGCCGGCGAGCTCGTCGACGAGATTGCGCTGTGGACCGAAAGTGGTGACTTGGACCTCGCGGGCTGCGGAGCCACCGGGCGCGTCAACAGACATCTGGCTCTCAACGAGAAAGTCGAAGACTGGTTCCCTGGCCGTTTGCACGACCGTGCGGCTTGCTTCCTCGACGAGAGCGATCGCGCGCTCGCCGGATCGGATGAGCTGCGCATCTCGGACGCGAGCAAGCCGGTGTTCTCGCGAACGGCGTTCGCGTCAGCGGCGACTGACGCGGCTTCCTACCGGGTCACAGCCGACTTCCGTGATGATGACTTCGCGACGCGGCCGTTCGCGTTTCAGTCGTCGCGGGATACGTTCTTGCTCGAGTCCGCGAGGGCGCCGTTCATCGTTGGAGCGCCGCTCGCCGCGGGCGACGCGGTCAGTGTGGCAAGGCCCGCGCAGTCGTACTTTCGCGTGAGCGCGCTCGAGCACCCGCACGTGTGCGAGCTGATGAAGCGGTCCGAGGCGGTGCCGCTGGTCGAGCTGTTGTCGCGACAGACGCAGGCGGGTGACGGCCTGCCGGCGAAGGGGCCGAGCTTCATCGATTTCTATCAGCCCAAGCGGGTCGTCAAGCCGTACCCGATGGAGGGCATCGACTTCTCGCGCGGCGGGGCCTACGCGGTCTACAACTGGGAGCTGTTCTTCCACGCGCCGTTCCTGCTCGCGGTGCGACTGATGCAGAACGAGCGCTACGAGGAGGCCCTGACGTTCCTGCACGTCATCTTCGACCCGACCGCCAGCGCGCAGCTCGCCGCGAGCGGTCCGTCTCGGTTCTGGAAGTTCCTGCCGTTCCACCAGCTCGGAACGCCCGAGTCAGTCACGGACCTGCTGGCCGCGCTCCGCGACGACTCGCCTGACAAGACGGCGCTCGCCGCGGTGCTCGAACAGCTCGACGCCTATCGCGAAGATCCGTTCAACCCTCACCTGATCGCCCGGCTGCGCCCCGGGGCGTACATGCGCGCCGTGCTGATGCGCTACCTCGACTGCTTGATCGGCTGGGGAGACAAGCTGTTCCGCCGCGAGACGCTCGAGAGCCTCAACCAGGCGACGATGCTCTACCTCCTGGCCTCGGAGCTCCTCGGCCCGCGCCCACGTCAAGCGCCGAGCGCCACCAAGAAGCCGGCGACCGTGGCCGAGCTGCTGGCGGCGCAAGACGCTCTCGAGGAAGCCCTGGAAGACGAGCTGCCCGCGCCGGTCACCAGCGCGGTCGGTTGTGGCCACGCGTCGCCACCGTGGCCGGTGTTCGACACCAACGCGTTCTGCGTCCCGAACAATCCGACCCTGCTCGCGTACTGGGACACGGTCGCCGACCGGCTGTTCAAGATCCGCCACTGTCAGAACCTGGAAGGCCGCTCGATCCAGCTCCCGCTGTTCGAGCCGCCGATCGATCCGGCGCTGCTGGTTCGCGCCGCCGCTGCCGGCGTGGACATCGGCAGCGTGCTCGATGGCCTGGCGGCACCGCTACCGTCCTACCGCTTCGGCATCGTGTCGCAGAAGGCGCTCGAGCTCTGCAACGACGTGAAGGCGCTCGGAAGCGAGCTGCTGTCGATCCTGGAGAAGCGCGACGCCGAGTCGCTGGCGCGGCTGCGTGCGGGCCAGGAGGTCGCGCTCCTCGATGCGGTCCGGGCCATGAAGCAAGCGCAGCTCGCCGAGGCGACCCAGGCGTTGCGCGGCCTCGAGCGGCAGCGCGAGACGGTCGAGCTGCGCCGCGCGCACTACCAGGACGTGCTGCAGCCACGCAACGAGCAGGAGAAGAGATCTGCAAGTCTCGTCGAAGAAGCCAACAAACTCAACCTCGCACGGGGCAGCCTCGAGACGGTCTCGGGCGTGTTCCACGCTCTGGTGAACACGATCATCGGAACGGGCGGCTTCAACACTCAGTGGGGCCTGCCATTCATCGGCGCCGCGATCGACGCGGCCGCGCGTGGCGTCGGAACAGCTGCTCTGGCAAAGAGCCACGAGGCGTCGAAGGCGGCCACCGAAGGAAGCTACCTGCGACGTTCGGAAGAGTGGGGTCTGCAGGGGCGGCTGGCAGCCTCCGAGCTGAAGCAGCTCGAGCACCAGATCGCCGCGGCCGAGATCCGCGTGGCGATGGCCGAGCGCGACCTAACCAACCACGACCTCCAGCGCGACAACGCCCGCGAGGTCGAGGCGCACCTGCGGGCCAAGTTCACGAGCCGCGAGCTGTTCGACTGGATGGCGCGCGAGGCGTCCAACGCCTATCGCGCCGCGTTCCGCATGGCCTACGACATGGCCCGGCGCGCCGAGCGCTGCTTCCGCTTCGAACGCGGCGCGCCCCAGCGCACCTTCATCGGTGGCGCTCACTGGGATGACCTGCGGCAGGGGCTCCTGGCCGGCACCCGGTTGCATCACGAGCTGCGCCAGATGGAGGTCGCCTACCTCGACGAGAACCGGCGAGACCTGGAGATCACGCGGCACGTCTCGCTGTCGCTGCTCGACGGGCTCAAGCTGTTCCAGCTGCGTGCCACCGGGGCATGCGACATCGAGCTGCCCGAGACGCTGTTCGATGCCGACTACCCGGGACACTACCTGCGCCGGCTGAAGAGCGTCGCGATCACCGTCCCGGCGGTGGTCGGCGCCCACGCCAGCGTCAGCGCGACGCTCACGCTGATGAAGAGCCAGGTCCGGTCCACCGCGACAGCCGATCTGGTCCCTCACCCCGCCGGCTACGAGTCCATCGTCACCAGCAGCGGCCAGAACGACAGCGGCCTCTTCGAGGCGAACCTGCGCGACGAGCGCTACCTGCCGTTCGAGGGCGCCGGCGCGATCTCCACCTGGCGCCTCGAGCTCCCGGCCGCCCAGAACTCGTTCGACCTCGACAGCCTGACCGACGTCATCCTGCACCTCCGCTACACCGCGCGCGACGGCGGCCCGTCCGCCCGCGCGGCGGCCGAGGCTCGCTTGAAGAACTCGCCGGCGCCCCTCACGCGGCTCTTCAGCATCCGCCACGACTTCGCCACCGCCTGGGCCGCCTTCACCCGCCCACTACCCCCGCCCGCCGCCGGCACCACTCCTCCGACCGAGCTGGTCCTCGACCTCGACTTCACGCCTTTCGCCCCGCGCCGCAACGGAACGCCCGCCACGCTCGCGCGACTCACCTTCATCCTCGCGGGCCCGGTGCTCGACCGGCCAGCGAACGGACCGATCGACCCAGACTTTTTCGTGGCGGGACAGGAGCGTCCGGCCGGCTCATCGGCCCCGGCCTACCTGCGCCTGTACGAGGTGGGCGGCCAACTCGGCTTTTCCATCAGCAAGAACCAGCCGACCGGCATCAGTCTGGAGGTCGCGCTCGGAATCGGCCCTGGCGGCAGCGGCGTGACGCCGGAGCTCTCGACCATTGCGGGCACGCCCGCCATCACCATCTCCACCAGCGGCGCCCCAAGCCGCCCGCTCGTGCTGCTCACTCGCTCCTCGACCACGGTCGCCATCGTTGACCCCAAGCCACTCCGGGCGCTGCTCGAGCGCACAGCCATGTACGCCGTGGCCGAATGGGCGGCCGGAGACGTTCTGTAGAATCGCGCGATGGGTTCCGCAGTTCGAGTCGGTGTGCTTGCGGTAGCCCTCAGCCCCGACTGTTGGTCATCCCGCGCCGTACTTCGCATTGGGCATCCTACCAATGGCCTGAAAATTCTGCCCCGCCTCGCAGATAGAGCTGCATTCGAGTCTCAAAGCTGGGATCGAATGGCTTCCCTGGCGCCGGGAGAGGTGCTCTGAAGTTCCACCTCGAAGGCTGCCCGGTTCCAGCATCGCGTTTGCCACCGAGAAGTGCCCCTGAGAAGTCAACGTTCCAGAAGAATGGAACAAGGTTCCATCGCGCTTGGTATTCGAGGCTTGCCGATGGCTCAGGAGTATCCGCCCGCTGAACAACCTGAGCCCGCAGCAGTGCCCTCCCTCCAAACGAGGCAATCTCGGCAGTCAAGCCAACATCGACGAAGGCCTTCGCCTGGTTCTCGATCGGGGCCGCAGCAGGCGCAAGTGTCAAGCTAACGGAGTTGCCGAGATTCCTGCCCATCCAGAACGCAAGCCTCACGCCGTCTCGCCCAACTTCGAAGCGCCCCCCGATCCCAGTGATGACCGGAAGTGATGCGTCCAGACCCGGGATCCGGCCTAGGTCCAGGTTCCACTCGATACCTGGCCTCGCAACCAAATGTCTCAGCTCAAGCCGTCCGGTCTCGGTATTCCACACGGGTACAGAGTGGGAACCGTCCTCGTGACGAATGAAGCTCGGAACTGCGGTCGCTGACTTGAACGATGGGGTTGTCCACACGTTGATGGGGGCCGCCTCTCCTGAGCGCGGTTGCGATGGAGTCGAAGCAGAGACTGCTGCTCCTGCAACGGGGATGATGCCAATGGAGCTGCGGTCATCGTCGGACGGCTCCTTGGCTCTCAACGGCACGGATGTGAGCGAAGGTCTTGGTTTCAGACCATCACGGTCCACCTTCACGGTCGGCTGGCCTTGCGCATACGCGAACCTGCCCCCGTGTGTCATCGACAGAGGGTCGGGGCTGCTCCAGCGGGCGAGCCAGGGGGCGTAGTAGCGGACGCCGTGGAGGGCGAGGCCGGTTTCGGAGTCGCGCTCCATGCCGGTGTAGCGGTAGCGCTTGGGGCGGCCGGCGAGCAGCGCGTCGGTCGCGGTCCAGGCGGTGGTGCCGTAGGGATGGAACGTCTCAATGCTCAAGGTGGACGTGTCGAGCAGGCTCTGGTCGCCGCCGACCTCCACGCGCGAGCTGCCGAGGTGATCGTCGAGCTGGTAGCGATAGAGGCGCGCGACGAGGGTGTCGGTGGCGACCGTGCCGTCGATCGCGTGGTCGTGCTCCGCCAGCAGGATGCGGCGCTCGTCATCGATGACGTGGACCGAGCGCCGCTCGAGCGTGAGCGTGGTGCCGCGGTACTCGCGGTAGACCTCGAGCATGCCCAGGTAGAGGCGCTCGGTGCGCTTGGCGCCGCCTCCGGTTCCGGACCAGTGCTTGCGCACCCGCTGGCCGGCGGCGTCGCACACGTAGTCCATCGCGCCGTCGGCGTGCGCGCCGCCGGGGGCGATCGACGAGTGAACCATCGCCTCGCGCCAGTCCCACTCCATCACCGGCAGGCTGGGCATCCTGGTCATGTTGCCGTGGTCGTCGTGGACGTAGTCCGGCGGTGGCTCCGGCAGGGTCGCGTCGCCCAGGATCCCGGTCGACCACAGTCGACTCGACTGACGTCGGTCCGGTGCTAGCGGCAACTGGTAGACGTAGCGGTAGGTTCGACGCCACTGCGATGCCCCGTTGGCCGCGTGCGCCAGCTCGGTGATGTTGCCGGCGTCGTCGTAGGCGTAGGTCTGCTCGTACATGCGCAGGCGCTGCGGATCGGCAGCATCACCGGGCACGCTTGGGACCCCGGGCACGACGACCTGGTCGCGCGCCTGGTTCTGATCCTTGTGCTCGCGGCCGGTGGCGCTGATCAGGCGGTCGAGGCCGTCGTAGCGGTAGAGCGAGCGGGCGCGAATCTCGCGGTTGTCACGGTACGTGACCTCGTCGGGCCGTTCGTCCAGCCACAGGATGTTGCCGGCAGCGTCGTAGCCGTAGCGGCTGTCCTGATAGGTCACGGCGCCGCGCTCGGTCACCAGCGAGGCGAGCCGGAGCGTGGTCTCGTCGTACGTGTAGCGAGTCGTCACGCCGTTGCCGTACGTGATGGACTCGCGCAGGCCGCGCGCGTCGTGGACCAGGGTCGCCACCGGCACGCCATCGAGCGAGACCGTGCGCAGGCGGCCGTCTCTGGCGTACTCGCGCGTCTGGCGCCGCAGGTCTGGCTTCACCTGCTGCGCGACGACTCGCCCCAGGGCGTCGTACGCGGTCGTGGTCTCGAAGCGGTCCGCGCTGAAGGGCAGGCTGGTCGCGACGTCCGGCTCGGCGGCCGCGTCGGCGAATAGCCGGCGCTCGGAGGTGAGCGGACGCCCGGCGTGGTCGTAGGTGGCGACGACTTCGCCCGCCGCGTCGCGCGACCGCCACGGCAGGCCGCGCAGGTTGCCGGCGGACCGGGTCGCTTCCGGAGCCGTCTCGCCGTACTCGATCGCCTGGGCGGTGAACGTCACTCCCGTTGGCCGCCGGACGCGCACCGCCGTCATCCGCCGCAGCGGGTCGTGGTCGGTCGTCACCTGGAAGCCGCGCGCGGTGACGGTGCGCAGTGGTTTGCCGTCCACCGCCACCAGCGAGAGCTTTGCCCCATCGTCGGCGCCATCCTCCAGGTACGGCCGCCGCGCCAGGTCGTAGGCGTAGCGGCGGATCTCGAGCTCGACGGGCGCCGGGACCAGCGCCGGGTCCGCGATGGTGACCGTCACGCGCAGCGGGTCGCCCGCGATGTCGAGCTCGGTGCGCGTGGGGATCGCACGGCCGCGGTCGAACGCGATCGCGACGACCGGTCGGCCGAGGGTATCGAGCACGGTGCGGGCCGGCGCACCGCGCAGCTCCGCCATGGCGGCCTTGGCGTGGTTGTCCAGTGCCGGCACGCCGACCTTGACCGGCGTCCAGCCCACGGCGGCCGCGTTGTGGTTCTCGTCGGCGTGCTGCTCGTGCCACGGCGAGAAGCTCACCGCCGCGAAGCTGCCATCCTGATGGACGGTGCGAACCACGCGCCCCAGCGGATCGCGCTCGAGCACCGACGACGGCCGCACCGCGTCGAGCCGTGGGTCGTTGTCCCACGCGTCGTTGGCTGCGAAGTACGGCTCGTACTGCTGGACCGGCTCGCCCTTGTTGTCGCGAACCACCCGGCCGGTGGCGATCCAGCGGACCGGCGCGTGGACGCTCACCACGTCGCCCGCGACGATCACCGGTGCCAGACCTGGCTCGGTCGCTTGCTTGGTCACCAGGGTGCGGCCAAGGCCATCGAAGTAGCTGATGGCCTCCTCGAACCCATCCACGCCATGCGCCACGCGGGTGAACACCCGCGCCGATGCCGGCAGGTCGGTGAGCTGGTATTCGTACCGCACGGTCGGGGCGGCCAGCGTGTCGCCGGTGAGCGCGCCGGGCTTGCCCAGGACCGCGCTCGCGGTGACCGCGCCTCGCGCATCGATCGCCACGTCAGTCTCGTTGCCGTTGGCGTCGCGGACGCGGGTGGCCGCCAGGTGGCGATGATCGTAGGTGACGATCTCCGTGGGGTTGCGGGTGTCGGGTCGCCCGGGGACGGTCTCCGGTCCGAGGACGACCCGGAGCACGTGGTCGTTGTCGTAGCCGAGCGTGGTGACCGCGCCGAACGCGTCGATGACCTCGCTGGGCAGGAAGAACCGCTGGTCATCGAGGCGGATTCGGCCCTGGGAGATCCACCATGCCGGCGCGCCGTCGCTGGGCCCCGGCAGCTCGACGTAGCCGACCTCGGCGAGGAGATCGGGCACCGCGGCTGGATCGGGCACAGCGGCTGGATCGTCGGCGGTGAGGGGCGCGAGCGCGACCAGGTGCTCGGTCGTGAACGCGAGCTGGTACGAGCTGTACGGCAACGCGCGCTGCCCGAAGGCGCCCAGCGGCTGCGGAAGGTCGTCGGCGATGTCGCCCTGGTAGTGGTGCTGGGTCGCAGACAGCAGTCGACTGGTTGTCAGCGCGCCGCGGATCTCGGCGTCGCGGTAGAGCGCAAGCTTCGGCGCGTCGAGGTCCGGCAGCTCCCAGGTCGTGGTCTCGATCGGCACGCGCAGGCGGTGCCACGTCGCGTCGGTCTCGTCGGTGTTGCCGACGCGCTGGCGAGTCACGACCGCGCGCACCACGCCTTGCTGTGGGGCCTCGCGCTTGGACTCGACGCGCGGATACACGATCGCCACCGAGGTGGTGGGATGGCCGTAGCGATCGATGTCGAGGTGGAGCGTGTGCGCGACGCGCGGGTCGTCGGGAGCGCGCTCGGTGTGGCACGCGAGGTTCTCGAGCTCGTCGACCGCGAAGCAGGCCGGGAACTCGCCGTCCGCGGGTTGCAGCCGGCGCGCGCGATAGCGGTGCTGCGTGACCACGTACGGGCGCGAGGCGGCGTCGCTGTCGTCGTCGGCGAAGACCTCCTCGCGCAACGGCCGATGCTTCAGAGCGCGGACCGCGGTTCGCGCCTGTTCGCTGTCGTCGGTCGCGGGCAGCTCGTGAGTGTCGAGCAGCGGGAGATCCGGAGCCCACTCGTCGCGGAACGCAGCGTCGAGCGTGGCCTCACGCCCGAGCACGCCCAGGTGTGACCACGTCCGCGTGTGCCTGGGTGCGATGTGGAGTGGGTTGCTTCGATGATACGCTTCGTACTCGTCGCCGTCCCACGCCTCGACCAGCCCGAAGCCGCAGAACTCGCGCTCGATGGGGTCCCAGCATCCGTGGTGATACGCGAAGCGTGTGACCTGGCGTGTGCCGGTAAAGCGCTCGGTCCGCGTCACGCGCTCCACGACATGGACCGGGAACGGCAGGCGGGTGGCCCACGGCCGGCCGGCAGTCTCGGCGGCGATGTAGTGGCGCGTCGAGGGTACGTAGGTCAGCTCGGTCGTCGCGCCCAGGCCGTTGTCGACCGTCGCGAGCAGGTGCGGCTTGACGCTCGCGCCTTCGACCGATCGAGCATCGCAGGTGAGCCGCACGTAGCGCACGGGGGGGCGGCTGTCGGCTGCCAGGCCGGCAGACCACACCAGGCAGCCGGTGCCGTCGGCCTCGAGATCGAGGACGGACACGCCGCTGAGCTGATCGACCGCCGGAGCTGCGATCACCCGCTCCGGTGGTGCCAGCCGGTTGCCCGCCTGGTTCCGCCACACCGCCACGCCGTCACCGCCGAGGTAGACGATGTCCGTCGTCCCCGAACCGTCGAGGTCGGCCAGCCGAAGCCGGGCGGGATCGAACCGCTCGGCGCTGTCGAACGCAGACCCACTCGGCATCGCCAGCGTCACCCGCGGCCCGAACCTGCCGTGCCCGAGGTTTGGCCAGTAGCACACCTCGCTGTGCCGGATCCGCACCACGTCGGTCAGGCCGTCGCCGCTCATGTCGGCGAGGAAGATCGATCCGTCGCGATCGCCGAACACGAACGCCGGCCGGCCACCGACCTCGGTTGGATACGCGGCCTGCGAGGCGGGCCCGAAGCCCCGCGCGCCCAGCGACGGGTAGATCCGCACCACCTCTTGCTCGGTGACGACCAGATCGGCTAGGCCGTCGCCGTCGACGTCCAGCAGCCTCGCGTGGTCGCTGCCATGAACCGTCGGGACGCCGGGGAACGCACGAAACGGCTCCCACCGATCGCCGTCGCGGTAGCGGTAGCCGGCGAGCGGCCCCGACCACGCGACCAGGGCTGCTTGCCCGCGATGCTCCGGGTCGCCGAACTGCGCGCCACCCGCGAGGGAGGGCACCGGCGCGTCGGCGAGGGTCTGCAGGGCGGCGAAGCGTCCGCCGCCGAGGTTCCGCTGGTATAGGAAACCCTGGCCGTGCTCGTAGAGCGCCCCCGCGAGGCCTTCCCCGGCGAGGTCCACCCACGCGTGCGCGCCGTCGACTCCGGCGGGCAGGTGGCGACCCGCCTCGTGGTCGACCGTCAGCACCTGGGGCCCGACCACGCCGCGGGTCCACGTGAGCGTCAGCGGCGGGAATGGCAGAGAGCCGGAGGCGTCGTGGCCGTGCAAGGTCGCCGTCACGAGGTGCGCCAGCGCCGGGTCGCCGTCGTAGACGAGCTCGAGGCGGCGCACCAGCACCGAGACCGGGCCCAGCGCCGGGTACTGGTGATACAGGAGCGCGCGCTGGCAGAGCCGGTGGGTGCGGATCTCGAAGCCGGCGCGGTAGGTCGAGAAGGCGTCGCGGCGCGCCGGCCAGCCGGTGGGCGCCTCGTCGCCGTAGTCGAGCACCAGGGTGAAACACCAGTCGCTCGAGTCGGCTGGCGTGGCCACTCGATTGCCCCATCGCACGCGCTTGAGATAGTGATTCGTGCGCGCGCGACCAGCTTCGGCCACGTCGCCGAGGTCGATCCCCGCACCGTCCTCGACCACGTACTCGTAGTGGGCGTGATTGTCGCGGTCGTCGGCGATCTCCGACAGGGACCAGCGGAAGATGCGCGTCGGATCGGCAGGGTCAGCGAGCCGGCTCGCGGGGGTCGTGCCGAACCGGTGGGTGACGTTGTCCGGAGTGAGCATCCGCCAGTGGTCGGCGTCGGGGGGAGCATCGGTCGGTGTGCCGGTCCACCGCCAGTGCTCGATGCGGGCGTAGGTGCTGTCCACCCGCGGTCGGTAGCGGCGGATCCAGAACCCTCCCTCGCGTCGCTCGTCGCGGTGCCAAGCGCCGTCGCGCTCGATCAGGAACGGGACCAGGTCGTCGCTGCCGGTCAGCACGAAGGTGTCGCGTTCGTCGTCGTAGCGCGGCACGCCGCGCTCGGTTCGTCGCGCGATCGCCGGGAGCGTGAGCGAGATCCCTACGCCGAACGGGCCGTTGCCCGCGCTCGAGTCGTAGGTGAGGGCGAGGCTGGGGGTGAGCGCGCGGGCCTGGCTCGCAGGGAGCGGTATCGTCAGCGTCGCCGAGCCGGTGACCGGATTGGTCGCGAGCTTCTCGTCGAGCCCACGCACGGCACCGCCACCCTTGGGCAGGTCGAGCGTAGGCACGAGCGGCGGGCGCTTCTGGGACGCGGTCGAGTCACTCGTCGGGCGTGCCTCTCGGCGCTCGCGTGGATCCCCCATCACCTCCTAGCCTCTCATCGCCAGGGTCTCGGCGCGACACCGGCTGCGCTTGCACCGCGTCGAATTCGTGTGTGTCATACGCAATAAGATCGACGGCTCGGATCGCCTGCAGCTTGGCGAAAGCGGGCAAGCTCGACCAAGGTCCAAGCGAGAACGCGCGCCAGACGCGACATGATCCCGCATGGCAAAACCTTGCCACGCCACCCCAGATCCCAGCCGACCACCCCGGACCACCCCAGACAAGCAGGGCCTCGAACCCAGCGGAATCGCTGCAAGGCTGCGCGGTCGTTGTTGATTCCGCGCGGTCCCGGCAGGGTTCGAGTCCCCCCTTTCGCACGAGAGGCCGCCGCAAGGTGGCCTTTCTCCTTTTCGGCGTCCGGCGGCGGCCCCACGCCGACCTCACGTCGGCGGACACTGGGGCTGGCGAGCGTGTAGCGTCGCGCCATGCCCGGTTCGCCCGTGGAGGCCGCGCCTGCCGCGCTGCCGACCTTCGCTGCCCTCGTCGTCAGGCCGACGCCGCTCGGGTTCGAGATCGCGCCGCGCGGCCCGGGGGCCGACCTCTGGATCGAGGCGATCGTCTGGGCCGTCGGGGCCGTCGGGATGGCGCTGGCCTTGGTCCTCGGCGGCCCCGCGCTGCGCGTCGTCGGGGCGATCGGGCTGGTCGCGATCGGGGTCCGCGCGCTGGTCCGGGTGGCGCGCGCGCTCCTCGGCAAGACCACGCGGACCGTGCGGCTGCTGCTGCGCGTGCCGCGACCCGCGCTGGCGGGCATGCTCGAGAGCGTCCCGCTCGATCAGGTGACGCAGCTCGCGGTGGGCCGGCGCGCCAACCTCACGGGCTTGATCGCGACCACGCCGACGGGGAAGGAGCACTGGCTGGTCGATCTGGATCCGGCGAACGCGGCCGAGTACCAGCAGCTCGCGGCGTGGCTCGCGACGTTCATGCCCCGCCGGTGAGGCTGCGTCCCGCCGCCTACGCCGCCGTCGGCAGGGCGGGGAGGCGGACGATGAAGCGGGTGCCGCGGCCCGGGGCGGGCTCGCACTGGAGCTGGCCGCCGAGGCCGTCGATGATCTGGCGCGAGATCGCCAGCCCGAGCCCGGTGCCCTTGCCGGGGTCCTTGGTGGTGAAGAACGCGTCGAAGATGAACGGCCGGTCGGCCGGCGCGATGCCGCGGCCGGTGTCGGTCACCTCGATGCAGACCTCGGCGCCGATGCTGCGCACGCGCAAGTGGATGGCGTTGTGGCCGACGTCGCCCTCGTCGATCGCGTGGGCGGCGTTGACGATCAGGTTCAGGAACACCTGGGCCAGCTCGCCGTCGGACGCGGCGACCCGGGGCACCTCGTCGTAGTCCCGGACGATCGTCGCCCGGTACTTGGTCTCGTGGGACGCGAGCGTGAGCGCCGTCTCGAGCGGCGCCCGCGGGTCGGTCGCGCACGCGCGATCGCGCTCGACCCGGGCGAACCGGCCGAGGCCCCGCGCCACCTCGCGGATCCGGACCGCGCTGGCGAGCGCCTCGCGGCTCCGGTCGGCGAGCTCGCCGAGCGACGCCGGCGCGTCCGCGGCCTGGCTGGGGACCGCGCTCGGGGTGACGGGCGCCGCGAGCCGCGCCAGATCCTCGACGAGGCCCTCGAGCGTCGTCAGCACGAAGCACAGCGGGTTGTTGATCTCGTGCGCGATCCCGGCGGCGAGCACGCCGAGGCTGGCGAGGCGATCGGCGCGCGCCAGCCCCCGCCGCAGGCGCTCCTGATCCTGCTGCGCCTTGACGAACTCGGTCACGTCGCGGGCCAGCGACAGCACGCTGGTGATCGCGCCGGCCTCGTCGCGCGCCGGCGCCAGGGTCGTCAGGTACGTGCGGGCGCCGTGCGGCGCGGCCACCTCGTCCTCGAACTGCACCCGCTCGCCGGTGGCGAAGACGTGGCGGAGCCGGCGCCTCCCAGGCCGCCGCGATCGCGGGCGCGACCCCGGTCTCGGCCAGCGTCAGGCCGACGTAGGCGGCGGCCGGTGACGGCCCGACCCGCGCGGCGGCCTGGTTGACGTAACGGTGGCGCAGGTCGCGATCGAAGCTCGCGAGCAGATCGGGCAGGTTGTCGGCGAGCGCCTGGTGGTCGGCGAGCGCGGCCACCACCTCGGCGTGCGCCGCGCGCAGCTCGCCGTTCTGCGCCTCGAGCTCGACCTGGTGGACCTCGAGCTCGTGGGTCACCCGCTCCAGCGCCAGGCACCTGGCTGTCGTCCCTTGCGGGCACGCCACGCCCCCTCCCATCGGTTGGTTCTTCATCTGCCGCCCCTCGCGAGCAATGTCCCGCCGCGCCAGGCGCCTGTCAACGCGTCATTCGACGCGGCCTCCGCGCGCTACGGGCAGGTCGTCGACGGCGCGGCGCCCGTGTTTCCGATCGCGATCGTGCCGCTGCCGCTGATGGTCTCGGCGCCGCACAGCGCGTTGGCGAGCAGCATGCCGTCGCTGCCCTCGGAGGTCAGCGCGCCGTCGACGCGGGAGAACGCGAGGCCGACGCCGCTGCCGGGCATGGTCACCGCGCCGGTGATGTGGGTGCCGCGGATGCGGCTGTCGCTGCCGGTGACGTGGAGATCGCCGTCGATCACGACCTGGCCGCCGAGCGCGCCCTCGCCGAACAGCGTGACCCGGCTGCCGCCGAAGGTCAGGTCGCCGACGTAGTTGCCGCCGCGGAAGAAGACCACCCGGTCGCTGACGGCGAGCACCTCGTTGACCTGGGCGGTGGTCATCGCCGGCGACACCTCGAACGCCTGGTCGGCCTTGTAGTCGACGGTCACCATCACGTCGGCGCGGCCGGCGTCGGCGGCGATCGCCACCTCGCGCAGCGCCTTGTCGGCCGCCATGACGGTGAACGTGCCGCCGGCGATCGCGCCGGACACGGTGATGGTGCGCGCGCCGGCGGTGACCGGCCCCAGCACCGCGACGCCGTCGGGCCCGGTGGTGGCGGCCACGCCGTCGTCGGTGGTGAGGGTGACGCCAGCGACCGTGGCGCCGGGCATCGGCAGGGTCGCGTCGCGGTTGGCGTCGTTGATGATCGGGTTGACGACCACGACGATGGCGGTGGTCCCGAACGGGACGTCGGTGGGATCGACGGTCGTGCCGTCGTCGCCTCCGCAGGCGGCGGCGAGCACGGCGGCGAGGGCGGGGATGGCGACGCGTGGGGCGGTCATCGCCGAGGGAGACTGCAACCGGCGGACCGCAACGGGGGCTATGCGGTACGCGCACTTGCGAGCGTGGTTGGACTGTGGTGTCCGGTAGGTCTGGGCGCGCTGTGACGACGAATGTCAGGGTCGTCGCCCGCGGTCGTAACCTGCGCCGGGCGGCGGCCGTCGAAGCGCGGGTCATGGCGAGCACGCCCCCCTGGCAGCGGCCGCGGCCGCCCGGTCCGCGCGCGGCGCTGACCCCGGCGCAGCGGGCGTGGGCCGAGGCCGCGGCGCTGCGCCACGGCCGGCGCTACCCGAACCTGGTCGACAACATCGCGGCGCGGCGCCAGCCGCCCGACGTGGACATCGACGCGCCGCCGGCGGCGGTCAGCGCGACGCGGCGCCGGCCAGGGTGACGGGGCGGCTCACGGGACCTGACAGCCGCCTTCGACCGCAGGGTAGGGCCGGGTGTCGGCGAGCGACGGCAGCACCTCGAGCTGGCGGGCCGCCGAGCGCATCCACGCCGCGTTCTCGGTCATCCACCGCCGCACCACGTTGCCGACGCGCACGTCGTGCTTCGACCAGAACGCGTAGCCGGCGGGGGCGGCGTCCGCAGACCGAGAGAACGGGCCGGCGGTGGCCAGCGCGTCGGCCATCCCGACCGTGTAGCGATACCAGCCGTTGTGGCCGCTCATCAAGTTGCGGAACTTGAGGCAGCGGGCGCCTGCGTCATCGACCACGACCGTCGGGACGGCGACCGCGAACTGGACGGCGAAGCCCTTGAGCTGGGCGTCGGTGGGCCACTCGATCGGGCCGTAGATGCGGGTGAACGTCTGGAACGAGTCGAACAGGTGGATCCACCGCCGCGCGTGGCGGATGTCCCAGCCCACGCCGGTCGCCGCCCGAGCGTCGGTGAGCGCCGGCAGCGGCGCGGCCCGCGGGTACCCCATGAACGCGAAGTCGACGTGGTCATCCCATTCGCCGACGCCGAACCCCAGGCCACCCTCGACGCTGGTCGGCCGCGTGCGGCTCGCGAACACCGCCGCCGCGGTCTTGACGTACTTCGACAACGCCTGCTGCGGGTCGTCGAACGCGACCAGGGTCGGCGCCTGGCGGCGGGCGAGGAGCAGCTCGGCGACGCCGGCCGCGATCCACCAGTCCTGGTCGGTGATCAGGTTGCAGTACGACGGCGTGGTGTTGAACTGCTTGGCCAGGACGAGCTGCAGGTATCGGGCGTGGGTGAACTTGCCCGTGCCGCACAGCCAGGGGGACGGCACGTTGAACAGGCCGACCTCGTTCGCGCGGCCGAGCACCCACCGCTTGTAGTGATCGTCGACCGCGAGCGTCAGGTAGGACGTCACGAACGCCGTCAACTCGGCGGGGCGCTGGTCCGCCGGGAGCTCCGCGGTCGCGCGGATGAGGCGCGCGACCGCGTACATGAACTGGCTCGAGCTCAGGATGTTCTCGCCGGTCGCGTTGGCCTCGCCGGGACGCGCGAGCTCGTTCCAGTACCTGGTCGCCTTGATGGCGCGGCGCCGGTTCGCGACGGCGCTCGGTGCGCGCACCGTCCGGTCGACGCGCCCCTCGGCCGCGAGGTCGCCGTTGGCGGCCTTCGGGACGTGCGCGACCACGTAGGTCGTCTGCGTGGTGAACCCCGGCTTGATCGCCAGGTAGAGCGACGCGAGGTCCTTCAGGATGTCGACCTTGCGATGCGCGTGGGCGTACATGAGCAGGTTGCCGGTCATGCGCTGGAGCCCGTAGAGCCGGAGGTCGTCGAGCGCCGCCCGCCCCCCCGGCAGGGCCTGTGCGACGTAGTCGGCGAAGTAGCTCCGGGCTCCGACCGAGACGTCCGTGAACAGCGCGTCCCAGGCGTCGTCGATGCACGCGTCGAGCTGGCTCGCGGTCGGGTTCGCGCACTCGGCGCGCGGCGCGACCAACGCCGCGGCGGTGGTGGCCGCGGCCTCGAGGACCTCCGGCGGCGCGGCGTTGGGCTCGTCGTGCGGCCGTTGGTCGGTGTCGACGCAGGCGGCGGCGGTGGTCAACATGATCAGCCAAGGGAAGCGAGGCATGGGGCTCCTGGGGGCGTGGTTGGGCCTTGAAGCGAGAGCCGTCGCTCCGCCGGCACGGCTCGCGCGCGCCCCTGGCAGGCGCTGACGACGGGCCGCGCCGTGCCTCGCGCGCGCCTCAGCCGGGCCCTGCGCGGGCGGCGCAACCTTGGTGCGCCGCGGTGGGCGGTCGTGCCCAGGTGTCAGGGCGCGGCGATCGCGTAGCAGCGCTCGCGGCCGGTGGCGCCGGCGGCGGCGAGGCGCGGCTGCACCAGCGGCTCGTCGGCGAGCTCGGTGATCGTGCGGCCGGCCCACAGCGCGCGGACCTCGGCGTCGTCGACCGAGAACGGCGGGCCCTCCATCATCTCCTGCGGGTAGGCGATCGTGATCAGCAGCGCCGGCGCGCGCGGGGCCAGCGCGCGCAGGTGCGCGACGTAGCGACCGCGCAGCGCGGGCGGCAGCGCGATCAGCGCGGCGCGATCGTAGATCGCGTCGACCGCGCCGATCAGCGCGGCGGTGGTGGCGAACCAGTCGCCAGCCAGCACGGTGATCTCGCCGGCCTGGTACGCGACGTGATCGCCGAGCGGCGCCCGGGTCGGCGCGAGGTCGTGCTCGGCGAAGAACGCCGCGACCGCGGCCTCGACCAGCTCGACGCCGATCACCGTGTGGCCGCGGCTGGCGAGGTACGCCAGGTCGTTGGCCTTGCCGCACAGCGGCACCAGCACCCGCGCGCCGGCCGGCAGCCGATCGGCGAAGCGCTCGAGGTACGTGTTGGGGCGGCCTTCGTGAAAGCCGATCTGGTTGGCCTGCCAGCGCGCGTGCCAGAAGCTCGGGTCCATGCGCTAGCAGTAGCGCGTCGTCGGCCTAGAAGTAATAGGTGGCGCCGAGCGTCAGCGCGCCGCCGCTGCGGTCCTGGCCATCGTCCGCGGCGCCGGGCCCGTCGGTCATGCGCGCCGCGGCGTCGTCGTCGGCGGGCTCGCGGGCCAGGAGCCGCAGCTCGGCGGCCACCCCGATCCGGCCGAAGCGTCGCTCGACGCCGGCGCCGAGCTGGAGATCGCCGATCTGGCTGGCCTCGCGTTCCGCGTCGGTGAGGTCGGGATCGCCGTCGCTGGTCGCGCCCAGGCCGGCCAGCAGATACAGGTCCCAGCGCGCGTACGGCCGCGGGTGGAAGAGGATCGCCAGCGCGGCGGCGTCGACGTGGCGCGCGACGGCCTCGTCGACGTCTTGCTCTTGCACGTGGGCCGCGGACAGCTCGAGCTGCCAGCGCGGGCGCAGCCGGTAGCGCACCTGCAGGCCGGCGCCCGCGAAGGGTGTGCCGCGATCGTCCATCGCGCCCGGCTCGCTCAGCGACAGCGACGTCAGGTGCGCGCCCACGCCCCAGCGCGGCAGGCGCGGCGCGGCGGCCGGCGCGGCGCTGGGCGCCGGTGTGACCCCGCATTCACACGCGCCGGGCGGACCGTCGGCGTGGGCGACGGTGGCGACGAGCGTGGTGGCGAGAAACGCGGCAGCGATCGCGGGACGTGTGGCGAACATCGACAGGCTCCTTGGCGGGCGGGGGATGCCGCGAGAGCTATCCACGCCGCGTGCCAGGTCCGCGCCCAGGGTCACGCCGTCGACAGAGGGTTGATCCAAGATCCCGATCTGCGCTGTGGGATCTCGCGTATCGGGAGGGGGCCCCACGGGGGCATGACCCCGTGGGGGAGGGTTTGTCGACAAACCCTCCCAGGGTTACAGGTCCTTGAACACCAGCCCGGCGAGGTAGTCCATCTTGCCGAGGTCGACGCCGTTGTGGCGCAGGATCGCGTAGGCGTGGGTGAGGTGGAAGTGGAAGTTCGGCACCGCGAAGTTGACGACGTAGTTCGCGGGCTCGAGGTACTTGCCGGGCATCCAGCCGAAGGTGATCTTGGCCTCGGCGGCGCGGGCGTAGTCGGCGGGCGCCAGCCCGCGCAGGTAGGCGACCGTCTCGGCGATCCGCGCCTGACAGTCGGCGAGCGACTTCTGATCGTCGGCGTGGACCGGCGCGGCCTTGCCGGTCAGGCGCGACGCGGCGAGCTTGGCGGTGTCGCACGCCGAGCCGAACTGGCGGACCAGCGCGAACTGGTCGGGCGCGAGCCGCGCCGTGAGCAGCGTGTCGGCGTCGAACTTCTTGGCGGCGGCGTGGGCGCGGGCCTTGTCGAGCCAGCCCGACATCCGCTCGAGTTGATCGGCCATGTGGGCGATGGTGGTGGCGACGTCGATCTGCATGGCCGCGACCATAGCGCCGGGCACGGTGGCAGTCACGCCGGCGGGAGCCCGAGCACGCCCATGTCGTCGGCGCCGTGGCCGGCGGCGATCAGCTGATCGGCGCGGGCGGCGATCGCGGCGATCGCGGCCAGCGGCGCGCCATCGACCGCGTCGATCATCAGCCCGAGATCCTTGCGCGCCATCGCCAGCTCGAAGCTGGCGGCGAAGTCGCCGGCGGCCATCTTCTTGCCGCGGACCTCGATCGCGCCCCCCGGCTTGAGCCGGGCCATCACGTCGAGCACCTCGCCGCCGGCCAGCCCGCCGGCGCGGCCGATCGCCAGCGCGTCGGCCATGCCGGCGGTGATCGCGATCAGCATCGCGTTGCCGCACAGCTTCATCGCGGCGGCGCGGCCGTGATCTTCGCCGACGTGCCACAGGTCGCCGGTCATCGCGGCCAGCGCGGCGTCGACCTTGGCGTAGGCGTCGGGCGGGCCGGCGCACAGCATGATGCCCTTGGCGCGCTCGGCGGCGCCCGGCGACATGAACACCGGCGCGTGCAGGAAGCCGACCCCGGCGGCGGCCAGCCGCGCGGCCCGCGCGCGCGAGCCGACGATCGACGTGGTGGTGTGATCGATGACCACCGCGCCCGGCGGCAGCGCCGGGACCGCCTCGGCGAGGATCGCGTCGACCGCGGCGTCGTCCTTGACGCACAGGTGGATCCGGTCGGCGCCGGCGGCGGCCTCGGCGACGGTGGCGGCGATCCGCGCGCCGGCCTCGGCCAGCGGCGCGGCCTTGGCGGCGGTGCGGTTCCACACCGTGACGGTGCCAGTGGTGGCGAGCAGGTGACGGACGAAGCCGGTGCCGAGCAGCCCGGTGCCGAAGAACGCGATGCGCATGCGGCGACGGTACCGGATCGCGCCGGAGCCGCGCGCGTGGTCGCTATCTGATCGCGATCGTCCCGGCGCCGACGAGCCGGACCCGCAGCCGCCCCGGCTCGGCCAGCCAGCACCCCGAGGTGCACGCCGTCAGCGCCACCTCGTCGGCGGCGGTCGGCAGCGGGGCGCCGTCGCGGGTGATCGCGGTCGGCGCGGCGACGTGGGCGGCCTGCGCGGCGCGGGTGTCGAGGTCGAAGGTGGCGGCGACGTACTGGCCGCCGGGTGTGAACGTGAGCTGGTAGGCGTCGGCGGTGGCGCCGCCGGTGGCGCGGGCGTCGTCGTGCAGGCGGGTCGCGGCGGCGGCGCCGTCGGGCGTGATGAGCAGGCGCAGCTCGCCGCCGTAGGCCGGATCGGCGTACGAGGTGACGCCGGGCGCGGTGGCCGGCTCGAGGGTGTCGGCGGCGCGCGCGAACATCGGCACGAAGCGATCGGCGGCCCGCCACAGCGGCAGCCGCTCGAGCGGCGCCGCGACGGTGATCGCGGTGGCGCCGTCGGCGGTGGTCGCGGCGCCGGTCCACCAGTCGATCCACCGGCCCGGCGGCAGCACCGCGACCCGCGTCGTCGCGCCGGCCTCGATCACCGGCGCGACCAGCAGATCGTCGCCGAGCAAGAACATCGCGTCGTCGCAGCCGGCGTCGGGGTAGACGAAGCCGCACGGGCGCGTGACCGGCGTGCCGTCGGCGCCGGCGGCCTGGGCCAGCGTCCACAGGAGCGGGTTCAGCGCCATGTGGAGCCGCGCGTAGGTCCGGTAGATGTCGAGCGCGGGCGCCGGATACAGCGCGGTGTCCCACGGGTTGTGCGACGGGCCGCCGCCGCCGAGCTGCATGATCGTGCCGAGCGCCGCGTACTGCGCCCACCGGCTCAGCACCTCGGTGGTCGGGGTGCCCTCGCGGTAGCCGCCGATGTCCGAGCCGAAGAACGGGTAGCCCGAGACCGACAGCGACAGCCCGCCGGCGATCGCCGCCGGCAGGCCGCCGACGTTGCGCTCGCCCTGACCGTTGTCGACGCCGTGGCGCGAGAAGTCGCTGTCGAGATCGCCGGGCCAGACGCAGGTGTTGCGATCCTGATCGCCCCAGGCGCCGGCCCGGGTGATGAGGAAGCCGTCGCCGGGCGGCAGCGCCCCGAGGTAGGCGTCGTGGTAGTAGCGCGCGAAGATGCCGTGCAGGTCCTGGTTGTCGCCGGCGGCCAGCCGCATCGTCAGCTGGATGCCGTACAGCGCCGGCACGACGTCCTCGCCGTAGTCGAGCTTGAAGCCGCTGACGCCCCGGGCGACGGCGCGGGCGATGCGCTCGCGCCAGAACGTGACCGCCGCCGGGTTGGTGAAGTCGATCAGCCCGACCGGGCCCTGGTTCCACGGGAACGGCAGCGTGCGGCCGCCGTCGTCCATCACGAACAGGTGGGCGGCGTCGGCGGCGCGGTAGTCGTCGGCGGTGGCGCCCGACGACAAGAGGTACGGCGTCGACCACACCACGACGCGGTAGCCGAGCCCGCGCAGCTCGGCCAGCAGCGCGTCGATCCCGACGAAGCGCTGCTCGTCGAACGTGAACGTGTTGTAGCCGGTCTGCCACGGGTTATCGATCCACATCGTCGAGCCGGGGATGCCGAGCGCGCGCATCTGCCGGGCGTCGTCCTGGACCTCGGCGCTCGAGCGGTGCTCGTTGCGCCACTGCTGCGGGGCGAAGGCCCAGCGCGGCGGCACCGCGGGCCGCGCGGTGGCGGCGACGTAGTGGCGCACCAGGTCGAGCGGCGCGTCGGCGACGAACAGCTCGAACGCCAGCGGGCCGCGGGCCGGGAGGTTGAAGGTGGCGGTGGCGGCGTCGGGCGTCGTCGCGCCCAGGTCGAACGCGCCGGCCCGGCGATCGCGGACGAACAGGCCCAGGCCGCGCCGCGGCCACAGCGCCAGCGGCACCGGCACGTGGGCCTCGTTGAGCCCCGACTCGAAGGCGTCATCGGGGCGGAACTGCGCCTCGCGCACCTGGCCGGTGGCGTTGGCGCCGCCGAAGCTCTCGCCGAAGCCGTACAACGGCTCGCCCGGCGCCATCGGCACCGCCAGCCGGGTCAGCACCGCGCCGCCGACCGCGCCGGCGTCGATCGCCAGCGTCGCGTCGCGCTCGTGGTCGCCCGGCGTGAGCCGCAGCCGGGCGCCGCCCTCGAGCACCAGCCAGCCGTCGGCGTCGAGCGCGGTGGCGCGGGCGGGGCGGGTCCAGGTGAGCGGATCGTCGCCGGTGACCCGCGGGTCGTAGTAGTGGCCGGGATCGGGCTCGGCGACGGTGGCGATCTCGACGAAGCCGGCGCGGACCATCGGGCCGCCGGCCGGCGGGGTGATGGTCAGGGTCAGCGGATCGGTGGCGATCGTGACCGCGCCGACGGTCACGCTGGCGGGGGGCGGGGGTGGCGCGCCGTCGTCGCCGCAGGCGAAGGTGACGGACGCGAGCGCCGCGGACACGAGCAGACCACGCATCGGGTGAGCATATGCTCGCCGGGCGCCGCGGTGGCGTGACGCGGCGCGGCGGCGCATGGCCGTCGCGACCGCGGCGGCTTTGCGATACACCACGCCCCGATGCCGACCGCCTCCGACCGCCTGATCGAGACCATCCGCAGCGCGATCATCGGCGATGACTCCGCCCTCGACGGGCCCTACGGCCCGCGCCGCGTGACCTACGCCGACTACACCGCGTCGGGGCGGTCGCTGGGCTTCATCGAGGACTTCATCCGCACCCAGGTGATGCCGCTCTACGCCAACACCCACACCGAGACCTCGGGCACCGGCCTCCAGACCACCCGCTTCCGCGAGGAGGCCCGGGCGATCATCAAGGCCGCGGTGGGTGGCGGCCCCGACGACGTCGTGATCTTCTGCGGCTCGGGCGCGACCGGCGCGATCAACAAGCTGATCGACATCCTCAACCTGCGGCTGCCGGCCGATCTCGACGCGCGCCACGGCCTGGCCGAGCACATCCCGGCGGCGGCCCGGCCGGTGGTGTTCATCGGCCCCTACGAGCACCACTCCAACGAGCTGCCGTGGCGCGAGTCGATCGCCGACGTGATCACGATCGGCGAGGACGCCGACGGCCGCATCGACCTGGCCGAGCTCGAGGACGAGCTGGTGCGCTACGCCGATCGGCCGCTCAAGATCGGCAGCTTCTCGGCGGCGTCCAACGTCACCGGCATCGGCACCGACACCCGCGCGATCGGCGCGCTCTTGCACCGCCACGGCGCGTACGCGTTCTGGGACTTCGCCGCCGCCGCCCCCTACGTCCGCATCGAGATGAACATGCGCGACGACCGGCCCGACGGCGACCTGATCTACAAGGACGCGGTGTTCCTGTCGCCGCACAAGTTCATCGGCGGCCCGGGCACGCCCGGCGTGCTGATCGCCAAGCGCCACCTGTTCCACAACTCGGTGCCGGCGACGCCCGGCGGCGGCACCGTGCAGTACGTCAACCCCGAGGAGCACCGCTACCTGGCCGACCCCGAGCACCGCGAGGAGGGCGGCACCCCGGCGATCATCGAGTCGATCCGCGCCGGGCTGGTGTTCCAGCTCAAGGAGGCGGTGGGCTGGGAGACGATCCGCGCCCGCGAGCACGACTTCATCACCCGGGCGATCGCGTCGTGGTCGCGGCACCCCGACCTGCTGATCCTCGGCAACAAGGACGCGTGGCGGCTGTCGATCGTGTCGTTCGTGGTGCGCCACCAGGACGCGTACCTGCACCACAACTTCGTCGTCGCGCTGCTCAACGATCTGTTCGGCATCCAGGCCCGCGGCGGGTGCTCGTGCGCGGGGCCCTACGGCCACCGCCTGCTGGGCATCGACCTGGCGACGTCGAAGGAGTTCGAGCGGGAGATCGTGCGCGGCTGCGAGGGCATCAAGCCGGGCTGGGTCCGGGTCAACTTCAACTACTTCCTGTCGGAGACCCAGTTCCAGTTCTTGCTCGACGCGATCCACCTGATCGCCACCGACGGCTGGAAGTTCTTGCCCGACTACACGTTCTGTCCCGAGACCGGGCTGTGGCGGCACCGCCGCGGCCGGCCCGACGCGACGATGCGGCTGGCCGACGTCACCTACCGCACCGGGCGGATGGAGTTCCGCTCGCGCCACGCCACCGAGCCCGAGAGCGCGCTGGCCGGCTACCTCGACGACGCCCGCCGACTGGTCGCGGCGGTCGGCGCGGGGGCGGCGGCGGGGGAGTGCACCGACGCCGAGCGCACCGCCGACTTCGAGGCGCTGCGCTGGTTCCCGCTGCCGACCGAGGTCGCCGCCGAGCTGGCCGGCGCGCCGGCGCCGTCGCGGCCGCGGCCGTCGTTCAAGCGGTGATCGGGCGGCGGCCTGGCGGCCAGGCTGGCAAAGGCTGGCGGCGCGCGGCAGAGCGTGGCGGCGGGGGCCGAAATCGACCGCGGCCGCGATGGAATCGGGGGGCTGTGGCGACCACCAGGCGAGAAGGAGATCCGATGACGAAGCAAGCCTGTGGGATCGCGTGCCTGGTGGCCGCGGTCGGTTCGTGGACCGCGGCGCGCGCCGATGACGCCGCCGCCGAGCGCCCGTGCGCGGTCGAGATCGCGCGGGCGCCCGATGACGCGCGCGCGGCGATCGCGCGCTGGGTGGCCGAGGAGCCGCGCTGCGGCGCGCCGTTGACCGTGCGGGTGGTGCCGACCGCCGACGGGTTGTACGTGCTGGCCCAGGCCGCCGACGGACGCGCGTTCGAGCGGGTCGTGCCCGACGCCGAGGCCGCCGGCGTGCTGGTGGCCAGCTGGGCGGCGCGGGTCGATGAGCGCCCGGCAACCGGCGCGCCGGTCGCGGCGCCCGCGGCCGCGCCGTTCGCGATGGCCGCGGACCCGGGCGGGCCGGTCGACGGCGGCGCCCCGCCGGCCGCGGTGACCGACGCCTGGCAGCGCCGCTGGGTCGAGGTCGCCGCCACGGTGGCCGAGTACGACACGGTCGGCGTGATGGCGAGCGGTCGGCTGGCGCTGGCCGGCAGCGGCCGGTGGACCGTCGGGCTGGCCGCGGACCTGCGCGTGGCGTCGGTCCCCGCGATCACCGACACCGCGATGACGGAGCGCCGCGCGATGGTCGAGGCGTCCGCGGCGATCCAGGGCGCGTGGACGCTGCACGCGGCGGCGTGGCGGGTGCGCGCCGAGCTCGACCTCGGCTTCGGCGGTCAGCGGGTCTACCGCTGGGCGGCGGTGAACCAGGTGCGCGCCGGCGTCGAGCTGGGGCGTCACCTCGGCGGGCGGTGGGGCGCGTTCGCGCGCGGCGAGGCGACCACCACCCGCGAGGGGCTGGGCGACGCCCTGCACGACGCGACCGACTTCACCAACGACACCCACTGGCTCGGGCTCGCGGTCGGGCTGGCGACGCCGCTGTGACCGAGCGCCGCGGCCAGCTGATCACGCTGCGCGCCCCGGCCGACGAGCCGCTGGGCGACGCGGGGCTGGTCGCGGCGTGCGCCGCCGGTGATCGCGCGGCGCGTGGGCTGTTGTTCGAGCGCTACGTCGACGTGGTGCACCGCTTCGTCGCGCACCTGCGCGCCAGCGACGCGGCCGACGTCGACGACGTGGTGCAGGCGACGTTCGTGGCGGCGTTCGCGGCGGCGGCGCGGTTCCGCGGCGCCCACGCGCGGCCGTGGCTGCTCGGCATCGCGGCGCACCTGGCGTTCGATCGCGCGCGGCGCGAGGTCCGGCGCAAGCGCGCGCTGGCGGCGGTGGCTGATCGCGCGAGCGGCGCCACGACCGGCGGCGACGCGGTGCTGCGGCGGGCGCTGCCGGCGGCGCTGGCCGCGCTGCCCGAGCCGCTGCGCGCGGCGGTGGTGATGATCGACGTGCTCGAGGAGACCGGCGCCGACGCGGCGCGGGCGCTGGGCATCCCCGAGGGCACGCTGTGGCGCCGGGTGCACGAGGCGCGGCAGGCGCTGCGGCGCGCGCTGGACGGTGAGCCGTGAGCTGCCCGAGCGAGGCGCGGCTGGCGGCGGCGGTCGCCGGCGAGGACCTGACGGCGGCGGCCCACGCCGATGGGTGCGCGCGGTGCGCCGCGATCGTCGCCGACGGTCGGGCGATCCGCGCGGCGCTGGCCAGCCTGCCGGCGCCGTCGCCGCGCCGGCGCGCCGAGGTGCTGGCCGAGGTGCTGGCCGAGGCCGAGCGCGACACGGCGGCGTCGCGGCGGGCGTCGCCGCGCGGCCGGTGGCGGGTCGCGGCGGCGGCCATCGTGGTGGCGGCGATGGTCACCGGCGCGGCGGCGGGCGTGGGGGCGGTGCGCCAGCGGGTGACGGCGCGGCGGTCGATGGCGGTCGAGGTGCTGCGGCCGGCGACGACGGCGCGGCCGGCGCCGCGGGTCGGGGTGGCGCCGCGGGCGACGGCGATCGCGGCGGCCCCGCCCCCGGTGATCGCGCCGCCGGCGATGGAGGCCGCGCCGATCGCCCCGCCGCCGTCGGTCGCGCCGCCGCCGGTCGCGCCGCCGTCGGTCGCGCCGCCGTCGGTCGCGCCGCCGTCGGTCGCGCCGCGGGGGGGCGCTCCATCGGGCGGGGCTGCGATCGACGGGCGTCGGCGGAGCGCGTCGTCGACGGCGCGTCCGCCGCGGGAGACGCCGGCGCCGCGCGCCGTGGAGGCGGGCGGCGAGCCGGTCGCGCCGCCGGCCCCGCCGCCGATCGGCGTGGCGGCGTTCCGCGCCGGCTGGGAGGCGCTGCGCGCCGGGCAGCCGCTGGTCGCGCGCGCGCACTTCGACCGCGCCGGCGATCCGGCGGTCGCCGAGGACGCCGCGTACTGGGCGGCGGTCGCGAGCGAGCGCGCGGGCGATCGGCTCGAGGCGGCGCGGCGGCACCGCCGGTTCGCGCAGGCGTTCCCGGCGTCGCCGCGGGCGGCCGATGCGCGCGCGGCGGCGGCGCGGCTCTACGATCAGTAGCGGCGGCTCGGCGACCGCGATGAGTCCTCGACCGCGCCGCGGCCCGGGGGGGAGGCGGCGGCGCGGTGACGGCGCGCGCCGAGGGGGTGGCGGCGCCGGGGGAGGGGGGAGTGTGGGGCGGTGGGGCGGCTCGCCCGAGGGCGCGCCGCGGCGAGGACTCATCGCGGTCGCCGAGCGCGCGCGATCAGCAGCGGCGGCGGCGCACGTAGATCACCTGCGGCGCCTGCGGCTGCGCCGGCTGGTTCATCATCGACAGCGCGACCAGCGGCATCAGCTGGCTCATCGCGCCGCCGCTGGGGTTGGCGCTCTTGCCGACGTCCTTGACGGCGCTCTCGATGCTGTCGAGGCGATCCATCAAGCGGTCGTCGAGGTCGGCGCGGCTCGACGCGGAGCGCCGGCCGCCGGCGACGGCCGCGAGCGCGGCCGGGGCGATGGTGGGGAAGGTGGGGGCGGGCTTCGACATGGGGGCCTCTCGCAGCGGGGGTGGTGGGGAGGGCGGGCATCGTCTCGCGGAGCGGGGGTCAGGTCTTGCGCATCATCTTCATGGCCATGATCGGCATGATCTGGCCCATCGGATCGTTGGCCTTGGCGGCGCTCTGCTGGGTCGCCGCGTCCTGGATGGCGACGGTGATGCGCTGCATCTTGTCGAGCAGCCGCTCGTCGGTGGCGGCCCGGCTCGACGCGCCGCCGGTGACGGCGTCGAGATCGGTGGTGGCGATGGCGGTGAACGTGGGGCGGGACATGGGAGCTCCTTGGGGTGGGGTGCGGGGGTGAGGTGCGGTGCGGGTCAGTAGGTGATGCCGAGGCCGAGCTGGCCGCCGAGGAACGAGTCGGTGACGTTGTCGACCTCCCAGTCGGCGTCCATGTCGCCGTTGCCGTCGAAGTCGACGCTGTAGTGCTGCAGGGTCGCGGCGGCGTGGACGAACGCCGATGCCGACAGGGTGATCCGCAGGTCGGCCTGGGCGCGGGCGCCCCACGCCTGGCCGCCGCCGAGCATCGCGGTCTCGGAGATGGCGCCGATCGAGGTGACGTAGAGGTACTCGGCGCCGACGCCGATGGTGGTGGTGGGGCTGGCGGCGAACTCGAGGCGCGCGCCGGCGGTCAGCGATCCGAACTCGCCGTCGAGGGCGTCGACCTCGGCGCCGATCACGTCGTCGAGCTCGTCGACCACGTCGAGCACGTGGGTGACGCTGCGGTAGCCGACCGCGCCGTCGATCGACAGCCCCGGCGTGAGGTGGCGGTAGTGCGCGGCCGCCGCCCACTCCTGGTAGATGACGTCGTAGTCGACCGGCGCCTCCTGGCCGATGTCGACCGCCGCGGTCGCGCCGAGGCCGCGCGCGTACTCGATCGACACGCCCACGCCGCTCAGCCGGCCGCGCGGATCGTGCGACGTCGGGTAGATCGCCGCCGCCAGCGCCAGGCCGGTGGTGGCGCCGCCGGGATAGTCGAGCGGCGCGTCGGGGCCGCCCAGGAACGTCCGGCTGCGCTCGAACGCCACCGCGCTCGCGTCGGCCACGACCCGCCGCGTCCCCGCCGCGCCCTTGCGCGCCCGCGCCGCCTTGCGCTCGCTCTCCGCCGGCGTCACCGCCGCCTCATCGCCGAACAGCGCCATGATCGCCTCCCCGCGCCGCGGCCGCTCGTCGTCCACATCCTCATCCTCATCGGAGTCGGATCCGGAGTCGGAACCGGAGTCGGAACCGGAGTCGGAGTCGGAACCGGAGTCGGAGTCGGAACCGGATCCGGAACCGGAGTCGGAGCCGGAGCCGGAGCCGGAGTCCGATCCCGATCCCGATCCCGATCCCGATCCCGATCCCGACCCCGATCCCGTCCCCGATCCCGATCCCGTCCCCGATCCCGTCCCCGCCCGCGCTCCTCCGGCTCCCCGCCATCGAGGTCGCGCAGGTCCTCCAGGTCGCTCAGATCCGCGTCGCCGATCCCGCGCGTCGACGCGACGCCGTCGACCCAGCCCAGCAGGTCCTGCAGCTCGCGGCGGACGCGCTCGGCGCCGCGTTCGTCGAGGCCGTCGGCGGCCAGCGTGATCTCGGTGTGGTCGACCTCGGTGCCGGCGTGCGCGTCGATCACCGTCAGCTCGAGCGCCGCCTGCTTGCCGCGGCGCACGACCTTGCCCTCGACCACCGCGTCGACCTTCGCCTTCTTGGCGGCGCGGGCCCACACCTTGGCGCCGAGCTCTTGCGCCTCGGCGGTGCGGCGGGCCTTGACCCACGAGGTCGGGGCGACCAGGTCGTAGCTGCGGCTGACCTGATCGACGATCGCGGCGCGGGTGTCGTCGGCCAGGCGCACCGGGCCTTCGAACGGCATCACGACGACCCGGCCGGAGCCGGCGTGGGCGGCGGTGGGCGCGGCCAGCGCGACGGCGAGCGCGGCGGTGGCGAGCCAAGGACCGATCGAGCGAGCGCGGGTGGACGCAGGGGTGGACGCAAGCGTGGACATGGGCGGTCTCCTCGTGGGCGGCGCGGCGATCAGCCGTGGGGTTCGTAGGTGGGGCTGGAGGCGGTCCCGTTGCCGGTGATGGTCCGCGTCGGGAACGCCGCCTGGTGGGTCGCGTTGAGCTCGATGTGCTCGACCCGCGGCCGCGACAGCGCCGGGTTGCCGGTGATGACCAGGCTGGTGGCGCGCGCGCCGAGGTACAGCGCATAGATCGACGCCAGCCGGCCGTTGTTGGTGATGCGCAGGCTGCCGCTCACGACCAGCCCGGTCGACAGGCCGTCGATGCCGGTGAGCGACGGGTTGGCGCTGACGATGAGGTTGCCGCCGACCTCGCCGAGGTTGGCCAGCGAGCCGAGCCCGACCAGGCCGTTGTTCTCGAGATCGAGATCGCCGGTGACGCGGGTGAGCTGCAGGCCGGTCAGCGACGCGAGCGCGGCGTTGCCGGTGATCAGCACCCGGCCGGTGGTGGTCAGCGCCGACAGCCCGGCCACCGACTGCAGCCGCGGGTTGCGCTCGAGGGTCACGCTGCCGACCGCCGACAGCCGGCCCAGGCCGCTGAGGCTGGTCAGCTGATCGTTGACCTCGACCACCAGGTCGCCGCGGACGGTCGCGAGCTTGTCGAGGCCGGCCACCGACGCCAGCGCGGCGTTGTTCGACACCAGCACGTCGCCGCTGATCTCGGTCAGGTTGCGCAGCCCCGACAGGTCGCGCAGCGCCGGGTTCGAGCGCAGGGTCAGCGCGGTCAGCTCGTCAGTGCCGTCGAGGCCGGTCAGGTCGGCCAGCCGCGGGTTGCCCTCGATCACCAGCTCGCCCGCGACCCGCACGTCGGCCAGGCCGGCCAGCGTCGTGAGCGCGCCGTTGTCCTCGATCCGCAGCGCGCCGCGGACGTCGCGCAGCTGCTTGAGCGCGTCGAGGTTGGCCAGCGTCGACCGCTCGATCACCAGGTCGCCGTCGAGCGAGAAGCAGCCGCGCGGGATGTCGCGCAGGTCGGCCTCGGTGGTCAAGGTCAGCGCGTACGGCTCGAGCGTGCAGTCGCCGGTGTCGCGATCGCCGCGGTCGCCGGTGGGGCCGACCTGCGCGACGCACGCGGAGGCGAGCACGGCGGCGAGCGGGGCGAGGCGGGTGGTGCGCATGGGCGGGACTCCTTCGGCGGACGTCGCGGGACGTCGCGGCTCGTCTCGAGCTAGAGCAGGTGGCGTGCCAGCGCGTCGGTCGCCGCGGTCCGCGGGGTTGGCGGCGCCGGCGTGGGTGCGGGCGGGCCGGCTTGTCGACCTCGGTTCGCACCGCCGGTCGACGCGCCGCTCAGCGCCGGGGGGCGCGCACCGCGACGCCGTAGCGGGTCAGCAGCGTGCCGGTGAGGAACTCGAGGCGCGCGACCGCGATGTGGTGGTCGGCGATCGAGCGCGCCTTGCGCAGCTCGGCGTCGACCAGCTCGTCCTGGCGCTGCAGCACCTCGAAGTTGGTGCTGCGCCCGGCCTTGAAGTTGGCGATCTCGGCTTGCACGGTGGCGACCGCGACGTCGATGGCCTTGTCGCCGAGCTCGGCGCGGCGCTGGGCCGCGGTGACCGCGTGGACCGCCTGCACCACCTCGACCTCGATCATCCGCCGCAGATCCTGGGCGTCGATCACCACCTTGGCGCGGCGCTGGGTGGCGGCGGTGGTGGCGCCGGCGCGCCCCGCGCCCAGCTCGAACTGGAACGACAGCGTCGCCGACACCTGGTAGCCGCCGCCGGCGCCCAGCGCGCCCACCGCCTCGCCGCTCGACGCGCCGTCGCCGAACAGGGTCGCGGCCAGCCCGACGTCGACCTGCGGACGGGCGGCGTCCTCGGCCAGCGCCACGTCGACGTCGGCGGCGCGCTTGTCGGCCAGCAGCGCCTGCAGCCGCGGGTTGTCGGTCAGCGCCAGATCGAGCGCGTCGTCGATGCGGACGTCGGCCGCGGCGAGCTCGAAGCGGTCGCCGGGCACCAGCACGATCTCGCGGCGGGTGATCTCGAGGCCGGTCAGCCGGCGCAGATCCAGCGAGCGGGCCTCGACCTCGACCTGCGCGCGCAGCAGCGCCTCCTCGCGCACCGCCTGCTGGTACTCGACCGCGCGCATCGCGCTCTCGGCGACGGTGCCGGCGCGGCGCGCGTCGCGGGTGGTGGCGAACTGCGCCGCGGCCAGGTCGAGGCTCTTCTTGCGCACCTGCAGCTCCTGGGCGGCGTAGGCCAGCTCCCAGTAGCTCACGATCAGATCGCGGATCATCTCCTCGGCGGCGAGCTGGGCCTTGACGTTGGCGCCCTCGGCGGCGGCCTCGGCCCGGCGGCGTGGCGCGCTGGCGGCGTCGCCGAACCCGCGCACCAGCGGCTGGCTCAGCCGCAGCTGCGCCGACGCCTGGCTGTTGTCGACCGCCTGCTGGGTCTCGGTGGCGTCGAGCCCGAACCGCGGATCCAGATCGTACTGCTGGGTGCTCTGGGCCAGCCCGACCTGGGCCGACAGCGTGCCGCCGGTGGGGACGCGCTTGGCCAGGCCGACGGTGCCGGTCACCTTGGCGTCCTCGGTCAGCTGCACCGGCTGGTACGCGACGTCCTCGCCGACCACGGTCTTGTTCCAGCCGACCTCGGCGGTGGTGATCCAGTCGTCGCCGACGCCGGCGGCGGCCGCCTCGGCGTGGGCGATCGTGCGGTCGGCGCGGGTCCGGGCCAGGCCGGCGCTCTCGCGCACCGCGATGGCGATCAGATCGTCGAGGCGCACCGCCTCGCCCGACGGCCCGGCGCTGGCCAGGCGAGGGGACGCCAGCGCGGTCGCGCACAGGCTCACGGCGAGGAGGGTGGGCATCGACGGCAGCGCCATGGCGGTGGCCTCAGCACCCGCTGTGCCACGCCGGGTGGGGCGCAACTGCGCGTCCGCGGTGGGGGGGGCCCGGGGCCGCGCGTAGACCTCGGTCGGCAACCCGCGCCCGCGCACCCCAGCCGCGGGCGGCGAAGCCATCGAACCGACAGGCGATCGCCCACGCCGTGGGTTGGCGAGGCGGTTGCACTACTGCCCGCCATGAGCCTCCCGCAGCGCCACGTGATCCGCCGCGCCGTGGCCGCGCCGGCGGTCGCCTCGCGCGCGGTCGCGCCGCCGCGCGCCCGCCCGACCACCGAGGCCCTCGACGAGCCGGCGACCGATCCCGGCTTCGAGCCGGCGACGCGGCCGGCGCGCATGCCGACGCCGTCGCCGTGGGACGAGGCCCCGACCCGGGCGGCCTCGCGGTCGCGCGGCACGCCGGTCCCCGAGGTGTCGCGCGCGCGGCCGCTGCCGGCCGCGCGGCCGCGCGGGTGGTGTCGCCGCCCCCCGCGGCCCCGGCGCCCGCGCCGCCCGCGCCGGCCGCGGCCGCGCCCGCCGCGCCCGCGATCGAGCTGCCCGCCGAGCTGGCGACGCCGGTCTACGGCCTGGTCCGCCGGCTGGCGCTGCAGACCGAGCTGCTCGCCGCCGATCGCGTGCTGCGGGTCGGGCTCGCCGAGCTCACCGACGCCACGGTGGCGATGTCGCGCTTCGTCGGCGACGACGGCCAGCCGTGGGCGCTGGCCGATCAGGGCGACGGCGGGCCCGGCGACGCGATCCTCGCGCAGATCGCCGCCGCCGGCTGCCAGGTGGCCAACGGCCACGTGCTGGTGCAGCCGATCGTCGCCGCCGGCCGCACGGTCGCGCTGATCATCCTCACCCGCCACGAGCGCCTGGCCGCGTTCGGCGCGGTCGAGCGCGCGGTCGCGATGCTGGTCGCGCGCGAGTGCGCGGGGCTGGTGCACCAGCTGCTCGGCGCCCACGCGGTCAAGAGCCGGGAGGCCGCGGCCGACGCGAAGTCGCTGTTCCGCCCCGAGGCGCTCGAGAGCCACCGCAGCCGCGGCAGCGAGGGCGCGCTGATCAACCTGTCGCCGCGCTGGGTGCGCCGCGCCTACCCGGTGGCGTGCGCGCTGGTGGTGGCGGCGCTGGGCTTCGCGGTGTGGGCCAAGGTGCCGACCTACTCGACCGGCCCGGTGGTGATCACCGTCGACGGCCACGACGTCACCGCGCCGGCCCAGGGCACCGTCGAGCACATCGCGGTGAACCCCGGCGATCGGGTCGCGGCCGGCCAGGAGCTGGCCCACCTGTACTCGGTGCAGGAGCAGGCCGAGCTGAGCCAGACCGCGCAGGAGTACCAGAACGCGCTGACCACGTTCCTGCTCGACAGCGACGACGGCGCCAAGCAGGCGCTGGCCGCCGCCAGCGCCAAGCGCGATCGCGCCCGGGCGGTGGTCGAGGCGCGCACGGTGCGCGCGCCCGAGGGCGGCGTGGTGTCCGACGTGCGCGTCCGCACCGGCCAGAACCTGATGCCGGGCGATCGGCTGCTGACGATCGTGCCCGAGGGCGCCGACCCGGTGGTGGTGGCGCTGTTGCCGGGCCAGGACCGGCCGCGGCTGCGGGTCGGCATGACGTTGCAGGTCGAGCTGCGCGGGTTCATCAAGCCGCGCGAGCGCGTGGTCATCACCGAGGTCGGCTCCGAGGTGCTCGGGCCCGACGACGCGCGCCGCACGCTGGGCACGCAGTTCGCCGACCTGGTCGGCGGCAACGGCGCCTGGGTGCTGGTCAAGGCGCGGCTGCCGCGGCGCACCTTCCAGGCGCAGCACCACACCTACCACTTCCACAACGGCCTGCGCGGCACCGGCGAGGTGAAGGTCGAGAGCAAGCCGTTCCTGGTCACCCTGATCCCCGCCCTCGAGAAGGCGATCTACTGACGCTGGGAGGGCTTGTCGCCAAGCCCTCCCCCTGCGGGGTCATGCCCCCGCAGGGGCCCCCACCCGAGACGCGAGACCCCGTCTGCTCCCCCGCCAGACCTAGGACCCCATGCCCACCACCACCTCCTCCACCTCCTCGTCGTCGCTGGTCGATCGCTTCCCGGCGCTGGCGCGGCTCGGGCTCAGCGGCGGCCCGCGCTCGATCCCGTTCGTGCAGCAGATGCAGTGGACCGACTGCGGCGCGGCGTCGCTGACGATGGTGATGGCGTTCCACGGCAAGGCCGCGCGGCTGGCCGAGGTCCGCGACGCGATGGGCATCGGCCGCGACGGCGTGTCGGCCAAGGCCATCCTCGAGACCGCCGATCGCTACGGGCTGCAGGGCCGCGCGATCAAGGTCGACCTCGAGCAGCTGCCGATGCTGCCGCGCGGCTGCATCCTGCACTGGGAGTTCAACCACTTCGTCGTCTTCGATCGCCTGGTCAAGGGCGGCGTGCGCATCGTCGACCCGGCGGTCGGCCCGCGCGACGTCAAGCTCGCCGACTTCGGCAAGCAGTTCACCGGCGTCGCGCTCGACCTGTCGCCCACCGCGCGCTTCACCAAGGCGCAGCCGGCCAAGGGGCGGCTGGGTCGCTACGTCAAGGAGCTGCTCAGCGAGCGGACGATCTTCACCCGCGTGATCGTCATGTCGATGGTGCTGCGGCTGGTGGCGCTGGTGCTGCCGCTGCTCACCGGCATGATCATCGACAAGGTGGTCCCGCGCTCGGACTACTCGCTCCTGTACGTCGTGCTGGCGTCGATCGGCGGGATGGTGGTGTTCAACGCGGTGGTCGGCATCCTGCGCGCCCACCTGCTGTTGCACCTGCGGATGGCGCTCGACACCCGGATGACGCTGTCGTTCCTCGACCACATGGTCAGCCTGCCGTTCTCGTTCTTCCAGCGGCGCTCGACCGGCGATCTGATGCAGCGGGTCGACTCCAACGGCACGGTCCGCGAGATCGTGACGTCGAAGAGCATGTCGGCGGTGATCGACGGCGTCTTCGTGCTGACCTACGCGGTCATCATCTTCTGGGTCAACGCGACGCTGGGCGTGATCGCGATCGCGCTGTCCTTGACCGAGGCGCTGGTGTTCCTGGCGGCGCGGCCGGCCAACCACCGGCTCCTGGCGGCCAGCCTCGACAAGCAGGCCAAGGAGCACGGCTACATGATCCAGATGCTGGGTGGCATGGAGACGCTCAAGTGCGCCGGCGCCGAGCAGCAGGCGGTCGAGAAGTGGAGCAACCTCTACACCGACCAGCTCAACGTGACGATCCGCCGGGTGCGGATGCAGGCCTACGTCGACGCGGTGCGCGGCGCGATCGCGTCGCTGGCGCCGCTCCTGATCCTGACCGTCGGCGCGACCGCGGTGATGAAGGGCCAGATGAGCCTGGGCACGATGCTGGCGATGAACTCGCTGGCGGCCAGCCTGTTCGACCCGCTCAGCGCGCTGGTGTCGTCGGCGCTGGAGCTGCAGCTCGTGCGCGGCCACATGGAGCGCATCGACGACGTGCTGCAGACCCAGCTCGAGCAGGCGCGCGACCAGGTGGCGCAGCCGCCGGCGCTGCGCGGCAACCTGCGGGTGCGCGGGGTGTCGTTCCGCTACGGCGAGCAGGCGCCGCTGGTGGTCGACGGCGTCGACCTCGACATCCCGGCCGGCGCCGCGGTGGCGCTGGTCGGCCCGTCGGGCTCGGGCAAGACCACGCTGCTGTCGCTGCTGGCCGGGCTGCACCAGCCGAGCGCCGGCGAGATCGTCTACGACGACAAGCCGCTGGCCTCGCTCGACCTGCGCGCGGTGCGCCAGCAGATCGGCATCGTGCCGCAGCACCCGTTCATCTTCGGCGCCAGCGTGCGCGAGAACATCGCGCTGACCGTGCCCGGCGCGCCGATCGAGCGGGTGGCCAGCGCGGCCCGGGTGGCGTGCCTGCACGACGACGTCGCCGCGATGCCGATGGGCTACGACACGGTGGTGTCCGACGGCGGCGGCTCGCTGTCGGGCGGCCAGCGCCAGCGGGTGGCGATCGCCCGCGCGGTGCTGCGCAACCCCAGCGTGATGCTGCTCGACGAGGCCACCTCGGCGCTCGACAACCAGATCGAGGCCAACGTCATCGCCAACCTCGAGCGGCTGCGCTCGACCCGCGTCACCGTCGCCCACCGGCTGTCGACCGTGCGCAACGCCGATCTGATCGTCGTGATGGACAAGGGCAAGATCGTCGAGCGCGGCACCCACCACGAGCTGGTCGCCCGGCGCGGCCTGTACCACGCCCTGCTCAAGGCGTCCGAGACTCCCGCGGAGATCCACCATGTCGCCAAGGCTTCGTAGTTCGTCCCTGGTCGTTGCCGTGCTGGCCGTCGTCGCCTGCGGCGGCGGCGCGCGTGATCCGGTCGGCGCCGACCCGTTCGCCGCACAGCGCGGGGTCCAGGCGGCGCCGCCGCCGGCGCCGGTGGTGCTGGCCGGCGTGATCACCTCGGCCGAGAGCCAGGTGGTCGCGGCCGAGTTCGAGGGCCGCGTCGAGGACGTGCTGGTGCGCGGCGGCCAGCGGGTCAGCGCCGGCCAGGTGCTGGCGCGCCTCGACGACAGCCAGCTGCGGCAGCGGGTCGAGAGCGCGCGCCAGGCCGCCAACGCCGCCCGCGCCGAGGCGGCCCGCGCCTCGATCGGCGTGGCCGAGGCCCGGCGCCAGCTCGCCACCGAGGACCGGCTGTACCGCAGCGGCGCCCAGTCGCGGCAGGCGGTGGCGGCGGCGCGCGCGTCGGTGTCGAGCTCGGGCGCGGCGGCCGGCGCCGCGTTCGCCAGCGCCCGCAGCTCCGAGGCGCAGGTCAAGGAGCTGACCGAGCAGCTGGCCAAGGCCGAGATCAAGGCGCCGATGGACGGCGTCGTGACGATGATCAAGGTCAAGCCGGGCGAGGTGGCCGCGCGCGGCACCCGGGTGGCGCGGGTGTTCGACCCCGCCGACCTGCAGGTGCGGTTCGAGGTGCCGCGCGGCCACCGCGCCGAGTTCGCGGTCGGCGCCGAGGTGGTGGTGACGCTCGACGGCGTCGAGCGGCCGCTGCGGGCCAAGGTGATCGATCTGTCGGCCGACCTCGAGGCGCCGCTGCAGTTCGCGGTGGGCGTGGCCGACATCGACGACGCCGGGCTGTCGCCCGACGACGGCCGGGTCGGCGCCAGCGCCAGCGTCCGGCTGGCCGCCGCGCCGGCGCGCGCGAGCGCCGGCCGATGATACCGTCGGCGCGATGTACCCCGCCGGAGCCGACCGTGAGCAGTGACGTCGAGAGCCCGACCTGGGTCACCTCGCACCAGGCCGGGCTGCCGGGCCTGGCGGTGCGGCGCTGCCGCCTCGAGGTGGTCAGCGGCCCCGACGCCGGGCTGGTTCTCGAGTTCGCGCAGCCGACGATCTTGCTCGGCCGGGTCGGCGCCGACCTGACGCTGACCGACCCCAAGGTGTCGGGGCTGCACTGCGAGCTGCGGCTCCAGCCCGAGGGCTACCGGCTGCGCGACCTCGAGTCGACCAACGGCACCCACGTCAAGGGCGTGCGGGTGGTCGAGGCGTTCATCCCGCCCGGCGCGACGATCGCGATCGGCAAGAGCGCGGTGGTGTTCACGCCGTTGCCCGACACGGTGGCGCTGCCGCTGTGGACCGAGCCGCGGCTGGGCGGGCTGATCGGCGGCGCGCCGGCGATGCGCCACCTGTTCGAGCTGATCGAGCGGTTCGCGGCGTCCGACGCGACCGTGCTGATCCAGGCCGAGACCGGCACCGGCAAGGAGCTGGTGGCCGACGCGATCCACCAGCGCTCGCCGCGCGCCGCCGGCCCGTTCCAGGTGCTGGACTGCTCGGCGATCCCCGAGCAGCTGTTCGAGGATCAGATCTTCGGCCACGAGCAGGGCTCGTTCACCGGCGCCGGCAAGGCGACGATGGGCGTGTTCGAGGCGGCCCACGGCGGCACGCTGTTCCTCGACGAGGTCGGCGAGCTGCCGCTCGACGTGCAGAGCAAGCTCCTGCGCGCGGTCGAGACCCGGCGGATCCGCCGGATCGGCTCGACCCGCACGATCACCTGCGACGTGCGCATCGTCGCGGCGACCAACCGCGACCTCGCGGTCGAGGTCAACCGCGGCAGCTTCCGCGCCGACCTGTACTACCGGCTGGCCGTGGCCAAGCTGACCATCCCGCCGCTGCGCGAGCGCAAGGACGACCTGCCACTCTTGGTGGCGGCGTTCCTGCGCCAGCTCGACGGCGTCGAGCTGGCGGCGCTGCCGGCCGACTTCATGGAGCGGGCCGCGCGCCACGCCTGGCCCGGCAACGTCCGCGAGCTCAAGAACGCGGTCGAGCGCGCGGCGCTGTTGCCGCACCACCCGGCGCTGGCGGTCGAGCCCCACGCCGCCACCCAGCACGGCGGCGACTGGGCGACGATCGACGTCACGACGCCGTTCAAGGTGGCGAAGCAGAAGCTGGTCGACGAGTTCGATCGCCGCTACCTCGAGACCTTGCTCGAGCTGCACGACGGCAACATCTCGGCCGCGGCGCGGGCCGCCGGCATCGATCGCATGTCGATCTACAAGATGATGCGCCGGCTGGGGCTGTCCGACGAGCCGGCGGCGACCGCCGCCGACGAGTAGCGGCGCGCTACATCGGGATCGACTGCACGCCGGGCACCTGATCGCTGCCGGCGGCCAGCGCGACCCGGCGGGTCGGGCGGCCGGGCGCGCGCACCTCGACCAGCGTCGGCGCGCCGATCTCGAGCGCGAACAGGCCCGCCGCGGTGGTGGCGGTGGCGGCCGACATCGTGACCGCGCCGGCGGCGTAGTCGAAGTAGCGGAAGCCGAACGTGTTGCTGCCGGCGACCGGCGTGATCGTCGCGCCGGCCAGCGGCCGCCGGGTGGCGCTGTCCCACACCAGCCCGATCGACAGCGCGGCGCCGACGGTCTGGGCGGTGGCGAACGACGCGAACATCGCCGGCGTGATCGCGATCAGCTCGACGGCGCCCGCCGGCGCGCACAGCGTCGGGGCGCCGGCGTCGACGCAGGTCGTGACCAGCTGCGCGCCGGCCGGCGCGACGCCGGTGCCCAGCGTCATGCAGCTGGCGTCGACCGCGCCGGTGAAGTGCGGGCCGGCCAAGGTCGCGGTGCCGGCGGCCGACACCGGCACCGCGCCCAGCGGCCGATCGGCGCTCGGCACCAGGTCGCCGCTGAGGTCGTAGGGGTACTGGTGCTGCAGGAACACCTGGTAGCCGCTGGCGTTGGCCGGCGGCGCGCAGCGATCGGCGGCGCCGGCCTCGAGCTTGGCCAGGTCGAGCAGCTGGGCCGCGGTCGGGCTGGTGGTGAAGTCGCGGCAGTCGAGCGCGTGGGTCAGCGGCACGTCGACGGTCCAGCCGCCGCCGTAGTAGCCCTCGCCGTGGAACACGGTGTCGGCGGCGCAGCCGTCGTCGTCGGAGCGCACGCCGCGCACGTCGATCGCGGCGAAGCCGGCCGGCAGGTCGAGGTCGAGCAGGCCGCTGAGGTGGTGGTCGCGCAGCGTGTCGACCCGCCCGGGCGCGATGGGCACGCACTGCACGCGGTCGGGCAGGTTGGAGTACAGGACGACCTCGACCCGGTTGACGCAGGCGTAGTCGACCGGCCGCGCCGACTCGCCGGCCGGCGCGATCAGCCGGACGTCGATCGCGTCGTCGCAGGCGGCCAGCGCGAGCGGCGCGAGGGCGGCGAGGGCGGTGGGGAGGCGGGCGCGCGGCACGATCACGGCGAGTGTACCCTCGCGGCGCCCGCGGTGCCGCGGGCCGCGTCGCCGCCGGGCTACAGCACCACGACCGCCGGCACCGGCCGGAAGTCGACCAGCGCCCCCAGCACGACCGTGCGGCTGCGGGTGCCGGCGGTGATGGTCACCGTGGTGGGCGCGCCGGTGTAGACGATGAACGTGCCGCTGGCGTCGGTGGCGGTGGCGCCGCTCGCGGTCAGGTTGGCGCCGCTCATCCGGGTGTAGACCAGGTCGGCGCGGGCGGCGTCGACGCCGGTGACGCTGGCGTTGGCGATCGGGGCGCGCTGGGCGTCGACCACCAGCACCACCACCGCGCCGCCGCGGTTGTCGAGCATCGTCGGGTCGGTCGAGTCGTCGAGCACCGCCGCCGAGGCGAACGGGTAGATCACCTCGCCGCCGCCGCACGGGCTGGGCTGATCGGGGTAGACGCAGCTGGCCTGGTAGCGGCCGGTGTCGTCGTAGGCCTCGACCGCGATGCAGGCCTTGCCGACGGTGCGGCGGTAGATCGTCGGGACCGCGGCGGTGCCGGCGGCGGTGAACGGGAACTCGGCGCCGGCGTAGGCCATGCCGATCGCGTCGCCGAAATCGGCGAGCACGCCCAGCCAGCCGCGCATCGTCGTCGCGTCGGCGGGCGCGGCGCAGGTGTGATCGCGCATCAGCGTCATGAAGTCGATCATCTTCACCGGCGGCGGCGCGGCCACGCGATCGGCGCAGTCGAGCAGCGGCCGGGCCTCGAGCTGGACGTGGTCGCCGCCCTGGTAGAACGTCATCGCGCCGAACACCGGCCAGCCGCTGCAGTCGCCGGCGGTGCCGTCGATGCCGCCGGCGTAGAACGAGGTGAGGCGCGCGGGGATCGCCAGCGACACCCCGGCCGACACCGGCAGGTCGGCGATCGTGCGCACCCCGGGCGCGGCGATGCCGGCGCAGTCGGTCGCGAAGTCGGCGTTGCCGGCGAGGTCGGGCGCGCCGTAGGCCCACACCGACACCGACCGCACGCACGACAGGTCGGCGGTCGAGTCGGCGGTGAGCGGATCGGCGATCATCGACAGCTCGAGCGTGGGCTCGCAGGCGGCCAGCGCGATCAACGGCAGCCAGCGCGCGCGCATCAGAACCCCGTGATCCGGGTGGGCTCGCGCTGCGAGTACGCGTACAGGCCGACCGAGCCGCCGGCCACCACCGCGCCGACCGCCGCCCACACGTACCAGCGCTTGTACCAGGGCGGCGGATCGGTGCCGAGCGCGCCGGCGTCGACGCCGAGCAGCGCGGCCAGCACGCTGGGCTGGGTGGCCCGCTTGAGCGCCATCGGCGCCGACTCGGTGTCGGCCACGGCGTCGTAGACCCGCACCCGCGGATCGGTGTCGCCCTCGATGACCAGGAACCGGCGGGCGCCGGTCAGCTTGGCCAGCCGCCGGGCGCGCTTGAGCCGATCCTCGGTGGTGCGCGCGTCGAGCGTCTCGAGCCGCAGCCGGCGGGCCCGGCTGACGTCGTCCTCGTCGTCGAGCACGACCTCGAGGCCGTTGTCGCGCGCGGCGCGGATGTCGACCAGCGCGGCGAACGGCTTCTTCTTGCGCGCGGTGACGACGACCAGGTGGTAGCCGATCGCCAGGTCGACCTGCTCGGCCAGCGGCGCGGGCTCGCCGCCGTCGACCATCAGCTCGGCGCTGCCCGGCTCGATCGCCGTGGCGTCGATGTACAGCGTGCGGGGCTTGGGCCGGCTGCCGCGCGCGCTGTCGATCAGCCCGCGCACCCGCGGCGAGGTGGTGCCGCGATCGATCTCGAGGTCCGGCGCGATCTGGAACGCGGCCGCGAACCAGGCCAGCGCGTCGTCGCCGCGGTCGGCGTTGTCGGCGACCAGGCCGCGCCAGTACAACAGCTCGCCGGCGCCGGCCGCCATCTGGTCGGGCGCGCCGTTGGCGAACAGCTCGCCCAGCGCCACCTCGATCAGCTCGTCGGCGCGATCGAACTCGAAGCTGGCGTAGGCGTCCTTGATCGGCTGCAGGTCGTAGGGCGGCTCGTTCTCGAGCGCGGCCGACACCGCGGCCGAGGTCGGCTGCAGCACGCCGAGCGCCTCGATCCGCTTGCGCAGCTTGGCCAGCTCGTCGGCGCTGGCGCCGCCGTTGACGACGATCACGCCGTCGGAGTCGTCGGCGGGCTGGGCGTGGGCCGCCGGCGCCGCGGCGAGCAGGCCGACGAGCACCCCGACGATCGCGCCGACCCTGAGCGCGCGGCGGGCGGTCACGGCTGGAACCTCACCCGCACCGGGCGGTTGTCGCCGGCCTTCACGGTGATGAACCGGGTGGTCTTCGCGCCGAGGTCGGGGTTCTCGAAGCTGAGCGTGTACGAGCCCGGCGGCAGGCGGAGCGTGGCCGGCGTGACCTGGCGCTTGCCGTTGACGGTGACGTAGGCCCAGGGCACCGCGTTGACGCTGACCACGCCGACGTCGCCAGCGGCGGCGCGGGGCTCGCCGCGGGACGGGCGGGGGCGGGACGGCGGCGACGGGCGGGACGGTGGCGGCGCGACGTCGGGGGCGGCGTCGGTGGCGTCGGTGGGCGGCGGCGGCAGCGCCGGGGCGGGCGCGACCGGCGCCGCGGGGATCGGCGCCGCGGGCGCGACCTCGAGCGGGCGGGCGACCGCGGGCGTGGCGGCGGGCGGCGCGGCGGCCGCGATCGGCGCCGGCGTCGCGTGCGCGAGCGACGGATCGACGCCGCGATCGCCGGCCTGCGCGATGACCACCGCGGCGATCGCGCCGGCGACCACCGCGCTGCCCAGGATCGCGGCGGCGACGGCCCAGGTCCGCCGGCGGCGCGCGGCCTGCTTGCGGTTGACCGTCCACGCGTGGGGCGTCGTCGCGCCCAGCGCGCTGGCCTCGGCGGCGAGCGCGCGCAGCTGCGAGTCGGTCTCGACGGCGCTGATCAGCGAGCGGGTGATGATCGTGAGCGGCTGCGCGGTGACCTGCGTGCGGCCAGCCGAGGCCCGCGCCATCAGCTGCATCGCGTCGGGCGGCGCCGGCCGCGCCATGCCGGCCAGCTCACCGATCAGCGCCGCGAGCTCGGGCGCGCCGTCGCGCCAGCCCATCTGGAAGCGCACCTCGGACAGGGCGTCGGCGAGCTGCGCCAGCCGCGGGAAGCGCTGGGCCGGATCGGGCGACATCGCGCGCAGGCACGCGGCCTCGAGGGCCGGCGGGATCTCGGGGCGCAGCTCGCGGGGCCGCCGCACCTGGGACAGCGCGGCCTCGTCGCGGCCGTGCTCGGTGACCCGGCGCGCGAACGGGTGCACCCCGGTGAGCAGCTCGTACAGGCACACGCCGAGCGCGAACTCATCGCTCTTGTTCGACAGCGGCGCGCCGGCGGCCTGCTCGGGCGGCATGTACGCCCACTTGCCCTCGACGGCGGTGGCGATGCCCTCGCGGCGCGCGATGCCGAAGTCGGCGACCTTGACCTCGCCGGTGGTGGTGAGCAGCAGGTTCGAGGGGCTGACGTCGGCGTGGATGATCGCGCCGGTCGGGCGCGCGTGGGCGTACTCGAGGCCGGCGCACGCCGCCTGCACGATGTACGCGACCAGCGGCAGCGGCAGCGGCCCGCGGTCGGTGCTGGCGTAGGCGCCGAGCAGCTGGCGCAGGCTCGGCCCGTCGACGAACTCCATCACCAGGAACACGTCGTCGCTCTCGCGCACCAGATCGAGCACGCTGATCACGTTGGCGTGCGACAGCCCGACCAGCAGCTTGGCCTCGTCGACCAGGCGGCCGACGAACTCCTCGTCCTGGGCCAGCGAGGGCAACAGGCGCTTGATCGCCACCGGCTTCTGAAAGCCGAGGCTGCCCAGCGCGCGGCCGGCGAACACCTCGGCCATGCCGCCGCGGCCCAGGAGCTCGCCCAGGATGTAGCGGCCCCCGGCGGCGCGACGGCGGTTGGCCACCGTCTCGTCCCCAGGTGCTGGCGCAAGCGTGGAAGTCCCGGCCACGATTGACCAACGCTAGCAACCCGTGGGCCTACCCCGAAGCGGGACAAGTCATCGAACTTCCGTCGCGGAGATCGCCGTCCCCACCATGCGAGGGTGGGGCTGCTCCCCCGATCTGGGCCGACACACCCCGCAGGGTCACCTGACCCCGGCCCCGCCCGCCATCTCCGCGCCACTGGGGCCCGAAAGCCCCCACGCCTGTCGCACCCCCAGGTTCGCGTCCGCGGCCGCGTCCGCGGCCCCGGGGCTACCTCGCCTGTCCGCCCGCCGACGCCTGCACCGACGCCGACACCTCGATCGACACCTCGATGCGCGCCTCGATCTGCGCCGCCGCCGCGACCGTCGCCGCAAGCTGCCCGGCGACGCAGACGCCGCGCTCGCCGAGGTTGCCGATCAGCTGCCCCGACGACTTCACCAGGCTGGCGCCAGTGGCGACCCAGTTGACCAGCGCCTTGCCGACCAGCTCGGCCCGGGCGCCGACCTTGAGCAGGGTCGGCATGCCGGCCTTGATCGCGGCGGTCGCGCGCTGGAACTTGCTGTCGTCGACGACGGTGACGGTCTCGCTGACCACCTCGACCTGCGGCTCGCTGCACTCGGTGTGGACCGACGTCTGGATCTCGGCCGACGCGCGGCACTCCACCGAGGCGTCGACCGAGGCGTAGCCCGCGCAGCTGCCCGAGCAGCTGCCGTTGCAGGTGCCGTTGCACGCGCCCGCGCACTGGCCGTCGCCGCCGCTGGCGGCGCAGGTGCCGGCGCACGCGCCGTTGCAGGTGCCGCTGCACGTGCCCTCGCACCGCACCGAGACGTCGGCGGCCACCGAGGCCTCGCACTCGGCGACCAGCCCCGCGGTGAACTCGATCTGCGAGGTGCACACCGGCGGCACGTAGCGCGTCACCAGCCGCTGCTCCTGGCTCACCGAGACCTGCAGGTTCGCCTGCAGCTCGTCGGTGGCGCGCTTACACACCGTGCGGGTGTCGCCATCGGTGGCGACGCCGAGCTCGACCGCCATCCGCACGCACGCGTCGTGGACCGAGGTCTCGAGCTCGGCGGTGGCGCGATCGAGATCGGCGGAGGCCGCGAGGAACGCGTGCAGCTTGCGGGTCACCTTGTCGGTCGACAGATCGCCGCACGCGCCGGGATCGATCCGCGATCCGCCGCCGGGGCCGCCGGCGCCCTTCTGCGGCGGACAGCCGGTGGCGAGCGCGACGCACACACCCGCGAGCACTGTGAAAGACGTACGCATGGAGCCTCCCTGCGGCGATTGTCGACGGGCGCCCGCGGTCAGGCAACCCACCGCCGAGAGTTTCGCGTCGCGATGGCGCGCGCGGGGGCCCGGCCGCTACACTGCGCGACCTGCGCATGCACCGGTGTCCGTTCGAGGTGGCCCCGTGACTGACGCCCCGCGGCCGCCCGCGGCGGCCCTCGCGGCCACCGAGCTGGCCGGCGGTGGCACCCTGCCGGGCGTCGGCGCGCCCGGCGAACCCGCCGCGCCGGTCGGCGCGCCGGCGCTGGTCCCGGGCGCGGCGATCGGGCCGTTCATCGTCGAGCGCAAGGTCGGCGCCGGCGGGATGGGCGAGGTCTACGCCGCCCACGATCCGCGGCTCGATCGCCGGGTCGCGATCAAGGTGCTGCCGCGGCACCGCCACGGCAACGACGCGGCGACCCGGCTGGTGCGCGAGGCCCAGGCCCTGGCCAAGCTGGCCCACCCCAACGTGGTCGCGGTCTACGAGGTGGGCGAGGCCGACGGGCGGGTGTTCCTGGCGATGCAGTTCGTCGAGGGCGAGACGCTGGGCGCGCACCTGGCCCGGGCCCAGCCCCGCTGGGACGAGGTGGTGCGCCTGTACGTCGCCGCCGGGCGCGGCCTGGCGGCGGCCCACGCCGCCGGCCTGATCCACCGCGACGTGAAGCCGGCCAACGTGCTGATCGATCGCGCCGGCCACGTCGCGGTCACCGACTTCGGCGTGGCCCGCGCGGCCGACGACGCCAGCGTCGAGGTGAGCGGCGGCGGGGCGCCGGCGCGCGGCGGCGCCACCGGCGGCGCGCTGTCGACCGATGTCACCGCCGCTGGCGCGGTGATCGGCACGCCGGCGTACATGGCGCCCGAGCAGCACGCCGGGCGGCGCGCGACCGCGGCCAGCGATCAGTTCGGGTTCTGCGTCGCGCTGTGGCAGGGGCTGTTCGGCCGCCACCCGTTCGTCCCGCGCGATCGCGGCGACGTGACCTCGCCGTTCGAGTACATGGCGCTGATCGGCGAGGGCGCGCTGGTGCCACCGCCGGGCGGGCACAAGGTGCCGCGGCGGATCGTGCGCGCGCTGACCCGCGGCCTGGCCCGCGAGCCCGCGGCGCGCTGGCCGACGATGGCCGCGCTCCTGGCCGAGCTCGAGCCGCGCTCGCCGTACCGGCTCGCGGTGATCGCGCTGGCGGCGGTCGCGACGCTGGGCGCCGGCGCCGCGGTGCTGATGGCGGTCGGCGATCGCGGCGGCGCGCCGGCGTGCCCGGCGCAGCTCGACGCGCGCGTCGCGACCGCGTGGTCGCCGGCCCAGGCCCAGGCGGTCGCCGCCGGCTTCGCCGCCACCGGCCGCAGCTACGCCGCGACCACCGCGGCCACCACGACCGCGGCGCTCGACCGCTACGCCGCGCGCTGGCGGGCGCTCGCCGGCGACGGGTGCGCGGCCGGCCCGGCCGATCCGCTGGCGGCGGCGCGGCGGCAGTGCCTGGATCGCGCGCTGGTCGCCGTGCGCACGGTCGCCGGCGCGCTGGCCACCGCACCCCGCGCCGAGCTGGTCGACAACGCGGTGGCGATCGTCGACGGGCTGCCCGCGCTGACCGACTGCGCCGACGCCCAGGTGCTGGGCGCGGTGGGCGCGCCGACGGCGGCGCAGGCGCCCGCGGTGGCCCGGCTCGACGAGCGCCTGGCCGCGCTGAAGGTGCGCGCCGACGCCGGCCTGCTGCGCGACCTCGACGGCGAGCTGGCGGCGCTGATCGTCGACGCCGACGCCGTGGCGTGGGCGCCGAGCCAGGTCGCGGCGCGCATCCTGCGCGGCGAGGTGGCGCAGGCGCGGCTCGAGCCGGCCGGCCCGCTGCTGCGCGAGGCCGCGGCGCTGGCGGTGGCGCACCACCTCGAGCGCGCGGCGGCCATCGCGTGGACCGCGCTGGTTCAGGTGGCGGCGTTCGATCGCCAGGCCGACGCGGTGGCCGCGTACACCGAGATCGCCGCGGCGCTGGCCGCGGCCACCGGCGATCCGCTGCTCGGGCTGCGGCTGCGCAGCCGCCACGGGCGCGCGCTGGTGCGGCTGCAGCGCCTCGCCGACGGCGAGGCCGAGTGTCGGGCGGTGCTCGACGAGCTGCGCGCCGCGCCGGCCGCCGATCCGCGCGACGTCATCGCCGCGCGCGACTGCGTGATCGAGGCGGTGGTGCCGGCCGGCAAGTTCGACCTGGTCGACGCGCTGGCCGCCGAGGCCATCGCCGATCGCCGCGCGCTCGCCGGCGACGGCCACCCGGCGATCGCCGATTACCTGCGCACCCAGGCGATCGTCGCGCAGCAGCGCGGCGACCTCGACGGCGCGCGCGCCACGTACCAGGCGGCGATGGACCTGCGGGTCGCCGCGTTCGGCAAGGCCCACATCAAGTACGCCGAGAGCCTGGGCGACCTCGCCGACTTCGAGCCCGATCCGGCCAAGCAGGCGGCGATGCTGGCCGAGGCCGCCGCGATCGCCGCCGCCAGCGACAGCCCGGTGCGCCGCCTGATCGAGCGCAACCTGCAGACGCGCCTGGGCGAGCTGGCGCTGGCTCGCCACGATCTGCCCGCGATGCGCGCGCACTTCGACCGCGCGGTCGAGCTGGCCACCGCCAGCGGCGGCCCGGCCTCGCTCGAGCTCGCGATCGTGCTCCTCGGCTACGGCCAGCTCCTGGCGTCGGTCGACCTCGACCAGGGGCTGCCCATGCTGGAGAAGGCGATCGGCCTGCTCGATCAGCTGCGCAGCCCGCGGGCGATCGCCGCCCGCGCCGCGCTGGCGATCGCGTTGAGCTACCACGGCCGCACCGCCGAGGCGGTGCCGCTGCTCGAGCAGGCGGTGCGCGACGCGCCGGCCGCCACCGAGCCCTACAACCTGGCGCTGATGCGGTGGTCGCTGGCCAAGGCGCTGGTCGCGACCAAGGGCGACCGCGCCCGGGCCCGCGCGCTGGCGATCGCGGCCCGCGATCAGCTGCGCCCGCTGGGCGCGCCGGCGCTGGTCGACGAGATCGACGCCTGGCTGCGTCGGCGCCGCTGACCGCTCACCCCGCGGGTGTGGCGCGCGCGTCGCGCCGATGGCGCGCACGCGACCGGACGATGGCGGTACCATCGCGGCCTATGCGACGCCAGCTAGCCTTCGCCTCGATCGTCCTTGCCTGCGCGTGCGGCGGTGACGACGGCACCACGCCGCCCGCGTGCACGCCGCCCGCGGCGTTCACCGTCGGCGACCCCGCCGGTCACGCCCAGCCGCTGGCGGCCGGCCCCACCGAGGCGCGCGCCGGCCGGGTGACCGCCGCCGATCTGCCGCCGGTGCCGTCGGGCCTCATCACCTGGAAGCCCGGCGACTACGTGCTCGCCAACGATCGGGTGGCGCTGGTCATCGAAGACGTCGGCGACAGCGATCTGTACGATCCGTGGGGTGGGCGCCCGGTCGGGCTGGCGCGGGTGGTGGGCGGCCGCATGATCGAGCCCGCCAACTTCGGCGAGCTGTTCCTGCTGACTGGCCGCGCGTCGCTCATCACCGAGGACGTGTCGGTGCTGAACGACGGCAGCAACGGCGCGCCGGCGGTGATCCGGACGGTCGGGACGCTGCACCCGCTGCCGTTCTTCCACTCGATCACGATGGGCGTGTTCGAGGATCTCACCGGGGTCCGCGCCGCGATCGACTACGAGCTGGCCCCGGGCTCGAACCGCGTCGACGTCCGCTTCCGGTACCTGTCGGACGTCGATCGCCAGCTCGAGACCGGCGGCATCCTGCACGGTCTCATGTACTCCGAGCGCATGCCGACCTTCGTGCCCGGCGCCGGCTGGAGCGACCAGATCGGCGGCGCGCCCTACGTCGGCGTGGTCGACGATGGCGCCACCAGCTGGGCCTACGTGCCGGCCGACACGATCGGCTCGGCGATCGCGGTGTCGGGGTTCATCGGCGGCGTCACCCCGGGCTTCCGCCTGCCGGCGTGCGCCGCGTTCGATCGCGTCCACGCGTCGCTGATCATCGGCGGCCCTGGCCTCGACGGCCTGGTCGCCGCGGTGGCCGGCGAGCGGGCCCAAGCGGTGCGCGCGATCACCGGCACCGTGACCCGCGGCACGGCGGCGGCGGCCGGCGTCCACGTCCACGCGGTCGACGCCGCGACCGACACGTACTACTCGCGCACCACCACCGCCGCCGACGGCAGCTTCACGATCCACGTGCCGGCCACCGCCGGCGCCCGGCTGGTGGCCGTGGCCGAGGCGGCGCAGGTCACGGCCACGGTGGTCGACGTCGGCACCAGCACCGCGACCATCGCGATGCCGGCGCCGGCGCGGCTGCACGTGCGGGTGTTCGACAACGTCGGCCCGCTGCCGGCGCGCATCCAGCTCTTGCCGGCGCCCGGCCAGGAGCTGCCCAACATCCCCGGCAACTACGGGGAGAAGCGCTACGCCGGCGACCGGCTGCGGGTGGTGTTCTCGGTCGACGGCGACGAGACCATCGCGGTGCCGGCCGGCACCTGGGAGCTGGTGGTGTCGCACGGCTTCGAGTACGCGGTCGACCGGCGCACGATCACGCTGACGCCGGGGCAGAACCTCGACCTGGTGGTCGATCTGCCGCTCGAGGTCGACTCGAGCGGCCTGCAGTGCGGCGACTTCCACATCCACACCTCGCGCTCCAACGACTCGGGCGACGACGGGCTCCTCAAGGTGACCAGCGCGATCGCCGACGGCCTCGAGCTGCCGGTGCGGTCGGAGCACGAGTACGTCGCGGACTTCAGCGCCGAGATCGCCGCGCTCGGTGCCCAGCGCTGGGCCGCCGGCTTCGGCTCGATCGAGATGTCGAGCTTCGAGACCTGGGGCCACATGGGCGTGTTCCCGCTCACCCCCGATCCCAGCAAGGTCAACGCCGGCGCGCCGATGTGGCAGACGTTCCCCACCGCCGAGCGCCCCGACACGCCGTTCGCGACGCTGTCGCCGGTGACCGTGTTCGACGCCGCGCGGGCGCGCCCCGAGGCGCCGGTGATCATCGTCAACCACCCGCGCGGGTCGACCAACTACTTCGGCTACGTCGGCTACGACGCGGCCACCGGCATGGCCACCGCCGCCGCCGACTGGGACACGCAGTTCACGCTGGTCGAGGTGTTCAACGACGCGAGCTGGCAGAGCGCCCGGAACGGGATCGTGCGCGACTGGCTGGGGCTCTTGCGCGCGGGCCGCAAGGTGTTCGCGGTCGGCTCGTCCGACAGCCACGGCATCACCTCGTCGCCGGTCGGCTACCCGCGCACCTGCCTGTACCTGGGCACCGACGATCCGCGCCAGCTCACCGCCAGCCAGGTGCGCGACACGCTGGCCGCCGGCCACGGCAGCGTGTCGGGCGGCGTCTACGTCACCGCCACCGTCGGCAGCGGGTTCCCGGGCGACACCGTGACCGGGCTGGGCATGACCACCCACGTCGACGTCGTCGTGCAGGCCGCGACCTGGATCGACGTCGACGCCATCGACGTCGTGGTCGACGGCGAGCTCGTCGACACGATCCCGATCTTGCCGGGCGACACCGACCCGACCAACCCGGCGGTGCGCTGGCGCGGCCAGATCCCGGTCGACGTGCGCGCCGACGGCGCCGGCTTCGTGGTCATCGCCGCCTACGGCGACGCCGCGCTCGAGCCCGTCCACCCCGGCCGCACCCCGTTCGGCGTCACCAACCCGATCTTCATCAAGCCGTGACCGCGGCGGCGGGGGCCCCGACGGCCGGCTCGCGGCTGGTGCCGCGGAGCCCGGAGATAGCCTCGCTGGCGCTCGGCTACTCGCGGCGCAGGCTGTAGACGAAGCTGGCCACGGGCGCGCGCAGCCAGCGCTCGGTGATCACGGCCTTGAGGTCGGCCCACGCGTCCTTGCCGTCGACGAACGCCGCGCGCATCGCGTTCATGTCCTTGACGTCGCCCTTGGCCTTGGCGGCCAGCACGCGCGCCTCGAGCTTGTCGATCACCGCCGGCCACGCGGCCAGGTCGATCTCGAAGCAGCCGGTGTCGGTGCCGTTGGCGGCCTTGGCCTCGGGATCCCAGGTCAGGACGCCGTTGGCGAACAGCGTGCCCATCTCGATCGCGGCGAGCTGCGAGTAGGTCTTGGGCGAGCCGCCCGAGGTGTACATGCCCTGGGAGATGTGACCGAACGACCAAGCGACGTCGCGCACGTGCGCCGCCTGGGCGGCCTCGGGCGAGATCGCGCCGGCCTTGGCCAGCCACTCGGCCAGGTACAGCGCCGAGGTCTGGGCCTTGAGCTCCTCCATCATCGCCGCCATCGGGCCGCCGAAGATGGCGTCGTCGGTCTTGCCCTTGACCTTGTAGTCGTGGGACGGGCCGAGGTTGTGCGCCGCTTCGTGCAGCACGGTGCTCATCAGCCCCACCGCCGGATCGGCCGACATCTGCGCCTGGGTCGCCGCGCAGAACAGCGACGCCGTCTGGCCCAGCAGCCGCGTGGCGCTGTCGGCGTCGGTGTACAGGTTGGTCATCACGACCGTGCGGCCGCCGGCCTCGGACACCTTGCCCCAGTTGGGCAGCGACTGGCCGATCGTCGCGCGGAGGTTCGAACGCGAGTCGCCGGCGTTGACGACGATGTCGATGAAGTCGGGCAGGCGGAAGCCGACCTTGCGCGCCTTGTACGGCTTGCCGGCGAGCTTGGCCAGCGCCTGCTCCATCTTGTCCTTGAGCGGGGCCAGGCGGTCGCGCCACTCGACCGAGCCCGGGTTGATGCGGGCGAAGCTGACGTGGAAGCCGGCCTTGAGCGCGCACGGCTCGTAGTAGACCTCGTCAGGGCCGATCCGCAGGTACCACTTCGAGCCGGCGTCGCCCATCGCCGCCCACGCCACGTCGGCGCTCTCCCAGTCGTTGTCGCGGAACGCCTTGGCGGCGGCGGTGAGGTAGGCCTTGAACGCGGCCTCGGCGTCGTCGGCGGCGATCGCGGCCGCGGCGGCGTCGAGCTCGACGGCGATCGCCTCGAGCTGGGCCTTGTAGGCGACCGTGTACGGCTGGGCCTCGAGCCCCTTGGCGCCCTTGACCACCACCGCGAAGTGGTCGGCCAGCGGGCCCTTCATCTGCTCGCACCACGTGTCGCCGGTCTGAACCTCGGCCGGGTACAGCCCGACCGGCGGCTTGCCGACGCCGGCGATCGCGGCGCACGCCGGATCGGTCTCGGTCTTGGGCGCCAGGCACACCGGCGTCTGGTTGCGGATGAACACCATCCGCGACAGCGTGTCGGTGGCCGGGATCTGGGCGAGCATGCCGTCGACGCCGTTCTGCAGCGCGTGGACCTGCTCGATCAGCGCCGCCGCCTTGGTGACGTGCTCGACGATCGCCAGGTCCTGGGCCGACGCACCGCGCAGGTCGGTCTCGACCAGGGTCGGGGCGCCCTGGCCGAGCTCGGCCAGGAGCGCGGTCTGGCGCGCGCGGTCGGCGGCCGGCGCGGCGCTGGGATCGGTGGCCTTGGTCAGCGGCTCGTAGATCGCGGCGAACGCGGGCGTGAAGCCGCCGCCCTTGATCAGCGCGTCCTTGGCCGGCCCGTCCCAGCCCCACAGCGTCACCAGCTCGTCGGGGTCGAGGGTGTTGTCGCCGTCGGCGTCGCTGCGCCAGAACAGCGGCAGCGCGTGCTCGGCGGCGCGCTGGTTGAAGTCGGCGCGGGAGACGCGGTCGTAGGTCGGCGCGGCCTTGGGCGGCTCGACCGGCGGCGCCGGGGCCTTGGCCTTCTTGCCGCCGCCGCAGCCGGCGAGGGCGGCGGTCAGGAGGACCGGGGCGAGGAGAGCGTGCTTCATGGGGGCGTTGGTAGCGCGACGGCGCGGCGGACGCCACCGCGGGCGTGGCATGCTGACGGCGCGATGAACTGCGACCGGTGTGGCGCCACGATCGAGGAGTCGGCGTTCTGCAAGTACTGCGGCGCCCGGGTGGTGCGGCCGGCGGCCAGCGCCCAGGCCGGGGCCACCGACCCGGCGCGCTTCGAGCTGGCGGCGGCGTCGCCCAACCTCGCGGTGGCGATGGCCCACGAGCCCAAGGCGCCGGTGGTGATCAACATCGTCGCCCCGCTGTTCATGGCGGTGTTCGGGATCGGCTTCCTCGCGGTCGCGACCAGCATGATGGGCGACGACGGCGTGCCGGCGCCGGCTGGGTTCCGGCTGCTGTTCGCCGCGATCCCGCTGGCGTTCATCGGCGTCTGCGCGTGGATGGTCGTGCGCGGCGTGCGGTTCGCGCGGGCGCCGGTGCAGAAGGCGCTGGCGGTGGTGATCGACGAGCGCGTCGCGGTCTCGGGCGGCGGCAAGAACAGCGCGGTCCGCACCACCTACTACGCCACCGTGCAGTTCCAGGCCGGCGACCGCCTCGAGTACGAGACCTACGGCTGGCTGGCCGGGCGGATCGCCGCGGGCGATCTCGGCGTCGCGTTCACCAAGGGCGACACGCTGATCGACTTCCTGCGGCTGGAGGCGTGATCGCGCGGACCGGCGTCGCGCCGGCGGCGAGCATCAGCGTCAGGGCTGCGCGGGCGGCTCGGCCGGCGCCTTGGGCTGCCACAGCTCGAGCTTGTTGCCGTCGGGATCGAGGATCCACGCGAAGCTGCCGTTGTCGTCGACGTCGGGGCCCTTGACGATCGTCACGCCGGCGGCGCGCAGCTGGGTCAGGAGCGCGTCGAGATCGTCGACGCGGTAGTTGATCATGAAGCTGGCGTCGCTGGGCGCGAACCAGGTCGTGTCGGGCGCGGCGGTGTGCCACACGGTGACGCCGCGATCGTCGGCGTGGTCGTCGGGCCAGCGCAGGAGCGCGCCGCCCCACGGCTCCATCGCCAGGCCGAGGTGCTGCGCGTACCAGGCCGCGAGCGCCTTGGGGTCGGACTTCGCCTTGAAGAACACGCCGCCGATGCCGGTGATCTTTGCCATCGCACGACGGTGCCAGATCCACGCCCGGGCGTCGCGGGTACCATGGCGCCATGCGATCGCTCGTCGCGCTCACCGTCCTGGCCGCCTGCGGCGGCGCCGCGCCGCGCCCCGCCGTCGCGCCCGCGGCCCGCGCGCCGCTGCCGCTGCCGCCGGCCACGCCCGCCGGCGAGGCGTGCGGCGCCGAGATCGAGGAGGCGCCGCCCGGCAACCGCGATCGCTTCGCCTGGGAGGCGCCCGACGGCAGCTACGGCTACAAGGACCTCGCCGGCGCCATCGTCATCGCGCCGCGCTTCGGCTACGCGTACGAGTTCGGCAAGGACGGGCTGGCCGCAGCGGTCGAGCGGCCGACCACGCCCGACGGCCAGGCCCGCTTCGTGTTCATCGATCCCCGCGGCGCGGTGCTGGCCCAGGCCTACGCGTTCGACAACGGCCCCGACTACTTCCAGGAGGGCCTGGCGCGGATCGTGGGCGCCGACGGCCGGGTCGGGTTCATCGATCGCGGCGGCGCGATCGTGATCGCGCCGCAGTTCGTCGGCGCGTCGGGGTTCTGCCACGGCGAGGCCACGGTCCACGACGGCCAGACCCAATGGACGATCGATCGCGCCGGCGCGGCGAGCGGCCCGCGCGCGCCGTACGTGCCGGCCGCTGATCCCTGCGGCGAGTAGCGGATCAGCGCGCGGCGAGCTCGGCGAGGTCGGCCAGCAGCGCGCGCACGCCCTCGGCCAGCAGGTCGCCGACCGCGATCCGGTTCGAGGCGTGGACGATCGTGTCGCAGGTGACGACCCGGGCCGCGCCGGCGGCGAGCAGCTCGTCGTGGGCGCGCTCGACCAGCACCGCGTGGACGCCGACGCACACCGGCTCGCGGGTGCCGAGCGCGCGCAGGTGGTGCAGCGTCTCGATCATCGTGCGGCCGGTCGAGATGATGTCGTCGAGCACGACCGGCGTGCGATCGCCGTGGCCGCCCAGCGCCGGCGCCGAGACGATCACGTCGCGGTCGCCGCGGCGCACCTTCTCGAGCACCAGGAACGGCGCGTCGAGCCGAGCCGCCACCGCCGCCACCCACTGCTCGCTCTCGGCGTCGGGGCCGATCAGCACCGGCCGCTCGACGTGCTCGGCGATCCACGCGGCGATCGCCGGCGCGGCCTGCACCACCCGGCTGGGGATCGGGTAGACCTCGTCGAGCGAGCGGTAGCGGTGCAGGTGCGGGTCGACGGTGCACAGCCAGTCGAAGGTCGCCGCCAGGAGCCGCGCGAAGTAGGCCGAGGTCAGGCCCTCGCCGGGGTGGAACCGGCTGTCCTGGCGCATGAACGACAGATACGGCGCGACCAGCCCGACCCGGCGCGCGCCGAGGTCCTTGGCGGTCGAGGCCAGGAACAACGTCGGCAGCAGCCGCTCGGCCGGGCGGTCGAGCCCGCCGACGACGATCACCTCGCGGTCGCGGACGTCGACGTCGAGCCGCACGTAGCACTCGCCGTCGGGGAAGTGCCGCACCAGGCACGGGCCGGCGGCGGCGCCGAGCGCGCCCCGCAGGCGCTCGGCCTGGGACTCGAAGCCAGGAGCGGCGATGACGATCACTTCGACTTCCTCCGCAACAGGCCGCGTGAGCTCCACCACGACCACACCATCAGCGCGCCGCACACCCGCGCGGTCCACCAGCCCCAGCCGGCGCGCTCGAGCTCGCCGCGGCCCTCGAGCACCAGCGCGAACGCGCCGCCGGCGATGCCGACCGCGGCGAAGATCGCCTGGTGGCCCAGCCGGTACATCAGCTGGCTCGAGCTGTCGAGGTTGGCCACCCGCAGCCGCAGGTCGCCGGCGTGGGCCAGCCGCAGGAACCGGCGCAGCTCGCCGGGCAGGGACGCCACGCTCATGACGACGTCGCGGCTGGTGTCGACCAGCACCGCCGACCAGTCGCTGTCGCCCAGCACGAACCGCTCGAGGTACGGCCGGATGACCTCCATCGGGTTGAGCGTGGGGTCGAGCTCGGTGCACAGGCCCATCAACAGGAGCAGCGTGCGCTCGAGGACGATCGCCTCTTTCGGCACGTAGAAGCTCTCGGACAGCTCGCGCAGCGAGATGTCCATCTTGCGCAGGTCGGCCAGGCTCTCGAGGCTCTTCTCGAAGGTCTTCTCGGGGTCGACCTTGAGGTCCTTCAGGTTGAGCGTGTCGAGCGAGATGCTCTCGCTGAAGCGATCGTGGAAGTACTCGATGACCTGCTCGAAGACGCGATCGTCGGCGCCGCGGGCGACGAAGCCCATCTGCCGCATCGCGCGCACGATCCGCGGCGTGTCGCGGGTGAGGCCGCCCTGGACCAGCTCGATGATGCCCTGGCGGAACTCGGGCGAGATCGTCGCGACCGCGCCGAAGTCGAGGAACACCAGCTCGGCGGCGCCGCCGCCGCTGGCGGCCGGGCGGACCAGCAGGTTCCCGGGGTGCGGATCGGCGTGGTAGACGCCGTCGGTGAAGATCTGCTGGCAGTAGACCTCGACCACCTGGCGGGCCAGCGCGCGACGATCGAGCCCGAGCTGCTTGGTGCCGACGCCGTCGGAGATCTTGACGCCGGCCTCGAAGCGGGTGGTCAGCACGCGCGCCGTCGAGCGCTCGCGCACGACCCGCGGGAACGCGACGTCGGGGCGATCGGTGAAGTTGGCGGCGATCCGATCGCCGTTGTCGGCCTCGGCGCGGAAGTCGAGCTCGGCCAGCACGATGCCGCGGATCTCGCGGTAGACGTCGTCGAGGCCCTGGTACGGCACGAACCACTGGACGATCCGGAAGATGCGCCGCATCGTGCGCAGGTCGCCCTTCACGATCTCGTCGATGTCGGGGTACTGCACCTTGACCGCGACGTCCTCGCCCGTGTGCAGCCGGGCGCGGTGGACCTGGCCGATCGACGCCGACGCGATCGGCACCTTGTCGAAGCTGGCGAAGACGACGTCGGGCTCGCCGCCCAGCTCCTCGCGGATGCGCGCGGCGATGTCGGGGTAGGGCCGCGGCGGGACGTGGTCCTGCAGGCCCTCGAGCTGCCGGCGGAACTCCTCGGGGAGGAAGTTGGTCATGATCGAGATGACCTGGCCGACCTTGATGAACAGCCCCTGCAGCTCGCAGATCGTGCGCTCGATGCGCTTGGCGTTGCGCAGGTGGGTCGCGCGCAGCTCGCGATCGATCCACTCGTCGGAGCGCCACCGGGCCCAGAACCGCAGCCACAGGTAGCTGAGGATCACGCGGAAGGTGGTCCAGTACGCCTTGACGAAGCGCATGCCCCGGCGCGGCGGGCGGCCCTCGGGCAACGGCGCGCGCGGCGGACGCGCCGCGCCCACCGCCGGGTAGTCGTTGGAGTCACCCTCGGCATCCGCGATCAGGCTGCGCCGAGCCGCGTCCACGTCGACAGCGTAACACGCGGGCGTGCTTGCGCGCGGCGGCCGGCGGCGGTACGCAGAGGCATGGCCACCGACGAACCCATCGACCCGCCACCCCCGCCCGCGGGTGATCGCGATGGCCTGACCGAGTCGCTGCGCCAGCGGCTCGAGACGCTGGTGCCAGATCTGGTGCGGCGGACCGTCAACGCCGGCATGGGCGCGGTGTTCCAGACCGAGGACTCGCTGCGGCGGCTGAGCCGCGAGCTCAACGTCCCCAACGTCGCCGGCTACCTGGGCGAGGCCGCCGAGGGCACCAAGGAGAAGGTGCTCGAGGTGGTGGCCCGCGAGGTGCGCGAGTTCCTGTCGCACGTGAACCTGTCCGACGAGATCGCCAAGATGCTGACGACCTTGTCGCTCGAGGTGAAGACCGAGGTGCGGTTCATCCCCAACAGCGAGCGCTACACCGGCGTCGAGCCCGACGTGAAGGCCGCGGTGCGGGTCAAGCGCGCCGAGCGCGAGCGGCCGCGCACCGTCGAGCCCGAGGCGGCGCCGGCTAGCCCGTCGCCGCGCGAGTCGGTGTCGCGGCTGCGCAAGCTGTGGCGCCGGGCCACCGAGCCGGTGCGCGACGCGATCGAGGACGCGATCGACGGCGACGAGCCGCCGCCGGGCCGCTGAGCGCGTCGGGCGCCTCGCGCGGCGCGGGCCCTCGACTCCGAGTGTGACGGCGATTCCAGCGCCGTGAATGGCCGATCGGCCCCGTCGGTCGTACCTCTCACGATGTCCTCCGTCGCCACCCCCGCCCGCCGCGCGCGCCTGTCCCGGGCCGCGCTGGTCGCCGTGGCGCTGGCGCTGGCGCTGGCGGGGTGCGGCGCGCGGCAGGTGCCGGCCCCGACCACCGGCCGGCCGATCGGCGCGGTGCGGCTGGTCGGCGGCGACGGCGACGACGCGGCGCGGGTGGTGCCGGGGCTGGGGCTGACCTACGCCCGCGATCACGGCCAGCCCTACGGGCGGTTCCTGGTGGAGCAGGATCAGCGGCGCGTCGCCAGCCACTACGTGCGCCACGGCTACTTCGCGGCCGAGGTGGCGGCGGCGATCGATCGCCGCGGCGCGGCCGTCGACGTGACGTTCACGGTGCAGCGCGGGCCGCGGGCGCGGCTGGCGCGGGTCGACGTGCTCGGGCTGCCGCCCGAGGCGGCGGCGCTGGCGGCCGAGCTGCGCGCGCGGGTGCCGATCGCCGACGGCGCGCCGTTCGATCACCCGACCTGGGAGGCCGCCGGGCCGACGCTGCCGGCGCGGCTGCGCGAGCTGGGCTACGCGCGGGCGACGGTGCAGGGCGTCGTGCTGGCGGATCGCGCGCGGGCCGAGGCGGTGATCCGGCTGGTCGTGACGCTGGGGCCGCGGGCGCGGTTCGGCGCGATCGACGTGCGCGGCGTGCCGGCGGGGCTCGAGGGCGCGGTCGCGGCGCGGCTGCGGGTGCGCGCCGGCGCGCCCTACCGGCCGGCGGCCCTCGACGCGACCCGGGCGGCGCTGTACGAGCTGGGGCGGTTCGCGCTGGTCCGGGTCGAGGCCGAGCGCGGCGACGACGACGCGGTGGTGCCGGTGCGGGTCGAGGTCGAGCCAGCGGCGCGCCACGATCTGCGGCTGGGCGGCGGCGTCGGCCTGAACTCGCTCGCGCTCGATCTGCACGGGCTGGCCCAGTACGGCGTCGCCGGGTGGCCGACGCCGCTGACCGCGACGCGCCTCGAGCTGCGGCCGGCGCTGTTGATCCAGCGCGACGATCGCACGCTGGCGCCGCGGATCGAGGCCAGCGCCACCGTCGACCGCCTCGACCTGCCCTGGCCGCGCTTCGCCGGCTCGGCGCAGGCGGCGTTCCGGTA
>JADJGV010000012.1:60000-344524 GCA_016707895.1 Myxococcales bacterium | reverse complement strand
GCGCGATTCAGCACGACGCAAGGTCGTGACGCTGGCGTATCCCGCAGCGACGATTTGGGCTCGGGTCAGGTACGGCCCCGGCCAGGATGGCGGCGTGTGGTCGGCTTTGGTCGGCACCTGTCCTTTCTGCCGCCTTGGCCGAAGAACTGAAACGTTACATAGACGGGCGCTATGTAGCGGGCGGGTACGCGACGATGGCGTCGACGTAGCAGCCCCTGCACACGCGGCCGCCCGTCGTCGTGATCAGCAAGTATGTCCCGTAGCCGCCGTCATCGTCGAATGCACCCGCCCCGCACTCGTCGCACTTCACGCTTTCGCGCCAGCACCGCTCGCATAGTAGGTCGGGCAGTTTGCGCCGACGCGTGCTTGCCGCGGTCATGAGCGGCGGCGGCCCGTCACAACGATCGCAACTCGTCGGCGCGCGCGAACGTTCGGTCCTGCGTGTGCTTTCTGTGCGGTTCAGTGCAGCAAGTACGTCGGCGCTGCGGTGGCCATCGTCAACTGCGCGTCCAAATGCTTCGCGTTCGGACTTGTCTTCGACGTCGTCGACGTCCATTGGAATTGCAGCCGTGACATCGGCTCCGCCGCGGAAACGCCGCAACTCAGTCAGGAACCGATCGGCGTCCGCTCGCGACGACTCGGGGATGCCGACCAAGTCGGCGGCAATCGAAAGAACCGTGTCCAGCTCGTCGGTCAGCGCATTGATCCTCTGGCGCAACCGGATCGATGCGTAGTGCCGATCGAAGCTCGCGCGCGCCATGACGATGGCGTGCGCGCGCCTGGCGACGTCCTGGCGGTCGGCGGGGGAGGCCCGGTTTGCCGCAAGTTCTGGCAGAGCAGTGGGGGGCCGCCCTCGCGCGATCTCTCTCCGCCACCGCGCCACCTGTTGCTGCGCCAACTCACGACGCTCGGTCGCGCCTTTTCGAGGTGGCGACGTTGCTGCGCGGGAGGGGGCTGCGGACGCCTTGCTCGGGCTTCGTCGTGCCGCCATCCACAAAGGGTCGCGGCGTCGGTGCGCTCCGTCAATGCGAACGGCCGCTCCCACACCGTGCCCCACACGCTTTCTGGCTGGGACTGACGCGGAATGGACAGGCCGGCTGCGTGTTCTCCGTCGAGCCTCGACGATGCTCCGCACCTGCGCGCTGCCTTGACACGGTAGGGGTCCACGGTTCAATCCCGTGCACACCAACGAGACGGAAGGGCGGGGCAGGTGGACGGCGAGGCGCCGCGGCCGGGCTCAGCGGCTGGCGCGCAGCGCGGCCCGCAGCGCGCGGGCCAGATCGCCGCGGGCCGCGGCGACGACGTCGGTGAGCGCGAGCCAGTGGGCCATCGCGCGCAGCTCGGCGGCCAGCGCGACCGCGGCCGGGCCGGTCGCGACGTCGGGCTCGGCGAACGAGCCGTGGACGCGCAGCACGCCAGCGGCGCGATCGGCCTTGAGGTCGACCCGCGCGACCAGGCGATCGCCGAGCACGAACGGCAGCACGTAGTAGCCGTGGCGGCGCTTGGGCGCCGGCGTGTAGATCTCGAGCCGGTAGTGGAAGCCGAACAGCCGCAGCGCGCGATCGCGGTGCCACACCAGGGGATCGAACGGGCCGACCAGCGCGCGGGCGTCGACCGCGCGCGGGATCGCCGCGGCCGGATCGAGGTAGGCCGGTTCGCGCCACCCCTCGACCGCCACCGGCGCCAGCGCGCCGGCCTCGACCAACTCGGCGAGGCGCGGCCGCGCCGCTGGCCGCTTGAGGCGGAAGTAGTCGGCGAGATCGGCGGCGGTGGCGACGCCGAGCGCGCGGGCCGCGCGCCCGAGCAGCTGGCGGTGGGCCTCGTCGACCGTCGGCGTCGGCGCGGCGAGGATCGCCGGCGGCAGCACCCGCTCGGGCAGATCGTAGACCCGCTCGAAGCTGCCGTCGCGGCGGGTCGCGGTCAGCGCGCCGGCCCAGAACAGGTACTCGAGCGCGCGCTTGCCGTCGCTCCACTCCCACCAGCCGCTCTTCGGGCGGGCGCCTCCGCCGTCGAGCTCGCCGGCCGCCAGCGGGCCGCGGGCGCGGATCTGCGCCAGCACCTCGTCGCAGAAGCCGCGCCGCTCGCGGGCGATGCGCGCGACGTTGCCCCAGACGTTGGCGCCCGCGCGGGCGGCGTCCATGCGCCAGCGCAACAGCGGGTGCAGCGCGACCGGGCACAGGCTGGCCTCGTGGCCCCAGTACTCGAACAGCTCGCGGCGCGCGACCGCCTGCGGCAGCAGGTCGCGCGGGTGGTCGCCGAGCCGCGCCCACAGCGGCAGCTCCTGCGCGCGCACCAGGACGTTGACCGAGTCGAGCTGCACCAGCTGCACGTGATCGAGCACGCGGCGCAGCGCGGCCGGGCCCGACCGCGCCGGCCGCGCCCGCGCGAACCCCTGCGCCGCCAGCGCCGCGCGCCGCGCCGCGGCGGCGCTCAGTTGCTCCGGTCGTCGGGCGCGCGCCATCGCCGCGCAGCGTACTACGGCCGCGTCGCGGCGCCGGGGGGCGCCGACCGCGCCGCGCGGCATGAGCGCGCCGAGCGGAAGCCGTGCGCGGCCGAGTACCCGAACGGGAGGGCGATCACCGTGCCGACCCCTGCGACGGCCAGGCCGGCCGCCTGGCCGGTGCCGGCTTGCTCGCCAGGGCCAGCCGCGACGAGGACGAACAGCCCGAGCAGCGCGAGCGAGCTGCCGACGACGGTGAACGTGGTGTCGATGGTCGGCGCGACCCGATGGTCGACGCAGGCGTCAGGATGCGCCTCGACCCGCGCGCGCGACGGCATGAAGACGTACGAGCAGCCGCTCGACGTCAGCGCCAACGCCAGCGCGATCGCGTCCCGCGCAAGACGACCGCCGGTGCCTGTCCTGGCCTGCATGCGGCGATGATCCGGTGCGGGACCGCCGCTCACTTGACGCGGATCAAGCCGGGTCAGTCGAAGCGGTGGAAGCCGTCGTCGGGCGGCGCGTCCGCGGCGCGCGGGCGGCGCTTGCGCAGCTCGAAGCCCAGCGTGCGGTCGCGATCGCGCGCGACGTCCTGGCGCACGGTGGCGTAGCCCGCGCGGCGGAGCTCGACGTGCACGGCGGGGCCAGGCGGCAGGTCGATCGTCATCGGCGTCAGGCCGTGCGGTTCGCCGTCGAGCGTGATCGCCGCACCCGGCGGCGTGGTCTCGAGCCGCAGCGCGACGGTCGCCGGCGCGGGCGGCGGTGTCACGATCGGCGCAGGTGTGACGATCGGCGCGGGTGTCACGATCGGCGCGGGGGCGGGGCGCGGCGGTGGCGCGGCGGTGGCGGCCGCGGCGTCGCGGTCGCTGCCGGTGCGGCCCAGCGCCACCGCGGCGGCGAACGCGGCCACGGCGATCACCCCGACGGCGGCGGCCGCCGCGGCCCGGCGGCGTGGCCTCGGCGGCGGCACCGGCACCGGCCCGCTGGCGGCGGTGAGCGACGACGACGCGCGGCTCGGCGCCGCCTGCACCGGCGTGGCCAGGCTGACCTCGGGCACCTCGACGTTCTCGTCGGCGTCGACCGCGGGCAGCGCGCCGGGGTCGGTGCCGGCGCGGACGTGCTGCGCCAGCGACGCCTTCTGCGCGAGGCGATCGGCGAACAGCGCGCGCATCGTGTCGCCGAGCACCCGCCGCGGATCGGTGGCGCCGAGCAGGAACTGGGTCGCGGCCTCGAGATCGTCGGCCATCTCCGCGGCGGTCGCGTAGCGCTCGCGCTTGTCGCGGGCCAGCGCGCGCAGACAGATGTCCTCGAGCATCGGCGGGTAGTCGGCGAGGTCGCGCGACGGCCGCGCGATCGGGTCGTCGCAGACCGCCTTGAGCACCTGCAGCTCGTTCTTGCGCGCGAACAGCCGCCGCTGTGTCGTCAGCTCGTACAGCACGACGCCGAGCGAGAACACGTCGGAGCGCCGGTCGAGCGCCTCGCCGCGGCACTGCTCGGGCGACATGTACGCGAACTTGCCCTTGAGCTGGCCGGTCGCGGTGTGGGTCAGGCGGTGGCTGCCCGCGGCGATGCCGAAGTCGAGCACCTTGACCGCGCCGGCGTAGGTGACGAAGACGTTCTGGGGCGACACGTCGCGATGCACGATCTCGAGCGGCCGGCCGTCGTCGGTCAGCCCGTGCGCGGCGTCGAGACCGCGGCACGCCTCGGCGACGATGTGCGCGGCGAGGCCGTAGCCGAGGCGCTGATCGCGGCTGATGGCGCGACGGACCAGGCTCGAGGTGTTCTCGCCCTCGAGCAGCTCCATCACCATGAACAGCTCGCCGCCGGCCTGCCCGAGCTCGTAGATCTCGACCACGTTGGGGTGGTGGATCATCGTGCCGATGCGCGCCTCGTCGATGAACATCGACACGAACGCCTTCTGGCGCGCGAGGTGCGGCAGGATCCGCTTGATCACGACCGCGCGGCCGCTGGGCTCGCGCCCGAGGTACAGCTCGGACATGCCGCCGGTCGCGAGCAGCCCGAGCACGCGGTAGCGTCCGATGCGCTGCGGGACGGCTGTTACAACTTCCGCAGAGTCGACCATGCTACGTTCACAGTACGCGAGCCATGCGGATTCCTCGACGGTATTTTGCGTTGATGATCGCGATCGCGGCGCACACCGCCACGGCGCAGCCGACACCTGGTGATCGCGCGCGCGCGCTCGAGTTGTTCCGCGACAGCGATGCCCATTACAAGCGCGGCGAGTTTGAGAAAGCCGCTGAGTTGCTGCGCGACGCGTACGCGCTTCACCCCGAACCGATCCTGCTCTACAACCTCGCGCGCGCGCTGGAGGGGCTCGGTGATTTTCCCGGGGCGATCGAACAGTACGAGCGCTACCTGAACGCCGACACCCAGATCGCCGATCGCGGCGCGATCGAACGGCGGGTCGCGACGTTGCGCGCGCAGGTCGAGCGCACCCGCGGACCTACCCCGACGCACGCTGGACCGCCGCCGCCGCCGATGTCCGACATCCGGACGCCGCCGCCGCCACGGGTGAGCTCACCGCCGCGGGGTGACGCGGCCTCGCCCCGGGCCGGCGCTGGTCGGCTGCCGTGGGTGATCGCGGGCACGGGCGGCGCGGTGGTCGGTGTCGGTGCCGTGTTCGGCTACTTGTCGCAGGCGCGGCACGACGACGCGGTCGCCGCGCCGATCCAGGCCGACGCCGCGCGGCTGCAGGATCGCGCGCACACCTTCGCCACCGTGGCCAACGTCGCGTTCGCGGTCGGCGGCGTCGCCGCGGTGGCCGGCGTCGCGTGGGGGCTCTATGCGCGCCGCCACGATGGCGCTCGTCCGACGGTGGCCGGCGCGCGCATCGACGTCGGCCCGACGGCGGTCGCCGCGACCTGGGTGTTCCCGTGAGGCGGGCGGCGCTGCTGGCGCTGACGCTGGCCGGCGCGTGTCGCGTCGACGAGGTCGACCTCGACGGCAAGCAGTGCCCGTGCGCGGCGGGCTGGACGTGCGCGCCCGCGACCAACACCTGCGTCCGCGACGCCGACCTCGACGCCGCAGGGGCCGATGGGGCTGGGCCTGACGACGCCGCGGGGGACGCCCGTCCCGGCGACGGTGGCGCGCTCGACGCCGCCATCGACGGCGGCGCGCTCGACGCGCCCGCGGGCCCCAGCTGCCTCGGCGGCGCCGGCGGCGCGACGCTGTTCACCGACGACTTCCCCGACCTGATCGGGTGGACCACGCGCGGCGGCACCTGGAGCGCGGTCGCCGGCGAGGCGGTGCAGACCAGCACCGCTGGCGGGCTGAGCTACGCGTTCCCGGCCGGCGCCGAGAGCTTCGTCGACTACCGCGTCGCCGCGCGGGCCCGGCGCACCGGCGGCGCGACCACCGGCGCGATGGAGCTGGCCACGCGGATCCAGAGCAGCGGCGACGGCCAGTACCACTGCGCGTGGGTCGCGGTCAGCGGCGCGCTGCGCCTGGCGTGGACGCGCAGCAACGGCACCGAGGGCGGGGTGCTCGCGCAGACCACCGTCGACGTCGGCGCGATCCCCGGCTACGATCCGACCGCGCCGGTGATCCTCGAGAGCCAGGCCGCGGGCACCCAGCTCACCTGCTGCGTGCGTGGCGTCGCGGGCGCCACCGTGACGATCTCCGACGCGCGCTACGCCACCGGCGCGCCGGGCCTGCGCACCACCGCCCAGTCCACCGCGTTCGACGACGTCGTCGTGAGCGCGCCGTGACCCGCCGGCGTAGGCTCGGGGCCATGGCCCAGGTCCGCTTCGCCGCGCTCGCGCTGTTCGCCGCCACCCTGGCCGTCCCGGCCGTCGCCCGCGCCGATCTCGGCGTCGGCGTGTTCGTCGGGCAGCCCACCGGCCTCGACCTCAAGATCGGGCTCGAGCGACGCACCGCGCTCGACGTCGTGATCGGCTGGGATCGCCTGAACGACGGGCGGGTCGACTACGCCCACGCCACGTTCCTGGCCAACCTCGGCGTGGCCCGGGGGCGCAGCGTGCTGGTGCCGCTCCGGGTCGGCGTCGGCGTCGCCGCGTTCGACGGCGCCGGCGGCTTCGGCGACGAGGTCAACCTGGCCGTGCGCGCCCCGATCGAGCTGGGCTTGCGGTTCCGCCGCACGCCGATCGAGATCTACGGGGAGCTGGCCCTGAAGCTGACCCTGGTCGACGGCAACGATGACCACGACGACGTGGACGGCGACGGCGGGATCGGCCTGCGCGTCTACTTCTGACCGGGCGCGCCCCTGCGGGAGCGCCGGGGCGCCCCCCAGGGTGCATTGCGGGGCGTGGTCACTGGCGCTGGCACTGGACAGATGGCGGGTGATCTGGGGTAGAACCGTGGCCACGCGGGCTCGCCGCGCGTGTTTCTGCGAAGGATGCCGATGACTTTTTCGAGTGTTTGTCCATGAACGGTCGTCCCCCGGGTCGTGACGATCGCCGCCGCCCGCAAGGCGGCTTGCGCATCAACCACCGCATCCGCGTCCCCGAGGTGCGGGTCATCGTCGAAGACGGTGGCGAGCAGCTCGGGGTCTTGCCGACCCACGAGGCGATCCGGATCGCCGAGGAGAAGGGCCTGGATCTCGTCGAGATCTCGCCGCGCGCCTTCCCGCCGGTGTGCCGGATCATGGACTACGGCAAGTACAAGTACGAGCAGGCCAAGCAGAAGCAGAAGGCCCGCAAGCACGCCTCGACGGTCGAGATCAAAGAGATCAAGTTCCGCCCCAAGACCGAGGGCCACGACATGGACTTCAAGGTGAAGCATGTCCGGCGCTTCCTCGAGGCGGGCAACAAGGTCCGGCTCGCCGTCGTGTTCCGCGGCCGCGAGATCACCCACCCGCAGACCGGCAAGAACGTGCTCGACCGCGTGGTCGAGGCGACCGCCGACCTGGCCGGGGTCGAGGTGATCCCCAACATGGAAGGCCGGCGCATGATCATGATCATCGCGCCCAAGCCCAACGTGGTCCGCCGCGCCGCCGAGATGCGCAAGCAGCTGCTCGCCTCGATCCAGGCCAAGAAGGACGCCGCCAAGGCCGCCGGCCACGCGCCGCCTCCCGAGCCCGAGGAGGAGGACGAGGACGACGAGCTGGACGCGATCAACGCCGACGTCGACGACTCCGACGAGGACGAGGCCGAGGCGTAGCCACCGGACCGGCGGCGCCGCCCCCAAGGCTGCGTTCGCTGGGTTGTCCGGGGCGGATCCCTGTTTTTCAGTCCACAAGGGACTTGTCAGGGCAGGGCGGTTCGGGCATAAACCCGCTTCCGCCCAGTCCGGGTGGATTTTTCGCGGATCGCTCCCATGCCCAAGATCAAGACGCACTCCGGTGCCAAGAAGCGGTTCAAGAAGACCGCCACCGGCAAGTTCAAGTTCGGCGGCACGTTCAAGCGCCACCTGTTGACCGGTCGGTCGCAGAAGCGCAAGCGTCAGGCCCGCAACGGCAAGTACATCGGCCCCAGCCAGCAGCATCAGATCGAAGCGATGCTGCCCTACGGCGCCTGAATCCAAGGACAGAGGTAACGTCATGCCCCGCGCCAAACGTGGCTTCAAGGCCCGCCGTCGTCGTAACCGCATCCTCAAGGCTGCCTCGGGCTTCCGCGGCAAGCGCTCCAGCTGCCACGCCGCCGCCAACGAGGCGGTCCAGCACGCCTGGATGCACATGTACCGCTCGCGCAAGGTGCGCAAGCGGGAGTTCCGCTCGCTGTGGATCGTCCGCGTCAACGCGGCGGCCCGCACGATCGGCATGAGCTACTCGAAGCTGATGGGCTCGCTCGGCAAGGCCGGCATCTCGCTGAACCGCAAGATGCTCGCCGAGATCGCGATCAGCGATCCCGCCGCGTTCGCCGCCATCGCCGCCGCCGCCAAGTAGCCGGCCCGCCGCGCACCCGCGCGGGATTCTCCGAGGCCGCCCCGAGCGGCCTCGACGCGTTTTCGGCGCCGGACCGCGGGTCCGGCGGAGGACCCCATGGACACCACCCCGACCGATGCACTGATCAGCCAGCTCGATCGCCTGGCCGGCGAGTTCGCCGCCGCGATCGCGCCGCTCGACGACGAGCAGGCCATGCGCGCGACCCAGGCCCAGTTCCTGGGCAAGAAGGGCCAGGTCTCGGCGGTGATGAAGGAGCTGGGCAAGCTGCCGCCGGCCGATCGGCCGCGGGTCGGCGAGGCCGCCAACCGGGTCAAGGACGCGATCGCCGCGGCGGTCGACGCCCGCCTGGCCGCGCTCGCCGAGGCCCGGCGCGCGGCCGATCTCGCGCGCACGGTCGACCTGACCCTGCCGGCGCGCCCGGTCGCCACCGGCCACCTGCACCTGCTCACCCAGGTGCGGCTCGAGCTGGTCGACATCTTCGCCGAGCTCGGCTTCGCGGTCGCCGAGGGACCGCAGATCGAGACCGACTGGCACACCTTCGAGGCGCTGGCGATCCCCAAGGACCACCCCGCGCGCGACATGCAGGACACCTTCTACGTCGCCGACGAGATCGTGCTGCGCACGCACACCTCGCCGGTGCAGATCCGCACGATGCAGGCGCACCCGCCGCCGATCCGCATCGTCGCGCCGGGCGTCGTGTACCGCCGCGACGACGACGCGACCCACAGCCCGATGTTCAGCCAGATCGAGGGCCTGGTCGTCGACCGCGGCATCCGCTTCAGCGACCTCAAGGGCGTGCTGACCCACTTCGCCAACCGCTTCTTCGGCGGCAGCGGCGGCCTCGACGTCCGGTTCCGCCCCAGCTACTTCCCGTTCGTCGAGCCCGGCGTCGAGGTCGACTTCACCTGCGCGTTCTGCCGCGGCAAGGGCTGCCGGCTGTGCAAGGGCACCGGCTGGATCGAGATCGGCGGCGCCGGCATGGTCGACCCCGACGTGTTCGCCGCGGTCGGCATCGACAGCGAGGTCTACACCGGCTTCGCGTTCGGCATGGGCATCGAGCGCATGGCGATGCTTCGCCACAACGTCAGCGACATCAAGCTGTACTACGAGGGCGATCTGCGCTTCCTGCGCCAGTTCTGATTCAGTCCCCGCGCTCGCTTCGGTCGCTCTCATCCACGTCTCTCGACGAGGTGCTCCATGAAGGCTCTGTGGTCCTGGCTGCTCGAGTTGTGTGATCTGCCGACGACGCCGACGGTGGAGGAGGGCGCGCGCGCGCTGACCGGCGGCGGGCTCGAGATCGAGGGCCTGACCGATCTGGGCGCGGGCTTCAGCGGCGTGGTGGTCGCGCAGGTGGTGGCCAAGCGGCCGCACCCCGAGTCGACCAAGCTGACGCTGGTCGACGTGATCACCGCCAAGGACGGGCCCGCGACCCAGGTGGTGTGCGGCGCGCCCAACGTCCCCGAGCCGGGGCGCAAGGTGCTGTGGGCGCGGCCCGGCGCGACCTTGCCCGGCGGCATCACGCTGGCGACCAAGCCGGTCAAGGGCATCGAGTCGCCGGGCATGCTGTGCGCCGAGGACGAGCTCGGGCTCGGCGACGATCACGCCGGCATCGTCGTGCTCGACGCCGACGACCCGACCGCGCTGGGCGCGCCGGCGCAGCGCGCGCTGGGCGTCGACGACTGGCTGCTCGACGTCAACGTGCCGGCCAACCGCGGCGACTGCCTGGGCCACGAGGGCCTGGCGCGCGAGCTGGCGGCGCTGCTGGGCGGCCGGCTGGTGCAGCACGACGTCAGCGCCGATCTGGCCGAGCTGGCCAGCGAGCTGCGCACTGCCGACCTGGTCGAGCTGGCCATCGCCGACGCCGCCGCGTGCCCGCGCTACGTCGGGCGGATCGTCGACGGCGTCGCCGTCGGGCCGTCGCCGCGGCGGTTCGCGCAGCGGCTGCGCGCGGTCGGCGTGCGGCCCATCTCCAACCTGGTCGACGTCACCAACTACGTGCTGTTCGAGCTGGGCCAGCCGCTGCACGCGTTCGACTGGCACCGGCTGGCGGCGCCGCCGCGCATCGGCGTGCGGCGCGCGGCGGCCGGCGAGCGGCTGACCACGCTCGACGGCAACGACCGCGCGCTCGAGCCGGGCGATCTGGTGATCACCGACGGCTCGGGGCCGATCGCGCTGGCCGGCGTGATGGGCGGGCAGGCCACCGAGGTCACCGCCGCCACCTCGCGCATCTTGCTCGAGAGCGCCAGCTTCGAGGCCCGCTCGATCCGCCGCACCGCGCGGCGGCTGGGCCTCCTGTCCGAGGCGTCGCAGCGCTTCGAGCGCGGCGTCGATCCGGCGCTGGCCGATCGCGCCGCTGCGCGCGCCGCGGTGCTGCTGGCGCGGCTCGGCGGTGGCCGGGTCGCGACCGGCCTGGTCGATCACGATCGCCGCCCGCCGGCGCGCCCGCCGGTGCCGCTGCGCCTGGCCCGCGCGCAGGTGCTGACCGGCACCGCGCTCACCACCGCCTCGTGCGAGGACGCGCTGGCGCGGCTCGGCTGCGTCGCCACCGCCGACGGCGACGGCCGCTGGCTGGTGACCCCGCCCAGCGCCCGCGCCGATCTGCTGCGCGAGGTCGACCTGATCGAGGACGTGCTCCGCGTGGTCGGCTACGGCGAGGTGCCGGCGACGCTGCCGCCGCTGACCGCCGCGCCGCGGCCGCTGACCACGACGATCGCCGATCGCGCGCGCCGGGCGCTGGCCGCCGCCGGCCTCACCGAGGCGATCACGTTCGGCTTCCAGGCCCCGGCGCGGCTCGAGGCGCTGGGCCTGCCCGCCGACGATCGCCGCGCGCAGCCGATCGCGGTGCGCAACCCGATGTCGATCGATCAGGCGATCATGCGCACGTCGCTGGTGCCCAACCTGCTCGCGGCGATCGCGCGCAACCGGTCGTTCGGGTTGCCCGACGTGGCGCTGTTCGAGGTCGGCTCGGTGTTCCTGCGCGCCGCCGGCCAGCCGCCCACCGGCGAGCCGTCCGCGCTCGCCGACGAGCCGACCCACGCGGCGATCGTGCTGCACGGCTCGCGGCCGCGCCGGTTCGGCGCCGCCGAGCCGTGGGACGCGTTCGACGCCAAGGGCTTCGCGCTGACCTTGGCCCGGGCGCTCGGCGCCGGCGACCCGGCGGTCGCCGCGGCCGCCGACGTGCCCTACCTGCACCCCGGCGTCGGCGCGGCGATCACGGTCGGCGGCGTGGTCGTCGGTCACCTCGGCGAGGTGCACCCCGACGTGCGCGCCCGGTTCGGCATCGACGGGCCGGTCTACCTGGCCGAGCTCGACCTCGGCCGGTTCGCCGAGCCGGGCCCCGTCCAGATGCGGCCGGTGCCGCGGTTCCCGGCGTCGTCGCGGGACGTCTCGCTGCTCCTGCCCGAGGCGGTGCCCGCCGCCGAGGTCGAGGCGGTCATCGCCGGCGCCGCCGAGGCGCTGGTCGAGCGGGTGGCCCTGGCAGAGGAGTACCGCGACGCCGACAAGCTTGGCCCCGGCAAGAAGAGCCAGCTGTGGTCGATCACCTACCGGGCGCCCGACCGCACGCTCACCGACCCCGAGATCGAGCGAGCCCACGAGGGGATCGTCGCCCGGCTGACCGCGCACCTGCCCGCCGCCCGGCGGTGATGATCCCGGCGGGGGCTTCCAGCGCGCCCAAGTCGTGATAATGTCTGCCCTATGGCGCGCATGACCAAGGCCGACATCATCGAGGCCGTCTACGAGAAGGTCGGGGGGTTCTCCAAGAAAGAGGCCGCCGAGATCGTCGAGAGCGTGTTCAAGCAGATCAAGGACACGCTGAAGGACGGCGAGAAGATCAAGATCTCGGGCTTCGGCAACTTCATCGTCCGCGAGAAGAAGGCGCGCATCGGTCGCAACCCGCAGACCGGCGAGGAGATCACCATCTCCGCCCGCCGCGTGCTGACCTTCAAGCCCTCGCAGGTGTTGAAGGATGCGCTCAACGGCGGCACGCGAGGCCCGACCCAGCAGTGATGCGTCGACGACGCGCGCTCGGTTGGCTGGCGGCGATGCCGCTGCTCGGGTGCTCGTTCGTCCCTTCGGGTGGCGCGGGCGGTGATGGCGACGCGGCGGTGATCGACGGCGCCGGCGGCGATGGCGCGCTGGCCGACGACGCCAGCGCCGTGGACGCCGCCGAGATCGACGCCGCGATCGATGCGCCCGTCGACGCGCCCGTCGACGCGCCGATCGACGCGCGCGCGTGTCCGGCGCCGCCCACCGGTTGCACGAGCTTCACCTGCGCCGGCTCGTCACACTGCTACTACGCGTGCAACGCGACGTCGTGGACCAACGCCGAGTCGCGCTGCGCGAGCAACAATCTCGGGTGCCTGGCCACGATCGACGACGCCGTCGAGAACCAGTGCATCCACGACGCGACGCAGCCGGTGTTCCCCAACCTGGTGTGGTTCGGGTGGCGCCAGGACGCCGCGGGCGCCGAGCCCGCCGGCGGCTGGGGCTGGGCCTGCGGTGACTCGAGCTTCGTCGCGGGCAACTGGGGCAGCTTCGAGCCCAACAATCAGGGCGGCAACGAGGACTGCGGCGCGATGAGCGCGGGCGGGGCCTGGATCGACGGCGCGTGCAACTCGTCGCTGCGATACGTGTGCGAGCTGCCGTGATTCCTGACTTCGCGGTCGAACGGGCTTGCCAGGGCCGCGCGGTTGTCGTAATCAGGCGCTCCCGAATCGGGGCGTAGCGCAGCCTGGTAGCGCACCAGACTGGGGGTCTGGGGGTCGCAGGTTCAAATCCTGTCGCCCCGACGAGGGCGGGACGGTCGAAAGACCGTCCCGCAGTCTTTTTCGGCTCGGAGGCACCGTGCGTCCGCTCCTCCTGCTCACCAACGACGACGGCATCTTCGCCCCCATGCTCGGGGCCCTGGCCGATCGCCTGGCCGCCCTGGGCGACGTGCTGGTGGTCGCGCCCGAGCGGCCGCGCTCGGCGGCGTCGCACGCCATCACGCTGCACAAGCCGGTGCGCGCCAAGGAGATCGCGCCGGGCCGCTGGTCGCTGTCGGGCACGCCCGCCGACTGCGTCTACGTCGGCGTGCTGCGGCTGGCGCCCCGGCCTCCGGCGATCGTCGTGTCGGGGCCCAACGACGGCTACAACCTCGGCTCCGACGTCTACTACTCCGGGACCGTGGCGGGCGCGGTCGAGGGCGCGCTGCGCGGCCTGCGCGGCGTCGCGTTGTCGGTCGCGCCGCGGGCCAAGGACGTGGCCACCGCGCTCGATCTGGCCACCGCGATCGTCGCCGCGGCGCTGACCCAGCTGCCGCCGGGGGAGGTGGTCAACGTCAACCTGCCGGGCGCCGGCGAGACCCGCTACGCGTGGACCACGCTCGGCAAGCGCCGCTACCAGGACGACGTCACCGAGCGCCAGGATCCGTACGGCCGCCCGTACTACTGGATCGGCGGCGGCTCGATCGGCCACGACGACGTCCCCGGCTCGGACTGCAACGCCATCGCCGACGGCCTCGCCAGCCTCACCGCGCTCGCGATCGACTGGAACCACCCGGCGCGCCGCGACGGCTTCACGATCGACGGCTACGCGCCTGCGTGAATGGCGCGGCCGCGGGCCAGACGGTAGATTCGCCGGCATGAAGCAGGTCGCCCTGGTGCTCGTGCTGCTCGCGGCGGGCTGTGGCTGCAAGGGGCGCTCGACGACCGCAGGGCCGGGGCCCGGCACCGGCTCGGGCACCGGGACCGGCAGCGGGCAGGGCGCCGGCGATCCGGAGCGGTGCGCCACCATCGCGGGCCACGTCGAGGAGCTGTACCGCGCGAGCGCCGAGCGCACCAAGCTGACCGACGGCGAGATCGCCGACAACGTCGCGATGGTGCTCGGCGAGTGCAAGGCCGCACCCGACCGGGTGATCGCCTGCGCCACCAAGGCCACCGCCGTCGCGCAGCTCGAGGGGCAGTGCTTGCCGGCGCTCGACGACGAGGGCACCGAGGGCGAGCGCTTCAAGGCCGAGCACTAGCAACCGCGCCCCGCGCGCCGTGTCTCCGGAGGATCCATGACCCGCCTGTCGATCGTCGTCGCACTTTTGGCCGGGCTCGCGGCCTGTGGCAGCAAGCCCCGCGCCGCCGATCCGCTGCCCGATCCGCCCGCCGACGATCGGACCGAGATCGAGCGCCGTCGCGACGCCGCCTGCGAGGCGCTCGGGCCGCGGCTCACCGAGTGCGCGATCGCCGACGCCCGCGCGACGATGTCGCCCGAGGAGCTGGCCAAGCTCGACATCGAGAAGACCGCGCCGGTCCACACCCGCAAGTTCGTCGAGGACTGCCAGCGCCAGGCGCTGTCGTCGCGGCAGGTCCGGGTCTACGAGGTGTGCCTGCGCGAGGAGACCGAGTGCGAGGCGCTGATCGCCTGCCTCGACCACGCCGCCCCCGAGGCCGCGCCCAGCGAGTAGCGCCAAGATCGGCGGAAGGGTGTAGCCTGCGCCGCATGCGCAACACCTCCTGGATCGCCCTGTCCCTCGCGATCGCCGCGCTGTCCGGCGCGGCCTGCAAGAAGAAGGCGGCCGACGGCGGCGGCGGTAGCGGGTCCGGCACGGGCACCGCGGCGCCGACGCCCACGCCCACGCCCACGCCCACGCCCACGGCGCGCCCGTCGCAGGGGACCCTGGCGACGCTGCCGCCGCTGCCGGCCTCGACCGATCCGGCCAACGCCGCGAAGGTCGCGCTCGGCCACGCGCTGTTCTTCGAGAAGCAGCTGTCGGTCGACGGCACCAAGGCCTGCTACTCCTGCCACCTGAACGAGAACGGCACCGGCGGCGCCGACCCGCTCGCGATCGGCCCGGGCGGCAAGCAGCTGCCGCGTCACTCGCCGGCGCTGTGGAACATCGGCTACGCCGACGGCGCGTTCTACTGGGACGGCCGCGCCGACTCGCTCGAGGCCCAGGCCAAGGCCGCGTGGGCCGGCGGCAACATGGGCGTCGGCGACGACAAGCTCGAGGCCAAGGCCGCCGAGGTCGCCAAGCTCAAGGCCATCGCGCCCCTGTGGAAGGCCGCGTTCGGCGACGGCGCCGCCACCGCCGCGCAGGTCACCGAGGCGCTGGCCGCCTACGAGCGCACGCTGGTGTGCAACGCCACGCCGTACGACAAGTTCGCCGCCGGCGACAAGGCCGCGCTCACCGAGGCGCAGCAGCGCGGCCTCGACGTGTTCATGACCAAGGGCATGTGCACCGCGTGCCACACGCCGCCGCACTTCACCGCGGCCCACATGACCAAGGGCGGCGTGTACTGGAACGCGGGCGTCGGCTACGCGGGCAAGGACCCGGCCGCCGTCGACATCGGCCGCAAGAAGGTCACCAACAAGGACACCGACATGGGCGCCTTCAAGGTGCCGACGCTGCGCGGCGTCAGCGCGAGCGCCCCGTATTTCCACGACGGCTCGGTGGCCAAGCTCGAGGACGCCGTCAAGTACATGGCGTCGGCCGCGACCCCGAACCCCAACCTGTCGCCGTTGTTCAACGACAAGGGCCTGACCCCGGCCGAGCTCGCCGACCTGACCGACTTCGTCGGCAACGGCCTCGCGTGCCCCGGCGGCTTCGAGGTCCCGGCCGACTGGAAGCCGTAGCGCGCGCTTGCGCCGCCGCCCGGGTCGCGTACCCTCGCGGCGAGTCGGTCCCTTAGCTCAGGTGGATCAGAGCGGCGGTTTCCTAAACCGCAGGCCGCAGGTTCGAGCCCTGCAGGGATCACGAGGTGGGTGGTGACGCCGGGTTGCGGACGCCCCCCCGGGCTGGCAAGATCGGCCGACCGTGCTGGGAGAAGTCGTCGGAAACTATCGCGTCACCGCGAAGATCGCGGAAGGCGGCATGGGTGCCGTCTACAAGGCCGAGCACCCGCTCCTGGGCAAGACCGCCGCGGTGAAGGTGCTGCTGCCGGAGCTCTCGCAGAACCACGACATCGTCAACCGGTTCTTCAACGAGGCCAAGGCCGCCACCGCGATCCGCCACCCCGGCATCGTCGAGATCTTCGACTTCGGCTACCTGGCCAGCGGCATGGCCTACATCACGATGGAGCTGCTCGACGGCGAGCCGCTGTCGCGGGTGCTGGTCGCCCGCGGGCGGCTGACCGAGCAAGAGGCGTTGCTGTACACGCGCGGCATCGCCAGCGCGCTGGCCGCCGCCCACGCCCAGGGCATCATCCACCGCGACCTCAAGCCCGACAACATCTTCCTCGTGCGCGACCCCGACATGCTCGGCGGCCTGCGCCCAAAGATCCTCGACTTCGGCATCGCCAAGGTCACCGAGGCGCAGCGGATCGGCGGCGTGTCGAAGACCCGCACCGGCGCGGTGCTCGGCACGCCGACGTACATGAGCCCCGAGCAGTGCCGCGGCACCGGCGAGATCGACGCGCGCTCCGACCTGTACGCCGTCGGCTGCATCCTCTACGAGATGCTGGTCGGCCGGCCGCCTTTCCACTCCGAGGGCATCGGCGAGCTGCTGGCCATGCACATGTACATGGCGCCGCAGTCGCCCACCGAGCTGGGCCTGCCGATCAGCACCGCCGCCGAGGGGCTGATCATGCAGCTCCTGCAGAAGCGCCCCGACGATCGCGTGCAGTCGGCCGCCGATCTGGCGCGGCTCCTGGGTCAGCAGTCCTTGCCGGGGATCGCTGCTGCCGGCGCGGCGACGATCTCGTCGAGCGGCATGCACACGCCGCCGCCGCTCCTGACCCCGCACGGCATGCTGACCCCCGCGCCGCGGATGAGCGGCGGGCAGCTCGCGGTCACCGCGCCGACGACGCTGTCGGCCGCCAGCGGCGCCGGCGCCACCGGCGCTGGCGTAGCTCCGCCGCCGCGCAAGTCGCGCGGCCTGTTGTTCGGCGCGATCGGCGCGGTGGTCGCCGGCGGCGCGATCGCCGCGATCGTGCTCAGCGGTGGTGGCGGCAAGGGCGCGGCCGAGCCGTCGGGCGCGTCGACGCCGCCGCCCGTGATCGTCGATGCGGGCGCCGCGCCCGTGGCGGACGCCGCCGCGGCCATCGAGGTCGACGCCGCCAGCCCGGCGATCGACGCTGCGACGCCCGTCGACGCGGCCGTCGACGCACCGGTCAAGGACAGGCACCGCAAACCGCGAGGGGACAAGAACAATGGCAATGGCAACCAAGGCTCGGGCACGGGCTCGAGCGTCGACCGCGGCGACTAGCGCGCTCATCCTCCTCGGCCTGGCCGGCTCGGCGGCGGCGCAGAACGCCGACGCTGAGGTGCTGTTCAACGAGGCCGTCGCGCTCGAGACCGAGGGCAACATCCCCAAGGCCTGCGAGGCGTTCGAGGCGTCGAACCGCATCGAGCCGCGCGCCGGCACGCTGATCCGGCTTGGCCAGTGCCGCGAGAAGCAGCAGCTGTTCGTCTCGGCGTGGTCGGCGTACAAGGACGCGCTGACCCGGGTGAAGGACCCGGCCAAGAAGAAACTCGCCGAGGATCGCATCAAGGCGCTGGAGCCCACGCTGTCGTACCTGACGGTGTCGGTGCCCGACGACGTGCGCGTCGACGGCCTCGTGGTCACGCGCAACGGCAAGCCGGTCGACCCGGTGCTGTGGAACCGCGCGGTGCCGGTCGACGGCGGCTCGTACACGATCGTCGGCAGCGCGCCCGGCCAGGAGCCGTGGCAGACGACGGTCGAGGTGGCGCCGACCAAGGACAAGGCCTCGATCGAGGTGCCCCGGTTCAAGGCGATCGAGACGCTCGTCACCCCGCCGACCGGCGATGGCGGCGGCGTGACGACGCCACCGATCGGCGACAAGCCCGACGACCCGCCGGGCGGCGGTGAGGGCGGGGCGCCGTCCGCGTTCACCGGCAAGCGCAAGATCGCGCTGGGCCTGGCTGGTGTCGGCCTGGTGGCGATCGGTGGCGGCGTCGTGCTGGGCTTGTCCGCGAAGGGCCTTGAGGACGACGCCTTCGCGCTGTGCCCCGACCCTGCCGTGCCATGCGCGGATGCGGCCGAGGCCCAGGACCTCACCGACCGCGCTGGCTCGCGCGCGCTGTTCGCGAACGTCGCCTACGGCGTCGGCGGTGCGGCCATCGTTGGTGCCGCGGTGCTCTGGTTCACTGGCGCGCCGTCCAAGGCCGACCGCGTCGCCGTCGCCCCTCGCCTGGGCACCGGCTTCACCGGCGTCACCGTCCGCGTCGGCTTCTAGGCGCTGCCTTCGGCGCGCGCTGGCGCCGGTCGCGGACCTTGCCCGCTGCCGCTTCCGCGCGCGACGTCGGCGCCGCAGCGGCGCGGTGGCGGGGGCCCACGTGGGACGCGGTCCTCGGAACCGTGTCCCCCGTCGCCGGCTCGCCTGCCACTCCCACGTGGGGCGGCGGCTCGCCGTACGGACGTCCGTCCCCGTGGCTGAACCGTAGGCGGCCCCGCAGATCCCGTTCGACCTTCAAGCGGCCGTCGTGCGCCGCGCGGTGGTGCGCCGAGCACAGGCACGCGAGGCCGCTGGCCGCGTGGGTTCCGCCCTTGGCCCGGTGCACGACGTGGTGAACCTGGACGTGGCGTGCGTTGCGGCACCCCGGCACCACGCACCGCCCGCGGTCGCGCCGAACCACCGCGCGCCGGGTCTTCGGCGGGATCGACCGCGTGACGCGCGCAAGCTTGTCGCCGTCGACGCGCCCGAGCAGGTCGGCGTCGCACGCCGCCTGGGCCAGGTCGGTCGGGCTGATCGCGATCGTCTTGCCGGCGACGTCGTGCCAGCCTTGGCCGCAGTCCGCGCATTTCGTGATCGCGATCTGGTACAGCGGTCGCTCCGCTGGCGGCGCGCCGTCACCAGAGCCCGCGAGCCGGCTGTCGCACAACGCGGCCAGCACCTCGTCATCGGTGAGCGGGTGCCCGCAGCTGTCCTCCTCGGCCCGCCGCGTCGCCGTGTACTTTCCCAGCGTCGCCGAGGTGACCAGGAACCGCACCTCGTGCAGCCGCGCGTTCGGATCGGGCAGGTCACCTGGGAGATCGCCCGGCCGCCGCCCGCTGACCAGATCTTCGATCTGCCGCACGGTCTGTTTGGCCGCCGCCGCCAGCCACTTGTCCTCGGTGTCGACCGTCGCGACCCGCGTCAGCTCCCGCGCCGCGCTGTACGCGAGGTCGCCCGCGGTCATCGCCGCCCGCATCTTCGGCAGCGCCGCGAGCGCGTCCGCCACCCGCATGCGCTCGCGGGCGACGCCGGGGGCGTAGCCGAGCGCGCGCTCGACGTACTCCGCGAACGTCGCGAAGCCGAAGTGGCGGTGCACGCCCGCGGCCCGCGCGCGCCGCAACAGCGCCGCCTCCTCGACGTCCAGCGCCACCCGCCGCCGCGCCAGCTGTCGCAGCGTTCGGTCGACGACGCGCCAGTCGCCACCACCACGCGCCGGCTCCGCCGCGCCGCCGCCACCCTGTCCACCAGTCCCACTGTCTGTTCCATCCGTCATGCCCAGACACCAAGCAACCCGCGCGCCAAGCGCAACCTCGCGATCGCTGGTCCGGATTGTCCGAATACCGGACAAAATGGCCGGATTTGTCCGGGTTTCCGGCCATCCCGGACAGCCGCGCCTGTCTTGACCGTCACCCCGCGCGGTCCGCGGCCTCGAGCGCGTCGGCCAGGTCGGCGAGCGCGGCGCGGCGCCGCCGGTGATCGATCATCCAGCGCTCGAAGTCGCCAGCGTCCGCGATCGTGAAGGTGCCGTCGGCCAGCGCGACCTGAACGGCACCGACGTGCGCCGCCAGGACGCGGGCCACGGTCGCGGGGCCGGCCGCGTCGTCGTAGCTGACGACCAGCTCGGCGAGCCGGACCGAGCCGACCCCGCCGCCGTCGATGCGGCACTCGGCCCCGTCGCCAGCCGCGACGAACGCGTCGCCGTGGCGGGCGGCGATCGGCACCCCGGCCTCGCGGAACCAGGCGAACAACCGCTCGACCGGCACCGGCTCGGCGGCGGCGCCACGGTACGGTGAAGCCGTGTTGACAGCCAACGTCAGCGTGGCGCGGCGTCGGGGCGGCCGGACGCGGGTGCGCAGGTGCACGGAGCGACGCGCCTGGGTCACCAGCCACAGAACCACCGCCAGCCCGCACAGCGCGAGGCCCAGCGTGGGCACGATGCCGCTGTGATAGCAAACCCCGCCGGCCACCAGGGTCAGCGCACCGGGGACGTGGGATGCTCGCTTCGGCGGCGGCAGGTCGATCGTCGCGCGGGTCGCGGCGGACTCATCCACGATCAGCGTGGCGACCAGCTCAAGTTCGCTGGCACCGACGCGATAGACGCGCGCGCCGCCGTTGCCCTGGTCGACCTGTAGCACCAGGCCTCGGGCGCGAGCTCGTCCCAGAGCCAGGCCGACCGCCGCAGCCGGGCCGACCCAGACTACGACGCCATCGACCTCGTGGCGCCACAGCCCGCCGCCGGCCAGGGGCACCTCGTCGAACGCCGGCGCCGCCAGCGAGCGCGCCCAGCGCCCCCGCGTGGGCAGCCGCGCCTGGTGGCGGGCCAGCAGCCGCAGCGCCGTCTCGACATCGGTGGCTTGCCGGACCAGCGCCGCCACCTGTTGCGCCTCGGCGTGGCGGTGGTCGTCGGCGAGCGCGAGCAAGAGCAGCGCCCGGAACATCAGCGCGGCTCCAGGGCCATGCCCCAAGGCAACATCGTCATGCCGCAGCTATCGACCGCTCACGCTCGCGGTTGCGCGCCGTCGGGGTGAGCGTCTGCGCGGGCCGCTCGAGTGCTGGTGGTGGCGCGGCCGACCCGTCGACGGCTCAACCAAGACCAACCACTGAACACCAGGGTGGGGTCAGGATTCGTGACGCCACGGGGGGCAGTTTTAGTGGCGCTTGACAGGGCCGACCCAGACCACCGCGCCATCGATCTCGTGCCGTCCGCAACACGTCGCCCGCGAGCGGCACCTCGTCGAACACGGCGCGGCGAACTCCCTCGCCCACGCCCCCCGGGTCGGGCGCCGCGCCTGGTAGCCAGTCAGCAACCGGAGCGCGGCCTCGACGTCGGGGGCCCGGCGAAGCAGGTCCGCCAGCTGCGCCGTCAGGCTTCGGTGGTGCGCGCCGCCATCGCGGAGGAAGGACGCGTCGCTCATGGACCGACCGCCGAAGGCGCTGCTCCAGGCTCGCGCATGCCGCGGGCCATCGACCGATCGGGCGCGCGGTTGCGCGCGCTTGGCCCGGTCCCCCGCGCGCTACTCGTTCGTGCACGTGGCCGAGCAACCGTCGCCCGGCGCGGTCCCGCCGTCGTCACACTGCTCGGTCTCGACGTTCCAGTAGCCGTCACCGCAGGTGTTGGCGGTGCAGTCGCTGTCGCAGCCCGGCGTGTCGACGATGCTGTCGCAAAGCTCTCCGGCGGTGACGTTGCGCACGCCGTCGCCACACTGCACCGCCGTGCAGTCGGCGTCGCAGGCCGCCGTCTCGGCGCTTGCATCGCAAGCCTCGCCAACGTCAGGAACGCCGTCTCCGCATGTGGCGGACCATCGAAACATGGCGGTGGTCGCCGACGCGGAGCCGCCGGGGACGCCCTCCGGAAACAAGGCGCCGCTCGCGTACGCGTTGGTGGCGCTGATCGCGCTGACCGTGAAGGTCAGGAAGTCGCTGCCAGCGAGCAACTCCACGGGGATGGTCAACGTGGGGGCGGGCGTCGTGACCGTCGCCAATAGCGTCACTCGAGTGGCCCCGCCTTGTGCCCGCAATTGGTAGACGGTCACGTTGTACTGGGTCGCTTGGGCCGTGCCGGTCCATGAGATGACCACGGGCGCTCCGTTGTTGCGCAACAAGCCGCCACGATCGCCGTCCTGCCCTGAGACGCGTATCGAGGTCGGCGGCTGTATGGGGGTGCCGACGACGGCATGTGGTTCGGCGACGCGTTCGGTGCCACTCCCCATCTTCCACGCAATCGTAGTGCCCGGCACGCGCAGTGCCCGGGTGCGCCGGTGGCGGATAACGCAGAACCGCGTCCAGTCTTGTGGAAACGGGTCTCCGACGGGCGCGCTCAGATCGAGCGTCGCTGGAATCGGCGGTTGGTGTGCGAGGGTCATGATGCTCAATCCACCCAGGACTCCGCCGTCGGCGCCGCGGTAGGTGGTGCGGGCTCGCACGGCCGCGCACTCGACACCGGCCGAATCCGCTCGGGTAAAGGCCGAGTGACCGATGGCGTAGGGCATGAGCGAGATGGCGTCCGGCAAGGTGAGCGACCGCGCAGGCGCGGCCAAGGTGGCCGAGATCGTCGCCGCTTGGCCATCCTGCAACGCCGCGCTGCTGATATCGGTGGCCTCGATGATGGTCGAGGCGTACGTGCCTTGCGCCTGGTTCGTTCGATACCTGAGCACCCAGAAGTCGTCGTCGGCCGCCGGCGATGGGATGTGGCCGACCCCACCAAACGTCGCGGTCGCGCTCGTCATCCAGTCGACCGTGGCAAGCGTTGAAGCCTGGCCGATGTTCGTGGTGAGCCACGCCTGGGCGTCTGCGGACTGGGAAGCCGCGATGAGTTGGTCGCCGGCCTGGAAGTCGGCGGTGCCCGCGATCTGAAATGTCACGGCGGTGGGCTGGGTCGCCGTGGCAACGCCGGCGCGTGCAGGGATGATCGTGTGGAAGTCCAGCGCGTGTTGGTCCGTGACGTAGTACGAGCGTCCGAGTCGGAGTAGGTACTGGACGCCCGGTTGTACGTTGTCGATTTCGAACGTCCCATCGGCGTGCGCGACGCCGGCGGCGGTGGCGAAGGCCGAGCCGTTTGGTATCAGCGCCTGAACCGTGAGGACGGTTAGGTCGAACGGGATGTCGACTGCCTGGTCGCCGAAGACGTGGCGAAATGTCGATCGCCCCTGGACGACATCGGGGCGCGCGTCTGTGGGCGCATCTGGTGGTGCGTCCGGTCCGGCATCGGGTTGGACGTCTGGCGGCCGCGCGAATTGGCAGCTGATGGCTAATAGGCTGAGCCCGGTGATTCCTCGCCCCATGTCCTCATCCTAGCCGCGCGCGATCAAGCACCGTTACAGGAACGGACAGTTTGGCTGTGACGTTGGGCAGAATTCCGCAGATACGAACGCGTCCGCGGTGACCGTGCAGGGCCCGGTGCCAGTGCACGCGCCTGTCCAGCGGATGAAAGTGTTGTTTGCCGCGGGTGTCGCCGTGAGCGTGACCGACGGCGTGCCGGCCGGGAACGTCCGAGCGCAGAACGAACTGCAACTCGTCGCGGTCGGTGAGAATGACACCGTCCCGTTGCCTGAGCGAGGGAACTCCACGTCAATGGTGATGGGGGGCGAGAGGAACGTCGCCGTGATGTTCTGGCTGCCCGCGATGGTGAACGTGCAGCTCGGCGGTCCGTTGCAGCCGACCGACGGGCCGCTGCCGCCCCAGCCGCTCCACGAGTAGCCGGCGTCCGGCGTCGCCATCAGCGTGACGCTGGTGCCGTGGGCGAACGTCCCCGTGCAGGTGGTCCCGCAGGTGATGCCGGCCGGCGACGACGTGACCGTGCCGCTGCCGGTCTTGGTGATGGTGATGGTGTACGTGTTGATGTTGAAGCGCGCGTCGACCGTCGCGGCCGACGTCATCGGCACGGTGCAAGTGCTGGCGGTGCCGGTGCAGCCGCCACCCGACCAGCCGGCGAACGTCGACCCGGAGCTGGCGGCCGCGGTCAACACGACGCTGGTGCCGTGGTTGTACGTCTGCGAGCAGTCAGCGCCGCAGGTGATGCCCGCCGGCGACGAGGTCACCGTCCCGGCGCCGGTGCCGGACTTGGTGACGCTCAGCGTGTACGTGTTGAGCGTGAACGTCGCCGTCACGCTGGCGGCGGCGGTCATCGTCACCGAGCACGTGCCGCTGCCGGTGCAGGCGCCGCCCCAGCCGGTGAAGGTGTAGCCGGAGCCGGCGGCCGCCGTGAGCGTGACCGCAGTGCCGTGATTGAACGACGCGCTGCACGTGGTGCCGCAGGTGATGCCGGCCGGCGACGACGTCACGGTGCCCGACCCAGTGGTCGTGACCGTCAGCGTGTACGTGTTCAGCGTGAAGTTCGCGGTGACGGTGGTGGCCGCGGTGACCGAGACCGCGCAGGTGCCGGTGCCGGTGCAGCCGCCGCCGCTCCAGCCGGCGAACGTCGAGCCGGAGCTGGCCGCGGCGGTCAGCGTCACGCTGGTGCCGTGGCTGTAGACCTCGCTGCAGTCCGCGCCGCAGGTGATGCCGGCCGGCGACGAGGTGACGGTGCCGGCGCCGGTGCCCGACTTGGTGACGGCGAGCGTGTACGTGTTGAGCGTGAACGTGGCCGAGACGCTCGCCGCGGCGGTCATCGTCACCGCGCAGGTGCCGGTGCCGGTGCAGGCGCCGCCCCAGCCGGTGAAGGTGTAGCCGGAGCCGGCGGCGGCGGTCAGCGTGACGGCGGTGCCGTGGTTGAAGCTGGCCGAGCACGTGGTGCCGCAGCTGATGCCGGCCGGCGACGACGTCACGCTGCCCGACCCGGCGGTCGTCACGCTCAGCGTGTACGTGTTCAGCACGAAGTTCGCGGTGACGGTGGTATTCGCCGTGACCGCGACCGTGCAGGTGCCGGTGCCGGTGCAGCCGCCGCCGCTCCAGCCGGTGAAGGTCGAGCCGACGCTCGGGGCGGCGGTCAGGACCAGGCTGGTGTTGTAGTTGACGGTCTCGGTGCAGTCGGCGCCGCAGGAGATGCCGGCCGGCGACGAGGTGATCGTGCCGGCGCCGGTGCCGGTCTTGGTGGCGGTCAGCGTGTATTGCGCGATCGCGAACGTCGCGGTCACCGCGGTGGCCGCGGTCATCGAGACGGTGCAGGTGCCGGCGCCGGTGCAGGCGCCGCTCCAGCCGGAGAACGTGGAGCCGACGGCCGGCGTGGCGGTCAGCGTGACGCTGGTGCCGTGGTTGTAGACCTCGCTGCAGTCGGCGCCGCAGGTGATGCCGGCCGGCGACGACGCCACCGAGCCGGTGCCGGTCGAGGCGCCGATCGTGACGCTGAGCGTGTACGTGTTGATCGTGAAGCTGGCGGTGACGGTGGTGGCCGAGGTCACGGCGACCACGCAGGTGCCAGTGCCCGAGCAGCCGCCGCCGCTCCAGCCGCTGAACGTCGAGCCGGCGGTCGGCGTGGCGCTCAAGGTGACGCTGGTGCCGTGCGAGAAGCTCGCGGCGCAGGTCGCGCCGCAGGTGATGCCGACCGGCGCCGAGGTCACGGTGCCCGCGCCGGTGCCAGCCTTGGCGACGGTCAGCGTATAGCTGTTGAGCGCGAACGTGGCGGTGACGGTGGTGGCCGCGGTGACGGTGACCGCGCAGGTGCCGGTGCCGGTGCAGCCGCCGCCGCTCCAGCCGGTGAACGTCGAGCCGACGCCCGGCGACGCGGTCAGCGTCATCACCGTGCCGTGGCCGACGACCTCGGTGCAGTCGGCGCCGCAGGTGATGCCGGCGGGCGACGAGGTGACGGTGCCGCTGCCGGTGCCGGCCAGCGCGGCGGTCAGCGTGTACGTGTTGAGCGCGAAGGTCGCGGTCACCGACGCCGCGGCGGTCATCGCGACGGTGCAGGTGCCGGTGCCAGCGCAGCCGCCGCCGCTCCAGCCGCTGAAGGTCGAGCCGCCCGACGGTGTAGCGGTCAGCACCACCGAGGTGCCGTGGCCGAACGCGGCCGAGCAGGTGGCGCCGCAGCTGATGCCGGCCGGCGACGAGCTGACGGTGCCGGCGCCGGTGCCGGCCTTGGTGACCGCCAGCGTGTACGTGTTGAGCGTGAACGTCGCGGTGACGGTGGTCGCGGCGGTGACGGTGACCGCGCAGGTGCCGGTGCCGGAGCAGCCGCCGCCCGACCACCCGGCGAAGGTGGTGCCGGCGACCGGCGTCGCGGTCAGGGTCATCGTCGCGCCGTGACCGACGGTCTCGGTGCAGTCGGCGCCGCACGCGATGCCGGCCGGCGACGAGGTGACGGTGCCGACGCCGGTGCCGGCCAGGGCGACGGTCAGCGTGTACGTGTTGAGCGTGAAGGTCGCGGTGACGCTGATCGCGGCGGTGATCGACACGGTGCAGGTGCCGGTGCCGGTGCAGCCGCCACCCGACCAGCCCGTGAACGTCGAGCCCGGGCTGGCGGCGGCGGTGAGCGTGACCGACGTGCCGTTGGTGTAGGGCTCGGTGCAGTCGGCGCCGCAGTTGATGCCGGCCGGTGCCGAGGTGACGGTGCCCGCGCCGGTGCCGGCCTTGGTCACGCTGAGCGCGAACGGCGCCAGCGCGAAGTCGGCGGTGACGGTGGTGGCCGCGGTCAGCGTGACCACGCACGAGCCGGTGCCGGTGCAGCCGCCGCCGCTCCAGCCGTTGAAGATCGAGCCGCCGGCCGGCGTGGCCGACAGCGTGATCATCGTGCCGTAGTTGACGGTCTCGGTGCAGTCGGCGCCGCAGGTGACGCCGGCCGGCGACGACGTGACCGTGCCCGAGCCGGCGCCGGTCTTGGTCACGGTCAGCGTGACCTGGTCGGCGGTGAAGGTCGCGGTGGTCGCGGCCGCGGCGGTCACGGTCAGCACGCAGGTGCTGGCGCCGGTGCAGCCGCCGCCGCTCCAGCCGGTGAACGTCGAGCCGGCCGTCGGGGTCGCCGTGAGCGTGACCATCGTGCCGTGGCCGAAGTCGCCGGCGCAGTCGGCGCCGCAGGTGATGCCGGCGGGGGCCGAGGTGACGGTGCCGGCGCCGGTGCCAGCCTTGGTGACGGTGACCGGGTAGGTGTTGAGCGTGAACGTCGCGGTGACGGTCTGGGCCATGCTCATCGTCACCATGCAGGTGCCGGTGCCAGCGCAGCCGCCGCCGCTCCAGCCGCCGAACGTGGTGCCGGGGTCGGCGCTGGCGGACAGCGTGACGCCGGTGCCGACGGTGTACGCCTCGGAGCAGTCGACGCCGCAGGCGACGCCGGCCGGCGACGAGGTGACCGTGCCGGTGCCGGTGCCGGCCTTGGCGACGGTCAGGGTCACGGTCATCGCGGTGAAGGTGGCGGTGACGGTGGTCGCCGCCGCCATCGTGACGGCGCAGGTGCCGGTGCCGGTGCAGCCGGCGCCGCCCCAGCCCATGAACGTCGAGCCGGCGCTGGGCGCGGCGGTGAGCGTGACCATCGTGCCCTGGGCGTAGTCCTCGACGCAGTCGGCGCCGCAGTTGATGCCGGCGGGCGCCGAGGTCACGGTGCCCGAGCCGGCGCCGGCGCGCATCACGGTCAGCGTGTGCAGGATCGGCGTGAAGGTGGCCGTCACGGTCGTGGCCGCGGCCAGCGTGACCTGGCAGGTGCTGGTGCCGGTGCAGCCGCCGCCGCTCCAGCCAGCGAAGATCGAGCCGGCGGTGGGCGAGGCGGTGAGCGTGACGGTGGTGCCGGCGTCGTACAGCGCCGCGCAGGTAGCGCCGCAGTTGATGCCCGTGGGCGTCGACGTCACGGTGCCGGCGCCCAGGCCGGCCTTGTTGACGGTCAGCGTGTACTGGCGCAGCGTGAAGGTCGCGGTGACCAGCGTCGCGCCGTTGACGACGACCACGCAGGTGCCGGTGCCCGAGCAGCCGCCGCCGGTCCAGCCGGCGAAGGTCGAGTCGGCGGCGGCGGTGGCGGTCAACGTGACCGACGTGGCCGGCGCGTAGGTCTCGTTGCAGTCGACCCCGCAGTTGATGCCGGTGGGGTTCGACGTGACGGTGCCGGTGCCGGTGCCGGCCTTGGTCACCTCGAGCGACTGGTTGAGCGCGAACGTCGCGGTGATGGTCGCGGGCCCGGTGATCGTCGTCGTGCACGAGCCGGTGCCGCTGCAGGTGGTGCCGCCGCCGGCGACGGTCCAGCCGACGAACAGCGAGTTGGCGCCCGTCGAGGCGGTGAGCGACAGCTGGCTGCCGTGGGGGACCATCGCGGTGCAGGTGCCGGGGCAGGCGATGCCGGCGCTGGCGCCGGTGACCATGCCGGTGCCCGAGCCGCCGAGATCGATCGTCACCTCGTACTGGGCGGTGTTGAAGGTCGCGGTGACCGCGGTCGCGGCGCTGAGCGTGACCGTGCAGGCGCCGGTGCCGGTGCAGCCGCCGCCGGCCCAGCCCGCGAACTCGGCGCCGGTGTCGGGCGTCGCGGTCAAGGTCACCATGCTGTCGATCGCGAACGCCGCGCTGCACTGCGTGCCGCAGTTGATGCCGCCGGGGTTCGACGTGACGGTGCCGGTCGACGTGCCGTCGCGGGTGACGGTGAGGTTCACCGTGCCGGGCGGGCCGTCGGTGGTGTCGGCGTCGACGGGCTGGGCGCCGTCGGGATCGGCGGCGTCGACGATGCCGGTGAACGACGGATCGTCGACCGAGCAGGCGGTCGCGGCGCACAGCGTGGCCAGCAGAGCGAACCGCGCGAACCGCGCGACGCGAGAGAGCGATGACGACATGGCGCGTCCTTCGGATGAGGCGAGGTGAGGACCGCCGGCCGTTCCCCTGACCGGACGGCGATCCATTACCGCCATCGTCTCATGAACGCCCGGCGGCGTCACCGCCCAAGGCGATCACGGGCCGATCGGGTCACGGGCAGATCGGGTCGCAGCCGGTGTCGCGGATGAAGATCGCGTTGGTCGACAGGTCGCTGTCGATGGTGAGCGTGCACGACGGTCCCTGGCCGGCGCAGGCGCCGCCCCAGTCGCTCCAGAACCACAGCCCGCTGTCGCTGGCGTCGAGCGTCACCAGCGTGCCGAAGGGGTACTGGGCCGACACCGGCGCGGTCGAGGTGCAGCCGGTGGCGCACGTGATGCCGGCCGGGGTCGACGTCACGGTGCCGCTGCCGTTGCGCCACACCGTGAGCGTGTACAGGTTGGCGGTGAAGGTGGCGGTCACCGTCGTTGCCGAGGTCATGCTGACGGTGCACGGGCCGGTCCCCGCGCAGCCGCCGCCGCTCCAGCCGCTGAAGGTCGAGCCGCCGTTGGGCGCCGCGGTCAGCGTCACGCTGGTGCCGTGGGTAAACCCGGCGGCGCACGTGGCGCCGCAGTTGATGCCGGCCGGCGTCGACGTGACGGTGCCGCCGCCGGAGCCGGCGGTGGCGACCGACAGCGTGTAGCTGTTGAGCGTGAAGGTGGCGGTCACGGAGGTGGCCGCGGTCACGGTGACCGTGCAGCTGCCGGTGCCGGTGCAGCCGCCGCCGCTCCAGCCGGCGAAGCTCGAGCCGACCAGCGGCGACGCCGACAGCGTCAGCGCCGTGCCGTGGCCGACGGTCTCGGCGCAGTCGGCGCCGCAGCTGATGCCGGCGGGGGTCGAGGTGACGGTGCCGGCGCCGCTGCCGGCCAGGGCGACGGCCAGCGTGTAGCTGTTGATCGCGATGTTCGCGGTGACCGACGCCGCGGCCGTCATCGCGACGGTGCAGGTGCCCGTGCCGCTACAGCCGGCGCCGCTCCAGCCGGTGAAGGTCGACCCGATGGTGGCCGTCGCCGTGAGCGTGACGGTGGTGCCGTGGCCGAAGCTGGCCGAGCAGGTGGCGCCGCAGGAGATGCCGGCGGGGCTCGAGGTGATCGTGGCGTAGCCGGTGCCGCCCTTGGTGACGGTGAGCGGGTAGGTGTTGAGCGTGAAGGTGGCGGTGACCGAGGCCGCGGCGGTGACCGTGACCGCGCAGGTGCCGGTGCCCGAGCAGCCGGCGCCGCTCCAGCCGGCGAAGCTCGAGCCGGCGGTCGGCGCGGCGGTCAGCGTGACGGTGGTGCCGTGGCCGAAGTTGGCCGAGCAGGTGCCGCCGCAGGAGATGCCGGCGGGGCTCGAGGTCACGGTGCCGGCGCCGGTGCCGGCCTTGGTGACGCCGAGCGGGTAGGTGTTGAGCGTGAACGTCGCGGTGACGCTGATCGCCGCGGTGATCGAGACGGTGCACGTGCCGGTGCCGGTGCAGCCACCGCCGCTCCAGCCGGCGAACGTCGAGCCGGCGGTCGGGGTCGCGGTCAGCGTGACCGACGTGCCGTTCGTGTAGGGCTCGGTGCAGTCGGCGCCGCAGTTGATGCCGGCGGGGCTCGAGGTGACGGTGCCCGCCCCGGTGCCGGCCTTGCTCACGGTGAGCGCGAACGGCGCCAGCGCGAAGGCGCCGGTGACGGTGGTCGCGGCGGTGACCGTCACGACGCACGAGCCGGTGCCGGCGCAGCCGCCGCCCGACCAGCCGCTGAAGATCGAGCCGCCGGCGGGCGTCGCGGTCAGCGTGACCATCGCGCCGTGGGTGATCGACTCGGTGCAATCGGCGCCGCAGCTGATGCCGGCCGGCGACGAGGTGACGGTGCCTCCGCCGGCGCCGGTCTTGGCGGCGGTCAGCGTGTAGCTGTTGATCGCGAAGGTCGCGGTGACCGCGGTCGACGCGGCGACGGTGAGCGCGCAGGTGCCGGTGCCGGTGCAGCCGCCGCCGCTCCAGCCGGTGAACGTCGAGCCGGCGCTCGGCGCCGCGGTGAGCGTGACGGCGGTGCCGTAGGCCCAGGTTTCGGCGCAGTCGGCGCCGCAGTTGATGCCGGCTGGCGTCGACGTGACGGTGCCGGCGCCGGTACCGGCCTTGCTGACGGTGACCGGGAAGGTGTCGAGGGTGAACGTGGCGGTGACGGTGGTCGCCATCGCCATCGCGACGGTGCAGGTGCCGGTGCCGGTGCAGCCGCCGCCGCTCCAGCCGGCGAACGTCGAGCCGGCGTTGGCCGCGGCCGACAGCGTCACGCCGGTGCCGACGGCGTAGGGCTCGCTGCAGTCGGCGCCGCAGGCGATCCCGGCGGGGCTCGACGAGACGCTGCCGGTGCCGGTGCCCGCCTTGGCGATCGTCAACGTCACCTGGGTGGCGGTGAACATCGCGGTGACGGTCGCCGCGGCCGACATGGTGATCGCGCAGGCGCCGGTGCCGGTGCAGGCGGCGCCGCTCCAGCCGACGAAGGTCGAGCCGGCGTTGGGCGTGGCGGTCAGCGTCACCATCGCGCCCTGGGCGAAGTCCTCGGTGCAGTCGGCGCCGCAGCTGACGCCGGCCGGCGACGACACGACGGTGCCGGCGCCGGCGCCGCTGCGCAGCACGGTCAGCGTGTGCAGGATGGGGCTGAACGTGGCGGTGACGGTGGTGGCGCCGGCGAGCGCGACCATGCACGACGCGGTGCCGGTGCAGCCGCCGCCCGACCAGCCGGCGAACACCGAGCCGGCGGTGGGCGACGCGGTCAGCGTGATCACGGTGCCGGCGTTGAACTGCGCGCCGCAGGTGGCGCCGCAGTTGACGCCGGCCGGCGTCGACGCCACGGTGCCGGCGCCCAGGCCGGCCTTGGTCACGGTCAGCGTGTACTGCTTGAGCGCGAACTCGGCGGTGACCAGCGTGGCGCCGCTGACGACGACGGTGCAGGGGCCGGTGCCGGCGCAGCCGCCGCCGGTCCAGCCGACGAAGTTCGAGTCGGCGGCCGGGGTCGCGGTGAGCGTGACGCTCGAGGCCGGCGGGAACTGCTCGCTGCAATCGGCGCCGCAGTTGATGCCGGTCGGCGCCGAGGTCACGGTGCCGTTGCCGTTGCCGGATCGCGTGACCTCGAGCGACTGGTTGCGCGCGAAGGTGGCGACGATCGTCGTCGCGCCGGTCACGGTGGTGACGCACGCGCCGGTGCCGGCGCACGGTGTGCCGCCGCCGCTGACGGTCCAGCCGACGAACTCGGAGCCCGGATCGGCGGCGGCGGTCAGGCGCAGCTGGGTGCCGTGCGCCACCTGGGTCTCGCACGCGGTCGGGCAGCCGATGCCGGCGGCGGCGGCGGCCACGGAGCCGACGCCCGAGCCGGTGAGATCGACGGTGACGAGGTACTGAGCGACGTTGAACGTCGCGGTGACGGTGGTCGCGGCGTCGAGCGTGACGGTGCAGGTGGGCGCGTTGCCGACGCACGCGCCGGTCCAGCCGGCGAACGCGGCGTCGGCGTCGGGCATGGCGGTCAGCGTCACCATCGCGCCGCGCGGGAAGCTGGCCGTGCAGGTGGCGCCGCAGTCGATGCCGCCCGGGTTCGACGAGACGGTGCCGCCGGCGGTGCCGATCTTGGACACCGCCAGCGAGACCTCGTCGCCGCCGCCGTCGGTGGTGCCGGCGTCGCCGTCGGCGGCGTCGATCATGCCGGTGAACGTGGGGCTGTCGACCGCGCAGGCGGTCAACCAGGCCAGCGCGAGCCCGAGCGTGAGGGCGAAGCGAAGCGAGCGCGAACCGACGAACTGCATGCGCGACCTCGAGGCTAGGAGAACCGGCGGACGCGCTCCACGCGTCCAGCCCAGCGTAACCGGCGCATCGTGGCACGCAGGCTGGCGTCGGTAAACCGTCGCACGCGACCGATCTCCGCGCACCACGGCGTGACGCACGCTACGATGTGGGGGCATGACGGCCGAGATCGAGGGCCTGGGGCCGACGGTGCCCGCTGGCGAGCCGCTGCGCGCCGGCGCCGACGCGCCGCTGGCCGCGGGCACGCGCGCCGGTGACTACGTGATCGAGCGACCGATCGGCGTCGGCGGGATGGGCGAGGTCTACGCGGGCCACCACCCGGTGATCGGCAAGAAGGTGGCGATCAAGGTGCTGCGCCGCGAGCTGGCGGCGCGGCCCGAGGCCGCCGAGCGCTTCATGCGCGAGGCGCGCGCCGTGAACCAGATCGATCACGCCAACGTGGTCGACGTGTTCGCGCTGGGCCGCCTCGACGACGGCCGGCTGTACCTGGTGATGGACCTGCTGGACGGCGAGGCGCTGCGGGCGGTGGTGGCGCGCGGCGCGGTGGCGCCGCCGCGGGCGCTGGCGATCCTGGGCCAGGTGGCGGCGGCGCTCGACGCGGCGCACGCCAAGGGCGTCGTGCACCGCGATCTCAAGCCCGACAACGTCGTCCTGACCGGGCCCGCCGATCGGCCGACCGCGCACGTGCTCGACTTCGGCATCGCGAAGCTGGTGGCCGACGCGCAAGGCGCCGAGGTCGCGACGCTGACCGGGCAGGGCAGCTGGCTCGGCACGCCGGCGTACATGGCCCCGGAGCAGTGGACCGCCGACGGCGCGAGCGCGGCGTCGGATCGCTACGCGCTCGGGGTGCTCGCCTTCGAGCTGTTGACCGGCAAGCCGCCGTTCCACGCGCCGAGCCTGCCGGCGATGATGGAGCAGCACTTCCGCGGCGCGGTGCCGTCGGTCACCACCGCGGCCGGCGCGGCGTTGCCGGCCGGGCTCGATCGCGTGTTCGCGCGGGCGCTGGCCAAGGATCCGACGGCGCGGCCGCCGACCGCGCAGGCGCTGGTCGACGAGCTGGCCGCGGCGCTGGCCGGCAAGCGCGTCGCGGGCGCGGCCCCGCGCGGCTGGTGGATCGGCGCGGCCGGCGCGGCGGTGGTGTTCGCCGGCGGCGCGGTGGTGCTGCTCGGGCGCGGCGGCGGGCCGTCGCCAGCGGCGCGGCGGGTCGAGCCGGCGCGCGCCGAGCTGACGATCGTCACCAACCCGGCTGGCGCGGTCGTCGTCCGCGGCGGCCAGCGCGTCGGCGAGACCCCGCTCGCGCTGGCGGTCACGCCCGGCGAGACGATCGCGCTCGAGCTGTCGCGGCCGGGCTACGTCGCGGTGGCCCGGCAGATCACCGTCGACGACCAGCGGCGCGAGCTGCGGGTCGATCTGGCGGTGGCCGACGGCTTCGCCGGCCTGTGGCGCCTGCCCGGCGGCGAGCTGCGCGGGTTCGAGCGCCAGGGCGAGCAGGTCGCCGGGTTCCGGATGCGGTCGCCGACCGAGCGCCGCGAGTTCCTGCGGTTCTTCGCGTTCGCGCCGAGCGCGCCGGGCACGGTGATGTTCACCGCCAGCGAGCCGTTCGTCGCCGAGGAGGCGCCCGACGAGCCGTCGTGCAACGTCCCGCTGCGCGCCGAGTACGTCTACCGCCCGACCGGCGACGTGCTCGAGCTGCGCAAGGAGCGCGTCAAGTACACCTTCGCCGACGGCCGCTGCACGATCGACGCGACCGCGTGGTCGCCGCCGGCGCCGCTGGTCCGGGTCGCGCTGGTCACCAGCGACGGCGGCTGGGTCGAGTCGCGGGCCGGCGCGGTGCTCGCGCCGCCGCCGGTGATCGGCAAGGACCCGGGCCCGACGACGGGCGGCGCCAGGCCGCCGCGCAACCAGCGCAAGCCGCCGCCGCCGGGCAAGCAAGACCTGACGCCCGACGCCGTGTCGCCCGGCGCGCCGCCGCCGCAGCAGACGCCGCCGCCGCAGCCGCCGCAGCAGCAGACGCCGACGCAGCAGCCACCGCAGCAGCAGGCGCCCAGCAAGCCGTCGGCGCCGGCCCAGGCGCCCGCGCAGGGACCGTCGGCCGATCTCGGGTCGCAGCAGCCGGTCGCCAACGAGCCCGCCGTCGGGACCCAGCAGTCCGGCGACACCCGGGCGCAGACCAGCAAGCCGACCGCGCCGCGCAAGAAGTAGACCTGTACGGACGCGCAGTCCCCGACGAGACCGCGCCCCGCCGGACTGTCAGACCGGCCGCCTAGGGTGCCGCCCGTGCAGGTGCGCTCCCTCGACGACACCGCGGTGGCGCGCCTCGCGGCGCGGCTGCGGGTCCGCGCGATCACCGCGCGCTGCCTGCTGGGGCGCGGCGTCGACGGCGACGGCGCGGCGGCGTTCCTCGATCCCCGGCTGGCGCGGCTGCGCACCCCCGAGGGCGACGCGCCGATGGCCGGGTTCGCGACCGCCGCCGACCGGGTCACCCGCGCGGTGCTGCGCGGCGAGCGCATCGCGGTGTTCGGCGACTACGACGTCGACGGCGTCACGACGACCGCGCTCTTGACCAGCTTCCTGCGTGACGCCGGCGCCGAGGTGGTGGCGCGGGTGGCCCGCCGCGACGAGGGCTACGGCTTCGGCGCGGCCGCCGCCGACGAGTTGATCGCCAGCCACCCGGGGCTGATCATCACCGGCGACTGCGGCACCAGCGATCACGCGGCCATCGCCCGCGCGCGCGCCGCCGGCATCGACGTGGTCGTCGTCGATCACCACACCGTCCCCGATCGCGGCGGCCACCCGGCCGTGGCGCTGGTCAACCCGCACCGCAGCGACTCGCGGTTCCCGTTCCGCGGCATGGCCTCGGTGGGCATCGCGTTCTACCTCGCGGCCGCGGTGCGGACCCGGCTGGTCGGGCAGGGCTACTTCAAGGCCCGGGTGGCGCCGGATCCGCGCGAGCTGCTCGATCTGGTGGCGCTCGGCACGATCGCCGATCTGGTGCCGCTGGCCGACGAGAACCGCATCCTCGCCACCGCTGGCCTGCGCCTGGCCGCGCAGCGCAAGCGCCCCGGCCTGGCCGCGCTGTACGCCAGCGCCGGCGTCGCCCTCGATCGCGCCATCGACGAGCAGGTGCTGAGCTGGAAGGTGTCGCCGCGCCTCAACGCGCCGGGCCGGCTGGGCGACGCCGCGCCGGCGCTGGCGCTCCTCCTGGCCAGCGCGGGCGCCGCCGCCGACGCGGCCGCCGCGCTCGAGACCGCCAACGCGGCGCGCCGGGCCGCGCAGGACGTCGCGACCGCCGAGGCGCTGGCCGCGGTCGGCGACGATCCCGGGCCGGCCATCGTCGTGGCAAGCGATCGCTGGCTGCCGGGCGTGGTCGGCATCGTCGCCGCCAAGCTGGTCGATCGCTTCGCGCGGCCGGCGTTCGTGATCGCGGTCGATGCGGCCACCGGCGTCGGCCGTGGCTCGGCGCGCACCAGCGCCGGCGTCGATCTGTACAAGTCGCTGGCCGCGTGCGCGCCGCTCCTCGAGCGCTTCGGCGGCCACGCCGCGGCGGCGGGCCTGACCGTCCGCGCCGACGAGATCGATCGGCTGCGCGAGGCGCTGGGCGCGGCGGTGCTGGCCGAGGGCTCGGGCCGGGTCGCCGCGTCGACCGCCGCCGACGGCGAGGTGCTGCTGGGGGAGGTCGACGCCGGCATGGTCGACGAGCTGACCCAGCTCGGCCCGTTCGGCCAGGACAACCCCGAGCCGCGGCTGGTCGCGCGGCGGGTCGAGGTGGTCGGCAGCCGCCGGGTCGGCGACGGCTCACACCTCAAGCTCGACCTGCGCTGCCCGCGCACCGGCGCCCAGCGCGGCGCGATCGGGTTCGGGCTCGGCGAGCGCGACCCCGGCCTGGGCGCGCGGATCGATCTGGCGTTCCGGCCGACGACGTCGACGTGGCAGGGCTCGACCCGGGTCGAGCTCGAGGTCCGCGACCTGGCGATCGCGCCGTAGTCCCGATCCCGATCCCGATCCCCCCGACCCCGATCCCGCCGCCCGGTCAGCCCTTGACCGCGCCGGCGGTGAGGCCGCCGACCAGGTACTTCTGCACGACGTAGAACAGCGCCATGACCGGCAGGCTGGTGAGCAGCGCGCCGGCGGCGAACTGGCCCCAGTCGGCCGAGAACTGGCCGACCGACGACTTGAGCATCACCGGCAGCGTGTACTTGCCCTCGTCGGTCAGGAACGTCGACGCCAGGATGAACTCGTTCCACGCGGTCATGAACGAGAACAGCGCGGTGACCGCGATGCCGGGCCGGGCCAGCGGCAAGACGATGGTCCAGAAGATCCGGATCGGGCCGGCGCCGTCGACCCGCGCCGCCTCGAACAGCTCGCGCGGCAGGCTGTCGAAGTAGCCCTTGAGCGTCCACACGCAGAACGGGATCGCGGTGGTCGAGTAGACCAGCACCAGGCCCGACAGCGAGTTGAGCAGCCCCAGCTCGTGCAACAGCACGTACAGCGGGATCATCAGCAGCGACGCCGGGAACATCTGCACCACCAGGAAGCTGGTGAGCGCGGTCTTGCGGCCGGGGAAGCGGAACCGCGACAGCGCGTAGGCGGCGGTGCACGACAGCGCGATGCCGACCACGGTGGTCGCGATCGCCACCGCCAGCGAGCTGACGGTGTGCTGCAGGAACGCCAGCTGGCCGTGGCTGCCGCGCGCCGACAGGAGGGCGCGGAAGTGCTCGAGCGTGACGTGCTTGGGGATCGGCGACGGCGACAGCGCGAACTGGCGGCCGGGCTCGAACGCCTTCTTCACCACCAGCATCACCGGGTACAGGACCGCCATCGTCGCCACCGCGAGCAAGGCGTGGACGCCGATCACGATCGGCAGCTTGGGACGGCGCACGCTCATGGCCGGGCCTCCTCGTCGCCCTTGGTCAGGCCGCGGCCGATCAACGTCCAGCCCAGCAGCAAGAGGAAGATGATCGTGCCCATCGCTGCGGCCATCCCGTACTGCTCGCCGCGCTCGAACGCCCAGCGGTAGGCGTCGGTGACCAGGATGTCGGTCGAGCCGCCGGGCTTGCCGCCGGAGACCAGCGCGATGACGTTGAACATGTTGAAGGTCCAGATCGACCCCAGCACGATCGCCGGGCCCAGCGCCGGCTTGAGGTGGGGCAGGGTGATCTCCTTGAACCGCTGCCAGCTCGACGCGCCGTCCACCTCGGCCGCCTCCTCGAGCTCCTTGGGGATCGACTCGAGCGCGCCCAGCGCCACCACCATCATGAACGGGAAGCCGAGCCAGGTGTTGGTGGCGACGTTGGCCGAGAACGCCGTGGCCCACGACGAGAACCACGACACCCGATCGAGGCCGAGCCCCGACAGGATCGAGTTCACCGCGCCGTACTCGCCGGCGAACATGCCCTTCCAGATCAGCGCGGTGATGTAGTTGGGCACCGCCCACGGCACGATCAAGAGCACCCGCCACAGCCCCCGGGCCTTGAGCCACGGCTGGCGCAGGATCAGCGCGAACAGCGTGCCGAACAGCACGTGCAGCATGACGTTGACGAACGTCCACGCCAGCGTCACGCCGAGGATGAACCAGAAGTTCAGCGGGTCGGACAGCGCGTGGCCGTCGCCGGTGAGGATGCGCTTGAAGTTGGCCAACCCGACGAAGGTCCAGCGGCCGTGGTGGTGATCGTAGAAGCCGAGCGCCAGGCCGACCGCGAACGGCACCACGACCAGCACGATCATCGCGACGCCGGCCGGCGCCAGGAACGACAGCGCGACCTTGTGCGCGCGCACGCTGGCGATCGCGCGATCGGTGGCGCCGGTGGCGTGGGCCCAGCCGGCGGCGGCGGCCACCGCGAGCATCGCCAGCGCCAGGCCGGGGCCGCCGGCGAAGTACGCCGGGAACGCCCAGGTCGCCAGACCCAGCGCGACGCCGACGCCGCGGGCCCGGCCGCCGAGCACCGCGCCGACGCCGACCAGCACCAGCATCAGGCCGAGGTGGCCGAGCACCGCGAGCCACGGCACCGGCGCCCGGGGCTCGGGGCCGGCGGTGATCGCGATGGCCGGGCCGCGGGCGGTCGCCACCGCCGCCACCGCGCGCTCGCTGCCGTCGGACAGCATCGCGACGAACGGGCCGTCCTTGTCGTAGCGGCCGGCGGCGTCGTAGAGCAGCTTGTCGACCGCGGGCGCGGTCGGCCCGCCGAGCGGGCGCTCGCCGGCCGCGGTGTGCGCGACCCGCCGGCGCAAGAAGCCGTGCTGCTTCGACGCCACCGGCGCGCCGACGATCGCGGCGGCCGCGGTCGGGGTCGGCGGGGTGTCGCCGATCGCGACCAGCTCGGCCGCGGCCTGGGCGTGGCGCAGCGCGCGCTGGGTCGCGTCCTTGTTGCGGTCGCGCACGAACGCGGCCGTGACGGCGATCCACAGCAGCGCGCCGACGAGCAGCGCGTCGCGCAGCGCCCGGCGCAGATCGCCGGCCTTCATCGCGCGCCCTCGGTGCGGGCGTAGGTGGCGATGTCGGCCGCGGCCTTCTCGAGCGCGGCGGCCGGGCTGGCGGCGCCGCTCACCACCTGGCCCAGCGCGTTCTTGTACGGCGTCCACACCGCGCGCATCGCCGGCGACACCGGCATCGGCACGGTGTGCGCCAGCTGGCGCCGGAACGCCGCGAGCCGCGGAGCGTCGGCCAGCGCCCCGCGGTAGGCGGCGGGGTTGGGCACCACCTGGCCGGCGCGCTCGGCGCGCAGCGCGGCGGCCGCGTCGCTGGTGAACGCCAGCGCCACCGCGATCGCCGCGTCCTTGTCGCGGGCCCGCGCGCTCATCAGGATGCCCTCGGTGCCGAGGTACGGCGCGGCGGCCAGCCCGGTGGCGCTCACCGTCGGCAAGGTCGTGATCGTGTACGGCACGCCGGCGGGGATGTCGGCGATGAACCACGGCCCGGAGATCGCCATCGCCGCCTTGCCCTCGGCGAACAGGGTCGCGGTCAGCGCGGCGTCGGCCTCGGCGGGCACCACCTTGCGCTGCACCAGCTCGCGCGCGAACGCCGCGGCGGCGACCGCCTCGGCGGTGGCGATGGTCGGGGTGTCGCCGTCCATCGCGCGGCCGCCGAAGCCGTGCAGCCACGGCGCGTGGGCGTAGAGATCGTCGACCGGGTAGGCCAGCGCGAAGATGCCGCGCGCGGTCAGCGCCGGCGCCATCGCGAGCAGCTCGTCGGTGGTCCGCGGCGGCGTCGCCACCAGATCGGTGCGCACGTACAGCGCCAGCGACTTGACCGCCACCGGCAGGCCCCACAGCGCGTCGTGGTAGGCCAGGCTGGCCAGCGCCTCGGGCGTGTACCGCGCCGCGGTGGCGTCGTCGATCCAGAACTCGATCGGCTCGAGCACGCCGGCCGCGGTCCAGTCGCCCAGGCGATCCTGCGAGTACAGGAACAGGTCCGGGCCGTTGCCGTTGGGGATCGCGCTGCCGAGCTTGTCGCCGAAGCCGTCGTACGGCATCGCCACCAGCTCGACCTGGCGCTCGGGGTGGCTCGCGTTCCAGTCGGCGGCCAGCGCCTCGATCGCGACCCGCTCGTCCTTGTCGTAGGCGTGCCACACCGTGACCGCGGCGTCGCTGCGCCCACAGGCGGCGGCCGTCGCACACAGCGCCGCTATGGCCAGCCCGCGGATCACGCGGCGCGGACCTGACTCTGGGCGTCGAACCAGTGGAGCGCCGAGGGATCGAGGTAGACGGTGACCGCGTCGCCGGCGCGGGCCGGGGTCTGGGCCGGCGCCCGCACGGTCACGTCGCCGGCCGGCGAGGTCACGTGCAGCACGACCTCGGCGCCCAGCACCTCGCGCAGCGTCACCGCGCCGGGCAGGGCGACCCGATCGCCGCCGGGCTCGAGGCTGACGTCCTCGGGGCGGATGCCGAGCACCACCTCGCCACCCAGGTCGGCGGGGCCGGGCACCGGCACCGCGAAGCCCAGCCCACGCGCCTTGCGGCCGCCGCCCTCGCTCTCGACCGCCGCCGACAGGAAGTTCATCGTCGGGGTGCCGAAGAAGCCGGCGACGAAGCGGTTGGCCGGGCGCTGGTAGATCTCGAGCGGCGAGCCGATCTGCTGCACGTCGCCGTCGCGCAAGACGACGATGCGATCGGCCAAGGTCATCGCCTCGATCTGATCGTGGGTCACGTACAGCGAGGTGGTGCCGGCGTCCTTGTGGATGCGGGCGATCTCGCGGCGCATCTCGCCGCGCAGCTTGGCGTCGAGGTTCGACAGCGGCTCGTCGAACAGGAACACCTTGGGCTTGCGCACCACCGCGCGGCCGATCGCGACCCGCTGGCGCTGGCCGCCCGACAGCGCCTTGGGTCGACGCTCGAGCAGCGCCGACAGGCCGAGGGCCTCGGCGACGGTCGTCACCCGCTCGGTGATCTCGGCCTCGGGCGCGCGGCGGATGCGCAGCGCGAACGCGAGGTTCTCGAACACGGTCATGTGGGGGTAGAGCGCGTAGCTCTGGAACACCATCGCCAGGTCGCGCTGCGCCGGCGGCAGCGCGGTGACGTCCTTGCCGTCGATCCACACCGATCCCGTGGTCGGCTCCTCGAGCCCGGCGACGATGCGCAGGGTGGTGGACTTGCCGCAGCCCGACGGCCCGATCATCACGACCAGCTCCCCCGAGGGGAACGTCAGGTCGAGGCGCTCGATCGTCGCGCGGCCGCCCTTGGCGCCCTCGTATCGCTTGCTGATGCCGGTCAGCCGGACTTCACACATGACCCAGCCTCGGTAGCAACCCTTCGGCCAGCGCCGCCAGGGGTAAACCCCACGGAATCGCGCGGGGATCGCCGCCACGCCGTTGGTTTTCGCAACGAGCGTCGGCCCGGACGTCGTGTCCGGAATCGCGCGACCCGGGTGCCGCAGGGGGTGACAGATTTTCGAGCACCGGCCACCGCCGCGTGCTGGGTCGTCGTGGACTTTCGCGTAGTTGGCGGTGCGACGCGGGGTGCGGGCCGTCGGCACCAACGTTGCTGGTGTCCCGCGCATGCGCCGCGTCCTGCCGCTGGTCTTCCTCGCCCCCGTCGCCGTCGCCGCCGCCGACGAGCCGGCGCCCGCCGATCCGGAACCCGCGGTGCAGGTGGCGGCCGCCGACGCGACGCCGGTCCCCGCGGTCCCCGCCTACGCGGTGGCCGGCCCGGGGGCGACCGTCCCCAGCGCGACCTCCGCCGAGCCGCCTGCCGTGCCGGTCGAGCCGGCCGAGCTCAGCGGCCTCGACCTCCGCCGCCGCGACGACGCCGCCGCCGGCCGCGCGTACTTCGCCGAGACCGCGCTGACCGCGCCGCGCGGCCGCGTGAGCTTCGAGCTGCGGGCCCCGACCTTGCCGGTCATCGCCACCAGCGTCCGGGTCGGCGTCACCGACCGGCTGGAGATCGGCGGCACGCTGATCACGGTCGCCGAGGAAGGCACGCTGGCCGGGCTGTCGATCAAGGGCCAGCTGTGGCGCAACGCCCGCGCCGCCATCGCCGCCGGCCTCAACACCTACTCGGCGGAGGGCGAGACGCTCTATGACGCCCACCTCGAGGGCACCAGCTGCCTCGACGCCGGCTGCATCGCCGCGGCGACATTGTCGCTCAACTTCTTCCGGTTCACCGACGAGGAGACCGTGCCGGTGCTGGGCGGGGCCGGGCTCAGCGTCGGCCGCGCCGTGCAGCTCATCGGCGAGCTGCACCAGACCCGCGACGGCGACGAGGCGGTGACGCTGGGCTACGTCGGGCTGCGCGCCGCCGGGGCGCGGTTCAGCGTCGACGGCGGCATCGGGTTCGGCGTCGACAGCTCGTCTTGCTACGACTGCTCGACCGACATCGAGGCGCTGCCGTTCTTCGGCGTCGCCGGGCGGCTGTAGCGCCGCGCTTGCGCCGCGCCGCGCGGCGCGGTACCGGTATGCCCTCCGCTGCCATGGCTCGTCGTACCAAGCCCATCCCGGCAGCCAAGCCCATGCCGGCCGCGCGTCCCGGCCGCCTGTGGCCACGGCGACGCGCCCGGCGCGGCCTGCCGGCGCCGGCGGCGCTGGGCGTGGACCTGCTGGCCCACTCGCGGCCGCTGCCCGACGACGCCGGCCCGCGGGTGGTCGGCACCGGCGAGGTCGCGTTCCAGCGCATCGTCGAGCGCATCGGCGCCGCGACCCGCTCGGTCGACATCCGCGCGTTCCTGTGGCGCGACGACGACGCCGGCAACCTGCTCGGCGAGGCGGTGCTGCGCGCCGCCGAGCGCGGGGCCAAGGTGACGATCCACAAGGACCGCATCGCCGCGGTCTACGAGTACGCCGGCGGCAACAAGCAGAGCTTCTTCCACAAGCGGGTCGATCCGATCCGCGGCGTCCAGGCGTGGTTCCTGGGCGCGGTGTTCAAGGCCAAGGGCTCGTTCAAGCAGAAGCCCAACCCGCTGGCCGCGGCGGTGCTCGACCACCCCAACATCACCGTCGAGCACCTGCGCAAGCGCTTCGATCACTCCAAGGTCTACGTGGTGGACGACGAGTGGATGTGCCTGGGGTCGATGGGCATCGGCGACAACCACCGCCACGACTGGGTCGATCTGATGGTCGAGCTCGACGGCGCCGAGCACGTCAGCCGCCTGCGCCACCGGATGGCCGGCGACGACGAGTTCGATCCGTCGCGCGGCCTGGACTTCCTGGTCCACAGCCGCGAGGCCCACCGGCCCAAGACCTGCCCGATGCTGACCCACCGGCTGGCGCTGATCGAGAGCGCCAAGGTCGCGCTCACCGTCGAGATGGCCTACCTCGGCGACGTCCGGTTCACCCGGGCGCTGCTGCGCGCGATCGAGCGCGGCGTCGCGGTGACGCTGGTGACCGCGGCCCGGGCCGACGTGCTGGGCAACTCCAACCGCGCCACCTGCGAGTTCCTGCGCAAGAAGTCGGGCGCGCCCGATCACCTGCAGATCGTCGTCTTGCCGCGGATGGTGCACTCCAAGGCGGTCGTCATCGATCACCGCTGGGTCGACATCGGCTCCGCCAACTTCACCCGCCTGTCGCACGGCGTCTACGACGAGATCAACCTGTACGCCGACCACGCGCCGTTCGCGCAGGCGCTCGAGGACGAGATCGGCCGCCACGCCGAGGAGGGCGAGCTGATCGCCGGCAAGCTGGCGAGCAAGCCGGTGCGCACCTCGATCGAGCGCGCGGTGGTGGCGTTCCAATCCCGCCGGGGCGGCTAGCCGTGGCCCGGCCGCCGCTCGACGAGGATCGCAACGCGGTCGCGCGCGCCGAGCGCCGCCGGCAGATCCTCGACGCCGCCAAGCACGTCTTCGCCGAGGCCGGCTACCACGGCGCGTCGATCGGCGCGATCATCGACCGCGCGGCGATCGCCCGCGGCACCTTCTACCTGTACTTCGAGAGCAAGGAGGCGGTGTTCGGCGCGCTGCTCGACCTGGCGATGGCCGACCTGCGGGCCCGGATCGTCCACGTCGACACCGACGTCGCGGCGCCGCCGCCCGAGGTGCAGCTGCTCGACGGCATCGCCCGGGTGCTCGAGTACATCGTCGCCGACCGCCCGCTGGCGGTGGTGCTGCTGAGCTCGACCTGGACCCCCGACGCCGAGGCCGCGGCCCGGCTGCAGACCTTCTACGACGAGATCCGCGCGGTGATCGCCCGCTCGCTGGCCAAGGGCGAGGCGCTCGGCATCCTGCGCGTGACCAACCCCGATCGGACCGCCGCGGCGCTGCTCGGGCTGGTGCGCGGCATCGTCGAGTACTGCATCAGCCACGCCGCCGAGGTCGAGGGCCGGATCGGCGAGGTCACCCGCGAGCTGGTCGACGTCGCCCTGCGCGGCGTGCTGCGGCGGTAGCATCGCGCCGCGCGGCCCGCGCCGCAGTATGGCTACAAGTACTCCGGCGTCTCCGCCAGGAAGCTCGCCAGCCACTCGGGGACCACGTCGCCCCACTCCTCGACGACGCGGGCCGTGCCATCCGCTGCGATCTTGGTTCGCCAGAAACGCGCGTTCGCGCACCCCGCCATGCAGTCGCCCCATCCGACCGTGAAGACGACCCGCCGCTCGCCATCGACCGGATCGAGACCTTCGTCGATGATGTCCGACGAGCGCAGGACGGGGGCGTCAGCGACCAGGTAGACTTCAACGCCGGGCACCGCCTGGACGGCGCGCTGGACATTCAGCGCCGACGCCGCACCGTTTGACCAGAAGGATGCCACGTGACCGGCCGGGAAGTGCTCCCCGTACTCGAAGCGCCACGCGTCGAGTTCGGCCGCCACGCGGTCGAGTTCGGGATACGTCGTGGGCCCGAGACCGCCGGCCCAGGCCGCCTCTATCGCCGGATTCGTGACGATGAGCGTCACCAGCCCGCGCTCCTGATTCCATGACGCGGCGACCGGCACGCGGGCGAACGCTGGGCGCAGCGCCTCGAACGCCTGTCGGACCAGCAGCTCGGCCTGCTCCAGCTCAGCTTGGCTCGCGATGATCGACGTGGTGCCGCGCTTGGCGAGCTCGTGGGCGGACAGGCAAAGCCCCGACCGCTGATCCCGCAATAGCTCGTGCGCGCCGCAGTAGGGCGCGTCCGATGCACATCCACACGCGGCCATCACGCACAGCGCCGCCGCCGCGCGTGCAGTGAAGCGTCGGTTCACTGGTAGCTCCACGCAAGAGCGACGGGCTCGGTCGTTTCACCGTTGCAGAGTGGCAGTGTGCCTCCGTTCTTAATTCGAATGCGAACACCGTAGTATTTGCTTCGCGAAACGCCTGCGCAAAATGCGTACACCGCTTCAACGTTGTTGTTGAGCGACGTTGATTGATTGATTCCGCCGCAGGTGCTCGGGCGGATGAGGACGAGATCTAGGTCGGTTGGGGGGGTGTTGCCGCAGCTATTCCATGTGAGGACAGCCTTGATGCCAATGCTCGTCGGATTCGGGATGGACGGCAATGCGAACTCGCGGCAGCCCGTGCCGCAGGATGTGAATGATGCATCGGTGAGGTCAATGCGTGTGTACTGATTCCCGTCCAGCACTTGCTTGCTGAGTGCGAGATCAATCTGGCCGGCTCCGTCTTTGGCATCTCCGCCTGAGGTCCATTCATTCCCCAGTCCAACTCGACCGTCGGCATTCCCGTCCGTGGTGGCTGCCATTAGAACAGCACGCTTCACGATCGGAAAGTACATCTGACTGAATCCACCTTCGTATTGATATGCCTGAATCGCCGCTCCCATGACAGCTGGGGTCGAGAAGCTCGTGCCCTTGATCTGGGCGCCAAGGCCGCTGGGGATCGGAACTTGGTTCATCATGCCTTGTGCGCTCGTCGGCGATCCGGTGAACGTGAGGCTCGCTGTGTGGATCCCGCCGCCTGACTGTGTTGAATCTGTGTGCGCGCCTGGACCGACGACATGGGGTAGCTCCTGCCCCGGCTGTCCTGGGTCATTCTGCCAGCAGCTGAGCGTGTTCACTCGGTGGCTTGATGCGATGTCCCATGTCTCGTAGTTGTACATTCCGACGTTGAGTGCGTTCCATACGACTCCATTGGCAATGATTGGGCCAATGACGACGTTCCCGGCTGGAAGGAATGACATGACTGCGGGGACCCTTGCGGCCCAGTTTAGCTCTGCAGGGCTCGCGCTTGCGCTCCTGTTGATGTGCCGGACCGGCGTATCGTTGGTGAGCCAACTGATGTCCATTTGGGCGTTTCCCGTTACTGCGATGTAGCGACTGACTTCGTATGCGCCGTTCGCCGGGAATGCGACAGAAGACGGGCCAAGAGCCCCAGCGGGATAGGTGTAGTCAAATGCCATGCCGACTGATGCGGCGACGGTTGAGAGGTGAAAGCCGACGCACTTTCCTGCAACGCACTTGTTTTCATTCGGCTCGCCTGTCGACGTATCCCAGCACTGGGTGTCTGTGGTGCAATTTGATGGTGCCTCGCGATAGACGACGCTGCCAATGCTGAGTCGGCCATTTAGTCGGGCGATGCCCGTGCGAATCCCAATCGGGGCAGTGTTTAGCTCTGTGATTCCAATTGGCAATGATGCGCCAGCGCATGATGTTCCGCATAGGCCGCCGATGAACGATGCGTCCTTCATCGCCCCATGCCCGGCGTAGCCGGCAAGGGAGCCCTTCGGTTCAGGCAGGTCGATGGCCTCGATGTCGTCTTGGTGCAGGCGCGGTGAGAGTAGTACGTCCCGGTTGCCGCGGACGCGAACGATGGGTAATCCTGGATAGTTCTCGAACGCGACGCCGGTGGAGTGAAGCCACGCAAGGAGGGGGGCCTTCGCAATGTCGAGCCCGGCGCGGATGCGGAGATTCTCCGAGATTGCGTGGGCGTTCAGGATTTCGACGGGGACTGCTAGGTCTCGTCCGTCGTAGGGTGTGGTCGACGGCGCGATGGCACTGGCCACAGTGATGTCAGCCTGAAACTCCTCGTCTGCCGTTGAGAGGGCTAGCTCTTCCGCGAGGCGATCCGTGAGCGCGCCTTGGGCAAGGCGTCGCGCTCGGCCTTCTTGCCTCAGCAGTTCATCAAAATTGACGGTGGTGCGGCTCGCGCCGTCGACCGCAATTCGTCGCGCGCCGGCCTCGTTGCGCGCAACGCCAATTGCGAGCGTGATGCCGAGGTGTCTGAGTGGCCAGACTAGAACCTCGGAAACCGTTTCGCTTTGACGGAGTTTCTCAACAATCAAGCTCTGGGCATGAGCCTGCGACAACTCGACGATGGGTGGGGGAGGGGCTAGTCCTCGCGATTGCGTGCCTGGCGGATCCGTGCACGCAATCAGCGACCAAAGTACTGCCGCGCCCGCCAACGAGGCTGCTCCTGTCTTCATCGCGCCCCTCCTTTGTGCGCTAAAGTAGCGAACGTGGCTCGGCCATGTCAACGGAAATGAATGGACGGTGGTGCGCCGCCGCTGGAGGCGGCACGTGGTGTCCTCCTGACCGTCGCCGGCGTAAGGTGTTCGCCTTCGAACCGTCCGCGAGCTGGTCGACGTCGCCCTGCGCGGCGTGCTGCGGCGGTAGCATCGCGCCGCGGCTCGCGCCGCACCCGAGCCAGTTCATGGACAACACGCCCCGCTTCCTCGTCGCCGCCGTGCTGTGCGCGTTCGCGATCTACTGGTACGCGCGCCGCCGCGATGAGGCCAGCGCGCCGCCGCCCGATCCCGGCGTGGCGGTCATCGACGCGGGCGTGGCGCCCGGGGGCCCGCCCCCGAGCGGGAGCCCGCCGGGCGCGGCGCCGGCCGCCGTCGACGCCACGCCGCGGTTCCGCCGCATCGACCCCGCCGCGCGCGCCGCGCTGCTCGCGCGCGTGGCCGCGCGCCAGGCCGGCCAGCCCGCGCCGACGACCGCGACGCCAGCGCCGCTGCCGGGGCACGTCGACGCCAAGGCGGCGCTCGACAGCATCATGCCGCTGTTGCCGGCGTTCCAGGACTGCTACGACGAGACCCGCGCCGCGTCCCAGGTCGTCGTGCGCTACGCGCTGACGCTGACCGGCGACGCCGACGTCGGCACCGTGATCTCCGACATCGAGCTGACCGGCGACGCCGCGTTCACCGCCGATCCGACGCTCGCGACCTGCCTGCGCGAGACCATGCTGGCGATCGAGCTGCCGCCGATGATCAACGGCGCCACCGCGTCGTTCCAGACGTCGATGATGCTGGTCGACGATCCCGACGCGCCCGACGCCGGCGCCCGCTGATCGCTCGCGGCGATCAACGCCCGCTCCCTGGGCGGCGGCGCGCCGCGGCGAGCTTGGTCTGCAGCGCGTGATCGTTGGCGCCGAGCTGCCACAGCAGATCAGCGAGCGGGCCGTGCGCCGGATAGCGCGGGTTGAGGGTGACCAGGCGCGTGCGCCCGACCGACCGGGTGACGATGGCCTGTTCGAGTTCGAGCGCGCGGAGCGCCTGCTGCACCGTGAAGAGCCGGAGGCCGAGCAGCGCGGCGAGCTCGGACGGATAGGTGGCCTCCAGCATCCGGATCGCGACGAGAATCGCCGTCCGGTTGCGGCCCCCGAACAGCGCGGATCCAGGTTCGAGGCTGGCGCTATCGACCACCATCCCCGAACATTGCACCATGGATTATGGTCATGTCACCAACAAAATTGGTGATAGCGCCAAGCATATTGGTGTTGTCGTGGAGTCAACTGCGTAGAATCGTACGCGCCCGAACATGCCTCAGTGCTACCGCTGGGTGGCACCCGGTCCGGATGGGAACGTGATGATCTCCATGGCGATTGTTACTAGACTGACGTGTCAGTCCATGATTAGACTGACGCGTCAGTTCAGGGACTAGACTGACCTGTCAGTCCGGTCTGTTCGCCAGAAGGATCATCGATGACCACTCCCCAGAAGCTCATCATCGGCGTCGACGTCGGCTCCACCACCGTCAAGCTGTGCGTGGTCCACCCCGAGACGCTCGAGATCCTCTGGAGCAAGTACGAGCGCCACGAGACCCGTCAGCCCGAGAAGACCCTCGAGATGCTGACGCTGATCAAGGAGGCGTTCCCGACGGTCAAGGACACCGACTTCCGGTTGTTCATCACCGGCTCCGGCGGCGGCCCGATCGCGGCCCACGTCGGCGCCAAGTTCGTGCAGGAGGTGAACGCGGTGACGATGGCGGTGGAGAAGCTCCACCCCGACGTCGGCTCGGTGATCGAGCTCGGCGGCCAGGACGCCAAGATCATCATGTTCAAGAAGAACGAGGAGACCGGCGATCAGACCGCCCAGACCTCGATGAACGACAAGTGCGCGTCGGGCACCGGCGCCACGATCGACAAGTGCGTGCTCAAGGTCGGCATGCCGCGCGAGGAGGTGCCGGGGCTGGTGTTCGACCCGTCGAAGCTGCACCACGTCGCGGCCAAGTGCGGCGTCTTCGCCGAGACCGACATCGTCAACCTGGTGAAGAGCGGCATCCCGCGCAACGAGATCATGAACTCGCTGGCCGACGCGATCGTCAGCCAGAACCTCGCGGTGCTCACCCGCGGCAACACGCTCAAGGCCAAGGTGCTGCTGCTCGGCGGCCCCAACACCTACCTGCCGTTCCTGCAGCAGTGCTGGCGCCTGCGCATCCCCGAGTCGTGGGCCGAGCGCGGCTACGAGTACGACAAGAGCGTGCCGATCGAGGAGCTGATCTTCGTCCCGAAGAACGCCGACCTCTACGCGGCGTACGGCGCGGTGCTGTTCGGCATCCACGAGCCCGCCAACATCGGCGTGTTCCGCGGCCTCGACCCGCTCAAGGAGTTCATCAACCACGGCCGCAAGGCCAAGCTCGGCGAGTCGGCCGGCCCCGGCCTGGTCGACGAGGACGCGCAGCGGCTGACGTTCGTCGACAAGTACCAGACCCCGCACTACGAGGACGCCAAGCTCGAGGCCGGCAAGGTCTACCGCGGCGTGATCGGGCTCGACGGCGGCTCGACCTCGAGCAAGTGCGTGCTGATCGACCACCACGAGAACATCCTCAAGAAGGTCTACGTCCTGTCGAAGGGCAACCCGATCGCCGACATGCGCGAGATGTTCGCGGAGATGCGGCAGTGGGCGGCCGACCAGGGCGCGACCATCGAGGTCACCGGCTTCGGCGTCACCGGCTACGCCGGCGACGTGCTCGAGAAGTCGCTGGGCGCCGACGCCAACATCGTCGAGACCGTCGCCCACATGATGAGCGCCAAGCGCTGGTTCCCCAACGTCGACGTCATCTGCGACATCGGCGGGCAGGACATCAAGGTGATGTTCATGCAGAACGGGGACGTGAAGAACTTCCGCCTGAGCAACAGCTGCTCGGCGGGCAACGGCATGCTGCTGCAGGCGATGGCCGACCAGTTCGGCCTGCCGGTCAAGCAGTACGCCGAGGTCGCGTTCCAGGCCCGGCTGGCGCCGAAGTTCAGCTACGGCTGCGCGGTGTTCCTCGACTCCGATCGCGTCAACTTCCAGAAGGAGGGCTACTCGCGCGAGGAGCTGCTCGCCGGCCTGGCGCTGGTGCTGCCCAAGAACGTCTGGCAGTACGTCGTCCAGATCCCGCGCATGGCCGAGCTGGGCCGGGTGTTCGTGCTGCAGGGCGGCACCCAGAAGAACCTGGCCGCGCTGAAGGCCCAGGTCGACTACATCGAGAAGCGGGTCCCCAACGCCGAGGTCTACCTCCACCCGCACTGCGGCGAGGCCGGCGCGATCGGCGCCGCGTTCGAGGCGCTGCGCGTCACCAAGCGCCGCGGCAAGACCACGTTCGTCGGCCTCGATCAGGCGATCGACATCCACTACACGTCGACCAACGACGAGAACACCCGCTGCAACTTCTGCCCGAACAACTGCTCGCGCACGTTCATCGACACCAAGACCCTCGACGGCAAGACCGCCCGCTACATCTCGGGCTTCTCGTGCGAGAAGGGCACCGTCGAGAACCTCGACGCCCTCAAGCAGCTCAACAAGGAGCGCCAGGGCCGGATGAAGAAGTTCCCCAACCTGGTCGACTACGAGGCCAAGCTGGCGTTCAAGAGCTTCTTCACGCCGGCGCCGATGCCGGCCGCCGGCGCGCCCAAGGCCGACGTCGCGGTCAAGCGCACGCTGACCGGCCGGGTGCTGCGCAAGGACGTCGTCCGCCCGTTCGAGCGGTCGAGCCCCGAGGTCGCGGCCAAGCGCCGCGACGCCCGGATCGGCATCCCGCGGGTGCTCAACCTGTGGTCGACCGGCCCGTTCTGGCGCGCGTACTTCGAGGCGATCGGCGTCGACGCGCGCAACATCGTCTTCTCCGACGAGACCAGCGAGGAGCTGTGGCAGGCCGGCTGCAAGTACGGCTCGGTCGACCCCTGCTACCCGTCGAAGGTGTGCCAGGCGCACATCCACAACCTGCTGTTCAAGCACCACGAGAAGAAGCCGCTCAACTACGTCTTCTTCCCGGCCATGACCCACGTGCCGACCTACAACGTCAACACCATGGACACCGCGTCGTGTCCGGTGGTGTCGGGCACGCCCAAGGTCATCCGCGCGGCCTTCACCAAGGAGACCGACTTCTTCGCCGAGCGCGGCATCAGCTACCTCGACACCGCGGTCACGCTCAACGAGCCGCTGATGTGCAAGAAGCAGATGTTCGCCGAGTGGGGCCCGCTGCTGGGGATCACCGAGGACGAGAACGACTTCGCGATCGATCAGGCCTTCGCCGCGCTCGACGAGTTCGACCGGCTGATGGAGGTCAAGGGCAAGGAGATGCTCGATCAGATCACCTCCGAGAACCGCGTCGCGCTGCTGATGATCGGCCGCCCGTACCACAACGATCCGGGCCTCAACCACGCCGTGCTCGAGGAGTTCCAGGCGCTGGGCTACCCGATCCTGTCGATGCGCTCGATCCCCAAGGACCGGGCCTACCTCGATCCGATCTTCGCCCAGGACCTGAAGCTCGGGCACATCGAGGACCCGCGCGACGTGTCCGACGTCTGGCCCGAGAACTACTCGGTCAACTCGGTGCAGAAGGTGTGGGCCGCCAAGTTCGCCGCCCGCCACCCCAACGTCGCGGTCATGGACCTGTCGTCGTTCAAGTGCGGCCACGACGCCCCGACCTACGGCCTGATCGACTCGATCATCGCCTCGGCCGGCAAGGCCTACTCGGCGCTGCACGACATCGACGCCAACAAGCCGTCGGGCTCGATCAAGATCCGCGTCAAGACCTACGCCCACACGCTGATGCTGTTGCGCGAGCGGCTCGAGGACCAGAGCGAGAAGCAGAAGGAGCTCGAGCTCGGCGTCGCCAAGAAGCGGGTCGAGCTGCTCGAGAAGCTCCAGCAGCAGCTCGCCGGCATCGGCAAGGCCGACGCCAACGTCGACACCCAGCTCGCGATGCTGCGCGACCTGCTGGCCGCGTCCGCCAAGGGCGGGAAGCGCGCCCCCCAGCTCGCGGTCCTGCGTTAGCCACCAGCCCACACCCATTCGACCTCTCGCGATCCCATCGCTGACTCACAAAGGAACTCGACCATGACCGCGACCCCCGGAAACAACGGCGCCAACACCGACGGCCTGTCGATCGACGCCATCGAGGCCGAGCTGGCCAAGTTCGAGGCGGAGGAGCGGGCCCGGCTCGGCCTGCCGACCCAGCACGCCAAGATGTGGATCGACGAGGTGCCGCGCGAGTTCACCGCGGCCCAGCGTGCCCACACGACGATCCTGGTCAGCGGCCTGACGATGGCCCACGACCTGTTCATCCAGTCGGCGCTGCGCGGCATCGGCTACAAGGTCATGGCGATGGACACGCCGGACAACGACGCCCTGCAGTACGGGCGCGAGTACGGCAACCGCGGCCAGTGCAACCCGACCTACTTCACGGTCGGCAACCTGGTGAAGTACCTCGACGGCCTGCGCGAGCAGGGCATGAAGACCGAGGACATCGTCAAGAACCACGTCTTCATCACCGCCGGCGCCTGCGGCCCGTGCCGGTTCGGCACCTACGTCACCGAGTACCGCAAGGCGCTGCGCGACTCCGGCTTCGACGGCTTCCGCGTGCTGCTGTTCCAGCAGACCGGCGGCCTCAAGCAGGCCACCGGCGACGAGCTGGGCCTGAAGATGGACCCGCAGTTCTTCTGGGGCGTCATCCGCGCGGTGCTGATCGGCGACGCGCTCAACGTGCTGGGCTACCGGATCCGCCCCTACGAGGTCGAGGCCGGCAGCACCGACCGCGCGGTCGAGCGGGCCAAGGGCCTCATCGCCAACGCGTTCGCCGCCAACACCTCGCTGCTCAAGGCGCTGTACCAGGCGCGGCAGATCATCGGCGCGGTCAAGGTCGACCGCACCAAGGTCAAGCCCAAGGTCGGCATCATCGGCGAGTTCTGGGCGATGACCACCGAGGGCGACGGCAACTACGGCCTGCAGCGCTTCCTCGAGGGCGAGGGCGCCGAGGTCGACATCCAGATCGTCACCGCCTGGCTGCTCTACATGGTGTGGCAGGGCAAGTACGACACCAAGAACCGCGCGACGCTGCGCGGCACCGACAAGAAGAAGGACGCCGCCGGCGGCTCGAAGTTCTCGCTCGAGGGCGTCGACGTCCGCAAGCGGATGGTGTCGCTGTGGGCCGGCGAGAAGGTGCTGCGCGGCATGTTCCAGATGGTGGCCAACGGGCTCGGCCTGCACGACCACCACCTGTCGGACATGGACGCGATCGCCGACATCTCGCACGCGTTCTACGACAACAACCTCCGCGGCGGCGAAGGCCACATGGAGGTCGGCAAGCTGATCCAGAACGTCGCCTACTCGAAGGTCAACATGACCCTGTCGGTGAAGCCGTTCGGGTGCATGCCGAGCTCGTCGGTGTCCGACGGCATCCAGTCGTTCATCACCGAGCTGTACCCGCAGGCGATCTTCCTGCCGATCGAGACCAACGGCGACGGCGCCGTCAACGTGTACTCGCGCGTGCAGATGCAGCTGTTCAAGGCCAAGCAGGCGGCGCAGAAGGAGGTCGACAAGGCCCTCGCCGACGTCGGCATGACCATGGACGAGGTCCGCGCCTACCTGGGCAAGCACCCCGAGCTGCAGAGCCCGTTCTACAAGGCCCCGCACAAGTCGGGCTCGTCGACGGCCGACCTGGTCTACGAGGTGGGCGCCAAGCGCAACAAGCTGGCGTACCTCAAGAGCCGCGTCGTCGAGGTCGTGACCCGCGCCCACGCCAAGGCCGAGCACGCCGCGCACGAGCACGTGCTGGCGATCGCCAAGAAGGCGGCGGCCAAGACCACCAAGAAGACCTCGGTGGTGTCGGTCGCCCCCGAGGTCGACGACGGCTCGATCGACGCGCGCCCCGCCATCCCGGCCGGCCGCAAGTCGCTCAACGTCATCAACTGAGCCTCGCGGATTCGCCCTCGGGTATCCTGGGGCGATGAAGCTGCGGAGCGCCTGGCTAGCGGTCGTGCTGATCGGGTGTGGCGGTGGGGGCGCGGCGGACCAGGGGCCCCGGATGGCTGCCGAGTTGGCGCGCCGCGTCCACCCGGTGGTCGCGGCGGTCGCGGCGCCGCTGCCCCGCGATTGCCCGTCGGGCGCGTACGCCGACGTCGAGCTGATCAGCTACCCGCGGCTCGCCGCGCTGGCCGGCGCCCCGCCGCCGAGCGGCCCCGAGGCCAGCCCGATCGCGGTGGCCGGTTACGGCGCGCTCGACTTCGTCCCGGCGCCGGGCGAGCCGGCGGCGCGCCCGACCGACCTGGCGAAGCGGCTGCCGGGCCTCAAGTACGTCGCGGTGCTGCGCACCCGCGAGCTGCTGGAGCCGCGGCAGATGGGCCCGGCGAGCTACGAGGGCGGCGCGGTGTCCGGCGCGGTCATCCTGGTGCGGCTCGCCGACGCGACGGCGGTGTGCGAGATGCCGGTGTCGGCGCAGAGCCAGGACGCCATCCGCACGGCCAACCCGACCGCCGAGGCCATCGTGGGTCAGCTGCGCGACGACTACGGCAAGGCGGCGCGCGACGCGCTCGCGCGCAGCTTCCCGCTGGCGCGCTGACGGCTCGCGTCGGCTCGGGGTTGTGCCATGGTCCGGATCGTGACGACGCTCGCCGACTTCCCGATCACGCAGAAGTGGCCGCCGCAGCATCCGGATCGCCTGCAGCTGTACTCGCTGCCGACGCCCAACGGGCTGAAGGTGTCGATCATGCTCGAGGAGATCGGGCTGCCGTACGAGCTGCATCGGGTCGGCTTCGAGACCAACGATCAGCTCTCGCCGGCGTTCCTGTCGCTCAACCCCAACAACAAGATCCCGGCGATCGTCGACCCCGACGGGCCGGGCGGCGAGCCGCTGGGGCTGTTCGAGTCGGGCGCGATCCTGATCTACCTGGCCGAGAAGACCGGCCAGCTGCTGCCGGCCGATCCGGCGGCGCGCTACCAGACGCTGCAGTGGCTGATGTTCCAGATGGGCGGGGTGGGGCCGATGTTCGGCCAGGTGGGCTTCTTCGTGAAGTTCGCCGGCAAGGCCTACGAGGACAAGCGCCCGCGCGATCGCTACGTCGACGAGAGCAAGCGGCTGCTGGGCGTGCTCGATCGCCACCTGGCCGATCGCGCGTGGATGATGGGCGACGCGTACACCATCGCCGACCTGGCGATCTGGCCGTGGGTCCGCGCGCTGCGCACCGGCTACCAGGCCGACGAGCTGGTCGGCCTGGCCAGCTTCGCCAACGTCGAGCGCGTGCTGGCCGCGTTCCTGGCGCGGCCGGCGGCGGTGCGCGCGATCCCGCCGGCGCCGAAGCCCGCGTGATGGCGACGCCACCCTCGGTCGACGCGTGGCGCGCGGCTGGCACCTACGTGCGCTGGCGCGAGCACACGATCTTCGCGCGGGTCGACGGCCCGCGCGGCGCGCCGCCGCTGGTGCTGATCCACGGCTTCCCGACCGCGTCGTGGGACTGGTGGCCGCTGTGGGATGCGCTGGCCGCCGACTACCGGGTCGTCGCGTGCGACCTGCTCGGGCTCGGCCTGTCGGCCAAGCCGCGCGGGCGCTACTCGGTGATGGCCCAGGCCGATCTGGTCGAGGCGGTGGCGGCGTGGGCCGGCGTCACCCGGGCCGCGGTGCTGGCCCACGACTACGGCGACACCGTCGCGCAGGAGCTGCTGGCGCGGCAGCGCGAGGGCGGCGCGCTGCGGCTGACCGGCGTGGCGTTCCTCAACGGCGGGCTGTTCCCCGAGGCCCACCGCGCGCGGCCGATCCAGCAGCTGCTGGCGTCGCCGCTCGGGCCGCTGGTGGCGCGGCTGTCGAGCCACCGCACCTTCGTGCGCTCGATGCGAGCGATCGCCGGCGACCACCCGCCCAGCGACGCGGAGCTCGACGTGCTGTGGCAGCTGGCGTCGCGCGACGGTGGCGTCCGGGCGATGCCGGGGCTGCTCGGCTACCTCGCCGAGCGTCGCCGGCACCGCGCCCGCTGGGTCGGCGCGCTGATCGACAGCCCGGTGCCGCTGCGGCTGATCGACGGGCTGGCCGATCCGGTGTCGGGCGGGCACATGGCGGCCCGCTACCGGGAGCTGGTGCCGCGCGCCGACGTGGTCGAGCTGCCCGGCGTCGGCCACTACCCGCAGCTCGAGGCGCCGGCCGCGGTGCTGGCGGCGGTCGCGCCATTCCTCGCTACCTGCGCTACAACCGCGCCATGAGCGTCCTCGATCGTGTGCGCGCCGCCGGCTGGCGGGCGTTGTCCGGCAACGGCGCGGTGGCCGAGAAGGCCCGCGCGCTGAACGAGCGGCTGGGCCGGCCGCTGGCCTCGCCGGAGGAGCTGGCCGATCGCCAGGCCTTCGCCGACGGCTACACCGCGACCTCGGCGGCGGCGCCGTCGGGCCGGCCCGCCGCGGCCCCGGCCAGCGCGGCCCGCGAGCCGGCGCCGGTGATCGTGTACTTCCTCGACAAGCAGAAGCGCGACGTGCCGCGGCTGACCGAGATCCTCGACACCCAGCACATCCCGTACAAGACGATGAGCCTGGAGGAGGATCCCGCGGCGCTGGCCGCGGTGCGCCGCGACAGCGGCGGCTACCGCCTGCCGGTGGTGTTCATCGCCGGCGATTGCGTCGGCGGCCGGGTCGAGCTGGTCAACTTGGCGGCGTCGGGCGAGCTGAAGAAGAAGGTCTTCGGCTGAGCTGCGATGGCGCTTGCCCGTCGCCGCCGCCGCCACTATGGTGCGCGTCGATGCCGACCCCGCTCTCGTCGATGAAGCTGCCCAAGGACCTGGCCGCCAAGGTCAAGACCTCGGTGATGACCGCCCTCGATCGCGCCGACGAGCTGGGCGGTGATCTGCGCGACTACCTGCAGGATCGCTGGCAGCGCGATCCGCGGATCGCCAAGCTGAAGGCGCGGTTCGGCGGCGCGGCGGTGGCCGGCGGCAAGCCGGTGCCCGCGCCGGTGGCTCACGCGATCGAGGTGGCGGCGACCACGCCGGCTCCGGTCAAGTCCGACGCGCTCGGCAACCCCGGCATCAAGGCGCAGATCTACGGCAAGAACAGCTGCCCGTGGACCGGTCGGGCGATGACCGTGCTCGAGAAGCACAAGGTCGACTACGACTTCGTCGATCTCGAGCAGCCCGAGCACGAGGCGCTGCACCTGCGGCTCAGCGCCGAGACCAAGCAGCAGACCGTGCCGTACGTCTACCTGCGCGGCCAGTTCATCGGCGGCTACAACGCGCTGGCCGAGGTCGAGCGGCTGGGGCAGCTCGAGGTGGCGCTGCTGAGCACTGACGAGCGCGCGGCGCTGCCCGCCCACCAGCGCGGTGTCGAGATCGTCGCCCGGCCCAACACCGACGAGGTGGCGCCGGCCGAGACCGACCCCACGCCTACCGAGTGACGCGGCGCCGCCGCGCCAGCGCGGCGAGCACGACCAGCGCGAGGGGCAGGGGCGCGGGCGCGCCGCCAGCGTCGCAGCACCCGCCGCCGCCGTCATCACCGCCGGCGCCGGCGTCGAGGCCGGCGTCGTTGGCCAGGCCGCCGTCGGGGCCGGGCGGGGTCGCGGTCCGGCGCCACAGCGCCGAGACGTAGGCGCCAGCGCCGAAGCCGGCCATCGGCACCTCGCCGAGGTAATCGCCGGTGTCGCGGTGGTAGTTCTCGGGGATGAGATCGTAGTTGAGGCGGGCCTGGGCGGTGACCCACGCCACCAGCGCGTCGGCGCGATCGGCGCGGCCCGCGGCGCGCCACGCGTCGGCCAGCCACATGTCGACGGCGATCCACTCGCGCCGGTCGTACTCGCCGCCGTCGTCGTTGCGGTGGATGCCGTGGCCGCTGGGCACGGCCAGGCCCTGGCGCCACGCCTCGAGCGTGCCGATCGCGACGTCGCCGTCGGGCGGCACCAGCCCCCAGCGCAGGAACCCGACCGCGGCGGCGTCGAGGTTGGCCGAGGTCTGCTCGAGGCTGGCGCGGATCAGCCGGCCCGGCGTGATCAGCGCGGCGGTGGCGGCGGCGGTCAGCGCGTCGGCGGCCGCGCGGTAGCGGCTGGCGTCGGCGCCGCGGCCGATCCGATCGGCCAGCCGCGCGGCGGCGCGCAGGCCGAGCACGCTGGTGGCCTGGGTGAACGCCCAGTGCTGGCGCCCGCCGTCGTACCAGTGGCTCTCCCAGATCGACGAGTCGGCGCGGATCAGCCCGGCGGCCGGGCCGCTCGGCTCGATCAGCCCGACCAGCACGTCGGCGGTGCGGGTGAACAGCGCGTCGGCGTGGGTCGTGACGAACGCGGCGTCGCCGGTGGCGTCGACGTAGTCGGCGACGTTGGCCAGCGCCAGGCCGAAGCCGTCGAACTCGACGTTGGGGCCCCGGCCGTCGCTGTCGGACTCCTCGCTGCCGTCGCCGAAGTAGCGCACGACGCTGAGCGCGTAGGGCGCGCCGACCCACGGCCCGCCGTCGCGATCGCAGCACACGTAGTCGCCGACCCGCGCGCCCATCCAGAACTCGAGCCCGGCCTTGGCCTCGTCGGTGAGGCCGGCCTCGATCAGCGCGGCGGTGGCGAACGCCTGGTCGCGGACCCAGGCGATGTTCCACATGCCGGGCGGCAACGACGCCATGATCGCGCCGCGGCCGCGGCCGGGCTCGCGGATCTGCGCCATCCGCAGCACCGCGAGCTGCCGATCGTAGACCTGCTGCTCGTCGGCGCTCAGCCCGGCCGGCGCGCGGGTGCGGGCGAAGAACCCGGCCCAGTCGCCGCGGGCCCGGCTGAGCAGCTCGTCGGGCGTGGTCCCGGCGGCGGCCACCGCGGCGTCGAGCGTGGCGCGATCGCCGGTCGCGTCGAAGCCGAGCACGACCGCGAACCGGCGGCTCGCGCCGGGCGCCAGGCCGGTGACGTCCCACTCGAAGCCGGGGACCGCGTCATCGCGCACGCCGGTATCGGCGGTGTCGACCAGGTGGCCGCCGGCGGTGACCAGCAGGTACGGGTTGTCGGGCGACGCGGCGTGGTGGGTCGGCGCCGGCAGCGGCGCGTGCAAGAGCAGGCCGCGGGCGCCGCGCTCCTCGAACGCGCCGCCGGTCCAGGTGATGCGCTCGCCGACGGTGCCGTCGCCGGTGCCGGCGCGCAGGTTGGCCAGCCAGAACACCGCGGCGTCGGCGGCCGGGGCGGCGCCGACGTTGGTCACCTCGATCACCGCGACCACCACCGGCGCGGTGGTCGCGAACGGCGCGAAGAAGTACTGGGTCGCGCGCAGGTCGCCGTGGCGCTGGACGACGCGCGCGATGCCGGCGCGATCGTCCCAGCCGGCGCTCTCGGGCGCGCGCTCGGTGAGCCACAGGTTCTGGCCGCCGGCCCGCAGGCCGAAGTACGCGTCGTAGGCGAGCTCGCGGGTGGCGGTGGCGGCGTCGCGTCGCTGGTAGACGTGCTCGCGGAAGCTGGTCAGCCGGCGGCGGTTGACGTCGTACGCGGCCGACGCGACGCCGTTGGTCCATGGCAGCACGGTCCACGAGGGGTGCGGCGCGACCTGGGCCCGGGCCGGGGCCGGGGCGGCCAGGGTTGCGAACGCGAACACGAGTCCGAGCCAGCGCATCGTCGTCGGCGTCGAGCACGATTCATACCGACCGCCGACGCGTCCAACTACGCGACGCGCCGCGGGCCGGGGCCGGGCGGTGTTGCCTTCGGCAACGCGGCGCATGGACCTCAATTGCCGCAGCGCGAGGCCTGGTCGAGCGTCGCGGCGTCGAGGACGCACTGGCGATCCTTGTCGGGCCAGTCCTCCTTGGCGCACTGGGCCAGGAACTGCTCGAGGAACGCCGGCAGGTTGGCCTTGATGTCGTCGATCTTGGCCTGCTGCTCGTCGGGCGATAGGTCGGCGAGCTGCTTCTCGGCCTCGGTGGCGATCAGCTCGACCGCCTTCTCGGCGACCTTCTCGCAGGTGATCGCGTGGCCGGCCGCGGCCACCGGCGCGGTCGGATCGTCGTCGCCGGGCTGGTCATCGCCGGGCGGGTCGTCGGCGGGCTGGTCATCGCCGGGCGGCTGGTCGGCGGTCGGCATCGTCGGCGCCTGATCGGGGTTGGTCTCGGCCTCCGGCACCGAGCCCTGGTAGTCGATCTCCTCGGCGGCGTCGTTGGTCAGGTGCGGCTCGAGCAGCTTCTCCCACGCCCGGCGGGTCTTGCTGTACTCCTCGCCGCAGCGCTGGGCCCGGGCCTCGGGCAGGTTGCCCGAGCTGACGAAGCCGGCGTACTTGCCCGGGTCCGAGCCGTAGATCATGCACAGGATGTTGTAGAAGCGCTGGCCCTCGAAGGCGTGCTCGTCCCAGAACGGCGTCTCGTTGCCGGCCTTCTGCTGGAGCTGGAACCAGTAGGCGCCCGACAGCGCCATGCCGACGCCGTCGTCGCCGGCCGCCATCAGGATCAGCGTCGCCAGCTGATCGACCGCGTCCTCCTCGCGGCCGACCGTCGGCAGGTCGAGCTGGTGGATCAGGGCGTGGCCGCTCTCGTGATAGAAGCTGAAGATCGTCGCGCCGATGACCGCCTGGCCGAGCTGGTCGTCGTTCTGCGCGGTGGGCTTGAACACGTCGACGAAGTAGCTGAGCAGCTCGTAGCAGACGATGATGCGGCCGTTGTTGGGATCGTAGAACGCGTTGACCGTGCCGCAGTCGACCAGCTGGATGTCGACGGTGCGCGGCAGCCGGACCGTCTTGTTGAGGCCCTCGGCCACCAGCTCGAACACCCGGTTGTCTTCGAGGACCTTGCGGAACTGCTCGTGCGTCGCGTCCTTCGACGGCGCGTACGCCACGCGGAAGCCGGTCTGCTTGACCCCGGCGAAGCCGCGCACCGCCATCGTCGGCAGGCCGGCCTTGGTGATCGACGCCGGATCGACCTTGGCGCCGTCGGCGGGGGCGGGCGCGGCCGCGCCGTCGGCGGGGGCGGGCGCCGCGGCCAGCTTGGCCAGCTCGTCGCCAGCGGCGGCGCCGAAGTTCGACGCCAGCGGCGGCGGCGCGGTGTCGGCGCCTTTGGGCTTGATCGCCGCGGCCGCGGAGCCCGCGCCCGCGCCTGCGGCAGGATCGGCGGTGCCGGCGGCCGAGCCGCTGCCGGCGGCCCACGGATCGGCCTTGGCCTTGGGCTTGTCGTTCTTCTTGCAGGCGCCGGCGGCGACCAGCGCGACCACGGTGCAGATCAGACCGAGCGAACGCAGCATCCGCCGATGGTATCGCAGCTCGCCCGCCGTGCGGCGATCATGCGTCGGCTGCGTCAATACGCATCGAAGGCACGTGCCCGCGAGTCTCGCGTTTTGGGTGGGGGCCCCACGTCTTGTGGGGGAGGGGCTTTGCGAAAGCCCCTCTCAATCAATACGCATCGAAGGCGACCTCGCGGGCGGGGCCGATCGCGGCGCGGGCGAAGTCGGCGCGGGCGGTGGCCGCGGTGGTCACGGCCACGGTGACGAGCTGGTCGGGGTGGAGGTGGCGGCGGGCGGCGGCGCGGACGTCGGCGACCGACAGCTGGGCGACCCGCGTCGGCAGCGCCGCGGTGTAGCCGACCGGCAGCCCGAACAGCGCGTCGCGCATCGCCAGCTGCATGCGCTGGCGCGCGGTCGCGAGGTGGAAGGGCAGGGAGCCGAGCAGGTACGAGCGGGTGAGCGTGAGCTCCTCATCGGCGATCCCGCCGTCGGCGAGCGCCGCGTACATGTCGTGGGTCAGCCGGGCGGCGGCGCCGGCGACGTCGATCGCGGTGGCCATCCACATCTCGAACCAGTGGCGGCCGCGCGATCGGCGCAGCGCGCAGCCGGCGCCGTAGCTCCAGCCGCGCTTGACCCGGATCTCTTGCATCAGCCGCGCCGAGAACATGCCGCCGAAGCCGGTCTCGAGCGCCAGCATCGCCGCGGTGTCATCGTCGCCGAACCGCGGGCCGAGGTGGCCGAAGCGCAGCTGGGCCTGGGTGCGCTCGGCCTTGTCGACCACCACCAGCCGCGGCTCGTGGCGCGGCGGCGGCGCGCTCAGGTCGACCGCGGGCGGCGCGGCCTCGCGCGGCAGCCGCGCCACCAGCTCGGCGGCGACGCGCTCGGCGGTGGCCGCGTCGACGTCCCCGGCGATGCCGATCAGCAGGTTCGCGGGGACCACCTCGGCGCGCCACAGCGCCGCCGCGCTGCCGCGATCGAGCGCGGCCAGCGACGCCTCGGTGCCCAGCGCGGTGCGGCCGTAGGGGTGCCCCGGGCACACCTCGCGATCGAACCAGCGGGTGGCCAGCGCGCCGTCGTCGTCGCGGACCTCGTCGAGCACCTGCGGCGTCTCGCGGGTCAGGCGCGCGTGCTCGTCCTCGTCGAAGCGCGGCGCGGCCAGCACGTCGGCCAGGAGCGCCACCACCGGGGCCAGGTTGCGGGTCAGGCACAGCGCCGACAGCGTCACCGCGTCGCGCCCGACCGTGACCTCGATCGCCGCGCCCAGGCCGTCGAGCGCCTCGTCGAAGCGCGAGCGATCGCGGTCACCGGCGCCGCGGCGCGCCAGCAGCGCCGCGTGGCGGTGCAGGCCCTCGCGGCCCAGCGGATCGGCGGCGGCGCCGCCGAGGATCGCGACGTCGATCCACACCAGCGGCGCGTCGCTGGCCGGCTCGACGATCACCCGGGCGCCGCCGAGCTCGCCGCTCACGCGTCACCGCCGTCGTCGTCGCCGTCGCCGTCGTCGTCGCCGTCGTCCTCGCCGTCGGGCTCGGCGACGATGACCGTCCGGGCCTCGGGCACCAGGTAGGCGCGGACCACGCGGACCACGTCGTCGGGGGTGACCGCGGCCAGCCGCGCGCCCAGCTCGGCCAGCGAGCGGAAGTCGCCCAGCGCGGTCTCGTGGTGGCCCAGCGCCTCGGCCTTGCCGTCGGCGTCGATCAGCTGGGCCCAGAAGTCGGTCTCGGTGAGGTTCTTGGCCTTGGCCACCTCGGCGGCGCCGACGCCGTCGGCCACCAGCGCCGCGATCACCTCGTCGAGCTCGGCGATCACCTCGGCGGCGGTGTGGCCGCGGGTGCAGGTCATCGCCACCCGGTACAGCGACGGATCGCGGAACGGTGTGAGCTGGATGTCGACGGTCGACGCCAGCTCGCGCTCGATCACCAGCCGGCGGTGCAGGCGCGCCGACGGGCTGCCGGCCAGCAGCGTCGTCGTCAGCTCGAGCGGCGCCCAGTCGGGGTGGGCCTGGCCGACCGCGCGCCAGCCCAGGAGCACCCGATCGCTAGCGATCGGCCGCGGCGCCGCCTTGTAGCGCGGCGCGCGCTGCGGCGGCTCGATCACCTCGACCGGCGGCGGCAGCGCCGCGGGCGCCATCGCGCCGTACGCGTCGACGATGCGGGTGAGCAGATCGTGCTCGTCGATCGCGCCGACCACCACCAGCGTCGCGTTGTTGGGCGCGTACCAGGTCCGGTAGAAGCGGCGGATGTCGTCGAGGCCGACCGCGCGGATGTCGGCCATCCAGCCGATCGTCGGCCAGCGGTAGGGGTGGACGTCGAACGCGGTGGCCATCAGCTGCTCGTCGAGCCAGCCGTCGACGTCGTCCTCGACGCGTTCGCGCCGCTCGTTGGTGACGACGTCGCGCTCGGGCTCGACGGTCGATGGCTCGAGCACCAGCGCGTGCATGCGCTCGCTCTCCAGGCGGATCGCCAGCGGCAGCTCGTGGGCCGGGACGCTGAGCCGGTAGTGGGTCCAGTCGACCCAGGTCGCGGCGTTGGACTCGCCGCCGGTGGCCTCGACGACGCGGTCGAACTCGCCGGGCGCCAGGCTCTGGGTCTGGCTGAACATCAGGTGCTCGAACAGGTGGGCCAGGCCGGTCTTGCCCGGCTCCTCGTGGCGCGAGCCGACCCGGAACCAGGTCTGGTACGAGACGATCGGCGCGCCGGGGTCGATCGCGCACACCACGCCCAGGCCATTGCCGAGCCGCCAGCGGCGCACGGCGAGCTTGCCGATGGCGCCTTCGGCCTCGAGCGTCACGCCGGCGGGTGCCGTTGCCATCGCACGGTTCTACCAGGCTCGCGGCGATCCGCAGCGTCGCGGTTGCGCGAAACGCGCGCGATCGTCACGGCCCGCGGTGGGTGATGATCAGCTCGGCGGTCGCGCCGAGCGCGCGCTCACCCGCGACCAGCTGGCTCGGCGTGATCACGCCGGCGGCGTCGAGCGCGCCGGTGGCCAGCGCGCGCGCCAGCCGGCTGGCCAGCGCGGCGGTGGTGGCGTAGACGTCGCTGCCGGTGATGGTGACGGTCGCGGCCGCGGCGTCGCGGCGCGCGGTGGCGGTGACCGCGAACCGCACGTCGGCGTGCTCGGCGTCGGCCGGCGCGCGCCCGGGATCGACCAGCGCCAGCGCGGTGGCGGCGGCGCTCGGCAGCCAGCGCAACAGCGGCGCCGCGGCGCCGATCGCCCGGTCGAGCCACGGCGCGCCGGTCGGCGCGACGAAGGTGTCGACGCGGTCGACCGCCCACTTGCGCGGCACGGTGACCGCCTCGACGGTGCCCAGCGGCCGAGCCCGGCGCCAGCCGAGCTCGCCGAAGTCGAGGGTCTGGCCGCGCGCGGTGGCTGGGATCGCGTCCCAGCGGCCGCGGCGCCATGCCAGCCCCGGGCCGGTCAGCGCCGCCACCAGCGAGCGGCCCATGCCGGTCGCGAAGCGCGCGCCGTCGAACGCGTAGCCGATCTCGATCGCGGTCAGCGCCGCGCCGCCGTCGCCGTCGGTGACGCGGCTGGCGGCCCAGTCGGCCGCCCAGTCGCCGAGCGCGCCCAGCGCGCCGACGCCGCTGATCATGCAGCGGGCGCGGCGGCGCGCGGCCGACTCGTGCTCCTCGTACAGCGCGCGGACGAAGCCGGGCTCGACCGCGAGATCGAGGTAGTGCGCGTCGGCGGCCAGCGCCGCGGCCGCGACCGCCGCGCCGATCGCGGTGTACGGCCCGGCGGCGCCGATCACGCAGGTCGCGTCGGCGAACGCGCGGGCCAGCGCGGCGGCGTCGTGGACCGGCGCCACCGCGACGTCAGCGGGTAGCAGCCCGACCTGGTCGGCGGCGGCCACCAGCTGCGCGCGATCGCGCCCGGCCAGCCGCACCTCGGCGCCGTGCTCGAGCAGATCGGCGACGACGCGCAGGCCGATCGTGCCGCTGGCGCCGTAGACGACGATCATGGCAGCACGAACCCCAGCGCCACCCGCAGCGTGTGGCTCTGCCGGGTGTAGTCGCCGGCCGCGGTGCTGGTGCCGTAGCCGGCGCGCACGGCGGCGCACGCCGGCAGGTCGTAGTCGAACGCGGCGTCGGTGCACGCGATCATCGCCAGCGGATCGTAGGCGCCGCCCCCGCCGGTGACCGGCAGCTGCCAGTCGAAGCGGTAGCCGAGCTGCAGGGTCCAGCGATCGACGCGCAGCTGGGCGCCGAGCGCGGCGGTGAGCTGGCGCCCCCACGGCGCCCGGGCCGAGATGCGCTGGTCGGGCACCGCGCCGGTGTCGAAGCCGAGCCGCGCGCCGCCGCGCCAGCGCTGGCCGCGATCGGGCTGCTCGGCGCCGAGTTCGATCGCGACGGTGTCGCTGACGCCGGTCGGCCGCAGGTCGATCTCCGGCACGTCGGTGCCGGCCAGCTCGGCGCCGAACACCCGCACGTCGACGAGTTCGGTGCGGGCGAGGCGCCGCATGCGCAGCTCGGCGGTGACCTCCCACCCACCGGTGATCGGACCGCGGCCACCGAAGCGGATCACCTCGGGCAGCCGCTGGTACACCACCGCCTGGCCGTGCAGCGTCGCGCCGCCGTCGCGCGGCGCCTGGATCACGGTCGCGTCGCCGGACATCGTCAACCGGCCGTATTGCCATGGCCGCTCAGCGGCGACCCCTAGCCACACGCCGGCCGGGAGGCGCACCATGCCCCCGACCGCGAGGACGACGTTGTCGAACAGGTCGTCATCCAGCGGCGAGTGCGCGAGGTCGATGCGCCACAGCTCGCGCGCGCGCGGATTCTCGAGCCCGCACGCGGCGCCGCCGCAGTCGCTGCCCACACCCCGGGTGGGATCGTTGCCGGCCGCGAGCGCGGTGTCACGCGCGTAGCGGATCACCTGGCGCCGGTTGGTCAGGGTGATCGACAGGCCGAGGTGCAGCCGGCTCGTGAGCCGGTATCCGCCGGCGATGGTGCCCCAGTCGAACCGACGGGTGCGGCTGCCGCGGGTCTGGTCGGCGACCCCGGGATCGTCGATCGTCTCGTCGGGCGGGCGCAGCGATGTCAGCGCCGCGAACATGCTCCGCCCCGTCGCCGTCGCGAACCCGATGGTGGCGCCGGCCCCGATCGTCGAATCGGTGATCGCCGGGCCCGCGCGGCGCGCGCCGGTGGCGGGATCGATGACCTGCCGATCGACGCCGACGCGATCGTACGAGACGGTCGAGATCGCGAACACGTGCCAGCCCGGCACCAGCCGCAACAGCGCCGCCGGGTTGGCGGTGGCGTTGGCGGGGTCGGCGCCGGTGACGCCCGCGAACACCGCGCCGTCGGTGGCCGGGGCGTCGGCGGGCGACGCCCGGACCACCGAGGCCGTGGCGGCGATCGCCAGGGCGGCAGGCCAGGGCATTCGGCGCACCGCGGCACGGTAGCACCGTCCGTGCTGGTATGCTGCGCGCGTGCCGAAGTCCTTCGCGATCATCGTCGCCGCGCTGGCCCTGGTGCTGGGCGGCTGCGAGAAGACCAACCACGCCTCGATCGACAAGTGGCAGACCTCGAAGAAGGGCCTGCCCAAGCTGAAGTCGGCGCTCAAGAGCGGCTCGCTCGATCCCGATCTGTCGGCCCACGCCGCCGAGAACCTGTACAAGCGCGGCAACGATCAAGACGTCAAGGCGGCGCTCGAGGCGATGGCGCCCAACCGCCGGGACAAGGTGCTGGCCAAGCTGGCGCCGCGGCTGTGGGCGGTGGCGCGCATCGAGGGCGAGATGGCCAAGCCGACGCCGCTGCAGGAGATCGGCAAGGACGGGCTGTTCGAGATCCGGCAGTTCGCCGACGCCGAGACCAAGGCGGTGATCGACGGCTACCTCACCGACTGGATGACCGGCGGCTACTACGAGGGCCGCGCCGCGGTGGGGCGGTTCCAGGGCGCCACCGTCATGCGCGCGCTCGGCCCCAAGGCCGGCGAGCGGCTGATCGCCGAGGCCAACCGGCTGATCGCCTCGCCCGACAAGGACGGCCGCCGCCGCAAGATCGGCGACAAGCTGCTGCTCGGGCTCGCGGTGTCGGGCTCGCCCGACGCGGTCAAGCTGGTCATCGAGATCGCGATGATGGATCGCGGCGACGCCACGCTGACCGAGCGGGCGATGGACCAGCTCTACACCGCGTTCATCGATCCGGGCGGCCTGTTCCCGGCGGTCGAGCCGGCGGCGCTGGCCGGCAGCCTCGATCGGCTGGGCGCGATCGCCCGCGACGACAGCAAGAGCGCGCGGGTCGCCAACGACGCGGTCGAGCTGATCCGCGCCGCCGGGCCGCCCGCGTGCCTCGATCCGCTGCTGGCGATGGTGAACCAGGCGCACCACGACCCCCGGTTTCGCTGGGTGGGCGCCAACAACGCGATCCGCTGCGGCGGCGCCAAGGCGCTGACCGCGGTGGCGACCTCGCTGTCGCCGAGCGATCCCTACGAACAGAAGGTGCTGATCGGGGCGGTGGTCGCGCCGCTGGCGTCCTTGCCGGATCACGACGGGCTGGTGGCGGCGGCGCGCGACCTCACCGGCGACAAGAGCTGGGTGGCGCGGTGGATCGGCGTCGAGGCGCTGGCGGCGCTCGGCGCCAAGGCCGAGGTCGAGCGGCTGGCCGGGATGGCCGGGGACAAGGCCAAGCTGACGGGCTACTGGGGCGACCAGTCGGGGGTGCCCAAGAAGGACCAGAAGCCGACGCCGACCCTGGGCCAGCGGGCGACCGAACTCGCCGCGACCCTGCGCTAAAGAGGCGGCGAAATAGCGCGCCCGGGGCCGACAAGTAGTATTGTCATTTCGGCCCTCCCGGGAGGCCGCCCGATCGAGCAGTCATCGATCCGGATACGCAGGAGCTACGCGCGCGATGGACCAGAGCAAGAAGACGATGCGCCACTTTTACTGCCGAGACGTCCTCTGGGAGACGTTCGAGCAGATGGCGAACGACTTCGACTGCTCGATCGACTATTTGATCAACGAGTCGATGCGCTACTACGCGCGGTCGAAGAACTACCCGGCCGCCAACGCCCCCGGCGCCGGCGCGGGCGCCAGCGGGCAGCAGCCGATGGCCCCCGGCGCGACCAGCCCGCCGCCGTCGCGCCGTCCGGCCCCCGGCACCCAGCCGCCCGCGGTCGCCGCCGCGCCGATGGCGAGCCAGCCGCCGGCCGCGCGCCGACCGGCGCCGCCGACCCCCGCGGGCCACATCGGCGCCGGTGGCATGGGCGCGATGGGCGCTCGCCCAGGCCCGACCTCGAACTACGGCGCGCCGGCCCCGCAGCCGCCCGCGCCCGCGCCCGCGCCCGCGCCCGCGCCGCCGATGATGGCCGGCCCGGCGGGCTCGACCCTGTTCTTGATGTTCAACGGCCAGCGCTACCCGGTGGCCAAGGACCAGTTCATCATCGGCCGCGGGTCGAAGACCAGCGACCTGGCGATCAAGGACGGCAACATCTCGCGCAAGCACGCGGCCGTCATCCGTCGCAACGGCACCTTCTACATCAAGGACCTCGGGTCGACCAACGGGATCGACTACAAGGGCATGCGCATCGACAACAAGCGCATCGACGAGGGCGACGTGTTCCACCTGTGCGACTACGAGCTGCGGTTCACCTACCGCGGCGAGTAGCCTCGCCGCTCACAGGTCGTCGACGGTCGACAGCGCCCGCGGCGGCGCGGTGTCGGCCGGCACGCGCTCGGCGGCGATGACGCCGCGGCGATCGGTGTAGGTCGCCCACGCCGGGCCGGTGGCGCCGAGCAGCACGACGTACGGCTCCTCGCGGACCGGGCGATCGTCGTCTGGCTCGACGACGTCGAAGATGCGCCACTCGTCGGCGGTCGGCGCGGCGGTGGGCGGCGCGGCGGCGGCGGCGCGCACCGCGGGATCGCGATCGCCGGCGGCGGCGGCGGCCAGCGCCGCGGTGATCGCCGCGCCGCCCGGCCGCTGGCCGAGCGCGCGCGCGGCGTGGCCGCGGACCCACGGGCTGGCATCGCCGGCGAGCGCGGCGGCCAGCGCGGTGGCGGCGGCGGCGGGCAGCTCGGCGGCGCGGGCGCGCTCGCCCAGCGCCCAGGCGGCGTTGCCCCGGACCAGCGGCGAGGTCGCCGCCAGCAGCGTCGTCAGCTCGGTGAGCGCGTCGGCGCCGCCGATGCGGGCCAGCGCCGCGGTCGCGTTGATCGCGGTGCCCCAGCTGCCGTGCTGCGCGGCGCGCCGCAGCGCCGGCGCCGCGGCCTCGGTCGGCTGCGCGGCGAGCGCCCACGCGGCGGCGGCGGTGAGGCGATCGTCGTTGGCGTCGAGCGCGCCGATCAGCGCGGTCGCGACCGCGGCCGGCGGTGGCCCGTCGGCGAGCTCCCCCAGCGCCCAGGCCGCCGCGCGTTGCCGCTCGGGGACGCCGGCGGTCACCAGCTCGGCGAGCGGCCCGCGGGCCTCGCGATCGCCCATCGCGGCCAGCGCGGCGATCGCCGCCAGCGCGGGTTGCGGCGGCGCGGCGCGGGCCAGCTCGACCAGCACCTCGCGGGCCCGGCGGTCGGGGTGATCGCGCAGCGCCGCGCCCCAGGCGCGCAGCACCGCGGCCTGGGCCGGGCCCGGGTGGCGCGCGATCGCCGCCAGCCGCGTCGCCGTCGCGGGATCGCCGGAATAGGCGAGGGCGTCGGCGGCCGCGCGGGCCAGCACCGGATCGGGATCGGCGAGGGCGGCGATCAGCGCCGGGCTCTGCGCCGGATCGGCGACCGCGCCGAGCGCGTCGAGGGCCGCGCGCCGCAGCCGGGGCGACCGCGGCGCCGCCGTCAACGCCGCCAGCGCGGCGCCGGCGCGGGTCGCGCGCAGCCGGCCCAGGTACCCGCAGGCCAGCACCTGCACGTCCTCTTGATCATCGCCGAGCCGCTCGATCAGCGCGTCGATCGCGCGGCGATCGTCGCCGATCAGCGCGCCCAGCGCGCCCATCGCGACCACCCGCACCGCGGGATCGCCGTCGCGCACCAGATCGAGCACCGGCACCAGCGCGCGGCTGTCGTTGGTGCGGGCCAGCGCGAGGACGATCCGCGCCACGCCCAGCCGCTTGCGATCGAGCTCGGCCAGGAGCGCGTCGGTCGCGCGCGCGTCGCCCAGCTCGGCCAGCAGATCGACCGCGGTGCCGGGATCGCCGGGCAGCCGGCCGTCGAGGTGATCGACCAGCGCCGGCACCGCCGCGGCCCCGGCGCGGCGCAGCGCCTCCTGCACCACCGGCCGCGCCGACGGATCCACCAGGCTCGCGACCAGCGCGCGCACCGCGCGGTCGGCGGCGTCGCGATCGCCCTTGGCCGCGATCTGCCCGAGCGCGTAGCCGGCCGGCGCGGCGGTGTCGCCGCCGGCGCGCAGCAGGCGGATCAGATCGTCGGTGGCGTCCGCGGCGCCGAGATCGCCGAGCGCGGCCACCGCGAGGTTGCGCACGTCGGGCTGCGGGTCGCGCAGCATCCGGGTCAGCGCGGTGATCGCCGCGGGATCGCCGAGCTTGCCGGCGGTGACGACGGCCGCCTTGCGCACCTCGACGTTGCCGTCGCCGAACGCCGCCACCACCGCGACCACCGCGCGGCGATCGCCGATGCCGCGCAGCGCCTCGATCGCGGCCCGGCGGACCTCGGTCTTCTCGTCGCTGACCCGCGAGATCAGCGGCACGACGACGGTGCGATCGCCGCGCGCGCCGACCCGGGCCAGCGCGTTGACCGCGGCCAGCCGGACGTCCGCGTCGAGGTCGCCCAGCGTCCGCACCAGCGCCGCGGTGCCGCCGGGCGCGCCGATCTGGCCGAGCGCGTCGGCGGCCACCTTGCGGGTCGCGCGATCGGGATCCGACAGCCACGTGATCAGCCGGGGCACCGCCTCGATCAGCCGGCCCTGGGCCGCGACCCGGGCCGCCTCGATCCGGACGTCGTCGTCCTCGTCGTCGATCGCCTTCAGCACGAAGCGCCGGGTCAGCACCGGGTCGTACGCGCGCAGGGCGCTCACCGCGGCGCGGCGTGCCTCGGGGTCGGCGTCGGGGTCGAACAGCGGCGCGCCGTCGCGCTCGATCCGGCCGGCCCAGGCGAAGCCCCACGGCTCGGCGGCCGCCGGGGCCGGCGCGAGCGCGGGCGCGGCGGCGGTGGTGGCGCAGAGGACGAACGCGAGGCGCCGGAGCATGCGCGCCGAGTATACGCGGCGGATCGAGCCCGCGCCGCTGGCGGCGGCCACGTCGGGCGCGGAGGCGGCGATCGCCGCGCTCACCCCCGGGCCCTCACTCGCGCGGCTGGAGCTGGTCGATGGCCCAGGTGACCTTGGCCCGCACCGGGTCGGGCAGGTCGAGGTCGAGCAGCGCCTGGTACTCGACGCGGGCGCCGGCGCGATCGCCGTCGGCCCAGCGCAGCGCCGCCAGCGCCAGCCGCGGGCGCGGGTCGTCCGGCGCGGCGGCCTTGGCCCGGGTCAGCGCGGCGGCGGCGCCGGGGCGATCGCCGAGGTTGGCGCGGACGATGCCGAGGTCGTGCCAGGCCCGCGCGTCGTCGGGCGCCAGCTCGGTCACCGCCGCGAGGTCGGCCGCGGCGGTGGCCAGGTCGCCGGTCAGCAGCCGGAAGTCGGCGCGCTCGGTGAGCGCCAACCGGCGGCTCGCGGCGTCGGGCGCGCCGGCCACCGCGCGGTCGTAGGCGGCCGCCGCGGCGTCGTAGTCCTTCACCGCGAGCGCCGCCTCGGCGCGCTGCACGTCCGCGCGGGTGGTCGCCGCGGGCGCCGCGCCGTGGGCGCAACCCAGGCACACGCACAGCGCGGCCAGCGCCGCGCGCAGTGCTATGGTCGCGCCATGCAGCACGCGACCGCCGTCGAAATCCTGACCCGCCAGGGCCTGACCCGGGACGGCGAGACGTTCACGGCGCCGGCCGGCGCGGTGGTGTCCATCTACCTCGCCCACGGCGCGCAGACGCTGATCCTCGATCGCATCGCGTCGATCGCGATCGCCAGCGACACCGCACTGATCACGACCGCCAAGAAGGAGGTCTACGGCGTCGAGTTGCTCGACGTGCGCGCGGTGCGGGTCACGCCCGAGGCGGGCGGCCCGGGCTATCGCTGACCGGCGGCGGCGGCTCACATCAACACGCCGCCGGTGGGGAGATCGCGGCGCGCGGCGTCGGGCTCGACGCCGGCGTCGGCGCCCAGCTCGACCGCGGGCGGCTCGACCGGCAGCGCGACCCCGGGCGGGGCCATCGGCCGGCTCGGCGTGGCCGGGGTCGGCGGCGGCGCGCCGCTGCCGTCGGGGCCGGCGGCCAGGCTGGCACCCAGCGAGCGAAGGAACGTCGCCCAGCGCGCGGGATCGCTGGCGTGGCGCGGCCGCTGCGCCGCGGCGTCGTCGAAGGCCTTCGCGGCCTCGGCCAGCGTCGCGGCGGCGGCCTTGACCTTGGCCGCCGCGCGCCAGTAGGTCACGTCGCCGCGCAGCCGCTCGAGCTCCTTGCGCAGATCGCGGCGCTCGGGCGTGCGCGCCAGCAGCAGCGCCTGCTCGAGCTCGGCCTCGGCGCGATCGACGTCGCCGGGCGCCTCGCCGCTGAGCTTGGCCCCGGCCTGCTCGGCCAGGTGCTCGAGGAACCAGCCCTCGAGCTGCGCGACGTCCTCGGTCTCGCGCGCGGTGCACTCGGCGCCGGGCGGGATCGCGATCGGCCTCCACGCCGGGCCGCCCAGGCGCTCGAAGCCCCACGGCGGGAAGCTGCGGCCGCGCTCGGCCACGATGTCCTTGGCCCGGCAGCGCAGGCGGTGGCGCTGGCTGTGGACCTGGCCCAGCACCACCAGCGCGGCGATCGCGGCGGCGAGCGTGCCGACGCCGGCCAGCGCGAGCGGCCAGCGCCGACGCGGGCGCGGGCCGTCGTCGTCCTCGGCGGTCGGGGCGCGGCGGCGCGCGGGCGAGCGCGCGGGGGCGGCGGGGGCGGCGGGCGCTGGGGCGGTCGACGCCCCGGCGGGCGTGGTGGCGGGCGGCTGCGGCGCGTCATCGACGGCCGCGCGCAGCTCGGCCACCGACGTCGGGTGCGGCGCCGCTGGCAGCGGCGGCAGGTCGCTGTCGTCGCCGGCGGCTGGCGGGGCTGGGGCCGGGGCGGATTCGACGGCGACCTCGGCGTCGAGGGCGGCCCCGGCGTCGACCGCCCCCGGCGCCGCGTCCGGGCCGTCCACCGGCGGATCGGGCGGCGCCGCCGGATCGCTCATGCGCCGGCGACGTAGCCGATGAACGGCAGGTTGCGGTAGCGCTGCGACACGTCGAGGCCGTAGCCGACGACGAACTTGTTGGGGATGGTGAAGCCGAGGTAGTCGATCGGCACCTCGCGCTCGGAGCGCTCGGGCTTGTGCAAGAGCGAGCACAGCTTGAGGCTGGCGGGCCCGCGGGTGGCCAGGTTGGCCATCAGGTAGGACAGCGTGTGGCCGGTGTCGACGATGTCCTCGACCACCAGCACGTGCTTGCCGGCGATCGGCCGGGTCAGGTCCTGGGTGATCTGGACGACGCCCGACGACACCGTCGCGTCGCCGTAGCTCGCCACGCCGATGAAGTCGAGCGTGACCGGCAGGGCGATGTGCCGCACCAGATCGGCCATGAACAGCACCGAGCCCTTGAGCACGCCGAGCACCACCACGTCCTCGGTGGCGCCGGCCGCCACGTAGTCGGCGGTGATCGCGCGGCCGAGCTCGGCCACGCGGTCGGCCAGGGTGGCGGCCGAGATCAACTCGATGAACGGATCGGACGGCCGGTTCCACGCCGGGTATGCCGAAGGCGCCATGGCGGCGATGGTAGCGCATCGCCCAGCGGTGCCGCGGGATCCACGGTAGAATCTCGAGCGGATGACCGCGCCCCACGATCTCGAGGCCCAGCTGCGCGCCGTGGTCGCCGAGGTTCCCACCGAGATCGACGTCCCGCGCCGCCGGCGGGTGTTCTGCAACCGCAACCTGCGCATGGACCAGGTCGAGCTGATCGGCTTCGACATGGACTACACGCTGGCGCTGTACCACCAGCACAAGCTCGAGCAGCTGTCGATCGAGCTGACGCTGCGCAAGCTGTGCGAGAAGCACGGCTACCCCGACGAGATCCGCGCGCTGACCTACCAGCCCGAGCGCGCGATCCGCGGGCTGATGGTCGATCGCGAGCTGGGCAACGTCTTCAAGATGGACCGCCACAGCCACGTCGGTCGGTGCTTCCACGGCTTCCGGATGCTGCGCTCCGACGAGCGCCGCGCGCTGTACCGCAACGCCAAGATCGACTTCTCGAGCGAGCGCTACGAGTGGATCGACACGCTGTTCGGCCTGCCCGAGGCGGTCATGTACGTGACGCTGGTCGACTGGTTCGATCGGCGCGCGGCGGCCGGCGGGCCGGGCATCGACTACGACAAGCTGTTCGGTGACATCCGGCTGTCGATCGACGAGGCCCACCGCGACGACACGCTCAAGAGCGTGATCAAGGCCGACCTCGCCGCGTACATCGTCAAGGATCCCGAGCTCGCCGAGACGCTGCACAAGCTGCGCAGCTCGGGCAAGAAGCTGTTCCTGCTCACCAACTCGCTCTACGACTACACCGACGCGGTGATGCGGTTTTTGCTCGAGGGCAGCGCGCTGCCGTACCCGACCTGGCGCCACTACTTCGACGTGGTCGTCGTCGGCGGCGCCAAGCCGGCGTTCTTCAACGAGCAGCGGCCGTTCGTCGCGCTCGATCCGCACAGCGGCCACCCGACCGGCGGCGAGGTCAAGCACCTCGGGCGCGACAAGGTCTACCAGGGCGGCAACGTCGTCGCGTTCGAGGAGATGACCAAGATCCGCGGCGAGAACGTGCTCTACATCGGCGACCACATCTACGGCGACATCCTGCGGCTGCGCAAGCAGCACATGTGGCGCACCGCGATGATCATCCAGGAGCTCGATCGCGAGATCGCCGTGGCCGATCGCCTGGGCGCGCAGATCAACGACCTCGACCTGCTCGACCGCCGCCGCCGCAACCTCGAGTCCGAGCTCGACTTCCAGGCGCTGCGGCTCAAGCGGGTGCAGCGGCTCCACGACGAGGCGCTGGCGCTGCACGCCGCGCAGGTGATCAGCCCCGGCGTGCCCAAGGTGGGCGCGGTCGCCGCCGCCGCGACGATGGCGATCGGCGGGGCCGGGGCCGGCGTGGCTGCGGCCGCGCTGGCGGCCAGCCACACCGCCGCCGAGCGCGCCGCGTCAGCGTCGCCCGGCGCCTTCGGGCTGCCCGGGCCTGCGCCGGGCGTGGCCGGCGACGGCGGCAAGGTCGCCGAGCTGCCCTCGCTGGCGCCCGACCTCGTGGCTCGCCTCGAGGAGGTCAAGGCGCAGATCAAGGACAGCCTCGATCGCCTGCGCGATCGCGCGCGGCTGATGGCCGAGGAGGTCGAGTCGCTCGAGGACGCCACCGAGCGCGCCTACAACCCGTACTGGGGCTCGGTGCTGCGCGAGGGCAACGAGGGCTCGCGGTTCGGCGAGCAGGTCGGCGACTACGCCGACCTCTACACGTCGCGGGTGTCGAACTTCCTGTCGTACTCGCCGCTGCGCTACTTCCGGGCGCCGCGCCGCACGATGCCTCACGACCAGTAGCGGCGTCCCACGTGGGATGCCCTGCCTGCCTCCCGCGTGGGATGTCCCACGTGGGGAGTCGTCGTCCACGCGGGACGCGCGCGCCACGCCGTTCCGCGTGGGACGCGCGCCACGAGCTTCCACGTGGGACGCGCGCCCCGAGCTTCCCCGTGGGACGCGCGCCCCGAGCTTCCCCGTGGGACGCGCGCCCCGAGCTTCCCCGTGGGACGCGCGCGACGATCTTCCACGTGGGACGCGCGCGACGATCTTCCACGTGGGACGCGCGCCCCGAGCTTCCACGTGGGACGCGGGCCCCGCGCTTCCGCGTGGGACGCGCGCGACGATCTTCCGCGTGGGACGCGCGCGACGAGCTTCCGCGTGGGACGCGCGCGACGAGCTTCCCCGTGGGACGCGGCGTCAGGGCGCGCTGGCGGGGATGACGCGCAGCCGGTAGCCGAAGCCGCGGCGGCTCTCGATCAGGTTGCCGATGCCGGCCAGCTCGAGCGCCTTGCGCACCCGCCGCACCAGCTGCTTGAGGTGGTTCTCCGAAGGCGCGTGGGTGTCCCAGGGCAGGTCGGCGATCAGCTGGCCCGTCGGCACGAAGCCGCGGACGATGCTGGCGATCGCGGCCTCGTCGCACATCCGGCGCGCCATCATCGCCAGCAGCTCGAACTGGGTGTCGGTGAGCTGGACCCGGCGGTTGCGGACGTCGAGGTAGCCGCCGCCGCCCGACGGCGCCTCGAGGAAGGTCAGCTCGACGGTGGGCATCCCCGAGAAGGTGTCATCGTCGGGGGCGCCGCGCTCGACCAGCCCCAGCGCCGGCCGGCCGCTCTCCGGGCGCACCGTCACCGACGCGATCTCGTCGGGGGTGGCGTCGATCAGCCGGCCGTCGTCGATCACGAAGTACATGCCGATCGCGCCGAAGGTCAGCCGATCGCCGGCGGCGAGCGGCTCGCCGGCGCTGACCGGCTGATCGTGCTTGCGGGTGCCGTTGGACGAGCCGCGATCGGTGATCGCCCAGCCGCCGTCGGCGCCGCGAGCGATCGTGGCGTGCTGACGCGAGACCACGCCGTGCATGATGGCCACGCCGCGCGCGATCGGCACCCGGCCGATCGCGGTCTGGGCCTCGAGTCGGTGCAGCCGGCCCCAGCGATCGAGCAGCGCGGCGTCGAGTGGGCGCAGCGCGCCCGACAGGATCTGCTCGGGGACGAAGGCCGGCGGGGTGTCGAGCTCGTCCGCGCACGCCTCGCACAGGTTGGTCACCGAGCGCGCGCGACAGATGAGGCAGGTCCGCATGGCGACGCCCGGAGGATATCCGACGCGCCCGGGCGCGGGCGCCCGGCCTACCCGGCGCCTCACCGAGTCGCGAGGTCGACGCCGTAGGCCAGCACCACGCCGAGCATCCGCGCGCCCTCGCGCTCGCGGTAGGCGACGCCGAGCAGCGTGCCGTTGCCCGACGGGAACCCGTGGTCGCGGTAGCGCCGGCCGAGCCGCACGGCGACCCAGGCGTCGAGCTCATCGGCCCAGGCCGCGCTGGGCGCCCCACCGGCGCGGCGCGGCGCGGCGGCCAGCCACACCGCGCGGGCCCGGCCGACCAGCCGCAGCCGCGCGCCCAGCGGCACCTCGAGCAGCGCCAGCGCTGGGAGCTCGACGCCGTCGTCGAGCGTGCCGACGGCGCCCGTCGCGCCGACGCCGACCGACACGCCGAGCGCGCCCGTGGCGCCCAGCCGCACCGCGACCCCGAGCGGGCGCAGGTCGACCTGGTAGGCGAAGCCGACCGGCACCGTGGCGCCGGCGTGCAGGTCGACGCCGACCAGGTACGCGATCCGGCGACCGAGCAGCGCGTCGAGCTCGACGCCGGCCATCGCGACCCCCACGCCGGCGCGCGCCGGCTGCGCGCGATCGATGCGCTGCACGTAGCTGGTCTGGTAGTGCAGCCAGGCGGCGCCGGGCGGGATCCGTGGCTCGGCGGCCGCAGGCGTCGCGCGGGTGGCGATCGCCCCGAGCGCGAACGCCATCGCCACCACGCCCCACCGCGCGCCGCGCCGCGCGATCATCGATCCGCGAACCCCAGCCGCCCGCCGCCCAGGGGGACGATCAGCGCCGGCGGCCACAGGTCGACGCCGAACGCCAGCCCGAGCGCGTGGACCTCGACGCCCTCGAACAGCCCCACCCGCAGCCCGAAGCCGGCGGCCTCGACCTGCACGCCGGTGCCCTCGCTGGTCCACGAGGCGCCGACCCAGCCGCGCCAGTCCTTGCCGATCGCCGTGGCCGGCAGGCTGGCGTGCAGGTCGCAGCGCCGCAGCATCACGTCGCCGAAGGTGTTGCTGTTGGGGCCGGGCCAGCCGCGGTAGTCGAGGGCGGCCAGCCACGGCGGCGCCTCGCGGGCCAGACACGCGATGGCCCGCTCGGCGGCCGCGCCGCGCCAGACGCCGTGGAGGATGGGCTCGACGTAGGGCGGGTTGTCGAACGGGGCGTCGGTCTCGCCGCCGCCGCCCACCTCCCACACCTGCCAGCGCGCGGCGCCGGCCGGCCGCACCGCGAACCAGGGGTGGCGGGCGATGGCCTCGATCGGGTGGCCGAGGCCGCCGCTGATCAGCAGCACCGTGGCCTGATCGGGCCCGGGCGCGACCAGCGCCCGCTCGCCGATCGCGCAGCCGGCCAGCGTCACCAACGCGAGCGCGGCGCCGCCCCGCACGTCACTGACAGAGCATCGTGGTCGCCGAGCAGGTGGTGCCGGCGGCGCACGCGAGCACGCCCGCCGCGACCAGCGGATCGTTGCACGACCCGCCCGCGGCGATCGTCCCGCTGACGTTCAGGTGGTACGCGTTCACCGTCGAGCCGCCGTAGGTGTCGACGACGATGCCGTAGGTCCCGGCCGCCACGTTGGTCTGGTCGATCTGCGACAGCAGCGACGTGACGCCGCCGTCGTCGTCGCACGCGATCGACGTGCCGCAGGTGTTGTTCATCAGGACCAGGATGGTGTCGGAGATCGAGGACCCCTCGGTGTCGAGGTGCAAGGTCGCCACCGGCACGGCCAGGCGCAGCAGGTGGACGCGATCGCCCAGCGAGTTGGTCTGGCACGTCGGCGTGAAGTTGTTGGCCGAGCCGACGGTGGTCCCCAGCGTGACCGGGGTGGTGACGAAGGTGACGTCGTCGACCTCGGGGCCGCAGCCGAGCTCGGTGTTGTCACCGGCCGCGGTGCAGTTGGTGTCGACCATGTAGTCGATCTGACCGTCGCCGTCGTCGTCGAGGTCGTTCGAGCACTGCGCGCAGCCGGGGCCGGTCGGGCAGGCGTCGGTCTCGTCGCCGTCCGACGGGCTGCTGCAGCCCGGGTCGGTCGGGTAGCCGGGGAAGCCGTCGCCGTCGGCGTCGACGGTGTCGTTGCACGCCGCCGGGGCGCAGATCTCGGCGCCCGCCGTGCCGCCGCAGGCCGTGCCCGACGGGCACCGCAGCAGCCCCGAGGCCACCATCGTCGGCTCGCACCGGCTGTTCGCGGCCAGGTCACCCACGACGTTCAGCGTGTACGTGCCGCTGCCGGTGGACCAGCCGTCCACCGAGATGGCGTAGGCGCCGGCCGCGACGTTGGTCCGGGTGAACGAGTTCGGGTCCGAGCACTGCAGCGTGGTGCCGCAGGTGATGTCGGTCAGCGAGGTCGCGGCGTCGAAGCTGGCGGTGAGGCTGACGCTCAGCGTCGCGACCGCCACCGGCAGGTTGAGGATGTGCACGCGCTCGGGCGCGGTGTGGCTCGACGAGCCACAGGTCGGGGTCAGGCTGTTCGACGCGCCGACCGTCGTGCCCGCGGTGGCGGGCCCGGTGATCACCACCAGCGGATCGGTCTCGGCCGGGCAGCCCAGCTCGGTGTTGCCCGAGGCGGCGCCGCACCCGACGTCCATCGGCCAGTCGATCTGGCCGTCGCTGTCGTTGTCGAGCGCGTCGGCGCACTGCGGGCAGCCGGGGCCGCTCGGGCAGGCGTCGGTCTCGTCGTTGTCCGACGGCGACGCGCAGCCGGGATCCGCCGGGTAGCCGGGGAAGGTGTCGCCGTCGGCGTCGATCGCGTCGTTGCACGCCGCCGGCTGGCAGGTCTCGGTGCCTGCCGCGCCCTGGCACGAGTAGCCGCTCGGGCACGCGAGCACGCCGGCCGCGACCAGCGGGTCGTTGCAGGCGCCGCCGGCCAGCAGGTCGCCGGCGACGTTCAGCGTGTACGCGCCGCTGCCGGTGCCCCAGCCGTCGACGATGATCGTGTAGCCACCCGGGGCGACGTTGGCGCGGGTGAAGGAGTTCGGATCCGAGCACACCAGCGTGGTGCCGCACTGCGCGTCGCGCAGCGAGGTCGCCGCGTCCCAGGTCGCGGTCAGGTTGACCCGCAGGTTGGCCACCGGCACCGCCAGGTTGAGCTGGTGCACGCGGTCCGGCGCGGTGTGGCTCGTCGAGCCGCAGGTCGGGGTCAGGCTGTTGGAGGCGCCGACCGTGGTGCCGGTGGTGGCCGGCGCGGTGATCGGGATGACCGGATCGGTCTCGGCCGGGCACGCCACCTCGGTGGCGCCGGCGGCCGAGACGCAGCCGAGGTCGAGCGGGTAGTCGATCTGACCGTCGGTGTCATCGTCGAGATCGTTCGAGCAGACCGGGCAGCCGGGGCCGCTCGGGCAGTCGTCGACCTCGTCGCCGTCCGACGGGCTGGTGCAGCCGGGGTCGTTCGGGTAGCCGGGGAACCCGTCGCCGTCCTCGTCCGTGGCGTTGTTGCACGCGGCCGGCTCGCAGGTCTCGGCGCCGGCGGGGCCGCCGCACGCGAAGCCCACCGGGCACGCCAGCACGCCGGCCGCGACCAGCGGATCGTTGCAGGCGCCGTTGGGCGACAGCTGGCCGCGGATGTCCAGGGTGTAGTTGCCGCTGCCGGTCGACCAGCCGTCGATCGCGATGCCGTAGCCACCCGCCGCGAGGTTGGTCACCGTGATCGGCGCCGAGTCCTGGCAGTTGGCGGTGGTGGTGCACGTCGCGTCGGTGAACGAGGTCACCGCGTCGAAGCCCGGCGTCGTGGTCACCGTCAGGCTGGCCACCGGCACCGCGAGGGTCAGGTAGTGGACGCGATCGGGCGCGGTCGCGGTGGTCGAGCTGCAGGTGCCGCGCAGGTTGTTGCCGGCGCCGGCGGTGGTGCCGGTGTAGACCGGCGCGGTCACCAGGATCAGCGGATCGACCTCGGTCGAGCAATCGATCTCCAGCGTGCCGCCGGCCGACTGGCAGCCGGGGTCCAGGGGGTAGTCGATGCGGGTGTCACCGTCGTCGTCGAGGTCGTTCGAGCACGCCGGGCAGCCGGGGCCGCTCGGGCAGTCGTCGGCCTCGTCGTTGTCCGAGGTGCTGCTGCACCCGGGGTCGGTCGGGTAGCCGGGGAAGGTGTCGCCGTCGGCGTCGACGGTGTCGTTGCAGGCCGCCGGTTGGCAGGTCTCGGCGCCGGCCGCGCCCTGGCACGAGTAGCCGGCCGGGCACACCAGCACGCCGGCCGCGACCAGCGGGTCGTTGCAGGCGCCGCCGGCGGTGAGGTCGCCCCGGACGTTCAGCGTGTACGCGCCGCTGCCGCTCGACCAGCCGTCGATGACGACACCGTACGTGCCCGGCGCCACCGCGGTGCGGGTGAAGCTGTTGGGGCTGTCGGTGCAGAGCAGGCTGGTCGTGCAGGTGCCGTCGACGAACGAGATCGCCGAGTCCCAGGTGTTGGTCGAGGTGACGGTCAGCGTCTGCACCGGGACCCGCAGGTCGAGGAAGTGGACGACGTCGGGCGCGGTGTGGGTGGTGGCGCCGCAGGTCGGGCGCTGATCGTTGGTGGCGCCGACGGTGGTGCCGCTGTACGTCGGCGTGTTGATCACGACCAGCGGATCGGTCTCGCTCGAGCAGTCGAGCTCGGTGTCGCCGTTGGCCGAGCGGCAGCCGATGTCGGCCGGGTAGTCGATGTCGCCGTCGAGATCGTTGTCGGTCTCGTCGCCGCACTGCGGGCAGTTGGGGCCGCTCGGGCAGTCGTCGGTCTCGTCGCTGTCGTCGATGCCGGTGCAGCCCGGGTCGTTCGGGAAGTCGATGTGGCCGTCGCTGTCGTCGTCGCGGCCGTCGCTGCACACCGGGTGCTCGCAGGTGGTCTGGGTGGCGGGCGGCACCGCGCGGCAGACGTAGCCGGGGGCGCAGTCCATGACGCCGGTGCAGTCCTCGCCGGCGCCGCGGTAGAACTTCACGTTGAGCGCGAAGTTGCCCTGCGAGGCCAGGTCGCGGGCGTCGACCACCAGGAAGTACACGCCCGGGGTCAGGTCGACCGTCAGCTTGGACTTGTTGTTGGTGGCGCTGATGTCGTCGTTACAGGCCAGCTCGGTGGCGTCGTCGCGGCACGCCGAGCGGACGTAGAGCACGGTGTTGTAGTTGGTGGTGCCGCTGTCGGTCGAGGCCTCCATCGTGACCGGCTCGTCGACCTGGACCACGTAGACCGTCTCCTGGCCGCGGCCCTGGCAGGTCGGCGACAGCAGGTTCGACAGGCCGGTGCCGGCGGTGCCCATCACCATCGCCGGCGTCCCGACGGTGGCCGGCATGCCGCCGGGCAGGAAGCTGATCGACGTGCCGACGCCGCACGCGGTGGTGTCGAGGACGAACTCGTCGTCGTCCGCCGCGTTCTGGCAGCCGCTCTCGGCGGGGTAGTCGATCCGGCCGTCGCCGTCGTTGTCGCGCCCATCGCCGCACTGCGGGCAGGCGGCGCCGCTCGGGCAGTCGTCCTGCTCGCTGTCCTGGTTGCCGTTGAGGCAGCCGGGGTCGAACGGGTAGTCGGTCTTGCCGTCGCCGTCGTTGTCGCGCATGTCCGAGCACGCCGGCGGGCCGGCGTTGTACTCGTCGTCGTCGGTGGCGCCGGTGCAGCCCGGATCGGCGCTGTCGATCAGGCCGTCGCCGTCGTTGTCGATGCCGTCGACGCACAGCTTGACCGGGTCGTCGGCCTCGCGGTCGTTGCCGGCGATGCACGACGGGTCGAGCTCGTCGATGAGCAGGTCGCCGTCGTTGTCGCGGCCGTCCTCGCACTCGGGCAGCGCGCTGGTGCCTCCCCCCGAACACGACAAGGCGATGCCAGAACCGATCAGGACCATCGCCAGGACCGAGCCCCGGACGAGTCGATGAAGACGCATAGGGGGCCGTTCGTATCGAAGGTGGGGTGAGGTGGTCAACCTCGAACTACCGTCGACGGCGATTCGGCTCGAGCGGCGTGTGCCCACGCCCACGTTCGCGGCGCTGGGGGATCTCACGCCCGGTGGCGGCGATCAGCAGCTTGAGGTACTGTCCTTCGGGGAATGCGGGTAGGGTCGGATGATCGGGATCGTGACCGCGGGCCTCGACCACGACCAGCGAGCGGGCGGCCGCGGCGCCGACCTCCGCCAGCACCCCCCGCAGATCGCGCTCGGTGACGTGGCTCGAGCACGACGCCGCGACCAGCAGCCCGCCGGGGCTGGTCACCGCGAGCGCCGCCAGGTTGAGCCGCTGGTACGCGGCCAGCCCGGCCGGGCGCGCGGCCTCGCTGGCGGCGAAGCTGGGCGGGTCGACCACCACCACGTCCCAGCGCTCGCCGCGGCCCGCGGCGGCGGCCAGGAAGTCGAAGCAGTCGGCGGCCACCGCGCGGTGGCGGTCGGCGGGCAGGCCGTTGTCGCGCCAGTGGCGGTCGGCCGCGGCGATCGCGGCCGGCGCGATGTCGACGCTGGTGACCGCGGCGGCGCCGGCCCGCCCAGCGGCGACCGAGAAGCCGCCGGTGTACGCGAACAGGTTGAGCACCCGGGTGCCGCCGGCGAGCGCCGCGATGCGCGCCCGGTTGCCGCGCTGGTCGAGGAAGAAGCCGGTCTTCTGGCCGGCGCGGACGTCGACCGTGAAGCGGGCGCCGTGCTCGACGATCGGCACGGTCGGGCCGCCGTCGCCGCCGTCGCGCGCGTCGGCGCCGCGGGCGCCGCGCACCCCGCGCACCCAGGTGGCGCGGACCGCCAGGCCGCCGTCGCCGAGCCCGGCGAGGATCGCCGGCAGCCGCGGCCGCCACAGCGCCGCCGCGGCGCCGCCGTCGAACACCACCACCGCGGTGCCGGCGTAGACGTCGATCGTCAGCCCCGGCAGCGCGTCGTTCTCGCCGTGGATCGCGCGCACCGCGTCGGTGTCGGCCAGCGCTGGCTGGCCGCGTCGTCGGGTGGCGGCCGCCGCGGCCCGAGCGCGGCAGAAGCCGTCGTCGATGATCGCCGCCGGATCCCGGGCCAGCATGCGGACGCGGATCGGCGATGTCGGATCGACGAAGCCGCAGCCGAGCGGCGCGTCGGCGTGGACCTCGACGACGGCGCCGGCGGGCAGGGCGGTCGGTCCCAGCGCGCGGTCGTAGATCCACGGGTGGCCGAGCGCCACCGCGCGGCTGACCCGCCCGGCGTGGGCCGGCAGCAAGCGCAGGCGCGGCCGGGTCACGGCAGCGCGCAGGGCAGCACCATCACTGGACCTTGGAGTTGACCAGCAGGAACTGCGCCGTGTAGTTCGCCGTCTGCACCACGCCGACGCCGTCGACGAGGTAGATGAAGTTCACCAGGAGCGGGATGTCGCGCAGCGGGTTGGGCGGCGCCGGCTCGATGGTGATCTTGATCGTGGTCTCGATGCCGAGCTTGGCGGCCTTCCACGTGCCGGCCTTGGTGGTCACCGACTCGCTGGGCTGCGTGACGATGTGGCGGGTCAACGCCAGGGTGCCGCTGCGCATCGTCGGGATGACCTTGCCGATGACCAGGTGCTTCCACTTGGCGTTGAGGTCGTCGTGCCAGTCGGCCAGCGTGGTCAGCTTGCCGCCGACCAGGTCGAGGGTCTTGCCCTTGCGCTCGACGTCGGTGAGCTCGATGCCGAACACGTCGCCGGGCTCGCCGTTGAACCAGAACGCGTTGGGTGAGACCTGGAACGACGTCGCCGTGCAGGTGATCGTCGAGGCGTGGACCCGGCCGTCGATGTCCTCGGACAGGCCGACCGTGGTGACGCCGTCCTTGGTGTCGACGCTCTTGACCGTGACCGTGACCCGCTTGGGGACCACGGGCTGGGCCTTCATCTGCGCCTCGGACAGCTGGCGATCCGGCGGCAGGCCCGCGGCCTCGTAGGTCCACTCGTTGCCGACCGTCAGCGGGATGGCGGTCACCCCGCACGCGCGCACCGGCTTGGGCGTGGCGGGCTTGGGCTGGGCCTGGGCGGCGCCGGCCAGGCCGGCGACGACGGTGGCGAACGACAGGACGGCGGCGCGCTTCACGGCCGAGGTTGTACGGTACCGCCGCCCGTCGCACAAGCGGCAAGCACCTGGCCTCGGCTGACCCGGTGCGTCCCGCCCGCCGCGCTGCGACCCAGGCCGCGTCGGTGGGCTGCTTCGTGCGCTTGCGGTTCTCGGGCCACGGCGGACGTCCGCTGGGACGCTCTCGCGTTTCGGGTGGGGGCCCCACGTCTTGTGGGGGAGGGGCTTTGCGAAAGCCCCTCTCAGTAACTCAGCTCGCGCCGAAGCACAGCGTGGGCGTCGCGGCCGAGATGTTGGCGATCACGCAGCGGAAGGCCGCGTCGTCGCGCATCTTGCGGAAGTCGGGATCGATGGTCTGGCCGTTGCGGCCCAGCAGGCGGTCGAACTTCTTGGCGACCTCGGCCTTGCGGCTGTGGTGATCCTTCATGGCGATCAGCCGGACCAGCAGGTTCAGCGAGCACTGCGGCCGGCCGATGCGGGCGTAGGCCGCGGCCAGGTTGTAGGTCGCGTGGACGTTGTAGGGATCGGCGCCCAGCGCCGACAGGAAGTCCTCGACCGCGCGGGTGATCTTCTCCTCGCGGGTCTGGGGATCGAGCGCGTCCCCCTCGGCGCCGGCCAGCTCCGCGAAGCCCTCGTCCGCGAGCTGCTGCGCCTCGCCGATCGACGGCGCGCGCTCGGGGTAGGTCATCGCGTCCTTGGCCTGCGACGGGTCGGGCGGGTCGCAGTCGACGCGGGTCGGCGCGGCGGCCTTGACCTCCTCGATCGGCTCCGGGCGGAACGGGTCGGGCGGCGGCGTCACCTTCTGGCCACCGCCGCAGGCGGCGGCGAGGGTCAGCGCGAGGCCCAGGGCGGACAGTCGGATCGCGTGCATCGTCGGCCTCGCTCTAGCGATTGATCGCTTCGTTGGCTTGCTTGCGGAACGGCTGGAACACCGAGTCGGTCTCGGCCTCGTCGATCTTGCGCTTGGCGTCGGCGGCGAAGTCGCCGTACTTCTGCAGATCGGCCAGGCGCTTGAGCAGCGCGATCGCGCAGCCCTTGCGACGGGTGAGGGCGTAGGCGTGGGCCAGCTTGTAGGTGGCCTCGGCGTGATAGGGCGCGTCGAGCAGCGCCTTGCGCAGCTTGTTGATCGCCTCGGTGGTCTGCGCCACCCGGGCCTTGTCGTCCTTGGCGAGCCGCGCGTCGTCGAGCAGCGAGTCGGCCTGCTCGACCAGCCGCTTGCTGGCGCTGGCGTTGCGGTTGTGCTGCTTCAGTCCGTCCTTGGGTTCCTCCTGGAACTTCACGGGACACTCTTCCGCGAACTTGATCTCCTCGGCGGCCACCGGCGGCGGCTCGGGCTCGGCGCTCTTGGGCATCTTGCGCAGCTTCTCGGCCTTGCCAGCGTACGGACCCGAGCAAGCGGCCAGCGCCAGCGCGACCCCGATCCCGAGCGCGCGCACCGCGAGAACTCCCCGACGAGATGTCATGATCCGAAACTACCGCTGCCGCTCGGGCCGGTCAAACCCCGGCGACCAGGAGCTTCTGCGCGATCGGCTTGGCGAACGGCGCGACCGCCGCGGCCAGGAGCGCCGCCGCCGCCACCGCCACCAGGCTGACCCCGGCGACCGCGACCATCGCCACGCCGGCCGCGGCCAACGCGAACAGACCCCAGGTGCGCAGTTGCAGGAGCGCGACCACGCCGAGCACCCCGAGCAGCGCCGGCAGCAGCGCGAGCACGTTGGCGCTGGCCATCAGCGACCCGGGCTGGCTCGGCGCCAGCGCCCACATGATCAGGATCGGCAGGCTCATCGCGGCGCGCACGACCGACTTGCCCAGGCGCTGCACGCCGGTGTCGTCGAGGTGGTAGCGGGCGCGCCAGTCGGCGCGGCCGTCGAAGCCCGCGGCCATCGCCTCGCCGGCGAGGAACGCCGACACCAGCGCGTGGCTGGCGGTCAGCACCACCAGGATCGGCTCCGGGCCCATCTGCCACATGCCGAGGACGCCGCTGACCAGGCCCCAGTAGCCCAGGCCCTGCGCGAACCAGCGGCCCCAGAACCAGCCGGCGACGACGCCGAGGAAGGCCACGCCGTACAGGCCGGCGATCGCGCTGAGCAGCACCGACCACTCCGGGGGCGCGGACCAGCCCAGCAGCAGGTAGATGAACCCGTAGAACGAGAGAACCGCGGCCGCAATCGCGCGCCGCTCGCCGACGAGTGCCTTCATGCCAGCCAGTATAGCGCAGCCGCCGCGCGACGCAGGGCGCGAAACGCCCCGGCTGCCAGGCCCCGGATGGGGGCCCCGCGTCTTGTGGGGGAGGGGCCTTTCGAAGCCCCTCCTGGGTCACGAGGCCAGGCATCTCGCGTTTCGGGTGGGGGCCCCACGTCTTGTGGGGGAGGGGCTTTGCGAAAGCCCCTCCTGGGTCACGCGCGGGGCTTTGCGAAAGCCCCTCCTGGGTCACGCCAGCTACTTGCCGCTGACCGTGGCGCTCTTCTGGACGATCAGGCGGAAGCGCTTGAAGCCGGCTTCCTTCTGCTTGGCCGAGAACATCACGTTGATCAGCAGGCCGTAGGGGATGGTGCGATCGGCGACGATCATCAACTCCGGCACCGGGGGCAGCGGCTTGCCGGCGTCGCGCAGCGCCTGATCGTGAAGGCCGCGCAGCGTCCCGAGGAAGGTCGACAGCCGCGGGATCTTGCGGCCGTCGGCGCCGCCTTCCTTCTGCGACGGGTCGACGTCGCCGTTGCGCACGGCGACGATCTCCTCGCCCTCGACGACGATCGCGGTCTTGGTGATGATCAAGAGCGCCGAGGACTCGGGCATCGGCTGCTCGCCGTAGGTGGCGGGCAGCACGACCGAGTTGCTGGCGGCGGTGTTGGACGCCACCGCGATCTGCGAGATGAAGGCGACCAGCAAGATCGTCATCATGTCCATCATCGGCATGATGTTGAGGTGCCGGATCTCCTCGCCCTCGGGCACGCGCTTGACGGCCTTGCGGACCATCGACCTGGCTTCGGCGGGCGTGAACATCAGCGGAACCCCGTCGAGAACACCACGTCGGAGAACAGCGCGTGGTGGTTGGGATCGTAGTCGAGGCGATCCGGGGCGTAGAGCTTGTTGACGGGGTCGACGGGGTCCTTGGCGGTCTTGAGCACCTCGTCACCGGTGGGCATGAGGCACTCGCCGGCGTCCTTGCCCTTCTCACCCATCTTGCAGCGCATCGTGCTGATGACCGAGATCAGCGTGCCGTAGGGGATCGACGGGTCGGCCATCAGCACGGCCTGGAAGGTCTCGAGCTTGCGCTTCTTGCCGGGGCCGACCCAGCGGCGGGTCGCGATCTCCTCGAGCACCTTGTTGAGCTCGCGGTACTTGAAGACCGGCGTGACGTCGGCCTTCGGGTCCAGCTCGCAGACTTGCTGCTTGCTGCACTTGTTGGTCTCGCACTGGTAGTTGGCGTCGCACTCCTCGCCGGGGCGGCCCCAGCGAGGGACGCGGGCCTTGGGCGCCTGCAGCGTGCCCTCGAGGCCGGAGAACGAGAACACCAGGATCTCGTCGCGCGTGACCGCCACCGCCAGCCCGAGCGGCTGCTCGTCGGGCGGCTTGTCGGGCTGGTTGACCTGCGACGGCGGCGGCGCGCCCTGGTCGGGGAGCGTGGTGTTGATCTGGCCGAAGATGACGTTGGCCGCCACCGACGCCAGGATGAACAGCATCAGGTTGGTGACGATGTCGAGGTACGGGATGAGGTTGATCTCCCCCGACTCGAGCTCCTCGTCCTCGATCTGAGCCTCGCGCCGCGACACCGCGGCGCGTTGCTTGGCTCGGACCCGCTGGGCGGTCAGCACGTGGGCCTACGCGCGCCCGTCCGGGTTGGCGGCCGGGTTGGCGTCGCCGTCGAGGCCGGGGGCCGCGCCGGCGGTGCGACCAGCCGCGGCGGCGCCGCCGCCCTCGGCCAGCAGGTTCTCGAACCGCAGCGAGAACGCCTCGAGGTCCGAGACGACGCGCTTCATCGCCGCCGACAGGAGCAGGTGCGCGATCATGCACACGAGCGCGATCGACAGCCCGTACGCGGTGTTGTACATGGCCTCGGCGATACCGGCCGACAGCTTCTCGTCCTTCTCGGACGGGTTGGTGTTCTTCAGCGCCGAGAAGGTGTTGATGAGGCCGGTGATGGTGCCGAGGAGGCCGGTCAGGGTGACGATGTTGGCCATCGACCACAGCGCGCCGATGCGGGTCTTCACCTCGGGCAGCGCGTCGGTCATGGTCTCTTCCATGGCCTGGGCCACGGCGGCCTCACCGCGGTGCAGCCGGTTGAGGCCGGCCTTGGCGACCCGGGCCACCGGCGCAGCGGTGGCCTCGCACAGCTTCTTGGCGCGGTCGACGTTGTTGGCCGCGAGCAGGCGCTTGATCTGCTCGAGGAACGCCTTGGCGTTCAGGTGCCCACGCCCCAGGAAATACATCGCCCGCTCGACGATGAGCGCGATGACGATCGCCAGGAAGAACGTGTTGACGATGAAGAAAGGCCCGCCCTTCTGGAAAACGTCGCTTAGCCAATCCATGGTGTCGTCCTTCGAGGAGTTCCGGACCCGGCGCGTCCGCTATGATGGTTGTACCGGCCGCCGTCGGAACGCGTCAAGCGAGCCGCCGTCGATTCCGCTGCTAGATAGATGACTTAACCGGATCACAACCTGTGCAGGAAACGTCCAGCACCGGGCCCCGCGACCTCGCGTTTCGGGTGGGGGCCTCACGGATTGTGGGGGGATGGGGTTCTCGAAAGCCCCCTCGAGGGATCACGGCTCGGGCAGCGCGCCCCCGGTGATCCACCGCTCGACCGCGTCGCGCTTCTCCTTGCACAGCAAGGGGCTGTTGTACGGCATGGTCCCGACGCCGTCCTTGAGCGGGCCGGGGTAGCTGCCGATCGCGATCATGAGGTAGCTGGCGGCGGGATCGCCGGGCTTGACCCGGACGTAGGCGGTCGGCATGAACTCGGTGGCGACGTTCACGAGCTGGGTGTGGCTCTGGCCGCGCTCGAGCGACAGGTGCGCGGCGTCGACCGCGGCGCCCTGGTGGCAGTCGCGGAAGCCGGCGCAGCTGGGCTGGAAGATCTTGTCCTGGATCCAGGTCAGATCGCTGTGCTGCATCGCCTCGAGGCAGGTCGGCGAGATCGCGTCGATCCCGGCGTCGGCGTTGCCTTGATCGTCGCCGCCACAGGCGGACGCGAGTGCAGCGGTGGCGGCGAGGGCGAGGGTACGGCGTGCCATGTCGGGCAACGCTATCACGGCGACCGCGCCTGGCGCGTCGCCGCGGTCACGGTGGCGGCAGGGGCGGCACCAGCGCGGCGAACGGCTTGCCCGGACCGCCCGCCCCGAAGGCCGCCGGCATGGTGCCGCGGACGAACGGCACCCACGCCGCCTCGGTCGAGCTGCCGACCGGGCCGCCGCTCCACGGCTCGGCGCGGGCGAACGTGATGCCGGCCGGCACCGGGAAGTCGCGCACCGGCGTCGGCGGGTGCGCGGCCTTCATGAACTCCAGCCAGATCGGCACGGCGGCGCCGCCGCCGGTGATCTTGTCGCCGATCGGCGTCGAGTCGTCGCGGCCGATCCACACGGCGCACAGGAGGTCGGTGGTGAAGCCGATGAACCAGACGTCCTTGAAGTTGGCGCTGGTGCCGGTCTTGCCGGCGGCCGGGCGGCCCAGCTCGAGCGCCCGCTTGGCGGTGCCGCGCGCCACCACGCCGCGCATCAGATCGATCAGCGCGTAGTCGACCGCGGGCGGGAACACCTGGGGGCCGGGGGGATCGTGGCGGTGATCGAGCAGCGGCTCGCCGCGCCCGTCCATGACGACGTCCCAGAAGTGCGGCGTGACGCGCCGGCCGCCGGCGGCGATGCCGGCGTAGCCGCCGGCCATCTCGAGCAGCGTGATGTCGGGGGTGCCCAGCGCGATCGAGATGTGGCGCGGGATGTCGCTGTGGATGCCGAACCCCCGCATCACCGCGATGACCCGATCGACGCCGACGTCGAGCATCAGCCGCACCGAGATGGTGTTGAGGCTCTTGGCCAGCGCGGTGCGCAGCGTGACCCAGCCGTTGTAACGGTTGTCGTAGTTGGACGGCATCCACACGCCGGTGGCGGTGGGCACCGCGACCGGGCCGTCGAGGACGCGGTCGACGACGGTGTAGCCGGCGGCCAGCGCCGAGCCGTAGATGAACGGCTTGATCGACGAGCCGACCTGGCGCTTGCCCTGGCTGGCGCGATCGAACTTGTTGTCGCGCCAGTCGTAGCCGCCGACCAGCGCGCGGATCCGGCCGGTCGACGGCTCGATCGCGACCAGCGCGCCTTGCACCAGCGGCGCCTGATCGATCACCAGCGCCTGGCCGTCGGGCGACAGCTTCACCGGGATGACGTCGCCGATCGCCAGCGGCTGCTTGGCCTCGCCGCGCCAGGCGCGCGCGTCGGTGGCGTCCTTGGGCGTCAGCGGCAGCGCCTTGGGCCCGAGCTCGAGCACCAGGCCGCCCTTCTTGGGCAGCGCGGTGACCAGGCCGCCGTAGCGGGTCTCGGGCAGGAGCTCGCCGTGGGCCGGCTCGAGCCCGGCGCCGGCCACGCGCTGCGGCGGGCCGTCGGCGAACGCGTCGGCGGCCTCGGCGTCGAGCCGGGTCACCGGGCCGCGGAACCCCAGCCGGCGGTCGAGCGCCTCGAGGCCGTGGCGCAGCGCCACCTCGGCCGCGGCCTGCATGCGCGGATCGAGCGTGCTGTAGACCCGCAGGCCGCCGTTGAGCACGCGGTCCTCGCCGACCTCGGCGCCCAGGCGCTGGCGGATCTGCTCGACGAAGTACGGCGCCGCCAGATCGTTCTCGGCGGTCTCGCCGAGAATCGCGATCGGCTCGTCGAGCGCGTTGGCCAGGTCGGCGTCGGAGATGTAGCCGTCGTCGCGCATCCGCCCCAGCACGTAGACCTGGCGGGCCCGGGCCTTGTCGAAGTGGCGGTGCGGCGCGTACTCCGACGGCGCCGCCACCAGCCCGGCCAGCAGCGCGGCCTCGGCGATCGTGACGTTCTCGATCTGCTTGCCGAAGTAGGTCTCGGCGGCGGCGGTGACGCCGTAGGCGTTGTTGCCGAGGAAGACGTGGTTCAGGTAGATCGCCAGGATCTCCTGCTTGGACAGCTCGCGCTCGATGCGGACGGCGAGGATCAACTCCTTGGCCTTGCGGGTGTAGCTGCGCTCGCTGTCGAGCAGCAGCATCTTGGTCACCTGCTGGGTGATCGTCGACGCGCCCTGCTTGACGCCGCCGCTCGAGAAGTTCTTCCACGCCGCGCGGGCGATGCCGACCGCGTCGAAGCCGGGGTGGTCCCAGAACCGGTTGTCCTCCGCCGACAGGAACGCGGCGATGACGTGGGGCGGGATGCGATCGAGGCGCACGACCTGGCGGTTCTCGACGAAGAACGCGCCGATCTCCTGGCCGTCGGCGGCCAGCACCAGCGTCTTGCGGTTGGGCTGGTAGTCGAACGCGGCGGTCAGATCGGTCGGCAGGTCGCGGTTGATCGTGACCACCGCGAGGTAGGTGAAGCCGGCGCCGGCGGCGAGGCCGTAGACGATCAGCAGCGCCAGCAGGCGCAGGATCGAGAACGCGCGGATGCGGCGCGCGCGGCGGGGGCGGGCGGCTGGGGCGGCGCGGGGCACGCCCCCGGAGCGTAGCGCGGATCGGCGGCGGTCACGCGCTGGCGACGGGCTGTCGATCGAGTACGATCGCGCCATGGGTCCCGGCGTGCCACCGCGGCGCTCGTCTGGTCGCGCGCCTGGGCGCTGGGGGCCGTTGCTCGGCGCGGCGATCGTCGCCGAGCTGGCGCGGGCGCAGGTGCCGGCGCCGCCGGCCGCCACGCCGGCCCCGACCGTGGCCGCGCCCGCGGCCTTGCCCGACGTGCCGGCCCAGGTGCCCGAGCGCTACGCGGTGATGGCGTTCGAGAACCGCTCGGGCGTCCACGTCCTCGACTGGGCGATCGCCGGGCTGCCGCTGGTGATCGGCGAGAAGCTCGAGCGGGTGTCAGGGCTGGCCCCGGCCTACGACCCGTGGGTGGTGCCGGCGGGCCCGGTGGTGCCGGCGGCGCCGGCGGCGGTGGCGGCGTTCGCGCAGGCGCGCGGCGCGCGCTGGGTGATCACCGGCTGGGTCGAGCGCCCCGACTGGCAGCTGCGGCTGCACGTGGCGGTGTGGAAGCTCGACGGCGGGCAGGCGACGATCGCCGGCGAGCGCGAGGCGGTCGGCCCGATCGAGCAGCCGCACGCGCTGGTCGGCAGCGTCGCCACCGGCGCGCTGGTCGACGCCGGCTGGCGGCTGGCCGCCGACGCGGCGGCGGTGCTGGGCAACGCGCCGTCGGCCGACCCCTACGCGTTCACGCTGTTCGGCCGCGGCGTCGGCAAGGCGCTGGGCAACCTGGGCCCGGTCGATCGCGCGGCGGCGGCCCGCGATCTGGGGCGCGCGGTGTTCATCGATCCCAACCTGGTGGTCGGCCAGCGGCTGCTCGGGCTGGTGTGGTCGACCGATCCCGATCCGGCGATCGCCAAGAAGGCCGCCGGCAAGTTCGCCTACGCGGCGGACCTCGATCCCGGCTACCCCGCGGCGGTGCGCGCGGTCGCCGAGCGCGCGGCGGCCAGCGGCGACTGGCCCGCGGCGGCCACGGGCAACGCGCAGCTGGTGCGGGCGCGGCCGTGGGATCTCGACGCCCGCGTCGCGCTGGGGCTGGCGGCGTGGCGGTCGGGCGACGCGGCGCTGGCGCTGGCCGAGCTTGGCCGGGTGGTGGCCCGCCGCCCCGACGATCTGGCGGCGCACCGGGTGCTGGCCGAGATCGCCGGCGCCCGCGGCGAGCTGTCGACCCGGGTCAGCGAGCTGGAGATCGTCGCGCGGCTGGCGCCGGCCGATCTCGACGCGGTGGTCGAGCTGGCGTCGGCCTACGCCGAGGCCGGACGGCTGGCCGACGCGACCACGCGCTTCGAGCAGGTCGCGGCCGCGCGGCCGACCGACGCCACCGCGGCCAAGCGGGTGGGCGACCTGTACCGCCGGCGCGGCGACGTCGACGCGGCGGTGCGGTGGTACGCCGGCGCGGCCAAGCTGGCGCCGAGCGATCCGCGGCCGCTGCTGCTGAGCGGCGCGACGCTGCTCGACGCCGGGCGCTTCCGCGAGGCCCGCGAGGTGCTGGCCCGCGCGCAGCGGTTCGTCGAGTACCAGGCCGGCACCTGGACCGCGCTGGGGGCCGCCGCGTACCTCGAGGGCAAGCACGCCGAGGCGTTGATCCACTGGCGGCGCGCCGGCCTGGCCCGGCCGCGCAGCGCGGCCATCCGCTACGACCTGGCGCTGGCGGCGTCGGCGTCCGGCGATCTGGCGCGGGCCCGGGCCCAGCTCGCGGTGGTCGATCAGCTGGCGCCCAAGGACGCCGACGCGGCGTACCTGCGCGGCGTGATCGCGCTGCGCGCCGGCGACGACGCCGAGGCCCGCGCGGCGTTCCTCGAGACCACCCGCCGCGATCCCGGCCACACCGACGCGCGCGCCAACCTGGCGGCGCTGGGGCGCGGCCAGCCGCTGCGCTTCGAGGGCAAGCCGCGGATCGAGCTGCCGTTCGGCGATCGCGCGGCGCTGGTGGCCGCCCTCGATCGCTTCGCCGCCGCCAGCGCGCAGCTGGCCGCGCTGCGCGCCGCCATCGAGGGCCACGCGCTGGCGATCCTGGGCGAGCTCGGCGAGGGCCCGTCGAAAGATCCGCTGCGGTCGCGGCTGCTGGCGTCCCAGCCGTGCCCGATCTCGGCGGTGGCGACCCGCTGGGCGCAGGCGCTGGCCGCGCGCGATCGCTTCATCGCGACCGGCGTCGAGCTCGAGGACGCGTACCAGATCATCGCGACCTACGATCGGTTCGGCGAGACCGACGGCGGTTCGCCGATCGATCGCCAGCGGGTCGAGGCGGCCCACGCCGGCTACCGCGCGGCGCGCCATGACGTGCTCGAGCTGAAGGTCGCGCTCGACAACCAGGTGCAGCGCGAGCTGACCCGCCGCCACTGCACCGCCGACTTGCTGGCGGCGGCCGCGGCCGATCCGTCGCTGTACCGCATCCCCGACGCCGCGCGCGCGACGCCGCGGGTGACGCGCACCGAGCCGACGCCGATCGTCGCGACCTTCATGGTCGACAACCGCGAGTGCGCCGAGCCGGTGGCGGTGTTCATCGACGGCGAGTGGGTCGGCGAGGTGCTGGCCCGCGAGCAGACCGCGATCGCCGCGCCCGCCGGCCGGCGCACGCTGTGCCTGGTGCCGCAGCCGGGCCGGGTCGCGTGCGGCGACCGCGGCACCGTGCGCGACGTCTACGTCTACGACGGCTGGTCGCTGCGGATGCGCTGCCCGCGCGACAAGTAGCGTTGGGCGCTCAGCGGCCCGCGATCGTGGCCAGCAGGTAGGCGCCGCCGATCAGCGCGCCGGCGCGCACGGTCGGGTGCTGATCGCGCCGCAGGCCGAGCACCAGCAGCGCGGTCGCGCCGAGCGCGCGGGCGATCAGCGTGGCGATCACGGCGGTCGCGCCGTCGGACTGTCGCCCAGACAGCTCGGCGTAGTTGATCGACCCGGCGAACATCAGGATGGCGATCAGGGCGGTTACGATCGCGAAGAACATCAGGCTGATGGTCGCGGCGCCCGCGTGGCGGGGCGGCGACGGCGGTGGCGGTTCCGACGTCGGTGGCGGCTCGCTCATGCCGGGATCATCGCATCGGCGGCGCGCCGCGCACGGCGAGTGCCAGCGATTGCCGATGATGTCAGCGCCCAGGCGCCATCGCGTGGACGATGCGCGCCGCGCCACGCGGCGTGTCGCCGACGACCTGGGTCCACACCGCGTGCAGCCGGCGGTGGGCGTCGTCGGAGATCAGCGCGCCATACTCGCCGAGCCAGCGCGGCGAGTGCCGCACCAGCTCGTAGGTGGCCATCGGCGGGCCGATCGGCACCGGGGTCTTGCAGCGGGTGCCGTCGGCCTGGCAGGTGGTGTAGGCGCGGTAGCCGGCGCCGCCGACGAACTCGTACCAGCTGATCGCCAGCTTGCCGCTGGTGCGCATCGCCAGCTCGGGCACCGCGTGGTTGGCGCACGCCGGCTCGGTGCCGGCGAGGCGCTGCCGCGTCCAGGTCGCGCCGCCGTCGGCCGACGACGCCAGCATGATGTTCCACTTGCCGTCCGGTGTGCCCGCGGCGTACGCCACGTGGACCCTGCGGCCCTGCGGGTCGGCGACGACGCTGGGGTTGACGAAGTAGAACGGGATCGACTCGCCGGGGCCGCTGACGGTGACCGGGGGCGAGAACGCGACGCCGTCGTTGGAGCGGGTGTAGCGGATGGTGTTGTCGGGCGAGCCCCACGCCGCCGGCCCGGCGGGGGAGGCGGCGGCCGCCACCAGGTGCACCGCGCCGCGGGCGTCGATCGCGACGTCGCCGTACGCGCCGTCGATCGCCGGCACCGCGGGGCCGAAGCTGGCGCCGCCGTCGATCGAGGTGCGCATGCGCAGGCCGGTCTCGCCGGCCGCGTAGAAGACCCGGACCGCGGCGCCGGTGGCCTTGGCCTTGGGGCCGGCGGCGGGCAGCGGCCCGGCCGCGACCATCGGCTTGTCGAGGCAGAACGGCGTCCCCGGCGGGCAGTCGGCGGGGTCGTGGATCGCGACCGGCGTCGACCAGGTCGCGCCGTTGTCGGTCGAGCGAGCGTAGCCGATCTCGGCGTTCAGATCGACGCCGCCGCCGTCGTGGCCGAGCCACACCGCGTGCAGCGTACCGGCGCGGTCGGCGGCCAGCCACGGATCGAAGTGCATGCGCTTGGTGGTCGGCAGCGGCTGCTCGATCGGCGCGCCGCTCAGCGGGACCCGCACGACGCCGAGGAAGCTCGGGTCGAAGAACGTGGCGGCGCCGCCGGTGTAGAGGACCACCAGGTCGCCGTTGGTGGCCACCGCGGCCGACGGCTCGAACTGGTAGGCGCCCGGGCTCTTCGCCGAGGTCAGCACCTCGATCGGCTGGAACTCGGCGCGGGACGGCCGCGGGCCGGTGGGCGGCTCGGCCTCACAATCGGCCAGGGTCGGCGACGCCTGGAACGGCAGCAGGCACGCCTTGCGCCCCGGGTCGCACGCGTAGCCCTGATCGGCGCGGCAGTCGGCGTCGGTGGTGCACGCGGCGGCGCACAAATCGCCCATGCGGCCGGTCGGGACGCAGACGCTGCCGCTGGGGCAGTCGCTGACGCCGCACTGCGCGGTGCAGTAGCCACCGGGCATCGGCGCGCACAGCGCGTCAGCGGGGCAGGTGCTCTGCGGGTTGGCGCGGTCGGGCGCGCACGCGTCGCCGATGTGGGCGATCGCGGCGGCGGACCCCGATCCCGATCCCGATCCCGATCCGGATCCCGATCCCGATCCGGATCCCGATCCGGATCCCGATCCCGATCCGGATCCCGATCCGGATCCCGATCCCGATCCTCCGGCGGGCACGCGCGACGACGAGGAGCACGCGAGCGCGCCCGCGAGGGCGGCGGCGAAGGCGACCTTGTGCATGGTGCGAGTAACGCACGCCGCCGGCTGGCGTGACGGTGGTCGCGGCGGTTTCGTGAAACCTCGCGCGGCGGCGGTTGTCGATCCGGCATGCCCTACCGCGAGGACGCGCCCGAGCTGGCCGGGCGGCGGCGCGGCGCGCACCTGCCGCTGCTCGAACGCGTGACGGTGGCGACGCCGTGCCCGGTGGCGTGGGACGACATGGTTGGCGACGATCGCGTGCGCCATTGCCGGCACTGCGATCAGCAGGTCTTCGACACCGCCGCGATGACCACCGCCGAGGTCGAGGCGCTGATCGCCGAGGTGTACGCCGGCGGCCGGGTGTGCGCGCGCCTGCACCGGCGGCCCGACGGCACGCTGATCACCCGGGACTGCCGTGACGCGCGGCGGCGCCGGGCGCAGGCCGCGCGGCGGCTGGTGGCGCTGGCCGGCGTCGCGGGGACGGGCCTCGGGTTCGTGCTGGCGGCGCTGCCGGCGCCGACCGCGGGCGCGCTGCCGGTGGAGGCGGTCGCGGGGGCGCCGGCGTGCGCGGTGTCGGCGCCCGCCGCGCCGCTGGACGACGAGCCCGCGCCCGAGCCCGATCCGCCGGGCGTCGTGGCGTCGCAGCACCGGGCTGACGTGCTCCGTGCGCGGGCCGCCGCGGCGCGCGAGCGCGCCATCGAGGCCGCCACGACGAGCGGGCTGCTCGCGCCTGCGCGGCGGTGACCGTCGCGTGGCGCAGGACGGCGCCGCCCGCGCAATGGTGCTAGCGTGGCCCCGCGATGGCCCTCCCCAACCTGTACTTCACCGCGCCGCGCAACCTGCCGCGGCCGACGGCGTTGCCGGGTCGGGTCGTCGTGACCGACGTCGCCTTCGCCGCCACCGTCGGCACCAGCGTGTCGTTCGACAAGATCACGTTGCCGCTGATCACCGGCCTCGGCGACCGCCTCGCGGCGTGGGTCGATCACCACGACCACGAGCGCCACGCCGACTACCGCGGCGATCGCCGGTTCGTGCTGGCCACCAAGGCCGAGCACGGCGCGTGCCCCGAGATGGTCACGCCCGACCTGGTGCGCGAGGTCGGCCCGATCGACACGATCCTGACGCACGTCGACCTCGACGGGCTCTACGCCGCGGCCAAGTGGATCCTCGGCGGCCGCGAGCCGTACCCCGGCGCCGACGACGACGCCCGCGCGGTCGACACCCGGATCGGTGCGCCGGGACCGATCGGCACCCGCATCGATCACGCGCTGCGCGCGCGGTTCCGCGACGACGCGCTCAAGCGCGCGGTGATCGGATACCTGGTCGGCGGCATGCCGGCCGGCGCCCAGGCCGACGTGATCGCCGAGGCCGCCCGCGAGTTCGCGGTGCGCGCCGAGGGCACCACGGCGCTGGCCGCTCGCTTCGCGATCCGCGGCCGGGTTGCGTGGGTCGACACCGCCGGCGGGCCGGCGTTCGACAAGACCGACCTGTTGCTGGCCGGGCAGGCGCGGGCGCCGGTGTCGATGGTCAAGGACTCGGGGCAGCTGACCATCGCCGCGGCGTTCGGCTCGGGCTGGGACTTCGTGCAGTTGCTGGCGCTCGGCGGCGGCATGCCGACCCGGGTCACCGTGCCCGACACCCGCTTCGTCGAGGCGCTGCGCGTGATCAACGACGCCCCGCCGCCGGTTCCGACCGCGGTCGTCGACGTCGGCGAGTAGGCCAGGCCGGCGTCCCACGTGGGAGATGGGCAGGGTGTCCCACGTGGGAGATGGGCGCTCCGGCTCCGGCTCCGGCTCCGGCTCCGGCTCCGGCTCCGGCTCCGGCTCCGGCTCCGGCTCCGGCTCCGGCTCCGGCTCCGGCTCCGGCTCCGGCTCCGGCTCCGGCTCCGGGGGAGGCGAGGGCGGCCTCCCACGTGGGAGATCGCGTGGCGGTCCCACGTGGGAAGCGTCGCGGCGTCCCACGTGGAAGGTCGAGCCGGCCGTCCCACGTGGGAGACCTGGGGCGGTCCCTGCCGCGTGCTACAACGCGGCCATGACGGGCCGTGACTCCGACGTCGACGATCTGGTCGAGCGCCTGGTCGACAGCTACCAGCGCGACGGCGGCGAGCTGCACCTCTCGGGCTCGGAGCTGCCGTCGCCGGCCGAGGTGGCGACCGTGGTCGAGCAGTGCCGCGAGCTGCTGCTGCCCGGCTTCACCGGCGGCGTGACGCGGTTGCCGCCAGGCGAGCTGCGCGAGGAGGTGCGGGCGCGCCTGGGCGAGCTGGGCGTGACGCTGCGTCGGCAGGTCTACCGCGCGCTCAACCACCGCGCCCAGCTGACCGCGGGCCGCGCCGACCTCGACTGCGCCGACTGCGCCGGCCGCGCCGCCGCGATCGTGGGGCGGTTCCTCGAGCGCCTGCCGGCGCTGCGCGAGGTGCTGGCCACCGACATCCGGGCGTCGTTCGAGGGCGACCCCGCGGCCACCGGGCTCGACGAGATCGTCGTGTGTTACCCCGGCTTCTACGCGATCTCGGTGTACCGCATCGCCCACGCGCTCCTGCGCGAGGGCGCGGTGATCGTGCCGCGGATGATGACCGAGCTGGCCCACGAGAAGACCGGGATCGACATCCACCCTGGCGCCAGCGTCGGCCGGTCGTTCTTCATCGACCACGGCACCGGCGTGGTGATCGGCGAGACCTCGCTGATCGGCGAGCGGGTGCGGATCTACCAGGGCGTGACGCTGGGCGCGCTCAGCGTGCCGCGCTCCGAGGATCGGCCGGCCGCCGGCGCGCGGCGCCACCCGACCATCGAGGACGACGTCGTGATCTACGCCGGCGCGACGATCCTCGGCGGCCAGACCGTGATCGGCGCGGGCTCGGTGATCGGCGGCAACGCCTGGGTCACCGCCAGCGTGCCGCCCGGCGCGCGGGTCGCGGGCGCGCACACCCGTCGCGACTGATCGGCCGACGGATCGGCCGCGCGCGGCCGGCGCGACGCGCCATCTCCTGGCGGCCGGCGCCGCGTGATACGCTGCCCCGGCCGTGAGAGAAGACTCCGCCGCCCGCCCGCGCACGGTGTCGCGCCTGCGCTTCGTGGCGCCGCCGGGGCTCGAGGTCGACGGCGGCGAGGCCCACAAGACGATCGGCCGCTACGAGATCGTCAAGGTGCTCGGCAAGGGCGCGATGGGCGTGGTCTACAAGGCCCGCGATCCGCTGCTCGATCGCACGGTGGCGGTCAAGACGATCGTCTCGCCCCAGGGCTCGGGCAAGCGCATCCGCTCGGCGTACCTCGAGCGGTTCCAGCGCGAGGCCAAGGCCGCGGCCAAGATGCCGCACCCGGCGATCGTGACGATCTTCGACGTCGGCGTCGACGAGCCGTCGGGCGCGCCGTTCATGGTGCTCGAGTACCTGCCCGGCGAGTCGCTGGCCGACCGCCTGGACCGGGTGCGCATGCCGCTGGGCCGTGGGGTCAACATCGCGCTCGACCTGGCCAGCGCGCTGTCGTTCGCGCACCGCCAGCGCATCGTCCACCGCGACGTGAAGCCGGCCAACGTGCTGCACGCCGGCGAGCAGCGGTGGAAGCTGGCCGACTTCGGCATCGCCCGCATGCCCGACAGCGACCTGACCCAGGTCGGCATCTTCATGGGCACGCCGGGCTACGCGCCGCCCGAGGCCATCCGCGAAGGGCGCTACACCGCCCAGGCCGACGTGTTCGCCTGGGGCGCGCTTCTATATGAGCTTCTATGCGGGCGCATCCCGTACGAGGGGCCGGACACCAAGACCACCAACGGCTACGTGTGCAAGGGCGACGCGCCGCCGCCGACCCACCACGACGCGTCGGTGCCGCTGCCGCTGGCCGAGGTGTGCATGGTGGCGCTCGATCCGTCGCCGCAGCGCCGCTACAAGGACGGCGCCGAGGCCGAGGCCGCGCTGCGCGGCGCCTGGGAGAAGTGCCTGCGCGAGTCGCTGGTGACGCCGATGGCGCTGGCCGGCGACGAGGTGCCCCACGAGCGGGTCCAGGGCGGCATGCACGCCTCGGTGACCGCGCGCCCGACCGCGGCGACCGCCCCGGCCAAGTCGCTGCGCACCGAGGACCTCGAGCCCGACGACGAGGCCACCGCGGTGGCCGGCGGTCCCGAGGACTCCGACGTCGGTCAGGTGACCACCCGCCGCGATCTGCCGCCGGCCGCCGCGGGCCGCGAGGTGTCGCTGCGCACGGCCAAGCCGTCGCGCCCGGTGGCGCCGGTGATCGAGGCGCGCGGCGGCCGCGCCGGCGACGACGATCCGACCCGCCTGCTCGACACCCGCAAGGCCGATCGCAACGCGCCCAAGGAGCGCCGCGACGGCGAGCGCCGCGAGGGCGAGCGCCGCGGCACGCCCGACGCCCGGGCCACCGATCTGGTCGGCAAGCTGCGCCGCGAGGATCCGCCCAGCCGGGCGCCGCTGGTGTTCGCCATCGTGCTGGCGCTGTCGATCGCCGCGGTGGTCGCGACCTACCTGGCGACCCGCGGCTAGCCGCCCGCGGCGGGCTCAGCGCTGCGCGGCGCGGGCCCTGAGGTCGCGCACCAGCGCGGCCTGGCCATCGGCGTGGTAGCTGGAGCGCACCAGCGGGCCGCTCTCGACGTGGGCGATGCCCAGCTCGGTGGCGATCCGGCCCAGCTCGGCGAACTCGGCGGGCGACCAGTAGCGCTCGATCGGCAGGTGCGACTTCGACGGCGCCAGGTACTGGCCGAGCGTGACGATGTCGACGCCGAGCCCGGCCACCTCGCGCAGCACCTCGACCACCTCGTCCTGGGTCTCGCCGAGGCCGAGCATCAGCCCGGTCTTGGTGACCGCGCCGCGCCGGCGGGCGTGCTCGAGGATCTTGTAGCTGCGCGGGTAGCTGGCCTGGACCCGGACCTGCCGCGACAGCCGCGGCACGGTCTCGAGGTTGTGGGCGAAGACGTCGGGCGCGGCGTCGAGGACGATGTCGGCGTTGGCGGTGTCACCCTTGAAGTCGCCGACCAGCACCTCGAGCGTCATCGTCGGGCACGCCGCCTTGACCGCGCGGATGGTCTCGGCCCAGTGGGCGCCGCCGAAGTCGGGCAGGTCGTCGCGATCGACGCAGGTGATGACGGTGTGCTCGAGGTCGAGCTCGCCGAGCATCGTCGCGACCCGGCGCGGCTCGTCGGGATCGAGCGGCAGCGGCCGGCCGGTGGTGACGTCGCAGAACCGGCACGAGCGGGTGCAGATGTCACCCATGATCATGATCGTCAGCGCCCGGCGGCTCCAGCACTCGCCGATGTTGGGGCAGCTGGCGCTCTCGCAGACCGTGTGCAGCTTGAGCTCGCCGACCCGCTGCTTGACCTCGAAGAACGTCGGCTTGGTCGGCAGCGGCACCCGGATCCACGCGGGGTGGCGGCGCCGCGGCGCGGGCTCGGCGGCGGCGGGCCCTTCGACGATCGGGAGGTGCACGCGTTCGGCCATGGGCGGCTTGTAGCGCGGTCGGGCGGGCGAGGGAAGCGCGGGTGTCAGCGCGGGGCGGTCGAGATGGCGCCGGCGAACAGCTCGCCGGCGAGGAAGTGGGTGCCCCGCGGCGGCTGGTCGCGGTTGTGGCGCAGCGGCGTGTTGACCACCCGGCCGGCGCGATCGCGGCGCAACGCGGGGCGGGTCACGTCGAACCAGCCGCGGCGGACGACGCCGGCGCCGAGGTACAGCACCTCGACCACGCCGCGGGCGTCGCGGCCCAGCGCCACCGCGATCAGCGACGCGCGGGCGCCGCCGACGGCGCGATCGAAGACGATCAGATCGCCGGGCGCGATCGCCGGCACGGCGCGCCACGCGCCGGCGGCCTGGGCCCACGCCACCAGCGCGGCGGCGTCGGTGACCTCGGGCGCCGGGCGCTGGGTCAGCGCCGCGGACCACGCCAGCGCGGCGACCAGCGGCGGGCGCGGGTTGCGCCGGCCGACCAGCCGACGGGCGTCGTCGACCGCGTCGATCGGCGGCGTCGGCCGCGCGGCGTCCTTGTGCGGCGTCGGCAGGCGCGACATCACGATGCCGCTGGGCACGCTGGGGTAGGCGGGGGCCACGACCGCCGGGACCGCGCGCGGCGCGTCGGCGGGGGCGGCCACCGGCGCCGCGGCGACCTCGGCCACGGGGGGCGACGCGGGCGCGCGCAGGCCGACCGGGGCGCGGGGGCCGCAGGCCCCCAGCGCGGTCGCGATCACCAGCAGGCGCCACATACGCGGAATCGTAGGAGCGCCGGCCGGAGCGGGCAAAAAAATCACCGGATCACGCAACCGCGGCGCCGAGCGGTCGAGACCCGCGGCAAATGAGCTCCCCGTTCGATCGCATCCTGGCCGCGGCCCGCGCCGCGGCGTCCGTTGACGTGGACATCCGCTGGAAGACGCCGGAGCTTCCGACCGCGCCGAAGGCGGGCCTGGTCACGGGCTACCAGCCGCCGGGCATGCAGAAGCTCACGATCATCGATCTGGACCGGGGCAAAGGCGGCGGCATCGTCGCGCAGTACAACCCCAAGGAGATCCAGGTCGACAAGTCGGCCAGCTGGGCGCAGTCGACCACCAGCAGCGGGAACAGCCCGGAGATGCAGTTCACGGCGACCAACGCGCGGGCGCTGACGCTCGAGCTGTTCTTCGACACGTACGAGACCGTGGGGCCGGGCGGCAAGCCCTACGACGTCCATGAGGAGTACATCAAGAAGCTGCAGCTCCTGACGTACGTGATGAACCCGGAGGGTGATGAATGGGAACGCCGACCGCCGCGGGTGATGGTGCTGTGGGGCGAGGACCTGCCCCGCTTCGTTGGCGTGGTGGAGTCGGTGTCGACCAAGTACACGATGTTCCTCCCCGGCGGACGCCCGGTGCGCGCGACGGTGTCGCTCAAGCTCACGGAGGCGCTGCGCACCAGCAACGCGCCACCCGGATCGACGCCGCTCAAGAAGTGACGTCGCCTACCGCGCCAGCCGCACGACGGTCTCGATCTGCGACGTCGCCGGCATCAGATCGAACGGCTGCGCATGATCGACGCGCCAGCCGGCGGCGACCAGCGCCGCCAGATCGCGGCCGAGCGACTCGGGGCCGCAGCTGACGTAGATCATCCGCCGGGCCGACGACGCGGTGGCGGCGGCCAGGGTCGCCGGCGAGCAGCCCTTGCGCGGCGGGTTGACGACGACCAGGTCGACCGCCGGGAACCCGGCGAGCCGCGCGGCGTCGCCGACCTCGCCGGTGACGGCCAGGCCGGCCCGGGTCGCGGCGGCGGTGAGCGCGGCGATCGCGCTGGCGTCGCGCTCGATCGCGGTGACGGTGGCGCCGGCGCGGGCCAGCGCGAACGCGATGCCGCCGAGGCCGGCGTAGACGTCGACCGCGCGGGTCTGGGGCGTGGCCTCGGCCAGCGCGGCCACATGGGCGTAGAGCGCGTCGGCCTGGGCCGGGTTGACCTGCGCGAACTCGCTGGCGCCCAGCGCCACCGGCACGCCGGCGATCAGCTCGTCGAGCGTCCGCGCGCCGGCCAGCGGCGTCGGCGGCTGATCGAGCAGCCCGCCGTCGGTGCGATCGTTGTCGAGGCGGACCACGCCGGCCACCTCGGGCGCGGCGGCGGTGAGCGCGGCGGCGGTCGCGTCCATGATCGCCGGCGGCGTCGCGCCGTGGACCACCAGCCCGACCAGCACGCGGCCGTCGCGGCCGGCGCGCACGATCGCGTAGCGCAGGTGGCCGGTGCGGCGGCGCTCGTCGGCGGGCGCCAGCCGCGCGCCGGCGGCGGCGGCGACGATCGCGCCGCGCACCCGATCGATCACCGGCATGACCAGCTGGCAGCCGGCGGTGTCGACGAAGGCGTGGCGATCGCGGGCCCAGGCGCCGAGCGCGAGGTGGCCGTCGGTGCGGCCGGCGACGTACTTGCCCTTGGCCCGGTAGTGGATCTCGCTGGGCGCGGCGATCGGCGGCGCCACCTCGGCCAGGTCGCCGAGCGCGCGCTGCACCCGGCGGTGCTTGGCCGCCAGCTGCGCCGGGTAGGCGACGTGCTGCCACGGGCAGCCGCCGCAGCGTCCGAACGCCGGACACACCGGCCGCGCGCGATCGGCCGACGGCGGCGAGGTGCGGGCGACGATCCGCCCCCACGACGCCGGCTGGTGCGGGCTGTGGTGGACCGCGGCGACCTCGGCCGACTCGCCGGGGACCAGGTCGGGCACGTGCCACTGCCGGTCGGCGACGGTGCCGACGCCGGCGCCGTCGTCGTCGAGGTCGGCCGCGGTGACGGCGATGACGGGCGGCTTGCCGACGGCGGACATCTCTGGCATGGGTAGCACGCCATGCCCGTCGCCGTCGCCGTCCCCGCCGCACCGCCGCGCACGATCGTCGTCGCGCTGTCGGGCGGCGTCGACTCGGCGGCCGCCGCCGGGCTGCTGGTGCGCGCCGGCCACCGGGTCATCGGCATGACGATGCGGCTCTACGACGCGCGCGGCACCGCGGGCGCCCGCGGCCGCTGCTGCGGGCCGCGCGACATCGAGGACGCGCGCCGGGTCGCCGAGCACCTCGACATCCCGTTCTACGTGATCGATCTCGAGGCCGAGTTCGGCGCGGCGGTGGTCGACGACTTCGTCGCGACCTACCTCGACGGCCGCACGCCCAACCCGTGCGTGCGCTGCAACCAGCACCTCAAGTTCGCGCCGCTCCTGGCCCAGGCCCAGGCGATCGGCGCCGACCTCTTGGCCACCGGCCACTACGGCCGCGTCGCGCCCGGCCCCGACGGCGCGCCGGCGCTGTGGCGGGCGATCGACGACGACAAGGACCAGTCGTACTTCCTGTTCTCGATGCCGGCGGCGGCGCTGGCCCGCGTCGTGTTCCCGCTCGGCGGGCTGACCAAGCCGGCCGTGCGCGCGCTGGCCGCCGAGCTGGGCCTGCCCAACGCGGCCAAGCCCGAGTCGCAGGAGATCTGCTTCATCCCCGACGGCGACCACGCCGGCTTCGTCGCCGCCGCGGCGCTCAAGCGCGGCCGCCCGCTGCCGACCGCGGGCGCGATCGTCGACGACCGCGGCGCGGTGCTCGGCCACCACGCCGGCGTGCACCGCTTCACGATCGGGCAGCACCGCGGGCTGGGCAACCTCAAGGGCGTCGGCCCCGACGATCGCCGCTACGTCACCGCGCTCGATCCGGCGGCCGGCACGGTCACCGTCGGCGCCCGGGCCCAGGCCACCACCGCGGCGTTCACGCTCGACGAGCCGCGCTGGCTGGGCCCGCTGGGCGACGGGCTGACCGTCCAGGTGCGCCACCGCGGCGCGCGGGTGCCGGCCGAGGTCACCGTCGACGCCGAGGTGCGGGTGACGCTGGCCGAGCCGGTGACCGCGGCGCCCGGCCAGGCCGCGGTGATCTACGCCGGCGATCGCGTGGTCGGCGGCGGCTGGGTCGCGCGGCCGCGCGTGGGCTGAACCTCAGTCCTCGGGCAGGTCGATCGTCGCGTCGATCAGGTCGGTCACGTCGAGCGTGCCGATCGCGGGGCCGGCGGCGTCGTCGAGCCACGGCACGCCGAGGTCGGTGCTGGTGGCCTCGTGCTCGAACGGCGAGGTCTCGGCGTCGGACGCCTCGTGGTCGATCCAGCCGGGCGCGCCGCGACGCTGCGGCGCGGTGGCGGCGACCGCGATCGGCAGCGGCACGCGGGTGATGGTGTCGGCGGTGGCGGCGGCCAGCGGCGACGGCGGCGGCGGCGGCGCCAGCGCGATGACCCGATCGAGCCACGCGGCCAGGCTGCGCGCGGTGGCGCCGGCGGCGCCCAGCGCGGCGGCCCGGGCGACCTCGAGCGCGGTCGGGCGGTTGGCTGGGTCGCGGTACAGCGCGCGGTCGAGCTCGCGCGCCACCGCCATCGGCACGCCCGGCACGACGCGATCGATCGGCACCAGCGGCTGGCTGCGCACCGCCGCCAGCGTCGCGGCGACGTCGGCGCCGTCGAACAGGGGCCGGCCGGTCAACAGCTCCCACGCCACCGTCGCCAGCGCGAACACGTCGGTGGCCGCCGTCGGCCGCTCGCCGTGGGTCTGCTCGGGGGCCATGTAGCGCGGCTTGCCGCGCAGGCGGCGGCGCTCGACCGCGTGGGCGAAGCTGGCGCGGGCGATCCCGAAGTCGAGGATCTTCACGTGGCCCTCGCGCGAGATCATCGCGTTGGCCGGCGAGATGTCGCAGTGGACGATGCCCAGCGGGGTGCCGCGGGCGTCGGTCTTGCGGTGCGCGTGGTCGAGGCCGGCGGCGATCTCGGCGATCACCAGGCAGGCCAGGTCGCGCGGCAGCGGCTGGCCGGCGGCGACGCCGCGATCGAGCGCGGCCCGCAGGTCGAGGCCGTCGACCAGCTCCATCGTCAGGTACAGCTCGCCGTCGACCTCGCCGAAATCGAACACCGCGACGATGTTCTTGTGGTTGAGCTCGGCGGCGATGCGGGCCTCGTCGATGAACGACCGGATGAACCGCGGCTCGCGGGCCTGGGCCGGCGCGATCCGCTTGAGCGCCTGCACCTTCTCGAAGCCGGCCAGCCCGACGCTCTTGACCCGCAGCACCTCGGCCATGCCGCCGCGGGCGATGGGTCCCAGCACGTGGTACCGGCCGATGCGCGCAGGCGCCTCCACGGGCCGCAGTGTACCGGAGGCTTTGCTATGGTGGGCGGGTGACCGACCCGAACGACCTCGGCGCCCTCGAGCGAGTCCTGGGCTACGCGTTTGCGGACCGCGCGACGCTCGAGGTCGCGCTGCGCCACACCTCGTGGCTCAACGAGCACCCGGGCGCCTCCGGCGGCGACAACGAGCGGCTCGAGTTCCTGGGCGACGCGGTGCTCGATCTGGTGGTCGGCCACCGGCTGATGACCCGCTTCCCCGAGTTGCGCGAGGGCGAGCTGTCGGTGACCCGGGCCCAGGTGGTGAGCGAGGCGGGGCTGGCCGAGATCGCCAGCGCGCTCGGGCTGGGCCAGTGGCTGCGGCTGGGCAAGGGCGAGGACAAGAGCGGCGGCCGCACCAAGCGATCGATCCTCGCCGACGCCTTCGAGGCGGTGGTCGCGGCGGTGTACCTCGACGGCGGCTACCCGGCGGCGGCCGAGATGGTCGAGCGGCTGCTGGCGCCGCGCATCGAGACCGTCGAGCACACCGGCTTCTACGACTTCAAGACCCGGCTGCAGGAGATGGCGCTGGCCCGGCTCAAGCTGTCGCCGGTGTACAAGGTCGTCGCCGAGCTCGGCCCCGATCACGCGAAGCGGTTCGTGGTCGAGGTGTGGATCGGCGACGAGCTGTACGCCCGCGCCGATGGGACGTCGAAGAAGTCGGCCGACCAGCAGGCGGCGGCGGCGGCGGCGTTCAAGCTCGAGGGACTGAACGTCGGGTAGCGCACCGGCGCCGGCGCCGTCAGGCCCGGATCGGCGCCGCGACGAGCAGGCCGTCGATGAACCGCGGATCGATCGCGGCGTCGGGATCGAGGGCCAGGAGCGTGTCGGCGATCTCGTCGAGCCAGCCGTCGACCAGCGCGGCGAGCTTGGGCGACAGGCCGCCGTCCTCGCCGACCACGGCGCGCACCGCGGCCACCGCGGCGGCGCGATCGACGGCGCCGCCCAGCGCCGCGCGGGCGGCCTTGAGCTCGGCGGCCGACAGCGCCCGGGCGTCGAGCGCGCCGCCGGCGAGCCAGCGGGTCAGCGCGGTGCGGACGTGGGCGTCGAGCGCGGGCCGCTCGGCGACGTCGGTGCCGGCGATCAGCGCGACGCCCAGCCGCTCGGCGATCGCGATGCGCACCGCCAGCTCGGCCAGCACCTCGGCGACCCGGCGCAGATCGATCAGCGCCTCGAACGGCCGGGCGCCGACGCCGGGCGGATCGTCGACGGCGCGCGCCAGGTGCGGCCGGGGCGCGGCCAGCGCGTCGAGCACGGCGCGGGCGGTGTCGTCGGCGGTGGTGGCCCGCGGCGCCAGCGCGGCGCCGACCTTGGCCAGCCGCGCGGTGGCGGTGAAGCCGACCCGGTGCAGCCGGTTGAGCGACGCGTCGGGCAAGAGCGCGGCGGCGCGGGCGAGGTCGCCGCGGCTCACCGACTCGAGGCCGAGCGACAGGGTCGCGGTGGCGTAGGTGGCGGCGGCGCCCAGCGCCGAGCTGTCGCCGGGCCGCACCCGCGCCGCGGCCAGCACGGTGTTCACCAGCGTCACCAGCGCGTGCTGCAGCCGCTCGTGGGCCGCCGGCGCCTCGGTGACCGCGCGGTCCCAGGCCCGGGCCAGGAAGCTCTTGCCGAGCAGCGCCTCGGCCACCACCACCGGCAGCGGGGCGGCGTCGACCTCGAGCGGCGTCGCCGGCGCGGTCGGCTCGGCGGCGTACTGCTCGACGGTCAGCGGCGCGAACAGCGCCAGCGCGTCGTAGAAGTCGACGTAGCCCAGATCGGCCAGCCGCCCCGACCGCCAGCGGTAGCTCTGCTCCTCGAGCTCGGCGGTCGGCTCGCTGCGCGCGGCCAGGAGCGTGTGCCGGGCCAGCCCGAGATCGGCGCGGTACAGATCGTCGAGCAGCGCCATCGTCAGCCGCGCCGGGTCCTCGCCGTGGAGCAGCCGCACCGCGAACGCGCCGTCGGGGCTGAACCACACCGGCGGCGCGTCGGGATCCTCGACGTAGTCGATGTCGTGGTCGGGATCCTCGCCGCCGGTGAGATCGTAGATGACGGTGTGGCCCTGCAGGTAGAGCGCGCGCCACTCGGCGTCGAGGCCGGCCCACACCTGGCCGACCTTCTCGAAGCCCAGCTCGAGCAGCGTCGCCACCCACGGGCGGGCCTGGCTCAGCTCGATGCGGTCGCGGTCCCACACCTCGAGGTCGAGGCAGCCCTGGACCTGCTCGGGGGTGGCCAGCGCCAGCAGCTCGCCGGCGTCGGCCATGCCGACCGCGGTCACCAGCTCGTGCAGCGCGTTGGGCGCCAGCGCCGCCACCGCGTCGGCGGCGTCGGGCCGCTCGAGCAGCGCCTCGACGCGGGCGCGGCCGCGCGGCGCGGTCAGCTGGGCGCGCAGGTGGGCGAGGGGCGTCGGGGCGTCGGGGGTGGGCACGGCCGCGCAAGGTAGGGCCGGCTCGTCGCCGAAGCAAGGCGACCGGCGCCGGGAGGCCGTAAGCTGCGGCGGTGTCCGCGCTCGCCGCCATCCGCGCCTCGGTCGCCGCGACGCTGGCGCGCCACGGCCGGCGCTGCCTCGACGTGGCGTGCTCGGGCGGCCCCGACTCGCTGGCGCTGGCCGACGCCGCGATCGCCGCGCTGGGCGCCGCGCAGGTGCGGCTGCTGCACGTCGATCACCGCCAGCCGACCAGCGCCGCCGCGGTGGCGCACCTGCGCGCGTGGGCCGACGCCCGCGGCGTCGCGCTGGCGGTGGCCGCGGTCGACGTGCCGGCCGGCGCGTCGTGGGAGGCCCAGGCCCGGACCGTGCGCGAGCAGGCGCTGCGGGAGCTGGCCGGCGCCGAGCTGATCGCCACCGGCCACACCGCCAGCGATCAGGCCGAGACCGTGCTGATGCGGCTGGTGCGGGGCACCGGCCCCGACGGGCTGGCGGCGATCGCGCCGCGCCGCGGGCCGTTCGTGCGGCCGCTGCTCGCGCACACCCGCGCCGAGATCGAGGCCTACGTCGCCGCGGCGGGGCTCGACCCGTGGCGCGACCCGATGAACGACGACCCGCGGTTCACCCGGGTGTGGCTGCGGCAGCAGATCGTCCCGGCGCTGGTGGCGCACAACCCGCAGCTCGAGCGCGCGCTGGCGCAGCTGGCGCAGCTGGCGGCCGACGATCGCGCCGCGCTGGCGCCCCAGGTCGACGCGCTGGCGGCGGCGGCGGAGCTCGACGGCGGCCTGGCCTGCGCCCCGCTGGCGGCGGCGCCGCCGGCGATCGCGCGGCGGGTGATCGCGGCGTGGCTGGCGCGCCACGGCCGGTCGAGCGAGCTGCCCGCGGTGGCGGCGGTGCTGGCGCTGGCCGCCGGCCCGGCCGCTGGCACCCGTGGCGTCGACGTCGGCGGCGGTCGGGTCGCGCGGGTCTACGACCGGCTGGCGATCGACGACGCGCCTGGGCCGCCGCTGGCGCCGCTCACCGTGCTGGGCGCCGACGGCCCATACCAGGTGCGGGCGTGGCGGCCCGGGGATCGCATGCGGCCGGCGCGGCTGCGCGGCCAGTCGCGCAAGCTGTCCGATCTGTACGGCGACCTCAAGCTGCCGCGCGCGGCCCGGGCCCGGGCGCGGGTGGTGATCGCGGCCAGCGGGGCGATCGTCTGGGCCGAGCACGTGGGCGCGGCGTGGCAGGCCACCGAGGTGGTGCGCGTCGAGCCCGCTGTCGACGGGCCCGCCTGATCGGGCAGGGAATGCCGCGGACCGGCGGATCGCCGCGATCGTCGGTGGTCGCCCGGGGCGTCCCGGGTATACTCGGCCGGAGCGTCCTCCCGACGCCAAGGCGGTTCGTCCCTTGCGCCAGTCCACCAAGACCATCCTCATCTGGCTGATCCTGATCGTCGTCTTCGTGAGTGTGTACAACATCTTCACGGACAGCTCGAGCAACACCCAGAACGTCGACGCCAACGCCTTCAACGGCAAGCTGTCGGCCGAGGCCAAGCTGCGCGCCGAGCACCCCGAGCAGGCGTCCAAGGACTACGAGCTGATCAAGGTCTACCCGGGCGACCGGCAGGACGCGAAGTTCGTCATCACCTACCGCAACGGCAAGCCCAAGGAGGTCGTCCACGGCACCTGGGGTGACGCCGACATCGCCGCGCTCAAGGCCTCGGGCATCCCCTACAAGATCGAGAAGCCCGAGGAGGGCTCGGTGTGGCCGCAGCTGCTGCTGTCGTGGCTGCCGATGCTGCTCTTGATCGCGATCTTCTTCTTCTTCATGCGGCAGCTGCAGTCGGGCGGTGGCAAGGCGATGAGCTTCGGCAAGTCCAAGGCCCGGCTCCTGACCGACAGCCAGAACCGCATCACGTTCAAGGACGTGGCCGGCGTCGAGGAGGCCAAGGAGGAGGTCGAGGAGATCATCGCGTTCCTCAAGGACCCCAAGAAGTTCACCAAGCTCGGCGGCCGCATCCCCAAGGGCGTGCTGATGATGGGCCCGCCGGGCACCGGCAAGACGCTGCTCGCCCGCGCCATCGCCGGCGAGGCCGGCGTGCCGTTCTTCTCGATCTCGGGCTCGGACTTCGTCGAGATGTTCGTCGGCGTCGGCGCCAGCCGCGTCCGCGACCTGTTCGAGCAGGGCAAGAAGAACGCGCCCTGCATCATCTTCATCGACGAGATCGACGCGGTCGGCCGCCACCGCGGCGCCGGCCTGGGCGGCGGCCACGACGAGCGCGAGCAGACGCTGAACCAGCTGCTGGTCGAGATGGACGGCTTCGAGGCCAACGACGGCGTCATCATCATCGCCGCGACCAACCGCCCCGACGTGCTCGACCCGGCGCTGCTGCGCCCGGGCCGCTTCGACCGCCGCATCGTCGTGCCGCGCCCCGATCTGCGCGGCCGCATCGGCATCCTCAACGTCCACGTCCGCCGGGTGCCGCTGTCGGCGTCGGTCGACCTCGAGGTCATCGCCCGCGGCACGCCCGGGTTCTCGGGCGCCGACCTGGAGAGCCTGGTCAACGAGGCGGCGCTGATCGCCGCTCGCCGCGACAAGGACAAGGTCGACATGGTCGACTTCGAGGAGGCCAAGGACAAGGTGCTGATGGGCGCCGAGCGGCGGTCGATGATCATCTCCGACAAGGAGAAGAAGACCACCGCGGTCCACGAGGCGGGCCACGCGCTGGTGGCGCGGTTCGTCGGCGCCGAGGCCGACCCGGTGCACAAGGTGACGATCATCCCGCGCGGCCGCGCGCTGGGCCTGACCCAGCAGCTGCCGGTCGAGGATCGCCTCAGCATGACCCGCGAGTTCGCGCAGAACACGATCTGCATCCTGATGGGCGGCCGGGTCGCCGAGGAGATCATCTACGGCCAGAAGACCACCGGCGCCGGCAACGACATCGAGCGGGCCACCGAGCTGGCGCGGTCGATGGTGACCGAGTGGGGCATGTCCGACGAGTTCGGGCCGCTCAACTTCGCCGGGGCCAAGCAGGAGGTGTTCCTGGGCCGCGACTTCGCGTCGGGCGATCGCCACAGCGAGGACACCTCGCAGCGGATCGACGCCGAGATCCGCCACATCGTGATGCACCAGTACGAGCGCGCGACGGAGATCCTGTCGTCGCACCGCACCGAGCTGGAGCGGGTCAGCGAGGCGCTGCTCGACTACGAGACCATCGACGGCGACGACATCGGGCTCTTGCTGTCGGGCAAGCCGCTGACCCGGCCGCTGCCGGTCTCGCGCAAGAAGGCCGACGCGGCCAAGGGCAGCGACGACAAGCGCCCCGCGGTGCTGCCGCCGGTCAGCGCCGAGCCCGAGCCGGTTTGAGCTGAGCGGGGCCGAGACCTGAGCGGGCCTGTCCCGTGAGCGCGCACCCGTCAGACGACGACGAGCCGCCGGTCGAGACCACGGCGCCGACCGCGCAGCTGGGCGGCGACGTCGGCTCGATGGCGTCGTTGCTGCACGAGGTGGCGGCGACCGGCGCCGGCGCGCCGCTGGCCGCGGGCACGGTGATCGACGGCCAGTACCGCATCGACCGGGCGGTCGGCGCGGGCGGCATGGGCGTGGTCTACCTGGCGCGCGACCTGCGGCTCGAGCGCGCGGTGGCGATCAAGCTGGGCGCCGCGCGGTCGTCGTCGGCGCTGGCCCGGATCCAGGGCGAGGCGGCGGCGCTGGCGCAGCTGTCGCATCCCAACGTCGTCGTCGTGCACCAGGTCGGGCAGCACGCCGGGCGGATCTACCTGGCGATGGAGTACGTCGGCGGCGGCACCGCGCGATCGTGGGTCGGCGAGCGGCCGCGCACCTGGCGCGAGATCGTCGCGCTGTACGCCGCGGCGGGCGACGGCCTGGCGGCGGCGCACTCGACCGGCATGGTCCACCGCGACGTCAAGCCCGACAACGTCGTGGTCGGCGACGACGGCCGGCCGCGGGTCGCCGACTTCGGCCTGGCCCGGGCCATCGCCGCGGGCGACGGCGACGACGAGGGCGCGACCAGCGGCGAGGTGGTCGCGACCAAGACCGGGGCGGTGGTCGGCACGCTCGGCTACATGCCGCCCGAGCAGCTGGCCGGCGAGGCGGTCGACGCGCGCGCCGATCAGTTCGCGTTCGCGGTGGCGCTGTGGGAGGCGCTGCACGGGCGGCGCCCGTTCGCCGGCGCGACGGTGGCCGAGCTGCGCGCCGCGATCGCGTCGACGCCGCCGGCGGTGGGCGAGGGGCGGCGAGTGCCGCGCCACGTCACCGAGGCGCTGCGCCGGGCGCTGGCCCCGCGCCGCGACGATCGCTGGCCGGCGATGGCGCCGCTGCTCGCGGCGCTGCGCCACGACCCGCGGGTGCGGCGGCAGCGGGTGGGCCTGGCGCTGGGCGGCGCGGCGCTGGCGGCGGCGATCGCGGTGCCGCTGACCTTGCGCGCGCGGTCGACGCCCGATCCGTGCACCGACGCCGAGGCGGCGCTGGCGCCGACCTGGTCGCCGGCCCGGGCGGCGCGGCTGGCGACCGCGGTCGGCGCGCGGGCGTGGCCCGGCGTCGAGCGCCGGGTCGCGGCCTACGGCCGGGCCTGGGTGATCGGTCACCGCGACGCCTGCCGCGCGACCCGGGTGGCGCGCTCGCAGAGCGACGATCTGCTCGACCGCCGGATGGCGTGCCTCGACCGGGCGCGGGTGACGCTGGGCGCGACCCTCGACGCGATCGAGCGCGGCGGGCCGGCGGCCGGGCTGCGCGCGCCGGCGGCGCTCGACGGGCTGCCCGGGCTGGACGTGTGCGCCGACGTCGCCGGGCTGGCCGCGGCCGAGCCGATGCCGACCGATCCGGCCCTGCGGGCCAAGGTCGGCGAGGCCACCCGGCTGGTGGCCGCGGCGCAGGCCGCCACCGTCGAGGACATGAAGCCGGGCGACGACGCGCTGGCGACCCAGGCGCTGGCGGCGGCCCGGGCCGGCGGGTGGAAGCCGCAGATCGCCGAGGCGCTGGCCAGCCAGGCCAACGTGATGTTCGACAGCGGGCGCGCCGCCGAGGCCGTGCCGCTGTACGCCGAGGCCACCGAGCTGGCGCTGGCCGGCGGCAGCGATCGGGTCGCGCTGCGCAACCTGCTCGACGCCGCGTGGTCGCTGGGCGCGCTGGCGCACGCCGACGAGGCCGCGCGGATGCTGGCGCTGGGCCGCGCGCTCTGGGAGCGGCTGGGGCGCCCGCCAGCCGAGACCCGCAAGGTGCTGTCGACCACCGCGTTCGTGGCCCAGGCGGCGGGCCGCCACGCCGACGCGATCGCGGCGATGCGCGAGCTGGTGGCGGCGGTCGACGGCGGCCGCGCGATCGGCTCGCCGGCCCGCGATCACTACAACCTGGCCAGCGCGCTGATCGGCGCCGGCCAGCTCGACGAGGGTCGGCCGATCCTGCAGGAGGCGATCGGGCTCGCCGAGGCCGAGGACGGCCCCGACCACGCCAACGTCGCGCGCTACCTCGCGCTGCGCGCCTTCGTCGAGCAGCAGCAGGGCCAGCCGGCGGCGGCGATCGCGACCGCCCAGCGCGCCATCGCGATCTACCAGGCGTGGTTCGGGCCCGCCGACTATCGGCTGCCGTACGTGCTCGGCACGGTGGCCGCGGCCGAGGTCAGCCTGGGCCACCTCGACCGCGCGCGGGCGGCGCTCGAGCAGGCGGTCGCGGCGTCGGCGGGGGCCGGCCACGAGGGCGACGCCGCGCTGGCCCACAGCCAGCTGAGCGCGCTGGCGCTGGACCAGGGCGATCTGGCGCGCGCGGGCAGCGCCGCGGCGCGGGCGATCGAGCTGTGGGACGGGCTCGAGGATCCGGTCGCGGTGGTGGGCCCGCTGGTGATCGCCGGCCGCGTCGCGGCGGCCCGGGGCGACGCGCCCGCCGCGCGCGCCGCGCTGACCCGCGCGCTGGGGCTGGCCACGGCCGACCCCGCGGCCCGGCCGGGCGTCGACGCCATCCGCGCGGCCCTGGCCCAGGTGGGGGGCGGGCGATGACGCTGCCGCCGTTCGCGATCCGCGCCCGCGGCAACCCGTGCGCGGCGCGGCTGGTGCCGCTCGCGGCCCCCGGTTCGTCCTCGGCGCCGCTGGTGATGGGCGTCGTCAACGTCACGCCCGACTCGTTCTCCGACGGCGGCCAGCTCGCCGACGCCGCCGCGGCGATCGCCCACGGCCAGGCGCTGTGGGCCGCCGGCGCCGACATCCTCGACGTCGGGGGCGAGGCCACCAACCCGCGGGCCGCGCCGGTGTCGGCCGAGGTCGAGCTGGCCCGCGTGCTGCCGGTGATCGCCGGCCTGGCCGCCACCACCGGCGCGCTGATCTCGGTCGACACCACCAAGGCCGCGGTGGCCCGGGCCGCGATCGCCGCCGGCGCCGACCTGGTCAACGACGTCTCGGGCGGGCTGTTCGACCCCGACATCGTCGCGGTCACCGACGACGCCGGCGTCGGGTACGTGCTCGGCCACCTGCGCGGCCGCTCGCTGGCCGAGGTGTTCGCCGCCGAGGCGCCGCTGCCGTGGACCGCGGTGCGCGACGACCTCGGCGAGCGCGTGAGCCGGCTGCCGGCCAGCCTGGTCAACCGCACGTTCATCGACCCCGGGCTGGGCGTCGGCAAGGGCAGCGACCCGGCCGGCAACCTCGCGCTCCTGACCCACGCCGGCGCGCTGGCGGCCGCGGTGGGGCGGCCGATCCTGGTCGGCCCGTCGCGCAAGCGGTTCCTGGCGCGGCTGCTGGGCCTGGCCACGCCGCCTGGCGGGGCGCCCGCCGATCCGGCCGCGCACCGGGCCGCGCTCGACGCCGCCACCGTCGGGGCCTGCCTCGCGGCGGTGGCCGCCGGCGCCCACGCGCTGCGGGTCCACGACGTCGCGCGGCTGCGCGCGGCGCTGACGATCTTCGTCGCCGCCGCGCCGAGTTTCGTTGCCTCGGCGCGCGGGCCCGTGTAAGCCGAAACAGGAGCACCGCGCGCCGCGCGGCTCGATCCGCCATGCCCGGCCCCGTGTCCTCGATCCTCGACCGCCTCGGCTCGCGCCCGGCGTGGGTGACCGCGGTCGATCTGATCCTGGTCTACTACCTGATCTACCGCGCGCTGCTGACGATCCGCGGCACCCGCGCCGCGCAGATGGTGGTCGGCATCGTGCTGGTCGGCGCCGGCTTCTACGCCGCGCGCCGCCTCGAGCTGACCGCCGTGTCGTGGCTGCTCGACAACGTCATCAACTACCTGATCCTGATCGTGATCGTCGTGTTCCAGGCCGACATCCGCCGGGCGCTGGGCCGGCTCGGCCAGGGCGTGCTGCCGCGGGCGCGGTCGGGCGACGCCGGCGAGCTGATCGACGAGGTCGCCGCCGCGGTGGCGCAGCTGGCGCGGGCCCGGCGCGGCGCGATCATCGTGGTCGAGGGCGACGCCGACGTCGCGACGTTCGTCGAGGACGCCACCCGCCTCGACGCCCGGCTGAGCCGGCAGCTGCTGGTGACGCTGTTCGTGCCGACCGCCGACAACGAGCTGCACGACGGCGCGGTGGTCATCGGCAAGAGCCGCCGCATCGAGCTGGCCCGGGCGCTGTTGCCGCTGTCGAAGGCCACCGGGTTGGGCCCCGAGCTCGGCACCCGTCACCGCGCGGCGCTGGGCATCACCGAGGACACCGACGCGGTGGCGGTGGTGGTGTCCGAGGAGCGCGGCCAGGTTTCGGTGTGCTACCGCGGCCACCTGGCCGCCGACCTCGACGCCCAGACCCTGCGCCGGGCGCTGCACGACCTGTTCGGCGGCGGCGCCCGCGAGGCCGAGGCGGCGGCCGAGATCGGGTCGGCGGTGGCGTCCCTGGGATCCCGCGAGCGCGCGACGGAGGGCCCGTGACCCCGGCCGGCGCTCGCGAGCCGGCCCGGCCCGGCCTGCTCAAGGCCATCTTCGTCGAGCACCTCGGGGTCAAGGTGCTGGCGGCGCTGCTGACCGCGACGGTGTTCTTGCTGGTCGGCTCTGACGAGCCGCGCGAGATCACCGCCCGGGTCGGCGTGGCCTACGCGTTGCCCGAGGGCAAGGTGCTGGTCAGCGAGCGCATCGACGAGGTCAAGGTGACGATCAAGGGGCCGTGGCGGCGGATCAAGCGCTTCGACGAGCGCGAGCTCGATCGGATCACGCTCGACGTCACCAAGGTGCGCGGCGGCGAGGTCCCGATCACCGCCGACCTGATCGACGTCCCCGACGGCCTCGAGGTGACCTCGGTGACGCCGGCCGCGGTGGTGGTGGCGTTCGAGAACCGGATCGAGCGCGAGGTCGACGTGGCGCCGGTGCTGATCGGCCAGCCCGAGCTGGGCTACGCGGTGGTGGCCGGCGAGATCCGGGTCGAGCCGCGCCGGGTCAAGGTGCGCGGCCCCGAGGGTGTGATCGCCGCGATGAGCCAGGTCCACACCCAGGACCTGCCGGTCGACGGTCGCAGCCGGACGTTCCAGACCGAGGCCACGCTGATCCCGCCGACCTGGGTCGAGGTCGAGTGGAAGGGCACCGTCACCGTCGACGTGCCGATCACCGGCCGGTGGACCGGCCAGGCCCGGGTGGTGGCCGCCGGCGATGGCATCGACCCGACCAAGATCACGCTGAGCCCGGCGACCGTCGAGGTCGAGCTGACCGGGCCCAAGGACGCGATCGATCGGCTGCTGGCCAGCGGCGTCCACCCGACCGCGCGGCTCGCCAGCCGGCCCGCGGTGGGCGCGGTGGCCGAGGTCGCGGTCGACGGCGTGCCGTCGGGCGTGCAGGTGGTGGTGCGGCCCACCGAGGTCCGGGTCGGCAAGCGCTGACTTCCAGGGGGCTCGTCGCCGAGCCCAGGTGGAGGCAGGTGGTTCACGGTTCCGCACGAATCACAGATGTTCGCCGGGGACGTCGGATGCCCCCGACGAGCCTCCCCCCGCGACGCGAGACTCCAGGCGCGTCGACCGGTGCTCAACCGAAGGACTCACAGGCGGTGACCGCCGGCCGGGCTTTCGCGGGGCCCTCGCTCGCGCGCCCCGTCCGGGCCGTGTTACCCAAGGACATGGCTGAGCGCAGGCTGTTTGGAACCGACGGCGTCCGTGGGGTCGCCAACCTCGAGCCGATGACCGGCGCGACCGTGATGCGGCTGGGCATGGCGGTGGCGGCGCGGCTGCGGCAACCCGGGCGCCACACCCGGATCGTGATCGGCAAGGACACCCGGCTGTCGGGCTACATGTTCGAGACCGCGCTGGCGTCGGGCATCGTGTCGATGGGCGCCGACGTCTGGGTCACCGGCCCGCTGCCGACGCCGGGCATCGCGTTCATCACCAGCTCGATGCGCTGCGACGCCGGCGTGGTGATCAGCGCGTCGCACAACCCGTTCGAGGACAACGGCATCAAGCTGTTCGCCCGCGACGGCTTCAAGCTGCCGGACACCGTCGAGGCCGAGATCGAGGCGCTGATGGAGTCGCCCGGGCTCGAGGGCCAGCGCGCCAGCTCGGGCGACGTCGGCTACAGCCGCAAGATCGAGGACTCGCGCGGCCGCTACGTGGTGTTCTGCAAGAACACCTTCCCGGCCGACCTGACCCTCGACGGCCTGACGATCGTCGTCGACGGCGCCCACGGCGCGGGCTACCGGGTCGGGCCGGCGGTGTTCGAGGAGCTGGGCGCCAAGGTCATCGCGATCAACTGCGCGCCCAACGGCAAGAACATCAACGACCACGCCGGCGCGCTCAGCCCCGAGGCGATGTGCGCGGCGGTGCGGCAGCACGGCGCCCACGTCGGCATCGCGCTCGACGGCGATGCCGACCGGCTGGTGCTGTGCGACGAGCGCGGCGAGGTGGTCGACGGCGACGCGGTGATGGCGCTGTGCGCGACCCGGATGCTGGGCGAGGGCCGGCTGGCCAAGGGCACGCTGGTCACCACCGTGATGTCGAACCTCGGCCTCGAGCGGGCGATCAAGACCGCCGGCGGCAAGGTCGTGCGCACCCAGGTCGGCGATCGCTACGTCGTCGAGGAGATGCGCAAGCACGGCTACAACCTCGGCGGCGAGCAGTCGGGCCACCTCGTCTTCCTCGACCACGCCACCACCGGCGACGGCATCATCGCCGCGCTGCGGGTGCTGGCGGTGATGGTGCGTGAGGGCCGGCCGCTGTCGGAGCTGGCGCAGGTGATGCAGCGGACGCCGCAGGTGCTGGTCAACGTCAAGGTCGATCGCAAGCGCCCGCTCGACGAGCTGGCCGCGGTCGGCGAGCTGATCCGCGCGGTCGAGCGCGACCTCGGCGACGACGGCCGGGTGCTGGTGCGCTACAGCGGCACCGAGGCCAAGGCCCGGGTGATGATCGAGGGCCCCGACGAGGGCGCGATCCGCGAGCGGGCCCAGGCCATCGCCGACGCGCTGGTCCTCGCGTGTCGGGCCTGACGTGCAGCCGGTCGTCACCGCCGCCGAGGCGCGCGCGCTCGATCGGGTGACGATGGCCGACGTCGGCCTGCCCGGCGTCGTGATGATGGAGGTGGCGGGGCGTGGCGTGGCGGTCGAGGTGCAGCGGGCGCTGGCGGCGCGGCCGGGGCCGGTGGTGGTGGTGTGCGGCGGCGGCGGCAACGGCGGCGACGGCCTGGTGGTCGCGCGGGTGCTGCGCGCGGCCGGCGTCGACGCCACCGCGTTCCTGGCGGTGCCGGCGAGCGCGGTCACCGGCGACGCGGTCGTGCACCTCGGCGTCTACCTGCGGTCGGGCGGCGCGCTGGTCGACGCCAGCGGCGACGACGGGCCGGCGCTGATCGCCGCCGCGGCGGCGCGGGCCGCGGTGGTGGTCGACGCGCTGTTCGGCATCGGCGTGACCCGCGCGGTCGAGGGCCGGCTGGCGGCGGTGATCGCCGCGATCGACGGCGCGCCGGGCCGGAAGATCGCGATCGACGTGCCGAGCGGCCTCGACGCCGACACCGGCCAGGTCCGCGGCGTGGCGGTGCGCGCCGACGTCACCGTGACGATGGCCGCGCCCAAGCTCGGCATCGCGGTCGCGCCCGGCGCCGCCTACGCCGGCCGGGTGGTGGTGGTCGACATCGGCGTGCCGCCGGCGGTGCTGAGCGCGATGGCGCCGCGGGCCGCGCTGGTCGAGGCCGCCGACGTCGCGGCGTGGCAGCGGCCGCGCGACGCGCTGACCCACAAGCACCGGCGCGGCCACCTGCTGGTGGTGGCCGGCGCGCCCGGCACCCGCGGTGCCGGGCGGCTCGCGGCGATCGCCGGGCTGCGCGCGGGCGCCGGGCTCGTGACGCTGGCCGGGCCGAGCGGCGGCGGCGAGCTGGCGGCGCCGGACCCGATCATGACCGCGGCGCTCGACGACGCCGACGGGCTGGCGGCGCTCCTGGCCGGCAAGCAGGCGCTGGCGATCGGCCCCGGCATGCCGGGCGACGCCCGCGGGCGAGCGTGGATCGATCACGCGCTGGCCGCCGGCGTGCCGTGCGTGATCGACGCCGCCGGGCTGGGGCACCTGATCGGTCGGCTCGACGCGGTCGCGGCGGCCGCCGGGCGGGTCGTGCTCACCCCGCACAGCGGCGAGGCGGCGCGGCTGCTCGGCACCACCGCCGCCGCGATCGACGCCGATCGCCCGGCCGCGGTGCGCGCGCTGGCCGCCGCGACCCGCGCGGTGGTGCTGCTCAAGGGCCCGCGCACGCTGGTGTGCGACGGCCGCGCCGGCGACGCCATCGCGATCAACCCGACCGGCGGGCCGGCGCTGGCCACGGCGGGTTCGGGCGACGTGCTGACCGGCGTGATCGGCGCGCTCCTGGCCGCCGCGCAGCCGCCGGCGATCGCCGCGTCGCTGGGCGCGTATCTGCACGGGGCGGCCGGCGACGCGCTGGCGGAGACCCTGGGGCAGGGGGTGATCGCGTCGGATCTCCCCGAGGCGATCGCCCGCCTCTCGCGGTGAGCGGAGCCGGAGCTGGCGGGGCGCGGCCGTGTCGGCGCGTCCACGCGGAGACGCACGATCGTGTCTCCCTGGCGCCACGCGATCTGAATCCCTGTAATGTCAGCTGGTTGGGTGTGGCATCGGGGTTGCTTTTCTTCGCCGCATGCCGCGCACGAAGCCCACCACCGAGCCTACCGTCCCCGCCCACTCGACGCTCCGCCGCAAGACCGCCGCCGCCCCGCGCACCCTGCGCCGGGTCGACCACGCCGCCTACGAGGCGGCCTGCCTGCCGATGTCGGGCGAGCTGTACGCCGCGGCGCTGCGGCTGACCCGCAACCCCGACGACGCCCGCGATCTGGTGCAGGAGACGCTGCTCCGCGCGATGGTGGCGTGGGGCCGCTTCGAGGAGGGGACCAACGTCCGCGCGTGGCTCTACCGCATCCTCACCAACAGCTTCATCAACATCTACCGCAAGCGCCGCCGCCACCAGCGGTTCGCCACCGAGCGGCCCGGCGACACCCGCATGGCGGTCTACGGCACCCCCGAGGATCACGCCGCCGATCCGACCGAGGCGCTGACCGCCGAGCTCCTGTCCGACGAGGTGACCGCCGCGCTGGCCGGGCTCGGCCCGGACTACCGGGAGGTGGTGCAGCGCGCCGACCTCGGCGGCGAGCGGTACAAGGACATCGCCGACGCGCTGGCGGTGCCGATCGGCACGGTGATGTCGCGGCTGTTCCGCGCTCGCCGGCAGCTCGAGGTCGAGCTGACCGACTACGCCGCCAAGGACTGGGGCCTGCGCAAGGCGGCGTGATCGAGCCGCGCCCGTACGTCGCGGATCAGCCGCGGCCCACCGGCGGGGCGCCGGCGCCGCGCTGAGCGCCTACTCGAGCGGGTTGTCGCGCTGCCAGGTCTCGGTGAGCTTGCCGCCGTCGAGCGTGAGCGTCACCTCGTAGACCGCGCGCACCTGGTCGCAGTCCTGATCACCGATCGCGCGCAGCACGATCGTCGGGCCCTGGCGCTCGACCTGGTACGAGAAGCGGTGGGCGCCGTCGATCGAGAAGCGCAGCGCGCGCCACGCCGGATCCAGCCACAGGTCGGCGTCGGGGCGGCACTCGTGGCGGGTGGCGCAGCAGGTGCCGATCGGCGGGGACGGGCCGACGGTCAGGTCGGGCAGCTCGCCGTGCTCGGTGACGTAGGCCCGCACCTGCGTCACCAGGTAGCCGAGCAGGGTCGGCGCCTCGCGGGCGGTGTCCTCGACGCGGCAGCGCTGGATCGCCGCGGGGCAGGTGGCCAGCGTGCACAGCGCCAGGAACGCCAGCACCCAGCGCACCCGCCGCCACACCGCCGACGGCCGCACCGTCATGGCGTCACGCGGGCCAGGTGATCGCCGAGCAGCTGCGCCACCCGGCGCGGCGCCTCGAGCTGCGGCACGTGGCCGATGCCGTCGAGCACCCGCAGCGTGCTGCGCGGCACCGCGGCCGCGACCTTGCGCGCGGTGTCGACCGCGATGATGCGATCGCAGCGGCCGTGGATGATCAAGGTCGGGTGATCGATCGCGTCGAGGTCGCGGGGCAGCGCGTCGGCGGGCGCGGCCTCGACCCAGCCGCGGAACATCTCCTCGAGCGTGTGCCGGGCGGCGGCGCGCCGGGCCGCGACGTAGCGCTGCACCGCGCGCGGCACCCGCGGCGGCTTCTCGACCACCATGCGCATGAAGCGCTCGCTGTCCTCGGCGCCGGGGATCAGCAGGTTCTCGCCGCGGGCCAGCGCCCGGGTCAGCTCGCTCTCGGCCAGCTCCGGCGCCGCCGACGCGACCAGCGTCAGCGACGCGACCCGCGCGGCGTGGTGGCGGGCGATCCACAGCGCGATGCCGCCGCCCATCGAGTTGCCGACCAGGTGGGCCCGGGCGACGCCGGCGCGATCGAGCGCGCCGATCACCGCGGCGCCCATCGCCGCCGGGGTGGCGCGGCGGCGATCGATCACCGTCGAGCCGCCGTGGCCGGGCAGGTCGATGATCAGCATCGGCCGCCCGCGCAGCCACGGCGCCATCAGGAGCCAGGTCTCCTTGTCGCCGCCGAAGCCATGGATCAGCACGACCGGCGTGCCGGCGCCCGGGCGCGCGAGCGCGGTCAGCCGCAGATCGTCGACGGCCAGCGTGCGGCGGGCCAGCCCGGCGGCGGCGGCCAGGGCGCGCTCGAGCGTGCGCATCTGGGCCGCGCCCAGCTGGATCTCGAGGCGGCGGGCCAGGCTCATGGCAGGTCGCTCGGCAGGGTCGGCCGCGCCGGCGCGGCGCCGGCGGTCAGCGCGGCGACGAACGCGCCGAGCTGGGCGCGCTCGCTCGTCGTCAGCGTCACCGGCGACAGGCCCGGATCGATCACCGACGGATCGGCGCCCTGGCCGCGGCCGCCGGCGAGGTGCCAGTCGATCGCCGCGTCGAGCGACGCGGCGCTGCCGTCGTGGAAGAAGCGCGCGCGGGCCGCGGCGCCGCGCAGCCCCGGGGTCTTGAACGCGCCGGCCTGCGCCGGATCGACCCGGCCGCGGCCGTCGTCGGGCGAGGCGATCAGCCCGAGCCGGTGGAAGTCGTGATCGGTGTACAGCGGCGGCGGGTGGCAGCTGCCGCACAGCGCCTTGCCGGTGAACAGCTGGTAGCCGGCGACGACGTCGTCGCCGACCGCGCCGGCGGTGCCGGCCTCGTGGGCGTCCCACGGGCTGCCGCCCGCGAACCGCGTGACCACGTAGGCGGCGAGCGCGGCGGCGACGGTGTCGCGGTCGCTGCGGCCGGCGCTGGCCCGGGCCAGGTGCGCGCGGTAGGTCGGGCTGGCGCCGAGCTTGAGCGCGATGTCGTCGACGGTGCGGTCGAGCTGGCCGCGCGCGTGGCTGGGCAGCCAGCCGGCGAGCCCGGCGCCGCGGCCGTCCCAGCCCAGCTCCGTGGCCCACGCCAGGTTCACCAGCGCGGGCGCGCGGCGCAGGCTGGGCCGGCCAGCGGCGGTGGCCGGGTGCGGCTCGGTGCCCGACAGCCCGCGGGCCGGGTCGTGGCAGCTGGCGCACGCGGTGGTGCCGTCGGCGCCGAGCTTGGGCTCGTGGAACAACAGCTCGCCGAGCGCGACCTCGGCCGGGGTCGGCGCGACGTCGCCCGGCAGCGGCGGCAGCCCGGGCGGCGTGGCCGGCACCGGCGGGGCGGGCGGCAGCGCGACCGTGCCATCGGCGCGGCGAGGCGCGGCGTCGATCGCGCCGCCGTCGGCGGTGGCCCGCGCGCCGGCGCCGGCCGCCTTGTCGCGGGGCTTCGACGAGCAGGCCGCGAGCAGCGCGACGGCGAGGGCGGCCGCGACGGGCAGGGTGGCGCTACGCATGGTCGCGCTGGGCGAGGTAGCAGGTGGGCGGCACGTCGGCCAGCACCCGCTGGGCGTTGCCGCCGAGGATCTTGGCCAGCACCTCGGGCGCCACGCCGCGCCGCGACAGCGCCGCGGTGAGGTTGGGCAGGCAGCCGACGTCCTCGAGGCCGACCGGCGGCACGACGAAGCCGTCGAAGTCCGAGCCCAGCGCCGGCACGTCGGGGCCGGCGACGTCGACGATGTGCAGCAGGTGATCGACCACCGCCTCGAGATCGGCGCCGCCCAGGAACCGCCGCGCGAAGATGATGCCGACGCAGCCGCCCTTGTCGGCCACCGCGCGCAGCTGCGCGTCGTCGATGTTGCGCCAGTGCGGGTGGACGCCGGCGACGCCGGTGTGGGTCACCATCGGCGGCGCGGTGGTCAGGGCGAGCGCCTCGAAGAAGCCCTTGCGGTTGATGTGCGCGAGATCGACGACGACGCCCAGCCGGTTCATCTCGCGGATCACGTCGCGCCCGATCGGGGTGAGCCCGGCGTCGGCGTCGGCGCCCTTGCCCTTGGCCGGCGCGCCCAGCGCGTTGGCGCTGAAGTGGAGCAGGCCGATCGCGCGCACGCCGCGCCGGGCGAAGTGCTCGACGTTGGCGGGGTCGCCCTCGAGCGCCTGGCCGCCCTCGATGCCGCCCATCGCGGCCAGCCGGCCGCTGGCCTTGCACGCCGCGACCTCGTCGGCGGTGAGCGCCCACGCGATCTGATCGGGGTGCTTGGCGATGGCCTCGTCGAGCGCGTCGAGCTGGGTGTCGACCGCGTGCTTGCAGCCGCGCTCGGGGTAGGGGACGGTCCACAGCCCGAACACCTGCGCGGCGACGCCGCCGTCGCGCAGCCGCGGCAGATCGACGTGGCCGACGTAGTTGAGCCGGCCCGGCATCGGCCGCTCGTGGCGCTCGGCGAGATCGAAGCCGAGCTTGTCCATCAGCTTCGCGGTGTCGGCGTGGAGGTCGGTGACCACCGCGCCGTCGTGGAAGCCCCGGGCCTCGGCCGGCGTCATCGCGCCGATCGCGCCGGTCGCGACCGCGGTCACGGCGCCACCGCCGGCTGCCAGCGATCGCGGGCCACGTCGAGCACGGCGATCGCCGCCTCGACCCGGTTGAACGGCGGCATGATGTAGACGCCGGCGACCTTGTGCTTGACCGCGGCCAGCGCCTCCTGCGCGATGCGCAGGCCCTCGGCCCGGCCCTCGGCGCCGGCGCCCGCCTTGGCCATGCGGGCGCGGATGTCGGCGGGGATGGCCATGCCCGGCACCTCGTTGTGCAGGAACTCGGCGTTCTTGGCCGAGGCCAGCGGCAGGATGCCGACCATCATCGGCAGGCCGAGGCCGGCGGTGTCGTCGAGGAAGCGCTCGAGCGTGCGCGGGTCGTAGACCGGCTGGGTCATCACCAGCTCGGCGCCCGCGGCCTTCTTCTCCTCGAGGCGGCGCAGCTCGCGGTCGTAGTCGGCGGCGCCCGGCTCGGCGCCGGTGGCCAGCACGAACGAGGTCGGCGCGGTCGGCTTGCCCGCGGGATCGACGCCGGCGTTGAGCCCGGCCGCCATCCGCAGCAGCCCGATCGAGTCGACGTCGTAGACCGGCGTCGCGAACGGGTAGTCGCCCATCTTGGGCGGGTCGCCGGTGATGATCACCAGGTCGCGCAGGCCCAGCGCCTGCGCGCCCAGCAGGTGCGCGACCAGCCCGAGGAAGTTCCGGTCGCGGGTGCAGACGTGGAGGATCGGCTCGACCGCGGTCTCGGCGGCCAGCCGCGCGCAGACCGCGAGGTTGCCCATCCGCGCCGAGGCGCGCGGGCCGTCGGCGATGTTGACGATGTCGACGCCGGCGGCGAGCAAGGTCGCGACCTGCTGCTTGGTCTTGGTCAGGTCGGTGCCGGCCGGCGCGGTGATCTCGACCGACACCGCGAACTCGCCCTTGGCGATGCGCGCGCCCAGCCGGCTGCGCTCGGCCAGCGGCACCGCCGCCGGGCGCGGCGCCGCGGCGCCCGAGGTGATCGACGGCACCTGCTGGGTCGGCGTCGGCGCGTCGTCGAGCCGGGCCCCGCCCAGCATCCGGAACGCGCCGAGCATCGCCTGGATGTGCGCCGGCGTCGTGCCGCAGCAGCCGCCGATCGCGCGCACGCCGCTCTTGAGCAGCCGCCGCGCGAACACGCCGAAGTGCTCGGGGTTGGCGACGTAGATCGTGCGGCCCTCGACCGCGGCCGGCATGCCGGCGTTGGGCTGGACGATGACCGGCTTGCCGCGGCCGATCATGCCGGTGGCGACGGTGTACAGCTCGGCCGGGCCGACGCCGCAGTTGGCGCCGATCACGTCGGCGCCGGCGTTGACCAGCCGCTCGGCGACCTCGGCCGGGGCCAGCCCGCCGTCGCCCTTGCACTGCAGATCGAAGACGTGCTGCGCGACCACCGGCACCTTGGGACCGCGCTCCTTGGCCACCGCGATCGCCAGCTCCAGCTCGAGGATCGACGGGAAGGTCTCGAGCAGGATCAGATCGACGCCGGCGATCACCAGCGTGTCGATCTGCTCGGCCAGCGCCATCCGCGCGCGCCGCCGCTCGCTCTCGGAGGCGATCGCGAACCGCACGCCGGTGGGCCCGACCGCGCCGGCGACGTAGGCCCGGCCGGCGGCGCACTCGCGGGCCAGCTTGACCGCGGCCTTGTTGAGCGTCGCCATCTGATCGGCGAGGCCGTGGCGGGCCAGCGCGATCCGGTTGGCGCCGAAGGTGTCGGTCTCGATCACCTGGGCGCCGGCGTCGATGTAGTCGCGGTGGACCCGCGCGATCAGGTCGGGCTGCGCGGTGACCAGCTCGTCGTAGCTGCGGGTGTGCAGGACGCCGCGGTCGTAGAGCAGCGAGCCCATCGCGCCGTCGAACAGGATCGGCCCTTCGGCCAGGGTGTGGAGGAACGGCTTCATCGCGAGCTCGGAGGGTTGGGCGCGGTCGGGTGAGGCGACGGCGCGCCGAAGCCGGCCGCCGCGAGGTGCCGGCGCACGGCGCGGAACGCGTCGCCGCGCCCGATCTGCGCGAGGTGGCCGCCGGGGAACCAGTGGATCGCGCAGTCGCCCCAGTGGGCGCGCAGGCGCTCGGCCTGATCGGGCGGCGTGATCCGATCGCCGTGGCCGGCGACGATCATCCGGTGCGCGTGCGGGGTGAGGCAGGGGCGGGTGGTCGGCGCGTGCACCGCGAACACCTCGGCCAGCAGCGCTGACGACACGCCGGTCGCGGCCGCGCGCCGGCGGGCCGGGCTGTCCTCGCCGTGGCGCCACATCAGGTCGCTCATGTCGACCGCGGGGATCATCGCCACCGCGAACGCCAGCGTCGGATCGATCGTCGACCACAGCGCGGTGGTGTAGCCGCCCAGGCTCATGCCCATCGCGCCGACCGCCGGCGCGCCGTCGGCGTACAGCGCCAGCGCCAGGCCGCGCAGATCCCAGATCGCCTGGCCGAAGGCCTCGTTGGTGCGCACCACGTTGGCCGACGGGAACAGCGCGCCCGAGCGCGGGCCGCGGCCGACGCCGGCCGGCGCGCGCGCGCCGTGGAACGGCAGCTGGAAGACGACGACGTCGAAGCCGCGCGCGACCCAGTAGCCGACCGCGAAGGCGCGCTCCTCGAGCCACCACGCGCCGCCGCCCCAGCCGTGGAGCAGCACCATCACCGGCCGCGGCGCGCCGCCAGCGCCGTTGCCGGCGCGTGAATACCGCCGGGCGTGGGCGGTGTGGTTCTCGACCCAGCGGTGGTGCTCGTCCTTGTACTCGGGCAAGAACGGCCGGTAGCCCGAGGCCCAGGTGAGCTCGGTGACGGTGCCGCCGAACGCCTGACCGATCGCCCGCGCGCGCAGCTCGGGGCGGCGCGGCGCCGGGAAGAACCGGCTGGGCAGGCCGAGCGTGGCGTCGCGGTAGCGGTCGGCCAGCGCCACCAGCCGGCGGTGCGCGTCCTCGGGGATGACCGCGTCCTTGCGGGCGGCGGGCCCGGCCATGCGGTGCTCCATCACCCGCACCACCCCGCGATCGAGGGCGGCCGAGGCGCGGGTCACCGCACGGAACACGTCGCGAAGCACGCCGGGCACCGTACAACGAACGCCGCGGCGCGGCATCGGTCGTCGTGCTATTCCAGGATCATGATCGCCCTCGGTCGCGCGGCGGCCGTCGCCGCCACCCTGACCCTGGCCGTCGGCGTCGCCGAGGCCGATTCGTTCGGCGGCATCGCCGCCAACGAGAAGAGCTACCTGGTCGGCGCCAGCCGAGTGTGCTCGCCGGTGGTCGTCACCGCCGGCGCCGCCGCCGGCAGCCCGGCGTGCCACGCGGCGCCCGCCGACGAGGTGGCCCGGATGTCGACCCGGCTGCCGTCGGCCGAGCGCGGCCCCAAGGCGGCGCTCACCGCCACCGCCAAGGGCCGGGCGCTCACCGTCGCCGGCGCCGACGGCGCGGCGGTCGCGACCTGGACCAGCGCCGACACGATCTCGCGCGTCGTCGACGTCTGGCAGTCGCCGACCGGGCGGCTGATCGTCGTCGAGTTCGTCGTGCGCCGCGCCGGCCGCGAGCTGCACGACGTGGTCGGTCTCGATCGCGGGCTCGGCCGCGGCGAGCCGCCGGCCACCCCGCCGTCGACCGAGCCGCCGACCGCCCCGCCGCCGACCGATCCGCCGACCGCCGTCGTCGATCCGCAGCTGGCCCGGGTGGTGGCCGCCGCGCGCAAGGCCAAGGGCAAGACCGCGCTGAAGGGCTGGCTGATCGTGCTGAGCCTGGCGCCCGATCACCCCGAGGCGCTGTACCGCCTGGCGGCGATCGACGCGGCCGGCAAGCGCGCCGACGCCGCGATCGCGCGGCTCGAGGCGCTGGCCCAGTCCAAGGCGCCCGACGCGCTCGAGTGGCTGGTCGACGCGCGCTTCGACAAGGCGTTCGCCAAGCTGGTCGGCGCGCCGCGGTTCCGCGCCGCGGTCGGCTTCGATCGCGCCGCGACCGCGACCTACGAGCGGCTGATGGGGCTGGGCGGCGAGTGGGAGCAGCCGCTGGCGCCGTGCGATCGCCCCGAGCTGCGCCTGACGCTGAGGCGCGATCGCCGCTTCACGCTGCAGCTGCGCACCAGCTGCCAGGGCTCACGCGACAAGGTCACCTACCGCGGCACCTGGGCCGCGACCGGCGACGCGCTGACCCTGCAGCTGCCCAAGCCCGACACCGGCGACGACCAGATCCCGTGCCGGCTCGCCGTCGACAAGGACGAGGACGTGCTGCGCTGCCAGGTCGACGAGGAGCTGGCGTTCGAGGCGCGGCCGTCGCGGCGGTGACTCAGCCGTCGACGTCGAAGCGGACGCCCTGGGCCAGGGGCAGCGCGCGGCCGTAGTTGATCGTGTTGGTGGCGCGGCGCATGTACGCCTTCCAGCTGTCGGAGCCCGACTCGCGGCCGCCGCCGGTGTCCTTCTCGCCGCCGAACGCGCCGCCGATCTCGGCGCCCGACGGGCCGATGTTGACGTTGGCGATGCCGCAGTCCGAGCCGCGGGCGCCGAGGAAGCGCTCGGCCTCGCCGAGATCGCGGGTGAAGATCGACGACGACAGGCCCTGATCGACCGCGTTGTGCAGCGCGATCGCCTCGCCCAGCTCGCGGTAGCGGGTGACGTACAGGATCGGCGCGAAGGTCTCGTCGAGCATCGGCCCGGCCTGCGCCGGCAGCTCGACCAGCGCCGGCCGGCGGTAGACGCCGCCGCCGAGCTCGACCGCGTCGCCGCCGTGGATCCGGCCGGCGTGGGCGCCGGCCCGGGCCATCGCCGCCGCCATCGCCGCGCCGGCGCCGGCGTCGATCAGCGGGCCGACCAAGGTCGCGGGGTCGCGCGGGTCGCCGACCTTGACCGAGGCGTAGGCCTTGATCAGCCGCGGCACCAGCGCGTCGTAGACGTCGGCGTGGACGAACAGCCGGCGCAGCGTCGTGCAGCGCTGGCCGGCGGTGCCCATCGCGGCGAACGCGATCGCCCGCAGCGCCAGGTCGAGGTCGGCCGAGGGCGCGACGATCGCGCCGTTGTTGCCGCCCAGCTCGAGCAGCGCGCGCCCGAACCGCGCCGCCAGCCGCGGCGCCACCGCGCGGCCCATCGCCGTCGAGCCGGTCGCCGACACCAGCGGCACCCGGCGGTCGTCGACCAGCGCCTGGCCGACCGCCGGCCCGCCGATGATCACCGCGCTCAGATCGGCCGGCGCGTCGGCGAACCCGGCGCACGCCCGGGCGAACAGCGCCTGGGTCGCCAGCGCGGTCAGCGGCGTCTTCTCCGACGGCTTCCACACGCACGGGTCGCCGCAGATCAGCGCGAGCGCCGCGTTCCACGCCCACACCGCGACCGGGAAGTTGAACGCCGAGATGATCCCGACGACGCCCAGCGGGTGCCAGGTCTCCATCATCCGGTGATCGGCGCGCTCGCTGGGGAGCGTGTGGCCGCCGATCTGCCGCGCCAGCCCGACCGCGAAGTCGCAGATGTCGATCATCTCCTGCACCTCGCCCGCGCCCTCGCTGGCGATCTTGCCGGCCTCGATCGTCACCAGGCGGGCCAGGTCGTCCTTGGCCGCGCGCAGGACGTCGCCGAAGCGCCGCACCAGCTCGCCGCGCCGGGGCGCCGGGACCGCGCGCCAGGCGGCGAACGCCGCCGCCGCCCGTCCGACCGCGGCGCCGACGTCGGCGGTCTCGGCGACGTGGCCGAGCAGCTCGCCGGTGATCGGCGAGCGCGCCGGCACGCCGTGGTCGCCCAGGGCGGCGGCGCCGACGCCGAGGCGGTCGAGGAGGTGGCGGGTGTCGGCGACGACCGAGGGCAGGGGCATAGGGCAAGCCGTACCGCTGCCTCCGTGACAATGCAACTGCTCGAAACCACTCGCGCGATCTCGATGAGCGGGGAGAATCGCGGCGCGCTTGAACCTCGGCGCCCCGTCCGGACACCAACTTCCGAAACCCGCAGCGCTATGCTCTCCCTCGTGGCCAAGCACCCCAGCGATGCATCTGGACCGACCCGGTCCGGAGAGCGTCCGCTCCAGTCGCTCGAGGAGCGTGAGCTGGTGGCCCGGTGCAAGGCCAACAACCGCGCCGCCCAGGACGAGCTGTACCACCGGTTCCGCCGGGTGGTGGCCGCCAACCTCTACCGGGTGCTGGGCGATCGCGGCGAGCTCGAGGATCTGGTGCAGGAGGTGTTCGTCATCGCGTTCCGCGGCCTGGCGAACTTCCGCCACGAGGCGCAGCTCGCGACCTGGCTCTACCGCATCTGCGTCAACGTGGCGTTCGGGCGGATGCGCAGCCGCGGTCGCCGGCCGCCGCCGATCGCGGTGGCCGATCTCGAGCAGGCGTCGAACCAGTCGAGCGCGACCGATCGGCCCGAGTCGCCGGAGCGCGCGCTCGAGCGGCGTGAGGATCAAGCGCGGGTGTACGCGGCGCTCGAACAGCTGCCGCCCAAGAAGCGGATCGTGCTGTACCTGCACGAGATCGAGGGGCGCGACCTGACCGAGATCGCGTACCTCGTCGACTCGAACCCGGTGACGGTGCGCACCCGGCTGTTCTACGCGCGCCGCGAGTTCTACAAGATCCTGACCGGCCAGGCCGGCGCGGCGGGCGGAGGCGAGCCGTGAGCCACGTCGCGCCCCACCGCCTGGCCGATCTGGTGCGCGGTCGCCTGACCGGCGGCGCCGCGCGTCGCGCCCACCGCCACGTCGACGGCTGCGCCCGCTGCCGCCGCGCGCTCGACCAGGTGCGCAGCGCCCACGCGGCGTTCGCCGAGGTCGCGGCCGCGCCGGCGCCCGAGCTGCGCTGGGATCGCGTGCGCGCGCAGACCTACTGGCAGCTCGGCACCGGGTCGCACCCATCGATCGGCGCCTGGGCGATGCCGGCGGTGGCCGCGGCGCCGCCGCGGCGGTGGCCGTGGCTGGCGGCGCCGCTCGGGCTGGCGGTCGCGGCGGCCGGCGTGTGGTTCGCGTTGACCCCGTCGACGGTCGGCCCGCTGCCGGCGGTGGCGGTGGCGCCGCCCGCGCCCGCGCCCGCGGTGATCGCGCCCGCCGCGCCGATGACCGCGGTGGTCACGCTGGTCGAGGCCAGCGGCGCCGTCGTGACCGCGGCCGGCGCCAGCCTGGTCGGCGGCAGCGCCGTCGGGGCCCACGGCCTGGGCGCCGGCGACCGCATCACCACCGCCGAGGGCCGGGTCGCGGCGCAGTTCGGGCCGGCGTCGACGATCACCGTCGGGCCGCACTCGAGCGTGACCTTGGCGCACTTCGACGCCCGCGCGGTCGAGCTGGTGCTCGGCGAGCGCGGCCGGATCGACATCGAGGTCAGCCACCGCGCCGCGGAGCAGCGGTTCGTCGTGCGGGCCGGCCCGCGCACCGTCGAGGTGCGCGGCACCGCGTTCCGCGTCGAGCGCGACGGCGCGCGGGTGGCGGTGGCGTGCGAGCACGGCCGGGTGGCGGTCGCGACCGCCGACGGCGGCGACGGCGTCGAGCTGGGCGCCGGGCAGGCGCTGGCGGTGGTCGACGGCGAGCCGGTGCTGGCGCGCCAGGTGCGGCCGATGTCCGAGGCCGAGCTGGGCGCGCTGATCGCGGCGCGGCCCGAGGCGCTGCCGCAGTGGACCGATCCGGCGACGATCTTCCGCACCACCGCGGCGCTGCCGCTGGTGGTGCCCACAGGCCACGCCGTGCAGATCGACGGCGTGCCGGCCGGGGTGGGCTCGCTGTGGCGGCGGCTGCCGCCGGGGCGCCACCTGGTCGAGGCCCGCGATCGCGACGGGCGGACGGCCAGCCAGTGGGTCGAGCTCGACGGCGCGACGGCCGAGCGGCCGGTGGCGCTGGCGCAGGCCGAGCCGGCGCTGGCGGCGACCGGCACCGCGACCGCGCGGCGGCAGCGGCTGGTCGAGCTGTCGCGCGCGCTGGATCAGGAGCAGCTGCGCGGGTGCGTGCGGTCGCTGGCCAAGCAGGGGCTGGCGGACGGGACCCACGTCGAGCTGGAGGTGGGCGTGCAGGCGTCAGGGGCGATCCGGTACCTGAACATCGTCGAGACCGACCTGCCGGCTCGGGTGGCCGCGTGCGTGCGCGACGTCGTCGGGCAGACGCGGCTCGGCGCGGGCGCGCAGGTGTCGTGGCGGCACCGCGTGACGTTCTGAGTCCCTGGCGGGGCTTTCGCTGCCGCTCGCCAGCTTGAGCGCCGCGCGGCGATCGCCGATCATGGCGAGCGATGATCCGCTACGAGACGCATGACTGGTTCGCGATCCTGACCCGCGTGCGCGGCACGGTGTTGCCGCGGATCGCCGTGCGCGTGCTGATGGTGGCGGCGATCGGCCTCGCGGCGCAGGCGCTGCGACGCTACGACGTCGTCGATCTGGCGATCCCCGGCATCATCCACACGATGGTCGGCGTCGCGCTCGGCCTGTTGCTCGTGTTCCGCACCAACGCGTCGTACGACCGCTACTGGGAGGGGCGGCGGCTGGTCGGCGCGATGGTCAACAACGCGCGCGATCTGGTGCGCCAGGGCGCGAGCTACCTGCCGGCCGACCTGCACGCGCCGCTGCGCGACCACACGGTGGCGCTGTACGCCTCGATCCGGCGCTACCTGCGCGACGAGCGCACCTGGCCCGAGCTCGAGGGCACGCTGCCGCCGGCGTTGCTGGCCAAGCTCGCGGCGACCCGATGTCCGCCGCTGGCCATCGCCCGCGCGCTCGGCGATCTGTTCGCGGTCGGGGCCGGCCGCGGCATGAGCGAGCAGCGGCTGGTGATGCTCGACGCGGCGGTGTCGGAGATCATCGACAGCCTCGGCGGCTGCGAGCGCATCCTGCGCACGCCGGTGCCGTTCGCCTACGCGCACCACATCAAGGGTTTCCTCACGCTGTTCTGCCTGAGCGTGCCGCTGGCGCTGTTGCCGGCGATGGGCTGGGCGACGGGGCCGGCGGCGGCGGTGGTGGCGTACGCGCTGTTCGGCATCGACGAGATCGGCGTCGAGATCGAGGACCCGTTCGGCTACGACCCCAACGACCTGCCGCTCGAGGCGATCGGCGACAACCTCGCGGTCGACGCCGCGCAGGCGCTGGCTGCGGCGTGACGTCTCAGGCGCGCGTCTAACCCCCGGAGATCTCGCGGGCTCGGGCTAGCCGCGGGCACGTCGCCCTTGCGATCCACACGCTTGCGCTCATTATCAGTCGTATGATCAAAAACAGCGCCGCGGTCGTCGCCGCGCTCGCGCTCGCGGCGTGCGGCACCCCCGATCCATCGCGCGGGCGCTACCAGGGGATGATCGAGCTGGAGCAGATCGACCTGGCGTTCGAGGCCGGCGGGCGGGTGACGGTGCGCGGCGTCGAGCCGGGGCGGGTGGTCCACGCCGGCGACGTGATCGCGCGGCAAGACGACGTGCTCGATCGCGAGCTGCGGGCGATCCGCGCCCGCGAGCTCGACGTGGCGCGCGCCGAGCTGGCGCTGCTCGAGGCCGGCAGCCGCCCGGAGGAGATCCGCGCGGCCCAGGCGCAGCTGGGCGCGGCGCGGGCCAGCGAGCGGGCGCTGACCAAGGAGCAGGCGCGGCAGACCCGGCTGGTCGAGCGCGGGGTGTCGCCGGCGGCGGTGATCGACGACGTCGACGCGCAGGTGGCGCGGGCCCGCGGCGAGCGCGAGAGCCTCGAGGCGCGGGTGCGGCTGCTCAACCGCGGCGCGCGGGTCGAGGAGCTGACCCGGGCCAAGGCGCGGGTGGCGCTGGCCGAGGAGGCGCTGACCCTCGAGGACCGCCGGCTGGAGAAGCGGGTGTTGCTCGCGCCGATCGACAGCGTCGTGCTCGACGTCTACCCGCAGGCCGGCGAGGTGGTCGCGGCCGGCGCGCCGATCGCGTCGCTGATCGACCGCCGCCGGCCCTACGCCGACGTGTTCGTGCCGGTGGCCGAGGCGCCGCGGCTGCAGGTCGGCGCCGCGATGCGGGTGATCGTCGAGGGCGCGGCGCCCGTGACGGGCGCGGTCGAGTGGATCGCGCCCCACGCGGAGTTCACGCCGCGCTTCGTCTACAGCCCGCGCGAGCGGCCCAACCTGACGGTGCGCGTCCGGGTGCGGCTCGACGATCCCGAGGGCCGGCTGCACGCCGGGCTGCCGGCCTATGCCGAGCTGGCGGCGAGGGCGCCGTGACCGCGCTGGTGATCGAGACCCACGGCCTGGGCCGGCGCTTCGGCGACCTGGTCGCGGTGGCCGGCGTCGATCTGGCGGTGGCCAAGGGCGAGATCTTCGGCGTGCTCGGCCCCAACGGCGCGGGCAAGTCGACGACGATCCGGATGCTGTGCGGCATCCTCGACCCGTCGAGCGGCGACGGCCGGGTCGTCGGCCACGACATCCGCACCGAGCCCGAGGCGATCAAGCAGCGCATCGGCTACATGACCCAGCGCTTCAGCCTGTACGAGGACCTCACCGTCGAGGAGAACCTGCAGTTCTACGCCGGCATCTACGGCGTGCCGCGGCGGGGGCGGGCGGCGCGGGTGGCCGAGGTGGTGGGCGAGCACGGCCTGGGCGCGCGGCGGCGCCAGCTGGCCGGCACGCTGTCGGGCGGGTGGAAGCAGCGGGTGGCGCTGGCGTCGGCGACGATCCACCGGCCGCCGCTGCTGTTCCTCGACGAGCCGACCGCCGGCGTCGACCCGGTCAGCCGCCGCCAGTTCTGGACCGAGATCCACCGCCTGGCCGCCGGCGGCACCACCGTGCTGGTGACCACCCACTACATGGACGAGGCCGAGCGCTGCCACCGCCTGGCGTTCATCTTCGGCGGCCGGCTGCTCGACGTCGGGCGCCCCGACGAGATCGTCGCGCGCGCCGGGCTGAGCGCGGTCGAGATCGAGGTCGCCGCGCCGGTCGAGGTCGGCGCCGCGCTGGCCGCGCACCCGGCGGTGATCGGCGTCGAGCCGCTCGGCCACCGGCTGCGGGTGGTGGCGCGCACCGACGACGCGCTGGCGCTGGTGACCGCGGTGGTCGGCGCGCCCGCGCGCCACGCGCCGGCCCGGGTGTCGGTCGAGGACGCGTTCGTGGCGATGGTGCGCGGCGAGGAGGTGCGGGCGTGAGCGCGCTGGGCCGGATCGCGGTCATCACCCGCAAGGAGCTGCGCCAGCTGCGCCGCGATCGCCTGACGATCGGCATGATGGTGATGCTGCCGCTGATGCAGCTCCTGCTGTTCGGCTACGCGATCGACACCGACGTGCGGCACGCGCCGACGGTGGTCTACGACGCCGACGGCACCGCGCGCAGCCGCGACCTGGCGCGGCGGCTCGAGGTCACCGGCTTCTACGATCTGCGCGGGCAGGTCGAGGGCTACCCGGCGATCGCGCAGGCGTTCCGCCGCGGCGACGCCAAGGTCGCGCTGGTCATCCCGGCCGGGTTCGGCGCCGCGATCACCGCGCGTCGCCCGGTCGAGGTGCAGCTGGTGGTCGACGGCGCCGACGCCCAGACCGTCGCCAGCGCCACCCAGACCGCGGCGGCGGTGGTCGCGGCGTGGTCGGCGGAGCTGCGGGTGAGCGCCTGGCACGACGGCACACCCGAGCCGATCAGCCTGTCGACCTCGACCTGGTACAACCCCGATCTGCGGACCGCGGTGTACATCGTGCCCGGCCTGGTCGGCGTGATCCTGACGATGACGATGGTCATGTTCACCGCGATGGGCATCGCCCGCGAGCGCGAGCGCGGCACGCTCGAGCAGCTGATCGTGTCGCCGGTGCGCTCGATCGAGCTGGTGGTCGGCAAGATCGTGCCGTACCTGGCGATCGGCTACGTGCAGATGACGATCGTGCTGGTGGTCGGCACGCTGGTGTTCGCGGTGCCGTTCGCCGGCTCGTGGCTCTTGCTGTACGGCCTGGCCGCGCTGTTCATCGCGGCCAACCTGGCGCTGGGGCTGTTCTTCTCGACCCTGGCCCGCACCCAGCAGCAGGCGATGCAGATGTCGTTCTTCTTCCTGCTGCCGTCGCTGCTGCTGTCGGGGTTCATGTTCCCGTTCGAGGGCATGCCGCGGTTCGCGCAGGCGATCGGCCAGGCCATCCCGCTCACCCACTTCCTGCGCATCATCCGCGGCATCGTGCTGCGCGGCGCGGGGCTGGCGGACCTGCTGCCCGAGCTGGCGTGGCTCGGCGGCATCACCGCCGCGCTGGTGCTGGCCTCGGCGCTGCGCTTCCAGAAGAAGCTGGGCTGACGATGGCGCGCCCCGCGACCGATCTCCGCCTGCGCGTCCTGGCCGCCGCCCGCGCCGCGTTCGAGGCCGACGGCTTCGACGCCACGTCGCTGCGCGCGATCGCCCGCGGCGCCGGCACGACGATCGGGATGATCTACTACTACTTCCCGACCAAGGACGCGCTGTGGGACGCGGTGATCGACGCGGTCTACCAGCCGTTCGTCGTCGAGCTGGGCGCGATCCTGGCGCGGCCGGCGCCGGTGCGCGCGCGGCTGGCCGCGATCGCCGCGTACGTCGCGGGGCTGGCCGAGGCCGAGCGCGCGGTGGTGCGGATGGCGCTGCGCGACGCGCTGCTGTCCGCCGAGCGCCGGCAGCGGCTGTTCGCGCGCTTCGCCCAGGGCCACATCCCGATGCTGTTCGCGACGATCGCCGCGGCGCAGCGGGGCGGCGAGCTGGTCGAGGCGCCGACGGCGATGGTCATGTTCATGGCCGCGGTCGCGGTGATCGGCGCGCAGCTGGTGCTGGGCGACCTGCCGCTGCCCGGCGTGCCGGCGGGGCCGGAGCGCCTCGACGCCGCGCTGGCGCTGTTGTTCGACGGCATCGGCCGCCGCGGCTGAACCCGGTCCCGCGCGCGTCAATTCTCGCGCTGGGCCGCCTCGATGCGGCGCGCGAGGTCGGCGGCGTTGAGGTCGCGCGGGTTGAGCGACCGCGCCAGCGCGGCCAGGTGCGCGGCGGCGGTGAGGTCGCCGTCGGCGAGGCGATCGTCGGCGCCGGCCAGTTGCCGGCTCACCAGATCGGGGGTCAGCGCCAGCGCGCGGGCCGCGAGCGCGGCGCGGCGCGGCTCGTCGCCGGCCAGCGCGGCCAGCCGCGCGGCCTCGGCCAGGAAGTGGCCGCGGTGCTCGTGGGCCGGGTCGGCGTCGGCGGCGGCCTCGGCCTCGTCGACGGCGCCGGCCAGCGCGCCCAGGCGCTCGGACAGCTTGGCCAGGTCGAGCCAGGCCCAGGCCTGCGCCGGGGCGTGGGCGACCACCTCCTCGAGCTCGGCCCGCGCGGTGTCGAGATCGCCGCGCGCGGTCAGCGCCCGGGCCAGCCGCCAGCGCGGCCCCGGCGCCCGCGGATCGCGCCGCACCTGGGCCTTGGCCATCGCCACCGCGGTGGCCTCGGTCAGCTCGCCGTCCTCGGAGAACACCTCGTCCTTCCACTCGCCGTCGTCGTCGAACAGGAGCGCGGTGGCGTCGATCGCGCCGTGCAGCCAGCGGTCGAAGGCGGTGCCGTCGCAGACGTCCTCGCCGGTCTCGGCGTCGGCGCGCCACACCTTGCCGGCGCGATCGAGCTCGATCGGCTCGGCCAGCCACTCGACGAGCGCCAGCCGGCCGCGCTCGTCCCACGCCGGCGCCTCGGCGATCGCGGTCAGGCTGAGGCTGTCGCCGAACAGCCGGCCACCGTCGAACGCCAGGTAGACGTCGATCACCGCCGGCGGCCAGTCGAGTGGCACCGCGACGGTCGGCTCGCCGAGGTCGTGCATGCCGTCGGGCCACCGCTCGAGCGCGGTCATCACCCGATCGACGGTGGAGTCGGGCTCGGCCTTGCCGCCCGCGCGCTTGCCGCCGCCGCGCTTGCTCACGGCAGCTCGACGCGGCCGAACGCGACCACGGGCTCGCCGGCGTCGTCGACGCCGCGGAACAGGGCCACCGCGAACCGGCCGCCGCCGACCGCGATGGTGCCGAGCGCGCCGCCGTCGGTGGCGCTGGTGATGGCGGCGGTGCCGGCCGACGCGCGCACGCCGCGGCCGTCCTCGCGCAACACCGTCAGCGTGCCGGCGCCCAGGCCCAGGCCGCGGGCGCTGACCGTGACCTTGCCGTCGGCGACCTGCAGCGCGAGCTGGCCGCGGGCCAGCCACGCCAGGAGGCCGGCCTCGTAGCCCGCGACCACCGGCAGGATCGTCGCGGCCTGCTCGAGCTCGCAGGCGTCGTCGAACCACCACGCCAGCTGGCCGCCGTCGCGGCGGTAGCGCGCCAGGCACACGCCGGCGGGGTCGCGCAGCGTCGTGCCCTGCGGTTGGGTCGCGACGATCATGCTCAGCCGCGACGGCAGCGCCGGCGCCGGCCGCACCAGCGAGCGCGCCAGCACGCCGGGCAGCGCCTTGGCGTTGACCCGGCCGACCTCGACAGCGCGGGGCAGGGTGTGCTCGGAGAACCACCGCGCGGCGGTCCAGTCGGCGAGGCCGGCGTCGGTCGCGGCGCCGGCGCCGGTGAAGAAGGCGCGGGCGGTGGTCCGGCGCGGCACCGCGGTGGCCGCCGGCACGCCGAGGCGGCCCCAGGCGATCGCTGCCAGCCGCTCGAAGCGCGAGCCGACGTCGTCGGCGGCCGGGCTCACGGCGTCGAAGTGCGCGGCGTAGTCGGCGCGGACGTGGCTCGGCGAGCCGAGATCGCCCAGCGCGTGCAGCACCGCGCCGGCGGCGACCAGCGCGCCGGCCATCGCGCGGCCGCGCTCGCCGGGCGTCGCGCCGGCGACGGCCTTCTCGTACTGATCGAGGAAGCCCGCCAGGCCCATCGGGTTGGCGCTGCTCGCGATCCAGTCGGGGGCGGGCACGCCGCGGGCCGGCGCGGCGGCGCGGGCGCGGGCCGCGGCCCGCAGCTTGTCGACGAGCGAGCCGCCCGGGCGCTGCCAGCCGGCGCCGGTCGACGGATCGAAGAAGTGGTTGGCGGCCCACCCCGGCGTCGCGTCGGCGATCGCGCTGCCGGCGAGCAGCCACGCCAGCGCGGTCTGCTGGCCGCGCAGATCGGGCACGAAGCCGTCGACCGGGCTGTGGTTGGCGAGCGCGGCGAACAGCTCCGGCGCGTCGGCCGGCGGCACCACCAGCGGCTCGAACAGCCCGCCGCGGAAGCCGAGCTGGCGCAGCCAGGCGTCGGCGTCGGCGGCCAGCGCCGCCTGCTCGGTGAGGCCGACGTGGGTGCTGGTCTCCCAGGCGTGGGCGGGGCGCGGCGCGGCCGCGGCGGCCGCCAGCACGGCGGCCAGGATCACGATGCGGCTCATGGCGTCTCTCCGCGGGTCAGCGGCCACAGGTCGCGGATGCGGCGGTGGATCAGCGCCGCCAGGTTCGAGGCCTTGTCGGGGGTGGTGCACTGGCTCTTGCCGCAGGTCACGACCACGACCAGGCCGCGCTGCCCGTCGAGGAACGCGGCGGCGTAGATGTTGTTCTCGATCGCGCGCAGCGACTTCGACGCGATGTCGTCGCGCTCGTCGACGCCGGGCAGGCCGGTGCGCAGCTCGTCGTAGCGCTCGAGCGCGGCGTCGGCCGGCAGCCGCCACATGCGCACCGCCACGTCCCAGGTCTGGTCGCGGCCGAGCGCCTTGTAGTGCTGCGACGAGTACGAGCGGGTGTCGGGCTCGTCGCCCAGCGGCCCGGTCTCGAAGCGGCCGTCGTAGTCGGTCTCGGCCTTGATGTCGACCTCGGTCAGCAGCTGCGCCGCCACCAGGTACGGGCCGCTCTTGGTCGCCGTCGGGCTGGTGCTCGTCGTGCCGCTCAGCTCGGCGATCGCCTCGTCGGTCTCCCAGCCGGTGACCGCGGCGACCACGCCGCCGCCGCCGACGAACCGCAGGTGGCGCGCGTGCGAGTAGTCGGCGCGCCAGCGCTCGAGCTCGACCAGGTTGTCCCGCTGCGCGAAGTCGCGGCGCGGGCCGAAATCGGTGAACCGCCGGTCGCTGCGGTACGCGACGAAGCCGCGCTTGTAGATCACCAGCCGGAAGTCGGTGAGGCGGGCGCCGGCCGGCGCCTTGGCCAGCGCCGGCACCCGGTAGGTGCCGGTGGCGTCGGTCGACACGACGGCCTCGCGCGCGCCGGCGGCGACCGCCAGCCCGTAGCCGCGCTCGAAGCTCCACGACGCGTAGACCAGCGCGCCGGTGATGGGCGTCTGGTTGGCGGCGTCGACGACGCGGCCGGTGAACGGCCCCGCCAGGTCGCCGGCGACGACGTCGTCGGGTCGCGCCCGGAACGTGGCGACGCGAGGACTGGGCGGCGGCGCGCACGCGGCGAGCCCGGCGGCGAGGGCCGCGCAGGCGAACAGGGTCGATAAGCCTTGGCGCATCGGGACGGGAGGCGTCTTAGCAAGTCCGGCGGCCCCGTGTAAACCCGCGGTCGAGGTTGCATTCTCGGTCCCGACAGGCCCAGCGGGCGGTTGGTTCTTGGTAGGCTTGGGTCCTCGACCGTGCGTTGCTCGAAGTGTGGTCACGATAATCCGCAAGGGGCTGGCTTCTGCCTCAACTGTGGCACGTCGCTCGTCGGACCGGCGCCGTATCCGGGTTCGACTCCGGCGGCGCCGCCGGGGTTGCTCGTGACCTGTCCGGCCTGCCGGACCGAGAACCCGCCGTCGATGCGCTTCTGCCGCAACTGCGGCACCGTGCTCGCCGCGTCGGCGCCCGGGATCTTGCCGACGCCGTACCTCGGCGGCGCGCCGCCGCCCGCGATGGCGCCCCCGCCGCCGCCGCCCGGCATGATGGGCCCGCCGATGGGTGGCCCGCCGATGGGTGGCCCGCCGATGGGCGGCCCGATGGGTGGCCCGCCGATGGGTGGCCCGATGGGTGGCTCGCCGATGGGCAGCCCGATGGGTGGCCCGCCGATGGGCGGCCCGATGGGTGGCCCGCCGATGGGCGGCCCGATGGGTGGCCCGCCGATGGGCGGCCCGATGGGTGGCCCGCCGATGGGCGGTCCGCCGCCGATGGGTGGCCCGATGGGCGGCCCGCCGATGGGTGGCCCGATGGGCGGCCCGCCGATGGGCGGCCCCGCGCCCGGCGTCTCGAGCTGTCCGCGCTGCAACGCGCCGGTGCAGCCGGGCTTCGCGTTCTGTCAGCAGTGCGGCTTCCGCGTCGGCGCGCCCGCCGCGTCGGTGCCGACGCCGCCGCCCGCCGGGCCGGCGGTCGACGTGCAAGGAGCGACCCTGGCCGCGCCGTCGGCCGAGGTGGCGCGCCTGCGCGCGCAGCCGCCGGCGCAACCCGCGCCGTGGGGCCAGGCGGTGTCGGTCAACCGCGACGGCACCGACGGCGAGCGCTACCCGCTGGCCGGCGACTTCGTCGTCTTCGGCCGCACCGGCGCCGACATCTCGATCGAGCAAGATCGCTTCCTGGCGCGCCACCACGCGCGGCTCGAGCTGGCCGGCGACGCCATCAAGGTCACGCCGGTCGACACGCTCAACGGCGTGTTCCGCAAGATCGATCGCCCGTTCGAGCTGACCCACGGCACGATCGTGCTGATCGGTCGCGAGGTGCTGCGCTTCGAGCGGCTCGATCCCGACGAGCGGAACCCACCGGCGCTGGTCCGCCACGGGGTGGCGATGTTCGGCTCGCCGCCGCGCGAGCCGTGGGGCCGGCTGTCGCAGCTCCTGCCGTCGGGCGGCGTGCGCGACGTCCGCCACCTCGCCGACGACGAGGTGGTGATCGGGCGCGAGGAGGGCGATCTGGTCTTCGCCGACGACGCGTTCCTGTCGCGCCGGCACTGCACGATCACCTGGGACGGCCAGCGCGCGACGATCACCGACCTCAACAGCTCGAACGGCACCTTCGTGCGCCTGACCGCGCCGCTGACCATCCGCGCCGGCGAGCACGTGCGCATGGGCGATCAGCTGTTCCGCATCGAGCTGCGGCGGTGACCCCGGGTGCTCGCGGTGATCGGCTCGGGCGCCACCGACCGCGGCCGCATCCGCGAGCGCAACGAAGACTCGTTCGCGCTCGGTGATCTCGACCGCGAGCGGCTGTTCGACGGCGAGGGCGCGCTCACCGCGGCCGGGCCCCGCGGCCTGTGCGCGATCGTCTGCGACGGCATGGGCGGCGCGGCCGGCGGCGACGTGGCCTCGGAGCTGGCGGCGCGGGCGACGTGGCGCGAGCTGGTCGCCGACCACGCCACCGACGACCCCGAGGTGTTCGCCCGGCTCCTGCGCCGCGCGGTGCGGGTCGCCAACCAGCGCGTCTACGACGAGGCCGAGCGCGAGCCCAGCCTGCGCGGCATGGGCACGACGCTGTCGGCGGTCGGCGTCGCCGGCGGCCGGCTGGTGTGCGCGCAGGTCGGCGACTCGCGGGTCTACGTGTGCCGCGCCGGCGCGCTGACCCAGCTCACCCGCGACCAGACGTTGACCTCGGCGCTGGTCGGCGCCGGGCGCGATCCGCTCGAGGCCGCCCTGGCCGGCGGCTCGACGATCTTGCAGGCGCTCGGGGTCAACCCCGACGTCGAGCCGTCGCTGTCGATGGTGCCGCTGTGCCGCGGCGATCGGGTGCTGGTGTGCTCCGACGGCCTGTACAACCACCTCGGCGGGCCGACGATGGCCGCGATCCTCGAGAGCCGCGGCGGGCCGGCGGCGGTGGCGCGGATGCTGTGCGACGCGGCGTGCGCCGCCGGCGGCAGCGACAACATCACCGCGGTGGTGCTCGACGTCGACGGCGACGCGCTGCCGGCCGCGGCGCCCGACGGGCCGTCGCCGAAGTTCGTCGAGTTCGATCCGCGCGAGCAGGGCGAGCGCGCGCTGACGTCGACCTCCTACGTCGTGCGGCGGCTGGCGGCGCAGGCCGGCATCGGCGACGATCCGGGCCCGCCGGTGGTGCCGGCGACCGGGCGGCACCCGGTGGTGGTGGGCGCGCGGCTGCCCGCGCTGGCGCCGCCGCCGCCGGCGCCCGGCAAGACGCTGCGCCTGCTCGGGCTGATCGCCGCCGCGTTGATCGCCGGCGCGCTGGGCTGGTGGCTGGCGGGCTGATCCGCGCTCTACAGCGCGAACGCGAGCCCGACGCCGGCGCCGATCGCGACCACCACGCCGATCGCGATGAACAGCAGCGTGCGGTTGGCGCGGGCCGCCGCCACCGGCGCGGTCGGCGGGTAGTTGTACGGCTGCTGCGGCGCCCCCGGCATCGGCAGCGGTTGCTGCGGCGGCATCACCGGCGGCGGCGCGACCGGCTGGGGCATCGGCTGGGGCGGCATCGCCATCGCCATCGGCATCGGCTGCGGCCGGTTCGGCGGCGCCATCGGCTGGCCGTGCAGATCGGCCGGCGCGGGCGCCGGCGCGGGCGGATCGCCCCAGCGGCCGGTGGCGATGCACTCCTGCGCCGCCGCCGCCAGCGCGCCGACGTCGGCGAAGCGCTGGTTCTTGTCCTTCTCGAGCATCTTCAGGATGACCCGGTCGACGCCCGGCGGGAGCTGCGCCTGCGGGTTCACCGCCGACGGTGGCTTGGGGGTCTGCTTGAGCTGCGCGGTGATCAGCGCCGCCGGGCCCTTGGCGTCGGGGAACGGCAGCCGCCCGGTCAACAGCTCGTAGCCGAGCACGCCGAGCGCGTAGACGTCGCTGCGGCCGTCGAGCTGCTTGCCCATCAGCTGCTCGGGCGACATGTACTCGAGCGTGCCCAGCGTCTGGCCGGTGGCGGTGAGCTGCGGCGCCTGCGGGTCGACCGAGTTGTCGCCGCGCATCACCTTGGCGATGCCGAAGTCGAGGATCTTCACGAACTCGGGATCGCCGCCGCGGTTCTCGAGGTAGATGTTCTCGGGCTTGAGGTCGCGGTGGACGATGCCCTGGCGGTGGGCCTCGCCGAGCGAGCTGCACATCTGCGACAGGATCTTGAAGACCCGCTTCCACTCGATCGGCGCCTCGTTGTGGAAGACCGTGTGGAGGCTCTTGCCCTCGAGCAGCTCCATCGCCAGGTACAGCGTGCCGTCGGGCGTCGAGTCGAAGTCGTAGGTGGTGATCGTGTGCGGGTCCTGCAGGTTGCAGAGCACCAGGCCCTCGCGGCGGAACCGCGCCACCAGGTTCTCGTCGCGGGTCATCTCGGGGTGCAGGAGCTTGAGCGCGACCTTGCGCCCGGTCTGCACCTGCACGCCGCGGTACACCGCGCCGAAGCCGCCCTCGCCGAGCTTCGACTCGATCTTGAACCGGCCGTTGAACAGCTGGCCGATAAACGGATCGCCCTCAGGCTTCTTGCGCGGGCCGAGCCCGGGCGGCAGCTTGGCGCCGGGCGGGCGCAGCGCCGGCTCGCTGCCGCGGTTGCCGGCGGGGGCGACCGGCGCCGACGGGGCGCGCGCGGGCGCGGCGGCGGGCGGGCGCGCCGCGGCGGCCGGCTGCGGCGCCGCGAGCTGGTGACCGCAGACGCCGCAGAACCGCGCAGCGGGCGGGAGCGGCGTCTGGCACGACGGACAGTTCATCCCTGCCGATTGTCGCGCAACTTGCCGGCCGACGCACGAAGCTGACCGACTTTTCGCGCCGGTGGCGCGGCCGGCGCCGCCCGCGATCGGGGCGGCGCGGAATTTTCGTCCGTGGTCGGTTAGCCGAACACCAGCCAGGCCGCCACCGCCACCACCAGCACCGCCGCGGCGGCGATCGCGACCCAGGTCGGCACCCGCCGGCGCGGCTCGGCCAGGGTCGGGGCCGGCAGCGACGCGACGGCGTCAGGCTCGCCGATGAACAGCCGGACCCGTGGCCCGCCGGGGCCGAACTCGATGGTGTGGGCGACGCCGGCGGCCACCGCCAGCTCGGTCACGCGCTGGCCGTCGACGAAGGTGCCGTTGGAGCTGCCGAGATCGACCAGCACCCAGGCCCGCTCCGCCGGCCGCAGCTCGGCGTGGCGCGACGACGCGTCGATGTCGCGGTGGGCGTCGAACGAGACCTCGCAGTCGGGGTGGCGGCCGAACCGGGCCCGGCTGGTGGCGGACAGCTCCTGGCGCTGGCCGCGGCGCGAGCCGGCGAGGTGATCGACGATCACCAGCGGCGGACGCGCGTCACTCATGCTCGACATACACCACAACTCGCGGCGTGGGTCTACGGTGACACGCGCGAGCCGAGGGTGGCGGCCAGGCCCGGGTCGTCGGCGCCCAGCTCGAACCACCGCCGCCACGCCGCCTGCGCGGCCTGGCGATCGCCGCGGGCGTCGGCCAGGGTGGCCGCGAGCACGGCGGCCTCGGGCAGGTTGGGCGCCAGCGCCAGCGCGCGGGCCAGGTGCTCGGCGGCGCGGCCGCGGCCGACGGTGCGCAGCGCGGCGCGGGCCGCGCGCAGCGCGGCGCGGGCCGCGCGGACCGCGTCGAGCTGCGTCGGATCGAGATCGATCGCGCCGTCGATGTCGGGCGGCGGCATCGGCCGATCGCCCTCGCCGCGGAGCTCGTGGCGCAGGTCGAAGCCGCGCATGCGCTCGCCGGCGCCGCCGCCCGCGACCCACATCTGCAGCGACTGCGGGTCGAACACGACGACGTGGACGGCGGCGGCGTCGTCGATCGCCGCGCGGTGCCCCAGCGGCAGTCCGGCGTCGAACGTCGAGCGCCGGTCGCGCAGCAGCCCGGCCAGCGCGGCGACGTCGGCGATCGGCTGGGCCGCCAGCTGCGCCGCGCGCGCGGCGCGCTCGACCGAGGCCGAGCTGCGGCCCTGGCGATCGTTCTCGGGATCGTCGGTGAACGCGGTCGACCCCAGCACGTCGCCGACCGCGCGGCTGGCCGGGTCGCGGCGCACGCCGCTCTTGGTCGGGCTGCGATCGATCACCGCCCAGTGGCCGTGGGCGCCGTCGATGACCACGAACGCCGCCGCGCCCAAGGTCGGCGTGGCCTCGATCTTCTTGATCGCGGCGTCGAGGTCGGCGGCCTCCTCGAGGACGTCCTTGGCCAGCAGCGCGATCGGCAGCGCGCCGCGCGCCGAGCGCACGTCGCGGGTGCGGGTCGGGTGGATCGCGACCACCAGGCCGGCCGAGTTGATGCCGGTGACGACGCCGACCAGGCCCGGCCAGCCGACGCCGGCCCAGGCCAGGCGGCCGGTGGGGCGGGCGATCGTGATCACCGGCACCGCCGCCGCGTCGCCGCCGTCGCCGAGGCCGGGCAGCGCGAAGCTGCGCCCGACCAGCAGCCGGTCGCCGGTCGGCGCTTGCGGCGCGACGACGGTGAGGCCCCGGGTCAGGTTGCGGGTCTGGGCCTCGGCGGTCCAGCTCGCGGGCAGGCCGACGTCGAGGGCGGCGGCGTCGCGCAGCGCCTCGGTGTAGCTGAGGTCGACGCCCGACAGCGCGGCGCCGCGCACCAGCCCGGCCAGCGCGCGCCGGTGCGGCTCGGTCACGCCGTCGTCGATGAAGCGCAGCCGCCAGTCCTTGCGCATGCCCTTGGTCCACCCGCCGAACCAGCCGCCGGTGCCGGCCAGCGCGTCGATCGTCGGCGCCCACGCGCGCGCCATCGCCGGCAGGCGCTCGGCGAGGAGCCGGCCCTGGGCGGCGCCGATCGCGAACGGCTCGCCGCTGGCGCGCAGCACCACCAGGTTGTTGCGGTAGCTGAGGCTGGCGTCGGCCCAGCGCAGGCGGGTGCCGGCGCCGGCGGTCTGCTCGAGCTCGATCGGCGAGGCCACCGGCTCGCCGCTCGGCACCTCGTACGCCACCGAGCGGCGGTAGATGAACCACGCGACCACGAACGCCGTGACCACCAGCGCGACCAGCAGGCCGGTGGTGCGCAGCGCGCGCTGCGGCGACGCGCGGCGGCTGCCGATCACGAGGTCGGGCATGGCGCGCGGAACGTAGGGCCGCGGCCGGCGGAAGTCGATCGATTTCCGCGCGTCAATTCACGACGACCAGGTCGTGGCCGTCCTTGCCGCAGAAGCGCGCCGACAGATCGTAGCGGTGCCGGCACACCGGGCACACCTTGGCCAGCACGCCGGTCGGCGCCGGATCGGCGGGCCGGGTCGCGCGGTACGCCGACGGCGGCACCAGCTCGGCGCCGTCGTGCGGGCAGCGGCGCAGCCCGGGCTCGAACGCGCGACCGCAGCGCGGGCACATGCCGCCGGTCGAGCGGCCGGTCAGCATCTCGTCGGCGGCGACCAGCCGGCGGGCGTCGCGCTGGCAGTACAGCATGCCGGCGTACTCGGTGCGGCAGGTCGGGCACACCATGCCGACGGTGGCGACCTCGAGGCCGGCGCCGGTGACGCGGCGCCGGGGGCGCGCGAGCGCGACCGACGGCGGGCGGGACGGCGGGCGGGGCAGGGGCGGCGGCGGCGCGGCGGTGGTCGCGGGCGGGCGGCGGCGGAGCAGCCACGCGATCACCGCCGCGGTCACGACCAGCGCAGCGCCGATCGCGACCGAGGCGACGTCGATCGAAGCGTGGGCGATGGCCAAGCGCGACACCGCGATCCTCGACTGGCGACGGTAGCAACTCGCGCCGGCGCCGGTCAATCACGATGCGTGATGCCGGCCACGCGACGGCGACCGCCGCGGCGCGCTACACTGCGCCGATGCGACGACTCCTCCCGATCGTGGCGGTCGCCCTCGCGGCCGCTCCCGCCCACGCCGATCTGCTGAGCCTGCGCCTCGAGGCCCACGGCGGCGGGGCCGGCGGCGCCGGGGTGGCGGGCGATCAGCAGGACAACGCCTTCCAGAAGAAGGCCCGCGGCGGCGGCTACGGCGGGCTGGTCGGCGTCGAGGTGCTGTTCGTCGACGTGTGGGTCCAGCACCACCAGTACACCGACGGCGGGCTGCTCGGCACCTGGACCCAGTTCATGACCGGCATGGACGTCGACGTCGACCTCGGCGTCCCGGCGGCGCCGCCGGGCAAGCCCCACGGCCGGCCGCGCGGCTACTTCGAGGCCGGGCTCGGGCTGGGCTTCGGCGTCGGCACCGGCCAGCAGGTCATGCCGCCGCTCGACAACAGCGAGATCACCGACAAGGGCTTCTTGCTCGAGGCCAAGTTCGGCGCCGGCTTCAACCTCGGGCCGCTGTTCTCGCTGGGCTTCGTGGTGCCCGTGTCCGGCGGCTACTACTTCAAGAGCGGCCCGGGCGTGGTCGCCAACGATCAGGGCACGCACTACCAGGCGGTCGAGGCCGCGTTCCTGGTGAACTTCCGCGCCAAGCTCAAGCTCAAGTAGCGCGTGCTCGCGCTGGTGATCGAGGGCTGCGCCAACCGCGCGGCGTTCGCGGCGGGCGTGGTGGCCGAGCTCGATCGGCTGGGCGTGCGGCCGGCGCTGGCCGCGGGCGCGTCGTCGGGCAGCATCGTGTGCGCGGCGTGGGCGGCGGGGCGCGCGCCCGAGCTGCCGGCGCTGTGGCAGGCGGTGGCGGGCGGCTCGATCGTGCGCTGGCGCGACGCGCTGGCCAACCGGTCGCCGTTCGCGATGTCGGCGATCGTCGGCGACGCGCTGCGGGCGGCGCTGGGCGCCGGCGATCTGCGCGCCGCGCCGGCCGAGGCGCTGTGCACCGTGACCCGGCTGCGCGATCGCGCCACCGTCGTGCTGTCGAGCCGCCGCGAGCCCGACTTCGTGCGCGCGGTGCTGGGCTCGTGCTTCGTGCCGGTGCTGTACGGCCGGCCGGTGCGGATCGACGGCGCGCTGGTGTTCGACGGCGGCGCCCGCGACAACCTCCCGCTGGGCGCGGCGGCGGCGCGCGGCGCGACGACGATCCTCGCCGTGGTGCCGGCGGCCGATGGCACCGCGCGGCCCCGCGTGCTGGGGCCGCGGGTGCGGCCCGCGGACGTCGCGCCGCCCGGCGTGCGGGTGGTGACGATCCATCCGCTGGCGCCGCTGGCGGTGCGGCCGTGGACCCTCGAGCGCGCCGCGATGGCGGGGGCGATCGCCGCCGGGCGCGCCGCGGCGCAGGCCGCGCTGCCGGCGCTCTACGGGCCGTCGTCGTAGATCGTGACGATCGCGTAGCCGCGCGCGCTGCGCCGCGGGCTGTACACCAGCGCCAGGCCCTTGGCGCCGCCGCGGCAGCGGATGCCGATCACGCCGCCGCCCTCGAGCTGCGCGTTGATGCGCTGGCGCAGCGGCTCGTAGGCCTCGTGGCCCGGCGGCAGCGGCTCGAACATCTCGCCGAGCTTGCGGTTGTACGCCCAGTGCGGCGCGGCCCCGGCGCAGCCGCCGGTGCCGACCGTGCGCTGCGCCAGCAGCTTGTAGAACCTGCCGACGTTGCGCCGCTCGCGCTCGGGCGGGTAGGGCGTGCCGTCCTCGGCGGCCAGCTCGGCCTTCTCGTCGTCGGTGAGGTCGGTCAAGCGGCCGAGCAGATCGTAGCGGCGCAGCAAGATCTCGAACGCGCCGACCTCGGTGAAGTCGAACAGCTCGATCCAGCGCTCCGGGCCGGCCAAGGTCGCGTGCTCGAAGTCCCAGACCACGCGCTCGGCCAGCGAGCGCGGCAGCGGGGCCGGCGGCCACGGATCGCCCGACGGGTTCTTGATCGCGCCGGCGCCGCCGCAGCCGGTCGCCAGCGCCAGCGCCAGCAGCGCCGCCGCCTTCACGCCGCCTCCGCCCAGGTCGCGCCGTAGTCGTCGGTCGCGGTGCCGCAGTCGATGCCGAGCGCCGTGAAGCCCGGCACCAGCACCTCGCGCACGCACGCCGAGAACACCTGCCGCTCCTCGGCCGGGGTCATCAGGCCGTGGCCGCGCACCGCGTCGGTCACCGCGCCGATCGGCCGCTCGCGCTCGACCACCGTGGCCACGCCGCGCAGCGCGATCGGCACCATCGCGGCGGCCGCGGCCTTGGCGCCGTCGCCGCCGCGATCCAGCGCGTAGCGCAGGTACGACCAGCCCAGCCGCGCGTGCATCACCTCGTCGGAGTAGATCGAGGTCAGCACCTCCTGGGCGCAGACGTCGGTCGTCAGATCGCGGGTCGCCGACAGCACGGTCGTGGCGTAGGTCTCCGACACGCAAGACACCAGCATCGTGTTGGCCAGCGCCTGGTGCAGCTTGGGCCGCTTGGGATCGTCGGGCAGGCTCGACATGCCGGCGGGCGGCAGGATGCGCTTGCCGGCGTAGATCTCGACCATCCGCAGGCACAGCTCGGCGTGGCGCACCTCGTCGATGCCGGCCCGCAGGCACAGGCTCAGCACGTCGGCCGGCGCGGCGGCGGCGACCAGATCGATCGCCAGCACCGAGAACGTCGACACCGCCAGGTACTCGGCCGCGGCGCGCCGGGTCCAGGTCTCGCCGAGGCGCTGGCGCTCCTCGGGGGCGAGCGCCGCGGCGCCCGACTGGGCCCACGGGATCTCGATCTGGCGGCGGCGCATCAGCCGCTGGTGTTCGGTCTCGAGGGGCGTGCCCGAGAGCCACCAGCTGCTGACCGGCTCGAGCACGGCCTCGGTGGTGTCGGCGATCGCGTCGTCGGTCTGCATCGCCGCCGACTCTACGCCAGGATGAAGCCGCGGCCGACGTTCTTGCGCTTGCGCCGCGTGCGCGGCCGCTTGCTCGGCTGGGTGCCGGGCGCCGACCCCGTGACCTTGGTGTTGACCGTCCCGAGCACCGATCCGGATCCCGTCCCCGATCCCGATCCCGATCCCGATCCCGATCCCGATCCCGATCCCGATCCCCGATCCCGTCCCCGATCCCGTCCCCGATCCCGATCCCGTCCCCGATCCCGTCCCCGGCTTCTTCGGCCCCGCCTGCGCGACCCGCGCCTGCGCGACCACGTCCCCCGCCGCCGCCGTCGGCGCCATCGCCACCCCGCGGGTGGTCCCCACGTCCGCGTACGCCGCCTCCGGCGCGCAGATCGCCGGCGCGCCCAGCATCGCGCCCGCCGCCACCACGGTGCGCCAGATGCGCGCGTTCGCGACGCTGCCAAACGACCTCGCCTTCGGATCGGACATCGAGACCTCCTCGCCTCCCGTTGTGCCACGCCGGCACCCGTCGCCGCCACTGCCATCCTCACGGGCGCGGCGCGGGCCCGGGAGCTACCATCCGCCGCCGTGACCGCCGCCGCGCCCACGGTTGCCGAGCCCACGGTGGCGGAGATCGCCGCCGCCGGGCGCGCGGCCTGGCCCGAGGTCGACCTGCCCGACGCGGCGCTGGCGGCCCACCTCGCGGCGCGGCGGCGCGACGATCCCGACGGCGGGGTCCACGCCGCCCACGCCGCCGACTACTACCTGGCGGCGGCGCTGGCGCAGCAGCTGCCCGCCGCGATGCGGGTGTTCGAGGCGCGGCTGGTGCCCGAGATCGACGTCGCGCTCGGCCGGCTGCGCCTGCCGCGCGGCGCCGACGACGAGGTCCGGCAGGCGCTGCGGGTCGAGCTGCTGGTCGGCGACGGCGCGCCGCGCATCGCCGACTACGGCGGCCGCGGCGCGCTGGCGGCGTGGCTGCGGATCACCGCCACCCGCAAGGCGCTCAAGCTGGTGCGGCGCGCGGGGCGCGAGGAGACGCTCGACGAGCTGTTGCTCGAGCACTGGCCCGACGCCACGCCGGGGCCGGCCGGGCGCCACCTCCGCGCCACCTACGCCGCCGAGCTCAAGCGCGCGGTCACCGCGGCCCTGGGCGGGCTGCCGGTGCGGCAGCGCAACCTGCTGCGCCAGCACGTGCTCGACGGGCTGACCATCGACGAGCTGGCCGGGCTGTACCGCGTGCACCGCGCCACCTGCGCGCGCTGGCTGGCCGACGCCCGCGGCGAGCTGGCGCGCGGCACCCGGCGCGCGCTGACCGCCAGCCTGGGCCTCCACGGCGACGAGCTCGAGTCGATGCTGCGGCTGCTCGACAGCGACATCGAGCTGTCGCTGTCGCGGCTGCTGCGCGCGCCGGCGCCCGAGGGGGCGTGACCGACGCCGCGTGCCCCCCGGCCGACGCGCTGCTCGGCTTCGTCGCCGGCGCGCTGACCGCCGCGGCGGCCGAGGCGATCGAGGCCCACATCGACGCGTGCGCCGCGTGTCGCGCCGCGCTGTCGAGCGCCGCCCGCGGCGCCGCGACCACCGGCGGCTTCGGCCGCTACCGGGTCGAGACCGTGCTCGGCGCCGGCGGCATGGGCGTGGTCTACCGCGGCTTCGATCCGGCGCTGGGCCGGCCGGTGGCGATCAAGGTGGTGCGCGGCGATCGCGACGACGCCGCCGAGCGCGCGCGGCTGGCGCGCGAGGCGCGGCACCTGGCGCGGCTGTCGCATCCGCACGTGTGCCACGTCTACGACGTCGGCGAGGACGCCGCCGACGTGTGGGTCGCGATGGAGCTGGTCGACGGCGTCAGCCTGCGCGCGTGGGCCGCCGGCCGCGCGCCCGGCGAGCTGATCGCCGCGCTGACCGCCGCGGCGCGCGGGCTGGCCGCGGCCCACGCCGCCGGGCTGGTCCACCGCGACGTCAAGCCGGAGAACGTGCTGGTGGCGCGCGACGGCCGGGTCGTGGTCACCGACTTCGGCCTGGCCCGCGTCGAGGACGGCGCGGTCACCAGCCGCAGCGCGCCGGGCGTGGTCAGCGGGACGCCGGCCTACCTGGCGCCCGAGCAGCTCACCGCGGCGTCGGTCGACGCGCGCGTCGATCAGTTCGCCTGGGCGGTGATGGCGTGGGAGCTGCTCGCCGGCGAGCGGCCGTTCCCGGTCGAGCCCGCGGCGCGGCTGGCGGCGATCCGCGCCGGCGTCGCCGCGCCGCGCGCGCTGCCCAGCGGCCTGATCGCGCCGCTGACCCGGGCGCTGGCGTCGGCGCCGCGCGATCGCTTCGCGTCGATGGACGCGCTGCTCGCCGCGCTCGAGCCGCGGCTGGCGGCGCCGTCCGCGTCGAGCGGTCGCCGCCGGGTGCTGATCGGCGCGGCGGCCATCGCGATCGCCGCGGGCGCGCTGGTCGTCGTCGCGCCATGGCGGCGCGGCAGCACCGCGGCCGCGACCCGCGACGCGGGGCCGGCGATCGCCGCCACCCCCGTCGACGCCGCGGTCGCGCCGCCGCTCGCCACGTCAACGGACACGCCGCGCGCCGACGCGGCGCTGCCGCCGCCGGGCCCCGGCGCCGCCGCTGCGGTCATCGTCGCCGCGCCGCGCCCCGTCGACCGCGCCATCGACGCCGGCCCCGCCGCGGCACCGGCCCTCGGGCCGCCCGTCGACGCCGGCCCTGCGCCTGGGGACGCCGCCGCCGCCGCGCCGCCGCCGAGCCCCGACGCCGCGCCCGCGCCCGCGATCACGCCCGGCTTCGATCGCGCCCGCGCCGAGCGCATGCTGGCCGACTGCCGGTTCCCGGTCGATCCGGCGCGGCCCGATCCCGCGCTGGCCGGCGCGATCGTCGACTGGGGGCCGGTGATCCGCCACGAGCGGGTCGTCGGCGTCGGCCCGGATGGCGAGGCGCCGATGTCGATGTTCGAGGTCCGCGGCGCGCGGGGCAGCTACCGCTTCGACGGCGATCGCCTGGGCAAGCTCGGCTCGCTGGCGGTCGCCGACGGCGAGCTGGTGGTGGTGTGCCCGTTCGAGCTGCCGCCGACCTCGCTGGTCGATCGCCGCGCGCTGCCGCCGGGCTGGCGGTCTCCGTCGGTCCCGGTCTACGCCTTCGCCCCGACCCGGGCCGCGCCGCGCGTCGCCACCGAGCTGGCCGCGCTGGCGCCGCTGCACGTCGTCGAGAGCGTGATCCGCGCGGGGCCGCCCGATCGCGCGCTGCTGGTGTGGGCTCGGCCCCGGGCCCGCGACGGCGATCGCGTCGACATGGGCGGCTGGATCCTCGACGCAGCCGGGCTCACCGGCGATCCGCTGCGGCTCGATCAGCCGATCTGGCTGGTGGTCGATCACCCCCTGGTCGAGGCCGGCGGCCGTGGCATCACCCTGCGCGGCGTGGTGGCGCGGCGGCGGCTGCTCGATTGAGCGGCCCCGGACGATCCCGGTACGATTTCGTGCGACCGGCCGCCGCGCCGCGGCTCGCTCCTTCGAGACCTGCAACCGAGGAAGCGATGAACCGACTGATCCTGGCCACCCTGTCCTTGTCCCTCGCCGCCTGCTACGGCGCGGCCCCCCCACGCCCGGCCCGCGTCGCCGTGCCCGAGCTGTCCGACGAGGCGGTGCTCGAGGTGTCGAGCGAGACCACCACCGCGATCGAGAACCGCCAGAAGGAGGCGTGGACCTGTCCCGCCGGCCACGCCGAGGGCAGCCCCGCCTGCACCCGCACCACCTACGAGGTCGCCGAGCCGGTCACCCGCACCGAGACCTCGGCGACCTACGGCGCCCAGCCGATCAGCTACGCGCAGTTCAAGGTCATGACCGACCCCGACTACGACGCCAAGCTGGCCCGCCTCGACCGCATGCGCCACGAGTGCCGGCGCGCCAACGTCCCGCGCTACGTCGGTATGGCGCTGATGCTCGGCGGGGTGGCGGCGATCGTCGCCAGCGGCAACACCAAGCCGGTCGGGCTGATCGGCTGGGGCGGCCTCGCCGGCGGCGGCGTCTCGTACGCGTTCGGCTACTACGGCTACGGCGGCCGCACGTGCAACGAGGCGCGCGCGCTCTACGACACGCTCGATCTGCGCGAGGAGGCGGCGTGGACCTCGGTGTGGGGCGCCGACTACGCCAGCGAGATGAAGCAGCTCGCCGACCAGTTCAACAGCGGCGGCCGGCGCCGCCTGGCCCGCGAGAGCCTGTCGTTCGATCGGTAGCGCGCGTGGAGGCGCGCCAGCCCGGGGCGCTCACGGGGCGCGACAGCCGTCGAGGTCGGCGGCGCGGGCGACGAGGCGCGCGCCCGGCTCGGGCACGAGCCACCGCCGGCCCCACGGCGCGACGCCGACGAAGCCGTGCCGATCCGGATCCCCCCGCCGCGCCGGCGCCGGGCTGCCGTCGACCAGCGCGCCGATCTCGGCGCGCGCGCCGTCGACCTCGATGAACAGCGCCACCTCGTGCGCGCAGGTGGCGACGTGCGACGTCGGGATGGTCGCCGGCGCGGCGCGATGGGTGGCCGCGGCCGTGACCTCGAAGGGGGACGCGCCCTCACCTGGGGCCAGCGCCACCGACGCGACCCAGCCGGCGACCTGGTGATCGCCCCCATCGACGAACACCCACGTGGCGTCACCCCGGCGCCGTCCGACGACGACCGCGAGGTCGGCGCGCAGCTCGACGTCGCGGGCCACCGTGGGCGTCGCCCCGATCGGCGCGGCGGTGCGGGTGACCCGGGGCGCGCGCCGCGCCGGCGCCGCGACCGCGGCCGCGAACGCCACCGGCTCGACCGACAGCCGATCGCACGCGAGGTCGGCGTGCGCGACGGTCGGCGTGGCCAAAGTCGCGCGCACGTCGAGCGACACGTCGAGCGCCCCCGGCCGGCCCAGGCCACGCCACCGCAGCGGCATCTTCGGCTTCGGGTACACCACGGCCGCAAGCGGCGTGGCCCGCGCGAGGTACAGCGCGGGCCGGTGGATCCAGGCGGCGAGCCGCACGCCGTCGTCGCCCACCTCGGCGAACAGGGCCTCGGCGCCCGCGGCCGGCGCGGCGACGCGGGCGGCGCCTTCGATGACGGCGGCGAATGGTGGCCCGTCCGGCGTCAGGCTGACCTGTCCCGACCACGCGGCCAGGTCCCAGCGGCAGCCCGCCGGCTCGGCGAGCGGTGCCACCGACGTCGCGGTCAGGTTCGGGGGCGCGTCGGTGGGCGGCGCGGCGTCGATCGCGGCGTCGACCACGGCGGGGGGCACCCGCGGCGGCGGCACCGCCGTCCCGGCCCCCGAGCCACAGCCGACCAGCCCGCCAGCGACCACGACCGCGAGCTTGCCCATGGCCGCAGCCTACGCCAACGCGGCGCGTGGCCGGCGGGCCGCCGCGCGCGCCTCACCGTGCGCGAATCGACGGGCTCCGTCGGCCCGCCCTGGGTCACGGCGCCGGCCCCGGGACGTCGTCGACGTCGATGAAGCCGCCGCCGCGGCGCCACCCGGTGGCGAGCAGCCACGTGTGCGGATCAGCGGTAGGGCGGCCCTCCCTCGCCAGCGCGCGGAGCCACGGGGCGTCGGTCCGGATCGCGGTCTTCCAGCCGTCGAACCACAGCGCGCTGGAGTACGGATCGACCCAGCCGCGGGCCATCACGGCGCCGCGCTCGGCGCCGTGATGTCTGGCGTTGAGCAGCACGTAGCGGACCGCGTTGCGCACCTCGGTCGGCGTGCGCAGCGGGCGCGCGTGGTAGCGCTGGGCCAGCAGGCGTCCGCGGCGCCCGAGCAGCGCGTTGACGCGGCGGGCGAGGCGTACCGACAGGCCCTGCATGCCGCGGGCGAGCGCGGCGGCGCCCGCGGCCTCGACGACGAGGTGGAGGTGGTCGCCGAGGACGTTGTAGTGGACGACGCGGAAGTCGCCGCGGTGACCACCGGCCGCGATGGCGGCGCGGACGACGCGCATGATCGCGGCCTTGCGGAACGACGGCACGCCCGCGGCGAGCTTGAGCGTGACGTGCAGCGGCACCGACGCCGGGAACCGCGGCCGGGTCTGGTGGGAGCAGGTGGCGCGGCCCTTCGGCCGGCCGGCGCCGGGGCGCCAGCCGCCGCGCCCGGTCGGGCGACGCGCCTGATCCAGCGTGAGCTGGGCCGACGGGCGGCGGCTTGGCGGACTCATTGAATACGGCATAGATAGCAACGACTGCTCCAGCCGTCAAGTCCCGTCGGAGGGGGCCGGTCGGGTACAGCCCTGGTACATCCTTGGCCCGCGAACATCCTGGACGGGCTGGGTCACCTGCCCACGGACATCGTTGATGCGCGACTCATCAGGGGCGCGCTTGTCGTTGCCCTGGAAAGCGACCGACGTGACCAAGGAGCGGACGAAGCTGGTTCTCGCGTGGGAGCGGCGGTGGCTCGAAGCCGAGGGGGCTTCGTGAGGCCCACAGCGCTGTCGCGCCGCCCCAAGACGTCGCCTACGGCCATCCGTTCGCCTTGACCGGCCCGGCGCGGCTCACGCGATCCACGCCTGCCACGTGGCGGCTCCGCGTGGGCACCGACGACGCCAACGCACGGTCGGCTCCTCGACCCCGGGATGCCAGCGCCGCGGGGCGGCTTCGCGCCCCCACGACCGCGTCTCCCGGTCGATCCGCGCGCCGGCGCTCAGTTCATCATCGCGGCGGGCCGGGTCGGCGCCACCAGCGAGAACGCCGCGATCTCGGCGTCGAAGCCGTCGCCGTCGTCGCGCACCATCTGGTAGGTGCCGTGCATCGTGCCGATCGGCGTCTTGAGCACGCAGCCCGAGGTGTACTGGAACTGCTCGCCGGGCTCGAGCCGCGGCTGCTCGCCGACCACGCCGTCGCCGCGGACCTCCTCGACGCCGCCGCGGCCGTCGGTGATGACCCAGTGGCGGGTGCGCAGCTGCGCCGGGCGATCGCCCCGGTTGGCGATCGAGATCGTGTAGGCGAAGACGAAGCGGTGCTGATCCGGCGCCGACTGCTCCGGAAGGTAGCGGGACTTCACCGTGACTTCGATGCCGTCGGTGGTCGCCGAGGACGTCGGGTGCGCAGGCGCGAGCATGGCGGGCACCATGCCGCGCCCGCCGCCGCCACGCAAGCCACCCGCCGCCGCCACGGGAGCCATCCGCCACCTGCCACTATCACCGCGCTCGGGGCTCTCGCGTATCGGGTGGGGGACCCACGGGGGCATGACCCCGTGGGGGAGGGTTTGTCGACAAACCCTCCAAGTAGTTCAGCGGCTCTCGATCGGCACGTACGTGCGCTGGGTCTCGCCGGTGTAGATCTGCCGCGGGCGGCCGATCTTGGTCGTCGGATCGTCGACCATCTCCTTCCAGTGGGCCAGCCAGCCGGGGATGCGGCCGAGCGCGAACATCACCGTGAACATCGGCGTCGGGATGCCGATCGCGCGGTAGAGGATGCCCGAGTAGAAGTCGACGTTCGGGTACAGCTTCTTCGAGATGAAGTAGTCGTCCGACAGCGCGACCTCCTCGAGGCCCTTGGCCATGTCGAGCATCGGATCCTTGATGCCGAGGTGGTTGAGCACCTCGTCGGTCATCTTCTTGAGGATCTTGGCGCGCGGGTCGTAGTTCTTGTAGACGCGGTGGCCGAAGCCCATCAGGCGGGTGTTGGACTTCTTGTCCTTCACCTCGGCGATGAACTTCTTGTAGTCGCCCTGGTACGGGCCGTTCGGGTCCTTGATCTGCTCGAGCATCTCGATGACCGCCTGGTTGGCGCCGCCGTGCAGCGGGCCCCACAGCGCCAGGATGCCGGCGGCGACGGCGGCGTAGACGTTGGCGTCCGAGCTGCCGACCATGCGCACCGTCGACGTCGAGCAGTTCTGCTCGTGGTCGGCGTGGAGGATCAGCAGCTGGTTGAGCGCCTTGACGATGATCGGATCCGGCTCGTACGGCTCGGCCGGCACCGCGAACATCATGTGCAGGAAGTTGGCGCAGTACGACAGCGCGTTGCGCGGGTACATGATCGGCTGGCCGATCGTCTTCTTGTACGAGAACGCCGCGATGGTCCGCACCTTCGACAGGATGCGGGTCAGGTGCAGGTCCATCGGCGCGGTGCGGTCGAGGCAGTCGGGGTAGTACGCCGACAGCGAGGTGACCATCGCCGACAGGCCGGCCATCGGGTGGCTGCCCGGCGGGAAGCCCTCGAAGAAGTGGCGCATGCCCTCGTGGATCATCGAGTGGCGGGTCAGCTTGACCGAGAAGTCCTCGAGCTCGGCCTTGGTCGGCAGCTTGCCGTTGATCAGCAGGTAGCTGGTCTCGACGAAGGTCGACTTCTCGGCCAGCTCCTCGATGTCGTAGCCCCGGTAGCGGAGGATGCCCTTCTCGCCGTCGAGGTACGTGATGGCGCTGGTGGTGGCGCCGGTGTTCATGTAACCCGAGTCGAGCGTGACGTACCCGGTGTTCTGGCGGAGCGCGCGGATGTCGAGGGCCGGTTCGGCCTCGGAGCCGATGACGACGGGCAAGGTGTGCTCGGTGCCGTCGGGCAGGGTGAGCTTGGCAGTCTTTCCGGACATGAAGGAACTCCCTCGATCGCGGGTGTCTTTTCGGATGCCGCAGCGCGGCGTATCGACGCGCGCAACCTACCAGATCCCCGACCGTGTGCCCCGTGTCGGGGAGATGTAAAAATGCCGCAGCCATGTGGTTCGTCTACGTGCTCGTCTCAGGTCGGGGGCGCACCTACGTCGGGATCGCCACCGATGTGGACCGCCGCCTGCGCCAGCACAACGGCGAGCTGGTCGGCGGCGCCCGCGCGACCCGCGGCCACCGGCCATGGGAGGTGGGTCGGCTGGTCGGCCCGGTGCCGACCCGCGGCGGCGCCCAGGTCATCGAGGCGCGCATCAAGCGGCGCCGCGGCCGTCGGCGCCTGGCGCCACATCCGCTAGACTGCGATCCGTGACCGCCAAGTCCGAAACCGCGCTGGTGCTCAGCGGCGATCCCCCGCCGTGGCGGGTGTCGCGGTCGCTGGCCGACGCCAAGCCGGGCGAGGTGCTGTTGCTCGACGACGACGGCCAGGTCATGGGCGAGCCGGCGATGCGGCGGCAGCAGGCGGTGGCGTGGTCGGTGGTCGGCGGCGTGGCCGGCGTCGGCGTGGCCGCGATGTCGATCGTCTCGGGGCCGATCTTCGGGATCGTCGCCGGCAGCGTGTTCGCGGCGCTGATGTGGCGGCAGAGCCAGGCGTGGCGCCGGGCGCGCGGCGCGCTGGTGCTGGCCTCGGCCGGGCGCCGCGACGAGGCGCTGGCGGCGGTGGTCGCGATCGAGCGGGGCCGGGTAGGGGAGGCGCTGCGACCGTTCCTGGCCTACCTGCGCGGCAAGCTCGAGTGGCAGCGCGGTCAGTTCGACGCCGCGCTGGCGCTCTACGATCGCGCGATGGGCTCGGTGGCGCCGCGGCGGCGCCGGGCGATGTACTGGGTCTGCGCCTTCGACCGCACGCAGCTGCTGGCGGTGATGGGGCGGTTGCCGGCGGCGCGCACCGCGCGCGGCGAGCTGGGCCAGGCCCCGACCGGCGACTACTTCGCGCTCGAGCTGGCGCTGACCGATCTGGTGCTGGCGTTCTGCGCCGACGAGCCGACCGAGCTGCCCGCCGACGAGGAGCTCTACGACTGGGCCAAGGTCGCGCTCGGCTGCAGCCGCTTCGGCACCAACCTCGTGCTGCTCGCGTGGGCGCTGGGCAAGCGCGGCGACACCGACATGGAGACCCTGCTCCTGCGCGAGGCCACCCCGCGGCTCGCCACCGAGTTCCTCGCCGACAGCTTCCCCGCGCTCGCCAGCTACTACGACCGCCGCAAGGTCGAGCTCGGCGCCGACCGCCCCGCCGACGACGACTGACTGAATTGCAGGGGGCTCGTCGCCGAGCCCCCCTCGATCCCGGCAAAGCCGGGATCGAGCCTCCCCCCGCGACGCGAGACGCCTGACGCGTCGACCGGTGCTCGAACCTGCGTTGCCCGGCGCCCGAAACTGGACCCTGCGCTGGACGCTCCGGGCCGTTTCGGGTGGGGGCCTCACGACCCTGCGCAGCACGCTCCGGGCCGTTTCAGGAGGGGGCCCCGGCGCATGCCGGGGGAGGGTCTTTGCGAAAGACCCTCCAAATATCACGTCACTGCATGCTGAACATCGGCGAGCTGCCGAGCGGCGAGTTGAAGCGCCGCGTGAAGCCCACGCCGAAGTAGAGGTTCGACGACGCGCGATCGAGGCCGAACGCCGCCGGATCGGCGCCGTTGTCCGACTCCTGCGCCGGCAGGAAGCCGTTGAAGCCGAGCGCCAGCGTCACGACGTTCTCGTAGCGCTTGCCCAGCGCGTACTCGAGGCCGAGCTCGCCGCGCACGCCGAGCACCGCGAACTGGTTGTCCTGATCGACCGAGTACAGGCCGACCTGGGCGCCGACCAGCGGCTTGAAGCACGCGCGGCCCTTGCAGAGCTCCTTGTAGACCGAGGCGCCGAGGTCGAACGCGGTGATCGACTCCATGTTGCCGACGTCCTCGTTGCCGCTGACGCCGAAGAACGTCAGGTGGCCCTGGGCGCCGAACTGCCGGTTGCGCGACAGCGCGTAGTCGCTGACGAGGCGCAGGCCGCCGGTGCCGTTGTTCCAGTCGTCCTGGCGGCCGACCCGGGCGCTGATGCCCAGGAGCTGCGCGCCGAGGCTCCACGTGTACTCGTGGGCCGGCTTGTTCGCCATCTGGTCGAACAGCGACGGCGGCGGCGCGACGGTGAAGTTGCTGCCGGTGCCGTTGTTCGGGTTGCCGTTGTTCGGGTTGCCGTTGTTCGGGTTGCCGTTGTCGGGGTTGCCGTTGTCGGGGTTGCCGTTGTCGGGGTTGCCGTTGTCGGGGTTGCCGTTGTCGGGGTTGCCGTTGTCGGGGTTGCCGTTGTCGGGGTTGCCGTTGTCGGGGTTGCCGTTGTCCGGGTTGCCGCCGAGCGGCTTGCCGGTCTCGGGATCGAGGCCGGCCTCGCGCATCTTGGGAGCGATGAACTGGTCGACGATCGTCTGGGCTTGGCCGACCTGCTGGCTGGTGGCGCCGTGATCCCGGACTGCGCGGCAGGCGTTGTTGGCCTCGCCGAGCTTGCCCGCCTGGTACAGCGACATGCACAGGTTCAGGTAGAACCGGCCCTCGGGCGACAGCACGATCGCCTGGCGGAACTTGTCCGACGCCTCGTCGTACTTCTTGGCGCGGGACAGCGCCTTGCCCTGCTCGTTGAGCGTGTCGGCCTGCTTGGCCGGCGACTGGGCCAGGGCGGGCGCGGCGAGCAGCGCGAGCGCGGCGCCCAGGCCGAGGATGAGTCGAGTCGAAGCCATGGTTCCTCCAGACGGGCGCGATCCGAGCGACCGCGCGACAACTATGACGGCCCGGTGAGCATACCATTCACGCGCGCCTCCGCGTCGGGGGCGCGACCGCGATCACGCACCGGTCACGAGCCGGCGCGGCTCTTGAGCGCCTCGATCAACACCATCCGCGCCGCGGTGTGCGCCTTGATCTGCCACAGCTCGGGGTTGCCGAGCAGCACGGCGATCGACAGCGACGGCTTGGTGGTCTTGGCGAAGCCGACGAACCACGAGTACTGCATGTAGAACGGCTCGGTGGTCGACAGCGTGCCGGTCTTGCCGGCCACCTGGACCCCCGGGATGCGATCGCGCCCGGCGAACGCCTTGGCGGCGCTGCCGTCGGTGCACGCCTCGCCCATCATCTTCGCCACCTCGTCGGCGACGGTCTCCTCGAGGACCCGCTGGCCCAGCCCGGCCGGGGCGGCCGTCGGGTCGCCGTCGAAGCCGGCGATCAACCGGGGCGGGGCGGCGATGCCGCCGGTGGCGACGGTGTTGGCGAGCAGCGCGCCGCCCACCACCGACAGCTCGACGTTCTGGAAGCCGGCGGCGGTCTTGGCGAAGTCGACGCCCTTGGCGGTGGGGATGGTCGCGCGGCCGAAGGCGCCGGGGACCGGCAGCGGCAGCGGTCGGTCGAAGCCGAACCGGTGGGCGACCTCGCCCAGCTGCGCCGGCGCCAGGTGCTGGTGCACCAGCTTGGCGATGATCGCGTTCTGCGAGTGGGAGACGCCGAAGGCCAGATCCTCGCAGCGGTTGTCCTGGCGCGAGTCGGTGAGGTTGGACTCCATCACCGAGCGCAGGCCGCCGTGGAAGCACACCTTGTCGTGCTGCCCGACGCCGGCCTCGACCAGCGCAGCCGCCGACACCACCTTGAAGATCGACGCCGACGGCGCCCAGGCGTCCAGCGCCAGCGACGGGTCCGAGATGCCCTCGCCGGCGCCGGTCGGGTCCTCGGTGCGGCGGCCGGCCAGCGCCAGGATCCGGCCGTCGGGGTGGGTGACGACGATGGCGCCGCGGGGGGCGCGCGCCCGGCGCAGCACCTTCTCCGCCACCGCCTGGATCGCGGGATCGATCGTCAGCACGGCCATCCGGCCGTCGGTCATCGGCGCCAGGTAGCGGTCGCCGCGCAGCTCCATGCGGGCCAGGTCGACCGTCGGCGAGCCGTCAGCGGCGGGCCGCGGCGGCGGCGTGGTGACGGTCACGCTCGGGCGGTGGGGCGGCGGGGCCGGCTCCGCGGGCGCCGCCGGCAGGACCGCGGCGGCCAGCGCGGCGGGGGCCGTGGCCAGGTCGCGCCGGCCGAGGTCCGCGGCCACCCGGTCGTCGTCTCGCCCCAGGGCGATGACCGCCGCGCCGAGCGCGAGGCCGACCCCGAGCAGGAGGTTACGACGGACGTGGCGGGGCATCTGACCTAGAGGCTTACCCCATGGCGCCAGGGTCCCGCAACTAATAGGCGTTCTGCGGTAGCTTCGCGGTCCGATGGCACCGCACCCCACCCTGGATCTCCCCGGCCTCACCCGCGACGCCCCGCGCCGGCGCGGGGCCCTGCGCCGGGCATCGCCGGCCGCGCTGGCGGTGGCCGCGATCGGGTGCGGCGGCGCGGCCCGCAAGCCGCCCGCCGGTCCCGACGTCAGCCGGCTGCCGGTGCCGACGGTGAAGGTCGGCGAGTGCGCGCGCCCCGAGCACGACGGCGCGATGTCGGCCCACCCCGACCGGGTGCGCGGCGACCGCGATCTCGACGGCGACGGCCAGCCCGAGACGCTGATCGCCGATCGCGCGCTGTGCCAGGGGGACAACTGCTACTGGAACGTCTTCGTCCGCGATCCGGAGGGCGCGTGCGAGCGGTTCGCCGGCACGCTGGCCGGGGCGGCGCTCGAGGCGATCCCGACCACCGGCGGCGCCCTGGCCGACGTCCGCGGGCTGTGGGGCCTCGGCGGCGACCGCCTGCTCATCCAGACCTACCAGTTCCGACGCGGCGGCTACCAGCTCAGCGACGCGGTGCTGTGTCGGCGGGTCGCCGACGATCGGGTGGCGTGCGCCGAGACCGACCAGGTCGGCGCGCCGTGATACGCTCGATCCGCCCGTGAGCGATACCGGCCGCAACAAGACCGTCGTCACGGCGATCTCCAAGATCAGCGACCGACCCGCCGCCAAGGAGGCGTGCCTGGTCGTGATCTACGGCCTCGACCTCGGCCGCAAGTTCAACCTGACCCGCGCCCAGATCATCATCGGCCGCTCGAGCAAGGCCGACATCCAGATCGATCAAGAGGCGGTGTCGCGCAACCACTGCAAGATCATCAACTCGAACGGGTCGATCGTGCTGCGCGACATGGGGTCGACCAACGGCACGTACATCAACGACGAGCTCATCGACGAGTACCTGCTGCGCGACGGCGACTTCATCAAGGTCGGCCGCTGCATCTTCAAGTTCCTGTCGGGCTCGAACATCGAGAACGCGTACCACGAAGAGATCTACCGGCTGACCACCGTCGACGGCCTGACCCAGATCTACAACAAGCGTTACTTCCAGGAGACGCTCGAGCGCGAGATCGGCCGGGCCCAGCGCTACCGCCGCGACCTGTCGCTGATCATGTTCGACCTCGACCGGTTCAAGCTGGTCAACGACACCTACGGCCACCTGGCTGGCGACTACGTGCTCAAGCACCTGGCGACGGTGGTCAAGCAGCACATCCGCCGCGAGGACGTGCTGGCGCGCTACGGCGGCGAAGAGTTCGCGATCATCCTGCCGGAGATCGATCACCACAACGCGATGCAGCTGGCCGACAAGGTGCGGCGGCTGATCGAGCGCACCGGCTTCCGGTTCGAGGACACCGACATCCCGTTGACGGTGTCGGTCGGGGTCGCGACGCTCGGCTCGGACACCGTCGACTGGGTCGGCTTCGTCAAGCTGGCCGACGACAACCTCTACGCGGCGAAGGCGGGCGGGCGCAACCAGGTGGTCGGATAGCGCGACGTGCCCCGGTCCTCCAAGGACGACGACGCCGGCCTGGTGGCGTCGCTGGTCCACGATCTGCGCAACCCGCTGGCCGCGCTGGCCGGCAACCTGGCGCTCCTGCGCGAGGAGCTGGCCGGGGTCGAGCTGACGCCGGTGGCGGCCGGCAGCCTCGACGACTGCGACGCGCTGGCGGCGCGCGCGCTGGCGATGATCGGCAACATCGTCGACGCCGACGCGCTGGCCCGCGGCGCGGTGGTCGCGCGGCGCACGCCGGTGCGGCTGGCGGTCGAGGTCCAGGCGGCGCTGGCGACGGTGGCGGCCGAGCTGGCGGCGCGCAGCCTGGTGGTCGAGCGCGATCTCGACGACGGGCTGGTCGCCGACGTCGATCAGCGGCTGGTGCTGCGGGTGCTGGGCTGCCTGCTCGACAACGCCGTGCGCTACACGCCGCGCGCCGGCCGGGTGGCGATCCGCGGCGCGCGCGCCGGCGGGGAGCTCGAGCTGGCGGTCGGCAACAGCGGGCCGCCGCTCACCGACGACGAGCGGGCCCGCGTGTTCGAGCGCGACTTCCGCCGGGCCGAGCGCGCCGACGGCGCCCGCCGCGGCCGCGGCCTGGGGCTGTACTTCTGCCGGCTGGTGGCCGAGGCCCACGGCGGCACCATCGCGGTCGGCCGCCGCGACGGCCTGCCGGTCGAGTTCGTGCTGCGCCTGCCCGTCGGCTGAGGCCGCTCAGCGCGCGAGGCCGCTCAGCGCGCGGTCACCACGATGGTCGCGGCGCAGGCGACCACCGTCGGCGCCGCGACGCTGGCGCCCTCGTGCAGCTCGGCGGTGAAGTCGAGCGTGCTGACGCCGACCGGCACCGTGCGACCGAGGTTGGTCACCGCCATGCCCACGATGAAGCTCGACGGCCATGAGCCCCAGCCGTTGACGAACGCGCCGGTGGTCTGGTCGACCAGGCGCACGTCGAGGTAGCCCGCCGGCTGATCGGCCGGGGCGCTGCCGACGATGAGCTGCATCTCGACGCGGTCCTGGACGCCCTTGCGCAGCGTGACGCCCAGCGTGGTGCCGTCGTCGCAGACCACGCCGGTCGACGTGGTCTGGATGACCCCGGGCTTGGGCCCGCCGCCGCCGCCGCCGCCGCCGCCGCCGCCGCCGCCGCCGCCACCGCCACCGCCGCCACCGCCGCGCTCGGCTGCGGTCGTGGCCAGGTCGTCATCGAGGCTGTCATCGGTCAGGCAGCCGGCCAGCGCCACGCTCGTCATCGAGACCAGGGCGACGCACTTCGCGATCCGGGTGAGTTGCTTCATGGGTGGGATGTACGCCGACAACCCACGCGATACGAGTATCGCCGTGTCTCGATGATGACGCGATATTAAGAATGTCTATGAATAACATATTGTTAATCGCGTCAACGTGGAATCTTTCGTCGAATGCCGGATCCGGATCCGGATCCGGATCCGGATCCGGAGCCCGGAGTTGGAGCCGGAGCCGGAGCTTGGGGACCGATCCGAAACCGGAATCGGGCTACTGCAGGCCGCCGCGGAGCAGTTTGAGCGACGGCGCGCGACGGGGGCGCACCGGCTCGAGGCCGGCGCGCAGCAGCGTCGAGGTCGGGCACCGCGCGAGGCCGGCCTCGAAGGTGGCGTTGGCGAGGTCGTGATCGCCGAGCGCCTCGAGCATCGTCGCCTTCTCGAAGTACAGGTCCTCGATCAGCCACTCGTCGTCGGGGCCGAGGCAGGCGAAGGCCTGCTCGATGGCGCGCAGCCCGGCCTCGCCGTGGCCCAGATCGCCGAGCAGCGCGCCCCGCCAGTAGTGGGCCTCGGCCGAGGCGGGGGCGTGGCCCAGCGCGGTCTCGGCGGCGGCCAGCGCGGCCACGTCGTCGCCGCGGGCCGAGGAGATCTGGCACTTCACCAGCCACGCCACCGCGTGGCCCGGGGCCAGCGTCAGCGCCTGGTTGATGGCGCGGTTGGCGCGCGCCAGCGTGCGCTGATCGTCGCCCTCGCCGAGGAGTCCTCGGGCGACCTCGAGCCACTGCGCGACCGGGGCGTCGTCATCCATACCAGCGCTCGCCGGCCAGGGTAACACGGCCCCCCCGGGGCGCGCCCGTGGTGATCGGCGGGCGGGCCGCTCCCGGATCTCACCGCCGCAGGTCGTCGACCATGGCCTGGACCTGGCCGCGGATCTGCTCGGCCAGGCGGCTGACCAGCAGGCGGTCCTCGGCGGCCGCGGCGCCGTACTCGCCGGCCAGATCGATCGGCGGGCCGAAGGCGATCTTCCACTTCGACGGCAGCGGCAACAGGCCGGCCGGACCCAGCCACGGGAAGGTCGGCGTGACCGGCACGTAGGGCAGGCCGACCGACTTGGCGAACCAGGTGACGCGGCCGAGCAGGGGCAGCGCCTCCTCGGCGCCGATCACCGCGACCGGGATGATCGGCGCGCCGGTCTTGAGCGCCAGCTTGACGAAGCCGCCGCGGCCGAAGCGCTGCAGGCGGTAGCGATCGCGCCACAGCTTGCTCATGCCCTTGACGCCCTCGGGGAACACCGCGATCAGCTCGTCCTTCTCGAGCAGCCGCTCGGCGTTCTCGGGGCAGGCGCGGACGCCGCCGATGCGGTTCATCAGCGGGCCCAGCCACGGCAGGTGGAACACCGCGTCCTCGACCAGCGGCCGCACGTCGCGGCGCGCCGGGTGATCGCGGCGGATCGCGTGCAGCAGCATCGCCGAGTCGTAGGGCAGGCTGCCGGCGTGGTTGGCGATCAGGATCGCGCGGCCGTGGGCCGGCACGTGCTCGAGGCCGCGCACCTCGGTGCGGAACCACTTCGCGTACAGGAAGTCGAGCACCCACTCCCAGCGGGCGGTGGCGATCGGATCGCGGCCGAAGTCGTCGACCATGTCGGCGCGCCCGCGCATCGCGAACGCGCGCCAGCGGCGCCACAGGCCCGGCAGCGGCAGCCGGCGGCGGTCGTCGAGCGGGTAGACCGGGGTGCGGCCCTCGTCGACCCGGCGCTCCAGCTCGCGCTGCTCGGCGCCGTCGTCGGTGTCGGCCGCGGCCGGGTACGGGTCGTACGAGTCGCCCGAGGCCAGCTCGGCGTCGCCGCCGACGTAGACGTCGTCGGACATGCTCGGCCAGTCGCCGTCGGGCGCGTGGGAGGCGTCGGGGGCGCCGAGGTCGTCGGCGATGGGATCGGTGTCGTCGGGCGGCATGGTCACGCGAACGAGCTGGCGACGTCGGTGGCGCCGTCCTCGGGGGACGCGCCGACGAAGTCGAGGATGGTGCGCTTGATCGAGAAGCGCGCGGTGAAGCCGAGGTCGCGGGTGGCGCGGGTCCCGTCGGCGACGCAGACGTAGAGCAGGTAGTCGAGCAGGCTGGGCGCGGTCGAGACGATCTGCGTCGCCCACAGCGCCTTGGCGATGCTGCGCGCGAGCAGGAACGGCAGCGGCACCGGCACCCGGCCCATCAGCGCCAGCACCGTGGTGTAGGGCAAGACGCCCTTGCCGACGATGTTGAACGGGCCGACCGCGTCGCTGTCGACCGCGCGCTTGAGCGCCCACGCCGCGTCCTGCTCGTGGACGAACTGCATCAGCGGATCGTGGCCGGCCATGACCGGCGCGGTGACCCGCGAGAAGAAGCGGGTGTGCAGGTTGTTGATGGTCGGCCCGAGGATCGGCGCGAAGCGCAAGGTCGCGACCTGGACGTGGGGGTGCTCGCGGGCGAACCGCGCGGCCTGCTTCTCGGCCCGCACCTTGTCGTTGATGAAGCGCGAGTCCTGGTGGCCGCGGAGCTCGGCGCGCTCGTCGAGGAAGTTGGGGTTCTCGGGGTGGGCGCCGTAGGCCATCGTCGTCGACACCATCACCACCCGGGCCGGGCCGGCGGCGGCGCACGCGTTCATGACGTGCATCGTGCCGACGTCCTCGAACTCGTGGGCCCACTCGGTGGCGTGGGTCGGGTGCGACAGGAACGCGCCGTGGACGACGGTGTCGACCTGCTCGCGCTGCAACAACGCCGCGATCTCGCCGTCGATCGTCGGCTGGGTCAGGTCGATCGGGAAGAACCGCGCCTTGGTCGCGCCGGCGGCCAGGATCGACGGCGCCTTGACGTCGAGCACCAGCACCTTGGCGTAGCGGCGATCTTCTTCGAGCCGCTTGATCAGCTCGGTGCCCAGGTAGGTGCACGCGCCGGTGATCGCGACCACGCGCCCCTGGGCGCGGCGCGGACGTGCGTTGCCGACGGAGACGGTGGCCATCGCTCCCGCTGTATAACCTCGGGCCGCGCGGGAGTCGAGCCGGCGGGCCGCGGCCGCGCCGATGCGCCGCCCGAGGCGCCAGACGGTGCGCCGGCCGCTTTCGCGGGGGCCGCCGCCGTGCTACGCGGGAGCGTGGGCCGCGTCGCCGTCTTGCCCGATCAGGTGATCGATCAGATCGCCGCCGGCGAGGTGGTGGAGCGCCCGGCGTCGGTGGTCAAGGAGTTGGTCGACAACGCGCTCGACGCCGGCGCCCGGGCCATCACGATCGACGTCGAGGGCGGCGGCCGCCGGCTGATCCGGGTGGTCGACGACGGCGTCGGCATGGACGCCGAGGACGCCCGGCTGGCGTTGGCCCGCCACGCCACCTCCAAGCTGCGCGCGGTCGACGACCTCACGACGATCACCACGCTGGGCTTCCGCGGCGAGGCGCTGCCGTCGATCGCCAGCGTGTCGCGCCTGGTGCTGACCACGCGCACCCGCGACAGCGACGCCGCGGTCGCGGTCACCGTCGACAACGGCGCGATCGTCGCCACCGCCGCGGCCGGCGCGCCGCCCGGCACCAGCGTCGTGGTGCGCGATCTGCTGGCGACGGTGCCGGCCCGCCTGAAGTTCCTGCGCGGCGAGACCACCGAGGCCGCCCACGTCACCGAGACCGTCATGCGGCTGGCGATGGCCCACCCCGAGGTCGCGTTCCGCCTGCACCACAACGGCCGGGCCGCCCTCGAGGTGCCGGCCCAGACGGCGGCGGCGCGGGTGCGCGCGGTGCTGGGGGCGCGCCTGGCCGATCGGCTGCACGAGGTGGCGCTGGTCGAGGGCGGGGTGGCGGTGCGCGCGTTCCTGGCCGCGCCCGAGCTGGCGCAGTCGACCGCGCGCGGCGTGCACCTGTTCGCCGGCCGGCGCTGGGTCCGCGACCGCGGCCTCCTGCAGGCGGTGGCGATGGGCTACGGCGAGCTGGTGCCGCGCGGGCGCTACCCGGTCGCGGCGGTGTTCGTCGACGTGCCCGGCGCCGACATCGACGTCAACGTCCACCCGCAGAAGCTCGAGGTCCGGTTCTCGGACCCCGGCCTGGTCACCGCCGCGGTCCGCCACGCGGTGCGCAACGGCGTCGCCGCCGCGCCGTGGCTGACCGAGAGCGCCGGCCGCGCCGCGGTGCAGATGCAGGCGATCGCCGGCACCGCGCCGCCGGGCTGGACCGGGCCGCGGCCCACGCGCGCCGACGACCTGGCCGGCCGCTACGCCGCCGACACGATGCGCGCGCTGTTCCCCGCGGGCGGCCTGGGCCGGGCCCCCAGCCAGCAAGGCGCGCTGGCGCTGGGCCGCGAGCCCGGCCCGCGCTGGCCGGCGCCGCGGCCGGCCGCGCCGACCACGACCACGCCGCCGTCGGCCGCCGCGCCCCCGGCGCCCGCGCCCGCGCTGATCGCCGACGAGGCCGACGCGCCGCCGGCGTACTTCGCGGCGCTGCGCTACCTGGGCCAGATCGATCGCACCTACCTGGTGTGCGAGGGCGACGGCGAGCTGGTGCTGCTCGATCAGCACGCGGCCCACGAGCGGGTCGCCTTCCAGCGGCTCAAGGATCGCGCCGAGCACGGCGAGGTCGCGGTGCAGCGCCTGCTGTTCCCGTCGGTGATCGAGCTGCCGCCGGCCGAGGCGGCGCTGGTCGCCGAGCACGGCGCGGTGCTGGCCAAGGTCGGCTTCGAGGTCGAGCCGTTCGGCGGCACGGCGATCGCGGTCAAGGCGGTGCCGGCCGGGCTGCGCGAGGAGGCCACCCCGGTGCTGCGCGAGCTGCTCGGCGAGCTGGCCGAGCGCGGCGGCTCGCGCGCCGTCACCGAGCGCCTCGATCACGTGCTGGCCACGGTGGCCTGCCACTCGGTGGTGCGCGCCGGCGACGCGCTGTCGACCGACGAGGTGGTCGCGCTCCTGGCGCAGATGGACGGCATCGACTTCCGCGCCCACTGCCCGCACGGCCGGCCGGTGCTGCTGCGCATCGGCACCGCCGAGATCGCGCGCCGGTTCGGGCGGTAGCCGCCGTGACCGCGGCGCCGCGGCTGGTGGTGATCGTCGGGCCGACCGGCGCCGGCAAGACCGCGACCGCGGTGGCGCTGGCCCGCGCGGTCGACGGCGAGATCGTCAGCTGCGACTCGCAGCAGGTGTACCGCGGCATGGACCTCGGCACCGGCAAGGCCGACGCCGCCGCGCGCGCCGCCGCGGTCCACCACCTGCTCGACGTCGTGGCCCCCGACGCCGAGATGACCGCGGCGAGGTTCACCGCGCTGGCCGAGGCCGCGATCGCCGACATCGCGGCGCGCGGACGCCCGGTGATCGTGTGCGGCGGCACCGGGCTGTACGTGCGCGCGCTGCTCTACGGGCTGTTCGAGGGGCCGCCGGCGGTGCCGGCGCTGCGCGCCGAGCTCGACGCGGTGGCCGCCGCCGCGGGCACCGCCGCGCTGTGGGCGCGGCTGGCCGCGCTCGATCCGCCCAGCGCCGCGCGGATCGATCGCAACGATCGCAAGCGGCTGATCCGCGCCCTCGAGGTGACGATCGCCACTGGCGTGCCGCTGTCGGAGCACCACGCGCGCCACGATCACCGGCGCGTGCCGCCGCGTTACCCGCATCGCCTGATCGGCCTGACGCCGCCCCGCGACCAGCTCTACGCCGCGATCGACGCGCGGGTCGACGCGATGCTGGCGGCCGGCCTCCTCGACGAGGTGGCCGCGCTGCGCGCCGGCGGCTTCGCGCCGCCGCTGCGCTCGCAGCAGGCGATCGGCTACGCCGAGCTGCACGAGCACCTGGCTGGCCGGTTGGACCTTTCGCGGGCGATCGAGCTGATCAAGCGCAACTCGCGGCACTACGCCCGGCGTCAGCTGTCCTGGTACCGGGGCGACGCCGCGGTCGAGTGGGGGACCGCCGACCGGGTTGACCTGGACGACCTGGCGGCATACCTAAGACCACCTCCGCCATGACCGAGCCCGTCGTGTCCGATCGCCAGGTCCTCGAGTTCGAGCGACCGATCATCGATCTCGAGCGCAAGATCGCCGAGCTGCGCGGGCTGTCGACCGCCACCGTCGACTTCTCGTCGGAGATCCGCAAGCTCGAGCAGAAGGCGCGCAAGCTCCAGAAGGAGATCTTCGCCGAGCTGTCGGCGCACCAGAAGGTGCAGCTGGCCCGCCACCCCGGCCGCCCGTACACCCTCGACTACGTCCGGCTCCTGACCGAGGACTTCGTCGAGCTGCACGGCGACCGCAGCTTCCACGACGACCCGTCGATCGTCGGCGGCATGGCGCGGTTCGACGCGTGGGAGGTGCTGGTGATCGGCCACCAGAAGGGCAAGACCACCAAGGAGAACCTGCACCGCAACTTCGGCATGGCGCGGCCCGAGGGCTACCGCAAGGCCACCCGGTTGATGCGGATGGCGTCGCGGTTCCGCCGGCCGATCATCTGCTTCATCGACACCGCCGGCGCGTACCCCGGCAAGGGCGCCGAGGAGCGCGGCCAGGCCGAGGCGATCGCCAAGTCGCTGCAGGTGATGGCGTCGCTGGCCTGCCCGGTGATCGCGGTGGTGATCGGCGAGGGCGGCTCGGGTGGCGCGCTGGCGCTGGGCGTCGCCGATCGCATCCTGATGCTCGAGTACTCGATCTACTCGGTGATCACGCCCGAGGGCTGCGCGTCGATCCTGTGGCGCGACCCGGCCAAGGTCCCCGAGGCCGCGACCCAGCTCAAGCTGACCGCGCCCGACCTGGTCCACCTCGGCATCTGCGACGAGGTCATCCCCGAGGCGTCGGGCGGCGCGCACCGCGACGCGGCCATCACCGCGGGGCGGATCCGGGTCGCGCTCAAGCGCCACCTGCGCGAGCTGACCAAGCTCAGCCCGGACGAGCTGATCGAGGCCCGCTACCAGAAGTTCCGGGCGATGGGGAAGTTCCTCGACCCCCAGGCGTGATCGCCGCCGCGCAGCGAAAACTCGCGCCGGCGGCGGTCGCCGGCTAGCCTCCCGGCATGCGCCGCGCGCTGTGCCTCGCGACGATCCTCGGGCTGGGCGCCCCGGCGGCCGCCGACGATCGCTGCCACGACGAGCTGGCGGCCCGCGGGGTGAGCTGGAAGCCCGCGCGCCGCTCCGGCGTCGCCGACGCGGTCGAGATCCGCGGCCCGCTCGGCGGCGTCGCGTGGACGCCGCCCGGCCGCGAGCCGCTGGTGATCGACTGCTCGCTGGCGGTGTCCCTGGCCGAGGCCGGCCGGATGTTCCGCGCGGTCGGCATCACCGAGGCGCGCTGGAGCTCCGGCTACTCGGTGCGCAACGTCCGCGGCACCGATCACCGCTCGAAGCACTCGTTCGGCCTGGCGGTCGATCTGCCGCGGCTGGTCGGCCCCGACGTCGGCGCGCTGGCGGTGGCCGCCGACTTCGAGCCCGGGCTCGGCGACGCGGTCGACTGCGTCGGCCAGCCGATGACCCAGGGCGGCGCGGTGCTCAAGGTGCTGCAGTGCCAGCTGGTGCGCTCGGGGCTGTTCTACCTGGTGCTGTCGCCCGACTACGACGACGCCCACCACGATCACTTCCATCTCGAGGCGCGGCCGTGGTCGCAGCGCCCGCAGGTCACCGATGCCCGGCAAGCCATCCACTAGCGCCGCGGTGCTCGCGCTCGCGCTGGCCGCGTGCGCGCCGGCCCACCCGCCCGGGCCGAGCGAGCCGGCGTGGTCGACGCCGACCGCGACGACTCCCTCGACCGTGCGCGACGGCGGCCCGGCGCCGGGCACCGATGACGACGGCGACGGCGTCACCGCGTGGAACGACCTGTGCCCCGATCGCGCCGAGGACGCCGACGACTTCGAGGACGACGACGGCTGCCCCGAGCTCGACGACGACGAGGACGGCCGACCCGACCGCGACGACGCCTGCCCGGAGGTGGCCGCGGCCACCGCCGACGGCTGCCCGGCCGGCGGCGCGGTGACCCTGGCCGACGCGGCGGCGCAGTCGATCGGGTTCCGCCCCGGCAAGGCCGACCTCGACCCCGCGGCGCGGCAGATCCTCGACGCCGTGGCCGCGACGCTGGCCGGGCACCCCGAGGTCGAGCAGCTCGATCTGATCGGCTTCCGCGCGGCCAGCGAGCGCCACGACGGGCTCGACCTGCGGCGGGCCCAGGTGGCGGCGCGCTACCTGGAGCGCCAGGGCGTCGCCGCCGAGCGGCTGGCGGTGCGCGGCGACGGCGTCGCTCCCGATGCGTCGCCGCTCAAGGCGCGGGTGGACGTGCGGGTGCGGCTGGCGGTGGCGCGCTGATCGCGGCGCGTCGCAGCCGCCGGAACACCACGAACAGCAGCAAGAGCGACCACGCCAGCCACAGCGCGGCCCACAGCCACACCGCCCACGCCGCGTCGGTGCCGAGCGTCGCCTTGGCCATCGCGTGGGCGTCGGAGTCGCTGACCACCTGGCCATCGACGACCAGGTTGGGCCGGAACAGCACGCGGATGTCGACCAGCGCCCCGACGCAAGCCTGCGCCGCGAGCAGGTGGACCAGGCTGGCGTGCCACCGCGGCCGGGGCAGCGCCGCGATCGCCACCAGCGCGCCGCCGGTCGCGCCGATCGCGACCTGGCCGAAGTGGTTGGAGATCGACGCCAGCGCGGTCGCGATCAGCACCGCGCCCAGCGCCGCCAGCGTCCGTCGCGCGCCGCGCTCGTCGCGGGCGGCGATCACCAGGATCACGCCGCCGATCGGCGCGCCCATGTAGCCGGCCGACGCGATGATCGCGCCGGCGATCGGGCCGGCCAGCGACGCGGCGTGGGCCAGGCCGCTGCCGTCGGCGAACACCTCCATGCCCGAGAAGCCGGCGCCGGTGGCGAGCATCGCCAGCGCGTGGCTGCCCTCGTGCAGCCAGGTGCCGAGCAGCTTGAACGGGTAGAGCGCGTAGGTGCCGTAGGGCACCTGCCACAGCACCATGCTGGCCATCAGCGCCAGCGCCAGCGCGCGCAGCGACTCGGGGCGCGGCCGCCCGCTCATGGCGGCGGATCGGCCGGCGGTGTGGGCGGCGCCACCGTGGTCGCGCGCCGTCGCCCCATGGCGCGATCGACCACCCGCTGCGCGGCGCGGCCGACCGCGTTGTCCTGCGGCCACACGCCGAGCTCCGCGAGCGTCGGCATCGCGCCGCCGCACGCCAGCCCGATCGCCACGCCACCGAGCGCGCCGGCGAGCAGCCCGGCCAGGCCGAGGATCGCCCAGCCGGCGTGGGCGTCGGGGATGACGCCGTTGGGGATGGCGCCGACGACCGCGAGGCCGACGCCGGCGATCGCGGCGGCGCGGCCGGCGACCCAGATGGCGCGGGGCCGCCCGCCGTCGAGGCTGGCCTGGGCGGCCAGCCGGCCGATCCCGCCAGCGGTGAGCAGGCCGGGCAGGGCGGCGAACACGAACACCAGCCGCAGCGCCGGGATCATCGCCGGCCGCTCGCCGCCGAGGCCCAGCCGGCCGACGCCGAAGATCGCGAGCGAAATCAGCGGAATGACCACCAGCGCGCCGACCGCCGCCCCCTTGGCGAAGCCGCGGCGCGGACGCTTTCGCCTTTGACGACGCGGCCTTGCCGCCCCGGCCGGGGCCGCGACGCCCGCCGGCGCGGGGAAGGTTTCCACGTCGCTGAACGTACCATGCATGCGACCAGTCGTTCCCGCCGGGGCCTCTCGCCCGTCGTGTACAATCGCCCGAGGTCCATCCATGCCGAGCCCGACCGTCTCTACGCCCCTCTACTCCTCCGCCCAGTTCTTGCTCGAGCTGGACGGCGGCAAGGTCACGACCGTGCGGTCGATCGAGGGCGGCAAGATCTCGACCGAGATCATCACGTACCAGAACAACCGCAAGCCGTCCGAGGGCAACTACCTCAAGCAGAACGGCAAGCTCAAGTACGAGGCGATCAAGGTCGTCGCGCCGATGGCGGCGAGCCAGGACATGTGGTCGTGGATGGAGACCTTCATCAAGGGCACCTGTCAGCGCCGCAACGGCGCGCTGGTCGCGGCGGATCACGAGTACAAGGAGAAGGCCCGCCGCACGTTCTCCGACGCGATCATCGAGGAGATCGCCTTCCCGAAGTTCGACGCCAGCGACAAGAACCCGGCCAACGTCACCGTGACGATCCAGCCGGAGATCTTGGTCTACGAGGCGCCCAAGGACGGCGCGGTCATCTCGCCCGAGGATCCCGGTATGCAGCGCGCGCAGCACGTGAAGTGCTGCAACTTCAAGTTCCACTTCGAGGGCGCGCCGGGTGAGTACCGCGTGACCAAGGTCGACGGCTTCAGCGTCAAGGCCAAGACCATCGACTATCACCACGCCGGGCGCCTCGAGCCGCTGAAGATCCCGGGCAAGCTCGAGTTCCCCAACATCACGTTCTACGTGCCCGAGCCCGACGCCGCGTACTTCATCAAGGTCGCCGGCGATCTGCGCAAAGGCATCCGCCCCGAGCCGACCAACGCCTGGATCACGTACTTCGACTCGGCGAAGCAGGACAAGGGCGAGATCAAGTTCCACGGCTGCCGGATCTTCAGCGCGACCCAGGACAAGCTCGACGCGGCCAACGAGGACGTGCGGTCGGTGAAGGTCGAGATGGCCGTCGAGAGCGTCGAGGTCTCGTCCATCGGGTAGATCCCGCCGCCGGGCGAAAACTTGCCCGGTCTCCTCGACGGTGTGAGGGTGGCCCATGGCCGCCGAGACCGTCTTCGCTAGCGGGTTCACCCCCGATCCCGCCCGCGCCCTCGACGTGCTCGCCTTCGTGCTGTGCCCGCCCGAGGTGTTCGCGCCCACCGGCGACCCCGACGAGATCGCCGCGGTCGCCGAGCTGATCGAGCCGGCCAAGGCCGAGGCCGTCCGCCGCTGGCACGCCCTGCACGTCATCGAGATCGCTCAGAACTGATCGCGGGAACGGGATCGGGATCGGGATCGGGATCCGGATCGGGATCCGGATCGGGATCCGGGATCTCCTGGAGGCTCACGCGTCGCGTCGCGCGTCGGCGAGGAGGCCCATGGGCAAGGCGACGGGGGGGGCCCACGCCGGAGCGTACGTCGGTACGTGAGGACGTGGGGGGGACCCGGCAACGCCGCCCATGGGCCCCGCAGCCAGCGCCCCCGAGTCGAGCACCGGCGCTAGCTGGCGATTTCGCGGAGAGACCGGAGCAGCTCGCGCGCCTGGTCGGCGCAGTCGGCGGCGTTCTTCATCGACTGGCGGATCAGCTCGAACGACGCGCGCGGCAGCTGATGCGAGAACTGGTCGAACTCGCCTTCGGCCGCCATCACCTCGATGCGGAGGCTCGACAGCACGTCGTTGAGCGAGGTCACCATCTCGGCGGCCTTGCCGCGGATCTCGACCGCGCGCTGGACCTTGGCGCTGCCGCTCTCGGCCTTGAGCGTGCCCTCGAGCTCGCCGACCCGCTGCTTGAAGCGGTCGCGCTCGACCTCGGCGTTGGACAGATCGTTCTCGAGATCCTCCATCCGCCGGGCCTTGTCCTGGCCGACCTTGCCGCCGCGGTACACGCGGAGCTCGGCCTGGAGCTGATCGATGCGCCGGCGCAGGCGGCGGATCTCTTCGTCGTTGTCGCCGCCGCCCGAGGGCGGGGGCGCGGCGACCGGCGGCGGCGCCGCGGGCGTCGGGGCGGCCATCGGCGGCGGGGCCGCGGCCATCGGCGCGACCTGACCGAACCCCTCGATGTTGACCGCCATGCCGGCGGCCGGCTGGGCGCCGGTCGGCGGCAGGCCCATCGGCTGCGGCACCGCCTGCGGCGGCGGCATCACCGGCGGCGGCGCGGCGGCCGGCGCGGCCTGGCCGAGCTGCGACGTGTCGACGAAGCGCAGCCACAGGCTGCCGCAGCGGATCGCGTCGCCGTGGCGCAGCATGTGCTGCTGCACCTGCTGCTCCTGGTAGAAGACCTTGTTGGCGCTCCCGAGATCCTCGACGACGTAGCCGCCGCCGGCCCAGACGATGCGGGCGTGGTGGCGCGACACCATCGCGTCGTCGGTGCGGATGGCGCAGTCCATGGCGCGCCCGACACGCACCTCCTGCGCGCCGAGCTCGATGGAGCCCTCGATGCCTTGCGCGTCGCGCCAGAGAACCTTGGCAGTCACCAGGCCGTTATTGTCAGGCACTCGCTGGGTTTGCACAAGGTTTCGGCCGCTCCGTGTGCGGATCGCCCGGTGACAGGGCCGGCGGGCCGTGGTACCGGAGGGCCCATGTGCGGCGTCTTCGGCATCCACGGTCATGACGAGGCGGCCAACCTGGCGTACCTCGGCCTCCACGCCCTCCAGCACCGCGGCCAGGAGTCGGCCGGGATCGTCGCCGGGGACAAGGCGCTCCGCCGCCACGTCGGCATGGGCCTGGTGACCGACGTGTTCGACGAGAAGTCGCTGGTGCGGCTGCCGGGCCGGGCCGCGATCGGCCACACCCGCTACTCGACGGCGGGCAGCTCCGAGGTCCGCAACGCCCAGCCGTTCCTGTTCGACTACTCCGGCGGCTCGGTCGCCATCGCCCACAACGGCAACCTGGTGAACGCCGAGGAGCTGCGCACCCGGCTCGAGGCCTCGGGGTCGATCTTCCAGACCACCAGCGACACCGAGTGCATCGTCCACCTGATGGCCAAGGTGCCGGAGTTCGACCCGGTGGCCCGGCTGATCGCCGCGCTGCGCCAGGTCACCGGCGCCTACTCGCTGGTGCTGCTCGCCGACGACAAGCTGATCGGCGTGCGCGATCCCCACGGCTTCCGGCCGCTGGTGATCGGCCGCTTCAAGGACAGCTTCGTCCTGTCGTCGGAGACCAGCTCCTTCGACCTGATCGAGGCCGAGTACATCCGCGACGTCGAGCCGGGCGAGCTGGTGGTGATCGACGAGCGCGGGCTGACCAGCCACCGGGTCCAGCCCGAGCCGGTCGACAGCCGGTTCTGCGTCTTCGAGCACGTCTACTTCGCCCGCCCCGACAGCCTGATGAACGGCAAGTCGGTGTACCGGGCCCGCGAGCGCATGGGCACCCGCTTGGCGATCGAGCAGCCGGCCGAGGCCGACGTGGTGATCCCGGTGCCCGACTCCGGCGTCCCCGCGGCGATCGGCTACGCCAAGCAGGCCGGCATCCCGTTCGAGATGGGCCTCATCCGCTCGCACTACGTGGGCCGGACCTTCATCGAGCCCCAGGACTCGATCCGCCACTTCGGCGTGCGCCTCAAGCTGTCGCCGGTGCGCTCGGTGGTCGACGGCAAGCGGGTGGTCGTCGTCGACGACTCGCTGGTCCGCGGCACCACCTCGCGCAAGATCGTGAAGATGCTGCGCGCCGCCGGGGCCAAGGAGGTCCACCTCCGGATCAGCGCGCCGCCGACCACCCACCCGTGCTTCTACGGCATCGACACGCCCACCCGCAGCGAGCTGGTGGCGGCGTCGCACTCGATCGAAGAGATCGCCCGCTACGTCACCTGCGACTCGCTGGGCTACCTGTCCCACGACGGCCTGATGGGCGCGGTCGCGGTGCGCGAGCCGGGGCCGGTCAACGCCGGCGGCTACTGCTCGGCGTGCTTCACCGGTGAGTACCCGGTGCCGCTGGGCCGGCGCGCCGAGCTTGTGCCGCTGCGCCGCGGCACGGTATAGGGTGGCCCCATGCCGCTGACCACCGTCGACGTGCGCGAGACGCGCGCCCTCCTGAAGGAGCTCTCGGGTAAGGCCGAGTCGCTCCGGAGGTTACTTTGACCTCGATCCCAAGCGCCTGAAGGTCGAGGAGCTGGAGTCGCTGACCGCCGATCCGTCGTTCTGGAACGACCGCGAGCGGGCCCAGGCGATCACCAAGCAGACCAAGTCGCTCAAGAGCCTGATCGCGGCGTACGACAGCCAGATCCGCGCGCTGTCGGACGCCGAGGTGCTGCTCGAGCTGGCCGACGAGGCCTCCGACGAGGCCACCGGCAAGGAGGCGGTCGCCGCCGCCAAGGCGGTCGGCAAGGCCCTCGACGATCTCGAGTTCCGCCGGATGCTGTCGGGCGAGTTCGACGGCCAGGGCGCGATCGTCCAGATCCAGGCCGGCGCCGGTGGCGTCGACGCCTCGGACTGGGCGCAGATGCTGATGCGCATGATCATGCGCTACGCCGAGCGCAAGGGCTGGAAGGTCGAGGTCGTCGACGAGCAGCCGGCCGAGGAGGCCGGCATCAAGGGCGCGACGATGATCATCAGCGGCGAGAACGCGTTCGGCCTGCTCAAGGCCGAGAACGGCGTCCACCGGCTGGTGCGGGTGTCGCCGTTCGATCAGCAGGGTCGGCGCCAGACCTCGTTCGCGTCGATGACGATCACCCCGGACATCGACGACGACATCGTCGTCGACATCAACACCGAGGACCTGAAGATCGACACCTACCGCGCCGGCGGCGCCGGCGGCCAGCACGTCAACAAGACCGACTCGGCGGTGCGCATCACGCACATGCCGACCGGCATCGTCGTCCAGTGCCAGAACGAGCGCAGCCAGCACTCGAACAAGGCCAAGGCGATGAAGATGCTGAGCGCCCGGCTGTACGAGCTCGAGGTGTCCAAGCGCGAGGCCAAGGCCGCCGAGGAGGCCAAGGCCAAGCTCAAGATCGAGTGGGGCAGCCAGATCCGCAGCTACGTGCTGTTCCCGTACCAGCAGGTCAACGACCACCGCACCGAGGTCAAGACCAGCCAGGTCTCGGCCGTGCTCGACGGCGACCTCGACGACCTGATCCGCACGTTCCTGCTGCAGCGCGCCGGCGCGACCGCCTAGCGCGCGCAGTAGCTGGGGAAGCTCGCGGGCAGGCCGGCGGCGGCGTAGGGCGACGGCCAGGCGCCGTAGGGGTTGTCGGCGAAGAACTGGGCGACCGACGGCGCGGCGTCGCGCGGGATCGAGTGGCCCATGTTGTGGTTGCACAGCGCGGCGTAGTGGCCGTCGGCGGTGAGCATCGTGTAGAAGCGCATCGCCGCGTCCTGGAAGTCGACGTTGAAGACGTTGTCCGACGCGCCGCCGAAGAAGATCAGCGCGGCCGACTTGTTGGCCGGGTCGAGCGGCGGCGGGGTGAAGATCGACGGGACGCCGCCCGAGTAGGTCGCGACCGAGGCGATGTAGCTCGAGCGCAGGAACGTCATGCCGGTGGTCTGCAGCGCGCCGGCGCTCATGCCCATCGAGTGCACGCGGTCGGTGTCGATGCGGCCGGCGGCGGCGAGGCAGCCCACCACCTCGTCGGCGATCAGGAAGTCGTCCTGGCGGGTGGTCTGGTTGACGATGTACCAGGGGAACTGGCCGGCGTTGGGATCCGAGGCCGGGACCGCGACCACCGCGCCGGCGTCGACCAGCGCGGTCAGCGTCGCGCCGAGGCCGGTCGTGACCTCGCTCGGGCTCGAGCCGGTGGCGTGCCAGTAGAACACCAGGGGCCCGGGGCCGGCGCCGTCCTTCACGTACAGCGTGACCGCGCGCGGCGCGATGCCGGTGGGGGCGAAGCTCACCGTGCCGTTGGTGATCGCTGGGCAGGTGCCGGTCGGCGTCGGCACGAAGGCGTGGACCGCGTTGTCCGCGTCGATCGCGGGCTGGTTGGTGGTGTCGTCGCCGCCGCAGGCAGCGAACGCGACGAGCAGGGCGGCGAGGGCAGGCGTGCGCATGGGCGGACGGGACCACGGCGGTGGGGCAGGTGGCCAGACCACCCGGCGCTTCGGCTGATGTCCGCTGCTAACCGAGTGCGGCGCGGCGTACGGCATCGGCGATCGCTGGCAGCACCTGGTCCGGCCGGTCGCGGTGCGGCGCGTGGCCGGCGCCGGCGACGGGCCGCAGCGTGGTGCGGGGGCACGCGCGCGCGATGGCCTCGACCTGGGCCATCGTGCCGTACGGATCGGCGTCGCCCTGGATCGCCAGCACCGGCGCCTCGACGGTGGCGAGGTCGGCGACGATGTCCCAGGGGCGGAACTCGGCCGACAGCCAGACGTCGTTCCAGCCCCAGAACGCGCCGTCGACGTCGGCGTGGTGGCGGGCCAACCGTGGGCGCAGGTCGCCGTGCAGGTAGGCCTCGCGGGCGGCGGTGATCGCGGCGATCGAGCACGGCTCGACGAACACGTGGGGGGCGATCGCGATCACCGCGGCCACCGGGTGGCGCCGCGCGTGGAGCAGCGCGATCGACCCGCCGTCCGAGTGGCCGACGAGCACCGGCCGGACGACGCCGAGCGCGGCCAGGAGCGGCGGCAGCACGTCGTCGGCCTCGCGGTGCATGAAGTCGGGCCGGCGCAGGCCGCGGCGCGGGCCGCGGGGATCGTCGCCGTCGGGCAGCGGCGTCGAGGCGCCGTAGCCGGCCCGCGAGTAGGCGATCACCGTCGCGCCGGTCGCCGCGGCCAGGGTCGCCGGCAGGTCGCGCCAGTGGCGCGCCGCGCCCAGGCCCTCGTGCAGCATCACCACCGGCGGCCGCGCCGGATCGCCGGCGTGGCGCACGTACTCGAGGCGCGCCTCGCCGATCGCGATCGTCGGCAGCGCCGCCGCGGTCACGCCAGCGCCGCGCGCAGATCGTCGATCAGCTCGTCGGGATCTTCCAGGCCGATCGACAGGCGCAGCAGGTCGCGCGGCACCGGCGAGTCGGGCGGCTCGACCGTCGCGCGGTGCTCGACCAGCGACTCGACGCCGCCCAGCGACGTGGCGCGCGCGAAGCAGCGCAGCCGACCGGCCACCGCGAGCGCAGCCTCGGCCCCGCCGCGGACCCGCACCGACAGCATGCCGCCGAAGCCGCCGGTGAACTGGCGGGCCGCCACGGCGTGCTGCGGGTGCGCGGGCAGGCCGGGGTAGAGCACCGCCTCGAGGCCGGGGTGGCCCTCGAGCGCGGCCGCGATCGCCAGCGCGCTGGCGCTCTGCCGCCGCACCCGCACCGCCAGCGTGCGCATCCCGCGGTGCACCAGCCACGCCTCGAACGGGCCGAGCACCGCGCCGCCGTCGTGGCGCTGGGCGCGCAGCCGCTGCCACGGCTCGTCGCACGCCGCGGTCACCAGCGCGCCGGCCAGCGCGTCGGAGTGGCCGTTCAAGTACTTGGTCGCCGAGTGCATCACCAGATCGGCGCCCAGCGCGAGCGCGCGCAGGTGCACCGGCGTCGCCGCGGTCGCGTCGATCCCGACCCGGGCGCCGGCGGCGTGGGCCAGCTCGGCCACCGCCGCGACGTCGGCCACGTCCCACGTCGGGTTGGCCGGCACCTCCAGCCACACCAGCCGAGTGACACCCGGTCGCAGCGCCGCGCGCACCGCGTCGGTGTCGTGGGTGTCGACCAGGTCGAGCGGCAGCCCGAACCGCCGGCAGTGCTCGACCAGCCAGCCGCGCAGCCCCCAGTACATCATCCGCGGCGCGATCACGTGGTCGCCGGGCCCGAGCGTCAGGAACACCGCGGTGGCGGCCGCCATGCCCGACCCGAACATCATCGCCTCGGCGCCGCCCTCGAGCGCGGCCAAGAGCGCCTCCGCCGGCAGCGTCGTCGGGTTGTCGTCCCGCGTGTAGCCCGCGCGCGACGGCAGGCGGTAGGCGGCGTCGCGCGCGTACGTCGTCGACACGTGGATCGGCGGCACCACCTCGCCGTACGCCGGATCGATCGGCGCCCCGCCGTGCGCCAGCAACGTGTCGATCGAGCGCGCCACCTCAGCGCCCCGATCCCGATCCCGATCCCGATCCCGATCCCGATCCCGATCCCGATCCCGATCCCGATCCGGGCGCCGATCCCCATCCCGTCGGCGATCCCGGCCCCGATCCTGCCGGGTCCATCGCCGCCAGCGCCTGCTTCGCCTTCTCCAGGTTCTCCGGCTGCGCGACCTCCTTCGGCAGGCCCTCGAGCACCGCGATCAACGCCGCCCGCGCCGCCTTCTCGACCGCCACGTCGCCGATCGCCTTGGCGGCCTCGACCGCGAGGTTCGCCACGCGCACCTTGCGCGGACCGTACGCCTTGCCGAGCGCGTCGTCGGCCCACTTCTTCGCGTCGGCCGCCTTGCCCAGCTGGAGGTACACCCACGCCAGGCGGTAGGGCGGGTCGTACTCGGTCGGCAGGTCCTTGGTCGACTGCTCCAGCGCCGGCAGGATCGCCTCGCCCTTGCCGAGGAACACGTAGACCTCGGCCCGGTGCCAGTTGTAGGTCATGGCCAGCGCCGGCGAGCCGGCCTTGGCGGCGGCGTCGTCGAGCAGCGCCGCCTGCCGCGCGGCCACCGCCTTGGCCTCGTCGGCCTTGCCCAGCGCGACCAGCGCCCCGCGCAGGTTGAGCATCAGATCGCTGCGATCGTCGAGCGACAGCGGCGCGTCGGCCTTGGCGTCGAGCGCGCCGAGCACCGCGACCGCGCGCTCGCGCAGCGCCTTGGCCGCGGCCGGGTCGGCGCCGTCGGCCTCGGCGCAGGCCAGCGCCCACACCAGGAAGTCGGTGGCGTTGGCGCTGGCGCCGGTCTGATCGGCGGCGGCGGTGCCGAGGGCGAGGCAGCCGGCGACGTCGCCGGCCTTCTGCCGCGCGGCGATCTGCGCGACCAGCACGTCGGGGCGGCGCGGCCAGTCGGCGGGCGCCGCGCCGAGCGCGCCGGCGTATGCGGTCTCGGCGGCCTTCCAGTCCTTGCGCGTCGCGGCGGCGTCGCCGGCCTTCACCTGCGCGAGCAGCGGGTCGAGCGCCGCGCCGCCCTTCGCCGCCAGCACCGCGGCCTCGCCGTCCTTCAAGAACTGCCGGAACTGCGGGGCCGAGGCGGCGCCCAGCCAGCGCGCGGCGATGCTCTCGTCGGCGGGATCGAGCACGAAGTAGGTCGGCCAGTTCTGCAGCGCGAACTTGCCGACCGCCGCCGCGTTGATCTCGCGGTCGGTGTCGAGGCCGACCCAGACGAAGCGATCGGCGAGCGGCGCGAGCGACGCGTCGACCAGCACGGTCGCGCTCATCGACAGGCAGGTGTGGCACCACGGCGCCCACATGTCGACGACCAGCGGCCGGCCGCTGGCCTTGGCGCAGGCCAGCGCGGCGGGGTAGTCGTCCTCGAACCAGGCGATCGGCCCCTTCTGCTCGCCGCCCTTGCACGCCGCCGCCGGCGCGGTCGGCGATCCGGTCCCGCCGCCGGTCGGCTTGGCCTCGTCCTTGGCCTCGTCCTTCTTCTTGCAACCGAGGAGGGCCAGGCCGGCCGCGGCGACAAACGCGATGCTGCGCATGGCGATCTCGTAGCACGAACTCGTGTAGGCTCCGCCGCCATGTCCGACGGGCCCAGCTTCGATTCCACCCTCGACCGCATCATGGCCGAGCGTCGGGCCAAGGCCGACTCGCTCCGCGCCGCCGGCCGCGATCCGTACCGCAACGACTTCCGGCCGACCCACACCGTCGCCGCGATCCGCGCCCGCTACGAGCCGACCAAGCCGCCGCCGCCGGCCGCCGACGCGCCGCGGGACAAGGGCGCGCCGATCACGCCGGTCGACGGCGAGGCCGTGCGGCTGGCCGGGCGGCTGGTGGCCAAGCGCGGCTTCGGCAAGACGGTCTTCGCGCCGATCCGCGACGGCGGCGCCGATCTCCAGCTGTACCTGGCGATCGATCACTGCGACGCCGACGACTTCGCGCAGGTGGTGTCCGAGCTCGACGTCGGCGACATCGTCGGCGCCGAGGGCGCGGTGTTCTGGACCAAGCGCGGCGAGCTGTCGCTCCTGGTGACCAAGGTGTTCCTCCTCACCAAGGCGCTGCGCCCGCTGCCCGACAAGTGGCACGGCCTGACCGACGTCGAGGCGCGCTACCGCCAGCGCTACGTCGACCTCGCGGTCAGCCCCGAGGTCCGCGAGGTGTTCGTCAAGCGCTCGAAGATCGTCGCCGGCATCCGCCGGTTCCTCGACGGCCGCGACTTCCTCGAGGTCGAGACGCCGATGATGCACCCGATCATCGGCGGCGCCGCGGCGCGCCCGTTCGTCACCCACCACAACGCGCTCGACATGCGCCTGTACATGCGCATCGCGCCCGAGCTGTACCTGAAGCGGCTGGTGGTCGGCGGCCTGCCGCGGGTCTACGAGATCAACCGCAACTTCCGCAACGAGGGGCTGAGCCGCCAGCACAACCCCGAGTTCACGATGCTCGAGTTCTACTGGGCCTACGCGGTCCACACCGACCTGATGGACCTGACCGAGGAGATGATCACCGGGCTGGCCGAGGAGGTGTGCGGCGGCACCAAGCTCACCTGGGACGGCGTCGACCTCGACCTGGCCCGGCCGTGGCGCCGGATCACGATCCGCGACGCGGTGCACCAGCTCGGCGGGCTGTCGGCCGAGGACACCGCGGCGTTGTTCAGCGATCCGGTGCGCGCGGCCGAGCTGGCGCTGGCCCACGGCGTGCCCGCCGCCGACGTGGCCCGAGTGCTGCTCGAGCGCGCCGACGTCAACGCCACGGGCCTGCCGTTGCCGGAGTTGGTCGCGACGCTGAAGAAGCCGACGCCAGCCGAGCGCCGCGTCGCGATCGACGGCATCGTTGCGCACTACTCCGACACAGACGCCGGGCGATTCGCCAGGCGGGTTGCCGCCGGCCACCTCGGCTACCTGGTGTTCGAGGCCACCGCCGAGGCCAAGCTGGTGCAGCCGACGTTCCTGTGCGAGTTCCCGCTGGCGGTGTCGCCGCTGGCCCGCAAGAGCGATCGCGATCCGGCGTTCTGCGACCGGTTCGAGCTGTTCGTCGCCGGCCGCGAGATCGCCAACGGCTTCTCCGAGCTCAACGACCCCGACGATCAGCGGGCCCGGTTCCAGGCCCAGCTCGCCGCCAAGGCCGCCGGCGCCGACGAGACGATGGACTACGACGAGGACTACTGCCGGGCGCTCGAGGTCGGCATGCCGCCGACGGCGGGCGAGGGCATCGGCATCGATCGCCTGGCGATGATGCTGACCGGGGCGGCGTCGATCCGTGACGTCATCCTGTTCCCGCTGATGCGCGGCGAGTAGCGGCGGTGAGTGGCGCGGCCGGGACGGAAGTGGTACCGCAACCGTGATGAGCCGCAGCCGGTTCCAGACGTTCGTGGCGTTGCGCTACCTGATGGCGCACCCGATGCACGTGAGCTGGCTGGCGCTGATCGTGGCCGGCGTGGCGGCGGCGACCGGCGGCGTGCTCACCGCGATCGTGCACTTCGCGTTCACCGCACCCGACCCGCGGGCGCTGGTGCAGGAGCCGTCGCCGCTGCGCCAGGGCCTGGCCCAGGCCGGCGGCATCGCGTTCCTGGTCGCCGGCGTCTGCGTCTACGTCTTCCTGATCCGGATCTTCTTCACGTTCTACTCGACGGTGTCGATCGTCGGCGTGTCGATCGGCTGCGCGGCGCTGGTGACCGTGCTGTCGATCATGAACGGGTTCGAGGCCGACCTGCGGGTCAAGATCCTCGGCTCCAACGCCCACCTGCAGGTGTCCAAGGACGACGGCGAGTTCGTCGAGTGGGAGGAGGTGCGGGCCAAGATCGAGCGCGTGCCCGGGGTGGTGGCGTCGACGCCGTTCGCCACCAGCGAGGTGGTGATCGCCGCCAACAGCAACTACTCGAACGTCGTGGTCAAGGGCATCGACGTCGCCAGCGCCACCCGGGTGACCGCGCTGCGCAAGAACCTGGCCGACCCCGAGGCGCTCGGGCGCCTCGAGCCCCTGGTGCCCGATCCGATGGAGCCGCCCGAGGCGCTGCCCGACGCGCCGGTCGATCCGGACGCGATCGATCCGGCGCCGGCCGACCTGCCCACCGCCGGCGATCCGGTCGACTGGAGCGATCCCAGCGCCGGCCCGCCGGCGCTCGATCCCGCGCCCGACGACTTCGCCGAGGGCGCCGAGGTCGATCCCGACGCCAGGCCGCGCGACCTGTCGGGCACCGCCACCCCGGCCGATCTCGACGCCGCGGCCCGGCTGCCGTCGCGGGTGCAGACGCTGTCCGGCGTGCTGGTCGGCCGCGAGCTCCGCAAGACCATGCACACCTTCGAGGGCCAGGAGGTCCGGCTGGTGTCGCCGCTGTCGGATCCGATGAACCCCGACGCCAACGGCACGCCGATCCCGTTCAACCGCGACTACCGGGTGGCCGGCGAGTTCTTCACCGGGATGTACGAGTACGACCTCAAGCTGGTCTACGTCTCGCTCGAATCGCTGCAGCGGTTCCTGCGCCTGGGCGACGCGGTCGACGGCATCGAGGTCCGGATCCAGAGCCCCGACGACGTCGACGCGATGGCCCAGCGGATCAGCGCGGCGATCGGCCCCGAGTATCACGTCCAGGGCTGGCGCGAGCTCAACCGCAACCTGTTCTCGGCGCTCAAGCTGGAGAAGATCGCGATGTTCATGATCCTGGCGATCATCATCATCGTCGCGTCGTTCTCGATCGTCGGCACGCTGATCATGACCGTCATCGAGAAGGCGCGGCAGATCGCGCTGCTCAAGACCCTGGGCGCCAGCGACCTCGAGATCGTCGTGGTGTTCGTCACCCAGGGCAGCATGATCGGCTTCATCGGCGGCACGCTGGGCGTCGGCATCGGGCTGGGCCTGTGCCTGTACCTCAAGACCTTCGGCTACCCGATCCCGGCCGAGGTCTACTACATCGATCGGCTGCCGGTGCACGTCGACTACCTGACCTGCGGCCTCATCTACGTCGCCGCCCTGGTGATCAGCTTCGCCGCGACGATCTACCCGTCGATCCTCGGCGCGCAGCTGCGCCCCGCCGTCGGGCTGAAGAAGGCCTGAAGCGCCGGCGTGCGCCCACGACACGCCGCACGCCGCGGCGTGAACGCGAGGTCATGGTGGTGGCGAAATCCGCGCGCCGCGGGGCGCGGCCCGGCTGGCACGTCGGTTGCTGTACTCCCGGGCATGCGTGCCCTGCTCGTCGCCGCCCTCCTCGCCAGCCCCGCCGCCCTCGCCACCCTGTCGCCCACCGCCGCCGCCGGCACCTACGTCTCGCTCGGCCTCGGCACCACGCCGACCGGGCAGGGCGACCTCGCCGTCACCACCGAGGCCGCCGACAGCGACGTCCCGCAGCAGCGGGTGGCGCTGGGCCAGAGCCTCGGCCGGGTCGCCATCGAGGCCAGCCTGGCCCGCTTCGGGATCGGCGCCGGCGACGGCGTCGCCGCCGGCGTCCACGCGCGGCTGAGCGTCCCGCTCGACGGCAACCTCGGCGCCTACGGCCGGATCGGCCTCGAGCGGGTGTGGCTGTCGGGGCTCGACCCCACGTTCGGCGACAGCGCCGACGGCATGGCCGCCGCGCTCGGGCTCGAGTACAAGCTGTCGGCGCCGATCCTCGGCCAGGCCGCGATCTGGGGCGAGGTCAACCAGGACCAGCTGACGTTCGCGAACGACCGCAAGGGCGGCGTGCGGATGTGGATGGCGGGCGTCTCGCTGGGCATGTAGCGGCGCGCCGTCCGGCGGCGAACGCAGCGGATCTCCAGGCAACCGCGGGGCGTCGGTCGGGGTCCAATCGCGTTGACAGCCCCGGACCTGCCGACTAAGTTCCGGCGCCGCCTAGAGAATCGCGTGATCGACGACGCCTTGCCCCCGCCCGCAACCGCCCCCGCCGAGCCACCCGCCGCTGGCCCCGCGCCCGCCGCCCGCGCCAGCCGCGTCGGCGCGCGGGTCGACATCGTCGGCATGTGCAAGGAGTACCTCCACGGCGGCCGCGTGCTGTCGGTGCTGCACGGGGTCGAGCTGCACCTCGCCGCCGGCGACATGGTCGCGGTGGTCGGCGCCTCGGGCGTCGGCAAGTCGACCTTCCTGCAGATCCTCGGCACGCTCGACCTGCCGACCCGCGGCTCGATCAAGTTCGACGGCGAGGAGCTCACGACGATGGGCCCCGAGCGGCTGGCGATGTTCCGCAACCGCAAGATCGGCTTCGTCTTCCAGTTCCACCACCTCCTGCCCGAGTTCACCGCGCTCGAGAACGTCATGATGCCGGGCCTGATCCAACGACTGCCCAAGGCGCAGGTGCGCCAGCGCGCCGCCGACATCCTCGGCCGCGTCGGCCTGTCCCGCCGCCTCACCCACAAGCCCTCCGAGCTGTCGGGCGGCGAGCAGCAGCGCGTCGCCCTGGCGCGCGCGATGGTGCTCGAGCCCGCGCTGCTCCTGGCCGACGAGCCCACCGGCAACCTCGACCGGCACACCGGCGAGGAGATCCACCAGCTGTTCGTCGAGCTGCACCGCGAGCGCGGCTCGACGATGCTGGTCGTCACCCACAACCTCGAGCTGGCGCGCATGATGCCCCGCACGCTGAAGATGATCGATGGCGGCCAGCTGGCCCCGTCCGACGAGGTGGCGGCGTGAGCGCGCGCAAGGGCGCCCTGGCCCGGCTGGTCGCGGTGATCGCGCTGGCGCTGACCGCCGCCGCGCCGGCGCTGGCCCAGCCCGCCGATGCGCCCGGCGACGTCGCGCCGCGGCTGATCGGCCGGCCGATCGACCGCATCCAGTTCCGCGGCAACCGCAAGGTCGAGGCCGACACCATCCGCCTCAACCTGGTGTCCAAGGTCGGCACGACGATCGACGCCGCCAAGATCCGCGACGACGTCAAGGCGATGTGGCGGATGGGCTACTTCGCCGACGTCGTCGTCGAGGCCGAGCTGGCCCCGGGCGGCGGCGCGATCCTGACCTTCGTGGTCAAGGAGAAGCCGTCGGTCCGCAAGATCCTGGTCGACGGCGCCGGCGAGGTCGGGCTCGACAAGATCAACGAGGTGCTCGACCTCGACCGCGACACGATCCTCGACATCACCAAGGTCAAGGCCAACCGCGACAAGATCGCCGAGCTGTACAACCAGAAGGGCTACTACCTGGCGTCGGTCGAGTGGGAGGTCAAGCCGGTCAACGAGGCCGAGGTCGACGTCTGGTTCAAGGTCAACGAGCGGGCCAAGATCGAGATCCGCGGCGTCGACTTCATCGGCAACAAGCAGATCTCCGACGACGAGCTGCGCAACTACATCGCCACCCGCAAGGGCGGGGCGCTGTCGTTCCTGTCCGACTCCGGCACCTTCAACGAGGGCGACTTCGAGCGCGACCTGGTCATCATCAGCGCGCACTACTGGGACAAGGGCTACGCCGCGGTCAAGATCGGCACGCCGCGCCTGCAGCTGTCGCGCGACAAGAAGTACATGTACGTGGCCATCCCCATCGATGAGGGGCCGGTCTTCCGCTACAGCACCGTGCGGTTCAAGGGGTCGCTGATCGGCGACGAGGCCCTGCACCGCGGCAAGCTGACCTCGAGCGACGGCGACCAGTTCAGCCGCTCGAGCCTCGCCGGCGACAAGGAGCGGCTCGAGAAGTACTACATGGATCAGGGCTACGCGTACGCCAGCGTGTCGCCGATGACGATCCCCAACATGAAGGACAACACCATCGAGCTGGTGTGGGAGATCGAGAGCGGCAAGAAGGCGTACTTCGAGCGCATCAGCGTCCGCGGCAACTCCAAGACCCGCGACAAGGTGATCCGCCGCGAGATGAAGATCGCCGAGGGCGAGCTGTACTCGGCGTCCAACCTCGAGGAGTCCAAGCGCCGGATCAACGCGCTGGGCTTCTTCGAGCGGGTCGAGGTGTCGACCGGCAAGGGCAGCTCGGACGAGTTCGTCGAGGTCAACGTCGAGGTCAGCGAGCGGCCCACCGGCACGTTCCAGATCGGCGCCGGCTTCTCGTCGGTCGAGAACTTCATCGCCCAGGCGCAGATCTCACAGAACAACCTGTTCGGCCGCGGCCAGACCCTGGCGCTGCAGGCCCAGCTGTCGAGCCTGCGCCAGCAGTTCCTGATCCGCTTCGTCGAGCCGTACTTCCTCGACACCAACTGGACGTTCGCGTTCGACCTGTACAACCAGAGCCGGGCCTTCAACAACTTCTCGCGCAACGCCGGCGGCTTCAGCCTGACCTGGGGCTACCCGCTGTCGTACAACGCCCACGCCTACGTCACCTACAAGCTCGAGGACGTCGGCATCTCGACCGGCGGCAGCGGCTTCGCGTCGCTGGGCGCGATCCGCCAGCCGATCTCCAACCAGCAGGTCGCCAACCTGTTCCGCGGCGGCGTGACCTCGTCGGTCAAGGCGTCCCTGCAGTGGGACTCGCGCAACAACCGGCTGTTCCCGACCGGCGGCTGGTACGACACGCTGTTCGTCGAGTACGCCGACAAGTACACCGGCTCGGAGAACGTCTTCGTGCGCTGGGGCGGCTTCCTGCGCCACTACCGCCAGCTGTGGGGGCCGTTCGTGCTCCACACCAACGCCGAGTTCGGCCTGACCACGTCGACCGACCCGCTGGGCGTGCCGATCAGCGAGCGCTACCTGATCGGCGGCATCTACGACGTCCGCGGCTTCGCGCCGCGCTCGCTGGGCCCCCGCCTGCGCACCGCGATCGATCCGACCCGGCCGCAGTCCGAGCTGCCGCTGGGCGGCAACATGCAGCTCATCTGGAACAGCGAGGTCGAGTTCCCGCTGATCAAGCGGCTGGCGATCTCGGGCGTGGTGTTCTTCGACATGGGCAACGCCTACAACCTCGAGGCCCGCTACTGCAGCGGCCTGTCGAGCGTCAGCGCCAACGTCTCGCCGAAGTACGACCCGTGCTTCCGGTTCCCCGACTCGATCACCACCGGCCTGCGCAAGTCGGTCGGCTTCGGCTTCCGCTGGTTCTCGCCCATCGGCCCGCTGCGCTTCGAGTGGGGCATCCCGCTCGACCGCCAGGACGGCGAGGACCCGCTGGTCTTCGAGTTCACCATCGGCAACTTCCTGTAGTCGGGGCCGCCGCGTCCGGCGTGAATACCCCGCGCGGCTGGCACGTCGGATTTGACCGCAGGCGGTTTGCCGCGTAGTACCAGCCCCGGAGGAATCGTATGGCTCGCACGTCGTCTGGTTCGTTTCTGACCGCCCTGGGCATCGCGCTGGGCATCGGGCTGGTGTCGGCGCCGATGGTCGGCCTGGTCGGCGCCGCGCCGACCCCGGGCAAGATCGGCGTCATCGACCTCGAGAAGACCCTGTACGACACCCCGGTCGGCAAGCGCGCCTCGGAGGCCTTCGACAAGACCCGCAAGGCCAAGCAGGCCGAGTTGGACAAGAGGCAGAAGGACCTGCAGAAGGCCGCGGCCGAGCTCGACAAGCAGGCGGCGGTGCTCAAGCCCGACGTCCTGGCCGAGAAGAAGAAGGTCCTCGAGAAGCAGTTCGTCGAGCTGCAGCAGGTCTACGTCAAGCTCGAGCGGGATCTGGCCGGCGAGCGCACCAAGCTGGTCCAGGACGTCCTCAAGAAGGCCGGGCCGATCATCGAGCAGATCGCCAAGGACGAGGGCGTCATGATGGTCCTCGACCAGAGCGCGACCTTGTGGGTGGACGCCTCGGTGGATCTGACGGCCAAGCTGAACGCCAAGATGCAGTGACCGCAGGCGGCGGGCGGGTTTGACACGGGCGTGGTCGGTCGGGTAAACGAGCGGCCTCGCCTCGGAGCCCGGGGTGACAGAAGGACGCCGCCATGTACGACACCTCCGATATCCGCAAGGGCCTCAAGGTCCTCCTCGATGGCAACCCGTACACGGTCGTCGAGTTCCAGTTCATCAAGCCGGGCAAGGGCGCGGCGTTCACCCGCACGCGGTTCAAGAACCTGCTGTCGGGCGCGGTGATCGAGCGCAACATCCGCTCGGGCGAGAAGCTCGAGCCGGCCAACGTCGAAGAGCGCACCATGCAGTACCTCTACAAGGAGGCCGACGACCTGGTGTTCATGGACGACAAGAGCTTCGAGCAGGTCCAGGTCCGCGCCGAGATGATCGGCGAGGCCGCCGACCTGATGAAGGACAACTTGCCGTGCACCGTGCTGTTCTTCAACGAGCGGCCGGTCGATGTCACGCTGCCGACCTTCGTGCTGCTCGAGGTCACCGCCTCGGAGCCGGGCGTCGCCGGCAACACCGCCGCTGGCAACGTCACCAAGGCCGCGACCGTCGAGACCGGCGGCTCGGTGCAGGTGCCGCTGTTCATCAACATCGGCGACATGATCAAGATCGACACGCGCACCCACGAGTACGTCGAGCGCGTGAACAAGAAGTGAGTGCGATCCGCGGGCGGGTCGTGGCCCGCGACGGCGACGACGCGCTGGTGCGCACCGCCCGCGGCGACGTCCGGGTGAAGCACGCGGGCGCCGCCCAGCCCGGGGATCTGGTCGAGCTCGAGGGCGCCGGCCTGCCGCTGCGCCGGGTCCGCAAGTACCCGCGCACCGAGTACCCGCCGCGCGGCTCCGAGGTGGCGCGGCTGCCGCCGAGCCGGCGCGGCAACCTGGCCGCGCGGGGGCGGATGATGGCCGCGCTGCGCGAGTTCTTCGCCAGCCGCGAGTTCGTCGAGGTCGACACGCCGCTGGTGGTGCCGGCCCCCGGGCTCGAGGTCCACCTGGCGGCGGTGCCGGCCGGCAACGGCTTCCTGATCACGTCGCCCGAGTACCAGATGAAGCGGCTCCTGGCCGGCGGCATGGAGCGCATCTACCAGGTGTGCAAGTGCTTCCGCGCCGGCGAGGTCGGCCACCACCACCAGCCCGAGTTCACGATGCTCGAGTGGTACCGGGCCTGGGACGACCTCGACGCGATCGCCCGCGACACCGAGCAGCTGGTGGCCCACGTCGCCACCGCGGTCAACGGCCGGCCCCAGGTGACGGTGCAGGGGAAGCAGCTGGCGGTCGACGGCCCGTGGCTGCGCCTGACCGTGGCCGAGGCGATGTACGACCACGCCAAGGTGGCGGTGCGCGGCGACGAGAGCGTCGCCGAGTTGACCGAGGCGGTGCGCGCCGCCGGCATCGACCCCGGCACCGCGCGCCACTGGGACGACGTGTTCTTCACCGCGTTCGTCGAGCGGGTCGAGCCGGCGCTGGCGGCGATCGATCGCCCGGTGCTGCTGGCCGACTGGCCGGCGCCGCTGGCCGCGCTGGCCCGGCGCAAGCCCGGCAACCCGGCGGTGGCCGAGCGGTTCGAGGCCTACGTCGGCGGCGTCGAGCTGGCCAACGCGTTCGGCGAGCTGACCGACCCGATCGAGCAGCGGGCACGCTTCGAGGACGACCTCGGCGTGCGGCGGGCCCGCGGCCTGCCGCAGTACCCGATCGACGAGCGGTTCCTGGCCGCGCTGGGCGAGGGCCTGCCGCCGTCGGCCGGCATCGCGCTGGGCGTCGATCGCCTGGCGATGCTGGTGCTGGGCGCGCGCACGATCGACGAGGTCGTCGCGTTCGCGGCCGGCGAGGGCTGAGTTTCAGGAGGTGCGTCGCCGCGCCTCCCTCGGCGGGGCCTGGTCCCCGCCGAGCCTCCCACCAGGACCCACCAGGACGCGAGACGCCGGGCGCGCCGACCGCTGCGCGTCGACGTAGCTGCGCGGGCTACCGCCCGTCCGCGTACAGCACCTCGAGCAGCTTGCGCCGGGTGACCGGCTTGGCGATCAGGCCGCGCACGCCGAGCTCGCGGGCCCGGCGGCGGTGCTCGGGGCTGACCCGCGACGACACGATCACGATCGGCGTCTGGGCGGTGCGGCGATCGGCGCGCAGCTTGCCGATCAGCTCGAGCCCGCCCAGCCGCGGCATCTCGAGATCGGTGACGATCAGGTCGTAGTGGAGCTCCTGGGCCAGGCCCCAGGCGCGGACGCCGTCCTCGGCGGTGTCGACGATCCAGCCCTCGCGGGCCAGCATCGACATCAGCGCCTCGCGGATCGCGCGCGAGTCGTCGACCACCAGCGCGCGGCCCGACAGCGACGCCCGGACCGGCTCGGCGATCGCGGGATCGGTCAGCGTGTGGCCGGGGTACGCGGTGCGGACCAGCGCCGCCGGGTCGAGGATCAGCTGGACCTTGCCCGAGCCGCTGATCGTGGCGCCGGCGTACAGCGGCAGCGGGGCGAGCAGCGGGCCCAGCTGCTTGACGACGATCTCGCGCGGGCCGATGACCTTGTCGACCGAGCACACCAGGCGCTTGTCGGCGTAGGCCACCACCACCGCCGGCCGGCGGGCCGGGCCGTCGCCGGTGGCGCCCGGCGTGGCGAGCAGCCGGCTCAGCTCGACCACCGGCACCCGCTCGCCGCCGACCGGCCAGGTCGCGCTGGCGGCGTCGACGGTGATCACGTCGATCACCTGGGCGTTGGGCAGCGCGTAGACCTGGCCGTGGACCTTGAACAGCATCGCGTGGGTGACCGCGGTCGACACCGGCAGGCGCAGCGTGAACGTCGTGCCCTTGCCCGGCGTCGACGACATCCGGATCTCGCCGCCCAGCCGCGCGATCGTCTCGCGCACCAGGTCGAGGCCGACCCCGCGCCCGGCCAGCTCGTCGGCCTCGTCGCGCGACGACACGCCGGGGTCGAACAGCGCCGCGACCACCTCGTCGTCGCTGGCCAGCGCGGCCCGGGCCGCGGTCCACCGGCCGCGCTCGACCAACCGCTCGCGCAGCTTCTTGACGTCGACGCCGCGGCCGTCGTCGGCGATCTCGACGACGACCAGGTTGCCCTCGGCCCGGGCCGCGATCTGGATGACCCCGGTGGCGGCCTTGCCGCGCAGCACCCGCTCGGCCGGCGGCTCGATGCCGTGGGCCACCGCGTTGCGCAGGATCTGGATCAGCGGATCGGTGACCTTCTCGGCGACGGTCTTGTCGAACTCGGTGTCCTCGCCGCGGGTGCGCAGCTCGACCTTGGCGCCGGTGGCGCGCGACGCCGCGCGCAGGGCCCGCGCCAGCTGCGCGAACAGCGCCCGCGCGGTCTGCATCCGCACCCGGGTCAGGCCGCGCTGCAGATCGCCCAGCGTGCGCCGCATCGCCTCGGTCTCGTCGAGCAAGGCCGCGCTGGTCTGGGCCAGCTGGGTCGACAGCGTCGCGATCTGGCCCTCGATCGCGCCCAGCGCGGGCGAGCCGGCGCCGGCCAGCTGATCGCGCAGCTCCTGCCGCACCCGCCCGAGGTCGCGGGTCAGCGTGCGCAGCAGCTGGACCCGGCGCTCGATGCGGTTGCGATCGAACAGCAGCTCGCCGGCGGCCGACATCAGCTCGTCGACGCGCTCGGGCTCGACCCGGAGCAGCGTGCGGGCGTCGTGGGAGCCGGACAGGTCGGGGTTGGTGACGCCGCCGGTCGCGGTGGCGTCGACCTCGTCGACGACGGTGCCGTCGCCGTCGAGCGCGCGGGTCGGCCCGGTGTCGTCGTCGCGGGGCGGGCGCCGCCCGCGCGGCAGCTCGGCCCACGGCGCCAGCAGCTCGCGGACCCGGTTGGCCAGCGCGGCCGCCACCGCCGGATCGGCGTGGGCGTCGATGTGCGCGCGCAGGCCGTCGACGATCTCGACCACCGCGTCGGCGAACGCCGGCGTCCACGGGCGCTGGCCGTTGCGCACCGCGGCCAGCGCGCCCTCGAGGGCGTGGGTGAGCTCGACCACCGCGTCGAGGCCGACCGTGCCGGCCGCGCCCTTGAGCGTGTGGGTGGTGCGCATCATCTCGAGCACCGCCTCGAGCGACCCGGCGCCGGCGCCCTGGGCGCGCGCGGTCACCTGCTCGAGAGCCTCGTGGGCCTCGTCGCGGAACAGCTGGCGCAGCATCGCCAGCTCGTCCGGATCGAAGTCGGCCAGCAGGTCGCGCTCAGCCAAGCGTGGTGTCTCCGTCGAACGCGAGCCGCACCCGCGCGCCGGTGGTGGGATCGCGCGGCGTGGGCTGGGCCGGCGCGTCGTCGTCGTCGCCGCGCACCGCGTTGGCGTCGGCGATGGCCTGGCGCACCAGCGCCGCGGGATCGATCAGCGGCACCGGCCGGCCGCGGCCGTCGAGCACGGCGCCGGCGTCGGCGGCGGGCAGGGTGGCGACCTCCTCGACCTTGTCGACCCGCAGCGCGGCGCTGACGCCGTCGATCTCGACCAGCAGCGCCGAGTCACCCTGGCGCGGGCTGGCGCCGTGGCCGGCGCGCGCCAGCGCGGCGATGTCGAGCACCGGGACCAGGTGGCCGCGCAGGTTGAACGCGCCGGCGATGCCGGGGGGCGCCGTCGGCACCGAGGTCACGAACCCCAGCGAGATGACCTCGCGGACCCAGCGCAGCTCGGCCGCCGAGCGGACGCCGGCCAGCGTGAAGACGATCACGTTCTTCAGGTCGTCGGGCACGTCAGCCCCTCGCGCGGAGCGCGGGCGAGACCCGGGCAGGAGCTGGGGAGCGGGACGTCACGGGCGAGGTGTCCTCGTGGGAGAGTGTCCCACCTGGGGCGAGCCGAAACGCGAGCCGGTTGCGAGCCACGTCGATCATACGCGCATCGCGGCGATCGCGTACACTCGGCCTTCATGAAGTCAAGCCGCGCGCTCGCTCCGCTCCTTACCTTGGCCCTGGTCTCGGCGTGCAGTGACAGCGGCGGCGGTGGCGTCGACGCACCGGGCGGCGATCCCGACGGCGGCGCCGGGATCGACGCCGCGATCCCCGCGGGCTTCACGCGGCTGATCGGGCGCACCTGGACGCTGCCGGGCGGCCAGCCCGACACGTACAAGTGCGTGCGCCTGACGATGACCCAGGACGTCTTCATCACCGGCTTCCGGGCGCAGGCGCCGCAGGGCACGCACCACACCGTGCTGAGCATCGCGACCAACGGCCGGACCCAGGGGCCCGACGGCGAGTACGACTGCTCGGTCGGCACGCTGGGCTTGAAGATGCTGTTCGCGTCGGGCGTCGGCACCGCCGACTACGATCTGCCGGCCGGCGTCGCGGTGAAGGTCGCCGCCGGCGAGCAGGTCCACCTCAACCTGCACCTGTACAACACGAGCGATCAGCCCATCACGGGCGACTCGGGCATCCTGGTCAAGACCGTGCCGACCGCGCCGGCCAACCTCGCCGAGTTCGTGTTCGCCGGGAAGTTCCTGTTCCAGATCCCCGCCAACCCGGCGCCGTACACCGTCACCGGCGGCTGCACGATCGCGGCGGGGCGCAACTACCAGCTGTTCGCGCTGTGGCCGCACATGCACCAGATCGCCACGCACCAGAAGGTGTCGGTGATCCGCGGCGGCACCCCGACCGTGCTGCACGACGGCGCGTTCGCGTTCGGCGAGCAGGACTTCTTCGCGCAGACGCCCGAGGTGAACCTGGTGGGCGGCGATCAGATCCGCGTCGAGTGCACCTACGAGAACACCACCGGCGCGGCGGTCCCGTTCGGCGACAGCTCGGACTCGGAGATGTGCTTCGCCGGCCTCTACCGCTACCCGGCGACCGGATCGAACCTGTTCGAGTGCACGGACAACCCGACCGGCGCGGGTTTGTAGGTTCAGCGGGGGGACCGGCTGCGGGCCTCGCCCGCGGCGTTGCCGGGTCCCCCCCACGTCCTCACGTACCGACGTACGCTCCGGCGTGGGCCCCCCCCGGCGCCTTGCGGGCGAGGCTCCTCGCGCGGTCCAGCTAGACCTCACGCGGTGAGCCCGGGTGCGGAGCACGTAGTACCCACCTGAGGACTGAGCCGCCCCTGCGGACGGCGCGGTGCGTTGCGACGACGCAGGGCCGCGCGGCATCGGACCGCATCGAGACCATGAAGCTCGCGCTGCACACCTGGGGCACCGAGGGTGACATCCGACCGTTCTTCGCGCTGGCCGCGGCGCTGGTGGCGCGCGGCCACCAGGTGCGCGTGGCCTACGCGTGCGTCGACGGCGCCGATCTCGGCGCGCTGGCCCGGGCGGCCGGCGTCGCCGACGAGCCGATCGCCGCCGCGTACTACCGCGACCACCACGCCACCATCCTCGCGCACGCCCGCGCCAACTTCCGCCGGCGCAACGCGTTGACGCAGCTGCGGGTCATCCTCGAAGACACGCTCGACCCCGTCGCCGAGCAGATCGCCGCGGCGGCCGACGAGCTGGTGCGGTGGGCCGACGCGTCGGTGGTCCACGTCATGGATCACCCGGCGGTGACCGCGGCGACGCTGGCGGGGCAGGCGTACGCGTGCGTGGCGTTCGCGCCGATGTTCGAGACCCGGCGCATGCCGCCGATCGGCGCGCCGCACCTGGGCGCCTGGGGCAACCGCGCGCTGTGGGGGCTGGCGCGGCGGGTGATGGATCGCATGATCGCGCCGCGGGTGAATGCGGTGCGCGCGGCGCGCGGCGCGCCGCCGGTCGCCGACGTGACCCGGCGCCTGGTGGCCGAGGCGCGCCTGGTGCTGGTGGCGATGTCGCCGGCGCTGCTGCAGCGCCCCGACGACTGGCCGGCGGCGATCGCGGTCAGCGGCGAGCTGGCCCTGCCGGCGACCGCCGAGCCGGTGCCCCCGGCGCTGGCCGACTTCGTCGCCGCCGGCCCGCCGCCGGTGTTCTTCACGCTCGGGAGCATGGCCGCGCTGGATCCGGAGCGCGCCGGGGCCACCGCGGCGGCGACCATCGCGGCCTGCGCCGAGGTCGAGGCGCGCTGCGTGATCCAGGCGCCGCCGGGCGCGGCGCTGCCGGCCGCGGCCCACGCGCTGGTGATCGCGCGCGCCCCCCACGCCGCGGTGTTCCCGCGCGCCGCGGCGGTGATCCACCACGGCGGCGCCGGCACCAGCCACGCCGCGCTGCGGGCCGGCCGGCCGTCGATCGTGATCCCGCACGCCGTCGACCAGTACTACTGGGCCGACGAGCTCTACCGGCACGGCGTCGCGGCGCGCCCCCTGCGCGCGCGCCAGGTCTCGGTCCGCCGTCTCGCCCGCCGCCTGCGGGCCGTGCTCGGCGATCCCGCCATCGCCGCCCGCGCCGAGGCCCTGGGGCAGGCCGCCCGCGTCGAGGACGGCGCGGCCACCGCCGCGGCCCGCCTCGAGGCCGCCTTCGGCCCCGCCGCCGGTCCCCCCGCTACTTCCTGAACAGGCGGTCCCAGGCGCGCCGCATGCCGGACGGCTTCTTCGGCGCGGCGTAGTTCTCGTTCTGGTACGCGAGGCGGGCCGACGGGTCGACGCCGAAGTGGACGTACAGCGAGAACAGGTCGTGGACCATCTGCGAGATGCCGGTGGTGCGGAGGTCCCACGACGCGCAGTAGCTGTCGGGCTTGTTGCGCACCATCGCCTTGGCGATGATGATCAGGATCGTCGGGTCGATCAGCTCGCTGTTGCCGTCGAGGTAGTGTTTGTACGAGAAGAAGCGATCCTCGGGGGCCAGCTCGACCGCCTGGCCGTCGGCGCGGGGCGCCCGCAGGTTGGCGATGGTGCGGTACTCGTGCTCGACGTACCCGGCGACCGTGTTGGTCTCGTCCTTCTTGTCGTACTCGACGAACTTGCGGAACGCGTCCGACAGGTTCTTGGGGTTGGCGTACGCGCCGCTGACCAGGTAGTAGAACAGCGCGCCCAGCGAGTAGATGTCGGCCGGGCGGCCGACGCTCTTGACCACGCGGCCGCGGACGTTGGTCTCGCTGGGCTCGGCGAACGGGCGGTTGAGCAGGATCTTCTTGCGGGCCCGGTCGGCGCCGACGATCAGGTAGTTCTCGGGGCGGTTGAACAGCGAGAACACGTCGTTCTCATAGATGTCGATATAGAAGTCCTCGAAGAACTCGATCTCCGGCGAGCCCTGCGTGGCGTTGCACAGCACGTCGAAGGTGTTGATCTCCTGCTCGGGGCTCTGGAAGAACAACGTGCCGGGCACCGCCTGGAACCGGGTCATCGACAGGTCGACGTCGGGATCGGCCACCTTGCCGACGTTGAAGTCGGCCAGCTTGACCGTCATCTGCGAGCCGCGCAGGTTGGGGTCGGGCAGCTTGATCAGGATGTTGGCTGGCTTGATGTCGCGGTGGACCGTGTCGCGCACGAGGTGCGCGTACTCGATCGCGGTGGCGACCGGGATGACGTACTCGAGCACCCGGAAGATGCGCTCGCGCAGTGGCACCGCCAGCAGGTCGTCGCGGCGGCGCTTCTGTCGGGCGCCCTTGAGCCGCTCCTCGAGCGACATGTCGAGCAGCTCGAGCACCATGAAGTCGTTCTCGACCTTGTCGCGGATCGCCGGCGGGATGAACCCGGCGCTGTCGCCCTCGCCCGAGCCGAGCAGCTCGATGATGTTGGGGTGCCCCTGGACCCGCTCGAGGATCTCCTTCTCCATCTGGAACCGCATCTGGTCCTCGGCGGAGACCCCCTTCTGCATGACCTTGATCGCGATCGGGCGCCGCAGCGTGGTCTTGGACTCGACCCAGCGCTCCTCGCCCAGGTAGGCCTTGGCGAAGCGGCCCGAGCCCAGCTCGATCGGCAGGCCCTGGTCGTCGACGACGAAGGCGTAGACCCGCGACCGGGTCACGTACGGCGTCGCCGGCATCGCGGCCGGCGGCAGCGGCGTGCCGGGCGAGGTGCGGTCGTCGTACTCCTCGAAGGTCGGCGTCGACGACACCGCGTATTGCCCCGACACCGGCGGCGGCGCGGTGGCGCCGGCACGCGGCGGCCCGCCGCTCGGCGGCGCGCCAGGGGGTGGGGGAGGAGAGCTAGGGGCCATGGGTTGGTGAGCCGCGGCTCGTGAACTTAGGTTCGTCGACGGCGACGCTGATCGGCCGTGGGATTATAGACCGGGCTGTAGACCAGCGCGCACTCGGCGCCGCCGCCGAAGTCGACCAGCACGGCGTCGGGGCAGTCGTCGAGGCCGACCGCGACCGACTCGTCGCCGAAGTGGAACACGGTGTGGCCCGCGGCCGGGGTGCCAAACGACACCCGCAGCCGGCCGGTCGCGACGTTGCCGCGGCCGTAGAGGTCGAGCATGGCGTCGCCGTCGAGCTGGACCGCCACCGACGGGCGCCCGCCCTTCTTGCCGAGGAACGACGACAGCCCCTTGAGGTGGACCTGGCGGCGACCGCCGGTCGGCGGCAGCAGCGTCACCCGCACCCGGGTGGTGCCGCCCAGGCCGGCGACGTCGACCTGACCGTTGGTCATGGCCGCGAAGCCGCCGCGGCGCTTGGCCACCTCGAACGCCGCGCCGACGGTGAGGCGGCGGGTCGGGGGCGGGCGGCTCGGCCGCGCCGGCGCGGGCTCGGCCGAGGGCACCAGCTCGACCGGCGACGGCGCCCGGCCGGTGGCCTCGGGCAGCCGCGCCGCCGGACCGGTGATCGGCTCGAACGCCTCGGCCAGCTCGACGCCGAACAGCGTGGCGTCGTCGGGGCGCTCGTCGGGGTGGAAGCGCAGCGCGCGCGCGAGCAGGTCGCGCGCCGCGGCCGGGAGCTCGACGGCGGCGAGCGCCTCGGCGACCAGCTCGTCGGAGCGCCGCCGCTTGCGGTAGCCCTCGTAGAGATCGTCGTCGGCGAAGATCGCGCGGCCGGTGAGCATGTACACCGCGACCAGCGCCAGCGAGTAGATGTCGGTGGCGGCGCTGACCCCCTGGCCGGCGAGCTGCTCGGGCGCGGCCCAGCTCGGCGAGTACATCGCCATCCGCTGCCCCGACACCACCTGGGTGTCGCCGGCGCGGGCCGCCGAGCTCGATGCGCTGGCGGTGGCGTGCTCGTGCCACTTGGCGACGCCGAAGTCGGCCAGCTTGGCCAGCCGCGCGGTCCCCACCATCGCGAACAGGATGTTGTGGGGCTTCACGTCGCGGTGGACGATGCCGAGCGAGTGCGCCTCGGCCAGCGCGTCGCACATCGCGCGGGTGACCTTGAGCGTCTCGGCGGCGTCGAGGCGGCCGTGCTCCTTGACCTGGGTGGTGAGCGTGCCGCCGTTCATGTACTCGGAGACGTGGAACGGCGTGGCCTCGCCGAGGTGGCCGAAGTCGTAGATGCGCAGCGTGTGCGGGTGGGTCAGCCGCGACAGCGCGAACGCCTCCTGCACGAAGTGCTCGTAGCTGGTCTGGGCGATGCCCGCGTCGCCGGGCACCGTCGTGAACACCTTGATGCACACCGGCCGCTCGAGCCGCTCGTCCCGGCCGCGGAAGACCACGCTGTGGCCGCCCTTGGCGATCAGCTCGATGGTCCGGTACCGCTCCAGCACGGTATCGCCGAGGACCAGCGGCGCGACGTCGGCGGCGACCACGACGACGATCCTAACACCGTCCGCGCGAGCGACGTGGTGAGCCGCCGTCTTACTCGGGATGACATGGCCCCTGATCGATGCCGGCCAGGCCTGATCAACGGCGATCAGCGAATCAGCCGTGCCCGCGGCGGCGGCGGGCGCGTCGGTGATCGTGCTCGTGATCGACCAGCGACACGTAGTCGAGGGGCTCGGGGTCGGTGGGCCACGCCACCGGCGCGGCGCCGCGCAGCTCGCGCACCCGCTCGGTGAACGCGCGCGCGATGGTCGCGAACGGCGGCAGATCCGGACGCGCCGACAACAGGCCGCCGGTGGTCATCGCCCCGACCTCGTCGGCCAGGCGCAGGACCGTGTCGCTGCCGAGGCGGTTGCGGCGCATCAGGTCCTGGAGCGAGTTGGCGAGCGTCGCCAGGTGGTACTGCCCCGAGTCGAGCATCTCGAACGCCACGAACAACAGCTGGCGCGCGTCGAGCACGCCGTCGGCGAACAGCACCAGCGCCGCCTGGAAGTAGTTGAACACCGGCACCAGCCGCGGCCCGAACTGACGGAAGCCGAGGGGCGGCGAGCGGCGGTCGAGGTGGATGACGATCCGCCGGACCACGTCGCCCTTCGGCGCCTGGCGGGCCAGCGCCAGCGTGCGCGCCGCCTCGTCGTCGTAGGCGCGCGCCGACGACAGGATGCGGGCGAGGGTGTCCTGATCGACGCGGCCGGCGAGGAGGTCGGCGTACAAGCAGTAGACGATCGCGTCGGCCTCGGCGTCGTCGCCGAACAGCGTCTCGGCCGGCGCGGGCGGCGATCCGCCGCGGCTGCCCAGGAGCGCCGGCAGCTTGTACGGGATCTGGGCGCGCAGCGCGCGGAAGCGGCCACGCAGGATGTTGCGGACGTTGTCCTTGAGGACGAACTCGTCGTAGGTGACGCCGTCGAGGGCCAGCTTCGCGGCCAGCACCGTCCGCATCTGGGTCGGGCTGCCGCTGACGATGCACACCTTGTAGCCGTCGGTGGTCGACAGCGTCCGCAACAGCGCCGTGGCGCCGGGGTAGGCCTGCTTGTCGGCGGCGGTCTCGATCGCGCTCTTGATCAGATCGCCGAGGCTGTCGAACTCGGTGCGGAGGTAGGTCTTGTCGAGATCCCAGCGGAAGACGTGGCGCGGGGCGGTCACGGCGCGCTGCCCTCGCGGCGCGCCGACAGCTCGGCCAGGCCGCGGCCGATGTGGCCGCACAGGTCGCCGGCCGAGGCCTTGGCCGCGACCTTGATGGCGTTGGTGATCGCCGGTGCGGTCGACCGGCCGTGGGCCTTGATGAACGGGTGCTCGAGGCCGAGCAGCGGCGCGCCGCCGTACTGCTGCCAGTCGGTCACGGCCTTGAGCTGGGCCAGCGCGCTCGACAGCGCCATCAGCCCGATGCGCCAGGTGAGCTTCTCCTTGTGCGCGTAGCGGGCCAGCCGGACCACGGTCTCGGACACGCCCTCGAGCATCTTCAGGACGACGTTGCCGACGAAGCCGTTGCAGACGATCACGTCGGCGACGCCGCGCGGGATGTCGAGGCCTTCGACGTTGCCGATGAAGTTGAGCTGCGTGGCCTCGAGCAAGAGCTGGTGGGCCTCGACCACCGCCGCCGGGCCCTTGCCGGCCTCGGTGCCGTTGGACAAGAGCGCGACCCGCGGCCGCCGGTTGCGCGACACCAGGCTGGCGTAGGCCGCGCCCATGATCGCGAACGTGACCAGGTCCTCGGCGGAGGCGTCGATGGTGGCGCCGACGTCGAGGATCAGCGAGAACGGATCGTTCTTCTCGCCGCGGCGCAGCTCGGTGGGGTAGACCGAGGCCAGCGCCGCGCGGCGCACGCCGGGGATGAGCTTCCAGGCGCGCGCGCACGCCAGCACGCTGGCGCCGGTGTTGCCGGCGGACACCAGCGCGTCGCCTTCGCCGGCGGCGACCAGGCCGGCGGCGATCAGGATCGACGCGTCGGGCTTGGCCGCCAGCGCCTCGCCCGGCTTCTCGTCCATCTCGACGACCTGCGCGGCGTGGTGCACGCGCACCCGGGCGCCGTCGTGGCGCAGCCGCGGCAGCGTCGCGCCGATGACCTCGGCGTCGCCGACCAGGATCAGCTCGGCGTCGGGCAGCGCCAGCGACGCCTCGGCCGCGCCCTTGACGATCTCTTCGGGGGCGTGATCCCCGCCCATGGCGTCGACGACGATCCGTTGCATCGGCGGGGCGATGATGGCACGGGTCGTGGTGTCGCGGCCACTTCGGGGACGATCGCTTCTGGTAGCGTCGGGGCGTGCTGGCCTGGCCACCCGCGTGGAGCGGCCCGCGGTTCGCGGCCTACGGGCCGGCGATCGCGGGGCTGGCGGCGCTGCCGCGGTGGCCGACCGTCGCCGAGCTCGATCGCGCGCTGGGCGGCGGGCTGCGCGCCGCCGCGGTGCGGCTGGTCGAGCAGGACGCGGCCACCGCGCCGTATGAGCTGGCGATCGCCGACGCCGGGTGCGTGCCGACCCGCGCCGACAACGCCCACGACCTGTGGAACGCGATCGTGTGGGCGACGTTCCCGCGGGCCAAGCGCACGCTGACGGCGCGGCTGGCCGACTTCCAGCGCGCGCGCTACGCCGCGGGCGCGAAGCTGCCGGGGGCCCGGGCGCCGGCCCACGACCGGCTGGCGCTGCTCGACGAGGGCGGCCTGATCGCCGTCGGTGGACGGGCGGTGGTGTTCGGCCACGCGATCCTCGAGCACGCGGCCCGGGGCGCGGTGGCGGTGCGCGCCGCGGTGCTGCGGCTGCCCGCCGAGGTCGCGTGGCGCGCCGATCGGGTCGACGCGGCGCTGGCGGCGGCGCTCGAGGCGGGCGCCGCGGTCGAGCCGGGACCGGGGGTGGCGATCGACGACGCGGCGCTGGCGCCGTGGGGCGCGTGATCACTCGCACAGCGGCCCGTCGGGTGGGCCGCGCGGTGCAACGTCGCGCTGGCGAGCGGCGTCCGCGGCCTGGAAGCGCCGCTCGGCGTCGGCGTGGTCGCGCACCGCGGTCCGCGCCGCGGCCCACGCCCGATCGGCGCGGCGCAGCGCGCCCAGCGTGATCAGCGCCGCGGTCGCGACCGCCAGCGCGGTGATCACCGCCCAGCGCAGCCGGCGGTAGCGCTCGCGCGCGGCCTGCTCGACGCGCGCGCCACCCGGTCCACCGGCGACCCGCCGGCCGGCGCGAGCGACTACCTCGGCGCGCGTCATCGATCGGTTAGTCCCCCCCGACCTGAAGCCCACCTTGCGCACGCCAGGTCCGGAGGCCGGAACCGCAACCGGAGCCGGAGTCCGAAACGCAACGCGGGCGCCGTTGCCGGCGCCCGGTGGCGACCACCCGATCTGCGATGTGGGCTCTCGCGTTTCGGGTGGGGGCCCCGGCGAATGCCGGGGGAGGGTCTTTGCGAAAGACCCTCTATTGTCTCAGTTCGTGCCGACCGAGCCCGAGGCCGAGGCCGAGACCGACACCGAGACGTTGATCGACGCCTCGATGTGCGCGATCGCGGCGACCGCGCCCGAGATCTGGCCGCTGATGCACAGCGCCTGATCCTTGAACGACTGCGCCAGCTCGCCGCTGGCGGCGCCGAGCTCGCGGGCGCTCTTGGCCCACGTGGTGGCCGCGGCCTGCAGCGGGCGCAGGCGGGCCTGGATCGACAGCATCTTCGGCATGCCGTTGCGGATCGCGGCCAGGGTCAGCTCCGCCTTCGAAGTGTCGAGCACCGCCGACGCGTCGGCGTTGACCGTCAGCTCGGGCTCGGAGCACTCGACGTCGACCGAGGCCTTGACCTCCGCCTCGGCCTTGCACTGCGCCGACGCGTTGACGTCGGCGGTGCCGTCGCAGCCGCCGTGGCAGGTGCCCGAGCACTGTCCGTTGCAGTTGCCCGAGCCGCTGCTGCCGCCGGTGCCGGCGGTGCCGCTGCCGCTGCACTGGCCGTCGCAGGTGCCGTTGCAGGTGCCGCTGCAGGTGACGCCGATGTCGGCCTCGGCCTTGGCCTCGCACTGCGCGGCGGCGCGCGCCGCGATGTCGGCGTTCACCGTGCAGACCGCCGGCTTGTACTGGATGTCGAGCTTGGCGTCGGCCTTGAAGCTGGCCGACATGCCCGCCTTGAGGTTCTCGATCACCTTGTTGCAGACCGCGTCGGTCGAACCCGACAGGTCGCTCTCCGCCATCTTGAGCTCGTGGCCCATGATGACGCAGCTCTCCTTGACGACCGACTCGACCTTGTTCGCGGCGACCTCGAGGGCCACGGTGGCCTCGAGGAAGCCGTGCAGCTTGCGCCCGGCGTCCGAGACCGCGTAGTTGCCGCAGCTGTTGGGATCGACCTTGCTCTTGCCACCCATGCCCGGCACCTTGCCGCAGCCGGTCGCGGCGAGCGCGCCCATGGCGAGGACAGTCACGAGAGTAGACGATGCACGCATTCCAGGCTCCTTCTCAGTATTGATCGCCGGCGCGAAGTCCGGTCATCCACAACGTGGGGGAGCCGGCTTGCTTACGCGCGGCCACCCCCGATTGCGGCGGAGAGTACACGATCGGCCCGGACCCGCAGGCGCGGCGCCGGCGAATTACCCGGCGCGTGACCGATCGCGTCCTCGCCGACGGGTGCGGTCGCTCACACTCGTGACGCCCGCATAGCTTCACCGCACGTCGCGACGCGCCTCACGGGCGCCAGGGCGTCCAGCCGTCGGGGTGGCGCGCGGCGGGGGCGGCGGCCGCCGCTGGGTACGCCAGGCACTGCGCGTCGACGTCGAGCGAGGTCGAGGTGACGGTCCAGGCGACGCCGGTGGGCACGGTGACGGTGGCCGCGCCGTCGACGCCGCGCTCGATCCACGCCTTGGCGGTCTCGCCGCCCGCGCCGCGCAGCCCGATCGAGAAGTTGCAGCCGTGCAGCACGCCGCCGGGCGTGACCTCGTCGACCGTGACCTGCTGGCTCGGCGCGTCGCCGGTGACGGTGACGCGGAACGTGGGCCAGGTCGGCGCGCCGGCGCCGCGCAGCCAGACGTCGGCGTAGCGATCGAGGTCGAGGCCGGTGGTCTGCTCGAGCGCGGCCAGCACCTCGTCGACCGACAGCGCGCGCTGGCGGCCCAGCACCAGCTTGAGCGCGTCGATCACCGCCGCGCGCGAGGTCAGCGCCTCGAGCTGGCGGAACAGGATCATCGGGCCTGGCCCGTAGACCTCGCCGTAGTACTGCAACAGCGCCGGCCGGGGCGCGTCCTCGGGCACCGGGTGGTACCTGGCGCCGACCGAGAAGTTCTTCCAGGCCTGCGCCGTCATCAGCGCGACCGCGGGCTCGGTCTCGTCCTCGTAGGCGAACGACAGGTACTCGGCCATCGCCTCCTTCCAGACGAAGTCGTAGGTGCCGGCGAGCGTCGTCTGATCGCCGGCCCACTGGTGCGCGAGCTCGTGGTTGAGGACGTGGCCGACCGGGCGGGTGTACGCCGAGTTGGTGGTGCGGCCGAGCGCGTCGGCGAGCACGATGTTGCCGGGGTGCTCGAAGCCGCTCCAGTAGGTGGGGCCGCTGGCGACGCGCAGCTCGCCGCCGTAGGGGTACGGGCCGAAGCGCGCCACCATCCACGCCAGGAAGGCGCGGTGGTACGCGGCGTCGAGCCGCGGCGCGATGCCCGAGCCCGGGCGATCGAACAGCGTCGCGCGGACGCCGCCCCAGTCGCCGAGGTCGGTGGTGGTCCACGACGGCGACGCGATCACGCCGACGGTGGAGTAGGTGGGGCCGCCGTCGTGCTCGAACGCGCAGGTCGTGACGTCGGCGGCGGCGGTGCGCTGGCCCGGGCACAGCACGGTGGTGTCGGCCGCGTGGTGGATCGTGAAGGCGTAGCGCGCGAACACGCCGGGGCTGGCGTCGCACGGCAGCAGGCGATCGCACTGCTGCACCCACGACAAGAGGTAGGTCAGCGGCTTGCCGCCGGCGTCGTTGGTGACCGAGAAGCCGACCTGGCTCGGCGTCCAGGTGCCGGGCGCCAGCGTCAGCGCCGCGCCGAGCACGACCTCGGTGCCGGCCGCCCAGCCGGCGCCGCACGCGGTGAGCGTGAAGCCGTCGGTGGTGGCGGTGGCGGGCGCGTCGCCCAGCGTCACCGACGCCAGATCGACGCCGGGGTTGCGCGACGACAGCTGCACGCAGTCGCCGGCGTCGACCAGCCGCAGCGTGACCCGGGCGGTGCCGGCGCGGGCGCCGAGATCGAAGTCGAGGTCGTAGCGGCTGACGGTGACGCGGGCGGTGCCGGTCGGGCGAGCGTCGGGGGCGCCGCCGCCGTCGTCACCACAGGCGACGAGCGCGAGCGCGATCCCCACGGCGGCGAGGCGAGGTCCCATCCCCGCCTCATAACATCGGCCGGCCGCGCCCGGTCAGCCAATCGTCGCCCGCGCGACCGGGCGGCGGGTCAGCCACGCCAGCCGCGCCAGCAGCGCGATCGCGGTGCCGGTGAGGCCCGCGGTCAGGCCCCACCACAGGCCGGGCGCGCCCTGGTCGAACGTGAAGGCGGCGAGCAGCGCCACCGGCAGGCCGATCGCGTAGTGGCCGATCAGGTTGGCGACGAACGCGGCCCGGGTGTCGCCGGCGCCGCGCAGCGCGCCCGCGGCGATGGCCTGGGCGCCGTCGGAAAGCTGGAACACCGCGGCGATCTGCACCAGCGTCGCCGCGCTGGCGGCGACCTCGACCCGGGCGCCGAACAGCGCGGCCAGCGGCCCGGGCGCCAGCACGAACAACGCCGCCGACGACGACATGACGATCGCGCCGAGCCCGAGCGAGGTCAGCGCGGCGTGGCGGGCCCGGCGGTGGTCGCCGGCGCCGATCGCCAGCCCGACTCGGGTCGCGGCCGCGCCGCCGATGCCGAGCGCGATCGCGAACGACACGCTCGACAGCTGCAGCGCGATCTGGTGCGCCGCGGCTGGCACCGCGCCGAGCCGGCCGGCCAGCACCGCGGCCAGCGCGAACGCCGCGACCTCGGCGAACAGCTGCAGGCCGATCGGCCCGCCGAGGCGCAGGATCGCGCGGCGGATCGCGGCGGGCGGCTCGTCGGCGAGCGGCGGCGGCAGCCCGCGCCTAACCTCGGCGATCGCGCGGGCGTAGATGAGCAGCAGCACGAACGTCACCGCGGTGGTCGCGAGCGCGGCGCCCAGCGCGCCCAGCGGCGGCAGCCCGACCCGCGGCAGCCCGAGGTCGGCGAGGCCGTCGTCGCCGAAGATCAGGATCCAGTCGAGCACCGCGTTGGCGACGTTGCCGACGATCGCCGCCACCAGCATCGGGCGGGTGTGGCCGTGGGCCTGCAAGAACGCGCGCAGCGCCACCTGCACCAGCATCGGCACGACGCCCAGCGCGCGGGCGTAGATGTACACCGCCGCGTGGCCCGCGACCGCCGGATCGACGCCGCCCAGCCGCAGCGCGACCGGCGCCGCCAGCACCACCAGCGTCAGCGCCAGCCCGAGCTGCACGGCCACGCGCACGCCGACCGCGAGCAGCCGCGGCGTGCGCGCGCGCTCGCCGGCGCCGATGGCCTGCGCGATCAGCGGGTCGAGCCCGAGCAGCGCGCCGATGCCGAGGCACGACAGCGCGAACAGCAGGGCGGTGCCGATGCCGGCGCCGGCCATCGCGTCGGCGTCGAAGCGGCCGAGCAGCGCGGTGTCGACCACGCCCATCGCGACCATGCCGACCTGCTGCGCCGCCAGCGGCGCGGCCAGGCGGGCCTGCGCCGCGAGCTCGCCGCCGCCGGTGGTCACGGGCGCGCGTGGCCGTCGGCGTCGTAGCGCACGATCGGCAGCCCGAGCGCGGCGAGGTCGGCGCCGACCGCCGCCCAGTCGCCGACCACGACGATCGTCAGATCGTGCCACGCCGCGGCGGCGGCGCGCTGGCCGGCGTCGCCGGTGACCGCGGCCAGCGCCGCGGGGAGGTCGCGGTAGTAGGTGAGCGGCCGGCCGTCGAGCGCGAGCCCGAGGTAGGCGCCGGCGATGCCGGCGTTGGTCTCGAAGCCCTGCGGCAGCCCGCGGATGATCAGCGCCTTGGTCTTGGCCAGCTCCTCGGCCGGCAGCGGCGCGCCGGCGGTGGCGGCGATGATCGCCAGCGCGTCCTTGATCGCCGGCGCCGTGACGTCGGTGCGGATCTGCGAGAACACCCGCCAGGTGCCGGCCCACTGGTTGCGGATGAACTGCGAGCCGACGCCGTAGGTGTAGCCCTTCTGTTCGCGCAGCGCGCTGTTGAGCCGCGACGCGAAGCTGCCGCCGAGCGCCGTGTTGACCAGGTCGTGCGCGGCCTGCGCCGGGTCGGTGGCGTCGGGGCCGAGCCGGCCGAGCGCGACGACGCTCTGCGGGGCGCCGGGCCGATCGATGAACGCGAGCGTGGGCGCGGCGGCCGCCGGCGCGGCCGGGCGCTTGGGCCGGGCCGCCTTGCCGGTCCACCGGCCGAGCGCCGCCTCGAGCGCGCCGCGGGCGTCGGCCACGGTCACGTCGCCGACCACGACGATCGTCGCCGCGGCCGGGCCGTAGTGGGCGCGGAAGAACTTGGTGACGTCGGCCGCCTGGATCTTGCCGACCGTCGCGACCTCGCCCTCGATCGGCGGCGCGTACGGGTGGCGACCGTAGACCACGCGGTTGAACACCAGCCGCGCGATCGCGGTGGGTTGATCGACGCGCAGCGCGAGATCGGCGAGGCGCTCGGCCTTGATCCGCGCGAAGTCGTCGGCGGTGAGCCGGGGCCGCATCAGCACGTCGGCGGTCAGCGCCAGCGACGGGCCCAGCGTCGCGGCCAGCGTGTCGAGGGTGAGCTCGGTGGCGTCGGCGCCGGCGCCGACGGTGAGCGACGCGCCCAGCCGCGCGAGCTCCTCGGGCAGCTCGAGCGCCGAGCGGGCGCCGGCGCCCTCGTCGAGCAGATCGGCGGTCAGCGCGGCCAGGCCGAGCAGGGCGCCATCGCTGCGGGCCCCGGCCGACTCGATCGCGATCCGCACGCTGACCAGCGGCAGGCGATGGTTCTCGACCACCAGCACCCGGGCGCCGTTGCTGAGCCGGAGCTCGGTCGGCACCGGCGGCGCGAACGCCACCTCGGGATCGGCGGGCGGCGGTGCGGTCCAGTCGACGCCGGCGGCGCTCCAGTCGAGCGGCGGCGGGGCCGGCGGCGGCGTCGGCTGGGTGGGGCCGGGCTCGACCGGGGGCGGCCGGGTGGCGATCGAGGGCGACGCGGCGCGCGGCGGCGTCGGGCAGCAGGCGGCGATCGCGAGCGCGGCGACGGCGACGCGCTTCACGGGGCACCTCCGGCCGCGGCGGCCGGCTCGGGCCGCACCACCATGACCACCGCGGCGTCGACGCGCAGCCAGCGCCCGGCGGCGGCGGCCACCGACGCCGGCGTCACCGCGGCCAGCGCGGCCTGGGTCTCGGCGAGGTGGTCGGGGTCGCCGAAGTACGCGGCCCAGTCGGCGAGCTGGTTGATGCGCGAGGCCAGGTTCTCGAGCGTCGACAGCAGGCCGACCTCGATCAACCGGCGCGCGCGCTCGACCTCGGCCGGGCTGGGCGGCGCGGCGGTGAACGCGGCGACCTCGTCGAGCAGCGCCGCGCGCAGCGCCTCGGCGGTCACGCCGGGGCGCGCCACCGCCTCGATCTGCAGCTCGCTGCCGAGGAACTGCGGGTTGAGGTACGCGTAGGCGTCGGTGGCCAGCCGGTCCTTCCACACCAGCCGCTTGTACAGCCGGCTGGTCTTGCCGCCGCCGAGGATCTGGGTCGCGACCTCGAGGTCGACCAGGCCGGGGGCGCTGGCCTCGGGGGCGCGCACCGTGACGATGACCTTGGGTACCGCGACCTTGTCGGTGGCCTCGAGCGCGACCTGCTGTGCCAGCGGCGCGACCGGCGCGTCGAGGGTGCGCCCGGCCGGCGCCGGCTTGGTCGGCATCCACCCGAACAGCCGCTCGATCCGCGCGCGGGTCGCGGCGGGATCGAAGCGGCCGGCGACCAGCAGCGTCGCGTTGGACGGCACGTAGTACGTGCGCCAGAACGCCTCGACGTCGGCCAGGCTGGCGGCGTCGAGATCGGTCATCGTGCCGATCGTCAGGTTCCAGTTGCCGTGGCCCTTGGGCCACAGCGCCTGCTGGATCGTCAACGCCGCGACGCCGTAGGGGCGGTTCTCGTAGCTCTGGCGCCGCTCGTTCTTGACGACGTCGCGCTGGTTGGCCAGGACGTCGGCGTTCATCGCGTCCCACAGGCCGGCCATGCGATCGGCCTCGAGCCACAGCGCGAGCGGCAGCTGGTTGCCCGGCACCTGCTCGAAGTAGGTGGTGCGGTCGTTGTTGGTGGTGCCGTTGTTCCAGCCGCCGGCGCTCTCGAGCAGCACGTCGAACTGGCCCTCGGGCACGTGCTTGCTGCCCTCGAACATCAGGTGCTCGAACAGGTGGGCGAAGCCCGACTTGCCGAGCACCTCGTCCTTGGACCCGACGTGGTACCAGACCTCGACCATCGCGCTGGTGACGCTCGGGTCGGGCGCGAGGATGACCTCGAGGCCGTTAGCCAACCGGTAGTGCTCGACCGGCAGGGCGGCCTGGGGGCCGGCGATCGCCGGCGTCGCGGCGAGCGCCAGGACGGCGGACAGGAGCAGCGTGCGCATGGGGGGGCAACCAGGCAGAGGGGGCGGCTACTTCCCGGCGGCGCGCGGTTCCATCGGCGCGGTCGCGGGGCGGAGGTTCTTGGCGATCAGCTGCGCGAGCGCGAGCCGGCGCGCCGGGTCGGGGCCGACGATGCGGCCGTAGCACGGGGTGTCGTCGTCGACGAACAGCAGCGCCTGGCCGTTGTGGTCGAGCCCCTTGGCGCCGACCGCGACCTCCTGCGCCGGCGGCGGCGGGGCGTGGATCACCCCGGCGTCGTCCTTGCGCTCGGCCTCGCCGGCGTCGGACGCCGCGGCCACCAGCGCCGCGTTCTGGTCGGAGTACTGCTTCCACAGCGTCTCGGCGGTGGCCAGCGCGCCCTTGCGGCAGTCGAGGTCCCAGGTCCACGCCTCGACGCCGGTGGGCGCCTCGAGGACGTAGTTGCACGGCTTGGGCACGCCCCGGGGCGGCGCGAGCGAGCCCTCGATCTGGCGCACCGGGCCGGCCACGACCTCGCCGACGGCGGCGACGGTGGCGACGACCTCGCAGCCCCAGCGATCGGGGTCGATGCCGACCAGCGTGCCGCGCGGCCCCTCGGCCTCGGGCGGTGGCGGCGCGGCCTTCTTGGTCGAGCAGCCGAGGAGGACGACGGTGAGCACGAGGCAGCGGCGCATCGGCCGGCAGGCTACACCGCCCAGGCGGGCGCGGTCACGATCACGAGGCCGCGGTCGTGTCGTAGACCAGCCGAAGATCGGTCACGTCGGCGATCGTGCGCACCAGTTCGTAGAGCGGCGCCGCGCGCTCGCCGCTGTCGATCACGATCGGCTCGCCGTTGCGGCGCTCGAGCGCGGCGACGAAGCCGTCGCCGTGGCGCTTGCGGCGCACCACGACGGCGCGCAGGTGGAACAGCGGCACGACCGCGCGGGTGCCGAGGCCGGCGATCCGGCGCTCGATCCGCAGGACGCCGTCGTCGCGGTCGAACTCGAGGCGGTGGCGCGCGGTGGCGACCAGCCACGCGGCGAACGCCACGGCGCAGGCCACGCCCGCCAGCCAGCGCGACGTCGGCGCCAGCGCGAACGCTGCGGACAGCGCGATCGCCAGGACCGCCCAGCCGATGACCGCGGTGCTCCAGCCCATCGCGATGACCACGCGGGTCGCCGAGCGCGACCGCACCTGCATCGTCCCGATCTCGGCCAGCATGCCGAGAGTGTAACCCGGGGCGCGGAGGCGCGGGCTACGACTCGTCGCCGCTGTCGCCGGGCGGCAGCGCCGGGGGCGCGCCGGCGCCGGCCTCGGCCGGTGGCGCCCCTCCGTCGGTCGGCCGGAAGTCGGGGCGACCCCGACCGCCGCGGCCGCGCCGTCGGCGCCGACGACGCTTGCGCGGCAGCGGTTGGCCATCGGGGCCGAGCTCGATCGGCGGCGGCGGGCGCGGGCCGGCCTCGGCCGGCGGCGGTGGCAGTTCGCGCGGCCCGCCGATCGGCGAGAAGAACGACACCTCGGCGTTCGGGCCGAGCTGCGCGTTGCCCTTGCGCCGCCGCCGGCGGCGCTTGCGCTTCTCGAGCCGCTCGGCGCGGCGCTCGGCGCGGCGCTCGGCGGCCGACAGCGGCCGGCCTCGACCGTCGAAGCGGTTCTGGCGACGGCCGCGGCCGCGGTCCACGCCGGCGGTGTCGCTGGGGGCCGCCGAGGCCACCGGCGCCATGTTGATGCGCATCGGGCCGCGCACGTACTCGATGACCGGGCCGCCCGGCAGCGGCGCGGCGCCGCGGCGCAGCACCGTGACCTGCGGGCCGTCGGTGGGCGGCGTCGCGGTCGTCAGCACCGGCGTCGTGTAGTCCGACCGGCGGGGCAGCATGCTGCGGCGCTTCCGGCGGCGGCGACGGCGGCGGCGGCGGGCCTCGGCGGCGGCCGAGCGATCGGCGTCCCCCGGCGGGCTGGCGCCCTCGGGCCGCGGGGCGCGCACGCGGGCCGGCTTGGGCACCCGCTTGCGCGCCAGCACGGTGATCTCGCCGCCGCTCTCGTGGCCTTCCTCGGCCAGCTCGGCGGCGGTCTTGTCGATCACCTCGTAGTCGTCGTCGTCCTCGTCGTCGTCCTCGTCGTCGTCGTCCTCATCATCGTCGAGGTCGTCGTCGTCCTCGTCGTCGAGGTCGTCATCATCGTCGTCGTCGTCGTCCTCGTCGTCGTCCTCGTCGTCGTCGCCGTCCTCATCGTCGTCGAGGTCGTCGTCGTCCTCGTCATCGTCCAGCTCGTCGTCGTCGAGGTCGTCGTCGTCCTCGAGCTCGTCGTCCTCGCCCGGCTTGTCGGGCTTGGCCGGCTGCTCCGGCGTGGCGGCCTTGGCGCGGCGCACGGCGGGGGCGGGCGCGGCTTCGGCGCTCGGGGCGGCCGGGGCCGCCGCGCTCCGGGCGGCCGGGGCGGCGGCCGCGGGCAGCGCGGGCTCGGCGGCTCGGCGGCGGACCGCGGGCGCTGGCGCGGGCAGCGGGGCGGCGGGCGCGGCGCGCACCACGGGAGCGGGGGCGACCTCGGCGGCGCGGCGGCGCACCGCCGGGGCCGGCGCGGGCGGGGGCAGCGGCGCGGGCGCGGGCGCGGCGATGGCGTCGGCCGGCGGTTGATCGATGCGCACCACGCGGTGCTTGACGATCCGCTTGGGCTTGTCGTTGCCGGCGCCCTCCTCGTCGAGCTGCCGGGTGACCCGCGCGCCGAGCGCGCTGGCCTCGGTGGCGGCGGCCAGGGCCGCGTCGCGCGAGCGCAGGCAGTTGTCGCAGCGGCCGCACGCGGGCGCGCCGGCCTCGCCGAGGTAGTCGAGGATCGCCTGGTTGCGGCAGCCCGGCACCTTCACGTACAGGAGCAGCGCGTCGAGGCGCCGGCGATCGGCGATGCGGCGGCCCTCGTACTGCCGGGCCTTCTCCATCAGCAGCTCGTCGGGCAGCGGCGGGTCGGCCAGCTCGTAGACGCCGTCGCCCTTCTCGACGATGAAGCCCTCGTCCTTGAGCAGGGACAGCACGGTGCGGGTGCGCTGCGCGCCGACGCCCGCGCCGAGCGCGACGTTGGCGACGTTGGCGGGCGTGTCGTCGGTGTGGCTGGCGTAGGCGCACAGCGAGTCGTAGACCGCCTTGACCTGGCGCCGGGTCGGGTAGGTCCCCGACAGGAAGTACTCCTGGATCGCCACGTCGTCGGGCGAGAACAAGAGCACGCAGCGGGTGGGCTTGCCGTCGCGCCCGCCGCGGCCGGCCTCCTGGGCGTAGGCCTCGAGGGAGCCGGGCACGTGGTAGTGCAGGACGTTGCGGACGTCCTTCTTGTCGACGCCGAGGCCGAAGGCGTTGGTCGCCAGCATGACCAGGTCCTTGCTGGCCATGAACCGCTCTTGCTCGGCGTCGCGCTCGGTCTTGGTGAGGCGGCCGTGGTACTTCGCCACCGGGATGCCGTGGCGGGCCAGGGCCTCGTGCAGCTCCTCGACCTTCTTGACCGTCGCGCAGTAGACGATGCCCGGGCGCGGCAGCTTCTTGAGCAGCGTGACCAGCGTCCGGATCTTGTCGTCCTCGCCCGGGAACGTGATGACCTCGTAGTGGAGGTTCGGGCGATCGAAGGTGGTGGTGACGATCTCGGCGGTGTCGATGCCGAGCTGCTCGACGATGTCGAGCCGGACGTGCGGCGGCGCGGTGGCGGTGGTGGCCAGCACCGGCGGCCGGCCCACGTCCTCGAGCGCCTTGCGCAGCGACAGGTACGCCGGCCGGAAGTCGTGGCCCCACTGCGAGACGCAGTGGGCCTCGTCGACGACGAACCGCGACACGCCGATCGTCCCGGCGCACTCGCGCAGGAACGTGCGGAAGTCGGGGTCGGCCATGCGCTCGGGCGTGGTCAAGAGCAGCTTGCCGCCCGGCGCGCGCGCCAGCGCGTCCATCTCGCGGCGCTGCCGGGTGGTCAGCGTCGAGTCGATGCGCACCACCGCGACGCCCTTGGCCACCATCTTGTCGACCTGATCCTTGATCAGCGCGATCAGCGGCGACACGACGACGGTCAGGCCCGGCAACACCAGCGACGGCAGCTGGTACAGGAGCGACTTGCCCGAGCCGGTGGGCATCACCGCGATCACGTCCTTGCCGGCGAGGATGTGCTCGATGGCCTGGCGCTGACCGGGGCGGTAGTCGGTGATGCCGAGCACCTCGCGCCCGAGCGCCAGCAAGGTGTCGGGGTTGACCTCGGCGAGGCGGGGCCTCGGCGGGGCGGCGGGGGCCGGCGGCGGCGGCGGCTCGGCGGCCTTCTTGCTGCGCGATGATCGCGCCGGCGTGGGGGCAGCGGCGACGGGTTCGGGCGCGGGCTCCGGTTCCGGCTCGGCGCGCTTGCGCGAGCGTGGGGCCGCCGGCTTGGTCGCCTTGGTGGGCGCCGCCTTGGCTGCCTTGGTGGGACCGGCCGCGCCGGTCTTGGTCCGCTTGCTCGTTGCCATCGATCCTGGCCTTCGCCTGGGTCGGCTCAAGCCACAGATGCTCGAGCCGCGCCCCACTGCCGCCATGGCAATCCCATGGTCTGTCGAGTGGTTGGATGCACTGCCGGGAGCCCGGCGGGCGATCCGTCGCGTCGCTCGTACCCAGCACGAGCGCCGCGCGTGGAGCGACCTTAACACGGCCGCGGCGGCCGGCTAGGGGGGATGGACGAAATCGTCCCGGGGGGAGGCTCGCTGCCTACGCCAGGAGCGAGGGGGGCTGGGCGACCGGCCCCCCGAAATTGCGTGGGCGCCGATCGGCAGAGTCGATGGCCCCGGTGTATGAGTAGTGCATGGCGAGCGATCGGCCGGTGCTCGAGGCCCGCAGTCGCCTCGACGGCTTCAACGCCGACCGCGAGCGCGTGCTGCGCGAGGTCGAGCGCCGCGTCGTCGAGCGCATCACCGCGCGTGCGGCCGACGGGGGCGACGCCTCCCTCGAGTACGTGCTCAACGACGTCTGCGTCTGCGAGATCAAGCGGCTCGAGGCGGCGGGCAAGGACGCCGGGCGCTGGCGCGAGCTGGCCGGGCGGCTGGGCGGGCTGTCGCCGGCGGCGCTGGCCGGCGAGCTGCGCCACCTGGTGGCGCACTACGGCAAGGACATCGTCGGCAACTTCGATCCGCGGGTGTACCGGTTCGCGACCAAGGTGCTGACCCCGGGGCTGGGCTTCCTGTTCGCGCCGATGCAGAGCGTGACCGGCGGCGTCGGCGGCCTGCTCGCCGAGCTCGATAGCCGGATCCAGGTCGAGGGCCCGCTCGAGGAGCTGCGCGCGCTGGCCGAGCGCGGCACGCTGGTCGTCACCCCGACCCACTCGTCGAACATGGACTCGGTGGTGATCGGGCTGGCGCTCGAGCGCGCCGGCCTGCCGCCGGTGACCTACGGCGCCGGCAAGAACCTGTTCACCAACCCGTTCATCTCGTTCTTCATGCACAACCTCGGCGCGTACCGCGTCGATCGGCGGCTGCGGTTCGAGCTGTACAAGGACATCCTCAAGGAGTACTCGACGGTCCTCCTCGAGAGCGGCTACCACTCGCTGTTCTTCCCCGGCGGCACCCGCTGCCGCTCCAACGTCATCGAGCCGAGCCTGAAGCTCGGGCTCCTGGGCACCGCCGTCACCGCCTACGGCAACCTGGCCGCCGCGGGCGGCGCGCACAAGCGCATCTACGTGGTGCCGGTGACGATCAACTACCGGCTGGTGCTCGAGGCCGAGACGCTGATCCAGGACTACCTGGCCGAGACCGGCAAGAGCCGCTACATCATCACCGACGACGAGTTCTCGCGGCTGGGGCGGATCGTCGAGTTCTTGCGCAAGATCCTGGTCCACGAGGGCGCGGTGGTGATCCGCTTCGGCCGGCCGCTCGATCCGCTGGGCCACGACGTCGACGACGACGGCCAGTCGCGCGATCGCAGCGGCCGGGTGGTCGATCTGCGCAGCTACTTCGTCGGCGCCGACGGCCGGTTCCGCGCCGACGAGCAGCGCGACGCCGAGTACACGCGCCTCCTGGGCCGGCGGCTGGTGCAGGCGTTCCCGCGCGAGAGCGTGTTCCACGCGACCACCGTGGTGGCGCGCGCGGTGTTCGATCGGCTGTGCGCGGCGGCCGGCACCCGGGACATCTACCGGCTGACCCGGCTGCCGCCGGGCCGCGAGGTGCCGGTGGCCGACGTGATCGCCGGGCTGGGCGGGCTGCGCGCGCAGCTGGCGGCGCGCCCCGACGCCGGGCGGTTGCACCACCGAGTGGCCAGCGCCGGCGACGCCGCGACGCTCGACGACGCGCTGCGGGCGCTGGGCAGCTACCACCGCCACCCGGTGCTCGAGCGCCGGGGCGACGTCGTGCGGATCGGCGACGTGCCGCTCGTCTACTACTACCAGAACCGGCTGGCCCACCTGCCGGTGGAGGCGCGGCCGTGACCGCGACCAAGGGCGACACCGTCGGCATCGTCGGCGCCGGCAGCTTCGGCACCGCGCTGGCCGTGGCGCTGGCCCGGGCCGGGCGCGCGGTCGTGCTGTACTCCCGCACGCCGGCGGTGGCGCAGGCCATCGCCACCACCCGGCGGTGTCCGCGGCTGCCCGACGTGATCGTGCCCGAGGCGGTGCGCGTCGTCGAGTCGCCGCGCGAGCTGGCGGCCGCCGCGCGGTTCCTGGTGATCGCGGTGACCTCGACCGACGTCGGCCCACGGCTGATCGAGCTGGGCGCGGTGGTCGACGGCAGCCACCTGATCGTGCACGCGGTCGGCGCGCTGGCCGCGCCCGACGACGTCCGGGTCAGCGAGCTGATCGAGCGCGCGACGCCGGTGCTGCGCGCGGGCGTGCTGGCCGGGCCGGCGCTGCCCGGCGATCTGGCGGCCGGCCGGTTCGCGTCGATGGTGGTGGCGTCGGCGTTCGACGAGGTGACCGCCGAGGCGCGCCGGCTGCTCAACCTGCCGCCGGCGCTGCGGCTGTACGGCTCGCGCGACGTGATCGGCGTCGAGCTGGCGTCGGCGCTGGCCGGCGCGTACACCGCCGCGCTCGGGCTGGCCGACGGCGCCAAGGTCGGCGTCGGGCCGCGGGCGGTGCTGGTGACCCGCGCGGTGGCCGAGGCGGCGCGGCTGCTCGAGGCGGCCGGCGGCCAGGCGCGCACGTTCGCCGGGCTGGCGGGGCTGGGCAACCTGCTGGTGCGCGGCGCCAGCGCCGACGATCCCGACTACGCGTTCGGCCAGGCGTTGGCCCGCGGCGAGGCCGCGACGACCCGGCCCACCGAGGGCGCGCGCGCGGCGGTCACCGCGCTCCGGCTCGCCGAGCGCAAGCGGGTGCGGATGCCGCTGCTGGCCGGGCTGGCCGGCGTGGTGGCGGGCAAGGTGTCGGTCGCCGACGCCGCGCGGCTGGCCGCCGATACGGTGGCGGCGGAGGAGTGACGGTGCGCGGCGCGCGCGGGCTCGCGGTCGGCGCGGTCGCGCTGGCCGCGTGCGTCCACGGCGGCGGCGCGCGGCCGCCGGTCAGCCCCGGGCTGGCGATCGCGATCCACGTCGATCGCGCCACCGGCGCCGGCCGGGCCTTCGTCGACGATCGCCGCTGGATCGCGGTGCCGGCGGACGGCTGGATCGACCTGCCCGACGTGGCGGCCGACGTCGAGCTGGACTCGGTGGTGCTGGCCGCCGTCGACGGCCGGGGCGCGCTCACCGCGTCGGCGTGCCGACCGGCCGGCGTGACCCGCGGCACCGGTGAGCTGCCGGCGGCGCTGGGCCGCGGCGTCCAGGTGACGGTCGCTGGCGGCGAGGTCGTGGCGGGGACGCTGCTCGCGGTCGGCGCGCCGGTGACGATCGTCGCCGACGACGCGCTCGGCGAGGTCGAGGCGGGCGCGCTGGTCGACGGCGGCGGCGAGGCGCTCGCGACCGCGCCGACGGTGGGGCAGGTGGTGCGCGGGGAGACGTCGGGCGGCGATCGGGTGCTGGGACCGGTGGTGAGCGCGCGGCCGCGGTCGCTGACCGTCGGGCTGGCCGGCGGCCAGGCCCGCACCGTGCCGCTGGCCGGGGTGGCGGCGATCCGCCTCGACGACGATCACCCTGGGCTGCGCTGCCACGTCACCAGCGGCGCGCCGGGCCGCCAGCTGGTGCGGCTGGGCTACGCCAGCCCGGGTTTCGGCTGGTCGGCCAGCTACCGCGTCGAGCTGCGCGGCGAGGCGGCGATCACCGCGGCGCCGCTGACTCCGCGCTACACGATCGTCGCGCCGGGCCTGGCCACGCCGCGCGCCGCGACGGTGCGGCTGGTGGCCGGGCTCCCCGACGGGCCGTTCGCGCCGGCCGAGGCCTGGCGCGGCGAGCTGACGATCGGCGGCGGGCCGGTGGTCGTCACCGGCGCCACCACCGCGCGGCCGGCCCGGGCCGGCTGGGTGTACCGCGGCGCGCTCGGCAGCGCCGACGAGCCGCCGGCCGGCGAGTACTGGCACGCCGGATCGCACGGCCTGGTGTGGCGCGAGCTGGCCTTGGCGCCGGCGCCGACCGACGTCGCCGGCCCGCTCGAGGTGGTGCTCGACGGTGACGCCACGCGGCGGGTGCGCGCGACCCTGCCGGCCCCGGCGCTCGAGCCGCCGGTCGCGGCGCGGGTGCCGCTGGCCAGCTCGGCGACGCTGATCGGCTATCGCCACAAGCGCCAGCTGGCCCGCGACGATCGCCACGTCGTCGATGAGATCCTGTACTCGGTGGCCAACCACGGCGACGCTCCGGTCGAGGTCACGATCGAGGAGGAGCTGCGCTACCCGGGCGCCGCGGTGGTGCGGTTCGAGCGGCCGGCGGCGGGCGAGGGCGGCGGCGCGCTCAAGCGCGATCGCTGGCGCCGGGTGGTGACGGTCGCGCCCGACGGCGTGGCCCGCGGCGCCGTCGTCGTACAGTACCGGACGCCGCAGCCGTGACCGCGCCGCCCGTCGACGCCGCGCGGGCCGAGGCGGGCGCCGCGCTGCGCGCCGAGCTGGGCCGGGTGCGCGGGCAGCTGGCCGCCGGCCTCGAGACCACGCCGGCCGGCGCGGTGGCGGCGGCGGCGCTGGCCGACGTCTACGATCGCGCGGTTGTCGCGCGCTGGCGGGCGGCGATGAGCGGCGAGACCGCGCCGCTGGCGCTGGTGGCGACCGGTGGCTGGGCCCGCCGCGAGCTGGCGCCGTACTCGGACATCGACTTCATCGTGGTCCACGCCGGGGCCGAGGCCGCGGCGCGGCGGGTCGCCGATCGGCTGCTGTACCCGCTGTGGGACGCGCGGGTCGCGGTCGGCCACGCGGTGCGCGAGCCGCGCGAGTGCGCGAAGCTGGCGAAGGACGACCTCGCCACCGCCACCGCGCTGTGCGACCTGCGGCCGATCGTCGGCGATCTCGGGCTGACCGAGACGCTCCTGGCCGCGGCCCGGGCCGCGATCGCGCCGGCCGGCGACGCCGATCGGCTGATCGCTGCGCTGGCCGAGGATCAGGCGCGGCGCCACGCGCGGTTCGGCGACTCGCTCTACCGCCTCGAGCCCAACCTCAAGCAGGGCATCGGCGGGCTGCGCGATCTGGCGATCGCGGTGTGGGCGGCGCGGGCCCGCTGGCTGCTGGCCGAGTCGCCGTGGCCGTCGCCGGCCGAGAGCATCGAGCGGCTGGCCGCGCTGGGCCACGTCCGGCCGCGCGAGGCCGCGGCGCTCCTGGCCGCGCGCGACTTCTTGCTGGCGCTGCGGGCGCGGGTGCAGCTGCGAGTCGGGAGGGCCAACGACCACCTGACCTTCGAGCTGCAAGAGGCGATCGCGCCGGCGTGGTATCCGGCGCTGGCGCCGGCCGCCGAGTCGCGGGCCGCGGTGGCGCCGGCGGTCGAGGCGCTGATGCGCGACTTCTACCTGCACGCGCGGGCGATCGGCGATCTGGCCGAGCGGCTCCTGGCCCGGGCCCGGCTGCCGCGGCGGCGGGCGCCGCGGGTGCGCACGCTCGACGACGTGGTCGCGGTGATCGACGGCGAGCTGGCGGTGACCGCGCCGGCGCGGCTGATCGAGGCGCCGGCCGAGCAGGTGCGGGCGTTCCGGGTCGCGGTCGAGCACGGCCTGGCGGTGGCGGCGGCGACCAAGGACGCGATCGCCGACGCCGCGGTCACCGCCGGCGCGGCGCTGTTCGTCGATCGCGCCGCCGGCTGGCAGCTCCTCGACGCGCTGTGCGATCCGCGCGATCGCGCGCAGCCGTCGGCGCTGGAGTGGCTGCACCGGCTGGGCGTGGTCGACGCGATCATCCCCGAGTGGGCGCCGTGCGCCGGTCGCGTCCAGCACGACCTCTACCACGTCTACACCGTCGACCAGCACCAGCTGTACGCGGTGGCCATGCTCAAGCAGCTGGCGCGCGGCGAGCTGGCCGACGTCCACCCGATCGCCACCACCGCCTACGCCCAGGTGGCGCGGGTCGCGCCGCTGTACCTGGCGACGCTCCTGCACGACGTCGGCAAGCCCCACGGCAAGGGCCACGCCGAGAAGGGCGCGGTGATCGGCGGCGCGGTCGCGCGGCGGCTCGGGCTCGACGAGCGCGACGCCGACACCGTCGAGTTCTTGATCCGCCAGCACCTGACGATGGCCCACGTCTCGCAGCGCCGCGACCTCAGCGACCCCGACGTGGTGGCGCGCTTCGTCGAGCGGGTCGGCGACGCCCAGCGGCTGGCGGCGCTCTACGTGCTGACGCTGTGCGACACCGCGATGACCGCGCCCGACAGCCTGACCGCGTGGAAGGCCGAGCTGCTGCGGGAGCTGTACGTGCGCGCGAGCGAGCGGCTCGCGACGGAGGGCCCGTCGCCCGACCCGCGGCGCGAGGCCACCGCGGCCGGCCCGCCGCCCGCGCGCGCGACCGGCGAGATGGATCCCGGCATCGCCGGCTCGATCGCCGCCGGCCTCGATCCGCGGTTCGCGGCGCAGCTCACCGCCGAGCAGGCGGCGCGCCACGTGCGGCTGGCGGCCCACGTGCAAGGCCACGGCGCCGCCGTCGGGCTGGCGGTCACGGCGCTGCCGACGCCGGGCGTCGGCGAGATCGCCGTCGTGGCGCCCGACGTCCACGGCGTGCTGGCGGCGATCACCGGCGTGCTGGCGGCCCACCGGGTCGACGTGCTCGGCGCGGTGGTCGGCCGCGCGGTCACGCCCGACGGCGCGCTGGCGCTCGATCTGTTCGTCGTGCGCGGCCCGGCCGGCGCGGCGATCGCCGCCGGCGATCCGCGGTGGAAGCGCATCGAGGATGACCTCGCCGAGCTGTGCGCGAGCGGGCCGCCGACCGCGGGCGCGGTGGCCGCGCTGGTGACCCGGCGCCGCCCGCGCTCGGGGCTGCCGCCGCGGGTGACGCCGGCGGTGCCGACCGAGGTGCGCTTCGATCTCGACGAGTCGAGCGACGCGACGATCGTCGAGGTGTTCGCCCGCGATCGCCCGGGCCTCCTGTACGCGATCGTCGCGGCGCTGGCCGACGCCGGCCTCGACATCTCGGTGTCCAAGATCGCCACCGAGGGCGAGAAGGTGTCCGACGTGTTCTACGTGACGGCCGGCGGCGCCAAGGTCACCGAGCCTGAGGCGCTGGCCGCGGTCGCGGCGCGGGTCGCCGCCGCGATCGAGGCCGAGTAACGTGGCGGCGATCGACACCCCGCCGGGGCTGGGCCTGGCCGGCGCTCAGGTCGGTTGGTTCGTCGCGCGGCCGGGGCCGCGGCGGCTCGCGGGGCGCGGCCTGGTCGGGACGGTGGCGCTGGCGGTGGTCGCCGCGCTCTTGACGCGGCGCCAGCCCCCCGCCGACTACGGGGCCGCGCGGCTGATCGTGCTGGTGACCGCGGTCGCGATCGCCGCGCTGGCGTGGGCCGTGCGGCGGGCTCGGGTCGGGGTCGGCCCCGACGGCGTCCGCTGGGGCTGGGGCACGCTGGTGGTCCGGCTCGACGCGCGCCGGGTCACCGCGGTGCGGGTGTACCTCGACGCGATCGCGTTCGTGCCGCGGCGGGGCTCGGCGTGGTTCCTGTTCGCGCGCGACTGGGATCGCTTCGAGGCGCTGCGCCGCGCCGTCGTGACCGCCGGGCTGCCGTGCGCCGAGCTCGACCGGCGCGCGCCGTGGACCGCCCGGCTGCAGAGCTACGGCCGCGTGCTCGACCTGCTGGTGGTGGGCGCGGTCGCGGTCGCGGCGTTGACGGCCATCGTGGCGCTGTGATGCTAGAGTGCCGGCGATGATGCGCGCCGCGACGATCGCCCTGTGCCTGGTGCCGCTGCTCGGCGGCTGTGACAAGAAGAAGCCCGACGGCTTGCCGCCGGCCACCGACTGGCAAGCGCCGGCCGCTGGCTCGTCGGTGCCGATGCCGAGCACCGGCGGCGGCGGCGCTGCGGGGGCGGCCGACCCCCACGCCGGCGTGCCGGGCGCGCCGCCCATCGGTGGCGGCGGCATGGGCGCCGACCCGCACGCGGGGGTGCCGGGGGCGCCGCCGCTCGGTGGTGGGGGTGGGGGTGGCGGCGGTGGTGGCGGCGGTGTCGACGTCGCCCAGATGGGCCTGCCCGCGCCCGACCCCACGCGCCCGATGGATCCCAACAAGTACATCGCCGGCACCATCGACGCGCCCGACGCGCTGCGCGCCAAGATCCCGGCCGGCGCCGCGATCTTCATCTCGGTGCGCACCCGCGACGCCGCCACCGGGCAGGGCGTCGGCGCGCCGATCGCCGTCGACAAGCTGGTCGCGTCGGGCACCTGGCCGATGACCTTCAAGCTCACCGAGGCCCAGGCGATGATCGGCGGCACCGGCTTCGCGGGCTCGGTCGTGGTGTCGGCGCGCTTCGATCAGGACTCCGACGCGATGAGCAAGCAGCCGGGCGACGTCACCGGCAAGGCCGAGACGACGATCCCGTCGGCCGGCGTCAAGCTGCTGCTCGACACGGCGCTGTAGCTGTAGCCGCGGCGCGCGCGGCTACAGGCCGCGCAGGTGCGCCGTGTCGTTGATCGTGACGATGCGCCAGCGATCGCCGGCCCGGTGCTCGACGTGGGTGATCGACGCGTTGTCGACGAGCACGAACACCGGCGCGTCGGGCGACGGGACGCCCAGGCCGCACACGTACGAGAACACGTGGAACAGCGCCAGGCCGTGGGTCACGACCACCACCCGCTGGCCGGCGTGGTCGGCGACGATGCGGGCGATCGCCCCGCTGACCCGCGCGAACACCGCGGCCGCGGGCTCGCCGCCCTCCGGCACCGCGTCGGGATCCCGGGCGATCAGCCGGCGCCACAGGTCGGGGTAGCGGGCCTCGGCCTCGGCGAACGCCAGCCCGTCGAACACCCCCAGCGAGCGCTCGCGCAGCCCGGGCTCGTGGCGCGCGGTCACGCCCAGCGCCGCGCAGATCGGCGCCGCGGTCTCGACCGCGCGGACGATGTCGCTGGTGACGACCGCGACCGGCCGGCGGTCGACCAGCTCGGCGGCGGCCCGCGCGGCCTGGGCCCGGCCGCGCTCGGTCAGCGGCACCGGGCTCCAGCCGCCGAAGCGGCCGTCGCGGTTCGAGTCGGCCTCGCCGTGCCGCACCAGCAGGAGCTCGGTCGGAGCAGTCGCCATCGCGGTCGTGGTATACGTCGCCGCGCCATGCCCGACTACTCGAAGATCCACGATCTGATCAGCCATCGCATCGCGATCGAGTACGACACCGGCGCCAAGGTCGTCGGCATGCTGGCCTCGTGTCAGCCGTCGTCCGGCCCCGTCGAGTTCGTGGTCATCCACGACGCCAAGCTGTTCGGCTCCAGCGGCAAGCTCGTGCGCGAGGTCAAGGAGCTGACCGTGTGCCCCAACGTGTGCGTCGGCTTCGCCGTCGACGAGGGCCCCCGCGGCCGCGACGTGCGGTAGCGACGGGCGCAGGTCCGCGCGCCGGCGCGGCCGGCCTCAACGCACGCCGAGGTGGGCGCGGTAGCGGGTGGCGAGGTCGTCGTCGACGTCGTCGGCGAGCGCGGCGGTGCGCTGGATCATGTCGTGGACCTCGGTGCGATCGAGGTCGAGCGTCGAGCGCTCGGCCACCAGCAGCACCTGGTCGCCGCGGATGGCGAACGCCAGGCCGCACAGGTCCGCGTTGCGGCTGAGCAGCTCCTGCCACAGCGCGGCGCGATCGGTGCCGTCGCCGGCGTGGACCACACCCGAGGCCACCCGCAGGTGGGTGTCGGGGCCGCGGGGGAGCAGCTGGATCTCCACGGTCGCCGAGCCGTGCTTGACCCGCCAGCCGGCCATGGCGTCGGCGGCGTCGTCGCGGCAGTCGTTCAAGAAGTGGCCGAGGGTCACCAGCACGTCCTCGACCATCGTGATGGTCGAGGTGACGCGGATCTCACCGGAGTGATCGAACAGACCAGCCGCCATGGGCGGCGATGGTAGCGCGATCTGCTCGAGGCGTGCACGGACGCGGGGGCAATGCGAGGATAGGCAGCAGCGATGGCTGGAGTGCGCGACGAGGAGACCGAGACCGAGACCGCGGCCGAGACCGCGCCTGAGACCGCGGCCGAGACGGGGACCGAGACGGGACCGGAGACGGGCGCGGGATCGGAGACGGGGACGGAAACGGGGACGGAAACGGGGACGGGACCGGGGACGGAGACGGAGACGGAGACGGGATCGGGATCGGGATCGGGATCGGGATCGGGGGATCGGGATCGGGGACGTCGATCGTGCGGTCGCGGCGTCGGTGGATCGCGTTGGTGGCGTTGTTGATCGTGGTGGTGGTGATCGCGGTGATCGGGGTGAGGCGGATGCGGCCGCGGGCGGTGGCGATCGGGCCGTCGATGGCGACGGCGCGGGATGCGGGGAGCGCGCTGGTGCCGCATGCGCTGCCGACGTTGCCGACGCCGGTGAAGGGGCCGGGCGATGAGACCTTGGTGGCGCTGGTGGTGGATGGCGCGGGGTTGCCGGTGGGGGATGTGGCGGTGACGGCGGTGCCGGAGTCGGCGGTGGCGGTCGGCGCGACCGCGCCGGCGGTGGCGGTGGTGGCGGTGACCGGGCCCGATGGCCACGTCGAGCTCGAGGGCCTGGTGCCGGGGCGGTATCGGGTCACGCTGGAGGGCGCGGCGATCTTCACGTCGGAGGTGCGGTACGTGCCGGTGCCGGCCGACGTCATGCGGCTGGTCGCGGCGCGCCGTGTGGCGCTGGCCGGCGTGGTCACCGACGGCGGTCAGCCCGTGGTCGGCGCGACGGTGGCGCTCGACAGCGACGCGCTGTACGGCACGCGCGAGGTCGCGACCGACGCCAGCGGGCGCTTCACGTTCGCCGAGCTGCCCGAAGGCAGCTACCGGGTGTGGGCGTGGCGCGGCGATCGCGCGGCGCGCGCGCTGCGGGTGCCGCGGCTGGGGCGCGGCCCGTTCGCCGACGTCAGCCTCGCGCTCGAGCCGGCGGCGATCGTCCTCGGCCGCGTCGTCGATCGCCAGACCGGCGCCGGGCTGGCCGCGGCGGTGACCTTGTCGGCCGACGCCGCCGACGAGGCGCCGCGCCACGTGCGCACCGACAGCGATGGCCGCTTCCGCGCCGAGGGCGTGCCGCCGGGGAAGTGGACCGCGGCGGCGTGGGCGCCGGGCTGGCTGCTCGCCGGCACCGTCAGCTTCACGCCGGGCCGCGGCGACCTGACCCTCGAGCTGATCCCCGGCGGCGTCGTCGAGGGCCGCGTCGTCGACGACGCCGGCGCCCCGGTGGCCGGCGCGGTGGTGACCGCCACCGGGCGCGGCGGGGGCGGCGTCGAGGTCAGCGCCGCGGGCGCCGACGAGCAGCTGCGCCGCGCGCTCGGCCTGGCGGTGCGGCCGGCGCTCGCCGCGGCGCCGCTGGGCGCCGACGCGCAGTTCCTCTCGCGCGGCGAGCTGGGCGTGCTGCTCGGCCCGATCCCGTTCGCGCCGCCGCCGGGCGCCGCGCGCACCACCGTCGCGATGCTGACCGACGCCGACGATCCGGCGTTCGACCCCGACACCCCGGTGGCGCCGCTGCCGGTCGATCCAGCCTACGTCCCGATCTGGACCACCGGCGCCGATGGACGCTTCCGCCTGACCGGCCTGCCGGCCGGCGCGTACGTGCCGGTGGCCGAGGCGCCCGGCTTCGCGGTCGGCCGCGGCGCGCCGCTGACGCTGGCGCTGGGCCAGATCGTCGTCGGCGTCGAGCTGGTGCTGCCGCGCGGCGCGATGGTGGCGGGGCGGGTCAGCGATCAGCGCGGCGCGCCGGTGGGCGGCGCGATCGTGCGCTTCGCCCCGGCCGATCCGATCGGCAGCCGCGGCGTGGTCGAGGTCGCCACCGACGCCGACGGCCGCTACCGCGCCGGGCCGCTGGCCGGCGCGCAGGCGGTGAGCGCCCGGGCCTGGGGCCACGGCGACTTCGCCGGCGTCCTCGACGTCAAGCGTCCGGCCGACGGCGGCGACCTCGCCTACGACGTGACGCTGGTGGTCGCCGACGCCGAGCTCGAGGGCGTGGTCGAGGATCCCGCCGGCCTGCCGGTGGTCGGCGCGCGGATCGCGATCGACGCCGGCGCCGGCGCCGGCCGCGCGACCGTCGCGGGCGCGGGCGGGCGGTTCCGGCTGACGATGCTGCCGGCCGGGCCGATCCAGCTGCGGGTCGAGCACCCCGACTACCCCGGCGAGCGCGCGACGGTCACCACCGGCGACGCCGCGCGGGTCGTGCTGCGCTGGGGCGGCGGCCTCGAGCTGGTGGTGTTCGATCACCACACCGGCGCCAACCTGCCGGGGCTGCCGGTGATCGCCACCGGGCCGGCCAAGGCGCGGCGCGAGCTGTCGACCGACGCCGCCGGTCGCCTGCGGCTCACGCCGATCGTGCCCGGCGCGTGGACGCTGGCGGTGCGGACGCCGGGCTACGTCGCGCGCTCGCTGGCGGTCACCGTCCCGGCCGGCGATCGGCCGGCGCAGATCACCGCGCCGGATCTGCGGCTCGAGCTCGAGCGCGGCGCGACGGTCACCGGCGTGGTCCGCGATCGCGCCGGCGATCGGGTCGCCGGGGTCGCGCTGACCTTGGCCGCCGACGCCGACGCCGAGGCCCGCGCCACCACCGACAGCCTCGGCGAGTTCCGCCTGCGCGACGTGCCGACCGGCGCGGTCACGCTGCGCGCGACCAAGGGCGGGCTGCGCGCGCAGCTCGAGCTCGAGCTGCGGCCGGGCGACGAGCGCGGCGGCGTCGACCTGACGCTCGAGTAGCGGCTACCGCCGCCGCAGCCGGGCGCGGTCGAGGATCATCGTCTCCTCGCGGTGGAGCTCGTCGCCCCAGTCGAGATCGGGCTGCGGCGCCGGCCGCGACGGTGTGCGGGCCCGCGGCGGCGGCACCGGCGGCGGCATCGCGCGCCCGGTCGGGCGGCCCGGCGGCAGCGGCGGCGGCGCCGAGGTGCGGCGCGCCCGCCGGCCGGGATCGAGGATCATCGTCTGCGCGGCGTGGAGGTCGGGGACGTCGGTCTCCGAGCGCAGGCCCTCGCTGTCGGAGCGGGGCAGGGTGGTGTGGCTCTCGCCGTCGGCGAAGTCGTCGGCCTCGGGCGCGGCGGCGTGGGTGCCGGTCGGGCGCGGCTGGAACGGCACCGGCACCGGCGCGAAGTCGGGCTCGCTCTGGGCGCGGCCGGCGATCAGGTTCTCGCCGACGTCATCGGAGACGTCGTCGGCCAGCACGTACTCCTCGAGCATGCGCAGCTCGCGCTCGATCTCGGTGGCGAACGCCTTGCGCACGTAGCGGCCGAGGTGGCTGCGCGAATAGGTCGGCGCGTAGCGGCGCAGGAACGCGCGCAGGTCGGCCTCGACCTCGGCCGCGGTCTGGTAGCGCTGGGCCCGGCTGCGGGTCAGGCACTTGTCGGCGATCGCCTCGATCTCGGGCGGCGTCGACGGCACCAGCTCGGACACCGGCCGGTACTTGGCGTCGCGGACCTTGATCAGCAGGTCCATCTCGTTGCCGGCGGTGAACGGCGGCACCCGGGTCAACATCTCGTACAGGCACGAGCCCAGGCTGAACACGTCGGAGCGGTGGTCGAGCTTGCGGCCCAGCGCCTGCTCGGGGCTCATGTACTTGACCTTGCCCTTGATGACGCCGGTCTTGGTGTTGACCTTCGACAGCGTCGCCTTGGCGATGCCGAAGTCGCACAGCTTCACCTCGCCGGTGTACGAGACGATGATGTTCGACGGGGAGACGTCGCGGTGGACGATCCGCAGCGGGCGGCGGCGCGCGTCGACCGCGGTGTGCGCCGCGTGCAGCGCGCTGGCCACCTCGGCGGCGACGTAGGCCGCGTGCTCGGGCGGCATCGGCTTCTTCTTCTGCCGGCAGCGCTCGAGGATGGTGCGCGCGTCCTTGCCGTCGACGTGCTCCATCGCGATGAAGTACTCGCCCTGGGCCCGCGCGAACTCGTAGACCCGCGCGATCGACGCGTGGCGCAGGACCGAGGCGATCTTGGCCTCGTCGACCAGCATCTGGATGAAGTCGTCGTCCTCGGCCAGGTGCGCCAGCACCCGCTTGACCGCCACCAGGTGGGCGTGGCCGTGGGCGTCGAAGGTCTTGGCGCGATAGATCTCCGCCATCCCGCCGAACGCGATGCGATCGAGCAGGTGGTACCGGCCGAGCTGTTGGGCTCTGCGCACCGGGTGCCATGGTAGCGGTTCGCCGCCACCGCACAAACATCCGGCGCCGCCATCGACGGATCCCGCGCGCGGTGTACGCGCAGCCCCCACCCACGAGCGTCGGCGAGGCGACCTGCTATAGTCCGCGCCATGCGTCGTCTCGCCGTGGCCGCCGTCCTCCTCGCCGTCGTCGCCTGCAAGAAGGCCGACTCGACCAAGCCCAGCGGCTCGCCGCCGGGCGGCACCGCGCCGGTGGCCACCGGCGATCGCGGCGCGAGCGGCGCCATCAAGGGCGGCGGCGAGGGCGCGGGGCCGGCCGCGCCCAACGGCCCCGACGATCAGTACCAGGTCGAGGCGGTGGCGGTGACCGGCGCGCCCGGCGCCGAGACCGTCGCGCGGGTCGTGGTGCGCCCGGGCAAGGGCTTCCACATGAACAAGGACTACCCGACCAAGCTGTCGCTCGAGCTGCCGGCCGGCGTCACGTCGGCCAAGCCGGTGCTCGAGCCGGCCGACGCCGAGGCCTTCGACGACAACCAGCTCGCGTTCGCGGTCAAGCTGACCCCGACCAGCGCCGGCGATTACTCGATCCCCGGCACGCTCAAGTTCGCGGTGTGCACCGAGTCGACCTGCAACCCCAAGAAGCACGCGATCGCCCTGGCGCTCAAGGCCCAGTGACCGCGCCGCCGCGGTACAACCGCAGGCGATGAGTTCGACGGTCAAGACCCGCCTGGCCGGCCTCGGCGAGGCCATCCGAGGGCAGTTCGCGGCCACCCGGCGGATGATGTCGTTCGCCGACTACGTCGAGCTGGTGCTGGCCCAGCCGGCGAGCCAGCTGCGCAGCGCGGCGCAGTACCTGGTCGCGTGCTTCGATCACTACGGCACCGAGGCGGTGCGCTACCCCTGGGGCGAGGTGCAGCGGTGGAAGCTGTTCGACGCGCCGTGGGCCAACGGCCAGGGGCGGTTGATCGGCCAGGAGGCGGCGCAGGCGCAGATCTACCGCGCGCTGGCCGGGTTCGTGCGCGACGGCATGCCGTCGCGGTTGGTGCTCCTGCACGGCCCCAACGGCTCGGCGAAGTCGACGCTGCTGCGCTGCATCGGCCAGGCGCTCGAGCACTACTCGTCGCTCGACGACGGCGCCTGCTACCGGTTCGCCTGGGTGTTCCCGTCGGGCAAGAGCGGCAAGGGCGGCATCGGCTTCGCCGGCGCCGCCGGCGCCGAGGCCGCCGCGGTCGACACCTACGCGTTCCTGCCCGACGAGGCGGTCGACGCCCGGCTGATCGACGAGCTGCGCGATCACCCGCTCTTGCTGATCCCGCGCGAGCACCGCGCGGCGCTGCTGGCCGAGGCCGCGCCCGGCTTCCCGATCTCCGACTACCTGCGGTTCGGCGAGCTGTCGCCCAAGAACCGGGCGATCTTCGAGGCGCTGCTGGCCGGCTACCACGGCGACTACACCAAGGTGCTGCGCCACGTCGCGATCGAGCGCTTCTACGTCTCGCACCGTTACCGCACCGGCTACGTCACCGTCGAGCCGCAGATGTCGGTCGACGCCAGCGAGCGGCAGATCACCGCCGATCGCTCGCTGGCGGCGCTGCCGCCGTCGCTGCAGAGCGTGTCGCTCTTCGAGTACGGCGGCGAGATCGTCGGCGCCAACCGCGGCCTGCTCGAGTTCGACGACCTGCTCAAGCGGCCGCTCGAGGCGTGGAAGTACCTGCTGACCGCCGTCGAGCGCGGCGCGGTGTCCCTGGCCAACGCGTCCTTGTTCCTCGACCTGGTGTTCGTCGGGTCGACCAACGAGGTCCACCTCTCCGCGTTCAAGGAGATCCCCGACTTCGCGTCGTTCCGCGGCCGGCTCGAGCTGATCCGCGTGCCGTACATCCTCAACTACCGCCACGAGGCGGCGCTGTACGAGGTGCAGCTGCGCGAGGCCGCCGGCGGTCGCCACGTCGCGCCGCACACCGCGTACGTCGCGGCGCTGTGGGCGGTGCTGACCCGGATGCGCCGGCCCCAGGTCGAGCGGTTCCCGTCGAGCCTGGCCGAGACCATCGGCAAGCTGGGGCCGCTGGAGAAGGCCGAGCTGTACGCCGACGGCGCGCTGCCGGCCGGGCTGGCCGGCGTCGCCGCCAAGGAGCTGACCGCGCACCTCAAGGACCTCTACGCCGAGAGCGACACGTACCCCAACTACGAGGGCAAGATCGGCGCGTCGCCGCGCGAGATCCACGGCGTGCTGCTCAACGCGGCGGCGTCGCCGCGCTACGCGTACGTGTCGCCGCTGGCGGTGCTCGAGGAGCTGGTCGAGCTGGCCAAGCAGACCTCGCTGTTCGAGTTCCTGCGCCAGGACGTCCAGCCCGGCGGCTACCACGACCACAAGAAGTTCGTCGAGCTGTGCCGCGATCGGCTGCTGGCGCGGGTCGACGACGAGGTCCGGGCGTCGTTGGGCATGGTCGAGGAGTCGGAGTACCAGCGGGTGTTCGAGCGCTACGTCGCCCACGTCACCCACTGGCTGCGCAAGGAGAAGCTGCGCAACCCGGCGACCGGGCGGCTCGAGGATCCCGACGCCGGGTTCCTGGCCGAGGTCGAGAAGACCCTCGAGGTCACCGGCAAGCCCGAGGACTTCCGCGGCGGCCTGATCGCCAAGATCGGCGCGTGGTCGCTGGACCACAAGGGCGAGAAGCCGGTGCTGACCGAGATCTTCGCCGACCACGTCCGCAAGCTGCGCGAGGCCTACTTCGTCAAGCACAAGAAGGCGATCGCCGCCGGCGTCGGCGAGCTGGTGCAGCTGCTCACCTCCGACGGCGCCGGCCTGGCCGACGACGCCCGGGCCCGGGCCGAGGCGGCGCTGGCCACGCTCGAGACCACGTACGGCTACCAGCGCGCCAGCGCGCGCGATCTGGTCGCGCTGATGGCCCGCACCCGCTACCGGTGACACCTCGATCGCCGCTCCCGGGTGATCCCGCGTCGGCCACGGGAAACTTGCCGCCGATGCGCGCCGCGCCCTAGCATGGAGCGATGCGTGGCGCGCTGATCCTGGCCGGCGTGCTGGCGGCCCTGCCGTCGGCGCGCGCCGATCGGTTCGTCAACGGGCCGTACCTGCAGCACGCCACGCCGGCGTCGGTGACGCTGATGTGGGAGAGCGACGCGGTCGCGCCGGCGACGATCACGATCCACGGCGCCGCCGGCGCCGCGCCGCGGGTGATCGAGGTCGCGGCCACCGCCCACGCCGAGGTGGTGGTCGACGGCCTGGCCGCCGGCGCGCGCTACCGCTACCAGGTCAAGCTCGGCGATCGCGTCGCCAAGGGCGAGCTGACCACCGCGCCGCCGCCGGGCGCGCCGGTGCCGCTGACCTTCGTGGTCTACGGCGACACCCGCTCGTCGTCGGACGCGCACCGCCAGCTGGTCGAGCGCATCCGCGCCGAGGTGCCCGACTTCTTGCTCGGCACCGGCGACCTCGTCGACGACGGCGCGGTCAGGAGCCAGTGGCAGACGTTCTTCGAGGTCGAGGGCCCGCTGCTCGCCGACAACGTCTTCTACCCGGCGCTGGGCAACCACGATCGCCAGGGCCGCGCGCGCTCGGCCGAGGCGTACCGCGCGCGGTTCGCGCTGCCCGAGGGCGGCACCGATCCCGAGCGGGTCTACGCGTTCACCTACGGCCCGGCGCGGTTCCTGGTGCTCGACTCCAACTCGGCCTCGTTCGCGCTGACCGATCAGACCGCGTGGCTCGAGCGCGAGCTCGCGGCCGCGCGCCAGGATCCGGGGATCCGCCACGTCTTCGTCGTGATGCACCACCCGCCCTACTCGATCTCGATCCACGGCGGCCAGCGCGATCTGCGCGAGCGGTGGACGCCGCTGTTCGAGAAGTACGGCGTGGCCGCGGTGTTCTCGGGCCACGACCACTGCTACGAGCGGGCCGAGGCCAACGGCGTGCGCTACTTCGTGTCGGGCGGCGGCGGCGCGCCGCTGTACGCCCGCGGCAAGCGGATCGCCGCGATCGATCGCGCGGCGGTGAAGCGCTACGAGCGGGTCAGCCACTACCTCCGGGTCCACGTCATCGGCGCGCGCATCGAGGTCACCGCGGTCCGGGTCGACGGCACGCCGATCGAGACCATCGCGTGGGGCGACGACGCGCCCGACGCGCCGGCGACGCTGGTGGCCGCCGCCGGGGGGCCTGCCGCCACCACGCCGGCGCCGGCCGCGGTCGCCGCCGGCGACGTCGCCGCCAGCGTCGCGCCGCGCCGTTCCAGCGGCGGCGCCGGCGTGCCGATCGTCCCGGTCGCCGCGGTCGGCGGCCTGGTCGCGGTCGCCGCGCTGGTGCTGGCCCGTAAGCGGAAGTAGCCGCGCGATGGGGTTCCGGACCAAGCGGGTGCGGCGGCGGCCGGCGGCGTTGCCGGCCGGCGGGCCGTACCGCGACGCGAGCGCGTATCCGCTCGAGGCCCGCCGCGACGAGCTGCACGTCTTCGTCAAGCGCGGCGTACATCCCACGTTGTTCGTCGTCTCGGTCGCCGCCGTCGTGGCGTCGGTGGTGTTCGCGCCCACCTGGGTGATCATGGGCGTGGGCGCGACCGCGGTCTGGCTGATCGCGCTGGGCGCGCTGGGCGACCGGCGGATCCGGCTCACCGATGACCGCGTCGAGCTTGGGGGGTGGGCGCCTGGCTTGCGTCCCACGATCCGCGGGACGATCACCGCGGTGCGGGTGAGGACCACGTTCATGCGGCGCAAGGGCGATGACGTCGCCCGGCCCACCCGGCACGACGTCGCGGTGCAGACCACCCGCGGCGAGCGCACCATCGCCAGCTTCGAGCACCCCGCCGACGCCCACGCGCTGGCGGCGGTGATCGACGAGCACTTCGCGCTGGTGCCGCCGGCCGAGCCGCTGGGCGCGCCGGACCTCGACGACCCGCCGGCGCGCTGACGCTTGCGCCGCGCTCAGCGTCGCTGGAATCGCGTCCCACGTGGGAGAGGCACGATGTCCCACGTAGGCGGTCCACGATGTCCCACGTGGGAGATCCGGACGGCGTTCGACTGGGCGATCGGCCCGCCATTGCCAACGGCGGCCATCGCTGGCGCGGGGGCCGCGGTTACCGGCCGAGCGCCGCTGTCACCGCAGCGACCAGGTCGGCCAGGTCGACCGGGGTCTCGGTGCGCGCGGCCATGTCCTTGAGCTTGGCGGCGCCAGTGGCGAGCTCGCTCTCGCCGAGCGCCAGCGACAGCCGGGCGCCCAGCTTGTCGGCGCGGCGGAACTGCGCCTTGAAGCCGACCTCGCGGTGCTCGACCTCGACGGTGACGCCGGCGGTGCGCAGCTGGTGGGCCAGGGCGGTGGCCTTGATCCGCGCGGCCGGGCCCATCGCCGCGATGAACAGCTCGATGCGCGGCGCGTAGCTGGCCGGCTCGCCCGGCATGCACAGCACGGTGCGCTCGACGCCGATGCCGAAGCCGATCGCCGGCGTGGCCGGGCCGCCCAGTTCGCCGATCATGTCGTCGTAGCGGCCGCCGGCGACGATCGTCGACTGGCTGCCCAGGTTGCCGGCGGTCGTGGTCAGCTCGAACACCGTGCCGGTGTAGTAGTCGAGGCCGCGCACCAGGCGCGGCTCGACGACGAACGGCACGCCCAGCTCGGTCAGCGTCGTCTGCACGGTCGCGAAGTGGGCCCGCGCCTCGTCGCCGAGGTAGTCGAGGATGCTGGGTGCGCGGGCGACGATCGCCTTGCAGCCGTCGACCTTGCAGTCGAGGATGCGCAGCGGGTTGACCTGCAGCCGGCGCTTGCAGTCGGCGCACAGCGCGTCGACCTGCGGTGTGAAGTACGCGACCAGCGCGTCGCGGTAGCGGCCGCGGTCGTCGCCCCTGCCGACGTTGTTGACCAGGATCGTCAGCGGCGTGACGCCGAGCTGCGTGTACAGCGCGTGCAACATGCCGATCAGCTCGGCGTCGAGCGTCGGCTCGCCGACGCCGTAGGCCTCGCAGTCGATCTGGTAGAACTGTCGGTAGCGGCCGGTGTTGACGGCCTCGTAGCGGAACACCGGGCCGATCGACCACCAGCGGGTCACCGCCTCCTTGGTCGAGAGGTTGTGCTCGATGTACGCGCGGGCCAGCCCGGCGGTCAGCTCCGGGCGCAACGTCAGCGAGCGCTCCGAGCGGTCGGCGAACGTGTACATCTCCTTGCCGACGATGTCCGAGCCCTCGCCGACGCCGCGCACGAACAGCTCGGTGTGCTCGACCACCGGCGGCCGCGCCTCGAGGTAGCCGTAGCGCGCGAAGACGTCGCGGCAGGTGCGCTCGAGGTGCTGCCACTTGCCCGAGTCGGGGGGCAGGAGGTCGTTCATTCCGCGGACAGAGACGGGCGCGTCGGCCATGGCCGGCGGACGCTAGCATGTCTCCGGGGACCCGCCCGTCCTGCACGTGGGACGCGGCGCGGTGTCGGCCGCCATGTTCCACGTGGGACGCGGCGCGGGTCCGGCCGACATGTTCCACGTGGGACGCCGCGCGGTGTCGGCCGGCATGTTCCACGCGGGACGCGGCGCGGGTCCGGCCGGCATGTTCCACGTGGGACGCGGCGCGGGTCCCGGCCGGCATGTTCCACGCGGGACGCGGCGCGGGTCTGGCCGGCATGTTCCACGTGGGACGCGGCGCGGGTCCGGCCGGCATGTTCCACGTGGGACGCGGTGCTAGACGCCTTCTCCCTCTACGGGTCGGCGCGCCGGACCACCGCCGCGCCGACCCGCGCCGCGAGCGCGTCGGTGGCGGCCACCACCGCGGCGCGCTCGGCGCCCTCGAGCGTGATGATCACCTGGAAGTCGGCCTCGTCGAACCGCGGGTAGCTGCCGAGCTTCACGCCAGGGTGCGCCGCGACGACGACGTCGAGATCCGGGGCCAGTTCGCCCTCCTCGCGGGCGATCCACAGCCGGGCCAGCGCGACCGGCGCGGCGCGGAAACGCTCGCGGATGTCGAGGAACTTCTTCCTGAACAGCTTGGGCACGCCGGGCAGCACGTGGACGTTGCCGATGGTCACCACCGGCCACGTGGTCGACTCGCCCCACACGAGCATCGCGCCGCGCGGCACGTCGGCCAGGCGCAGATTGGCGGGCGCGATGCCGGCGCCCCAGTAGGCGCGCAGCCGGGCCTCGAGATCGGGGTCGCGGACCACGTCGGTGCCGAGCGCGCGGGCCACCGCGGCGATCGTGACGTCGTCGTGGGTCGGGCCGACGCCGCCCGAGGTGAACACCCAGGTGTGGCGTGAGGCGGCCTCGGCCACGGTCGCGGCGATGTCGTCGGCGTCGTCGGGGATGACGGTGATTCGCCGCAGCTCGACGCCCAGCCCGCGCAGCTCGCCGATCAAGAACGCGGCGTTCTCCTCGGCGAACTTGCCCGACAGGATCTCGTCGCCGATGACGACGATCGCGGCGGTGGGGCGGGGCACGGCGGCAGGGTAGCGCGGAACCCGCGGCCCGGGCCGGGCGCCCGCGGCGCGGAGATCCGCCGCCGGCGAGGGTTCGCGGGCGCGGTGCTTGAAAGTCGCAACGCCCCCGGGGTAAGACGCCCCCCCGATGGACCTCGTCTTGCGCGGCGGTCGCGTCCTCGGTGCTGCGGGCCCTGCGGGGCCGGCGCGAGACGTCGCCGCCGACGTCCGGATCCGCGACGGCCGGATCGTCGAGATCGCGGCCGGCCTGCGCGGCGGCCGCGAGGTGGCGATCGCCGATCTGTGGGTGCTGCCGGGGCTGGTCGACCTGCACTGCCACCTGCGCGAGCCGGGGGCCGAGCACAAGGAGGACCTGGCGTCGGGCGCCCGGGCCGCGGCCCACGGCGGCTACACGACGATCTGCGCGATGCCCGACACCACGCCGGTCAACGATCAGCGCACGGTGACCGAGTTGATCGTGCGCCGCGCCGCCGAGATCGGGCTGGCGCGGATCCGCCCGATCGGCGCGATCACCCGCGGCCTGGGCGGCGAGCGCTTCGCCGACATCGCCGACATGAAGGACGGCGGCATCGTCGCGGTGGCCGACGGCGACCGCGCGGTGGCCGACGCCGCGGTGCTGCGGCGCGCGCTCGAGTACGCGCGCACCTTCGACCTGCCGCTGGTGCAGCACGCCGAGGACGCGCCGCTGGCCGAGGGCGGGGTCATGCACGAGGGTGCGCTGTCGACCCGGATCGGCCTGCGCGCCCACACCGCGATGGCCGAGGCGGCGATGGTGGCGCGCGATCTCGAGATCGTCGCCGGCACCGGCGGCCGCTACCACGTCGCCCACGTCAGCGCGGCCCGCACCGTCGAGTTGCTCCGCGACGGCAAGCGCCGCGGCCTGCCGATCACCGCCGAGGTGTCGGCGCTGCACCTGGCGCTGACCGAGGCCGCGTGCGCCGACTACGACCCGCGGGCCCGGCTGTCGCCGCCGCTGCGCAGCGAGGCCGATCGCCAGGCGCTCCTGGCCGGCGTCGTCGACGGCACGATCGACGCGATCGTCAGCGACCACGCGCCCAGCGCCCTGACCGAGAAGGAGGGCCTGTTCGAGGAGGCCGTCCCCGGCGCGGTCGGGCTCGAGACCACGCTGGCGGTGGTGCTGGGGCTGGTCGCCGCCGGGTACCTGCCGCTGGCCCGCGCGATCGACTCGCTGACCGCGGCGCCGGCCCGGGCCTTCGCCCTCGACGCCGGCGCGCTGGCGATCGGCGGCGCGGCCGACCTGTGCGTCGTCGATCCGGCCCGGGCGTGGACGGTCGGGGCCGCCGAGCTGGTCGGCAAGTCGAAGCACACCCCGCTCACCGGCCAGCCCCTGGTCGGCCGCGCGGTGCTCACCCTGCTCGCGGGTGCGATCACCTGCGACCGCGACGAGAGGCTGGCGTGACCTATCCGGCGATCCTGCTCCTCGAGAACGGCCGCTGCTTCCGCGGGCGCGGCTTCGGCGCGCGCGTGGCCAGCCACGGCGAGGTGGTGTTCAACACCTCGCTGACCGGCTACCAGGAGATCGTCTCCGACCCGTCGTACTGCGGGCAGATCGTGGTGATGACCGCGGTCGAGATCGGCAACGTCGGCGTCAACGCCGCCGACGCCGAGGGTGCGGCCCCGGTGTGCGCCGGGCTGGTGGTGCGCGAGCGCACCGGCGCGTCATCGTGGCGCGCCGACGACGAACTCGACGCCCACCTCGCGGCCCACGGCGTCGCCGGCATCGACGATCTCGACACCCGCGCGATCACGCGGGTGCTGCGGCGCGAGGGCGCGATGCGCGGCGTGATCGCGCCGGCCCCGGCCGACGCCGCCGGCGAGGCGGCGCTGCTGGCCGAGGTGCGCCGCCAGCCGCTGATGGACGGCCTCGATCTGGTGCCGCGGGTGACCACCGCGTCGACCTACGCGTGGGACGCGACGGTGTGGCGCGCCCCCGACGACGCCGCGGCGCCGGCCGCCGCCGGCCGCGTCGATCACGTCGTCGCCTACGACTTCGGCATCAAGCGCAACATCCTGCGCCGGCTGGTGGCCTCGGGCTGCCGGGTCACGGTGGTGCCGGCGTCGACGCCGGCGGCCGCGGTGCTGGCGATGGAGCCCGACGGCGTCTTCCTGTCGAACGGCCCCGGCGATCCGGCGGCGGTGACCTACGCGATCGCCGCGGTGCAGGCGCTCCTGGCCGCCGACAAGCCGATCTTCGGCATCTGCCTGGGCCACCAGATCCTCGGGCTGGCGCTCGGCGCGCGCACGTTCAAGCTGCCGTTCGGCCACCACGGCGGCAACCACCCGGTGGCCGACCTCGCCACGGGCAAGGTCGAGATCACCGCGCAGAACCACGGGTTCGCGGTCGACCCGACGTCGCTGCCCGGCGGCGTGCGGGTCAGCCACACCAACCTGTACGACGGCACCGTCGAGGGCCTCGCCGTCGACGGCCGCCCGGTGTTCAGCGTGCAGTACCACCCCGAGGCGAGCCCCGGGCCGCACGACGCGCACTACCTGTTCGCGCGCTTCCGCGAGGCGATGCGGGCCGCGCGGTGACCGTCGACGACGGCAGCGCCGCCGCGGTCCTGGCCGACACGTTCGATCGGCTGGTGGCGACCGGGACCCGCGACGAGGCCGCGGTGCTGACGGCCCGCCAGCGGTTCGAGGATCGCCGCGGCAAGGTCTTCCAGGAGGAGGACCTGTGGGAGACCTGGAGCGCGACGTTCGTCGAGTGGTTCGTGCTCGAGCACGTCGGCGTCGGCCGGGCGGCGCCGGTGGCGGTCGACGCGCTGGCCGCGGCCCGCGCCGCGGGTGACGACGTCGGCGCGCGGGCGATCGCCGCGTGGCTGACCTCGCACCGCAGCCTGTGGTCGGTCGAGCGGATCGGCGCCGGCTGGGTCGAGCTGCTCGATCTGCTGGGCGGCGCCCACGTCCGGGTCACCGAGCCGCGCGAGCTGCACGGCGTCGCCGTCGGCGAGGTGGCCGAGCTGCGGGTGATCGGCTACGCCGATCGGGTGTGGTTCGGGCGCGCCATCCTCTATCACCCGCGGGGCACCCGCGACGCGCTGGTCGAGCAGGCCCGCAAGATCGGCGCGGCCGGCGGTGATCGCCGCGCGGTGCTCGATCACACGGCGCAGCTGCGGGCCCGGGTGCTGCGCTACCGGCACGTGCCGCCGGCCAAGCTGTACGAGCGCGGCCTGGGCGAGCGATGAGGGCGGCGCTCGTGGTCGCCGCGCTGGCCGGCAGCGCCACCGCGGCCGCCGCGCAGCGCGCGCCGGCCAGCGAGCCGGCGTTCTCGGTCGAGCGGTTCACGCCGGCGCCGGGCTCGGCCTTGTGGATCGGCGTCGAGGACGCCGACGTGCCGGCGGCCGGCCGCTGGGTGGTGACCGGGTCGACCTGGATCGCGTCGCGGCCGATCGTGCTGCGCGCGCTGTCGACCGGCGCCGAGAGCACCGAGCCGGTGCGCCTGCGGTGGGGCCAGGAGGTCGCGGTCGCCCGCGGCCTGGGGGCGCGCTACCTGGTGGGCCTGGCGGTGCCGGCCGCCTTGCAGTGGGGCGATCGCCTCGCCGGCATCGGCCTGTCCGAGGCGCCGCTCGCGCGCGCGGTGCTGGGTGATCTGCGGCTGCACGGCCGGGCCCGCGTCGTCGGCGCGCCCGGCGCGCCGGGCCTGGCGGCGGCGGTGGCGGTCGCGCTGACGGTGCCGACCGGCGACGACGGCGACTTCGCGGGCGAGGCCGGCGCGGTGCTGGCGTGGGGCCTGCGCGCCGGCTACCGCACCGGCGACGTCGCGATCACCGGCGGCGCCGGGCTGCGGCTCCGCACCGAGGAGGTCGTGCTGCTGTCGCCGGCGCGCCCGCACGGCAACGAGCTGACCGCGTCGCTGGGCGCGGCGGTGCGGCTGGCGCCGCTGGGCCGGCAGTTCGGCGGCGGCGATCGCGCGTGGGCGATGGTCGAGGTCGAGGCGGCGCTCGGCGATGACGCCGGCAAGGGCGCGCGCGGCCCGTCGCCGGCCGAGGCGCGGATCGGCGTGCGCGCCGACGTCGCCCACTGCTGGTCGGTGGCGCTGGCCGGCGGCGGTGGCTTCACCCGGGACGAGGTGGGCTCGCCCGGCTACCGGCTGATCGCGCAGCTGACGTTCCACCAGGATCCGATCCACGATCGCGACGGCGACGGCGTGCGCGACGGCCAGGACGCGTGCTGGACCGAGCGCGAGGATCGCGACGGCCACGACGACTGGGACGGCTGTCCGGAGCTCGACGACGACGGCGACGGCGTCGAGGACCGCTTCGATCGCTGCCCGCGGCAGCCCGAGGATCGCGACGGCTACCGCGACGCCGACGGCTGCCCCGACGCCGAGACCGTCACGACCGATCGCGGCGATTGAGCACCAGGCTGCGCGCTACGAGTTCGGGCGGTGGCCGACCGGGATGGTCACCGCCATCGTCAGCTCGCCCTCCGGCGCGAACACGGTCAGCACGTAGTCGCCGGCCTGGCGCAGCGGCAGCTCGAGCGAGCCGAGCGCGCGGCCGGCGAGGGCGGTGACCTGGCCGGTCGGGTCGCGCAGCGCGGCGGCGGTGGTGCCGAGGCCGAGCGGCCGGCCGTCGGCGTCCCACAGCTCGACGGTGACCTGCAGCGTGCCGCCGGCGCGCGCCGCGGCGCTCCAGCTCGCGCGCAGCGTGTAGTCGCCGGCGTCGGTCATCACCCACGGCTGGTTGGGGCGCGGGACCGCGGGGCGGATCGCCGTCGGCGCGGTCGGCGCGAGCGCCGCGTCGCGCGCCGGGGCCAGGGACAGCGTGGCCAGGGCGGCCAGCGCGACCGCGGCCCGGCCCAGGCGCGCCAGCCCGCGGCGCGGCGCCAGCGCGCGCAGCCGCGCGGCCACGATCGCCGCGCTGGCCGGCCGCTCGCCCGGCCGCTTGCGCAAGAGCTCGCCGATCAGCGCCGCCAGCGCGGCCGCGCCCGGTTCGGCCGACACCGGCAGCGGCGCCGGCGTCTGGCCCAGGTGCGCCAGCTGCACCTCGAGCGCGCTGCCGGTGAACGGATCGCGGCCGGCGCGCAGCCGGTACATCAGCGCGCCGAGCGCGTACAGATCGGTGGCCGGCGTGATGGTCTCGCCGAGCACCTGCTCGGGCGCCATCGCCACCGGCGTGCCGGCGCAGCGGGTCGCGCTCGACGCCGGATCGTCGTCGGCGCGGGCCAGCCCGAGGTCGACCAGCACGACCGACTCGTCGACGCGGAACATGACGTTGTCGGGCTTCACGTCGCGGTGGACGATCCCGACGGCGTGGGCCGCCGCCAGCGCGCGCGCCACCGCCGCGCCGAGCTCGGCGGTCGACGCGACCGACCACGGCGCGGCGTCGAGCCGCTGGCCGAGCGTCCCGCCGCCCAGCCACTCCATCGCCAGCCACGGCCGCCCGTCGGCGAGCCGGCCGTGGTCGTGGACCCGCGGGAAGTAGCGCGGCGGCAACAGCCCGGCGTTGGCGATCTCGCGCGCGAACCGCGCCGCGGTCAGCTCGTCGGCGCCGAACGCCACCTTGAGCGCGACCCGCCGATCGTCGGCGTCCCAGGCCGCGAACACCTCGCCGCCGCCGCCGCTGCCGACGCAGGCGCCCAGCCGGTAGGGCAGCGCGGAGAGGTCGGTCATGGTCGGCACGCAGGTAGGACGACGACCGCGGCTTCGGCATTCTGTAAGAAATCAGCCACGTGGCGGTCTGTGAGGGCGCACACGTCGGTTACGGCCCAGCACGTCACGCCGCGCGATCCGCCGCGACGACGGTGATTGACCCGAGGTCAGTAGCGCGCATAGCCTCGATCGTTCCGTGACGTGGCCCCGCCGGGGGCCGGTAGGAGATCCATGCCCCGCCGAAGCTTGACCACCCGCGTCATCGCTGCCGCCACCACCGCCGCGCTGGTGGCGGCTGGCTGCACCAACCCGCTCGACACCAGCCGGACGTCCGACGACCCCGGCACGTTCGGCACGACCGTGCTGACGCTGGTGTGCAAGCGGTACGCGTACGCCGACGATCTCGCCGACGGCGGCACCACCGACGTGCGCGGCGACGCCTACCGCGACATCTGCCGGCAAGGCCTGGCCGCGCCCGACAGCGCGACCCCGCGGATGAAGGCGCTGCTGGTCGAGCGCGATCGGCTGATCACCGCGACCGACGCCATCTTCCCCGACGGCTTCCTCGGCGATCTGCAGGCGTACCTGACCAAGAACGACTTCCTGGCGCTGTACGACGACGCCACCACCGACCACGCGATCGACGCGCTGATCGGGATGCTGCGGCTGATGAAGGACGATCCGGCGACCGTGACCGCCCTCGAGCGGCTCGGCCACCGCATCGGCTACCGGCCGCTGCGCCCGGCGCTGGGCGCGGTGCGCGCGTTCGTGAGCTACCCCGAGCTCGACGAGCTGCTGCTGACGCTGACCACCGCGATCACCGAGGGCGGCAGCGCCCGCGGCGAGTGGCAGCACCTGATCGACGCGCTGGGCGCGACCTTGCGCGCGGCGCGGCCCGACGCCAACCCCGCTGACCGCAACCGCACGCTGGCCATCGCCCTCGACTTCCTGCTGCGCGAGCGCGCGCTGCTGGGCACGTCGGCCTCGGCGCCGCTGACCCTGCGCGACGCCCGCGGCGTGGCCCAGGTCGCCACGATCGCGCCGCCGTTCGTCGACCTCAACGGCGACGGCGCCGCCGACGTCGACGCGATCGGCCGGTTCGTCGACGCCACCGGCGCGGCGATCGACGCGCCGACGCCGTTCGACGTGCCCGACGGCGACGTCGCGACGCCGTGGCCCAACCGCGATCCCGCCGGCCGCGCGCTGGCCGCCTCGGGCGGCGCGCCGGTCTACCGCTACGTCGACCTCGACTCGACGGTGCTGGCGGCGCTGGCCCGCGACGGCCTGGCGCTGTTCGATCCCGGCAAGGGCACCGCGCTCGACCTCCTGCGCGGCGCCTCGGCGCTGGTCGGCGCGCGCCAGAGCGCGACCAAGACCTTCGCCAACGGCGAGACGCTGACCTACCGCGGCTACGACACCGCGCAGTCGCCGCTGCTCGATCTCGGCTACGGCTTCACCCAGCTGCTGCGCGATCCCAACATCCTCGACACGCTCGCGCTCGGCCGCGATCTCGTCGGCAACCACGAGGCCGAGCTGGCCCGCCTGGCCGAGGCGGTGATCGTCGCGTTCCGCAAGGGCGACAACCACCCCGAGGCGGCGGTCGCCGCCGACGCCCCCTTGTGGGACGACCTGATCCCGGTGCTGCGCCAGATCACCGGCAACCCGGCGCTGTTCGCCGCGCTGATGGCCGCGCTCGAGAAGCCCGAGGTGGCGCAGCTCGGGACCCGGTTCCGCAACCTGATGGCCTACAAGGACCGCTTCGACATCAACCCGACCACCCAGGCGGTGACGGGCAGCTTCGCCACGCTGGTCAACCGCGCCGCCAACGACTCGAACTACGAGCGCTCGGTGTTCCAGCGCTTCTTGCACCTGATCAGCGACTCCAACGGCGCGCGCGCGTGCAACAAGGCCAACGCGCGCGTGGTCGATCCGTTCATCGGCATCACGCTGGGCACCTACAACGAGTGCGCGCTGTTCCGCGTCGACAACCTGGCGCTGTTCTACCTGCAGTCGATGGCGTACGCGAAGAACGCCAGCGGCCAGTACCTGTGCGAGACCGACGCCGGCGAGTTCGCCGGGACCACCACCGCCGCGACCCCCGAGGGCTGCGTCAGCCAGGGCCGGCGGCCGCGGCCCAAGGCCAACTTCAACTACAACTGGGGCGGGGTGGTGTCGTTCTCGATCGACACCTTCGGCGGCGACCAGTTCCTCGAGGACACCGTCGGCATCGACGGCATGCGCAGCCACCCGACGCCCGAGGCGCTCAACCGGGTGCTGTTCCTGAACCCGACGCCGGCCTACCTGACCAACATCATCGACCCGCTGCGCGACCGCGAGGGCGACCTCTACCAGTCGCAGCACGCCGGCACGCTGCCGGTGCTCGAGAAGGACGGCTTCTACGCGCAGATGCGCCCGGTGGTGCAGGCGTTCGCCGATCAGAACGCCGAGCAGGTGCTGGTCGACCTGCTGGCGGTGCTGCACAAGCACTGGGCCACCCGCAGCTCGACCAACCACCAGTCGGCGTCGCCGGCGTCGCCCGGCTACGTCTGGGGCTCCGGCGCGATGAAGTACGAGGAGCTGATCGCCGACATCCTCGCCGACGGCTCGTTCATGCAGACGCTGGTCGCGACCGCGCCGACGCTCAACCGCGTCACCGTCCGCGGCAAGACCTACCCGACGATCCTGCGCGGCGCGGTGCAGTACATCCTCACCCCGCAGGCCGGCCTCGCCGATCGCCAGGGTCGCGCCACCACCACCACCGCCGACGGCCGCGCGGTCGCGCAGCTGTCGCCGTGGCACCTCCTGGCCGACGCCTACCGCGGCAAGCAGGCCCGGCTGGGCGCGGCCGGCGCTGAGGGCGCGGCCTGGGGCGAGTCGGTGACCGAGCTGGTCGACGTGCTGTTGCGCGGGGCTGACGTGCCGAGCGTCGGCTGGCGGTGGAAGAACCCGCGGGTGCGCGGCGTGCTCGACGCCGGCCTCGAGCTGGCGCAGCAGCGCATCGCCGTCCACGACGCCGCCAACGATCGCGTGCGCTGGCTGTCGACCGATCTCGCGACCGACATGCACGACCTGCTGGTGTCGCCGGTGTTCGCCGGCGCCGCCGACTTCATCGTGTCGCTGCAGGCCGCGCCCGAGACCCGGGTCCAGCTCGACAAGGTGCTGCAGTACCTGGTCAGCGAGGCCCAGGCCAACGAGCAGTTCGTCGCCGCGCTGACCGCGATCGCCGACGTCGCGCAGCTCGCGCTCGACGACGCCGACCTGGTGCCGATCGCCAACATCCTCGGCCAGTCGATCGCCGCCGACAAGGGCTGGCTCGAGGCCCACCTCGAGTTCGTCAAGCGCGCCCGCGGCGCCGACGACAGCCGCGCGCTGGCGCGGATCATGGTCAACCTCTACAGCGAGGATCGCCCCGGCCGCACCGCGGTCGGCGATCTGATCGACGGCCTGACCGAGGTGCTGCGGGCCCGGCCCTACGACGACCTCGGCGAGCGGCTGACCGCCGAGGACTACGCCGCGATCCTGGGCGGCGTCGCCGACTTCCTCGACGAGGAGAAGCGCGGCCTCCGCAAGTTCATCGCCATCATCAAGTCGCGCAATCTCCCGTGAGCCCCATGCCCCGCCTGACCCTGGCCGCCGCCGTCGCGGCCGCGCTCGCTCCCTCGGTCGCCGTCGCCGGCGGCATGTACCTGCCGACCCGCGGCGTCCGGCCCACCGGCCGCGCCGGCGCGTTCGTGGCCGGCGCCGACGACGCCTCGGCGCTCTGGTTCAACCCGGCCGGCCTGGCCCACCTGCGGCGGTGGGGCTTCGTCGGCGACGCCGGCTTCGTCCACCAGTCGGCCGACTACCACCGCATCGACTCGGGCGGCAACGACGCCGGCACCGTCTCCAACCAGGCGCCGGGGCTGCCGGTGCCGTCGATCGGCTTCGCCAAGCGGGTCGGCGCCAAGGTCGTGATCGGCGGCGGCGTGTGGGCGCCGTACGCCGGCCTGGCCAAGTTCGCCGCCGACGGCGCGCAGCGCTACTCGTCGGTCGACATGTCGAAGTCGATCATCGCGACGGTCGGCCTCGGCGTCGCGGTCGACCTCGGCCGGGTGCGGCTGGGCGCCACCGTCCAGGATCACATCGTCGCGCTGACCTCGGACATCGTGCTGTCGGGCTGCCCGGGGCAGACCGTGTGCGCGCCCGAGGATCCCGAGTTCGACTCGCTCAACCGCATCGAGCAGCAGAGCTACTTCCAGCCGTCGGGCTCGGTCGGCGTGCAGCTCGACGCGACCGACCAGGTCACCGTCGGCGTCGCGCTGCAGCTGCCGGTCGCGGTGCGCGGCCAGGGCACGCTGTCGTCGCGGCTGCCGTCGTCGGGTTTCTTCAACGGCGCCGCGGTCGAGGGCGACCGCGCCGACATCTCGCTCGATCTGCCGGCCGCGCTGCGCGCCGGCGTCGAGGTGCGGCCCGGGCGCTGGCGGATCGAGGCGGCGCTCGACGTCGAGCGCTGGTCGACCCACGAGGAGATCCTGATCGAGCCCAAGGACGTGCGCATCACCAACGCGCCCGGCGTCGGCACCTACGAGTTCGGCCCGATCCACCTGCCGCGCAACTTCAAGGACACCTACGCGGTGTCGCTGGGCGTCGAGGGCCAGCCGGCCAAGGGCACGCCGCTGACGGTGCGCGCCGGCTACGCGTACGAGACCGAGGCGTCGCCCACCGAGTTCCTGTCGGTGCTCACCGTCGACGGCGCCAAGCACCTCGTCGGCGCCGGCCTCGGCTACCCGGTCAAGGGCTGGGACGTCGACCTGGTGTTCGCGTTCGCGACGATGGGCGAGCGCACGGTCGACCCGTCGGTCGGCAAGGCGCCGCAGGTCAACCCGATCCGCGACACCTCGGCGATGCCGCTCACCACGTTCGTCAACTGGGGCGACTACCGCGCGTCGTGGCTGGTCGCCGGCCTCGGCCTGTCGCGGTCGCTGTAGACCGAAGCGGCGCCCTCGCGCGTCGACACCGCCCATGACGCAGCGCTTGGCCTGGTGGATCGCCCTGGGGATCGTCGCCGCGACCGCGGTCGCGACGGCGCCGGCCGCGGAGGCGTGCCCGTGCTGCGGGCCGTGCAGCAAGTACGATCACATGATGCCGCCGGAGCCAGGGCCGCTGGCCGACGTCTACGTGCGCGCGGAGCCCGCGCAGCTCGGGCGCGCGCGCGGCGCCCGGTTGATGCGCCTCCTGACCGGCGCGACCTGGCGGCCCAAGGCGGGGTCGATGGTGGGCTCGGCCAACCTCGTGCTCGTCGATCCGCGCGCGGTGGCGGTGCCGGTCGAGTCAGCCTCGACGCGGACCGCGCTGGTGCGCAACGTCATCCGCCGGCCGGGGCGCGCGCTGATCGCGATCGACGGCATGCTGTACCGGATCGGGCCGTGCCGCGATGGGCGGCGGATGACCACGTGCCTGGTACGCACCGACGAAGCGCCCACCGCGGACGACCTCGTGCCTGGCGGGGGCACCTTCGCGCCGCCACCGCCGCCGCCGGACCCACGGCTGCCCCCGCCGGCGCCGGGCGGGGCGTAAGCGCCGAACTCAGGCCGCCGCGCGGACCGCGGTCTGGCGCAGGCTGCCGTCGATCACTGCGAACAGGTCGCCGGCGACCGGCGCGGAGCCGCCGACGTTGCCAGCGGCCGCCGCGACCGCGGTCGCGCCCAGGAACGTGGCCCACAGAGTCTCGCCGACCGCGCCGGCGTCGCAGGAGCGGTAGGCCCGGCTGTTGACCGCGCGCGTCACGCTGGCGATGAGCGCCGAGCGCGCCTGGTGGATCGCCCCGGCCAGGCCGTCCGCGACCTCCTGAGTCAGCGTCGCCCGCAACTCCGGCCGGGAGACCATGGCCAGCGCCCGCGCGCACTCGGGCTCGGCCGCGGCCCAGGCCGCCATCTGATCCCACGCGGTGCGGGGGTCGTTGGCCTTGTCCAGCGACTCGCCGAGGGCCCGCAGGCTGCGCTCGAGGATCGACAGGTACAGGTCCTCTTTCGACTTGAAGTACAGGTAGATAGCGCCGACCGAGAGCTGCGCCTGCTTGGCGATGTCTTCGATCGAGGCGCGGGCGAACCCGCGCTCGAAGAACACCGGGCGCGCCGCGTCCTGGATACGGTGCCGACGGGCTTCTCGTTCCTGCCGCTTGCGATCGTGAGCGTTCATCATGACGCGTAGCATTATCCCGGTAACGCGATGTGTCAAGCGGAGAGTTCGAGCCGGGTAGATCGCCCGCTGACAGGCGTGCGTTCCATCGCCTCATGACCACGATCCCCGTCGCGTCGGCCCGTCGCGCTCGCATCCGTACCGGCCTGGTCCTGGCGAGCGCCACCGGCGCGGCGATGGTGGCGGCGCTGCTGGCGCCCCGTGGTCGATCGGCCGCCGCGCCGCCGCCGCCCGCGCAGCCCGAACCGCCCCCGCGCACCGCCGCCGGCCTGGTGCTGGCGCTGCCGTCGACGCACCTGGCGGCCGGGCCCAACGAGACCTACCTGGCGGCGTCGATCACCGCGCCCGACGCGACGACGTCGGTGCGCGCGCCGGCCAGCATCGCCATCGTGATCGATCGCTCGGGCTCGATGGCCGACGACGGCAAGCTGGGCCAGGCCAAGGCCGCCGCGCAGGCGCTGGTCGATCGGCTCGGCCCGGACGACGAGGCCACGCTGATCAGCTACGACAGCCGGGCCACCGTCGACGTGCCGCTGCTTGCCGCCGACGGCGCCGGCAAGGCCGCGCTGCGCGCCGCGATCGCCCAGCTGCAGCCGGGCGGCAACACCGGCATCTCGGCCGCGCTGTGGGCCGGCTCGGACGAGCTCGCCCGCGCGCACAGGGACGTGCGCCGGATCGTGCTCTTGTCGGACGGCAAGCCCACCGACGGCATCTCCAACCCGGCCGAGCTGATCCGCTTCGCCGGCACCCGCGCCGAGACCGGCGTGTCGATCACCGCGATCGGCATGGGCCTCGACTACAACGAGCACGTCATGGCCGGCATCGCGTCGGCCGGTCGCGGCAACTACTACTTCGTCGAGCAGGGCACGCAGCTCGCCGGCATGTTCGTCAAGGAGCTCGACACGCTGGGCCAGACGGTCATCGCCGCCGGCGACCTGCGCATCGACGCCGCGCCCGGCGTGACCATCGTCGACGTGCTCGGCTACTCGTTCGAGCGCCTGGGCCCGAGCGCGGTGCGGGTGCCGGTCGCCGATCTGCGCGCCAAGCAGCAGACCAAGGTGGTCGTCCGGCTCCGCACCGAGCTGGCCCCGACCACCGCCGGCTACCGCAGCGGCGCGCTCGACGTGGCCGCCGTGCGCTGGCGCTACCGCCTGGTCGGCGGACGCCAGGTCGAGGCGGTCGCTGATGCCCGCGCGATCGTCACCACCGACCTGGCCGCGGTCGCCGCCGGCCGCGATCCGGCCATCGTGCGCATGGTCGAGGAGGCCCGCACCGCCGAGGCGATCGACGAGGCCGCCGGCGAGTACGCCGATGGGCGGATCGAGCGGGCCCAGCAGATCCTGCGGGTGCGCACCACCGAGGCCGCCACCGCGGCTCGCGAGCTGGGCGACGCCGAGCTCGACGCCAAGGTGCGCAAGTACGCGGGCGCCGCCGCGGCTGGGTTCGCCGCGCCGCCGCCGAGCGCCGCCGCCGCCAAGAGCGGCGTCAAGGCCCGCCGCGCCGAGGCGTACGACCTGGCCCGCTGATCGAGCGGGGATGCGCCTCTCGCGACCATGTCCCACGTGGGCGCAGCCGCCCGGCCGCGTCCCACGTGGGAGGGCGCGCCGCCGATCCTGCCGTTCAACGGGGCAGGGCCGCGATCGTGAGCTGCAGGTCGCGGCTCACCGTCACCAGCGAGCCGGCCGGCACCAGCTCGGGCACGGGGCGATCGGGATCGGGCGCGGCTGGCGCGGCGATCCCTGAGGTCACCAGCACGCCGCGGAACGACGGGTCGCGCTGGCCGCGGTCGTTGTCGACGTGGAGCGCGTGGATCGCCAGCGGCAGGTCGCGTGAGGCCACGATCAGCGCGCGGCTGTTGGACACCGCGACGGCGCCGCCGGGCGAAGGCAACCCAGCCCGCTCGAGCGCCCCGCGCACCAGCGCGGTGGCCTCGACCACGACCCGGGCTAGCTCGCCGACCCGGATGGTCAGCTCGTCGGTGCGGCCCTGATCGTGGAGCAGGGCGACCAGGGTGTGCAGCGTGAGCTCCGCCGTGGTGCGGCCGCGCAGGTTGCGGCGGAGAAAGTCCGGGATATGCGCCGCGAGCGCCGGCCAGCGGTCGGCGTCGACGGTCAGCGTCGGATCCTCGGACAGCATCCACCGGCGGAACCGGCTCGGCGGCTGATCGTCGGGATCGCCGCCGTCGTCGGCCGACAGCGCGGTCAGGAGGACGCAGTCGGAGCGCGGGTCGGCCAGCGCGGGGCCGAGGTCCAGGCCGGCCTCGGCGGGGCGCGGCGTCCGCGCCACCAGCACCTCGCCGCCGTGGACCCACGCCATCGCCCACCGCGTGATCGGCCCGGGCACCGAGAGGCCGAGCGGGGCCAGCGCGGCGCCGAGTCGCTCGGGGTGGTTGCACATGCAGGCGGCCAGCACCGCCCGAGTATAGCAGCCTGGGGAATCCGCCAATCAGGGAGTGATCGAACGGGCAAACTCGCCGAGCGCCGCCAGCGGCACCGCGCGCTCGCGCTCGTTCCACACCTCGTGCTTGTAGCCGTCGAGGCGCCGCACGTCGGCGCCGGCGACGGTGCGCGCGAACCGCTCCGACACCGCGGGATCGGCGATGGGGTCGTCGCCGCCGATCAGCCACAGCGTCGGCACCTTGACGCGGTCGGCGTGGGCCAGCACCCGGGCCTGGGCTGCGCGGGCCTCGGTGAACCACCGGGCCGACGCCACGTCGTGGCACAGCGTGTCGGCGACCCGCTCGGCCTGCTTGGCGGGATCGCTGGTCAGGTCCTCGGGGCGCAGGTCGTTCTTCTGCGAGAACGCCGGGTAGATCGTGCTGGCCGCCTTGGCCAACCAGATCTTCGGGGCCGGCACCGCCAGCCGCAGCGCCAGGAAGGGCGACGACAGCACCGCGGCCTTGCAGGCCAGCGGCACGGCGTCGGTCAGCGCCGCCAGCGCGATCAGCGAGCCGTTGGAGTGGCCGACCACCAGCAGGGGCCGATCGGGGGCCAGCGCGACCGCGGCCGTGCGCGCGGCCTCGAGGTCGTCGCGGTACTCGCGGAAGCTACCGACGTGGCCGCGCTTGCCGGTCGAGCGGCCGTGGCCGCGGAGGTCGAACGCCAGCACCGCGCAACCGGTGGCGTGCAGCACGTGGGCGACCTCACGGTAGCGGCCGCAGTGCTCGGCGTAGCCGTGGACAATCAGCGCCACGCTGCGCGGCGCGTCCGGCAGGTACACCTCGGCGTGGAGGCGGGTGCCGCCCGACGAGGTGAGCTCGAGCGTGCGGGTCGGATCGATCGGGCCGGGCGCGGCGGTCATCGTGAGGTTCTGTATCACGGTGCGCGGAAGACCGGGATCGGCGGGGCGGTTGACAGGGCGGCCGTCGCTGGGCAAGCTCCCGGCACCTCGTTCTAACATGTCAAAACTGCATGGAATTGCGCACGGCGTCGGGTTGCTCGGCGCCGCGATCGCGGCGCTGGCGCTGGGCGGGTGCCCTCGCCCCGAGGGCGATCCCGCCAAGAGCCAGACGCGTCTGGAGCTGGCGCGCGACTTCCTGCTGAAGAACCAGCTCGAGGCTGCCGAGGCCGAGGCCAACAAAGCCATCGCCTACCTCAACACCAACGAGGAGGCCTACAACGTCCGCGGGCTGGTCCACCACCTGCGGGCGCTGTCCAATCAGCGGCTGCTCGAGATCGAGGGCTGCCTCACCGGCCTGGACGCCGAGGCCCTGCGCGGCGAGGTCGAGAAGGAGCTCGGGCTGGCCGAGGCCGACTTCCGCAAGGCGGCCGCGCTGGCCCCGGATTACGGGGAGGCGTTCTCCAACGCCGGTACCGCCGCGCTCTTGCTGGGCGACGCGGACCGCGCCAAGGACGACTTCGAGCACGCGCTGGCGGCGCCGGCGCGGCTGGTCAGTCCGGGGCTGACGCGGGCTCACCTGGGCTGGGCCTACTTCGCCAAGGACGACATGGTTTCGGCCTTCAAGGAGCTGCGGCAAGCGGTCCAGTTCCAGCCCGGGATGTGCGTCGCAACTTATCGGCTCGGACGGGTTTACTTTGCCCGCGAAGAATGGGAAAAAGCCGCCGAGCAGTTTCAGGAAGTTAGCGATCAAACCGACTGCCACGTGCAGGAAGCTGCTCTCTACCTCATGAAGGCGCGACTGGAACAAGGCCTCCTCGACGACGCCCGCGCGGCGCAGGCGCAGTGCCTGTCCCAGGCGCCAGCGAGCTGTGTCGCCGCCCAGTGCCGCACCGCTTCTTTCTCCGCCGGAGGCGCCCGGTGACCCAGAGCAAGACGCCCGCGAACGGCGAATCGACCCAGCGCGAATCGACCCAGCGGCGTTCCACTGGCGTGCTGTCGTCGGCCGTCGAGCGCGCGGCCCGGGTGGCGGGTCGGCGGACCCCCAGCGATGGCGCGATCTCGGACGAGGTCGTGACGGCGCGCGCGGCGTTGTCGGTGTGGTTGGTGGCGGGGCGGCAGGCGCGGGAGATGACGCGCGAGCACGTGGCCCGCGTCACGCGCATCCCGATGCGGACCCTCGACAGCCTCGAGGAGGGGCGCTGGGACGAGCTCCCGGCCGACGTGTTCGTCCGCGGCTTCCTCCGCAGCTACGCCCGGTGCGTCGGGCTTTCGGTCGAGGAGTCGCTCGCACGCTACGGCGGCTGCGGCTTCACCGCCGCGCCGGTGGCCTCGGCCCAGGCCCAGGCGCTGCTGGACACGATGGCGACGCTGGCGCCGTCGACGGTGGCCGCGCGCCCGATGTCGGCCGCGCCGGTGACCAACGCCCCCCGTATCCTCGCGGTGGCCGAGCCCACCGCCGCCGTCGAGTCGGTCGTGGCGGCGCCGGTGGCGATCGAGGTCGCGCCGCTGGTCGAGGCGCCCGCCCGCAAGACCCGCCAGCGCGCGGCGACCATCCCCGGCACGCGCGAGCGCGACGCCAAGGGCCGCTTCGTGCGCAAGAGCGTCGAGATGGCCGCCGTGGTTGTGCCCGAGGAGGCGCGCGCCGAGGCCGAGGCGCTCGACGCGGCCGATCGGACCGCGGCCGGGGCCGCCCCGATCGAGGCCGCGCCGCCCGCCGGCGTGCCGCCGGTCGTCGAGATCACGCCGATCGTCGAGGCCACCTTGGCGCCGGTCGTCACGGTCACCGCACCTATCACGGCGCCGGTGCGCGTGACGCCGCCGCGGTCCAGTCGGCCGTTCGCCGCGCCCAGCCTGGTCATCGACGACGATCACCCCGAGGACGCCGAGCGCACCCGCGAGGAGCGCGCCCGGGCCAAGGATGGCGGCTGGCGCAGCTTCTTGCCGCCGGCGTTGCTGGATCAGGAGCGCGGCAGCCGCCAGGGCGGCCTCACGCTCGCCGTGATCATCCTGCTGATCGTCGCGACGCTGACGCTGTCGTACCTGATGCGCCGCCCGAGCTCGACCGGCGAGGGCATCACCCGCGCCGCGACGCCCGCCGCCGAGCTCGGGTGACCGAGGCCGGCGCGCTCGCGCCGACCGACGCCGTGATCCTGCGGCGGACCCCGGTGGGTGAGTCGGATCTGATCGTCGCGTTGTTCACCCGCGATCACGGCCGGGTCAGCGCCGTCGCGCGCGGCGCGCGGCGATCGCGCAAGCGCTTCCCGGCGGGGCTGGAGATGCTGGCGGTGCTGGCGGTGACGCTGGGCCGCCGCCGACGTGGCAGCGAGCTGTGGAGCCTCGACGGCGCCGAGCTGGTCGACGATCACCGCGGCCTCGCGCTCGATCCGATCGGGCTGGGCCACGCCAGCTACGCGCTCGAGCTGGTGCGCGAGCTGGCGCCCCCCGAGGCGCCGGATCCCGGCCTGCTCGATCACGTCGTCGAGCTGTGGCGCGCGCTGGCCGCCGGGCCGTCGCCGGCGCTGTTGCGCGGGTTCGAGCTCGCGCTGTGCGCCGAGCTGGGCTCGGCGGTGGTGCTCGACGCCTGCGCGGCGTGCGGCGCGCACCAGCTGGGCGTCGGCGCGGTGTTCGATCCCGCGCGGGGCGGGGTGGTGTGCGGCGCGTGCGCGGCGCGGTCGACCGGGCTCGGGGTGCGGCCGCTCGACGAGGACGTCCGCGCGTACCTGCGCGCGGTGGCGGCGGTGCCGCTGGCGGCGGCGCCGCAGATCTCGGTGGCGCCCGACGTGCGGCTCGGCGCCCGCGACGCGATGCTCGGGGTGATCACCCATCTGGTCGGCCACCCGCTGACGACCCTCGAGTTCGTGACCCAGGTCCACGGCGGGCTCGCGGGCCGCTGACCACCGCCGCGCGGCGATCGATCGCGACGGACGGCCGGATGATCTCGTCGCCGACGCGGTGTAGACTTCCGAGCATGGGATCGACACGCCTGGGGATCGCCTTGGCCTGCGTGTGCGTCGTCGCGGCCGAGGCCCGCGCCGAGCAGCCGGCGCCGGACGACCCGCCGCCCGACGCCGCGCCCGACGTCGCGCCCGACGCCATGCCCGCGCCCGACGAGCCCGCGCCGGACGCGCCGCCGGCGATGAGCGAGGCCGAGGCCAAGGCCGCCGCGCGCAAGCTGCTCGACGGTGGCGACGGCTTCCTCAAGGCCGGCGACAAGCTGCTCAAGCGCAAGAAGGCCGCCGAGGCCCAGGCCCAGTACGAGCGCGCGCTGGCCGCCTACCAGAAGGCGTTCGAGCTGGTGCCCAACCCGCAGATCCTGTTCCCGGTCGCGGTCGCCCACGACAAGCTCGGCCACTGGGCCGACGCCGCGCGCAACTACCGCCGCTTCCTGACCCAGGTGGCCGCGCCGGATCCGAGCCTCAAGGCCGAGGCCGAGAAGCGCCTCGAGGCCGTCAAGCTGAACCTCGGTGTGGTGTCGCTGGTGGTCGCGCCCGATGGCGCGCACGTGACGTTGTCGGGCACCGAGCTCGGCGTGTCGCCGTTGCCCGATCCGCTGTTCCTCGACGCCGGCGAGTACACGCTGGCGTTCGACGCCGACGGCTACCAGCCGCTCGAGCAGTCCTTGTCGGTCGAGGCCGGGAGCGAGTCAGAGCGCACCTTCGAGCTCAAGCCGATCGAGGTCATCGTCGAGCCGCCGCGCCCGCCGCCGCCCAAGCCGGTGGTCATCGTGCCGCCGGCCCCGAGCAAGGTGCCGCTGTACGTCGGCGGCGCGATCACCGTCGGCCTGCTCGGCGGGGCGACCGCCGCGGGCATCCTGGCCATCGGCCGCCACGGCGAGTTCACCGACGAGAGCGGCACCGCCCAGGCCCGGGAAGACGCGCGGGTGTCGGGGCGGCGCATGGCGCTGCTGACCGACGGCCTGATCGCCGGCACCATCGTCGCCGCCAGCGTCGTGACGTTCTACTACGTCAAGGTGTACCGGCCCAAGGCCCGGCTGCACCGCGAGCGCGCCACCGAGCGCGCCAACGCCTTCGATGAGTACGCGGTGGCACCCAAGGTTCGGGTGACGCCGTGGGTCCAAGCCGGAGCGGGTGGGCTGGTGGTCGCGGGTGAGCTGTAGCAGTCGCCGAACGAGGTCCCCATGAGCACGCCGAAGATCGTCCCCATCCTGGTGTCGGTGGCCGTCGCCGCCGGCACGTTCTCTGGCCTGTACTTCGGCGTCGGCACCGGCAAGAAGCCCGAGGCCGCGACCGAGGCCAGCGGCTCGGGCTCGAGCGAGCCCGGCGTCGCGGCCGGCAGCGGCACCGCCACCGACGTGGCGGCGGGATCGGGCAGCGGCACCGCCACCGACGTGGCGGCGGGATCGGGCAGCGGCACGGCGACCGACGTCGCGGCGGGGTCGGGCAGCGGCACTGCCACCGACGTGGCGGCGGGCTCGGGCAGCGGCACGGCCACCGACGTGGCGGCGGGGTCGGGCAGCGGCACCGCGGCGGCGGGGTCGGGCAGCGGCACCGCGGCGGCTGGGTCGGGCAGCGGCACCGCGGCGGCGGGGTCGGGCAGCGGCACGGCCACCGACGTCGCGGCAGGGTCGGGCAGCGGCACGGCGGCGGGCTCGGGCAGCGGCAGCGCGGCGCCGGCCATCGTCCCGGCGACCCTGACGATCGCGGTGATCCCGGCCGACGCCACGGTCACCGTCGACGACAAGCCGGTCACCGGCGGCAGCATCGCGATCGAGCTGACCGGCGGGAAGAAGTCGATCAAGGTGGTGGCCAAGGCCAGCGGCTACCGCAGCTACGAGAAGAAGATGACGATCACCGGCGACAGCGTGCTCAACATCAAGATGACCAAGCGCTCGGGCGGCGGCGGCGGTGGCGGCACCGGTGGCAGCAGCCACGGTCCCGGCGACAAGATCGACATCTGACGCGCGGGCCGCGGCGGGGCTCCACCGCGGGATCCTGCAACCGGGTCGACGCGGTCGTGTCCTCCGGACATGCAAGGACGCGCTCGTCAGGAGAATTCAGTGCTGTTCTCGCTGCGCGAGCTGCGCGGCATCGAGGCGCGGCGGGTCGAGGACGAGGCGGCGCAGCAGCAGGCGCGAGCCGTCGCCGCGGCCGAGGCCTGTCGCCTGGCCGATGAGCGACGCCGCGCCGACGAGGCGGCCCGGCGCGCGGCCGAAGAGGCGATCGAGCGCCACGCGCGCGAGACCCTGGCCCTGCGGCTGCGCGAGGAGGAGCTGCGCGTGCGCGAGGCCGAGGCCCGGGCCCGCGCCGACGAGGAGGCGCGGCTGGCCTCCGAGCAGCTGACCCGCGAGCTCGAGGCGCAGCGCGCGGCGGCGCTGGCCAAGCGGCCGGTGTGGCTCGGCGCCGCCGCCGGCGCGCTGGCGCTGGTGCTCGGCGTCGCGACCTTCGTCGCGATCGACAGCCACCGCGCGCAGAGCGAGAGCGAGAAGTCGCTGGCGACGATCGACGGCCAGCTGGTCGCCGCGCAGCGAGAGCGCGACGCCGCGCTGGCGCGCGCGCAGCAGGCCAAGCTCGAGCTCGGGCAGCTCGCCGACAGGCTCGCCGCGCTCGGCACCGAGCTCGATCAGCTGGACCGCCAGATCAAGACCGCCAACAGCGCCGCCGAGCGGCAGGTGCTGGCCGAGCGCGCGTCGGCGGCGCGGGCCGAGCGCGCGCGCCTCGAGCGCGACGCCGCCGCGCGGCGCGAGGGCTTCCACGGCAAGTGCCCGCCCGACAAGCCGCTCTGCTGAGCCGGGGACGACGGACGAATCGGAGGCGGGATCCGGATCCGGTCTCATCGCCGGGCGCGCAGACCTACATGGCACGTCGCCTCGCGCGGCTGGTAGACTGGAGCCGTTCGCTCGTCTGGATCACCTTCCTCCGCGAGGTCGCTGATGCCCGAGTCGTTCCCGCCGCTGCGCTGCGAGATCCGCCGCCCTCAGCCCGAGCTGCGCTGGCTCACCTGGGGCCTGAGCTCGCTGATCGTCCTCGGCACCCTGGTCGACGCGCTGTGGGTCATCCCGGCGCAGCGGCGCGCGGGGCGGGCCGACGCGCTCGAGCTGGCGCCGGCCCGGGTGCAGGTGGTGGTGCCGGTCGCGCCGCGCGCGACCCGCGTCGACGGTGTGCTGTTGATCCGCGAGCGCTGAGCGGCGTCGCGCTAGCGCGTGGCCTGGGCCGCGCGCACCGCCTCGTCGTAGTGGCGCCAGCACACCGGGTGGTACTCGGTGTCGCCGAGCTGCACCGTCGGGCCGTCGATCGCCGCCTTGCCGTCGGCCAGGCGCAGGTTGCAGATCGCCTTGCCGTTGCAGTACTGGCAGGTGACCTTCACCTCCTCGATCCGATCGGCCAGCTCCATCAGGCGCTGGGCGCCGGGGAACAGCCGGGTGCGGAAGTCGGTGCGCAGCCCGTAGCAGATCACCGGCACGCCGGGATCGACGGTGGCGCGGCGCAACGCCTCCACCGCGGCCGGGGTCAAGAACTGCGCCTCGTCGACCAGCACGCAGTGGTAGCCCGCGAGCTGCTGCGGATCGAGCACGGCGCCCTCGTCGAGCACGACGTCGGCCTCGGCCGAGAGCCCCGAGCGCGAGGCGATCGTCGTCGAGCCGAACCGGGTGTCGATGCGCGGCTTCACCAGCAGCACGCGCTTGCCCTGCTTGCGGTAGTTGTGGGCCACGGCCAGCAGGTTCAGCGTCTTCGCGCTGTCCATGGTCCCGTAGCGGAAGTAGAGCTTGGCCACGGCGCGAGGCTACTCATCCGCGCCGCCGCGGTCGAGGTGGCGCCCGCCCGGCGGTGCGCAAAGTTCGCCAGAATCCAACCCGCGCGCTTGCGGCGGTGGGCCCGCCCTTGCTAGATCCTCACCAGTCGGAGCCGTAGCCAAGTGGTAAGGCAGAGGTCTGCAAAACCTCCATTCCCCGGTTCAAATCCGGGCGGCTCCTCTACCTGAGAGGGTTTTCTACCTGAGAGGGTCTTTCGCAAAGACCCTCCCCCGGCATTCGCCGGGGCCCCCTCCCAAAACGGCCCGGAGCGTGCTGCGCGGGGAGCGGGAGACCACCACCGCGGCCCGGAGCGTGCGGCGGAGGGAGGGCGGAGACCGCCGGCGCGGAGACCGCCCACCCGCGTCAGGGGGCGTACTCGAGGCCGAGGTCGAGGCGGAGGGTGTCGGTGACGCCGCCGGCGCGGTCGGCGGTGATGTGCTGCCGGCCGTCGAGGCGGAGGCGCAGGCGGTCGCCGATGTCGGCGGTGGCGGCGACGCCCCAGGCGGCGTCGGGGTCGAGATCGTCGTCGGCGTCGGGCGAGTCGCTGGTGAGCGCGAAGCCGCCATCGCCGGCCAGCGCGCGCAGCTCGAAGCGGCCGCGATCGATCATGCGCACGCCGAGGTAGGCGTGGCCGGCGAACACCAGCGCCGAGCGCGGCGTGCCGACGAAGCGCGCCGGCGTGCCGCTCAGCTCGACCTCGGCGAACAGGTCGTCGCCGAACCAGTAGCCGGCGCGCGCGCCGACCTCGGGGCCGCCCTCGACGACGTCGTCGGGGAGCGCGGCGTTGCCCAGCTCGGTGCCCTCGTCGACGCCGGTCGGCAGCGCGAGCACGCCGACGTAGCCGCCGAGCGTCCAGCGGGGCGGGCGCGGCGGCGGTGGCAGGCCCGGCGCCGCGGGCCCGGTCGGCGTGCGCGTGGGCTGGTCGATCGCGGCCGGCGGGATGACGCTCACCGCGAGCGTGCCGAGGGTCTTCTGGGTGGTGGCGTCGACCAGCCGCAGCGCGCCGGTGGCGGGGGCGTTGGCGGCGGCGTGGATCGTCCCGCGCAGCCCGGTCGGGGTGCGGGTCGGTCCGTCGACGGTCAGCCCGATCGACGGCTCGAGCTGCCAGCCGTCGCCGAGCGCGGCGCCGCTGGTCAGCGTGACCTCGAAGGTGGTGGTGCCGTCGGCCGCGACGACGATCGTCGGGCCGGCGGCGGGCGCGAGCGCGATCGCCTCGACGACGAGCTGGCGCGGCGCCAGGGCCTGGCCGTCGGGCGCGGCGCAGGTCAGGGTCGCCGGGCCGACCGCGTCGATCACCGTCACCGCGGCCGGCGGGCCGCCGACCGAGCACGTGCTGCCGTCGGTGACGATCCGCGCGCCGCGGGCCACCACCAGCGGGCCCGGCGCGGCCGCCGCCGGCAGCGGATCGTCGTCGACCAGCGCCGCCAGCGCCGGCGCGTCGGCGCCGGGGGCGACCACCACCGCGCCGCGCACGGTCACCGCCAGCGGCGCGCCCGGCTTGCCCTCGAGGTGATCGCGATCGATCGACGCGACCTGGACGGTGTAGCTGCCCGGGGGCGCGCCGTGGAGCTCGAAGCCGGTCGCGGCGGCGTCGACCTCGCCGGCGGCGACCAGCGCCGCGCCGCGCAGCAGCTCGAAGCGGTAGCGCGCGGCGTTGGCCGCGGGCGCCCACTGCGCGGCGATCGTCGCGCCGTCGGCCAGCGCGATCGCGCCGAGCGGCCCGGCGGTGATCCACGCCGGCGGCGGCGGCAGCGGCCGCGGCTTCTCGGGCCGCTGGCCGCGGGCCACGCGGCTGCCCATGCCGGCCTTGACCGCGACCTTGCCGCCGGCCTTGCCGGCGAGCGCGACCGGGCGGCCGTCGTGGTTGGCGACCGTCGACAGGCCGGCGTCGTCGACCGAGACCAGCGCGCTGCCGGCGCCGAGCTCGGCGGTCGCCGAGGGCGTGGTCACCGTGACCGGCCGCCCGTTGAGCTCGGCCAGGCGGCTGCGCAGCGTGCCGCGCTCGAGCACCGCCTCGGGGGCGTCGACCCGGGCGCGCCGGCGCTCGGGGCCGTAGATGATCACGACGGTGTGCTCGCGCAGGTACAGCTGCTGGGTGTCGGCGAAGGTGATCTCGGCGGCGGCGCGGGCCTCGGACCCGACCCGCCACGCGCGGAACAGGTCCATGCCGCGCCGCGCGGCGTCCCACGCGCCCTCGCTCGGGCGCCGGAACCGCACGTCGCCGATCTTGCGGGTCAGGCGCGCGTCCGGGCCCTGCTCGACGTGCGGCACCTTGATGATCTGGCCGGGGCGCAGCGCGTGGGGCAGGGGGCCGAGCTGCGGGTTGAGCCGGTGCAGCTCGGGCAGGAGCCGGCGATCGCCCAGCACCTTGCTGGCGATCTCCATGCAGGTCTCGTCGCCCTGGACGACGTAGTCGTCGGGCGGCTGATCGGCGCGCGCGCCGGCGACGGCGACGACGGTCGCGGCGCTGAGGGTGGCGAGGGTCAGACGCATCACGGACTCCCGGGCTTGGCGCGCCGCAGCCGGCGCTCGATCTTCCGCGCGGCCACGTCGGGCGCGATCGGTCGGGTCACGACGTCGGCGGCGCCCAGCCGGGCCAGCCGCAGCGACGCCTCGATGTCGCCGGCGTCGACCGCCGCGATGACCGGCCGCCCCAGCGCCACCGCCCGCGCCACCGCGGCGTCGTCGCCGTCGATCACGATCACGTCGGCCGGCGGCGCCGGCGCGAGCTCGGCCCGCACCGAGGCGACGCCGATCGCCGCCAGCGCGACCATCAGCTCGTCCCCGAGCGCGCCGACGAGCGCGACCGTGCCGTGGGGCGCCTCGACCGGGCCGGCCTGCGTGGTCTCGGTGCGCGTGACCATGCGGTTGGCGCGATCCTCGCGCAGCCGGCCACGCCCCATCCCGAGCGCCGGGGGCCACGACTCGCCGGCCATCGCCTGGGCGATCCGCGCGCACGCGTCGGCCACCTCGCGCATCGCCGGCCGCTCGCCCGGCGCCTTCAGCAGCATGCGCGCGACCAGCGCGGCCAGCGCCGGCGGCAGCGCCGGGGCCGCCGTCGCCAGCCCCGGCGGCGCGGCGTAGACGTGCTTGCTCATCACCAGCGCGGCGGCGCCGTCGAACGGCGGCGCGCCGGTCAACAGCTCGAACAGCACGCAGCCCAGCGCGTAGACGTCTGACGCCGCGGTCAGCGTCGCGGCCCGGGCCTGCTCGGGCGACATGTACGCCGGCGTGCCGCCGGTGACGTCGGCGCTGGTCAGCCGCCCGACGCCGGGATCGCCGTCGACCGCGAACGCCAGCCCGAAGTCGATCACCACCGCGCGCTCGTCGTCGCCCCGGCGATCGAGGAAGACGTTGTCGGGCTTGAGGTCGCGGTGGATCAGCCCCGCGGCGTGGGCGTGGGCCATCGCGCGCGCGACCTCGGCGGTGATCGCCAGCGCGCGCCCCGGCGCGACCGGGTCGAGCGACTCGCGGAACAGCGTGCGCCCGGCCAGGAGCTCCATCACCAGGCAGCCGCGATCGCCCTCCTGGCCGACGTCGAACACCTTGCACAGCCCGGGGTGATCGAGCCGGGCCGCCAGCTTGCCCTCGCGCAGGAAGCGCGCGCGGGCCAGCGCGTCGCCCAGCGTCACCAGCTTGATCGCCACGTCGCGCCCCAGCCTCGGATCGTGGGCGCGCCACACCGTGCCCATGCCGCCGGCGCCCAGCGGCGTCAGCAGGCGGTAGCGGTCGAGCACGACGCCGTCGCTCGTCGCCGCGCCCGGCGATCCCGGCGACCCCGACGGCAGGGTCGGCGCGCCGGTCACGTCGCCACCTCGTACAGCTCGAGCGGCTCGGCCCGCCCCGGCACCTGGTGGGTGCCGAGCGCGACGTACTCCGGGCCGGGCGCCGCGTCCTTGGTCGCGCGCGACGCCAGGATCTGCTGCGGCCGCGCCAGCGCCTCGAGCCGCGCCGCGACGTTCACGGTGTCGCCGATGCACGTGTACTCCATGCGCGCCTCGGAGCCGAAGTTGCCGACCACCGCGTCGCCGGAGTGCACGCCGATCGCGAGGTGGATCGTCACCCCGTACTGCGCCTGCCAGGCCTCGTTGCCCACCTCGAGCCAGCGCAGCATGTCCTCGGCAGCGGCCACCGCGCGTGCGGCGTGATCGGGCTGCGCGCCCGGCGCGCCCCAGAACGCCATGACGCAGTCGCCGATGAACTTGTCGACGGTGCCGCCGTGGCGGAACACGATCTCGGTGAGGATCGTGAACAGCTGGTTGAGGATCGCCACCACCTGCTCGGGCGGCAGCTTCTCGACCAGGCTGGTGAACGACGCGACGTCCGCGAACAGCACGGTGATCGTCCGGCGCTCGCCGCCCAGCGCCAGGGGCTGGGTGCCGGCGACCACCTGATCGACCAGCTGCGCCGGCAGGTAGCGGCCGAGGTCACCGCGGATCTTGCGCTCGCGCGCGATCGTCGCGTCGCTGGTGGCCAGGTCGGCCGCGGCGCCCGACATCGCGGTCGCCAGATCCTCGAGCTCGTCGCCGGTCGCGACCTCGACCCGGCGGTCGAAGCGGCGGTGGGCCAGGTCGTCGGCGAACCGCACCAGCGCGCGCACCGGCGCCGCGAGCCGCCCGCTCCACACCAGCGCGCCGCCGACCGCCGCCAGCATCGCCAGCGCGATCGCGATGATGACCGCGCGCCGCATCCGCGGGATCGACGCGAACACCTCGGCCTCCCGGCGCTCGGCGATCACCACCCACGGCACCTCGTGCAGGCTGCGCGCGGCGCCGACCACCCGGCCGCCGCTGCGCGGGTACACGCCGAACGCGTCGAAGCTCGCCGGCCGCGCCGGATCGCTCGAGCCGATCTTGCCCAGCACGCCGACCACGCCGTCGGTGCGCGCCGCGGGCAGCGCGTAGGCGCGCTCGGGATCGGGGTGGGCCAGGATCCGCAGGTTGGCGTCGACGATGAACACGCTGTCGAGGTCGTCCTTGAACGCCTCGTGGGCCACCTGCTCGACCTGATCCTGCACCGCCGCCAGCGACACCGGCGCCACCACGTACCAGGTGGCGGCGGCGCCGCGCACCGGCACCACCATCAGCACCCGCGGCCCGCCGCCGCTGGTGAACGCCGGGCCGATCGCCGGCAGCCCGTCCCGGGCCAGCGCGCGCAGCTCCGCGGGCGCGACCGCCGGCAGCAGCCGCTGGCTGCCGGGCTCGGCCACCACCTCGATGGTCTGGCCGTCGGCGTCGTAGATGCCGGCCTGGTCGATCGCCGGGTTCGCGGAGACCAGCCGGCGCGCCACGCCCACCCGCACGTCCTCGGGGGTGTCGGCGTCGGCCAGGGTCGCGGCGATCGCCCGCAGCGTCGCCTCGCTGTCGTCGAGCGCGCGGTCGCCGGCCCGGGCCAGGTCGGCGACCACCGTGCGCAGCTGGCCGCGGATCGACTCCTCGAGCGCGCGCCGGTTGACGTCGATCAGCAGCCAGCCGATCACTGCGAGCGGCACGACCACCAGGGCGGTGGTCATGACGACGAGGCGGAGCCGGAACGAGCGCCTACGCATCACGGGTCCGCGCACGATGCCGCGATCCACGGGGCGCGCGCCACGTACCGCCGGGGTACGCGCGGGTCATGTGGCGGGGCCGCCGATCGCCGGCAGCTGGCGGCGGCTGGCCAGCCGGCGCAGCTTGCGGGCCAGCGCGTCGGCGCGCACCGGCCGCGGCAGCGCGTCGCGACAGCCGGCCCGCACCCGGGCCGCGACCCCGTCGAAGTCGCCGGGCGCGACGTCGGTGATCACCGGCACGGGTCCGGCGGCGAGCTGCCGCAGCCGCTCGAGCGAGGCGCCGGGGGCGAACACCGCCACCGCGGCGACGGGGGCCACGACCACCCGCACGCCGGCCGCGGCCAGCTCGAGGCGCAGCTCGTCGGGCAGGGCGCCGTCGACCTGGATCGCCAGCGCCGCGGGATCGTCGTCGACGGCGTCCACCGCCGGCCGCGGCAAGACCCGCTCCGACCGCTCGCGCAGGCGCAGCGCGCCCGGCGGCGCGCCGTCGGGGTGCGCCAGCGCCGCCAGCTGGGTCGCGACGGTGGCCGCGGTCGGGCGCAAGGGTGGGCTCTTGCCCAGCATCGCCAGCACCAGCGCGTCGAGCGCCGGGTCGATCGGCGGGTCGAGCTCGAGCTCGCGCAAGGTCAGCGGCGGCGCGTAGGCGTGGCGGGTCAAGAGCTCGGCGACCGGGCCCAGGAACGGCGGCCGCCCGGCCAGCATCTCGTACAGCGTGCAGCCCAGCGAGTAGACGTCCGACGACGGCCCCACCGCCTTGCCGCGGGCCTGCTCGGGGGACATGTACGCCGGCGTGCCGCCGAGGATGCCCTCGTCGGTCATCCGGCCGATCGAGCTCTGCGGATCGGCGATGAACGCCAGGCCGAAATCGACCACCCGCACCGCCGGGCCGGTCGGCGCGCGATCGACGAAGGTGTTCTCGGGCTTGATGTCGCGGTGGACCAGGTTGATGCGGTGCGCGGCCTCGAGCACCCGGGCGATCGCCAGCGCGATCGCCAGCGCCTCGGTGCGCGGCAGCGGCCCGTCCTCGAGCCAGGCCCGCAGCGTGCGCCCGGCCACCAGCTCCATCACCAGGTACAGGCCGGCCGGGGCCTCGCCGAAATCGAGCACCCGCACCGCGTGCTCGTGGGCCAGGGTCGCCGCCACCCGGGCCTCGCGCACGAAGCGGGCGCGGGCGTCGCCGCGGCTGGCCAGGTTGGGGTGGAGGATCTTCACCGCCACCGCCCGGTCGAGGTCCAGCTGGCGCGCGCGCCACACCACCCCCATCGCGCCTTCGCCGATCGGCGCCTCGAGGCGGTACTTGCCGGCGAGCAGATCTCCTGGCTGCAATCCGGGGTGGTTATATCACCCACGCGGTCGCCGCCGGGCCGTCGTCGCCGCGAGGTCTTGCGTCGGCCGACCGGGCTTGGTACGGAAGCGCCGCGGCCCGCCCGCCGCGCCCTCCGCGATGATCGACCGCTACAGCCGCCCCGAGTTCGCTGCGATCTGGTCAGACGCGTCGCGCTTCGCGCTGTGGCTCGACATCGAGCTGGCGGCGTGCGCGGCGATGGAGCGCGACGGCCGGGTGCCGACCGGCACCTCCGCGCAGGTCCGGGCCCTGGCCGAAGGCAAGCTCGACCCGGCGCGGATCCTGACGATCGAGGCCACCACCCGCCACGACGTGATCGCGTTCCTGACCCACGTCGAGGAGCTGGCCGGCGCGCCGGCGCGCTGGCTGCACCTGGGCATGACCTCGTCGGACGTGCTCGACACCGCGCTGGCGTTGCAGAGCGTGCGCGCGCTCGACGGCATCCTGGCCGGCCTCGACGGCCTGGCCGCGGCGCTGGCCGAGCAGGCCCGCGCCCACGCCAAGACCCCGGTGATGGGCCGCTCGCACGGCATCCACGCCGAGCCGATCACCGCCGGCCTGACCTTCGCGCGCTGGTACGCCGAGCTGGGCCGCGCCCGCACCCGCGTCGTCGCGGCCCGCGCCAGCATCGCGGTCGGCAAGATCGCCGGGGCGGTCGGCGTCTACGGCAACCTCGACCCGCGGATCGAGGCCGAGGCGCTGGGCGCGCTGGGCCTGACCCACGAGACCGTCGCCACCCAGATCGTCGCGCGCGATCGCCACGCCGAGGTGCTGTGGGCGCTGGCGATGGTCGGCACCGCGATCGAGCAGATCGCGCTGGGCGTGCGGCACTGGCAGCGCACCGAGGTCGGCGAGGCCGAGGAGGGCTTCGGCAAGGGCCAGAAGGGCTCGAGCGCGATGCCGCACAAGAAGAACCCGATCCTGTCGGAGAACCTGACCGGCCTGGCGCGGCTGCTGCGCGGCTACGCCGGCGCCGGGCTCGAGGACGTCGCGCTGTGGCACGAGCGCGACATCTCGCACTCGTCGGTCGAGCGGGTCAGCTTCCCCGACGCGACGATCCTGACCGACTTCATGCTGGCCCGCGCCACCGGCCTGGTGCGCGGCCTGGTGGTCCACCCCGAGCGCATGCGCGCCAACCTGGAGGCCTCGGGCGGGCTGTGCTTCTCCGAGGCGGTGCTGCTGGCGCTGGTCGCGAGCGGCCTGGCCCGGCAGGAGGCCTACGTCTTCGTCCAGCGCTGCGCTCACGCCGCGATGGCGGAGGGCGCCGCCGCCGGCAAGGGCCCGCCGCCCGGCCGGTTCCGCGCGCTGCTCGGCGCCGACCCCGACGTGGCCCGCCACCTCGACGCCGCCACCCTCGACACCTGCTTCGATCTCGAACACCACCTGCGCCACGCGCCGACCATCCTGGCCCGCGCGCTCGGCGACCCACCGTAGCGCCCCGGAGCCGCCATGGACCTCGACGCCGCCTTGCACGCCCAGCTCGCCCACACCCTCGACCGCACGTCGTGGACGACCATGGCCGGGCGCGGGCCGCTGGTCCGCTACGACGGCAAGGTGCGCGATTGCTACATCGATCGCGCGCGCGGCGAGCGGGTCATCGTGGTGACCGATCGCCTCAGCGCCTTCGACATGGTGATCGGCCTCATCCCGTTCAAGGGCCAGGTGCTCAACCAGCTCGCGCAGTACTGGTTCCGCGAGACCGCGCACCTGGCGCCCAACCACGTCGTCGCCAGCCCGGATCCCAACGTCTGCATCGGCCGCGAGGTGCGGCCGCTGGCGGTCGAGTTGGTCATGCGCGCGTACCTCACCGGCGTCACCTCGACGTCGGTGTGGAAGGCCTACGAGGCCGGCGCCCGCAGCTTCGCCGGCCACGCGCTGCCCGACGGGCTGCGCAAGAACCAGCCGTTGCCGCAGCCGATCCTGACGCCGTCGACCAAGGCGGCCAAGGGTGGCCACGACGTCACCGTCAGCAAGGACGAGCTCCTGGCGATGGGGCAGGTGACGCCCGACGAGTTCGAGCGTGCCGCCGCGATCGCGGCCCGGCTGTTCGCGTTCGGCCAGGCCCGGGCCGCCGAGCGCGGGCTGATCCTGGCCGACACCAAGTACGAGATGGGCGTGACCGACGCCGGCGAGGTGATCGTCATCGACGAGATCCACACGCCGGACTCGTCGCGCTACTGGTACGCCGACGACTACGAGGCGCGGCTGGCCGCCGGCCAGGAGCCGCGCAGCCTCGACAAGGAGTACGTGCGCCGCTACCTCGCCGAGGAGGCCGGCTACCGCGGCGACGGCCCGCCGCCGCCGCTGCCCGATCACGTGCGGGTCGAGGCGGCCAAGCGCTACATCGCCAGCTTCGAGCAGGTGACCGGCACCCGCTTCGAGCCGGCGGTGGGCGACGCCCGCGCCCGCATCGCCGCGGTGCTGGGGGCGGCGTGACCGCGCTCCTGGTCCCGGGCGGGCCGGCGCTGTCGCCGGCGCGGCTGGCCCGGCGCCGCGCGGCGATCGCCGCGGCGTGCCCGGGCGTCGAGGTGGTGGCCGCCGAGCACGTCTACGTGGTCGCGACCGCGCGGCCGCTGACCGCCGCCGAGCTCGCCATCCTCGACGCGCTGCTCGAGCGCGCGCCGGCGACCGAGGTGACGGCCGGCGCGATCCGCCGCTACGTGACGCCGCGGCTGGGCACGATGTCGCCGTGGTCGAGCAAGGCCACCGACATCGCGCACACCTCGGGGCTGGCCGCGGTGACCCGCATCGAGCGCGCGACCGCGTGGACGCTGCGCGGCGTGGCGGCGGGGCCAACGCTCGCGCCAGCGCTGGCGACCGCCCTGGCCGATCGCATGACCGAGAGCGTGCTCGACGCGCTCGACGCCGCGACGTTGTTCGCGACCGGCGCGCCGCGGCCGCTGGGCCACGTCGCCCTCGGCGCCGATCCCCACGCCGCGCTGGTCGCCGCCGACCGCGCGCTGGGCCTGGCGCTCGCGCCCGACGAGATCGACTACCTGGTCGCGGCGTACCGCGAGCTCGGCCGCGATCCCACCGACGTCGAGCTGATGATGTTCGCGCAGGCCAACAGCGAGCACTGCCGGCACAAGATCTTCAACGCCCAGTTCGTGATCGACGGCGTCGCGCAGGAGCGCTCGCTGTTCCAGCTGATCAAGGCCACCACCGCGGCCAGCCCGGCCGGCGTGCTGTCGGCCTACAGCGACAACGCCGCGGTGTTCGCCGGCAGCCCCGGCCAGCGGTTCTTCCCCGACGGCGATCGGGTCTACCGCGCCCACGCCGAGCCGGTCCACGTGCTGCTCAAGGTCGAGACCCACAACCACCCGACCGCGATCGCGCCGTTCCCCGGCGCGGCCACCGGCTCGGGCGGCGAGATCCGCGACGAGGGCGCCACCGGCCGCGGCGCCAAGCCCAAGGCCGGCCTGGTCGGCTTCACCGTCGGCAACCTGCGGCTGCCGGGCGCGACCTGGCCGTGGGAGGTCGACCACGGCAAGCCCGATCGCATCGTCGGCGCGCTCGACATCATGATCGACGGGCCGCTGGGCGGCGCCGCGTTCAACAACGAGTTCGGCCGGCCGGCGATCGGCGGCTACTTCCGCACCTTCGAGCTGACCGTGCCCGGGCCGCGCGGCCCCGAGGTCCGCGGCTTCCACAAGCCGATCATGATCGCCGGCGGCATCGGCAGCGTGCGCGAGGCCCACGTCCACAAGCTCCCGCTGCCGGCGGGCGCGCCGCTGGGCGTGCTCGGCGGCCCGGCGCTGCTGATCGGCCTCGGCGGCGGCGCCGCGTCGTCGATGGCGCAGGGCGCGTCCCACGCCGAGCTCGACTTCGCGTCGGTGCAGCGCGACAACGCCGAGATCCAGCGCCGCTGCCAGGAGGTGATCGACGCCTGCTGGGCGATGGGCGACGCCAACCCGATCCTGTCGATCCACGACGTCGGCGCCGGCGGCCTGTCCAACGCGCTGCCCGAGCTGGCCCACGGCGGCGGGCGCGGCGCGCGCTTCGATCTGCGGGCCATCCCGTCGGGCGATGCGGCGATGGCGCCGGCCGAGCTGTGGTGCAACGAGGCCCAGGAGCGCTACGTCGTCGCGCTGGCGCCGGGCCGCGAGGCCGAGTTCGCCGCGCTGTGCGTCCGCGAGCGCGCGCCGTGGGCGGTGCTGGGCCACGCCACCGAGGCCGCCGACCTGCGGGTCGACGATGCGCTGCTCGGCGCGCCGGCGGTCGACGTGCCGCTCGACGTGATCCTCGGCAAGGCGCCGCGGATGGTGCGCGACGTGCGCCGCGAGGCGGTGGCGTTCGCGCCGCTCGACCTGGCCGGCGTCACCGTCGACGCCGCGCTCGAGCGGGTGCTGCGGCTGCCGGCCGTCGCCGACAAGACGTTCCTCGTCACGATCGGCGATCGCTCGGTCGGCGGGCTGGTGGTGTGCGAGCCCATGGTCGGCCCGTGGCAGGTGCCGGTCGGCGACGTCGCGGTCACCGCCACCGACTACGTCGGCGCGACCGGCGAGGCGATGGCGATGGGCGAGCGGCCGCCGGTGGCGCTGCTCGACGCCGGCGCGGCGTCGCGGCTGGCGATCGCCGAGGCCATCACCAACCTGGTCGCGGCGCCGTTCGCCGGGCTCGGCGACGTCAAGCTGTCGTGCAACTGGATGGCCGCCGCCGGCTGGCCCGGCGAGGACGCGCGCTTGTACGACGCCGTGCGGGCCGCCAGCGAGTTCGCGATCGCGCTCGGCGTCGCGGTGCCGGTCGGCAAGGACTCGATGTCGATGCGCACGATCTGGCGCGACGGCGCCGGCGAGCACGCGGTGGTCGCGCCGGTGACGCTGGTGGCCACCGCCGCCGCGCCGGTCCCCGACCTGGCCGGCGTGCGCACGCCGCAGCTCCCGCTGGGCGACGCGCCGGTGGTGCTGGTGGCGATCGAGCTGGGGCCGGAGTTCGCGCTGGGCGGCTCGTGCCTGGCCCAGGCCTACGGCCAGCTCGGCGATCGCGCGCCCGACGTCGACGCCGCGGCGCTGCGCCGCTTCGTCGAGGTGATCCACGGCCACCGCGGCCAGATCCTCGCGTACCACGATCGCTCCGACGGCGGCCTCCTGGTCGCGCTGCTCGAGATGGCGTTCGCGTCGGGCGCCGCGCTCGAGCTGGGCGTGCCGGCCGGGATCGACCCGCTGGCCGCGCTGTTCGCCGAGGTGCCGGGGGCGGTGATCGCGGTGGCGTCGGACCACGACGCCCACGAGCTGCGGCGCGCGATGGGCGGCGATCACGCGTGGATCGTCGGCACCGCCCGGCCGGGTGAGCGGATCCGGGTGACGGGCGCCGACGGCGGGGTGCTGCTCGATCGGTCGCGCCACGACCTGCGCGCGATCTGGTCCGAGACCACGCACCGCATGCAGGCGCTGCGCGACGATCCCGCCTGCGCCGACGAGGAGCAGGCCGCGCGGATCGACCCCGACGACCCCGGCCTGGTCGAGGTGCCGGTGACCCCGCCGGCGCGGCCGCGCCCGGCCGGCCCGCGTCCGCGGGTCGCGATCCTGCGCGAGCAGGGCTGCAACTCCCACGTCGAGATGGCCCACGGCTTCGACGCCGCCGGCTTCGAGGCGGTCGACGTGCACATGACCGAGCTGCACGCCGGCTTGGACCTCGCCGGCTTCCGCGGGCTGGTTGCCGTCGGCGGGTTCTCGTACGGCGACGTGCTCGGCGCCGGCCAGGGCTGGGCCAAGAGCGTGCTCTACGGCACCACCGCCCGGGCCGCGCTGGCCGGGTTCTTCGCGCGGCCCGACACCTTCGGGCTCGGCGTGTGCAACGGCTGCCAGATGATGGCCGCGCTGCACGAGCTCATCCCCGGCGCCGCGCGCTGGCCGCGCTTCGTGCGCAACCGCTCCGAGCAGTTCGAGGCCCGGCGCGCGCTGGTCGAGGTGCGCCCGTCGCCGTCGATCTTCTTCCGCGACCTGGTCGGCGCGCGGCTGCCGATCGTGGTCTCGCACGGCGAGGGCCGCGCCGCCGAGCGCGCGCCCGGCGACCTGGCCGCGCTGGCGGCCGCCGATCAGATCGTGCTGGGGTTCGTCGACGGCCACGGCCGCCCGGCGACCCGCTACCCGCACAACCCCAACGGCTCCCCCGACGGCGTCACCGGGGTCACCACGCCCGACGGTCGCGTGACGATCCTGATGCCGCACCCCGAGCGGTCGCCGCGCAGCGCCTGGCGCGACATGTTCGCCAGCGCGCGCGCCTGGGTCGGCTGAGCGCGCCGCCGGGCCGCGGCGGTCACGCCAGCGCCGGCCACGCCAGCATCAGCGCCGACGCCGCCACCAGGCCGCGCGCGGCGGGGCGGCGCCATCGACCCGGCGTGACGCCGAGCAGCTCGATCAGCTCGTCGGCGCCGCCCAGCATCCGCGCCATCCCGGGCACGGCGCCGAGGCAGGCGACGGTCACCGCGATCTGCGCCGCGACGCTCGGCGGGCGCGCCAGGATCGCCAGCGGCCACACCGCCGCGACCAGGAACACCTCGGCGGCCACGACCACCGCGATGCCCCAGCGGAAGCCGGCCAGCGCGGCGATCGCGCCCACCGCCAGCACCGACGCCAGCTCGGCGCTGTGGGCATGCGAGGGCAGCGGAAGGGCAGCAAAGGCGGCGACCAAGCCGGTGGCGGCCACCCAGCCGTCGCGCCGCTTCGATCGATCGCCCATGACATCAATGTAATCGACCAAAGACAAATGTCTGCAAGATTGTAATCGAGGTGCGACAAGTATCACTGCTGCCGCCCGCGGCGAACTCGTAAGACGTCGGAATCAAATGAAAATCGCCTGCGGCGCGCGGTCGCGGTTACAATCGCCGGATCTCGCTTTCAGCTCCGGCGGCTCCGGCTCCGGCTCCGGCTCCGGCTCCGGCTCCGGCTCCGGCTCCGGCTCCAGCTCTGGCGGCTCCGGGCTCCGGCTCCGGCTCCGGATCCGGCTCCGCCCGCCGCCCCGCGCCTACCTCGCCCCAGCCGGGGATACGTGGCACGCTGTCCCCATGCAGTGGCTCTTGATCAAGATCGCGATCCGCCTGGTGGCCTTCACCCTGGTGTTCTGGTTCGCGACCCGCAAGAACCCCAAGATCAAGATCGAGCCGCGCTGGTCGCTGCCGCTGGTCGCCGGCATGTTCGCGGTGTTCAACGTCGGCCTGTACTGGTTGCTGGGGCCGGTGCTCAACCTCGCCACCTTCAACGTCGCGCGCTACGCGATGCCGCTGGTGATCAACCTGCTGTTCCTGATCGCCACGGTCCGCGTGTTCCAGAAGAAGAAGTGGCTGCAGGTCGACGGCGTGCGCGCCACCCTGTGGCTCGCGGCGGTGCTGACGCTCGCCCACGGCGTCCTGTACGTCGCGCTCGACTACCTGCCCGGCAAGGTCTGACGCGCTACCGGGGTGACGGCGGCGGGCGGGGCGGGGCCTCCTCGGCCGCCAGCAGCGCGCGCAGCTGATCGACGGCCCGGGCGTGCATCCGGCTGGCCCACGACTTCGACATCCCGAGCTTGGCGCCGGCGTCCAGCAGCGTCTCGCCGTCGACGTAGTGCGCGGTCAGGAGCGCGCGCTCGCGCTCGGGCAGCTTGGCCAGCGCGCGCCGCAGCGCCGCGGCCTGGCGCTGGCGGGCGAGGGCGTCGTCGGCGCGCGGCGTCTCGACCGGCAGGGCGTCGTCGCCGACCGCGTCGAGCGACACCAGGTACATCGTGCGGATGGCGCCCAACGCCACCTGCACCTCGCGCAGCCTGTCGGCGGTGGTGGCGGCGCCGGCCTGCTGGCGCGCGGCGGCGTCCCGGGTCGAGGCCGCCTCGAGGTACTCCGCGGTGGCGGTCAGCGCGGTGAGCCGGGCCCACACCCGCCGCGGCAGGTTGCTGTTGCGGCGCAGCCCGTCGAGGATCGCGCCCTGCACCCGGTAGTACGCGAAGCCGCGGAAGCCGGTGCCGACCGACGGATCCCAGCGATCGACCGCCTCGGCCAGCCCGAGATTGCCGAGCGCGATCAGCTCCTCGACCTCGAGGTGATCGCGGACCCGGGCGTGGATGACGCGCGCCACGCGGCGCGGCAGGTCGAGGTGCTGGGCCGCCAGGGCGGCTCGCTGCGCATCGTCCACGGCGCGATGATAGCGCGGACGCGATCCTCTATGCTGCCGCCGTGGCCACGTTCACCGTCCTCGATCTCGCCGACGCCCAGGTGGTGGCGCGCGCCGCCGGGTTGCCGCCGGCCACCGCGATCGCGCCGATCGCCGCGGGCACGATCAACTCCAACTTCGGCGTGCGGTGCGGCGACGCGCGCTGGTTCGTGCGGGTCAACGAGGGCAAGCGCGAGGACGACGTGGCCTGGGAGGCCGAGCTGGTCGCGGCGCTGGCCGCCGGCGGCGTGCCGACCCCGGTGCCGCTCGCCATCGACGGCGCCCGCTACCTGCGCCACCGCGGCCTGCTGATCAGCGTCTTCCCATGGATCGAGGGCGCGATCCGCGACGCGGCCGCGGTCACGGCGGCCGACGCCGCGGCGCTGGGCCAGACCCTGGGCGCGATCCACCGCGTGGCCCGGCCGCGCTGGCCCGCCCACGGCCGGGCCGGCATCTACCAGTGGCCCGACGTCGTCGGCCGCCTGGACGCGATCGCCGCCGCGGCGCGGCCCGAGCTCGCGGCGGTCCACGCCGAGTTGGTGGCCGCGGTGGCCGAGGTCGCCGCCGCCGCCCCCGCCCGCGCCGCGGCCAGCCACGGCATCATCCACGGCGATCTGTTCCGCGACAACGTGTTGTGGCAGGCCGACCGGGTCGTCGCGGTGCTCGACTTCGAGCAGGCCTCATCGGGGTCGCTGCCGTACGACGTGGCGGTGGCGATCAACGACTGGTGCTGGCCCGGCGAACGTGACCTCGAGCTCGACGGCGCCCGCGCCCACGCCCTGGCGGCGGCGCACCGCGCGGCGTCGCCATGGACCGCGGCCGATCGGGCCGCGCTCGGCCCCGAGCTGCTCGCGGCGGCGATCCGCTTCACGATCACCCGCCTCACCGACGTCTACCTTCGCCAGGTTGACAACCCGGACAAAGACTATCGTGCCTTTCTGGCACGGGTCCGCTTCTGGCGATCGCCCGAAGGCGCGGCGATGTCGACGGCCCTGGCCCATCGCTGACGCGGCCCGGACCTTGCTATACATCCGGCCGATGTCGCTCACCGGAACGCGCGTGCTGCTCTCGTTGGTCGCGGTCGCCGCTGTCGGCGGAGGCTGCGCCCGGCGCTCGTCGACCATCCCCGGCACCCGGATCGCCGACGACCGCTTCAACCGCGACGTGCTGGCGGCGGTCGAGGCCTACCGCCTGGCGGTCGAGAAGGGCGACGCCGAGGCGCTGTTCCTGATGGCGTCGGAGAACTACAGCGAGGACAGCGGCACGGCGACCGGCGAGGACGACTACGGCTTCGACGGGCTCAAGGAGGTGCTGGTCGGGCGCTTCCGCATGGCCAAGGACATCCGCTACGCGATGAAGTACGTGACCGTGCACAGCACCTGCGCGCCGGCCGACGAGATCCCGTTGGGGTGCGTGGCCCGCGTCGAGGCGCTGGTCGACGCCAGCTTCACGGTCATCGACGCCCGCGGCCAGGATCGCCGGGCCGACAAGCGCGACCAGAACGAGCTGGTGCTCGAGTGGTCGGGCGAGAAGTGGAAGTTCCTCAGCGGGCTGTGAGGGTCGGGACGCGCGGGGCTACCGCCCCGCGGTGACCGGCGCGGCGGCCTGGCGCTCGCGCCAGTCGTCGGCCAGCGCGCGATCGATCGCCACGCCGGTCGACGCCAGCGTCGCGATGGCGTGATCGAGCGCGGCGCGATCGCCGGCGCGCCAGGCCTGGACCACCAGGCGGCGGCCCGCGGCGCGCACGAAGCGCGGGCTGGGCAACCCGGCGGTCAGCGCGCTCGCGAACAGCCGCGCCGAAAGCACGCTGAAGCCGCGCTCGGCCAGCTGCAGCGCCAGCAGGTAGCGAGCGAAGGGGTCGGCGGGATCGAGCGCGACCGCCATCGCCGCCCAGGCCAGGTCGTCGCCGGGCCCGAAGAAGTAGCCGCGCAGGAGCGGGCCGGCGGGGCGGCCCGAGGTCAGCGCGCGATCGATGGCCTCGAAGGTGCGGCGGCGGTTGTCGTCGAGCGGCAGCGCCAGCGCGGCGTCGAGCCCGGCCCGCACCGCGGCGCGATCGCCGGCGGCGGCGTCGAGGCGGAGCAGCGCCTCGAGCGCGCTGGCGCGGATCGGCGCGCCCTGGGCCGGCGCCGCCCAGCGTTGGTAGATCGCGCGGGCCTGGGCGGCCTCGGCGGCGTCGCCGGCGGTCAGCATCGCCGCCAGGCTGAGCGCGTAGCCGGGCTCGTCGGGCGCGTCGGCGCAGACCGCGCGCATCGTCGCCACCGCGCCGCGCCGGTCGCCCCGGGCCAGCCGCGCCCCGGCCTCGGCCTCGCGCGCCGCCCGCATGTGCGGGCACGGGCGATCGAACACGCCGCCCTGGCGGAACCGCTCGCGCGCGGCCTCGAGGTCGGCCGCCGGCACCTCGACGGTGGCGAGCATCGCGCGCCACTCGGCCACCAGCGCCGCCTGCGGCTTGCCGAACGCCGCGGCGAAGTCGCCGCCCGAGCGGTAGACCGCGCGCACCGGCGCCGCGCCGTAGGTGTCGAGCAAGAAGCGCATGAACGAGCCGGCCGCGGTGTAGCCGCGCGCCGACGACAGCGTCATGAACTTCACCGAGAACACGTCGCGCGGGTCGGGCGCGAAGCCCAGCAGCTCGAGCGCGCGCATCGACTGGTGCGGGGTCAGCGAGCCGCCGCTGCCGGGCCAGTCGAGCGCCACCGCCAGGCCCTCGATCAGCCCGGGGTTGACCAGCACCGGCAGGCCGACCACCCGCCGCGCGGCCACGCCGAACCACGGATCGCCGAAGCGGCCGGCGACGACGTGGGCGATCTCGTGGCGCAAGGACGGGTGCGGGAAGGCCTCATGGGTGACGTAGATCTGGCGCAGCCATGGCTTGGCCATCTCGACGTGGCGCGCGCCCATCAGCCGGGCCTTGCGCTCGGCGGTGGCGAAGTAGAACGCGTGGATGGTCCCGACCGCGTCGACCGGCACGCCGATCCGCGCGCACACCTGACCGAGCCGGAACTCGGCGTCGGCCGCGATCAGGTCGATCTCGTCGCGGATGGCCGGGGTGTTATCGAAGTGGATGATGAAGTGCGGCGTGCGGCGGACGCCGCCCAGCTCGGCGGCGATGTCGTCGGCGTCGATCGCGTAGCCGAGCTGGCCGGCCTGGGCGCGCAGCGCGATCGCCAGCGCCAGCGCGGCGGCGCCACCCGCGGCGGGCCGCCACGCGACCCCGGCCCCGCGCCAGCGCACGCCGACGGTCGCGCGGTCGTAGCGCGCGGCGATCGCCGCCAGCACCGCGACCACGGTCGCCAGCTGCTCGAGCCGCGCCCAGGCCAGCGCCGCGGTCAGGCGGATGTCCTCGTCGTACAGGTTGCCGGGGAAGAAGCCGAGCAGGGGCGAGTAGGTGAACACCGGCGGCTGGCTGCGGAAGCGGTGGACGCCGACGACGATCAACGCCACCAGCGCCAGCCACGGCGCCAGCCGGGCCAGCCAGCGGCGGCGCCCGGCCAGGAGCGCGACCGCCGCGCCGCTGGCGGCGGCCAGCGCGGTCGACGCCAGCGCCAGCGCCAGGTAGGCCTCGAGCCCGAACCACGGATCGCAGACCCGCACCCACAGCCCCCGCACCGCCAGCAGCACCAGCGGCACCGTGACGATCGCCACCGGCGCCGCGATCGCGCCCGCCAGCGTCGGTGCCAGCGGCGCCGGGCCGGCCGCGCGCACCCGGCGGATCCACGCCGCGCCGAGGTCGAGGCCGCACAGCGAGCCGAACGCCGCCATCGCCAGCGCGAGCTCGAAGCCGAGCACGCCGAACAGCGGCGTGCGCGCCAGCAGCAGCGTCGCGATCAGCGCCGCGACGAGCCAGCCCAGCGCGCGCCGGGTCACGAAGGAGCGCGGCAAGCGCGCGAGCGGGGCCAGCATCCGGTCGACCGTGCTGATACACTGCGGGTTCCGCATGGACGACGCAAGCGGCAGCGAGAAACGCGGCGACGGTCGGGCTCCCATCGAGCTCAAGGTCGAGTACAAGCGCCAGAACGCGTTCTTCGCCGACTACACGCGCAACATCTCGCGCGGCGGCACGTTCATCCGCACCACCCGGCCCCTGCCGATCGGCACCGAGTTCGTGTTCAAGCTCTACGTGCCCAAGCTCGACGAGCCGCTCCGGCTGATCGGCGAGGTCAGCTGGATCGTCACCGAGACCGAGGCCGTCGACACCGGCCGCGAGCCGGGCATGGGCATCAAGTTCACGTACCGCGAGGGCGCGTCGAAGGACGAGGTCGAGCGGCTCGTCGAGCGGATGATGGTCGACAGCCTCGGCCAGCGCCTGTACGCGAAGCTGATGGACGGTCGGCCGTAGCGCGCCGTCCGGCGGGGACCACCCGCGATCGCCGACGCGATAGTTGCCGCCGGCGCTGCGACCTCGCCGTCCCTGTGCCACAGTAGGCGTCGACGATGCGCCTGCGCTACCTCGCGCCCAACCTGATCACCGCGGCCAGCCTGGTGTTTGGGCTGGTGTCGCTGTCGGCGGCCCACCGCGGCGACTGGCGCCTCGCCGGGTGGATGATCATCTACGCCGTCATGTGCGACCGCCTCGACGGGCTGGTCGCGCGGCGGCTCAAGGCCACCAGCGAGTTCGGCGTCCAGCTCGACTCGTTCGCCGACTTCTTGAACTTCGGCCTGGCGCCGGCGTTCCTCATCTACAGCTTCCTGCGGCTGCCCAACCCGGCGACCGCGGCGCTCGCGCTGCCGTTCGACCACGGCGTCGGGCGGGCGTACCTCGCCGGCGCGTGCGCGGTGTGGGTGCTGGCGGCGGTGTTCCGGCTGGCGCGCTTCAACGTGATGGCCGAGGACGACGTGCCGACCCGCATCTACTTCGGCGTGCCGACGACGCTGGCGGGCGGGCTGCTGGTGATCTGGTTCCTGGC
>JADJGV010000012.1:0-52500 GCA_016707895.1 Myxococcales bacterium | reverse complement strand
GGCGATGATCCAGTTGACCACCAGCGTCAGGCCGACGACGGTCAGCGCCACCGCGGCGCCCTTGCGCAGGCGGACGCCCCAGGCGTCGTGGAACGACAGGTGGACGGCGCCGGCGGCCAGGCCGCCGATCGCGGCGACCACCGCCGCGATCAGGAACCAGGTCGGCGACATGACGAGGCGCTCGATCGACGGGACGATCGGCTTGAGGAAGTGGATGCCGGCGACGACCAGCGCGATGCCGCCGACCGACTTCATCCACTCCATCCACCGGCCGCTCTTGGGCAGCGCGACCGCGAAGGCCGCCAGCACCCAGAACAAGACGCCCATGCCGAGCGCGTAGGTGAACAGCAAGGTCGAGCCGACCACGACGTCCTTGGTCTGGGCGACGTAGCCGAGGATGCCGAGCAAGAACGGGCCGGTGCACGGCGCCGCGGTGAAGCCGCCGACCAGCCCCATGCCGAACGCCCCGGCGGCGCCGTCGCCGCTGACCGACGACAGCTTCTGCTGCAGCGACATCGGCAGCTGCAGCTCGAACGCGCCGAACATCGACGCGGCGAGGATCAGGTAGAGCAGCACGATCGGCACGACGACCTTGGGATCGCCGAGCAGCGAGCCCGAGCGCTTGCCGATCAGCGCGAAGACCACGCCCAGGCCGGCGAACATCAGGCCCATGCCGACGACGTACAGCGTGGCTAGCACCAGGGCCCGGCCCCGCGACACCGAGGCGCCGCGGCCGCCGAAGATGCCGACGACGATCGGGATCATCGGGTAGACGCAGGGCGTCAGCGACGTGAGCAGGCCGAACCCGAACGCCCCCAGGTAGGCCCACACCAGGCCCTTGGAGCGGTACTCCTCGAACACCGCGCCGTCGTCGGCCATCGCCACGGTCGGCAGCAGCAGCACCAGCACCAGGACCAGCCAGGGGACGAGGCGAGCGGGGGTACGGCGAGTCATGGCGGCGGGACTATAACCGGCCGGCCACGGATGGCGATTCCTCCGGCGCGCTTGATGCCGCCGGCGCCAGGTGTAGATTGCCGCACCATGGCTTCCCCCCACCTGCCGCCGCTGGCGGCGCTGGCCCCTGCCCACGTCCGTGACCTCGACGCCTACCAGCCGGGCAAGCCGATCGAGGAGCTCGAGCGCGAGCTGGGCATCACCGGCGCGCTCAAGGTGGCGTCCAACGAGAACCCGCTGGGGCCGTCGCCCAAGGCGCTGGCGGCGGTGGCCGGGGCGCTGGGCACGGTGCACCTGTACCCCGACGCGGCGGGCCACGCGCTGCGGCAGGCGCTGGCGGCGCACCTCGACGTCGGCCCCGACTACCTGGCGCTGGGCGCGGGCTCCAACGACCTCCTGTACCAGCTGGTGCTGGCGCTGGTCGGCCCCGACGAGGAGATGCTGACGCCGGCGCTGGGCTTCCTCAGCTACCGGCTGGCGGCGGCGGTGGCCGGGCGGCGGTTCGTCAGCACCGCGGCGACGCCGCTGGGCGCCGACGTCGACGCGCTGATCGCCGGCGTCACGCCGCGCACCAAGCTGTGCGTGATCGGCACGCCCAACAACCCGACCGGCGCGGTGTGGACGATGGCCGAGGTCCAGCGCGTGCTGGACGCGCTGCCGCCGACCGCGCTGCTGGTCATCGACGAGGCCTACTACGACTACGCCGCGGCGTGGCCCGAGGTCGAGCACGTCGACGGCCTGGCGGCGCTGCGCCGCGATCCGCGGGTGGTCGTGCTGCGCACGTTCTCGAAGATCTACGGGCTGGCGGCGCTGCGGGTCGGCTACGCGGTGGCCCACCCGACGGTGATCGACATCCTGGGCCGGGTGGTGCGCACGTTCCACGTCGGCACGCTGGCGCAGGTGGCGGCCAAGGCGGCGCTCGACGATCGCGAGCACGTGCAGCGGTCGGCGGCGCTGGGGCGGCGCGGCATCGAGCGGCTGCGCGCCGAGGTCCGCGGCCCCGGCGTGGTGGTGTACCCGTCCTTGGCCAACTTCGCGCTGATCGAGACCGGCCGGCCGGCCGGCCCGCTGTACGACGCGCTGCTCCGCCGCGGCGTGATCGTGCGGCCGATGGCGGCGTGGGGCCTGCCGACCTGCCTGCGGGTGTCGATCGCCGCCGACGATCAGATGGATCGCGTGGTCGGGGCGCTGTGCGACGTGCTGGCCTAGCGCTGGCGCTGGGCGCGCTGGTGGCCTGCGGCGGCCGGGCGTCGGCGCCGCCGCCGGTCACCGTGCCGAGCCGGGCCGCGACCGCGGGGGACGCGCTGTTGCCGTACGTGCCGGTCGGCGCGGCGGTGCTGATCGAGCTCGACCTGGCGCGGCTGCGCGCCAACCCGACGGTGGGCGCGCTCGCGCGCGGCCTGATCGACGGCGACGGCGCGGCGGCCCGGGGCGCGGTGGCGCCGGCGGCGCTGGTCGGCGCCGACGCGGCGGTGCTGGCGACCTACGCGCCGGGCCATCCGGACGCGCGCACGATCACCGTGGTCCGCGGCGGGCAGCGGCCGCAGGCGGCGGTGGCGCTGGCGGCCGACGTGTGGGCGCTGGCCGACGAGGGCGCCACCGCCGACCTGCTGGCGGCGGCGCGGGCCGGCGGCGTCACCGCGGATCGGGCGCTGATGGCGATGCGCGCGGCGGTGATGCCGGCGGGCGCCGACGGCGCGGCGATCCGGCTGACCGCGCGGCTCGACGGCCCGGCGCGCCGTGAGCTGGGGGCGCTGTTCGACGAGCCGCGGCCGCCGGCGGCGGTGGCGGCCTGGCTCGACGTCGCCGACGACCTGGCGGCGGTGGTGTGGGTCGACGCGGCGGCCGCGGCGACGGTCGAGGGCTGGCGCGACCGGCTGGCGGCGGCGCTGCCGGTGCGCGCGATCGGCGTGGCGCCGGCGATCGCGGCGGGGCGGGTGGAGGCGCGCGGCGCCGGCGCGGTGGCGACGATCGTGATCGGGCCGGGACGGCTCGCGCGCGCGGTCGCGCGCTGGCAAGCTCGCCTGACCCCATGACCTCGTTCGTCGTCACGCCCACCGGGCGGCCGCTGGCCGGCCACGTCGTCGCCCCCGGCGACAAGTCGATCGGCCACCGCGCGCTGTTGTTCTCGGCGCTGGCCGCGACCCCGGTGCGGGTGCGCGGGCTGGGCAGCGGCGCCGACAACGGCCGCACCGCCAAGGCGATCGTCGCGCTGGGGGCGACCACCGCCCGCGACGGCGACGAGCTGGTCGTCCACGGGCCGGGGCTGCGCCACCTGCGCGCGCCCGCGGCGCCGATCGACTGCGGCAACTCGGGGACGACGATCCGGCTCTTGACCGGGCTGCTGGCCGGGCAGCCGTTCGCCAGCGAGCTGTTCGGCGACGAGTCGCTGTCGCGGCGGCCGATGGCGCGGGTGATCGCGCCGCTGCGCGCGATGGGCGCGACGATCACCGGCAAGGACGGCGGCGCCGACGTGACGCCGCCGCTGCGGATCGCGGCGTGCGTCGAGCGGCTGCGCGGCTGCGATCACACGCTGGCGATCGCCTCGGCGCAGGTGAAGACCGCGCTGGTGCTGGCGGGCCTGACCGCGTCGGGCACCACCCGCGTGCGCGAGCCGTGGCGGTCGCGCGATCACTCGGAGCACCTGCTGGCGGCGATGGGCGCGCCGCTCACGGTCGCCGATCGCGCGGTCGAGATCGACGGCGACGGCTGGGACGGCAGGCTGGCGATCGAGCGCATCGTCGTGCCCGGCGATCCCAGCTCGGCGGCGTTCCTGGTGGCGGCGGCGCTGGTGGCCGGCGTCGACGGCGCCGGCGTCGGCGTCGGGCCGATCACCGTCAACCCGACCCGCACCGGGTTCCTCGACGTGCTGGCGGCGATGGGCGCGGTGATCGAGCGGCGCGATCCGTTCACCTACTTCCGCGGCGAGGACGGCGCGACGCTGGTGGTGGCGGCGGCGCCGGCCGGCCTGCGCGGCACCCGGCTCGGCGGCGAGCTGGTGGTGCGCGCGATCGACGAGGTCCCGATCCTGGCGGCGGTGGCGGCGGTGGCCGAGGGCGAGACCGTGATCACCGACGCCGGCGAGCTGAAGGTCAAGGAGTCGGATCGCATCGCCACCACCGTCGCGATGCTGCGGGCGTTCGGCGTCGAGGCCGAGGCGCAAGGCGAGGGCCTGGTGGTGGTCGGGCGCGGCCGGCGCCCGCTGCGCGCCGCGCGGGTCCACGCCGAGGGCGATCACCGGATCGCGATGGCGGCGACGGTGCTGGCGCTGGTGGCCGACGGGCCGTCGCGGATCGACGACGCCGACAACGTCGCCACCTCGTACCCCGGCTTCCTGGCGGCGATGACCAGCCTGGGCGCCGACCTGCGCGCCGAGCCGTGACCCGGGCGTTCGCCCTCGAGCTGGCCCACGGCCGCGCGGTGGCGGTGGCGATCGACGACGCGGACGCCGGGCCACCCGAGCCGCCGGAGGAGCTGGCGCTGGCGCGGCAGTTCGGGCCCGCCCGAGCCCGCGAGTTCCTGGCCGGGCGGCGGGCGCTGCGCGCGGCGCTGGCCGAGCTCGGCGGCGACGCCGGCGTGGCGATCGGGCGCGGGCCGCGCGGCGCGCCGCTCCTGCCGGCGGGCTGGGTGGGCTCGGTCAGCCACAAGCGCGATCTGGCGGCCGGCCTGGTGACGGCGGATCGCGGCTGGACGATCGGGCTCGATCTCGAGGCGCGGGCGCCGCGCCCGATCGACATCGCGCGCCGGGTGATGACCGCGCGCGAGGCGGCGGCGGTGGCGGCGCTCGACGACGACGCCCGGCGGCGGCTGGTGGTGCGCACCTTCGCGATCAAGGAGGCGGTGTACAAGGCGATCGATCCGCACCTGGGCCGCTACGTCGGCTTTCACGAGGTGGCGCTGCGCGATCCGCGCGCCGACGCCGCGATCGTCGAGGTGCCCGACGCCTGGGGCCTCGAGGTCGAGGCGACCTGCCAGGCCCACGGCGACCACTGGCTGGCGACCGCGCGCGCGCGGCGCCGCTGAGCGCTCCGAGCACCGGTCGAGGCGCCGGGAGGTTCGGGGCCTGGGGCCCTGCAACTCCGGTCAGCCGCCGGCGCGCTTCGACTTGAGGATGCGCTCGAGCGCGAGGCCGGCGGCGCGGCCGGCGACGGTGACGTGCTCGTCGTACGAGTGGCGGTAGCGGCCGTCGGCGTAGACCACGCCGATCACCCGATCGCGCACCGCCACCGGCACGGCGAGGATGTCGTCGGTCGGCGAGCCGAACATCGCCTTGACCAGCGCGCGGCTGGCGGCGTCGGCGATCGGGCCGCGGTAGGGCAGGCGGGTGCCGACGACGTCCTGGAACGTCGACGGGCCGGCCAGCGCGAGCTTGGCCACCTCGGCGCCGGCCAGGGGCGGCGGCACCTGCATGAACGCGCTGAGCTCGCCGGCCTTGGCGGCCAGGAACGCGACCCGGTGGTGCGACGACGCGACGAAGTCGACCAGCATCGCGATCACGTGATCGCGGGTCGCGGCGTGGTCGAAGCTGCGCAGCAGATCGACCAGCGCCTGGCTGGCCTCCTCGAGCTGCCGGGCCAGGACGGCGGGGTCGGGGGGCGGCGCCTGGGTGCGCGGCCGCGCGGCCGGGCGCGGCGTCTCGCGCGGCGTCACCGGCGGGAGCTCGAGGCGCGCCGAGTCGACGTCGCCGGTGGCCAGCGGGATCTGGCCCGACGGCACGTCCTCGATCGGCGTGGCCAGGCCCAGGTACGGCGGCGGGATCGTCGTGCCCGGCGGGCCGAACGTCTCGGTGGTGTCGACCTCCCAGCCGTCGTCGACCTTGGGCGGCCGCGGGCGCGGCTCGACCTCGACCCGGCGGGTCGCGGCCTCCTCGTCGGTGACCGCCGACGGCACCGCCTCGACGCCCGGCTCGCTGGGCGCGCGGACCAGCGGCGGCGCGCTCGGGCGCAGCGTCGGCGGCGGCGAGGTCGGCGACTGCGGCCGCAGCGGCGGCGGATCGGTCGAGCGCGGGATCGGCCCCAGCAGGCCGATGCCGAGCACGGTGTGCTTGTCGCGGCGCGGGGCGACGCCCTTCTTGCGCTCGAGCAGCAGGATCGGGCCCGAGGGCTCGTCGGTGGTGGCCTCGGGCGCGGCCGGCGCCGCGTCGGGTGGCGGCTCGCCGCGCCGGAAGTGCTCGAGCAGGATCGGCGCCGACTCGGTGTCGACCAGCGTGTCGTGGATGACCGCGAGGTCGTCGCCGTCGCGATCGTCCAGCGGCTGCGGGGCCGAGACCTCGCCGCCGACCACCAGCTCCACCGGCGGTGGCGTCGACGCGCGCCGGCGCTCGAGCTCGACCGGCGGTGGCGTCGACGCGCGCCGACGCTCGAGCTCGACCACCGCGGCCTCGAGCTCGGGCTCGTCGCCGAGGTTGATCTCGACGGTGTTGGACGGCGCGTCGACGACGCCGTCGCGCACGTGGCCGTGGAACTCGCCGGAGCGGGCCGCGAGCTCGGGCGGATCAGGCGCCGCCGGCCGGGTGCGCTGCGGCCGGGTGGCCTCGGCGCTGACCACGATGGTGGGGCTGCCGCCGAAGGCGTCGTCGGCCAGCGCGGTGGTCGGCCGCGGCGGCGCGGCGGCGGGCGGCGCCGCGGCGGCGGGCGGTGCCGCGGCGGGCGGTGCCGCGGCGGCGGCGGCGGTCCGCGCGGTGGGCGCGGTGGGGCCGGTCGGGGCCGGCGCGATCGGCGCCTCGGGGGCGAACGCGCCGTCGTCGGGCTCGTCGGCCTCGAGGACGATCGAGGTCGGGCCCGAGCGATCGAGCGCCTCGGGCCCGGGGCGCGCGGCGATCGGCGGCGGCGTGGTGGCGGGCACCAGCACGCGGTGGCGCGCGGCGTCGACCTTGGCGGTGTCGCCCTTGGTGCGGGTGGGCAGCGGCGCGGCGGCCGCGGCCGGCGCGGCGGCCGCGCGGGCCGGCGTCGCGATCGGCTGCATCAGCCGCTCGGCCAGCTCGGTGACGTAGTCGTAGTAGTGCGCGAGGCACCACGCGATCTGCATCTGCGTCGCCACCGCGCGCACGACGTACTTGCCGGTGAAGAAGCCGATCTCGTCGACCGCGTGGCGGTCGCTGGGGTCGGACATCGCGACGGTGAGGTTGCCGTCCTTGTCGAGGCTGACCGGCATGACCCGGAACTCGACCGCCATGTCGGCGGGCAAGAGCGCCACCACCGCCGGCGACAGCTTGGCCAGCGTGGCCGGGCTGACCTGAGGCACCATCAGCCGCGCCCGGTAGAACTCGGTGAGGCTCTCGTCGCTGACCGCCCGGGCCGCGACCAGGTGCTCGCCGAGCGTGCCGCCGCCGTGGCGCTGCGCCGAACGCGCGGAGGTCAGCGCCGGGTCTGTGATCAGACCGGCACGGACTAGCAGGGCTCCGGCGTCGTCGGCCACGATGGATCCGTCGGCCGAGTTGCGCGATCGTCCCTGGGACGACCACCTCCGGCGACGGCGACGATCATGTCGGTTGCGCCGGACCGGTGTCAACGAACCCTCATGCGGATTTATCTCGACTACAACGCCGGCGCCCCCTTGCATCCGGCCGCGCGCGCGGCGATGGCCGACGCGCTCGACCTCGCCGGCAACCCGTCGTCGATCCACGCCGACGGCCGCCGCGCGCGGGCGCGCCTCGAGGCCGCGCGCCGCCAGCTCGCGGCGCTGTTCGGCGCGCCGGACGACGCCCGCGATCGGATCGTGCTCACCGGCAGCGGCAGCGAGGCGATCCACCTGGCGGTGGCCGGGCTGGCGCCGGCCGGCGCGGCGGTGGTGGTGCCGGCGACCGATCATCCGGCGATGCACGGCGCGGCGGCGGCGGTGGCCGGGCCGCGGGTGGCGACGATCGCCGTCGACGCCGACGGCGTGATCGACCTGGCCGCGTGGACCGCCGCGCTGGCGTCCGGGCCGGCGGTCGCCGGGTTTGCGGCGGTCAACCACGAGCTCGGCACGATCGCGGACGCCGCGGCGCTGGCGACGGCGGCGCGGCGCGCCGGCGCGCGGGTGGTGATCGACGCGGTCGCGGCGGCCGGGCGGATCGCGCTGGCGCCGCTGACCGAGCTGGCCGACGCGATCGCGATCGCCAGCCACAAGCTGGGCGGGCCGGCCGGCGTCGGCGCGCTGTGGCTGGCGCCCGGCGTGACGCTGGCGCCGCTGATCCCGATCGGGCACCAGGAGCGCGGCCGCCGCCCCGGCACCGAGAACCTGCTCGGCGTCGTCGGCATGGGCGCGGCGGCGGCGGCGGTCGACCTGGCCGCGGCGCCGGCGGTGGCGCGGCGCGCGGCGCGGCTCGAGGCGGCGATCGCGGCGATCCCCGGCGCGACGATCCACGGCGTCGGCGCGCCGCGCACCGGCGCGACGATCAACGCGCGCTTCGCCGGCGTGCGCGGCGAGACGCTGGTGATGGCGCTCGATCTCGAGGGCGTCGCGGCGTCGAGCGGCGCGGCGTGCAGCTCGGGCTCGACCGCGCCGTCGCCGGTGCTGCGCGCGCTGGGGCTCGACGACGAGGCCGCGCGCGGCGGGCTGCGGCTGTCGCTGGGCCCGGCCACCACCGACGCCGAGATCGACGCGGTGATCGCGCGGCTGCCGGCGCTGGTCGCGCGCGCCCGCGCCGCCGGGTGAGGCGGGCTACGCCTCGGGGATCGCCAGCGCGCGGTTGCGGCCGTGGTGCTCGACCGCCGCGGCGTCGCCGACCTCGCGGGCGCGCGCGAACAGCCACGAGGTGATCGCGTGCGAGGCGTGGTGCTGGCGGCGCCGGTTCCACAGCGCGACCGCCCACTCGCCGAGCGCGGTGTCGGCGTGGGGGAACGCGACCCGCTCGAGCTCGACGCCGCCCGGCGCGACCGCGGCCTCGTAGCCGTCGCGGACCGCGAGGAACTCGCGCCACTCGTCGATCATCGCGAGCTCGCCGCCGTCGGTGGCGACCCGCGCGTGCAGCCGATCGAACCCGACCTCGAGGCCGTCGAGGATGCGGGCCCGGGCCCCGGCGCGGACCGCGGCGGCGACGCCGACGTCGCCGGCCGGCAGCGGCGCGCGGCTGGCCACGGTCAGCTGCACCAGCCGGGCGATCACGCCGTCCCGCGCGGCGCCGACGGTGCGGACCGCCGCGGTCGGATCGAGCCCGAGCGCCGCGGCGCGCGCCAGCTGCGCCGGCAGCCAGGCCGGGTCGTCGAGGACGTCGCGCCACGCGGCCACCGCGGCGGCGGCGCGCTCGGGGCTCGGCGCCTGCGCCGCCGCGACCAGCGCGGTGGCGGCCGCGACCCGGGCGTCGGCGGACGCCGGCTCGACCGGCGCGGCGGTGGCGGTGGTGGTCGCCGCGGGTGCCGCCGCCGGCGCGGCCCGCAGGTAGCGCCAGGTGGCGAGGCGCGCCGGCGCGACCAGCCAGCGCAGCCAGCGGCTCGCCGCGCCGGGCGCGCGCGGCAAGGCGAGCCGGCGCAGCGCGACCGCCTCGAGCAGGTAGCGCAGCGGCGTCGCCGGCCAGGTGGCGATGCCGTCGACCAGCTCGCGCCACGCGCCGCGCTCGGCGGCGTCGAGCGCCAGCCACTCGCTGGCGATCACCTGGGCGTCGACGCCGGGCGCCTGCAGCGCGGTCAGGCTGTGCAGCAGCCGGCGCGCGTCGCCGCGATCGCCGGCGCCGTGGGCCAGCAGCCCGTGGACGACCACGCCGGCGCCGTCGAGGCGCGCCGGCAGCCGGCCGGTGATCCACGCGACCGCGGCTGACGGCGCGCCGGTTCGCGCCGCGGCGCGCGCGGCCACCAGGCTGGGCCAGGTCGCCGCGTCGCCGCGCGGATCGAAGCGCGCCAGGTGCCAGGCGGCGCGGTGCCAGCCGCGCGGGATCGCGAGCGCGTCGATCAGCCAGTGCGGCACCACCAGCCACGCGATCAGCGCCAGCAGCACCAGCGCGGTGATGGGCGCGCCGAGCAGCAGCAGCGTCAGGGCCAGCGACAGCACCGACGCGACGAACCCGCCCTCGATGAACGCCAGCAGCAGCGTCAGCGGCACGAACCGCCGACGGTCGGCCGCGCGGGCCCGCCACAGCGCGGCGCGCGCCCGCAGCGCCAGCGCCAGCAGCATGCCCCTCACCGCGGCCCCCAGCCGGTGCGGCGGAGCGCGTCGGCCCAGCCCGGCGCCGCGGCCGTCGGGGCGGCGGAGGCCGGCGCCGCGGTCGGCTGGGCGCCGGCGGTCAGCTCGGCGAGCAGGCGCTGGCGCGGATCGCGCAACTGCGCGGCGGCGGCGCGCACCGCCTCGGCGGTCCGCGGGCGCGGCCCGGCGGCGCTGGGGTAGGTGCCGGCGTCGCCGACGCCCAGCGCCAGCATCGCGAGCAGCTTCTGGGCCTCGCGCTCGATCTCGCGGGTGGTCGCGGTCACCGCCACCCCGAGCACGGCGAAGTGGATCGTCGTCGGTCATCGCACCCCCGAGTCGAAGCCCTTCTTGCGCGCGGCGGCGTCGACCGGCAAGAGCGCCCACAGCTGCTTGACCGCGCGGCGCACGGCATCGGTGTCGCCGGCGGCCACCGCGACGCGCCCGGCGTCGACCAGCTTGCGCGCCGCCGGCAGATCGCGGGCCTCGTGGATCGCCGACGCGGCGTCCTCGAGGTGGTAGGTCCAGGCGTCGGGGTTGCGGTTCCACGCCGCCGACGACAGCCGGCGCACCAGCCGCAGCTGCCGCCCCAGCTCGGCCAGGTCGCGCTCGCGCCGGGCCCGGGCCAGCGCCGCCAGCACCTCGTCGAGCAGCTTGCGCTCGGCGTCGCTGCCGAACGCCGCCACCGCGCCGGTGGCGATGATCGCCGCCTCGTGGGCCTCGCCGTCGAGCTCGGGCCAGCTGCGCGCCAGGTCGGCCTCGGCCAGCACCGCGTCGATCTCGATCAGCGTGCGCCGCGCCTTCTGCCCGGCGTCGGCGTCGCCGCCGTGGGCGGCGTCGATGTCGCGCTCGGCGCTGGCGAGCAGGCCCTCGACCGCGCCCAGCTTGTCGATCAGCTCGCGCAGGCCGTGGCGGAACGCGTCGGTGCGCACCTGCATCAGGTGCCTGCGCTGATCGGCCAGCGCGGCGTCGAGGGCCGCCGGCGCCGCGTCGGGCACCAGCAGGTGCGCGACCTGCTCGAACACCTGATCGATCGCCGGCACGTGGGCCCGGGCCGCCAGGCAGCCGGCGCGGTCGAGCTCGATCGTGACCTCGACGGTGGCGCCGGTCGGCACCGTGGTCTTGACGTCGACGCCGCGCACCTCGAGCGTGCCGACCAGGCGGCACAGGTGGGCCTGCTCGAACTCGCCCTGCACGATCGGGATCCGCAGCACGCTGTCGGGGTTGCCGGCGGCGATCGTCTCGACGGTGGTGTGGGTGAAGCTGCGGCGGGTCGGCAGCGGCGCGCCGCGCTCGAAGTACACCTGCACGTGATCGCTGGCGAGCGCGACGCCGATCGTGCGCGACAGCGGCGGGTCGGCGATGGTCAGGCCGGCGACGATCGTGATCGTGGCCGGGTCGACCGCGATCGCGGCGCCGTCGGCGGCGGTGGCCACCAGCCGGAACGTCGACGCCGCGCGCGGCACCAGGCTCACCATCGTGACGAAGCCGCCGTCAGGCCCGATCGCGGCGTCCGGGCTCTGCCAGCCGCCGTCGGCGCGCTCGAGGCGCAGCCGGGCCGGCGGATCGGCGCCGACCACCCGGCCGACGACGTGCGGGGTGAGGTCCGACGACACCGGCGGGTACTGCAGCCAGACCTTCTTGCCCTGAGGCGCCGCGGTCGGCGCGGCGCGGCCGTCGAGGCCGGCGGTCGCCGCGTACAGCGCCGCGCCCTGCGCCACCAGCGTCATCGGATCGAGGCCGTCGGCGGCGGTGGCCTCGAGGCGCGCCTGCACCTGGGCCCGCAGCCCCGGCGACAGCGTCGGGCCGCCGACCAGCACCACCCGCGCCAGCCGGCCCGGGCCCAGGCCGTTGCCGGCGAGCAGCCGCAGGCACACCGCCAGCGAGCGCTCGATCAGCGGCGCGGTCAGCGCCTCGACGGTGGCCCGGCTGAGCGCGAGATCGACGTCGAGCTCGCGATCGCCGACCACCAGCGGCCGGGCCAGCGTCACCTGCGCGGTGGGCGAGCGCGACAGCTCGATCTTGGCGTCCTCGGCGGCGAGCCGGAGCAGGCGCAGCGCGCCGGCGTGGCTGGGATCCTTGCGCTCGAGCTGGACCCCGGTCTGGCGCGCGAGTTCGGCGGCCAGGTGCTCGGTGATCGCCCAGTCGAAGTCGCGGCCGCCGAGGAAGTTGTCGCCGTCGTGGGCGACCACCCGCAGGAGGCCGTCGCGGGTCTCGAGCAAGGACGCGTCGAAGGTGCCGCCGCCGAGGTCGTAGACCAGCCAGCTGGCGGTGCCGTCGTCGTCGGCGCGCCAGCCCGCCGCCAGCGCCGACGCGATCGGCTCCTGCAGCAGCTCGACCCGGGCGAACCCGGCCAGCCGCGCCGCCTCGCTGGTGGCCGCGCTCTGCGGCAGCTCGAACAGCGCCGGCACCGAGATCACCGCGCGCTCGACGGCGGTGCCCAGCTGATCGGCGACGTCGGCCCGGAGCGCCTTGAGGATCTCGGCCGACAGCTCCTCGGGGCGCTTGCTGACGCCCGCCGCCGGGAACGCGACCGCCTTGCCGGTGCCCATCAGCCGCTTCCACTCGGTCGCGGTGTTGTCGGGATCGTCCTCGAGGAACCGCCGCGCCCGCTGCCCGACCGTGACCCGGCCGGCGCGATCGATCCGCACCACCGACGGCGTCACCGCGCCGCCCGCGGCGTTGCGGATCACCTGGGTGTGCTGCCCATCGAACACCGCCACCGCCGAGTTGGTGGTGCCGAGATCGAACCCCGCGTACAGCGGTTGCTGCGCCATCGCCGGCGAGGATAGCACCGCACGCCGCGGTCGCTCAGGCCCGGGGCGAGGCCGGACCTCGCACACCATGCCGGCGGTCGTTCAGGCTGGCCTGAGCCTCACGCCCCACGTCACCCCGTGCGAGTCGAGGTTGGTCCTCGCGCACCACGCACCGGGTGCACGGATCAACGCTGGCGGTAGACGATGAACCCGCGGGTCGGGTCGTACGGCGACACGGCGACGGTCACGCGATCCCCGAGCACGACGCGGATGCGGTGCCGGCGCACCTTGCCGGCCAGCTTGGCCAGCACCTCGTGCCCGTTCTCCAGCTTGACCCGGAAGTTGCCACCCTTGGCGATGAGGACGACTTCGCCCTCGAGATGAACTAGTTCTTCTTTGCTCACGCGCAGTCCTCGTTGCGCCCACCGTGGCGGCGAGCGGGCAGGGGATAGCACCGATCGCGCGCGATTGAAAGCCACCGGGCCCGGGCGGTATCCACCCCCCCGCGATATACCTTCCGCGTGGATCGCCAGCCCCCACGGACGACGTCGAACGAGATCGACCTCTACATCCGCACCTATTACAGCCTGCTGCGCTCGAGCGGCGACGTCCGGGTGCGCGCCTTCGAGGAGGCGCACCTCTACTCCGACTCCAGCTTGCACGCCGGGGCCCTGGCCCCCGAGCCCGACGCCGCGGCCTTCGCCTACAGCGCGGCCCGCCTGCCCGACTGCATGCCCGAGGTCGAGCGGCTGGTCCTGGGGCAGAGCCTCGAGCAGTTCTCGCGGGCCGGGCTGCCGGTCGCGAGCTGGAGGACCGTGCGCACCCGCGGCCGCCGGCGGCCGCTGCGCTACGACGGCGCCGGCACGCTGGCGGTGTTCGTGGCGTCGGCCTCGGACATCGACGACCTGGTGCCGATCGTCACGGCGTACCAGATCGAGTGGAACAAGCTGCATGGCCGGCTGGCCGCCGCCGGCCCCGGCGTCGCCGCGCTGGGCGATCCGGCGCTGGCCGCGGTCTTGACGATCGCCCCCGACGACGTCAGGACGCTGCGCGCCGGCCTGGGCGACGCGCCGGCCGGCCTGGCCGCGCTCGCCGCCCGGCCGCTGGACCTGACGATGCGCCTGCTCGACGGCTCGTTCCGCGAGTACCAGCGGTCGGCGGCCCACTGGTGGCGCGCGATCGAGGCCGCCCACCCGATGGTGACCAAGCGGCCGGTGTACTTCGTGTCGTCCAACAGCCACTCGCTGGCCAACCTGCTGGGCGGCTACGCGTTCGCGCACCAGGACGAGCTGGCCAAGTTCACGCGCGCCGAGGACCCCGAGGGGCTGGCGGCCACGCTCGACGCGACGCTGGGCGGCGCCGACGAGGGCGCCCGCGCCAACCTGCTGTACTACCTCCTGCGCGCGTTCTTGCGCGATCCGGCGACCGCGCAGGCGCGGGTCGCCGCGGTCCAGGCCCACGATCGCGCGTGCGGCGTCCACACCATCGCCAGCCCGGCGCGCATCGACGTCACGGCGCAGGTGATCGAGCTGGCCAAGCTGCGGCCGGCCGACATGGACCCGCGGGCCCGGGTGCCCGGCCTCGAGCGGCTGGCCGCCTCCGACGCGGTGATCGTCAACATCGACTACCCGCTGGGCATGGCGGCGTACCACCACCTGGCGGCCCTGGCCGAGGGCACCAGCGAGGTGCGCGGCGTCTACATCATGGGCAAGGCGGCGACGCTCAACGGCCGCGTCGGCGACGTGATGATCTCGAAGGTCGTCCACGACGAGCACTCGGGCAACACCTACCTGACGCGCAACGTGATCACCGCCGCCGACGTGCAGCCGTTCATGCGCCACGGCACCGTGCTCGACAACCAGAAGGCGCTGACCGTGCGCTCGGCGTTCCTGCAGAACCGCAGCTACATGGACGTGTTCTACCGCGAGGGCTACACGGTCATGGAGATGGAGGCCGGCCCGTACCTGTCGGCCATCCACGAGACCAACTCGCCGCAGCGCCACCCCAAGGGCGAGATCGTCAACCTCACCGAGCTGACCCACGGCGAGGTGGGCCTCATCCACTACGCGTCGGACACGCCCTACTCGCGGCGGCAGAGCCTCTTGTCGAAGAGCATGTCGTACTTCGGCATGGAGTCGACCTACGGCTGCGCGCTGGCGATCGCCCGCCGGATCCTGACCCGCGAGCTGGCGCGGTGAGCGCGGCCTGCGACGCCTGCGGCGGCAAGACCGCGGCGCCGGTGTGTCCGCACTGCGGCCACCGCCGGGCGCCGGCCGCCGGGGTCGCCGGCGCGGGGCTGACCCAGGACGAGGCGCGCGCGCTGCTCGCGATGAGCGCGCCCCCCATCGATAACGAGCCCAAGCCGATCGCGGCCTACGTGCTGCCGCACCCGCGCACCACCGGGGTCGGCCACACCGTCGAGTCCGCGCTGACCGTGGTCACCGCGCCGCTGTGGGCGCTGGGGCTGTTCGGCTTCGCGTGGGCGCGGATGCGCTACCGATCGGGGACGCAGGTGGCGATGGGCGAGCTGCGCGCGACGTTCACGATCGCCGGGTTCGGCGCGCCGCTCCTGTGGTTCCCCGCGATGTGGGGGCTGGGCTCGACGGTCGCCACCGCGGCGGTGGTCGGGCAGGTCGGGGCCTGGCTGGCCCGCGGCGTCGTGCGCGCCCGTGCCGACGAGCGGGTCAGCGCGCAGCTGTCGGCGCTCGATCGCCCCGCGCCGGTGGCGGCGCTGCCGCCCGCGACCGCCCAGCCGCGCCCGGCCCCGCGGGGGCCGACCCCAGCCAGCGCTACGCCCGCGCTGGCGCCGGCCGCGAGCGCGGCCCCGGCCGAGGTCGAGGCGGCGCCGCTCGAAGACGGCCCACGACTCCTGCGTTGACGCGGAGTTACATCCGTCACCGGATGATCACCGGTTCGTGCGATCTCCCACACCCCGGGCGCCGCCCCGCGGTGTAGTGTGCGCGCCCTATGCGCTGTCGATTCGGATTCATTGCCTCGGTCGCCGCGGCGGCCGTCATCGCCCTCGTGGCCTGCAGCGACGGTGGCGGCGGGACCAACCCGGACGCGCGGGTCGACGGGCCGCAGGTGGACGCGGCGATCGATGGCCTCCCCGGCCCCGACGCGATGACCGACGCCAGCCCCGACGCGCCGCCCGCCACCGCGGTGTGCACGGTCACCGCCGGCAGCACGGCGAAGCTGTTGACCGGCACCGTGCTGACGCCGACCGGCCCGGTCGCCAACGGCCAGGTCCGCATCGACGCCGGCGGCAACATCACCTGCGTCGGCATGGCGTGCGCGATGGGCGGCGAGACCCGGATCGACTGCCCGATGGGCGTCATCTCGCCGGGCCTGATCAACACGCACGATCACATCACCTATACCCAGAACGCGCCGTACACCGACACCGGCGAGCGCTACGAGCACCGCCACGACTGGCGCACCGGCGCCCGCGGCCACACCGAGATCAACACCCCGGGCAGCGCCTCCGCCGACCAGATCCGCTGGGGCGAGCTGCGCATGCTGATGGGCGGCGCCACGTCGATCGTCGGCTCGGGCGGCCAGGCCGGCCTCCTGCGCAACCTCGACCAGGCGACCAACCAGGAGGGCCTGGGCCAGGCCGCGGTGAAGTTCGAGACCTTCCCGCTCGACGACGCCGCCGGCACCCAGCAGACCAACAACTGCAGCTACGGCGCCGCGCCCGACACGGCGGCGACGATCGCGGCCCTGGCCGCCTACGAGCCGCACATCTCGGAGGGCATCGACCAGGTGTCCCGCAACGAGTTCCTGTGCACCAGCTCGACCACCTACGACACCACCGCGCCCGGCCTGTCCAACGACCTGGTCGCGCCGCAGACCGCGATGATCCACGGCGTCGGCCTCAAGCCCTTCGACTACGGCGTGATGGCGCTCGACGGCACCGCGCTGATCTGGTCGCCGCGCTCGAACATCACGCTGTACGGCGACACCGCCCAGGCGCCGATCGCGGCGCGGATGGGCGTGCAGATCGCGCTCGGCACCGACTGGAGCGCGACCGGCTCGATCAACCTGCTGCGCGAGCTGACCTGCGCCGACCAGATGAACCGCACCTACTGGGGCAGCTACTTCACCGACCAGCAGCTGTGGGAGATGGTGACCTCGAGCGCGGCGTCGGTCACCGCCACCGACGACGTCATCGGCTCGCTGGTGGTGGGCCGGGTCGCCGACATCTCGGTCTTCGACGGCCGCGTCAACGCCGGCTACCGCGCGATCATCGACGCCGAGCCCAAGGACGTCGTGCTGGTGATGCGCGGCGGCAAGCCGCTCTACGGCGAGGCCGCCACGATGGGCGCGCTGGCCACCGGCTGCGATGCGGTCGACGTGTGCGGCAACTCCAAGCAGGTGTGCCTGATGAGCGAGGTCGGCAAGACCTATAGCCAGCTGATGACCGGCGCCGGCACCGCCTACCCGGCGTTCTTCTGCGGCCGGCCGACCAACGAGCCGACCTGCGTGCCCAAGCGCCCGACCGCGGTGGCCGGCTCGTCGGTCTACACCGGCGTGACCAGCGCCGGCGACACCGACGGCGACAGCATCCCCAACGCCAGCGACAACTGCCCGACGGTGTTCAACCCGGTGCGCCCGCTCGACGGCGGCGCCCAGGCCGACAACGACAGCGACAACACCGGCGACGCCTGCGACGTCTGCCCGACCACCCCCAACTCGACCACCTGCACCCCGGTCAACCCCAACGACCGCGACGGCGACACCATCGTCAACGCCATCGACAACTGCCCCGACGTCGCCAACATGGGCCAGGCCGACGGCGACGGCGACGGCAAGGGCGACGTCTGCGATCTGTGCCCGACCGTGAGCAACCCCGGCACCGCCGGCTGCCCGGTGACGATCTACGACATCAAGAACCCGACGGCGCCGGCCCACGTGCCGGTCGGCACCGCGGTCCGCATCACGAACGCGCTGGTGACCGGCAAGGGCGCCAACGGCTTCTTCGTCCAGACCAAGGTCGGCGACGCCGGCTACGCCGGCAGCGACTACTCGGGCCTGTTCATCTTCACCGGCGCGACCTCGCCGTTCCTGCCGATGGTCGCGGTCGGCAGCCGGGTGACCGTCGACGGCACCGTGGCCCTGTTCAACGGCCAGCTCGAGCTGACCCCGATCGTCGACGTCCAGGTCACCGCCACCGGCGAGGCCGCGCCGGCGCCGGTCGCGGTGACCGCCGCCGACATCGCCACCGGCGGCCCGCGCGCGGCTGCGCTCGAGGGCGTGCTGGTGTCGATCGGCGCGCCGGTCACCGTTACCGCGGTCGACGCGGCGTTCAACGAGTTCACCGTCATGCAGGCCGGCGGCGGCTCGGTGGTGGTCGATGACTTCTTCTTCCTGACCGCCCCGCTGCCGACGGTCGGCAACCAGTTCGGCTCGGTGACCGGCGTGCTGGCGTTCCGCAACATGGCGTCGAAGCTCGAGATCCGCTCGGCCGCGGACCTGGGCCCGGCGGCGCTCGACGTCGCCAGCCTCGGCCCGTCGCCGACGTTCGTGAACGTCGGTGGCACGACGACCTTCCCGACCGGCCTGACGCTGACGCTCAACCAGGCGGCCCCGGCCGCGACCGCGGTGTCGATCACCTCGTCGAACGCCGCCGCGGTGGCGGTGCCCGGCAACCAGGTGACCGTGCCGATGGGCGCGACCTCGGTGACCGTGCCGGTGACCTCGACCGCGGCCGGCACCGCGACCCTGACCGCGCAGCTGGCCACCGGCCCGGTGGCGATGGTGACCGCGAGCGTGCGCGCCCTCAACGGCACCGAGCAGCCGACGCTGGCGTCGCTGACCCCGGCCACCGCGACGATCGCGCCGGGCGGCATGGCGACGTTCACCGTGACGCTCGACATCCCGGCGCCGGTCGGCGGCACCGCGGTGATGGTCGCGATCAACCCGGCCACCGCGGGCACCGTGCCGGCGACCGTGACGGTCCCCGCCGGCCAGCTGTCGGCGCCGTTCACGTACACCGACGCGTCGATGGTCGGCGCGATCACCGTCAGCGCGACGCTCGGCGCGACGACCCAGACCGCGATGGTGACGGTCGTGACCTCGACCGCGGGGCTGATCATCAACGAGGTCGACTACGACATGACGGTCAACCCCGACTCGACCGAGTACGTCGAGCTGTACAACGCCGGCGCGACGCCGGTGACGCTGGCCGACTACACGTTGATCTTCGTGAACGGCAACGGCACGCCCGCGCCGTACCGCTCGCTGGCGCTGGGCGGCGCCGGGGCCACGCTCGCCCCGGGCGGCTACCTGCTGATCGGCGCGGCCGCGGTCACCGGTGGTGGCACCAAGTTCACGCCGCCGCTGGGTGCCGGCAACGATCAGTGGCCGGCCACCGACGCGATCCAGAACGGCGCGCCCGACGGAATCATCCTGGTGAACACCGCGACCACCACGGTCGTCGACAAGCTCGCCTACGAGGGCGCGATGTCGGTGACGTTCGTGGCGCCGAGCCCGTTCGTGCCGTTCGGCATGGTCAACCTGGTCGAGATGGCCGCGGCCACCGCGATCGACGCCGGCGCCGGGTCGCTGTCGCGCATCCCCAACGGCACCGACACCAACAACGCGATGGTTGACTGGGCGCTGACCGCGACGCCGACGCCCGGCGTCGCCAACGTGCCCTGAGCGATCGACGCCGCCGACCGCGCCGTGACGGCCGCGGGGCGCCGTGGCACTCTGTCGGCATGATCACGCGGCTTCGGCTGACCAACTGGCGCAACTTCCGCGACGCGAGCATCCCGCTCTCGTTGCGGACGTTCGTCGTTGGGCCGAACGCGTCGGGGAAGTCGAACCTGCTCGACGCGCTACGGTTCCTGAAGGAGCTGGCCGAGGATGGGGGTGGCCTGCAGCGCGCCGTGTCCGCACGCGGGGGCTTGAAGTCGCTACGGTCCCTGCACGCGCGGGACCGCAACGACGTCGGCATCGAGGTCGAGGTCGAAGAACAGGGGGTGGCGTGGAAATACAGCCTCACGTTGAAGGACGCGGGACGGTCGGCGCGGGGGGCGCTCGTGCGCGACGAACGCGTCACGCGCACCGGTAAGGGCACGCCCCTGGAGATCGCCCGAACCGGCGGCGAAGACCCCGAGGAGCAGAGCCAGACCTGGCTCGAGCAGCGCAGCAAGAACAAGGCGTACCGAAGTCTGGTCTCGTTCCTCGCGTCGATCGACTACAGCCACATCGTCCCCCAGGTCGTCCGCGAGCAGCGGCGCCCGCAAGATCCAGGGCGTCCCGATCCGTTCGGCTCAGCGCTGATCGAGGACATCGCGCGCACCGGTGAGCGTGAGAAGAAGCGGCGCTTGCGGCTCATCAACACGGCGATGAAGGCAGTGCTGCCGCAGCTGGAGGACATCGACGTCGAGCGCGACACGCTCGGGAAGCCGCACCTCACTGCGCGCTACCGGCACTGGCGCGGGCACGCCGCGAAGCAGAGCGAGGATCAGTTCTCGGATGGCACGCTGCGCCTGATCGGGTTATTGTGGACGCTCGGCGCGCGGGGCGGGCCGATCCTGCTGGAAGAACCCGAGATCTCGCTGCACGAGAGCGCCGTGCGTCAGCTGCCGACGCTCCTCCTGCGGGTCGCGCGTGCATCGAGCCGACAGGTCATCGTGAGCACGCATTCGGAGACGTTGCTCAGCGATCCGGGGATCGAGCCGCGAGAGATCATAAAGCTCGAGACCACTGAGAACGACACCCGCGTCCAGGCCGGTGACAGCGTCGAGCTCTTGGTCCGTCTTGCCGAGTCCGACCAGCCGCTGGGGCGGGCGCTGGTGAAGATGACCGAGCCGGACGGGGTGGCGCAGCTGTCGTTGCCGCTCACGGGGCGGTGACTCGTGGCGGGCCTGGCGATCACGCTCGCGACCGAGGGCGCCGACGACCTCGTCGTCGCACGCAGGCTGGTCGAGCTGGCCGGGCACACCGTCGCGCCCGGCCCCGGCGAGCACCAAGGGCACGGGATGCTGGACGCGGCGCTGCCGGGCTACTGCCGCGTCGCTGAGCACATGCCATGGCTGGTGCTCCGTGACCTCGACACCGAGGTCTGTGCGCCGGCGCTGATCGAACGCCTGGCGCCACATCGGCCCCCGCGCATGTTGCTCCGCGTCGCGGTGCGCGCGATCGAATCGTGGTTCTTCGCTGATCCGGAGACGCTCGCAGCGTTCCTTGGGGTGGCTGCGAACAAGGTGCCCCGTGACCCTGACGCGGAGCCGTGGCCGAAACGAGCCATGGTCGAGCTCGCACGCCGGTCGCGGCGACGGGACGTCAAGCTGGACATGGTCCCGGCGGAGGGTGCCAAGCGCTACTACGGACCCGCCTACACCGCGCGGATGATCGAGTACGCCTCGGACCACTGGCGACCCTCAGTCGCGCGGGCTCGGAGCAAGAGCTTGGCGCGCACGATCGCTGCGCTTGATGGGCTCGCGATGAGCCGCGGGTGACGGCCCCGCTAGAAGCTGGCGACCGCGTCGGTACGCGGCGATACTGAGCGCGATGGAGCACGTCGACTACCTGGTGATCGGGGCGGGCATGTCCGGGCTGGGGTTCGCCAACTGGATCCGGGCCGAGGCCGCGGCGCGGGGCCGGCCAGCGCCGACGGTGCGGGTGTGCGAGGCGGCCGACGAGCCGGGCGGCTACTGCCGCACGGTGGTCGAGGACGGCTTCGTCTGGGACTACTCCGGGCACTTCTTCCACTTCAAGCACCCGGCGATCGAGGCGTGGCTGCGGGCGCGGATGGACGGCGAGGTGCGGACGGTGACCAAGCTGAGCTCGATCCGGGTGGCCGGCGGCGACGTCGACTTCCCGTTCCAGAAGAACATCCACCAGCTGCCCAAGGACCGGTTCATCGACTGCCTGGTCGACCTGTACTTTCGCGACGAGGCCACGGTCGACGCGACGCCGGGGTCGTTCAAGGAGATGCTGTACCGGCGGTTCGGCCGCGGCATCGCCGAGACGTTCCTGATCCCGTACAACACCAAGCTGTACGCGACCGATCTGGACCGGCTGGATCGCGACGCGATGGGGCGGTTCTTCCCCCACGCCGACGTCGCCGACATCGTCCGCAACATGCGCGCGGCCGACAACGCCAGCTACAACGCGACGTTCACCTACCCGGCGCGCGGCGCGATGGAGTACGTGCGCGCGCTCCTGCGCGATCTGCCCGACGACGCGGTGGCGCTGCGCTGCCCGGTGACCGCGATCGATCTGCGGCGGCGCGTGGCGACCACCGCGGCCGGCGAGATCGGCTACGGCCGGCTGGTGTCGTCGGCGCCGCTGCCGGCGCTGCTCGGGCTGTGCGGCCTGCCGGTCGAGCCCGGCGTGTTCACCGGCAACCGCGTGCTGGTGTGGAACCTCGGCTTCGATCGCAAGGGGCCCACCGGCGTGCACTGGATGTACTTCCCGGATCCCGATCGCGTGTTCTACCGGGTCGGCTGGTACGACAACATCATGGGCGGCGATCGGATGAGCCTGTACGTCGAGATCGGGCTGCCGGACGATGGCGCGCCGGTCGATCCGCTGGCGCTGCGCGCGCGGGTGCTCGACGACCTGCGGGCCGAGGGCATCGTCGGCGACCACCAGTTGGTGGCCAGCCACACCGTCACGATGACGCCGGCCTACGCCCACATCACGCAGCGCTCGATCGCTGCGGTGGCCAGCGCGCGCCGCACGCTCGAGGCCGCCGGCGTGTACAGCGTCGGGCGCTACGGCGGCTGGACCTACTGCTCGATCGAGGACAACCTGCTCGAGACGCAGGCGCTGGCGGCGGCGCTGGGGCCGCTGTTGTGACGGCCGCGACGTTCGCGGTCCGCGATCCGGCGACCGACGCGGTGATCGATCTGGTCGACGCGTGCGACGACGCCGCGGTCGACGCGGCGGTGGCGGCGGCCGAGGCCGCGGGGCCGGCGTGGCGGGCGGTCCCGGCGCCGGCGCGCGGGGCGCTGCTGGCGGCGATCGCCCAGCGGATGCGGGCCGACGAGGCGCGGCTGGGCGCGCTGATCACCGCCGAGGGCGGCAAGCCCACCGCCGAGGCGATCGGCGAGGTGCGCTACGCGGCCAGCTTCTTCGAGTGGTTCGCCGGCGAGGCGCCGCGGATCTACGGCGAGACCATCCCCGCCAGCCGCGCCGATCAGCAGATCGTCGTCGAGCGGGTGCCGGTCGGCGTCTGCGCGCTGATCACGCCGTGGAACTTCCCGGCGGCGATGCTGGCGCGCAAGCTGGCCCCGGCGCTGGCCGCGGGCTGCACGGTGGTGGCCAAGCCGTCGGAGCTGACGCCGCTGACGACGCGGGCGCTGGCGGCGCTGGCGGCCGAGGTCGGCGTGCCGCCCGGGGTGATCAACGTCGTGACCGGGCAGGGGCCGCGGGTGCCGACCCGGCTGATCGCCGATCCGCGGGTGCGCAAGGTGTCGTTCACCGGCTCGACCGCGGTCGGGCGCGCGGTGCTGACCGCGTGCGCGGCGCGCGGCGTGCGGGCCTCGGTCGAGCTGGGCGGCAACGCGCCGTTCGTGGTGCTGGCCGACGCCGACGTCGAGCGCGCGGTCGCGGCCGCGCTGGTCGCGAAGTTCCGGAACGCCGGCCAGACCTGCGTCGCGGCCAACCGGTTCGTCATCGAGGCGGCGGTCGCCGCGCGCTTCGAGGCGGCGCTGGTGCCGCGGGTGGCGGCGCTGACCGTCGGCCCGGGCGCGCGGCCCGGCGTCGAGCTCGGCCCGCTGATCGACGATCGCGCGGTGGCCAAGGTGCGGCGGCTGGTCGAGGACGCGCTGGCGCGCGGCGCGCGGCTGGTCCACGGCGCGGTGCCGGGCGGCAGCCGGTTCGTCGCGCCGATCGTGCTGGCCGAGGTGACCGCCGAGATGGCGATCTGGCGCGAGGAGATCTTCGGGCCGGTGGTGGCGATCCGGGCGGTCGCCGACGAGGCGGCGGCGGTGGCGGCGGCCAACGACACCGACGCCGGGCTGTGCGCGTACGTGATGACCCGCGATCTGGGCCGGGCGCGGCGGGTGGTGCGCCAGCTCGCGGTCGGCATGGTCGGCGTCAACGAGGGCCTGATCTCGACGGCGCAGGCGCCGTTCGGCGGCGTCAAGGCCTCGGGGTATGGTCGCGAGGGCAGCCGCCACGGCCTCGACGACTACCTCGACTACCAGTACGTGATGACCACCGCCCTGGACACCCCATGACCGATCACGCCCGTCAGCCCAAGCTCGCCGCCGACCCCGCCACGCCGCTGGCCGGCGCCGAGATCGTGGTCGCGGTCGGCGGTGGCATCGCCGCGTACAAGGCGTGCGAGCTGGTGCGCCTGTTGACCAAGGCCGGCGCGCTGGTGACGGTGGTGATGACCCGGCGGGCGCAGAAGTTCGTCGGCGCGCTGACGTTCCAGGCGCTCAGCGGCCGCGCGGTGATGACCGAGCTGATCGATCCCGGGCAGGAGCACGACATCGGCCACATCCGCGTGGCCGATCGCGCCGACCTGATGATCGTCGCGCCGGCGACCGCCAACCTGATCGCGCGGCTGGCCGCCGGCATGGCCGACGACGCGGTGACCGCGGTGGCGCTCGCGACCCGGGCGCCGCTGCTGATCGCGCCGTCGATGAACGTCAACATGTGGGCCCACCCGCTGACCGCGGCCAACGTGCGCCGGTTGGTCGACGTCGCCGGCGCGCGGGTGGTCGGCCCCGGCGACGGCTTCCTGGCGTGCCGGTGGACCGGGCCGGGGCGGCTGGCCGAGCCGGCCGACATCGTGACCGCGGCGGCGCGGCTGCGCACCGCGCCCGATCTGGCGGGGCGGCGGATCGTGATCACCGCGGGGCCGACCCACGAGCCGATCGATCCGGTGCGCTACCTGGGCAACCGCTCGAGCGGCAAGATGGGCTACGCGCTCGCCGCGGCGGCGCTGCAGCGCGGCGGTGCGGTGACCTTGATCGCCGGGCCGACCGCGCTGCCCGATCCGGTGGGCGTCGACGTGGTCCACGTCGAGGACGCCCGCGCGATGGAGCGCGCGCTGGCCGACCACGCGTGGGGCGGCGACGCGGTGATCATGGCGGCGGCGATCGCCGACTTCCGGCCGCTGGCCGCCGCCGACAAGAAGCTCAAGCGCACCGAGATCGGCCTGGCGCCGACGATCGCGCTCGACGCCAACCCCGATCTGCTGGCGGGCCTCGGCGCCGAGCGCGCGCGGCGCGGCGGTGGCCCGCTGCTGGTCGGCTTCGCCGCCGAGACCCACGACGTCGTCAACTACGCGCGGGCCAAGCTCGCGGCCAAGGGCTGCGACCTGGTGATCGCCAACGACGTCAGCGCCCCCGACGCCGGCTTCGCGGTCGATACCAACCGCGTGATCGCGGTCGACGCCGCCGGCGCGACCGAGCTGCCGTTCGGCTCGAAGGCCGCGGTCGCGCACCGCATCCTCGACGCGGTCGCGCCGCGCCTGCGGTAGGCGCGCGGCTACAACGCCCCGCGCAGCGTGTCGTAGCTCTGGCGGCCGAGCCACGCCTTCTTGGCGGTGCCGTCGCCGCGCAAGACCAGCGTCCACGGCACCGCCTTGATCTGCAGGCCGCGCACCAGCTGGCCGTCGTCGATGAGCGCCGGGCCGGTCCAGCCGGCCTTGGCCAGCACCGCCTGGCCGGCCTCGGCGCTGCCGGCCACCTGGACCGCGACCGCGGTGACGCCGCGCTCCTGGGCGGCGCGGGCCGCCTCGGGCAGCTCGGCCAGGCAGTGCGGGCAGCCGGGCCGCCAGAACACCACCAGCGCCGGCTTGCCGCGCAGCGTGGCTGGATCGAAGGCGGCGCCGGCGGCGGTCGGCACGGTGAGGCGCGCGGCGACGTCGCCGGGCGGGACCGGCGCTTCGCGCTTGCACGCCGCCGATCCGAACGCGACGGTGACGGCGAGCACCAGGGCAGGGGCGATCCGTGGCATGACTCGTGGGTAGCATGAACCCGCCAGGCCCGCCCGATGACCCGCACGCCGAGCTGGCAGCGCTGGTGCGCGACGTCCGCACCGCGCTGGCGTGGCGGGCCCGCGGCGGCGCCTACGCGGCGCCCGGCGCTCGCACCGCGCGCCCGGCGGCGGCCAGCGTCCCGGTGCGCGAGGCGGCCGCGACGCCCGCGCCGTCGGCGGTGGCGGCGCGCGCGGTCGAGGTGGCGGTCGACGTCGACGCGCCGGCTGGTCCGGCGCGGACCCTGCCGGTGATCCGCGAGGACCTGGGCGAGTGCACGCGGTGCAAGCTGTCCGAGACCCGGCAGAAGATCGTGTTCGGCGTCGGGCCGGCGCTGGCGCCGCTGATGTTCATCGGCGAGGCGCCGGGCGCCGACGAGGATCGCCAGGGCGAGCCGTTCGTCGGCCGCGCCGGCGAGCTGCTCGACAAGATGATCGAGGCGATGGGCTGGGGCCGCGGCGACGTCTACATCGCCAACGTGCTCAAGTGCCGCCCCCCCGGCAACCGCGACCCCGAGCCCGTCGAGGTCGCGGCGTGCCGGCCGTTCCTCGACGCGCAGATCCAGGCGGTGCGGCCGCGGATCATCGTCACGCTGGGGCGGCCGGCGGCCAACGTGGTGCTGGGCAACGACGCGCCGATCAGCGCGCTGCGCGGGCGCTTTCACGAGCACCGCGGCGTGCGGGTGATGCCGACCTTCCACCCGGCGTTCCTGCTGCGGCAGCCCGAGCGCAAGCGCGACGCGTGGAGCGATCTGAAGCAGGTGATCGCCGAGCTCGAGCGGATCGGCGTCGCGCCGCCGCGGCCCGCGCGAGGATGACCGCGTTCGACGACGAGCTGGCGGTCGAGGCGTGGGAGGCCCGGCTGGCGCCGCTGCTCGACGCCCACGGCGCGGCGGTGATCGCGGCGCTGCGCGGCGGTGGGCCGCGCCCGCCGTGGCCGGCGGCGCTGCGGGCGCCGGCGCTGGCCCGCCTGGCCGCGCCGCACGATCCGCGCTGGGCCGCCCGCGCGCGGACGCTGGCGCGGTGGGCGCTGGCGGCGCGGCTCGACGCCGAGCCGGCGATGTTCGCCGCGCATGCGGCGCCGGCGACGGCGGCCGGGCTGGCGGCGCGCCACCGCGCGCTGCGTGAGGTCGCGGCGCGTCTCGGGTACGCCGACGCCGCGGCGCTGGCGCGGGCGCTCTACGGCGCGGCGCCGGGCGCGGCGGGCGCGGCGCCGACGGAGGACGACCGCGACGCGCCGCCGACCCCGACGGCGCCGCTGCCGGGCTGGCCCGCGGTGCGCGCCGCGCTGGCCGCGCACGCCGGCGTCGAGCCGGCCGCGGTGGCGGCGTTCGACGACGGCCGCCACGCCGCGACGGTGCTGACCACCGCCGGCGTCGCGTGCGTGTTCCCGCCGGTGGTCGACCTGGCCAGCCTGACCGTCGCGGCCCACGAGCTGGGCCACGGCGTCTACGCGGCGGCGATGCGCGGCCTGCCGTTGGGCCTGGCCGCCGCCCCGAGCCGCACCGTCGACGAGGCGGTCGCGGCGTGGGCGGTGCGCGCGCTCGAGGGCCTGCTGCCGGCGGGCTGGGCCGCGGTCGCGCGCTGGCGGCGACGGCGCGGCGAGCGGGCCCGCGCCGCGCTGGCCGCGCTCGAGCACCGCGCGCTGGTGGCGGGCGCGGTCGACGACGCGTGGGCGGCGACGGTCGGGGCGTGGCGACCGGCGCTGGCGGCGGCGGTGCTGGCCGAGCCCGGCGTCGCCGCGGCGTACGCCGAGGCCGACCGGCTGGCGCTGGCGCCGGGGCCGGGCCAGATCGCGGCCTGGGGGCGGGCCGGCGCGGCGCTGGACGCCGCGGGTCTGGCATGATGCCGGGCGTGCGCGCGCTCATGCTGTCGCTGGCGATCGTCGCCGGGTGCCGCGCCCAGGTCGACGTCGCCGGGCTCGAGCGGCGGCTCGGCCCCGACGGCGCCGCCGACGCGCTGACCCTGCGGCTGGCCGCCGATCCGCGCGACGCGGCGGCGTGGCGCGCGCTGGCGATCGTCGAGACCGAGCGCCAGCGGCCGGGCGCGGCGCTGGTCGCGTTCGAGCGCGCGGCCGCGCTGGGGGCGCCGTTCCGCGCCGGCCTGGCCGCCGGCGACGCGCGGCGGCTGGCGGCGCTGCTGATCGCGCGGGCCGAGGCCCGGGTGGCGCGGCGCAGCCCCGGCGCCGACGCCGACGTCGCGCGCGCCGCCGCGCTGGGCGCCGCGGTCGACCCGACGCTGCGGGCCCGCGCCGCGCTGATCGCGATCGCCGGTGAGCTGGCCCACGTCGATCCGCGGCGGCGCGACGCCGGCGCGGCGCGGCTACGCGCGATCGATCCCGGGCTCGCCGGCGGGCTGGCCGCCGACGCCACCGACGCCGACGTCGCGGCCACCGCGGCGTGGCTGCGGGCGGCCGGGGCGCGCCGGCTGGCGTTCGCGATCCTCGACCGGCGCGTCGAGGACGCCCGCGGGCGCGGCGCGCGGCCGGCGTTCACGCCGGCGATCTGGGCGACGTGGCTCGCGCTGCGCCGCTGGTGGTCGGGGCCCGACGATCCGATCGATCAGGTGACGCTCGACGAGCTGCGCGGGCGCGGCGTCGCGACCTGCGCCTATGCCCGCGGCCCCCGCGATCCCGGCTGCGACGTGGTCGCCACCGCCGGCAGCGCCGACGTCGACGGCGCCGCGTGGGAGCCGGCGCTGGTCGAGGCCTGGCAGCGCGACGGTTGGCGCGTGGCCGACGCCGATGCCGCGATGGCCTGGATGATCGTCGCGGCGCGCGCGGTGCGCCGCGGCCAGCTGCCGTCGTGGGAGCACGCGGTGCGCAGCCACGTCGACGTCGCGGCGGTGGCGGCGACGCCGGGCCTGCCGCCGTGGGCGGCCGCGGCGCTGGCGGTCGTGGCCGGGGCGGCGGCCCCGCTGCCCGACGCCGACGCACCGGCGGCGATCGTCGCGCTGGCCGCGGACCGCGCGCGGGCGGCGGGCGCCGACGGCTGGCCGGCGCTGGCCGCGGCGGTGGTCGCCGACGGGCCCGAGGCGGCGGCGCTGGCCGAGGTGGTGCGCGCCTACGGCCGCGATCCGGCGCTGGCCGATCGCCGCGCCGAGGCGGTGGCCGCGACCGCGCTCGACCTCGCGGCGATCGCGCCGCGGCTCGCGCGCGCGTTCGCGCTGCTGGGCGATCCGGCCCGGGCCCGGGCCTGGTGGCAGCGCGGCTTCGACGCCAGCCCCGAGGAGCCGGCGCTGGCGCTGGGCCTGGCGCTGGCCGCCGCCAGCGCGGGCGACGGGCCGGCCGCGCTGCAGCTGGTGATCCGCGCGGCCGCCGGGTCGGGCGACGCCGCGGCGACGCTGTACGCCGCGGCCCGGGGCCTCGCCGCCGCTGGCCTGACCCTCGACGCGCTCAGCCTGGCGCGCCAGGCGATCGAGCAGGCCGCGCCCGGCGACGAGGACGCGCCCGCCGACCTGGCCGCGGCGCTGCTGCGCCAGCTCGGCCGCGACCGCAACGCCGCCGAGGTCGCGCGGCTGGTGGCGGTGCCCGGCAGCGGCGACCTGGCGGCCGTCACCGCCGAGGCCGCCCGGCTCGCGGGGGCGCCGGCGGCCCAGGCGCTGGCCCGGTGGGCGGCGCTGGCGCGGGCCGACGATCCGGCCGTGGCGCAGCGCGCCACCGCGGCGCTGGCCGCGATCGCGCCGCGCCTTCCGCCACCGCCGGCCGCCGGCGCGGTACGCTGATCCGGTGCCGTACGCGCATGACCTGGCCCCAGACGAGCGCCGGGAGCTGCTTCGCATCGCCCGCGCCACCCTGCGCGAGTACGCCGACTCGCAGCGCATCCCGCCGGGCAAGCCGCACCGCGCGTCGCTGGTGGCCCCGGCGATCGTGACGGTGGCGCTGGCCGAGGGCGGCCGCGAGGTGGCCCGGGCCACCTCGCCCGACGAGCGGCCGCTGTACCGCGGCATCCAGGAGCAGCTGGTGGCCGCGGTGCGCGCCCGAGGCGGCGCGCTCGACGCCGACCGCCTCGACGACCTGGTCATCGCGATCGAGATCGCGACCGCCGGCGCGCCGGTTCAGTTCGCCGAGTCGCCGCGCGCGACGTAGACGCCGCTGGCGAGCACCAGCGCGCCGCCGAGCAGCGCGAACCGCCCGAGCGGCTCGTGCCACACCAGCGCGCCGACCGCGACCGCCACCAGCGGCTCGAGGTACGCCAGCATCGCGGCCCGGGCGGCGCCGATGACGCCGAGGCCCCAGACGAACGCCGCGCCGGCCAGCGCGCCGGTGACGATCGCGCCGATCGTCAGCCACGCGACGCCGCCCAGCGTCGGATCGCCCCCCGCGACGAGCGCGAACGGCGCCATCAACACCGCCGCGCCGGCGGCGTGGAACGACACCGCGCGCGGCACGCCGACCCGCTGCCCGAGCCGGCGCACGACGAACACGTTGCCGGCGTAGGCGACCGCGCTGATCGCGCCGAGGATCGCGCCCAGCGGCGCGCCGCCGCCGCGCCACGGCTCGAGCACCAGCGCCAGCCCGGCGACCGCGACGATCGACGCCGGCACCGCGCCGCGCACGCGGTGGCCGTCGATGCGCGGCGCGGCCAGCGCCACCAGCACCGGCGCCAGGTAGTGGGTCAGCACCGCCACCGCGACGGTGGTGGTCTGGATCGCGCCGAAGAACGTGAGCACGTTGAGCGCGTCGAGCGCGGCGTTGGCGGCCAGGAGCCCAAGCGTGGTGCGATCCCAGCGCGGCGCCGGGCCGCGGCGGGTCGCCGGCAGCATCGCCAGCGCCATCACCGCCATCACCAGCGTGCCGGCGGTGGCGGCCGGCAGCTCGGCCGGCCGCAGGAACAGGCTCCAGGTGCCCCACGACGCGGCGGCCGCGGCCACCGTGACGGTGGCGCGGGCGGACGACGGCGACGGCGACGGTGCGGGCACGCGGTCCTATACTCCCGCGGTGTCGAGCGAGGAAGCCTTCGTCCGCCGCTTTCACCGCGAGCAGCCCGGCGCGACCGCCCGCGCGCTGGCCCGCGGCCGGGTGATCGGCGGCGCCGGCTCGTCCTACGACGCGCTGGCGGCGGCCACGCCGCGCGGCGGCCGCGTGCTCGACCTCGGCTGCGGCGACGGCTACCTGTTGGCGCGCCTGATCGCCCACGGCCACGCGCCGGCCGCGCTGTTCGGCCTCGACGTGTCGGCCGACGAGCTGGCGCTGGCCCGCGCCGCCCAGCCGGCCGCCGCGCTGACCCAGGCTCGGGCCCAGGCGCTGCCGTTCGCCGCCGGCGGCTTCGGGGCGGTGGTCTCGCACCTCGCGTGGACGCTGATGCCCGAGCTCGAGGCGATCGTCGGCGAGCTGGCGCGGGTGCTGGCGCCCGGCGGGCGGTTCCTCGCGGTGGTCGGCGGCGGCCCGCGCGGCGAGGACGCGTTCGCGGGGCTGCTCGAGCTGGCCGCGCCCTACGCCGCGGCCGCGCCGCCGACGCCGCGCCTGGGCGACGCGCGCGCGCGCACCGACGCCGGCCTGGCGGCGTTGTTCACGCCGGCCGCGGGCTTCGCGCCGCCGGCGATCGTCGACTGGGCGATCGATCTCGCGGGCGACGCCGCCGCGGTGTGGGCCGCGCTGTCGCCGAGCTACCACCTCGCCACCGTGCCCGCCGCCGCGCGGGCCGCGCTCGAGGCCGCGTTCCTCGACGCCGCGCCGCGCTGGCGGCGCGCCGACGGCCTGATCGCCGCGACGATGTACGCGCGGCTGGTCAGCGTCGACCGCCGCGGGTGAGCCGGTCCCGCCGAGGGAGGTGCGGCGACGGACCTCCGGGCGCTCAGCCGATCAGCGGGCGCAGCCGGACCAGCGCCGCGACCACGTCGCTGGACAGCTGATCGTAGCTGCCGTCGAGACCGGCGTGGCGCGCCACGATCTCGCCGCTGCGGCGGTGGAACGCCGCGTGCTTGGCCTTGAGCTCCTGGAACTCCGGCCGATCGCGGAACCCGGCGGTGTCGGCGCCGTGGATCCACTGCCCGAGCACACACTCGCTGTCCGAGCCGACCCGGCGCGCGTCGAGCGGCTCGCCCTTGCCGGCCAGGAACGTCCCGAGCCGCACCTTCCAGGCCACGTGGGCGGCGATGGCCTCACGCACGTTGAGCTTCGTCATGAGCGTGCGGATCGACCGGCGGCGCCAGCCGAACAGGGGCGCGACCCGATGTCGCAGCGGCGCGGGGAGCTCAGAACCCCGGCGTCTCCATCGGGCCCGACGATCGGCCGGCGATGAACTGCTGGACGATCGGATCGGCCGAGGCCGCGAGCGCGGCCGGGGTGGCCAGCGCGTGGACCCGGCCCTGGTACAGGAACGCGACCCGATCGGCGACCGACATGATCGACGGCAGGTCGTGGGACACCACGACCGCGGTCACGCCGAGCGTCCGCGACAGCTCGCGGATCAGGCGATCGATCCGCCGGGCGTTGACCGGATCGAGGCCGGTGGTCGGCTCGTCGAACAGCACCACCTCGGGCGCGAGCGTCAGCGTGCGCGCGATCGCCGCGCGCTTGCGCATGCCGTCGGACAGCTCGGCCGGGTAGCGATCGGCGAAGTCGGCCAGGTACACCTGCGCCAGCCGGCGCCGGGCGTCGGCCAGCGCCGCCTTCCAGCCCAGCCCCTGGTGCTTGCGCAGCGGCAGCGCGACGTTCTCGGTCAGCGTCATCGCGTCGAACAGCGTCGCGTTCTGGAACACCATGCCGACCCGCCGCCGCACCGGGTAGAAGCCGCGCTCGTCGAGCTGATCGACCCGCTGGCCGTCGAACCAGATCTCGCCCCGGTCGATCGGCAGGAAGCCGACCAGGTGCTTGATGGTCACCGACTTGCCGACGCCCGAGGTGCCGATGATGTAGAGGATCTCGCCCTTGCCGATGGCCAGGTCCATGCCGCGCAGGACCGGCTTGCCGGCGAACGCCTTCTCGACGCCGATGAACTCGACGAACGCCCGCGCGGTCACAGGTCGCCCCCGAACAGCCACAGCGCGCCCACCGACAGCGCGAAGTCGAGCGCGATCACCGCGAACGAGCTGCCGACCACCGCCGCGGTGGTGGCCCAGCCGACGCCCTCGCTCGAGCCGCGCGCGCGCAGGCCGCAGAACCCCGAGACGATCGGGATCGCCGCGCCGTAGGTGACCGCCTTGATCAGCCCCAGCGCCAGGTGGCGCGGCTGCACCATCGCCGGGTCGAAGAACGTCCGCGGGTTGACGCCGAACGACAGCCACGCGGTCAGGCCGCCGGCGCCGTACATGATCGCCGCGCCGAGGATGGTCAGCGCGACGGTCATGACGATCGACGCCAGGAACCGCGGCACCAGCAGGTAGTCGATCGGCAGCACGCCCGACATGCGCAGCGCGTCGAGCTGCTCGGTCACCTTCATCGAGCCGATCTCGGCGGCGATGCCGGCGCCGACCCGGGTCGCCAGCATCATCGCGGTGAGCGTCGGCCCGAAGTCCGACACCACCAGCCGCAGGAACTGCAACCCGACCTGGGACAGGTCGCCGATGGCCCGCGAGAACTGCAGGCACGCCTGGTACATCATGACCATGCCGATGAAGCCCAGCGTCACGGCGACGAACACCAGCGAGCGGTTGCCGATCGCGTACATCTGCGCGAGCACCGCGCCGCGCGGCCGCCGGCCGCCCTTGCCGTAGCTGCGGATGATGCCGGCCAGCGTGCCGATCAGCACGCCCCACAGCTCGAGCGTGGCGCGCGCCGCCGCCACCACCGGTCGGCCCAGGGCCGCCAGCGCGCGGACGGGCAGGGACGGCGCGGCGCTCATGCGGTGGCGTAGGTGATGAAGAAGTCGAGCAGCATGATCGACACCGCCGCGGCGACCACCGCGGCGTTGACCGCGCGCCCGACGCCGACCGCGCCGCCCTTGACCGTCACGCCGAAGTAGCAGGAGGTCAGCGCGATCGCCGCGCCGAACGCCACCGACTTGTAGACGCCGTGGAAGAAGTCGTGGGGCGTCAGGTTGTCGGCGAAGCTGAAGTACATCGTGCGCCAGTCGATGTCGAGCACCAGGTACGCCACCACCGCCGCGCCGACCAGCGCCACCAGGTCGCCGATGATCGTCAGCGCGGTCAGCATGATCAGCATCGCCAGCACCCGCGGCACGATCAGGTAGCGGATCGGATCGATCGCCAGCGCGCGCAGGCCGTCGAGCTGCTCGGTGACGGTCATCGTGCCGAGCTCGGCGGTGTTGTTGGCGCCGACCCGGCCCGAGAACATCAGGCCGATCAGGATCGGCCCGATCTCGCGCAGCACCGCGTAGCCGGCGGCCCAGCCGGCCAGCGAGGTCGCGCCCAGCCGCTTCACGAACGGCGCCGACTGCACGACCATCAGCCCGCCGGCGAAGAACGCGGTCAGCGCGACGATCGGCAGCGAGCGGTTGCCCATGCGGTGCAGGTTGCGCACCAGCTCGCGGCCGTCGAGCCGGGGCGGCAGGAGCGCCCGCAGCACCTGGCCGGTCATGAGCGCGATGCCGCCGACCTCGCGCGTCACCGCGATCGCGCGCGCGCCCAGGAGCGTGAGGGTGCGCTCGCCGATCACCGCGGCAGCATACCTAGGCCTCGAGCGGCCCGTCGAGGGCGCCGCTCACGAACTGCCGCACCAGCGGATCGGGCGCGTCGGCCAGGGTCGCCGCGGGGCCCTGGTAGGCGAGCTGGCCGCGGTAGACGAAGACCACGTCGGTGACGAACGTGACCAGCCCGGCGACGTCGGACGACACCGCCACCGCGGTCGCGCCGCTGGCGTCGTGATCGGCGCGCAAGAGGTCGTAGACCTTCGACGTGGTCACCGGATCCAGCCCGGCGGTCGGCTCGTCGTACAGCACCAGCTCGGGCGCGGCGATCGTGGCGCGGGCGATGCCGGCGCGCTTCTTCATGCCGCCCGACAGCTGCGACGGCTGCTTGAACTCGCTGCCGGCCAGGCCGACCGCGCGCAGCCGCTCGAGCACCCGCGGGCCGAGCGCGTCGGCGGCCAGGCCGCGCTGCGCCAGCGGGAAGCCGACGTTGCCGGCCACGTCGAGGAAGTCGTACAGCGCGTAGTTCTGGAACAGCATCCCGATCCGGGCCCGCACCGGCGCCAGCTTCTCCTCGGACCAGCCGGTGACGTCGGTGCCGTCGATGATCAGCCGGCCGGTGGTCGGCGGGATCAGCCCAGCCATGACCTTGACCAGCACGCTCTTGCCGGCGGCCGCCGGCCCGATCACGCCGAGCCGCGCGCCGGCCGGCACCGCCAGCGACACCCCGCGCAAGAGCGTCGCGCCGCCCAGCTCGACGCCGACGTCGCGGAGCTCGATCATCGTCCGGCCTCCGGACAGCCCAGGCGGGCCTGGCGGGCGCGGGCGTCGTCGGCGAACCGCGACGCGGCGTCCTTGGCCAGCAGCCGGGCGGCGGCGGCGCAGGCGGCGGCGGCGCGGCCCCGGGCCTCCTCCAGCGCCGCCAGGTCGGCCAGCGCGTCGTCGACCAGGATCGACGCCGGGTAGTCGCGCGGCAGCCGGGCGAACGCCGCGGCGGCGCCGGCGTCGTCGCGCAGGTGGTCGCGCAGCAGCCGGGCCAGCGCCAGCTGCGCGTCGTCGAGCCACACCGAGAAGTACGAGCCGGCGCCCATCGCCACCTCGCGGGTCGCGACCAGCGCGCGCAGCCGGTCGGCGGCGGCCGGGTAGTCGCCGCCGGCCGTCAACAGCGCCGCGGCGCGCCAGCGGCTGTCGTCGCGCAGGCCGCTGGTCGGGTGATCGCGGGGGATGCGGTCGTACAGCTCGACCGCCGCCGCGGGGTCGGCCAGCTCGTGCTCGGCCAGCTCGGCCAGCGCCCACAGCAGGTTGTCGGCGACGTCGGTGTCGCGCAGGGTCGCGTAGGCGGCGACCAGCCGGTCCCACAGCGGCCGCGCGGCGTCGGCGCGGGCGCGGCGGACGACGTAGGCCAGCGCGTCGGCGGCGAACGCCTCGTCGGGGTACTGCTCGACCACCGCCCACAGGTAGCCGGCGGCCTCGGCGGCGCGATCGGCGTCGTAGGCCAGCCGCCCGGCGCGGAACAGGCCCTCCGCCGACGGCGGCGGATCGTCGTGGGTGCGGGCGGCGATCGCGACGTACGCGGCGATGGCCTCGTCGGTGCGCCCGCGGTCGGCGAGCAGCGCGGCCTTGCCCAGGAGCGCGCGGCCGCAGTCGGCGTCGGCGCGGTGGCGGCTGAGCGCGCGATCGCAGCGGGCGGCCGCGGCGTCGTACGCGGCCAGCGCGCCGTCGACGTCGCCGGCGCGCTCGCGCTCGTAGGCGCGGGCCAGGTCGGCCGGCACCGGCGGCGCCGAGCACGCCGCCAGCGCGACCGCCGTCACCGCCGCGACCGCCGCGCGGCCGATCACCGGCGGGCCAGCTCGGCCAGCACGGCGGCGGCGCGCTCGCAGCCGGCGCGATCGACGTCGAGGTGGGTGACCAGGCGCAGCCGGCCGGCGGCGATCGTCGAGAGCTTCACCCCGGCGGCGGCGCAGCCCGCCACCAGCGCCGCGGCGTCGAGCGGCGGCGCCACCTCGATCACGACGATGTTGGTCTCGACCTTGGCCAGGTCGATCGTGAAGCCGGGCACGTCGACCAGCCGCTCGGCCATCAGCCGCGCGTTGGCGTGATCCTCGACCAGGCGATCGCGGTGGTGGGCCAGCGCGTGCAGCCCCGCGGCGGCCAGGATGCCGACCTGGCGCATGCCGCCGCCGTACATCTTGCGCAGCCGGTGGGCGCGGGTGATCACGTCGGCGGCGCCGGCGACCACCGAGCCGATCGGCGCGCCCAGCCCCTTCGACAGGCACACGCTGATCGTGTCGAAGCCGGCGGCCAGCGTGCGCGCGCTGGCGCCGGTCGCCGCGGCGGCGTTCCACAGCCGCGCGCCGTCGAGGTGGGTGGCCAGGCCCAGCGCCCGAGCCGCGGCGATCACGTCGTCGAGCTGCGGCCGCCGCCACACCGTGCCGCCGCCCATGTTGTGGGTGTTCTCGACGGCGACCACCCGGCTCGGCGCCAGGTAGTAGGTGCTCGGCTTGTACGCCGCGCGCACCTCGGCGCCGGTGAAGCGGCCGTCGCCGGGGATCATCGCGGTCTGGGCGCCGGCCAGCGCCGCCAGCGCGCCGCACTCGAAGCGCCAGCAGTGCGCGTCCTGGCCGACGATCACCTCGTCGCCCGGGCGCACCTGCGCCGCCAGCGCGATCTGGTTGGCCATCGTGCCGCTAGGCACGAACAGCGCCGCCGCGGTGCCGAGCAGCTCGGCCACGGTCTCCTCGAGGCGGCGGACCGTCGGGTCCTCGCCGTAGACGTCGTCGCCGACCTCGGCGGCGGCCATCGCCTGGCGCATCGCGGCGGTCGGGCGGGTGACGGTATCGGAGCGCAGGTCGACCGCGGCGGACATCGCGGCGGACGATACTACGGCGCCGGCCGGCGGGCCGCGAAGTCGACGCCGCGGTGGCGCACCGCGACGATCAGCGGCTCGTCGCTGACCGTGCGGAACTCGTGGGCGCTGCCCGCCGGCAGCGCCAGCTCGTCGCCGGCGACGTACAGCGTGCCGGTGTGGTCGCGGCCGGCGCCGGCCAGGAACAGCGAGGTCTCCTCGCTGGTGTGGCCGTGCCACGGGAACGCCGCGCCCGGCGCCACCCGCAACAGGCCGCAGTCGGCGCCGGCGTGGGCCGGGCCGCCGCGAAAGATCGCGAACTGCATGCCCGGGAACGGCTGGTGCCACGGCCGCGGGTCGTCGACCCAGCCCAGCACCTCGCGGGCGCGCTCGATCGCGAGGTCGTACATCGCCGCGAACCGCGCGGCGAAGCGCTCAAGGGGGCCGCCGCCGATCGCCGCCAGCAGGCGGGCCCGCACGTGCGCGCCCGGCGCCACCGGCGGCAGCAGCTCGGCCAGCGCCGCGGCGGCCCCCGCCAGCGCCGTCGCCTCGGCCGCCGCGCCGGGATCTGCGTCGACCGCGGCCGCCTCGGCAGCCGACGCCAGCCCGAGCGCCGCCAGCGCGACGTCGTCGCCGACGGCGGTCACGGCCGCACCGGGACAGGTGGACACAGCATGGGGCTCCGCGAGCGTACGACCGATCGCCTGGATCGGATCAGCGCGTGCCGGGGTCGCCCGGGGCCGGCGCGGGGGCGGGGGCAGGCGCGGGGGCCGGCGGCGGGACCGGCGTCGGCCGCGGCTCGTCGCCCAGGTCGGCCCGCAGCTTGGCCCGCAGCCGATCCAGCAGCACCTGCTCGAGGTAGTCGGGGCGGTCGGCGATGTCGAGCACGATGACCACCACCCGCTTGCCGTCGCGCTCGGTGGTCGCGACCTCGAAGCTGCTGCGGTACGGCTTGCCGTCGTCGATCCACTCGAACAGCACGAACCCGGCGTCGGCGTCCTTGTCGAGCACCTTCGCGTCGAGGTCGACGCGCACGAAGCGCACCGTGGCCGCGAACACCCGATCGGCCGGGTAGGCGACCGTGGCCTGGCTCTTGGCCGCGGCCGGGCGCGGCCAGGCCGCCGCGGCGGCGGCGAGGGTCAAGGCGCAGAGGGCGGTGCGGGCGGCGCGGATCACGCGACCGGAGCGTCGCTCGGCGCCGGCTCGGGGGCCAGTTTTCGCGCGCGCCACATGTCGGCGAACGACACGTGGCGGGTGCCGATCGCCGCCAGGCCGGCGCCGACGTACCACACGACCTGCAGGCCGTGGATGAAGATCGCGTAGGTCAAGAGCCGGCCGTACAGCGGCGACTTGCCGTCGAGGATCCCCGAGCCGAGATCGAGCGACACGCCGAGCATGGTCAGCCACTGGAACTGGCCGACCAGCCCGGGTGAGTTGGGCAGGCTGATGCCGACCGCGACCAGGCCCATCGTCGCGAACGCGCCGGTGAGGGACAGCGGCAGGCCCAGGCCCCGGGCCAGGAGCCAGGTCGCGACGCCGTTGGCGATCCAGTACACCGCGCTCCACGCGATGAACGCGGCCAGGTTCTTGCGGTCGTGCAGCACCGCGAAGCCGCGGATCAGCTCGAGCACCTTCTCCTCGATCACCGCCGCCGCCTTGGGCGCGAACCGCGGCAACAGCGTCATCCGCAGCGCGAAGTGCACCGTCGGCCGGGGCCGCCGCAGCGCGAACGCCAGGAACAGCATCACCGTCGTGAAGCCGGCCAGCGCCAGGTAGGCGGTCGGCATCATCCAGCCCGGCGACGCGTCGGTCTTGAGCGCGAAGAAGCAGCCGACCACCAGCAGCGACACCACGACGCCGTCGCCGACCCGCTCGACGAACACCGTGCCCAGCGCTGCCGACGCCGTGACCTCGCCCTTCTTGCGGATGAGCGCCGGGCGGACGAACTCGCCGAGCCGCGCCGGCAGGAGCAAGATCGCCGCGAAGCCCGCCGACGACACCGCCAGCATGCGGCCGAACGGGATGCGCACGCCGAGCGGGGCCAGCAGGTAGTTCCACCGCCACGACCGGCACACGTGGACCACCCCGATCAGCGCGTAGAAGCCGATCAGGTAGGGCACGAAGTGCGCCCAGTCGAGGTGCTCGAGGGTCTCGGACAGCGCCGCGCGGCCGTGGGCGTTGGGCCACACCAGCCACAGGCACAGCGCCAGCATCAGCACCGACAACAACAGGTTGATCGCCAGCTTCATGGACTCACGGCCTGGGCAAGGATCGACGGGACGTACGCGCCGCGCGGTCTCGCGTCTTGGGTGGGGGCCCCGGCGGGGCCCTGACCCCGCGGGGGAGGGTTTGGCGACAGACCCTCGATCATTCGGGCAGCTCGCCCAGCAGGACCGCGCGGGGGCCGTCGGCGAGCAACCGCTCGACCGCCGCGGCGCCCAGGCGCTTCTGGATCCACGCGATGCCCTCCGCCGCCGTGCGCACGTCCTCGACCGAGTGGGCGTCGGTCGCGACCGCCGCCGCCCAGCCCTCCTCGACGTAGCGCCGCGCGGCCTTCTGCTGCGGCTTGCCGTGGTAGCCGGCCAGCGCGGCCAGGTCGATCACGAACGCGCACTGCCGGCGCAGCCGATCGGCCAGCCCGAGATCGCTCCACAGCGCCTCGTAGCGCTCGGGGTGGGCCATCACCGGGATCCGGCCGGCCATCCGCCAGCGGAACAGGTGGTCGAGGGCGCCCACCGGCATGACCTGCGGGCGGAGCTCGAACAGGAAGGCGTCGCCGCGATCGTAGGAGGGGATCTCGCCGCGCTGCGAGCGCTCGAAGAACACATCGTCCCACATGTTTTCGGCGCCCAGGTGCAGGCGGGGCGCCCCGGGGGCGGCGGCGAGGCTGGCGAAGGCGTGGTCGATCGCCTCCCGGGACGGCATGAACTGGCCCGCCTTCTGGTGCGGCGTGGCGTAAACCTCAGTGAACCCCAGCGCCGCCAGCGCGCCGAGCATCGCCCGCGACGCGTCGAGATCGCGCGCGCCGTCATCGAGCCCGGCCAGGCAGTGGTTGTGGAGGTCGACGAAGCCCACGACGAGCGCGGGGTATCGCACCGACACGGGTCCGCCGCAAGTGCGACGCCGACGGTGGGCGTTGCCCAGGCGGATCGCGCGTGATACAGATCAGCTGCCCTTCCTCCGAGGGTTCAAGACGTCATGGGCCCGGCGGGATCCGGGCCACACGAGGACACGATGGCCCAGCCTGAAAAGCGTGAGAACTCGGTCCTGTTTTCGCTGCGCGAGCTGCGCACGATCGAGGAGAGCCGCGTCAAAGAAGAAGAGGACGCGGCTCAGGCCGCCGAGCAAGCGCGCGTCCGCGCCCGGCTCGACGCCGAGCGCCGGGCCAAGGAAGAGGAAGACGCCAAGGCGCGCGCCACCGAGGAGGCCGCGCGCCACGAGCGCGAGATGGCCGACAAGCGGCTGCGCGAAGAGCAGATGCGCATCCAGGAGGCCGAGGCCCGGGCCCGCGCCGAGCACCAGGCCAACCTCGAGGCGTCGCGCCTCGCCCACGAGATGGAGATCCGCAAGGTCGAGGCTTCGAAGAAGCGCCCGACCTGGCTGGTGATCACCGTCGGCGTGGCCGTCGTCGCGGCCGCCATCGCGATCTTCGTCACGGTCCAGAAGATCAACGAGCGTGAAAAGGCGGATCGCGATCGCCGCGCCGCCCAGGTCGAGAAGGACAAGGCCGACACCGCCCGCAAGGCCGCCGAGGAGGCGCAGCGCCAGCTCGAGGTCGAGGTCGAGGGCTTCCGCACCCGCCTCGCCGATCTCGCCAAGCAGATGGACGACGCCAACCGCGACCTGCTCGCCGCCAACTCGCAGGCCGACCGCGACAAGATCGCCGCCCGCCAGGCCGACATTCGTCGCCAGCAGGCCGCCGTCCAGGCCGAGATCGATCGCCGCCGCGCGAAGGTCAAGCCGAAGTGCCCGCCTGACCAGCCGCTGTGCTGATCTGAGCACCCGGTGCGTAGCGCGCCGGGATCGTGGTCCTTACCGGGCGGGGTGACGTGGGGGCGGGAGCCGACCGACCGACGCCTGAGCGCGGACGGGTGGTGGCCCCGCGAGCACCCGGTGCGGAGCGCGCCGTGGTGGTGGCCACGAAGTGGGACAGGCTCCGTGGGTGGATGTTGTTGTAATTGTATCTGAATTCCGGGTGACCGCGCAGTTGTGCGGTCAGGGGCAGGGGAAGAGGGTATCGATGGCGGTGAGGAGGGCGGCGGTGTTCACGGTGGCAGGGTCGGTGCGCGCGACCTCGGCGGCGAAGGTCGCGGCGACGCCCGGGTTGCGGGCCGTGGCCTCGCGCACGAGCACGGGGCCGAGCACGCGGATGAACTGCCCGTGGACGCCGGCGTCGGCGCCGGTGGCGGCGGCTAGCGCCTCGACCCGCGCGCGCAGGATCAACGCGACGCCGCGGACGAGCGCGGTGTCGTACTGCGCGAGCGCGGTGGTGCGCAGCGGCGCGTACGTGGCGTCATCGGTGGTGACCCCGGGATCGTCGAGGCCGCGCCAGCAGCGCACCGCGAGCGCGCCGTCGAAGATGCGGTCGTGGGTCGCCAGCTCGAGCCCGCGCACGTAGCGCGCGAGGCCGAGGCCGCCGCCGCGCTGCTCGCCGCCACCGTAGTACGCCCAGCTCGAGTCCATGTCGGCCGGCGTGGTCTGGCAGGTGACGCTCTCCTTGTGCGCCGACAGGTAGAGGAACCACAGCAGGCCGGCCTCGACGCGCGCGGCCGCCAGCCGCCGCGCCTGAGGGTCGGCGTCGGTGGCGCCGGCGGTGAGCGCCTCGGCGATCAGCGGCAGCATCTTCACCGGCCCGACGCAGCGATCGGGGTACGGCGTCGGATCGAAACCGACCGCGTTGCACGCCATCGGCGCCGCCGGATAGTGCTCGTCCTCGCGGCGGCTGACCCGCGACTCGAGCCCGTTGGCCTGGCTGTACGCGACCCGCGCGTCGATGAACGCCTGGTTGCCCGGCGCGCCGGTGAACAGCAGGGTCGCGATCTGCTCGAACGCGGCGACCCGGGCGATCGTCGACACGCTGGGGTTGATCACCACGTAGGTCGCGGGATCGGCGTCGGACACGCAGGTCGGGTACGGATCGGTGGCCGACATCTGCTCGCGCGGCGTGTAGTCGGTGGCGGCGGCCACGCACGCCGGGTTGGCGTCGGCGGGCGAGGCGTCGACCGGCGCGTCGACGGTGACGTCGGCGTCGATGGCGGTGGGCGCGTCGATCGACGCCGGCGGATCGCTCTCCTTGCAGCCGCCAGCGGCGAGCTGCGCGAGCAGCGCGAGCGGGGCGAGGGCGAGGCGAAGGTTCATGGGGTCAGCTCCAGGTGGACCAGCACGCTGCGCCCCGGACCGTTGATCGCCGAGCCGTGGTAGCGATACGCAGCGTCCCCGAGGTTCTCGAGGATCATGCCGACGCGCAACTGCGGCGTGATCGGAACCACGGCGCGCGCGTCGACCACCAGGTAGCCCGGCGTGCCGCCAGCCGGGATGCGCGGATCGCCGCGATCGCTCGGCGCCAGGCGATCCTGGCGGGCGGCCCAGCGCGCCGCGATCGCGGCCTCGACGTCGCCGACCGCCCGGGTCAGCTCGACGGTGCCGTTGAGCGGCGGCACCCGCGACAGCGGCACGCTCGCGGCGTACGGGATCGCGGGATCGATGGGGCGCGGCTCGGGGTTCGGCCCCTCGCCGTGGGCGTAGCCGAGCGTCGCGCGCGCGCGCACCCCGCCGAGCTCGGCCTCGAGCACGCCGTCGACGCCGCGCACGGTGGCCGGCCCGGCGAGGTTGACCAGCTGGTAGCGGAACCACGCGCCCTGGCAGTCGCGCGCGGCCGGCGGACAGTCGGCGGCCGTCCGCAGCGACCGCGCGATCGCCCCCGTGACCCGGGTCGCGTACAGCCACGCCTCGGCGCGCACCCGCGCCGTGGTGACCGCGGCGCCGAGCTCGACGGTGAGCGCGCGCTCGGCGGCCAGGGTCGGGTTCTCGAACTGGAAGCCGGGGCCGGCGGCCTGGCGCCCGGTGAGGTCGTCGAGGTTGGGCGCGCGGAACGATCGATCGACCACCGCGGTCAGCGCCAGCGCCGGCCGCGGCGCCCAGGTCGCGCTGACGAAGCCGGCGTCGGTCCACCATCGGCGATCGACCGCGCTGGTCGCCGACGCGACGTCGCCAGGCGCCGACGCGGTGGCCAGCCCGCGCCGCCCGCCGGCCCGGGCGGTGACCGCGCGCCAGGTCGCGGTCGCGCTCGCGAACCCGCCGCCGGTCGCGTACCGCGAGCCGGTGAGGTACTGGCCGCGGCTGTCGTAGCGCACGTACGCGAGGTCGGTCAGCTCGAGCCACGCCACCGACTCGAGCGCGTCGGCGTAGACGTCGGCGCCGTACTCGGCGGTCAGCGCGACCGGGCCGAGCCGCGTCGCCGCGGTGGTCGCGCTCAGCGCCAGGCCCAGCGTGCGCACCTCGTCGCGGCCGCCCTCGCGCACCGCGGCCCGCGGCCGCTCGCGGATCCGGCGCTCGTGCTGCGCCTGCGCCGACGCCACCAGCCGCGCGCGCTCGGCCCACGCGCCCAGCCGACGCTCGACGGCGACGTAGGCCAGCGTGTGGAACTGCTCGTCGACGCGCAGGCACTCGTCGGGCGGCGCGAACGGCGGCGGGCACTGATCGGTGCGCGGCGCGTCGAGCTGGCGGTAGTCGTAGTACGCGGCGGTCAACCGGGTCGCGCCGAGCCGCTGCACCAGCCGCGCGTCCCAGGTGGCCTCGCGGAAGCCGGTGCCCAGCTGGGTGCGGCCGTCGGGCGCGAACGCCGGCGTCAGCCCGGTCTGGGTGCCGGCCGCGGCGCCGACCGGCCCGCCGCTCTCGAGCAGGCTGACGTCGCGGTAGCCCAGGCCGAGCAGCGCCCGCGCGCCCGGCCACAGCGCCACCGTCGACTCGGCGCGCCCGCCGAGCTCGTGATCGGCCGAGCCCCAGCGCGCCTCCAGGCGCGGCGCGATCGCGCGGGTGGGATCGGGATCGCGGGGGATCGCGTCGAGCACGCCGCCGATCGCGTCGGCGCCCCAGCGGGTCGACGCGCTGCCGCGGATCACGTCGATCGCCGCCAGCGTGCGCGGATCGATCGTGAAGAAGTACTGGTTGGGGCCCTGGCGCCAGGTGGCGTTGTTGAGGCGGACGCCGTCGAACAGCAGCACGGTCTGCTGGCCGGTGCGGCCGCGGACGTAGGCCGAGCCCTGGGCCGCCGCGGTCTGCTGCACGTAGACGCCGGGCTCCCAGCGCAGCGCCTCGGGCGTCGAGCGCGGCTGGCGATGCACCAGCTGATCGCGGGTCACGGTGGTCGCGGCGCGGCCGGGCGCGGGCGCCGGCGCCTGGTCGTCGATCACGACGGTCTCGGCGGGCGCCTCGGCGGCGAGCGGGGCATCCGGGGGCGCGGCGGCGTCGGCGGGGGCGGGCGCCGGCTCGGCGGCGGCGCCGGCCGCGAGCACCGCGACCAGCGCGGCGGACAGGACGGCGCGGGACACCACGGCGACTCTACCGCGACCACCTGCCGCCGCGAGCGCGTGCCGGCGCGCATCGGCGCGTCGAGCGGCGCGTGTATACTGCCCGCCTTGACGACGTACCCAACCGGAGTCTGGCTGATCGGCGCCGCCGGCCATGTCGGGACCTGCACGCTGGCGGGCTGGGCGGCGGTCCGCGCCGGGCTGATCCCGCCGACCGGCCTGGTGACCGCGGCCGGGCCGCTGGCCGCCGCGCCGCTGTGCGGCTTCGACGCCGCGGTGTTCGGCGGCCACGATCTCGGCGTGCCCGCGCTGACCGCCAGCGCCGACGCGCTGGTCGCCGAGGGCATCTTGCCGGCCGCGGTGGTCGCGGCGGCGCCGGTGCAGGCCGCGCTGCGCCAGGCCCAGGCCGAGCTGCGGGTCGGCGTCGACGGCGACGGCGGGTGGGACGAGCTGGTCCGGATCCGCAGCGAGCTGGCCGCGTTCCGCGACCGCCACCAGCTGCCGCGGGTGGTGGTGGTGAACCTGGCGTCGACCGAGCCGCCGGCGGCCGTCGCCGGCCTGCCGGTCGAGCCCGAGGCGCTGCTGGCGGCGGTGCGCGCCGGCGCCCGGCTGCCGGCCAGCGCGATCTACGCGCTCGCGGCCCTCGACCTCGGGCTGGCCTACGTCAACTTCACGCCGTCCCTGGGCAGCGACCTGCCGGCGCTCGACGCGCTGGCCCGGGCCCGCGGCGCGGTCCACGCCGGCGCCGACGGCAAGACCGGCCAGACCCTGCTCAAGACCGTGCTGGCGCCGATGTTCGCGATCCGCCGCCTCGCGGTGAAGAGCTGGGTCAGCCACAACCTGCTCGGGAACGCCGACGGCCGCGCGCTCGACGATCCCGAACGGCGCGCCAGCAAGCAGCGCTCGAAGGGCGCGGCGCTCGGCGCGATCCTCGGCTACGAGCCCGAGCACAAGGTCGGCATCGAGTACGTGCCGAGCTACGGCGACTGGAAGCTGGCGTGGGACCGGATCGTCTTCGCCGGGTTCGGCGGCGCCGAGATGACGCTCGAGCTGACCTGGCGCGGCAGCGACACCGCGCTGGCCGCGCCGCTGTGCATCGATCTGATCCGGCTGGTCGAGCTGGCGCAGCGCCGCGGCGAGGTCGGCGTGCTGCCGCACCTCGCGGTGTTCTTCAAGAAGCCGCTCGGCACCGACGAGCATCGCCTCGAGCGCCAGTGGCAGGCGCTGCTCGAGCACGTGCTGACGCCCGGAGGTGACGCATGAACACCGGCGCGCTGTTGCGGCTGGTCCGCCCGCCCAACGTGTTCACCGCCTTCGCCGACGCGCTGGCCGGCCTGCTGATCCTGCGTGGCCTCGGCGTCACCGCGGCGCCGGGCGCCGGCCGGATCATCTTCGCCTCGGGCTGTCTGTACCTCGCCGGCATCGTGCTCAACGACGTCTTCGATCGCGAGGTCGACGCCCGCGAGCGGCCGACCCGGCCGATCCCGCGCGGCGAGATCAGCGCGCGGTTCGCGGCGCTGCTCGGCGCCGGGCTGATGCTGGCCGGCGTCGGGCTGGCGGCGTCGGTCGGCCGGTCGCCGGCGATCGTCGCGGCGGCGCTGGCGGCGGCGATCCTGGCCTACGACGGCGGGCTCAAGCACACCCGGGTCGGCCCGCTGGTGATGGGCGCGTGCCGCGGCCTCGACGTGACGATGGCGCTGTCGACCGGGCTGGCGCTCGACGGGCGCTGGCCGCCGCTGGCGATCGCCGGCCCGATCGTGCTGGCGCTGTACATCACCGGGCTGACCTACGTCGCGCGCGACGAGGTCGACGGCAACACCACGCGGCGCGCGCGCACCGGGCTGATCGTGATCGCGGCGGTGGCGCTGGCGGCGGTGGCGGCGCTGGCGGTCGCGACCGGGCTGCCGCGCAGCCCGCTGGCGTGGCCGTGGGTCGCGCTGGCGGTCGGCCTGGCCTGGCGCAACTGGGCGCCCGTGTGGCACCGCCACGACGGCCCGTCGACCGGTCGCGCGATCGGCGGCGGCATCATGCTGGTGCCGGTGATCGACGCGACGATGGCCGCGGTCGCCGGCTGCCCGGTGCTGGCGCTGGGCGTGGTCGCGCTGGTCGCGCCGGCGCTGGTCCTCAAGCAGTTCTTCTCGCCGACCTGATCCGTCCGCCGGTGACCGCGATGCGCCTCGGCTACAACACCAACGGCTTCGCCCACCACCGCCTGCGCGACGCGCTCGAGGTGATCGCCGGCATCGGCTACCGCGCGGTGGCGATCACGCTCGACGTGCACCACCTCGATCCGTTCGCGCCCGGCCACGCCGCCGAGCAGCGCGAGCTGGCGGCGCGGTGCCGCGACCTCGACCTGGTGCCGGTGATCGAGACCGGCGCGCGGTTCTTGCTCGATCCGCGGCGCAAGCACCGCCCGAACCTGCTGGCGGCCGACCCGGCCGAGCGCGCGGCGCGGCTCGAGTTCCTGGACCGCGCGATCGCGGCGGCGGCGGCGCTGGGTGCGCCGGTGGTGTCCCTGTGGTCGGGCGCGGCCGACGACGCTCCGGGGGCGGCGGCGCTCGACGAGCGGCTGGCCGCCGGGCTGCGCGCGGTGTGCCGGCGCGCGGCCGACGCCGGCGTGGTGGTCGGCTTCGAGCCCGAGCCCGGCATGTACCTCGAGGACATGGCCGGGTTCGCGCGGATCGCCGCGCTGGTCGACGACCCCGCGCTCAAGCTGACGCTCGACGTCGGCCACGCCCACCTGACCGAGGCCGCCGGCGCGGTCGCGACGATCCACGCCTGGGCGCCGCACGTCGTCAACGTCCACGTCGAGGGCATGCGCCGCCCCGATCACGATCACCTGGCGCCGTGGGACGGCGACCTCGACGTGCGCGCGGCGCTGGCCGCGCTGGCCGCGGTCGGCTACGCCGGGCCGGCGTGCTTCGAGCTGTCGCGCCACTCGCACGACGCGGTGCGGATCGCGACCCGCGCGTTCGCGTTCGTCACCGCGGGCGCATGAGGTCGAGCACCAGCCGCTTGACGTCGGTGACCGCCAGCCGGTCGCGCTGGTGGGCGCGATCGCTGCACAGCAGCACCGGGCCGGCGCCGTCGCTGGGCGGTCGCCGGCCGTGGGAGCCGCGCACGCCCTCGGCGTGGATCGGGATCACGTCCATCGCGTAGCGGAAGCCGAGCGCCTTCTGGGCCAGCCGCACCGCGGCCCGGGCCTTGGCGCCGCCGCCGTCGAACAACAGCTCGGCCGGATCGTAGCCGGGCTTCCGGTGGATCTCGACGGTGGGCGCGAAGTCGGGGGCGCGGTGATCGTCGAGCCAGTAATAGTAGGTGAACCAGGCGTCGGGCTCGGCCACCAGCACCAGGTCGCCGGCCCGCGGGTGATCGAGGCCGGCGGCGCGCTTGCCCTCGCCGTCGAGGATCTCGGCGACGCCGGCCAGCCCGGTCAGCGCCTCGCGGGCCCGGGGCAGCGCCGCCGGATCGGTGACGTAGACGTGCGCCACCTGGTGGTCGGCGACCGCGAGCGCCTTCGACGCGAAGGTGTCGAGCAGCTCGCCGGCGGCGTTGGCCGTGACCTCCAGCAGCCCGGCCTCGCGCAGCCGGCGGTTGACGTGGACCGGCCGGGTCACGTCGGTGATGCCGTACTCCGACAGCACGACGACGGTGGCGCCGGCGGCGCGCGCGTGGTCGGCCAGCCCGCCGGCGACCTCGTCGATCGCGGCGGCGGCGGCCCGGGCCTCGGGGCCGCGGCTGCCGAACCGCTGCAGGTCGTAGTCGAGGTGCGGCAGGTACACCATCGTCAAGGTCGGCCGGCGCTGGTCGAAGACCCGCCGTGCGGCGTCGGCGATCCACCGCGACGACGCGATGCCGGCGCGCGGGCCCCAGAAGTCGAACAGCGGGAACTCGCCGAGCTGATGCACGAGGTCGGCGCCGACCGCCGCCGGGTAGGTGTAGACCCCGGGGCCCTTCTTGCCGTCGACGTAGTACACCGGGCGCGGCGTCACCGCGACGTCGGTGGACGCGCCCATCGCGTACCACCAGAAGAGGTTCGCGCAGGTGACGTCGGCGCCCAGCTCGCGGCGCGCGGCGTCCCACAGCTTGTCGCCGCCGACCAGACGGTTGGACTGCCGCCACAGCCAGATCTCGGACAGCTCGCGAAAGTACCAGCCGTTGCCGACGATGCCGTGCTCGCGGGGCAGGGCGCCGGTGACGATCGACGCCTGCACCGAACAGGTGACGGCCGGCACGATCGTGTCGAGCGGCGCGGTGAAGCCCGCCTCGCCCAGCGCGCGCAGCCGCGGCATGTGCTGCAGCAGATCAGGGGTCAGCCCGACCACGTCGATCATCACCACCGGCGTCGCGTTCACCACGGGGTCGCTCCCAGCTCGGCGCAGCGGGCCAGCGTCCAGGCCAGCTCGCGCGCGATGCCATCGATCAGGCCGGCCTCGTCGCGGGGCCGGCGCGCGGGCGGCAGCACCGCCCAGGTGTAGGTCTCGACCTCGAGGTGGGGCGGCTCGGCCAGCGCCACGGCGGCGGCCAGGATCGGGGCGATCGCCGCGCGGGTCGAGGCGAGCAGGCCGAAGTCGTCGTCGTGGACCGGCACGTGGAAGTGCACCCGCCACGGCGCGCCGCGATCGAGCGACGCCAGCGCGTCGGGCAGATCCATCGCGCCGCCGCCGGCCGAGCGCACCTGGTGCAAGAAGCGCGGCTCGTCGAACGCGGCGATCGCCGCGCGCTGATCGGGATCGGCGGGGTCGGGCACCACCAGCGCGCTCGACACCTGCACCTTGGCGCAGCGCACCTCGGCGGCGGCCAGCGCCGCGAACAGCGCGGCGGCCGGCTCGTCGACCACCGCCGCGTGGCAGCAGTCGACGCACGCGCCCAGGCTGGGCGCGCCGATCGCCGCGACGACCTCGGCCACCTCGGCGACGCGCTCGAGCGCGGCGCCCGGCTCGGGCTCGATCGCCAGGTCGATCCGCCGGCCGGTGCGCGCGGCGATCGCCTCGAGGCCGTCGGCCAGCCGGGCTAGCCCGGCGGCGGCGGCGGCGCGATCGACGGTGGCCGGGCCCAGCGGCACGGTCGAGATCGAGCCGCGGGCGACGTCGTCGGGCAAGAGCTCGACCAGCAGCTCGGCGAGGTCGAGCGTGTAGTCGACCCGGGCGGCCTCGGCCCAGCTCGGCTCGAACACCCGGGCCTTGACCCGCGGCGCGTGGAAGCCGCCGAACGGGAAGCCGTTGAGCGTGAACACGTACAGGCCCTCGGCGGCCAGCGCCGCCGCCAGCCGCCGCCGCGCCGCCGGATCGGCGCGCAGCTCGCGGGCCGCCGGCTGCGCGATCCACAGCCCGACGCCCAGGCGCGCGACGTCGAGGCGGCGCCGCACCGGGCCGCACACCCGCGCGACCTGATCGCACACCGCCGCCGCGGTCTCGCCGGGCAGCACGTTGTAGCAGTAGCCGAGGTGGACGGTCCGGTCGCCGGACAGCCGCAGGCGCATCCGGCGCCTACGCGCCCTGGCCGCGCAGGATGCTGTTGCCCTGCCACAGCTCGCCGTCGACCACCGGCCGCTGATCCAGATCGTGGGCCAGCAGGCGATCGGACTGCGCGAAGAACGCGATCGGGTTGTGCCAGACCAGCTTGGCCACGCCCTCGTCGTCGTAGCCGCGCCGGCGCATCTCGGCGGCGGTGCGCGCGACCTTGAGCGGGTCGCTCTTGCCCCAGTCGCAGGCGCTGTTGATGATCATCTTGTCGGTGCCCCAGCGCTCGAGGATCGTCACCATCCGCCCCTCGTCCATCTTGGTGTTGGGGTAGATCGAGAAGCCGACCCAGCAGCCGGTGTCCCGGCACATCGCGACGGTCTCCTCGTTGTTGTGATCGACCAGCGCGCGCTCGTAGGGGAAGCCGACGTCCTTGAGCACCGCGAGGGTGCGGGCGACGCCGGCCTTCTTGTCGCGGTGCGGGGTGTGGATCAGCGCCGGCAGGCCGTGGGTGCGGGCCAGCTCCAGCTGCGCGGCGAAGAACGTCTCCTCGCGCGCGGTCATGTCGTCGAAGCCGATCTCGCCGACCGCCAGCACGCCGTCCTTCTCGAGGTAGCGCGGCATCTCGGCCAGCACGCCGGCGTTGACCCGATCGTCGTTGGCCTCCTTGGGGTTGAGGCCGATCGCGCAGAAGTGGTGGATGCCGTACTGCGCGGCGCGGTAGCGCTCCCAGCCGACCAGCGTGTCGAAGTAGTCGAGGAACGTGCCGACGTGGGTGCGCGGCTGGCCCAGCCAGAACGCCGGCTCGAGGATCGCCTCGACGCCGCCGAGCGCCATCCGCTCGTAGTCGTCGGTGATGCGCGAGAACATGTGGGCGTGGGGTTCGAAGATACGCATCAGGCCTCGACGGCGCGGGACAGGGTTTGACGGATCGCCGGGACCGGCTCGCGCGCGGCGCGGTCGGCGAGGAACGGACGCACCCGCGGATCGGTCGCGACCAGCGCGGCCAGCGCGGCGGCCGCGGCGGCGCGGTGATCGGGGCTGGGGTGCTCGAGGTAGCCGAGCAGCTTGGCGGCCAGGCCCGGCGGCGGGAACCGCGCGGCGATCGGCCACATCGCCGGCGGCACCGGCCGGGTCGCGGCCTCGCGCTCGCACGCCAGATCGACCAGGCTCTGCGCGAACGCGGCGTCGGCGCGCGCGGCCAGGCCGACGACGCGCTCGAGGGCGAGCCCGACGAACGCGACCTTGAGCGCGGCCTTGTGCCAGTCGTGCTGCGGCAGGTGGCGCGACGCGTAGGGGTTCTCGCAGATGCCGGCCTCGAACAGCTCGCCCTGCGACGCCCGCATCGCGTCCTGCACCGCGGGCAGCGCCGCGGCGTCGGTGGCGGCGCACGGCAAGAAGCTCAGGGCGCGCAGCGCGCCGGTGCGCTCGCGGGCGTCGCCGTGGCGGTACAGGTCGTCGGCCAGCGCCAGCGCCCCGGCCGGATCCCGGCGGCCCGCGGCGAGCAGCAGCCGGACCCGGGCCGCGTCGTCGACGCGCCACGCCGCCAGCGGCACCTCCTCGCCGGTCGGCGCGCGCAGCGTGGCGCCGGGCGCGTCGAGGCCGCCGCGGCCGACGTGGCGCGCGGCCGCGGGGAACAGGGTGGCGATCGCGGCGGCGCCGGTGGCGACCGCGTCGACGGCGCGGTCGAGCCAGGCCACCCCGGCGGCGGTGGCGCGCGCGGCGATCAGCGCCGCGAGGCGAGCGTCGGCATCCATGCGCGCATCGTACTACCAACGCCGCGACCGGACACGGCGGGGCCGGCGCTTGATCCGCGCGCCGCCGCGATGGACGATGGCGCGATGTCGACGCTCGCCGCCGCGCGCTGGCTGTGGCTCGAGGGCGCGGCGATCGCCATCGGCTACGCGGTCGCCGGCGCGGCGGCGGGCGATCGGCCCCGCGGCGCGCGCGAGCTGCGCGGGCTGCTGGCGCTGCTCGCGAGCCACGCGGTGGTGGTGGCGATCGCGTGGCGCGTCGCCGCGGGGCCCGGCGAGCTGGCGGGGCAGGGCGCGGCGCGGCTGGTGTTCGCGGCCGAGGGCGCGCTGGCCTGGAGCCTCGGCGCGGCGCTGGCGCGCCTGCGGATCGAGCCCGGCGTGGCGGCGGCGCTGGCCGCGGTGCTGGTGCTGCTGCTGGTGGCAGCGCCGGCGCTGGCCGAGGCGCTGGCCGGGTCGGTGGGCGCGCCGGCCCGGGTGCGATCGCTGGCGTTCGCGGCCAGCCCGCCGTGGGCCGCCGCGGTGGCGCTCGGCGTCGACATCCTCCATGATGCGACGCTGTATGAACGACTGCCTGCCGCCTCGCTGGAGCTGCATATGATCGCCTGGACCTCGACCGCGCTGGGCC
>JADJGV010000011.1 GCA_016707895.1 Myxococcales bacterium | reverse complement strand
TGCGGGTGACACCCGGAGGTCGGGCGGCTGCGGCGGCGCAAGGCGTACGCGTGGCGGTGCGGGCTGGGCGATGGTCGCCCTCGTGCTGGCGGGCCGCCCCGGCTTCCGCGTCGTGCACCTGTCGATCCAGCGGCACCACATCCACCTGCTGTGCGAGGCCGACGACCGCACGACGCTCGCCAACGGCGTGCGGTCGCTGTGCATCTCAGCCGCGAAGCGGCTGAACCGCGCCGTCACCGTCGCCGGTGGCAGGCCACGCACCGGCCGCGTGTTCACCGACCGCTACCACGCCACGTCGATCGCGACGCCGCGCCAGGCGCGCCACGCGCTGGCGTACGTGCTCAACAACTGGCGGCGGCACCGCGAGGACCACGCCGGCGTCGGCGAGCGGCGGGCGCTGGTCGATCGCTACTCGAGCGGCATCGCGTTCGGCGGCTGGGCCGAGCGCGACGGCGTGCCGTTCGCGTGGCCGCCGCGCTTCGAGCCGATGCCGATCGCGGCGCCGCAGACCTGGCTGATGAAGGGCGGCTGGAAGCGCGGCGGGTCACCGCCGAGCCTGTGGGAGCGGCCGGGGCCGCTGCCGGTGTGACGACGAATGCGCGCGCGTCCGGACGCAACCGGCGCGGCGAGCGGCCGATAGCGGTGGCATGGACCCATCGGCGATCGATCTCGCGACTCTCGACCCGTATGAAGCCCAGGCGGTCCGCGCCCGCTACCACGCCGTGTTGCGGCGGGTCTGGGTGATCATGGCGGTCGCGAGCGGGACGCTCCTGGCCGACCTGCTGTACGAGGCGCTGACCCGGCCGTGGTTCGCGCGGTCGGTGGATTGGTTGCCGCTGGCGGGGCTGGCGGTCGCCTGTCTGGTGGCCGTGGTGGCGGCGGGGACGCACACGCGGCGGCGCTGGCCGGCGGCTGCCGTGCTGGCGGCGGCCAGCCCGCTGTTCGTCGGGGTCGCGCCAGCGCTGGCGGTGTCGACCGATCTGATCCGCGGGCCACGCGACGCGGTGCTGCTGGCGGCGCTGGTCGCGCTGATGGTCGCGCCGGCGGTCACGCTGGTGACCGAACGGCCGGCGCCGCCGTGGAGCGACGAGCACCTCCTCGAGCTGTGACGCCGGGGCAGGTGTTCAGTCGCTGGCGACCGCGCGGACGCCGACGCAGACGCCGGCGCAGCAGCGCGGCGTGAAGTGGGCGGCGGGCTCGCCGGGCGGGCACATGCCGGCGACGTCACAGATGCTGGCGTCGCACGACGCGGCGGCGCACGCGGCCTCGGCCTGGGCGGCGGCGGTGCGCGAGCGCGCGACGGGTTCGGCGGTCGAGCACTGCGGGCACGCGCAGCAGCCGGGGAAGTTGGTCACGACGCAGTCGACGTCGGCGGTGCAGGCGTCGCCCGCGGACATCGTATCCCCCGGCGCCGCCGGGCACGCGTCGCCACCGCCGCCGGCTGGCGGCGCGCTCGGCGCGGGCGCCGCATGCGAGCACCCGCCGAGCACCGCCGCGACGATCAGCGCCAGCCGCACGCCATCGCTCCTCAGTACGGGATCTCGGCCTCGCGGCCGATCTGCGCGAGGAACGCGTCGAGCGCGAGCAGGCCGAGGTCGGCCTCCTTGCCGGTGCCGTGCTTGCGCGGCGACACCCCGCCGGCCTCGACCTCCTTGTCGCCGACGACCAGCGCGTAGGGGATCTTGGCCAGCTGCGCGTCGCGGATCATCGCGCCCAGCTTGCCGTGCGAGCGGTCGATCTCGACCCGCAGGCCGGCGGCCAGCATCTTGGCCTGCACCTCCTCGGCCCACGCGTGGTGGCGCTCGGCCACCGGCAGGAGCCGCGCCTGCACCGGCGCCAGCCACACCGGGAAGTTGCCGGCGAAGTGCTCGATCAGGATGCCGATGAAGCGCTCGAACGAGCCGTAGATCGCGCGGTGGATGACCACCGGCCGGTGCTCGGCGTTGTCGGGGCCGATGTAGCCGAGGTTGAAGCGCTCGGGCGCCAGGTAGTCGAGCTGGATCGTGCCCAGCTGCCACTTGCGGCCGATCGAGTCGGCGACGTCGAAGTCGATCTTGGGGCCGTAGAACGCGCCGTCGCCCGGCTTGAGCTCGTACGCCAGGCCGGTCTCCTCGAGCGCCGCCTTGAGCGCGGCCTCGGCCTTGTCCCACAGCGCGTCGTCGCCGAGCTTGTTCTCGGGGCGGGTCGCGAACTTCGCCGTGAACTGCAGCCCGAACGCCTGGTAGACCTTGGCGATCAGCTGGGTCAGCCGCTTCACCTCGTCGGTGATCTGCGACTCCATCAGGTAGATGTGGGCGTCGTCCTGCTGGAACTGCCGCACGCGGGTCAGGCCCGACAAGACGCCGGTGGCCTCGTTGCGGTGCAGCACGTCCTGGGTGTGCAGGCGCAGCGGCAGCTCGCGGTACGACCGGCGCTTCATCTCGAAGAACAGGTGGTGCGACGGGCAGTTCATCGGCTTGAGCGAGAAGCTGGCGCGCTCCTCTTCGGGCAGCTTGGGATCGGCCTCGGGGTCGAGGATCAGGAACATGTTCTCGCGGTACTTGCCCCAGTGGCCGCTCTTCTCCCACAGCATCTTGTTGAACAGGAGCGGGGTCTTGATCTCGACGTAGCCGTTGGCGAGGCACATCCGGCGCATCGCGTACTGCAGCGTGGTGAAGATCATCGTGCCGTGGGCGGTCCAGAACACCGCGCCGGGCGCCGCCGGGTGGAACGCGAACAGGTCGAGCTCCTTGCCCAGCTTGCGGTGGTCGCGCTTGCGCGCCTCCTCCTGCTGGTGGACCCAGGCGTCGAGGTCCTTCTGGGTGTGGAACGCGGTGCCGTAGATGCGCTGCAGCTGCGCGTTGCGGTGATCGCCGCGCCAGTAGGCGCCGGCCACCGACAGCAGCTTGATCACGCCGACCCGGGCGGTCGACGGGCCGTGCGGCCCGAGGCAGAAGTCGGTCCACTCGCCGTGCGAGTACAGGGTCAGCGTGGTCGCGCCCTTGGCGAAGATGTCCTCGATGATCTCGAGCTTGAACTTCTCGCCGAGGCCGCCGAACAGCGCCAGCGCCTCGTCCTTGGTGACCTCCTTGCGCACGAACGGGCGATCGGCCTTGATCTCCTCGTTGGCGGCCCGCTCGATCAGCTCGAGGTCCTCGGGCGTGAACGGCTTGTCGCGGGCGAAGTCGTAGTAGAAGCCGTCGTCGGTCGACGGGCCGATCGTCACCTGGGTGCCGGGGAACAGCCGCTGCACGACGCTGGCGACGACGTGGGCCGCGTCGTGGCGGATCAGCTCGAGCGACTCGGGGTTCTTGGCGGTGAAGATCGCCAGCTGGGCCGAGCGATCGAGCGGCCGCGCCAGGTCGACGTCGACGCCGTCGACGCGCGCGAACAGCGCGGCCTTGGCCAGCCCGGCGCCGATGTGCGTGCGGACGAACTCGGCGACGGTGGTCCCGGCGGGGACGGACTTCTGGGCACCATCGGGGAGGGTGATGACGACATCGGGCGCGCTCATGGCGCGCGGAACATACCCGAAGACCCGTACCCCAGGCATAGCCGGGGGCGCCGCCGGCGCGCGGGCGGCCTCGTGTAGACTGGTGAGCGCGTGTCACAGCTGGCCAAGCTGGTCGAGTTCCTCGGGCGCGACGACGTCACCGAGGTGGTGCTGGCCACCGGGCGGCCGGTGTCGGTCAAGAGCGGCGGCCAGTTCCGGGCCATCAGCCGGGCCAACCTCAGCCTCGAGCAGCTCGAGGGGCTGGTCGCCGACTCGCCGCTGGCGCCGCTGCTCGCCCACCAGCGAGGCGGCACCGTGACCCTCGAGGGCCAGCCGGTCGCGGTCGACGTGCAGGCCATGGGCGACGAGCGGGTCGTGCGGCTGACCCGGGCCGCGCGCCCCAAGGCCAAGACCCACGCGCCGAAGCCCGACAGCCAGCGCGCGCCGCGGGTGAAGCGCCCGACCACCAAGGCGGCGCCGATCGCGGTGCCCCACGTCGCCCCGCCGGCCCCCGCGGCCCCGCCCCCCGCGGCCCCGCCCCCCGCGGCGCCGGCCGAGCGCCCGCGCATGCGGGTCAGCCAAGGCGATCCCGGCTTCGTGACGCTGGTGCGCGCGGCGCGCGATCAGCGCGCCACCGATCTCCACGTCGCGGCCGAGCGGCCGGCGATGGCGCGCATCCTGGGCACGCTGATCCCGCAGGGCGCGACGCTCAGCGCCGCCACGGTCGAGCGGATGCTGGCGCCGCTGCTCGACGACGGCCAGCGCCGCGAGCTGACCGAGCGCGGCTACGTCGACAGCGCGCTCGACGTGACCGGCGCCGGTCGGCTGCGCGCCAACATCGCGCGCGTGCGCGGCGGCTGGAAGGGCAGCTTCCGGCTGATCGCGATGGCGCCGCCGACCCTCGAGCAGCTCGGCCTGCCCAAGGAGCTGGCGCGCATCACCACCTACCACCAGGGGCTGGTGGTGATCGCCGGCCCCAACGGCCACGGCAAGACCACGACCCTGGCGGCGCTGGTCGATCTGATCAACGGCTCCAAGGCCCACCACATCCTCACCATCGAGGATCCGGTCGAGATCATCCACCCGCGCAAGCGGTCGGTGGTGTCGCAGCGCGAGGTCGGCAGCCACACCAAGAGCTTCGCCGCGGCGCTCAAGGCGTCGTTGCGCGAGGACCCCGACGTGATCGTGATCGGCGAGCTGCGCGACCGCGAGACCGTCGAGATCGCGCTGACCGCGGCCGAGACCGGCCACCTGGTGATGGCGACGATGTCGACGCCGTCGGCGGCCAAGACCCTCGACCGGCTGATCGACATGTTCCCCGCCGACGAGCAGCAGCAGGTGCGGTCGAGCCTGGCGGCGGCGCTGAAGTTCGTGCTGGCCCAGCGGCTGCTCGCGACCGCCGACGGGCAGGGCGTGGTGGCGGCGGTCGAGCTGCTCACCGGCGTGCTGCCGCTGGCCGCGCTGATCCGCGACAACAAGCTGTTCCAGGTGGCGAGCCTGCAGCAGCGCGGCCGCGCGTTCGGGATGATCCGCATGGACGACTCGCTGGCCGAGCTGGTGCGCAGCGGCCGGGTGCCCGAGGAGGTCGCGATGCGCGCCTCGGAGAACAAGCGCGAGCTGGCCAACCTGCTGCACCCGGGCGCGGCGGCGGCGGCGGCGGCGGCGAGCGCGGCGGCCGCCAACCCGGCCGGCAAGGGCATCGCCGGCCTGCAGTCGCGGCTGGGCGGGCTGTTCAAGAAGGGCGAAGGCTGATGCCGCAGATCGATCGCCTGTTCGACCTCTTGCTCGGGCGCGGCGGCTCCGACCTGCACCTGTCGCCCGGCTACCCGCCGATGCTGCGGGTCAAGGGCGAGCTGGTCGGTGGCGCCGACCGCCCGCTGACCTCGGCCGAGATCGTCGCGCTCACCGACGAGATCCTGACGCCGCACCAGCGCGCGCACTTCGCCGAGGCCCACGACCTCGACTTCGCCTACGCCTACGCCGACAAGGCCCGCTTCCGCGGCAACTACCTCGAGAAGACCACCGGCCGCGGCGCGGTGTTCCGCACGATCCCGACCAAGATCCTCACGCTCGACGAGCTCAACGTGCCGGCCGGCGTGCGCCGGCTGACCGATCTCACCGCCGGGCTGGTGCTGGTCACCGGGCCGACCGGCAGCGGCAAGTCGACGACGCTGGCCGCGATGATCGATCACATGAACAAGAGCCGGCGCGGCCACATCCTCACGATCGAGGATCCGGTCGAGTTCGTGCACCAGCCCAAGCAGTGCCTGGTCACCCACAAGGAGGTCGGCGTCGACGTGCCGTCGTTCCTCGAGGCGATCCGCTCGGCCGGCCGCGAGAACGCCGACGTGATCCTGGTCGGCGAGCTGCGCGGGGCCGAGACCATGAAGCTGGCGCTGCAGCTGGCCAGCTTCGGCATCCTGATCCTGGCCACGGTGCACACCAACTCGGCGGCCGCGACGATCGATCGCTTCGTCAACGCGTTCTCCGCCGATCAGCAGCCGCAGATCCGCGGCCTCCTGGCCGACTCGCTGGCCGGGGTGGTCGCGCAGCAGCTGCTGCGGCGCGCGGACGGCTCGGGGCGGGTGGCGGCCCACGAGATCCTGGTCGGCAACCTGGCGCTGGCGTCGCTGATCCGCGAGGGCAAGACCAACCAGATCGGCAGCTTCATCCAGAGCGGCATCAGCGAGGGCATGCAGGGCATGGACAACACGCTGGCCAAGCTGGTGGCGGCCGGCGAGGTCAGCGCGACCGACGCGCTCGACAAGGCGCTGGAGAAGGACCAGTTCGCCAAGCTGCCGGCGGTGGCGGCGGCGCTCGACGTCGCGGTCGAGTAGCCGAGCGTCAGCGAGGCTATCTCGCTGGGCCGACGCGGTATGAGCTGCTAGCGTCGCCGCAGCGCGGTCCACAGCCCGACCACCAGCAGGCCGAGGCCCAGCGTCGGCTCGGCGCCGAAGTCGCCGCCGACCACCGCGGTGGCGAGCACCGGCACGGCGCCGATCACGATCAGCACGACGCCGATCGCGTCGTCGCTGGCGGCGACGGCCGCGGGTGGCGCGGGCGGCGGGTAGGTGGGATCGCGGTACGGCGGCATGACCTCTAGGTAACGCCGCCCACCTCAAGATGGCGTCAAGAGCCCGCGCGCCGCGATCAAGCTTGCGTAAAGACGGTATCGTCCGCGCCGTGGCCATGCCGCCGTCGCCGTCGCGCCCGTGGGGCTACGCCAGCGCCGTGGCCGCGGTGGCGGTCACCACCGCGGTCGGGTTGATCGCGTACCCCGAGCTGGCGCTGGGCGACATCGGCATGATGTACCTGCCGGCGGTGATGCTGGCGGCGCTGGCCGGACGTGGCCCGGCGCTCCTCGCCGCGTCGCTGGCGGTGCTGGCGTTCGATCTGTGCTTCGTCCCACCTCGGTTCACCTTCGTCGTCGAGAACCCCCGCCACGGCGTCACCTTCGCGGTGATGTTCGTCGCCGGCCTGGCCATCGCGACCCTGGCCGAGCGCCTGCGCGGCGAGGCCGCGATCGCGCGCCAGGCCGATCTCCGGGCGCGCACCGAGGAGCTGCGCAGCTCGCTCCTGTCGAGCGTGTCCCACGATCTGCGCACCCCGCTGGCGGTGATCACCGGCGCGGCCACCTCGGCCGCCGATCCGGCGGTCGCGGCGCCGGCGCGGGCCGAGCTCCTGGAGTCGATCGTCGGCGAGGCCCGCCGGCTCGAGCGCATGCTGGCCAACCTGCTGCAGCTGACCCGGGTCGAGACCGGCATCGTGCCGACCCGCGAGTGGGTGCCGCTCGACGAGCTGATCGGCGCGGCGCTGACCCGGCTCGAGCCGCTGCTCGGCGAGCGCGCGGTGGCGGTGGCGGTCGGCGACGTCGAGGTCCACGTCGATCCGGTGCTGTTCGAGCTGGCGCTGGTCAACCTGATCGAGAACGCGATCAAGCACGGCGCGCCGCCGATCGAGATCGGCGCGACCGGCGCCGACGGCAAGGTCACGATCACCGTGCGCGATCACGGCGCCGGCGTGGCGCCCGGTGACCGCGAGCGGGTGTTCGACAAGTTCTTCCGCGCCTCGGCGGCGCCCGGCGCGGGGCTGGGCCTGGCGGTGGTGCGCGCGATCGCGGTGGCCCACGGCGGCGCGGCCCGGGTCGCCGCGCCGGTCGACGGCGGCGCGGCGTTCGTGATCGAGCTGCCGGCGGCGCGGCCGCCGGCGCCGGGAGGTGTCGCGTGACCCACGTGCTGATCGTCGATGACGAGGTCGCGATGCGCCGGCTCTTGCGCGCCACGCTGACCGCCCACGACTTCACCGTCGCCGAGGCCGGCACCCTGGCCGAGGCGCGGCGGGCGCTGGCCGAGGGGCCGGCGCTGGTGATCCTCGATCTCGGGCTGCCCGACGGCGACGGCGTCGAGCTGGTGCGGACGCTGCGCGCCGGCAGCGCCACCCCGGTGATCATCATCTCGGCGCGCGACCGCGAGGCCGACAAGATCCGCGCGCTCGACGCCGGCGCCGACGACTACCTGACCAAGCCGTTCGGCACCGGCGAGCTGCTGGCGCGGATGCGGGTGGCGCTGCGCCACGCGGCGTCGGCGTCCGGCGCCCCCGCGCCCGACGCGGTGTTCACGGTGGGCCCGATCCACCTCGACCTCGGCCGCCACGAGGTGATCGTCGCGGGCGCGCCGGTGCACCTGACGCCGATCGAGTTCAAGCTGCTGACCCAGCTGGTGCAGCACGCCGGCAAGGTGCTGACCCACCGCCACCTCTTGCGCGAGGTGTGGGGGCCGGGCGCGGTCGAGGAGGTGCACTACCTGCGGGTGCACATGGCGGCGCTGCGCCGGAAGATCGAGGCCGACCCCGGGCGGGCGCGCTGGCTCCTGACCGAGCCCGGCGTGGGCTATCGGCTCCGCGACGCCGACGACTCAACTGGTTGAGATCGCAACCGAACTCAACCTTGATGGAATCTTTACGCGAACGGGTGGTAGGTCCCCCCGTCGCCGCGGGCGACACGATGACCTCCTCAAAGCGCGAACGCGCGACCACGACGCACACGATCCCGACCACCCCCGGCGCCCTCGCGGCCGCCTCGCTCGGCGCCCTCGGCGTGGTCTACGGCGACATCGGCACCTCGCCGCTGTACGCGGTGAAGGAGTGCCTGGCCTGGCCGCACTCGCCGCACGCGCTGCCGCCGACCCACGACAACGTGCTCGGCGTGATGTCGCTGGTGTTCTGGGCGCTGATGCTCGTGGTGGTGATGAAGTACCTGGTGTTCGTGCTGCGCGCCGACAACAAGGGCGAGGGCGGCATCCTGGCGCTGGCCGCGCTGCTCGACAGCGACGATCACAAGCGGACCAAGCTGGCCGTCCCCCTCCTGGCGGCGCTGTTCGGCGCCGGCCTGTTGTTCGGTGACGGCGTCATCACCCCGGCGATCTCGGTGCTGGGCGCGATGGAGGGTCTGTCCGAGCAGAACAGCGACCTGTCGCACCTGGTGGTGCCGATCACGATCGCGATCCTGGTGGCGCTGTTCGTCGTGCAGCGGTTCGGCACCGGCAAGATCGGCGGCGTCTTCGGCTGGATCATGATGGTCTGGTTCGTCGCGATCGGCATCGCCGGCGCGCGCTGGGTGGTCAAGGCGCCCGAGGTGCTGCAGGCGGTCGACCCGCGCTACGGCTTGGCGATGCTGACCACCCACGGCTGGCACGGCTTCCTGCTGCTCGGCTCGGTGTTCCTGGTGGTCACCGGCGGCGAGGCGCTGTACGCCGACATGGGCCACTTCGGCCGCGGCCCGATCCGGTGGGCCTGGTACGTGGTGGTGCTGCCCGGCCTGCTGCTCAACTACTTCGGCCAGGCCGCGCTGTTCCTGCACCACGAGCCGGGCACGATCAAGAACCCGTTCTACGGCCTGGTCGAGGGCCCGCTGGTGGTGCCGATGCTGGTGCTGGCGACGATGGCCGCGGTGATCGCGTCGCAGGCGCTGATCTCCGGCGTGTTCTCGCTGACCCGGCAGGCGATCCAGCTCGGGTTCTGGCCGCGGCTCACGGTGATCCACACCTCGGCCGAGGCCGAGGGCCAGATCTACATCCCCGAGATGAACTACCTGATGATGATCGGCTGCCTGGTGCTGGTGCTGCAGTTCCGCACCAGCTCGGCGCTGGCCGCCGCCTACGGCATCGCGGTGACCGGCACGATGGCGATCACGTCGCTGCTGTTCTACCGGGTCGCGGTGCAGCGCTGGCAGTGGCCGCGCACCCGGGCCGGGCTGTTGCTCGCGGTGTTCATGGTGTTCGACGTCGCGTTCCTGGTGGCGTGCGCGACCAAGATCCTCGACGGCGGCTGGTTCCCGCTGTCGGTCGGCGTCGCGGTGTTCGCGATCATGACCACGTGGTGGCGCGGCCGGGTCGAGCTGGCCAAGATCATGGACTCGGGCGCGGTCCCGACCGACCTGTTCCTGGCCGACCTCGAGATGAACCCGCTGCCGCGGGTGGAGGGCACCGCGGTGTTCATGACCTCGGGCACCGCCAACGTGCCCAACGTCGTGCTCCACCACGTCAAGCACAACCGGGTGCTGCACCAGGAGGTGGTGCTGTTCTCGGTGGTGACCGAGCCGGTGCCGTGGGTGTCGCGCGGCAACCGCCTGACGGTGACGCCGATGGGCCAGGGCCTGTTCCGCGTGGTGTCGCGCGCCGGCTTCATGCAGACCCCCGACGTGCCGGCGCTGATCGCCCGGGTGGCCAAGGACGGCGCGATCACCGCCAAGCCGATGACCACCACCTACTTCCTCGGGCGGCAGACGCTGATCGTCACCGGCCGCTCGGCGATGGCGCGCTGGCGCAAGGTGCTGTTCGCGTTCCTGTCGCGCAACTCGCGCTCGCCGACCGCGTTCTTCAACCTGCCGCCCAACCGCGTCGTCGAGCTGGGCCTGCAGATCGAGCTGTAGCCGCTGACGGCGGCGCGGCGGCCGTGTAGAACACCGGCATGCTCCGCCTCGGCGCGGCCTGGGATGACGAGCCCGCGCTGGCGGCGGCGTGGCGCGCGGCGCGGCCGTTCCCGCACCTGGTCATCGACGGCGCGCTGGCCGAGGCCGCGGTGGCCGAGCTGCTGGCGGTGGTCGACGAGGAGCCGGTGTGGCCGTACGAGGCCGACCTGTTCGCGTTCGAGGCCACCGCACCCGCGCCGACCACCGCCGAGCTGCGCGCGCTCGTCGCGGCGTGGAGCGCGGCCTTGACGCCGCGGCTGGGGCGGATCACCGGCGCCGCGATCGGCCGCGCCGATCTGCGCGCCTACGCCTACCGGCCGGGCCACTACCTGCTGCCGCACACCGATCACCAGGCCGGGCTCGACCGGGTGCTCGCCTTCGCGTACTACCTGCCGTCGCCGGAACCGCCGCGCGGCGGCGAGCTCGAGCTGTACCGCTGCGAGGTCGCGGCCGACGAGCTGGTGGTGACCGAGCCGGCGGCGATGATCGCCCCCGCGCCCAACCGGCTGGTGGTGTTCGCGGTCGGCGCCGCCTCGCTGCACCAGGTGCGCGAGGTGGAGGACGGCCTGCGGCTGTCGCTGGCCGGCTGGTTCTACCCGTGACCGACCTCGGCGCGCTGTTCGCCGCGCGCGCGGCGCTGGTGGTGCCGGCCGCGATCGGCCCGGCCGCCGCGGCCGAGGTGCGGGCCCGGCTCGAGCGCCGCGGCTACACGCGCTACGCGCTGGTCGATCGCGGCAGCTACGACGTCGTCGCCGAGCCCGACGAGCCCGCGCTGTGCGCCGCGCTGGCCGCGCTGGCCGCCGATCGCCTGCGACCGACGCCGACGGCGGCGCCGCCGCCGCTGGCGGTGATCGACGCGCGGGCCGTGCGACTGGGGCCGGGCGACTTCGTGCTCGCGCACCACGACCGCGTCCACGACGATCATCAGCTCGAGCTGGTGCTCGACCTGTCGGCGGCGCCGGTCGCCGGCGCCGAGGTGCACTACCGCCGCGGCGGCCAGCTCTACCACCGGGTCGCGGCCGCGCCCGGCGCGCTGTCGATCGTCGAGCGCGACGGCGGCGTCACCTGCCACCACACCTACGTCAGCCGCCGGCAGGCCGACGCGGTGGTGCGGCTGGTGCTGCGGCTGCGCGCGTGAGCCGCGCACCGCTTGCGGGCGGTCGCGGCCCGCGCGCCGCGTAGGTCGGCGTGATCGCAGCGGGGGCGCGGTTGGTATCGCGGGTGCATTGTATCGACCCGCGAGGACGTCCTCGCCAGGAGGTCGCGATGACAACCCTCCGTGGAGCCACGATGGCGGCGGTGACGGCGATGGCGCTCGCGGGCGGCGCGTGTGGCGGCGACGACGGGCCCGCGGTCGACGCGGCGGTCGACGCGCCGGCGGTGACCGCCGCCGACTTCGCCGGCCTGTGGCTGATGACCGAGCTGATCGTCGATGACGGCGGCACGCCGCTGACGCTGCGGCGCGACGGCGTGACCCAGGCGCTGCGCGGCGACGCGCAGTTCACCGCGACCGCCACGCTGACCGGCGAGCTGCGGGTGCGGCAGGTCGCGCTCGCGCAGGGGCTGCCGGCGAGCGAGATCATGACGACCACCAGCGCGGTGGCGATCGAGCCCGATCGCTGGATCCTGACCGAGCCGGGCGGCGGCGTGCTGGTGTTCCTGGCCGCGCGCACCGGCGATCACCTGGTGCTGACCCACGATCCGAGCGATCCGCGCGACACCGCCACCGATCCGCCGATCGCGGTCACGGTCGACCGGGTCGCGCCGTGGTCGACGACGATGGTCGGCGCGTGGGATCTGGTGTCGATCACCGTCGGCGGCACGACCCACGTCGCCGGCGCGTGCGTCGAGCTCGGCGGCGGCGCCTGGGGCACGATCGCGATGGCGATCGACATCGACGATCGCCTGATGTTCAGCCGGGTCATGACCTCGCGGCGCTACAGCGACGCCGCGTGCACCAGCGCGACCGGCACCGCCACCTCGACGCAGCTCGGCCTGGCCGAGGAGGAGGGCGGGGCGCACGCGCGGATCTGGGGCGTCGAGGGCGACACCCGCGAGTACCAGGCGTTCGATCTGGCGACCGCCGGCGGCGACCTGACGCTGACCCGCACCGCGTGCCTGCCGCAGCCGACCTGCCTCGACACCGCGCCGACGGCGGTCGTGGTGCGCCGCCGGCCGTGACCGGTCAGCCAGGCGGCGGCAGCCTCAGCGGCTGGCGGAAGGCGAGGCCGCGCTCGTGGCCGGCCATGGTCTTGACCATGATGCGGTGGAACGGGCCGAGGCGATCGGCCAGCGGCATGAACGCGTCGCGCAGGCCGCCGAGCAGGCGCGATCGCGACTGGAACAGCGGCGTGAGCAGGCGCGACATGCGCTGGTAGTGGCCGAGGTGCGGCTTGCGCGCGCGGGTGTAGGCCGGCAACGCGGTCGCGAGGTCGGGCCCGGCGGCCAGCGCCTCGGCCAGGGTCCAGGCGTCGACCAGCGCGAGGTTGGCGCCGTTGCCGAGCTGCGGGCTGGTGGCGTGGGCGGCGTCGCCGAGGAAGACGATCCGGTCGCCGTGCCAGCGCTTCATGCGCACGTCGCGGTAGCGGGCCAGCAGCACCTGCGTCGGATCGGTGATCTGGGCCAGCACCGGCTCGATCCGCGGGTCGAAGCCGCGCACCTCGGCCTTCCACGCGTCGAGGCCGTCGGCCTGCCAGCGCGCGTGATCGTCGAGCGCCAGGCTCCAGTACAGGCTGACCAGCGGGCGATCGTCGGCGGGGCCGCGGCCGGTGGGCAGCACGCCGTACATGCGCCGCGCGCCGTGCACCACCTGGTACAGCTCGTCCTTCCACGCCGTGCCGGGATCGTCGGCGACGAACCACAGCGCGCCGAAGCGGAAGGTGCCGGTGGTGACCGGCACGCCGGCGGTGGCGTGCAGCTCGGACACCGAGCCGTCGGCCACCACGACCAGCTGGTGGCGGCCGCGCGGGCCGGCCGGGCCGTGCACGGTGATCGCCTCGGCGTCGCGGGTGACGGCGGTGACCGCGGCGTCGAGGTGCAGCGTCACGCCGGGCTCGCGGCGCACCGCCTCGAACAGCGTCACGAACAGCGTGCCCCGGTGGAGCCCCAGCCCGAACCAGCGCGGCTCGACGTCGGCGTAGCGCAGATCGACCAGCGTCTTGCCGCGGTGGCGCATGACGTGGAGGCGGTCGATGCGCGCGGCGCGCTCGAGGATCGGCGCCAAGAGGCCCAGCCGCGCCAGCACCGCCTGGCCGGTGGGCTGGAGGCTGATGCCGGCGCCGACCGGCCCCGGCGCGGCGACCCGCTCGTAGACCGTGACCCGGTGGCCGGCCCGCGCGAGGAACAGCGCGGCGGCGCTGCCGGCGGTGCCGGCGCCGACGATCGCGACGTCGAGCGCGGCGTCCATCGTCGCCAGGATCGCACGGATGGGCGCGGGCCGTCTCGGGGCGGCGCGGTGTAGACTCGCGCCCATGAAGCCGATGGCGCCGGTCGACCTCGACTACCTCGATCGCGCGCCGATGCGCGTGCAGCTCTCGGCCACCGTCGCGGCGCCGCCGGCGACGGTGTTCGCGGCGTTCGCTGATCCCGCCGACTGGACCCGGTGGTGGCCGATGATGCACCGCGCGGCGTGGACCAAGGGGCAGGGCGGCGTCGGCAGCGAGCGCCAGGTGGCGCTGCGGCTGTTCGGGAAGTTCGAGGAGCGGTTCATCGCGTGGGAGCCGGGCGCGCGGTTCGCGTTCACGATGATCGGCAGCACGTCGCCGATGGCGACCCAGATGGCCGAGGACTACCGGCTGACCGCGGTCGACGGCGGCACCCGCATCGACTGGACGATGGCGGCCACGCCCACCGGGCTCGGGCGCGCGATGCGGCCGGCGCTGACCCGGGTGCTCGGCCGGATGGGGCGCCAGGCGTTCCGGCGGCTCGGGCGCCACCTCGGCGGGTAAGGCGCGCGGCGCCGGGCGCCGGATCGGCTACACTCGGCCCCGGCATGGGGGCTTGCTTCGCTCATCCGGCGGTCGCGGCGACGGGTAAGTGCGACGCGTGCGGCACGCCGGTCTGCATGCGCTGCACCAAGGGCACCCTCGACGGGTTCATGTGCCCGCCGTGCGCGCACAAGCGCTACGGCCGCGCCAAGCTGATCACCGGGCTCAAGGTGGCGGGCATCGCCGCGGTGGTGATCGGCCTGGCGATCGCCGGGCTGGTGCTGGTGGGCCACGCCAACCGCACCACGCCGCCGCCCAAGAAGGTCGAGCGCGATCGCGATCCGGTGATCGCGGCGCTGCTCACCGAGCGCGATCAGGCGCCGTGCGACAAGCGCCTCATCCGCAAGCTCGCCGACGAGCTGGGCCGCAACGATCGCTACGGCGACGTCGTCGATCAGGCCAGCGGCTTCTTCGCGAAGTGCGGGCCGTTCCCGCGGCTCGAGTGGTCGGTGGTGTACGCGCTGCAGCAGCTCGGCCGCTACGCCGAGGCGGTCAAGCACGAGACCGTGATCATCGAGGACGACCCGTTCGACGGCGACTACTGGTGGTGGCGCGGCGAGGACCGCGGCCGCTCCAACCAGCCCGAGCTGGCGCTGGCCGACTACCGCCAGTCGTTCGCCAACAGCGACGGCGCCGCCGGCGGCAAGTTCGCCGCGGCGCGGGTGCTCGACGTCGCCGGGCCCGCCAGCCGCCCGTGCGACGGCGTGTGGGCGCTGCGCTACTTCCGCGATCATCTGGGCGGCGACGTCTCGGACGACGTCGCGCGGCGGGTCGACGGCATCCGCCAGGCCAGCCAGTGCGACGGCCAGGCCGGCCGGGGCGCGCTGACGGTGCTGCCCAGCGCCGCCGACGCGTCGCTGCGGGTCGAGGTGACGGTCGGCGCAGCCACCGGCTCGTTCCTGGTCGACCCGCGCTGCGGCACCACCGCGCTGGCCACCGCGTTCGCCGCGAAGGCCCAGGTGTCGGGCCGCGGCGCGACCATCCAGACCGTGGCCGCCAACGTGCTGCGCACCGGCGCGGCGGCCACCGCGCCGGTGACCGCGGGCGGGGCCTCGGCGCCGGCGGTCGAGCTGGTCATCGTCGACGGCCTGCCCCCCGGGACCGACGGCGTGCTGGGGCTGTCGTTCCTGTGGCTGTTCCCGGTCATCGCCCTCGACGACGGCGTGGCGGTGACCGATCAGCCGCCGCCGTGACCGTCGCGCGACCCCCGGAAATCGATCCGGCGGCTCGTGCGTTTGACGGGGCATGACCGTGGTGGCGTATGCGATCTGTCGGCAGTGCGCGGCGGTGTTCCCGGCCGAGCGGCGCTGCCCCGGGTGCGACGGCGATCAGGGCTCGGCCGAGGCGGTGGCCGCGGCCATCGCCCACGCGAGCGAGCCCGTGCGCGACCAGTGGGTCCCGCCGCGGCGCCGCCGGATCCTGGGCCCGCTGCTCGCGGTCAGCGCGATCATGCTGGGCGTCGGGGTCGGGCTGGGCTGGGCGGTCGCGGCCGACACCGGCCGCCAGCCGCTCACGATGTCAGCGACCGGCGCAGCTGATCGATGAGCTTGGTGAACAGGCCGCGCACCGCGTTCTCGATCGCGTCGCGCCGCAGCTGGGGAAGGTAGGTGGCGTCGTAGCCGCGCCGCGGCACCTGCATCTTGGCGCCGCCGGAGACGAACGAGATCATCTTGCCGGCGTCGTTGGAGATCGCCAGCCGCACCTGCGCCTCGACCTCGACGAACGCGCCGTCCTGGCGGAACTCCAGGCCGACCAGCGAGATGTCGAGGTTGCGCGCGTCGAGCCCGAACTTCTTGGCGTCGGCGGCGGTCAGCGTGACCAGGTTGGCGCTCGACAGCTCGGTGGTCATCGCGGCGCGCAGCGCGTCGGAGTGGACCTTGCGCGCCTTCTTGTCGTGCTTGCCCGGCGAGTCGTCCGACGACGACTTGATGACGACGTACAGATCGGGCCGCGGCGCGACCGCGCGCGGCTGGTTGCCGAAGCCGGGCTTGGCCTTGGCCGCGGCGCCGCCGGTGGCCGCGGCCTCGACCGGCAGGTTGTTGGCGGTGCACACCGCGACGATCGCCTCGGCGGCGCGCTTCTGCACCACCGCGTCGACGTCGCCCTGGGCCTGGCGCAGCGCGGGCAGCGCGGCGCGGTGGCCGAGCTTGCCGAGCCCGGCGGCGGCGATGCCGCGCACCGCGGGGCTGGGATCGCGCAGCGCATCGACCAGCGGCCGCAGCGCGGTCTTGCTGGTGATCCGCGCCAGCGCGGTCACCGCCGCGATGCGCTCGCGCTCGGTGTGGCCGTCGCCCAGGGTGGCGGTGAGCTGCGCGATCCGCTCGGCCTCGTCGGCCCGGGCCGGCGCGGCGTCCCCCAGCGTGGCGACCGCGCAGGTGGCGACCACGCACAGGGCGGCGAGCCAGCTACGGCGCGGTTCACGACGAAGTTGCGCGAGGCCCCCCATGGGATGTTCGCGATTAGGCCTGGCGCAGATCGTCTCGTCAATTTGTTTCGGGGCGCTGTCGTGCTGACCTTCGCTAACGCTTCCGCTCCTGGAGATCGGCAGTGTAAGGTTGAATGGTGAAGCGGCTGACGCATGATGTGTGCGAGCGCGTACACGCGCGAGGTCGACGGTGGAGCTGAACGCGCCGATCCGGATTGGCGTCACCGCTGGCGTCGTCGGCCTCGGGCTCGCGATCTCGACGCTGCAGTTCTGCGGCTCGGTGGCGTTGCCGGCCAAGCCGCCGCCGCCGGCCGACACGCTGGCGTCGTCGCAGGACACGCTGCGCAAGGCGACCCAGACCGAGTCGGGCTGGGTCGCGTACCTCGACAAGGACGCGCTCGCCGCTGGCGTCGAGCCGCCCACCGCGCAGGCGATGAGCAAGAAGCTGGTGATGCGCGCCGACGAGGGCACCCGCACGCTGGCGCCGGGCGAGCCGCCGATCGACGCGGCCGGGCTGCGGCTGTCGGCGGTCGCCACCGGCGGCACGCTGGCGCTGGTGATCGAGAACCGCGCGACCGCCGACCTCGCGTATCGGGTGGTCACGCGGGTGCGGCCCGACGGCGGCTGCGCGCGGCGCGATGTCGAGCCGTACAACGCCAACGTGGTCGCGCGCGGCGGTCGCGAGATCCGCAGCGAGTGCGCGTACCGCGATGGCATGTCGCTGGAGATCACGCGCGTCGAGTCGATCGAGCTGCCGCCGCTGTCGGCGTACTACGTGTCGAAGGTGCCGCCGCGGGCGCTGGGGGCGGACGCGCGGCTGGCGGTCGGCCACGAGCCCGAGCTGCCCGGCGGCGGGATGGTCTGCAACATCGCGGTATCGCAGGCGCTGCGCTCGGGCCTCGATGGCGGCGCGATTCAGTGGCGGGATCTCGTCGATTTCTACGCCCGTCACCGCTGCGAGACGTACCAGTTTCCCATGCAATACCGGGCGTTTGTGCGCGATGGCGAGCGTCCGCTGCCGGCGAGCGACTGAGCCTGGGCGAGACGTCGATCAAACGTTCCGCCACGTTAGGCTTGCACATCGATCCGGTAGTCGAGTAGCCTCTGACAAGATTCCGCGGAGTTACGGCCGCCGTGACCAAGTCAGAGCTGATCGAAAAGATCTCAGAGAGCCTCAAGCTGCCCGCCGGTAAGGCCGAGGCCATCGTCAACTGCGTCTTCGACTCGATGGTCAAGGCCCTCGAGCGGGGCGAAGGCATCGAGATCCGAGGCTTTGGCAGCTTCACGGTGCGCGAGTACAAGGCCTACGAGGGGCGCAACCCCCGGACCGGTGAGACCGTGCACGTCGCCCCCAAGCGGCTGCCGTTCTTCAAGGTCGGCAAGGACCTGCGCGAGAAGGTCAACGCCGGGGCGGGCACGCCGCTGCCGGTCGACTCGAGTCCGGATCACGACGACGACCTCGCCGACGATCCCGAGCTCGAGCAAGACGACGACGGCGACGAGGAGTAGCCGCGGCGGTCAGCGGACGCTGACCGTGCCGGCGTCGCCGTCGACCTCGACCCAGGTCCGCGGCGCCAGGCCCAGGACCACGCCCCGGCACCCGACGACGCACGGGATGCCCAGCTCGCGCGCCATCGCCGCGCCGTGGTCGAGCGGGCTGCCGTGCTCGCTGACGATCGCGGCGGCGCCGCCGATGAGCAGCGCGAGCGCGGGCGTCACGGCGCGGGTCACGATCACGGCGCCGGGCGGCACCGGCCCGTCGTCGTCGTCCGCGTGGTGGACCGGGCCGGCGACCACGCCGCCGATCCCGGCGCCGCGGTAGATCGTCGTCGCGACCGCCGGGGCCTCGGGATCGTCGAGCGACAGCGGCAGCTCCCAGGCGGCGGCGCGGGCGGCGGCGGCGCGGGCGGCGCTGGCGTGGCCGCGCGCGGTCTCGGCCGACAGCGGCGCGTCGTCGAGCAGCCGCGCGAACGGCAGCCAGCACGCGTCGTCGGGATCGAGGCCGCGCCGCATCGCCAGCGCCCGCAGCGCGCGGCGCACGACGGCCTGGGCGCGCCAGTACCACAGGTCGTCGCGCTCGGCGGCGTCGACGGCGACCCGCGCGATCGCGATGGCGTCGTCGAGCCCGGGCCCCGGCGCGGCGATCGGCGGCGGCGGCGGGCGGCGCGGCGCGGCGGCGAGCGCGTGATCGATCAGCGCCGGCGTCTCGGCGAAGGTCGCCGCGTCGACGTCCCAGCGCGGGGCGGCGTCGCCGATCGCGGCCAGCAGCGCGGCGCGGTCGAGCTCGCCGCGGGCGCACGCCGCGAGCTGGCTGGCGATCGACGACGGCCGGGCCGGGGCCAGCCGCGCCGCCAGCGCCGGCGGGTGGCCGGCCGCCGCCAGCGCCGCCGGCAAGACCGCCAGCGCCGCGTGGACCCGCGGGCCCAGCGCGCTGGCCAGGAGCTGGTACGCGCGCAGGTAGATCGCCAGCGCGTCGTCGAGGCCGCCGGCCGGCGCGGCCAGCGCGTCCGCGATCCGCGCCTCGTCGGCGGCGAGCGCGCGGGTCAGCGCGTCGGCGTCGGCGATCGGCGGCGGCGGCGGCGCGTCGGGCCGCGGCGCCCAGTACAGGTGGTGCGCGACGACCCGCAGGTGGAACGGCGCGATCGCGGCGGCCTCGACCCGCGCGCACAGCTCGGCCTGCGCGACCGACAGCGGCCCGGGGTTGTGGGTGACGTCGCGGCGCCAGCGGCGCGGCAGCGCGCGCAGCGGCGCCAGCACGATCGGCGGCGGCGGCGAGCGGCGCGGCGCGGGCGGCGGGTGCACCAGCGGCCGCGCCTGCACCACGATCCACGCGCGCTCGGCCAGCGCCCACACCAGCTCGACGTCGGCGCCGGCCGGCGCGGCGATCGCGCGCTCGGCGGCCAGCGCCAGCGCCAGCGCCTCGCGCCACGCCGCGCCGTCGCGCGCGACCCGCGCGGGCGCGCCCGGCCCGCACGCGATCCACGCCTCGGCGCCGGCGGGCTGGCCCGGCGGCCGGGTGTAGATCGTCGCGCGAAAGCCGGCGACGAACCGCTGCACGATCACCGCCGGCGGCGCGGTCGTCGCCGCCCCGCGGCGCGCGGCGTACGCGGCGACCAGCGGCAGCATCGCGGCGCTCCAGACGTGGCGGATCGCCGGCCACACCTCGACGGGCGCGATCGCCACCACGCTGGCGCCGACGCCAGGCGCCGCGCCGCCCGCGCGATCCTCGATCGCCAGCGACGAGCGCACCGCGATCCGCGGGCCCAGCGCCGCCGCGCGGGCGGTGACCTCGGCGGCCAGCGCCGCGGGTGGTTCGGCGTGGCGCGCGGCCTCGGCCAGCGCGCCCAGCGCGTGGCCGTGATCGGGGCTGGCCGGATCGGGCAGCGCGCCGACCAGCGCGGCGAACGCCGCCGGCGCGATCACGAAGCCGGGCGGCGTCGGCACGCCCGCCGCGATCAGCCGCGCCAGGCCGTGGGCCTTGCCGCCGGCGTCGGCGCCGGCGTCGGCCAGGTCGAGGAGGCTCGCCACGCACGCACGCTACCACGCGCTATAGTGGCCATCGTGCGAGCCCTCGCGCTGGTCGTCTTCGCGTGGTGCGCGGCGCCGGCGATCGCGCGCGCCGACGACTCCAAGCTGGCGCTGGTCGGGGAGACGGTCGCGCCGCGGGCGCCGGCGGTGGGCAAGAACAAGCTGTGCTGCGGCTACCCGCTGGTGCCCGAGCTGCAGTGGGCGCTGCGCTTCTACTGGCTGGCGCGCGAGGAGGACTTCGACGAGCCCGACGAGATCGAGTACGGCGACGTCGACGCGCTCGACGTCTACGATCGGCGCGGCTTCTACGTCGGCACGTTCTCGGAGAAGTTCATCTGGCACCTGCGCATGGAGGGCTCGGGGCTGCTCGCCGACGGCCGCGTGATCAACTACGCGGGCGCGTGCAAGTACGGCACCGGCACCTGCTACCAGCTGCTCGATCCCAGGGAGTACCCGTTCGGCCGCGGCGCGCGCCGACGGACGCTGACCCCGTTCAAGTCGGTGGCGGTCGATCCTCGGGTCGTGCCGCTGGGCGAGCCGCTGTACGTGCCGGAGTTCGACGGCCTGCGCCTGCCCGACGGCACGATCCACGACGGCTGCGTCCGCGCCGACGACACCGGCGGCGGCATCAAGGTGCACAAGCTCGACTTCTTCGTCGTCAGCTACGGCAACTTCCGCACGCTCTTGCAGGAGATCTGGGGCGTCAACTGGGTGACGCCGTACCTCGAGGCGCCGCGCTGCCAGTACCTGCGCAACGGCTGAGCGCCTTGCCCTGGCGCCGGGGCAGCGGGTAGGGTGCGGCTCGATGCTCGACGGCCTGTGGATCGCCAGCGCCGCGCCCGCGGTCGAGGCCGCGCTGGCCGGGCTGCCGGCTGGCGCGGTGGCGGTGATCGCCAACCCGCGGCTGGCCCGCGCGCTGATCGCCCGCGGCCGCGCGGTCACCGAGGTCGCGGCCGACGCCGCGCTGGCGCCGGCGACGTTCGCCGCGGTGGTGGCGGTGGGCGCCGGCGATCGCGCCGACTGGGCGCCGACCCTGGCCGCGTGGGCCGGCGCGGTGGTCGACGGCGGCGGCCTGGTGCTGGTCGATCGCGCGGCCGCCGTCGAGCTGTCGCGGCGCGCGCTGTGCGCCGGGCTGACCGCGCTCGAGCAGCGCGTGGCCGGCCGCTGGACCGTCACCAGCGGCGTCGTGTCACGGCTTTGAGACGCTGTAGGTGAGGCCGCCGATGATCGGCACGAACTCGTAGCCGCCGGCGGCGTCCTTGCCGACGCCGTAGCCGCTCTCGATGAAGTAGTCGATGCGCAGCGGGCCCGAGCGCGACCCCGCGATCATCAGGCCGCCGCCGATCTGCGCGGTCGCGTCGCCGGCGAAGCCGTAGTTGACGCCGCCGACGAGGTACGGGCGCACCGGCCCGGTCAGCGCGAAGGCGCGGCCGCGCAGCGCCCAGCCGAAGCCGACGCTGCCGAACGCGATGCCGCTGGCCACCTCGAGGTGCTGGCCGGCGGTGCGGTAGCCGATCATCAGCCCGACCGTCCAGCCCCGGCCGAGGTAGGCCCCCGACTCGAGGATCACCGGCGTCGTCGCGCGGCTCGCCGGCGTCGGCTCGACCCAGCCGATCGGGCGCCCGAGCGCGGCCTGGATCCGCGCGGTGCCGTCGGCGGGGACCTCGACCGAGCGCTCGGTGGTGGTGAAGCCGGGCGCGCTCACGACCAGCGTGTGGGTGCCGGCGCCGACCGCGCCGCGCCACGGCGTCGTGCCGACCGGCTGGCCGTCGATCGTGACGGTGGCGTGGGGCGCGTTGGAGTCGACCACCAGCGTGCCCTCGCCGGCGCGCAGCGTCAGCGCCAGATCCTGGCGCTCGCCGTACTCGATCGCCACGACCATCGACCGGCGCGCGGCGCCGGCCACGACCACGACCTGGTGGCTGCCGCCGTCGAGCGTCACCGTCAGCGGCGCCTGGCCGCGCGGCTGGCCGTCGATCGCGACGTCGGCGCCGACCGGATCGCTGGTGATCTGCACCTCGGCCGGTCGGGCGCGCAGCTCGGCCAGCTTGCCGACGACCTTGGCGCGATCGGGCGCGGCGGGGCTGCCGTCGAGGTAGCGCTGGTAGAAGCCGGCCGCCGCGCGCGCCTCGCCGATCCGCTCGTGGACGGCGGCGATGTTGTAGAGCACGTCGGGGTGCGGCGACAGATCGTACGCGGCCTGGTACTCGCGGATCGCGACGCGCCAGTCCTGGCGCTTCTCGGCGGCGACCGCGCGCTTGAACGCGGCGCCGGCCGCGGCGCGGGCCTCGTCGGTGGGCTGGGCACGGGCGGCGCCAGCGGCGAGCGTCACGCTCGTCGCGATCAGCGCCGCGATCGGTCGCCGCGCGGTGTGGATCAGGTACCGAATGGGTTGTCCTTCCGATCGGGCGGCGGCGGCGGATCGTGATCGCCGTACGGGTTCTTCGGGCCCTTGTCGCCGCCGCCGGGCGCGCTCGAGCCGGTGCCGCCGCCGGGCTTGCTCGAGCCGCCGCCGGGCGTCGGGGTCGCGCTGCCGCTGCCGCTGCCGCTGCCCTTGCCGATCGCCGGTCGACCGGCGCTGCCGCTGCCGTGCCCGGGCTTGCCGCGATCGCTGCCGGCGGCCGGCGCGTCGAGCTTGGCCATCACCGCCGAAAGCGTCTCGTCGCGGCCCTCGCGCACCGCCTTGCGCAGCACCACCGGCGCGTAGCCGTCGCGGGTCAGCCGCACCTCGTGGACGCCGGCCGGCAGCCCGGCGACCACCACCGGCGTGGTGCCGCGCGGCGAGCCGTCGATCTCGACCGCGGCGCCGGCCGGATCCGACACCACCTCGAGCGAGCCGGTCACCACCGGCGCCGGCGGCGGCGGGGCCGCGGTGGCCGCGGGGCGCTTGCCGCTGGGCCGCAGCGCCACCACCACGATGCCGGCGCCCAGCGTCGCCGCCAGCGCGACGATCGCCGCCATCCACGGCCACCGTCGACGGGGCGTGGTCACCGACGACGGCGCCGGCCGGCGCGACGTGGTCGGCATCGCCGCGCCGCCGGGCGTGATCGCGGCCTTGGCCTTCTTGCCGCGCGGCGACTCGGCCGCCGTGCCGCCGGCGTCGGGCATCGTCGGCCCGGTCAGGGTGGCGACCCGATCGAGGTTGGCGACCGCGGCGTCCGACGGCAGCGCCGCCGCCATCTCGGCCGCCGACGCGAACCGGTGGCGCGGCTCCTTCTCGAGGGCCTTGTGCACCGCGACCACCAGCGGGGTCGGCAGGTCGGGGCGCGCCTGCTGCAGCGGCGGCGGCGGCTGCTGCAGGTGCTGGGTCACCAGCGCGATGTAGGTCGGCGCCTGGAACGGCGGCCGCCCGGCCAGGAGCTCGTAGAGCATCACGCCCACCGCGTACAGGTCGACGCGGGCGTCGATCTCGCCGGTGCCCATCGCCTGCTCGGGGGCCATGTACACCGGCGTGCCGATCACCGCGCCGGTGGCGGTGAGCCGCACCTTGCTCTCGCGGTCCTGCAGGAACTTCGAGATGCCGAAGTCCATGATCTTCACGAAGTCGTGGCGATCCGGCTTCTGCACCAGGAACACGTTCTCGGGCTTCATGTCGCGGTGGACGATGCCCTTGGCGTGGGCGGCGGCCAGCCCGCGCAGCACCTGGCGCACGATCGGCACCGCCCGCGCCGCCGGCATCGGGCCGGTGGCCTCGGCGACGTCCGACAGGCTCAGGCCGATCAACAGCTCCATCACCAGGTAGCTGCGGCCGTCGTCGGTGACGCCGGCGTCGAACACCTCGACGATGTGCTCGTCGCCGATCGCGCTGGCGGTGCGGGCCTCGCGCTGGAACCGCGCCACCACCTCGGGGTCGTCGCTGTACTTGTCGAGCAGCACCTTGACCGCCACCCGCTTGCCGATGCCCAGGTGGTCGGCCTCGTAGACCAGCCCCATGCCGCCCTTGCCGATCCGACGGATCAGCTGATAGCGCCCGCCGATGACGGTGCCGATCAGCGTGTCGGTCGCGGGATCCGGGCGCACGGTAGCGAGCCTAGCTTAGCAAAGCCGAGCGGTCGGACGGCCCAGCAGTCGTGGCCATTCACCCGATCGAGCGGTTCGGCGCTGTAAACGCGCGAGCCCCCCGATCGAGTTCACGCCGGCGGCTGACCGGGCGGGGCGGCGCCGTCCTCGCCGACGCCGTCGTCGGGCGGCTTCTCGGCGTGGCGGTAGATCAGGCTCATCGCCCCGCCGCGCCGGCCCTTGCTGTGGTCCCCGCGGTCCTTGGCCTCGACGCCCGGGGGCACCTGCCACGGGATCTCCGGATTGGGGAAGTCGTGGGCGACCTCGAACATGAACCGCGCCCACATCGGGACCACGGTCATGTAGGCGGCGTCTTGTTTGCCCAGCTCGCGCTCGCGCTTGTCGTCGCCCAGCCAGACCGTCGTGGTGAACCGCGAGGTGTAGGCCACGAACGAGGTGTCCATGGTGGCGCTCGACGTGCCGGTCTTGCCCGCGGCGTGGAGGTCGGTCGCGCGCAGGGTCTTGGTGAAGCCGTAGTTGACCATCTGCGCCATCAGCTTCGTGGTCAGGAACGCGGTGCGCGCGGGGATGGCCTGGCGCGGCCGCGCGCCGGCGGTGGCGGCCAGCCGGTCGAGGCGGTCGGCCGGGGCCAGCATCGGGTCGTGATAGACGGTGCGGTCCTCGACCACGTTGCCGTCGCGATCCTTGATCCGGCGGACGTACGCCCAGTCGATCCACTGGCCGTTGCGGGCGAAGATCGAGAACGCCCGCGACATCTGGTCGAGGTAGGTGCACGACGCGCCCAGCGCCAGCGCCTTGTCGGCGATGATCTCGGACGTGAAGCCCAGCCGGCGGGCCCACTGCTCGACGCGGTCGGCGCCGACCTCGGAGAAGATCGCCACCGACGGGATGTTCTTCGAGAACACCAGCGCGTACTCGAGCGTGACGTCGTTGTCGACCGAGCCGTGGAGGTTGGTCGGCGTCCACACCTCGCCGGTCACCGGGTCGACGATCGACACCGGCCGGTCGTAGAACATCGAGTCGAAGCCGAACCCATCGTCGAGCGCCGCCGAGTAGTAGATCGGCTTGTAGGTCGAGCCCGGCTGCCGGCACGACTGCACCGCGCGGTTGAGCTCGCTGCGCGCGTAGTCGTAGCCGCCGACCATCGCGGTGACGTAGCCGGTGCGGTGGTCGGCCATGAACAGCGCGCCCTGCGGGTGCGGCACCTGCTCGAGCTGGACCACGTCGGCGTTCTTGGCGTCCCAGTCGGGCTGGTCCTGGCTGTGCCGCCACGACGGGTTGACGTCGTCGGGCATGAAGAACTCGCGGTAGCGGCCGAACGTGCGCAGCTCGCGCCGCACCCACACCACGTCGCCGCGCTTGAGCGCGCGGGTCGCGCAGGTGATCTTCTTGTCGTTGTGCGAGTCGGTGGCGCTCCACGGCGACGCCCAGTCGAGGTTGCGCAGCGGCAGGGTCAGCCGGCGATCGCCGACGGTGACGTGGGCGCTGTCGCAGGCGACGTCCTCGACCACCGCCAGGTAGCGGCGCGCCGGATCGAGCGGGCCGTCGCCGTAGAGCTGCCGCTGCCGGGCGATCAGCGTGTCCTTGGCCGGGCCGTCGACGTACCACTCGGGGCCGCGCCAGCCCTGACGCTTGTCCTGCTTGCGGGTGCCGTAGTCGACGTTCTCGTACGCGCCGGCCTCGAACGACGGCTCGGCGGTGGTCTCGACCAGGAGGCCGCCGCGCATCAGGCCGTCCTTGCCGATGCCGGGGTGGTTCACCAGGTAGCGGCGCACGTGCTCGGCGAAGTACGGCATGCGCTCGGGGAAGACGTCCTTGTAGACGTTCAGCTTGAGCGGCTCGGCCTTGGCCGCCTCGGCGGCCGGGGCGTCGATCTTGCCCCACTTGACCATCTGATCGAGCACCACGTTGCGCCGCTCGATCGCGCGATCGGGGTGGGCGATCGGCGAGAACGTCGACGGCGCCTTGGGCAGCCCGGCGATCAGCGCCATCTCGGCCAGCGAGAGCTGCGCGAGGTCCTTCTGGAAGTAGCGGTGGGCGGCGGCGGCCACGCCGTAGGCGCCGGCGCCGAGGAAGATGTGGTTGAGGTACAACGACAGGATCGCGCGCTTCGAGTAGCGCGACTCGATCCGCCGCGCGAGGATCGCCTCGCGGGCCTTGCGCGCCAGCGACTTGTCGGCGGTGAGGAACTGCTTGGCGACCTGCTGGGTGATCGTCGAGCCGCCCTGGGCGAAGTCGCCGGCGGTGACGTTGCGCCACGCGGCGCGGGCGATGCCCTTCCAGTAGATGCCGCCGTGCTCGAAGAACTGGTGGTCCTCGATCGCGACCACCGCGTCGATCAGCTGCGGCGGGATCTGCTCGTAGGGGACGATCTCGCGGAACTCCTCGGCGAACTCGCCGAGCTTGGTGCCGTCGGCGGCGTAGACCCGGGTCACCGCGGGCGCGACCCGGGTGTAGCTCGACAGGTCGGGCGCCGGGGGCGTCGACACCGCGAAGTAGCGGTACGCGCCCAGCGTGGCCACGACCGCGCTGGCCACGATGATCAGCGCGAGGAACAGGTACAGCCGACCGACCCACAGGAGCACGCCCCCGCCGGCGGGGTTGGCGACCACGACGCGCTGGCGCGCGGCCGCGGGGCTCGGCGCGCTGGGGACTTCGGCGGCAGGCTCCACGGAGGCCGCGCAATCTAGCAGATGGTCGCCGCGCCGACGCGGCAAAAGCGAGCTGCTAGACTCGCCGCGTGAAGTACGTGTGGATCTTCGCGACGATCGGCGCGATCGCGGCGGGCGTCTGGGTGTGGCGGGGGCGCGATCGACCGGCGGCAGCGCCGCCTGCCCCGAGCGCGGCGCGCGGGACCGCGGCAGCCGCCCCGCCTGCGGCGACGATCGACGCCGGCGCGATCGCCGTGGCGCCCGCGCCGCTGCCGGTGCCGGCCCAGCCGGGGACGCCGTCGCCGCCGCCGCCCGAGGCGCCGCCGGTGGCGGGCGGTGATTCGCTGCCGTTCGATCGCGAGGCGCGCGATCCAGGGTGGGCGGTCGATCAGGAGCGCGAGCTGAAGGTGCGCATGACCCACGTCGGCGAGCTCTTGGCCGATCGCGGCGCCAAGGTCGAGGTGGTCGGCGCCGAGTGCCGGGCCACGCAGTGCCGGCTCGCGATCGCCGCCAGCGCCGAGGCGGATCTGTCGGCGCTGTACGGCGTGCTCGAGAGCCCCGACGGCCTCTACGGCTGGGCCGACGCGGTGGTGCTGGGGCAGATCGATCGCGATCCGGCGACCGGCGGGCTGACCACCGCGGTCACCGCGGTGTTCGAGCGCGAGGAGTAGCCGCGCCCGTCACGCGCGCGGTCACGGCCGCGGACGCAGCGGCCCGGGCGCCGCGCACAGCGGGCAGCCGGGCGCGGTGGCGGCCCAGTCGCAGTCGTCGCACGCCATCGCGATCACGTGGAAGCCGGGCTCGCCGAACAGCGCGCGCGGCGTGGGCGTCGGCGGCTTGGCGCCGGTGGTGCGCACGGTGGCGGGCGCGAAGCCGATCAGCGCCAGCTGCATGCCGCTACACGCCGGGCACCGCTTGGGCACCGCGAGGTGCGACGGCGCGGCCAGCGTGGCTGGCAGCGCGCCGGGCGCGTGGCAGCGCGGGCAGGCGTCGCTGGCGAACGCCTCGACGCCGCAGGTGGCGCAGGCGATGCGGTAGACGCCGTCGACGAACTTCTCGCCGTCGTGGACCCACTTGCCGTCGTTGTTGGCGTCGCCCAGCATCACCTCGACGTGGCGGTCGAGGTAGGTGGCGACGTCGAAGCTGGTGCCGCCGCAGCCGCGACAGGCCTGCAGGTGGTGCGCGAACCCGCGCTCGTCGAGCTGACCCATGGACCGCGCACGCTACCACCCTGCTCGTGATAAGGCTCGCGCGTGGACGACCTGCGCTGGTTCGAGCCGCCGCCGGCGGCGGCCGAGCTGCCGGCGGTGATGCCCAGCCCGTTCGCGATCGCGGCGCCGCACCCGCTGGCGGCGCGCGCGGCGGCGGCGCTGGTGGCCGAGCTGCGCGCCGATCCCCGGCCGCTCGACGACGACGGCGGCGGCAAGATGTTCGGCGTGCTGGTGGTGGCCGACGCCGATGGGCGGGTGGGCTGGCTGCGCGCGTTCTCCGGGCATGCTGCGCGGCGCGTGGTTCGTCGACGGGTTCGCCCCGCCGCTGTTCGATCCGGCCGATCGCGATCGGTTCTGGCCGGCCGGCGAGGCGGCGCTGGCCGCGGACACCGCGGCGGTCGCGGCGGCGGCGGGGCAGGTGGCGGCGGCGGCGGCGGACGCGGCCGCGCTGGCCGAGGCGCACCGCGCGGCGCGGGCGGCCGTCGACGCGGCGCAGGCCGAGCGCAAGCGCGACCGCGGGCGGGCCCGGGCGGCGGGGCTCGACGCGGCGGCGGCGGCGGCGCTCGACGCGCACAGCCGCGCCGACGGCCGCGCGCGGCGGGAGCTGGTGGCGGCGCAGCGCGCGGCGGCGGCGGCGGCGGCGGCGACGGTGGTCGCGGCCCGCGGCGAGCACGATCGCCTGGTCGACGCCCGCGCGGCGCGGTCGCGGGCGCTGTGGACCCGGGTGTGCGACGGCTACGCGGTCGTCGACGCGCGCGGCGCGGCCCGGTCGCTGGCCAGCCTGTACGCCGGGCCGCCGCCGGGCGGCGCCGGCGACTGCGCGGCGCCGAAGCTGATCGCCGACGCGCACCGCCGCGGGCTGCGGCCGCTCGCGCTGGCCGAGCTGTGGTGGGGGCCGGCGCGCGACGGCCGCCACGCCGGCCACTTCTACCCGGCGTGCCGCGGCAAGTGCGGCCCGCTCTTGCCGGCGATGCTCGAGGGGCTCGCCGTTGCGCCGCCGCCCGAGCCGGGCGCCGACGCGGTCGCGCCCGACGAGCCGCGGGTGCTGCACGCCGACGCGCACGTGCTCGTCGTGATCAAGCCGGTCGGCTTGCTGTCGGTGCCGGGGCGCTCCGGCGCGCTGCGCGACTGCGTGGCGGCGCGGCTGCGCGCGCGCGATCCGGCGTGCGACGGGCCGATCGTCGTGCACCGCCTCGACCTCGACACCTCGGGCCTGCTCTTGTGCGCGCGCGACCTCGACACCTACCGCGCGTTGCAAGCGCAGTTCGCGCGCCGCGAGGTGGCCAAGCGCTACGTCGCGATCGTCGACGGCGAGGTCGCCGGCGAGCGCGGCGCGATCGAGCTGCCGCTGCGGCTCGACCCCGACGATCGCCCGCGCCAGGTGGTCGACGCGCGGCACGGCAAGCCGGCGCTCACGACGTGGGAGGTGCTCGCCCGCGCTGATGGCCGCACTCGGCTCGCGCTCACCCCGCACACCGGCCGCACCCACCAGCTGCGCGTGCACTGCGCGATCGGGCTGGGCGCGCCGATCGTCGGCGATCGGCTGTACGGGCGCGCCGCGGCGCCGCGGCTGATGCTGCACGCCGAGGCGCTGACCTTCGTCCACCCGACGACCGGCGCGACGATCGCGCTCACCTGGCCGGCGCCGTTCTGAGGGGCCCCGGGATGCCCCCGGCGGGGGTTGTCAACAATCCCTCGAGGTCGTTCAGAACGGCTGGGTGACGCGCGCGCTGCTCGTGATCTGCGCGGCGCGGGTGGCCCACGAGCTCGACACGGCGTTGGTGCCCTCGGCGCCGGCGTTGGCGCCGATGATCCACTGCTTGCCGACCGGGATCCCGGCGTCCTTGTAGCCGTGGATGTCGGTGGTGGCGTTGCCGTAGGCGAGGTCGATCTTGACGCCGTCGGCCTCGATCTCGTCGAGCCACGCGGTCTTGTACGCGCCGACCGAGCCGTCGGTGGGCAGGATGTCGAGGTTCGAGTCGGCGGCGTGGATCGGGCCGGGCGCGAAGCCCTGCTGGGCCAGCCACGCGCGGGTCTGCGGCAGGAGCCAGGCCGGGCGGCCGGTCAGGTACACGACGACGTGGCCGCGCTCGGCGTGGGCCTTGGTCAACGCCTGCGCCGACGGGTAGGCCTGCGGCACGTAGCTGCCGTCGAAGATCTGCTTGAACAGCTCGGTGTCGGCGGTGGTCATCGTGCCGTCGATGTCGGTGACCGCGACGCGGGTGCCGGCGGGCAGGACCCACAGGTTCATCAGCGTGGTCGACGCGTCGCCGCGGGCCACCGCGCGCACCTCGTACACGCCGGCCGGCAGGTTGACGTTCACCGCCAGCGTGGCGAGGCCGTCATCGTCGGTGCGGCGGGTGGCGACCGCCACCCAGCCGGCGCAGTTGTCGAGGTAGAACGCCGCGTTCTCGTCCTCGAGATCCTTCCAGGTCGGGCCGTACGCGAACTTCGCGACCAGCTCCGCGCGGCTGTTGGGCGCCGTGATCACGTCCTGGGCGCGGTGGCGCGCGCCGGTCAGCGCGGCGACCTTGCTGGTGGTGTGGCGGAAGCCGGTCGCGCCCGGCGCGGTGAACGGGCGGCCGGTGCAGCGCCGGAACGCGGCGCCGCCATCGGCCTTGCCGCCGGCGTCGTCGGTCCCGTCCGCGGACAGCACGACCTCGGGCTCATCGGTACACGCCACCGCCGCCGCCGCCAGGAACAACGCAGTCAGCACAGTAGGGGTGAGGCGCATTTCTACCTGTGTACACGCGGACCTACATCGGCGTCCAGTGGCTACCTTTCTCGCCACCCCTGGGGTCGGGAAACCGCAGCAAGCGTTCTCGGCACTTGTGTCGTCGGTCAGGGAGGGCTACAGGGCGGCATGCCGTTCAGCAACGCTCACCCCGGCCTCCAGTCCGCGCTGACCGCGCGGGGGTACGCCGCCCCGACGCCGGTGCAGGCCGCCATCCTCGATCCCGAGGGCCGCGACCGCGACCTGCTGGTGTCGGCGCAGACCGGGTCGGGCAAGACCGTCGCCTTCGGGCTGGCGCTGGCGTCGACCCTCCTCGGCGAGGCCGCGCGGTTCGAGCGCGGGCCGGTGAAGGCGCTGGTGATCGCGCCGACCCGCGAGCTGGCGCTGCAGGTGCAGCGCGAGCTGCAGTGGCTGTACGCGCCCACCGGCGCGCGCATCGTCGCGTGCGTCGGCGGCATGGACCCGCGGCGCGAGGCCTACCTGCTGCACGAGGGTGCGCACATCGTCGTCGGCACGCCCGGCCGCCTGCGCGATCACGTCGATCGCGGCAACGTCTCGTTCGCCGAGGTCGCGGCGGTGGTGCTCGACGAGGCCGACGAGATGCTCGACCTCGGGTTCCGGGAGGACATCGAGGAGCTGCTCGAGAAGACCCCGGCCACGCGGCGCACGCTGTTGTTCTCGGCGACCCTGCCGCGCGAGATCCAAGCGCTGGCCAAGCGCTTCCAGAAGGACGCGCACCGGATCGCCACCGTCGGCGAGCGCGAGCCCCACGTCGACATCGACTACCAGGCGATGTTGATCTCGCCGCGCGAGCGCGAGCTGGCGGTGGTCAACGTGCTGCGCTTCGTCGAGGCCGGTGGCGCGCTGGTGTTCTGCGCGACCCGCGACGGCGTGACCCACCTCGCCGCCAACCTCAACGAGCGCGGCTTCGCGGTGGTGGCGCTGTCGGGCGAGCTGTCGCAGGCCGAGCGGACCCGCGCGCTGCAGTCGCTGCGCGACGGCCGGGCCCGGGTGTGCATCTGCACCGACGTCGCGGCCCGCGGGCTCGACCTGCCCGACCTGGGGCTCGTGGTCCATGCCGACCTGCCGCAGAACAGCCAGGTGCTCATGCACCGCTCCGGCCGCACCGGCCGCGCTGGCAAGAAGGGCGAGGCGATCGTGCTGGTGCCGGTGCCGGCGCGCGCCCACGCCACCCGCATGTTCCAGACCGCCGGCGTCAAGCCGCGCTGGGTGACGCCGCCCACCGCCGATCAGATCCGCGCCGGCGACAGCGCGCGCCTGGCGGCCGATCTGGCGGCGATGGTGGGCGACGCCTCCGACGAGGAGCGCGCCGCCGCGGCGGCGCTGGCCGCCGAGCGCAGCGCGGTCGACCTGGCCACCGTGCTGGTGCGCTGGCACCGCGCGCGGCTGCCGGCGCCCGAGGAGCTGTCGGTGATCGCGCCGCCCGCGGCCCGGGCGCGCACCGAGCGCCGCGATCGCGATCAGCGCCCGGCGTTCGCGCCGCGCGACGGCGGCGGCAACGGCCCGCCGGTGTGGTTCCGCATCGACGTCGGCCGGCTGCGCAACGCCGACCCGCGCTGGCTGATCCCGGTGATCTGCACCCGCGGCGGCATCACCAAGGCCGAGATCGGCGCGATCCGCGTGCTGCCGCGCGAGACCCGCTTCGAGATCGTCGGCGGCGCCGCCGAGCACTTCGAGCGCAACGCCGATCGCCCGCCCAAGGAGCACCCCGACCGCACCGTGCGCACCGCGCGCATCGGCCGCGCGCCGATGCTCGACGAGCCCGAGGCCAGCGATCGCGCGCCGCGCCGCGGCCCGCCGCCCCCGCGCCGCCCCGGCCCCGGCCCGCGCCCGCGCTGAGCGGCGACGCTGCGGTGGCGGCGATGGAGGCGATGGAGGCGATGGAGGCGATGGAGGCGATGGAGGCGATGGAGGCGATGGAGGCGATGGAGGCTGGCAGGCTCGAGAGCGCTGCTGGGGTTGCCGCCGGTGATGGACAACCGCGCCGGGTGGCGCGCGGGCGGACCGATGGCGATTGCGTCGCGCGGTTGTCCACACCGGCTTGAAGAACGGCGAGGCGATCGGGCGGGCTGGCGGGCGATCGCCGTGGCGCCGTTCTTCACAACACCCACAGCGCCTGCCGCCGTCCCTGATCACTTCGTTTGGGATCCCAGAACCCAGAGGCGGCGGAGCCGCGGTCCGATCCAGGACGGGGCGACGGGATGGGGCGCGCCAGCGCCCCGGGCGTCGTGAGCGCCGCCAGCGCCTCTCTCGTTCTCAACCCAAAAACGAAGTGATCAGGGCCCGGCGGCACGCGCTGTGCGGGTTGTGAATCGCGGCGCCCCGATCATCGGGTGAGGCGCGCGTGCATGGCGGCGCCGCGATTCAAGGCGGTGTGGGCAACCGCGCGCCCCCGCGCCATCGGCCAGCCCGTGCGCCGGCCGGCGCGGTTGTCCGCCACCGCCGGCAACTCCACAGCGCCCTCGGAGCCAGCCTGCCTCCCCGGATTCGAACGCCACATCCTCATCGGTGCTTGACGCGCCCGCCGTCGGTGTTATATTAGCCCAATCAAGATGGCGAAGCAGCTGGGGTTGCCGGGGACCGAGGGCGCGCCGCGGCGCGCGGGCGGCAACACGACCGGCCACGGCGGCAAGCGCCCCGGGGCCGGGCGCAAGCGGGCGCGGCCGGGGCGGGCGCGCGGCACGCACCGGGCGCGGCCGTTCCACGACCGCCGCCTGCCAGTGCACGTCGTGCTGCGGGTGACGCCCGAAGTCGGGCGGCTGCGGCGGCACAAGGCGTACGCGGCGGTGCGGCTGGCGATGGTCGCGCTCGTGCTGGCGGGCCGCCCCGGTTTCCGCGTCGTGCACCTGTCGATCCAGCGGCACCACATCCACCTCTTGTGCGAGGCCGACGATCGCACGACCCTCGCCAACGGCGTGCGGACGCTGTGCATCTCCGCCGCGAAGCGGCTGAACCGCGCGGTCACCATTGCCGGTGGCAGGCCGCGCACCGGCCGCGTGTTCAGCGACCGCTACCACGCGACGGCGATCGCCACGCCGCGGCAGGCACGCCACGCGCTGGCGTACGTGCTCAACAACTGGCGGCGGCACCGCGAGGACCACGCCGGCGTCGGCGAGCGGCGGGCGCTGGTCGATCGCTACTCGAGCGGCATCGCGTTCGGCGGCTGGGCCGAGCGCGACGGCGTGCCGTTCGCGTGGCCGCCGCGCTTCGAGCCGATGCCGATCGCGGCGCCGCAGACCTGGCTGATGAAGGGCGGCTGGAAGCGCGGCGGGCCGCCGCTGAGCTTGTGGGAGCGGCCGGGGCCACTGGTGTGACGACGCGGCGAGATCGTGATGGCGGCGGCGCGATGCGAGGCGGCGATCGGCGCGGGGGCGCGGCCTACTGCGCGGCCAGCTTGCGGTAGCCGCCGCCGTTGACGACGCGGGTGAAGCCGGCGGCCTCGAGCGCCTGCTTGGCCTTGCCGGCGCGGCCGCCCGACTTGCAGTAGACGACGACCGGCTTGTCCTTGCCGCCGGCGAGCTGGGCGATCTCCTCGGCGCGATCGCCCACGGTGCCGACCGGGAACAGCTTGGCCTGGGGCAGGTGGCCCTCGTCCCACTCGTCCTGCTCGCGCACGTCGATCACGGTCGCGCCGCTGGCGATCAGCTGCTTGGCGACGGCGGTGTCGTCGGCCGGCGCGGCGGTGGGGGCGCCGGGCGCGGTGCTGCCGGGCGCCGAGCTGGTGTCCTTGCCACAAGCGGCGATGGCGAGGGCGAGGGCGACGAACAGAGCTGAGCGCATGCGCGTACCGTAGCGACTCCCGAGGTGATGCGCACCTGCGGCGGGCGGTCGCGTCAGGGTGTGGCCGGCGGGGGCGGGCAGGTCCCCGGCGTGGTCGCGCCGGCGCGGAAGCAGTAGTGCGCGAGCGGCGTCGCGCCGCCGGTGGTGCCCAGCACCACCTCGCACTGCGTGGGCGGCGCGGCCAGCTCGGAGCCGGCGAACAGCGCGACCGTGTCGGCGCGCTGCTGGCCGACCGCCGCGCCGTCGAGGCTCTGGAAGAACGCGTGATCGGTGCCGTCGGTGGCGGCGTCGCAGGCGGCCTGGACGGTCACGGTCGGGGCGATGTGCGGCATCGCGCCGATCACGGTCAGCTCGATCGCCACCGAGACGCCGTGGCCGAAGGCCGTCGGCGCGGTGCGCACCGTGACGCGGTCGAAGCGCACCGCCGCGTCGATCGACGCGGTGGCTGGTCCGGCGTCGGCCGGCGCGGTCGTCGGCCCGGCGCCGTCGGGGGCGAGCGTCGGCCCGGCGTCGTTCGGCGCGGTCGTCGGCCCGGCATCGGCCGGCGCGGACACCGGCGGCACCGGCGGCACCGGCGGCGCCGCGTCGGGCGGCGGCGTGGGTGGCAGGCCCAGCTTGCGCAGCTGGTCATCGTCGAGCGCGCGCACCGCGTCGGCGCCGAGCTCCAGCACGCACGCGGCCAGCGCGGTGCACTGGTCGGCGCGGAGCACGCAGCCGCGGAAGCGATCGACCGCGGCGCCGCCGAGATCGCGGCGCATCTCGCGCCAGTCGTCGGCGGTCAGGCACTCGATCCGGTGGTCGGCGCCGCACAGCGTCGACATCTTCGTGCATACGCGGGCGTCGTCGCCGCGCCCGCCGCCGCACGCCACCTGCGTCGCCGCGAGCGTCGTCGCGATCGCGATCCTGAACCAGAGGCCGTCGTGCATGCGGCGAACGTAGCGCATGGCCACGCGGCGCGCCGCGGTCAGGCCAGGCGCACCAGGTGCTTGCCGAGCTGGTCGCCGCGCAGCATCGCCAGGAACGCGGCCGGCGCCGCGGCCAGGCCGTCGGCGATCGCCTCGCGGTAGCGCAGCGTGCCGTCGGCGACCGCCGCCCCCAGCTCGGCCAGCGCCGGCGGCCACGCCTCGGGGTGCTCGCTGACGATGAAGCCCTCGACCCGCAGCCGCGACGTCAAGATCAGCTGCGGCGCGGCCAGCGGGATCGGCGCGCCGTCGTAGCCGGCGATCATCCCGCACATCGCGATCCGGCCGAACGGGTTCATCCGCGCCAGCACCGCGTCGAGGATCATCCCGCCGACGTTCTCGAAGTCGCCGTCGACGCCGGCCGGGCACGCGGCCTTGAGCGCCGTCGCCAGCGCGCGGACGTCGGCGTGGGCCTTGTAGTCGACGCAGGCGTCGAAGCCGAGCTCGTCGACGACGTAGGCGCACTTGGCCGGGCCGCCGGCGATGCCGACCGCGCGCGCGCCGCGGCGCTTGGCCAGCTGGCCGACGACGCCGCCGACCGCGCCCGCCGCCGAGCTGACCACGACGGTCTGGCCAGCCTTGGGCGCGATGATGCGCTCGAGGCCGTACCAGGCGGTCACGCCGGGCATGCCGACCGGGCCGAGGTACGCCGACAGCGGCACCTGCGCGGTGTCGACCTTGCGCCACAGGCCGCGGGCCGGCTCGCCGACGAAGTGGGTCTGCCAGCCGCCCATGCCGACGACGCGATCGCCGACCGCGAAGCCGGCCGCGCGCGACGCGATCACCTCGCCGGCGGTGCCGCCGATCATCACCTCGCCCAGCGGCTGCGGCGCGGCGTAGCTCTTGGCGTCGCTCATCCGGCCGCGCATGTACGGGTCGAGGCTGAGGAAGTGGTGGCGCACGACGAGCTGCCCCTCGGCCGGCTCGGCCAGCGGCACCTCGCGCAGCGCGAAGTTGTCGACGGAGGGAGCGCCGGTGGGGCGCGAGGCGAGGACGAGCTGCTGGTTCATCATGGGGGTGTCTCGGGCATGCCCATCGCGGCGCGGACCGCGCGGAACTCCGGCGTCCACGCGCCGGCGCGATCGCGCACGGTCAGCGTGGCGTCGTGGCGATCGCCGGGGCGCGGCGACAGCACGTCGACCGCGATCAACGGCGGCTTGCCGGTGCGCGGCACGAACTCCCAGTGGGCGCGGATCGCCAGCCCGGCGGCGGCGCCGCCGGCGACGACGCGGTCGCGCTCGAGCGTCGAGGTGCACACCACCACCGCGCCGGCGGGCGCGACGACGCGCGCCGCGGTCGCCAGGTAGTCCTCGACGCCGCCGCGCAGCTCGAACCGGCACGGCGCGGCGTGAGGCTTGGCCGACTCGACGCCGGTGCCGCGCGGGAAGTAGGGCGGCGTGCCGGTCACCAGGTCGACCCCGGTCGGCAGCGCCGCGGTGCGCAGGTCGCCGTCGACGATCCGGCAGCGGTCGGCGACGCCGTCGTAGGCGATCGAGCGGCGGCCCAGCGCCGCGCGATCGGCCTGGGCCTCGACGCCGGTGACGTCGGCGTGCGGCAGCCTCCACGCCACCAGCAACAGCACGCTGGCCTGGCCGCAGCCGAGGTCGATCGCGCGCAGCGGCGCCGCCGGATCGCGATCGCGGGTCGCGACCCACGCGGTCACCAGATCGTCGAGGCTCCAGCGGTGCCCGCTGGTGCGCTTCTGGAACAGCCGCCAGTCGCCGGCCAGGTAGCTCAGCTCCTCGTCGTCGGCCGGCGCGAGCTCGGGGCGCCCCTGCGGCCCGGCCGGCGGCGGCCCGGGCGCGATCCACCCGGCCGGGCGGCGCGCCGGCTTCACTCGCGGCCCTTCGCGGCGGGCGCCGGGCACGCCAGCACCATGTGGCTGAGTCGGCCCTTGGCCGCGGGCCCGACCACGACCTCGTAGCGCAGCGTCGTCGGCGCCGGCGCGCAGTAGGCGAGCTGCGGGTCGAGCGTGTCGCCGGCCTTGGCGAGCTCCTTGCCGTCGGCGCCGAACAGCCGCAGGCCCAGCGTGCGGTGATCGCCGGCGCCGGCCGCCAGCACCCGGACGCACTGCGCCTGCACCGGCAGCAGCCTCGACACCGTGCCGGTGGCGTAGGTCGAGCGGATCGGCGCCAGCGTCGTGCAGCCGGTGGTCGCGAGCTGCGCGCTCACCTGCTTCAGCCGATCGGCGCCCGACGCGCCGAAGCCCAGGCGCGCCGGCAGGTCGAACACGGTGATCGCGATGATCGTCGGCGCGGCCAGCACCGCGATCAGCGTCATCACCCGCGCGCCCCACCGGCCGCGGCGCCGCTCGCGCCGCTCCTCGCGGTGCGCGGCCTCGGCGCGGGCCTCCTGCCGAGCGGCGCGCGCGGCCTCGGCCTCGGCCTGGGCGCGCAGCCGGGCCTCGCGCTCGAGCTCGACGGCGTGGCGGCGGCGGGCGTCGGCGTCGGCCAGGATCACCGTGCTGCCGCAGTACCCGCAGCGCATCGTCGTCGCGGTCGGGTCCTCGGGCACCACCAGCGACGCGTGGCAGTCGGGGCAGCGGGTGGTCGCCATCGCCCCCGACCGTCGACGATCGCCGCCCGCGACGCAAGCGCGTGGCGCGATCGCCGCGCTCGAAAAGCGTGCGCTGCCGCACCGGCCGACGCCGTCGGCCTACCCCATGGCTCACCGGCCGGGCGTCCATCGATCCCCGTGTTCGCCTTCACGCGGGGGGCGCATTCGCCTACCGTGCGCGCATGGCACACCCCTGGAAGTTCTTCATGCGCGGCGGCGTGATGCAGGCGTCGCTCGCCAGCGGCGCCGACATCCTCGCGCTGCCCGAGCTCGATCAGAAGCTGTGGGTCGCGCTGGCGATGCCGACGCGCGACGTGGCGATCGATCCCGCCACGATGGATCTGCTCGATCCGGACAAGGATCACCGGGTGCGCGTCCCCGACATCCTCGACGCGGTCAAGTGGATCGGCGCCACCTGGAAGAGCGCCGACGACCTGCTGAAGTCGAGCGATCAGGTCGCGCTGGCCGCGATCAAGGACCCCGCGGTCGCCAGCGCCGCCAGGCGGATCCTGGCCGACGCCGGCAAGGCCGACGCCACCGCGGTCGCGCTCGGGGACGTCCTCGACGCGGTCAAGAAGTTCGCCGATACCACGCTCAACGGCGACGGCATCGTGATCCCGGCCAGCGCCGGCGGCGACGCCGCCACCGCCAAGGCCATCGAGGTGGCGATCGGCGCGGTCGGCGGCGTCGCCGATCGCAGCGGCAAGCCTGGCATCGATCAGGCCAAGGCCGACGGGTTCTTCAAGGAGGTCGACGAGGTGGCGACCTGGCTGGGCAAGGCCGAGGCCGCGTCGTCCTTGGGCGCCGACACCGCCAAGGCCGCCGACGCGCTGGCCGTGGTGCGCGCCAAGATCGAGGACTACTTCGCCCGCGCCGCGCTCGCCGCGTTCGACCCGCGCGCGACCGCCGGCGTCAACGGCCAGGACGCCGACTTCATCGCGCTGGGCGCCAAGGCCCTGAGCCGCAGCGCCGAGGACATCGCCAAGCTGCCGCTGGCGCGGATCGAGGCCGGCCGGCCGCTGCCGCTGACCGTCGGCGTGAACCCGGCGTGGGCCGGGCCGCTGGCCACGTTCGTCGCGCACGCGGTCACGCCGGTGCTGGGCGCGCGCGACGTGCTCACCTCCGACGACTTCGCCAAGGTCATCGACAAGCTGGCGCCGTACCTGGCGTGGCGCGACGCGCAGCCCGCGACCGGGGCCGCCAAGCTCGACCCGGCGCTGATCACCACGCTGGCCACCGGCGACGCCCGCGCCAAGATCGCGGCGCTGATCATCGACGACAAGGCCCTGGCCGGTGACTACGACGCGATCGCCTCGGTCGAGAAGCTGTGCCGGCTCCAGCGCGACTTCGGCAAGATCCTGCGCAACTTCGTCAACTTCTCGGACTTCTACGACGGCGGCAAGCGCGACGGCGTGTTCCTCGCCGGCACGCTGTACCTCGACGGCCGCGCCTTCAGCCTGACCGTGCCGGTGTCCGACGCCGCCAAGCACGGCGCGCTCGCGGCGATGTCGTCGGCGTACCTGGCGTATTGCGACTGCAAGCGCGGCGGCGCCACCCGCACGATCGCCGCGGTGCTCACCAACGGCGACGCCGACCACGTCTTCGTCGGCCGCAACGGCATCTTCTACGATCGCGACGGCAAGGACTGGGACGCGACGGTCACCAAGATCGTCGCCAACCCGATCAGCGTGCGCGAGGCGTTCTGGACGCCGTACAAGAAGCTGGTCCGGGTGATCGAGGATCAGGTCACCAAGCGCGCCAGCGAGGCCGAGGCCAAGAGCACGGCCAAGGTCGAGGGCGCCGGCACCGCGGTCGCCACCGTCGACAAGCCCAAGGACGGCGCCGCGCCGCCGGCCGAGAAGAAGAAGGGCTTCGACGTCGGCATCATCGCGATGATCAGCCTGGCCATCGGCGCCGTCGTCGGCGCGGTCGGCGGCCTGGTGGCGATGATCGTCGGCATGGGCAAGTGGGCGCCGGTCGGCATCGCCGCGCTGCTGCTGGTCATCTCGGGGCCGTCGATGCTGCTGGCGTGGATGAAGCTGCGCCAGCGCAACCTGGGGCCGATCCTCGACGCCAACGGCTGGGCCGTGAACACCCGGGCCCGGGTCAACGTCGCCTTCGGCGCGTCGATGACCGCGCTGGCGGCGCTGCCGTCGGGCGCCAGCCGCACGTTCGACGATCCCTACGCCGACAAGAAGAGCCCGTGGAAGCTGTGGACCGCGCTGATCGTGATCATCGTGCTGGCCGCCAGCTGGTACGCCGGCAAGCTCGACAAGTGGCTGCCGAACAAGGTCGACAGCGTCAACGTGCTGGGCAAGAAGGCGCCGGGCTACAAGGGCTCGTGGAAGGAGGAGGCGGATCTGAAGAAGGAGGCCGCCAAGGCCGAGGCCGCCGCCAAGGCCAAGGCCGAGGCCGAGGCCAAGGCCGCCGCCGACAAGGCCGCCGCCGACAAGGCCGCGGCGGACAGCGCCGCGAGCGCCAAGGGCGACGCCGCGGTGGTCGAGATGCGCGCGCTCAAGGACGCGATGTGCGCCTGCACCGACAAGGCGTGCGCGGACGGCGTGATCTCGCGGATGCAGGGGCTGGCCGAGAAGTTCTCCGACGTGAAACCCAACGACGCGCAGATGAAGACGGTGAACGAGATCTCCGAGCAGCTCGCCGCGTGCATGTCGAAGGCGAGCGGGCCGCCGCCGGCGACGCCGCCCGCGCCGTGAGGGCGTGACCGGCGGCGCGGCAGGCCGGCGACACCAGCGCGCTGGCGGAGCTTGGGCGGATCGACGCATCAGTTTTTCGAGCCGCGGCGTGGGTTGACGGTCGCGGCGCGGGGGGCCACCGTCAGGCCGAAGGTCGCCGGTGTGCGTTGGTAGGTGCGACCTTCAGGAGCTCCCCGTGCACCGAAGCTTTGCGATCCGCTGCGTCGCCGTGGCGACGCTGGTGTCCTTCGTCTCATCGTGCGGCCCTCGGGCCGGTAGCAAGCCACCCGCCGGCGGCGGCGGCAGCGGCGTGGTCACCCCCGGGCGGGCGCTGACGCTCGATAGCAGCAAGCCCGGGCTGACGATGCGGCTGTCCGACGGCAAGGCCGGGGCGCCGGCGGCCGACCGGTCGACCTTGCCGCCGACCCAGCCGATCACCGACGCCGCGGCCAAGGCGATCCTGGATCGGGTGTCGCCGATCGGCGCGAAGCCCGATGACACCCAGGCGTTCGCGCTGCGCGATCGGTCGCAGCCGCCGCCGCGGACCGGCAAGACGATCAAGGGCACGTTCCCGGTGCCGAACCCGCAGGCGGGGCCGCCGCCGGCGACCAACGACGCCGGCAAGCCGCTGACGATCCTGCGGTGGGCGCCCGAGGGCGACGTGCCGCTGGCGCCGCAGCTGCAGCTGACGTTCTCGCAGCCGATGGTGGCGGTGACGTCGCAGGACGACGCCGCGAGCGTGGTGCCGGTCAAGCTCACGCCGACGCCGCCCGGGCGCTGGCGCTGGCTGGGCACCAAGACGATCATCTTCGATCCGGTCGTGCGGTTCCCGCAGGCCACGACCTACACGGTCGAGATCGCCAAGGGCACCACCAGCGCGACCGGCAACGCGCTGGCCGCCGGCAAGACGTTCACGTTCACGACGCCGACGCCGCGGGTCGAGACCAGCTGGCCGGGTGGTGGCCCACAGCAGCTCGACGCGCCGATGTTCGTGCGCTTCGATCAGCGGATCGATCCGGCCGCGGTGCTGGCGACGATCAAGATCACCGCGGCGGGCAAGACCTACGCGGCGCGGCTGCTCACCGCCGACGAGATCGCCAAGCACGAGACGCTCACGAGCCTGGTCGACTCGACCAAGGCCGCCGAGCAAGACGGCCGCTGGCTGGCGTTCGCCGCGACCGAGGCGTTCCCCAAGGACACCCACGTCGAGGTGACGATCGGCCCGGGCACCCCGTCGGCCGAGGGGCCCAACAAGACGCCCGATCGGCAGAGCTTCGGCTTCGACACCTACCCGCCGCTCCAGATCGTGCGCGCCGAGTGCGGCTGGGGCGAGTGCCCGCCGGGCGCGCCGTTCCAGATCGAGTTCAACAACCCGCTCGACGTCGATCGCTTCGACGCGGCGCAGGTGGTGACGGCGCCGACGATCGAGCGCAGCCAGGTGCTGGCCAACGGCAACTACCTCACCGTGCAGGGGCTGACCAAGGGCCAGACGTCCTACAAGACCGTGGTGTCGGGCGGCGTGCTCGATCAATTCGGGCAGACGCTGGGCAAGGACGCGACGCTCACGTGGAAGACCGGCAAGGCGTACCCGAACTTCTACGGCCCGTCGGGGCTGGTGGTGCTGGACCCGGGCGCGCGGACGCCGACGCTCGACGTGTTCACCACCAACTACGACGCGCTGAAGGTGCAGCTGTACCAGGTGTCGCCGAGCGACTACGCCGCGTACGGCAACTACCTCGAGAACCAGTGGCAGCGGAAGAAGCCGAGCCTGCCCGGCAAGAAGGTGGTCGACACGCTGGTGCGCGTGAAGGGCGCGGCCGACGACCTGACCGAGACCAAGGTCGAGCTGGCCGGCGCGCTGAAGAGCGGCCTGGGCCACGTGATCGCGGTGATCGAGCCGTCGCCGTGGAAGGAGCGCTACGAGCCGCCGCGGCTGATCGCGTGGGTGCAGTCGACCCGGCTGGGCGTCGACGCCGCGGTCGACGCCGGCGAGCTGCACGCGTGGGTCAACAAGCTGGCCGACGGCGCGCCGGTCGCCGACGCGGCGCTGTCGATCGAGCCGTGGGGCCTCACGGCGACCTCGGGTGACGACGGCACCGCGGTGATCGCGCTGTCGGCGCAGCGCAAGGGCGGCGCCGGCATGCTGGTGGCCAAGAAGGGCGACGACGTCGCGTTCGTGCCCGACGGCTACGGCTATTGGGCTGACGAGCCGCAGTGGCGCAAGCAGGAGCGCGGCGACGCGCTGCTCTGGCACATCACCGACGACCGGCAGATGTACCGGCCCGGCGAGGACGTCCACGTCAAGGGCTGGCTGCGCGTGCACCAGGGCCGCGAGGGCGGCGACGTCGCCGGCATCGCCGGCCAGGTGTCGTCGGTGACGTACAAGGTCATCGACCCGGTCGGCAACGAGCTCACCAAGGGCACGGTCAAGGTCAGCGCGCTCGGCGGCTTCGACCTCGCGTTCACGCTGCCCAAGACGCCCAACCTCGGCTACGCGTCGATCCAGCTCGAGGCCAAGGGCCGGGTCAGCGGCTCGGGCTACCACGGCTTCCAGATCCAGGAGTTCCGCCGCCCCGAGTACGAGGTCAGCGCCAAGGCCGACGACGCGATCAAGATGATCGGCGGCAGCGCCGACGTCACCGTCAGGGCCAGCTACTTCGCCGGCGGCGGGCTCGCCGGCGCCGAGGTGAACTGGTACCTGACCGCGAGCGAGACGACGTTCACGCCGCCCAACCGCGACGACTTCACGTTCGGCAAGTGGGTGCCGTGGTGGGGCTGGGGCCGGCGCTGGTGGGACGAAGGTCCGAGCTACCAGGCGCCGCAGAGCTGGAACCACCAGGGCAAGACCGACGCCACCGGCGCCCACGTGCTGCACCTCGACTTCCTCGGCGTCAACCCGCCCGTGCCGATGAGCGTCAACGCCAACGCGGCGGTCACCGACGTCAACCGCCAGGCGTGGAACGCGTCGACGACGCTGCTGGTGCACCCGGCCGCGCACTACGTCGGCATGCGCGCCAAGAAGCCGTACGTCGACAAGGGCCAGGCCATCGAGATCGAGGCGATCGACGTCGACCTCGACGGCAAGGCGGTGGTCGGCAAGGCCATCGACGTCCAGGCGGTGCGGCTCGACTGGAAGTACGACAAGGGCAAGTACGTCGAGACCGAGGAGGACGTCCAGGCGTGCGCGCTGACTTCGGCCGCCGCCGCCGGGACGTGCTCGTTCGCGACGCCCGAGGGCGGCCAGTACCGCATCACCGGCGTGGTCACCGACGACCAGGGCCGCAAGAACTCGACCGAGCTGACCGTGTGGGTGTCGGGCGGCAAGACCCCGCCGGCCCGCGACGTCGAGCAGGAGCAGGTCCAGCTCATCCCCAGCCAGAAGGACTACAAGCCCGGCGACACCGCCGAGCTGTTGGTGCAGGCGCCGTTCTACCCGGCCGAGGGCGTCATGAGCGTCCGCCGCTCGGGCATCGTCACCTCGACCCGGTTCACGATGACCGGCCCGACGCAGAAGCTGACGGTGCCGATCACCGACGGCTTCACGCCCAACCTCTACGTCCAGGTCGATCTGATCGGCATGAGCGCGCGGGTCGGCGACGACGGCCAGCCCGACGCGGCGCTGCCCAAGCGCCCGGCCTACGGCGTCGGCAGCATCGACCTGTCGGTGCCGCCCAAGCACCGCACGCTGGCGGTGACGATCGCGCCGCCGACCGACAAGCTGGCGCCCGGCGCCAAGACCTCGCTCGCGGTGACGGTCAAGGACGCCGCCGGCAAGCCGGTCAGCGGCGCCGAGGTCGCGGTGATCGCCGTCGACGAGGCGGTGCTGTCGCTCACCGGCTACCAGTTCGCCAACCCGATCGACACCTTCTACCAGCGGCGCGACATGGGCGCGAGCGACCACCGCCTGCGCGGCTTCGTCAAGCTGGCGCAGCCCGACGCCAGCCAGCTGGCGCAGAACGGCGCTGGCCCGGGTGGCGGAGGCCGCGCGGCGCCGACCACGGCCGCGGCCCCCGAGGCCGCCGACATGGCCGGCGGGATGCCGGCGCCGCCGCCGCCGCCCGCGCCGCCCGCCGACAAGAACTCGATGGAGCGCGAGGAGGCGCCGAGCGCGCCGGGGCCGCAGCCGGGCAACACCGGCGCGATCGCGGTGCGCACCAACATGAATCCGCTGGCCGCGTTCTCGCCCGAGGTCAAGACCGGCGCCGACGGCCAGGCCTCGGTCGCGCTGACGCTCCCCGACAACCTCACGCGCTATCGCCTGATCGCGATCGCGGTGGCCGGCGACAAGCAGTTCGGCAAGGGCGAGAGCGCGCTGACGGCGCGGCTGCCGGTGATGGTGCGGCCGTCGCCGCCGCGGTTCCTCAACTTCGGCGACAAGTTCGAGCTGCCGGTCGTGGTGCAGAACCAGACCGACGCGCCGCTCGCGGTCGACGTCGCGGTGCGCGCGTCGAACGCGACGCTGACCGCCGGCGGCGGCAAGGCGTCACCGGTGCCCGCCAACGATCGCGTCGAGGTCCGGTTCCCGGCCGCAGCCGAGATGGCGGGCACCGCGCGGTTCCAGATCGTCGGCGCCGGCCAGCGCCGCCTCCGACGCCGCCGAGGTCGCGCTGCCGGTCTGGACGCCGGCCACCACCGAGGCCTTCGCCACCTACGGCCAGATCGACGACGGCGCGATCAAGCAGCCGGTCGCCCTGCCCGGCCAGGTGGTCACGCAGTTCGGCGGCCTCCAGGTCGAGACCAGCTCGACCCAGCTCCAGGCGCTGACCGACGCGTTCCTGTACCTGGTGTCGTACCCGTTCGAGTGCAGCGAGCAGATCAGCTCGCGCATCGCCGGCATCGCCGACCTGCGCGACGTGCTCGACGCGTTCAAGGCCCCGGGCCTGCCCGGCCGGCCGCGCTCGAGGCCAAGGTCGGCGAGGACCTGGAGCGCCTGGGCAACATGCAGAACTGCGACGGCGGCTTCGTTCTGGCAGCGCGGCTGCGAGTCGTGGCCGTACCTGACGGTCCACGTCGTCAACGCGCTGGTGCGGGCCAAGGCCAAGGGCTTCACCATGGACGCGGCCCGCTCGACAGCGGCCCAGGCTACCTGCGCGACATCGAGCGGCACTACCCGTACTACTACGGCGAGGACATCCGCCGGACGATCACCTCGTACGCGCTGTACGCCGCATGCTCGCCGGCGATCGCGACGTCGCCCGCGCCAGGGCGCTGATCAAGAGGCCGGCGGCGCCGACAAGCTGTCGCTCGAGGCCGTCGGCTGGCTGCTCGGCGTGGTCGCGCAGCAGGCCGACGCCGCCGACGAGCGCAAGGCGATCCTGCGCCTGCTCGACAACAAGGTCACCGAGACCGCCGCCGCCGCCAACTTCACCACCGCCACCGACGGCGCCTACCTGATCCTGCACGCGATCGCCGCGTCGACGGGGTCATCCTCGAGTCGCTGATCGCCGAGCAGCGCGACCAGACGTCATCCCCAAGCTGGTGATCGGCCTGCTCGGCCACCAGAAGGCCGGCCGGTGGGAACGACGCAGGAGAACGTCTTCGTGCTCGCCGGCGCTCGACCGCTACTTCCACAGTACGAGAAGGTCACGCCCGACTTCGTCGCCAGGATCTGGCTGGGCGACGGCTACGCCGGCGACCACGCGTTCAAGGGCCGCCAGACCGATCGCTTCCAGATCGACATCCCGATGAAGACCGTCGCCGACAAGGCCGCCAAGGGCCCCGCCGACCTGGTCATCCAGAAGGACGGCGCCGGGCGCCTCTACTACCGGGTCGGCATGACCTACGCGCCGGCCAACCTGCAGCTGGCCGCCGCCGACTACGGCTTCACCGTGCAGCGCAAGTACGAGGCCGTCGACGACCCCGGCGACGTCAAGCACAACCCCGACGGCTCGTGGACGATCAAGGCCGGCAGCCGGGTCCGGGTCCGGCTGGCGATGGTCGCCGAGAGCCGCCGCTACCACGTCGCGCTGGTCGACCCGCTGCCGGCGGGCCTCGAGCCGATGAACCCCGCGCTCGCGGTCACCGGCCCGGTGCCGCAGGATCCCAAGCCGGCCGCCGGCGCCGATCGCTACTGGTGGTGGTGGAGCACCTGGTACGAGCACCAGAACCTGCGCGACGAGCGCGTCGAGGCGTTCACCTCGCTGCTCTGGGAGGGCGTCCACGACTACTCCTACGTCGCCCGCGCCACCACGCCTGGCACCTTCGTCGTCCCGCCGACCAAGGCCGAGGAGATGTACCACCCCGAGACCTTCGGTCGGTCGGCGTCCGACAAGGTGATCGTCGAGTGAGGCGCGTGGCCTTCGCGTTGGTCGCGCTGGTCGCGGCGGGGCCGCCCGCGGTGGCGGCGCCGGCGGGGGCAGTCGTGGCGCCGACCAGCGAGGCGTGGGCGACCAGCTGCGCTGCGGCGGTCGACGGCGCGGCCGCGCGGATCGGCCAACGGCACCGCGCCTTCGCCGGCGTGCGCGCCGACGTCCTCCCGCCGATCGATCGGCCCGCCACGCGCAGCAAGCGCAGCTGGTCGCCGCCGCTGCGGCGGCACGCCTGGGGCGTGGGCTGGAGCCTGCAGGGCGTGGTCCCGGAGTACTTCTACGTCGACTTCATCGATGTGCGCGACGATCGTGACGGCTGGCAGGACGTCGCCCAACCGGCGTGGACGTGCGCGACCACGCGGAGCGGCCGCCAGCGCGACACTCGCTGCGTGGTGCGGCGCGGCGAACGGCTGGCGATCGTGCGCGCGATCGCGTGGCGCCCGTCGGCCCGGGTCGACGCCTACCTGCGCGAGCTCGCGGTCGCCACCGACGCCTGCCTCGCCGCCCCGTGACCCGGGCTGCACGGGCGGCGGGCGCGGTCGATTCGACGATCGACCCGCCATGATCGTCGAGAGCTGGATGACCCGCGATCCGTACACGGTGACGCCCGACGTCACCGTGCGCGCGGCCGCGGCGGTCATGGCCGAGCATCGGATCCGTCACCTGCCGGTGGTGAAGGGGGACCGCGTCATCGGCATGGTCACGCGCAGCGATCTGCTGCGCGGGGAGGCGATCGACCCGTTCTCGGTGGGCGCCAGCGAGGGGCGTACGCCGCAGCGCGAGGTGCGGGCGGTGATGTCGAGCCCGGTGGTCACCACGCTGGCGACCGCGGCGCTCGAGGACGCCGCCGAGCTCATGGCCACCCGCAAGCTCGGGGCGCTGCCGGTGGTGCGCGGGACCGGCGCGCTCCTGGGCATCATCACCGACGCCGACGCGCTGCGGGCGCTGATCTCCAGCCTGCGGTTCGACGGGCCGTGCACCCGGATGGTGTTCACGCGGGTCGACGCCAACGGCCTCCTGGCGGCGCTGGCCCCCAAGGCCAAGGCGCTGGGCCTGACCATCGCCGGCGTGATCCCGGCGGGGTTCGATCTGGTGATCACCGTGCGCGGACCGCACGGCGATCGGCTGGCCGACGCGGCGTGGGCCGCGGGGTACCGACCGATCAGCGTCCTCGAGCGGCAGTAGCGCCGCGGAGGCGTCAGCGCTGCGCGCCCGGCCCGGTCGGCGCGATCGGGCGCTCGACGGCGGGCGGAGTCGGCGGCGGGCCGGGCGGCACCTGCGTCGGGGCCGCGGCGGTCGGCGTGGCCGGGCACGGCGTGATGACCTCGACGTTGACCCGGCGGTTCTTGCGGCGGATCAGGTCCAGCTGCGCGGGCGGCATCGCCGCCTCGGCCGGCGTGCCCGGATCGGGCTCGTCGACCAGCGTCGTCGCCGAGCCCAGGCCGGCGGTGCGCTCGATCGCCGCGGCCGGAACGCCCTGCCCCACCAGGTAGGCCTTGACCGCCTCGGCGCGGGCCTCGCTCAGCGCCTTGTTGCGCGCCGCGACGCCCTCCTTCGAGGTGAAGCCGGTCAGCGCGAACCGCAGCTCGGGGCAGCTCGAGCCGAACTTGACCAGCCGCTCGAGGGTGGCCTTGCTGGCCGGGTGGGTGAAGTCGAACTCGGCGCTGCCGACCTGGAAGTCGATGTCCGAGAAGTCGGCGGTGCCGCCCTCGGCGGCCAGCCGCTGCAGCTGCGCGACCGCGGCGGCCAGCTGGGCCAGCAGGCGCTTCATGATCTGCTCGCCGGTCACGATCCGCGGCTCGACGCCGTTCATGACGCCGTCGGCGGCCTTGGCCGCGGTCTCGAACGCGGCGGCGCCGGCGCTGACCTGGCGGGCCGCGGCGATCCGATCGGGGGTGGCCAGCGCCGCGGTGGCGTCGGTGCGGGCCTGGTTCAGCGCGCCCTCGGCGGCGTTGCACGCGGCGTCGATCGCCGCGAGCTGGCCCTGCACGTCGGTGATCACCGAGGCCAGCGTCGCGTCCTCGGTGCCCTCGGGCACCGCCAGCACCGCGGCGCGGCCGGCCAGCACCTTCTGCCGGTCGCGCAGCTGCGACATCCGCTTGGTCATCGCGCCGTCGGCGACCGTCCAGGCCTCGGCGGCGGGGTTGGCGGTGGACCGCTCCTTGTGATCACAGCCGCCGGCGGCGAGGCCGAGCGCGAGGAGACCCAGGGCGAGGAAGCGAGCAGGAGACACGGCACGCATGCGCGCGCACTACATCAGATCCCGGCCGCGATCGCAAAGGGGCGGGGCCGCCGGCGTGCGCGCCCGCGCCGCCGCCGCGACGGTCATTCAGAAGCTGTAGCCGAGGTTCAGGTTCAGCATCGGCGCGACGTCGCGCGTGTCCGCGGTGGCGCCGGTGTCGGCCTCGGCGCGCGCGGCCAGGTAGGTCGCGCCGAGCTGCGCATCGATGGTGACGCCGGTGCGGTGGGTCCACTTGTAGCCGACGAAGGGCGACAGCCCGAGGCCGGCGGCCTGGACGCCGGTGGCGTCGGCGGTGGCGTCGGCGTGGACGTACAGCGCCTCGGCACCCAGCTGGAGGCCGTGGCGGAACGAGCCGAGGACGTAGTAGCGCGCGCTGGCGCCGCCCTCGAACAGGCGGATGCGCTCGTCGGTCGCGGCGTCGCGAACCGCGCCGACGCCGCCGATCACGGCGACGCCGAGCCGCGGCGCCACGCGCGCCTCGACGGTGACCTCGGCCATCGGCACGAACAGGTGCAACGGCGAGACGGTGACCGCGACGCGCGGATCGGCGCCGTCGGCGGTGGCCGGCGACGCGGCGAGGGACGACGCGACGACGGCGAGGGTGAGGGAGGAGAGGAGGATGGTGGGGTGAACATGCGTGGGCATGGCCGCCGCGCTTTTCACGGCGCGTGCCACGTCGCGGCAGGTCGTGGGCCGCGACACCGATGTCCGGAACCGCCGCGCGCGGCGAAACGCGCGACGGCCAAGTCGTCGATCTCCGCCGCGCTGTCACCGCCGGTTCACGTGCGCGGGATCTCGCGGCAGTGTCGGCGCTGCGTGGTGGATCCCGACGACGTGCGCGGCGGTTCACGGCGCGGCGAGGCGATCCGCGACGGGACCACAACCAAGGTTGCGGACCCGCCGGCCCCGCCGCCCCGTCACGCCGGCTTGCCGTCGCCGAGCAGGCGCTGCACGCCCTCGGCGCCCATCACCAGCTTGATCGCGCCGACCTTGCCCGCGATCTCCTTCAGCGTCTCGAGCCGCTTGAGCTCCAGGAGCAGCGGCTGCTCGGCGAACGCGCGCGCGGTGTTGGCCATGCTGCGGGTCGCGGCCGCCTCCTCGCGCCGGGTGATGACGTTGGCGGCGGCCTCCTTCTCGGCCTCGATGACGCGGTTGAGCAGCGTCTTCATCTCGCCGGGCAGGACGACGTCCTTGACGCCGACCCGCGCCACGTCGACGCCGAGCTCCTTGGCCCGCGGCACCACCCGCGCCTCGAGGTAGCGGGTCATGGCCTCGCGGCCCTCGAGCAGCTCGTCGAGCGTGGCCGCGCCGAGGTAGTCGCGGGCGGCCAGCTGCACCTCGAGGTACAGCGCCTCGCGCAGGTCGGCGACCGCGTGGATCGCCACCGGCAGATCGGTGGGCGCGTACTCGAGGGTCAGCGTCAGGCGCAGCGTGACCTTGTCCTTGGTCATCAGCTCCTGGGCCGGCACGTTGAGCTGCTGGCGGCGGGTGTCGAGCACCGCGATCGCGACCTTGGCGTCGGGCGGGTTCCAGCACAGGTAGCGGCCCGGGCCGAGCTGCTCGGCGAACCGGCCGCTGACGTACTTGAGGCCGCGCTGGTGCTGCTGCACGGTGACGTCGAGCAGCTCGGCCGCCGGGAGCAGCGCGCGCAGCTCGTCGGTCAGCTCGGGCATCGGCTGGTCGACGTCGTAGACCCGCAGCTCGACGCCGTCATCGCCGGCCCAGTAGCGGTGGGTGCCGGGGCGCAGGAACTTCGCCGGGCGGCCGTGCTTCCACAGCACGCCGCGCTGGCGCGGGCCGACGGTGGCCTCGGCGTACCAGCCGGCCGGCATGACGGCGCGCAGCTCGGGCGCGGCGTCGAACACCAGGTCGTTGCGCTCGAAGCGGACGACGTCGTAGGCGCCGGTCCAGAAGCCGTGCTTGCCGGGCGCGAGCGCGCGGACGGGGACGCCGTGCTTGGTGAGCACGGCACGCTGGGTAATCGGGATCGTGATCGTCTTCATGGGACACCTGCCTTCCTTGCAGGGCGGGAAAGGGTGGTCGGCGGGGGGCGGCCAGGACCGTCGACGGTCGGCGGCGCGACGCGCGTCCGGAGACGAGCGCGGCGATCGACGAGCGGCGGCGGCGGGACCGATCGCGAGCGAGCGGCACGGCCGTGGTCGCAGCGGATCGCGACGGACCGCGTCGACGTCGTCGGCGTGGCGGATCGCGGCGGTGCGGCTGGGGCGTGACGCCCGGTCGAGGTGCGGCTGACGGCGCGGCGAGCCGCGTCGTCGAGGCTACCCCCGACCGACCGGCCAAGTTTTTTCGCTGTGTTCCAGACAGCGTCGGGAGCTGGGATGGCGACCCAGTGCCGGACCGTTCGGCGTCAGCTCCATAGATGGCGGAGCCGGAGGGAGTCGAACCCTCTTTCCCTGGCCGACGGGTTGGCGCCGGGACGCGACTGCGTGGACGCGCTGGTGAGAGCGCGCACCGTCGTGCCGACCGAGGAGCACATCGCGTCCTGCGATGCCCGACCTCTGCCACCCCGCTACGGACCTCGCCGGGGACATCGGCGAGGCACGATGCTTCTACGAGACTCGCGCGCGATCGTCAAGCGCGAAATCGCGGGCCGTCCGGATCACGGACAGGCGCCGCCGGACGCGACCCAGGTCGTGAACGCCTCCACGAACGCGGCGTGCGGCACCGGGGGCGGCGTGCGTCTCCCGCCGGGCGACCACCCCCACAGCACCAGCGGATCGCTGGCGACGTGGTGCAGGAGCGCCGGCAGATCGCGGCCGCCGGTCTGCGCGGGATCCTTGAGCTGCGCGCACAGCGCCGCCGGCGAGCGGCCCTGGAAGATCATCGGGGTCGCGGCCGGCGGCAGGCCCCAGTGCGGCGCGCCCGGCGGGCCGCCGACGACGCCGAGCCGATCGGCGTTGGCCGACTGGTGGCACGCGCCGCAGGTCAGCCCCGCGGCGACGCTCGTGCGGCTGATGTTCATGCGGTGGGGGCGGCCGCGGTCGCCCTGCAGCGGGCGATCGCCGGCCGGGTGGCAGTTCTGGCAGCGCGGCGACTGCAGCACGCGGGCGACGGTGGCGAACGCGCGGGCGCCGGCGGCGGCGTCGACGGTGGGGGCGACGGTGGGGGCGACGGTGGGCGGCTCGTCGCCGCGCGCGATCGCGGCGGCGGCGCACAGCGCGAGGGCGAGCGCGGCGGTGCGGGTCATGGCTTCCACTCCTGGTAGGCGCGCTGCAGCGGCATCCGGCGCAAGCGACGGCCGGTCAGCGCGAAGATCGCGTTGGCCACCGCCGGCGCGATCGGCGGCACGCCGGGCTCGCCGACGCCGGTCGGCGCCGCGTCGCTGGGGACGATCGCGACCTCGATGCGCGGGCAGTCGGCCATGCGCACCGGCGGGAACTGATCGTAGGTGCGCTGCTGCACCACGCCGTCCGCGAGCGTGATCGCCTGATCCAGCGCGGCCGACAGCCCGAAGACGACGCCGCCCTCGAGCTGCGCGCGCACCAGGTCGGGGTTGACGACCTGGCCGCACTCGACCGCGCACCACACCCGCGTGACCCGGATGCGCCCGGCGACGATCGCGACCTCGGCGACCTGGGCGGCCTCGGTGCCGAACGCGGTGTGGCGGGCGATGCCCCAGGCGTGGCCGGCGGGCGGCGCCTGGCCCCAGCCGGCGAGCGTGGCGACCGCGTCGAGCACCCGCAGCTCGCGCGAGCCCGACGCCAGGTGGGCGCGGCGGAACTGGTACGGATCGGCGCCGGCCAGGTGGGCCAGCTCGTCGACCAGCCCCTCGATGACGAAGCCGTTGACCGAGTTGCCGACCGAGCGCCACGACGCGACCGGCAGGCCGGTGGCGATCGGCGTGTAGGCGACGCGGACGTGCGGCACGCGGTACGGCGTGTTGTGCGCGCCCTCGGTGGCGAACAGATCGATCATCGTGTTGGCGGCGGTGAGCGCCACCATCGTCTGCGCCGTGAGGTGGCGCGACAGCGCGGGCAGCCAGCGCGGCATGCCGCCGCGCACCGCCTCGGCGGAGTCGACGGTGATCGGCTGCGACAGGTTGTGGTAGGCGAGCCCGGTCATGCGGCCGGCGGCGTCGATCGCGCCGCGGACGTGGGTGACGTTGGCCGGGCGGTAGTAGCCCTGGGTCATGTCGCTGGCGCGATCCCAGATCAGCTTGACCGGGCGCCCGACCCGGCGCGCGATCGTCGCGGCCTGCGCGGCGTAGTCGGCGAGCAGGCGCCGGCCGAAGCCGCCGCCGGCGAACGTGGTGTGGACCCGCACGTCCGCGGCGCGCACGTCGAGCGCCTCGGCCACGACCTCCTGGATCGCGCTGGGCGATTGGCACGGGGCCCAGATCTCGACCGCCCGGCCGCGCACCGCGGCGACGCAGTTCTGCGGCTCGAGCGTGGCGTGGGCCAGGAACGGCGCCTCGTAGACCGCCGCGATTCGCTTCGGCGCGCGGGCGATCGCGGCCCCGGCGTCGCCGTCGTCGCGCACCGCGGCGCCCGCGCCGGCGTGCGCGCGGGCCGCGGCCAGCATCGCGTCGCTGTCGAGGCCGGCGGTGGCGCCGTCGTGCCAGTCGATCTCGACCAGCCGCGCGGCGCGCTGCGCTTGCCAGAACTTCGCCGCCACCACCGCCACGCCCCACGGCAGGCTGAGCACGTCGATCACGCCCGGGCTCCGGCGCGCGGCGGCGTCGCGCACCGCCTTCGCGCGCGCGCCGTACTGCGGCCCGTGGATCGCCGCGGCGCACACCATGTCGGGCACGACCACGTCGATGCCGAAGGTCGCGGCGCCGGTGACCTTGGCGTAGCCGTCGACCCGCGCGCCGTGCTTGCCGATCAGCCGGAAGCTGGCCGCCGGCTTGAGCGGCGGATCGTCGGGCAAGGGCTGGCGCGCGGCGTCGTGGGTGAGCGCGCCGTAGCCGAGCGCGCGGCCGGTGGCCGCGTGGTGGATCTGGCCGGCCTTGGCCGCGCACTCGCGCGCGGGCACGCCCCAGCGCGCGGCGGCGGCGGCGATCAGCACCTCGCGGGTGGCCGCGGCGGCGCGGCGCAGCGGCAGGTAGCCCTCGGCGGTGCTGGTCGAGCCGCCGGTCGCCTGGATCGCGAACATCGGCACGCCCTCGAGCCCGGTGGTGCGGAACTCGGGGCGGGCCTCGCCGAAGTGCAGGTCGAGGTCGCCGGGCTCGACCTCGAGTTCCTCGGCGACCAGCGTCGCGTAGGCGGTGGTGACGCCCTGGCCGATCTCGGCCTTGTGCACGGTCAGCGCGATCACGCCGCTGGGCAGGACGGTGATGAACGCGCTGGTGGTCAGCTCGCCGGTGGCGTCGGCGTGGCGGACGCGCTGGCGGCGCGGGTCGGCGCACCCCGGCAGCGACGCCGCGACGCTGAGCGCGCCGCCGGCGAGCGCGGCCTGCAGGATCGCGCGGCGGCTCGGCGCGGTCACGGCTGGCCTCCGGCGCGCAGCGCGGCGGCGGCGCGGGCGATGGCGCGGCGGATGCGCGGGTAGGTGCCGCAGCGGCACAGGTTGGCGGTCATCACCGCGTCGATGTCGTCGTCGGTGGGATCGGGGCGCGCGGCGAGCAGCGCGACCGCCGCCATGATCTGCCCGACCTGGCAGTAGCCGCACTGCGGGACGTTCTCGTCGAGCCACGCCTGCTGGACCGCGTGCAGCGTGCCGGCGGCGGCCAGGCCCTCGACGGTGGTGACCTCGTGGTCGGCGACGTCGCCGACCGCGGTGACGCACGATCGCCGCGCCTGGCCGTCGACCAGCACGGTGCACGCGCCGCACTGCGCGGCGCCGCAGCCGAACTTGGTGCCGGTCAGCCCCAGCTCTTCGCGGATCGCCCACAGGAGCGGGACGTCGTCGGGGATGTCGAGCGTGGCAGGTTGACCGTTGACCCGGAGCTTCATGATCCCTCCGTCAGCGCGCGCCGGCGCCGAACGGCGCGGCGAGCGGGAACTTGAGCGTCAGACCCACCTGCGCCGCGTGGCGGTCGGCGTCGCCGTCGATGAACACGTAGCGGCCGTACAGCGACACCGCGCCGGCCACGGTGAGGAACACCCGCCCGGTGGCGCCGAGGCCGCCGTCGTCGCCGAACCGGAGCGCGCCGCCGCCGTCGACGCCCAGCGCCAGCGGCATGCTCGGCGAGCGCCGGATGATCGCGAGCTCGGGGCCGGCGGTGACCAGCGCGGCGTCGACGCCGAAGTCGTAGAGGCCGTCGACGTAGACGCCGACGACCTGGCGGTCGCGGATGCGGACCAGCCCGAGCTCGCCGCCGAACAGCGCGCCGCGGTCGGCCAGCGCGACGGTGCCGCCGGTGGTCACGCCGCCGGTCACGAACCACACCGGCCGGGCGCCGATCGTGAAGCCGCGGGGCTCGGCGCGCGCCGGGACGGCCGCGACCGCGATCACCGCGAAGCTCAGCGCCAGGTGCCGCATGCATTCCTTCTAGAGGTGGCCGCGCGCCACGCCAATCGCGGGTCGCGCCAGCTGACCAACCGATCGCGCCAGGCGCGGCCGCCGCCGTTGGCGGGATCCGCAGGTGTCGCGGCGTGGTTCGCGAGTGCGGGCGGGGCCGAGGCTCGGTATCGTTGGCGCGTCCGCATGTTGCCCTCCAGCGCATACCCGGTCAGCCCGGCGTGGCGCCTGCTCATGCACGCGTTCGGCGTCGCGCCGGCCGACGTGCTGCGGCGGGCGGCGCTGCCCGAGGATCTGCTCGCCCGCGACAACGCCACGCTGCACGCCGATGAGTTCGCGCGGCTGCTCGCCGCGTTCCACGACGAGTCCGGCGATCCGCTGCTGGCGCTGCGCGCCGGCCAGGCGATGTCGTTCGAGATGTTCGACCCGCCGGTGTTCGCGGCGATGTGCAGCGACGACTTCGACGCGGCGGCGGCGCGGCTGGCCCGCTACAAGCGGCTGTGCGCGCCGGTGGCGCTGCACGTCGACGTCGGGCCGGCCTCGACGACGATCGGCATCGAGTGGACCGCGGCGCCGGTGGTGCCACCGCCGATGCTGTACGCGTTCGAGCTCGCGTGCTGCCTGCAGCTGGCGCGGCTCGGCACCCGGCGCGCGGTGGTGCCGCTGGCGGTGACGTCGCCGCACCGGTTCGAGCCGGCGGCCGAGGTGGCGCGCGCGTTCGGCGTGGCGGTGACGCCGGCGCCGGTGGTGTCGATGACGCTGGCCGCAGCCGACGCGCGGGCGCCGTTCCTCACGGCGCGCGCCGGCATGTGGAGCTTCTTCGAGCCCGAGCTGCGGCGCCGCCTGGCCGAGCTCGACGCGGGCGCCTCCGCCGGCGAGCGGGTGCGGGCGGCGCTGCTCGAGCTGTTGCCGGGTGGCCGCGGCGCGGTGGCCGACGTCGCGCAGCGGCTGGGCGTGAGCGCGCGCACGCTGCAGCGGCGCCTGCAGGACGAGGGCACCAGCTTCCAGCAGGTGCTCGACGCCACCCGCGAGGGCCTGGCGCGCTACTACCTCGGCGCCACCGGCATGGCCGGCGCCGAGATCTCGTTCTTGCTCGGCTTCGAGGATCCCAACTCGTTCATCCGCGCGTTCCACGACTGGACCGGCACCACGCCCGAGCGGCTGCGCTCGCAGCTGCGCGCCGACGCGCGGTGACCGGCCGCGCTCACCAGCCGCCGAACGCGCGGTAGCCGTAGCCGCCCTGATCGACCGCGTCGATCGCCGCGCCGACCACGTCGAGGAAGCCCTGCTGTTGGCCGGCGGCGGCGCGGGCCCGCGGCGCCATCTCGACGTAGGCCTGCTGGTACCAGGCCGGCAGGCCGTAGCGGCCGGCGAACTGGTAGGTGCGCGTGGCCTCGAAGATCTGCTCGCGGGTGTAGCCGGCGGCGACCGCCCGCGCGATGCGCTGCTCGGCCGCGTGGGCACCGTCGGCGCCGGGGCGGCCACCGCGGGGCGCGCCGCCGGTCATCACCTGCGCGTACGACATGCAGCAGTCGAACAGGTCGTGCTGGACGCGTCGCGCGAGCGCGGCGTCGCGCTGCCCCGACTCCCACGCGTGGTGCCACATCCAGACGTTCCAGATCGTCACCTGCAGCGGCAGGTCGAGGAAGCCGAGCACCTCGGCGACCGCGCCGAGCGCCGCGACGCCGCGCGCCGCGACGCCCCGCGCGCCAGCCCGGGCGCCGCCCTCGAGCGCCGCCTCGCCGCCGCCGCGCAGCGCCGCCTGCTCGGTGGCGTTGGCCGTGGCGTTGGCGGCGCCGCGCTCGGCGGCGTGCTCGGTGGCGTTGGCGGTGGCGTTGGCGGCGCCGCGCTCGGCGGCGTGCTCGGTGGCGTTGGCGGTGGCGTTGGAGGCGCCACGCTCGGCGGCGTTCTCGGCGGTGTTGGCGGCGCCGCGCTCGGCGGCGTGCTCGGTGGCGTTGGCGGCGGCGTTCGCGGTCGCTTGCTCCGCGCGGCGCACCACGGCGTTGCCGACCTGGACGCCGTGCTCGGCGAGCCAGGCGCCGATGCGTTCGAGGTTCGGGCCGAGCGACAGCTCGAGCGACACGCGCACGAACGAGTCGAAGCCGGGGAGCTGGACCGGGCCGGCGTGGAACGTGGGCCGCAGCTCGGCGATCCGCCACTCGGCGGCGCCCGAGGAGCCGTTGCGGGCGCGCTCGATCAGCCGGATCGGGCACTCGAAGCTGGTCTCGGGCCCCCACGCGAAGGGGCGGCCGCGGACCTGCACCGTCCCGACGCCGATGTTCCCGGTCATGACCTCGCCCTCGCGCGCGAGCGACAGCGACGGCGCGAAGTTGGTGCGCGCCTGCAGGTGATCGACCGCGCCGTGCCACTCGCCGGGCGCGAATCGCGGGAACTCGACCTGGCCGCCGACCGACGCGGGGGCGGCCGGGCGACCCGCGCGGACCCGGCGGGTCGTCGGCGACGGCAGGACGACCTGTGTGCGTTCGCCGTTGCCCGAGGCGGCGGGGGTCTGCTCGTCGTACACCTCGATGCGGATGCGGGCGCTGCGCAGCGTCAACCAGCCGCCGGCCAGCGGGCGACCGCCAGCCATCAGATCGAACTCCTGACGGAACCGCTCGCGGATCTGCAGGCCGGAGCCCTGGCCGTGGGCGCCGCCCTGCGGTCCAGGCGAATGCGACGCCGGCGCGCCGTCGGCCTGCTCGGCGCTGGCCGGCGCGGGGCCGTGGTCGAGGCTCGCGTCGGGGACGCCGTCGCGCGACTGCGCGCCGGGGGCGGCGTGGTCGAGCGTGGCGAAGCGGGCCCGGGCGCGGACCTCGAGCTCGTGGAGGTCGGCGATCGCCACCGGCATCGTGCGGTCGCCGAGTTCGACCGCCGGCGTGTTGCTGGCCCGCGCGGTCTCGAGCGCCAGGATGAGCTGGCGGATCGCCGGCAGGTCGGCGCGCTCGATCGCGGCGAGCACCGCGCGCGCGCCGCGATCGTCGGCCCAGCGGGCGATCCGCGCCACCGACGTGCCGACGGCGCCGATCGCGAACGGATCGCCGGCGACCATCGCCGCGGCCGCGCGATCGGCCTCGACCTCGGCGGCGTCGCCCGGCATCGTCGTCGTGAGCTTGTACTGCGGCGCCGCGGCGCTGCCGCGCTGCTGCACCGTGTGCGCGACCTCGTGGGCCAGCAGGTGGGCGCCCTCGGCGGTGTCGGGGGCGTACTCGCCGGCGCCCATGACCACGTCGTCGCCGAACGCGAAGGCCCGGGCGCCGACCGCGGCGGCGGCGGTCGCGGCGGCGCCGCCCTGGTGGACCCGCACGCCGCCGAGATCGACGCCGAGCGAGCGCTCGAAGCGATCGCGTACGCCGTCGGGGAGCGGCTGGCCGGACCCGCCGAGCGCGCGATCGACGTGGGCGTCGGCGTCGGGCGCCGGGGCCATCGCGGCGGCGACCGCGCGGGCGATCGCGCGCGCCGAGGCCGGCATCCGCTGGGTCATCGACGCCTTGCCGGGCGGCGTGCGGCGGGCCTCGGCGGTGGTCGAGAGATCGGGATCGAGCGCGGCGGTCGCGAGGTCGTGCGCCATGGTTCAGCACCGGAACGCACGGCCCGGCGCTTCTTCCCGCGCGTCGCGACGATCGCCGAAACCCGCGCGCGGCCTATCGATCGCCGCGCCCGCAGCTCACGGGAACGGTCCCGGGCAGCCGCTCTCCTGGCAGCCGGGGCCCGGCGCGCACGGCGTCACGCAGCGATCCACGCAGTCGGGGATGCCGCACGGGTAACAGCACGCCAGCCCCGGCGCGCAGGTCCGGGCGCCGGCGTCGAGGTCGACGTCCGAGCTGCCACACGCCTCGCCGACCCCGGCGCACCCGCCGTCGCAGTCGACGGCCGCGCCGTCGATGCCGGCGTCGATCGCGGCGTCGTCGATCGCGGCGGCGTCGATCGGGGCGCTGCCGTCGCCGCACGCCACGATCGCGGACGTCACCGCGAGGCCGAGCAGGGAGCGCCACATGGGACGACTGTACTACGCTGACCGCCATGACGACGCTGATCCTGTCGGGGCGCCACACCGAGGACGCCCAGGCGTTGTGGCGCGTGGCGATCGCCCGCGGCTGGGACGTCGTGCGCGCGCGCGGCATCACCGTGCCGCCGCTGCCCGACCCCGACGCGGTGATCTACGTCGAGGCGCTGTACGGCCCGCCGATCGCCGCCGCGGTCGGGCGCGCGCTGCTCGAGCCGCCGATCGACTGGCTGCCGGCGCTGTCGCCGACGCTGCGCCACCGCCGGATCGAGCTGGCGACCGTGGCGGCGGCGCGGGCGTCGACCGCGCCGGCGTTCGTGAAGCCGCCCAACGACAAGTCGTTCGCCGCGGCGGTGTACGCCAGCGGCGCCGCGCTGCCGCCCGACTTGGATCCGGCGGCGCCGGTGCTGATCGCCGAGCCGGTGCGCTGGCGTAGCGAGTACCGCTGCTTCTGCCTGGACGGCGAGGTCGCGACCGCGTCGCCGTACCTGCGCGACGGCGCGCTGGCCCGCGACGTCGACTACGCCGCGCCGGCCGACGAGCTGGCCGCGGCGATCGCCTTCGCGACGCAGGCCCTGGCCCAGGCGCCGGCGACCACGCCGCGGGCGCTGGCGCTCGACGTCGGCCTGCTCGCCGACGGGCGCTGGGCGGTGGTCGAGGCCAACGGCGCCTGGGGCGCCGGCATCTACGGATGCGATCCCGACCGCGCCCTCGACGTGATCCGCGCCGCGACGGTGGCGCCGTGACGCGGCCTGGTCACAAACCGCCGGCGCCGGGCCTACGGTGCATGAGCTCCCGCGCCTGCGTGCTGGTGTGCCTGGGCCTCGCGGCCTGCGACTCGCCGAACTCCCCGATCGCCGACGCCGGGGCCGGCGACGCCCCGCGCGTCGACGCGGCCGCGCTCGACGACGCCCCGGTCGACGCGCCGTCCTCCGACGCGGCGCTCGCCACGGTGACGGTCCACGTCCGGTCCCAGGCCGGCGACGGTGCGCCCGATCCGACGGCGACGGTGTTCTTCGTGGCCCCCGACGGCAGCCTGACGGGGCAGGCCCAGCCCGACGCCAGCGGCGTGGTGGTCGGCGCGGTCGAGGTCGGCGGCAGCGTCACCGTGGGCTGGGACGGCGTGGTGTTGGTGACCATGCTCGCCGTCGAGGACGGCGACGACCTGGTCTTCGGGCCGGGCGACGTCGCGCTCGATCAGCCGGTGGCGGTGACGCTGCCAGCGCTCAGCGGCGCCAGCAGCTACGCCGTCGGCGGCCCGTGCCTGCGCGGCACTGCCGGCGTCCCGACCGTCGCCGCGACGTTCGGGCGCGGGTGCGGGCTGACCCACTCGCTGCTGGCGACCTCGCGCACCGCCGCCGGGTTGGCGTACCTGATCGCGCCGGCGGTGACGCCGACGGCGGGCGTGCCGCTCGCGGTGACCGGCGCGTGGGTCGCGGGCACCACCGCCACCGTCGACTTCGTCGGCGTGCCCCCGAACGCCGGCCGGGCGACGCTGCGCCGACGCCTGCTGGTCGGCGGCGCCCCCGCGCACCAGGCCACGCTGCTCAACGTCGCGGTCGCGGGCGGCGCGGCGCAGGGGGCGTTCCCGGCGCCGGCCGGCTACGGCGACACGGCCGCGCTCGAGGTGACGCTCGGCACCAGCGTGTTCGACCGCGACCAGTTGATCGCGCTGCGGCCGACGCTGACCGAGGCCGCGCCGGTGGACGTGACGCCGACCTTGCCCGAGGTCACGACGCCGAGCCAGGCCGGCGCGACCGTCACCTGGACCACCGACGGCGCCGGCACCCCCGACGCCGTCGTCGTCGACTTCCAGGAGGTCGACGCGCTCGAGAACGTGGTGGCGGCCTGGCGGGTGATCGCCCCGCCCGACACCACCGCGGTGACGTTGCCGACGCTGCCCGCGCCGTTCGACGTCGCCGGCCTGCCGCTCGACCACCTGGCGGTGATCGACACCTCGGCGATCGCCAGCTACGCCGGCTTCCGCGCGCAGGCTGGCGCCGGGGTGTGGATCGACGCGCTGCCGCTGCCGGCCCCGCCCGACGCCCGGTGGTTCACCCGCTCGCGCTGATCGCCGCCGAAAATGCCGACGGCCCGGTCGCCCGGGCCGTCGCACCGACATCGGTGGCTGGAGCTCAGTTGTTGGCGGTCTTGAGCGTGAAGGTCGACGCCGCGTAGCCGTGGACGCCGATCTGCAGGGTGCCGTTCGAGGTCGGCGTGTACGCGATGGTCTCGTTGCCCGACGAGGTGTACGCCTTCATCGTGTACGCGCTGGTGGTCGGGGCCGCGCCCATCATGATGTAGAGGTCGACGTCGCTCGGCGCGGTGGTGCGGATGACGATCTTCTTGCCGGCGATGACGTTCATCGTGAAGAGCTTCATCTCGCCCTGGGCCACCGAGCCGGTGGTGTCGAGGTGGACGACCGTGGCCGGCGGCGGCTCGACCGGCGGGGCGCCGGTGCCCTCCTTGTAGGTGATCTTGAGGGCGTAGTTCGAGGTCGCCGCGTAGCCGTTCACGCCGACGTAGACGGTGGCCGGGCCGACGATCGAGCACTCCTCGTTGGTGCCGTCGCGGTAGGGGCGGCAGTCGTAGCTGGCGGCGGTCGGCGCCGCGCTCTTGCGGACGTAGAGGTCGGCGTCGCCGTCGCCGGTCATCACCGCGGTCAGGGTCGAGCCGGCCGCGACGTTGTACGGGCCGAGCTGCTTCCACGCCGCCTTGGCGATCGCGCCCGACTCCTCGACCACCTTGTCACCGCCGGTGACCGGCGGCTGGCCGTCGCTCATCGACAGGTCGTAGATGGCCTTCACGTTGGCGTAGGTGATCTTGCCGCCCGCCACCGAGCTGCCGCGCACGCTGTAGGGCAGCCAGACGAAGTCCGGGTGGGCCTTCTTCGACTCGCCGAGCCACTCGCCGCCGATGATCTTGCCCGCGGCGTCGACCTCGAGGATGTAGTCGTAGCGGTCGGTGTGGGTGTAGCGGTCGATCGTCGAGGCGAGGTTGCCGTCGGTGCCGGCCGGCGACTCCGAGATGTAGTCGACGTCGGTGTGGACCTTGTAGAGCTTCGCGGCCTTGTCGTTGAAGACGTAGGTGGTCGGGATCGCGCCGCCCGAGGTGATCTTGGCGGTGTAGGTCGCGGCGGTGTCGCTGTAGCCGAGCACTGCGACGAACGCCTGGGTGGCGCCGGCCGGGACCGTCAGGTTGCAGGTCTCGTTGGAGTCACCGCCGTAGGGGCGGCAGTCGTACGCGGCGGCGGTCGGCTGAGCGCCAAACTTGACGTAGAGGTCGGCGTCGCCGGTGCCGGTCATCGCGACCGTGAAGTTCGAGTTCGCGGTCACCGGGAAGGTGCCGAGCTGGACCCACGCGTTCTTGGCGACCGAGCCGGTCTGCTCGGTGGTGGTGCCGCCCTGCGGGGTCACGCCGATCAGCTTGTTGGCCTCGAGCGCCGACACCTCGGTCTGCGCCGTGATGCGGTACGCGCGCAGCGGCTGGTTCCACACCTCGTCGTCGAACGTGCGGTCCTCGGCGAACGACGCGCCCTGCTTGCCCAGGTAGTTGGTGAGCAAGAGGTGGTAGGTGCCGGGGTTGGTGTCCTTGCACGAGGCGTCGCCGCCCTGCGGCCGACCGTAGTTGTCGTAGTTGATGCCCGGGGTGCCCTGGGCGTCGGTGTTGCAGCGGAGCGAGACGAACTTGGTGTTGGTGCTGTTGTGGACCAGCGTGAGCAGCGCCTTGATGTCCTGCACCTTGAAGTCGACGCCGTTGTAGGTGACGGCGTGCTTGGGCTCGGGCAGGAGGATCGCGGCCGGGGTCCAGGCGTGGCAGATGCCCCACCAGGTCGGGATGCAGCGGCCATTGGTCTGGCCCGGGCGGATGGCGCAGCTCTCACCGATCTGCGCGTTGCACTGCGCGTCGGTGGTGCAGGCGGTGCGCGACGACTGGGCGTCGATGCCGTGGTACCGCGACACCGCGTCCTCGACGCCGGTGACGTTGAACGCGCGGCCGTACTTGGTCGACGGCGACTCCGAGCTGGCGCCGGCCCACTTGTCGTTGATGCTGTCCTTGTAGACCGGCCAGTAGTTGCCGGCCCACGGGACGTTGGTCGCCTGGCCGGCCATCGGCAGCTCGGCGATGCGGAACTCGAGCGACTCGCTGAACAGGGCGGGGTTGTCGGCCGACCCCCAGGCCTCGGCCTTGCCGTCGGCGCCGCCCTTGACGTCGCTCTCCGCGCGCTTGCCGTCATCGATGTCCGTACACGCGGTCACCCCGATCAGGGCGCCGAAGGTGAAGCGAAGCAGGGTCTGAGTCTTCATGGGTGTTGCCGGCGACCATGAGCACGGTCCGTGCCGGGCTGGCGCGGCGCGGGCGCCCACTGATCTCCGGACCTTGCTGATGCGGCGCGGCGCGGCTGGCCGGCGGCGCGGCTGGCCTGGCTGATCGGTTAGCCGCGTCGGCCCGGGTCGCGTGACCTGGCCACTCGAGGCGCCACCTGCGGACCCGGCCGCGTGGTCACCGACGCGCGCGCCGTCGCCGGGCCTCGCGGCGATACACCCCGTCGGCGCGCACGGCCCGGGCGAACAGCCGCGGCGACAGCGTCGGCGGCTGCGATGGGCGCCACACCACCAGCACCTGGAAGCCAGCGGCCGGCCAGGTCCGCGCGAGCTCGTCCCAGTCGACCCGCCTGCGGCCTGGCGCGCCGGGATCGAGCACGTCGAGGCCGTCGCGATCGAAGCCGGTGGCGACCACCGTGTGCTTGCGACCGTCGGTCACTGCGATGATCACCGGCGTGGCGGCCAGCAGCGCCCGCAGCTCACGTGCGTCGCTCGACCAGGTCGCGGCCCGCAGCCCGCGGCGCTCGAGCTCGACCTCGACGTCGTAGATCGACACGCCGTCGGCGAACACCGGCAGCGTGCGCAAGAGCTCGCGGGCGTCGGTGGCGACGCCGAGGTGGCTGGCGACCATGGCCGCCGCCGCCGCCGCGCACCCGACCGTGGTCGGCTGCGGCTGGTAGACGACCGGCTCGGCCCGCGCCGCGGTCGGCACGGCGAGCGCACAGGCGGCGACGACCAACCAGCGGCGCACGACGGTCACAGCCTGCGGACGTAGAAGGTCAGGCCCCCGCAACCCTCGTCGTAGCGCTCGGTGGTCCCGTTCGGCAACTTCCTCCAGAAGGCGTAGTAGAGCCCGTTGGCCACGTTGGCGCACGTCCGGGCGGGCTGGTACATGGAGCGGCTGTGGGCCGTCACGAAGACGGGGTTCGCCACCAAGTCGTCGACGGTGGACTCGTCCGCGAGGAACTCGTCACTCTTCAACGCGAATCCGGCGGTCCCGGTGGGCGAGTCGAATAGCCCGCTGAACGCGATCGGCACGACCGGGGTGAAGCTCGCATTGACGGCGCCCGCCACCAGCACCTGACGATCGACCTCGATCCCCCACTGGTACTGAACGGGCGGGTACTGGCCGATGACAGCCACGATGTCGGAGAGCGGCGTGGCCCACGTGGTCACCTGGACCCAGGGGTTGGCCGCGCCGGCGTGGGTGTGCAGCGCGTCGGCGTTGCCGCCGGCGACCAGGGTCTGGAGCGCGGCCGCGGTCAGGTCCTGGTCACCGAGTCGCAGCTGACCGCCGTTGATCACGGCGCTGGCCATCGTGCCCGTGCCGGTGATGTTGAAGTCGCCGGCCTGCGCCGCGTTGCCGTTGAGGATCACCTGCGCGCCGTCGGCGACGCCGGCGATGCCCTGCGGGCCCGCAGGTCCTTGTGCACCCGGCGCACCGTCGACGCCGGCTGGGCCCCTGGGCCCCTGCGCGCCGACCGCGCCGTCGGCACCCTGGGGACCGGCGAACCCCATCGGCCCCATCGGCCCCATCGGCCCGACGGCACCGGTCATTCCGGTCGCGCCCACGGGTCCCGGCGCGCCGTCCTGACCCGCCGGCCCTTGGGGACCGGGGACGCCCCCCGGGCCCATCGGGCCCATCGGCCCGGCCACGCCGTCGAGCCCGGCCGGCCCTTGCGGACCAGCCGCACCGTCCGGGCCCGCCGGTCCCTGTGCACCGGGCACGCCCGCGGGCCCCGTGGGTCCGATCTGGTTCCACGAGATCAGGATCTCGTCGGCCTGGCATTCGTCTCGACGCAGCGAGCTCGCCGGGTCGACCATGCGGATCCGCCGCGAGCTGGTATCGAGGCAGGCGTAGAACTTGCCGTCGGCCGCCGGGAACCCGGCGTTGCCGGGCGCGATGACGGCCCAGGCGCCACCGACGAAGCCGGTCAGGCCGAGGGCGCCGACGGCGAGGAACGCGTGACGACGATTGAACTTCATGGATCTGTTCTCCGAGGCGTGGGTGGACGACGAGCGGCCTCCTACCTATCGCCTCGGTGGGGCCGCGCGCCATTACCGCGTCCTTACGGTGCGGGCGCCGACCGTCCGTCGCTGGATCCTGCGCGTGCGCACAGCCCGGCCGAGGCGTCGCAGCGGAACCCGGCCCCGCCGCGCAAGGGAAAGTCGCAGGCCCCGACGCTGACGCAGTCTGCGTCGGTGGTACAGGGGACCGGGCGGCAGGCGCCCACCTCGCGCGAGCACAAGTCGAACTTGCCGGCGCACTGCTGGTTGTAACAACCCGGCGCGCATGCCGGTCGATCGTCCTGGACCTCGCAGACCGGCAGGCATCGGCCCGAGTCGCGGACGGCCACGCATACCTCGCGGCCGGGACACGGGTCGTCCGATCCGGGCGTGCACGGTCGACTCTCACCGGCCGCGTCCCCATCGGCGCGCCCGCACACCGGCACCGGGAACCAGTTCTTGATGCAGACCTCGTCGGCCTCGCAATGCGCGAGCGGGGCGGGGAGCGGCGGGATCTGGCGGGGTGGGCGCGCCCGCGTCGCGGCGAAGCCGATGCCCGCCGTCGCCGCGACCGCGAGGCCGAGCGTGGCGGCGATCCATCGCGCGCGTGCCCAGCGCCGCCCGCGCCCGACCGCCTCGATCAACGCGTCCATGCTGGGATAGCGGTCGGCGGGATCGACGGCGAGCCCGCGCGCGACCACCCGCTGCAGCCAGCGCGGGACGTCGCCGGTGCCGGGCGGGGGCGAGACCGTGCCGCCGGTGATCGTCCGTTCCAGCTCCGCCAGCCCTCGCCCTGGAAACGGCCGGCACCCGTACAGCGCCTCCCACAGGGTCACGCAGAAGGCGAACTGATCGCTGCGGGCGTCGGCGGCGTCGCCACGCCACCGCTCCGGTGCCATGTACGGGGGCGTGCCGATCCACATCCCGGTCTGGGTCAGCGGCGCCGGGTCGAGCGCGTGGCCACGACCGGGCTGGGTGGCCTCGAGCGCGATGTCTGGATCGTGGGGCGCGGGGACGCAGGCGAGCCCGAAGTCCATGAGCCGCACGCGCCCGTCGTCGCCGAGCATGATGTTGTCGGGCTTGACGTCGCGGTGGACCTGACCGGTCGCGTGCACCGCCGCGAGGCCGGCGGCGACCGGCGTCAGCAGCGCCAGCACCTCGCGCCAGGCGTGGCGGCGCCGCGCCAGCACCTGCGTGAGCGTCGTCCCCGCCACGTACTCCATCGCCACGAACACCCGATCGCCGACGGCGCCGACGTCGAAGACCGCCACGACGTGGGGGTGCGCGAGCCGGGCCAGGGCCCGCGCCTCGCGCAGCAAGCGATCGCGGCCGACCTCGTCGTCGCGCTCGGCCCGGAGGAGCTTGATCGCGACCTTGCGATCGAGCTCGGGATCGTGGGCCGCGTAGATCCGCCCCATGGCGCCCGCGCCGACGTGAGCCTCGATGACGTAGCGACCGATCCGGGCGCCGACGCCGAGCAACTCGCCGGCGGTCGCGTCGCGCGGCCCGGCGGGGTCCCCCTCGAGCACTGCGGGCGCGTCGAACGTGCTCGCGGTTGGTACCCGGTCCCCCATCGGTTCACCCCAGCATAGCCGCGGACACGCCGCGGTCGGAAGCTCGATCCTGGTCTAGGATCGTGCCGTGGGCACGGTCGCCTCAACCACCGCTCGACGAGAGCTGCCGGCGCGATGTCTCGTCGGTCGGTCGCGCAGCTGCGACCTCGTGTCGCGCGGGCGCGACGTCTCGTCCCGGCACGCGCTGCTCGAGTGGAACGGCGCCGACTGGCTGGTCCGCGACCTCGGCAGCCGCAACGGCACCTCGCTCGACGGGCGGCGCCTCGACGTCGGGGCCCAGGCGGTCGTGGTGGCTGGCGCGCGCCTGGTGTTCGGGCGGGAGGACGAGGCCTGGGTGCTCGATGACGCGGCGCCGCCCCGCCTGATGGCGGTCGAGGTCAACGCCGATCGCCAGCGGATCGCGGAGGGCGGGTACCTGGTGCTACCCGGGCCCGACGCGCCCGAACACGCCGTCTATCGCGCCGACGGCGCCTGGGTCACCGAGCAGCAAGGCAGCGTGCGCCCCGTCGAGGATCGTGAGATCCTGGTCTTGGCCGACGGCGTGCCGTGGCGGCTGCACCTGCCCGACGCCGAGCCGGGCACCTGGCAGGACGATCCGTCGGCGCTGGCCCTCGGCCGCCTGCGCCTGCAGCTCGCGTACAGCCGCGACGAGGAGTACGTGGAGGCCGTCGCGCGGTGCGGCGACCAGCACCTCGACCTGGGCGCCCGGGCGCATCACTACTTGCTGCTGTTGCTCGCCCGCCGGCGGCTGGCCGATCAGGCGGCCCGCATGCCCGAGGGCGAGCAGGGCTGGATCCGCCAGGACGAGCTGCTAGAGATGCTGCGCACGACCGACAACCACATCTACATCATGATCCACCGAGCCCGCACGGCGCTCGCTGGCCACGGCGTGGCCGACGCGGCGGGCCTCGTGGAGCGACGCTCCAAGACCCGTCAGTTGCGGCTGGGCCTGGGGCAGATCGAGCTGCGCGTGCTCGATCGGGGGTGACCCGCCGCTCGGGGTCAACCGGGCTGGCCAGCGACCTCGAGCGCAACGGCATCACCGTGGCGCTCGCGACCCGGCGGCGCTCTGGCCGCGGCGGCGGGGGCTCGGTAGCATGGGGCGCAGGGGAATCGACGTCGCGGCGGTCACATCCGGTCGCGGCGCGGCTCTGCCTGCGCGGACGACCTGCCAGGAGCTGCCATGTCACTCGAGAGCGCCATCAGCGACGCCGACCGCGACCCCGCCACGCTCGACGAGCGCGGCCTGGTGCCGCTGGCCGAGGCGCGGGCCACGATCGCCGCGACGACGGTGGTCGATCGCGACAACCTCGACGCGGTGTGGGCCGCGCTGTGCAGCCTGGGCGACGGCGCCGAGCTGGCGACCGCGGCCGCGCACCTCGACTGGCAGATGCCGCCGCGCGGCAAGGCCAACGTCGCGTTCGTCGAGCGCTATGGTGCCGGCGCGCTGGCGTGGCTGCGCACCCGGGTCGGCAACGGCGTGCTCACCAACCACCCGTGGTGCGTGCTGCCGTGCGTGATGGAGCTCGACGACCCCGGCGCGCTCGACCTCCTCCTCGACGTCGACGGCGTGCTCGCCGACGGCGGGTCGATGACCGCGTGGGTGTTCAGCCGCGCGCCGGTGCCCGACGATCGCGCGGCGCTCGACGCGGCGGCGCTCGACCTCGTGCTGGCGTGGACCCGCCGGCACCCCGACGTCGCGTACCCGCGGCTGGCGGCTCGGGCGCGGACCTCGGCGCGGGCGGCGGCGGCGCTGCGGGCGCTGGCGGCCAAGGCCCCGACCGACGTGGCGGCGCGGCTGGCGGCGGTGGGCGAGGGCGGGCTGGTCGCCGCGCTCGACCTGCCGACGGCGGTGTCGATCGACGCGATCCTGGCCGAGCTCGGGGCCGCCAGCGAGCAGTCGTGGCCGGTGTTCCACGCCAACGTCGACGGGCGCCTCGAGTACTTCGGCCAGCGGGTGATCGCGGTGCGCGCGCCCCAGGGCGACGGCTGGGCGATCGTGTTCGAGCGCATGCAGGGCTCGGACCCCGACATGTTCCAGATCGCGCGCTACGCCTACGGCCCGTACACGACCAACGGGCTCGACTTCGATCAGTTCCACGGCCTCGACTTCGAGCTGGCCGGCGAGGACGACGCGCCGGTGTTCCGCGGATCGATCGCGACCGGGCCGGCCGGCGCGCTGCGCATCGACGAGTCCATCTTCGCGCGCCACGACCTGCGGCCGGGGCGCAACACCGAGCACGGCAGCTGGTCGGCGCGCGCCATCGCGATCCGCGCGTACCTCGCCGAGCACCCCGGCTGCTACTGGCCACCAGCCGACGAGGCGCTGGGGGCCAGCGGCCTGCCCGACGGTGAGGTGTTGTTCGTCGCCGACGCGTACCAGCACCCGTGCTACGCGGCCGCCGACGAGGACGAGCACCCGTGGCAGATCGGGGTGGCCGAGTCGCCGGTGATGCGATCGCTGATCGACGCGGTGATCGCCCGCGACCCGGCGCGGTTCGAGCCCGGTGACTCCAACCTCGACTGGCGGTTGCACGCGGTGTGCGCGAGCGAGTTCGCGCTGCCGTGGACCGAGTACCACGTCGACACCAGCGCCGGCTTCGTCGCGGCGGCGATGCGCCAGGCGGGGGAGGCGGTCGACGATCGCGGGCTGATGCCGCTCGCGGAGGCGCAGGCGATCTGCGCGACCGCGACGTCGCTGGCCCGCGGCGAGGGCCGCTACGTCGGCGACGCCTGGGTGTGGGATCACGATCGCGTGTGGGCGGCGCTCCTGTCGTTGCCGACCGCCGCCGCCGCGGCCGCGGTGTTCGGGCGCCTCGACCTGGCCGACGGGCCCCGCTCGGCGGCCGCGAACCGCGCGCTGGCCGAGCGCTACGGCGACGGCGCGCTGGCGATCGTGGCCAGCCGCGCGCGCGCCGATGGCGTGATCGCCGCGCCGACGCCGCTGTTGCGCACCACCGTGCTGGCGGTCGGGACGCCGGCCGGGTTCCGCTTCGTCTGGGACACCACCGGCTGGGACGAGGCCGGGGGCAGCGGCACGCCCGACGAACAGGCCAGCGCGCTGTTCGCGGCGTGGGTCGCGGCCCACCCGCAGGTCGGGTTCGTCGAGCTCGGGCGGCTGGCCGCCGGTGGCGACGCGGCGGCGCTGGCGTTCCTGCAGACCTGGGGCGCGCCGCAGGCCCGGCGGGTGTTCGGCTGGCTGCGCGACGCGCTGGGCGCGGCGACCGCGGGCGAGCTCTACGCGCGCGCGGGGCTGATCGCCGATCTGGCGCCATCGCACGTGCTGGCCTGCCTCGACCACTGGGCGGCCCAGGACGACGACGCGTGGCCGCGCTTCGCGACCGGCGCTGGGCCGTCGCGCGAGTACCACGCGCTGCGGCTGATCGCCGCGCGGGCCGTCGCGGGCGACGACTGGGTGGTGGTGATCGAGCGCCTCGAGGGCTACGGCGGCACGCTGAAGATCCAGCGTTACGCCTACGCCGACGATCTGCCGTGCGGGCTCAAGGCCGACGCCGCGGTGGCGCTGACCGAGCTCGGCCACGCGCTCGGCGAGCGCTACGCCGCCGACCCCGCCGACGCCGGGCTGTGCGAGCTGCCCGACTACTGGACCAAGATCGACGGCGCGCCAGCGCAGGTGGCGCGGGTGCGCGCGCTGCTGCGCGATCCCGCGGCGACGGTGTGGCCGGCGCCGGCGGCCGCGGTCGCCGCGGTCGGCCGCGCCGACGCCGAGGTGATCGTGGTCGCGACCGCGTTCGCCCACACCCAGGGCCCGCCGTACGATGAGCCCCCGCCGTCAGCGACCTCGACGTTCGCGACGCTGGCGCAGGCGATCGTCGCGCGGGCCGCGGCCGCGTTCACCGCGGGTGAGTCCAACCTCGACCCGCGGGCGCACGTGCGTGCGGAGGAAGAGGCCGCGGACGAGGACCACGAAGCGGAGGAAGACGCGGAGGAGGCGACGGACGACGCCGAGGCGTGAACCAGCGTCCCCGTCGGCGGCTCACCGCAGCGTCCACGCGGCGGGCCGCGCAGACGGATCGTGCTGCATGAGCTGACCGACGAACGCCACCAGCCCAAGGTCTGTCGCGGTGTCGCGCAGCGCGGGGACGAGCAGCGTCCCGAGCGCGTACACGTCGGCGGCGGCCGTCAGCGGGCCGCCGGCCCGGAGCTCGGGCGCCTGGTGCTCGGGATCTGCGTCGGCCGCGCTGGCCCCCGCCCGCGCGGGTCGATGGACCAGCAGCCAGGGGTGGCCGGCGTGATCGACGAGCACCTGGTCGGGCGTGATGGCGCCGTGGACCAGGCCCTGGGCGTGCAGCGCCGCGAGCTGAGCGCCGAGCGCGGACGCGAACCGGCGCACGTCGTCGGCGCGGAGCGCGCGGTGGCGCAGGCGGGTGCCCGCGAACGGCGTGGTCCGGTACTCGACGTCGATCGCGAGGCGCAGGCGCATGCCGTCCTGCAGCTCGGTCGCGGTGCCGCGCACCCCGTTGATGGCCAGCGGCGTCGGGCTGAGCTGGTCGACGCTGACCTTGCCGTTGATGCCATCGACCAGCAGCGCGGTCGCGGCGACGTCGTCGTTGAGCACGCAGACGTCGCATCCCGGGTCGCGCCCGACGACCACGAAGCCGTCGTCGGGGACGAAGAACCGGCTGTCGCCGCGCTCGGCCTCGAACAACCAGCCCTGGACCTCGGCCTGCGCCGGCGCGGCGGCGTCGGCCGGCGACCAGCCCTGCAGGCGGGCCGTGCCGATCGTTGCGCGCCGGTACGCGCGCGCGTGGGTGCGGGCCGAGTAGATCCCGGGGCGATCTGCGGCCCACGCCTCGTAGGTCGCGGCCGCGAGCGCGGCGCGCTCGGCCGCGCTGATCGGGGTGTAGTAGTGGTGGACGATCGTCTCGAGCTCCTCGACCTCGACCATGAGGTGCGCGACGGTGCCCTCACACCAAGCGCAGCGGCCGAGATCGAGCGAGCCTCCGCTCGGCTGGGTGTCGGGCAGCCGGCCGTCGGGCCGGAGGTGGTGGCGCAGGTAGCCCTCGAGCTGATCCTCGGTCGCGGCGGGGGCGACCCCGGCCCGGAGCTCGGCGCACCAGCAGCGGTCGACCGTCGCCGCGGCGACCCGGTCGAGGCGCCAGTCGGTCTCGGTGCGCGCGCCGTGGCGAGCCTGGAGCGTGGCGGCGTCGTCGCGCGGGATCGTCGACGGATCACGCAGCATGGCGCGCAAGCGCGCGCCGACCTCGTAGCCCGCGCACGTGGCCAGCGACCACACGCCGACCGCCGTCGGCGCGAACGCGTCGTCGAGCGGCGCCGGCGGCGCCTTCAGCTGCGCGCCGTTGTGCGCGTCGCAGAACTCGAGCGCGGCCGTGAGCGTGGGGAACGGACCCAGCCGGTACGCGTCGCGGTCGTATGGATCCTCCAGCGTGACCCAGTGGCGGTGCCCCGCCGGCGCTGACGACTCGGCCATGGGTAGATCGTGCCCTCTTTCGTTCGCGCCCGCGCGATCAATGCGCGCGGGCGCTCGTCCCGTGTGTACGCTCGTGCGGTGGCGCGACCCGCGAGACGGTGGAGGATGATCGCGATCCCGGTCGTGCTCGCTGTCCTCGCCGCGGCCGGCGTCGTCGCGATGGGCCACCTGCCGCGGCTGGCGGCGGCCGCGGTGTTCGGCCTGGTCGTCATGCTGACGCTGTTCGCCGTGCTCGCGCTGGCGGTCGTGCTCAGGACGGCGCGCGCGCGGCCGGCCGCACCGGCACCGCCACCCGCGCCGCCGCCGGCGTGGACGCCCGACCCGGCCGATCCGCAGGTGGGGACCACGATCGGCCGCCATCGGCTGCTCCGGCGACTGGGCGACGTGCCCTGGGGCACCCGCTACGACACCGAGGCGGGTGTGCTCGATCGCCTCGAGCGCCGGCCCCTCGACGACGACGCGCTCGCGGCCTATGGCGCCGCCTCGTCGGCCGCGCATGTGCAGGGCGGCGTGATCGCCGAGGTCGAGCTCCTCCGTGACGTCGACGGCACGCCGGTCCTGGCCTGGGCGCTGGCGCCGCGCCGCGGGACCTGGGTCCCGGCGCTGACGCCCGGGTTCATGGTCGACTCGCCCGCCGCGGTCCACGCGCTGTGCGAGCGAGTCGGCCGGCTGCACGCCGCCGGGGGCGCCCACGGCGCGCTCGACCCGTGGCACCTGCTGCCCGGCGCGGCCCGCGACGGTGGCCCGTGCTTCGCCGCCGCGGTGCCGGCGTCCGCCGCCGCCGACGGTCCCTACCGACACCCCTCGCCGCCGGACGGCGATGCCGAGCACCTGGCACCCGAGCAGCGCGCCGGCGGCCCAGCCACGCCGCGCGCCGACGTGTTCGCGCTGGCCGGGTTCCTCGCCGCGACGCTCCGCGAGCCGCCGCACCACGCCGACATGCCGGCGTGGGCCGAGTTGGTGGCCGCGGCCCGCGCCGCCGACCCCGCCGCGCGCCCCGCCGACGCGACCGCGCTCGCCCGGGCGATCTTGCGCGCCGCCGCGACGGTCGCGCCTGCCGCGCCGTTCGCCGGCAAGACCTTCCGCCGCTGCGACCGGTGCGGCGCGCACCTCCTGGCCGAAGATCCGCCCGCGGAGATCATGTTCGACGGGGTCGACCGTGACGGCCGTCGAACCGGCGGCCGCAGCCGGACCTGGACCGGCCGCTGCGTCGGCTGCGACCACCAGACCCGCCGCGAGGAGACGCAGCGCTACTGAGCGCACGCGGCCGAAAACGACGACGGCGCCGACCCGGAGGACGGCGCCGTCGAGGACGACGCGGCGGACGATCGGATCGTCAGCGGCGGTCGTGCCTCAGTTGTGCCAGCTGGCGAAGACGCTCAGGCCGCGGCCGTCGGTCGCGTTCCCGTCCGCGCCGCCCGCAACGCGCAGCAGCGTGAACGACGCGCCCGCGGTGATGCTCTCGTTGACCTGGTACATGCCGGCCAGCGAGAGCGGGACGATGAACGCGTCGCCGAAGCCGTCGAGCGGTCCGAAGATGCCCACCTGCACGCCGGCGCCGATCTTCTCGTTGACCATGTAGTTCACGTCGACCGGCACGCCGATGACCTCCTTGTTGCCGGCGTCGCGCTCGGTGAGGCCGAGGGCGATGAACGGCGCGAAGCCGATCATCAGCTTGTCCATCGCCTTGACGCCGCGCACGCCGGCCTTGAGCGACAGCTCGAACGGGTCGAGCGAGCCGATCACGACGCCGCCGTCGGCGGCGACGGTCAGGTCGCCCTCGACCAGCGCGTAGTGCGCGAGCACGCCGACCGGGCCGTCGTAGAACTTGGCGCAGCCGTTGTCCTCGCCAGTGACGCACAGGCCGCCGCCGGTGGAGTCCAGGCCCCAGAAGCCGGTCAGGCCGTAGCTCGAGTGGGCGAGGCCGACCTCGAGCTTGGGCGCGACGCCGTACCAGACGTCGGGCGTGATGTTGATCGGCTTGGCGACCAAGTCCTTCGAGAGGTTCACGTTGAGAGAGACGTCCACCCTGAGCTTGCCCTTGGGCAGGATCATCGGGGGGGCCTCGCCGGTCGCGCCACCCTCCTCGGCGGCGGGCGGCGTCTCGCTCGTGGTAGCGGTCATGTCGCCACCCTCACCACCCTCACCACCTTCGGTCGTCCCTTCCTCGGTCCCGCCCTCCTCGGGGTCCTCCTGCGCGAGGGCCTGCGAAGCGGTGAGGCACAGTGCCGACGTAGCGGCGAGGACGAGCTTCCAGTTCTTCATACCTGTCTCCTTCTTGGGGAATCCATCGAGGGCGCCCGTGTAGGCACCCAGGTGTGGACAGCGCACGCACGCAGTCTGACGTGCACTCACCTGCAGTCGCAACTTCCTGGGGTATGCGAGATGTCACATGCGCCGGAATGTCGCTCTCCACCGCGGGCTATAACCCTGCGATGTCACGCCCTCTTGAGCCGATCCCGGTCGACCTCACGGGCAAGCGCATCGTCGTCACCGGCGCCAGCGCGGGGATCGGGCACGAGGCGGCGCTCGAGCTGGTCATGCTCGGCGCCGACGTGACCGTGGTCGCCCGCAGCGCCGCCAAGTCCGCCGCGGCGATCGACGCGCTGGTGGCGCGCGGCGCGGTGCGCGCGCGCCTCGTCGGCGAGCACGCCGATCTGGGCGCGCTGACCGAGGTGCGGGCGCTGGCCGATCGGCTCGCGACCGCGCACCCGCGGCTCGACGTGCTGATCAACAACGCCGGCTGCTACCCCGGCCAGCGGGTCATGACCTCCAACGGCCTCGAGGAGGCGTGGGTCACCAACGTGCTCGCCTACGAGGCGCTGACCACGCGCTTGCAGGGCGCGGTGCGCGCGGCCCGGGGCCGGATCGTCTACACCGCGTCGACGATGGCCGGCGACCTCGACGTCGACGATCTCGACCGGTCGCGGCGCGGCTGGAACGGCATCAAGGCCTACCGCCAGAGCAAGCAGGCCAACCGCATGCTGGCCTGGGCGTGGGCGCGGCGGCTCGACGGGTCGGGCGCGACGATCAACGTCGCGCACCCCGGCGGCGTGCGCACCAACATCGCGCACCGCCAGCGCGGGCTGTGGGGCGTGCTCAACCGGCTGGCGTTCTTGACCCAGCGCAGCCCGCGCATGGGCGGCGACGTGCTGGTGTGGCTGGCGGCCAGCCCGGAGGTCGGCGGCAGCGCCGGCTTCTACAAGGATCGCCGCGCCATCCCCTGCCAGTGGCGCGACGACGTCGCCGCGCAGGAGCGGCTGTGGGCGCTGTGCCAGCGGCAGCTCACGGCGAGCTGAGGCGCCGCCGGCGCGATCCCACGTGGGATGCCATTGCCTGATCCCACGTGGGACGTCACCGCCTGATCCCACGTGGGACGTCATGGCTCGATCCCACGTGGGACGTCATGGCTCGATCCCACGTGGGACGTCATGGCCTGATCCCACGTGGAACGTCATGGCCTGATCCCACGTGGGACGTCATGGCTCGATCCCACGTGGAACGTCATGGCCCGATCCCACATGGAACGTCATGGCTCGATCCCACGTGGGACGGCACTGCCATGCCCGCCCGCCGCGCCTCAGTCGAACGGCGAGATCATCACCGCGGCCGGCTCGCCCTTGCCGAGCACGACCTCCTGGTAGTAGCGGCCGGGCGCGATGCCCGACGCCTTGACCGCGGCCAGCTCGGCCTCGACCGCGTCGCTGAACGCGTCGAGGTCGCGGCCGTCGAACGGCTTGCCGTTGATCCAGAACGACGGCGTGCCGCCGGCGCCGAACTGCGTCAGCGTCGCGGCCGAGCGCTCGATCCACGCGGTGCACGCGCCGGGATCGGCGACGTCGGCGCGGTAGCGGGTGAGGTTCACGCCGGCGGCCTTGGCCGCTTGCTCGACCGCCGCGACCTCGGCCTGGCTGCGATCGATCTGGCCGCTGGTGGGCCAGATCGCCGCCCACAGCGCCGGGCCCAGCGCCGCCAGCTTGCCCTGACGGCCCGCGGCGCACGCGGCCAGGCCCGCGGGGCGCGCCGGCTCGCCGTGGATGACCATGTACTTGCCGACGACGCGCACGTCCTTGGGGTAGCGCGCGCGCAGCTGATCGATCGTCGGCGCGACCATCGCGCAGTACGGGCACAGGTACTCGTACGCCTCGACGATCGTCACCGCGGCGTCGGCTGGGCCCAGCGTCAGGTCGTCGGGATCGACCGGGATGGCGTAGGTGCGGCTGTCGTCGACCTCGGCCGGCACCGCCTGCTTGAGGAAGGCGACGATCTTGCCCAGCTTGGCCTCGACCCGGGCCAGCCGCACCGGATCGCTGGCCGGCGGGCCGTCGGGCGTGGACTCGCCGCCCAGCGTCTTGGCGATGATGTCGAGGCGGGCCTCGACGCGATCGAGCCGCGCGGCGAGCTCGGCGGTGCCGCCGCCGCCGGGCGCGGGCCGGCAGGCGACGAGAGACAGCGCCACGGCGGCCGCGGCGAGCGAACGAGACGACATGCGCCCAATATAGACGTGGGATCGCGGCCGCGCCCGCGCCGGTCACGCCATCTGCGCCAGATCCTCGAACGACAGGTAGTAGCTCTTGCGGAACGCGTCGAGGGTGGCGCCCGACGCCGCGGCCCGGTGGGTGACCAGGTTGCGCACCGCGGCCAGCGTGTGCAGCCGGTGGGCGAGGCGGATGATCTGATCGCCGTTCTTGGTCGGCAGCTTGAACAGGTTCTTCACGCCCGACGCGTGGTCGACCGCGAAGAACACCATCAGCCGGGCCCACTCGGTGACCGACAGCGGCGAGTCGAGGCGCTTGCGCTTGTGATCCTGGAAGTCGCGCAGCGTGTTGGGCAGCGAGCGCGCCGGCACCTCGACCTTGGCGGTGCCCATCTCGACGTGGTCCTTCCAGCGGTCGCCGACGTAGCGCTGGTAGGTGCCCCAGGCGCCGGCGACGCGGTCGACGTACTCGAAGAGCGCGGTCGGCTCGCGCTGCACGGTCGACAGCCGCTGGCCCAGCCAGGCGTGGACGTAGTTCTCGAGCACCTTCATCCACAGCACGATCGGCGGCGACTGATCGGCGTCGGCCAGGCTCGAGGTCGAGCGGTACAGCGCCTCGGCGGTGCGCACGCTCTTCACCAGCGTGTCGAAGCCCTTGAGCTTGATGAAGTGCTCGAACGACGGGAACGCGCCGACGATCGCGGCGTCGACGTCGCCCGGGCTGGCGGCGCCGCCGGCCCGGGCCTCGAGCAGTTCGAGCTTGGCGGCGAGCAGCGGCTCGTAGGCGTCGTCGTCGGGGCCGAGCCGGGCCAGCGCCGCGTCGAGCCGGGGCAAGAAGTGCGCGGCCTCGCCGGGCGCGATCGTCAGGTGGGCGGCGACGTGGGCCCGGGCCTGGTCGTCGCCGTCGCCGGCGACGTAGCCGACCACCTCCTCGAGGGCGCGCCGGCCGCCCAGCTCGATCAGCGCGCGGGCGGCGCGCTCGTGGATCGCCGGGTCGGCGTCCTGGAACGCGGCGATGAGCAGCGGCTCGGCGTCGCGCGCGCCCAGCCGGCCCAGCGCGGTGAACGCCTCGGCGCGCACCCGCGGCGACGGATCGCCGACCAGCTTCACGACCGCCGGCGGCGACACGGCGCCGCGGGCCAGGCCGGCGACCCGCACCGCGGCCTCGCGCACCAGCGCGTCGGCGTGGCCGAGGTAGCCGGTGGCCTTGGCGGCGATCGGCCCCAGATCGAGCGGCAGCGACGGGTGCGCGCCGACGATCGACGACAGCGCGCGCAGCGCCGCGACGATCACCCGCGGCCCGGCGGCGGCGTCGAGCTTCCGGGCCAGCTCGACGGTGTCGGCGAAGGCGTCGGGCGCGCGCAGCTCGCCCAGCGCGACGAACACCGCGATCCGCTGATCGTCATCGGCGTCGGCGCGGGCGGTGGCGATCAGCGCCGCGGTCAGCTCGGTCAGCGCCAGGTTGCCGGCGACGTACGCCGCGCGCCGCCGCACCAGCGGGTCGGCGTCGGCCAGCGCCGCCTTGACCGCGTCGACGGTCTGCTTGCGCGGCGCGCCGACCAGCTTGCTCGGCCGCGCCGCCAGCTGCAGCGCCCACAGGAACGCGCCGCGCAGCCCGGGCGCGGCGGCCTTGGCCAGCCCGCCGATCCGCGCGTACAGCTCGTCGAGATCGGCGAACGCGCCCATCGTCTGCGCCGCCGCCACCCGCACCGCCTCGGGCTGCGCGTCATCGGTGATCACCGCGGCCAGCGCCTCGCGCTCCCACGGCTGGTTGGCCTCGATCGCCAGCGCGGCGCGCGACCGCACGACCACCGACAGCGCGCCTCGGCCGAGCAGGCCGAGCAGGTACTTCGTGACCTCGGGCTCGCGCAGCTCGGCCAGCACCTGGACCACGCCCTCGGCGTCCTCGCCGAGCAGCACGTCGGCGTGCTCGAGCACCTCGCCGACCGCCAGCGTGCGCAGCCGGCGGGCCAGCGCCGCGCGCACCGCGCGATCGCGCTCGGTCAGCGGCACCAGGAACCGCTCGCCGGCGTCCTTCTGCTGCTCGGCCTTCCACGCGCGCGACGCGAAGCTGGCGGCGGTGCGCAGCTCGGCGTCGTCGTCGCGGGCCAGCCGCCGCAGCACCGGCAGCACCTCCTTCGCGCCCAGCTCGGCGAGGTAGCGCACCGCCGCCACCGTGACCTCGGGCTCGAGCTCGGCGGCCAGGAGCGATGTGGCCGCGGCGATCGCCACGCCCGAGCGGATCTCGGTGAGCGCGGTCAGCGCGGCGGCGGCCTCGCGCGGATCGCCGTGGACCAGCGGCACCAGCCGCGCGGCGGCGCCGGTCGAGCCCATGCGGCCGAGCGCGGCGATCGCCGCCAGCCGCAGCGCGGCCGGCGCCTCGTCGGTGATCAGCTCGGCGACCGCCTCCTCGAGCGCGGCGAAGCCGAGGCCGCCGGCGGCGCTGGCCGCGGCCGCGACGGTCTCGGGATCGGCGTCGGACAGCCGGCGGTGGACGTAGGGCAGGAGCCACGCGTTGCGGAAGCCGCGGCCCATCGCGACGATCAGCGCGCGCCGCTCGTCGGGCGCGTCGACGACGCGGGCCAGCTCGAGCAGCGCGAACGCGGCGCGCTCGGCCACCTCCCACGGCGCGCCGAACGCGCGGCCGGCCAGATCGCCGAGCAGCCCGTAGGCGTGGGTGCGCTGGCCGCGGGTGGGCGCGCCGCGGGCCAGCTCGACGATCGCGGCCAGCGCCTCGGCGGGTGGCGTGGTCCCGGCTTCCAGCGCGGCTCGCGCCGCGCGCGCATCGGTGGCGGTCCCCATCGCCCGAGTATCACCCGCGGCGGCGCGCGGTGGGCGCCCGGGGCGATCTCTGCCAGGCCGGCTCAGACGGCGACCGGCGGCGCGGCATTCACGCGCGCGCGGCGATAGCGCGTCGACGCGGACCGCGCGTCTGCATCGCCATGCCCCGCCGCCTCGCCCCCAGATCCTCGTCGCTCCTGCCGTTGCTCCTGGCGTTGCCCGCAAGCCTCCTCGCGTGCGGCGAGGTCGCCGCGCCGCGCGCCCCCGCGGCCGTCGCCGTCGCCGAGGCGCCGCCCGCCGCACCTGTCACGCCCGCCACGCCCGCCACGCCCGCCACGCCCGCCATGCCCGCCGCCGTCGCGCCGATCGACGGCTGCGTCTACACCGCGACGCCGGCCGGCCTCGGCGTCGGCGGCATCTCGATCCTCGGCGTCACCGACGGCGCCGACGGCTACGACATGCCCGACATCTGCCCGATGCAGGCGTGCTCGAGCGGCCTGACCATCCAGCTGCCCAAGGCCGGCGACTGGACCTACGGCGCGTACGACCTCACCGTCGCCACCGACCTCGGTACGCTCGTCTGCCACGTCACCCGCGCGGCGCCGCCGCCCCACGTGCGCCCGGCCCGCTGCGCCCACGAGCGCGAGCTGTCGCTGGAGTGCGCGGGCCCGCCGGATCCGGCGATGGGGCCGATCATGATCAGCGGCGCGCCCGCGTCGGTGCGCGTGACCATCGCCAAGGACGGCGCGGTGCTCGCCGACGCGACGATGGCGCCGCGGTACTCGAACCTGCGCTGGGACGGCTTCGACTGCGATCCGTCGTGCCGCGCCGCCACCGCCACGGTCGACGTGCGCTGATCGGTCAGCCCAGTGCCGCGACCAGCGCGTCGATCGCTGCCGCCAGCGCGGTCGGGTGCTCGAGCGTCGGATCGTGGCCGCTGCGCGCGATGACCGTCGGGTCCAGCGCCGGCGCGCGGGCCGCGAGCGCCGCGGCGATGGCGGTGAACTTGGCGTCGTCGGCGCCGACGATCAGCCGGGCGCGATCGGCGCGCGCCACCAGCGCGTCGGCGAGGTCGGGCATCGCGCCCAGGCCCAGCGCGGTCATCGCGTCGGCGAGCGCGATGGGATCGAGCGCCGCCCGCGCCGCCCGGCGGCGAGCGCGCATCGCGGCTGGCGCCCGCGCGGCGGTGGCGAAGATCGGCTGCGCCTCCCAGGCGGCGAGGAACGCCGCGGTCCCTTCGGCGCGCAGCCGCGCCGCCCACGCCGCGTCGGCCACCACCCGCGCCGCGCGCTCGGCCGGATCCGCCAGCCCCGGGTTCACGCCGATCAGGAGCGCCGCCCGCACGCGGCCCTCCGCCAAGAGCCCCAGCGCCAGCCGCGCGCCCAGCGAGTAGCCCACCGCGATCGCGTCGGCCGGCACCCGCGCGGCCAGCGCCGCGATCGTCGCGTCCCAGCCGGCGGCCACCGGCCACCGCGGATCGTGTCCGGGGAGCGGACACTCGACCGCCGGCGTGCGCAGCGCCGCCCGCACCTCGGCCCACGAGGCCGGGGTGTGCCCGAAGCCGTGCAAGAGCGCGAGCGTCACCGCCGCATGGTGATCGCGCCGCGCCCGCGCCCGCAACCCGTGGCGCGCTGGGGCGTCGGCCCCGCAACCGGCGGTGGGCACTGGAGACACCAGGCTCCAGTGATCGCGGCTGATCGATCTTCCAGCGGACTGGCGACCCCACTAGCCAACTGTATGCAACGCATCGGAATTCCTGGTCAGGCCACCTGGCAAGGCCCTTGCTTCATGGTCCGACCATGCGCCTTGCCCTTCTCGGACCGTTCCTCGCCCTGTCCGTGGCTGCGTGTGCGGGAGAGTCGCCGGTGGTCGACTCGCTCAGCCAGGCCAACGCCATCGACGACTACATCCGGTCGCTCGATCTGCTGCCGACCACGCCGCCGGGCGTCGCCGAGGGCCCGAGCTCCGGCCCGCAGCAGGAGGGCGACTACCAGTGCATCAGCCAGAACCTGTCCGAGACCCGCCAGTTCGATCGCATCGTCGCCTACGCCGCCAACTCCGACTCGCTGTGGCCGGGCGCGATCGTCGCCGGTGAGTCGGTGTACTCGGGCCTGTTCGCGCAGGTCGGCTTCGAGCGCAAGCCGCTGACCATCTCGATCGGGCTGGAGAACCTCAACGGCACCAAGAGCGCCACGCTCGACGCGCCCAGCCTGTCGTCGTACCGCGACGCGCTGACCGGCATCCTCGACAGCGAGCTCGACGGCGCCACCCCGGCCAACATCTACTCCGAGATCGAGGCGGTGCACTCCGACGAGCAGCTGGCGCTGGCGCTGGGCGCGCAGGTGTCGTGGCTGGGCTCGGCCGGCCACATCAGCGCCTCGTTCGACTGGAGCTCGCAGCAGACCCGCAGCCGCTACCTGGTGAAGTACACGCAGGCCTACTACACGGTCGACCTCGACGCGCCGGCCCGGCCCAGCGACTTCTTCGCCGACGCGGTCACGCTGGGCGACGTCCAGGACCGCCTGAGCGACACCAACCCGCCGCTGTACGTGGCGAGCATCACCTACGGCCGGATGATCGTCTTCACCTTCGAGTCGGAGTACTCGTCGGAGGAGATGGAGGCCGCCCTCGACTTCGCGTACTCGGGCGGCGTCGACGTCTCGGGCGACGTGTCGGTCACCTACCGCGACATCATCTCGAAGTCGAAGATCACCGCGTTCATCCTCGGCGGCTCGGGCGGCGAGGCGGCGCGCACGATCGACAGCTACGAGGCGCTGATCGACTTCATCAAGGCCGGCGGCAACTACTCGAAGGAGTCGCCGGGCGCGCCGATCGCGTACAAGCTCAACTACCTGCGCGACAACTCGCCGGGCCGGATCTCGCTGACCACCGACTACGAGGTCAAGAACTGCGAGCGCGTCAGCCAGAAGGTCAAGGTCACGCTCAAGAGCATCCGCGTCGAGAGCGACGGCGGCGACGGCGGCTCGAACCTCGAGCTGTACGGCCGGATCTGGGCCGAGGGCATCAGCGCCTCGACCCTGTTCGACAAGGGCACCGGCAACTACGTGACGATCGGCGAGGGCCAGACCTGGCCGCAGGGCACCTTCATCAGCGAGGCGATCCTCAACGTGCGGCCGCAGGGCGGCTCGAGCATCAGGCTCAACCTCGACCTGTGGGACTACGACCCGATCAGCGCCAACGACTCGATGGGCCGCGAGCTGGTGCTGGCGGCGTTCGAGGCCGGCTGGCGCCGCGACGTCACCGCGATCCTCACCGGCGACGGCGCCCGGGTGGTCGTGACCTTCGGGCTGCAGCCGATTTGAGTCCGGGCGCGCCGGCTGGCATCGTCGCGCGATGATCGCTGAGCTCGAGGGCTGGGCGCCGCTGCCGCTGCCGACCGCGCCGCCGCCCGCGGGCGCGGTCGACGCGCTGCTGGCGTGGGCGGTGGCCGAGGGCGCGTGGTTCGAGCCGATCGCGATCGCGGTGGCCGCCGACGGCAACCGCGGCGTGGTGACCCGGCGGGCGGTGGCGGCGGGGGAGCCGCTGGTGATCGTGCCGCGGCGGCTGATGATCACCGACGTCGACGTCGCGGCGCACCCGGCGGTGGCGCCGCTGGTGCCGCACCAGGACCAGCTGGCGTCGCGCCACAGCCTGGTGGCGCGGTGGCTGGTGAGCGAGCGGTCCGCCCCGGCCTCGCCGTGGCGGCGCTACCTCGACGCGCTGCCGCCGGCCTACCCGTGGCTGCCGATCCATCGCCCGGCGGCGCAGCTGATCGGCCTGGCGGGCACCGCCGCGCTGGCCGCGATCGTGGCCCAGGCCGAGAGCTACCGCGCCGACCACGCGCTGATCGCGGGCCGGGCGCCGGATCCGCCGTCGCTGGCGGAGTTCGCGTGGGGCCGCGCGGTGGCCGGCAGCCGGTGCTACGGGATCGCCGCGGCCGACGGCAGCGTCCGCGCGCTGGTGCCGGTCGCCGACATGTTCGATCACGGGGCCGACGCCGCGCACTGGGGCTACGACGACGCGCACCAGCGGTTCGAGGTGGTCGCGGCGCGCGCGCTCGGCGCCGGCGAGCCGGTCACGATCTCCTACGGCCACCACGAGAACGCCCAGCTGCTGTCGGCGTACGGCTTCGCCGCGCCGTCCAACCCGGACGACGAGATCGTGATCCACCTCGCGACCCACGACGGCGGGCGCCAGCTGGCGATCGGCACCGCCTACGACCCACGCTTCCAGCTGGCGATGGCGACCGCGCTGGCCTGGCCCGACACCCGCGAGGCCGACGCCCTGACCCGGATCGCCGCCGCGGTGATGGACCGCGGCGCGACGATCGCGCTGACCCCGGCGGCGTCGGCCGACGACCCGGCGTGGGCCGAGCTGTGCGCGACGGTGTGCGCGAGCGAGCGGGCGATCGTCCCGGCGATCCTGGCGTTCGTCGACGAGGTCACCCGCGGCGGCTGCGACCGGTCGGTGGCGGCGTGGCAGGCGGTGGTCGACGCGATCGCGCCCGACGCGGTCGGCGCGGCGCGGCTGATGCGCGGCTACGCCCAGGTCGCGATCGACCACGCCCGCCCCGCGGCGGCGGATTGATCTCGCGGCCGGCGGCTGGCATCGTCGCGCCATGGCTGCGTGGCCAGCGTGAGCGCCGGGTTCGACCCGACGACCTGGGCGCCGCTGCCGGTGCGCGCGGCGGCGGCGCGGCCCGACGCGGTGCCGGCGCTCTTGGCCTGGGCGGCGGGCGAGGGCGCGTGGTTCGAGCCGATCGAGATCGTCACCGCCGCCGACGGCAACCGCACCGCGCGGGCCCGGGCCGACGTGGCGGCCGGCGCGCTGCTGATCGCGGTGCCGCGCGCGCTGATGATCACCGACGTCGACATCGGGGCGCGCCCGCTGATCGCGACGGTCAAGGAGATCGAGACCATGATGGCGAGCCGCCACAGCACGCTCGGGCTGTGGCTGGTGCGCGAGCACGCCGACCCGGCGTCGCGGTGGCGGCCGTACCTCGACGCGCTGCCGCCGGCGTACCCGTGGCTGGCGCTGCACCGATCGGCGGCGGAGGTGGCGGCGCTCGCCGGCACCCGGGCGCTGGCGATGATCGTCGACCAGGCCGACGGCTGCCGCGGCGACCTGGCGTTCGTCGCCGAGCTGGTGCCCGACCTGGCCGCGGTGGCGCTGGGCGACTTCGCCTGGGGCCGGCTGGTGGCGGGCACGCGGTGCTTCCGCATCGCCGACGATGACGGCAGCGCGCGGGCGCTGGTGCCGATCGCCGACCTGATCGATCACGGCCGGATCGACGCCACCTGGGGCTACGACGCGGTGGCGCGGCGGTTCGAGGTGCGGGCGGCGCGGGCGCTGGCCGCGGGCGAGGAGATCCAGATCTCGTACGGCCGGCATGACAACGCGGTGCTGGCGTCGACCCACGGCCTGGCGCTGCCCGACAACCCCGACGACGAGGTGCTCGTCCACCTGCCCGGCCCCGGCGGTCGGCCGTTCGCGCTCGGCGCCCGCTACGATCTGCGGTTCGCGCGCGCGATGGCGGCCGCGGTCGCGCGGCCGGGCGACACCGACACCGACGGGCTCCTGCGCGTCGCCCGGGCCGCGGCCTCGACCAGCGCCGCGATCGCCGCCGCGCCGCCGCCCCCGCCGGGCGACGACCGCTGGGCCGCGCTGTGCGCGACGGTGCGGGCCAGCGAGCGCGCGATCGCCGCGGCCATCGTCGACTTCGTCGACCAGGTCACCGCGGCCGGGATCGCGCGGCCCCCCGAGGCGTGGCGCGCGCTGGCGGCCGAGCTCGACCCCGCGGCCACCGGCGCGACGCGGATGCTGCGCGAGTTCGCCCAGGCGGCGCTGCCGACGCCCGGGTGAGCCGCGGCGCGCGTCGACCGGGGCCACGCGGACCCGCCGCGACCGGCGATCTGGGGCGGCCTGCACCCGCCGCCGCTCCCGACCCCGCGGAACTCCGTGGTTGCGACCTGGCCCGGGTCGTGCTCATCGTGGCGTCGACGCGGAGCCGCGCGCGCGGGGATCCTCCCCGGGCGCGCCCGCTCCCACCGCGATCAGGACAAGACCATGGGACTCCTCGACAAGCTCAAGGGCGCCGTGCACGCCGTCACCGGCGGCGCCGCCACCGTAGAGATCCAGTACGCCGAGAAGGTGGCGGCCGGCGGCTCGCTGGCGGTGAAGGTCACCGTCACGTCGAAGGGCGCCGAGATCAAGAGCAAGGGCGTCTACGTCGACTTCGAGGGCGTGGAGCAGATCCACATCCCCAAGAAGGAGGAGCAGAAGTTCTCCGAGGACTACCACCGGTCGCTGTCGCACTCGACGCAGGAGTTCCAGCTGTGCGGCGAGTTCGTGCTCGGCGCCGGCGCGAGCAAGACCGTCGAGGGCGTGATCAACGTGCCGCCGACCCTGCAGCCCAGCTTCGACGGCCGCTGGACCAAGAACCTGTACCAGGTGCGCGGGCGGCTCGAGGCCAAGGGCAACGACCCCGACTCGGGCTACAAGCCGCTGCGCGTCACCGTCGCCGGGTGATTCAGCGGCTGGCCGCGCGCACGATCGCGTCGGCGGCGGCCAGCCCCGACAGGTAGGCGCCGTGCACCGTCGCCGGGTGGTGGCGGTGGGTCGCCTCGCCGGCGAAGTACAGCCGATCGTCGACCGGCGCCGCCAGCGCGTCGAGGTCGGCGCCGGTGGCGCCCGGCCGCAGGTGGCTGTAGCTGCCGCCGGCGAAGCGGTCGCGGCCCCAGCGGGTGATCAGCGTGGCGTCGGGCGCCGGGACGTCGGCGCCGTACATCGCGCGCAGCGCCGCCATCGCCGCGTCGACGATCGCGTCGTCGGCCATCGCCTCGAGCGAGGCGGCGTAGGCGCCGGCGTTGAACAGCAGCAAGATCGGCTGGCCGGTCAGCGCGTGCAGGTTGAGGCCCTCGGCCCACTGCCCCGCGGCGTCGGCCGGCGCGACGTGGCCGAGCAGCGTCGCGTCGTCCCAGAACACCCGCGGGAACTTCAGGTACAGCTTGTCGAGCACGCCGACGCCGAGCGCCGCGATCGCGGCCCGCTTGCGCGGCGGCAGCGGCGGCTCGAAGCCGACCGCGCCGGCCTGCAGCACGCCGAGCGGCAGCGTGACCAGCGCGCGGGCGGCGGTGATCGCGCCGCGGCTGGTCGTGACGGTCACGCCGTCCGCGCCGTGGGCGATCGCGGTGACCGCGTGGCCGGTGCGCACGTCGAGGCCGGCCGCCAGCGCCCGGGGCAGCTGGTCGTAGCCCTCGGCGAAGATCACGTCGCCGCCGCCGTACGCGTCGCCGTAGTCGCGCTCGAACTGCGACAGCTCGGCGATCGCGGTGGCGTACTCGTGCTCGATGACGCTGGCGATCGCGTAGGCCAGGAGCTCGCGCTCGCGCGGCGACGGCTCGAGCTCGGCGACCACCGCGGCGATCGCCGCCGCCAGGTCGCGGTCGGCGTCGCGGCGCTCGCTGTCGGCGTCGACCCGGGCCAGCACCTCGGCCAGGCCGCGGGCGATCGCGCGGCGCTCGCCGGCCGACAGCAGGCGCCCGGTGTGATCGCGGATCGCATGATCGTCGTAGTCGGTGGCGACGCGGCGCGCGCCGAGTCGGTCGGCCAGCGCGGTGAGCGGGTTGCCGCGCACGCCGTGGATCCACGACGCGCCGAGATCGAGCGGCACGCCGAGCGAGCGATCGGTCCACACCCGGCCGCCGATGCGGTCGCGTCCCTCGACGACGATCGCCGCGACGCCGGCGTCGGCCAGCGCGCGCGCCGCGGCCAGCCCGGCCATGCCGGCGCCGATCACGACCACGTCGGCGTGGGTCGACGTCGGCGCGGGCGCGGCGTCGGTGGCGGCGCCGGGCGGCGCGGTGGCGGCGTCGGTCGCTCCGGCGTCGCTGGTGGCCGCCGCGGTGGCCGCTGGGCGAGCGCGCTCGCCCTTGCCGCAGCCCAGGAGCCGGGCGCCGACCAGCATCGCGCCCAGGCGCAGCACGTCGCGTCGCCGGTGGCTCACCCGGCCCATCGTACCGCGCGCTGTGGCAGGCTCGCGGCGTGGCCTCGAAGAAACCGCGCGCCCGCAGCGAGCGCCGCGCCGCCGACCGCGCCGCCCAGGCGGTGACCCGCACCCGCGATCGCATCGCGCGGCTCGAGCCGGGCGGGGCCCGCGACTGGCCGATCGTCGTCGACAGCGCCGTCGTCATCGAGGCCCGCGCCGCGGCGCTGCCGTGCGGCCACTGCGGCGGCCCGCTCAAGGTGCTCGACCACGACGCCCGCGCCGTCGACGATCAGCGCCGCCGTGAGGTGCGCGCCCGCTGCCAGCGCTGCAGCCGCGATCGCACGCTGTGGTTCGAGATCGTGGCGCCGGCCGACAACTGACCGCCGGCGGCGACGTGCGCGCGTCGCGGCTCAGTCGGTCCAGCGGATCGCGCCCAGGCGCTCGGCCCAGTCGAGGAAGCGCGCGGTGACCGCGGGATCGCCGCGGCGGTCGAGGCCGGGCGGCAGGTCCATGGCGTCGAGGGCGGCGGCCAGCTCGGCGTGGGCGTCGGAGGGCTGGCGCTTGGCGAGCGCGGCGCGCGCCATCGGCACCGGCGGCAGGGTCGGCGGGGCGTGCGGGGCGCCGAGCCGCGCCGGGTCGAGGCAGGCCGAGACGTCGTTGGAGCCGGTGACGCGGGCGTTGAGCGGCGCGATGCCGAAGCGCCGGCACAAGGTCGCGATGATCGACGCGTGCTCGAGCGGCGTCGAGACGATCTCGCCGCGGCGCACGGTCGGGCCGATCAGCTGGGTCGGCACGCGGAAGCCGAGCTGCCGGAACTCCTCGCGCTCGTCGAGCGTCACCGGCGGCGGCACGTGGTCGTAGAAGCCGCCGTGCTCGTCGTAGGTGATGATCAAGAGGCACCGGCCCCACTGCGGCGAGGCGGCGATCGCGTTGACCACGCTGGCGATCAGCGCCTGGCCCAGCCGGACGTCGTGCGACGGGTGGTCGTCGTTGGCGCCGCCGCCGAAGAACGCCGGATCGATCAGCGAGTAGCTGGGCAGCGTGCCGGCGGCGGCGGCGGTGAAGAAGTCCTCGATCGGCGCGTTGCCCGAGAGCTTGCCGTAGCCGCCGACCGCCCACGCGACGTCGGAGTAGTAGTTGGTGTGGCTGACGCCGGCGTCGTCGAGCGCCGCGAAGATGTTGCGGAACCCGACCACCGGCAGGTTGCTCTGGCGGCCGTTGGAGGTCGCGCCGTGGAGGTAGAACCGGTTGGGCCAGGTCGGCCCCATCACCGACGCGAACCACCGATCGCAGGTCGCGCCGGCGTCGGCCACGGCGTAGGTGATCGGGAGCTGGGCCCGGGTGTGGTAGCCCATCACGTCAGCCTGCGACGCGCCGGCGTGGGCGCGGACGAAGCCGTCGTTGGCGCCGAGGTTCCACTGCTCGTGGCACGGGTCCCAGTCGTGGGGCGGATCGGCCGGCGTGAAGTCGTCGAGCCGGTGGACCGGCACCGGCGCGCCGCCGGGCGCCGGGTTCGACTCGGCGCCGGTGAGCCCGTCGCAGTCGGTCCGGCCCTCGAGCAGCCGCAGCGAGCCCAGGTAGTGGTCGAACGACCGGTTCTCCATCATCAGCACCACGAAGGTGTCGATGGCCGCCAGCATCGCGGCGGCGCTGGGCGCGTCGATCGGCGCGGCGTCGATGGGCGGGGCGTCGGGCGGGCGGGCGTCGATCGGGCGGGCGTCGGGAGCGGCGGCGTCGGTCGCGGTGGCGTCGTCGTCGCCACCACAGCCCAAGGTGGCGCCGCCGACGATCATGCCGAGGCCCCGGAGGGCGTCGCGTCGGGAGAGGGTCACGAGCCCGACGTTACCCGATCGCAGCCCCGGTGCGCGCCGATGTCGCCCGCACCCGCGGCGGGGGCCTGTGGCAAGATCGCGCGCCATGCGCAACCTCCTCTTCACGTTCGCGATCGCCCTGGCCGCCTGCGGCGGCAGCCAGAAGGCCGTCGAGGTCAAGGGCGACGACAACGAGATGGCCAAGATCGTCGGCGACTGGACCGGCGACTACCACGGCGTCGAGTCGGGCCGCGACGGCACGATCGACTTCTCCCTCGAGCTGGGCCGGCACACCGCCGTCGGCGAGATCCACATGGGCGCCCCCGACGCGCCGCCGCTGAAGATCGAGTTCGTCGCGGTCGAGGGCGGCAAGATCAGCGGCTCGGTCGCGCCCTACACCGACCCCAACTGCAGCTGCGAGGTCGAGACGACGTTCACCGGCACCGTCGCCGGCGACACCATCAGCGGCAGCTTCGAGACCAAGGTCAGCGCCAACGGCCAGCTCCAGACCGGCGACTGGCAGGTCTCGCGCAAGCCGTGACCTCGCGCGCCGTCCGCGCTACTCGAGCGTCTCGCCGGTGGGCGCCGAGTTGACGTTCTGGACGTTGCCGGTGATGCCCTCGACGACGAACTCGACGCGGCGGTTCTTGGCCCGGCCCTTCTTGGTGCGGTTGTCGGCGATCGGGCGCTCCTCGCCGTAGCCGATCGCGTCGAGCATCGAGCCGTCGACGCCGTTGGCGACCAGCATCTCGACCACCGCCGCGGCGCGCCGCTGCGACAGGTCCTTGTTGTAGGCGTCGTCGCCCTGGGTGTCGGTGTGGCCCTCGACGGTGACCTTCTTGATCTCGGGGTGGGCGTTGATCACGATGGCGACGTTGCGCAGCAGCTTGAACGAGCGCTTCTCGATGATCGCCTTGTTGGTCTTGAAGTAGACGACGTCGAGCAGCTCGATCGTCCCGCCCTTGAACACCACCAGCTGCTTGTCCTTGCAGCCGAAGTTCTTGACCGTGCCCGGCTCGTCGGGGCAGTTGTCGAGGCGGTCGACGACGGTGTCGCCGTCGCGATCGCCGTCGGGGCAGCCGCCGTTGTCGACCACGCCGGCCTCGGTGGGGCAGCGGTCGGCGGCGTCGAGCACGGTGTCGGCGTCGTTGTCCTCGTCGGGGCAACCGTCGTCGTCCTCGAAGCCGTCGGCGTCCTCGGGCTTGGTCGGGCAGCTGTCGGCCGGATCCGACAGGCCGTCGCCGTCGGTGTCGGGCACGGCGTCGGGGCAGCCGTCCTTGTCCTGGAAGCCGTTCTTGGTCTCGGGCTCGGTCGGGCAGGCGTCGTCGTCGCCGATCATGCCGTCGTGGTCGGGGTCGGGATCGTCGGGGCAGCCGTCGTCGTCCTGGTAGCTGTTGATGGTCTCGGGCTCGCTGACGCACTTGTCGAGCGGGTCGACGATGCCGTCGCCGTCGGTGTCGCGCGGGCCCGCGAGCTCGCCGGCGGCCTCCTTCGAGCCGAACCACAGCCCGCCCAGCGCGCGCCAGTCGGGGGTGCCGAAGCCGGCGGCGAGGCCGAGGCCGGCCGCCGCGAACACCCGGATGCCGGGGACGACGTCGACGCCGACGCCGCCGCGGGCCTCGGCGTGGTTGCCGTTGTAGTCGTCGAGCGGCGCCGCCGCCGGGGTCGCGAAGCTGAGCTCGGCCATCACGTCGGCCTTGCCGGCGCGGTAGCCGACGCCGGCCCGCGCGAACAGCTCGTCGTCGATCGCCAGCCCGCTCATCGCCGCGGTCGGGCGCACCCGGTAGCCGAGGTTGGCCAAGAGCCGCAGCGCGCCGGCGCGGTGGCCGACCAGGAGCGCCGGCGAGGCGGTGACGCCGCCGTCGCCGAAGTACGACGCGCCGCCGCTGGTGGGCAGGCCGATCGCCGCGGCCACCGCCACCGCCACCGAGCCGTCGAGCAGCGCCACCTTCGGGGTGAGCGTGACGTCGCCGAGCCCGAACGACGACAGGCTGCCGCTCGACACGCTGAGCATGCCGAGGTCGTCGGACTGCGACAGGATCAGCGGCGCGGTCAGGCCGACCTCGAACCGCCGGCCGACGCCGATCGACGCCACCAGGTCGGCGCCGATCCGGTCGCTGACCAGCGCGCCCAGCCGCTCGCGATCGTCGCCGACCCGCACGGTCAGCGGGTCGTTGGCGTAGCCGAGCCAGAAGCCGACGTCGAGCTTGAGGTGGCCGGGGGTGGTCGGCGCCTCGACGCCGAGCACGCCGCGGCGGTCCATCGCCAGCTGGAAGCGCTCGGCCGAGTAGTCGGCGTCGCCGGTCACCACCTGGGCGCGGGCGGCCGGGGCCGCGGCGCCCAGGCCGAGCATCGCGACCACCGCGCCCGCGGCGCGGCGCCGGCGGACGATCAGGCCCAGGCCGATCACCAGCGCGGCCAGCGGCAGCCCGCCGCCGCCGCCGGTCGAACAGCCGCCGCCGGCCACCGACAGCGCCTGGCACTGGCTGGTCTCGATGCCCTGGTCGGGCTCGCACAGCCAGCCGTCCTCGATCTCGCATTGGTCGTCGCAGCCGTCGCCGTTGGTCTCGTTGTCGTCGTCGCACTCCTCCTCGGACCGCACCCGGATGCCGTCGCCGCACTGGGTCTCGCAGGCCGACGGCTCGTCGGCGCAGCTCCAGCCCGGCTCGACCGTGCACATCCGCGAGCAGCCATCGCCGTCGGCGGTGTTGCCGTCGTCGCAGGCCTCGGCGCCGGCGACGATGCCGTCGCCGCAGCCGGTGGTGCAGGTGCTGGGCTCGCCGGTGCACGACCAGCCCGGCTCGACGGTGCAGGTGGCCGAGCAGCCGTCGTCGGCGGTGGTGTTCATGTCGTCGCACTGCTCGTCGCCGACCACCAGGCCGTCGCCGCACAGCTCGGTGCAGGTGCTGGGCTGGTTGAGGCAGTACCAGCCGGCCTCGATGGCGCAGGTGGCGTCGCAGCCGTCGCCGGTGGCGGTGTTGCCGTCGTCGCAGGCCTCGCCGCCGGCGATGATGCCGTCGCCGCAGCTGGTGGTGCAGCGGCTGGGGGCGCCGACGCAGGTCCAGCCCGGCTCGGTGACGCAGGTCCCGGAGCAGCCGTCGAGGCTGGCGCCGTTGCCGTCGTCGCAGGTCTCGGCGCCGGCGATCACGCCGTCGCCGCAGGTGGTGGTGCACACCGACAGCGGGGCGCCGACGCAGGTCCAGCCCGGCTCGACCGCGCACGCGTTGCTGCAGCCGTCGCCGCTCGTCGTGTCGCCGTCGTCGCAGGCCTCGGCGCCGGCGCGGACGCCGTCGCCGCAGGTGGTGGCGCACGCCGACGGTGAGCCGACGCAGGTCCAGCCCGGCTCGACCACGCAGACGTTGCTGCAGCCGTCGCCGGGGGCGGTGCCGCCGTCGTCGCAGGCCTCGGCGCCGGCGACGACGCCGTCGCCACAGGTGGTGATGCACACCGACGGCGTGACGCCGGTGCAGGTCCACCCGGGTTCGATCGCGCAGGTGTTGCTACAGCCGTCCCCGCCCATCGTGTCGCCGTCGTCGCAGGCCTCGGCGCCGGCGCGGATGCCGTCGCCGCAGGTGGTCGTGCAGGTGCTGGTGGGGGCGCCGGTGCAGGTCCAGCCGGGCTCGATCGTGCAGGTCGCCGAGCAGCCGTCGCCGGGCGTGGTGTTGCCCTGGTCGCACTGCTCGGCGCCGGCGCGGATGCCGTCGCCGCAGGTGGTGGTGCAGGTGCTCGGGGCGCCGGTGCAGGTCCAGCCGGCCTCGATCAGGCAGGTCGACGAGCAGCCGTCGCCGTTGGCGACGTTGCCCTGGTCGCACTGCTCGGCGCCGGCGCGGACGCCGTCGCCGCAGGTCGTCGTGCACACGCTGGGCGAGCCGGTGCAGGTCCAGCCGGTCTCGATCTGGCAGGTCGACGAGCAGCCGTCGCCGTTGGCGACGTTGCCCTGGTCGCACTGCTCGGTGCCGGTGCGGATCCCGTCGCCGCAGATCGGCGTGCACACCGCCGGCACCGCGGCGGTGCAGCTCCAGCCGGGCTCGACGTTGCAGCTGGCGGAGCAGCCGTCGCCGTTGGTGGTGTTGCCCTGCTCGCAGGCCTCGCCGCCGGTGCGCACGGTGTCGCCGCACACGCCGACGTTCCAGTCGACGACCGCCGCGGCGTAGATGAGGCAGTCGTTGCTGGTGGCGCTCGACCAGGCGGCGTTGGCCAGCGCGGCCGGCACCGTCACGTTGTAGCTGTTGGTGTCCCACAGGCTGCCGTCCGAACCCGAGAACTGGCTGGCGCCGAGCACCGTCCCGTTGAACACCACGTTGCCGTCGGCGGTGGTCTGGCCGTCGCCGACCACCAGGTGGAACCGCCCGGCCGAGGCGATCGGCGCGGCGACGCCGGTGAAGGTGTCGGTGACGGTCTCGTTGGTGCCCGACGAGGTGATCGCGCCGTCGCGGATCATCACCCGCCGCCGGATGCCCGAGGTCGGGTTCTGGTAGGTGACCACGAGCGCGACGCCGTCGGTGTCGGCGCCGGTGGCGACCGTCGACGACGGCAGGCCGCCGATGGTGTAGACGCCGTTGCCGGTCACCCGGGCGGTGACGTCGGCGCGGAACGTGGTGTTGTTGACGCCCCAGCAGGTGTCGCCGGCGGTGGCCAGCGCCGTGCCGGTGACCGCGACCGCGTTGACCGTGGCCGTGGTGTCGCTGCCGCCGGAGATCGACCAGTACAACAGCGCCCGGCTGACCGTCGCGCCGGCCGGGATGCCGGCGATCGTGATCGCGGCGGACGCGTTGACCGTGGCGTCCTCGCGGCCGGCCATCGACGCGCCCTGGGCGACGACGCCGCCGCCGACCAGCGTGTCGTCGAACCGGGCCACGAACGAGCCGACGACGACCTCGTCGACCGCCTCGCCCAGCGTCACCCCGTCGACGGGTTCGTCGTCGCTACATGCCGTCACGCTGGCGGCGGTGACGGCGAGACACAAGACAAGGCTAGCGCCTGGAGATCCCCTCATTGTCGCCATTGTCACCCGCGCCGATGGGCGGCACAAGGAATCGCGGGGTAGCAGGTGGTTGACAGCGCCCGCCGCCCGCCGCGACGCTCGCGGCGTGATCGTCTTCCTGGTGCGCCACGCCCACGCCATCGAGGAGCGCCGCGATCTGCCCGACCACGCGCGGCCGCTCAGCGCGGCCGGCCGCGAGCAGGCCCGCGAGCTGGGTCGCCGCCTGCGCTGGCACGACTGCACGCCGACGGCGGTGTGGACCAGCCCGCTGACCCGCGCGGTGATGACCGTCGAGCTGGTGGCCGCGACGCTGGAGTGGACCGGGCCCATCGACTGCGTGCCGGCGCTGGCGCCCGAGGGCCGCACCGGCGACGTGGTGGCGGCGCTGGCCGGGCTCGATCCCGACGGCACCGTCGTGCTGGTCGGCCACGAGCCCGGGATCTCGGCGCTCGGGGTCCGGCTCACCGGCGACCCCGAGTTCGCGCCGCTGGCGAAGGCCCAGGCGGTCCGCATCGACGGCCGCGTGGTGCGGTGGCGGTTCGCCCACGACGACGTCGCGCCGCGCGCACCGTGAAGCGGATTGCCGAGGTGCGTAGCGGGCTACGCGCCGCCGATGTAGGCGAGCGGTTTCGCGCGATCTCCTGCTGACGCTCGTCGTCGCCTTGCTACATTCGGCGCATGGAGATCAACTACCAGCACGCGTTGCCGGTCGGCGATGCGCGTGCACGCCTCGAAGTCCTGGGCGAGTACCTCCACAATCGCCACGGCATCAAGGTCACGTGGAACGGCGACAAGGCCCGCTTCGCCGGCAAGTACCTGGTGGTGAAGATCGACGGTGAGATGTCGGTCAGCCCCACCGCGGTGCAGTTCAAGGGCGAGGACCCCGGGTTCCTGTGGCGCAAGAAGGCCGTCGAGTACATCGAGGGCAAGCTGAAGGCGTACCTCGACCCGAAGGTCACGATCTCGGACCTGCCGCGGTCCAACAAATAGGCGCGCGGCCCGCGCCGCGTCACTCGCAGCAGGGGCGCTTGCGCCGGCGCCGCAGCAGCAGCGCCGCGGCCAGGCCGCCCACCACCAGCACCGGCGCGGCCGCGCCGCCGCCGTCGCAACAGCCGTCGCCGCCACCGTGGCCGCCCGGGGCGTCGACGCCGGCGTCGACCGGCGGCTTGATGCCGAACTGCTCGCGGATCGCCGGCCACTCCAGCGCCTCGCACTGATCGTGCTGCGGCGTGCCGGCCGGACACTGCAGCGGGCCGATCATCTCGACGAAGCGGAACACCTTGGTCCAGGCGGCGCCGTCGGGCGACCGGCCCAGCGAGAACAGATCGGGATCCCAGTTGGCGCCGCACGAGAACAGCGCGTCGCCGCGATCGCCCAGGCACGCGGCCTGGGGCGGCGCGGTGAACGGCGTGAAGGTGGCGCCGCCGTCGGTCGAGCGGAACACCCCGGCCATCTGGGTGGCGACCAGCACCTCGCCGCTGGCCCGCACGACGACGCCGCGGATCGCGTCGTCGGTCGTGAGCACCTCGGTGAAGCTCATGCCGCCGTCGGTCGAGCGGTAGAGCTTGTCCTTGGCCGGCAGCGCGGCGCGCACCGAGCGCACGAACAACAGGTCGGGGTCGGTCGGCGACACCGCCTCGACCAGGATCAGCGGCGCGCCGCCCAGCGTGAACCCCGCCACCGGCAGCTCGGCCCAGGTGGCGCCGCCGTCGGTGGTGCGCCGTAGGTGCACGCTCGGCGCGGTGGGCCCGGCGTCGTCGCCGCCGACGTTGACCTGGTAGCCGGTGACGTAGACCCGGCGGGCGTCGGCGCGCGCCACCGCGATGCTGCGCCACCAGATCTGCATCGACCGGTTGTCGGTGGGGGCGAAGGTGCGGCCGCCGTCGGTCGAGTGGAAGACGTTGTTCTCGCGCGCGCTCTCGGCGGTCGCGACCCACACCTCGCCGGTGGCGCTGACGTCGACGGCGTCGACCCAGATGTCGGCGATGTAGCCGGGGTCCGAGGCTGGGCGATCGGCGGTCGCGGTGGTGAACGAGCAGCCGCCGTCGCGGCTGATCCGCAGGCCGCGGAAGGTGGTCGCGTAGATCGTGCCGTCAGCGGCGATCCGGTACTTGGGATCGAAGGTGCCCTCGTAGCCGACGTTCTTCTCGCACAGCCACGCGAAGTGGCCGTCGTCGCGGCTGATCAAGAGGCCGAACGTGGTGCCGAGGTAGATGTCGGTGGTGTTGCCGGGGCGGAAGGTGACCGACACCGACTGCGGGAAGCGGCCGTTGGCGTGGGCCACGCCGGCGCCGAGCACGGCGGCGAGCGCGACGAGACCGAGGCGGCGCATCGCGCGACTGTAGCCGGTTTGGGCCGACCCGTCAGCGGCGGCGGCGGCGGCGGGCCAGCGCGGCCAGGCCGAGCGTGAGGCCGATCGAGGTCGGCCCGCCCGCCGACGACGAACAGCAGCCGCCGTCGTCGTCGCCGGTGGGGGCGGTGGCGAAGCAGTTGTAGGTCGCGCCTTGATCGCGCGTGTCGCAGGCGAAGCCCTCGGGGCACAAGAGGCCGCGCGGGACGTCGCACGGGTAGGTGCAGACGCTGTCGACGCAGGTGTACTCGGCGCACTCGACCGGCGCCGCGCAGGCCTGGCCCAGCGCGCCCGGCGGCGGGCCGGCGTAGGTGCAGACCATGCCCTCGCCGGGCACCGCGGCGCAGCTCATGCCGGGCGTCGGGCAGTCGGCGGGGCCGGCGCACGGCTGCGAGCAGAACTGGGTGTGGACGTCGCCGTGCCAGGCGATGCACTGGCCGGTCGCGCACTGGGTGTCGGCCTGGCAGATCGCGCCGAGCGCGCTGGTGGGGCAGTCGGGATCCGGCAGCGGGCAGCCGGTGGCGCAGGTGCCGTCGGCGCCGCACGGCTGGCAGTCGGGATCGGCCGAGCAGCCCAGCCGCACGCACAGGCCGTCGGCGCGGCAGGTGCGATCGTGGGCGTCGATGTACGGCTGGATGAACGACGTCATGTACAGGTCGGGGCGGGCGTCGCCCGACGGGTTGAAGCAGCCCTGGATCGAGTACGAGTGGGTGCCGGCCAGCACCTCGACGCCGCCGACCATGATGAAGCCGGGGCCGCCGGAGTCGCCCTGGCAGATCGCGGTGGCCTGATCGGGGTCGACGTCCTCGGCCTCGAGGTAGTCGCCGTCGAGCCGCGCGATCCGCATCTGGCCGACGCGCTTCTTGCCGTCGAGCTCGCGGGTGGTGCGGTCGTGGATGCCGAACCCGACGACGCGGTAGTCGGCGCCGACGAACGCCGCCAGGTCGGTGGTGTTCATCGGCTTGACCATCGCCAGCGGCTGCGCCGACACCAGGTGCAGCACCGCGAGGTCGTGGCCGCCGGCGAGGTCGCCGGTCCAGCCGGGGTGGGCGGCGTAGTCGTCGACGCTGACCCGCGAGCCGGCCGACGCGGCGTCGTTGCCGAAGAACGCCGCGACCGCCGGATCGCCCCCGGCCTCGGCGATGCAGTGGGCGGCGGTCAGCACCGTCTCGGGCGAGACCAGCGTGCCGGTGCAGAACACCCGGCCCTGCGAGGTCATCAGCGCGACCACGCCGGGATCGTCGGTGGCCAGCTCGGCGCCGACCACCGGCTGATCGGCGGCGCCGAGATCGACGGCGGTGCAGGCGGCCGAGGCGGCCAGGACGAGTGCCAGCGAGCGCATGGGCCGACTATCGCCCAGGTGATAGGGTCCGGTCGATGCGCCTCGTCACGTGGAACGTCAACTCGATCCGGGCCCGCGCGGCCCGCCTGGGGGCCTGGCTCGACGCCGCCCGCCCCGACTGCGTGTGCCTGCAGGAGACCAAGGTCGAGGACGCCGGATTCCCCCACGAGCTGTTCACCAGCCGCGGCTACCAGGTCGTGATCCACGGCCAGAAGTCCTACAACGGCGTGGCGATCGCGGCGCTGGGGCCGATCACCGACGTGACCACCGGGCTCGGCGAGGCGGCGCTCGACGAGCAGGCCCGGCTGATCGCCGGCACGGTCGCCGGCGTGCGGGTGGCGTCGGTCTACGTGCCCAACGGCCAGGCGGTCGGCAGCGACAAGTACGCCTACAAGCTGGCGTGGCTGGCTGGGCTCTCGCGCTGGCTCGAGCGCCACGACCGCGCGCGGCCGCTGGTGCTGGGCGGCGACTGGAACATCGCGCCGGCCGACCTCGACGTCCACGATCCGAAGAAGTGGGCCGGCGAGGTGCTGTGCAGCGACGCGGAGCGCGCGGCGCTGCGCGCGCTGCTCGGGTGGGGCCTGACCGACGTGTTCCGCGCCCTCCACCCCGACCTGCGCGCCTTCTCGTGGTGGGACCACCGCGGCGCGCAGTTCTTCAAGGACCAGGGTCTGCGCATCGATCACTTCCTCGCCGACGCCGCGGTCGCCGCCCGCGCCACCGCCTGCACGATCGATCGCGAGGCGCGCAAGGGCCACGACGCGTCGGACCACGCGCCGGTGACCGTCACGCTGGGCTGATCACGGCGCCAGCGTCGACGAGCGGTTCGAGGTCAGCGAGCCGTAGTGGCTGGCCGGGTTGTAGCCGCAGGCGTACGGGTTGGCGGGATCGCCGCTCGACCACACCGCGCCGCGCACGCCGCACGCGGCCAGCGTCGTGCTGAGCGGCTGGCCGGTGAGCGGGTCGAGCGAGTCGTAGCGGAGCTGGCTGGCGCAGATCGCGCCGGTCGCGCCCCACTCGGCCTCGAAGCCCCAGGCCGAGGTCAGCGGCGCGTTGAGGCCGGCGACGTCGGTGGCCTCGATCGGCGTGCCGTCGGAGGTGTGGGCGATGCCGTCGCCGCAGTAGTCGGCGCGGACCATGCGCACGCAGGCCTGGGTGTAGCTGGGGCCGGCGGCGAGCCACGGCTTGTAGCCGGCGTAGATGCACTTGGCGATCGGGCCGGTGTCCTCGCACGAGAACGTGACCTGGCTGGTCGACGTGGAGAGCTGGCCGCGGTCGTAGATCTCGGTGCGGCCGTTGCGGCTGACCGTGCCCAGGCCCCAGCTACCGGCGCTGGCCACCGCGTAGGCGTCGTTGGCGCACATCGCGCGCCAGGTGCCGGGGATGAAGTTGTGGGCCGGCTCGTACCAGCTGAGCTTGTAGCGGTAGACGTCGGCGTGCTCGTTGACCGATAGGTTGACGCAGCTCCACGCGGTCGGGCAGTACCAGCTCGGCGTCGGGTCGGCGGCCTGGACCACGGCGTCGAGCCGCACCGAGATGGTGGCGTCGACGCCGTAGACGGTGGCGGTGAACACGGTGCCGACCAGCTGCGCGTTGGTGAGCACGCCGCGGGTCGCGCTGGTCAGCGAGATCGACGAGCCGTTGACGGTGCCGCCGCTGAGCGACTCGCCGCTCTGGACCGGGTTGGCGATCGACTTGTACTTGCCGTTGAGCCTGTAGAGGCCGCCGCGCAGGTAGACCTGCTCGAGGGCGGTGCCGGCCTGGCCGTTGGGGAAGTAGCTGCCGTTGGGGAAGTAGCTGCCGTTGGGGAAGTAGCTGCCGTTGGGGAAGTAGCTGCCGTTGGGGAAGTAGCTGCCGTTGGGGAAGTAGCTGCCGTTGCGGATCGTCCCGGCGACGGTCGCGGCCTGGGCGGTAGCGCCGGTCTCGGGTTCGTCGACGCCCTCGACCTCATCGACGCAGGCGACGGTGACGAGCAGGGCGCAGGCGGCGCAAGCGGTCAGCAGACGGTCAGACATGGTCCCTCCTGCCGAGGGACCAGTGCATCGGGCGTGCCGCCCGCAAGCGGCCGGATCGTGCGGCGGCGGTCGCGTCAACGTCGCGCGGTACGCCAATCCTGCATGGTCAACGTTGCGTGGTCGGCGCGGTCGCGCAGACGCGCAGGCCGATCGACACGTCGCGCAGCGCGTCGTGGACGCCGTCGCGCATCGTCGACGACGCGGCCTGCTCATCATGTGGGTAACCACCGCCGCGCACGACGTAGGGGGTGTCGCGGAACCGCGACCGCGCGAACTCCCACACGTTGCCGGCCATGTCGTCGGCGCCGAACACGCTACGCGACGCCGGGTGCGCCCCGGTCTGGTCGGGGCCGTAGGTCGCGTAGTCCGAGCCGTCCTCGCCGTAGTTGGCGTCGGCTGCGACGAGCTGATCCCCGTGCGGGTACGCGCGCGCGTCGGCGCCCCGGGCCAGGCGCTCCCACTCCCACTCGTCGCACAGGTGCGCACCTGGGATCCTGCCGGTGGCGGCGAGCCAGGCGACGTAGCGCTCGGCGGCGACCGGCGAGATGCCGGTCACGGGCAGCCGGGCGACCCGCTGCTCGACGTCGATCGTGCGCCCCTGATAGCGGAGCGTGCCGTCGAGCTCGACGTCGTAGGGGGTGGTGGCGGGCTGCATCGCCAGGCGCCAGCCGGTCGCGCCGCGCGCGAGCTGCACGTACCCCGTGGCGCCGGGCGAGCCGGCCGCCGGCACCAGCTCGGGCGGCGGTGCGCCGTCGAACGAGTCGAGGAACGCGACCCAATCGGCGAGCGTGGTCTCGGCCTGCCCGCCGAGGAACCCCGGTCGCGTCACAGGGTGCGCAGGCGCGCTGTGCAGGTAGCTCCGGCGCGCGCGGTCCGGCGCGGTGCTGCCGACCATGAACCGGCCGGGCGGGACGTAGATCATCCCGGCTGGCACCTGCGCGGCCGGCGCCAGCGGCACGTCGGCGGTGAAGGCCTCGCCGCGCTCGAGCAAGAGCGGGTAGCGGGTGGGCGCGTGATCGGCGAGCGTCAGCTCGAAGACGTACGAGCCGCGGGGCAGGGTGAGCGTGGCCAACGGCGTCGCGCCGAGGTCGCGCCACGGCCCCAGCTCGGCCTTGCCGGCGCGCGGCTCCACTCGCGCGACCCGGATCGCGGCGCCGGCCGGCGCGGTGGTGAGCGCGACGGTGGCCGGCGCGTCCCAGGCGGCGAGCCGGTGGCCGTCGTCGTAGAGCTTGAGCCGGGCCAGCGCCTCGTCGCGCTCGTCGTCCTTGCGATCGCGCTCGGCGGCCAGCGCCCGGGCGTAGAGCGCGTCGGCCAAGAGCGCGCGGGCGCGGGCGGCGTGGTTGTCGACGGTGACCGCGGCCTCGAACGCCCGGCCGGCGGCGCGGTAGGCGGCCAGCGTGCGCTCGGCGGCGGCCTGGGCCTCGGCCCACGCGGCCTCGCCGCCCTCGCGATCGCCGGCGTCGAAGGTGGCGAAGGCCCGGGCGCGTGCGGTCGCGACCTCGGCGTCGCCGGCCCGGGCCCGGTCGAGCTCGGCGCGGCCGGCGTCGAGGTAGCGGGCGACCTGGCGCGCGCGGTCGCGGCGCGCGAGCTGGTGGAACGCCAGGTAGCCGACCAGCGCGGCCAGCGCCAGCGCGGCGATCGCCAGCCGCGGCCGCCAGCGCCGGCGGGTCTGCTCGCGGCGCGACCCGGCCACCAGCGCGCGCTCGTCGGCGGTGAGCTCGCCGTCGGGCACGATCGCGACCTCGGCCAGCGCGGCGTCGGCGAGCAGGCCGTCCTTGGGCCGGCCCAGGCGCTGCCACTCGGCCGCGGCGGCGGCCAGGCGCTCGTGGGCGATCCGGACGTCGGCGCGCTCGTCGAGCCAGGCCCGCAGCGTGGTCCACTCGCCGAGCAGCGCCTCGTGGGCCACCTCGTGCACGCCGTCGCCATCGGCGCCAGCGCTGCCATCGGCGCCGTCGCCGCCGTCGGCGTGGGTCACGACCAGCCGGCCGGCGACCAGCGCGTCGAGGGCGATCCGCGCGTCGGCGTCGCCGCGGGTCAGCTCGGCGGCGGTGCAGCGGGCCCGGGTGCGCTGCGCCGACACCAGCCGCAGCAGCACCGCGCGCGCCTGCTCCCGCTGCGCCGGCACCAGCCCGGCGATCACGCGATCGGCGTGGCGGGTCAGCGCGCCGCGGATGCCGCCGATCTGCGCCACCACCGCGGCGGTGATCGCGTTGCGCTCGCGATCGCGCGCGTCCCACAGCTCGGCCAGCGTGAACTGCAGCAGCGGCAGCGCGCCGTCGCCGCGGGCGTCGCGCACCAGCTGATCGACCAGCGCGGGCGGATCGAAGCCGACGCCGGTGGCGCGCGCCGGCTCGAGCACCGCGGCGCGCAGCCCGCCCTCGGTCATCGGCTGCAAGAGGTACAGGCCGCGCACCACCGCGGCGCCCAGCTCGGGCAGGCCCGACAGCCGGGTGAGGAAGTCGCAGCGCGCGGTGGCCAGCACCCGCACGCCGGGCACGCCGGCGGCCAGCTCGGCCAGCAGCCGCACCGCGGCGTCGCGCTCGTCGGGATCGGCCAGCGTGATCAGCTCCTCGAGCTGATCGACCAAGAGCACCAGGCCGCGGTGCTTGCGCGCGGTGGTGATCTGCCGCAGCAGCTGCTCGTGGCCCGAGCGCGCCGCGTCGCCGCCCAGCACCGCGGTCGAGTCGGGCGACGCCAGCGCCGGCACGTCGAGCGCGGCCCGCAGCGCGACCATCGGCCGCTGGCCGGGGACGATCCGCGCCGCGGTCCACACCCGGCCGTCGCCGAAGCCGCCGTCGAGCGCCAGCGGCAGCACGCCGGCGCGGCACAACGACGACTTGCCGACGCCGGAGTCGCCGGCGACCACCACCAGCGGCGCGGCGCGCAGGCGCTCGACCACCGCGCCGATCTCGGTGGCGCGGCCGCAGAACACCGCGCGGTGCTCGGCCTCGAAGCGGTGCAGGCCGCGGTACGGGTTGCCGGCGATCGGGCCGGCGGTGCCGTGGATCGCCTCGAGCGCGGCGATCAGCTCGTCGGCGGTGGCCGGCCGGGCCGCGGGGTCGCGGGCCAGGCAGCGATCGACCACCGCGGCGAAGCGCGCGTCGACGCCGGGCGCGACGGTCGCCAGCGGCGCGGCGTCGGCGGTGGCGATCACCGCCGGCAGCTCCATGGCCGCGACCCCGGCGTGGGGCGGCTGGCCGGTCGTCAGCTCGTAGAGGATCGCCCCCAGGCCGTAGACGTCGGCGGCGACGGTGGCGCCGGCGCCGCGCCAGGTCTCGGGCGCCATGTAGTGCGGCGTGCCCATGATCGCGCCGGCGGCGGTGATCGGCGCGCCGGCGGCGGCCGCCGCGGCCGCGAGCGGCCCGAGCGGCCCGAGCGGCTGGGTGGCGTCGATGTCGAGCGGCGCCGGCGGCGCCTGCAGCGCGGTGCTCGAGCCCAGCGCGAAGGTCGCCGGCGGGGGCGGCGGCAGGGGCCCGCCGGCGATCAGCTTGGCCAGGCCGAAGTCGAGCAGCTTGACCGTGCCGTCGCTGGCGATCACCGCGTTGGCCGGCTTGAGGTCGCGGTGCAAGACGCCCTTCTTGTGGGCGGCGGCCAGCCCGCGCGCGAGGCCGAGCCCGATCGCCAGCGCCCGCGCCCACGGCATCGGCCGGTCGACCCGCGACAGCGGCGTGCCGTCGATCAGCTCCGACACGATGTACGGGCGGCCGTCGTACTCGCCGGTGCGGTAGATCGTCACGACGTTGGCGTGCTGCAGCCGCGCGGCGGCCCGGGCCTCGATCGCGAAGCGCTCGCGGGCCCGCGGGTCGCGATCGAGGTCGGTGGCGATGAACTTGATCGCGACCGTGCGATCGAGCGCCGTGTCGTGCGCGACCCACACCTGCCCCATGCCGCCCTCGCCGAGGCGGCGATCGAGGCGGTACTCGTCGAACTGCGCGGGCGGAGTCCAGGCCACGGTCCCACCCGCAGTGTTTCATGGCGCGTGCCAGGCCGGCCAGGGGCGATGACGCGCCGGCAGCGCGGTCGCGGTCGCGCCGACTTCGCGCACCACGCCGATCTTGCGTACGCGACATCGACACGACCGCCGGCGCAACTCGTCGATCCTCGGAGGCCCGGCGGTCGGCACGACGGCTGCAACCCCGCCGGGGCCATGGCGTGCCCGACCTGCGTTACCATGGTCACGTGTCGGTGGCCGAACCGAGAGACGGCATGAGCACCGCGGCGATGACCCGCGCCACGCCGTCGAGCGCCGACGGCGCGCGGGTGTACCTGCTGGTGGTCGCGGGCGACGCCTCGTGGATGCACCCGCTGCCGCGCGACGGCGCGGTGGTGATCGGCCGGGTCGCCGGCTGCGACGTCCAGATCGCCGACAACGCGGTGTCGCGCCAGCACGCGCGCATCGATCTGATCGACGGGCGGGCCACGGTCACCGATCTCAACAGCCAGAACGGCACGCTGGTCAACAACCAGCGCGTCGACCGCCGCGAGCTGGTGGGTGGCGACGTGCTGACGATCGGCACCGGCGTGCTGGTCTTCCACGGGCCCAGCTCCCACGCGCTGCCGATGACGATGGTCGGCTGGGACGAGCTGCGGTCGCTCTTGGCTCGCGAGCTGGATCGCGTCGCCCACTTCGGCCGCGAGCTGGCGGTGGTGCACGTGCGGATCGGCGCCGAGGATCGCGGCAAGGTCGCCGCGGCGCTGACCTCGCACCTGCGCTCGCTCGACGCCGCGGCGTGGACCCCGGAGCGCGACCTGTGCCTGCTCCTGCCCGAGGTCGACGCCGACGGCGCGGTGGCGACGATCGACGGCCTCCTGGCCGCGCTGCCGGCGTCGTCGTTTGGCTACGCGGTGGCGCCGCGCGACGGCTGCGACGCCGACTCGATCCTGGGCGGCGCCCGGGCCGCGGCGATCGCCTCGGTCGGCGGCACGCGGGCCAGCGCGGCCGGCGCGATGCGCGAGGTGCCGCTCGCCAACGGCACCGCGATCATCGCCGACCCGGCGATGGTGCGCTTGTACGCGCTGGTCGAGCGGCTGGCGGCGGCGGCGCTGCCGGTGCTGGTGTACGGCGAGACCGGCGCCGGCAAGGAGCTGGTGGCCGAGGCGCTGCACCACCTGTCGGCGCGCAAGGGCAAGCCGCGGGTGGCGCTCAACTGCGCGGCGCTGCCCGAGGCGCTGGTCGAGAGCGAGCTGTTCGGCCACGAGCGCGGCGCGTTCTCGGGCGCGGTCGCGACCAAGCCCGGCATCTTCGAGCAGGCCGACGGCGGCACGGTGTTCCTCGACGAGATCGGCGAGCTGCCGCTGCAGGTGCAGGCCAAGCTCTTGCGGGTGATCGAGACGATGCGGGTGACCCGCGTCGGCGACACCCGCGAGATCGCGGTCGACGTGCGCATCGTCTCGGCGACCAACCGCGACCTCAAGGACGAGGCCAAGCGCGGCCGGTTCCGCCAGGATCTGTACTTCCGGCTGTCGGGCGCGACGGTGTGGCTGCCGCCGCTGCGCGATCGGCCGCGCGAGATCCCGATCCTCGCGCAGCGGTTCCTGGCCGACGGCTGCGCCAAGGCCGGGCGCGGGCCGGTGACGGTGAGCCCGGCCTTGTACCAGCGGCTCGCGGCGTACCCGTGGCCGGGCAACGTGCGCGAGCTCAAGAACGTGTGCCAGTTCTTGCTGGCGACCGTGACCGGCGCGCGGCTCGAGGACTGGCACGTCGACGGCGTGCTGGTGGTCGACGGCGACGGCGCGCCGGGCCCGGCGGTCGGCTCCTCGCCGGCGCTGCCGGTGCCGCTGGTCGAGGTCGGCGAGCCGGGCGAGCGCAAGTTCCGGCCGCTGGGCGAGGAGATCGAGGAGCTCGAGCGCGCCCGCATCACCGAGGCGCTGCGCTCGACCCACGGCAACCAGACCCGCGCGGCCCGCGCGATCGGGATGCCGCTGCGCACGTTCCTCAGCAAGCTCAAGCGCTACGGCATCGGCGGCTGAGCCGGCAGCGGCACGGTGGCGTCGCCGGCCGCGGCGGCGTCGGTGTTCGTCGCCGCGAGGGCCCGGGCCGCGGCGGCGTCGGCGCGGCGCGGGCGCCACTGGCCGACCAGCGAGGTGTGGGCGAGCGCGGCGGAGAACGCGGCGGCGTCGGCGAAGCGGTGGCCCGGCTCCTTGGCCAGCGCCCGCATGATCAGCGCGTCGAGCTCGTCGGGCACCGCGGCCTGGCTGGCCAGCCGCGCCGGCTGATCGCGGAGCTGGGCGGCGAGCGTCTGCTCGGGCGTCGCGCCGTCGAAGATCGGGTGGCCGGTGATCGCGAAGTAGCAGGTCGCGGCCAGCGCGTAGACGTCGGTCGCCGGCGTGACCTCGCCGCCGGTGGCCTGCTCGGGCGCCATGTACGCCGGCGTGCCGATGACCATGTCGGCGGCGGTCAGCGTCGCCTGGCCGCGCCCGCGGTCGCGCGCGATGCCGAAGTCGATCAGCTTGACGACGTCGGGCTCGCCGCCGGCGGTGGTGACCAGCAGGTTCGACGGCTTGACGTCGCGGTGGATGAGGCCGCGGGCGTGGGCCTCGGCCAGCGCCGCGGCGGCCTGGGCGATCAGGTACACCGCGCGCGCCGGCGGCAGCGGGCCGCCCTGCGTCACCAGCTCTTGCAGCGTGGTGCCGTCGAGCAGCTCCATCGCGAAGTACGACAGGCCGTCGTCGGTGACGCCGTAGTCGAGGACGCGGACGGTGTTGGGGTGGGTCAGCGCCGCGGTGGCGGCGGCCTCGCGCTCGAACCGCGCGGCCGCGGCGGGATCGGCGTGGTCGAGCCGCAGGATCTTCACCGCGACGTCGCGCTTGAGCGCGCCGTGCCACGCCCGCCACACCTCGCCCATGCCGCCGACCGCGATGCGGGCCTTGAGCTGGTAGCCGCCCAGGCGGCGCGCCTCGAACAGCTCGCGGCGCAGCGCCCAGAACGCGTGACCGGCGGCGAGCAGGAGCAGCGTGCTCATGAACAGCACGGTGACGTCGACCAGGAACGACAGCCCCGACGCCTCGGCGCCGAGCTGCGTCGCGACCCGCGGGGACGCCAGCGCGGCGAGCGCGATCGTCAGCGGGTAGGCCAGCGCGGTCGGGCCCAGCACCCGCAGCCCACGCCGCCAGTGATCGGGCGTCGCCAGGCCGCTGGCCACGACGATCACCGACGCGCCGTGGGCGTAGGGGCCGCTGACGTGGCCGAGCGCGAGCTGGAAGCCGGCCTGCGCGGCGTTGGCGCCGACGAACACCGCCAGCCACAACAGCCGGGTGACGATCGGGCGCGGCTGCCGGCGCAGCGCGACGATCGCCGTCAGCAGGATCGCGATCACCGCCAGCCGCATCGCGACCATCGCGCCGAGCGCGCCGCCGGGGTGGACCCGCCGGCTCATGATCCAGTCGATCGGCGCGGCCGCCGACCACAGCACGGTGCCGGCGATCAGCACCTGCCGCATACGCAGGATCGCGGCGCGGTAGTCGCGCTCGCCGTCGGCGCGACCCAGCACGGCGGCGCGCGGGGTGGTCACGCCGGCAGGATCGCACCGATGGCGGGTCATGATCCAGCGCGGGTGTGAGCCGCGATACCGGCGTGACGCGCGGTGGCCGCGCCGTGCAACCCTCCGCCGCGCCGCGTGTCTCACGGAATAGCGGTTGGTCGAGGCTGGTTCCCAGATCATCCGCGGCCGTCACACGTAGGAGACACCATGAAGAAGCGCAACGCCCCCCTCAGCCTGTGGTCGATCGTCGAGTCGCTCCAGCGCCGGCTGGAACGCCAGGGTTGTTCGCGCGAGGTGATCGACGCCGCGGTGGTGACGACGCTGGCGCGCGCGATGGCGCAAGCGTGAACCCGTAGCGCGATTGCCGGGGATGGCGTGGGTGCCGTAGGCTCGGGCGGGTGAAGCGCGATGTCGTGACGTCGGCGCGATCGGTGCGGGCCGCGCTGGATCAGGCGGCCCGCGGGCTGGTCGACCGCCAGGTGCTGGTGGATCTGGTGGCGCTGGCCGCGGTGGCGGGCGAGCACCTGCTGGTGCTGGGGCCGCCGGGCACGGCCAAGAGCCAGGCGGTGCGCCAGGTGGCGCGGGCGCTGGGCGGGCGGTACTTCGAGTATCTGCTGGGGCGGTTCACCGAGCCGAGCGAGCTGGTGGGGCCGATCGATCTGCGGCGGCTCAAGGACGGCGTCGTCGAGACCCAGACCGCCGGCATGCTGCCCGAGGCCGAGGTGGCGTTCCTCGACGAGGTGTTCCTGGGCTCGACGGCGATCTTGAACACGCTCCTGTCGCTGCTCAACGAGCGCACGTTCCGCCGCGGCGCGACCGCGCTGGCGGTGCCGCTGCGCGTGTGCGTCGGCGCGGCCAACCAGCTGCCCGACGACGAGGCGCTGGCGGCGTTCGCCGATCGCTTCCTCCTGCGCTGCTTCGTGGCGCCGGTGGCCGACGCGCAGCTCGAGGAGCTGCTCGAGGGCGGCTGGCGGGTCGAGGCCGGGGGCGCGGCCGCGGGCGCGAGCCTCGCCGCGATCGACGAGCTGGCGGCGGTCGCGCGCGCCGCCGACCTGACCGCCGCGCGGCCGCCGCTGGCCGCGGCGATCCGGGCGCTGCGCGGCGCCGGCGTGGCGCTCAGCGATCGCCGGGTGGTCAAGCTGCAGCGGCTGGTGGCGGCGGCGGCGGCGCTCGACGGGCGGACCGCGGCGACCACCGCCGACCTGTGGCCGATCGTCTACGCGGTGCCGACCGCCGAAGCTCAGGCCCAGGCCCGCGAGGTGCTGCGCGAGCTGCTCGCGGCCAGCGCCAGCGACGGGCTGGCGGCGGCGGCGGCCGAGGCGTCGATGGCGGCGCCGGCGCGCGCGGCGCGGCTGGTCGCGACCGCGCAGGCGCTCCTGGCCGAGCCGGCCGACGGCGCGACCCGGGCGCTGCAGCTCGAGAGCGTCGTGCGCGAGATCGACGCCGGCTTCGCGGCCGACGCGCGGCCGCCGGCGCTGGCCGAGGCGCGCGCCGCGATCGTCGCCGCGCTGGCGCAGGCGCGTGGCGAGTGACGCGGCGATCGCGCTGTCGTGGACGGCGCGCGCCACGCCGCTGACGCCGCGCGCGGTGGTGGCGACCGGCGCGGCGGCGCGGGCGCTGGGCCGGCGGCTCGCCGCGCTCACCGACGCGGCGCTGGCGCCGCTGGCGGCGGTGGCCGGCGCCGACGCGCTGGTGGTCGTCGGCGACCCAGCGGCGCTGCCGTGGGTCGACGGCGTGGTCTACCTCGGCCGCGACGGCGCCGCGCCCGAGCTGCTGCTGCCGACGACGCTGGCGCCGACGGTGGCCGCGCCGGTGGTGGCGCGCGCGGTGGCGGCGTGGCTGGGTCGACGCGGCGCGCAGGTGGCGTGGCCGGTCGCGCTGGTGCCGGCGCCGCTGGCGATCATCCCGTGCGGTGCGGCGCGGGCGATCGAGCGCGCGCGGCTGGCGGCGTGGCTGGAGGCCGCGTGATCGCGCTGCCGGCGGCGCTGGCGGCGTGGGCCGACGAGCTGGCGGCGCTGCCGACCGAGCTGGCGCTGGCGCTGGCGCCGTGGGTCGGCCGGCTGGCGCTGGTGGTGGGGCCGATGGCCGAGCGGCGCAGCCTGCAGGCCGGCGAGCCCGACGGCTTCACCGGGCTGGCGCGGCGCGGCTCGTACGAGCGCCTGGTGGCCAGCGAGTGGGCGCTGGCCGAGCACTTCCCCGAGGAGTTCGTGCGGCGGGCCGCGGCCGGCGAGCACCTGTTCCACGAGCTGGCGCGGCGCAGCCACCACGGCGCCCAGCGCGCGGTGGCGATCGTCTCGGCGGGTCCGGGGCAGCTCGGCGCGCCGCGGCTGGCGCAGCTGGCGCTGCTGGTGGTGCTGGCCCGCCGCGCGCGCGTCGCCGGCGCCGACTTCGCGTGGGGCGTGCTCGAGGATCCGACGCGGACGCTGACCGTCGGCGTCGACGTCGACGCGGTGACCCGGCTGCTGGCGGCGCGCACCACCCGCTGCGACGACGGCGATCCGGCGGCGTGGGCCGCGGCGCTGGCCGCCGAGCGCGGCTGCGAGGCGTGGTGGATCGGCGGCGCGGCCGAGCTGGCGGCGGCGCGGGCGGCGGGCGCGCGCACCGCGGTGATCGCCGACGTGCTCGAGCCGGGCGTGCGCGCGCTCGAGGTCGAGGTCCAGCACCGCGGCCCGGCGCGGCGGCTGCGGCTGGCGCTGCCCGACGACGACGCGTGCGCGCGGCTGCTGCGCGCGCCGGTGCCCGGCGTGGCGGGCCGGCGCACCGCGCAGACCGCGGGCCGCGCGACGGCGATCCAGTTCGGCGCCGGCGGTCGCCGGCTGCTGGTGACGCTCGACGGCGGCCGCGTCGAGTGCTGGCCGGTGCCCAACTCGCCGCGCGACATGATCGGCCGGGCGCGGCCGTGGACGCCGCCGCCCGGCGCGCGGCTGGTGGCGATCGGCGCCGAGCAGCGCACGGTGCTGGCGGTGATCGCGCCGACCGGCGTGCTCGATCGCGTCGAGGTGGCGACGCCGACCGGCGCGGAGCGCGTGCAGGTGCGGCTGCCGCCCGAGGTGCGGCTCGGCGCCACCGGGCCGCAGCGCGTCGGGGCGTGCGGGCTGGTCGACCTGGGCGGCGTCGGCCGCGCGCTGGTGTTCGAGCTCGACGAAGCCCTGCTGATCGTCGACAGCTTCCCCGGCACCCAGCGCGCGTACCAGACCGCGGCGCGGCGGCTGCACGTCGGGGCCGGCTGGCTGATGGCCGCGGTGATCCACGGCCGCCAGGTGGTGTGGATCGCCAAGCCCGACGAGGGCATCGACGTGTGGCTGGCGGATCGCGACGGCGCCCGGCAGGTCGCGACCGCCGACGAGCCGAACCACGTGCCGACTTTCGGCCATGACCTGGCGGCGGTCGGCGTATGGGGACCGGTCGCGACCGCCACCGGCGAGCGCTGCACGCTCCTGGCCGATGGCCGCAACCCGCGCCACGTCCCCATCACCGGCGGGCTGGTCGGCGTCGCCGGCGGGCGCGCGCTGGTGCAGGTCGACGACCGCCACCTCGCGTGGCAGGACCCCGAACGGCGGGTCGCGTGGCCGGCGACCAACGCCGCGATCGTCGACGTCGCGACCGCGACCGCCGTGCCATACGTCGCGGTGCTGACCGTGGCCGGCGAGATCATCGTGCGCCACACGCAGCGCGACGATCTCCTGCTGCGCCTGGTGCCCGGCGCGCGGAGCCCGGCGTGAGCGCGCCGGTGCGGCCGCGGCAGGTCGCCCACCGCGGCAGCGTGATCGCGTGCGGCGGCGCGTTCGACGTCGCCGCGCTCGGCGTGGCCGAGGCGCGCCGGCGGGCGCTGGCGCTGTGGACGCCGGGCGCGCGGGTGCTCGACGCCGGCGCGGTGATCGCGGTGACCGGCGTGCCGCCGCACCGGGTGCGGACCGAGCACGCGCCCGGCGCGCCGCTGGTCGAGCAGGGCGGGGTGGCGGCGTCGGCGCCGCTGACCGACGACGAGCGCGCGGCGCTGCCGGCCGGCGCCGCGGTGGTGGTGCGCGGCGGCGTGGCCGAGGTGATCGGCGACGATCGCGCGGTCGACGTCGCGGCGTGGCTGACGCTGGGCGAGGTGACGCTGATCGCCACCGCCGCGCTGGCGGCGCCGCCGCCGGTCGCGGTCGCCCCGCCGCCGCCGACGATCGACCTGCGCGCGGCGGCGGGCATCGCGGCGCCGGCCGCGGGGGCCGCGGGGTTCGCGGCGGCGCTGGCGCGGGCGGAGGCTGGCGCGGCGGTCCCGGCGGGGGCTACCGTCGCGGGCGACGACACGGGGCCGGACGAGGCGCGGCCGTCGCGCTGGCAGCGCCTGCTGGGCTGGCTGGGCGCGCGGCTGACCCGCCCGGCGCCGATCGGCGACGATCGCGTCGACTGGCGCGGCCCGGCGCCGACCGTCGGCGAGCGCGCCGGCGGCGGCACCGCGATCGCCCGCGCGCCGGCGCCGCCATCGTGGTGGGCGCGGTTGCGGGCGCGGCTCGCCGAGGCCGCGTGGCGCAGCCGGCTGGGGGAGGCGCTCGGCCGCCGCCACGCCGAATACCTGCGGCGGATGCTCGAGATGTTCGACCAGGGCGATCTCGATCAGGCGCTGCGCCACGCGATCCCGCTGGGCGGCGGCGACGACGGGCCGCGCCAGCTCGGCCTCACGCCGCCGCGGCCGCGGGCGGACGTCGCGCTGTCGATGGCGCCGCGCCACGGCGGCTCGGCGCTGCCGGTCGGGCTGTCGGCCGCCGACGCGATCCGCGCGCGCTACCGGCAGGCGCTGGACCGGCTGGTCCGCGAGGGCCGGATCGACGAGGCCGCGTTCGTGCTGGCCGATCTGCTCGGCGACGTCGAGGGCGCGGTGGCGCTGCTCGAGCAGCACCGCCGCTTCGCGCTGGCGGCGCGGCTGGCCGAGGGCCACCGCCTGGCGCCGGGCCTGATCGTGCGGCTGTGGTGGCTGGCCGACGATCGCGCTCGCGCGGTGGCGGCGGCCCGGCGGCACCAGGCGTGGGCCGACGCGCTGACACGCCTCGAGCGCGCCGGCGATCGCGACGCCGCGCGCGCGCTGCGCCTGACCTGGGCCGATCACGCGGCGACCACCGGCGACTACGGCCTCGCGGTGAAGCTCGCCGCCGGGATCGACACCGCGCGCGGGCTGGTGCTGGCGTGGATCGAGCGCGGCCTCGCGGTCGGCGGCAGCAGCGTCGGGCGCCTGCTGATCACCAAGCTGACGCTGGCGCCGGATCGCTTCGCCGAGGTGGCGCCGGCGGTGACGGCGATCCTGACCGACCTCGACGATGACGCGGTGGCCGCGCGGCGGGTGCTGGCCGAGGCGATGCTCGACGCGCCGGCCGGGCCCGCGCTGGCCACGCTGGCGCGCGCGACGGTGCGCGCGCTGGCCCGGGACGTCGGCCGCGGCGTCGACGGCGACGCCCCGGCGCTGTTGCCGCGGCTGGTGCGGGTGGCCGACGACGCCGCGCTGCGCACCGACCTGCCGCCGCTGAAGATGGGGGCGCGGCCGCCGGCGCTGGTCGATCGGCCGACGGCGTGGGCCCGGCACTGGAGCGCCGGCGACGTCGGCGCGCTGCCGATCCACGACGCGGCGCTGTTGCCCGACGGCCGCCTGCTGCTCGCGCTCGGCGAGATCGGCGTGCGCCTGATCGGCAAGGGCGGCGCGCGGGTCGCGACCTTCGATCAGCCGGCGACCGCGCTGGTGATCGCCGATCACGGCGGCCGCGCGCTGGCGACGATCCGCCGCGGCGGCTACCTGCGGATCGCGCAGCTCGATCTCGCCACCCGCGCCGGCCGCTGGTGGCGCGACGCCGAGTGCGACGGCGGCGCCGACACCTACGACGGCGACGTCTGGCTGACCGCGCGCCAGGGTGAGGTGCTGGCGATCGACACCACGGCGTCGCGCTGGACCGCGACCTGGGGCGTCGACACCGAGCAGCGCGCGTGCGCGATCACCCGCGACGGTGGCCGGTTCGCGGTCGACGCCCAAGAACTCGGCGCGTCGCAGGCCTGGTTCTACGACGGCTTCGTCCTGCGCCAGCGCACCGAGCTCACCGACGCGGTCCTCGGTCCTGGCATGGCGGTCGTCCCGGTGCTCCGCCCCGGGCCGCAGGACTGGGTCGCGGTCGCCCAGCTCGACGCGGGCGCCGCGGCGGGGCCTGGCTGCGAGCTGCGCTGGCCGGGCGGCACGCTGGCGTTGCCCGACGCGACGATCCGGTCGGTCACCGCCGACGCGCGCTTCGTGGCGGCGGTGCAGGAGCGCGCCGCCGGCGTGATCGTCACGATCGCCTACCTCGCGCGTCCCGCGGTGATCGCGACGCTGCACCTCGACGGCGCGGCCGCCGCGCGGGTGCGCCTCACCGACCTGTGCGCGGTCGTCGGTGACGATCGTGGCCGGGTGATCGTCCTCGACCTGCGCACCGGCGCGGTGCCGAGCGAGCTGCGGATCGGCCCGTGAGCGCGGCGGCGATCAGCCCGCGGTCGGCAGGTGCGCGCGGACCAGCTCGAGCATCTCCTCGGCGGGGAACGGCTTGGTCAGGACGCCGGTGACCCGCGGGTTGCCGGCGGCCAGCCGCGCGACGTCGAGCTCGCCCGAGACGATGTAGAACGGGACCGCGCGGGCCAGCTGTTGCAGCAGCTCGAGGGCGTTCATCCGCGGCATCCGGTAGTCGCACAGCACCACCGCCACCGGGTGGGCCTCGACGTACGCCAGCCCGGCGAGCGGATCGGTGAACGTCGCGACCGCGATCCCGCTGCGGCCGAGGATCGCCTCGGTCGCGCGACACAGCAGCGGCTCGTCGTCGATGTAGACCACGGGCTCGGTCATCGGCGCACCACCGGGAGCCGCAGCGCGAACCGGGTGCACGGCGCTGCCGCGTCGAGGTCGAGCGTCCCGCCGTGGCGCTCGACGATGCTGCGGCTGATGCTGAGCCCCAGGCCGGTGCCCTCGCCGACCTTCTTGGTGGTGAAGAACGGCCGGAAGATCCGGTCGCGCGCGTCGGCGGGCAGCGGCGGGCCGGAGTCCTCGACCGCGATCTCGACCAGCGGCGCGTCGGCGACGTCGTGGGCGGTGATCCGGATCCAGCCGGGCTCGGCCCCGCGCGCCGCGTCGCGCGCGTTGTTGAGCAGGTTGACCAGCACCTGGGTCAGCTCGATCGCGTGACCCTCGACCCGCGCGCGGGTGCTCACGTCGACGGTGAGCGCGATCGCGTCGCCGGCGAGCCGCGCGCGGCACAGGCCGATCGCCTCGGTCACGATCGCGTCGATCTCGACGTCGGCGCGCGGCTCGCGCTGGCTCTCGCGGCTGAACCGGCTGAGGCCCTGGACGATCTTGCCGGCCCGGCTGGCCGCCGCGCGGATGCCGGCGATCGCCTCCCGCGCGGTCGCGGCGTCGCCGCCGTCGAGCGCGCCCTGGAGCGTGTACGCGAACAGCTCGATGATGCTGAGCGGGTTGTTGATCTCGTGGGCGATGCCGGCCGCCATCTCGCCCAGCATCGCCAGCTTGGAGGCCTGGATCGCCTTCAGCCGCTCCTCCTCGACCTCCCGCTCGAGCGCGCGCTGCTCGGTCATGTCCTCGATCAGCGACCAGATCAGCGTCTCGCTCTCGCGCTCGATCAAGAACCCGTTGAGGCGCACCGGGATGGTCGTGCCGTCCTTGCGGATGAACTCCTTCTCGTACGGGCCGTACCGCCGGGTCGTGCGCAGTTGCTCCAGCTGCGCCGCTTCGGCCGCGTCGTACTTGCGCGGGGTGAGCTGCCAGTAGGTCAACCCGCCGTCGGCCTCCTCGTGGGTGTAGCCGATGATGCGCAGGAACGCCGGGTTCGACTCGAGCCACAGGCCGTCCATGCGGCACAGGTTCAGGCCCAGCGGCGACTGCGCGAAGAAGTCGCGGATCGTGCTCTCGCGCTGGTCGAGCCGCCGCCGCGTGTCCATCTGTTCGGTGACGTTCTCGGTGTAGATCAAGATCCCGCCGACGGCACCGTCGGCGTCGCGCCACGGCGCCACCAGCCAGCGCAGCCACTCGCGGCGGCCGTCGGCGCGCTCGAAGTAGTCGTGGTCGCGGCGCTGGATCTCGCCGGCCAGGCCGCGCCGGTGGAGCTCGCGCCACTCGTCGCGGATCTCGGGGAACACCTCGTAGTGGGTCAGGCCGAGGATGTCGCGGGTGGTGGTGTCGCCGTGCGCGGCCAGCCACCCGTCGCTGTGCGCCAGGTAGCGCATCTCGCGATCGAACGCCGCCGCCGCCATCGGCACGTGCCGCACGAAGTCCGCGAACAACCGCCGCAGCGTCTCGACCGGCAAGGCCACGCTCACGCCCGCATCCTACACCCAAGGCGCACGGGCGATCCGCCCGGGCCGCGTTCATGCGCCGACCAGCGCCGCTCGACCGCTCACCGACCCGGGCGCTCGAGCATCGCCAGCGCCTTGAGGATGGCGTGGCGGCGGCGGGTGGGCGGGCCCGGCAGGCAGCTCAGCAGGCGCTGGTGGCCCTCGGGGCCGGCGACCTTGGCGCCGAGCTTGGCGATGCCGAAGCCGGCGTTGATCTGGACGTTCTGCGCCGGGCCGTCGAACGCGGCGAACAGCAGCGCGCGGGCGTTGGGCAGCGCGCAGATCAGGTCGGCGACGCGCAGGCCGTGGGCCTCGTCGGCGGTCTCGAGGCCGGCCAGCAGCGCCGCCTCGACCCGACCGCCGCGCGCGGCCAGCGCGGCGTGGCAGGCGGCGGCGACCGCCGGGCTGCCGCCGAGCGCGGCGACCAGCGCCGGCGCGGTCGCGAGCACCGCGTCGTCGCCGATCAGATCGAGCGCGCGGGCCGCCGCGACCCGCACCCGATCGTCGTCGTCGCGGAGCAGCGCCGCGACGGTCAGCGCGTGTGGCGCGGCGCCGGCGCCGAGCGAGCCGAGGCCGGTGGCGGCGTTGGCGCGCACCACCGGGCGCGCGTCGGCGACGAACGGCAAGAGCGCGGCCGCCTCGACGTGGAGCTTGGCGAACGCGCGGTGCTCGAGGACGTCGGCCTCGAAGCCGGGCACGGGGGGCGCCGCGGGCGCCGCCGGCACGCCGTCGATCGCCACCAGCGTCGCGCGCGCCAGCTCGCGCACCCGGGCCGCGCTGTCGGTGCGCGCGCGCTCGAGCACCGCCCGGCCGTCGCCGAGCCCCGCCTGGCCCAGCGCGACGAAGCCACGGGCGGCGTGGGCCTGGGCGCCGGGGTTGGCGAACGCGGCGCCGAGCACGTCGGGCGCGTCGGGCCGCGCGGCGATCAGCTCCAGCAGCTGCCGCGCGCGGTGATCGTCGTCGGTGTCGAGGCCGCGGGCCAGCGCCGCGGCGATCGCCGGCTGCGCCGCGGCGCGCAGCATCGTCGTCAGCTGCGCGGCCAGCGGCGCGTCGGCGTGGCCGAGCGCCCGCACCAGCGGCTCGGCGCACGCAGCGATCGCGGCGTCGCCCAGGCGGGCCAGCGCGCGCGCGGCGCCCAGCCGGACCTCGGGGGCGTCGTCGCGCAGGCAGATCGCCAGCGCGTCGCGCACGCCGGCGGCGTCGCCCAGCACCCCGCACGCCAGCGCGGTGTTGGCGCGCACTTCGACCGCGGCGTCGCCCAGGCGCGGCACCAGCCCCGCGATCCCGACCGCGGCGATCGCGGCCTGGTGCTTGGCCAGCTCGGCCTCGGTCAGCACCCGCGCGTCGAAGCCGTCGATCGCCAGCGGCGGCGGCGAGCGATCGGGCCGCGGCGCCAGCTGCTCGACCGCGCGGCCGATCGCGGCCCGCACTCGGGCGTTGCCGCCGCGGGTCGCGGCGAACAGCGCCGGCACGGCCGCCGCGGCGCGGGCGGCGCCCAGCGCGCCGAGCCCGATCGCGGCGTTGACCCGGACGTCGACCGACGTGCTCGCCAGCGCGTCGCGCAACAGCGCCGCCCCGTCGGTGAGCGCGCCCAGCCGCGCCGCGACCCGCGCGCCGTGCGGCTCGCGCGCGACGCTCAGCCCGTCGAGCAGCGCCGCGGTCGCGGCGGGCCCGTGGGCGGTCAGCGCGGCCTCGGCCGCGGCGACCACCGCGTCGTCGTCGTCGCCCAGCGCGCGCACCAGCGCCGGCGCGGCCAGCACGCCGGCCTCGCCCAGCGCGCCGATCGCCCGCACCGCCTCGGCGCGCACCGTCGCGTCGGCGTCGCGGGTGGCGACCCCGAGCGGCGCCGCGGCGGGCCCGGCGGCCGGGCCTTGCAGCGCCAGCACGCGCACGGCGTTGAGCCGGACCTCGACCCGCGCGTCGATCAGCGCCAGCAGCAGCTCGTCGAGCGGCGCCAGCGCCGCGGCCTTGCGCAGCTCGTCGGTCGTGAGCGCGCGCGCGGTGAGCTCCGGCACCGCGGGCGGCACCGGCTGGCCGGCCTTGCGCCGCGCCGCCGCGTCGCTGCGGGCCCGCGCGACGTAGCTGGCGATCGCCGCCAGCGCCGCGGCGCGCACGTCGGAGACGCTGTCGCCATACGCGACCGCGCGCATCGCCTCGATCGACGTGACCGGCTCGAGATCCGCGAGCTGGCCGACGCCGCGCACCGCGTTGAACCGCACCCGGGCGCGGTCGTCGGTGGTCGCCGCCTGCAACAGGTGCAGCCCGCGCACCCCCACCCGCGCGCAGGCCTCGATCACCGCGCGGGCGGCGATCGCGTCGGTGGTGTCGAGCACCGCCAGCAGTTCGCCGTCGGCGTGGCCGACCAGCGTGGCCAGCATCGCGACGATCTGCTCGAACACCTCGGGCCGGGCGCCGTCGAGCGCGGCGGCGATCGCGACCAGGTGAGCGCGCTGGGCCTTGCCCAGGTGGCCGATCGCCTCGGCGGCGGCGCGCGCCGCCACCGGGTGGCTGTCGCGCAGGAACGGCACCAGATCGGCGCCGGTGTGGCCGAGCGCGGCCAGGCCCAGCGCGGCGTTGGCGCGGACCACCGCGCGGCCGTCGCGCAGCCCGAGGATCAGGTCGTCGGCGACCAGCGCGCCCTTGCGCGCGACCTGCTCCTCGTACGTCAGGGGACGATCGTCGACAGCATCCAGGTTCGCCATGGCGTCGGGAGACTGTAGACCACCGGCCGGCCGCGCGTCCGGCAACCAGCGGCACCGCGTGGCGACGGCCGTCGCCGCACCCGCCGGGGCGCCTTTACGGCCGCGCGCGCCTCGCGCATGATCGCGCCATGGCCGCGACCCCGCCGGATGGTCGCGACGCGACGGCGGCCGCCGGGGCCGGGCCCGCGTCGCGCTTGCCGGCGCTGTTCGCCGAGGCCATGGCGCGCACGCCGGCCGAGCGCGCGGCGCTGGTCGCCGAGGTCGATCGCGACGACCCGCGGCTGGCCGCGGAGCTGGCGGCGCTGCTCGCGGTCGGGGTGCGCTCGGCGTCGGAGTCGACGGCGCTGGCGCCGCTGGTCACGGCGGCGGCCAGCCCGGCGGCGCAGCGGGCCGCGGTCGAGGCGGCCACGGTGGCCGCCGCCGCGCCGATCGACACCGACGGCGAGACCGTCACCGGCGGCGACGCCACGCCAGTGTCGGTGATCGGTCGGCCCCGCCCCGAGGACGTGCCGCCGCCGCTCGACGGCTTCCGCTTCCTGCAGGTGCTGGGGCGCGGCGGCATGGGCACGGTGTGGGCCGGCGAGCAGCAGGCGCCGCGGCGGCCGGTGGCGATCAAGGTGCTGCACGCGACCTCGGCGTCGGCCACCGCGCGGTTCTGGGCCGAGGCCGAGATCATGGCGCGGCTCGATCACCCGGGGCTGGCCAAGGTGCTCGAGGCCGGCGTCGCCGATGGCCACCCGTACTTCGTGATGGAGCGGGTCGACGGCGTCACGCTCGACACCTACCTGCGCCAGGCGCCGCGCACGATCGCCGCGCGGGTCGCGCTGTTCGGCCAGATCTGCGACGCCGTCCACCACGCCCACCTGAAGGGCGTGATCCACCGCGACCTCAAGCCGTCCAACGTGATGGTGCGGCCCGACGGGCGGGTCGCGGTGCTCGACTTCGGCATCGCCCGGGTCGCGGTCGGCGACGCGGCGTCGAGCGGCGCCACCCAGGCCGGCGAGCTGATCGGCACGCCGCTGTACATGAGCCCCGAGCAGGCGCGGCTGCGCCCCGACGAGGTCGACGCGCGCTCCGACGTCTACACGCTGGGCGTGATCCTCTACGAGGTGCTGGTCGACGAGCTGCCCTACGACGTGCGCGGCAAGGCGCTGCCCGACGTGGCGCGCGCGATCTGCCACGATCCGCCGCGGCCGCTGGCCAAGCGCGACCCGGCGCTGCGGGGCGACCTGCAGGCGATCGCCGAGCACGCGCTGGCCAAGGACCCGTCGCACCGCTACCAGTCGGCCGCGGCGCTGGCCGACGACGTGCGCGCGTTCCTGGCCGGCGCGACGATCTCGGTGCGCGCCCCCGGCCTGCTCGAGCAGACCCGGCGGTTCGCGCGGCGCCGCCCCGGCGTGGCGCTGGCGATCGTCGGCGCGGTCGTGGCCGGCGTGGCGTTCGCGACGGTCGTGACGGTGCTGTGGGTCGACGCCCGCGCCGCGCGGCGCAGCGCCGAGCAGGCCCGGGCCAGCGCCGAGCGATCGCGCGCGTGGGCGGTCGAGGCCCGCGATCAGCTCGAGGAGCGCACCAACCAGCTGGTGCTCGATCGCGCCGCCGCGGTGCTGGCCCGCGATCCCACCGAGGCGCTGACCTGGCTGGCGACCCTCGGCGATCGCGGCGTCGATCCGGGGCGGGCGTGGGACCTGGTCGACGTGGCGCTGGGCAGCGGCGTCGCGGCGATCGTGACCCGGGCCGGCGACGACGAGCTGCGCTGGGTCGAGGCCACCGCCGACGGCTACGTCACCGGCGGCTACGACGGCCGCGCCCGCCGCTGGCCCGCCGGCGGCGGCGCGCCGATCGAGCTGATCCAGCTGGCCGGGCGGGTCCACGTCGCGCGGCCGTCGCCCGACGGCGCGCTGATCGCGATCGGCGGCGACGCCGGCGTCGTGCGGGTGGTCGATCCCGACGGCGCGCTGCGCGCGTCCGCGACGCTGGCCGGCGACGTCCAGGTCGCGACCTGGACCCCCGACGGCGCGTGGCTGGTGGTCGGCGACGATCGCGGCGGCGTCTGGGCGTGGCCGCGCGGCGGCGGCGCCGCGCGCACGCTGATCGGCCCGGCGGTCGGCCTCGAGTCGCTGGCCGCCTCGACCGACGCGGTGATCGCCGGCGACAACGACGGCCACGTCTGGCGCTGGTCGCTGACCGCGCCGGGGCCGGCGATCACCGCCGCGACCGGCGGCGGCCAGGTGTCGGCGGTGTGGACCCGCGACGATCGCGTCGTCGCCGTGAGCGAGGACGGCGCGGTGCACCGCTGGCAGCTGGTCGATGGTCGGCTGGTCGCGGCGCCGGTGATCGCGACCGGCGTGTCGCTCAAGACCGCGGCGATCGCCGCCGACGGCGGCCGCACGGTGCTGGGCGGCATCGACGGGCGGGCGCTGCTGGTGACCGGCGACGAGGTGACCGCGCTGACGCCGCACCGCCAGCAGGTGCGCGCGGTCGCGATCGCCGCCGACGGGCTGCGGTTCGCGACCGCCGGCGAGGACGGCGAGATCCAGAGCTGGGACCTCGCGACCGGGCGCCACCTGTGGCTGCGCGGCCACCGCCAGCGGGTGCGGGTGCTGACCTTCGACCGCGCCGGCGCGGCGCTGTGGTCGGGCGACGGCGGCGGCGAGGTGCGGCAGTGGAAGCTGGCCGCGGTGCCCGTGACCGTGCTGGCCGGCCCGGCGACCGCGATCGATCAGCTCGCGCTCGGCGCCGACGGCCAGCGCGTCGCCGCGGTCGACGCGGCCGGCGAGGTGTGGGCGTGGTCGCTGCGCGGTGGCAGCGGCGCGGCCCTCGGGCGCATCGCCGGTCGCGCCACCGCGATCGGCGCGCTCGCCACCGGCGCCGTCGTGGTCGGCGGCACCGACGGCGCGCTGACGTGGTGGCCCGGCCCGCGGCGCGAGCTGGCCAGCGCGATCACCGCGATCGCGATCGATCGCGACGGCGCGCGGGTCGCGGCGGCCACCGCCGACGGGCCGATCGCGCTGTTCGCCGGCGACGGCGCGCCACTGGCGACGTGGCCGGGGCACCCCGGCGGCACCGACGCGTTGGCGTTCGCGCCCGACGGCGCGCTGCTGGTGTCGGGCGGCCAGGATCGCGCGCTGCGGGTGTGGCGGGTGGCGACGCCCGCCGCGCCGCCGGCCGAGGTGGGGCCGCTGCCCGACGACACCCGCGCGGTCGCGTTCGCGCCCGACGGCGCGGCGGTGATCGCCGCCGGCGACGACGGCGCGGTGCGCGCCTGGCAGCGACGCGGCGACGCGATCGATCCCGCCAGCGTCCGCACGCTCACCGCGCGGCGCGGCGCGGTGCGCAGCCTGACGATCGATCGCCGCGCCGGCACGGTCGACGTCGCGTGGCGCGACCACCACGGTGAGCACGTCGACCTCGCGCCGCCATACGCGACGCGCGCGTGGACGTTGCTGCCGGAGGAGGCGGTGGTGCCCATGCCGGCGCCCGGCGATCCGCCGCGGGTCATCAGCGCACGCGGCGCCCAGGTCGTGGTGCGCGCCGCGGTGGTGAGGTCGCTCATCGACCTGCGCGCGGCGATCGCTGCGGCCACCCGCGCGACCCTCCGCTAGCCGCGGCGTCGGCGCGGCCGTCATGGGTGGCCAGCCGAGGCGCGATCGCGCCACAATGTCACACTGCGTCTCGCGCAACAGGCTGATACCATTTGCTTCTTATTGGTACAATCATTGGTCCATTGCTTGCTGCGCATCGCGTCATCATGCGTGCGTTCCTGTCCTTCATCGTGTTGTGTGGCGTGGTGGCGTGTACCTCGGAGCCGTTGGGGCCGCCGCCGCCCGACGCGCCGGCGACGGTGCGCGATCAGCTCATGGCCGGCGGCGTCGGCCTGGCCGTCGCGCCCGACCCCAGCGCCGGCACGGTCACCGCGCGGCAGTGGCGCGGCCACTGGGAAGCAGGCGCGCTGACCATCGCCGTCGACGGCGGCGACCTCGCGCTGTCGGCCGATCGCGACGGCGCGCTGCGCGTCGACGAGCTGCGCGTCGCGCTGGCGCCCATCGGGTTGCCCGACGCCGTGTTCGGCGAGCCGGCTCAGCTGACCGACCTGGCGCTCGAGCTCGCCGATGCCGCGCCGGCCCGCGCCACCTGGGACGGCCCCGACGCCGGCCGCGCGACGGTCACCGCCACGCTGCGGCTGGTGTGGTCGCTCGAGACCCAGGGCCGGGTGACGCCCCTCGGACCAGTGACGCTGCGCGGGCTGCCGCTCGCGCTCAGCGTCGGCGGCGACGCGGCCCGCGTCACCGCGGCGCTCGAGCTGCGCGCCGACGGTCCGGTGTGGGCCTGGGCCGGGCTGGTCGAGCTGCGCGATCTGGCGTTGACCCTGGCCGCCGACCCGGCGAACTAGCCGGGCGCCGCGCTGCCGGCGTGGCATGCTGAACGCAACCCGCCGCCGGCGCGGGTGTCTCGGCTCTCACAATGCGCACCCTGCTCGTCGTCGGATGCATCGCGCTGGCCGCCGCTCCCGCCGCGGCCGGGGGCGCCCGCGGTCGTGGCAAGAAGGCGCGCCCCAAGGTCGCGGCGATCGACGTCACCGGGGCGGTCGCCAGCGGCGATCGCCTGCGCCAGTGCGACGCCGCGATCGCGCTGGTCGGCGCCGGCCAGGCCGCCCACGCCAGCTTGCTGATCGGCGCGTGCGCCGATCTCGCCGAGCGGGCCGTCGCCGCGAAGGCGGCGCGCGTCGCGATCGCGCGCCTGGCCGCGCGCGACGCGTGGTCGACGATCGACATCGACGTGGTCGGCGACGCCGCCGGCGTGACCGTGACGATCGATCGCTTCGCCGACGTGCCGATCGCGCCCGGCGCGTGGCAGCTGCCGGCCGGCGACTACACGATCGTCGCGCGCACGCCCCACGGCCAGGCTCAGTACCCGCTGACGATCGCCGCCAACAGCCGCGCGCTGGTGCGGCTGACCCCACCGCCGGCGCCGGCCGCGCCCACCGCCGGCGTCGTCGACTTCGGCACCGACTCCGGCGCGCCGCTCGACGCGCCGCTGGCCGGCCCGCCGGTGGTCAAGCACGGCTCGATCTTGCCGGCCCGGTTCCGCGCGGGCTTGCGGTCGCGTCCGTGACCACCGCCGGCGGCCGCGACGGGCAGCGCGCCATGAACCACACGCCGTAGGCCATCACCGCGATCACGATCGCCAGGATCCACCACGCGGTGTCCTTCCAGACGATCAGGTAGGTCAGGCTGGCGGCCATCGACACCCACGCGATCGCCTTGGCGCGCCATGAGATCACGCGGTGGGCGCGCCACCCGCGCAGGGTCGGCCCGAACACCCGGTGGGCCAACAACCACGCCTCGAGCCGCGGCGAGCTGCGCGACCAGCCCCACAGCGCCAGCAACATGAACGGCGTGGCCGGCACCGCCGGCAAGATGATCCCGGCGACGCCGATCGCGAAGAACGCGCACCCCAGCACGAAGTACAGCCATCGCAGTGGCGCCAGCGGCACGCCGCCATCCAACCACGATCGCTCGACGACCGCACGGTTTGAATGCCGTCGCGCGGCGCTCCACGCCGTGGGTGTTCTAGGCTGTGGCCATGGACGCGCCGCCCGTGGTCTCGCGGTTCGCCCCGTCGACCACTGGCGAGGCCCACCCCGGCACGCTGTTGTCGGCGCTGCTGGTGTGGCTCGACGCCCGCGCCGCCGGCGGCCGTGCGCTGCTCCGCCTCGAGAACCTCGACCACACCCGCTGCCGCGCCGAGTGGCAGGCCCAGCTGGTCGACGACCTGGCGTGGCTGGGCCTCGACTGGGACGCGGTCGTCGTGCAGTCGGAGCGCGCCGCCGATCACGCCGCGGCGCTCGATCGCCTGGCCGCCGCGGGGCGGCTGTACGCGTGTGCGTGCTCGCGCCGCGATCGCGCCGGCGGGCGGCGCGCCCCCGACGGCGGCTGGGCGTACGACAACCGCTGCCGCGATCGCGGCCTGCCGCCCGACGGCTGGCGCAGCCCCGGCGCGACCATCCGGCTGCGGCTCGACGACGGGCCGCTGGCGCTGGTCGATCTCGGCGGGCTCGATCTGTCACAGGATCCTGCGGCCGAGATGGGCGACCCGGTGGTCGTGCGGCGCGACGGCGTGATCGCGTACCAGCTGGTGGTCGTCGTCGACGACGCCGCCAGCGGCGTCACCCGCGTCGTGCGCGGCAAGGACATCGCGCCGTCGACCGCGACGCAGGTGCGGATCCAGCAAGCGCTGGGGCTGCCGACGCCGGCCTATCGCCACCACCTGCTGCTGATCGCCGAGGAGGGGGGCAAGCTCGCCAAGCTGCACGGCTCGATCCCGGCGTCGCGGGTGCGCCGCGCCTACGACGGGCCCAGCCTGTGCGGCGCGCTGGCCCGCGCCTGCGGGCTGCGTCCGACCGCGACGCCGATCACGCCGGCCGCGCTGCTCGCCGACTTCGCCTGGGCGCGGGTTCGGACCGACGACGTCCGGGTGATCTGGCGCGACGATGCGCTGATCAGCATGGCTGGTGATGCCCCACGTGGGATCGGGTCGTGATGTTCCACGTGGGATCGCGTGGGATCGGGTGGTGATGTCCCGCGTGGGATCGGGTCGTGATGTCCCACGTGGGATCGGGTCGTGATGTCCCACGTGGGATCGGGTGGTGATGTCCCACGTGGGATCGACTCCGGCACCGGCACCGACTCCGACTCCGACTCCGACTCCGGCATCGACTCCGGCATCGGCACCCGCACCAGCGCGCTAGCGCGCTAGCGCGCTAGCGCGTCCGCGGCCAGGTCGCGAACATCCGCGCGAACGCGACCGGGTCGGTCACGCCGCGGGCGGCCAGCGCGGCGTCGGCCTCGGCCAGCGCCGCGGCGTCGCCGTCGAGCTCGGCCAGGCGGCGGCGAGCCAGCGCGGCGGTGCCGGGCATGTCGACGGCCTCGGCGTCGGAGGCGGCGCCGCGCAGCAGCGCGCGGGCGCGGTCGGGGCGATCGCGCATCACCTCGATCGCTGCCAGCACCAGCCGCACGAACGTGCGGATGTATGGCGCGCGCACCCGCACCAGCGGCGCGATGGCCTTGCGCGCGGCGCCGGCGTCGCCGGCCACCACCGCGGCGCGGGCCACCAGGTACAGCGTCTCGGTGCGCACCGCCTCGACGTGGGCGAACGCCGGCCCGGCGAACGGCCGGATGTCGTGCGCCGCGCGCGCCACCGCCGCGGGATCGTCCTCGTACAGCGCCAGCTCGGCCAGCCCGCGCACCCGGAACCAGTGCTGCAGGTGCAGGCCGGCCTCGGGCGCCGACCAGATGTCGGGGGCCAGCTCGGCGCGCGCGCGGGCGGGATCGTCGGCGGCCAGCCACACGACGTTGCTCGACCACTGGAAGCTGGCGGCGGCGTAGCGATCGCCGCGGCGGATCGCGTCGCGCAGGTAGTCGCGCTGCCGCACCGCCAGCTCGCGGTAGTCGTTGTGGCGGCGCAGCGCCATCACGATGAACACGCGGACGTGGTTGATCTCGGCGGCGGTGCCGACCGAGCGCTCGCGCAGCGCCACCTCGGCCTCCGACAGGCAGCTGATCGCGTAGGCGTAGCGCCCGGCGAAGAACTCGACGATGCCCTCGGCGGCGCGCGCCCACGCCACCAGGAACTGGCTCTCGCACGCGCGGGCCAGCTCGGCGGCGCGGGCCACGGCGCGGCGGGCCAGCCCGACCCGCACGCCGCTCGAGCCCAGGTACATCGCGTGGTAGGCCAGCGCGTAGGTCACGCGGCGGCGATCGCCCAGCCGCAGCGCCACCAGCAGCGCCCGGGCCTGGAACGCGCCGCCGGCGATCACCTCGACCATGCCCAGGCCCAGCGATGCCGTGCGGTAGACGTCGAGCCGCAGGTGATCGATCGACGGCGCGTCGGGCGTGCGGCGCGGCGTGAAGTGGGTGCCGCGCACCAGCGTGCGCAGCCACAGCCACGCCAGCCAGCGCTTGGCCGCGCCGATCGTCCGCGGGTTGTAGTCGCCGATCTCGGCCAGCACCTCGTCGAGCAGCCGGCGGCCCTCGACGACGTGGCCGCTGACCAGCAGCTCGTGGGCGGCCAGCCGCCGGCAGCGCGCCGCGACCTCGGGCTCGGCGCCCTCGGCGGCGGCCAGGTACACCTGCGCGGCGGCGTGGCCGCGGCCCGCGTAGCCCAGCGCCTCGGCGCGCGCCGCCAGGATCGCGCGGCGGCGATCGTCGTCGTGGCGGCCCATGCGCAGCGCCGCCGCCCACAGGTCGGCGGCCAGCTCGAACGCCAGCGCGTCGCACGCGCGCTGCGCCGACACCTCGGCCAGCTCGGCGGCGTGATCGAGCGCGCCGGCGGCCTCGAGGTGGCGCACCACCAGGAGCGGCGCCTGCTCGACGGCCGGCGACGCCAGCAGCGCGGCCGCCAGCCAGCGGTGGTAGCGGCGCCGCCGCGCCATCGGGATCCGCGCGGTCACCGCGTCGCGCACCCGGTCGTGGTACGGCTCGATCGGATCGTGGCTGCGGGTGCCGCCGGTGCGCACCAGCCAGCTGGCGCGCAGCGTGTCGATGGCCTTGGCCAGCGCCCGGCGATCGAGCTCGAGGGCGCTGCCGATCACGCCCTGCGGCACCGGCGCGCCGGCCACCGCCACCAGCTCCAGCACCCGCCGCGACGCCGGCTCCATCCGCGTCACCTGCGCCCACAGCGCCTGGTCGAGCCGGGCCACCGCGCCGGCGCTGTGCCGCACCAGCTGCTGCAGGAACAGCGGGTGGCCGTCGGCGTCGTCGACCAGCGCGTCGGCGTCGGCGGCGCGTTCGGGCGCCAGCAGCGTCACCAGCGCGCGGCCCTCGGCGGCGGTCAGCCGCTCGAGCGCCATCGTCGTGATCGCCCCGGGCAGCGCCAGCGGCGGCGCGGTCGCGGCCAGGCGGCGGGTCAGGATCAGCAGGATCGGCGGCGCCGCCGACGGCTCGAGCACCTCGCCCAGGAGCGCCAGGCCGTCGCTGCCGGCCCACTGCACGTCGTCGATGACGATCACCAGCGGCGCTTGCACCGCCAGCGCGGTCAACAGGTGGCGCAGCCCGCGGAACGCCCGTGCCCGCAGCTCGATCGGGCTGTCCGGCTTCCGGACCGAGAGCCGGGCGATGGCCGGCACCCGGCGCAGCACCGGGAAGGTGCGGGCCAGCGCGTCGACCTCGGGCGTCAGCAGGAAGGCGACGTCGATCGGGTCGCGGCGCAGCAGGTCGCGCACGAGGTCGTCGACGACGCCGTCGATGCCCTTGAACGGCACCGACTCGCGCTCGTAGCAGCGACCCGACAGCACCCTGACCTCGCCGTGCTCGCGGTCGAGGTGCTCGACGAACGCGTGCACCAGCGCGCTCTTGCCGATGCCCGACGGGCCCTCGATGCACACCGTCCGCGGCTGGCCGCGGCGCACCTCGTCGAGCGCCGCCGCCAGCCGGGCCAGCTCGCCGGTGCGGCCGACGAACGGCAGCGCGCGATCGGGGGCGCGGGTCGACGGCCGCGTCGACAGCCGGGCCACGATGTCGGCCGCGGTCGGGCGCCGCGCCGGCTCCAGCGCCAGGAGCTCGTCGCACAGCTGGGCCAGGTCAGCCGGCGCCGGGCCGAACCGCGCCACCGGCGGCGCGGCGCGCTGCTGCTTGTTCATCAGGATCTCGATGGCGCGGCCCTCGTACGGCAGCCGCCCGGTCAGCGCCTCGAACAGCATCACGCCGACGCTGTAGCAGTCGGCGGCCGGCGACACCGCCGGGCTCATCGCCTGCTCGGGCGCCATGTACGCCGCGGTGCCGACCACCGCCGCGTCGCTGACCTGGGTCATCACGGCGTCGCGCACCAGCCCGAAGTCGAGCACGACCACGCGGCCCTTGCGGGTGATCAGCACGTTCGACGGCTTGAGATCGCGGTGGACCTTGCCAGCGCGGTGCAAGACGTCGAGGCCCTGGGCCAGCTGGCGCAGGCTCTCGCGCAGCGCCGCCTCGTCGAGCCGCCCCGGCCACGAGCCGTCGCCGGTGTCGTCGAGCGTGCGATCCTCGGCGCGGACGTGCTCGAGGAACGGCACGCCGTCGACCAGCTCCATCGTGAAGAACCAGTGGCCGCCCGAGTGCAGCAGCTCGCCGAGCCGCACCAGGTTGCGGTGCTCGAGATCGGCGCGCGCGCGGAACTCGGTCTTCAGGCGGTACAGCGCGTCGGGATCGATCGCGCGCAACGTCTTGAGCGCGACCACCAGATCGCGCTCGCGATCGTAGGCCTGGTAGACCAGCCCCATGCCGCCCTCGCCGACCAGGCCGCGCAGCTCGAAGCGCTCGTCGCCTTCGAACCCGGCGGTCGCGGCGCGGTGATCGACGGACGGGTCGGAGCGCACGTGGCGCGGCGTCGACACGGATCGATCGTAACGGCGTCGGGGGTTCAGGCGATCTAGTAAGATCGGTGGGGGCGCCCACACTCGATGTCGGTGGGGACGTCGCGTAGGATGTGCGTGTGCGTAGGCTCGCGCTCGTGTCCGTGCTCGTCGTCGGTGTCGGCTGCGCCGACGACGCCAGCTGTCCGAGCGCCGGACAGTTCGCGCTGACCGCGCCCGACGGCTTCGCCCAGCTCGGCCCGACCGGGACGGTGACGATCGCGTGGAGCGGCGATGGCGATCCCGCCGCGACCGTCGCGCTGCGGGCGATCGCCACCGACGGCGTCGCCGACGTCGCGCTGCCGCCGGCGCAGCTCGGCGACGGTCAGGTGGCGTGGGACGGCACCGACGGCGCCGGGGCCCGGGTGCCGGCCGCCAACTACCGCGTCGGCGGCGCGGTCGCGGCGCCGGGCGGCTGCGGCCCGCTGACGATCACCCCCGACGACCTGCACCTGGTCGTCGTGATGGGCGTGCGCCTGCCCGGTCAGCCGATCAGCTTCACCAGCGGCCAGGCCGATCGCGTCGTCGCCGTGACCACCGTCAGCCGGATGTCGGCGCCGCTCGAGCTGGCGGTCGATCCCGATCTCGCGGTCGACGGCGACGAGCTGGTCTTCGCCGTGGCCACCATCCCCGGCGAGTTCACGCCGATGGCGCGCAGCTACCCGTTCCTCGGCACCACCGTCGGCGGCGTGGCGATCCCGGCCGGCACCTACGACCTGATCGCGACGTTCGGCGGGGCGCGCACCCGCGGGCCGCGGCTCACCTGGACGCCGTAAGCGCGGGCTACGCGCCGGCGCCGCGGCGCGGCCGCTCGGGCGCGGCTTCGGCGCGCCGGGCCTTGGTCGCCCAGTACGGGTTGCCGTGCTCGGTGGCGCCGATCTGGGTCCAGGCGTAGTCCTTGTCGCCGGGCCGGTGATCCATGTGGATGAAGTTGCTCTGCGGGTACCAGCCGACGCCGATCTCGCTGTGGTGGGTCCAGACGTAGTCGCGCAGCTCGGTCAGCGGCACGCCCGGGATGCGGAAGTCGAACGCGCGGCCCTGGCGGTGCCGCGACTCGCGCGGGTCGACCGCGCGGTACGCGGACACGTACTCGATGGTCTTGCCGGGGTAACGCGCCGCCACGTCGGCCAGCATCACCAGCAGGCCGCGATCGATCGCGTGCTGGCGCTTGGTCCGCTTGCACTTGAAGGTGCGCTCGAGCTGCTTGCGGGTGGCGTCGTCGACCGAGCCGTCGCGGCCGACGTAGAGGGTGATCGTCTCGGGGAAGTTGACGTTGAAGATCGTCACCTCGACCTGGGCCGCGCGGGCGGCCTGCAGGGCCTCGGTGACCGCGACCTGCGCGGCGTCGAGCACGCTGACCGGCGGATCCGGCTGCTGCAGGGTCATCCACCCTGCGGCGACCAGCGGAAGCAGCGCGATTGCGGGCATGCCCTCACGTACATCAAGTCGCGTGCCAGCCAGCCGCGGCCCGGGCCCTGCCGGCCGCGTCACGATCTCGGCGACTTGAGCCCTGGCGAAGCGGGCTCGGGGTGACACAATGGCAGGGCTCTCCGGATTCCGGAGGGTGGTCACCGGATTCCGGTCATGGTCCGCCGCCGTCAGCCGACCCAGCAGCTCGAGCCCGCCGCCGCGCTCCCCGCGCGCTGGGTGAGCCTGATCGGCGCCGACGGCACGCTGGTGCGGCAGCCGCTCGGCCGCCGCCGGCTGCGGGTCGGCAGCGGCGCCGACGCCGATCTGATCGTCGCCGACCCGCACGTGTCGCGGCTGCACTGCGAGCTCGAGCCGTCGCCGGCCGGCGTGCTGCTGCGCGACCTGGGCTCGACCAACGGCACGCTGGTGGGCGGCGCGGCGATCCGTGAGGCGCTGCTGGCCCCCGGCGTGGTCGCCGTCATCGGCGGCAGCCGGCTGTTCGTCGAGAGCGACGCGCCGACCTCGGCGCTGGCGCGGTTCGGCGGCGCGACCTCGGCGGCGCCGGTGATGGCGGCGGTGTTCGCGATGCTCGAGAAGCTGGCCGCGGCCGAGGTGACGATCTTGCTCACCGGCGAGACCGGCACCGGCAAGGATCTGCTGGCCCACGCGGTCCACGACGCCAGCCCGCGCCGGGCCGGGCCGATGGTGGTGTTCGACTGCGGCGCGGTGACCGCGTCGTTGATCGAGAGCGAGCTGTTCGGCCACGAGAAGGGCGCGTTCACCGGCGCGGTGGCCGAGCGGGCCGGCGCCTTCGAGCGGGCCGCCGGCGGCACGCTGTTCCTCGACGAGATCGGCGAGCTGCCGCTGGAGCTGCAGCCGCGGCTCTTGCGCGCGCTCGAGCAGCGCGAGGTGCGCCGGGTCGGCGGCTCGGTCGAGATCGCCGCCGACGTCCGGGTGATCGCGGCGACCAACCGCGACCTGGCGGCCGAGGTGGCGGCCGGCCGGTTCCGCCAGGACCTGTTCTTCCGGGTCAACTCGGCGGTGGTCGAGGTGCCGCCCTTGCGCGCGCGGCCCGAGGACCTCGCGCTCTTGGTCGAGCAGCTGCTCGAGGGCCGCGCCCACGCGACGCCGGCGGCGATGGCGGCGCTGGCCGCCTACGACTGGCCCGGCAACGTCCGCGAGCTGCGCAACGTCGTGACCACCGCGCTGGCCATGCTCGATGGCCCGGTGCTCGACGTCCGCCACCTGATGTTCCCGGCCGCCGCGCCGCGCCGCGAGCGCGACCTCGACGAGCTGCCGCTGGCCGGGCAGTCGCTCGAGGCCATCGAGCGCGCGGCGATCAAGCAGACGCTGGAGCGCGAGGGCGGCAACCGCACCCGCGCCGCCAAGGTCCTGGGCATCGCCCAGTCGACGCTGTACGAGAAGCTCAAGCGCTACGGCTTGTGACGGTCGCGGTGGTGTAGGGTCGGGGCGTGCGGTCGCTCGTGATCGTCGTGGCGGCGCTCGTCGCCTGCAAGGGTGGCGCGCCGCCACCCGACGCCGCGGCGCCGGCGGTGGAGGTCGAGCGGCGCGGGCCGGGCTGGCGGCTGCGCGGCGACCTGCTCGAGGACGCCGGCGCGGCGGTCCGGCTGAAGGTGCCGGCCGGCTGGCGCGTCCTCGGCGGCAACGCCGGGCTGCGCATCGGCGGCCAGGTCGCGGTCGCGCTGGTGCCCGACGTGATCGACCCCGATGACGACGACGACGACGTGTACTTCGCGATCGACGGCAACCCGATCGGCCGCGGCGATCCCATGGCCCACCGCGAGGCGCTGGCCGCCAAGTCGGGCGACGACTGGACCGCGGTCGGTGATCCCGAGCCGTTCCAGACCACCAGCGCCGAGCTCCGCATGCAGCGCGAGACCTGGGGCGACCCGCCGAGCTACGAGCGGCTGTTCGGCAGCGTCGTCGTCGACGGTCGCTACCTCGAGGTCAAGCTGCAGTACCCGATCGCCCGCGGCGACGCGGTGCGGCCGCAGCTGGCCAGCCTGCTGGCCGGCCTGACCCTGCTCGATCGCGCGGCCCGCGCCGACCTGGTGGCCGCGCTGGGCCCGACCGTGACCCAGGACCTGATCGGCCCCGACTTCGCGTACCACGACGGCGTGTTCTGCGACTTCGCCGGCGACTACTGCTGGCGCCAGCCGCCCGGGCAGTGGCGGATCAAGGTGATCACCGATCCCGCCGACACCGATCCCAGCCAGCGCCTGGTCGCCAACGACTGCGTCACCGGCACCACCGTCTACGTCGGCACCGAGGCGTGGGCCGGCACCGAGGCCGCGTACCTCGACGCGATGCGCGCGCGGATCGGCTCGACGACGTTGATCCGCACCGGCCTGACCCGGTTCGGCGATCGCGGCGCGATCGTCGCCGACCTCGACGTCGCGTCGACCGTGCCCTACCGCATGCGCATCGCGCAGGTGCGGATCGGCGCGCGCATGCTGTCGGTGGTGACCGACAACCTCACCGCGGCGTGGGCGGGCCCGGCCGCCGCGGCGGCCGCCGAGGCCGGCGTGGAGATCACCCACGCGGTCGCGGTCGACGATCGCGGCACGTCCCGCCACCGCCGGGCTGGCGTCGAGGTCGCGCTGCCCGGCAGCTGGCAGGCCGAGCCCGACTGGACCGAGGACGCCGCCGGCATCCGCCGCCGCTGGCGGCGCGGCGACGCGGTGGCCGAGCTGGCGATCGTCCCCGACCCGGCGCTGCCGCCGCCGCCGCCGGAGCCGCCGCTGGCGCTGCCCGGGGCGCCGCGCCCGCCGACGGCGATCGCCGCGACGATCGACGGCCGCCCGGCGACGCTGTCCCGGCGGCGCGGCCCGCAGTCGATCACCGAGGCCTACCTGATCGATCGCGCCGGCACGCGGATCACGTGGACGCTCACCGCGCCGCTGGCCGCCGACGTCGACGACGCTCGCCACGCGCTGCGGCTGATCGCGGCGCCGTGATCACCCGCGCGCGGCGCGCTTGCGCTCGCGCAGCATGAACAGGTACAGGCCCTCGACCTTCTCGCGCGCCCACGGCGTCTTGCGCAGGAACTTCAGGCTCGACGCCACCGACGGATCCTGCGCGAAGCAGTTGATCCGGACCCGCGCCGCCAGCTCGGGCCAGCCGTAGTGCGCCACCAGCTCGGTGACGATCTGCTCGAGCGTGATCCCGTGGAGCGGGTTCTTCGGCTGCGCGGTCGACATCGCGCCCAGCATACGACCAAGCGGCGGGTGGCTGTAAGGCGCAAGAAAGGCCGCCGCGATGGCGACCGCCGGCGGCGCGGGGTACGGTCGGCGGCGATGAAGTTCACCGAAGAGCACAAGCAGCTGCGCAAGACCGTCCGCGACTTCATCGACAAGGAGATCAACCCGCACTGCGACGAGTGGGAGGCCAAGGGCGCGTTCCCGGCGCACCAGGTGTTCAAGAAGGCCGGCGCGCTGGGGCTGCTCGGGGTCAACAAGCCCGAGGCCTACGGCGGCATGGGCCTCGACTACTCGTACTCGCTGGTGGTCGCCGAGGAGCTCGGCACCTGCGCCGGCGGCTCGATCCCGATGGCGCTCGGCGTGCAGACCGACATGGCGACGCCGGCGCTCGCGCGGTGGGGCGCCGACGAGCTGCGCCGCGAGTTCCTGGCCCCGGCGATCGCCGGCGAGATGGTGGCGGCGATCGCGGTGAGCGAGGTCAGCGGCGGCTCCGACGTCGCCGCGCTCAAGACCACGGCCAAGAAGGACGGCGACGACTACGTCATCAACGGCAGCAAGATGTGGATCACCAACGCGGCGCAGGCCGACTGGTTCTGCCTCCTGGCCAACACCGGCGACGGCCCGGTCCACATGAACAAGACGCTGATCATCGTGCCGGCCCAGGCCAAGGGCGTCACGGTCGGCACCAAGCTCGACAAGCTCGGCATGCGCGCCTCGGACACCTGCCCGGTGTACTTCGAGGACGTGCGCGTGCCGCAGCGCCACCGCATCGGCGCCGAGGGCATGGGCTTCATGATGCAGATGGTGCAGTTCCAGGAGGAGCGGCTGTTCGGCGCGGCCAGCTCGCTCAAGGGCATGGAGAAGGTGGTCGACGCGACGATCGCCTACTGCAAGGACCGCCACACCTTCGGCAGCCCGCTCATCGACAACCAGGTGATCCACTTCCGGCTGGCCGAGCTGGCCACCGAGATCGAGCTGTTGCGCTCGCTGGTCTACCGCGCCGTCGAGGACTACGTCGGCGGCGCCGACGTCACCAAGCTGGCGTCGATGGCCAAGCTCAAGGCCGGCCGCCTGGCGCGCGAGGTGTCCGACGCCTGCCTGCAGTACTGGGGCGGCATGGGCTTCATGTGGGACAACGTCGCGTCGCGCGCGTACCGCGACACGCGGCTGATGTCGATCGGCGGCGGCGCCGACGAGATCATGCTCGGTATCATCTGCAAGCTGATGAACATCCTGCCCGGCAAGAAGAAGAAGAAGGCCGAGTAGCGACGTCGCGCGCGGTGCGGTAGCGTCGCGCCGCGATGCCGATGAAGTACGTCCTGGCGCTGGCCGCCTCCACCGCCGTGGCCTGTGGCGGCGAGGGCGGGGATCCCGGCAAGCCGCCGCCGGCGCCCGCGACCGCGCTGAGCGGGCTCGACGCCGGGGTCGCGATCGATGCCGGCATCACCGCGCTGCCGACCTACGATCCGGCCGGTGGCTTCGCGCTCGACCCCGACCCCCAGCCGCGGGGCGGCGCCCGGACCGGCGCGCGCGATCGCCGCAGCATCCAGCTGCTGTTGCGCTCGACGCCGATCGGCGCGATCGCCGCGGTCGACGGCGTGCGCCTCGGGCCGACCCCGGTGTTGTGGGACGGCGAGGCCGCGGTGCCCCACGAGTTCACGTTCGTGCTCGCCGGCCACGCGCTGGCGCGCTACCGGTTCGTGCCGATCACCAACGGCATCGTCCACGGCCGGCTGATCAAGATCGCCAGCGACGACGCCACGCCCGAGATCCCGGCGCCGATCGAGCCGCCGCGCCCCGCGCCGCGCCCGGTGACACCGCCGCCGCCGCCGCCGCCGCCGATCGACGCGGCGCCGCCGCCGGTGGTGGTCGACGCGGCGCCGCCGCCGCCAGAGCCGCCGGCGATCGACGCCGCGGCGCCGTGATCAGATCCGGTAGAGCGTGAGCGCCGGACCGCCGCGGCTGACGCCGACGCTCTTCTCGAGCACCCACCACACGTCGCCGACCCAGCCCCAGCGCACCGGCGACTTGCCGAGCAGCAGCCGGGCCCGGCGCACCGCGCGGTCGCCCTGCACCTCGAACAGATCGAGGTAGCGCGGATCGACCTTCTGCCGCCGCACCGCCGGGCCGTTGGTGGGATCGACGGCCAGCGACAGCCACAGCGCGTCGCCGCGGCGCGCGTACTGCACCGACGTCGGGTCGTACAGCTCGCCCGGCTGATCGAGCGCGAGCTCCTTGACGTCGCCGCCCTGCCACAGCTCGAGCCCCGACAGGTCCTCGGCCATGCGCACGAACACCGCCTCGCCCGGGTGGGCCGCGAGGATCGGCTGGCGCCGCGCCATCGCCATCGGGTCGGTGATCGGCTGATCCTTGAGCCACGCGCCGGTGGTGAGATCGTAGCTGGCCCAGGTGTCGGGCGAGCGCTGGTTCTCGGCCTTGCGGAACACGCCGCCGCGCACGCCGATCGCGACGGTGAGGTCGTCGGCGAAATACACCGGGCGGAAGTCGAGCTTGGCGTCGCGGCCGTCGGCGCCCAGCGTCAAGGTCGCGCCCTTCTTGGGCAGCTTCTTGCCGCTGGCCAGGTCGTACAGCGCGACCTGGTGGACGGTGGCCTTGCCGCGCACCGTCGAGGTGTGCGCGACCACGACCGGCTTGCCGCCGACGGTGCGCACGCTGATCGCGTCGGCCGGCTTCCAGCTGCGCAGCGCCTTGCCGGTGCCGTCGACCAGCACCGCGCGGCGCGGGCTCTCGACGCCGTCGATCACCAGCAGGCGATCGCCGACCGGGATCACGTGGTGGGCCTCGGGCGCCACCGCGCCGATCGCCAGCTCGCCGGCGACGCTGCCGTCGGTGAGCGACACCCGGGTGACCCGGACGTCGGCGCCGTCGTGCACCAGCGCCACCAGCGCGCCGCCGATCTCGGTGATGGTGTCGTCGACCCAGCCGCGGGCCGGGCGCAGCTCGCCGACCTTGGTCAGCCCGACCAGCGGCGGCGGCGGCGGATCCTTGATCACCTTGGGCGGCGCCTTGCCAGGCTGCGCGCTGGCGGCAGGCAGCCCGAGGAGCGCGGCGGCGACGGCCACGGTCGACAGTGCTCGCATCGGGTCGGTTTGCCACGACCGCCGCCGGGGGGCAACTCTGTGACGGCGACCGGGGCGGGGGCCGGCGCCCCGACCGCTCAGCGGGGTGGCGCCGCGCCCGTCGCCAGCGCGACCGCCAGCGCGGCGCCCACCTCGGCGTTGGCCAGGGCCAGCGCGCGGTTGGCGGCCACCGCCGCGCCGCCGGTCGCCGCGGCGATCCGCGCGAGCAAGAACGGCGTCAGGCGCTTGCCGGTGGCGCCGGCGGCCTCGGCGGCCACCAGCGCCTCAGCGATCACGAGGTCGATCGCGGCGACGTCGAGCGCGGCGGCGGCGGGGATCGGGTTGGCGACCAGCACGCCGCCCTGGGCCAGGTCGTCCCAGCGCACCCGGCAGATCGCCGCCAGCTCGTCGACGTGCGTGGCCTGGTGCTCGAGCGTCAGGCCGCTGGCGCGGGTGTAGAACGCCGGCAGCTCGTCGGTCTTCCAGCCCACCACCAGCACGCCCAGCGACTCGAGCAGCTCGAGCGTGCGCGGCAGATCGAGGATGGCCTTGGCGCCGGCCGAGATCACCGCGATCGGCGTCTTCGCCAGCGCATATAGATCGTGCGAGACGTCGCTGCCGTCGCCGCGATGCACGCCGCCGATGCCGCCGGTGGCGAACACCCGGATGCCGGCGCCGGCGGCCAGCACCGCGGTGGCGCTGACCGTGGTCGCGGCGCTGGTGCCGCGCGCCAGGTGCACGGCGAGATCGGTGGCGCCGGCCTTGGCGAAGCTGGCGCCGTCCGCGGCCAGCCGCTCGAGGGTGTCGGGCAACAGGCCGACGTGGGCCACGCCGTCGACGATCGCGATCGTGGCCGGGGTCGCGCCGCCGTCGGCGACCGCCAGCTCGAGCGCCTGCGCCACCTCGAGGTTGGCCGGGTAGGGCAGGCCGTGGGCGATGATCGTCGACTCGAGCGCGACCACCGGCGCGCCGCGGGACAGGGCATCGGCGACGTGGGGCGCGACCGCGAGCTGCATCCGCGGGCTTGTCGCGCGCGGCGCCCACGGAGTCAAGCCAGCGGGTCACGCCAGCGGGTCAAGCCGGCGGTTCGCCCAGCGCGGCCTCGGCGGCGGCGACCTCGCGCGCGGCGGCGGCGGCCCGGGCCCGGGCGTCGGCGACCGCCAGCTCCGCGCGATCGAGCTCGGCGCGCACCAGCGCCAGCGCGGCCGCGGCCTCGGCGGCCCGGGTCTGGGCGGCGCGCTCGGCGGCGCGGGCCGCGGTGACCCGCTCGGCGCGGCGCCGGTACGCGGCCTGGGCCTCGGCGCGGGCGGCCTCGGCGCGGGCGGCCTCGGCCTCCGCGCGGCGCCGGGCCTCGGCGTCGTCGGGGGACGGCACCACGGTGAGCGTGGGGCGGGGCGGCGGGGCGGCGACCGGCGCGGGCGGCGGCGCGGCGACCGGCATGGTGGCGGCGACCAGCGAGAACTCGCTCATCGCGTCGAAGCCGGGCGGCGGCAGATCGACCGCGAGCTGCCCCGGCGCCACCTCGCCCCAGCCGAGGGCGGCCAGCGCGCGCAGGTTGGTGTCGAGCTTGGCCAGCATCGCGTCCGACGCCGGCTGATCGATCGCCGCGCACAGCTCGACCGCCCGGGCCTTGAGCGCGGCGAGCGCGGCGCGCTGCTCGCCGGCGGCCGTCAGATCGCCGCGCCCCAGCGTGCGGGTGATCTCGATCAGCCGATCGAACAGCGCGCGGGCGTGGAACCACAGCTGGTTGGCGGCCCACGCGGCCGGCGTCGGGCGCGGCAGCTTGCCGATCGCCGCCGCGCCGTCGCGATCGCCGGCGGCCTTCACGGCGGCGGCCAGCGCCTTGCGCTCGGCGACCCAGGCCGCCAGCGGCGCGCGGTACAGCGGCTCGAGGTCGACCGGCATGGCGGCGAGTCTACCTTGGGTTACGATCGTCCGACCGTCTGTCCCCTGGAGTCGCATGCGCGCCACCTGCCTCGCCCTGTCGATCCTCGCCTCGGTCCCCGCCATCGCCCACGCCGACGTCGACATCACGCTGTCGCCCGACGGCGAGGCCCTGGCCACGGAGCTCGGGCTCGATCCGGCGACGCTCGAGACCCGGCTGCAGGGGAAGATCGACGACCTCTACGACGCCGCCAACGTCGCCGGCTTCCTGCGCGCGTTCGCCAACGCGACGTCGTTCGCCAGCCGCGGCACCGGCGTCGACTACGCGCCGGTGTTCGACGGCGCCGAGGTCGGGATCACCGCCAACCTGGCGGCGGCGGTCGACGGCCTCGAGGAGGGGCAAGACCCGGCGGCCGGGCTGGCGCCCAACCTGTCGTTGGTCGGCGGCCTCAACCTCGGCCGCTGGGGCCACCCCGAGCTGACGCTGTACGGCAACGGCTTCTACCGCGGCGCCAGCTTCGATCAGCTCGAGGGCTCGATCACCAACGCGGGCGTCCACGCGCAGTACCACCTGTGGCCGGCGTCGGACACCAGCCCGCTGGTGTTCCAGTGGAGCGGCCTGCACCTCACCGGCGGCGTCGAGTGGTCGCGGTGGCGCTTCTCGGCCGGCGACTCGCTCACCCGCGACTTCAGCGTCACCGGCGACAACGGCGTCGCGACCGACGTCACCGCCGCCGGCATCGGGCGGTTCGAGCTCAACGCGACCTCGACGGTGGTGCCGCTCGAGGCCACCACCAGCGTGCGCATCCTGTACCTCGCCAGCCTGTACGTCGGCGGCGGGGTCGACTTCCAGGTCGGCAGCGCCGACGCCGACATCGCGGTCAGCGGGCAGATGACCGGCGTGCGGCCGTCCGACGGCGCGGCGGTCGACATCGGCACGGCGACGGTCGCCGCGCGCGGCGACGGCCGCCCGTCGCGGGTCGCGTACCACCTCTTGCTCGGCGCCGAGGCCAACCTGTGGCGGGTGAAGCTGGTGGTGCAGGGCTCGTTCGTGCCGTTCGATGGCGCGTCGGTCGGGCTCGGCCTGCGGGTGCGGCTCTGAACCATCTCGACACCGCGCCGACGTCGGCGCGCTCACCGACCGAGCGCGCGTCATCGAGCTGAGCGCCACTCTTCACACGATCGTGATGGGCTGAGCGGGAGTCGTCGGGCAGGGTGGCCGCATATGGACAAGCCCGCCGAGACCAAGGACGCCAAGCTCAACCGCACCACCGTCGAGGCCGAGGCCGCCCGCGGGGTCATCCCGGCGATCGCGACCCTGGCGATCGACACCGCCGAGATCGGCGCCACCACCGTGCTCGGCGTCGGCGCCGACGTGCGCACCGAGCTCGCGCGCGGCGTGCTCACGGTGATCGACTCGACCGAGGCGCTGCTCAAGAGCGCCTTCTCCGTCGCGCGCCGGCTCACGCAGCGCCTCGACGGCGCCGCCGCTGACCTGCTCGGCTCGGTCGAGCGGATCGTCGGCACGTCGGCCAGCGCCGCCCGCACCACCACGCGCGACGCGGCGCAGGTCGCCACCGGCGCGGTGAACGCGGTGATCGCGCCGCGCGGGAACTGAACTCCAGGGGCTCGTCGCCGAGCCCCCCTCGGCGGGGTCATGCCCCCGCCGAGCCTCCCCCGCGACGCGAGCGCGTGGGCGGGGACCGGCGCTCTGATCAGCAGCGCGTGACGGTCGGGCGGGTTGCGCGACGTGAACCGGAGATGGTGACGCGTGGCGGTCGGGAGGGTTGCGGGACGTGAACCCGAGGTGGCTTGCGCCGAGGGCGGGGCCGCGCTACCGCCAGGCATGCACCGGGCGGTGATCGTCGTGACGCTGGCGGCTTGTGGACACGCGGGGTCGACGCCGCCGGCGCCGGCGAACCGCCCACCGGCGGGGGCGCCGATCGTGGGGCCGCCGTGGCGCCAGGCGATCGCCGAGGGCGTGGTCGGGGTCGTGGGCGATCGGCTGTTCGCGTGGGATCGCGAGTTCGACGGCGGCGGCGGTGGGATCGCCGAGCGCGACGTCGCCGAGGGGCGCCTGGTACGGACCCGCGCGATCGACGGCCTGCGGATCAACGGCGTGCCCGAGTACTGGGAGGCGGTACCGGGTGGCTACCTCGCGCAGTGGGACGCCCCGACGTTGGTGCGCGAGCGCGGCGATCAGCTCGCGGTGGCGTGGACCGGCGCCGGCGACGACTGGTTCGACAGCCACGCGGTCGTCGACGACGGGCTGGTGATCGGCCTGGGCCGGGGCAGCGCGGCGGTGGTGCGGCTGGCGCTGACGAGCGGGCGCGAGCAGTGGCGGGCGCCGCTGGTGGCGTGGTCACAGGACGTCACCGTCGACGTCGACCACGACAACGTCTATGCGACCTGGCAAGAGTACGACCCGCAGGCGCCGACGCCGACGGTCACGATCCCTCGCCGGGTGCGCGCGTACGAGCTCGCCACGGGGCGCGAGCGCTGGACCTACGATCTGCGCGAGGCGCCCGATCGCCTGGCGGTCCACGCCGACACCATCGCGATCGCGTGGAACGATCGGCTCGAGCTGATCGACGGGCCAAGCGGCGCGCGCCGGGTGGTGCGGCCGCTCCAGCCGCTCAACGCCGCGCTCTTGATCGACGACGCGCAGGTGATCGCGATCGACGCGGCCGCGGTGGTGGCGGTCGAGCTGGCCACCGGCCGCGAGCGGTGGCGGGTGCCGGTCGACCTCGACGGCCGCCCCGCGCTGGCGCTGGCGGGCGCCGACGTGCTGGTCACCACCGCGGCCGGCCGGCTGATGGCCATCGATCGGGCCGCCGGTACCGTGACCTGGACGCTCGGCCTCGGCGGCGATCCCTACCGGCTGTGGGCCACGCCGACCGCGGTGGTCGCCGGCGGTGGCGCCGACGTCGCCGGCACCGCGCTGCCGCCCAGCGCGCCGCGCGAGACCGCGCAGATCGCCGGCCGCGTGGTCGACGGCGGCTGCGGGCCGGCCGCGACCGCGGCGGTGCGGGTCGACGGCGCCGCGGTGCCGGTGGCGAGCGACGGCAGGTTCGTGGCTAGCGTCGACGCTCGCGGCTTCGTGCGGGTCGAGGCCGCGGCCGATCCCGACGCGGCGATGTCCTGGGAGGGCCGCGCCCGGGCGGCGGTGGTGGTGGTCCCGCTCACCGGCGCAGGCCGCTACGACGTCGGCGACCTGACCGCCGGCGCGTGTGGCCGATAGCGCCCGCCGCGCGTCGTCATGAAGCACTGTGCGTCGGTGTCCGTGGTGGCTCGCGTGCTCATCTTGGCCGCCGTCGCCGCGGCCTGCGGGCCTCGGCCAGCCAGGCGGTGTCGAGGCCGTGGCCGCTGGCGCCGACGATGATCACCGGCGCCGACATCAGCGCAGCTCGAACTCCTTGCAGAACGCGGCGTCGGTGGGCGCCGCGCCGCTGGCGTCGGGGGCGTCGAGCGGCCAGCGCCGCTGGCCCTCGTCGGGCCACCCGTGCAGGCACGCGCCGCGCGCCGGCAGCCAGAACAGGCAGTGCTGGCACGCCGACCGCAACTGGTAGCGGCGCGCCTCGTCGACCAGCTGCGCGGTGAGCGGGAACTTCATCCGGTCCTCAATCGAGATCCCAGTCGACGTCGCTGATGCTGGCGGTGCGGCCGATGTCGACCGCGCGGGTCGCCTCGTCGTGCACCGACGACCGCGACGGCGGCGGCGGCCGCGCCGGCGCCGGCCGGCCGGCCCGGGCCCGCTCGCGCTCCTTGGCCACCAGCGCGTCGACGTCGCTCATCCGGGTGGCGTCCTCCTCGGGCAGCCGCGCGTAGCGCAACGACTGGTCGCGCGGGCCCAGGTCGATCGAGCCGGTCGCGCTGTCGCCCGAGTACAGGCCGTCGGGATCGTGGCCGGCATCGTGGCGGGTGGCCTCGTCGTCGAACAGCGCCAGCGGATCGATGTTCGACGCGCGGGTGGCGTCGCCGGCGGCCATCAGCGCGCGCGCGTCGAGCTGCGCCAGCCGGGTGGCGTCCTCGTGCTGCATCATCGCCCGCGGATCGATGTGGGCCATGCGGGTGGCGTCCTCGCCCGACGCGGCCAGCAGCCGGGGATCGACGTCGGCGGCGCGGGTCGGCTCCTCGCGGTCGAACTCGGCCCGCCGCTCGGCGCTGCGGCGCAGCGCGCGCGGCGCGACGTCGACCTGGCGGGTCGGCTCCTCGGTGAACTGCACCGGCGGCGGCCGGGTCGGCGGCGCGCGGCGGGTGGGCGGCTCGGCGGCGTCCTGCGGGGAGGACCTGGCACCTGGCGCGGCGGCGCGCTGCGCCTTGCCCGGCTTCATCCGCACGCCCGGCCCGAGCTCGATCTCGTCGGCCTTGCCCGAGCGGTTGCGCGGCCCGGCCGCGGTGGCCTTGGCCAGCCCGACGATGACCGCCGGCTTGGCCACGATGTCGTCGACCGGCGGCGCCGCGTTCGGGGCCTTGGCGCGCGGGCGGGCCACCGGCGGTGGCGTGTCGTCGCGGCTCGGCGGCGCCGAGCGGATCGCGGCGAAGTCGACGTACGACACCCGCGACTCCTCGTCGGCCAGCCGGCCGCCCTCGTCGCGCAGCATGCGCAGCACGCGGGTGCGCTCGCCGGCCGACAGCTGATCGCGCCGGCCGGCGGGAGCGGCGCCGGTGCGCTGGCGCTTGGCGAACTCCGACAGCGGGATCGGCTGCTCGACCTTCTTGCCGGTGGCGAACAGCCCGGTCGCCGCGCGCAGCCACTTCTTGGGCCCGCTGGCGGCGTCGGGCAGGGACACCGCGGCCAGCGCGCGCTCGACCTCCGACGGCAGGCGATCGCCGGCGGGCGCCGACGGCGCCTGGGCGCGGCCGGTGACCGCCTGGGCGGCCTGGGCCGCGTCCTCGGGGCAGTCGGCGACGTCGCCCAGCAGCCGGCGCAAGAAGTCGTCGGACTTGCCCAGCGAGTACTGGTGCGGGCGCAGCACGAACCGCACTCCGAGCTTCTCGAGCCACGTCACCGGCGGGTCGGCGCCGATCAGCACGAACGCGCCGTGGTTGGCGTAGCGCTTCTGCGAGCCATCCTCGAGCTGGAGGATCACCGCCTCGGGCTCGAACGCCACCACCTGCGAGCCGTACTTGGCCTTGAGCCGCTGCTGCGCGGCGTAGCCCTCGATGGTCTGCCGGTTCTTGGGCGCGGCGCGGTTGAACGACTTGCCGCGGTAGCTGATCATCACCCGGGCGCCGGCGTCGGCCAGCGCCACCGCGGCCTCGACCGCCGAGTCGCCGCCGCCCACCACCAGCACGTCCTTGCCACGCCAGTCGTCGGGATCCTCGAGCAGGCTGGCCACCTTGGGCAGGTTCTCGCCGGGCACCTGCAGCGTGCGCGGCTTGCCGCGGGTGCCGGTGGCCAGGATGACCCGCTGCGCGCGGTACTGCGCGACCGTCGTGCGCACGTCGAACGTGCCGTCGCCGAGCCGCTGCACCGACTCGACCGCCTCGCCCTGGTTGATGGTCACGCCGGCGCGCTCGATCAGCTCCCGCCAGATCGCCACCAGCTGCTCCTTGCTCGAGTCGAACACCGGCAGGAGCGACAGGTTGCGGGTGTCGTAGGGCTCGGCCATCACCAGCTTGCCCTTGGGGTAGCGGGTGATCGTCGACGCGATCTCCTGCTCCTTCTCGAGCAGCACGTAGCTGAGGCCGCGCTGGATGCAGGCCAGCGCCGCCGACAGGCCGCCGGGGCCCGAGCCGACGATCGCGACGTCGACGCCGCCCGGCAGGCCGCGCGGCCGCAGCCCGGTGCGCAGCATGTGCTCGATGACGCCGCGGCCGAGGTTGGCGGCGTTCTTGACCAGCGGCTTGCCCGCGACCTCGCCGATCAGGTACTGGCCGGGCACGCCGGTCTGGTAGCTGTCGTCGAGCTCGGGCACCTTGAGCGGCTGCGGCTCGCCGCCCTCGGGGAACATCACCAGCGCCTCGGTCGGGCACGCCCACATGCACGCCTCGCACTGGATGCAGTCGTGGAACCGCAGCACGCGGCTCTTGTTGTTGACCAGGTCGAGGACGTTGGTCGGGCACACCGCGACGCAGGCGTCGCAGCCGGTGCAGCGGTCGTCGTTGATGTCGTGGATGAGGATGCGCGGCCCGGCGGCCGGCGCGGTGGCCTGGGCCCGCTGGGCCTTGCGCGCGCCGAGCATGGTGAACAGCGCCATGACCGCGATGGCCAGCCCGCCCAGGCTGAGGGGTACGACCCAGGTCACCTGCCGAGCTTACGGGCTTTTCCGTCGGCATGACAACGCCGTTCCGCCCGGAGTGCCCTGCTGTTACAGGGGAGTAACGGGGCCTACGCGCGGATCAGCCGGCGCTGGCCGACGGGGCCGGCACGACGTGGACCGTGCGGGTGGGGAACGCCATCGCCACGTCGGCCGCGGCGCACAGCTCCATGATCGCGAACAGCGCCTCCTGGCGCAGCGCCAGGAACTCCTCCCACTCGCCGGTCACGAACCACGCCTGGATGCGCACGTCGAGCGACGACGCGCCGAAGCCCACGAACTGCACGCGCAGCCGCTCGGGCCACACCTTCGGCATCGCGCGCAGCCGCGCCTCGATCTGGCTCAGGAGCGCGCGCAGGGTCGCGGGCGGCGTGTCGTAGACCACGCCGATCGTGGTCGCGAACAGGTAGCGATCGCAGGCCGCGAACGACTCCGAGCGGGTGTCCGCGAGGTCGGCGTTGGGGATCGTGACCAGCGTGCGGGCCACGGTGCGGATCCGGGTCGAGCGCAGGCCGATCGCCTCGACCGTGCCCTCGACCTCGCCGACCTTGACGTAGTCGCCCTCGCGGAACGGGCGATCGACGCCGATCGACAGCGCGCCGAACAGGTTGGCGATGGTCTTCTGCGCGGCCAGCGCCACCGCCAGGCCGCCGATGCCGAGCCCGGCCACCAGGCTCGCCACCGGGACCCCGAGCGCGGCCAGCGCGGTGATCGCCGCGAACACGACGATCAGCAGCTTGGCGATGCGCGCGCCCATCGCCAGCAGCGACAGCGTCGCCGGGCGGTCCTTGGCCCACGAGCGGTTGCTCAGCGTCAGCCGGGCCACGTCGACGAACCGGAACGCCATCCAGATCACCACCAGCGTGGTCAGCACGTTGAGCCCGGTCGCCGAGATCCGCGCCGCCGCCGGCGTCAGCGGCAGCGCCGGCAGCGCCAGCCAGCCGGCCATCACCGCCGGCACGATCGCCAGCGGCCGGCGCAGCCGCGCCACCAGCGCGTCGTCCCAGGTGGCCTCGCTCTTGCGCGCCGCCGCCGCCAGCGCGCGGTGGAGCAGCACGCCGACGATCCAGCCGATGATCATCGCCAGCAGCAGCACGCCGCTGCCCACCACCCACGCGGCGCCGCGCTCGCCGAGTCGCTCGTTGAGTTCCTGCATCGCGCGGGTTCTACATCACGGCGCGGCCGCGATCACCGCGCGGTGCGCGACGTCGCGCAGGGTCGCGCGGGTCGCGGCGTCGAGCTCGAGCCGCGGCGCGTCGGTCGGCGGCTGGTTGGTCAGCGTCTCGACCAGCACCGCCGCGGCCAGGTACGCGCCGGCGGCGCTGGGGTGGCTGCCGTCGGGATCGAACAGCTCGAGCGTGGGCGCCTCGGCCAGCGCCAGGCGGCGCGCCTCGCCGACCGGGGCCACCCGGGCCTGGTTGCGCGCCGCGGCGCCGGCGTAGCCCGCGGTGAGCCCGTCCTGCATCGCCGCCGGCGTGCCGCCCGACGCCGGGTCGGCGTAGAACGCGTCGCCGGCCCGGCGAGCCCAGGTCTGGTAGAAGACGACCTCGGCGCCCGCGCTGGTGGCGGCGGCGGCGAGCAGGTCGGCGTGGGCCGCGAAGCCCGCGGCGTCGAGCAGCGGCTCCTGGCTCTGGCCCTGCAGCACGACGATCGCGTGGCCGCCGGCGGCGATCGCCGCGCGGGCCTCGCCGTTCCAGTGGTCGCGCAGCGCGGCGCCGCCGACGGTGACGCTGGTGGTGATGAGCGGCGCGGCCGGCGCCGCCAGCGCGGCGACCTCGACCGGCAGCTCGAAGTAGTACGTGTAGCTGTTGCCGACGAACAGCACCGCGCGCGGCGGCGCTGCGTCGACGGCCACCGCGTCGGTCGGCGGCGCCGCGTCGGTGGTCGCCGGCCGCGGGGCGCGACCGCAGGCCGCCGCGGCGCACCCCAGGAGCGTCAGGATCCACGCGCGGCGTCGCATCCGCCGAGCCTACCGCGGGCTGGCGGCGCGGTCAGCCTGCGCTGGGGCTGGCCACGGCGCAGCGGCGGCGCGCCCGCGGCGACGGCAGCACGCCACCCCGGCCGCGCCAGCGCCGGCGATCGGTCCAGCCGGCGTAGCCGTCGACGGTCCACGCGCTGGCGTGCCAGCCGAACCAGAACCGCCCCGGCGCGACGTCGCCGTGGCGCAGCGCCCGCGCGATCAGCCGCGCGCAGCGGGTGACCCGGTAGGCGAGCGCCGGCCGCCCGACGCCCGACGCCGCCAGCGTGGTCTCGGGCGCGAAGTGCGTGTTGACGCCGAACCCGAGCACGTCCTGGATCAGCCCGACGGTCGTGGTCGCGATGTTGAAGACGAAGTGGAACGGCCCGGCCAGCGGCAGCGCCAGCAGCTTGTGCCAGTGGCCGCGCACGTCGTGCTCCTGGATCATCGCCAGCAGCGTCGCCGCGCCGCGCACGACCAGGTTGAACAGGAAGCCCAGCACCAGCAGCGCCAGCCACGCCGCGGGCCGATCGGCCAGCGGCCACAGCAGCACGCCGACCAGGATCGTGGCGTGGATGAACACCAGCAGCAGCAGATCGGCCATCACCCACGCGCCCAGGTCCCAGACGAAGTACGGCATCCGGCCGAAGCGGTGCAAGAGCCACGGCCGCGACGAGTTCCACCGCACGCGCTGCTTGAACAGCGCGCGGATCGCGGTCGGCGTCGCGGTGTAGACGCGGGCCAGCGGGTCGTAGGCGATCGGCCGCACGAACCACGAGCGCACCAGCCGCCCGAGCGCGTGCAGCGGCGAGCGCGGCAGCTCGAGGTCGATCTGGCCGTGGCGCCAGCGCGCGGCCATCGCCAGCCACGCCAGCCAGGTGTCGTCGCCGGGGCCGGCGGTGGCGTGGACGTTGGGCTCGCCGCGGAAGTCGGTGAACCGCGGCGGGCGCGCGCCCAGCCACCAGCCGACGACGTCGCGCCAGCGCAGCGCCTGCATGAACGAGGCGTGGCGGGCCTGGTGCTGGTGCAGCGTGGTCCAGGTGGCGTACAGCGCGCCCGACACGCCGGTCACCGGCAGGAGGCCGGTGTTGTTGCGGGCGATGCTGATCGACGTCATGTACTCGCGCGCCACCTGCAGCGCGAGCTGGTAGCGCAGCGTGAAGAAGCCGCGCCAGCCGGCCCAGTAGTGGGCGCGCCGCACCAGCACGTTGGACGCGACGATCATGGGCCGCTGGCGGGTCAGCCAGCCCGGCCGCACCAGCGTCGCCACCATCCGCTCGAGCGCGCGCGGCCCGAGCACGCCGTCGGCGTCCATGTTGAAGAACACCGGCGGCAGCGCCGGCAGCACGCCGTCGGCGACCGCGGCCTCGGCGCAGGCCAGGCCGGCCGCCACCGCGACGCCCTTGCCGGCGCGCGCGGGCACCTTCGCGACCAGCACCCTGGCGGCGCCGCGGTAGCCGCGGGCCCAGCGCTCGAGCTCGGCCACCAGCGCCGGTCGATCGTCGCTGCCGTCGATCGCCATCACCAGCACCACCCGGCCGGGGTAGCGGTTGTCGACGACGGTGGCGGCGGCGTCCTGCAGGCTCTCGACGTCGTCCCGGGTCTTCAAGAGGGTCGGGATGACCACCAGCACGTCGACCGCCTCGGCCGCGGCCAGCGGCCGGAACCGGGCCAGCCCGGCGGCCCGGGCCAGCGTCTGCAGCCACACGCCGAGGTAGCCGGAGTAGTACAGCACCAGGCCGATCACGAACGGCCGCCACAGCCCGCCGAGGATCTCGACGCCGTCGGCCCGACCCAGGCTCCAGAAGATCGACTCCATGGCGATAGCCTCGCTGGCGCGCGCCTAGCGCCGCACCCGCAGCACGCGCTCGCGCACGGCGTGGGCGTCGGTCAGGTGCAGCACCGCGTACTGGCCGCGGGCCAGCTTGCCCCACGGATCCTGGGTGACGACCTCGCCGGGCACCAGCTCGGTGATCGTGCCGACCTGGCGGCAGCGGAACACGCCCCAGGTGCAGTCCATGATCCGCGCGCCCGGCGTCACGCCGTTCAGCTGATCGTACGGCACGAACGCGATGTCGGTGGCCTTGGTCATCGCGCGGTACAGCGGCCGCGCCTCGAGCTCGGCCAGCAGCTCGCGCTGGGTCGCGGCGCTGTCGATCGCCACCGCCCGCAGCGCGCGCTGGCCCACCGCCTCGGCGCGCAGCCGCTCGATCTCCAGCTCGACGCGCGCGGTGTGCTCCTCGCCAGCGGCCAGCTCGGGCATCGTCCGGCCGGCGTCCTTGTCCTCGCCGCGCAGCGCGCGCAGGGTCGAGCGGGTCTCGGCGGTGCGGGTGCCGGCCTCGGCCAGCTGGCGGTCGAGCTCGGTCAGCTCGAGCGCGAGCTGATCGCGCACCTGCTCCTCGCGATCGAGCGCGGTGCGATCGATCAAGCCGGCGGCGAGATCGGCGCGGGCCCGGGCCACCAGCTCGGCCTGGCGCAGGCTCAGCTGCACCAGCAGCGCGCGCTGGCGGCGCAGCAGGTCGGTCGCGGTGTCGAGCCCGCTGGCGGCGCGGGCGCTGGCCTCGGTCTGCCAGCGCCGGGTCGTCGTCGCGTGATCGCGCAGCTTGTCGAGGCGGACCACCGCGGCGTCGATCGCCGCCAGCTCGCCGTCGACGCGCGTGACCTCGGCGTCGAGGCGCGCCAGCTCGGCCAGCTGGCGCTGGCGCTGCATGCGCAGCGCGGCCACGCCGTCGCTGTCGGGCGACAGGTGCAGCGGCGCGATCCACGAGTCGGTGATCACGAAGTAGACCTCGCGGCCGAGCCAGCCGAGGCCGCCGACGGTCGCGACCAGCAGCGACAGCGCGAACAGCCGCCCGGTCCACGACGTGGCCGGCCCGGCGTCGGCGCTGGGCAGCGGCGCGATCTCGGCGGTGATCGGCTGCCGCGGCGCGACGACCTCCGGCAGCGCCGGGATGGCGCGGGCGCGCTCGAGGGCGGCGGCGGCCTCGTCGGCCTCGGTGACGACGCGGAGCGCCTGGGTCATGGGGCACCTTCCGACAGCGTGCGGTGTTGGCGTTCGAGCACCTCGAGCCCGGCGCGGCGCGCCTCCAGCTCGAGGCGGGTGAGCGTGAGGCGGGCGCGCAGCCCGCGGGCGGCGTCGCCGTCGAGGCCGGCCAGCTGCGCCTCCTGCGCGGCGAGGTCGGCCAGCTCGGCGTCGAGCTCGACCAGCTCGCCGGCCAGCGTGCGCGCGCTGGCGGCCAGCAGCTGGCGCAGGCGGGCCAGCCGCGCCACCGGGCTGCGGACGTCGCCGGTCAGCTCGTCGGCGCGGGCCCGGGCCAGCCGGCGCTCGGCGGCGCGCTGCCACGGGCGGCCCAGCGAGTAGCCGACCTCGGCGACGACGAACCAGTCGAGGCGCTCGCCGCCGGCGGCGCCGCCCCGGACCTCGAGCTGCCAGGCGCTCAGCGCCCGGGTGTCGGCGCGGCGGCGATCGACCTGCGCCACCGCGCGGCGGTAGCCGTCGGCCAGCGCGGTCAGCGACACCGGCGCGTCGTCGGCCGGTTCGTCGTCGAGCAGCGCCCGCTGGTGCTCGAGGTCGGCCGCGCGGCGGGCCAGCGTGCGCTGGCGCTGGCGCAGCTCGTCGAGCTCGAGCGCGGTGCCGCGGCCGCTGGCGAGCCGGGCCCGGGCCTCGTCGATCAGCGCCGCGACGTCGGGCGCACGCGCCGCGAGGTACGTCAGCTCCAGCGCGATCGCCGCGCGCTCGCCGGCGCGCGGGCCGATGGCCAGCACGCGCTCGATCTTCTCGGCCAGCGCCTCGCGCACGCACTCGGCGCCCGCGACCCGCTCGATCGCGCGCCCGCGCAGCATGTCGATCGGCGACACCGCCACCGCCACCCGCGCCTGCAGGCCGCCGCCGACCGCGTCGGGATCGCCCGCGGTGGCCGCCACCGGCGCGCGCGCGCCCTCGACCTCGAGCCGCGGCGCGTACAGCAGCGCCGCCTCGGCGCGGGCCTCGGCCGCGAGCCGATCGCAGGTCCCGTCGGCGTGGGCGCCGCGGGTGGCGGCGAGCACGGCGATCGCCGTCCAGGCAACTCGGGTCGAGGTCAGCATCGTCGCCGGTGTCCCGGCACCCCCCTGGCTCGACCGCCGCCGCGATCCGTTGAGCCCGGCGGGACGATCTCACCCCCACGGGGTGAGCGGGGCTGCTACGCTGCCCGGCCACCCATGCCAACGCGGCGCTGGCTCCTGACGATCGCGGTCCTGGTCTTCGCGTGCCGCTGCGCGCCGGTGGCGGCCCCGACCCCCGCGGCACCGGCGATCGCGCGCACCGCGTACGTCCGCGACGGCGCCGCGCTGATCGCCTCGCCCGACGCGCGGGCCGCGCTGGTCGATCGGCTGGCGCACCGCCAGCTCCGCGGCGTCGCGCCCTATCAACTTTCGCCGCTGCTGGTCGATGCCGGAGGGCGCACCCGCCTCGCCGCGTGGATCGACGAGGTGCACCGCGCCGGCGGCCAGGTGATCGTGCCGGTGGCGGGGATCGACCGCGTCGGCGCGCTGGCGCGGGTCGTCGCCGAGCACCCCGGCACCTGGATCGACGGCGCGGTCACCGAGGTCGAGTACTGGAACCAGACCGATCGCGCCGGCGCGCTGGCCGAGCTGCTGCGCCTGCTCGACGCGCTCGCGGCCCGCGGCCCCGAGCTGGCGCCCGGGCGCGGCCTGCGGATCGGCGCCTACCTCGGGTACCCGACCGCGGCCGAGGCGGCCGAGCTGGCGGCCCGGCTCGACTTCGTCCACCTCGACTACAGCGTCGCGTCGCCGCGCGACGCCTGGACCCACGTCCACGCCAAGGGCGGGCCGCTGCGCGATCGCTACGCGTGGTTCGCCGAGGCCGGCGTCGAGGTGTGGCCGATCTTCTACGCCACCGGCGAGGTCGACATGGCCGCCGCGCTCGGGGCCCTCGGGCTGGGCGGCGTCGAGGCGCGGTTCGCTGCCGACCTCGCGGCCGATCCCACCTACGGCCAGCTCGCGGCGACCGGCTTCGCGTACTTCACGCTCGAGGCGGTGCCACCCGCGGCGTGGGAATCGCGTTAACGTCGCCGGCGGCCGCAGTGGCCCGAGGAGACAGCGATGACGATGGACGACTCCACCCGCCACCAGCTCAGCGCCCGCGTCGGTCTGCCGGGCGCGATCGGCGCCGCCGCGGCGCTCCTCGGTCACGAGGCCGAGCTGGGGCCGGATCAGCTCGCCGAGGTGACCCGGCTGTACGCGATGCTCGAGGTCGCGTTCCTGGCCGCCGCCGCCGACGGCGAGATCAACGACGCCGAGGCCGACAACCTCGGCGCGACGCTGTCGGGCTGGCTCGGCACCGAGCTGTCGGAGGAGACCGTCGAGCACGTCATCGAGCGGTTCATCGCCAGCTACGACGCCGACGGCCGCGAGGCGCGGCTGGCGGCGATCGCCGGCGTGCTCGACGACGCCTCGCGGCGGCTGGCGTACACGCTGGCGTGCCTGGTGGTGCTGTGCGACCTCGAGCTGCACGACCACGAGCTCGACGTGCTGGGCGTCATCGCCACCGGCCTCGAGCTGACGCAGGACGAGGCGCAGGCGACGTTCGAGGCGATCCAGGATCACGTCGAGACCGTGGTCGCCAACGCCCGGGCCTGACGGCCGCTCACGGCACCGGCAGCTTCAGCGCGTACCAGTAGAACGGCGCCAGCACCGGCGTCCCACCCGGCGTGCGCGCCAGGCACGCGTCGGTCGCCATCGACTTGTGGTAGTCGGTCGGCCCGCACGCTGGCGTCGCGCGGGTGACGAAGGTGTGGCGGCAGGTGTACGCCGCGTAGTCGCCGCCGGCGACGTCGAGGTCGACCTCGGAGCCCTTGGCGCCCAGGCCGTACAGCGCGAAGGTCTCGCGGCTGTAGTGCCACGCGTCCTCGAGGCCGTGGATCGCGGCGAACTGCCGGCTGCCTGGCGTCATCCGCGGTTGCCCGGCCCATGGCACGGGCACCAGCAGCTCGTCCAGGTTGCCCGGGGTCAACCGCCCGTCGCCGTCGAGGTCGCACATCGCGGGATCGCCGACGGTCAGCGGGCACAGGGTCGAGCCGGCGCCCTTCGAGGCGTACACCGCGCGCGCCACCAGGTGATCGCGGGCCAGGATGCCGGCGTGGCCGCCGCCCTGCGACCAGCCGCCGACCGCGATCTTCGACCAGTCGAGCGCGGCGCCGCCAGCGGTGAGGAAGGCGCCGGCGCCGCTCTGCGGGACGGACTGCGCCAGGTACTGCACCAGCCGCAGGATGCGGTGCTCGAGCGCGTTGGCCGGGGTGACGTCGACGCACGGCGAGTCGTGGACCGCGCTGCCGTAGACCATCTCCTCGCGCACGTCCTCCTCGCAGTCGGGGTTGGCGTCACCGCACACCGGGTCGTTGGGCACGCCGCAGCGATCGCCGACCGAGGTCTCGTTGTCGTAGGCCAGCGACACCGTCAGGTAGCCGGCGGCGGTGCCGACACCGACGATCGTCTCGAAGTTGCCCGGCTCGCCGCCCGAGCCCGGCATCCACACGAACAGCTGGCCGTTGCGATCGGCGGCGTTGGTCGGCGCGCTCACGACGTGGCGCTTGAGCTGCATCTGGACCACGTCGTCGATGGTCTCGCCGCCGCGGGCCGTGTCGCTGGGGCGGATGAGCGCGGTGGTGACCGGCACCGTCGGCACGGTCGCCAGCCCGCTGACGTCGCAGGCCGCCGCCGGGGCATCGACCGGGGCCGCGGCGTCGGTCGCCGCGTCCGGGTCGGGCGGGGCGGCGTCGACCCCCGGGTCGACCGGGTCGCCGTGGCAGGCAGCGAACAGCAGCACGGCAGCGAGCGAGGTGGTGCGCATGGACGGCTCGACGTTGCAGGCCGCGTGCGCGCGCAAGTACCCGATCATGCTCAGCCGCCGGGACCATCGGGTGCCAGCCGCCCGCGCCCGACCGGGACCTGGCGCTCCCGGCGACCGTGAATCCCGCGCCGCGAGCTCAGCGGGGGAGTGAGCTGACGATCGGATGGGGATCGTCGGGCCGGGTGAGCTGACGATCGGATGGGGATCGTCGGGCCGGGAGTGAGCTGACGATCGTCGGGTCAGCGGCCCACGAACGTCGCCAGCATCGCGCGCAGCCGCTCGCGGGCGGTGGGCTCGCCGACCGCGCGGTCGATCTCGCGGCGGACCCGGCTGGCGATGGCCAGCCGGCCGACCCGCACCGCGGTGCGGGTGACCAGGCCGACCCCGAGCAGCGCCAGCGGCCCGTCGAGGAACTGCCGCAGCGTGACGTCGACCATCGCGTGCAGCCCGGCGGCCAGCGCCGGCGGCGCCGCGTCGGCGGCCAGCGCCGGCCCCAGCACCCGCGCGAAGTCGGCGTCGATCGCGAAGTGGATCGTCGGCGGTGTCGCCCGCTGGTGTGCGTCGAGGAACGCGACGAAGGCGGTGGCGCGGGCCAGGTCGGTGCGGCGCGCCGACGAGCCGATGATCGACTCGGCCAGCTCGCGGATCATCGTCGCGGTGCGCTGGCCGGCGCCGGGGCCCCGGGCCGCCGCGGCCAGCGGGCGCACGAACCCGTCGACCAGCGTCTCGACCCAGGCGTTGCCCACCAGCCGGGCCAGCTCGCGCAGCTGGACCTCGTCGGCGCCATCGGCCACCGCCTGGCGCAGCGCGATCGCCGCGGCGGTCAGCGCGGGCCCGGCCGCGACGGCGAACTCGCCCGCGTCCGCGGCGACCTCGGTGGTGGGCGTGACGTGCTCGGGCACGGCGGCCGACCCTACACCCGGGCGCGGCCGGTGGGAACGCGTCGGCCGCCGAGACCGCGGCGATCACGGGCCGGCGCTGGCGTCACTGCTCGACGCAGTAGTATCGGCCGTTGGCGTCGCACACCCCGTCGCCGTATGCGGTCCAGTCGTAGAACGACGCCGACGAGTTGCCGCGCATGCCCACGTCGGCCGTGCTGTTCGAGGTCCAGCCGCGGCAATGGTTGGCCGCGGCGGCGCCGGTGATCAACGTCCCGGTCCAGATCAGCGCCCCGGCCGGCTGCCCGTGCTCGTCGTTGCCGATCGCGTAGGGGTCGAGCCCGTTGGTGAGGTCGGCCCAGTCGACCGCGACCACGATCACCGCGCCCTCGTGGACCCGGTAGTAGGGCCCGGCGTGGTGGGTGAACCGCTGCGCCACCGAGGTGGTGCCGTCGGACAGCCACGCCTTGAAGGTGCCGGGCAGGCCGGCGGCGGTGGCGAGGTCGCCGCAGTGAGCGTCGGCGGTCGCCAGGCCGCCGAGGTTGCCGCCGCTGGTCATCGTGCTGGTGACGAAGATGCGCTTGGCCACCACGCACGCGCTGGCCGCACCGCACGCGTAGCCGCGGACGCAGTCGGCGTGCGTGGCGCAGCTGGTCGGGCAGGTCGCCGCGACGCCGTCGCACGCGTAGGTGCTGCACGCCGTGCCGGCCAGCGCCGGGGCGCAGGTGCCGTCGGCGCCCCCGGTGGTGGCCGCGCTGCACGCCTCGCACGCGCCGTCGCACGCGCGATCGCAGCACACGCCGTCCACACACGCCCCCGAGGCGCAGGCGCTGCCGCCGGCGCACGCGGCGCCGAGCCCGCCGGCGTCGATCGCCGGCGCGTCGATCGGCGCGGCGTCGGGGCCGGCGGCGTCGGGGCCCGCCGCGCCACCGCCATCGCCGCCGTCGCAGGCGGCCGCCGCGAGGGCAGCGAACAAGGTGAGCCGAGGGAGCCAGGTCGAGCGTCGAGGCATGGTGATCTCCACGGCGCAGGCGCGCGCCATCACCCAGCATCGGCCACCCGCGCGCGGCGCGCCTCCCACGCGCCTCTCACGCCGCGTCGCGCCCGCCGCGCTAGCGATCGGCGCAGCAGCGGTAGTCGTAGGGGTCGGTGACCGCGTGGGTCGAGGTGTCGCCGCACGCGCTGTAGCCGCGCTTCTGCGCGATGCCGGCGCTCTCCTCGGCGACCCACTCCCACTCCAGGCTGGCGCCGGCGCCGTCGTTGGCCATGTCGATCAACCCGACCGCGCAGCCGCACGCCTCGGCCCACTCGGCGTCGGTGCACAGCCGCGCGCCGGTCACCGCGCACAGATCGCGGGCCTCGGTCCATGGGGCGTTGCCGCGTTCGGCCAGATCGACGCACACCCGGCTGTCGGCGCAGGTCGGCACCATGCCCAGCGGGCACGCCGGCAGCCCGTCGATCCCCGCGTCGACCGGCGCGTCGACCTCCGCGTCGACCGGCGCGTCGTAGCCGATGCGCCCGCACGCCAGCGCGGCGAGCGGCGCGATCGCGGCGAGCCAGCGGCCGAGCATGGTGGCGAGCATACGTCAGCGCCGCGGTCACAGCTCGACGAACTGCCAGCGCCGCGTCGCCGCCAGCTCGACGAACGCGCGCACGTTGGCCGACAGCAGCCGCGCGCTCGGGTAGACCAGCTGGATCGGCGCCGGCGGCGGCTCGAAGCCGGGCAGCACGATCTGCAGCCGCTTGGCGGCGATCGCCTCGGCCGCCTGGTACGCGAGCACCATCGCGACGCCCCCGCCGCGCTCGGCGTGGCCGATCGCCGCGTCGGCGCTGTTGGTCACCAGCCGCGGCGCGATCGGCACGCGCAGCTCGCGGCCGCGGGCGACGAACCGCCACTCGCGGGTCGGGGTCAGCGCGGTGAACTGGATCGTCGCGTGGGCGGCCAGGTCGGCCGGGCCGCGCAGCCGGCGGCGCGCGGCGAGGTAGCGCGGCGCCGCCACCAGCACCCGGCGGGTCGCGCCGACCTTGCGCGCCGTCAGCGACGAGTCGTCGAGGTGGCCGATCCGCAGCGCCACGTCGACGCCGTCGTCGATCAGGTTGGCCAGGTGATCGCTGAGGTGCAGCTCGCCGACCACCGCGGGGTGGCGCTCGAGGAACTCGCACAGGAGCGGCGCCACCTCGAGCCGGCCGAACACCCGCGGCGCCGCCACCACCAGCCGCCCGGCCGGGGCCAGCCGCTCGGCGCGGGCGTTGGCCTCGGCGTCGGCGACCTCGCCGAGGATGCGGCGGGTCCGCTCGAGGTAGCGGGCCCCGGCGTCGGTCAGCCTGACCGCGCGGGTCGTGCGGTGCAACAGCCGGATCCCCAGGTGCGCCTCGAGCGCCGCGATCAGGCGCGTGACCTTGGGCGGGGGCAGGCGCAGCCGCCGCGCGGCCGGCGCGAAGCCGCGCAGCTCGGCCACGGCGACGAACGCGGTCATGGCGTCGAGGCGGTCCATGCGACTATTTCAATCACTGAAATAATCCAGTGTCAAAGCCGAGGATTGTTGCGGTCGCCCCGCAGCGCCATGGTGGCGGTCACGGACGCTTCGTCCGCCGACATCCACCCGGAGCTCGCCATGTCTCGCATCGCCGTCCCCGCCACCGTCGCCGCCACCCCCGCCGCCGCGCAGCCGCTGCTCGCCGGCGTCCAGCAGCAGCTGGGCACCGTCCCCAACCTGTTCCGCCTGGTCGCGACCAGCCCGGCGACCCTCGAGGGCTACCTCGGCCTCGCCGGCGGCCTGGGCAAGGGCCGCCTCGACGTCGCCACCCGCCAGCGCATCGCGATCGCGGTCGCCGAGCGCAACGGCTGCGGCTACTGCCTCTCGGCCCACACCTACCTCGGTCGCAACCTGGCCAAGATCGACGACGCCGAGCTGACGGCCAGCCGCGACGGCACCTCGCGCGACCCGCGCGCTGCCGCCGCGGTGCGGTTCGCGGTGCAGGTGGTCGAGGCCCGCGGCCACGTCCGCGACGCCGACCTGGCGGCGGTGCGGGCCGCTGGCTGGGGCGACGCCGAGGTGCTCGAGATCGTCGCGCACGTCGCGCTCAACACGCTCACCAACTACGTCAACACCATCGCCGACACGCCGATCGACTTCCCGGTCGTCGCGCCGCGCCCCCGGTGATGCCATGCCGCGCTTCCACCAGCTGGTGTTCACGCCGACCGTGCAGGCGGTCCAGGCCGCCCACGGCAGCGGCGCCGCCTACGCGCGGGCGCTGGCCCGCGGCGGCGGCGATCGGCTCGGCCCCGACGAGGCCGCCTTCATCGCCGACCGCGACAGCGCGTACCTCGCGACCGTCGGCGAGGGCGGCTGGCCCTACGTCCAGCACCGCGGCGGCCCGCGCGGCTTCCTCCGCGTCCTCGACGAGCGCACCGTCGGCTTCGCCGACGTCCGCGGCAACCGCCAGTACGTCTCGGTCGGGAACCTCGGCCACGACGATCGAGTGGCGATGATCCTCGTCGACTACCCGGCCCAGGCCCGGCTCAAGCTGCTGGCCCGGGCCCGGCTGGTGGAGCGCGCCGACGATCCCGCCCTGGCCGAGCGGCTGACCCCGCCGGAGTTCGCCGGCAAGGTCGAGCGCAGCGTCGTGCTCACGGTCGAGGGCTTCGACTGGAACTGCCCGCAGCACATCGTGCCGCGCTTCACCCAGGAGGAGATCGATCGCGCGCTCACGCCGGTGCGCGACCGGCTGGCTGAGCTCGAGCGCGACAACCAGGCGCTGCGCGCGGCGCTGGCCGCGTCGCGGTAGCTGACGGTCCGCCCGCCGCGTGGCGCCCGGCGCGTCGCCATCCCGAAAATGCGTTCGGCGGCCGTAACCGGCCGCCGAGCGTGGTGTGTCCCCTTCGAAGGTTCGCGAGTCGTGGGCACCGAGCCAACCTGACGTCACCGTCGTGCTGGCCGCCTCTCGTGGAGCTGGCTGCGCTTGCGAGTGTTGTAAGAGCTGTCGTATCGGCGCTTGTGGGTTACGCCGTTCCCATCATTGCCTCGCCGTTTCCGGCGGACCGAGATGGTGTTCCGAGCAGCTCCGTCGTCCCGAGTTCCAAAGAAGCCGGGGTCATCCTCGTGTGCGCTTCGCTCTCCTCCAGAGTTGGTCGTGTCCGCGTCGGCCCGTTCGCTTGCGTTCCCGGGCGCCTTCCATGGGGTCTGCTTCCTCTTCGCGACGTCGATCCAGCGAGTCCACTTGCCGGCGAGCGTCCCAGGCTCGCCTACGTTCCGCCCACAGCGTTTCGCACGCTCTCGACGGCTTCCTCCTCGCTGAGTCTTGCAGATCTATTTCGCTCTGCTGCCACGTCCAGGATTCCGCGTCGGGGTTGCTCCCCCGGCCAAGCCGTACCACCTCGTCGGTGGCCGCTGCCCTCGCGCCGTTGGCGCCGCGCCTCTGTCGCCGGTGTTACCCGACGACGCCAAGCCGCGTCGCGTCGACCTCAGGGCCTTCCTCCAGGCCGGGATCCGGTGCGCGACCTCGAGGGTTTAGCCCGCGGCCGTGTCCGTGTCCCTTCGCGTTCGTCTCCCTCGGACTCTAGCTGTCGACCTTGCCCCGGCGGTGAACCGCGGCTCCACCCTCGACCTTCTCGCGCGCCGCTCGAGTGCTGCGCGCGCTGGCCCTGGCGTTTCGATCGACCGACAGCGTCGATGCTCTATCTCTAGATCATCCTTCCGTTCGAGATTTCTGGCCGTCCGCTGCCCCGGTTGCCCGAGGACCTCGGCGAGGCCCACCACGCTCGAGCGGTCCGTTACGACCGCCGAACGCAGCGAGGTATTGCAGTCGATGTGCCAGGTCCGATCGCGGCGCAACTCCGCGGCGGCTCGTCGCGGGCGCGGGCAGGGCGACGTCTGCGCTCCCGACACCGCTGTGGATAAGCTCTGGACCCGATGTGCACCAAGAACGAGGGCGCCTGCGCCCACCGCGGGTTGGCCGTCCGGCGTCGCTGACGACGACACTGTCGGGAGCAGAGACACCGCGCGATCGACTCGACGGCCGGCGGGATCTCGGCGTATTTTCGCGCCCGCCATGCGTACCCGCCTCGCCGTCACCCTCCTGCTCGTCGCCAGCAGCGCCTGCAACTCCGCCGAGGAAGGCGCCAAGGAGGCCAAGCGTGAAGCCGAGGCCGAGCGCGCCAAGCAGGCCGCCGAGCTCAAGCCGGTGGACCGCGTCAAGCCGCCGGTCGCCCAGGGCACCCGCCTCAAGTGCGATCAGCTCATGGACCCGCCGGCCTACACCGAGGCGCTGGGCGAGCTCGATCCGCTGACCGTCCGCGACTCGACCGGCGCGATGGCCGACGCCACCGTGTCGTGCTCGCTGATCCGCGGCGGCCTGCGCCCCGACGCCAAGGCCCAGGAGAAGCTGCTCAAGAAGAACGGCCGCCTCGGCGTGCTGCCCGGCGACGAGATCTGCAACGTGACGCTGTACTGCTGGGTGGTCGAGGACGAGGCCAAGTTCCGCGAGCGCTGCAAGGCCTCGTCGACCGAGATGAAGACCCCCGACGAGGGCAACACCGGCGGCTTCGCGTGCAAGGAGACCCGGCCCTCGGGCGAGTTCGACATCGACTCGTTCAAGCTCTTCGACACCGACACCAAGTGCATCATCGGCGTGCGCGGCGGCCCGAGCATGAGCGACAACGACAAGATCGCCGCCTGCACCCGGGTCGCGCGCGAGTCGATCGGCCCCGACCACATCAAGGCCGACGCGCCGGCGCGCTACACCGACGCCCCGCCGGCTGCGCCGGCGCCGTGATCTTGAGAGGGCCTTTCGCAAAGGCCCAGGTGGCGGCAGGTGGTACGCGACGCCGCATGCACCGCCAAGGTCGCTCGGGGACGCCGGTCCGCCCCCACCCGAAACGCGAGATCGTGGCTTGCGGGCTCGGGGCGCGAGCCCGCCGGGTCGCATCCGTCGCAGCGGTCGCACCGGCGATCGCGCCGCGCCAGGGTTGCCGTCGGACACCGCCGCCCGTACGGTCGGCGTCCGGAGGATCCCATGCACGTATCGAACTTGCGCGGCTGGCTCGTCGGCCTGGCGCTGGTGGCCGCGGCTCCCGCCTGGGCGCAGCCCGGCGCCGGCGCGGTCGCGCCCACCGCCCAGGCCCGGGGCGACGTCCCGGCCCTCGAGCACCAGAAGTACGTCCTGCCCAACGGCCTCGAGGTGATCCTCGCGCCCGACTCGCGGGTGCCGCTGGTCGCGGTCAACGTCTGGTACCACGTCGGCAGCGGCGGCGAGGTGCCGGGCAAGACCGGCTTCGCCCACCTGTTCGAGCACATGCTGTTCCAGGGCTCGAAGAACGTCGGCGAGGATCGCCACTTCGACGTCCTCAAGAACATCGGCGCCGACGGCGTCAACGGCACCACCAACCCCGATCGCACCAACTACTTCGAGGTGGTGCCGTCCAACCAGCTCGAGACCGCGCTGTGGCTCGAGAGCGATCGCATGAGCCACCTGCTCGAGCTGGTGACCCAGAAGTCGCTCGACAACCAGATCGAGGTCGTGCGCAACGAGCGCCGGCAGCGCTACGACAACGTGCCCTACGGCAAGGCCCGCTTCGCGCTGTACGAGGCGATGTACCCCGAGGGCCACCCGTACCGCTACCTCACGATCGGCCGCCACGAGGATCTGGCCGGCGCCTCGCTCGAGGACGTCAAGGACTTCTGGCGCACCTGGTACGTGCCGGCCAACGCCACGCTGACGATCGTCGGCGACTTCGATCCGGCGACGATCCGGGCGTCGATCGCCAAGTGGTTCGGCACGCTGCCCACCGCCAAGAAGCCGACCCTGGTCATGGTGCCGGCGCCGGCGCCGCGCGCCGCGCGGGTCGAGGTCACCGACGGCTTCGCCAAGCTGCGCCAGATCACCTGGGCGTTCCACAGCCCGGCCAACTTCGGCGCCGGCGACGCCGAGCTCGACGTCCTGGCCAACGCGCTGGGCGCGCAGGGCACCGGCCGGCTGTACAAGACGCTGGTCCACGAGCGCCAGCTGGCCCAGAGCGTCAGCGTCTACCAGAGCGGCTCGCAGTTCTCCGGCATGTTCGTCGTGACCGTCACCGCCCAGACCGGCGCCGACCTCGCCGCGATCGAGGAGGTCGTGACCGCCGCGCTGGCCCAGGCGCGGACCGCGCCGCTCACCGACGCCGAGCTGCGCCGCGCCGTGGCGCTGGTCGAGGCGCGGATGATCTACGGCCTCGAGGGCCTGATGGCGCGGGCCAACCTGCTGCAGGCCTACAACCACTACCTCGGCGCGCCCGACCGCATCGGCGCCGACCTGGCGCGCTACCGCAACGCCACCGCCGACGGCATCCGCGCCACCGCCGCGGCGGTGATCGATCTCGATCACGCCGTCGTCGTCGTCACCACGCCGTCGGCCCCGCAGGGAGGTGGCAAGTGAAGCGTCTCGCCAGCCTGGTCACCGCCATCGCGATCGCGTCGCCGCTCGGCGCCTGCTGCCCGACGCCCACCAAGGCCACGACCCCGCCGCCGGTCGCGCAACCCGAACCCCCGCGACCGCCGCCGGTCGATCCGGAGCCGCCCATGCCCCCGCCGCCGGCGTTCCCCACCCAGACCGCGCAGCCGCAGGCGCTGGTGTTCCCCGACGAGCCGTTCCGGGCCACCCAGCCGCCGCCCGGTCCGCCCCGGCCGTTCCAGCTGCCGACGATGCAGACCTTCAAGCTGCCCAGCGGCGTCCAGGTCTACCTGGTCGAGCAGCACACGCTGCCGATCGTCAGCATGGACCTGACGTTCGACGGCGGCAGCGAGAACGATCCGGTCGGCAAGGAGGGCCTGGCCTCGGTGTGCATGGGGCTCATGTCCGACGGCACCGCCGCGCTCGACAAGGTCCAGCTCGCCGAGGCGCTGGCCGACACCGCCTCGAGCATCAGCTCGTACGCCGGCAACGACTCGCAGGGCGTGGCGCTGTCGTCCTTGACCAAGCACCTCGACAGCACGTTCGCGCTGTTCGTCGACACGCTGCGCACGCCCGGCTTCCGCGCCGACGAGTTCGCCCGGGTCATCAAGCGGCGGCTCGAGGGCCTCAAGCAGGCCAAGGGCTCGCCCGAGGCGGTCGCCAGCCGGGTCGCCGGTCCGGTGCTGTTCGGCGCCGGCCACCCGTCGGGGCGCATCGTCACCGAGGCGTCGCTGGCGGCGATCACCATCGACGACTGCAAGGCCTACCACCAGAAGTACCTCAAGCCCGGCGGCGCCAAGCTGTTCGTCGTCGGTGATCTCACCGCGGCCGACGTGCGCGCGCGGTTCGCCGCGCCGGCGCTGGCCGCGTGGAAGGGCAAGGCCCCGGGCCGCAAGAAGCTGCCCGGGCCCAAGCCGATCGGCGCGCGGATCGTCTTCGTCGACATGCCGGGCGCGGCGCAGTCGCAGGTCGGGTTCTCGCACTTCGGGCCGCGCCGCACCGCGCCCGACTTCTTCGCGACGGCGGTGATGTCGTCGATCTTCGGCGGCGGCTTCACCAGCCGCCTCAACATGAACCTGCGCGAGGACAAGGGCTACTCGTACGGCGCCCGCGGCGGCATCAACTACAGCCGCGACTACGGCGTCATGACCGCCGGCACGTCGGTGCGCAGCGACGCCACCTACCAGACGCTGATCGAGATGGTGCGCGAGCTGCGCGCGCTCAAGTCGGGGCAGCGGCCGCCCACGGCGGAGGAGCTGACCCGCGAGAAGGCCGGCGCGGTCCTCGGCTTGCCCAGCCGGTTCGCCACCGCCAGCGCGTCCCTCGGCATGTTCCGGGCGCTGGTGTACTTCGGGCTGCCGCTCGAGTACTGGTCGAGCTACGTGGGCAAGGTCGAGGCGGTCGACGCCGCGGCGGTCGCCAACGCCGCCGCCAAGCACCTCGACGACGGCAAGGCGGTCTACCTGGTGGTCGGCGACGGCAAGACCCCGGTGATCGTCCGCGACGGCGCCAGCGATCGCCCGCTCGAGGTCGGCGGCAAGCAGCTCACCCTGCGCGAGGCGCTCGACAAGCTGGTGGCCGACAAGGCGCTCGGCGCGGGCGGGCTGATCGTGCTCGACGCCGATGGCCAGCTGATCAAGGAGTAGCGGCGCCAGGGGCGGGGCCGCCCCTGGGCGTTGCGCCGGCCGGCCGGCTGGCGGAGGCGTGGAGGGGAGGGAGGTCGATGTATGGGAACCTCCTACTCCATCGGGATCACACGGGGAATTGGCGACCCGGCGCCCGCGTGAGGCGCGCGATTTCGAATTGGCTCGCTGCCAAGAACCTGCGAGAATGTCGGGTGGGGCTCGTCCACGCGGTTCGAGACCTCACCCCTATGCGGTACTCCCCAAGTGTCACCGTCCTTCCACGTCGGCCCGCACGTGATCGTCATCGTCGCGGCAGCACCATGCTGGTCGCGATGATCGCGCTGACCGGGCTGGTCACCCTCGCCTCGATCACCGTCATGTCGATCCAGGGCGGCATCACCGCGGTCGGCCAGGACCGGTCGAAGTCGGTGGCGCTGTACATCGCCGAGTCGGGCGCGGCGGCGGGCGCCGACTACCTGCGCAAGAACATCATCGCCGGCAGCTACTACTCGACCCTGGTCGAGCCCAACAACGTCAACCCGCAGAAGCCCACCGGCATCGTCGGCAACGGCGCGCGTCCCGGCCAGGCCGGCAACCTGTTCTCGACCGACATGAACGCGTGGTACGAGGTCGAGATCCTCAACAACGTCGAGGACGCCGGCTTCGCGGCCGGCAACGACACCGACAAGATCGTGATCATCCGCGCGACCGGCCACGGCCCCAACGGGGCCACGGCGCAGGTCGACTGGCACGTCCAGGCCGACGCCGTGACCGGCCTCGGTCGGCCCTGTCCGAGCTACGGACAGAAGGGCATGGCCGAGGACGGCGCCGGCCGCAACGACTGCCTGACCACCGTGATCTCGACCGACGTCGCGACCTACTCGCCCGGGGGACCGTGACCATGACTCGCGACCGTGTTGCTCGCTCGCCGCTGACCCGCGCCGTCGCCGCGGCCGCTGCGGTGACGCTGGCCATCAGCCCAGCCACCGCCAGCGTCACCAGCTGCCCGCAGACGTCGTCGCCGTCGGCGTGGTCGGGGTCGTTCCTCGACACCGACACCACCAAGAACGGCGTCGTCTACGACACCGGCGGCGCGCGGCTGCAGCTGCAGAACGGCGCCGGCCAGTTCCGCTCGCAGAGCCTCGGCATCACCGACTTCACGGTCTACGCCGCGGTCGGCGACTTCGACCACGACGGCTGGGACGACTTCGCCGGCGCCGGCGAGACCGACGCGTTCCTGCGGATCTACCGCAACCGCACCTTCGACAACCCGGCGCCGGACTGGAACGACGTCAACGCCACCCGGGTGCCCAGCTTCCCGGTGGTGCGCGAGCTGATCGGCTCGAACTCGACCTCGGTGCGGCGCCGCCCGATCGCGGTCGGCGACTTCAACGGCGACGGCTGGGCCGACGTGTTCCTCGCCGAGCACCGGCTGGCCGAGACCGGCACGCTGAAGTTCATGCCCAACAACGCCAAGCTGTGGCTGAACCAGGCGTCCAACGACGTCGACGGCAACCCGCAGTTCGCGGGCTCGTACAACGCGATGACCGACGGGACCTCGCTGACCGCGCTGGGCGAGCAGGCCTGGGGCGGCTCGACGACCCAGGTGCTGGACTTCAACGGCGACCGCAAGCTCGACCTGCTCTACAGCTCGAGCGACAACGGCGGCACGATCCGCGTGTTCCTCAACACGTGCACGCTGGCCTCGCCGCAGCCGACCCCGGTGCCGGCCGCGCCGGCGCCGCTGCTGTGCTCGAACGCCCCGACCTTCACCTACGCGTCGGTGCTGATCACCAGCATGGGCCTGGGCGGCTCGGGCACCGCGCGCTCGCCGGTGTTCTCGTACACCGACGTCGACGGCGACGGCTTCCGCGATCTGATCGCCAGCGCGCCGGCCTGTTGCGACAACGCCGGCGATCGGCTGCGGCTGTGGAAGGGCCAGTCGGGCGGCGGGCTGTCGTCGACCACCCAGTCGATCACGTTCCAGGGCGGCGGCACCGCGGTCTTCGTCCACGACTTCTCCAACGACGGCAAGCCCGACCTGGTGGTCGGCACCGACAACAACAACTACAACAACGGCCACGGCGGTGAGCTGTTCTACTGGGTCAACGACGGCACGGCGACGCCGTTCGCCGGTGCCTCGACCCAGCTCAGCGCCCACAACGCCACGACCCTGATCGACTACGACGTCGGCTTCCTGTTCAACTACGACCACGATCCCAACAACACGATGGACGTGATGATCGCCGACGGTAACCACACCGGCAGCTTCTTCATCCAGGCCAACCGCGTGGCGGCCAGCTACGTCGAGTGCGGTGACGCGGCGTCGGGCACGATCGATCTCGGCACGCTGTCGAACTCGGAGCTGGTGGTGACCGCGGCGCGGATCCACCCGACCTACACGCTCAACGGCGGCACGATCCGCTTCTACCTGTCCAACGAGACGCCCGAGAACTGGGTGCTGGCCACCGCCTGCCCCGACGCCAGCGGCGACCTGTGCGCCAGCTTCCCCCACCCGGTCGGGCGCACGGTGCGGTGGAAGGTCGAGATGTGCTCGAACGCGAGCCACACCCAGACCCCGGTGCTGTCCAACGTCAGCGCGACGTTCGACTACACCCGGGCCCGCGAGCACTTCCGCGCCGGCGTGATCGTCAACGACGGCGTCGCCTACCTCGGCGGCTTCCGCCAGCCCGGCGATCGCGGCCACCTGTTCGCGGTGAACGCCGGCCTGTCGAACACCTACTGGGACGCCGCCACCTGGATCAACAACGCCAGCGACAGCGCCCGCCACATCTACACCAGCAACCCCGCCGGCACCGCCCGCCTCGACTTCGACAGCGACAGCGCCGCCGGCCTGCTGGCCACCCTCGAGGCGGCCAACGTCAGCCAGGCCAAGGCGGTGGTCGACTGGGTGCGCAGCAAGCGGTTCGGCGTCGGCAACGACGGCATCGAGAAGAGCCGCGTCGGCGCGATCCAGAACTCGACGCCGGCCATCCTGACCAAGCCCGGCTTCCCGATCTGGTACGTCTACGCGGGCGCCACCGACAAGCTCAGCCATCAGGCCTACCAGACCGCGCAGCAGGACCGCCGCAGCCTGGTGCTGTTCGGCTCGAAGGACGGGATGATCCACGCGATCCAGACCGCGCCGACGACGATGACCACCGCGCCCAGCGGCGCCGAGGCGTGGGCGTTCGTCCCGCCCAAGGTCGCGTCGGGCATGATCGCCGACTTCACCAACAGCCTGGTCAGCGGCGCGACCGAGGTCGCGTCGTTCCCCGACGGCTCGCCGACCCTGGCCGACTACCGCAAGGCCGACGGCACGTTCGGCACCGCCGCGCTGATCGGCAGCGGCGCCGGCGGCAAGAGCCTCCTGGCGCTCGACGTCACCTCGACCGTCACCACCAGCGGCGCGGTCGTCGGGCCGACCCCGCTGTGGACGACGGTGCCGGGCGAGGCCGACGCCGGCCAGGCCTACGCCAAGCCGGCGGTGGCGCGGGTGCTGATCGGCGGCGCCGAGAAGTTCATCGCGATCGCCGCCACCGGCATCGCCAACGAGAACCCGACCGCGCCGTTCACCAAGGGCCGCGTGGTCGCCGCCTACGAGGTCGCGACCGGGCGCCTGCTCTGGAAGTTCCAGGCCCAGTGCGCGGTCACCAGCGACGTCGCGACCTTCGAGACCGACGACGATCTCGAGCCGGGCGCGCCGAGCTTCAACGGCTACGCCGACCGCGCGGTGTTCGCCGACGCCTGCGGCTACGTCTACAAGCTCGACCCGGCCCGCGACCTCGCCGGCGGCTGGAACGACAACCCCGGCCTCGGCGCGATCGCGGTCGACGGCGCCGTGACCTCGCACCCCGACGGCAGCTCGACCACCACCGACCAGTTCGCGCTGTTCTCGACCCGGCTCACCAACCACGCGCTGGGCGCCGAGAGCCCGATCGCCGGTACGCTCGCGGTCCGTTCGGACGCCAGCACCCGGGTGGTGCTGTTCTTCGGCACCGGCGGCCTCGAGAGCCACGCGGTGACCCGCCCCAACGAGTTCTACGCGGTCTACGCCGACACCGGCCTGATCCGCTCGAAGATGGCCGGCGCCTGCGCCGGCAGCATGTGCGAGAAGTTCTACGGCGGCGCGGTGGTGACCACCCAGCAGGTGATCTTCACCCGCACCACCGACCCGGCGGTCGGCACCACCAGCTGCGACACCGGGTCGACCAAGGTCGCCGCGGTGTCGCTCGAGCCTGGCGCCGGCGAGGACTTCACCGTCGACTTCACCCAGAGCGTCGCCTCGGCCGTCATGGGCGCGCTCTACGGCGACGCCGGCGCGCTGTACTTCGCCACCCTCGCCGGCGACGTGTCGCGCATCGGCACGCCGCGCTCGCCCGACGCCGGCGGCGACTCGGCGTCGACGACGATCAACCCGTTCGGGACCGGCAACGAGTCGTCGACCACCGGCACCGTCGGCACCAACTCGCCGCTGACCCTCCTGGGCTGGCGGCAGGTCTATTGAGAGGAGCCCCCGTGACCGCCGCCGCGCCTCGTCGTCGTCGTCGTCGTAGCCACCAGCGCGGCTTCACGCTGATCGAGCTGCTGGTGACCCTGGCGGTCACCGTGATCGGCCTGACCGGGCTGATGTCGCTGCACATCGCGACCATCAAGAGCAACGAGCGCACCGGCGACGCCGGCGACGCGGTGGCCGCGGCGCAGCAGACCCTCGAGGACCTGCGCTCGCTGCCGGTGCAGCGGCTGCTGGCGGCGTTCAACACCACGACGCTGCCGATCGACGCCAGCCTCGACACGCTGGCCGGGCCGACCGGCACCACGTTCCGGCGCCGGGTGCTGGTCACCGAGCTGACCGCGGTCAGCCCCGATCTGATCAAGATCCGGGTCGAGATCGCGTGGAGCGACGACAACGCCAACGGCACCGGCACCGGCACCGGCGCGGCGGCGGCGTTCGACCACACCGTCTCGCTCGAGCTGATCCGCACGATCGGAGACAGCCTGTGAGGCGGCGCCAGCCTGGGCGGCGTGGCTTCACGCTGATCGAGCTGATGATCGCGCTGACGATCAGCGCGCTCCTGATCGGCATGATCCTCTCGATCTTCACGCGGATGTCGACCGCGTACCGCACCCAGCAGTACGTGGCCGACCTGCAGCGCACGCTCACCGCGGCCCACGACGTGGTCCAGCACGACGTGCGTCAAGCCGGGTTCGGCCTGCCCGACGGCTGGAAGAAGAGCGGCGGCCAGTTCGTCCGCCCCGCGGTCGAGATCCGCGACCACGCGACCACCTCCGACGAGCTCCACGTGTTCTACGCCGACTCGGCGGCGCAGGCGCGGGTGATGACGATCGACACCAACCCCGGCAACCCGTTCGCGACCGTCACCGTCGACAACCAGGACACCTTCGCGGTCGGCGACCTCGTCGTCATCACCAACTACCGCACCGAGGCGATCGGCGTGCCGCCCAACCAGGTGATCGTGTCGCGGTTCCGCGCCTGCGTGGCGCAGCTCGCGGCGATCACCGCCACCGTCTTCACGCTGCGCACCGACGGCGACTGGGGCGAGACCAACAACGACCAGTGCGACGAGGTGCGCGCCAGCCACCCGACGTCGGGCGTGGTCGCCGGCCAGCCCAGCACGATGGTCTACCGCTTCGTCGCCCGCGGCTACCGCATCGATCCCACCCGGCGTTCGCTGGGCGTGCTGCAGCTGTCGCCGTCTGGCGGGGTGTTCGACGACTGGCAGGACCTCGGGCTGGGCTTCACCGATCTGCAGATCGCGTCGCGCTGGTACGAGGGCGAGGACGACGACCCCGGCGGCCGCGCCACCGCCGACACCGTCGACGTCGACACCGACCCGGCCCGCGACTGGTACTCGGGCGGCGACCAGGACACGCTGTCCGGCGCCACGCTGACCTGGGACGACCGGCGGTCGCTCCTGACCGAGGTGCGGGTGACGCTGGTGGTCCGCACCCGGCAGAACCTGCAGGCGGTGGGCGCGGCGCGCACGCCGACCTTGGTCGACGCGGCCCGGCCCAACAACAGCGACCTCGGCAACCGCGCCGCGATCACGTTGGCCGGCGTCCCCGACGCCAGCCGCCCCGAGGAGCTGCGCGGCGACGCCATCTACCGGTACGCCACGGTCGGCTCCGACGTGCGCAACCTGGCGGTGGCCCGATGACCCCGATCCGCCCGCTCCGCCGTGGCCGCACGGTCCGCGGCTTCACGCTCATCGAGTTGCTGATCGTCGTCGCGATGGTCGGCGTGCTGGTGGTGGCCGGGTGGAGCTACCTGCGGCCCGATCCGCGCCCGATCGACGCCGCCGACCAGCTCTCGACGATGGTCTCCGAGGCGTCCCGGCGCGCGGTGTCCGGCGGCGCGGTCCGGGCCAACGTCGCGACCGCGCTGGGCGTGACCGCCCGGACCCGGATCACGATCGAGGGCGGCTCGCCGGCGATCCTGTCGCTCGAGCGGCTCGAGGAGGACCCCAGCCCGACCTCGACCGACGCGGCGTGGGTCGAGCTGCGCCGGGTGGCGCTGTCGAAGCGCGTCGTCCTGGCCGGCTACTCCGAGACCCCCACGGTGTCGGCGACCGCGGGCCCGACCACCACCCTGGGCACCGGCGCCACCAAGTCGATCTACTGCGAGGCCAACGGGCGCTGCACCGGCATCATGGTGTACTTCGCGGCCGCCCGGGGCGCCCGCCGCGCCCGCATGGTGCTGCTCCCGCTCGGCGGCACGCCGGTCACGTTCACTTCGTGGTGACGTTGCGCCGCCGCCGGGGATGGTCGAGACTCGACCCGATGGTCGTGCGGCGCTCGCTCCCGGTTTTCGCCCTCGCGCTCCTCTTGGTCGCGGTCGCCGGCTGCAAGCCGACGCTGCCCAAGTACAACTACGCGGCCGAGCCCGACCCGCGCAACGCCGAGTGGATCCTCGGCGTCGGCGATCAGATCACGATCAACGTCTGGGAGAACCCTGGCCTCACCACCGAGGCCACGATCCGCCCCGACGGCAACATCACGATGCCGCTGGTGGGCGACCTGCGGGCGGTCGGCGAGACGCCGTCGAGCCTCAAGGCGATGATCCGCGGCCACCTGACCGACTTCGTCAAGCTGGGCTCGGGCTCGGAGATCACCGTCGCGGTGCGCGGCGCCAACAGCTACCGCTTCACGATCGTCGGCGAGGTCACCCGCCCCGGCGTGGTGCAGCTCGGCTACTACGTGACCGTGGTCGAGGCCCTGGCGATGGCCGGCGGCTTCACCCGCTTCGCCTCCAAGAACGAGATGAAGCTGCTGCGCCGCGATCCCAAGTCTGGCAAGTCGCGCACGATCCCGATCGCCTACGACTTCCTCGCCGACGGCAGCCACCCGGAGATGAACCTGGTGATGATGACCGGTGATACGTTGTTCGTGCCGTGAGGTAGGGGGCGCGCACGCGGCGGCGAGATCCGGTACGATCGACGGGATGGAACCGCACCCGGCGCTGACCCAGTTCCTCGGCGAGTTCAAGCGGGTCGCCAACGCGATCGTCGACTCGTACTTCGTGGTCGACGGCGAGCGGCGGATCGTCGACTTCAACCGCGCGTTCTTCGCCATGCTGCCGCGTCAGGTGGCCCGCGGCCTCAAGGGCAAGCACTGCTACGAGGTGATCGAGCTGAACATCTGCAAGTCGGAGTGCATCGCCAAGCAGTGCTGGGCCGACAACAAGCACGTCCGGCTCGACGAGATCAGCGGCAAGGTCCAGGGCGACGCCGAGGCCAAGGACCTGCGGTTCATCCTGTCGGCGGTGCCGATCACCGACGACGCCGGCAACCCGGTCGGCGCGCTCGAGATCCAGCGCAACGTCACCGACGAGGCGGTGGTGCAGGTGAAGTACCAGGAGATGCTCGAGACCGAGGCCCGCGAGCGCGAGCGCCTGGCCAACCAGATCCGGGTGCGCACCAAGGAGCTGCTCGAGACCAACCAGCTCCTGCTCAAGACCCAGAAGGACCTGCTGACCTACAAGAAGGGCCTCGCGGTCTGACGCGGGCGGGTCAGCGCTTGCCCTTGCGCTCGACCCACAGCTCGGCCTCGGCCCGATAGTACGCGGCGGCCTCGCGGTCGCTCGCCGGCGCCGCCCCCGCCGCCACCGCCTTGGTCACCGCCGCCTCGAGCGCGACCATCCGCTCGAGGTGCGCCGCCGCGGCCACGGCCAGCGCCTTGCCCTTGAGCGGCTGCTCGCGCTGCGCGTCGAGCCAGCGCACCGACCACACGTAGACCGTGTCGACCGGCGCCGCGCCCGCCTGCTGGCGCGTCGACGCCGTGGCGAACGCGGCCGCGGCGGCCGCCACCCTGGCCTCCGCCTTGGTCGGCCCCGCCGCCGCCGGCGCCGCCAGGGATCCGAGCACCATCGCGACACACAGAACGAAGCTGCGCATGCCGGCCAGCCTGCCACACCGCCGCACCGCTTGCCCGCTCGACATCCGGTTCACGTCGCGCGACCCGCCCGACGGCCATGCATCACCCGGGAGGCCAGGCGGACCGCCTCCCTGTCAATCGTCGAGCGCGCGGTCCTCGCGGCCCTTGCCGCGGCGCGCGACGCCCAGCGCGTCGAGCTTCTTGCGCAACGTGTTGCGATTCAGCCCCAGGATCTCGGCGGCCTTCAGCTGGTTGCCGCCGGTCTTCTCGAGCACCAGGTCGAACAGCGGGCGCTCGACGCGCTCGACCACCTTGTCGTAGAGGTCGTGCAGCGGGTAGCCGTCCATGCGCTGGAGGAAGCCGCCCAGCTTGGCCTTGACCATCTCCTCGAACGACAGGTCCTCCAGCGGGACGCGCTCGGCGACCACCGGCAGCACCGCGTCGACGTCGCCGGCCTCGATCCGGCCGCCGGTGGTGTGGATCACCAGCCGGCGGCACAGGTTCTTCAGTTCGGCGACGTTGCCCGGCCACGGGTACTTCACCAGGCGCTCGTGGGCGCGGGTCGAGATGGTCAGCTTGCCGCGGCCGACCTCGTCGGCGTAGTGGCGCACCCAGCGCTCGACCAGGGTCGGGATGTCGCCGCCGCGCTCGCGCAGCGGCGGCACGTCGATGCGGCGGGTGGCCATCGACTCGTACAGCTCGGGCGACAGCATCTTGGCCGCCACCGCGCGCTCGAGATCGAGATCGGCCGAGCCGACCACCCGCACGTCGAACACCTCGCCCGACGAGTCAGGCCGGCGCTCGCGCTCGCGCTCGGGCACGCGCATCGCGCGGCGCAGCGCGCGCTGCCCCGACGCCGCGACGTCGCACACGTCCTTGACCAGGAGCGTGCCGCCCTGCGCCGCGCGCAGCGCCCGCCGCGCCCGCTCGCCGTCGTCGCCGTCGCCGCCCGGCGCCTCGAACGTCGGCCGCACCGCGACGAACCGCCCGCTCCGCCGCGGCGACAGCTGGTGCAGCAGGCGCGCGACCAGCTCGCGGCCGGTGCCGTGCTCGCCGCACACCAGCGCCGGGCCGTCGGAGTCGGCGATGCGCTCGAGGTGCGCGACCGCGGCGCGCATGGCGGGGCTCTCCGCGACCAGGTAGTCGCGGGGGTTGGCGTCGGGCCGCATCAGGCGGCGTCCTGCCCCGCGGCGCCGTCCATCTCGGCGCGGTCGGCCTCGGGCGCCAGGCCCAGGCGGCTGCGCCGGGCCAGCAGCTCGGTGAAGTACGCCTCGGTGGTGGCCACCGCGGCCTCGACGCCGGGCGCCGCCCACACCTCGATGCGCAGCCGGTTGCAGCCGTACAGGCCGCGCGCGTACCACGCGCAGGCCTTGCGGATCTCGTGGAGCACGCGTGGGCCGCTCTTGAGCTCGCCGATCAGTGCGACGTGGCGGCGGAACACGTCGCGGCGCTCCTCGATCGTCGGCGGTCCGGGATCCGGACGGCCCGCGGCGACCGCGGCGATCCGCGCGAACAGCCACGGGTTGCCCATCGCGCCACGCCCGATCATCACGGCATCACAGCCGGTGGCGTCGCGCATGCGCTGGAACCCGGGCACGTCGACGACGTCGCCGTTGCCGATCACCGGCACGTGGGCCGGCACCGCCGCGCGCACCAGCCGGATGATCTCGTGGTCGCTCGAGCCGGCGAAGCCCTGGGTCCGGGTGCGGCCGTGGACGGTGATCATCTGGGCGCCGGCCTCGACCAGCGCGCACGCGAACTCGGGCGCGTTCCGGTGGGTCGCGTCCCAGCCGGCGCGGTGCTTGACCGACACCGGCACCTCGGGCGGCACCGCCGCGACCACCGCGCGCACCAGCCGTTGCGCGATCTCGGGCTCGCGCATCAGCGCCGAGCCGCACTCGCCGGCGACGACGCGCTTGGCCGGGCAGCCCATGTTGATGTCGACCAAGGACGCGCCGATCGACACCGCCATCCGCGCCGCGATCGCCATCGGCTCTTCCTCGCGGCCGAAGATCTGCACGCCGAACTTCCGGCCCCCCAGGCTGGCGGTCATCTTGCCCTGGGCCTTCTTGTCGCCCACCATCAGCGCGTGGGCGCTGAGGAACTCGGTGATCGTGAAGCCGACGCCGTGCTCTTCGGCCACCGTCCGGAACGGCAGGTCCGTGACCGCGGCCATGGGCGCCAGCACCACGGGCGGATCGACGACGATGGGTCCGACGCGCATGGGCCGCCGAAGATAATGGATCGGCCTGGCAAGGCAAGCCCGAACCGGTAGCCGCTGGGTATGCCCCGGGGTGCGGCGCGGCTGGCTTGTCGGGCCGCCGCGCCACGGCGACAATCGGGTGATGCGGCCCGGTCGGTGCATGCGGTGGGTGGGCGCGCTCGCGCTGGCTGCCCTGGCCGTGGTTTCGGCCGCGCCCGCGCGGGCTGACGACGCGCTGACGCTGGCGTTCGTCGGCGACGTCATGTTCGGACGCTACGTGCCGGGCGGGCTGGCGCCGATCGCCGCCGAGCGCCACGACCCGTTCGCTGCGGTGGCCGAGGTGGTCGGCGCCGCCGACCTGGCCTTCGCGAACCTCGAGACGCCGGTGCTAGCGACGCCCGATCCGGTCAGCCGCTGGGGCACGCGCATGCGCTTCGTCGCGACGCCGGCGCGGATCGCGTCGTTGGCCGCCGCCGGCTTCGACGTGGTGTCGCTGGCCAACAACCACCACTACGATCAGCGCGCGCGCGGGGTCGCCGAGACGCCCGGCCACGTCGCCGCGGCGGGCCTCACCGCGATCGGCGCGGCGCGGCGGCGCGCGCCGGTGCGCGTCGAGACGCTCGAGCGCGCCGGGTGGCGGCTGGCCGTGGTCGCCGTGACCACCGTGCGCAACGGCGATCCGCGCCCCGGGCCGCAGCTGCCGCACGTCGAGCAGCACCGCCTGGTCAAGCAGGTGGCGCCGCTGGTGCGGCGGGCCCGCGCCGATCACGACCTGGTGCTGGTGGTCGTGCACTGGGGCCGCGAGTACGCCGACGCGCCGTCGGCGGCGCAGGTCGCGATCGCCCACCGGTTGATCGACGCCGGCGCCGACGCGCTGATCGGCAGCCACCCGCACGAGGTGCAGGCGATCGAGCGCTACCGCAGCGGCGTCATCGCCTACTCGCTCGGCAACTTCCTGTTCGACAACGCGCGGCCGGTGCAGCGCGACGGCGGCGTGCTGGCGCTGACCTTCGCGCGGCGCGGCGCGGCGCCGTGCCTGGCCGCGGCGCGGTTCACCCCGACGGTGATCGCGCCGGGGCCGGTGTTCCACCCCGAGCTGGCGGTCGACGCGCAGGGCGACGCCGGGCGCGCGCGGCTGATCGCGCTGTCGGCGGATCGCGCCACCCCCTGGACCGACGACGGCGGCGCGCTGGTAACCTCCGGCGCCTGCCCATGAGCTACCGCGACGACGTCGACGCCTTGTTCCACCGCGCCCGGTCGCTGCAGGCCGAGGTCGATCGCCTGCGCGACGAGCTGGCGGCGCGCGACGCGCAACCCGCCCCGCCCGCGCTGCCTGGCGTCGCCCCCGCGCCGTCGCGGCCCGCGCCGTCGCCGTCGACGCCGCCGCCGCTCCCCGACCGCCGCGTGCTGGCGGACGCGATCGTCGCCGGCGTCGAGCGGCTGGAGGCGCGCACCGCGTGGTTGCCCATGGTGCCGCCGCCGCCCGCGACCAAGGTCCGCAACGGCATGGCCGGCGTCCTGGTGGCGCGCCTCAGCGAGGTCGAGTACGTGCTGGTCGTCCGCGTCCTCGAGCTCCTCGCCGACGACGACTTCGGCCCCGCCGCGGTCGCGCGCAACCAGGCGGCGTTCGATCAGCTCGCCGCCGAGCTGCGCGGGCGCCTCGCGAGCCCGTGATCACGCCGCCGCGGTGTCGGCCAGCAGCTCGTCGCGCAGCCGGGTCAAGATCGCGCCCAGCAGGTTGAGGCCCCGCCACCTGGTCGGATCGGTCGCGGCCGGGCTCGACGACGCCAGGCCGATGCCCCAGATGCGGTCCATCGGGCTGGCCTCGACCAGGCGGGTGCCGACGGTGGCGAGCAGCGCCGCGCGCAGGGCCGGGTTCTGGGTGAACTTGGCGCGGCTGCCGGCGTAGACGATGTCTTCGCGCGCCGCCTTCCAGCGGCGGTCGTCGAAGCCGCGCACCTTGCGCCCGAGCGCCTTGTGGGCGCGCGGATCCGGCGTCGCCAGGATCTCGGCGGCGACCTCGGCGTCGTCGAACAGCCGGGCCTTGCCGTGCATCATGAATTGCTCGGCGCAGGCGAACGCGACGCCATCGACGACGAACGCGCTCGGGTGCCACTGCGAGAACGGCGAGTCGGGTCGCCAGAAGAACGTGAAGCCCGCGCGGGTGTCGGTCGGCATGATGTGTAATTTGTACACGAACGCATGGCGCCGGGCAAGCCTCAGATCTTCGAGGGTAGATGTCGCGCAAACGACTCAGACCTCGCGCTGCCGCGCCGCGTTGGTACGCGCATCCCCGGACATCAACCCCGCTCCCCAGAGGTCCCGATGCGCTCCCTGTCGTCACTCCTCCTCGCTGCCTCGCTCGCGCTCACCGCCTGCCACGGCAAGGGCCCGGCGGCCCCGCCGGCCCACCGCCCCGATCCGATCGCCAAGCCGGTCCACCGCCCCGATCCGATCGCGCGGCCGGCGCTCGACCGCGCCGCGGTCAAGGCCAAGCTGGCGGCGCGCCGCCAGGAGATGTTCGGGCGCTTCATCGCGTACCGCGAGGCGCGGATCTACCCGCTCAGCCCTGGCCCCGGCCGCCAGCACATCTGGATCGACGCCAGCGGTCGGCTGTGCGCCGCCGCCACGATGATCAGCGCCGACTGGGGCAAGGACGCCACGGTCGCCGCGGTCGAGGGCGACCTCGCCATCCGCGTCGCCGACCTGAAGTCCGGCGCGCTCGCCGACTGGATGCTGACCTCGGGCATGATCCAGCAGGAGCTGGTGGCGATCCAGGTGCCCGGCTTCGAGGTGGGGCCCCAGCCCGAGGCGCCCGAGGTCGCGATCATGTACCCGCTCTACGTCGAGGTCGAGCGCCAGATCACGTCGCAGTGGGACGCCAACCTCGACCTCGCGGTCGACCGCCTGATGGCCAGGCCGGCGCTGGCCACGGCCTTCCTCGCGGGCACGCTGCCGACCCCGGCGTGATCGTCGCCGAGCCGCGCAGCCGGGGGATGGCTTGTCAGGGGTAGCGGTACGCTCCTGGCCGCGCCGTTCTTCAAGGCGGTGTGGGCAACCGCGCGACCGAGCGCTGCGGCCACGCCCGCGCGCCGCCGGGCGCGTTGTCCAGCACCGCCGGCAACTCCACAGCGCTCTGGGAGCCAGCCGCCTCCACGCTCGCGGTCGCCGGCCCGCGTCGCGATCGCAGACTGGAGCCCATGAATCGTCCTCGGCACTTGACGTCATCTCCGTCGGTGTTATATTGGCCCAATCATGATGAGGGCGCGGCGGGCGAAGCAACTGGGACTTCCGGGGACCGACGGTGCGCCGCAACGCGCGGGCAACCCCACCGGCCACGGCGGTAAGCGCGCCGGCGCCGGGCGCAAGCGGACGCTGCGCGGCCGGCCCCGCGGCAAGCACCGGGTGCGGCCGTTCCACGATCGCCGCCTGCCGGTCCACGTGGTCCTGCGCGTCACCCGGCAGGTCGGGCGGCTGCGGCGGCCCCAGGCCTACGCGGCGGTCCGCGCGGCGATGATCGCGCTGGTCGGCCGCGCCGAGTTCCGCGTCGTCCACCTGTCGATCCAGCGCCACCACATCCACCTGTTGTGCGAGGCCGACGATCGTCGCGCGCTGGCCAACGGGGTCCGCGCGCTGTGCATCTCAGCCGCGAAGCGGCTGAACCGCGCGGTCACCATCGCCGGTGGCGTGCCGCGAACCGGCCGAGTCTTCACCGACCGCTACCACGCCACGTCGCTCACTCGCCCGCGCCAGGCGCGCCACGCGCTGGCCTACGTGCTCAACAACTGGCGCCGCCACCGCGAAGATCACGCCGGCCTCGGGCAGCGCCGCGCGCCGCTCGATCGCTACGCCAGCGGCGTCGCCTTCGCCGGCTGGGCCGAGCGCGACGGCGTGCCGTTCGCGTGGCCCAAGGACTTCGAGCCGATGCCGACGGCGGCGCCGCAGACCTGGCTCATGCAGGGCGGCTGGAAGCGCGGCGGCCCGGCACCCAGCCTGTGGGAGCGCCCTGGCCCGCTGGTCTAAGGCATCGCGGTCGCCGCGGGCAGGCCGCCCCGTCCACCCGGTCGCCCGCCGTGGAGATGTGATGAATGGTCGCTTGTCGACACCCTCCCTGTCGTTCAGGTCAGCGCGGCAGGTCGGCGGGGCGGTTGACGTTGGCGAAGCAGGCCAGCGTTGGATCGACGGCGCGCACCGCGGCCTCGTCGAGCCACGCCACCGACAGCGCGGTCAGCGCCGCGGCCACCTTGTAGTCGCCGGCGGCCAGCCGCGCGGCCAGCGGCGCGAGCGCCCGGCGGTGCCACAGCGCGCACAGCGGCTCGGGCCAGCCGCCGAGCCGCGCGGCGACCGCGTCGACGTCGTCGCGCGCCGCGGCCCGCAGCAGGTCGAGCACCGCCGGCGCCAAGGTCGGCATGTCGCCGGCCACCGCCAGCAGCCACGGCGTGTCGATCGCCGCCAGCGCCGCGACGATGCCGGCCAGCGGCCCGGCGTCGGCCACCGCGTCGACCACCTCGCGCAGATCGGGGGCGACGCCGGCCCCGGCGCTCGCCACCGCGATGATCACCTCGCGGGCCCGGGGCGCCAGCACCGCGCGTTGGCGGTCGAGGATCGTCGCGCCGTCGATCACGAGCAGCGGCTTGGTCGCGCCCGCCATCCGCCGCGCGCGCCCGCCGGCCAGGATGCACGCGGTCACGTCGGCGGGCGCCAGCACGGCGCGCAGCCTAGCTCACGAATCGGCGGTCGGGATGAACCCGACGTCGATCGTGGGGAGCGCGGCGCCGCTGAAGCTGAAGGGCGCGGTCGACATCGACTCGAAGTCGACGTCGCTGTCGAGGTCGTCGGGGCCGGCGTCCAGCCGCGTCGGCGTCAAGCCGACCGGCGCGACGACCTCGACGTAGTAGTTGCCGGGCGGGATGCTGCTGAACCAGTACGCGCCGGTGGCGTCGCTGACCGCGACGCCGACCAGCGAGCCCGCGAAGGTGCGCAGCAAGAACGTCGCGCCCGCCACGCCGACCTCGCCGGCGTCCTGCAGGCCGTCGCGATCGCTGTCGCGCCACGCGCGATCGCCGATGCAGTTCTCGTCGGCGCGCCCGTCGCAGTCGTTGTCGACCCCGTCGCCGCACACCTCGGCCGTGCACACCACGCAGCCGTCGTCGACCGCGCCGTCGCAGTCGTTGTCGCGGCCGTCGCCGCACACCTCGGGCACCGGCACCACCGCGCCGACGCAGGCCTCGTAGCTGGTGCCGTCGGCGCTGCACGCCGCGCTGCCGGCCTGGCACACGCCGACGCCGGCGGTGCCGGGCGGGCCGTCGTAGCAGCTCGCCGTCGAGCCGGGCGCGCAGACGCAGCCGTCGTCGGCGGCGCCGTCGCAGTCGTTGTCGAGGCCGTCGCCGCAGACCTCGGCCGCGGGGCCGACCGCGCCGACGCAGGCGCCGTAGCCCAGGCCGTCCGCGCCGCAGGTCTGCGAGCCGGCGGCGCAGGCGCCGTGGCCCTCGGTGCCGGCCGGGCCGTCGTAGCAGGCGGCGACCGCGCCGGGCGCGCAGACGCAGCCGTCGTCGACGGCGCCGTCGCAGTCGTTGTCGAGGCCGTCGCCGCACACCTCGGGCGTGCAGACGACGCAGCCATCGTCGACCGTGCCGTCGCAGTCGTTGTCGAGGCCGTCGCCGCACACCTCGGCGGTGCACGCGGCGCAGCCGTCGTCGACGGCGCCATCGCAGTCGTTGTCCTCGCTGTCGCCGCACACCTCGGCCACCGGCGTCACCTCGCCGACGCACGGGCCGTAGCTCATGCCGTCGGCGGCGCAGGTCTTCACCCCGCGCACGCACGCGCCGACCATGTCGGTCTCGGCGGGGCCGCTGTAGCAGACCCACTCCTCACCGGGCGGGCACTCGCACTGACCGACGTGGTCGCCGTGGCCGAGGTGAGCGGGCAGGGCGGCCTGGCTCACCTCGATGGTGTGCGCGTTGCCGGGGTTGCCGGGCGGGAGGTGGCACACCTTGACCTTCACCGCCGGCGCGCGGCGCTCGAGCGCGTCGGGATCGGTGCCGTCGGCGATCAAGCACGACGCGGTCAGGGTGAGCGAGAGGCCGATCGATACGCGGAGGAGGCTGCGCATGGTCCTGGCGCGGACCCTCGCATATCGGCCAAAGGCGTAGGAAGAAATCTGATGCAAATGCGAGCGTAGGCGTGCCTACCGACGAGATCGCTTCCGACCCCGCAGCGCCCGCACCGCGCCCGACTCGATCAGCTTGCGCAGCTCGTGCTCCATCTCGCGCGCGAACAGCACCTTCACCGCCTCGATGCCGAGCGGCCGCAGCGTGGCGAACGTGGCCTCGGGATCGGCGAGCGCGACGCCGCCCTCCTTGATCCCGTCGACGAACAGCTCGACCAGGTCCTTGACCGCGCGGCCCAGGTGCTTGCGCAGCACCTCGGCCGAGCGCGTCGCGGTGGCCAGATCGATGCCGGCCGCGACCAGCCGCATCGCGATCGTCAACAGCGCCGGGCTCGGCACCAGGTAGACCTCGCCCTTGCGCTCGACCAGCTTGGCCCGCGCGAGGTCGGCGATCAGCCCGGGGCGGCGGGTGCCGGCCAGCGCGTACAGGCCGGCCTCGTCGACGGTGCGGGCGGCGTCGTCGGCCCACGGCGCCTGCACCTCTTGCTCGATGCCCAGCCACTCGGCGAGATCGAGCTCGCCCTTGTCGATGCCGGCGACCAGGTCGCGGATCGCGTCGATGCGCAGGCCGCGATCCTGGAGCTGCGCGATCAGCCTGAGCCGCTCGACGTGGGCGTCGCCGTAGAAGGCGACGCGGCCGCGGATCTCGGGGCGCATCAGCGCGCCGCGGGCCTGGTAGAAGCGGATGGTGCGGGTCGGCACGCCGACCTGCGCGGCCAGCTCGTCGATCGTGAGCGCGGTCGCCGGCGGCGGCGCAGCGGGCGGAGCGGGGGAGGCGGGAGCCGGCATGCCTGCGGCGAGTAGTAGCATCACGCGGCCTCCCGCAGCACGGCGCGCGCGCCGTCGGCCTTGGCCAGGGCGCGGATGTGGCGCAGCGCCTTGCCCAGCGTGCGGCCCCAGCTCGCGGTCTTGTAGGCGAAGCCGTGGCGCGCGGCGATGACCCGCACCTCGGGCGCGATCTCGCGCAGCCGGTTGGGCGGCAGGGTCGGGAACAGGTGGTGCTCGATCTGCCGGTCGAGGCCGCCGCACAGGATCGACACCGGCGTCGACACCTCGAAGTTGTTGGTGGCCGCGAGCTGCATCGCGTACCACTCGCCGCGGCTGGCGGGCTTGGTGCCCTCGGGCCAGCTGGCGACGTCGTCGCCGACGTGGCCGCAGTAGATCGTGGCCGCCGAGTACACGTCGCGCAGCACCTCGGCGGCGACGTTGCCGGCCAGCACCTTCCACCACAGCGGGCCGGCCAGCGCCGGGAAGAAGACGTAGTTCTTGGCGTAGTACGGCACGTACTTGCGCAGCGCCTTGCGCCACGCGGCGCGCACGCTGGCCGGCGAGCGATCGGGCAGCACGTCGAGCTTGCCGGGCAGGCCGTTGTCGGCGAGCGCGTCGGCGACGCCGGTGAAGTGCAGGTTCATGCCGAACGTGAACGTCGGCACCAGCGCGAGCAGGTACCAGGCCTGGCGGGCGTGGCCGGCGCGGTGCGGCGTCTGCTCGGTCAGGCGGATCGGCCCGAAGTGGATGTCGGGGTCCTTGCCGGCGACGTTGGTGTTGCCGTGGTGCTTGTGGTTGTGGCCGTGCTTCCACGCCTCCTCGTCGATCGGCACGTCCCAGGCGTAGCCCTCGCTGTGCCAGCGCTCGCCGCCGGGCAGCTTGTCGTAGGCGCCGTGCAGCGCGGTGTGGCCCAGCTCGGTGGCCTCGAGCTGCTTGTGCAGCCACAGCGCCATCACGCCCGCGGTCCAGGTCAGCGGATCGAGGCTGACGTGCAGCAGCGTCCGCCCGACCACCTCGGCCGCGGTCGACACCGCCTGCACCCGGCGGGCGTGGGCCAGGTCGCGCTCACCGAGCTGCGCCATGACCCGGGCCTTGAGCGCGTCGAGCTCGCGGCCCAGCGCCCGGTGGCGCTCGGCGAGGGTGGGGAAGGTCGGGGCCGCGGCCTCGGCGGCGAGGGGCGGGACGAGCGGGGCGGGGGACGCGGCAACGGCGAACGACGCGGACGTCATGACGACTCCTGAGATCAGGGCGAGCGCCACCGCCGCGGGCGGCAGGCCCACGAGCTCGGCACTCAGCGATGCGTCATTGATAACTGTGACACCGGTTGGTGTCAAGATCGAATCGACGCGGCGCGGCACGGGCCGTCGGAGGGGCGGTCCCGTGGTTCGCGCCGCCGCAGCGACGCCTCACGGGGCCGAGAGGGCGTCGCACAGCGCCAACGTGATCGCCAGCCGGGGTTGGTCGCGCGCGAGGACCGCGACCACGTCGCGCACGCCGGCGGGCGGCGCTGCCTCGTCCGGCCCCAGCAGCCACACCTTGGGCAGCGGCGTCTCCTTGTGGCCCTCCACCAGCACGATGTCGTGGGTCCCCACCAGCTCGGCGAGCGCCCGCCGCCAACCGTGATCGGTGTCGGCCGCGGCCGCCGGCTGGCGCACGAACACCTGACCCGGCGCCTGCAAGCACACGGTCGCGCCCGCGCGGAAGAACCGGTCGCTGTCCTTGCCCGCGATGTCGACGTCGACCGCGTGGTGCGTGCGCTTGAGCACCGCGACGCGCCGGCCGCGCGCGGCGAACGCGGGGATCAGCTGCTCGATCAGCGTGGTCTTGCCGGCGCCGGAGTGGCCGCAGATCGCCAGCACGGGCGCGCGCGAACGGCCGGGCTTCGTCACGGCGCGGCGTCGCCCATCGGGGGCGCGTCGGCGGCGCGCACCTTGCCGGTCCACATCGCCAGGCCGACCTTCAGCGCCACGGTCAGGATCAACAACCCCAGCGCCCACACGCCGGCGGTCACCTTCCACTCGGTGATGCTGGGCGTGTACTCGACCACCTCGTGCAAGGTCGACGGGACGAACCCGGGGATGATCAGGCCCATGCCCTTCTCGATGTACACGCCGACGAACGCGCAGGCGCACGCCGCGAGCAGCCACCGCCGATCGACCCGGGTGCGCGGCAGGAACAGCAGGACCGCCGACGTCACGTTGAGGGTGACCGCGGTCCAGATGTACGGGACCAGGGCGCGCTTGCCGTGGCTGCCGAAGAACAGGTACTTCACCGCCGCGGCGTGGGCGCCGCCGGTGTAGAGCGCGGTGAACAGCTCGGACATCAGCATGAACAGGTTGAGCAACACGGTGACCCGCATGATCGAGGTCAGCGTGCGGATCGGTCCGTCGCCGAACGTCAGGCGCCCGCTCCAGCGGACGACGTGCAAGAGCACGATCACGAACGCCGGGCCGCTGATGAAGGCGGTGGCGAGGAAGCGCGGCGCCAGGAGCGCCGAGTTCCAGAACGGCCGGCCGCCCAGGCCCTGGTACAGGAACGCGGTGACGGTGTGGATCGAGATCGCCCAGCCGATCGACAGGAACACGAACGGCAGGTACCAGCGCTTGCGCGGCGCCTTGCCGCGGTAGCGCTGGTACATCAGGTAGCCGGCGATGTGCAGGTTGATCAGCAGGTAGCCGTTGAGCGCCAGCACGTCCCAGGTCAGCATCGACACCGGCCAGTGGAACCGCCCGATGCCTGGCAGGATGTGCCACATGCGATCGGGGCGCCCCATGTCGGCGACGATGAAGCCGATGCACACCGCGATCGCGGCGATCGCCAGCAGCTCGCCGATGATCACCACGTCGTGCATGTCGTGGTCGTCGTAGAGGTAGGCGGGGATGACCATCATCACCGCGCCGGCGGCGAGGCCGACCCCGAACGTGAAGTTCGCGATGTACAGGCCCCACGAGACGTGGTCGGACATGCGGGTGACCTGCATGCCCTGCTGCAGCTGGTGGCCCCAGCCGTTGAGCCCGACCAGCGCGATCGCGGTGAGCACGGTCATCCAGGCGTAGAAGCGCCACGAGCCGCTGAACGAGCGGCGCAGCGCCGCCGACAGGAACCGGAGGTAGGTCAGGCCCGGGGCCAGCGCGGGCGGCGCCGGCGGCGCGACGGTGTCGACGGGGTCAGCCATGGGGGTCTTCACTTGTCGAAGAAGTAGAAGAAGCGAGGGCGGGTGCCGAGCTCTTCCTTGAGCACGTAGACGCGCTTGTGCTCGAGGACGTAGCGGATGGGGCTCGCGGGATCGAGCAGGTTGCCGAACACCCGGGCGCCGGTCGGGCACGCCTCGAGGCACGCCGGCAACAGGCCCTTGCGCGTCCGGTGCAGGCAGAACGTGCACTTCTCGACCACGCCCTGCGGGCGGATGCGGTTCGAGAGGTAGCCCTGGTCGGGGTTGATCTCGTCCGCCGAGATCTCGGGCGCCCGCCAGTTGAACCGTCGCGCGTGGTACGGACACGCCGCCTCGCAGTAGCGGCAGCCGATGCACCAGCTGTAGTCGACCACGACGATGCCGTCCCGCTCCTTCCACGTCGCCTCGACCGGGCACACCTTCACGCACGGCGCGTTGTCGCACTGGTGGCACTGCACGGGCATGTAGTACTTGCCCGGCGCCGGCACGGCGTGGTCGTAGTCGACCCGGCCGTGCTCCATGTCGAACGACCCCTGCTGCATCTCGAGCACGCGGATGTAGCTGTTGTTCGTCGAACGGTCGTGGTTGTTCTCGTGATGACAGGCCTCGGCGCACTTGCGGCAACCGATGCACAGGCTGAGGTTCAGCGCGTAGCCGAAGCTGACTCCGTCCTGGGCCGGGATGTCCTCGACGCGGACCTCGACGCCGTACTTCTTTTGCGTATCGTCCTCGATACGGTGCAGGATCTGCGCGAGTTCGTCGGCGGTGAGTTCCTTGTAGTGGCGGCGCAGCAGATCGTCGATATCGACCGAGGCCGCCCACTGGGCGACCGGCCGCCCGGCGTAGGCGAACGCGCCGGCGCCGAGCGTGGCACCGACGACCTTGAGCGCGACGCGACGAGTGGGGCCTGACATCAGTTTCTCCTCGGCGCGGCGGCGGTGATCCCGCGGTCACGTGGGGGCAGCACGGGCCAGGACGGCTGGAAGCGCGGGGCGTGGGGGTCGTGGCAGTCGACGCAGTGGTTGCGCATTCGGCCGCCAGTCGACAGGTCCCAGGATCCGGTCATGCCGCCGTGGGCGCCGTGGTCGTAGTCGCGGGCCTGGGGCCCGTGGCACTGCCGGCACAGCACCATGGCGTCGCGCAGATCGACGCGCTCGCCGTCGGCGCGACGCAGGCTCGGCGTCGGGCCGGCGAGGTGGCAGCTCGCGCAGGTCAGCTCGCCGTGGGCGAACTGCAGCCCCTGGTGGAACTCGTCGAGGGCTGCCGTCGAGGTCGGCAGCGGCGCCGCTTCGCGCAAGGAGTGGCACGACACGCAAGACGCGCGGACCGACCGTCCCAGCGGATCGACGTCGCCCGTCGCGACCCCGGTCAGGCGCTCGGGCTGATGGATCTCGACCGAAAACGTTGCGGGGCCGGGAGGCGGACGGTGGCGTGAAGGCTGGTCAGCACGACACGCCGCGAGCGCCCCCAGGTTGATCGCGATGACGACACGGAGCCAGGGCACGCGCCGCGCTGCTGCACCTCCTGCGCCAGCGCGCGGCAGGCGCCGTGGCCTGGCTCTTGCTGAACCGGGGCGCGATGGTCGTCAGCGCTCTCGTCGTCACGCTGTCTCCCGATCCGGCGCACCGGGCCGCCGCGCTCGCGCGGCTCGCCGCTGACCCGCGCCTGACGCTGGGCACGCCTCAGCGCGACCGCGTGCCGGTCGTGACCGAGGCGAGCTCGGCTGACGCCGGCGCGGCGCTGGTCGAGGAGCTGACCCAGCACGACGGCGTCGCGCGTGTCGACGTGGTCTCGATCGACTTCGAGGTGCAGTGATGGATCGCCGCGACTTCCTCAAGGCCACCGCGATGGCCACCGCGACCGCCGCCGCCGCGCGGCTGGCCTTCGACGACGACCGCGCCAACGCGCAGCCCGTCGTCCGCACCACCGATGACGGCGTCACCTGGGACAAGGCGCCGTGTCGCTTCTGCGGCACCGGGTGCCACGTCCAGGTCGGCACCAAGGGCGGCCGCATCGTCGCGATCGCTGGCGATCAGCAGGCCGAGGTCAACAAGGGCTTGCTGTGCGTGAAGGGCTACCACGTCGGCCTCGCGATCTACGGCAAGGACCGGCTGACCCGGCCGCTCCTCCGCAAGAACGGCAAGCTCGAGCCGATCACCTGGGACCAGGCGCTCGACATCGTCGCCGACCGCGTCATGGCCAACCCCGCGGGCTTCGCGTTCTACGGCAGCGGCCAGTGGACCATCCCCGAGGGCTACGCCGCCCAGAAGCTGATGAAGGCGGGCATCGCCAACAACCAGATCGACCCCAACGCGCGCCTGTGCATGGCGTCGGCGGTGACCGGGTTCCTGTCGACCTACGGCGTCGACGAGCCGGCCGGCTGCTACGACGACCTCGACGCCGCCGACGTCATCCTGTGCTGGGGCAACAACCCGGCCGAGATGCACCCGGTGTTGTTCTCGCGCATCGTCGACCGCCGCAGCCGCGGTGAGAAGGTCATCCTGATCGACCTGACCACCCGGCGCACCCGCACCAGCGCGTTCGCCGATCGGACGATCTTCTTCACGCCGCACGGCGACCTGGCGATCGCCAACGGCATCGCCCACCTGCTGCTCGAGCGCGGCACCTGGGACAAGGACTTCGTCGCCCGTTACTGCAACTTCCGCAAGCGCACCGATCCGCCCACGCTCGACGGCCAGGTCATGACCGCCGACGAGTACCGGGCGGCGATGGCCGAGTACACGCCGGCCCGGGTGCAGGCGCTGTCGGGGGTGGCGCCGGCCGACCTCGAGTACCTGGCCACGCTGTTCGGCGACCGCGGCCTCAAGATCACCAGCCTGTGGTGCATGGGGATGAACCAGCACACGCGCGGCACGGCGATCAACGATCTGGTCCACGGCGTCCACCTGCTGTCGGGGCATTTCGGCAAGCCCGGCGACGCACCGACCAGCCTGACCGGCCAGCCGTCGGCGTGCGGCACGGTGCGCGAGGTCGGCACGCTGGCCCACGCGCTGCCAGGCGGCATGGTCGTGGCCAAGCCGGAGCATCGCAAGGAGGCCGAGCAGCTGTGGAACCTCCCCGAGGGCCGGATCAAGGACAAGCCCGGCTACCACACCGTCGAGATGTGGAAGCGGTTCTCGACCCCCGCGGACAAGGGCGGCGACATCGACACGATCTGGGTCCAGACCACCAACCCGGCCCGCAGCCTGCCCAACGTCGACCTGCTGTTCTACCCGAGCCGCAAGATCCCCGGGAAGTTCCTGATCGTCTCCGACGTGTACCCGACCGCGACCGCGATGGCGGCCGATCTGGTGTTGCCCAGCGCGATGTGGGTCGAGAAGAACGGCATGTTCGGAAACTCGGAGCGCCGCACCCAGCAGTGGTTCCGCCAGGTGCTGCCGCCGGGTGAGGCCCGCGACGACTGCTGGCAGACCATCGCGGTGGCGCGTCGGCTCCACGATCGGGGCCACGCCGGTCTCAAGGACAAGGACGGCAAGTTCTTGTTCAACATCGTCGACCCGGCGGGCAAGTCGGTGCCGGTGTGGGAGTGGCCGCGCTACTACAGCGTCAACGTCGATGAGCAGCTGTTCGACGAGTACCGCACGTTCTCGCGCAAGAAGCACAAGGACCTGGCGCCCTACCGCGAGTACGTGAAGGCGCGCGGGCTGCGCTGGCCGGTGGTCGAGCAGGCCGACAAGACCTGGCGCGAGACCAAGTTCCGCTTCGCCAAGTTCGACGACCCCTACGCCACCAAGGCCGACATCCAGTTCTACCACTCGGTCACCAAGGACGACCGCGCGCTGATCTGGTTCCACCCGTGGGAGGCTCCGCCCGAGCGGCCCGACGCCGAGTACCCGCTGTGGCTGTGCACCGGCCGCGTGCTCGAGCACTGGCACACCGGCACGATGACGATGCGCATCCCGCAGCTGGCGCGGGCGATGCCGCAGGCCTACGTCGAGGTCAACCGCGACGACGCGCGCGCGCTCGGCGTCGCCGACGGCGAGGTGGTGGTGCTGGAGAGCCGGCGCGGCAAGGTCGAGCTGCCGGTGTGGATCGAGGGCCGTGGCCAGCCGCCGCGCGGCACGGTGTTCGTGCCGTTCTTCGACGAGTCGATCGCGATCAACTTCGCGACGCTCGAGGACCACGATCCGCTGTCGAAGCAACCCGACTACAAGAAGTGCGCGGTGCGGTTGCGCCGAAAGGCGACGCCGTGAGGCAACAACGCGGCCTGCACATGCTGTTCGCCGCGGCGGTCGCGGTCGCCGCGGTCGGGCTGATCTCGGGCGTCGAGAGCTCGGGGCGCGAGGTCGCGTCGTACCGGCGCGTCGAGGCGCCGTCCCCGGACGTGGTCGAGGCGCGCTCCTACCGCGACATGCGGGCCAAGCAGTACGGTCCCAACGCGGCGCTGCCGGCGGCGTGGTGGCGCGAGCTGGCGGCCAAGGACGCGGCGGCGGAGCTGCCTCGCGCCGGCACGCCGGCGGAGCGGGCCGCGGCGCTGGCCGAGCGCGACGGCCGCCGCGCCTACGAGGGCGCGCCGCCGACCATCCCGCACGCGGTCGACCAGCTCGCGGCGCCCGCGTGCCTGACCTGCCACGATCGCGGGCTGGCGATCGCCGGCAAGCACGCGCCGCCGATGAGCCACACCCCGCAGGCCAGCTGTCTGCAGTGCCACGTGGTCGCCGTCGATCCGCGGATCGCGGCGCCCGCGGTGGCGGCGCCCGAGACCAGCTTCGTCGGGCTGCGCCGCGCCGGCGGCGGCGCGCAGGCGTGGACCGGGGCGCCGCCGGTGATCCCGCACCCGACGTGGATGCGTGAGCGCTGCGAGAGCTGCCATGGGCCGCGCGGCCGCCAGGGCCTGCGCACGCCGCACCCGGGTCAGCAGTCGTGCCAGCAGTGCCACGCGCCGAGCGCCACGTTCGACCAGCGCAGCGCGGGCCGGCGGGGAGCGACGCCGTGAGCCTGAGCCGGCGCGAGCTGTTGTCGTTTCTGCGGCCGGGGCCGCGGCCGATCCCGGTCGCGCCGCCGCCGAGCGCATCACCGGCGCCGCCCAGCCGGGCGCTGCCCCCCACGCTGGTGCCGGTGATCGCGGCGTCGGCGTGCCTGGCCGCGACCTCGTTCTGCTCGGTGTGCAGCGAGCGCTGCCCGCGCCCGGGCGCGATCGTGCTCGCCGGGCGCGTGCCGCGCGTCGTCGAAGCGGCGTGCGACGGCTGCGGTCGCTGCATCGCCACCTGCCCGGCGCCCACGCTGGCGATCGGGCTCACGCCGCGAGGTGCCGCGTGAGCGCGGGCGCAGCCACGCGCGAGCCGGCCGCGAACGGCGCGCCGTCCGACGAGGCGCTGCCGCCGATCTGCGACGTGCTGATCGACGACGCGACGGTCGACCAGCTGTTCTTCGACATCGGCGCCGCCGCCGAGCTGGTCGGCGTGGTGCTCAAGGCGCCCGGCGCCCAGCGCGCCGACGACGCGTCGCCCGATCTGGCCGCGGCCCACGCCGCGCTGCGCGCTGGGGCCGCCGCCGGCGTCCAGCTCCGCTACCGTCACGGCGGCGAGGAGTGGTGGGACACGGTCGTGCACACCCCCGCTGGGTTTCGGCTGATCCGGATCAGCCATACGCGCGCGCTCGCGGTCGAGCCGCGCTGAACAAGGAGCGTCATGAGGTCCATCCCCGTCGCGATCGCGCTCGCCGCGATCATCACCCCCGCCCTCGCCGTCGCCGCCGACGACGAGCCCGTCACCGCGCCGAGCGCCCCGCCGCCGCCCGGCCTGACCTTGCCCAAGGGTAAGGTCAACGTCGCCGTCAACGTCGAGGTCAACATGAGCGCCGACAAGGTCGGCAAGCCGATCTCGATCGCGCCCGACGTGAGCTATGGCGTGACGCCGGATCTGACGGTCGCGGTCGTGCACTCGCTGTACGCGCTGACCGGCTTCCGCGCCAAGGCCGGCGCCGGCCTCTGCGTCACCGGCACCGACAACGGCTGCCCCAACGTCTACGACAACGTCGGCGCCGAGGGCTGGTACAACGTCGCGCGCGGGCCCACCGCGGTCGCGGTCGGCGGTGGCGTCCACGCGATCAGCCTCGACGGCGGCTTCTACGATCTGAAGGTCGGCGCGAAGCTGCGCCACGCGATGGGCAAGCTCGGCGTGCACGTCATGCCCAGCCTGCTGGTCGCGGTGACCGAGCGCGAGGTGGCGGGCGCCCGCGTCAACAAGGACAGCCTGTGGGTCCCGGTGCTGGCGACGTACAAGGCCACCACCGAACTCACGGTCGGCCTGGGCACCGGGCTCAAGATCGTCGATCTGTCGGCCGCCGGCGACAGCTGGGAGGTGTCGCTGGGCGCGGTCGGCACCTACGCGATCGACCCGACCACCACGGTCGGGGCGTCCTGGATCTTCGGCAAGGTGCTGGCCGGCATCGACAACCCGCCGGATCCGGCGCCCGCGGCCAAGGGCCTCGACTTCCGCGGCCTGCAGGTGTGGGGCGCCAAGACGTTCTGACGACGCGCGTGACCGCCACCGCAGATCGAGGCCGGGGGCGCCCCGACGTGTGACGAGATCGGTGACGGGATCGCCGTCCCGCTCCGCTACTGCGCGACCAGCAGCTCGAGCGTCGTCTGCGCCGGCGTCGTGACCTCCAGGCCGTCCTTGCCGAGATACGCCGAGACCTCCGTGCGCAGGCCGAGCTCGCCGGGGCTGTAGACGCCGGGGCCGATCGTGAAGCCGGTGCCGACGACCAGCGAGCGCGAATCGTGGATCTCGAGATCGTCGAGGTCGGTGCCCGAGCCGAACAGGTCGACGTCGAGCGAGTGGCCGGTGCGGTGCAAGATCAGGTCGCCGACGCCGGCGATCAGCAGCGACTCGCCGGCGGCCTTGTCGACCTCCCAGCCGGCGATCGCGCGGCGACGCTTGACCCGATCGCGGATGATCCCGATCACCGCGTCGCGGGCGCCGGTGGTGGCGGCGAACAGCTCGGCGAGCCGCGGCGTCACGATCGCGTCGGCGACCGCGACCCACGTGGCCGCGGCGTAGATGCCGCCGTCGACCTTGCCGGCCAGGCCGAGCAAGACCAGGTCGCCGCGGGCCAGGGTCGCCGAGCCGGCGACGGGCGGCGTGTAGGTCGGGTCGGCGGTGTGCGCGCCGAACGCCACCACCGGCGGCGGGCCGACGAGGCCGCGCGTGGCCATGCCCTTGGCGATGCGATCGGCGACCTCGCGCTCGGTCACCGGCTGGTTGGCCGCGAGCCGCTCGCGCAGGAACGCCAGCGCGTCCTTGCGCAGCTCGGCCAGGTGGTGCGCCGCGAGGTAGTGGGCCTTGCGCCCGTCGAGCCCCCAGCTGGCCTTGCTGAACTGCACCAGCGCGTCGGACGGCTTGACGGTCACGCCGGCCGCGCGCACCAGCTCGATCGTGCCGGCGTCGACCCGCGACAGCGACGGCAGCGCGCCGCGCGGCGAGTACTCCATCGCCAGGGTCTTCTTGCCCTTGAGCAGCTTCTTCAGGATCGGATCGAGGTCGCGGTAGCCGGTGTAGATCACCCGCTTGCCCGGCACCGCGGCGAAGCTCGCGACCTCGGAGGCGTGGACCACCAGCGTCGGCTCGCCCTGGCGCGGCACCAGGTAGAACCAGCGCCGGGTCGGCGCGCCGGTGGCGTCGACCAGGCTGCGCGCCACCGGGTTCATGCCGCCGTGATCGGCGAGCAGCCAGCCGTCGAGGTTCTGCACCGCGAGCAGGCCCTGCACGGCGGCGACGTCGATGCGCCCGGCGACCGTGGTGACCGGCGGCGCGACCGGCGCGACCGGCGCGGTCGGCGGCGCGGCGTAGGGATCGACCGGCTTGGTCGCCGGGGCGGCGTAGGGATCGACCGGCGCTGTCGTCGCCGGGGCGGCGTAGGGATCGACCGGCGCCGTCGTGGCTGGCGCGGCGTAGGGATCGAGCGGCGCGGTGACCGGCGGCGGCGCGGGCTTGCTCGGCTTGGCGGGCTTGCTCGGCTTCGTGGGCCTGGCGGGCTTGGCCGCCGGCGGCGCGGCGTAGGGATCGACCGGCGCGGCCTCGACCGGGGCCGGCGGCGCGGCGTCGGCGTACGGGTCGACCGGCGTCGGCGCGGTCGGCGCCGCGGCCGGCTTGGCGGGCTTGGCGGGCTTGGTCGGCTTGCCGGGCCGCTTCGCCGGCGGCGGCTTGGTCGGCTCGGCGTACGGATCGACCGGGGCCTCGACCGGCTGCGCGGCTGCAGGTGCGGCCAGGGCCAACACGGCGAACATCGCGACGCCTGGCATGCGGATCATGGCGACTCCTCGGTCGTGGCGCGCACCCGCGCCAGCTCGGTGACGATCGCTTGATGGATACCACCGCCGGCGGCGATGACCTCGCCGGATTCGGCGCGGAACGGCCCGCCGCGTGTGTCGGTCACAGTGCCCCCGGCCTCCATGACGATCAGCGCGCCGGCCGCCAGATCCCACGGCGACAGCCGGGTCTCCCAGTAGCCGTCGATGGCGCCGGTCGCGACCAGACACAGGTCGAGCTCCGCCGAGCCCAGCCGCCGACACGCGCCGGCGATCCGCTGGAAGTGCTCCCACGCGGCGAAGTTGTTGTCGGGGTTGGTGGCGCGGTCGTAGGGGAAGCCGGTCACCAGCATCGCGTGGTCGAGCCGGTCGACCGCGCTGACGTGCAGCCGCTCGACGCCGCGCCCGCGATCGGCGAACGCGCCGCCGCCGCGCCGGGCCCAGAACGTCCAGCCCAGCGCCGGCGCCGCCACCACGCCGACCTCGAGGCCGGCGGGGCCCTCGAGCGCGATCGCCACCGCCCACATCGGCAGCCCATGGGTGAAGTTGACCGTGCCGTCGATCGGATCGACCAGCCACCGCCGCGCCGCGCCGCGATCGCCGCCGTCCTCCTCGCCGACCACCGCGATGTCGGGCCGCGCCGCCACCAGCCGGCTGCGCACCAGCGCCTCGCACCGCGTGTCCCACTCGGTCACCAGATCGCGCGGGCTGGTCTTGGTGCGCACGTGATCGGGCCGCACGTCGCGCAACAGCGCGGTCGCCTCGGCCGCGGTCGCCCGCGCCAGCGCGAGCAGGTCATCGAGCTCGGTCATCGGCCCCAGCCTACCGCGTCACCAGGCCCGCGCCCGTCCCCGATGCCCGCTCTCACCTCACAGATCGAGGCGCATCGCGACGAACTTCGAGTCGGTCGACCGCTGGAACGTCGTCGTGCCGGCGACGTCGGGCGACACCGTGGTGCGATCGACCACGCGGAACCCGAGCTTGGCGGCGAAGAAGTCGCTGGCGGTCTCGGTGAGCAGGTAGATGCGCCGGACGCCGCGGTAGCGGGCCCACTGCACCACCACGTCGGCCAGGATCCATCCGAGGCCCTGGCCGCGGGCGGCCGCGGCGGTGGCCAGGTCGCGCAGGATGGCGTCCTCGCCCAGCACCTCGAGCGCGACGGTGCCGACCACGCCGTGCTCGTTCTTGAGCACGAAGTAGTGGCCGAGGTCGGCGTCGGTGGCGTCGTCGGGCGGGAGCCCGACCGCGTCGAGCAGCCGGCGCACCGCCTCGCCGTCGGTGCGCCGCGCCGGCATGACCGCGTCGCCGATGGCGGCGAGCAGCTTGTCGTGGAAGCCGTCGAAGCTGCCCGACGACAGCGCCACCACCACGTCGCCGGCGCCGGCCGCCCCGGCCACGTGCTTCACCAGCGCGTCGATGTCGGGGATGTAGCTGGCCTTGGTGCCGCTGCGGTGCAGGTCGAGCGCGAGCTTCTCGGCGTCGAAGCGCTCTTCCTTGGGGATCTTGGTCGGGTCGTAGAGCTTGCCGACCACCACCTCGTCGGCGTGGGCGAACGCGTTGACGAACTCGTCCTGGAACGTCCGGCGGCGCGAGGTGGCCGAGCGCGGATCGTAGGCGGCGATGATGCGGCGCTTGGGGAACCGGCGGCGCAGGCCCTTGAGCGTCTCGCGCACCGCGGTCGGGTGGTGGGCGTAGTCGTCGAGCACCCACACGCCGCCGGCGATGCCGCGCAGCTCCTGGCGGCGGCGCACGCCGGCGAAGCTGCCGACCGCGCGGCGGATGATCTCGATCTGCACGCCGCGGTCGAACGCCACCGCGATCGCCGCCAGCACATTGCCGACGTTGTGGCGGCCGGTGAGCAGCGTCTCGAACCGGCCCCGGGCCTCGCCGTGGCCGACCACCTCGAAGCTGACCCGCCCGCTCTTGCCGTACTCGAGGTGGTGCGCGGTCCAGGTGACGCCGGCCGGAGCCTCGCCGCCGTTGTCGACCACCGCGTAGGTCTGCTGCCGGCAGCGGGCGGCGCCGGCCACCGCGAGCGCGTCGGCCGACTCGTGGCACACCACCAGGAGGCCGTCCTCGGGCAGCAGCACGACGAACTTCTTGAACGCCTCCTTGACCGCCTCGAACGACGCGAAGATGTCGACGTGGTCGAGCTCGACCGACGTGAGGATCGCGGTGCGCGGCCGGTAGTGGAGGAACTTGGAGCCCTTGTCGAAGTACGCGGTGTCGTACTCGTCGCCCTCGACCACGAACTCCGGCCCCTTGCCCAGGAGCCAGCCCTGGCCCAGCGCGATCGGCACGCCGCCGACGAACAGGCCGGGATCGTGGCCGGCCTCGGCCAGGATGTGGGCCACCAGCGACGTGGTGGTGGTCTTGCCGTGGGTGCCGGCGACGACGATGCTGTGGCGGTCGGCCAGGAGCTGCTCGCCCAGCACCGCCGGGAACGAGGTCAGCGTCAGGCCGCGCTCGCGGGCGGCGGTGACCTCGACGTGATCCTTGGAGTGGGTGTTGCCGACCACGACCAGGTCGGGGCCCCAGTCGAGGTTGGCCGGCGCGAACCCCTCGAACACGGGGATGCCCAGCGCCGCCAGCTGCTCGCTCATCGGCGGGTAGAGCGCGGTGTCCGAGCCACGGACGTCGTGGCCGGCCGCGCACAGCAAGCCGGCCACGGCCCCCATGCCGGTACCGCCGATTCCGATGAGGTGCACCTTCACGGCGGGCGGAACGTATACGGTCGCCCCCGATCGGTAAAGGCGACAAGGCGGTTTTGCCGCCCCCGCCAGCCGCGATATCCTGAACCGGCGTGGGCTCCGAACGACGGCTCCATCATCGCGGCGCGGCGCGGCCGGGGCGGCAGCTCCACGTGCGCTGGCGCGTGGTGGGCGGCGCGTGGGCCGAGACCGACACCCGCGACATCGGCGTCGGCGGCGCGTTCCTGTTGCGGGTCAGCGCGCCGGTCGGCGCCGCGCTCGAGCTGGTGGTCGCGGCGCCCGGCCGCAGCGAGCCGCTGGTGCTGGCCGCGGCGGTGCGCTGGGCCTCGCCCGACGGCGTCGGCGTGCAGTTCCTCGACGTCGACATCGACGTGCTGCTCGAGCTCAACGCGCTCCTGGCCACCCACGCCGGCGGCGATGCGCGCTAGCCGCGCGCTCGCGCTGATCGCGCTGGCGCTGACCGCGGCGGTGGCCCGCGCCGAACCGCCGGCCGCCGACGGGCGCTGGCCGGTGACCGACCCCGCGGCGGCGCGCGCGATGCTCGACCGGCTGCGCGGCCACCACGTCGGCTGGCACGACGGCGCGCTGGAGATCGTCGACGTCGCCGGCGCCGGGCGGCCGTGGGTCGGCGTCGTCGAGCGGCGCGGCGACGAGCTGTGGCTGGCGGGCGAGGCGTTCGCGTGGCGGCTGCGGGGGCCGCTGGCCCGCCCGCGGCTGGCCGGCCCCGGCTACCTGGTGTGGGCGATCGGTCCGCTCACCGAGCGCGACCTGCGCGTCACCCGGCTGGGCGTGCTGGCGCCGCCGCGGCGGTGACCGTCACGGCCGCGGCAGGATGAGCCGCGCGAAGGCCTGCGGATCGGCGACCGCCTGATCCCGCAGCCACGCGGCGGCGTCCTCGCGCAGCGTCGCGCCGGCCGCGCCGCCCAGCAGCTCGCCGCGGCACTGCCGCGCGATCTGCACGTGCAGCGGCATCTCGGCGGCTCGCAGCTTGTCCTCGGCGGCCACCAGCTCGAGCGCCGCGCGCTCGCGCGACCCTTCGTGCAGGGTCAGCCCGGCGACCAAGAGCGCGCGCAGGCCGTCGGCCCACGGCAGCTTGGCCTTCGCCAGCCCGGCGATCGCCTGCCGCACCACCGCGGCGCGGTCGGGGCGGGTCGAGGCCAGCGCCGCCGTGCCGAGCAAGAAGTACGACTCGACGTAGACCGTCGTCACCCGCAGCAGCATCGAGCTCTCGAGCTCGCGCCACGCGTGCTCGACCCGCGCCAGCGCGCCGTCGCCGTCGCCGACGTACAGGTCGATGCGGGTGTTGGACAGCAGGTGGTTGTAGTCGTTGAGCTGGAACGCCTCGCCGTCGCTCCCGTGCTCCATCGCCACCGCCAGCGAGTGGGCGCGCGCGTCCTCGGGCTTGCCCATCACCAGCCAGGCGACGTTGGGGCGCCACGCGCGGATGCCGTTCTGCGCGTAGACGTCGCCGCGGTCCTCGGCCTCGCGCAGGAAGAGCGGCGCCAGCCGCGCCAGCTCGCGGAGCTGGCCGCAATAGAACAGGTTGGCCAGGTAGAACAGCTCGGTCAGGTCGATCTCCCACCGCCCGCCGACGCCGTGGTCGCGCATCCGCCGCAGGCCGGCCTTCATCCGCTGATCGGCGCGCGACCAGCGCCCGATCAGGAAGTCCGACAGGCCGCCGCACGCCTCGACCAGGCCGATCACGAACTCGTCGCCGGCCTGCACCGCGACCTCGTGGGCCCGGGCCGCCATGGCCTCCGCGCGCGGGTGGGCGGCGGACGAGGTCGACGTCATGTGCCCGACCTCGAGCGCCAGCGCCATCGCCACCCGGCGGCGCTCGCCCAGCGCCAGCGCGCGCCGCAGGTGCCACAGCTGGACCAGCTTGCCCTGCACCGGGTTGGCGAACGACAGCCCGCTGCACACCGACCACAGCAGGTCGACCTCGTGCACCGCGCGCGCCGGCAGCTCGACCAGGGTGCGCGGCTTGAACCGCGTGCCGCGCAGCCGCAGCGCGACCCGCTGGGTGAGCACCGAGACGATCGTCGCGCGCTGGCTGTCGGGCAGCACGCAGCCGAGCGCGCGCATCTTGGCGGCGGCCAGGGTCAGGCCCTCGCGCAGCCGGCCGGCCCGCAGCAGCTGCTCGATGCGCAGCCGCTCGAGCTCGGTGCGCTCGTCGGGGCTCGCCAGCGGCGCCGCCTCGGCGTACATCGCCGCCGCCTCGAGCAGCTGGCCGGCGTTGACCAGCGCGCTGGCGCGGCCGATCAGCAGCGCGCACCGCACGTCGGGCTCGAAGCTGCCGAACTGCAGCGCCACCGCGTACAGATCGGCGGCGCGGCGGAACGCCAGCGCCTCGGCGGCGGTGGCCGCGGCCTTGACCGCGTGCTCGGCCGCGGCCTGCGCCTCGCCCGCGCCGAGCAGGTGCTCGACCAGCGGCTCGCGATCGCCCGGCACCGCGTGCTGGTAGGCGTCGGCCAGCTCGCGGTGCGCGGCCTGCAGCTCGCCGGTGGCGAGGTCGTCGACCACGGCCGCGCGGATCCGGTCGTGGTACGGCTCGACCTGATCGCGATCGGCCTGGCCGCGGACCAGGCGCTCGGCGCGCAGCACCGCCAGCGCGCCGCCGACGTCGTCGATCCCGGCCGCGGCGCCGACCACCTCGGCGGGCATCGGCCGCGCCGCCACCGCGCACGCGCGCAACAGCGCCTTCGCCGACGGCGGCAGCCGCGCGATCCGGTCGCGCAGCAGCTCGTCGAGCGTCGTGGCGCCGCCGGCGGTGGTCGCCGAGCGGGCCAGCTCCGACAGGAACATCGTGTTGCCGCCGGCGTCGCGCACCAGCGACGACGCCCACGCGCCGCCGCCGTCGGACACGCCGGCCAGCGCCTCGACCAGGTCGGTGGCCTCGTCGACCTCGAGCGGCGGCACCTCGATGATCCGGACGTCGGGCACCAGCGAGGCCGACGCGACCCGCTTCTCGATCGACGCGACGATCGGCCCCGCGGTGTCCTCGCTGCGGTGGACCAGCAGCAGCAGCAGGTTGGGGCGATCGGGCCGGGTGATGAGATCGACCAGGAAGCCGACGCTGTCGAGATCGCCCCACTGCAGATCGTCGACCGCGACGATCACCGGGCCGGCCGCGGCCAGCCGCTCGAGCAGCACCCGCAGCGCCGCGAAGCCGCGCCGCCGCAGCTCCTGCGGATCAGCGGGCTGGAACCGCCGTGTCGCCGGCTCGGCGATCGCCGGCACCCGGCGCAGCACCGGGAACAGCCGGGCCAGCGCGGTGATGTCGTCGGGCAGCACCGCCGCGAGCTGCGCCGGCGGCAGGCGCAAGAGCGCCCCGGTCAGCGCGTCGATCAGCGTGTCGAGCGTCTTGAACGGCACCGCCTCGCGCTCGTAGCAGCGGCCGGCGAGCACCAGCACCGAGGCGCCGACCGAGTCGAGGAAGCGGGCGACCAGCGCCGACTTGCCCATGCCCGACACGCCGCGGACCATCACCGCGACGCCGGCCTGGCGCGAGTCGACCAGCGCCTGCGCCAGCGCGTCGAGCTGCGCGGTGCGCCCGACGAACGGCGCCGAGCTGCCGGCGGTGCGGTCGACGGTGCGGGTCGCCTCCGACGGCTCGCGGCCCAGCGCCGCCAGCACCGCGGCGCCGCCGGGGCGGTCGCGCGGGTCGGTGGCGAGCAGCCGCACGCACAGCGCGTCGAGCGCCGGCGGCACGTCGGCCACCAGCGCCCGCGGCGGCGGCGGCAGCTCGAGCTGCTTGCGCCGCATGATCTCGTCGGGTCGCCCCTCGAACGGCCGGCGCCCGGTCAGCGCCTCGTACAGCATCGCGCCCACCGAGTACCAGTCGCTGGCGGGATCGAGGGGCACGTCGGCGGCCTGCTCGGGCGACATGTACACCGGCGTGCCGACCGCGGCGCGCTCGTGGGTGTGATCGACGCCGGCCAGATCGACGTCGGCGATCAGCCCGAAGTCGAGCAGCACCACCCGGCCGCTCGGCTCGACCAGCACGTTGGACGGCTTGAGATCGCGGTGCAGCTTGCCGGCCAGGTGCAGCGCGTGGACGCCGTCGCACAGCTGGTAGAGCGCGTCGTCGAGGCGGGCCCGATCGAGCGGCGCCGCCAGGATGTCGGCGCGCGAGCGCGGGCCGACCGTCCGCGGCTGGGTGGCGTCGAGCTCGTCGTCGAACCCGGCGTCGCTGGCGCCGGGGCTGGGCCGCACCCGATCGATGAAGCCGACGCCGCGCACCAGCTCCATCGTGAAGAACCACTCGTCGCCGGTGGTGTGCAGCTCGTGCAGGCGACAGAGGTTGGGGTGGGCCAGGTCGCACAGCGAGCGGAACTCGCGCTTGAAGCGGTACAGGTCGCGCGCGCCCTGGGTCTTCAAGGTCTTGAGCGCGACGTCGCGCTGGTGGACCCGATCGAACACGCGGTAGACCACGCCCATGCCGCCGGCGCCGAGCTGCGACTTCACGACGAAGCGTTCTTCGCGGAGCGATGCGCGCTCGACGGGGGCCCCCACGCCGCGAGTCTAGCAGCTCGGACCGCGGACACCCAGCGAGATGGTCTCGCGGCGCTCGGCTGGCGGGCGGGTACGGCGGAGACCCAGAGCGGTAGCCTCGCTGGCGCTCGGCTATAGTGCGCGCCGTGACCCCCGCCGATCTCCTCGACGCGCTGTGGCGCGACTACACCGCCCTCACCCCGCAGGCCGCGCGGGTCCACGCGCTGTTCACCGCCCGGGGTGAGCCCATCGTCAACGACCACGTCGCGCTGCGTACGTTCGGGCGCCCCGGCATCGATCGGTTCACCCTGGGGCGGCGATTCGAGGCGCTGGGCTGGGTCAAGGCCGACGACTACCGGTTCGACGACAAGCACCTGTGGGCCTCGTACTGGCGCCACCCCGACCGCGATCTGCCCAAGGTGTTCATCAGCGAGCTGGCGATCGACGAGCTGCCGCCGGCGATCGCGGCGATCCTCGACGGCCTGGTCGCGGCGCTGCCGGCCGGGTTCGCCGAACGGCCCGAGCTGCCCTACGCCGGCCGGCCGTGGGCGATCGACCACGCCACCTACCAGCGGCTGCTGGCGGTCAGCGAGTACGCGGCGTGGGTCGCGGCGTTCGGCTTCCGGGTCAACCACTTCACCGTCGACGTCGGCCGGCTGCGCAGCTTCGCCGACCTGCCGGCGGTCAACGCCTTCCTGCAGGCCGAGGGCTTCGAGCTCAACCGCGCCGGCGGCCTGATCAAGGGCACGCCGGCCGATCACCTCGAGCAGTCGTCGACCTGCGCCGAGCCGATCGAGGTCGAGTTCGCCGACGGCCGCTTCGCGGTGCCGTCCTGCTACTACGAGTTCGCGCGCCGCTACCCGCTGCCGTCGGGCGAGCGGTTCGAGGGCTTCGTGCCGACCTCGGCCGACAAGCTGTTCCACTCGACCGACGTGCGGCGGTAGCGCCGCGGTGCGGGCCCGTGGGGCGGGAGCTAGCGGCGGCGGCGGCGCAGCGCGAGCGCGAGGCCGAGGCCGAGCAGCGCCAGGCCGCCCGAGCTGCCGGCGCCGGTCGAGCAGCCGCCGGTGACCTCGTCGCCGTAGCCGTCGCCGTCGGCGTCGGTCGGGCCCGGGTCGGTCGGGTCGGGATCGGTCGGGTCGACCGCGCCGGCCTCGACGGTGACGTTGATGTTCTGCGAGGTCGACTGGCCGGCGCTGTCGATCGCGCGGATCTCGATCGCCACCGGGCCGACCGCGTGGTTGGTGACGGTGAAGTTGAACGGCCCGGCGGTCAGCGTCTGCGCCAGCGCGCCGTCGAGCCACAGCTCGACGCGGGCCAGGTCGGTGTCGACGATCTGGGTCTGGACGTTGAACGTCGGCGGCACGGTCGCGCCGTTGGCCGGGGCGTTGAACTGCGCCATCGGCGCCGGGTTGGGCGGCGCGGGCGGCGCGTACAGCGCGGCGATGCCCTGGCGATCGAGCGCGGTGAACGACAGGTCGGCCGAGGTGCCGTTGCACTGCGGGTAGTGCATCACCGACGCCGCGTCGTACGGCGTCAGGCCGCGGTACTGGCTGTCCTCGAAGCACTGGGTGGCGCCCGACTCGGGGCGGGTGTGCTCGTGGCGCAGGCCGAGGGTGTGGCCCATCTCGTGGGCCAGGATGTTGCGCAGCGGCCAGGTGAGCTGCGGATCGAACGCGGTGCTGTCGATCAGGATGTTGCGATCGCCGCGGGGGCTGTCGGGGAAGAACGCGCGCGCCAGGTACTCGCCGTTGGCGTTGACCGGGTTGACGTCGAACAGCACCGCGGTGTTGGCGGCGGTGCAGTTGGCGTCCTGGGCCGACAGGTAGACGAAGTCGACGTCGGCCATCATCTCCCAGCCGCCCTCGGCCGCGCCCTGGAGGGCGGTGATGACCTTCTGCTTGTTGGCGCCGAAGTTGTTCGAGATGCAGTACGTGAGCTGCTTGCGCTGGGTCGCGCTCCACTTCACGTCCTGGCCGGCCTGGGTGTAGACCGCGAGCTGGCCCGGCTGGCTGCCGCTCCAGATCTCGAACAGCCGCGCCTCGTCGCGGATCGCGACGTCGCCGTCCAGGACGTACAGCCCGCTCGCCTCGCGGTACTGCGTGGCCTTCCACTCCTCGAAGCTCAGCCGGCTGCCGTTGGATCCGAGCTCGGGCGCGGTCTCGACGCACCCCCCGAGCACGGCGCTTGCGAACCCGAGACCGGCGGCGACGAGCGAGGCGGTGCGCATCCCCACCATCAATACAAGCGTGATGCCAGATCCGGTCTCAATGATCCTGGTGGCTTGCGTCGATGCGCTGCCACCTCGCTGGTGCACTCTGCCCCGATCTGGAGCCTGGCTCCCCGGCCCGTGACGATCGGATGGGGATCGTCCGGGCCCGGGCCGCCTGACGATCGGATGGGGATCGTCGGCCGGAGCGTCGGGCGCGACGGCGATACCCGCACCGGCGCGTGCCGCGTCGCGTCGTGGGCCGACGTGTCCTGGCGGCGACCGCGGCGTCACTCCGCCAGCGGCCCCGGCCCCGGCCGCTCCCACAGGCTGGGCGGCGCGCCGCCGCGCTTCCATCCGCCCTTCAGTAGCCACGTCGTCGGCGCGGCGATCGGCATCGGCTCGAAGCCGCGCGGCCACGCGAACGGCACGCCGTCGCGCTCGGCCCAGCCGCCGAACGCGATGCCGCTGGAGTAGCGATCGACGAGCGCCCGCCGCTGGCCGAGGGCCGCGTGATCCTCGCGGTGGCGCCGCCAGTTGTTGAGCACGTAGGCCAGCGCGTGGCGCGCCTGGCGCGGCGTGGCGATCGCCGTGGCGTGGTAGCGGTCGGTGAAGACGCGGCCGGTGCGCGGCGTGCCGCCGGCGATGGCGACCGCGCGATTCAGCCGCTTCGCGGCGGAGACGCACAGCGCGCGCACGCCGTTGGCCAGGCGGCGCCGGTCGTCGGCCTCGCACAGGAGGTGGACGTGGTGCCGCTGGATCGACAGGTGCACGACGCGGAAGCCGGGCGTGCCGACGGTCGCGATCATCGCCGCGCGGATCGCCGCGTAGGTCTTGCTCCGCCGGAGCCGGCCGACCTGCTGGGTCACGCGCAGCACGACGTGCACCGGTCGGCGGCGATCGTGGAACGGCCGCGCGCGGTGCTTGCCGCGCACCCGGCCCGGCAGCGTCCGCTTGCGCCCGGCCCCCGGCCGCTTGCCGCCATGGCCCGTCGCATTGCTCCCCGCGCGTCGTGGCGCGCCCTCCGTCCCCGGCAACCCCAGCTGCTTCGCCATCTTGATTGGGCCAATATAACACCGACGGCGACGGCGTCAAGGACCGACGAGGATTCGGTGGTCGGATTCCCACGCCGGGCCTGGAGCGGCGTGGCCGTCCCAGCCCGCCGCGATCGGCGGACCGGCGCGGCGCGGCAGGCCGGGGCTGTCGCGAGGCGGCACCGCGGGTAGGATGGCGCCGATGCAGCACTGGCTGATGAAGACCGAGCCCGACACCTTCGGGATCGACGACCTGGCCCGGGTCAAGGTCGAGCCGTGGACCGGCGTGCGCAACTACCAAGCGCGCAACTTCATGCGCGATCAGATGAAGGTCGGCGACCGCGTGCTGTTCTATCACTCGAACGCGACGCCGCCGGGCGTGGCCGGGCTGGCGGTGGTGAAGCGGACCGGCGTCGTCGACGCCACCCAGTTCGAGCCGTCGAGCCCGTACTACGATCCGGGGTCGAAGCGCGACGCCCCGCGGTGGATCTGCGTCGACGTCGAGTTCGTCGAGAAGCTGCCGCGCCTGATCGCGCTCGACGAGCTGCGCGCCAACCCGGCGCTCGACGGCATGGTGCTCCTGCAGAAGGGCTCGCGGCTGTCGGTGCAGCCGGTGAGCCCCGCGCACTACAAGGCGGTGCTGGCGATGGCGAAGAAGGCCGCGCCCAAGGCCAAGGCCGCGCGCTGAGCGGTCAGTCCCCGGGCGCGGCGTCGGGGGCGTCGGGCAGCGCGACCCGGACCAGGCCGCCGCCGGCGAGCGCCACCGCGACGTCGCCGGCGGGATCGGCGAACAGCGCGTCGACGCGGCGGCCGGCGAGCGGCGGCAGGTCGAGCTTGACCGTGCCGCGCGCCTCGATGACGCCGAGGCCCAGGTCGCTGGCGAACCAGATCCGGCCGCGGCGATCGCGGGCCAGGTGCGCGGCGGCGACGTCGAGGGGCCAGCGCACGACGCCCCCGGTCGGGCGGATCAGGCGGAAGAGCGCGCCATCGGCCGACACGACGGCCACGTCGGCGCCGGCGGCGACGGCGGCGTCGACGCGACGCTCGGGGAGCACCCGGGCCACGCGCCCGCGGTCGGCGCCGGACGTGGTCAACTCGAAGAGCGCGCGGTCGGCGCGATCGAACAGCAGCCAGCGCGGGCCGGTGGCGATGACCTCGAGCCGGCGATCGCCGCGCAGGCCGGCGGGGCGAGGCGCGACGGCGGTCCAGGTCCCGGTCGCCGCCTCCCACTGCCACATCGCCGCGTCGTCGAACCCGAACAGCTGATCGCCGGCGGCGACGACGCCGGTCAGGCGCCAGGGCGGCGGGCGCACCTCCCACCGCGCGCGCTGCGCCGCCGGGGCCGGCGCTGCCGGCCTGTTCTGCCGACCGACGACGACCATCCGGTCGCCGGCCCAGCGCGCGGTGATCAGCGCGTCGCCTGGCGCGACCGCGTACGGACCGTTCGCGCCGCCGTCGATCCAGGTGACGCGGCGGCGCGCTAGCTCGTCTGGCAATGGCACCGGCACCCAGCCGGCGCCGGCGGCGCGCTCGACGCTCGCGCCGTCGATGCGCCAGAGCGCGTCGCCGAACCCGCGCAGCTCGCCGACGGCCGCACGGCGTGCTGGCGGCGGCCCGGCGGCGACGGTGCCGCCGACGATCCGGGCCAGGCCGGCGGTGCGGGTGGCGACCAGCAGGTCGTCGCCGGACGCGATCAGCGCGACCAGCGCGTCGCCCGCGAGCACCGATCGCGGCAGCGTCGCGCGCCGCTGCCATGCGCCGGTGGCGGGGTCGCGGCGGTAGATCTCGTCGCCGATCGCCGCCAGCACCCCAGCCGGGCTGGCGCGCACGAGCGTCAGCGGCAGGTCGGGCAGCGTGGGGGCGGTCGCGATCGCGACGTCGCCCGGGAGCGCGCGCACCAGGGCGCCGTCGGCACCGGTGCTGCCGTACGCCCAGACCTCGTCGCCGACCGCGGCCAGGCCGAGGACGCCGCTCCCGATCGCGACCTCGGCGATCCGGGCGCCGCTGGCCAGGTCGAAGGCGGCGGCGGTGCGGTCGGTCAACGCCCACAGCCGCCCCGCGCCGTCGAGCGCGAGGCGCTCCGGGGGCCAGCCGGCCACGCCGAGGCCAGTCCACGCCGGCTCGCCCAGGCCGGCCAGCGGGATCGGCGCGGCGCCCGGGGGACCGATGACCTGCGCGGTGACGCCGCCGAGGCTGGCGGCCACGACCACGAGCCCGGTCGGGCCGTGGCCGATCCAGATCGGTGCGTTCGGGGTCGTGGCGACCGTCGTCGCGGTCAGCGTGGCCCCGTCGCGCCGCGCCACGGCGCCCGCAGCGTCGACGGTGTAGATGGTGCCGTCGCTGGCCGTGGTCAGGCCGCGGATCGGCGCCCCGAGCGCGGGGCGCACGATCGGGCGGAGCGCGCGGTCGTAGGCGACCAGCTGCCCGGCGGCCGTCAAGGCCAGCGCGCCGTCGCCGTGGGCGACCGCGGCGACCAGCGGCGCGGCTGGGAGTTCGAGGCCGTAGGTGACCGCGCGGCCGTCGGGCAACGCCAGGGTCGCCGCCGCGGCGTCGGCGCCGATCGGCGCGCTCGCTGTGGCGGTCGGGGCCGCGGCGGTCGGGGCCGCGACCGTCGGCCCCACGACCTCGGCCGGGCGGCCCGCGCCGCGCGCGCACGCGAGCATCGCGGCGCACGCCACCGCTCGTCTCCACATGGACGCTGCGACACCACGCGCGCCTCGCGGTTCCGCGATCTCCAGCGGGCCCCTGGCCCGGCCGGCTGGTAGTGTGAGCCGCCTCGCACCGAGCCGACCCATGACCCAGCCGTTCTACGTCACCACGCCCATCTACTACGTCAACGACGTGCCGCACCTCGGGCACGCGTACACCACGATCGTCGCCGACGCGCTGGCGCGTTGCCACCAGATGATGGGCGACGACGTCCGCTACCTGACCGGCACCGACGAGCACGGCCAGAAGATCGCCGAGGTGGCGGCCAAGCGCGGGGTCACGCCGCAGCAGCACTGCGACGAGGTGGCGCCGCGGTTCCTCGACACCTGGCGCGAGCTCGGGCTCGGCTTCGGCGACGCCGCGGCGGTCCACGGCTTCCGCCGCGACTTCATCCGCACCACCGATCCGCGCCACGTCGAGGTGGTGCGCAAGCTGTGGGAGCGCATCCGCGCGCGCCGCCCCGACGACCTGTACCTGGCGACCTACCAGGGCTGGTACTGCGTCGGCTGCGAGGCGTTCTACACCGAGAGCCAGCTCAAGGCCGGCGCCACCGCCGGCGAGTGGCTGTGCACCACCCACGAGAAGCCGGTGGCGTGGGTCGACAAGGAGACGTCGTACTTCTTCCGGCTCTCGGCGTACGCCGCGCCGCTGCTCGCGCACATCGAGGCGCACCCCGAGTTCATCCAGCCCGAGCAGTACAAGAACGAGGTCGTGTCGTTCCTCAAGGGCGGGCTCAAGGACCTGTCGGTGTCGCGCACCAGCTTCACCTGGGGCATCCCGGTGCCCGACGACCCGGACCACCCCGGCGAGGCGGCCCGCCACGTCATGTACGTGTGGTTCGACGCCCTGACCAACTACCTGTCGAACCTGGGCGACCCGTTCGCGACCCCGCCGACGCCGGCGATCGCCACCTACTGGCCGAGCGTCGTCCACGTCATCGGCAAGGACATCCTGCGCTTCCACGCGGTGTACTGGCCGGCGTTCCTGCTGGCCGCCGGGCTGCCGCTGCCGCACACCGTGCTGTGCCACGGCTGGTGGTCCATCGGCGGCCGCAAGATCTCCAAGTCGATCCCCGCGACTCGGGTGTTCCCGACGGTGCTGGCCGGCGATCTGGCCGGCGCGTCGTCGGTGCCGGCCACCGGCGTCGACGCGCTCCGCTACTTCCTCTTGCGCGAGACGCCGCTCGGCAACGACGGCGATCTGATCTACGAGGGGCTGATCGAGCGCTACAACGCCGACCTCGCCAACGACCTGGGCAACCTGATCAACCGATCGCTGACGATGCTGGTGCGGTTCGGCGGCGGCGGCGTCGGCGCCCGCGACGAGGCCCGCGCCGCCGCTGGCCCCCACGCCGCGCTGGCGACCGTCGCGGCCGCGGCGATCAAGGACGCGCAGGCGGCGTTCACCGCGTTCGCGCCGTCGCGCGGCCTCGAGGCGGTGTGGCGGCTGGTGCGCGAGGCCAACACGTACATCGCCGCGACCGAGCCGTGGACCTTGGCCAAGGACCCGGCCAAGAAGGCCGAGCTCGATCACGTGCTGCACACGCTGGCCGCGGCGCTGTGGTGGACCCGGCTGGCGATCGCGCCGGTGCTGCCGGCGACCGCGCAGGCGCTCGACGGCTGGCTGGGCGCCGGCGTCGCCGAGCGGGACGCGCGCTGGCCCGACGCCGCGGCGTTCGGCCGCGACCTGCCGGCGCTGACGCCGACCGCGTCGACGCCGCTGTTCCCGCGCATCGACGCCGCGCGCACCGCCGAGCTGCTCGGCAAGTGGCTGCCGCCCGAGCCGACCGCGGCCCCGGCGGCGCCGGTCGAGGTGGCCGCGGCGGCGCCAGCCCCGGTCGCGCCGCTGGCGCCGACGATCGCCTACGACGACTTCGCCAAGATCGACCTGCGGGTCGGGCTGGTGATCGCCGCCGAGCCGGTGCCCAAGGCCAAGAAGCTGCTGAAGCTCACCGTCGATCTCGGCGAGGCCCGCCACCGCACGATCGTCGCCGGGATCGCCGAGGCGTTCACCGCCGCGGCGCTGCCCGGCCAGCGGGTGCTGGTGGTAGCCAACCTCGCGCCGCGCGAGCTGCGCGGGGTCACCAGCGAGGGGATGATCCTCGCCGCCGGCGACGACGCGATCCTCGCGCTCGGCACGATCACCGCAGCCGCGCCGCCGGGCACGCGCGTCAAGTAGCGCGCGCGGGCTGCCTCACCGTCGGAGGTACGGGCCGATCGCGAGATCGAGGCCACCGACCGGCGGCGCCGGGCCGTCGACCGCGGGCCGATCGGTGAGCGTGTACGCCACCGCCAGCATCACGCCGGCGGTGCGGGTGCCCAGCCGCCAGTCGACGCCGACCCGCACGAAGCTGCGGGTCGCCTGATCGTCCTGGCCGTGGACGGTCCAGGTCTGGCGCGCCAGGCCGAGGTCGAGCCGCGGCTCGGGGATGAACGGGCGGCCCTGGGCCCAGCGCAGGCGCGCGCTCGCGGCCACGGTCGTCCACGCGATGCCCATGCGATCCGCGGGATCGACGCCGGCGGCGTAGTCCTGCGTGAGGTAGCCGACCCGCGCGCCGACGTCGACGATCGGCGTCCACAGGTAGTGCGCGTCGACGCCGAGCCCGTACAGCGGCCGGGCCTGCGCGATGCGCCAGCCGTAGGCCATCGCGTCGTCGACGAAGCGGCCGGCGGCGCCGTCGAGGTGGGTGAGCCGCAGGTCGCCGGTGAGCGCCAGCTGCAGCCGCGGCCCGCGGACCGGGGCGGGCGGGGGCGCGTCGGCGACGGACAGCGGCGACGGCGCGGTGGTCCCCGGGGGCGCCAGCTCGTCGGCGGTCGCGGTCGCCGTCAGCGCGGCCAACACCAGCGCCGCGCGCCCAAGGCTAATATGCATACAGGCCCCCCGAGATGCGGATCTGCAGGTTGTCGACCTGGCACGGCAAGGTCTCGGTGGTCAGCGTCAGCATGCTGAACTGGTGTTCGACCGCGGGATCGAGCGGCGGGAAGTTGAGCCAGTGGCGCGCGAACGGCGCGCGGGCGCGATCGTCGAGCGTGACCGCGACGATCAGCCGGCCGTTGCCGTCGGGGATCAGCTCCAGCGCGCCCGGGCCGACGCAGTCGGTCGACAGCTCGACCCAGTTGCCGTCGTCGGACTCCCAGCTGCTCTCGGCCGCGTTGCGGACGATCCCCAGCGAGGTGGCGGCGCGCGCGCCCGGCGCCAGCGCCATCGCGTGCTCGGCCGGGTGGTAGGTGGTGACCCGGCGGACGTCGCCGTTGAGCGACCAGCCGCACAGGTCGCAGGCCTCGAAGTCGTCCTCGAACTGCAGGACGTCGTTGTCCGGGGGCAGCAAGCAGCCGGTCGCGGTCAGCATCGGCGCGATCGCGAGGATCGCCAGGCGCAGCATGGCCGGGGCGATTGCAGGCGGTGCGCCAGCGCAACCGCGCGGAACCTCGACGCGGGTCGTCGCCGCGATCGCGACAGCGCTGTCGGGCCGGGGCGCTTGTGTCGCGGTCCGGGTCGACGCACGCTGCGACGATGGCACGAGCGAAGCGCGCGCCCGCCGCGGCCCGGGGCGACGACGACGAGGCCACGCACCGCCAGGCCGTCGCAGCGGCGGCGGCGCACCCCGACGACGTCCGCGCCCAGGCCGCCGCGGCCTACGCCTGCGATCGGCTCGGGCGCGAGGCCGAGGCGCTGCGCTACTACCAGCGCGCGTTCGAGCTGGGCGGCCCGCCCGACGATCGCGCGGGCTTCTCGCTCGGCTTCGGCTCGACCCTGCGCAACGTCGGGCGCGTCGACGACGCGGTCGCGGTGCTGGCCGAGGCGGTGCTGGCCCACCCCGAGCACGCGGCCTTGCGCGCGTTCCTGGCGCTGGCGCTGGGCTCGGCCGGCCACCACGCGCTGGCGCTGGCCACGATGCTCGACGCCGGCCTGGCCACGTCGCCAGGGGCGTTCGCCCCCTACCGGCGCGCGCTCGGCGAGTACCAGCGCGCGCTGCAGGAGGCGGCGGTGCCGCCGGCTACGCCCGCCCCAGCCACGCCAGCAGCGCCTGGCCCCGCGCGTCGGGGATCTCGACGCCCAGGCCGGCGCTCGGCTCGCCGTGCCAGTCCGAGCCGCCGGTCGCCGTGAGCTTCAGCTCGTCGGCCAGCCGCAGCCAGCGGTCGCGCTCGGCGGCGTCGTAGCGGCCGTAGTAGGCCTCGACGCCGTCGAGGCCCTCCTTGTGGAAGCGGCGCAAGAGCTTCTTGCCCTTGTCGCCGTGCTGGTGCGGGTGGGCCAGGGACGCCCGGGCGCCGACCGCGCGCACCGCGGCCAGCCCGTCGGCGATCGACAACCGGGCCAGCGGCACGTCGGCGGCGCCGCCGTCGTGCAGCCAGCGATCGAACGCCTCGTCCCGGGTCGCCACCACGCCCTGGGCCACCAGCGCCTTGGCGACGTCGGGGCGGCCCACCACCCGGCCGTCGGCCTTGGCCAGGATCGGCTCGACGTCGAGCACGACGCCCTGGTGGAACAGCCGCGCGGCGATGGCCCGCAGGCGATCGCGGCGGGCCGCGGCCTGGGCCGCCAGCAGCGCCTCGAACTCGCCCCAGCGGGCGTCGCCGGCGACGTCGTAGACCAGCACGTGGACCGCGCGCCGATCCTCGACGCAGGTCAGCTCGCAGGCGCGGATCGCGCCGGGGATGGCCGTCGCCAGCTCGGCGTGGCCGGCGCTGGTGTCGTGGTCGGTCAGCGCCATCAGCGCCGGCGCCGCGGCCTGGGCCCGGGTCGCGACCTCGGCCACCGCGGCGCTGCCGTCGGACCAGGTCGAGTGGCAGTGAAGTTCGATCAGCATCGTCGCGAGGCGCGGCGTCCGCCGGCGGGCCGCCCGGCACCCTAGCACTCCTGCGCGAGAACATCGCCGGCGCCGGCCGTCGCAGCGTGGGCGGGACGCCGCGATCCGCGCTATCCTGGGGCGTGGCCGACTGGTTCGAGGCCGAGCAGCCGCTGCACCGCGCGCTGTACGACGTCGTCGACCGCATGCGGCGGCGGGCGAAGAAGCGCTGGTGGCTGGTGCTCCTGGCCACGGCGGTGCTGACCGGCGCGGTGGTGCGCAAGGTCGCGCTCAAGCCGCGGGTCCACCGGGCCCGGGTGATCCTGGCGATCACCGAGGGCGACCTCAACGCCGGCTTCAACCCGACCCCGCTCGACGAGCTGCACGACTACATCGCCACCGTGCTGCTGTCGTCGGAGCGGCTGATCAAGTTCTTCGACGAGCGCGGCCTGATGAAGCGGGCGCGCGCGCGGTTCGGCGACGCGGTCGCGGTCGAGGAGTTCAAGGACGCGATGCAGGTCGGCGTGTGGCGCAACTACTTCCAGTACGCGTGGTCGTACGACGAGCGGCGCTCGGCCCGCGTCGCGATCGCCTACAACGACACCGACCCGCAGTTCGCCTACGAGATGGCGCGCGGCCTGGCCCGGCTGGTCCAGGACGGCGAGAACGAGCGCCGCTACGCCGCCGCCCGGGCCCTGGCCGACCAGGCCCGCGACGGCCTGACCGCCGCGCGGCGCCGCCTCGAGGAGGCCGCCGCCGATCAGGCCAAGGTCAACGCCGAGCTGGCCGCCGCCGAGCGGGCCGGCGACGCGGCGCTGGTGACCGTGCTGCGGGCCCGCGCCGCCACCTTCGCCACCGAGTGGCAGGCCGCCCAGGCGACGTTCAAGGGCATCGAGGATCGCACCGACTTCGACCAGCTGCAGGCCGAGGTCAACGCCGCCGGTCTGGCCCTGGAGATCGAGATCGTCGACGAGCGCCGCCCGCAGGTCGACACCGGCAGCCACTGGCTGACGCTCGCGATGGTGGCGTTCGTCGCGCTGATCATCATCGGGCCGGTGTGCATGCTGGTGGTCGGGGCGTTCGACACCAAGGTCCACGACGCCGACGACGTGCGCCGGCTGGCGCTGCCGGTGGTCGGCCACGTCCCGGGCTTCGCCGGCGACGACCACGGGTCACTTCGGCGACGTGGCGTCGGCGGCCGTCGTGTACCATCCTATCGACGATGGCTGTGACCCCGACCACCGCGCGCGACCGGCTCGATCAGCTGTTCCGCTTCGCTCACCGCGCCAGCCGCTACTGGTGGCTGACCGCCGGCCTGTTCGTGATCGGCGCCGTGCTGTCGGTGCTGTTCGCGCTGACCCGGCCCAAGGTCTACCAGTCGGGCGCGGTGCTCTACTACCAGGAGCGCCTGCAGACCAGCCTGCTGCAGAACCGCGACGTGTCGTCGGTCCACCGCAACATCGGCGAGCGCTACCGCGAGCTCTTGCTGGCGCGCAGCTCGCTGGTCGAGGTGGTGCGCGACCCGACCGTGAACCCGTTCCCCGACGTGCTGGCCAAGGAGGGGGAGGACGAGGCGGTCGAGCAGCTGCGCGCGCAGATCTCGTTCCGGCCCCGCGGCGCCAACACCTTCATCATCAACTACCAGGACGTCGACCCCGACCGCGCCAAGGCGGTGACCCAGCGGCTGACGACGCTCCTGCGCGACAAGGCCGCGGCGGTCCGCGTCGAGTCGGCCCAGGCCACCGCCAAGTTCGCCGCGCAGCTGCGCAGCGAGGCCCTTGACGAGCTGCGCGCCCGCCAGCGCATGCTCAACCAGTTCCTGGTGGCCAACCCCGAGTTCGTGACCGAGGCCGCGGCCGGCAACGGCGAGGGCGCCGCGGTGCGCGCGATGCAGGACCGCCGCGATCGCCCGGTCGCCGCCACCGGGGGCAGCTCGGTGCTGCAGGCGCTCGAGCGCCACCGGGCCCGGATCCAGGCCCGCATCGCCAACCCCGACGCGCCGATCGCGGCCCCGACCCCGGTCCGGCGCGAGCGCACCGCCGAGCAGCTGGCCGCCGACGCCAAGGTCGCCGAGATCGAGCGCGAGGTCGCCGGCGCCCAGCGCCGCCTCGAGGAGACCCAGGCCAAGTTCACCGACCGGCACCCCGACGTGCTCAAGGCCAAGGACGCCGTCGACGCCGCCCAGGCCCGGCTGCGCGCGGCCAAGGCCGCGGTGCCGCCCAACGCGCCGGTGCTGGACGAGCCGCTGCCCGCGGTGGCGGTCGATCCGGTCGTGCTGCAGAAGCAGCTGGCCGACGTCGAGCGGCAGATCGCCGCCGAGAAGGCCCGCGCCAAGCCCGGCGTCCCGGCGCCGGCGCCCGACACCGGCGCCGCGGCGGCGGCCAACTCGGTGGTCAAGACCGAGGACGACTACCAGCGGCTCAAGCTCGACGTCGACGAGCAGAAGCAGCGGGTCGACAGCCTCGCCGACAGCGCGTTCCGTACCGAGCTCGAGGCCCAGCAGCGCATCGCCGAGCAGGGCGACAGCCTGTCGATCGTCGACGGCGCCTTCAAGCCGCTGCGGCCGATCGGCAAGCCCAAGAAGCGGCTGGTGATGGTCGGCCTGGCGGTGTTCCTGCTGCTCGGGATCGGGCTGGCGTGCGCGCTGGCGCTGCTCGACGATCGCCTGTACCAGCGCGACGACCTCGCCGAGGTGTCGGCGGCGCCGGTGCTGGCGGTCATCCCGCGGGCCAGGGCCAAGCGGCGCTGGCTGCCCGGCAAGGCGTGACCCCGGTCGGGCCGCCTGTGGTACGCTGCGGGTCCGCATGGTGAAGCGCGGCAAGTTCGGCGATCGACCCGGGACCGAGGACCCGCTCGAGGTCGCGACCCGGGCGGTGGCGCCGATGCCGCTGACGACGCAGCCGATGGTCGCGGTGCGCCCTGACGGCGTCGAGCCGCGCAGCCTGGCCCACACCGTCGAGGCCGCCCGCACCGCGATGATCCAGGCCGCCGGCGTGCCGGCGGTGCTCGCCGAGCGCGGCCCGGCGACGATGGATCAGCAGCCGCCCGAGATCGGGCTGACCCAGCACCACCTGCCCGAGGACCGCAAGCCCGACGAGCGGCTGATCCTCCACCTCGCGCCCGACTCGGAGCGCGCGGCCCAGTTCCGCGTGCTGCGCCACCACATGCTGGCCGCCGGGCGGCCGCAGGTGATCGTCGTGACCAGCCCCAACGCGGGCGATGGCAAGACCACCACCGCGGTCAACCTGGCGCTGGCGCTGGCCGAGTGCAACCGCGCCAAGGTGCTGCTGGTCGAGACCCACCTGCGGCGGCCGCAGCTGTCGACGGTGTTCGCGGTGGTGCCGCCGTGGTGCTTCGCCGAGCAGCTGGCCGCGCACCGCCACCAGCCGCTCTTGCCGTGGGGGCTGATCGACATCCCGCAGCTGTGGCTCCACGTCGCCGCGGTCAACCCCAAGCCCGAGCACGCGCAGCTGCTCGACGCGCCGGCGTTCGCGATCGCGATGGAGCGCCTGCGCCTGGGCGGCTACGACCACATCGTCATCGACGCGCCGCCGGTCCACGGCACCGCCGAGGTCAACCTGCTGCAGGACGCCGCCGACGGCGTCGTGATGGTCACCCGGGCCCGCCGCACCACCCGCCGCCAGCTGCGCGCCGCCATCGAGCAGATCTCGCCGCGCAAGGTGCTCGGCACCGTGATGCTAGACAGCTGAGCTGAGCAGAGCGCGCTCGTCGCGCTGAACGCTCCGGTTCACGTCGCGCTGAACGCTCCGGTTCACGTCGCGCAACCCGCCCGACCGTCACGCGCCTCCCGGGAGGCGACGCGGACAGTCGTCTTGGAGGGGAGGCTCGATCCCGGCTCGGCCGGGATCGAGGGGAGGTTTCGCGAGAAACCTCCCTGTAGTTCAGAAGCCGATCATGATGCCGAGGTTGGCGTCGATGTGGACGCCGAAGTTGAGCTTCGAGCTGCCCAGCTCGCCGACCACCGGCACGCCGACGATCGCGTTGAACTGCGCGACGAACGCCAGGCTCGAGCCGAGCGGGGCCGAGTAGCCCGCGCCGACGTCGACCAGCATCGGGCCCATCGCGACGATGTCGGTGTCCATGGTCTCGTCGGCGACGCCCTCGAGCTTGATCGTGTCGCGCAGGATGCCGCCGCCGATGCCGCCGGCGATGTGCAGGCCGTTGCCGTCGGGCGCGAACCAGTGGGTGACGCGCACCATGCCGCCCGGCGCCGCGGTGGCGTGGCCCATGATGTTGGCGCCGATCGGGAAGCCGATGCGACCAGCCAGGCTGATCGCCGTGGTCGGCGACAGGTAGAAGCCGAGCTCGGGCATGACGTGCACCAGCTGCGGCGCGAAGCAGCACTTCACCGAGTTGCCCTGCTGCTCGGTCTTGCCGCTGACCAGGCCGCCGCCCGAGCCGACCTGGATCGACAGGAACATGGTCTTCTTGCCCGGCTTGCCGCCGCCGCCGCCGCCGCGGTCGTCGCCGCCGCCGCCGCCGATCGGATCATCTCCACCGCCGCCACCACCACCGCCGCCGCCGCCCAGCGGGTTCTCGTCGTCGATCGTGCCGCCGCCGCCGCCGCCGCCGCCGGTCACCTCGATGATGTTGGGCGAGCCGGCCGAGCCCTTGGACGCGATCAGCTTGCCCGACGCGTTGTACGCCGCCACGTAGTAGTGGACGACGTCGCCGTTGAGCGCGTCGGCCGGGATGGCGCCCTGGTACAGGCACTCGCCCGACAGCGTCATCTTGGCCTCGGTGAAGTCGGTCGAGCCCTTCGGGCGGTACATCACCGCCATCTTGGCCGGCTGCACGTCGGCGCCGACCGCGGCCGACATCGCCACCGGCTTGCCGCCCTTGGCCTCCTCGACGATCGTGTGCTGCACGCCGGTGACCGACGCGCAGTCGATCGCGGGCTCGCCGCCGCCGCCGTCGGGCTCACCGCCGCCGCCACCGTCGGGCTCACCGCCACCGCCGCCGGCCTCGGACTTGGCCTCGTCGAGCAGCTTCTGCATCTCGGGCGTCGAGTACGCCTTGTCGAGCGCGATCGACTTGTCGATCTCGGTCGCGTTGAGGAACGACAGCTTCGCGCTCTCGGCGTCCTGCAGGCCCGCGAAGTAGACGATGCCGAGGCGGAGGTGCACCTTCGCGGTGACCGGATCGCTCTCCATCTTCGCCTTCTTGGCGATCGTGAGCGCCTGGTTGAGGATCTTCCGCGCCTCCTCGTACTCGAGGAGGTCGTAGTTCTCCATCGCCTCCTTCATCTTCTGCTCGATATCCTTCTTGGCCTTGGCGTCCGCGTGCGCGACGCGCGCGTGGGCCAGGCCGACGAGCAGGAACACGACCGCGATCAACGCGGACAGGACGGGGACACGACGAGCGCGCATGCCGGAGTGATTAGCACAGCGCCCCCCTCGATTGTCGCTTTTTGGCGCCCCAGGACAGGTCACGACAGCCGGTGTGCCAGCCGGTCACGACCGCCGCACGGTGTCGGGTGTCTCGCGTCCTGGAGGGGAGGCTCGGCGGGGACCTGGCCCCGCCGAGGGGAGGTTCGGCGACGAACCTCCCTGAAGTTCATCTCTCGGTGATGAAGAACTCGACCCGGCGGTTCTCGGCCCGGCCGGCCTTGGTCCGGTTGTCGGCGATCGGCACGGTCTCGCCGAAGCCCTGCGAGGTCATGCGGTCGCCGTCGACGCCCCGGCCGATGAGGTACTTGCGCACCGAGGCGGCGCGGTTGTTCGACAGCTTCAGGTTGGACTTGTCCGAGCCCTGGCTGTCGGTGTGGCCCTCGATGCGGACCTTGATCGTCGGGTTGTCGGCCAGCGCCTGGGCCACCTCGTCGAGCAGCGGGAAGCTGACCCGCTTGATCGTCGCCTTCTTGGTGTCGAAGTAGACCGTCTGCTTGAGCTCGATCTTGTCCTTGGTGACGACGATCATCGTGTACTTCTGCGGGCAGCCGTCGGCGGTCTGGGCCGGCTCGGCCGGGCACTGGTCGATGACCTGCGGGCACTCGGGCACGCCGTCGCCGTCGTTGTCGCAGTCGGGGCAGCCGTCGTCGTCGGCGAAGCCGTCCTTGTCCTCGGGCTCGTCGGGGCACTGATCGAGGCGATCGGTGATGCCGTCGGCGTCGTTGTCGGGGTCGGGGCAGCCGTCGGTGTCGTCGTGGCCGTCGCGATCCTCGGGATCGTTGGGGCAGTCGTCGATCTTGTCGTTGATGCCGTCGGCGTCGTTGTCGTCCTCGGGGCAGCCGTCCTGGTCCTCGAAGCCGTCCTTGTCCTCGGGCACCCGCGGGCAGTCGTCCTCGGTGTCGATGATGCCGTCGCCGTCGAAGTCGATCGGCTTGGCCGGCGGCGGCGGCGTCGACGGGTTGCACAGGTCCTTGGGCGACTTCTCGATCGCGGCCCGGGCGTTGGCCTCGGCGATCGCCGCCTCGCGCTTGGCCGGGAAGTAGTTGCCCTGCGACAGCGCCTCCTTGGCGAAGTCGTTGTGGGCCTCGGCCATCGCCAGCTCGACCGGCGCGCAGCGCAGCGCGCCATTGTCGCGCGCGGTCTTGATCATCTCGTCGATGGTGCCGGTGCGGGCGCGCACCTTGGTGCCGGCGCAGCCCGCCACCACCAGCAGCACGATCAGCGCGCGGCGCATCACGGCGTGCCCTCCGCCGGGGCCAGGCCCGCCGGGGGCTCGTCGTCGACGACCGGCGCCAGGCCGTCGCCGCCGGCCTTGGGCGAGCGGCGCGGCGGCGTGATCTCGTCCATCAGCGCCGGGTTGGCGGCGCGGCGGATGGCGTCGGCCTTGGCCTGGTTGGCGGCCTCGGTCGACAGCCGCCCGAAGCGGTTGGCGGCCTGGAAGTTGGCGTGGGCGGCCTGCTCGCGCGCCTGGTGCAGGTACTCGATGGCGCGGGTCCACCAGTACGGCGCGTAGCGAGCCGCGTCGACGGCGCGGGCCTCGTCGACGGAGGTGGCCGCGGTGCGGGTCACCTGGTTCACGTACTCGATGGGGCCGCAGGCGGCGGTCGCCGCGACGAGGAGCACGAGCACGCGACGCATGAGCCTCACTGGTACCATTGTCGACGGAAGACGGTCAAGGATTCCAAGGTCTTGAGTGCAGCGGCCATCAGCGGGCCCGGACCCGGCGGCTGTCGCGGGACAGCTCGAACACCACGTAGCCGCCGGCGGCGGCGGTCGCCACCGCCGACACCAGGATGGCCCAGCCCAGCTCGACGCTCATCAGCCGCGCGACCACGCCGGCGGCGTAGCCGCGGTAGCTCGACGCGGCGGTCAGGCGCGGGAACAGCGTCGCCACCGAGATCACCGCGCCCAGCGCCGCCGCGCCCAGCGCGTACAGCAGCACGCGGCCCTTGTCGGCGCGCACCAGCGCGGCGCCAAGGTACCAGCCGCCGACGACGACCAGCGCGTGCGCCACCACCAGCGGGATGATCGCGAGCGCCGGCACCTTGGCCGGGTCGACCAGGTAGTGCCAGGTCCACGCCGGCTGCACGCCGTAGAAGTACAGCGCCACCGGCAGCGTGATGATCGCGGCGTTGGCCAGCACCAGCAGCACGGCCGGCGGCGCCGACGGCCCGTCGGCCTTGATCCGATCGCGGCCCGCGCGCGCGAACAACAGCCCGAGCGCGAGCTGCACCCACAGCGCTACCAGCATGGCGTCACCCGCACGGAGAGATCAGGCACCGGTGTCGGGCTCCTTGCTGCCGAGCAGGCGCGCGGCCGCGGTGAAGGCGTCTTCCTCGAGCCGCGGCTCGATCAGCTCGGGCGGCGGCGTCGGGACGTCGATCTCGCCGGCGACGAAGGTGCCGGCGTCGAGCGAGCCGGTGGTCGGCGCCGGCGTGGTGTCGACCGGGGTGCCGTCGTCGGCCGGGCGGCGCCGACGGCGGCCGGGGTGGCGCACCACCCAGTCGTCGGCGTGCTTGCGGATCCGGCGGCCGCTGGGGGGCGTCGGCAGCGCGTGCTCGCTCGACACCGGATCGACGTCGATCGGCCCGAACGTGATGCTGGGATCGCTGGCGTCGTCGACCGAGCGCTCCTGGGTCTCGTCGGAGGGCGGCAGCACCCGCTCCTCGGTGAACGGCTGATCGAGCCGGCTGTCGGCGTCGAGCGTGGCCAGCGCGGCGTCGAGATCGCCGGAGTCCTCGGTGGTCTGGCGCCGCCGATCCTGGCCGGTGCCGGTCGGCGGGCCCAGCCGCTCGATCGCGTCGTCGTGGGCGGCGTCGATCGTGCCGTCGTCGATCGCCTCGCTGGGCTCCGACGCGGTCGGCGCCACCTCGTAGATCGTGGCCTCGAAGTCGTCGTCGACCGCGATCGGGTCGCCGACCGCCACCGCGTTGGGCAGCTCGCTCGAGCCGGTGGTCGGCTCGTGCATCCGGGCCCGCCACTCGGGGCGCTCGCCCAGCTCGAGGTAGGCGTTGCGGATCGCGCGGCGCGCCGCCGACGCGGTGAACTCGCGGCGCACCCGCTCGTAGCCGTTGGCGGCCAGCCGCTCGCGCAGCCCGGCGTCGTCGATCAGCCGGCGCAGCTTGCGCGCGAGGTCGATGTGATCGCCGGGCGTGAACAGCAGGCCCTCGCGGCCGTGGTCGACCAGGAGGCCGATCGAGCCGCGGCGCGGCGCCACCACCGCGCGGCGGCAGGCCATGAACTCGAGCAGCCGGGTCGGGTACAGCGCGTACGGCCGCGGCGCCAGATCGGGGGCGGCCGGCGTGACGCAGATGCCGGCGGCGGCGATCAGCGCCGGCATCTGCTCGTGATCGATCGGGCCGCGCACCTCGACCCGGCCGCTCAGGCCGAGCTCGGTGATCGCCGCGCGCAGCGGCGCCTCGAAGCCGGCCGCCATCGGGCCCACCATCACCAGCCGGTTGGCCGAGGTCTTGGCCACCTCGGCCATCGCCCGCAAGAGCGTGCGGATGCCCTTGCCCTGGCCGATCGCGCCGACGTACAGGATCTGCGGCGGGCCGCCGTCGGTGGCCTCGTCCCAGTCGAAGCGGTCGACGTCGACGCCGGGCGGCGACAGCACGACCCGATCGGGCAGGCCGCGGCCCAGCGCGTAGCGGTGCGCGGCCTCGGTCGGCACCAGCACCAGGTCGGCGGCGAGCAGGCAGGCCTCCTCGTCGCGATCGAGCTGCGTGATCAGCTCGGGATCGAGGCCGGTGCGATCGTCGGAGCCGCGGGCCAGGTCGAACACCACCGCGTAGCCGAAGCGCTCGCGGGCCTCGAGCACCGCCGCCGCGCCCCAGGCGTCGCGGCAGTGGACGACGTCGTAGTCGGCGCCCTCGAGCTGGCGGCGCAGCGCGCGCTGGTAGGCCTGGACCTGGCTCCGGAGGTCGGCGTCGTGGGTCGGCACCCGCAGCAGCCGGCCGTTGCCCTGGCGCTCGACGTACGGCTGATCGCCGTCGCGCATCACCAGCAGGTCGACGACGTGGGACGCCAGCGCGCGGACGACGTGCCGCATCTGCACCCCGGCCCGGGTCGGCCCCGGGACCGCGCAGAATCCGGTGACCAGGATGCGCGCCATCGTCCGACCTCCATGCTCGCCAAGGTGGCGCGACGCTTCAAGGGCCGCGGCCGACGTTGCTTGCAATTCGACACGGCGCTGGGGTACATGGCCGCGGTGCAACGCCTCGTCGCCTACCTGAGAGACAACGTGTTCATCGACTTCCAGGGCGATCTCGACGTGGAGAAGGTGCGGGAGCTGCTCGCCGGCGACGACAGCCGCGACGCGCGCGAGCTGCTGGCCCGCCTGACCCGCGAGCGCGGCACCAGCGACATGATGGTGACCCTGGCCGACTGCCTGCTCGAGGTCGTCCAGGCCGCGCTGACCGACGACGTCCTCCGGGGCCAGGTCCGCGCGTATATCGAAGCGTAGGGAGGCGCGCGCCACCCAGCGGTGCGGTGACGGCCGTGCGGCGGGCGCGGTTCCGCGCTAGGCTCGTCGCAAATGGCGCAACCGGTCTCCGACTCCAAGCTCCCCGCCGCCATCGCCTTCGGGATGTGCGCGGTCGGCCTCGTGCTCGGCCTCATCGGCGGCTTCTGGTCCGGGAGCTACGCCGGCGGCATCATCGCCGGGCTGGGCGCCATCCCGGCGATGGTGGGCATGTGGAAGGGCATCCAGCAGGAGACCCAGACCACGCTCGGCCTGTCGGTGCTGGCGGTGCTGTCGGCGCTCGGCGTCGGCGCGCTGCTGTTGATCCTGGCGATCGTCCACACGGTCCGCACCTGATGCGGGCGCTGGCGCTGGCGATCGCGCTGGCGGCGACCGCGGTGACGGCGGCGCCGACGCGCGCGCGCGCCGACCAGCCGATCGCCGGGCCCGAGCGCAAGCTGGTCCACACCGACCAGGCGATGGGCACCGTCGTCCAGGTCACGATCTGGACCGACGACGAGCCCGGCGCGGCGCAGGCGGCGCAGGCGGTGTTCGCCGAGTTCCGCCGGCTCGACGCGATGATGACCACCTGGACCCCCGACAGCGAGATCTCGAAGATCAACGCGGCGGCGGGCACCGGCAAGGCGGTCCCGGTCTCGGACGAGGCCTACGCGGTGATCGCCCGCGCGCTCGAGGTCAGCAAGGCGTCGCAGGGCGTCTTCGACATCACCGTCGGCGCCTACGGCGGGCTGTGGAAGTTCGACGAGGACATGGACGGCACGCTGCCCGATCCGGCCGAGGTGCTGAAGCGCAAGAAGCTGGTCAACTGGAAGGACGTGGTGCTCGACAAGCGGCGCCACACCGTGCGGCTCAAGCGCGCCGGCATGAAGATCACGCTGGGCGGCATCGCCAAGGGCTACGCCGTCGATCGCGCGGCGGCGCTGCTCGACAAGGCCGGGTTCGCCAGCTTCATCGTCCAGGCCGGCGGGGACATGTACGTGTCGGGCGACAAGAACGGCACGCCGTGGGTGGTCGGCGTCCGCGATCCGCGCGGGGCGCGCGATCAGAGCTTCGCGGTCGCGCCGATCAAGGATCACTCGTTCTCGACCTCGGGCGACTACGAGCGCGCCTTCGTCAAGGACGGGGTCCGCTACCACCACATCCTCGACCCGCGCACCGCGCAGCCGGCCCGGGCTAGCCGCTCGGTGACGATCATGGCCAAGGACGCGTTCACCGCCGACGCCTGGTCGAAGGTGCTGTTCATCCTCGGCGCCAAGCAGGCCATGGCGCTGGTCGAGAAGCTGCCCGACTTCGACGCGGTCTTCGTCGACGCCGACAACCACGTCATCATGTCGAGCGGCCTCAAGGATCGGGTCAAGGTCATCGCCGAGCCGACGCCCGGCGTGTGACCTGCGCGCTCACCGCGCGAGGGCGGCGAGCGCGCCCTTTTCGTCGATGGCGACCTCGCTCAGCGCGGTGACCGCCGCCACGTTCACGGCGCGCCGCAGGTCAGCCACTGGCCGAGCTGGATGCGCTCGGCGTTGGTCATGCTGCCGTCCTCGGGCATCGCCGAGTGGTAGACCGCCGTCTCGATGATCTTGGTGGCGTGCTGCTGCACGCGCGCCTGGGTGTCGAGGAACGGTCGCTCCTTGGTGGTGTGGCAGTCGAGGCACTCGGCCGCGATCACCGCCTGGCCGTAGTTGGCGTAGGTCAGCGTCTGCGGCGTCGGGCACGCGATGTCGGCGGCGACGATGCCGGTCGAGTCATCGCAGGCGGCGAGCGACGACAGCAGCGCGAGGGCGAGCGACGTGGCGAGGCGGGACGGCATGGGACTCCTCCGAGGTGACCGCGCGCGGATCGCGCGTGGCGATCGGTCAGACGTCTCCTCGCACGGCGCCGTTCGCTGGCGTAAGGCCAGCTTCGGAAAAAAGGTCGCGATTCCTCGTCGAGCTGCGAGGAGTTCGGTGTGCAAGGAACGGACACCGCGTGGCGCGCACGACGATCGGCTATGCTGCGGCCATGTCCACCGCTCCGCTCACCGGCGTCCGCGCGGCGATCTTGCGCAGCCTGCTGGTCGGCATCGCGGCGTGCGCGCTGGCGGCGCTGGTGGCGGGCTTCCTGCCCGGGCGGATGTGGGTGACCGAGGTGGTCGATCGCAGCGGCGTGCACGAGGTGGTCGATCGCGAGGCGGCCGGCGGCCCGCTCTTGAAGCTCACCGTGCTGGCGATGCTGGGCGTGGCGGCGCTCGGCGTCGTCGTGCCGCGGCGCGAGGTCACGGCCTTCGCCGCCGGCGTGCTGACGGTGCTGGCGATCCCGCTCCTGGCGTGGCTGGGCTTCAGCCGCCTCGACGGGCAGGCCGGCGGGCCGCCGCTCCTGGCCGCCCGGCACGTGCTCGCGACGTGCGTCGGCACGCTGGTCGTCGCGGGGCCGCTCCTGGCCACGGTCGGCGCGGTGCTGTTCGGCCTGGAGCGGCGGGTCGCGGCGACGCCGGTGCCCGCCGCGCGCGCGCGTTGACACGATGGCCTGACGGCGTCGTGTTAACCGCTTGCCTTGCCGGGGCGCTCGCATATGATGCGGACCGCCATGTGGTACTGCAACGGCTCGGTCCCGCACATGCCTGACGTTCGCGCCGCGTGACCTCGTCGCACGCTCGTCGTTTGAACATCAGCCCACCGGAGCCCCCATGGACTCGCTCGTCACGATCGGCCAGGCCAAGCCCGCCGACGACATCGTTCACCTCAAGCCCGCCGTCGATCCCGGCACGCTGGCCCACAAGCAGCTGCTCGACGGACCGTTCTGGCAGCGCATCCCCGCCTACCGCAGCGTCGACGAGGCCACGTTCCTCGATCACCAGTGGCAGGCCAAGAACAGCATCACCAACCCGGCCAAGCTCCTGGCCGCGGTGCAAGACCTGGTGCCGCAGAGCTTCATCGACGACGTCGCCGAGGGCTTCCGCCGCGCGCCGATGTCGCTGCGGGTGTCGCCGTACCTGCTGTCGTTGATCGAGTGGGAGGACCCGTACGCCGATCCGCTGCGCCGGCAGTTCGTGCCGGTGGCGTCGAAGCTCCTGCCCGATCACCCCAAGCTGACGCTCGACTCGCTGCACGAGCAGGCCGACGCGCCGGTGCCGGGCCTGACCCACCGCTACCCCGACAAGGCGCTGTTCCTGGCGCTCGACACCTGCCCGGTCTACTGCCGGTTCTGCACCCGCAGCTACGCGGTGGGCGTCGACACCGACGAGGTCGAGAAGGTCTCGCTCAAGGCCACCGAGGAGCGCTGGCAGCGCGCGTTCACGTACATCCGGTCGCGGCCCGAGCTCGAGGACATCGTCGTGTCGGGCGGCGACAGCTACCAGCTCAAGGCGCGGCAGATCACGCTGATCGGCAACGCGCTGCTCGACTGCGACAACGTCCGGCGCATCCGCTTCGCCACCAAGGGCCCGGCGGTCATGCCGATGAAGCTGATCACCGACGACGAGTGGGTCGACGCGCTGACCGCGATCGTCGAGCGCGGCCGCACGCTGCACAAGGAGGTGGTGCTGCACACCCACTTCAACCACCCGCGCGAGCTGACCGCGATCACCCGGCGCGGCCTCAACCGGCTGTTCGAGCGCGGCGTGATCGTGCGCAACCAGGCGGTGCTGCAGCGCGGGGTCAACGACGCGGTCGCGACGATGCAGACCCTGGTCAAGCGGCTGGGCTACTGCAACGTCCACCCGTACTACGTCTACGTCCACGACCTGGTGAAGGGCGTCGAGGACCTGCGCACCACCGTGCAGACCGCCGTCGACCTCGAGAAGTGCGTGCGCGGCTCGACCGCCGGCTTCCACACCCCGACCTTCGTGTGCGACGCGCCGGGCGGCGGCGGCAAGCGCGTGGTCCACAGCTTCGAGCACTACGATCGCGACACCGGCATCTCGGTCTACGCGGCGCCGTCGGTGAAGCCCGGCTTCTTCCTGTACTACGATCCGATCGACACGCTGGCGCCGGAGATCCAGGCGCGGTGGAAGGTGCCGGCCGAGCAGGACGCGATGATCGCCGCGGCGATCGCCGCCGCCCGCGGCAGCGCGGCGGCGACGGCGCACGCCAGCTCGATCAAGCTCGGCCACGTGATCTGAGCGGGCGGATGAGGCGGCGCGCGGCGCGACCGTAAGTCGCGGCGTGGGTCGGCGTTTCGAGGGCGTGTGTCGGTCGCGACCTGGTCGCGGCCGCCCGCGCGCCGCCGGGCGCGCCCCCATCCTCGCCGGAGGTCCCTCCCGCCATGCGCTCCCGCCTGTTCACCCTCACCGCCGCCACCACGCTCCTCGCCACCGCCTGCTCGGCGATGGCGCCGCGGGCCACCCGGATGACCTACGTCGCCGGCGGGCCGCCGCCGCCGCCGCCGCCGATGCCGGCCGAGGTCGCCGCCGAGCTCGCGCCGCCGCCCGCGCCGCCGCCCGCGCCGGTGGCCGCGCCGCCCGCGATCGCGGTGGCCACGCCGACGCCGGTGGCGGTGGTGGCGCCGGAGTCGTCGACCGGCGACACCCACGCCGCCGCCGCGCCCAACCCGTGGGTCGAGACCGCGCGCGATCACCTGTCGACGTTCGCCGCGGACGTCGACACCGCGTCGTACACCTACAGCCGGCGCGCCCTCGACGGCGGCGCGCTGCCGCCGGCCGCCGCGGTGCGGGTCGAGGAGTTCGTCAACGCGTTCAAGTACCGCTTCGGCGCGCCCACGGCCGGCTCGCCGTTCGCCGTGGTCATGGACGCCGCGCCGTCGCCGTTCGACGCGCGCCACCACGTCGTGCGGGTCGGCGTCGCCACGCCGGGCAAGGCGCTCAGCCAGCGCGCGCCGATGAACCTGGTGTTCCTGGTCGACGTCTCGGGCTCGATGGATCAGCCCGACAAGCTGGGCCTGGCCAAGCAGGCGCTGCGCGAGCTGGTGGCCGCGCTGGGCCCGGCCGACTCGGTGGCGCTGGTGACGTACGCCGGCTCGACCGAGGTCGTGCTGCCGGCGGTCAGCGGCGCCGAGCACCGCCAGCTCCTGGCCGCGATCGATCGGCTGCGCGCCGACGGCTCCACCGCGATGGGCTCGGGCCTCGAGCTGGCGTACCAGCAGGCGCGGGCGCGGATGTCGGCCAAGGCCGCGAGCCGGGTGATCGTGCTGTCCGACGGCGACGCCAACGTCGGGCCCAGCTCGCTCGACGAGATGCTGCGGATCATCGACCGCGGCCGCCAGGACGGCGTGACGCTGTCCACGATCGGCTTCGGCATGGGCAACTACCGCGCCGAGCTGATGGAGCAGCTCGGCGATCGCGGCAACGGCAACAACTACTACGTGGACAGCGCGGCCGCGGCGCGCAAGCTGTTCACCACCGACCTGGTGGCGATGCTCGAGGTCGCGGCCAAGGACGTCAAGCTGCAGGTCGACTTCGACCCGGCGATGGTGGCGCGCTACCGGCTGCTCGGTTACGAGAACCGCGCGATCGCCGACGCCGACTTCCGGGTCGATAGCGTCGACGCCGGCGAGGTCGGCGTGGGCCACCAGGTGACCGCGCTCTACGAGGTGGCGCTGACCGCGCGCGCGTCGCAGACCACGCCGCTGGGCGCGGTGCGGATCCGCTACAAGGCGCCGCGGGCCGGCGACGCCGACGCGGCCCGCGAGGCGACCTTCGCGATGGCGTCGGGCCCGGCCGCGACGTTCGCCAGCGCGCCGGCCGACCTGCGGTTCGCGACCGCGGTGGCCGGGTTCGCCGACGTGCTGCGTGGCGCCGAGGACGCGCAGCGCTGGTCGCTGGCCCAGATCGCCGAGGTCGCCCGCGCCACCGCCGGCGGCGACGCCGACCGCCGCGAGCTGGTCGGGCTCATCGAGGCGGCGCGCCGGTTGCGCGGCGCGCCGGCGGCGCTGGTCGCGCGGTGAATCAATATGTCGCGCCGCTGGCCTTGACCCGCTCGATCAGCGCCTCGAGGCGGGCCCGGGTCGCCGGGTCGGCGTCGACGATGCGCACGCCGAAGCCGGTGGGCGAGTGGTCGGCCTCGGGGCTGCCTGGCTCGACGACGCGCGCCACGACCACCTTGAGCGTGATGGTCTGGTCGAAGTCGAACAGCTCGATCGCCAGCGTGGTGCCAGGGCGGAACGGGTAGCTGCGGGCCACCCGGGTGTAGAGGAACAGCCCCGAGCGCGACAGGTCGCGCACCCGGAACACCAGCTCGGTGTCGCCCGCGGCGGCCTTGACGAAGGCGTCGAGCGCGACGCGCTCGCCGTCGCGGTGGGAGGGCGCGGTCACCGCGCGAGGGTAGCACCGCCGGCCCCGGCCGTGGGCCGCGACGGCCGACCCGGTGCCGTAGAATTGCCGTCGGCGCCGTGTTAGGAACGAGACGGAGCCCAAGCCCGCGATGGACGTTCGCTGCGAGAAGTGCCAGACCGAATACGAGCTCGACGAGGCGCGGCTGAAGCCGGGCGGCGTCACGGTCAAGTGCACGACGTGCGGGCACATGTTCAAGATCCGCAAGCGGGCGGCGACCCAGAGCGGGATCCCGACCACCCGCGCCCCCGGGCCGAGCCAGCCGCCGCCGACGGCGCGCCAGGGGGTGCCAGAGCCGCGCGCGCCGACCGGCTCGGGCCCGGTCACCGCCGGTGAAGAGCGGCAGTGGATCATCCGGCTCGACAACGGCGAGACCCGGACCTGCCGCGAGCTGGCGACGCTGCAGCAGTGGATCATCGCCGGCAGCGTGTCGCGCGAGTCGATGATCTCGCGCAGCGGCAAGACCTGGAAGCGCCTCGGCGACATCCCCGACCTGGCGTCGTTCTTCGTCGTCGCCGAGCAGGCCCGCGTGCAGCGCAGCGACTCGGGCCAGATCACGCCGCCGCGCGGGCAGGCGGCGGCCGAGCCGCGGCCCACCGTCGCCGGCATGGGCGCGGTCAAGGCGCCGGAGCGCGAGACCGTCGTCGAGCCGCTCCGCGCCGCGCCGCCGCCGCGCCCGCCGGCGCCCGCCACGCCGCCGCCGCCGCCGCCGCCGATGCCGCTGCGGGCGCCCGCGCCCATGGCCGCCGCGCCGACGATGGTGGCGGGGCCGGTGGTGCAGGGCCCGCCGATCCCGCCGCCGCCGCCGAGCGCGCCACCCCAGCCGCCGCCGGTGCCCGCGGATCGCGCGACCGGCGCCTGGGCCAGCGAGGGCGTCGCGCCCCTGGCGTCGCACGACACCGGCCAGCAGGGCCCGATGGGCGGCAACGTCCGCGCGGCCTCCAGCGCTGGCGGCCCCGGCTTCAGCGGCAAGGTCGGCCCGGTGCCGACCGACGAGGTCGCGTTCGCCGCCGGCGGACGCCGGCCGATGGTGTCCGACGTCGAGGGCGCGTTCGATCCGTTCGGCGAGGCGCCGCCGAAGAAGAGCGGCGCCGGCTTGTGGATCGCGCTGGGCTCGCTGGTGGTGATCGGCGCGGCCGCGGCGATCGTCTACGTCGCGTTCCTGCGCGCGCCCAAGAAGGCGACCGGGGGCGGCGGTGGCGCGGCCGCGGTGGTCGACGGCGGCGCCGCGGTGGCCGCGGTCGACGGCGGCCCCAGCCCCGACGGCGGCGCCCAGGTCGCGGCCGATCTGCTCGACAACGCGCGCACCCAACTCGGCCTCGACGCCGCGCCCGGGCTGATCGCCGCCGAGAAGGCGCTGGCCGGCGCCGCCGAGACGCCGGTCGCGCTCGGCATGCGCGCGCGCCTGATCACCGCGCAGGCCCAGGTGCTCGAGGACGAGGCCGCGACCGCGGCCGACCCGAAGACCGCCGACAAGGTGCGCGACGAGCGCAAGCGGCTGACGCTGGCCGCGCTGGCGCTGGCCCAGCGCGCGATCAAGGGCGCCGGCGCCGACGCCGCCGCGGCGGTGCTGGGCAACGTCGCGATGGCCGACGTGCTGCGGCTGCAGGGCAAGGGGCTGCGCGATCTCACCCGGTACCTCGACGCCGCGCGCGCCGGCAAGCCCAGCGACGACGACGCCCACGAGCTGGCGCTGGTCGAGGCGCAGGTCGCGCTGCGCGACAAGGACCTGGCCCGCGCGGCGACGCTGATCGCCGCCGCCGACAGCGGCGTCGGTGCGCTCGAGACGTCGGGCGACGTGCGCGGCCGTTGGCTCGCGGCCCGGCTGGCCGCGGCCACCAACAAGCCCGACGACGCGCGCACCGCGTGCGAGTCGATCCTGGCGATCGCCGCCGATCACGCCGGCGCCAAGGCGCTCCTGGCCAAGGTCAGCGGCGTCGACGGCACCGATCCGATGCCGCCCGAGGTCGACGCCGGCGTCGGCGGCGGCTCGGGCAGCGGCGGTGGCTCGGGCAGCGGCGGTGGCTCGGGCAGCGGCGCCGTCAGCGTGCCGAGCGGCTCGGGCGATCCCTACGACAAGCTGGTGGCCAAGGCCGACAAGCTGGCCGAGGTCGACTGCGGCCAGGCGATGCCGTACTACAGCAAGGCGCTCGAGGAGCGGCCCGCCGGCGTCGAGGCGCTGATCGGCATGGGCTACTGCCACATCGACGCCAAGCAGTTCGCGTCGGCGCAGTCGAAGTTCCGCACCGCGCTGGCGCTGTCGCCGCGCAACAAGGACGCGCTGCGCGGCGTCGCCGAGGCCTACCAGCAGCAGGGCCGGGCCGACCTCGCGATCGAGGCCTACAAGCGCTACCTCGACGTCTACCCCGACGACGAGCGCATCAAGCGCCAGCTCGATCGCCTGACCGGCGGCGGCGCGGGCCCGACGCCGCCCGAGAACGGCGGCAGCGGCAGCGGCGGCGGCGGCAGCAGCGGCGGCAGCGGCGGCAGCAGCCCGCCGCCCGACAAGCCCGCCGATCCGCCGCCGCCGTCGGGTGGCAGCGACACCCCGCCGACCTCGCCGTAGCCGCGCGGCGCGCGGGATTTCCGCTACGCTGGCGCCGCCATGGCGATCCGTCTCCGTTCGCGCTCGATCCTCCTCGCCGCCGCGCTGCTGCCGCTGGCCGCCGCGTGCAAGTCCGACGCCCCGCCGCGGTGGTCGCAGTCGCCGCCGCCCGCCGACGATCCGTGGGCCGCGTCGGCGGGCGGGCAGACCGGCGCCGCGGCGCCCGGCGGCGGCAGCCCCGGGCTGCCCGGGCTCGGCGATCCGATGACCCTGGTCAAGAACGTCGTCGAGAACCTCAAGCGGCCGGGCCCGTACGACGCGCCCGACGCCAGCGCCGACTACGTCGCCGGCAAGCCGCACCTCGGCGTGATGACGCTGGCCGGGTCGTTCGGCGAGCTCGAGGCCTACTCGTGGAGCGGCGGCGACGACACGCTGCCGCTGCGCGCGTTCGCGGCGCGCCTCGACGAGCTGGCCGCCGACGCCGACCTGACCGGGCTGGTGGTCCGGGTCGACGGCGTCGGCGCGTCGCTGCCCGATCTCGCCGAGCTGCGCGCGTCGCTCGCGGCGTGGCGCGCCAAGGGCAAGCACCTGTACTGCCACACCGAGGGCGCGGCCAACGCGACCTACCTGCTGCTGGCGGCGTGCGAGCGCATCGGCCTGGCGCCGACCGGCGACGTCATGCTGGCCGGGCCGTCGGCGATGCCGGTGCACCTCAAGGGCCTGCTCGACCGGCTCGGCGTCACCGCCGACTTCCTGCACGTCGGCGCGTACAAAGGGCGCCGCCGAGCCGCTCACCCGCGATCGCCCGTCGAAGGAGATGGAGGAGGTGCTGGGCGCGATCCTCGATCAGCGCTACGCGACGATGGTGGCGATGGTCAGCGAGGGCCGGCCCGGGCTGACGCCCGACGTGGTCAAGGCGCGGATCGACGAGGGGCTGTTCCCCGCCGACCGCGCGCTCGCCGCCGGCCTGGTCGACGAGGTCACGCCGTTCGAGGCGTTCCGCGATCAGCTGGGCCAGCCGTGGGCCAAGGTCGCGGTCGAGCCCGCCGACGACAGCGGCGCGGCGATGATGAAGCTGGCGCGGTTCTTCGGCGCGGTCCCCGCGACCCGCCCGAGCGGCGATCACGTGGCGCTGGTGTACGCGCTGGGCGACGTCGTCGACGGCAGCGGCGACGGCGTCATGGGCGCGCGCCAGCAGATCGCGTCGCGCACGCTGGTGCCGACCCTGCGCGTGCTGGCCGCCGACGATCACGTCAAGGCGGTGGTGCTGCGCATCGACTCGGGCGGCGGCAGCGCGCTGGCGTCCGAGCTGATCTGGCACGCGGTCGCCGCGGTCAAGGCCAAGAAGCCGGTCGTCGTCTCGATGAGCGACGTCGCCGCGTCGGGTGGCTACTACATCGCCGCCGGCGCGACCAGGATCTACGCCGAGCCCGACACGCTGACCGGCTCGATCGGCGTGGTCGGCGGCAAGCTGGCGCTGGGCCCGGCGCTGGCCAAGCTCGGCGTCACCACCTACCCGATGGGGCGCGGCCGGCGCGCCACGATGTTCGCCAGCCTCGATCCGTGGAGCGCCGACGAGAAGGTCGCGGTGCAGGCGATGATGCAGGCGACCTACCAGGTGTTCGTCGGGCGGGTCGCCGCGGGCCGCGGCAAGACCCCGGCCGAGATCGAGCCGATCGCGCAGGGCCGCGTGTGGACCGGCGTCCAGGCCAAGCAGCTGGGGCTGGTCGACGAGCTGGGCGGTCTCGAGGCGGCGCTGGCCGCGGCGCGCGAGCTGGGCAAGGTCGACGCCGGCGCCGAGGTCGAGGTCTACCCGCCGGAGCTGACGCTGCACGATCTGGTCGGGCGGATCGGCGAGGTGTCGGTGGGCGCGCTGGGCGGCGCCGCGACCGCCGCGGCGCTCGCCGACGTCGCGACCGCGCTGTCGCCCGAGGTGGCGGCGGTGGTGCGCTCGACGCTGGCGCAGGTGGCGCGGTTCCAGGACGAGCACGTCCAGGCGATCGCGATCTTGCCGATCGTCTTCCGGTAGGCGAGCCGCTACGCCAGGGCCGTCAGGGCCGCCAGGTCGGCCAGCGCCACGTGCTCGGGCAGCGCGGCGAAGCTGGCCCGGGCCGACGGATCCGACAGGCCCTCGGCCGCGGCCTCGATGCGGGCCAGCGCGCCGCGGGCGATGCGCGCCGCCTCGCGCGGCTCGCCGAGCGCGACCCGCACCTGGGCCAGCACCAGCCGCACGAACGCGTCGCCCTCCTCGATCGCGCCCAGCTCCTCGAGCAGGCGGTCGGCGGTGGTGGCGGCGATCGCGGCGGCGGCGACGTCGTGCTCGGCCAGCGCGGCCGCGGCGACCGCGCCGTAGGCGTAGGCCAAGGTCGGCGGCATCGCCGCCAGCACCTCGAGCGCGCGGGTCGCGACCGCCCGCGCCTCGGCCGCGCGATCGAGCGCCAGCAGGCAGCGCGCCTGGTACACCATCGCCGCGCCGGCGATGCGCAGCGAGTCCTGATCGCGGGCGCGCTGCTCGGCCAGCACCGCCGTGCGCAGGCCCTCGCCGGGCTTGCCGCGGTAGAACAGCGCCAGCGCCAGGTTCTGGGTCGCGACCGTCGTGATGCGCACCGCGCCCAGCTCGTTGGCCAGCGCGAGGCCCCGCCGCAGCGTCGCCTCGGCCTCGCCGAACCGGCCGACCATGATCTCCAGGAAGCCGATGTTGGTGAGGCCGCTGGCCAGATCGCGCCGGGCGCCGACCTCCTCCATCTGCGTGGTCGACGCCTGCATCAGCGTCAGCGCCGCGACGCTGTCGCCGCCGACCAGCGCCGCGATGCCGCGGGCCCGCAGCCGCCACGCGCCGGCGACGCCGTCGGTCGACCAGGCGTCGTGCAGATCCTCGATCCGCTCGAGCAGCCGCCGCGCCTGATCGACGTGGCCGACCAGCAACAGCTCGGAGGCGACGATCGCCAGCGCCACCACCCGCTCGCGGCGAGCCTCGCCGGCGCGGGCCCGGGCCAGGTCGCGGGCCACGCCCACCAGCAGGTGGTGGTTGCCCAGCCGGCCGGCCACCACCGCCAGCTCGGCGGCGGCGCGCAGCCACACCGCCGAGCCCTCGCGGGCCGCGTCGAGCGCGCCCAGCGCGCAGCGCTCGGTGGCCTCGGTCTCGCCCAGCCAGTCGTGGGCGATGCAGGCCAGGAGCAACAGCCCGCCGCGCTCGTGCTCGACCGCGCCGCACTCCAGCCCGCGGGCCGCGCGATCGATCACCGCGTGCGGGTCGCCGGCCTCGAGCGCGTGCTCGGCCGCGTAGCGGTACCACAGCGCGGCGCGGGCCTCCTCGCCGCCGGCCTCGAGGTGCTGGGCCACGGTCAGCGCGTCGCGCTCGTGCTGGGCCTCGAGCCACAGCCCGGCGGTGCGGTGGGCCAGCTGGCGATCGCTGTCGAGCAGCGTGCCGTACGCGGCCTCGCGGATCGTGTCGTGGCGGAACGACAGCTCGCGGCGATCGAGGTCCTCGGCCACCAGCAGCTCGCGCGCGACCAGATCGGCGAGCAGCTGATCGAGCTCGCGCTCGGGCAGCTCGCTGCCGAGCAGCGCCGCCAGCGGCGTCACCGCGAACCGGCTGCCCAGCACCGCGGCCGCGCGCAGCACCTGGCGGGCCGGCGCCGCCAGCGCCTCGAGCCGCACCTGCACCATCGCGACGACGGTCTCGGGCAGGCGGTCGACCTCGCCGCCGGCCGCCGCGCGCAGCAGCTCCTCGAGGAAGAACGCGTTGCCGCCGGCGCGCTCGACCACCGCGGCGATCGTCGCCGGCGCGGCGCCGACCCCGAGCACGCCCTCGGCCAGCCGGGTCGCGGCCTTCTTGGCCAGCGGCCCCAGCCGCACCTGGGTCGCGCCGCGCTGCGCCCACAGCCGGGGGAACAGGCCCTCGACCTCGGGTCGCGCGAAGCCGATCACCGCCAGCGGCCGGTCCGCGAACGCGCGCAGCGCCTCGTCGACCAGCTCGATCGACGGCGCGTCGCCCCAGTGCAGATCGTCGAACGTCCAGACGATCGGCCCGCGGGCCAGCTCCGCCGCGACCAGCTCGAGGAACGCCCGCCGCAGCTGATCGTTCATCAGCCGCGGCTGGCGGCGCGCGGCGGCGAGCTGCGCGGTGGCCATCCCGACCGGCGGCGCGCCGATCAGCTCGGCCAGGAACGCGGTGACCCGCTCGGCGTCGTCGAGGCCGACGTCCTCGACCGCCACCTGCACCCGGCGCACCGCGGCGGTGCGGGCCGCCGCCGTGGCGATGTCGTCGACGCCCAGCCGGCGGCGCAGCGCCGAGCCGAGCAACGAGAACGGCGAGCCCGCGCGCACCGGGTCGCCGCGCCCCGACCACACCCGGGCGCTGCCGCCCAGCCGGGCGATCACCTCGTGGCGCAGCCGCGACTTGCCGACGCCGGCGTCGCCGACCACCACCAGCGCGGCGGCGGCCGGCTCGTCGGCGCTGTCGCGGCACGCCTGCACCAGCAGGTTGAGCTCGCGCTCGCGGCCGACGGTCGGCGTCGCCCGGCCGAGGATCGTGCGGACGCCGTCGTCGGGCCGCTCGGCGCGCAGCGCGCCGCCGGCGGTGACCTCGAACCGCGGGCCCAGCAGCGCCGCGCTGACCTCGTCGACGATCACCGCGCGCTCGCGATCGGCCGACGCCGGCGCCCGGCGCAGCAGCTCGGCCGCGCGCTCGATGGCCTCGCCGACCGACAGGTTGCCGGCGCTGCCGCGGCCCGACGCCAGCGCGATCGCCGCGCCGCACGCCGCCCGCGCCTCGAGCGCGCAGCGGGCCGCCCGCGCCACCAGGTCGGTGGCCGCCGGCGAGCCGGCGAAGGTGATGATCGCGCCGCCGTGGGCCAGCGGCTCGAACGTGCCGCCGTGGCGATCGGCCGACGCCGCCAGCTCGACGTGGGGCAGCTCGCTGGGGCGGGCCTCGGCGCTGTCGTCGCCGTCATCGTCGTCGGTGGCCGCCCGCAGCGGGCCGATCATCACCAGCGCGACCCGGCGGTGCTCGCCCGACGTCGCCAGCGACACGCCGACCGAGGTGATGCCGGTCGAGTCGGGCCCCTCGGGCCGCTCGATCCGCCGCAGCTCGTTGGCCACCACCGCCGCCGACGCCGGCCGCAGCGTCGGCTCCTTCTCGAGCAGCCGGCGCACCAGCGCCACCAGCGGCGGCGGCGCGTCGGGCCGCGCCACCGACAGCACCGGGGCCTCCTCGAGGAGGATCTTGCCCCAGGTCGCCATCTCGTCGGGGGCCGAGAACGGCGGCCGCCCGGCCAGGCAGGTGTACAGCACGCAGCCCAGGCTCCACAGGTCGCAGCGCCAGTCGACCGCGCGCGCCGCGCGCACCTGCTCGGGGGCCATGTAGCGCGGCGTGCCGACCCGATCGCCGGTGCGCGTGGTGTCGGAGTGCAGCGTGCGCATCCGCGCCACGCCGAAGTCGAGCAGCGTCGCGCCGCGGCAGTCGCCGTCGACCAGGAACACGTTGGCCGGCTTGAGGTCGCGGTGGATCACGCCGGCGGCGTGGGCGAAGGTCAGCGCGTCGGAGATGCGGATGCCGAGATCGCACGCCTCGGGCAACGACAGCCGGCCGCGCCGCAGCCGCGCCGACAGCGGCTCGCCGCTCAGCCACTCCATCGCCAGGTACGGCTCGCCGGTCGGCGTCAGGCCGTGGGCGACGTAGCGGACGATCGCCGGGTGGGCCAGCTCCGCCAGCGCCAGCGCCTCGCGGCGGAACCGCTCGGCCCAGCGCTGGTTGGCCTTGGCCAAGAGCTTCACCGCCACCCGGTTGCCGGTCAGGCGATCGCGCGCGCGATACACCGAGCCCATGCCGCCGGATTCGGCCAGCTCTTCGAGCTCGAAGCGCTCGGCGATGACCAGGGGCGTCGCCACCGCGCGATAGTGCCAGCATTCGGCCGCCGCGCGAGGCGCGCGCGACCGGATGTCGCGGCGTGGATCACGTGACTTGGAGTACAGTCCGCGCCCCGATGCTCGCCGCCCTGCTGCTGGCCGTCGGCCTGGCCATGGACGCCGTCGCCGCCGCCGCGGTCCGCGGCATGACCGCGGCTCAGGTGCGCGCGCGCGACGCGGCGCGGGTGGCGCTGCTTGCGGGCGGCTTCCAGAGCGGCATGCTGGCGCTGGGCTGGGCCGCCGGCGATCGCTTCGGCTCGGTGGTCGCGCGCTTCGATCACTGGATCGCGTTCGCGATCCTGGCCGCGCTGGGCGGCAAGGCGCTGTGGGCGGCGTTCCACCCCGACGCTGCCGACGAGCCGACCGCGGCCGCGCCGTTCGCCTGGCGCGGCCTGCTGGTGCTCGCGGTCGCCACCAGCATCGACGCGCTGGCCGCCGGGGTCACCGTGCCGCTGATGGCCGCGCCGGGCGGCCTGGTGATCGGCGTGGTCGGCGGCGTCACCGCCGTGCTGGCCGGCGCCGGCGTCTGGCTCGGCCGCGCGGTCGGCGCCCGCCTCGGCAGCAAGCTCGAGATCGTCGGCGGCCTCGCGCTGATCGCGATCGGCGCCAAGATCCTCGTCGAGCACCTGGCCGCGTGAGCCGCCCTCGGCGGCGCGCGGGCTGCGGTTCGCCGCGCGCCGAGGCGCTCAGGCCACCGTCACCAGCGCCGGATCGAGCGTGCCCCAGCCGGCGGCCTGGCGGAAGTAGCGCAGGAACTTCGACGCCTTCGAGTCGGGATCGTCGAGCTTCATCATCGCGGCGTGCTTGCCGTCGAACTGGCTCATCAGGTTGCGCAGGCACCAGGCGTCGATCGCCACCGGATCGGCGCCGGCGATGACGTGGCCGACCTGCTGCGCGCACGCGGCGTGGTGGCGCATGTCGTCGGTCTCGTCGTAGCCGGCCTTGGGCGTCACCGCCACCCACTCGCAGCAGGTCAGGTACAGGTCGGCGCGGCGCACCTTGTTGTTCCAGTAGGCCAGCGGCCCGGCCATGCGCCAGGTGGGATCGCGCTCGGGGTGCGGGCGGCCGGTGCGGCCGAAGTAGTGCACCGACTGGTAGCCCCGGGCCTTGGGGTGCGTGCCGAGCGCGCCGGCGCTCATGTCGACCAGGCCCATCGGCGACTTGCACGCGCCGGTGAAGCCGGTCGAGCCGTGCTCGTTGCCGGTGGTCATGTTGATGAAGCGCAGCTGCCGGCCGTCGGCCACCAGCTTGTCGCCGTCCTTGCGCAGCACGCCGTCCTTGAGATCGATCACCGCGCCGGTCCGCGGGCTGGTGACGCGGGGCCAGGTCAGCGGGGTCTGGGCGTGACCGACCCGGCTGCGCCGCACCCGGAACACCTGGTCGAAGTCCCAGTGGTAGCCGTCGCGGAGCTCGCCGGCGCGGATCGGCCCGCGGTCGTCGCCGCCGTAGACGCCGTGGGCGTGGCTCGGGTCGAACCACGGGTCGCCGGCCAGCGAGCTGCCGCCGCCGTCGACCAGCCCGACGAAGCTGACCGGCGCCTTCAGCCCGGCGAAGTGCGGGATCAGATCGCCCAGCTTGGTCCACCCCGGCACGTCGACGTTGCGCACGCTGGGCGCGGTCCAGGCCCGGGTCAGGCCGCGGCTCGGGTCGTCGACCGCCTTGTCGAGGAAGCGGAAGTGGGTGTTCTCGATGACGACGATCTCGCCCTTCCACCCCGGGATCTCGAGGATGTGCTCGATGGTCCGCTTGACCGCCGCGACGTTGGTCATGCCCTGGTTCCACCACTGGGCCGACACCTTGATCACGACGACGTCGTCGACGCCAACCACCTTGCCCATGCCGCCCAGCGCGCCGACCACGGCGTCGACGTTGGCCGCCGGTCCGCCGCCCTTGCCGACGTGGACGGTGGTCTTGTCCTTGACCGGGTCGTGGGGCAGGAGCGGCGGCGTCGCCGAGAACGACGGCAGCACCGTCTTCTTGTCGATGAAGGTGCGGATGCGGTTGCGCATCACCCAGGTGGCGCCGGCCAGGCCGGCGGCGGCGCCGGCGCCGATGAGGAGCTTGCGGCGAGACATGCCGCCCTTGGCTTCTGACATGGGGCGCCACTATAGCAGCCTCGCGATCGACGCCAGCGCCGGTACTCTGCGAACTACCCCTCGGCAAGTCCAAGGGCGATCTGGGCGGCTAGGTTCGTCGTCGAAAACGTCAGATGCCGATGGCCGCGAAGCACGTGCCAGGTGTCGCCGACGAGCGTAAGTTCATCACCGCCAGGGCCGCCGCTTGAGAGCCGGCGCCATGGTGGATACTGGGCGGGGTTCGGCTCAGACCAGTAGATCGACGGACCACCCTCGCCGCGGGTCGCGTTGCGCATCTCGGCTGAGCGAAACCCAAACCACGCGAGCCGCGTCAGCGGCGGAAGCGCGGGGAAGCGGATGTCGACTCGTAGTGCCCAACCCTGCGTGATGGTCTGCGACTGAGCCAACGCGATGAAGTCCTCGACCGAAAGAGCGTCGCGGTAGCGCCGTACGGAGACCGATCCGGCAGCTCGCTCGGCGAGTTCTTCGAGCGCAGCGGTCGTCGAGGCCCAGAGCAGATCGACGCCCGCCGTCCACACTTGCAGCGCCGCTTCTTGGCGCTTCTGGATCTTGGCGAGGGTTGGCGAGTACTCCTCCTTCTTGGCCCGGGCGAGTTCAAGCCCCCGAAGACCGTCCTCGGCCCGGTCCACGATCAAGGCGAGGAACGCACCTAGGTCGCCGTCGTCCGAGGCGCGCAACGCGTCGAGGTATCGATCCCGATCGCGAGTCTTCTTGATGATGATCGGCGGAAGGCCAGCGCGGATCATCTCCAGGTTTGAGATCGCCCGCGCAGTTCTGCCGTTGCCGTCACCAAACGGATGGATGTGTGCGAGCCATGCGTGCAGCACTGCTGCTCGGACGATCGCAGAAAGCGCAGGGTTCGCTCCCGACCACCTCGACCACTCCTCCATCTTGTCCATGATCTGCCCCCAGGTCTCAGGTGGCCGGTGCGTCGATCCGCTGATGCGCACCGCGTATGTCCTGAACTCACCGGAGGCCTCGTCGCCGTTCAAGATGAGACCGTTGAGGGCTTTGGCCTGTCTCAGGTTGGTGGGGGTCTTGTCGCGGGCCAACTCGGCAAGGCGTCTCAGTGCGTGGTCGAGGTTGTGCGCGTCTTGGACGAACTTGGGATCATGCCCGGTGAGCGTGACTCCCTTCACGACGGCGAGTTCAGTCTCGCCCACGCTCAGCGTACTACCTTCGATGGCGTTCGACTCTGCGACCTGTTCGAAGCGCTTGTCGCCGTAGTAGTTGCGCAGCGTGGCCTCGGTCAGCGTTCCGCGGCTACGCAAGAGCTCGATCCGCTCCTCGATGTCGCGCTGCCGCCTGAAAAGCGCGGCGGCGCCTTCCTGCGGCAGTAGGTAGGGGGTGCCCTGAAGATCGAGGTAGGTCATGGATCCGCCCTTTGCTTGACCAGACTGACCGGTCGGATCTGGCGCGTCAACCAGCCGCCGCTGCCAGCCCTTACGCCGCGGCCCGCCCCGGCGTAGACTGCCGCCGCCATGGCGCAGCAATACGTGTTCGTGATGAAGGACCTCCGCAAGGTGGTGCCCCCCAAGCGCGAGATCCTCAAGGGCATCTGGCTGTCGTTCTTGCCGGGCGCCAAGATCGGCGTCATCGGCTCCAACGGCGCCGGCAAGTCGACGCTGCTGAAGATCATGGCCGGCCTCGACAAGGACATCGTCGGCGAGGCGATGCCGGCGCCCGGGCTCAAGGTCGGCTACCTGGCCCAGGAGCCGCAGCTCGACCCGGCCAAGGACGTGCGCGGCAACGTGCTCGACGGCGTCGCCACGACCCGGGCGCTGCTGGCCCGGTTCGAGGAGGTGTCGATGAGGATGGGCGAGGACATCTCCGAGGCCGAGATGACCAAGCTGCTCGACGAGCAGTCGGCCCTGCAGGACAAGATCGACGCCTGCAACGGCTGGGAGCTCGACCACGCGATCGACATGGCGATGGACGCGCTGCAGCTGCCGCCCGACGACGCCGACGTCACCAAGATCTCGGGCGGCGAGCGCCGCCGGGTCGCGCTGTGTCGGCTGCTCCTGAGCAAGCCCGACATGCTCTTGCTCGACGAGCCCACCAACCACCTCGACGCCGAGAGCGTGCAGTGGCTGGAGAAGACGCTCGAGGACTTCCCGGGCACGGTGGTGGCGATCACCCACGATCGCTACTTCCTCGAGAACGTCGCCGAGTGGATCCTCGAGCTCGACCGCGGCGAGGGCCACCCGTTCCAGGGCAACTACTCGGCGTGGCTCGAGGCCAAGGCCAAGCGGCTGCACCAGGAGGAGAAGGCCGCCAACGCCCGCGAGCGGATGCTGCAGCGCGAGCTCGAGTGGGTGCGCAGCTCGCCCAAGGCCCGGCAGGCCAAGTCCAAGGCCCGCATGCAGCGCTACGACGAGCTGGTGTCCGAGTCGCAGCGCGAGGCGCGCGACCCGACGCTCGAGATCGTGATCCCGCCCGGGCCGCGCCTGGGCAACGACGCGGTCATCTTCGACCACGTCAGCAAGGGCTACGGCGACCGGCTCTTGATCGACGACCTGTCGTTCAAGCTGCCGCGCGGCGGCATCGTCGGCGTGATCGGCCCCAACGGCGCCGGCAAGACCACGCTGTTCCGGATGATCATGGGCCTCGAGAAGCCCGACCAGGGCACGATCAAGGTCGGCGAGACGGTCAAGCTCGGCTACGTCGACCAGAGCCGCGACGCGCTCGGCGACAAGCACACGGTGTGGGAGGAGATCTCCGACGGCCTCGAGCAGATCATGCTCGGCGACATCAAGGTCGCGTCGCGCGCGTACGTGTCGTCGTTCAACTTCCGCGGCGTCGACCAGCAGAAGCAGGTCGGCGTGCTGTCGGGCGGCGAGCGCAACCGCGTCCACCTGGCCAAGATGATCCGCACCGCCGGCAACCTGCTCTTGCTCGACGAGCCGTCGAACGACCTCGACGTCGACACGCTGCGCGCGCTCGAGGACGGCCTGCTCAACTTCCCCGGCTGCGCGGTGGTCATCAGCCACGATCGCTGGTTCCTCGACCGCATCGCGACCCACATCCTGGCGTTCGAGGGCGACAGCCACGTCGAGTGGTTCGAGGGCAACTTCCTCGACTACGAGGCCGACCGCCACCGCCGCCTGGGCACCGACGCCGACACCCCGCACCGCATCAAGTACAAGCCGATCGGTTGAGCGATGGCGACCCCGCGCGACCCCGCCCGTGAGCGACGGCTGGGGTTCGTCCTCGGGGTCGGCGCCTACGCGACGTGGGGCGTGGTGCCGCTGTTCTGGCACCAACTGCGGGGCATCGACGCGATCGAGATCCTGGCCCACCGGGCGGCGTGGGGGCTGGTGGCGTTCGCGCTGTTCGTCGTCGCGACCCGCCAGGTGCCGGCGCTGCTCGCGGCCGCGCGCCAGCCGCGGGCGATGGCGATCCTGGCCGGGTCGGGTCTGCTGCTGGCGGGCAACTGGGGCTTGTTCATCTGGGCGACCTTGTCGGGGCACCTCCTGCAGGCCAGCCTCGGCTACTTCATCAACCCGCTGGTGTCGGTGGCGCTCGGCGTCGGCTTCCTCGGCGAGCGGCTGTCGCGGGGCACGCTGGCCGCGATCGCGCTGGCGACGGTCGGCGTGGTGTGGCTGGCGATCACCAGCGGCGGCGTGCCGTGGGTGGCGCTGGCGCTGGCCGGCTCGTTCGGCGCCTACGGCTTGATCCGCAAGGTCATCGCGGTGCCCGCGCTGGTCGGCTCGACGCTCGAGACCGCGGTGCTGGCGCCGGTGGCGATCGGCTACCTGGCGTGGCTCGCGCACCGCGGCGAGGGTGCGCTGGGTCACGGCGGCGCGCGCACCCACCTGCTGCTGGTGGCCACCGGCTTCGTGACCGCGGTGCCGCTCGCGTGGTTCACCGCCGCCGCGCGGCGGCTGCCGCTGTCGACGATCGGCTTCCTCCAGTACCTGGCGCCGACCGGGCAGTTCATCACCGCGCTCGCCGCGCTCGGCGAGCACCTGTCGCGGCGCAAGCTGGTGGCGTTCGGGTTCATCTGGGTGGCGCTCGCGGTGTTCACCGTCGAGCTGGTGCGCCAGGCCCGGCCCCCGGTGCTACGCTCCGGCGGGTGAGCCACGTCGCGCGTGCCACCACGCTGATCGTGCTGCTCGGCGTCGCCGCCGGCGGCGCGGCGCTGGTGTATCGCGGCGCGCGGCCGGCCAAGCACGGCCAGGGCTTCCACACCTACGCGTACCTGCGCGACGCCAACGGCCTGCCGGTCGGCTCGCGGGTCAAGATCGCCGGCATCGTCGTCGGCGAGATCGACGCGCTCGGCATCGAGAACGGCCAGGCCAAGGTCAGCCTGCGGCTGCGCGACGACGTCGTGCTGTGGGATGACGCGTGGATCGAGAAGAAGGCGGCGTCGCCGCTGGCCGACAACTACGTCGAGATCTCGCCCGGCGGCCCCGAGCCCGACCAGCCGGTCGGCGAGCACCGGCGGCTGCGCTCGGGCGAGCCGATCGCGCGCGTGCTCGAGACCGCCACCACCGATCGCGCGCTGCGTGGGCTCGAGCGCTCGATCCCGCGGGCGGTCGATCGGGTGGTCGCGGCCGATCAGCTCACCGACAGCGCCCGGCAGTGGGTCGCGGGTCCGCTGTCCGAGCGGCTGGCGGTGCTCGATCACCAGCTCAACCACGGCGCGCTCGCCGAGCCGCTCGCGGCGGCGGCGGCCCAGGCCCAGGCGTTCGACGACGCGCTGGCCCGGGCCCAGGCGCGGGTGCGCGCCACCGTGCCGATGGTCGACGCCCGGCTGACCTCGCTGGTCGGCGACACCGCGGCGACGCGCGATCGGATCGCCCAGCTCCGGCGCGAGCTCGGCGCCGGCATGGCGGCGGCCCGCGACGGGCTCGATCAGGTCGACGGGTACGCCGCGACCGCCCGCGAGCTGATGGACGAGGTGGCACCGGCCGAACCGGGGCGCCAGGGGCGGCTGGGGCGGCTGGTCGACGATCCCGCGCTGGCCGATGACCTGGCCGAGACCACCGCCGCGCTGGCCGAGGCGACGCGCGACCTCGATCGCCTGCAGGCGCTGATGGGGGTCCGGGCCGAATGGAACCTGCTGGGCGCGTCGTCGCGGTTCGTCGTGTCGGCCGAGATCGGCACCAAGGGCGACACCTTCTACCTGATCGAGATCGAGAAGGGGCCGTGGGGCGGCACGCCGCTGACGACGCTCACCGCCGCGCCCGACGGCACGTTCACCCGGACCGCGGGGATCACCGACGACTCCCGCTTTACGGCCCAGTGGGGGCGCCGGTTTGGACCGCTGGCGGTGCGCGCCGGCCTCCGCGAGTCGGTGTTCGGGGTGGGCGTCGACGCGGTGCTGGGCGAGGGCCGGTTGCGCATGTCACTCGATGCGATGCAGTCGGATTTTTCCAGCCTGCCGCGAATCAAGCTGATCGCGGCACTGCAGGTGTTCCGCGCGATGTACGTGACGGCCGGGGTCGACGACGCGCTCAACCCCAGCACCGATCTGCCGATCGGGCCGAGCAGCCCGGAACCGCACACCTTCTCGGGCCTCCACTACGGCCGCGACGCGGTGCTCGGGCTCGAGCTGCGCTTCCGCGATCCCGACGTGTCGGCGTTGTTGCGGCTGTATGGCGTGCTGATCGCCGCGCTCCTGTCGTGATTCTCGACGGCATCACCCCGCCGGGGTGGCATGAGGTTGTCCACACATACATCGACCATTTGGCCGACCTGTGGCACAAAGGGTGAGCATGAACGCTGAGGCTTCGCAGACGACTCCGGGCGCGACGGGCAAACCCAAGCTGCTCATCGTCGAGGACGATCCGGCGCTCGGGCGTTCACTGCAGCGCGGCACCCGCGCGTACTTCGACGTCCTGATGACGACATCGCTCGACGCCGCCTTCGAGGTGATCGACAACCGCGTCGAGATCGCGGCGGCGGTGGTCGACATCAACCTGCCCGATGGCACCGGCTTCGACGTCGTCGAGTCGCTGCGGCAGCGCGATCGCAACCTGCCGGTGCTGATCCTCACCGGCTCCAACGATCCGGCGACGATCAACCGCGCGCACGCGCTGCGGGTCGAGTTCGTGTGCAAGCCGTTCTTCTCCGAGAACCTGGCGCAGTTCGTCCAGCGCACGCTGTCGGGCAGCCAGTACGGCGATCGCGAGAAGCTCGCGGTGGTGGTGAACGAGGTGTCGAGCCAGTACAAGCTGTCGCTCCGCGAGAGCCAGATCCTGGCGTTCGCCAGCGAGGGCATCCCGCGCAGCCGCCTGTCCGACGTGATGGGCATCAGCGAGAACACCGTGAAGAGCCAGGTGCGGTCGTTGCTCGAGAAGCTCGAGAAGCAGGCGTTGGCTGACGTCGTCTGGTGGGTCAGGAGCCGCGCCGGGTTGTAGCCCTTCACGCTGGGAGGCGACTGGTGGAGTTCGATGGCGAACGACAACTGCTGCAGGTGATCGCGGACCACCTGCCGGTCATGGTGTCCTACTGGGGTCGCGACGGCGTCTGTCGCTTCTCGAACCGCGCCTACGACGTCTGGCTGTTCGGTGGACAGCCGGTGCGGGGCAAGCGGCTGCGCGACATCCTCGACGGCGACCGCCTCGCGATCGGCGAGGCGTTGATGCGGGACGTGCTGGCGGGGGAGCCGCGCCGGTTCGCCCGGCAGGGCGTCGCGCCCGACGGCCGGACCCGCATGATGGAGGTCACGTCGGTGCCGCACGCCGTGGCCGGCGAGGTGGTCGGGGTGGTGACCGTCGTCTACGACGTCAGCAGCTTCGAGCACGAGCGGCGGACGGTCAGCGACGAGAACGTCGAGCTGGCGGCGCGGGTCGCGGCGCGCACCGCCGAGCTCGCCGCCAGCGAGGCGTTCGTCCGCGCGATCGCCGACAACGTGCCGACGTCGCTCGCCTACTGGGATCGCGAGCTGCGGTGCCGGTTCGCCAACCGGATCGCGCGCGGCATGATGCAGGTCGACGCGCCCGAGGGCGGCGGCCTGCACGACCTGCTGTCGACGGTGCAGGCCGGCAACGCCGAGCCCGCGCTGCGGGCGGCGATGCGGGGCGAGCGCCAGGACTACGAGCGCGACGTCGTCGACCGCGACGGTCGGCGCCAGGTGTTCCAGGTCGCGCTGGTGCCCCACGAGGTCGACGGCGAGGTCCGCGGCGTGATCGCGGTCGGGATCGACGTCACGGAGCGGTACCTGGCCAATGCCGAGCTCGCCCGGCGCGAGCGCCAGTTGCGATCGATGATCGAGGGCGCCCCGCTGGCGGTGCTCGCCGCCGACGCCGGCGGGCAGATCACGCTGGCCAACGACGGCGCGGCGCGGATGTTCGGGTACCCCGTGGGGAGCCTGATCGGGATGAGCATCGAGGAGCTGGTGCCCGAGGCCAGCCGCGCGCTCCACCCGGCGCTGCGCGCCGGCTTCGGCGAGACGATGGCGCCGCGGCGGATGGGGCAGGGGCGCGAGGTGTGCGGGCGGCGCGCCGACGGAACGACGTTCCCGATCGAGGTCGCGCTGTCGACCAGCGAGGCCGCCGACGGCGTCCAGGTGCTGGCCCACATCGCCGACATCTCCGAGCGCCTGCGGCTGCAGCACGAACGGGCCGAGGTCGCGCGCAAGCTGACCAGCGCGCAGCACACCGAGAGCCTCGGGGTCCTGGCCGGTGGCATCGCCCACGACTTCAACAACCTGCTGACCGGCGTGCTCGGTTCGGCCAGCCTGCTGCTCGAGACCGTCGACGCGCGCGACCTGTCGCTGGTGATGGGGATCCGCACCGCCGCCGAGCGGGCCGCCGAGCTGTGCCGGCAGCTGCTGGCGTACGCCGGGCGCGGCACCACGCTGGTCGCGCGGGTCGACCTCAGCCAGCTGGTGCGGGAGACCGCGCAGCTGATCGCGTCGACGGTGAACAAGCGCGCGGCGCTGCGCCTGGAGCTGACCAGCGGCGGGGCCTCGGTCAACGCCGACGCGGTGCAGCTGCGGCAGGTGGTGATGAACCTCGTGATCAACGCCGGCGAGGCGATCGGCGCGGCCGAGGGGGAGATCGCGGTGCGGACCGGCGTCGTCGAGCTGGGGCCCGCCGAGCTCGCCGCCGCGGCGCTGGCCGAGGACGCGGCGCCGGGGCCGTTCGCGTTCGTCGAGGTCGCCGACACCGGCGCGGGCATCGCGCCGGCGGACCAGCACCGGATCTTCGAGCCGTTCTTCAGCACCAAGTTCACCGGCCGCGGGCTCGGCCTCGCCGCCGTGCGCGGGATCCTGCGCACGCACCGCGGCGTGCTGACGCTCGACTCCGCGCCTGGGCGCGGCAGCCGCTTCCGCGTCTACCTGCCGGCGCTGCCGCCGATGCCGAGGGTCGCGGGGGCCCGCGGCGCTGGCCTGGCCTGGCGCGGGCACGGGCGGTGCCTGGTGATCGACGACGAGCCGGCGGTGCGGACGCTGTGCCAGGCGGCGCTCGAGCGCCTCGGGTTCTCGGTCGATCTCGCGAGCGACGGCGACGTCGGCCTCGCGCAGTTCGAGGAGGACCCCACGGCCTACGCGCTGGTGCTGGTCGACCTCAGCATGCCCAGGCTCGGCGGCGTCGAGACCTACGTCGGCATGCGGCGGCTGCGCCCCGACGTGCCGGTCGTCCTGATGAGCGGCAACCACGGCGGGGATCTCCACGACGACCTCGGCGCCTCGGGGCGCTACGTCTTCGTGGCCAAGCCGTTCGACCTGCAGGCGCTGTCCGCCGCCATCCGCAAGGTGCTCGGGGACACCTGAGGTGCCACGCACCCGCGGCGGTCGGGCGCCGGCCGGGCTGGCGGAGCCGCGGTCACGCCAGCGCGAGCTGGCCGCGGGCGCGGAGCTCGTCGAGGCGGGTCCGCATCGCCTCGACCTCGAGGGCGTCGCGCATGCCGGGGCGGGCCCCGGTGTAGGCGAGCCACGCGGCCCGCATGAAGTCGTCGAGCGGGACCTCGGCGGTGAGGCTCGCGGACGCGGCGCCCTCGAGCAGGGCGCGCATCGCCGCGACGTCGTCGGCGGCGTCGGCGGAGGTGAGCGTTGGATCGGTCATGGGGCCCAAGAGAACCATCCCCGGGGCCCGCGTCAAGCCTGCCCGAATGACCGGGCCGGCGGCGCCGTCACGCCGCGGCGCTGGTGCCGTCCTCGGCCTCGACGTCCAGCCGCGCGCGGTTGGGCGCCGCGGTCTGGTCGCGCACGTGCCGTGGCACGCCCTGCACGTCCCAGACGATCCGGAACAGCTCCAGCACCTTGAGCCCGTAGAACGACAGGTCGACCTCCCACCAGTAGAAGCCCTGGCGCGCCGACCGCTGGTAGTGGTGATGGTTGTTGTGCCAGCCCTCGCCCAGCGTCAGGATCGCCAGCAGCGGGTTGTTGCGGCTGTCGTCGGAGGTCGGGTAGCGGCGGGCGCCCCAGACGTGGGCCAGCGAGTTGATCGTGAAGGTCAGGTGCCACAGCACGACCGTCGAGACGAAGTAGCCCCAGATCAGCGCGTGGGTGCCGCCGATCAGGTACAGCGCCGCCGCGTAGGCGATGGTGAACAGGATCTCGAAGCGGTCGATGAAGCGCAGCTCGGGGAACGCGGCGAGGTCCTTGACCTTGGTGTGGTCGGCGTGCTGGTGGCGGCGCACCAGGATCCAGAACATGTGCGACCACCAGAAGCCGCGCTGCCGCGGCGAGTGCAGATCCTCGGGCTGGTCGCTGTACTTGTGGTGGTTGCGGTGGTGGGCGGCCCACCACAGCGGGCCCTTCTGCGTCGAGATCACGCCCAGCAGCGCGAAGCCGAGCTGGCCGACGCGGCTGGTCTTGAACGTGCGGTGCGAGAAGTAGCGGTGGTAGCCGGCGGTGATGCCGAACATGCGCACCGCGTACGAGATCGCTGCGAGCGCGACGCCCGACCACGAGAACCCGAGCAGGGCGATCCCCGCCACCGCGACCAGGTGGACGCTCCAGTACGGGATGGTGTCGATCCAGCGGACGCGATCGAGCTCAGCCTGGGGCGCGGATGAGGGGACAGACGACATCGAGCGCCGAGGCTACGCGGCCCCCGCAGGGCGGTGCGCCACGACCCGAACAGCGATCGGGCATACGGCCGGTGGCTGGCATGACCGGATCGTGACAGGGCGCTCCGACCGGCCGGACCAGTCGCGGCTGGGTCGCACCGTGGGCTGCCGCGCGGCGCCGGCAGTGTTATGACCCGGCGTCACGCGATGGGGACGCCGTTTCACTTCGAGCATCGCTTCCGGGCGGCGACGCCAGCCGCCGTGCTGGCGGCGTACTTCGATGACGCGCACCGCGACGAGCAAGATCGGGCCACCGACATCGCCCGGCGGGACATCCTCGAGGACGTCGATGGGCCCACCGAGCGGCGACGGGTCAGCCGGGTGTTCCCGCGGCGCCAGCTGCCCGCGGTCGTGCGGGCGGTCGTGCGCGGCGATCTGTCGTTCGACGAGACCATCGTCTGGGTGAAGGCCGCGGACCGGATCGACTTCGACATCCGCCCGCGGCTGCTCGATGGCCGCGCGCGGATCGCCGCGCGCTACCAGCTGGTCACCACCAGCCCGGGCGAGGTGCTGCGGACCTACGACGGCACCGTCGACGTCGACGTCCGGCTGGTCGGCGGCCGGATCGAGCGGGTGATCGTCGACGACCTCGGCCGGTCACTGGCGGCGGCCGCGGCCCTCACCCAGGCCTACCTCGACCACAGGGGCCCGGCGTGACCTGGGCCGCGTGCGCGGATCGGGCCCCGGCGGGATATACTGCTGCCGTGATCTGCCCGGTCGCGCCTGCGTGGGGCTCGCCGTGACCGCGCCGGTCGCGGCCCCGCGGGACCGCGTGCTCGGCGAGTTCCAGCTCCTGGCCAAGCTGGCCACGGGTGGCATGGCCGAGATCTTCTTGGCGCGCAAGCAGGGGGTCGGGCAGCCGGTCCAGGTGGTCAAACGGATCCTCACCCACCTCGCAGACGACGAGCACTTCGTCACGATGTTCCGCGACGAGGCCAACCTGGCGTCGCAGCTCGCCCACCCCAACATCTGCAAGGTCCACGAGCTCGGCCACGTCGGCGACGTGTGGTTCATCGTGATGGAGTACCTGCACGGCGTCGCGCTGTCGCGGATGCTGTCGCAGCTCGCCAAGCGGCGGCAGTTCCTCGACGCGCGCATCGTCGCCGGCCTGATGGTGCAGGCGTGCGACGGCCTCGAGGCCGCGCACGAGGCCCGCGGCGCCGACGGCCACCCGCTCGGCGTCGTCCACCGCGACGTGTCGCCGCCGAACATCCTGCTCACCGCCGACGGCACCGTGAAGCTGCTCGACTTCGGCATCGCCAAGGCCCGCGGCGCGAACTCCAAGACCCGCACCGGCACGGTCAAGGGCAAGAACGCGTACATGTCGCCCGAGCAGATCCTCGGCAAGCCGCTCGACCGGCGCAGCGACGTCTTCGCGCTCGCCGCGGTGATGTACGAGCTGCTCTCGGTCCGGCGGCTCTTCCATCGCGACAGCGACTTCCTCACGTTCAAGGCGATCACCGAGGAGCCGATCCCCGACATCCGCGATCGGCGCGCCGACCTGCCGGCGCCCCTGGTCGCGGTGCTGACCCGCGCGCTGGCGCGCGATCCGGCCGCGCGCTTCGCCACCGCGGTGGCCATGAAGGAGGCGATCATCGCCGCCTCGGCGGGCATCGGCGGGCCGGCCGCGCCAGCCGAGATCAAGGCGATGCTCGCGCGCGACTTCGCCGACGAGCTGGCCGCGAAGGACGCGCTGGTGAAGGAGGCGGAGCGGCTCGACGCCGACGCCGCGCCGCTCACCGGCCCCGGCGCGAGCCACGCGCCGACCCCGGTCGCCAACATCCGCGACCTGGCCAGCGACGACGGCGACTTCCTGGATCGGACCCCGGTGGCCAAGGGCGGGCGTGCGGCCGCGCCCGGCCCGTCGGCCTCGGTGTTCATCACGCCGCCCCCGTCGAGCCTGGCCACGGCGCCGGCCGGGGTCGCGATGATCGATCTCGCCGATCCGTCGACCGACCTGCTGCGCGATCGCCGGCGTCGCGCGGTGCGGCTGACGGTGGCGATCGTCGCCGTGCTGGCGATCGCCGGCTTGGCGTACACCCTGGGCCGAGGCTCCGGCGCGGCTCCCGCGACCACCGCGGCGGTCGCGGCCGGCGCGGTCGTCGACGCCGGCGTCGATCCGCGAGACGCCGATCTGGCAGACGCCGAGATCGACGCCGATCAGACCCGCGCCGACATCGCGGCGCTCGCGCGCTACGGGTTCTTCTCGATCGGTTCCGACAAGAAGGCCGTGATCTACATCGATCACCAGCGCATCAAGGAGGCCCCCCTGATCCGCTACCTGCTCGAGCCGGGCCCCCACCAGATCAAGGCGGTCGGCCCGAAGGGCAAGGCCAAGCGCTGGGACATCATCATCGAGGCGACCAAGGACGTCGACCTCGGTGTCATCGAGTGGTGAGCGACGTCATCGAGGCCGCGGCGCTCGGGGTCGCGCTCGGCGTCGTCACCGGCCTCCCGCTCGGCGTCGTGAACGTCGCCGTGGTGGCGACGGCCGCGACCGCGGGCCGCGCGCCGGCGACCCGGATCGGGTTGGGCGGCGCGGTCGCCGACGGCGTCCACGCCGCCGCCGCCTTCACCGGCCTCGCGGCGATCGTCGCGCACCGGCCTCGGCTCGGCGCGGCCCTGTCCCTGGGCGCGGGCGCGCTGCTGATCATCGCCGCGCTCGCGTCACGACGTCGGGGGCAGGCGCCCGCCGCGACCCAGCCCGGCGTCCCGGCGCGGCCGTTCTGGTTTGGCCTCGCGCTGACCCTGCCGAACCCGGCGGCCCTGACCGCCTGGCTCGCGGTCGCGGCCGCGGTCGCGCTGCCGTCGCTGGCCGCGGCCGTCGCGGCGGCGTCGGGCGTGGTGCTGGGCTCGGCTGGCTACTTCGCGGCCCTGGCGGCGCTCGCGGCGCGTGCGCGGCGCCCGCGTGCGCGGCGCCCGCGTGGCTGGCTGGCGCCGCTCGCGCTCGGCGCGGTCGGGCTGATGATCATGGCCCGCGGCGCCTGGTTGCTGCTCGGTTGAGGCGCCTCGGTCAACGCCGTCGTGGCAGCGCCCTCGTCGGCGGCGCGGGCGCCGTCACGAGAGCGGCGCAGGCTTGATGCTGGCGATGTGCATGCCGCTCGACGTGGTCGTCACGATCTGGACGCGGTCGCCCGGCCCGAACAGCGGCACCAGCTCGGGCGGCCCCTGGAAGTGCATCCCCGCCAGGTTGTCGACGTTGATCTCGCCGCCATCCTCGTCGATGGCCTGCTCGATCTCGAGGACGATCCGCGCGACCTGCCGCGGCGCGACGCTGTGGAACTTCGCCATCGCCGCGTACAACTCGATGGTCCGGATGGTGCCAACCACCCGCATGCCCACAGAGTCGGTCATGCGACGATCATATAGCGCGGCGCCGCGCCGGCTCGGCGCCGCGGGCACCCGATTCGCGCGCAGCCGCACCCACATGGTGCGACGCCGCGCGCGGCCGACAAACCTTCCCAGGGGGATCAGTCGCTCGGCGCGGTCAGCGTGGTCTCGCCCTTGATGTCGAGGAACGGCTCGAGCTTCTTGAGCGTCTTGCGGCCGAAGCCCTTCACGCGCCGCAGATCGGCGACCCGCTTGAACGCGCCGTGCTTCTGCCGGAACGCGATGATGCGCTCGGCCTTGGCCGGCCCGACGCCGGGCAGCAGCTCGAGCTGCTCGGCGGTCGCGGTGTTGAGGTTGAGCTTGCCGCTGGTCGCCTTGCGGCCGGTCGGCGCGTCGGTGCCGTCGTCGGCCGCCGCCGCTGCCACCGCGGGGGGCGCCGCCGCGGCGGGGCGCGGCTGCAGCCACAGCAACGCGCACGCCGCGAGGACGAGCGCCGGGAGGGTGCGGCCGGCGAGCCGGCGCGCGGGAGCGAGGGAACGAGTCTCGATCGTGGTCATGGAGGTCTCCTGGTGTTGAACGTGGTTGGGGTGCGGCGGCCGCGCGGCGACGAGCTCGCGCCGCGCGGCGCCGCGTCGCGGGTTCAGAACGGCAGCGCCTCGCCCGGGCGGCTCGTCGCCTCGCCGGTGGTCGCGCTGGCCCGCTTGGCCCGCGGCTGCAGGTCCTCCTCGTCCAGCTCGCGCAGCTGGAGCTTGAGGTTGACGGGCAGGACGTCGAGGTAGATGTTGACCGACTGGTCCTTGTTGGGGAAGCCGGAGCCGATCCGCAGCCAGTGCGTGCTCCCGTCCTTCCGTTCGATCGGGCACAGCACCTTGAACATGCGCCCCTTGTTGCCAAACCCACTGCCTGCGGTCGCGAAACTCATGACGTTGACTCCTGGTTGAGATGACGGCGGGTGCCGTCGGGTGTGCGCTCGCCCCTTTCAACCCGCGTGCCTACGCCAACCCCGCGATCTCTCGTGGTTCGTGTCCGAATCTCGGACGAATCCGTCCGGTTCGCCGGACAAATGGCCGGAATCCGGCCACGGCCCGGACACGCCCGGCTGTCCGGTTCCGTCCACTCCCGCCGCGATCGGGCTCGCCGCACCCCTTCCGCGCCGCGCGCGCCGCGCTCAGCTCATGGCGGCGTCAGGGCGTAGCTGACGGCGGCGGTCCCGCTGGCGCGCACGACCACCGTGTGCTTCTCGCTGATCGGCGCCGACCAGGTCGGCCCATCGGCGCCGACCGCCGTGGCCAGCGGGGCGGCCCACACGACGAGCGTGTAGCTGCCAGGCGGGACGTCGTCCAGGACGAAGCGCCCGCGGGCGTCGGTCACGGCGTAGTACGGGTGCGGCAGCGCCCACAGCCACGCCGGCGCCAACCCCGCCCCCGACACGCGGGTGGGGCCGGGGCGATCCAGCGCCAGCTCGACTCGGCCGCCGGGGTCGAGCTCGACCTGCTCGTCGCTGATGGCCCGCGCGGTGAGGATCACGCCCGCGCTGCGGTGGCTCTCGATCGTGACGACCGCGGGCACCGGGCTGACCAGCTGCACCGCGGGGGCGAGCCCGCACGGCGTGGCGGTCAGCACCGCGGTGGTCTGCACCATGCCCGCCCGGCCGCGCTCGAGCTTGTCGAGGTACGCGACCGCGCCGGCCACGGGCGCGCCGCGCACCGCGGTCCGCGCCAGCGCGCAGTCGGCGGGCCAGGCCACGCCGGCGCTGCCGGCCCAGGTCAGCGTGCCCTCGATGCGGCCGAGGTCGCCGAAGCCGACCGCCTCGTACGTCGACGCCGGCGGGGGCGGGGGCGCGCCGTAGCCGAGCGCCAGCCCGCCGAGGCCGCCGTAGCCATCGCCGCCGTAGCCGAACCCGCCGTAGCCGAACCCACCGTAGCCATAGCCGGCGTAGGCCAGCGGGTCGCTGTCCTCGGACCGGTCGCGATCGGGCAGGTAGTCGCGGTACCCCGAGTCGCCGGCCTCGTCGCCGGCGCCGTCGAGCCGCACCTGGTGCGACATCCGCGCGAGCACGCCGACGCCGTCGTCGCGCGGGTCGCCGGCCGGCGCCAGGGGGGGCGTGCCGACCGGCCGGCAGGCGGCGGCGAGGGCGAGCGCCGCGGCCAACCCGCTCGCGCAGCCCGCGGCCAACCGACCCGCGACGCGGCGCCCGCCCCACGGGGGACCGGCGGGGCCATCGACCGGCCCGGGCTCCGAGGCGCTGCGCACGCCTCGAGTGTGCGTCGTCGCCGCCCCTGATTCAAGGCGGCGCGCGGCGGCTGGCGAAGTAGCCGTCGACCATGGTCGCGACCACGGTCAGGAAGTTGCGGGCGTCGGCGACGCTGATCGACGTCGCGAAGGCCAGCCGGCGCCCGGTGCGCTCGATCGACAGGCCCTTGATGGCGTTGAGCGCGCCGGCCTGGCCGAGCGCGAACGCGGTGACGCGATCGTCGAGGATCTGCAGCCGCAGCCGCATGATCAGGTCGGCCGCGGTCGCCGCCGCCGATTCGTCCGGAAACCGGACATTCCCGCGGACCAGGAAGCCCTGGGGATCGAGCTCGAGCGTGACCGTGGCGCGGTCCGGGCCCGGCAGGTCGCCGCCGCTGCCGTAGGGGATGGGCAGCGAGCGCGGGAAGATGCCCGACGCGGTGGCCATCAGCGCCGGGCCGGTGGGCTCGCCGGCCTCGGCCTCGAGATCGGCGACCCGCTGCAGCCACACCGGCAAGGTCGCGGTCGGCGTGTCGACGTCGAGCGGCCCGCCGCGCGGCGCCAGCAGGCCGCGCAGATCGATCGGCTGCGCCAGCGCGGTCCAGCCCAGGCGCCACTGCAAGAACACGCGGTGGTCGCCGGGGAACAGCCGCGGCGACGGCGCCCGCCGCCCCAGCGCGCCGCCGACCACCGGCGACCACGCGACCGGGCCGTCGTCGGCGTCGAGCAGGTCGCGCAGCGCGGCCGGCGCCGGCCGGGCCCGCACCACCAGCGTCGTGGCGGTGGCGTCGGCCGGCTCGGGCGTCGAGATCCCCAGCGTCTCGAAGGTGTCGGTCAGCGCCACGCCGGTGCCGCCGACCAGCGCGCGGTAGTCGGGCATCGGCGCGAAGATCGCGTCGACCCGCGGCGCCCACTCGGTGTCGCGCAGCCGATCGAGCCGCACCAGCACGCTGACCTGGTGCCCCGGCGGGAAGAACCGCCGCAGGTCCGAGGCGGTGCCCGGCGACGGCTTGGCGGTCACGTCGCCGGCGGGATCGGCCTGGACGGTGCCGCTGCCGCCGTCGAGCGCGGCGCTCGCGATGCCCGCGCCGCCATCCCCGAGCCCGCCGTCAGCGACCGCCGCGACCCCCCCGGCGTCGCCTTCGGCCGCCGCCCCGCCGGGGCCGACCCCGGCGTCGGCCAGCTCGGCGTCGACGCCGGCGTCCCACGGCTCGGCGGCGTCGAGCCCCGCGTCGCGGCGGCGGCGTCCGGCGTCGATGGCCGGCGCGGCGTCGACGCCCGCGTCGGCCAGCCCGAGGCCCTCGATCGGCGGCGCCGGCTCGGTGGGCAGCGGCGGCCCGGGATCGGTCGCGGCGGTCGTGGCCGGCGCCGGCCGGTCCTCGAGCTCCGGCGCCAGCTTCTCGGCCTTGGGCGGCGGCGGGGCCAGATCGACCGCGAACGCTGGCGGCCGCCGCGGCGGCCGCGACCGGCCGCTCGACGCGAGGCCCCACAGCGCCAGGCCGTGCAACGCCAGCGAGACGAACGCGGCGCGCCGGACGAAGCGGGCGCGGTCTCGAGGCATCGCGGGTTCCATCAGGGCTCGCCTCGGCAGTAGCATCACCCCATGGTCGAGTCCAGGCAGGACCCCGCGACCCGCCCGCTCGACCCCGTCGAGCAGGCCTACGTGGCGCGCGCGCGTGCGACCGCGCACACGCTGTACGAGGGCGTGCGGGTGGCCCACCGCAGCTGCGGCATCGCGGTGGCCGAGGTCTTCGGCCGCCCGACCGCGCCGTACCAGGTGCTGCGCCGCGGCGGCATCACCGGCGCCGGCACCTGCGGCGCGCTGCGCGCCGGCGAGCACGTGCTCGGCGAGCTGCTCGGCGATCCCGACCCCACCGGCGCGGTGACGGCCGCGCTGCGCGGCGCGATCACGTGGTATCAGGCGGCCGCCGCGGGCATCGATCGCGGCGCCTCTCCCGACGTCATCTGCAACAACCTGGTGCGCCCGCTCGGCGACTTCGCCGGGCCACGCCGCCTGGCCTTCTGCACCAGCCTCGCCGCGCAGGTCGCGGCGCTCACCGCCGAGGCGCTGTGCCGCTTCGCCGCCACGCCGCCACCCATCACCGCCATCCCCGAGGAGCCCTGATGCCGCTACCGAAAGAAGCCGTCACCGCGGTCGTCGCCGAGGCGTCGAAGAAGATGAGCGACCCCAACTACGCCGCGGTGCTGGTGGGCGGCTTCGTCCAGGCCCAGTCCGCGATCACCCAGTACATCAGCGCCCACGACGTCGAGCTCGGCGGCGCCGACGCGATCGTCAACGTGGTCTTCCACGCGGCGCTGATCGGGCAGTTCTTCCAGCGCGGCACCGGCCGGTCGCCGCGGATCGTCAGCTTCGACGATCTCGACCGCGCCGCCGGCGGCGACTCGCTCGCGCTGCTGGCCCAGGTGCAGCCGTTCGTCCACGGCTTCATCGACGAGAACGTCACCGACCCCGAGGCCAGGCGCATCCTCGCGCTGATCGCCCTGGCGTTCGATCGCTGATCGCCGGGCGCACCACGAACACCGCGATCGCGCCGATCGCGAACGGCAGCCCCACGACGAACCGACCGTCCATCGGTCGGTGGTAGCACGCCGCGGCGCGGCGGCCTTCCCAGGTATCCAGTTCAGCCCGCGGCCATGCACATCAGCGACGTCGGGACGATCGCGCCGGCGTCGTCGACCTCGAACTCGAGCATCATCGCCGAGCCGTCGCAGCCCTCGATGTCGGTCGCGGCGTCGCACGCGGGGTCGGGCTTCGACGCCACGTCGACCCGGCACTTGGCGCCGTCGCAGCTGGCGTTGATCGCGCCGCCGAGGTCGGCCTCCCACGCGGTCATCAGCTCGCCGAGCGTGGCCGCGCCCTCGCACAGCATCGTCTGGTCGTAGCCGGCCGGCAGCGCGATCGTCGACGCCTTGGCCTTGGCGTAGACCGCGGGATCGCCGAGCACGGTGCCGGGCGCGGCGATCCGACCGCCGTCGTCGCCGCCGGTGTTGGTGGGCGTGGTGGGGGCCGACTTGCCGCCGCAAGCGGCGAGGGCGAGGGCGAGCGACGCGGCGAGCACGGTGAGCTTCATGCCGGATATCTAACCCACCGACCGCCCGCTGTCTTTCGCCAGAACCCGTGTTACCAACGGCCCATGGCGAACCCGACCGCGACCTTCGAGACGTCCCTGGGCACCTTCACCGCCGAGATCTACCTCGAGCAGATGCCCATCACCGCCGGCAACTTCATCAAGCTGGCCAAGAGCGGCTTCTACGACGGGCTGCACTTCCACCGCGTCATCGCCGACTTCATGATCCAGTTCGGCTGCGAGTTCTCCAAGGACCCCAACAGCCCGCGCGCGGGCACCGGCAACTCGCCGTTCGGCCGCATCCAGGACGAGCACCCGCCGGCGTTCAAGGCGTCCAACGAGATCGGCACGCTGTCGATGGCCAACACCGGCCAGCCCAACTCGGGCGGCGGCCAGTTCTTCGTCAACACCAAGCACAACAGCTTCCTCGACTGGTTCAGCCCCGGCCAGTCGAAGCACCCGGTGTTCGGCAAGGTGACGGCCGGCCTGGACATCGTGAAGAAGATCGAGACCACGCCGACCGATCAGCGCGACCGCCCGCGCACCCCGGTGAAGATGATCAAGGTCACGGTCAACGAGTAGGCCTCGGCGGGCCGCGACCATCGAGGTCATGCCCCGCGCGCCCCAAGCGCGCCGATGGTCGGCGCCGGCGGCCGCGCCAGGAGCGCTCGCGTGCCCTGGTGGACGCGATCGTGCAGGCCACGGTCGAGCTGGCCGCGGAGCGCGGCCTCGAGCACGTCAGCACCGACCACATCGCCGCGCGGGCCGGCGTCAGCGTCGGCAGCGTGTACCAGTACTTCGCGTCGAAGGACGTCGCCGTGCGCGAGGCGATCGAGCGGCGCGCGCGCGCTGGCCACGACGCGATGGTCACGCAGCTGGCGACGATCGCGACGCTGCCGCTCGAGGAGGCGATCGCCGCCGCGGTCCGGTTCCTGGTCGGCTGGTTCGCGGCCGACGCGCCGGCCTACACCGAGCTGTTCCGCCACGTCGGGCGCGTGACCGAACACGCGGCGGTGCGCGAGGAGCTCGACCGCGTGATCTTCGCGGCCACCGCGCTCTTGAGCATGCACCGCGCGCGCCTGGGTGGGCGCGATCCGGCCCTGGTGGCCTACGTCATGACGGTCGCCTGCACCCGCGTGGTCGAGGACGCGTTGCAGTCGCGCGCGGCGCTGGTGGCCGATGGCTCGCTCGAGCGCGAGCTGGTCGCGCTGTGCCTGGCGTTCGTCACCAACGCGAGGTGAGCCCCGGCGGGCGCGGGCAGTTCAGCGTGATCAGCCGCGTTCTGGCGCGCCGCGGCGCGAGGTGCGCGCCGCGGTCGACGTCGTCATCTTCGCGCCATGCCTTCACCCTCGCTGCGAGTGGCGCTGATCGCGCTGACCCTGAACCTGGTGCCCGCGTGCATCGTCGTGCACGACGACGGCGGCGCGGACGACGCGACCGCCTCGCGCCACGACTACGACGTCCAGATCTGCCAGCAGGCCCACGCGACGTTCCTGGCCTGGGGCTGCCCGACCAACGCCCACTTCGACTGCCCGGCCCACGTCGACCTGTGGGATCGCGCCGGCTGCCTCGAAGAGGACATCGCGTGGTGGGAGTGCATCGACGCGTGGTCGTCGGATCAGTGCGCGCGCGGCTGCGACGCGGCCACGCCGGTGGCGTGCATGATGCGCTACTGTGCCGCGCACCCCGAGGACGCGGCGTGCGCCGGCCCGGCGGGGCCGTGATCGCGCGCGGAGATCTGAGGTGTGCGCCGCTGCCACCGCGCAGGTACGCGTGATCGTGGGTGAAGCCTGGGATCCGACGGCGAGGTGACGGATCGCCGCGGCGTCGGCACGATGACCTCATGGACGTCGGTCGGGTGCTCCGTACGTATCAGCGCGTCTGCCTCGGGTTCGTCGGCCTCGGCGTGGCGCTCGCGCTGGCTGGCGCGACTCCGCTGTTCGGATGGTGGCGCGGCGCCGTCGCGCACGATCTGTTTGGCGCCGCGCGCCTGCCACCCGACGTCACCCGCCTCGCCCGGCTCACCGACGCGATCCTGGGCGCGTCGATCGTCGGCAAGTGGCTGACGGCCTGGTGGCTGGCGCGCGGGCCGCTGGCCGCAGGCCACACGTGGGCCTGGCGTGCGTCGGTGGCGGCGCTGGCGCTGTGGTGGCTCGTCGACTCCGGCGTGTCGCTGGCGGTCGGCGCGCCGGCCAACGTGGTGCTGGTGAACGGCGCGCCGCTGGTGTGCGCCGGATCGCTGCTGGCGATGCTGCGGCGCCACCGCGCTCCGACAGCGCCGGTGCCGCGCGCGCGGCCGCGGGGCTGGTGGGCGCTGGAGCTGGTGTGCTGGGCCAACGTCGGGCTCGGGCTGATGGTCGCGGTGGCGCCGCGCTGGGGTGGGTTCGCGGCGTGGGGCGCGGGCCTCGATCGCTGGGTCGGCGCGCCGGCGTCGCCCGAGGCGGACCTGTGGCTGCGCTTCGTGGCGGGCCCGATCGGTGGGACGATCGCGGCGCACTTCCTGCTGCTGGGGTGGGCGGCGCGCCGCGCGCCCGGCGCGGCGTGGGTGCGCCGGGCGGTGGTCACCAGCGTGCTCGCGTGGTGCGCGCTCGACAGCGCGCTGAGCGTCGCGCTCGGCGCCTGGTTCAACCTGGCCTACGTCAACCTCCCCTGCGTCGTGGTCGTGCTGGTCGCGACCGCCGTCGCCCGTCCGGGTGTGACCGCGGCGGGGCCGGCGACCGTGGCGCTGTGCGTTGCCGGCGGTGGCGCGCCGCCGCCGGCCGGCGTGGCGATCGACCTGGCGGTCGACGCCGGTGTGGTGGACGTGTTCGACGCCGGCGCCGGCGCGCCCGACGGACCGGCGGCCACGTCCTCGGAGCCACCATCGTGACCGACGTGCCGCTCGCGACCTGCGGGGGCCTCGTCGGGGCGCGCTGCGTGCGGGTCACGCGATGTCCCACGTGGAAGCGCGGGTGGCCGGCACGGCGGTGCGGCCGGCGCGATATCCCACGTGGAAGCGTGGGCGGGCGGCGCGCAGCGCCGGCGCGATGTTCCACGCGGGAGCGCTCGGCGCGGGCTGCGCGGCAGACGCGGCCGGCACGATGTCCCACGTGGAAGCGTTGGCGGGCGGCGCGATGTCCCACGTGGAAGCGTTGGCGGGCGGCGCGATGCCCCACGTGGAAGCGTTGGCGGGGGGGCGGCGCGATGTCCCACGTGGAAGCGTGGGCGGCCGGCGCGGCGGTGCGGCCGGCGCGATCTTCCACGTGGAAGCGTGGGCGCTCGCCACGGGCTGCACGGCAGGTGCGGTCGGCGCGATGTCCCACGTGGAAGCGTGGGCGGCCGGCACGGCGGTGCGGTCGGCGCGTAGGGCCGGCGCGATGTCCCACGTGGAAGCGTGGGCGGCCGGCACGGCGGTGCGGCCGGCGCGTAGGGCCAGCGGGTGTCCCACGTGGAAGCGTGGGCGCTCGGCACGGGCTGCAGGGCGGCGCGATGATCCCACAGCGCCGGGGCCGCGTGGGAGCCCGGCTGACCGCTGGTCAGCGCCGGTCGGCGCGGCCGGCGTCGAGCTTGCCAGCGGCGATCAGCACGGCGCGGGTGAGGTCGCCGTCGACCGCGGCGCCGTCGATGGTGGCGCCGTCGGGGCGATCGGCGCGCGGCACGATCGCGATGACCGCGGCGGCGGCGATCGCGGTGGCGTGCTCGGCGGCCACGACGATGGCGATCCGCCCGGCCTCGAACAGCGCGCGCTCGAGCGCGAACGCGCGGCCGATGGCGTCGCCGCCGCCCAGCTCGACCACCGCCCCGGCCTGGCCCAGGCGGGCCCGGCGATCGACCGCGGTGACCCGCTCGACCCCGGGCGCGTCGTCGGCGCGCGGCGGATCGATCATGCCGGCGGCGACGGTGTCGTGGCTGAGCGCGTCGATCAGGATGAACGCGCCGGTGGCCCGGCAGCGCGCGTAGGCGTCGACGAACAGCGGCCGGTGCGCGCGCAGCACGACGCGACCCAGGTCGTTGAGCTCGAGCCGCGCGGTCGGCGCCTCGGTCAGGGTCTCGGGGTCGATCACCGCCACCAGCCGCTCGACGTCGACCCGGGTGGCGCGGGTGGTGTGCTTGAGCAGGTAGGTGCGGGTCGGATCGAGCGGCGCCTCGGCCATCCACACCAGCCGCGCGTCCAGCCGGGTCGTGGTGGTCGGCAGATCATCGGGGCGGACCAGCATGTCGCCGCGCGCGACGTCGACCTCGTCGGCCAGCCGCACGGTGACGCTCTCGGGGGCGGCGGCGGTCGCGCGGCGCTCGCTGCCGACGTCGATGCCGGCGACCCGGGTGCGGCGCCCGGAGGGCAGGACCGCGATCTCGTCGCCGACCGCGAGCCCGCCGGCGGCGAGCTGGCCAGCGAAGCCGCGGTAGCCCAGGCCGGGGCGCACCACCAGCTGCACCGGCAGGCGCAGCGCGGGGCCGTCGGCGACGATCACCGGCACGGTCTCGAGCAGCTCGAGCAAGGTCGGCCCCGCGTACCACGGCGCGCCGGCGCCCCGGCGCACGACGCCGTCGCCGTGCAGCGCCGACACCGGCAGCGCGTGGACGTGGGCGATGCCGAGCGCGCCGGCGTGGGCGGTGATCTCGGCGCGGATCGCCTCGAACCGCGCGGGGTCCCAGCCGACCAGGTCCATCTTGTTGACGCACACCACCAGGTGCGACAGGCCGAGCAGCGCCGCCAGGTAGGCGTGGCGGCGGGTCTGGGCCAGCACGCCGAGGCGCGCGTCGACCAGGATCACGGCGACGTCGGCGGTCGACGCGCCGGTGGCCATGTTCCGCGTGTACTGCACGTGGCCGGGGGTATCGGCGACGATGAACTTGCGGCGCGCGGTGGTGAAGTAGCGGTAGGCGACGTCGATCGTGATGCCCTGCTCGCGCTCGGCGCGCAGGCCGTCGGTGAGCAGCGATAGATCGATCGCCGCGGTCGAGCCGTGGCCGCGGGTCGAGCCGCGGGCGCTGGCCTGCTCGGCAGCGGCCAGCTGATCGTCGTAGACCCGGCCGCTGTCGTAGAGCAGCCGGCCGATCAGCGTCGACTTGCCGTCGTCGACCGAGCCGATCACGACCAGCCGCAGCAGATCCTTGGCGTCGTGGGCGCGCAGGAACGCGTCGACGTCGCCGGCGTCGGGCGCCGCCTCGGCCCACATCAGAAGTACCCCTCGCGCTTCTTCTGTTCCATCGATCCGTCCTGATCGTGATCGATCAGCCGGCCCTGGCGCTCGCTGTGCCGGGTGGCCAGCGTCTCGGCGATGATCGCCGGCACGTCGGTGGCGGTCGAGCGGATCGCGCCCGACAGCGGGTAGCAGCCGAGCGTGCGGAAGCGGACGGTCTCGGTGCGCACCTGCTCGCCCGGTCGCAGCCGCAGGCGGTCGTCGTCGACCATGATCAGCGTGCCGTCGCGCTCGACCACCGGCCGCGGCGCCGCGAAGTACAGCGGCACGATCGGGATCTGCTCGACGAGGATGTACTGCCAGACGTCGAACTCGGTCCAGTTCGACAGCGGGAACGCGCGGATCGTCTCGCCGGGGCCGAGCTTGCCGTTGTACAGGTTCCACAGCTCGGGGCGCTGGCGGCGCGGCTCCCAGCCGCCGTGGCGATCGCGGAACGAGTAGATGCGCTCCTTGGCCCGCGACCGCTCCTCGTCGCGGCGGGCGCCGCCGAACGCGGCGTCGTAGCCGCCGGCGGCCAGCGCGGCCAGGAGCGCCTCGGTCTTCATCACCCGGGTGTACTGGTTCGAGCCGTGATCGAACGGGTTGACGCCGGCGGCCAGGCCGGCCTGGTGCTGCCACACCCGCAGGTCGAAGCCGCCGCGCGCGACGAACGCGTCGCGGAACTCGTACATCGCGCGGAACTTCCACGTGGTGTCGATGTGGAGCAGGGGGAACGGCAGCGGGGCCGGCGCGAACGCCTTCTGCGCCAGCCGCACCAGCACCGCCGAGTCCTTGCCGATCGAGTACAGCATGACCGGCCGCTCGAACTCGGCGACGACCTCGCGCAGCACGTGGATGCTCTCGGCCTCGAGCTGGCGCAGGTGGGACAGCCGGGCCGGCTGGGGCGTCGGAGCGGGCACGCGGGTGGTGGCGATCGCAGCCATCTGTTATAACGGATACGCGTCCATCCAGTGCATGTCAATATAACAGATGTAATTCTGTGTTCGCGGATGGGCTGGGCGTCGGTCCCGGCGAGCGTGCGGCCCCGCGTTCGCCGCAGCCGACCGATCGTTGCGCCACCAACGGTTGACCGCCCCCGGTGCGTCGGCGCCGCGCCGCTGGTAGCGTGGTGACTCCATGCCCCGCGCCCGCCGCGTCGCGCCGTCCGTGCCCACCAGCGAACCCGACGAGCCCGCCTGGACGCCGGCCAGCGAGACCCTGCGGTTCATGCAGGGGCTGTGGGCGCTGGTGCACGCGCTCGAGGTGCGGTCGAAGCGCATGAGCCGGACCCTCGGCGTGACCGGCCCGCAGCGGCTGGTGCTGCGGGTGATCGGGCAGCGGCCCGACGCGACCGCCGGCGAGATCGCGCGGATGCTCGACCTGCACGCCAGCACGCTGACCGGCGTGCTGGCCCGCCTCGAGGAGCGCGGCATGCTCGCGCGCCACGTCGATCCCGGCGACCGCCGCCGGGCCCGCTTCACGCTGACCGCGGCGGGCCGGCGCGCCGATCGCGAGCAGAAGGGCACGGTCGAGGCCGCGGTCCGGCGCGCGCTGGCCAAGGTGCCGGACCGCACCGCGACGCAGGTGCGCGCGCTGCTGGCGACCCTGGTCGTCGAGCTCGAACGCCCCGAGTAGCGCTCAGCCTGCGGGCAAGCGCAGCCGGGTCAAGGCGCCGGCGAGCTGGCTCGGCGCGCGCCGTAGCGCCGCGTCGACGTCGAGCACCGCCAGCTCGAGCGCGAAGAACTGCAGCAGCCGTCGCCGATCATCGGGCGCCGGCGGCACCACCGCCGCCGCCGCCTCGACGTAGGTCGCTTCGAAGGCGTGGGCCATCCACGCGGCCCAGGCCGTCACCCACGGGCCCAGCGCCTCGCGGTCGGTGGGGCGCAGCGGCGCCGCCTCGAGCGCACCGGCGGCGACCTCCGCCAGCGAGCGGGTCAGCTTCGCGACGTCGCGCAGCGGCGAGCGCTTGTACCGGCGCGCGCCGAGCGGTCGCGCCGGCTCGCCTTCGAGGTCGATCACCACGAAGTCGTCGCCGGCGTGCAGCACCTGGTCGAGGTGCAGGTCGCCGTGGCAGCGGATGCGCACCGCGCGGATCGGCCGCGCCTGGACCTGGGCCAGCGCCTCCTCGAGCTCGGGACCCGCCGCCACCGTCGCCGCGGCCAGCGCGCGGGTCTCCGCGGGCCAGCCGACGTCGCCGCGGCGGAGCTGGTCGAGCACCCGCGCCAGCCGGGCCCGCGCGGTCTGGTAGATCGACTGCTGGTGCATCGGCGTGAACGGCTCGGGGCGCAGCGCCAGATCGTCGGCGTCGGCCAGCGCCATGTGCAGCGCGGCGAGCCGCGTGGCCAGCGCGCGCGCGGTCCGCAGGTGGCCGCTGATCGCCTGCTCGATCGCCGCCGGCACCTCGCCGGTCGCGTGATCGGGCGGCGGCAGCGGCGCCGGCAGCGACAGCTGCTGAGCCAGCGCGTGGGCCAGCGCGCCGCGAACGAGCTCACCGGCGGTGCCCTGGTGGGCGACGTAACGGTGCACCACGGCCAACGCGGCCGGCACGCCGTCATCGGCGACGTAGTCGATCGTGCCGAGCACCGGCGCCACCGGCGCGGCCGGCCGGCCGGTCGGCGCGCCGCGCGTGAGGTGCAGCCCCAGCTCGACCTCGGCGTTGACGCCCGGCTCGAGCAGGCGGAACGCCTTGAGCACGGCGCGGTCGCCGAGTCGCACGACGGTCGCGTGGCCGCTCCCCGGGACCGGCCGCGGCGGTGTCGCCGCCGCCAGCTCGGCCGCCGCGGCGGGGTCGCAGGGCGTGGTGATCAGGCGTCCACGCGCGCCAGCGACCGCCGCGCCGCGCGCCAGCAGCGCCGCCAGCGTGACCGCGGCCTCACCGGTGGCCAGCGCGTCGTACAGCACGCCGGTGGTCGGCGCGGCGCCGGTGACGGTCAACCGCGCGATCACCGCGTCGGGCGCGCGCTGTTCGACCTCGGCGGCCGCCGCCCCCACGGCGTAGGCCACTGGCACCAGGTAGCGCTGCGGCTCGCGATCACCGAACCGCAGCTCGACCACCAGCCCCAGCGCGTCGCCGAGCGGCACCTGGTCGCACAGCGCGCCGCCGGCGCGGCGCTCGGGATCGCCGCGGAACCAGCCCTGCCGGCCGGCGTAGGTGGCGACGGCGTCGACCAGCGCGCGCGACGCGGCGCCCACCGCGGTCCAGTGGCCGTCGGCGGTGAGCGGCGGCGGGGTCCGGCCGGGCGCGGCGCCGGCCTCGAGCCGGAACCACATGAACGAGTGCGGCCCGAACGACAGCGGGTAGGGCCGCGCGCCGATCGGCGGGAACGGCGCGCCGCCGAACAGCTCGACCGGCACCTGGCCGGCGTACGCGCCGAGCTCGAGCTCGGCGTGCTGCGCGAACCGTGACAGGTTGGCCACCACCAGCACCCGCTCGCCGCCGTCGTCGCGCACCAGCGCCAGCACGTGCGGGTTGTCGTGTTCGACGAAGCTCAGCCCACCGACCGCCAGCACCGGGTGCTGCCTCCACAGCGCGATCAGCCGCTTCATCCACCACAGGTGCGACGACGGGTTCTGCTGCTGGGCCTCGACGTTGATCGCCGCGTAGTGGAACTCGGGGTCGACGACCACCGGCGCGAACAGCCGGTGCGGGTGGGCGCGCGAGAAGCCGGCGTTGCGATCGCTGGACCACTGCATCGGCGTGCGCACGCCGTCGCGATCGCCGAGGTAGATGTTGTCGCCCATGCCGAGCTCGTCGCCGTAGTAGAGGACCGGGCTGCCGGGCAGCGAGAACAACAGCGCGTTGGCCAGCTCGAGCTTGCGCCGCGAACGCAACAGCGGCGCCAGCCGCCGGCGGATCCCCAGGTTGAGCCGGGCGGTCGGGTCGGCGGCGTAGGCGCGGTACATCTGGTCGCGCTCCTCCTCGGTGACCATCTCCAGCGTCAGCTCGTCGTGGTTGCGCAGGAACGTCGCCCACTGCGTGCCGGGCGGCAGCGGCGGGGTCTGGCGCATGACGTCGACGATCGGGAACCGGTCCTCCTGCTGCAGCGCCAGGAACAGCCGCGGCATCAGCGGGAAGTGGAAGTTCATGTGGCACTCGTCGCCGGCGCCGAAGTACGCGGCGGCGTCGACCGGCCACTGGTTGGCCTCGGCCAGCAGCATCCGATCGTCGTAGCGCGCGTCGACGTGGGCCCGCAGCGCGCGCAGGAACGCGTGGGTCTCGGCCAGGTTCTCGCAGGTGGTGCCGTCGCGCTCGTAGAGGTAGGGGATGGCGTCGAGCCGGACGCCGTCGACGCCGCGGCTCAACCAGAAGTCGAGCGCGGCGAGCACCGCGGCGTGCACCGCCGGGTTGTCGAAGTTGAGGTCGGGCTGGTGGGCGTAGAACCGATGCCAGTAGTACGCCCGCGCGACCGGATCCCAGGTCCAGTTGCCGGTCTCGAAGTCCTTGAAGATCACGCGGGCGTCGGCGTAGCGATCGGGGTGGTCGCTCCACACGTAGCTCGCGCGCGCGGGGCTGCCGGGCGGGGCGCGCCGCGCCGCCTGGAACCACGGGTGATCGATCGAGGTGTGGTTGATGACCAGCTCGGTGATCACCTTGAGGCCGCGGCGGTGGGCCTCGGCCAGCAGCCGCTCGAAGTCGGCCAGCGTGCCGTAGTCAGTGTGGACCGCGGTGTAGTCGGCGATGTCGTAGCCGCCGTCGCGCATCGGCGACGGGTAGAACGGCAACAGCCACAGCGCGGTGACGCCGAGGTCCTGCAGGTAGTCGAGCCGGTCGATCAGCCCGGGCAGGTCGCCGACGCCGTCGCCGTTGCCGTCGCAGAAGCCGCGCAGGTGCAGCTCGTAGATCACCGCCTGCTGGAACCAGCGCGGGGTCGTGCCGATCGCGCCCATGGCGATATCGTATGACGTCAAACGATGCGAGGCAATCCCGCCAGGGTCACGGCGGCGGCTCGACGGCCGCGCGCTGCGCCGACCGGCGCCCGCCCGCGTCGATCGCGCCGGCGTAGGCCCGCGACACGTCGTGCTCGTCGACCAGGCCGACGATGCGTCCGTCGGCGCCGACCACCGGCACGGCGCGCAGATCGTGCTGGACCAGGGCGCGGGCGATCTCGCCCAGCGCGACGTCCTCGCGAACCGCCACCGGCGCCACCATCAGATCGGCGGCGACCGCCCACCGGGTGTCCTCCTCGGCGGCGATCTCGCGGGTACCGGGGCCCGTGACCAGCCCGCACAGCTGGCCGGCGGCGTCGAGCACCGGGAACACCGCCTGCTGATCGGCGTCGGCCATCACCCGCAGCACCACGTCGGCTGGGTCGCCGGGGGCCAGCGTGATCACCGGGCGGCCGGCCACCACCAGCTCGCCGGCGTGGATCGTGGCGACGGCGTGGCGGCCCCACGCCGCGGCGTGGGCCGGCGACGACCGCTGGTTGGGGACCTGCGCAGGGTACAGCGCGACCCGCCGCAGCGCGACGAACGCCACGCCCTGCGCCAGCATCAGCGGCACCAGCAGGTCGTAGCTGCCGGCCATCTCGCACACCATGATCGTCGCCGCCAGCGGCACGTTGGCGGCGCCGCCGTAGAACGCGGCCATGCCCACCAGCGCGAAGGCGCCGGGCGCGACGCCGTCGACGCCGAACCAGGCCGACGCGGCGTGGCCGACCGCGCCGCCCAGCGCCGCGCCGATCGCCAGCGACGGCGCGAAGTCGCCGGCCGAGCCGCCGGTGCCGATCGTGAGCGCGGTGGCCAGCGCGCGGATCGCCGCGATCGCGACCAGCGCGAGCGCCGCGGCCGAGCCGACGCCGAGGGCCGGGTCGCCCGTGATCGCGAGCTGGCCGGAGCCGTAGCCGCCGCCGAGGGTGGCGACGTGCGCGGCCGGGACCTCGAGCCAGCCCGGGATCGTCACGAACACCACGACCGCGAGGCCGCCGAGCGCCAGCCCGCCCAGCGCGGGCCGGGTCCAGGTCGGGCCGGGCAGCCGGGCCGCGGCGCGGCGCACCGCCGCCAGCAGCTTGACGAACGCCGACGCCGCCAGCGCGACCACCACCGCGGTCAGGCCGTAGAACGGCAGGTGCTCCCAGCGGAACGGGAACCGCGGCAGCGCGCCGAACATCGGCGCGGTCGACAGCACGGACGCCGACAGCGAGTACGCGACGACCGAGGCCAGCACCGCCGGGATCAGCGCCTCCGACTCGAAGTCGTCGCGGTACAGGACCTCGATCGCGAGGAGCGCGGCGCCGAGCGGCGTGCGGAACACCGCCGAGATGCCGGCCGCGACCCCGGCCACCATCAGCACCCGGCGCTCGCGCTCGGTGGCCGGCAAGATCGTGCCGATCCACGCGCCGATCGCGCCGCCGAGGTGCATCGTCGGCCCCTCGCGGCCGCCGGCGCCGCCGCTGGCCAGGGTCGCGATCGATGCCAGCGGCTTGAGCGCGATCACCCGGCGGCGGATCGCGCCGCCGTGGTGGTGGAACGCCTCGATCATCGCGTCGCCACCGCCGCCGCGGATCTCGGGCGCCAGGCGCGCCAGCAGCCCGGCGATCAGCCCGCCCAGCATCGGCGCCAGCGCCACCAGCGCCAGGCGCACGCCGCCGGCGTCGACGAACGGGGTCCGCGACTCGCCGACCGCGCGCAGGTGCGGGTAGGCCAGCAGGTGCTCGAGCACCAGCGTCTCGACGAACTCCAGCGCGAGCAGCATCAAGCAACCGGCGGCGCCGACGGTGAGCCCGACGACGATGGCCTCGAGCACGGTACGGCCGACCAGCCGCAGATCGAGCGGCGGCTCTTCGCCCATGACCACGCTCAGGAGCGAGCGCATCGGGCGCAGCACCAGCGCGGCGGCGGTCTCGAGGCTGCGCCCGAGCCCGCGGGGTGGCGATGGCCGCGGGTCAGCCATGCTCGGTCGCAGGGGGGCCGGGAGCGGGTGCCGGCGTGGCGCCGCCGCCCCAGCGCCCGACCGCGAGGCCGGCGAGGCTGGCGGTGCCGGACGCCACCAGCACGGCGAGCTTGGCGGTCTCGAGCAGCGGGCCCGGGGGGAACGCGAGCTGGGCGATGAAGATCGACATCGTGAAGCCGATGCCGCCGACCAGGCCGACCACCAGCACCGGCGGCGCGGCGGCGGCGCCGCCACCCAGCGCGCGCGCGGCCCTGGTCGCGAGCACGATCCCGAGCGGCTTGCCGACGACCAGCCCGGCGAGCACGCCGAGGAAGACCCGCAACGGCGCGCCGCTCAGCTCGGCGCCGTCGAGCGCGACCCCGGCGTTGGCCAGCGCGAACAGCGGCATGACGCCGAACGCGACCACCGGGTGCAGCACGTGCAGCAGGTGCTCGACCGGCGACACCGCCTCGCGGCGCGCGCGCTCGATGGCGTCGAGCCGGGTCAAGAGGTCGTGGCGCGAGGCCTCGGCCAGCTCGTCGAGGTGGGCCGCGGTCGCCTCGGCGAACCCGGCCGGGCCGAACCACGAGCGGGCCGGGGTCATGAGCCCGGAGCAGGACGCCGGCCAGGGTCGGGTGCACGCCGGCGACCAGCAGGCCGGCCCACATCGTCACGGCCGGCGCCACGTAGACCAGCGGTGAGCGCACGCCCAGCCAGCGCAGCGCCAGCACGCCGACCATCGCGCCGACCATCACCAGCAGGCCGACGCCGTCGATGCCGGCGCTGTAGAACAGCGCGATCACGACGATCGCGCCGATGTCGTCGATGACCGCCAGCGCCAGGAGCAAGATCCGCTGGCCGGCGCTGACCCGCGCGCCGAGCAACGCCAGCACGCCGACCGCGAACGCGATGTCGGTGGCCATCGGCACGCCCCAGCCGTCGGCCCCGGCGTGGCCGAGGTTGAGCGCGAGGTAGATCGCCGCCGGCACCAGCATGCCGCCCAGCGCGGCGGCGAACGGCACCGCCGCGCGGCGCGGCTCGGCCAGCTCGCCCTCGTACACCTCGCGCCGGATCTCGAGGCCGACGACGAAGAAGAAGATCGTCATCAGGCCGTCGTTGACCCAGAAGTGCAGCGGCCGCACGAAGCCCCAGTCGCCGATCACCACGCCGATCGGCTGGTGCCACAGCCAGGCGTAGGCGTCGCGCCACGGCGAGTTGGCCCAGCCCAGCGCGATCAGCGCCGCGGCGATCAGCACGACGCCGCTGGCGGCCTCGATGGCGAGGAAACGCTGCAGCGGCGAGACCAGGCGCACCGCGGCGCGGCGCGCGGGGCCCCAGGCCTCGGGTGGCAGGGAACGATCGGTGGGGGAAGACGCCATGGGTGCGACCAGTGCGACGGCGGCCCGACCGTCGCGATGCCTGCAGCGGACGTCGCTGCACCCGTCACCCGTGTAGCACGCGGGGGCGGGGGGCACAACGGCGGCTTGCCCGGCCGCGTCGCGCATGATATTCGTTTGAACTCAAAGGAAACAAGGGTGCGGCCAGGGTGGTCGCAGGCACACGCGCTGGTCGGGCCGCCAGCACGCTCGGAGTCCCCATGAGCGATGCCGCGCCCGCTGCGTCCGATCCCGCCACCTCCATGATCTGGACGCGCCTGGCGCGCGCCCCCGCGCTGGCAGTGCTGGTCGATCTCGACGGCACGTTGTTGCCGTTCGCGCCGACCCTCGAGGAGGCCGCGCTCGATGACGCCGCCGCCGCGGTGTTGCGTGGGCTGGCCGCGGTCGGCGTCGCCGTGGTGGTGGTGTCGGGGCGCCCGCGCGCCGCGATCGATCCGATCCGCGCCGCGGTGCCGGCGGCGTGGTGGTTCGCCGAGCACGGCGCGTGGCGCCACACCGACGGCAGCTGGCAGCCGCCGACCGTCGCCGCCGAGCTCGGCGATCTGGCGCGGCGGCTGGCGCTCCTCGCCGAGCGCACCCCGGGGGCCCGGCTCGAGCAGAAGTCGCTCGCGGTCGGGCTGCACTGGCGGCGCGTCGACGAGGCCGAGCGGCCGCGGCTGATCGCGAGCGCCGAGCTGGTCGTCGACGAGTGGCTCGAGACCCAGCCGGCGTACGAGCGGCTCGACGGCGCGGCCGTCCTCGAGGTCCGCCACCGCGCGGCACACAAGGGCACGGCCGTCGCGTGGGTCCGGGCGCACCTCCCGGTCGGCGCCCGGTTCGTCGCGCTCGGCGACGACGTCACCGACGAGGACACCTTCGCGGCGCTGACCGACGACGACGCCGCGGTGCTGGTCGGCGCGCCCGACCGTCGCAGCCACGCCGACTGGTGGGTCGCCGATCCGGCCGGGGCGCGCGCGCTGTTGCGCTGGCTGGTCGAGGCCCGGGTCGGGCAGGGGCCGCCGCCGTCGGCGCCGGTGCGGCCGTGGACGCGCGCCCGGGCGGCGCAGCCCCAGCACCCGCTGGTGATCGTGTCCAACCGCACGCCCACCGTCGGCGCCGGCCGCGGCAAGGAGGTCGGCGGCCTGGTGTCGGCGTTGACGCCGATCGTCGAGCGCACCGGCGGCGTCTGGCTGGGCTGGAGCGGCGCCGAGCGCGCGCCCGGGTTGGCGCTGGCGTTCGACCCCGAGCCGCCGCCGGCGCTCGCGACCTTCGACTACCCGCCGGGCTGGCGCGAGGCGTTCTACGGCGGCTTCTGCAACCAGAGCCTGTGGCCGCTCTTGCACTGCTTCCCCGGGCGGGTGCGCTACGTCGACGACGAGTGGACGACGTACGTCACCGCGAACGAGACCTACGCGCGGTTGGCCGCGCGCCTGACGCCGCCGACCGGCACGGTGTGGATCCACGACTACCACCTGCTGCTCGCGGCCGCCGCGCTGCGCCGGCTGGGCCACGTCGGGCCGATCGGGCTGTTCCTCCACGTGCCGTTCCCGCCGCGCGACGTGTGGGAGACGCTGCCATGGCACGTCGAGGTGATCGACGCGCTGCTGGCCTGCGATCTGATCGGCTTCCACACCCGGCGCTGGGCCGACAACTTCCTTGCGGCGGCGCCGCACGGCGTGGCCGGCCTGCGCCGCGACGGCGATCAGCTAGCGCACGGCGCGCGGGCCACCACCGTCGGGGTGTTCCCGATCGGCATCGAGCCGGCGGGGTTCCGGCCGCCGCCCGACGGCGATCCCGCCGACGATCTCGACGGGCTGCGCGCGCTCTTGGCCGGGCGCAAGCTGGTGCTCGGCGTCGATCGCCTCGACTACTCGAAGGGCATCCCCGAGCGGCTCGAGGCGTTCCGGCGGTTGCTGCAGCTGTTCCCGGCGTGGCGCGGCCGGGTGTCGTTCGTGCAGGTGTCGGTGCCGTCGCGCGCCGAGGTGCCCGAGTACGCCGAGCTGCGGCGGCGGGTCGAGGAGCTGGTCGGCCGCATCAACGGCGAGTTCGGCGAGGCGGCGTGGGTGCCGGTCCGGTACCTGTACCGATCGTACCCGGCGGACGTGCTGGCGCCGCTGTACCGGCTGGCCGCGGTGGGCATGGTGACGCCGCTGCGCGACGGCATGAACCTGGTGGCCAAGGAGTTCGTGGCCGCGCAGCGCGACGACGATCCCGGCGTCTTGCTGCTGTCGCGGTTCGCCGGCGCCGCCGAGGCGCTCGACGCCGCGCTGCTGACCAACCCGTACCACGTCGACGGCGTGGCCGCCGATCTCGATCGCGCGCTGCGGATGGAGCGCGACGAGCGGCGCGCCCGCCACGCCCGGCTGATCGCCGCGGCCACCGCGCCCACCGCGGCCGGCTGGGCGGACGCCTTCCTGGCGCGGCTGGCCGAGGTCACGGCAGTCCGCTTGACCTCAAACTAGCGCGCGATCGGCTCGACCCAGACGCCGCCCTTGGGCCGCAGCGTCATCAGCGGCTCGAGCGCGACCGGCGCCGGCTGGGCCAGCCGGAAGCGGAAGCGCTGGGCCCAGGCGGCGAGGATCAGCTGGGCCTCGACCAGCGCGAAGTGGTTGCCGATGCACACCCGCGGCCCGGCGCCGAACGGCAGGTAGCCGACCCGCCGCGCCTTGCGATCGCCGCCCAGGAACCGCTCGAGCCGGAACGCGAGCGGGTCGTCCCAGTAGGCAGCGCGCCGCTGCATCGCGACCACCGACACCGTCACGATCGCGCCCTTGGCGATGGGCACGCCGCCGATCTCGACGTCGCGATCGGCCTGGCGGGCGATCGTGTGCGCCGGCGGGTACAGCCGGAGCGCCTCCTCGAGGATCGCCAGCGTCACCGGCAGCCGCGGCAGGTCGTCGTAGGTCGGCGGCCGGCCGCCCAGCACCTCGGCCAGCTCGGCGTCGAGCCGGGCCTGCGCCGCCGGCTCGGTGGCCAGCGCGTACCACACCCACGCCAGCAGGTTGGCGGTGGTCTCGTGGCCGGCCAGCATCAGCGTCATGATCTCGTCGCGGACGTGGCGATCGGTGAAGCCGGTGCCGTCGTCGTCGCGGGCGGCCAGGATCGTCGACAGCACGTCGCCGCGGTCGCCGCCGGCGGCGCGCCGCTCGGCGATGACGCGCAGGACGATCTCGTCGAGCTGGGCGATCGCCGCCAGGCCGCGCTTGCGCCGCGGCGTCGGCCAGCCCAGCGGGACCGCCGACAGCACCGCCGCCAGCACGTACTCCATGGCCTCGGTCAGCGCGTCGCCGACCGCCCCGGCGTCGCCGGCCAGGTCGGCGTCGAACAGCGTCCGGCCGACGATGTCGAGCGTGGTCGCCATCATGCGCTCGGCGATGTCGATCATCGCGCCGGGGCGGACCTGCGCCACGTGGGCCGCGGCGCGCTCGGCCATGACCGCGCCGTAGCCGGCCATCCGCCGGGGCGTGAACGCCGGGGCCAGGAGCTTGCGCGAGCGGCGGTGGAAGTCCTTCTCGGCGGTGAGCAGGCCCTCGCCCAGCAGCGGCTTGGCCACCACCGCCAGCCCGGGCCCCTTGATGAAGGCGTCGTCCTTCGCGACCAGCACCTCGTGGGCCAGCTCGTGATCGGTGACGATATATACGGTGCGCCACGCGATCCGGGTGCGGGTGATCCCGCTGTCGGCCACCCGCATCTGGAAGCCGAGCCGATCGCGGCGGAACTCCAGCAGGTTCCCGATCAGCGGCAGGCCGGGCTCGACGCGCAGGGCGGCGGTGGTCATGACGACGACTATCGCGCGGCGCCGGCCCGCCGCGGACTCGCACTCGGCTCGCGTTTGCGGGCGCTGCGCGAAGCCAGCTCAGCCATTGCGGCGGGGCCCCGGTCCGGCGAAACTGCCGCCCCCATGCGCCTCGGAGCCGACATCGCCCACGCCGCGCGCGTCCTCGCCGACGGCGGCCTGGTCGCGTTCCCGACCGAGACCGTGTACGGCCTCGGCGCCGACGCCACCAGCGCGGCGGCGGTGGCGCGGATCTACGCCGCCAAGGGCCGGCCGACCACGCACCCGGTGATCGTGCACCTGGCGTCGGCCGACGAGCTGGCCGCGTGGACCACCGACCTGTCCGACGCCGCCCGGGCGCTGGCGGCGCGGTTCTGGCCGGGGCCGCTGACGCTGATCGCGCGCCGCGGGCCCAAGGTGCTCGACGCGGTGACCGGCGGCGCGCCGACGGTCGGGCTGCGCGTGCCCTCGCACCCGATGGCGCTGGCGCTGCTCAAGGCGTTCGGCAAGGGCGTCGCGGCGCCCAGCGCCAACCGCTTCGGCTCGGTCAGCGCCACCACCGCCACCCACGTGGTCCAGGATCTCGGCGACGCGGTCGACTACATCCTCGACGGCGGCGCCTGCGCGATCGGCGTCGAGTCGACGATCGTCGACGTCTCCGGCCCGCACCCGGCGCTGCTCCGCCCGGGCGGCGTGCCGCGCGAGGCGATCGAGGCGTTCCTCGGCCGGCCGCTGGCGGCGCCGTCGGCGACCCCGGCCCCGGGGACGTTGGCCTCGCACTACGCGCCGAGCGCGCGCGTGGTGCCGGTGGCGCCCGGCGACCTCGGCGGCGCCTGCGCGCTGGCGCCGGGCCCGGTCGGCGCGCTGGCCCCGGCGTCGGTGCTGGCGGCCGCCGCGCTGCCGCCGGCGATCAGCGCGATCGAGCTGCCCGACGATCCGGCGGCGATGGCGGCGCGGCTGTACGCCGCGCTGCGCGAGCTCGACGCGCTGGGCGTCGCGACGATCGTCGCCGCGGTCCCCGAGTCGGTCGGCCTGGGCGAGGCGATCGCCGATCGCCTGCACCGCGCCGGCGGTCCGCGCAGCCCGGGAGGCGAGTATGACGACTGAGCCCATCGTCGGGATCATCATGGGCAGCAAGAGCGACTGGGCGACGATGCGCCTGGCCAGCGAGACGCTGACCGAGCTGGGCGTCGCCCACGAGTGCAAGGTGGTGTCCGCGCACCGGACGCCCGACCTGCTGTTCGACTACGCCGAGACCGCCGAGGACCGCGGCCTGCAGGTGATCATCGCCGGCGCCGGCGGCGCGGCGCACCTGCCCGGCATGTGCGCCAGCAAGACCGCGCTGCCGGTGCTGGGCGTGCCGGTGCAGTCCAAGGCGCTGTCGGGCCTCGACTCGCTGCTGTCGATCGTCCAGATGCCCAAGGGCATCCCGGTCGGCACGCTGGCGATCGGCGAGGCCGGCGCGGTCAACGCCGCGCTCCTGGCGGCGGCGATCGTCGCCCGCGGCGACGCGACGGTGCGGGCCAAGGTCGCGGCCTACCGCGCCGCGCAGACCCAGCGCGTCCTCGAGGATCCGCTGTGAACCGCGCGCTGCCGCTGCTCCCCGGCGCCACCATCGGCGTGCTCGGCGGTGGCCAGCTCGGGCGCATGATGGCGATGGAGGCCCGGCGCATGGGCTACCGCATCTGCGTGCTCGACCGCGACACCCGGTGCCCGACCGGCCAGTTCGCCGATGACGTCGTGGTCGGCACGCTCGACGATCTCGAGAGCGCGCGCTGCGTCGCCGAGCGCTCGGCGGTGGTGACGCTCGACACCGAGCACGTGCCGGCCGAGGTGCTGACCGCGATCAGCGCGGTGGCCCCGGTGCGGCCGGGCCCGCGGGTCCTGGCCACCATCCAGGATCGCGCGGTGCAGAAGCAGTTCCTCGACGACCTGGGCCTGCCGCAGGCGGCGTGGTCGACGTTCGCCGACGACGGCGAGCTGGCCGCGGCGCTGGTCCGGATCGGCGCGCCGGCGATCATCAAGGCGCGCCGCGCCGGCTACGACGGCAAGGGCCAGGCCCGGGTCGAGCACGCGGCCGACGCGCCCGCGGCCTGGCACCGGATCGGCAGCCAGCCGGCGACCGTCGAGGCGCTGGTGCGGTTCGCGCGCGAGATCTCGGTGGTGCTGGCGCGCGGCGTCGACGGCGCGATCGCGATCTACCCGATCGCCGAGAACGTCCACCGCCACCACGTGCTGCACACCACCCGCGCCCCGGCGCCGATGGCGCCGGCCCAGCGCGCCGCCGCCGAGCGGATCGCGACGACGATCGCCGCCGCCCTCGACCACGTCGGGGTGATGGCGGTCGAGATGTTCGAGCTGCCCGACGGGACGCTGCTGGTCAACGAGATCGCGCCGCGCACCCACAACAGCGGCCACTACACGTACGGCGCGTGCGCGACCTCGCAGTTCGAACAGCACGTGCGCGCGGTGTGCGGCCTGCCGCTGGGCGATCCGCGGCAGCTCACGGGGGCGGTGATGGTCAACCTGATCGGCGACCTGTGGGCCGACGGCGACCCGCGCTGGCACCACGTGCTGGCCCGGCCACACGCGCGCCTGCACCTGTACGGCAAGCTGTCGCCGGCCCGCGGCCGCAAGATGGGCCACGTGCTGCTCCTGGACGACGACCCCGACCGGGCGCTGGCGTCCGTCGACGAGCTCCTGGCGGCGCTGCAGTCGTGACGGGCGCCCGCCACGGCTAGATCGGCGCCACCCCCCCGCGCGAGCGGAATTGCCCCATGGTAGCCTCGCGTCCGGGCATGCCCACCTTGCTCTATTGCGACGTCGATGGCGTCGACCGCACGTACGAGCTCGGCCCGCAGCCAGCGATCATCGGCCGGGCCGCGGACTGCGCGATCCGCAGCGACGATCCGCGCATGTCGCGCCAGCACGCGCGGGTGACGTTCGACGGCAACGCGATCTGGGTCGAGGACCTCGGCAGCGCCAACGGCGTGTTCGTCGGGCGCGATCGGGTCAGCGTCGCGCCGCTGCCGGCCGGCGAGGTCGCGCTGGTCGGCAGCCTGCTGATCCAGGTGCTCGGGGCCCAGGGCGCGCTGCCGCCGACCGGCGGCGTCCACGCCCAGCTGTCGCACTGGCTGGCGATGGAGCGCAAGGCGCGGGCGTCGATCGAGGACGAGCGCGGCGCGCTGGCCAAGCGGGTCGGCGAGCTGATCGGCGAGATGAACACCCAGGCCCGGGCCGCCTCCAACGAGCTGACCGCGGTGCTGCTGCAGCGCGACGAGGCGATGAGCCGGGCCGAGCGCCTCGAGGAGCAGGTCGGCAAGCTCGAGGACGACCTGGTCGTGGCTCGGGCGGCGCCGCGGCCGTCGGCCGACGACAAGGCCACCAAGGACCGGCTGGCCGGCGCCCAGCTCGAGCTGGCGCAGCTCAAGGATCGCGTCAAGCAGCTGACCCAGGACGCCGAGGACGCCGAGGAGCGGTTCGGTGAGGCCGCGGCCGAGCGCGATCGGGTGCGCGAGGAGTTCGAGGGCGCCGCCGCCGAGCGCGACCGCCTGGCCGGCGCGCTCGAGGCGCTGCGGGCCGAGCACGAGCGGGTCGCCAGCGAGCAGGTCACCGCGGTCACCGGGGTCAAGGCCGAGGCGGTCGCGATCGCCGTCGGCGCCGAGCGCGATCGCGTGCTGGCCGAGGCCGAGGCCGAGCGGGTGCGGCTCCTGGCCGAGGCCGCGACCGAGCGCGAGCGGCTGATCGCCGAGGCCGCGGCCGAGCGCGACAAGCTGACCAAGGGCGCCGCGCTCGAGCGCGACAAGCTGACCGCCGAGGCCACCGGCGCCCGCGATCGCGCGCTGGCCGAGCAGAAGGCCCGCCACGAGGGCGAGCAGGCGCAGCTGAAGAAGGAGCTGGCCCGCCTCAACGACGAGCTGCTGGTCGCCGAGACCCAGGCCGGCGTGATGGTCGCCGAGAAGCAGGCGGCCGCCGAGCGGCGGATCGCCTCGCTCGAGACCGAGCTGAACGCGGCCAAGCGCCAGGGCGGCGCCGAGCGGCTGGCCGAGGCCACCGAGAAGCTGGCCGCGCTCGAGGCGCGGATCGCCGAGCTCACCGCGCAGCTGGCCGACGCCAGGGCCAAGGCCGCCGAGGCCGAGCGCCGCGCCGCCGAGGCCGATCAGCGCGCGATCGCCGCCGACGAGCGCATCACCTCGGCGCTCGAGCGCGCGTTCGCCGCCGAGGGTCGCGTCGCCGAGATCGAGGCGCAGATCGCCAGCTCCGGCGAGCGCGCCGGCGACGTCGAGGCCCAGCTGGCCGCGGCGTCGGCGTCGGCCCGCGCCGCCGAGCAGCGGGCCGACGAGGTCGAGCGCCAGCTGGCCGAGGCCAAGGCCGCGATCGCCGCCGGCGCCGAGGAGCGCGCCGCGCTCGAGGCCAAGGCCGACGCCGCCGATCTGGCGATCGGCAAGCACGCCGCGGTCAGCCGCCAGCTCGACGAGGCGCTGGCCAAGCTGACGTTCGCCGAGACCGCGATGCGGGCCAAGTCGAGCGGGCAGGCCACCGCCGACATGGAGCTGCGCGAGGCCACCGACCGCCAGTTGGCCGCCGAGGCCGCGGCCAAGGCCGCCGAGGAGCGCGTCGCCGCGCTGACCGCCGAGGCCGCCGCCGCCGCTGAGGCGCTGCGCCGCCACCAGGCCGAGGCCGCCGCGATCGCGGCCCGCGCCGACGGGCTGACCGCCGAGCTGGCCGCGCTGCGCGCCGAGGCGAGCCGCGAGGCCGCGGCCAAGGCCGCCGCTGCCAGCGAGGCCGCCGCCGAGATCGATCGGCTCGAGGCCGCGGTCGCCGACCTGACCGGCGAGCTGGCCACCGCGACCGCCGCGGCCGGCGCCGCCGCCAGCGCTGGCGATCAGCGCAGCGCCGCGCTCGCGCAGGAGGCCGGCGCGCTCAAGCAGCAGCTCGCCGCTGCGACCGCCGCCAGCGCCGCCGCGACCGCCGCCGTCGACGACCAGCGGCGCGCCGCCGCGCAGCGGCTGGCCGAGCTCGAGGCCGCGCTGGCCGCCAGCGATCAGCGCATCGTCGAGCTGACCGCCGCGGCCGCGCGCTTCGCCGACGATCTGGCCGCGGCCCAGGGCCAGGCCGCCTCCGACACCGCGCGCGCCCAGGCGCCGCTGCTGGCGGAGCTCGACACGCTGCGGGCCCGCCTCGACGAGAGCCACGGCCGGGCCCAGGCCGCCGAGCGCGCCGCGACCGCCGCCGAGCAGACCGCGACCGCCGCCGAGCAGGCCGCGGCCGCCGCCGAGCAGGCCGCGACCGCCGCCGAGCAGGCGGTGCGCAGCGCCGCGACCGAGGCGCGCGAGGCCGACCTGCGCGGCGACGCGCTGGCCGCGCAGCTGGCCGCGGCGCAGCAGCGCCTGGCGGCGCTCGAGGCCCAGCTGGCCAGCGCCGCGGCGGGCGCCGGCGAGCGCGACGCGCTGGCCGAGCGGGTGGCGCGCCTCGAGGGCGAGGCGGCGATGGCCGAGGAGCTGGCCGGCGAGGTCGAGCGCCTGCGCACCCGCGTCGAGTCGGCGCGCGGCGAGGCCGAGGCCGCCGAGACGGCGCTGGCCGACGAGCGTGCGCGCCGGGCCGCCGCCGAGCAGCAGGCCAGCGAGCTCTACGATCGCCTGAACGAGCGGGTCACCACCCAGACCTCGCCGCGGCCCGACGAGTCGACGGCGATCGGCGCCTCGCCGATGGTCGCCGCCAGCGAGCAGATCTCGGTGCTGCAGGACGCGTTCGCGTCGCTGCGGGCGTCGATGCGCGCTGCCAGCGACGAGGCGGCGATGATGGATCAGACCGACGCCGTGCAGGTGGTGTCGAGCGCGCTGTCGCAGGCGGTCGAGGAGATCGAGCGCGCGCGCGACGCGCTGCGCGCGCTGGCCGACCTGGCGCAGCCGTCGGAGCGGTAGCGGCCATGGTCGGGCAGATGATCGGGCGCTACCGCGTGCTGCGTCCGCTCGGCGAGGGCGGCATGGCGCGGGTCTACGCCGCCGAGGACACCAACGTCGGCCGCCAGGTCGCGATCAAGGTGCTCTTGCCCGAGTTCTCGAGCTCGCCCGGCATCGTCGAGCGGTTCATGAACGAGGCCAAGGCGATGGGGCGGATCCGCCACCCCGGCGTGGTCGACGTCTTCGAGGTGATGGTCGCGCCGAGCGGCGAGCTGTGCATCATCATGGAGCTGGTGGTGGGCGAGACGCTGCGCGAGGCGCTGTGGAAGCGCGGCCCGCTGCCGGCGCCGACCGCGCTGGCGGTGATGGAGCAGCTGGCCGACACCGTCGCCGCCGCCCACGCCGAGCGGATCATCCACCGCGACCTCAAGCCCGAGAACGTGTTCCTCGTGCCCGACCCGCTCGATCCGCAGCGGCCGCGGGTGCGGGTGCTCGACTTCGGCATCGCCAAGGTCGAGGACGGCTCGGTCAAGACCGCGACCGGCACCCAGATGGGCACCGCGACGTACATGGCGCCCGAGCAGTTTCGCAACGCCAAGCTGGTCGACCACCGCGCCGATGTCTACGCGCTGGGCTGCGTGTTCTTCGAGCTGTGCACCGGCCAGCCGCCGTTCAGCGGGCGCAACCTGTTCGAGCAGATGCAGGCGCACCTCACGCAGCCGCCGCCGCTCGAGCGGTTGCCGGCCACGCTGCCGCCGTTCGTCGGCCCGCTGATCGGCCGGATGCTCGAGAAAGACCGCGAGCGCCGGGTCGGCTCGCTGGCCGAGGTCGTGGCCACCGTCCGCGGCGGCGGCGCGCCGGTCGCACCGCCCCCCTCCCCCCCGCTGGGTGAACGTACGTCCAGCGCCAGCGACACGCGCACCGGCATGGTGATCGCGCTGGTCGCGCTGGTGCTGGTCGCTGCCGCCGTCGCCGCCGCGATCGCGCTGTCCTGAGCGCTCACCCGCGGCGCGCAACGCGCGCGTCCCGCGACCGGTTCTTTCGCGCACAAGCTGCGCGCCCTGCGGGGGGATTGCACCGACTGCGTATTTCGGCAATACCTCGGCTGCGCCCGTAGGGGAACGGGCGTCGCGCGCTGGCACGGGACGTGCCTAGCGCAATGTCACGGTTCTCTCGCAAGGACGGCTCCATGCGCTCCATCCGGCTGGCACTCGCGACACTCTTCATGGCCTCGGCCGCGCTGCTGATAACAGCGTGCTCCGGTGAGGACGGCAGCTCGTGCTCCGTCACGGCCAACGCCGACGGCAGCGCCACGGTGCGCTGTGACGACGGCACCACGGTGACGCTCCCCCCGGGCACGCCCGGGACGCCCGGCACCCCCGGCACACCGGGTTCGTCGTGCACCGTGACCGACAACCCCGACGGCACCAAGACCATCGCGTGCGAGGACGGCACGACGGTCACCGTCAACAATGGCACCGCCGGCACGTCGTGCACGGTCGCCGACAACGGCGACGGCACCAAGACCATCACCTGCGAGGATGGCACCACGGTCACCGTGCGCGACGGTCAGAACGCGGCCAGCGCGCTCATCACCGATCGCCACGGTGAAGACTTCATGCAGTCGACCGGCGAGTACGCCAACGGCAAGTACATCGCCAACGCGGTGATCTCCAGCGCGACCGCTGACGCCGCCGGCGTCGTCACCGTCAACTTCAGCGTCGCCCGCGCGGGCGGCACCGCCGTCACCGACATCGCGGCCGTCACCGCGAACATCGCCAAGCTGACCGTCACGCCGATCCCGGCGCCGGGCAGCGGCAACCGCACCAAGTGGGAGCCGTACATCTACCGCACCGAGACCGTCAGCGGCGCGGGGTTCCCGAACCCGGCGGGGACCGCCGCGCCGCAGGGCTACCGCGAGGGCAACGGCACGCTGACCAACCACGGCGATGGCACCTACACCTACCGCTTCGCCACCAACATCTCGAACATCGTGGTCGCCGGCAACCCGGTGACCTACGAGCGCGGCAAGAAGCACCGCGTGTCGGTGATGATGGGCGGCCACGCCGGCGCCACCGCCACCGCATCGTTCGACTTCGTGCCCGACGGCACCACCGTCACCGCGACCCGCGACATCGTCCGCACCGAGGCGTGCAAGCAGTGCCACGGCGCCGACTTCCACGGCCACGGCGGCGACCGCCTCAGCGTCGACAACTGCGTCACCTGCCACGCGCCCGGCTCGAACGACGCGCAGGGCGGCCAGACCCTCGACTTCAAGGTCATGATCCACAAGATCCACGCCGGCGGCGAGCTGCCGACCGTGGCCGGCCCCGACCACAACCCGTGGGCGACCGCCGACAACGGCGAGTACGCGATCTGGGGCTTCGGCAACAGCAAGCACGAGTGGCACAAGGTCGGCTTCCCGGCCCAGGTCAACAACTGCACCAAGTGCCACGACGGCACCGGCACCGACTCCGACGTGTGGAAGACCACGCCGGGCGCCGAGGCCTGCGGCTCGTGCCACGACAACGTCAACTTCGTCACCGGCGCCAACCACCAGCCGGGCGCCGCCGCCGACAACGCGTGCCAGGTCTGCCACCCGGCGACCGGCTCGCTGGTGCCGCTCGAGCGCGTCCACGACCGCACCACCACCGACGTCAACGCGCCGCTGTTCGACGCGCGCAACGTCCCCGAGTTCACCTTCGACGTGTCGATGACCGCGCCGGCCAACGGCACCGACTACCGCGGCGCCGAAGCGCCGGTGGTGACGGTCGTCATCAAGCGCAACGGCACCGCGATCAACCACCTGATCCAGTCGGGCACCGCCCAGGGTTGCAAGCACACGGTGTCGCCGGTGCTGTGCGACGTCGACGCCGATGGCAGGTTCGCCAACTCGGGCTTCTTTGTCACCGGCCCGCGCGGTCGCGCCCAGCCGCAGCTCACCACCGCCGCCCGCGCGCAGATCGTCAGCGCGACCACCGGGCCGTGGGACCTCAGCGCCGCCGGCGCCAACGTGGTGCTGAAGGTCGACCAGGGCGTGGTGGTCACGCTCGCCGATGACTGGGGCACCCGGCTGTCCGGCGTCATCACCGTGCCGGTCACCGCGACGACCTGCGCCAGCCTCGCGGCGTGCACCACCGCCGAGCTGGTGACCTGGCTGAACGCCAACGCCGCGTTCACCGCGCGCGCCATCGCCTGGAGCGACGCCGGCAAGCTGGCCATCCGCAGCCGGAACCTCGGCAAGGTCCGCGGCGTCCAGCTGCAGGCCAGCGTGGTGGCGACCAACGTGTTCGCCGGCGACCTCGCGGTGAAGATGCCGTCGGGCTCGACCGCCTCGAACCAGCTGACCTCGACCACCGACACCAAGATCACGCGCTTCGCCGATCGCATCGAGTACGCGCTCGACCCCGTGACCGACGCGCCGGCCGGGACCTACGTGATCAACCTCGAGGTCGGCCAGCTCGGTCGCGTGAGCGCCACCGACTACGTTACGCCGTCGGTCAAGAAGGTGACGTTCAAGGTGAAGGCCGCCACCGAGGAGAAGCAGGTCGCCAACAACTGCGACTCGTGTCACCAGACCACCAGCGGGACCGCCGGCGACTTCGACGGCTTCATCCTCGACCCGTCGCGCCACAACAAGCTGTTCGACCAGACCGCGATCGACCAGTGCGTGGCGTGCCACGACTACCTGCCGCAGGCCGCCACCGACGCCACCGGCCTTGGCAACTGGACTGGCGCCAAGCCGATCAGCCGCCGGGTCCACGCGATCCACTACGGCTCGAGCCTGAACTACCCGCTGCGCACGGTCGACTACTCCAACGGCGACCCGATCGTCGGGCGCAACTGGGAGATCACGTTCCCGCAGGACGTGCGCAACTGCCAGTCCTGCCACGTCGACGGCGACACCAGCGGCACGTGGGCCAGCGAGCCGAGCCGCCTGCCGTGCTCGGGCTGCCACGACAGCGACCCCGCGATGACCCACATGAAGCTCAACACCGACGACCCGACCCCGGCCGACCCGTGGAGCGGCGACGAGAACGAGTCCTGTAAGACGTGCCACTGAATTGCAGGGAGGCGCGTCGCCGCGCCTCCCCTCGCCGGGGTCATGCCCCCGGCGAGCCTCCCCACCGCGACGGCTGTCCGCCCGCCTCCTGGGTGATCCGCGGCGGTGGGGCGGGTTGAGCGACGTGAACCTGAGCGAGCGCTGACACGGAGTTCGAGCGAGGTCGCCGGGAGGCGGCCTCGCTGGTTTTCGGTGATGGCGAAGGGCGGCGGTGTTGCCGGTCGCGGCGGCGGCGTGGCAGGTTGGCGCCGTGCACGATCTGACGCGACGTGGGATCTTGTTGATGCTGACGGTGGGGCTGGCGGCGGGCTGTGATGAGAAGCCGCCGAGCTGGGCGACGGGCGGTGGCGCGCGCACCTCCACGCCGGCCGCGGCGGCGGCGCCGGCGACGGTGAACGGCGTCGCGATCGGCGCGGCCGAGCTGGCGCTGGCGATGGCGACCGCGGCGCGCGCCGAGAGCCCGCACGGCGGCGGCTCGGGCGTGACGCCCGATCGCGGCCGGGTGCTGGCCGGGCTGATCGATCAGGAGCTGGCGGCGCAGCGCGCGGTGGCGCTGGGGCTCGACGCCGACCCCGCCTTCAAGGACGAGCTGGCCAAGCTCGACGCGCAGCTGGCCAGCGTGCGCCGGCAGCGGCTCGCCGCGCTGTTCGACAAGGATCTGGCCGCGCGCGCGGTGGTGGCGCCGGCGGCGGTGCAGACGTTCTACGACCAGCACGTCGACGAGATCCGCACGCGGGTCCACGTCTGGCAGATCTTGTTCCGCGATCGCGCCAAGGCCACCGCCGCCGCCGCCGAGCTCGCTGGCGGCGCGACGTTCGAGGCGGTCGCGCAGCGGGTGCTCAACGCGCCCCCGGGCACGACGCCGTGGGACGTCGGCTACCTGGCGTGGAACCAGCTACCGCCGGCGTGGTCGACGACCCTGCCGGGCATGGCGGTCGGCGCCACCAGCGGCGTGATCGACGGGCCGGGCGGCCGCTTCTGGATCGTCCGCGTGATCGATCGCCAGCGCGACGACGAGCAGACGCTCGAGCGGGCCCGGCCGGCGATCGAGCTGCGGCTCGGCGACGAGGCCGCGCAGGTCGCGCGCGCGCAGGCGTTGACCGAGCTGCGCAAGGCCGCGCGCATCGACCTCGCGCCCGCGCGATGAGCGCGTTCATCCAGCGCGCGATCGCGTCGGCTCACACGCCGGGGATGCGACCGGTCGACAGCACGCCCTGGGTCAGCGTCGCGGTCGGCACCGTGAACTGACCCGACGTCGTGTTGATCCGGATCCGCCCCAGGCCGCCGCCGCCGCCGCCGCCGCCGTCGATGCCGGAGCCGCCGCCGCCCGCCGCGCCGTTCTCGGCGGGGCTGGCGTTGACCGCGCCGTCGCCGCCGTCACCGGCGCCGCCGGTGCTGGTCCCCCCCGCGGCCACGCCGCCGTCGATGCGGCCGTCGCTGCCGGGCTGCCCGCCGCGGCCGCCGCCGCCGCCGCCGCCGCTGGCGATCAGCGCGGCCTCGACCAGCTCGACGGTGGCGCCCTCGAGCAAGATGCCGCCGCCCGCGCCGCCGCCGCCGCCGCCGTGGTTGCCGCTCGAGCCCTGGCCGCCGGCGCCGCCGACATAGATCGTCGCGCGATCGACCGAGGTCCCGGCCAGCCGCAGCCGCCCGAACGCCGACAGCTGTACCGCGCCGCCGCCACCGCCGCCGCTGGCCATGCTCATCATCGCGCCGGCGCCGCCGCCGCTGCCGCCGATCAGCGGCACCAGCGGGTTGGCCGCGGTGTTGCCGCAGTTGTCCAGCTCGTCGGCGGTGGCCTGGCTCGATCCGGCGCCGCCGAGGCCACCCTTGGTGCCGAAGCCGCCGCCCGCGCCGCCACCCTCGCCGGCGCCGTTGTGGCCGCCGGCGCAGCCCTGCGCGACGGTACCCATCTTGCCGCCGTTGCCGCCGCCGGGGCCGGCGCAGCGCTGGGTGTCACCCTCGGCGCCGAGCACGCAGCCGGGGCCGAAATCGAGCACGCCGTCGAGCTCGATGTCGCCCTCGGCCACGACGATCAGCGCGCGCGTGCCGGTGCCGGACAGCGTGACGCCGGCGGGCAGCGTGAAGTCGTCGACCACCAGCACCGCCATCTTGGGCTCGAGCAGCGCGAACGCGGTGCCGAGCCGCGGCACCTCGACGCCGGTGCCGGCGATGCGCAAGGCGCCGGTGTCGGTGTTGAACGTGTAGTCCGCGCCGCCCGGCAACGCCAGCGACGCGGTGGCCGCGGTCATGAGCGGATCGAGCGTCGCGGCGTCGAGGTTCGACGGCATCCACCGCCCGCAGTGGGGCGCCGGCGTCGCCACGCAGACCTCGCCGCAGGTCTCGATCACCGGCGCGCCGGTCGCGCCGGCCGGGCAGGTGGTGAGCTCGACGCCGTCGCAGCCGGGCGTGCACACGCCGTCGTCACCGCCGGCCGGCGAGAACGTGCATCCCGCCGCCGACACGAGCGACAAGACGAGGGCGGACCGCAGCATGGCGCACAGCATATGCCAGACCGTGGCCGCTTCCCACCCGGCGGACCAGCGCACACAATAGCCGCGTGACCGACCCCGCACCGGCGACCGCTCCGCGTTTCGGCTCTCTCGGCCGCGTCCTCCACGTCGATCTGTCGACCGAGCGCCACTGGGTCGAGGAGGTCGACGAGGCGGTCTACAAACAGTTCCTCGGCGGCTACGGCCTGGGCGCGTGGCTGATGTGGAAGCACTACCCGGCCGGCGCCGATCCGCTGGCGCCCGAGGCGTGCTTCGCGATCTGTTCGGGGCTCTTGACCGGCACCGCGACCCCGTTCTCGGGGCGGATCCAGATCGTCGGCAAGTCGCCGCTGACCAACACCTGGGCCGACTCCAACTCGGGCGGCTCGGTGGCGTCGCACCTGCGCCACGCCGGCTTCGACGCGCTGGTGGTGCGCGGCAAGGCGGCGCGGCCGACGCTGCTGGTGATCAAGGACGACGAGGTCAGCTTCGCGGCCGCCGACGAGCTGTGGGGCCAGCAGATCCCGCCGGTGTTCGACGAGCTCAAGCGCCGCTTCGGCGGCAAGCGCGAGGTCGGGGTCAGCGCGATCGGCCCGGCCGGCGAGCGCCAGGCGCGCATCGCCTCGGTCATGAACGACCGCTACCACGCGTTCGGCCGGCAGGGCTTCGGCGCGATCTACGGCAGCAAGAACCTGAAGGCGATCGTCGTCGGCGGCTCGGGCGAGGTGCCGATCGCCCAGCCCAAGGCGTGGAAGGCGGTCACCAAGCGCATCACCGACGAGTACAAGAGCTCGATCGGCCTGTTCATGCGGTTCTTCGTGTGGATGGGCAAGCCCAAGCGCTGGCTGGCGTGGCTGTACCGCGCGTTCCCGCGACGGGGCATGAAGATCCAGGCGCCGGTCGCGGCGATGCGCCAGCTGTGGACCGATCGCGGCACCACCGGCGCGGTCAGCCTGTCGGTCGAGAACGGCGACGCGCCGGTGATGAACTGGAAGGGCGTCGGCAGCCGCGACTTCCCGCTGGGCAAGCAGGGCTACAAGCTCGACGGCAAGGAGGTCGACAAGTACGTCACCAAGAAGCTGTCGTGCGGCGACTGCCCGATGCCGTGCAAGGGCATCGTCCGGGTCAAGGACAAGGGGCTCGAGGACGTGCGCCGGCCCGACTACGAGACCATCTGCGGCTTCGGCGCCAACCTGCTCAACGACGACCTCGAGCTGGTCACCGCGTGCCACGACGCGTGCAACCGCTACGGCATGGACGCGGTGAGCTCGTCGGCGACCCTGGGCTGGGTGTGCGAGGCGGTCGAGCGGGGGCTCCTGACCAAGGACGACCTCGACGGGGTCGACCTGCGCTGGGGCAACGGCGCGGCGGCGCTGGCGCTGACGATCAAGATGGGCGAGGGCTCGGGCTGCGGCGCGTGGCTGGCCCACGGCGTCGAGCGCGCCGCGCGGCACCTCGGCAAGGGCTCCGAGCAGTTCGCGGTCCACGTCCACGGCTCCGAGCCCGCCTACCACGACCCGCGCTTCACCTCGCTGATGGGCGTGACCTACACCGCCGACCCGACGCCGGGCCGCCACACCGCCGGCTCGGCGTCGTGGAACGAGACCTTCGGCGTCGGCTTCTCGCTGCCCGCCGCCGCGCCCAAGGGCGAGGTCGAGGTGAAGTGGAAGGGCGACGCGGGCAAGGGCCAGGCCCAGGCGCACTTCTCGAACGCGCACCAGGCGATGAACGGCCTGGGGCTGTGCATGTTCACGATGCTCACCGGCCGGCTGCCGTGGCTCGAGCTGGTCAACACCGTCACCGGCTGGGGCATCGACGAGGCCGAGCTGCTGCGCGCCGGCGAGCGCATCCAGAACCTGCGCGCCGCGTTCAACTGGCGCGAGGGGCTGCGCCCCGGCGACTTCACCGCCCACCCGCGGATGATGGGCGAGGGCGACGGCAACCTGACCGCCGGGCCGCTCAAGGGCGTGCGGGTCGCGCTGCCGGTCCTGCGCGACGACTACTACCGTCACATGCACTGGGACACCACCAGCGGCCGGGTGAGCAAGGCCCGCGCGCAGGAGCTAGGCATCGCCGAGCTGCTCGGCGAGTTCGTCGCGTGACGCGATGTGGTTCGGCAAGCGCAAGGACACGATCACCGTCCACGTGCTGATCCGCGGGCGGATCGGCGACGGCTGGTACGACGTCGACGAGCGGGTCGCGCTGGCGCCGGGCACCACGCTGGCGCAGCTGGTCGCCGACGGCGACCGCTACCGCCTGCCGCTGGCCGCCGCGCTGGCCCACAGCCCGCACCTGGCCCACACGCTGATGTGGAACGGCGAGCGCTGCCCGGTCGACGAGCACGGCGGCCGCGCGCTGGCCGACGGCGACACGCTCTACCTGCTGGCCCCGCTGGCCGGCGGGTAGCGCAGGGGCGTTGCGAACGCCCCGCTCAGCCAACCGAGCTGACGGTCGTGCCCGGGCGGTCGCTGCGCTTGGCCGGCAGCGTGGCGGCGCGCTCTTGCTTGAGCGCGGTGGCGGCGATCGGGGTGGCCTCGGGCGCGGCGGCCGCGACCAGCTCGCGCAGCGTGTAGCGGCCGGGCGAGGTGCGCACGAAGCGCGACTGGTCGCCCTGGCGCTTGATGTCCATCGCGAGGTCGCGCGCCACCACGGTGTCGGGAGTCTTGGACTTGCTCGGCAGCCGCGCGCCCGCGCGCTCGACGATCTCGCGCACCGAGATCGGCGCGCCCGAGGTCCTGAGAATCTCCTCAACCACGGTTAGCGTGCTCATCGTGAGTCCCCCTGGGAAGAATCCCCCGCGTGATGGCGGTGGCCATTCCCCCTGGCCGTTCGGTCGTCGTCGTCGCTCGCTCGAGCCCAGCGCTCGAGGCTTGGTCATCCTAGCCAAGACGCCCGACGCTACCAGTCTTGACATGCTGGAAAAAAATCGTCGAGGACAGCGACGCAAATGATCGACGACCGTGGTTGCAATTTTTCCTCGATCGATCCGATCGCGCCGAGGTGTTACACCGTCGACCAAGGAGTCACCGATGAACCTGTGGGAACCGATCCTCGCCATGATCATGGCGCTCACCAGCTTCACCATCAAGCCCAACCCGAAGGCGCCGGCCGCCGACGCCGCGCTCGCCTACGCGGTCGATGACGCCGATCTGGTGGTGCACGTCGATCTGCAGCCCACGGTCATCGACAACTACCCGACCTGGCAGAAGCTGGCCGACGATCCGCTGATCAAGCAGAACGCCGAGCTGGCCGCCGGCCTGCGCACCGCGCAGACCCAGGTCGAGGGCGGGCGGGCGATGATCAAGAACCTGATCGGCATCGACCTGACCAGCGACCTGACGTCGCTCACCGCCTTCGCGCGGATGCGCGGCGCCGGCGTGCCGGACTTCGTGGTGGTGGTGCGCGGCAAGTTCGCCGCCGACCTGCCGCAGCGGCTGGTGCAGCCGATGGGCGGCAAGCCCGAGACGATCGACGGCCGGGTCGCGGGTGCGACGCCCGACGGCATGCTGATCGGCCTGACCAAGGACGGCACGCTCCTGGCCGGGCAGCGCGACCTGATCGCGCCGCGGCTGGCCGACGCCTGGAAGCCGGCGCCGCGGGCCAAGGGCTCGGCGTGGGCGCAGATCGCGACGGTGCTCGACCAGCGGCCGTTCTTCGCGCTGGCGTCCAAGCCGTCGGCGGCCGCGGCGACCGCGCTGGCGGCGCAGGTCAACGCCAGCTTCGGCCGCGATCTGATCGCGCAGCACACGCTGGCGATCGTCAGCGCCAGCGCCACCGGCGTGGGCTGGGTGTACCAGGCCAAGGACGCGGCGTTCGCGGCGCGGATCAAGCTGGCGTCCGAGGGCTGGATCGAGCTGATGCGCGCCGCCCACGTGGCGCCGCGCGGCCTGGTCGAGCTGGCGGTCGCGGCGCTGCCGAGCTACGCCGGCACGTCGCCCGAGCTCGACGACGCGATCAAGCACAAGGACCAGATCCTCGCCGCGGTCAACGAGCTCACCGGCGACGGCAAGTTCACTGCGACCGTGACCCAGAAGGGCGCGCTGGTCACCGTGACCACCAAGGGCCGCCGGCTGTCCGACGTGCTGCCGGTCGGCGTGGTGGTCGGCCTCGGCGCGCTGGGCTCGATGGCGTTCACCAAGCAGTCCGGGGCTGTCAGCGGCCCGGCGGGCGTGTACGCGCCCGCGCGGCCGCCGGCCCGTCCGTCGACGCCCAAGCCGACCCCGCGGCCGGCGCCCCGCCCGGCGCCGACGCCGGCGCCAACGCGCTAGCCACCCACGCGCGCCCCACGCGCGCGCTACAGCGCGACGCGCTCGAGGATCCGGGTGAGGTCCTCGAAGTCGTTGTCGCCGGCGCTGGCCATCGGCATCGCGGCGATCACCGCGACCGGCTTGACCGGGCCGAGGTCGTCGCCCTCGATGCTCATCTCGACGATCATCTCGTCGTCGATCGACACCCACTCGCCGTCGCGCAGCTCGCGGCGTTGCCCGACGCGGCGCTCGTACTGGAACACCCGGGTGTCGCTCTTGCCGACGCGGCGGTCGGTGGCGCGGCGCTCGCGGGTCAGCGCGACCCGCAGGTCGGCCACCGTGGTCGGCATCGGCTCGAGCGTCTGCACCTGGCCGTGGCACGAGAAGCACATCGGGTGCCACCCGCCGAGCAGCTCGACCGAGCGCAGCAGGCGCCGGCGCCGCTCGAGGCAGGTGACGCAGCGGGCGCCCGCGCCCACCGGCCGGCTGTCGACCCACCGGGCGTAGCAGCCCCAGCAGCGGCCGCGCCGCAGCTCGTGGACCTTGGCGTGGCAGACATCGCACTCGTGGGCCGGCGGTACCATCGTGGGATCGGTGGTACGGCCCGCCGGGAGGCCGGGCAAGTTTTCGGTGTTCGTGGCGGCGTGCTACGGTCGTCGTCGGGGTCCCTTGCCGTCGACGCGCGCGCTCATCCACGCTCCGTGGTCCGCCTCCAAGGTGTCGACCGCGCTGCGCTGCCCGCGGCTGTTCCACTTCCGCTACGTCGAGAAGGTGCCGGAGCCCGAGGTCATGCCCGAGGCGCGGATCGGCAAGGCCATCCACGTCGCGCTCGAGCACGCGCTGCAGGGCACGCCGCCCACCGAGGCCGCGGCCAAGGCCCGCGCCGATCTCACCGACGAGCACGAGCTGCACCGCTACGACGCGCTGACCGCCGGGGTGGCGCCGTTCACCGAGCGCATCAACCGCTTCCGCCGGCAGCGCCGCGTGCTGCGGCAGTTCGTCGAGTACTCGCTGGCGGTGCGCGAGGACCTGACCCCGACCCAGTTCTACAGCGGCGACGCGTTCTACCGCGGCGTCGTCGACGCGGCGTACCTGTACGACGACGAGCACCTCGCGGTGGTCGATCACAAGACCGGCCGGCGGGTGCCGGGCACGTCGATGCGCGATCAGCTCGAGGGCTACCTGGTGCTGTCGGCGGCGTGGTGGAAGTCGGCGCGCACGTTCTGGCTGGGCCTGCACTGGGTGGCCGAGCGCGCGGTCGAGTGGTCGCCGCCGGTGGCCGCCGCCGAGATCGCCGATCGGCTGGCGCCGTCGGTGCTCGACAACATCGAGGCCGCGGCGCTGGCGATCGACGACGGCCCGCGCACCAACCCCGGCCCGTGGTGCGACCGCTGCAGCTACCGCTCGCTGTGCCCGGCGTCGCAGGAGCGCTGGGAGCCGGTCTACTTCGACGACGACGACGACTGAGCGCCAGGCGGTGCTCGCCGCACCTCCCTCGGCGGGCCGATCGAATCGCGCGTCGGCGGCGCGGGCGTCAGCCCGCGGCCAGCGTCTCCTCGTCGTCGAAGTGGCCGTGGGCGCCGCCGACGCGCAGCACCGCGCCGCCGGGCAGCTCGAGCCAGGTGGCGCCGACGTCGTAGCCGTCGGTCGCCGGCAGCGGCACCAGCGCGTCGTCGGCCGCGCGGTAGCGGTAGAGCCGGTAGGTCGACGGGGCGGTCGCGTCGATCGGCACGTCGGGATCGCCAGTCGCGACCAGCGCGCCGTCGGCTAGCGTCCCCAGCGGCGTGAAGCCGCCGCCCGCCAGCGCCGCGACGTCGCGCCACGCGTCCGCGGCGGCGTCGTAGCGCCGCACCCCGCGCGCGCCGAACACCAGCCCGGCGCCGTCGCCGAGCGCCACGACCGCGGTCGGCGCGATGCCGGGCCCGGCGGTCGGCGTGGCGGTCCCGTCGCGGACGTCGATCAGCGCGGCGTGGTCGGCGTCGGTGACCACCAGCACGCGGTGATCGTCGACCGCGGCCACCAGCCGCGCGCCCGGCGCCAGGGCGATCGCGCGCGGCGCCGCGTCGCCGCGCGACCACACCGCCAGCGCCGACGGGCCCTCGGCCACGACCTCGGCGCCGAGCTGGACCACCCGCTGGCGGACCAGCTGCACCCGCAGCGCGCCGCCGACGTCGCGCACGATCCCGGCGCTGCTCACCGCGGTGCCGTCGGGCAGCACGCCGACCGCGAACGGCAGCGGCGCGTCGAGGGCGCGGTCGTCGAGGGCCAGCGCCAGCGGCGCGCACCCCGCGCCGGCCGCGCACAGCTCGACGCTGGCGGCGCGGTACGCGACGTCGCCGGGCTGATCGGCGGTGAACCCGCCGGCGACGACGAACCGCGCGCCGTCGACCGGCAGCGCCACCGCGAACGCCCGCGGCGTCGCCAGCGCCGGGCCCGGCCGCCAGGCGTCGCCGTCTAGCGCGACCACCCGCGGCGTCAGGTACGCGCCGGCGATCGGCCCGCAGCCGCAGCCGTTGCTCGCGCCGGCGCCGCCGGCCACCACGCCCAGGATCGCGATCGTCGTCAGGGGTCGCACGCCGATCACGGTACCGACGCGCGCGCCGGGCGGGGGCGCCGCGCGCTGACACGCCATCGCCCGCCGTGGCCGCCGCGCCTCACCGGGGTCGCAGCCCCGGGCGCGGCCTACGCGCCGCGGCCGGCGCCGCGCCAGCGCAGCACCCGCGGCGGCCACGCCGGCAGGCCGTCGGCGACCCGCTTGCGCGCGGCGCGGGCGGTCAGCCTCGCCAGCATCCGCAGGTCGGCCTCGGCGTCGGCGTCGGCCGGCGCCGCCACCGGCGTCAGCGTCACCTCGCCGTCGTCGGCCAGCGCCGCGGCGTAGGCGTGCTCGCCGGCGGCGGTCAGCACCCAGGCGGCATAGTCGGCCCGCGCGCCGTGATCGACCAGCCGATCCAGCAGCAGCCGCGCGCCGGTCGCCGGCACCATCCGCCGCCGCTCGGCGTCGGCGATCGCCATCACTCGCCCATGTCTTCGGCGAACCGCGCGCTGACGTTGGCGGCGTTGCCCCACACCGACTTCTTCCAGTCCTTGTTGAAGGTGCGGAACAGCCACAGCGGGTCGAGCACGGTGCGGCCGCCGATCGCCGCGGCGGCGTCGCCGGTCAGCGACTTCATCTCGTCGGCGTCGGTGGCGAGGTCGTAGACCCGCAGGTTGGCGCCGCCCGAGATGCGGACCTTCCAGTCGCCCAGGCGCGCGCCGTGGCTGTCCTCGTACATCGACGTGAACGACATCCGGCCGTAGCCGGCGCCGACGCCGTTGGCCAGCGGGATCAGCGACTGGCCCTGCCACTCGGGATCGGTCTGGACGCCCAGCGCGTCGGCCACGGTCGGCACGACGTCGACCAGCTCGGTGCCCTCGGGGTGCTTGCCGGCCGGGAACATCGGCGGGTAGTGGATGAGCAGCGGCACGTGCACCAGCATGTCGCGCGACGACGCGCCGTGGCCGACCCGGCCGTCCTCCCACTGCTCGTCGCCGTGATCGGCGGTGATGATCAGCATCGTCTCGTTCCAGATGCCGGCCGCCTCGAGCTTGGCGATCAGGTCGCCCAGCACCTTGTCCTGGTAGCTGACGTTGGAGTCGTACAGCGCGCGGACGTGCTTCATCTCGGCGTCGGACAGCGCGGCGCCGCCGGCGGCGGCCGCGGCGTCGGCGCCCGAGAACACCTCCTTGAAGCGGCCGCTGTAGCCCGGGTCGTACTTGGCCAGCCACGGCTCCTTGGCCCGCCACGACACGTGGGTGTCGACGGTGCCGAGGTACAGGAACCACGGCTCCTTCTTCTCGCCGACGAACTTGATGCCCTTGGCCATGATGTCCTCGGCCTTGAGCCCCAGCGCCTCATGGATGTGGTTGGAGAACGCGTCCCACTGGGTGCCGAAGCCCCAGCGCTTGGGATCGACGTAGCCGTTGGCGCTGGCGCCGGCGACGAACTTGCCGCCGGTCTTGGCCACCTCGTCGATCGTCGTCCACTTGGGGTCGAGCTTCTCGCTGGCGCCGATCATCGAGTGCTTGATCGGGTACAGCGACGACCACAACGACGCGTGCGAGACCCGCGACTCGTTGCCCTGGACGTAGTGCTGGAGGAACAGCGCCGAGGTCTCGGCCAGCTTCTCCCAGGTCGGCACCTCGGGGCGGGCGCCGGGGTTGAACACCCGCACCCGATCGGCGCGCAGCGAGTCCATCACGAACATCACGATGTACTTGGGCGGCGTGCCGCGCGCCGGCTTGGGCGCCTCGCCGGCCACCACCAGCGCGGCGTTGCTGAGCTTGGCCGTGGGGCAGCCGGTGGCCACCAGATCCAGGCGCACCGCCTTGCCGGCCAGCGTGCCCAGCTCGACCGCCGAGCCGAGCCCGGTCAGCGTCCCGTCGGCGCCGGCGCCGTCGGCGGCCACCGCCTTGACCTGCACCGCGCACGCGCCGTCGGCGAGGTCGCCGGTGACCCGCGCGCCCTCGGGCACCTGCACGAAGTACGACAGGCCGCCGCCCTCGGGCAGCACCAGCGCCTTGGCGCCGGCGTCGTAGAACGTCGTCATCTCCGCCTCGGCCGGCTGGCCGCTGCCGACCGAGATCCAGTCGACCACGAGGCCGGGGCCGCGGGTGAAGAACAGGAGCTCGTTCTCGCCCTCCTTGAACTGCCCGGTCGGCGGCTTGAGCTCGATCACGCCCCAGCCGGCGGGGGCCTCGCCGGCGACGTCCTTGTTGCCGTTGACCCGCACCGAGAACGCGCGGGCCGCGTCGCTGTAGGTGCGGACCCGCACCACCGGCTCGCCGGCCAGCTCGGCCGGCGACAGCGGCACGTCGACCCGCGCCGACGCGCCGGACATGATCGCCACCTTGGTGGTGTCCTTGGTCTGGCGCAGCTGCCAGGTCGGGGTCTTGATCTTCTCGGTGTTGCCGAAGCGGGTGTACTTGGCGAACCCGGCCGAGCCGCCGGCCAGCACCAGGTTGCCCTTGCGGTGCAGGTGCGCGGCGAGGCGGTTGTCGACCAGCGAGTACACGGCGTGCTCGGGGCCGCGCGCCGGCGCCTTGGCCGGCGTCTTGGTCGGCGCCGCGGTGCCGGCGGTGGAGCCGGTGCCGGTGCCGGTGGTGGGCGGGGGCTTCTTGTCGCCGCCGCCCTTGCAGGCGATCAGGAGCGACGGGACGAGCGCGACCAGCGTCGTCGCGCGGGGCAGGGAGGTCATCGCGGAACCCTAGGCATGAGGTGGAGCGGTGGGCAACTTACCGACGTCGCGCGGGAACGCGCGCCGGGCGCGGCGTATTGCGCGCGGTGTATGGCAGCTCGGGGCGATCGGTCAAGCCGCGATCGCTACGGCCCGACGACGCGCCAGCCGTGGCTGTAGACGTTGAGCCGCGGCGGCCGCACGAACCCGCACAGCGTGACGCCGAAGCGCTCGGCGACGTCGATCGCCAGCCGGCTGGGCGCCGACACCGCGACCACCACCGGCACGCCGGCCAGCACCGCCTTCTCGAGCAGCTCGTAGCCGGCCCGGCCGGTGAGCGCCAGCACCCGCTCGCGCCACGGCAGCCCGCCGGCGGCGACCGCGGCGCCGACCAGCTTGTCGACCGCGTTGTGGCGGCCGACGTCCTCGGCCACCGCCAGCACCCGGCCGGCGCGATCGCACAGCGCCGCGGCGTGCAGGCCGCCGGTGGTCGCGAAGGTCGGCTGCTCGGCGCGCACCGCCGCCGGGATCGCGGCGATCACCGCGGCCGGCAGTTGCCAGTCGGCGGCCACCGCCCGGCCCGGCCCTCGAGCGCGGCCACCTCGATCCGGCCGCACACGCCGCACGCCGCCGACGCCAGCACCGCGCGGGCCGGCAGCTCGGCGGGGGCGGCGTCGACGTCGACCTGGTGCGGCCCGGCCTGGGTCATGGCCCGGGCCGCGACCGCCGGGCCGGCCTCGGCGTACAGCAGCCCGCGCACCAGCGCGACGTCGTCGCCGGGGGTGCGCATCAGGGTCGCGACGGCCTGGCCGCGGGCGGTCACCACCAGCGCGGCCTCGTCGGCGACGTCGTCGTCGACCGCGGCCCGGGTGCCGGCGGCGAGATCGAGGCGGTCGACGCGGCGCTGGGGCACGCCCCTATATACGTCGGCGCCGGCGCCTCGCAAAGTTGACACCAGCCCCCGGCCAGCCGACGTTCCCGACGTGCGCGACCGCGTCTTCCGCGATCCGGTCCACGGGCTCATCGAGCTGCGCGGGCCCGAGCGTCCCATCGCCGAGCTGCTCGAGACCCGGGCCATGCAGCGCCTGCGCCGCATCCGGCAGATGGGCCTGGCCTGGCTGGTCTACCCCGGCGCCGAGCACTCGCGGTTCTCGCACGCGCTGGGCGCGCTGCACATCGCGCAGCGGGTCAGCCGCCAGCTCAAGCTCGAGCCCGACCTGGCGCTGCACGTCAAGGTGGCGGCGCTGTGCCACGACGTCGGCCACGGCCCGTTCTCGCACGCGTGGGAGCACGTCTTCCCCGGCGCCGATCACGAGGCGTGGGGCGGGCGGATCGTCGCCGAGGACGGCGAGCTGCGGGCCGCGCTCGACGCGCTGGCGCCGGGGCTGGCCGACACGCTGGGCCGGTTCTGGAGCAAGCAGTACCAGCCGGCGTTCGTGCGCAAGCTGGTGTCGTCGCAGCTCGACGTCGATCGCCTCGACTACCTGCTGCGCGACGGCCACTACTCGGGCGCCGGCTACGCCACCTACGATCTCGACTGGATCCTGCACGCGCTCGCGGTCGAGGACGTGCGGGTCGGCGCCGACGATCCCCGCGACCTGGTGATCGACTACCGCCGCGGCATGTACGCGGTCGAGCAGTACCTGTTCGCGCGCTCGTACATGTACGCGCAGGTCTATCACCACAAGACCGTGCGCGCGGCCGAGTGGATGCTGATCAAGGTGTTCGAGCGCTACGCGCAGCTGGCCCGCGCCGCCGCCGAGCCGCCGGGGCTGCCGGCCGCCGCGCAGCTGGCCCGGGGCGCGGCGCTGCCGGTCGACGACTACCTGCGGCTGCACGACACCTCGGTGACCGCCGCGCTCGACGCCTGGGCCGGGCGCGGCTTCGGCCCGGCGGCCAGCGATCACGTGCTGGCCGACCTGGCGGCGCGGCTGGTCGATCGCAAGCTGTTCAAGACCTTCGATCTCGGCGATGACCCCCGCGTCGTCGAGCGCGTGCGGGCGCCGGCGCTGGCGGTGGCCGAGACCCGGTTCGGCAGCGCCGCCGCGTCGTACGTCGCGATCGACACCACGCGGCAGGTCGGCTACGCCGCCGCCGACGACGAGGAGCTGCACGTCGTCGATCACCCGCGCTACGGCGCGGTCACGCTGGGCCGGCTGCTCGAGGACATGCCGCTGGGCCAGCCGATGGCGACGATCCGGCTGATCTGCGCCCCCGAGCTGGTCGACGCGATGCGGCCGGTGGTCGAGGGCGCGCTGGGCCGCCCCCGCGGCCGGCGCTGACGTGCGCGGACGTCAGGGCGCGATCAGCTCGTAGCGCGTGGTCTCGGCCTTGGTGCCCGGCGTGCCGGGCGGCGCGGGGATCATGCGCACCTTCTTGGTGGCCTGCAGCGCGGCCAGCGCCTGGGCCACGTCGCCGCGGCCGAGGAGCGAGTCCTTGCCGACGGCGCCCGCCAGCTCGCGCAGCGTCGCCGGGCCCCGCGTGCGCAGCACCTGCTCGAGCTGCCCCGGCAGGCCGGTGCCCTTGCGCGCGTTGCGCTGGTTCACCAGCCCCAGGGTGATGGCCACGACCACGCCGATGATGATCCCGGTCAGCATGCGCCTACCAGGTCCACACCATCGGGGTGCGGATGGTCAGGCCGACGCCGAGCTGCAGATCGCTGACGTCGTCGTGCAGCCGCCGCACCGCGCCCTCGACGTACAGGCCGATCGCGTAGGTGCCGAGGAAGATGCCGTCGGGCGAGATGCCGACGCCCGACAGGTACAGCTCGGCCTCGAGCTTGGCGCTGACGCCGATGCCGGTGTGCCGCTCGGTGCCGCCGGTGGCGTCGAGGCGGCCCTCGCTGCTCAGGTACTCGGCGCGGCCCAGCGCCCAGGTGCGCCAGAAGTCGCCGCCCGACAGCGTCTTGCCGAACTCGCCGTACAGGCCGCCGTAGTCGAGCGACTCGGGGTTGCCGCTGGCGTCGTCGGGCAGCCGGCTGTTGCTCATCGTGCCGGCGAACACGCCGAGGCCGATGTCGAAGTTGGTGGGCTCGGGCGACAGCGACGCCCAGTGGACGCCGATCGACGCCTCGGCGCCGCCCAGCGTGCCGTGATCGGAGGCCGCGCCGATCGCGCCGAGGTCGATGCGCAGCGGCGCCATCAGCCGCGGCCCGGGGCGCCGACGGTAGCGGCGGGGCTGGGGCGCGATCGGATGCACCTGGGCGCTGCCCTGGACCACGACGGTCCCTTCGACGGTGCCAGCGCTGGCGAGCTCGGCGGCGCCGGCGAGGGTCAGGACGACGAGGGCGACGGATCGGTTCACGGGGGACTCCACGACATGGACGGGCGGCTCGTCGAGGGTACCGCGTCTGCCCGGCGGGCGGGGGCGGCGCCGGCCGGGGTGTGATGGCGGTGACACCGCGTTGACGGCGGGAGTGGCGGCGATTGCCGGCCGCGTCGATTGACGGCGCCCGGGCCGGGTTCGAACCTCGCTCCACATCGGTCACGTCTGCCAACCATCGATACGGAGGCTCCCATGGGTCTGTTCGGAAAGATTCTCGGCTCGCAGCCCGCCAAGAAGGCCAGCGACGACGTCCTGCTGCTCCACGCGATGCTGCTGATGGCCTCGGCCGACGGCTACATGGAGGGCTCGGAGATCGAGACGCTCGAGGCGTTCATCAACACGCTGCCCGAGTTCAAGGAGGCCGACTTCGACAAGCAGATGGCCGACGCCAAGAAGCTGCGCGCCAAGTTCAACAGCGTGCAGGAGGCGGTCAAGGCGCTGGGCGAGATCTCGAGCGAGGCCGTGCGCAAGAAGGCGTTCATCCTGGCCGCCGACATCGCGCTGTCGAGCGGCGACGTCGACGAGGCCGAGGAGGAGCTGCTCGAGGCGATGCAGCGGGTGATGGGCATCGACGACAACCTCGCCAACACGGCGATCTCGATCCTCGCCCTCAAGTACGCCAAGTAAGATGGCCGCCCTCGACGCCCCGGGAGTCCAGGCGCGCCGCGATCGGGCGCTGCGCGACGAGCTGAGCGCCGACCGCGGCGTCAAGAAGGCCCTCGAGAAGTTCGAGCACCGCGCGTCCGGCTACGGCTTCCGCCACCGGCGCAGCCTGCTGGCCGAGGCCATCCGCCTCAACCGGCGGATGGCGCCGCAGGTGGCCGAGGCGCTGGCCGACTGCCGCGAGCGGCTCGGGGTGACCGCGCCGATCGAGGTGTTCCTCGAGCCCAAGCCGGTCTACTCGGCGTTCGTGTCGAGGGGCCGCTCGGGGCCGATCGTGCTGGGCCTGTCGTCGCGGCTGCTCGAGGAGTTCTCGCCCACCGAGCTGCGGTTCGTGATCGGCCACGAGCTGGGCCACGCGCTCTACGACCACTTCGGCATCCCGATGCCGATCACGGCGACCATCGAGGACGTCGGCGGCACGCTGGTGTCGCGGCCGGTGCAGCTCAAGCTGTTCGTGTGGTGCCGCGCCGCCGAGGTGTCCGCCGACCGCGCCGGCGTGCTGTGCGCCGGCGATCCCGAGGTCGCGGCCACCGCGTTCTTCAAGATGACCAGCGGGCTGTCGCGGCCGATCATCACGACCGACCTCGAGGCGTTCGCCTCGCAGGTCGAGTCGCTGGCGTCGGCGCCGAGCGCGGCCCACGAGGTGCGCGACGACGACGACACGCTCGATTGCTTCTCGACCCACCCGTACACGCCGGTGCGGGTGCGGGCGCTGCTGGCGTTCGGGCGCTCGGCGGCGTTCGCCGAGCGGGTCGGCGCCGGCAAGGGCGACCTGTCGCTCGACGACGTCGAGGCGATCGTCGAGCGCGACCTGGCGCTGATGGAGCCGTCGTACCTCGAGGACCGCGGCGCCGAGGCCGAGCAGATGCGGCGCGCGCTGTACTGCGCCGGCGTGTGCGTGGCCGCGGCCCACGGCGGGGTGTCCGACGCCGAGCTGGCGGCGCTGCGCGCGCTCCTGGGCGCCAAGCAGGCGCCGGCGGCCGACGACGTCGGCAAGCTGCGCGGCGAGCTCGACGGCCTGCTGGCCGGGCTGGCCTCGGCCAGCCTGGCGCGCCGGGCCCAGCTGGTGCAGCACCTGACGGTGATCGCCGGCGTCGACGGCCACGTCGCCGACGAGGAGTACGCCGAGATGGCGCGGGTCGCCGAGGCGCTGGCCGTGCCGGCGCAGGTGATCGATCAGACGCTGGCCGGCGCGCCGCGGCGCCGATGGATTGATCGCCGCGGTCGGTGGCCGGCGGTGCTAGAACCGGCGGCATGGACCCGTCGCCGGTCGCTCGTTCGCGTGGTCCGCTGATCGCCGGGGCCCTGGCCGGCCTCGCGCTGGTGCTGGCGGCGGTGACCGCGGTGGTCGTGCTCGGGCGCGATCGCGGAGGCGCGTCGACCGGCCAGGTGCGCCTGGTCGAGGCCCGGACCTCGGCGACCGCGCTGGCGGCGGCGATCGCCGGGACGCCGCTGCGCCTCGACGGGGGCCGGATGCTGGCGACCGACCCGGCGGCGCTGGGGCTCGCGCCGGGCGATCTGGTGCGGACGATCGGCGGCGCGCCGGTCGAGAGCGCCGCGGCCGGCCGCGCGCAGCTGCGACGGCTCCTGCGGGCGCGCCCCGAGACGCTCTTGCTCGAGGTCGAGCGGGCCGGGGCGATCGTCGTCGTGCGGGTGGCGATCGACGGCGACCGCGCGGCGCTGACCGCGCGGCCCGATCTCGACGCGCTGGCGGCGAACAACGCCGACCTGACGATGCCGCCGCCGCCGGCGCCCGACGATCCGAGCGGGGCCCCCGCCGTCGCGGGGATCACCAAGGTCGACGACACCCACGCGGTGATCACCCGGGCCACGGTCGACCAGCTGCTCGCCGACCCGATGGCGACGGCCAAGGGCGTGCGGGTGGTGCCGTCGATCCAGGACGGCGAGCCCGACGGCTTCAAGCTGTACGCGATGCGCCGGAGCTCGCCGTTCGCCGCTCTGGGCTTCGCCAACGGTGACACCGTCCACCGGATCAACGGCGAGGCGCTGACGTCGATGGACCGCGCGCTCGAGATCTACGCCAAGCTCCGCGACGCCACGCGGCTCGAGGTCGAGCTGACGCGCCGGGGCCGGCCGACGACGCTCACGATCGACATCCGATGAGTGCCGACGGGTGGCGTGTCGCTGCCGTGCCGCGTTGCGGTGAGCGCGGAAAATTCCAGGCGCCCACGCCGCGTCAGAAAAGGTCACAGCTGCCGGCCGACGTGTTATCTCGGGGCCATGCAAAACCTGACCTCGCTCCTCTGCGCCGCCCTCTTCACCGTCGGGCTCATCGCCTGCGGCGGTGACGACGGCCCGTCGGACAGCACCAAGCTGACCAGCCTCTCGGCCGCGGACATCAAGTCGGTGTGCGAGGATCTCGCCGCCGACTTCCCCGAGCGCACCGTCGACTGCGGCGGCGGCTTCACGCTCACGGTCGGGCAGAACCCCGCCGAGTGCGCCGCGATCACCGTCCCGCCGGCGGCGTGCACCGCCACGGTCGGTGACGCGCGCGCCTGCATCGGCGGCCTGGCCGGCGCCACCGACGCCGAGATCTGCTCGGACACGTTCATGCTCCCGGCGGCGTGCGCGGCCCTCGAGGCCTGCTGATCCGCGTCCGGGGCGCCGGCGCTCACCAGCGCTGGCGCTCGACGGTGTAGCCGCGAGCCGCGAGCTGCGCTGGCAGGCCATCGTCGCCGAGCAGGTGGCTCAGGCCGACGGCGACGAACGCGCCATCGGCGGCGAGGTAGCCCTCGATCGTCGGCAGCCAGGCGGCGTTGCGATCGTGCAACAGCCGGCCCGAGCCAGCCACGTTCAGGTGGCGCGCCATGCGCGCGGTCGCGCCGGCGACGTACGACTGCTTCATCGCGTCGAGGTCGCAGCGCATCGTCGCGCGCGCGCGCAGCGCGTCCTGCAGGTCCGCGACGGTCACGCCGTCAGCGACCGTGGTCAGCTGCGCCCGCCAGGTCTCGAGCGCGTCGATCGGGCGGCGCAGCGCGCGCGCCCGCCGGGTCAGCGCCGCGTCCATCGTCGGCGACGGCCCCGGCGCCACCTTCGCGGTGAGCAGCGACATCGCGTACCACGGGCGTGCCCGGCGCAGGTCGTCGGGCTTGATCCGCCCGCGCAGCTCGCCCTCGAGGTCCCACCAGTCGTCGGCTGGCAGCAACGCGTCGAGGCCCTTGCCGCGCGGCAGCCGCGCCAGCTCGCCCAGCTCGTCGGGGTCGGGCTCGGCGTCGCCCAGCTCGGAGGCGTAGCGCGGCGCCGCGGCCAGCGCGTCCCACGCCGCCGTCGGCACGTCGGCCGCGCCGGCGTTGTGGAGCGTGCCGTACAGCCACACCGGCGGGCCGTCGCCCTGCGCCACCCGCCACAGGAACGGCGCCTCCGGCGCGAGCGGCTCGACCGGGCAGCGCGGCGTCGGCGCGCAGGCGGCGAACGCCAGCGCCAGCGCGGCGGCGATGCAAGCCCGAGGCATCGACCGAAGGTAGCGCAGGTTAGGCCGAATGCGCGCCGGGGGTGACGCGGCTGGCGTAGCATGGCCCGGATGTCGCGCTTCACCTGGCTCGCCGCCGCCGTCGCCCTCGTCGCCTGCACCGGGGACGATCTCACCTCCGACACCGCCACCGCGGTCCCCGCGCCGGCGGCCTACCGCTCGGTCGCCGCGCTCGACGCCGCCGCCCGCGGGCCGGTCCAGGTGCGCTGGGACGTCGAGCGCGATCGGCCCGCCGCGGTGATCGGCGAGTTCGCGGTGACCGGCGCGCCGGAGGTCGCGGCCCGCGGCTTCCTGCGCAGCCACGCGGCGCTGTTCCGGATCGCGCCCGAGGCCAAGGACCTGGCGCTGATGACCACGCGGCGCGGCCTGACCGGCACCCACCTGCGGTTCCAGCAGCGCGTCGACGGCCTGCCGGTGTTCGACCGCCAGGTGGTGGTGACGCTGTCGCCCTCCGGCGATCGGGTGCGCGCGGTGCAGCTCAACCACGAGGCGGTGGCGGCGCCGCCGGTGCCGCGGCCGATCGGCGACGCCGCGGCCCTGGCGCGGGCCCGGGCCCAGGTCGGCGCGCCGGCCGAGATCATGGTGCCCACCGTCGAGCGCGGCGTCGATCTCGATCACGGCGCGCCGCGCCAGGCGTACCGCGTCACCGTCGCCGCGGCGCGCGCGACCTGGGAGGTCGGCGTCGACGCCGCCACCGGCGCGGTGGTGTGGACCCGCGACCGCAACGTCAACGCCAACGGCACCGGCATGGTGTTCGACACCAACGCGGTGGCCTCGACCGGCAACACCGCGCTGCCCGACAACAACGACGCCACCAGCGCCGCGCTCGACGCCGCGCGCTTCATGGTCACGCTGCCCAACCTCGACGGCAGCGGCGTGCTGCGCGGCACCTACGCCGACGCCCGGCCGACCAACGCCGGCCAGCGCGCCACCAGCGCGACCCTGACCTTCAACTACGATCGCGCCGACAACCGCTTCGAGGAGGTGATGGCCTACTACCACCTCGATCGCGCCCAGGCCCGGATCCAGGCGCTGGGCTTCACCGCGGTCAACAACCGGGTCCAGGTCGCGGTGGTCAACGACGGCAACCAGGACAACTCGTTCTACAGCCCGGCCAACAAGCAGCTGTCGTTCGGCGCCGGCGGCGTCGACGACGCCGAGGACGGCGAGGTCGTGCTGCACGAGTACGGCCACTCGATCCAGGACAACCAGGTGCCAGGCTGGGGCGGCGGCATGGAGGGCGCCATGGGCGAGGGCTTCGGCGACTACCTGGCCGGCTCGTTCGAGCAGGTCCAGGCGCCGGCCGCCGGCCACCCGCAGCTGGCCGACCCGGCCTGCGTCGCCGACTGGGACGCGGTGTCGTACGACACCCGCAACCCGCCGTGCCTGCGCCGCCTCGACGAGCCCAAGCACTACCCCGAGGACGCCGACGGCGAGGTCCACAACGACGGCGAGATGTGGTCGGCCGGCCTGTGGCGCGCGCGCACCGCGGTCGGCGCCGACATCGCCGATCGGGTGGTCATCGAGGGCCACGAGCTGCTCGGCACCACCGCGACGTTCGATCAGGCGGCCAACGCGATCCTGACCGCCGACCAGATGCTCTTCGCCGGCGCCAACCGGCTGGCGCTGCGCCGCGCGCTGTACCACCACGGCCTCCTGCGCACGCTGGTGCCGGGCCCGGCGTTCCCGACGGTGGTCAACATGCAGGCGGTCAACGTCGGCAACCCGGTCACCGGCGGCCTCTACGCCAACAACGCCGACGACACCCAGACCGTCACGCTGGCCGGCGCGGCGGCGGTGCGGGTCCACTTCGCGTCGATCGCCACCGAGACCGCCGGCAGCTGCTTCGCCGGCGCCTGCGACAGCGTCTACCTGTTCGACGCCAACGGCGATCTGTTCCAGATCCTGTCGGGCACGATGACCGACGTCACCAGCGTGCAGGTGCCGGGCGACACGATCCGCGCGCGGCTGGTCACCAACCGCACCGGCCAGCGCGCCGGCTACCGCATCGATCGCATCGAGGCGATGGGCGGCGTGCAGCCGATCGACGCGGCCCAGCCGATCGACGCGGCGCAGCCGATCGACGCCGCGCCGGCGATCGACGCCGCGCCGGTGATCGACGCCGCGCCGGTGATCGACGCCGCGCCGGTGATCGACGCGCCCCCGCCGCCGGTCGACGGCAGCGTCGATCCGATCGACGCCGCGGTCGGCCCCGACGCCGCCGATCCCGGCAAGGGCGACGAGTCGGGCGGCTGCTGCCAGACCGGCAGCGGCGCGCCGCCGGCGTCGACCCTGGTGGTGATCGGCGCGGCGCTCGCCTGGTGGCGCCGCCGCCGGCCGCGGGCGTAGGGCGCGCCGCGATGGGTCAGCCGCGGGCGGCCAGCGCGGCGGCGTAGAACGCCTGGGCCGCGGCCTTGCCGCCCTTGTCGCGGATGACCATCCGCCGCACCGACTCGCCGGGCATCTTCAGCGAGATCATGCCGAAGAAGCCGGTGGTGACCTTGAAGGTGTCGAGCTGGGTCACCGGGAACAGCCAGCGGGTGCTGGCGGTGGCGTACATCGCGCGCAGCGCGTCCTCGAGCGCCCCCACCGTCGTGGCCGGGTCGGCGAGCAGCGCCTTGATCGCGCCGACCGGATCGCCGCCGTAGCGGGTCAGCACGGTGGCGACGAACACGCTGCCCATGCTCTGCACCGGGATCATCGCGATCAGGTTGGGCGTGAGCACCGCGGCGCCGCGGGTCATCGTCGCGGTGAGCGACTGCTGCGAGCAGTCGACCTTCTCGAACCAGAGGTAGTCGGTGGCCAGGGTCAGCACCATGGCCGACCATGCCACGGCGCGGGGCGGGCGTCGTCGGCGTGCGGCCGGCGTGTGGTCGGCGTGTGGCCGGGCGATCAGGTGGCCGCGTGGGGCTTGCGGAACAGGTGCAGCGCCAGGCGCTCGGGCGCGAACCGTCCGGCGGCGTCGGTGATGGTCTCGCCGGTGAAGCCGACGCGGCCCAGCACGCCGGGCCCATCGCCCTGCGCGGCGGGGAGCTCGGGCACGCTGGTGAAGACCAGCCGATAGCCGGCGGCGTGGGCGGCGGCGACCACCCGCGGATCGTGGGCGCCGTGGGGGCACGACATCGTCACCGGCGCGGGGCCGACGTGGGCGGCCAGCGCGGTGCGCGCGCCCGCGAGCTCGGCGCCCAGATCGGCGGCGCGGGTCAGCGGCGTGTGGGTCTTGCCGTGGGCGCCGATCGCGACGAAGTGGCCGGCCAGGTTGCGCAGCTGATCGCCGGTGACCATGTAGCGGACGCCGTCATCGAGCACCGGCGCCAGCTCGGCCAGCACCCGGGCCCGGGCGTCGGGATCGAGCGCCTCGACGCGGGTGATCACCGCGCGCAGCGGCTCGAGATCGTCGCGCGCGCCGAACCGCGGCGCCGCGGCGGGGGCGCCGCCGGCCGCCTGCCACAGCGCCGTCGCGCGGGCGGCGTCGAGCCGGCCGGCGAGCCACGCCCCGACCAGCCGCTCCTGGTAGAACGGCTCCTTGCGGCCGACGACGTCGGCGACCACGAACAAGAGCGCCGGCAGCCCGGCGCGCCGCAGGTGGGCCAGCGCGAACTCCTCGTTGTCGCTCCAGCCGTCGTCGAAGGTGATCAGCAGCGGCCGCGGCGGCAGGGGCGGGCCGCCGGCGCGTGCGGCCAGCACGTCGTCGAGCGCGACGACGTGGTAGTGGCGCTTGAAGAACGCCAGGCAGTCGGCGAACAGGTCGTCGCGCAGGCTGTACTCGGGGTCGGCGGTGGCCCAGCGCGGATCGCTGGGGGCCAGCACCCGGTGGAACATGATCACCGTGAGCCGGTCGCGGTTGCGCCGGCGGTGCCAGGCGTCGAGGGCGCCCGAGCGGTAGAGCGCGCGCTGGACCGCGGCGGACTTGGCGAGCTGAGACAGGCGGGCGCGGGCGGTCACCCGCGTTTCGTACCGCACCGGCAGCGGTCGGTCCATGCCCGAGCCGCCGTCAGCGCCGCTGCGAGTTGACCGATCACCGCGCGCCGGCAACAATGCCCCGTGGCTCCGCCGCGGGTGTCCGCGATCATCCCGACCTACCAGCGCCCGGCCGACCTGCGCCTGGCGCTGGCCTCGGTCGTGGCCCAGACCTACCCGGCCGAGGCGCTGGAGATCATCGTCGTCGACGACGGCAGCGCCGACGACGGCGCCGCCCGGGTGTGCGCCGAGCTCGGCGACCGGGTGCGCTACCTGAAGAAGCCCAACGGCGGCGTGTCGGCGGCGCGCAACCACGGCATGGCCGCGGCCACCGGCGCGTACCTGGCGCTGCTCGACGACGACGACGAGTGGCGGCCGGCCAAGATCGCCCGCCAGGTCGAACTGCTGACGCGCCGGCCGGAGATCGGCATGGTCATCACCGACGTCGAGCGCATGGACGCCGACCGGGTCGGCTTCGAGATCTTCCGCCGCCGCGAGTTCATCCCGGTCGACGGCTGGGTGCTGCCGCACGTGCTGCGCAACCCGGCGCTGGCGCCGGCGTCGGCGATGCTGCGCCGCGAGGTGTTCACCGCGACCGGCGGCTTCGACACGACGCTGCGCACCGCCGAGGATCTCGACTTCCACCTGCGGGTGGCGGCGCGGTTCCAGATCGCGGTGATCGCCGAGCCGCTGACCCGGGCGATGCGCGGCCACCAGGGGCTGTCGGCGCTGGCCCGCACCAACCGCGACTACCTCGACGCGATCGAGCGGTTCGTCGACACCCACGCCGCGCAGATCGCGCCCGCCGATCGCGCCGCGGCGCTGTTCTGGGCCTACCTGCGCAACGTGCGCGGCGCGCTGACCGTGGGCACGCTGACCGACGCCGCGCGGCTGACCGTGCAGGCCGCGCGCTTCGCCCGCACCCCGGCCGAGGCCCGCGAGCTGGCGCGCACCGGGGCGCTGGTGTCGAAGAACGCCGTCGTGCGGGTCCGCCGCGCGCTGGGAGGGCGGTGATGGGCGTGCGCGATCGCGCGGCCCGCGTGCTGCACGCCAGCGGCGCGCTCGGCGCGGCGATGCGCGCGCGCGCGCTGATCCCGCCGCGGTCGGTGGCGGTCCTGACCTACCACCACGTCTGCGCGCCCGGCCCCGGCTACCGCTTCGATCCCGACGTCGCCGACGTGACGCCGGCGCAGTTCCGTCGCCAGCTGGCGATCTTGACCCGCCACTTCACGGTGATCGATCTGCCGACCTTGACCCGCGGGCTCGACGGCGGGTCGCTGCCGCGCAACCCGTGCCTGATCACCTTCGACGACGGCTACCGCTCGAACTACACCGAGGCGCTGCCGGCGCTGCGCGCGGCCGGCGCGACCGCGACGTTCTTCGTCACCACCGGCTTCACGACGCACCGCCGGCTGTACTGGTGGGATCGCATCGCCTACGTCGTGCACCAGGCGCCGGGCCCGCGGCTGCGGCTGACCTACCCGGCGCCGCTCGACCTGGCGCTGGCCGATCGCGCCGCGGCGCGGGCCGCGCTGGTCAAGCTGGTCAAGAACACCAAGGACCTCGACCTGGCCCGGTTCCTCGACGAGCTGGCCGCCGCCGCGGCGGTGCCGTGGAGCGCCGCGATCGAGCGGGCGCTGGCCGACGAGCTGATCATGACCTGGGACGAGGTGCGGGCGCTGCGCGACGCCGGCATGACGATCGAGTCGCACACCCGCGATCACCGCGTCCTCGAGACCATGCCCGCGGCGGCGCTGGCCGACGATCTGGCCGGGGCCCGCGCCGACCTGGCGCGCGAGGTCGGCGTCGACAGCCGCGCGATCGCGTACCCGGTCGGCCGCACGATCGCCCGCTACCCGGCGGTGAAGGCGGCGGTCGCCGACGCCGGCTACCGGCTGGGCTTCACCAACGCCAGCGGCAAGCTGGACGTGCGCCGGCCGGCCGGGCTCGACCGCCTCAACCTGGCGCGGGTCGCGGTCGACCGCGAACTGACCGACGCGATGTTCTTCGCGCAGCTGGCCGCCCCCGGCTTCGCGTATACCCGCACCGAGACCGCATGAGCACCAAAGACGATCTGCTGGCCGCCTACCAACACCTGCGCAACGGCGACCTCCGCGCCGCGCTGGTCGAGCTCGATCTGCCGACCCGCGCCGCCGCGGCCCGCGAGCGCGCCGAGCAGACGATGCGGCGGGCGTGGATGAAGTACGCGCTGCGCACGGTCCGGCAGAACGACGCCCACGATCGCCTCGACCTCGCCTACAAGATGCCCGACCCGTGGCACATGGCGTCGGCGCAGGAGCAGGCGCGCTTCGCCGAGACCAACGCGGTCATCGAGCGCGAGCTGGGCGACCACTTCGGCTCGTTGCTCGAGATCGGCTGCGGCGAGGGCCACCAGACCGAGCACCTCGCGGCGCTGGCCGATCGGGTGACCGGGCTCGACGTGTCGGCCACCGCGATCGAGCGGGCCCGGCGCCGGCTGCCCGACGCCGAGTTCGCCGTGGGCGACGTCCACGCCCAGCCGTGGGCCGAGGAGCGCGGCCGCTTCGAGCTGGTGACCGCGTGCGAGGTCATCTACTACATGAGCGACATGCCGCGGTTCCTGCGGACGATGGACCGGCTGGGCCACGCCTGCCTGGTCACGTACTTCGCGCCGGCCGCGCGCAAGGTCGCGGTCCACGTCGACGCGATGCCTGGCGTCGAGCGCAGCTCGTTTCACTACGGCGACGTCGAGTGGATCGCCGCGTGGTGGCCGGGCGCCGCCGCGCGCGGCGCGTGACGGCCGGTCGCGGCTAGGCGAAGACGTAGGCGATGAAGCCGACCGGCACCGCGAGGCCGGCCAGCACGAAGTACTTGCCGCGCCCGAACAGGCCGCGGTCGCCCTTCATCATCGTCATGCCGGTGAGCGCCAGGAAGATCAGCGCCACCGCGAACACGTCGGCGACGTAGGTCCACGCGCCCTTGAGGTTGTTGAGGTGCAGCGCGTTGAGCTGGAACAGCACCGGGCGCCGCGCCACCAGCTTGAGCTTGCCCTTGCCGGTGGTGACGTCGAGCCGGGCCTCCTGCCCGTCGGTGAGGAACACCCGCAGCTCGCGCGCGGTCTCGAGGAAGTGGCCGCGGACGCTGGCGCGGTCGAGGTGGAGCCGGGCGATGACCGCGTCGGCCATCGCCGCCGGCTCGCCGGTGGGCAGCGGGCCGATGTCGAAGCCGCGCTCGGCGAACGTGTAGCTGGGGTTCCAGTCCTCGATGTGGTTGACCGCCAGGCCCGACACGCCGTACGCGATGATCAGCGCCACCGCGACGTAGCCGACGTCGCGGTGCAGGACGCGGAACCACTTGCGCCACATGATCCCGTCGCGGGCGCGGCGGGCCTTGGCGGGGGCCGGGGCGGGGCGCGCGACCGGGGCGGCGTCGGGGGCGCTGGCCGCGGGCGAGGCGGGGGCGCTCACTGCTTGTCGCGGATGAGCGCGCCGGTGCCGTCGATGCGCACCACGCTCATCGGCGCGGTCACCGACGCGGGGTCGAAGGGCTCGCCCTTCTCCTCGGCCTGGTACTTGGCGTACGCGACCGAGTCCTCGAGCGACATGTCCTTGACCGACAGCACGCCCTCGGCGACCGCCCACTTGCCCTTGGCGTCGAGGGGGAAGACCATCTCGCCGTCGACGACCTTGAAGCGCAGCTTCTCGCCGGGGTTGGGGCCGGCCATCTCGAACCAGCAGCCGCGCTTGGGGCACACGTCGACGATCATGCCCTCGGCGCGCACGGTCTTGCCGGCGAAGTCCTTGGGGCTGGCCAGGATGGTGGCGATCGGGGTCGAGTCGGGCAGCTTGACGCCGGCGCCGAACGACTGACCGGCGGCGGTGGCCGCGCCGGTGCCCTCGGGCTTGGCCGCGGTCGCGCCGGCGCCCTCGGGCTTGGCCGCGGTGGTGGCCGGCTTGGCGTTGGCGTCGGCCTTGGGGCCCTTGGAGCAGCCGGTGGTGGCCAGGGCGGCGAGCAGGGCGAACGAAGCGAAGCGGAGCGTCATGGGTCCTCGGCGGTGAAGCTGGCGCATCCTCGGTCGCGACGGCGCGGCTGTCAACGCTGGCGTGGGGGCGGCGGGGGCCGGCGGGCGCGACAAATCGACCGCCTTCCGGGGCGCGTCAGGACGGCTTCAGCGCCACGTATTGACGGTGGCGCGGACGGCGGACGGCGCGATGCTTGCGTCGAAGGTCGTGATGGTCACCGGCCAGGTCCGGCGGGTGTCCGGCGCCGGACCCGCGGGGCTGTCCGGGGATGGCCGGAACGCCGGACAAATCCGGCCGTTTTGTCCGATATTCGGACAGCGGGCGCGAGCCGTCGCGGGGTTACGGCTGGCGTGCGGCTTGCTGAGGGGCTGGGCATGGTGGACAGGGCAGAGGGCGGACAGAAGGCGGGCCGGGTGGTGTCGGTGGCGTCGGGGGCGTCGGCGGGGACGGCGGCGGGGGCGCCAGGGGCGTCGCCGGGCAGCGACGACTGGCGCGAGGTCGACCGAATCCTGCGCGGGCTGGCCCGGCGGCGGGCGGCGCTCGACGTCGAGGAGGCGGCGTGGCTGCGGCGCGCGCGGGCGCTGGGCGTCCACCGCGAGTTCGGCTTCGCGACGTTCTTCGAGTACGTCGAGCGCATCCTGGGCTATGCGCCGGGGCCGGCGCGCGAGCGGCTGCGGGTCGCCGACGCGCTGGCGGCGCTGCCGAAGCTGCGGGCTGCGATGAGCGCGGGCGACGTCGCGTACAGCGCGGCGCGCGAGCTGACCCGGGTCGCGACCGTCGACACCGAGGCGGCGTGGCTGACGGCGGCGGCCAAGCACACCGTGCGCGAGATCGAGGAGATGGTCAGCGGGCGGCGGCGGGGTGACTCGCCGGACGATCCGCCGGACCCCGCCGCGCGGCTGCACGAGCTGCGGCTGCTGCTGCCCGCGGCGGTGCTGGGCAAGCTCACCGCGGCGCGGCGCGCGCTGGAGGCGGCGTGCGGGCACCCGCTGACCGACGGCGACCTCATCGCGACGCAGTGCGACGGCCAGCTGGCGGGATCCCACGCGGAAGACGCGGCGGCGTCCCACGTGGGAGATGCCGCGGCGGCGTCCAAGCCCATGTATCAGATCGCGATCACGCGGTGCCCCGACTGCCTGCGCGCGTGGCAGGACGTGGCGGGCCACACGATCGAGATCAGCGAGACGGAGCTGGCGCAGGCGTCGTGCGACGCGGAGTTGCTCGGGCGGGTCGACGGCGACAAGCCGGCGCGGGTGACCAAGACGATTCCGCCGCGGACCCGGCGTGCGGTGCTGCGGCGGGATCGCGGGCGGTGCGTCGTGCCGGGGTGCCGCAACGCGCGGTACGTCGACGTGCATCACATCGTGGCGCGGGCGGCGGGCGGCAAGCACACGCCGACCACGCTGGCGGTGATGTGCTCGGCGCACCACAAGGCCGCGCACGATGGCCGGCTGCGGATCGAGGGGAGCGCGCCCGCCAAGCTGCGGGTCACCCACGCCGACGGGCGGCCCTACGGGGCGCCACCGTCCCACGTGGAAGCTGGGAACGCGGAAGCGTCGCCTCCGGTAGGAGGTGAGGTCGTGGCGGCGCCGTCTCGAGGCGGCGCGACGCTGGAGGCGGCGCCGGCCAGAGGTCGGCGACGACGAGCCCAGGCTGCCAAGGCCCGCGGGAGCCGTCGGGCCCCAAGGTCGGGCGGCGGCTAGCGCGTGAACGCGGCCGAGGCGCCGCTGGCGCGGGCGAGCGCCGCCGTGACGTCGTCGATCAGGAACATCGCCGGATCGAACCCGGGTGCGTCGGCGGCGGTGACGTCGAGCGTGATCGCGCCACCGCTCAGCGGGTCGGGGCTGATCGGCGGCAGGCGGAGCGAGGTCGTGCCGTCGAGCACCGTGATGGTCCAGGCGGCCGTGCCGCCGCTCGACAGGTTGGCGAACGCCAGCGATGTGCCGGCCGGGGCGGTGAACCCGATCGAGCCGCCGCCGCTGGTGATGCCCGTGGGGGCCGGCAACCACGCTGGCAGGGTCGCGTTGCCGAGGTCGGTGACCGCGGCGAAGCTCGATGAAAACGGCGCGGCGGCGGTGGCGCTGGGGGTGGCCAGGCCGACCAGGCGATAGCTGCCGCCGAGCGATCCCGACGGCGGCAGGACCTGGGTCGTCGCGCTGCCCGCGGTCAGGGTGGGCAGCGGCATCGCGACCATGCCGTTGGCGCCGGTGTCGAGCATCGGGATCGCGATCGCGCGCCCGAGGCCGGGCGCCGCGGCGGGGAACCGCGCCGTGAAGCCGGCCAGGCCCGCGGAGACGAGCGTCAGGCTCTCGCCGTTGACCTGCTGGCCGGCGCCGAGCGTCATCGGCGATCCGACCGCGTAGCCGATCAGGTCGTAGGTGTCGTCATCGGTGGTGGTCGTGAGCTGCGAGTCGCCATCGACGATCACCGCCGTATGGACCTGCGGGCCGGTGCGCGCGGTGAGCCGCCAGGCGCACGCGCCGCCGCTGCCATCGTTGATGCACGTGTTGACCGGCGTGCCACCGCTGGTCGCCTGGGTCAGCCGGTTCTCGGGGCCGCCGAAGTTGCGGGTGAACGACGTCGTGATCACCGCGAGCGTGTAGTGGCCGAAGCTCGGCGACGGCAGGCTGCTCCAGCCAGCGATCGTGCCGCTGACCTGCGCCGACGGCGTGACCCGCGGCGCCAGCGGGATCGTGACGTTGCCGCCGGCGACGCCGATCCACGTGGCGGCGGTGCGGCCGCTCGCCGTCGCGGTGATGGTCTGCGCGCCGGTGAGGCCCGCGTCGCGGAACACCGCCAGGCCGTCGGGGTCGGTGCTCGCGTCGAGTTGCAGCGCGCCGCCGGCGCCGCCGAGGTGGACCGCGGCGCCCGCGATCGGCGTGGCGGTCCCAGGCTCGACGACGTAGACGTTGACCACCCCTTCGATGGGCGCCGAGGTGACGCCGCCGCCGGGGATCCGGATCGGTGGCAGCACGCCATCCGACGCGGGGGCGTCGATGGCGTCGTCGCCGCTGCCGCTGGGCCCGCAGGCGGGCGCCGCGCACAGCGCGAGGAGGAGCGAAGAGGCGAGGCGAGTGTTCATGAGCCCTCGTGCTTGAGGTTGCGTCCGACCTTGAGCAGCGTGCCGAAGCTTCCGCGGGCCTTGATCTTGCCGCGCAAGAGCGCGCCCGGGACGCCGATGCGACCTTCGCGCAGTTTGCGGAAGGTGTCGACCGCCATGGCGATCGTGAACGAAGGTGCCGCGTGTGGGCCGCGCGCGACCGCGACCTCGCCGTCGCCCATCGTCACGTGCCACGTGCCGCCGCGCTCGCCGCTCAGCTCGATCTGCGCGATCGCGTGATCGCGCCCGACCTGCGCGCGGTAGGCGGGGTGCGCGGCGAGCTGCGCGGGGATCCACTCCATGAAGAAGCGGTCGGGCTCGTCGAGGAACGGGTGCTCAGCCATCGCGACGGGCCAGCACGCGGTAGGTGTTGGAGCGCTTGCCGCGCTTGATGAACGGCGTGACGACGCGGTCGGCGAGGATGCCGAGGATGATCAGCGGCGAGCCCAGCGTCCACACCAGGCCGCGGCGCACCCGGGTCAGCGTCGAGCGCGGCCGCCACGGCTGGAGCGGCGGCGGCGCCATCCAGCCCAGCAGCAGGAACGCCGCGAACAGGAAGTCGACGCGCTGGTGCGCGGCGCCGCGGTGCCAGGTGAGCGGCGTGAAGCCGGCCTCGCGCAGCAGCTTGTCGAGGTTGCCCACCGACAGGAGGTGCTGGTGCTGCGGCTGGAACCACGGCAGCCACAGCGTGCGCAGCAGCTTGCCCAGGCCGAACTCGGGATCCGGCACCTCGATCATCAGGTGGCCGCCGGCCGGCAGCACGGTCGCGGCGGCGGCCAACTCGTCGCGCGGCTCGCGGGTGTGCTCGAGGTAGTGGGCCATGCTGACCACCTCGTACTGGCCGGCCAGCTCGGGCGCCTTGTCGGGGAACAGGCCGAGGAAGCCGCGCTCGATCCACCTGCGGCGCAGCGCCTCGTCGACCGACGACGACAGGTCGAGGCCGTCGAAGCGGGTGCCGGGCAGCTCGTCCTTGGCGCTCAGGCAGAAGTGGCCGTGGCCACAGCCGACGTCGAGCCAGGTGGCGGGCTGCGCGACCTCCTTGACCATGCGCGCGCGCGCCAGGTAGCCGGCGCCCGACAGCCCGAAGATGAACGCGATGCCGGCCTCGCCGAGGCCGTCGTAGAAGTCCTTGTAGTAGTAGTTGAGCCCGTCGATCGACAGCCGCGGGTTCTGGAAGATGTGGCCGCAGCCGCGGCACTTCTCGAGCGCGAAGCGGCCGGGCTTGTGCTGGAGCAGATCGCGAAACCGCAGGTGTACGCCGAGGTCCTCGCTGGCGCACACCGGGCACGTCGCGCGCCGCGGCTCGAGCCAGGCGTCGGCGGTCTTGGCCAGCTCGGCGTAGGTGGCGCGGCGGCTCTCGACGGGGTCGGGGCCGGCCGGCGGCTTCCAGGTGCCGAACAGGGTGCGCGCGAACAGGTACAGCTCGACCGGCGCGCGGAACACCGTGACCGGGATCAGGTCGCGCGACCGCACCGGCGTGCCGCCGATCGCGAACAGCGGCTGCAGGTGCCACAGGCCCAGCGTGACGCCGCCGGCGATCGGCTCGAGCCACAGGCCGACGGCCATGATCGCGAAGAACAGCGGTTGCAGGATCAGCGCGACCGACGTCGAGGGGCCCAGCAGCGCGCGCAGGATGGCGCGCCGGCGCGACAGGTCCTCCTTGGCGGCGCGGGCCGACGGCGCGACCGCGAGGTCGGTGGTGGCGGTGGCGTACTGCTTGAGCCGCGCGGCCAGGCGCAGGAACTGGATCTCGTCGGCGGGCGCCTCGGCGCGGGCGCGCTCGGCGACCTCGGCGGTGCACACGAGCGCGTGGCCGGCGGTGCGGCCGACCGCGAGGCGATCCTTGCGGTAGGTGGCGGGATCGACCAGCTGCGAGATGCTGAGCGCGGCGATCGTGGGCAGGTCGCCGGGGATCAGATCGACCACCTCGAGGCCGTTGGCGAGGGCGTGGGCGCTGGCGGCGCGCCGGGTGGCGTCGTCGAGGGTCACGCCCGGCGCGGTGAAGAACCGGTGCGCGGCGGCGACCGGCGCGTCGGACGGCGCCATCGTGGTGAGCGCGGCCAGGCGCGCGCGCATGCGGAGGGCCGAGAGCGCGAACAGCGCGGCGAGCGGGACCAGGACCCAGATCATGGGAGCAACTCCTCGAGCGCGGTGGCGGCGGCGGCGGCGCCACCGGCGGCGGTGAACGACGCCTGCACCGCGGCGGCGGCGGTGCGGAAGTGGGGCTCGTCGAGCACGCGGCGGACCGCGGCGGCGAGCTCGGGCGGCTGGACCCGGCCGAACTTGATCCGCAGGCCGGCGCCGGCGGCGACGACCTGATCGGCGACGATCGGCTGGTCGTCCTTGATCGGCGCGATCACCAGCGGCAGGCCGCGGGCCAGCGCCTCGCACACGGTGTTGTGGCCGCCGTGGCAGACGACCGCGTCGACCTCGCGCAGCACCGCGAGCTGCGGCACGTAGCGCTGGCAGATCACGTTGGGCGGCAGCGGGCCGACGACCTCGGGCGGGGCGACCAGGATGACCTGCACGGCTTGCTCAGCCAGCGCGGCGATCGCGGTGGCGTAGAACCGCGTCGAGACGTCGACGTTGACGGTGCCCATGGTGACCAGCACCCGCGGCCGCGGGCCGAGCCGGTCCCACGGGAACGCGGCCGCCTCGGGGCGGTCGGCGATCGACGGGCCGACGAAGCGGTAGTGCGCGGGGAAGCGATCGGCGGGGCCGACCAGCGCGCTGGTGGTGAACGCGATTACCCGGTGCGGCGACAGCTCACCGCCGTCGCCGCTTGGGGGCAGCCCGGCCGCGCGCTCGAGGTCGGCGAACAGGTCGGCCAGCCAGCGCTTGACTTGGGGCAGGCCGGCGAGCGGATCGGTGACGCCGGCCGAGGTGGTGGCGGTCGACGCCCACGGCAGGCCGCGGGCCCGCGCGACCAGCCCGCCGGCTACCGCTTGTTGATCGACGACCAGCAGCTCGGGGCGCCACGCCGCGACCGCGGCGTCGAGCGCGGGCCGCATCGAGCGCGCCAGCGGGATCAGGAAGTCCTCCCACAGAAACTTCAGCGCCGCGGCGCCGCGGGTGGTGCGCGCCTTGTCGGCGATCGCCGCTGCGTGGTCGGCGTCGACGTGCTCGGGCATCGGCAGGAGCTCGGCGTCGGTCGGCAACAGCGGGCCCACGGCGCCCGGGTGCGCGGCCCACGCGACCTGGTGGCCGCGGGCGGCGAGCGCGCGGCCCACCGAGACGGTCGGGTTGACGTGGCCGGTGAGCGGCGGGACGACGAACAGGATCCGCGCCATCACCGCGCCTCCAGCCAGGCGACGACGCGATCGCGCACCAGCGCCGTGGCCTCCCACAGGATCGAGTGGGTGCAGCCGGCGACGATCTCGAGGGTGGCGTGGGGCAGCGCGGCGGCCAGCGCGGCGCCGCGGTCGCGGACGTCGGAGCGCTCGCCGTAGAGCAGCAGCGCCGGCGCGGCGATCGTCGCCAGCTGCGCGAGGTCGAGCGGCGGCGAGGCCTCGAGATCGGCGACCAGCGTGGTGCCCTCGACCAGCGCGCGGGCGTGGTCGGCCAGCCGGGTGCGCTTGCGCTCGCTGTGGCGGCCGAGCCAGGCCTGGAACGACGCGGCGATCTTCTCGTCCCGGGCCTGGCCCTGCAGCCCGAGCGTGGCGGCCATCTGCGCGGCCCAGCCGGCGGTGCCGTCGTGGGCGTCGATCAACACCAGCGACGCGACCCGCGCGGGGTGGGCGTGGGCGAAGGCCAGCGCGATCAGCCCGCCGAAGCTGTTGCCGATCACGTCGACCGGCGCGCCCGGCGACTCGGCGTCGACCAGCGCCGCCAGATCGGCGACGAAGTCGGCGACCGCGTAGCCGGCGGCGGGCCGCTCGGACAGGCCGTGGCCGCGCAGATCGTAGAGCCGCACCGCGCGGTGCGCGGCGGCCGGCGTCGCGAGCGTGAAGTAGAACGACGACAGGTTGTCCATGACCAGGCCGTGGACGAACACCGCGAGCCGGTCGCCCGCGCCGAGGCGCTGCACGTGCAGGCGCACGCCGTTGACGGAGAGGTCAGCCATCGCCGTGCTCCGCGAGGTGGTCGACCAGCAGCGCGGTGAGCGCGTCCTTGGCGTCGAGGTGGAGGTAGTGGCCGCCAGGCAGGATCGCCAGCCGGGCGTCGGGGAGCTGGGCCGCGAGCCGCTCGCCGGCGGGGCGGCACGACGAGCGATCGCCGTAGACGCACAGGGTCGGGGCGGTGACCGCGGCGAGCGCGGCGGCGTCGAGGTCGGGCTCGGCCCGCAGATCGGCCAGCAGCGTGGTCTCGTAGGCCAGCGCGCGCAGCGTGGCGAGCAGGCGCGCGGCCTGGCGGCGCCCGCCGGCGATCGCCTCGCGCAGGCCGGGGGGCAGCGCCGCGATCATATGATCGGGGCCGGCGGTCAGGAAGCCGTGCTCGTCGGCGAAGGTCGCCGGGGGCAGCGGCGCCTCGACCAGGGCCAGCCGGCGCACCCGGTCGGGGTGGGCGCGCGCGAAGGCCAGCGCGACGAGGGCGCCGTAGCTGTGGCCGACGAGGTCGACGCGCTCGGGGCGGTCGCCGATCAGCGCCGCGAGATCGGCGGCCATCGTGGCGGTGTCGTAGCCGTCGACCGGGCGATCGCTCAGGCCGTGGCCGCGCAGATCGTAGAGCTGCACGGCGTGGGTGCGGGCCAGCGCCGGCGCGGCGGTGAAGTACCAAGACGCGAGGCTGCCGATCAGCAGGCCGTGCAGCATCACGACCGGTGGACCGGCGCCCAGCGCGGTGGTGTGCAGGCGCACGCCGTTGGCGGTGGTGAAGGACATGGTCGAGGAGGCGCGGCGCTGGTCGCGCGTCAGGTCCGCGCGGCGATGAAGGTGACGAGGTCGCCGACGGTCAGCGCGATGATCTCGTCGAGCTGCTTGGTCGAGATCCAGCCGACGAAGTCGACCTGGGCGCCGTAGTGGGCCTGCAGCTGCTCGGCCAGCGCGACGAACTCGATGCTCTCGAGCTCGAGGTCGGCGTTGAACGAGGTGGTCAGCGTGAGCGGGCCGGCGAGGGTGATCTCGTCGCCGGCGACCTCGATGACGAGGCGCTCGACGGTGGCGAGGATGGCGGCGGTGGCGGGGTCGAGGGTCATGCGGGCTCCAGCCAGGTCCAGGCGACGATATGCGCGTCGTCGTCGGCGCGGGTGGTGACGACGACGCCATCGATCGTGAGGCGATCGCCATCGACGGCGGTGCAGGTGAGCTTGCGCGGATCGGTGAGGCCGGTGCCGCGGGCCTTGGCCACGGCCTCCTTGGCGGCCCACAGCCGGGTCAGCCACGCGTCGCGATCGCCGGGCTCGCGGCTCCCGAGCGCGAGCTCGTCGACGGTGAACGCGACGTCGACGAACGACGCCGGCCGCGCCGCGACGACCTCGAGGTCGATGCCGGGCGCGGTGCCGGCCGCGCCGACCAGCGCGACCGCGCGATCGTCCTTGTGCGCGATCGACACCGCGAGCGCCTGGCCGCCGGGCGCGATGGCCCGGGGCCGGCCGTCGGGGTCGCTGGCGATCTCGATCTCGACCGGGTACAGCGGCCCGGCGCCGCGCTGCCACAGGTAGCTGCGCACCGCGTCCTTGGCGGCGATCCGGCCCAGCAGCCAGGCGCGGCGGGCCCGCGGGTTGACCGCGTCGTGCGCGGCGCGCTCGCGCACGCCCAGGTAGCGGCGCATCACCAGCTCGCGCGACGCGACGGTGCGCCAGTGCTCGCGCACCAGCGCGTAGCCGTCGGGGCGCGGCTCGGTCAGCGCGTTGAGCTCGGGGTACTGCAGCACCCGCCACAGCGGCTCGTCGGAGTCGAACCGGCGATCCTCCCAGCCGTCGATCTGGCACCACACCCGGCCGCCGATCGTCAGCTCGTGATCGGCGATCGCCGACACCGGGGTCAGCTCGCGGAAGCGCACCGCGCACGCGACCCGGGTGCCGGGCGGCGGGTCGTCGCCGTACAGCGCGACCCGGGTCAGGCGGATCGGCATCGCCAGGCGATCGATGGTCTCGCGCTGCATCACCCACCAGCCCATCAGCTGGCCCGAGCAGTCCAGCAGCGCGCCGGGCGCCGACAGCGCGGTCAGCTCGCCGTCGACGCCGTCGTCGCCCATCGGCCCCATCGCGGTGACGCCGGCGTAGCCGGGGCCGTGGAACATCCAGCGATCGATGTAGAGCTGATCGGCCGAGATCGGCGTGGCCCGCGGCGCGCGCAGCGGCTGGGTGCGCGCGGGTGGCGGCGGCGGGTAGGCGGCGGCGACCCGCACGGTGGCGCGGGCGTAGCCGACCAGCTCGACGGCGATGGCGTCGTCGGCGACCCGCTCGCAGCGCAGCTCGACCTCGACCGCCGGCGCGACCGCCAGCCAGCGCAGCGCGGCGACGTCCTCGAGCGCGATCGCGACCCGATCGGGCGCCAGGGTCAGCGCGGCGTCGCGCATCATCGCCAGCATCATCGTCATCGGCGCGACCGGGAAGCGGTCGCTGACCTCGGGCCAGCCCAGCGGCTGCCGGTAGAAGCAGTGATCGATCAGCGCCGGCTCGACGTCGACCGACATCGTGCGGCGGAGGCTGTGGCGGCGCGGCGTGGGCGCGGCGGGCGCGTGGGCGGCGAGCGGCGCGTGGGCGGCCGGCGGGCGCGCCGGAGCGGAGGTCGGGGTCGTCGGCGCGGCCGGGGCCTGGGCCCACGCGGCGGCGATCGCCCGCACGCTGGCCTCCGCCTCGCGCAGCACGTCGGCCAGCGTGGTCGCGACCGGCGACGGCGGCAGCGCGACCAGCCCGAGATCGATCGCGGCCCGCGGCAAGACCGGCGCGGCCTTGCCCAGCCGGACCAGCGGCGTGCCGAGCGCGAGCGGCTTGCCCGGGCGCGCGGGTGGCGTCGGCGCGGCGGTCCCGGCGGCGGCGGCGCGCTCCCAGCCCTCGACCCACAGCGCCGCGCGCACCCGCGCTAGCTGCTTGGCCTGCGCGGCGGCGTCGCCCTTGTCGGCGCTGGCCGCGATCGCGAGGTGATCCTGGCCGCGCAGCGTGTCGCCGACGAAGCCGGCGACGCTGCCGACGCCGAGTTGCACGAAGCCGCGCACGCCGTCGGCGTACAGCGCGCTGGTCAGCTCGCGGAACCGCACCGGTCGCACCAGGTGATCGATCGCCAGCGCGCGCACGGCATCGGGCGCGTGCGGGTACGGCGCGCACGACGTGGCCGACCACATCGGCACTCGCGGCGGGCCCAGCGGCAGCGCGGCGAGGTGCGCGCGGTGCGGGCCCAGGTAGTCGGCGAACAGCGGCGAGTGGAAGCCGGAGCGGAACGGCAGCTCCTGGCACAGCACGCCCTTGTCGGCGAGCCGCGCGATCGCCGCGCGCACCGCGGCGACCTTGCCGCACACGATCGCCTGGTGCGGGCAGTTGTCATGCGACACCGCGACGTCGGCCAGGCCGGCCAGCGCGGCCGCCGCGCCGGCGGCGCTGCAGCCGACCGCGGCGAACACCACGTCGGGCACCTCGAGTGAGCCCGGGCGCAGCCCGCCGACGAACGCCGCCGCGGCGGCCGGCGGCACCAGCTCGCTGACCACCATGCCGGTCCACTCGCCGAGGCTGTGGCCGGCGTAGACGTCGGGCGTGTGGCCGGCAGCGCGCAGCGCAAGGTCGAGCAGCCGGCCCAGCGCGAACACCGCGAGGCCTTGGTGCTCGAGATCGCGGGCGGCGACCGCGGGATCGGCCAGCGCCGCGGGCGTGGCGACGCCGAGCTCGGCGACCACCGCGCTGACGTCGGGCGGCGGCGCGACCTCGATGCCGGGGAACACGAACGCCAGCCGGCCGCCGGCGGCGCCGAGGCCGCGCGGCGTGAACCACAGATCGTTGCGGCCGCGCCACGCCTGGCCGCGATCGATCACCTTCTTGGCCAGCGCGCGGCGCTCGGGCGTGGGATCGAACAGCGCCAGCCGCGCCGGGCCGTCGCCGCCGGTCGCGCCGCGGTCGAGGGCGGCGGCCAGCTCGGCGGTCGTGGCGGCCGCGAGCATGAGCGGCGTCGGCGCGTCGGGCGCGGTGGTCGAGCGCGGGCGGCGGCGCGGCGGCGCGGCGACCCCGCCGGTGGCCTCGAGCACGACGTGGGCGTTGATGCCGCCGAAGCCGAACGCGCTGACGCCGGCGCGGCGCGGGCGATCGCCCCACGGCTCGGCGGCGTCGATCACCCGGAACCGGGTGGTGGCCAGCTCGGCCCGCGGCTGCTCGCAGTGCAACGACGGCGGCTGCACCTCGTGGTGCAGCGCCAGCGCCGCCTTGATCAGCCCGGCGACGCCGGCCGCCGGCATCGCGTGGCCGATCATCGACTTGACCGAGCCGAGGCCAGGCGCCGGGCCGCGGTCGGGGCCGCCGAAGAACTGCCCGAGCGCGGCCAGCTCGACCGCGTCGCCGGTCGGGGTGGCGGTGCCGTGGGCCTCGATCAGCCCGACGGTCGCGGGATCGCAGCCGGCGTCGCGCCACGCCTGGGTCAGCGCCGCGACCTGGCCGGCCAGGCGCGGCCGCATCGGGCTCGACTCCTTGCCGTCGCTGGTGACCCCGGTGCCGCGGATCACGGCGTAGATGCGATCGCCGTCGCGTTCGGCGTCGGCGCGCCGCTTGAGCACGACCACGCCGGCGCCCTCGCCGATCAGGATGCCGTCGGCGTCGCGATCGAACGGCCGGATCTGCTGGGCCCGCGACAGCGCGCCGAGCTGGGTGAAGACGCTCCAGAACGTGACGTCGTGGCAGAGGTGGACGCCGCCGGCGAGGACGACGTCGCAGCGGCCGCGGGTCAGCTCGCTGACCGCGTGGTCGACCGCGACCAGCGACGACGCGCAGGCGGCGTCGACGGTGTAGGCCGGGCCGTGGAGGTCGAGCCGGTTGGCGATGCGCGACGCGGCGAGGTTGGGCACCAGGCCGATCGCGGCCTCGGGGCCGAGCGTGCCGGCCTGGCTCATGAACGCGGTGCGCACGCGATCGCGGGTCGCCGCGTCGAGGTCGGGCAGCAGCTCCTCGAGCGTGGTCACCAGCTGCTGCGGCGTGCGCACCCGCGCGGCGAGCCGGGCCATGCCCGGGGTGAGGTAGCCGCCGCGGCCGAGGATCACCGCGGTGCGCTCGCGCGGCAGCCGATCGCCGAGGCCGGCGTCGGCCAGCGCCGCGGCGGCGACGTGCAGCGCGAGCAGCTGGTCGGGCTCGGCGCCCTCGGCGGCCACCGGCATGATGCCGAACTGCACCGGATCGACGGCGGCGACGTCGTCGACGAAGCCGCCGCGGCGGCAGTAGAACCGGTCGGCGGCCAGCGTCTTGGGATCGAAGAACACCGGCTCCCAGCGCGCCGCCGGGACCTCGGTGATCGCGTCGTGGCCGCGCGCGACGTTGGCCCAGAACGTCGCGGCGTCGCCGGCGCCCGGGAACACCGCGGCCACGCCGACGATCGCGACCTCAGGCATGATCGACCGCGCGGGGCGCCAGCGCGCGCGGATCGCCACCGACGATCACCACCTCGGTGTCGCGCGCGTCCGAGCCCAGCTCGGCGAGCAGCCGCGCGACGCCGGCGGCCGGATCGATCAGCCCGAGGCCGCGCCGCGCGTACTCGCGCTCGAGCTCGGGCGAGACCATGCCGGTGCCGGCCCACGGGCCCCAGTCGATCGCGACCACCCGGCCGGTGATGCGCGGCGCCAGCGCGGCGGCCAGCGCGGCCAGCGCCTGGTTGGCGGTGGCGTAGTCGACCTGACCGCGGTTGCCGAGCGCGCCCGAGATGCTGGCGAAGAACACGACGAACCGGGTGTCGGGGCGCAGCCGCTCGGCCAGGGTCAGCGCGCCGGCGACCTTGGTGGCGTAGACCCGCGCGAACGAGTCGGCGGTCTTGTGGCGGATCAGCTTGTCCTCGAGCACGCCGGCGCCGTGGATCACGCCGTCGAGCCGGCCGTGGCGCGCGTAGACGTCGTCGATCACCGCGGCGAAGGCCGGCGTGCGCACGTCGCAGGCGTGGTAGCGGACGGTCGCGCCGGCGGCGGTGATCGCCGCCAGCGTCGCGCGGATCTCGCGATCAGCCAGCGTGCGGACGCAGCGCGCCTCGACCGCGGCCGGCTCGCTGGCCAGGCCGGCGCCCAGGATCGCCTTGCGCAGCGCCGGCGCGTCGGCGGCGGCGATCAGCGCCGGGTGCTCGGGCGGCGGCAGCGGCGAGCGGCCGACCAGCTCGATCTGGCAGCGCCAGCGCCGGGCCAGCTCGACCGCGACCCGCGCGGTGATGCCGCGGGCCCCGCCGGTGATCAGCACGACCGCGTCGGGGCCGAGCGCCAGATCGCCGCCCGCGCCGACCTGCGCCGGCACCAGCGTGCGGGTCGAGCGCTCGCCGTCGGCGTGGCCGACCTCGAGCAGGTCGTCGTCGGCGCACAGCTCGGCGTGGATGACCTCGGCCAGCCGCTCGGGCGCCTCGCGCGGATCGAGGTCGAGGCGGCGCGCCCGCACCGCGGGCCACTCGGCGGCGACCGTCTTGATCAGCCCGCCGGCGCCGTCGCCGCGCAGGCCGCTGGCCACCGGCGCCTCGCCGAAGCGCCCGCCGAGGCCGGTCGCGACCAGCAGGCTCGACGCGCCGCCCACGACCGCGTGCTTGACGTGATCGAACATCGCGGTCATCGCGGCGGTGGCGCCGTCGCCGTCCTGGGCGGTGGTGGCGAGCCCGGTCAGATCGATCAGCCCGTGGACGTCGGGGCGGGCGATGCGGTCGCTGGCCGCGACCACCTGCACGTCGGCGCCGCCGGCGGCCAGCCGGGTGGCGAGGTGCGGCGCCACGCCGAGGCCGTCGTCGACGACCACCAGCGTGCGGCCGGCGATCGCGGCGTCGCGCGGGCTCGGCGTCGGCACCGTGATCCGCGAGAACACGAACCGGCCGAGCTCGATCGGCGCAGGCGTCGGCGCCGGAGCCGCGACCGGCACCGCGACCGGCACGGTGTCGCCGGCGGCGAGCTCGGCGACCACCGCGCCCGGGCTGGGCGCGCCCAGCTTGGCCGCCAGCCAGTCGACCAGGCCGCGCAGCGTCTTGCGGGTGGCCAGCTCCTCGACCATCGCGTCGTTGCCGCCGCCCGCGACCTTGAGGCCGAGGCGGCTGGCCAGCTCGCCGACGATCTCGATGCGCTTGATCGAGTCGATCGACAGGTCGGCCTCGAGATCGAGATCGGGGCCCAACGTCTCGGGCGGGTAGCCGGTGCGCTCGCTGACGATCGCCAGCACCAGCGCCATCGGATCGAGCGCGGCCGGCTCGGGCGGCACGTCGATGACCACCGGCGGCGGCGCGGCGGTGGGGTGGGTCGGCAGCGTCGGTCGCGCCATCCGCGCGCGGGCGGCGGGGCGCTCGTCGGCGGGGCGCTCGTCGGCGAGCGCCGGCGCGCTGCCGAGGTACGCGAGCATGACGTCGCGCTGCGAGGTGATCGCGGTGCGGACGTTGTGCAGGTACTCGAGGACGAGGGCGTCGCGATCGCTGGCCAACGGGGACTCCTGGAACGCGCGGGGGCCGTCGTCGTCGTGGGGGAACGCGGGGCGCGTCGCGGGCGCGGCGGTCGGCGCCAACGCCAGCGCCAGCGCGATCGGCTGGGCCGGCGGCGGCGGCGGCGCGTCGGCCGGGCGCGCGGTGTGGCCGTCGATCAGCCAGCCGGCGCTGGGGCCCTTGCGCTTCTTGCCGTCGAGGTCGATGACCGCGGCGTCGCGGTCGGTGAACAGCGGCGCCAGGTCGAGGTCGACGCCGTGGGTGGCCAGGGTCGCGACCGCGCGCAGCAGCGAGCGCAGGCTCGAGCCCGAGCCGGGATCGCAGGCCACCGCGACGTGCGGGCGGTCGCCCAGCACCTCGGCCACCAGCCGGGTCAGCACCTGGCCGGGCCCGGCCTCGACGAAGATCCGCGCGCCGGCGGCGTACATCGCCTCGACCTGCGCGGCGAAGCGCACCGGCCGCGCGACCTGCGCGGCCAGCGTCGCGCGCACGCCGTCGGCCGTCGCCGGGTACGGCGCCGCGGTGACGTTCGACCACACCGGGATCCGCGGCGCGCGGACGTCGAGCGTGGCCAGCCGCGCCGCCAGCGCGGCCTCGGCGCCGGCGACGATCGGGCTGTGGAACGCGGCGGCCACCGGGATGCGGCGGGTCGTCAGGCCGGCCGCGCCGAGCGCCGGCGCGACCCGCTCGATCGCGGCGACGCTGCCGGCCAGCACGCACTGCCGCGGGCCGTTGTCGTTGGCGATGATCACGTCGGGGTGATCGGCGAGCAGGGGCTGCACCGCGGCGGCGCTGGCCGCGACCGCCAGCATCGTCCCGGGATCGCCGCCGGCGGCGGCCAGGATCGCCTCGCCGCGCAGCTGCGACAGCGGCAGCAGCTCGTCGACGGTGATCGCCCCAGCGGCGGCCAGCGCGGCGAGCTCGCCGTAGCTGTGGCCGCCGGCCATCGCGGGGACCACGCCGAGCGCGCCCAGCAGCTCGACCACCGCCAGATCGGCGACGCCGAGCGCCGGCTGCGCGACCCGGGTGTCGGTGAGCGCCGCGGCCTGCGCCGCGCGCTCGGCGTCGGTGAACGCGGCCGGCGGCAGCATCGTGGCCGCCCACGGCGCGCCGCGGACCAGGAGGTCGCGCAGCCGCGGGAACGCGAGGAACAGCTCGGCCAGCATGCCCGGGCGCTGGCTGCCCTGGCCCGGGCACAAGAGCGCGATCGGGCCGCCCGCGGCGCCGGCCGCGAACACGCCGCGGCGATCCGGCGTCGGCGCGTCGAGCTTGGCGCGCAGGTCGGCGAGATCGTCGGCGACGATCGCCAGCTGCACCGGGCCGTGGCCGTGGGCGGCGACGGTGCGCGCCAGGTCGCGCAGGCGCGGCGGCGGGCCGGCGGCCAGGCGCGCGCGCACCGCGGCGAGCAGCGGCTCGATCGCGGCGCGGTCGGCGCCGCGGAACACCAGCAGCTCGGCGGGCCACGCCGGCAGGCCGGTGCCGGCGCGATCGTGGGCGGCGAGCACCGCGTGGAAGTTGGTGCCGCCGAAGCCGAACGCGCTGACCGCGGCGACCCGACGCGCCGCGGTCCACGGCCGGGCCGCGTCGAGGAAGCGGAACGGGCTGGTCGCGGGCTCCCACGCCGGGTTCGGCTTCTTGAGGTGCAAGGTCGGCGGCAGGACGCCGTGGTACAGCGCCAGCGCGCACTTGATCAGCCCGGCCATGCCGGCGGCGCACTTGGTGTGGCCGATCTGCGACTTCACCGAGCCGAGCACGCAGGCGCCCGCGGTCGCGCCGGCGCGGCCGAACACGTCGGTGAGCGTGGCCAGCTCGGTGCGATCGCCGACGACGGTGCCGGTGCCGTGGGCCTCGACCAGCCCGACCTCGGCCGGCGACACCCCGGCCTGGCGGTAGGCGCGCTCGACGGCGCGGACCTGGCCCTCCTTGCGCGGCGCGGTGAGGCCCAGGCTCTTGCCGTCGGAGGCGCCGGCCACGCCCTTGATCACGGCGTAGATGCGGTCGCCGTCGCGCTCGGCGTCGGCCGCCCGCTTGAGCACGACCGCGGCGACGCCCTCGCCCAGCACGATGCCGTCGGCGTCGGCGTCGAAGGTGTGGCAGCGGCCGGTGGTCGACAGCGCGTGGACGCTGGCGAACAAGAGGTAGTCGTTGATGCTGTTGTGCAGGTCGGCGCCGCCGCACACGACGACGTCGCTGCCGCCGGTGACCAGCTCCTTGACCGCGAGGTCGACCGCGGCCAAGGACGACGCACAGGCCGCGTCGACGGTGTAGTTGGCGCCGCCGAGATCGAGGCGGTTGGCGATCCGGCCGGCGATCACGTTGGCCAGCACGCCGGGGAACGAGTCCTCGGTGAGCGTCGGCAGCGCGCGATCGAGCTCGGGCGGCAGCGCGCCGACGTAGTGGGGGAACATCGCGCGGAAGCCGTAGGCGCTCGACAGATCGGTGCCGGCCTCGGCGCCGAAGATCACCGCGGTGCGCTCCCGATCGAGCGGCCGGCCGCCGGTCGACACCGCGCTGGCGTAGCCGGCGTCGTCGATCGCGCGCCGCGCCACCTCGAGGCTGAGCAGCTGCACCGGCTCGATCGCCTCGAGCGAGCGCGGCGGGATGCCGTAGGCCAGCGGATCGAACGGCACCGGCGCGAGGAAGCCGCCCCACTTGCACGGGGTCTTCTTGCCGGCGCCGGCGCCGGTGGCGGCGGGATCGTAGAACTGGGCGACGCTCCACCGCGACGCCGGCACCTCGCCGACGCTGTCCGTGCCGCCGACGATGTTGGCCCAGAACGCGTCGGTGTCGCCGGCGCCGGGGAAGATCGCGGCGACGCCGACGATCGCGACGTCGACCGGCGTGGCGTGGCCGCGCGGGCGCACCGGCCGCGGCGCGTCGGCGGCCAGCGCCGCGGCCCGGGCCGCGAGCAGCGCCTGGCCGTCGCCGCTGACCTGGTGGTGCAGCTCGGCGATCGAGCAGGTGGCCGCGCGCAGGGCCGCGACCTGGCCGATCATGTACATGCCGTCGGCGGCCTGGCTGGCGGCGTCGACGGCGACGATCGCGTCGCCCTCGCGGCGCAGGCCCTGGCGGCGATGCGCAGCCGGCCGAGGTTGAGCTGCTCGAGCGCGGCCCACCGCTCCTGCGGCGTCGCGCCGGTGGCGGCCAGCCGCGCCTTCTCGGCGGCGAACGCGGCGGTGAACGCGGTGTCGGCGCAGCGCGTGGCGTGGCCGGGCGCGGTCTCGAGCAGGCGGGTGGTCTCGCAGGCGATCGCCGCCTGCTGGAAGCCGGGCTGGATCGCGCCCGACGCCACGGCCTCGTGGGTGAACAGGTAGGCGGTGCCCATCAGCACGCCGACCTTGGCGCCGCGGGCGGCCAGCGGCGCCGCCAGCGCCGCCACCATCGCGCACGAGCGCGCGTCGTGGATGCCGCCGGCGAACAGCACCGACACCTCGGCCACCGCCGGGTGCGCCAGCAGCCGCTCGAGCTGCGCCTCCCACAGCGCGAAGCTCGAGCGCGGCCCGACGTGGCCGCCGCACTCGCGGCCCTCGAACACGAAGCGGCGGGCGCCGTCCTTCAGGAACAGGTCGAGCAGGCCCGGTGACGGGACGTGCAGGTAGGTGGCGATGCCGGCGGCCTCGAGCGGCGCGGCCTGCGACGGGCGGCCGCCGGCGATCAGCGCCACCGGCGGCTTGATGTCGAGCAAGACCGCGAGCTGCTCGTCGCGCAGCTCGGCCGGGACGAAGCCGAGGATGCCGACGCCCCACGGCCGATCGCCCAGCCGCGCCGCGGTCTCGGCGACCAGCGCGCGGACCTCGGCGCCCGACGACAACGACAGCGCCAGGAACGGCAGCCCGCCGCCGGCGGCCACCGCCTCGGCGAACGCGGCGCGGTCGCTGACCCGCGACATCGGCCCCTGCGCGATCGGGTAGCGCAGGCCGTGGGCGACGGCCAGCGGCGCGCCCGGCGCCAGCGGCGCCAGCGTCGCGGCCTGCTCGACGTACCCGATCATCGCCGCGCGCACGCCGCGCACCGCGGCGCCGACGGTGGCGAACCGCTCGGCGAAGCCGCGGGCCAGGGCGGCGTCC
>JADJGV010000010.1 GCA_016707895.1 Myxococcales bacterium | reverse complement strand
GGCGGCGTCCTCGACGATCGGGACCGCGACCGCCGGCCACGCCGCCGGCCGCCCGAACAGGTGCACCAGCAGCGCGGCCTTGGTGCGCGGGCCGACCGCCGCCACGACCGCCTGGGGATCGGCGTTGAGGCCAGCGTCGACGTCGGCGAACACCGGCCGCGCGCCGACCCGGACGATCGCGCCGACGGTGGCGAAGAACGACAGCGGCGTCGTGACGATCTCGTCGCCGGGGCCCCAGCCGAGCGCCATCGCGATCGCCAGCAGCGCGTCGGTGCCCGAGCTGGTGCCGACGGCGTGGGCCGCCCCGGTGGCCGCGGCGAGCGCGCGCTCGAAGGCCTCGACCTCGGCGCCGCCGACGAAGCCGCCGTGATCGAGCACCCGCGCGATCGCGGCGTCGATCGCCGGGCGGATCGCGGCCAGCTCGCCGCGCATGTCGAAGAACGGGATCGGGGGCGTCACGGCAGCGCGATGGTCTGATCGAGCGCGGGCACGATGGTGGGCGCGCCGAAGCGATCGCCGAGCAGGGCGGCGTAGCTGGCGCGCGCCTCGTCCTCGCCGTGGGTGACGATCGCCGTCGCCGCGCCGCGCCGCGGCACCGCCGCGAACCACGCGGCCAGGCCGTCGCGATCGGCGTGGGCCGAGTAGCCCGACAACCGCGTGACCCGGCCGCGCACCGGGATCTGCCGGCCGTCGATCCACACCTCGCGGGCGCCGTCCTCGAGCGCCCGGCCCAGCGTGCGCGCGCCCTGGTAGCCGACCAGCAGCACGTCGGTGCGCGGGTCGGGCAGGTGGCGCGCCAGGTGGCCGCGGATGCGCCCGCCGCTGCACATGCCCGAGCCGGCGATGATGATCGCCGGGCCGTCGCGATCGCTGATCTTGGCCGCGGCCCGCCCGTCGCGCCCGACGGTGAGCGAGTCCAGCTCGAGCGGGTGATCGTCGCGCGCCACCGCCGCCAGCGCCTCCTCGTCGTAGAGGCCGCGGTAGCGCGCGTAGAGCTGGGTCGCGGTGGCCGACAGCGGCCCGTCGATCACCACCGGCACCGCCGGCAGCGCGCCCTGGCCGATCAGCCCCTCGAGCTCGTACAGGATCTCCTGGGTGCGGCCGATCGCGAACGCCGGGATCAGCACCTTGCCGCCGTCGCCGATGGCCCGGGCCACCGCCTCGCGGAACGTGGCCTTGGCCGCGACCCGATCGGGGTGGGTGCGATCGCCGTAGGTCGACTCGGTGACGACGTAATCGACCGCCAGCGCGGGATCCCAGGCCAGCGTGGGGTCGCGGATGATCGGCGTGCCGCACACGCCGACGTCGCCCGAGAACAGCAGCGCGCGCTCGGCGCCGCCGTCGCGCCAGCTGACCCGCAGGTGGCTGGAGCCGAGGATGTGGCCGGCGTCGAAGGCCTCGATGGTGAAGGCGCCGACGGTGATCGGCGCGCGGTAGCCGCGCAGCGGCCGCAGCCGCTCGCGGGTGGCGCCCAGCGCCGCGGCGTCGTAGAGCGGCGGGCCCTCGGCGTGGGCCGCGATCTTGACCGTGTCCTCCATGATCATGGAGCCGATCTCGAGGGTGGCCGGCGTGCCGTGGATGGGCCCGGTGAAGCCCAGCGCGACCAGCAGCGGCACCCGGCCGGCGTGGTCGAGGTGGCCGTGGGTCAGGAACAGCGCGTCGACCCGGGCCGGGTCGAACGGGAACGAACGATGGTTGAGCGCCTCGGCCTCGCGCCCGCCCTGGAACGTGCCGCAGTCGACGACGATCGCGGTGCCGTCGAAGGCCAGGTGGTAGCAGCTCCCGGTGACCCCGCCGGCGGCGCCGGCGATCGTGAGCTGGGCTGGCATGCGGCGATGGTAGCTCGGTCGATCGAGGCGGGTGAGCGGATCTGCGCGCCAACCACAGGTTGCGGTTCCGGACTGGAGCCCCAGGGCGCGTGCACACGGCGGTGGGCAGATCGGTCGGCGCGCGGCCCAACCATCGTGCGGTCCTGGTGCAACTACCGATTCTGGCTACGGCGCAGACGTCGCAGATGTGCGCACAACGTGGGTGGCACGGTGGCTGCTCTGGTAGCCAGGCATGATGTCGCGCCTCGCCGGTTCGCTGCTCATCGCGCTCGCCACCTCCGCCTGCGCCACCGACGTGATGGTCGAGGACGGGGCCAACCCGGTCGTCGTCACCGAGCTCGATCGCACCTACCAGGCCGCGGCCGACGAGACCGGCGTGCCGGTCGACCTGCTCAAGGCGGTGGGCTACGCCCAGACCCGCTGGCAGCAGGTGATCGGCGAGGCCGAGCTCGAGGGCGCGCCGACGCACACCGGCGTCATGGGCCTGACCCCCGACCACCTGGCGCGCGGCGCGGCGCTCACGGGCTACGGCGCCGACGACCTCGCCGCCAGCGCCGAGGCCAACATCCTGGCCGCGGCCAAGCTGCTCGCCGAGGAGGCCGCGGCCCAGGGCGTGCGCGGCGGCGACCTGGCCGCGTGGGAGCCGGTGGTGGCGGCGTGGGCCGGCATCGCCGACGACGAGGGCCGCCGCCAGTTCGTGCGCGGCGACGTGTTCCGGATCCTGGCCGAGGGCGCCGAGGAGCACGCCGAGGGCGGCGAGCTGGTCGCGTCGCTGCGGCCGCACCCCGAGATGGAGGCGCTGGTCGCCCGGCCGCTGTTCGCCGCCGGGCCCGACTACGCGCCGGCGCTGTGGCGCGCGTCGCCCAACTTCAGCAGCCGCTCGACCGGCGTCACCCACGTCGTCATCCACACCTGCGAGGGCGCCTACGCCGGCTGCGTCAGCACGCTGATCAACGGCAGCGTCAGCGCGCACTACGTCGTCAACGAGTCGGGCTCGCAGATCACCCAGCTGGTGCGCGAGGCCTCGAAGGCCTGGCACGTCGGCGCCACCTACGAGTGCTCGCGCAACGGCAACACCGACTGCGCCAAGAACGGCGTCGGCGTGAACAACTTCGCCGTCGGCATCGAGCACGCCGGCTTCGGCTCCCAGGCGTCGTGGTCGAGCGGCCTGCTCACCGCGTCGGCCAAGCTGACCTGCGACATCACCCGCGACCACAACATCCCGCGCGACCGCTTCCACATCGTCGGCCACGGCCAGCTGCAGCCGTACAACCGCACCGACCCGGGCCCCAACTGGCCGTGGGCGGCGTACCTCGACTCGGTGCGCTCGTACTGCGGCGACACCGGCGGTGGTGGCACGCCGCCGCCGCCGCCGCCCGGCACGGCGATCGTCGTCGACTCGAACAACGCCAACAACGACGCCGCCAAGGCCCGCATCGACATCGCCGGCTGGACGTCGTCGGCGTCGACCCCCGGCTACTACGGCAGCGGCTACTGGTACGCCGACGCCGGCACCGGCTCGGCCGCGACCTTCAACTTCTACCTGCCCGCGGCCGGCACCAAGACCATCGAGGCGTGGTGGACCGCGGGCGCCAACCGCACCGCGTCGGCGACGTTCATCGCCCAGACCGGCAGCGGCGCCGAGCTGGGGCGCCGGGCGGTCAGCCAGCAGAGCAACGGCCAGCAGTGGGTGACCGTCGGCACCTACGCGTTCAGCGCCGGCTGGAACAAGGTCGTCCTGTCGCGCGCCGGCACCGCCGGCAAGGTCGTCATCGCCGACGCGATCCGGGTGCGCTGAGGTAGGTAGGCGCCGGGGATCGTGTCGATCCTTGGCGAGCCCTGCTATCCTGGGCTGGGATGAGCAACCCGGGCCAGACCCTCGGGCGCTATGAGCTGATCGCGCGCATCGGCGAGGGGGGCATGGCCGAGGTGTACCTGGCGCGCCAGCGCGGGCCCAAGGCCTTCGAGAAGCTGGTGGTGGTGAAGACGGTGCACTCGCGGCTGGCGGCCAAGCCGGCGCTGGCCGAGGCGCTGCTCGAGGAGGCGCGCATCGCCGCGAAGGTGCGGCACCCGCACGTCGTCGACATCTACGACCTGGGCGAGGAGGACGGCACGTACTTCATCGCGATGGAGTACCTCGAGGGCGAATCGATGACCGCGATCATCCGGGCCCAGCGCGCCAAGGGCGGGGGCCGGCTGTCGCCGCTGCGCACCGCGCAGGTGGTCAGCGACTGCGCCGGCGGCCTGCACGCGGCCCACGAGCTGCGCGCGCTGTCGGGCGAGCCGCTCGAGCTGGTGCACCAGGACGTGACGCCGGGCAACGTGTTCGTGCTCTACACCGGCCAGGCCAAGCTGCTCGATTTCGGCGTCGCCAAGGTGCGCAGCTCCGACGACGCCGGCCTGGTCAAGGGCAAGGCCGGCTACCTGGCGCCCGAGCTGTTCGACCGGCACCCCGCGGACCGCCGCTCGGACGTGTTCGCGCTCGGCGTCGTCTTGTGGGAGTCGCTGACCCTGCGGCGGCTGTTCGCCGGCGCGACCGACGCCGACACGTTCGCGAAGATCCGCGCCTGCGAGGTGCCGCCGCCGTCGGCCGAGGTGCCGGGGCTGCCGGCCGAGCTCGACGCGATCTGCGCGCGGGCGCTGACCAAGGATCGCGACGCGCGCTACCCGTCGGCCAAGGCCATGCAGGACGATCTCAACGCGCTGTTGCGCGGCGGCGAGCGCAACGACTACGAGGCGATGGCGACGTACATGCGGTCGACGTTCGCCAGCCACATCGCCGCGCGCCACCAGCTCTTGCGCGAGCTGGATCAGGGCGGCGTGCCCGCGGCCGGGACGCTCGAGGCGCTGACCGCCACGTTCGACGATCGCTCGCCGGCGACGCCCGAGCCGGGGCGCGAGCGCGAGGCGACGCCGGTGCCGGCGCCGGCCAAGTTCGCGCTCGATCACAAGGCAGCGGGCAAGACCAAGCTGGCGCCGCTGCCGTCGCTGAAGCGCCCCGACGTGAAGCCGCTGCCGGCGCCCGCGGCGTCGGCGCCGGTGGCGTCGGCCCGCACGAAGGCCGAGACCGGCGACGTGACGTTGCCGGGCCCGACCCCGTCGGCCCCGGCCCGCGACCCCGGCGATGGCATCGACGAGCCGAGCGGGTTGATCGAGGTGCCGAGCGGGGTGGTCGACGTCCCGCTGGCCCCCGCGTCACCACCGCCGCCGCCGCCGCGCGCGCTGCCGCTGCGTCCCCCGACCGGCGAGGAGATCACCGCGTCCGGCGAGGTGGCGCCGGCGCCCAGCGACATCGCCGAGGACAGCGAGATCCAGGTGACGCCGGCCAGCGACGACGACGACGGCGTCGCGTGGCGCCCGCCGACCGGCGGGTCGCGTCGCCTGTGGATCGGGGCCGGCGTCGGCGCCGTGGCGCTGATCGCGCTGATCGCGGTGCTGATGCACGACCGCGGTGGCGCGTCGCCAGCGGCGCGGCCGGGTGGCGATGACGACCGGGTGGCGGTGGTGAGCGTCGACGCGGCGGTCGCGCCGATCGGCGCGCCGGTGGTGGAGGTCGACGCCGGCGCGGCGCTGGCGTCCGACCCGATCGACGCTGGGCCCGAGGTCGCGATCGTGGTCGACGCGGCGGTGGCAGTGGTCCGCGCCGATCACCCCGACGCGGGGCCGCGCGATCCCGGCGCGGGCAGCGCGGTGCGGTTGCCCGACCCCGAGAAGGCCGCGGCGCTGTCGCAGGCAGGCTTGAAGAAGGTGATGGGCGGCGACGCCAACGGCGCGATCGCCAGCTTTCAGGCGGCGCTGCGCGCTGATCGCAGCTACGCGCCGGCCCAGCGCGGCCTGGGCCTGGCGTACGAGAAGAGGGGCGACAAGGCGCGCGCGGCCCGCGCCTTCCGCGAGTACCTGGCCCTGGCCCCGAACGCCCGCGACGCGGCGCAGATCCGCGCGCGTCTGGAGAAGCTGAAATGACGCGTGCCGCCGCAGGATGGATGATCGCGCTCGCGTGCGCCTCAGCGGGCGCCGCGCGCGCCGACGGCGAGACCATCGTCGTCCCGGCCGAGGCCGCGACCGGCAAGGTCGACGCCGCGGTGCTGGGCGCGGCGGCGCGCGGGGTCAAGCAGGCCGCGCCGTCCGCGACCGTGGCCGACGCCAGCCTGGCCGACTCGGCGTTCATCCTCGGCTGCGATCCGGCCACCGACGCGTGTCGCGACGAGGTCGCCGGGCAGCTCGGGTACGAACGGTTGGTGATCGTGGCGCGCCGCGACAGCAAGGTCGAGGTGGTGGTCCGCCAGCGCGGCGGCGCCAGCCAGCGCAAGACCTTCGTCGTCACCGGCGAGGGCGATCAGGCCGGCCTGGCGACCGTCGAGCGCGACGTCGCGGCGATGCTGGGGGGGCGTGGTGGCGCTGGCGGTGGCGGCGTGGTGGGCGGTGACGGGGTGGCGGGCGGTGGCGGCGTGGCGGGCGGCGGCGGGGTGGCGGACGGTGGCGGTGGCGGGGTGGACGGTGGCGGTGGCGTGTTCAGTGGCGGGGCGATCGACCACGGCCGTGCGGCGGGCGTGCCGCGCGGCGCGCTGATCGTCGGCATCGGCGGCGGCGCGCTGCTGGTCGGCGGCTTCGTGATGTGGGGCCTGGCCAGCGCCACGCAGGGCGAGATCGATGACGCGCCGACCGCGACGGTCGCCGACCTCGAGCACCTCGCCGCGCTGGAGTCCGACGGCCGGCGCTACGCGTCGATCGGCAACGGCCTGGTGATCGGCGGCGGCGTCGCCGTGGTCGCGGCCGGCGTGTGGGTGCTGGTGCACCGTCGCAGCGAGCGCGCCGGGGTGCAGATCGCTCCCGCCGTCGGCCCCGGCTCGGCTACCATCGGGCTCGTGACCTCATGGTGACTCGTCCGACCTCCCTCCTGGCGATCGCTGCCAGCGCCGGCGTGGTGGCGCTGCTGGTCGCGCTCGGACCGGGCTGCAGCGTCGACCCGCGCTCGGGTGCCTACGCCTGCGATCCCGGCTGTCCCAGCGACCGGGTCTGTGTCGACGGGTGGTGCGTGGTGCGCGACGGGGGCGGCGCGCCCGTCGACGCGCGGTCGATCGACGCGCGGTCGATCGACGGCGGGGCGTGCCCGGCCGTCTGCACCTCGTGCGCGAACGGCACCTGCACGATCACCTGCGATGGCATGGGCGAGTGCGGGCAGCCGGTGATGTGTCCGCCCGGCCTGACGTGCGTGGTCGCCTGCAGCGGCGCCGGCTCGTGCGCGGGCGGCGTCCGCTGCGCGACCGGTGAGCGGTGCACGGTCACCTGCGACGGCAGCAACAGCTGCGCGGGGGAGGTCACGTGCAGCGACGATCGCTGCACCGTCACGTGCGGCGGACCCAACAGCTGCGCCACGGGGATCGACTGCTCGAACTCGTGCCGCTGCGACACCAACTGCGCCCCCACCGCGTGCCAGGCCGGCAACAACTGCCCCGGGCCCGCGCAGTGCGAGCAGAACGGCGATTGCACCGGGGCGAACGGCGGTCCGTGCGACTCCTGCTGACCTCCCGCGAGGGCGCGGCGCTGCTGCTGGCGGCGACGATCGCGTGCGGCGGCGACGACGGCGGCGACGGCCCGCCCGCGCCGCTGCCGGTGCCGGCCTGCGCCCCGGCGGCGACCGGCTCGCCCGACGTCGCCGCGCCGGTGCTGGCGTACACGCTGGCCGATCGCTGGCACGAGGGCTGGCTGGCGTCGCCGGCGGTGGTCGATCTCGACGGCGACGGCGGCGCCGAGCTGGTGGTGCCGCGCGACGAGCTCGTGGTGGTGTGGCGGATCGTCGGCGGCGCGCCGGTCGAGGCCTGGCGCGCGACCACCGGCGGGCGGATCTGGGCGTCGCCGGTGGTGGCCGACCTGCTGCCCAGCCGCCCCGGCCTCGAGGTGGCGGTGGCGTCGCGCGGCAGCATCCACGCGTTCGACGCGACCGGCGCGGCGCTGCCCGGCTTCCCGTTCGCGTGGCGCGACGAGCTGCGCAGCCTGGCCGCCGGCGACGTCGACGGCGACGGCGCGCTCGAGCTGGTCGCCGTCACCACCACGCCGCTCGACGCCGGCGGCCAGCGCGACATCGTGATCGCCGTCGAGCGCGACGGCCGCGCGACGGCCGGCTTCCCGCCCAACACCGGCGGCGCCGCCGGCTGCGACGCCGCCTGCTACGTCACCGGCGGCTACGATCAGAACGTCGGGCTGGGCGACGTCGACGGCGACGGCCGGGTCGACATCGTCGCCGCGCAGGACAACGCCTACGTCTCGGCCCACGACGGCACCGGGCGCGCGTTCGACGCCGCCGGCATCTTCGACGGGCGCACCAAGTACAGCGGCATCCGGATGATGCTCGACTACCGCCTCGCGCAGCAGGGCTACGCCGACGACGAGGCCGTCGATCTCCAGGGGCACTTCACCAACACCGGGCCGGCGATCGCCGACCTCGACGGCGACGGCACCGGCGAGATCATCCTGCTGGGTTCGGTCCAGAACACGGCCCAGGATCAGCGCGAGCACGGCGTCGCGCTGTGGGTGACCCGGGCCGACGGCACGCGCCCCGACGCGTGGATCGCGCCGCCGCACTTCGCCGACTACCGCGCGGGGCTGTGGGACTTCGGCGACAACCTGGTCGGCGCGACCAACCAGGTGGCGGTGGCCGATCTGGATCCCGCGCGGCCGGGCCCCGAGCTGGTGTTCGCCGGGTTCGACGGCCGCATCCACGCGGTCGACGCGCGCGCCCAGGTGATGTGGGCCCGCGACTTCGCGCAGCGCGACACCGAGATCACCGGCGGCGTGGTGGTCGCCGATCTGTCCGGCGACGGCGTGCCCGAGATCGTCTTCGCGACGTACTCGGCCAGCGGCGGTCGGCTGATCGTGCTCGACGCCGCCGGCAACCAGCGCCACGCGCTCGACCTGCCGGGCCGCGGCGCGATGCCGGTGCCGACCATCGGCGACGTCGACGGCGACGGCGCGCCCGAGATCGTGGTGTCGCTCAAGGACGGCGAGGACCGGGTGCGCCAGACGCTCATATACAAGGTGCCGGGCGCCGCCGCGAACTGCCTGCTGTGGCCGACCGGTCGCGGAAACTACCGGCGCGACGGGTACTTGCCGCCGGCGTAGGGCTTTTCTTGGCCCGGGGTGCGAGGCGTCGGACAATATCCTACATGATGCACACCTCCTGGGCTGACCTGCGTCGGCTGATGCCGCGCATCGACGTCGAGACGTTCTGCAGCGAGCTGGTCGGGGGGCGCGATCGCCCTGGCCTGGTCGTCGATCTGTCGCCCGAGGGCGCGCGCCTCGAGCGGCCGTACCTCGGCGGCCCGACGCCGCGCGAGATCGTGCTCGAGCTCGAGGTGCCCGAGATCGACGAGGTCATCTGGGCTCGTGGCGAGGTGTGCTTCGATCAGGTGCGGCAGGCGCCGGCGGGGCAGGGTGGCCCGCTCGGCCTCTTGCGCACCACCGGCATCCGGCTGGTGTCGGCGGCGATGCGCGACCTGCGGATGCTGCGCGAGTGCGTGATCGAGACCCACCGCGCGCGGCAGCGGGCCGAGCGCGTCGACGACGTGCTGTTCGACGCCGCCTGCTACGCGCGCGGCTGACACGGCGCGATCCGGCGACGCTCGCGGAAGATCTCGCGTATCGGAAGGGGGACCCGGCGGGGGCATGACCCCGCCGGGGGAAGGTTTGTCGACAAACCTTCCCGGGAGTTCAGAAGGCGCGCGACTGGCCGCCGTCGACGACGACGCAGGCGCCGGTGATCCAGCGGGCGCGCGCCGACGCCAGGAACACCGCGACGTCGGCGACCTCGTCGGGGGTGCCGAAGCGACCGAACGGCAGCTCGCGCGCCACGAACGCGGCGATGCCGGCGGGATCGGCCTCGCGGCGGCGATCCCAGCCGCCGCCGGGGAACAGGATCGAGCCCGGGGCGATGGTGTTGACCCGGATGTTGCTGGCGGCCAGGTCGTGGGCCAGCGCCTTGCCCAGCGCGACGACGCCGGCCTTGGCGACGTTGTAGCCGGGCGATCCGCCGCCCTCGCGGCCCCAGATCGACGACACCAGCACGATCGCGCCGCCGCCGGCGGTGGTCAGCGGCGCGATCGCGCGGCGGGCCACCCGCGCGCTCGACCACAGGTTCATGTCGAGCGAGCGGGCCAGGTCGTCGTCGTCCATGTCGGCGACGGTGCGGGCGAACGACTTGCCGACGTTGCACACGACGACGTCGAGGCCGCCGAGCGCCGCCACCGCGCCGTCGACCGCGGCGCTGGCGCCGGCGGCGGTGACCACGTCGGCCACCACGGTGGCGTGGCCGACGCCGGGCAGCTCGGCGGCCAGCGCGGCCAGCCCCTCGGCGCCGCGCGCGACCGCGCACACCCGCGCGCCCTCGCGGGCCAGGCCCAGCGCGATGGCGCGGCCGATGCCGCGGCTGGCGCCGGCTACCAACGTCCGCTTTCCGGACAGCTCGAGGTCCACGGTCAGGGCTCCGCGACGGCGGTGCAGGGGGGCGCCATGGCGGCAGGGTAACGGATCGCTTGCGGTCGAGGGAGCGGGGCGTCACGATCGTCGCGATGGACGAACCCAGCCCGGGGGCGGGGGCCGCCGCGGCCGACGCCACGCCGACGGTGGTCGGGACGGCCGCGCGCGCGCCGGCCGCCGGCGCGACGCTGTCGCGCGACCCGGTGGTCGTCGCCGCGGCGCCGGCCGCGCTGACCGAGGGCTGGAGCGAGCTGGGGCGCTACGCGCTGGTCGAGGAGCTGGCGCGCGGCGGCGGCGGGCGCATCGCGGTGGCGATCGATCGCAAGCTGCACCGCAAGGTGGCGGTCAAGCGGCCGCTGGATCGGTCGGGCGCCGAGCGGCTCGAGCGCGAGGCGCTGGTGCTGGCCCGGCTCGAGCACCCCGCGATCGTGCCCATCCACGACGTCGGCGAGGACGCCGCCGGCGCGCCGTACTACGCGATGAAGCTGCTGGGCGGGCAGACGCTCGGCGATCGCATGCGCGCCGCGGCCAGCTTCGAGCAGCGGCTGGGGTTGCTGGCGGTGGTCACCGCGGTGGCCGACGCGGTGGCCTACGCCCACAGCCAGCGGGTGATCCACCGCGACCTCAAGCCGTCGAACGTGCTGGTCGGCGAGTTCGGCGAGGTCGCGCTGATCGACTGGGGCCTGGGCAAGCTGCTGGCGGCGCCCGCCGACGCGCCCGCGCCGTGGCCGACGCCGGTGGCCGCCGGCGCGACGGCCGAGTTGACCGGCGTCGGTGGCCTGGTGGGCACGCCGGCGTACATGGCGCCGGAGCAGGCGGCGGGCGGCGACGTCGACGAGCGCGCCGACGTCTACGCGCTGGGGGCGACGCTGTACCAGGTGCTCACCGGCGCGGCGCCGTACGGCGAGCGCGACGCCGACGCGACCCTGGCCGCGCTGCGCGCGGGACCGCCGCCGCCGATCGGCGCGCGCGAGCCGCGGGTGCCCGACGACCTCGCGGCGATCGTCGCCAAGGCGATGGCGCGCGAGCCCGGCGCGCGCTACCGCGACGGCCGTGCGCTGGCCGACGACCTGCGGCGGTACCAGACCGGCCGGCTGGTCGCGGCGCATCGCTACCGCTGGTCGACGCGGGCCTGGCGGTGGCTGCGGACGCGGCGGTCCGCGGTGGCGCTGGCGACCGCGGCGCTGGCGGTCGCGACGACCGCGCTGGTGCTGGCCCGGCGCCCGCCGGCGCGGCCCGATCCGTGCCGCGCCGTGGCGGCGATCGTCGACGACGCCTGGAACCCGACCGTCGAGGCCGCCGGCGCGCGGGCGTTCGCGGCCACCGGCGTGGGCTACGCGCCGGCGGCGTGGCGGCGGGCCGCGCGCGCGCTGGGCGCCCACGCGCGCCAGCTCGCGACGATGCGCGAGGCGGCGTGCCGGGCCACCCACGATCGCCGCGACCAGCCCGCCGAGGTGCTGGCGCTGCGCACCCGCTGCCTCGACCTGCGCCAGGACGAGCTGGCCAGCGTCGCCGGCATGTTCGCGCGCGCCGACGCCGCGGTGGTCGAGCGCAGCGAGCCGCTGCTGGCGACGCTCGGGCGGGTCGACGACTGCGCCGACCGGGCCCGCCTCACCGACGTGGTGCCGCTGCCGGCCGAGCCGGCGCGCCGGGCCGCGGTCGAGGCGCTGCAGCGCGAGCTGCCGCGGCTGGCCCAGCTCGACGCGGTCGGCAAGCTCGAGACCCAGCCGTGGCGGGTGGTGCTGCCGGCGCTGCGGGCGTTGCTCACCGGCTACCCGCCGCTGACCGCGCGGTTCCTCGGGCGGCTGGCCGCGCTCACCCGCGACGAGGCGCTGGCCGAGCGCATGCTGTGGATGTCGGTGGCCAACGCCGATCGCGCGCACGACGATCTGGCGCGCGGGCTCGCGTTGACCAAGCTGATCAACCTGGCGATCAACCGCGCCGAGCAGCCCGCGCGCGCCAGCGCGCTGATCGAGCAGGCGCTGGCGGTCGCCGAGCGCACCGGCGACGCCGATCTGCAGAGCGACGCGTACATCTTCCGCAGCCAGGTCGCGCAGCAGCTCGGCGATCGCGCCGGGGCGCTGGCCGACGCCGAGCGCGCCGTGGCGGTGGCGACCGCCGGCCCCGACGGCAACCTCGCGCACGCGCGCTACAACCTGGGCGCCGCGTACGTCGACGCCGGGCGCGCCGCCGACGCCGACCGCGTGCTGGCCGAGGTGGTGGCCGCGCTGCGCCGCGACTACGGCGGCGACGATCACCCCGACGTCGGGCGCGCCCTCGCCAACCAGGCCGGCGCGCGCTTCTACCTCGGCGACGTCGCCGGCGCGCTCGGGTTGATGCGCGAGGCCGAGGCCAGCCTGGCGCGGACCCAGCCGGCCGACGGCCGCGAGCTGCTCGAGCTGCGCGCCAACGTGGCGGCCATGCGCGAGGCCGATGGGCAGGCCGATCAGGCGCGCGCCGACCTCGAGGCGCTGGTGCCGGCGCTCGAGCGGGTGTTCGGCCACGACGCGTCGACGACGGTCAACGCGATCGAGAACCTCGGCGCCTTCCGCGAGCACCGGGGCGAGCTGCCCGCGGCGCTGGCCTACTACCGCGACGCGCTGGCCCGGACCACGCGCCGCGCCCCCGACACCGCCGCGGTCGCCGAGCTGCGACGATCGATCGGCTCGATCCTGACCCAGCAAGGCCGCCCGCGCGCGGCGATCCCCGAGCTCGAGGCCGCGCTCGCGATCTACGAGCGGCTCGACAGCCTCGACGCCATCGAGGCCATCGACGCGCGCGCCGACCTCGGGCGCTGCCGGGTCGACACCGGCGCCGCCCGCGCCGCGATCGACGATCTCGAGCTGGCGCTGGCGACCTACGACGTCACCGACGGCCAGGAGCTGGCGCGCGGCCTGTACCGCACGGCGCTGGCCCAGGCGTACTGGGCCACCGGCCAGCGCGCCCGCGCCTCGACCGTCGCGGCCGACGCCCGGCGGCGCCTGATCGCGCTGGGCGCCGACGGCGCCGACGGCGTGGCCGAGCTCGACGCCTGGGAGCGCGCGCGGCGCTGACGCGATCGCGACCGCTACCGCTCGCGGTGGCGGGTGGCGAGATCGATCCCCAGCCGCTTGGCCCAGCGGTGGATCTGCATGCGCTCCTTGCCCAGCGCGCGCGCGACCGCGGCGACGTTGCCCTGGTGCTCGGCCAAGAGCGCCACCAGCCGCGCCCGCAGCGCGTCGTCGTCCTCGGGCGGCGGCGGCGGGGCCACCACGCCGCGGCGGACCGCGGGTGGCAGATCGTCGACGCCGATCGGCCGGTCGGGCGCCAGCGCCAGCGCCGAGGCGACGGTCTTCTCCAGCTCGCGCACGTTGTGCGGCCACGCGTACGCGAACAGCAGCCGCGCCGCCGCCGGGCTGATCGTGGCCTGGGCGCCGCCCGGCCGGCGCGCCAGCAGCGCGCGCAGCAGCAGGCCGAGGTCCTCGCGGCGGGCCCGCAGCGGCGGCAGCTCGATGGCGTAGCCGTTGAGCCGCGCGTACAGGTCGTCGCGGAACGCGCCGTCGGCGACGCGCTGGTCGAGCCGGCGGTGGGTGGCGGCGACGATCCGCACGTCGACCGGCACCGGCGCGGTGTCGCCCAGGGGCAGCACCTCGCGCTCCTGCAGCACGCGCAGGAGCGCGGCCTGGCTCGGCGGCCGCAGCTCGGCGATCTCGTCGAGGAACAGCGTCCCGTGATCGGCGGCGCGGATCAGCCCCGGCCGGTCGTGGGTCGCGCCCGAGAACGCGCCCTTGCGCGCGCCGAACAGCTCGCCCTCGACCAGCGACTCGGGCAGCGCGCCGCAGTTGACCGCGACGAACGGCCCGGTGCGCGCCGAGCCGTGGTGCACCGCGCGCGCTACCAGCTCCTTGCCGGTGCCGGTGTCGCCGGCGATCAGCACCGGCACGTCGGTGGTCGCCACCCGGGCCAGCCGCGCGAACGCGGTCGCCAGCTCGCCGTTGAACGTGGCCAGCGCCGGATCGGGCACCGCCAGCGCGTCGGCGTCGACGTCGGGCGGCCCGTCGGCCGCGGGCGCCACCCGGAACAGGCAGAACGTGTGGCCCAGCTCGAGCACGTCGCCGTCGCCCAGCACCGCCGCCCGGGTCGGCGCGCCGTTGACGACGACGCCGTTCTTCGAGCGGGGATCGTCGAGCGTCCACGCCCCCCGCGCGCGCACCAGCCGGCCGTGATCCGACGACATCCGCGCGTCGGGCAGGCGCAGCACCAACCGGCGCGCCGCGACGTCGCGCTCGACCGCGCGCTCGCCGCGGCCGAACACCACCTCGTCGATCCCGTCGAGCAGGTGGCGGCTGGGCGGCGCGTGCGGGCGGTCGCAGGCCAGCGCGACGATCAGCTGCGGCACCGCCGGCGCCGCGGTGGTGGCGCCGTGGCCGCGTCCCAGCGACAGGCTGGTGATCGTGGCGCCGCTCATGACGCCATTCAACCACCGCGGTGGCGGTGGGTCCAGCCGCGCGCCCGCGCGGCGCCGCGCGGCGCGCGGTCGTGGTACACGCGCGCCGTGCGCACCTCCGCCTGGCTCGTCGCGTTCACCCTGGCCGCGGGCTGCGGCGATCCCGGCGCCGGCGGCCCCGACGCCGCGCTCGACGCGCCCAGCCTCGACGCCGGCAAGGACGCCGCCTGCGCGTCGAGCTTCGGCGACGCGCTGACCGCGGCGTTCGGGCGGGTCGACGGCACGGTGGTCGCGGTGGTCGCGCCCGGCACCGAGCGCTGCGCGATGCCCAACCGCGATCACGTGATCGTGCAGGTCGAGTTCGGCGGCGCAGTCTACCGCATGGTGGTCAACGTGCTGTCCAACGGCGGCGATCCCGACATCCGCGTGCGCGGGCTGACCGCGCCGCTGCCGGCGCCGGCCTTCGCGCCCGGCTGGCACCCCGGGCTGACCCTCGACTACCCGCGCGACCTCGGCGTCCACAGCGGCGCCGGCTGGGACGCGCTGTCGCTCACCGCCGCCACCGCGCGCATCGCCGATCCGATCCAGGTCGGCGCGCCGATCGCGGTCTACGCCTCGAGCTCGGGCGGCACCTACAGCCACAGCACCCACCTCGTCCACCGCAACGGCGGCGACGCCGACGGCGCGCTGGTGATCGATCCCACCGGCCCGGCGCCGCAGTGGCTGCTGTTCGCGTTCGCCGATCAGGCGTTCTGACGCGCCGCCGCCGTCACGGCAGCTCCCAGGTGTCGCCCCACAGGGCCTGGCCGCCGTCGATGCGCAGCGTCGTGCCGGTGATGAACTGCGCCGCCGGCGACGCCAGGAAGACGATTGATGCGGCGACCTCGTCGACGGTGCCGGCCCGCTTGAGCGGGGTGCGCGACACCGAGCGCGCGACGATCTCCGGCGGGTAGCGCTTGGTGCCGCTCGAGATGATCACGCCCGGCGCCACCGCGTTGACCAGGATGCCGAACTGCGACCACTCGACGGCCAGCGACATCGTCATGTTCTCGACGCCGGCTCGGGCCGCGCCGGTGTGCACCATGCCCGGGAAGCCGCGGTAGATGTTGGCGATGACGTTGACGATGCGCCCGCGCTTGCGCGGGATCATCGCCTGGTTGGCGACCTCGCGGGTCACGTTCCAGGTGCCGAGGAGGTTGTTCTTCACGACCGCGGCGAAGCCGTTGGCCGAGATGTGCTGCGCCGGCGCCGGGAACTGACCGCCGGCGTTGTTGACCAGCACGTCGACGCCGCCGAACCGCTCGACCACGCCGGCGACCAGCTTGGCCACGTCGTCGATCTCGCGGATGTCGCACACCGCGCTGTGGATCCCGGCGGCGCCGCCCGGCGCGACCGCCGCCAGCTCCGCGGCCGCGGCGGCCAGCTTGTCGGCGGTGCGGCCGCAGATCGCGACCCGGGCGCCCAGCCGCGCCAGCTCCAGCGCGGTGGCCAGGCCGATGCCGCTGCCGCCGCCGGTGATCAACGCCACCTGGCCGGCGAACAGCTCGGGGACGAACACGTGCTGGCTCTCGGCCGTCGGCGTCTCGCGCATGGCCGCCACCTTACAACACCGCGCGGCCGGGCCGCCGCGGCCGCGCCTTACTCGTCGTTTCGGAACAGCCCGAGCTGCGGGCGCTCGCCGGCCGGGGCGGTCTCGTCGTCGGCCCCGAACCGCAGCTGGCCGCGCTCGTCCTTGTAGCTGGCCTCGAGGCGGTCGGCCGTCACCGCGTCGATCGCCCGCAGCCGCGCGAGCAAGAGCCGGACGATCTCGCTCCACCGCACCGAGCGGGCGGCGCGATCGACCAGCGTGGCCTCGACGTCGCGCACCACCCGGCGCAGGTCCTCGGCGTCGATCGCGCCGGCCCGGTGGCGGGCGACGCGCTCGAGGGTGCGGAACAGCTTGTCGCCGTCGAACGGCTCGTGGCTGCCGTCGCGCTTCTCGACCCGCAGGCCGGGCGAGCCGACCTTCTCGTAGGTCGTGAAGCGGCGCTTGCACGCCGCGCACACCCGGCGGCGGCGCACGCCCTCGGCGCTGTCACGCGTCTCGGTGACCGCCGAGTCGCTGCCGCAGAACGGGCATTGCACGCGCCGATCCTACTCGGCGCCGTCGGCGGGGCCAGCTTTCGGCAGGCGGGCGGGGCAGCGGAACGCCACCGCCAGGCTGGGCGCGCCACCCAGGTCCGAGAACCGGTACAGCGTGTGGTCGGGGCCGAACGCCAGCACCTCGGGGAAGCCCATCCCCAGCCGCGCCTGGCCCACCAGCGTCGGCCCGTCGGCGCCGATCGCCCACTGCCGCACCGCGCCCAGGCCGAAGCCGTTGTCGCCGGTCCACACCGTGCCGTCGGCGGCGATCGCGCAGTCGGCGAGCTTGCCCTGGTCCGACACCGGGTAGGCGCGGTCGCCGGCCAGCGCCCAGCCGCGCCCGTCGCGGCGCAGGCACACCAGCGTGCCGTTCGCCTTCGACGCGGCGTAGCCGTCGCAGCCGTCCGCCAGCGGCGTCGGCGCCAGGCACAGGCCCTCGTAGTTGGCGCCGCAGTTGACCGTGGTCGGCCCGCAGATCGCGTCGAGCGCGCCGCCGTCGACCAGCGTGTAGCCCTGATCGCCGCGCTGCCACGCCAGCAGCTGGCCGCTCGAGGTCAGGCCCCAGACCCGATCGCCGTCGAGCGCGAGGCCCTCGACGTCGTCGCCCGAGGTGCCCAGCGGCAGCCGGCCGCGGGCCTGTACCACGCCGGCGGCGTCGACCTCGACGTAGGCGCCGTCGTGGCCGCTGTCGGACGCCACCAGCAGCCGCCCGGGCCCGGCCAGCCACGCCGCCCCCGAGGCCTCGGCGACGTCGAGCTCGTGCTGGTAGGGGATCGCGACGCACTCGGCAGCGTCGACCACCGGCGGCGGCGGCGGCGGCGAGGCCCGGCTGGGGCGGCGGTCGTGGCACCCCGCGGCGAGCGCCACCAGCGCCAGCGCGCGGCGATCGATCAAGCCGCGCGCTCGAAGTCGCGGCGGCCGATCGCGAGCCCAGTGCACATCAGCGCGAACGGCAGCGCCGCGCCGAAGCAGATCGCCATGACCTTGCGCTTGATCGCCGCGTTCTCCTTCTCCAGCACCGGGGCCAGGGACGACATCGTCACCGGCTTCACCCGCGGCAGGTCGAACACCTTGGGCGGGGCGAAGAAGGCGCAGAAGCCGACCACCACCCACGCGGCGATCAGGAAGGCCCACGACGGGCGGTGCCGACGGAACGAACCGACCACCAGCGCGCCGGTGACCAGGCCGAGCGCGGCCAGCGTGCCGGCGAACAGCCACGGCAGCGAGCCGCTCGCCACCAGGCTGTAGGTGCCGGTGACGAACAACCCGGCCGCTACGACCGCGCTGCCAAGGAGAGCGACCAAGGTTGCGGTATGGAGCGGGCGCACGTCCGATCCGTACCACGCCTGGGCGGCGCCGTCACGGCGCGCAGGCGATCCGGCGGAACCGGTACGGGCGGTCCTGCGCGTCGTGGTCGTCGTTGTTGAGCGCGTCGAAGGTGTTGCGGCGCAGCGCGCCGGTGAACGAGTCGAGGTTGTACGGGATGGGATCGTCGCCGCAGCGGGTGACGTTGGCGGTGATCGCGGTGCCCCACACGTGGACGACGCCCTCGCGCAGCTCGACCTGGTCGGTCATGTCGATGGTGGTCCAGCGCTGGCCGCCGCTGGGGCACGCGGGCGGGAACGGATCGTCGGCGGGGCCGCTCCACATGCGCGTGGTCTGGGTCGCGGCGTAGCCGTGGCTCGGCTTGGTGATCGTGAGCCGGTGCTCGTGCCAGCGCCCGCTGGTGGCGGCGTGGGTCTTGGCGATCCACACGCCGGCCAGCGGGTCGGGGCAGGTGATCAGGCTCGGGTCCGACGCCGCCATGACGTCGCGACCACCGGCCGTCCCGGGACCGGCGACGGTGCCGGGATCCTCGGGCGGCTGCCCTGGCGGCGGGGCGGCGCCGGCGTCGGGCGCGCTCCGGCGGATCGTCGGCGGCACCGCCGCGCCGGGGTCGTCGCGGTCCCGACCACAGGCGGCGAACCACACCAGCGACGCGGCGACGATCGAGCCCGGGCGCACGCCGGCAGTCTACAACGCCCGATCCGCCGGCGCCGGTCCCGCGTATGGTCGGGGCATGCCCGCGCGCCTGGTCACGATCCCGTTCTCCCACTACTGCGAGAAGGCGCGCTGGGCGCTCGCGCGCGCCGGCGTCGACTTCGTCGAGGACGGGCACCTGCCGATCTACGCCTACCTCGCGCTGCGCCGCGCGGGCGCCGGCCGCACCGTCCCCGCGCTGATCACCAGCGACGGCGCGGTCGTCGCCGACTCGACCGACATCCTGCGCTGGTGCGACGCCCACGGTCGCGCCGCGCCGCTGGCGCCGGCCGACCTGCCCGCGGCCGCCGAGCTCGAGGACGACTTCGACCTCCACCTCGGCCCGGCGGCCCGGCGGCTCGGCTACTTCCACCTGCTGCCGTCGAAGCGCGGCTTCGCCGAGCTGCTCGCGCGCGGCGGCGTGCCGGGCTGGCAGGCGCGCAGCGGCCGGCTGGCGCGGCCGGTGGTGGTGCGGCTGATCAAGCGCGGCCTGCGCATCGACGCCGCCGGCGCTGCGCGCTCGCGGGTCGTCGTCGACGAGGCCTTCGCCAAGGTCGGCGCGCTGCTCGCCGACGGCCGGCGCTACCTGTGCGGCGATCGCTTCACCGCCGCCGACCTCACCTTCGCCGCGCTGGCCGCGCCGGTGCTGATGCCCGACGCCTACGCGACCGCGTACATGCCGTCGCCCGCCAACCAGCCGCCGTCGTTCCGCGCGCTGGTCGACGAGCTGCGCGCCACGCCCGCCGGCGCCTTCGGCCTGCGCATCTACGCCGAGCACCGCTGAGCGCCGGCGCGCGCCGGCGGCGCTACGGCGCCGGCGCGTCGGTCAGCCCGCAGGCGTCGCGATCGCCCTGGGCGCAGGCGCGGCGGAAGTCGGCGCGCGCCTCGGCGGCCTTGCCGAGCTTGCGGTACGCCTTGCCGCGCCCGACGCGCCACACCGGCCCGTCGGCCACCGCGATCACTTGCGTCAGATCGGCGATCGCGCCCGGGTAGTCGCCGGCGATCAGCCGCGCCGCGCCGCGCATGCCCCGGGTCTCGGCGTCGGTGGGCGCCAGCGCCAGCGCGCGCTCGCACGCGGCGCCGGCGTCGGCGGCGTGCAGCTGCAACAGCCGCAAGCACAGATCGTGGGCGGCCTCGGGCCAGGCGGGCTCGAGCTCCAGCGCGCGGCGCAGGCTGAACACGGCGTCGGTCGGCGGCTCGCGGCGCGAGCGCTCGAACCAGCCGCGCGCGGTGGTGGGCGTCGCGTTCTGCGCGACCGCGGCGTCGGCCACCTTGCCGAACAGCCCGACGATCCCGCGCGCCAGCGCCAGGTCCTCGGCGCTGCCGACCTCGACCCGCGCGGCCGGGCGGGTGGTCCACCCCGACGACGATGTCGACGACGACGCGGTCGATGGCGTCGCGCGCCAGTCGCTGGCCGGCGGATCGTCGCCGGCGACCACCAGCGCCAGCGCGACCAGCCCGGTCAGCGCGATCGCCCCCGCGATCGCCCAGCGTCGGCGGCGCGTCGGCGCCGCGATCGGCGCGCTGATCGCGACCGGCGCGTTCGGCGCGTTCGTCGCCACCGACCGCGACGCCAGCTCGGCCGCGCGCACCATCGCCAGCAGCGCGGCGTCGTCGGGCGCGTAGGCCAGCCCGCGATCGCACGCCGCCAGCGCCGCGAACGGTTCGCCGGCCGCCAGCGCCGCCCGCGCGACGGCGCCCGCCTGCGCCGCGCGCCGCGGCGCCACCCGGGCCGCGTACCCCGCCGGGTCGGCCGCCAGCGCCGCGCGCTCCGCCGCCGCGTCGTCGACGCCCGCCGCCCGCAGCCAGCCGTCGAGCGCCGCCGCCACCTCGGCCGCCGTCGGGCGCGCCGCCGTCGGCGGCTGCAGGCAGCGCGCGATCAGCGCCGCCAGCGCCGGATCGACGCGGCGATCGGCCAGCGCCGGGTAGCTGCCCACCAGCGTCGCCGCCGCCTCCTCGCCGGCGCGCGGCCGCGCGAACGGCCGGCGCCCCGCGATCCACTCGTACAGCATCACGCCCAGCGCCCACACGTCGGCCGCGCCGTCGACCGCGCCGCCCTCGAGTTGCTCGGGCGCCATGTACCCGACCGAGCCCACCGTCGTGCCGGTCTCGGTCAGCCGCGTCATCCCGCCGTGCCACGCCAGCCCCAGATCGATCACCGTGACCTGGCCGTCGGCGCCGATCAGCGCGTTGTCGGGCTTGAGGTCGCGGTGGACGTAGCCGGCGCGGTGCAGCGCCGCGGTGGCGTCGGCGATCGGCGCGGCCAGCAGCGCCGCGGCCTCGGGCGGCAGCGCCGCGCCCGCGACCAGCGCGCGCAACGTCGGCCCCGCCACCAGCGGCAGCACCAGGTACGGCCCCAGCTCGTCGTCGATGCCGTGATCCAGCAGCCGCACCAGCGCCGGGTGGCGCAGCGCCGCCAGCGCCGCCGCCTCGCGGCCGAACCGGGCCCGCGCCGCCGGGTCGAGGTCGGCCGACGGCGCCAGCACCTTCACCGCGACCACGCCGGCGGGCCCGTCGGCCCGATAGACCTGACCGCTGCCGCCTTCGCCGAGGCGTTCGCGAACCTGGTATGAACCCAGGCGTATGGAAGCGGAGCGGTCCACGCGGCCGGGGTACGAGCTGATCGTCGCCTCGGGCCGTGGAGTAGCGATTCGCGCGCCGCTGGTCAAGCAGATCACCAGCGTCGGCTCGGCCGCCGCCGCCGATCTGTGCGTCGCGTCGCTGCCGCCGCACTGGGCCACGGTCCACCGGGCCGGCGACGCGGTCGACGTCCACCTGCTCGCCAGCGGCCAGCGCGTCACGCTCGCCGCCGGCCAGGTCGTCCAGCTCGACGGCTACTCGCTGGGGCTGGTCGCCGCCGGCGAGACGCTCGCGCTCGATCAGCTGGCCGAGCGGCTGGCCGCCGCCGACGGCCCGGCCGAGGCGCTGACCACGATCGTCGACGGCGTGATCGCGGTGGCCGGCGCCGATCTGGGCGCGGTCATCCTCGCCGAGCGCGGCGGCTTCACCGTCGCGGTCGCGCGCGACGCCAGCGGCCGCACGCTCGACGACGCCGACCAGCTGCTCAGCGACACGATCGTCGACGAGGTGCTCGGCAGCGGCGCCGCGGTGCGCGCCGACGACGTCGCCGCCGGGCCCTACCGCGAGGTGCGCTCGGTGGTGCGGCTGGGGCTGCGCGCGGTGGTGTGCCTGCCGCTGCGCCTCGGCGGCCGCACGCTCGGCGCGATCTTCATCGGCGGGCGCGCCCGGCCGCTGCTCCTGCCCGAGCGGGTGCACGCCGACCTCAAGGTGGTCGCCGCGCTGGCGCTGCCGTTCCTCGCGCAGGTGCGCCGCCGCGCCGCCGCGCCGGCCGCCGGCCCCGACGACGTGCTCGGCGAGTCGCCGGCGATCGACGCCGTGCGCCGGCTGATCGCCCGGGTCGGCCCCACCGATCTGTCGGTGCTGGTGCACGGGCCGTCGGGCGCCGGCAAGGAGGTCGTGGCCCGGGCGCTGCACGCGCGGAGCCGCCGCGCCGGCAAGCCGCTGGTCGCGATCAACTGCGCCGCGGTGTCGGCGTCGCTGCTCGACGCTGAGCTGTTCGGCTACAAGAAGGGCGCGTTCACCGGCGCCGCCACCGATCGCGCCGGGCTGATCGAGGCCGCCGCCGGCGGGGCGCTGTTCCTCGACGAGATCGGCGACATGCCGCTGGCGATGCAGGCCGCGCTCCTGCGCGTGCTCGAGCAGCGCGAGGTGCGGCGGCTCGGCGAGACCGAGGCGCGGCCGGTCGACTTCCGGCTGTTCGCCGCGACCCACCGCGACCTCGCGGCCGAGGTCGCCGCCGGCCGCTTCCGCGAGGACCTGCTGTACCGCATCCAGGAGGTGCGCATCGACGTGCCGCCGCTGCGCGACCGCGGCGACGACGTGCTGCTCTTGGCCCGGGTGTTCTTGCAGCAGCTCGAGCACCAGCTGGGCCTGGCGCCCCACGCGCTCGCGCCCGCCGCCCAGGCCGCGCTGCGCGCGCACCCGTGGCCCGGCAACGTCCGCGAGCTCAAGGCCGCGATGCGCCGCGCCGCGATCCTCGCCGACGGCGCCACGATCACCGCGCCCGATCTGCAGCTCGCCGCCGCCGCGCCGGCGTCGGCGTCGGCTGGCCTCGGCGATCCTACCCGCCCGCTGGCCGAGGCCCGCGACGCCTTCGTCCGCGCCTACGTCGAGGCCGCGGTCGCCCGCCACGGCGGCGATCGCGAGGCCGCCGCGCGGGAGCTCGACATCGGCGTGCGCTCGCTCTACCGCTATATCGCGTAGCCCGCAGCCCGCCGTCGACGCTGCCGCATCCGGCAGCGCCGCTGCCAGATCTGGCAGCGCGCCACCGCCGCCGCCGCGCAACCCGGCGACATCCCCCGCCGCGCCGGCTGGCACGCGCCGTGTACTAGCGCCCGCCGCCGGCGACGCTGGGTCGCCGCGCGAAAGGATCCCGATGTCTCGCCTGCTCGCCGCCTTCGCTCTCGCCCTGTCGCTCCCCGCCGTCGCGTGCTCCAGCAGCGGCGCCAGCGGCGGCGCCCCGCCGCCCAAGCCCGCCACCGGCGCGCCGCTCGCGTTCACCGTCCAGAAGGTCACCCCTGGCGAGCGCGGCAGCATCGCGGTCAAGGCCTACAACTTCTCGGACAAGACCGTCGCCGGCTACGGGATCATGATGCGCTACGCCGACAAGGCCGGGCAGCGGGTCAAGGTCAAGGTCGGCACGCCGTTCGAGAAGGACTTCGACTTCTGGTCGATGTCGGGCCGCCGCTACGCCTGCAAGCCCAAGAGCTGGTGCAGCTTCGAGATCGACCACCTCGAGATCCCCGCGCAGGTCGCCACCGCCGACGTCATCGCCAGCTCGCTGCGCGTGCTCGGCCCCGATGGCATGACGTTCGAGGAGCAGGACCTGTGGGCCCTCGACCGCCAGATGGACTGGCCGGCCGCGATGCCGTGAGGCCGCCGCGGCACACCGCCGCACGGGGTGGCCGGAAATGCGTGGGGGGACGCCGCCGCCGGGGCGGCGCGATCGTGCACCATCGTGGGCTCCCCTCACCAAGGAACACCGTGCCTCGCCTCAAGCGCTCGATCGCCACCATCGTCCTCGGCTGCGCCGTCACCGTCGGCGCCACCGCCACCGCCCGCGCCGAGCTGCCCGACAAGAACCAGGACCGCGAGGGCTGGATCAAGGCCTCGATGGCCGGCAAGCAGGCGGCGTTCTGCCCCGCCGTCGCCCCCAAGGACCTCACCGGCGGCGCCGATCCCGACTTCGTCGCCAACCAGGTGGCCAAGCAGTGGGACGGCGTGCCGCTGGTCGAGGCCGAGCTCGACACCGCGCTGTTCCTCGCCAACGCGCTGTGCAAGTTCCCGGGCAACCCCGATCTCCAGGCCAAGCTGACGCCGCTGTGGAAGGGCTTCCTCGCGTTCTACGGCCTCGGCGCCGGCGACGTCGCCGACCTGATCGCCGCGCAGACGCCCGGCCGCGCCCGGATCGAGGCGCCGACCCGCGCGCCCAAGGACACCCGGTTCGCCGACGTCGACGCCCGCACGCAGGCGCTGGTGGCCAAGGACCTGCTGGTCACCTCGTACGGCATGGACTTCATGTCGTACGCCGAGATGCTGGACACCGCCGCGGCGCCGTCCGAGCACCTCAAGCTGGCGTTCGTCGAGCAGTGCGTCGACAGCTACCACGGCTCGATCGGCCGCTGGGCGATCTGCAAGGCCGACGCCCTCGGCCTCGATCGCGCGCGCTTCGACAAGGAGCTGGCCGCCGCGACGATCGATCCGCGCGATCGCCTCAACGCCAAGCTGCGCTTCGTGCGGGTCCAGCAGGCGGTCAAGGCCCAGGCCGAGAAGTTCGCCGCCGAGGCCGCCAAGGACAGCGGCGTGGCCAAGGTGATCGACGCGCTGCCGGCCGCGGCGACCGCGGCCTTCGCCGACGATCAGGCCAAGCACGGCGCGCTGCTGGCGTGGACCTTCAAGCTGGTCGACGACGAGCGCGCCCACAACAAGAAGCTGCTCGACGGCTGCGACGCGACGCTGCGCACCCACCTGGCCACCTACCTCACCGCCCGCGCGCCGCGCACCCAGGACGAGCTGCGCGACGCGTTCAAGGACGCGATCGGCAGCCAGCTGGCGAGCGCCGCGGCGATCTGCTTCGTGCGCAACCCGGCCGCCCAGACCTTCTGGGGGCGCTACGCGCTCGGCTTCGCCCGGCGCTGGGGCGTGCGCACCGCGATCTGGCACGCGCTGGCGTCGGAGAAGATCGAGTTCGACACCAACCGCGGCAACGACGGCGTCGGCCTGCCCAAGCCGGTGGTGCTGTACGCCAACGGCACCTCGGGCGGCTCGAGCGGCACCATCGCGACGATGAAGGAGGAGGGCGACGCCTTCGCCATCACCTTCAAGAAGGAGACCTGGAAGGAGCCGGTGTGCAAGGTGTGGAAGGAGACCAACCGGGTCGAGGCCATCAACTTCGACACCGGCAAGCTGATCTACCGCAGCTACTGCGCCAAGCAGGGCTTCGAGAAGCGCTCGAGCACGGCGACGCCGGTCACCGTGGCCAAGGCCGACGCCGCCGGGCTCAAGGTCGGCGTGTCGGCTGCGTTCGTCCGCAACGACGACGGCACCGCGTACCCGGTCGCGGTGTTCGCCGACAAGAAGCGCACCAAGGTGGTCGGCGCCTTCGGCGTCAGCTACTGACGCCGGCCCGGCCGCACGGATCCCGGTCTCGCGTTTCGGGTGGTTTCGGGTGGGGGCCCCACGTCTTGTGGGGGAGGGTCTTTGCGAAAGACCCTCGCAAGGTCTCAGCGCTTCTTCTTGAACAGCGAGCCCCAGAAGCCCTTGGGCTTCTCCTCGTCGGGGACCGGCTCGGGCGGCGGCGCGATCGGCAGCGGCGGCGGCGCGGTCGCCAGCGGCGGCGGCGCGGTCGCCAGCGGCGGCGGCGGCGCGGTCGGCGGCGGCGCCACCGCGGCCTTGGGCCCGGTCAGGCGCTGACGCGGCGGCGGCGGCGAGTCGCTCTGCGGGATCTGCCGCGACGACGGCGAGGTCGGCTGGGTCGGCGACGCGACGCCCGGCAGCACCCCCGGCCGCGACGGATCGGTGCCGACCCGCGGCTCGATCGGCGCGGTGTCCTCGATCTCCTTCGCGTACTCCTTGCGGAACAGCTGGCGCATCAGCTGCCGCAGCTCCTTGGGGTCGAAGCGGTAGCCGGCGATCAGCGCGTCGAGCTCGGCCGCCAGCGCCGCCGCGCTCTGGAACCGATCGGCGACGTCGCGGGCCAGCGCGCGCTGGACGATCGCGTCGAGCTCGGGCGTGACCCGGCGGTTGAAGTTCGACGGCGGCGGCACCTCGGCCTTGCGCACCTTCTCCATCAGCGCGAACTCGGTGTCGCCGCGGAACAGCTTCTCGGTGGTCAGCATCTCGTGGAGGATGATCCCCGCCGAGAACACGTCGGTGCGCGCGTCGAGCGGCATGCCGCGGATCTGCTCCGGCGACATGTAGCTGAACTTGCCCTTGAGCACGCCGATCTCGCTGGTGAACTTCATCAGCGCCTGGGCGATGCCGAAGTCGAGCAGCTTGACGTCGCCGTCGTAGGACAGCCGCACGTTCGACGGCGAGACGTCGCGGTTGACGATGTTGAGCGGGCGGCCGTCGTTGTCGACCAGCGTGTGCGCGAAGTGCAGGCCCTCGGCGATGCGCGCCGCGATGTAGACCGCGTGCGGCACCGGGATGCGCTGGTTGGTCTCCTGGCAGCGGCGCAGCACCTGGGTCAGGTCGCGGCCGCCGATGTACTCCATCGCGATGTAGTGCCGGCCCTCGATCTTGCCGATCTCGATCGTCTCGACGATGCAGCGGTTGCGGAGCAAGAGCGCCAGCTGGCCCTCGCGGTGGAACATGTCGACGAACCGCGCCTCGCGCGCCAGCTGCGGCCGCATCACCTTGATGGCCATGAGCTTCGCGGTGGGCACGTCCTTGGGGCGGGCCCGGTACACCTCGGCCATGCCGCCGCGCGCGATCAGCCCCGACAGCGCGTACTTGCCGAACGGCACCGGCTCGGTCGGGGTGCCGCCCAGCAGCTTCCCGTCGGTCGACGGCCTTTCACTCACGCCCCCACGCTACCACATCACCATTTCACGACGTAGCGCTCGCCCGGCTTGATGCGCACCGAGCGTTCTTCGGTCCGGCTGCCGCTGTCGTCCTTGAGCACCATCTTGAGCGCCCGGCCGTCGCCGGCCACCATCACCCCGACCTCGGGTGAGCTGACGCCGAGGTCGAGCAGCTCGCCGGCCGCGCGGGGGTTCTCGATCGCGATCCGCCCGTACGGGTTCTCGAGCTGGTTGACGACGATCGCCCAGTTGAAGCGGATGACCTCGCCCTTGCCGGCGGCCACGGTCGCGTACTCGAAGATCGCGATCTCGTACTTGCGCGACAGGCACATCGCCTTGTAGTTGCCGGGGGCGACCGTGAACGGCTTGCCCGGCATCGCCGGCACCCGCTGGCGGTTGAGCCAGATCTCGTCGCACGGCAGGCTGGTGGTCATCGCCAGCGAGCCCAGCGTCTTGGGGTCCCTGCCCAGCTCGGCGCGCACCGCGTCGGCGTTCTTGCCGAACGGTCGCTTGAGCAGGTAGGCGCGGTAGAACTCGAGCTTCTTGTCGGTGGCGCCGAGCTTGTCGTAGGTGGCGCCCAGCTCGCGGAGGAAGCCCGGCAGGTCGGGCGCCAGCGCGTAGCCCATCTGGTAGCTGACCAGCGCGTCGCCGTACTGCTTCTTGGCGAAGGCCGCGCGGCCCTGCTTGAACGCCTGCTTGGCCTCGGCGGCCATCGTCGGCAGCTCGAGCTGCTTGGCGAACGGGTCGGGGCGCGCGGTCAGGCGGGCGGCCTCGGCCTTGGCCTTGGTCGCGGCGGCGGCGTCGGCGGTCGCGCCGGCGAACGCCACGTACACCCGCGCCGCCTCCTCGGCCTGGCCGGCCAGCGTCCACAGGGTCGCCAGCCGCTCGGCCTCGGGGCTGGCCGGGCCGCGGGCCACCACCAGCGCCTGGTACAGCGCGATCGCCTTGGCGAAGCTGCGCTTCTGCGCCGCCGCCTCCGCCGCCTTCACCAGGTACGCCGACAGCTCGGCGCGCGGCCGGGTGGTGGCGACCGTGTCGATCAGCTCGCCGTCACCCGCGCGCGCCATCGACGACGCCCCACACAGGGCGACCGCCACCGACATGGCCGCAAGCTGCCTACGCATCGTCGTCCGCATCGCGTTCACCGTATCATGACCGTTTCGTTGAGGCGGCTATTCAAGTCTGCTAGCCTTCGGTAACGGTGCTGGACATCCCGGCGCCAGGTGTCGATGCGAGCCATCGTACTTGAACGCAACAAGCTGGTCGGGCGCCGGGTCTTGCGCCACTTCCTGTCTTCTGGCATCGAGGCCAGCCTGATCGAAGATCCGGCGGCGCTGCCGGCGGCCGCCGCTGGCGCGCGCTTGGTCTGCGCCGACGCCTTCGACGGCGACGCGGTGGTGGCGGCGCTGCGCGCCAACCCCGGCGCCCGCGGCGTGCTGTGGACCGCGGAGCCGCTCAAGCGCGCGCTGCGCTATATGGCCGAGTGCCCGCAGGTCATGCACGTGCTCGGCCGCAAGGACTTCGAGAGCGCGCCGCGGCCGTGGGAGCTGATGATGCTGCTGCGCCGCGCGCGCGACGAGGCCGCCGGCTCGGCGCCGCTCAGCGCGTACCTCGACTGGGGCCACACCGGCTTCGACGAGCGGGTCACCACCACCGACGAGCGTGACCGCGTCGTGGCGCGCGTCCAGGACTTCGTGACCGCGCTGCAGGTGCCCAAGCGCCTGGCCGAGATGGCCAGCGAGCTGGTCCACGAGCTGTTGATGAACGCGATGTACGACGCGCCGGTCGACGAGCGCGGCGTGCCCCGCTACGCCGGCGATCGCAAGGCCGTGGTGCACCTGGCCCCCGACGACGCCGCCCGGCTGCGCTGCGCCACCGACGGCACCCGCGTCGTGGTGCAGGTGCGCGACCGCTTCGGGGGGCTCCAGCGCAAGCACGTCGTCGACGGCCTGGCCCGCGGCCTGGCCGGCGGCGAGATGGACACCAGCCACGGCGGCGCCGGCCTGGGCATGAGCGTCTGCCACCACAACGCGCTGGCCATCTTCTTCGACGTCGCGCGCGGTCGCCACACCGAGGTGACCGCGGTGCTCGAGCTCGATCTCAACCTGCGCGAGGTCCGGACCCTCGCGCGCTCGCTCCATCTGTTCGGCGAGCTCGCGTAGCCCCCGAGGTCTCCCATGGAACCAGCCGCCCTGCCCACCGCCACCGCCATCTCGCCGCCGCCGCCGAAGCTGCAGATCGATCGCTTCGCCGACGGCGACCTGGTGTGCCTCAAGCTGGCCGGCACGATCGACGAGGCGTTCGAGGGCAAGCGGCTCGCCGACAGCGTCAAGTCGGGGACGCTGATCCTCGACCTCGGCGACATCCGCAAGGTGTCGTCGTTCGGCATCCGCGAGTGGGTCGACTTCATCAACGGCGTCGGCAAGGTCGCGCAGCGGATCATCCTGGTCGAGTGCGCGCCGAAGATCGTCGACCAGCTGAACATGGTCGCCAACTTCGCCGGCATCGGCCGGGTCTACAGCTTCTACGCGCCGTACCACTGCGACTACTGCGACCGCGACGACCGCGTGCTGCTGCAGGCCGACCGCGATCACGAGCTGATCAAGTCGATGAAGCCGGCGCAGCGCGCGTGCGCCAGCTGCGGCGAGATGCAGTACTTCAACGAGGATCCGGTCACGTACTTCTCGTACCTGGCGGGCCAGGAGAAGTACGAGATCGATCCCGACATCGCCAGCTTCCTCGCGTCGAAGCTGTCGTACGCGATCGCCGACAGCGCGCGGAAGCTGCGGGTCGACAAGACCATCGAGGGCCGGGTCACCTTCATCAAGCTCGCCGGCGATCTCGACAAGACCTTCCCCCGCGACAAGCTGGCCGAGGGCCTCGAGGGCGCCATCGTCGTCGACGTCGCCGGGGTCGGCAAGATCGAGCCGGCGGGCGCCGCCGAGTGGCGCGGGCTGGTGCAGCAGGTGACCCCGCTGGTCGAGGCGATCTACCTGACCGCGGTGCCGCCGGGCTTCCTCGACAAGCTCACCCGGCCCGAGGATCTCGGGCCCAAGGCGTCGGTGGCGTCGTTCACGCTGCCGTACACCTGCCCCAAGTGCAGCACCACCGCCGGTCAGCTGATCGACGTCGACACCCACTACGAGGTGTTGAAGTTCGCGACGCCGCCCGATCTCAAGTGCCACGACTGCAAGGGGCCGCTGACCTGCGCCGCCCCCGAGGGGCTGCTCGCCAACCTGGCCAAGCTGCCCAAGCCGAACATCGGCGCCGAGCTGGTCAAGCTGATCAAGGAGGTGCGCGAGCGCAAGCCGCAGCCCAAGAAGGTCGCGACCACCGTGGCCGAGGCGGCGATGAGCGGCCGCGGCGGCGGGCTCGGCGTGGCGTTCACCGCGGCGATCGCCACCGTCGTGCTCGGCGGCGCCGCGTTCTTCGCCTACAAGACGTTCGGCGGCAAGGGCAGCGCCGCGCCCGGCCGCGGCCAGAAGACCGGCGCGTCGGCCGAGGCGCGCCCGGCGTGGGTGACCACCGACGCCGCGCTGGCGGCCGGCTGCGTCGACGCCGCCGGCGGCTTCCAGTGCACCGGCGTGTCGGGGCTGGCGCCGACCTCCGACGACGCCGTGGCCGAGGCCGGCGACGCCGCGCTCGACGGCCTCGCGGTCGCGCTCGAGGGCAAGATCGGCGACGCCGCCTGGACCACCCAGGTCGCCGCGCAGTACCGCGAGGCCCGCGCCGCCAAGCTGTCCGCCGCCGAGCGCGACGCCCGCAGCGCCCAGGCCCGCCGCGCCGTCCGTGACGCGCGCGCCGGCGTCGCCCGCGCGTTCAAGGCCAGCGGCAACTTCTCGGCGCCGCCCGAGGCGTACTGGGAGGAGTACACCGGCGGCGCCGGCAAGCAGTTCGTCGGCTTCGCCAGCGTCACCGTCACCGCCGATCAGGTCGGCAAGATGCTCGCCGCCTACCAGGCCAGCGCCACCGTCGAGGGCGTCACCGCCGTCCCGACCTTCCCGCTGCTCGCGTGGCGTTACCCCGACGTCACCAAGGGCGCGATCATCACGTCGATCGACGTCAAGAAGGGCGGCCTCGCCGGCGCCGGCCTGACCCCCGGCTACATCGTGCTGTCGGTCGCCGGCGCCAAGGTCGCCGACGCCTCCGGCTTCGCGCAGCTCACCACCGACGAGCTCGCCCGCCTCAAGCCCATCGGCGGCACCATGCGCCTCGAGGTCCAGGCCGGCGACGGCGAGTCCAAGGCCTTCAGCGTCCCCATCATCGCCGCCAAGCCCGTCGACCCCGGCGGCACCCGCCCGTCCGGCGGCACCGGCAGCGGCCGGCCGTCGAACAACACCGGCCCGGTCAACGTCTGGGACCGCCTGGGCGGCGGCAACGGCCAGAACCGCGACGACCCCACGCAGTAACAACTAGAGGGTTTGTCGCCAAACCCTCCCCCGGCATGCGCCGGGGCCCCCACCCGAGACGGCCCGGAGCGTGGCCTCGAACGCTGGAGGTGACGCCGCCAAACCCTCCCCCGGCATGCGCCGGGGCCCAGGTGGAGGCAGGTGGTTCATCGGTGCGGCATGGACGTCGATGGGGTGTGGGGGAGGTAGGCCGCTCCGCGAGGCCGCCTGAGACGGGGGCGGCGCGTCGTGGGCGCCACCCCGGATTTCAACCACTGGATCCTCGTCGGTCCTTGACGTCGGCGCCGTCGGCGTTATATTAGCCCAATCAAGATGGCGAAGCAGCTGGGGGTGCCGGGGACGGAGGGCGCGCCGCGACGCGCGGGCAGCGACGCGCGCGGCCATGGGGGCAAGCGGCCGGGGGCGGGGCGCAAGCGGAGGCTGCCGGGGCGAGTGCGCGGCAAGCACCGGGCGCGACCGTTCCACGACCGCCGGCTGCCGGTGCACGTCGTGCTGCGCGTGACCCAGGAGGTCGGGCGCCTGCGTCGGCCGAAGGCGTACGCGGCGATCCGCGCGGCGATGATCGCGACCGTCGGCACGCCCGGCTTCCGCGTCGTGCACCTGTCGATCCAGCGGCACCACATCCACCTCCTGTGCGAGGCCGACGACCGCACGACGCTCGCCAACGGCGTGCGCGCGCTGTGCATCTCAGGCGCGAAGCGGCTGAACCGCGCGGTCACCATCGCCAGTGGCACGCCGCGCACCGGCCGCGCCGCCGCGAAGCGGGCGCGCACCGGCCGCGTCTTCACCGACCGCTACCACGCCACGGCGATCGCCACGCCGCGCCAGGCGCGCCACGCGCTGGCCTACGTGCTGAACAACTGGCGGCGGCACCGCCAGGATCACGCCGCGCTCGGCGAGCGGCGTGCGCTGGTCGATCGCTACTCCAGCGGCATCGCGTTCGGCGGCTGGGCCGAGCGCGACGGCGTCCCGTTCGCCTGGCCGCGCGGCTTCGAGCCGATGCCGATCGCCGCGCCGACGACCTGGCTGATGAAGGGCGGATGGAGGCGCGGCGGTGCGCCGCCCAGCCTGTGGGAGCGGCCGGGGCCGCTGGACGGCTGACCGCCGTCCGTCGTCTCCAGAACAAAGCGCGACGCGATGCGGCACGCGAGGTCCGCCGCCAACCCCGGGCCGGCACGCGGACGCCGCGAACCCTGGGGCAGCGCCCCGCGGGCGACGATCGGGTCGTGGAGGGGTAGGCGAAGGTTGTGGTGAGGGGGCCGGTCGGCGGATGATTACGGCGCGACGGAGGGAGCCAAGACGCGAATGCACCCGAGCAAGCTCGTGCGATGGATGGTTGGCGCGATCGTCATGATCGGCGCCGCGACCGGCGTGACGGCGCAGCCGTCGTCGCAGTTCCTGGCCGAGTTCACGGCCGGCACCGACGCGTACCGCCTCGGCCAGTACGCCGAGGCGCGCGCGCACCTCGAGCGGGCGATGGCGATCGAGCCGTCGCTGCCGGGGCCGCCGCGGTTCCTGGCGGCGGTCGACGCCGCCGAGTCGAAGTGGGCCGACTGCGTGGGCCACGCGCGCACCGCGATCATCGCCAACCCGGCGTCGTCGGAGATCGCCGCGACCCGCAAGCTCCACGACGACTGCCGTGCCGCGCTCGATCGCCCGGCGTTCACCGGCGACTACGCCGACGGCGGCGCGCTCGCGGTCGCGACCAACATCGCCGGCGCGGTCATCACGATCGGCGGGCTGCGCGCGGGCGCGTCGCCGCTGGCGCCCAAGGCCATGGCGCTGGGCAAGGTCGAGGTCTCCGCGTCGAAGGCCGGCTGGAAGACCGCCAGCGGCACCGCGACGATCATCCCTGGCGTCGTCACCGATCTCGAGCTGACGCTGGCCGAGGACCCGGCCATACTGAACATCGACAGCAACCCGACGGTGCCGACCGAGGGCTGGGTGCGGGTCGACGCGCCGGCTGGCGCCGCCATCGTCTTCGACGGCGCGGCGCTCGCGGTGGACGATCGCGGCCGCTACCAGCTGCCGGTCGGCGAGCACCAGCTCGAGGTCACCGCGCCCGGCTACCTGCCGTACCGCCGCACGGTGAAGGTCGAGCGCGGCCAGGAGATCAAGATCGCGGTGCCGCGCGACTCGGCCGCGGGCCGCGCGGCCCGGCGCCAGCAGGGCGTGATCGCGCTCGGCGCCGCCGCCGGGCTGGGCCTGGTCGGCACGGTCACCGGCTGGATGGCGTTCGACGCCGCCGACGACGCGCGCGACTGGGCCGAGCTCGAGCGGCTGCGGCCCAACACCGTGCCGCTGTCCGAGACCGTGGCGCAGGCGCCGCTCCACACCCGCGCCGACATCCAGGCCCGCGCCGATCGCAGCCGCACGCTGGCGATCGTCAGCGGCGTCAGCGTGGTCGCGTCGCTGGCCGCGCTCGGCGCCGGCATCTACTTCCTCGCCAAGCTGCCCGCCGACGCGCCGATCGAGATCGGCCCGACGGTCGGCGACGGCTGGGGCGTCTCGATCCGAGGTGCGCTGTGAAGAAGGCCGTGCTGCTCGTGTCCCTGCTCGCGTCCGGCGGCTGCGCCTGGTTCGACGACGGCGCGCCGTCGCGCGCCTGCAAGACCAACCGCGATTGCTTCGCCGCCCAGGGCGAGGTCTGCACCGCCGACGGCGTCTGCGAGGTCACCGACGCCGCGGCCGTCGCGCCGCTCGAGGTGCCGCAGTGAAGGCCGGCCTCGGCCTCGCCGCCGCGCTGCTCGCCGCGGCGTCCGCGCCGAGAGTCGCCCACGCTGGCGGGCTCGAGCGGCCCAACGGCATCTCGGCGCGCGCGGTCGGGCAGGGCGGCGCGTTCTGCGCGGTCGCTGACGACGGCACCGCGTGGCACTGGAACCCCGGCGCGCCCGCCCTCAACAGCCCGACCGCCACCATCGGCGCCGAGCTGGTGATCGCGCCGCGCAGCTACGTGCCGATCGACGCCGCCGGCACCCGCGGCGCCGCGCAGTCGCCCGACACGCCGATCGTGCCGGTGCCCAGCATCGGCGTCAGCGTGCGCGCCAGCGATCGGGTCACCGTCGGCGGCGGCGTGTGGAACCCGTTCGGCGGCCAGCTCACCTACACCAAGACCGGCATGGCGGCGATCGACGCCACCCAGGACCTGGTCCTCGAGGTGGTCGGCGGCGTCGCCTACAAGGTGACGCCGCGGCTCGCCGTCGGCGCGACGGTGCGGCTGGGCATCGGGCTGTTCTCCGTCGAGACCACCGATCGGCCGGTCACCAGCGACATCTCGGGCTTCGGGCTCGGTCCCGGCGTCGGCTTCGGCGTCGCGTGGCGGCCGATCCCGCGGCTGGCGTTCGGCGCCACCTGGCGCAGCGCGATGACCGTCGACGTCTCCGGCAGCGGCAAGCTCGCCATCGGCAGCGGCCTCGACCTCGACATGTCGCACAAGCAAGAGTGGCCGCAGTCAGTAGAACTCGGAGCCGCGGTCGCCGCGACGTCGACCGTGCGCATCTCGGCGCAGGTCGACTGGACCGGCTGGACGAGCTTCGAGCAGCTCGCGGTGCGGTTCCCGGCGCGGCCCGCCGCCGATCAGGTGTACGCGCTCGACTGGGACAACACGCTCAGCTTCCGGCTGGGCGCGCAGTGGCAGGCGACGCCGACGGTGGCGGTGCGCGCCGGCGCCTACGTCGACGGCAACGCCGTGCCCGATCGCACGATCGAGCGGCAGTACCTGGACTCGACCAAGACCGGCGGATCGATCGGCGGCGGCGTGCGCTTCGGCGCGTGGCGCGTCGACGGTGCGTTCGATCTGGTCGCCGGCCCGCCGCGCACCGTACCCGACAACAGCGCCGAGGTCGGTGCGTTCAGCGGGCTCGCCAACATCGCACCCGGCGAGCACGACGGCAGCGTCTATACGTTCGAGCTCGCGCTCGGCAGGCGCATGTGATCGACGCCCATCCGAATGCGCCCGAGGTGTCAGAGGTGATCGGCGCCGCGATCGCCGCGCATGGTGCGTCGCCGCATTGACTCGCGAACTGTCGCGCGGCTATCATTTATTTCATCAGGACACGCCAGTGTCCGAGGGGAACATGCGAATCGTCCGTCGCGTGCGTGCTGATGTTGCCGTGATGTTGCTCGCAACCGTCGGTGGCGCCGCGTGCGTCGAGGCCTACGACGGCTCGAACGTGCAGCTCGATCTCGCCCGCGGCGTGCAGGTGAACCCGCGCGGGACCGAGACGCCCGAGCCAGATCAGCCACCGGTGAACACCCACTTCGAGCTGTACGCCGCCGACACGGTCTACAGGCTCAACGCCGACGGCACGCCGGCGCTCGACGCTAGCGGCCAGCCGATCATCGACCGCACCTACCTGTTCAGCGTGCAGCGGTTCCAGATCCGGCCGGTGATCGACGTCGCGTCGCCGTGCCTGATCGAGCTCGAGGACACCGCCTACCCTGGCCTGCACGTCACCCAGTTCGGCGCCAAGGTCCGCGAGACCACAGGCATCCCCGACCCGTTCAACGCCAACTGCGCCGCCACCGACAAGGTGTGCAACGACAAGGTGACCGACGTCCTCAACGCCGATCGCCGCGTCAACAACCTGGCGCTGTTCCAGGGCGCGCTCAGGGCGGTCACGACGTTCGCCAACTTCCGCTACCCGGCGATCGGCACGGCGTGCGCGGGCATGGCCGGCGCCGACCCGCTGCTGATCCCGCCGACCACCTGCACCGACGCGGCGTCCAACGCGCAGCGGCTGAGCCTGTGCCGGGCGTTGTGGAAGGCCAACCCCGACTGGTACGAGGGCTCCGACAAGGTGTTCACGCTGCCGCTGTCCGGCGAGTTCTTCGGCATGGTCGATGGCTCCAACCCCGCCAACGGTGGCTTCGTCGGCGGCTCGAGTTTCTTCGTCGACGACAACCTGGTCGGGCTCGACGCCTACCTGATGAACTGGCAGTACGACGACCTCGATCACGACGGCCAGCCCGACTTCCCGGCCTCGGTCCCGGCCGAGGAGCGCAGCGACACCGGCTATACGTACATGCAGGGCACGCCGCGCTCGGTGGCGCGCGGCGTGATCACCGTGCCGATGGCGCACCCGACCAACCCGCGCATCACCGCGCGGCTGGTGATCTTTCCCAACCTCGGCCACGACGACGTCCATTTCTAGTCGACCAACCTCGGTCGCTCACCGGAGCCTGAACATGCACCTCTCGTCGAAATGGAAGTCGGCCCTCGCAACGGGCCTGGTCGTCGCGCTCGGCGGCCTCGCCAACCTGGGCTGCGACGCGGTCAACTGCGGCGACGGCACGATCGAGCAGAACGGCTCGTGCGTGCCCGCCGACGACAACCCCGGGTCGGCGCAGTGCGGCCCCGGCACCGTGCTCGCTGCCAACGGCAAGTGCGAGCCCGAGTTAGTGGTGGTGTGCGACGAGGGGACGACCACCGAGCAGGTGGATCCTGACACCGGCGTGGTGACCTGCGTCGGCACGGGTGGCGGTGGCGGATGCAACATGGAGATCCCCTGTCCGGCGCCGTCGCCCGGCAAGATCACCATCTGCGGTCAGCTCTACGACACCGAGACCGGTCTCGCGATCGCCGAGCCAAGCGCGAGCGGCGCGCCGTGCGCCGGCGTGACCGCCGAAGGGCCGTGCTCGCTGAAGGTGCAGTTCTTCGACGCGCTCGAGTTCGCCATGGGGCCGACCACCGCAGTGCCCAAGGAGCCGGCCGGCGGCCTGGTGGTCGACACCTGCGGGCGGTTCCGCGGCGCCGACCTGCCCGAGGCGTCGTTCGGCTTCATGGGTGTGGCGGTCGACGACGCCACCGGTCAGCCCGACGATCACAAGCTCACCGGCGTGGCGCTGGCCAACGGCGACGCGCTGCCCGCCCGCGGCTTCCACGTCTACGTGACCCGCAAGGAGACCGACACCGCCTGGACCACCACCTCGGGCATCGGCGGCCAGGCGTTCTCGGCGCGCGGAGTGCTGGCGCTGATCTTCCTCCACAACGGCGCGAGTTCGACCCTGAATCCGGTCGCGAACGTGCAGATCCGCAAGGGCGCCAACCCGATCACCAACAACGACTACTACTTCACCGACGCCAGCCCGACGACCCGCAGCACGGTCGACACCGCGTCGGGGCGCTCGACCACCGGCCCCAACGGCACCGGCCTGGTGACCGGCTTCCCGTCGCCCGACAACTACACCGGCGCCGGCGGCGAGCCCAGCGGCTGCCAGTGGCCGCAGAACCTCGCCGGCGCGATCCCCGGCGTCGTCTTCGTGCAGCACAAGGACGCGGTCACGCCGGGCGGAGTTGAGTGCCCGTGAGGCGCCCCGCGTCGGTCATCCTGGTCGCTGCGCTGGGCGGCGTCGCCGCGGCCGAGCCATCGCCGGCCGCCGGCGTCGACAGCGCGCTGTTCCGGCCGTCGTTCGACGGCGCCGGCGTGCTCTCGCTCGAGGGCGCGCGCCAGCCGGTCAAGCACGACCTGTCGTGGAAGCTGTGGATGGGCTACGGCAAGGGCCCGTTCGACGTGGCGGTGCCGGGCATCGGCGCCGACTCCCAGGACGCGGTGCTCGACTACCTGGTCACCGTCGACATGGCGTTCGGCATGGTGGTCAGCGACAAGGTCTCGGTCGGCCTCGCCGCCGCGGTCTACCGCACCGACACCGGCCCCGGCTACGGCACGCGCGGCCGGTTCCGTGGCACCTCCGCCGATCCGTCGACCGGGCTCATCTCGCTCCGCGACGTGTCGAACATCGATCCGTCGGGCGGCTACGAGCCCCAGGGCCTGTCGGGCCCGCTCGACGTCCGGGTCGGCGCCAAGTACCAGCTCAAGGCCGACGCCAAGCTGGCGATCGCCGCGATGGCCACCGTGGCGCTGCCGTTCGGCGAGGATGAGATGTTCCTCGGCGATCGCAACCTGGTGTTCGAGCCGCGGCTCACGGTCGACTACCGCTTCGATCGGCTGCACGCGACCAAGCTGGTCGCCAACCTCGGCGCGCGCTTTCGCCAGCGCACCGTGCTCGAGGCGTACGACGACGCGGCCCGCCCGGCGATGTCGACCCCCGAGGAGGCCGCGCTGGTCGTCCTCGACGTCGGCTCCGAGCTGATCGCGGGCGCCGGCGCCAACGTCGAGCTGTCGCCGGCGGTGGTGCTGTCGGCCGAGGTCGTCGGCTTCGTACCGCTGCCGGCCGCGGTCAGCTACGGCAGCTGCACCCGCGTCGACGGCCGGCGCTGCACCACGCTCACCGCGTCGGACTACTTCAACGACGGCAAGCGCGGCGACCTGGCCGCCTACGCCGCCGGCGGCCTCAACTACCGCCTCAACCCGCACCTGATCGGCAACCTGCTCGGCACCTTCGGCATCACCGGCGCCCGCGGCGACGACTTCAGCGTCGTCGCCGGCGTCACCTGGTCGCCCCAGCCGGCCAGCGAGGTGCGCATCGGCCGCGGCGATCGCGACCGCGACGGCGTGCCCGACGTCAGCGACGCCTGCCTCGAGGACAGCGAGGACAAGGACGGCTTCCAGGACGACGACGGTTGCCCCGACCTCGACAACGACGGCGACGCCGTGGTCGACGCCAACGACAACTGCATCGAGGAGCCCGAGGATCGCGACGCCTACCAGGACGACGACGGCTGCCCCGAGCGCGACAACGACGGCGACAGCCTGCCGGACATCGCCGACCGCTGCCCCGACGCCGGCGAGGACGTCGACGGCTTCGAGGACGGCGACGGCTGCCCCGACGACGACAACGACGGCGACGGCTTCGCCGACAAGGGCGACAAGTGCCCCGACGATCCCGAGACCGTCAACGGCGTCGACGACGACGACGGCTGCCCCGACGTCCGCACCCAGACCGGCCCGGTCGAGGCAGGCGATCGCATCGACCTGCGCGGCAACAAGATCGAGTTCACCGGCACCGCCGGCCTGACCCCGGCCACCAAGGTGATCCTCGGCCAGGTGGCGACGATCATCCGCGACAAGAAGCTGTCGGTCCGCATCGAGGTCCACACCGCGCTCGGCACCAAGTCCAAGAACGCGCGCCAGATCACCGCCCAGAAGAAGAAGGACAAGGATCAGGCCGCCAAGCGGGCCCAGGCGGTGTTCGACTTCCTGGTCAGCCAGGGCGTCCCGGTCAACCAGGTCCAGGCCGTCGGCCTCGGCTCGGATCGTCCGCTCGGCGCGGCCACGCCCACCGACCCCATCAACGACCGCGTCGACTTCATCAAGTCGCAGCAGAGGACGCCATGAAGCGCTTCGCACAGCTGACCACCGCCGTGCTCCTGGCGGTCGCCCCGCAGCTGGCGGCGGCGCAGGAGGCGTCGGCCCCGGTCGACATCGAGGTGCCGGTCGTCGTCATGGACATCGCCAGCGGTGACGGTGACGGCGGCGAGTCCGACGACGCCCTCGACCTGGCCAACGTCGTCCAGAGCGCGGCCAAGGGCGTGACCACGGTGCAAGAGGCGCCAGTCATCGTCACCGTGCTCACCGCCGACGAGATCCACGACCGCCACTTCCAGACCCTCGACCAGGTCATCGACACCGTCCCCGGCTACGAGCGCACCGGCATCCTGCACTCGCAGTTCACCTCGAACACCGCGCGCGGCATCCCGCAGTCGTTGCAGTTCCTGCACGACTCGATGTCGCTGTTCGATCCGTTCCTCAACATCCCGTCGACCACCCGCATCCAGCCGCTCGAGACGATCAAGCGCATCGAGGTCATCACCGGCCCCGGCGGCGTGCTGTGGGGCGCCAACTCGTTCCTCGGCGTGGTCAACGTCATCACCAAGGACGCCGACGACGTCGACGGCGTCGAGATGGGCGGCCAGCTCGGCCACGGCGACGGCGACCGCGCCAACGGCCGCGTCTACGCGATGGCCGGCCTGCCCGATCTGCTCGGCGGCAAGATCAAGGCGTTCCTGCACGGCGCGTTCGAGAGCTATCAGGGCCCGGCGTTCAACATGCCCGAGCACCGCTTCTCGGCGCCGCTGCCGCAGCCGAACTCGATCGACTACTTCGGCCCGCTGGTCACCTCCGATCAGGCCCGCAGCTACATCTTCAACTTCTTCGGCAAGTTCACGATGGGCAAGCTGCAGGTGCGGGTGCAGGCGCCGTACATCGAGCACCACGCGCCGATGGGCTTCCCCGGCTTCGTGACCCGGCGGACCCTCCCCGAGGACAGCCGCTGCGCCTACGCCGACCCGCCGACCGACCCGACCTGCGTCGATCAGGGCCGCCGCGCACGCGCCAACGACTTCAACTTCCTCGACCGCTACGTGGTCGCCGAGTTCCGCGACCGGTTCGCCGACGGTCGCGCCGGGATCAAGCTCCAGGCCTACGGCGTGCAGTTCCAGCGGCAGTTCGATCACCTCGGCGTCCTGGCGCCGATCCCGGGCCTGCTCGAGGGCGGTCTGTCGTTCAAGATGGACGCCACGTCGTACCGCACCGGCGGGGCGATCGAAGGCGACTACGAGCTGCCCGGCAACCTGCGCCTGCAGTACGGTGGCGAGGCGTTCCGCGAGTTCGCGCTCAACGACGTCAGCCGGTCGCGCCAGGGCGACGGCATCGAGGCGACGTTCATCGGTCCGTACAACCTCGATCGCTTGCCCCTGCCGTGCCCGCGCGAGCTCGATCCCGAGAACCCCGGGGCGACCCGGCCGATCGCCAACTGCCCCCTGACCTTCGCGTTCCCGACCAGCCGCTCGGTGCTCGGCGCCTACGTCAACCCGCAGTGGCGCCCCAGCAAGAAGCTGATCCTCGACGCCGGCCTGCGTCTCCAGGCGGCGCCGACGCGGCTTGGGAAGCAGAGCTACCCGTTGACCACGTTGGCCTCGGGCACCGCGGTCTACAACTTCATCCCCAACTGGCACGTCAAGCTCAACTTCGCCCAGGGCTTCCGCCCGCCGGTGTTCAACAACACCAACTCCAACGGCGAGGCCGTCCAGATCGACGGCCGCGCCGATCTGAAGGTCGAGACCTCGGACGCCGCGCAGCTCGAGATCAACGCCCGTATCTTCAAGGGCAAGCGCCGCATCCGCGAGCTGTCGTTCCGCACCGACTACTCGTACACGCGGCTCCAGAACACCATCCAGATCGTCTCGGGCCGCTACGAGAACACCGCCGAGCGCGGCATCCACTCGGCCGAGGCCCTGGCCAAGCTGTACGTCGTCGGCGGCCACCGCCTCGAGCTGGCCTACACCTGGATGCGGATGAACACCGCCGACGCCGGCATCCAGAAGTCGCTGCCCGAGCACATGTTTCACCTGGCGGGCGTGTTCAACCTGATCGACGACAAGCTATCGGTGTCGACCGATCTTCGGGTGATCGGCGCGATCGAGGATCCCAACCGCCTGGTCGACTACCGCGGCTACCGCGAGGCCCCGGCCGGGACCACCGCGGGCGGCGTGCCCATCAACGAGGGCACGATCATCGACCCGATGGGCAACCCGTCGCCAGCCGGCGTGCGCACCGCGACCTCGGACCTGGTGATGGATCGCCTGCCGCCGGCCGCCGACCTGTCGCTCGGCCTGACGTTCACGCCGAGCGAGAAGCTGGTGCTGCGCGGCAGCGTCTTCAACGCCTTCAACGCCCGCTACTACCAGTCGGACGTCTTCTACTCGTACGACCCGCGCCTCGAGTTCTTGCCCAACCCGTGGGAGGACTGGCGCGCCTACGTCTCCGCCGAGTACACGTATTGATCGGGCGAGCCCCGGGCTACGTCGCGCTGATGAAGGGCGCCTCGCCGGCGCGGACCTTGAAGGCCTGGTCGATGCCGGCGATGAGCGACCGCGAGTCGACCGGCTTGACCACGTAGTGGTGGACCTGGCCGACGGCGCCGGCGCGCTCGACGTCGGGGACGTCGGTGTACCCCGACAGGAGGATGCGGGCCATGGCCGGGTAGCGCGGGCCCAGGCGCTCGAGCAGCTCGAGGCCGGTCAGCCGCGGCATCTTGTGGTCGGTGATCAGCAGGTCGAACGGCTCGCGTTCGAGCAGGGCCAGGGCGTCCTCGCCGTTGCCGCAGCGGGTCACCGTGAACCGGTGTCGGGTGGCCCGCTCGAGGAAGTCGAGGATGTCCGGCTCGTCGTCGACTGCCAGGAGGCGCAGGCGGGCGGCCGTCATGAGTCTCATGCTCGCACAGGCTCACCCAGACGTCACCCGGGAATGCGCGCCCGGCGGCTTTCGCCCGCGGGTGGATCTCGGCTAAGCTAACCTCCCTTGGCTACTGAGGGGACTTTGTCCAAGCGCCGCGTCCTCGCTATCTCGTCCAACCTCGATCAGCTCCGGCGCATCGTCGCCAACCTGGAGCGCGCCGGGGCGGAGGTCGACGCGGTCCGTTCGCTCGACGCGATCGAGAGCGAGATCATCCCGCACCGGTACGTGTTCATCGACGTCGAGGAGGGCGACGTCGGGCTGGTCGACACGCTGGTCCCCCGGCTTCGCCAGAAATCCCACGCGGCCGTGGTCACGCCCAAGGCCGCGCTGGCCGAGCTGACCAGCTACCTGCGCGACCACCGGGTCAACCACGTCATCGTCGGCGAGGAGCTCGACCGCGGCGTGTTCGTCACCGCCCAGAAGCTGCTCACCGGCGACATCTTCGGCATCGAGAAGTACCTGCCCGAGGGGACCCCGGTGCAGTACATGCGGCTGCGCGACTTCGAGGGGCGCGGCAAGGCCATCGACACCGTGCTGCAGTTCGCCGAGGAGGCGAAGATGCGGCGGCAGGTGCGCAGCGCCATCGGCCAGGTCTGCGAAGAGCTGCTGATGAACGCGCTCTACGACGCGCCGGTCGACGACGACGGCAAGCAGGTCTTCGCCGAGGTCGACCCGCACGACCGCACCCGCTCGCGCTCGCCGCGGCCGGTGTCGATCCGCTACGCCGCCACCGAGAGCCAGTTCGCGATCGCCGTGCGCGACCGCTTCGGCCGCCTGGCCAAGAACACGATCCTGGCCTACATCGAGAAGTGCCTGCACTCGCCGGTGCAGATCGATCGCAAGACCTACGGCGCCGGCCTCGGGCTGTACCTGGTGGCCAACGCCGCCGCGAGCTACCTGGTCAACGTCGCCTACGGCATCGCCACCGAGGTGGTGTGCACGTTCGATCGCGGGGCCAAGGCGCCGCTGCGCCTGGTCGGCATGTTCGTCCACCCCGGCCAGGCCGAGCAGCTGCGCGAGGGGCCGACGCCGGAGTTCCACGGCAAGGCCGAAGAGGTCGAGGCCGTCGAGATGGACGTGGAATCGCAGCCGTAGCGCGAGACCCAGATCCTGCACGGGGCCGTGAGCCTGGCCCCACCCGCAACGCGAGACACCCTGGTCACCGGCCATGACTGAGCGCCCGTTCGGCCCCTACACGCTGGTCCGCCAGATCGCGGTCGGCGGCATGGCCGAGATCCACCTGGCCAAGACCCGGGGCCTGGCGGGGTTCGAGAAGTTCGTCGCGCTGAAGATGATCCACCCCAACTTCGCGCAGGACGAGCAGTTCATCGAGATGCTCGTCGACGAGGCGAAGATCGCGGTGCAGCTGCAGCACGTCAACATCGCCCACACCTTCGATCTGGGGCGGGTCGGCGAGACCTACTACATCGTGATGGAGTTCGTCGACGGCGCCGACCTCTACCAGATCCTGCGCAAGGGCTCGGAGCGCGACCTCGACGTGCCGGTCGACGTGGCGGCGTTCGTGGCCAAGGAGATGGCCAACGGCCTCGACTACGCGCACCGCAAGCGCGACGGCGGCGGCCAGCCGATGGGCATCGTCCACCGCGACGTGTCGCCGCAGAACGTGCTGGTGTCGACCGCCGGCGAGGTGAAGCTGGTCGACTTCGGCATCGCCAAGGCGACGATGAAGGCGCGCCAGACCGCGGTCGGCGTGATCAAGGGCAAGTACTACTACATGTCCCCGGAGCAGGCCTGGGGCGAGCGCATCGACCACCGCTCGGACATCTTCTCGACCGGCATCGTGCTGTACGAGATGTTGACCAGCCAGATGCTGTACCTCGAGGAGGACATCCCGCGCCTGCTCGACATGGTCCGGAAGGCGGACATCGCGCCGGTGCGCAGCGTGCGCAAGGACGTGCCGCCGCAGCTCGAGCGCATCGTCATGCGCGCGCTGGCCAAGCGCGCCGGCGACCGCTACCAGAGCGCCGGCGACATGGCGACCGACCTCGAGCGGTTCCTCCACACCTACTCGCCGGTGTTCTCGCCGACCAAGCTGGTCGGCCACCTCGCGCGCGCGCTGGGCACCGAGGCCGAGGAGGTCGAGGTCGAGGCCGCCGCCGAGCCGACGCTGCCGGCGCCCAACCCGCGGCGTCTGCGCTCGGACAGCGCGATCCGCCGCAACACGCTGGTGACCCAGCGCGCCGAGCTCGGCGACGAGAACAGCGTCATCTTCCGGGTCGGCGAGCTGCAGGCGGCGAAGCGGCCGGCCGCCGATCCCCAGGCCGCGCGGGCGTCGCCGCGGATGATCACCGCCAGCACGCTGCCGATCGCCGACGGCGACGAGGTCGACAGCACCGTCGTGACCGGCCGCCCGGACGAGGGGCCGACCTCGTTCGACGGCCCGCGCGGCATGCGCAAGGCGGCGCGCTCGGTCGAGCTGGGCGACGACTACGAGCCGACGGTGGTCGAGGCCGCGCCCGACGACGGCAACCAGTTCGAGGACGACGGCGGCCCGACCCAGACCCGCGACGCGTTCCCGGGCGCGGTGGCCGACGCCGTCACCGCGCCGCGGCGGCGCGGCGAGGCCCCGCCGGCGCTGGCCGCGCGCACGCCGACGCCCGCGGTCAGCGAGCTGCGCAAGCCGCGCGAGTCGCGGCGCACCCCGGCCCAGGGCGTGGCGTCGCTGCGGCCGCCGAGCGCGCCGCCGCCGCCGCCGTCGGTGCTGCGCGCGATCGTCGGCGGGCCCGACAGCGGCGCGCCGATGCCGCGGGTGGCGCGCGGGGCCGGGGCGCCCCTGTCCGACGGGGTCCCGTCGCGGGCGGCCGAGCCGACCTCGTCGACGAGCGCGACCGGCGCCGCCGGTGGCCGCGGCGGCGTGCCCGGACGGCCGCTGAGCGGCCTGCCCGCCGCCGGCTCGCTCGACCCCGCGTTCGACGTGCCGACCCAGCCCGGCGCGCCCCTGCCGGCCGCCGGGCCGCCGCCGATCCCGCGCGCGGTCGAGCCGTCGGCCTACCCCGCGTACCCGCCGCCGCCGGGGACGCCCCAGGCGCCGCACCCGCAGGCGTTCCCCGCCGGGCTGCCCGCGCACCTGATGCCGTACGCCTACGGCGGCGAGCCGGCCCCCGGCCTGCCCACCGGCTACCCGTTCCCGGGGCCGAACCAGCAGCCCCAGACCCTGAGCCGGCAGCTGCAGGCGCTCGAGGTCGACGAGGTGCCGGCGCAGTACCGCATCGGCAGCGGGCGGTCGTGGCTGCTGCGCGGGCTGCTGGCGATCGCGCTGATCGCCGGCGGCGTCGCCGCGGCGGTGCTGATCATCCGCGGCGGCGAGCCGGCGCCGCCGACCGCGGCGATCGTCATCGAGTCCAAGCCGCCGGGCGCGCTGGTCACGATCGACGGCAAGGCGCTCGACGAGAAGACCCCGCTGGCGTGGAAGACCAAGCCGGGCGCGCGCCACGAGATCCAGGTGACGCTGACCGGCTACCAGCCGTTCCGCGACACCGTGCTGGTGCCCGAGGGCGGCGGCGACGTGAAGGTGCTGGCGTTTCTGCCACCGCGCACGGTCAAGCTGCGGGTCACGTCGACGCCGGCCGGCGCCGACGTCTACCTCAACGGCGCGCTCAAGGGCCGCACGCCGATCGAGCTGTCCGACCTAGCGCCGGCGTCGGCGACCGACGTCGAGGTCCGGCTGAAGGACTACGCCCCCGAGCACCGCAGCCTGACCTGGGACCACGGCGACGAGCAGCCGGTCGACTTTCGCCTGCGGCGCTGAGCCCGCGCGGCGGGCGCCGCGTATAATTTCCGAGATGCGACGCACGAGGGTCCTGGTCGCGGCGGTCGCGCTGATCGTGATCGCGGCCCCCGGCGTGGCGCGCGCCGGGCGGGTGGTGGTGCTCGACGTGCGCGCCGAGGCCGACCTCGACGACGCCGCCGGCGCGGTGACGTTGCTGTTGCGCTCGTCGATCGACGGCCACGGCCGGGCGGTGGTGCCGGCGCCCGAGCTGGCCCGGGTCGCGATGCCGATCGATCGGCCGGCGACCCTCGCCGCGAGCATGCAGGCGCTCGATGCCGACCTGGTGATCGCGTGCGATCTGGCGCGCAGCGGCACCGGCCTGAGCGCGTCGATCCTCGCCGTCGACGACACCGGCGCGGTGCGGGCCGCGGGGACCGCCGCCGCCGGCGACGGCGACGCGGTGGCGCTGACCCGGGCGCTGGTCGCGGTGCTCAAGCCCACCGTCGGCGATCTGACCGTGCCGGCCGCGTCGATCGGTCAGCTGCGACCGTTCGTGGCCGCCGCGCACGCGGTGGCGCGCGGCGACCTCGCCGCGGCGGCCCGCGCGGTGGCGATCGGCGAACCGGTGGTGGCGCTGCGGCTACCGGCGATCGCCGCCGCGCTGCGCCCCGGCTGGGCTGGCGCCGCCGCCGACCGCGCCTCGGCCCTGGCGATCGCGCAGATCGCCGGCACGCCCAAGGACATCCTCGAGCTCGCGCCGGGCGCGACGCCCCGCGAGCGCGCGGCCCGGGCGCTCGCGCGGCTGGCCGGGGCCGCGCTCGATGACGCCGCTCGCGAGCTGACGGGCAAGCCCGGCCGCGAGCCGTGGCTGGACGTCGCGGCGGCGCGGCTGGCCCACGCCCGCGGCGACCGCGCCGCGCTGACCGCGGCCGTGACCCGCCTGCTCGCCAGCCCGCAGCCGTTCGGGCCCGGGTTGGCGCTCCTGGTCGCGCTGCCCGCCGGCGCGGTGCCGCCCGACCTCGAGGCGCGGGCCCTGGCCGCGGCCACCACCGATCCCAGCTGGGGGCGGCTGGCGTCGGTGCTCGGCCTGCGCGTCGCCGGCCACGGCACGCTCGCGGCGCTGGCCTCGGTGCGGGTCGTCGATCTCGACGACGGCGAGGTCGCGCAGCTCGCGCCGCTGGCCGCACAGGCGGCGGGGCTGGGCAACCGCGACGGGCTGCGGTTGGGCGCCGAGATCGCGGCGCGCCGCGCCGACGCGCGCGCCGTGGCCACCGCGGTGCAGGTCTGGTTGGCCGCGGCGATCGATGATCCCGCCGCGCAGCTGTTCCGCGGCCGCCTGGCGCTGGCGGCGCTGCGGCTCGACGAGGCCCGCGACGCGTTCACCGCGGCCCACGCCGATCGCGAGCTGGCCCGGGTGGCGATGGCCAGGGGTGACTGGGCCACCGCCGAGGCGCTGCTCGCGACCGCGCCCGACGACTCGGTCGAGAAGCAGCTGACCTCGTTCCAGGTAGCGTTCGGGCGCGGCGATCTGGCCGCCGCTGGCGCGGTGATCGACGCCGCGCGCGCGCGGGCTCCGGCCAGCGGCGCGGTGCTGCGGGCTCGCGCGGTGCTGCTCGACAAGCGCGGCGACGCCGACCGCGCGCGCGCCGATCGCGCGCTGGCCGAGCGGGTCGCGCCCGGCGTGGCCTCGACCGTCGACCTCGCGGCCAAGGCGTCGAGCCAGCCCGCCGCCGGCGCGGGCACCAGCGGCGCCACGACGCTGCCGTCCGGCGACGATGGCCTGGTCCGCGAGCTGGCCGCGATGCTGCCGCCGCTCGACCTCGACCGCGCGTCGTCGGTCGCCGTGGTCGGCGTGGTCGGCCCGCGCGCCGGCTGGTGGTCGCTGCGCGAGGCCAACCCCGCGCCGCTGGCGCCGGCGTTGACGGCCGCGGTGCGCGCGGCGGGCAAGCCGGTGGTCGCCGGCGGGCCGGCCTGGGTGTCGGAGCCGATCGACGTCGACAAGCTGTCGGCGATCGCCGGCGACGTCGGCGCCAGCCACCTGCTGCTGTACCGGCTGGCGGCCGATGGCGGCCGCGCCCACCTCCGGCTGATCTTGTTCGAGCGCGGCGTGGCCAACGCCCGCGCGTTCGAGGCGTCGCTCGACGGCAGCTCGACCGGGCTGGTCCGGTGGAACCGCGATCGCATCACGCTGATCGTCGGAGCGCTGCTGATCCTCGGGGTGTTCGGGCTGGCGCTGGTGATCCGCGGGCGCAGCCGGATCGCGGTGTTCATCGAGCGCGATCCCGACGGCAGCGACGAGGTGCTCGCGATCGAGCTGTCGCGCTCGCCGCGGCGGCCGTCGGTCGGCGACCCGGCCGCGTTCCGCAAGGACAGCTTGCGCGTCGGGCACCAGCTCACCGATCACAGCGCGCGGCTGCCGTCCGACCGGACCGTGTTCCGGGTGTCGCCGGGCGTGTGGTACGTGCACGTCTTCGGCGTGTACACGCGCGAGTTCGGCGATCGCGTCGTGCCGCCGATGCACTCGCAGCAGGTCACCGTGGGCCGCGGCGCCCACGTCGAGGCGCGCTTCGACCTCGGCCTGCCGGTGGCCGAGGTCAAGGTGACCATCCACGACGACAAGCGCCAGGGCATCGCGGTGTGGCTCGACGACGCCCAGGCCGACAAGGTCTACACCGACGCCGCCGGCCAGGTGACGCTGTACGCGACGGTCGGCAGCCACACGATGTTCATCGACCCCGGCGATCTGCGCATCGAGAAGCCGCTGCCGATCAGCGCCGCCAAGATCGAGAAGGTCATCATCAACCTGCCGCGCGAGCGCCGGCTGGCCGAGGTGTCCGACGGCCTGACGCTGGCGCCGACCGAGCACGGGCCGGCGGCGGCGCCGCTGATCGACGCGGCGATCGGCGCGCGCCTGACCGAGCCGCCGCCGTTCGCGGCCCCGGCCGCCACGCCGGTGGTGATCGCGCCGGTCGTGGCGTCGGCGCCGACCCAGATCATGGGCGCCGGGCAACCGGCGGCGGCCTCGCCGGCCGCCACCGCCGGCGCGTCGCAGCGGATCACCGCGGTCACCGACGCGGTGGTGGCGTCGACGGTGCTCGGGCGCTACCGGCTCGACGCCGAGCTCGGCAGCGGCGCGATGGGGGTGGTCTACCGGGGCTGGGACCTGCGCCTCGAGCGCACCGTCGCGGTCAAGGTGATGGCCCGCGCGGTCCGCGAGGTGCCCAACGCGCTGGCGTTCTTCGAGCAAGAGGCCAAGGCGCTGGCCCAGCTCAACCACCCCAACATCGTCGCGGTCTACGACCAGGTGACCGACGGGCTCGAGCACTACATGGTCATGGAGTTCGTCGACGGGATGACCCTCGAGAAGCTCCTGACCGATCGCGGCCGGCTCAGCGTGCGCCAGGCGCTGGGCGTCGTCGATCAGCTGTGCACTGGCCTGGCCTACGCCCACGGCAAGAAGGTCATCCACCGCGACATCAAGCCGGCCAACGTCTTCATCTCCCGCGAGAAGGTGGTGAAGCTGGGCGACTTCGGCCTGGCCCGGGTGATGCGCGAGATCGAGATCCGCCAGACCGACGTGCGCGGCACGCCGCTGTACATGGCCCCCGAGCAGGTCAGCGGCACCAACATCAACCACCGCGCCGACCTGTACGCGGTCGGCTGCACGCTGTTCGAGCTGTGCGCCGGCCGGCCGCCGTTCATCGACGGCAACGTCATGCACCACCACCTGGTGACCGAGCCGCCGGTGCTGTCGAGCCTGTGCCCGGAGGCGCCGGCCGCGCTCGACGCGCTGGTCGCCGACTGCCTGGCCAAGGACGCGATGGCCCGGATCGACAGCGCGGCCGCCATCTGCGAGCGGGTCCGGGCCATCGCCGCGGCGCTGTAGCCTCGGCCCCGGCTCGCTGGATCCGCCCCGGGCGATCCGCTACCGTCCGCCATCATGACTGCCCCGGCGCGACGTGAAGGCATCGTCAGCGAGATCAACACCCTGCTCGGACGCGGCACCTCGTTCGAGGGCAAGCTCACCTTCGAGGGCACCGTCCGCATCGACGGCAAGCTCAAGGGCGAGATCTTCTCCGATGACACGCTGATCATCGGCGAGGGCGCCTACGTCGAGGCCGAGATCGACATCGGCGAGGTGATCGTCCAGGGCACGCTGGTCGGCAACGTCCGCGCCAAGCGCGGCATCGAGGTGCTGGCCCCGGGCCGGGTCAAGGGCGACCTGCACACCCCGTCGCTGCAGGTCGAGAAGGGCGTCATCTTCGAGGGCCGCTCGTTCATGGAGAGCGCGTCGGGCCAGAAGGTCGCGCCGCCGGCCACCGGCAAGGACGCCGCCGCGCCCGCCGCCAAGGACGCGCCGGCCGCCAAGCCGGTCAAGTAGCCACGTCAGCGGCGGCGCGCGCGATCGCGCCAACACGATCGCCGCGCCGACGTGCCGCTACCGCGTCGGATCGAACCGCGTGGCCTGGCGCAGGAAGCTGACGTCGAGGTACTCGCGGCGGATCACGTCGGCCATCTCCTCGGCGGTGGCGAACCGGTCGTAGTCGACCCGGATCACCGGCACCACCTTGGAGATCGACTGCACGAACTCCTGGTAGCCCTCGTACAGCGCCTCGAGGTACTCGAGCTTGATCGTCGCCTCGACGTCGCGGCTGCGCATCTTGATGCGCTCGAGCGAGCTCTGCGGCGACACGTCGAGGTAGATGATGCAGCTGGGCTTGCACATGAAGTTCGACATGTGCCGGAACAGCTGCTGGTAGGTGCGGTAGTCGCGCTCGTCCATCAGCCCGGTCGCCGCCAGCATCTTGGCGAAGATCGAGTCCTCGTAGATCGTGCGGTCCTGCACCGCCGACCGGCCGCGCCAGATGATCTCCTGGTGCTGCTGGAACCGGCGGTTCAGCAGGTACACCTGCATCGCGAACGAGTAGCGCGCGGTGTCGCGGTAGAAGTCGGACAGGTACTCGTTATCGGCGACCGGCTCGTAGTGCACGTCGATGCCGAGGTGGCCGCCCAGCGCGGTGGCCAGCGTCGACTTGCCGGCGCCGATCATCCCGGCGATGCCGATGAAGATCGTGCCCAGGCTGTCGTCGACCGCCTTCTTCGGCGCCACGACGGGCCCCGAGCCAGCCGCGGCGGGCGCGGCGGTCACGGGCGAGGGCGGGACAGGCGAGGGCGTTTCGACCAGCACCCGCCGACCTTGGCACCCCGGTCTGACGCCGCCGGCGGCAGGTCGGGCGGCGCGGCGACGAGCCCCCTACATGTTCGTGTAGATGAACAGGTCGTCGCCGCTGGTGACCGGGACGATGAGGATCGTGTCGTCCTTGGTCGCGGCGTCGAGCATCTGCCACGCCTGCATCGCGACCTGGGCGTGCTGGGCGTCGATGGCCAGCGCGACGACCATCTGCTTGGACCAGCGGTCGGCGGCCGACACCGCCTCGGTGGCGAGCTGGATGTCGTCGAGCTTGCGGTCGAACAGCGCGGTGGCGTCGGTCAGCGTGTACGGGTTGCCGAGCGGGAAGGTCATCGCCCGCGTCACCGACACGCCGACCTTGCGGCCGTCGATCTCGACCAGGATGTCGGCCTTCTTGCCGACCACGTCGTAGACGATCTCGGTCTCGGCCTTGAGGAAGGTCGCGCCCTCGCAGCGGGCCAGCCACTCGAACGCGAACACCTCGGACAGCACCGAGCTGCCGCCGGCGTTGGGCACCGAGAGGATGTGCTGGCCGCCGGGCGTGAGCTGATCGCGCTCGGCCGGGTCGTCGAAGCGGTTGTCGAACGTGAACTCGCCGCCGAACCACAGCGGCGTGGCGCCGTCGAGCTCGGCCAGGGTCAGCACGCCGCACTGGCCGCTGACCACGCCGAAGCCGGGCGCCGGGCCGCTGTCGCCCGGGGGCGCCGCGTCGATGTCGGTGGCGTCGATGGCGGCGGCGTCGATCGCCAGCGGCGGGGCGTCGACCACGCCGGCGAACGTCGGATCGTCGGCCGAGCAGGCGGCCAGCACCGCCAGGAGCATGAACCCACGTCGCATCGGCGCAGTGTACCAGCAGGCCCCGCGCCGCTGGTGATCTGCGTTACGCTGGTGGTGATGGCGCGCGCCGCTCTGCTCGTGATCGTCGCGCTGGCCGCGTGCGCCGATCCGCCGCGCCTGCCGGACGTGTGCGCCGGTGAGGCGGGGCCGATCGCGCCGACGGTGATCACCAACGCCGCGGGGCGCATCGACGTCACCGCCGCCGATCTGGTGATCGACGTCAGCGCGCCCGAGGATCCCGACGGCGACCTGCTGGCGACCACCGACTACGAGGTGTGGACGGTGAACGCCGACGGCGCGCCGCGCGAGCGGGTGTGGGCCTACGCGGTGGCGTCGCCGCACCCGCCGCCGATCGTGCTCGGGCTAGGCACCTACGAGGGGCCGGCGGCGGTGCTCGGTCGGCTCGAGCCGTGGCGCGATCACCTGGTGCGCGCGCGCCAGACCACGCGCAGCTTCGACGGCTGCACCGCCACCGGGCCGTGGAGCGCGGGGGTCGGCTTCCGCACCGACGACGGCTCGGCGGTGGCGTTCGACGAGCTGGTCGTGCGCGACGTCGAGATCACGCTGCCGCCGGCCAGCTACGCGGCCATCGATGCGCAGGCCGAGCCGCCCGGCTGCGTGCCGTACGAGCGCGACTATCACAGCGGCGACGTCACCTACCTCGGCGTCACCTACGCCGGCGTCGGCGTCAAGGTGAAGGGCGGCTGCGGCTCGGCCCGGCGCCTCGACGAGAAGGCCGGGCTGAAGATCGCGTTGGCCTGGGACGATCCGGCGGTGGCCGGCTGCCCCAGCGACCGCCGCATCGGCGGCCTGGCCGGGCTGACGCTCAACAACATGGTGCAGGACAAGAGCCTGACCCACGAGCGCCTGGCCTACCCGCTGTTTCGACGGATGGGCGTGCCCGCGCCGCGCGTCGCGCCGGTGCGGGTGCTGGTCAACGGCGCGCTGTTCGGCCACTACCTGCACGTCGAGACGGTCGACCGCCGCTTCCTGGCCCGCCACTTCGGCTCCAACCAGGGGATGCTGTACGAGGGCACGTACTGGTGTCAGCTCGAGGCCGGCAACGTCCGCGACGACGACAGCGGCTGCCTGACCCGCGAGTTCCACCCCGACGCCTGCGACGGCACGCCGGCGCCCGACGCCGACCCGCAGGACTACGCCGCGCTGCGCTCGCTGATCGCCCGGCTCGACGCGCTGCCGGTCGGCGGCTTCTACCCGGCGGTCACCGAGGTCCTCGACTTCGAGCGCTACCTGTCGATGTGGGCGGTCGAGGCGCTGCTGTCGCACTGGGACGGCTACAGCTACGACATCGTCAACAACTACCGCGTCTACCACGACCCCGCGACCGACCGCTGGACCATCCTCCCCAGCGGCCTCGACCAGACCTTCCAGGCCGGCTCGGTCGACGAGTGGAGCCCGACCGGGCGCATCGCGACCCGCTGCATGGCCGAGGCGCCGTGCCGGGCCGCGTTCGCGGCGCGGCTGCGCGAGGCGCTCGACGCGTTCGAGGCGATGCAGCTCGAGGCCGCGCGCCAGCGGATCGTCGCGCAGCTCACGCCGCTGCTGGCGGCCGCGCCCGGCCGCGAGTTCGACGCCTCGGACTTCGCCGACAAGAACGCCGAGACCGCGCAGTACATCGCCAACCGCCCCGCCGAGATCCGCGCCGGCCTGGCGGCCCGCGGGTTCTGACCACCGGCGCGGCTTGGCGCCGCCCGCTGCGCGCGGCACACTGATCGCGTGGCGGCGGATCCCGAACCGGTGCGCATCAGCTCGCCGACCCAGCTCCGCCTCTCGGTGCTGCTGGCGACGCTGGTCGCGACCGCCGAGGAGCGGCGCGCTGCGCGGGCGGCGGCGAGCGCCGCGGTGCCGCCAGCCGCGGCGACGATCTCGCCCGGCGACGCGGTGGTGATCGACAGCGCCGACGGCCTGACCATCGCCGAGATCCTCGACGCCACCGCCAGCGCCGGCTTCGGCTTCGTGATCGCGCTCCTGGCGTTGACCGCGATCCCGTTCGTCGGGCTGTCGACGCCGTTCGGCGTGGCGATCGCGTTCGTCGGCGCGCAGCTGTTGATCGGGCGGACCCGGCCGTGGCTGCCGGGGTGGATCCGGCGGGTCGCGCTGTCGGCGTCGGCGCTGACCCGCATCGCGCGCTGGCTGAACCGCGGCACCGGCTGGATGAGTCACCTGGTGCGCGAGCGCCTGGGGCCGCTGACCGGCGGTCCGGCGCTCGGGCTGGTCGGCCTCGGCCTGGTGGTGCTCGGCGTCGGGCTGGCGTTGCCGCTGCCGATCCCGGGCTCCAACCTGGTCTTCATCATCCCGGTCCTGATGTACGCGATCGGGCTCCTCGAGCGCGACGGCCTGATGATGCTGGTCGGCCACGTCATGGCGCTGGCCCACGTGGTGCTGGCGATCGCCGCGTGGCAGGTGGTCTCGGCGGCCCTGGCGCCGCTGGCGCGCTGGGTCGGGATCAGCTGATCCGCCGGCGCCGCCGGCGCGCCAGCGCCAGCGCCACCAGCAGCCCGAGCGCGGTCGGCGCGGCCGGCGTCGCGCCGGTCTGGCAGCAGCCGCCGGCCTCGCCGCCGCCCCCGTCGACGCCGGCGTCGACGTCACCGCCGCCGACCGGGAAGCCCTTGAAGTCCGCCGCGAGCTGCCAGCCGGGGTTGCCGCCAGCGGCGAACGCGTAGGCGCCGACGTCGACGCCGGCGGTGCGGGCCACGCCGTTGAAGTCGATCGCCACCGCGTGGGCCGGATCGCCGGCGCCGATCAAGCTCGAGCCGACCCGCGGGAACAGGTCCATCGGCGGCGCGCCGGCGTAGCCGCCGCTGACCAGATCGCCGTCGAGGGTCGACGCGGTGAAGCCGCCGCTGACCCCGCTCAGCGCGCCGACGCCGCGGTTGCCGGCGACGATCAGCCCGGCCATCGTGCCGCTGGCGGCGATCGCGTTGCCGGCCTGCGCGTAGAGCGCGTTGTTGGCGATCGTGACCGCGCCGGTGATGCCGCCGACCCGGATCGCGTCGTTGGTCGCGTGCAGCACGGTGTTGTGGACGACCACCAGGTTGGCGGGCGTGCCGGCCTGGTGCGGCTGCATCGCGATGCCGTTGGCCACCGAGCCCAGGATCAGGTTGTTGCGGATGATCGCGTCGGCCGCCGACTGGATCGCGTGGTCGCCGCAGCCCCACAGCGCGTTGCCCTCGATCACGTTGGGCCCGCCGTTGCCGACGGTGGCGTAGGTCAGGATGCAGGGGTACTTCGTGTCGTGGATGACGTTGTCGCGGATGACGTTGGCGGCGCTGCCCTCCTTGAGCTCGATGCCGTCGCCCTGCGCGACCGTCGGGCCGTTGGTGTGGTGGACGTGGTTGCGCTCGATGATGCTGTCGAGCACCCGGCACGCGTTGCTGTTGCAGCCGAGGTACATGCCCTCGCCGGTGCCGTCGGTGTCGTGGATGTGGTTGTGGCGGATCAGCAGGTTGCGGTAGACCGCGCCGCCGTCGTTGGCGCGCAGCGCGACGTCGGCGGTGTCGTGGATCTCGCAGTCCTCGATCGTCAGGTGATCGGCCGCGGTGATGCGCACGCCGGCCGAGCCGCCCTTGAACTCGAGGCCGCGGATCGTCACGTAGTCGGCGCGATCGAGGTCCCAGATGTTCTGGTCGGCGGCCGGCCGATCGATCACCGGGCGCTCGCCGTCGGCCGCGCGGATGACGATCGGCGCCGCGGCGGTGCCGGCGAGCGAGATCCCGAAACGCCCGCTCAGCGTGTAGGTCCCGCCGTGGACGATCAGCTCGTCGCCGGCGACCAGCGCGTTGATCTTGGCCTCGAGGTCGTCGGCCGGGGTCGCCTCGAACGTGCCGGCGTGGGCGGTCGAGGCGAGGGCGAGCACGAGCACGGGAGCGAGGCGCCGCATCGCGCGATCCTACCCGTTCGACGCGGCCGGCGCGGGGCTACTTGCCCAGCAGGTCCTTCCACGCCGCCTCGGCCAGCGCCTGCAGGTCCGGCGCCTTCTTGAAGCCGTCGAGCTTGTAGGTGCCCCCGAGCAGCTGCCCGCCGCCGGCGTCGATCTGGGTGTCGCCGCGGAGCGCGTGCTTGGCCGGGCCCTCGAGCAGCAGCAGCTTGCGCGTCGCCGGGCTGACGTCGCTGATGCAGGTGACGTCGTAGGCGAACGACAGCTCGGAGATCTCGTCGGTGTCCTCGTCGGTGATCTGCACCGAGCCGGGCACGAACCGCGCGACGACGTCGTACTCGCAGGTCGGTACGCCGTCCTGCACCAGCCGCACCTGCTTGAGCTTGCCCGGCTTGCCCCGGTAGTACTGCACGAACAGCTTGCGCGCGACCACCCGGCCGTCCTTGACGGTGTCGGTCGACGACAGCACCGCGGCGCCGGCGGTGGTCATGTCGCCCTCGGTCCAGGTCCAGACTTGCTCGACCGCCTTGCCCTTGGCCTTGACGCCGGCCGGCAGCGGCTTGGCCGCGTCGACCTGGGCGACGTCGAACGGCCCCGGCTCGTGGGCGGCGACCAGGCTGGTGGTGGAGACGAGCGCGACGGCGACGGTGGCGAGCGACAGACGCAACATGCGGAGCACCTCGGGCAGTGGGACGCCCACGATAGATCGGCCGCCGGAACAACGTCAGGTGCGGCCCGTGGATTCCCGCGCGCCCGGCGCGTCAATACGTCAGGTCGTCCTGCACCGTCGCCGCGTTCACCGTGAGCGGCTGGGTGTAGACCTGCCCGGTGTAGAGGTAGACGTAGCGCGCGTAGTTCTCGGTGACCTTCTTCATGTACTCGCGGGTCTGCTGGTAGCTGACCAGCTCGACCAGTTCGTCGAGCGGCCGCGCGCCGTTGGCCTCGACCCACTTCATCACCGGGCGCGGGCCGCTGTTGAACGAGCCGGCGCCGAGCGGGATCTGGCCGTTGAACTTGGCCAGGAGCTTCCCGATGTACCAGGCGCCGGTGTGGATGTTGAGCTCGGGCGCGTACAGGTCGCCGGGGGCGTAGGTGAGCTTGAGCTGCCTGGCCACCCGGATCGTCGTCGCCGGGATCATCTGCAACAGCCCCTGCGCGTCGGCGTACGACAGCACGCCGGGGTCGTAGCCGCTCTCCTTGCGCATGATCGCGTAGAGGTAGTAGGGCGGGCTGCCGCCGAGCGGGCGGTACTGCTCGACGAGATCCTTGTACGCCTCGGGGTAGGCGTGCAGCCAGAACCGGCGCGCGTTGCCCTCGGGCGGTGTGTCGAGCGCGCCGCCGTCGTAGGCCATCGCCAGCTTCCACGGCCGCGACCAGTTGCGGCCGGTGCCGTAGCGATCGAACAGCACCGCCAGCGCCTGCGGCCGCGGGTGGCGCTTGACCAGGCCGCGCTCGCGCCGCGCCAGATCGACGCCGGCGTCGGTGGCCAGGCCGGCGGCGACCAGCTCGTCGAACGCGCGGATCGCCGGGTCGGCGGTGACCGCGGCGTCGATCGCGTCGGCGACCGCCGGGCCCCGCGGCGCCGGCGGGGTGGTCCCGAACGGGCCGATCGTCACGCCGCGCTCGGCCAGCCGTGCGGTCGCGAGCAGCGCGTACCACGAGAACGGCCAGCGCCCGACGATGCGCTGGTAGATCGGCGTGGCCTGGCCGTCCTTGTGGAGCGCGTCGAGGGCGCGGGCCTGCCAGTAGGCCCCCTTGCCGGCCTCGAGCGAGCCCGAGCGCGCGGCGAGCTTCTCGAGGTGCGGGAGCGCCGCCGCCGGATCGCCGACCAGGTACTGGCTCATGCCCAGGAACCACAGCGCGTCGTCCATCCACTTCGACTTCGGGTAGCGGCGGATGGTCTCGGCCAGCGGCGCGATCGCCGCGCGGTAGTTGCCGCGGTTGAACTCGAGCCAGCCGGTCAGGTACTGCGCCTCCTCGGCCCAGGCGGTCTTCGGGTAGCGCTTCACGACCTCGCGGTAGTGGCGGATCGCGTCGTCGTCGTGGTCGGCCCGCGACAGCGCGCGCGCGCCGTGGAACAGCGCCTCGGCCGAGCGCATGTCGTCGGCGACGCCCAGCAGCAGCTGGCCGGCGTCGGCGTAGCGGCGGCGCATCTTGAACAGCGCGGTGCCCAGCCAGTAGTCGCGCCGGATCCGGATCGCCCGCGGCGCCCGCGCGTCGATCTGCGCCAGCTCGGCGACCGCGCCGTCCCAGGCGTGGGCGCTGATCATCCGCTGCGCGCGCTCGATGCGATCGTCGTCCGAGTAGGTGGGCGCGGCGCCGGCGACGGCCAGCGCGCGATCGGCGTCGGCGGCCAGCGGGTGGGTCGGGTAGGCGCGCAGGAAGCCGCGCAGCGCGGCCTGGCCGCGGGCCGGGTCGGCGTCGCCGGCCGCCAGCGCGAGCCGGTACGCGACGACGCCGAGGTCGGCGTGCTCGTCGGCGTCGGCCGCGGCGCGCAGCCGCTGGTAGGTCGCGGCGGCGTCGGCGCGCTGGCCCTGCTCCCACGCCGCGTCGGCGGCGCGCCAGGCGGCGGCCCGGGCGAACCGCGAGTCGGGCGTCGCGGCCAGCGCCGCGAAGTCGCGGGCGGCGTCGGCGGGGTGGCCGTCGAGCAGCGCGACCTGGCCGCGCAGCCACACCAGGTAGTCGGGGTTGGCGAGCCGGTCGGCGGTCAGACCGGTCAGCGCGGCCCGAGCGCCGGCCAGATCGCCCGCGTCGTAGGCGGCGAACGCCTGGCCCAGCTGACGGGCCGCGTCATCGTCGGCGCGCGCGGTGGTGACGGACGCCCACAGCACGAGCGCGCCGACGGTTGCTCGCACCATGGTGGCGAGAGTATACCGCCGGCGACCGCGCGGCGCCCGGCTGCGCGAGGAGGACCCCATGGCCGGCGCCTACCGCGGACTCGACTACTACGGCATCGACGAGCTCTTCACCGAAGAGGAGCGGCTGATCCGTGACACCGTGCGCGACTTCGTCTCCGACAAGATCGTGCCGACCATCGGCAAGCACTTCACCGCGGGCACGTTCCCGCACGAGCTGGTGCCGGTGTTCGGCGAGATGGGCCTGCTGGGCGCGTCGCTCACCGGCTACGGCTGCCCGGGCACCAGCGGCACCGCCTACGGCCTGATCTGCCAGGAGCTCGAGCGCGGCGACTCGGGCATCCGCTCGTTCTGCTCGGTGCAGTCGAGCCTGGTGATGTACCCGATCTGGGCCTACGGCTCCGAGGAGCAGAAGCAGCGGTACCTGCCGGGCATGGCCGCCGGCACGCTGATCGGCTGCTTCGGCCTGACCGAGCCCGACTTCGGCTCCAACCCGACCGGCATGATCACCACCGCGCGCCGCACCAGCGGCGGCTACCTGCTCAACGGCACCAAGCGGTGGATCACCAACGGCTCGGTGGCCAAGGTCGCGCTGGTGTGGGCCAAGCTCGACGGCGTGGTCCACGGCTTCCTGGTGCCGACCTCGACCAAGGGCTTCACCGCGCGCGACATCCACGGCAAGTGGTCCTTGCGCGCGTCGACCACCAGCGAGCTGATCCTCGAGGACGTCGAGGTGGGCGAGGACGCGCTCCTGCCCGGCGTGCGTGGCATGCGCGGCCCGCTGTCGTGCCTGACCCAGGCCCGGTTCGGCATCTGCTTCGGCGCGATCGGCGCGGCGATGAGCTGCTACGACGAGGCGCTGGGCTACGCCAAGGACCGCGTGCAGTTCTCGCGGCCGATCGCCGGCTACCAGCTGGTGCAGGCCAAGCTGGTCGAGATGGTCTCGGAGATCACCAAGGGCCAGCTGATGTGCTACCGGCTGGGCCGGCTCAAGGACACCGGCAAGCTCGAGCCGCGCCACGTGTCGCTGGCCAAGCGCAACTGCGTGAGCGTGGCCCGCGACATCGCGCGCGACGCCCGCGACATCCTGGGCGCCAACGGCGTGACCGACGACTACCAGTGCGGTCGGCACATGCTGAACCTCGAGAGCGTCTACACCTACGAGGGCACCCACGACATCCACACGCTGGTGGTCGGCCAGGACGTGACCGGCCTGGCCGCCTTCGATGGCTGAGGCCCCGAACGTCCTGGTGATCGCCGGGCTCGATCCCTCGGGCGGGGCCGGCTTGATCGCCGACGTGCGGGTGTGCGAGCTGCACGGCTGCCGGCCGGTGGCGGTCGCGACCGCGCTGACCGAGCAGACCACGCAGGGGCTGCGCGCGGTCAACCCGGTCGATCCGGCGATGGTGCGCGAGCAGCTGATCGCGCTCCTGTCCGACGTCGAGCTCGCGGCGGTGAAGATCGGCATGCTGGGCTCGGTGGCGATGGCCGAGATGGTGGCCGAGGCGCTGGCCATGACCGCGGCACCGATCGTGTGGGATCCGGTGGCGCGGGCGTCCCACGGCGCGACCGCGCTGTCCGACGACGAGCTCGGCGCGGCGGCCGGCGTGCTGGGCGGCAGCTGCGCGCTGGTGACGCCCAACGCCGACGAGGCGTGCGCGATCACCGGGCTGGGCGCGATCGGGTCGGCGCGGGACGCGATCGGCGTGGCGTCGGTGCTGCGCGATCAGCGCGACGTCGCGGCGGTGCTGGTCAAAGGCGGCCACTGGGGCGACGCGCAGGCCATCGACGTGCTGGTCGCGCCGGCTGGCGTGGTCGAGCTGGCCGGGCCGCGCATCCCCGGTGCGTCGGTGCACGGCACCGGCTGCGCGCTGTCGACCGCGATCGCGTGCGAGCTGGCGCGCGGCGCGGCGCTCGACGTCGCGTGCCGCGCGGCCAAGGCGTTCGTCGCCGCGCGGATCGCCGCGCCGGTGCGGCCCGGGCGCGGGCGGGCGGCGATCGTATGAAGCGGATCGTCGTGTCGGGCGCGACCGGGATGATCGGGCCGCCGCTGGTGCGGGCGCTGATCGAGCGCGGCGATCGCGTGACGGTGTGGTGCCGCGACGAGGCCCGCGTCCGCGCGGCGCTGGGCGACGCGATCACCGCCGTGGCCGCGACCTACGAGACCCCGGGGTCGTGGCTCGACGCCGCCCGGGGCGCCGACGCGATCGTCCACCTGGCCGGCGAGCCGATCGCCGGCGGTCGCTGGGACGCCCGGCGCAAGCAGGCCATCCGCGACTCGCGGGTCGAGTCGACCCGGGTGATCGTCGAGGCGATCGCCGGGTGGCCGGCGGCCGAGCGCCCGCGCGCGCTCGTCACCGCGTCGGGCGCCGACTACTACCCGTTCGCCGATCGGGCGATGGACGACGACGACGAGATCACCGAGGCCGCGCCCGCCGGCGGCGCGTTCCTGGCCCGGGTGTGCAAGGCGTGGGAGGCCGAGGCCGCCAACGCCGAGGCCGCCGGCGTGCGGGTGGTGCGCATGCGCACCGGCGTGGTGATCGGGCGCGGCGGCGCGCTGGCCAAGATGACCACGCCGTTCAAGCTGTTCGCCGGCGGTCGGATCGGCTCGGGCGAGCAGTGGTTCGCGTGGATCCACGCCGACGACGCGGTCGCCGCCTACGTCGCGGCGATCGACGACGAGCGCTACCGCGGGCCGATCAACCTCGTCGCGCCGGGGATCGTGCGCAACCGCGCGCTGGCCAAGGCGCTGGGCGCGGCGCTGGGCCGCCCGGCGTGGCTGCCGGTGCCGGCGTTCGCGATCAAGGCCGCGGTCGGCGAGCTGGCCGAGTACCTGCTCGAGGGGCGCCGCGTGGTGCCGGCCGCGCTGCAGCGGCTGGGCTTCGGGTTCCGCCACCCGGACCTCGCCGGCGCGCTGCGCGCCTCGCTCGATCGCTGACCACCGTGACCGGCGGTTCACGATCACCGCGACATCGACCGCGGCGACGGCGAATCTGCGTGCGGCCGTGAACGCGCGTGGCACCGTGACGTCGAACGGTCATGGACGCGCGCGTCGTTCGTTGCTCGCTGGTCGCGGTCGCCCTGGCCGCCGCACCGCTCGTCACCGCGGCGCAGCCGGCCCCGGTCGATCCGTACGGCGGCGCGAGCTACGGTGGCGCGACGTACGGCGGCGCGACGTACGGCGGGGCGAGCTACGGCGGCGCGACGTACGGCGGGGCGAGCTACGGTGGCGCGACGTACGGCGGGGCGAGCTACGGTGGCGCGACGTACGGCGGGGCGAGCTACGGTGGCGCGACGTACGGCGGCGCGACGTACGGCGGCGCGACGTACGGCGGCGATGCGTACGGCGGGGCGAGCTACGGCGGGGACGCGCCGGTCGCCGCGCGGCCGCGCCCACCGGCGGTGCTGGCCTACGACTGGACCACCGGCCTGGTGCGGCTCGACGACGCCGGCCGGCAGATCGTGCTGGCGGCGCCGGTCGAGGGGCGGGTGCTGGCGCACAGCTACCAGCCGCTGATCGTCGACGAGGCCACCGGGAGGTGGTTCCTGACCCGGCAGGCCAAAGCCAAGACCGCGCGGGTCTGGACGCTGGTGTTCGGCGATCGGCGCGGCGCCACCGCGGAGATCGCCGGCGACCCGCGCTGCGGCGGGCGCGGCCCGGCGTGCTTCGAGGTGCCGCTGGGGTTCGCCGCCGACGGCGCCAGCGTGCTGACGCTGTCGATGCACGCCACCGGGTTCACGCTCGGCCGCTACGCGTTCGCGGTGGCGGGGCGGCGGGAGCTGGCCGGCAAGGCCATCGCCACCCGGCTGGCGATCGCGCCGACCCAGGATCGCGCGGCCTACGTGAGCCGCGGCGGGCTGGCGTTGATCGACTGGACCGCGACCGGGCCGCGGCCCAAGGCGCCCGGCCAGCTGGTGAAGCTCGACGGCTCGCTCGATCGGTTGGTGATGCTCGACGAGGCGGTGCTGTTCCGCCGGCGGGTCACCGGCCGCGATCGCCGGGTCACCACCACCCTCGAGGTCATCGATCGCGCCACCGGCGACCGCGAGATCGTGTATCAGCCGCGCCACGAGCTGGCGTGGGCGCCGCTCGAGGCCCCGGCCCGAGGCAGCGCGTTCATCCACGACTGCGACCACGCTCGCGGCGACAACCCGTGCGACGTGATCGAGGTGACCGCCGTCGGGGCGCGCGCGATGGCCCGCGGTGTGGCTCGCGCGCTCGACGTGTCGGCCGACGGCCGCTACCTGCTGGTGCTGCGGCACCCGCGCGTGCGCGCCGGCCGCGCCACCGCGTGGCCCGATCTGGTCGTAGTCGATCTCGCGACCGGCCAGGACGCGGCGGTCTACCCCGAGGTCCCGGCCGACAGCGCGCAGTTCACGCGCTGACGTCGACGACCACCGTCCGGATCGGCTAGCGCCCGCCGCCATCAGCGGCCACCGGCCTTCGAGGATCCCCGTGTTCTCCTGGCCGGTGGGGCCTTGGTTCGTCGGCGCCTACGTGCGGCCGGCGGCGCTCCGGCCTCGACGCTTACCTGCGACGGAGCCACCGGGACCTCACCTCCTGCCGGCGGCGCCGCCGCGTCCCCATCTCCCACGTGGGACGGCGGCGGCGCCCCGTACGGCCGCCCATCGGCGTGCGTGAACCGCAGCTTGCCAGGCGCGGTCCCTTCGACCCGCAGCCGGCCATCGTGCGCGGCCTTGTGGTGAGCCGAGCACAGCACCGACAGCTTGCTCGGCGTGTGCTTGCCGCCCGCCGCCCGCGGGACGATGTGGTGCACATCGACGTACCGCGCGTTGCGACACCCGGGCACCACGCACCGGCCGCGATCCCGCCGCAGCACGGCGCGCCGGGTCCGCGGCGGGATTGTCTTGGTCACCCGCGCCGGCTTGTCGCCGTCGACCCGCCCCAGCAGCTCGGCGTCGCACGACGCCTGCGCCAGCTCGGTCTCGCTGATCTCGATCGTGTGCCCGGCGACGTCCTGCCACGCGCGCGTGCAGTCGGGGCACCGCGTGATCGCGATCTGATACATGGGCTTGGACGTCGCTGCGGCATCTTCCACGTGGGCCCCCACCGCGGCATCGCCCGTATGGGATCCCGCCCCCGCGTCTCCCGCGTGGGATCCCGCCAGCTGGCCATCGCACAAGGTCGCCAGCAGGTCGCCATCGGTGAGCGGGTGCCCGCACGCCGCCTCCAGCGCGCGCCGCGCCGCGGTGAACTTGCCCAGCACCGCCGCCGGCAGCAGCAGCCGCAGCTCGTGCAGCCGCGCGGCGGGATCCGGCGGATCGTCCGGCGAGTCGCCCCGCCGCCGCCCGCTCACCATGTCCTCGATCTCCCGCACGGTGTGCTTGGCCGCCGCCGTCAGCCACGCCGCCTCGGTGTCGACAGTCGCGACCCGCGTCAGCTCGCGCGCCGCGCTGTACGCGACGTCGCCGGCGCTCATCGCCGCCCGCAGCTTCGGCAGCGCGGCCAGCGCGTCGGCGACACGCAGCCGCTCCCGCGCCGGCCCCGGCGCGTAGCCCAGCACGCGCTCGACGTACTCGAAGAACGACGCGAAGCCCAACTCGCGATGGACGCCGAGCGCCCGCGCGCGCCGCAGCCACGCGGCCTCCTCGACGTCGAGCGCCGCCCGCCGCCGCGCCAGCCCGCGCAACGTCCGGTCGACCACGCGCCAGTCGTCCGCGGCCGCCGCCGCGCCCGCTGCGCCCGCCGCGCCCGCCGCCACCGCCGCCGCCACCGCCACCGCGGCGGCCGCCGCCGCTTCGCCCACCTTCTGTCCGCCCACTGCACCGTCCACCATGCCCAGCCCCTCAGCAAGCCGCGCGCCAGCCGTAACCCCGCGGCACCTCGCGCCGCGTGTCCGAATCCCGGACAAAAATGGCCGGAATCCGGCCGGATCTGTCCGGCTTTCCGGCCATTCCGGACAGCGGCGGGGGGCCCGACGCCAGCCCCCGCTCGCGAAAGACGCCCGCCGCGTGACTGAAGTCGCGGCTACCGCCGCTGGCGCCGGCGGCGCTCGGGCAGCGCGCGCGCCACGAGGCCGCCGAGGATCAGCGCCACCCCGACGATCATGCCGGTGGTGCGCGCGCGCACCTCGGTCGACAGCGAGTCGGGGTGCGCGTCGGCGACCCAGGCGATGCCGATCAGCGCCACCAGCCACGCGGTCCACCACATCCGCTCGCCGTCGAACAGCGGCCCTGGGTGCGGGAACACCTGCACCGCGACCAGCAGGAGCAGCGTGATCGCGCCGGCGATGACCAGGCTGGGGACGTGGCCGGAGATCAGCGCCGCGATGGTGCGCAGCGCGAACAGCACCACGCACACCCACCACGCGCGGCGCCGACCTTGCTGCAGGCCGCGCGCGGCGACCAGCGTGGCGAGGCCCGACGCGAACACCACCGCCTGGGCCGGCACGCCGAGCTGCGCGGTCAGGCCGTTGTGGCGCGGCACCGCCGCGGCGATCAACGACAGCACGCTCGCGGCGAACGTGGCCATCGCCATCGCGTCGCGGGCGAAGTCGAGCGCGACCCGGTTGGGGTGGCGGCGCGCCTTGGTCGCCACCGCCACGCCGACCAGCAGCAGCGTGCCGACGGCGATCGGCAACAGCTGCACCAGCGCGCGGCGCACCAGCAGCGCGGCCAGCGTCGCCGGGTGCGCGGCGGTCGGCACGAACGCCAGGATCGTGGTCTCGTAGACGCCGAGCCCGCCGGGCACCTGGCTGATCGAGCCAGCGATGCCGGCCACCACCCCGATCGCCAGGAGCTCGCGGTAGCCGAGCCCGGCCGCCGCGGGCACCAGCGCCGCGGTGATCGCCGCCGCCAGCAGCGTGTCGACCAGCGGCAGCGCCACCTGCGCCGCGAGGGGCACCAGCCGGAGCGGCGGCAGCGTGAACGAGCGGATCTGCAGCGGCGTGTGCCTGACCACGCCGTAGCCGAGGTAGACGAGCAGCACCGCGATCGCGATCGGCCCGACCCACACCAGCGACGGCAGCCGGATCGAGGTGCCGACCATCGGCGGCAGCCCGCCCAGCGAGAACGCCAGCGCGATCGACGCCACCAGGCCGACGTAGAACGTCGCCTCGTTGAAGATCGTCGCGCGCATGACCGCGGCCTTGTCGACACCGAACTGCTCGTACAGGCGCACCCGCAGCGCGAAGCCGGTGATCGTCGCCAGGCCCAGCGTCGACAGCGACCGGCTGATCAGCGACGCCACCGCCACCCGGCGGGTCGCCAGCCGCGGCTCGCCGGCGAAGTCGATCGCCAGCCGCTCGCGCACGACGTACAGCGCGTGCACCAGCGCCACCAGCCCCGCGGCCAGCACGATCTGGCCGGCCGGCACCGCGTCGAAGCCGGCGACCACGTCGTCGTAGTCGAAGCTGGCGAGCATCGACCGCAGGCCCGCCGCCAGCGCCGCGAAGATCGCGACGGTGATCACCGGCTTGATCAGCCGGCGCCAGCGGAACGGCGCCTCGGCCGCGGGCTCGCCCATCGCGGCATCGTCGACCATCGGCCGGCCCGCGACAAGCCGCGCCGCCGCCGCGCGTTGACCGCGCGCCACCCCCGGGCCACAGTGCCGGCCATGACCAGCTGGCAACGCCTCTTCGCCACCGGCGCCGCGCTGATCGCGCTGGCGATCGCCGCCGGCGCGTTCGGCGCCCACGGCCTGCGCGATCGCCTGTCGTCCGACCGCCTCGCGGTGTTCGAGACCGGCGCGCGCTATCACATGTACGGCGCGCTCGGCGTGCTGGCGCTGGCGCTGGCGCTCGAGCGCGGCCTGGGGGACGCCCGCGCCGCGTGGCTCTTGGTCGCCGGCACCGCGATCTTCGCCGGCACGCTCTACGCGCTGGCGCTGTCGGGCGTGAAGGTGCTGGGCGCGATCACGCCGATCGGCGGCGCCGCGATGATCGCCGCGTGGGCGTGGACCGCGATCGCCGCGCTGCGCGGCTGAGCCGCGATCGTCGAGCCGCGGCTACAGCCCGCTCGCCGGCGCCAGGTGCGCGGCGAGGAAGTCGAGGTAGAGGCGCACCTTGGGCGCGAGGTTGCGGCCCGACGGGTACACCGCGAACAGATCGATCGTCGCGCTGCGCCAGCCCGGCAGCACCGGCACCAGCGACTCGCTGCCGCCCAGGCAGCGCAGCACGAAGCCGGGGATGAACGCGACGCCGGCGCCGCCGCGCGCCGCCTCGTAGATCGCCAGCAGGTTGTTGGAGGTCAAACGGCTAGTCGGCACCAGCTCGACCGGGCCGCCGTCGCCGTGCAGGGTCCAGGTCGCCAGCCGCGGCACCGGCGCGAACACCAGCAGGTCGTGCTCGCCGAGCGCGTCGGGATCGGTGGGCACGCCGCGCCGGGCCAGGTACTCGGGCGCCGCGTACAGTCCCATCGACGCGGTGGTCAGCCGTCGCGCCACCAGCGTCGACTCCGGCAGCGGGCCGAACCGGATCGCGAGGTCGAAGCCCTCGTCGACCAGATCGATCACGCGATCGGTCAGCTCGAGGTGCACGTCGATGTCGGGGTTGGTGGCCAGGAAGCGCGCGGTCAGCTCGCCGAGCCGGAACGCGCCGAGGTCGACCGGCGCGGTGACCTTCAGCCGCCCGCGCGGCGTCGCCTGCAGATCGTCGACCAGCTGCTCGGCGGCGGCGATGTCGGCGACGATCCGCTGGCAGCGCTCGTAGTACGCGCGCCCGATCTCGGTCAGCGACAGCTTACGGGTGGTGCGCTGCAGGAGCCGCGCGTCGAGCCGCTCCTCGAGCTGCGACACCTTCCGGCTGACCGTCGACTTGGGCAGGCCCAGCGCCTGCGCCGCCGCGGTGAAGCTCTTGGTCTCGACCACCTTCGCGAACACGACGATCTCGTTCAGGTCCATGGGCCCGCGCAGTGTAGCGCGGGCCCGCGCCGCGGCCGCTCAGCGCCGGTGCTGCTGCTGGTGGCGGTAGCCCAGGTAGACCAGCGTGCCGACCACCGCGATCGCCGACGCCGCGACGATCATCACCGTGGTGTTGTCGGGCGGGTCCTCGGGCTCGGTGGGGGGGCCCGGGCTCGAGTCCGGCGAGTCGAGATCGGTGGGGAACGTGGGGACGCAACCGCCGACCAGCGACGCTGCCAGGATGAGAGCGAGGACGCGCACGGCGACCGGTACTTCACGCGGCGGGCCAGGCGCGCCGGGCCGCCAACGCCCGAGAACCACGCGCGGCCGGCCCCGGCCGGGCGTCGAACCTCCACCGGCGTGTCCAGCCGCCGGACACCCGGCCGCGCAGCTGTCCGGCTACCGGCCAAGCCACCCGCGCCGCGTCGCAACCTCGCGAGATCCTGGCGCGCTGAGGCTGGATCGCTTCCTGCTCTACGGCTGTCCATGCGCCAGTCCTGGACCCTGCTCTCGACCGCCGTCGCCGGCATCGCGCTCTCCGCGTGCGCCGCCGAGACCGATCCCGACAGCCAGCCCAACCCGTTCCTGGCCGACCTGGCCGACGACAGCAAGGAAGACTCGGCGTACCTCAACCCCGACGGCTTCGAGGTCGAGGTCGACCTCGAGGGCGACGTCACCGGCCCGGCCTACCGGCTCGAGGACGGCCCGGCCGCGCTCGGCCAGTTCGCGCTGACCAACCTGCGCAAGCGCGAGGTCATGTACCTCGAGTCGCTGGCCGAGGACGCCAGCGCGGTCGATCGCGCCGAGTGGCTGATCGACGGCACCTGGTACGGCAACGCCGACGTGCCCGCCGGCAAGACCCGCAAGCACTGGCGACTGCGCGGCATCAACTCGGTGCTGCTGTTCACCAAGCCCAGCACCGTCGCGGTCGGCAAGGTCTACACCTCGAAGGTGCCGGTCAACCCGTTCTCGATCATGAGCGACGCCGGCTCGACCTGCGCCGACGACGACGACCACATCGGCCTCGACGCGTCGGTCTACTGGTACCGCTGGCTGCCCGAGCAGGCCAGCTGCAAGGTCGCCACCCAGGACCTGAAGATCACCGTCACCAAGAAGTTCCCGACCACCACCAAGGCGGTCTACCCCGAGTACGACCAGCTCACCGCCGACCACAAGGTCACCGCGGTGATCCTGTTCGGCCAGATCGACGACGGCGCGATCACCGACAGCGACCTCGGCGTGCGCAGCTACAAGCGCTACGCGAAGTGGCTCAAGGAGGCCGGCTACAAGGAGGTCGCCGCGCCGCTCGGCAAGCGCTTCGAGAAGCCGGCCGCCGGCAACACCATCCAGATCGATCTGTACTCGCCGTACGAGTTCTCGGGCCTCGGCGACGACGCGCACTTCGCCAACTTCCAGAAGGCGCTCTCCGAGCACGAGATCGTCGTGTGGGACGGCCACTCGATGCTCGGCGCCTCGGACTTCTGGTCGCGCCCGACCTACCCCAGCACCTACCAGATCTTCCTCTACGGCGGCTGCCTCGGCTACGAGTACTACGTGCGCCCCATCCTCCACGGCAAGGGCGACTCGTGGGCCAAGCTCGACCTCATGTCCTCCGTCGTCGAGGTCTCCGCCACCGCCAACGAGTTCGCCGGCCCCGCCATCGCCAAGATGGTCTACGCCATCGAGCACGGCGGCCGCAGCTCGTGGCGCCAGATCCTCCTCACCGTCCGCACCAACGTCGGCGACTCCACCTTCGGCGTCTCCGGCGTCCGCGACAACGCCTACCGCCCCTGAGGGGACAGGATCTACCCCTCCAAGGTCACGGAACGAATCAAGAAAAGCGCACTACCGCGCAACAGCGGTGAGGCTACTCCGCAGCAGCGCGGACCGACGCAGCTTTCTCGGCACGGTACAGCAGGCGGTCCCGCTGGCGGGCGTTGGTGGCGAGCTCAGCGGCCCGGCGCCTCGCCGAAGTCTCCGAAGCCACGAGCGCCGCGGCCGCCGCTCGCAATAACAGCAACCATCCGGTTGCGTTTCTCCCCGCGTCGGGCAATATGCAACCAGGAGGTTGCATTAATGACGACTGCCACGACCGACGACCCCGACCGCGTGACCCGCACGCTGCTGATGCGCGCGCCCCTGGCCCGCGTGTGGGCCGCGCTCACCGACCACGCCACCTTCGGCACCTGGTTCCGCGCGCGGCTGGACCGCCCGTTCGCGGTCGGCGCCACCGTCACCGGCAACATCACCCACTGCGGCTACGAGCACGTGCGCTTCGAGGCCGAGGTCGTCGCGATCGAGCCGCCGACGCGCTTCGCGTTCCGCTGGCACCCGTACGCGATCGACCCTGCGGTCGACTACGCGTCTGAGCCGACCACGCTGGTCGAGTTCGCGCTCGCCGAGGAGGCCGGCGGCACGCGGGTCACGGTCATCGAGTCCGGCTTCGCGCGCCTGCCGGCGAGCCGTCGCGACCTCGCGTTCCGCATGAACGACGCGGGCTGGGCCGCGCAGCTCGGCAACCTGGCGGCCCATGTCGAGGGGTAGCGCGGCCCCCACCGCGCGCGCGGCCGCCCCGCTGTTCGCGGCGCTCGGCGACGAGACCCGGCTGCGGATCCTGGCGAGGCTGGCGTCGGCCGGGCCGGGCTCGACGGCCCACCTCGGCGAGCGCGTCGACGTCACCCGGCAGGCGGTGACCAAGCACCTCGAGGTGCTGGCCGAGGCCGGCCTGGTCCGCGATCACCGCGCCGGGCGCGAGCGGCTGTGGGAGCTGGTGCCGGCGCGCCTGGCCGACGCCCACGCGTACCTCGACGACGTGGCCGCGCAGTGGGACGACGCGCTGGCCCGGCTGCGCGACTTCGTCGAGCGCTGAGCTATCCTGCCGGCGTGTCGACGCCGTACGCCGCGCTGGTCGCCAAGGTCGACGCCTTCGTCGCCCGGGTCGAGGCGCGCCACGCCGCCGACCTGCGCTGCGGCCCCGGGTGCGCGACCTGCTGCCACGCGCGCCTGACCGTCACCGGCGTCGAGGCCGACGCGATCCGCGCCTGGCTGGCGGCCCAGCCCGCCGCCGCGCGCGCCGAGATCGCCACCGCCGCCGCCACCGCCGCGCCCGAGCGCTGCGCCGCCCTCGACGCCGACGACCGCTGCCGCATCTACGCGGTGCGCCCGCTGGTGTGCCGCTCCCACGGCGTGCCGATCCGCCTGCGCCAGGGCAGCCTGCCGGTCGTCACCAGCTGCGCGCTCAACTTCACCGCCCGCGGCCCCGCCGCCGCCGACCCCGACTGCATCCTCGATCAGGAGCTGGTCTCGACCACGCTCGGCGTCATCGACCGCGCCGCCGGCGGCGACCCCGCCGCCCGCGTCGACCTGGCGGCGCTGCTGACGGCCGCGGGTTAGCCGTGGCGACCGCGCCGCCGGGCGCGTACAACCAGCGCATGCGCGCGTGGCTCGTGGTCGTGGTGTCGCTCGGGATCTGGTTGGGAGCTCCGGAGGCGCGGGCGCAAGCGCCGACCGCGACGCCGACCGCGGCCGACGTGCTGGCCGCGGCCCAGGCCTTCTACAGCGCGCACCCCGTGGTGGCCGCGAAGATGCGGCAGATCACGACCACGGCCGGACACCGCACGATCGTCGACGGCACGCTCGAGGTGACCGCCGGCCGCTTCCGCTGGCAGCAGTACGCGCGCACCCCGCGCAGCCGCCGCGCGATCGTCGCGCGCGAGATCATCGGCGACGGTGCGCAGCTCGTCGTCTTCGACCACGTCAACGAGCAGATCCGCGTGGCGCCCCCTGACGTGCGGCTGCTGCCGATCGCGCTCGCCCACGTCTACGACCGCGCCGCGCTGGCGAACCTCACCCCTGCGTTCGCGAGCAGCGGTGGCCATGGCGCGCCGACCGATCGGGTCCTCACGCTGACGCCCGCCACCGGGGCGCCCTTCGCCTCGCTCGCGCTGGTGGTCGACCCCGGCAACCATCGCATCAAGCAGGCGGTCGTCACCGATCTGGCCGGCGACACCATTGACGTGCGCTTCTACGAGCCGCGCTACGATCGGCCCGTGGGGACGGTGGCCTCGTGGCGCCTGGCCATGCAGTCGCGGGTGGCACGCTACACGGTCATCGCATCCCCGGTGATCGCGCCCGCGCCGACGCCGGCGCCGGCGCCCGCGCCGTGATCTCCGGGTAGCGCCGGGCGAGGCGCCCTGCTAACCCCTCGATCTGGCTCGCGGTCGAGCATGAATCCCCTCGCGACCCCGTGCGTCTACTAGTACAACCGCGGCGTTCCCCGCGCCGGAGCCTACCGATGAAGAAGATCCTCACCTCCCTCCTCGTCTCGTCGTCGCTGCTCATCCCTTCGCTGGCCCTCGCCCAGGCGCAACCGGCGCGCGGCATCTTCGGCTGGTTCCCGACGCCCGCCGGCAAGCGCGTCGCCGCGGCGCCCACCGCCGCCGAGGTGATGGCCGGCGTCCAGAAGTTCTACGGCGGCATCACCAGCGTGAAGGCCAAGTTCCGGCAGGAGGTCACCAACGCCACCTTCGGCCGCACCGACGTGTCCGACGGCACGCTGCTGATCAAGAAGCCGGGCAACATGCGCTGGCAGTACTTCTCGAAGAAGAAGAAGGGCAAGGCGGTCGTCGTCGCCAAGGACTTCATCTCCAACGGCAGCTACCTGTACGTCGTCGACTACGAGAACAAGCAGGTCATCAAGAAGGACCTGAAGAAGAACCTGCTGCCGACCGCGATCACGTTCCTCTACGGCAAGGGCGACCTCGCCGCCGACTTCACCCCCGAGCTCGACACCAGCGGCAAGTACGGCGGCAAGACCGACTTCGTCCTGAAGCTCGTGCCCAAGGCGTCGAGCGCCCAGTACAAGACGCTGCACCTGGTGGTCGACCCCAGCAATTACCGGGTCAAGGAGTCGATCATCGTCGACGGCTCCGGCAACAAGAACCACTTCCGGTTCTACGAGCCGTCGTTCGGCGCCGCCATCGAGGACGCCAGCTTCCAGTTCAGCGAGAAGAGCCCGAAGGTGAAGGCGTTCCGCATCATCGACGGCGATCAGGAGGCCGACAAGCAGAACGCGCCGCCGTCGGCGCCGACCACGCCGGCGCCCTGAGCGTCAGGAGGTGCGCCGGCGCCGCGCGCGGATCGCGACCGCCGCCAGCAACCCCAGGCACAGCGCCACCACCGGCGCGTCGCCGAGGCGGGCGTAGAGGGTGGGCACGCGGGTGACCGGGACGGTGGCGAGCATGACGCGGTCGTTGGCCTCGTCGACCGCCATCGTCGCGCGGGTGCGGCCGTAGGCGTCGAACGCCGCCGAGGTCGCCCACCGCACCGAGCGCACCAGCGCGAAGCCGCCGCTGATCGCGCCGATGCGGGCGATCTGGGTGTGGAACGGATCGATGCCGCGCCAGTCGGACGACGGCACCACCACCAGGTCGGCGCCCAGCCGGCCGTGGGCCCGCGCCACCGCCGGGAAGTCGTAGTCGTAGCAGATCGCGCCGGCGGCCCGCCCCCACGGGTGATCGTGCGCGACCAGCGGCGCGGTGCCGCGCATCGACGGCTCGCCCGGCACCGGGTGGTGCTTGCGGTAGGTCTCGACGATCGCGCCGTCGCGCGCGAGCCAGACGTACTTGTTGTCGAAGCGCAGCGGCGCGTCGTCCTCGACCACCGCGTAGGCCAGCACCAGCTCGGCGCCCAGCTCGCGGGCCGCGGCCTGGCCGCGCGCGATCAGCCGCGCCTCGTCGGCGGGCGGCACGATCGTCGCGGCCTCGTTCCAGACGATCAGCTCGGCGCCGCGCTGGCCCGCGAGCCGGGTGCGCGCGAACAGCGTGTCCTCGTTGGCGGCCAGCGCCGCGGCGTCGGGCAGGCCGCGCTCGCCGAGGCCGACGTCGGTCACCACCGCGGCCACCCGCAAGGTCGGCCCGCCCTGGTGCGCGAACAGCCGCACCGCGCCGCCGGCGTGGACCGCGATCACCAGCGCCGCCGCCGCCACCGCCGCGCGCAGCCGGGCGCGGGTCGCCGGCGCGGCGAGCAGCATCGCGATCACCGCCGGCACCAGCGCGATGACCAGGCCGATGCCGGCGACGCCGGCGACCGACGCCAGCTGCAAGAGCGCGAGGTTGTCGACCTGCGTCGACGCGCCGGTGCCCCACAGGCCCAGCGGCGAGTACGTGTACGTGATCCACTCGCCCAGGCCGGTGAGCGCGACGAACGTCGCGACCGCGGCCAGCTCGCCGGCGCGGCGGCGCGTCGTCTCGCTGGCGACCAGCACCAGCCACCCGGTCACCGCCGCCGGCAGCGCGAACGGGATCGCCAGCGCCAGCGGCAGCGGCGCGGTGATGATCTTGCCGACCTGGATCGTCGTCGCGATCGTCAGCACCGCGAGCACCAGCAGGCGCGCGCGCCAGCGCTCGGCGCGGCGCATGACGATCAAGAACGGCACCGGCGCGATCCACGCGGCCAGCGGCACGCCCCAGCGGTAGGCGGCGATCACGACCAGCGCCGCGCCCAGCGCGAGCCACGCGCGGGTCGACAGCGCGCTGGCCAGCGGCGACGACGAGGACGACAGCACCGGAGCCTTCATGACGGATCCTTTCCGGCCGTGGCGGCGAGCCCGGCCCACACGATGGCGAGCTGCGCCCGGTACGCGGCGGCGATCGCGGCGGGCGCGCGGCGCGCCAGCAACAGCGGCACGCCGAAGAACACCGAGGTCAGCGCGAGGAACGCCGCGCCGTCGTCGACGCCGGCCGGCAGCTCGCCGCACGCGCGGGCGGCGGCGATGCGCGGCGGCAGCAGGCCGTCGAGCCCGAGCGCGTCGATCGCGTCGACGCCGGGGCGCTCGGGGAACGCCAGGCGCTTCTCGAGCGCGGTCAGCGGCGGCGGGCTCGCCTTGCCGCTCAGCCGCGCCTGCACCGCGATCACCTCGCCCATCACCCGCGGCGCGCGCGCGACGTCGGCCGCGGTGGCGTCGAAGATCGCGGTGATCGCCGCGCGCGGGCCGTGGCGATCGGCGGCCGCGGCGTGCCAGCCGGCGTCGATCGACCACAGCTGCACGAAGTAGACGGCGAGATCGGTCTTGGTCGGGAAGTGGTTGTAGAAGGTCGCCTCGGAGACGTCGGCGGCCTCGGCCAGCTCACGGACGTTGATCTCCTCCAGCGGGCGCTCGGCCAGGCGCTCGCGCAAGGCGGCGAGGAGCGCCAGGCGGGTCTGGGCCAGCTTGCGGTCGCGGCGTCCGTCAGTCACAGAGTTATAGTTAACTATAAAAATAGAGTTGTCTAGACAAATGTCGCTGCGGGGGCGTCATGTTTCGGCCAAGTGCATGATTCAAAAGAAGTTAGTCGCGTAGTATCGTGGCGGTCTTGGCCACGCAGCCCTCGCCTATAGCCCCGCGCGCCAGCGAGGGCTGGTCGATCGTCGGCCTGATCGGCGCCCTCGCGTTGCTGCTGTTCGCCGCGCTGTTGCGCACGGCGCCGCCGCCGGATCCGATGCCGGCCCACCCGCTGCGCGCGATCGGCGGCGGCCTGTGCCTCCTCGCCGTCGTGGTCGCCGCGACCGCCACCGAGCTCCTGCGCGGCGACGCGCGGCGGCGGCCGTTCATCTCCGAGGTGCTGGCCGCGTACCGCCGCACCGGCCGCGCCGCGCCGCGATCGTGGGCCGGCTGGACCGGCTCGCTCCTGGCCAACGCGCTGATGCTGCTGGGCGCGATGGTGTTCTTGCTCGACGCGCTCCGCCTCGACGGCGCGCTGCGGCTCGCGGTCGTCGCCACCGCGCTCACGCTGATCGCCGTCGTCGTCGTGCCGCTGCGGCCGGTCGACGATCCGCGCCGCGTCGCGCGGCTGACCGACTACGGCCACCCGGTCGCCGCGGCCGCGTTCTACGCCGCGGCGATCGCGCTGTCGTGGATCGCGCGGCCGCACCTCGGCGTCGCCGGCCAGGTGTTCGCCGCGCTGCACATCGCCAGCTCGGTGGCGCTGATCGCGCTGGCGTGGATCGCGTCGGTCCTCGAGTACCGCGGGCTGGCCGGCCTGTGGCCGCCGGGGCTGCGGGTGCTGCTCGACGTGCGCGCCGGCAGCCGCGCCCGCTGGGTCCGCTACTGGCAGTGGCCGACCACCGCGCTGGCCGGGCTGGCGCTGGCGGCGGGCGCGCTCGGCCGGTAGCACGGCTCCGGGAATCTCAGGCGCCTGGCGTCGGTACTACGCGCGTAGTAGAATGGGCCTGCGGCCCGCCCCGCGTGCTAGCTTGCCGACGATGTCGACCGACCTGATCCTCCGCCGCCACCCGTCGTGGGCGGGCCCCAAGGGCCCGGTGGTGCTGGCCATCCTCGACGGCGTGGGCCTCGGCAAGGGCGACGCCGCCGACGCGGTCAAGCTGGCTCGCACCCCGGTGCTCGACGAGCTGCTCGTGCCCGGCCGGTTCGTCGCGCTGCGCGCCCACGGCACCGCGGTCGGGCTGCCCTCCGACGACGACATGGGCAACAGCGAGGTCGGCCACAACGCGCTCGGCGCCGGCGTGGTCCACGCCCAGGGCGCGCTGCTGGTCGGGCGCGCGATCGCCTCGGGCGCGCTGTACGCCGGCGCCACCTGGCAGGCGCTGATCGAGCGCGGCCGCAAGGGCGGCGCGCTGCACTTCCTCGGCCTCCTGTCCGACGGCAACGTCCACTCGCACCAGGATCACCTCGAGGCGATGCTGCGGCAGGCGGCGGCGGCCGGCGTCAAGCGCCTCTACGTCCACGTCCTGCTCGACGGCCGCGACGTCGCGCCGACCTCGGCGCTGACCTACGTCGATCGGCTCGAGACCGTGCTCGGCCACCTGCGCGCCAGCGGCCTCGACGCCCGCATCGCGTCGGGCGGCGGCCGGATGATCACGACGATGGATCGCTACGAGGCCGACTGGCGCATCGTCGAGCGCGGCTGGCGCGCCCACGTGCTGGGCGACGGCCGCCGGTTCGCCAGCGCCGCGATCGCCGTGGCGACCCTGCGCGACGAGCACCCCGGCATCATCGACCAGGATCTGCCGCCGTTCGTGATCGCCGACGACCGCGGCCCGGTGGCGCCGATCGTCGACGGCGACGGCGTCGTGATGTTCAACTTCCGCGGCGATCGCGCGATCGAGATCACCCGGGCGTTCGACGACGCGGTGTTCGCCAAGTTCGATCGGGTCCGCCACCCCGACGTGCTCTACGCCGGCATGATGGAGTACGACGGCGATCTGCACCTGCCGCGCCACTACCTGGTGTCGCCGCCGCAGATCGAGCGCACGATGGGCCAGCTCCTGGCCGCCACCGGCGTCACCCAGCTGGCCATCAGCGAGACCCAGAAGTACGGCCACGTCACCTACTTCTGGAACGGCAACAAGAGCGGCATGTTCGACGAGGCGACCGAGACCTACGTCGAGATCCCGTCGGACCAGGTGCCGTTCGAGCAGCGGCCGTGGATGAAGGCCGCCGAGGTCACCGATCGGCTGATCGCCGAGCTGGCCACCGGCCGGCACCGCTTCGCCCGCGTCAACTACGCCAACGGCGACATGGTCGGCCACACCGGTCACTTCGACGCCACGGTGATGGCGGTCGAGGCCGTCGACCTGCAGCTGGCCCGGCTGCGCCGCGCGGTCGACGCGCTGGGCGGCGTGCTGGTGGTCACGGCCGATCACGGCAACGCCGACGAGATGTTCCAGCGCGGCAAGGGCGGGGCGATCGAGCGCGACAAGGTCACCGGCGTGCCGATCGCCAAGACCAGCCACACGCTGGCGCCGGTGCCGCTCGCGATCCACGACCGCCACGCCGGCGATCGCTACGCGCTCGACCCGGCCCGGGCGGCCGGCGCCGGCATCGCCAGCGTCACCGCCACCTGCCTCGAACTTCTCGGCTACACTGTCCCGACCGACCTGGCGCCTTCGCTCGTGAGGTTCGCATGACCCGCCCCCGCTTGTTCCTCGCCCTCGCCGCCACCGCGGCGGCCGCCGCGCTCACCGTCGGCGCCTGCGCCAGCAAGTCGGCCGAGGCCTCGTGCTCGACCGCCGACGAGTGCCTGCCGTCGGTCGACTACACCGACATCAACAAGCAGCCGTTCAAGCACGAGGCGCTGGCCGGCAAGATCGTCGTCGTCAACTTCTGGGCCACCTGGTGCGGGCCGTGCAAGAAGGAGATCCCGGCCTTCAACCGCACGTACCTCGAGTACAAGGACAAGGGCGTCGAGTTCCTGGGCGTGCTCTACGACAACCAGGTCGACGACGTCGGCCTGCTCAACTTCATGAGCGACTACGAGATGACCTACCCGGTCATCCGCGCCGATCGCCCGGTGCTCGAGGCCTACGCCTACCCGCGCGCGCTGCCGACCACGTTCGTCTACGACCGCCACGGCAAGCTGCTGGTCAAGCACGCCGGCCCGATGAGCGACGCCGACCTCAAGGCGAAGCTCGACCAGGCGCTGGCGGCGAAGTAGCGGTCGCGCCAGGGTCGGCCGGCAGCGTCACGGTGACGGTGGTGCCCTGGTTGGGCGTGCTGGCCAGCGCGATGGCGCCGCCGTGGGCCTCGACCACCCGCCGGGCCAGGCCGAGCCCGAGGCCGACGCCGCCGGTCTTGCGGCTGCGGCTGCGATCGGTGCGGAAGAACGGCGTGAACACCCGCGCGAGGTCATCGGCGTCGATGCCGATGCCGCGATCGCGCACGGTGATCGCGACGCCGCCGTCGGTGGTGGCGCGGGCCTCGAGCGCGATCGCGGTGTCGGGCTCCGAGTACTTGCGCGCGTTGTCGAGCAGGTTGTCGAGCACCCGCAGCATCAAGACCGGATCGATCGCCAGCGTCGGCAGCGGCGCGGCGACCGTGACGTCGAGCCGCCGCTGCGCGTGGGTCGTGCGGAAGCGGGCCGCGGCGCGCTCGGTCAGCTCGGCGAGCGCGGTCGGCTCGCGGCGCAGCGGCGCCCCGGCGGCCAGCCCCTCGGCGTGGGCCAGGTCGAACCGCGCGAGCGTCATCATGTCCTCGATCAGCCGCTCGACCTCGCCGAGATCGACCGCGACCTCGGGCAGCAGCTCCTTGGCCTGGCCGTCGACGCCGTCGGTCATCAGATCGACCGCGACCTGGATGCGGGCCAGCGGGGTCTGCAGCTCGTGTGACACGTTGGCCATCAGCTCGCGCTGGGTCGTCATCAGCAGGGTCACGCGATCGGCCATCTCGTCGAAGGCGCGCCCGACCTCGCCCAGCTCGTCCTTGCGCCCGAGGCCGGCGCGGGCGGACAGCTCGCCACGGCCGAACCGGCGCGCGGCGTCGGCGATCCGCTCCATCGGCTGGCCGACGTGGCGGGCGATCAGCACGACCAGCAGCACCAGCGCAGCCAGCAGCACCGCGAGGCCGGTGAGCAGGCGGCGCAACGGTGGTCGCTGCGCCGCGCAGATCGCGTAGGCCACCACCCGGTCGCCTTCGCGCAGCGGGTGGACGAACGTCAGCGGCGGTCGCGCGTCAGGATCGTCGATCATCCGCGCGGGCAGCGGCGGCTCGACCGACGAGGCGATCAGCCGATGGTCGGCGTCGTACAGCGTGATCGCCAGGCGCGTGCGGGCCAGCTCGTCGAAGTCGGTCCGGAACCGCGCGGGATCGCCACGGTGGGTGTAGAGCTGTTCGCTGGCGTGCCGGGTCAGCGCGCGCAGCTCGGCGCTGGGCAGCGACTCGACGATCATGAACGCGGCGAACAGGCCGCCGATCACGAACACCAGCACCATCGCGCCCAGGTAGCCGGTCAGGCGCAGCCGCCCGGTGCGGGTGGTCACGACTCGTGGTCCTGGGCCAGCATGTACCCGGCGCCGCGCACGGTCTTCAGGTGGCGTGGCGCGCGGGCGTCGTCGCCCAGCTTCTGCCGCAGCTTCGAGATCTGCACGTCGATCGATCGATCGAAGGCCTCCTCGGCCCCGCCCCGGGCCAGATCGAGCAGCTGCTCGCGGCTGAGCACGCGGCCGGCGCGCTCGGCCAGCGCGCGCAGCAGCGCGAACTCGTAGCCGGTGACCTGGACCTCGCGGCCCTCGACCGTGACCCGCAGGCTCGCCGGGTCGAGCGTGATCGCCCCGGCGCGGATGAGCTTGGTGCCGGGGCCGACCTCGCCGCGGGCCCGCCGCACCACCGCGCGGATCCGCGACACCAGCTCGCGCGACGAGAACGGCTTGGTGACGTAGTCGTCGGCGCCGGCGTCGAAGCCGAGCACGCGGTCGGCCTCCTCGCGGCGCGCGGTCACCATGATGATCGGCACGTCCAGGCGCGTGCGCAGCTCGCGGCACACGTCGATGCCGTCGCGGCCGGGCAGCATCAGATCGAGCAGGATGACGTCGTAGCTGTGGTGGGCGGTGTCGGCGAGCGCCTGCAGGCCCGAGGTCACCCACCGCACGACGAAGCCGGTGCCCTCGAGGTAGCGGCTGGTCAGCTTGGCCAGCCGCTCGTCGTCCTCGACCAGGAGGACCTCGATGCGGGGCTCGCTGGCGCTGCCGGTCACGCGCTCACTGTAACCACGGCGACGCCGCGCTCGGGGCGGCTACACACTCCGAAACAATCGCCACACACGCCGCAAAGATCGCGGCCCCACCGTGGCGACATGACGCCCCCGCCCCCCGCCGCGCCGGCCGCCGCCGCGCCGGCCGCCGCCCCCCCGGCGCGGGTGGCCGTGGCGCGCCCGGCGCCGTCGCCGGAGATGATCGCGCAGCTCGGCCTCGGCCGCGGCGCGCGCGCGCGCCGGATCGCGTGGCGCGTCGCCAAGTACCTCGCGCTGGCGCTGGTGGCGCTGGCGGTGGCGCGGCAGATCCAGCGGGCGCGCCAGCCGGCGCCGCCGCCCACCTACGTGACCGCCGAGGTCACCCGCGGCGAGCTGCGCGTCACCGTGGCGGCGACCGGCCGGGTCCAGGCCGCGACCACCGTCGACGTCGGCGCCGAGGTGTCGGGCCGGATCGTCGCGCTCCCGGTCGATGACAACGCCCGGGTCACCCGCGGCCAGGTGCTGGCGGTGATCGACCCCGAGCAGCTCCAGGCGGCGGTGACGCAGCAGCAGGCCCAGGTGGCCGCGGCGCAGGCCTCGGTCCGCCAGGCCCGGGCCACGCTCGACGAGGCGCGCCAGAGCGCGCGGCGTACCACCGAGCTGGCGGGCCAGGCGCTGGCGTCGACCCAGACCGTCGAGAGCAGCGCCGCGGCGGCGGCCCGCGCGGCGGCGGCCTACGACGTCGCGGTGGCCAACGCGCGGCTGGCCGCGGCCGGCCTGACCTCCGCGCGCTCGAAGCTCGACAAGGCGACGATCCGCTCGCCGATCGACGGCATCGTGCTCGACCGCCTGGTCGAGCCGGGCCAGACCGTGACGGCGGGGTTCGCCACGCCGGTCCTGTTCACGATCGCCGAGGACCTGGCGCGGATGACGCTCAAGGTCGACATCGACGAGGCCGACGTGGGCCGGGTCCGCGACGGCAACCCGGCGACGTTCACCGTCGACGCCTACCTCGGCCGCGGCTTCCCATCGAAGGTCGTGCGGCTGAGCAACCAGCCGACGATCTCGCAGAGCGTGGTGACCTACGAGGCCCAGCTCGAGGTCGACAACCACGAGCTGTTGCTGCGGCCGGGCATGACCGCGACCGCGACCATCACCACCGACGTGCGGCCCGACGTCGTGCTGGTGCCCGACGCGGCGCTGCGCTTCACGCCGCCTGGCGCCACCGCGCCGCCGATCGCCGCCGGCGCCGGGCGGGTGTGGTTGGCGCCGGTCCGCGGCGCCGATGGCGCGCTGGGCAAGCCGGCCGCGGTGGTGGTCGAGCTGGGCGCCAGCGACGGCACCCGCACCGAGGTCAAGGGCGGCGGCCTGGCGCCAGGCGCCGCGGTGCTGGTCGACACCAAGGCGGGCACGTGACCACGCTGCTCGAGCTGATCGACGTGACCCGCCGCTACGGCAAGGGCGACGCCGAGGTGTTCGCGCTGGCGGGCGCGACGCTGGACATCGCGCAGGGCGAGTTCGTCGCCGTCATGGGGCCCAGCGGCTCGGGCAAGTCGACCTGCCTGAACGTGCTGGGTGGCCTGGATCGCCCGACCACCGGCAGCTACTTCTTCCGCGGCGTCGACGTCGGCGCGCTCGATCGCGATCAGCTGGCGCGGTTCCGCCGCCACTACCTCGGCTTCGTGTTCCAGGGCTACAACCTGCTGGCGCGCACCTCGGCGCTGGAGAACGTCGAGCTGCCGCTGGTGTACCGCGGCATCGGCCGCCGCGAGCGACGACGGCGGGCGCTGGGGGCGCTGGCCGAGGTCGGCCTGGCCGACCGCGCCGGCCACACCCCGGCCGAGCTCTCCGGCGGCCAGCAGCAGCGGGTCGCGATCGCCCGCGCCATCGTCACCGATCCGGCGCTGCTCCTCGCCGACGAGCCGACCGGCAACCTCGACACCGTCCGCAAGGACGAGATCATGCAGCTCCTGGTCGGGCTCAACCGCGACCGCGGCATCACGATCGTGATGGTCACCCACGAGCCCGAGATGGCCGCGTACACCACCCGCGCGATCCACTTCCGCGACGGCGTGGTCGAGCGCGACCTGCGGAGGGCGGCGTGATGATCATCGGCAGCACGCTGGTGATGGCGGTGCGCGAGGTCCGGCGCAACACGATGCGCTCGATCCTCACCGGGCTCGGCATCGTGATCGGCGTCGCCGCGGTGATCTTGATGGTGACCATCGGCGACAGCGCGTCGCGCAAGGTGACGATCGACATCGGCAAGCTCGGCTCGAACCTGTTGATCGTGATGCCCGGCAGCGAGCGCCGCGGGCCGATCGCCGCGACCGCGCCGCCGCTGACCTCGGCCGACGCGGCCGCGATCGCCGCCGCGGCGTCGGCGGTCGGGCAGGTGGCGCCGGCCGCCAGCAAGAGCGTGCTGGCGGTGGTCGGCAACCACAACCACAACACCCTGGCCACCGGCTCGACCAACGCCTACTTCGGCGTGCGGAGCTACGCGATCGCGCGCGGCCGGGCCTTCACCGACGCCGAGCTGCAGGCCGGCGCGCTGGCCTGCGTGATCGGCGAGACCGTGCGGCGCGAGCTGTTCCGCAACCAGGACCCGCTGGGCGCCACGCTGCGGGTCGACCGCCTCTCGTGCACCGTCGTCGGCGTGCTGGTGTCGAAGGGCTCGGCCACGCTCGGCGGCGATCAGGACGATCTGATCGTCATGCCGCTGCTCGCGGTGCAGCGGCGCCTGACCGGCTCCACCGATCTCGGCGCGGTGTTCGTCAGCGCGATCGACGAGCGCTCGACCACGCGGGCCAAGACCCAGATCGAGCAGCTGCTGCGGCAGCGGCGCCGGATCCAGCCCGGCCAGGCCGACGACTTCATGGTGCAGGACATGAAGGAGATCACCAAGACGCTCGGCACGGTCACCGGGATCCTGACCGCGCTGCTGGCCGCGATCGCCGCGGTCAGCCTGCTGGTCGGCGGCATCGGGATCATGAACATCATGCTGGTGTCGGTGACCGAGCGGACCCGCGAGATCGGGATCCGGCTGTCGATCGGCGCGCTGGGCCGCGAGGTGCTGTTCCAGTTCCTGGTCGAGGCGGTGGTGCTGTCGACGCTGGGCGGGCTGATCGGCCTGGTGGCTGGGCTGGTGGGCTCGGCGCTCCTGTGCAGCGCGCTCGGCCTGCCGTTCGCGATCGTGCCGTGGGTGGTGGTGCTGGCGGTGGCGTTCTCGGTCGCCGTCGGCGTCGGCTTCGGCTACTTCCCCGCGCGGCGGGCGGCCGCGCTCGACCCCATCGAGGCGTTGCGCCATGAGTGAGCGTCGCTGGTCCGTCGTCTCGCTGGCGATCGCGCTGGCCGTCGCCGCGCCACGCCCCGCGGCCGCCGAGCCGGTCACGCTCGACGACGCGATCGCGCGCGCGCTGGCGGCGCACCCGAGCCTGGCCGGCGCGCGGGCCCGGGTCGACGCGGCGGCCACCGAGATCGAGCTGGTCGACGTCGAGGCGCGCCCGACGGTGGCCGCCACCGCGAGCTACAGCGTCGGCGCGCGGGCCGGGATCGCGCTGACCGACCCCGCCCAGGCCCTGGCCGGCAACGTCACCGCGAGCTGGCGCATCTGGGACTTCGGCCTCCGCGCGGCCCGGCGCCGGGCCGCCGCGGCGACGGTCGCGGCCCGCGAGGTGGCCTTCACCCAGGCCGAGCGCGCGGTGCTGCAGCAGGTCGAGCAGGCCTACGTCGAGGTGCTCGGCGCCGAGGCCCGGCTGCAGATCCGGCGCGCCGCGAGCGTCGCCGAGCGCCGCCACCTCGACGAGGCGCGCCGCCTGGTGGTGGCCGGCAGCAAGACCTCGATCGACGTCGCCCAGGCCGACGCCCGGGTCGCGAGCGCCCGGGTCGCCGAGGTCCGCGCCGACAACGCGCGGGCCCAGGCCATCGCCGCCCTGGCGCAGGCGATCGCCGGTGACCTGCCGGCCGACGCGACGTTCACCACCCCGTGGCCGGCGCCGCTCGTCGACGAGGACGCCGCGCTCGAGGGGCTGGTCGCCGAGGCGGTCCGCGCCGATCCCGAGCTGGCGCGGCTGAACGCCGAGCGCGTCGCCAGCGCACAGGCCCGCGAGGCGACGCGCCTCGCCACCCGCCCGACCCTGGCCGCGACCGCGAGCGCCGGCGTCGACGCCCTCGGCACGTACGGGGTCCCGCCCGACGACCGCCGCGTCGCGGGCGCCTGGAGCGCCGGCGTGACGTTGTCGTGGCAGCTCTACGACGGCGGCGCGCGCCGGGCGCGGCTGCGCGCGGCCGACGCCACCCTGCGGGCGGCCGACGCCGAGCTCGCGGACCGGCTGCTCGGGTTGCGGGCGCAGCTGAGCGCGGCGCGCCTCGACATCGCCGCCGCCAAGGCCCAGCAGGGCGCCGCCGCGGCCAGCGTCGCCGCCGCCCGCGAGCAGCTCCGCCAGGCCGAGGCGCGCTCCGCCGCCGGGCTCGGGACCTCGGCCGAGCTGACCGACGCTCAGGACGCGCTGACCCAGGCCCTGGGCGACGCGGCCGACGCCGACTACCAGCTCGCCGCCGCCCGCACCATACTGCGCTACCGGCTCGGCCGGCTCGTAACCCACCCCGGCCATCGAGAGTCCAACCCGTGATGCTACGTCGTCTGTTCGTCACCTTGCCGCTGGCCACGCTGAGCGTGCTCGGCGCCGCGGTCCGGCCGAGCGCCGCGCAGGCCCCCGCACCCCCGCCCGCCGCGCCGACCTCGGCCACCGCGCTCGGCGTGGTCCATGATCGCACCGGCGGGCCGATCGCCGGGGCCACCGTGCGCACCGATCCCGGCGGCGTGACCGCCACCACCGACGCCGCGGGTCAGTTCGCGATCGCGGTGGCGCCCGGCGACGTGCTCGTCATCGACGCGCCCGGGTTCGAGGCGGCGCTGGTCGCGATCGAGGGCGACGGCGCGATCGACGTCGAGCTGGTGCCGCTGGCCACGGTCGGCGAGGTCATCGAGCTGACCGACACCAAGCCCAAGGAGGTCGCCGGCGCGGTCAGCCTGACCCGCGAGGAGCTGGCGACGTTGCCCGGCACCGGCGGCGATCTGCTGGCGTCGCTCGACGCGCTGCCCGGCGTGACCGACCCGTCGGGGTTCGGCGGCGGCGGCAACCAGGGCGTGATCATCCGCGGCTCGGCCCCCGAGGACTCGCGCATCCTCCTCGACGGCTTCGACATCCCGCAGCTCTACCACTTCCTCAACCGCTCGATCATCCCGACCCGCGCGGTGGCCGGCCTCGACTACCTGCCCGGCGGCTTCGACGTGAAGTACGGCCGCGCGTCGTCGGGCATCGTCAGCGTCACGTCGCGCGGCGGCGGTGACAAGGTGGAGGGCGTCAGCGAGGTGTCGGTGATCGACGCCAGCGTGCTCGGGTCGAGCCCGATCGGCGACGACGGCAAGCTGCTGGTGTCGTTCCGCCGCTCGTACATCGACGCGTACCTGCCGGCGCTGTTGCCGCCCGAGGTCGGGCTGGTCACCGCGCCGCGCTACTACGACGGCATCATCCGCGCCGACTGGGACGTGTCCGATCGGCTGCGCGGCGCGCTGACCGTCGTCGGCAGCGACGACCTGACCGAGCTGGTCGCCACCGACGACCAGACCGCCGAGGAGTTCAAGTTCCGCGCCGACACCAAGTTCATCCGCGCGATCGCCGCCGGCTACTGGCGCGGCGATCACGGCCTGACCATCGACGCCGGCCTGTCGACGCTGGCCCAGGGCGTGTCGTTCGAGTTCAGCGACCAGTTCCTGAAGGTCACCCAGCTGTCGGTGGCCGGGCGCGCCGAGGTCAGCAAGCGCTACCCGACGCTGGCCGGCCTGACCGACGTCGTCGTGCGCGGCGGCGCCGAGTTCGATCCGCGCCGCGCCACGATCGAGCTGAGCCTGAACCAGGGCCGCGACGAGGGCGAGGCCGACACCGGCATGGACGGCCCGCTGCAGACCTTCGACGACACGGTCTGGCTGACCGACCTCGCCGCGTGGAGCGCCATCGAGGCCAGCCTGGCGCCGACGCTGCGGTTCTCGGCCGGCGTCCGCGTCGACGCGTTCGTGCGCAACGGCGCCTACCCGGTGCAGCCGCGCGGCGAGCTGACCGCCCGCCCCGACGCGCGCACCAAGCTGCGCCTGGCCGCCGGCCGCTACACGCGCCCCGCCGAGTTCCAGGGCGAGCTGCTGACGCCGGCGCTCGAGCCCGAGAGCGCGACCCAGCTGACGCTCGGCGGCGAGCGCACGATCGGCCGCCACGGCAACGTGCAGCTGACGGTCTACGACACCGAGCGCACCGACATGATCACCCGCGACCCGATGGGCCAGCTGCGCAACCAGGGCCGCGGGCGCAGCTACGGCGTCGACCTGCTCGGCAGCTACCGCACCGAGCGCTGGTTCGGCTGGCTGTCGTACTCGCTGTCGCGCTCGACCCGGCGCGACACCGCGACCGCCGTCGAGCGGCTGTTCGACTACGACCAGACCCACGATCTGGTGGCCGCGGTGTCGTACAAGACGCGCTCGAAGCGCTGGCAGTTCGGCGGCAAGTGGACCTACACCTCGGGCCAGCCGACCACGCCGGTGCTGGGCGCGTTCTACGACAGCGACCAGGATCTGTTCCTGCCGATCAACGGCGAGGTCAACTCCGAGCGGCTGCCGTCGCACCACCAGCTCGATCTGCGCGTCGATCACTTCTGGCGCTTCGAGGACTGGACGCTGTCGGCGTTCCTCGACGTGAGCAACGCGTACCTCAACGCCAAGGTCGAGCAGTACCAGTACAACTTCGACTACTCGCAGCGGGCCGAGATCGCCGGGCTGCCCATCGTGCCGTCGATCGGCCTGCGGGGAGAGCTGTGATGCGGACCGCGATCCTGGTGGTGCTGGCCGCGGCGCTGGCCGGCTGCAACGACCTCAGCCAGCGCTGGGAGCTGGACCACGCGCGGGTGCTGGCGGTGCGGCTGTCGGCGCCGGGCCTGGCGCCGGGTGGGGTCGCCACGGTCGACGCGCTGGTGGTCGACGACGCCGGCGCGCCGACGGTGGTCGCGCCGCGGCTGGTCGGGCTGGCGGACTCCGCCGACGCCGCGGTGGTGACCGTCGCGCCGGGCGGCGGCGGCTGGACCGTGACCGCCGGTGACGCCGCCGCGATCGCCGCGGCCCGCGCCGCCGCCGGGCTGACCGACGACCAGCCGCTGGCGATCACGCTGGGGACGATCGTGACCATCGCCGGCGTCGATCACGTCGCGACCAAGCAGGTGCGGCTGGGCGAGGCGCTGGTCAACCCGCCGACGCCGGTCATCCACGTCGACGGCGTGGCCGCGACCGACACCCCCGCGCCGGTGGCGTTCGACCGCGACGTCGCGCTGACCCTGGGCGGCGTGACGCCGGCCGACGAGCTGGCGTTCGACTGGCTGACCTCGACCGGCGCGCTGACCCACAGCGAGACCGCCGCGGCGACGCTGACCCTGGCCCCCGACGACGCGCGGACCGGCCACGTCGTCGCGATCGTGCGCTCCGACGGCGGCGGCGCCGCGTGGGCGACCGCGGCGATCGCCGCGCCGTAGCCGGCCGGCGTCAGCGCGCGAGCTGGGCCAGCAGCGCGGCGCGGGCCGCGGCGTCGAGCGAGCGATCGAGGGCGGCGCACAGCAGCTCCTCCTCGTCGTCGTGGGCGCCCAGCGCGGCGTGCAGCGCCGCCTTGGCCTGCAGCGCGTGGCCCTGATCGTGGGCGGCGGCGGCGGCCGACAGCGCGGCCACCAGCTCGGCGATCTCCGCGTGCTGGGCGTGCATCGTCGCCAGCACGTCGAGGTCGGCCACCGGCGAGCTGGCGAACGCCGGGAACAGGTGGGCCTCCTCGACGTGGGCGTGCTGGCGCAGCGCCGCGGCCAGCGCGGCCGCGGCGTCGGCGGCCATCGCCAGCCGGCCGGCGTCGAGGTGCATCGCCGTCGTGGCCAGCCGGGCGTCGATCGCCTCGTGCTGCTCGCTCATCCGCTCGGCGATGGTCGCGTCCATGCCCATCGAGTCTACAACACTGCTAGGCTGCCCACCGCGATGAGTCGCTTCGCCGAGCGTGTCCGGTCGCTGCCGCGCCTGGGGCTCGGGGTGTCCACCGAGTACGGCGCCGGCGACGCGCCGGGCGCGCTCGACGTGGCGGCGCTGCGCGCGGCCCACCCGGCCTACGCGGGCTTCCTCGAACTCGGGGTCGAGGTGGCCAAGGGCCTCGACGCCCACGCGGCGCGCTGGGTCGCCGCCGGCCTGCCGACCACCTACCACTTCCTCGACGTCAACCTCGACGAGCCCGACGACCTCGACCCGACGTGGCTGGCCGCGCTGACCCGCCTGGCGCGGGGCGCCGGCGCGGCCTGGCTGTGCGGCGACGCCGGCTGGTGGCACTTCGGCGCCCGCGATCGCAACCACATGCTGCTGTTGCCGCCGGTGCTCACCGCCAGCGCGGCCGACGCGCTGGCCGACGGCATCGTCGCGCTGCGCGAGGCCACCGGCTTCGAGGTGCTGCCCGAGACGCCGCCCGGGCAGGTGTTCGTCGGCGACCTCGACCTGATGCCGTTCTTCGCCCGGGTCTGCGAGCGCGCCGACACCGGGCTCTTGCTCGACTGCGCGCACCTGGCGATCTACCAGCGCGTGATGGGCCGCGCGCCGACCGACGGGCTCGACGCCTTCCCGCTCGACCGCGTCGTCGAGCTGCACGTCGCCGGCGGCACCGAGGGCGAGGTCGACGGCTACCGGTTCGTCGAGGACGATCACGTGCCGCGGCTCTTGCCCGCGACCTGGGACATCTACCGCCACGTCGCCGCGCGCGCGCCCAACCTCAAGGCGGTGGTGTTCGAGTGCGAGCGCAACCCGCTGGCCGCGTGCGTCGCGCCGTTCGCGCAGGTCGCCGAGGTGTGGCGGTGAGCGCGGCCGGCGTGCAGCGCGTCGTCGTGCGCATGCTGTTCGATCCGCGGTTCCGCGACGCGGTCTACGCCGATCCCGCGGCGGCGCTGGCCGCCACCGATCTGACCGCCGAGGAGCGCGGCTGGGTGGTGCGCCCCGACCGGCGCGCCTACGCCACCGACGTCACGCGGCAGGCGCGGGCGCTGCTCGCGCTGGCCGAGGAGCTGCCCGCGGCCACCGCGTGGGCCCGCGCCGCCGGTCGCGATCCGGCCGAGTTCTTCGCCAGCCCGGCGTGGCACGGCTGCGTCGAGGCGCGCGGCGTGATGACGCTGGCCTACGCCGGGTGGCTCGCCGAGGGCGCCGACGCCGCGCAGGCGACGCTGGTCGCGCTCGAGGCCGCGGTGGCCCGCGGGCGGCGCGGGCTGGGCGGGCCGCGCGGCGCCGCCGGCACCGTCGCGCTGGCGCCGGGCGCGGCGCTGGTGACCACCACCGAGGGCGCGCTGGCGTGGTGGGACGCGGTGCGCGGCGCTGCCGCCGCCGGGACGCCGCTGCCGGCGCCGGTCGACGGCCCGCCGTGCGTCGTGCTGATCGCGGTCGCCGCCGACGGCGCCAGCACTGCCGAGGTGCTGGCCGAGGGCCTGGCGGGGCTGCTGACGGCGGCGCAGGCGCCGCAGCCGCGGGCCGCGCTCGAGGCGGCCGGGCGGGCGCTCGGCCTCGACGCCGCCGACGCCACCGAGATCGTCGACGAGTTGCTCGCGAGCGACGTGTTGATCGCGCGCTGATGAGGCAAGATCGCGGCGTGCAGCCGTTCCTCGAAGGCATCCGCGTGCTCGACCTGTCGCGCCTGCTCCCGGGCCCGTTCCTCACGATGGTGCTGGCCGATCTCGGCGCCGACGTCGTGAAGATCGAGGACCCGAAGGTCGGCGACTACCTGCGGGTGTTCCCGCCGACCAAGGGCGGCGTCGCCGGGCGCTACCTCGCGGTCAACCGCGGCAAGCGCTCGCTCGCGCTCGATCTCAAGCAGCCGGCGCACCACGCCGCGCTCCTGCAGATGGTCGCCTCGGCCGACGTCGTCGTCGAGAGCTTCCGCCCCGGCGTGATGGCCAAGCTCGGGCTCGGCTACGACGTGCTGGCCGCGCGCAACCCCAAGATCGTCGTCTGCTCGATCAGCGGCTACGGCGCGACCGGCCCCTACGCGCACAAGGCCGGCCACGATCTCAACTACGTCGGGCTGGCCGGCGTGCTGGCGATGGGCGCCGAGGCCCCCGGCCACGGCCCGGCGATGCCCGGCGTGCAGATCGCCGATCTCGCCGGCGGCGCGCTGTGGAGCGCCACCGGCATCCTGGCCGCGCTGCTCGGCCGCGAGCGCACCGGCCGGGGCGCGCACCTCGACATCTCGATGACCGAGGGCGCGCTGGCGCTGCTCGCCGCCGAGCTGGGCAACCTCGACTGCGGCGCGCGGCCGACCCGCGGCGCCGAGACGCTCAACGGCGGCGTCGCCTGCTACGGCGTCTACCGCACCGCCGACGACCGCTACCTGTCGGTCGGCGCGCTGGAGCCCAAGTTCTACGTGGCGTTCTGCGCCGCCATCGGCCGCAAGCCCGACGTCAGCGAGCTGGTGGCGCCGCCGGCGCGGCAGGCCCAGATCCGCGCCGAGATCGCCGCCGTGCTCGCCACCCGCACCCGCGACGAATGGCTCGGCGTGCTGGCGGCCCACGACTGCTGCTGCGAGCCGGTGCTCGAGCTCGACGAGCTGGCCGCGCACCCGCTGCACGTCGCCCGGGAGGTGTTCTTCACCCTCGACGGCGGCGCGCTCGGTCCGATCGCCCAGGTCCGCACGCCGCTGGGCACCCCGGCCGCGCCGCGGCTGCCGCCCACGCTGGGCGCCCACAGCCGCGAGGTGCTGGCCGAGTACGGGCTGCCCGCCGATCAGATCGCCGCGGTGTGCGGATGAGCGACGCCCGCGCGTGACCGCCGGCGCGCCCGGTCGTATGGTCCGCGCATGATCGACCACGTCAGCATCTACGTGACCGACCCCGAGGCAGCCTCGGCGCTGTACGCCGCGGCGCTGGCCCCGCTGGGCTACGAGATCCTCATGAAGTTCCCCGGCGCCGTCGGCCTGGGCGAGAAGGGCAAGCCCGACCTGTGGCTGATCAAGGGCGACCCGTCGGCGCAGAAGCAGCACGTCGCGCTCCGTGCCGCCAGCCGCAGCGTGGTCCGCGCGTTCTACGACGCGGCGCTGGCCGCGGGTGCGAAAGACAACGGCGCCCCCGGCGTGCGGCCGATGTACCACCCGCACTATTTCGGGGCGTTCGTGCTCGACGCCGACGGCCACAACCTCGAGACGGTCTGCCACGATCCGTATCTCGAGTAGGTCGGTCGCCCGCGGACTGGCGAGCGCGCGCCGACCGAAGGTAGAATTTCGGGGATGCCGCCGGGGTCGCGTCCAGTCACGCTGTCGGTCGGCGCGATCGCGGAGTTCCTGTCGTCGACCGCGCTGTTCCGGCAGGTCGACCGCGCGCTGATCGACAAGGTCGCGCCGCACCTGCCGGCCGCCGAGCACGACGCCGGCGCGACGATCGTCCGCGCCGGCAGCCCCGACGCCGGGATCGGCGTGCTGGTCGCGGGCCGGGCCGCGGTGCGCCAGGTCAACGCGTCGACCGGCGCCGCCGCCGTGCTCGAGGAGCTGCGCGTCGGCGACTTCTTCGGGGAGGTCGCGGCGCTGCTGGGCACCGCGCAGTCCCACGAGATCCACGCCGTCGAGGCGTGCACCACCTTGACCATCGGCAAGGAGGTGATGGCCCAGCTCCTGGGCAAGGTCGCGCCGTTCGCCCACGCGCTGGCCCGGCGGACCGCGATGCGCTCGGTGCAGGCGTCGGTGGCGGCGCTGCGCGGCGGCCACGGCACCTCGCCGCCGCCGGTGGCGACCGCCACGCCGGTCGTGGCCGCGGCCCCCGCGCCCGCCGACGACGGCAGCCCGCGCATGGTCCGGGTCTCGGCCTACGAGATCAACGACAAGCTCCTGCAGGTCATCCCGGCCCGCACCATCGCGATGCAGCGGCTGTTGCCGCTCGAGCTGCGCGGCAAGGCGCTGACCGTCGGCATGGTCGACCCGTGGAACGGCCCGGCCCAGAACGAGCTGCGCCGGCTGCTGACCACCGTCGACCTGCAGTTCGTCGCGATCTCGGCCGACGACTTCAACGAGGCCTTCGTCCGGCTGCGCATCGATCCCGCGGTGTCGAACCGCCAGCTCGCGCCGGTGACCACGCCCGAGAGCCTGCAGTACGAGATCAACGTCGACGAGGCGCCGACCAAGCAGGTCAACGTCATCGGCGACGAGGTGGTGCAGCTGGCCAACCGGCTGATCTGCGCGGCGATCGATCGCCAGGCGTCCGACGTCCACATCGAGGGCGAGCCGACCGGGGTCAAGGTGCGGTTCCGGGTCGGCGGCGCGCTGCAGGACTGGGAGACGCTGGTGGCGCAGTCGTTCGCCAAGGGCCTGGTGGCGCGGCTCAAGGTGCTGGCCGGCCTCGACATCACCGAGCGACGGCTGCCCCAGGACGGCCGCATCGGGCTGCGGGTCGGGCGGCGCGAGATCGACCTGCGGGTCGCGACGATGCCGACCCTGCGCGGCGAGAAGGTCGTGCTGCGGCTGTTCGAGGCCGCCAACATGCTGCGGCCGCTGGAGTCGATCTTCGTCGAGCCCAAGACGCTGGCCATCGTGCGCGCCGCGCTCGATCGGCCGTACGGCGCGATCGTCGTCGCCGGCCCCACCGGCTCGGGCAAGAGCTCGACCTTGTACGCCTGCCTCAACGAGCGCAAGAAGTCGCGCCCCGACACCAACACCGTCACCGTCGAGGATCCCATCGAGTACCGGCTGGGCGGGGCGACCCAGGTCCAGGTCAACCACGCGGTCGACCTCGGCTTCGCGCGGATCCTGCGCGGCATGCTGCGCCAGGATCCCGACGTGATCATGGTCGGCGAGGTGCGCGACGGCGACACCGCGCAGCTCGCGCTCGAGGCGGCGATGACCGGGCACCTGCTGCTCACCTCGATGCACGCCAACACCGCGATCGCCGCGCTGCAGCGGCTCGAGAACCTCGGCTGCCCGCGGCCGCTGATCGCGCAGTCGCTGGCGCTGGTGCTGGTGCAGCGGCTGGCGCGCAAGCTGTGCCCGCGCTGCGTCAAGACCGAGGTGCCGCCGCCGCTCTTGCTCGACAGCCTGGCGGCGCGCGGCCTGGCCGACAAAGCCGCGCCGGTGCCGATGCCGCGCGCGGTCGGCTGCGGCGAGTGCAACGGCACCGGCTGGAGCGGCCGGGTCGCGGTGCTCGAGGCGTTCGAGCTGAAGGACAACGCCCGCAACATGCTCATGGCCGGCAGCTCGCTGGGCGACATCGAGAAGCAGGCGGTCGACGCCGGCGCGCTCTTGCCGTTCCGCCGCTACGCCGGCGTGCTGATGGCGCGCAACCTGATCGCGCCCAGCGAGGCGCTCCTGGTGGTGACCTGATGGACGCGCTGACCTCGCCCGGCGGGCTGGCCGCGGTCGGCGTCGTGCTGGCGCTGCTGGTCGGCGTGCTGGTGCTGAGCCGGCGCGGCGGCGGCACCGCGGCCCGCGACGCGCTGGTCAAGCGCGGGCGCCACGGCGAGGCCGCGCGGATGGCCGCCGACGCCGGCGACTTCGCGGTGGCGTTCGACCTGTACCTGCGGGCGCAGGAGCCCGAGAACGCGGCGGCGATTGCGGTCAAGCGCGGCGACCTGCGCCAGGCCGCCGAGCTGTACGAGCGCGCGGCCAACTGGGAGCGCGCGGTCCACTTCTACCAGCGCGCCGGCATGGGGCCCAAGGCCGACGACCTGCGCGCCGCGCACCTGGCGCCGGCGGCCGCGCCGCGCGCCCGCGGCGCGAGCGACCCGCCGCGCTCGCGGGCCCACGAGCTCGAGGCGCGCTACCGCCAGGCGGCCAGCGCCGGCGCGACCACCGACGCCGCGAAGGTCGAGCTGCAGCGCCAGGCCCGCGACGCCGCCGACGCGCTGCTGGCCGAGGGTGAGCTGGCCCGGGCCGCCGAGATCTACGCCGACGCCGGCCTCGAGGACGAGGCCGTGCACCTGTACGTCAACGTCCTGGGCCAGCCCGGGCGCGCCGCGCCGCTGGTGGCCCGGCGCGGCAACCACCAGCGCGCCGCCGAGCTGTACGAGCTGGCCGGCGAGCTCGAGCGCGCCGCGGTGGCGTGGGTCGACGTCGCCAAGGCCTCGCCCCGGCCCGACAGCTTCCTCGAACGCATCGGCGAGCTGTCGCCCAAGGTCGCGCTCGGCTACGTCGAGCGGGAGCTGGGCGGGCGGCCGCTGTCGAAGGCCACCGCCGAGTGGCACTACCAGCGCGCCAAGCTGACCGCCGCCGGCGGCGACGCCGCGCGCGCGCAGGAGTACTTCGAGCAGCTGCAGGCGATCGTCGGGCCGTACCGCGACGTCGAGGAGCGGCTGCGCGGCCTGGCGCTGCCAGCGCCGGCGCCGGCGCCGCGGCCCAAGACCCTGCAGGGCCCGGGCTCGAACCTCGATCCGACGCAGATCGAGCTGTTGGCCTCGCAGGTGGCCGAGGCCGCCGCGCAGCAGCTCAAGCGCCGGGTCGAGCTGTCGGCGCTGCCCGAGGCCGGCGCGTCGCCGTCGCACGTCGTGCGCACCGAGCTCCGCGTGATCGGCCTCGAGCAGGCGCCGCTGGTGGCCGGGCTGCTCGACGACAGCGCCGTGCTGGCGGCGCGCCACGGCGTCGCCCTCGACGCGCTCAAGCGGTTCACCGGCGGGCGACCCTGCGACCTCGGCAACATCGAGGTCTACTACCGGCTCGGCCTGTACTACCTGGCCCACGGCAACTACGACGACGCGCTGGCGGCGTTCGACGCGGTCGAGGACACCTCGCCGGCCTACCGCGACGCGTGGAAGCGCGCCGAGGAGATCCGCGCGTGGAAGAAGGCGCTGGGCAAGGTCACGCGCCTGGCCGAGAGCGACGCGGCCCCGGGCCGCGAGCGCTACCAGCTGCGCGGCGAGCTGGGCCGCGGCGGCATGGCGGTGGTGTACCGCGCCTACGACACCGCGCTCGAGCGCGACGTCGCGCTGAAGTTCCTGTCCGAGGAGCTGTCGACCCAGCCCGGCATCCGCGAGCTGTTCCAGCGCGAGGCGCGCGCCGTCGCCGCGCTCAACCACCCCAACATCGTCACCGTGCACGACACCGGCTACCTCCAGGGCCGCGCCTTCTTGTGCATGGAGTTCATCGAGGGCCAGTCGGTCGAGGCGCTGATGACCAAGGGCCCGGGCCTGACGATCATCGAGTGCGTGCGCATCGCCAAGCAGGTGCTCGACGCGCTGGCCTACGCCCACGGCAAGCAGATCATCCACCGCGACATCAAGCCGGCCAACATGATGCGCACCGAGGAGGGGCTGGTGAAGCTGATGGACTTCGGCCTGGCCAAGTCGCTGGCCGAGGGCAAGAAGCAGTCGGTGATCGCCGGCACCCCGGCGTACATGCCGCCCGAGCAGCTGGCCGGCGGCGACATCGACCACCGCTGCGATCTGTTCTCGGTGGCGGTCAGCCTGTACGAGATGCTGACCGGCCGCCTGCCGTTCGAGGGCTTCGAGCGCATGACCGCGCCGCCGGCGGTCAGCGAGCTGGTGCCGGCGGTGCCGGCGCCGCTCGACGAGGCGATCACGCGCGGCCTGGCCTACCGCGCCGGCGATCGCTGGGCCACCGCCGCCGAGATGAACGCCCGCTTGAAGCCGGTGCTCGACGCGGTCGATCAGATGGTCGCCGACAAGGCCGCCGCGACGAGCAAGCGGCTGGCCAGCGCCAAGACCGAAGTCGTTCGGTAGCGCGCGTCAGCCCTTCACGCACACCACCTGACGCAGCGTGTGGACGATCTCGACCAGGTCGGCCTGCGCCGCCATGACCGCGTCGATCGGCTTGTACGCCGCCGGCGTCTCGTCGATGACCTCGGCGTCCTTGCGGCACTCGATGCCGGCGGTGGCGGCGGCGTGGTCGGCGACCGAGAACCGCCGCTTGGCGTCGTTGCGGCTCATCGCCCGGCCGGCGCCGTGGCTGCACGAGCAGAAGCTGTCGGGGTTGCCCTTGCCGCGGACGATGAACGAGCGCGCGCCCATCGAGCCGGGGATGATGCCCAGGTCGCCCAGCCGCGCGCGCACCGCGCCCTTGCGGGTGATCAGCACGTCCTTGCCGAAGTGGCGCTCGCGCGCGACGTAGTTGTGGTGGCAGTTGACCGCGTGCTCGCCGCGCGTGAGGGGCCGGACGTGCTCGGCCAGCACCGCCAGCACCGCGTCCATCATCAGCCGGCGGTTGGCGGCGGCGTAGGCCTGCGCCCACTCGACCGCGGCGACGTAGTCGTCGAAGTGCTCGCTGCCCTCGCGCAGGTAGGCCAGGTCCTGATCGGGCAGCTGCTTGATCGCGCGCCGCATGTCGCGCTTGGCCAGCTCGATGAAGTACGTGCCGATGCGGTTGCCGACGCCGCGCGATCCCGAGTGCAGCATCGCCCACACCCGGTCGCGCTCGTCGAGGCAGACCTCGATGAAGTGGTTGCCGGTGCCCAGCGTGCCCAGGTGGTTGACGTCGTTGCCGCGGCCGAGCTTGGGGTGGCGCTCGATCAGCTCGTCGTAGCCGCCCGCGTGCGCGGTCCAGGCCTCGGCGACCCGCGGCGGCAGGCCGCGGCGCCACGCCCCGCGATCGAACTTGCCGCCGTTGTCGCTGCGCCCGTGCGGCACCGCGGCCTCGATCGCGGTGCGGACGCCGTGGAGGTTGTCGGGCAGGTCGCTGGCGGTGAGCGAGGTCTCGACCGCCATCATGCCGCAGCCGATGTCGACGCCGACCGCGGCCGGGATGATCGCGCCGTCGGTCGCGATCACGCTGCCGACCGTGGCGCCGATGCCCCAGTGGACGTCGGGCATCGCCGCGACGTGGTGGAACACGATCGGCAGCTTGGCCACGTTCTCCAGCTGGCGACGGGCCGCCGCCTCGAGCTGGACCCCGTGCACCCATGCGCGGATCGGCACGCCGTCGGTCTCGATCAGATCGTACTCCACCGCCGCAGCTTGCCACGGGCGCGCCACGGTCGGGCCAGCGACGACACCCGTCACGGGTGAGGCGACGTCGGCGCCGAAAAGGCGCGGCCCGACGACGACCTGTGTATGATCACCGCCTCGCATGCGCTCGCTTCGCCTGGCCCTGGTCCCCCTCGTCCTCGTCGCGCTGGCGGTGCCGGCGCGCGCCGGCTCGCTCGCGCTGATCGTCTCCGGTGAGCCGGCCAAGCAGCCGGTCATCGAGACCACGCTGGCGCCGTGGCTGACCGGCCGCGGCTACGAGGTCGCGGTCGGCACCAAGGACCAGAGCGTCGAGGGCAAGCTGGTCGACTGCTTCGTGCTGACCGACCAGGGCTGCGCCGAGGCCGCGGTGGCCAAGCTCAAGGCCGACCACACGCTGTTCGTGATGGTCGAGGTCCACCACGACACCAAGGCCCAGACCGACGAGATCAAGCTGACCGGCTGGCTGTACGGCGCCGGCGGCAAGGCGATCGTCGCGCAGAGCGTGTTCTGCCGGGCCTGCCGCAACGACACGCTGGGGCCGACCGCCGAGGATCTGGCCGAGGCGCTGTTCGCGGTGCAGGGGCAGGGCACCGGCATCGTCAAGATCGCCAGCACGCCGCCGGGCGCGCGGGTGCTGATCGACGGCACCCCGGCCGGCAAGACGCCGTGGGAGCAGGGCCTGCGCACCGGGCCGCACACCGTCACCGTCGAGCTGTCCGGCTACCGGACCCAGACCAAGCCGATCGAGATCAAGAAGGACGAGACGCTGCCGGTCGACGTCGCGCTCCAGGCCGAGGGCGGGGGCGGCGGCGGGGGCGGCGGCAAGAACCGGCTGTGGCTCGGCGTCGCCGGGGCAGGCGCCGCGGCGCTGATCGGCGGCGTGGTGCTGATCACCATGGACGAGGACCCGGTGCCGACCCAGCAGGAGTACTTCGACAGCGCGCCCGGCGGCTACGCGCTGGTCGGGGTCGGCGTCGCGGCGGTCGCCGCCGGCACGTTCCTGTACCTGAAGAGCGGCAAGGCCCCGGCCCGCACCGCGACCGCGTGGCTCGCCCCGGGCGGCGGCGGGGTCGGCGTCGCTGGCTCGTTCTAGCGGCGTGATCGGCGTGACGCCGATCGCGCTTCATCGATGATCTTGACCGTGGCGTCGGCTCCGTCCGACGATCGCCTCCCAGCCTCGAGGGAACCATGCGCCTAGCCTCGCTCACCCTGCCGTTCCTCGCCGTGGCGGCGCTCGCCGCCGCCTGCACCAAGACCAACCCCGACTTCTGCGGCAGCGACCCGTGCCCGCCCGACGCGCCGCCGGCGATCGACGGCATGACCGGCTGCACCGCCAACCCCGGCATCTGCACCGGCGAGGCCAGCACCTGCCTCAACGACGAGTGCGTCGACTGCGGCACCGCCGCCAACCAGGAGTCGGCCGACTGCACCGCCACCGGCCTGCCAGTGTGCGGCGCCGACCACGCCTGCCGCGCCTGCGCCGCCGACAGCGAGTGCACCAGCGGCGTCTGCGAGAGCGGCACGTGCATCGCGGCGGCGGACGTCGCCTACGTCTCGACCACCGGCACCGCGACCACCGGCTGCGACCTCGGCGCGCCGTGCTCGACCATGGCCCAGGCGCTGGCCGCGATCGGCACGACGCGGCGCTTCATCAACGTCGCGCCGGGGACGTACTCGGTGTCGGGCGCCACGACGATCAACGCCACCGTCACCATCCGGGCCGACGGGGTGACCTTCGAGCGGTCGACCAACGATCAGATCCTCGACGTCACCGGCGGCAACGTCACGATCATCGGCGCGACCGTGCGGGGCGCGCGGGGGGGCGGCAACGCCGACGGGATCAAGTGCAGCAACACGGCGAGCCTGCGGTTGGCCCGGATCACGATCGACGACAACGACGATCGCGGCGTCGACGCATCGGACTGTCTTCTCACGATGACCCGCGTTCTGATCACGAGCAATCGCAAGGGCGGCGTGCGCCTCGAAGCCGGCCGCATCGATGTGACCAACGCGATCGTCGTCGGCAACGGCGGCTTGATGGAGTCGATCGGGGGACTCGACCTGAACCCGACGATGCCCAACAGCCGCATCGAGTTCTCGACGATCCGGAAGAACATCGCGATGCCGGGTCGACCTGGTGCGCTCGATTGCTCAGGCACGATGATCCGCGCCGGGAACAACATCATCTACGGTAGCGTCAACACCGACGTCGAGGTGCTCGGGAGCTGCGAGCATCGGCAGTCGATCGTCGGCCCGATGAACACGCCGACGGGGACCGGCGTGCAGACGCTCCCCATCGCCGACGTCGGCTTCTTCGACCAGAACGGCGCGACCGCCGCCGCGTTGCACATCACCAGCACCAGCATGGCCCGCGGCTACGCCGAGGCCGGCAGCACCACCGGCGACACCGCGGTCGACTTCGACGGCGACCCGCGACCGAGCCCGGCGGGCGGCCGCGCGGATGTCGGGGCCGACGAGGTGCCGTGAGGATCGCGTGCGGACCCGGTGTTGGTGGCCTTGATGGGGCCTGTGGCGTGTCAGTTCGAGCGACCAGGCGACGTACGCCCTGTGGATGCTTCGGACGATAGCGCGGAGAGCTGTCGACAACGCCCCGAGATCTGTGTCGCGCCGGCCGGGACCTGCGTCGCGGACAGTTGCCGGGACTGCGGCGCCGCCAACGATCACGAGGCCAGCGATTGTGACGTCGCCGGCATGCCTGTCTGCGGTGGTGACCACGAGTGTCGACGATGCCGGGCCGACGCGGAATGCAACAGCGGCGTCTGCGACGCCGGCACCTGCCTGGAAGCCGTGAACGTCGTCTACGTCGCGCTGGCTGGCTCCTTCACGGGCGAATGCACGCAGGGCCGCACCATGTTCGACGCTGGCCGTCGCCTTGCAACGGGTCAGCGTCGCACGGGCGCATGTCGTGATCGAGCCAGGCACCTACGTCGCCTCGACCGCGACCACCATCGACGCGGCGGTCACGCTCCACGCCAAGGGCGTCGTGCGGACGTCGGGGCTGACGAGGTGCCGTAGGCGCCCGGCGGGAGTGCCGAAATCGTTGTAAGGCGCCTGACGCCTTGGTGGAAATCGTGGAGGATGATGGAAGGGTCTGCGGGGGCGTCGCGTAGGATGGGGCAGATGGTGCAGCCAATCCTGGTGGCGGGTCAGGCTCGCGGACAAGCAACCGCCGAGTCGAGTGGCCGAAACCAGGGCGTGCCACCGAGAACGGCCGTGAGTCCCCCTGCCTTTCCCGACCGCCGCCAAGGAGTGTGCGCCTGCCGTGGCGCATGGATGGTCAGCGTGACGGAGTCTGACGCGTGAGCGGCGGTGGGTTCGTTTCGCGTGGACCTGCGCCGGGGCTGTCGTACACGTCCAGCTACGGCGGCGGACAGTCGCGTCTCGACGAACCCGAGGTTGCGACACCCGAGCAGCGCGATGCCGACGCAGGCCAGAAGGAGTCGATGCAGGCGGCGCAGCTCCTCGCCGAGGTGAAACGGCTCGCGGAGGTCGACCCGAAGGAGTGGGCCAAGCAGCGGGACGACCTCGCGCGCCGGATCGAGACGTTCGCCAGCACGCGCAGCACGCCGGCGCTGGCGAGCGCCGCGGGTGACCGCGCGCGTGGGCGCGCGGCCGAGTCGATCGCAGAAGCGCGGCGGCTGATCGCGGCCGCTAAGGCACCGCAGGCGGTTCCGCCGGTCACCGGCGAGGAGGAGCTCGCGCCGCGCGTCGTCGACAAGTCGGCCACCGCCGATGACGTGATCGCCTGGATGACCCGGCTGTCGCTCAACGAGCGCAAGACCGTCGTGCAGCGCTACGAGGCCGTCAGCGGCGGCGCGCACAAGGGCTCACCTGATCGCTTCGCGGTCGCGCTCGTCAACTTCCTCGCCGAGCATCGCGGCCTCAGCAAGCGGCTTCAGCTGCTCGCCACGCGAAGCCAGAAGCAGGTTGCCCAGGAACGCGCGCAGCAGGCGGAGCTCGACGCCGAGGCTGCGGTCGAGACCGAGGCCCCGGTGGCGGTCGCCGCAGACGTCACGATGGTTGCACCGCGGTACGCGGACAGTGCGACCAGCAAGTACCTCGGCGAGCACTGGCAAGAGGTGCGCGCCCAGGTGGTCGCAGTCTTCGCCGCCAAGGCCCATGGTTGGCTGGATCCACAGCTGGCGTGGGGACTCGACACCAACGCGCTCGCGACGCACGCGATCGAGGGCCTGTTGCCGACGATGTACATGCCCGGGACACTCGAGAGCCTGGTGGACTCGGTGGACGAGCTTGTGGAGGGGGCCCGTGCGGTTGGCCGGCAGCCTGGTGGCCGCGACGACGCCTGGAATCCCGCCGTCGGGCGGGCGATCGGCCGCGACCTCGAGGAGCAGGTGGGGCGTGCCGTGCGGACGATGTCGGCGAACTACGCGCGCATGAGCGCGAACCGCCGCGGGGCGTCGCCTCGCGACCTGCTGAAGCCGGTGACGCGCTACGAACGGATCGCGGTCGACTTGCTCGAGCAGGGGCACGTCCATGCGTCCGGGCGGCCGGCGGCCAAGCCGACGCCGGCCTCCACCCCGACACCCGCCGAGCGCGAGGCTGTGCTCGGGCCCGCGGTCGAGGGGCGGGTGGCACCGGGCAGCGAACTCACGCTGGAGCCCGCCAGCCCGATCCCGGTCGACGTCGATGCCCACGACGCCCAGCGCTCGACGCTGCGCAACGCCAGCGCGGCGGCCGACTACGCCGAGGCGGGCGGGCCGGGTGGCGCGCTCGCCGTGGATACCGCGCGCGAGCGGTTCGATGGCCTCGACGGCAGCGACTCGACCAGCGCCGACCTCGACGCCCGCATCGACACGTTCTTGCTCCACCTCGCGGCGTTGAGCCAGAACCTGCACAAGACGTCGGACGCGCTGTTCGGCAGCGGCGAGACGATCGCCCACGTCGCCGGGTTGTACTGGGTCGCCCGGGCGGAGGACCTCGCCCACCGCGCCTTGGCCGTCGACCACACCATCGCGACGGTGCGTGCGCGTCTGCGCGGGCAACTCGAGGGCGTGACGGATCGCGCGCAGCGGCAGCGCCTGCTGGCCAGCGCCCAGACCGAGATCGCCGCGAAGCTCTCGCAGACGCAGCTGGTCGAGCTCTCCGAGCAGGCGACAGCCATGCTGCGTGACGTCGAGCAGGCTGCCAACGTCATCTTCACGATCAACTCGATGGTGATCTCGATCGCGCTGAGCCTGGTTGCGGCGGAGGTGGGGGCGGTCATCGCGTCGAGCCTGCTCAGCGCGCTAGCGCGCACGACGATGACCGGCGCGACGATGGTGGCTGCGGAGGGCGCGGCGTTCGTCGCCGGCCAGATCACCGAGGCGGCGATCAACGCGGCATTCCAGGCGGCGCTGTTTGGCGATGACAGCGGCGAGGCGTTCGCCGAGAACCTGCTGGCGTCGCTGCTCGCTCAGGTCGGGACCCGCGGCATGGGCCGGCTCAACGAAGCCGCGGTTCGCGCAGGTGAAGCGGGCATGGGTCGCGCAGGCCGCGCGGGCTTGGAACTCGCGACGGGCGCGGGCGCGGGCGTCGTGGCCCAGCGGGCGGTCCGTAGTGAGGGCTCGGTCGACACGGATCCCGTGCTGCTGGGCATCTCGGTGACGTTCGGTCACTGGCTCGGGCGCCGCATCGCGAAGGCCAAGGAGCGCGTCGCGACGCGCGGCGGCGCAGAGGCAGAGGCGGGCAAGCTCGATGAGCTGGCGCGCCGGACCGAGCGGTTGCTCGCCTCCGGCGCCGTCGACCGCGATGATGTCGTCCGCTTGATCGCGGATGCCCACGATGTCCTGCGGGCGGTCGAGGGCGGCGGGGCCACGACCGCTGCGCGCGAGGTCGAGAGCTTGGGAGAGGCTCACGACGCGAGCCAGGGCCGTGCCGTCGGCGACGGTCAGGCGAGCGACCGAGTCACCAAGGCTGATGCCGCCGAAGCTACGCGCATCGATGGTGCGACGACCCAAAGCGGCAGCGTCACGAGCCCCGCTGGCAAGCACGCTGTAGATCCTGCTCTTACAGAATCACTCCACAAAGCGTTGCAGGAGCGTGGGCTTGATCTGAGCGTCTTTCAAGCCGACAAGCTCGACGAACTGTCGGTCATGAAGGTCACCCGAGCCCTGACGGGCGATTCCATGCATTTGTCGGCGGCGAGGCAGACACCAGAGGTTCTCGCTGCACGCAAGCGCGCCGAACAGTGGGCCCTCGAAGGGGCGCATGGGGATCCACGAGAGTTCGCCAATCGCTACGAGTATGCGCGCGCGCGATTTGTCAACCTGAAGCATGAAGCTGAGAAGGGGCTGAAGGGGGTGACGCCTCCCAAGGGAATGACCAAGGACAAGCTCGCCGGCAACGAAGCCGCTGCGAAGATCACCGCCGAGGGTGTCAGCGCCGACCTGGCAGCCGATATCAGCGTCGTTGAAGAGCTTGGGCCAGGTTCGAACAGGGTTGACGTCCATGAGGGCGACACGCCGGCCGATATCGCGGCGCGCGTCCAGCGGCTCGAACGTGTGCCGTACGAGTCTCCGAGTGCCGAAGCCTATCACGCGCAGAAACACAAGAAGGATCTTGAAGGACTCAGCGAACTGCGCGCAGACGACGCAGTCACCCGCTTCGCCGAGGCGACTCGGCTTACTCTCACTGATGGGGCCGTGTACAAGGCCGAGCCATCGACGAAGAAAGAGGCCACGGCCGTGATCATTCGCCGCAGCTTCCCGACGGTGGACGGTGAGAGCAAGCTCCTCGAAGCGATCTTGTACGTAGACCCCGATGGACAAGTCGTACTCGCCACGTTCGGCGAGAAGAAGGCCAAGTAGCCGATGCCAGCCTCAGCTTTCTGGACGGATCGCGACCGCTTGGCGGACGAAGAAGCAAGGATCGTCGAGCGCGCACTCGAGTCGCGTACGCCCACCGCCATTCGCATGGCCTTCGAGCACATGGTCCGATATCACGAGCGTCGGGGTGTCGATGGCGCACTCGCCGATAGTAGCCACCACCAGTTCATGGCGCGGGTCAGCGCGGCGCTGCGCAATCGGCTCGACGACGTCTGGGATTTCGTGATCGATGCCAAGATAGACGCGCAAGATGCGCGCGATGACGAGCAGTTTGATGCCTCGTGGAAGCGCTCCGCGATCCAGATCTTCCTCGATCACCACGCCGACGCCCTTGGCGAGCCCGAGAACGAGTCTAGACGCGTTGGGATCGCCGAGGATGTCGAGATGCTCGACGACGAGCTTCGGCGCTTGGGGCAGGCGTATGGTCCGCTACCCGACGATGAGTGCCCCCTCGGGCTGCCACGGAGCCATTGGTGGTGGTGGCCGGCGCCGCTCCCAGGTGGCCCCCATGAGCGCTACAAGGGCTGGGACGAGCCGCGCTAGGTTCGATGCGGGCTCGGCGCCAAGGCCCCGCCGGCGCGCGGTACGCACCAGCCCGATCGCGTCCGGTGAGCTTTGGCACCGTCTGCCTGCCGGCGATGACCCGGCGGGCTGACGGCGATCGCGGGGCGGGGTAGGCTCGGCCGGCTGGTCGTTGGCCAGCGCGCAAGGAGTCGCAGACGGCGACCAAGTTGTGCGTATTGAGCAAGAAAAAACCGGAAAGAATGACACGCATGCGGCGGCAAAGGCTCAGAATGATATCACACTGAAGGTTGTCTCAGACAGGCTCGCCGGTGGCCCAGAGGTGCGCTTGGATGTTGATGGTAGAAACCTTGCAACAGAAATTGACTTGGCGAGCTTCCTGGAAGCAAAGCCTGTGATCGCAGGTCCTGCCGGCGAGAAGTTTGATGATCCAATCGGGGTCAGTGCAAGAGATCTGGAAGTGTTGATTCGAGAGTTTGTCGCTGCAGAGACGGGAGGTCGCGATGAGACGCGATAGAGGATGCTTCTACCTTGTCGCCTCGGACTGGGATTCTGAGGACGACGATTCCCGTGAAGGCATCATGGCCACCTATCCCGATGGGCCTAGGTACCTCCAAGTCGCCCGCGAGCTCCTCGTGCTGGCCGGACAAGACGTGCTGGCTGCCCGCCTCAAGACAATAAATGAGCGGGCATACAATCGGTCGTTCGTCCACTTCGATGGTAGGGATATGGACGAGCTGTTGACCGTGCTGGGTGAGCTGGAGCCGGCGGTGCGCGCGGCGTTGACCGACTCCGATGGGCTGATCCCTGAAGACCAGGTCGACAAGATCAGGGCCCGCTCTGAGTGGCTGAATCTCGCGCCGGCAAGGGGGGCGACGGTACGCTACGCGGTCCTCGAAGCGCTTGGAAGTGTGGGTGGGCTGGAGCGAATCCTCGGTGAAGCAAAGCAACGGGGACTAGTCGTTGCGATCGACTGAAGAGGTCGGACGTCGTGCCGTGTCCATGGCAGCCCGTATGTTCGCGGCGGGTCGTTCCGGGGGGGCAGTTCACCCAAGAAAGGGGCATCGAATGGCCGAGTCAACCGGTCAGGTCGAGGGTCGGTCGCTGCAACTCCGTTTTCAGGCACCCACCAACGCCCCGCCTTATCCCCCGTGAGAATCATGTCACACACCGTACGCTTCAAGGCCCCCCTCACATGCAGGTACTGCGGCTCGATGAATCCAGCGAACGCTATCCGCCTGTACACGTCCTCGCTCGGGCAGGATGCAGCCGATGCTGAGCTCGTTCTCGGTGGGGTAATCGAGCTTGAGTTGCTTGATTTCGCGGACGGCTTCTACACCTTGCAGTCCCCAGCGGGCGATGTGGCGGCGATCGCCGCGGTCGAGTTGTGGGGCTGCAGGGCGTGCAGTCGGATGCAACCGGCGCGTCTCGACTTCGGGCGGGTCGACGCCGACTGCTGGCGGCTCATGAGCGTCTCTCCTGTCGCGTTGACGCCCGAGGCGTTGGCGAACGTTCACTACCTCTCAAGAAAGCTTGAAGAGTATGCCCCGGGGCCGAACGAGCCCCCGGGGTTCCTGGGCGAGCTGCGCGCCCGGCTCGAGGCCTCGACCCCAGGTCATCGGCCTGGGTGACCAGAGCAACTTGATCGTCCATGAGTCGTGGTGATCTCATTCTCGATGACCTCGAGCAACATCGTCGCTGGATCGCGACAGAGGGTCGCGAAGGGGCCATGGCGAGCTGGCCAGGCGAGATCATCGATGGGGTCGACCTCACCGGTGCGATGCTCGCGGGCGCGTTGCTCGTGGAGACGACGTTTGTTCGGTGCCCCATCGTCGCTGCCGAATTCTCCAGGGCGGTCGCTGGAGGGGCCTCGTTTGTCGGGGCATCGGCGGCGGGGGCGAGGTTCGTGAAGGCGCAGCTCGAGTCGGCGGTGTTCGACGGGAGCGATCTCCGCGCTGCGACGTTCCTTAAGGCTGACCTCGGCGGTGCGTCGCTGAAGGGCTGCTGGCTCGCGGGCGCGACGTTCGATGACGCGAGGTGCGTGGGGGCCAACTTCGCCGGCGCACAGCTGCGAGCGGCTTCATTGGTGAGGACCGACTTCTCGGGGGGTGATCTTGCCGGTGCGGACCTGGCGGATGCGCATCTCGTAGAGACTCGCTTTGACCAGGAGACTCGCCTTGACGGCGTCGTCGGTCTTGAGCGCTGTGTTGTCGAGAGCATCCTCGTGGGGCCGCGGCGCCTCGAGCAGGACGCCGGCACGGCCTGGCTGCGCGCCCAGGCGACGAGGCCTGCCTGGTCCGTTGCCGATCTGGAAACATGGTTGGTCTCCAAGATGTCCGGCAGGGTCGAGGTCCTGCTCGCCACGCTCGGTGTCGACGAGGCGCGGATGCGGGAAGTCGCTGCCGAGCTGGGGCATGTGTTCGACGCACCAGGGCACGCTGCGGCCGAGTATCGGCGCGTGCTGGGGCGGCCGCTCGAGCGAGCGATGGTTGGAGCGGCCGGGGCGTATGCTGGCTCCGTCCGTCAGACCTTCCGGTTGCCGCTCTGGCCTGCCGTCGAGTTCGTGGTCAACGAGGACAAGGACGGCACCGCGTGGGGCGTGGAGTTTGTCGGCGGTCCGCCTGCCGTGCCGCCCGACCTCGCGACCATCGCCTCTCAGGAATGGTCGTTCGAGAGGCTCAAGCAGCTCGCTGCAACGGTCCTCATCGAGGAGGAATGGTCCTACGACCGTGAGGCGGTGTTCACCTTTTCCGGTGTCGCGGTGCGCTTTCGCGGCCGGTTCGACGTCGGCCTGTTGCAGGCATGGGAAGCGGTTGGTTAGGGTTCGCGGCAGCCTGACCAGAAAGCGGTGCCGGGAGTCACTGCATGGACGAACGTGAACTCGAGAAGCGGCTGGTGCGTCTGCGCGGCGGCGAGGCCGTGCGCGAGTTCCTGCAGACGTACGTTCATGATTCGGATCGTACGCAGCTCGAGGCGACCGTGCGACACATGGTCGTCGTGAACCCGTTCACCATCGACACGGGTATCGATGGCCTGGCGGAAGTCTTGGCGATGCAACTCGCTCCGGGGACGCTGGCGCGCCTCGTCTCCCACGACGCCAACCGCGACCTGGACGACCCGAGCGACGATGGCGCACGGGTGTGGCTAGCCGCCTTGCTCCGCGACTTGCAGGCGTGGTGCGGCAGTTCGTAAGCTCGCAGGCGGCCGTGAGCCATGTCTTCCACGACGGTCTACGCACTCCAACCTGACATCGCCAAGGCGTTCCTGCGGCGCCAAGTGAGCGAGGCGTCGCGAGCGGAGTTGCTGCGGTTCATCGCCACCGCGATCGCCACTGACGCGACCAACGATCTGGACGACATGCGGCGCGCGGTCATCGCGCTGGAGAGCACGCTCGACCGCGAGCTGGCGCCTGGGACGTTGCTCACCATGGTGGAGTTCGACGCGAACATCGGCCTGGATGACGCGAGCGACGCGGGCGCGCGCGCCTGGCTCGAGACACTCGCGCGTGAGCTACGGACCAGCCTGGGGAACGAAGCTCCGCCGGCCCATGGGACCCATCAGCTCGATCGCGATCGCGGCGCCATGAAGGCCACGTAGTCCATGCCAGCCTCAGCATTCTGGAGCGATCGCGACCGCGCCGCGGCGGAGGATGCGCGGGCCGTCGAACGCGCGCTCGCGTCGAACACGCCGACGGCGGTTCGCAGGGCCTTCGAGCATCTGGTTCACTACCACGAACGTCGGGGTGTCGAACGGGCGCTCGACGACGACGAGCACCGTCGCTTCATGGCGCGCGTCACCGAGGCGCTGCGCGAGCGGATCGACCAGGTCTGGGACTTCGTGATCGACGCCAAGGTCGACGCGCAAGACGCGCGCGATGACGAGCAGTTCGATGCCTCATGGCGACGATCGGCGATCCAGCTGTTCCTGGACCATCACGCCGACGTCCTCGGCGCGCCCGTGAACGAGGCGCGACGCATCGGGATCGCCGAGGACGTCGAGCTCCTCGACGACGAGCTGCGCCGCCTCGGGGAGGCGTACGGGCCGCTGCCAGACGACGAGCTCCCCCGCGGGCTGCCGAGACATCACTGGTGGTGGTGGCCAGCGCCGCTGCTGGGCGGACCGCACGAGCGCTACCCGGGCTGGGACGAGCCGCGGTGACCAGCGTCGACGCGGCGGCCCTCACCCGCAGAAGCCACCCGCGTTGGGGGCGTCGCAGGGCTCGAGGCCGCTGACGAGGATGTCGAGCTGGGTGGCGCCGGGGTCGAGGTCGTTGCGGTACTCGCTGATCAGCTCGAGCGGGCGGGCGGTGCCGCCGGCCTCGAAGCGGAGGTCGATGAGCAGGGTCTCGTCGGGCGGCAGCGCGGCGCCGCGCAGCTCGTAGGCGCGGGGCAGGTCGAGAGGGCCGGGGGGCAGGGTGAGCGAGGCGCCCAGCAAGAGCGGCGCGGCGGTGTCCTCGCCCTGGTAGCGGCGCAGCGACAGCACGACGTGGTTGTCGGCGGTCAGCACGAACGGGCGGTTGTCGCTGTACTCGCGCAGCTCGCGGCGGATGGTGCCGCGCAGCGCGACGTCGCCCGAGCCGAAGACCAGCGGGCCGGTCGCCGCGGCGACCGCGGGTGTGCCGCCGTGGTGGCCGATCGCGTTCGGCGGCGCGGCGGGGGAGGCGTGGCAGGCGACGACGAGCAGCGACCCGAGCGCGAGCGACTTCATGGGCGATCCGACGCGCGGCGATCGGCGGCGGTCTATCGCCCGGCGACGGGAATGGCGGGGCGGCGTCGCGACATCGGCGCCGGGGTCAGCGGCAGGTGTTGGCGCCGACGAAGCGGCGCGTCGGGTAGCGGACCACGACCGGCGCGCCGAGTGGGCGATCGGTGGGGATGGTCAGGTGCACGCGCTCGGTCGGTGGCGGCGGCGGGCGCTGCGGGCCGGCGTGGCAGACCGTGCCGCGGACCGTGCCGGTGATGCGCGGCTGGCGGACCACCACGTGCAGCGCGCCGCGCCGATCCTCGACCACCACGGCGGTCAGGCCGGACGGCACCACCGCGTCGACGTGGGCCGGATCGGCCGGGTCGAGATCGGCGGCGCCGCCGTCGGGCTCGCGGGCGCGCTCGGTCACCGCGACGACGGTCAGGCCCTTGGCGCGCAGCGCCCGCGCGAACGCGGCCTCGTTGGCGGCGGCGACCGCGGCCTCGGTGCGCGGGCGGGCCTCGGCCGGGGCGATCGAGCCGAGCAGGGTGGCGATCACCAGGAGCGTGCGCATGCGGTGATCATACGCAGGGCGAGCGCCGCCGGCCTACGGTTCGTCGCTCAGCCCTGGCGGGCGCGGGCGACGGCGGTGCGCAGCCAGCCGCGGACCGCGGCGGTGGGGATCGTGTCGTTGGCGGTCAGCTTGAGGTGGCGGCCCGTCTTGCCGTCGCCGGAGAGCAGGCCGTCGGGATCGGAGAAGGTGCCCGGCGGGCCCGAGAGGATCAGGTTGACGTGGGCCTTGTGCGCGCCGATCGCGCACACCATCGAGTCGCCGATCATGAAGAACGGCATGCCCCACTTGATCGATGACCGCGCCTCGGGCGCGGCCGACTCGATCAGCGCCCGCAGCGCGCGGGCGATCGGCTGCAGCGCCGCGGCCTGGCGCTTGAAGAAGCCGTCGATCGGCTTGCCGAGATCGGCGCGCGTCGCGGGCTTCTTGCGGGCGGCGGGCGCGGCCTTGGCGGCGGCGGGCTTGGCCTTGGCCCGGGCCTTGGTCGCGGCGGGCTTGGCCTTGGCCTTGGCCTTGGCGGCCGGCTTGGCGCGGGTGCTGGAGGCCGACGTGCTGCGAGTGGTCGGCTTCGCGGAGGTGCGCTTCACGGTCGCCATGATGCCACGGGCGCGATCAGCGTGTCGCCATGTAGAGGTCGTAGGCGCCGGCGTTGGTCGGGTCGTAGCTGAACACGATCGTCCGCTGGTCCGGTGACACCCAGGGGTCGGCCTCGAGGCCGCCGGTGTTGAGGTCCTCGATCGCCAGCGGGGTCGACCAGGCGTCCTCGACGGTCGGCCGGGTCATCACGTACAGGTCGAGGCCGCCGGTCTGGGTCGACGCGAAGTACAAGGTCAGGCAGTCCGCGGTGACGAACGGCGCCCCCTCGGTGATCCCGGGCTCGCTGGCCCCCGGGATCGGCGTCGCCGTCGAGCCGGCAAGCTCGTACAGGTCCGGGCTGCCGGCGCGATCGCTCTGGAACAGGAACCGCGTGCCGCCCAGGCACGGCGACGCGCCGCGGTCGGAGCTGGTGGTGTTGAGCCCCGGCGTGTCGAAGCGGGTCGGCGTCGACCACGGGTCGGCCGCCGAGAAGCGGAACGACCGCCACACGTCGAAGCCGCCGGTGGTGCCGGAGCGGTCGCTGGCGAGGTACATCGTCAGCCCGTCGGCGCCGAGCCGCACGGACGCGTCGTTGGCGGTCGAGCTCAAGGCGGCGACCCGCTGCGGCGCGCTCCACTCGTCACCCGGGCCGCTGCGGCGGCTGACCAGCACGTCGAGCCCGGCGCCGTTCACGGTGTCGAGCGAGGTGAGGTACAGCTCGTCGCCGGCCGCGGTCAGCGCCGGATCTTCTTCGCTGATCGCGGTGTCGAGGTTGGCGATCGGCACCGGCGTGCCCCAGGGGCCGAGCGGCGGCGGTGCGTCGCCGCCGCCGTCGTGGACGGGCTGGGCGTCGTCGACCTGGCCGTCGCGGCTCGCGACCGGATCGAGGCCGAGCACCTGGTTGCAGCCGGCGCCGACCAGGGCCGCGGCGACCAGCAGCGTGCGCGTCATCGGCGGCATCGTAACGCGGCGGTGATGGCGCGCGCGACCGCCGCGGCCGCCGGGTTACAGTGGCGCACGCCATGGTGGGCTCCCGCACGCTGGCGAGCGCCGTCGACCTGCCGCTGCTGGCGCGGTTCTACGACGAGGTCTACCTGCCGGCGTTCGCGCACCAGCGCGAGCCGCGCGAGGTGTGGGAGGCGGGGTTGGTCGCGCCGGCGGCGTGCCGTCGGTTCATCACGCTGGCCGGCGCGGGCCTCGACGACGCGGCGACCGCGCGGATCGACGGCGGCGTGACCTGCGAGTGGTACCCGCGGAGCCGCTGCGGGCTGTTGACGTATCTGGTGGTGGCGCCGGGCGCGCGCGGCGGCGGGCTGGGACGGCGCTTGCTCGACGGCGCGCGTGCGGCGCTGCGCGATCACGCCGCGGCGTGCGGCGCGACGCTGGCGGCGACGTTCGGCGAGGTGGCCGATCCGGACACCAGCGGCGATCCGGACGCGGCGGCGCGCCTGGCCCGGTTCCGACGGTGGGGGGCGCGGCTGGTCGACGCGCGCTACGTGCAACCGTCGCTTGGCCCGGGCCTGGCGCGCGATCGCCACCTGCGGCTGATCGCGTTCCTCGACGGCGCGCCGCCAGCGACGCTCGCCGGCGACGTGGTCGCCGACTTCTTGCGCGAGTTCTACGCGGTCACCGAGGGTGCCGACCCCGACGGTGACCGCGAGCTGGGCGCGGTCGTCGCGGCGATCGGCGCGCGCGTCGCGCTGCGCTGAGCTGCGCTATGGCACCACCGTGAAGACGAAGTCGCGGGTGGCGTGGCTGTGGCAGTCGACGCAGATCGTCCGGGCGCCGCCGCTGGTGCCCGGGCCGTCGGCGTAGGTCGTCCCGCCGAAGCGTTCGAACCAGTACCAGTTGCCGCCGTCGGTGCCGTCGGCGTCCTTGCGCGCGACCGCGTACCCGACGATCGCGTCGTCGGCGTCGAGCAGCTCCTTGACCGAGGCGGCGCCGGGCGGGAAGCGGTCGCCGGTCGCGGCGTGCAGCGCGGCGTTGTTGCAGATGCGGTTGCGCCCGTGCGCCGACGGCGACCGCGCCGGGTGGCCGGCGGCCTCGCAGGGCCACGCGAGGTAGTGACCGGCGGCCAGCCAGGTCGCGAGCGCGTCGGCGCCGCTCGGCGGCGTCTGGGTCGGGTCGGCAGCGACCGCGGCGTCCGCGGCGGGCGCGGCGTCCGCGGCGTCGCCGGTGGCCGGGGCGGGGCTGGCGCACGCCAGCGTCAGACACAGGCCGGGGACGGCGAGCAAGACCAGGTAGCGAGTGAGCGTCATCGAGAGCCTCCGGCCACACCTACGGCGAGGTGGGTTCCGGGATACAGGCAACGAACGCAACGAATCGTTGCGCCCAGATCAACGATGCTACGGTCGGGCGTGGACCGCGCGCTGCGCCTGACCCGGTTCTGGAACTGGCTGCCGGCGTTCCGGGCGGTGGCCGAGACCGAGCACCTGCCGACCGCGGCGCACCTGCTCCACGTCACGCCGTCGGCGTTGTCGCGATCGGTGCGGCAGCTCGAGCACGCGCTCGGGCAGGCGCTGTTCGTCCGTCGCAACCGCGCGTTGCGCCTGACGCCCGCGGGCCGCGAGGTGCTGGCGGCGGTGCGCGAGGCGATGCGCGGCCTCGACGACCGCGTCGGCCGCGCCGCCAGCGCCGCCGCCCGCGAGCCGGTCCGGATCGCGGGGCCGTCGCCGTGGGTGATCGCGCTCGCGCTGCCGAGCGCGGGGGACGCGGTGATCGAGCACCACGTCGTGCCCGAGGTCGACCTCGCGGCGCGGCTGCTGCGCGGGCAGGTCGACCTGGCGGTGACCACCCGCGCGCACGCCGACGATCGACTGGCGATCGCGCGGCTCGGCACGGCCCGGCAGGTGGTCGTGGGCGGCGCACGGCGGCGACGCGGCGAGCCCAGGTTTGCGGTTTGGACCGGCGGCGCCGACGGCTGGCCGGCGGAGCGGCCGCGGACGATCGCGCTGGCCTCGCCGGATCTCGACGCGGTCTTGCAGGCGTGCGCGACCACCGGGCTGGTGGCCGCTGTGCCCGCGGTGCTCGCGCGGGCCCGGGGCCTCGCGCGGGTCGCCGGCCCGACCCTGGCGCCGACGGCGCTGTACCTGATCCGCCGGCCACCGCTGACCCCATCCCCGTCTCCCCTCGATGAGCTCGCGGCGCGGATCATCGCCGCGGCGCCGCGCGTGCTCGGCTGAGCGGGCGCCGTCGGGCGTGAGTCAGTTGGTCTTGGGCGCGGCCGGATCGGCGGGCGCCGCGGGCGCGGCCGGATCCGCCGGGGCCGCGGGCGCCTTGCCGGCGGCGGCGGGGTCGGGCATCAGGCCCATCTGCATGGCCATCGCGCCCGAGTCCCAGAAGCGCCACAGCTGCTTGACCTTGCCGGCGTCGAACTTGGTGATCTCGGCGACGGTCATCTTGACCGGCTTGCCGGTCTTCTTCATCGGGCCCATGTCGCCGTCGTTGGTGCCGGTGAACGACGACACCGCGACCACGTAGTCGCCGGCGGCCCACAGCGAGATCGGCGTGACCTTGCCGTCGGAAAAGGCGGCCATGAACATCTTGGTGCCCTCCTCGATCTTGGCCTTGCCGACGGTGTCGGCGGGGGCGGCCTGGTCGCTCTCGATCGCGTCGTCGGCCATCCCCGCCATCACCGCGGCGACGTCGTGCTTGTTGAAGTCGTCGTTGCCCTTCTGGCTCGCCGCCAGGTTGGCCTTCTCGACGTCCGAACCGGCCGACACCACGATCACCGGGGCCGCGGCGCCGGTCTCCATCAGCGGCCGGCCCGGCTGCGGCGACATGCCGAGCTGGCTGGCCATGGTGTTGCTGTCCATGAGGAACCAGTCCTCGCTGACCTTGTTGGCGTCGTTGTACGACACCGAGTGGAACAGCAGCATGCCCATCTTCTTGTTGGTCGCCGGCATCTCGCCCATCGGCGTCTTCATCGCCGCCGAGTTGGTGCCGGTGGTGAGCCACACGCCGGTCACGGTGCGGCCGTTGACCAGCACCAGCTGCGCCGAGGCCTTGGCGTCGGGGAAGCCGGCGCGGAAGGTCATCGCCTGCTCGGTGATCGCGTCGCCGCCCTTGCGCTCGGGCATCGGGCTGTCGGGCCAGTGGCTGATCGCGTCGTCGGCGTACGTGGCGCGGAACGCCGCCTTGTCGCCGGCGTTCCAGGCGTCCCAGCTCGCGAGGTAGGCCTTGGCCAGCGCCTCGCCCGTGAGCGGCGTCGGCGCCGGCGTCGCGGTGCCCGCGGCGGTGCCGCTGCCGGTGCCCGCGGCGGTCCCGCTGCCGGTGCCGGTGGTCGGCGGGACCGGCTTGTCCTCCGCCGGCTTCTTCTTGCAACCCGTGGCCAGCGTCACCGCGGCCACCATCGAGATCGCGATCGTCGAGCGCTTCATCGTCGCCTCCTTGGAGGCGACCATGTATCTCGACCGTCACCGCGCGGGCAAGTGGGTCACGCGGCGCTGGCGGCGCCGAGCCCGCCGCTGCCGTCGAGCTCGGCCAGCATCGCGTCGCCCGACAGCTGATCGGCCGACAGCCCGCCGGCGTACTTCATCAGCCCGACCTCCTCGTAGCGGCGGGCGATCCGCGGCGACAAGAGGCCGATCTCGCGCAGGTTTGGCACCAGCCGCGAGAACATGACGTGGCGGAACTCCTCCATGCCGGGCGCGCCGATGATGAACTCGCGCCACGCCGAGCGCGGCAGCGCGCCGGCGAACCACTCCTCGTAGACCTCGTAGCCCATGAACCGGTTGCGCATCAGCAGCGCGACCTCGAAGGTCCAGTCCTCGCGCTCCTTGCGCTCGCGCTCGTCGAGCTGCTTGGTGATGTGCTCCCGCAGCGCCAGCACGCCGTAGTGGACGTGGCGGGCCTCGTCCTGGATCACCATCTTCAAGAGGTGGCGGAGCAGCGGCTCCTTGGTGATCTTGTACAGCGTGCCGAACGCGCCGAGCGCCAGGCCCTCGACCATGATCTGCATGCCGAGGAACTTCATGTCCCAGCGGCTGTCGGTCATCAGCGCGTCGATGATGACGAACAGGTTGTCGTTGATCTGGTAGAGCTTCTCGAGCTTGGTGTCGAGGTAGCGGTGGAAGACCTCGACGTGGCGGGCCTCGTCGACCACCTGGGTCGAGCCGTAGAGCTTGCCGTCGAAGAACTGCACCGCCTCGGTGACCTGCGCCGCGGCGAAGAGCGCGCCCTGCTCGCCGTGGAGGAACTGCGACAGCATCCAGCCGACCATCGACGCCAGGAAGCGCTGGCGCTCGCGGGCGTCGAGGCGGATGCCGTGGGCCTCGAGCTTGGAGAAGTCGACGAAGCGCTCGGGGAGGATCGGCACCTCGGGGTTCTCGGGATCGACCGAGGTGTGCCACGGCAGGAGCGTCGCGCCGTCCCACTGGCCGGCCTTGGCGCGCTCGTAGAGGTCGCGCATGTCGCCGTGGTCGGCCGGGTAGGTCCAGTCGAAGTAGGCGCGGTGGCTGGCCGGGAACAAGGTGGGCGCGCCCTGCTTGCCGCGCTGGAACAGGAGGCCGCGCACGCCGGGCGGGCCGAGGCTGCGCGCGACCCGCGGGTCGTGGATGGCGCGGAACACGTCGAGGATCTCGGCGTAGCGATCGACGGTGTCGGCGACACGCTTGGGCAGCTTGGCGATCAGGCTAGCGGGCAGCATCGGGCCTCCGGGGCGTGGGCAGGTCGGCGGTGGCGAAGAAGCGCGCCACGGCGGTCTGGTGCAGGTGGATGAACGTGGCGTGGACCAGCGGCAGCGCGCGCTCGAGGAGCGGCGCGGCGGCGCTGGCTGGCAGGTCGCCGAACCGATCGAGCAGGATGCGGGTCTCGTAGGCGACCAGGCGCTCGGCGACCTCGGCGAAGATCGCCAGATCGTCGGGCGCGAAGCCGCGGTCGGGGGTGAAGCCGAGCGCGCGCCACTGCGCCCACAGCCCGAGCAGCCGCTCGTGCTCGGCCGGCAGCTCGCGGGCCGCGCCCTCGCCGCGCACCGCGACGAAGCCGAGCTCGACCAGGCGCTCGCCGTCGGCGGGCTCGACGCCGTGGCGGGCCAGCGCGTCGGCGAAGCCGACGGTGCGGCCGTGGTCGCCGAGCAGCTCGGTCGGCAACCGCGCGGCGATCTCGGCGAGCAGGCCCTGCTGGCTGGGCGGCAGCGCGGCGGTGTCGTCGGCCAGCATCGCGCGGATCGCGGCCAGCGGCAGGAAGCGCTCCTCCTGCAGCCGGCGGATCAGCTGCAGCCGCTCGACGTGGGCCGGCCCGTACCAGGCCATGTTGCGGCCGGTCTTGGCGCCCTCGGCGAGCAGGCCCTGCTGGATGTAGAAGTGGATCGCCTGGCGCGACAGGCCGGTGGCGGCGCACAGGTCCTTCATGCGCAGGCGCGGCGCGCCGGCGGCGGCCGGCTTGCGCGCGCGCGGGGTGCGGCGGCGCTGGCTGGGGTTCACGTCGGCGCCTCGACGGTGCACGGCGAGACCGGGCGCGCGACGCAGGCCAGCACCTTGCCGCCGGCGCGCTCGGCGGCGGTCAGGCAGTTGGGTTCGTCCATCGTGACCTCGCCGTCGACCAGCGTGACCGCGCACGCGCCGCAGCCGCCCATCGCGCAGCTCAGCTTGAGCGGCACGCCGGCGGCGAGGCCGGCGTCGAGCAGCGTGTCGCCGGGGCGGACGATGGCGCGGGTGATGGCGCCGCCGCGGCGGATCGTGAGCGCCTGCGCGGTGGTGGCGGCGGTCGGGCAGCTGGGGGCGAAGAACCGCTCCTCGCGGACGCGGGCGGCGGGGATCCCGCGGGCGGCCAGCGCCTCGCGAGCCAGCGCCATCATCGGATCGGGGCCGCACAGGAGCACGTCGCTGGCGTCGGGGGCCAGGTGCGCGGCGAGCGTGTCGGCGGTGAGCTCGCCGTCGATGTCGTCGAGGCGATGGACGATCGTGAGCCGCCCGGGGTGCGCGGCGGCGAGCTGGTCGAGCGCGTCGGCGAAGATGATCGCGGCGCGGGTGCGGTTGGCGTAGACGAGCGTGAGCCGCGTCGCCGGCTCGGCGGCCAGCGTGGCGCGGGCGATCGCCATGATCGGCGTGATGCCGCTGCCGCCGGCGATGGCCAGCACGTGGCGCGGCGCGGCGGCGGCGGGCAGGGCGAAGTCGCCCGATGGGCCGAGCAGGCCGAGCGTCATGCCGGGCGTCGCGCGCTCGCACAGGAACGTCGACATCCGGCCGCCCGCGACCCGCTTCACCGTGATCGTCGCGCGGCCGCGATCGCGCGCGTCGCTCGAGGCCGAGTACGCGCGGCGCACCCGCGCGCCGTCGATCGTCGCCTCGATCGTGAAGAACTGCCCCGGCGTGAACGCCAGCTCGGCGCCGCGCGGGTCGCGCAGCGTCACCGACACCGCGTCCGCCGTCTCGCGCGTCACCGCCTCGATCACCACCGTCCGCACCGCCACCCCGCGCGCCGGCGCCGCCCGCCGCTCCATCCGTTTCACCAGCGGCGGCGGCGTCCGCCCCGCCAGGCCCCGCACCAGCATCGTCACGTCGCGCCGCAGCTGCTCGAGCATGGCGGCAGCATGCCTGGGCAAGACGACATGTGTCAAGTGACACTTGACATGGGGACAGGATCTAGGTGCTCATCAGCCCATGATTGCTGGCGAAATCGACCGCAGTGCGTTGCAAAAAGGGACACTTTCCTGGTCGCCAACGCGACGGAACTGCTGGAGTTTTCGGCTGGTCGCTTCAGCGCCCGTATGGGACGTCGGCCGAAAACCTCATTGATGTTGATAGTTTGCGGGGTATGAAAGCGTCCCTTCTTGCGACGCAGTGAGGCGAAAAGTCCGATTGATTCCACCAGGTTGAGGGGGTAGATCCTGTCCCCATGAAGCTTGTGATCGTGGCTGTGCTGATGGCGGGGTGTGTGGTGCGTCAGTCGACGCATGACAAGGCGTTGGCGCATATCAAGGAGCTGGAGGCGGAGGTGGAGGCGAAGAAGCGGGCGGGGGCGGCGGATGAGGAGCGGATCCGCGATCTGAATGCGGCGATGGAGAAGGAGCGCGGGGAGCGAGAGGCGGCGGCGAAGACGAAGGAGGAGGAGCTGGCGCGCGTGCGCGGCGAGAAGGAGGCGACGGTGGCGGAGCTGGAGGAGCTGCGGCGGCAGCGCGACGCGCAGGAGCAGCGGCTGGCGGCGTACCGGGAGCTGCAGCAGAAGTTCCGCGCGCTGGTCGACTCGGGGAAGCTGGAGATCGGCTTCCGCAACGGCCAGATGGTGGTGAAGCTGCCGTCGTCGATCTTGTTCCCCAGCGGCTCGGACAAGCTGTCGGCGGCGGGCGAGGCGGCGCTGGCCGACGTGACCGCGATCCTGGTCGAGTTCAAGGATCGGCGGTTCTTGATCGCCGGCCACACCGACAACGTGCCGATCAAGACGCGCACGTTCCGCAACAACTGGGTGCTGTCGACGGCGCGCGCGGTGGCGGTGCTCGAGTTCATGACCGCCAGCGGCATGCCGGTGTCGGCGGTCGCGGCCGCCGGCTACGGCGCCGAGGATCCGGTCGCGCCCAACGACAGCGACGCCAACCGCGAGCTCAACCGCCGCATCGAGATCATCCTGGTGCCCAACCTGTCGGAGCTGCCGCAGCTCACCACCGATCAGCCGTGACCGACGATCCGTACCGCAGCCCCGGGCTCGATCGCCTGGGCGACGTGGTGCGGACCTTCGCGGTGCCGCGGCGGCCCCGCTACCTGGGCGCCGGCGGCGGGCCCCGCGGCGGCTACCTCGGGCTCAGCGCGATGAACCTGCCGCGCGCCGGCGCGAGCTCGCTGTCGTGGCTGCGCGCGCCGCGCAGCGAGGCGGTCGAGGTGTGCGAGCGCGGCCTGCGGGTGCGCGGCAAGACCGGCGTGCTCGAGCTGCCGTACGATCAGCTCGCGGCGTGGGACGCGGTCACCGTCGACGGTGCGGTCGTGGCGATCGAGCTGCGCGGCGCCCACGGCGAGGCGCTCCGCCTCGGCGGCGTGCTGCGCGGGCTCGACGAGCTGTACGCGCTGGTCGCGGCGCGCCGCCCGCCGTTGCCGTGACGCGCAGAGGGTTGGTCAGCACAACGAACCCACGCGGAGCAGCTCGCGTTTCGTGTGGGGCCTACGTCGGATCCCGTGCACGATCTCGCGTTTCGGGTTGGGGCCCCGTCGGGGCATGACCCGACGGGGGAGGGCGTGGCGACACGCCCTCCAGAGAACTCAGTCCGCGTTGACGCCGGGCAGCGCGACGGTGAACGGCGTGCCGGGGCTGACGTCGTAGTGGCCGAAGCCGATGTTGAGCTCGAGCCCGGTGAGCGCGAACGGCGCGGTGGCGCGCCAGCGCTCGGTCCAGGTGCTGCGATCGACCGACGTCTCCCAGATCGCCGTGGTCCCGGCGCCGCGCATCCGCCAGTAGCGGTGCTGCGCGCGATCGATCGTCATCGGGTGCACGGCGACCGCGCTGCCGCCAGCGTAGATCCGGTACTCGAACGCGGTGCCATCGAGCGTCATCTCGATCCGGTCGTCGCTGCCGGGCACGCCGGCCGCGACGTAGCTGACGAAGTTCTGGCGGCTGGGGAACGCGGCGCCCTCGACGGTGACGCCGTCGCCGCGCGACAGGTCCCACAGGTGCAACGACGTCACCCCGCAGAAGGCGTTGCCGGTGCCGGTGGTGTAGGTCGCGCGCAGCGCGCCGCCGGTCTCGTCGATCGCGCAGCCGGTGTCCCAGTACGGCTCCCACTGCGGCTGCAGCGGCGCGACCGCGAAGTCGTCGTGCAGCTGATCGACCGGGCAGAACTGGCCGGCCGGGGTCGTGGCGTTGAGGTCGTCGAAGCGCGTCACCGACGCCGCGGCGCCGCTGTCGCCGGCCGCGAGCACGCCCTGGACGTGCTCGATCGCGAACGGCACCGCGCGGCGGTGCAGCTCGCTCCAGCTCTGGCCGTCGGTCGACAGCTCCCAGATCAGCGCGCCGCCGCTCTCGCGGATGCGCCAGAAGGTCTCGGCGGGGTTCCACGGCCGCTGCGCCAGCGTGCCCGCGCCCGGCGCGTTGAAGATGCCGGCGTAGACCTCGCTGCCGTCGTAGACCAGCTGCGCGGCGTTGCCGAACTGGTTGCGCACCTCGAGGATGTTGTTGGCGCCGCCGACCTGCGCGACCCGCGCGGTCGCCGCGGTGCCGCGGAGGTCGTAGTAGTAGCGCGCGCGGTAGCCGGCGTACGCCGTCGACGCCGCGGGGAGCGACAGCACCAGGTGGCCGCCGGCCTCGGTGGCTGACGCGCCGGGATCGGCGAACGCGCTCCAGTACGGGCCGGCGCCGTTGCCGTCGAAGGTGTCGCGCAACAACTCGATCCCGCCGCAGGTCGCGGGCGGCATCGCGCCGTCGGGGCCGGCGTCGGTGGCGCCGTCGGGGCCGGCGTCGTCGGCGCTGGCCTGACACACCCCGGCGACGCAGCGCTGGCCGTCGGGGCAGCGCTCGCCGCCGCCGCACTGGTAGCGCGTGCCGTCGAACCCCTGGTCGAAGCTGCACGCCGCCGCGCACGCGACGAGGCCGAGCAGCGCGGTCCGGGGCGTCACCCTGCCAGTGTAGACCGCGGCCCGGTCGGCGCGCGAGGGGCCGCGTGTATCCACGGCACGCACACATCGGCGGGGCGCCGTGGGTTAGCGCCGCGATGCGTCGGGCGCATCGGTGGATCGCGGCCCGGCCACCGCTGTTACAATTTCGTCGACGCGGCCGCTGCGCCGTCATCGACATGAGCTCCGTCCCCCAGCGCACCCGCCCTCAGCCGGTGATGTTCGGTCGCTACCGGCTGTGCGGCCGGCTGGCCGCCGGCGGCATGGCCGAGGTGTGGGCGGCGCAGCTGCTCGCGCCCGGCGGGTTCGTGAAGCCGATGGTGATCAAGCGGGTGCTGCCCGAGCTCGCCGAGAACCCGACGTTCCTGCGGATGCTGATGACCGAGGCCCGCGTCGCGGCGCGGCTGTCCCACGCCAACGTGTGCAGCGTGTTCGAGCTAGGCGAGGTGACCGGCGAGTACTTCATCGCGATGGAGTACCTGCGCGGCGCGCCGCTGTCCCACGTGCTGCGGGACGGCGGCGCGGTGCCGCCGGCGGTCGCGGTGGCGATGGTGGCGCAGGCCTGCGACGGCCTGCACTACGCGCACGAGCAGCGCGACGCCACCGGCAACCTGATGGGGCTGATCCACCGCGACGTGTCGCCCCACAACCTGTTCCTCACCGTCGACGGCGTGGTCAAGGTGCTCGACTTCGGCATCGCCAAGGTCGACGACGGCATCAGCGAGCGCACCGAGGAGGGCAAGGTCAAGGGCAAGCTCACGTACATGTCGCCCGAGCAGCTGGCGGCCGAGCCGATCGATCGCCGCACCGACGTCTGGGCGCTCGGCGTCGTGCTGTGGGAGCTGTTGACCGGCAACCGGCTGTTCGGCGGCGGCGGCCCGGCGGACACCGTCGACGGCATCCGCAACGGCCGGGTGCCGCGGCTGGCCGAGCGCGGGCCGGTGTACGCGCGGCTCGACGAGGCGATCGCCGGCGCGCTGCGCGTCGATCGCGTCAAGCGGTTCGCGACCGCGGCCGAGCTGCGGCGCGCGATGCTGGAGGCGCTGGCGCCGAGCGCGCCGGCCGGCACCGACGAGCTGATGCAGCTGGCGTGGGAGCGCTGCGGCAACGAGGTCGGGGTCAACGACCGCCGCTTCGACGACGACGGCGGGCCCCAGGAGGACGCCGTCGTCGAGCGCCTGCCGCTGCGCGCCGAGGAGACCGAGCCGTCGGTGTCGCGCGCCGAGCCGGTCACCCACACCCCCGACACCTCGCCGGAGATCGAGGTGGTGGCGCCGCCCGCGGCGCCGGTCGCGCCGCCGGTGCCGGTGGTGTTCGCGACGCCGCCGTCGCGCGCGCCGTGGATCATCGTCGGCGCGGTGGTGGTCGCCGCGGCGGCGCTGGTGCTGTGGCTCGCGCCCTGGCGCCACGCGACGCCACCCCCGACGGCGCCGCCGCCGGCGGCGGTCGCCGCCACGGTCGCGACGGACGCGGCGGTCCCGCTCGCGCCGGTCGAGCCGCCGGCCGCGCCCGCCACCGCCCCGCCGGTCGATGCCGCGGCGGCGCCGGTCGAGCCGCCGGCCGCGCCCGCCACCGCCCCGCCGGCCGCGCCGACGATCGCGGTCGGCCCGGCGGTGATCGAGCCAGCGCGCCGCCCACCGCGGCCGCCGGCGGCGAAGCCCGGCAAGCTGTTCTTCGACGCGCGCCCGTGGGCGACGGTCTACGTCGACGGCCGCAAGCTGGGCATCACGCCGATCGTCGGCCACGCGCTGCCGGCCGGGCCCCACGTGATCAAGGCGGTCACCGAGGACGGCCGGGCCAAGAGCGTGCGCGTCGACGTGCCCGCCGGCGGCGAGGTCCGCAAGAAGGTGACGTGGTGAGGCGGCTCGCGACGCTGCTCGTCGCCGCGACGCTGGCCCACGCCGGCGCGGCGCGCGCCGACGCGCTGCTGCTCGATCAGGCGCAGCAGGCGATCGACGACGTCGACTACGCGACCGCGCGCAAGCTGGCGACCAAGGCGCTGGCCGAGGGCGCGCTGCCCCGCGCCGAGCTGGAACGGGCGCACCGCCTGCTCGGCGAGAGCGCGGCGGCGCTGGGCGACGACGCCGCGGCGCGCGAGCACTTCACGCGCTGGCTGGTGCTGGCGCCCGACGCGGCGCTGGCCCCCGGCGCGTCGCCGAAGATCGCCGGGCCGTTCGCGCGCGCGCGGGCGGCGGCCACCCAGCTCGGCGCGTTCACCGCCGACGCGGCGGTCGCCCGCGAACGCGATCGCGTCGTCGTGACGATCGTCGGCGCCGACCCGCTGGCGATGGTGACCGGCATGCGGATCCGGGTCGGCGACGGCACCGAGGTGTCGGTGGCCGATCGCCGCGCGGTGCTGCCGACGGCGGACGCCGCGGCGGTGACGGTGACCGTCGCGCTGGTCGACCGGGCCGGCGACGCGCTGGTGCGCCGCGAGTTCGTCGGCGCGACGCCCGCGGTCACGCCGCCTCCCGCCGACCCGCTCGCCGACGAGCGCGTCGCGCCGCCGCGGATCGCGCGCCACCGCTGGCCGACGCTGGTGCGCTGGCCGACCTGGGCCGGCGTGGCGCTGGTCGGCGCCGGCGTCGGCGGCTACTTCGCGTGGCAGGTCGGCCAGACCGAGGACGAGCTGGCCGCGCTCAACGCCGCGAGCGATCAGCACAGCTTCGACGAGGCGCTGGCGCTGCGCGATCGCGGCCAGCGCCAGGCGCTGTACGCCAACGTCGGCTTCGGCGTGGCCGGCGCCGCCGCGCTCGCCGCGGTGCTCACGCTGGTGCTCGAGCCGGACGCCGCGGTCGAGGTCAACCCCGCGCCGAGCGGCGCGACGGTCGGCACGTCGGTGCGGTTCTGATCGCGAACCGCGGACTCGCGGTCAAAACGGCTGGCGGATGATCGGCACGCGCACCTCGAGGTAGCGCTCGCCGAGGTAGCTGCGCGGCACCAGCTCGATCGGCACCACCAGCGCCAGGTGGCGCCCGCCGATCGCCAGCTCGAGCCGGGTGTCGATCGCCGCGGCGTCGCGGCGCACGCCGATCGAGCTCTCGATGCGGAAGCCGACCCGCGGGCCGTCGCGGTGCACGCCGAGGTAGGCGCGCCGCGCCCGGCCGTCGATCCGGAACTGCACCGCGTCGAGGCTGAGCGCGCCCAGCTCGGCGTCGATGGCCTCGCCCAGCCGGGCCAGCCGCGCGGCGAGGTCGTCGCCGACGCCGGGCCGCGGCGCGGAGGTCATCGCCGCGGCGGGCGGGACCGGCCGCTCGGCGTGCGCAGGCCCGGCGGCGAGCAAGCCCAGCACGAGCGACGCGCCCAGCGCGCGAGATCCCATGCTCCGATGCTCGCCGCCGCCGCCGCGATCGTCAACCGCGAAATCGCGGCCGCGATCACTGGCCCCAGGTGGTCGGCGCCTCGGCCATCGTGAACGCGATCGTGTGGGCGCTGCGCAGATCGGCCTGGGTCAGGCGCGGCGCCGACAGCGGCGCGCCGTCGATCGTCACGCCGGCGACGTAGCGGCGCGCGCTCGACGCCCCGGGCGCGTCGATGATCAGCTCGTGGCCGGCGACGACGATCCGGGCCCGCTCGAAGATCGGCGTGCTGACGACGTAGTCCGCGCTGCCGGCGATCGGGTACAGGCCCAGCGCGGCGAACACGTACCAGGAGCCGAGCGTGCCACCGTCGTCGTTGCCGGCGACGCCGGCCGGCGTGTCGGCGTAGTGGGTGTCGATGATCCAGCGCGCCCACGTGTGGGTGAGATCCGGGCGGCCCAGCTGCGCGAACAGGAACGCGGCGTTCAGGTCGGGCTCGTTGCCGTGCCAGTAGTACGGTCGGGGGAAGTTGGCCGCCGACGGGTCGGCCTCGTCCCAGTCGCGCTTGGCCTCGGTGAAGAAGGTCTCGAGCTTCGCGATCGCGCCGGCCCGGCCGCCGAACAGGTTCGCCAGGCCGTCGGGGTCGTGGATGCCGGCCATCCACAGCGAGTGCCAGGCGTTGGCCTCGACGTAGTCGTCGGTCATCGCCAGCGGATCGAACGAGCCGGCCGGGAAGCTGCCGTCGGCGTTGCGCGCGCGCAGGAACCCGACCGCCGGATCGAACAGCATCTGCCAGCCGTGGCTGCGCGCCCGCAGCGCGGCGGCGGCGACGCTGTCGCCCTGCAGCTCGGCCAGGTTGGCCAGCGCGAAGTCGTCGTGGGCGTACTCGGTGGTGTGGCTGACCGAGCTGCTGATCGACGCCGGCACGTAGCCGTACTGCATGTACGGCTCGACCCGATCGCGGCCGCCGCGCCCCATCGCCGGCGCGGTCGGGTCGAGGGCCGCCGCGCGCAACAGCGGCCAGGCGGTCGCCGCGTGGTCGGTCACGCCGCGGGCCGCCGCGTCGGCGATCACCACGTCGCAGCTGGCGCCGAGCATCGTGCCGCTCTCGCCGATCGCGATCGGCCAGCGCGGGCAGCCGCCGATCGCGGCGAACGCGGCCAGCGACCCGGTCGAGTCGCGCGCGCTGGTGGGCGCCAGCCACGCGTACAGCGGGTGGACCGTGCGGTAGGTGTCCCACAGCGAGAAGTCGGACATCGGCGTGAAGCCCTCGGCGCTCGTCGGCGCCGCCATGCCGTGCAGCCGATAGCGCCCGTCGACGTCGCCGATCACCGTCGGCATCAAGAACGCGTGGTACAGGCTCGTGTAGAACGTGCGGCGCTCGGCGGCCGTGCCGCCGGTGATCGCGACGGTGCCCAGCTTGGCGCGCCACGCCGCCTGGGCCGCGGCGTAGGTGGCGTCGGCGTCCCAGGCCGGCAGCTCGGCGGCGAGGTTGGCGTCGGCGCCGGCGGCGTCGACCAGCGACACCGCCAGCTGCAGCTCGACCGGCCCGCCGGCGAAGGTCAGCGCGGCGCCGACCCCGGTGCCGGCCGCGTCGACGCCGACCGCCGGCGGCTGCGCGTCGGACCACACCTGCGCCGCGGTCCAGGCCGTCCGCGCCCGCGCGGTGAAGTACAGATCGTAGCCGCCGTAGCGCCCCGACATCCCGCCGGCGGCGTGGAGGTGGCCGCGCACGGTCTGGGTGGCGGCGTCGAGGTGGATCGCGGCGTCGGTGACGTCGCCGCCGTCGAGCGCCGCGGCCAGATCCAGCACCAGCGCGCCGCCGCCGCCGGGGAACGTGTAGACGTGGTGGGCGCCGCGCGCGGTGGCGGTCAGCGTCGCGGCGATGCCGCTGGCCAGCGTGACCGCGTAGCGGCCGGCGGCGGCGCGCTCGTCGGCCTTGGCGAACCGCGTCCGGTAGTCCGACGCGCGGCGCTTGCCGGCGTCGAACGCCGCGGTCGGCATCACCGCCAGCACGCCGAAGTCCGACGCGCCGGCGCCGTGCAGGTGCAGGTGCGTGAACTGCTCGATGGTGTCGTCGTCGAAGAAGTAGCCGGAGAAGTGCTGGAACGCGACGGTGCCGAAGTCGCCGCTGGTGTCGGGGCCGAGCTTGACCAGCCCGTGCGGCACCGCCGCGCCGACGAAGCTCGAGCCGTAGCCGAAGCCCAGGCCGCCGGTGCCGATCGTCGGGTCGACCAGCGGCAGCGGATCGGTCACCTCGGGCAGCGGCGGCGCCGGCGCGTCGTCTCCGCCACACGCGATCACCAAGGCGAGGGCAGGCAGCCAGCGGCGCATGGCCGGATGCTACCGCACGGGCCAACCCGGGGGTTCGTGGTAGCGTGCCGCCCCCCCATGGATCTGGCGCTCGTCATCGCGGTCGCGTCGGTCGCCGCTGGCGTGATCGCCGCGGTGGTCGCCGACGCGCGGCTGTGGGTGCTGGCGCCGGTGCGCGCGTTCGCCGTGGTCGCGGTGGCGATGGCGATCGCCGTGCACATCCTGCCCGAGGCGATCGACGGCGGGGGCTGGCCGGTGCTGGCGGTCGCGGCCGCCGGCCTGATCGCGCCGCTGTTCGTGAGCCGCGCCACCGCCCGGCTCGGCGCCCGCCACCGGCGGATGGCGGCCGAGCTCGGCTACGTCGCGGTGCTGTTCCACCAGCTGTCCGACGGCCTGGCGCTGGGCGCGGCCACCGACGAGGTGCGCCACTGGGACCTGCTGATCGGCGTCGGCGCCCACACCGTGCCGCTGATCGCGATGTTGACCTTGACCTTCGCCGAGCTCGGCGGCCGGCGCGCCGCCGTGGTGCGCGCGCTCGGCATGCTGGCGGCCACGGTGGTCGGCATCGTCCTGACCCGCGCCGACGACACGCTCTTGCCCTCGGCCGAGCCCTGGCTCAACGCCGCGGTCAGCGGCCTCCTGCTCCACGTGCTGGTCCACGACTCCGGCGACCGCGAGGTGCCGGCGGCGACCCGGCCCCTCGAGGCGATCGGCGTGGCGATCGGCGCGACGCTGCCGTTCGTCACCGGCGGCCACGAGCACAGCGGGCTGACCCACTCGCTGCGCGAGGACCTGATCACGGTGGTGATCGCGGCCGCGCCGTGGATCGTCGCCGGCGGCGCGCTGGCCGCCCTGACCGCGCCCGCGTATCGACGGTCGCCGCGCACGGTGCTGCGGGCGGTCACCGGGCCGGTCACGGCGCTGGGGCTGGTGATCGCGGCCTACGCTGCCACCGCGCTGACCGACCTCGACGGCGTCCGCTCGATCGGGCAGGCGGTGGCCGACGCCGCGACGGTGGTGCCGCGCCCGGTGGCGATCGCCGCGGCGATCGCGCTGGCGGCGTTGACGCTGCTCGAGATCGCCAAGGACGGCCTCCTGACCTGGCTCGGCACCCGCCACGATCACGGCCACGGCCACGGCCACGATCACGATCACGATCACGATCACGCGTGATCGCGCCGCGGCCGGCGGCTACTGGCCCATGAACTGCTCGGCGAACCGGCGCAGCCGCAGGATCGACGGGATGCCGTCCTGCGAGCTGAAGGTCAGCTCCTTGGCGAAGGTGACCTTGCCCGCCGCCTTCCACGCCACGTAGGCCCGGCCGGCCGGCGAGCCGAACAGCGCGTTGAGCTTGGTCTCGTACTCGCCCTGGACCTTGGCCAGCAGCGCGTCGCCCTCGGCCTCGAGGCGCGCCGACACCGCCTCGCCCTCGGCGGTGACGCGGTTCTTGTACTCGAGGGTCTCGGCCTGCAGGTTCTTGGTGCCGATCAGGTACGCGTCGGACACCGCGGCGGGGTCGCCGAGCCCGAGCGCGGTCGCGACCTTGGTCTTGGCCTCGGTCACCTGCTCGGGGGTCAGCGCCGCCAGCGCCGCCCGGGCCTTGCCCGGCACGGGGTCGGCGATGTCGAGGCCGCCGATCTGGTACGCCCGCTCGAGCTCGGCCTGGCGCTTCTTCCAGTCCTGCTCGCGGGCGCTGCTCAGCGCCGCGGTGCCCTGGTTGTAGTTGTCGAGCTTCTGCTGCTCGGCGGCCAGCTTCGAGCGGGCGCGATCGAGCAGCTTGTTCTGCTCGTTGAGCTGGATCGACTGCAGCTGCTGCTCGTACTCGGGGCGGAACTGCACCGCCCGGATCAGCACCGCCTGGGCCTCGAGGTTGAGCGGCGTCAGCGCGTCGTTGAGCATCGTCAGCGCCTTGGCGGTGATCTCGATCCGGCGGTCGGTCGAGTAGAAGCCAACCGAGTCGAGGCTGGCCAGCTCCTCGCGCAGCACGCTGACGGCCGCCTGCTCGGCCAGGCGCATGTAGCGGAACCGGCCGTCGGCCTCCCGCTGGTGGTTGCCGTCCTTGACGATCGCGAACGCGCGGCCCGGCTTGATCCGCACCGGCACCGAGACGTCGAGCGTGACGTTGTTGTTGTCCTTGGTGCGGATCTGCAGCGGCTCCTGAGGGCCGACCGAGTCCTGGGTGTAGTCGAGGAAGAAGTAGGTCGACGGCAGGTACGTCATCTTGTGCAGGGCGGGGATGCGCATCCGCCAGCCCGGCCCGAGGTCACCGTCCTCGACGCCGCCGGTGGCGCTGCGGCGCACGCCGATCTGGCCTGGCTCGACCTTGGTGAAGAAGATCCACGGCACGATCCACAGCGCGATCGCGCCGAGCACGACGATCTTGGCGACGGTCTGCAGGGCCTTCACTCGGCACCTCCCACCTTCTCGACCTGGAGCCGCGAAGGCACCGAGTCGTTGGCCCACGGCTGGATGTCGATGGTCACGCCCTCGAGGCGCTCGCCGAGGCGCTCCATGACGCGCTCGAGCGGCTGCACCCGGAACGCGTCGATCTCGGCCTTCTTGGCCTCGTACTGCGCCTGCAGCTGGCCCTTCAGCTCGATCGCGCGCTGCCGCGACGCCGACAGCGACGCCTCGCCGCCGGCGACCTTCTCGATCTTGGTGGTGTCGACGGCGCGGTGGGTCTCGGTCTGGGCCGCGACCGCCGTGGCCAGCGCGGCCTCGAGCTCGGCCCGCTTCTCCTGCATGATCTTGTTCTGATCGCGGTCGACCTCGGCCAGCCGGCGGCTGCGCTCGGTCTCGGCGCGCTGCAGGTTGGAGTCGATCACCGACAGCTCGTTCTCGGTCTGGTTGCGCGACTCGATCAGCTCCTCGTACTCGTTCGAGAACCGCGGTCGCGGCGTGACGATGCTGGTGACCTCGAGCCCGTGCTTGGTCAGGAGCTCGTTGATGCGGGTCCGGGCCCGCTCGGTGGCCTGGCCGAACGTGGTCGGGTTCGAGACGCTGATCGTCGACTCCTTGCCGAACTCGTCGCGCAGGATCGAGCGCGCGTAGGGCAGCATCCACATCCGGTAGTGGTGGCCCTCGCCGGCGTCGGCGATGACCCGGGCGCCTTGCGACGGGATCACCCGGAACAGGATCGTCGTGTCGTTGAACACGAAGTTCGAGCCGTCCGAGGCGCGCACGGTCAGCTCGTCGACGTTGAGCTGGTCGATGTTCTTGTTGCCGCGCATGTGGAACGTCTGGGGCGCGGCCTCGATGGTGTAGACGGTGTGGATGCCGAACGGCAGCCGCAGGATCAGGCCGGGCTGGGTGATGGTCTCGACGGCGCCGGTGAGGTTGTTGACCCGCACCGCGACGTGGCCGGGCTCGACCGTGACGCACGAGCGCGAGCCGATGACCACGACCACCACGGCGGCGGCGACGAACCACAACCGGGATGGGTTGCCGCTGAACGAGCGCAGCGCCGCCTGCGCACGCTCGCGAGCCTTGTCGGTGTTGGACATGTGACTTTCGGCCGTGGTGGCCGCCCCTGCGCCGGAGGATAGCGGATCCCGACGACGCGTGCGGGTTGCGGGCCGCGGCGAATCCGGCGACCCTGGCCGCTCCCACTCGTGTTCGCGCGTCTCGTCGAGCTGCGCCGCGGCCTGCCGCCGGCGTTCTGGTTGGTCTGGCTGGGCACGCTGGTCAACCGCGCCGGCGGCTTCGTGCTGCCGATGCTCGGCTACTACCTGACCGAGGCGCGCGGGCTGTCGCGCGGCGAGGCGGTGGCGATCGGCACCTGCTACGGGGCCGGCGCGATGGTGGCCGGCGTCGTCGGCGGCGTGCTGGCCGATCGCCTGGGCCGCCAGCGCACGATGGCGCTGTCGTTGCTCGGCGGCGCGGTGACGATGCTGGCCCTGGCCGAGGCCCGCGACCCGATCGCGATCGGCGCGGCGGCGGCGGCGCTGGGCCTGGTCGGCGAGCTGTACCGGCCGGCGGTGATGGCGTTCGTCGCCGACGTGGTGCCGGCCGCCGATCGGCCGCGCGCGTTCGGCGCGCTGTACTGGGCGATCAACCTCGGCTTCACGATCGCGCCGCTGGCCGCGGGCGCGCTGGCGTCGTGGTCGTACCGCGCGCTGTTCATCGGCGACGCGGCGACGATGGCGATCTACGGGCTGATCGTGCTGACCCGGCTGCCCGAGTCGCGGCCGCCGCCGGCCAGCGCCGACGCGCCGGCGGTGTCGCTGGCGACCGTGCTCGGCGACCGGGTGTTCATGGCGTTCGTCGGCCTGACCCTGGCCACCGCGCTGGTGTTCCACCAGTCGACGCTGACCTTGTCGGTGCACCTGGCCCAGCAGGGGTACGCGGCGTCGACCTACGGCGCGATCATCGCGGTCAACGGCGTGCTGATCATCGCGCTGCAACCGTGGCTGGCGGGGTGGGCGACGCGCCACGACAGCGCCCGCGTGCTGACGCTGGCGGCGCTCCTGTGCGGCGTCGGCTTCGGCCTGCACGGCGTGGGCGCCGCCGTGCCGCTGCACGTGGCCGCGGTGGTGGTGTGGACGCTGGGCGAGATCCTGCAGTCGCCGTTCTACGGCACGGTGGTGTCGACGCTGGCGCCGGCCGCCGCCCGCGGGCGGTACCAGGGCGTGTTCAGCGTGGCGTTCGGGATGGCCGCGATGGGGGCGCCGTCGACCGGGCAGGCGGCGGTCGCGATCGGCGGGCCGCGCGGGCCGTGGGTGGGCTGCGCGATTCTCGGAGTCGCGGCGGCGGTCGGGCTGCGGGCCACCGCGGCGGGGCGTCGCGCCCGCGGGGTGCGGTGACGGGGCCCTTGCGTCGCCGCGGGCGGGCGCCGATGCTTCCACGATGCCGGCTCTGTTGCGCCGTGGGCTCGAGACGCTGATCCGCCCGTACCCTGCGCTCGAGGTCACGTCGATCGGGCCCGAGGGCGATCCCGCGGCGGCCGGGGTCAGCACCGCCGACGTCGACGCGATCTGGGGCGCGGCGGTCGCGGCCTACGACAGCGGGCTGTACCCGGCGCTGGCGCTGTGCCTGCGCCGCCGCGGCAAGATCATCCTCGATCGCGCGATCGGTCACGCCCGCGGCAACGGCCCGGCCGACGCCGCCGACGTGCGCAAGGTGCGGGCGCGCCACGACGGCCTGTACTGCATGTTCTCGGCGTCGAAGATGGTCACCGCGATGCTGGTGCACCTGCTCGACGAGCGCCACCAGGTCCACCTCGACGATCCGGTCGCGCACTACATCCCGGAGTTCGGCAAGAAGGGCAAGCACCGCATCACGCTGCGCCACGTGCTGACCCACCGCGCCGGCATCCCGCGCATCCCGTCGGAGTTTGCCGATCCCAACCTGCTGGGGCGGCCGGCGGAGATCCTCGGCCTCTTGTGCGAGCAGGCGCCGGTGTGGCGGCCGGGGCGGCGGCTCGGTTACCACGCGCTGACCGGCGGTTACGTGCTGGGCGCGGTGATCGAGCGCGTCACCGGCAAGGACGTGCAGACGTTCCTGCAAGAGGAGATCAGCCGGCCGCTGGGCCTCGGGCACTTCGGGTTCGGCGTGGCGCCGGCGCGGCTGCGCGACGTCGCCGAGAACGCGTTCACCGGGCCGCCGGTGGTGCCGCCGCTGGCCGGCTTCATCAAGCGCGCGCTGTCGGTGGGGTTCAGCGACGCGGTGCGGATCTCGAACGACCCGCGGTTCCTGCACGCGGTGATCCCGGCCGGCAACATCTGCACCAGCGCCGGTGACGCCGCGCGCTTCATGCAGCTCCTGCTCGACGGCGGCACCCTCGATGGCGTGCGGGTGTTCGAGCCGCGGACGATCGCCCGCGCGATCGCCGAGCAGAGCTACCTCGAGCTCGACCTGACGCTGGGCGCGCCGATCCGCTACGGCGCGGGGTTCTTGCTCGGCTCCCACGTCACCAGCCCGTTCGGTCTGGGCACGCCCAAGGCGTTCGGCCACCTCGGCTTCACCAACGTCTTCGTGTGGGCCGACCCCGAGCGCGACCTGGCCGCGGCGCTGATGACCACCGGCAAGCCGGCGCTGTCGCCGGGGCTGGCGTCGCTGTGGTGGCTGCTGTCGACGATCGCCCGGCGGGTGCCGCGCGACGGGCGGCGTCACATCGGCGCGTAGACCATGAGGTGGTCGAAGCGCGCGTCGATGCCGTACGTGCGCAGCCCGACCGCGCCGGGCCGGGCGGCGATCGTGAGCGACAGCGTCGCCAGCGAGGCGCCGTCGCGCCACACCTCGCCCGCGCAGGCGCCGTCGCCCTCGCAGGTCAGCACCAGCCGGTAGCGGGCGCCGCCCTCGAACAGCTCGGGCTGGATCCCGGTGGTGTCGTTGGTGCCGGCGATCGTGGTGTCGGTCAGGTGCGCCCGGGCCTCGACGCCGGTGCCGGGCGAGACCTGGAACAGCTCGAGCAACGCGCCCGGCGGGAACGTCGGGTCGTACTGCGCCCCGCCGGGCGGGGCGACGTCGGCCCACACCCCGACGCTCTGGCTGGCGCCGATCGGGAGCAGCGGCAGGGCCGTGGGCAACGAGACGTCGACGTCGATCGTGACCCCGGCCAGCCCGACGTCGAGCCGCGCCAGCATGTCGGTGCGCGCCAGCGTGCCCTCCGCGAGCAACGCCCCGTCGCGGTAGGTCCAGGAGCCGCCGCCGGCGTCGGCCAGCGGCACGATCGTCGCCGCGGCCACCGGCTCAGCGAATGTGTGGAACGCGACGACGCGATCGGGCGCGCTCTTGTGGGGATCGCAGGCCGCGCCGATCAGGTCGCCGTCGTCGTCCTTGCGCTCGCTGTCGCCGCTCTGCTTGACGTGGGGGCAGTTGTCGCACTCGTCGCGAAACCCGTCGCCGTCCTCGTCGGGGGCGCCGCCCGGGTCGCCGCACGCCGGCCTGGCGTCGATCGCCGCGCCGGCGTCGCCCAGCCGCGGCGGGTCGAGGCCGAACACCTGGTTGCACCCGAGCAGCGCAGGCAGGCAGAGGATGACGGCGCGCACCGTCGACGATGGTAGCACCGGCGGTGGCAGGTTGACGGCCGCGGGGGCATGCCGCATGGTCGTGCGCATGCGCCTCGGCCGTGTGCCCCACCTCGTGCTCGCCACGGCGACGCTGGTGGCGGTGCTGCTGGGCCAGCGCGGGTGGGCGATCGCCAGCGTCGGGCCGGTGCGCGAGCGCGCCGCGTGCCGGTGCTGTCCGCGCCACGAGGCCGCGCCCCAGCCGTCGATCACCGCGCGTTGCTGCACGATCGACGCGCCGGCGCCCGGGGCGCGCCCGGCGCCGCCGGCGGTGATCGCGGCGATGCCGATGGTGGTGGCGCCGCCGGCGGTGATCGCGGTCGCGCCGCCGGTGCGCGCGCGGGTCGTCGCGCCGGCGCCGCTGATCGAGGTGCGGGCGATCGGCCCGCCGGCGTGGCTGCGCCACGGCGCGCTGCGCTTGTGACCGATCGGGTGGCGACCTGATCGGGGGCGGGTTGGTGCGCCGTGGTCGGCGCGACACGATCTCACGCAGTGGAGCTGTCATGACTCGTCTCTCCGTGCTCGCGCTGGCGCTGGCCGCCTGCGCGCCCAGCGTCGGCGCCGTCCAGGCGCCGGTGCACCGGCTGATCTACGATCGCATCGGCGTCGGCGTCGGCGACGACTCGGCGATCCGGCTGGCGCGGCCCATCACGCGCGCCGACGCGGTGGTGATCGCCGTCGCCCACCACCCGCGGGCCGCCGCGGCGCGCGCTGCGCTGGGCATCGCCGCCGGCGAGCTCGGCCGACGCCGCGGCCTCGGCCACACCGAGGTCGAGCTCGAGGCTCGCCTGACCGGCGACGATCCCTCGGTCGACGTCGCGGTGGTCCACGACGTCGTCGAGCTGATCACCGCGGCCCCGCGGCGCGCCGCCGGCGAGGCGCAGCTGGCCGCGGCCCAGGCCCGGGCGGCGAGCGAGCTGCTGCTGCTGGCCGCGCGCGCCGAGCTGGCCTGGCTCGACGCGGCGGCCGCAGTGGCGCAGCGCGCGCTGGCCCAGGACGCGTTCGACACGCTCGCGGCCGCGGCCGAGCTGACCGAGCGCATCGCCGCCTCGGGCGGCACCACCGAGCTGGCCCGCGCCCGCGCCGCCAGCGCGCGCGAGCTGGCGCGGGTCGAGCTCACCCGGGCCGACGTCGCGGTGGCGCAGGCGCGGATCGCCCTCGACGACGCGCTCGGGCTCAGCGGCGACGCCACCGGCTGGCAGCTCGGCGATCAGCTGCCGCCGCTGCCGGCCGCGGCGCCCGCGCTCGACGACCTCGAGGCCGACGCCGTCGCGCGCAGCCTGGCGCTGGTGGCCGCCGGCGCCGATCGCCGCGCCGCCGCCAGCGACGCCCGCGCCCGCACGATCGCGGCGTGGCTGCCCGGCCTGGCGCTCGGCGCGGTCGGCGAGCACGGCGCCGACGGCTGGACCGTGGGCCCGGCGCTGCGCGTCGGCATCCCGCTGTGGTCGGGCGACGCCGGCGACGCCGCGGCGGCCCGCGCGCGGACCGCGGTCGCCACCGCGCAGCAAGGCGCGGTCGAGCTCGAGCTGCGCGCCGCCGCGCGCGCGGCGCAGACCGAGGCGCGCGCCGCGTACCAGGAGGCGCGCCACCTCGCCGACGTGGTGGTGCCGCTGACCCGCCACGTCGTCGCCGAGACCGTGCGTCACTACAACGCGATGAACGCCAGCCCGTTCGAGCTGCTGGCCGCGCGCCGCGATCAGGCGATGGCCGAGCAGGCCGCGCTGGCGGCGCGGCTGCGCCTGGCCCGCGCCGAGGTCGTGGTCGCGGCGCTGCGCCACGGCGTCACCCTCGCGCCGACCGCGCCCGTCGCGGCGTCCCTCACCACCACCAGCACCAGCGCGCCCGGCGCGCACTGACGGAGCCACCATGCGTCGTCGAGATCTGCTCTCCACGTCCCTCGCGGCTGGCGTCGCCACCGCGATCGCGCGCCGCGCCGTCGCCCAGCCATCCCTGGCGCCCGCGCCCCCGCCGCCCGCGCCCCCGCCGCCCGCGCCCCCGCCGCCCGCGCCCCCGCCACCCGCGCTGGCGACGCCACCCGCGTCCGCCACCGGCAGCGCGTTGATCGTGCCCGACGGCCGCGTCCTCACCGGGCGCAAGGTCGGCGGCGCCCGCGTGTTCCACCTGATCGCCGAGCCGATCCGCCACGAGGTCGCGCCCGGCCTGGTGATCGACACCTGGGGCTACAACGGCGGCACGCCGGGCCCGGTGATCGAGGCCACCGAGGGTGAGCGCGTGCGCATCTACGTCACCAACAAGCTGCCCGAGGCGACCACCGTGCACTGGCACGGCGTGGTGGTGCCCAACGGCATGGACGGCGTCGCCGGGCTGACCCAGCCGACGATCCCGCCCGGCGCGACCTGGCGCTACGAGTTCGTGCTGCCCCACGCCGGCACGTTCATGTACCACCCGCACGTCGACGAGATGACCCAGATCGCGCTGGGCATGGTCGGCATGATCGTCGTGCACCCGAAGCGGCGCCCGACCAGCGCGCGGCGGGTGCGCGACTTCGTGCTGATGGCCCACGAGTGGAAGATCGTCCCGGGCGCGCGCCGGCCCGATCCGCTGGCGATGAGCGACTTCAACCAGCTGGCGTGGAACGGCAAGGCGTTCCCGGCCACCACGCCGCTCACCGCCGCGACCGGCGATCTGGTGCGGATCCGCATCGGCAACCTGGGGCCGATGGACGGTCACCCGATCCATCTGCACGGTCACCGCTTCACCGTGGTCGAGACCGACGGCGGGCAGGTGCCGCCGGGCGCGCGCTGGCCCGAGACCACGGTGTGGGTGCCAGTCGGCGCGGTGCGGGTGATCGAGTTCGTCGCCGATCAGCCGGGCGACTGGCCGCTGCACTGCCACATGACCCACCACGCGATGAACCAGATGGGCCACGACGTGCCCAACTGGCTGGGCGCCGACGTGCGCGGCGTCGACGGGCGGATCCGCAAGCTGGCGCCCGGCTACATGACGATGGGCACGACCGGCATGGCCGACATGATGCAGATGGACCTGCCCGACAACGCGATCTCGATGCGCGGCGGCAAGGGGCAATACGGCGCGATCGACATGGGCGGCATGTTCACGATGGTGAAGGTGCGCGACGGGCTCACCGGCGAGGCCGACCCCGGCTGGTACGCGCACCCCGCGGGCACCGTGCCGCGGGCGGCCAGCGCCGCCGAGCTGGCCGGCGACGGCATCGACGGGTAGGCGCCGACGCTACGGCGCGCCGACCTCGCGCGCGATCACCAGCGCCACCAGCCGGGCGCCGAGCGCGACGAACGGCAGGTGCAGCGTGGCCGCGGTGTCGGTGGCGGCGTGGTAGTGCGGCGTGGTGTCGCCGCCGGTGAACTCCTCGCTGACGCCGACCGCCGCGAAGCCGGCCTCGCGGAACGCCTGGTGATCGGTGCGGCCGCCCGCGGTCGACGTGACCGCGACGCCGAGCGTCGCCGCCGCGGCCTGGTACTCGGCGAAGAGCGCGGCGGTCGGCTGCTCGATCTCGAACCGGCGATCGCCGTCGGCGTCCCAGCCGATCTGATCGACGGTGTGCACCGCCGCCACCGCGGCGCCGGCCTGGCGGAGCGCGCCGGCGAGGTAGGTCGAGCCGATCAGCCCGACCTCCTCCTGATCGAACAGCACGAACCGCACCGGGCGATCGCGGCACGCCACCTCGGCCAGCATCCGCGCGGCGGCCAGCACCGCCGCGGCGCCGCTGGCGTTGTCGTCGGCGCCCGGGCTGCCGGCGACCGAGTCGAGGTGCGCGCCCACCAGCACCAGCGGGCCGCCGGCGCCGCTGGTGGCCGGCAGCTCGGCGGTGACGTTGGCGCCGGTGCCGTAGTCGTCGAGCGCGGCGGCGACGCCGGCCGCGGCCAGCTCGTCGAGCGCGAACCGCCGCGCGGCGGCGCGCCGCTCGACCGTCGCGCGATCGGCCAGGCGCAGGCCGGGCGCGACGTCGGCCGCGCCGCTGAGCCGCGCGATCGTCGTGGCGAGGTAGGCGTCGAGCCAGGGTGGCGCGGCGGTCGGCGCGCGACAGGTGGCGGCGGCGTCGGGGCCGTCGGCGGGCGCGTCGTCGGCGCAGGCCGCGGCGGCCAGCGCCAGCGCGGCGAGCGCCAGCGCGGCGAGCGCCCTCACGACCGCGGCTTGCCCGACGGCGGCGGCGCGCGGTAGTCGGCGCGGGCCTCGACGTGGAAGTGATCGTAGTGGCTCTTGGGATCGTTGCGCGGCGTCAGCACCATGCGGAACCCGCCCGAGTCGTTGAGGTAGGTCTCGACCGTGGCCAGCGCCGCGTCGCCGGCGAGGTAGTCGTCGAGCACGACGCCCTTGTGGCCGGTGTCGTCGACCACCGCGCGGATGTCGACCGCCAGCCCGAGCGCGTGGCGCGACAGCGCGCTGAGCGTGCGGCCGCGGGTGCGCACCTGGGTGTAGCCGTAGATGCGCGAGAAGTGCAGCTCGCGGACGCCGCGGGCGTACAGCGCCTCGCCGTGGATCGTCAGCGCCCGCGCCAGCTGGCAGTCCATCACGAACGGCGGCTTGCGGAAGGTCGGCACCAGCTTGACGCCGCCGAACACCATCGCCGGCACCGTGATCGGCGTGGTGATCTTGCGCTCGGCCTTGGCCGGCTTCCACGCGACGCCGCGGCGGCCGAGCTCGTCGGTGCACGCCTTGCCGGCCGCGCGCATCTCGCGGGTCGGCGGCCAGGCCCAGCCGTCGGGCATGTTGGGGCGGTGGGGCCGCGCGCGCTTGTGGCGCTTGGCGTGGGTCGGCGCGCGCTTGCGCTTGCGCGCCTCGGCGTCGTCGACCACGAGGGTCAACGCGGCGATGGCCGCGAGCACGGCGAGCGGGCGGGGCACGGCCCGACGGTACTACGCAGCGTCGAGGCCGCGGCCGAAAACGCCGCCACTCCCGATCTTGCGGTGCGCCCGGCCCGACCATCCGGAAGCGCGGCGATACGATGGCGGCGATGGACATCGAGCAGCTCGAAGCGCTGGCCCTCTCCGATGATCGCGCCGCGGCGTTGGCCCGGCTGGTGCCGGGCAGCGAGGATCACGACTACTGGCGCGCGATCGACCTGCAGCACCGCGGCGCGCTCGACGAGGTCGACGCGCTGCTCGCGACCTGGCGCGACCGCCACGGCGCCACCGCGCGCCACCAGCGGCTGGCGCTGCGACAGCGGCTGCTGCGCGCCGGCCAGGACCTCGCGGCGTACGGCGCGGCGCTCGCCGACGAGCTCGGCGCGTCGTTCCACCACCAGCCCGACGCGGCGCTGGCCGCGGACCGCTACCCGAGCGCGCTGGATCCGGGGCTGCTCGACGAGCCGACGCTGATCGCGCGCGCCCTCGAGCGCGGACGCGGGCTTGCCGAGCTGACCGGCCACGGCGTCCGCGGGCTCGCGCCCGCCGGCCTCGACGCGGCCCGCCGCCGGCAGTACCTCGAGCGCATCGATCGCGTCGGCGCGCCGGGCCTGGTCGAGGCGGTCGCCGCCGACCTCGCGGAGACCTCGTCGCGCGGGTTCGGCTCGCTGGCGGTCCACGGCCAGCTGACCGCCGCCGACCTGACGCTGCTCGAGCGCCTGCGCCCGGCGCTGCGCATCGATCCCAACTTCGTCGCGGCGAAGCTGACCCGCCGGCGGCCGCCCGAGCACGTCGACTGGGTCGACGACCTCGGCGCGCGGGTCGCCTACCTCGACGACCTCGCGGCGCAGGTCGCGGGGCTGCCGCGCGCGTTCGCGCCGCTGCAGGCGCTGATCGCGTATCACCGCCTCGCGTGCGACGTGCGGCTCGGCGCGTTCGATCGCGCGCGCCTGGTGGCGTACCTCGCGCTGCCGCGGTCCGGCGCCGGCGCCAGCCGCGCGGTGCGCGCGCGCTTCGAGAAGGACGGGCTGATCGCGGTCGAGCAGGGGCTGGCCGCGGCGGTGGCGCTGCCGCCGATCGGCGACGACTCCGACGTCGTGCGCCGCTGCGTCGAGGCGGTGCTGGCCGACGACGACGGCGCCGAGCTGGCCGAGGTGCTCGACGGCGTGTGGCTCACGCAGGTGCGGGCCGAGGTGCGGCTGCTGGCCGGCGCCGACGACCCGCGCTGGGCCGGCCAGCTCGGCGCCGACGCGGTGGCCGCGCTGCGCGAGCGGGTCGAGCTCGAGCTATTGCCGGTCAACCCGGCGCGTTGGGCGCGCGACGCCGAGGTCAGCCTCGCGGTGGCGGTCAAGCACGTGCCGACGCTGCGGGTGCGGGTGTTCCGCATCAACACCGCGGCGTGGTTCGCCGCCCGCGGCGCCGACGTCGACCTGGCGATCGATCTCGACGGCATGACCGCGGGCTGGGAGGAGGTGCGCGAGCTGGCGGCGCCGCCGATGGTGCGGCAGGTGCTGCGGCTGCCGCTGCCGGCGTGCGCGCGCCCCGGCACCTACGTCATCGAGCTGATCGGCGGCGGCCGCGCCAGCCGCGCGCTGATCCGCAAGGGCGACCTGCGCCTGGCCGGCCGGCCCACCGCGGCCGGGCTGGCGATCGACGTCGTCGACGAGCGCGGCCAGGCGTGCCCCGGCGCCAGCCTGTGGCTCGGCGGGCGCGAGTTCCGCGCCGGCGCCGACGGCGCGATCGCGCTGCCGTTCTCGACGCGGCCCGGGCCGACGGCGGCGCTCGTGGTCGACGGCGACGTCGCGGTGGCCACGACCGTCGAGCTGCGCGGCGAGAGCTACGAGCTCGGCGTGGCCTGGCTGCTCGATCGCCAGGGCCTGGTGGCCGGCGAGGTCGCGGCCGCGGTGGCGCGCGTGTCGCTGCGGCTGGGCGGCGTGCCGGTGCCGCGGGCGCTGCTCGAGGACGCGTTCCTCGAGATCACGACGATCGACCGCAAGGCGGTGACCGCGACCCACCGCCAGCCGCTGCCGCTGGCCGACGACGCCGACGCCGAGGTCGAGGTCGCGGTGCCGATCGACGCGCGCCAGGTCGGGCTGGCGATCGGCGGCCGGGTGCGCGTGGTGTCGGAGCAGCGCACGATCGACCTGCGCGCCGATCGCACGTTCGCGATCGGCACGATGCACGACGGAGACGCCACCGCGGCGATGTACCTGCGCCCCGCGCCCGACGGGCTGCGCCTCGGCGTCTACGGCAAGTCGGGCGAGCCGCGGCCCGGGCGCGCGGTGGCGCTGGCGCTGACGGCGCGCGCCGTGACCTGGCCGATCGAGGTGACGCTGGCCACCGACGAGCGCGGCGAGCTGCGGCTGGGCGCGCTGCCGGGTGTCACCGGCTTCACCGCGACCAGCGGCGACCAGACCCAGCGCTTCGCGTTCGACGAGCTGGCCCCGGTGGTCGCGCGCACGCAGGTGGTGCGCGAGGGCGAGCCGGTGGTGCTGCCGGCGCCGACCGATCGCACCGGCGCGGCGCCGCGGCCGCTGGCGTGGCAGGTGATCGAGCGGCGCGGCGGCGCCCCGCTGCGCGACGTCGCCGCTGACGTCGAGGCCGAGCCGGGCGCGCTGCGGCTCGCGCGGCTGCGGCCGGGCGAGTACCAGGCGCAGGTCGGCGACGCCGCCTACCGCGTGGTCGTGATGCCGGCGGCGATCGTGCCGGTGCGCGGCTGGGCGCCGTTGCCCGACGGGCTGATCGAGCTGACGCCGCGGCCGCCGACCACCGCGGCGGTGGCGCTCACCCCCGACGGCGGGCTGCGGGTCAGCGTGCGCGGCGGCTCGGCGGCGACCCGGGTCCACGTGGTCGCGTCGCCGCTGGCGCCGGCGCCGGTCGAGGATCCGCGGCTGCCCGCCCCCGTGCGCGAGCCCGGCGGCCAGCGCGGTCGGCTCGGGCGCGCGAGCTACCTCTCGGGCCGCGACATCGGCGACGAGTACCGCTACGTGCTCGATCGCCAGCGGCTGCCGCGCCGCCCCGGCGTGCTGCTCGACAAGCCGTCGCTGCTGCTCAACCCGTGGGCGCTGCGCACGACGTCGACCGCGACCCAGCACGCGCGCGCGGGCGCGCCGTTCCCCCCGCCGGCCCCGGCGCCAGCGATGGCCGCGGCGGGCTACGGCGGTGCGATGGCGCGCGAGCGCGGCGGCGGCGGCGGCGGCGGCAGCGACGATCCGGCGTTCGCCACCTACGACTTCCTGGCGGCGCCGGCGCGGGTGCTGGCCAACCTGGCGCCCGACGCCGCCGGCGAGGTGGTGGTCGCGGCCGCCGCGCTCGGTGACGCCGCGCAGCTGCACGTCCTGATCGTCGACCCGTCGGCGACCACCGCGCACCGGCTGGTGCGCGCGACGTCGCCGCTGGCCGTGCGCGACCGGCGCCTGCCCGCGCCGCTGCCGCTCGACCGCCACGTCCGCGAGGATCGGCGCCTGGCCGCGGTGCCGGCGGCGGCGACGATCGCGGTCGTCGATCGCGCGACGTCGCGGGTCGAGCTGGTCGACACCGTCGACAAGCTGTACCGCGCGCTGTGCGCGCTGTCGGGCGACGCGACCTTGGCCAGCTGGGACTTCCTGCCGCGCTGGGCGTCCTTGCCCGAGGCCGAGCGGCGCGCGCTGTACTCGCGCCACGCGTGCCACGAGCTGGCGCTGTTCATCCACGGCAAGGATCGCGCGTGGTTCGATCGCGCGCTCAAGCCGTACCTCGCGGCCAAGCTGCACCCGACGTTCGTCGATCACTGGCTGATCGACGCCGATCTGACGCCGTACCTGGCGCCGCACCGGCTGGCGCGGCTCAACGCGCTGGAGCTGGCGCTCTTGGCTCGCCGCCACCCCGAGGTCGGCCCGGTGCTGCACCGCCGGCTGGCCGACGCCGTCGAGCTGATCGCGCCCGACCCCGGCGCCGACGATCGGCTGGTCGACACGATCGTCGCCGGCGGCGCGCTGGGTGGCGACGGCTTCGGCGAGGCGATGGCGATGGCGGCGGCCGACGAGCCGGCGCCCCAGGAGCTGGCGCGCGGGATCGCGATGGCCGGCCCGGCGTCGTCGACGGCCCCGCCCAAGGCCAAGAAGGCGGCGTCGCGGCGCCGCAGCGCCGAGGTCGCCGACGAGGCCGACGACCTCAAGGGCGACATGATGATGATGCGCGAGGAGCAGGCGCCGATGTACCGCGCCGCCGACCGCACGCAGGAGTGGGCCGAGCACAACTGGTGGCAGCGGCGGATCGACGCCATCGGGCCCGACCTGATCGGCGCGGCGCGGCTGTGGCGCGACCTCGCGGCCCACCGCGACGGCCCGTTCCTGTCGCCGCACGTGGTCGACGCCGCCACCAGCCTGCCGGCGGCGATGGCCGCGCTGGCCTTCCTCGAGCTGCCGTTCGCCGCGCAGCCCCACGCGGTGGTCGCGGCCGGCGCGGGCGCCACGGTCACCGCCGGCAGCCACGCGATCGCCGCGGTGGTCGAGGTCGCGACCGTCGCCGGGCCGCCCAACCAGCAGGTCCTGATCGGCCAGAGCTACTTCCGCGCCGACGATCGCTACACCTGGGAGGGCGCCGAGCAGGTCGAGAAGTACGTCACCGGCGAGCTGGTGGCCGGCGTGGTCTACGCCTGCCAGATCGTCGTCACCAACCCCACCAGCCGCAGCCAGGCGCTGGCGGTGCTGCACCAGATCCCGGCCGGCGCCATCGCGGTCGGCGGCGCGATCGCCACCGCGACCACGCGCTGCCGGCTCGACCCCTACGAGTCGACGACGATCGAGTACCGCTTCTACTTCCCGGCGCCTGGCCGCTTCGATCACTACGGGGCGCAGGTCACCCGGGCCGCCGACGCCGCGGCGCTCTTGCTGGCGGCGATCCCGCCGCGCGCGCTCGACGTGGTCGCGGTGCCGACCACCGTCGATCCGACGTCGTGGCCGCACCTGGCGCAGCACGGAAGCCTCGACGACGTCTGCGCGTACCTGGCCGGCCAGAACCTCGGCCGCGTCGACCTCGCGGCGATCGCGTGGCGCTGCCACGATCGCGCCGCGTTCGCGCGCATCGTCGACACGCTGGCGGCGCGGCGGGTCTACGACGACACGCTGTGGTCGTACGCGCTCCACCACCGCGATCGCGCCCGCACCGCCGAGTGGCTGGCGGCGCGCGGCGCGGACCTCGGCGACCTCGGCCCGGTGTTCGCCAGCCCGCTGGTGACCTGGGAGCCGGTCGAGCGCGGCGCGTACCAGCACCTCGAGTACGCGCCGCTGATCAACGCCCGCGCCCACCGGCTCGGCGACCGGCGCACGATCCTCAACGACGGCCTGGCCGCGCAGTGGCAGGCGTTCGTCGAGCAGCTCGCCCACCGCCCCCGGCCGCGCGCCGAGGACTACCTGGCCGCCGCGCACTACCTGTTCGCGATGGATCGCCCCGACGAGGCGATCGCCTGGCTCGCCCGGGTCGACGCGGACGCGCCGGCGGCGGCGCTGCAGCGCGACTACCTGCGCGCCTACGCCGCCGTGGTCGGCGGCGAGCTGGCGACCGCGCGCGCCGCGCTCGCGCCGCACCGCGATCACCCGGTCGATCGCTGGCGCACGCGCTTCGGCGCGCTGGCCGAGCTGGTGGCCGAGGCCGAGGGCGGCGCGGCGCCGACCGCGGCGCTCGACGCCGACCACCGCGAGCAGGTGCTGGCGGCGGCGGCGCGGGCCACGCCGACCCTGGCGGTGCGGGTCGACGGCGAGCACGTCGTGATCGATCACGCCGGGGTCGAGCGCGCCGAGGTGCGGCTGTACCGCGTCGACCTCGAGCTGCTGTTCTCGCGCCAGCCGTTCTTCGGCGCCGACGCCAGCCGGTTCGGGTTCATCGAGGCCGGGCGGGTCGAGGCGCTGGCGCTGCCGGCGACCGGCCCGACGCGGTGGCCGCTGCCCGACGACCTGCGCCGCCACGCGCTGGTGGTCGAGGCGGTTGGCGCCGGGGCGCGGGCCAGCGCGACCCACTTCGCGCACCAGCTGGCGATCGCGGTCACCGCGCCGTACGGCCGGGTGCAGGTGCGCCACGCCGGCACCGGCGCGGCCCGGGTCGCGGCCTACGTGAAGTGCTACGCGCGCCTGCGCGGCGGCGCGGTGCAGTTCTACAAGGACGGCTACACCGACGTCTGCGGCCGCTTCGACTACGCGACCTTGTCGACCGACGACCTCGATCGCGTCGAGCGGTTCGCGCTGCTGGTGGTCGACGACCAGGCCGGCGCCGCGGTGGTCGAGGCCGCGCCGCCGCCGCGGTGACGCCGCGCGGGGCGCTCAGAGCTTGTCAGTGTTTCGGACGAGCAACGGTCGGCGCGCCGGGAGTCTCGCGTCGCGGGGGGCCCCGCGGGCCGGCGACGAGCCCCCTGAAACTCAGCTCCCGCGGGCGGTGTGGACGATCGCCATGCTGACCGCGGTGTCGAGGTCGGGCGCGATCGCCAGCCGGTCGGGCACGCGCTTGATGCCGGCGCGCTCGAGCAGCGCCGCCGGCTCGGGCGCCAGGCCGGCGAGGATGACCATCCGGCCGCTGCGGTTCAGGCGATCGAGCGTGGACTCCAGCGCGATCAGCCCGGTGGCGTCCATGACGTCGACCCGCTTCATCGCCAGGATCACGACGCGGGCGTCGGTGCCGACGGTGTCGAGGATCTCCATCGCCTTGTTGGCGGCGCCGAAGAACATCGGCCCGGCGATCTCGTAGAGCCGGATGCCGGGCGGCATCTGCAGGCGCTCGGCGACGTCGGTATCGAGGGTGATCTTGGTCAGCGCCGCCATCCGCCGCATGAACAACAGCGACGCCAGCATCACGCCGACCGACACCGCCAGCGCCATGTCGACCAGCACGGTCAGCGCGAAGCAGGTCACCAGCACCAGCACGTCGCTGCGCGGCGCGATGCGGATCAGCCGGGCGACGTGGCGCGCCTCGACCATCGCGCCGGCGAACACCAGCACCAGCGCGGCCAGCGCCGCCAGCGGCAGGTACGCCATCAGCGGCGCCAGCGCGATCGTCGCGCCCAGCACCACCAGCGCCTGGATCACCGCGGCCAGCGGCGACCGCGCCCCGGCCCGGACGTTGGTCGCGGTGCGGGCCAGCGCGCCGGTGCAGGCGATCGCGCCGAAGAACGGGCACACCATGTTGCCGATGCCGAGCGCGATCAGCTCCGCGTTGGGGTCGTGCTTGGTGCCGGCCATGCCGTCGGCGATCACCGCCGACATCAACGTCTCGATCGCGCCGAGCATCGCGATCGCGAACGCCGCCGGCAACAGCTCGCGCACCAGCGCGTAGTCGATCGGGAAGGCCGAGCCGGTGGCGTCGCCGAGCCGCCACGGCCACACCGGCAGCGGCGGCAGCGGCGGGATGCCCCGCACCCGCTCGCCGTCGATCACGGTCGCGAACGTCGAGCCGATCGTGCGCGCGTGGAAGCCATCGATCAGGTGGCTGGCCACCACCGCGAGCACCGCCGCCGCGGTCAGCGCCACCAGCGGCGCCGGGATGCGCCGGTGCACGCGCGGCAGCGCGATCAGCAGGGCCAGCGTCACCGCGAACAGCAGCGCGTCCCAGCCCTGGGCCTGCGCGCGGGCGTCCCACAGCCCGCCGATCACCTCGATCGTCCCGCTGGGCCGCCCGGCGAGCTCGACGCCCAGCGCGTCGCGGCCCGCCAGCACGACCAGCACGACGGCGATCCCGGTGGTGAAGCCGGTGGTCGCGGGGTGGGGCAAGAACTGCATCAGCTTGCCGAGCCGCGCCACGCCCATCAGCACCAGGATCGCGCCGGCCATCAGCCCGGCGACCAGCACGCCGCCGAGGCCGTGGCGCGCGACGATCGGCTCGAGGATCACCACGAAGGCGGCGGTCGGGCCGGTGACCTGCAACCGGCTGCCGCCCAGCAGCGACACGACGATGCCGGCGATGATCGCGGTGTAGAGGCCGTGCTGGGGCGCGACGCCCGTGGTCCGGGCCAGCGCCATCGCCAGCGGCACCGCCAAGAGCGCCACCGCCAGGCCGGCGCGCGCGTCGGCGCGCAGGTCGGCCAGCGCGTAGCCCTCGCGCATCCGGGCGCGCAGCGCGCTGCCGAGCTGGTCCTTGATGCCGTAGGCCAGCGCGAGCTGCGACCGCACCGCATCGGTGAGCTCGTCGACGTACCGCATGCGACGCCGCGACCATAGCCTAGAACACCGATCGGGTTGAAGTTCCTGCTGCGACGCGACCTTGGCGGCGGCTCCGGGCGGCTTGACACCTCGGTCGTGACCTGCGACCTCACGGCGATGGACCGCGACGACGCGCTCGACGCGCTGGCCCCGACGCTGGGGGCGTGGCTGACCGCGACCGCGGCCGCCGATCCGCGACGGCGGCGGTTCGGCGCCGCGCGCCATGGCTACCAGCTCGGCGCGCCGCTGCCGGGCCCGACCCTCGACGCGTTCGAGGCGGCGATCGGCGTCGCGCTGCCCGCGGCCTACCGCGGCTTCGTCACCACCGTGGGTGACGGCGGCGCCGGGCCGTACTACGGGTTGTGGCCGCTCGCGCACCCGCTGCAGCGCGCGATCGCGGCCGGCGAGTTCGCGCCGGAAGCGCCGGGCCGCGCTGCGTACCGCGGCGTGATCGGCCTCGGCCACGTCGGCTGCGGCCAGATCGCGCTGTTGATCGTGCGCGGTCCGCACGCGGGCGAGGTGTGGATCGACGCGCGCGGCGCCGATGGGGCGCTGCGCCCGATCGCGCGCGACTTCGGCGCGTACTACGTCGCGTGGGTGCAGGCGGTGACGCACGATCGCCTGCTGCCAGGCGCCGCGCGCGCAGGCGCGTGCCCGCTGCCGCGCGGGTTGTCGCACTACCTCGCGAGCTGCGAGCGACGCGCGCAGGTGGCGCCGGGCGCGCTGTCCGGTGCGCAGCTGCGCGAGGCGCTCGCCGCGCTGGGGCCGGGCTCGATCCGCTGCGAGGCGAGCGGCGACGATCCGTTCTTCGCGGCCGGCGCGGCGATCGATCCATGCCCGCCGTGCGCGGTGATGATCGACCAGCTCCACGGCCAGGGACTGGGCGCCGAGGCGGTGGTCGCGGGCGAAAACTGGCCGCCATGACGGCGATTTCAGGGGCCGGTCGGCGGACGTAAGAGGCCGAGACTATTGTGTATTGCCTCGGAGACATCCCTCGCCGCCTCGCCCGCCGGCCACAACTATCCGAAACGATTAGGGCGCCACGACCCGACGGTGCCCGCTCGGCCCGCTCCTGGGGGCAAAAACCGGCCAGCAGCGCCGGTTTTGGACCGGCTCAGGAGGGATCTTCTCCGTCGTAATTATATGATATCATTGAATTAATAGGCGATCGAAAGACTGGCGCCGACACGGGGGGGCGATACCCTTCTGGAAGCTCGATGGCCACTCAGACCCTCGCTCATCGCCCCGGTTTCTACCCTCAGCCCAACGAGTGGACGTGCGGTCCATTCGCGCTCAAGCACGCGCTGGTGGCGCTCGGTCGCACCGTGCACGCCAGCGAGATCGCGCAGACCGCGCGCACGCACTGGTGGAGCGGGACCAATGAGATCCGCCTCGCTCGCGCGGCGCGCTCGTTCGACTGCGATCTGGTGCTCGAGCGGTCGCGGCACGCCGAAGAGGCGCGCAAGCGGCTGATCAAGCTGCTGCGCGACGATCAGGTGCCGGTGCTGCTGTGCGTGGACGAGTGGACCCACTGGATCACCGTGGTCGGCGTGGAGGGCAACCGCTTCCTGGTGATCGACTCCGAGCAGGACCCGGTCCTGACCATCCACACCTGGGCCCAGCTGCGCGCGCGCTGGCACTACGACGACGTCGACTTCGACCGCGAGAAGCCGCCGGTGCTGTACGACCTGCACGCGATCCAGCCGCGGTTCCGCGCGCCGGTGAAGGCCGACTTCTCGATCGAGCGCATCAAGTTCCTGCGCCGCCCCGAGAACCGCAGCCTGGCGCTGTACTGGAACGAGTACCTCGAGGACCTGCTCGAGATCTGCAAGCCGGCCGGCCGCATCACCAACCCGATCTCGATGGCCGAGTTCCTGCGCCGCCACCAGGAGCTGATCGTCTCGCGCGTCGTCTACTGGCACGGCGACATCGACCGCGAGGGCATCGTCAAGATCCTGCGCAACCTGCGCTTCGTGTCCGAAGCCTACGGGCTGGTGATCCCGGGGGCGTCGACCCGCCGCGCCGCCGCCGACCTGGCGATCCTGGTGACGATGTGGACCATCGCGGTGCGCGGCATCGACGAGATGTACGGCATGGGGCTGGGCGCGGTCGGCGGCCGCCAGGGCCTGCGCCGCGCGCTGCGCCTGCAGACCGAGCGCCTGAACAAGGTCGTCCGCCGCAAGAAGCGGGCGTGATCGACGGTCACCGCGCCAGCGCCGCCGTGTGGAGCGCCACGATGCCCGAGCGCGGGAGTTTCGCGTCGCGGGTGGGGGCCCCGTTGGGGCATGCCCCCAACGGGGGAGGGCTCGGCGACGAGCCCTCCTAGGAATTCAGCGCCGCCAAGAGCGCGCGGGCGATCGTGAGCGGGTGGGGCGGGCAGCCGGGGACGTAGATCAGCGGCGGCTGGCGGTCGAAGAAGCCGCGGTCGACGCCGGGCGCGCCGTCGTACAGGCCGCCGGAGATCGCGCACGCGCCGACCGCGATCACGAAGCGCGGCTCGGCCATCGCGTCCCACGCCAGCTGCACCGCGTCGGCCATCGTGCGGGTGATCGGGCCGCTCACCACCAGCGCGTCGGCGTGGCGGGGCGACGCCACCCACTCGATGCCGTGGCGGCCGATGTCGAAGTTGACGTTGGCCAGCGCGTTGAGCTCGAGCTCGCAGCCGTTGCAGCCGCCGGCCGACACCTGCCGCAGCTTGAGCGAGCGCCCGAACCGCCGCCGCAGCGCGGCGCCGATGTCGACCTCGGGGACGCGCGGCGGGCCCTCGGCCACGACCAGGTCGTCGCGGCGGCTGGCGGCCATCGCCACCTCGGGCGTGAACGCGAGCTTGCCGGCCGGGCACGCCGGCGCGCACGCGCCGCACAGCGTGCAGCGGCCCAGGTCGAGGCGCACCGGCGGCGCGGTGATCGCCGCGGTCGGGCACACGTCGACGCACGCGCGGCAGCCGTCGGCGCACGGCGTCGTCGCGATCACCGGCAGGCCGCGGAAGCCCTCGGGCCGCGCGGTGCGTAGATCGGCGATCGCCTGCCGGCCTTGCTCGCGTCGCAGCTGCAGCAGCTTCCACATCACAGGTCGTTCCCGCAGTAGGAGAGGTCGTAGCTCTTGTTGCAGATCGGGAAGTCGGAGATGTCGTTGTCGCGCATGCCGAGCGCGAGGCCCAGCCAGTTGCGCAGCGACGGGTCCTGCACCTTGTGGCGGACCACGCGCCCGGCGGCGTCGGTCTCGAGCGCGTGGACCACCTCGCCGCGCCAGCTCTCGGCCAGCGCCAGCACCAGGTGCGACGGCGCCAGCGCGCCGATCGGCTGCCGCGCCGGCACCGCGGTCAGCGCCGGCGCCGCGTCGGCCAGCCACGCCAACGACGCGGCCAGCTCGCGGCCGCGCATCCGCGCCCGCGCCCAGCAGTCGCCGCTCGGCTCGGTGACGACCGCGATCGGCCGGGCGGCGTAGGCGCCGCCGGCGCCCTCGCGCTGATCGAGCTCGACGCCGCACGCGCGCGCGGCGGGCCCGACCAGGCCGAGCTGCAGCGCCTGCGCGGTGGTGAGCGCGCCGACGCCCTGCAGGCGGTGCTGGACCACGCGCGAGCCGAAGAAGCAGGCGTCGGCGGTGGCGCCGTGCGCGGTGAGCAGCGCGACCGCCGCCGCGACCGCCGGCGCGTCGGGCGTGATGGCCACGCCGCCCGGGTGCAGCGCGCCGCGCCCGAACCGGCTGCCGCACAGCCGCATCGTCGTGTTGATCGCGGTGGTGCGCAGCCGGCCGTAGGTCGACGCGCCGGGCACGAAGCCGACGTCGGTGGCCAGCCCGGCCAGCCCGGCCAGGTGCATCGCCACGCGCTCGAGCTCGAGCAGCGTCGCCCGGGCCAGCTCGACCTCGGGCGCCAGCGCGACGCCGGCCAGGCGCTCGAGCGCGGCGCAGGTCGCCCACGCGTGCGCCACGCTGGCGTCGCCAGCGACGGTCTCGACCAGCGGCACCGATCGCCGCGGATCGCCGCGATCGAGCAGCGCCTCGACGCCGCGGTGCTGGTAGCCGAGCTGGATCTCGAGGTGGTGGACCAGCTCGCCGTTGCACTGGAAGCGGAAGCTGCCCGGCTCGATGACGCCGGCGTGGATCGGGCCGACCGCGACCTCGTGGACGCACTTGCCGTCGAGCCGGTAGTACGGGTACGCCGCCATCTCGGCCTGGGTCTGGCCGTGGTGCCGCAGCGGCTTGAGCCACGGGTGGCCGGTCAGGCGCACGCCCAGCGTCTCGTGCAGCTCGCGCTCGCAGCCGTGCAGCGCCAGCGCCACCTCGGTCAGCGCGAAGTAGCCGTGGGCCGGATCGACGGTGGTGCGCAGCACGTCGAGCCCGCGGTCGGCGCGCTGCAGCGCGATCGACACCTCGACGCCGGCGTCGCCCCGCCGGCCCCACAGCATCACCGGCCGGCCGCCCTGCAACAGCTCGCCCTTGACCCAGTTGCGCCAGGCCCGCGGCTCGAGCACCGGCAGCTCATCGAGCGCGACCGCGTGGACCACCAGCGAGCTCATCGCGACCCCATCGACGCCGCGACCTCGCGGAACAGCGTGTTGAACGACGCCGGCAGGTACAGGCCCATCATCACCAGCGCGACCAGCAGCACCAGCTTGGGCAGGTGCGGCAGCAGGCGCTGGCGGCTCCAGGTCGCCTTGATCCGCGACTCGCCCCAGATCATCGGAAACACCGAGCGGCCGGTGGCGATGAAGGTGGTCGCGATCACCGCGCAGAACCCAGCGAACACCAGCATCTGGCCCGAGGCGGCCAGCGCCGACAGGATCAAGAGCTCGCCGAGGAAGCTGCCGAACGGCGGGAAGCCGAGCAGCGCGAACGTGCCGACCATCAGGAACAGCCCGGTGTACGGCAGGTCCTTGATCAGCCCGCCGACGTCGCGCATCTGCTTGGTCTGGTAGTGCTGCTCGATGTGGCCGATCGACAGGAACAAGATCGCCTTGATGAACGCGTTGGACACCGCGTAGAGCAGCACGCCGTACGCGGCCTCGCCGCCGAGGCCCAGCCCGATCGCGATCACGCCGGCGTGGTTGATCGACGCGTAGGCGACGAGGCGCTTGATGTTGCGGGTGGCGAGGATGCTGCCGGCCGACACCGCCATCGACGCCAGGCCCAGCACCAGCAGCGCGTCGCCGGCGACGCCGTCGCGGGCGCCGGGGATCTGCAGCACCCGGACCAGCAGCACCAGCGTGCCGTTGAACTGCACCGCGGCCAGCATCGCGGTGACCGCCGCCGGCGCCTCGTCGTAGGTCTCGGGCAGCCACGAGTACATCGGCGCCAGGCCGAGCTTGGTGCCCAGCCCCAGCACCAGCAGCGCGAAGCCCAGGTCGCGCCACGGGTCGTCGGTGGGCGCCGGCGTCTGCGCCAGCACGTCGAAGCGCATCGACGCGTGCGCCCCGTCGGCCCCGCCGTGGCCCAGGCACCAGAAGCCGAGCGACGCCAGGCCCAGGCCGACGATCGAGAACACCAGGTAGCGCCACGCCGCGCCGCGCGAGCCGGGCAGGCTGGCCTGCGTGATCTGCGGCGCCGCGGTCAGGCTGGTGACCTCGAGCGCCAGCCACGCCAGCAGCACGTGGTTGGCGATCACGACGACGTTCATCGCCACCAGGAACGCGATGCCCAGGTACGCGCGGCGGGCGCTGGCCTCGGGCCGGGTCGTGTCGACCCGCGCGCGGTTCCACGCGTAGACCACCACGCCGACGAACGCCCAGTCGATCACCAGCAGGAACAGCCGCGCGGTGGCGTCGGTGGTGAGCAGCGCGTCGGCGCCGGGGTCGACGTCGCCGATCGCGATCACCGTCGCGACGATCACCTCGACGGTGGCCGCCGCGACCAGCGCGAGCGCGTTGCGGCGCCGCGGGCCGACCAGCACCAGGAACAGCAGCGGCGTCAGCAGCCACAACGCCGGGTTCACGGTGCCTCCGGCGCCGGGGCGTCCCCGGTCGGGGTCAGCGTGCGCAGGTACCAGCGGGCCAGCCCCAGGGTCGCGGCCAGCACGACCAGGAGGCCGATGCGGAAGCCGGGCTCGGCCTCGGGCTCGGGGCGCGACAGCTCGAACAGCGCCAGCGCGTTCTCGAAGCGGAACACCCCGACCACCTGGCTGAAGACCCGCTCGCTCGACGCCAGCACCAGCATGGCCAGCAGCAGCGCCGACGCCGCCGCGGCGACGAACGGCCGCTCGCTGTCGGGCAACGGCATGTGGGCCGCGAAGCGGAACCCGACCAGCACCGCGGTCAGCGCCAGCGTCCACGACACCAGGTTGGGCGCGATCACGTCGTTGCGGGCGCTGGTGCCGCGCGCCCGCATCACCTGGTACAGCGCGACCGGCACGATCAGCGAGCGCACCAGCCCCAGGTCCACCAGCCGCACGCCGTCGGCGACGGTGGTCACGCCGTCGCGGTCGTAGGCCAGCCACGCCATGATCGCGCCCTGGCTGGCCAGCCCGACCAGGCTGACCCGCCACGACGCCAGGAACAGCGGCAGCAGCAGCACCAGCACGAAGACCACCAGCGCGGTGCTCACGCCAGCCCCCGCCACCGGGTCGCCAGCACCGCCACCAGGCTGGCCACCACCGCGATCAGGATGTACTGCGGCACCGCGCGCAGGCGCAGGCGCGCGACCGTCGCCTCGACCGCGCCGATCACCAGCGCCACCGCGACGCTGGCGGCGAGCAGGCCCCCGGCCACCGCCAGCCGGCCGGCGGCGGCCGGCACCGGGTTGATCAGGTTGGCGACCAGCGCGCAGGCGGTGGCCAGCTTGACCGCGGCGCCGGCCTGCACCGCCGCCAGGTCGGGCCCGCTGTGATCGAGGATCATCACCTCGTGGATCATCGTCAGCTCGAGGTGGGTCGTCGGATCGTCGACCGGCATGCGCGCGCCCTCGACCTGGATCACCACCAAGAGCGCGACGATCGCCGCGATCCACACCGGCGCGGCCTGGGGATCGTCGGGCCGGGTCGTCAGCGCCTCGGCCAGGCTGGCGCCGTGGGTGGCCGCGGCCAGCGCGATCAGCACCAGCACCAGCGCCGGCTCGAGCAGCGCGCCGAACGTCGCCTCGCGGCTCGCGCCCATGCCCTCGAACGGGCTGCCGGTGTCGAGCGCGCCCAGCATCAGCGCCAGCCGGCCCAGGCCCCACAGATAGATCAAGAGCAGGAAGTCGAAGCGGAAGCCGAGCGGCGCCGGGCCCGCCAGCGGCACCACCAGGCTGGCGGCCAGCGCGCTGCCCAGCACGATCCACGGGGCGATCGCGAACACCGCGGTGCTGGTCGTGCTGCGCACCACGTCCTTGCGCAGCAGCCGCCACAGATCGAAGCCGAGCTGCCACAGCGGCGGCCCGCGGCGGCCGGCCCAGCGCGCCTTGACGCGGTTGATGACGCCGACCAAGAGGATCGGCCACGCCACCAGCGCGGCGACGTGGGCGGCGATGATCGCGGCGGTGATCACGCGCGACCTCCCAGCGCCAGCACCACCAGCGCCACCAGCACCACCAGGCCCAGCCCCAGCGACAGCCGTGGCCGGTCGGGCACCCGCTGCGACACCTTGACCGCCATCTCCTCGTTCTGCGCCAGCACCTCGAACATGCGGCCCTCGACCGGGTCGGCGTGATCGATCTCCAGGTTGCCGTGCTTGGTCGGGAACACGTCCTTCGGCAGGCTGCCGCGCTGCCGCGACGGCAGCACCACCTCGAACAGCCGGTTGAACAGCGCCGAGAACGAGGTCGCGGTGTACTGCAGGCGCGGCGTCGCGACGGTGTAGCCGCAGCCCCAGGTCACGTGGCGTCGGACCCGCCGCGCCAGCGCGACGCCGACGCCGACGGTGGCGGCGCCGATCGCCACCGCGATCCACACGCCGTGCTGCACGTCGGTCAGCCGCGACGCGGTGGTCGGCGCGTCGGCGACCCCGGCGGTGAACTGCGCGACCACCGGCTGCACCAGCGCCAGGCCCAGCGTCGGAACCAGCCCGACCGCGAGCACGCCGACCGCCTGCGCGACCATCACGCCGCGCATCGACGGCGGTGGATCCGCCGGGCGCAGCTTGGGATCGCGCGGCGTGCCGAGGAACGCCATGCCGAACGCGCGGGTCACCGCGAGCGCGCTGGTCGCACCGACGAACCCGAGCAGCGCGGCCGCGACCGCCAGCGCGACGTTGCCCAGCGCGCTCGGCGCGCCGCCGCCGGCCAGCCCGCCGATCACCAGGAACTCGCTCCAGAAGCCGTTGAGCGGCGGCAGCCCGGCGATCGCCAGGCCGCCGATCAAGAACAGCGCCGCGGTCCACGGCATCGACCGGGCCAGCCCGCCCAGCCGCTCGAGATCGACCGAGTGGGTCGCGCGGTAGATCGCGCCGGCGGCGTAGAACAACAGGCACTTGAACAGCGCGTGGTTGAACAGGTGGAACACGCCCCCGCCGAAGCCCGCGACCACCAGCGCCGGCTGCTGCCAGGTGAGCCCGAGGCAGCCCAGCCCGAAGCCGACCGCGGCGATCCCGACGTTCTCCGTCGACGAATAGCCGAGCAGGCGCTTGAGGTCGCGCTGCGCCGCGGTCGACAGCACGCCGAACAGCGCCGACAGCAGGCCGAACACCAGGATCGCCCAGCCCATCCACTCGTCGGGGCGCCCGAGGTAGAGCAGGAACCGCAGCAGGCCGAACAGGCCGGCCTTGTGGATCACGCCCGACATCAGCGCCGAGACGTGGGCCGGCGCGGCGGCGTGGGCGCGCGGCAGCCAGGTGTGCATCGGGAAGAACGCCGCCTTGAGCGCGAACGCCAGCGCCAGCAGCACGAACACGGCGTCGCGCAGCTCGCCGGGCTGGCCCAGCACCGTCGCGAAGCTGGCGAAGTCCATCGACTGGGTCCGGCTGTGCATCAGCATGAACGCCGCGACCAGCACGAACAGCCCGATGTGCGTCGACACCAGGTAGTTGAATCCGGCGAAGCGGATCTTCTGGCTGCGGTAGTCCCAGATGACGAGCAGCCAGGCCGACACCGCGGCGGTCTCCCAGCCGAGCAAGAACACCAGCGCGTTCTGCACCGTGTAGACGATCACGAACGACAGCGCGACCAGGTTGAGCAGCGCGAAGTGCGGGCCGGGGTTGCGCCCCTCGTCGAACGAGCGCGCCAGGTAGCCGTGCGCGTAGATCGTGCCCAGCAGCGTGAGCGGCAGCGACCAGGCCAGGAAGAACGCGGCCAGCGCGTCGACGTGGATGCGGATGGCCTCGAACGGGTACGACCAGGCGTAGGTGTGATCGAGCACCGCCGGCCGCCCGGCCAGGACCGGCACCACCGTCCACAGCACCAGCCCCGCGGCCAGCGCCTGCGAGCCGACCGCCGCCGCGAACTTGACGGTGCGGCCGGGCAGCGCGGTGGTCAGCACCACGCCGGCCAGGAGCACCGGGATCGCCAGCATCAACGCGGTCACGGCGACCGTCCGATCGCGGCGTGGTGGCGGCGGATCTCGTCGACCACGTGCCAGCCGAACGCGGGCGCCGGCAGGAGCGTCGTGGTGTCGGGCGCCAGCGCGGTGAGCTGCTGGTAGCGCCCGGGGTGGCTGGTGACCAGCAGCAGCAGCAGCGCCTTGCGCGCGCGGCGGAGCTTGACCATCGCCGCCATCGCCAGCGGCAGATCGTCGGGGAACACGACCACCGCGGTCGTGCTGGGCGCCAGCCGGGCCGGCGCCGGCACGCTGGCGGCGAGCTGCGCGGGCAGCCCGGCCTCGTCCAGGTAGCGGCCGACCTCGCTCGCCTGCGACGAGCGGGTCACCACCAGGACGGTCGGAGCGGCGGGGCGGGGCGCCGAGGGCACGGCCGGCCCAAGAGCAACGGCCGTACCAGCCCGCGCCACCGTCGCAGGCGCGGCGGCCGACGGTCGGCGACGGGGCCGCGGGGCTGCCAGGCCGCGGGGCGCGACCATCGGTGGCCGCGATGGCGCCCGCGCCCTGCGATTTACGACAGAATGTTCACGGTTTTCCCGCACAGCGCCGCGGTTCCGCGACACAGTTGCGCGATGCCCCGCTCCGCCGCCGCGCCGATCGTGTTCGGGCCGGTCATCGCCTCGGCGGCGATGCGCGACGTCGACCGCCTGCTGCGCCTGGTCGCGCCCAAGGACGTCGCCGTGACGATCCAGGGCGAGAGCGGCACCGGCAAGGAGATCCTCGCGCGCCAGGTCCACGAGCTATCGGCGCGGCGGCGCGGGCCGTTCGTGCCGATCAACTGCGCGGCGATCCCCGAGCCGCTGTTCGAGAGTGAGCTGTTCGGCCACGAGCGCGGCGCGTTCACCGGCGCGACCGCGCGCGCGCCGGGCAAGATCGCCGCGGCCGAGTCGGGCTCGCTGTTCCTCGACGAGATCGGCGAGATGCCGCTGACGATGCAGGCCAAGCTGCTGCGCTTCCTCGAGAACCGCCGCTACATGCGCCTGGGCGGCACGGTCAAGCTGCAGGCCGACGTGCGGATGATCTTCGCGACGCTGCGGCCGCTCGAGCTCGAGGTGCAGGCCGGGCGGTTCCGCGCCGACCTCTACTACCGGATCCAGGGCGTGACGGTGCAGGTGCCGCCGCTGCGCGAGCGCAAGGCCGACATCGTGCCGCTGCTCGGGCAGTTCGTGCGCCAGATCGCGGCGCAGCACGGCACGACGCCGCCGCGGGTGGGGCGGGCCGCGCGCGCTGCGCTGATGGCGTACCGCTGGCCGGGCAACGTGCGCGAGCTGCGCAACGTCGTCGAGCTGCTGTGCCTGCTGCGGGCGGGGCGGGCGATCCGGCCCAGCGACCTGCCGCGCGCGGTGACCGCGGAGCCGGCCCGCGACCACGGCGGCGCGCTCACGCTGTCGCTCGACCGGCCGCTGGCGGCGCTGGTCGAGCAGATCATGCTGGCCGCGCTCGACCGCGAGGGCGGCGACCGGCGGCGCGCCGCGCACCGGCTCGGGGTCAGCGTGCGCACGCTCGAGCGCCGGCTCGGCGGCCGCGGCCGCTGACGGCTCACGCCGCGCCGATCAGCCTCGCCACCAGCTCGGGGTGCAGCGCCAGCGCGTCGATCGCCGCGTCGAGCGAGGCGTCGCGATCGGCCGCGAGCTGGGCCCGGACCTCGGCGTAGCGCGCGCGCAGCCGGGCGTCCTCGGCGGTGCGCCAGTCGCGGGCCGGCAGGTCGGGCTCGTTGCCCATGAACGGCTCCTGGATCGCGACCACCTCGGCGTGGGTCAGGCCCGACGTGAGGATCCAGTCGAGCAGCGGGCCCTCGGTGACGTCGGCGAGGCGGATGAAGTTGTCGGTGCGCGCGACCTTGGCCACCAGCTTCCTGGCGCCCGAGCGGGAGATCATCGTCGCGGCGGCGCACAGGTGGCCCTCGCGATCGCGCCAGACGTTGAGGCGGCCGTCGTTCTCGAAGTTGTGCGGGAACACGCCGCGCCGCACGTAGCCGGCGAACGCGCGCAGGTTCTGATCGCGGTGCTTGCCGAGCACGGCGCGCAGGCGCTGGCGGGCGGCGTCGGACAGCGCCGGCCGCATGCGGACGATCGCGGTGTCGGGGTCGGGCTCGGCGCGGTCGGCGACCGGCATCGGCGCGCCGGCCGAGGGCGGGGCGGCGAAGCCGCCGGCGGTGGCGGTGGTGACGGTGGCGGCGGCGAGGGTGCAGGCGAGGGCGAGGCGGGCGAGGCGGCGGAACATGGCGGGGTCCTCCTGGGGAGCACGGCGGTGGATGCGTGCCGTGCTCCTTCCCAACGCGGCTGCCGCGTCCGCGATCTAGGTCCAGGCGCCGATTGTCGTTGACGAATTTCTGAGGCCGGGCGCGCGAATCCGCTGACCGCTCACGCCCACGGCACCAGGAAGTCGAACGCGCGATCGGGATCGCCCAGGCCCAGCCGGCTGGCCTGATCGAGGGCCACCAGCCGCGCCCCGGCGCCGACGTCGCCGCCGCGCAGCCGGCCGCGCCGCTCGCGCGCCGCCGCGACGTAGGCCTCGTACCCGACCGCCGCGCACGCGTCGATGCCTTCGTCGAGGAGCGCGGCGGCGTCGCCGCCGGTGACGTGGGCGATCGCGGCCTCGATCAGCGCGGCGGGGCCGCTCATCGCGGCGATGCCCCGCAGCGCCCGCGCGTCGGCGCGCGCGTCGGCGAAGCGCTCGACCCGAAGGTAGGCCTTGGCGCGCAGCGCCAGCAGCGTGCCGCGGGCTTGCTCGGAGGAGAGCGCGCGGGTGCGCGTCAGGTGCGGCCAGCCGGCGTCGAGCCGCGCGACCGCGGCGGCGTCGCGCCCGTGGTAGCGGTCGACCATGGTCGCCGCCACCAGCTGCCGCAGGTAGGCGGCGGGTGCCTGGGGGCGCGGCCACGCGCGCAGGCCGGCGTCGATCTCGGCGTGCAGCACGTCGGGGCTGGTGCCGGCGATCAGGTCGCCGATCATCCCGACGCCCGACTTGGCCGACAGCCGCGCGAAGCGGTCCTGGGTCGCCTCGGCGACGCGCACCAGCGCCTGCTTGTTCACCGCGAGCCGGCCCCAGGCGCCGAGCCAGTAGTCGGCGACGAGCGCGTAGTACTCGGCGATGTGCTGCTCGAACGCGACGCCGGCGACGCCGGTGCGGAACATCGCGACCGCGCGCTCGCAGTGATCGCGGGTCGCGCGGTAGTCGCACAGCTGCAGCGCCACCAGGCCGGCCGCCAGCTCGGTCAGCGCGAGCACCGACGGATCGCCGGCCCGGGTGGCGAACGCGCGCGCCTGGGCCAGCGTCTCGCGGGCCCGCGCGGTGTGGGCGCGGCCGCGGCCGGCCAGCAGCGCCGCCTCCATGGCCAGCGCGCGCGCGGCGCGATCGGGCGCGCCGCTGTCGAGCGCGTGGCGGACGCCGCGGCTGGTGAACCACGCGGCGCGCACCAGATCGATCATCGCCATGCCGTTGGACAGCGAGTAGCACGCGTCGGCCAGCAGCCCCTCGTGCGGCGACGGCGCCGCGGCCAGCGCCATGCCGCGCCAGCGGTTGCGGATGCGCTCCAGCGTGATCTTGCCGAGCATCCGGCCGGCGGTGACGTCGAGGTCGAGGCCGAGCCCGACCGCGACCCGCCGCGCGAGCTGGGCGCCCTCGGCGAGCCGGCCGCAGCGGAGGAAGTGCGCGGCGGCGGCGCGCTCGAGATCCAGCCGCTGGCTGCCGGTGGCGTCGACGCTCGCGGCCCGGTAGGCCTCGGCGGCGCGCTCGCCCTGACCCGAGCTGGCCAGGGCGTCGGCGTAGCGGCCGACGAAGCTCGCCGGGTTCGCCGGCCGCGCCCGCGTCAGCACCAGCTCGCACAGCGCCGCGGCGCGGGCCATGCCGACGACGTCGCGGGCGCGATCGCACACCGTCAGCGCCGCGGCCGCGGCGCGCGCGCCGTCGCCGGCCGCGACCCAGTGCTCGACCGAGCGCGGCCCGCCGGGCTCGAGCTCGTCGAGCGCGCTGGCCAGGTGGCGGTGCTCGGCGACCAGCGCCGGATCGGCGGCGTTGGCCCCGACCGCGGCGGCGATCGGCTCGTGCATCAGCTCGCAGGTGTCGGCGGGCGTCAGCCCGGCCAGCCGCACCAGGCCGTGATCGGCCAGCGACTCCAGCACCGAGGCCAGGGTGTCGTGGCCCATCGCCAGCGCGTGGCCGATCACCTCCTGCGCGAGCGGCTCGCCCGCGGCGGCGATCATCCGCAGCACCCGCGCGGCGTCGCCGCCGAGCTGCGCGACCCGGCGCGCCAGCAGCTCGCGGACGTCGCGGGCCTCGGTGTCGGGGTCGCTGGCCAGGAGCTCGACGAACGTCGGGTTGCCGCTCGCGGCCAGGCCGATGCGGCGGCCCAGCGCGGCGTCGCCGGTCAGCCGCCGGCCGAACGCGATCGCGTCGTCGGGCGCCAGCGGGCGCACGTCGAGGACGCGCAGATCGATCGGCAGCTGGCGCAGCTGCTCGAGGCGGGCCTGCGCCGACGCCGGCAGGTGTGGCGACAGCCGGACGCAGAACACCACCACGCACGGCGGCGAGGGGGCGCGCAGCGTCTCGAGCAACAGCGCGAAGCTGTCCTCGGTGGCGCCGTGGGCGTCGTCGAGGATCGACACGACGCGGTGGCTGCGCGCGACCCGCCGCAGGATCGCCCGCAGCGCCGACACCGCGTCGCCGACGACCTCGTCGAGCGACTCGGCGCTCGGGTGCGCGACCTCCGCGACGCGGCCGAACGACGGGAACAGCCGGGTCAGCGCCTCGGCGCGCTCCGGCACGATCGCGGCCCGCGCGTCGGCCGGCAGCTGCGCCAGGTAGTGGGCTAGCTCGTCGATCAACGCGTCCCAGGCGTTGTAGCGCAGGTGCTCGCGCGCCGAGCAGCGCCCCATCGCGACGACGTGGCCGCGCGCGGCGGCCGCGGTGGCGAACGCGGCGAGCAGCGCGGTCTTGCCGACCCCGGCGGCGCCGCGCACCAGGAACAGGGTCGTCCGGTTGTCGCCGCCGAGGTCCTCGGTGGCGGCCAGGAGCGTCGCCAGCTCCTCCGCGCGCCCGATCAACGCCGGCTGACGCGCGGTGCCGCGGCGCCGCCGGGTCGCCGGCGCTGGCGCCGCGGCCGGCCCGAGCTGCGCCTCGACCTCGCGGGCGGTCGGGCGCGCGCGCGGATCGCGCGCCAGCATCGCGGTGATCAGGTCGTCGAGCGGGGCCAGCAGGCCGGCGACGCCGGTGGTCGTCGGCGGCTCGCGCTGGCTCTTGGCCACCAGGATCTCGGCCGGCGTGCCGTCGAACGGCGTGCGGCCGGTCAGCAGCTCGAAGCCGGTGACGCCCAGCGCGTACAGATCGATCGCCGGGGTCGGCGCCGCCGCGGTCAGCGACTCGGGCGCGACGTACTCGACCGTGCCGGCCACCTCCAGCGCCTTGCCCCCGATGGTCGCGGCCAGCCCGAGGTCGAGCAGCACGACGCGCTCGTCGGGGGTGACCACGACGTTGCTCGGCTTGACGTCACGGTGCACGACGCCAGCGCGGTGCAGCGCCGCCAGCGCGCCGGCCACCTGGCCGATCGCGGCGCGGACCCGCGCGTGGTGATCGCCGGCGCGGACCCAGGTCGACAGGCCGACGCCGTGCACCAGCTCCATCGAGAAGCACAGCGAGCCGTCGTGCTCGAACAGCTCGCCGAGGCGCACCAGGTTCGGGTGGCGCACCGCCGCCGCCACCCGGAACTCTTGCTTGACGCGGTCGATCGTCTCCGGCGAGCGATCGTGGAACACCTTGACCGCGACCGTCCGCCCCAGCACCTGATCGTGGGCCTCGTAGACCACGCCCATGCCACCCGCGCCGACCTCGCGGATCAGCTCGAAGCGCTCGGGCAGCACCTGGGGCGCGTCGTCCATCGACGATGTCAGGGTCCGGCGTCTGCGCCGTCCAAGTCAACCACCCCCACCCCGCGCATACCCCACCGCTTCGACGCACCGTTCCATCGCCGCGACACCCCGCCACACGCCCCCCGCCTGGGAGGGCGCGCACGCTCGCTCGCGCAGCACGCTCCGGGCCGTCTTGGGAGGGGGCCCCGGCGCATGCCGGGGGAGGGTTTCGCGAGAACCCTCTGATCAACACGTTCAGAACGGGATGTCGTCGTCGGGACCGCCGCCGCCGCCGCCGCCGCCGCCACCGCCGCCGAAGCCGCCGCCCCCGAAGTCGGGCTCGGGCGGAGGCGGACCATCGTCCGCGCCGCGCCGCCCACCGCCGCCACCGCCCTCACGGCCGCTCGACAGGAACTGCACGTCGTTGGCGATGACCTCGGTGATGTAGCGCTTCTGGCCTTCCTTGTCGTCGTAGGAGCGGGTCTGGATCCGACCCTCGATGTACACCTGCCGACCCTTCGCCAAGTACTTGGCGCAGATCTCGGCGGTCTTGCCCCACACGACCACGCGGTGCCACTCGGTGCGTTCCTGGCGCTGACCGTTCTTGTCCTTCCAGCTCTCGCTGGTGGCGACCCGGAGCTCGCACACGCCGGCCCCGCTGGGGGTGTACCGCATGTCGGGATCCGCGCCGAGGTGTCCGATGAGGATGACTTTGTTGACTCCGCCAGCCATGGGTCAGCTCTCCTTGCCCAGGGACGTAGCACGGTCGTATGACAGCTTGAGTCGGGTGCCCTGGCGGGGCTACAACCGCGCGGATGTACCAGCAGTTGCGCATCGCGGTCGTCATCCCCGCGTACAACGAGGAGCGCGCGATCGCCCGGGTGGTCGCGGACGTGCCGGCCTACGTCGATCACGTGATCGTGGTCGATGACGCCTCGAGTGACGGCACCGCCGCGGCGGCGCGGGCGGCGGTCGCCGAGCGGACCGGCGGCGAGGTGGTGGTGCACGAGGTCAACCGCGGCGTCGGCGGGGCGATCGTCACCGGCTACCACCGCGGGCTGGCGCTGGGCGTCGACGCGGTCGCGGTGATGGCCGGCGATGGCCAGATGGACCCGGCCGATCTGCCGTCGCTGCTCGACCCGATCGCCGCCGGCGTCGCCGACTACGTCAAGGGCAACCGGTTCCGTCACCCCGAGGTGTGGACCGCGATGCCGCCGGCGCGGATCGTCGGCAACCTGGTGCTTTCGGCCGCCACCAAGGTCACGTCGGGCTACACCCACGTCTTCGACTCGCAGTGCGGCTACACCGTCGCGTCGACCCGCGCGCTGCGGGCGATCGATCTCGACCGGGTGTTCCCGCGCTACGGCTACCCCAACGATCTGCTGTCGCACTTCCACATCGCCGGCATGCGCGTGCTCGACGTGCCGGTGCGCCCAGTCTACGGCCCGGCGTGGAAGAGCGGCATCAACCTCGGCACCGCGCTGCACCCGATCCCGTGGGTGCTCTTGCGCTCGTTCGGCACCCGGGTCGCCAGCGAGGCCCGCGCCCGCTGGCGCGCGCGCGCGTAGCCGCCACCGCTCGCGTCGGGCCGGTCGTTCCGGCGTAGGATGGCCGCCATGTTCCGCGTCCTGGAGCTCCGCGACGGCAAGGTCGACCTGCACGAAGGCACCGACCACGTCGGGCCGCCGCCGGCCGGGGTGGTGCGCTGGATCGATCTGCGGTCGCAGGATGAGGCGCAGCTCGAGCTCCTGCGCGAGCGGTTCAACTTCCACCCCTTGGCGATCGAGGACTGCGCCCACGAGGATCAGCGGCCCAAGCTCGAGGAGTACAAGGACCACATCTTCCTGGTGACCCAGGGCTTCGCGTGCGCCGGCGCGCGGGTCGAGGAGCTCGAGCTGCAGGAGCTGCACACGTTCCTGGGCGACGGCTGGATGGTGACCGTGCACCTCGGCAACATCGCGGCGCTCGAGAAGACCTGGCGACGGCTGTCGGGCGAGCCCAAGCTGCTCGAGCGCGGCGTCGACTTCGCGTACTACCTGGTGGCCGACGGCATCGTCGACGACAACTTCCCGATCATCGACCACATCGCCGACGAGCTCGAGGAGCTCGAGGACGCGGTGCTGTCGTCGCCCCAGCGCGCCGACCTGCAGCGCATCTTCCACCTCAAGCACCACCTGGTGGCGATGCGCAAGGTGCTGTCGCCGCAGCGCGACGTGCTGGGCATGCTGGCCAAGCGCGGCGACAGCCGGGTCAGCGAGCGCACCGCGCTGTACCTGCGCGACGTCTACGATCACCTGGTCCGCATCAACGAGTCGATCGAGTCCAACCGCGATCTGTTGGGCAACGCGCTCGACGCGTACCTGTCGGCGGTCGGCCAGCGCACCAACGAGATCATGAAGGCGCTGACGCTGATGAGCGCGGTGTTCCTGCCGCTGGCGTTCGTGGTCGGCTTCTTCGGCCAGAACTTCCAGGACATGCCGGGCTTCCACGACTGGACCACCCACGACGGCTTGATGTGGGTGATGATCGGCGCCTGCGTCAGCATCCCGATCACGATGCTGGTGTGGTTCCGGCTGAAGCGCTGGCTGTAGGGCGGGGCCGACGGGCGCGGCGCCGATCGCGGTGTCATGCTCCCGGCCATGCGGACCTGGGCCCTGGTCGCGTTGCTGCTGGTCGCGTCGTCGGTCGGGGCGCGGGCGGCGCCGTCGGCCGAGGCGACCGCGTGGTTCGACGGGCTGGACGCGCGGGTCGCCGCCGACCTGGCCGCCCGGCGACCGCTGGTGGTGCAGGTCCACGTGCCGCTGTGCGAGGGCACGATCATCGCCTGCGGCAACGCCAAGCTCGGCGACGGCGACAACCCGCGCACCAACCTGTACTGGGCCACCACCGAGGGTTTCCTCGGCTGGTTCGGGCGCAAGGGCAGCGGCTGGAAGTCGGCGCTGGTCGCCACCGGTGACGCCATCGGCGAGGCCGACGTGCTCGACCTGCGGGTGTGGCGCCGCGAGGTCGCGACCCCGGCGCGGTGGCGCGCGGCCGGGGCGCCGAAGCGCGTGACGGTCTACGTCGTGGCCCAGGCCTGGCGCGGCACGGCGATCGACCGCGCGCTCGGCCGCTACGCCGAGGATCTGTACGGTGCCCACACCCAGGCGATCACGCTCGCCGACGGCACCACGCTGGCCGCCGGCGGCGACGCCCACGTCGTCGCTTACGTCGGCCACAACCGGCTGATGGACCTGGCGACGTTCGACTGGCGCGCCATCGCCGCGCGCGGCGACGAGCGCAGCCGCGGCGTGATCGCGATCGCCTGCCACACGGCGCCGTACATGCAGGCGGTCGTGCCGGGGCCGCACCAGGTGCCGCTAGTCATGACCCGCGACTTCCTCCTGGCGTCGGCCGCCGCCCTCGAGGGCGCGGTCACCGCGTTCGCCAAGGGCGGCGACTACGCGGCGGTGCGGCGCGGCGCGGCCACCGGCTACGCCGACGGCGGCGACAAGCCGCTGACCCGCGTGTTCGGCGCGTTCTCGAACCCCGCCGACAAGCGCTGGGGCACGCCCGGCTATTCGGCCGCGGTCAACGACCACGCCGCCGCGCAGTGCGGCGCGGCGGCGCCGTAGTCGTCGCTCACCGCGGGGCGGCGCCGAGCGCGAGCCGCACGCCGACGCCCAGCGTGGCCTCCTCGGTGAGGCCGCGGATGCCCTTGCGGTTGCCGACGTCGCCGACGGCGTAGATCATGACGTCGCCGAGGTCGGAGTGCAGCGCGACGCCGGCCATCGCGCGCGCGAGGTACGCGTCGGCGAAGCGGCGGCCGTCGAGCTCGGCGCCCCACAGTTGCTCGACGTAGCCGCTGACGAACGGCTGGCTGCGGCCCCAGCCGCGCCAGCGCAGGTGGACGTCGAGGCCGGGCCCGCCGTGGTAGCTGGAGCGCCCAGGCAAGAACGCGAACGCCAGCGCGCGGCCGCTGAGCTGCCAGTCGCCGCGCACCGCGGTCGCGGCGACGTCGATGATCACGTCGTCGCCGACGAACGGCTCGGCGGTGACGTCCATGCCGGCGTCGCCGTGGTTGGAGCCGGTGTAGTGCTGGCTCTCGTGGCGGTACTGCGCCGACAGCTCGAGCGCGCAACCGGCGCACCACCGCGCCGCCGCGGCGTCGAGCGCCAGCGCCGCGTAGTACGCGTAGGAGCCGCGCCACAGGATCGCGCCGCTGGCCGCCGGGAACACGTTGCCGAACCCGGTGGTCTGGCCGTCGCTCTCGAGCTCGAGCAGGCCGGCGAAGCCGAACCGCCAGCTCCGCGTCGGGCCGCGCACGGTCGCGATCGCCAGCTCCGCGCCGGCGGTGCGGACGTCGCGCGGCGCGACCAGCAGGTTGAGCGTCGGTGCGTCGCGCGACGCCGACCACGTGCGCGGCACCCGCCGGGCCGGGCCCAGCCAGGTCCGCTCGGCCACCGCGGGGCGGGGCGCGGCCACCGCGAGCGCGAGCGCGGCGACGATCGCGGCCCTCACTGGAAGTCTCCGAAGAAGCGGAACGCGACGAGGTGCAGGCCGGGTGCGGCCGCGCCGTCGGTGGCGTAGCTGACCACGATCGAGCGCGGCGTCGGCCGCAGCGCCGCGTGCTCGCGGCCGCCGCGCACGAACCACCACGCGTCGGGCGGCACCACGTCGAACGCCGCGATCGCGCGCCCGAAGCCGTCGGTGGCGCGCGGCGAACGGTGGACGTCGACGCGGTTGTCGAAGATCGCCATTGACGTCGCCAGGTAGCCGCCGTCGTAAGGCGCCAGCGTCAGCGCGCCCGGCGCGTCGGCGAAGGCGGTGGCGTCGGTCAGCGCGTCGACCCAGCCGGCGAACACGCTGTAGACCTGGTAGGCGGCGGGATCGGCGAGCGCCGCGACCGGCGCGCCGCTCACGACGCACGGGTCGTCGAACGCGGCGACCCGTCGGCACCCGGCGATCACCGCGCGGGCACCACCGGCGGCGTCGGCGTCGGCGATCACCACGCCGCCGCGATCGAGCACCCGCGCGGTCGGCGCCCACAGCAACGTCGCGCCGGCGCCGTCCGCGACCCGGACGCACGCCGTGGCGTCGGGCGCCAGCGCGCACAGCCCGGTGCCGAGCGTCGTCGCGTCGAGCGGCCCCGGGCCGCGCTCGACCAGGTCGTAGAACAGGTAGCCGGTGCCGGCGTGGACCACGCCGCCGGTCGGCGCCAGCGCCAGGCGCTTGCCGTCGGCGCGGCTGGCGTTGGCCGCCGCCTCCGCCGGCGTCAGGGCCAGCACCGCGGCGGGCGCGCCCGCGCCGTCGGCGATCAGCCGCGGCCCGGCGCAGGCCTCGTCGAGGCTCGCCACCCACGCGCCCACGCCGCGCCGGGGCGTGCCGTCGGCGCCGGGCAGCTCCTCCCACAGCCACAGGCTGCGGTCGGGGTACTCCAGCGACACCGGCGCGTCGAGCGCGACGACGCCCGCCGGCGGCGGCACCACGCAGTCGCGCACGACCTCGCCGATCGGGCTCGCGTGCTCATCGATCGTCGTCACGCACGCCGCCAGCGGCAGCGCGCACAGCACCCAGCGGGTTCGCATGCTCCATTGACACGCGAACGCCCGCGGCTGGGAACCGGAACCGCGATCAGATCGAGGGGAGGTTTCGCGAGAAACCTCCCTGGAATTCAGCTCGCGGCCAGCTCGCGGCGGCGGATGCGCTTGTCGAGGTAGTAGTCGCTGCCGCGCCAGAACTCGCGGCCGACGCCGATGATCGACAGCGCCATCGCGGCCAGGACGATCGCCGTGGCGTGGTCGGGCAGCGCGATGGCCAGGCCGAGCAGCGCCGAGACGCCCAGCGTGCGGCTGCCCCAGGCGATCGCGCCAGCGGCCTTCTTGTGATGGGACAGCAGGTTGTCGAGGCCGCCGACCGCCAGCTCGATCGAGACGATCGTGATCAGCGGCCAGGCCGGCGCCGGGCTCTCGGTCAGCGCGCCGAACGCGGTCAGCGGCATCGCCACCGACGCGAACAGCCGCACCAGGTCGCTGCGGTTGAAGTCGCCGCGGCCGCGCAGCTGGGTGAAACCGGCGATCACGTAGTCGACGCCCGACAGCCAGGTGATGCCGACGATCATGCCCATCATGGCCTTCATCGTCCACGAGGTGTCGTGGAGGTGGATGCCGAGGAGCGCGCCGAACGCCAGGCTCATCCAGAACGCGCCGCGCCACAGCTTCTTCTTGATCGCGAACAGCGCCGCGGCCGCGACCAGCGGGCCGATGATGCCGATCCAGAAGATCACCGTCATCGGCTTGTCGCGCCCGATCAGCGGGAACAGCACCAGCATGCCGATGCCCTGCATCTGGGTCCAGGTCTTGGCCTTGGCCAGGTAGCTGGTCTTGAGCGACAGCGAGCGCTGCTCGTAGGCCGAGCGCAGCGCGGTGACCAGGAACTCGCGCACGAACATGAACGCGCACGCCCACACCGGCACCAGCGCGATCGAGTCGTCGGCGAACGGCATGTACGCCAGGGCGATGAAGACCTTGTCGGCGATCGGGTCGAGCAGGCCACCGAACACCGTCGGGCCGTGCTTGCGCGCCAGGTAGCCGTCGACGAAGTCGGTGCAGCCGATCAGCGTGCCGAACACCAGCGCGAACCACAGGTAGTTCTGGTTGCCGGTCGCGTAGCCGCGGTAGACCAGCCACGAGATGAGCGGCATGGTCACGAGGCGTGCCTCGGTCACCATGTTGGCGCTGATCAGCGGGCGCTTGCGCTCGGCCGTCGTCACGGCCGGCACCCTACCGCAAATCGCGGCGGCGGGGTTGGGGTTGGCCGCGCGCCTGGCCCCGGCGGTCACACCGGCGGCGGGACGGGGATCGACACCACGCACTGCACCTCGAGGTTGCCGCCGGCGGGGCCGGGGACGCCGGCGCGGTCCACGTCGATCCGCCAGTGCTCGGCGGTCTGGGTGCACTGCGGGTCGGCGATGATCTGCCAGCAGGGGCGCTGGCCGCCGGCGCGGCACGCCGCCAGCGGGTTCTCGCGGCGGTTCGGGCCGTCGGGGTCGGTGACCTCGACCACCGAGCACTCGGCCTGCATGCCGGGGGTGATCAGGTCCTGATCGATCGGCGGGCGCGCGAAGCAGGCCGGCGGCGGCGGCAGGCTCGCGCCGATGTTGCGCAGCGCCGCGCCGAGGTCGCCGGTGCAGATGGTCTCGCGGTGGCTCTGGCCGGGGAACGCGTCGATCAGGCCCGCCAGGCGGATCGCCGGCGCCGCCGAGCCGAGGCCGCCGGTGCACCCCGGCGCCAGCCCGGCGCGGTTGCCGGCGGCCGGCACCACCTCGACGTGCTCGGGGTCGCCGACGATCGCCGCGACGAACACCTGGTCCGTGCGGTCCTTCAGGCCGCCGAGGAACTCGATGTACTGCTCGATCTCGAACAGGTACGGCGAGTCCTCGCGCGGCACGCAGCCGGTGCGCACGCCGGGCGCGCGCGGGTCGGCGACCGGATCGCAGGTCACGCCGTGCTCGAAGCAGCGGAAGTCGGAGAACGGGCCCAGCACCGGATCGGGGCCGCTGGCGGGGTCGCGCGCGAACAGCCGATCGTCCTCGGTCGAGCAGTCGTCCTCGTCGGCGAGGATCACGACGCCGAGGTTGGCCGACTTGCGCAGGAAGCCGGGGTTGACCTTGGGCGACAGCGCGGCCTTCATCGACGCCAGGTGCTGCTCGAAGCCGCAGCCGTCGGTGCCGACGTCGGCCATGCACGCGAACGCCGCGTCGAGCGTGCCGGTGTAGTTGGTGACCCGGGCGCCGTCGGGGCCGACCACGTCGCTGAGGAAGGTGGCGCCGCCGAGCGCCGGGCAGTGGCCACCCTGCATCCGACCGCCGTCGCTGTGGCTGCAGGCCTCGCCGGTGTCGACCCGGCCGGTGCCCATGTCGGAGGTGACCACGCCGATGTGCAGGTCGGGGCGGCGGGGGCCCAGCTCATCGAGCGCGCGGATCAGCTCGGGGAACCGCGACTCGAGCGACTGGTGCTCGGCCAGCATCGAGCCGGAGTTGTCGACCACGAACAGCAGGTCGAGTTCGTTGTTGAGGCTGATCGCCACCGTCTTCTTCTCGACGGTGTCAGGGGTCGACGGCAGCTCGCTGAGGCTGCGATCGATGCACGCCAGGAGCGGCAGGCACGCGAGGCCTGCGACGACGGTACGCATGGAGACCACCTTTCGGCGACGGCGCGGGCCACCCGCGCGTCGTTCGCTCGGAGTCAGTGGGGCCCGCCGCGGCGTTCCGTCACGCGATCTGCAGCGGATCGTCGATCGCTCGTCGATCGCTCGTCAGTCGACCGTGCAGGTCGCCGTGAGCGTCGCGCCGGTCGGCGCCGCGGCGGGGCGCTCGATGGCGAGGTAGTGGTGGGCGCCGAGCGGGCAGCGGGCGGCGTCCTCGACGACGCGCCAGCAGGCGCCGCCGAGGCCGTCGGCGCAGGCGGGCAGCAGGTGGAAGTCGCCGGTGGCGACGGTGGTCTCGCCGACGGTGCACTGCGCCTGGACGCCGGGCGCGGCGGGGTCGGCGTCGTGGACCGCGCCGGCGAAGCAGGGGACGCCGAGCGTGACGTGGATGCGGGCGGCGAACGCGGCCATGGTCTCGTCGAACCCGTCGCGGCAGATCGTGCGGGACGTGCCGCCGACCGCGTCGATGAAGTGCGCCAGGCGGAACCCCGGGTTCGCCACGCCGTTGCTGCTGGCGCAGTAGCTGGCCACCCAGGGCCGCGACGTGTCGTTGGGGTCCGGGCCGATCTCGACGGTCCGCGCCGCGTCGACCTCGCCGAACATCGCGGTGACCGCGACCTGGCCGGGCGCGGGCTTGAGCGCAACCAGGAACCGCACGTAGGAGGCGACGGAGGGCATGAACGGCGAGTCCTCGCGGGACCGGCATCCCGTGCGGACGCCGAACGCGCGCGGCTCGGGGTCGTCATCGCACTGCACGCCGAACTCGTGGCAGCGGAACGACGTGCGCGGACCGAGCGGCGAGGCGACGGTGGCGTTCGGGTCGCCGAAGAACGTGGGGTCGGCGACCGAGCAGTCGTCCTCGTCGGTCTGGATCACGATGCCGAGAGCGGCGTCGCCCCGTAGGAAGCCTGGGTTGTGGCCGGGTTCGAGGGCGCGGCGCATCGCGCCCAGCGAGGCCTCGAACCCGCAGCCGCTGCTGCCGCGCTGCGCCATGCAGCGGAAGCGGTCGGGCAGGAGGCCGGTGTAGTTGACGTCGCGGGTGCCGTCGGCGCGCGCACCGTCGCGCAGGAAGCTCCCGTCGATGCCGGCGCAGCCGTTGTTCGTGAGCCGCCCGTCGTCACCGTCGGGCCGTGCCGCCGTCGAGCAGCCGCCGATCGGCACGCCGCCCGAGCCCAGGTTGGTCGTCACCACGCCGACGTGCAGGTCGGGGAGCGCGCCGGCGTCGTCGCGCAGGCCAGCGAGGAACACCGGGAACGCGGCGGTCAGCGCCATCTGCCATTCGACGGTCGATCCCGAGTTGTCGATCACGAACAACAAGTCGAGCTCACGCCGCGGCGCGGCCGGGAAGGTGAGCCGCTCGGTCGGCCCCGACGGGAACGGCGCCGAGCGCGAGGGCGGCGGCTCGCTGCAGGCGGCGGCGAGGAGCGCGAGGGTGGGGAGCCGACGCATCGTCACGTGGGCTCGATCGTACAGGCTGCCGTGAGCGTCGCGCCGGTCGGCGCCGCGGCGGGGCGCTCGATGGCGAGGTAGTGGTGGGCGCCGACCGGGCACCGCGCGGCGTCCTCGACGACGCGCCAGCAGGCGCCGCCGAGGCCGTCGGTGCAGGCCGGCAGGAGATGGAAGTCGCCGGTGGCGGCGGTGGTCTCGCCGACGGTGCACTGGGCCTGGACGCCAGGCGCGGCGGGGTCGGCGTCGTGGACCGCGCCGGCGAAGCACGGGACGCCGAGCGTGGCGCCGACGCGCGCGCCGAGCGTCGTCATCGTGTCGGTCTGATCGCCGTCGCACACCCGGCCGGCGTTGCCGCCGAACGCGTCGATGAAGTCGGCGAGGCGGATGGGCGGCAGCCCCCAGCCGGCCTGGCCGAAGCACGTGTACCCGAGCCGGGGCCTCGACGGATCGTTCTCGATGTCGGGGACCACCTCGACCGTGCGCGCGGCGTCGACCACGCCGTAGACGGCCGCCGCGACGATCGCGCGCGGACCGGGGTGTCGTGCGCGCAGGCGCTCGACGAAGGTGGCGACCGACGGCAGGTACGGCGAGTCGTCGCGGGCGTGGCAGCCGACGTGGGTGCCGAACGTGCGCGGCTCGTCGGGGTCGCAGCGGACGCCGTACTCGAAGCAGCGGAACGACGTGCGCGGCCCGAGCGTCGTGCTGGCCGGGTCGAAGAACGCCGGGTCGGTGAACGTGCAGTCGTCCTCGTTGGTCACCAGCACGACCGCCAGCGTGGCGTCGGGGCGCAGGAAGCCCGGGTTGCGCCCCGGCTCGAGCGCGCGGTCGAGGGCGCCGAGCGGAGCCTCGAACGGACAGCCGCCGGTGCCCAGGCGCGCCATGCAGCTGAAGCGGTCGGCCAGCACGCCGGTGTAGTTGACGTCGCGGCCGCCATCGGCCCGCGCCACGTCGCGGAGGAAGGTGCCGTCGATGCCGGCGCAGCCGTTGGTGAGGAGCGCGCCGTCGTCGCCGGCGGGGCGTCCTGGCGGCGAGCAGGGACCGAAGTACACGCCCCGCGTCCCGAGGTCGGTCGAGATCACGCCGACGTGCAGATCGGGTTGCGTGCCCAGCCCGTGCGCGAGCGTCGCGACCAGCGCGCCGAACGACAGCGCCACCTCCCACTGCGCCTCGCCCGCGGAGCCGGCGTTGTCGATCACGTACAACAGGTCGACGGCGCGGCGCGGTGCGGCCGGGACGGTGAGCCGCTCGGTCGGCCCCGGCGGGAACGGCGCCGGGCCGGGCGGCGGCGGCTCGCTGCACGCCAGCGCGAGCAGCGCGCCGGTGACCCCGAGGTGCGACCGCTGCACGACGCTACTCGATCGCGCAGCTGGCGGTGGTGGTGACGTCGGTGAGGTCGCGGTCGCCGGGGCGATCGATGGCGAGCCGCAGGTTGCCAGGCGCCAGCGGGCAGCGCGCGGCGTCGGCGACCATCCGCCAGCAGGTGCCGCTGGGATCGTCGTCGCACGCCGGCACCGCGGCGGTGGCGCCGGTGGCGCGCGCGCGATCGGTGACGGTGCAGGTGGCCTGGACGCCGGCGACGGCGGCGTCGGCGTCCTTGAGCGCGTGCGCGAAGCACGGCACGCCCAGCGCGGTGGTGATGCGCGACGCGAAGGTGCCGAGCGGCGCGGCGAAGGTGGGCTCGCAGATCGAGCGGCTGGTGCCGTGGAACGCCGCGGTGAAGTCGGCCAGGCGAAAGCCGGGGTACGCGACGCCGCGATCGGAGGTGCACGACGGCTGCAGCGCCGGCGCGTCGACCTGGTTCGGATCGGGGCCGACGACGGCGGTGCGCGCGTCGTCGACCGCGCCGATCAGCGAGGTGACGACGACCTGGCTGGGGTCGGCCTTGAGCCCGCGCAGGAACGCGGTGTACGACGCCACCGAGGCCAGGTACGGCGAGTCCTCGCGCGAGCGACAGCCCGTGCGGGTGCCGGACGCGCGCGGGTCGGCGTCGGGGTCGCACACCGTGCCGAACTCGAAGCAGCGGAACGACGTGCGCGGCCCGAGCGCGGTGTTGGCGGTGGCGTTGGGATCGCCGAACAGCGCGGGGTCGCTGGCCGAGCAGTCGTCCTCGTCGCCGACGAACACCACCGCGAGCGCCGCGTTGGGGCGGAGGAAGCCGAGGTTGCGGCCGGGCGACAGCGCGCGGCGCATCGCCTCGAGCGGCTGCTCGTAGCCGCAGCCGCCGACGCCGAGCGCGGTGACGCACGAGAACTGCTCGGCGAGCGTGCCGGTGTAGTTGACCTCGCGGGTGCCGTCGGGCCGGGCCAGGTCGCTGAGGAAGCTGCCGGTGATGCCGGCGCACTGCCCGATCTGGAGCGCGCCGTCGTCGCCGTCGGGCGCGGCGGCGGTGCTGCAGCCGCCGATGTTCACGCCGCCGGTGCCGACGTTGGTCGACACCACGCCGAGGTGCACGTTGGGGACGCCGCCGTCGATGCGGCCCAGCATCGCGACGAACTCGGGGAACGCCGCGGCCAGCGCCGCCTGCTCCTCGAGCATCGACCCTGAGTCGTCGACGACGAACAGGATGTCGATGTCCCGCTTGAGCATGGCCGGGAAGGCCAGCGTCTCGGTCGGGGTGGTGGGGGGCGGCGGGGTGGGATCGCCGCCGCACGCCGCGAGGAGCGCGGCGGCGGCGAGCAGGGGAGGGGCGCGGTGGGGCATGACCCGTGCGTGCGATCACCCCCTGCCATCCGTCACCGAAAAGACGAACGGCCCGGCGTGAGCCGAGCCGTCCGGGCATCCCCCGTGGATGCGGTACTACATCAGGGACACAGCTCGGGGTGAGCCGGGTCCGGGTTGCAGGTCACGCACTGCAGCTCGAGGACGGTGTTGTCGGGCACCGAGACGCCGCCGCGGTCGACCTCGATCGCGCGGTTCATCGGCGCCATCGCGCAGTTCGCCGGGTCCATGATGAAGCGCCAGCACGGGGTGGCGCCGCCGCTCACGTCGCACGACGGGATGACGCGCTCGTCGCGGCCCGGGCCGTTGGGGTCGGTCACGTCGGCGACCGAGCACTCGGGCTGCACGCCGGGGATGTCGTCGTTGCGGTCCGAGAGCTCGGCGTCGATGCACGGGCTGCCGACGACCAGCTTGACCAGCTCGGCGATCTCGGTGAGCGCGTCGGTCAGGTTGTCGTTGCAGATCGTGGTGACGCTGTTGCGCTCGGGGAACGACTCGAGGAACGTGCGCAGGCGGAAGCCGGGGTACGCCAGGCCGGAGCCCGACGAGCACGAGGCGTTGACGATCGGGCGCGTCATGTCGTCGGGGTCGGCGCCGACCACGACGGTGCGCTGGTCGTCGACGTTGCCGATGATGCCGGCCACGACCACCTTGGTCGGGTCCGTCTTGAGGCTCTTGAGGTAGTCGACGTACGGCTGGATGTCCTTCATGTACTGCGCGTTGGTGCGCGGCACGCAGCCGGTGCGGGTGCCGAAGGCGCGCGGGTTGGGATCGTTGTCGCACTGCACGCCGAACTCGTGGCAGCGGAACGAGGTGCGCGGGCCGAGCGGCGAGGAGATCGTGCCGTTGGGATCGCCGAACAGCGCGCCGCCGTCCTTGGCCGAGCAGTCGTCCTCGTCGGAGATGATGACCACCGCGAGGATGGCGTTGTCGCGGAGGAAGCCGGCGTTCTTGCCGGGCTGCAGCGCGCGGAACACCGACTCGAGGGGCTGCTCGAAGCCGCAGCCGTTGGTGCCGAGGCGGGCCATGCAGCCGAACAGCGTGGCGAGATCGCCCGAGTAGTTCTGCATGCGGGTGCCAGCCGCGGTCTTGATGTCCTCGATGTACGCCGCGGTGAGGCCCGCGCAGTTGTTGGTCAGCAGGTTGCCGTCGTCACCCTGGGGCCGCGTCGCCGTGCTGCAGCCGCCGATGTTGACGCCGCCGGTGCCGACGTTGGTCGAGATGACGCCGATGTGGACGTCGGGGAGGCCGCCCTGGATCGTGTTGAGGACGTTGATGAACGCCGGGAAGTTGGCGGTCAAGGACGCCTGCTCCTCGATCATCGAGCCCGAGTTGTCGACCACGAACAGGAGGTCGATGTTGCGGTTCAGCTTGACCGGGATCGTCTTCTTCTCGACGTTCTCGGGGATCGGCTCCACCTCGGACAGCGAGCGGTCCGGGCAGGCGGTGAGGAGCGTCCCGGCGAGGACGCTGACGACAGTGGGAACGACGAGACGGCGCATGGTGCCTCCAGAGAAGAAACGAAGCGAATCCCCGACCGCGACGCCCGCGGTTGCCGAAGGTTGCAAGGCGGCGGCCAGCATAGATCGAAGCCAGGCCGCATGGTTAGTCGATCGTGCAGGGGATCGAACGCGCCAACCAAGTTGACGATCGTCTAGATCGTTGCCAGATCGGGGTGCCAGCGGGAATGGGGGCCAAGGCCGGAAGATGGCCGGGCTAGAGGCCGCGTGGTAGGTTGCCCGGGGCTAGTTCTCCGTCGGAGAGCGGGGCGCGCCGGGGTCGGCGACAAAATCCAAGCGCTAGAAATTATTTGATTTCGTTCCCCCGACACGAAATAATTTGCGCATCCATCCCACTGTATCCTACCTTGTAGGCAAGAGTCGCATCAGGTAGGCAACTCCAACTCTGACGGGACGCCAATGGCGAAGAACTGCATAGGCCTCGACATCGGCTCGAGCAGCATCAAGGCGGTGCAGCTCAAGAAGTCCCGCACCGGCTACGCGCTGACCGCGTTCGGCATGCAGCCCCTGGTGCCGCAGACCATCGTCGACGGCGCCATCATGGACCAGGCCGCGGTGGTCGAGGCGATCCGCGCCCTGTGGAGCCGCCTGAAGCTCCGCCAGAAGGACGTCGCGATCGCGATCGCGGGCCACTCGGTGATCATCAAGAAGATCGCCGTCCCGCAGACCCGGGCCGACGATCTCGACAACCAGATCAAGCAAGAGGCCGAGCACCACATCCCGTTCGCCAAGGACGACGTCGAGATCGACTACCACGTCGTCAACCCGCAGAACCCGATGGGCCAGACCGAGCTGCTCCTGGTCGCGGCCAAGCGCGAGACGGTGGCCGACTACGTCCAGGTGGTGCGCGACGCGTCGCTCACGCCGCACGTCGTCGACGTCGCCTCGTTCGCCAGCCAGAACGGCTTCGAGCTCAACTACAACCTCGACCCGCGCGAGACCGCGGTGATCATCACGATCGGCGCGGCGATCTCCAACATCAACATCGTCCGCGGCGGCGCCAGCCTGTTCACCCGCGACGTGACGATCGGCGGCAACGCGTTCACCGAGGAGATCCAGAAGCAGCTCGGGGTCTCGGCCGACGAGGCCGAGGCCTACAAGGTCGGCGGCAGCTACGACGAGCACGGCGTCGTGCCGCAGGAGGTCGAGCGGATCATCGAGGGCGTCGCCGAGGTGATCGCCGGCGAGTTCCAGCGCTCGCTCGACTTCTTCATGGCCACCTCGGCCGACGCCAACGTCACCCGGGTGTGCCTGGCCGGCGGCACCGCCAAGGTCGCGGCGCTGCACCGCGCGATCGAGCGCCGCAGCCGCCTGACCGTCGAGGTCATCGACAGCTGGAAGCAGATCGAGATCGACCCCGGGCTGGACCGCGGCTACCTCGCGGCCCACTCGCCCGAGGCCCTGGTCGGGCTCGGCCTCGCGCTGCGCTCGCCGGGAGACAAGTGAGGTCGTCGCCATGATCAAGATCAACCTCCTCCCCCAGCGCAAGCCGAAGAAGCAGGCCGAGCCCGGTCAGCTCGAGGTCGGGCTGGTGATGGCGGGCATGATGGCCGCGGCGGCGCTGACGTTCTTCGCCGTGCACCGGCCCCAGGCCGGCAAGCGCGATCGCATCAAGGGCGAGGCGCAGGAGCTGGCCGAGAAGAACGAGCGCGCGCGCGCCAAGGTCGCCGACCTGCCGCAGCTCAAGGCCGCGGTCGAGGCCGAGCAGAAGCGCAAGGAGTCGATCGATCGGCTGGTCGGCACCACCGTGCTGCCCGACAACGTGCTGCACGAGCTGTCGATGATCCTCACCGGCGAGGGTCCGACGATGTCGCTGGCGATGACGACGCTGACCAGCAACACCGCCGACGGCGATCCCAACAAGCGGTTCTCGAACGACTGGGATCCCAAGCACGTCTGGATCACCACCTTCACGACCAAGGCCGACACCTTCACGCTGGAGGGTGGCGCCCAGGCCGAGTCGGACATCCCGCAGCTGGCCAAGCGCATGGCGGCGTCGATCTACTTCGCCGAGGTCACCTCGCCCAAGAGCGAGCGCGTCGAGCCGAGCGGGACGCCGCAGCCTGGCCAGAGCGACGTCGCCTACTACAAGTTCACGCTCAGCGGAAAGGTGCTCTACTGATGGCGAGCGCACTTTCAGACTTCGCGCGTCGGCCGCCCGGGACCCGGGCCGCGGTGTACGTCGGCGTGGCCGCCGCGCTCGGGTTGCTGTACTGGCAGTTCGGCCTGTCGCCGGTGCGGTCCGCGGTCAAGCAGGCCGAGGCCGACCTCGAGTCGCAGGTCGAGACGTCGCGCCAGCTGACCAAGGAGAAGAAGGAGCGCGACGCGCTGGTCGCGACCCAGGAGCAGCTCAAGGCGCAGATCGAGCAGAACCAGAAGGCGCTGCCGACCGACGCCGAGATGCCGGCGTTCTTCGACATGCTGGCGCGCAAGTTCGCCGAGGCCGGCGTGCAGGTGAACCGCCGCGAGGTGAAGCGCGAGATCTCGGTCGAGAACTTCGTCAAGGCCCCGGTCGACGTCGAGATCGTCGGCACCTACTACCAGATCAAGCAGTTCTTCGCGTCGCTGCGGCCGCGCACCGACGCCACCGCGGCGACGCCGGGCGTCGGCAGCGCCGAGAAGGACCGGATCGTCACCGTCGAAGACGTCAACGTCTCCAACCCGCGCGTCGTGAACGGCCAGCTGCTCCTGACCGCCAAGTTCACCGCGTCGACCTTCCGCGCGGTGGCGCCGCCACCGCCGGCCGCGCCCGCGCCGGGGGCCGCGCCCGCGCCGGGCGCGACGCCTGCGCCGGCGCCCGCGCCGGCCCGCCCGGCGACCGTGCCGGCGACCGGCGCCGCGGCGCCGTCACCGGGCACCGCCACCAGCGCGCCGCCGCTCACCATGTCGGGCGCCAAGCAGGCGGCCGACCGCGCCTACGACACCTCGGCCAACCGCGCCCGCGGCGTCGGCAGCGACACCCCGCCGGCCGGCTCGGGCAGCGGCGTCGACCGCCTCAAGGGAGGCCAGTGATGCGCACCCTCGCCTGGACGACGCTCGCGCTCACCACCGTCGGCCTCGTCGCCTGCGGCGGCGAGGATGATCCGCCGCCGCCGCCGCCCCGTCGGGCCGCTGCGGCCGCCGCCGCGCCGGGCGCCAACGCGCGGGCCGGCGCCGGCCCGGCTGCCGGCACGCTCACCACCTACGCCAAGATCGAGGGCCGCGCCGACCTCAAGCCCGGCGAGGCCCAGACGTTGCGCCACGCGTTCGCGCCGACCGACTTCGAGGGCGATCCCACCGGCACCGCCAACCGCGATCCGTTCCGCAGCTACGTCGTGGCGCAGATCAGCACCAACACCGAGGCCCGCCATGACGACGACGTGGCGCGCAGCGAGAAGTGCGCCAACAAGAAGGTGGCCGCCGGCGACACCTCGATCCAGCAGCTCAAGCTGATCGGCGTGATCTCGCGCGGCACGATGCGCATGGCGACGTTCACCGACGCCGCCGACGTCGGCTGGGTCGTGCGGCTGGGCGACTGCATCGGCAGCGAGCACGCGCGGGTCAAGCTGATCGGCGAGGGCTTCGTCACCCTCGAGAACGCGGTGATCCCGACCGCCGCCGATCCCAACCCGCAGGCGACCGGCAAGGACTACCGGCTGCGCGACAAGGAGCTGATCGACGAGATGTCGACCAACGGCAGCGGCGACGACGACGATGCCCCGCGCATCCGGCGCCGCCCGCGCAGCCTGGATCCGGCACCACCCGCCGAGGCGCCGAGCGCCGGCGGCGGCTCGGGAGCGCAGTAACGGCCAAAAATTTGTGATCCCGGCAGGGCCGGGGCGACAATTGGAAATCAGGCGCCGCGATCGCGCGGCGCGCACCGACCGCGTCTGTCCGGGGGCGCACCGCTCGAGGTCTGTCCGGAATTGCGTACCGCGGGGCTGTCCCCGAGGAGTCGTCATGCACGATCGAACCCTTCGCACCTGCATCATCGCGCTGTGCGCCGCCGCCGTCCTCGGCGTGGCGCCGGCCTGGGCTGGGGCCCGCAACCAGATCGGCGCGGTCGCGATCGACTCCGATCGAGACGTGACGACGATCCGGGTCCGCGGGAGCGAGACGCCGACGTTCACCGTCTACAAGCTCGAACGGCCGACCCGGGTCGTGGTCGACCTGGCCGGCGCCGCGCTGACGGCGCCGGTGGGCGGCGACGACGCCGCGGTGACCTATTCGGTCGGCGGCTGGGCCGTGGGGCAGGTGCAGGCGATGGCGCTCGAGGATGGCAGCGCCACCGTGCGCGTCGTCGCGACGCTGGCGCGGCCCGGCCGCTACGACGTCAAGGCCGACGGCGCCGACGTGGTGATCAAGATCGTGGCGCGCGATCCGGCGCCGGCCACCGCGTCGGCAGCCGACCTGGCCGCGGCGCAGCGTGAGACGGCCGCCGCGAAGCGCGAGGCCGAGGCGGCCAAGGCCACCGCGGCGAAGGCGCAGGCGGCGGCCGAGGCCGCGCAGGCGACGGCGCGGACCGAGGCGCAGCGCGCCGTGAAGGCGCAGGCGGCGGCCGAGGCCGCGGCCCTGGTCGCCGCGACCGCGGGCCAGACCGATCGCAGCAAGGCGGCGCGCGAGCTGGCGGCCGCGCAGGCCGAGGCCGCGCGCGCCAAGGCGGCGGCGGCGACGGCCGCGACGCTGGCGACCCGCGCCCAGGATCAGGCGCGCGCCACGCAGGCGGCGGCCGACGCCGAGCTGGCGCGCGCGCGGCAGCTGAGCGCGACGGCGGCCAAGGACGCCGATCGCATCCGCGCGTCGGCCCAGGGCGACGCGGCGCGGACCCGCGCCGAGGCCGACGCCCAGGTGGCGGCGGCGAAGCAGCAGATCGAGCGCGAGCGCGCCGCGGTGACGGCGGCGCGGACCGAGGCCGACGCCCAGGTGGCGGCGGCGAAGCAGCAGATCGAGCGCGAGCGCGCCGCCGCGAGCGCGGCGAAGGCCGAGGCCGAGCGGCTGCTGGCCGCGGCGCGGGCCGAGCAGGCGCGGGTCGACGCCGCGGCGCGCACCGCCAGCGAGCGCGAGGCCGCCGCGCGGTCGGCGCAGGCCGCCGCCGAGGCGCGCCAGACCGCCGCGGTCGACGCCGCCACGACCGCCCAGCGCGAGCGGGCGGCCGCCGAGGCCGCGATCCGCGCGGCCGCCGAGCAGAAGTCCAGCGCGACCGGGGCCACCGGCGACGCGCAGAAGGCGCGCGCCCAGGCCGACGCCGCGATGAAGGCCGCCCAGGCCCGCCTCGCCACCGCGGATCAGGCCCGCGCCGCCGCGGCCGCCGCCCAGCGCGACGCCGACGCCGCCGTGACCGCGGCCCGCCGCGAGTCGGCCAGCGCCCGCGCCGCCGTCGACGGCGCGCTGGCCGCGCGCGCGACCGCCGAGGCCGCCACCGCCAAGGCGGTGAAGGATCGCGCCGCCGCCGAGCAGCGCGCCACCGAGATGATCGCCGCCGCCGACCGCGCCGACGCGCGCCGGCGCGCCGCCGAGCAGGCCGCCGCGTCGGCCACCGCCGCCGCCCAGGACGCGGTCGCGGTCCGCACCACCGCGCAGGCCGACGCCGCCCGCGCCGCCGCCGAGGCCGACGCCGCCCGCGCCCGCGCGGCGCGCACGATCGCCGACGCGCGCGCCGCCCGCGAGGCCGATGAGCGCGCGGCCCGCGCCGCCCAGGACGCCGCGGCCCGCACCGTCGCCGACGCCGAGGCCAAGCGCGCCGCTGACGAGGCCGCCGCCGCCGCCGCTCGCGACGCCGCCGCGCGCACGGTCGCCGAGGCCCGCGCCACCCGCGCCGCCGAGGAGGCCGCCGCCGCGGCCGCCGCCCGCGCCGCCACCGCCGCCCGCGCCGACGCCGACCGCGCGGTCGCCGACGCCCGCGCCCGCCGCGAGGCCGAGGAGCGCGCGCTGGCCGAGTCCCGCGCCGCCCGCGAGGCCGAGGAGCGCGCGACCGCCGCCGCCGCCACCGCGCGCGTCGAGGCCGAGAAGCAGCGCGCCGCCGCCGAGCGCGCGCTGGCCGAGCTCAAGCAGTCGCAGGCCGCGCAGGATCGCGCCGCCGCCGCGGCCGCCGCCCAGGGCCAGGCCGCCGCCGCGGCCCGCGCCGCCGCCGCCGCGCAGGCCAAGACCGCCACCGCCGCCGAGCGCGCCCGCGCCGAGGCCGAGGTGCGTCGGCTGGCTGCGGCCGCCGCCGCCGCCGAGGCCGCGCTGGCCGCCCGCAAGGACGACGTCGCCGCCCGCCAGCAGGAGGTCGCGGCGCTCGACGCGGCCCGCACCGCCACCGCCGCCGACCTGGCGCGCCAGCAGGCCGCCGCCGACGCCGCCCGCGCCGCCCGCGAGCGCGAGGAGGCCCGCCTGGTCGCGGCCAAGCAGGCGCGCGAGGCCGAGGAGGCCACGCTGGCCAAGCTGCGCGCCGAGGCCGCCAAGGTGCGGGCCACGCCGGCGGCCGCGCCGGCGCCGGTCGCGCCCGCGCGCTCGCGCATCACCGCCGTCAGCTTCGCGCCCGACGCCGACGATCACGTCGTCACGATCGCGCTGGACGGCGCCGGCGCCACCGCCGAGCTGGTCCGCGCCGACGGCAAGCGCGCCGAGCTGGTCGTGCGCGGCGCGACCTTGCCCGCCAACCTGACCCGCACGCTCGACGCCAGCCGCTTCGGCGGCCCGATCCGCACCGTCTCGAGCTACACCGACCGCGCCACCGGCGAGGTCCGCGTCGTCGTCGCGCTGGCGAGGGACGCCGCGCCGCGCCTCGACACCACCGCCGGCAAGCTGCAGCTGCGGTTCGCCGCCGCCGGCCCGCAGATCTCCAGCCAGCGGGTGCCCAGCCCGGTGGTCGGCGGCTTCGGCGCCACGTCGGTGCCGGTGACCCAGACCTCGGTCGCGCAGCTCGGCAAGCGCCGCTCGTTCCGCGGCCCGACGATCGATCTCGACTTCAAGGACGCCGACATCCACGACCTGCTGCGGGCGCTGGCCCGGGTCGGCAACGTCAGCATGATCGTGCCCGACGAGATCCGCGCGTCGGTGACCGTGCAGCTCAAGCGGGTGCCGTGGGAGCAGGCGCTCGAGGTGATCCTGGCCTCGAAGGGGCTGTGGTACCGCAAGGACGGCACGCTGTACCGGATCGGCGATCGCAAGGTGCTCGACGCCGAGGACGAGGCCGACGCCGCGCGCCGCAAGGCGCTGGTCGAGATGGAGGCGCCGCGCCCCGACGTGTTCACGCTCAACTACGCCAACGCCGAGGATCTGGCGACCAAGCTGGCGCCGCTGCTGTCGCCCAAGGGCAAGATCGAGGTCGATCCCCGCACCAACTCGCTGATCGTCAACGACGTCAAGGCCAACCGCAACGACGTCATCGACCTGGCGCGGCGGCTCGACACCCAGACCCCGCAGATCACGATCGAGGCCCGCGTGGTCGAGGCCCGCAGCAACTTCAAGCGCGAGTTCGGCATCCAGTGGGGCGGCCGCGCCAACGCCAGCGCCGCCGGCGGCAACGCCACCGGCCTGGTGTTCCCGTCGAGCCTCGGCTTCCTCGGCGGCGCCGACGACACCACCAACAAGCCCGGCACCGGCCTCGCCACGCCGACCGACTTCGCGGTCAACCTGCCGGTGACGTCGAACGGCGCGCTCGGCATGACGCTCGGCTCGGTGGGCGGCAACGTCAACATCAACCTCCGCCTGTCGGCGATGGAGGACACCGGCACCGCGCGCATCATCTCGGCGCCCAAGGTCACCGTGCTCAACAACGTCGAGGCGGTGATGAAGCAGGGCGTGCGCATCCCGATCTCGCAGGTGTCGGCCCAGGGCACCCAGACCGTCTTCGTCGAGGCCAACCTCGAGCTGAAGGTCACGCCCTACGTGTCGCAGCGCGACTGCGCGGTGGTGATGGACGTGTCGGTCATCAAGGCCGAGCCCAACTTCGCCCGCCTCGGCGCGCGTGGCGACCCGACGATCGAGAACCGCGAGGCCTCGAGCCGGATCCTGGTCAACGACGGCGAGACCACGGTGATGGGCGGCATCTACACCCGCAACACCAGCCTCACCTACTCGAAGATCCCCGTGCTCGGCGACCTGCCGGTGCTCGGCTGGCTGTTCAAGAGCCGCAAGGAGGCCGACGACCGCGCCGAGCTGCTGATCTTCATCACGCCGAAGATCACCAACAAGGCCCTGCTGCGCTGCCAGCCGTGACGGTCCGCCCATGCCCGTCGCTCCGGTCTTCCTGATCGGCTTCCCCGCCGCCGGCAAGACCTCGGTCGGCCGGGGCGTCGCCGCGGCGCTGGGGCGGCCGTTCGTCGATCTCGACGACGCGATCGCCGCCGCCGCCGGCCAGCCGGTGCCGGCGCTGGTCGCCGCCGACGAGCCGGCCTTCCGCCAGCGCGAGGCCGCGGCGCTGGCCGCGCTGACCGCCCGCACCGACGCCCCGATCGTCGCGACCGGCGGGGGCGCCGCCGCCCACGGCGACAACCTCGCGCGGATGCGGGCCGCCGGCGCGGTGATCGCGCTCGACGTGCCGCTCGACGTCGCGCTGGCCCGGGTCGCCCCCGGCTCGCGGCCGCTGCTGGCCCGCCCGGCCGACGAGCTCGCCGCGCTGTACCGCCGGCGCGCGCCGGCCTACCGCCGGGCCCACGTCACGGTCGCCACCGCCGGGCTCACGCTGGCGCAGGTGGTCGACGACGTCGCCGCCGCGATCGGCCGCGTCGAGGCGCCCGCGGCCCGCCACCCGTGGGTGTGCCTCGGCGCGCGCAGCTACCCGGTGATCGTCGACGATGGCCCGCTCGACGCGACGCTCGCGCCGTGGGTCCGCCCCGGCCGCCACGCGCTGGTCGTCGACGGCAACCTGGCGCCGTGGATCGCGCCGGTCGCGGCCGCGCTCACCGCCGCCGGCGCCGATCTCCACGTCGAGCAGGTCGCGCCCGGTGAGGCGTCGAAGGCGCTCGCCGAGTACGGCCGGCTGGCCGCGGCGCTGGTCGCGGCCGGGCTCGATCGCGCCAGCACGATCTTCGCGCTGGGCGGCGGCGTGGTCGGCGATCTGGCCGGCTTCGTCGCCGCGACCCTGTACCGCGGCGTCGACGTGGTCCACCTGCCGACGACGCTGGTGGCGATGACCGACTCGGCGATCGGCGGCAAGACCGCGGTCGACCTGCCGGCCGGCAAGAACCTGCTGGGCGCGTTCCACCAGCCGCGCGCGGTGCTGGCCCACCTGCCGACCCTGGCGAGCCTGCCACCGCGCGAGCGCCGCGCCGGCTTCGGCGAGCTGTGGAAGTACGCGCTGCTCGACGGCGAGGCGCTGTGGGCCGCGGTCGCGGCGCTGGCGCCGTGGGCCCAGACCGCCGCGCCGCCGCCGCCGGGCGCCGCGTCGGTGATCGCCGCCGCCGCCACGCTCAAGGCCGCGATCGTCAGCGCCGACGAGCGCGAGCGCCGCGGCCAGCGGGTGCTGCTCAACCTCGGCCACACCGTCGGCCACGCCATCGAGGCCGCCGCCGACTGGCAGTTGCTGCACGGCGAGGCGGTCGGCCTCGGGCTGCTCGCCGCCGCGCGGATCTCGCACCGGCTGGGCCTGGCGCCCGCCGACCTCGAGCCGCGGGTGCGCGCCGGCCTCGCCGCGACCGGCCTGCCCACCGACCTCGCGCCCTGGCTGCGCCCCGAGGTGCTGGCCCGGGTCGCGGTCGACAAGAAGCGCACCGGCGGCCGGCTGGCGTTCGTCGCCTGCGCCGCCCCGGGCGATTGCCAGGTAGTCGATCTGCCTACCACCGCGATCGCCGATCTTTTGCGACCCTGACTCGTCCCCTGCTACGATCTTCGTCGAGGAGTGCCCATGGCCCGCTCAATCGTCTCCGCCGCGCTTCCCCTGCTGGTCCTCGCCGGGGCCTGCGTCGACAACAACGCCGACTCCGGCCTGGTGATCCTCCGCAACGTGGCCCCGGGGCTGGGGTGCATCGCCGACCCCGGCTCGGCGGAGGTGCGCACCTCGGGCATCATCGAGGATGACGCCGTCGGCGGCTACGTGTTCACGCCGGTCGTGCGCAACGACATCGTCGCCTTCGAGGGAGAGAACCTCACCGCCAAGTCGATCTTCATCGGCGGCGCGCGGGTCACGATCGACTTCTCCGACCCCGACCTGTTCACCGCCGCCGAGCAGGCGACCTTCGACACCGACGGCCTGACCAAGTTCGTCGTGCCGAGCTCGGGCGCGATCGACCCCAACGGCGGGATGCAGACCTTCCACCTCGAGATCGTCCCGCCCGAGCTGCTCGCGCTGATCGCGCCCAAGCTCGCGGCGATGACCACCGATCCCTCGCCATCGACCATGCTCGACGTCCGGGTGCAGTTCTTCGGCACCCGGGCGGGCTCGGACGTCTCGTCGAACACGTTCCGCTACCCGGTCCAGGTGTGCCACGGCTGCCTGACCAACGCGCTGGGGCCGTGCGACACGCTGGCGCCCGACGTCGAGGTGCAGACCGGCGGCGAGTGCAACCCAGCGCAGGACGGCGTGACCGACTGCTGTCTCGCCGCCGACAGCTCGCTGGTGTGCCCGGCGGTCGCGCCGACCCCGACGACCTGACCCGGCCCGCGAGATCGCGGCGCCCGCGCCCGGCATTCGCCGCGCGGCTGTGAGATAACGTCCCCACGCCGACCTGGCGCGTACCCGAGGAGCCCGCTTGTTCGCTGATATCCTCAAGAAGGTGGTCGACAACGTGGATGGTGGCCTCGGCGCCGTCATCATGGGCCTCGACGGCATCCCCGTGGAGACCTACACGCGGCAGCCCGAGCGCGTCGACGTCAACACGGTCGGCATGGAGTTCAGCTTCATCCTGACCCAGGCCAAGAAGGCCGCCGACAGCGCCAAGCTGGGCGCCTTCGAGGAGATGACGATCAAGGCCGACCAGCTGACGCTGGCGTTGCGGCTGGTCACGCCGCAGTACTTCGTCGCGATCGCGCTCGGCCCCGAGGGCAACTTCGGCAAGGCGCGCTTCCTGTTGCGGCTGGCCTCGTCCAAGCTCGTCTCGCTGCTATGAGCCGGCGGCGGACGCGCGCGGCCGAAACGCCGACGCCGCGACCGATCCCGCCGCGCGTGCTGGTGTTGCACGGGCCCAACCTGAACCTGCTGGGCACGCGCGATCCCCTGATCTACGGCACCACCACGCTGGCCGAGATCGACGCCGAGCTCGCCCGCCGCGCCAGCGCGCGCGGCGCGGCGCTCGAGAGCTTCCAGTCCAACCACGAGGGCGCGCTGGTCGACGCGATCCAGGGCGCGCGCGGGCGGGTCGACGTCATCGTCATCAACCCCGGCGCGTACACGCACACCAGCATCGCGATCCGCGACGCGCTGGAGGGCGTCGCGCTGCCCGCGGTCGAGGTCCACCTGTCGAACCTCCACGCCCGCGAGGACTTCCGCCGCGAGTCGCTGGTCGCGGCGCGGTGCGTCGGACAAATCAGCGGCTTCGGTGCGCAAAGCTACTACCTGGGACTGGACGCCGCGCTGGCGATTGTGGAACGTAGGCGCGCCGAGCGGACCTGACCGCTTCGCGCCGTTGCGCCGCCGACTGCTCGCGGCGCGCCTCCTCCACGACGAGACATCCATGGCTACTGGACGCAAGGGTTCGAAGCAGACGCCGGCGCCGACCAGCGCCCCCGCGACGCCGACCACCGACGCCGGCGGCGACGACATCGTCGCCATCGCGCGCGGGCTGGCGGCCGCGGTCTCCGAGCACGGCCTGACCGAGCTGATCATCGAGACGCCCGACGCGACCTACACCGTCCGTCGCGGCGGCACGCCGGTGGTCATGCCGACCGCCATGGCGATGCCGGCCGCGCCGATGGCGCCGCTGCACCACGCGCCGGTGGCCGCGGCCCCGGCCGCCGCGCCGGCCGCGCCGGCGCCCGTCGTCGACGACAAGTCGCACATCGTCAAGTCGCCGTTCGTCGGCACCTTCTACCGTCGGCCCAACCCGGACGCGTCCGAGTACGTGAAGCTGAACGACAAGGTCAAGAAGGGCTCGGTCCTGTGCATCATCGAGGCGATGAAGCTCATGAACGAGATCGAGAGCGACGTCGCGGGCACGGTGCTGGCGGTGCTCGCCGAGGACGGCGCGCCGGTCGAGTACGACCAGCCGCTGTTCAAGATCGCGGTGGCGTGAGCGCGCGATGTTCAAGAAGGTCCTGGTCGCCAACCGTGGCGAGATCGCGCTTCGGATCATCCGCGCCTGCCGCGAGATGGGCATCAAGTCGGTCGCGGTGTACTCCACCGCCGACGCCGACGCCCTGCACGTGAAGTTCGCCGATCAGGCGGTGTGCATCGGGCCGCCGCCGTCGCGCCAGAGCTACCTCAACATCCCGTCGCTGATCAGCGCGGCCGAGGTCACCGGCGCCGACGCCATCCACCCCGGCTACGGCTTCCTGTCCGAGGACGCCGAGTTCGCCGAGGTGTGCCAGAAGTGCAAGCTCACCTGGATCGGCCCGCCGCCGTCGGCGATGCGGCTGATGGGCGACAAGATCAGCGCCCGCGCCGCGATGAGCGCCGCCGGCGTGCCGATCCTGCCCGGCACCGGCACGATCGAGACCGAGGACGAGCTGCGGGATCACGCCGCGCGCATCGGCCTGCCGGTGATCCTCAAGGCGGCGGCCGGCGGCGGCGGCCGCGGCATGAAGATCATCCACGACCCCGACCGCCTGGCCAACGACTGGAACACCGGGCGCACCGAGGCGCTCGCCGCGTTCGGCAACCCCGACATGTACATGGAGCGGTACTGCGAGCGGCCGCGCCACATCGAGATCCAGGTCGCCGCCGATCGCCACGGCAACTACGCGCACCTCGGCGAGCGCGAGTGCTCGATCCAGCGCCGCCATCAGAAGGTCATCGAGGAGGCGCCGTCGCTGGCGCTGCCCGACAGCGTGCGCACCGAGCTGACCACCGCCGCGGTCAAGGCGATCTCGTCGATCGGCTACTACAACGTCGGCACGCTGGAGTTCCTGCTCGACAAGGACGGCCGGTTCTACTTCATGGAGATGAACACGCGCCTGCAGGTCGAGCACCCGGTCACCGAGCTGGTGACCGGCCTCGATCTGGTGCGCGAGCAGCTCAACATCGCCGCCGGCGAGAAGCTGTCGTTCTCCGGCGTGCGCAAGCCGCGCGGCCACGCGATCGAGATGCGCATCAACGCCGAGGACCCCAACAACTTCGCGCCGTGGCCGGGCCGCATCACCGCGCTGCACCTGCCGGGCGGGCTGGGCGTCCGCGTCGACACGCACATCTACCAGGGCTACGTGGTGCCGCCCAACTACGACTCGATGATCGCCAAGATCATCGTCCACGACGTCGATCGGCCGAGCGCCATCCGCCGCGCCCGCCGCTGCCTCGACGAGATGGTGATCGAGGGGCCGCGCACCAACATCCCGTTCCTGCGCCGGCTGATGGATCACCCCGCGTTCCGCGCCGGGGACTTCGACACCGGCTTCGTCGCGCGCTTCCTCGCCGAGTCCAAGGGCGAGCCCAAGCCGGCGTAGCTGCGACGGTTTCGCGGCGCACGGCCGGCGGGTGCGGTGCGTGGTCGCGCCGTGCCGCCGTAAAGCTACCGAATCATTGAAGCTCTGGCTTGACCCAGGTCACGTCGCGCACGTACGCTAAGCGCTGTTGCGACCTCTCCCCTTGCCGGGTCTCGGTGGCGCATGTCCGCCCACCGTTCGCGTGCCGCGTAGGCCGCGCGGATCCGGTCCGCCCTGCGTGGTGATCTAACGCCATGGCCTTCAACAAAGAGAAGGTGATGGAGGGGGCCCGGAAGTTCGTCGAGAAGGGCCAGGTCGACAAGGCGATCAAGGAGTACCTGCGCGTGGTCCGCGAGGATCCGCAGGACGTTCGGGTGTGGCTGAAGGTCGGCGACCTGTACGCGCGCAAGGGCCAGAAGCAAGAGGCCACCGACACGTACCTCAAGGTCGCGCGCTTCTACCAGGACCAGGGCTTCTTCACGAAGGCCGTCGCGGTCTACAAGCAGATCCTCAAGCTCGACACGCGGCTGGTCGAGGTGCACCTCAAGCTCGCCGAGCTGTACCGGCAGCTCGGGCTGATGTCCGACGCCATGCAGCACTTCGAGCAGGTGGCGGCGCACTTCCACCGCGAGGGCAAGACCAAGGAGGCGCTGGCCACGGTCAGGCAGCTGGTCGATCTCGATCCGCAGAACGTCGCGACCCGGATCAAGCTCGCCGAGCTGTACTCGAAGGAGGGGATGACCGAGGAGGCGGTCGCGGAGTTCACCGCGATCTGCGAGCAGCTGCGCCGGCAGAACCGCCTCGACGACTTCATCAAGGTCGCCGAGCGCCTGCTGTGGCACCGCCCCGAGCAGCGCGATCTCAACCGCGAGCTGGCCGGGCTGTACCTGCGCAAGAACGATCCGCGGCGCGCGTTGCAGAAGCTGCAGCTGTGCTTCAAGGCCGACCCGCGCGACGTCGAGACGCTGGCGCTCCTGGCGCAGGCGTTCCAGGCGCTCGATCAGCGGGCCAAGACCGTGTCGGTGCTCAAGGAGCTGGCCCGGGTCTTCGACGAGGGCAAGGAGCGCGGCAAGGCCGAGGACGTCTACCGCAAGATCCTGCAGTTCGCGCCCGGCGATCCCGACGCGGTGGCGTTCCTCGGTGGCCAGGCCGCCGCTGCCGCCGCCCCGCCGCCGGTCGCCGCGCCCACGCCGGCGGCGCCGCCGCCCCCGGCCTCCGCCACGCCCGCGGCGCTGCTGGCCGCGCGCGGCAAGCTCAACCTCACCGGCGACGTGCCGGCGCTGCGCGCGCCCAACGATCCGCGCATGACCGGCGCGATGCCGCTGATCGACGAGCGCGCGCTGGCCGCCGAGTTCGAGCTGCCCGAGGACGACGGCTCGGCGTACGCCGCCGACGAGGTCGCCGACGACGATCTGGTCGAGGTCGACGACGGCGTCGGGCTGGGCCGCGCCGGCCGCGCCGCCGCCGACTTCGCCGCCGACTTCGCGATGGACGATCGCAGCGCCCGCGCCGGCTCGGCCGCCGGCGAGGAGCACGCCGACGAGATCGCCAAGATCCTCACCGAGACCGACGTCTACGTGAAGTACGGCCTGCACCAGAAGGCCGTCGATCACCTGCGCCGGGTGTTCGCGATCGATCCCGAGAACGTCGAGGCCCGCGAGCGGCTCAAGGACGTGCTGCTGGCCCAGGGCCGCGAACGCGAGGCGATCGTCGAGCTGCTGCGGCTGGCCGAGGTCACCGCGGCGTTCGACAGCGAGCGCGCCGAGGGCTACCTGCGCGAGGTGCTGGGGCTCGACGGCGGCAACCGCGCCGCCCTCGAGCTGATCGATCGCTTCGGCTTCGACCTCGAGGTCGGCGGCGGCCCGGCCCGCGCGGGGTCGGACTTCTCGCTCGATCCGCGCGAGCTCGGCGGCGGCGCGGTGGCGCCGGTCGACGACGACTTCGCGCTCGAGCACGTCGACTACGGGCCCACCACCCGCGCGCCGATGCGCGCCGACTCGTTCGACGGCATCGATCCCGCGCTGTTCGATCGCGCGCCCAGCGCCCAACCGATCGGCCGGGCCGGCTCGCCGCGCGGGCGCGGCGGGGAGATCGACAGCTTCGCGCCCACCGCGAGCGACAGCACCCGCCAGGTCGCGGCCTCCGAGGTGGCGGCGCTGGTCGCGCGCAGCCGCGGCGACGAGCGCGGCGACGTGGCGATGGGCTCGCCGCCGCCGTTCCGCGCCCCCGCGGTGCCCGACACCTGGCAGGGCGATCGCGCGCCGGTCGCCGCGCCGCGCTCGATGCGCGACGCGATCGACGCCGAGCTGGCCGACGACCTGGCCGACGACATCGACCAGCAGGTCGCGGCCGAGCTGTCGGGCCGCGCGGTCATGCCGGGCACCTTCGAGGCGACCACCGCCACCACGCCGGCCTACGACGACGGCGGCGACGACGAGCTGCCGTTCGATCCCGAGGCGGCCCGCGCGTTCGACATGGTGATGCGGCGCCAGGCCAGCCCCAACGATCAGTCGACGATCGACGGCGACGCGCCCAGCTACGTGCCGCCCGCGACCTACGGCGACCCGCCCTACGTGGCGCCCGCGGCCTACGGCGACAGCGCCGACGGCGCGACCCGGCTCGGCATGCCGCCGGGGCTGATGGCCGATGTCGAGCCGGAGCCGTACGAGGGCCACTTCGGCGGCACCACCGGCGAGGGCTCGGCCTACGACGGCTACGCCGACCCGCCCGCCTACGCGGCGGATCCCGAGGCCCCGGTCTACGAGGAGGCGCCGGCCTACGACGGCACCATCGACGAGCTGGCCGCGGCGCTCGAGGGCCGCCCGCTCGAGGACGTGCTCGAGGAGGCCGACGACTACGCGGCCCAGGGGCTGATCCGCGAGGCGATGGGCTTCTTGCGCGCGCTGGCGTCGCGCCACCCCAACCACCCGCTGGTGACGATGCGGCTGCGCGACCTCGAGGCCGCGGCCGGGGCGCCGGGCGAGGCCAACGGCACCCAGACCGTCGACGTCGAGGATCTCGAGGAGCTGGCGCCCGAGGAGCTCGACGCCGAGATCGATCCGTCCGACGACGTCGCGGTGGCGTTCGACGAGGCGCAGCGGGTCATCGCCGGCCGCCACGGCTCGGCGGTGGGCAAGCGCCGCCCGGCGGTGGTGCTGGAGAAGCCGGTCGAGGACTCCGACGCCGACACCCACTTCGACCTGGGCCTCGCCTACAAGGAGATGGGCCTCTACGACGAGGCGGTCAAGGCGTTCGACAAGTGCACGTCGACGCCGCACCGCGAGGTCCAGAGCCGGATGATGATCGGCATGTGCCACCGCGAGCAGGGCAACCTGTCGGAGGCGGTGCACCAGTTCAAGGCTGGCCTCCACGCCACCGCGATCACCGATCGCGAGCGCCAGAGCCTGCTCTACGAGATCGGCACCAGCTACGAGGCGCTCGGCGATCCGCGCGAGGCCGTCTACTACTACGAGATGGTCGTGAAGCGCGACCCGAAGTTCCTCGACGCGGCCGAGCGCATGCACCGGCTGCAGGGCGGGCGCGGCATCGCCGACGCGGCGGCCGCGATCGACAGCTTGCTCGACGACGATTGATCGCTGACGACTGATCGCTGACGACTGATCGCTGACGACCTACGCGGCGAGCACCTCCTGCGCGCGCAGCACGGCGGCCGGGCGCTTCTTGACGCCGAGGCGCTGGTACAGCCGGAACAGGCGGCTCTTGATCGTGCCGGTGCGCACGCCGAGGTTGGCGGCGATCTCGTCGTTGGACAGGCCCTGCCACAACAGCGACAAGAGCCGCGCGTCGGTGATCGGCAGGCCCAGGCCGCGCGCGAGCTGCTCGGCGACCTGCCGCGCGCCGGAGCCCTGGGCGACCGCCAGCTCGAGCAGCAGCGTGCCGGGGCGGGGCAGGGCCCGGGCCCGCACCCGCAGCGTCAGCTCGCCGTGGACCAGCCGCTCGACCGCCTGACCGTGGCGCTCGACCTGCGGGCGCAGCGGCGCCAGCGCGTCGGCTAGCCAGCCCGGCATCACCGCCAGCGGGCTGTCGAGGAACGCCCGGGCGCTGGCGTTCATGTACATCGCGCGCCCGGTCGCGTCGGCCACCACCAGCGCGAGCTCGGCGTGCTCGAGCACCGACATCAACAGGTCGATGCTCGCGGTCGGCGCGTCGGTCGAGCGCGACGTCAGGACGGCGCGGTCCAGCGCGGCGAGCGCGATCGGCGTGGGGGGCAGGTGCATCGCCTACCCTAGATCACGTTTCATGCCGGCCTGCGACCCGTGGCTTCACCGGCAGTTGCGCGGCGCCCGAGGCGTCCGGATCGCGGACAACGTCACCCAGGAGAGGTGTGCGCCCCCAGGGGGGGCCGTGATTCTGGTCAGCGCCGCTACGAATGACCGCCCAGCACCAGCGCCAGGTTGGTCGCGGTCACCCGGTGCAGCGACGCGGTCAGCGAGGTCGGGCGGAAGCCGTCGAACACCAGCTCGATGCGGTCGATGGGGCCGATGTGCAGCCGGTCGGCGGTCGCCGACAGCCCGCCGGCGCGGACGTCCTTGAGCGTCATGTCGAGCACGCCGATCGCGGCCGACAGCGCGCCGGGGCCCGGCGGGTGGCACAGCCCGCCGCCGAGCTGCAGGTCGACGATGCCGGGGGCGTCGTCGCCGCCGAACAAGAGCGTGCCGCCGCCGACGTCGACGTGGCGCGGCGCCGCCATCGACAGCTTGATCGCGATGTCCGAGATCGCCAGCGAGCGCAGCGTGCGCCGGCTGTCGCGGCCGCCCCCGTCCTTCTTGCCGCCGCCGCCGCCGGGGATGCGGAAGTCGGCCAGGCAGCGCAGCGGCACGCGGTTGAAGATGCCGGCCACCATCGCCTCGGGGTCCAGCGCCCAGGAGATGATCTCCTTGGTCGCCATCAGCGGCACGCTCCAGCCCACCGCGAACCGGCCGTCGTCGATGCCGACGTCGACGAACTGGCCCTCGAGCCACGACAGGCCCGACTCCAGCGCCCGGTAGTCGAAGGCGCCGTCCTTGATCGCCACCTTGACCTGCTGATCGAGCGTGCGGACGCCGACCACCGGCAGGTCGAGCACGACCTTCAGCCGGAAGGCCAGCTCGCCGTTGACCGCGTCGAGGAAGCGCAGCCGTTGCTGGCGCAGCGGCGGCGGGGACTGCGGCGGCGGATCGCTCGACGCCGGCAGGTGGAACGCGCCCAGGTCGGGCAGCTTGAGCCGCATGTCGGCGAGCGAGGCGTGGGGCGCGACCAGCTCGACGCCGCCGCCGGCGGCCTGCGCCAGCATCACGCCGTGGGGCAGCTCGACGCGCGCGATCTTGAGCTCGAAGCGGCCCTGCTTGTCGCGCACGACGAAGTCGCCGGCCGACGCGGCGTCGGTCGACCACTGCACGCGCCGCAGGCTGGCCCGCAGCGCCTCGAACACCACCTCGCGGGCGCGGTACTCGATGCCGCCGGCCTCGCCGCGCAACCCGTCGATGCCGGCGTGGGGAAAGTCGAGCCGCCGGGTGTCGGCGTCGATGGTCACACCAAAGCCGTCCACCTTGATGTTGCCGGTCGCGCGCTGTACAGCCACGGGGCATCGTAGCCCGGCGCACCGGCTGGAGCTACGCGGCCACGGGCTATCCTGTGAGAACGATTGAGCGGTCGGGCCGATCGTGAGGGACGGACGATCTACATCGACAGACGGGGGGGCCTTGCGGCATACTCGGCGAACCGTGGAAGGCGTCCTGGGTCAGTATCGTGTCGTCAAGAAGCTGGGTGAGGGCGGGATGGGGGCGGTGTACCTGGCCGAGCACACGCTGCTCGGCCGCCGCGCAGCGGTGAAGGTGCTGCAGCCCAACCTGTCCTCCAACCAGGACATCGTGCAGCGCTTCTTCAACGAAGCGCGCGCGGCCACCGCGATCGCCGACCCCGGCATCGTGCAGATCTTCGACTTCGGCTACCACACCGACGGCAGCGCGTACATCGTCATGGAGTTCCTCGAGGGCGAGCCCCTCGACGCGCGGCTCAAGCGCCAGGGCCGGCTGGCGCCCGAGGAGGCGCTGCGCCTGCTGCGCCAGGTGGCGTCGTCGCTGCACGCGGCGCACGGCCGCGGCATCATCCACCGCGATCTCAAGCCCGAGAACATCTTCCTGGTCGCCGACCGCGAGGTCGCCGGCGGCGAGCGCGCCAAGATCCTCGACTTCGGCATCGCCAAGCTGTCGAACAACGCCGACAGCAAGGTGAAGACGCACACCGCGGCGATCATGGGCACGCCCATGTACATGTCGCCCGAGCAGTGCCGCGGCGCGGGCCACGTCGACCACCGCAGCGACCTGTACTCGCTGGGCTGCGTGCTCTACCACCTCGTCGTCGGCCGGGTGCCGTTCGACGGCGAGGGCATCGGCGAGATCATCGCCGCGCACATGATGTCGTCGCCGCCGGTGCCGTCGCAGCAGGTGCCGGGCATCCCGCCCGGCGTCGACGCGCTGATCCTGCGGCTCCTGGCCAAGCGCCCCGAGGAGCGGTTCGCGACCGCGGGCGAGCTGGCCGAGGCGTGCGGCGCGCTGCTCGGCGGCGGCACGCTGCCGCCGACGCTGGGGCCGATCGCGGCCACGGTGATGGCGGCCGGCACGTCGCCCGGCGCGATCACTGGCGCGCCCAGCCTGACCACGCTGTCGGGCTCGGCCACCGCGGCGCCGGTCGCGGGCACCGTCGCGCCCGCCCCCAAGAAGCGCGGAGGGCTGATCGCGGTCGGCGCCATCGCCGCGGTCGGCGCCGTGGCGGCGGCGGTGCTGGTGCTCGGCGGCGGCGGCGGTGGCAAGGGCGGCGCCGGCGCTGGCACGGGCACCGCCGCGGCGGCCCCGATCGGCACCGCGGCCCCGACGCCACCCCCGACGCCGGCGGTCGACACCGCGGCGATCGCCAAGCTGGTGTCCGAGGCGCGCGCCGCCGCCGACGCGGACAAGTGGGCCGACGTCAGCCGGCTCGCCGGCGAGGCGCTCGCGCTCGATCCGCAGCACGCCGACGCGCGCGCGCTGGCCGACACCGCCAAGCGCGAGGCGCAGAGCGCGGTCGCCTACGACCGCTTCACCATCGCGTTCGAGCGCGAGGACACCGTGGGCGCGGTCGACGCGTACCAGCAGATCGCCAACGACTCGACGTACAAGGGGCGCGCCCGCGACGCGTACGATCAGCTGCGGCTCGCGTACGTCGCGTCGACCCGCGACCAGGCCAAGAAGCTGGCCAAGGGCAAGAAGTGCGACGACCTCGACTCGCTGGCCGCCGCCGCCGAGCGGGTCTTCCCCGACGCCGGCACCGCGGCGCGCGAGATCGAGTGCAAGGGCGCGCGCACCCGCAAGCCGGGCGGCACGACGGTCGCGACCCCGGGCCCGGGCTCCGGCAGCGGATCGGGATCAGGAAGTACGCAACCGGAGGTCAAGCCGGCCGATACCCCGGCCAAGGTCCCCGGAGACATCGACGGCGACGGCATCCCTGACGTTAGATAAGCGCGTCTCCTTGATGTCGCTGCACGGACCAGCCCCGCAACCCAACTGGTGAGAGCCATGCGTATCGTCCTGTCACTCCTCTGCGTCGGCGCGTTCGCGTCGGTGGCCCAGGCCCAGCCGTCCACCTCGGCCGAGACGTTGTTCCGCGAGGGCAAGGCCCTGATGACCCAGGGCAAGATCCCCGAGGCCTGCGCCGCCTTCGAGGGCAGCTACCGCAAGGACCCGGCGACGTCGACGTTGCTCAACGTCGCCGACTGCCGCGAGAAGAACAAGCAGTACGCCACCGCGTGGGCGGCGTTCGTCGAGGTCGAGCGCCGCAGCCGCGCCTCCGGCGACGCCGCGCAGGTCGCGATCAACACGCTGGCCAAGGAGCGCGCCGCCAAGCTCGAGCCGCGGATCTCGTACCTGACCATCAGCGTGCCCGACGAGGCGCGGGTCGAGGGCCTGGTGCTGACCCGCGACGGCGAGCCGATCGACACCGCCGAGTGGAACCGCTCGCTGCCGGCCGACATCGGCGTCCACAAGATCGACGCCAAGGCCCCGGCCTACGAGTCGTGGAGCACGACGGTCACGATCGTCAACGAGCAGGAGAAGGCGGCGATCACGATCCCGCGCTTCAAGCCGCTGCCCAAGCCCAGGACCGACAAGCAGGTCGAGGTGATCGACCCGTCGCCGTTCACCGCCAAGCGCAAGCTGGCGATCGGGCTCGGCGGCGTCGGCGTCATCGGCGCCGGCGTCGGCGTCTGGCTGTACGTCACCGCCAAGGGCCAGTACGACGACGCCAAGCTGGAGCCCGACGACGTCAAGCAGAAGGACCTGTGGGACTCGGCCAACCAGAAGTACCTGATCGCCCAGATCGCCGGCGGCGTCGCCGTCGCCTCGCTGGGCACCGCCGCGTTCCTCTGGTTCACCGGCAAGCCCGCCATCGTCGAGCGCCCCGAGCTGGCGATCACGCCGTCGATCGGCCCCGGCGGCGCCGGCATCGTCGCGATCGGTTCGTTCTGAGACCTACGAGGGGCTTTCGCAAAGCCCCTCCCCCACAAGACGTGGGGCCCCCACCCGAAACGCGAGACCCTTCGCGCGGGTTCGTGCCCCGCGGACCGCGGCAGGTTGCGCGCGGCCTCGCTTGACTGTCGACGGCGGCGCGATAGAGTCGCCTGACCGCTGCGGGATTAACTCAGTGGTAGAGTGTCAGCTTCCCAAGCTGAACGTCGAGGGTTCGAATCCCTTATCCCGCTCGACGATTCGCGTGTGGTGACGGCCGGTTGAGAGAACCCCCTCAGCCGGCCGCTTCCGTTTCGGCCCGCGCATCACCACTCGCATCACCTCTCGCATCACCTCTCGCCGTGGTTTGGGCAGTCTTCCGGAACCCCGCCAGGTCGATCACCTTCGCGAGGCTCGCCCGCAACTCGGAGCCGGCCACGCTGCGTAGCGTGCCTGCATCTCGACCGTGGCGTGGCCGCTGACCGCGCGGGCGCGAAGTCATGGACCTGGGCGACCAACGTCGACGCTGCGCGGATCTCGCCGTAGTTGATGGCTCACCTACGAGAGCTGCGCGTCTGGCCATCCGGGCGGGAAGACCTCTTCGGTGAGCTGGCGCGCGAGGAGGCCGAGACCTCGGTCGAAGGCGCTCTGGGTCAGCTCGGCGAGCACGTCGGTCGATGCGCACCCGCCGTGCTCGGCGCCGTCACGAACGGCGTCGTCCACGGACTTGTCACGCTCGGCCGCGTCCTTGATCTCCTGTCGGATCGTGAGTAAGCGCTGTGTGAACCCCACGTAGCCGCCGGGTCGCCGACGTGGCAGGCGCCGGCCCCGCGGTCAGATCGACGCGGCAGCGGGCGCGGGCGCGGCGATCACAGGCGGCACCTCGAAGCTCGAGATTGGCATGTCGAGTTTGGCCGGGTTGAGGCGGGCGCGGGTGGCGCGCCAGTTCGCCGGGGCCAGCTCGAGGTAGCGCTCGCGCGGCCAGGACGGCAGGACGCGCAGCACCTCGTCGAGGTAGGCGAACGGCTCGACGCCGTGGAGCCGACACGAGGCGAGCAGGCTGAAGAGCGCGGCGGCGGCCTCGGCGTGGGTGTCGCTGCCGTAGAACAGCCAGTTCTTGCGGCCGACGACGATCTTGCGGAGCGCGCGCTCGGCGCGGGTGTTGTCGAGCGGCAGGTCGCCGTCGTCGAGGACGCGGCGCAGCTCGGCCTCCTGGTTGAGCGCGTAGCCGAGCGCCTTGGTGGCGAGGTTGCGGCCGGGCGCCGTGTCGCGCGCGGCGCGCGCCCAGCGGAAGAAGTCGTCCATCAGCGGGCCCAGGTGGGTCGCGCGGAACGCGCCGCGCTGGGCGCGCGCGATGCGGCGGCCGGCGCGATCGGCCGCGTAGATCGCGCGGATGCGCATGAGCCCCTGGAGCCCGACCGGGTAGCGGCAGAGCGCGGCCTCGAAGAAGTAGCGGCGGCAGTGCGCCCAGCACCCGACGAGGGTCACGCCATCGTCGGTGTCGGTCGGCGGCCCGCGATCGAGGATGTCGTAGTCAGGGTGGGCGAGTATAAGGCTCGGCGATGGCGATCGCGCAGAAGGCGCAGCGCAAGAGGCCGGTCAGGGCGCTGGCGAAGTCGTCGCCAGCGCGCCTCGAGGACGCGCTGTTTGCGCGCGTGCTCCAGATCGTCGACGCCGCGCGAGGGCATGCGGCCCGCTCGGTCAACACGACGATGGTCCACGCCTACTGGATGATCGGGCGCGAGATCGTGGAGGTCGAGCAGGCTGGCGAGAAGCGCGCCGGCTATGGGGACGAGCTGCTCAAGCGGCTCGGGGACGGCTCGCCGGGCGGCTCGGCAAGGGGTTCAGCGCGAGGACGCTGCGCCGGCTCCGGCAGTTCTATGTGCTGTTCCCTCGAGGATCGGCCATCCCGAGGGACCTCGACGGACCGCGAAAACGGTCAGCAGCGCTGACCAGATCGGGGCCGGGCGAGATTTGGTCAGCACTGCTGACCAAATCCGCACCCCTCGGGGCTGCGGCCTTCCCGTCGAACCTCGGCTGGACCCACTACCTCGTCATGCTCGGGGTCAGGAGCGCCGATGCGCGGGCGTTCTACGAGATCGAGGCGGCGCGGGAAGGCTGGTCGAGTCGCGAGCTGGAGCGGCAGGTCGCCTCGCTGCTGTTCGAGCGGTTGGCGAAGAGCCGCGACAAGAAGAAGGTGATGGCGCTGGCGCGGCGGGGGCATCAGGTCGAGACGCCGGCCGATGTGATCAAGGAGCCGTTCGTGCTCGAGTTCCTCGGGCTCGATGAGCGGTCGGAGTGGCGCGAGCGCGAGCTGGAGCAGGCGATCATCGATCGCATCGAGGCATTCCTGCTCGAGTTGGGCAAGGGCTTCTGCTTCGTGGCGCGCCAGAAGCGGCTGACGCTGGAGGGCGATCACTTCTACGTCGATCTGGTCCTCTACAACCGGCTGCTGCGCTGCTTCGTCCTGGTCGATCTCAAGCTCGGGAAGCTCACGCACCAGGATCTGGGGCAGATGCAGATGTACGTGAACTTCTTCGATCGGTTCCAGCGCGCCGACCATGAGGCGGAGACGATCGGCATCGTGCTGTGCTCGGAGAAGAACGATGCGATGGCGAAGATCACGCTGCCCGAGGGGAACCGGCAGATCCTCGCGGGCCGCTACCAGATGTACCTGCCATCGGAGGACGAGCTGCGGGCCGAGCTCGCTCGCGACCGCGAGAGCGCCGAGCGGGGGCTGCGCGCGCTCGCCTTGGAGGAGCAGCCGCGACGCGGGGGCCGAAAGCGATGAGCGAGTACCAGTACTACGAGTTCCAGGCGATCGACCGGCCGCTCACCGCGAACGAGATGAGCCTGCTGCGAGGTTACTCGACGCGGGCGCGCATCTCGCCGACGCGGTTCGTCAACGACTACTCGTGGGGCGACTTCAAGGGCGACGAGGACGGGTGGATGGAGCGGTACTTCGATGCGTTCCTGTACTTCGCCAACTGGGGCACGCGCATCCTGCAACTGCGGCTGCCAGCGAAGTTGCTCGGTCTCGACGACGCGCGGCGGTACTGCGTGGGCGAGGGGGCATCGGTGCGCAAGAAGGGGGCGTACGTGGTCCTCCGGTTCGCGTCGGACGACGAAGGTGGCGACGGCTGGGACGAGGAGGACGACGAGCAGAGCAAACTGTCGTCCATGATCTCGGTGCGGGCAGACCTGGCGCGAGGCGATCTGCGAGCGCTCTACCTGGGATGGTTGGCGTGCGCGCAGAGCGGTGAGCTCGATGACGATGACCACGAGCCGCCGGTTCCGCCGGGGCTCGGCAAGCTCAGTGCCTCGCTCGAGGCGATGGCGATGTTCCTGCGGATCGACCCCGATCTGCTGGCGGTGGCCGCAGCTGCGAGCGCGCCGAGGGACAAGACCGGGCCGAGCCGCAAGGAAGTGCTCGCGGGATTGGCTATGGTGCCGGCATCGGAGAAGGACGCGCTGCTGGCGCGACTGGCGATCGACGACGATCACGCGTCGGTTCGCACCGAACTACTCCGGCGGCTGCGCGCGGATGCCGGCTCGCGTGCGACGACCGTGGTGCACGCGACGCGGACGATCGGCGCGCTGCTGGCGGAGGCCGAGGGCCTGCGGACGCAGCGTGAGGAGCTCGAGCCAAGAAGGACGGCGGCGGCGAAGGCGCGACAGGATCGCGCGGCGGCGGCGGCGCGCGTGAAGCACCTGGATGGGTTGGTCGGGAAGGAAGCCAAGCTGTGGGCCGATGCAGAGGCGTTGATCGCGACGAAGCTGCCGCGGAGCTACGACGCGGCGCTGGCGTTGCTGGTGGATCTCCGCGACCTGGCGGCGCGTGGTAACGGCGACGACTACCGGGTCCGGCTCGACGCGCTTCGAGCGCGGCACGCGAAGAAGCCGTCGTTCCTCGAACGCCTGGTCAAGGCGGGGCTCGCGACCCGGTCGCCATCGCCGCTCGTGGGGAGCTTGTTCGCGAGCCGAGCCCCCACGTGAAGAAGCGAATCTTGTCGCCGCGCCGGAAGCGGATGCGCCGCCCGGCGCGCCTCGCGACCGCCGCGAGATGGCTCGCGAGCTACGGCGGCAAGCACGTCGTCCACGGATATGCGCGCTGGTACGGCGTCGATCGGCTCTGCGCCATCAAGGAGCTTCGCCTGCTCGGGGTAGCGGTGTCCCAAGAGTACGAGAGCCAGATCCGCGGGACGCTGGAACGAAGGGCGGAGGCGCGGCGCCTCAGGCGGAACGCCGCCGAGACGACCGCCGCCGATACCGTCGTCGACGACGCCTTCCTGCTCGAGTTCGCCGATGATCCCGACGACGATTGGTTCACACCCGAGTTCACACCTTCGCCGCGTCGGCCGGGGACGCCCTGAGACACGTGGAAACGTGTATCTCCCCTGAACGACGCGGAAGTCGGCGTGTCAGCTCGGGCGCGGGTCGTTTCCCAAGCTGAACGTCGAGGGTTCGAATCCCTTATCCCGCTCGACGCTGCGCGTGTGCTTGACGGCCGGTTGGAGCGAGACGCTCGACCGGCCGTCGGTCGTTCATCAGGCCGGCGCGCGGCGCAGGTCGAGCTCGCCGACGAGGATCTCGCCGCCGCTGCTGGGGCGGACCGAGTACCAGATGCCGCGGCGCGGGGTCTTGGGCTTGACGCTGAGGCCGCGCAGCCAGCGGTCGACGTCGCCGATCTCGCCGGCGGCGGCGGCGGCGGCGAGGCCGTGGGTGATGGCGGTGACCTTGCCGCGGTAGCCCCAGGGATCGATCACGCGATCGCCGATGGCGAACGTCGGGCGGGCGCGCGCGGCACGCGGCGCGCGCGGTTTGGGCGCGGGCGGCGCGGCGGGGGCGATCGCGGCGCGATCGACCGGGTGGCCGGCGTAGGCGCGGGCGATCACCGCCAGCGGGACGTCGCGCTCGTGGACCGCCCGGGCGAAGCGGCGGTAGCGGCGCGGGTCGCCGTCGAGGATCGCCAGCAGGCGCGCCGAGCCGTCGACGTCGCGGCCGCGCGGGCGGCGGACCGGGCCGCTGTGCCAGCGCCGATCGCGGGCCTGGCGCCAGACGCAGAACGTGATGTCGTCGCCGAAGGCGTAGTCGCGCAGCGCGCGGCGCAGCGGCGGGGGCAGCGCGTCGACCAAGCCCGGCCAGACGCGCTCGCCGTTGTTCGTCGGGCTCATCGGGCTCTCGTGATCGAAGCCGAGGATGACCACGCCGGCGCGCATGAACGCGATCTGCACGTGGTTGCCCTCGGACTCGCGCAGCCAGAAGGTGCCGCCGCCGCGGGCGACGTCGTGGGTCGGCACGTCGGCGTCGGGATCGATCGCGCGATCGAGCCGCGCGAGCGCCGCGCACCGTCGCTTGAGGATCGCGGGCGAGGGCAGGGCGCTCGGATCGCGGGCCGAGATGGGCATCGCGGCGATCGGACCGTAGACCGCGGCGCGATGCAAGCGCGGACGGGTGCTGCGGCGGCGCCGCCGTGGCACGGTGGCGCATGGTCCTCGACGAGCTGCTGCTCCGTCCGCGCGACGGCGCGGCGATGGTGCCGGTCGCCAGCGCGACCGCGGCGGCGGGCCTCGGGCTGGTCGGCGATCGCAGCGCAGCGCGCCACAGCCCGCGGCAGGTGCTGGTGACCAGCCGCGCGGTGCTCGCCCAGCACGACCTGACCGCTCGCGACGTGCGCGCGAACCTGGTGGTGGCCGGCGAGGTCGACGCGCTGCCGTCGGGGACGGTGCTGCGCTTCGGCGGCGTGCGGATCCGGTTGACCTTGCCGTGCGAGGTGTGCCACCGCCTCGACCGGGTGCGGCCGGGCCTTGCCCGCGCGCTGGCGGGTCGGCGCGGCGTGCTCGGGCGGGTGCTCGACGACGGCGCGCTCGCGGCGGGTCAGGTCGTCGTCGTGGAACGGCGGACCATGCCAGCGCTCGACGACGACTGGCGCGCGCGGGTGGTGGACATCGTCCGCCACGTGCCGCGCGGTCAGGTGGTGACGACGACGCGGCTAGTGGCGATCGCCGGCGTGCAGGTCACGTACTGCCGCGCGCTCCCCGCGGTGCTGCGGCGCGCGGCGCCCGACGTCGCCGTGCATCGGGTGATCCCGGCGGACCTGCGGCGCCTGCCGCCGGATCAGCGGCAACGGCTCGCCGGCGACGGCGTCGACCTCGACCAGCTCGCCGCGGCGGCGTGGGACGGCGCGTCCTACTTCGCGGCGTCCGAGGCGTGAGCCGCTGCGATACACTGCGGCCCATGCGAACCTCGCTGCGCGCGGTGTCCCTGGCGCTCGCGCCGATGCTGGTGGCCGGCTGTCCGCGCGGGCTGGTCGGCGGATCGGCGTCGGGCAGCGCGTCGGTGCAGGTCGGCGCGACCGTGAGCATCCCCGATCCGCCGGCGAGCACGGCGACGCCGATCGACGAGCGCGGCCAGGCCGAGGTGAAGCTGGCGGCGTGCGCGCGCGGCGACGTGGCGGCGCAGGTGGCGATCGTCAGCGACTTCGTCGATAGCTGCCACGAGATGATCGTGTGCGGCGGGCTGACCAACCAGTTCGGCGTGGCGATCGTCAGCGTGCTGTTGAGCGCGGCGCTGGGCAAGGACCTGTCGATCGGATCGATCGCGTACCAGGGCGACGGCGTGTACAAGGTCGGCGATGTGATGACCATGACGCTGGTGCTGGGGCGCGACACGTCGTGGGGCAAGGTCGGCGACGTGATCCCGTTCGACGTGATGCGCCTGGACAGCTACTTCACCGAGGCGACGGTGACCGCGCGCGCGAGCGTGTCGATCGGGGCCGGCGGCGGCGAGACCCGGCAGGAGCTGACGGTCAGCTTCGCGGGCGTCGGCCCCGGCGTCGAGCTGCTCGGGCTCGGCCCGAGCCCGGCGTCGGGGGTGAAGGTCGACTTCCACGAGGTGGCGCGGTCGCTGGGCGGCGCGATCCAGACGGCGAACGTGATCACGGTCGACGATCGCCAGGGCGACTCGCACATCGGCTACCACCTGACCAGCGCGCCGCAGCGGTTCGGTGAGCTGCTCGGGCACGCGCCGCAGGGCATGACGCTGGCGTCGGTCGACGCGACCCGGGGCACGCAGCGGATCGAGGTCACCGGCTGGGGCATGCAGTTCCAGCCCGGCAGCAGCGGCACCCTCGACGGCACGATCGACCTGACCGTCCACGGCGACTTCGACTACCGGGTGCACCTGGGCTACCCGCACCGCAAGGAGCCCGACGTCACGCTCGCGTGTCCGTGAGCGAGGGGCGCCGCGCCGTGGCGCCAGCGCACGATCGGGCCGTGACGCGGTGGCCGCGTGCTTGCAGTAGCCGTCGCCATGCAATCATCCAATCGAGTCGTCGCGGTCGTGGTGGGCGGATTGATCGCGGCGGCGGCCCCGGCCGTGGCCGACGAGGTGGTGGGGGCGACGGCGGTCCCGGTGCAGGCCACCGTCGTGGTGGCCGCCGAGGTGGCCGAGCCCGAGCCGGTCGTCGTCGTCGCGACGCAACAGCCGGCGGCCGTGGAGGAGTACAACCGCTGGGACAGCCGGACGTTCCTCACCGGCGCCGTGGTGTTCGGCGTCGGGTACGGCGCCGCGGCCATCACCGCCGGCGTCAGCGACCGCAGCGCCGATGAGCGGCTGTACGTCCCGCTGGTCGGCCCGTGGCTCGACCTCGCCGATCGCGGCGACTGCGACGTGGGCAACCAAGCCTGCGACAACGAGACCACCAAGAAGGTGCTGATCGTCGCCGACGGCGTGGTCCAGGCGGTCGGCGTGCTGCTGGTGCTCGACGCGCTGCTGTTCCCGACCCAGGTCCACCGCACCACCGTCGCCGGCAACGACGTGCGGTTGACGCCGGTGGCCATGGCCCACGGCGGGCGCGGGCTCGGGCTCGCCGGCTCGTTCTGACCCGGCGCGCGGACGGCCGCCCGGCGCGATCGGGCGTGGCCTGGTCGCCCGCCGTGCGCAGGGGCTCAGCCGCGACACCGCCGTCGCGGGCGGATCGGCCGCGATACCCGACCGCTATCCATGCGGTCCCCGACCGACGCTGCATGGAAGCGCCAGCGGCGCTCGTACCATGCGCACGATGACCGACCGGATCGATGTTGGACCCGGGGCCTGCGCGCGCTGCGGCGCCGCGGCCGAGCGCAACCTGTGTGCGGCGTGCGCCGACGACCTCGACGCGCCGCTGGCGATGATCCCCGAGCAGCTGCTGTCGGCGTGCGTGCGGCCGCTCGACGCGGCGCTGGTGGATCGCTGGGGCCGCGCGCACCGGCTGGCCGCGACGACGCTGGTCGGGCGCGTGCCGCAGGCCACCGGGGTGTCGATCCTGACCGGCGTGGTGTCGCGGCGCCACGCCGAGCTGCGCCGCGACCACGCCGGCGCTTGGTGGGTCCGCGATCTGGGCTCGGCCAACGGCACGTTCGTCGACGCGCAGCGGCTCGACGGCGAGGCGCCGCTGGCCCACGGCGCGCGGCTGACGTTCGGCTCGGTCGGCATGTACTTCGTGATCGATCGCGGCCGGCTGCGCGATCAGGTCGAGGCCGGCGCCGCGGTCACGGTGCGCCCCGACGCGCAGCAGCCCGCGGTCGCGGGGCCGATCGACGACTTCGAGGCCGACGAGCCGACCTTCGCCGGCATGCCGTCGATCGAGCTCGCGTTCGTCGAGGCGCCCAGCGGCGGCGGCGGGTACCTCGCCGCCGGCGGCAACCAGGTGCGGCTCACCGACACCCAGTTCGCGATGGTGCTGACGATGGCGCAGCGGATGGCCACCGAGGCGGCGGTGGCGCCGGTGGTGCGCGGGTTCGTGCCGTCGGGCCAGCTGATCGCCGATCTGCCGTGGGACGCCCACGATCCCGACGAGGGGCACCTCAAGCAGCTGGTGCGCCGCACCCGCAAGGCGCTCGAGGCGGCCCGCCTCGGCGATCTGATCGAGTCGCGGCGCGGGTTCGGCTATCGGCTGCGGGTGATGCCCGCGCCCGGCAGCACCGGGCTGTAGCGTCGCGCGCGGTGACCACGGCGGTGACGCGCCGGGTAGCTGGCTAGCCGGCGCCTACCCTGCGCCAACCCGCGCCTCACCCGCCGGGGGTGAGCTGGTCGCTACGATGGATGGATGTTCGATGTCGAGCCCACGCCGTTGCCGCCGCCGCCGGTCGAGCTGACGCGCTACGCGGTGGCCGGCCGTTACGTCCTCGAGGGGCCGCTGGGCGAAGGCGGCATGGGGCGCGTCCACCGGGTGCGGCACCGCCACCTCGGCCGCGGCTTCGCCCTCAAGGTGATCGCGCCGTCGTTCCGCGACGCCCACGACGCGCGGGCGCGGTTCACGCAGGAGGCGCGGCTGGCCAGCGAGATGCGGCACCCCAACATCGTCGAGGTGGTCGACTTCGGCGACGATCCCGCGCTCGGTGCGTTCATGGTGATGGAGCTGGTCGAGGGTGCGCCGCTGATCGATCCGGCGGCGGCGCCGCCGTCGCTGGCCCGGGTCTGCGAGTACCTGCGGCAGATCGCCGACGCGCTCGATCACATCCACCGCCACGGCGTGCTGCACGGCGACCTCAAGCCCGACAACATCCTGGTGGCGTCCGAGGCCGAGCACGGGCGCAAGCGGGCGATGGTGAAGCTGCTCGACTTCGGGCTGGCCCGCCGGATCGATCACGCTGGCGACGAGCCGCTGGCTGGCTCGCCGAGCTACATCGCGCCCGAGCGGATCACCGGCGGCCCGGCCTCGGTGGCGGCCGACGTCTACGCGCTGGGGATCCTCGCGTACGAGTTGATCACCGGCGCGCCGCCGTTCGTCGGCGAGCTGGCCGACGTGCTGCGCCGCCATGTCCACGAACCCCCAGCGCCGCTGGTGACCAGCGCCGGCGGCGAGCCGGTCGACGAGGCGCTGGCCGCGCTGGTGGCGCGCGCGATCGCCAAGGCGCCCGACCAGCGCCACCGCTCGATCGGCGACTTCCGCTACGAGCTGCAGAACGTGATGGCGATGCTCGGCCTGCGCCAGCGCCGCACCACCGACCGCGGCGGGCGCGAGCGGCTGCTGGCCCAGGGCTTCGACCTGGTGTCGCTGCCGCAGGCGCTGCTCGACGGCGACGGCGCGCTGGTGGTGGTCAACGCGGCGTTCGCCAAGATGCTCGGTCGCGAGCCGGCGGCGCTGGTCGGCGTCGCCGCGTGCGAGACCGCGCTCGGCGAGGCGTTCCCCGAGCTGGTCGCCGACTGCGCGGCGGTGCGTGACGCGGCGGCGCCGATCGAGCGGCTGGCGCTGGTCGGCGCCGGCCCGCAGCGGGTGCAGGTGGCGCTGTGGCTGGCGCGCACGTCGGCACCCGGGGTCGAGGTCCACGCGTTCCTGCGGCTGCGCCGGCTGCGCGATGCCGCGTGACGGTCACGGCTCGAGCCGCACGCCGCCGCGCATCCGGTAGGCGCCGCCGTCGCTGCGCCGCCCCTCGAGGTGGTCGTCGACGTCGAGCGCCGCCAGGGTCAGGCGGGTCCGGCGCACCAGCTGCTTGAGGTTGGTGCGCGTGGCGGCGGTCGCCTCCCACGGGATCACCGCGAGCACGGCGTCGATCGCGACGAAGCCGCGATCGGCGGGGGCGACGGCGTGGTCGTCATGCCAGCGCTGCGCCAGCGCCTGCAGCAGCGTCAGCTGGCACGGCGGCACCGGCACGCCGCGATCGCCGCGGCTCAGCCGGCCCCAGCCGCTGCTGGCCTCGACCAGCACCAGCGCGCTGGTCGCGGCGACGGGTTGCTCGTCGACCGCGAACGGCGCGGTGATCTCGTCGGCCTCGCGCCTGGCGGCGGCGTCCGGGGCGCGCAGCGCGCGGGCGTCGGCGAGGAAGAACAGCTCCATCGCGCCGACCCGCACCCGCGCGACCCGCGGCAGCGCGGCGGCGGTGACGCGGCGGCGCTCGAGCCACGTGCCGGTGCGGCTGCCGAGATCGGACAGCCACCAGCCCGCGGCGCCGAGCTCCAGCAGCGCGTGGACCGGTGAGACGTCCCCGTGGAGGAGCGCGAGTTGACACCGCGCCGGATCGCGGCCGATGACCGTGCGGCGCGGCAACCGCCACACGCCACCCCAGCGATCGATCAGCGCCGCTGCGGTCGGTTCGGTGGGCGCTGCCCCGCGGAGCTGCGACGGGCACATGCCCCACGGCGACGCCAGCGAGGCGCAGCAGGCGTCGCACGCCTGGTCGGGGGTGCCGGCGGGGCTCTGACAGACCGGACAGCGCGGCGCGCCGGAGGGTGGGGCCTGCCGGCGCGGCGTCCGGTCGTTGTGATCCATGCCCGTTGGTCGCACCAGGCCGCCGTCGCCGTCGCAGCTGCGGGGTGATTCGACGGGTAGTTCGACCGCGGCGCGGTGCGGTGCAGTGACGCACGTCGGTCGCGCCGGCGCCGCGATCGCCGGCGTCACGGCGCCCGGTGCGCCCGGGTCACGCCGCCGGTGGGCGGGTCAGCGCGCGCACCGCGTCTTGCAGCTCGAGCATCGTGAACGGCTTCTCGAGCAGGCGATCGCGGATGGTCTCGACGAACGCGATCTTGTCGTCGGTGGTGACGCCGCCGGTGACGTACAGCGTGCGCTCGAGCAGCGCCGGCTGCAGGCGTTGGATGTGCGCCCGGACCGCCGGGCCGCCGCCGGCCGGCATGTTGACGTCGCAGATGATGGCGTCGAACGCGTCGCGGTCGAGCAGCGCCTCGGCTTCGGCGACGGTGCCGGCGGTGGTGACGCGGGCGATCGAGCGCAGCGCGCGGCTGAAGATCTGGCACATCGTCGGCTCGTCATCGATCGCCAGCAGGCGTGGGAGCGGGGGCGGGCCGTCGGACATGCGCCCTGAGCGTACCGCGCCGCGCCGGCTCCGGGGCGGCCAAGGCGCGGCTGCGGCGCGATGGCGGCGGCGGTCAGGCGGCCGGGACGTAGATCGCGGTGATCACGATGGTCGGCGTGATCGCGAAGCGCCCGGCGAGGTGGGGGAACGGGCCGGGCGCGGCGATCGCGGCGGCGAACGTGGCCGCCGTCGGATCGACGGTCAGCTCGACGTCCTCGAAGCCGAGCCAGGTGCCGACGACCGGGCGCCAGGCCTTGTAGACGCTCTCCTTGGCCGAGAACAGCAGGCGGTCCCAGCAGATCGCGCCGGGCGGCGTCGCGGCGAGCCACCGACGCTCGGTCGCCGACGCGACGGTCGTGAGCACGTCGGCGGGGAGCGGCTGGTTGGGCTCGGCGTCGACGCCGAGCGCGCGGCACGCGGCCGCCGGCGCGACCGCCGCCGCGACGTAGCCCGCGCAGTGGGTGATGCTGCCGACGACGCCGGCCGGCCAGCGCGGCCCGCGATCGTCGCCGCGGCCGACCGGCGCGCCCGCGTGTCCGAGCGCGGCGAGCGCGGCGCGCGCGCACGCGCGGCCGGCGGCGAACTCGGCGCGACGGGCCTCGGCGACCGGGCCCAGCGCGCGCGCCTCGTCGGGGTGCAGCGCCGCGACGGGCCAGCCGCCGGCGTGCTCGACGACCGCGCAGCTCGCCGGCAGCAGCGCGCGCAGGCTCATCGCGGCGGTCCCACGCTCGTGGCCAGCGCGGCCAGGCGCGGGTCGTCGAGCGCGACGGTGGCCGTGCGCGGCGGCCCGCCGTCGTACCGGCCGGTCGCGCTGGTCGCCGGCGTCACCGGCGCGTAGCGCAGCGCGACCGCCTCGGCGTCGGCCTCCAGCCGGTCGTGGTGGCCGCAGCCGTCGGCGTGGTCGAGCCGCCACGGCGGCGCGGGGGCGAGCATCGCGGCCAGCGTACCGCAGTCACGGCGGCGGCAGGCCGACGGCGAGCGCGGCGTCGATGGTCGCGGCGGTATAGCTGGTGCCCCACACCGCGTTGACCGCCTCGGCGGTGACCTCGGCGCCGGCACGCACGCTCGGCATCACCGCGCCCAGGTCGAGCAGGTACAGCCGCGGGTCGGCGAGGTCGCGCAGCCGCGGCGCCACCGCCGCGACGTCGCGCCCGGCGCGCTGCGCGGCGCGCACCAGGCCGAGGTGGGTGCGCAGCGACGCCGCGTGGACGACGTCGATCACGACCTGTTGATCGGGCGGGGCCAGGCGCAGGTGCAGGAACGCGGTGGCGTAGGTGTAGACCGACTGCGGGCTGGCCTCGTCGGTGAGCAGCGGGCCGTGGCTGACCAGCGCCGGATCGATCGCGCCGGTCCGCGGCCAGGTCACGAGCGCCGCGCCGCAGCCCGACGCGACCGCCAGGCTCTGCGCGATCGGCACCAGGTTGTCGTGCTCGTCGTGGAGCAGGAGCGTGGCCGGCGGCAGGCCGGCGCACAGGTCGGTCGCGCGCAGCCCGCCGTAGTCGCCGATGCCGGGCGGCCCGCCGGTGGCCGCGACGATGCGGCGGATGTACGGCGTCATGAAGGCGAGCGCGGCGCCGGTGCGCGTGGTGGCGTGGGCGTACATCCCGGCGAAGTCGGTCGGCGGGTACATCGCCGACACCACCGTGGCCGGCAGCCGCGGATCGGCGTGGGCCGCGGCGTACAGCGCCTCGAAGCCGCCCCACGATCCGCCGAACACGCCGACCCGCGCGCGGTCGAGGCCGGGCTGCTCGGCGAGGAACGCCATGCCCGCGGCCATGTCGGCGACGTCGTCGCGCACGTCGCCGCCGGCGTAGAAGCGGCCGTAGATCAACAGCGTCGCGCAGTCGTTGAGGCGGTGCAGGCGCGACTGATCGATCACCGCGGCCAGCGGCGTCGGGTCGTAGACGATCAGGCCGGTGCCGTCGAAGGCCGGGCCGTCGACGTCGAGGTGCTGGCCGGCGGTGAGCGGGTAGGCGGCCCAGCGCGCGTCGAGGGGATCGCCGGTCCAGGCGATGCCCGCATACGGCATCGTCACCACCACCACCGGCCGCGGCCCCGGCTTGTCCGACGGGATCCACTGCACGTAGGTGGCCCGCCCGTCGGGCCGGCGCAGGCGGTAGCGGGTCTCGGTCCAGGTGCGGCCGTCCTCGGTGAAGGTGCTGGCGCCCAGCGCCTCGATCGCCGGCGGCGCGGCGTCGAGGCTGGCGTCGTCGCCGGCGTCGGGCGGCCCGACCAGCGCGTCGGGCGCGTCGGGTGGAGATCCGCCACAGCCCGCGCCGCCGAGCGTGGCCAGAATCGACACGAGCTGGAGGATTCGCCGACGACGGGCGGGCATCCGTTGCGACATAGCGAAGCGCGTGCCGCCCCGGTCAGCCCAGGCCGCCGATCTCGAGGCGCGCCAGCACCGCGTCGACAACCTGCGGATCGTCGCCGTGTGGCGCGACCACGTCGGGGTGCAGCGGCGGCTCGTAGGCGACGCCACCGCCCGGCAGCTGCGCCAGCACCGCCGGCGAGCCGTACAGGCCCTTGGGATCGCGGGCGCGGCACTCGGCGAGCGGCGTGGCGACGTACACCTCGAGGTAGCGGGGCGCGAGCGCCCGGGCCCGATCGCGCCAGGCCCGGCGGTGCGCGGTGGCCGCGACCACGACCACCAGCCCGCGTCGCGCCAGCAGCGCGGCCAGGCCGGCGAGCGTCTGGTAGAAGCCGTCGCGCGCCTCGGGCTCGTGGCCAGGGCGCGGCACCAGCACCTCGCGCAGATCGTCGCTGTCGAGCACCACCGCGGGGACGTGGGCCTCGCGCAGCCGGGCGTCGAGGCGCGCCGCGAGCGTCGACTTGCCGGCCGCCGGCAAGCCGGTGAGCCACACCACCGCGCCGTCGCGGTGTCCGCTCATCGCACCACCTCGTCGGCCGATCGCGGGTCGAGGCGCGGCGCGTCGAGCGCGCGCTCGATCCACGTCAGCAGGCGGTCGCGCCCCTCGGTCGACAGGTTCGGGTACCAGCGCGGGTTGGCGATGACCAGCGCGCGCCAGGCCAGCCACGGTGCGGCGACCTCCAGCAGCTCGTGATCGTTGGTGGCGAGCGCGTAGCGCGCCCACAGCCGGTGCCACAGCGGGCCCAGCCCGCGGTGCCAGGCGCCGGGCGTGTCGAGGGCGAAGAACACGAAGTTGATCGCGAGCGCGGTGACGTCGTCGGCGGCCTCGCCGATCGCGCCGCGGCTGGCGTCGAGCAGCGCCAGCTCGGCGTCGCCGTTGAACAGGATGTTGAACGGGTGGAAGTCGCCGTGGATGCGGGCGGCCCGGGGCTCGCGTCCGCGCAGCCGCCAGCGCCAGGCGGCGCAGCGCTCCTCGAGCCGCCGCAGCCGCACCGGCGACGCGCCGGGCACGTCGCGCGGGTAGCCGTCGACCATGCCGAAGATGCCCTCGCCGCTGCCGATCAGGTCGCGGACCGCGCGGGTGTAGAGCGCGGTGCGGGCGCCGTCGCGGTGGTGGAGCTGCGCGAGGTAGTCGGCCAGCGCGTCGAGGCGCTGGTGGTCGCGCGCGCTAGCGCCCGCCGTGGCGATCCGCCGCAGGTCCTGCGCGTACAGCTCGCCGGGTTGCCAGCCGGTCAGCAGGTACGCCTCGTCGGCGTCGGCGAGCGAGCGCAGCTCCCCGCCGCGGGTGATCACGCCGACGTCCAGCGCCGGCACGTGGCGCGGCACCAGCCCGTAGGTGTCGAACGCCAGCAGCATCTGCGCGGCGCGATCGGCGCGGCGATCGTGGCCGAAGTCGTCGGCGCGGGCGGTGTGGAACACCACGGCCTCCTCGCGCCCGGCGGCGTCGCGCATGACGACCCGCACCGGCACCCCGTAACCACTGCCCTTGCTGGTCGCGTCGTCCCGCCGCTCATCGTCGCCGAGCCGCGCGCACGACACGATGGTCCGCCCGGGGAAGCGGCGCAGCACCAGGTCGCGGATCGCCTGCATGCCCCCACATCAAGCAAGGGCGATGCCGACGCGGCCGGCGGCCCTCGCCATCGCGCTCACGGCGCGCGGCGCATGAACGCGCGTCGCGGATCGACGTCGGGCGGCTGGTCGGGGCCGTCGTCGAGCGTGGTCGGGACGCCATAGGCGCGATCGATCCGGTAACGCAGCCGACGCTCGGCGTCGTACCAGCTGCGCTTGCGATCATCGTCGGGGCAGCTCGCGAGCTCGCTCGAGCCAAGGGGCGCGCCCCAGCGCAGCTCGGGGCAGTGGTACGGGTCGAACGACAGCGCGAACAGGCGATCGACGACCGCGTCGAGCCCCAACGCGACCGGCCGGCCCGACGAGTCGCGGTAGCTGGACTGGCACGGCGCGGACGCCCCCGCTTGCCACCACAGCGCGCGCAGCACCAGCGTGCCGATCGCGCTGGTGGCGACGCCGTCGGCGAAGGCGCGCAGCTGACGGACCGCGGCCTTGAGCCGCGCGTCGCGGGATGGCGTCGAGTACACCTCCCAGTCGCCCTCGGTGCCGTAGATGTTGTCGGGCAGCGCGTCGGGGTGCGGGCGCGTCGGGAGGCCGGCCGCCACCGCGGCCTCGACCGCGGCGACCCGATCGCCGATGTCGCCGCAGATCGCCTCGAGCTGCTCGCGGAACTCGACGAACGGATCGACTGCGACGCCGGTCTGCGCGAGCGCGGTGCGGACCCACGCGTGGTAGCCGCCGCCGTCGGGCCCGCCCGGGTCGTCGCGGCGCGCGTACTGGCCGACGCCGTCGAAGTCCGACAGCTCGGCGTTGGTCGCGCGCGTGACCTCGGCGCCGACCAGCCGCAGCGGCCGGAACGCCTTGAAGCCGCCGCCGAGCCGCGCGGTGCCGATCGCGAACGCGGCGCTGAACCGCTTCCAGGTGAGGCTGCCGTCGGGGTGGCCGTCGATCAGGTAGACCGCGCCGTCGGGGCGCACCCGCGCGACCACCAGCACGTGGCCGTTGGGATCGTAGTAGATCGCCCCCGGGCGGACCACGCCGGGCGCGACGCGGAGCGGGTAGAAGTCGCTGCCCTCGACGCCCGGTGCCATGCGGTACATGCCCGAGTGCACCTGGCCGACCACGCCGCGCAGCAGCGCGCGTGGGGTCGGGTAGTCGCGCCAGGTGCGGTAGCTGGTGGGCGCGATGCCGACGGCGTAGCGGGGATCGCGGCCTTCGCCGCGGGTGCCGGCGACGAAGCCGAACGGCAGGCGGCGCTTGAACGAGAAGTACGCGCGCAGCACGTACGGCAGGTCGGCGCAGTCGAGGTGGAGGTCGAGCGTGGCGTCGACCGCCGGCTCGTAGGTGAGGTTGGCCGTGGGATCGCGCAGGCACGCGGCGAGGCGGTGGCAGCGCCGGGCCTCGACCGCGTCACCGAGGCGCGCGACGAACTCGGCGTACTCGGCCTCGAGGCGCGCGTCCCACTGGTTGACCGCCGGCCACGCGGCGTCGGTGGGGCGATCCAGCGGCGAGTCGCGCAGCGCGCCGGCGGCGAAGGTCGCGACCACTACCAGCGCCAGCCCGCGCGAACGCGGCGAGGGGCGAGCGCGGAGCGCCGGCATGACCACCGGCGACGCAAGCCCGAGGCCAGCGACGGCGCCGCCCCCGCGGCCTGCGCGCGCGCTGCTTGCGCCCGGGGCGCGCGGCGCCGCACGCTTTGCGGCCGACGTCAGGCGTCGACCGCGCCGGCGTGGATGAAGTGCTGGACCCGCGGGTCGGGGCTGGCCAGCACCTCCGCGGGCGTGCCGGTCGCGATGATCCGCCCCTCGTGGATCATCGCGATGGCGTGGGCGATGCGGAAGGTCGAGGCCATGTCGTGGCTGATCACCAGCGTGGTGATCCCGAGCTGCTGCTGGATCTGCTGGATCAGCTCGTCGATCTCGCGCGTGAGCACCGGGTCCTGGCCGGTGGTGGGCTCGTCGTAGATCACGACGTCGGGCTTGGCCACGACGGCGCGGGCCAGCGCGACCCGCTTGCGCTCGCCGAGCGAGAGCTCGCCCGGCAGGCGCCGCCGCAGCGCGCCCAGGTGCAGGCGCTCGCACAGCTCATCGACCCGGGCGCGCCGCGCGCGGGGGCCGAGGTCGCCGTGCTCCACCAGCGGGAACGCGATGTTGTCCGCGACCGACAACCAGTCGAGCAGCGCCGCGTGCTGGAACACCAGCCCCAGCCGGCGCCGCATCCGCGCCAGCGCCACGTCGTCCATCGCGGCGACGTCCTCGCCGAACACCCGGACCTGGCCCCGGTCGGGCCGGAGCAGGCCGAACACGTGCTTGACGATCACCGACTTGCCGGAGCCGCTGGCCCCGATCAGCACGGTGATGCGGTGTGGGCAGATCGCCAGATCGACGCCGCGCAGCACGGGGTTGGCGCCGAACCGCTTGTGGACGTCGGCCAGCGTGATCACCGCGGGGCCGCTCGCCGGGGTCGGCCCGGGCGCGGCGACGGCGTCGCCCGCGGTCAGCCGCGACGTGCGCGCGCCGTCGAGGAACGCCACCACCGCCGGGAGCTGGCAGCGCAGCAGCTCGGCGTAGGTGCCGTAGAACCCGAGCTTGCCGTCGGCGAGGAACCCGACGCGGTCGGCCAGGCGGCGGGTGCTGGCCAGGTCGTGGCTGATGACCACCGCGGTCGTCTGGTAGCGGGTCCGGGCCAGCGCGATCATCGCGTCGACCTGCTCGACCATCAGCGGATCGAGGCCGGTGGTCGGCTCGTCGAGCAACACCACCTCGGGGTCGGCGACCAGCGCGCGCGCCAGCCCGACCCGCTTCTTCATGCCGCCCGACAGCGCCGCCGGCAGCAGGTGCTCGCTGCCGGCCAGCCCCAGCACGTCGAGGAGGCCGTCGGCCAGCGCGGTCACGTCGCGCCGCGGCAGCCCGGTGTGCTGCGCCAGCGCGAAGCCGACGTTGGCGTCGACCGTCAGCGCGTCGAACAGCGCGTAGTTCTGGAACAGCATGCCCATCCGCTTGCGCAGCGCCAGCAGCTCGACCGGCGAGGTCGTCGCCAGGTCGCGGCCGAACGCCCGCACCTGCCCGCGATCGGGCCGCACCAGCCCCATCATCAGCTTGAGCAGCGTGGTCTTGCCCGAGCCGCTGCGCCCGAGGATGACGGTGACCTCGCCGGGCACGATCCGCAGGTCGAGCCCGCGGAACACCGGGCGGTCGCCGAGGCTCAGCCACACGTCGCGCAGCTCGATGACCGGCCGCGCGGGGTCGAGCGGCCACCGCGTGACCCCCGGCAGGAGACGGTTCGGGCGCGGCGCGGGGTCCATCGGTGGCACCGTTCAGGGGGTGGGCTAGCCGCGCGCGCGCCCGCGCAGCGACGCGGTGGCCAGGTTCCACATCACGGTGGCGGCGCTCATGTCGGTCGCGCACAGCCGCGCGACCTCGTGCAGCTCGCCGCGGTGCGCGGGCGGCGAGCGGGCGGCCAGCTGGCGGGCGATGGTCGCCAGCGTGCCCTCGAACCCCTCGGCGCCGGCCCAGTCGCCGCCGCGGAGGAGCTCGGGGAGCGTGCACGTCGAGAGGTCGGACGGGTTGCGCGTGGCCATGGCGTCTCCGATCGCTGGCATCCCGTCGGTCCGACGTAGCAAGCGCCACACCGGCCACGATCGCGTCGTGCGGTGGCTGGCGCGGCGATGCGCGCACCCCTTGCGCGGGCACGCCGGCGCGCGTGCGGCGGTTGCGGGCGATCTCGCCGGGCTACCGCGGCAGCAGCGCGGGCAGCGCCGGCTGGATCCGCGCGCGCTCGGCGACGCAGCGATCGATCGCCTCGAGGGCGGGCGTCAGCTCGAGGGCGACGCGCGGATCGGCGACGGCGCGCGCGGCGAAGAACGCCGCGACCTCGGCGCGCGCGGCGGACGTGCAGCGGGCAGCGGCCGCCGCGGCGATCGCGGGGCGGTCGAGCAGCGTCAGGCGCGCGGCGATCAGGTCGTAGCTGGCGGTCAGCGTCGCCCACGCGCCGGCGTCGTCGTCGGTGCCGAGCCCGTCGGTCACCAGCGGCAGCGCGGTCTGCGCGTCGATGCCGCCGGCGAGGAATAGCGCGAGGTTGGCGGCGCGATCGCGATCGGTGGTGCGCTGGGCCAGCGCCGCGACGAAGTCGGCGCGGGTGTCGCGGTCGGGCGCGGCCAGCGCCGCCGCGACCACGCGATCGCGCAGCCGATCCGGGGCCGCGGCCATCGCGATCGCCAAGAGCCGCGCGCGATCGTCGCCGGGGTCGGCGCCGCCGCGCAGCCAGCGATCGACGGCGACCACCGCCGCGCGGCCCAGCGCGGGATCGTGGCCGTCGACGCCGACCAGCGTCACCAGCTGGTCGCGGGCGGCGATGGTGGCGTCGTCGTCGCCGGCGCGGGTGCGCAGCCCCAGCCGCCGCGCCGCGGCGCCGAACCGCGCGCGCACGAAGCGCTGCCACCGGGGCCGGTCGGTGGCGCCGACGTGATCGCCCAGCGCCTCGGCCAGCGCCGCCGCGGCGAGCGCGTCGTGGGGCTCGCGGGTGGCGAGCAGCGCGTCGATCCACGGCGGCAGCGCGGCCGGCGCGACCTCGCCGGTCCGGACCTGCGCGGCGAGATCGGCGGCGCGGGCGAAGCGGTCGCGCACGTCGAGCCGCGCCAGCTGGGTCCGCAGCGCGCGATCGAGGTCGTCGGGGTACGCGACCCGCAGGTAGCCGGCGCCGCCGGGGTTGCCGATCAGCCACGCCGGGCACCGCGGCAGCGGCAGCCGGAGCGGCGCGGCGGCCAGCCAGCCGCAGCGCTCCTCGGCCCCGCCCCGGGCGTCCGGGAATCGGACGCACAGCGGCAGGGTCCACGGCGGCGGGCCGCGGTCGCTGGCCAGCGTCGCGGTGACCTCGGCGCCGGCGCCGTCGCAGCGCAGCGCCAGCCGCACCGTCGGCACGCCGGGGTGATCGAGGAAGCTGGCGAACGCTGGCGCGACCTCGGGCTCGGCGACCGCGGCCAGCGCGGCGACGAAGTCGGCGGCCGAGGCGTTGCCGCCGGCGTGGGCGGTCAGGTACGCGCGGACCCCGGCGCGGAACCGATCGGGGCCGAGCTGGCGCTCGAACATCGCCACCAGCGCGCCGCCCTTCTCGTAGGCGATCGCGTCGAAGCTGTCGTCGACGTCGAGCCCGCCGGCGATCGGCCGGCGCAGCGGCCGCGCCGACGGCAGCTGATCGGCGGCCATCGCCCGCTCGATCGCCGCGCGGTCGGTGGTGACGCGATCGTCGCCGGGATCGAGGGCGTGGACCGCGGCCGCGGCCATCCAGGTGGCGAACGACTCGTTGAGCCACAGGTCGTCCCACCAGCGCGGCGTCACCAGATCGCCGAACCACTGGTGGGCCAGCTCGTGGGCCACCACCGCGCGCAGCTCGCGCCGCCCGGCGTCGGACGGCCGCGCCGGGTCGGCCAGCAGGATCGACGACGCGAACAGGATCAGCCCGGGGTTCTCCATCGCGCCGAAGAACTGCGGCACCGCCACCAGATCGAGCTTGGCCAGCGGCAGCGGCCGATCGAAGTAGGCCTCGAGCCACGCCACCAGCGCCGGGGTCGCGGCGGCGGCCGCCGCGGCCTGGGCCGACAGCCCGATCGGTGTGAGCACCCGCGCCGGCACCGCGCCGCGCCCGACCGGGCCGATCGCCACCTGCTCGAACCGGCCGACCGCGACCGCGAGCAGGTAGCTGGCCATCGGCGGCGTCGGCGCGAACTCGACGATCTGTTCGCCGCCGCGCGCCGCGCGGGCGCGCTCGGGGGCGTTGGCGAAGACGTCGAGCCCGGCCGGCGCGCGCACGGTCAGCTGCCACGGCACCTTGAAGCCGGGCTCGTCGAAGCACGGCACGACCCGCCGCGCGAAGACGCCCTCCATCTGCGAGTAGACGTAGCGCTCGCTGCCCTGGCGCTGCCGGAACAGGCCCATGGGATCGTCGTCGACGATGCCGCCGCGGTAGCGCACCACCAGCGTCGCGCCGTCGGGGATGGCCGCGGCGTGGGCCAGGCCGATCCGCTGGTGGGCGCCGTCGGCGATCACCGTCAGCGGCGCGCGGGCGGCGCCGATCCGCAGCTCGGCGGCGTCGATCGTCAGCGCGTCGGCGTGCAGCCACACCACCGGCGTCGGCGTCGTCACGGCCAGGGCGATCGCGACCTCGCCGTCGAACGTCGGCCGCGCCGGATCGATCGTCAGCGTGAGCTGGTAGCCGCGCGGGCCGACGCCGGGCGGCGAGCGCAGATCGGCGGGCGGCGTGGGCGCGGCCGGGCCGTCGACGCCGGCGTCGACCGGGGCCGGCGCGGGGGGCGGTCGTGGGGGCGCGGCCCGAGGCGGCGTGCACGCCAGCGCCAGCGTGGTCAGCGCGATCGCCCAGGCTGCCCGGCGCATCGGTCGAGCTTGCCGCGGCGGCGCGGCGCGCGCCAGCTAGGCCGGCGTGACGATCGCCAGCACCTGCTCGGCGGCGACCTGGTCGCCCAGCGCGACCGCGATCGACGCCACCGTGCCCGCCACCGCGGTCTTGACCGGCTGCTCCATCTTCATCGCCTCGAGCACCACCAGCGTCGTGCCGGCCGCGACCACGTCGCCGACCGCCGCGCCCAGCTTGATCACCTTGCCCGGCATCGGCGCGATCAAGCTGCCCGGCTCGACCTCGGTCGCGCGATCGGGCAGCCGCGGCAGCCGGGCGACGTCGGTCGCCCAGCCGGCGCCGGCGACGTGCCAGCCGGCGTGGGTCGCGACCACGGTCGCGCGGTGCGCGAGGTCGCCGTCGCGCCAGGCGATCGTGCTCGCGTCGCTGCTCAGCACCACCACCTCGCGGGCGGCGCCGTCGAGCGTCAGCGTGAAGCGCCCGCCGCCGCGGTGGCGGTAGCCGGCGGTCACGGTGCGATCGTCGACGTGCCAGGCGTCCTGCTGATCGGCGAACCAGACGTTGCGCCAGCCCGGCTCGACGTGGGGCAGCGGGCCGGTGCCGCGGGCCCGCTCGTGCAGCCACAAGGTCGCCGCGGTCACCGCGCGCGCGGCGATCGCGGGATCGCGCACCGCCAGCGCGGCCTGGTGCCGCTCGAGGAAGTGGGTGTCGAGCTCGCCGGCCAGGAACTCGGGCAGTCGCAGGATCGCCGCCAGGTGCGCGCGGTTGGTCGTGACCCCGGCGATCACCGCGTGCTCGAGCGCCCACGCCAGCAGGCCGGCGGCCTCGGTGCGGGTCGGCGCGTGCGCGATCACCTTGGCCAGCATCGGATCGTAGTGGATGCCGATCTCGCCGCCGGACTCGACGCCGGCGTCGACCCGCAGGCCGGGGGCGGTGGGCAGCTCCCAGCGCGCCAGCGTGCCGATCGTCGGCAGGTAGCCGTGGGCCGGGTCCTCGGCGTAGAGCCGGACCTCGATCGCGTGGCCCTGCTGCGGCGGCGCGCGGTCGTAGCCGAGGTGCTCGCCGCGGGCGATCCGGATCTGCTCGCGCACCAGGTCGAGGCCGGTGGTGGCCTCGGTGACCGGGTGCTCGACCTGCAGGCGGGTGTTGACCTCGAGGAAGTAGTAGCTGCCGTCGGGCGCGACGATGAACTCGACGGTGCCGGCGCTGGTGTAGCCGACCGCGCGGCCGACCGCGACGCCGGCGGCGCCCATCGCGGCGCGCTGCTCGGGCGACAGCGCCGGCGACGGCGCCTCCTCGATGACCTTCTGGTGGCGGCGCTGGATCGAGCACTCGCGCTCCCACAGGTGCACCAGGTTGCCGTGGTGATCGCCGAGGATCTGGATCTCGACGTGGCGCGGCCGATCGACGTAGCGCTCGAGGATCAGCGTGTCGTCGCCGAACGCGCTGGCGGCCTCGCGCTGCGCGCTGTCGAGGGCGGCGTCGACCTCGTCGGCCGAGCGCACGACGCGCATGCCCTTGCCGCCGCCGCCGGCCGACGCCTTGACCAGCAGCGGGAAGCCGATCGCCAGGGCCTGGGCGCGCAGCGTCGCCCGCGCCTGATCGTCGCCGTTGTAGCCGGGCACCACCGGCACGCCGGCGGCGATGGCGCGCTCCTTGGCGGCCTTTTTCGAGCCGAGCAGCGAGATCACCATCGCCGACGGGCCGATGAACGTCAGGCCGGCGGAGGTCACCGCCTCGGCGAAGCCGGCGTTCTCCGACAGGAAGCCGTAGCCGGGGTGGATGGCGTCGGCGCCGCTGGCCCGGGCCGCGGCGATGATGCGGTCGATCGCCAGGTAGCTGTCGCGCGCCGGCGGCGGGCCCAGCCCGACGGCGACGTCGGCCAGCCGGACGTGGGGCGCGTGGGCGTCGGCGTCGGAGAACACCGCGACCGTGCCCAGGCCCATGTGGCGGCAGGTGCGCAGCACGCGCGCGGCGATCTCGCCGCGGTTGGCGACCAGCACGCGGTGGATCGGCCGGGACACCGGGTGGATCGGGCGGGAGATCGAGTGGGGGTGGCTCATCGTCGAGGCTTTCGCATCAGTGGCGGAAGACGCCCCACGACGTCGTGCCGTGGACCGGGGCGGTGTAGCTGGCCGAGAGCGCGATCGCGACGACGGTGCGGGTGTCGCGCGGGTCGATGATGCCGTCGTCCCACAGCCGGGCGGTGGCGAAGTACGGATCCGACTCGCTGTCGATCTGCTTCTCGATCATCGCCTTCATGAAGCCGAGCTTCTGCTCGTCGACCGCCTCGCCGCGCTTGGCGGCGGCGTCGCGCTGGATGATGTCGAGCACGCCGGCCAGCTGCTTGCCGCCCATCACCGCGATGCGGTGCGACGGCCAGGTGAACAGGAAGCGCGGCGCGTAGGCGCGCCCGCTCATCGCGTAGTTGCCCGCGCCGAAGCTGGCGCCGGTCATGATCGTGATCGCCGGGACCTTCGAGTTCGACACCGCGTTGATGAGCTTGGCGCCGTGCTTGATGATCCCCTCCTGCTCGTACTTCTTGCCGACCATGAAGCCGGTGATGTTCTGCAGGAACAGGAGCGGGACGTCGATCTGGTTGCACAGCTCGATGAACTGCGCGCCCTTCTGCGACGACTCCGAGAACAGGATGCCGTTGTTGGCGAGGATGCCGACCGGGTAGCCGTGGACGTGGGCCCAGCCGCACACCAAGGTCGAGCCGAACAGCGGCTTGAACTCGCTGAAGCGCGAGCCGTCGACGATGCGCGCGATCACCTCGCGGGCGTCGTACGGGGTCTTGGCGTCGTCGGGGACGATCCCGAGCAGCTCGTCGGCGTCGTAGCGCGGCGGCTCGACCGGGCGCGGCCGCGGCGCCGCCGCCTTCTTCCAGTCGAGGTGGGCGACGATCTCGCGGCCCAGCCGGATCGCGTCGTACTCGTCGGCGGCCAGGTAGTCCGAGACGCCCGAGATCCGGGCGTGCATCTCGGCGCCGCCCAGCTCCTCGTGGCCCGACTCCTCGCCGGTGGCCATCTTCACCAGCGGCGGGCCGGCCAGGTACACCTGCGCCTGCTCCTTGACCATGACGACGTAGTCGCTCATGCCCGGGATGTAGGCGCCGCCGGCGGTCGAGCTGCCGAACACCAGGCAGATGGTCGGGATGCGCGCCTCGCTGCGGCGGGTGAGGTCGCGGAAGCCGCGGCCGCCGGGCACGAAGATCTTGGACTGGTTGGGCAGGTCGGCGCCGGCGCTCTCGATCAGCGAGATCGACGGCAGCCGGTTCTGGTCGGCGACCTCGGACAGCCGCCCGGACTTCCAGACGCTGACCTCGCTCATCGCGCCGCCCTTGACCGTCGCCTCGCTGGCGGTGATCAGGCACTCGACGCCGCTGACCACGCCGACGCCGCCGACGACGCTGGCGCCCGGCGCGTGGCCCGGGACGTCCTTGCCGGCCAGCGCGCACAGCTCGAGGAAGTGCGAGTCGCGGTCGAGCAAGAGCTCGATGCGCTGGCGCGGCAACAGCTTGCCGGCGGCGACGTGGCGGCTGTTGTACTTGTCGCCGCCGCCCACCGTGGCCGTCTGCAGCGCGGCCGCCAGCTTGGCGACCGCGGCCGTGCCGGCCTGGTGGTAGCGGCGGTACTCGTCGCTCTTGCGATCGACGTGCGAGCGCAGGATCGGATACGGCTGCTCGGACATGGGCAGCCCACTCTACCAGCAAGCCGCCGCGGCTCCCGGCCGCGGGCCGGCTTACATCGGGTTACGGTCGACGACGCGGGCCGGCGGCAGCGCGTCGGGGTCGAGCGTGCGGAACGCCCAGGCGGTCTGGTGGCAGCAGCGCGCCACCGCGATCGTCGCGATCACGTTGGCGGTCGCGACCAGGAGCGTGAGCATCACGAACTCGCCGACGTCGTGGACGTTGCGGAGCGCGTAGCGCTGGAGGAACAGCGCGGCCAGCGTGCCGCCCACCAGCCACAGCGCGGCGGCGCCGGGCGTCGAGGCGGCCACGGCCGGGCGGCGCGCGCGGACGCTGGCGATCGCAGACAGCAACAGCAGCAGGCCGGCCAGCGCGATCAGCGGGATCAGGTTGGGCAGCGCGGACGCCACGGCCTCGAAGCGATCGCGCTCCCACGAGTCCATGTCGCCGCGCGACCAGCGATCGCGCGCGACCCGGTAGGCGGCCACCGCCTGGCACGCGGTCGCGGTCATCGACCACAGCGTCAGCGCGCCGGCGCCGACCAGCCGCAGCCGCGGCCCGGCGCCGTCGCGGGCGGCGGTGAACAGCCCCGACACATGCGCGATCGCGGTGGCCAGGAGCGCCACCGGGCCGACGGTGACCAGCAGCTTGCCCAGCCCGGGCGACTTGGCGCCGATCGCCATCATCGTGAAGGTCGCGACGCCGATCGCGAGCACCACCCGCGCCACCAGCGCGGTGCCGATGCGCTCGAGGCCGGTGACCAGGCGCACCGGCTCGGCGGGCACGGGGGCGGCGTCCCGGCCGATCAGGTAGACCGCGGCGGCGAACGCCGCGACGTAGCTCCATTGATAGACGATCGCGAGCACGGCGGTGGCCCAGACGTGGCCGTGCTCGAACGTCGTCCACTCGGCGACGGTGCGGAACGGGTGGGTGATCGCGGTGGTGACGACCAGCGCCGCCGCGACCGCGACGCCGACCGGCCCGCGGCGCGCGAGCACCGCGGCCATGCACCCGGCGGAGGCGAGCCACAGCAGCGCCGACACCCGCCCGCTCCACAGGAAGTAGTCGCGGAGCCACTTGCCGTCGGGGCGGTCGACGTAGGTGGCGTAGATGGCCATCAGCGGGCGCGCCATCGCCATCGCCGCGACCGCGGTCGCGAGGACCAGCAGCGTCTGCGCGCTGCCGCGCAGCCGGCTGCTCAGCTCGCCCAGGCCGAGCGCGATCGACAGCGTCACGGTCAGCCACAGCGCGAGCGAGCCCAGGCCGAGCGCGTTAACCCGCCGCGGGCCGCGTCGACGTCGCGCGCCGACATCAGGTGGGCCTGGTACAGCGCCGCGGCGTGTCGCCGACCAGCGCGATGGCGAGGCCGGCGACGATCGCCGGCGGGATCGCGGCGCGTAGCCGGTCGATCATCAGTAGCCCTCGGTCTTGGAGATGATCTCGTTCATGATCTCGCGGGTGCCGCCGCCGATCGGGTACAGCCGGGCGTCGCGGTACAGCCGCTCGACGGTGGTCTCGCGCATGTAGCCGGCGCCGCCGAAGATCTGCACCGCGGCGTCGCACACCGCCACCACCATGTCGGTCGCGGCGTTCTTGGCCATCGCGCACAAGCCGGGGGCGAACTCGCCGCGGATGACCCGGGCCGCCGCCTCGCCGGTGAGCGCGCGCGCCGCCGCGAGCTGCGTCGCCATGTCGGCCAGCTTGTGGCGGATGACCTGGAAGCCGGCGATCGGCTTGCCGAACGCGATCCGCTCCTTGGCGTAGCGGCGGGCCTCGCGGTACGCCAGCTCGGCGATCGCGACGCACTGGCCGGCGAGCATCAGCCGCTCGTTGGCGAAGTTGGCGGTGATCATCGGGAACGCGCCGTGCTCGGGGCCGATCCGGTTGGCCACCGGCACCCGGCAGCCGTCGAACGCCAGCTCGGCGGTGTCCGACGCCCACCAGCCGGTCTTCTTGAGCTTCTTCGACACGTGGAAGCCGGGCGTGCCGCGCTCGATCACCAGGAACGAGATGCCGCCGTGGCCGGGGCCGCCGGTGCGCACCGCCGCCAGCACCCAGTCGGCGCGCACGCCCGAGGTGATGAAGGTCTTGCTGCCGGTGACGACGTAGTCATCGCCGTCGCGCACCGCGCGGGTGGCGAGCCCGGCGACGTCGGAGCCGCCGCCGGGTTCGGTGATCGCCAGCGCGCACACCTGCGCGCCGGCCAGCACCGGCGCGACGAACCGCTGCTGCTGCGCCGGCGTGCCGAACTTGACGATCGGCGGCGCGGCGATGCCGTGGCTGCCGAGGCCGACCACCGCGCCCACCGAGGTGCCGGCGACGACCAGCTCCTCGGAGACCGCCAGCACGTGGCCGAGATCGCCGCCGCTGCCGCCGACCGCCTCGGGGTAGCCGACGCCCATCAGCCCGGCGGCGGCGAGGTCGCCGTAGAGCGTCCGCGGGAACTCCTCGGCCTCGTCCCAGCGGTGGGCGTGGGGCGCGAGCTCGGCCAGCGCGAACCGCCGCGCCTGGGTCCGCAGCGCCGCGTGCTCATCGGTCTCGAACAGGTAGGCCATCGCGGCCCGATGGTACCGCGCCGCGAACGCGATGCTACGGCCCGTCGGCGTCGCCGTCGTGGCTGCGCGATGGGCGCCGCGGCGCCGTCGCCCACCCTGCGCGGCCGCGGGGGGGGGGGCCCGGCCTCGGCCGCCCGGTGCGTGCTATCTATCGGCCCGTGAAGTTCGAGCGCGAGCGTGCTGACGCGGCGCCCCCGCCGCTGGCAGAGGCCGCCCCAGGCCAGCGAGCGCCCGACGACCTCGAACGTCGTCTCGATGAGTTCGTCCGCACCAGCCGGGCCGCGTGGCCGACGCTGACGCTCGACGAGGCGCCGTTCCGGCAGGCGGTGCTCGCGCACCTCGACGCGGCACCCGCGCGAACCGCTGAGGCGATCGCTGCGCTACACGGCCCCGACCTGTACCTCGCCACCGCCTGCGCCCGTGGCGACTCCGCGGCGATCGCGGCGTTCGAGCGCCACCTGGCCCCGGTGATCGGCGCGGTGGTGGCTCGCTTCGCGCGCAGCGCCGAGCAGCGCGACGAGCTGCGCCAGTTGCTCCGCGAGCACCTGTTCGTCGGCCGCGCCCGGCCGGCCCGGATCGCCGACTACGCCGGCCGCGGGTTCCTCGAGAACTGGCTGCGGGTCACGGCGGTGCGCGCCTTCCTCAACGCCCGTCGTGGCGACGCTGCGGTGCCGACCGCGGTCGACGCCGACACCCTGGCCGCGTTGCCCGATCGCACCGCGGACCTCGAGCTTGGCTTCCTCAAGGCCCACTACCGCGCCGCCTTTCGCAGCGCCTTCGCCGCCGCGGTGGCCTCGCTGGGCGCAGGCGAGCGGCTCGTGCTCCGGCTGGCGATGGTCCGGGCCATGTCCGTGGACCAGGTCGGCGCGGTGCTCGGGGTCCACCGTGCGACCGCGGCGCGCCGGATCGGCCGGGCCCGCGACGCCCTGCTGCGCCGGACCCGCGACGTGCTGGCGGCGGCGCTGGCGATCGACGACGAGGAGCTCACCAGCATCATCCGCCTGGTCGACAGCCAGCTCGACGCCAGCATCTCGCGCCTGCTCGGTGGGAGCGAGTCCGATGGCTGAGGCGTCTCACCCAGCAGCGGAGGTCTGCCCCGACGATCGGGCGCTGACCGCGCTGATCGAGGGTGAGCTCAGCGACGACGCGCGCGGCGCGATCGAGACCCACCTCGATGGTTGCCGCACCTGCCGCGCGTGCCTGGCCGAGGTCGGCGCGCTGCTGGCGCCCGCGGATCAAGCCCCCGCGGTGCGCCGCCTGGGCCGGTTCGAGATCATCGAAGAGGCCGGTCGCGGCGGCATGGGCGTGGTCTATCGCGGTTGGGATCCGTTGCTCGGTCGCGAGGTCGCGCTCAAGCGCATCCGACCCGATCGCGCGGACGACGAGGCGACGGGGGCCCGGCAGCGGATCCTCCACGAGGGGCGGGCGCTGGCCCGCCTGCTCCATCCCCACGTGGTGGTGGTCTTCGACGTCTTCCAGGAGGGCGACGAGATCGTTCTCGCCACCGAGTACGTCGCCGGCGCGACCGCCACCGAGTGGATCGCGCGCGGCGCGCCGTCGTGGCGCGAGCGGGTCACCTTGTACCTGCAGGCCGGCCTAGGCCTGGCGGCGATGCACGCCCAGGGGCTCACCCACCGCGACGTCAAGCCGGGAAACATCCTGGTCGGTCCCGACGGCAGGGCCCGGCTGGGCGACTTCGGGCTCGCCGTGAGCATCGGAAGTCCTGGCGCGAGCGGCGGCACGCCGGCCTACATGGCACCCGAGCAACGCTCGGGCGGCCTCGCTAGCGCCGCCGCCGATCAGTACGCGCTCTGCGTCTCGTTGGCCGAGGCGCTGCTCGGCGAGCGGCCGGCGCCCGATAGCAGCGCCCGCACGCTCGAGGCCGCCGCGGCGGCGCGCTGGCCCTGGCGGGCCGCGCCGCCGCGCGCGTTGTGGCAGGCGCTGGCGCGCGGCCTCGCCGTCGATCCGGATCGACGCTTTCCGACGATTGACGTGCTGCTCGCGATCCTTGCCGCGGCGGGGGCGCCGCGGCGGCGGCGCTGGCCTTGGGTCGTGGCGCCGGCCGTGGCCGGGGCGCTCGCGCTGGCGACGATCGGCGTCTGGCGCTCGACCCGCAGCGACGGCGTCCTGGTCGCTGCGGCGGGCACGCCACCGGCGCGCGAACCGCTCCCCGCGACGCGTGCGGATGGCCACACCGTGGCGGATGGCACCGCAGCGCCCCGCGCCACCACCGCCGACGCCGCGACCGCCGACGGCACCGCCGCCGCGGTCGCCGATCGTCAGGCACCGGCGGTCGATGCGCCCGCGCGGTCGGCGACCTGGGCGAACGAGCAGCGCGACGCCAGCCGGGGCCACGCCGAGGATGTGGGCTCCGCCAACGCGCCGCCACCCGTCGTAGACCCGACGGCGCCGGCGATGGAGGCCTGGCGCCTGCGCGCGGGGGGCGGACAGGCCCTGGTCGATCGCGACGGCCCGCGCTGCCTCGACCTCCTCGATCGCGCAGACGCCATCGATCCTGCCGGGGCCGACGCGATGACGCAGACGCGCGCCAGCTGCGAACTGACGAGCGGACGCTGCCGGGACGGCGAGGCCCGGCTGCGCGCGTTCGTCGTCCGCGCGTTGCCCGGCCTCGATCCCGACAGCTACGCGCGACGGCTCTCGCTGATGTACTGCCCTCCCTCGACCGGCTCGGCGGTGGAGCGCCTCGAGCGCCTGGAGCTGCAGGCCCGGATGACGCCGCACAGCCGCCCGCGCTGCGGCGAAGTGCAACGCTGGGTGGCGTCGGTCGACGGCGCGCTCGCCGGCGACGCCGACGCCGCGATGGCCCGGCGCCTCGGCGGGATCTGGTTGGGCGCCGCCGCGTGCTGGGCCGGCGCGGGGCGCTGCGACCAGGCCTTGAGCGCGGTCACCACCGCGACCCAGCGCTTCCACACGGCGGCGCCAGATCGCCCGCTCCCCGACGCGACGACGACCCTCGCCAGCCTCGACGGCCGTTGCGCGCAACCGTAGCCGGCACGAAATCGCACCGGCAGCCGCGACATGCGCCCGACCCCCGTGTCCGGACCCGCATGCGTATTCCTGTCCACGCCGCTCGTCTACCCATCGCGTTGCTCCTCGCCGTCCTGGCGTCCTGCTTTCCTCCCAAGCGTGCACGGCCTCCGCTCGATCCCTCTCAGGTGAGTCCGGGCGCCGGCTTCTCGTGCACGCAACAGGTCGGCGGGACCGAGTCGTTCTGTCACCGCAGCGAAGCCGAGTGCGTCGCGTTCCGGCACGATCTCACCCGCACCCAGGGGGCTGCGACCACCGAGTGCCTCCACCATGACGAGGCGTACTGCTTTGTGCTCGAGGCTGTGCAGAGCGCCGCGGGGACGCCGATCCCGGCCGAGTCCCACTGCTACCTGACCGAGCCCGAGTGCGGCTACGGCAGCGACAACTACTACCGATCCAGCGTCGGCGACCGCGTGACCGGGTGCGGCCTCGTGCGCTGACGACCCGTCGACCACCGGCGACAGCGAGGGGCCCCGACACCATCGGCGCGCGACGGTCCCGCGCCACCTCGCGTCGCTACGGCTCGCAGGCGTCACCCGCCGTCGTGATCGCGCGATCGTAGTGCACCGCCGCTGGCGCGCTGAGGTTCCAGTGGTTCACCAGCACCGCGCCGAAGATCTCGACGGCGGCCGACGACGCCAGGTCGGCGGCGGGCGCGTACAGGTTGCCGGCGATCGTCGAGCCGCCCGACAGCGCCAGCGTGCCGGCGCTGGCGACGTAGATCCGCAGCGCGCGCGGGCGGGCCGGATCGCCCAGCGTGACCAGCCCCGGCAGGTTGAGCGCGCCGCCGACGAACAGGTCGAGCTCGGCGCCGGGCGCGACCTCGACGGTGAGATCGCCGTCGATCGTGACGTTGCCGGCGATGAACAGCGCCACCCGGCCCTCGGCGCGGATGCGCAGGCCCCCGCCGCCGATCTGCACCTCGCCGAGGTAGTAGCGGCCGCACGGCAAGGTCAGCGCCTGATCGCCGCTGGCGGCGGCGAGGTCGTCGGGCGCGAGGCCGATCGCCGCGTCGTGGTTGGCGGTGGCGTGCAGCGCGATCACCGCGGCGACGTCGAGCGCGCTGGCCGGGTCGCACGGGCACGGCGGCGGCACCGCGACCGGGCCGGTGGCGCGGGTGCCGGCGGTGATCGCGCCGGTGACGGTGCTGGCGGCGCTGGTGGTGAGCGTGCCGCGCACGTCGAGCGCGGCGACCGCGACGTCGCCGCCGACCCGCGCGCTGCCGCCGACGGTGATCGTCGACGAGCCGCGCCCCAGCGCGCCGGCCAGCGCCAGGTCGCCCGCGACGTCGGCGCGCGGCCCGGCGGCCAGGCTGGTGGCGGTGACGTTGCCGCCGACGGTCAGCGCCGCGTTGGTGTCGACGCCGCGGTTCGACGCCAGGTCGCCGCCGGCGCCGCCCGGGGCCCACGGGCCGGTGCGCGAGTCGAAGCCGTCGAGCGTGACCGCGGCGGCCAGCCCGAGATCGCCGCACGCGCACACCGCGGCGCGGAACACCGCCTCGGCGACGTCGCCGGTGCAGGTGTCGTCGACCAGCACCGGCGGGCCGCTGCCCAGGCAGTAGGCGTCGCGATCGTCGCCGTCGCCGGTGGCCACGGTGTCGTGGGCGACGCAGCCGGTGGCGCCGCCGCCGCTGGCGAGCAGCAGCGCCAGCGCCAGCGCCGAGGCTCGGGCGATCATGGCGCCGACGATAGCGCGGCCAGGCGGCGCTGCGCGGCGGGCGCCAGCGCCGAGCCGGGGTGCGCGTCGAGGAACGCGGCGAGCGCGGCGGCCTCGCCGGCCCGATCGCCGAGCGCGCGGGTGGCCTCGGCGACGCCCCAGCGCGCCTCCTCGCCGAGCTCGCCGCCGGGGCGGGCGGCCAGCGCGCGGCGGTAGGTCGCCAGCGCGCCGCGGGCGTCGCCGAGGTGCTCGAGGTGCAGCGTCGCCGACGCGAGCTGCGCGACCACCGCCGCGTCGGTGCCGGCGAAGCGCGCGGCCACCCGGCGGTACAGCGCGTCGGCGTCGCGCCACGCGCGATCCTTGCGCGCCTGGTTGGCGCGGGCGAGCAGATCGGCGGCGGGCGCGTCGTCGGTGGCGGCTGGCCGCGGGCGGGTGGGCGTCGGTGTCGGCGTCGCGACATCGACCGGCGCGACGTCGAGCGGCGCGACGTCGACCGGCGTCACCGCGGGCGGAGGCGTCGGCGCGGGCGGAGGCGTCGGCGCGGGCGGCGCTGCCTGCGACGCCGGCGTGCTGGACATGAGCCGGGTGGTGATCACCGCGGCGCCGGCGCCGACCACCGCCGCGGCGATCAGCGCGGCCGCCAAGAGCGGCACCCAGCGCTTGCGCGGCGCTGGCGCGCTGGCGGTCGTCGACGATGGCGCCTCCGACGACTCGAGCGTCGGCGTCGCCGCGGCGGCGAGGATGTCGGCGACCATGCGCGACGCGCGCGCGGTCGACAGCCGCCGGGCCGGGCCGGGCTCGTCATCGAGCTTGGGCATCACGCCGGCCAGCGCGTCGACGCCGGGCTCGCGCACCAGCGTCGCGTCATCAGTCTCGAAGCGGCGGCTCATGGGCGGCCTCCCACCGGCGGCGCGTCGTGCAGCGCGCGCAGCCGGGTCATGCCGAGGCGCAGGCGGCTGCGCGCGGTCTCGAAGGGGATCGCCAGCTCCTCGGCGATCTCGGGCACCGACAACCCGAGCACGTGGTGCAGCACCAGCACGTGGCGCTGATCGTCGGGCACGCCGTCGAGCAGGCGCACCGCGGCGCGGCGCTGCGCGTAGACGTCGGGCGGCCCGTCGGGGTGCGGGACGCTGGTGAGATCGGCGCCGTCGTCGACCTGCGCGCGGGCGCGGCGCGCCTTGCGCAAGCCGGCGAAGGTGGCGCGCACCGCGACGCGATCGGCCCACGCGGTGAAGGTGCCCTCGCCGCGGTGGCTCGGCAGCCCGCGCACGATCGCCACCATCGCCTCCTGCGCCAGGTCGTCGGCGTCGCCGTCGCCGCGCACCAGGTAGCGGACCAGGTTGCGGATGCGCGGCAACAGCTCGGTCACCAGCGACTCGAGGGCCCGCCGATCGCCGGCTGCCGCGGCGGCGACGCGCGCGTCGACCGCGCTCATCGGCGACCCGGGGACGGAGGTGGCGCGCATCTCATGGGGGATCGAGGCGGGCCCGGGGGCGATCGGGTCAAGGCGGCCGCAACTTCGGTGCAACTTCGCGAGATCATGGCGTCACCGCGATCGACAGCGCGACCGTCGGCTCGACCGCCCACAGCCGGCCGACCTCGGCGGCGCCGGCCGGTCCGCGCACCTCGAACGCCGGCACCGTGGCCAGCGCGGTGGCGCCGACGTCGAGCGCGAGCCACGCCGCGCGCCCGAGCCGCCGATCGATCCGCACGGTCGGCGTGACGGTCGCGCTCCACGTCGCGCGATCGGCGGTGGCCATGAGCGCGCCGCTGGTCGCCGTGGTGGCGCGCCCGAACCGGGTCGCCGCGAGCGCGAGCCCGAGGTGCAGCCGCCACGCGGGGCGCGCGAGCAGCGCGCGCGCGCCGGCGAGGCCGAGCGCCTGCCGATCGACCGCGATGGTCGCGAGCGCCGAGGTGCGCGCGGTCGCCGGGAAGTGGGCGACGGTGGCGGCCAGCTGCCAGCGCCCGCGGCGCACGCCCAGCGCGGCGGCCAGGCCGTGGTGACCGGCGGCGGCGTCGCCGTCGAGCGCGGCGATCCACCCGACCTCGGCCAGCGGAGCGATGCGCGGCGCCGCGGGCGGCGTGGCGCGCGGCGGCGCCGGTGGTGGCGGCGGCGGGGTCGGGCTCGGCGGCGGCGGCTCGGCGACCACGCCGATCTCGCCGCCCGCGGCCAGGCCGCGCAGCGCGGTGCGCACGACCAGCGCCGCGGCCTCGAGCGCCGCCGAGCGATCCATCGCGCCGGCGCCGCCGTCGATGCGCCGCACCAGCACGCGGCCGGCGGCGGGATCGGCGACGTTGACGATCCAGCCGTCGCCGTCGGCGACGAACCACACGACCGCGTCGGCGTCGGTGGTGCGCGCGATCGCGCCGGCCGCCGCCAGCTGGCGCGCCAGATCGTGCGCCGCCGCGGGCGCCGGGCCGCGGGTCAGCGTCACCGATAGATCCGCCACCTGGCCTTCGACCCGCGCGATCACCGCGTCGTCGTCGCGCCCGGCCAGCACCACCACGCGCAGCGGCGCGGCCGCGGCGACGCCAGCGAGCGCGAGCGACAGCGCGAGGCAGGCGAGGGCGCGCGCGAGCACGCGCCTACTGTACTCGCGCCGCGCGCGATCGCGGCCGTCTGCAACGCGTGTCAGCGCGCCTACACCGCGACCGAGGGGGACAGCCCCACCCACGCAACCATGGAATCTCCGTCGACAAAATGCGATCGCGCGTGACCCGATCGCGCGCGGCGCGCCTCTGTCGTCGGTGGAGCCCCGCATGACCTCACCACCGCCTGCTGCACCGCCTCCTTCGCCGCCGCGTCGCACCGTGTCGCGACGCGGTTTCATGGCCGGCCTCGGCCTCACCGCGGTCGCCGCGCCGTTCGTGCGCATGCTGACCGACGTGCCCCGGGCGCGCGCCGCCGCCGGCGCGACCGCCAAGCGGCTGGTCGTCGTGTTCACGCCCAACGGGACGATCCCGGCGCGCTGGCGCCCGACCGGCAGCGGCGCGGCGTACAGCTTCCCGGCCGGCAGCATCCTCGAGCCGCTGGCGGCACAGCGCGAGCGGCTGATCGTGATCGACGGCCTGCAGTTCGTCGGCGCGACCAACCACGAGGGCGGCATGGCGGCGATGCTCACCGGCTCGGGCGACGCCGGCAGCGAGTCGCGCGGCATGTCGGTCGATCAATACGTGGCGGCGGCGATCGGCGGCGCGACCCGGCTGCGTTCGCTCGAGCTCGGCGTCGAGACCTCGGCGTGGGGCGGCAGCGTGCAGACCCGGATGAGCTACAGCGGCCCCGGCCAGTACGCCCCGCCCGACGACAGCCCGAAGAGCGTCTACGCGCGGCTCTACGGCGACGCCGCGCCGGGCGGCGCCGACGCCACGCTGGCCCGGCGGCAGAGCGTGCTCGACGCGCTCAAGGGCGACCTCGGCGACCTGCGCACCCGGCTCGGCGCCGAGGAGGCGCACAAGCTGGATCAACACCTGACGTCCTTGCGCGAGCTCGAGCGCGGGCTGGGCGGCGGCACCTGCAGCGGCGGCATGACCGTCCCCGACGTGCCGATCCACGACAACGCCAGCTTCCCGGTGATCGGCAAGGCGCAGATGGACCTGTTGGTGGCGTCGCTGGCGTGCGGCGCGACCAACGTCGCGTCGCTGCAGTGGGCCCACACCGTGTCGCCCCACGTGCTGACCTGGGCCGGCGTGTCCGACGCGCACCACGCGCTGTCGCACATGGACGACGGCAACGCCGCCGGCGTCGCGGCGTTCGTCGCCGCCGAGCGCTGGTTCGCGGCGCAGTTCGGCTACCTCGTCGACAAGCTCGCGGCGACCCCCGACCCCGCCGGCGGCACGCTGCTCGACTCGACGCTGGTGGTGTGGGCCAAGGAGATGGGCGACAGCCGCGCCCACGTCTGCACCGACGTGCCGTTCGTGCTGACTGGCGGCGGCGTGTTCACGCCCGGCCGCTACCTGCGCACCGGCGGCGCTAGCCACGCGCGGCTCTTGGTGTCGATCTGTCAGGCGATGGGCCTGTCCACCACCACGTTCGGCAACCCGCAGACCGGCACCGGTCCGCTGGCGGGGCTGTGAGGTCGACGATGCGCACGCTCTCCTTCCTCGCGCTGGCGACCGCGCTGGCCCTGACCGCCTGCGCCGACGACGGCGGCACGCCGTGCCCGCCCGACGTCACCGCCTTCGAGGCCGACCTGTGGCGGCCGGTGCTCGAGAACCGCTGCAACATCTGCCACAACGCGACCGGCCTGGCGCGGCGCTCGCGGTTCGTGCTGTCGGCGCCAGGCTCGGCCAGCGGCGCGATGGGTGACAACCTCGCCGCCGCCGAGCGCATGGCGCGCACGCTCGAGGACGGCCAGCCGCTGCTGCTGCGCCGGCCGCTGGGCGTCGATCACCCGGGCGGCGCGCTGGTCGTCGAGGGCTCGCCCGAGCACCAGGCGCTGGTGGCGTTCGTCGGCCAGGTGCGCGGCGACGCGGCGGCGTGCGCGGCGACGGCGCCGGTGTGCGCGCCGGGCGCGCCCGGGCCGCGGCTGTTGCGGCGGCTGTCGCGCACCGAGTACGACAACACGCTGGCCGCGCTGTTCGACGTCGACGCCGACTACGCGCCGGCGCTGGTGGCCGACGTGGTGATCGCTGGCTTCGACAACAACGCGCGCGCGCTCGAGGTGTCGCCGCTGCTCGCCGAGCAGCTGCGCCAGGCCGCCGAGGAGGTCGCGGCGATCGTCGCGGCGCGACCGGCGCTGGCGTGCAGCGGCGACGGCGCCGCGTGCGCCCGCGCGTGGCTGACCTCGACCGGCGCGCGGGTGGTGCGGCGGCCGCTGACCGACGCCGAGGTCACGCGGTGGCTGGCGGTCTACGCGGCCGGCCAGGCGGCGCCGCTCGAGGGCGCCGCGCCCCACGCCAGCGGCATGGCGCTGATGATCGGCGGCCTCCTGCAGTCGCCGGCGTTCCTGTACCGCAGCGAGATCGGCGAGGCCGCGCCCGACGGCACCTACCCGCTGACCTCGTACGAGATCGCCAGCGAGCTGTCGTACTTCCTGTGGGCGGCGCCGCCCGACGACGAGCTGTGGCAGGCCGCCGCGGCCGACCAGCTGCGCGACGCGGCGGTGATCGCCACCCACGCGCGGCGGATGCTGGCGTCGCCGCGGGCCCGCGCGTCGCTCGATCGGTTCGCCGGCCAGTGGCTCGACGTCGAGCGCCTGGCGACGGTGGCGAAGGATCCGATGACCTACCCCGAGCTGACGCCGGCGGTGCGCGCGGCGATGGCGGAGGAGCTGTACCAGCGGGTCGCCAGCGTGGTGCAGGGCGGCGGCACGCTGCCGGCGCTGCTCACCGGCACCACCACGTTCGTCGACGGCCCGCTCGCCCAGTTCTACGGCCTGCCGGCGCCGGGCACCGTCGACGGCCACGGCTTCGGCGCGGTCGACGCCGCCGGGCGCGGCGGGCTGCTCACCAGCGGCGCGGTGCTGGCGGTCCACGCCCGCGCCAACTCGTCGTCGCCGATCCACCGCGGCAAGCTGGTGCGCGAGCGCCTCTTGTGCCAGGCGCTGCCCCCGCCGCCGCCCGGCGTGAACGCGCAGCCGCCGGCGCTCGATCCGACGCTGACGACCCGCGAGCGCTACGCCGCGCACAGCCAGCTGATCACCTGCAGCGGCTGCCACGCGCTGATGGATCCGATCGGCTTCGGCTTCGAGAAGTTCGACGGCATCGGCCGGGCCCGCGCCACCGAGGGCGGGCGGCCCATCGACGACTCCGGCGAGGTCCGCGGCAGCGACGGCAGCGACGGCAGCTTCGTCGGCGTGCCCGGCCTCGAGGCGCACCTGGCCGCGCAGCCGGCGGTCGAGGCGTGCTTCTCGACCGAGTGGCTGCGCTGGGCCACCGGCCAGGACGACCACGCGCGGCTCGATTGCCTGAGCGCCGAGCTGGCTGGCGCGGTGGGCAGCGGCGACTACCGCATCGACGAGTTGATCGTCGCGATCACCCAGACCAACCACTTCCGCGTGCGCGCCGCCGCGGCGCCGCCGACGCCGCCGGGCTCGGGCTCGGGCTCGGGCTCGGGCTCGGGCTCGGGCTCGGGCTCGGGCTCGGGCTCGGGCTCGGGGTCGGGGTCGGGGTCGGGCTCCGGCTCCGGCTCCGGCGACCCCGCCGACTCGCCCGGCGTCACCGCGACCGTCGAGCGCACCGACTCCTGGCCCACCGGCTACTGCGCCAAGCTGCTCGTGCGCAACGTCTCGATGGCGCCCGTCACCTGGCGCGTGACGGTCACCATCGACGGCACGATCAACAACTACTGGAACGCGCAGGTCACCACCAGCGGCGGCCGCGCGACCTTCACCGGCGCGCCGTACAACGCCACCGTGGCCCCGGGCGCGACCGCCGAGGCCGGTTTCTGCGCCGCGCTGTAGCGCAACACCGTCAGCCGGCGGCGTGCGCCTGCAGCCTGTAGCCCCGGATGTAATCGGCCTGTCATCGCCCCGGGGGCGGTCGCCGCCCTAGCCTCCGACCATGCTCCGGCCTGGACGTCGTCGCGCGGGTGGGTTCGCCAGGCTCGCGTGCCTCGGCGCCCTGGCCGCCTGCGGTCCGGCGCCGACGGTGGTGCGGCTGACCATCGACGTCGACCCGGCGCTCGCCGTCGACGGGCTGACCCTGACCGCCGGCGCCGCCGCGCCCCAGGACCTCGCGTTCGCGTCCGAGCTGCGGATCCGCGTGCCCGACGACTGGGCCGGGGTCGTGACGACGTTCGCGCTCGATGGCAGCCACGGCGCCACCGTGGTCGCCGCCGGCGCGGTGACGGTCACGCCGCAGGCCGACGCCGAGGTCACCGCACAGATCGCGCTGGTGCCGCTGTCGTGCGCGCCGATCTGCGCGCTGGGGGCGGCGCGGTGCGCGGGCGACGCGGTCGAGACCTGCGCGCGCGACGCCGAGGGCTGCCCGGCGTGGAGCGCGGCGGTCGCGTGCCCGGCCAGCGCGCCGATCTGCTCGAACGGCGCCTGCGGCACGACCTGCGCCGACGAGTGCACCGCCGGCGCCACGACGTGCGACGGCGCTGGCGGCCAGCGCACCTGCGCCAACGTCGACGCCAACGCGTGCGTCGAGTGGGGCCCGACGGAGGCCTGCGGCGCCGCCGAGGTCTGCGCCGCCGAGGCCTGCGTCTCGAGCGCGCTGCTCACCGTCACCCGCGCCGGCGCCGGGCGCGGCACCGTGACCTCGGCGCCGGCGGGCATCGACTGCGGCGCCGCCTGCAGCGCGCGGTACGTGATCGGCGCGACCGTGCGACTGACCGCGACGCCGGCCGCCGCCGCGACCTTCGCCGGCTGGAGCGGCGGCGGCTGCAGCGGCACCGGCGCTTGCACCGTGACGCTCGCCGCCGCGATCGACGTCACCGCGACCTTCGACGGGTCCTGCGACGCCTGCGCGGTCGAGTCGTGGGACTCGAACTCGGGCGTCACCTACGTCGCGGTGGACGACACGCACGTCTACTGGACCAGCTTCGCGGGGCGCCGGGTGCTCCGGCGGGCCAAGGCGGGTGGCGCGACCGAGCAGGTCGCCACCGGCCAGATGCGCCCGTACGGCATCGCGCTCGACGCGACCCACGTCTACTGGACCAACACCGGCGGCGAGGTCATGCGGAAGGCGAAGGCGGGCGGCGCGGTCGAGACCTTCGCGACCGGTCAGGGCGACCCGTTCGGGGTCGCGGTCGACGCGACGCACGTGTACTGGGCCAACAGCGCCAGCGGCCTGGTCATGCGCCGCGCCAAGGCCGGCGGCGCGGTCGAGACCCTCGCGACGGGTCAGGGCACGCCCTGGGGCATCGCCGTCGACGAGAGCCACGTCTACTGGGCCAACAACGCCGGCCAGGTGAGGCGCGCGCCCAAGGCCGGCGGGGCGACCGAGCCCGTCGCCTCGGCGCAGAGCAGCCCGACCGACGTCACGGTCGACGCGACGCACGTCTACTGGACCGGCGCCGCGGAGGTCATGCGCCGCGCCAAGGCCGGCGGTCCGGTCGAGGTCGTCGCCTCCGGCCAGGGCAACGCCAACGGGCTCACCGTCGACGCCACCCACGTGTACTGGACCGACGGCGCGCGCAACACGGTGATGCGTCGCGCGAAGGCGGGCGGTGCGCTCCAGACCCTGGCCAGCGACCAAGGCGGCGCGTTCGGCGTCGCGCTCGACGCGACCCACGTCTACTGGACCAACGACGGCCCCAACACGGTCAACCGGCTGTCGCGGTGCGCGTGCGGGCTGTGACGGCGGGCGGCGACCCGGACGCCGACTCCGCGGCGGTGTAGCCTGGCCGGCATGGAGCCCGAGCCCGAGCGATCGTTCCCGCCGATCATCGACGTCGCTGCGGCGCGGGCCTGGCTCGACGCGGTCGAGGTCCGCCAGGGCGCGCTGGCGCTGGGGCGGCCGGCGGGCCCGCCGCTGGGGCGGGTGCCGGAGCTGGCCGGCCTGGCCGGCGTGGCCGCGAAGTTCCTGGCGGTCGGCACGCCGCGCACGATGGGCCTGGTCGGGCTGCGCGATCTGGCGCCGGCGGTGGTCGCCACCCAGCGCGCGTACGCGGCGCCGCGCGAGCTGCGGGTGTTCGACGGTGATCCGGTGGCGGCGGCGCGGATCGCCGAGGCGGTCGGCGGCCGGGTGGCGTCGCTGACCGAGGCCTGCGCGTGCGACGTCGTCGTGGCGCGCGGGCCGGTGGCGATCGCGCGCGAGTGGATCCGCGGCGGCACGCTGGTGACCGCGCTCGACGACGGCGTCGTGCTGGCCCCGGCGCTGCTGGCGGCGGCGGTGGTCTACGGCGCCGGCGCGGTCGGGGCGCTGAAGGTCCACGCGACCCTGGGCGCGGTGGCCGCCGGCTTGGTCGACGGGCGCACGCTCGACGAGATCACGATCCTGGTGATCGGCCCCGCGTGATCCCGCGGTACCACCTGGTGCCCAGCGTGCGCGGCGATCTGCTGGCGCGGCTGGGCCGCAACGACGAAGCCCGCCGCGAGCTGGAGCGCGCGGCGGGCCTGACCGAGCATCGTCGCGAGCGCGCGCTGCTGGTGGCGCGGGCTGCGGCGCTAGCGTCGACTCACGGGTAGCTGCACATCGGATCGCCGGGGACGCACGGCGGCGGCGGCGGCGGCTGCGGGCAGTTCGGGTCGCTGGGGTCGCAGCTCGGCGGCGGCGGCACGCACATCGGATCGGCGGGGTCGCAGCCCGGCGGCGGCCCGCACATCGGGTCGTTCGGGTCGCACGGCGGCGGCGGCGGCGGCTCGCCGCACGCGGCGCTGGCCTCCTGATCGCAGGTCATCGGGTCGAGGCCCTGCTGCAGGCAGTCACGGAACACCTGGTCGTAGCAAGACGGTCCGCCGCAGGTCGGATCGGTCATCGGATCGCAGCCGGGGACGCAGTTCGGATCGGTCATCGGGTCGCAGCCCGGGGTGCCGCCACCGCAGGTCTGGGTCGCGATGTCGATGCACACCATCGGGTCGCCGGTCTGCGCGAGGCAGTCGGCGAACACGCGGTCGAAGCAGTCGCCGCCGGGATCGCAGCTGGGATCGCCGGGCTGGCAGCCGGGGTTGCAGGTCGGGTCGGTCATCGGATCGCAGCCGGTGCCGCCGCAGATCTGATCGGCGTACAGCCGGCACTGCTCGGGATCGCCGTTCATCGACAGGCACTCGTCGAACGTGCGCTGGAAGCAGTCGTTGTACGGGTCGCAGCTGGGATCGCCGGGCTGGCAGCCGGGCGTGCAGGTGGGATCGACGTTGGGGTCACAGCCCGGGGTGCCGCCGCAGCTCTCGGTGGCGCGCAGGTCGCAGAGCATCGGGTCGCCGCCGCTCTCGAGGCACGCGCGCAGCAACTCGTCGTAGCAGGTGGGATCGACGGGCCCAGGGCCGGGGCCGCCCAGGTTGCACTGCGTGAGCACGTTCTGCGCGCACACGTCCGCGGGCAGCTGGTTCAGGTAGCAGTCGGCGATGACGTCGTGGACGCACTGCGACAGCTGATCGGTGCCGGTCGAGTCCGACGAATCGGAGCCGTCGGCGTAGAGCGAACAGCCGGCGAGGCCGGCCGTGGCCACCAGGGCCAGGGCGTAGCGGAGTCTGGTTGCAGCGAACATGGAACCTCCTGGGTGATGGTGGGGAGAGCCGCGACCCCGCACGAACGGCTCAAGGATTCCTCAAGCGCTCGGCTGGAAGCACGCGCCGGTGCGCTCGCCGCAGACCGCGGTGCAGCTCCACTGGCCCATGACGCACTCGCACGCGCCGGTGACGCAGCTGGTGCACATGGTGGGGCCGGCGGCGCAGTCGGTGTCACAGCCGAGCGGCGCCGGGCTGGGGCAGCCGGGCGCGGCGCACACGTTGGCGCAGCAGCTAGGATCGCCGGGGAAGCAGCCCGGCGCGCACACCAGGCCCGGGTAGCACTCCTCGCCGGCGCACGCGGCGGGGTCGGCGAAGCTGCACTCGCTGACCGGCGCGCAGGTGCAGGTGGGGCAGCCGTTGCGGGTCAGCGGCGCCAGGCCCTGCGCGCACGGCGCGCAGTTCGTGGTGTCGGGGCAGGCGACGCAGGTGTTGCCGTCGCAGACCTGGCGACCGGCGACGCAGCCGGTGTCGTCCATGCACGCGGCGCAGCCCGGCTGGCAGTAGCTCGCGAGGTCGAGGGTGCCGGCGACGCAGGTGGCGATGGTCTGGCAGCACGTCGGATCGGTGGGCGTCGGCACCACGCACGCGTCGGTGAACAGGCAGGCTTGACGATCGCTGATCCGCCCGGGCACGTCGGCGCACGACAGGAGCGGCGTGCCCTCCTGCAAGACGTCGGCGTCCTCGGTGACGCAGGCGGCGAGCGCCAGCGAGGCCAACGCGGCGAGCGCGGGGCGGCTCATCGGCGGACCTCGAGCGCGGCGCCCATCGTCCAGCCGGCGAGCCGCGCGATCTCGACCGAGTTGGCGCGCGCGACCAGGCCCGAGCCGACGCCGACCGCGGCGGTCGCGGTGATCTCGACGCCGGCGATCGGCAGCGAGACCGACAGCTCGGCGTCGCCGTGCACGGCGACGGTGCTGATCGCCGTGGCCATGACCGTGGGGCCGGTCGCCGCCGCCGCCACCGCCTGCCGCGACAGCTCGCCGCGCGCGCCGACGCAGGTGGTCGGCCGGCCGTGGCTGCACGCCAGCGTCACCCCGACGTCGAGCCCGGCCAGCCACGGCGTCGCGTCGCCGAGGCGGTGGACCAGCGACGTGGCGGCGGCGTGGACGCCGACGGTGACCGGGCCGATCGCCGCGCCGACCCCGCCGCCCCACAGCGGCAGGCCGGCGTAGCTGCGCACCAGCACGCGGCCGGTGGCCGCCCGCGGCCAGGCCGTCGCGCGATCGAGCAGCGCCGGGCGATGCTCGGCCAGCGCCGGCCGATCGATCGGCGCGTCGCGCGGCCCGGCGATCGGCAGCGACGATGGTGGCGGTGGCCGGGCGGGCGGCGGCGGCGCGGGCGGCGGCGGCGCGGGCGGCGGGATCTCGCCCGCGACCGCGGTGACCATCAGCGCGATCACCCGCGGCGCCAGGCTGGCCGGCACGTCGCGCAGATCGACCTCGCGGCGGCGCGCGGCGCCGGCGGGATCGACGGTCAGCGTGGCGGTGCCGTCGGCGGTGCAGCGGACGTCGACGGCCAGCGCCGGCGCGCCCTCCTGGGCCAGCGCGCGCAGCAGCTCGTCGGGCTCGAAGCCGCAGCCGTCGATCGTCAGCGACGGCTGCGCGACGGCGGTCGCCGGTAGCGCCAGCGCCAGCGCGATCGTCGGCCAGCGCCGCGCGGTCACGGCGCGGTCAGGGCGGTCATCTCGGCGGCGCGCGCTCCGCCGGGGTACTGGTCGAGGTAGGTGCGCGCGGCGGCGCGGGCGTCGACGGTGCGCCCGGCCCGGGTCAGCGCGCGGGTCTGCCGCACCAGCGCCTCCTCCTGGATCGCGCGCGGGGTGCCGATCGCGCGGACCCGGGCGAAGGCGTCCGCGGCGCGCTGCGGCTGCGCCAGGTGATCCTGCGCGAGGCGGCCGAGCAAGAACGCCGCGAGGCCCGCGGTGGCGTCGCCGCGCGCGTCGGCCAGGTAGGCGTCGAGCGCGTCGGCGGCGCGGGCGTGCTGGCCGGCGGCCACCAGCGCGTCGGCGCGCGCGATGATGTCGACCGGCGGCGCGACCGGCGGCGGCACGACCGGCGGGGTGCGATCGATCGCCGGGGCGACCGGCGGCGGGGCGCGATCGATCGGGGCGCGATCGATCGCCGGGGCGACGGGCGGGGCGCGATCGATCGCCGGGGCGACGGGCGGGGCGCGATCGATCGCCGGGGCGACGGGCGGCGCGATCGGCGCGGGCGGCGACGCGCCATCGACCACCGAAGGCGCCGTCGGCGCGGTCGCGATCGCCGCGGCCACCTCGACGTGCTGGCCGGCGGTGAGGCGGACCACCCGGCCCGGCACTCGCTCGCCGCGCACCAGCACGACGCCGCGCTCGACGGTGACCGACAGCTCGACCGCGCTGCGCTCGACGGCGAACGCGGTGCCGACCACCTCGACGGTCGCCAGGTCGGTCTCGATGATCCACTTGCGCGGCCCGCCGGGGCGCACGTCGAAGCCGACCTTGCCGCGCCGGACCGCGGTGACGAACTTGTCGCCTTCGTTGGCCAGCACCTCGAGCCGCGCCTCGGGGGCCAGCGTCACGCGCGAGCCGTCGGCCATCGCGATCGCGCGCGCCGCGGTGGCGTCGATCTGCGCGCCGGGCGTGAGCGCCACGTCGCCGGCCAGCGCGCCCGCCGCGCGATGGTCGCGCGGCCACGCCAGCAGCAACACCGCCGCGGTCGCGACGGCGACGCCGGTGGCGATCGCGTAGCGCCAGCGCCGCGGCGCGACCCGGCGCTCGGCCTGGGCGTCGCGCACCCGGCGCCACACCTGCGCCAGCTCGGCCTCGTCGAGCGCGGGGGTCAGCTCGGCGTCGATCGGTCGCTCAGCCACAGGCGACCTCCTGGGTGTGCGCGGCCACCGCGGCCTCGGCGCGGCCGAGGTAGCGCTTGACGCTGGCCAGCGAGCAGTCGCACGCGGTGGCCACCTCGTCGAGCGAGTAGCCGATCACGTGGCGCAGCACCCACGGCACGCGCAGCTTGACCGGGATGGCGCGCAGCGCCTCGTCGATCAGCGCGAGCTCGGTCTTGCGGTCGGGCGCCACGCCGCCGTCGGCGACGTCGGCCAGCGACTCGTCGTCGGTCGAGGCGGCCCAGAACCGCACCTTGCGCCAGCGCCAGCGCCGATGGACCCGCGACACCGCGATGCGCGCCAGCCAGCCGCGCAGCGCGGCCGGCTCGGCCAGCGCGCCGAGCTTCTGGAACGCGATCAAGAACGTCTCCTGGGTGACGTCGGCGGCCTCGACCGGATCGCGCAGCAGGCGCCGCGCGACGCTGGCGACCTGGGGCGCGTGGCGCCGGTAGATCATCTCCTCGGCCCACGCGTCGCGGGTGCGCGCGCGCGCGACCAGCTCGGCGTCGGTGATCGCCACCGCGCCGGTCACGTCGACGACGCGAGACCCGGCGGTGGGGGTGGGGCGGAGGGCGGTCACGGACACGGTCATTGGGGAAGAGCCCGCGGGGGCCAAGAACGGCTCAGCGATTCGTGATGGCGCGCACCAGGGGCGAAGCCCGTGATCCTACGCGAGGTTGGGCTGCGTTCGGGGCAGATCCGGATGGCGAGGTGCGTCGTGGAAATCCTCGCGTCGCCGGCGTCCGGCGCTCACAGCGGCGCGTACAATCGGCGCCCATATGGGGAACCCTTTCGTCCATCTCGATCTGACGACCGGTGACGTGGCGGCTGCCAAGGCGTTCTATGGCGCGATCTTCGACTGGAAGTTCGAGGACTTTCCGGCGATGAACTGGACCGGGATCCGCGTCGGCGAGGGCGTCGGCGGCGGCCTCGGCCCCAAGCAGATGCCCGAGCAGCCGACGACGTGGACCGCGTACGTCGGCGTCGACAGCATCGACAAGACGCTGGCCAAGGCGTCGACGGCCGGCGCGACGATCATCGTGCCGAAGATGGAGGTGCCGGGGATGGGCTGGCTCGCGGTGTTCGCGGATCCGCAGGGCGCCACCGTCGGGCTGTGGGAGTCGGCGCCGCCGGCGCCCGCGCCGGCGAAGAAGGCCGCGGCCAAGGCCCCGGCCAAGAAGGCCGCGCCGGCGAAGAAGGCCGCGCCGGCGAAGAAGGCCCCGCCGGCGAAGAAGGCCCCGCCGGCGAAGAAGGCCCCGCCGGCGAAGAAGGCCCCGGCGAAGAAGGCCGGCAAGAAGAAGTAGCGCCGGCTCACGCCGGGGCCAGCCACGGCGCCAGGTGGCGCCACGCGCCGTCGAGGATCGTCGGCAGCGACGCGATCAGCTCGTGGCCATCGTCGAGTTCGGTCAGCCGCGCGCTCGGCGTGCGCGCGCACCACTGCCGCGACAGCCCGACGTCGACGACGTCGTCGCGGGTGCCGTGGGCGATCCAGGTCGGCGCCGTCACCGTCGGCCAGCCGACGTCGGTCGCTGCCGCGTCGTCGAGGAAGCCGACGTCGACCCGCGCCGGCCGGCGCTCGGCGTGATCGAACACCTCGATCGATCCGTCGCGCCGCCACGCCGCGCCGTCGTCGCCCAGCCGGGCCCGCCACCGCTCGGCCATGCAGAACGCCGGCGCCAGCAGCACCAGCGCGCGCACCGCCGGCACCCGCTCGGCGACCCGCGCCGCGGTCAGCCCGCCCAGGCTCGAGCCGATCAGCACGACCTGCTCGGCGGCGCCGATCGTCGCGACGACATGGTCGATCATCGCCGACAGCCGCAGGTGCGCCAGCGACGGCACCCGCAGGTTCAGCCGCTCGACCTCGACGCCGCGGCGCGCGAACGCCTCGGCGAACGCCACGCCCTTGGCGGAGCCCGGCCCCGACGCGAACCCGTGCAGGTACAGACAGCGCGCGCGCATGCCGAGGCGTAGCACGCGCCGCGACCCGATCGCGGGCCCCCGGCGATACGTCGCCTGCCGTGGGGGATGTCCGCCGTGCTACCTTCGCTCCATGACGACCGCAGCGGTCCAACAGCTGATGGCCCTGTCTGTGGAGGATCGGCTCCTCGCCATCGGCGCGTTGTGGGACAGCATCGTCGACGAGGCACCTGACTATCCGATCAGCGAACACGATCGCCGGGTGGTCGAGCAGCGGCTCGAGGACTATCGGCGCGAACCGGAGGCGGGGATCCCGTGGGAAGTCGTTCGCGCGCAGCTCGCCAAGATCGAGTGACCATCCCAGTCGTCGTCCGAGCGGCCGCCGCCGCCGACCTTGCCCGGGCGGTCAGCTACTATCAAGGCGTCGGACACGGTGAGCGATTCCGGGCCGAGCTCGACCGCGTCGTCGACCGCTTGCGCGAGCTGCCAAGCAGCGCACCAGTCGTCATGCCGGAGGTACGCCGGGCGCTGATGCGGCGCTATCCATACGCGGTGTTCTACTTGATTGAACCCCAACGCCTCGTGGTGCTCGCGGTGTTGCATCAGCGCGCCAACCCCAGACGGTGGCCGGGCGGCCGGTAGGTGGTCGTCGGCCTGCGCCGCTACCAGCCGCCGAGGCGGGCCAGGAAGTCGTACGGATAGCCGACGTCGAAGGCGCTGGCGTCATCGAGCCGCTTGACCTGCTCGGCGGTCAGCTTGACGCTGGCCGCGGCGGCGTTGTCCTCGAGCTGGGCCAGGCTGCGCGCGCCGAAGATGACGCTGGTGACGGCGGGCTTGTGCAGGAGCCACGCGAGCGACACCTGCGACGGCGTCGCGCCGAGCTCGCCGGCCAGCGCGGTCACCGCGTCGATCACCGCCCAGTGGCGCGGCGTGTCGTAGCGGCCCCAGCGATCCTTCCACTTCTCGAGCCGCGCGCCCGGCGGCGGCGCCGCGTCCTTGCGGTACTTGCCCGACAGGAAGCCGGCGGCCAGCGGCGACCACGGCAGGATGCCCAGCCCCCACTGCTTGCACAGCGGCACGTGCTCGCGCTCGAGGCCGCGCTCGATCAGGCTGTACTGCGCCTGCAGCGTCACGAACCGGTCGCGGTCGGCGACCTTGGCCCGCCACAGGCTGTCGACCAGGCGGTACGCCGCGTAGTTCGAGCAGCCGAGGTACAGCACCTTGCCGGCGCGGACCAGATCGTCGAGCGCGCGCAGCGTCTCGTCCTCGTCGACCGCCAGGTCCTGGGCGTGGATCTGGTACAGGTCGATGCGGTCGGTGCCCAGCCGGCGCAGCGAGTCCTCGACGCAGCGGACGATGCGGTAGCGCGACGCGCCGCTGCGGTTGGGCCCGCCGCCCATCGTGAAGCGGAACTTGGTGGCCAGCACGATCTGATCGCGGGCCGTCGGCCGCGCCGCGAACCACGCGCCGATGACGCGCTCCGACAGCCCGTCCTGGCCGTAGACGTCGGCGGTGTCGACGAAGTTGATGCCCAGCTCGAGGGCGCGGTCGAGGATCGCGTGCGACGTGGCGTCGTCGCAGCCGACCTGGTGCATGAACGACTTGTCGTCGGCCTCGCCGAAGGTCATCGCGCCCAGGCACAGGGTCGAGACCTTCACGCCGGCCGCTCCGAGGTTGCGGTATTCCATGCGCGGACTAGAGCGCACCGCGCCGGTGCTGTCGAGATGACGACCGGTTCGCGCCGGGATCGCGCGCCCGCGACCTCACCGCGCTGGTATGGTCGATCGCGATGGCGCGCATCCGGGCTGTGATCTTCGACCTCGACGGCACGCTGGTCGACAGCCTGAGCGACATCGGCGCCGCGCTGGCGACCGCGCTCACCGCGCACGGGTTGCCCGCGCCGTCGGTCGAGCAGCTCAAGGCGATGATCGGCGAGGGCGCGCGGGTGCTGGTCGAGCGCGCGGTCGGCGAGCGCGGCGACGTCGCGGCGGTGTTCGAGAGCTTCCGCGCCGCCTACCGCGCGCGGCCGATCGGCGAGACGCGGCTGTACGCCGGCCTGGCCGACGCGCTCGACGCGCTGACCGCGGCCGGCCTCACCTTCGGCATCGTCTCGAACAAGCCGCACGATCTCACCCGCCACCTCGCCGAGCGGCTGTTCGCGGCGTGGCCGTTCGCGTCGGTGTACGGCCAGCGGCCGCAGGTGCCGCTCAAGCCCGATCCGACCGTCGCGCTGTGCTCGGCCGACGAGCTGGGCGTCGCGCCCGAGCGCTGCGCGTTCGTGGGCGACTCGGCGATCGACGTCGCGACCGGCCGCGCGGCCGGCATGCGCACGGTCGGCGTGAGCTGGGGCTTCCGGCCGCGTCACGAGCTGGTCACCGCGGGGCCCGACGCGCTGTGCGACGCGCCCGACGAGCTGGCCGCGGCGCTGCTGGTGTGATCAGCGTCGGCGGCGCCGACGGGCCCGTGACTGAACCGTGACGGAGATGTCCCCGACGGTGCGCGCGCCCCACGGTAGATCGAACGGATGCAGACCGCGGCGAACGCGCAGGCCCGTGGCTGGCGCAGCGTGTACTTCAACGCGCCGGCCATCCCCTACTGGCTGATCCACGTCGGCGCGATCGCCGGCGTGGCCGCGCTGGGCTGGTCGTGGCGCGGCCTGGCGGTGGCGGTCGGGCTGTACGCGGTGCGGCTCTTCTTCGTCACCGCCGGCTACCACCGCTACTTCGCGCACCGCAGCTACAAGACCTCGCGCTGGTTCCAGTTCGTGCTGGCGCTGGGCGCCACCGCGACCGCGCAGAAGGGCGTGCTGTGGTGGGCCGCGCACCACCGCCGCCACCACCGCGGCTCGGACACCGCCGACGATCTGCACTCGCCCTACCACGGCGGCTTCTGGTGGTCGCACATGGGCTGGATCCTGGCCCGCGACTTCGAGGGCACCGACCACGCGGCGATCAAGGACTTCGCGCGCTACCCCGAGCTGCGCTGGCTCGATCGCTACTGGGTGGTGCCGGTGCTCGCGGTCGCGGCGCTGAGTTACCTGGTCGGCGGCTGGTTCGGGCTGACCTGGGCCTTCGCGGTCTCGCAGGTGCTGTGCTGGCACGGCACGTTCACGATCAACTCGCTGTCGCACCTGTGGGGCGGCCGGCGCTACCCGTCGGGCGATGACTCGCGCAACAACCCGGTGCTGGCGATCGTCACGCTCGGCGAGGGCTGGCACAACAACCACCACCACTACCAGGTGGCGGCGCGCCAGGGCTTCTTCTGGTGGGAGGTCGACATCACCTTCTACGTGCTGCGGCTGTTCGCGCTGCTCGGCCTGGTGCGCGAGCTCCACGGCGTCCCCGACCACGTCCGCGCCGGCACCCGCCGCGATCGCGCGCGGCCGGCCGCGACCGCCGCGCCCGAGTCGACCGGCGACGTGCCGACCCGCGCGTAGAACGACCGGCCCGGGCGGCGCCCGCGCGCGAGCCCTCGTGATACCGTCGCCGGGCCGCGATCGTCGCGGCCGGCATGACCCAGCGCCAGGACGACACGCCGACGCGGCCGACGCCGATCGCCGCGGCCGATCTCGACGGGTTCCGCAAGGACCCCCGCGACGGCGCGCGCTTCACGGCGCTGCGCCACGCGCTGCGGGCCGGCGGCCAGGGCGAGCTGCTCGCCGAGGTGTGCGAGCTGCGGGCGCCGTTCGAGCCGACCCCGGCCAAGGCCGCGGACCTGTGGGCCGAGGCCGGCGAGGCGCGCGCGGTGCTGGGCCACGCCAGCCTGGCCGAGCGCGACCTGCGCGGCGCGTGCGCGCTCGATCCGGCCCACGAGCAGGCGACGCTGCGCCTGGTCGAGATGCTGCTCACCGGCGGGCGCCCGGCCGAGGCCGGCGACATCCTCGAGGCCGAGCTCGACGAGCTGACCAAGCGCGCCGAGGCGTCGCCGGCCAAGGCCAAGGCCGATCGCGCCGGCACCGCGCGCCGGGCGGCGCGCCACCGCATCGCGGCCGGGCTGTGGGACCAGCACCTCGGCCGCATCGATCGCGCGCTGGCCCACTGGCAGGCGGCGTGGCGGCTCGAGCCCGAGCGCACCGACGCGCTGGCCGCGGCCCGCGGGCTGTACGCCTCGCTCGGCGACGACGCGATGGTGGCCAAGCTGTACCGCGCCGAGCTCGACGTGCTGGGCGACAAGGCGCCGGCGCTCGGCCGGGCCAAGCTGTGGCTGGCGCTGGCCAAGGTCGAGCTGCGCCGCGGCGACGGCAAGGCGGCGGCGGCGGCGTGCGACAAGGCGGTGCGGCTCGACGGCGAGTCGGCGGTGGCGCGCGAGGCGCTGGCCGAGATCTACGGCGCGCCGGCGTGGGCCGCGACCGCCGACGACCCGTCGGTCGGCGCGCGCAAGGCCAGCGAGCTGTACATGGAGCTGGGCCGCACCACCGCGGCCGCCGGCGATCCGGCCGGCGCGATCGCGTTCTTGCGCCGCGCCGTCGGCGCCGACCCGTACCACGCCGGCGCGGCCAACGCGCTCGAGGCCGCGCTGCGCGGCGCCGCGCGCTGGGACGAGCTCGATCGGCTGCTGGCGCAGCGCGCCGGCCTGGCCAGCTACACCGGCGACGACGGCGAGCGCGCGCGGCTCCTGGCCGAGCGGGTCGCGCTCTACGATCGCGAGCGTCCGGATCGCGGACAGCTCATCGCGGCGCTGACCGAGCTGGCCGCGCTCGAGCCGCCGGCCGGGCCGGCCGCGACCCGGCTGCGCACGCTGTTGCGCGAGGATCAGCGGTGGAGCGAGCTGGCGGCGCTGCACGAGCGCGAGCTGGCGGCCTACGCCGACGATCCCCAGGCCCAGGTGCGCGAGCTGCTCGAGCTGGCGCAGCTCACCCGCGATCACCTCAACGACAAGGATCGCGCCGCCGAGCTGCTGCACAACGCGCTGTCGCTCGACCCGCAGAACGACGACGCGCTGGCCCGCTACGTCGAGCACTTCCGCGAGCGCCGCGACTTCCGCGGGCTGTGCGACCTGTACGAGTTCTCGCTCGACAACGCCCGCGAGGCCGGCGCGCCGCTGGGCGAGCTGGTGCGGCGCCTCGAGGAGATCGCCCAGATCTGCGAGCTGCGGCTGGGCGACGTGCCGCGCGCGCTCGACGCGTGGCGGCGGATCGAGGAGCTCGAGGCGGGCAGCCCCAAGGCCAAGGAGGCGGTGCGCCGGCTGTCGTCGCGGGCCAAGATGTGGGAGCAGCTGGTGGCGGTGCTCGAGGGCGAGGCGGCGGCGGCGGCCACCGGCGGCGAGCGCGCCGACACGCTGCGCCGGATCGCCAACACCTACCGCGAGCGCCAGGTCGAGCCGCGGCGCGCGATCGCGCTGTACGAGGAGGTCATCGGGCTGCGGCCCGACGACGACGGCGCGCTCAAGGCGCTGGTCGAGATGTACGAGCGCGAGGGCGACGACGCCGGGCTGGCGCGCACGCTGCGCCGGCAGCTCGAGCTCGACGCGCGCCGCCTGGGCGGCGATCCCGCGGCCGGCGGCGCCCGCGAGTGGCCGGTGGGCAAGCGGGTCGAGCGGCTGACCGCGCTGCGCAAGCTGGCGACGATGTGCGAGACCCGGCTGGGCGACGTCGACGGCGTGGTCTACGCCGCGTCGGGCGTGCTCGAGATCCTGCCCGGCGATCGCGACGCGCTCGATCGCATGGCGCGCGCCCTCGAGCAGGCCGGCGACAAGAAGCGGCTGACCCAGACGCTCGAGTACCACGCGGCGGCGGCCACCGGCCCCGCCGAGCGGGCCAAGATCCTGCGCCGGCTGGCGCGGATGGCCACCGACGACGGCGACGACGCGCGCGCGCTCGAGCGCTGGGAGCAGACGCTCAAGGCGGCGCCCACCGACGAGGACGCGCTGGCGGCGGTGGCCGATCTGTACGAGGCGGCGCAGCGCTGGGGCGAGCTGGCGGCGATCCTCGAGCGGCTCGACGCGGTCCGCTACCCGCCGGCGGCGGCGCAGCCCGAGCCGGGGTCGGCGGCGGCCGCGCTGCGCGCCCGCGACCTGGTGCGCTACGCGCTGGTGGTCGACGACAAGCTCGGCGACGGCCAGCGGGCGATCAAGGCCTGGGAGCGGCTGCGCCAGGTGACGCCGCGCGATCGCGCCGCGCTCGAGGCGCTGGCCCGGCTGTACCGCGGCGCCGCCCGCTACCGCGAGCTGGCCGACCTGCTGGCGGTCCACGCCGAGGTCTATGCCGTCGACGATCTGCCCAAGGCCACCGCCGCGGCCCGCGAGCGCGCGGCGGTGCTGGCCGATCGGCTGGGCGCCACCGACGACGCCTGCAAGCAGCTCGAGAAGGTGGTGGCCGAGCTGGCGCCGACCGATCTCGACGCGCACTCGATCCTGCGCCGGCTGTACGAGGCCCGCGGCGACTTCCAGTCGGCGGTGCGGGTGGCCGAGCGCGAGCTGTACCTGTTGGCCGATCCCGCCGCCAAGATCGCCCGCGCGCTCGACATCGGCCTCACCTGCCGCGATCGCATCGGCGATCCGGCGCGCGCGCTGCAAGCCTACGAGCGGGTGCTGGCGATCGACCCGCACCACGACGAGGCGCTGGCCGCCGCCGCCGATCTGCACGAGCGGCTGGGCGACCTCAAGGCCTGCGTCCGGGTGCTGGAGCGCCGCCTGACCCGGGCCGAGGACCGCCGCGCCCGCCGCGCGCTGCACCAGCGCATCGCCGCGATCACCGCCGAGAAGCTCGGCGATCACAAGGGCGGCATGAAGGCGTGGCGGCGCGCCCACGACGAGGCGCCCGACGCGTCGACGCTGGCCGAGCTGCGCCGCGCGGCCGAGGCCTACGGGCTGTGGCGCGAGCTGGCCGAGGTCTACGACGCCGAGCGCAAGCGCCTGACCAGCGGCGGCGCGCCGGTCGACGTCGCCGCGTACGTCGCGGTCACCCGCGAGCTGGCCGGGGTGTGCGAGCGCCGGCTGTCGGATCGGCCGCGGGCGATGGCGGCGCTGTGCGAGGCGCTGGCCGCGGCGCCGCGCGACGGCGACCTGCTGGCGGAGATCGAGCGGCTGGCCGCCGAGGCCGATCAGCGGGTGCTGTGGAAGCAGGCCGCCGACAGCCACGACGTCGCGCTGCGCGCGATCGGCGGCGGCGCGCGCGCCGAGCTCCACGCCAAGAAGGCGCGCATCGTCGACGAGCGCCTCGGCGATCCCAAGGCCGCGGCGGCCGAGCTCCTGGCCGCGTTCTCGTGGGCGCCCGACCGCGAGGACGTCCGCGCCGCGCTGTACCGGCTGGCGGCCAAGAACCGCACCTGGGCCGACGTGCTGGCGGTCGAGACCGCGCTGGCCGAGCGCGCCAGCGGCGGGGAGCGCCTGACCGCGCTGCGCCGCCGGGCCCACGTCATCGAGGAGCAGCAGAAGGATCTGCCGCGCGCGTACCGCGGCCACCTGGTCGCGTTCATGCTGGCGCCCGAGGACGCCGACACGCTGGCCAACCTGTGGCGGCTGGCCAAGGCGATCGGCAAGTACCGCGACGCCGATCGCGCGCCGAAGGCCGAGCCGCCCGCGGCGCCGATCGCGATCGATCGCGACGTCGAGCTGCCGGCGCGGCGCGAGCTGCCGACCGAGGAGCTGGTGCTGCCCGAGGTCGACGACGTCGTCGACGATCCGATCGCGGCCGCCGAGGCCAACCTCGACGTCGGCGACGCGACGCAGCCGATCGACATCGACGAGCTGATGCCGCCGACCCGGGCCGCCCGCCCGACCGCGCCGCCGCCGACGCCGGGCCGGCCCAAGCTGCCGCCGCCGCCGCCGCGGGCGCTCCGGATCGAGCCGCGCGCCGGTGGCGGACCGCCGACGCCCCCGCCGGCGCCCAAGAAGGCCCAGGCCGCGGTGCGCCGCCCGCCGCTGCCGCAGCTGCCCAACCGCGCGTTCGACTCGCCGTGGGAGGAGCTGGCCGCGGCGTACGATCTGCTGCCGGCCGCCGACGCCGACGCCAAGGTGCGCTGGCTGTACCGGGCGGCCGACGCCTGGGAGAACGGCGCCAAGGACGTCAGCCGCGCGTTCGACACGCTGGCGCGCGCGCTGGTGCTGTCGCGCAAGGTCGCCGGCGCCGACGCCGAGGCGCGCGCGCGCCTGCACCGGCTGGCCAGCGACCACGGCACCTGGGATCGGCTGGCCGATCTCTACGAGGCGCTCGCCGAGGACACCCACACGCCCGAGGCCGCCGCCGAGCTGCTGATGGAGGTGGCGGCGATCCGCGAGCGCCAGGGCGCCGCGACCCGCGCCGAGGCCCAGTACCGCCGCATCCTCGGCATGCGCCCCGACGACGGCGCCGCCCGCGGCAAGCTCGAGGCGCTGTACCGCGGCGGCCAGCGGTGGATCGAGCTGGCGGCGTCGCTCGAGGAGCGCACCGATCCGCGGCTCGGCACCGCCGCGCCCGAGGCCGAGCGCCCGGCGCTCTTGCGCGAGCTGGCGCAGATCTACGACGCCCACCTGGGCCACCCGCACGACGCGATCGACACGCTCGAGCGGCTGCGCCAGCTGGCGCCCACCGACGTCGCGGTGATGCGCGAGCTGGGCGCGCTCTACGCCAAGGTCGGCCGGTGGAGCAAGGTGATCGAGGCCCACGGCAAGATCGTCGAGCTGGCCGAGGGCTCGGCCGACGCCCGCGAGGCGCTGCGCCGGATCGCCGGGGTGTACGAGGCCGAGCTCGAGCTGCCCGAGCGAGCGATCGACATGTACCAGCAGCTGGTCGCGCAGTGGCCCGACGACGTCGACGCGCTGGCCGCGCTCGATCGGCTGTGCCTGGCCGGCGCGCGCTGGAGCGACCTGGCCGACGTGCTGCGGCGGCGCGCGACGCTGGCCGCGACGCCCGCCGAGCGCGCCACCCTGCTGTCGCGGCGCGCGACGATCCTGCAAGACTGGCTGGGCGCGCCCGAGGAGGCCGCGGCCGCGCTGCGCCACGCGCGCACGATCGCGCCGGCCGACCCCGCGCTCACCGAGCAGCTGGTCGGCGCGCTGGTGGCCGCCGATCGCCACCGCGAGGCGGCGGCGGTGGTCGAGGGCCGGCTCGAGGCGCTGGGCGCCGACGCCGCGGCCGGCGATCGCGCGGCGCTGCACCTGCGGCTGGCCCAGCTCCGCGGCGAGGGCCTCGGCGATCCCGCCGGCGCCCGGGTCGCGGTGGCCGCGGCGCTGGCGCTGGTGCCGTCGCACCCGACCGCGCTGGCGATGCTGGCGCGGCTGGCCGACGCCGACGACGATCCGCGGATCTTCGCCGACGCCAAGCTGCGCGAGGCCGAGGCCGCGACCGACGACGAGGCCCGGGTGGCGGCGCTGTACGACGCCGGCGTCGCGCTGCGCGATCGGGTCGGCGACGCCGACGGCGCGCGGGCCGCGTTCGAGCGCGTCGTCGCGATCCGCGCGTACCACGCCGACGCGGTGTGGGCCTTGGCCGGCCTGATCGAGCAGGGCGGCGACGCCGAGAGCGCGGCCAAGCTGCTCGAGCAGCGCCTGACCGACGCCGCGCTCGCCGCCGACGAGCGGGCCCGGGTGCTGACCCAGCTCGCCGCGCTGGCCCGGGCCGGCGGCATCGAGCTGGTCGCCGAGCGCCGGCTGATCGAGGCGATCGCCGCCGATCACGGCTGCGTGCCGGCGGTGATCGCGCTGGCCGATCTCTACGCCGACGCCGCGCGCTGGGACGACCTCGAGCTGTTCCTGCGCGGCGCGCTGATCGACGGCGTGCCCGGCGCCGCGCCGATGGTCACGGCCGATCTGCACCGCCGGCTGGCCGAGTGCTACGAGCAGCTCGGCCGCGACGACGCCGCGTACGAGACGCTGCTCACCGCCGATCGCCTGCACCGCGGCCACGTGCTGGTCAAGCTGGCGCTCGGCGAGAACCGCTACAAGGCCAAGCGCTGGCGCGAGGCGGCGCTGCACCTGTCGGCGTTGGCCAACCACGACGAGGCGCCGCGCTACGCCACCGAGGTCGCGCAGGGCCTGTACCACGCCGCGCTCGCCGAGATCCGCAGCCTGCGGCCCGAGAAGGCGCCGCCGCTATACGCCCGCGCGCTCGAGCTGCGCCCCAACTACGGCCCGGCGCTGTCGGCGATGGCCGAGCTGGCGATGGAGGCCAACGATCCGGCCCGCGCCTACGAGCTGTTGACCCGGCAGGCGGTCGCGACCGACGAGCCCGGCGAGCGGCTGCGGCTGTTCGAGGCGCTGGGCGACATGGCGCTGATGATGCTGTCCGACGAGGACAAGGCGCGGGTGTGCTTCGAGGCCGCGGTCGCCGCCGCCAACCCGCTCGACGCCAAGCACGTGCCGCTGCTCGAGAAGCTGCTCGAGCGCCAGGACCTGGCCGGCGATCACGCGGGCGCGGCGCGCACCGCCGAGCTGATGGCGGCGTTCGGCGCCACCGCCGCCGATCGCGCGGCCCGGCTCGATCGCGCGGCCCGCGACTACCTGGTGGCCGGCGATCGCGATCACGCCCGCGAGGTCGCGCTGCGCGCGGTCGCCGCCGATCCCTATAGCCTCGACGCCGTCGAGCTGGCCAGCGAGCTGGCGATCGCCGCCAAGGACATCGACGCCGCCGCCGACATGCTCGGCCGGTTCCTGTCGGGCAAGGACGACGGCGCCGCCGGCGATCGCGGCCGGCGCGCGGCGCTGTGGCTGCGCCTGGGCGAGGCCCGCCGCGAGCGCGGCGACGCCAAGAGCGCCCACGCCGCGCTCGATCGCGCGATCGCGGTGGCGCCGCAGTCGGAGGCCGCGACCGCCGCGCGCCGGCTGCTGGTGCCGTTGCTCGCCGCCGATCCCGCGCGGCGGCCCGAGCTGTGCGAGGTGCGCGGCGCGCTGGCCGCCGCCACCGCCAGCGCCGCCGACGTCGCGGCCTGGGCCGACGAGCTGCGCCGCGCCGAGCGGGTCGACGCCGCGGCCGCCGCGCTCGATCTCGCGGTCGCGCTAGGCGCCACGCCCGACCTGCACCAGACCGCGTTCCGCGCGGTGCACCCGACGCGGCTGATGCCGGCCGACGAGTCGTACCGCGGCGGCGTCGACGCCGAGGCCCGGGCCCGCTTCCTGGCCGACCCCGACGAGGGCGCGCTGGCGCCGGTGTTCGCGGCGCTGGCCGAGGCCGCCGGCCAGCTGTGGCCCGATCCCGACGAGGCGCTGGCCAAGGCCGGGGTCCGCGGCGCGCGCCGGGTCGCCGGCGCGTCGTCGCCGCCGGCGATGGCGTTCGTGCGCATCACCGCCGCGCTCGGCTGCGGCCCGGCGTCGCTGTACGTCCGCGACGACGCCGACGCGCCCGACCTGCAGCTGGTGTGCGCCGGCACGCCGATCGTCGTGTTCGGCCCGCGGCTCGGCGACGCGGTCGACGGCGCGCGCCGGTTCGCGCTGGGCCGGATCGCCGAGCTGACCCGCCCCGAGCGCGCGATCGTCGCCGGCCTGGCCGACGCCGAGATCGCGACGCTGCTCGCCGCGCTGGTGCGTTCGTTCGCGCCGGCGGCCAGCCACCCCGCGGTGGCGCGGCTGATCGCCGACCCCGACGTCCAGCGCGCGCGCGACGAGGCCCTGCGCGGCGCGCTGCCGGTCAAGCTGCGCCAGCGCTTCGAGCAGCTGTTCGCCGAGCTGCCGCCGGGCGCGATCGACCTGCCGCGCCATCGCGCCGCCGTGGCCCGGGTCGCCGAGCGCGCCGGGCTGCTGGTGTCGGGCGACTGCGTCGCCGCGCTGGCCCGCCCGACCGGCGGCGCCGCCGCGGTGGTCCGCAGCGTCGCGCACCCCGACTACCTGCCGCTGCGCGCCCGGCTCGGCCTCGCGGTGGCGTGAGGTTGACCGCCGCCCGGCGGGCCGCTACCGTCGACCATCCATGTACCTGGGAGTCGTCACCGGCACCGTCGTCGCCGCGCAGAAAGCCGCCGGCCTCGAAGGCCAGAAGCTGCTGCTGGTGCAGCCGGTGGATGACACCGGGCGCGCCACCGGCGACCTGCAGGTCGCGGTCGACACGGTCCAGGCCGGCGTCGGCGATCACGTCTACCTGGTCGGCTCCCGCGAGGCCGCGCTGGCCCTGACCCCGTGGTTCGTCCCGGTCGACGCCGCGATCGTCGGCGTCGTCGACGGCCTGCACGCCCCGGCCCGCGCCGCCGACGGCGCGCCCGAGCCGGTCGACGACGATCCCACCGTCGCCAACGACAGCGCGCCGATCGCCGCCGCGCGCAAGCGGCCGCAGGCCACCCGCAAGCCGGAGCCGCGCCGATGAGGCTGTGCCGCGTGCTCGGCAACATCACCGCGTCGGTCAAGCACCCGGCCTACGCCGGGCGCACGCTCTTGATCGTCCAGCCGCTCGACGCCGCCGGCGCCGATCTCGGCGACAGCTTCATCGCCGTCGACGACGCCCAGGCTGGCCCCGGCGATCGGGTGCTGGTGCTGACCGAGGGCAACGGCGTGCGGCAGATCCTCAAGGGCGGCGACCAGGTGCCGATCCGCTCGCTGGTGGTGGGCATCGTCGACGAGGTCGACGCCCAATGAGCGGCGCCAGCACGTTCGGCGGGCGGCGCGGCCCGGTGGCGACGTACGCCCGCGAGTTGCACGCCCGCGGCTGGGTCGCCAACCACGACGGCAACGTCAGCGTCCGCGACGGCGCCGGCTTCCTGGCCACGCCCACCGCCACCTCCAAGCGCGGCGTCGCCGATCGCGACGTGCTCACGCTCGACGCCGCCGGCAAGGTGGTCGGGCAGGGCAAGGTGTTCGGCGAGATCGGCCTGCACCTCGCCGTCTATCAGCGCCGCCCCGACGTCGGCGCGGTCGTCCACGCGCACCCGCCCCACGCCACCGCGATCGCCTGCGCCGCCGGCGGCGTCGCCGATCACCCGATCGCGCGGCCGTTCATCGCCGAGGCGGTGGTGTCGCTCGGCCCGATCATCCCGCGGGTCGGGTTCGCCGCGCCCGGCGAGGCCGCGGTGCGCGCGCTGGCGCCGTGGTGCGAGCTGGTCGACGCCGCGCTGCTCGGCGGCCATGGCGTGATCGCCTGGGGCGCCGATCTCGAGCAGGCGTACTTGCGCCTCGAGCTGGTCGAGCACCTGGCGCGGATCGCGCTGGCCGCGGTGCCGCTGGGCGGCGTGCGGCCGCTGGCCGACGACGCGATCGCGCCGCTGCTGGCCGCCCGCGCCAAGGCCGGCCTCGGCCGCGCCGCCGACGCGGCGGTCAAGCTCGCCGCCGACCTGGTCGCGCGCCCGCCCGACAGCCGCGGCGCCAAGCCGGTGGTCGCGTGCGCGCCGGCCCCGCACAGCCCGGTGCTCACGATCGGGCCCGGCGGCGGGCCCAGCGGCGATGAGCTGGCGGCGATCGTGCGCGACGAGATCGTGCGCGCGCTGCGCGGCTGAGCCCTTCGAGGGTCAGCCCGCGGTGGCGATCGAGCGCGAGGCGTCCTCGATCGCCGCCGCCATCGCCAGCGCGCTGGCGAACCGGTGGTCGGGCTCCTTGGCCAGCGCCTGCATCACCAGCCGCGCCACCGGCTCGGGCGGCGCGGTCGCCGCCACCAGATCGAGCGGCGGCGGGTCGTCGTGCAGGTGCGCGCTGATCAGCTCGAAGTCGTCGGCGCCGATGAACGGCGCCCGCCCGGCGATCAGCTCGTACATGATGATGCCGATCGCGTACAGGTCGCTGCGCGGATCGGCCGGCTTGCCCTTGAGCCGCTCGGGCGCCAGGTAGGTCAGCGAGCCGACGACGTGGCCGCGGGCGGTCAGCTTCTGCCCGCCCTCGAGCGCGGCAAACCCGAAGTCGATCACGATCACCCGCTCGACCGGCCCCGGCGACGGCTCGAGCATCAGGTTGGCCGGCTTCAGGTCGCGGTGCAGCACGCCCTGGGCGTGGACCGCGGCCAGCCCCTGCAGCGCCTGCCACGCGTACGACAGCGCGCGCGCCGGCGCCACCGAGCCCTGCTGCTTGAGCACCGCGCGCAGCGAGTGGCCGCGCAGCAGCTCGACCACCAGGTACGGCTCGGCGGCGTCGGTGACGCCCGAGCCGTACAGCGCCGCGACGTTGCGGTGCTGGATCTTGGCCTGGACCTCGGCCTCGCGCTGGAACCGCGCCACCGCCTCGTGGTCGCGGGTCAGCTGATCCCGGAGGATCTTCACCGCCACCGTCACCCCCGCCTCGTCGTCGCGGGCCCGGTAGACGTCGGCCATTGCGCCCCGCCCGATCAACTTCTCCAGCCGGTAGCGGCCGTCGATCACGAGCCCGGAGCGATCGGCTGTCGCCATCGCTCCGAAGCTACCACGGCCTACTGCACGACGACCGGCATCGGCGGCACGAGGATCAGCACCTCGCGCGCGTCGAGCGGCGTGCAGCCGCCGGCCAGCACCTGGATGGTGGCGCGGAAGATCTGCGCGTCGTTGGTCTCGGGCACGAAGTCGTTGAACGCCTGCACGTTGAACGACACCTGCGTGCCGGGGGTGACGCCGTGGAACGCCGTCGCGTCGAACGTCGGGTTGGGCAGGTTCGGCGGCGGCGGCGGCAGCATGAAGCCGGTCGGCGTGACCGCGCGGATGAAGTCCGCGGTGGTGTGCGGCGTCGGCAGCGGGTTGCCGTTGACGTCGGCGGTGCCGCCCATGCGCGCGCTCTCGACGTCGAACGTCGCGAACCGGGTCAGCATGCGGATGCCGGTGACGACGCCAGCGCCGAGACCGGTGCCGTTGGACGCGGTCTGGAACACCATGGGGCACAGCCCCTGGGCGTTGGGCGCGCGCCCCGCGCCGTTGATGCCAGTGCAGCACTGGGTGGCGGCGCAGCCCGCCGGGCGGGTGCCGATGTCCCACGCCGCGGGCGGCACCAGCGCACCGGTCGCGGTCGCGAAGTCCTCCAGGTCGCCCTGGCCGTTGCACGTTCCGAAGCTGGGCAGCACCGAAACCCCGACCACGCGGCCGCAGATGCCGTCGATCGCCGCCTTGGTGGCGGTCCGCGAGTGTGCGACCGCGCCGACCGCGCCGGTGTAGTTCACGCTCTCGCCGCCGCAGACCGTCGTCTCGCCAGGGGCGTGCGACATGGCGTCGGTGATGTTCACGATCACCGGCATCGACGTGGCGCGGAAGGCGACCCCGCCGACGCCCGTGTGATTCGCCGGAACGTTGGTCAGGCCTGGGCCGTTCAGGCCGTTGCCCGTCGCGGCCTGGTACATCCCCTCGATGCCCGACTCGGGCGTGTCCTGCCCGCACCCGATGGGGCCAGCGGTGCCGTTGCTCAGGCGGGCGACGCCAGCTTGCGCAGCCGCGACGCTGGAGGTGATCGTCTGGAAGAGGTGGAACGGCTGATCGGGTGTCGAGACTCCGCCGCGCCCGCACGCGGATCCCATGAGCGAACCATAGACTCCGTCGGGGAAGTCCTCGAACGCGCCGACCCCGAACTGACTGTCCGCGATCTCCGCTGCGGGATGATCGTCGACGAGAGCGACGACTGGAGGTTCGAAATCGCGCCGTACATCGAGCCGGTGGTGTCCATCAGGAAGAACACGTCGAGCTTGGGGATGTCGGTGGCGAAGTCGAGCGGCCGCATCGCGGCGCCGGTCGGATCGTTGTACGGCAGGATGAAGAAGAAGTCCTGGGTCGGCCCGCTGCGGCGGTACGCGACCACGGTGATCTGCGCCTCGCCCACGACGTTGCCCATCGTCGCGGTGATGCGCGACACCTCGGCGGTGGCGCTGGCGAACGCCGGGATGTTGAGCGTGGCGCCGGTCATCGAGCCGACCGCCGGGTTGGCGACCGCCCACGTGACCTGGGCGCTGAGATCTTCGGGCACGCCGTCGAGGTACTCGCCGGTCGCGACGAAGGCCTGCGTCCCCGTGACGTTGACGTCCATCTCGATCAGCGGGTTTGTCGGCGTGACCATGATGCCGACCAGCGTGTGCGGCAACGGCGCGTCGGGACCGCCGGTGTTGCCGTCACCCGTGGCATCCCCGTTCCCCGCATCCTGGTTGTTGTTGCCGCTAGGACCGCACGCAGCGATCGCCAGCAACGCGAATAGCGCGACGCACGCGCCGCGAGACGCAAGCTCCCTCATGATGCGATCATATAGGAGCGGCAAGCCGAATGGAGGCGTTCGCAGGTAGGCCGATGTAGGACTTAGTCGCGCGGCAGAGTCGCCAGCGTGTACTCAACGAGCATCGCGGCCATCGGCGGGGTGACCGTGCTGGTGCGGGCAGTCAACGTCGCGCGTCCCACGGAGCCGCCGCCACCGCCCATCCCTGTGCTGCCCTGGGAGCCCTGGCCGGGTGGAGCGCCGACGAGACCGCCATCACCGCCAAAGCCGCAACCAGTGCATGTCGGACCCGGCACCGTCGCCGACGTCACGTCCGCATCGCCCGCGACACCGTCCATGCGGAGGCTGGTCTGGCCCGACTTCGCGGCCGCGCCGCTGCCACCTCTGCCGACGACATACGCCGTTGGCGCGATCTGGATGACAGGCGCCTCAAGCACGATCTGGCCACCAGAGCCGCCGCCCGTGGCACGGTTGAGTCCGTCCTCGGGCGCGGCGAATGCTCGGCCACCACCGCCAGCGACCGATAGGACGCCCCCGCTGGTGATCGCGATTTGCGTGCGGCTGACCAGCTGGATTGCGCCGCCCGGGGCACCGCCTGCTGTGACCCCGATAGCGCCGCCAGCGCACCCGCCGATGAGGATGGGTTGTGGACCGGGCTGTGCCTGGCCGCCGAGATCGCCATGGCTCGAGTTGCTTCCCGCGTAGCGATTCCCGCCGCCGCCGGATGCGATCAACGCAGATGGCGCGACGCATGTGCCCGTCCCTGTGGCGCCCGCGGCGCTAGCCGCAGCGCTGGCGTCGAGCCGGCCTTCGACTACGATGTCGAACGCCGCAGCTACCGCCAGGGCCCGCGCGCCGGTGGCGACGACCCGCGCGGGGCCGCGGATCGTCAGCGTTCGGACCTTGAGCACCAAGATCTCCGGGCCGCCGGCCTGGGTGATCACCTCGACTGGCACGCGGAACGTGTTGCCGACCGCGTCGGCGAGTTCGACCTCTGTGCCGCTCGCGTTCGTGTCCAGCGAGATCACCGAGCCGTTCGAGGTGGTCAGGTCGACATCGACACCTCCGCCAGCCCACGTCGGCAACGTCGACGCGAGCCCATGCGAAGGCACCGGGTTGGCGCAGCGGGTCGCGTCGGCGCAGCCTAGCGGACACGCGAAGTCGTGCATCACCAGCGTCGCCGGCATGCCGACGCCGCCACCGTTGGGGACCTGGTAGCGCGTGTAGCGACCGCTCGCGTCGCACTCCGTGTACCGGTCGTTGCTGCAGGTCGCGGTCGACGCGGTGCACTCGATCGGCGGCGCATCGAGCTCGCGCGCGTCGACGTCGACGTTGCGCGGCCGCTCGAACTGGCAGGCCGCGAGGCAAGCGACGACGCCGATGAGTACTCCCTGAACCGTTCGGATCCTCACGTTGCGACGATATCCGAGCGCCATGGGGTTCGCTAGCGCGCCGGCTCAGGCGGCGGGTTCCGTACGTGGCGTGGCCGAACGACAGCGAGTTCGGGGTACGGCTGGACACGCGTCGCGGCCGTCGGCACCATCGGTCGATGCTGCCCGCCGCTTCAGCGACCACCGCCGAGCCGTCGGAGCACTGGGCCGAGGGCCAGCGCTTGCTGGCGCAGCGCGGCGGTCGGGCGCAGCGCGCGGCGGTCGCGGCGTTCGCGCAGGGGGCGCGCGGCGGCGACGTGTCGGCATCGCGGCGCTGGCGCACGCCACGGAGCTCGGCCTCGGGGTGCGTCGCGATCGCGCCCGGGCGCTGCGGCTGTGGAAGCGCGCGGCCGCTCTCGGCGATCCGACCGCGACGTGCAACGTCGGCATCTACTATCGCCAGCGCGGCGAGGTGGGGCTCGCGCTGCGGTGGTTCCGCAAGGCGGCCGCCCTCGGCGACGCCGGCGCCGAGCTCGAGATCGCGAAGGCGATGGTGTTCGGGCGCCTCACCGCCGCCGAGCTGCGCGCCGTCCTGCGGCGCGTCGTCCGCGCGCAGTCCGACGGCCGGCTGAGCCAGCAAGAGCGCGACGACGCCCGCGCGTTCGTCGCGTGTATCGCCGCCGACGGTTACCAGCGCCCGGCGCGGCTGCGTCGGTGAGCGCACGCCAGCCCGCGCTGCGGCTTCGAGTCGCGGCGCCCCGGCCGGGCGACGCCGCGCCGCGGCCGGCCGTACCATCGGCGCCATGACCACGACGATCGACGAGGCCGGCGAGCTGCTCATCGGGCTGGTGTCGATCAGCGATCGCGCGTCGACCGGCGTCTACGTCGATCAGGGGCTGCCGGCGCTGCGCGCGTGGATGACCGCGGCGCTGGCGTCGCCGTGGCGCGCCGAGGCGCGGCTGATCGCCGACGATCAGCCGACCATCGAGCGCACGCTGATCGAGCTGGCCGATGACGTCGGTTGCCACCTGATCGTGACCACCGGCGGCACCGGCCCGGCGCCGCGCGACGTCACGCCCGAGGCGACGCTGGCGGTCGCGCACAAGGTGCTGCCCGGCTTCGGCGAGGAGATGCGGCGGATCAGCCTGAAGTACGTGCCGACCGCGATCTTGTCGCGGCAGGTCGGCGTGGTGCGCGGGCGCGCGCTGATCCTCAACCTGCCGGGGCAGCCCAAGGCGATCCAGGAGACTCTCGACGGGATCTTCGCCGCGGTGCCGTACTGCCTCGATCTGATCGGCGCCCCCTACGTCGAGACCCACGACGCGGTGGTCTGCGCGTTCCGCCCCCGCTCGGCGCGCCGCGGTGGCGACGGGGCGCCGGGCGGCGCTGGCTGACGTGGCTCGCGCCGCGACGGTCCGCGCGCCGACGCTCGCCTCCATGCGTCAGTCATTGTCGAGCAGTGAATGTCGCATTGGAGTGAATGACTCGCGTGACCTGAGAGTGCCAATCTGGTAGACGAGCGAGTATGGATGGGATGGTGTGCGGTGATAGGCATGGTGGGGTGGTGGCGGCGGCCGACGGTGGGGGCGGACCAGCGGCCCGCGGCGCGGCCTCAGGCGCCACCGCGCGGCGGCGCGTCCACGCCGCGCTCGGCGACCGGATCGCGGAGCAGGCGTTCCAGCTCGACGCGGCGCTGCACCGGCTGTTGACCGACCTGCGCGCGTTCGATGCGGCGGGCTACTGGGGCGACGCGGGCGCGGCGTCGTGCGCGAGCTGGCTGGCGTGGCGGGTCGGGTGGGATCCGGGCACCGCGCGCGAGCACGTGCGGGTGGCGCGCGCGCTGGGCGAACTGCCACGGATCGATGCGGCGCTGCGCGAAGGGCGCCTGTCGTATTCGAAGGTGCGGGCGATCACGCGGGTCGCCACGCCGGCCACCGAGGCGGCGCTGCTCGAGGACGCGCGCCACACCACCGCGGCGCAGCTCGAGCTGATCTGCCGGAAGCTGCGCGCGGTGCAGCGCCTCGGCGAGCAGTCGGCCGACGACGTGCGGGCGCGGCGCACGGTCACGCGGCGCGATCGCGACGACGGTCTGGTGGCGATCGAGGCGGTGCTGCCGCCCGACGAGGCGGCCGTGGTGTGGGCGGCGATCGAGCACGAGGCGGCGCAGGCGAGCGGGGCGGGCGATGCCGTCGAGCACCACGGCGCGATCGGCGACCAGCTCGCGCCGCCGGCGCCGCCCAGCCGCGTCTCCGCGGGAACGCCGTGGACGCGCGATCGGGCCGATGGCCTGGTCGCGATGTGCCAGGCCGCGTTGCGCGGCGAGGCGCCGGATCGCGCGCCGGTCGAGGTGGTGCTGACGATCGCGCGCGACGCGCTCGCGGCCACCGCGGCCACGGGAGCGGCGCCCGCCGCGGCGGTCGTCGGGGTGTTCGCCGACGGGACCGCCGTCGCGGCCGAGACCGCGCGGCGGCTGGCGTGCGACTGCGGCGTGGTGACGCTGACGGAGGCCCCGGCCGGCCAGCCGCTGTCGGTGGGGCGCCGCACGCGCTCGATCCCGCCGGCGATCGCCCGGGCGCTGGCCCGCCGCGACGTCACCTGTCGGTTCCCCGGCTGCACCAACCGACGCTTCCTCGCCGGCCACCACCTGACGCACTGGATCCACGGCGGCGCGACCGCGCTCGGCAACCTGTGCCGGCTGTGTCCGTCGCACCACCGCTTCGTCCACGAGCACGGCTATCGGGTCGAGCTCCGCGACGGCGAGCCGGTGTTCTTCCGCCGCGGTCGAGAGGTGCACGCCGAGCCGCCGCGGGTCATCGACACCACCCGCGCGTGGGCGGCCATCCGCGCCGGCAACGCCGCGATGCCGATCGACGCGACCACCGGCCAGTGCGCCTGGGACGGCCGCCCGGTCGACTACGCGCGGGTGGTCGGTGACCTCGTGCGACTCGCGGCCGCGGCTCGGACGCGCCACGGACCGCCCGCGCCGAGCGGCGGCAGCGCTTGATGGCTCCCGCGCGTCGAGCGGCGCGCGGGCCGGCTCAGCCGACGGGCGTCTTGCGGTACACGTCGTCGACCGCCAGCGTGAGGTCGAGGCTCACGACAGCGATGTGGCCGCCGGTGATCGCGACGCGGGTCAGCCAGGTGTCGTCGTCGGCGCGGTGGTGGACGGTGATGCGCCGCTCGCGGTGCGAGACGACGACGTAGTCGCGCAGCGATGGGATCGTGCGGTACGCCTCGAGCTTGGTCGTGGTGTCGTGCTCCTCGGACGAGTCGCTGGTCACCTCGAGCAGCACCCGCGGGTTGAGCGCGGTGTCGCGGGGGCTGGGCGCGTGGTGCTCGAGCGGGCCGCAGATCACGGCGCCGTCGGGGAAGGTCGCCATCCCCACCGCCTCGACGTACAGCCGCAGGTCCGACGTGTGGACCTGACACGGGCCGTCGACCAGCGCGTTGCCGAGGAGACGCAGCACCTCGGCTGAGAGCCGCGAGTGGGTCTCGGTGCCGCCGGCCATCGCGTAGATCTCGCCGTCGATGAACTCGTGCTTGCCCGTCGGGCTGGCGACCTCGACGCCGACGTAGTCGGCGTAGGTGTATCGATGGACGCGTCGAACCAGCGGCATCGCGCGATCACCGTAGCACGGTCGCGCGGGCGGCCGCGCTCGCATGTGGACCGCGCCTCAGCGCCCTCAGCGCCGCGCCCACTCGGCGGCGCCGCCCGACGCGATCGTCAGGTTGTCCGAGGCGAGCCAGGCGTGGGCCTCGGCGCGGTCGCGCAGCTGGGCGTCGGCGAACGCCAGCGCGGCCGACTCGACCCAGGCGGTGTACGCGGCGCAGCGCGCGACGTCGCCGCCGTTGCTGGTCTGGAAGTCGCGGCAGCTCTGCTCCTCGTGGTTGAAGCTGGTGTGGCGCGCCGCGAGCTCGGTGATCCACAGCCGGTACTTGTCGCCGGGCATCATCACCTCGAACGGCACGCGGCGCGGCGGCGCGGTGGCCTCGGGTGTGGTGTCGCCGACGCCGGACAGCGTCAGGTGCGGGCGGGCGATCGGCCGGAACGAGTCGGCGGTGAAGCCGTCGTCCCCCTCGCCCTCCATCGACGCGCCGATGAACGCCTTGGGCCGCGGATCGGGCGCGGTGCGAGCGCCGCCGTAGATGAGCCGGCTGGCGCCCGCGACGATGGATCCGCCGCCCGAGCCGGCGGAGTGGCCGGCGTAGAGCAGCTTGTCCAGATCGGCGACGCCGGCCAGCGGGCCGGTGGCCTGGGCCTCGAGGTAGTCGACGACCTCGCGCAGATCGTTGGGGCGATCCCAGTGCAGGTACTTCACCTGCGCGCACTCGATCGTCAGCGGCACGCCGAAGTGCGTGCACATCTGCTCGCGCGACGCCTGGTCGCGGCCGCGGTGCGCGATGCCGATGAACAGGTAACCGGCGGCGGTGAACGCGCGCCCCCACTCGGCGCCGACGTTCACGGCCGAGGTCGTGCCGTCGGCGCCGCCGTGCGACCAGATCACCACGGGCCACGGCTGGGGCGCGCCGCTGGGGCGGTGCAGCGCGATCTCGACGGTCCGCGACTGGCCGCTGACGTCGGTGTACGTGACGTCGCGCAAGATGACCGGCAGCTCGGCGTAGTCGCCGGGCGGGTCGTACGCGCAGGCGGCCAGATCGCTCGCGCTGCACCCGCCGGCCGGCGCGTCGGGCGCGGTCGATGCGTCGGGGGCGGTCGGCGCGTCGAGCGCGGTCGCGTCGGGGCCGCCGGCGGGGCCGTCGCCGCCGCCGCACGCGGTGGGGGCGACGAGCGCCATCATCAGGGCGCCGAGCAGGCGGCGCGGCGCGCGGCGTTCGATCGTCGAGTTGGGCATGGACCTCCCATCATGCACGCCGCCGGCCAGCGCCAGGTGGCTGGATCCGCACGCGCGCTGGGACGTCGAGGTCCCGGCGTCGAGGGCCGGGGCCAAGTGGCTAAGTGGCTGGTCTCATTGGTAGACACCTCGCGGCCTCCCGCGGTCGAATGACGCGACGCCGCTGCCATCCAGATCGGGTACAACGCGCCCATGCGTACCCTTGCCTCGGCTCGTCGATGGCCGATCGTGTTCGTGTCCCTGGTGGGCACCATGCTGCTCGCCGCGTGCGGCGACGACAGTTCCCACAACCATCCGGTCGATGCGCGGCCGGTCGACGGCGCGGTCGCCGACGCGGCGGACCCGGACGCGGCGTTGCCCGACGCGATGAACCCGGACGCCACGGACGTCGACGCGGCGATGATCGACGCTGGCACGATCGACGCGACCTCGATCGACGCGGTCGCCACCGACGCGAACACCGCGCCGATGACGTCGGCCGAGATCACCGCGGCGCGCGGCACCGCCGATGGCACCGGCCTCAGCCTGCCCATCACGCTCGCCACCGTCACCTACGTGAAGCCGGCGATCGGTTCGCCGACCAACGACCCGATCGGCTTCAACATCCAGGCCGAGCAGGCGGGCCCGGCGCTGTACGTCGCGGTCGACCCGGCGATGCTGAGCCCGGTGCCCGCCGTCGGCGACGTCGTGAGCTTCACGATCACCGAGCTCGCGACGCTCAACGGCCTCAAGATGGCGAGAGCCATCACCGGCTTCAGCCGCAGCGCCACCGGCGTCGACGTGAACCCGCTGGTGCAGGACCTGACCGCGGCGGCCGACGTCGTGACCGCGCTGGGCAACTACGAGAGCGAGCTGTTCGACCTGAGCGGCTCGGTCAGCGGCGCGTTCCTCGCCAGCGGCACCGGCTTCGAACGGGCCCCGATCGCGACGACCGGGATCGCCAGCGACGCGAACTTCATGATCCGCATCCCGGCCGCGCTGCGTAGCTCGATCGATCTGGTCGCCGGCTGCAACTTCACGCTGAACAACGTGCCGGTGTTCCGCTTCAACGCGATGGCGCAGATGCCGGCCTACGTGGCCAGCGACATCACCCTGAGCGGCTGCCCGGCGCCGACGGTCGCGTCGGCCGCGGCGGCGTCGGCCACCCAGCTGGTGGTGACCTTCAGCCGCAACGTCGCGCCCGGCAGCGTGATGGCCAACGGCTCGCAGTTCACGTTCGACAACGGCCTGACGGCGTCGGCGGCGACCGTCAGCGGCCGCACCGTCACGCTGACCACCAGCGCGCAGACCGGCGGCACCGCCTACACCGTGACCGTCGCCAACACGGTGACCGACCAGCAGGGCACCGCGCTGGGCACGCCGAACACCGCCACGTTCACCGGCTTCCAGGTGCTCGCGGTCGTGCGCATCAACGAGGTCAACGCCAACATCACGAACGGCACCACCGCGTGCGATCTGATCGAGCTCCGCGTGGTCTCGGGTGGATCGATGACCGGCTATCGCCTGCAGGAGCGCGACACGGCCACGCTGGTGACCTTCCCGACGTTCACCGTCGCCACCAACGACCTGATCGTCGTGCACATGGCCAACGGCGCGGTCTGCAACCCGGGCACCGCCGCCAACGAGACCACCGCGCCCAACCAGCAGCCGCAGGCGATGTTCAGCACCAACTTCGACGGCGCCTACGACTTCTACTCGAGCGACACCGGCCTCACCTTCACCGACAACGTCTTTACGCTCTACAACAACCTCGGCACGATCATCGATGCGGTCTTCCTCTCAGACGACCCCGCTGGCATCTCGACCGCTACCGCGACTGAGACCCAGGCGGCGGCGGTCGGCGCCGCGAACCAGTGGTCGCCGATGCTGGCGACCTACCTTGACACGGTGTTCCGCACCAACGCGGCCGACGATCTCAACGCCACCGGGGCCACTGCCGCCGGCTCGTCTATCCAGCGCATCGACAACACGGACGACAACGACAAGGCCGACTGGTCCACGGGCGCCGGCCCGGCCAGCACCTGGGGCGCGTTGAACGCGGGCCAGACGGCGTTCTGACGCCCGCCGGGCGTGGCATCCTCGCCGGATGCTGCGCCCGTTCGTCCTCGCGCTCGCCCTGCTGATCGCCGCCGTCCCCGCCAGCGCCCGCGCCGATCGGCCGACGGCGGCGCCGATGACGGCGGTGGCCGACGTGGCGGCGGCGTGCGCGGCGTTGCGCGACGCGCTGCCGGCGGACGTGGCGTGCGCGCGGGTCGGGCAGGCGAAGCTCAAGGGCGTGGGCGCGGCGGAGGTGTACGCGATCAAGACCGACGCGCTGGTGCGCTACGCGATGGTGGTGACGGCGGGCGGCAAGACGTGGCGGTCGCCGGTGCGGGCGCTGCCGCTGGCGGTGTGCGCCGACGGCGACTGCGAGCGGGTCACCAGGCAGGCGCCCAAGGTGCGGGTGGTCAAGCTGGCCGGCATGACCGCGGCGGCGCTCGAGCTGAGCGTCGCGTACGCGTACACGCCGAAGGGCGGCAAGGAGAGCAGCTGGACGCAGTACCAGCTGGTGGCGTGCGGCGGCCAGGCGGCGGGGCCGGTGTGCGTCGAGGCCACCGTCGGCGAGCGGGCGCGGTCGTGCACCGCCAAGCTGGGCGCGACCGGCATCGTGTCGAGCTGCGCCGAGGCGCTGCCGTCCCTGGCCGCCGACGTCGACGTCGACAGCCACGCGATCCTGGCGCGCGCCGCCGGGCCGGGGCCGGTCGAGATCAAGCACGTGCTGATCGCGTGGGACGCGCTCGAGGCGACCTACGCCGGGCGCATGGACCCGCGGGCCAAGGCGCGCACCAACGCCCAGGCGGCGGCGCTGGCGCAAGAGCTGGCGGCGACGTTGGCCAAGGCGCCCGAGCGCATCGACGCGCTGATGCGCGAGCACTCCGAGGATCCCGGCTCGAAGGACGGCGCGGCGTACACCGTCGAGGCCAACGGCACGTTCGTGGCCGAGTTCACGGCGCTGGCGCTGCGGCTCGACGTCGGCGAGGCCGGCGTCGTGCGCACCCGCTTCGGCTACCACGTCATGCTGCGGGTGCCGCCGCCGCCGCCCGATCCGCTCGAGTCCGTGGCGATCCTGGCGCGGCCGCCGGGCACCGGCACGGTCAACGTCAAGCACGTGCTGCTGTCGTGGGCCGACCTCTCCAACGGAGATCCGCGCGGCATGAAGCGCAGCCGCGCGCAGCTCGAGGCGCTGGTCGGCAAGCTCAAGGCCCAGCTGGCCAAGGGCGCGGCGATCGAGCCGCTGATGCAGCAGTACTCCGAGGATCCCGGCACCGCCGACAGCGGCGACAGCTATGACGTCGACGCCGACGCGCCGATGGTCAAGCCGTTCAAGGACCTCGCGCTGCGACTCAAGCCGGGTGAGGTCGGCGTGGTCAAGACCCAGTTCGGCATCCACATCGTCAAGCGGGTGCCGTAGCTCACCCCGCGTCGGTCCCCGCGACCGCGATCCCCGCCGCTTGACCGCGCGGCACCGGCCGGGCTACTCCGTCGGCGTGGCCCCGCGATCCGCCTCGTTCGCCCACCGCCACCTGGTCGGCATCGCCGATCTCGACGCCGCCGACATCGGCGTCGTCCTCGACCTGGCCGATCGCCACATGGCGAGCGCGGCCGAGCCGGTGAAGAAGCTGGCCACCTTGCGCGGCAAGACGGTCATCAACCTGTTCTTCGAGAACTCGACCCGCACGCGGACGTCGTTCGAGATCGCGGCCAAGCGGCTCAGCGCCGACGCGGTCAACATCTCGCCGTCGACCAGCTCGGCGGCCAAGGGCGAGACGCTGCTCGACACCGCCAAGAACCTCGACGCGATGGGCCCCGACGTCGTGGTCGTGCGCCACGCGATGGGCGGCGCGCCCCACCTCTTGGCCAAGACGCTGCGCTGCGCGGTGGTCAACGCCGGCGACGGCCAGCACGAGCACCCGACCCAGGCGCTGCTCGACGCGGCGACGATGCGTCGGGCCAAGGGCCAGATCGACGGCCTCGAGGTGGCGATCGTCGGCGACCTCGCGCACTCGCGGGTCGCGCGCTCGAACCTCTTGTGCCTGACCAAGCTGGGCGCCCGGGTGCGGCTGTGCGCGCCGTGGACGCTCTTGCCGCCGGGGCTGACCGAGCTGGGCGGCGAGCTGACCCGCGCACGCAGCCGGGTGACCACCAAGCTCGAGGACGCGCTCGACGGCGCCGACGTCGTGATGATGCTGCGGGTGCAGCACGAGCGCACCGCCGGCGAGGCGCCGCGGTTCGCCAACCCGCGCGAGTTCTCGAAGACCTACGGCCTGTCGGCGCGCACGCTGGCCTACGCCAAGCCCGACGCGATCGTCATGCACCCCGGGCCGATCAACCGCGGCGTCGAGCTGGCGCCCGACGTGGCCGACAGCGGCCGCGCGGTGATCCTCGAGCAGGTCAGCTGGGGCGTCGCGGTGCGGATGGCGGTGCTCGAGCTCCTGGCCGGCGACGTCGCCGGGGTCGCCGCGGCGTGACGCTGGCGGTCCGCATCGCCGGGGTGGTCAAGCGGTTCGGCAACCACACCGCGGTCGACGACCTGTCGTTCGAGGTGCCGACCGGCGTGATCTACGGCGTGCTCGGGCCCAACGGCGCCGGCAAGTCGACCACGCTGCGCATGATGAACGACATCATCGCGCCTGACGCCGGCACGATCGAGCTGTTCGGCGCGCTGCCGCCGGGCGGCGCGGCGGCGCAGCGCATCGGCTTCTTGCCCGAGGAGCGCGGCCTCTACCCCAAGATGCCGGTGGGCGAGATGATCGCGTTCTTCGGCGAGCTGCGCGGGCTGACCGCCGCCGACGCCCGGGCCCGCGCGCGCGCGTGGCTCGAGCGGCTGGGCCTGGGGCAGTGGGAGAAGAACAAGGTCCAGGATCTCAGCAAGGGCATGCAGCAGAAGGTGCAGTTCGCCAGCGCGCTGATCCACGAGCCCGAGCTGGTGATCCTCGACGAGCCGTGGAGCGGCCTCGATCCGATCAACGCCGACGTGCTGCGCGAGGTGGTCCACGAGCTGCGCGACGCCGGCAAGACCGTGCTGTTCTCGACCCACCAGATGGAGCAGGCCGAGAAGATCTGCGAGCAGATCTGCATCATCGCCCGCGGGAAGAAGGTGCTCGACGGCGGGCTGGCCGCGATCAAGCGGGCCGCCGCCGAGGAGGGCCGGGTCGTGCTGGGCTTCCGCGACGAGGCCGCCGCGGTGGCCGCCGCGCCGGTGCTGGCCGACGCCGCGCTGGTGCTGCCGCCGCCGGTCGATCACGCGCTCGATCGCGAGGTGCAGCTGGCGGCCGGGGTCGAGGCCCAGCGCCTGCTGCTCGCGCTGGTCGGCGCCGGCGTCGCGCTGCGCCGCTTCGACGTCGTGACGCCGTCGTTGCACGACATCTTCGTCGAGCGGGTCGGCCGCGAGCAGGCCGAGGTCGCGGCCCGCCACGACGCCGTCCGCTGACGCGCGTCAGGCGCTCACGCCGCCAGCGCGGCGGTCAGGGACGCGGCGAGCTCGGCGGCGAGCTGCGCCTGGTACGCGGCGCGATCGAAGCCGGGCGGATCGTGCGCCGGCGCGAACCCAGGCTGCTGCGCGAGCGCCGGCGGGAACGGCGACTGGAAGCCGAAGTGGCCGCAGCCGGGGACGACCTGGTAGTCGAGCGGCGTCGTCGACGGCAGGCCGCCGAGGATCCGCTCGATGACGTACGGCGGCGCCAGCTCGTCGAGCGCGCCGGCCCGGGCGTAGACGCGCGCGCGGACGTCGGCGAGCGCGCCCGGCGCCATCAGCCACGGCAGCGCCGGCGCGAGCAGCGCGACCGCGACGATCCGCGGGTCGGGCTCGACCGGCACCGGGCGCGCGACGCCGTCGGCGGCCTGGTTGGGCAGCGCCAGCGGGTGGCCGCCGGCGCACGCGAGCACGGTGTAGCCGCCGATCGAGTGGCCGATCACCGCGGCGCGGCCCGGCGCCAGCGTCGGCGCCAGCGTCGCGTCGGCGAACACCGCGTCGAGCGCGAGCCGGACGTGGCGCGGGCGGTTGGCCAGGTTGGCGGCGGTGCCGGCCAGGCCGGGATCGCGGCGCGAGTCGCCGGGGTGCTCGACCAGCACCACCGCGAAGCCGGCGCGGGCGAGGTGCGCGGCCAGGCCGCGGTGGCTCCACGGCGTGCCGGTCTGGCCGTGGGAGATCGCCACCACCGGCAGGCCGGCGCCGGCGATCGGCGCGGCGCGCGCCAGCTCGAGCGCGTACGGCCCGAACGCCACCGGGCTCGACGGCGCGTCGGTCGGGTAGAGCACGTGGACCGGGATCGTGACGCCCTGGGCGGGGTCGGGGACTTCGAGCGGGCGCCAGCCGACGTGCGGGGTCACCGGCCGGTTGTCGCACGCGCAGCGGCGGCGCGACAGCGGTGCGCCGGACACGATGGGTCAGAGCCGGACACGGTAGCGGCCGACCTCCGCCGGCTCGGGGCCATCGTAGTGATACTCGCCCTTGCCCGGGCGCACGGTCAGCGCGCCGGCGGCGACGCTGACGCCCAGCGACCAGGTCGTGGTGGCGACCGGCTCGGGATCGTCGTCCTCGGGGGCCTCGCTGATGCCGGCGACGACGAGGGCGTCGGTGCAGCCGGGGAGGCCGGCGGCGGTGACCCCGCACACCCGAACGGTCTCGTACGACAGGTCGGGGGCGCGGCCACGGACCGGCGGGAGCGCGTTCGGATCGCGGGGCACGTCGTGGCGCAGCCGCACCAGCAGCTCGAGGTCGCCGCCGGGGATCGCGTCGACCAGCGCGCTCGCGTGTGGATCGACGACCGGCGCAGCGCAGTTGCCGCCGACCTTGCTGGCGAAGAGCGTGTCCCCTACTCCGATCACGAGCTGGCAGTCTGGACCGCCGGCGCCGGCGCCGATCAGCGTGGCCTGGCTCCAGCCCGGCGGCGGCGTCAGGGACGGTGGCGCCAGGGTCGGGTAGGCGGGCTCGTACTTCATGTTCCCGCATTCGGCCGCCGACACTCCGCTGGCGGCGCACACCTCCCCCAGCGACGCGACCGGCGCGAGCGCGTGGAGCGCCAGCGCGTCCTCGCCCACCGGCTCGGTGTCGAGTGAGCCGATCGCCACCACCGCCGGGTGCTCGCCCGGGGTGGCCGGCGCGGTGCCGAGCACGTCGAGCTCCGACACGCACACCTCGCGCCACGTCGGCTTGCTGCCGGCGATCGTGGCGAGCACTTCGATCTTGTAGTCCCCGCCCGGTCCGTCGATCGGCAGGTCTTGCGGGGCGCGCACCTCCGGATCGAGGTCGACCTCGCGGACCAGCGCGCCGTCGCGCGTCACCCGCACGCGGCTGATGCGGTGGTTCATGGTGAACGGATCGCCAGCCGCAGTGGCCGGCGCCGTCGCGCCGATGGTCATGCGCAGCGCGGCGACGTGGGCCGCGGCTGGCACCCGGACCGCGAGCCACGCGCCGACCAGGTCGCCGGTGCGCGAGTTCCAGGCGGTCGCGAGCGAGCCGTCGATCAGATCATGCGGGCTCTTCGATGGGTTCTTGACCAGCGACGAGACGGCGAAGGTCAGCGGCACCTGCCCGCGCAGCGAGCGCGCGGCGGTGGTCGGTCCAGCGGGTGCGGCGGAGGCCGCGTCGGTCGGCGGTGCCGCGGCGGGCGCAGCGTCGGACGCGGGCACCCCGGTGACCGCGCCGGCGTCGTTGGGGCTCGCGGGGCCTGCGGCGCCGGTGGCGGGCGCGCTCTTGCCCTTGCCCTTGCACGCCGCGGCGCCGAGCGCGAGGGCCATGAACACGCGCGCGCCGCGCGCCGACCTCGATGGCACGATCCATGACGACATCGATCCGATCGTATCAGCCCGGGCCGCCGGCGGTCGCCGGCGGCGAGGACACGCTGTCGCGCGCACGCGCGGCGCGCCAACCGTGCGCCCGCGCGCGGGCGGTGTAGAGTCCCGGCGATGCCCGAGGCCACCCGATGACCGCGCCGCGTCGCGCCGGCCGCCCCGACTGGCTGGTGATCGCCCGCCGCGAGTTCCTGGAGCGCGTGCGCTCGCCGTGGTTCATCGTGGTGACGCTCCTGGGCCCGGTGCTGATGGTGGCGACGATCGTGCTGCCGGCGCTGATCGGGCGCACCGTCGACAACAGCGCGCGCGTGCAGGTGGTCGATCGCAGCCCGACCCACCAGGTCGGCCCGGCGGTGGTGGTCGCGCTCGGCGTGTTGAAGTGGAAGGCCGAGCTGGCGCCGGCGCCCGACGACGAGGTCGCGCTGCGCAAGCGCGTCGCCGACGATCAGATCGACGGCTTCCTGGTGATCCCGCCCGAGGCGCCGGCCGGCGGCACGGTCACCTACCAGGGCCGCAACGCCGCCAACGCGATGGCGATGGCGATCCTGGCGCAGGTGGTGACCCAGGTGACCCAGGCGCTGCGCGCGCGCGCGGCCGGCGTGCCCGACGACCAGCTCGCGAGCGTGCTCGCGCCGGTGCCGTTCGCGGCGACCCAGCCCACCGGCGAGGCCGGCGGCTCGTCGGGCATGGCGGTGATGATCGTCGGCTACGCGGCGATGCTGATCCTGTACATGGCGATCATCCTGTACGCGGTCAACGTGCTGCGCAGCGTGGTCCAGGAGAAGACCAACCGCGTCGTCGAGATCATGGTCGCCGCCGCCAAGCCGCGGGCGCTGATGCTGGGCAAGATCCTCGGCGTCGGCGCGGTCGGGCTGGTGCAGGTGGCGGTGTGGGTCGGCATGGCGATGCTGTCGATGAAGTACCGCGGCGAGCTGCTCGGCGTGTTCGGCGTCGAAGCCGGCAACTGGAACGTGCCCTCGCTGCGCGCGATCGACGTCGCCGTCGTGCTGGTGTACTTCGTGCTCGGCTACTTCTTCTACGCCGCGATGTACGCGGCGGTCGGCGCGATGGTGTCGAGCGATCAGGAGGCGCAGCAGGTGCAGACGCCGGTGGCGATGCTCCTGGTGGTGCCGGTCCTGTGCGTGCAGCTGGTGGCCAGCGCGCCCCGCAGCGGGGCCGCCCGCGCGCTGACGCTGGTGCCGTTCTCGTCGCCGGTGCTGATGCCGATGCGCTGGCTGCTCGGCGGGGCCTCGATCGGCGAGCTGTTGCTCAGCATGGCGATCCTGGTCGCGTCGACGGTGGTGGTGGCGCGGGTCGCGGCCAAGATCTACCGGGTCGGCATCCTGATGTATGGCAAGCGCCCCAGCATGCGCGAGCTGTGGCGGTGGATGCGCTATTGAGTTTCAGGGGGCTCGTCGCCGAGCCCCCCGGCGCGTCGATCGGTGCTCGACCGACGCACGTCCAGGTTCTGACGCGATCGATTCGATGGCACGATGCGGCCATGACGCGAACGCTGTCCGCCGTGCTCCTCCTCCTCGCGATCGCCGCCTGCGACGACGGCAAGGCCAAGGTCGAGGCCGCCGCCAAGAAGGTCGACAACGTCGTCGACAAGCTCGAAAAGGACGAGGCCGCCACCCACCTCGCCAACGCCAAGGCCGCGCTGGCCGCCAACACCGATCCCGCCGAGGCGTGCACCTGGGTGGCCAGCCACCCGACCGCGACCGAGCTGGCGCGGCTGTGCAGCTTCGACGTGCCGATGCGCCACGCGACGATGGCGGTGACCGCGGCCGAGAAGGCGCGGACGGAGATGCCGGCGGCGCCGAGCCTGACCGAGTGCTCGAGCGACGGCTGGACCAAGGCCAAGGCCGCGCTCGATCGCGACCACGGCAGCGAGGCCGCGTGGACCGCGCTGGCCGCGCGCTGGGCCAAGGTCTGCCCGGGGCCGTGATCGGCGCCGCTCAGCGGGGCGGCTTGTTGAGCGACGGGTCGGGCGTGCCGGCCTCGGCGCGCATCCGCGACCAGTACGCAGCGGCGCGTTGCTCGTACACCAGCAGCTCTGCGACCGAGTCGAAGCCACGGCCGCGCAGCAGCTGCTCGGCGGCCGCCGGGTCGACGCTGTTGAGCGCGCGGTACGCCTGCAGCAAGTAGCCGACCTCGCCGGGCCCGCGGTGCCCAGGGGTGTCGCGCAGCGGGGAGATGGCCGGGCTGGGCTCGGTGCCCGGCTGGACGAGCGTGGGCTCGGTGCCTGGCTGGACGAGCGTGGGTTCGGTGCCCGGCTGGACGAGCGTGGGCTCGGTGCCTGGCTGGACGAGTGTGGGCTCGAGGGCAACGTCGGTCGGCGGCGCGAGTCCGTGCTGGGTCTGCCGCGGCGGCGGCAGCGCCATGGGCAGCTCCTGCACGTGGTTTGGCTGGCGCGGGCCACCGGCGCGCACCGGGCCAGCCAGCCAGGCGGCCGGCACCGGATCGCCGGCCTGCGAGTGGGCTGGCACCGCCGGCATCTCCATCACGTGCGCGGGTGGCCGCGGCGCCGACGGCGCTGGCGGTAGGACCGCGTTGCGCTCGCCCGCCGTGCGCGTCCCGGGGGCGGGCGCCGGGTGTGGTGCCGGCGCCGCGTGCCCGCCGGATGCCGGGGGCGGCGCCGCGCCGGCGTGAGGCGCGCCGGCGCGCGGCGCCGTGCGACCGTGGCCGAGCAACAGCGTGATGATGACCGCCAGCCCGCCGCCCATCGCGAGCTCCGCGCCGACGCGTTCGACCAGCTCGCCGATCGACCGCGGTCGCTGGGCATCGCTCAACGCCGCGCGCAGCGCCACGCTCACCGGCGCTTGCAGCCCCACCGAGCGGGTCTCGACCCACACGTGCTGCAGCCGGGTCGCCGCGGCGCGGCCGAGCTCGTCGAGGCTGGCGCCCGGCGCCACCGGGAGCTGCGCGAGCTCCTCGGCGGTCATCGTCGCCGCGGCGCGGCGCCCGATCGTGGTGAACATGCGCCGGCTCGCCACGCCGCCGAGCAGCGCGCTGACCATCGTCGACAACCCTTCCTGCCCCGCGGTCTCGATCAGGCCGAGCAGATCCATCTCGCGCCGCAGCCCGTGGCGCATCTCGGAGCCGCGGCGTGCCCCGCCCATCACCGCGGTCGCCGCCATCGCACCCGCGCCGCTGAGCGCGCCCACCGCCACCGTGCTGGCGCCCACCATCGCGGCGCCGCTCAGCATCGAGATCGCCATCGTCGACGCCATCACCACGCCCTCCAGCGCCGACGCGGTGGTGTCGGCGCCGGCGCCGACGCGATCCATGTACTGGTGGAAGCGCGCCTGCGCGCGCGCGCAGCTGTCGCGCAGCGCCGCGAGGTCGTGCTCGGCCACGGCGGGGTCCCCCCGACGGATCGCGGCGTGCGCGCGAGCCAGGTGCCCGAGCGGCTCCTCCCAGATTGTCAACGGTGGCATCTCGACGTGCGCGTCGACCCGCGGCGCGGCCGGCGTCGCCTCGCCGCCGCCTCCGCGCACCTGGTGCCACAGGTCGAGCACCTGATCGACACCGTCGTTCACGGCCTCGCGGCCCTCGGCCGCGACCTCCGAGATCGCGCCGATCACGCGCCCCCGGTTGCTGCCGTGGCGCTGGTGGTACGCCCGCTCGTGGGCCTCGGCCGCCGCGTGGATCCGATCGGCGATCTGGCGCAGCACGCCCTCGAGGCGCGGGTCGACCGCCGGGCCGGACGCCGACGTGGGCAGGTGCACGCCGAACGGATCGTCGCCCGCCGGAATTGGCCGAGGTGCGCCGACCGGCGCGCTCGGGCCCTCTCCGCCGCGCTCGGCGCGCCGGCGCGTGGCGGGCAACGCCGCCGTCAGGGTGCGCCGTCCCGGGGCTGGTCCCGACGGCGGCGCCGGCTCGGCGCCGGGGAACGGGTGAGCCGCGAGGTACGCTGGATCGAACACGCCCAGATGACCGCGCCGGGGTGAGGTGTTGCATGTAAATCCGGCGAGCCGACCAGGCGCACGGAGTCTCGCGGGGTTGCGGCGCGCGGCACGAGAGATCCGCGGGGCGGCTCGTGCGTCTCAGCCACGATGCGCGCGCCAACTTGCTTGCTGTCCCTGATGCTCGCTGTGATCGCCCCGCGGGTCGCGGTCGCCGAGATCAACATGGCCGACAGCGTCGAGTGGATGACCGCCGACGCCGACCTGGTGGTGCGCGGACAGGTGGCGGCGGTCGCGACCCGGACGGCCCCGGGGCAGGCGGGCTGGTACGACGTCACGGTGCAGGTGGCTGAGGCGCTCAAGGGCGCGCCGGTCGCGCAGGTGATCGTGGCGATCCCCCAGGGGGCGGCCGATCCGCTGACCTGGCAAGCGCGCCACGCCGAGCTGTTGCTGTTCCTGGTCGACGGCAAGCGCCGCGTCGATGACGATCGGGCCTACGGCCAGGCGGCGCTGGCGCTGCGGCGCGGCGAGCGCGCGGCGGTGGTGCTCGACGGCGCCACCGTCGGGCCGCTGTTCGATCGCCGCTTCACCGTGCTCGATCAGCGCGCGGCGGCGCTCGCCGCGGTGCGGGCGGCCGCGACCTCGACCGCGACCCGGGCCCACCAGATCGACCTGCCCGTCGACGCGCCGGCGTTCCGGGCGCTGTACGGCGGCAGCGCGGTGTGGTTCTACCTGCCGGTCGACGCCGAGCTCGAGAAGCTCGCGCGGAGCTGGATCGCGTCGAAGGACGTGTGGCGCCGCGAGCAGGGCGTGGCCGCGCTGGCGCACTTCCCCACCGCCGCCAACCGTCGGCTGCTGGCGCGGCTCTTGGCTGACCCCGGGTTCGCGACGATCAGCGGCACCGGCCAGCCGCTGGTGCGCCGGTACCTGGTGCGCCAGCAGGCCCACCAGGTGCTCGCGCGGTGGGGCGTGCGCCACGCGACGCCGGTGATCGATCAGCCCTTCACGCCGTGACCGCTCACGCGTCGCCGACCACGCCGTCGGTGCACATCGCGGTGACGGTCTCGCGGGTCATCGGCGCGTAGAACAGCGTGTCGGTCTGGCTCGCGGTGCCCGCGCCCCGGGTGCAGCGTCCGACGGCGCCGTCCTTGGGGCAACCGGCGGCGAGGAACGGCGCCTTCTGCGCCGCGCACTCCTCCTCGATCCGGGCCGGCTTGGCGTAGGCGCCGCGGTATTCGGCGCACACCTTCTCGCGCTCGCGGCGATCGCACGCGCCGCCGAGCGCGCCGCCGCTCGCCTTGGTCGCTGCGCCCGGCTTGGCGCTGGGTGACGCCGGCGCGTCGTCGGGCTTGGACTTGCACCCGCCGGCGGCGAGGCCGAGGGCGAGGAGGGCGATCGCGGGCCACGCGATCGATCGACGGGCGGGACGAGTCGGGTTGGGCATGCGAGGCATGCGAGGCCCGAGTGCACGCGACGTGCCGCCGCCAACCGCGCGGCCCGCCTCGCGGATCGCCGCGATCGTGAGCAGGCCCTGCGCGGCGGCCGCGCGTCGTCGCCGACGGTGAGCAGATCATGCTCAGCCGCACGCCGGCCGCGCCGGCAATAGGCCACCTGGCCCGTCGCGTCCGCGCCCGATCGCGGCCACGCTCGCCGGGTGCATCGCGCCGCCATCGTCTTGCCGCTCGTCGCCGCGCTCGCCACCGGCGCCGCGGCCGACCCGCCCCAGCTCCACGTCGAGGCCGATCCGCTGCCGCTGATCCGCGGCGGCTACGGCCTGCAGGTGGGCGTGCGGCCCGCGGGTTCGCCGTGGCGGATCGCCGTCGCCAGCTTCGCGCTCGACGTGCCCGACCCCGCGGTCCAGGTGGGCGGCAACGATGGCTTCCACCTGCGGGTCCGCCCGAGCGCCGCGATCTACGTGCTGCGCTACTTCCCGGGCCGCGACGGCTGGCTGGTGGGCGGCGCGCTGCGCTACTTGCGGCTGCGCTACACCCACGACGACGCGCCCGGCGCGCGCGGCGACCTGAGCACGGTCTCGCCCGAGCTGATCGCCGGCTACCACTGGCACCCGACCCGCGCCGGCTTCTACGTGCAGCCGTGGGTCGGGCTCGCCGTGCTGGCGTGGACCTCGGCCGACGCCGCGGTCGATGGCCGCGCGTACGACGGCCTGCCGATCCAGCCCTTCGCGACGGTCAACCTCGGCTGGGAGCTCGGCCGGCGCTGATCGCGGGCCGCCGCGCGCTCACGGCGCGACGGTGGTCGTGGTGAACTTGTCGGCGCGGGCGGTGACCAGGTGGGCGCGGAACGTCATGCCGGCCTTGGTGGCGGTGACGGTCACCGCGCCGGGCACGTTGAACAGGAACGCGACGCCGTCGGCGGCGGTGGCGGTCGCCGTCGAGCTGGGCAGGCCGCCGCTGGTGTAGCGGGCGTTGCCCGAGGCCGGCGTCGACGACACCGTCGCCCCCGCGACCGGCGCGCCGGCGGCGTCGGTGACGGTCAGGCCGATCAGCCCCTTGCCCGCCTGCTGGCCGCCGCCGGCCAGCGTGTTGAGGAAGCCGACATTGGCCATCGTCAGCATGTCGAGGTTGGCCGCCGCGAAGTCGCCGTCGAGCGGCGCCCGCGGATACAGGTACAGGTCGACGAAGCCGGTCTTGGTCGCGCGCAGGTACGCGTCGAGGCTGGCGCCGTTGGCGGTGACGCTGAGGCTGTAGTTGCCCTGGGCGTCGGTGGTCGCGGTCGCCAGCGGCGTCGCGTCGTCGCCGGCGCGGAACGCCGCGACCGCCAGGCCGGCCACCGGCGAGGTGCCGCTCAGCTCCTGGGTGGTGGCCTTGCCGCTGATGACGATCGTCGTCGGCACCACCACCGGCGCGTCGATCGGCAGCGGCGCGTCGATCGGCAGCGGCGCGTCGATCGCGAGCGCGCCGTCGGGGCCGCCGCTGGCGTCGGGGCCGCCGCCGCCGCCGCTGCCGCCGCACGCGGCGAGGACCAGGACCAACACGATCGATGACGACGAGGTGCGCATGCGCCGGAAGCTACCGAGCGCGGGCGCGCGCGTGGGCGCGCGATCGCCGCATCTGCGGCGCGGCGTGCAGATCGATCAGTCGCGATCAGCGCTGATCGATCGTGATCAGTCGAGATCGACGTCGACGTCGTCGCCGCGCCGGCCCGGGATCGGCGGCGGCCCGCGGCGCACCGTGGCCAGCGCCTGCTTGAGCTCCTCGACCTCGACCTCGAGCGTCAGGCCGGCCACCGCGTCGGCCGGCACCTCGAGCGCCTTGGCCAGCGCGGCCAGGAAGCTGCTCTCGGCGAGGTCGAGCTCGTCGTCGGCCTCTTGCACCGCGTCGACCAGGTACAAGAGGCGCTTGCGCTCGTCGAGCGGATCGCCGCGGAACGCGGCCGCGGCGGTGGCGAGCGTGAACGCCTTGGGATCGAAGCCGGCGATCCGCGCGTCGACCGCGGGCGGCAGCGCGCCGTCGACCAGATCGGCCAGCAGCTCGCGCACCACGTCGGCCTCGCGCTGATCGAGGCGCCCGTCGGCGTGGGCGGCGGCCATCAGCAGATCGCAGATCGGGAGCAGGCGGTCGGTGGCCATGGCGCCTATTGTGCGCACGAATCGATCAGCGCGACCACGTCCTCGGCGCAGCCCCAGGCCAGCGTGTAGCCGGCGCCGCCGTGGCCGTAGTGGTGGACGATCCGCGGATCGGCGACGTCGCGCTCCAGCCGCACCGTCGGGCGCGTCGGGCGCAGGCCGACCCGATCGCCGCGCACCGGCCCCGGCGTCAGGCCCAGCGCCGCGGCCTGGGCCAGGATGCGCGCGCGCACGGCGGCGTCGACGGCGCGCGGATCGTCGTCGGCCGCGACCTCGGCGGTGCCGCCCAGCACCAGCTCGTCGCGCCGCGGGATGGCGTAGAAGATCGGGCCCGGCGGCCGCTCGTCGGCGATCGTCGTCGCGAGGTCGCAGCCGCCGGGCGCGGTGATCACGATCTGCCCGCGCAGGCCGACCAGCGCGGCGTCGCCGGTGAGCGCGCGCGCCGCCAGGCCGGTGCAGTTGATCACCAGGTCGCCGTCGACGTCGGCCAGGCGCGCGACCCGCCGATGCGCCAGCGGCCGCGGCAGCCGGGCCACCGCCCACGGCAAGAACAGCGCCGGCTCGATGCGCGGCGCGGTGAAGCGCCAGCCGGTCGGCGCGCCCGGCAGCGGCGTCGGGCCCCAGCGCGCGTCGTCGATCGCGGCCAGCCACCACGGCGGATCGGCGGTCGCGGCCAGCTCGTAGCCGGTGATCACGTCGACGCCGGCCGCGCGGTCGGCGGCCAGCGCGGCCCAGCGCGCCCGGGTGCGCGCGGCCCAGCGGATCGCGCGGTCGGGCGGGCCGACCTGGTACGGGAACCAGATCGCGCCGGCGATCGCCGAGGTGGTGGCGGCCGGCGGGTCGGCGGTGAGCACGGTGACGTCGTGACCGGCGGCGGCCAGGTCGAGGGCGGTGGTCAGCCCGATGACGCCGGCGCCGACGACGGTGATCCGGCGCGGCGGCGTCACAGCAGGTTCCAGATGAACCCCTGCGTGGCCTTGAGCGAGTTGTAGGTGCGGCGCAGCTTGAACTCGAGGCGCGGGGCCTGGGCGGTCGGGCAGAACCACGCGGCGCGGTGGATGACCGCGTATTGATCGGTGGTCGGCTCGGTGATCGTCAGCGCGCCGGCGGCCTCGGGCGCGAGGTACGCGGCGTCGAGCACCGTGCGCTCGCCGTCGACCGAGTAGATCGACTGGGTCACGGTCTCCTGCTCGGGAAACACCGGCTCGCCGTTGATGCTCGGGCTCCACTCGCCGAACGGCGCGTCGTGCTTGGCGCCGGTGCGCATCTCGAACCGCACGCACAGCCGATCGTCGAGCCGGCCCAGCGTCGCGACGTCGGTGACGACCTCGGGCGAGGTGCCGGGCGGCGCGTACTCGGGGGTGCCGTCGTCCCACAGGAAGCGCGCGGTCAGGCGGGTACGATCGTCGATGCCGACGTCCTGGCTGCGCACGTTGCGCGTGACCGGCTTGTAGGCGGGCGCGCACGCGACGACGACGACGACGGGCGCGACCAGCAGGCGGCGGAGCATGCCGGGTGGTACCGCGGCGCCTCGGGGCCAGCAACCGGTTTGCCGGGTGCTAGGGTGGCGGCGATGCGCACCCTCGACGAGCTCCCCTGGACCGACGCGTTCGTGGCGGCGCTGCCCGGCGCGCGCGGCGGCGGCGCGCATTCGCGGCAGGTGCCCGGCGCGGCCTGGGCCGAGGTCGCGCCGAGCCCGGTGCCGGCGCCGCGGCTCTTGGCCTGGTCCGACGAGGCGGCGGCGCTGATCGGGCTGGCGCGCCGACCCGGCGACGACGACGCGCTGGCTGCGGTGCTGGGCGGCAACCGCGTGGTGCCGGGCATGCGGCCGTTCGCGCTCGGCTACGGCGGCCACCAGTTCGGCACCTGGGCCGGGCAGCTCGGCGACGGCCGCGCGATCGCGCTGGGCGAGGTCGCGGGGCCCGATGGCCCGTGGGAGGTCCAGCTCAAGGGCGCGGGCCCGACGCCGTACTCGCGCCGCGCCGACGGTCGCGCCGTGCTGCGCTCGTCGATCCGCGAGTTCCTGTGCAGCGAGGCGATGCACCACCTCGGCGTCCCCTCCACGCGGGCGCTGGCGCTGGTCGGCACCGGCGCGCAGGTGGTGCGCGACATGTTCTACGACGGCCGGCCACGCGCCGAGCCGGGCGCGATCGTCACCCGGCTGGCGCCGACCTTCGTCCGCTTCGGCAACTTCCAGCTCCACGCGTGGCGCGACGAGCACGCGCTCCTGCGCGCGCTGGCCGATCACGTGATCGCGCGCCACTTCCCGGCGCTCGGCCCGCCGGGGCCGGCCACCTACGTGGCGTGGTTCCACGAGGTGTGCCGGCGCACCGCGGTGATGATCGCGCACTGGATGCGGGTCGGCTTCGTCCACGGCGTGATGAACACCGACAACATGTCGATCCTCGGGCTGACCATCGACTACGGGCCCTACGGCTGGCTCGATCCGTTCGACGTCGACTTCACGCCCAACACCACCGACGCCGCCAACGGGCGCTACCGCTACGGCAACCAGCCCGGCATCGGCCAGTGGAACCTGGCGCAGCTGGCGCGCGCGCTGACGCCGCTGGTCGACGACGGCGCCGCGCTGGCCGCCGGGCTCGAGGTGTACCGGCGCACGTTCGCGCGCACGTATCGCACGCTGATGCTGGAGAAGGTCGGCGTGACCTGGGCCGGCGTCGACGACGACGAGGCCGACGACGAGCTGTTGCGCGAGCTGCTGGAGCTGTTCGCGGCGGTCGAGACCGACTTCGCGATCGGCTTCCGCGCGCTGGCCGACGTGCCGCTGGCCGCGGCCGCGACCCTCGCCGACGTCGACCTGGTGGCGCCGCTGGCGCCGGCGTTCTACCGCGACCCGTCGCATGCGGTGGTCGAGCGCTGGGCGGCGTGGCTGCGGCGCTACGCGGTGCGGGCCGCGCGCGAGCCGGGCGGGCTGGCGGCGCGGGCTGCGCGGATGGCCCGGGTCAACCCGGTCATCGTGCTGCGCAACTATCTCGTGCAGCGCGCGATCGAGGCGGCCGAGGGCGGCGAGCTGGCGTCGGTGCACCGGCTGCTGACCGCGGCGCGGCGCCCGTACGACGTCGATCCCGCCTACGCCGACCTGGTGGCGCGCCGGCCCGAGTGGGCGCGGCGCGCGCCCGGCTGCTCGGCGTTGTCGTGCAGCTCGTGATCGCCGCGGCGGTCACGGCGTGACGGTGGGCGCCACGATCTCGACGATCGCGTCGCGCACGAACTCGCCGTAGCTCACCGCGACGGTCGCCGTGCCGACGGCGACGCCGTGGATCCGGCCGGCGTCGACCGTGAGCACCGCGGGATCGCTCGACGACCAGGTGGCGTCGCCGGTGACGTCCGCGCCGGCGCCGTCGGCGAACGTGGCGATCGCGCTGGCGAAGCGATCGCCGCCGGCCACCGCGATCGTCGGGGCGAACAGCGTCAGGTCGGTGAGCGCGGCCGGCGTGACGATCAGCGTGGCGCGGGCGAGTTGGTCGCGATACCCGGCGAACACCGTGAAGCTGCCGCGCACGCCGAACGGGCAGAAGCCGCCGCGGCCGTCCTCGCTGAACCCCTGGCCGCTGATGCCCCAGCCGACGTCGCCGCCGTCGAGCGCCACGGTGGCGCCGTCGCCGAAGCGCCCGACCGCGTCGAAGTGGGCGCAGGTGCCCGACGCGACGGTCAGCTCCGGCGGCGTCACGGTCAGGGCGAGCAGCAGCGGCGGGGTCACGGTCAGCGCGCTCACCGCGGCGACGTCGCCGAGCGACGCGGTGATCACCGTCGAGCCCTGGGCCAGGCCGTGGATCACCGCGCCGCCGCCCTCGTCGCCGGTCACCGCGGCGACGCGCGGATCGCGCACGGTCCACGTCACCGGCCCGGGCAACGCCAGCGGCGTGCCCTGATCGCTCAGCCGCACGGTCACCGCGCCGTCGCCACCGGCCGGCAGCGCCAGCGCCGGCGGATCGATCGCCAGGGTGCCGACCACCGCGACCGCGCCGTCACCGCACGCGGCGGCGGCGACGGCGGCGATCAGCGCGGCGAGCGAGACGGAGCGCACGGCCGCCGAGGGTACCGCGAACGGCGCGGCGGCCGGCGCGTCCGCCCGGTGCTACCGTCGGCGGTGTGAACGACAACACACTCTGGTACGTCGGCATCAACGGCAACCAGCAGGGGCCGCTCACCGGCCCGCAGCTGATCGGGCTCATCCGCGCCGGCCAGGTGACCCAGACCGCCTACGTCTACGGACCGTCGCTGGCCGCGTGGACGCCGATCCTGCAGGTGCCGTGGCTGTCCCAGGCGTTCGCCGGCGCGCCGCCACCGCCGCCGCCGCCGCCGCCGGGCCCGGCGCCGGTGCCGATGGCCGCCGACGTGATCGACTACGAGGTCATCGGCGAGGAGATGCAGTTCGTCGAGATCACGCTCGACCCCAACGAGGCGGCGGTCGCCGAGGCCGGCGCGTTCTTCTACATGGACCCCGGCATCGAGATGCAGACGGTGTTCGGCGACGGCACGCGGCAGGCCGAGCAGGCCGGCTTCTTCGCCAAGGTGGTGGCGGCGGGCAAGCGGGCGATCACCGGCGAGTCGCTGTTCATGACGATCTACGAAAACAAGTCGAACGCCCGGCGCAAGGTCGCGTTCGCGGCGCCCTACGCCGGCAAGATCGTCGCGATGGATCTGGCCGCGCTCGGCGGCACGCTCTTGTGCGAGAAGGACGCGTTCCTGTGCGCGGCCCGCGGCATCAAGGTCGGCGTCGCGCTCAACAAGAAGGTCGGCGCCGGGCTGTTCGGCGGCGAGGGCTTCATCCTGCAGAAGCTCGAGGGCACCGGGCTGGCGTTCGTCCACGCCGGCGGCACGATCGTCGCGCGCGAGCTGGCGGCCGGCGAGACCTTGCGCGTCGACACCGGGTGTCTGGTGGCGTTCGAGCCGCGGGTCAACTACGACATCCAGTGGGTCGGCGGGCTCAAGAGCGCGCTGTTCGGCGGCGAGGGGCTGTTCTTCGCCACGCTCACCGGGCCCGGCAAGATCTGGCTGCAGTCGCTGCCGTTCGCGCGGCTGGCGCGGCGCATCGTCGCCGCCGGCGTGCTCGGTGGCCCCGGCGAGGGCTCGGTGCTGGGCGGCATGGGCACCGGCGACTGAGTTGCAGAGGGTTCGTCGCCGAACCCTCCCCGATCGGGGGCAAGCCCCGATCGGGCCCCCACCCAGGACGCGAAACTCCTGGCTCGTCGACCGGCGCTCGACCGAAGACCTGACAGGCTCCGAGGGGCTCACCCGTGCGCGGCGATCGCGGTGTGGGATGCGGACGCACGCGGGCGTGATCGCCGCGCGCGCGCCGTTCGCGCCGTCGGCGACCGATCGATCGGCGTGATATCTTCACGAAGGTGCGCGCGCTGCCGGCTAGTCTGGTCACGCTGCTGGCGGTCGCGTCGGCGCACGCGGTCCGCGCCGACGTGATCGACGACGAGGCCAAGCAGCTGGCGACCGCGCCCGGCTACAAGCGCCGGCTGGCCGCGGTGCTGGCGCTGGCCAAGAGCCACGACGGCCGCGCGGTGCGCGCGCTGGCCGACGGGCTGCGCACCGACAAGGAGGTGCAGATCCGCCGGGTGGCCGCCCTGGCGCTGGGCAAGTCGGTCGACGCCACCACGCCGGCCGCCGCGCGCGACGCCGCGATCGCTGCGCTGACCACCGCGGCCAAGGACAAGGACCAGAAGACCCGCGACATCGCCGGGCGCTCGCTCGAGAAGCTGCGCGCGCTGGCCCGGCCGGCGCCCGTGGGCAACGCGCCGGCGATCTACGTCCACCTCGGGGACGGCGTCGACCTGTCGAGCAAGGCCCCGCGCGACGCGCTGCCCAGGCTGGTCCGCTCGGTCAAGGCCACGGTCGCCAAGCGCGCGCCCGGCGTGGCGACCGAGTGGCCGGGCGCGCCGCCGACCGCCAAGCAGCTCGCGGCCGCCGGGTCGCGCGCGTTCGTGGTGGCGCCGACGATCTCGGCGCTGGCGGTGCGCAAGAAGGGCAACCAGGCCGAGGTCGCGTGCACGGTGTCGGTGCGGGTCGCGCCCTGGTCCGGCACCGACGGCGCGGAGAAGTGGGCGGCGCAGCAGGCGGCGTCGGCGTCGGGCTCGGGCAAGGCGATCACCAGCAGCGACGCCACGTCGATCGCCGGCGGCATGCGCGACTGCGTGCTCGCGGTGGCCGAGGAGGTCACCGCGACCCGGGTGGTGCCGTTCCTGCGGAAGCTGATCGGCGACTCGTGACCCGCGGCGGCGGGCCGCTGCGCAGCCTCGGCTACGCAGGAGTGGCGTGATCGTGCGGGACCTGCGCGCCGCGCCGTGGCGGGTCGCGGGGATGGCGCCGGCACGCCGCTCGCAAGTCGTCGCGCACGATGGGCCCCACCCTGCGCGCGTTCGTCGCGGTCTCGCTGCTCGCCGGCGCGGCCGCTGCCGTGGCCGAACCGCGCCCGGCTGATCCGGCCGCGCGGGCGCGGGCGCTGTTCGCCGAGGGCGACAGCCACTTTCGCCTGCGCGAGTACGACCAGGCGATCGCGCGGTTCAAGGAGGCGTACCGCCTCGAGCCGGCACCGCTGTTGCTCTTCAACCTGGCCCAGGCCTATCGGCTGGCCGGCGACTGCCGCCAGGCCGCGTGGTTCTACGATCGGTTCGCCCACAGCGGCGCCGACGCCGCCGCGATCGCGGCCGCCGAGGAGCAGCGCACGGCGATGCGGCGGTGCGTGGCGCGCCTCGACGCGACCGCCGCGGCCGGGCGGCCGGCGGCGCGGCGATCGGCGCTGGCGTGGGTCGGCGTCGGGGTCGGCGTCGCCGGGGTGGCGGCGGTGGCGGGCGGCGCCGGCTTCGCGTACCGGGCCGGCGACCAGGCCGCGCAGCGCGACGCGGCGTGCGGCGACGCCGACGGCTGCACCGCGAGCCAGGCCCGCGGCTTCGACGACGCGGGGCGCACCGCCAGCCGCGCCGCGATCGGGCTGTTCACCGCCGGCGGCGTGATGATCGCCGGCGGCGTGACGATGTACGTGCTCGGGCGGCGCGGGCCGCGGGTGACGATCCGCCCGCGCGACGGCGGCGCCACGCTGGCGCTGGGGTGGGCGCTGTGACCGACGAGGTCGCGGCGGGCGGGCGGCGGTCGCCGTACGGCGTCGGCGACGTGATCGGCGACTACCGCATCGAGTGCCTGCTGGGCCGGGGCGGCATGGGCTTCGTCTACGGGGCGGTCAACACCGTCATCGGCAAGCGGGCCGCGCTCAAGGTGCTCGGGCGCCACGTCGCCGCCGACGACATGATCGAGCGCTTCGTCACCGAGGCGCGGGCGGTCAACCAGATCGGCCACCCCAACATCGTCGACGTGTTCGGCTTCGGCACCACCGACGCCGGCGACAAGTACATGGTGATGGAGTGGCTGCGCGGCGAGAGCCTCGTCGATCGCATGGCGCGGCCGATGACCGCCGCCGAGATCTGCGGGGTGCTGCTGACGATCGTCGACGCGCTGGCCGCGGCCCACGCCAAGGGCATCGTCCACCGCGACCTCAAGCCCGACAACGTGTTCCTGCACGACGACGGCCGCGGCCCGGTGGTCAAGCTGCTCGACTTCGGCATCGCCAAGCTGCTGGGCAGCGACGACCAGCGCGCCGAGCGCACCCGCACCGGCTACCTGATGGGCACGCCGGCGTACATGTCGCCCGAGCAGGCGCGCGGCAAGGACGTCGATCACCGCAGCGACGTCTACTCGCTGGGCGTGATCGCCTTCGAGTTGTTCGCGGGCGCCCAGCCGTTCGAGCACGAGACGCCGATGGACCTGGTGGTCGCGCACCTGCAAGAGGTGCCGCCGGCCCCGTCGGCGGTGCGGGCCGAGGTGCCGGCCGGCGTCGATCGCCTGGTGCTGGCGATGCTCGAGAAGAACGCGGCGGCGCGGCCGACGCTGTCGCAGGTGAAGGTCGCGTTGACGGCGATCGCGCAGGCGCGGGACGGCGCGGTGACGATGCCGCCGCGGACGCCGCCGCAGACGTTCGCGGCCACCGCGCTGCTCGACGCGCCGCCGCCGCGCTCGTCGTCGACGATCGGGCTGGCCACCGGGCAGACCGCCGCGCCGGTGGCGTCGCCCCGCCGGTCGTGGCGCTGGCCGGCCGCGGTGACGATCGCGCTGGCGGCGGCGGCGCTCGTGGTGTTCGCGAGTCGGTCGCGGCCGCGGCCGGCGCCTGCGCCCCCGGCTGGCGCGACGGTTTCGCGCCCGGCGCCCGCGCCGGTGCCGCCGCCGATCGCGCCGCCGCCCGCGCCCGCCGCGCCCGCGCCGCCTGCGAGCGATCCGCGGCCGGCGCCTGCGCCGACCGCGCCGGCGGTCGCCGACGCGCATGACCCGCCTGGCCCCGGCAGCGCCCGACGTTCGGCGCGCCCGCCGGTCGCGGCGCCGCCCTCCGTCAGCTCGTCCCCGCCGCCGCCGCCGGTGGTCGACGCCGCGCCACCGGCGGTCGTCCGCGCGCCCGCCGAGGCGGTCGACGCCGGCGTCGCCGCGCCGCCCCCGGGCCCGCCGCCGGTGCGCGACCGCGACCAGGACGGCACCGTCGATCCCTTCGCTCACCCGTGAGGTCCACCGTGCGCCTGCTCGTCGTCGCCCTCCTCGCCGTGGTCGCCTGCTACCAGCCGGCCGATCAGCCGTGCTCGATCCACTGCACGCCGCTCGATCACTGCCCCGGCGACCAGACCTGCGGCGGCGACGGCTACTGCCACGACCCGGGCGACGACTCGCGCTGCGTCGGCTACACCGTGGCGATCACGCTGGGCGGCACCGGCGCCGGCGTGGTGCGCTCGAGCCCGCCTGGCCTCGCCTGCGACGGCGCCACCGGCTGCGTCGCGACGTTCGCCGCCGGCACCGAGCTCACGCTGACCGCGGCCCCCGCCGCCGACGCGCGGCTGTCGGCGTGGTCGGGCGCGTGCAGCGGCGCCGACGGCTGCACGCTGACGGTCGCCGGCGACGTCGCCGTCGGCGCCACGTTCAACCGCGCGGCGCGGCTGGCGGTCACGCTCGATCCCGATCGGCGCGGCCAGGGCGCGGTGGTGTCGACGCCGCCCGGCATCGACTGCCCCGGTGTCGCGTGCGCGGCCAGCTTCGACGTCGATCAGAGCGTCGTGCTCACCGCGACCGCAGCCGCCGGCTCGCGGTTCGGCGCGTGGTCCGCGTGCCCGGCGGCGGTCGACGGCGCGTGCACGGTCAGCCTGACCGGCGACGCCGCCACCACCGTGCAGTTCGTGCGCACGCCGCGCGTCACCGTCGACGTGGTCGGCAGCGCCGACTTCGCGATCGGCTCGAGCCCCGCCGGCGTCACCTGCGCGGGCGCGACCTGCGCCGGGGTGTTCGATCACGGCACCGCGGTGACGATCACCGCCGGCGACGGCGCGGCGTCGCGGTGGAAGGGCTGGACCGGCTGCGGCGCCGCGGCCGGGCCGTGCACCGTCACCGTCGACGCCGCCGACGTCGCGCTGACCGCGACCTACCGCGATCTGTTCGTGCTCGACGCGCTCGTCGAGGGCAGCGGTGCGGGCGCCGTGGCGGCGACCGGGCTGATCTGCGCCGGCGCGACGTGCGCGGGCACCTACGAGGCCGGGGCGTCGGTGACGATCACCGCGACTCCGACGGTGGGCAGCCGCTTCGCCGGGTGGACCGGCTGCGACAGCGTCGGCGGCGCCGGCGGCGCGCAGTGCGTCGTCGCGATCACCGGCGCGCGGGCCGTGCGCGCCGGGTTCGTCCGCCAGCGCCAGGTCACGCTCGATCTCACCGGCAGCGGGGCCGGCAGCGTCGACGTCGCCGGCGTCGGCGCCTGCAGCGCCGACTGCACGCTGACCGTCGACCAGGGGCCGATCACGCTGACCCAGGCGCCGGCCGCCGGCTCGCGCGGCGGCGGCTTCGCGGGTGCTTGCACCAGCGCCGGGCCCACCTGCACCACCGCCGTCGCGGCCGACGCCACCGTCGCGGTCGCGTTCGTCCGCCAGCACACGCTCACCATCACCGCGGCGGCCGACGTCACCGTGACCTCGCCGGCCGGGCCGTGCGTCGGTCCCGCCACCTGCGCCGCGGTCGTCGATCTCGGCGCCACCGTCACGCTCACCGCGGCCACCGCGCTGCTCGGCCAGGCCTTCACCTGGAGCGCCGCCTGCGCCGGCGCGAGCTGCCCGCTCACGGTCGCCGCGGACCTGGCGGTCGCGGTCGGGCTCGACGGCGGCCGCGCGATCTGGGGCCGCGCGCTCGCGCGCCCCGACACGTACGCGCAGGAGCACGGCGCCGCGGTCGCGGTGGCCCCCGACGGTGACGTGGTGTGGGCCGGGTTCGCCAGCGGCGGCGCCGCGCTGCCGCTCGGCGGCGCCCCGACGCCGGTCTCGACGCCGTTCCTCACCGCGTTCGTCGCGCGCTACGGCGCCGACGGCACGCCGCGCTGGGCGCGCGCGATGACGACCAGCTTGCTGGCCACCGTGCGCGGCGCCTGCGTCACGCCGTCGGGCGACGTCATCGTCGGCGGCGAGGTGAACGGCACCACCACGCTCGACGGCGCCACCGTGGTCGGTGTCGGGCGCAACGACGGCTACGTGGCGCGGCTCGACGGCGCCACCGGCACCGCCGAGTGGATGGTGACGATCGGCGGCAGCGCCGATCACCCGTTCTACGGCGACGGCGTCTGGGCGGTCGCGTGCCTCGGCGAGGACGTCGCCGCGCTGTACACGGTGCTCGGGCCCAGCTACCGGGTCGCGGACGGCCCGGTCGTCACCGGCGCGCCGACCTTCGCCTACGGCGTGGCGCGGCTGTCGGCCGCCGGCCACTACCAGTGGGCGCGGCAGGTGACCGACGTCCCCGACGGCAGCTACAACGCCGCCACCGCGCTGGCCGCCGACGCCACCGGCGTCCACGTCGTCGGCTCGTACTCGAACGTGTTCGACCCCGGCGGCGGACCGATCGCGCCGACCTTCGGCCACCCCAGCGGCTTCGCGGTGCGCTACCGCGCCAGCGACGGCAGCCCGCTGTGGACGCGGAGCATCGGCAACAACACCGAGCAAGGCGCGGGTGACACCGGGCGGTGGGCGCGCTGCGAGGTCGCGACGGTCGCGGGCGACGGCACGCTGGCGATCGGCGGCTACCTCGAGGGCAGCGACGGCGACCGCGCCAACCTCGGCGCGCTCGCGGCGCCGCAGCGCGTGACCGTCCGCGGCAACGCCGAGATGTTCGTGCTCCGCCTGGCCAGCGTCGACGGCGCCGCGGTCGGCAGCTTCGCGCTCGGCTCGAGCGCCGCCAGCGGCGACGAGCGGCTCGGCGCGCTGGTCGCGGCCGGGGCCGAGCTGGTGGTGCGCGGCACCTTCACCACCGCCGCGGTCGAGGTCGGTGGGCGGTCGCTCGCGGGCGGGGGCAGCGCCGGGAGCGTCGACGGCTTCGTCGCGCGGCTCAGCCTCGCCGGGACCGCGCGCTGGGCCCACCGGCTCGGGCCGTTCGCCACCCAGACCCCGACGCCGACCGCGGCGGCGCCGACCGGCGAGGTCGCCGTCGCCGGGGCGTACACCGGCGATCCCGTCACCTACGACGGCGTCGATCTGCCGGCCTCGGGGCAGGGGGTCGACGGGTTCGTGATGCTGCTCGGCCGCTGACCGGCGCGCGGGTCAGTAGGTGCCGGTGACGGTCAGGACGATGTGGACGCCGGGGTTGCCGGTCGACGCGAACGTCACCGGGTTCGTCGCGCTGCAGTCGGGTGCGCGGATGTAGCTCGGGCCGGTCTCGGCGGCGGCGTTGGAGCCGATGAAGAACGTGTTGCCGACGGTGCGGCCATCGGGGACGTACACCTCGGCGACCAGCGTCGAGCCGGCCGCGGCCAGGCCGGGCGGCGACATCGTGACCGGGATGGTGACGCCGGTGGTGGTGTTGTTGACCGTCACGACCTGGCCGGCGATCTGGGTGAGCACCCCGGCCGGGAACGCGCCGCTGACGGTGTACAGCTTCACCTGCACCGACTGCGCGCCGCCGGCGCCCGACACCGCGTTCTCGACCCCGAAGTCGACCCGCGCGGCGGTGAACGCCGAGTTCACGCCGTGGTCGGCCAGCCGGAACGCCCGGTAGTAGCTGTTCTCGGAGGTGTAGCCGGTCGCGGTCTGGGTGCAGGCCAGCGAGTTGTCGGCGGTGATCGTCGTCGGGCCCTGCGCCAGCGTGATGGTCTGGATCGGCGGGGCGTCGATCGGCAGCGGCGGCGCGTCGACCGGCGGCGGGGCGTCGAGCCCGCCAGCGGCGTCGATCCGGCCGCCGTCGACGTCGCCTTCGTTGACGGTGGCGCTCGCGCAGCCCGCGATGGTGGCCAGGGCGAGGACCGAGACGCGGCGCAGCATCCCGCTATGGTGCCTGGGTCAGCGCCGGCCAGCAACGGCCGAGTGACGTCGGCGCGTGGATCTCGTCACACCGCCAGGCGCCACTGGCCGCTGTCGGCGGCCGGCAGCGCGCGTAGCTCGGCGTCGGCGGCGCGCAGGTCGTCGGGCGTGTCGATCTCGCAGGCGTACAGCGAGCCGATGTCGACGGCGTGCAGGTCGACGCCGCCGTCGACCAGCTCCTGCAGCAGCGCCTCGTAGTACAGGTCGGCGTGGGGCCGGGCCGCCAGGGCCGCGAACAGCCGGCGCGACGTCGACGCCGACAACAGCGTCATGCCGATCGACTCGCCCATCGCGCCGCGCACCGGCACCTGCTTGCCGATCGCGACCACCCGGTCGCTGGCGTCGCTGGCGACCTTGACCTCCTCGAGGCCGAGGCTGCCGACCGAGCGGACCGCGAGCGCGTCGGGGCCGCCGTCGAACAGCCGGGTCAGGACGCCGGCGTCGAAGACGACGTCGCCGTCGATCAGGAAGAACGCCTGGCCGTCGACGTGGGGCCGGGCCAGCGCCAGCGACGCGGCGGTGCTGGTGTTGCGGTAGGCGAGGTTGTCGACGAACGTGACGTCGAGGTCGGGGAACCGCCGCGCGACCTCGGCCCGCACCTGATCGCGCCGGTGGCCGACCACGATGACCACCTGGTCGACCCCGGCCCGGACCAGGAGCGACAGCGCGCGCGCCAGGATCGGCGTGCCGGCCACCTCGACCAGGGGCTTGGGGGTCTGGTCGACGTGCGGGCGCAGGCGCGGGTCGTAGCCCGCTGCGAGGATGACCGCCTTCATCGTGGGGCCACCAGCTGCAAGGGGCGTGCGTGCGTCGGAACGCCCCGAGGTGGTCGCAATCGCACCCGGAGGTGTCGAAAACCTGTCAGGCGCGGCACCGGCTGATGAAAACTCCCCATGACGTCCGGTGGTCGGGCCTACCAAACCGTCACCGATCTGCGCGCCGTCGCACGATCGTGACGATCGCGTCCCGACCGCGCCCGCGACTTGCAGCGCTCGCATCGCCAGGAGTACCTCTTGTGCGCATGACCGTGGCCGCCCTCGTCCTCGCCGACGCCCCCAGCGCCGACGTCAAGGTCGTCGGGCTGACGCTGGCCGAGCGCGCGCGCCGCGTCGCGGTCAAGGCCGGCGCGGCCGCGGTGCTGGTCGCGCGCGATCGCGCGGCGATCGCGGGCTGGTGGCGCGCGGCGGGCTGCGATCGCTTGATGGTCATCCGCGCGACCGATCAGCTGGTCCACACCCCGCTGGTCGCGCCGCTGGTCGCCTCCGACAGCACCCGCGCGGTCGCGGTCGCGCCCGCCGACGCGGTGGCGACGGACGTCGCGGCCGGCGGCTACGTCGGCGCGCTGGTGGTCCGTGGCGACGCCGCCGAGCGCGTGATCGCCGCGCTGACGGCGGGCGACGACGACCGTCAGCTGGGCGCGGCGCTCCTGGCCGAGGGCGCCGAGGCCATCGCGCACGAGCGCATCGCGCGCCACCCGGCGGTGACCCGCGCCGAGCGCCAGGCGGCGTCGGCGCTGCTCTACGAGATCATCCACAAGCACCAGGACAACGCGATCACCCGCTACCTGTTCCGGCCGGTGTCGATCGCGATGACCCGGGTGTTGGTGCGCACGCCGATCACGCCCAACCAGGTGTCGTGCGTCACCGCGATCCTGGTCGTGCTCGGCTGCTGGCTCACCGCCCACGGCGGCATGGGGTACGCGATCGCCGGCACCGCGGTCATGCTCGGCGCCGCCTACGTCGACTGCTGCGACGGCGAGATCGCCCGGCTCAAGCTGCTGTCGTCGAAGTTCGGGGCCTGGCTCGACACCGTCGTCGACGAGCTGTCCCAGGTCGCCTACATGATCGCGCTCGGCGTCCACGTCCGCGCGCACTTCGGCGTCGACTATTTCGGCCACCACGGCTTCGACCCGTGGGAGCTGGCGATCGTCGTCGGCTTCGTCACCTACGCGATCACGATCTACTGCGTGTACTGGAACATCGTCGTGCTGGTCGGCTCGGCCAACAGCCAGGACTACGTCGGCCGGTTCGAGATCGCGCCCGGCGAGCGCCCCGGCACCGCGCGGCTGCGCCCGGTCACCACCCAGGCGATCGTGCTGCCGCCCGACACCCACCCGGTGGTCCGCTGGCTCGCCACCTACGCGCCGTACGTCGTCCGCAAGGACTTCATCAGCTGGGGCGCGCTGGTGCTCGCCGTGCTGCACCTCACCCAGGTCACTTTTGCGCTGCTGGTCGTCGGCGGCGTGCTGTCGGCCACCGTCGTCACGATCGACCACGTGCGGGCCCGGCTGCAGCTGTCCGAGCTGCGCCGCCGCGAGCTGTCGCTCGTGCGCTGAGGCGGTCCGTTCAGTTGATCAGCGCCTCGAGGCGCAAGATCGGGCCGTGGACGTCGCCGGTGACCGGGTCCAGCGTCGGGTCGAGGAAGATCCGGGTGACGTCCTTGTCGCGCAGCGCGGTCAGGAACTCGCTCGACACGATGACGGTGGCGTCGAGGCCGATCGGCCACAGCTCGCCCAGGCCCATCGCGGTGGCGAAGTCGCTGGCCAGCGTGTCGCTCGAGAAGAAGAACGAGTAGGGCCGCCGGCACCACAGATCGCCCCCGGTCGACGTCAGGTGCCACACCCGCGGGGGCAAGAGCGTCAGGAGCTCGCTGGACGCGACCGCGCGGTCGTCAGGGGAGGGCATCACGGCACGGTGCCGGGGTTCGAGCACCAGCGCAAGGGGTCTGCTCGCCGAGCGCCTGGCGAGGCTACTCGCTGGGCCACCGCGGTTCGAGCTGCTAGCGTCTGCGGCGGATGCGCACCCTCGCCTCGCTCGTCGTCATCGTCATCGCCGCCTGCGGCCCCACCGGCATGTCCGGCCCCACCATGAACCACCGCGTCGGCGGCATGGGGCTCGCCTCCGACACCGTCGTCTCGACCGAGATCCTGCAGCGCGAGCCGCGCGCCAACCACGCCAAGGTCAAGCACATCCTGATCTCGTGGAAGGACAAGGTCGAGGGCAAGGGCGGCGCCGATCAGCGCGCGCTCGGCCGCAGCAAGCGCGACGCCGAGCGCGAGATCCGCGCGCTGCGCAAGCAGCTCGAGGGCGGCGCCGACTTCGAGATGCTGATGGGCATGCACTCCGAGGACCCCGGCAGCGCTACCACCGGCGAGGCCTACGAGGTCAGCCCCGACGCGCAGCTGGTGATCGAGTTCCGCCAGCTCGGGCTCCGGCTCGAGGTCGGCGAGGTCGGCGTGGTCGAGTCCGACTACGGTCTGCACATCATCAAGCGCATCGAGTAGCGCGTCACCGCGGCAGGAAGCCGAGGCCGAGCACGTCGGTGACCGCCCGGGTCATCGCGTCGGCCTGGGCCGGCGTGACCGCGCCGCCGGGCAGCTGACCGTCGACGATCAGCCGCGACAGGCCGTAGATCGCGCACTGCGCGGTCAGCATCATGGCGTCGACCGGGATCGGGGCGACGACGCCGGCGGCCTGGGCCGCGGTCAGCGCCTGGCGCGTGGGGTCGGCGTCGCCGCGGTGATCGTGGAGGCCGGGGGTGTAGACGACGCGGAAGTGGGCGGGGTGGCGCACCGCGAAGCGCACCGCGGCGACGCCGGTGGCCCGGAACTGCGACAGCGGATCGGGCGGGGCCTCGGCCGCGGCCTGGGCCAGCACCGCCGCGTAGCGGTGGGCGATGTCGGCCGCCACCGCGCGCACCAGCGCGTCCTTGTCGGCGAAGTGGCGGTAGGGCGCCGCCGGCGACACGCCCAGCCGGCGCGCCAGGTCGCGCAGGTTGAGCCCCTCGAGCCCGCCCTCGGCGATCGCCGCCAGCGCGGCGTCGACCAGGGCCTGGCGCAGATCGCCGTGGTGGTAGGCCGAGGCGGCCTTCTTGCGCACCCGCGGGCGGGGCGGGCGCGCCTTCGAGGGCGCGGGGCGGACAGGCACGTTGTAAACAGTGCTTACTTTTGCGCTTGCGGTCAAGCCGCCGCGGGGCTAGAGATGTAATCGATGCTCACATCCACCGCCGCCCCCGCCCCCGCGCCCGCCGTGGCGCCGCCGTCCGCGCCCCCCGCGCCCACCCGCGCCGAGCTGGCGCGTCGCATGTTCACCCGCTCGATCACCCGCGAGCACGGCTTCGAGCCGCTGCGCGTCGACGGCGCGCTGCCGCCGGCGCTGCGCGGCACGCTGTTGCGCAACGGGCCCGGGCTGTTCGGCCAGTTCGGCCAGGCCTACGCCCACAGCTTCGAGGGCGACGGGCTGATCACCGGCGTGCGCCTCGACGCCGCCGGCGCCCACGGCGTGTGCCGCCTGACCGCGACCGCGGGCCTGGCCGCCGAGCGCGCGGCCGGCGAGGTGCTGTTCGGCACCGGGCTGCCGTGGCGCAAGCGCTTCGCCAACGCGGCGCGCGGGCGGTACAAGAACACCGCCAACACCAACGTCGTCAGCTGGCAGGGCCGGATCCTGGCGCTGATGGAGGCGGCGCGGCCCACCGAGCTGCGGCTGACCGCCGCCGACGTCGAGACCGTCGGCGAGACCGACCTCGGCGGCGTGATCGGCCGCGCGCTGTCGGCGCACCCGCACCGGGTCGCCGCCCGCGCCACCACCTACAACTTCGGCGTCGAGTACGGCCGACACACCCGGCTGGTGGCCTACGCGCTGCCCGACGTCGGTCCGGCGCGCACGCTCGGCGAGGTCACGCTGGGCTTCGCGCCGATGCTCCACGACTTCATCGCCACCGAGCGCCACCTGGTGTGGTTCCTGTCGCCGGCCGCGGTCCACGTGCCGCGCATGCTGCTCGGCCTCGGCGACTTCGGGCAGCTGTTCCGCTGGCGGCCCGAGCTCGGCACCGAGATCATCGTGATGCCGATCGACGCGCCCGGCGCGGTCGTGCGCTTCACCGTCGACGCGTTCTATCAGTGGCACTTCGCCAACGCCTTCGAGCGCGGCGGCGAGGTGGTCGTCGACTACGTGCGCTACCCCAACTTCGACAGCTTCGACGCGCTGGCCACCGGCGGCGGGCCGGGCGGGCTCGACGAGGGTCGGCTGCACCGCGCGGTGATCGACGTCGGCGCCAGGCGGCTCCGCTCCGAGGCGGTGCTCGACCTCGGCGTCGAGTTCCCGCGGGTCCACCCGGCGCGCGAGGGCCAGGCGCAGGGCGTCACCTGGATGGTCGACGCCGCGCTGGGCGGCGTCGTCGCGCACCACGCCGACGGGCGGCTCGCGCGCTGCCGGTTCGGCGCCCACGAGGTCGTCGCCGAGCCGGTGTTCGTGCCGGCCCCGGGCGCCACCGACGAGCAGGCCGGCTGGGTGCTGACGCTGGTCTACGACGGCCGCGCGGACGCGTCGTACCTGGCGGTGCTCGACGCGGCGCGCCTCGAGGCCGGCCCGGTGGCGCGGGCCTGGTTCGATCACCCGGTGCCGATCACGTTCCACGGCTCGTGGCTGCCGACCTGAGCGCAAGGCGCGGTATCCTGGTGGCGATGGGAGCCCACCACCGCTGGGTGCTGGCGGCGGTCGCGCTGAGCGGCTGCCTCGACGCCGACGAGCGCTGCGGGCCCGGCTCGCTGGCGGCGGGCGCCGACCGCGCGTGCGCGATGCCGGGCTGGCTCGACCGCGGCTACGACGTGCACGTGCCGGCGGGCTGGGACGGCGCGTCGGCGCTGCCGGTGGTGATGCTGTTCCACGGCGGCGGCGGCAACCGGGGCGGCGCCGATCGCACGACCTGCCCGGTGGGCGCGGTCGACAGCCCGCAGTGCCTGGCGGCGCGCGCCACGGCGCGCGGCTTCGTCGTCGTCGTGCCCGACGGCACCGGCGGCCGCCCGCTGCGCGGCATCCGCACCTGGAACGCCGGCGGCGGCGAGGACGGCTGGGACTGCACCAGCGGCGCGGCGTGCCAGAGCGGCGTCGACGACGTCGCCTACGTCGGCGACCTGCTGGCCGAGCTCGGCGCGGCGCTGCCGATCGACGCGCGCCGCCTGTACGCCACCGGCATCTCCAACGGCGGCGCGATCTCGCACCGGCTGGCGTGCGAGCTGCCGACGCCGCTGGCGGCGATCGCGCCGGTGGCCGGCGCCAACCAGTTCGCCGACACCGGCGGCGCGTGCCCGCGGGCGACCCCGGTGTTGCAGATCCACGGCACCGAGGACCCGTGCTGGCAGTACGACGGTGGCACCCAGGCCTGCCTCGGCGAGGGCGGCCGCAAGACCTCGGTCACGACGACGCTCGAGGGCTGGCGCCTCCGCAACGGCTGCGCGCCGACCTTCATCGACACGGCGCTGCCCGACGTCGATCCGACCGACGGCGTCACCGTCACCCACCGGGTGTGGGACGGCTGCGCGGCGGCCACCGAGCTGTACCGGCAGGACGGCGCCGGCCACACCTGGCCCAGCGGATGGCCGTACTTCGGCGAGGATCGCATCGGGCGGGTCGGGCGCGACGTCGGCAACGACCAGCTGCTGGACTTCTTCGCGAGCCATGTGGCGCCGTAGCTTGATCGTCGTCGGGCTGGCCGGCTGCGGGTCGCTGTCGACCTACCGCACCGCCGAGCCGATCGCGCGCGGCCACACCCGCTACGACCTCGCGGTCGACGTCGGCTCGTTCCGCGACCGCGCGCAAGACACCCGCACGCCGGCGGCGCACGTCGAGCTGGCGGCGCGCCACGGCGTGACCGCGACCACCGACGTGACGCTCAAGCTGTACGTGCCCGGCGCCGAGCTCGGCGTGCAACACGCGCTGGGCGGTGGGCGCTGGCGCTGGGCGATCGCCGCGGCGCTCGGCGGCGCCCGCACCAAGGAGGGCGGCGGCTCGACCGACGCGCTCTACGGCCACCTGCGGTTGACCGCGCTGGCGACCCGCCGCACCTCGGCGCGCTGGGCGTTCACCGTCGGGCCGGTCGTCACCGGCGGCGTGTTCGCGCCGCGGGCCGGCGGCCACGCCGAGGGCCTCTTGCTCGGCGGTTTCGCCAACGCGGCGTGGCGGTTCGGCGGCTGCTGGCAGGTGGTCCCCGAGCTGTCGCTGCACGTCACCGCGGCCGGCGAGGTGCCGGTGCGCGGCACGGTCGCGCAGCTCGGCGTCGCGATCGGTCGCGGCTGGTAGTCACGCCGGCGGCGACGACGCCACCGCCGCGGGCGACGTCGCGGGCGAAGGCACCGGCGCCGAAGCCCCGCGCCCCGCGCCGCGCTCGCGCAGCATCGCGGTGATCATGTTCTTGCGGGTGATCGCGGTGGCGGTGAGCACGCCGCCCATCAGCGCGCCACCGACGCCGGCGGTGCAGATGTCGGCGCCGGTCAGGAACAGGTTGGCGATCGGCGTGTGCGGGCGCAGGTGGCGGGCGGCGAACCGCTCGGGGGTGTGGGCCAGGCCGTAGATCTCGCCCGACGGGTGGCCGGCGAAGTGCTGGGTGGTCAGCGGCGTCGACAGCTCGGCGTGATCGACCTTGCCCTCGACCTGCGGGCACTGGCGGTACAGCTCGCCCAGCAGCCGATCGCGCAGCCGGGCCTTGAGCGCCTCGTAGTCGGCGCCGCGCTTCTTCCACGGCGTGCCGGCCCATGGCGCGAACGCGGCGTACGGCGCCACGCCGATCACCTCGACGGTGGCGCGGCCGGGGAAGCGGTTGGCGAAGTCGGGGTCCTTGGCCGACGGGAACGACAGGTACGCCACCGGCAGCGGCGCCTCGGGATCCGCGAGGAAGCGCGCGACGCTGCGGTCGTGATCGTCGTCGGGGTAGACCCACAGGTTGCTGCGCTCGAGGCCGAGCGCCGCGGCGTCGTGGCGGAAGCCGGCGTACAGCGACACGTGGGCGAACGACGGCGGCGCGCCCGGCACCGTGGGCTTGAGGTCGTGGCGCGCGGCCGCCTCCCGCGGCACCAGCTTGCCGAAGGTCAGCGCCAGGCCGGCGTCGCTGATCACGCGCGCGGCGCGTACCTCCTCGCCGCTGGCCAGCCGCACGCCGACCGCGCGGTCGCGCTCGACGACGATCTCGGCGACCTCGGCCGAGGTGATGACCGCGCCGCCGGCGGCCTCGATGCCGGGCAGCATCGTCGCGGCGATCCGCGCCGAGCCGCCGACCGGGTAGGCGCCGCCGCCGAGGTAGTGGCCCACCAGCATCGCGTGCATGAACCAGCTGGCCTGGGCCGGCGGCAGGCCGTAGTCGCCGTACTGGCCGGTCAGCACCGCGGTCAGGCGGCGATCGCCGGTCAGGGTCGCCATCACCTCGCGCACGGTCTTGCGCGCGTGGCGCATGGCCGGCCCGCGCAAGATCGGCGAGCTCACCGCGCCCAGCAGCGGCGGCAGCGCCTTCTCGAGGAAGAACTTCTTGCTGGCGTGGACGGTCTCGCGGATGAGCTGCAGGTAGCGATCGATCGCGTCGCGCTCGTTGGGGAAGCGCTCGTGCATCGTCTGGCGGAAGCGCTCGCGGCCGGCGACGAACGGGTAGCGATCGTCGCCGACGATGATCGTGTCGTAGACGTCGCCCAGCGACGCCCAGCCGAGCTGGCCGTCGGTGAGGTGATCGAACGCGCGCCGGAGCAGCGTGCCCTCGCGGTGGACGTCGCCGACGTAGTGCACGCCGACGTCCCACTCGTAGCCGGGCCGGTGGAACGTGTGGGTGAAGCCGCCCGCGGTGTAGTGCCGCTCGAGCACCAGCACGCGCTGGCCGGCGTGGCGGGCCAGCATCGACGCGGCGGTCAGGCCGCCGAGGCCGCTGCCGATGACGATGCTGTCCCAGCCGCGCGGGCCGGGATCGGGGAGGCCGTGCTGCTTGTACGAACGTCCGATGCGGGTCATGCGCGTCTCCGGGTGCGGGCGGGGGCAGGGGCGACCGGGCGGAACCCGGCCAGCTCGTGATCGACGGCGGCCAGCCGCGCGAGCGAGCGCGCCGGCAGGTTGCCCGACAGGTACAGGGCGCACAGCCCGTGGGTCGACGCCCACAGGAGCCGCGCCACCGCCAGCGGCTCGCCGGTGAGCGCGCCGGCGTCGATCGCGGCGGTGACCGCGGCGAGCAGGCACCCGAAGGCGCGGCGGGTGGCCGCGGTCAGCTCGGGCCAGCGGTGCTCGTCGCCCGGCGCGCGCAGCTCGAACATGATGCGGTACGCGTCGGGCTCGGCCTGGGCGAAGCCGACGTAGGCGGCCTTGAGCCGCTGGAGGCGCGCGATCGGGTCCCGGGCCGGCGCGGTGGCGGCCTCGAGCGCCTCGGCGAAGCGGGTGAACGCCTGGGCCCGGACCAGCGCCACCAGCTCGTCCTTGCCGCCGAGGTAGCGGTACGGCGTCATCGCGCTGACGCCGAGCTCGGCGGCGACCGCGCGCATCGTCACCGCGTCGTAGCCGTGGCGCGCGAACAGCTTGGTCGCGGCGGTGGCCAGCCGCTCGCGCGTGGTGGCGATGTCGGCAGGCAGGAGCGCGGCGCGGGCCATGACGGATAAGATATACGACGTAAAATTTACGATGTAAACGAGAAACCGATCGGGATCGGGATCGGGATCGGGATCGGGATCGGGATCGGGATCCGTTACTCGATCGCGATCACCGTCGCCGCCGGCACGCCGGCGAAGCCGCGATTCCACGCGGCCGCGTAGCCGCTGACCTCGGCGACGATCGCCGTCTCCCCCACCGCCAGCGCGTCGGCGTCGGGGACCAGCGCGTCGGCGATCACGTCGTCCTCGCAGCAGGTGGCGCCGACCAGCACGAGGCGGTGACCGTCCCCGGCGGCCGGCGGCGGCGCGCACAGGCGCGGCGTTGACCAGCGCAGGTGGCACAGCCGCGACAGGCCCAGCACGCGGGCGTCGTGACCGGCGATCGCGCGCGCGGCCAGCACCGGCCCGCTGGCGTAGCCGCAGCCTTCGGTGAGGACGCGGCCGGGCTCGACGCACAGCTCGATCGCCGACGGCACCGCGGCGCGGACCGCCGCGAGCGCGTCGGCGAGGCGGACCTGCCCGGCGATCGGCGCGCCGAGCGCGAAGCCGTGCAGCGACCCGCCGAGATCGAGCCGCGCGATCGCCAGCCCCGCGGCGTCGGCGGCGGCCAGCGCGGCGCGGGCGCGCGCGACCAGCGGCGCCGCGCTCACGACCAGCGGCCCGCCGTGGACGTGGAGGCCGCTCACCCGACCGAGCGCCGCGGCGGCCAGCGCGCGCAGCTCGTCGACGGTCACGCCGAACCGGCTGGCGTGACCGCCGGCGGCGTCGCGCAGGCCGCCGGGAGCGCTCTCGCCGAGCGCGCTGGTCGACACGCGCACCGCCAGCTCGACGCCCGGCACCGCGGCGGCCGCGGCCACCTGCGTCGCGGTCTCGCACGACGCGATCACCCGGCGCCCGCCGGCGACCAGCCGGGCCAGGCGATCGACCGCCGCGCCGCCGGGGAACGTCACCGACACGACGCGCACCGCCGGCGTCGCCTCGACGTCCTCCTCGGGGCCGGCCAGGTCGAGGCCGTCGAGCGTCGCCGCGGCCAGCCGCGCCAGCCCCGGCACGCCGACGATGGCCTTGGTCGCGGCCAGCGCCTCGACGCCCGCGGCCCGCGCGGCGTCGCGCACCGCCGCGAGCCGCGCGGCGATCGCCGGCAGGTCGTAAAGCAGCGCCGGCCCGTCGATCGCCCGCGCGGCGCGGACGATGCGATCGGGGGCGCGTCGGCTCATGGCGGCGGCGACGGTACCGCGTCCACGACGGGCGCGGGCTCGTCGGGCCCCGGTGCCCGCGGCGGCGGCGGCGGCCGGCGCGCGGGCGGCCGCGTGAACTCGGCGCCTTCGTCGTCGGCGGACGGCGGGGCCGGCGGGTCCGCTGGTTCGCCGGCGGCGTCGTCACCGACCGGCGGCGCCTGCTCGGCCGCGCGCTGCGTCGCCCGGTTGGCCGCCTCGGGCCCGCCCGACCAGCTCACGTAGCCGATCGGCACGCTGATCCCAGCCGCCAGCAAGATCGCGCCGCGCCAGCGCAGGCCGTTCTTGCCCTTGATCATGAACAGCCCCGACACCGCCAGGTACAAGAGCAGCACCGCGTAGCCATCGGCGATGTACGTCCACGCCTGCTTGCCGCGGTTGTAGTGCAGCCAGTTGGCGACCCGCAGCAAGAACCGCGGGTGGCGGCCCTGCTCGACGACGCGGCCGCTGTCGCCGTAGACGACCAGCTTCTTGTAGTCGTACTCGAGGTAGATCTCGTCGCCGGCGCGGTAGGTCGACCGCGGCGTCCCGACCTTGAGCGCGGCGCGGGCCTGCGCGATCGCCACGTCGTCAGGCACGTCGGCGGGGATCGGCGCGATCGTGCGCTCGCGCTCGTACGTCGTGTAGTTGGGGTCCCAGTCCTTGATGTGGTTGATGGCCAGGCCGCTGATCGCGTAGACCAGCGTGAGCCCGACGGCGAGGTAGCCGACGTCGCGGTGGATCGCGCGCAGCCAGCCGCGCCAGCGCTTGCGGATCGCCGCCAGCGCGCTCGCCCGCGGCGGCTTGTCGGTGGAGATCGGTGGCGACGACATGCGGGCCGCCGATCAGCCGTAGCGCTCTTCGCGCCAGGGATCGGCGTGGTTGTGGTAGCCGCGCACCTCCCAGTAGCCGGGCTCGTCGTCGACGACGAACTTCACGCCGGTCAGCCACTTCGCGCTCTTCCAGAAGTACAGGTCGGGCACCAGCCCGCGCACCGGCGCGCCGTGCTCGATCGGGAACGGCTTGCCGTTCATGCGGTAGGTGACCATCGCCGCCGGCGCGGTGGCCTCGGCGAACGGCACGTTGGTGGTGTAGCCGTGAGCGGCCTCGAAGATCACGTGGCGGACCGTGCCCTTGACGCCGGCCTTCTCGGCGAGCGTCGACACCCGCACGCCCTTGAACAGCGAGCCCAGGCACGACCAGCCGGTCACGCAGTGCACGTCGGCCGGCTGCTCGACCTGCGGCAGCTTGAGCAGGCCGGCGTAGTCGAGCGTGAACGGTGACGCCACGGCGCCGTGGACCCGCAGCCGGAAGCTCTTCACGTCGCCGGGCCCCTCGTCGCCGCCCATGTTGCGGAACTTCGAGAGCACCCGCTGGCCGGGCGGCAGCCGCGACCGGCCGTCGGCGCGCTTCTCGGCCCGGGCCTTGCGCGTCAGATCGTCGGCGGCCAGGCGCCACAGCGCGCCGCCGAGCGCCACCACGACGGTGCCGGCGGCGGCGGTCTGCAAGAACTGACGCCGATCCCAGGCCTTCGCGGCCTCGGGGTAGCGATCGAACAACGGACGGTCGGCCACGGGGTCTCCTTCGATGAGCCTAGCTTGGACGCTGGCTCGGGCTCGCAGGTTTCTACGCCGCGAGCTCCCCGGAGTTACGCGCCAGCTGGCCGACCGGTTCGCCGGACCTCACGAGCCCGGCGTGAACCGGACCCGGCGCTCGGCGTGGGCCTCGATGTCGGCCTGCTCGAAGTACAGCGGCGGCTGCTGGTTGACCCGCCACAGCTCGGCCTCGTCGGCGTGGTGCGGATCGTCCGGATCCTCGCGCTGGCCGCCGGGCAGCGCGTTGCGCGCGACCGGGCCGGTCGGCGTCATCTCGACGACCAGGCGCTGCGACGCGCCCGAGCCGAAGTGGAAGTCGCTGGTGCCGTAGATGCCGTAGTTGCCGGGGTCGACCGCGCCCAGGTCGCCGTGGCGCGGGAAGCCGTCGGGGAAGGTGGTGTCCATCGCGGGCGGGATCGACACCTGGGCGTTGCCGTCGAGCGCCGGCACCACCTGGCCGAACCGCACCTGGTGCAGGCGGCCCCAGCGCCACTGCTCGGGATCGGTGCCCAGCCGACCGCCGGCGAAGCCGTAGGCGGCGATCACCGCGCGCACGACGCGCTCGTCGCGCGACTCGCGCACCGCCGCGGTGTCGAGGTCGTCCCACAGCACGCTGTCGTTCCAGGTGGCGTCGCCGCCGTACGCCGCGCGGTAGGTGGCCATCGACGCCGGCGCGGTCAGCGCCCACTCGAGCGCGCGCGCCGCCAAGAGCGAGCCCGGCCGGCGGCCGATGCGCGTGCCCTCGTCGTCGAACGCCAGGCTGGCCAGCCGGGTCAGGGTCAGGTTCCACACCGTCGTCGCGACGCTGTCGGCGATCTCGCTGGCGGCGGTGGCGCCGACGCCGTGCGGGGTCGCGAACGACCACGCCATCAGCCGGGCCCGGGCGTCCATCAGCTGCGCGCGGCCGGTCGTGCCGATCGCGGTCATCGCGGCGGCCAGCGCCGGATCGTCGGACGGGTCGCCGAGCGCGTGATCGATCGACGCGATCACCGCGGCGCGCATGCCCTCGCCCAGGATCGACGTGGTCTCGCCCTGCAGCGCGACCATGTCGTCGGTGGTGATGCCGCCGCGCGTGGTCAGCGCGTCGAGCCGCTGGCGGATGCGCGCCTGGCGGTAGCCGGTGTCGAAGTCGCCGCCGAGGTAGTACGGATCGTTGCAGGGGTTGCCGTCGGTGGTGACGCCGACGTTGTCCTGGTTCGACGTCGCGATGTAGCCGCGGGCCGGGTTGACCTCGTGCGGGACGTAGCGGTCCTCGAGGTCGGTGGTCCACTCGTGATCGCCGCTGGCGCCGTCGAGCACGAACAGCGGCGAGATCCCGGTGGGCGCGCCGTTGGCGTCGTAGCCGAAGCTGCACGCGCGGGCGTCGCGCTGCGGGATCCGCGCCTCGGTCGACCAGCGGATGCCGTCGGTGGCCGACACGAACGAGAAGTTCTGGGCGCCGACCCGGAAGTTGTCCTGCGCGGTCTCGGCGGCGGCGAAGTCGCCGGCCGACAACAGCCCGACGAAGAACGCCAGCTCGTTGGTCGGGACGTCGCCGGTGTAGCGCACCGACATCGCGCGGCCGTGGGGATCGGCGACCGCGGTCGGCGCGACGATCGAGTCGGGGATCAGCGCGCCGTGGTGCGGCACGACGTAGACCTTGTAGGTCTCGGGCGTCGCCTGGCCCTGGATGTTGATCACCTCGTCGACCACCTGCAGCGGGACGTCGGCGCCGCGGAACCGCACCGCGGTCGGGGTCCACACCGGCGCGGCCGGCGTGCCGTCGTTGCGGAACGTGACCTGCTCGTCGTAGACGTCGGTGACGTCGTAGCCGGTGGTGGTGGCGCTCCACGCCAGCTTGCGGTTGAAGCCGAGCACCACGCCGGGCAGGCCGGCGAACGCGACGCCCTCGACGTCGAGCGCCTGCTCGCCGCCCTTGGTCGCGGTGTCGAGGTGCACGTACCACCACACCGGCGGCGCGATCAGCGACAGGTGGGGATCGTTGGACAGGATCGGGTGGCCGCTCGCGGTCTTGCCGCCGGCCACCACCCACGAGTTCGAGCCGATGTGCGGATCGCGGCGGAGCAGCAGGTTGGCGTCCATGCGATCGAAGAACCGCTCGGCGCCGGCCAGCGCGCGCTGATCGGGCACGAAGCCGGCGGCGGCGCGGCGGCGGGCCCGGCTGCCGGTGTCGGTGCCGACGTTGGGGAAGCCGTCGGTGGTGAACGCGGCGCGGGCCGGCTTGTCGGTCCACCAGTCCTGGTAGAGCCCGGCGCGGGCGGCGATCAGCGGATCGGCCGAGCCGGCGGGGAACGCGGTGGCGACGCCCGAGCGCGCGGCGGTGCGCGCGACGTCGGAGCCGGCGTCGTACGACAGGTTCCACGCCTGGTAGCGGGCCAGCGCGAAGACGTCGGCGCCGGTCCAGTGATCGGCGTGCGGCGACGACAGGATCAGCGCCAGCGCCTCGTTGCCGCGGGTGGTGGTGTAGCCGGGCTGCTTGAGCACGGTGTCGATGTACTGGTTGATGCCGGCGACGAACGCGTCGGCGGCCAGGCGCGTGGGATCGGTCGCGGGCAGGCCGTCGTAGATCGCCTGGCCGACCCGGCGGAAGCCGAGGAACCGCTGCTCGCGATCGTCGTCGATCAGCCCCGGCGACAGCCCGCCGGCGACCTCGGCCAGCCGGCCGGTGACGCTGCGGCGGATGAACTCCATCTGCGCGAAGCGATCGCGCGCCATCAGGTAGCCCTCGGCGACCAGCACGTCGTGCACGGTGGTGCCGCGGATGTGCGGCACGCCGCGGTCGTCGATGGTGACGTCGACCTGGCCGTCGAGGCCGGCCAGCGCGAGGGTCTCATCGGGGGGCGGGCCGGCGTCAGGGCCGCCGCCGTCGTCGCCGCAGGCGAGCGTCAAGGTCGTGGCCAGGGCCGCGGCGGCCAGGCGAGTCGGGTACGTCATGCGCGCATCCTACCCCCACGCCCGCCGGCGGTGAGCCCGGATCAGCGGTGCGCGGTCAGCCAGGCGTCGACCGCGTCACGGTCGCGGTCGAGGTGCCGGTCGACGTACGTGGCCCGCGCGGCGGCCGCGAGCTGGCGCGCCCGGGGGCGGGCGGCGCGATCGGCCCACAGCGCGCGGGCCAGCTGGAAGTCGAAGTCGGCCTGCAGCCGCGGGCCGCCCTGGAGCTCGCCGGCGATCAGCTCGAGCTGGTGGCGCGCCTGATCGCCGCGGCCGAGGTCGTTGAGCGCCCGCGCGCGCGGCACCAGGAACTCCACGCGATCGACCGGGTTGTCCATCATCGAGATGGCCCGATCGATGCGGGCCAGCGCGCGGGCCGGCTGGCCGCGATCGGTCTCGACGGCCGCGAGCGCGGCCAGGATGTACGGCAACCGCGCGATCGGCGGCTTGACCGACTCGCCTAGCGCGAGCGCCTCGGTCAGCGTCGTCTCCGCCGCGTCGAGCTCCCCGCGCTGGCGCTGGGCCTGGCCGACACACAGCAGCGCGCCGGCCCGTCGGGTCGGCTCGAGCCCATTGCTCGCCGCCAGGGTCCGGCCGGCGCGCTGGCACCGCGTCAGCGCGTCGTCATCGCGGCCGACGTCGAGCTCGGCCTGCCCGAGGTTCTCCTGGGCGTACGCGACCTCGGGGTGATCGGGGCCGAGGATCGCCTCGCGCCGGGTCACCACCTGCTCGTAGAGCGCGAGCGCCTCGACGACGTGGCCGCGGTATCGCTCGACGTTGGCCATCGTGTTGAGGATGCGCGTGGCGGGCAGCGGGGCGTCCGCGAGCTCGTCGCGGACGATGGCCAGCGCCTGGGTCAGGAGCGGCATCGCCTGGTCGTAGCGCCCGAGCTCGACCATGGCGGCGGCCTGGTAGAACGCCAGATCGGCGCGCAGCCGCGGCGGGTTGCCGGCCCGCTCGACCGCCGCGGTGACCAGCGGCGCCAGCGTCGGGACCTCCTCGGGGCGCTGGGCCCGGTTGACGACCCACAAGAGCTCGACCCATGCCGCCGCGACGGTGGCGTCGTCGCCGCTGGTCGCCGCGAGCTGCGCCGCCTGCCGCAGCTCGGCCTCGCTCTCGGCCATCGCGCCGGTCCGCTCGAGGGCGCGGCCGAGCGCGAGGCGGGCGGTCGCCTCGAGGCCGACCGCGGCGTCGGCGTCGGCGGCCGCCACCGCGGCCCGCGCCGCGGCCAGCGCGTCGGGGTACAGCCCCGCGCGGAACAGCGCCTCGGCCTGCTGCAGGTGAGCGTCGATCGTCGCCGCGGCCACGCGGGCCTCGGGGCCGAGCGTCGTCACGCCGCGGCCGCGGGTGCGCGGGTCGAGGCAGCTGGCGGCCGCCGGCAGGCTCGTCACCGCCGCGACCGCGCCATCGACCACCGCGGCGCCCGCGCGCTGCGCGAGCACGTCGATCAGGGCCGCGCGATCGGCGCGCAGCCGCGCCAGGCAGCCGACGCGCTCGAAGAACTCCGACGTGTCGTGGCGATCCTCGCGGCACACCGCGGTGGTTACGCGCAGCTGATCCTCATCGGCGCTGGTGAGCCGCGCCGCCACCCGCGCGACCGCGTCGTCGCCGGCGGCGCCGCGCACCTGGTGGAACTTCCGCGCCACCTCGGCGTGGCGCGCCGACGTCCAGGTCGGCACCGGCGCGGTCCGGCACGGCCCGATCGCGCCGGGGCGCGCGGCGGCCCGCATCCAGCCGAAGGTGGCGACCGCGACCAGCGCCAGCGCGCCGGCGGCGATCCCGGCGCGGCGCCACGCCTTCGCCGGGTCGTGCTCGAGCGCGGCCAGGAGCGCCGCCATCGTCGGGTAGCGGGCCGCGGGATCGCGCGCCAGGCCGCGGCTGAGGATCACCCGCACCCGATCGGGCACGCCGCGCGGCTCGGCCGGCGGGGCCAGGTCGTCGACGCACACCCGCATCGCCAGCACCTCGATCGAGTCGGCGGCGAACGGGTGGACGCGGTACAGCGCCTCCCACATCGACGCGCAGAACGACCACTGATCGGTGCGCGCGTCGATGGCGCCGCGCTGGTGCTGCTCGGGGGCCATGTAGCGCGGCGTGCCGACCATCGCCCCGCTGGTGAGGTCGAGGCCGTCGGCGACGACCCGGGCGCTGCCGGCCTGGGCCGCCTCGGTCCCGACGCCGACGAGGCCGAAGTCGGTGACCAGCACGCGGCCGTCGTCGCCGAGCAGCACGTTGGCGGGCTTGAAGTCGCGGTGCACCAGCCCCGCCGCGTGGGCCGCGGCCAGGCCCCGGCCGGCGCTGACGAACCGGGCCAGCACCTCGCGCCACGGCCGCGGCTCGTCGAGCCAGCGGGCCAGCGTGGTGCCCTCGATCAGCTCCATGACCAGGAACACGCCGGCCCGGGTGGCGCCGGCTTCGTAGACCCGCACCACGTTGGGGTGCGTGAGGCGCGCCATGGCCTTGGCCTCACGCACCATCCGCGCCTCGGCGGCCACGCCGTCGGTGTCGTCCGCCGACTGCGCCATCACCTTGATCGCGACCTGGCGATCGAGCAGCGGGTCGTGGGCGGCGAACACGACGCCCATGCCGCCCGCGCCCAGCATGCCCTCGACCCGGAACCGCCCGAAGCGGTCGCCGGCCGCGGTGGGCAGCACGGCCGTCGAGCCCGAGCCCGGCGAGGCGTCGACGGTCGCGGCGTCCGGCCCTGGGCCCGGGCTCGTCGGATCGTCGATCACCTCCGGAGTCTACGCCACCGCCCGCGACCGCGCGCGCCGGCGGTGTCCGGGCCGCGGACAGCAGCCGGAGCGCGCCGCTCAGGCCCGCCCGTAGACCGGCACCAGCGCGCCCGAGGTCAGCGCGTTGGCCGGGCTGGCCAGGTAGCCGATCGCCGCCGCCAGCTCGGCCGGCTTGGGCCAGCGCGCGAAGTCGGCGTCGGGCATCGCGGCGCGGTTGGCCGGGGTGTCGATGATCGACGGCACGATCGCGTTGACGAAGACGCCCTCGGACGACAGCTCGGCGGCGGCGCCCTGGGTGATCGCCACCACCGCGGCCTTCGACGCGGCGTACGCCACCAGGCCGGCGGTCGGCACCAGCGCCGGCCGCGCCGCGACGTTGACGATGCGGCCGCCGTGGCCGCGCATGCGCCGCGCGGCCTCGCGCGTGGCCAGGAAGCAGGTGCGCGCGTTCATCGCGATCATGCGGTCGAAGTCGGCCAGCGTGGTGTCGACGAGCGCCGCGCCGGCGTAGCCGCCGACCAGGTGGATCGACGCCCACGGCGTCGGCAGGCTCGCGAAGTACGCGGCGAGCGCGGCCTCGTCGCCGCCGTCGACGCCGGGCCGGGCGTCGACCTGCGGGTGCGCGAGCCACGTCGCGGCCGGGGGCACGGCGGCCTCCATCAGCGGCGCGTGGACGGTCGCGCCGGCGGCGACGAGGTGCGCGACGACGGCGCCGCCCAGCCCGCCGCTGGCGCCGGTGATCACGACATGACGATCCGAGAGGTCGAGCGCGAGGGTCATGGGGCCGATGGTAGGCAGCCCGGCGCCGCCCGCCATCCCGGGGTCAGGAAAACACCGTCTCGCGGCGTGGCGCTGGAGCCGAACTGGAGCCGATCGGCTCTCGAGAACCGTTGGGTTCCTCGGCGGTGGAGCCAACTGTCCGAGATCACGGGCACGGGAAGCGGACCCAGGCTTGCTACTATCCACGATCATGCAGCGCATCACCGCCTACATCGTCGCCGCCGTGCTCCTGGGCCTGGTGGCCACCGCCGACGCGCGCCCGCGTCCCACCCGCCGGGCGTCGACCTTCACCGCCAACAAGACGTTCGGCCTCGGCATCATGCTCGGCGCGCCGACCGGGCTCTCGGGCAAGTACTTCGTCGGTCGTTCGACCGCCATCGACTTCGGCATCGGCGGCAACGGCTACGGCTACGGCCGCGGCCGCAGCGGCCTCCACCTCCACGCCGACTACCTGTGGCACCCGGTGGTGCTGGCGTCGCCGCCGGAGTTCGAGCTGCCGCTGTACATCGGCATCGGCGGGCGCTTCTTCTCGTACGACTGGGCGCACGGCGACCACTACCACCGCGGCGCCGCGCTGGGCGTGCGCGCGCCGATCGGCATCTCCTTCGACCTCAACCGGACGCCGCTCGACATCTTCGTCGAGCTGGCGCTGGTCGGCGACCTGCTGATCGATCGCGACGACCGGGTCGACGCCTTCGATCACAACGACGGGTTCTACTTCGACGTCAACGCCGCCGTCGGCCTGCGCTACTACTTCAATTGAGCGACGACGACCCGGCCGAGGTCGGCGCGGGCGGCGGGGCCTGGCGGCCGATCGGCGGGAAGTTCTCGCACGCGGCCTGGAACGACTCGAGCGCCTGCTGCAACGCCGGCGCGAGGTTGCCGGCGCAGATGTCGCCGTAGATGACGTTGGTGCCGGCGGCCTGCTGGAACTGCTTGAGGCGGATGCCCTCCTCGGCCATGCCGAAGCTCGACGAGCACGAGGTCTGGCCGGCGATGATCGCCGCGGCCCAGCGGCCGCGCTCGCCCTTGACCTGATCGAGGGTCGCGATGATCTCGCTCGGCATCTCGAGGCCGGTGTCGCCGTTGGTGGCGCAGTTGTCGCCGGCGGTGGTGAACGTGGTCGACGTGCGCGAGCAGTCGTCCTCGTCGGTGAGGATCACGATGCCCAGCAGCGCGTCCTCGCGCAGGAAGCCGGGGTTGGTGGCCAGGGTCGCGGCCAGCTCGCTGGCGCGCAGCGGCATCTCGATCGCGGGGCCGCTGGTGCCGACGTCGGCGTTGCACGCGAACGTCGTCGCCATGTTCGGATCGGTGCGCTCGAGCCACGGCCGGGTCATGCCGCACGCCTGCTTGAACTTGCCGTCGAGGCCGGTCTGCGGCTGCTGGATCGGCGGGAACGGCGGGAAGCCGGGGATCTGCGGCGCCGCGATCGTGATGTTGGCGGTGATGCCGGTGGTGGTGATCGCCGCGCGGTAGTCGAGGGTCTCGCCGGTCGAGATCGTGTAGCTGTTCAGCAGCGACGCGAACATCGGGAAGTTCGAGGCGAGGTTGGTCTGCTCCTCCTCCATCGAGCCCGAGTCGTCGATGACGAAGATGAGGTCCATCTTGCGGCACTCCTCGGTCACCGGCGGCGTGGTGCTGTCGTTGTCGAAGCCGGCGTCGATGGCCGGCTGATCGTCGTCGTCGTCCCCGCCGCCGGTGGCAGCGGGGCCGCAGGCGGCCGCGACGAGCATGAGCGAGGGGGCGAGGTGACGGACGAACGATCGGCGCATGAACATCTCCCGGTGACGGTCGCGTCGCCATGCTCCCCAGCGGGCGACGCGCGGAACCTAACACCAGGCCCGCGCGGCGGTCGCGCGAAAACTTTCGCCGCCCACGCCACATCGTCTGTCACCGCCTGTCTGGGACCCGCTGGACCGGTGTGCTAAGCACCGCCCATGCGCGCGAAGGAACACGGCTTTCGCCAGCCCGCCGAGTGGAGCCGCCACACCGCAGTCTGGACCGCCTGGCCGCACCTGGCCGACGAGTGGGCCGAGGGGCTCGACGGGCCGCGGGCGGCCCTGGCCCAGATGATCACCGCGATCGTCGACCGCGGCCCGAGCGGCCCGCGCGGCGAGCGGGTCGAGCTCTTGTGCGCGAGCGCGGCGCTCGAGGCCGACGCCCGCGCGCACCTCGGCGCCGCCGCCGGCGGCGTGCGCTTCCACCGCGCCCACTACGGCGACGTCTGGCTGCGCGACACCGGGCCGATCTTCGTCACCCGCGGCCACGAGCGGGCCGCGGCGTGCTTCCACTGGAACGGCTGGGGCGGCAAGTACCTCATGCCGGGCGACGCGTCGGTGTCGACCTGGGTGGCGGGCGCGGCCGGCGTGCCGGCGTGGGACCAGGGCTTCGTGCTCGAGGGCGGCGCGGTCGAGGTCGACGGCGAGGGCACGGTGCTGACCACCAAGCAGTGCCTGCTGGGCGGCGCCCGCAACCCCGGCGTCGATCAGGCCGCGGCGACCAAGCTGCTCGAGGATTCGCTGGGTGTCGACCACGTGATCTGGCTGGATCGCGGCCTCGAGAACGACCACACCGACGGTCACATCGACACCCTGGCGCGGTTCGTCGCGCCCGGCGTGGTGGCGGCGATGGCGCCCACCGGCGACGATCCCAACCGCGAGGCGCTCGACGGCATCATCGCCGATCTGCGCGCGGCCAAGGACGCCCGCGGCCGGGCGCTCGAGGTGGTGACCGTGCCGTCGCCGGGCCTGGTGCAGGACGCGACCGGCGCGATCATGCCGGCCAGCTACATGAACTTTTACATCGGCAACTCGACGGTGGTGGTGCCGACCTACCGCGCGGCCAGCGACGACGCGGCGGTGGCCGCGATCGCCGCGCTGTTCCCCGGGCGGCGCACGGTCGGCGTCGACTGCTACCCGATCCTGGTCGGCGGCGGCGGCTTCCACTGCACGACCCAGCAGGAGCCCGCGCCATGAGCCGGACCGTCACCGTCGCGGCGCTGCAGTGCGCGCTGACCGACGACGTCGCGACCAACGTCGCGCGGGTCAGCGAGCTGATCCGCGCCGCGGCGGCGCGCGGCGCGCAGATCGTGTTGCCGTCGGAGCTGTTCGAGGGGCACTACTTCTGTCGGCAGCAGCGCGAGGACGACTTCCTGCGCGCGCGGCCGGCGGCGGCGCACCCGACGATCGCGGCGATGGCGGCGCTGGCGCGCGAGCTGGGCGTGGTGATCCCGGTGTCGTTCTTCGAGCAGGACGGGCCGGAGTACTACAACTCGGTGGCGGTGCTCGACGCCGACGGCGGGCACCTGGGCACCTACCGCAAGAGCCACATCCCCGACGGGCCGGGCTACCAGGAGAAGTTCTTCTTCAAGCCCGGCAACACCGGCTTCATGGCGTTCGCCACGCGCTACGCGACCATCGGGGTCGGCATCTGCTGGGACCAGTGGTTCCCCGAGTGCGCGCGGGCGATGGCGCTGGCCGGCGCCGACCTGCTGTTCTACCCGACGGCGATCGGCACCGAGCCCGAGGAGCCCGACTTCGACTCGAAGGACAGCTGGCAGCGGGTGATGATCGGGCACGCGATCGCCAACCAGGTCGGGGTGATCGCGTCCAACCGCGTCGGCGTCGAGGGGGATGCCGCGACCGGCGGCGCCATCACGTTCCACGGCAGCTCGTTCGTCTGCGATCACCGCGGCGACAAGCTGGCCGAGCTCGATCGGACCGAGGCCGGCGTCGCGCTGGCGACGTTCGACCTGGACCGGCTGCAGCGGGCGCGGGCGTCGATGGGGTTCTTCCGCGACCGGCGGCCCGAGCTCTACGGTCGCCTGGTGAAGTAGCGCGGACCGCGCGCTATCATGGGGGCATGCAGCTCTTCGTTCGCGCCGTGGTGACCGGCTTCGCGCTCTCGCTGGGCGCCGCCCTGTTCAAGAAGGTCTCGAAGCAGCTCGGGCTGGAGGACGCGCCGCCGCGCACCGTCGAGGGGGACGCCGCGGCGCCGACGTCGTGAGCGGTGGGCGGCGGCGCGGGCGAGTTGTCGCGTCGGCGCGACATGTGTGGCCGCGGCACGGGTATTGCGCCGTGATCGTCACTTTCTAGCTCGCCGAACAGTGTGTCGCGCGCGGGGTGATTGCCGAGCGGCGGGATCGCCGCCATAACGGACGCCATGCCCCGCAGCCCGTTCTTGCTCGCGATCGCGCCCGCGGTGGCCGTGGGTGCGGGCGGCGTGCGGTGGGCGATGCAGGGATCCGGGAACGTCTACACCGCGGTCCACAAGCGGTTCTACGTGCCCGATCCCGACCTCGGCTGGCGGGTGCAGGCCGGCGGGCCCGTGTGGCTGGGCCTCGAGGTGCTGGCGATCCTGGGGGCGATCACCGTCGGCGTGCTCGGTGCGGCGTGGTTGATCCGTCGGTGGGAGCGGAAGCGCGGCACGCCGGTGCGCTGGGCGCGCGGCGTGGTCGGCGTCGGCGGCGCGCTGCCGATCCTGTTGCCGATCTTCGCGTTCGCGACGGGCTTCGGGCCCGACACCGGGCGCGAGACCTTGCCGGCGGGCGCGACCGCGGCGGCGCCGACCGAGGGCATCGAGGGGCGGCTGGCGCTCCCGGCGGGGCGTTATCAGGTCGTGGCCCACGTGGGCAGCGCGATCACCGCGAAGGTGAGCGCCGGCCAGGAGACGTTCGAGGCGCGCTTCGGCGGAGGCCTCGACGGCGCCTGGGACGGCGACCCCGGTGATCTCACGCGCGCCTTCACCGCGGCGGTGTCGGTCGATGCCAGCACCGTCGACACCGGCGTCGACATGCGCACCAGCCACGCCAAGGAGAAGTACCTGGCGGTGGCGAAGTTCCCGCGCATCGGGCTGACGATCGAGAAGCTCGTGGCGGCGCGGCAAGACGGGCCGGCGCAGATCGCCTTCCGGGCCGCGGCGCGGCTCGACTTCCTCGGCGAGCAGCTGCCGGTCGAGATCACCGGCAACCTGCGCGTGCCCGACCGCGACGGCCGCGTGCGGCTGGGCGTCGGCGCCGACACCCCGACCCTGCTGGTGAGCGCCGACCTGGCGATCACCGTGAAGGGGAGCGGCCTGCGCGGCAGCGCCGACTCGTTCGACGCCGATCGGATCCCGATCACCGTTTCTCTGGTCATGACCAAGCAACCCTAGGAAGAAGAGACGCACATGAAGAAGCTCGGAACGTTCCTCGTCATCGCCGTGGCCGCCATCGGTCTGTCTGCGGCCGGCTGCAAGAAGAAGAAGGAGAACGCTGGCGGTGGCTCGGGCACGGCGGCGGTGGGCACCGGTTCGGGCACCGCGGCGGCGGGCACCGGTTCGGGCACCGCGGCGGCGGGCACCGGTTCGGGCACCGCGGCTGGCACGGGCGCGGGCACCGCGGCTGGCACGGGCGCGGGCACGGCGGCGGTCGCGCCAGCGGCGGCGGTCGATCACATCAAGGTCGTGGCTCAGCACGTCGACGCCGCGAAGGGGCCGGTCGACGTCGTCTTCAACAAGTGGGCGGTGACCAAGGCCAGCTTCGATCCGGCCAACCTCGAAGGCGGCACCGCCGAGATCGAGGTCGACATCGCCAGCCTTACCACCGGCATCGGCGACCGCGATGCGCACCTGCAGTCGCCCGATCTGTTCGACGTCGCCAAGTTCGCGAAGGCGACCGTCAAGATCGACAACGTCAAGAAGGCCAGCGAGACGAGCTACACCGCGGATGCGACGTTCAGCATCCACGGCGTCGAGAAGAAGGTCCCGACCAAGTTCGAGGTCACCGCGAGCACCGCCGACAGCGTCACCGTCAAGGTGTCGCAGCCGATCAACCGGAACGACTTCGGGGTGGGCGGCGTGCCCGACAAGGTCCAGGCCGACGTCGTCCTCGACGTGCAGCTCACGCTCAAGAAGATCTGAGGCGACACCGCGCACGCCGCGCTTTCGCCGCGGACGATGTTCTGGGATGCTGCCGGGGCGTGACCGGCACCAACCTCGCTCCCGGGCTGCTGATCGCCATGCCGCAGCTCGCCGACCCGAACTTCGCGCGGTCGGTGGTGCTGATGATCGAGCACAACGACCAGGGGTCGTTCGGGCTGGTGATCAACCAGCCGAGCCCGATCAAGGCCAACGAGCTGCTCGATAGCCTAGCGATGCGCTGGGGCGGCGACGCCGAGACGGTTGTGTGGTCGGGCGGGCCGGTTAGCCCGACGACCGGCTGGGTGCTGCACGAGCCCGTGCCGGCGCTGGTGGGCGACGGGACGTCGACCATCGGTCCGGGCGTGGCGCTGTCGACGTCGCCGGAGCGGCTGCGGGCCCTCGCGGCGCGTCCGCCGGCGCGGCTGCGCCTGCTGCTGGGTTACTCCGGCTGGGGGCCGGGGCAGCTCGCGCGGGAGATGGCGCAGGGGTCGTGGCTGCACGCCGATCTCGACGCGGAGATAGTGTTCGACCTGGACGCGGACGAGATGTGGCGCGCCGCGGTCGAGAGCCTGGGGATCCGTCCGGACGCCGTGGTCGTCGGGCGCGGCGTGCACTGACGCGAATGGTCCCGTGAGCGCGCGAGGGCGGCGGCCCACGTGGGTCGCGTGGCCGCGACGTGACGGCCCACGTGGGTCTTGGGCCGCGACGTGAAGCGCGTCTACTTCACGACGCTCGGTGTGGACAGTGGCGACCGTCGACCGAACTGATCGACCCAGGCCAGCACGACCGTCACGCCTGGTGCTGGGGCGGTCAGGCCCTCTGGCTCGGTACCGCACTTGCCCGGCGACGCGTAGATCTCGATCGCCGGGGACGAGCCGACCGCGACGCGTGCCCAGGTGAGCGCCGTCGTGTTGTTGCCGTCCTGTCGGTAGGCGATCAGCGCCGCCGCACGGTCGGGGATCTGGTCGACCTCGACGACCGTGGTGGTGACCGTCCCTCGCCAGCGCCCCTTGTCCTGCGCCACGGCGGTCGAGGTGACGCGCTTCACCGACGGCGCCGGCAAGCTCGCGGCATCCGCGCGGGAGCTCGCCGAGAACGCGCCGACCTTGGCCCCCTTGCCATCCCGCAACACCACCTGCGTCGGTCGCGTGCCGCGCAGCGCGCCCGGGCGGTAGACCGCGAGGCCTGGCGCGAGCTGCTCGAGCCGCGGCCGGGTCTTGCGCTTGCCCACGACCAGCGTCCAGTCGGCGTTCATCGCTGGATCGTGGCCGGCGAACGTCTCGGCGCTGTCGTCCGTCGTCTCGGTGAAGCCGATCAACACGCCACCGCCGGCAGGGATCGGATCGGCGGCGTGGGTGATGAGCTGCGGCGCCAGCAGTACGCGGGCACACTTCGGGTACGCGGGAGAGGCGTGGCAGAGCGCCAAGGCCACGATCACGGCCACGAGCGACGAACGATGAACCATGGTTGCGAGCGTGTCATGTCGTCGGTGGAGGCGCTACACGCACGCTTCGGGCTGGCCTTCGGCATCCCTTCCTGATGAGATTGCCAGATGCGCCGTTCCGCTCTCGCCGCCGCCGCCGCGTTCACCCTTGTCGCCGGGGGCGCCGATGCGCACGTGCGCATCTCGTCGCCCACGCCTCGCTCGACGATCGACCTCAAGCAGCGCCACTGCGGTTCGACGGGCTCGGCGCGCGCCAACGTCCAGACCTTTCGCCCAGGGGCCACGCTGCACCTCGTCTACGACGAGTACATCGCGCACCCCGGCTGGCTGCGGGTGTCGTTCAACCCCAACGGCGACACGTTCCGGATCCCGCCCGGTGATCCCGCCGGCACGCCCGCCGGGTATCCGACCGAGAACCTCACCGGCATGCTCGATCCGGGCGGCTCGGGCTCGACCATCATCGCGGACCGCATCCCCAATGGCAGCGCGACGACTTACGACGTCACGCTGCCGATGCAGGAGTGCACCAACTGTACCCTCCAGCTCATCCAGATGATGACGGATAAGCCGCCGTACACCACGGACACCGCCTCGAACGACATCTACTTCGCGTGCGTCGATCTGGTCATCTCGGCGACCGCGCCGATCGTCGACGCTGGGCCGTCGGGGCCAGATGGCGGCGGCAACCCCGGCGATCCCGACGCCGGCCCGGGCCCCGCCGAGCTCACCTCGGGATGCGGCTGCCAGGGCGGCGGGACGTCGCCGGTTGGGCTCGCCGTGCTCGTGGCCGCCGGGTTGGTGGCCCCTCGCCGCCGCCGCCGCACCTGAGCCGCGGCGATCGCGATCGCGAGCATCCCGCCCGCGCCGCTGGCGGGATCGGTCCCTGCGCTGGTGCGGCAGCCGCATCCACCCGGCAGGTCGCCGGGGTCGGCCCCACCGTCGGCGCCCTCGACCCCGCCGTCCAGGGCCGGAGCCGGCGTGCACGCGCCCCCGACACAGCGCTCGTCGACCGCGCACGGCGCGCCATCGTCGACCACGCCATCGCAGTCGTTGTCTCGCCCGTCGCACGTCTCGGCGGACGCGCGGGCAGCGATCGCCATCAGCGCCGCGGTGAGCGTGGCCGCGTCGTCGGCTTGGTGATAGCAGCGCGGGCGTGCGGGGTCGGTGTTGGTCGCGTCGCAGCCCGCGGGCGCCGTCTCGCCGAGGATCGCCATCGCCGCCAGCGCCTCCTCGTCGACGGCCGCACCGAAGCCGACGACGAACGTGCGGATGCCGCGGTCGCGCAGCCGCGCCACCGCCCACTTGGGTAGCTCGCGCTGCGCCGGATCGTATGGCGAGCACCACTGGAAGCCGTCGGTGACGACGACCACCGCGTCAGGCACGTACCCAGCCATCCACGCCGGGTCGGCCACCGCCGCCAGAGTCTCCCCGAGCGGCGTCCAGTTGCCGGAGTGCGGTGGCGGCGCGGTCAAGGCCATGCCGATCGCACCCCGCTGTCCGACCGCGGGCGGCACGTCGAGCCTTCCCGGACCGCACGCGTCGGGGTACGGGAACGTCATCAAGCCGAAGCCGATGGTCTGATCGTACGCCGCCAGGACGTGGTCCAGCGCGGTCCGCGCCGCCACCCACTTCGTGGTCCCGTCGGCGATCTCGCCGTTCATCGAGCTCGATCGGTCGAGCACGACGACCACGCCCGGCGGCTCGCACACCGACGGCTCGGCCGCCACCGCGCGGCCGGACGCCGCGAGCCCCATCGACACCATCACAACACACGCCTTGGTTCGCATGCCCGACACCAACAGCAAGCCCCGCGCCGGACACCGCGGCTGGCCAGTTTCGCGGGCTTACCTTCACCGCCCGGACAGCGTGTCCGGGATCCGGCCACGATCGTCCGGGATCCGGCCAGGGTTGGCGACGTCTGTCGCGATGAGCGGCTTCCCACCGGGCCGGTTTCGCGCTCCACTGCCGGGATGGGCAAGGTCGATGACATGCGGCGGCGCCGCGAAGCGCAACATCAGGCGCGAGCCGCGTCGGCTCGGCCAGCGGGGCCCGCGCCGACGGAGGTCGTCGCGGCGCCGGCCACGGAGGTCGAGGCCGGCGGCGAGGGGGAGCCAGACGGCGCGGCGCAGGCCGAGGCCGACAGCGGCGTGTGCTCGGGCTGCGGCAAGGTCAAGCCGATGCAGCGCGGGTTGATCGCCAACCATCAGAAGGGGCTGGGCAAGTACTGCGTCGGCTCGCGCAAACCGCCAGCGTAGCGACGGCGCGCGCTACAGCTCGATCTGTAGGCCGAGCTCGACGACGCGGTTGGGCGGCAGCCCGAAGAAGTCGGTCGGCGGCCGCGCGTTGCGCGAAAGGAACGCGAACAGCATCTTGCGCCAGCGCCACATGCGGGTGCGGCCAGTGGTGATCAGGCTCTGACGCCCGAGGTAGTACGTCGTGGTCGCGGCCTGGGTCGCTAGCCCGTGCTTCTCGCAGCGGGCGAGCAGCCGCGGCACGTTGGGCGACTGCATGAACCCGACCCGCGCCATGACCCGGAAGAAGCCTTGGCCGAGGTCCTTCACTTGCAGCGACGTGTTGCCGGCGACGAAGGGGACGCCCTCGGTGCGGATCGACAGCAGCACGACCTGCTTGTGCAGCACCTGGTTGTGCTTCACGTGGTGCATCACGACGTTGGGGATGCCGTCTGGGTTCGAGGTCATGAACACCGCGGTGCCCTTGACCCGATGCAGCGCCTGGGTCTCCGGATCGTCGAGGAACATCGCGTCGGGCAGGTTCCCCTGGTCCATGATCCTCGACAGCTCGGTGCGGCCGCGCCACCAGGTGGTCAGGATCACGAACACGACCGCCCCGAAGGTCAGCGGCAGCCAGCCGCCGTGGTGGATCTTGGCCAAGGTCGACGAGAAGAACGTGAGGTCGATCCCCAGGAAGACCACCAGCATGACCGCGCTCGACCACAGCGGCAGGTGCCACAGCTTGGTGCGCACCAGGAAGTAGAGCACGGAGGTGATCGTCATCGTGCCGGTGACGGCGACGCCGTAGGCGCCGGCCAGCTTGGTCGACGAGCCGAAGCCGAGCACGACGGCGAGGCACGCCGCCATGAGCAAGTAGTTGATCTCGGGGATGTAGATCTGGCCTTCGGCGCGCTCCGACGTGTGGACGATCGTGACGCGCGGGGCGTAGCCGAGCTGCACCGCCTGGTGGGTCAGCGAGAACGCGCCGGAGATCAGCGCCTGCGAGGCGATGATGGCCGCGAGGGTCGCCAGGGCCACCATCGGGTACAGCATCGGGCCGTGGACCATCTGGAAGAACGGGTTGGTGATCGACCCTTGCGGCGACGTCAAGAAGAGCGCGCCCTGGCCGAAGTAGTTGAGCAGCAGCCCGGGGAAGACCACGCTGAACCAGGCGACGCGGATCGGCGTGCGCCCGAAGTGGCCCATGTCGGCGTAGAGCGCCTCGCCGCCGGTGATGACCAGCACCACCGAGCCGAGCAGGAGGAAGCCGTGGCCGCCGTTGTGCGCGAAGAAGCGCACGGCGTGGACCGGGTTGACCGCCTGCAGCACCTCGGGGGCCTTGACGATCCAGGTCACGCCGATGACGCCGATCGAGATGAACCAGAGCAGCATCACGTAGCCGAAGACGGTGCCGATGCGGTGCGTGCCGAAGCGCTGAACCACGAACAGGCCGACCAGGATCGCGACCGTGATCGGCAGGACCAGGTGCTCGACCGAGTCGGTCGCGACGTTGAGACCTTCGACGGCGGACAACACCGAGATCGCGGGCGTGAGCACGCCCTCGCCGTACAAGAGGCCGGTGCCGAACAGCGCCATCAGGATCGGGATCGCCAGCTTGCCGGCGCTGCGGCCGGTCGCGCCGGACACCAGCGCCGCGAGCGCCTGGATGCCGCCCTCGCCCTTGTTGTCGGCGCGGAGGACGAACATCAGGTACTTGATGACGACGACCAGGGTCAGCGCCCAGAACACCAGCGACAGCACCCCGTAGACATTGGCCGGCGTCGGCGGGGCGCCGTGCTCGCCCGTCAGGCACTCCTTCATGGCGTACAGCGGCGACGTGCCGATGTCGCCGTAGACGACGCCGAGGGCGCCGAGCGACACCATCGCCAGCTCCTTCTTGCCGTGGTAGTGGTGCCCGTGCGCGGGCATCGATGTCGAGTGGCGTGCCTGGGGTTGGCTCATGGTCTTCGCGAGGCGCGAGGGCGCGGGGCACGGGGTATCACGAGGCGTCGGGCCGATCCACGTAGGTGGGCGGGACACGACCGATCGCGCCAGGGTTGACTCGCGCGCCAGCCTCACGCTACGCCATCGGCCTACTCGAGGAGCATGGCCGTGAATCTCACTGGTTGGCGAATCTCACGCCTGGCGTTGCTGGGCATGGTCGTGGCGCTCGCGGTCACCGCGGGTTGCGAGCGGAAGCGAAACCAGACCGGCGGAGGCGGCGGCTCATCGGGATCCGCCGGCTCGGCGGGCTCCGGTGGTGCGGGCGGCAGCGTTCCGGACAACAGCCCGATCAAGATCGGTCACTTCGCCTCGATGACGGGGTCCGAGGCGACGTTCGGTCAGTCGACCGACCAGGGCATCCGCCTGGCGATCGAGGAGCGCAACGCGGCGATCGACGCTGGCACGCTCAAGGCGCGCAAGATCGAGCTGACCACCGAGGACGACGCCGGCAAACCGCAGGAGGCGGGGACCGCCGTCACCAAGCTGATCACCCGCACCAAGGTCGTCGCGATCCTCGGCGAGGTGGCGTCGGGGCGGTCGATGGCCGGCGGGCAGGTGGCGCAACAATACGGTGTGCCGATGATCTCGCCGTCGTCGACCAATCCTGCGGTCACCCAGATCGGCGACATGATCTTCCGGGTGTGCTTCCTCGACGAGTTCCAGGGGCAGGTCGTGGCCAAGTTCGCTGTCGAGGAGCTCAAGGCTAAGCGCGTCGCGATCCTGTTCGACCAGGGGGAGCCGTACTCCAAGGGGCTCGCCGACTTCTTCGAGTCGGCGCTGAAGGCGGCCGGCGGCGAGGTCGCTACCCGGCAGGCCTACGACACCAACAACCCGGACGTCGGCGCGCAGCTCGCTTCGATCAACCAGGCCAAGCCGGACGCCGTCTTCCTGCCCGGCTACTACACCCAGGCGGCCAACATCATCGCCCAGGCGCGCAAGCAGGGGATCACGGTGCCGTTCCTCGGTGGCGACGGCTGGGACTCGGACAAGTTCGAGGAGATCGGCGGCGATGCCGTCCAGGGCAGCTACTTCTCCAACCACTACTCGCCCGAGGAGCAGACCCCTGCCGTGGTCAACTTCGTCCAGAAGTACAAGTCGAAGCACGGCGTCGCTCCTGACGCGCTCGCGGCGCTCGGCTACGACGCCGCTAACCTGCTCTTCGCCGCTATCGACAAGTCGCCGTCGCTCTCCGGCAAGGATCTCGCCGCGACCATCGCCGCGACCAAGGGGTTCGCTGGCGTGACCGGCGAGATCACGATCAACGCCGAACGCGACGCGTCGAAGTCGGCGGTGGTCGTCAAGGTCGACCACGGCAAGCGCCCGGCCATCAAGCGCTACCCCGCCGAGTAGCACCGGTCCGCGCGCCGAATCAGGACGGCGCGCGGCAGGCTCGCAACGCGGCCACCATCAGCGTCTCGAGCGTGGCGCCGCGGCCCACGTGGGCCCGGCCGCGAGTGCATGCGGCGGTCGCGATCGTGGCGGGGAAGCCGAGCTCGATGAGCGTCGCGCGAACCGTCGCGTCATCGGAACGACCCGGTGGCGATGGCGGCGCGTCGTCGGCGGGGAGCTGCCCATAGGGCCGGCCGTCGGCGTGGGTGAACGAGAGGCCGCGGATCGCGTCGCCCTCGAGCCACAGCCGGCCGTGGTGCACGGCGCCATGATGGGTCGAGCACATCGTCACCAGCAGCGCCTGGGCGTGGGCACCCCCGACTGCCCGCGGCACGACGTGGTGGACGTCGACATGGCGCGAGTTGCGGCAACCGGGAACGACGCATCGCCCGCGGTCGCGCCGCAGCACGGCTCGCCGCGTCGCGGGCGGGATCGAGCGAGTGAGCGGCTCGGGCGCGACCCCATCCACGCGGCCCACGTGGGTCGCGTCGCAGCTCGCCTGCTCGAGCTCGGTCGCGCTGATCTCGATGGTCCGCCCCGCGACGTCACGCCACGCCCGCTGACAGGTCGCGCAGGTCGTGATGGCGATCTGGTGAGGCGGCTGGTTGTGCGTGGGCTCGCCGTCGGGCGACGGCTCGCCACCGCCCCCCGCGAGGTACATGCGGCACAGCGCGACCTGGACCTCGTCGTCAGACAGCGCCTGACCGGTGCGCCGTTCGAGGTCGCGGCGCACCTCCGCCAGCAGCGCGACCGTGGTGGGCGCCAGCTCCATGCGCATCACCTGGGTGCGCGCGTCGGGCGCCGGCGGGGTGTCGGGGCTGTCCCCCGGCCGGCGGCCCCGCACGGCGTCCTCGATCTCACGCACCGTCCGGTTCGCCGCGGCGTCGAGCCACTTCTGCTCGGTGTCCGCCGTCGCGACCCGCGTCAGCTCACGCACCGCGCTCCACGGGAGCATGCCCAGCTGCAGGGCGGCGCGCGTCGCCGGCAGCTGCGGCAAGGCCTGGGCCACCCGCACGCGGTCTCGCGCGGTGTGCGGTGCGTAGCCGAGCTCGCGCTCGAGGTACTCCGCGAACGACGCGAACCCCCGATGGCGGTGCACCTCCGCCGCCAGGCCCCGCAACAGCCAGTCGGCCTCCTCGATGTCGAGTGCCGCGCGCCGCGCCGCGATCCGACGTAGAGCACGATCGGCCACCTGCCAGTCCGCCGCGTCGCCCGGCTCGGCGTCGACAAGCGGCGCGTCGGCACGCGCGGCTTCGTCGCCCGGCGCTGCCTCGACCGCCGCCGCCGCGCACGCCGCCGCTGCGCACGCTGCTGCCTCGTCACCGCACTCCACCGCCACCGGGGCTCCATCCAGCATCTGCAACTCCTCCCGTCGCGCAAGGCGACCGTCCAGCCACCGCGGGCACAGCAAGCCGCGGGCCACGCGCAACCCCTCGCGATCTCGACCTCACGCTGTCCGGCATCGTCCGGATCCCGGACAAATCCGGCCATCCGGCCCGGACACCGGACAGCCGCGGCTGTCCGGCCCCGGCCAGCCGCGCCCGCGGCCGCCCGGCCGTCCGCCTTCCCGCGCGATCCCGGCCCAGCCGCTAGACGGCCGGAATCCGGTGACGTTATAGAGACGCCACCCCGGCGTGGCCCGCCGGCCCGGCCCGCATGACCAAGTTCGTCCAGCTCCTCCTGCAGACGCTCACGCTGGGCAGCCTGTACGCGCTGATCGCGCTCGGCTACACGCTGGTCTACGGCATCCTGCGCTTCATCAACTTCGCCCACTCCGACGTCGTCACGTTCGGCGCGTGGATCGCGTTCGCGATCGCCGGCGCGCTGGGCTGGGCTAGCACCGGCTCCCCCGTCTTCGCGATGCCGGTGGTGATGGTCCTGGCGATGGCCGCCTCGGCCGCGCTCGGCTTCACGATCGAGCGGCTCGCGTACCGCCCGCTGCGCAAGGCGCCGCGCCTCAACGTCCTCATCACCGCCATCGGCGTCTCGCTCTTGCTCCAGAACGCCGGCCAGCTCCAGGCGCTGTTCGGCAAGGACCCGGTCAAGATGCCGCGGCTCCTGTCCGAGGCGCCGCTGTTCAAGTTGGCCGGGGTGCAGGTGCCGTGGGTCGACGTCGTGCTGGTGGTCCTGACCATCGCGCTGGTCATCGCCCTGCAGTGGCTGGTGTTCCGCACCAAGCTCGGCCAGGCCATGCGCGCGGTGTCGTGGAGCGAGCAGACCGCCGCGTTGATGGGCGTGCCGGTCGACAAGGTCGTGTCGATCACGTTCATGATCGGCTCGGCGCTCGCCGCCGCCGGCGGCGTGCTGTACGGCCTCAAGTACCGCCAGCTCAACCAGACCGCCGACGCGCTGTGGATGCTGCTCGGCCTCAAGGCGTTCGTGGCCGCGGTGGTCGGCGGCATCGGCAACGTCCGCGGCGCCGTCCTGGGCGCGGTCCTGATCGCGTTCATCGAGGTGTTCGGCGCTGGCTACGTGTCGTCGAAGATGCCCGACCTGTTCGTGTTCGGCGTGCTGATCGTCATGCTCCTGTTCCGACCGGCCGGCCTGCTCGGCACGCCCACCGTGGAGAAGGTATGAGCGCCCGCGCCACCCCCGGCGTCGCTGGCGCCGCCCTGCGCTCGCTGTACCCGATCGTGATCGGGTTCACGCTCGCGTACCTGATGCAGACCGTCGTCGCCGTGTCGATCGACGACTACTACTCGAAGGTCCTGATCGACATCGGCATCGCGATCGTGCTCGGCGTGTCGCTGGGCATCGTCAACGGCTACGCCGGCCAGTTCTCGCTCGGCCACGCCGGGTTCATGGCCATCGGCGGCTACACCGCCGCCGCGATCGTCTACTACGGCTCGATCAAGCTGTTCGGCACCAAGGCCATCTACGGCGGGTCGCTGGGCCCGGGCGAGCTGCTCCTGTGCGCCGGCTGCGTCGCCGGCGGCGCGCTGGCCGCCGTCGCCGGCTGGCTGGTCGGCCAGCCCAGCCTGCGCCTGCGCGGCGACTACCTGGCCATCGTCACGCTCGGTTTCGGCGAGATCATCCGGGTGCTGATCAAGCAGACCGACGACGTCGTGCTGTCCGAGAAGAAGGTCGCCGCCGCGTCGTGGTGGTCGCTGATGGACAACCTCGGCGGCGGCTTCGGCTTCATCGGCGGCCCGCGCTACATCGACGCCAAGAACCCGTTCTGGGTCTGGCTGTTCGTCGTCGTCGTCTGCCTCGTCGCCTACCGGCTCAAGTACTCGAACCGCGGCCGGCAGCTGCTCGCCGTGCGCGAGAACGAGATCGCCGCCGAGGCGATGGGCATCAAGACCACCAAGGCCAAGGTCTCGGCGTTCATGACGTCGGCGTTCTTCGCCGGCATCGGCGGCGGCCTCTACGCCCACGAGCTCGGCAACAGCATGCGGCCGGCCGACCTCGGCTTCCAGAAGTCGATCGACATCGTCATCATCGTCGTGCTCGGCGGCATGGGCTCGATCTCCGGCGCGGTCATCGCCGCCATCGCCGTCACGCTCCTGCCGGAGCTGTTCCGCTCGTTCGCCGAATACCGGATGATCGCCTACGCGCTGGCGCTGATCATCGTGATGCTGCTGCGGCCCCAGGGCCTGCTCGGGTTGCAGGAGCTGTGGGAGGTCGAGTGGCGCGCCGTCGGGCGCAGCATCGTCACCGCGCCGGCGCGCCTGGTCCGGTGGGTCGTGACCGCGCCGACCCGCGCCCGCGCCGCGCTCAAGGCCGCCGCCGATCGCCGCCAGGAGGATCGGTCGTGACCGCCGCCGCGCCCGTCGCGCCGCTGTCGGTCGCCCGGCCGGCGCCCGCGCTCGCCGCGGTGCGGCTGGCGAAGTCGTTCGGCGGCCTCAAGGCGGTCACCGACCTGTCGTTCGAGCTGCCCAAGGGCGGGCTGCACGGCCTGATCGGCCCCAACGGCGCCGGCAAGACCACCGTCTTCAACCTGCTGACCGGCGTCTACAAGCCCGACGCCGGCGCGGTCCACGTCGGCGGCCAGCCGATGACGGGCAAGAAGCCGTCCGAGATCGCCCAGGCCGGCCTGGTCCGCACGTTCCAGAACATCCGGCTGTTCGGCGACCTGTCGGTGCTCGACAACGTGCGCATCGCCGCTGGCGTGCGCGCGCGCTCGGGCCTGTGGCGCAGCCTCCTGCGTACGCCGCTGTACCTGCGCGAGGAGGCCGAGATCCGCGCGCGCGCCCGCCAGCTGCTCGACGTGCTCGGCATCGCCCACCGCGCCGACGAGATCGCCAAGAGCCTGCCCTACGGCGACCAGCGCCGGCTCGAGATCGCCCGCGCGCTGGCCACCAGGCCGACCGTGCTCCTGCTCGACGAGCCGGTCGCCGGCATGAACACCGTCGAGAAGAAGGCCATGCGCGGCCTCATCCAGTCGCTGCGCGCCCAGTTCGACGTGTCGATCCTGCTGATCGAGCACGACATGGGCCTGGTCATGGACATCTGCGAGCAGATCACCGTGATCGATCACGGCGTCACGATCGCCCGCGGCGCGCCCGCCTCGATCCAGTCGAACCCCGCGGTGATCGAGGCGTACCTCGGCGTGCCCGACGAGCCCGCGCCGACCGCCGGGGAGATCGGCGCGTGACCGCGCTGCTCGAGGTCGACGACCTGCACGTCGCGTACGGCGGCATCCAGGCCCTGCGCGGCGTCAGCTTCGCCGTCGACGAGGGCCAGGTGGTCACGCTGATCGGCGCCAACGGCGCCGGCAAGACCACCACGCTGCGCGCGATCAGCGGCCTGGTGAAGCCGACCCGCGGCAACGTCCGCTTCGCCGGCAAGAGCCTGCTCGGCGTCGCGCCGCACCGGATCGTCGCCCGCGGCCTGTCGCACGCGCCTGAGGGCCGCGGCATCTTCGCCAACCTGTCGGTCGAGGAGAACCTCGACATCGGCGCCTACCTGCGCACCGACAAGGCCGGCGTCGCCAAGGATCGCGAGCACGCGCTGACGCTGTTCCCGCGGCTGCGCGAGCGCCTGCAGCAGAACGCCGGCACGCTGTCGGGCGGCGAGCAGCAGATGCTCGCGATCGCCCGCGCGCTCCTGGCCCGGCCGCGGTTGCTGCTGCTGGACGAGCCGTCGCTGGGCCTGGCGCCGCAGATCGTCGCGCTGATCTTCCAGATCGTGAAGCAGATCGCCAAGGAGGGCACGACGATCCTCCTGGTCGAGCAGAACGCGCACATGGCGCTCAAGGTGGCCGACGTCGGCCACGTGCTCGAGGTCGGCACGCTGGTGACGTCGGGGCCGGCCGCCGCGCTGGCCGCCGACGACGCGATCCGCAAGGCGTACCTCGGCGTGCACTGAGCGGCGCCGCGCCGCGCGTCTCGCCGGGCCCCGCGCCCGTGGCCGAGGCGCCGCGGTGTACGATGGCCCGATGCGCATGCGGCTCGGGTTCCTCGTCGCGCTCGTCGTGGTCGGCAGCCTCGCCACGCGGGCCCACGCCCAGCGCTGCACGCCGCTCGACACCTCGAGCTTCGCCGGGCTGAAGGCTGGCGGTTGCCTGGTCGGCGGCATCGCCACCGACACCGCGGGCGTGTCGACGCCCCGCGCCGGCGACGGCCCGGCCTCGCCGACCGTGTTCACCGCGTCGCCCAAGGGGCTCACGGTGCGCGTGCCGGCGGGCGCCACGATCGAGCGCGCCTACCTCGCCGTCTACGCGAAGTACACCGGCGGCTTCAACGGCGATCCGGCGCCCCAGGTGAAGCTCAACGGCGTGCTGCTCGCGACCGCGCCCGAGGTCGACCGCAACAACGCCGCGGGGAGCGGCTACCGGGTCTACGACGTGACCAGCGGGTTCGGGATCGTCGGCTCGGGGCTCTACCCCGTCGAGGAGCGCGGCGACGCCGACCTGAACCTCCAGACCGGCGGCCCCGGCATCGGCGGCGAACAGCTGGTCGTGGTGTTCGCCGATCTGGCCCACCGCCAGACCCGCCACGTCAGCTACCAGCCCACGTTCGTGGTCGGCGTCGCGGCGCCGGTCGCGTTCAACGTCACCGGGTTGCCCACCTGCGGCGGCGCGCCGACCAACGCCGCGATCGCGTTCTCGGAGATGTACGAGTGCAGCGACGAACAGAACGGTCGGCTGGAGTTCAAGCCGGGCAGCGGCAGCGTCTTCGCGCTGCTCACCACCGTGCTCGGCGGCCGGGACGATGGCGCGCCCGGGCAGGTCGGGGTGTGCGCGGCCCAGGACTGGAACTCGCTCATCACCGGCGGATCGTTCGGCTACGACGACGCCGGCGCGCTGGTCGGCGTGGCCGGCGACAGCCCCAGCGCCGAGCCCGCTGGCGGCACGGCGGCCAACAGCCGGCTGTCCGACGAGCTGTACCAGACCGGGCCGCTCGACCTGTCGGGCGTGCTGAACGTGCGGTTCACCGGCGACGGCGATCAGATCCTGACCTCGACGACGATGTCGATCGATCTGTCGGACGCCGACTGCGACACGCTCACCGACGCGGTCGACAACTGCCCGGTGGTGAACAACCCTGGCCAGGAGAACGCCGACGGCGATCCGCTGGGCGACGCCTGCGACAACTGCCCGATGGCGCCCAACCCGACCCAGGACGATCAGGACGGCGACGGGCAGGGCGACGCCTGCGATCTCGATCGCGACGGCGACGGTGTCGTCGACGCCACCGACAACTGCCCGGCGGTGGCCAACGCCGGACAGGCCGACCTCGACCTGGACGGCGTCGGCGACGCGTGCGACGCCGACACCTGCGGCGACGGCGTCCGCACCAGCGGCGAGGCCTGCGACGACGGCAACCGCGTGGCCGGCGACGGCTGCGCGCTGGCCTGTGCGCCCGAGCCGGGCTGGACCTGCACCGGCGCCGGCGCTGGCTCGTGCGCGACCACCTGCGGCGACGGCGTGCGCGCCGGGGCCGAGGCCTGCGACGACGGCGGCGTCGCGCCCGACGACGGCTGCGACGCGGCGTGCGCGATCGAGGCCGGCTGGACGTGTGCCGGCGCGGCGCCCGACGCGTGCGCGGCGATCTGCGGCGACGGCGCGGTGCTGGGCGCCGAGGCCTGCGACGACGGCGACGCGACCGGCGGCGACGGCTGCAGCGGCGCGTGCGCGGTCGAGGCTGGCTGGACCTGCGCTGGCGCGCCCAGCGCGTGTGCGACCACCTGCGGCGACGGTGTGCGGGCCGGCGCCGAGGTGTGCGACGACGGCGACGCGGCCGGCGGCGACGGCTGCGACGCGAGCTGCGCGATCGAGCCGGGGTGGAGCTGCGCCGGCGGCGCGCCCGACGCGTGCACCACCGGCTGCGGCGACGGCGTCGTCGCCGGCGCCGAGGCGTGCGACGACGGCGACGCGACCGACGGCGACGGCTGCAGCGCGGCGTGCGCCGTCGAGGCCGGCTGGGCCTGCACCGGCAGCCCCAGCGCGTGCGCGACGACCTGCGGCGACGGCGTGCGGGCCGGGCTCGAGGGCTGTGACGACGGCGGCACGGTCGGTGGCGACGGCTGCGCGCCGGCCTGCACCGTCGAGCCGGGCGCCACCTGCACCGTGGGCCGCCCCGACGTGTGCACGCCCGATCGCGATCTCGACGGCGTGATCGACGCCGCGGACGACTGTCCGGACCTCGCCGATCCCGAGCAGACCGACACCGACGCCGACGGGCTCGGCGACGCCTGCGATCCCGACGACGACAACGACGGGATCCCCGACGGCTACGGGCTCGCCGGGGGCGGCTGCGGCTGCGCCGGCGCGACGGCGCCCAGCCTGTGGCCGGCGCTCGCGCTGCTGGCGCTGGTGCGCCGGCGGCGCCGCCGCGCGCGGTGAGCCGTTGCGATCAGCGGCCGGGCGCGTGGCGCGCCATCTGGGGCGGCAGGCGGTCGCGCAGCGCGCGCTTGGCGCGGTGGGTGCGCACCTTCACCGCCGCGGTCGACACGCCCAGCGCGGCGGCGGCCTCGCGCTCGCTGCAGCCGTCGTAGTAGCGCAGCGCTAGGATCTCGCGGTAGGGCGGGGCCAGGGTGGCGATGTGGCCGGCGACCGCGCGCGCGGTCTCGGCGTCGGTCATCGCCTCGATCGGCGTGGGCGGCGGCGCGGCCAGCGGCAGCTCGGCGTCGCGCTCGCAGGCCGCCGCGCGGCGGGTCAGCGATCGCTCGCGGCGCAGGTGGCTGAGCGCGGCGGTGGTCGCGATGCGGTACAGCCACGTGCGGTAGCCGGCGTCGCCGCGGAAGCTGGCGCGGTGGCGGAACGCCTGCAGCATGGCGTCCTGGGCGACGTCCTTGGCGGCGTCGACGTCGCCGACGATGCGGCGGGCGACCGCCAGCACGAAGCGGCGGTCGTCGGCGAGCTGGGTGGCGGCGGGAGCGATCGGGGCGGTCATGCCCCCATTCGCGGCGAGCCCGCCGATCGGATGATCGCCGCGCGAAAATAACGGCGCGCTCGGGCCGAGCCGCGCTCAGATCTTGATCTGGCTCTCGAGGACGATCTCGCCCGAGGCCAGCGCCAGCTGGAACGTCTCGGGCACGCCGTCGTCGAGCGTCAAGGTCGGGATCGACACGATGGCCCGACCGCCATCGGCGACCAGCGTGCCGGCCGCGACCCGCTGGCCGCCGCGCACCAGCCACACCCGGTAGCCGTCGGCCGGGGCGTCGGCCGGGATGTTGGCGGCGACGACGTAGGCCTTCTTCACGCCGCGGTGGTAGATCGCGTTGGCGGCCAGCTCGTGCGCGGCCGGGCCCCGCCGATCGAGCGGGATCAGCTGGGTGCCGGGTAGCTCGAGCAGCGCGACCGCCTCGCCGGCGAGGATGTCCTTGGCCCGCAGCGCGTCGAGATCGCGGCGGCAGCCCGCGAGGTCGGTCTGCGTGCCAGCGACCGCGGCCAGCGACGCGTCGCGGTCGCGCAGCTGGCCCACCAGGCGCGCCTCGCGCGTACGGCGGTCGCCGCGATCGAGCCACAGCAACACCGCGGCCGCGACGGCGACGGCGGCCACCGCCCACCCGAGCCACGCCGGCGCGCCGCGCTTGACCGCCGGCCGCGGCGGCAGCGCCGCCTCGATCCGCGACCACACCTCGGGCGCCGGCGTCTCGGGCGGCAGCGCCGCGGCCAGGAGCGCCGCGCTCGCGAACGCGCGGCGGTGCGCGTCGCGGCAGGCCTGGCTGGGCGTGCCCGCGAGGTAGCGCTCCATCGCCGCGCGCTCGAGGTCGGTCAGGCCGCCCAGCGCCCAGGCCTCGACCTTGTCCAGGAACTCGGCCTCGGTCATGGCCGCGCCTCCGGCGCCAGCTCGTCGAGCAGCGCCCCCAGCCGTCCCATCGCCGCCCGCACCCGGCTCTTGAACGTGCCCAGCGCGGCGCCGAGGTGCGCGGCGGCCTCGCTCTGCGACATGCCCTCGAAGTACATCAGCTCGACCGCCTGGCGCTGCTCGGGCGGCAGCTCGGCGAGCGCGGCGGCGATGCGGGCCCGGGCCTGCCGCTGCGCGGCGGTCTCGTGGGGCGAGTCGGCGCTGGGCGCGTCGGGCGTCGGCGCGCCGGCCCCCGCGGTGGGGCGGGTGCCGCGGCGGCGCAGGCGGTCGATCGCGCGGCGGTGCCCGAGCATCGTCACCCAGGATACGACCGAGCCGCGGCTGGGATCGAAGGTATGTGCACGGTGCCACACCTCGACGAAGGTCTCCTGGACCACGTCGTCGGCGTCGCTGGCGTTGCCCAGGGCCCGGGCCGCCACCGCGCGCACCCGCGGCGCCAGCCGATCGTACAGCCGGCGCAGCGCCGCCGTGTCGCCGGCCGCGATCTCGCCGATGATCGCTGGGTCGACCTCGAACAGGCGCGCGATCAGCGCTAGCAGGAACGACACGGTGTCTGCGTAGCCTGACCTCCGCGGTCGCGCAAGCGCCCGGTCCCAGCGCGTGATGATCGAGGTCGGCACGAGCGTGGCTTGGACGCGCGCGGGCCACGATCGGTTGCGATGCGCGCGCGATCGCGATCGCGCGTAACCATGACCGCGGCGGCGGGCTCAAAGGCGCCGTTCGACCGGGACGTGCAACGACCGCGGCGCCCCGCGGTCGCCGGCCCGGCTCCACCTTCGCCTAGGAGACGTCATGAAAGCCCTCGCCCTGACCACGCTCGCGCTGTGCTCGCTCGCTGCCTGCGGTGACTCCGAGGACCCGATCGATCCGCCCGCCGGGCCGGTGTCGATCGTCGCTACCGCTCAGGCCACGCCGTCGCTGTCGACGCTGGTGGCTGCCGTCGAGTTCGCCTCGAACGACGGCGACCTGGTGAACCTGCTCGCCCAGCCCGGCGACCTCACCGTGTTCGCGCCGTCGAACGCTGCGTTCGACGCGCTGGCCGTCGAGTTGACCGGCAACGCCGGCGCCACCGGCGCCGACCTGCTCACCGCCGCCAACAAGCCGCTGCTCCGCCAGGTGCTCACCTACCACGTGCTGCCGTCGCGGGTCGCGGCCGCCGCGATCCCGTTCGGCATGCCGATCACCACCGCCGAGGGCAGCATCTTCAAGATCGAGCCCGGGACGCCGCCGGTGATCACCGACGGCCGCAACCGCACCGCGCAGATCACCGCGGTCGACGTCGCGGCGACCAACGGCGTGATCCACCTGATCGACAAGGTGATCCTGCCGGCCGATCGCGACATCGTCCAGACCGCCCAGGCGCTGGCCGCCGGCAGCCCCGGCGAGTTCACCGTCCTGGTCGAAGCGGTGGTGGCGGCGAACCTCGCCGGTACGCTGGCCGGCGCCGGGCCGTTCACCGTGTTCGCGCCGACCGACGCCGCGTTCACCGCGCTGCTCGCCGAGCTCAACCTCACCAAGGCCCAGCTCCTCGCCGACACCGCGCTCCTGACCCGGGTGCTCACCTACCACGTCGTGCCCAGCCGCGTGTTCGCGGCCCAGGTGCCGGTCGACACCGCGATCTCGACCGTCGAGACCGGCACCTTCACCGTCGACGGCGACCTGCGCATCACCGACGAGCGCGGCCGCTCCGCCGGCATCGTCGGCACCGACGTGTTCGCGACCAACGGCGTGATCCACGTGATCGACCGCGTCATCCTGCCGGGCGCGTGAGCCACGGCGCGGGCGCGCTCACGCCGCGGCGTCGACCAGGGTCGGCGCGAGCACCCGCACCACGTCGGCGCCGCCGATCGCCACCAGGAAGCCGCGCTGCCCGCCGTTGATATACAGCGTCGGCAGCGCGGCGATCGTGCGTTCGCAGTAGACCGGCATCTTGGTGCGCAGCCCGAACGGCGACGTCCCGCCGACCTGGTAGCCCGAGTGCTTGTCGGCCACCGCCGGCGCGCACGGCGCGGTGCTCTTGCAGCCGATCTGCCGCGCCAGGTTCTTGGCCGACACCTCGCGGTCGCCGTGCATCAGCACGCACAGCGGGCGCTTGCGCTCGTCTTCGAAGATCAGCGTCTTGATCACCAGGTGCTCGTCGACGCCGAGGTGGCGGGCCGAGGCGGCGGTCCCGCCGTGGGCCTCCCACGGGTACTGGTGCGGGACGAAGGCGACGTCGGCGGCGCGCAGCGCGCGGATCGCCATGGTGACGGGATGACCGGGAGCCACGCGGGGATGGTAGCGCCAGGTCGCCCCGGGCGCGTTACACTGGCGGCGTGACCGCCTCCGAGACCGCCGTGCACGCGCCGGCCGACCACGCCCACCACGGCGATCTGGCGGTGGCGGCGACGCGCGGCGAGCGGCGCACCGCGTGGGTGGTCGCGATCACCTTCGTGACCATGATCGCCGAGCTGATCGCCGGCCAGATCACCGGCTCGCTGGCGCTCACCGCCGACGGCTGGCACATGGCGTCGCACGCCGGCGCGATGGGGCTGGCGCTGGGCGCGTACTGGTTCGCGCGCACCCGCGCGGCGTCGAGCCACTTCACGTTCGGCACCGGCAAGGTCTACGCGCTGGCTGGGTTCACCAGCGGCGTGGTGCTGGTGCTGGTCGCTGGCTGGATGGCGATCGAGGCGGTGCTGCGGCTGCGCGGTCACGCCGCGGTCGCGTACGGCGAGGCGATCCCGATCGCCGTCGGTGGCCTGGTGGTCAACCTGGCGTGCGCGGCGATCCTCGGCGGCGATCACGCCCACGACCACGGCGACGGGCACGATCACGGTCACGAGCACGACCACGACCACGGTCACGATCACGATCACGACCACGGTCACGATCACGCCGGGCACGCGCACGGGGAGCATGACGGCGCGCCGACCGATCACAACCTGAAGGCCGCGTACCTGCACGTGCTCGCCGACGCGCTCACCAGCGTGCTGGCGATCGGGGCCTTGGTGGCCGGCAAGTACGCGGGCATGTGGTACCTCGACGCCGCGGTCGGCCTGCTGGGCGGCGTGGTGATCGGCCGCTGGGCGATCGGGCTGTGCCGGACCGCCGCGCTGCCGCTGCTCGACGTGGTGCCCTCGCACAAGCTGGCGCGATCGATCGAGCGCCGGCTCGAGCAGATCGACGACGTCCGGGTCGCCGACCTGCACGTGTGGGAGCTGGCGCCGGGGCGGCGCGGCTGCATCGTCACGCTGGTGACCGCCGCGCCGCGCGAGGTCGAGTACTACCGGGCGGCCATCCTCGCCGCGGCGCCGATCGCGCACCTGACCGTCGAGGTGCATCGCTGCACCCGGCGTCACGTCCCGGCGGCGTGACCCAGCGGACCCTGCGCGAACCTCGTCGGTGATCGCGCGCGATCACCGCTGATCAGGCGTGATCGCCAGGATGTAGGTGTGAGCCGCCCATCGGCGCACGTCGCAAGCCATCGTCGGTGGTGCGGCTTACAGCCGAAAGCCAGGCGAGGCGCGGCCGTCACAATCGCGTGAGGAAAGGCGAGGTAACCGCCGGCGCTGGCGCGGGTCGGCAGTGATACACGAGGCTCGCGTCCGGGGGACCCTCGCCAGGAGAAGTCGCATGGCCAATGGCACGACGGACAATACGGCAGTCAATCGCCTCATCGATCTCGCGCAGCAGCGGCCGGTGGAGGCCGACGATACGCTGTTCGAGTCGCAGAAGCGGATCCCGCTCCCTCCCCCGTTCCGCGCGCGCGGCGCATCTTCGACGATGCCGCCGCCCCTGCCGCGCAACCGGGCGCCCGCCGCGACCCGGACCGACCTGCACGCCGCGGCGCCGCCCGCCCCGGTGACGCCAGCGGCGGTCGCGGCGCCGCCCGCCGCGCCAACGCCGGCGGTGGTCGCTGCGGCAGTCGACGTCCCGGCCCCGCGCGCCAGCGCTTCGGTCGCGGTGCCCAGCGCTGACTCGTGGGAGCTCAGCGAGCACGACGCGCCGACCCGGCCGTTCGATCACGTCGACGCCGAGGAGCTCGACGACGAGGCCGCGGTCGCGGCGATGGCCGCGGCAGCTGCGGCCGCGCCGGCCGCGCCGGTCAGCGCTCGTCTGGCCGCGGCCGCGCCGCCGACGCGGCTCCCCGCGGTGCCCGCGCCGGTCCCGGCCACGCTGGACCAGACGCCCAGCGTCGAGGCCCGCTTCTGGGCCGACAGCGGCGCCAGCGACGAGGGCGTGGACATCGACGTCGCCCTGGAGGAGCCGGCGCCGATCGCGGTCCGCGCGACCCGGCGCTACGCGCCCCGGGCGCAGCGCCACGAGTCGACCCAGATCGCGCGCATGCCCCAACGCGCTGGCCGATCCTGGCTGTGGATCGGCGGCGCGTTCGTGCTGGGCGTCGCGGCCACCGCGATCATCGCCTGGCCGCGGAACCACGCTGCGCCTGCCGCGCCGCCCCCCGCGGTCGCCGCGCCGACCGCGCCTGCGCCGGCGGTCACGCCTGCGCCGACGCCGACGGTGGCCCCGATCGTCACGCCGGCTCCGGCGCCGACGGTCGCGCCGATCGCCGCGGCCCCTGCGCCAGAGGCGGTCGCCCCCGCGCCGGTCGCGGTCGCCCCTGCGCCGGTCGCCGAGCCGGAGCCTGCGCCGGTCGCCGAGCCGGAGCCCGCGCCGGTCGCTCCGGCGCCCGCGCGTCCAGCCCGCACGCGGGCCGCCCCGGCCCCCACCCGGGTCGCGTCCAAGCCGGCCCCCACCCGGGTCGCGTCCAAGCCGGCCCCGGCCTCGACCGGCGGCGCCGCGCTGCTGATGATCGGCTCGAAGCCGCCGTGCGACATCGTCGTCGATGGCAAGCGCACCGGGCTGTCCACGCCGCAGCGCGCGCTCAAGCTGACCCCCGGGCCGCACAAGGTCACGCTGGTCAACAAGCAGTACGGCATCAACGAGTCGTTCACCGTGACGGCCAAGGTCGGCGCGCCGGTGAAGGTCGTGAAGGATCTCACCGCCAAGATGCGCCGCTGACCGTCGCGCGGCGGTAGTATCGAGGGCGATGGTAGAGGGTAGAGCCGCAGGCGCGCCGACCGACGCGCTGGTCTCCGTGGTCGCGTTCGACTTCGCGGCCAAGCAGGACCCCAGCATCCCGGTGGGCGAGGCGCGCGCGGCGATGGAGGCCGGCAAGTTCGTCTGGATCGACGTCGACATCGCGCGCACCGACGAGGCGCGCGCGCTGCTGTCGGAGCTGGCGCTGTGCTCGCCGGAGATCATCGAGGACGCGCTGTCGCGGGAGCCGGCCACCCAGATCGCCCGCTACGACGACTACCTGCACCTGGTGCTGTCGGGGTGCCGGCTGGTCGGCCCCAAGTTCGACCTCGAGCGGGTCGACGCGATCATGGGGGCCAGCTTCCTCTTGACCTTGCACCGCGGCGCGCCGGTGTTCCTCGAGGCGGTGCGCAAGAGCTACCACGCCGACTTCGTGCGCTTCGCCCAGAGCCCGAGCTTCATGCTCTACGAGCTGTGGGACCACCTGATCGACAACTACCTCTCGGTGCACAAGGTGTTCGAGGAGCGGGTCGAGCGGGTGCAGCACGCGCTGATCGGGGTCGCCGACGAGAGCGTCTTCCCGGTGGCGTCCGAGCTGACCTCCGACCTCTTGCACCTGCGCAAGGTGGTGCTGCCGGCGCGCTCGGTCCTGACCGATCTGTCGACCCGCAAGTCGCCGTTCGTCAGCGAGGCCACCCAGCCGTTCCTCGGCAACATGGTCGGCACCGTCGAGCGCGTGCTGCAGGACGTGCTGGTCGATCGCGACATCCTGTCGGGCGCGCTCAACAACTACATGTCCATGGTCGCGCACCAGACCAACAAGACGATGAGCAAGCTCACCGTCGTCAGCGTGATCTTCATGCCGCTGACGTTCTTGTGCGGCGTCTACGGCATGAACTTCGACGTCTTGCCCGAGACCACGTGGACCTATGGCTACGCGCTGTTCTGGGGGGCGGCGCTGGTGATCGTCGCCGGCCTCCTGTACCTGATGCGGCGCAACAAGCTGCTGTGACGCCCCACGTGCGCTAAGGTCGACCGCCATGGCGCACGATCTTCGCGACGTCGGCGGCACCCGCGGCGGGTTCGGCATGTTCGTCGTCGGGCTGGGCATGGCGATCGCCGGCCTGTACCTGCTGTTCCGGCAGGTCGACGTCCACGGCGGCTACTGGCGGTGGGGCGGCGGCGACGACCGCAGCTTCGGCCTGACGCTCTTGCCGCTCCTGGCCGGCGTCGGCGTGCTGTTCTGGAACGGCTCGTCGAAGGTGGGCTGGGGGCTGGCCGGCGGCGGCCTGCTGATCCTGGTCATCGGCATCATCGCCAACATGCGCATCCACCTGCGGTCGATGTCGCTGTTCGACACGCTGCTCATCCTGGTGCTGATCGCCGGCGGGCTGGGCGTGATCGCGCGATCGCTGCGCGCGGTGGGCGGCGGCGACGGTGACGGCGCCAGCAAGCCGCCGCCGTCGTGATCACCACCGTCACCTTCGACGCCGGGCAGACGCTGATCGAGCTCGACGCCGCGATGCTGGCGGCGCGGCTCGGCGAGCGCGGCGTCGCGACCACCGCGGCGGCGCTGGCGGCGGCGCAACCCGCGGCGTGGCAGCGCTACGAGCAGCTGGTGGCCGGCGGCGGCCACGATCAGCCGTGGCAGGTGTTCATGGCCGCGCTGATCGCCGGCGCGACCGGCGTGGCCGCCGACGCGGCGGCGGCGCTGGCGGCGTGGCTGTGGACCGAGCAGCCCCGGCGCAACCTGTGGCGACGGCCGGTGCCGGGCATGATCGAGCTGGTGCGCGAGCTGCGCGCGGCGGGGATCGCGGTGGGCGTGCTGTCCAACTCCGAGGGCCACCTCGCCGCGCTGTTCGTCGAGATCGGCTGGGGCGACGAGTTCGCCGCGGTGATCGACTCCGGCGTGGTCGGCGTGGCCAAGCCCGACCCGCGGATCTTCGCGCTGACCCTGGCGGCGCTGGGCGGCGCGCCCGCGACCACGGTCCACGTCGGCGACTCGCGCTCCGCCGACGTCGACGGCGCGCGGGCCGCGGGCTGGCGCGCGATCTGGTTCGGGCCGGCGGCGGTGGCCGCGGGGCCAGGCGATGACCCCGGGGTGGCGGTCGCGCGCGACGCCGCTGGCGTGCGCGCGATCCTGGCCGGCTGGGCTACTTCGCGCGCTTGATCATCCCGCACGCCGCGCGGTAGGGCGCGAGCGCGTCGGCCGACGCGACGGTGCGCTCGGGGCCGCACAGCACCTGATCGCCCAGCTTGAGATCGTCCCAGCCGTCGAGCGCCTGGAAGTAGCCGAAGCGCTTCTGGCCGCCCGACTCGACGGCGTAGTCGACCGTCGTGACCTCGTGGTTGAGCTCGGTGTAGACCGCCTTGGCGTCGGTGATCTTGGCCGTCATCTCGGCGGCGGTGCGCTCGCCGCCGATCGTGCTGTGCCAGACGTGCAGGCGGAAGTCGCCGGCGGCGATCACCGCGCCCTTCACCTGCTGATCGCCGAAGCTCGGCTGATCGGGCTCGACCTTCGCGCCGGGCGGCGCCATCACCACCGCGTCGGCGATCGCGGCGACCGCCTTGACGTCGACCGCGACGAAGGTCGCCGGATCGATCGCGGGGGCGGCCGGCGGCGGCGGGGGCGTCGGGGTCGGCGCGGGCGCGGGCGTCGGCGCGGCCGGGGCCGGCTTGGCCGCGCTCGGCTTGTCGTCGGACTTCTTGCCTCCGCAGGCGACGGTCGCGAGGAGGATCGGCAGGATCGGCAGGGCGATGCGAGGGCGCATCGGCGCAGCGTGCCACACGACGCGGCGGCGCGCGCGGCCGCGCGGCGGTCAGCGATCCCAGCGCTCGAGCGTGACCTCGTGGCCGCCCAGATCGACCACGCGCGCGTAGGTGCGGCGCAGGCCGGCCGCCGCCAGCGGCGGGCCGGTGCGGCCGGCGACCGGGGTCAGCCACACCAGCCGGCCGCGCCGGGTGAGCCGCGCCGGCACCCGGGCCGCGAACCGCTCGAGCAGCGCGCCGACGTCGCCGCGCAGCCGCATGCCCATCGGCGGGTTGGAGATGATCACGTCGACCGGCGGCGGCGCGTGGGCGAGCGCGTCGGCGCACGCGACGGTGGTGCGGGCCAGCGCGCCGGCGGCGCCGAGGTTGGCGGTGGCCGCGGCCAGCGAGCGCTCGTCGAGGTCGCTGGCGTGGAGCGCGCCGTCGGTGAGGCGCGCCAGCTCGCACAGCTCGCCGCCCGAGCCGACGAACGGATCCCACGCCGTGGTGGTGGCGTCGGGCGCGGCCACCCGGGCCAGCGCCGCGGCGATCGTCGGGTGCGACGCCGCCGGGATCTCGGCGACCCGCCACGCGAAGCGCGCGTCGCCCAGGCCGCGCGGCCGCAGCTCGAGGTGCCGCTCGTCGGCGGTGACGACGACGTCCCAGGTGGTGTCGCGCGGCTGGTTGACCAGCGCGGTGGCCCGGGCCCGCGCGGCCGCGGCGGCGGCCCACACCAGCGCCCGGCGGTGGCCGCCGCGCTCGAAGTCCAGGCGCCAGCGGATCGCGCCGTCGGTCCACGCGGTGAGCAGCGGCAGCGCCGCGTCGCTGGTGAGCGCGTCGGCGATGCCGTCGGCGGTGGCCGCCGCCAGCGGGACCACGATCGCCATCGCGGTCGCGATCCGCGGCGTGGCCAGCGTCGCCAGCGTCGCGGTCGCGCGCGCCATCACCCGGCCGACGCCCAGCCGGGTCGGCGGCACGCCCAGCTCGTGCAGCTCGGCGGCCAGCAGCGGCTCGAGGCCCGACCGACAGTGCGCGACGATCGTCAGCGGGCCCGGCGGCGGCTGATCGAGCCGCAGGCGCGAGGCCTCGACCAGCGCGTCGCGCTCGCTGATCACCAGCGCCCGATCGCGGCGGCGCGCCAGCTCGCGATCGTCGGTGGTGGTCGTGGCCAGCCGGGCGTGGGCGGCCGGGCCGCCGACCTTGCCCAGCGCGTCGGCCAGCGCGCGCCCGAGCGCCGCGTCGTGATCGCCGCGATCCCACAGCGCGCACAGCGCGGCGGCCGCGTCGTCGCCGCCCAGCTTGCCCAGCGCGATCACCGCCGCGCGGCGGGTGCGGGCCCGCGGTTCGTCGAGCCCGGCGAGCAGCGCGGCGCGCGCGGCCGGCGCGGTGGCGGCGGCGTCGCCGAGGATCGCCACCAGCGCCGCGCCGGTGGCGTCGTCGGCCGCGGGCAGCGCGGCGCGCGCGGCGTCGGCGACCAGCGCGGCCGGCGCCCGGGCCAGCGCCTTGCGCACCGCGCGCCCGGCCTCGGCGTCGGCGGCCAGCGCGATCAGCGGCGCGACGTCCTTCTTGCCCGGCGTGTACCCGGCCTCGGTCAGGCGGGCGCGCAGCCGGGCGGCGTCGTCGGCGGACACGCGCGGACATTGCACCGGGCCCATCGTCGACGCAACCCGCCGGCGCTACACTGCGCGCCATGATCCGCCGCCGCCTGGGTTCGCTCGACTGCGTGATCGCCGGAGGCGCCGACGATCGCGGCGGCGGCGACGGCCCCACCGTCGTCCTGATGCACGGGTTCGGCGCCGGCGGCGACGATCTGGTCGAGCTGGCCAACTACGTCGAGGCGCCGCCCGGCACCCGCTGGGTGTTCCCGGCCGCGCCGCTCGAGCTGGGCGGCCTGTACGGCGACAGCCGGGCGTGGTGGATGATCGATCTGGCGCGGCTCGAGCGCGAGCTGGGCGCCGGCCGCGCGATCGATCGCGCCGACGAGGTGCCCGACGGCCTGCCGGCCGCGCGCGCCGCGGTGCTGGGCGTGCTCGACGCGCTGGCCCGCGACTTCGGCCGCACCGACGCCCGCACCGTGCTCGGCGGCTTCTCGCAGGGCGCGATGCTCACCGTCGACGTCGCGCTGCACGCGCCGGGCAAGCTGGCCGGGCTGGCGTTGATGTCCGGGACGCTGATCGCCGAGTCGATCTGGCGGCCGCGCGCCGCGGCGCTGGCCGGCACGACGATCTTCCAGAGCCACGGCACCAAGGACGCGCTGCTGGCGTTCAGCGGCGCCGAGCGGCTGCGCGACTTCTTGCTGGCCGCCGGCGCCGAGGTCGGCTTCATGCCGTTCCCCGGCGGCCACGAGCTCCCGCCGCCGGTGCTGGCGGGGCTGGGCGATCTACTGGCGCGGGCGCTGCCGGCGTAGCGCGACCAGCTCGGCGGCGGCGCCGGTCTGGGCCCGCCACTGGCCGTAGGTGTCGGCGCGGCCCTCCAGCCGGGTCAGCGCGGCGGTCACCGTCGGCGCGATCGGCGCCGGCGCCGCGTCCTTGAGCGGCGTGCCGGGCAGCGGCATGAACGCGTGGCTGTGGATGCGGGCGCCGGCGGCCACCAGCCGATCGGCCAGCGCCATCGTCGCGCGCTGATCGTCCTCGGCCTCGCCCGGCAGGCCGAGCAGCAGGTCGACGTCGGGCACGAACCCGGCGGCCACCGCGATCGCCACCGCGCGCTCGACCGCGGCGACGTCGTGGCCGCGGCGCATCGCCGCCAGCATCCGCGCCGAGCCCGACTGGCCGCCGAGCACGACGTGGCGGTTGTCGACGTAGCGGGCCAGCACCGCCATCGCCTCGGCGGTGACGTGCTCGGGTCGCAGCTCCGACGGGAACGAGCCGAAGTACAGCTTGCCGTCGGGCGGCAGCTCGGCGCGCACCGTGGCCAGCAGCTCGGTGACGGCGGCGAGGTCGACGTCGGGGCCGTCGCTGCCGTACGACAGCGCGGTCGGCGTGAGGAACCGGACGTAGCGCCCGCCGGCGGCGACCAGCTCGCGCACCCAGCGGCGGACGTCGTCGATCGGCCGGTGGCGGAACCGCGCCTTGAACATGAACGGCGTCTGGCAGAACGCGCAGGCGTAGATGCAGCCGCGGGTGAGCTCGATCGGGTTCCAGCGGTGCAGCGGCGGGTACCACGGCGGGTACGCGCCCAGCGGCTCGCGCCGCGCGGCGCCGGTGGTGACCAGCGCGCCAGCGGCGTCGCGGTAGGCCAGGCCCGGCACCGCGCGCGGATCGCCGCCAGCGGCCAGCGCCCGCACCAGCGCGATCATCGTCGCCTCGCCCTCACCGATCGCGGCCAGGTCCCAGCCGGCGGCCAGGGTCGCGGCCGGCTCGGCGGTGGCGTGGACGCCGCCGGCGACATGGACCACGCCGGGGCGGGCGCCGATCGCCGCGCGGGCCCGCGCCAGGTCGTCGCGCATCCGCGCGAAGTCGGTGGAGTAGAAGCTCCACGCCACCACGACCGGCGCGGCGTCGGCGGCCACCGCCCGCGCCAGCTCGTCCGGATGTCGGACGAACGCCACCGGCGCGTCGGCGGTCGCCGGATCGGCGGTCAGCGCGCCGGTCACGACGTTCAGCCCGACGATGCCCGAGCGCACCGCGTAGGCGACCACCCGCGCGGTCACGGCACGCGGGCCCAGATCGCGCGCAGCGGGAACGCCGGCATCCCCGGCGAGAAGACCTGGAACGCCTCGATCCGCTCGACCGTGAGGCCGGCCGCCGCCAGCGCGGGCACCGGATCGCGGTGCATGTTGCAGCCCTGGCCGTTGAGCGCGCGCCACAGCGGGTTGGTCGCGCGCATCAGCGCGCCGGCGACCGGCCGCGGGCTGCGCACGTGCTCGAGCAGGCGCACCGCGCCGCCCGGGCGCACCACCCGGCGGGCCTCGGCCAGCGCCGCCGCCGGCGCCGCGACGCTGCACAGCACCAGCCCGAACACCGCGGCGTCCTGCGAGGCGTCGGGCAGCGGCAGCGCCTCGGCGGTGCCGCGCGCGACCGCGATCGTCGCCGCCGCCGCCGCGCGCCGCGGGCCGGCGATCGCCGCGAAGCCGTCGTCGGGCTCGACCGCGGTGACCGCCGCGTCGGCCGGGTAGTGGGCGAACATCAGCCCGGTGCCGGCGCCGATCTCGACCACCCGGCCGCGCAGGTCGCCGCACAGCGCGGCCCGCCAGGTCGCGAGCCCGAGCCCGTCCTGGCGGGCGCACAGGTGATCGTACAGCGCGCCCTGGTCGAGGCGGCGCTTGAGCCGGAGCGTCGCCGGCGCGTGCCGCGCGAAGTGCGCCAGCTCGCGGAACATGCGGCCAGGATCGACGGCCATCCCCGGGGCTGTCAAGGCGACCGTCGCCGCGCCCGGACGGGCGAGACTCGCGTAGGATGCGCAGCGTGGGACCGGAGCCCGGCCTGGTGGGCGCGATCGTCGCGCAGCGCTACGAGCTGATCGAGCTGATCGGCCACGGCGGCATGGGCGACGTCTACCGCGCGCTCGATCGCGAGCTCGACGAGGAGGTCGCGCTCAAGATCGTCAAGGACGCGCTGGTCAACGTGCCGGGCGTGCTCGAGCGCTTCCGCGTCGAGGTCAAGCTGGCGCGCCGGGTGACCCACAAGAACGTCGCCCGCACCTACGAGCTGGGCCGCGCCGACGGCCTGACGTTCTTCACGATGGAGCTGGTGGCCGGCGAGTCGCTGACCGAGCGGCTGCGCGCCGGCCCGCTGCCGGCCGGCGTCGCGGTGGCGATCGCGGTCGAGCTGTGCGACGCGTTGGCGGCGGCCCACGCGGTCGGCGTGGTCCACCGTGACCTCAAGCCCGACAACGTGCTGATCGCCCGCGACGGGCGGGTGGTGCTCACCGACTTCGGGGTGGCCGCGGTGGCGGCCGACGAGTCGGCGACCAGCGGCACGCCGCGCTACATGGCGCCCGAGCAGACCCGCGGCGAGCCGGCGACCCCGGCGTGCGACGTCTACGCGCTGGGCCTGGTGCTGTACGAGATGCTGACCGGGCGGCCGGCGTTCGTCGGCAGCGTCGCCACCGTGCTCGACGCCAAGCAGGCCCTGTACACGCCGGTCGCGTTCGACGGCATCGAGCCGACGCTGGCGGCGATCATCGGCCGCGCGATCGCCTTCGAGCCGGTGCTGCGCTGGCCCAGCATCGACGCGCTCAAGGCGGCGCTGGCGCCCGATCGCGGGGCGCTGGCGCCGCTGCCGACCAGCGCGGCCCGCGGCGCGCTGTCCTTGCCGACCGTGCTGATCGTCCCGCCGGTAGCGCGCGGCCCGCTGGCCCACCGCGTCGTCGGCTTCCACCAGGAGCTGGTGGCGCGGCTGGCCCGGCGCAGCCACGTGCGGCTGTTGCGCCGCACCCACGGCGCGGTCGAACTCGGCGGCGCCCGGATCGCGGTGACCGGCGACGACGCGCTCGCGGTCGAGATCGCGCTGGGCGGGCGCCCCGACGTGATCGGGCTCGGCGCGCCGCTGACCGTCGACGCGCTGGTGGCCGCGGCCGAGCTGGCCAGCCGGCTGGTGGCCGCCGCGGTCGGCGCCGGCCCCGAGCGCGACAGCGCCGATCGCCCGGCCTCGGCGACCGCGCTCGATCACCTGTGGCGGGCCCAGGCGCTGGCCCGCGGCGGCGACGTCGATCGCAGCCAGGCCCACCTCGAGTTCGCCGCGGCGCGGGCGCTGGCGCCCGACGATCCGCGCGTGCTCGCCGGCCTCGCGATGTGCGAGGTGCGCGCGGCGTTCTTCCGCGATCGCCCCGAGCCCGAGGCGCTGCGCGCCGCCGCCGACCACGCCGCCGCCGCGGCGCAGCGCGGGCCGCACCTGGCCGAGACCCAGATCGCGCTGGGCCACGTGCGGCTGCACGAGGGCGACGCCCGCGCGGCCGCCGTCCACTTCCGCGCCGCGATCGCCCGCGCGCCGTACCTGCCCGAGGCCCACGAGTGGCTGGGGCGGATGCTGCTCGAGGCCGGCTACCTGGTCGACGGCGAGGCCCGGCTGGCCGACGCGCTGGCGATGGAGCCCGACCTCGAGGCGCCGCGCTGGGATCTGGCGCGGGCCTACGCGCTCGAGGGCCGCTGGGCCGAGCACGATCGGGTGATCGCCGAGCTGCGCCAGCTCACCGGCGGGCTCAAGGGCCGCTTCGGCTGGAAGATCCGCCTGGCCGGCTGGCGCGGCGATCGCGACACCGTGCTGGCGGTGCGGGCCGAGGCCGCGGCGGCGCCCGCGGTGTCGATGTTCGAGCGCACGCTGGTGCTGGCGGTGTGCGACGCGTTGCTCGGCACGCCGTGGGCCACGGTCCGCGATCAGATCGTCGCCGCGCTGGCCGCGCCCGAGTTCGGCAGCGCCCGCCGCCGCGCGTTCATCGGCCAGATCATCGCCGAGGCCGCCGGCGCGTTCGGCGACGTGCCCACCGCGCTGGCGATGCTGGGCCTGGCGGTGCGCCACGGCCTGTTCGACCGCCACTGGCTCGAGCGCTGTCCGCACCTGGGCGCGGTGCGCGCCGACCCGGCTACCCCGCGCTGCGCGCCGAGGTGGTGGCGCGCGCCGAGGCGGTGCAGGACGCGCTGTTCGGCGAGCACCGCGGCCGCGCCACCGCCGACACGATGCCCAACACCACCGTGGGCTGAGCCGGTCCGTCGCTGAGCGCGCGGCCCCTCAGCCGTAGCGGAACTCGAGCAGCGGCGCCGGGCGGTGCAGGCCGTTGTGGACCTCGTAGTTGAACGGCTGGTAGTGGATCAGCCACGGGTAGGCGCGCTGGCCGGCGCCGTCGTGGACCACCGTCATCGCCATCGGCGTCACCGAGCGGTACGAGGCGTCGACCGGCAGGTCGCGGTTGTCGCGGCCGCCGGCCGAGAACAGGTTGAGCAGCAGCCGATCGCCGAGGTCGAAGACCACGTCGAAGCCGCGGTCGATCTTCTCGTGGCCGCGCACCATCGTGTGCATGCCGACCTTGGCCATGAACGCGCGGAACTGCTCGTAGCCGAAGCTGAAGCGCGGGTTCTGCCGCTGCAGCTCGACCGGCACCGCGTCGATCGGCTCGGGGTCGCTCCACATCATCTGGAACCGCAGCTCGGGATCGTTGAGGCTGGCCAGGTCGCGGTAGCGCAGCGCGAAGGTGTCGTCGCGCGGGATGCCGCCGTGCACGAACATCGTCCGGTCGAACAGGAACGAGGTCGGCATGTGCTCGAACAGGATGCGGTAGGCCTCGAGCATCTCGCGCGGCACGTGGGGCGACAGCGACGCCAGCGCCTCGGCCGGGTGGACGCCGCTCCACACCCGGCCCTCGTGCGAGTGGAAGTACTCGTGGTTGCCGCGCAGCACGACGACGTTGTCGGGCATCGCGACGAACAGCTGCAGCGCCGCGCGCAGCACGCCGTCGAAGCTGAACCGCCCGCGATCGATGTAGTCGCCGAGCAGCACCAGCTTGACGTCGGGGTGGTGGGCCGGGTCCCACTGGTGGGCCCACACCCGGTTGACGAAGTTGGTCTGCAGCAGCGCCGCCTTGAGGCAGCTGTAGCAGCCGTGCAGGTCGCCCAGCACCACCAGCTCCATCGGCTGCGACGGCCGCTGCACGTGGACGTAGCCGTCGAGGAAGTCGCAGCCGATCGGCAGCTGGCCGATGTCGGTCCGCCCGGTGAGCTGGCCGTTGCCCAGCGCGCGCAGCCGGTGCCACGCGATCATCGCCTGCGACACCAGCTGGTAGTCGAGCGCGACCTGGGCCTGCAGCTCGCGCGGGTGCGGCGAGTAGGTCTGCTCGAGCGGGTCGAGCAGCGGGTGGGCCAGCGCCTGCAGCGGCGGCGTCGGCGCGCGCACCACCTCGAGCGGGCGGCTGGCGCCCGGCGTCACCGCCGGCTTGCCGACCAAGGTCGGCGCGGTGGCGAGGCCGTCGCGGCGCGCGGTCGTGAAGTACGTCAGCAGCTCGTCGTACAGGAGCTGCTCGGGCTGGCTGACCAGGCCGTCGGCGTGCATCATCGCGCGCACCAGCTCGAGCGCGGTGGTCTGCTCGCTGGCCGGCAGCGCCTGGAACAGCGTCAGCGCCCGCACCTTGAGGCGGGTCGGCACGTAGCTCGCGTCGCCCGACGTCATCACCTCGGTGCTGAGCTTGGCTACCACCGCCTCGAGCCGCGCGTAGACCTCGTCGAAGTGCCGCTGGTAGGCGGCGCGCGCCCGGACCCGCTCCTCGACCGTGCCGCCGTGCTGGGCGTCGACCACCAGCAGCACCGACTCGAGGTAGCGCTCGATGAACGCCTGCTCGCGCTGGTGGAACTGGCCGTCGATGTAGCCCACCGTCACCAGCAGATCGATCAGCTCGGCGGTGCGCCCGAGGCCGTCGGTGGCGGCGAGCGGCGGTGGGGCGGGCTTGGCGGTCAGGGGACGTCCTCCAAGCCCCAGTGTCGCCAACCGGCGCCGGGCGACGCAAGGCCGCGGACCATCAACGCGCGGCGCGGTCAGGCTAGCAGCGCGGTCCGCGCCCGCCGTCGATGACGTGCCAAGGCGCGTGAGCGTTCCGGCGGGGTGTCGCCGCCGTGGGCAGGTGTAGCGGCCGGCGCGACAGGCCCACATCGGCGCCGCATGGGGTTCGGGCCACTTGGCCGGGGGCACGGGGCTTGCGATGGCGGGCGCCATGACCAAGCCCCAGTCGCTCGCCCTGTGCCTGTCGCTGCTCGCGTCCGCCTGCGCCGATCCGTCGGTCGACGAGGATCCCGTCGACGAGCCGGCGCTCACCGCCGACGAGCTGGCCGCGCTGCCGGCCGGCGCCGACGATCCCGAGCACGCGCTCGACCACCTGCTCGAGGGGCCGGCGGTCGACGACGGCGCCGCCTTCGACGACGACCTGCCGCAGGCGTTCGTCGACGTCGAGGTGGTCGACGACGGCGCGCCGCGGTTCGCGGCGCTGCTGGCGAGCGGGCTGCACCCGCGCGCGTCCGACGCGCTGCGCGCGTCCGGCGTGGCGGCGTGGCGCATCACCCAGACCATCGGCAACGCGCCGGCCTCGGCGGGCTACCACGCCGCCGACGGCACCGTGAACGGCCGCGCCTACTGCGCCGCCACCGATCTGTCGGTGCGCGGCCTGACCGCGACCCAGATCCACAACCTGCTCGAGCGCCTGGCCCGGGCCGGGTTCGCCGCGTGGTACCGCAAGGACGGCGTCGACGGCTGGCGCGGCGCCGACCACCTGCACGTGGTCTACGCCAACGCCGCGATGAAGTCGCAGCTGCGCGCGCAGGTGCGGTCGTTCCTGGTCGGGCGCAACGGGCTGGTCAGCAACACGCTGTACCGGTGGCACGACTTCAGCGACGCCGCGGTGCGCGTGGTCAAGGCCAAGTTCGCGGCCAGCGCCGGCGGTACCAGCAACGGCGGCGCCGGCGTCCCGGCACGGATCAACACCGCCGGGGCGCCGCTCACCGTGCGGGCCGGGGCCAGCGCCAGCACCGCCGCGGTCGGCGCGGTCGCCGACGGCACCTACGTCGTGATCCGCTGCCAGCGGCGCGGCCAGACCGTCAGCGGCACCTACGGCGCGTCGAGCCTGTGGGACAAGCTCGACGGCGGCTACGTCGCCGACGCGTACGTCGCCACTGGCTCGGACGGCCAGGTGGCGCCGACCTGCCCGTGACCGTGGGCAGGTGTAGCGGCCGGCGCAACAGGGGCGCGGCGCGGCCGACCGGATCTCGCGCGGTTGGTGGTGGCGCGGGGCTTGCTGAACCGACGGCCATGACGCACCTCCGCTGGTACCTGTCCGCCGCGCTGATCGCCCTCGGCGCCTGCACCACCAACGCGCTCGACGACGAGCTCGGCTCCGACGATCCCGCCGGCGACCTCGGTGACGCGGCGTGGGACGACGAGGGGCCGCTGCCCGCCGACGCGTCGTCGGATGCCGGCGAGGCGGTGCCCGATCTGTTCGCGGTCGCGCCGCGGTTCCAGGTCCCGTTCCCGTGCGGCCAGACCTGGGCCGGCCAGACCCGCACCAACCACAGCCCGCAGAACTCGGTCGACTTCAACCGCCCCGACGATCTCGGCGACGCGGTGGTCGCGGCGGCCGCTGGCACCGTGACCCGCGTGGCCAACGAGGGCTCGGTCAGCTACGGCCGGTGGATCGAGATCAGCCACGGCAACGGCTACACCACGCGCTACGCCCACCTCTCGGCGCAGCGGGTCGCGGTCGGCCAGACGGTGCGCCAGGGCCAGCTGATCGGCAGCGTCGGCTCGACCGGCGGCTCGACCGGCCCGCACCTGCACTACGAGCAGCGCCACAACGGCGCGGCGGTCCGCGCGTCGTTCGACGGCGCCGGCGCGCTGTACTTCGGCACCCGCAACTACCAGAGCGACAACGCGTGCGGCGGCAGCGCCGGCGTGGCCGGGCGGGTCGACACCGCGGGCGCGCCGCTGACCGTGCGCGCTGGCGCCAGCACGTCGACCGCCGCGATCGGCTCGATCGCCGACGGCACCCACGTCACGATCCGCTGCCAGCAGCGCGGCCAGGCGATCACCGGCACCTACGGCACGTCGACGTTGTGGGACGACATCGGCAACGGCTTCATCGCCGACGCCTACGTCGCGACCGGCTCCGACGGCCAGGTCGCGCCGACCTGCCGGTGAGCGGACGGCGAGCTACCGGCAGTGATCGTCGCGGCTGGTCTCGACCGCGCAGCCGGCGGCGCACACCTCGACCCGCACGCCGACGCCGGCCTGGCAGCGGTACAGCGCCTGGGGATCGCCGTCGAGCTCGTCGCCCCCGCAGTACAGCCCGCCGTCGGTGCACGGCCCGGGCAGGCCGTCGTCCTGGCCGCGGCAGGTGTCGTCGGTGGTGGCGTTGACGATGCAGCCGGCGAGGCAGCGGCCGCGGGCCTTGGGCACGCCGTCGCGATCGCACAGGTACAGCGTGTCGGCGGCGCCGGCCAGCTTGTCGCCGCCGCAGTACAGGCCGTCGACGCACGCGCCGATCGGCGACAGCTCGATCGTCAGCGCGGCGTGCTGGCCCGGCGCCAGCGCGACCTGCGCCGCGCCGGTGCCGCGCACCTGGGCGCCGAGCTTGCCGGCCGCGACCACGCCGACGTCGATCGCCGCGGCGCCGTCGATCGCCACGGTGATCGCGGTCGTCAGCGGCAGGTCGACCGCGCCGCCTCCGGCCGACGCGGTGGTGGCGTAGGCGTGGCGGTCACCGTGCAGCACGTCGAGCTCGAGCTGATCGATCGCCGCCACCGTCGCCGACTCGACGCGCAGCGCGACGCACGCGCCGGCGACGTCGGCGCACGGATCGTCGGCGCCGCCGCACCCGGCCAGCGCCGCCGCGGCGACCAGCCACCTCACGGCCGGCACCCCAGCGCGTCGCAGTGGATCGGCGGCAGCGTCGCCGGATCGTCGTCGGCGGACAGCACGATCGCGGTGGTCGCGATCGCCGCGGTGCCGGCCACCGCCGCCCACACCCACCAGCGGCGGTACAGCGGCCGCGCCGGCGCCGGCAGGCGCAGCGCCACCGTCAGCTCGCCGCCCGATGGCACCAGCACCGTGCGCGTCGCCGAGGCGCGGCCGGGATGATCGGCCCGCAGCGTGTGCGCGCCGGCGCTGAGCGCCCGGGTGACGTAGGGCGTGGTGCCGACGACGACGCCGTCGAGTCGCAGCTCGGCGTGATCGGGGGTCGAGGTGACGGTCAGCGCGCCGGTGCGCTCGCACAGCTCGCGCAGCCGCGCCAGCTCCGGCGCGCGCGGATCGTCGGGCGCGGCGCGACCGAGGAAGCCCTCGGCGTGGACCCGCGCGGCCTGGCAGTCGCCGAGCTGCACCGCGGTCAGCGCCAGCCAGCGGTACGGGTTGGCCCGCTCGGGCACCAGCTTGCTGGCGATGGTCAGCTCGTCGCGCGCGGTCAGGTAGTCGCCGCGCTCGAACGCGGCCACGCCGCGCCGCAGGTGGAACAGCGCGGTGGCCTCGGTGGCGTCGGCCGCGACCGGCGCCGCACCGACGGTGGCGACGAGGATCGAGGCCACCAGCCAGCGCATCCGTGCCATAGTAGGGCGCGCGCTGCGATGTCGCAACTCGTCGGAGATTACGCGCTCGGCGCGCTGCTCGGCCACGGCGGCGCCAGCGCGGTGTACGCCGCGCGCCACGTGCCCACCGGCGCCGCGGTGGCGATCAAGCTCCTGCGCGACGGCGACGCCGGCGCCGCGCTGGCGGCGGCGCTGGCCGAGGCCGCGGGGCCGCGCGCGATCGATCACCCGGCGGTGGTGCGCGTGCTCGACGTCGGCCACGACCCGGCCACCGGCCAGTGCTACCTGGTGATGGAGCGCCTCGCCGGTGAGTCGCTGGCGGCGCGGCTGGCGCGGGTCGGCCACCTCGACGAGGCCAGCGCGCGGCGGCTGGGCGCGATGATCGCCGAGGGCATGGCCGCGGTGCACGCGCGCGGCATCGTCCACCGCGATCTCAAGCCGGCCAACGTGATCGTCCACGGCGAGGCGCCGACGATCGTCGACTTCGGCATCGCCAAGCACCTCGGCGAGCGCACGGTCGCCACCACCGCGCGCCGCATCGGCACGCCGCCGTACATGGCGCCCGAGCAGTTCACCGGCGGCGTCATCACGCCCGCGGTCGACGTGTTCGCGCTCGGCGTGATGCTGTTCGAGCTGGTCACCGGTGAGCTGCCGTTCGTCGGCTACGACGACGGGCGCTGCCCGCAGCTGTTCGACGCCCCGCGGCGGCTCGGTGGTCGCGGCTCGCCCGACCTGGACGCGCTGATCGCGCGCTGCCTGGCGCGCGAGCCGGGCCAGCGGCCGCGCGCGATGACCGAGGTGGCGCGCGCGCTGCGCGGCGAGGCGGGGACGGTGGGCGACATCGCCGACGAGCGCGTGACGGAGGACGCGGGGCCGGTGCTGCCGACCGCGCCTGGCGTGGTCGCGATGACGGCGGGGCCGGTGCGGCGCGGCGCGCGCTGGCCGTGGATCGCGGCGGCGGTGATCGCCGGCGCGGCGCTGATCGGCGTGGTGGTCGCGGTGGCGATCGATGGTGGAGCGGCGAAGGCGAGCGCGAAGGGGCCGGCGACGGTGACGGAGGGGCGCGGGGACGGTGACGGGAGCGGGGACAGCGGGGACGGGCGCGGGGACGGGAGCGGGATCGGGGACGGGAACGGGATCGGGAACGGGATCGGGATCGGGATCGGGATCCGCGACGCGCGCGGCAGCGGGGCGGCGAGCGCGAGCGACGCGCCGACCGTGGCGCCGGCCGTGGCGCCGGTGAAGCGGCGGCCGCGCAAGCCGGCGCGGCCGCCGGCGGGCGAGGGGCTCGACTGATGAGCGAGCCGCCGCGCGCCACCGAGCCGCTGACGTCGGCGCTGCGCGCCCACGTGCGCGAGGGCCGCATCACCAACCTCACGACCGGGGTCAGCGTGACGTTCGGCCGCGCGCGCACGACGATCGGCGCCGACCCGCGGGCCGACGTCGTGGTCGAGGACGCGTCGATGTCGCGGCTGCACTGCGAGGTGCGCATCGTCGACGGCGCCGCGTTCGTGCGCGACCTGGGCAGCCGGAACGGCACGCTGGTCGATCGGGTGCCGGTGCTGGACGCGCCGCTGCGCGACGGCGCGGTGCTCACGCTGGGGCGCACCGAGCTGCGCTTCGATCTGGGCGCGCGGCAGGTCGAGATCCCGCTGTCGGCGCGCACGCAGCTCGGCGCGCTGCGCGGCGCGTCGGTGCCGATGCGGGCCGCGTTCGCGCTGCTCGAGGCCGCGGCGGCGACCTCGACCACGGTGCTGCTGCAGGGCGAGAGCGGGACCGGCAAGGAGCTGGCGGCCGAGGCGCTGCACCTCGAGGGCCCGCGGCGCGACGGCCCGTTCGTCGTCGTCGACTGCGGCGCGGTGCCGGCCAACCTGCTCGAGGACGAGCTGTTCGGTCACGAGGCCGGCGCGTTCACCGGCGCCACCGCCACCCGGATCGGCGCCTTCGAGGCGGCCCACGGCGGGACGGTGTTCCTCGACGAGATCGGCGAGCTCGCGCTCGAGCTGCAGCCCAAGCTCCTGCGCGTCCTCGAGCGGCGCGAGATCCAGCGGGTCGGCGGCGTCACCCGGATCCCGGTCGACGTGCGCATCGTCGCCGCCACCAACCGTGACCTCAAGGCGGAGGTCAACGCCCACCGGTTCCGCACCGATCTGTACTTCCGGCTGGCGGTGCTGGTCATCACGCTGCCGCCGCTGCGCGAGCGCACCGGCGACATCCCGGCGCTGGTCGAGGCGATCCTCGACGGGCTCGGCGATCGCACCTCGCCCATGGCGCAGGCGCTGGCCAGCGGCGAGCTCTTGCCCGAGCTCCTCCGCCACGCCTGGCCGGGCAACGTGCGCGAGCTGCGCAACTACGTCGAGGCCTGCGTCGTCCGGCAGGAGCGCGCCGCCGCGGCGCTGGTGCCGCCCAGCGAGCCGACGATCGACATCACCCAGCCGCTGCGCGCGGTGCGCGATCGCTGGATCCGTCACGTCGAGCGCCGCTACCTCGAGGCGCTGCTGCGCGCCCACGGCAACAACGTCAGCGCCGCGGCGCGGGCGGCAGGGCTCGATCGCGTCCACCTGCACCGCCTGCTCAAGGCGGCCGGGCTGCGCTGAGCTACTGGCCGCTGCCGAAGCACCGCCGCTTGGGCACCTTGAGCTTGGGCGGCGTGGCCTGGACCAGCCGGATCAGCGTCCCGCCGTTGCACACCTCGCGCAGCCGCAGCTCGTACAGCACGACGCCGCTGGCCACCGTGTGGACCGCGGCCACCTCGGCCTTCCACTTGGTCCAGTTCTCGTCGGCCATGCACGAGCCGACGCACCACACCGGCACCGGCAGCGTCCGGGTGGTGACGCCGTCGACGATCGCCAGGTCGTGGGTCGCGTAGCGCTTGGCGCCGGTGAACGTGGCGGTCGGCGGCGTGGCCGAGGCCGCGGCGACCTCGTCGGTGCCGAACTTCATCGCCTTGACGGTCTTGAGCTTGCGCACCAGCGCCTCGGTCAGCTTGCCCTTCTTGCGCTCGACGATCGCGCCGTCCTCGTCGCCGAAGTCGGCGCACTGGCCGACCTTGACCTTGGTGACCACCACGTCGGCGTCGCCCGCGGTGATGACGTAGACGAACCCCTTGTAGGCGGTCGGCAAGATCTCGGCGTGGTCCATCGTGCCGTCGTCGTCGACCAGCGCCAGCAGCGCGTAGGCGCCATCGGCCGACCAGCCGAGCAGGCGGTTGGCCTCGCTGGCGCGGACGCAGGCGGCGGCGGGGCGGGCCGCGGCGAGCAGCCCCAGGGTGACGAGCGCGGCGACGAGGAGGGCACGCATGGGTCGACCGTACGCCAGGACGCGCGACCGCGGCGCGCTATTCCCGGTGCGGCGCGTCGCCGCGCCGGCCGGTGGGCGCGGTCCGCGGTGACAGCGCCGCGGCCCGCGGGCGATACTCGCCGCGATGGCGCACATCGACATCCGGGTGGTCGAGGGAGATCTGCTGGCGACGAACGTCGAGCTGGCGTGCTTCAAGCACGCGCAGAGCTTCTACGGCGCCGACCTGGCGGCGGTCGACCGGCTGACCAAGCACGCCGGCCTGAGCGAGGCGCTGTTCGCGGTGCCCAGCGGCGACGTCCGCGTGGTGACGACCAACGGCGCGCTGGCCGCGCCGCGGGCCGCGTTCCTGGGCACCGTGCGGCTGGGCGATCTGCGCTACCACGAGCTGCGGCTCCTGGCCGCGCGCATGCTGCTGGTGGCCCAGGCCGAGGGCGCGCGCACGCTGGCGACCACGGTGCACGGCGTGCAGGCGGGCCTCGACGAGAGCGAGGCGGTGCTGGCGCTGGTCGGCGGCCTGGTCGACGGCTTCCAGCGCGGCCTGGGCGGCGCGCTGACCGAGGTGATCGTCGTCGAGAGCCGGCCGGCCCGGGCCCAGCGGCTGCGCGCGGCCTTGACCTCGGGCCTGGCCAGCACGCTGGGCGTCGTGGTCCACGCCGGCGGTTTCCGCATCGAGCGCAGCGCCGGCTTTCGCCAGGCCGCGCCGCTGGCCAGCGCCGGCGCGGCGTCGCTGGCCGCCCCACGCCTTCGTCGCGATGCCGTTCGCGCCTGAGCTCGACGACGTCTACCACTACGGCATCGCCGGGCCGGTCAAGGCGGCGGGGCTCCTGTGCGAGCGGGTCGATCAGGCGGTGTTCAGCGGGCTCATCATCGAGCGCATCCGCGAGCGCATCGACTCGGCCCGGGTGGTCATCGCCGATCTGTCGCTGGCCAACCCCAACGTCTACCTCGAGGTCGGCTACGCCTGGGGCCGGGCCCGCCCGACGATCCTGGTGGTGCGCGACGTCAAGGAGCTGCGGTTCGACGTCCAGGGCACGCGCTGCCTGGCCTACCAGAACATCCGCCACCTCGAGGAGCTGCTGACCAAGGAGCTGGCGGCGCTGCCGGCGAACGGCTGAGGCCGCGGGCTCGGCGCCGCGGCGCGCCGGCGCTACACTGGTCGACGATGTCCGCCGCCGTCACCGCCACGCCCGCGCGCGTCGTCATCCGGGGCGGGCTGGTGTTCGACGGCGCCGGCGCGCCGGCCCGCGAGGCCGACCTGTTGATCGAGGGTGAGCGGATCGTGCGGATCGCGCCGCGCGGCCAGCTGGGCGAGGTCGCCGACGCGCGGGTCATCGACGCCGCCGGCTGCTGGGTGACGCCGGGCTTCCTCGACACCCACACCCACTACGACGCCGAGGTGGCGCTGGCGCCGGGGCTGGCCGAGTCGGTGCGCCACGGCGTCACCACCGTGGTGGTCGGCTCGTGCTCGATCTCGTTCGTCGCGGCGCCGCCCGAGGACTGCGCCGATCTGTTCACCCGGGTCGAGGCGGTGCCGCGGGAGATGGTGCTGCCGCTGCTCCGCGAGGTGAAGACCTGGGACGATCCCGCCGGCTACCGGCGGTGGATCGACGCGCACCCGCTGGGCCCCAACGTCGCCAGCTTCCTTGGCCACAGCGACCTGCGGGCGCGGGCGATGGGCCTCGCCGGGTCGGTCGACGGCCGCGCGCCCACCGCCGCCGAGCTGGCGACGATGGCGCGGCTGCTCGAGGCCGGCCTCGACGCCGGCTTCCTCGGCATGTCGGCGATGACCAACCCGTGGGATCGGCTCGACGGCGACCGCGCGTGGTCGCGCTCGCTGCCGTCGTTCTACGCGCGGGGCCGCGAGCGGCGCGCGCTGCAGGCGATCCTGCGGCGCCGCGGCGCGATCCACCAGACCGCGCCCAACCTGGTCACCCGGGTCAACATCCTCGGCATCGCGCTGGCGTCGGCCGGGCTGTTCCGCAAGCGCTTGCGCACCACCGTGATCGCGATGATGGATCTCAAGGCCGATCGCTACGTGCGCGGCCTGGCGTCGGCGGTGGCGTGGCTGACCAACCGCGCGCTGCGCGGCGACTTCAAGTGGCAGTCGCCGCCGGTGCCGTTCGACGTCTACTACGACGGCATGGACTCGGTGCTGTTCGAGGAGTTCCCGGCGGGGCAGGCGGTGCGCGACCTCGCCTACGATCTGGCCAAGCGCCAGGCGCTGCTGGCGACGCCCGCCTACCGCGCGACCTTCCGCAAGGAGCTGCGCAAGAGGCTGTCGCCGCGGGTCTGGCACCGCGACCTCGGCGACGCGGTGATCCTCGACGCGCCCGACCCCGCGCTGATCGGCAAGACCTTCGCCCAGGTGGCCGCCGCGCGCGGCGCCGATCCGGTCGACACCTTCCTCGACCTGATGATCGAGCACGATCGCGCGCTGCGCTGGCACACCTGCCTGGCCAACGATCGCCCGGCGACGCTGGCCAAGATCATGCGCCACCGCGACACCCAGATGAGCTTCGCCGACTCCGGCGCGCACCTGCGCAACATGGCCTTCTACAACTTCGGGTTGCGCATGCTGAAGCAGGTGCGCGACGCCGCCGCGGCCGGCGCGCCGATCATGCCGATCGAGCGGGCGGTGCACCGCCTGACCGGCGAGCTCGCCGACTGGTATGGGCTCGACGCCGGCCACCTGCGCGAGGGCGCGCGGGCCGACGTCGTGGTGATCGACCCGGCCCGGCTCGACGCGCGCCTCGATCAGCTGCGGTTCGCGCCGTTCCCGGGCCTGGCCGGCTTCGAGCGGCTGGTCAACGACGGCGACGCCGTCCGCCAGGTGCTGATCGCCGGCGACCTGGTGGTCGACGACGCCCGCCCGTTGCCGCACCTCGGCCAGCGGCGCACCGGCCGCTTCCTCGACGGCGCGCGGCGGTGACCGCGGGCGCCCGCGGCGCGCCGGGCGGGGATCGCGCGACGCGCGGCCGGGTCCGCGCTAGGCTCCCAGGCGGATGGCCTGGCAACCACAGGGAGGAGCGACCGAGGTCGACGCCGACGCGGTGCTGGCGTGGGCGCGGGCCCGCGCGCAGCGCGGCGCGACGCTGCGGACCGTCGAGCTCACGGTCGATCCCGATCCCGCCGAGCGGCGCATGGTGGGCGCGGCGCGGCGCCACTTCGGGACCTGGCGGGCGATGCTGATCGCGGCGGGCCTCGAGCTGCCGCCGCGCGGGCGCACCGCCCCGCCGACGCCGACGCCGGCCGAGGTGCTGGCGTGGGTGCGCGACCTCGCGGCGGCCGGGACCTCGCTGAAGAGCGGCTGGATCAGCGCCGGCCCGGATCCGACGCCGCGGCGCATGCTCGCCGCCGGGCGGGTCCACTTCGGCTCGTGGGCGCGCACGCTGGAGATGGCCGGCGTCGAGCTGGTGATCGAGCGCCCGCCCGCGGAGGCGGTGGTCGCGTGGATCCAGGACGTGGTGACGCGCCGCGGGTCGGTGCCGCGCACGCCGCTCGAGCTGCGGCGCGACGAGGCCGCGCCGGAGATGGTGGCCGCGGTGCGGCGCCACTTCGGATCGTGGGACGGGATGCTGGTGGCCGCCGGCTTCGCCGAGCAGCTGCGCGAGGCGGCGCCGCTGCCGCGGGTCGGTCCGCGCGCCGAGGCCACCGTCATCCCGCGCGACGCGCCGCCGGCCCGGCCTGCCGCCCGCGCGCCGGTCGCCGCGCCGGTCGAGCCGCGCGCCGTGGCGCCATCGCCGCCCGCCGCTGTGTCGCCGCCGGCCGCCGCGGCGCCACCGCCCCCCGCCGCCGAGCCACCGCCCCCCGCCGCGCCGCCGCCGCCCGCGCACGCGACCCGGCGCTGGCTGGGCGCCGAGGTGGTGCTCACGCCGCTGCCGCTGGCCAAGCGCTGGGCCGCGCTCGAGGCCGAGGTCGCCGCGGCGCTCACCGACGAGCGGCACGTCCCGCCCGGCCTGCTGGTGCTGCTCACCGAGGCGCTCGAGGCCGACCAGGCCGCGCTGGTCCGCCCCAGCCTGCCGGCGCTGCTGGTGCTGCTCGAGCGGCAGGCCGACCTGCTCGAGCTGAGCGCGCTCGACGCTCGCCACCGCGGGTTCGCCGAGGCGGTGCGCGCGCTCGAAGGGCGCGGGCTCGCGGTCCCCGAGCGGCTCGCGGCGCTGGCGCAGGCGTGGGGCGCGCCCGCCACCGGTCGTCGTGGGCGTCGGCGCCGCAGCTAGCTAGCACACGTGGCGCGGCGGCCGCGTCGATCAGCCGTCGACCGCGCGCGCCAGCACGTACCCGGCCATGCCGAGGATCGCCAGCGAGCCCGGCGTCCACAGCGCGGCGCGGACGTCGTGCAGCTGCGCGGTCAGGTACGCGGCGAAGTGCAAGAGGCGGGTGGCGGCGTAGCCGTAGAGCGCCAGCTGCGCCGCCCACAGCGGCGGCGCGGCGATGACGAACAACAGGCCGGCGGCCAGGAACAGCGGCACGTTCTCGCCGTCGTTCTGGTGGATGCGGCGGGCGCGCTCGACGTACTCGTTGGGCGCGAGCTGGTCGCCGGCGGGCGCCGGGTTGTACGGCGAGCGCCGCGCGTCCTCGGGGCTGCGGAAGCCGGCCTTGACCTTGGTCATGCGGTACACGGTCAGCCACGCCATCGACGCCATCTTGATGATCATGATCGCCGCGGCGATCGCGTAGACGCGGAACAGCGGATCGTGGAGCGACAGCGTCGTCATGCGTAGCCCTCCTGGGTCGCGCGGGCGCGGAACGTCCGGCACAGCTCGTCGACCAGCTCGTCGTCGCGGTAGCGCAGCGGATCGTGGAAGCGCTCGACCAGCGCCTTCATCGCCAGGAGGCCGTGGGCCGCGACGTGCGCGGCGAACGCCAGCCGGCGCGCGGCGAGGGGATCGGCGCGGCGGCCGCGGGGCCGACCGGCGTGGAGCCGGGCCCCGGCCAGGCCGAACAGCTGCTCGTTGAGCGGGCGGATCCGCGCCAGCAGCGCCGGATCGGCGGCCGCGACGTCGGCCTGCTGCACGTGCATCGTCACCAGCCGGTAGCTGTCGAGGCGCGGCGCGTAGTAGCCGACGTAGCCGCGGATCACGGCCTCGAGCGCGGCCACGCCGTCGGGGGCCGCGACGCACCCGGCCTCGACCGCCGCCGCCGCCGCCGCGCTCTCGGCGAGGACCACCTCGAACAGCAGCGCGTCCTTGGAGCCGAAGTAGTGGTAGAGGGCCTGCTTGGTGACGCCCAGCTCGCGGGCCACGGCGTCGAGCGTGAGGCCCGCGACCCCGCCGCGCGCCAGCACCGCGCGGGTCGCGTCGAGGATCTCCGCGCGCGAGCCGTCGCGGCGGCGCTGGCGGAGGCGGGTGCGCGCGGGCGCGGCCATGAGATTGACGGTAGTCGCGTTTGCTTAACGTCGTCAAGTGAAACCGAACAGCCATCGATCCGGGGCGGCGTGCGCGCCCCGCTCGTCCCGGCACGGTCAGCGCACGATGAACCAGCGCTTGCCGGCGGTGAGGTCGAGGTGCACGTGGTTGCGGTGCGGACGGTTGAAGTTGGGCGTCAGCACGACGTTGAACAGGTACTGCGCGGCCACCTCGCACACGATCGCGCGCAGCGCCGTGGTCCTGGCGGTCGGGCGGCGCGGCCGCGCGCGCTTGCCGCAGCTCGGGGCGCCGATCCGGCCGTGGTAGTCGTCGAGCACCGACAGCGTCGTGCCGTCGGCCAGGCGCAGGCGGCCGACGTCGATCGCCATGCCGGCGTTGTGCTCCGACGATTTGCCGGCGCGCGGCCGGCGGTACATCGAGTAGTGGATCACCTCGACCACGTCGTGGGCGGCCAGGAGCTGCGCCAGGTCGTCGAGCGCCAGCACCAAACGGCAGTCGGCGATCTCGTGGGGGCTGGTCGCGCGATCGGCCTCGGGCCCGCCGCCGTGGAACGCGACGCCGCGCAGCGGCCCCTGCAGCCGCACCGGCATCGCGACGCCGTCGGCGGTCTCGGCGACGAACGGGATCTGCCGCGCGGTCAGCTCGGCCATGCACGCGTCGGGCGTCAGCGCGCCGTAGCGCACCGCCGGCGTCGCCATCGGATCGCTGGGCGCCGGGTACAGCTGCGCCGTCGGCGTCCGCCACCGGTGCCGCTTGCCCTTGCGCTTCTTGTGCGGCCGCGCGTCGGCGCTCTGCGCGCACAGCGCGACCGCGATCAGAGCGAGGAGCCAGCGCCGCACGGGTCGGCCAGCCTAGCAGCGGCGCGCCGGCGACGCGAGCGCGCGGAATACCAGGCACGGGGCCGCGGTTCTCGCCCGGTGCGCGCGCTCGTCCTCGTCCTCCTCGTCGGCTGTGCGCCCGCCACGCGCGCGCCCGTGACGACCGACCGCTGGGCCCACGCCCCCGACGCGTGGCCGCGGTTCCGCGACGCGCTGACCGGCGCGTGGCACGGCACCACCGCCGCCGGCGGCGCGGTCGACGTGGTGTTCCGCCCGATCTCCGGCGCCAGCGCGCTGGCCGAGACCTTCGGCCGCCCCGAGCGCGCGACGATGACGCTGTACCACCCCGACCACGACGGCCTGGTCGCGACCCACTACTGCGCCCAGGGCAACCAGCCGCGCCTGCGCGCCACCGCGATCGCCGCGCACCAGCTCCGCTTCGCCGAGGCCGACACCACCGACCTCGATCCCGACGAGGCGCGCCTGGTCGAGCTGACCTTCACGCTCGGCCCCGACCGCTTCGAGCGCGTCGAGGACTACCTCGCCCCCGACGGGACCCACGCGCGCACCACCTGGCGCTTCGTCCGCGCCGCGGCCGAGTGAGCCGATCGGGGGCGTCCGGCGCGGACGGCGCTGTCGGCTACCGCCGTGCCGACGCAACCGAACACCGGCCGCGCCGATCTGCCTCGCTCAGCGCACCCGGGTCCGGTGGACCGGCGCCTGGGCGTCGATCGCCACGCACGCTGCCGACGCGGTGGTGGCGCCGGAGGGGCTGGGCCTGCCGCCGCTCACCCTGGCCGAGTTGCTGCGCGACGCGTAGCCGCGTCTTGGCCGCCGCGTGCAGCGCTGCTAGCCTGAGTCCATGGTGGCACTCGATGGTCGGGCGCGGCGGAAGCTGCGGCGCGACGAGTACGACCGGATGGTGATGGCGGGGTTGTTCCGCGGCGAGCACGTGGAGCTGATCCGGGGGGAGTTGGTGGCGATGAGTCCGATCGGCAGCGCGCACAGCGCGGTGGTCACGGTCCTGCAGGAGCGCTTGATGGCGCGGCTGGCGCCGGAGTTCATGGTCCGCTGTCAGCAGCCGCTGGCGTGCGCGGACGAGTCGGAGCCGGAGCCCGACCTGGCGGTCGTCGCGCGGCGGCCGTACCGCGACGCGCACCCTGCGGCGGCGGCGCTGGTGATCGAGGTGGCCGACACCTCCGTGGACTACGACCTCGGCGCCAAGGCGGCGCTGTACGCCGAGAGCGCGGTCGACGAGTACTGGGTGATCGATCTGGTGCGCGGCGTGGTGGTCGTGCACCGCGAGCGCACGGCCGGCGCGTGGACGTCGATCACCACGCACGCGGCCGACGCGGCGGTGGCGCCGGCGGGGCTGGGCCTGCCGCCGCTCACCCTGGCCGAGCTGCTGCGCGACGCGTAGCGGCCGGCATCGGCGTGGGCCCGCTGGACGGCGGCGCGGCCGGCGCGCTCAGCAGGGCCCGGACGGATCGCTGGTGGTGTGGACGAAGCGGAACACGGGTGCGGCGACCACCGCGCCGGTCGACGTGTAGCAGCGCACGGTGGTGGTCGCCGTCGACGACGGCGCGAGGCCGGACGCGGTGAGCGCCTCGACCTTGCAGTAGCCGGCGCCGCCTTGCCGCGTCGCGAAGGAGGCGCGGAGGAACGCGCCGCCGTCCCAGGCGCCGAGGTCGCCGGCGACCGTGATCGAGGCCAGCGAGCCGCTGCGGCTGCCGGTGATCGTCGCCGGTGAGCACCAGGCGTACTTGCCCAGCGCCCACGACACGGCGGGGACCAGCGCGGTGCCGTCGAACAGGCCGTGGCCGCCCTGCTGCTCCATCGACGGCCCGGTCGCGGCGTAGGTGAGCGTGAAGGGGTTGTTGACCACCACGCCCGTGTGGCTGCGGCACTCGACGGTGCCGGTATCACCGCTCCAACCCAGCAGTCCACACACCAGCGGCCCGGCGAAGGTCCCCGCCAGCGGCGTGACGATGATGCTGGCGTTGGCGCTGGTCGCGTTGGGGATGCGCACGGTGTAGCGGCCCGTGGCGGTGCGGGTCACGACGTTGTGGGTGCCCGACGAGTTGTGGTCCTCGTCGGACCGGACCGCGCCGGCGCTCGAGACGCGGGTGAAGGCGGCCTGGGTGGCGAACGTGTTGGGCGTCGTCGGCCAGATGTCGCGCTGGTACATGATCGCGAAAGCGCTGTCGGCGGCGGCGCCGTCGGCCGCGAAGCACTCGACGGTGATCGCCGCGGTCGTCGTGGCCGTGGCCCAGTCGAACAGCCGGCAGCGCACGTTGCCGCTGCCCTCGGCGGTGACGTGGGCGATCCCGCGCGAGCCGTCGCTGCTCACCGGGTTGGCCAGGCCGGCGAAGTCGACGCGGTAGCGCCCGACCGCGGTGCGGGTGGCGGTGACCGCGCCGCCGCTGCTGTTGAAGCGGGTGACGAACCCGGCGCTCGCGGTCACCCGCGCGAAGCCGAAGGGACGATACGCGCCGAGCGGCGACGCGGCGGTGCCTGGCTCTGCCGGCGGTGGGTCGGTGCAAGCCGTGGCCAACGCCGCGGCGATGGTGACGATCGCGAGGGAGTGGTTGCGCATGGCACGTGCGACGGCCCCTCGCGTCGATCTTCCCAACGATCGTCTCTTGCCGCGCGATGCGTGTGCGGCGCTACGGAACGGTCGCTCGACGAGTACGACCGGATGGTGACGGCGGGGCTGCTCCGCGGCGAGCACGTGGAGCTGATCCGGGGGGAGCTGGTGGCGATGAGTCCGATCGGCAGCGCGCACAGCGCGCTGCGGTCGCTCACGCTGGCCGAACTGCTGCGCGACGCGTAGCGGCGCGGGTCAGTCTTCGGTGGTGACGCGGACCGGCAGGTCGACGGCGTGCTCGATGCGCGAGCCGTCGGGGCGGGTCAGCCACAGCGTGCCGGTCACGCGCTCCATGCTGCACTGCTGGAGCGTGAGCTCGCCGGCCTCGAAGCCGGTCGAGGCCGCGGGCGTCTCGGGGCGCACGGTGGTCTTGACGACGAAGCCGTCGAAGCCGAGCGGCAGCGTGACCGGCCCGTCGGGGCAGCGGGTGAAGGTGATCTCGAGCGACGCGAGCTCGGGGTGCGGCGGCGCGGGCGTGAACGCGAACGTCACGCGGTTCACGCCGTTGCAGCCGACGCAGTAGCTGGCGGCGGGTGGCAGCTGGCGGGTCGCGCAGCCGAGGGCCAGCGCGAGGACGACGACGAGCGAGCGGCGCAGCATCCCGGCAGCGTATCGCGGGGCGGCGCGGGCGGTCCACGGTGCGGTCAGGCGGCGACGACCAGCGCGATCGCGTCGGTCCAGGCGGTGACGTACGGCGCGGCGAACGCGCGGAAGGCGGCGGTGAGCGCGGCGGCGTCGAGCGAGCCCTCGATCTCGCCGTTGTAGTCGAGATGCCAGAGCAGGTTCTGCACGTCGTCCGCGACCGCGTCGGCGAGCATGCACTCGGTCAGGCGGCGCACCGCGGCCGCGGTCGCGCAGCGGCCGTCGGCGACCGCGCGGTCGAACAGCGCGACGGTGATCGCGAACCGATCGGCGTCGGCGACATCGCCGACGATCGCGGTGATCGCGCTCCACGGGACCTCGCGCCCGGGCATCGACACGTCGGCCAGCTCGACCGGTGGCACGGGCAGCGCCAGGATCCAGTGATCGGCCCAGGCGATCGCGCGGGCGCGGCCGAGCAGCCCTTCATCGAGCCCCACGCGCACCACCCACCCCGAGCGGAGCATCGCGAGCGGCAGCGGCGCGGCGGCGGGCATCGCCAGCATCCTACGGCGACGGCGCCGTGGGCGCGTTGCGAGTTTCGCCGAGTCATCGATCGAGCGTGCGACGGAAGGTCGCGATCGATCACCCCGGCCGGGTGGCCTCGGATGATCGATACTGTGCGTGGCCGGCCGAGCGCCTGCCTCCAAATTCGATGTCCCGCGTGCTGCTAGTCGACGACGAGCCGGGCGTGCTCAACGCCCTGGCCCGGCTGTTCACGCGGGGCGGCGCCGAGGTCCGGACCGCACCCAGCGCCGAGGCGGCGCTGGCGATCCTCGACGGGTTCGCGCCCGACGTGGTGGTGTCGGACCACCGCATGGCCGGCATGACCGGCGTCGAGCTCTTGCGGGTGGTCGGGGCGCGGTTCCCGGCGGCGCGCCGGGTGCTGCTGTCGGGGTACGTCGACATCGACGTCGGCGACGACGTCGTGTTGATGGCCAAGCCGTACGTCGCGGCCGAGCTGCTGGCGGCGTGTCGATGACCGTGCCGGCGTCGGCGACCTTCCCGTTGCCTGATCAGCCCGTGCGCCAGGCGCGGCAGCTGTTCATCGTCGCCAACCTGTTCGCCACCGTGACGTTCGCGGCGCTGGCGACCGACCTGGGCGCCGATCGCGGCGCGTGGACGGTGACCGGGCTCGGCGCCCTCGACGCGATCGGCAACCTGCTGGTCACCACCTGGGCCATGGCGCGGATCGGCTACCGCCGGGCGGAGGACGTGCGCGCGGGCTTCAACCTGGTCGTGCTCGGCGCGGTGGCGTGGATCAGCCACTGGCACTTCCTGGCGTGGCTGTTCGTGCCGTTCGCCACCAGCCTCGCCGGCGTGCCCAAGGCCCCGGGCGGTGGGCTGCGGGTCGCGGCGCTCCTCGTCGGGTTCGCGGCGCTGGCGCTGGCGACCGGCGGCGGTCACACCGAGCTGGCGGCGTTCGCGGGGCTGTCGCTGTTCGGCTACCTGGTGATCCGGGCCCACCTCGACTTCGCCGAGCGCATGCTCGCCGAGCGCGACGAGACGCTGGTGGCGCTGACCCGGGCCCAGGAGCTGGCGCTCAGCCGCGATCGCCTGGCCAGCATCGGCCGGCTCGCCGCCGGCATCGCCCACGAGATCAACAACCCGATGTGCTTCGTCACCGCCAACGTCGACGATCTGCTGACCGACCTGCGGGCCGAGCCGGCCCTGTCGCCGCGCCTGGCGCCGTACCGCGACGACATCCTGCCCGAGACCCAAAGCGGCATCGCGCGGGTCAACTCGATCGCCGCCGACCTGCGGCGGTTCGCGCGCGGCGAGCCGGCGGTGCTCGCCGACGTCGATCTGTCCGACGAGATCGCGGCGGCGGTCCGGATCGCGCGCACCCAGCTGCGGCCGCGGCAGGCGCTCGCGGCGTCGATCGCGCCCGACCTGCGGTTGCACGGCCTGGCCCGGCAGCTCGGGCAGGTGACGCTCAACCTGATCGGCAACGCGCTCGACGCGATGGTCGACGGCGGCACGGTGACGGTGACGCTGGCGCGGCAGGGCGACGCGATCGAGCTGGTGGTCGCCGACGACGGGCCCGGCATGTCGCCCGAGGTCCAGGCCCACATCTTCGAGCCGTTCTTCACCACCAAGCCGCCCGGGCAGGGCGTCGGCCTCGGCCTCGCGGTGGTCCACGGGGTGGTCACCGCGCACCGCGGCCAGATCGACGTCGACAGCGCGCCCGGCCGCGGCGCCCGCTTCACGATCCGGCTGCCGGCCTGAGCGCGCATATATTACGGTGCGCAGGCGCGGGGCTGTCGCAGCCGCTGTCGCACGCCGGGAATAGCGTGCGCAGGGCTCCAGTTGACAGGGCGGCTGGACGGGCTTACATCCCGGCCGCTCGTACCGCTTCTGAATCCCTACGCTTTCCGAGTCTCCGAGGAGCCATGTCCGATCGCCTGAGCGAAGAGGTCGCGCGTTTCCAGGGTCGCTTCACCGCGCTGAAGGCCGAGGTCAGCAAGGTGCTGGTGGGGCAGGACGACATGCTGCAGCGCCTGCTGCTGGGGTTGATGGCTGGCGGCCACGTGCTGCTCGAGGGCGTGCCCGGCCTGGCCAAGACGCTGGTGATCCGCACGCTGGCCGAGGCGCTCGACGGCACGTTCTCGCGCATCCAGTTCACGCCCGACATGCTGCCGGGCGACGTCATCGGCACCCAGATCTACAACCCGCGCGAGGGCAGCTACTCGGTCAAGAAGGGGCCGGTGTTCGGCAACTTCGTCCTGGCCGACGAGATCAACCGCGCGCCGGCCAAGGTGCAGTCGGCGCTGCTCGAGGCGATGCAGGAGCGCCAGGTCACGCTGGGCGAGCACACGTTCAAGCTGAGCGAGCCGTTCCTGGTGCTGGCCACCCAGAACCCGATCGAGCAGGAGGGCACGTACCCGCTGCCCGAGGCGCAGCTCGACCGCTTCATGCTGAAGGTCAAGGTCGGGTACCCGAGCAAGGACGACGAGGTGAAGATCCTCGATCGCTACGCCGGCACCGGCGGGGAGCCCGCCGTCAACAAGGTGATGACCTGCGACGAGATCCTGGCGGCGCGCGACGTGGCGCGGCAGGTGTTCGTCGACGACAAGGTCAAGCGCTACGCGGTCGAGCTGGTGGCCGCGACCCGCGATCCCAAGGGCGCGGGCCTGCCGCAGCTGGCGACGCTGCTCGACAACGGCGCGTCGGTGCGCGGCTCGATCGCGCTGATCAAGGTGGCCAAGGCGGCGGCGCTGCTCGGCGGCCGCACCTACGTCAGCCCCCACGACGTCAAGTCGATCGCCGTCGACGTGCTGCGCCACCGCATCCTGCCGAGCTACGAGGCCGAGGCCCAGGGCAAGACGGCGGATCACCTGGTCGCGCAGATCCTGGAAAACGTCGCGGTGCCGTGAGCCCGCGCGTCCCCGCTCACCAGGCGTGATCCATGCTTCCCGCTGAGCTCGCCCGCGAGGTCAAGCGCATCCAGTTCGTGACCGGTCGCCAGGTCGCGAACGTGATGGCTGGCGCGTACCTGTCGGTCTTCAAGGGCCGCGGCATGGAGTTCGACGAGGTGCGCCCGTACGTCCCCGGCGACGACGTGCGCACGATCGACTGGAACGTCACCGCCCGCACCGGCGAGCCCCACGTCAAGCGCTACGTCGAGGAGCGCGAGCTGACGGTGATGCTGTTGTGCGACGTCAGCCACTCGCAGGACTTCGGCTCGGGCACGCGCTCGAAGCTCGAGGCCGCGGTCGAGCTGTGCGCGCTGCTGGCGCTGTCGGCGGTCGAGAGCGGCGACAAGGTCGGGCTCTTGCTCTTCCACGGCGGCGCCGACGTCTACATCCCGCCGCGCAAGGGCGACAAGCACGCGCTGCGGATCATCCGCGAGGTGTTCGCCCGCGGCCACGAGGCGCCGGGCACGGCGTCGGCGCGGTGGAAGGCCACCGAGCTGCCGCGCCGGGTGTGGGCGTGGTTCCGCGGGCTGCGCGACGTCACCGCCCGCTCGCCGCGGCGGTCGACCTCGATCGGCGCCGCGCTGGAGTTCTGCCGCAAGGTGCTGCCGCGGCGCGCGGTGGTGTTCCTGGTGTCGGACTTCCTCGACGACGGCTACCTCGACGTGCTGCGCCACGCCAACCGCAAGCACGACGTCGTCGCGGCGCTGGTCACCGATCCGCGCGAGCGCGCGTTCGTCCCGGCCGGGCTGGTCACGCTCGAGGACGCCGAGACCGGCGCCACCCGGCTGGTCGACACCCGCTCCGACGCGTACCGCGCCCGGGTCGCCGAGGACGCGGCCTACCGGCGCCAGCGGCTCGAGGACGACCTGCGGGCCTCGGGCGTCGACCTGTTGCCGATCGACGCCAGCGGCTCGGTCGTCGATCCGCTCTTGCGGTTCTTCCGCGAGCGCGCGCGCCGGAGCAAGCGATGAAGGGCTGGCTGCTGGCGCTCTTCGCGGTCGCGCTGGCCGCGCTGGTGCTGACCGGGGCGTGCGGGCGTCGCCGCGCGCCGGCCGCCGAGGGCCCGCCCAAGCCGACCCCGGAGGCGATCACCAAGGTCAGCGAGAACGGCCCGGTCAAGGCCACGGTCAAGGTGTGGCCGCCGGCGCCCGAGCTGGGCGATCCGCTGTACCTCGAGCTGACCATCGAGGCCGGCCCCGGCGTGACCGTCGCGGCGCCGTTCGAGGACGAGGGCCTGGGCCGTTTCGCGGCGCTGGGCTGGGTGCACGACACCCGCCGCAAGGACGACGGCGGCACCGTCGAGGTCCAGACCTACACGCTCGAGCCGCCGGGCTCGGGTAAGCACCGCATCCCGCCGTTCCGCCTGCTGGTGACCGACGGCCGCGGGACGGGCAGCGGCAGCGGCAGCGGCGCCACGAGCGAGCTGCTGACCGACGAGATCCCGATCGCCGTGGCGCCGGTCGATCCGGCCCGGGCCAAGGAGCCGCTGGCGCCGGCGCGCGGCGCGCTGCCGATCGTCGTCGGCGGGCTCGCCTGGTGGATGATCGCCGGGCTGATCGTCGCCGGGCTGATCGCGATCGCCGCGGTGGTGTGGGGCGCGCGTACGTACCGCCGCCAGGCCGTCGTGCGGCAGCGGGTCAGCGCCTACGAGGTCGCGGTGCGGCGGCTGGCCGCGCTCGAGCGCGGCGGCGCCCCCGACGAGGTCGGCCTCGACGACTGGTTCGTCGAGCTGTCGGCGATCGTCCGCCACTACCTCGAGGAACGCTTCGCGTTGCGCGCGCCCGAGCTGACCACCGAGGAGTTCTTGCAGGAGGCGCGGCGCGCCGCCGGGCTGTCGAGCGCGCACCGCGAGCAGCTGTCGGCGTTCCTCGAGCGCTGCGACCGCGTGAAGTTCGCCGGCTACCGGCCCGACGCCGACGAGTCGCTGGCGACCTTGGCCGCGGCGCGGGCGTTCGTCGAGGACACCCGGCTCCGGGAGGCCGCATGACGCTGTTCGGGATCGAGCTCGCGCACCCGTGGTACCTGCTGGCGGCGCTGGCGATCGTGCCGGCCGTGCTGCTGGCGCGGTTCGCCGCCGGCCGCGTGCAGTTCTCGTCGCTGGCGGCGCTGCCCGCCGGCGCCACCTGGCGCACCCGGCTGGCGCCGCTGCCCGACGCGCTGTACGGCCTGGCCGCGCTGGCGCTGGCGGTGGCCCTGGCTGGACCGCAGCGCTACGACGGCCAGCACCGGGTCAAGCGCCGCGGCATCGCGATCATGATGGTGGTCGATCACTCGGGCTCGATGCGGGCCCTCGACCTGTCCGACAAGGATCGCGAGCTGACCCGGCTCGACGCGGTCAAGCGGGTGTTCGAGCAGTTCGTGCTGGGCGGCGGCGGGCTGGGCGGTCGGCCCGACGACGCGATCGGGCTGATCGCGTTCGCGCGGTACGCCGACACGCTGTCGCCGCTGACGCTGGACCACGCCAACCTGGCCACCGCCGCGCGCCAGGTCGAGATCGTCACCGAGCAGGCCGAGGACGGCACCGCGGTCGGCGACGGCCTGGCCCAGGCGGTCGAGCGGCTGCGCGCCGCGCCCCAGCAGAGCAAGGTGGCGATCGTGCTGACCGACGGCGTGTCCAACGCCGGCGAGGTGGCGCCCTTGGCCGCGGCCAGCCTGGCCAAGGACTCGGGCGTGAAGGTCTACACCGTCGGCGCTGGCACCAACGGACGCGCGCCGATCCGCGTCGAGAACGCGTTCGGGCAGAGCGAGCTGGTGTCGATGCCGGTGCAGATCGACGAGGACACGCTCACCAAGATCGCCGACGCCACCGGCGGCGCGTACTTCCGCGCCACCGACCTCGACGGCCTGCGCCAGGTGTACCGGGCGATCGACAAGCTCGAGCGCACCGAGATCGACGAGACCCAGACCGCCGAGCCCGACCAGCTCTACCCGTGGCTGGTGGCCCTGGCGATGCTGGCGATCGCGGCGGCGGTGACGCTGCGCGCGACCGCGCTGCGGAGGCTGCCGTGATCCCCGACTGGACCAACCGCGATCCGGGGTGGATCCACCTGGCGTGGGCGGTGATCGCCGCGCTGACGGTGTGGATCATCCTCGAGCTGCGCGGCAAGGACGCGCTGGCGCGCTTCGTGTCGCCGCTGATGCAGGCGCGGCTGGTGGTGCGGGCCAGCGCGGCGCGCACGGTGGTGCGGCTGAGCCTGACCGCGGTGGCGCTGGGCGCGTGCGTGTGGGCGCTGATGCGGCCGCAGACCAAGGGCCAGGACCAGGCGGTGATGGCGTCGTCGTTCTCGGCCGACGTGATGGTCGTCCTCGACGTGTCCCGGAGCATGCTGGCCGAGGACGTGAAGCCCAACCGGCTCGAGCGCGCCAAGTTCGAGATCGCCAAGATGGTCAAGGAGCTGCCCGGCCACCGGGTCGGGCTGGTGGCGTTCGCCGGGCGGGCCGCGGCGCTGTGCCCGCTGACCCCCGACCACGGCTTCTTCAACCTGGTGCTGCGCGGCGTCGACGTGAACAGCGTGTCGCGCGGCGGCACCCGCATCGGCGAGGCGCTGCGGGTCGCGACCAAGGGCTTCCCGGTCGGCCCCGGCGCCAAGCTGGTGGTGCTGATCACCGACGGCGAGGACCACGAGAGCTACCCGCTCGAGGCGGCCAAGGCGGCCAGCGCCGAGGGCGTGCGCATCGTCGCGGTGGGGCTGGGCAGCGAGGCCGGCAGCCCGATCGAGCTGACCGACCCCGCGACCGGCGCCAAGACCAAGCTGACGCACGACGGCCAGCCGGTGATCTCGCGGCTCGACGGCGAGACCCTGCGCCAGATCGCGACCGCGACCAAGGGCGTCTACGTGCCGGCCGGCACCTCGGCGCTCGATCTGGAGTCGATCGTGCGGCAGAACGTCAAGCCGATCTTGCGCGAGGAGGCCGACCGCATGTCGCTGCGCCGCGTGCGCGGCGAGCGGTTCGTGTGGCCGCTGGCGCTGGCGCTGATCGCGCTGATCGCGGCGCTGGCCGTCGGTGCCGGCGCTCGGAGGCAGGCATGAAGGCGATCGCGATCCTCGCGCTCGCGGCGCTGCTGGCGTGTGGCGACGCCAGCGGCCGCGCGGCGCGCACCACCTACAACGCCGGGGTCGCGCTGCTCGGCGAGGGCAAGCTCGACGAGGCCGAGCAGCGCCTGCTGGCGGCGCGCGACCTGGCCGGCTACGACGACGAGGTCCGCTTCCGCGCCGCGTTCGACCTGGCCGCGGTGGCGGTGGCGCGCGCCGAGGCCGCGCTGGCCGCGCAGCCCCCGGCCGCCGATCAGGCGATGGCGGCCTACGAGAAGGCCCGCACCTGGCTCTCTGACGCGGTCCGGCGGCGGCCCAAGGACGCCGACGCCCGCGCCAACCTCGAGCGGGTCGAGGCGCGGCTGCTGGCCTTGATCGACGAGGCCGGCCAGGGCGACAACGCCCTCGAGAAGCGGCTGGATCGGGCGATCGCCGCCGAGCGCGACCTGCGCGACGCCGCCCGCGCGCTGTGGGCTGGCCAGGCCGCCAGCGGCGGCGACCCGCTGGCGGCCAAGGACCAGTTCGAGGCCGCGGCCACCCGCCAGCGCACGTTGGCCGCCGAGGTCGGCACGATCGCCGACCTGGCCGGCGACGAGATCACCGCGATCGGCGGCAAGACCGAGGAGGAGCGCAGCGATGAGGAGAAGGTGCGCTTGGTCCAGCTGCAGAACCTCGACCTGTACGTGCAGGACGCGCGCAAGGCGATGACCGACGCCCGCCGCAACCTGCACGAGCTGGCCGGCGAGCTGGCCCACCAGCGCACCGGCGCCGCGCTCGAGTCGCTCAAGCGCGCGCGCGAGCAGCTGCTCGATCCGCTCGCGGTGCTGCAGGGCGTGGCCGCCGACGAGGTCGAGCTGGCGCGCTACCTGGCGGCGCTCACGGCCCACGCCGGCAAGGACGATCCGCTGCCGGCGTGGCTGACCGCGCGCGGCCTGGGCGGCGACCAGATCGACGTGCGGGCCCGCCTCGAGGAGGTCAAGGCCCGGCTGCAGGCCGCGCTCGACGCGCCGGCGCCCGGCGCCGACGGCGGCGCGCCCGATCCCAAGGCGGGCGAGGCGGCCAAGGTGAAGGCCCAGGTGGCCGCGGCGATGCCGTCGCTCGAGGAGGCGTCGACGCAGATGAAGGTCGCGTCCGACGCGCTGGCCGCCGAGGACGTCGCCGCCGGATCGACCGCGGCCCAGGCGTCGCTGGTGGCGATCGCCACCGCGATCGAGCAGTTCTTCGCGCTGCGCCAGCTGATCGACGTGACGCTGGCCCAGGAGCGTGACGTCATCGCCGCGATCACGCCGCCGGCCGAGGGCGCCCAGGCGCTGCCGCCCGCCGAGCGCGCCAAGCGGGTGGACGACGGCGTGAGCAAGAACCGCGCGCGGCTCGAGCGGATGAAGGCGCTGATCGCCGAGGAGCAGGACAAGGCGACCGCGCCGCCGCCGGCCGACCCCAGCGGCGCCGCGCCGGCCGCGCCCGATCCGCAGCAGCTCGAGGAGCAGAAGCAGCTGTTCGCCCGCGCCGAGGCGCTGCGGCTCGAGGCCGACGCCGCGCTGGTGGCGCTGGCGGCGGTGGCCGCAGGCGGCAAGGGCCCGCCGGCGCTCGACTCGGCCAAGCTGGCCGAGGCCAAGCTGGTCGAGCTGCAGAAGCTGTTCTTCTCGGTGATCGAGCACCTCAAGGAGCTGATCCGCGAGCAGGGCGAGACCCGCGACGACACCACCAGCGCCCAGGCCGAGGACGACGCCGGCCGCGCCGCGCGCCTGCCCGGGCTGATCGAGCGCCAGAGCACCCACGGCCAGGTGGCCGAGGCGATCGCCCAGGCGCTGGCCAGCCAGGCCGACGCGGCCGCGCAGCAGGGCGGGCAGGGCGGGGCGCCTCAGGGCGGGGCGCCTCAGGGCGGCCCGACGCCGCAGGCGCTCGGTCAGGCGGCTCAGGAGGTGCGCAGCGCCCTCGGGTCGATGCAAGATGCCACCACCACGTTGACCCAGGCGCGCGATCAGGCCCAGCAGATGAGCTACGACATCGGACCGGCGATCGACTCGCAGAAGACCGCGGTCGAGCACCTCGAGAACGCGCTGCGCCTGCTGCAGCCGCCACAGCAGGACAAGCAAGACAAGCAGGATCAGCAGAACCAGCAGCAGCAGCAGCAGCCGGACAAGCAGGACCAGCAGCAGCAGCAACAGCAGAGCGCCGATCAGCAGCTGCAGCAGGTGCGCGAGCGCGAGGCCCAGCGCGAGCGCGAGCAGCGCGAGCGCGAGCGGCAGGCCGGCGGGGCCGATCCGGTGGACAAGGACTGGTGATGCGCGCCCTCCGGCTGATCGGGGTCGCCGCGCTGGCGACCCTCGCGATCGTGATCGCGGCTCCCGCGGCCCACGCCCAGGGCGCCCAGGGCCGCTACCAGCTCGGCTCCAAGGCGTTCGTCGGCGCGCCGTTCGTGCTGGCGATCGTCGTCGACGGCCTCGAGGAGCAGCCGGCGCCCAAGCTGCCGTCGCTGACGGTGCCCGGGCTCGAGATCATCGAGGGCGACGCCGACTTCCGCGGCGGCTTCAACCTGACCGTCAACGGACGCCGCGTGCAGGGCGGCGGCGGCACCTGGGTGCTGACCTACCGGGTCACCGCCGAGAAGGCCGGCCTGTTCAACCTGCCGGCGGTCGACGTCACCCAGGGCGCGACCACCGTGCCGATCCGCGGCGGCAACCTCGAGGTCATCGACCTGCCGACCACCAACGACATGAGGTTCGCGGTCACGCTGCCGCAGCGGCCGGTCTACGTCGGCGAGACGTTCCCCATCGAGCTCGAGTGGCTGCTGCGCAAGAACCCGCAGGACCAGCAGTTCGGCGTGCCGCTGCTGAACATGGACTCGACCTTGTCGGTGCAGGTGCCGACGCCGGCCAACCCGCGGCAGGTGCTCGAGTTCGCCACCGACAAGGGCCAGCAGAAGCTGGGCTTCGCGCAAGATCGCGTGACCCGCGACGGGCTCACCTACGATCGCTTCCGCTTCCCGCTGCAGGTGACCGCGCGCAAGTCGGGGCCGATCGTGATCCCGCCGGCGTCGGTGGTGGTCGAGCTGGAGATCGGCCAGGGCCGCGACGCGTTCGGCTTCCCGGTGGCGCGCACCGACACCTTCCGCGCCACCGACGTGCAGCGCACGCTCGAGGTGCGGCCGGTGCCCGAGACCGACAAGCCGCCGAGCTTCGCGGGCGCCGTCGGCTCCTCGTACTCGATCGCCGCGCGCGCGTCGCGCTCGGTGGTGCAGCTGGGCGAGCCGCTCGAGCTGGAGATCACGGTCAAGAGCGATCAGCGCCTCGACACGGTCAACCTGCCGCCGCTCGACGGGCCGGGCGGCCTGCCCAAGGCCAAGTTCGCGGCGCCGGCCGACGCGCCGGTGGGCGAGCTGTCCGATGACGGCAAGCAGAAGACCTGGAAGGTCTCGGTGCAGGTCACCGCGGCCGACACCACCGAGATCCCGGGGCTGGCGTTCGCGTACTTCGATCCGGCCAAGGCCAGCTACCAGACCATCCACAGCGAGCCGATCGCGCTGTCGGTCAAGGGCGGCAGCGTGGTCGGCGCGGCGCAGGTCGTGGGCCAGCCGGCGGGCAGCGGCGCGCCGCCGACCGCGGAGTCGTCGTCGGTGCTGTCCCTGGCCGGCGTCGACCTGGCGCTGTCGCCGCCGGGCGCCGGCGGCGGGCCGCTGGGCCGCGGCGTGCTGTGGGCGATCGTCGTCGCGCTGTACCTGGCGCCGCTGGCGTTGCTCGGCCTGGCGCTGGCGCGGCGGCGCGGCGCGGGCCGGCGCGAGGAGGTCGGGGAGGTCAAGGCCGCGCTGCGCGCGCTGGCCGCCGAGATCGAGCGCGCGCGCCAGGCCCCGGCCAAGGACGCGGCGATCGCGCTGTCGCGCTGCCTGTCGACTACCGCGCGCACGCTGGGCCGCACCGTCGACGACACGCTGATCGCGCGGATCGAGAACGCCGGCTTCGCGCCCGACGCCAAGGGCGAGCCGCTGCCGTCGGAGCTGCGGGCCGAGCTGGCTGACCTGCTCGACACCTGGACCAAGGACGCGCGGCGCGGCGGCGGGCGCGGCGGCGCGGCGGCGCTGGTGCTGATCGTCGCGACCGCCTGGCCGGGCGCGGCCCGGGCCGACGAGGGGATGACCGCGGCGCGCGGCGCCTACCAGGACGCGCTGGCCGCGACCGAGCCGGCGGCCAAGCAGCGCGCGTTCGCCGCCGCGGCGGCCGCGTTCGGGCGCGTCGTCGCCGCCCGGCCGTCGGCCGCGGTCTACACCGACCTCGGCAACGCGGCGCTCGGCGCCGGCGATCTCGGCGCGGCGGTGCTGGCCTACCGGCGGGCGATGGCGCTCGATCGCGACGACGGCCGCGCCCGCCGCAACCTGGCGTGGGTGCGCAGCCGGCTGCCGGCCGAGCTGCGGCCGGCATCGACCTCGGCCACCGAGACGCTGTTCTTCTTCCACGCCGCGTGGTCGCGCGATCGCCGGCTGCTGGTCGGCGCGTTCGCGTTCGCCATCGCGATCCTGGTGCTGGTGCCGTGGCGCGGCGCGCGGCGCCGCTCGCTGACGCCGATCGCGGTGATCGGCGGCATCGTCTGGGCGACGATGACGATCTCGCTGGTGATCGAGGACCCCCGCGCCAGCGACGCGGTCGTCATGCAGGCCGCCGAGCTGCGCACCGCCGACAGCGCGGTGGCGCCGGTGGCGCGCGCGACGCCGCTGCCGGCCGGCACCGAGCTCACGATCGGCGAGCGCCGCGGCGACTGGGTGCGGGTGCACCTGGCCGGCACGCTGTCGGGCTGGCTGCCGGCCGGCGCCGTCGAGCGCGTCGCGCGGTAGGGCCCAGGCCGCTACGGCGCGCCGCAGGCCAGCCACTCGCCGAGCTGCCGGCGCTCGGCCTCGGTCGGCTTGGGCGCGTCCTCGGGCATCAGCGTGTTGACCGCGCTGGGGCCGGCGGCGGCCTGCTCGTCGATGTGCTCGATGGTCTGGCGCACGCCCTCGACGGTGTCGTAGTCGTGGAACGCGGGCGCGCCGTGGCGGGCGGCGCCGGTCTTGGTGCTGGAGTGGCAGTCGATGCAGTACGTGTCCATGAACGGCTTGCCGAAGTTCACGTAGGTGAGCGTCGGGGTCGGCGGGCACACCGAACCGGTCGGCTCGCCGTGCTCGCCGCACGCGGTGAGGGTGAGCGCGGCGCACAGGCCGAGGGCGATGGCGATGGACTTCATGGGTACAACCTCGAGGCGGGGATCACATGCTCACATGCGGTAGTGGAACTGCACCAGCCCGTAGCTGGCGTTGTCGCCGCCCTGGCCCAGCGCGATCATCTGCAGCCGGCCCATCAGCACCAGCTCCATGTGGGCCTTGGGGAACCAGTGCAGGTTCACCTCGACGGTGTCGCGGTCGACGTCCGGCACCTTGACGTCCTCGTCGTAGTGGCCGAGGCCGACGTCGAGGAAGTAGCTGTGGGCGAAGAACCACGTCGCCAGCAGGTACGCGACCGCCTGGTTGCGCTTGCCGCCGGCGTCGAACTTCTGGTGCACCACCTGGGCCTCGGCCGACAGCAGCACCTCGGGCCCGTCGAGCCACAGCTTGGCGGTGGCGCCGCCCTGGGTGCGGACGTCCTCCGCGCCGTTGGCGTAGCGGCCCTGGGCGCCGACCGAGAGCTTGCCGAAGCGCTTCTCGGCGTGGAGCGCGGCGCCGTCGCCGTCCTCGATGCTCTCCTGCCAGCGATCGTGGACGAAGCCGGTCAGGTGCAGCTCGGCGCCGGGCGTCACCCAGCCCACCGACGCGCCGTAGGCCTCGCTGAACAGCGGCGTGCCGCCGAAGCGCCGGGTGTACGCGGTGTGCTCGGCCAGCCGCAGGCCGTAGGTCGGCATGAACCGACCGGCGCGCGCGTAGAGGCCCTCGCCGGATTCCTGCTGGTGCCACTCGACGTAGTGGCTGCGCGACCACAGGAGCGTGATCGGCGTGTCCTCGTTGGGGATCGTGAAGCCGAGATCGGCGACCACGCTGACCGGGCCGCGATCGGCCTGGACGTGCCCCTCGATCTGCATCGGGAACAGCGCGGGGCCGAAGCCGCCGCCGGGGTTGCTGGCGCCCGCGGCGAAGCGGACGTCGCCGCCGAGGTGCAGCCACTCGGGCAGCTCCTTGGCGCCGTGGAGGAACGTCGGATCGCCGCCCCACTTGGCGTCGTCCTCGTCGGTGAGCTCGCCGTTGTCGTTGAGCAGGCCGCCGCCGGTCGGCGACAGGTGGCAGGCGCCACAGGTCTGCTCGCGCGACAGCTGGTACTGCGGGTAGGCCTGCGCGATCCCGGCGGTGGCCGCGATCGCCAGCGCGATCAAGATGGCGCGCTTCATCGGGGCGCTCCCGCGATGATCCACTGCTCGATCAGCGCGATGTCGGCGTCGGGCAGCGGGCCGTCGATCGGCATCCGCTGCTCGCCGCTGGTGCGCAGGATGAACAGCAGCTCGGAGTCGTTGGGCTCGCCGGTCTGCGGCGCCAGCGGGCGGCTGTCGAAGGTCGCGCGCGCGGCGGCGACGCTCGACAGGTCGACGCCCTCACGCTGGGTGCGCGCGCTGTGGCAGGTGGCGGTGGCGCACGACGGCGCCAGGATCGCCTTGACGATGTAGGCGAACTCGGCGGGCCGCTCGTCGGTTTCGGCGGCGCAGGCGCTCGCGATCAGCGCGAGCGCGAGGACTGGGACAAGGCGCATGTACGACTCCTCGACGCCCGCGGAGGCGGGCCCGGGAGGTGTATCAGGCCGTGAGCCAGCGTCGCGAGTTCTTGGTGTCGCAACGCTGACCGCCCCTGACCGGCGTTGACAGCGGTGGCGGCCCTCGGTACAGAGGCCCGCAAGGAGTGCGCTAGCGAAGCAAGCGACCAGACCACGCGTAGGGTGACGGGAAGCCGGTGCGAATCCGGCGCAGCCCCCGCTACTGTGACCGAGGACGAACGCGGCACTGCTTGCCACCGGGAGACCGGGAAGGCGCCGCCAGTAGGACGAATCGGGAGTCAGGAGACCGGCCCTTCGCACAACCTTCGGGGTGCAAGGGCCGCATGCGCGGTCGTTGGCCCCGCGTCACGTGGGGTGACACATGCAACGACCGAGCACGAGTGCGATCGCGATCACGGTAGGGCTGGGGCTGGGCGCCATCGGGTGTGGCGACAACACGAGCGGCGACGACGAGCCGACGCCCGACGCGGGCGTGGCTGGCCACGTCGCCTACGCGGTGTCGGGCGACTTCGCCACCACCGGCGTCTTCACCGCCATCGACGTCGCCACCCGGGCGGTGCACACCAACGCGCTGGCCGGCGTCGCCGGCGGCGATCCGTTCCTGCGCCGGGTCGGCGACGAGGTGATGATCGTCAACCGCGACAGCGGCGAGAACATCACCGTGCTGGGCGGCGCGCCGCTGGCGTTGATCGACCAGTACGGCACCGGCGGCGGCTCGAACCCGCAGGACGTGGCCGCGGTCGGCGGCAAGCTGTACGTGCCGGCGCTCGGCACCGCCGGCGTGGTGGTCATCGATCGCGCCACCCGCGCGACGCGCACCGTCGTGATCCCCGGCGATCCCGACGGCAAGCCCGACTGCGTGTCGGCCTACGCGGTCGGCGCCCAGGTGTTCGTGGTGTGTGGGCGGCTCGACGAGAACTTCGCGCCGCGCGGCGACGGCCTGGTCGCGGTGATCGACGCCGCCACCGACACCGTCACGACCAGCGAGTGGCTGCCGGCGCCCAACCCGGTCGGCCTGTTCGCGCAGCTGCCGGGCGGCGATCTGGTGATCGGCACCGCGCCGTCGTTCAGCGACTTCACCACCGGCTGCCTGGCGCGGGTCGGCGTGACCGGCGCGCTCGCGACCAGCTGCCTGGTGACCAACGCCGCGCTGGGCGGGCTGGCCAACCACGTCGACGTGCCGGCCGACGGCTCGGCGATCTGGGTGGCGGTGACCGGCTTCGCGCCCGACTTCTCGTCGCAGTTCGGCAAGCTGCGCGCGCTCGATCCGGCGACCGGCGCGCCGGCGCCGGTGGCGTCCAAGGACAGCCAGCAGATCGACGACGTCGCCGCGTGCGGCGACGGCTACGTGGTGGCCGCCGACGGTACGATGGGCGCCAGCGGCGTGCGGGTCTGGAAGGACGGCGTCGAGACCACGACGGCGCCGCTCGACATCGGCCGGCCGACCGGCTTCGGCAACAACCTGATCTGCCGGTAGCCGAGCGCCAGCGAGGCTATCTCGGTGGGGGCCACGCGGGCCACGCTGTTCGCCGGGCGAGCCTATCTCGCGCGTCAACGACAGACGAACGGGCGCCGCTGCATGCAGTGGGCGTCGCCCCACTTGCCGTCCTTGGGCCGCAGCCCGACGCAGTCCTCGCCGCAGGCGAAGTCGTCGGGCTGGCCCTTGCCGAACCGGGTGAAGGTCGCGGGCCGGCCGTCGGCCCAGACCCACGCGCCCTCGCCGCCGCGATCGCTCAGGCCGATCCAGTAGCGATCGTTGCCGCGGGCCTTGGCGGCGGCGGCCAGCGCCACGGCCTGGGCCTCGTCGTCGACGCGGGCCAGGTGGCGACCGCGCGCCACGCACGCGGCCTCGGCGTCGGGCCAGGTCAGCGCCGGCGCGCACAGCTCGAAGCCGACCTCGCCGATCGCCACCGCGTCGCACGCGATCGGCGGCGCGGTCGGGCAGCCGGCCGGCGGCGCCGCGCCCAGGCACGGCAGCTGCGCGCGCACCTCGGCGGGGCGCTCGCGGACGAAGCGGCGCAGCGCGGCGCGGGCCTGCTTGACCTCGGCGGCGTCGGCCGGGCGGCGCGGATCGGCGCGGCCGGCGGCGTCGACCATGACGAACCAGCGCTCGAGCGTGCGATCGGCGATCAACGCGTCGAGCCGATCGGCGGCCCGCGCTACCGCCGCGGCGTAGTCGGCGCGGCAGCCGGCGTCGGCGAAGCACGCGGTCGCCAGCCGTCCGCCCGAGTCGGTCAGGTCGAGGCGCTGGCGGAACGTGCGGTCCAGGCCCCACGGCAAGAGCGACCAGCGATCGGTCGTGCGGTCGTGGTGCAGCCGGTAGTTGTGGGCGTGGCGGTAGCCGTCGAAGTCGCCGATCACCGCCGACACCGCCAGGTACGCGGCGACCCGCGCGCGATCGAGCGGCCCGTCGGCGGCCCACAGCCGCGCCGGGTCGCGCTCGGCCAGGGTCGCCAGCGCGATCAGATCGGCGTGGCCCTGATCGTCGCCGCCGTCCTGCTCGAAGCGCGGCGCGTCGTCGGGGTACAGGTCGCAGCCGAACTCGCCCTCGTACAGCGTGCCGTCGTCGTCGCCGTAGGCGCGCTCGAGCAGATCGCCGCCGATGGCCTCGAGGTCGAGGTACATGCCGAAGTCCTGGCCGTCGACCACCAGCTGGGCCCACCCGGTGCGCGGCGCGGCGACGCCGAGGTCGCGGTGCAGGCGGTAGCCCAGCGCCTCGCGCACCGCGGTCGGATCCTCGACGAGGTTGTTGAGCACCAGCTCCTTGACGCCGAGGAAGCGCCGCTTCTTGACGAACTTGTCGAAGCGGATCTTCCACGACGGCTTGCCGGCCAGGCCCTGGCGCGAACGGTTGCCCTTCCACCGCACGCCGACGTCGGCGTAGGTGACGCCGGCGTAGCGGAAGGTCGCGCGCACCCACTCCTTGGGGTGGGCGGCCAGCGCCGCCCGGGCCGCGTCGTCGAGCTCGAGCTCGAAGCGGGGGATGACCCGCTCGCCGAACAGCTCGTCGCGCGAGCGCGCCACGCCGGCGGGCGCGGCGTCGGTGCCGCACGCGGCCAGCGCGAGCGCAGCGGCGACCGCCCAGCGCCGCACGTCAGACCGGGGTCGTCGGGTCGGTGGGCGGGGGCGCCGGCGGATCGGCCGGCGGCGCGCAGTCGCAGTCGAGGCCGTCGGCGGTGCCGTCGCCGTCGCCGTCGGACACCGAGTCGTCGCCGGCGCTGTCGGCCGAGTCGACGGTCGAGTCCGAGTCGGAGGGCGCGTCCGACTGCGAGTCGTGGTGCGCGCAATCGGCGTTGGAGTCGGAGTCGCTGTCGGCGTCGTCCGAGTCGGACAGCGGGTTGTCGTTGCCGTCGTCGTCCCCGCCGCCACCGCCGCTGTGGTGGCCGTCGCCGTCGTTGGCGCCCGACTCGTCGGTCGAGTCCGACGTGCTGTCCGAAGCGCTGGCGGTGTCGCCGCACACGAAGCTGTCGACCTGACCGTCACCGTCGACGTCGGCCGGCGCGCCGGTGACGTCGCTGGTCGGCGCGCACAGCACGCCGGTGGCGGTCTGGTAGCAGGCGATCGACTGCGACGAGCTGCCGACGTCGGTGCCGGTGCAGCCGATGAGCGCGAGGCCGAGGAACGAAGCGAGGGCGAAGAGACGCATGGGTACCTCCTGCCCGATCCCCTTAGCAACGCGCGTGCCCGCAGCAACTGCGCGAGAGGACGCAAGCTGCGCGCGCGCTGTGCAACGCGAGTACGGGTGACCTGCGCAGCCCGCGTACACGTCGGTGAAGCGGCTGTGAGGTGGCCTACCGTCGCTGCACGCCCCGCTACATCGGCGCGGTGCGCTGGCGGAACGGGCGGGCCTGCTTGATCAGGATCGAGCGGTCGGGCATGAGCTTCCACTCGACGTCGGCGGCCGAGCCCGGGTAGCGCACCCGGATGCGGGTCGAGATGTCGGTGAGGTAGCCGGCCAGCTCGTCGAGCTCGGCGTCGGTGAGGATCGCGTCAGCGACCGGCCAGTCCTGCGCCCACGGCATCAACGACGAGCGGGTGATGACCTCGTACTCGGGCTCCTCGTACCAGGTGTAGTAGAGGATCTGCTCGGGGGTGGCGTCGCCGGTCGGGTTGGTGACCGAGACGTCGCCGAGCTGGCTGTTGATGTAGAACGCCGGCCGCAGGTCGGAGAACTGGTTGAGCGTCAGCGCGACGCCGTTGGCCAGCTCGTCCTCTTGCGCCGGGTGCACCAGCACGCCCATGCGCACCTCGCGCTGATCGACCCGGTAGAACTCGCGCTCGACGAACGCCTGCGGGTTCCACACCGACGCCCACACCGTCTTGATCGCGTTGCCCAGCGCGGCGTCGCCGTCGCCGAGCCGCACGCCGGTCGAGGTGTACAGCCCGGCGCCGGTGAACTCGGCCAGGTCCTCGACGTTGGTCGACGAGCGGCAGCGGAGCTTGGTGGTGTCGGCCCAGCGGGCGCGGCCGAGCGTCGTCACCTGGGCGAGCAGCGCGGGGTCGACCGGCGCGGTGTAGATCTGCCAGCGGATCGCGAACAGCCGCTGCTCGAGCTCACCCTGGCCGAGCGCGCCGGCCTGGTAGTCGGCGATCACCGCGTCGATCAGCGGCAGCACGCCGGCGGCTGCGAGGTGGCGGGCGTAGTGGGCGAACGGGATCGCCAGCGGGCGGTCGGGCAGCGGCAGCGCGTGGCCGGTGCCGACGCCGACGGTGTACATCTCGCCGAGGTTGGCGGCCTTGGCGCCGATCGTGACGACGTTGGCCACCGTGGTGCGGGTGACGTCGAACAGCGGCAGGGTCAGCGAGTCGTGCTGCGGGAGCTGCGGGGCGGACGGGCGCAGCGAGTCCCAGTAGGCCTGGGCGGCCGCGGGATCGCCGGCGCTGATCGTGAACTCCTGCGGGCCGACCTCGAGCTTGACCAGCTGATCGGCGAAGCCGCGCAGCCGCGGATCGTCCCAGGCGTCGCGCAGCCCCATGTTGGGCGTGCCGCGGGTCTGGGCCAGCACCGCGACGTGGGCCAGCGGGGTCTGGAACTCGGCGGTGATGATGCCGGCCACCATCGCGACGTCGTTGGGGACGCGGTCGAGCACGACCAGGTCGGTCGGCGCCAGCGGCACGCCGTCGAGCGCGGCGGTCTTGCGGAAGCGCAGCACGCCGTAGGCGGTGCCGGGGTTGAGCGGCTGGTAGACCTGGCCGCGGAACACCTCGTCGGTGGCGATCGTCGGGATCCGCGCGCGCAGCTCGGGCAGGTGGCGCTCCTGCTCGGCCGACACCGCGCGGTAGCGCAGCTCGTCGCCGTCGAAGATCGCGCCGCGCACGCCCTGGAACGCGCGGACGATCATGGCGACGTCGGCGGTGTCGCCGGCGGCCAGCTCGTAGGTGAGCAGCTGCTGGTCGACGTAGCGCACCAGCTTGCCGAGGATGAAGCGCCGGTTGGGGCGGCGGTAGTTGAGGATGTTGAAGTCGGCCAGCGTGCCGACCGCGGTCTTGCCGGCGAGGTTCAGGTGCTCGCTCGCGTACTGGTAGTGCAGCGCGTACTTGGTCGAGTCGATGAAGTGCAGCGCGTCGCCGTCCTCGCGGTCGATGATGACCAGGATGGTCTCGGTGCGGGCGAACACCGAGTCGTCCTTGGTGGTGGCCTGGGCGGCGAAGTCGCCGGGGCAGCCGACCCGGGCGATCGCGTCCTGGTGCGCGCCGACCGCGAGCTCGCAGATCGGCGCGTCGTCGCACGCGACCAGCGCGGCGGCGAGGGCGAGGGCGAGCGGCGCGAGGCGGCGGATCACGGCAGCTCCGGCGGGTTGGCGGCGCCCGGCGTCGGCGCGACCGCGAAGAACAGCCCCGCGTGGTCGGGCACGCGCGCCAGCGTCACGTCGGCCGGCTCGGCCGGGCCGCGCGGGTAGAGGTACAGCAACCCGTCGGCGATCGCGCCGGCGGTGGTCACCAGGTGGAGCTGATCGGCGCCGTCGATCGTGAACGGCGCGTGCAGCGGATCGATCGGGCCGGCGGTGGGGAGCGGCGTGTTGTCGAGCGCGATCACCCGGTAGGCGCCCGGCGCCAGCCGCAGCGGCGGACACGGAGCCGGCGGCATCACCCCGCCGAGCGGCAAGAAGTGATCGAGGCGATCGGCGGCGTCGGTGAGGAAGTAGCCGCACAGGTCGATCGGCGCGGCGCCGACGTTGGTCAGCTCGACCCAGTCGCTGCCGGCGCCGCGCGGGGCGACCTCGTTGATCACCAGGTCGCCGACCGGCTCGCTGCCCTGGCCGACCATCGCGTCGACGCCGGCGTCGACCCCGGCGTCCGGGGTCGCGGCCGGTTCGTCGCAGGCGGCGACGGCGAGGAGCAGGAGCGGCAGGTGACGCATCGGCGAGCCCGGAATCAGCAACCATCGTGCCACGGTCAACCCTGCGGGATGGCTGCGAAGGCACCCGCCTGAGGCTCAGAAATCTGGGATCCGGCGCCGGGTCGGCCCCGGATCCGCGCTGCTATCGTGCCGCCCATGCGCATGCATCGCCTCGGCCGCACCGGCCTCTACGTCTCGGAGCTGTGCCTCGGCACGATGACCTACGGCGGCAAGGGCTTCTGGGAGGTGATCGGCAAGCTCGGCATCGACGCCGTCGCCGGTCAGCTGCGCACGGCGCTCGACGCCGGCGTCAACTTCCTCGACACCGCCGACGTCTACCACGAGGGCGAGAGCGAGCGGCTGGTCGGCGAGGCGGTGCGCCGGCTCGGCGTGCGTCGCAGCGACCTGGTGATCGCGACCAAGGTCCGCGGGCGGGTCGGCAAGGGCGTCAACGACGCCGGGCTGTCGCGCGGCCACATCCTCGACGCGATCGACGCCAGCCTGGCGCGGCTGGGCACCGACCACGTCGACCTGTACCAGATCCACGGCGTCGATCCGGCGACGCCGCTCGAGGAGACCGTCCACGCGCTGGCCGACGTGGTCAAGGCCGGCAAGGCGCGCTACGTCGGCTGCTGCAACCTGCCGGCGTGGATGGCGATGAAGGCGCTGGCGATCGCCGATCGCGCCGGGCTGCCGCGGTTCGTCTCGGCGCAGGTCTTCTACACGATCGCCAGCCGCGACATCGAGCGCGAGCTGGTGCCGCTGTGCCAGGAGGAGGGGCTGGGCATCCTGCCGTGGTCGCCGCTGGCCGGCGGCCTCCTGTCGGGCAAGTACGCCGAGGGCGCGCCCGGCCCCGACGGCGCGCGCCGCACGTCGTTCGACTTTCCGCCGGTCGACAAGCCGCGGGCGTTCGCGTGCGTCGACGCGATGCGGCCGATCGCCGACGCGCACGGCGTGTCGGTGGCGCAGATCGCGCTGGCCTACCTGCTGCAAAAGCCGCAGGTGGCGAGCGTGATCATCGGCGCGCGCACCGACGCGCAGCTCGCCGACAACCTGGCCGCGGCTGAGGTGCGGCTGGCCGCCGACGAGGTCGCCGCGCTCGACGCGGTCAGCGCGCTGCCGCCCGAGTACCCGGCGTGGATGGTCGAGCGCCAGCGCAACGATCGCTACCTCGAGGGCATGGACCGCGCGTAGCCGCCGCGCGCCGGCTCACCGCGCCCCGGCGGCGACCACCTTGGCGATCGTCGCCCAGGTGCGCGTGGTGACGTCGTCGCCGAACGCGCGCGCGATGACCTGCATGAACACCGGGCCCTTGGGGTGCGGGCGGTAGTGGGTGAACGCGATCCGATCGGCGAGCCGCGCGACGCGCACGCCCTCGTGATCGATCGGCAGGCGCGGCGCTGGCCTGGGCGCCTCCCGCAGGAACGTCACCACCGGCTTGGCGTCGGCGGGCACGTCGAGGTCGGCGAACGGATCGGCGGCGACCAGCGCGGCCAGCTCGTCGAGCGGGCGCACGATCGTCGGGAAGCTGCGCCCGAGCGACGCGACCATCGCGGCCTCGGCGCGGGTGGCCAGCGCCGCTGGCGTGCCGGCCGCGGTGAAGACGACGTTGCCGCTGCCCAGCACGGTGCGCACGTCGGTGAAGCCGGCGCGCTCGAACGCCGCGCGCAGCGCCGGCATCGCGCAGGTGGTCGGGTAGACGCCGCGCAGGAACGCGGCGTGGCGGCGGGGCGCGGGCATGGCGGCAGCGTAGCGCGGGCGGCCGCCGCTACCGCGCCAGGTAGTACGGCCGCCAGAAGTCGCAGTCGGCGGTGCGGACGCCGGCGGTCGTGGTGATCGCGCCGTCGAGCACCAGCGTCGGATCGGCGGCGCCGTAGGCGGGCCAGGCCGGCGCGCCGCCGGGATCGCCGCTGCGCGCGAAGCGGGTCCAGTAGCCCTGGATCGCGGCCGACAGCGCGAGGTCGGCGGCGGTCGGCTGGTACGGCGTGCCGCTCGGCGTGACGATCGCGCCGAACGTGCCGAACACGAACGGCACGTCGAGGCCGTGGACCGCGCCGAGCGGCGTCGCGCGGTACTGGAAGAAGTAGCGGAACACCGGCGCGGCCTGGGCGGCGGCGGCGCCGGCGGCGATCTCGCGCGACGGGCACACGAACCGGGAGTCGGTGGTGAGCCGGACGTAGGCGGCGCGCGGGGACGGGTAGGCGCTGGCCGGGTACTGCTGCAGCGCCGCGTCGGCGATCGGCCCGAGCTGCGCGCGCACCAGCGCGACGTACTGCGGCTCGGTGAGCATCGCCGGCGCCTCGCGGCCGGTCTCGTCGGCGTTGGCGCCGATCGCGATCGGCATGGCGTGGTGGCGGCCGGCGCGGATCGCCGCCTCGGGCTGCTCGACGAGCGTCACGCCATCGATCACCGAGCCGTAGGCCGAGGCCGCGAGCGCGCCGACCGGCTGGGCGTTGGCGCGGATCAGCGCCTCGGCGGTGGCGGCGCGGAAGCACGCCGCGCGATCGCCGGTGCAGCCCAGCGCGGTCGCGACCGCGTCGGCGGTGGCCTGGGCCTCGGCGCGGGTGTCGATGAACTTGCAGGCGCCGCTCTGGATCAGCGCGCGGTGGAACAGCCCGGCGGCGGCGGGCGCGGCGAGCAGCGTGCAGGTGTTGCGGCCGCCGGCCGACTCGCCGAACACCATCACGTTGGCGGGGTCGCCGCCGAACGCCGCGATGTTGGCGTGGACCCAGCGCAGCGCCTCGAGCTGATCGAGCGTGCCGTAGTTGCCGACCGCGCCGGCGGTGGTCGCCAGCGCCGCGTCGGCCAGGAAGCCGAGCTGCGCCAGCCGGTAGTTGAGCGTCACGACCACGACGTCGCCGGCCTCGGCGAGGCGGCGGCCGTCGTAGATCGGATCGACCGCGGTGCCGACCGAGTTGCCGCCGCCGTGGATCCACACCATCACCGGGCGCGGCGTGGCGGGCGCGCTGGCCGGCGCCCACAGGTTGAGGTGCAGGCAGTCCTCGGATCCTGCGAACGCGCCGTCGGCGGTGAGCTGCGGGCACGTCGGCCCGAGCGCGGTGGCGTCGAGCTCGTCGGCCGCGCACGGCGCCGGCAGCGGCGCGCGCAGGCGCAGGTCGCCGATCGGTGGCGCGGCGTAGGGGACGCGCTTCCAGGTCAAGGTCGCGCCGTCGGTGGCGCCGCGGACCGCGCCGCTGGTGGTGGTGACGCGCTCGGCGGGCGCGCCGGGCGTCGGAGTGCACGGCGCCGCGGCGTCGGCGCCGGCGTCGATCGGCAGCGCGCCGTCGTCGCCGCCACCGCCGCAGGCCGCGATCAGGAGGAGCGAGGTCAGGGCAGCGGTCCGCATCGTCGACATCATCGCAGGCATCGCGGTGGGGACAGCAACCGCCGTGCCGCGGCGAGCGGGCGCGCGGCGGCGTGGAATCGCGCGCGGATCGGTGTCGCGTCGGGCGCGCGTGGCGAAATCCGGCGAGCGAGCGAGCGCCGCGTCGGAGAATCCCGCACCGGGATCGCGTCCGGAGTGAAGGCGCGGCGCGCGCTTGCGCGAGCGCGGCGAGCGCGCGCTGGGAAGGACGTTGACAGGGGCGCGTGCGATGACTGAACGTATGATCAGTCTCGATCGTGCACGACCATCATGAGCCGCCTCTCGGACGCCAAGGAGTTCGTCGATCGCGCGCGCGCGCGTTCGAGCGCGGCCGCCGGCGCGCGGGTGCTGTCGCTCGACGACGCGCGGGCGCGCGCCGAGGTGGCGGGGGCGCGCTGGCAGCTCGACGATCTGGCCGGGCGGCTGACCGAGCTGTCGGGCGTCGGCGCGGTGGCGTCGCTGACCGCGGCCACCGCGCTGGTGCTCGAGGCGCAGCTGCGCGGCGAGCCGTGCGCGTGGATCGTGCTGCCGGGGTCGAGCTTCTTCCCGCCCGACCTCGCGGCCAGCGGCGTCGATCTCGAGGCGCTGGTGGTGGTGCGCACCCGCGACGCGATCACGCTGGCGCGCGCCGCCGACACGCTCCTGCGCTCGGGCAGCTTCGGGCTGGTGCTGCTCGAGCTGGGCGCGACCGGCGAGCTGCCGACGGCGGCGCAGGGCCGGCTGGTCAGCCTGGCGCAGCGCCACGACGCGGCGCTGGTGGCGATCACCGAGCGGCCGCGCGACGCGGCGTCGCTGGGCTCGATCGTGTCGCTGCGCGCCGAGGCGGTGCGCGAGCGAGTGCGCGGCGGCGGCTTCCGGGTCGCGGTGCGCGCGCTCAAGGACAAGCGCCGCGGACCGGGCTGGAGCCAGCCGGTGGCGGTGGTGGCGCCGGCGGGGTGGAAGTAGCGCGATGCGGATCGCCTGCGTCGAGCTGCCGGCGCTGCCGCTGCAGCTGTTGTGGCAGCGCGAGCCGGCGTGGCGCGCCGAGCCGACGGTGGTCGTCGACGAGGATCGGCCGCAGGGCGTGGTGCGCTGGGCGTGCGAGCGGGCGCGGGCGCGCGGCGTGCTGCCGGGGCAGCGCTACGCCCACGCGCTGGCGCTGGCCGGTGCGCTGCGCGCCGGCGTGGTCGCGCCCGAGGTGATCGCGGCCGGCGTCGACGCGATGGCGCGGCGGCTGCACGGCTGCACGCCCGAGGTGACCCGCGGCGACGACCTCGACCTCGGCACGTTCTGGCTGGGCGGCGCCGGGCTGGCCGGCATCTACCCGTCGGCGACCGCGTGGGCGCGGGCGATCGCGGCCGAGATCGCCGCGCTCGGCTTGGTCGGCGTGGTGGTGGTCGGCTTCTCGCGCTTCGCCACCTGCGCGCTGGCGCGGGCGCTGGGCCGCGGCCTGGTCGACGGCGACGGCGGCGGGCGCGGCGGCCGTGGCGGTGACACGCCGGCGTCGATCGTGCGGGTGTACGCGTGCGACGCCGACGAGAAAGCCGCGGTCTGCGCGGTGCCGCTCGACCGGGTCGGCGTCGAGCCGCGGCTGCGCGACGAGCTGGCGCGGCTGGGGGTGACGACGCTGGGGCAGATGGTGCGGCTGCCGGGCGGCGGCGTGCTCGAGCGGTTCGGCGCGGCGGCCCACCGGCTGTACCGGCTGGCCACCGGCGAGGGCTGGGATCCGCTGGCGCCCGAGCCGCCGCCCGAGGCGCTCGACGAGCGGGTCTTCCTCGACGACGCCGAGGTCGACGCCGAGCGGCTGGTGTTCGCCACCAAGGCCGCGCTCGATCGCCTGCTGGCGCGGCTGGCGGCGCGGCGGCGCGCGCTGGTGGCGCTGTCGATCGAGTGGAACCTGCAGCGCGCGGTCGGCCACCACGAGCGCCGCGTCGACTGCATCAAGCCGGCGGCGCCGACGCTCGACGCCCGCGCGCTGCTCGGGCTGGTGCGCTTGCGCCTCGAGCACCAGCCGCCGGTCGCCGGCGTCGTCGCGATCCGGGTGTGGGCCGACGACGTCGCCGCGACCCGCGAGCAGCTGGCGCTGTTCGCCGAGCAGCCGCGCCGCGATCTGCGCGCGGCCGAGGCGGCGCTGGCCCGGCTGCGCGCCGAGCTGGGTGACGACGCGGTGGTGCGGCCGGTCTTGTGCGACGGCCACCTGCCCGAGCACCAGTACGGCTGGGCGCGGATCGATCGCATGGTCGCGCCGCGGCCGCGCCGCGATCTGCCGATCGTGCTGGTGCGCCGGGTGCTGGCGCGCCCGCGGCTGTTGCCGCCGCAGTCGCCGCGGGTGCGCGACGACGGCTGGGTGCTGTCGGGCCTCGAGCACGGCACCGTCACCAACATCGTCGGGCCCTACGTCGTCAGCGGCGGCTGGTGGGCCGGCGGCGCCGCGAGCGCCGACGCCAGCAGCGACGGCGCCGGCGGCCCCGGCACCTACCGCGAGTACCACTTCGCCGAGATCCGCCGCGGCGACTGCCTGTGGCTGTTCCACGATCCGGGCCCGCGCCGCTGGTTCCTGCACGGCGCGATCGGCTGACCGCGCGTTGCGGTGCCGCGCGGTGCGACAACTGCGCGCCAACTGCGCGGGTCGCGGCGCACCGACGTGGCGCGGCGCGCGTAGAATCGTGATCATGGATGTCGCCTTCGAAGCCCAGGTCGATCGGACGATCGCGGCGCTCGGGCTCACGCCCGCCACGCTCGCAGCACCGCTGCGACCTGCTCGGCTACGACGCGGCGGCCAGCGCGCGGCTGCGCGCGCTGGCGCCGAGCGCGATCGCGACGGCGCCGGCCTTCGTCGAGCGACTCTACGAGCGGATGGGCGCGTGCGAGGCGACCCGCGCGTGGCTGACCTCGCCCGAGCTGGTGGCGCGGCTCAAGCGCGCGCAGCGCGCGTACCTCGCGAGCCTGATGGGCGACGCGCCGATTGGGCGCAGGTGCGGCGCTGCGTCCGGGTCGGGATGGTCCACCAGCGCGTCCAGCTCCCGCCGTCGTGGTACCTGGCGACGTTCGCGCACTGGGTCGCCGATCACGTCGACCACGCCTTCGCGGGCGCGGCCACGCCGGCCGAGGCGGTGGCCGTGGTCGACGCGCTCCTGCGCCGCACGCTGCTCGAGGCGACGCTGGTCCTCGACGCCTACGGCATCAGCACGGTCGATGCGCTGCAGCGCGCGGCCACCGACGGCGGGGCCGGCGTCGAGCGTGGCGCCGCGGCGCCGGCCGGGCACGGCCGGGCGGCGGCGGCGATGGCGGCGCCGGTGGCGCGGCTGCGCGTCGATCGCGACGAGGTGGAGCAGCGCCGCGCGTTCGTCGAGCTCGACCCCGTCGCCCAGGCCACGCTGCGCGCGGCGGCGCCCGCGATCGTCGCGGCGGTCCCGGCGGTGGTGGACGCGTTCTACGCCTGGGCCAGCGCGGCGCCCGAGACCGCGCCGCTGCTGCCGCCGCCGACGATCGGCCCGCTGAAGCGGCAGGTGCTCGCGTACTGGCAGGAGCTCGCGACCGCGTCCTTCGATCGGCCCTACGCCGCGTCGCGCTCGCGCCTGGGCGTGGTCCACGAGCGGGTCGGGCTGTCGCTGCAGCTGTACGTGGTGGGCGTCGCGCAGCAGGTCGGCGCGCTGCTCGCCCGGGTGGTGCCCGACGCGGCGGACCCGCCCGCGCTGGCGCGGGCGCTGATCCGCGCGCTGTTCTTCGACCTGTCGTTCGTCGTCGACGCCTACCTCGACGCGCGGGCCGCGGCGCTGCTGCGCGCCGACGGGTACGCGGCGGCGCTGCTGGCGGGGCTGCCGCAGGGCGTGGCGGTGGTCGACGCCGACTCGCTGTGGATCGACAGCGCCAACCCGGCGCTGCTCACGATGTTCGGGCTCGACGCGCGGCTGGTGCGCGGCATCCACGTCGAGACGCTGGTGCCGCTGCCGGGCGTGGTGCCGCTGCTGCGGCGGGTCGCCGACGGCGGCGACCCGCGCGCCGTGGCGGTCCTCGCCGCAGGGCCGCGGCAGTTCCGCGCCACCGCCGTCCGGCTGGCGGAGGCAGAGGCGGGCGGCCGCCCGCGGGTCGCGCTGGTCCTCGATGATCTCGGTGAGACCAGCCGGCTGCGCATGGCCGTCGATGACCTCGAGCGTGGGCTCGCGGGGCTGACGGCGAGCGTCGCCGCGGTGGTGTGGGAGGCCGACCAGGCCACGGCCACGATCCAGCTGATCTCGCACCCGGTGTTCGCGCTGACCGGCTACCGCGACGTCCACTTCCTCGGCCGCGCCGGGGCCTGGCTCGCGCTGGTGCCCGACGACGAGCGCGACGACCTGGCCACGTCGTGGGCGACGCTGCGGCCCGGCGAGCGCGCCGAGCGGGTCCATCGCGTGCGCCAGGCCGACGGCGCGCTCGCCTGGGTCCGCTCGGACGTCGTCGCCGCGGACGTCGACGGCGTCGCGGTGATCCGCGGCGTCACGCTCGACGTGACCGCGGCGGTCACCGCGCAGCAGGCCCAGCTCGCCGCCGTCGGCCGGCTGGCGGGCGGCGTCGCCCACGAGTGCAACAACCGGCTGATGGTGATCAGCGGCGCGCTGACCGTCGTGGCCGACGCCCCGCTGGCCGACGACGATCGCGCGATGGTGGTCGCGGCGGTGGCCGCGACCGAGCGCAGCGCCGAGCTCACGCGCCAGCTGCTGGCGTTCGCGCAGCGCCAGCCGCTCAGGCTCGAGGCGATCGGCATCAACGAGGTCGTCGCGGCGGTGGCCAGCGACGCGGCGGCGCTCCCCGCGCAGCTCGTGGTCGTGCTGGCGCCGGAGCCGTGGCCGTGCCTGGCCGATCGCGGCGAGCTGGCCAGCGCCTTGCGCAACCTGCTCGGCAACGCGCGGGACGCGCGCCCGCACGACGGCCAGGTGCGGCTGACCACGCGCAACGTGCCCCAGGCCGACGTCGATCCGCGGCTCGCCGCGCGCCTGACCGATCACGTCGAGGTCGAGGTGGCCGACGACGGCCCGGGCATGACGCCGGAGGTGATGCGCCGCGCCTTCGAGCCGTTCTTCACGACCAAGGCGGCCGCGCGCGGGATGGGGCTGAGCGCGGTCTACGGGTTCGTGCAGCAATGCGGCGGCCACGTCGTGCTGACCAGCGCGCACGGCCAGGGCACCGCGGTGCGCCTGCGGTTCCCGCGGACCGTGGCGGTGCCGCCCGCGCTGGTCGCGCCGAGCGCGCCGACGCGGCGGGTGCTCATCGTCGATGACGAGCCCGAGGTCCGGCGGGTGCTGGCGCGCCTCCTGACCCGCGACGGCTACCACGTCGTCGAGGCCGCCACGGCCGACGAGGCGCTGGCGCTGCTCGACGCGATGGCGTTCGAGCTGCTGATCACCGATGTCGTGCTGGGCGCCGGGATCGACGGCGCCGCGCTGGGGCGGGCGGCGCGTCGACAGCGCCCGGACCTGCCCATCAT